>NZ_JAFBIL020000009.1 GCF_016809835.1 Massilia soli | reverse complement strand
AGAAGCTTTCGCCGGTCAATTTTGAGAAGCGGTACTTTGAGAGGCTCGCGAGTGTCTAGCAAACTCGTGGCGATTCAAAATTAGGCTTTTCACCTCATGCCATGAAGACCAACATTGCACGGTTTTTACGACTATGGAATTTACGGACGTGCGATCTGAGGAGTCGACTGTCTCCCTAAGAGTCGCTGTGAGTGTCCTGGCCGAATCCGACTTTTCTCATAGACTAAGTGGGTCATCGTGGCAAGTACGGCGCACCGATTCTGCTACCAATGCAACCAGCACGTATGCTGGCGTATTTCCCAACCTGGACGATCTTCCGCCGACTGAGGACAGCAATGCGATCACCGGTTTACTGATCACGATACAATCAGCAATCGGGAGGGCCTTGGTCGAAAATGGCGTCAGCCCCAAACAGGATACTGATCAGATTGGACGAGCTGGCGCCCGACAAATATAATCTTCGCCTCGCGAGACCGCTGGTCACCAACCCTGCACGCCGTTCCCCTACGATCAAGCGGGTCCTCCGCCTGAGCTGCACGATCGCTGTGCCGGCTAAGATAAAGTCAGTAGAAGATTTGTAATCGCAGATTGTCGCACCGTGGGGTGGCCATTGACCCGCAGAGCTTGCGGTCGGCCGTCGTTATGATCTTTTGCATTGGCCCTATTGAAGACTCTGTAGTGACTACAGGTCAAGCGGTTTGGAAATGAAAGAGAAAAGCAATCGATCGAGACTGGCGCTCACACCTTCATCGGACGATTCTGGCCAAGCGGTCTGCGTTCCAAGAATGATGTTTTTTGTTTGCAGGGGCCGGAGACAAACGTCGTAACAACCCGCGCGCCGGGGTAAATATGACCGGCAGCTGAGCGCCGTCGGTACTGTTGGCCAAAACCCAGTGCGTAACAGCTTGTGGCGCTGTCGGCCTCGCGTCCCAAAGCATCGTCGCGCCGCCTTCTTCCTCCGCTTCCTTCTTTAACGCTTCGTAGCTTGCAAGGCACACGCACGAAAAAATATGTGCAAGCATCCACGCTTTCCGCGGCACGGGCCAATCATCTGGATAGGGGGCGGGCCGTGCTTGCAGCCAGCCGAGGATGCCGAAGAATTCCAGCGGCTTTTGTTTCGCGTCCAAATACCTGGGCGTTCCGCACCCCTCCCATAGCATGCGCCAGCGGATAAACGACATGGCGGTGGGGCAGAAGCTCGAAGTTCTTGCGCCGCGCATGTCCCACCAGAGGTGCCGGCACGCGGACGCAACACACCGCCTATGCCCGCCCAGCTGCTGCAGAACTCTTCGTTTAACTGCACGGTATGTCTGCCTGACGACAGCCATTTCCTCTGTAGTCTGGAACCTGTGTTCTTCATCCGTACCCATGCAGTGTTCGCCAATAGACTCCGGTCCGGACCAGTTCAAGCCATAACGTGCCACTGATAGGGGGCTCAGCGGCAAACTCGACTGACCCTGATTTGACTCGAGCTCGGCGAGAACTTGAGCGACGAAAGCCAGGTAGCCAGGGGATTGCTGTTCGCTCCTTCCTGGCAACCGCAGGCTTGTGCAATGCTCGGTTAGCGTTGGTATCTGTTGGGCCGCGGCTATCATGTTGTCATGACCCCGTACATATTTTCGCATCATGTTGATGCGCGTAACGTGCTCAGTACGAACCTCGGGTACCCAGCTTCGAGCGTTCCGTAATCGTGGAGCAAGGTCAAACTGGCAGGTTGGGCATTGGAAAGGCTTTTCGAACGAAGCCGCACTGATTGTGTAGGGTATCGCGGATTCACATTGCACACATCGATCCAAGAGCGCCCGGTTGTGAATGGGACACTGGCTTACCGTGTGCATTTGCGTGACCGGCAGATGCAGGCCCCAAGCCATACACAGCTCACACCACTTAAGCTCCTTTGATGAAGCGCTGAGGTCGGCACATTCCGTGGTCACGAAAGCGGCTTCAACACTGCGTATGTCGGTTTTTAACGCACTTGCCATCTCTGCGAGGTCGAAGAGCCGATGTTCGCGCAGATCGACGTTGACGCTTCGGATCAGCGCCGACCGCTTGCCGCATTTACGGCTGACGAATTGCGTCGCCACTTCTTTACCTGTCAACGCATTGAGCAGCGCGAACTTCATCAGGAGCCCGAATGCCGAATCAAATCCTGTCATCCATTGCACGCGCCAGCACCATTCCGGCTTCGTGATCGCGAAGGTATCTTCGAAGATCCTCACTCTAGCGCCATTCAGGTAGGGGCAGCCCTAACCTAGTCTCTTCACAAGCGAGCACGTAGGTCGAGTCCAGTACAGCTTGATCCCAGATGGCTGTAGAGAAGTCGAATTCGTCGCTGTCGTATTGATAATGTTCGCTGAGTGCGCATTCGACAGCCCTGGCGAAATATGCCATTGGGATCTCTATCGAGTCTGTAAATCCGGCCCCGTGGTGGGCACGCTCGAACGCTTGCCAAACCGCGAGAGCGTGGTCTGCTAGCCGCAGGCCGGCAGCATAAGCACGCGGGTAGAAGAAACGGGTGAATTGCCACGTACTATCCGCTGGGTAGCACGACTGGTCATACGCGGCCAGACAGGTGGCGACCTCCTCAGCTGACCGCAACCCGCCAAATCGCATCTCGGTGACCATGAAGCGCAAAACGATCTGAGTATCGCGTGACTGCCGCAATGCGGACTTCTGATCCAGAATCTGTGGCTGGCCCACGAGAATCGTAATCATACGAATTCCCTTGTGCTCAAGCTGATCGTGAAGATCGCGCAGCCACTCATACTCTATTACCTGTAGTTTTTGGGCCTCATCCGCGAAAAAAACGATCCAGTCTTTTCCAGCTCGGTCGGCAAGCTCGCAGATAAACTCAATGAGCCGGATGCGCTTACGCGAAACTTGACCTGCGAGCGGCTCGCTGTGCCCTACCGCGGCAAGTAGCGAGCACAGGAATGCGCCTTCGGACCCGGCTCGATGCGTTTCACATCGGAAATTAACGCAAATGGCTCCCGGAAACACCTCCTTTAGATAGCGGATGATGTACCGGATCGCGGACGTCTTGCCAAATCGTGGATAGCCGTAAAGGATAGCCCCAGGGCTGCGCAAGCGAATCTGCTTGACAATTCGCCCTGTGACCGTATCGATCGTAGGGGTGGCCACGAGGTATCGCTTGCCGACAATTGGATGGTCGTCAATCTCTATTGGGCGTTGATAGGTCAAGTTCATGGCGCCGCCCCTAGAATGTAAACGTCTTGCGAACTACGAGATTCAATGGAACCACTTTTGCCAAAGCCGGTGCCTCGCTGCGTACCTCTTCGGGTTTCAGGGCCTTTGGGATCCCACGCCCCTGCTCCGCCGGGGCACTCGTTCGTAAGTCAACAAAGGGCTCTTCCTGAACCTCCGTTGGGCTTTGGGAGGGCGTGTTGGCGTCGTCAAGCCGTTGCTGTTTCGCGAGCTGTCCGGCGACGTGCTTGCGGTCTCGCTGTCCCATCCGTAGCCGGACCCACGCCTCCACAGGGTTGTCCCCGTCACGAATCTCCAGTTTTCGCTCGGCAACCAAGCGAAAAATCTCCTGTCTTACCTTGAGCGAGTGTGGAGGTATTCCCCAGGGACGAGCGGCAGTCAGCACACCTAGCTCCCCGCCGTCCGCAAAATACACTTTCACTGTTCGTATATCACGTGGATCGAAATACATCCGCAACTTCTTACCAATCAAAGCCGGACTGCTAGCGAGGATCGGATTTGTATAACGGACATTGCAAAAATTGATGTGCGGCCTGAGGCCCTTTTCACCAGTTCCCTTGACCGTGACGATCTTTGCCTCTTGAAGGATGCAGAGATCTGCCCTCGCGACCTGGGGCATGATCCGGATCTGGCTAGAATGGCGCGCAACGGAATTGGCCATTGCCTCCAGGGGTGTTCGGCCATCCAGTGCGGAATGCGGTTCCCCGTTGTAGTCCGCTACGAGTACTTCGATCATATCCTCGAGTTCTTCTAGCGTGACGAGCAGCCGCATGTTTCCCTTGGGGTCGCTCAGCGCGCGTTCGATGGCTAGCGGATTACTGCCAAGGTTTCCAGGCAAAGAATGGGCGAAGTGGCGCGACACCAGATGAAAAAAGCGCTCGATATGCGGGCGGTCGTTCGGCTCGCCTGGAGGTCCGACATGCGGCCAGCAACCAATGGTTTGGGTAAGCCTTTCGATCGTGTCAGCGGCCAGATGGGACTTCGCATTGTCGCATTTGAACCAGTCCCAACACGCGAATTGCGCCCCTTCCACAACGTCCGAAGGAAATCCGCCGCCTTTTCGGATTGCAAGCGTCGGAATGCCGTACTCCCGCGGCTTAAACGGTGTCAGCGCGGACTGTAACGCGCACGCGACATCGTGCTTCGAGTACTCCCGGCTAAGTGCCAAGTGATAGCCGATGACGCAGCGAGTCGCGACATCAAGGAGGACTAGAATCCATATGCGGTGCATTTCAACTGGCTGTTCGACACCGGTGCTACCACGTAACCTAACTGTCAGGCGCAGATCGATTTTATGTCCATCAAATTCGACCACTTCAAATGCGCGCGTCGCGGCCGGCGCGTGCGGCAAGGAAGAAGGTAACGCGCGCACGCGCAATCCTCCAGCATGCTTGACCGACATTTCGAACGACTCCTTAGAAAGAAACTCGAAGTAGGCATACAGCGAGCGAATGGCAAGGCGGCTTTCCGTAAATGGATACTCGTCTTGCTTGATGCCGGCTTCCTGGCAATGCCTACGGAAGGCCCGATGGATGGACCGCATGGATTTTCGGACCTCCTGTTCCGTTTGAATGTGCCGCGTGCGTTCGACGAACGCGCGTTTGAGATAGGCTTCAATTTCGGGATAGCGCTGCCTTAGTTGCCTAAAGGCCCCAGCTCTCCCCTGCTCATTAATGTGAATCGGGGCGAAGCGCTCATATTCCTTAATCCGAACTCCAGGAACGGCACCCCGGTAACCGTAAAGCCGTCCGTCCTTGTGCGTCGTGGTGCACCGAATGACCAGCCTGGCCAGCGTTTTTCTGTCAATCCCGGTCTCCGCGCTAATTGCGGCGACCGACAGCTCAGGAACTGTTAAATAGAGGGTCAATGCCTGAACTCGGTTTGCGTACACGCTGCGCCGAGCCGGCGAGAGCGCCGACGCGTCGACTGTAGGCCATGTATCCATTTGTCGATACGCTTCAGGAATCTGCTCGCGCCCGCCCTGGATGTGTCCGTAGAAGTGATGCGCGGTCATAGTGCAGAGAATGGTAACGAGCTGGAAAACGGCTGCTGCTCGATGCCTGCGCATGAAGCAAGGCCTCGATGCAGCAGACTGAACGATGCCACCTTCAACAGGATCGGATCGACCTTTGGATAGTGGAGTTGAAGTTCATCCAGCGTACGTGGCTTGGAAAGCTCGAGCAAGACTGAATCTGTCAGTTGCGTCGGGACATACCGGCCAAATGCCGATAGTTCACGTAAGACGTGTCCCCAATTATTAGTCATTATTTGGCGGTTGGACGACGCCGGCTCACTGTCGACTAGATGAACGGCGATCTCACTTTGGTGACACCACTGAACGAAGCCCGGTCCGAAAAGCTCCTGTGGACTGCAGTCAGGATCTTCTCCGGGCTTAAGGATAAAGGAGAGCTCTTCCTTTTCCTGCCGAATCGCGTAGAAATCCACAAGGCGCTTAAACTTACCATCGTTAATTCGTACCGGGCGCTCGCAGTACCAGGTAACGGCCGGGTCCCGCTCAAGATCAATCCATCTGTCGAGCGCTCGCGGGTGGAAAAATGTCAGTGAGCGGCCTATCTTGGGACCAAAGACATCATAGCGATGTGATTTGCCCGGACGCCGCGTTTCGGCTGGGATAGCGAATCGGATCTGCATTGCACAGCCTCTTTGTTATCTCTTCAATAGCCTTTCAACATAGTCTAGGTTATGTAAAAGTCAAGGCGAATTGTCAATACTTTGCGCTGTACAGGCAGAAAGGTTTCCCGGCGATGGGTTGGAATGTAACAGCTTCCAACGTCAGAAAGAAAACTGCAAATTCCGCGATCGGGAATGGCAAAATTTCTTCATCTTTTCGAGACGCGGCAACTCGTTCGCTTCATTGGGAGACGCGAGAATTGGTTGTGCTAAATTTGCTTATACGGACGACGGTGGGTTGGCTGAAAATTCCGCAATCGGGAAGTGGCAAAATTCCTTCAACTTATCGGGAAGTGGCATTTTTGCTTCAAGGATTTGTGAAGCAATAATGCCACTCAAATCGCGGCAACTGATGCGCTTCATAGGGAGACAAGAAATTCTAGCCGTGACAAATTTGCTTCAACGGACGAATATCGTGGGATTTCGACGGTCAGGTCAGCATCGGCTATGATCGCTTGACATGACAGCCGCGAGTGGCGTTCCACGCCCCATGCCCGGTCGAGCATATCTTCCTCGTCCTCGGTTGCGTCTCCGAAGGACGAGAATCCGTTGCGGACGATGACATGGCATGTCGTGCAAGCCCCTACCTTGCCGCACGCGTGCTCGACGTCGATCTTGTTGTCCAGTAGCGCATCACAGATGCTTATCCCAGTAGGGATGGTCAATTCCGCCCCCATTGGCGCAAGTTCTGGATGGGGCAATATCGTGACCTTAGGCATTTGCGCTCTCCCCGGTCCGTCCAGCCGGCTTTCGATATCGGCAGATAAGACACTTGCTGATCAGCGTGTTAGGTCTCCCTGTCACGACTGTTGTTCCAGGCACTGCACCGCTGTTCTCGTCCACGTCGATCATCTGCTCTCTCCGCCCACTTCTCTGACTTTCAGAGGTGTCTGCGACGCTCCCGGCCGCCATGGCGGTGTGTGAGCCAGTGCGGCCGAATTTATGCTCAAACATAAGCGCTCTCCAAGATATAGACAGGGTCACTCTAATCCTTCCAACGATGGAAAGGTCAAGCAGAACTTAACGCAGCTCGGACTTATCCTGAGAGATTGGTTACCGTGACTGTGTGCGGGACGATACAGGAAAAGCTGGTTGAATCGCGCTCAGCCGGAGTGGTCCCTTGCGTCGCGATCACTCGTCCACATCCGTTGCAAGTGGGTGGCCGCTGACACTGGACGGCCAGGAAGCTTTGCGCGGAAGGCGATCACGACTTCGGCGGAGCCGACGGCATTCGGAGCTTGCGCTTCGCGAAAAAAAATCGCCTACAGGCCTTGACCTTACCATCGTAGGAAGCTTCAAGCTATTCCTCAAACAAACATTCAAGAGGTAGTTCAATGGCTTCCGTTGCCCTCCAACAAGGCTCCAATCCATCCTTTTCCGGCGGCACTCGTCTGAGCCTGCAGGTCGACGGCATGACGTGTGCATCGTGTGTCGGGCGTGTCGAGCGCGCGCTGAAAGCGATCCCCGGTGTGCATACGGCCGCGGTCAATCTCGCCACAGAGCGCGCCGACATCACTTTCATCGGCTTGGCCGATTCGCAAGCGGTTGTCCGCGCTATCGAGAGCGCCGGCTACGTCGTCCGCGAAGAGACAACCGAGCTTACGATCGAGGACATGACCTGCGCCTCGTGTGTCGGCCGGGTTGAGAAGGCCCTCGCACAAATCCCGGGCGTGCTCGAGGCCAATGTCAACCTGGCGACCGAGCGCGCTCGGGTGCGCCACCTTGCAGGGATCGTCTCCACGGCTGACCTCGAAGCAGCGGTTGAACTGGCGGGTTACAAGTCCCGCCGCTTGTCCGCCGAGACGGCGAATGCGGCAGATCAGGATGCCGAGCGTCGGGAGATCGAGACGCGGGCGCTGCGGCGCGATTTGCTCATAGCATCCATCCTCACCGTGCCAGTCTTCATCCTCGAGATGGGCTCTCACCTCATTCCCGCCATGCACCATTGGGTGATGGGGATCCTCGGCGAGCAGACGAGCTGGTATCTGCAATTCGCGCTCGCCACCCTTGTCCTGTTCGGTCCGGGTCTGCGCTTCTTCCGCAAGGGCGTACCGGCGTTGCTACGCGGCGCCCCCGACATGAACTCGCTGGTCTCGCTCGGCACGGCGGCGGCTTACGGCTATTCGGTGGTCGCGACCTTCGTCCCCGACGCGCTTCCACCGGGCACCGCCAACGTCTATTTCGAAGCAGCCGTGGTCATCGTGACCTTGATCTTGCTCGGACGCACGCTGGAGGCGCGCGCCAAGGGGCGAACCTCGCAGGCGATCAAGCGCCTGGTCGGACTTCAGGCCAAGACCGCGCGCGTCGAGCGCAACGGCGATACTGTCGAGATTCCGCTCGATCAGGTGACAACGGGTGATGTCGTGCTCGTTCGTCCGGGCGAGAAGATTCCGGTCGACGGCGAGGTCGTCGAAGGCGCTTCTTATGTTGACGAGAGCATGATCACCGGCGAGCCGGTGCCCGTGTCGAAGGGGGTGGGCGCCGAAGTCGTCGGCGGCACGATCAACAAGACGGGCGCTTTCAGTTTCCGCGTCACCAAGGTCGGCGCGAACACGGTGCTCGCGCAGATCATCCGCCTGGTCGAGGAAGCGCAGGGTTCCAAGTTGCCGATCCAGGCGCTGGTCGACAAGGTAACAATGTGGTTCGTCCCGGCGGTGATGGCAGCGGCCACGCTGACCTTCCTCGTCTGGCTGATCTTCGGTCCGACACCGGCGCTGACCTTCGCGCTCGTGAATGCGGTTGCGGTTCTCATCATCGCCTGCCCGTGCGCCATGGGGCTCGCCACGCCGACCTCGATCATGGTCGGTACCGGCCGCGCGGCCGAGCTCGGCATTCTTTTCCGCAAGGGCGAAGCCTTGCAGGCGCTGCGCGATGTGAGCATCATCGCGCTCGACAAGACCGGCACTTTGACCAAAGGACGTCCCGAGTTGACCGACCTCGTTCTCGCCGAGGGCTTCGAATACAACGAGGTTCTGGCTCTCGTTGCGGCGGTCGAGTCCCGCTCCGAGCACCCGATCGCCGAAGCGATCGTGGTAGCCGCAAAGCAGCGGGACATAAGGCTCGCCCCCATCGAGGGTTTCGACGCCACACCGGGCTTCGGCGTGTCGGCCAAGGTCGCCGGCCGGACCGTTGCCGTCGGCGCGGACCGGTTCATGACGCAGCTCGGTCTTGATGTGTCGAGCTTCCTGCCGACCGCCCTGCGGCTCGGCGAGCAAGGCAAGAGTCCCCTCTATGCCGCAGTCGACGGACGCTTGGCGGCAGTGATCGCGGTCGCCGATCCGATCAAGGAGACGACGCCCGAGGCAATCAAGGCGCTGCACGCGCTTGGACTCAAGGTCGCGATGATCACCGGCGACAACGCCGCTACGGCCGCGGCGATCGCCAGGCAGCTCGGCATCGATGAAGTCGCGGCCGAGGTATTGCCCGACGGGAAGGTTGCGGCGATCAAGAAGTTCCGGATCAATGGCGCGCGGGTCGCCTTCGTTGGGGACGGCATCAACGACGCGCCGGCGCTCGCCGAAGCGGACGTTGGGCTCGCCATCGGCACGGGAACCGATGTGGCGATCGAGGCGGCTGACGTGGTGCTGATGTCCGGCGACCTGCGTGGCGTGCCGAATGCCATCGCGCTCAGCAAGGCGACGATCAGCAACATCAAGCAAAACCTGTTTTGGGCCTTCGCCTATAACGCCGTGCTGATCCCGGTCGCGGCGGGCGCGCTCTACCCGGTGAACGGCACGTTGCTGTCGCCGATCTTCGCCGCCGCCGCGATGGCGCTCTCCAGTGTCTTCGTGCTGGGCAACGCGCTCCGGCTCAAGCGCTTCCGGGCACCCATGACGGTTGAAACCCGTACCGAGGCGCCGGGGAGCGGGGCGGCATCGCTCAAGTCGGGCCTGGTGAATGATCGTTGATCCCGCACCGAAGCGCCGCCTGGCTGAACACCAAAACAAGATTGAGGAGGCCGTCATGGCTAGCGCATCTCATCCCCGAGTAATTATCTACACGACACCAACTTGCCCTGACTGCCGGACGCTAAAGGCTTGGCTCGAGGGAGAGGGGATCGCGTTCGAAGAACGCGACCTCTCCGCCCCCGAGACCATGGAGGAAGCCAAGGCGCGCACCGGTGTGCGTGTCGCACCGATCACCTTGGTTGGCGAGAAGGTCTTCTTCGGTACGTTCCCGTCACCACAACCGGGCCTGACGGTGGCACTCGGTCTGTCCAATACTGCCTGAGAGAGAACCATGACGAAACATATTGGGTTACGCCAGGCCGAACGCACCATCGCGGTACCGGAGGGCGTCACAATCCTCGAAGCGGCACTCGCCGACGGCATCGCCTATCCGCATGGTTGCCGCTCCGGCCGGTGCGGGGCCTGTAAGTCGCGCCTCGTCAGCGGTGAGGTCGATCTCCTTGATCATAGCCGCTTCGCGCTCTCGGACGAGGAGAAGGCGCAGGGGCTGATCCTCGCCTGCCGCGCGATTCCGGCAACGGATGCGAGCGTCGCCTGGCTTGGCGGCGACGAGGCGACCCCATCCCATCCACGCCGCCGTCTGAACTGCCGCGTGACGGAGATCGGGGACGCCACACACGACATCAAGCTTATCCGGCTCGCCATCGATGGGGCCGATCCGCTTGGCTTTACGGCGGGTCAATACGCTCGCCTCACATTCCCGGGTGCGCCCACCCGCGACTATTCAATGGCAAGCGCGCCGGGCGATCGAGAGTTCGAATTCCACATCCGCCGAGTGCCGGGTGGGGCTGCGAGCCAGCGCATTCACAAGCTGTTGAAGCTCGGCGATCCGGTGCTGATGGAAGGGCCATTCGGCTCTTCGTACCTGCGCGAGCAGCACGCCGGGCCGATCCTATGCGTCGCCGGCGGCTCGGGCCTTGCTCCGATCAAAGGGATCGTCGAGGCGGCAATGGCACGCTGCATGAAGCAGCCGATCCATGTCTATTTCGGCGCCCGCAGCGAATGCGATCTTTATCTGGTCGACCATTTCGAGGGTCTGGCGCAACGGCACCCCAACCTCACCTTCATGCCCGTCCTCTCCGACGCTCCAATGGAGACGCGCTTGCGCACCGGTTTCGTCACCGATGCCGTAGCCAAGGACCTGCACGATTTTGATGGCTGGAAGGCTTATGTGGCCGGGCCCCCACCGATGGTCGAAGCAGCTATGCAAGTCTGTAAGGCACGCGGGCTGCGGTCTGAGGACCTGCATGCCGATGTCTTCTTTACGCCCGAAGAAGCATCGCCGCGTAGGTAAGCCTGCGGTTTTTTCGGGTGGCATTTTATTAATTCTAGAAGGAGATGATGATGAATATCGGTCAAGCGGCGAAGTTCTCCGGTGTCTCGGCGAAGATGATTCGCTACTACGAACAGATTGGCTTAATCCCGAAAGCCATTCGTTCTGACGCAGGCTACCGAAATTACAGTTCGCCGGACGCACATACCCTGCTCTTCATCCGTCGCGCACGCGACTTTGGCTTTTCTGTCGAACAGATATCGGAACTGCTGGTCTTGTGGCGCGACCGCGACCGCGCGAGCGCCGACGTCAAGACGATGGCACTCTCCCATGTCGCCGGACTAAAGGCGAAGATCGCCGAACTGCAAGCGATGGCGCAAACGCTCGAACACCTCGCCGATCACTGCCACGGCGATGACCGCCCGGTTTGCCCGATCATTGCGGATTTGGCTGAGCAGACTGCCACAGCGGGGGCGGAACAGCCTCCACAGGCTCCACATAGGACGACTCGGTTTGGGGGCGACACGCCCGCCACGTCACGCTGTCGTCCCGCCAGGTTCACTCATTCGTGAGTGTAGGTGAACGCACACAAGCTTTCCCAGCACGATGTTACCCGGCCGAGGTCAGCTTCGTCGATGACCATCCCATCTCGGGTTCGCATAAGCGCGGGGCAGCGTATCGCCGTTGAAGTCCATATAGAAAATTTCGCTAAAAAGGTTTGACCTTGCCACGCTGTCAAACCTCATATTAGTCGGACACAATAACCAACCAGGAGATCAAGATGCTTCGTTTTCACATTCCAAACATGACCTGCGGCGGCTGCGCCAAGTCCGTCACGAAAGCGCTGCTGAGCGTCGACCCGCAAGCCCGCATCGAAACCGACCCGCCTGCGCGTGAAGTCCGAGTCGATAGCGCCTCGAACGAGAGCGCTTTCCGGGCGGCGCTTAGCGAGGCCGGGTATCCGGACAAGCAAGGCCCCGAAGCGAAAAGGGAGATTTGATATGGTTAAGTCCTCTCATACAAGCCAGCACGAGCATGGCGGCAGTTCCGGCAGCCCGTATCGGATGTTCTGGATTAACATGGCGCTCGGTCTGATCGTCATGTACGTCGTGATGTTCTCGATGATCGACGGCGTTCACGATTTTCGGAACAATCTCAACATGTTGTACATGGCGGTGACCATGTGGGCACCGATGGGAATTTTCATGCTGGCTACAATGCCGGGCATGTTTCCCCGAAAGAGCCTGAATACCGTACTCTACGCGGTATTCATTTTCCTCACCATCGCCTCTTTCGCCGCGACACGCGCGCAAACCCTGATCGATGATCGACAGTTCATCGACTCGATGGTCCCGCATCATTCGGGGGCGATTCTCATGTGCCGGGAGGCCGAGTTACGGAATGCGGAACTATTGAATTTATGCAGAGACATTATCGAGGCTCAGCGGAGCGAAATCGAGCAAATGCAGAGGATCAAGAGCCGCCTCGATCAGATTCGGTGACCCGCGCGGATGCTGGCAGCAATCCGGAGGGCATCTAGCTCGTCGAATCCTGCCGCGGCTACAGCGCGATCGAAGGCCGATTTGCCTTTAGTGAGCGTGTAGTCCAGCACGGCCGGGGTCAGGTTACCGTCGCTGCGGCGCCGGCAGGTGACCAGGGGATCTCGGCCGACAGGCGGGTTAGTATCGGTGAGGTTGAGAACGAGTGCGACCGCACGGTTGCGTAGGAAGCACCGTTCAGGCAGCCACGCGATCAACGTGGCTACCCGGCACTACTCACACATCGATCCCGGATGGTTATGCATCCGCGCGCGCGCTTCCGCGGGCATTGACCGCATGTGTTCGTGCATACGTTGCTGGGCGTCCGGCGGCATCGACTGCATCTGTGCATGCATGACCGCCATCCGCTCTTCCGGAGTCCTTGCGGCCATCATCTTCTCGCGCATGCCAGCGCACATCGCTTTCATATCGGCCATGTGCGCTGCCATCGCCCCTTTTTGCCCGCCGTGGCCCGCTTCGCCCTGCCTCATGTGCATCGGCATCGGCATGCAGCCACTCAGCAGGGTTGCCGCAAACGTCCCGCCGAGTGCGGCCCGTTTGAATGTTGTGAATTCCATGTTGCCCTCCACAAGTAATATCAAAGAACGCACAGCTACGCTGCACGCCTCGCACACGTCGGCAAGTCACTATTATGCTCCGATGCGCGCTGCGTGGGACGGTTCATTCACGTCTCCGCGCGCGCTCGCCGAAGTTCCCGCCTGCGCATCAACAGGTACACCGCCGGCACGACGAACATCGACAACAGCGGGGCCGTGATCATCCCGCCCACCATCGGCGCTGCGATGCGCTGCATGATTTCCGAACCGGTGCCGGACGCGATGACGATCGGGATCAGGCCCGCGACGATGACTGCCACCGTCATCGCCTTCGGCCGTACCCGAAGCACCGCGCCGTCGCGAATCGCATCGAGCAGGTCCGCTTCGGTATGTTTGCCGGCATGCACCCCGTCTTCCCACGCGTGCTTCAGGTAGATCAGCATGATGACGCCAAACTCGGCCGCCACGCCAGCCAGCGCAATGAAACCGACCGCACTCGCGACCGACAGGTTGTGCCCAAGTGCCCACAGCAGCCAGACCCCGCCGGCAAGCGCGAAGGGAAGCGTGGCCATGATCAGCACCGCCTCGTCGACACGTTTGAACGTCAGGTATAGCAGCACGAATATGATCAACAGCGTAGCGGGCACCACGACCTTGAGCTTGGCGCTGGCCCGCTCCATGTACTCGAACTGGCCGGACCACGACACGGAGTAACCCGCAGGCAGGTTCACTTCCTTGGCCACAACCTGCTGCATGTCGCGCACGACAGACCCCATGTCGCGGCCGCGGATGTCGACGTACACCCATCCGGACAAGCGTGCGTTCTCGCTCCGGAGCATTGGCGGACCATCGGTGATGCGGATGGTCGCGACATCGCCCAGGCGAATCTGGGCGCCACGCGGCGTGAGGACAGGCAGCTGGCGCAGCTTCTCGATCGAGTCGCGGTATTCGCGAGGATATCGCACGTTGATCGGGAAACGCTGCAGCCCTTCGATGTTCTCGCCAATGTTGTCGCCCCCAATCGCGGACGATACGACGCTGTGCACGTCAGCGATGTTCAGGCCATACCGCGCCGCCGTATCCCTGTTGATGTCAATGTCGATGTAGCGCCCGCCAGTAAGGCGTTCCGCGAGCGCTGACGAGACGCCGGGTACAGGCTTGACGATCCGTTCGATCGCACTGGCGATGCGGTCAATCTCGTGGAGGTCGGTGCCTGCAACCTTGATGCCAACCGGACTCTTGATGCCGGTAGCCAGCATGTCGATGCGGTTGCGGATTGGCGGTACCCAGATGTTGGAAAGGCCTGGAACCTTCACAATACGGTCAAGTTCGGCGACCAGCTTATCGGTCGTCATGCCCGCACGCCACTGGTCGCGCGGCTTGAACTGGATGGTGGTTTCGAACATCTCGAGCGGCGCCGGATCGGTCGCGGTTTCGGCGCGCCCGGCCTTGCCGAACACGCTGTGCACTTCAGGCACCGTCTTGATCAGGCGGTCGGTCTGCTGCAGCAGCTGCGCCACCTTGCCCGCCGATAGCCCAGGCAGCGCGGACGGCATGTACAGCAGGTCGCCCTCGTCAAGCGGCGGCATGAACTCGCCACCAAGCCTTGTCATCGGCCATACCGTCACGACAGCGATCAAGCCTGCCACCAACAGCGTCGCTTTGGGAAAGCGCAGTACCCATTCGAGCAATGGACGGTACAAGGCGATCAGAACCCGGTTGAGCGGATTTTTCTGCTCGTCCGGAATGCGTCCCCGGATCAGATAGCCCATCAAAACAGGAATGAGGGTCACCGCCAGACCCGCCGCCGCAGCCATCGCATAGGTCTTGGTGAATGCCAGCGGCGAGAACAGTCTTCCCTCCTGGGCCTCCAGGGTGAACACCGGGATGAATGACAGTACGATGATCAACAGCGAGAAGAACAGCGCCGGCCCCACCTCCGCCGCAGCGTCACCGATCACGCGCCAATGCTCCTTGCCTTCGAGCTTGCTGCCTGGGTGCGCATGGTTCCATACCTCGATGTGCTTGTGCGCGTTCTCGATCATGACAACAGCAGCGTCGACCATCGCACCGACCGCGATGGCGATCCCGCCCAGCGACATGATGTTGGCATTCACGCCCTGGTAATGCATGACGATGAACGAGATCAGGATCCCGATCGGCAGCGTGACGATGGCGACCAGCGCGGAACGCAGATGGAACAGGAAGACCGCGCAGACAATTGCGACCACGATAAATTCCTCGATCAGCTTTTCCTGAAGATTGCCGATCGCCCCCTTTATCAAGCCCGAACGGTCGTAGGTCGTGACAATCTCGACGCCCGCAGGCAGACTGGACCGAAGCGATTCCAGCTTGACCTTGACGGCATTGATCGTCTCCAATGCGTTCTTCCCCGACCGCATGACGATAACGCCTCCGGCCACCTCGCCTTCGCCATTCAGTTCAGCGATACCCCGCCGCATTTCCGGCCCCAGCTGAATCCGTGCCACATCCGCCAGGCGCACCGAAACTCCCGTTTCCGTGGTCGTCAACGGGATTTTCGCGAAGTCGTCGAGGGACTGCAGGTAACCGCTGGCGCGCACCATGTATTCGGCCTCGCCCAGTTCGAGCACCGAACCGCCGCTTTCCTGGTTCGCCTTCTGCACCGCGTCAACAACGACGCCGTGGGCGATGTTGTACGCCCGCATTTTGGCAGGGTCGAGCACGATCTGGTACTGGCGCACCATGCCGCCGATGCTCGCGACTTCTGCGACGTTCACCACCGTTTTGAGCTCATACTTGAGGAACCAGTCCTGCAGCGCGCGCAGTTGGGAAAGGTCCATCTTGCCGCTTCGGTCGACCAACGCATATTCATACACCCACCCTACCCCGCTGGCATCCGGTCCGAGCGCCGTCTTCGCCTGCGGCGGAAGGCGTGACTGTACCTGGTTCAGGTATTCCAGCACCCGCGAGCGCGCCCAGTAAGGGTCTGTGCCGTCCTCGAACAGGATGTACACGAAGGAGTCTCCAAAGAAGGAATAGCCGCGGACGGTTTTTGCGCCCGGCACCGACAGCATCGTGGTCGTCAGCGGGTACGTGACCTGGTTCTCGACAATTTGCGGCGCCTGCCCCGGGTAGGTGGTGCGGATGATTACCTGGACGTCTGACAGGTCAGGGAGTGCGTCGAGCGGCGCGCGCTGCAGCGACCAGATACCCCATGCCGTGACCATCACGGTTGCCAGCAATACCAGGAAGCGGTTGGAGATCGACCAGCGAATCAGCTTTGCGATCATTTCTTACCGCCTTCGCTTGTTGGCGTGATGGTAATGAGCTTGAACGCCCCATCCGTCGTTGGCCTGAACTCGAAGATCACCGTATCGCCCACTTTCATTGCCGTGGATACGCCACCTTCAGGACGCTGGAACCCCATTGTCATCGCTGGCCATTGCATGCTCGGTATCGGCCCATGGGACAAGGTGATTTCGTCCGCGTCGATACTTTCGATTTTGCCTTCGCCGCGGTGGACCGCGGCGTCAAGTTGCATTGGCTTGTCCGGCATGGGCATGTCGCTCATCCGAATAGCCGTTCCGCGCAGGCTGGCTTCAGAGTCGATCAGGAACTGCCCAGAAACGACAACCTTCTGCCCCACTTCCAAGCCCTTGCGGATCTCGGTCTGGCCATCGCCTTCCGCCCCGATTTCGACGTCGACCGGCGCGAACTTGCCGCCTTCCTGCGCCACCATCACGACGCTGCGCTTCCCGGTCTGGATCACCGCTTCGCTCGGAACGGTCAACACCTTGGAAGCCGCGGCGGGCGCGAACTGGATGGTCGCAAACATGCCCGGCACCAGACGACGACCTGGGTTGGCCAGCTCCACGCGCGCTTTCAGGGTTCGCGTCGCCGCCTCCACCTCGGGAAGAATCGCACTGACCTTGCCCTTCAATACAGTACCCGGCAATGCGGCCGCGCGCGCTTCGACGGCAGTACCTGGCCGCACCTGCGCGGCGACTGCTTCTGGCACCGCAGCGTTAACCCAAACGGTGTCGAGGCCGCTAATGCGGAACATTGGCGCACCCGACATGACGGTCATCCCTTCCTGCACGTTCAGTTCAGCGACGATCCCGCTGATGGGTGCGCGCACGGTCAGCCGCAGATGTACTTTGCCAGTCGAATCAATCAATCGGATCTGCGAATCGCTCATGCCGGCAAGGCGCATCCGTTGGCGCGCCGCATCCACCAGGGATTCCGTCCCGGCGCCACGCATCCGTTTGACGGCAAGGAATTCTTCCTGCGCTGCGACCCAGTCCGGCACATACAGCTCGGCTAGCGGCTGGCCCTTGTTTACCGGATCGAGCGGGGCACGTACGTACAGCCGCTCGACGTAGCCGTTGCTGCGCGCCTGGACGACCGCGACATCGCGCTCGTTGTAGGCAATGCTTCCGACCGCCTCAATCCCGAGCGAAAGCGTACCCCGGGTGACTTCGGCGGTACGGATCCCGAGGTTTTGCTGTACCCGTGGGCTGATGGATACGCCGCCTTCATCGGTGCTCTCATCGGCATACACGGGCACCAGTTGCATGTCCATGAACGGCGATTTGCCGGGCTTGTCGAACTTCTGGCCGGGGACCATCGGATCGTGCCAATACAAGACTTTCCTGCCGGTACCGGCATCGACGGCGCCCTTTGCTTGAGCCGCCGCCGGCGCTGGCGTCCCTGATTGGGTTGCCATCCCCTGCTGCTTCCCGAGCGTGTACAGCCCGTACCCCGCACTGCCGACCGCGATGGCCAAGATCAGCGCTACCATGACTTTCTTGTTTTTCATTTTGGGTCCTTGTACATGCGCGCGACTGAATGTGCCGGCCTGCTGTCTTGCGGAAATACGAAATTGAGCTGGGCCCATAGTTGGGCCGCCTCCGCCTCCAGCTGCAATGCCTCAAGACGCACCGCCAGCTCAGCGTTGCGCGCGGCGAGCACGTCGGCGAGCGCGGCTTTACCACCGCGGTACGCCGCCAACTGCGCGGCTGACCGGGACTGCGCCAGCGGAACGAGTTCCCGCTCGTAGCGGGTGTGCCGTTCGCGGCGGGTATGCCATTCATTCAACATTGCCCGCACTTCAGCC
The DNA here is from genome assembly GCF_016809835.1 of Massilia soli. Lineage (GTDB taxonomy): Bacteria > Pseudomonadota > Gammaproteobacteria > Burkholderiales > Burkholderiaceae_D > Telluria_A > Telluria_A soli. Next base: position 200,369 of record NZ_JAFBIL020000009.1, on the reverse strand, counting down.
ACCCTCTCTAGTAACGCGTCGTCACGCTCGGCTTTTGCCTGTTCGACCTGGGCGAGCTTCGACGCCAGCTCGCGGTCTTGCCGGTTCTTCTGATTCCACTGCAGCGGGACCGACACGCCGAGCGACACCATGTTCGAATAGGCCTGGCCGCGCTGCTGGAACGCCACTTCGACGGTCCAGTCTGCCTTTTTGTCGGCGCGCGCCAGCTTCGCTTCGGTCGCGCCGATTTCTTCCTGCTTGTTGAGTACGGCAATATTCGGGTGATCGGCGAGCTGGATCTCCAGTGTCGCCGGGTCGAGCCGGACGGCACTGGTTGCAGGCTTATCGGCGAGCGGCCGTTGCGCTGCGTCGCCTACACGGCGCGCCAGCTTAATGGTGGCGTCGGCAATGCTGCCACGGATTTCGCTCGCGCGGTCGTCGAACGCCACCAGCGCACTGCGCGCATTGAAGAGATCCGCCTGGGTGCCGCGGCCTGCACGGTAGGCAGCCTCCGCTGCCTGCACTTCGAGCTTCGCTTGCGCCGCCTGTTCGCTCACGGCAGAAGCCATCGCCTCGGCATAAGACCGCGCCAACCAGGCCATTGCTGTGTCGCGCTGGATTGCGGCCGACGCCGCCGCTTTTTCGGCAGCAGACTTTTCCGCTTCACGCTCGTAACGTTCGGTGCGCAGTTGCCGCTTGTCGGCGCGGGTAAGGTCCTGCATGAGGCCAATTCGCCGCTGGGTCATGAAGTCACGCGTCGTACTGAACTGGTCCGGCCCGTTGATCGGCAGGTTGTCGAGACCGATCTTCAGGACCGGGTCCGGTAGCCGGCCTGCGGCGACTGCCATTTCCCTCGAAGCCTGGGAAGCCAGGTCCTTTGCGGCAAGCAGGCGCGAGCGCTCGACGGCGAGCCGCGTAGCCTCTTCCAGCGTTAATGGGGCATCAAACGCAAACGCGACGTTGGACAGCGCGCCAAGTAAAGCGGCCAACACGACTGCGGCGGGCCAGCGAACAGCTGGGATTTGCGGCCGCCCGGCCGCTTTGAAAAACAGGGATGACATGAAGCCTCCAGAATGCAATGGACAACATCGCCAGCGCAAACGCGCAGCGATTAGAAAGCAAAGCAAGCTGGAGGATTAAATGCGGAAACAGCAGTTGCGAATGGCAAGCGGGGGCGCCGTCGCGTGGGTCAGGAAGGTCGTGCGCGGGAATGCGAAAGCAGGAGGATGAGTGGCATCCAGCGGAGTCACCGGAAGGCCAAAGCCGACCGCCAGGAATGGCTGCAGCGGCGGGACTGCTGGCTTGTCGAGCGACTGATTCCCGCTCTGGCCATACGCGTGACACAGGCTGGGCTGCTCCGGATCCATCTCGTGGCATCCCGCCATGTCTTCCATGGGCAGGGCAGCCATCGCCTGGCCATCATGCGACGGGCAGGCGTACGACGCGACAGCAAGCTGCATGAACAGGATGCTGAACAACGCGATAACCGCAGCTACCAGGCGGGATGAACGGGATAATTTCATGGTCAACGGCGATGCTACAAGGGCAAGCAGGTACTGTCAACACTTTGCTGGCGGCACACGAGACCGCAGTGAGAAACGCAGAGAGGACATGGTATCAGCCCTACGGGGCACGTTTGACCAGTGTCTGCAACGCCTGCGTTTGTTCTTTTCTCTCAGTTCCACTCGCCGTCAGGACGCTTCGGGTGCGCCACGTCGCTAGCGCTTGAACACGTCTATATAAAAAACTTGACCAATTGGATTAGGGACCTTATAAACCTTAAAGTAACTTTAAGGTCACGAACAATGCCACATACTTTGACAATTGGCCAATTGGCCACAGCGGCGACGACGCCAGCAGCGACGATCCGATACTACGAAAAGATTGGCTTACTTTCCGCGCCACTGCGATCTGGTAGCAACTATCGGCGTTACGGGAGCGAGGATCTTGCTCGTCTGGTTTTTGTTCGGCGGGCGCGTGATATCGGATTCACGATTGACCAGGTGCGGAGTCTCCTGGCCTTTTCTGACCAGCGCGACGGTGACTGCTGCACCGTCATGGCGTTGACTGAACAGCATCTGTCGGCCGTTGAACAAAAGATCGCTGACCTTGTCGCCATGAAAAATTATTTATCCAAGCTCTTACCTTTGTGTGGTGGCGGCCGTGTCGCCGATTGCCGAATTATCGACGCATTGACGCTGCCGAAGTAAGTACCGATGCCGACCCGCGATTGTGTTTAGATGCGTACCGATCCCGGCGCCTTTGGGTGTAAGCGCGCCTCGCGCTTGACGTTAAAGCAGGTTCAAGGTTTAACCTGCTTGTATTAGCGTTCAGGATGCCTCCCAATGAAACAAGATCATGCAAACGTATCAAGTCCCCGTCACAAGAGCGTGTTTTTTGTATCGAAGATGGACTGCCCCTCAGAAGAGAATCTGATCCGGCTTGCACTGGGAAAGGTCCCAGACATCGATAGGATGTCGTTCGATCTGGCCAACCGTACTGTGACTGTCCTGCATCAGGGCGAGTCAACTGCGCTTCTTGATGCGTTGCTACCTTTGCGGCTTGGCGCCGAGCTGCGCGACTCGATGCCTTCATCGGAACCGGGTAGTGGCGGCGCCGCGACCTACCGCGTGAGCACATTGGCGATTCCAAAGATGGACTGCCCATCCGAAGAGAATATGATCCGGATGGCGCTTGCCGATATCGATGACGTGAAATCTCTCGATTTCGATCTCGCCCAGCGACAGCTGCGCGTCTCACATACCGGCGCCGTGGCCCCAATTCTTGCGAAGCTGACGCCGCTTCAGCTCGGCACACGCCTCCTCGGCTCCGTTGAGGAACGTGGCAACATTGAATTGGGTGACGACGCCGCCGGAGACGCTTCCGAAGCACGGACGCTTCGTTTGCTGCTTGCCATCAACGGGCTAATGTTCGTGATTGAATTGGTATGGGGTCTGATCGCCGAGTCGGCTGGGCTAGTGGCCGACTCGCTTGATATGTTCGCCGACGCGGCCGTGTATGGCCTGGCGCTGTATGCTGTCGGGCGAGCGGCTTCGCTAAAGACACGCGCGGCACACCTCGCCGGCTGGCTGCAACTGGTGCTCGCGGTCGGCGCGTTGAGCGAAGTGGTAAGGCGAAGCTTCTTCGGAAGCGAACCAGAGTCGGCACTGATGATGGGTATCGGTGCTATCGCGTTAGTTGCGAACGTAAGCTGCCTGGTCCTGATCGCTAAAAAGCGTCACCGCGGCACCCACATGAAAGCGAGTTATATCTTCTCCGCAAACGACGTTGTCGCGAATATGGGTGTAATTGTTGCCGGCGCACTGGTCACCTGGACCGGGTCTGCATACCCGGATTTGATTGTCGGTACCATCATCGCCCTGATCGTTTTAAATGGTGCCCGACGCATCCTCAAGTTGAAGTAGTACTTGAGACTCATCCTCATGCTGATGCCGTTCGACCGGGCTCACTCGAACGGTTCCTCACCAAGCTGTTTGCGCTGTTCACTTCACACGGCGGTGCGACCGAATAAGCGCGGCTGCAAACGCAGTCCCGCAACGCAGCGGATGATCTTTGAACTGCATCACACATTGAGCCGGCGCGCCGCCCTGGTTCCAAGGTAGACTCAACCCTAATGAAACGCATTGTCATCATCTTCCTGATCGCTCTCCTCCCCCTCCATGCCGCGTGGTCGGCGGGAATGTGTGGCATGGCTGGCGACAATGGCGTCGCACCGCTTTCGTCAGTAGTCTTTGTCGACATCCAAGACCGTGAGACGCAAAAGCCCGGTTTCGTGGGCGATCCCGGTTGTTTTCCCACATGCCACTTCGTTTGCGAGCCACCTGCTGTTGCCCCAGTCGGTAGCGTCGATGCAAATATTCTCCTGCCTGTTGAGCGCCTGACACGTGCGTCTGCAGCGCATCTTTACGCTTCCCACATTCCCGACGGGCCGACACGGCCCAAATGGACGGCCGCCAGCTAAGCTGGCGGACGCCACCGGTACGGTTTGACCTGAAACAACATAACAGGTCACTTTCGACTTAGTCCGTGCGCTTATGCGCGCCCCTGAAGGCACCCCGCACATCGGCCTGCTTGGCTCAAACCTCCAAGCTACGTGACAGTGCGCGAACGCAAGCCATGGCCATGCGATCGGTCGCCACATGCATCGACGATAACTTGTGGTCAGGCATGCCATTGATCGCGGAGCGGTCAGCCCTGTCGCCACGGTGGCGCGCTCGTTCCTTCGCGACTGACGGTCGCTGGATTCAAGTCGCTGTCGAGCTTAGGGCCAGTTCCTACGCCATGAGGCGCGCGCACGGGCGTTGCCTGACTGTTTAAACGAGTAGTACGGCCGTCCTGGGGCACGGGCTACCGATGTTTCGGAAACCCGGTGCCGGGTAAAGCAAGGATGTTCTCGACAAAATAAAGGGTTAGGAATCCTACTTGAGCCGTAAATGAAGCACTGATTGCCCCACGCAATCGATTTTGATTGCCCCAACCAAAAGGAGTTCATGATGAAAACAACATCAATCGCAGCATTATCTTTTCTTGCCTGTCTTTCGATTTCTCAGACAGCCGCGCACGCATCAGAGCGCAACGACAGAGGGGCCCCTACTAACCAAGCCGACGAACGCGCGAACCGGCAACACCCGATAGCCGCGCCGTTCGGTTACGCAACGAATGCCACCCCAGAGCGGGTGATCACTGTGGTGCGCGGCAAGACCCGGCATATCAACGTTACTCGACTGGAATCTGTCCGCATTATTGACGGCGATTCGAGTGTCACTTGGATGTTCGATACGCTAGGCTTGCCGTCCTTTTCTCTCGAGAAAATTTTACCAGGGTCGACGGGCATTACAGTGTATGTAGACGAAAATCCAATGTACTCAGGGTAAGGTCGCGGCGTTAATCATTCCAGACTGATGGAAAAACCTCAGTTTGCGACCGATCCGCAAGGAGCATTTATGAGGGCCTTGCCTTAATGCCGGCAAGGCCTCATTCCAGCACTTCAGTATCAAACCTGCAAAGCGAACCACACGCATGCCGAACGGATTCAATGCACGAGTTAAGTGGACGAAAACCTAACCGCGTGTGCAAGGTCCGACTGTCGGCAGGCCATTGCGCCACGGCTCGCTTTCAACCTGGGATTGGCTGCCGTGACTGCATTATCCGTTAACCATGTTGCTCCGGCTCCCCAGATAGCTTCCTAAGAATGCCGCACTCGTTAGATAAACCTTCGCTCCGGCAGCGCGATCGCAGGGCATGTAGCTCCCGCTCGAGGACATGTAGCTCCCGTATTCGCTCAGACACCTGTTCAATATGCTGATCAATGACAGCGTCGACACCTCCACATGCTTCCGCCGGCGTGTCGGCAAGCTGCAAGAGCCGCCTGATCTCATCGAGGGACATGTCCAGCAACCGGCACTGCCTGATGAACTGCAGGCGCCGTATTAACGCGTCGTCATACAAACGATAGTTCCCTGCCGAACGGGATGGCGCCGGCAGCAACCCGTCGCGCTCATAGAATCTGATTGTCTCGACCAGGCAGCCCGCGCGCTGAGCTAATTCACCAATTTTTAGCATCTTAAACCTTCGTTGACATCGGTTCAGTGGATCGGATAAGGGTTGACCTTCAAGCAGCTACAAGGTGTTAAATGTCCCGATCCAAACATAAGCATGAGTTTCCCCATATGAAATACTCCATCTGGCGCAAGTTCCTCTTCATCGCCGTCCTGTACAGCTGTATGACCGGTGCGGCTAACGCAAATCCCAATTCGTCCGAGCAGAACGCCCGACAACTCTGGCAACTGCTCGATTATGTCGCGGTGGACTACAGCGGCGCGGTTCAGAACGGGACAGTTGTCAGTGCGATGGAATATCAGGAAATGCAAGAATTCTCCGCTCGAGCTGAAACCCAGACGCAGGCACTGCCCCGGCGCCCTCTGCATTCAGAACTAGCTGCGGTTGTGACCCAGCTTAATGAAGCGGTTCAGCGCAAGGACTCACCACAGCGCGTCAGCCAGCTAGCCAGGGAGGCGAACAGGCTGCTCTTGCTGGCCTACCCCTTCCCTGTTGCACCACGCAGCGCGCCAGACCTGTCCCGCGGGGCTGCACTGTACAAAGCGCAGTGCGCATCGTGCCATGGTGCTAACGGGGCCGGCGACGGAGGTCTTGCAAGCAGGCTTGAGCCAAAGCCTATCGCGTTCACCGATCGGGAACGAGCTCAGTCGCGTTCAGTCCTGGCACTATATCAGGTGATTAGTCAGGGTGTTGATGGCACCTCAATGCCAGCCTTTGCCAGTCTGTCAGAGCAAGACCGCTGGTCTCTGGCATTCTATGTCGGGACACTGGCCTTCGGCGACAAAGACCTTGAAGCCGGCGAGACGGCGTTCGCGCAAGAAAAGGCTATTTACAAAGCGCTACCGGACATGGGCGCACTCGTAATGGCAACGGAAGAGGAGCTTGCGAAGGGATTGCCAAAAGGTACCGCCGGAGCGGCGCTCGCATACGCCCGAACACATCCAGAGATCGTCAGGGAACACCAGGAGCGTACAGGAATCGACCTTGCACGCAAACTCCTGAAGGACAGCTTGCACGCGATGAAGGGCGGCGACCGCGCAACGGCAACAAAGCTGGCGTTGTCCGCGTACCTGGATGGTTTTGAACCGCTTGAGGCGACGCTCGACTCGACCGATCGCCAGCTGCTGGTCGACGTGGAGAGAACCATGCAGCTGTACAGGGGCGCGGTCGCGGAAGGTAACCTTGCACGTGCAACGGAAAACGCACAACAGCTGGACACTTACTTTGCGCGGGTGGAACTGGTCGTAGGCGAAAACAAGGCTAACGCCAGCACCACGTTCGTCGGTGCACTCACCATTCTCCTCCGCGAGGGCGTCGAAGCGCTGCTGATCGTGACCGCCATGGTCGCTTTCCTGCGTAAAGCCGAGCGCCCCCAGGCACTTCGATACGTTCATGCAGGTTGGATTTCCGCCCTGGGCGCCGGAGTGCTGACCTGGCTCATCGCTACCTACGTAGTCAGTATCAGTGGTGCAAGCCGCGAAGTAACCGAAGGTTTGTCGTCGCTGTTCGCCGCGGCGGTGCTACTGTCCGTGGGCCTTTGGATGCATCAAAAGGGTCAGGCTGGACAGTGGCAGGCTTACCTGAAGGAACACCTCACCGCGGCGACGCAAAAACGATCGGCATGGGCATTGTTTGCTCTTGCTTTCATCGCAGTGTACCGGGAAGTCTTCGAAACAGTTCTTTTCTACTCCGCGCTTGCGACCGAGGGCAACGGATCTGCTTTGCTCGGAGGATTCGTGACCGGGCTGGTTCTGCTGTCGGTGATTGCCGTCGTGTTCTTGCGCACCAGCGCACGCATGCCGATCGGTAAGTTCTTCTCGTTCAGCTCTGTGTTAGTGGCAGCTCTGGCAGTGGTGCTGGCCGGCAAAGGTATTGCGGGTCTCCAGGAAGCTGGATGGTTGATGGCCACACCGATGGATGGGCCGCGCTTGCCTGTACTTGGCATCTACCCGACCATTCAGACCTACGGAGCACAGGCCGCCCTGCTTCTTGCAGCAGGACTTGGGTTCGGCTTTAACCTGGTAAGAGTTCGCAGGTAAAGATTGGATAGCGCCCGGCGAGCACCTCACGCAAGCCCGGCGCGCAAAGATATGATCATTGCTTTCTGTCGGGTTTCATGCGGTAGCGCGGGCTCCGCGCAGCGCGTGAAGAACAATTGTCGCGGCACCCAGCGTAATGCCAATGTCAGCGATGTTAAAGGCCGGCCAGTGGTACGTCCCTGCGTAAATGTCGATCCAATCAACGACTCCCATGCGCGCAGTCCGATCGACAAGGTTGCCCACCGCACCGCCAAGAATCATCGCTAATCCAGCCCTTTCCGTAGACCCTGCTGCCGGTTTTCTTATCATATGGATCAGCAGCATCGATGCGAGCACGGCCACTGCGATGAAAAAGTAGCGTTGCCAGCCGCCCGCGTTAGCAAGAAGACCGAATGCTGAACCTTCGTTGACCGCGTGCACGATGTTTAAGGACTGCATCAACTCGATCTTGTGGCCGTACGGGAGTCGCTCGACCACAGCAGCCTTGCTTATAAGGTCAATAGCAGCGATCAGTCCGGCGAAAACTACCGCAACGAGCGGCGTGAAAGGCTTGTTCATGGTGTCGGTTGGGTATTGTTGACGGTCAGATGTTGAGGGCACGCTTGTCAACGGCAAGCGCAGCTTCCCTGATGGCTTCATAGAGAGTCGGGTGTGCGTGGCAGATGCGTGCGATGTCTTCGGATGACGCTGAAAATTCCAGGGCCATCGCCGCTTCGCCAATCATTTCCGAGGCCAGCGGACTGACGATATGCACCCCTAACACGAGGTCGGACTGGGCGTCGGCGAGCACCTTGACGAACCCCTGTGATTCTCCATGGCCCAGGGCGCGACCGTTCGCCGAAAATGGGAACTGTCCCGACTTGAAAGCACGGCCCTCGCGCGCCAGTTCCTGCGCTGTCTTGCCAACCCATGCAGCTTCCGGACTGGTGTATATAATGGACGGGATCGCGTTGTAGTTCACATGACCGGCCTGCCCTGCGATGATCTCGGCCACCATGATTGCTTCCTCTTCAGCCTTGTGCGCGAGCATCGGCCCACGAACGACGTCACCAATGGCGAACACCTTAGGTAGCGCAGTTCTGCAGCGCTCATCGACTGGGACATACCCGCGCTGGTCAAGCTCCAAGCCGATCGCATCGAGGTCGAGCCCGTCCGTACTTGGCACCCGTCCAATCGCAACAATTACCTTGTCGCATGTGAGCTCTTTGGACGCTCCTGCATGGTCACGGTACGAAATTCTGGCCCCTGCTCCATTGAGCGCGATATCGCCTATGGCCGCGCCAAGTTCAAACTTCATTCCCTGGCTCGACATCAGCTTGAGCATCTCCTTTGACACCGCGGTGTCGCAACCCGGCAGAAAGTCTGGCATAGCGTCCAGCAGGGTCACATCCGCGCCCAGCCGTCGCCATACCGAGCCCAGCTCTAGACCGATAACGCCAGCGCCGATAACGCACAGGTGCTTGGGTACCTCGCGAAAATCCAGTGCCCCTGCGTTGTCGCAGACAATCATATTGTCGATGCGGGTGCCGGGAAGCTGTCGCGGCTTTGATCCTGTTGCAATGATCACGTGCCGGGCCCCAATCCGTTGCGAGCGCCCCTCGCTCGATAGTTCGAGGTCATAGGTTTCGCCTTGCGTGCCGGCGAACCTCGCACGCGCTTTGATAAAGTCGACCTTGTTTTTCTTGAACAGATATTCGATACCTTTGGCCATCTTCGTAACCACGCCGTCTTTCCGGTCCACCATCTTGTTGACGTCAATCGTTGCATCGCCGGTGCTGATCCCGTGTTCCGCGGTATGGTGAACGACCTGTTCGTACAAATGGCTCGACGCAAGCAAGGCCTTGGACGGGATGCACCCCACGTTCAGGCACGTCCCGCCAGGACGCGGCTGGCCATCGGGGGCTGCATAAGGATTGGATTCAATGCAAGCGACCGATAGACCGAGCTGTCCGGCGCGGATTGCGGCGATATATCCCCCAGAACCCGCGCCAATGATCACTACGTCATATTCCTTATCCATGTCCGGACCTTTCCGATTTACGAGCATGAGGGGTGCCCCTGGTGGAACCTCAAATTCCTTCCGCAAAGCCGTCTTTTGGCCGTGCGAAGCGCTGATACAGCGTTGGCAGTACGAAGAGCGTCAGGATCGTCGCCGAGATCAGTCCGCCGATGACAACGGTCGCCAAGGGACGCTGTACCTCGGCACCGGCCCCGGTAGCAAGGGCCATCGGAACGAATCCAAGCGAGGCTACCAGCGCAGTCATCAATACAGGCCGCAGGCGCCGGAGTGCGCCTTCCCGCACTGCCTGCTCCCACGGCAAGCGTTTCGCGAGGTCGTCAATTGAGCCCGCCATCACCAGCCCGTTCAGGACAGCAACACCGGACAGCGCGATGAAACCGACAGCTGCCGAAATCGAGAACGGCAGCCCACGCAACCAGAGTGCCGCGATGCCTCCGATCAGAGCCAGTGGCACACCGGTGAACACCACGGCAGCAGCGGGCCAGGAGCCAACGGCTGAATAGAGCAAGACGACGATGAGCGCAAAGCAGGCCGGTACGACGACCGCCAGACGCAGGCGTGCGCGCTCTAGATTTTCAAACTGTCCACCCCAGGTGAGCCATACGCCGGCAGGAACACGCACGTCCGCATTGATACTGGCACGCGCCTCACTGACCACGCCGGCGATGTCGCGACCTCGCACGTTGGCCTGCACGACAACCCGTCGCTTGCCGTTCTCCCGGCTGATCTGGTTTGGCCCCTTGGCCGTTTCCAATATCGCGACCGACCCCAGCGGAACAAAGCTACCGCTCGGCGTCAGCACAGGCAGCAGGCGTAGGGCGTCCGCGTCGTTTCTGGTCTTTTCGCCCAGCTTGACCACTACGTCAAAGCGGCGGTCCCCCTCATAGATCGATCCGGCTTCGCGCCCCGCGACGGCTGCCGCCAGAGTGTCGTACACGTCTTGCGCGGTGAGCCCAACACGCGCCATGGCGTCTCGGTCCAGGCGGGCATCGAGCAGTGGGAGCCCCTGCACCTGTTCCACACGTACGTCTTCCGCACCCTCCACTGCGCGCAGTTTCGCCGCAACCTGTTCTGCTGTACGGACCATGACGTCGAAGTCGTCGCCAAACACCTTGACAGCGATGTCGCCACGCACGCCCGCCAACAGTTCGTTGAACCGCATCTGGATCGGTTGGGTCAACTCGTAGTTCTGGCCTGGAATGCTTGCGACAGCATGCTCGATCTTCTCCACGAGCTCGGCTTTGCTCATCCCAGGTTCCGGCCACTCCGAACGGTCCTTCACAATGACAAACGTATCGGTGATGTTTGGCGGCATCGGGTCAGCGGCCAACTCAGCCGTACCAGTTCGTGAAAAGACGAGCTTCACCTCGGGCAACTTCGCGACAGCCTTCTCTACCGCGAACTGCATGGCCTGGCTCTGGTCGACGGATGTGCCCGGAATCCGGGCCACTTGCAACAGCACGTCCTGCTCGTCCAACGTCGGAAGAAATTCCTGGCCAAGTGTGGAGAACAGGCCGATCGCGCCTGCAAAACCGACGGCAGCCAGTACCCCGGTCAGCTTGGGTCTGGCCAAAGCACGGTCCAGCCAGGGTGCATAACTCGACGAAACGGCTTTGACTAACTTGTTTTCTTTCTCGTCGACATGCCGGGACAGCCAGAGCGCGATCGCAGCCGGAACAAACGTGAGCGAGAGGATGAAAGCGAACACCAACGCAAGAATTACCGTCACGGCCATCGGTGCGAACATGCGGCCCTCCACGCCCTGGAATGTCAACAGTGGGACGTACACGAGAATAATGATCGCCTGACCATAGACGCTTGGGCGGATCATCTCGCGCGCGGCTGCCGCAACGGTTTCCAGCCGCTCGGACCGGGACAGCACCCGACCGGTGGAATGCTGGCGTTCCGCAATACGGCGAAGAGCATTTTCCACGATGATCACGGCGCCGTCGACGATCAGGCCAAAGTCCAGCGCCCCCAGACTCATCAGGTTGGCCGACAGCCCTGCTTCGAGCATGCCAGCCGAGGTCAGAAGCATGGTGACCGGGATGACCGCCGCGGCGATCAGTGCCGCACGCAGGTTCCCGAGGAGCGCGAACAGCACGGCGATCACCAGCAGCGCGCCCTCGGTCAGGTTCGTGGCCACTGTCTTGATGGTGGCGTCGACCAACCGGGTGCGATCGAGCACCGGCCGGATTACCATGTCCGGCGGCAGCGATCGCGCAATCTCCTTCAGACGGACATCCACCGCAGCGGCGACCGTCCGGCTGTTCTGGCCGATGCGCATCACAGCAGTGCCCACGACGACCTCCTGGCCGCCTTCAGACGCGGACCCGAACCGCACTTCCTGCCCTAGGCCGACAGTAGCGACGTGCGAAACAAGCACCGGCGTGCCGCTGCGTGTTGTGATGACGGTTTTTGACAGTTCCTCGGTTGAGGTAATGCGCGCGTCGGCCTTGACCGTGAGGGCCTCGCCGTTTTGGAATACCACGCCGGCGCCGACACTGGTGTTATTGCGCTCGAGCGCCTCGCCCAGCATGGTCAAACTGATGCCCAAAGCCGCAAGCCGTTGCGGATCGGGCGTCACTACGTACTGCTTGACGTAGCCGCCGATGACGTCCACACCGGCGAGCCCTTCGGTGTTCTTGAGCTGGGGCGCGACAATCCAGTCCTGCACTGTGCGCAGATAGGTAGCCTTTTCGGCCGGACTGCGCAGCACTTCCCCTTCCGGCGTGACATAGCTGCCATCGGCCCGCAGCCCGGCACCGGAGCCAGTTTTCGCCCCTGGCTTGGTTGCGAACTCCACCGTCCACATGTAGACATCCCCAAGGCCCGTGGCAATCGGTCCAAGGCTCGCGCTCGCGCCTGCTGGCAACGACCGCTCCACGGCGCGTAACCGCTCGGCCATCTGCTGACGCGCGAAATAGATGTCGGTGCCGTCCTTGAAGACCGTAGTTACCTGTGCGAATCCATGCCTGGTCAGCGACCGTGTGGACTCCAGTCCTGGTATCCCGGCAAACGCGGTTTCGATCGGATACGTGACCTGCCGCTCGACGTCGGCGGGCGCAAGGGAAGGCGCAACGACATTGATCTGCACCTGGGTGTTGGTAATGTCCGGTACCGCGTCGATGGGCAGGCGGGTTAACGCGAATGCGCCGACGATGGACAACAGGATCGTTCCGATGAGCACGTGCCACCGCCGGGCAACAGAGAAGTTGACGATGCGAGCTATCATGATTGGGTATCCTCGAGGAGCCGTTGGATGAGGTAATTAGTCATCGTCCCCTGCCTCGCCTTTGCCATGTTCGGCCTTTAAAACATAGGTATTGCTTACTGCGATCTGTTCGCTACCATCCAGGCCGGACAGCACCCTGACGTAGCCGGCCGCACTAGCGCCGAGGACAACGTGCTTGATCGCGAATCCTTCTTTCGCCCGAACGAATACGCTCGGCTTGTCCTCGACGGTTTGCACTGATGTACGTGGAATGGCCAGTTGGCCGGCGCCGGCGTTGCCCTCAAGTGCGATCGACGCCCGCACCGTTTCGCCGATGCGCCACGCCCCCTGCTCATTCGATAACCGCGCAATGGCGCGCACCTGGCGCGTGGCGGGATCTAGTACACGCGATACATGGGTAATGCGGCCCGCGCCAGTGCGGCCATCCGTTGAGACGGCCACGGCCGCTCCCACCGTCACGCGGGCTGCGTCGTCCGGCGAGAGCGAAAGTTCGGCTGACAGCTCGTTGAGATTTGCTACCTCGAACAGGTGCGCGTTTGGCTCGACGACGTCGCCCAGCGCGATCTGCCGTGCCGTCACGTGGCCCTTTATAGGCGAGCGCAACGTCAAGCGATTCAGCGGTCCACCGGACTCGCCTCCCGCGGCGGCAAGCTGCTGCTCGGCCAGCCGCAGACGCGTGCGGGCTTCCTGCGCGGCAGTGCGGGCGACTTCGAACTCCTGGCGCGAAGTCACTTTCTCGGCATACAACCGCTCCTCGCGTTTGAAGGTTGCCTGTCCCAGCTCATGTTGGCGCTTTGCAATCTCCACGTCCGCTTTGAGCTGGGCCACGTCGCGGCTCTCGATCACGGCCAGTGCGTCGCCTCGGCCGACCGCCTCACCAAGGTTGCGGCGAATTTCGACCACCCGGCCGCCTACTGAGCTGGACACGATCGCGGAATGCTTCGGATCCGCGGTGATCACCGCCGGGGCCTCGAACGCGCCAGCAAACGATTGACGTACCGGCAAGACGTCGATTCCGGCGGCGCGGATCTGCTGGTCAGAAAGCGCAACGAAGTCCTCCTTGCCCTCGCCTCCCCCTTCTTGCTGCGCAGACTCGGCATGCTCCTCGGCCTCGTCTTTCTCTGTCTGTATCTTCGGCTGTCCTTCGCTCTGCTTGGCGGTCGGTTCGTTTGGCTGTGTTGCTTCGGGCTTGGGAGAGCAGGCGCTCAACAGGATAATAGCGGCGCACAGGCCCGATCGGAATACCACTTGCATGGGTCAGTCCTTATAAATTGGTGAGTTGTAACCTTGTAACCAAGCCAGACGAGCCCGGGCAGTGTGCAGCGCCGCCAATGCATCAACGGCCGCCTCGCGTGTTTCGGCCACAGAGCGCTCGGCTTCGATCAGCTCGAATTGCGGGAATTTGCCCTCGACATAGCCAATCCGCGCGATACGCGCCGCTTCCTCAGCAGCGGCAAGTGCCGGACCGTTGGCAGCGCCGGCCGCTGCGAGCGCGTCGGCAACCTCACCGTCGGCCTGCGCAATGGACTGTTCGAACGCCAGCGCAACAACACTGCGCGCGGCATCCGCGCGCTCATATTCGGCTTGGGACCGTGCGAGCCCAGCATTGCCAGGGTTAAACAACGGCAACGGGATCGACAGCGACAGGACCGCCGCCTTGTCGGAAGACTCGCCGTAACGACGCATGCCGGCAGACAGCGTGACATCTGGAACGCGATCACGCCTGGCGGCGTCGACCCGGGCATTGGCGGCGGCTACTTCGGCCTCGGCCGCGGCGAACTCCAGCCCTTGCCCTGAGACAGTAGTGACATCGCCGCGTTCGATTTGCTCAAACCAGGCGGATGCGATGGTGACCGGCATCGAAGCGCCCGTATGGCGTGCAATCGTGGTACGCGCCAGCTCGGCTGCACGCGTGGCTTTGCCAAGGCGAACAGCCGCATTGATGCGAAGCACACCAGCTCGTTGTTCTTCGATCGGCGATGCCTTGCCAGCGCGCACGCGTTCTTGCGCGACTATAAGTGCGCGCTCGGCTAAGTCGTGGCTCGTGCGTGCGACCAACAGCCGCCGCTCACTGGCGGCAAGCGCGATGAATGCTTCGGTTACTCGAAGCGTGGCATCCGCTTGGGCCGTTCGCACTCCTATCGCGGCCGCCGTGCGCTCCGCCTCTGCTACGCGAACTCTGGCGCCGCGTTTGCCTGCCAACTCAAGCGGCATCGACAACGACACCGTCTTCTCTCCCGCTCCGAAACCAGCATAGCGGCCGGACCCCATCACGTTATCGGCCTCAACGGAAAGTGTAGGGTTCGGGCGTAGGCCGGACAGTTGCATGTTGGCGTCCGCCGCGCGTAAAGCCGCGGACGCCCCTTGCAGATGGGGTGCCTGAAGCTGTGCTTTCGCAACAGCCTCGCTAAGTGTGAGGGCAACGACCTCGGCCAAGGCCGGCCGTGCAGCTGCACAGATGACCAGCAGCGCTGCAACAGAGACGTGGATCTTGACGCGCATGATTTGCATTGACGGAATAGTAAAGTGACTTTATAAACCTTGAAGTCACTTTAAGGTCAAGTGCTTGCCAACTTTTACTGGGTAAGGCGCCGCTCGGCTGCGAAGGCCTTTGACCGTTAAACGCGGCCTATGACGAAGGCGCCCTGTGGATCGGTCAGGACATTAGGCGCGTAGCGGGGTAGCTGGGACATCTCGACCTGGGCACGACCATGGTGTACAGGGCACACGAGCCGCTGTTGTTGATCCTCGCCTCGAATAAGATCGTCCCTGCAACTTGCTGGTAAGGGGCCAGCCTGAAGACCCATCGAGGTCCTCGTAGATCCATTGCTGTCGATCAACAGCTGCGGGCTTTGTGGAAACCTCAAATTATCGGCGCACTATTATCTTGGTTTCATTCGCGAGCTTCCTGCAATTTCTCAGAGAGCCGCGCTGGCCGTTCACAGCGCCACGATGGTCGCTCGGGCCCTGATAATGAGTTAGCAGGATCAGCGGTCGGACTTGGACTGGCGACGACAGATTGCTACACTTGGCTAACGCGCGTTGCATTTTCCCGGATCAGCCTACCATCTCCTTTCGGACATCTTTCCTGGATAACTTTAATTGATGGAGGAATAAAATGGCAACCGAACAAAAAAATTTGAAGGAATGCATTGAAGCATGTGAGGAAGCGATCCACGCTTGCCAGTCGTGCGCTGCAGCAGATATCCGTGAAGGTAGCTCGAACTGCGCTTTGATCAATCTTGATTGCGCGGATATCTGTTCGGCGACGATGAATGCGTTGGCCCGGGGGTCGGAACATCACGGTGATTTCTGCGCGCTCTGCGCCCATATGTGCCGCGAGTGCGCGGCAGTTTGCGCTATGCATGCCAAGGAGCACGCGCACTGCGCACAATGCCAGAGCGCTTGCGAGAAGTGCGCGGCCGAATGTGACAAGCATGTAAAAGAGGCCGATATCTGAAGTCCTCGCGATCGAGATGTCCCGCGCGCTGCTTTGCAGGAGAACCGCCGCGCGCGGCGTTATATCAGTGGGAAGCATTAACGATCAGCATGCTGGTGTGCGCACAGTGTGTCTGGCGGCCACGAAACCAGTTATAATTAAACCCATGCTCAAGCGATTCCTTCAGATGCTAATTGTTGCACTAACGCTCCAGCTTACATGGGGCGTCTCCAGTGCCTATTGCATGCACGAGAGCGGAAAAGCAAGTCAGCACGTAGGGCATCATCAGCACCAACACCAAAGTTCAAACGCAGATGATGATGATGGCGACGATGCCAAGCCGTCGAAAATCGGAGGTGATCCCGATTGCGCGACATGCACGCACTCTTCAGTCGGCGTCTTTGCCTTCGACGCGACACAATTACTTCTTTCCACGTCTATTCACGAGATACCCCCCAATCTTGCTAGACAGCCGGCGCCCTATCTCGGTGCGCCGGAACGTCCTCAGTGGATGGTCGCCGCCTAATCCGGCGACCTGCTCCCTCCCTTTTCCAATGTAAGTTCGGATACGTGTAGGCGTACTTCGCCGGATTCTTCTATCAATCCATTGGAGAATCTATGCGATTTCAATTCGTGCCGCTTGGGCTTGCGGTGCTATTTCTACAGCCTATTTCAGCAGTTGCACAGAGTGCACCCGTCAGTTCAAAAACACCCTCATCCATAGTCTCGGACATGGATGAGCCAGCCGTCACGCTTTCGCTTGCGGCGGCGATCGAACGGGCGTTTCAACACAATCCTGGGCTACGCGTAGTCCAGCGAGATATTGACATAGCCCAGGGCCAGCGAATCCAAGCCGGCAAGATGCCCAACCCAGAGGTGTCGTATCTCCGTGAGGGCCAGCAAAAGGAGCAGCGCACTACTACTGTCCAAATCAATCAGGAGATTGAACTGGGCGGTAAGCGCGCGGCACGGATTGCGTCCGCTGAACGAGAGCGTGACATCGCTCTCGCAGACGTCGCTTCGTACCGTGCCGGCCTGCGCGCTGACGTTGTCACCGCCTTTTTTGATGTGCTGGCGGCGCAAGAACGTCTCACGCTTGCGGAAGCCTCCCAGGAATTATCTCAGCGGGCTACCGGGGCGGCAGCACGCCGGGTCCTTGCGGGCAAGGTGTCACCAGTTGAGGAAACCCGCGCACGGGTTGCCGAAGCGAGCACCAAGATCGAGCTTAGTCAGTCGGCCAACGAGCTAGCACTGGCAAAGCAACGCCTGAGCGCGACATGGGGCAGCAAGGTTGCGAGCTTTGACCGGGTTGAAGCTCCGTCTATCCCTGTCGGCGTACATCCGACAACGGCAGAGCTGCTCGAACACTTGCCTGGTGCGCCACAGCTGACCAGGGCGCGATTAGAGGTTGAGCGGCAAAGGGCGTTGTCTGACATTGAGCGCGCACGGCGCATCCCCAACCTGACATTAAGCGTGGGTAGCAAGCGTGATGAGCAGATTGGGGGCCGTCAGACAGTCGTCGGATTGGCCATTCCGCTTCCATTATTCGACCGGAATCAAGGCAATCTCTTGAGTGCATTGCGCCGCACTGACAAAGCGAAGGATGAACTAGTCGCTGTCGAAAACAACTTATCGGTCGAGCTCGCGCAGGCATCGCTTCGCCTCGACTCTGCCAGAGGCGAACTGGTGATCTTGCAAGGGGAAATTCTGCCCGGTGCGCAAAACGCCTATGAGGCAGCCACCAAGGGATTTGAGCTCGGCAAGTTCAGCTTCCTGGACGTGCTCGACGCACAGCGAACCCTTTTCCAGTCGAAAGCCCAATACATCCGCGCCCTTGCCGAGTCGCATCGCGCTGCGGCCGATATCGAACGAGTTGTCGGCAACGTCGAACAACATGGTCGCCTGTTGAACCCGGCCGTCCAGAATCAGGAACAAAAATGAAAATGCCAAACATCGATAAAAAAAGCCGTACCGCCATCGCAGCGGTCCTGGCCGTAGGCACAGTTCTGCTAGCACTCATACTCCTGGTAGGGAAAACCGATAACGCTGTCGAGCAAGATGAGGGGAAGGCAGCACACACCGAAGCAACTGGCCACGCCGACGTCGAACATCATGGAGCCGAAGGCGACACGAAGCACAAGGATGAAAAGGAACATGCAGACCAAGAGCATCACTCTTCAAAGTCCCAAACCGGCCCGCATGGGGGCAAACTTTTTGTTCAAGGCAAATTTGGGGTGGAGGTCTTGCTTGCCGAAGAAGGCGGCGAGGCCCGCCATCGCTTGTGGTTCTTCGACGATCGCAAACCTGTAGCGCCGGGGACAGTGGTCGTTACCGAAGAACTGAGGCGGCCGCTCGGTGAAATCGAAAAGATTGTTTTTGCGGTCGATAAGGATAGCCAGTTGTCGACAAAGCCAATCGCGGAACCACATATTTTCGAAGCAAGGTTTGTGGCGCGCCGAGGAGATGACGTCCTCCAGTTTGCAGTGGAAAGCGAAGAGGGAAAAATTGAAATTGCTGATGCCCAGCTGAAGATCGCGGGTGTCACCATCGCCGCGGCTGCGCCTGCATCCATCAGCAGTGCGTTCCAGCTCTCAGGCGAAATCCGTTTCAATGAAGATCGGACAGCCCACGTCGTGCCCCGTTTGGCCGGAGTTGTTGAGAGCGTTTCCGCGAATCTTGGCCAGACGGTGAAAAAGGGCGACGTCATGGCAGTCATTGCCAGCACTGACGTGTCTGAAATGCGCAGTGAGTTACTGTCGGCGCAACGTCGGCAAGCACTTGCCCAAGTAACGTTCGAACGTGAAAAGAAACTGTGGCAGGAGAAAATTTCGGCCGAGCAGGACTATCTGCAGGCCCAGCAAGTGTTGCGCGAGGCGGAAATCGCGACGCGTAACGCGAGGCAGAAATTGTTGGCGATCGGCGCATCGACCGACACTTCCGGTGCACTCAGCCGTTTCGAACTGCGCGCTCCGTTCGACGGCGCCATCGTCGAAAAACATATTGCGCTCGGCGAAGCGGTAAAGGAAGACGCGAATGTCTTCAAGATTT
The DNA here is from genome assembly GCF_016809835.1 of Massilia soli. Taxonomy (GTDB): domain Bacteria; phylum Pseudomonadota; class Gammaproteobacteria; order Burkholderiales; family Burkholderiaceae_D; genus Telluria_A; species Telluria_A soli. The sequence continues at coordinate 181,029 of NZ_JAFBIL020000009.1, read as the reverse complement.
CGGATCTGTCGTCAGTATGGGCCGAGGTCATCGTGCCCGCGAAGGACATTGGCGCTGTTCGTGTTGGCGAAAAGGCCGTAATCAAGGCTACGTCGTTAGCCCAAAGCGCCACTGGCACGGTGACTTATGTCGGCGCTCTTCTGGGGGAACAAACCCGCACAGCCAAAGCAACGGTTACCTTGGCCAATCCGAACAATGCGTGGAGGCCGGGTCTGTTCGTCAACGTGATACTCACTGCCGACAAGCGCGATGTTGCCGTTGCCGTGCTGAGCGAGGCAATTCAGACCATTGAGGACAAGCCCACCGTCTTCGCCCAAATCGACGGCGGGTTCATAGCCGTCCCGGTCGTGCCAGGACGCAGCGACGGCAAGTACACCGAGATTGTGAGCGGGCTTAACGCCGGCACCCAATATGCAGCCCGTGGCAGTTTCGTCCTTAAGGCCGAACAGGGCAAGGGCAGCGAAGAGCATGCTCACTAAGCGGGAGAAAACAAATGTTTGAACGAATTATCCGCTTTTCCATCGAACACCGATGGCTTGTAATTCTCGCTGTGGTCGCGATGATGGGTATTGGCGTCTACAGTTACCAGAAGCTGCCCATCGACGCGGTCCCGGATATCACCAACGTCCAGGTTCAGATTAATACTTCAGCGCCTGGCTACTCGCCTCTGGAAACGGAACAGCGCGTAACGTTTCCCATCGAAACAGTCATGGCAGGTCTGCCGAATCTCGAGCAAACACGTTCATTGTCGCGGTATGGATTGTCGCAGATCACAGTCATCTTCGATGAGGGAACGGACATCTATTTTGCGAGGCAACTGGTTAATCAGCGGCTTCAGGAAGCAAGGGAGCGTCTTCCTGCAGGCGTGACGCCAATGATGGGGCCGATTTCGACAGGCCTGGGTGAGATTTACTTGTGGACCGTCGAGAGTGAACCTGGGGCGAAAAAGGCCGACGGCACGGCGTATACGCCGACGGATCTGCGGGAGATCCAGGACTGGATCATTAAGCCTCAGTTACGCAACGTACAGGGTGTAACCGAGATCAACTCGATCGGCGGCTATGCGAAGGAATACCACGTTACGCCAAGCCCCACAAAGCTCGCTTCGTACAGCCTCACCCTGAACGATATCGTTACCGCGCTGGACCGCAATAACAATAACGTCGGTGCCGGCTACATTGAGCGGCGCGGCGAACAATTTCTGATTCGCGCCCCTGGCCAGGTTCGTACTGTCGAGGACATACGCAACGTTATTCTGAGCAACGTGCAGGGAGTTCCAATTCGGATCCGCGATGTCGCTAATGTAGAAATTGGCCGAGAACTAAGGACTGGTGCGGCCACCGACAACGGTAGGGAAGTCGTTCTCGGCACCGTGTTCATGCTGATCGGGCAAAACAGCCGCGTTGTCTCCCAGGCTGTCGACAAAAAGATGGCGGAGATCAACCGCACCCTTCCGGCCGGGGTGAAGGCTGTCACGGTGTATGACAGGACAGTGCTGGTCGATAAGGCGATCAATACGGTGAAGAAGAACCTGCTTGAGGGCGCGGTACTGGTCATCGTCATCCTGTTCTTGTTCCTTGGCAATATTCGTGCGGCCCTAATCACGGCCATGGTCATTCCATTGTCCATGCTGTTCACGTTCACCGGAATGGTCACGTACAAGGTCAGCGCAAACCTGATGAGCCTTGGTGCCCTCGACTTCGGCATCATTATTGACGGTGCTGTCGTCATCGTCGAAAACTGTGTCCGGCGCCTCGCGCACGCACAGGAACACCAGGGGCGCCCGCTGACACGCACAGAACGATTCCACGAAGTGTTTGCCGCGGCCCAGGAAGCGCGACGTCCTCTCCTGTTCGGTCAGCTCATCATCATGATCGTCTACATCCCGATCTTCGCACTGACCGGGGTCGAAGGAAAAATGTTCCACCCAATGGCATTCACAGTCGTCGCCGCACTTGTTGGTGCGATGATCCTGTCGCTGACATTCATCCCCGCTGCGGTCGCCTTGTTTATCGGCGAACGGGTCGCGGAAAAGGAAAACTTCCTGATGGGCTATGCGAAACGCGCCTACACGCCGTTGTTGGCAAAAGTCATGCGCAATAAGGCTGTCGTGGTCACTATTGCCGTTGTCCTTGTTGTCCTGTCGGGAGCCCTTGCAACACGGATGGGTAGCGAATTCGTGCCAAGCTTGAACGAAGGCGACTTCGCCATTCAAGCCCTGCGCATTCCTGGAACGAGCCTGACGCAGTCGCTGGAGATGCAGAAACAACTTGAGGCGGGATTGAAAGCGAAGTTTCCCGAGATTGAACGCGTTTTCGCCAGGACGGGCACCGCCGAAATCGCGTCTGACCCCATGCCGCCCAATATTTCCGACGGTTATGTCATGCTGAAACCGGAGAGTCAGTGGCCCGCACCCAAGAAAACGCGGGACGAACTCCTTGCGGCCGTTCAAGCCGAAGCGAACAAGTATCCGGGAAACAGCTATGAGTTTTCGCAACCAATTCAGCTGCGTTTCAATGAACTGATCTCCGGCGTCCGAAGTGATGTGGCCGTCAAAATATTCGGCGACGACATGGACGTGTTAAATGACACGGCGAATAAGATTGCAGCCGTGCTCGGCAGAGTGGCAGGCGCCACCGAAGTCAAGGTGGAGCAGACGACCGGGTTGCCGATGCTGACTGTGAATATCGATCGCGAGAAGACGGCGCGATACGGTCTTAATATCGGCGACGTGCAAGAGACTATCGCCATTGCCACCGGCGGCAGCGACGCAGGTACGATGTTCGAAGGCGACCGACGATTCGACATCATCGTTCGGTTACCGGAAGATCTTCGCACCGATCTGGACGCCTTGCGTCGCCTTCCTATCGCCCTGCCCGGCCCATCCGCATCCGGCCCAGATGGCGAGGCCGCCGTCAGTTATATTCCCCTGGCAGAAGTTGCGACACTTGATTTCGCGCCGGGGCCAAACCAGATCAGTCGCGAGGACGGAAAGCGACGGATTGTGGTTAGCGCGAACGTTCGCGGGCGAGACATTGGTAGCTTCGTCCCTGAAGCCGAAAAGCTCATTCAGAACGAAGTCAAGATCCCACCGGGCTACTGGACCAGCTGGGGCGGCACGTTCGAGCAACTGCAATCCGCCACCCAGCGTTTGCAGATTGTCGTTCCGCTCGCCCTCTTCCTTGTCTTTGTTCTTTTATTCGTGATGTTTAACAACGTCAAAGACGGCTTGTTGGTATTTACGGGCATTCCGTTTGCACTGACCGGCGGCATCCTGGCGCTATGGCTGCGCGATATCCCAATGTCGATTTCTGCGGCCGTCGGGTTTATCGCGTTGTCCGGCGTCGCCGTCCTGAACGGCCTTGTCATGCTGTCCTTCATTCGCACTCTCCGCGAAGAGGGAATGGACCTGGACCAGGCAATCACGGTTGGCGCGCTCACCCGTCTGCGCCCGGTCCTCATGACGGCGCTTGTCGCATCGCTTGGCTTCATCCCAATGGCAATAGCGACCGGCACCGGTGCCGAAGTGCAGCGCCCGCTCGCCACGGTGGTCATTGGAGGAATTATTTCATCGACCATCCTGACGTTGCTGGTCCTTCCACTGCTCTACCGTTTAGCGCATGGAAAAGACGAGAGTCTTGAGGATTTTACCCGCCATGCAGAAACGGACGATTACGTGAAACCACTACCTCAGCAGTAACATAAACCTTGCCTTTTCGGGCATCGATCAGACACGTCGATGCCCGGTTAAACCGAAAAATGAAAGGAGCACCATTGAGCTCGAATCATTCTCACGAAGTAAGCAAAGGCCAAAGCGAGAAACCGCTGTGGATTGCCCTCGCGTTAACGGGATCTTTCCTCATCGCCGAGGTGGTGGGGGGTATCCTTACCAATAGCCTCGCGCTCATTTCAGATGCATCACATATGTTCACGGATGCCGCCGCCCTCGCCGTCTCGCTCGCGGCGATTCGGATCGGGCGCCGACCTGCCGACAACAAGCGCACGTTTGGATACTATCGTTTCGAAATTCTCGCTGCCTCCTTCAACGCGATACTGCTTTTCCTCGTCGCGATGTACATTATTTTCGAGGCATATCAGCGCATCGGTAGTCCGGCAGAAATCCAGTCGGGAACAATGCTAGTGGTCGCTTCAATTGGCCTCGTCGTTAATCTCATCAGCATGCGTCTGTTAGCCGCCGGAAAAGATGAAAGCCTTAACATCAAAGGCGCCTACCTCGAAGTCTGGAGCGATATGCTTGGCTCGATTGGCGTTATTCTGGGGGCGATACTGATAAGGGTCACCGGCTGGTCCTGGGTGGACTCGGTAATTGCGGTGGGAATCGGCCTTTGGGTTCTGCCGAGGACATGGGTATTGCTCAAGGAAAGCGTCAACGTTTTGCTTGAAGGTGTTCCGGAGGGCGTAGGCGTCGAGGACATTAAGGCAGCGTTACTCGGGCTTGCAGGTGTCGTCAATCTGCATGAATTTCACGTCTGGTCCATCTCGAGCGGCAAATCCAGCCTGACCGTCCACCTCGTCAGCAGCGAATCACCTGAACGCTGGCCTGCGGTCATTGCAAATGCGAAGACTTTGCTCGCAGAGCGCTTCGACATCCATCATGTGACGATCCAGCTGGAGAATTCGGTCTGTGATCAAGGTCTGACGGACCATTTCTATTCCCCCGGTCCGCCGAGTGATGCTGCCGACTCGGCGGCCCGGGCGGATCGCGCCATGCGCCTGCGCCAGGGAGGGACCGATTGATGGGGCACTCAGACCTCGAAGACAAAGCGTATTTAATTATGCTGATTGGCGCGGTGGTGTGTGTTTTGGGGATTTTCCTCTTCCTGAAATGGTTCGACGCGCCGGCAAAGGGAAAGCCCTCAAAAAAGGTCCTGTCCCCCACAACACACGACGATCGCAAGCGGAAAGGCAAGCGAAAGCCACACCGATGATTCAACTAGAGCCCCACTTCTGACGCACGAAGTCGGGTCACGTGCCCTACGTGCGATGAAGCGATTCGCAGAAATTTCGCCAAGCACCAGCTCCCTATTCCAAGCTCGACCTCCGAGAATAATATGACTAACACTGCCAAGTTACGACTCGAACTACCCTTAATTCTTCCTGGAATAGACGACCAGCGGGATAAGTGCGTCGCGCGTCTCATTGCTGCCCTAGAGGGGAGGCCGGGCATTTCCGGTGCTCACATTCTCCCGGAGTTACCGACGACCGGACCCGAGCTTTGTCTGCACTACGACCCGGCGGAATTTTCCTTGGCAAGAGTGAAGGAAATTGTCCATTCTTCCGGCGCCGAAATTTCCGCGCGATACGGGCACCTGACACTGAAGACCAATTCGCCGATGCATGCGCGTGCAGCGCGTTCCATCGCCGACAGTCTTCGCGCCACGCCGGGCGTCATGGAGGCCGAGGTGGCACCGTCGGGAGTCGTGCGCCTCGAATATGACCGTTCTGTCGTTTCCGAGCGCGATCTACTCGACAAAGCAAGTCTCCTGGGCGTCGTTGGAACGAAAATTCCGGTGCGTGTACACGAGCCATCGACGGTTCTCCCGACCTCAGCAGGTGGCATCTTGGCTGCGAGGACTTCGGCCGCTGAAACTTCCGCGCGTTCTGAAGGCGCGCCTGGTGACTCCGAGGCGCCCCATGACGATCATGACCACGGCAGCCATGCTGATCATGCTCATGAGAAAAAGGGTAGTCATGCGGGACATGACCATGACCATGGCGGACCATTTGGCGAAAAATCCGAGCTCGCGTTTTCGTTGATAGGAGGGGCTCTACTCGCGAGCGGATGGCTGTTGGGTCGAAACGAAATTGGCCCGGTCTGGACTGCCACAGCGTTTTATGTCGCCGCCTACCTTGCGGGCGGATACTTCACTGTCAAAGAAGCGATTGACAACCTTCGGGCTCGTCGATTTGAAATCGACACCCTCATGCTCGTGGCCGCCGCCGGAGCGGCGGCTCTTGGCGAATGGGCCGAAGGCGCGCTGCTGCTGTTTTTGTTTAGCCTGGGTCATTCCCTTGAACATTATGCGATGGGGCGTGCGCGCCGCGCCATCGAAGCGCTGGCAAAACTTGCCCCGGAAACGGCCACCTTGCGACGTGACGGCGGCACGACGGAAGTGGCGGTTAGCGCCTTGCAAATTGCCGACATTATCCTGGTGAGGCCGAATGAGCGGATCGCAGCCGACGGTGTGGTTGTTGTGGGCACGTCCAGCGTCAACCAGGCGCCGGTTACCGGAGAAAGCGTCCCGGTGGATAAGCAGCCCGTCGCCAACGCGTCGGCTGCCCTCGCTGCATTCGATCGTACCAGTCCGGAAAACCGCGTTTTCGCCGGGACGATAAACGGGGCAGGCGCCATTGAGGTCATGGTCGCGCGTCGGTCCGAGCAATCGACCATGGCACGGGTCGTCAAGATGGTGACGGAAGCTGAAGCCCAGCGTTCGCCTACCCAGCAATTTACAGAGCGTTTCGAGCGAATCTTTGTCCCGACAATCCTGGCGCTAGTCACACTCTTGCTGTTCGCGTGGGTTGTGATTGATGAGCCTTTTTCGACAAGCTTCTACCGCGCGATGGCGGTCCTGGTGGCCGCAAGCCCGTGTGCGCTCGCCATCTCGGTCCCGAGCGCGGTCCTGAGCGGTGTCGCGCGAGCCGGCCATGGCGGTGTACTGGTGAAAGGCGGCGGGCCTCTCGAAAACCTCGGCACGCTGACGTCCATCGCCTTTGACAAAACCGGCACCCTGACCGAGGGAAAGCCGCGGCTGACGGACATTGTTGCCGTAGCCGGGGTGGACGAGAAAGAATTGCTCAACGTCGCCCTGGCCGTTGAAGCGCAAAGCGATCACCCTTTGGCCATCGCGGTTGTTTCCGGCGCCCGTGAACGTCTGGGCACCGGGGTGGTCACGATAATCGCAAGTAACGTCAAGAGTATTACCGGAAGGGGCATTCAGGCCCAGGTCGATGATGAGGTGGTTCACATCGGCAAGCCAGTCCTGTTTTCGGAACTGCCCGACTCCGCCCTCCCCGCCACATTGGCCGCCGAAAACCAGCGGTTGGTCGATGGCGGGCGATCGACAATGATTGTTCGAAAGGGGCAACGCTTCCTTGGGGTCCTCGGCGTGATGGATACACCAAGGCCTGGGGCCGCCCAGGTCATGCATGAGCTGCGCGCATTGGGTATTGAGCGCCTGATCATGATTTCGGGTGACAACCAGCAAGTCGCCGATGCTATCGCCACAAGCGTCGGATTGACCGAAGCGCAAGGCGATTTAATGCCGGAACAGAAAGTGGATGCCATCAAGGCGCTGCGCGCGAAACACGGCAAGGTAGCCATGGTCGGCGACGGGGTCAATGATGCCCCAGCGATGGCAAATTCAACCGTTGGGATTGCAATGGGCGCGGCCGGATCCGATGTCGCTCTGGAAACGGCCGATGTCGCGTTAATGGCGGATGACTTGGGGCAGTTGCCGTTTGCGGTCGGACTCTCGCGAAGCACCAGTCGGATTATCAAGCAGAATCTTTGGGTGAGCCTCGGCGTCGTCGCGGTGCTCATTCCCGCGACGATCCTGGGCCTGAACATCGGAACAGCCGTCCTGTTTCACGAAGGCTCCACCTTGCTCGTCGTAGTGAATGCACTTAGGCTTCTCGCATATAAAAAGGCCCCGGCCAGCCAAGCATCCGTTCCCAACGGTGTCCTGGCAGCCGACGCATAGCCATCGCCAAACGTGCGCGTCCCCTGTGGGTCGCGCGGCAGCTGGAGAGCCTGTCCGTTGGGCCACCAATGAACGAGACATGTGAGCAAGCGAAGCCTCTTAAGCTGCTAACGAACTTGCCATGAGCCTGACTGGACTGACCGGTGCTACAGGCTCACCGCTCGTGGAGTTTGCAATGGCGGTACTTGCACGTCAGAGGGGCAACAGGTCGGTCGGGTTTAGAAGATGCATGCTAGGGCCAACCACACCCTCATCGAGCTGATAGCGCGTCGATGTTGTGCGTCCAAATGATTTTTGGCTGGAAGCTAGCCGGTACTCTGGACCGGATCCTATGCCACGCGAGGCACACGATGCGGGATTGCGGCAGCTGCGCCTGATGTAAGCCGGGTGTGGTGCCCGGTTGCGTCGACATGATCGTCGGTCAGAACGAACAGCATGACGATCAGTAGGAAAACAGCTGCGTACCCGGTGAAAGCCTTCTGCTTTGATGTATGAAGGCTAAGCAGGTACGCGAACAAAAAAAGTCCGATTGACGCGGGAATCAGTGACGATACACCAGCCATTCCGGTCGTCCATCGCAGGACCAGGACAACCGTTATAGTTTCTGCAAAGCCCGTGGCCAAATACAAGATGATTCTTTGGGTTGGGGACGTTATGCGCATGGTCCTATCGTTCAGTGGTACCGAATGTACGATTATAGAGGGCCTTAGGGGCTTGCTATGTCACGCTAAGGTATGAGATGCAATGCGGAAATATGGCAAGCCAGAGACCGCGTAACGAGCGATGCTTTTCTGTTAGCAAGGCTATGATGCTTTGCGTATTGTGCCGCGCCCCTTGCAAAAAGCAAAGTGCTGAGTGACAGGTGCCATATCGTGCCCAATAGATGCGCTACCCAGTGCTTCAGCCAGGACTTCCTCCCAGGTAACGCGTCCACGCGCTGGCCCGGCGAGTTGGTAAGAACCGGGGTATTCGAATTTCTTAACCGATCGGAGCGCCAATGGTACAAATCACGGATGAGATTAAGGTAGGGATCGATGCCCCAATCGTCCTGTTTGGTGGAACGTCCTCGAATCTCTCGATCTTGCGCTGCGGACCTGCGAAGAGTTTGTCCGCGTCACCGCGAAGCTGGGAATCATGCATTTCAAGGGAGGCGAGGGAAAAACTGGAATGAACTCAGGAATTCGGAGAGCTCGACCAACGTTTACTGGATCATCGGCACACTGAAACAGTCCACCGAGCTCGTTAGCGTGAACGTGCTTGCGGAACCTTGCGGTCAGGGAACGCGCGGTCCCCGCATCAACCTCGCGGGACTTCGTGTTCGCCTGGCGATTCCTGGTTTTCATCTCGCCCACGAAACGCTTGCAAAACGCTCGGTATGAGGGGCCTTCGACAGGCGTTCTTTCACACCTTTTGAAGAGCCTGCCTATATGGAGGCGGGCCGCAAGAAATTTTTCAACCAAGCTCAATGCTCCCTTTCTCACCGGATGAAACGCTACAGGCAGACACTAACCGTAGCTGGCCAATGCCATCAGCGGCGGGGCTATTCATCATGACGCTGAAAACCAGCAGCGAACGCGCATATGGCTCTATTGTCGCGCAGCAACACGCGAGAGCGCCAGCGAGTTGATCAAGGCGACGTTAAGTCAAATAAGCTAGAGGCTTCCAATTGCCATAGTCTTCGGGGCAAAAGTGCAGCTATTGCCTGTCAGAATTTCTGCCTGCGCTTTGTGTGATTGAGCTTCTTCAAGGCAAGCTTATGGTCCCCGAGCGCTAGCTGATTCGCTCCTATCGAACGCCGGGGTCAGCGTGCTCCCCGGATATTTGCTCTCGCAAATATCCTTTATTTCGTTTTATTCCAGTTCAAATAAAGGCGACTAACGCCCGCGCCAGGCCGGCGGACCGCTGTGCTAGTTATAGTTGCGGTGCACGACCAAATCAAAACCACGGTTGCCTTTCCAGCGCAATCAACATGGCGGACCATCAGGTTGCCGTTGTGGGTATTGATCTGCCCGACGCGTTCCCGCGTCGGCTATTCCTGGATCGAACCCGCCTCGCGCAGACCGGGGGGGAACTCGTCCGCTGAGCTGGTGTGCACCGGTAAATAATGCCCTATGGCGGTGATCGCGTCGGGTGGAACATATGGGAAAGTCTACTCAGATAACGCATGGAAATCCCCGGTCATAAGATGATTAACAGAAACATGGTTGATAAAAGATTATATTCCATTTAGGTCCTCGGGGAATTGATGGGGACAACGGCTGGGTTCGACGACACAACTTTTGGCGGGCTAGGCATGGGCGATTACAGGCAAGGGCCTGCGCAAAAAGGCATCTGGGAGCGTATCGCCGTCGACATTGCCCCGAGACAGGGCGCCCGGACAAGTGAACGAGTTTTGGCATTGGTGGGGTTCAGCGTGCCCCACCTATAGATTTTGCAGGTAGACCAGCAAGCGGAGACATTGAAGCATCCGCGTCCCCGCGGCAGCACACTGAACGACTGTTTCACCTGTTTGGGGTTGGCGCGCCGCGCAAGCTTCTCCTATGTATCAGTCTTATGCCGCCCCCAATTCCAAGGCACGCGAAATAAGCGCATAAGGCGCGAAAATTCGCCTCGACAGAAGATTCAGGTCCACTAAGGATCGCACTCGCGTCGCAAGGACTATTACGTGTTTCGTACATTTTAGCCATGAATTTGCGTAAATTCGAAAACACGTAAAACCAGTGTCATTATTTCCGACGAGTCAATACATTCAAGGCCTTAGCTCGAAAAAACGGTACTAAGACTTACATGCGAGCGTTATAATTCAGCCGTATTTCAAGGATCCCCGTGCGACGACTCATCTGTCTCTTGCTGCTGATGTGCCTGCCCTTGCAAAGCTTCGCCTTGCAAGCGGGATCCTTCGTGTTCGGTGCCGATGTGAACCTGGCGCACGAAATCGCGCATGAAGAACAAATTCAGCATCACCATCACGACAATGACGATTCCGTCCATTATGACGACTCCGACGAGTCGGCCCAGCACACCCTGGATCATTCCAATTGCCAGCAGCCTGCCGGTGTGTGGATATCAAAGCAGCCACCATCGCCTGACCAGCTCGGGTCAATAACCGCGCCCGAATTTTCCTGCTTCATTCCCGATCCCTACCTGGACAGTCCGCTTCGTCCGCCTGTCCTCGCCCTCGGCTAAGCCGCCGAGGGAGATTACCTACGTAATCCACACGCCCGGGCCGCGATGATGTCGCGTCCCGGCGCACGCCCTCGGTGATTGTTTCAATCATCCGTCGGAGTACACATGCGCGTTGCTCGCTTGTCCTTTTTTATTGCCGCTGCCGCAGTCGCGTGGCCGTGTCTTGCCGTCGCCGCACCCGCAGCGCCGCCCGTCGGCGCGGCAACCCTGAAATCCGCCGTCGAGGGCGCATGGTCGCGCTCGACCGCCCTGAGCACCCTGATAGCGCGCCAGGACGAAACGGCTGCCGCCCGCGCTTCCGCACGCTCGTGGATTGCCGGCTCGCCAACCCTGGGCCTTTCGCAACGCGCGGACCGCGGCGCCAGCCTGCGTGACCAGCGCGAATCGGAGGTATCCGTGGCGGCGCCGTTGTGGCTGCCCGGACAGAGGTCGGCGCGCGAAGCGGCCGCCGCGCGCAGTACCGAAGAGGTATCGGCCCAGCTGCGCCAGGCGCGCCTCGAGATTGCCGGCGAGGTGCGCACACGGCTGTGGGAGGCTGCCGCCGCCCGCGAGGCGCTCGCTGAGAAAGAAGACCACCTTCATCACATGGAAGATTTGTCTTCCGATGTGGATCGCCGCGTAACCGCTGGCGACCTGGCGCGCAGCGACGGCCTGCTTGCCCAGCAAGAGGTACTGGCCGCGCAGGTGGACGTCGCGCTTGCCAGGACCCGTGCGGCCGAAGCGCTGGCGCGCTACCGGGTGCTGACCGGCATCGCCGACCTGCCACCGCTGGAACCAGAATCGTTGGTCCACGCAGTGCTACCGGCAAACGCCCGCCTAACCGCCGCCCGGGCCACCGAATTGCGCGCGCAGGCAGGTTTGCGGCTCGCCGAGGCGACCCGCAGCGCTGCGCCAAGCGTTGCCATATCGGTGCGCCGCGAGCATGAGCGCAACCTGGGCGAACCGACCAACAGCATCGCACTTGCCGTGCAGATTCCGCTGGGCAGCGAGGCGCGCAATCGCCCGGCGGAAACGCTGGCGCGCACCCAGATCGCCGCGGCGGCGGCCGAAGCGGCCCAGGCGGAAGCCCTGGTCGAATCGGATTCTGCCCTGGCCCAGGAACAGCTGCGCAACGCGGAGGCGGCACTGGCCTCTGCCACACGCCGCGCCGCCGCAATGCACGAACACACGGCCCTGATCGAAAAAGCATTCCGCCTGGGTGAACGCCCACTCGTCGAGGTGTTGCGCTCGAACGCGCTGACGCACGAGGCCGATGTGGCAGTACGCCAGCAGCGCGTGGCGCTTGGCCTGGCGCACGCCCAAGTTAATCAAGCACGAGGAATTCTTCCATGAAGTTGTTGACCACATTCTTGTTCGCGCTCTCGGTCGCGTCCGCCGCATTGGCATCTCCCGGCGCCCACGGCCCCAACGGCGAACACCTCGATGGTGCGGTCGCCACCGCCGAAGGCGGCACGTTTCCGCGCATCGAGACGTTTACCGAATCGTTCGAACTGGTCGGCCAACTTTCGGGCGGCGAGCTGTCGATCATGATCGACAGGTACGAGACCAATGAACCGGTGCTGGGGGGCACGCTGGAAGTCGAGTACAAGGGCCTGAAGGCGCCGGCAAAGTTTCACGCCGACCTTGGCGACTATGCGATCGACAATCCCGCATTGCTGGCAGCCCTGTCCAAACCCGGCAGCCATCCCTTGTTGTTCACCTTGATTGTGGGCGACGAAAGCGACCTGCTGGAGGGCACGCTGGTTGTGAACGAGATTCATGGCGAGGAACACGAGCACCTCAATGCCTGGCCGTGGGTGACCGGGATCGCCATCGCGGCAGCCATCCTCGCGGCCGTGGTCTTTGCACGCCGCCGTACCAACCGCAAGGACATCTGAGATGACATCATTCCATTACCGACTCGCCGCCTGCGTGTTGAGCGCAGCGCTGGCCAGCCCTGCCCTTGCCTCTCCCGGCGCCCATGGCCCGAATGGCGAGCATCTCGATAACCAGGTAAGCGGCGCAGGCGGCGGCCTGGCGCGCCTGCCCGACGGCAGCGTGAATGTGCCGAAGCTGGCCCAGCGCCGCATGGCAATCCGGACGCTTATGGCGCAGGAAGCCGAGCATCCGCTGACGGTCGAGCTGAACGGCCGCGCCAGCATCGACGCGAACGCGGGCGGCCGTGTCCAGGCGCCGTTTTCCGGTCGCATCGAGCCAGGGCCAGCGGGCCTTCCGGTTGCTGGCCAGCAGGTTCGCAAAGGCCAGGTCCTGGCCCGCATCCGCCCGGTCGACGGCGCGATCGAGCGCGGAAACCAGGCCGCCCAGCTGGCCGACCTGCGCGCCAACCGCACCATGCTGGCCAGCCGTGTGAAGCGCCTTGAATCCCTTGAAGGCACGGTGCCCGCCAAGGACATCGAGGCAGCCCGGGCCGAACTGGCCAGCGTCATCGGCCGCGAACGCGCCGTGGCGGCCTCCATCGGTGGCGTCGAGAACATTAGCGCGCCCGCCAGCGGCGTGATCGCCAGCGCGTCTATCCTGAATGGGCAAATCGTCGAGTCGCGCGAGGTGCTGTTCGATATCGTCGATCCCGCGCGCATGCTGGTCGAAGCGCTGGCGACCGATGTGTCGCTTGCCGGCCGCATTAGCGAAGCCACGCTGTTGCAGTCCCCTTCCGTCAAGCTGACCTTGCTGGGCGGCGCACGCGCGCTGCGCGATGGCGCCCTGCCCCTGAACTTCCGCGCAAGCGGCGGCGATCTCGGCCTTGCGATCGGGCAGCCGGTGACCGTGCTCGCCAAGTTGCGCACCACGGTCAAAGGCATCGCGTTGCCAGCCGAAGCGCTGGCGCGCAACCCGGCTAACGAGACGGTGGTCTGGATCAAATCCGGGGCCCAGCGCTTCATCGCGCTGCCGGTGGAGGCGAAGGCGCTCGACGCCAAAACGGTGGTGATCGTTAAAGGGCTGAGCGGCGACAATCGCGTCGTTGTGTCCGGCACCGCGTTGATCAACCAGATCAGGTAAGCGGCGCATGTTCAATTCCATTGTGAGCTTTAGCCTGAGAAACCGGCTGTTCGTGCTGGCGGCCGCCCTGCTGCTGATGATCTACGGCGCCTTTACGGCCTGGCGCACGCCGGTCGATGTGTTCCCCGATCTCGACAAGCCAGTGGTGACGGTGCTGACCGAGGCCGGCGGCATGGCCCCGGAGGAAGTCGAGCAGCTGGTGTCGTTCCCGATCGAGACGGCGCTTAACGGCATGCCTGGGGTCACCCGCGTGCGCTCGGTCTCCGGCGTGGGGCTGTCGATCGTCTACGCCGAATTCGACTGGGGTACCGACGTCTACCGCAACCGCCAGCTGGTGTCCGAGCGCATCGCGCTGGTTAAGGAGCAGCTACCGGGCGACCTTGCCCCCATGATGGGGCCGGTGTCGTCGATCATGGGCGAAATCATGCTGATCGCACTGCCGATCGATGTGACGGTGACCGATCCGATGAAGGCGCGCGAATACGCCGACTTCGTGCTGCGCCCGCGCCTGCTGTCGATTCCCGGCGTGTCGCAGGTGATTCCGATCGGCGGCGAAGTGCGCCAGTTGCGGGTGGAGCCGGATACCGCTCGCATGGCCCAGTTCGGTATCTCGCTCGACCAGGTCACCACCGCACTGCGCGGGTTCGCAGCCAACACCAGCGGCGGCTTCATCGACCTGAACAGCCGCGAATACCTGATCCGAAACCTCGGCCGCACCAACAAGCTGGACGACGCCAAGGGCCTGGCGGTCGCATACCGCAACGGCGCGCCCGTGCTGCTTGAACAGGTTGCGACGGTGCGCTATGCGGCCGCGTTCAAGCGCGGCGATGCCGGCCTGAACGGTAAACCGGCGGTCATCGTCAGCGTCCAGAAGCAGCCGGCTGGCGACACAGTTCGCCTGACCCGCGACATCGAAACCGCGCTCGCCGAGCTTAAACAGGGGCTGCCGAAGGGATTGGCGGCGCCCGTGGTGCTGTTCCGCCAGGCTAACTTCATCGATTCCTCCATCGGCAATGTGGTGGAGGCGCTGCGCGACGGCGCCATCCTGGTCGCGGTCGTGCTGTTCGCCTTCCTGCTCAGCGTGCGCACCACGCTGATCTCGCTGGTCGCCATCCCGCTGTCGCTCGGCGTCACGGCGCTGGCCTTCCACCTGCTTGGCCAGTCGATCAACGTGATGACCCTCGGCGGGTTGGCGATTGCCGTCGGCGAACTGGTCGACGATGCGGTGGTGGACGTCGAGAACATCGTGCGGCGCCTGAAGCAGCGTGGCGAGAGCGGCCTGTCGGTGCTTGAGGTGATCTGGCGCGCGTCGGTCGAAGTGCGCTCGGGGATTGTCTACGCGACCGTCATCGTGGTGCTGGTGTTCGTGCCCCTGTTCGCCCTGCCCGGCATCGAGGGCCGCCTGTTCGCGCCGCTTGGCATCGCCTACATCGCGTCGATCCTGGCGTCGATGCTGGTGTCGATGACGGTCACGCCGGCGCTGGCGTATTACCTGCTGCCGCGCATGAAGCGCCTGCACAAGGGCGACAGTCCGGTGGTGCGGCGCCTGAAAGCGTGGGATGCCGCTGTCCTCAACTGGTCGTTCGGGCGCATCCGCGCGATCCTGGCGCTGGCGTTGATTGTCGTGATCGCCGCCGCGGCTTCGGTGCCGTTCTTCCCGCGCGCATTCCTGCCGGCATTTAACGAGGGCTCGCTCGTCATGGGGATGACCTTCACGCCCGGGACCTCGCTGGCGGAGGCCAACCGCATGGGCGCACTGGCGGAAACCCTGATTGGCCAGGTGCCCGAAGTAACCAAGGTCGGGCGGCGCACTGGACGCGCCGAACTCGATGAGCACGCCGAGGGTGTGCATTCGTCCGAGATCGACGTCGACCTGAAGGCCTCCGGTCGCAGCCGCGAGGAAGTCATGGCCAGCATCCGCTCGCAGCTGGCCGCCATTCCGGCATCGGTGGCGATAGGACAGCCGATTTCGCACCGTCTCGACCACCTGTTGTCGGGCGTACGGGCCCAGATCGCGTTGAAAATCTATGGCGACGACCTGGACACGCTGCGCGGGCTGGCCGACGGCTTGCGCGCGTCGCTGGCTACGGTCCCGGGACTGGTCGACCTGTCGGTCGAGCGCCAGGTGCTGATCCCCCAGATCAAGGTGCATGTCGATTACCGCAAGGCGGCGCAACATGGCCTGGCGACCGGACAGGTGCTGGCCGTACTGGAAGCGCTGGCCGAAGGCACGCGCGTGACCCAGATCATCGACGGCGCGCGCCGCTTCGACCTGGTCGTGCGCCTGTCCGATGCCAACCGTTCGCCCCAGGATCTGGAAAAGGTCATGATCGACAGCCCGGCCGGACGGATTCCGCTGTCGTCGATCGCCACCGTCGAAGAAGGCGATGGCCCCAACCAGATCGGGCGCGAAAACGGCCGCCGGCGTATCGTCGTGTACGCCAATACCGATGGCAGCAACATGTCCGACGTGATCGCCGATGTCCGCCAAGCGGTTGCAGCGGCAAAGCTTCCCGATGGCTACTTCGTCAGCATTGAAGGCCAGTTCCAGGCGCAGGAGCAGGCGCAGCGGCTGATCGTCGGCCTGTCGCTGGCGTCGCTGGTGCTGATCTTCCTGGTGCTGTATTCGCGCTATCGCTCGACGACCTTGGCTCTCATCATCATGGGCAACATTCCGTTCGCCCTGGTGGGCAGCGTGATCGCCATGTGGATCGCCGGCGTGTCGCTGTCGGTGGCGTCGATGGTCGGCTTCATCACGCTGGCCGGTATTGCGACGCGCAACGGCATCCTGAAGGTCAGCCACTACGTGAACCTGTGCAAGTTCGAAGGCGAAACCTTCGGCTGGCCGATGATCGTGCGCGGCTCGCTCGAACGCCTGACCCCGGTGCTGATGACCGCCCTGGTGGCGGCATTCGCCTTGCTGCCGCTGCTGTTGGCGGCCGACGCGCCGGGCAAGGAGATCCTGCATCCGGTGGCGGTCGTCATCTTTGGCGGCCTGATCAGCTCGACGGTGCTCGACTCGCTGCTGACGCCGCTGATTTTC
Organism: Massilia soli; assembly: GCF_016809835.1. Lineage (GTDB taxonomy): Bacteria > Pseudomonadota > Gammaproteobacteria > Burkholderiales > Burkholderiaceae_D > Telluria_A > Telluria_A soli. Next base: position 164,079 of record NZ_JAFBIL020000009.1, on the reverse strand, counting down.
TGGCTGGTGGGACGCGCGCCGCTCGAAGCGCTGGTCGGCTCGGACGAAAAGGAAGCATTTTAAGATAAGGGCCTGGTGGCGGCGCCCTTCCTGAGCCGCCACACTCTTGGAGAAATAGAATGAAGAAATTGATCGCACTCGCAGCTGTTGCTGCAACCCTGGCCCTGTCGGGCAACGCGGTGGCACACGGCAGCAAGGCCAAGCATGGCGGCATCGTGCAGACTGCGGGCGACCTGTCGTTCGAACTGGTCAGCAAGGATGGCAAGACCACGATCTTCGTCGACGACCATGGCAAGGACTTGCCGACGGCAGGCGTCAGCGGCACCTTGACCGTGCTGAAGGGCGCGCAAAAAACCGCGGTGCCGCTTGAAGCTGCCGGCGGCAACATGCTGGTGGCGAAAAGCGACGCGGTACTGGCAAAGGGAAGCAAGGCCGTTGCCGCGGTCACCTTGGCAGACAAAACGGTTGTCAGCGTGCGCTTCGCGGTGAAGTAGGCGATCTTGGAAGCGGGAGCGTCACGCGCGCCATAGAGGCAGCGACAGCTCGACCGCGGTTCCCTGCCCGTCAGCCTTGCGGCCGATGACAATCGTGCCGCCGTGCTGTACCGCGATTTCCTTGACGATCGCCAGGCCCAGGCCATGCCCGGCCCCGGCGCGGCCCGACAGCCGGTAGTAAGGCATGAAAATCCGCTCCAGCTCGGCATCCGGGATTGGCGTGCCGTCGTTGCTCACGGTCAGTCGCGCCAGCCCGTCGCGCTGGCGCACCGTCACCGCGATGTCGCAGCCAGGGCTGCCGTGCACCGACGCATTGTCGATCAGGTTCTGCAGCAGCCTGCCGAGCTGCTCGCGCTGGCCCCAGACGATGCAATCCTGTTCCACTTCCAGGCCGATGGTCTGGTTGCGCCGCTCGACCAGCGGTGCCAGCGTGCCGATCACGTCGCAACATACCTCGGAAAGCGCAACGGCCTCGCTGGTCTCGCCCCCTCCCCCGGCACTGATCCTGCCCAGCGCAAGCAATTGCTCGGCCAGCTTGCTGGTCCGGCGCACCGCCGTCATGGCGCTGTCGAGCGAGCGGCTGCGTTCCTGCTCGGACCCGGCACGCAAGGCGTTTTCAACGTGCAGCTGGAGGCCGGCTATCGGCGTGCGGATTTCATGGGCGGCGGCGTTGATGAACTGCTGCTCTCGCTCGTAGGTCAAGCGCATGCGCTGCAGCAAGTCATTGAGCTCGGTGACGATGGGCGCCAGCTCGACGGGCGTGGCCGGCAGCGCGATCGGGTCGAGCGACTCGGGACGGCGCGCGGCGATGCGGTTGGCAAGCTCGCGCAGCACGCCCATATTGTGGCCAAGCACAAAGTTGACCGCGCCAAGCATCAGCAGCCCGCCTATGGCCAGCGGCATCAGGATGGACAGGCCGATGGCATGCGCCATCTCCTGGCGCACTTCTTCTTTTTCCGCCATCAGGATCCAGACCGAGCCCGATCGGAGCGCAAACACTTCCCACATCGCCGAGGCGATCGTATTCTGGCTGAAGCCCGCCGCCAGCTTGCCGAGCGGCGCGGCGGGCGCCGAGGCCGACCGGGCCAGCAGCACGCCGTCATCGCGCCATACCTGGAACGCCACCTTGGTTTCGTAGCGGTGCCCGAAGCTTTGCGGCTCGTCGCTGCTGGTGGTTTCCAGCTCCTTGGGCAAGGCAATGACCAGCGGGCGCTCGATCGTCGCATTGCTCAGCTGGTGCGCCACCAGCGCTTCCAGCACCCGCGCCGAGGTCGCCAGGCGCGCGCTGAACAGTTCTTCCGATTCGTGGCGCGCGACCGCATGCGCGCCAAGCCCGATGCCGGCAAAGATCAGCAGCATGCAGGCGACCGTGGCGACGATCATGCGCCGCCGCAGCGAATACAGGCCGCCGCTCATGCTTCCGGCAGACCGATGCGGTAGCCGACCCCGCGCACCGTTTTAATGGCGGAGGGCGAAAGCTTCTTGCGGATATGATGCACATGCACGTCGATGGTATTGCTTTCCACGCCTTCTCCCCAGCCGTACAGCGATTCTTCGAGCTGGGCGCGGCTGAACACCCGCTGCGGGCTCTCCGCCATTTTATGGAGCAGCATGAATTCCATGCGCGCCATCTCGACCGGCTTGCCTTGCCAGGTCGCGCTCAGGCCGTCCAGGTCGAGCTGCAGCTCGCCCAGTTGCAGCTGGTTGACCGACTGGCCGCTGCGGCGCCGCATCAACACGCGCAGGCGCGCCAGCAATTCATCCAGTTCGAACGGCTTGATCAGGTAGTCGTCGGCGCCCAGGTCCAGCCCGGCGATGCGGTCGCGGGTTGCGTCGCGGGCCGACAGGATCAGCACCGGCGTCAGGTCGCCGCGCGCGCGCATCGCATGCAGCACAGCCATGCCGTCGCGTTTGGGCAGACCGAGGTCCAGCACCATCAGCGCGAACTGGTTGTGGGCCAGCGCCTCGAGCGCGGCGTCGCCGTCGCGCACATGCTCGACCGTGTAGTGGGCCCGGTACAAGGCCAGCACCAGGCCCGAGGCCAGCAGTTCGTCGTCTTCAACCAGCAATAATCGCAATTGGATCGCCCTCCCCGGCAATTATTTCCTTTTAGCGGCTATTTTGTCCAGCAATTGCTGGATTTCCTTGCGGCGGCCATCGTCAGCCACCTTGCGCCCCGGACGCGGCGGCGCCGCCAGCGCCTTGCGCAGCGATTTCTCGGCCAGGTCCAGCTCGCCCTTGCGGAACAGGAATTCACCGTAGAAAAAGTTCGGATCGATGCCATCCGGATTAATCGCCAGGCCCTTTTTGAGCATTTGCTCGGCCTTCTTGTCGTCGCCGAAGCCCACCGGCCATCCCGGCACCTGGTAGTACAGCGATCCGAGGCTGGTATAGGCCGAACCGGCAAGCGCGTCGGGGTTGACGGACAAGGCACGCTCAAGCGTCTTCTTGGCCGATTTGACGCTCGACAGCGCCCCCAGGCCACCCTTGGCGCCCGCATAGGTCGACTCGATGATGGCGTCCCAGATCATCAGCTCGGCGCTGTTGGGGTTCTGCGCCAGCAGGCGCCCTGCTTCGGCGCTCAGGCGTTCCATGCGCGCTTCATGCTCGGCTGCCGGCAGTTCGTACTTGATGTGCTCCCATTCCTGCTGCAGTTTGGTAACGTCTTCCGGCACCCCGGCAAACACCGGCAATGCCGCCAGCAGGATCGCGCCGACGGCGGCGCGCAGTGTTGAAAGGGAAATGTGCATGAGTGTTCTCCTGGATAAAAGTGATCGTATTACTTGGGTAAATGTTTCCGAATAATTGGCAGCTGGGCGCGAATGGCCCCGTCGGGCAGCCCCGGCAGCAAGGCATTGACGAGCGAAAAGAAGCGTTCCTTCGCGCCCAGCGTGCGCTGCCATGCGCCGCCATCCAGGAAGCGCAGCAAGGCAGCCGCTACGTGTTGCGGCGTGTCCTCGGCGGTCTTCAGTTCACCGTTCATGGCGTTCACGGCGTCGCTGTTGATCGCCGTGCGGGTGGCACGCGGGGCAAAATAGCGCACCGCGACATGGCTGTCGGACAGTTCGCGCCGCAGCGCCTGGCTGAAACCCTTCAGGCCCGCCTTGGCGCCGCAATAGGCGGCAAAGCCTGGAAAGCCAATCGCGCCGAACACCGAGCCGACATTGACAATCTGGGCCCTGGGTTCGGCCATCAGCATCGGCAACAGGCGGCGCGTGAGCAGCATCGGCGCCAGCAGGTTGGTCGCCAGCAGGGTCTCGATGACGTCTGGCTGCTGGGTGGCGAAGGCATGGAAGTCGCTGACGCCGGCGTTATTGACCAGCAGGTCGATGCCGCCAACCCGGCGCCCGCAAGCGGCGATTTCGTCCAGCGTGGCCGCCTCGGTCAGATCGCCGCACACGATATGCACCGCGCTCCCTTTCAGGCTGCGCGCCAGCGCTTCGAGCGCCGGGCGCTGGCGTCCGACCAGGATCAGCGCCTGGCAGCGCGGCGCCAGCTCGGCGGCAATCGCCGCGCCGATGCCGCCGCTGGCGCCGGTCAGCACGGCGCGCCAGCGCTGTGGTGGCGTGTTGGCGGCCATCTCAGTCCTCCAGCGCGGCGGGCAGGCTGCGGAAGATGTCGCCGTACAGGCCGTACATCATGCGTGCGCAGTGCACCACGGCCGCGCGGTCGGCCGCGTCGTCGAGCCGGTTCATCAAGCCTTCAAAGAAGGCCACGTGTTCCAGGTCCAGGCTGCCGTGCGAGGTCAGGTAGCTGAAGGCTGCGGGCGGCAAGCCAAGGGCGCCCTGGATGGTGGATGCCGCGTGCGTGGCCAGTGAAGTGCTGGTGCCTTCGAGCACATGCACCATGCCGAAGAAAGCGACCGGGTTGTTGCGGTCGATCTGGTGATAGGCATAGGCAACCATCAATTCGGTGCTGCGGTTGGGCGTGCCGTGGCGGACGAGCTCAGGGTCGGCGCCGCACGCGGCGATATCGGACAAGATCCATTCCTGGTGCCCGAGTTCTTCTTCGATGTACTCGGCGATGGCGTTGCGCAGCCATTCGTGGCGGCCGTCCAGTCGCGCGCCGCACGCCATCAGCAGGGGCACGGTATGCTTGACGTGGTGGTAGGCCTGGGTCAGGAAGGCAAGGTACTGGCCGCGCGTGATCTCGCCGCGCAGCGCTTGTTCGATGACGGGAATCGTGAACAGGGCGTGGCGGTCAGCTGCGGTTTCAGCTTGCAAGGTGTCGAAAAATTGCATCAAATGGTCTCCGTTGCGTCAAATAGGGCAGCAATGTGCTGTCGGTAATGGTGTTGGATGCTGGCGCGGCGCGGCCGGCCGTTGGCGGTAGCCTGGCCATTCGCCGTCGTGAATGGGGCGGCCAGTTGCCAGCGCGTGATGCGCGCGTAGTCGGGCAGCCCGGCGTTGGCCAGGTCGACGGCGGCCTGGATCTCGGCCATGCTGTCGTGGCTGGGCAACGGCACGATGAGCGCGGCAAGGTAGGGCTGGCCGTCGCCTACCACCAGCGACTGGGCCACGCGGCCAGTGCCTGACAAGGCCGCCTCAGGCCACTCGGGCGAGACGTTGCGGCCAAAACCGGTGATCAGGATGTCCTTCTTGCGCCCGTCGATGGTCAGGAAGCCGTCGGCGTCGAGGTGGCCCAGGTCGCCGGTGGCCAGCCACATTGCGCCGGCTTCCGGCTGGCCGAGGTAGCGCGCAAGCACGCCGCCGATTTCGATCTCGCCGTCCGGCGCGATGCGCAGACTGCGCCCGGACAGCGCGCGTCCCACGGTGCCTGGGCGCGACGCACCCGGCAGGTTCAGCGCGACGACCGAGCTGCACTCGGACAAGCCATACCCTTCGTAGACGGGAAAACCGGCGCGCGCCGCCGCGGCCAGCAGGCCGGCCGGGGTCTTCGCTCCGCCCACCGCCACGAAGCGCAGGCTGGCCATGCGGGCGTCGCCCGGCTTTGCCGCCGCCACCAGGGCCTGCAGCATTTGCGGCAGCACGATGATGCTGTGAGCGCCATAGCGTGCGACCGCATCGAGGCAACGCTGGGGATCGAAGCCGCTGGAGCCCGACATCCCTACTTCGGCCAGTGGCGGGCAAATGGTGGTGGCGCCGCTCAACAGGGCTGTATAGGGGCCGGCAATGTTTTCCAGCAGGACCGCAAACGGGAGCAGGCACAGGTGGCGCCGCAGGCCAAGCGAGGCCAGTCCGGCGTGCAGGGCGCTGGCCACATCGGCTTGCTGGCCGGCGCTTAAGCACACGCCCTTTGGCGTCGATGTCGTCCCGGATGTGAAGGTGATTTTCTGGACACCGTCCAGCCCGGGCGCCGGCGCGGCATCGCGCTTCTGGCACAGCGCCAGCGCGCCCGCACTTCCCACGACCTCGGTGAAGCCGAGCGACGCGGCCTGCTGCGGCTGGGCGCAAAATACAGCCTGCACCCCGCTTTCGGCAATCACATGCAACCATTGCGCGGGTGTGAAGAACAGCGGCAGCGGCACCAGGGTGAGGCCCATCTGCCGGGTGCACAGGTCGACCGCCAGCCAGTCGGGCGAATTGTCCGCCAGGATCGCTACCGGCGCCTGCGGCGCGCTGCGCTGCTCCAGCGTGGCGCGCAGGAGCGCGATTCGTTCGTGCAGCATGGCGGCGGTCCATGGCCCGCCCGCGCCGTCAAGAACGACGGTGTCGGCGCTCAGCGAGTCAAGCAAGGGGTCAGGCCAGCTGTGCATAGCCGTACCGGATATCGCCGAACATCACCTGCGGCTGAGCGTTGTAATAGCTGCCCCAGCGGCGGCCGCCGTCCGGCAGGCGGTGCGGATCGGCGGCGGCCAGCACGCCCGGCTTGAGGCGCAGCCGGGTGAAGGAATTAAGCAGGCTGGTGGTGGCGGTGAACGCCACCCAGTGCAAGCCCTGGGCATGCAGCAGGCGCGTCATGCTGACGATCAGCGCGCGCGCGGCGCCCGGATGGGCCGCCGCCAGGTTCCCCACTTCGACGATCTCGGCGCGTGCTACCGGATGGCCCGCGCGGGCGCCGATGGCCTGTTCCAGCGGCGCATCCAGGTACTGTTCGAGGAACAGCGGGCCATCCTCGCCCAGCGAATAGCCGAGCGCGGCGATCCACTGGCCGCTGCCATCGCGGCAGCCAAGCAATGTGTCGCAAAAGTGGCTGAGGATGGCGCCGTAGGAGGCGTGGAAAGACTGGGCGATGAACGCTTCGAGGCTGGCGCGCGCGGGGTCGCCGGCCCGCACATACTCGACGCCGTCGCTGATGCGCCGCGGGGCGCGCACGGCATTTGGTCTGGCGCTGGGGGCGCTTGCCCCGGAAACCATATTCGACAGCATGATGATCCTCCCTCGTTGACTTGCTTGGGAGAAGACTATGCAGCGAACATTAACCCTGCATTAAGCGGCCAGAACGATTGCGCTCCCGATGCCGCAACGGCGCCTTTGGCGCGCGCTTGACCTGCCGCAGCGGGTGCGGTTGGCCACGCCCGTTTCATTCAAGCTGCATTGCCCATGTAGAATAGGCGCCAACTACCCACCAAGGCGCAACTGGCGCCCACACTCATGGAAATTGCCCTACTTTTTGGCCTCATCCTCCTCAACGGCGCCTTCGCGATGGCGGAAATCGCCCTCGTGACAGCCCGGAAAGGCCGTCTGTCGAAGCTGGCCGAGGCTGGCGACATGGGTGCCAAGGCGGCCGTGCAGCTGGGCGACGACCCGACCAAGTTCATGTCGACCGTGCAGATCGGCATTACCTCGATCGGGGTGCTGAACGGTATCGTGGGCGAGGCGACCCTGGCCAAGCCGTTTGCCGCTTGGCTGCAATCGCTGGGCATGGCGATCCCCGTGTCGGAATACGTCGCGACCGGGCTGGTGGTGGTAACCATCACCTACTTCTCCATCGTCCTGGGCGAACTGGTGCCGAAGCGCCTGGCCCAGATCAGTCCCGAGCCGCTGGCGCGGATCGCGTCGCGGCCAATGCTGCTGCTGGCCCTGGTCGCCAAGCCATTCGTGCTCATGCTCTCGGCCTCGACGCAACTGGTGCTGCGCCTGCTGCGGGTCAAGGATTCCGGCCGCCAGGTCGTGACGGAAGAAGAGCTGCACATGATGCTCGAGGAAGGCTCAGACGCCGGCGTCATCGAGCAGCACGAGCACAAGATGGTACGCAACGTGTTCCGGCTCGACGACCGCCAGATCGCCTCCTTCATGGTGCCGCGCAGCGAAGTGGTGTATTTCGATGCCGACCAGGACCTGGAGACCAACTTGCAGCGCTTCGGATCGAGTCCGCACTCGCGGTTCCCGGTCGTGCGCAGCGGGTGGGACAATATCCTCGGCGTGGCAAGCGCGCGCCAGATGCTGGCGCAGTCGCTGCGCGCCGGCGCGCCCGACCTGGTGGCGGACCTGTCGCCGCCGGTGTTCGTCCCCGAGTCATTGTCGGGCATGGAACTGCTGGAACAATTCAAGGCCAATGGCGCGCAGCTTGCCTTCATCGTCAATGAATATGGCGAGGTCCAGGGAATCGTGACGCTGCAGGACATGATGGAAGCGATTACAGGCGAGTTCAAGACCCAGCACGCGGAAGACTCGTGGGCGGTGCAGCGCGAGGATGGCTCCTGGCTGCTGGACGGCTTGATCCCGATCCACGACCTGAAGGATTGCCTGAACATCAGCACCGTCCCCGAGGAGGAGCGCGGCCGCTACCACACGCTGAGTGGCATGCTGATGCTGTTGCTGGGGGATATGCCGAAGACCGCCGATTCTTGCGTGTGGGGCGATTGGCGCTTCGAGATCGTCGACCTGGATGGCCTGCGCATCGACAAGGTGCTGGCGTCGAGGATCGCCGCCAGCGGCACCTGACAATTCTCCTCGCTTCGCGCGACAAAATACCGGCAATAGCGGAGCATGCCCACCCTATTCCCGGCGCTGGCGGCATACGTATTGCCCCACGCTCACTGAAGAAAAAGGCTGCGGCATGTCCATCGGTCCGCTCGGCGGCGCGCAGGCGCAGGCACGCTACCGCTCGCTCTAGAAAGACCGCCGGGGCGGCCATTCGCTCGATACGTTTGCGAAGATCGTGGCCGATCCGCTGGGCAGCGACGGCGCGCGCAGAATCGAGCAGATCCTCGACCAGATCAGGGTGGGCCGCGGCATTGGCGACGTCAAAGGCAACATCCTCGACGCAGCCGGCAGCGTGCGCGACACGGACCGGATGCTGCGCTAGCTGGCCCACCAATTCCCCGGCAATCTCTACACCTGAGCTCGTTTTGTATCCGAGTGTGTACGGGCGCGGCCGGTACACACTGCAATACCCAGGCGGCAGTTTCGCGACATTGGCCTGATACACGCCCACGGTTTAATGACGACATCGGAGCACAGACGTGCCCGCTTAACGTCATTAACTAAAGGATCTATCATGCTGAACCTGAACCGCGCCTCCCTCCTGATCGCCTCCGCCGCCATCGCATTCGGCGCCAGCGCCGCCGGCCCGACCGGCGCCGCCGGCGACTTTGGCGCCCCGGTTGCCAACAGCGCGGCGGCACGCGCCTTTACCGTCAAGCCAGCCACGAAGTACGTCAACGTCACCGACGGCGAGACCGTCAGGTTCGCCGTCGACGGCAAGGAATTCAGCTGGCACTTCAGCGCCTGGCCAGGCGCGCAGCAAATCGCCCTGGACAAGCTGGCGCCCACGGGCACCGTGGCCGGCGGCGTGACCGTGCACGTGGCGCGCAATCCTCTGTATTACGGGAATTGACCTGGCTGCGCCGAAGGGAACATGGCGCCGCGCCGCTTGTCCTACCTGTGTCGCGCCGATCGGTCGGCGCCAACACACAGGAGTTCGAGATGAAGACCATCGCTTCCCTTGTTCTCGCCGCGTCCTGCGCGGCACTGGTCATCCCAGTCGCCGCGCAGGACCCGGGCGCCGCGGCTGGCCGCCCCCTGCCCGAGCCAAAGACCGAGAACGGCGTCAAGTACGTGTGCGGCGGAATCGGCATGACGGAGGCCGAGCGCATGAAGGCGCTGTCGCGCGAATATGACCTGATGATCACCTTTGCAGCGAGCAATGGCGCCTACCTGGCCGACATCGGCGTCGAAATCGCGCACGGCAAAGATAAACTGCTGACGGCAAACTGCGGCGGCCCAATCATGCTGGTCGATGTGCCGAAGGCCGGCACCTACCGCATAACCGCCGATACGGAAGGCCAGCAGCAAGTGCGCACCGCGCGGGTGCGCGATGGCGTAACCGGCAAGCGCGTCAACGTGACCTGGCCGGTGCGCCTGGTCGACCGTCCCGACACCGCCGCGCGCGACTAGGGCGCGGTGCCGCGGCGCCCGCTTACTGCGGCGGCACTTGCATCCCGCTCAGTCTGGCGGCGCCATCGGTACCGGCGCTCTCGACGACCGACAAGCTGCCGTCGGCTTCAAGCACCACAGCCATCACCTGGTCGAGCCGGGCGAAGCCGCGCTGGCGTAACGCCGCCTCGATGTCTTCGATTGCCACGCGTTGCTGGCGCATGGCGTCGTCCAGCACGTGGCCGCCCCATGCCAGCAGTACCGGCTGGGTGGTGATCCAGTTGCGGAAGCGGCCCGATCGCACAGCCAGCGCGGCGACCACGAACTGCAGCACGATCAGCAGGGCCAGGGCGCCAATGCCGGTTGCCAGGCTCAGGCTACCGTCGATCAGGATCGCCGACAGCGTCGACCCGAACGCGATCGTCACTACCAGGTCGAAGGCATTCATCTTCGACAGGGTGCGGCTGCCGCTGATCCTGAGCATGGCGATGGCGCCGGCATACGCTGCGATGCCGAAGACGACCATGCGTCCGATACTGTCCCAACTGTCGAATAACATCGGCGCTCCTGGTGTTGTCAGTTCCAGCCCGCTCGCGCGGCCGTGGACGCCGGCGAATGCCCTGCCCCGGAGCCTGCCCGGAGCGAACCGCCTGCGGATGAATCAGCTTGTTCGATCGCCGCGTTGACCTCGGCGCCAAACAGCAATACCGACATCGAGATATGGATGTAGGCCAGCAGCACGATGACCGCGCCGATACTGCCGAACATCACATCGTAGTTGGCAAAATTCTGGACGTAAAAGCTGAACCCGAGCGAGGCCACGCTCCAGACCAGCACCGACAGCAGCGATCCAGCCGACACCAGCCGGAACGGATGGGCGACGTTGGGCGCGAAATGGTAGGCGATTGCCACGGACAGGCTCGACAGCATGAGCGCGACGGGCCAGCGCAGCCATGCCCACAGCGTCACGAAGGATGCCTCCAGCCCGATCTGGCCGGCCAGCCAGCGCATCGCCTGCGGCCCGAAATGCATCAGGATGGCTGCAACGGTCAGCATCAGCGCGATGCCGACGGTAAACAGGATCGACAGCGGGTAGCGCTTCCACGCCGGCCGCGACTCCTTGGCCGCATACGCCACATTGAGCGCTTTCATCAACGAACGCATCGCCCCCGACGCCAGCCACAGGGCGACCACCGCGCCGAACGACAGCAAGCCTTTCTGGGGCACCTGCAGCTCGACCAGGATGGCATCGACCTGATGTAGCGCCTGCTGCGGCAGGAATGGCCCGGCCTGCTCCCTGAGCCAGCCAAAAAATGCCGGCAGCCGGAAAAAGCCCAGCAGGGCGAGCAGGAAAATCACGAACGGGAACATCGAGAACAGCATCCGGAACGACAGCGCCGCGGCGTGCACCGGCATGTCGTGCCGCATATAGGCCTGCAGCGATCGCTTGATCAGTACGAACAAGCTGCCGCTAACCGTAGACTTGCCGAAAACCTGCATTGACCTCTCCGTGTTGGGCATGGGGCGGACCACGCTCCCTTTCCGGCGGTGGCAGTGTGATGGCGTCATTATCGCCGCCGCCCGTGCGCCGTGGCGCGAGCTTGCCCGATAGTAAGCTTTGCTGCGCGAGCTAATTGAACGGGGCGACACCGGAATGCGCTTCCATCATATCGTCCTCACTATCGACTTCCTTCAGGCCGCACCTTCCCAGCCCCCCCAGATGATGAGTTCTCAACTTACGGTCGCGTACGAGCGTTTCGAACAACTCGGCAACGAGGCCTTGCGCCTCCTCCCGGGGCTGGGCATCGCCATTGCCGTGTTCGTAGTGTTCCTGGTGCTGGCGCGCTGGACCCGCACGGCGGTCCAGCACCTCAATGCGCGGCGCTTTCAGCACAACCTGGTGATTGTCCTCGGGCGCATGGCCCAGTGGGGCATTATCCTGCTTGGCTTGCTGCTGGCTATCACGATCGCCTTTCCTTCCTTCACCCCGGCGAACCTGATCAGCGCGCTGGGCATCACCGGCATCGCGATCGGCTTCGCGTTCAAGGACATCTTTGAAAACTTCCTCGCCGGGATACTGATCCTGATTAATGAGCCGTTCCGCATCGGCGACCAGATCATTTTCGGCGCCTTCGAGGGCACGGTCGAAAAAATCGAGACGCGCGCCACCATGATCCGCACCTACGACGGGCGCCTGGTCGTGATTCCAAACGCCGAACTGTTCAAGGGATCGTTTATTGTCAACACGGCCTTTCCCAGCCGGCGCCTCGAGTACGATGTGACAATTGGCAATGGCGACGACATCGCCGTTGCCAAGGAGGCGATGCTTGGCGTGCTCGCCCGCCTGCCGGGCATCGAGCCTGCGCCGGCGCCGGACGCGCTGGTGCTCGGTTACGCCGCCAACGGCGTGACGATACGGATCCGCTGGTGGATCAAGCCGCCGCGCCGCGCCGACGCGCTCGATATCCGCGACGAGGTGCTGTGCGCGGTGAAAGCCGAGCTGACACGCAATGGCATCGACCTGCCCTATCCCACGCATCAAGTGCTGTTGCATGACCAGACCGAACCGGCCGACGGCAACCGGTTGCGCCAGCGCGAAGGCTGGCCGCCACAGCCGGACCAGCCTGGCAAGTGACCACCGTGCAAGCGCTCGACTTCGCCAGCTATCCGCTCCACGTCAACCTGCTGGTCTTCGCTTGCGCCGCCGGCGCCGTATGGCTTGCCGGCACCCGCGTGGTCGACTATGCCGACCAGCTGGCGCGCGCGACAGGGATCGGCGGCGGGATGATCGGATTGGTACTGTTGGGGGGAATCACCTCCCTGCCTGAGATCGCCGTCGGCGTGTCCGCCGCCTGGTCCGGATTGCCTGCGCTGGCCGTCAACAACCTGGTGGGCGGCATCGCCATGCAGAAGGCGATCCTCGCCGCCACCGACGGCTTCATTGGCAGGCAAGCCCTGACCGTCATCGCGGCCAGCCCAAGCCTGCTGCTGCAGTGCGGGTTCAGCATCTTCATGCTGGTTATCGTCGCCATGGCCATCGTCGCCGGCGACTCCCCGCTCGGCCCGGTCGGCTGGTGGGCGTGGGCGCTTCCGCTGGCCTACATTGTGTCGGTCTGGGTGATTTCCGCCTCGCGCGCAACGCCGGCATGGCAGCCGCGCGCTGTTCCCGGCGACGCCGGCGCGGCCGACAGCGAGCAACCGGAGGCCAGCGGCGCCAGCGGCGTCGCCCTGCGCAGCGTGGCCTTGGGCATCGCGGTGGCCGGCGCCGGTATCTTCGTTGCCGGTTTCGTGCTCAGCGCCACCGCCGACGCGCTGGCCGAACAGACCGGCCTCGGCGCCAACTTCGTCGGCGCCGCACTGCTGGCCCTGGCGACCTCATTGCCTGAGTTGAGCACGGTCATCGCCGCCATGCGCTTGCGCCGCTACGAGATGGCCATCGGCGACATCATGGGCACGAGCATGTTCAACCTCCTGCTGATTTTTTTGGTCGACGCCATTTACAGCGGGCCGCCGGTGCTCGGCCAGGCCGGCACGTTTTCGCTGTTCGCCGTGCTGCTGTGTATCCTGATGTCGACCATTTACCTGGTCGGGCTGGTGGAGCGCAACAACCGCACCATCGCCCGCTTCGGCATCGATTCGCTGCTCATCCTGCTGGTCTATGGCGGCGGCATGCTGTTGCTGTTCCGGATGCGTTAGCGGCTAACCATGGGCCTGGCGCGACCGCTGCGCCAGGCGCGGCGTCAGGCGGGCGATCCGGTCCCAGGCGCCGTAATGCATGCTGATTTTTCCCGCAGGATACGACAGCAGCACCAGGGCAAACCCGCCAACGACGGAAGCGACGCTGCCGGCACTGCCATAGCCGTCAAGCAGCCACGGCGCCAGCATCAGCCAGAGGCCGAAGCCGATATTGGCAAAGCGCAGCGGCCGCGCCATTTCGCCCCACGCCATGATGCTGAACGTGATCACCAGCGATCCGATGATGTGGTCGTTGTCGGCGGCCTGCCCGCCGGCGCCGAACAGCACCCGTGTGAACATCAGCATAACGCCCATCAGCGTGCTTAGCGCCAGCGTCCATGGCACGCTGACGCCGGTCAGCAGCATCTCGCGCAAGATCGCCCTGGCCGGTGCGGCGAAGTTGTCGGAGTAGTCGGCGTTGCCGCCCTCCATCGTGTCACCGCGCAGCAGCACGTACCACCACGGCTGGCCTTGCAGGCGGCGCGCCTTCAGGAACTGCAGCGTCGCCAGTATCTCGTCGAACGAGTAAGGAATCTGCAGCAGCATCGCCAGCGCCCCCACCAGGCACAAGGTGCACCAGGCGCCGATAACCACGGGCTGGATGATGATGAAGAACACGCTGACCGCGCCAAGCGGCACGATCAGGATGCCGAACAGCAGTACCAGCCAGGGCATGGTGCGCCAGCGGCGCTTGTCGCCGATGACGCCGGTGACAATCTCGAGCGCGTACACGGTGGCGCCGAGGCCGGCATCGGACACAGGCCAGGCCTCGGACACCGATGAGGTGATGATGCGTTCGGTGCCTTCGCCAAAGAACGGATCCCACGCCGCCTCGATGTGGCCCAGCTGGTAGGCAGCCAGGTAGCGCGAAATGAACAAGCCGACGAAGGCCAGCGCGATGATCGGCAGGCGGTTGGTCCAGCCCGACGGGCTGTAGTCCCAGCCGGGCGGCGCGTCGGGCCCGCTGACCCTGGCCGCCGGGCTGATCCCGGGCGCTGACGGCAGCGCGACCGCGAAGATGATCAGCAATGACCCGCCCAGGGTGTCGCTGGCATAGGCGGCGGCGCTGGGCGTCCACAGGACGATAGGTGCATACAGCAGCCATAGCCCGAGCGCCGCGGTGGCCCAGCGCGCCCAGCCGGCGTCGCGCGACAGTGACAAGGTGCCGAACACGACGACAAGCGCCCCGGTGATGATCTCGCTGAGCGTCATCCAGGTCGCCGAGTAGAGCAAGCCGCGCGCGTTCGGCGCCGCCAAGGCGCCCGCTTCCATCCACTGCTGCGCCAAACCGAGGGCGAACGGACTGGCCAGCAGCCACAGGCCAAGTGCGATGTTGGCGAAATGGCACCACAGCGTAGCCTGGTGCTCGCGCCGGTCGACGCGGTGATATTCGTCGAGCAGCCGGGCGCCGGAGTGGCCTGCTTCGTCGGCCGCCTCGAGCCACAGCGGCAGCGGTATCTTGTTGCGCTTGTACCAGCCGGCGGGATCGGCGCGCAGCCGCGCCACCATGGTTTGCAGGCCGCGCCGCAGGCTGTGCCGCGGCCGCCATCCGAGCAGCGACTGGGCGCGGGTGATGTCGAGCTCATAATGGTCGTCGGCCAGCTGGACCATGAATGGCCGGATGAACGGTTCGACCCCGCGGTCGATCGCATCCGGCACCACGGCTTCGGCCTTGCTTTCCAGCCAGGCGCCGGCCGCGGCGACGGTTTTTGGAATCTGGCGCGTTTCCCACTGTTCGTGGTGCAGCAGCCACGCGATCAGGTTCTGCAGTGCCTCGTAGCTTTCGGTGACCGCTTCCCCTACCAGCACCGTCGATTCAGGCGGCAACTGGCCGCGCCGCTCGACCGCCAGCCGGAACGCCTCGGCGACGTCGTCGATATGCACGAAGGCCTGCCCGTGTGAAGCGTCGCCGGGAAAGACCCGGCTCAGCATCTGGCGCTCGAAGATGCGCTGGATCTGGTTCGCCAGCGAAGGCACTTCGCAATCGTCGGTGTATACGCCGGCCAGGCGCAGGATCAGCGCGGGGATCTTGCCGCGCTCCAGCGCAACGATCCGTTCCGCCGCCAGCTTCGATTCCGGGTATGGCCAGGCCGGCGCCAGCGGGGCGTCTTCCCGGGTCGGCTGGCCGGGCGCGCCGGGCGCGTGGACCAGCATGGTGCTGGCGTAGATGAATTGGCCGACATCGAACGCCTGCAACGCCCGCAGCAGGTGCCGGGTGCCTTGCACGTTAACCGATTGGTACAGGGGATTCGGTTCGCCCGAGAAGTCGTAGAACGCGGCCAGGTGGATGACCGAGGCGAGCCGGCCGCCGTAGCGCTCGCGCAAGTTGGCCAGCGCGGCGCCGATCGCCTCTTCGGACGTGATGTCGGCGCTGATGCAGTTGTCGCCGTGGCATTCGCGCTCCAGGCCGACAACTGTGCAGGCGTGGCCGAGGGCGGCCGCGATCGCGCTGCCGAGCCGCCCTTCGGATCCGGTGATCAGTACAACAGGTTTGTCTGAAGCCATGCATCGCCCCCCTGCCGCAACGGTCGAAACACGCCGCATGTCGCGCTGGCGCCCGAGTCCCAAGTGTAGGGTGGCTGATTCGCGCGCCCTTGATCACGGCCTGACGTCGCAACGCAACTTAATCGGGCGGGCGATGACAGCGGCCACGTGGAAACTGCTTCACTGACCGACCGCTATCCCCGGCGATTTCCGCCCGTTTTGATGTGGATCAAGCTTTTTTGGGGCCGTGGCTCATAGCATGGGCCGTTGCAGCACCCCATCCCTGTAACGCTAGAAAGAATCTCGCAATGATCGTTATACTGGCCGCCGCGCTGCGGCAAGGCATGCTCGCCATCGGGCTCGTTGTCGCACTCGCCGCACTGGCGCCATTCCAGGCGCTGGCTGCCGATCTTGCCAGCGCGCGCGCGATGGCAGGACTGGATACCCATAGCCTGCTGCAGCGACTGTACGGCGACGGCCAGCCGCGCCGCCTGTGGAACGATGACCAGGCACGGCAGGCGCTGTCGGCGTTGCGCGCCGCACCGACGCACGGCCTGGATCCGGATGACTACGACATCGCTGGGCTGGAGACGCGCTTCGGCGACCAGCACGGCGCCGGCGCCGACGGCTTCGACAGGGCGCTCAGCACAGCCATGCTCGCGTTTCTGACGCACCTGCGTTATGGCCGGACCCAGCCCGATATCGCGCTGCCTCCGCAGGAACCGGGCCCGCTGCCCTTCGATCCGGCCGACTACCTGCGCGCGGCGCTTCAGCAGCAGCAGCCGCTGGAGCTGGCCATCGACGCGGCCGCGCCGCCGATTCCGCTGTACCGGCGCGTCCAGGCAAGCCTGCAACAGTACCGCGACCTGGCCGCCGCCGCGCCTGCATGGCGCGCGCCGGCGCAGCTGCGGCCTGGCGCCGAGCTGCGGCTCGGGAAAGCGGCTCCCGGGTTGCGGCTGGTACGCCAACGGCTCATCCTGCTGGGGGATCTGGAACCGCAGGCCAGCGTGGCCGACCCGGACCAGTACAGCCCGCAACTGGCTCGGGCAATCCGCGCGTTTCAGTCGCGTCACGGCCTGGCCGAAACGGGCAAGCCGGGGCCGCAAACGCTCGCCGCCTTGGCCGTGCCGCTCAGCCATCGGGTGCGCCAGCTTGAACTCACGCTCGAGCGCCTGCGCTGGATACCGCCGCTCAGGCCGGGCCGCGTCATCGTGGTCAACGTGGCAGCGTACCGCCTGTGGGCGTTCGACACGACGGCGGACAGCAGCGCCGAGCCGCTCGAGATGCGTGTCATCGTCGGCAACGCCGCCCGCACCCCGACCCCGCTGTTCATCGGGCAAATGCGCTACCTGGAATTCAATCCTTACTGGAATGTGCCGCGCAGTATCGCGCTGGGCGAGATCGTCCCCAGGCTGGCGCGCAACAGCGGCTATCTCAAACAGCAACGCATGGAACTGGTGTCGCCGGACGGTAAAGTGCAGCGCATGCCAGCCCACGCTGCCTTGGCCGAACTGCGCGCCGGCACGGTGCGGGTGCGCCAGACGCCGGGCGCGCACAATGTGCTTGGCGCGGTGAAATTCGCCATGCCCAACCCGATGAATATCTACCTCCACTCGACGTCGGCGAAGGAACTGTTCGGCAAGGCGCGGCGTGACCTGAGCCACGGCTGCATCCGGGTCGAGCGTCCGGAGGCGCTGGCGGCCTTCGTGCTTGCCGACCAGCCGCAGTGGCAAGGGCCGGCGATCGCCGCCGCCATGGCGCCCGGTCCGGTGCGCACGGTCCGTTTGAGCGAAAGCATTCCCGTGGTCCTGTTCTACGCCACTGCCGCCACCGACCGGCAAGGCCGCACCTTGTTCGCCGAAGACATTTACCAGCGGGATAACAAGCTGATGCGGGCGATGCGCGCAAACTGAGGCAGGCGGTACCCGCCGCTCCAGCATAACCAGGACCAGACATGCATATCAGCCAGCATCCCACCCATTGCCTCGACCTGCGCGTGCAAGAGCTGCCGCAGTTGTTCAACTCGCTGGATCCGACGCCCTTCCTGAACAAGGACCTCGATCGCGCCTGTGAAGCCTTCATCGAAAACTGGGCGCTGGGCCTTCCGCATGACAGCCACCTGCACCTGCGCATCCATGTGGGGCGCTTGTCCACGCCTGCGGCGGCGGCCGGCGAACTGGTCGGCGAAGCGGTCCACAACTATTACGCCTACAAGATCGGGCTGCTGCGCGGCGAGTTGCGGCAACTGCTCCAGCTGGGCCGTACCAGCTTGACGATCGGCCTGGTTTTTGTCGCGACCTGCCTGTTACTGGGCGAAACCATCGTCAGCCTGGTTCCTGGCCATCCGGCAAAGATTGCGCAGGAGAGCCTGACCATCATCGGCTGGGTCGCCATGTGGCGCCCGGTGCAGATCTTCTTGTACGATTGGTGGCCCCTGCGCGACCGCATCAAGGTGTTCGAGAACCTGAAATTTGCCCGGGTCAGTGCGGTACAGGCTGAGGAGTAAGGCCGTGCGCAGCGGCCGCGTAGTCGCCCTCTTACACCGTTCCAGCATGCGTACCGATGTTCCACGGTCGAGCTAGCCACGATAATCAAGCACCATGATGAGAGAGAGCTGACCAATGAGCGACCAACCGCGCGACGACGCCTTGCTGGCCCTTGGCCGCGCACTGATGGCCGGCGGCTACCGCTTCACCACGATTACCCAGGCCAGCCACCGCCGCGTAAATGCCCGTCCCGGCAATGACTGGGCCCGCGGCATCACCGATGTATTGGGTTGGAGCCGTCCGTTCCGGGATGGCGCGCTGGACCACGCCACCGTGCAGTTGATGCGCGCTGCCGGCATCCTTGAACCGCACGAGGACGGCTGGCGCTGCACGCTGCGCGCGTCCACCATCGGCGACCTGCTGTTCTTCCACTCGGCATTCCCGACCTCGGACGACGACGCCGTGTTTTTCGGCCCGGACACTTACCGCTTCGTGCGCGCCCTCGAGGCTTGCCTTGCCGTCCCGGGCAACGAGGTCAGGCGGGCGGTCGACATCGGCTGCGGCGGCGGCCCCGGCGCGCTGACGGTGGCGCGCCGCTTTCCCGGCGCGGAAGTGGTCGGTGCAGACATCAACGAACGCGCATTGCGGCTCACCCGCATCAACGCCCGGCTGGCCGGCGAAGGCAAGGTCGTCGCCGTGAACAGCAATCTGCTGGCCGGGGTGGACGGCGCGTTCGACCTGATCATCTCCAACCCGCCGTATGTCCAGGATCCCGACCAGCGCACCTACCGCCATGGCGGCGGCGAGCTCGGGGCCGGCTTGTCGCTGGCCATTGTCGACGCAGCCATCGAGCGGCTGGCGCCGGGCGGCGCGTTGCTGCTCTATACCGGCGTGGCGATCGTCGATGGCGCCGACCCGTTCCGGCGCGAAGCCGGCGCGCGTCTCGACCGCGCCGGCTTCGGCTGGGCCTACGAAGAGATCGATCCCGACATTTTTGGCTCGGAACTGGCCAGCGCGGCATACGCCAGCGCCGACCGGCTCGCTGCGGTATTGTTGCGCGCGGAGCGGCCACTGCAATGACTGATTCTCGCGGGCGGCGTTTTGGGCTATGATTTTGACATGACAAGCATTGCCCCCGATCCCACCTGCGACGACGCCGTAAGCGGCGTGCCAGCCCCTTCATTGGACGACGACGCTTCGGTACGCGTGCTGCGTCAGTTCCGCATCGTATTCAATACCGTCAAAGCCCATTTCCGCCAGGTTGAGCGCGACACCGGCATCGGCGGCGCGCAGTTGTGGGCGCTGAGCGAAATCCGCGCCACGCCCGGGATCGGCGTCAACGACCTGGCGCGCGCGCTCGATGTGCACCAGTCGACCGCCAGCAATCTGGTCAAAAGCCTGCTGGACAAGGGCCTGGTGATGGCCGTCCGTAGCGGCCGCGACCGCCGGATCGTGCTGCTGTCGCTGCTGCCCGCGGGCGCGGCGCTGCTCGATAGTGCGCCGGCGCCGTTTGCCGGCGTCCTGCCTGGCGCGCTCGCAGGGCTCGACCTGGCCACCCTGAACCGCCTGGAGACCGATCTCGCCAGCGTGATCGCGCTGCTGCAGGGCGATCCGGCCGGCGCCAAGGTGCCGCTGGCCGAGCCTTAGCCACCCCGGCTAGCCCGGCGCCGGTTCCGCCGCCATCGGCGAGGCCAGCACCTTGTCGATCCGCAAGCCGTCGAGATCGACTATTTCGAATTTCCAGCCACCCCAGCAGCAGCTCTCGCCAGTGCTCGGGATGTCGCCGAGAAGCAGCAACAGCATCCCGCTGAGCGTGTTGTAGCGTCCCCGGCTCTCCTCCGGCAATTGGCTCAGGCCGAGGCAATCCTTGAGCTCGGGGATCGGGATCAGGCCGTCCAGCAGGAATGAGCCGTCGTCGCGCCGCACCGACCAGGCGTCCTCGGCGCGGCCGGTATGGAACTCGCCGGTGATCGATTCGAACACATCCTGCAGCGTCACGATGCCCTGCACCTGGCCGTATTCGTCGACGATGAAGGCCAGCTGCATGCCGGAGCTCTTGAAGTTCTCCAGCAACTCCATGCCGGTCAGCGAGGCGGGCACGTAGACCGGCTCCTGAAGGTTGGCCACCAGGTCCGGCTGCGGACTGCGCAGCACCTGCGCCAGCATCTGGCGCGCGCTGGCAACGCCCAGGATATTGTCCCAGCCGCCGCGCAGCACCGGAAAGCGCGAATGCGGGCTCGCTTCCAGCCGCGCCAGGTTCGTGTCGAGGTCGTCGCCGGCGTCCAGCCAGACCACTTCGCCGCGCGGCACCATGAAGGACGCGATCTGCCGGTCGTCCAGCCGGAACAGGTTGCGCACCATGCGATGCTCTTCCTGCTCGATGACGCCGGCTTCCGACCCCTCCTCCAGCGCCATGTTCAGGTCATCCTCGGTCATCTGGCGCTCGCCCGAGTCGCGCACGCCCATCAGCCGAAGGATCAGCCCGGTAGAGCAGGACAGCAGGACGACGAACGGCTTGGCCAGCACGGCCAGCAATTGCATCGGCCGCGCCACCGCGCGCGCCAGCGCTTCCGGGCTGATCTGTCCCAGCCGCTTGGGCACCAGTTCGCCCAGGACGATCGTGAAATAAGTAATTGCCATCACCACCAGCGCGCTCGCGCTGAAGGCGGACGCGGCCTGCGGCATGCCGAACGACTGCAGCCATTCGGCCATGGGAGCGGCCAGCGTCGCCTCGCCGACGACGCCGTTCAGGATGCCGATCGAGGTGATGCCGATCTGCACGGTCGACAAGAACTTGGTCGGTTCTTCTCCCAGCGCGATGGCCACCCTGGCGCTGGCGTCGCCCGCATTGGCCTGGCGCGCCAGCCGTCCCTTGCGCGCGGTGACCAGCGCAATTTCCGACATGGCGAAGACGCCGTTGAGAAGAATGAGGCCGAACAGGAGTGCGATTTCCATGGCGAATCTCAGGACTGGGGGCGGCGCCCGGTACGCCGATTGTACCAATGCCCCCTGCTGCCAACCGCGCCGTCCGCGCGCAAAAAAAAGCCCCCGGCAAGGCCGGGGGCACGAGGCCCGGTAACACACCTCATCGCAGAGTTGTAGCAATTGGAATCGCTAAATTGCCCACGGGCACATTGTGCCCGAAACACATATTGGTGGCAATCACATTTGTCCAAATGTATAATGCGGCGATGATTTTCTTTCACTATTCGGTTGGTCCTCCAGGCAAGGCGTGCGCGCGGCGAGCGCGAACGCGCCGCCCGAGCACGCCGGCGCGGTATCGATGAGCGTGACCGGGCCGCCCCACATCAGTGAAGAAATGCAGCGTTTTGTCGTGCTCGCTATCCCCTCCGTCCCCTACCTCGAAGCGATCTTGCTGCTGCGCGCCGACCCCCTGCTGGCGTGGGATGCCGAACAGGTGGCCCGCCGCCTCTACCTGAATGAAAAAGCTGCCCAAACCCTGCTTGACCAGCTGTATGCCGCCGGCGTCGCCACCGTTGGTGCCGGTGAGGAACGCAGATTCTGCTATGCTCCCCAGACCGAACACATGCGTTCAATGATCGACGCGCTGGCGGATATTTACTCGCGCAACCTGATCGGGGTTAGCAACCTGATCCATTCGACGACGAACAGCAAAGCGCGCCAGTTTGCCGACGCTTTTGTGTTCCGAAAACCACCGGAGAACCCTTGATGGCGACCAGCCTCCCCATGTCACGCCGGGCATTTGCCACCGCCCAGGCAGTCCTGATCGCCGCAACCATGGCGCTGGCGCTGCCGTCCCTTGCCGCGCCTGCCAAGGCGCGCAAGAAGCCGCAAGCCGACGCGGTCGATTTCGCCAAGCTGGCCCAGCATCGTCCGCGCGCCTGCGCGCCCGATAGCGACACCGTGGCCGGCCCGGCCGGGTGGAAGGAAGCGCCGGCCCAATGCGTATGGCAGGGCCGCCTGCAGATGCGCCGCTGGCACGCCAGCGCCGTCGCGGACGCCTGCGTCGCGCCGCCTGCCAACTGGCTGGCATGGCAGCGTCCGCGCATTGGCGTTGCCCCTGCAGCGCCCGGGGCGGCCTGGCACAGCGCCTGGAAGTCGCACTTTGTCAGCGGCGCCGGCGACGGCGACATCAAGCGCCTCGCCATCGTCGAAATGCGCGAACCTGGCGTCTGGACCGCCACCGAATGGACCTGGTCGCCCTCGCCGCGCGCCGCCACCCGCAGGTGGCAGCAAGGCCGCTGGACACTGATCGCGCAAGCCGCCGCCAAGGGGCGCGTCGGCGCGCCCAGCCCGGCGACCCCGCTGCGCAACGCGTGGGAGAAAAACCTCAACGGCCGGGCCGGCGAGATTGCCGGCGACAGCTGGCGCTGGAACAGCGACGGCCGGTGCCTGCGCATGACGCCGATGACGGCGTCGAGCGCGCCGCTGCCGCTGCCGCATGCGCGCGAGGATGCGCGCCTCGAGCAGCGCGCCGCCATGCAGATCCAGCTGGCGCGGCGCCACCCCGGGGCCACCTTCCTGATGCCGTTCCGGCTGCTCGACGCGCCGGCCTCGGCGCCGCGCTCGGGCGCGAAATACGCCGCCATCTGGACCGAACGCACCAGCGTCACCGGGCAGCTGTGGATCCCGCAGAAATCGGACGATCCGCCGGTGCGCGCGCAGTTCAGTACGCCGCTGCCGGCTCGCTACGACACGCCATCCGGGCTGGCGGCCAGCAGCGGCGCGCTGCGCGCCATCGAACATGAAATGACCGGCGTTGCCGACATCTGGAGTGCAGACTATGAGCGATAAGATCTTCGCGATCGCGCCGTGGCTGTTCTCGCCGCTGGCGATCATCGGCGCCGGCCTGCTGCTGGCGCAGCTGCTTGGCCTCGGGCTGGCCTCGCGCGGCCTCCCCAAACTGTACGGCGCCGTCATCGCCGGCCTGCTGGTCGGCGTCAGTGGACTCGGGCTGGTCGATGCGCCGCTGCTGTCGCAGTTCCAGGAACTGTTCAACGCCGCCACCGCGCTGGTGCTGTTTGAAGTCGGCCGCAAGATGGACCTGCAATGGCTGTGGCGCAGCGGCCGCGAAGGGCTGAGCCTGGTGCTCGCGAGCGTGCTGCGCGGGACCGTCAGCTTCATTTGCCTGCTGGCCTTCGGCCTGCCCGGCGGCGACGCCGCCTTCATCTCGGTGGTGCTGATCGCGGCGAGCCCGATCATCTTCGCATCGATGGCGGCGGACTCCAACGCCAGCGGCGTGGCCACCTTTGCCGGCGCCAACATGGTCGGCATCGGCAATGTGATCGCGCTGCTCGCACTTGGCCCGGCGCTGGCCTGGATCAAGATGCAGGACCCGGTGTCGAACGGCTTCGGCGCCGAGCTTGGCGGGCAACTGACCAAGCTGGCGCTGGGCGCCCTGATCGCCGGCGTCTGCTACGGCCTGTACGCGCTTGCCACCCGCGTCACCCGCGCGCCGGCACGCCAGCGGCCGGGCATGCTGCTCGCCGCGCTGCTGATGGACCTCGGACTGTGTTCGGTGACCGCCTCCAGCGCGCTGCTGTCCTTGCTGCTGATGGGCCTGATGCTGCGCAACGCCGAGAAGCGCGACAATGTCTTCCAGGCCGAACTCAAGACCGGCCAGGACATCGGCTACGCGCTGCTGTTCATGATGTCGGCGGCGCTGGTCGAAGTACAGCAGTTGATGAACCCCGCGGTGCTGGGGATCGCGCTGCTGGTGTTCGCCCTGCGCATCCTGGTCACCCGCCTCGCGTTCGTCGGCAGCACCGCGTGGAGTTCGCGCAAGAAGAATGCGATGGCGGTGTCGATGTGCTCGCTGGTGAGCTTCGGCACGCTGATGGTCGATAACTCGCTTGGCATCTACACCGGCCTCGGGCCCACGGGCGCGCAGGTGATCGCGTCGCTGCTGGCACTGAATGTCCTGATCGCCCCTGCCCTCACCTGGTGGGGACTGAAGATCGCTGGCGAAACCCACGAGGAGAAAGTCTAAATGACCGACAAGGCCGAACAATTCATCTCGCTCGAAGAGGCCCAGGCACGCGCGGTCTCCGGTACCGGCCCGGCTTTCCTGCCGCCGTTCGCCAACTCGCGCATGGGATCGATGGGAATCGAGCTTGAGCTGATGGTGCTCGATCGCCTGACCTACGACCTGCTGCCGGCCGCGCCGGACATCCTGCGCATTCTCGACAAGCGCAAGAAGGAATGGGTCGCGACTCCCGAGATCACGACCTCGATGCTGGAAGTGGCGACCTCGATCCTCGATGGCTACGACCAGGCCGCGACCCAGGTGGAGGAAATCCGCGAGGCCGTGCGCAGCGCAGCCTTCCAGGTGGGCGCGGCCATTTCGGGCGGCGGCGCGCACCCGTTCCAGAAATGGGCCGAACAGCGCATCTATCCGAAGGAGCGCTACCGGGCGTCGGCCAAGAAGTTCGGCTACCTGGCCAAGCTGTTTACCGTGTTCGGCATGCACGTGCACATCGGCGTGCCGGATGGCGACGAAGCGATCCGCATCGCCGCCTGGCTGACCCAGCGCGCGCCGCTGTTTATCGCGCTGTCGGCCAACTCGCCGTGCTGGCAGGGCGAGGACTCGGGCTTTTGCAGCGCGCGCAGCAATGTGGTCGGGGCGTTTCCGATGAGCGGCACGATGCCGGCCGAGATCCGCAGCTGGGATGGTTTCGAAGAGTACTTCGACCGTCTCGCGGGCCACGGCATCGTCGGCTCGATCAAGGACTTTTACTGGGATGTGCGTCCCAAGCCGGAATACGGCACGGTCGAGCTGCGCGTGCTCGACACGCCGCTGCGCCCCGCCTACGCGGCCGCGATGGCAAGCTATGCGCGCGAACTGTGCATCGAGGCGCATGGCCGGCCGGGCACATGGCCGTCGGACAGCAGCCGCGAGCTGTATGCGTGGAATCGCTTCAACGCCGCCAAGGATGGCGTCGGCGCGATCTGGATCGATCCGGAAGACGGCGCGCGCCTGCCGGTCTCCCAGGTGGTCGAAAACGATCTTCAGCGCTTGTCCGCCGTGTCGCTCGACCCCGGGTTCGCCACCGCATGCGAGGTGATCCGCGAGCTGATGGCCAAGGGCGGCCAGGCCCGCTGGCTGACCGCGCACATGGATGCCGGCTCGGGTGTCAACGACATCGCCCGCGTGGCCAGCGAAATGTTCGACTTGCCGGATGAACGGATCACAAAGGCAAAGCCTTAGCCAGAACCGCCGGTGGTCGCCGCCGGCGACAGCCCGCGCGCAGCGGCGAGGTCGTCGAGGATCGGGCAATCGGGCCGGTCGTCGCCGTGGCAGGCGCTGGCCAGCGTTTCGAGCGTGCGCCGCATCGCCTGCATCTCGGCGATCTTGCGGTCCAGCTCTGCGATATGCTCCTGGGCCAGCGCCCGCACATCCTGGCTGGCGCGCTGCCTGTCCTGCCATAGCGCCAGCAGCGCGCGGATCCGCTCCAGCGAGAAGCCCAGCTCACGCCCGCGGTGGATAAACTGCAGCATCTGCACCTCGCGCAGCGAATACACGCGGTAGCCCGATTCGGCGCGCCTGGCTTCGCCAGTGAGCCCGATCGCCTCGTAGTGGCGGATCATCTTGGCCGATACCCCGGAGGCTTTGGCCGCTTCGCCAATATTCATGCCGCCCCCTTCCAGCGCCGCAGCAGCAGCGCGTTGCTAACCACCGTCACGCTCGAAAATGCCATCGCCGCACCCGCGATCATCGGGTTGAGCAGGCCGAACGCGGCCAGCGGAACGCCAACGGCGTTGAAGATGAAGGCCCAGAACAGGTTCTGGCGAATCTTCGCGTAGGTGCGTCGCGAGATATCGATGGCGTCGGCCAGCAGGCGCGGGTCGCCGCGCATCAGCGTGACCCCGGCCGTGTGCATCGCCACATCGGTGCCGCCGCCCATCGCGATCCCGATGTCCGCCGCCGCCAGCGCCGGCGCATCGTTGATGCCATCTCCGACCATCGCCACCCGCCCGCCCTGCGCCTTCAGCTGCGCGACAATGCCGGCCTTGCCTTCCGGGAGCACCTGCGCATGGACTTCGTCGATGCCAAGCTGCGCTGCGACATGGCTGGCGCTGCCCTGGTTGTCCCCGGTCAGCATCACGGTGCGGATGCCCGCCGCTTTCAGCGCCTGCACCGCCTGCGCGCTTTCCGCCTTGAGCGCGTCGCCAAAGGCCAGCATGCCGATCAATTTTGGCTGCGGCGCGGTTTGCGCCAGCCACGATACCGTCTCGCCGGCGTCTTCATGGCGCCGCGCGGCGTCGGCCAGCGCGCCAGTCGAGACGGCGAAACGCTCGAGCAGGCGGGCATTGCCCAGCGCGTAGCTGGCGCCGCCGACGGTGGCGCTGACGCCGTAGCCCGGCACCGCCTGCACATCGGCGGCAGGCGCCGTCGCCAGTCCGGCGGCGGCAGCGCCAACCGCGCGGGCCAGCGGGTGTTCGCTGCCCTGCTGTACCGCGGCCGACAGCGCGAGCAGCTCGCCGTGGTCGCCATTGGCCGCGATATGCGCCGTCAAACGCGGCTTGCCTTCGGTGAGCGTGCCGGTTTTGTCGAACGCGACGACATCGACGCCATGCAGCAGCTCGAGCGCCTCGGCGTCCTTGATCAGGATGCCGCGCCGCGCCGCGACGCCGGTGCCGGCCATGATCGCGGTCGGTGTCGCCAGGCCAAGCGCGCACGGGCAGGCGATCACCAGCACCGCGACCGCGTTCAGCAGCGCCGCGCTCCAGTCGCCGTTGTACAGCCACCAGCCGAGGAACGCGGCCAGTGCGACCACGATCACGGCCGGCACGAAGACCGCGCTGACCTTGTCCACCAGCCGCTGCACCGGCGCCTTGGCGGCTTGCGCATCCTCGACCGCGCGGATGATGCGCGCCAGCGTCGACTCGGCGCCGAGCGCCGTGGCCCGGGCGACAACCAGGCCTTCGCCATTGACCGCGCCGCCGATCACCTTGTCGCCGCTGCCTTTCGTGACCGGCATGCTCTCGCCGGTCAGCATCGACTCGTCGGCATGGGTGGCGCCTTCGATAATGACGCCGTCCATCGGCATGCGCTCACCTGGCCGGATCACCACTTCATCGCCGATGCGCAGCGCGCCGATCTCGACTTCGCGCTCGGCGCCGCCCTTGCGCACCCGCGCGGTAGCCGGCCGCAACGCCTGCAGCGCGCGGATCGCCTCGGTGGTCTGGCGCTTGGCGCGCGCTTCCAGCCATTTGCCGAGTCGAACCAAGGTGATCACCACCGCCGCCGCTTCAAAGTACAGGTGCCCGCCGCCGCCGAGCCACTCGAACACGCTCAGGCCATACGCCGCCGAGGTGCCCAGCGCCACCAGCAAGTCCATATTGCCGGTGCGTGCCAGCAGCGCTTTCCAGGCCGCGCGGTAGAAGCGCGCACCGATCCAGAACTGCACCGGCGTCGCCAGCAGCCACTGGACCCAGGCTGGCAGCATCAGGTGGCCCATGCCAAGCACGTCGGCGAGCATCGGCAGCACCAGCGGCAGCGTCAGTGCGACAGCGATGCCAATCTGCCAGGCGTCGCGCGCAACGAGGTCCGGCGCGGCAGCCCCGCCAGGCGCCGCGGCCGTCGCTGGCGCGGCCTGGTAGCCGGCGCGTTCCACCGCCTGCACCAATGCTGCGGTCTCGACATTGCCAGCCGTGCGGACCAGCGCGCGCTCGGTCGCCAGGTTGACCCGCGCTTCCAGCACGCCGGGCACGCCCGCCAGCGCTTTTTCAACCCGGCCCGCGCAGGAAGCGCAGGTCATGCCACTGATCGTCAGTGTGGCATCGGCGCTGGGCACCTGGTAACCGGCGCCCATGACCGCGTCGGCCACCTGCGCGGTGCTCAGGCCCGGCTCGGCGCTGAGCCGGGCCGATTCGCTGGCCAGGTTGACCGACACCGAGCGCACGCCCGGCAACGCGGCGAGTGCACGCTCGACCCGGCCGGCGCACGACATGCAGCTCATGCCCTCGATCGGGATGTCGATTTCTTTCAGGGTGGTTGTATTCATCGCGCTCTCCATGTGAAGCATGAGATCATGATCGACCTTCCCATCATTGTAATGTCAAGCGGAATTTTACCTAAGGCACGCGGCGTTTGCCGGCCGGTCTTGCTGCTCCTGTGCAATACTCGGCCAAGTCGAGTCGTGCTAAACTGCGCCACCATGAAAACGCTGAAGTCCATTCTCGCCTGGCTCTTGCTGCTCGCGCTCCCGCTTCAGGGATTCGCCGCGGTGTCGATGTCGATGTGCGAGATGGGCGCCCCTGCGGCAGCCGCTTCGGCGCCAGCCGCGCACGCATCTCCGCCGATGCCCGAGGGATGCGAGCATCACGCCGCCGCGGTCGCGGGCGACGACAGCGCCGGCGGCATGGTCAAGTGCAGCACGTGCGCCAAGTGTTCGGTTGGTGCGGCGATCGTTGCAGCGTTGCCGCTTCTGCCTCAGGTCAATTCCCACAGCACCGAGCGCATTCCCTACATCGCCGCGCACGACACCGCCTGTATCTATGGCGCACTTGAGCGCCCGCCTCACTCCGTCGCCTGAACGCGGTGGCTGGCGACAATCTCGCCGCGCCTGTCGATTCGGTTCCCCACACCCGTGCGATGCATGCGGCATGTGGATTGACGAGAGAATGATATGACTATCCCACGACGTTTTGCCTTGCTGGCCCTGATGGCCGGCGCCGCCCCGGTTTCCGCAGGCGCCCAGGACAGCCCTGAACTGGCGCCGATGAAGGCCACCGCGGCGGCAGCGCCGCTAGCCTATGAATCGGCGTTTGCCGGCTATCGCGGCGACAAGGAGCTGGTCCCGGTTGCGTGGAAAGACAGTAACGCGCGCGTCGCCCAGCCCCACGATGAACATGCCGGGCATGACATGGGCGCGATGAAGCATGGCCATCACGCCAAGCCGGCGCCAGCGCCGGCCCCGGAGCCCAAGAACAAGGACCCGCATCAGGGTCACCAACACAAGGAATGAGCATGCGTGTTTTGATTCCCTCCGCGCTCGCCCTGCTGCTGTCCGGCTGCGCTTCGCTGTCGGCCGACGGCGGTTATAGCGATGTGCAAGCCCTGGCCCAGGCGCGCAGTGCCCAGCCGGTCCCCGCGCGTCCGGTTGCCGGCGCGGCGGCCGAACGCCAGCTGGCCGAACTGCTGGCAAAGCCCCTGACAGTCGACAGCGCAGTCCAGCTTGCCTTGAGCAACAACCGCGGCCTGCAGGCGTCGTACGCCGAACTGGGCGTGGCCGAAGCCGACCTGGTGCAGGCTGGCCGCATCGCCAACCCGGTGTTCAGCTTTGGCCGCATCAAGGGCCACGAAGGTATCGAGCTGGAGCGCACCCTGACCTTGCCGATCATGGGTTTGCTGACGATGCCGATCGCGCTGCCGCTGGAGCGGCGCCGCTTCGAGCAGGCCCAGATGCGCGCCGCCGGCGAACTGCTGCGCGTGGCCGACGACACCCGGCGCGCGTTCTACAGCGCGGTCGCGGCGCAGCAGAGCGCGGCCTACATGGAGCAGGTCAAGGACTCGGCGGATGCCAGCGCCGAGCTGGCGCGGCGCATGGCTGCCGCCGGCAACTGGAGCAAGTTGCAGCAGGCGCGCGAGCAGGCCTTCTACGCCGACACCGTGGCGCAGCTGGCGCGTGCGCGCCAGGCAAAAGTGGCCGAAAGGGAACGCCTGACCCGCCTGATAGGACTGTGGGGCAACAACACCCAGTTCCAGCTGCCCGACCGCCTGCCCGACCTGCCGGCTGCGCCGCGCGACATCCAGAATGCCGAAGCGCAGGCCATGGCCAACCGCCTCGACATGCTGATGGCGCAGAAGGAGCTGGCCGGGCTTGCCGCGTCGCTTGGCCTGACGCGCGCGACCCGCTTCGTCAACCTGCTGGACCTGTCGTATTTGCATAACACCACGCCCGACGGCGAACGCGAGAAAGGCTGGGAGATCGAATTCCAGATCCCGCTGTTCGACTGGGGCACGGCGCGCGTGTCGAAAGCCGAGCAGCTGTACATGCAGGCGGTGCACCGCGCGGCCGCCTCGGCTGTGGATGCGCGTTCCGAGGTGCGCGAGTCCTACCTGGCCTACCGCACCGCCTACGATTTGGCGCGCCACTACCGCGACGAGATCGTGCCGCTGAAAAAGCGCATCTCCGATGAGCAGCTGCTGCGCTACAACGGCATGCTGATCGGCGTGTTTGAATTGCTGGCGGACGCCCGCGACCAGATCATGAGCGTCAACGCCGCGATCGAAGCGCAGCGCGATTACTGGGTGGCCGATTCGGCGCTGCACGCGGCAATGACCGGCGCTGGCGGCGCGCGCCCGGCCGCCCGAGCCAGCAATGCGCCGGCGGCAGCCGCTGCGCCACAACATTAAGCTGGAGAACACTCATCATGGTTTCACGTAGGGATTTCTTCCGCAACGCCGGCGCCGCCGCGGTCACCACCGCCGTGGTCAGCCGGGTTGGCGCGGCGTCGCTGCCAGAGGCGGTCGTCATGGACAGCGCGGCGACCCAGGCGCCGCTGATGCCGCCCAATGGCCGCCCGTACAACCCGGTGGTCACGCTGAACGGCTGGACGCTGCCGTGGCGCATGAAGGACGGCGTCAAGGAGTTCCACCTGGTGGCCGAGCCGGTCGTGCGCGAAATCGCGCCGGGCATGAAGGCCAACCTGTGGGGCTACAACGGCCAGTCCCCGGGCCCGACCATCGAAGTGGTCGAGGGCGACCGCGTGCGCATCTTCGTCACCAACAAGTTGCCCGAGCACACCAGCATCCACTGGCATGGCCAGCGGCTGCCGAACGGCATGGATGGCGTCAGCGGCCTGAACCAGCCGGCCATCCCCGTCGATAAAACCTTCGTCTACGAATTCGTGGCGCGCCGGCCAGGCACCTTCATGTACCACCCGCATGCCGATGAAATGACGCAAATGGCGATGGGCATGATGGGCTTCTGGGTCACGCACCCGAAAAATCCGGCATTCCAGCGGGTCGACCGCGATTTCTGCTTCCTGCTCAACGCCTACGACATCGACCCGGGCAGCTTTACGCCCAAGGTCAACACCATGCTCGACTTTAACTTGTGGACCTTCAACAGCCGCGCTTTTCCGGGCATCGACCCGATGGTGATCGGCCTCAACGACAAGGTCCGCATCCGGGTCGGCAACCTGACCATGACCAATCACCCGATCCACATGCACGGCCACGAATTCACCGTGACCGGCACCGATGGCGGCTGGACGCCGCCGGCGTCACGCTGGCCCGAGGTGACCACGGATATCGCGGTTGGCCAGATGCGCGCGATCGAGTTCGTCGCCGATGCGCCGGGCGACTGGGCGTTCCACTGCCACAAGTCGCACCACACAATGAATGCCATGGGTCACGATGTGCCGACGCTGATCGGCGTCGAGCAGCGCGACGTGCTCGAAAAGATCAACAAGCTGGTGCCGGACTACATGATCATGGGCGACAAGGGCATGGCCGACATGGCCGACATGGAAATGCCGCTTCCGGACAATACCTTGCCGATGATGACAGGCACCGGGCCATTCGGCGGCATCGGCATGGGCGGCATGTTCACCGTCATGAAGGTGCGCAAAGGTCTGGCGCGCGACGACTACAAAGACCCGGGCTGGTACAAGCACCCGGCCGGGACCGTTGCCTACGAGTGGAAAGATGGCAATACAGCCATTCCGGAGCCTGTCAGCGCGCCGGACAAGCAGGCAATGGCGGCAAAACCAGGCGAGAAAGTGTTGCAGGTTGTAAAGCCGGTCAACCATCGCGGTCACTAGGCCGTTGTAACCAGACATTGAACACGTAGAGGAATACAGATGAAATTGAATGCTTTCCTGATTGCAGCAGCACTCGCTCTTCCCTTGACCGCTACCGCCTTGGCCGAGTCCCCGGCAGCGAGCGCGGCGGCACCGGTGGCCCTGGTCGCTGGCGAAGTGAAGAAGGTCGACAAGGACACTGGCAAAATGACCATCAAGCATGGCCCATTGGCTAATCTGGACATGCCTGCCATGACGATGGTATTCCGCGTGAAGGATCCGGCGATGCTGGACAAAGTCAAAGCGGGCGACAAGATCAAGTTTGCCGCCGAGCGCGCCAACGGCGCCATCACCGTCACCCAGCTCGACGTCGCCAAGTAAGCGCTACGGTTTGCCGAGGGTAAGCTGGATCAGTTTGCCCTTGGCGGTTTCATCCTCATTCAAGGTCAGCAAGACGCGCCCTTGCGGATCCTCCACCAGCGAGGTCACCTGCCCCGACAGGCTGGCATCGTTCGGCGCGCGGTTGTACCCCGGCAGCAGCGACGACAGGTTGGTCCAGTTGTCGCCGCCATCGGCCGACCACGCAAGGTAGGCACGCGCATTGGCCTTGTCGAACCCACCCACCACAATCACGTTCGGCTTGTTCTTCAGGGACAGGAATTTTTGCACGTACGGATACATCGTGCCGCCCTCGGCCGGGTGGCGGATCACGAACTTGAACGTCGTGCCGCCGTCGTCGCTGCGCAGCAGGCCGCCCTCGACACCGGCAAACACGCGCTGGGTACCGGCGATCGCATCGATGAACTGGATGTTGCGGTTTTCGAGCGCGGGTACGGCGACCGGCAGTTCGGTCTGCGACGCGAGGCGCGAACCGTCCGCGCTTAATCGATAGGCGCGGAGGTAGGCCATGTCGAGCGGGCATTCGCCGCCCACCAGCAGGCGGTCGCCGACGACGTGGAACGCCTGGTGGTAGCAGGTCATCGCATCGAACTGGCCCAGCAGCACGCGCCAGCTGGCCGCCTTGTTATCGGACACGAACAGGTTCTGGCCTGCCCCGGCGTTGCTGTACAGGCGGCTGCCAACCATCTTCAGCTCATCCATCCACAGCGTGTAGCAATATTGCTCGTAGCAGGCGCGCAGCGACTGGTCCTGCGCGACGAAGCTGGTGCCGGCCTGGTTCAGCGCGCACAGCGCGTGTTCGGCACCGGCGCCAGCATCGTCGTACCAGGGCTGGAACAGCCACAAGGTATCGCCGAGCGGACGAAGGGCTGGCGCGCGCTGCGGCGCGTTGCCGCCGAACGGGCCGATGCGGCAGTTGCCCAGCGCGACAGTATTCCATTGCGACGCCACTGAGACCGGCAAGCCGGTGCGCACCACCGCCGTGCCCTCGGTGGCGGAGTTGGACATGCCGATGTAGGCGCTGCCGTCATGGAAGACGATGTTCTCCATGCCGCGCGCGTGGCTGGCCAGCACGTCGATGCGGGTGACCGGGGCGGCAACGAAGATTGGCTCGCCACCGCATCCCGCCAGCATGAGGATGGCGATCGAAATAGCTGTGGAAAAAAAGGCCTGGCGCCGGATCATGGCAGCTCCTGTCTGGATGATGGTTGCGAACCGCTGAGTCCGCTGCTGCGCTATTTTCGCGGGTTCAGCTGGCCCATTCCATTGCTCTTGTGTCGACAGAGTGTCGGGAATGTGTAAGGCATGCCTGTTGCATAACCCACAATCATGTGGACATTTAGGCAATACTTGGACATACTTCCGGTTTTCCGACAGGCAGGCGCCGTACCGATGAACATCACCGACAGTCAATCAGCGGTTCCTGCCGCGCTTCATACCAACTCGGCGATGCGGGCAAGTGCCGATACCACCGCTCCGGCCCTGCTGCGGGTCGTCTCGCCGGCGACATCCGGACCGGTATCGCCATTGCTGGGAACCGTGGTCCTCGAGTTCTCCGAAGCCGTTTTCCCCGGGGTTGGGAAGATCCGGCTGTTCGACATGTACAACGCGGCTACCTCGATCGAGGTCGACATCAACGATCCTGCCGTGAGCATTTCCGGCGCCATGCTTACCTGGACACTCCCGGGCGCCCTGCCGCTGGGCGGCCGGTTCTGGATTGAGCTGTCCGCAGGCACCGTCAAGGATGCGGCTGGCAATTTATCCCCCCAGTTCTACAGCCTGTCCTTCGATGTTGAGCGCAGTGCCGTCAGCGTCGACCTGACCGGAACCAGCGGTCGCGACGTCCTGCATGGCAGCGATCTCGCCGATACGCTCGACGGCGGCACCGGTGGCGCCGATTCGCTGTACGGCTACGGCGGGAATGATCACCTGTCGGGTGGCGACGAACCGGACGATGCCGCCGGCGACAAGCTTTATGGCGGTGACGGCGACGATAGCCTGTATGGCAACGCCGGGCGCGACGCACTGTTTGGCGGCAGTGGCGACGACCGGATCTTCGGCGGAACCGGAAACGACGAGCTACGCGGCGACGCGGGCAATGATCTGCTCGACGGCGGCGACGGGGACGATTTTTTGCGTGACGAGCATGGCGCCAGCGACATGCGCGGCGGCGACGGCGACGATGTGCTTCAAGCCTTGGCGCCGAGTGTCGGCAACCGGCTCGACGGCGGAGCGGGCAACGACAAGATATGGGCGATCAAAGGCGACACCGTTACCGGCGGCGCCGGCAATGACGAAATTTTCGTGTACAACACCGCAGCACCGGCAGTCGGACCCGGCGCGATAACGGGCGGAGATGGCGACGACAAGTTTCATATTTCCTTTTTCGGCGGCACAGGTTTCGCCCCCGTCCTCGGTGGCGCCGGCAGGGATACCTATGTCCTGTCGTCTTATTCCGGCTATGACGCCTACTATGTCGTGGGAGACTTCGCAGCGGGCGTGAACGGCGACATGATCGATGTGTCGTCGATGAGCACGGGGAACGGCAGCAACCCCTTCTCGCCGGGAGGGAACCTCCGCTTTGTCCAGCACGGCGCCGATGCCGTGCTCGAAATGCGCATCAACCCAATGCACGCATTCAAGCCCCAGATCAGGCTGAGCGACGTGCACGTTGACGACATCAGGCAAAACATTGTGGGTGGCCATGATCCAAGGGGCTCGGCGCCCGGGATACTTGTCGGTGGCGCAGCAGGCGACATGCTCGACGGCACATCGAACGATGACGCCATTTACGGCATGGGTGGCTCCGACACCATTTTCGGCCACCAGGGCAATGACCTGATCGAGGGCGGCGACGAGACAGGCGTCGGCGACAGCCTGTTCGGCGGCGAGGGCGACGACACTGTACGCGGTGGCGACGGCGATGACCGGATTGATGGCGGTACGGGCCGGAATCTGCTCGAAGGCGGAGCGGGAGATGATTTCCTGCTCGACCGGGGCGCCGGCAGCACCCTGCTTGGGGGCAAAGGCGACGACATACTGCAACTTGAAGGCACTGAACAAGGCAAGGCTGACGGGGGCGACGGCAACGATGTGATCAGCGGCGGACGTGGGCACGACACACTGATCGGCGGCGCCGGGAACGACGTGATCAAGGTGATGGCGGCGCTTGCGCCAGGCGCTGCATGGCCATATTCGGTAAACGTTGACGCGGGCGAGGACGACGACCTTGTCATCATTGAAGGCCAGATCGCGCCACAGGCGCTGGTCGGCATCGTTGGCGGTGGTGGCAACGACACCTTCGGATTCAGAAGCTCGTTCAGCGGCGCGACCGTTGTCATCCAGGACTTCCATGCCGGTGACCAGATCGACCTGACGAGCTTGTTGCCGATAAACGCTGCCGGCGATCCATTTGGCAGCGGCGGCTGGTTCGTGGCGTCGCAAGTTGGCGCTGACTCGGTGATCCATTTCGACCAGGATGGCGCCGCCGGCACCACGCACGCGCCGGTGCCGGCGATTGTGCTGCACTCCGTCTCATTGTCGGAACTCACTGCCGCAGAGTTTGTCGGGGGATTCGATCCGGGATCGCGCGATATCGGGGTCAACCTGGTTGGCACGGCCGGCAACGACACATTGATCGGCACGCTTGAGCGCGATCGCATCCACGGGGGTGATGGCGCCGATACCATCAGTGGCGGCGAAGGCAGTGACTTCCTGACCGGTGGTGATGAAACGCCGGGTGATGCTGGCGACAGCATCCGCGCAGGCGGTGGCGACGACACCGTCTACGGCGGCGCTGGCGATGACTTCTTGTCCGGTGACGATGGCCATGACTGGCTGACCGGGGGGAGCGGCAATGACACGCTGGAGGGCGGCGCTGGCGAGGACCACCTGTATGGTGGCGATGGCGACGATACCCTGGCGGGCGCGAGTGACACAAACTGGCTTTATGGCGGCGCTGGCAACGACCGGCTTCACTACACCAGCGGTGGTGGCACGCTCGACGGCGGAACTGGCGATGACGAGATTACGCTTGCTAACACCGACCCCGAGAATGGCGTAGAGGTCTACGGTGGCGATGGAAACGATACGATCATCATCCCGGCCACTGCAACGCCACTCTCTTACGCCCCCGTCTACGGTGGCGCGGGCCGGGATACCTACCGCCTGGAAAGCACGCAGGCTGCGCCGGGGCTCGCTCTCTGGGATTTCACGCCGGGTCCCAACGGCGACCTGCTCGACCTTACCAAGCTGTTCGCAAAAGTTCCCAATTACAATGGCGAGAACCCATTTATTCAGGTGGGCCTGATCCGCCTGATACCGACAGACGCCGGTCTGGAGCTGCAATTTGATCAGGATGGCGCCGGCTCTGCACATGGGTTCGTGACTGCGGCGACGCTTCCCAGCATGCCTGCCGCATGGGTCGGCGCAGAGAACTTTACCGGAACCCTGGCGCCGATGCTGCCTGTTCCGCCCGCCCCAGTGCCCCCTGCGCCACCACCTGCCCCTCCCCGGCCGCCGGCGCCGGTGCCAGCACCACCGGCACCTCCGGCACCGCCCCCTCCTGCGCCGCCAGCCCAGCCAAACCCCGGTCCGGTATCGGGCGGTGACGCGTCGGATGTAATCAACGGCACGCTATCGAACGATACCTTGATGGGACTGGGCGGACAGGACCGCATTTCCGGTGGCGCCGGCGACGATTATCTCGATGGCGGCAATGACAACGACGTGTTGTCTGGGGGGGCTGGCGACGACCGACTTCACGGAGGGAGCGGCATCGACACGGCGACATTCGTGGGACAGCGTGGCAACTTCGTGGTTCAGCGCAGCGAACTTGGCATCACGATCAAGGATCTGACCGGCGCCGAGGGGCAGGATACGCTGTTTGGCGTCGAACGGGCTATCTTCGGCGCAAGCCATTTCGCGCTCGACATCGAGGGCGCCGGCGGCCAGGCCTACCGCATCTACCAGGCCGCGTTTAACCGGGCCCCGGACATCGCCGGCCTTGGCTACTGGCTGGCGGCGCTCGACAAGGGAAACAGCGTTGCCGATATCGCGGCAGGTTTCATGAATTCCCCGGAATTCGCCGGCCTGTACGGTGCCGCCCCATCGAATGAAGACCTGGTGGCGCGCTTCTACGAGAACGTGTTGCACCGCAAGCCCGACGCGGGCGGCTCCGCGTTCTGGCTTGACGTGCTCAATTCTGGCCGCGGTACGCGGGCCGAAGTATTAGCACTCTTCAGCGAGAGCACCGAGAACCAGGCCGCACTGGTCGGCGTGATCAGCCAGGGCATCGAATACCTGCCCTACCTCGGCTGACGCGGGCTTACAGGTTGATCTTGCCGTGTTCGGTTTCGTCCATCTTCGGCGGCTCGCCGGTGATGGCGGCCTTGGCCATGGCGAACAGCGAGACCATCTTGCTCGACGCGGTATCCCAGTATTCGGCGCTGTGCGGGACCACGCGCACCAGCGCGACATGAATGTCGTCAGGGCCGTTGGGGAACCATGCGGCGACGAACGGATTCCACAATTCGTGCACCTTGGCACGGTCGACCACGCGCTCGGCGCGCCCGCTGACCGACACATATAGTCCGTCCTTTGGTTCGGCGAAGCTGACGTTGACTTCCGGGGTGACGGCAATGTCTTCCCACAAGCCGGTATTAATCGACGTGAAAAACCACAGGTTGCCGGCCTTGTCCATTTCCTGATTCGTCATCGGCGCTGCGACCAGATGGCCATGCTGGTCGGTTGTCGTAAACATCGCGAAGCGTACCGAACTGATTTTGTCGGATAACTCCTTGACGTTATGGGCGGAATTGGTTGGGTACATAAACACTCCTTCGAAGTTGGCATGGACAAGCCGCTATCTTGTACCCGATGGCGCGATTCATCTGTGCGCGTGCGAACGTAAGCCTTGCTTGCCATGCCGATTTGCCATTTCCGCAAAGTTAAATCATAATGCGAACTATTCTCATTCATATTCAAGCAAAACATGTCCCACATCCGCCCTACCCGTCTCGCCCTCGCCATCGCGGCGGTTTTTTGCAGTAGCGCCTTTGCCCAGTCGACCGAACAGACCTTGCAAGAAGTAAAGATCGTCGGCACCAGCGAAGCTGGCTATAACGTCGTGGAGACCGCGACGGCGATGAAGACCGATACCCTGCTGCGCGATACGCCACAGGCAATCACCGTGATCAGCAAAGACCTGATCCGCGACCAGGCCATCCAGAGCATGACCGATGTGGTGCGCTACGTGCCGGGCATGGTCCCGTCGCAGGGCGAAGGCAACCGCGATGCGGTGATCTTCCGCGGCAACAATTCGACCAGCGATTTCTACATCGACGGCATCCGCGACGACGTCCAGTACTTCCGTGATTTCTACAACATCGACAGCATCGAAGCGCTGCGCGGTTCGAACGCGATGATCTTCGGCCGCGGCGGTTCGGGCGGCGTCATCAACCGCGTCTCCAAGCAGCCGCAATGGACCACGATCCGCGAAGGTTCGCTCACGCTGGGTTCGTGGGATAACCGCCGCGCCACCATCGATACCGGCCAGGCCATCAATGACAGCATGGCGTTCCGGGTCAATGCCATGGTCGAGGATTCGGGCAGCTTCCGTGACGGCGTCAAGGTCGAACGCAAGGGCATCAACCCGACCGTGGCCATCCGCGCCGGCAAGAACACCAGCGTGGTGCTGGGCTACGAGCATTTCCAGGACGAGCGCGTTGCGGACCGCGGCATTCCTTCGCAAAACGGCCGCCCGTTCGATACCGACGCGTCGACTTTCTTCGGCAATGCCGAACTGAGCCCGACCTGGTCGAGGGTCAACGCGTTTACCGCCGTGATCGATCATGACTTCGGCAACGGCGTAGCACTGCGCAACCGCACCCGTGCGGCTGACTACGACAAGTTCTACC
This sequence comes from Massilia soli, assembly GCF_016809835.1. Classification (GTDB taxonomy): domain Bacteria; phylum Pseudomonadota; class Gammaproteobacteria; order Burkholderiales; family Burkholderiaceae_D; genus Telluria_A; species Telluria_A soli. The sequence goes on along the minus strand of NZ_JAFBIL020000009.1, from coordinate 124,549 downwards.
AGAACGTGTTCGCGTCCGGTCCGGTCCTGCCCGCGGGCACCGTAGCAATCGGTGCATACAGCACCGCCACCCAGCGCGAGAACCTGTTCAACCAGACCGACCTTACCTACACCCTGGACGCCGGCGGCATCAAGCACAAGCTGCTGGTTGGCGCCGAGTTCGGCCGCCAGGAAACCGACAACCTGCGCCTGACCGGCTACAACAGTGCCGGCACCACCGCCCTGAGCGTGACGGCTGCCGATCCGGTCTACCGCGCACCGATCGCCTTCCGCCCGTCGGCAACCGATGCCAACAACCATGGCGTGGCCAAGGTGGCGTCGGCCTACATCCAGGACCAGCTCGAATTCACGCCGCAGTGGCACGCCGTGCTCGGCCTGCGCTACGACCGCTTCGATGTCGACTTCCTCAACAACCGCACTGGCGCCAAGCTGGAGCAGAAGGATTCCCCGGTATCGCCGCGCGTCGGCCTGATCTACAAGCCGGTGGAAGCGCTGTCGCTCTACGGCAGCTACAGCATCGCCTACGTGCCGCGCGCTGGTGACCAGCTGAGCTCGCTTAGCGCCACCAACCAGGCGTTCGATCCGGAAGAGTTCAAGAACATCGAACTGGGCGCCAAGTGGGATATCCGCCCGAACCTGTCGGCCAGCGCCGCGGTCTACAAGCTTGACCGCACCAACGTCGTGATTCCCGGCCTCACCAGCGCCGACCCGAGCCAGCTGGCCGACGGCCAGACCACCAAGGGTGTCGAGCTCGGCCTGTCGGGCAAGCTCACGCGCGCATGGAGCGTGATGGGCGGCTACGCCTACCAGGACGCCGAACTGACCGCGACCCAGTCGGCCACCGCGCGCGATGGCGCACGCCTTTCGCAGGTGCCGAAGCACAGCGCCTCGCTGTGGAACCGTTACGAAATCACCCCTGCGTGGGCCGCCGGCCTGGGCGTGATCTACCGCGACGAGATCTTCACGAGCACCTCGAACGCGGTCAGCCTGCCGTCGTTCACCCGCGTCGATGGCGCCCTGTTCTACACGCTGAACCAGAACTACCGGGTCCAGGTCAATGTGGAAAACCTGTTCGACAAGCGCTACTACGCGTCGGCGCACAGCGATACCAACATTTCGCCAGGGTCGCCGCGCGCGGTGCGCGTTGCCCTGAACGCCAGGTTCTAACCGTTTAGTTCGGCAAACCATGCGGCGCCTGCGGGCGCCGCTGGCCGTTAACCGCCCGGTTTTCACGGCTGAGGCCGGAAATGCCGCCGATAGGTTCGCGCGTTCACATTGAGAAGGGTCATCGGCGACATCGCCCCCGCGCCGATACTTGAACTCCGGGCGGCCTGCGCCACGCGCTTGCCGCGCCTATTTCCCGACGGAGGACATGTGACATCACCTGGCGAAGCGCTGGACCAGCAAGCTGGCCAGCATGGCAACTTTCTCGATAGCCTCAACCAGTTCACCAGGCAGCATCGGGCCGGGCACTGGTCCGGCACGTTTGCCGAATTCATCGACACGGTGCTGCCGGCAGCGCCGCACCAGGTAGCGCGCAGTTCGCACCAGTATGTGTGGGACATGATCCGCGGCAGCTTCGTCGAGGGCGGCGACGGCAAGGTGCGCTGCAGCCTGTTCGAGGACGACCTGTTCGGCATCGATCCGGCGATCGAGCGCGTGATCGACTACTTCAAGGCGGCTGCGGCCGGCTCGGAGGTCGGCCGGCGTCTGCTGTTGCTGCTCGGCCCGCCATCGGGCGGCAAGTCCAGCCTGGTCATCCTGCTCAAGCGCGGGCTGGAAGAATACAGCCACACCGACGAGGGCACCTTGTACGCCATCGCCGGCTGCCCGGTGCATGAATCGCCGCTGCACCTGGTGCCGCACACCATGCGCGCGGCCTGCCGCAACACCTACGGCATCGACATCGCCGGCGAGGTCTGCCCGCATTGCCGCGCCCGTCTGGAAGACCAGTTCGGCGGCGACTTCATGCAGATGCCGGTCGAGCGCCTGTTTATCTCCGAATCGGGCCGCTGCGGCATTGGCACCTACGCGCCGCACGACCCCACCACGGCCGACCTGGCCGACCTGGTCGGCTCGGTTGACCTGTCCAAAGTGGCCCAGTACGGCGACGAAGGCGACCCGCGCGCCTGGTCCTGGTCGGGCGCGGTCTACGCGGCCAGCCGCGGCGTGCTCGAAATGATCGAAATCCTCAAGGTCAAGCGCGAGTTCCTCTACCTGCTGCTGACCCTGACGCAGGAAAAGAACGTCAAGGTGTCGCGGTTCCCGCTGATTTATCTCGACGAAACCATTCTGGCGCACACCAACCTGGCCGAGTTCCGCAAGTTTCTGCAAGAAAGCGAAAACGAGGCGCTGCTCGACCGCATGGTGATCATCCAGGTGCCGTACACCCTCAATTACAAGGAAGAAGCACGGATCTACAAAAAGCTCATTTCATCGGCGGCGCCGGCATTCCGCGACGTCCATCTCGACCCCCATGTGCTGCATGCGGCTGCCGTGTTCGCCATCCTGTCGCGCATCCAGGAAGGCGACGACAAGGAGGTCGAACTGGTCAGGAAAGTGCGGCTCCATGCCGACGAGGAAGTCGAGGGCGTGAACCGCGCCGACGCCCGGCGGGTCAAAGAAAAGGAAAAGGCGCCCGAAGAAGGCCTCGCTGGCGTGTCGCCGCGCTTCGTGATCAATGCACTGTCGAACGCGATCATCCAGTCGAACCAGAAAAGCCTGTCGACCATGGACGTGCTGCTGGCGCTCAAGGACGGCATCGAGAGCGATGCCCGCATCGACGCCAAGAAGAAGCGCCGCTGGGTCGACTACCTGGTACTGACCCGCAAGGACTTTTACAACCGCTGGGTCAAGGAAGACGTGCACAAGGCGCTGTTCGTGTCGTTCGAACAAGAGGCCCAGGACCTGCTCAACAAGTACCTCGACGAGGTCGAAGCCATGCTCGACAACCGCCAGATCAAGGACCCGATCACCAGCGAGGAGCGGCGCCCTGACGAGCGTTTCCTGCGCGCGGTCGAAGAAAAGATCCATATCTCCGAATCGGGCAAGCAGTCGTTCCGCCAGGAGGTGGTGCGCAAGGCAATGGGCGCATACAAGCGCGGCGTCAAGTTTGGCCTGGAAAGCCACCTGCAGCTCAACGACGCCGTGCAGCAATACCTGTTCGAACAGCGCCGCGATGTGCTCAGGCTGGTCAGCTCGGCCAAGCGGCCGGACGAGGAAATCCGCACCAAGATATCGGCGGTTGAAAAACGCCTGGTCGATGAGTACGGTTACGACAGCCACAGCGCGCGCGAAGCGCTGAACTACGTAACCACCCTGCTGGCACAGGAGTAGCACCCTTCTCGGGAGGTGGACGGTGGCGGCAATGATCAACACGGCGTGGTACGACCTGTTCTCGCGCGGCGCGCGCGACTGGCTGCGCCACAACGACAAGGTGCGCGACGCCGTCCAGCAGCACCTGCCGGACCTGATCGCGGGCCCCGACCTGATCACCGGGCCGCAGGAGCGTACCGTGCAGGTGCCGGTGCGCTTGCTGGAGCATGCGCGCTTCAAGCTGGCCGACGGACGCAGCCAGAGCGGCGCCGGCCAGGGCGAAGGCCAGCCGGGCGACGTCCTGCAGCACAGCCAGCCCGGGCCGGGCAGCGGCGATGACGGCGGTGGCGGCCAGGATGACGGCGAGCTCAAGCTGCTGCTCGAGTTCTCGATCGACGACGTCATGGACTGGGTGTGGGAAGAACTCAAGCTGCCCGAGCTCAAGCCCAAGCCATCGGCCAAAATCGATGAGCTTGAGCTGGTGCGCGAAGGTTGGGACAAGCGCGGCGCGCGCTCGCGCCTCGACCGCCGCCGCACCATCAAGGAAGCGATCAAACGGCGCGCGGTGCAGGCAGACCCGGTGCCGTTCACCAATGACGACCTGCGCTTCCGCCAGATCGTCACGCGTGCGAAGCCGAGCACCAGCGCCGTGATCCTGTTTGTCATCGACGTGTCGGCGAGCATGACCCAGCTCGAGCGCAAGCTGGCCAAATCATTTTTCTTTTTCGCGCTGCAGGGCATCCGGCGCAAGTACGCCAAGGTGGAAACGCGCTTCATCGCCCACACCACCCACGCGTGGGAGTTTTCCGAAAGCGACTTCTTCCAGGTCAGCGGCACCGGCGGCACCATCGCGTCGAGTGCCTTCAAGCTGGCGCTGGAGCTTGCGCGCAACGACTATTCGGCGGCGCAGCACAACGTCTATCTGTTCTATGCGTCCGATGGCGAGAACTTCACCGAAGACCGCGCCGCCGCCACCGAGGCGCTCACCGAACTTGGCAAGGTGCTCAACTACATCGGCTATGTCGAGACGCTGCCGGGCATACCACGCTCGCTGGACACCGAAATGCGCCGCCTGTGCAACGAGCTCGAACGGCGCGGCGTGCCGATCAGCAGCAGCGCCTTGTCCAGCCCGGACGATGTCTGGCGCGCGCTGCGCAAGTTCTTCACCCAGGAAACCGGCGAAGGCAAGGAGGCATTCGCATGACGAGCACCCAGCAGCAGCTGGCCGACTACGGCGCCCGGATCGAGGCGCTGGCAGTCGAACTTGGCCTCGATTTCTACCCAGTCAATTTCGACCTGGTCCCGGCCAGCTTCATGGTCGAGATCGCCGTCTATGGCTTGCCGGTACGGATGCGCCACTGGTCGTTCGGGGTGCGTTACATCCACCAGCTGGTGCGCCAGCACATGGGGCACTCGCGCATTTTCGAGGTGATGTTCCCCGGCGACCCATGCCACGCTTTCATGCAGGAGCAGAACTCGCTGGCCGAGAACACGCTGGTGACGGCGCATGTGCTCGGCCACGCCGACTTCGCCAAGAACAACCAGCTGTTCGCGCGGTTCATGTCGATGGCCGGCGGTCACATCCTGGAGCAAAGCGCCGCCCGTGCCCATCGCCTCGAACTGGCGCTGCAGGCCCACGGGCAGGAGCGGGTCGAAGCGGTGCTCGACGCGGCGCTGGCCCTGGAAACCCATATCGACGTCGACCAGCCGCTGCACCGCCCGCGTTATCCGGAGTTTATCGCCCCGCGCGAGGAACCCGTGGCCGACCGGTTCCGCGACCGCTTCGCGCGCTTGCCGGGCGAGGCGGCCGCCGTGGCGGCCAGCGGGCCGCTGCAGCGGGCGCCGCTGCCCCCACGGCCCGAGACCGACCTGCTGTGGTTCATCGCCAACTATGCGCCGGACATGGACAACTGGGAGCGCGACATCTTCCTGGCTGTACGCGAAGAGGCCTATTACTTCCACCCGATCTTCGCCTGCCAGATCATGAACGAAGGCTGGGCGTCTTACTGGCATGCCCGGCTGCTGCGGGAAGCCACGTTCCTGCCGCATGACCTCTACCTTGCCGCGATCAAGTCGCATTCGGACGTCGTGCGCCCGTTCGCCAGCGACCAGCAGCTGGCCCTGTCGCTCAACCCCTACCACCTGGGCTTCTCGCTGTGGGAACACATCATCGGCAAGCATGGCCTCGAGAAGGCGCGCCAGATCTGCCGCGAGGAAGACGATTTTGGCTTCATCCGCAACTATCTTGACGAGGAAATTGCCGACAAACTTGACTTGTTCGTCTACGAAGCCCGCCGCGATGGCGACACGCGCGTGACCAGCCGCGACATTCATGCCATTCGCGAGGCAATCCTGGCGCCGAAATACAATTACGGCTCACCTTCTGTCACCGTGTCCAAGGTCGGGCCCGATGGCAGCCTCGACCTGCGCCATGACTATCTTCACGACGGCCGCGGCCTTGAGCTGGCGCAGGCGGAGCGCGTCATGGAATACGTCGCGCGCGTCTGGCGCAAGCCGGTTTCGCTGCACACGGTCGACTTTCGCGGTGTGGTGCGTGTCTTGCCCGGCAAAAAGCCGATCGGCTGAGCCGCACGCCGCTTCGATGGCATGTCATTGATTGCGCGCAAGAAGTTGCTATGTGGACTCACTACCCTAGTCAGGAGAACCTGACCGGAGTACGCCATGTCCCAGCAGAAGCAACCCTTGTGGTCCCGATCCGTTGCCGCCGCGCTTGCCGTTTCCCTTGGCATAGCTGCCGCGGGATGCGGCAGCGAAAAGGACGCCGGCCCGCTGATAGCGGAAGCGCGCAAGTTCCGCGACCAGGGCGAGACCCGCGCCGCCGTCATTCAGCTCAAGAACGTGCTCCAGCAGGACGGCAGCAACAGCGCGGCGCGCATTTTGCTGGGCGAGGTCTATATCGAGGATGGCGACGCGGTATCGGCCGAGAAAGAGTTGCGCCGCGCGCTGACGCTGGGCGGCGACGCCGGACAAATCGCGCCGCTGCTCGGCAAGGCGATGCTGATGCAGGGCCAGTATGAGGCGCTGCTGGGCGAGATCCAGCCGGCGGCAAGCGCGGCGCGGCGCCCCCTGGTCCTTGCCTTGCGCGGCAACGCCCTGCTCGGCCTCGGCAAGCCCGGCGCCGCGCGCGAGGCCTTCGCCGAGGCGCTCAAGGACGACCCGAAGTCGCCCGACGCGCTGCTCGGCATGGCGCGCCTGTCCCTTGGCGAGAAAGATGCGGCGCAGGCAAGCGCCTACCTCGACCAGGCGCTCAAGGCCAGCCCGGCCAATCTCGACGCCCTGCGCCTGCGCGGCGACATGCAGCGCGCGGCCGGCCGGCCGAACGAGGCGATGGCGGCCTACCGCGCCATCCTTGCCCTGCGTCCCGCCAACCTGCAGGCGCTGGTCGATATCAGCAACCTGCAGATCGACAAGGGCGAATTGAAGGAGGCGCGCGCCACCATCGCCAGCGCGCGCAAGGCAGCGCCGGGCGCAGTGGCGGTGTTTCACTCGCTGGCGATGCTCGATTATCGTGAAGGCAAGCACAAGGCGGCACTCGAATCGGTACAGAAGATCCTGCGCGAGATCCCGGACCACATGCCGAGCGTGCTCCTGTCCGGTGCGATCCAGTCGGCCCTGGGCAACACGCAGCAAGCCGAGGCGCACCTGCACAAGTTCCTCGAGTCGTATCCGCGCCATGCCTACGCCTCCAAGCTGCTGGCGGCAGTCCACCTGCGCAACAATGCGCCCGATGATGCCATGGCCCTGCTGCGTCCCCTGATGCTCGCCCAGCCGCAGGATGTCGAATTGCTCTCGCTGGCCGGCGAAGCGAGCCTGCGCGGGCGCCGCTTCACCCAGGCCGCCGAATTCTTCGAGAAGGCCGCCGCCCTGCGTCCCGCGGCGCCAGGCCTGCATACCGGCGTGGCGCTGAGCCGCCTCGGCAACGGCGACAATGGCCGCGCGGTTGCCGAACTCGAGCGTGCTACCGCGCTCGACAGCGGCAACGACCGCGCCGGCCTGCTGCTGGCGATGAGCTACCTGCGCGCCAACGCCCCCGACAAGGCGATGGCGACCGTTCAGCGCATGGAGAGCCAGGCCAGCAACCCACTGGTGCAAAACCTCAAGGGTGGCATCTACCTCGCCAAGCACGACCTGGCGTCGGCCCGCGCCAGCTTCGACGCCGCCCTCAAGCTTGACCCGTCGTACCTGCCCGCACTGGACAACCTGGCGCAACTCGATACCCTCGAAGGAAGGCGCGCGGACGCCCGCGAGCGCTATCTGAAGGCGCTGGCGCGCACGCCGGGCGATGCCGCCGTGATGGAGTCGCTGGGCCGGCTGGCGGCCGCCGAAGGCAAGCAGGCCGAGGTGATGACATGGCTCGAGCGGGCCAACGCAGCGAGCCCGGACAACCTGCGGGTTGCACTGCGCCTGGTGGACCTCTACGCGCGCGCCGGCGCACAGCAAAAGGCGCTCATGCTTGTCCAGAAACTGGAGGCCAGCCACCCCGCCAATGCCGATGTGCTGGTGATGCGGGCCCAGGTGTCGTACCTGAACAGCGACTTCGCCGCGGCTGCCGAATACTACGCCCGGCTGATCGCGCTGGCGCCGCGCAACGCGGCCTTGCACGCGCGCCACGCCAGCGTTCAGGTGAAGCTGAACGACCAGGCAGGGGCGCTGGCGTCGCTGAACAAGGCGCTGGCCCTCGACCCGGACCTCGCCGACGCCCAGGTCAACCTGCTGAACCTGCTGATCGGCCAAAAGAAATTCACCGAGGCGCTGGCCCTGGCCCGCTCGGTGCACCAGCGGCGCCCGGAGTCGGCACGCGGCCACAAGCTCGAGGGCGACGTGTATAGCGCGCAGCACAAGTATGCCGAAGCCATCAAGTCCTACGAACGCGCGTTTGACCTCCAGCAAAACGGTGCGCTGCTGATCCAGCTGCATGGTGCCTTGATCAAGAACAACCGCAGCGCCGAAGCGCACGCGCGGATGGCGGAATGGTTCCGCAAGCGCCCCGACGACATCCCTACCCGGCTGTATTACGCCAGCAGCATGGTGGTCGCGAAGAATTACGAGGCCGCCGTCGGCCACCTGCATGCGGTCCTCAAGCGCGACCCGGACAATGTCATCGCACTCAACGACCTGGCCTGGGCGTACCAGCGCATGAACCGCAAGGAAGCGCTGCATCACGCCGAACGCGCCCACAAGCTTGCGCCGAACAGCCCGGCCATCATGGATACGCTGGGCTGGATCTATCTTGAAACGGGCAACATTGGCCGCGCGCTGCCGCTGCTGCAGAAAGCCAGCGCGCTGGCGCCCGGCGCGGCCGAAATCCGCTACCACTACGGCATGGTGCTGGCCAAATCGGGCGACAAGGCCGCCGCCCGCCGCGAACTGGAACGCGCCCTCGCCGCCAAGGACTTCACCCGCCGCGACGAAGCCCGCGCGCTGCTGGCCACGCTCTGAAAGCGCAGGCCAGGGGCGCCTCGCGTCGGCATTTTTTACAGCCGTGAAGGCTCGTAGCGCCCCGGCGAAATCAGGCCATCGGGATCGAGCGCCGCCTTGATCTGCCGGACCGTGGCCCAGAACACGTCCGAGTTCGGGTCGAGCTCGGCCATCGACTGGTTGCCGACGCGGTAAGGGACATACCCGGCGGCCATGCACAGGTCGAACACCGCCTTGTAGCAGGCCTTGGCGCGCGCCACCTCTTGCTCGTCCTCCTTGTCGTAGGCAATCGTGATCACGCCGCCCAGCGCGCGCTCATTGATCATGCTGAAGGTCACGAACAGGTCGAAGCGAGATTCTTTGAAGATCGGTTCGACCATGCCGTGCAGTTCCAGCAGGTCGGCGCCGCGCATCGGCAAGACCGGCGACACCCACAGCAGGCCGCAATGATCGGCCGCCGGATTGGCCTGGCTGGGAAACCCCGAGGGCAGACCGCCGCGCCGCCGCCAGTAGGCGCCAGCCAGGAACCGCCCGTTCGGCACGCCGCGGTTCATGGCGAACAGCGACACGCCCAGGTCGACCTTGGCCTGCAGGCGCTTGCCGGCGGCGCTGGCGCCGAGCACCCGCGCCAGCATCGCGCCGAGCCGCAATTTGCGCTCGGTCAGGATCGTGGTCGTGGCAGCGGTCGGCGCCAACGCGCGCTTGAGCGCATGCCGCGCCGCGGCCACCTGGCGTTCGGTGCCGTACATGGCGCCCGAGACTGTCCAGGCGCCCACGCCGGCGCCTTCGCGCATCGCCGCGCGCAATGGTTCCGGCAGCGGCAAGGCATCGGCTGCCCGTTCGCGCGGATAGACGGCGCCGCCCGAGATGACGCGCAGGTCGTTGCCAATATGGATGATGCTGCGAAGCGTGCCGTTCATGCGCAGTGGCCGTAGCGCATCCACCACCGGCGCGATATCCTCATGCCGGTCGACAGTGCAAAAGAAGTGGTTGATGCAGTCGGACTTGGGCATCAGCCAGATGCCGATGCGCGTCACGATGCCGAAGTTGGACTGGGTAAACAGGCCGTCGAGGAACGGCCCGACGCCGTACGGGAACAGGTGCGTCGCCTTGGCGTTCGGATAATGGCCGAAGCCGGTTTCAAGCACTTCGCCCGACGCCAGCACCACCTGCATGCCCGCCACATGCTGCAGCCGGTTGCCGTACGGCGAGTGGCCAAACCCCCGCTCCAGGATATTTCCCATGAAGCTGGTATCCGGCCCCGCCCCCGTGCAGTCGATCCAGAAATCAAGTTTGTGCTCGATCAGGTAGTCGGACAATTGCTTTTGCGTCACGCCCGGTTCGATGACGGCGTAGGCCAGGGTGGGATCGACGCTGATGATGCGGTTCATGCGCGACAGCTCGACGATCACCTGCCCGCCGCTGACCGGGCAAGCGTCGCCGTAGCCCCAGTTCTTGCCGGTGCTAAGCGGGTACAGCGGCGTTTTATGGCGCCGCGCGACTTTCACCAGTTCGGCGACCTGGCCGGCGCTGGAAGGCGTGACGACCGCCAGCGCGCGGGTGCTGCGCGAGGCGGTGCTGCGCGCGTAGCGTTCGAGGGTGATATCGTCGTCGCGCACCTGCTCGAAGCCGACCACGTCGCGCAGCGCGCGCAGCAGCAGCGAACGGCGCTCGGCCGCGGCGCCTGTCTCCCTTGTCTCCTGTGCTGGTTGTTCCGTGACTGTCATGGCGGTCTCCATTAATTTCGTCCGTTCATCAGGCGCGCGGTAATGCCGGGCTCGTCCCATTGCGGGAAGAAATAGGGATAGAACGAGCGCTCCTCGCCATGCGCTTCCATCAGGCCGCCCCAGCGCCGGATCTGTTCGCCCATATGGGCCAGGTCAAGGCGCAGCAGCACGGCCGGCGCGCCGACCCGCGTGCACGGGCGCTCGCCGCCGAAATCGCGGAAGCCCAGCATACGCTTGTAGAACATGACGTGGCGCGGATTGACTTCGATGACGTAGTCGGTGAAGCCGTGGATATTGTGCGAGTAAATGTACGAGATGTGGATCAGCGAGGCGAACACGCGCTTGGTCACGCCCTTGTCGATGGCCAGCCGCGACGGTTCGCACAGGCGCCGCCCCTGGGTGCGCAATTCGTCGAGCTTGTCGCGGAAGTTTTCATCGGCCGGCAAGCTGATATCGCGGTCGAGGCACAGGCTCATGGTGCCGACCACCATGCCGCCGGTCTCCGCGTACAGCGTGATCTTGTTCGGCTCGGCATCGTGTTCCGGCTCGACCGCGTAGCCGCGCCAGCCGTACATTTTGCGGATCAACAGGCTGGCCGCTTCGCGCCGGCCTGCCGAGTTGGCAAGACGTATATGAAATACCTGGACATCGAGCGGATGGTCGAGGCGTTCGTCCGTTCCTTGTTCGCCGATACACAGGTCGCGCAGCCCGGTTGGACAGGCGAAAGTCGCAATCGGCAGCTCATCTTTAAGCATAGTTGATCATCCTCCACAGGAACCGTCGCCACCGATTGCCGGGGCGAACGAAAAGTTGTGCCTGTCTGACATGCTCATCAATAAGATAGTTCCCGCGAACTGAACAGTACTAGCGCAAATTCAATCCTCAAAGCAGCGTCGGGATTTTTTCCAGCACCGGTATGGCTCAGTTGCCAAGTCCAGGACGGTGATGTCAAGTGGTTGATTTTGTTGGGGAAATTGGCTTGGCACGGAAGCTGCATTAGCTAAGGCAAGGCGGCAAGGTGTCGTCCCAGAAATCCAGTTTCATCCCCAACAGGAGAGTGACATGAAGATCGTACGCAAAACCATGCTGCTGACGGCCATGGCCGCCAGCATCGCCATCGGTGGGATGGGCAGCGCGCGAGCCGATGCGTTTGCCCAGTCCATCCTCGTCATCGATAACTTCCGCTTGCTGCATTCGTCCGGTACGCCTTACAGCGTGACCGACTTTGGCATGCTGACCGGAACCAACGATGCACACGCAACCGCTTCGCTCAATGGCGTGTTTGCCAACGGCGCACAGTCGTTCGGCATTTTGAGCGGCGTCAACCCGGACGTCGCGCACCAGACGGTGGGCAATCCGAATCCAGCCCTGCCGGAAAACAATTTCACCCCGTTCAGCAGCGCGCCCCCGGTGCCCGGCACCTTCGGCTACGCCGACCAGAACCTGAGCGGCAGTTCGATTACCATCGGCGCCATGCCTGCCGGCGCAACGGCAGCAACCCGCGCCGATGCGTCGCTGGCGGTCAACGGTGTCGCATCGGGCAACTCCGATGTCGGAACTTCTACCACCTTCAGCTTCACCCTCGGCGCCGCCGACTCGATGACGATCGCATTCAACGCCACCCCCTTCACCCAGGCGTACGTGTCGGCCGATGGTTCCCCCACCACCAACGCCAATGCGCGGCTATCGTGGAGCATCAACATTGTTGACATGACCACCGGCATGACGGTGTTCGCCTACGCTCCAAACGAGCTCAACGCGTTTAGCAATGTCAGCCGTACCGACGGCTTCCCCGGCACCACGACCTACAACCCTGGTACCGGTTCGTTCAGCGCGACCACCGGCATGCTGAGCATCGCCAGCACCTACCAGATCACGATCCAGCACAACACGCTGGCCAACGCCCTGCAGGACACGCAGGCCGTACCGGAGCCGGCCACCCTGGCGATCTTCGGTATCGGCTTGCTGGGAATGACGGCGTTCGGCCGCCGCCGCAAGCAGGCAGTGGAATAATTCGTGGCCGGGCAGTCATGGTCACGCCAGGGCCTTCAGACCTGCTTGCCAAGCGGTTTGGGCCTGCTGGGGATGTAGGCGCCAAGCCGCCGCAGGGGCTCTGATGCCGCGTTGCTGGAACGCGCATTTGCCGGTCGGCCGCGCAGCTGACCGGCCCCATTTTTTCCCGTCTCGACATTTTTGATGCGAATCAACGGCGGCAGAGGTAGCCGATTTTGGTTGCCCACACGCCATATAATCGGACACATGTGCGGAGCGAGGCATGCGCTTCTGGTCGCACGACTACGGAGGTCGACAGAATGGAGGACTTCATCAGCCAGCTGCTGTCGAGCATTCGGGGCATCTGGAAATATCGCTGGCATGCCGTCGCGGTCGCCTGGCTGGTCGCCATGGGCGGCTGGATCAAGGCCTACTCGATGCCCGACGAATACCAGACTACCGCGCGCGTGTTTGTCGATACCCAGACCATCCTCAAGCCGCTGCTGTCGAACATGACCAGCGTGCCGAACGTCGAGCAGCAGGTGGCCATCATGAGCCGCACGCTGCTGAGCCGCCCAAATGTCGAACGGGTCATGCGCATGGTCGACCTGGACGTGCGCGCCACTACCGCGCGCGAGCACGAGAAGCAGGTCGAGCAGCTGATGTCGAAGATTAAGATCACCGGGACGGCGGCCTACGACATCTATGCGATCAGCTATCAGGACAACAATCCGAAGCTGGTGCGCGACGTGGTGCAGTCGCTGCTGACGATTTTCGTCGAAGGCAGCTTCAAGGGCAAGCGCGGCGACTCGCAAAAGGCGGTCCAGTTCATCGACGAGCAAATCAAGAACTATGAAGACCGCCTGATCGCCGCCGAGAACATGGTCAAGGAATTCAAGCTGCGCAACAGCACCCTGCTGCCGCGCCAGGGCGTCGACTACGGCGCCCAGCTGGCGATCGCCGCCGATCACCTGAGCGCGGCCAGGCTGGAACTGCTCGAAGCCGAACAGGCCCGCGCCGCCATCAAGGCCCAGGTCACGGGCGACGCGCTGTTGCTGAGCATCGAGCAGCGTCCGGCCGCGCTGCCCAATCCTGAAATCGACACCCGCATCGCGGCCATCAACAAGAGCCTCGATGCGCTGCGCCTGCAGTACACCGAGCAGCATCCGGACATCCTGTCGGCGCGCCGCTTGCTGGCCCAGCTCGAAGCGCGCAAGGTCGAAGACAACAAGCTCAAGATGAGCGATGGCGACGCGGGCAGGAACTACAGCCCCATGCTGCAGCAACTGAAGGTCGCGCTGACCGAAGCCGACGCGCGGGTGGCGGCGATGACTGCGCGCGTCAACGAATACACGGTGCGCCACGCCCGCCTGCTCGCGCAGAGCAATGCGGTGCCGGAAGTCGAATCGCAGCTGGCGCAGCTGAACCGCGACTACGAGATCAACAAGGACAATTATGAAAAGCTGATCGGGCGGCGCGAAGCGGCCAAGCTGTCGGGCGATTTGTCATCGACGACCGAGATGATGTCCTTCAAGATCATCGACCCGCCCACCATGCCGATCGCCCCCATCGGCCCGAACCGCCTGCTGTTCTACAGCATCGCCTTCCTGGCGGCGCTGGTCGCCGGCCCCGGCGTGGCGCTCCTGATCAGCCAGAGCCGCCCGGCCTTCCTCGGCCCTGGCGTCATGCGCGAGATCACCGGGCTGCCGGTGCTGGGTACGGTGTCGATGAACTGGACCGAGGCCGAAACGATCAAGCGGCGCCGCGGCCAGTACCTGTTCGCCACCGCGATTGCCGGGCTGGCGGCGATGTACGGAGCCATGATCGCCTCCGCTCTCCTGAAATAGCTGACGCGCCAACGAGGGACTGACATGCACACTCCAGACACGCACGAGCATGAACACGAACGCGGCGCGCTGTTGGCCGAGCCGGAGCACGGCCACGATCCGCGCCGCTACGTCGACATCAACCTGGCGCGCCTGCACCAGATGGGCATGGTGACGCATGATGGCGGCCGCACCAGCGCCGCCGAGGACTTCCGCATCATCAAGCGCCCGCTGCTGCGCAATGCGCTGCACGCCGCCAGCGGAACCGCCAACCGCAACCTGATCGTCGTCACCAGCGCGCTGCCGGGCGAAGGCAAGACTTATTGCGCGATCAACCTGGCCATGAGCATCGCCATGGAAAAGGACCACACCGTGCTGCTGGTGGACGCCGACGTGGCCCGCCCCTCGGTGCTCAAGGTGCTGGGACTGGGGGCGGCGCCGGGCTTGATGGATATCCTGCTGAGCGAGAAACTGGGCGTGGCCGACGTCATCCTGAAGACCAATATCGACACCCTCAGCCTGCTGCCGGCAGGCCGCAACAACAAGCATGCGACCGAGCTGCTGGCCAGCCAGACCATGAGCGCGCTGCTGGTCGAAATCAGCAACCGCTACCCCGACCGGATCGTCATCTTCGACTCGCCGCCGCTGCTCCTTACCACCGAGGCCAGCGTGCTGGCAGCGCAGATGGGGCAGGTGGTGATGGTCATCGAGGCCGAAGCGACCACCCAGGGCACCGTCAAGGAGGCCCTGCGCCGGCTCGACCACTGCCCGCACATCAGCCTTATCTGCAACAAGGCGCGGTCCTTCCCCGGGGGTGACTACTATGGTTACTACGACTGACAGCATCCGCAATGCGATGACGGTCGACGTCGAGGACTACTTCCACGCCGGCGCCGTCGCTGGGCTCGCGCCGCACGGCGCCTGGCCTGGCATGCCGAGCCGGATCGAACGCAACATCGACACCGTGCTGGCCCTGCTCGACCAGCACCAGGTGCGCGCCACCTTTTTCATCCTCGGCTGGATCGCGCGCCGCCATCCGGCGATGGTGCGGGCGATCGGCGCGGCCGGCCACGAAATCGCCAGCCGCGGCTATGCGAACGACAAGGCGTCGAGCCAGACGCGCGTGCAGTTCCGCCGCGACATCCTGCGCAGCAAAGGCGTGCTGGAAGACCTGTGCGGCGCCGCAGTCCTTGGCTACCGCGCGCCAGCCTGCTCGATCGGCCCGCAACATCGCTGGGCGCTCGACACGCTCTACCACAGCGGCTACCGCTACAGTTCCAGCAGCTATCCGCTGCTGCGCCGGCGGCCCGCCGACGCGCCGCGATTCGCCTGTTTCCCGGCCGGCCCATCCGGCATCCTCGAGCTGCCGCTGTCGACCGCGCGCGTATTCGGTTGCAACCTTCCCGCCGGCGGCGGCAGCGGATTCCGCCTGCTGCCTTATGCGCTCTCGCGCGCACTGCTGCGCCACGTGAACCGCACCGAGGGCCAGCCCGCCGTGTTCGGCTTCAGCGCATGGGAACTCGATCCCGGCCAGCCGCGCATTCCCGGCATGCCACTGGCGGCGCGGCTCGGCCATTACGCCAACCTCGGCCGCACCGAAGCGCGCCTGCTCGCGCTGGCCGGCCAATTTCGCTGGGGCAGCATCGACGACGTGTTCCCGTTGCTGCCTGGCGCTGCCCCACCTGTTTTCCGAAGCCAGCCGCGGCCGCGCTGGCACGGCTTCACGCGTAGTGAAGCGGCCGTCCAAACCGTGCGGAGCCGATCATGACAGTGTCTTTTGAACAGCCAAGGCTGGTAGTTCACCTGATTCACCAGCTCGATGCTGGCGGATTCGAAAATGGCCTCATCAACCTGATCAAGCACATGCCGGCGGACCGCTACCGCCATGCGATCGTCTGCCTGAAGGACTATTCGGACTTCGAGTCGCAGCTGCACACGCGCGGCGTCGAGATCATCAGCCTGAACAAGCGCGAAGGCAAGGACTTCGGCCACTACCTGCGCATGTTCAAGGCGCTGCGCGCGCTGCAGCCGGACCTGATCCACACCCGCAACCTGTGCGGCCTCGAGGGCCAGCTGGTCGCCGCGCTGGCAGGCGTCAAGCTGCGCGTGCACGGCGAGCATGGACGCGACATGTTCGACCTGTACGGCAAGCGACTCAAGTACCAGCTGCTGCGCCGGGTTCTGCGGCCGCTGATCGGCCATTTCATCGCCGTCAGCGCCGATCTCGAACACTGGCTGATCGACAGCGTCGGCGCCGAACCGGAGCGCGTCTCGCAGATCGCCAATGGCGTCGACAGCATCCAGTTCCATCCGCGCCTGGGACCGCCCGCGGCCATCGGCCCGGCCGGCTTCATGCAGGAGAACGCTTTCGTCATCGGCAGTGTCGGGCGCATGGTCGACGTCAAGAACCACGTGACGCTGGTCGACGCGTTCCTGCGCCTGATCGCCTCGCCGCACCCGGCCCACCAGCGCCTGCGCCTGCTGATCGTCGGCGATGGTCCCGCGCGCGCCGAATGCATGGACATGCTGACCCGCGCCGGCGCCTCGCACCGGGCCTGGCTGCCCGGCGAGCGCGGCGATATCGCGCAGCTGATGCGGGCGATGGACCTGTTCGTGCTGCCGTCGCTGGCCGAAGGCAGCTCCAACACGATCCTCGAGGCCATGGCCACCGGCCTGCCGGTCGTCGCCACCGCGGTCGGCGGCAACACCGAACTGGTACGCCCCGGCTTTACCGGCATACTGGTGCCGCCCCAGTCGCCCGACCTGATGGCCGCCGCGATCGCCGATTACTGCCGGATTCCCGAGATGGGCGCGCGCCACGGCATGCGCGCGCGCAGCCAGGTCATCGCCCAGCACAGCCTGCCCGCGATGGCGCAAGGCTATATGGCGGTCTACGATTCGCTGACCCAGCCGCCGCCCTGCCCGCACGCCCTCGCCAACCGCGCCTGAACCGGACCGGCACATGCGCATCCTGCACGTGCTCGATCATTCGGTCCCGGTCCACAGCGCCTATTCGCATCGCACGCTGTCGCTGCTGCGGCAGCAGCGTGCGCTCGGATGGCACACGATCCAGCTGACCGGCCCGGCCCAGGGCAAGGTCGAGACCGAGGACCGCAACCGCGACGGCTGGCACTTCATCCGTACCGCGCCGGGGCCGGACTGGCTGCCGCCGATACTGCTGGTGCGGCGCATCGTCCGCCGCCTGCGCCACGCGATCCGGCTGTCGCGCCCCGACATCCTGCATGCGCACCCGCCGGCGATCAATGCGCTCGCGGCCCTGTGGGCCGGCTGGCGCAGCGATGTGCCGGTGCTGGCTGAGATCCACGGCGCCAGCAGGACCATCCTGGACGGCTACGTCGCCCGCCTCGCCGCGGCGGTGGTCACCGACAGCCTGGCGCTGCGCGCCGCCCTGCTGGCGCGCGGGGTCGCGCCGCAGCGCGTCGACACCATCGCCCCTGCGACCGACCTGCCGCGCCCGCCAGGGAGCGCCTGGCCGGACTACCTGCCCGGCCGCGGCGGACCGCTGATCGCCTGCGTCGGGCCGCTCGACGAGCAATTGGTGACCGCGGCGATGGCGCCGCTGCTGCGCGCGCACCCGGCGTTGCGGCTGGTGGTGGCGGGCGCTGGACCGGCCCAGGGACACCTGCTGAACTTCGCCGCCGGCCACGGCGCAGCGGTACTATTCCCGGGCCAGCTCGAACCGGACGACCTGGCCGCCATCTACGCGGCGGCGGACCTGGTGCTGTTCGCCGCGCCGCCGACCCGCTCGATGGCGGCGGCGCGCAAGCCGCTCGAAGCGATGGCGCATGGGACGCTGGTGCTGGCCTCGGACATCGCGCCGCATCGCGAACTGATCGACCACGGACGCAACGGCGTGCTGTTCGAAGCAGGAAGCGTCGATGGCCTGGTGGACGCTGTCGATGCGCTGCTGTCCGAGCCCGCTTGCATGCAGCCGCTGCGCGAACGCGCGCGCCAGTTCGCGGCAGTCGAGCGTAGCTGGGAAGCGGCCGCGCGCAGTTACGGGCCGGTGTACAGGCGGCTGCTCGAGGGCGTCTCGCGCTGAACCAGGCCGGCGCCTGGCGCACCGCGCGGCCTGGCCCTGACCACCTCGACATAGCAGCGCGCGATGCGTTCGGCGATCCGGTCCCAGGTCAGCTCGCTGACCAGCGAGCGCACCGCCGCGCGCTTCGGCGGTTCCTCGATCAGGCCGAGCACCGCGCGCTTGATGCCGCTCGTGTCCCCGGGCGCGACGGTGCGGATCGCGAAGCCGGCGTTGGCGATGGTCAGGTCGCTGCCCGAACTGTTCACCACCGGCGTGCCGGCGGCCAGAGCTTCCAGCGCGGGCATCGGCTGGACCTCGGTCTGGCCCGGCAGCGCAAACACCGCCGCCGCCGCGAACGCGCTGGCCAGCAGCTGATCGTCATGGCGCAGCTTGCCCAGGCAGGTCACGCCGCGCACCTGGCGAACCTGCGCCAGGTAATCCTGGTCGCGTTCCTGGGCTTCGCCTACCAGAACGAACGGCAGCGCCATCTCCGACAGCGCGTGCGCCATGCCCAGCTGGTCCTTGTGCGGCGCGATCGCGCCGACCATCAGCACGAACGGCCCCTCGATGCCGGTGCGGGCGCGGAAGTATGCGCCGTCGGCATTGAAGAACTGGGGCGATATCCCGTTCGGGAACACCCGCACGCGCGCCGCCGGCACCAGGAAGGCCTCGCCAATGGCGCGCTTTTCCGCTTCGCCCAGCGCGACGATCAGGGTGGCGACCTGCAGCGCGCGGCGCGTTTGCGCGTAGCTGGTTTCGACATTCCACGCGGTGAGGTTGCCGAGCAGGCGGTCGGCGACGCGGGCGCGGGTGCCGCTGGAGCGGTTCCAGCCCGGCGAAATGAGCGGCGACAGCACCACTGGCACGCCAAGCTCGGTCGCCACTTCGACGATCCGGTGGTTGCCGTGGACGGCGGCAAAGACGTGGATCAGGTCATACGCATCGAACCTGCCGCGGCACGGATCGACCAGCTCCACCGAGAGCGCCTCGCCGTCGATGCCGTGCAGCCGGTTCAGCGAACGGATGGTCTCGCGGATCTGGATCTGCAAGCTGCCCTCGCGCTGGAACAGCATCGGGTACGACAAAATGCCGATACGCATAGATATCTCCACGTGGAAAGGGTTTGCGGCATGAGCAGGCTCAACAGATGTGCTGCGCGCCCGGTCTATATTCGATGCACCTGTTTCAATTCAGTGTAGTGGCCGGCTTCGCTGAAACGTTGACAGACATCAACGGACCGGGCGCCGCCCGCCTTCCCTTCACCAGTCCGGACTCGCTCCATGCAAGTACCGCTTTCGATCCTGATTTACCGCCGCGTCCTCGCCAGGCCCGACCCGCTGTTCCCGGAGCAGCTCGACGCCCGGCATTTCGAACAGCAGCTCAAGGTGCTCGCGCGCTGGTTCCGCCTGATGCCGCTCGGTGACGCGGTGCGCCGCCTGCGCGATCGCTCGCTGCCGCCGCGCGCCGCCTGCATCGCGTTCGAGAACGGCTACGCCGACAATGCTTCGGTGGCGCTGCCGATCCTGCAGCGTCACCGGGTGCCGGCCACGTTTTTCGTCGCCAGCGGCTTTCTCGACGGCGGCTGCATGTGGAAGGACGCGGTGATCGATGTGGTGCGCAGCGCCACCGGCGACCGCCTGAACCTGACGTCGAGCGGCTTCGCAACTTATGACCTGGGCTGTCCGGTGCGGCGGCGCGCGGTGATCGACATGCTGGTCGACACGCTGGGCCGGCTGCCGCACGGTGAACGCCTTGAACGCATCCGCAGCATGGCGCGCAGCTTCGTGCCGACCATGATGACCTCCGACGAGGTGCTGGCCCTGCACCGCTCCGGCATGGAAATCGGCGCCCAGACCGTCAGCCACCCGGTGCTCACCTCGATTTCCAACGCCGATGCGCGCGCCGAGATCGCCAACGGACGCGCCAGGCTGCAGGAGATTATCCAGGCGCCGGTGCGCCTGTTTGCCTACCCGAGCGGCAAGCCCGGACAGGACTTCGAGCTGCGCCACGTCGACATGCTGCGCAGCCAGGGCTTCGACGCGGCCGTCACCAGCGCGGGCGGCGCGGCGCGCCACGATACCGACCCGATGCTGCTGCCGCGCCTGACGCCGCCCGACCGTGGCGCCCGTGGCTTGCTGCTGCGCATGGCGTGCAACCTGGTCAGGGCGCCGGCTTGATCGCCATCAGCGTGGTGCTGGGAGTGGCCACATGCGCGCAGAAGCGCAGCGGCGGCAACGCCAGCACCAGCCGCAGCGCTGCCCTCGCCGCAGGGCTGCCCTGGGCGCTCGCTTCGAGCATGTCGAAGCGGTCGATGCTGCGCAAGCCGTGGCGCGCCAGGTGGTTGCGCAGCCCGTACCAGGTGAACCAGTTGATGGCCGGCTGCAGCGCGTAGCAGGCGAGGTCCGGACGGCTGGTGCAGGCCAGGTCTTCGTAATGGCGCTTCACAAACCCCGGATACCACGAGTACAGCGGCAGGTCGAACTCGTCCTGCACCGGGCACAGCATGTTGCTGGTGCTCAG
This sequence comes from Massilia soli, assembly GCF_016809835.1. Lineage (GTDB taxonomy): Bacteria > Pseudomonadota > Gammaproteobacteria > Burkholderiales > Burkholderiaceae_D > Telluria_A > Telluria_A soli. Next base: position 103,689 of record NZ_JAFBIL020000009.1, on the reverse strand, counting down.
GTAGAGCGCGCCGCCCGGTTTCAGGATGCGCACAAATTCGGCCAGGCAGCCGCGCCAGTCGGCCACGTGCTCGATCAATTCGGGGACGATGCACAGATCCATCGAGCGGTCCGGCCAGGGCAACGCGGTGGCCGAGGCGACTTCGTAGCTGATCTCGAGCCCGGCCTCGCGCGCCCGCTTGCGCGCCAGCGCGATCAGCGCCTTGTTGATATCGGCGCCATAGACCTGGTGGCCGCGCGCGGCCCACAGCCGGCATTGGACGCCGGCGCCGCAGCCGACGTCGGCCACCTGCATCGGCGCGCCGTGGCGCCCGGTCTTGCGCGCCAGCGTCGCGGCGATCACGGCCAGGCGCTGCTGCGCAGCCTCGCGCGCGCCGCGCTCCTCGAACAGATACGGCGCGCCGTCGTCGCGGCGGCTGCGCCAGCCCGGCTCCGCGCTCACGGAACAACCTCGGCAAACAGGTGCGCCAGTTCGTTCGCCAGCATGCGCCGGTCGACCTTGCCGTTGAGGTTGCGCGGCAACGGACCGGGGCGCAGCTCGACCAGCGCCGGCTGCATGTACGGCGGCAGCCGCAGCTTGCAGGCCGCCAGCAGCGCGGCCGAATCGGGCACGCCTTCGGCATTCGGGGTGGCCACCACCGCGATCGCCTGCCCCAGCACCGGATGGGCCACGCCCAGCGCGACCGCTTCGCCGACCATGCCGGTCGCATACAGCACGTCCTCGATCTCGGTCGGGCTGACGCGGTAGCCGGACGTCTTGATCATGTCGTCGGTGCGGCAGATGAAGTAGAGGTAGCCCTCGTCGTCCATGCGCACCGTGTCGCCGGACCACACCACGGCGTCGGCGCGCGGCTGGCCCGGGCAAGGCGGCAGCGGACGAAAGCGCGCCGCGGTCTGCACCGGGTCGTTCCAGTAGCCGAGCGACACCAGCGGCCCGCGATGCACCAGTTCACCCGGTTCGCCCGGCTTGCAGGCCCGGCCTTCAGGATCGAGCACCAGCACTTCGGCGTTCGGTATCGCCTTGCCGATCGAGTCGGGCCGGCTGTCGACCTGTTCCGGGGCCAGGTAGGTGGAGCGGAACGCTTCGGTGAGGCCGTACATCAGGTAGATGCGGGTGCGCGGCAAGGCTTCACGCAGCGTCGCCAGCGTGGGCCGCGGCATGCAGCCGCCCGAACTGGTGATGTAGCGCAGCGGGTGGCGCCCGCGCCAGTCGAGATTGGCCAGCTGGATCCACAAGGTCGGCACCGCCGCCAGCCCGGTGATGCGCTCGCGGTCGATCATCTCCGGGATGTCGCGCGTGAGCACATGGTTCATCAACACCACCGCCGCACCGCTGGCGAATGCCGTGGTCAGCTGGCTCATGCCGTAGTCGAAGCTGAGCGGGAGCACCGCCAGGATGCGGTCGGCCGGACTGTTGCCGAGGTAGCGCGCCACACTGTACGCGCCGGCCACCAGGTTACGGTGCGACAGCACCACGCCCTTGGGCGGACCGCTGCTGCCCGAGGTGTACATCAGGGCGGCCATGTCGGTCTCGATGGTCCGGTGCAGCGCGCCGCGATGGCCGTGGATCAGGCAGTCGCGCCAGGCGGTGACGGTCAGCCCGTCGATCGGCGCAGCGTCGCCATCGACGACGACGACGTGGCGCAGGTCCGGCAGCGCGCCGCCTGCGCCGGCCAGCCCGTCGAGCCGCGCCTGGCTGGTCACCAGCAGGCGCGCGTTACTGTCGCGCAGCAGGTGCGCCACCTGCGCCGGCTTGAGCAGCGGGTTGACCGGCACCAGCACCAGCCCTGCCGCGGCCGCCCCGAACATCGCCACCACCGCCTCGTGGCGCTTCTCGATGAAGATCGCGACGCGGTCGAAGCGTTCCAGCCCAAGGGCAGCAAAGCCATGCGCCGCCGCCTCGACGCGCTCGGCCAGCTGGCGGTAGGTCAGGCGCACCGCGCCGTCAATCAATGCTTCGGCGAGCGGCCGCTTGTCCGCGCTCTCGCCGATCAGTTCATGTATCAGTTCAGCCATGTCGTCTCCTGTCTGGGCGCCACCAACCCATCATTGTGAAAATCCGTCACCGGGTTATTGATAGAGGTCAACTTTTAGGCTGTCTGCGCGAGCTTGTGCGCACTCAAGATGAGCACGTTTTCGGGGGTGTCTAATGGATCAGGGGTAGAAGGCATGACAACGCTTTCCCTCATGCAATTAACAAGGAGACACCATGCCCACCGAGAGGCCAGAGCCATGAACGCCCCGCTGGTATCCACCCCGCGCGTGGAAGCGTTCTTCTTCGATGCCGAGCCCGGCACCCGATTCAGCCTGTATCACGCGCCCGATCCCAATCGCCGCGAACGCGGCGCCATCCTGTATGTGCATCCGTTCGCCGAAGAGCTCAACCGCACGCGCCGCATGGCGCTGCTGCAGGCGCGCCGCTTTGCCGCGCTGGGTTACGCGGTGTTCCAGATCGACCTGTTCGGCTGCGGCGACAGCTGCGGCGACTTCTCGGCGGCGCGCTGGGACATCTGGAAACGCGACCTCGACGTGGCGCTGTCCTGGCTGCGCCAGCGCAGCGCCGGCCCGGTGCAGCTGTGGGGCCTGCGCCTGGGCGGCCTGCTGGCCCTCGACTTCGCCTGCACCACGCCGGTCGACGGCATCATCCTGTGGCAGCCTTTCATGCAGGGCCGCAGCTGCGTCAACCATTTCCTGCGCGAGCAGCTGATCGCCCAGGGCGACAATCCGCCGCCCGGAGCGCCGCGCAGCACCGCCGCGCTGCGCGCCTACCTGGCCGCGCACGGCAGCATCGAGGTCGGCGGCTATGCGCTGGCGCGCGAGCTGGCGCAGGCAATCGACGCCTGCGACGCCGCCGCGATGGCGGTGCCGGCCTGCCCGATCCACTGGTTTGCCACCGGCGCGCCGGCGCCGACCCGCCTGGCCGCCAGCGCCGCGCGCCTGACCCGGCGCTGGGGCGAGCGCGGCGCCAGCGTCCACTTCCATCCGGTCGACGGGGTGCCGTTCTGGAACCCCATCGACGACGCCGAGTGTCCCGCGCTGCTCGACGCCACCAGTGCCGTATTCGGGGCCGAGCCATGAAATTCGACCAGCGCGCCCTGCGCTTTTGTTGTGGCGGCAGCTGCCTGGTCGGCATCATCGATGTGCCCGAGCGCCCGATCGCCCGCGGCCTGCTGGTCATCACCGACGCCGCCCAATACCGGGTCGGCGGCCACCGCCAGTTCGCGCTGCTGTCGCGTACCCTGGCCGGGCGCGGCATCCCGGTCATGCGCTTCGACCACCGCGGCTGCGGCGACAGCGAAGGCGCGCCGCGCCGCTGCGACACCCTCGACGACGACATCGGCGCCGCCATGAGCGAGTTCTTCATGCAGATGCCCGAGATGAAGGAAGTCGTCCTCTGGGGCCTGGGCGAGGCGGCCAGCGCCGCCGCGCTGTACGCGCACCTCGACGCGCGCGTGCGCGGCGTCATCTTGCTCAACCCGCGCATCGATGAACCCGAGCCCGAAGCCAGGCCGGCGCCACGCCAGTACTACCTTGGCCGGCTCGGCGAGCTCGGTTTCTGGAAGAAAGTCGCGACCGGCAATGTCGACTTCGCCGCCAGCGCCGCGGCGCTGCGCCAGCACCTGCGCGAGGCCGCCACCGACAACACGGTAGCACTGCCGCAGCGCGTGCTGGCCGGCTTATCCTGCTTCGACGGCCAGATGCTGGTCATCCTCGGCGGGGCCGACGATAGCGCGCGCCGGTTCGACCAGCTGATCGGCAAGCACGAGCTCAAATGCAGGCGGGTCGAGATCCCGCTCGCCAACCATACGTTCGCCAGCCGCGAATGGCGCGATGCGGTGGCCCAGGTCGCCGCGCACTGGATCGTCAGATGGTAGCGGCGCGAGGCACAGCATGATCGGCGCCATCCTGCTGCTCGCCGCGCTGGCCGCGCCTGGCTGCGGCGAAATCAAGCAGTACGCCGTCGGCGGCGACTACACCAATGCCAGCGACCGCCGCAACCTGGCGCTGGTCGAAGCGTTTCACTTCACGCCCGACATCGAAGCGCTCAAACGCTCGGCGGTCCGGCCCGGCGAGAACATCGCCACCACGCTCGAACACTATCCGAACCATCACCGCGCGCTGGCCGCGATGGCAAGGCTGGGACAGCGTGAACGCACCGCCAGGGTAATCGGCGCGCCATGGCCGGTCGACTGCTACTTTGAGCGCGCGGTGCGCTACCGCCCGGATGACGCCAAGGTGCGCGTCGTGTTCTCGAACCACCTGCTGGAAACCGGACGCGCCGACGCGGCGCTGGCGCAGATGCGCGAAGCGGTACGCATCGACGCGGCCGACCCGGCATCGCACTACAACCTGGGAATCCTGCTGGTGATGCGCGGCCAGTTCCACGAAGCCGAGCTGCACGCGCGCAAGGCTTACGAACGCGGCTTCCCGCTGCCGGCATTAAAGAACAAGCTGCTGGAAGCGGGCTACTGGAAGGCTGGCGACTAGGGCACTTGCGCCTTGACGCCGTGGTGGTGCATCAGGTCGTACAAGGTCGGCCGGCTGACGCCTAGCATGCTGGCCGCCCGGACAATATTGCCGTCCGAGCGCGCCAGCGCCATGACCATCACCTTGTATTCGGCCGCATCGCGCACTTCGCGCAGGTTGATCGCCGCCTCGTGGATCGGGCTTACCGGCAGGCCAAGGTCGTCGACGCCGATCTGCGGGCCGTCGGACATGATCACGGCGCGCTTGATGCAGTTTTCCAGCTCCCGCACGTTGCCGGGCCATTGGTACTCCTCGATTGCCGCCAGCGCTGCGTCGGCAAACGCCATCAGCGGCCGCCCCTCGGCTTGGCAGAAGCGGTTCCTGAAGTGATGCGCCAGCAAAGCCGGATCGCCGACGCGCTTGCGCAGCGGCGGGATCTCCAGCACGATCTGGCGCAGCCGGTACATCAGGTCCTCGCGGAAGCGGCCATCGCTGACCATGGTCGCCAGGTCCTGGTGGGTGGCGCACACGACCCTGACATCGATCGGTATCTCGCTGCGCCCGCCGATCCGCTCGATCACGCGCTCCTGCAGGAAGCGCAGCAGCTTGGCCTGCAACGACAGCGGCATGTCGCCGATCTCGTCGAGGAAGAAGGTGCCGCCGTTGGCCAGTTCAACCTTCCCCAGCGTTTGCTGTCCGGCGCCGGTAAACGCGCCTTTCTCGTGCCCGAACAATTCGCTTTCCAGCAGGTCGGCCGGAATCGCGGCGCAGTTGATCGCCACGAAGCGCCGCTCATGGCGCGCGCTGAGGCGATGCAGGCCGCGCGCCACCAGCTCCTTGCCGCTGCCGGACTCGCCCAGCAGCATCACCGTCGCCGACGACGATGCCACCTTTTCGACCCCGCGGCACAGCCTGAGCATGCCGGTATCGCGGGTCACGATGCCGGCCAGCGGCGACTCGGCTTCGATCTGCAGCATGCGCCGGTTCTCCTGCTGCATCTCATGCAGCTTGCATGCGCGCTTCAGCACCAGTGCCAGCGTCACAGGGCAAAAAGGCTTCTGCTGGAAATCGTAGGCGCCCAGCGACACCGCCTTGAGCGCGTTGGCGCGCTGCTGGTTCCCCGACAGGATGATCACCTTGGTGTCGGGCGCAAGCGCCAGGATCTGCTGCAGCGTCGCCAGGCCCTCGCTGGCGCCGTCGGGATCGGGCGGCAGGCCCAGATCGAGCGTCACCACCGGCGGCAGATGGCGCCGCAGCTGCGCCAGCGCCGTCTCGCGGTCGCCTGCGACCACCACCTCGTACTCGTCGAAATTCCAGCGCAGCTGTTTTTGCAGGCCTGCGTCGTCTTCGACCACCAGCAGCTTGGTCTTGCCCATCAGCGTCCTCCGTCAACATCAAGTGTCGCGTTCCTAGCGGCTGCCTTTGCCGAACAGGACCACCTGTACGGTATCGATCAGGATCAGCAGGTCGAGGAACAGGCTGTTGTTCTTCACGTAGTACAGGTCGTACTGAAGCTTTGCGATGGCGTCTTCCACCGAAGCGCCGTACTGGTAGCGCACCTGCGCCAGCCCGGTGATGCCCGGCTTGATGCTGTGCCTGACGCCGTAGTAGGCAATGTCGCGTTCCAGCTGGCGCACGAAGAAGTCGCGCTCCGGGCGCGGCCCGACGAAGCTCATCTCGCCGCGGAAGACGTTGAACATCTGCGGCAGCTCGTCGATGCGCAGCTTGCGGATGATGCGCCCGACTTTCGTGATGCGCGGATCGTCGTGCGCCGCCCAGATCGGATTCCCGTCCGGCTCCGCATCCTTGCGCATGCTGCGGAATTTCAGCACGCTGAATATCCGGCCGTCGAGCCCTACCCGCTCCTGGCGGTAGAACACCGGAGCGCCGTCTTCGAGCATGATCGCGGCGGCGGTCGCGAGCATCACCGGCAGCGACAGCGCGGTGATCAGGCCGCTGGCGGCAAGGTCGAACGCGCGCTTGGTGGCGGCGCGCACGAAGCTCTGGTCGAACCCGCCGCCGAAAATCAAGTAGCTCGGCTGGAGGGAATCGAGCCTGATCTGGCACGCTTCGCGCTCGAAGAAGGTGGCGGCGTCGATCACGCGCACGCCGCCCAGCGCGCATGCGAGCAGCTGGCGCACCGGGAAGGCGCTGCTGCGCCGGTTGGCGACGGTGACGACGATCTCGCTGGCTTCGTATTTGCGCGCCATCGCCAGCAACGATTCGCCGGCCGGCAGCAGCAGCGAGTCCGGCACGCAGTGTTCTTCGCCGTGGACCGGCACGCAGCCAATCACGTGAAACTGGTGGAAGCCGAATTTGTTGGTGGCCAGCTCAATGCATTCATGCGCCAGCGGGCCGCCGCCGACGAACAGCAGGCGTGCCTCCAGCAGCGCCGAGGCGGCCGATTTGAACACCACCAGCCGCGTGATCACCACGCCGGTGGCGCCGATCGCGAAAATCAGGATGCTGATGCCGCGCCCGAAGTACAGGTCGGGCCGCACGGCGATCAGTGCCGACAGCAGCGCAAAGCCAAGCCCGAACGACGGCATGATGCGGATCAGGGTGGTGCGCAGCCCTTCGCGCGAACTGTGCTGGTACATGCCCAGCGCGCTCATGCTGAAGATGATGACCAGGGCAAAGGTCAGCGACGACAAATACAGGTTGTCGGCGCGGAAGTGGCCGCGGCCATCGGAAAACCATAACGCTGACGCCACGCTGGCCGACGCCAGCAACATCAATAGCTCCAGGAACAGCAGGATGAATGCCATCTTGGAAACGTAGTGATTGAAGATCCGTATCACAGCTTCTCCCGGCAATGGAAGGCGCCCGCGCAGTGACCGCAGGCATTTGTATCATTGCCGAATCTTGCATTTCGTGCATTGACTAGGGACAAGCGCAACCTGACCATGCGGGCGCGAGGCAGGCGGCGGACAAATGGACTATAGTGATGCTTCTGTACAAAACCTAAACAATGTCATGAAATTTGATGTCGCTATCGTTGGCAGTGGCCTGGCCGGCTTGTCGGTCGCCCTGCACCTCGCCGAAACCCGCAAAGTTGCCATCATCTCCAAGCGCAGCTTGCTCGACGGCGCCAGCAACTGGGCCCAGGGCGGGATCGCCGCGGTGCTCGATTCTGGCGACAGCCACCAGAAGCACATCGAAGACACCCTGGTCGCGGGCGCCGGCCTGTGCGACGAGGCGGCCACGCGCTACATCGTCGAACACGGCCGCGTCGCGATCGAGTGGCTGATCGCCCAGGGCGTGCCGTTCACGCGCGACCCGAGCGCCGAAATGGGATTCCACCTGACCCGCGAAGGCGGCCACAGCGAGCGGCGCATCATCCACGCCGCCGACGCGACCGGCCACGCGGTGCAAGTCACGCTGGAACAGAAGGTGCGCGCGCATCCGAACATCAGCCTGTTCGAGCAGCACTTCGCGATCGACGTCATCACGTCGGACAAGCTGGCCGCCCAGGGGCTGCCGCCATCGAGCCAGCCGCGCTGCCACGGCCTGTATGTGCAGGACGAGAAGACCGGCCGTGTGCTGACTGTCGAAGCCGAGCACACCGTGCTGGCCACCGGCGGCGCCGGCAAGGTCTACCTGTACACCACCAACCCGGACACCGCCACCGGCGACGGCATCGCGATGGCCTGGCGCGCCGGCTGCCGCGTCTCGAACATGGAGTTCATCCAGTTCCACCCGACCTGCCTGTACCACCCGTTCGCCAAGTCCTTCCTGATTACCGAAGCGATCCGCGGCGAAGGCGGACGCCTGCTGCTGCCGCCGGAAGCCGGCGCCGCTGCCGGCACCCGCTTCATGCCGATGCACGACCAGCGCGGCGAACTGGCCCCGCGCGACGTCGTCGCGCGCGCCATCGACTTCGAAATGAAGAAGCGCGGCCTCGATTATGTCAACCTGGACATCAGCCACCTTCCGGCCGAATTCCTGGTCGAGCACTTCCCGACCATTTATGCGCGCTGCCTCGAACTGGGCATCGACATCACCAAGGAACCGATTCCGGTCGTGCCGGCCGTGCACTTCACTTGCGGAGGCATCGTCACCGACCTGGCTGGCCGCACCGACATCCCGGGCCTGTACGCCGTCGGCGAAACCGCCTGCACCGGCCTGCATGGCGCCAACCGCCTGGCCAGCAATTCGCTGCTCGAGTGCCTGGTCATCGGCCGCTCGTGCGCAATGGAGATCGCCGCGATGGCGCCTTTGGCCACGCCTTCGCTGCCGGCATGGGATGAAAGCCGCGTCACCAACGCCGACGAGGAAGTGGTCATCGCCCACAACTGGGACGAGCTGCGCCGGTTCATGTGGAACTACGTCGGCATCGTCCGCACCACCAAGCGCCTGCAGCGAGCGCAGCACCGCATTTCGCTGCTGAAGGAAGAAATCGACGAGTATTACCGCAACTTCCGCATCACCCCCGACCTGCTCGAACTACGCAACCTGGTCGACGTGGCCGAACTGATCGTCAACAGCGCGCTGACCCGGCGCGAAAGCCGCGGCCTGCACTTCAGCCGCGACTATCCGGACACGCTGCCGAAGGCACTGCCAAGCGTGCTGACGCCGCCGCGACGATAGGGCCTGACAAGGCCGCCACCGGCCTGCGACCATGAACCACAAACTGACACCGTCCACCGCGGCCCTGCTGACGATTCCGCCGCTGCTCTGGGCGGGCAACGCGATCGCCGGTCGCCTGCTGCGCGACGCGGTGCCGCCGATGACGCTCAACCTGCTGCGCTGGACCATCGCCCTGGTGATCCTGATCCCGCTCGGCCGCGCCGCGCTCAAGCGCGGCTCCGGCCTGGTGTCCAACTGGCGCCGCTTTTCGATGCTTGGCCTGCTCGGCATCGGGCTGTACAACTCCTTTCAATACCTTGCGCTGCAAACCTCCACGCCGATCAACGTGACGCTGGTGGCATCGGGCCTGCCGGTGTGGATGCTGCTGGTCGGGTCGCTGTTCTTCGGCGTGAAGGCGCGCGCGCGCCAGCTGGCCGGCGCGCTGCTGTCGATCGCCGGCGTGCTGCTGGTCCTGTCGCGCGGCGAGTTGGGCCAGCTGCTGGCGCTGCGCCTGGTCCCCGGCGACGTGTACATGATCCTGGCCACCATCGCCTGGTCGTTCTACAGCTGGCTGCTGATGCAGCCGAAGGACCCGGAGCAGATCCGCGCCGACTGGGCCGCCTTCATGCTTGCGCAAGTGATCTACGGGGTGCTGTGGTCGGGGGCGTTCACGGCCGCGGAAGTCGCCGCCGGCAGTCCGCCGGTTGCCTGGAGCTGGCCGGTTGCCGGCGGCCTGCTGTTTGTGGCGGTCGGCCCGGGCATCATCGCCTTGCGCTGCTGGGGCGCCGGTGTCCAGCGCGCAGGCCCGAGTGTCGCCGCATTCTTTGTCAACCTCACGCCGCTGTTCGCCACCGTGCTCTCGTCGGCGTTTCTCGGCGAGACCCCGCACCTGTACCACGCCGCCGCATTCGCACTGATCGTCGGCGGCATCGCGGTATCGGCGCGCCGCTAGCACCAAGAGCCATGGCCGACGACTCCCCGGATACCGCCGCGCTGGAACAGATGGCGCACTTTTTAACCCGCCACGCACGCGTGCTGGTGCTGACGGGCGCAGGGATCAGCACCGGCTCGGGCATACCGGACTACCGCGACAAGGACGGCGCGCGGCGCGGACCGACACCGGTGCAAGGCCCCGACTTCCGCAAGTTCGAGGCGACCCGCCGCCGCTACTGGGCGCGCAGCATGGTCGGCTATCCGACACTGGCGCGCGCCGAGCCGAACGCCGGCCATCGGGCACTGGCCGACCTGGAAGCGAAAGGAGCGATCGGCGCGCTGATGACGCAGAATGTCGACGGGCTTCACCAGCGTGCGGGCAGCACCGGCGTACTCGAACTGCATGGGAATATCCACGCCGTCATCTGCCTCGATTGCCACGCGCACTTCAGCAGGGCGTTCGTGCAGCAGCTGCTGGAAGAGGCCAATCCCGGCATGCTCGGACAGAACGCGCGCCCGCTGCCGGATGGCGACGCCCAGATCGAACCGGAAGCGCTGGCCGACTTCCACACACCGTTCTGCGTCCATTGCGGCGGAACATTAAAGCCCGACGTTGTGTTCTTCGGCGATGGCGTGCCAGCCGCTTGCACCCGCCGCGCGCTGGCGCGCATGGAGGACGCCGACGCGCTGCTGGTGGTCGGCTCGTCGCTGGTGGTATTTTCAGGCTACCGTTTCTGCAGGATGGCCGCAGCAGCGGGCAAGCCAGTCGCCGCGATCAACCTCGGCAAGACCCGGGCGGACGAATTGTTGACGCTCAAGCTCGCGTCCTCGGCGGAACGGGTACTGCCCCTGCTGCGAGATTTCCTGAACTAAGACGCCCTCTCCCCAGTCACACTGACTGGGCGGTTAATAACGGAGAGCGTCGTGACAAATAACATCACAAGCTATTACCCCACTCATACCCCAGCGTTGAACAATTGGCGCGGCCCGGGCCTGTTGGCCGGCGCCGCCTTGCTGGCATCCTTTCTCTACGTGCGCGCCAAGACCCGGCAGGCGGAGGCAAGCAACCCGCCAACCGGGCAATTTGTCGACGTCGACGGGGTGCGGCTGCACTACACGGTGCAAGGTGAAGGACCGCCGCTGGTAATGCTGCACGGAAATGGCGTTACCCACAGCGATTTCGACAACAGCGGCCTGGCCGGGCGCCTGGCAAGGCAGCACAAACTCTACCTGTTCGACCGGCCCGGCTATGGCTACAGCGAGCGCCCCCGCACCACCGTATGGACGCCAAAGGCGCAGGCCGAACTGCTGTACCGGGCGCTCGCCAAGCTGCAGGTCGAGCGCCCGGTGGTGCTGGGACACTCGTGGGGCACGCTGGTCGCGGTGGCAATGGGCCTGGCGCATCCCGGGTACGTGCGCGGCCTGGTGCTCCTGTCGGGATACTACTATCCCAGCGTGCGGCTCGATGCGCCGCTGATGTCGCCGCCGGCGATACCGGTCATCGGCGACGTGCTGCGCTACACGCTATCGCCGCTGCTCGGGCGACTGATGTGGCCGGCGATCGCCAGGCGCGTGTTCAGCCCTGCACCGGTGCCCGACAGCTTCCGCCAGCTGCCCGTGTGGATGATGCTGCGGCCCTCGCAACTGCGCGCGGGCGCCGCCGAAAGCGCACTGATGATCCCGTCCGCGATGGCGCTCCGTAAGCACTATCCTGAGCTGACGATGCCGGTGTCGATTATCGCAGGCAGCGCGGACCGGGTCATCGACCCGTCCGACAACTCCGGACGCCTGCACAACGTGGTGCTGCGCAGCACCCTAAAGATCGAGCCAGGCGTGGGCCACATGGTCCACTATACGCATCCGGAGGACATCGCCCGGGCGGTCGATGCGATAACCATGGCGGAACCTGTGCGCCTGGCGCATGGCGAGGCCAGCCGGGCGTAGCAGTATTATCAAACGCGCTACAATCTCCTCGGGTTTCGAGGAGAAAAATTATGCGTGCGTTTCTAGTGTTGTGTGCAGTGCTGCTGGCCGGCTGTGCAGGCAAGCCGGACAATATCACCCCGGTGCAGAACTTTGACAGTGCAAGGTATCTCGGCAAGTGGTACGAGATTGCTCGGATGGATCACTCGTTCGAGCGCGGCCTGACGAATGTCACGGCGGAGTACAGCATGAACCCGGACGGCACGATCAAGGTGCTCAACCGCGGCTACAACCCGGAAAAGAAAGAATGGAAGGACGCGGAAGGCACGGCGAAGTTCGTCGAGGGGCCCAACGTCGGCTACCTGAAGGTGTCGTTCTTCGGGCCGTTTTACGGGTCGTACGTGGTGTATGAGCTGGACCAGCAGGACTACAGCTATTCGATGGTCAGCGGGCCGGACAAGGATTATATGTGGCTGCTGTCGCGCACGCCGGCGATGGACCCGGCAACGAAAAAGCGCCTGCTCGACAAGGCGCAGGCGCTTGGGTTCGATACGTCGAAGCTGATCCACGTGCCGCACGAGGCGCGTTAGCGGTCAATTCGGCGGATGCGCGCGTCGTCGCGCTTATCCGCCGCCTCCGACGGTCAGAGGATACGCAGCGAGTAATCCGTCGCGCGCACATCCTTGGTCAGGCTGCCGATCGAGATCCGGTCGACGCCGGTTTCAGCGATCGCGCGCACGCTGTCCATGTTGACGCCACCTGAAGCCTCGAGAAGCGCACGGCCAGCATTGAGCGCAACCGCATCGCGCATCATCTGCAAATCAAAGTTATCCAGCAAAACCGACACTGCGCCAGCCGACAGCGCCTCTTCCAGCTGCGCCAGGTTTTCCACCTCGATCTGAATCGACACGCCGGCATCGAGCGCCTGCGCCGCAGCCATTGCCGGACGCACGCCGCCGGCGGCCGCGATGTGGTTTTCCTTGATCAGGATGCCGTCATACAGCGCCATGCGCTGGTTCTTGCCGCCGCCAACCCGCACAGCGTACTTCTGCGCCTGGCGCAGGCCGGGCAGCGTCTTGCGGGTGTCGAGAATGGCAGCTTTGGTCCCGGCGATCAGGTCGACGTACTTGCGCGTTGCGCTGGCGACGCCCGACATCAGCTGCATGAAGTTGAGCGCGCTGCGTTCAGCCGTCAGCAAGGCGCGCGGTGGGCCTTCGATGGTGCAAACGACGCTGTTCGCCGTCATCATGTCGCCTTCGGCATACTGCCAGTCGATCTCGATGGACTGGTCCAGCGCCAGCATCACCCCTTCGAACCACGGCGCACCGCACAGCACAGCGTCTTCACGCACGATGACGCGCGCACGCGCCCGGACATCATCGGGCACCAGCTTGCCGGTCAGGTCGCCGGTGCCAACGTCTTCGAGCAGCGCCGCCAGCAGGTTCTGCTCGAACGACGCCTGCAGCTTCTCGTCAAAATCATTAAACGGGTTACGCAAGGTCGTCATGCAGGGCCAACTCCGGAGAACAGTGAGGTTTCGGTCGCCAGGTCGCCGGTCGGCAGCGCCTTGGCCTTTTTCGCCGCCGCGAAGTCGAGCATGCGGTCGATGGCGCGAACCGCCTCCTTGCCGATGGCAGGGTCGACGAAGATCTCGTTCTTGCCGCTTTCGAGCACGTCGGCCAGGTTCTGCAAGCCGTTCATCGCCATCCATGGGCAGTGCGCGCAGCTCTTGCAGGTTGCGCTGTTGCCGGCGGTCGGTGCTTCAATAAAATGCTTGCCCGGCGCCGCCATGCGCATTTTGTGCAGGATGCCATTGTCGGTGGCGACGATGAATTCGGTCGCGTCCAGGTTCTGCGCCGCGTTGATCAGCTGCGTGGTCGAGCCGACGACGTCGGCCATCGCCACAACGCTGGCTGGCGACTCGGGGTGCACCAGCACCTTGGCGTGCGGATGTTCGGCCTTCATCAGCTCAAGTTCGACGCCCTTGAATTCATCGTGAACGATGCACGAACCCTGCCACAGCAGCATGTCCGCGCCGGTCTTCTGCTGGATGTAGCCGCCGAGGTGCTTGTCCGGCGCCCACAGGATTTTTTTGCCCTGCGCGTGCAGGTGCGCCACGATATCGAGGCCGATCGAGGACGTCACCATCCAGTCGGCGCGCGCCTTCACGGCTGCACTGGTGTTCGCGTACACGACCACGGTGCGGTCGGGATGCTGGTCGCAGAAGGCGGCGAATTCGTCCGCCGGGCAGCCCAGGTCGAGCGAACAGGTCGCGTCCAGGTCCGGCATCAGGATGGTCTTCTCAGGGCTGAGGATTTTCGCCGTCTCGCCCATGAAGCGCACCCCCGCCACGACCAGGGTCTTGGCCGGGTGATCGCGGCCGAAGCGCGCCATCTCCAGCGAATCGGACACGCAGCCGCCGGTTTCTTCCGCCAGGTCCTGCAAGTCGGCGTCGACATAGTAATGCGCGACCAGCACGGCCTCGCGCTCCTTCAGCAGCTTGCGGATGCGCTCCTTGAGCGCGATCTTTTCTTCTGCCGAAGGCGTCGCAGGCGCGCGTGCCCACGCCTGCGCTGTGCAGCTCAGGCCACCCTGCGGGTGGTCGTACTCGACGGTCTTGATCGGAAGGACTCTCATGGTGATACCCCCATCGTTGTTATTGCCAGAACCGGCTTAGTTAATACCCTGGCTTTGCAGGTAGTCTTCGTAGTTGCCGCGGAAGTCGATGATCTTGCCGTCCTTGATTTCGAGCACGCGGTTGGCCAGCGACGACACGAACTCGCGGTCGTGCGACACGAATATGAGGGTGCCCGCGTATTTATCCAGTGCGATGTTCAGCGACTCGATCGATTCCATGTCCATGTGGTTGGTCGGTTCATCGAGCATCATGACGTTATGACGGCCCAGCATCAGCTTTCCGTACATCATGCGGCCCTTCTCGCCACCCGACAGCACCTTGACCGACTTCTTCACCTCGTCGCCGCCAAACAGCAGGCGGCCCAGGATCGAGCGCACGGCCTGGTCGTCGTCGCCTTCCTTGGTCCAGCGCCCCATCCAGTCGGTCAGGTTGAGGTCGGCCATGAATTCTTCGGTCGGATCCTGCGGCATGTAGCCGACGTTGGCGTTCTCGGCCCACTTCACGCGGCCGGTATCGGTGGTCATGCCGCACAATTCGCCGCAGATCGAACGCAGCAAGGTGGTTTTACCGGCGCCGTTAGGGCCGATGATGGCGATGCGCTCGCCCGCTTCGACCATGATGCTGAAGTTCTTGAACAGCTGCTCGTCGTACTTCTTCGAGATGCCTTCCACTTCCACCGCCAGGCGGTGCAGCTTCTTCTCGCCTTCGAAGCGGACAAACGGGTAGGCGCGCGAGGACGGCTTGAGGTCTTCGACCTTGATCTTGTCGATCTGCTTGGCGCGCGAGGTCGCCTGGCGGGCCTTCGACTTGTTGGCCGAGAAGCGGCGCACGAAGTCCTGCAGTTCCGCGACCTTTTCCTTGGCCTTGGCATTGTTCGACAGTTGCTGGTTGCGTGCCTGGGTCGACGCGAGCATGTACTCGTCGTAGTTGCCCGGGTAGATCTTCAGCGTGCCATAGTCCATGTCGGCCACGTGGGTGCAAACCTGGTTCAGGAAGTGGCGATCGTGCGAAATGATGATCATGGTCGAGTTGCGCTGGTTAAGCACGTCTTCGAGCCAGCGAATCGTATCGATGTCCAGGTTGTTGGTCGGTTCGTCGAGCAGCAGGATGTCCGGGTTCGAGAACAGCGCCTGCGCCAGCAGCACGCGCAGCTTCCAGCCTGGCGCCACGGCGCTCATCGGGCCCTGGTGCTGGTCGATCGATACGCCGGCGCCGAGCAGCAGCTCGCCGGCGCGCGCCTCGGCCGAGTAGCCGTCGTATTCGGCCACTTTCGCTTCCAGTTCGGCCGCGTGCATGTAGTCGTCGTCGGTCGCCTCGAGGTTCGCGTAGATCGCGTCGCGTTCGGTGATCGCGTTCCACAGTTCGGTATGGCCCATCATGACCACGTCGAGAACGCGGGTATCTTCGTAGGCGAACTGATCCTGGCGAAGCTTGCCGAGGCGCTCATTGGTGTCGAGCATGACATTGCCGCCCGATGGGTCGAGGTCGCCGCCGAGGATCTTCATGAAAGTCGACTTGCCGCACCCGTTCGCGCCGATCAGGCCATAGCGGTTGCCATCGCCGAACTTGACGGAAATGTTTTCGAACAACGGCTTGGCGCCGAATTGCATTGTGATATTAGCTGTAGATAGCACTGGTAAAGCCCTTGCATGCGATGATTTGATTAACCGTGTATTTTACCATCGTGCGGGCTGCCGCTGCCGCCACCCTTCTGATTCAGATGCATAACTTATGAAAAAAGACACGAAACCGGCCGGTCAATGGAGGATAGGCGTCATCTCGGATACCCATGGGTTGCTGCGCCCGGAAGCGTTGGCCCTGCTCGCGGGTAGCGACTACATCATCCATGGCGGAGATATTGGCAAGCTGGACATACTTGAGGTCTTGGGCGCGATGGCGCCGCTGACGGTGGTGCGCGGGAACAATGACCGGCAAGACTGGGCACGCAATATTCCCGAATCGGCTCGGCTTAGCGTGGGCGGCGTGGATTTGTTCGCCGTACACGACATCGCGGACGACCAAGGCCACTCGGATGGCGCCAAAGTGGTCATTTCCGGGCATTCACACAAGCCGGCCATTGCAGAGCGCGATGGAAAACTGTTCCTCAATCCCGGCAGTGCCGGGCCACGCCGCTTCAAGCTGCCGATCAGCGTGGCAGAAATTCTGATCTGCAATGGTGACGTTACAGCCCGCATCATCGAGATCGCCGCGTAAGCCGCATGCGATAATCGCGCTCCCTCGCGTCAACCATCTCTACTGAACCATGTCTCTGAGAATATCCAGGATTCTCCACGCCGGCTACGTCTTCGAGTGCGACGGCGCGCGGATCGCCTTCGACCCCATTTTCGAGAATCCGTTCAGTACCAACTGCCATGCCTTCCCGGATGTGCGTTTCGACCTTGAGCAGATACGGCGGGAGCGGTTCGACGCGGTTTTTATTTCCCATTTCCACGATGACCATTGTTCGCTCGACAGCCTGAACTTGCTCGACCGGTCCACACCGATTCACATCTACTGCATCTTCGACGAGCTGTTCGACATGATCAGGGCGCTCGGCTTTCCGAATTTGTACAAGCTGGAAACGAACGTCCCGGTCAGCATCGGCCCGTTTTCGGTGACCCCGCGCGAGGCGATTGATTCGGACGTTGACTCGATGTACCAGATTCGGGCCGGCGGGATGAACGTCCTGAACGTGGTCGATTCATGGATTTCGCCAGTGGCGCTTGCCGACCTGGCGAAGGAATCTCCATGGGACATGGTTTTATGGCCATTCCAGACGATGCGCGAGATCGAGGTGCTCGCGCCATCACGCGCCGATGCCAGCCCCCCGGAGATTCCGGCGGAATGGCTCGGCCAGCTCAAGGTGCTCAACCCGCGCTTCGTTGTCCCGAGCTCATGCCAATTCATCCAGGAATCATGGTCCTGGTACCAATCCAGATTTTTCCCGATTACCTACGCACAGTTCCAGCGCGAAGTAGAGGCCGCGCTTCCCGATGCAAAAGTCATTCGGCTGAATCCATCGGTTTCAATCGTGCTGGATCGGGATTCGCTTCAGGCGGCAGACGCGCTGCCATGGGTGATCCCGGTCGGCGAGCAGGATGTCGATTACCGCTACGACAGTAAAGTCGCGCCACCGCACACCGCCGAGCTGGCGCGCCATTTTCCGGCGCTGATGGAAGATGAAATGAGCGTCGTGCTGGATTATTGCCGATCGGGCTTGCTGCAGAAGTACGAGGAAATGGAGCTGCCGGAGGATAGCTTCTTCGACCAGGCGCGCATATGGCGCCTGTCGATCTACGGCCAGGACGGCGCGCAAACCGCATTCCATTACCGGGTCGAAGGCGACGCGATCGCGCTCGTTGACGGCACCGCCGCGCCGGCGTGGACGACTGAAGTCCCAGCCGCAAAGTTGTTCGCCGCACTGACGCAGGGCGAGGCGCTGACATCGATGTACATGCGGATCAACGATGCGTTGTTCGATGCCGACGTCGAGGCCGACCACGAACTCGCCGAAATCGTCGACGACCCGCTGATCCGGTGCCTGTTCAACGATGCCTTCGGCGCATATCAGGCAGCGCAGTTACGCCGCCTGGGCATTACACCTTCTTGACGAACTCGGTCTTCAAACTCATCGCCCCGAAGCCGTCGATCTTGCAGTCGATGTCGTGATCGCTGTCGACCAGGCGGATGTTCTTGACCTTGGTGCCCATCTTGACAGTGCCGCCCGAGCCCTTCAGCTTGAGGTCCTTGATCACGGTGACGGTGTCGCCATCCTGCAGCAGATTGCCGGAAGCGTCCTTGTAGACCCGGGCGCCCTCTTCCGGCGCGCCTGCTGCCTGCGCGCTCCACTCGTTGCCGCATTCCGGACAGACCAGCTGGGTGCCGTCTTCGTAGGTGAACTCGGAACTGCACTTCGGGCATGGGGGCAAAGCGGTCATTTTGGTATCCTGTGATCGAGGCGCGGGGCCCCACGAAAAGACGCAAGTATATAGCGCCGCTTCAGTGCCGGTAAGTATATCGCCGCCAGATGGCCTCCATCGGCCCCTGGTCGTGCCTTGACATCCACCAGCGGCTGAACGGAATCTGAGTCAGCACGATTCCCGCCCACAGGGCCATCAGCTGCGCCCGCGACAAGGAGGCGCCAAGGCCCAGCCCATATGCGTGCAACAGGAATCCGCATGCGAGCGACTGCATCAGGTAATTGGTCAGCGCCATGCGGCCGACTGGCGCCAGCAACGCGGCCACCTTCGCCATGGCACGCTCACCGGCAAGCATGAACACGGCGATGTAGGCGGCCGCCAGCGCAGGCCCGGATACCTCGAGGATCAGCGAGGCCAGATGAAAGGCGCGCGACGAACCTTCGGGCTCGAGTGCCCAGCCCAGTGCCTCGTAGCCGAACCAGACATTCAGCGGCAGTGCGATGAAAACACCAGCGAGCAGCACCCGCCACCACAGGGCGCGATGTTGTTCAGGGTGCGTCAGCCATCCGCGCTGCACGGCCGCGACCCCAAGCAGGAACAGCAGCGCGATGCGCGGCACGAACAGCCAGAATCCGCTGATATTCAGGCGGAAGTCCTTGATCCTGGCCAGCGTCACATCGATCCAGCCGCCGCGCGTATAAATGTCGTTTGCGA
Source organism: Massilia soli (assembly GCF_016809835.1). GTDB lineage: Bacteria > Pseudomonadota > Gammaproteobacteria > Burkholderiales > Burkholderiaceae_D > Telluria_A > Telluria_A soli. Next base: position 84,526 of record NZ_JAFBIL020000009.1, on the reverse strand, counting down.
GAAGCGCTTCGGAGGCGGTATCGGCGCCGTAGTCGGGCATGCCGGCGACGCTCGCCAGGATGAATGCCGTCAGAAGCAGCAGCGCCATGTTGACGAGGACGGTCAGCCTGATCGACTGCTTTATCCCGGACCACGCGTCGCCCGCGCGGCGCAGCAGCCAGAAACCAGTCAACGCATAGGCAGTGAGGATGTCGCCGAACCAGAGCAAGGCGCCGTGCAGGACGCCGGCCACCAGCAGCCACGTCAGCCTGCGCCGATAGATGGCCTTCGCCTCGTCAAGGCCGGAGCGCTCCTCCAGTGAACGCATCTGCAAAACGAATCCCGCGCCAAACAAGAAGGCAAAAATCGGATAAAACTTCTGTTCCGCGAAAGCGGCGGCGAAGAACACGGCGAGCCGGTCGCCGCTGGTCGCGGTCATGTCGACCACGCCGTAGCGCAGGGCCGTGTAGCCGTAGACGAAGCCCCACATATTAATCAGGAGGATGCCGAACACCGCAAGCCCGCGCAGCGCGTCGATCCGTGCCGACCTGGTCGACAGTGGCGCGCCCATTACTGGCGCATCCAGTCGCGCAGTTCGTAGTACCAGTAAGTGAGCTGCGCGGCAAACAGGCCGGCCGGGCCACCTGCATGCGGCAGTCCGTAGGCGTTCATGGCGTCCAGCTTCGTCGCGTCGCCACACAGTGCGGCGGCGAGCAGTTCGCCGGCGAGCGTTGTGGGGCCAACCCCATGTCCGCCAAAGCCCATGCCGTACCAGAGGCCTTCAGGCAAGCGGCCCAACTGCGGCATCCGATGGCGGCCATAGCTCATCATGCCGCTCCATGCATAGTCGATCCGGGCGCCGGCAAGTTGCGGGTAGACCTTCAGCATATCCTGCTGCAGCAATCGCGCCACCTCGGCCGGCCCGCGGTCGCGTATCGCGATGCGCCCGCCCCACAGCAGGCGGGTATCGGCCAGCGGGCGATAGTAGTCGAAGGCGAAGCGCGTGTCGTACACCGCAGCGCCCGTCCGCACCGATTCCTGCAGGCGCTCGCCAAGCGGTTCGGTCGCCACGACGTAGGTGGCGATCGGCAGGATCGCTCCCCCAAGGCGTGGGTACAGCCGCTCGATGTATCCGCCGCAGCAAATGACCACGTCCCTGGCGCGCACCTGGCCGCCAGCGGTCTGCACCAGCCAGCCGTGGCCATCGGGCGAGATGCGCGTCGCCTTGCTGCGTTCATGCACGGCGACGCCCCGCCCGGCCAGCACGCGCGCCAGCCCCTGCGCGTATTTCAATGGATGGAAGTGGAATGCTGACGGTTCGAACAGCCCGCCAAAATAGCGCCTGGTGCGCAGCCGCTCGCCGAGGTCGGCGCGGCTGATGCGCTGCCATTCGACGCCGAGCCGGTCGGCCATGAAGCGCTGCTGGTCATCGAGGATGCGCTCGTCGTCGAACCAGTTGGCGAGAATGACGCCGTCGTAGCGCGCGTCGCAGTCGATGGCATAGCGCTCGATGCGGTCCCTGATCTGCTCTACAGCGGCGAGCGTGAGGCGATAGAGCGCGCGCCCTGCCTGGTCGCCCGCGCTTTCCAGCAGGGCCCGTTCGCCGAGCGAGAAACCGCCGAACACAAAGCCGCCATTGCGGCCAGAGGCGCCGTGGCCGATGGTTTCGCCTTCCAGCAGCACGACACCGGTCTCGCCGCGCTCGACCAGCGACAAAGCCGTCGCCAGGCCTGCGAAGCCGCCGCCGATGATGCAGACCGGCGTATCGACCGGTCCTGCGAGTGATGGATAAGAGTCGCCTGCCGACGTAGCCTGGTAAAAGCTATGCGCCGGCAGTGGGTCAGCCATGCGCGATGGTCGGGTAGTCGCTCATGGTGAGCGTGAAGCCGGCCTGGCTGGAAACCAGGCGTGCCTGGGCGCCGAAGGGAATCGTCACGCGCGTGCGGCCATGCCCGAATGGCAGGCCGGTGAGCACCGGAACCGGCATCACGCCGCGCAGGTAGTCGACCATCACGTCGAAGTCGTAGCCGTTGTCGGCCGCCGTGATCCCATACGATGAGAAGTCGCCGAGCACGATCGCCTTCTGGCGCTCGATGGCGCCAGCCTGCAGCAGCTGCAGCAGCATGCGCTCGATGCGGTATGGGTGCTCGTTGACGTCTTCAAAGAACAGGATGCCGTCATCGATTCGGGGGAAGTAGCTGGTTCCGACCAGCGACATCACCATCGCCAGGTTGCCGCCCCAGATCGTGCCGCTTGTTTCAACCGTCGGATTGCCGGCGGCTTTGGCGCTGATCGTGTGCGTCGGCCCCGCCAGGCAGCTCCAGAAGTTATCGAGCGTGAAGTCGACGGTTTCCGGCGCGCCGAAGTCCGGGTGCAGCATCGGGCCCGCATAGCTCTTCGCGCCAGTTTTGGCCATCAGCCCCATCTGGAACGCGGTGAAGTCGGAAAAGCCGACAAAAATCTTTCCGCTCGCCGCCATCGTATCGAAGTCGATGCGCGGCAGCAGGCGCGTGAGGCCGTACTGGCCGCGCAGCGCCATCACCACCGCGATGTCCGGGTCACACGCAGCAGCGTTCAGCTGCGCCAGGCGCGCCTCATCGGTCGCGCCGAAACGCTGGAACACCTTGGCGGTGTCGAAGTAGTTGTGGACCACGTGGCCGCGCGCTTCAAGCAGCGCAACGCCGCGCTGGACGATTGCGTCGTCCAGCGTGTATCCGCTCGGCGCGACGATGCCGATGCCTGGGGTTGATGTGATCACTGTTTTTCAAAAAGCCGTGGTGTTGGGTCGGCTTCCATCTTACCGTGAGCGTGCGCGTCGATCAAGGCGAGCAACCGTTCGACCAGCTGGCCGGGCAAGTCGTGGCCCATGCCTTCGATGAGTTCCAGCCGCGCGCCCGGGATGCTGCGGGCGACATCGATGCCGCAGGCGGCCGGGATCAGCGGGTCGGCGGCGCCGTGGATCACCAGGGTGGGCACGCTGATCGTCTTCAGCAGCGGGGTCAGATCGCCTGCCGCCGCCACCGCCACCGTCTGGCGCGCCACGCCCGCGCCGTTGAGGTTGCGGCGAATGGCGTGGGTGATATTGTCGCGCAGCTGTTTTTCAGGCGTGGGATAGGCCGGGCTGCCGATCACCTTGTAGATGTCGACGGTGTGCGCGATAACCGCTTCCATGTCGCGCACATTGCGGGGAGCCCGCATCATGACGGCGCGCGCTTCGCGCGTTGGCCCGGGCAGGCCGCGGCGCCCGCTGCTGGTCATGATCGCCGTCAAGCTGAGGACGCGGTCGGGATACTTGGCCGCCATGATCTGGCCGATCATGCCGCCCATCGACGTGCCCACCACATGCGCCTTGGCCACGCCCAGCGCGCGCAGCACCCCGCGCGCATCCTCGGCCATGTCGTCGAGGGTGTAGGCGGTCTTGATCGGCCAGCGCAGCAGGGTCTTGAGGTAGGTGAGCCAGAGGTTGGGCGTGCCGGCATGGTCGAACTTGGTCGACAGCCCGCAGTCGCGGTTGTCGTAACGAATGACGTAGAAGCCCTGTTCGACCAGCCCTTCGACGAAATCGTCGGGCCAGGCGATCAGTTGCATGCCCAGGCCCATGATCAGCAGGATAGGAACGTCTTTCGGATCGCCCGCCGTTTCGTAGGCGAGGCGGATGCCATTCGACTTCAATGTAGGCATGGTATCGGCGCGCTGAATTAACTGATTTCAGCATACCATTTTTGCGCGGCGCGGGCATGCGCGCGGCAGCCAATTGCATGAGCGGCGCCAAGCCGGCCCCAGTGATTATTCCGGCACGATCACGCGGCGCGCGGCAGTGCGGCGTTCGGCGAAAAATCCTTTGAGCATTGCAGCGGACTCGTCGGCCATGACGCCGCCGACCACTTCAGTGTGGTGATTCAACTGTTCCTGCTCGAACAGGTTGACGACCGAGCCGGCCGCGCCGGTCTTCGGATCCTGCGCGGCATAGATGACCCGCGCCAGGCGCGCGTGCATCATGGCGCCGGAACACATTACGCATGGTTCCAGCGTGACATACAACTCGCAGCCCGGCAGCCGGTAGTTGCCCAGCTTTACCGCTGCGGCGCGCAGCGCGACGATCTCGGCGTGCGCGGTCGGATCATGCTGCCCGATTGGCTGGTTGTAGCCGACCGCGATCACTTCGCCGTCCTTGACCACCACCGCGCCGACCGGCACTTCGCCCAGCCTCCACGCATGGCGGGCCTGGTCCAGCGCCAGCTGCATGAATGCGCTATCAGGCATCGGTGATTTCTGCCCAGCAGTTCGGGGTTTCGTGCAGCACCAGCTTGTGCAGGTGCAGGCCGGTGCCGTAGCGGTCCTTGTAGGCCGCTTTCAGGATCGCGAAGGCAACCTGCGCCAGGTTTTCGACGGTCGGAATGCGGTCGATCACGACCGTCTTGTGGCCCGGCAGGCTGGCCAGGAATTCGCGCACCTTGTCGTCCTTTTCGTAGACGATGAAGGCGTGGTCCCAGACATCGACCAGGTGTTCCTTGGCCAGCGCCTTGATGTCCGAAAAGTCCATGATCATGCCGTTGTCGGAGTTGCCTTCGACTTCGATGACTGCGCCGGTCAGCGTGATTTCCAGGGTGTAGCGGTGCCCGTGCAGGTTGCGGCACTGGCTCTTGTGGTCGGGAATCCGGTGTCCGGCATCGAATTCGAGCTTGCGGGTAATGGTCAGCATTGCGTTCAGGGTATCTGGAGGAGTTTGTGGGTTTGCAGGCTCAGCTTCCACTTGGGATTGCGCTTGCAAGTCTCGATGGCGAGACGGGTGTTGAATTCGGCCAGCGGACCGTCCATCGGCTGGACGAAGAAATTCTCGAAGTCGAGGTGTTCGTAGGCGCCCAGGTCCTGGTTGGCCTGCGGAATGACGACCTTGATCTCGCTGCCCTTTTCCACCACCAGCTTCGAACCCATCTTCGGGCTGACGCAAATCCAGTCGACGCCTGGCGGCACCGGCAGGGTGCCGTTGGTTTCAATGGCGATGGTAAAGCCGGCCGCGTGCATGGCGTCGATCAGGGTGGCGTCGAGCTGGAGCAGCGGCTCGCCGCCCGTGAACACGACGTACTTGCTCGCTGGATAAGAAGCTGGCCACAAGCTGTCGATACGCGCCGCAAGCTCTGCCGCTGTGGGGAATTTTCCACCCAGTTCGCCATCCGTGCCGACGAAGTCGGTGTCGCAAAACTGGCAGACTGCGGTCGCACGGTCGATTTCGCGGCCAGTCCACAGGTTGCAGCCGGAAAATCGGCAAAACACCGCAGGGCGCCCGGCGTGCGCGCCTTCGCCTTGCAGTGTGTAAAACATCTCTTTAATACTGTAAGTCACGGGGATTGCCTCAATCGTCAACCTTCCATTATACCGCGACAAGCCGTCAGCCGGGTAAGCAGTATTTTCGCCACCGGCATGATTTCTTCCCGCTACGCAAGTATTTGATCGTGGACAAGAAGCTCAACAGCAGCACGCTGTACCTTGATACAGGTCGATTCTGCCCTGCAGGAAGGATGCCATGAAACGCGTTCCCCGTTACCTCAGCGCCGCCCTCCTGTTTGGTGGCGCATGCGCGCCCAGCCGCGCATTCAGTCCCGCCGCCTGGAGCGCGCAGACGCCCGCGCTGATGGTGGCTGCGCTCTGGCTGCTGGCGCTCGGCTGGGTCTTGCACACGCTGCTGCGCTACCGCGTTGGTGTCGACGACCGCCGCAACGACGCCCAGGTGCAGCTCGGCGTGGAGCGGCATGCCCGGGCGCTGGCCGAGCGGGCCCTGGCCGAAACCCACAAGGTGCTGTGCCGTCTGCTCGAGCAGCAGGAAGCCGTGCGCGACACCGAACGGCTGCGCATCGCGCGCGACATCCACGACGACCTCGGCCAGAACCTGATGGCGCTGAAAATCGAGCTGACCTTGCTGCAGCGGTCGACGCGCGGCGCCGATCCCCAGCTCAACGCCCAACTCGGCATCATGGTCCGCAACCTTGACTTGGCGATCAGGTCGCTGCGCGGCATCATCAATGACCTGCGTCCACCGGCCCTCGACGCCGGCCTGCGCTTCGCGATGGAATGGCAACTGAGCGAGTTTTCGCGGCTGAACGGCATCGAGCACTGCTTCAGCGCCGACCCTGCTGCGTTTGACAACGGCAAAGAGCTCGATGCGATGTTGTTCCGCATCTTGCAGGAGTCGCTCTCGAACGTCGCGCGCCACGCGCAGGCAACAGAAGTGCGGGTCGACCTCAGCTGCGCGCCCGGAAGTGTCAATTTGGCAATTCGCGACAATGGGACCGGCATCAAGCGCCACCATGCTGCCGATTGCCGCGGCCTGGATGGCATCCGCGACCGCGTCGCTGCGGTCGGCGGGTCGGTGAGCATCGACAGTCCGCCGGGTGGCGGTTGCCAGCTAAGCATCGCCGTACCGCTCACCCGGGCGTTGACGCTCGGCGGCGCGGCATCGCCGCATGGATTGGCCTAGATCAAGTGTCGAAATTAGTTCCGGTAGGAAAATAAGTTCCGCAGGACAGTTATTTCTCGCAGCCAGCCAGCTATTAAAAAGAGGGAACGGCCCATGATGAGCGCAACGACAATTCAGTGCCTGGATGAAGGCAGCGGCAATCCTGAGCGGATTTTCGCCAACCGGCTGATGGAGACGCTGGCGGTACCGGCGTTCGTGCTCGATACCGAACGGCGCGTGATAATCTGGAACCGCGCCTGCGAGCGCCTCACCGGCGTGCTTGCCGAAGAAGTGCTCGGTACGCGCGACCACTGGCGCAGCTTTTACCAGGAGCTGCGCCCTACCCTGGCCGACCTGGTCATCCAGAACAGCCCGGGCGACATCACGCGGCTGTACAGTTCAGTAAAAGGCGATATGCTCGCCGGCACCCAGCTGTGCGCCGAAAGCTGGTGCGACATGCCGCGCGCCGGACGCCGCTACCTCGCCGCCGACGCCAGCCCCGTCTTCGACGACAACAACAAGCTCATTGCCGTGGTCGAGACGCTGCGCGACATGACCGCGGAGAAGCAAGCCCAGCTCGCGCTGGAGCAGCTGGCCACGCGCGACGGCCTCACCGGGCTGGCCAACCGGCGCTGCTTCGACGACACGCTGAAGGCCGAATGGGCGCGTGCGATGCGCCAGAAGCAGCCCTTGTCGCTGCTGATGGTCGACGTGGACAACTTCAAGGCCTACAACGATGCCAACGGCCACCTCGGCGGCGACGAATGCCTGAAGCGGATCGCCAAGGCGGTGGCGTCCGAAATGCGCGCGAACGACCTGGTGGCGCGCTATGGCGGCGAAGAATTTGCCGTGATCTTGCCGAACCAGGCGCTCAAGGGCGCGGCCATCGTCGCCGAACGCATCCGCGCACGGGTCGAGCAGCTGCGCATGCCCAACAAGTTCGCCCGCGATGGCCGGATCACCGTCAGCATCGGCGCCGCCACCGCGCTCGCATCGAACGGCACCGACCCCTCGGAGCTGGTCTCGACTGCCGACACGGCGCTGTACCGCGCCAAGCACATGGGCCGCAACCGTATCAGCCTTCCCGCCACCGAACCGGCCTGACCCCGGCCATGCCCGGCCGCCCGGCGCGGCCGGGCCGCTCAATCCAGCGACCCGCGCCCGCGCGGATATCGACGTTTTTGCGACGCTGCGCGAATTTTCCTTGTCCTATGACGAGCGATTAAACTATCCTTGCCCGCTTGTCAGTTCAACATGGAGACAGCGTGTCCAAACTTATCCCGATTACCCTCTTCGCGCTCGGGCTGCCCGTGCTCGCGGCCGCAGCGCCGAAGAGCGCGCCGGCCACAGGCGACGTGTTGCCGTTCACGGCAACCGAGAAAACCTTGCCAAACGGTCTGAAGATCATCGTCGTACCGACCGGTTTCCCAAACCTGGTGTCGGTACATATCCCGGTGCAGACCGGATCGCGTAACGAAATCGAACCGGGCAAGTCGGGATTCGCCCACTTCTTCGAACACATGATGTTCCGCGGCACCAAGGCGTATCCGCCCGCAAAGTACCAGGAAGTCATTACCCGCTCCGGTGCGCGCCAGAACGCCTACACCAGCGACGACCTGACCAACTACTACACCACCTTCGCCAAGGAAGACCTCGAGACCATCCTGAAGGTCGAGGCCGACCGCTTCCAGAACCTGGAGTACGAAGAAGGCCCATTCAAGACCGAGTCGCGCGCGGTACTGGGCGAATACAACAAGAACAGCGCCAACCCGATCTCGAAACTGATCGAAGTGCAGCGCGACGCCGCGTTCACCACCCACACCTACAAGCACACCACGATGGGCTTCCTGAAAGACATCGAGGACATGCCCAACCAGTATGCATACTCGAAAGTCTTCTTCGACCGCTGGTACCGGCCGGAACGCACCGCCCTGATCATCGCCGGCGATGTCGATCCAAAGAAAACCATCGCGCTGGTCGAGAAATACTGGGCCAAGTGGCAGCGCGGCAGCTACAAGGCCGAAGTGCCGGCCGAGCCGGCTCCGCGCGGCGCCATCTACAAGCACGTGCCGTGGACCAGCCCGACCCTGCCGTTCGTCACCGTCGCCTTCCGCGCGCCGGCATTCTCCGACACCGTCAAAGACCAGGCCGCCCTGTCGACCTTGCTGTCCCTGGCGTTCGGCAATACCTCGCCGCTGTACAAGCGCCTGGTGCAGGATGAACAGAAGGTCGACCAGCTGTTCGACTACAGCCCGAACCGCGTCGACGCCAACCTGGCGACCATCGCCGCGCGCGTCAAGAAGCCTGAGGACGCCGTGTACGTACGCGACGCGATCATGCAGACCGTTGCCCAACTGCGCAGCACCCCGGTATCGGCCCGCGAGCTGGCTGACGCCAAGTCGGCCAAGAAATACGGCCTGGTGCGTTCGCTCGACAACACCGAGCAGATCGCCAGCACGCTGGCGTCGTACGTCCACTTCAACCGTTCGTATGGCACGCTCAACCGCTACTACCGCCTGGTCGATTCGCTCACGCCGGCCGATCTGCAGGCGGCCGCGCGCAAGTACCTGACCGATGACGGCATGATCGTCACGACCTTGTCGCACCAGCCGATGCCCGCCGCCATGGCAAGCCTGCCAAAGCTCGACCAGCTGGCGCCGCCAGCGGGCGAGGCAAAGTTTGACGTGCTGGTGCAGAAGTCGGCGCTGCCGCAGCTGCGCTTCAAGCTGCTGTTCACCGCAGGCTCGGCGCATGATCCGAAAGGCAAGGAAGGCCTGGCGGCGCTGACCGCGGCGATGGTGGCGTTGGCCGGTTCTAGCGAACGCAAGATCGACGAAGTGACCAAGGCGCTGTTCCCGATCGCCGGCAGCTTCGAGGAGCAAATCGACAAGGAAATGACCACCTTCACCGGCTCCATCCACAAGGACAACTGGTCCGAGTACGCCGACGTTGCGCTGCCGCTGCTGATGTCGCCGGGCTTCCGCGAGGAAGATTTCCGCCGCCTCAAGGATGCGCAAAAGAACGCCCTGCAGCTCGATCTGAAGGACAACAACGAAGAAGAGTTCGCCAAGGAGCGGCTGCAGACCAATGTGTTCGACGGCACGCCGTACGGCCACCCGGTGCTCGGTACGCTGGCGGGCATCGACGCGATCACGCTGGACGACGTCAAGGCGTTCTACAAGAAGGCCTATACCCAGGGCGCGCTGCAGGTGGGCATTTCCGGTGATGTGTCGGAAGCCCAGATCGCCTCGCTGAAGAAGTCGCTGGCGGCACTGCCGCAAGGCGCGGGCATGTCGTATGGCGCGGCGCCAAAGGGCCGCATGCCGAACGGCCTCGAAGTGGAAATCATCGAGAAAAATACGCGCGCCACGGCCATTTCGTTCGGCCTGCCGACTGTCGTGACCCGCTCGCACGCCGACTTCCCGGCGCTGTGGCTGGCCAAGGCTTACCTCGGCGAGCATCGGGCGTCGAGTTCCTACCTGTACCAGCGCATCCGCGAAGTGCGCGGCATGAACTACGGTGACTACGCCTACATTGAAGCCTTCCCGAACGGCATGTTCCAGTTCTTCCCGAACCCCAACCTGGGCCGCAAGGCGCAGTTGTTCGAAGTCTGGATCCGCCCTGTCGCACCGGACAACGCCCACTTCGCGCTGCGCGTCGCGTTGACCGAGCTGGACAAGTTCATCGCGCAAGGCATGACGCGCGCGCAGTTCGAGACCACCCGCGACTACCTGATGAAGAACGTCTTCGTCATGACCGCCACCCAGGACCAGTATCTGGGCTATGCGCTCGATTCGAAGTGGTACGGCACGCCGGAATTCACCACGATGATGCGCGATGGCTTGTCGAAGCTGACCGTGGAGGATGTGAATGCGGCGGTGCGCAAGCACTTGTCGGCCAAGAACCTGTCGGTGGTGATGATCACCAAGGATGCGGCCGGTCTGAAGGACAAGCTGGTCAGCGATGTATTCTCGGCGATCAAGTACGACGCGGAGAAGCCGAAGGCCTTGCTCGATGAAGACAAGGCGATCGGCGCGACCAGGCTGAATATTCGTCCGGAAGCGGTGACGATTACGCCGGCAAGCCAGGCGTTTGCGAAGTAACGACGACGCGGACCGACGCACCATCGAACACCGCCGCTCCCGCGCACGCGCGAGCGGCGGTGTCGCGCCTTAGCTCGTCATCCGGTCCCAGCCATGCTTGACGGCGGCCTTGAAATTCTCCCAGGCCGAGCTCGGATGCGTCCTTGCCCAGTCCGAGCGCAGGTCGGTTTCCACATCCTCGAACGGACGCCCGCGATACAGCTCGCTGCGGCGCATCTCGCTGCCATACTGGTAGGCTGGCGCAAGCTCGTCATAGCTTCGACCGGTGCCGGCGTACGTGCTGCTCCAGTGGCTGCGATAACTTTCATCGTCATCCGCCCCCGACAGCTGCTCGACTTCCACCTCGGTGCGGCGCAGGGTATCGGTAATGTGCTCTTCGCGGCTGGTGACTTCCTTGCCGATGACGACCTCCTCGACCAGGCGCGCGGATTTCTCGACGACTGCTTCTTCGGCAGTCTCGCGCATCTCGAACGATTTTTCCTGGAACGCGGGCACGTCGGCCGGGTCGACCATCTTGTCGATGGCGCGGCGCTGCACGGTGACATGCTCTTCGCGCAGGTTGACGCTTTCGTCGACCGGCGTCTCGACGACGTGCGAGTAGATGCGCACGCCGCCGCGCTGGACCTCGCGCTTGCCAACCTTGAGTTCTTCTTGCACCACCGGAATAGACTGCGACTCGGTATTTGCGTACTGCATCGAGCCGCTGCGACTGGCCTGTGCCGATCCGGCGCCCGATTGCTGCGACAGGTGGGCCGACTGCTGGCGCGCAACGGCGCCGCCGCCTGCCGTCGAGCCGGCAGACCAGGCTGACGATTTCTCATCGATGTCCACGGGACCGTAGCGCTCGACCAGGTCGGCGGCGCGCTCGACTTCCGGCTCGTTGGGGGCAGTTACGCTCAGCACGTAATGCCCGCGCGAGATCGCTTCGTTGTATGTCTCCATGCGGTCGCCCCGGTCGCTGCCGAACAAGTCGCTGAAGAAGTGCTTGATGCTCTCGCCCATCGATTCGTCTTCGTGCAGGGCGCCCGATGCGCCGGCGCCGGCCTGGGCGTCGCCTTCCGACAGGCGCAGGTCGGAGCGCGCGAAGCCCGAGGCAAGCAAATCGTCCATGGCCTTCTGGGCGTCGCTGCGATTATCAAATACGGCGATAAGTGTATGTTGCATGATTTATTTCCTCCAAACTGTTGATCATTACCCGTGCAGGTCATTCCCCGGCACATCGGGGCCTTCATCGAAACGTTCGACGGCGGCCGTTTCCGACTTGACGACAACGGTCTCCGAGAAACGCTGCGGGCGCTTGCTGCGGGTGATATGGATCTCTTCCTTGATGCGCAGGCGTTTTTCGACTACCAGGATTTCCTCCAGTACTGGAACGATCAGCGTGTCGCCTTCGTAGCGCGAAGCAGGCGCGTCGGACAGGGCGATAATTTTGTCGACGGGCACGTGGCGCACGTCGATCTCGTCGTGCATCAGCGTTTCCTCGATCAGTTGACCGTGCTCGCCGACGGTTTTGTGGACCCGTACGCCGCGCCCGGTATCGACCGTGCGAACGCCGACATGCAGTTCTTCCTGATGTACAGGCACGGTGAGCCTGGCAGTGCTCGCACCCGCGCTTTTAGATTCGCCTGTCATTACTGGGCTTCCTTCGGCGGTCGCAGATATTATGATCATCGAGGGTACTCCATTCGGCGGCCAACCTGCGCACCATTGACGCTGCTCAAGTTTGCATTTCGCCTGGATAGGATGCTGGTCGTTCAACCTGCCGCAGCCCGGAGAACGTCATGGAAATGAGCAAGCCAGCGCACGCCCACACATCGCATACGCTCGAAGTCGCCAACCAGCGCGCGCCGCGCTCGGACCTGGCCGGCGTGCGGCCGACCGACATCGAACCGCCCAGCAATCTGGACCGCATGCTGCACGCGACCATGGCGCAATTTACCCAGGGCATTTCGCCGACCAGCCTGGCGCTGGCCTGGGGCGACTGGATGCTGCACCTCGCACAATCGCCCGGAAAATGGCAGCGGCTGGCAGAAAAAGCCTGGAACAAGGACATGCGCTGGCTTGGCTACGCCATGCGCAGCACGTTCGGGCAGGCCGCGGCGCCGTGCATCGACCCATTGCCGCAAGACCGGCGCTTCCGCGGCGACGCATGGCAGCGCTGGCCGTATAACCTGATGCAGCAGGCGTTCTTGCTGAACCAGCAGTGGTGGCACAACGCCACGACCGGCATCGACGGCGTCACCACGCACCACGAACAGGTGGTCTCGTTCGTCGCGCGCCAGTTGCTCGACCTGGTCTCGCCGGTAAACTTCATCGCCACCAATCCTGAAGTGAGCCGGTCCACGGCGCGCGAGCACGGCGCCAACCTGGTGCGCGGCGCCATCAACTTGCTCGAAGATATCAGCCTGCAACGGCGCGGCCTTCCGCCCAAAGGCGCCGAAGCATTCCGGCCCGGCATCGAGGTGGCGGTAACACCCGGAGAAGTGGTGTTTCGCAACCACCTCATCGAGCTGATCCAGTACGCGCCGGCCACGCCCAGCGTCCACGCCGAGCCGGTGCTGATCGTGCCGGCCTGGATCATGAAGTACTACATCATGGACTTGTCGCCGCACAACTCGCTGGTGCGCTACCTGGTGTCGCAGGGCCACACCGTGTTCATGATCTCGTGGCACAACCCGACTGTCGAAGACCGCGACCTGGGCCTGGACGACTACCTCCATGAAGGGGTGATGCGGGCGTTCGACACGCTGCGCGAGCGATTGCCGGGCAAGAAGGTCAATGCGGTTGGTTATTGCCTTGGCGGCACCTTGCTGTCGATCGCGGCCGCCGCCTACGAGCACGACCAGCGCGCCTACCTCAACTCGATCACCCTGCTGGCGGCCCAGACCGATTTTTCCGAGGCCGGCGAACTGATGCTGTTCATCGATGAAAGCCAGGTGGCGTGGCTGGAAGACCTGATGTGGCAGCAGGGCTACCTCGACAATAGCCAGATGGCCGGCGCGTTTCGCCTGCTGCGCTCGAACGACCTGGTATGGTCGGTCGCGGTCAGCCAGTACCTGCTGGGCGAACGCGCCCCGATGAACGACCTGATGGCATGGAACGCGGACGCCACGCGCATGCCGTTCCGCATGCACAGCGACTACCTGCGCCGGCTGTTCCTCAACAATGACCTGTTCTCGGGGCGCTACCGGGTCAATGGCAAGCCGATCGCGCTGTCGGACGTGCACGTGCCGGTGTTTGCGGTGGCGACCATGACCGACCATGTCGCGCCCTGGCGTTCCGTGTACAAGGTGCACCTGATGTCGCATTGCGACGTCAACTTCGTCCTTGCCAGCGGCGGCCACAACGCCGGCATCATCAGCGAACCGGGACGCGCCGGCAGGCGTTACTACACGGCGGCGCACAAGCGTGGCGCGCGCTACGTCGATCCGGACAAGTGGATCGCGCTGGCAGAAGAAAAGCCCGGCTCGTGGTGGCCGGAATGGCATGCCTGGCTTGAACAGGTGTCGCCCACGGGCATGGTGGCGGCGCGGCCGGTGACCGGCTCGCTGGGCGCGGCGCCGGGGCGTTACGTGCTCGAGCGCTAATCCGCGAAAGGGTTGCCGACGGTCTTGACCAGCGCCGGCGGCAGCGCTGCCGGCAACGGCCGCGCCTGCAGCTTGCGGACGACGCTGCCGATCAAGGCATGCAGCTCCAGCGCCAGCGCGAGGCCGGCCTGGTCGGCGGTCAAGTCGACATCGCCGCTCAAGGTCACGCGGTCGAGCCGGTTCTCGACCATCAGCTTGCCGATGGTGACAACTTGCGCTTCGTTGGAAAACGGGTCGAACCGGCTGCTGGATGTCATGACAGTTCCTCCTGGTAGCGCTTTGGGCGCTTCTGCTTGCGTTGGCGGACGTGCGGCAGCTGCAGCATCGCCGCTTTTTCGCGCGCCGACAACGATGGCATCAGGTCGATGCCGACGATCTTTTCCAGCTGCGCGATCGAGATGGTCCGGTAGTGCGTGGTCGGCGCGTTTTCGATGAGCCAGGCGCCGCCGGCCTTCTGGCGCGGGCTCCACACCACTTTGTACAGGTGGCTGGGCACCAGCACATTGCCGACCTTGCGCAAACTGGCGCCAAGAAATGCCGGTCCGGTCAGCACGTACAGCGCGCCTTCCCTGGCGGCCATCTTGCGCACGACATGCTCGATGCCAGACCATACATGGCGGTTGTTCTGCGCGTCCTGCGGCACCATGTTGGCCAGCGAAAAACTCTCGCGCTGGCTGCGCCGGTCCGGCATGTTGCCGTTCGGCGCCAGATGGCCGCGGTCGAACCCGCTGAGCGCGTAATCGGACAGCTCGGCCCGCTGCGCGCGCGGCAGGCGCGGCTCGGCGTGGAAAGAATTGGTGCGCGACTGGTCGCTGGCGGCCGCGACGTTATCTGCGCGCAAATGCTCAGCCGACCACAGCGCCGTGCGGGTGACGCCCGAATGCATTACGCCGAACACGCCGTAGCATAACTCGCGGGTGGCGACCGATAGCGCCGGATTGCGAATCTCGGGCAAGCGGCCATCGACGTAGTGGCGCGGGCAGGCGCCGGCACGCGCGTCGGCGCCGCACAGCAGCGCCGCGGCCAGCGTGACGCCGGCCAAAATCTGATGAAACATGAACGCCCGATGAGAATTTGAAGGGCGCCATTCTATCCTGCGCACAATAGAGCGCGCGTTGCCAAACGGAATGTATTAGAATGCTCCTTTACAGTCAACCTGCGACGGTCAGCAAGCTATGGCGCAGCATGCAATTCCCGAAGACATACGCCGGTTCGTGCTTACCAGCATACCGTCGGTACCGCACTTAGAAGCCCTGCTCCTGTTGCGCGCCGCTCCCGGCCCATGGAGCACGGCAGAGGTCGCCGAACGTCTGTACCTAGGCGAAAAGCCTGCGACCGGGCTGCTCGACGACCTTTGCCAGTCCGGCATGGCCGTGGCCGCGACCACCGAGGGCGCGCAGGCGCGCTACCACTACCAGCCAGTGAGTGAATTCCTGCGCGAGACCATCGACAGCCTGGCCGATTTCTATGCCCGCCACCTGGTCGACGTCACCCACCTTATCCACTCCAAGCACGACCGCAAGGCGCAGCAGTTCGCCGACGCGTTCAAATGGCGAAAGGATTCTTAAATGGCCCAGATCATCTACATTTTATGCATCCTCACGTCGCTCGCCTGTGCCTGGCTGCTGCTGGGCAGCTACAGGCGCACCCGCCACCGCCTGCTGTTTTGGAGCGGCATGTGTTTTGTCGTCATCACACTGAACAACGTGCTGCTGATGGTCGACCGGGTCATTTTCCCAAACTCGGTCGATTTGTTGCCCTACCGGCTAGGCTCGGCGCTGCTGGCGCTGCTGCTGCTGCTGTACGGCCTGATTTACGAAAAGGAGTGAGAAGCGCATGAACGACATCCTGGTTGGCGCAATCGCCATGGCCTCGCTGGTCATCAGCACGGTGTTTATCCGCTACTGGCGCAACACCGGCGACCGCTTCTTCCTGTACTTCGCGCTGTCGTTCGCCATCGAAGGCGCGCACCGCATCTATTCGAGCATGGCGCGTTCGATGAACGAGGAAAGCGCCCTGCACTACCTGATCCGCCTGGTCGCTTACGGCCTGATCTTGTGGGCGATCATCGAAAAGAACTGGCCGCGCGCCAAAGCGAAGCGCTGAGTTACAGCGCTGGCGCGCTGACCTCGACTGCGCCAATGCCGATCGCCGCCAGTGCATCGCGCACGTCCTCGATCTCGGCTTCCAGTTCGGCGCCGACGTCGAGCGGCTTTTCAACCGTGGCGAACACGGCGCCATCCTGACCCAGCAAGCTCACCCGCATCACCAGGTCGTCGTCGGCGGCCGCTGCGGCAACCAGCGCGCTGGCCTGCGCCGGCGCCAGGCCGCTGGCATCGAGCGCCTGGTTTAGCTGCGTCATCATGCGCAAGGTCGCCAGTTCCTCGACGCCATGCTCGAAGGCACCGAAGAACAGGTCCTGGTACAGGAAATTGATCTCGATCGACGCCGGATTGGCGGCAAGGCAGCGCCGCACCAGCGGCGCGGCCTGTCCGGTCCAGGCGCGGTAGCGCGCCATGCGCGCCTCGAAGTACGCTTCGGCGCGCGCCTCGTCGGCGGGAACCGCGTAGAACGGGTCGTCGACCCGTTTCAGCGCGAAGCCGACCAGGAAACGCAATTCGACGGTCGGCTCGGCGGCCGCGGCGGTACTCGGCGCCCAGCCCGTCATCGTGCGGTCCAGCGCCGGCGCGGCGGTCAGTTTTTTGGACGTCATGGAGGCATGGACTTCGCGCACGATCTCGTTCAGCTCGCAGTAAGTGATCCGCGCCGCCTCGCGCGGATCGAAGGCGTGCGCCACCAGGACCACCTTGGCGTCGGCGCTTTCCAGGCCACCGCTGCGCAGGCTGTCGACCAGCGCGTCGAATGCGGCCGGGTCGGCAAACGCCTCGTCTTGCTTCAGTCCGCCAATGCCGTGGACGAACACCGGGATCGCGAATGCGTTGATTTCCATCGCCGGCGCGCCTTCCCGCCGCATCACGATGGCCCCGCTCGCTTCCTCGATACTCGCGCGCAGCAATTGATAGGCCGGAATGTCGGTGTAGCGGGCACGGTCGATGGCGTCGTACAGCACGTCGTCGTTCTTTTTGCGCAGCGCGTTGAGGATCAGGCGGTTCAAGTCCTCCTGCTTCTGGCTGACCAAGGCCTGGCCGTCATCTTCGGGCACGGCGACATCGAGCGCCAGGTCGGCCATCGCCTGGGCGACCAGATCATCGTCGTCCTGCGCGGCGGGGGTGGCGGCGGACTTGCGTGCGACGGGTCGCTTGTTTTTTGGCATGGCTGTTTTTCTGGTGAGGTGACTTGTCCGCCATGTTAGCAAATCGCAAGCAGACACGCGACTGCCGCGACGCGGTATGATCTTGATAAGACAGCAAGGATTATGAATCACACATCATCAGGAGAGAGCACAGTGTCACTGCTAAACAATTACTTCAAACTGCAGGAAAACGGCACGACGGCGCGTACCGAAGTCATCGCGGGCGTGACGACGTTCCTGACCATGGCCTACATCATCTTCGTCAATCCGTCGATCCTGGGCGACGCCGGGGTGCCGAAAGACGCCGTGTTCGTGGCGACCTGCCTGGCCGCCGCGCTGGGCAGCCTGATGATGGGCCTGTATGCGAATTATCCCATCGGCATGGCGCCGGGCATGGGACTAAATGCCTACTTTGCCTACGCTGTCGTGCTCGGCATGGGCGTGCCATGGCAGACCGCGCTGGGCGCCGTGTTCATCTCGGGCATCCTGTTCGTGCTGGTCAGCGTGTTCGGCCTGCGCGCGATGATTGTCAACGGCATTCCCCATTCGCTGCGCACCGCCATCACGGTCGGCCTGGGGCTGTTCCTCGGCCTGATCGCACTGAAAAGCGCCGGCATCGTGGTCGCCAACCCAGCCACCATGGTCAGCGCCGGCGACCTGCGTTCCGCCCCCGCCATCATGGCCGTCATCGGCTTCCTGCTGATCGTCACGCTCGACCGCCTGCGCGTGCGCGGCGCGATCCTGATCGGCATCGTGGCAGTCACGGTGGCCAGCTTTTTCTTCGGCGGCAACACCTTCAAGGGCATTTTCTCGGCGCCACCGTCGCTCGCGCCGACCTTGCTGCAACTCGATATCGGCGGCGCGATCGGCGTCGGCATCCTGAACGTCGTGTTGATTTTCTTCCTGGTCGAACTGTTCGACGCGACCGGCACCCTGATGGGCGTGGCCAGCCGCGCAGGGCTGCTGGTCGACGGCAAGATGGAACGCCTGAACCGCGCGCTGCTGGCCGACAGCGCCGCCATCGTGGCCGGCTCGGCACTGGGAACATCGAGCACCACCGCCTACATCGAGAGCGCGGCCGGGGTCCAGGCCGGCGGGCGCACCGGGCTGACCGCGGTGGTGATCGCCCTGCTGTTCCTGGCCTGCCTGTTCATCTCGCCGCTGGCTGGCGTGGTGCCGCCATACGCCACCGCCCCGGCGCTGCTGTTCGTCGCCTGCCTGATGCTGCGCGACCTCGGCAACATCGACTGGGACGAGACCACCGAAAGCATTCCCGCCGCCATCTGCGCGGTAGCGATTCCCTTTAC
Source organism: Massilia soli (assembly GCF_016809835.1). Lineage (GTDB taxonomy): Bacteria > Pseudomonadota > Gammaproteobacteria > Burkholderiales > Burkholderiaceae_D > Telluria_A > Telluria_A soli. The sequence goes on along the minus strand of NZ_JAFBIL020000009.1, from coordinate 65,843 downwards.
TTACTCGATCGCCCACGGCATCGCCTTCGGCTTCATCACCTATGCGATGCTCAAGCTGCTCACTGGCAAAGTGCGCGAAGTCAAGCCCATCGTCTGGGTGATCGCTGCCGCGTTCACATTCAAATACGCCTACGCCGGAGCGTGAACTCAGCAATAAATTATTATTTTGACATCGTGTGGTACCGAACAGAAGTGGCTCCTCGTGGCGCGCATAATTATCTAAACGCTAACGAGGAGCAACATCATGAAATGCAAAGCCATCCGCCACACACTTTTCGCCGCAGGCATGGTCATCGTTTCGAGCACCTTCGCAGGAACCGGCATCAACAAGTGCACCGACAGTGCCGGCCACGTGACTTTGACCGACCAGCCATGTGCCAGCGAAGCGACCCAGGTCGTACTGACATCGGCCCCGCTGCCCGCAGCTGCCGAGGTGGCCCCGGAAGCGGCCGCTGACCAAGCAGCCCCGGCGCTCACCGGCGGCACGGTTCGCTACCAACTGACCAACCTTCCGCCATCGACCAAGCTGCGCCCCGCTCCCTACACCCAGGTACAGGCACCGGGGCGCTCGCTGGCCCGCGATGTCGCCACCCTTAAAGAAGCGCGCCGGACCCTGATGTTGCTCGACAGTTCAATGTCGGCGAGCCGCCAGCGCGGCCTGACGGCTGCCAATCCGTAAGCGGACAGCAGTTGACGTTGCCTATATTGCGGATGAATAGGCATCGTTAGAGCGTATTGACGGTAAATTGACGTAAGTTGCGTGTTTGCAGGGCCGCACTCCGGTGTTGATCGGTTACAATAGTTGGCACCGACAGCCGCACCGATACGCCCATGAAACTCCTCTCCTACCTTTCGCTCGCCGCAGCCGTGGCGCACGGCAGCGCTTACGCCGGCGACATTGACCCTTCCTGGAAGACTTCCGCCGAGCTCGGCGCGATCACGACGTCCGGCAACACCGCAGGCACCTCGGTGACCGGCCGCATCGATGCGCGCCAGGAACTCGACGACTGGAGCAACCAGTACATCGTTTCGGGTTATTTCAAGGAAGATAAAAAAACCGTCGGCAGCGGCAAGACGGTCACCGTGAAATCGGCGGAACGCGTGTCGGCATCGGCCAAGGCAGCCTACAAGTTGATGGAAGACGGCAAGAAGCTGTTCGTACTGGGCACTTATGTCGATGACCGCTTCGGCGCCTACACCACCTACTCGACCATGGCGGTCGGCCACGCGTGGGGCTGGCAAAATTCCAAGGATCGCCGCATCGACCTTGAAGTCGGCCCGGGTTACTTCACCGGCACGCGCGCCAATGGCGAGGACGAAAAGGGCTTCACGGTACGCGGGGCGGCCGCCGTCAACTGGCGTCTGAGTCCGTCAGCGGTGTTTTCGCATTCGGTCAGCGTCGAACGCGGCACCTCGAACGTCCACTCGATCGCCGAAACCGCGCTGTCCACCAAGATCAACGACACCATGCAAATGAAGGCGGCGTTTGCCGCCCGCAACGATACCAACGTACCGGCCAATAAGAAAAACACCGATACCCAGACCTCCGTCACGCTGGTCTATTCATTCTGACCCGATGCCGGGCGGGCGCAAGCGCGCAACCTGCGTCGCCGATACTGTTCAGTGACGGGGTCGTTGCCCGGGCCGGTCGTGCGTCATTGGAAGCGGTCCTTCGGCACGGGTCCGGGGGAATTCGGGCAGGTCATCGCCGGGAACCATCCAGCTCAGGCGGTACTCGACGAAGGTGTGATCGTCCGGCCGGGTGACCTCCGGATCGTCCAGGCTGCACAAGGTAATATCGATCTCGTTGGGAAAGTCATCGCGCTGGTAGGTCAACTGGGTTCCGCACTCGGCGCAAAAGCCGCGCGTGACGTGCTGGCTCGACTGGTAACTGGCCAAGCTGCCGGAAATAATTTCGAAGTCCGACAGGTGCACGCTGAACCAGGCCACGCTGGGCGCGCCCGCAGACTTGCGGCAAGTCGGACAGTGACAAATCGTCGCATGAAAAACATGCTCCGCTGTTTCGTAGCGAACCGCGCCACAACAACATCCCCCGCTCAGCACCATGACAACCTCCGCGTGCCTCATACATGGCGGCAGTTTACGCCACCTTGCGCCGCGCACGCATGACCGAACCCGCGCCCTTCCAGCTAGAACGTATCCAGATTGGATGGAAGAAAGTCGGTTATTTATTTATTTTATCTACTGACAATTAACCAACAAATACAACGAACACGCATGTTATAAACACGGCACTTTACGTTTCCCAATCGCACCTGGAATTCATGCCGACAGACGCCCGAACCGGGTATTGGGCGCTGTTCGCGCTACTTGCCACCATCGCTGGAATCCTGCGATCCCACATCGATGGCGATGGCATTGAATACCTGATGATGGCGCATGCGTTCACCGCCCACGGCAGCGCATTGCTCACCCCGGCCGACTTCGCGCATCTGTCAAGGCTACTCGACGGGCACATCGATCCGGCTGCCCACACCCTGCTCGCCAACGCTGTCGACGAACTGCGCCGCACGCCGGCGGGACTGCCGCACTTCGGATTCGCACGTACCGAACCGGGCGAGATATACGCCATTCACTTCTGGCTGTATTCGCTGATGGCGGCGCCATATTACGCGGTCGCGGTATGGCTGGGAATCAACCCCGCCTTGTGTTTTCCGCTGCTTAACCTGACGCTGCTGGGCGCGACCATTGTGCACCTGCATCAGTCATTGCCAAAAGCGAGCCGGACCGCGGCGCTGGTGTTCCTGTCGCTTGGCACCGCATACTATCTCCGATGGACCGGCCCGGAAGTGCTCACCGCCTGCTGCGCATTCTCCGCCACCATGTGCGTGCTGCGACGCGATACGTCGATGGCGATATGCCTGGCTGGCATAGGCGCGACCCAGAATCCGTCGCTGGCATTGATCATTCCCTTGTTCGCTGCGCATCGCCTGGCCGCGTTGCGCGTGCCGGCACTCGTCACCCTGCCGATCGTACATCGCAGCGCGGCGGCCCAGATCACCCTTGGCACCCTGGGCATCGCCGCCGCGCTTGGCCCCTACCTGTTCTATTACAGCGTGTTCGGCGTACCCAGCCTGATCGCGCCCCACTTTACCGATCCGTCCCTGATCACCGCGCGCCGCGCCTTGTCCTTCGTCTTCGACCTTGACCAGGGCATGTTGGCGGGCATGCCGGGGCTGTTCGCCGGACTGGCGGCGATCGCGGCAATCAGGTTGGCGCTGAACAAGCGGGTCGTTGCAGCCAACGCCCTGTTCGCCACGTTGGCGTGCTGCATCGTTGCAGCACCGGCGCTGGCTGCGATGAACTGGAACAGCGGCACGTCGGTCATGTTGCGATATGCGTACTGGGCCGCGATGCCGCTGGCGGCCTATCTCGTGTCGGTCCTGCCTGCCTTGCCAGCCAGGCCGCGCATGCAGGTCGTAGGCGCCGTAATCGTAGCGCAATGCATGGCCGTGCTCGGTAGCGGCTTAATGTGGCGCACCACCAACTACCTCCATCACGCGCCGCTGGCCGAGTGGGCGCTCGCGGCATTTCCCGGCCACCTCAATCCCGACCCCGAGATCTTCATCGAGCGCGGCAAGCACAGCGAGGCCAGCATCACCCGCGATACCACCCAGGTGTTATATGCCAACGGCGTGCCGGTCAAACTGCTGCGCCACTGGACCAACAGCAGCGACAGTGGCGGCGTGTGTCCCGCAGGACGGCAGGTCAGCACGCACGCGGTTGTTGCAGTCGACCGCGGCTGGGAGTACCTGAACGGACCGCTTGCCTGCTCGGCGGCAGCCCGCGCCGACACGCCAGTGCGGCTGAGCTTTGCCGGCGCCGGCGCAGCCCGCCAAGTGCTCGACAGCGGCTGGCATGGCGCCGAAGCTGCGGGGACCTGGACCAGCGCCGCACGCTCGCTCATCAGGATTCGCCTTCCAGCCGGCCAGGAGGCGACCGGCTTATCCTTTACCGGACACTATTTTGACCGGGTGCGCGCATCGGAGGTGCGCATCAATGGAAAACCGGCCGGCATGCATTCACTGGCCGTCGCCGAGCTGGCCATCCCGCCCGGCCCGGCCGGCCCGGAGCTGCTGATCGAACTGCGCCACGCCGATGCCGCGTCGCCGGCACAGCGCGGCTTGTCGGGCGACACGCGCCTGCTGGCGTATTACCTGCGCGAGCTGCAGGTGCGGCTGCGCACCCGCGACGCCGCCGCCACGGGCGGCGCTGCGCATATTGGAGCGGCGGCGGGCGCGAGGTAGAATATGTCTCCTTTGTTCATCAACGGCGCGACCTCATGCTACAAGCGGTACCGTTCCCGATACGCGTAGAGTGCCCGCCCGGCGCCTGCGTTTGCGACCGCGACCGCCTGCTGGCCGACCCGCACGCCGACTGGCGCGTGCTGCGCCTGACCCGCGAAGAAGAAAAGAAATTGATCGCGCGCATAGACAGCATCGAAACCTACGACGACCTGCAGCGCCTCGGCGCCAAGATGCAAGAGCTGCTCGGCATCGGCCTGAGCATCACCCCCAGCGCACGCGGCGTGCGCACGGTGCGCGGCTTTACCATCCTCCTCGATGAGCGGCCGGGACTGTGCCGCAAGACGCGCCAGACCATCCCCGCCGCCGTGAGGAAATGCCTCGAACGCCATCCGGACATCGCGTACGCGATCCTGGACGCCCACGACCTGCTGGGAAATCCTTAACGCCTCGCTTGTGACCGACGTCATTCTCCGGTCATTTAGCGGTACTACCATGGGGGCGTTGGATGCCTGCAGTCGCAGGCGCCGCAGGTTAGTCCGGTGGCCTCAAACACCGGCACCAATTCTGCTTTCAACTGCGCCGGGTGACGATCCAAGGGGCCGGCGGCCCGGCGCCGTCCCGCACCAGGCATCGAACAAGGCGCCTGAGTGTCGCAAATTTAGCGACGTCTTTTCCGGCCATTCATCCGCAAAAGCTATGGACGAGCGGATTATAATGAGGCATCTCATCTATATCTTATCGTGATGCCCATGCATGCTGAACTGAACCGGGCGGTCATCGCCCAGCTGGTCCACGAGTTCTACGCCGACGTCAGGCGCGATCCGGAGCTGCACACCATCTTCGACGCCGCCATCGGTGACGATTGGGAACCCCACCTGGCGCGGATGGTGGAGTTCTGGTCCACCGTCATGCTCGCCACCCGGGAATTTCGCGGCAACGTCTATGGCACCCACATGGAGCTTGACGGCGTCGTGCCCGACCACTTCAGGCGCTGGCTGTCGCTGTTCGACAGCACCGCGCACCGGCTGTTCACGCCCGAGCTGGCCGGCGAGTTCCTGCTTGTCGCGCGCCGCATTGCCGCCAGCCTCCAGTACGGCATGTTCAACCAGGTGCTGGTGCACTAGCGGCCCGGCTCAGTGCTGGTAGGCCCCGATATCGTAGCCGGTGCTGGCATTGCGGGCGCGCCCGTCGAAGTCGGTGCTGGCCGCATGGGCTGGCGACGCCTGCCCGACCGCCGGTGAACTGCGGCTCGGTTTCAGGTTCGGCACGCTGGCGTTTTCGCCGACAAACAATGGCGCGGAACTGACTGTCCCGCTGTGGGTCAGGCCGTTCTTCAGGCTCCAGTTAAAGCGTGCGTTTCGGTAGACCAGGTTATTGCGGTAGCTATTGTTCTTGCCGGTCCGGCCCTGTTCTGAAATGCCCATCTTGTTGTCGTACACAATATTGCTGTAGACGAGGGTGTAATCGTTCGGCCCCTTGGTGTGATAGAAGTTGCCTCCGCCGACGATGATCCCGGTATTCGATTCGGTGACCGTGTTGTTGGTGATGATGACCCGGTTGGCGTCATGCCACAGATGGATGCCCGCCTCGGCCACCCGGTAGACCACGTTGTTCTTGACCGTCCCGGAAGTACTGACATAGATTCCCTGTACGAAGTGGCAGCCGGCAGGACCGATGTCGTGGATCAGGTTGGCAATCACGTCCGACTTGACGCCGCGGTAGTAGCTGTCGATCCCGATCGCGGCCCCGCCCCCTGATGTGCACTGGATTTTCTGCGCGATGTGATGGACGTAATTGTTGCGGATTGAATCGTAGGAGCCGCCGTTGTAGATGCCATGTGTCCAGCGCAACCCGTCGCGGTGCTGGCGTCCATCGATCTCGAAGCCGATCACATCGACATAGTCCCCCCGGTTGTCCCACGCCACCTTGGTGCGCGAGCCGGGCGGCGGCACCAGCTTGGCGCCCCATTTCCTGGTCGATATCCAGCTGATGCGCGCATCCTGCCTGCCGCTGGCAGTGGTGCGGAACCCGCCATTGTAGATGCCTGGCGCAACATACACCGTGGTGCCGGCGCGCACCGCCCTTGCCGCCCGTGCCAGCGACCGGAATGGCCGCGTCGATGTACCAGGGTTGCCATCCGACCCGCTTGGCGACACGTACAAGGCGTCGCGATTGGCGTGGGCCAGGTGGACTGCCTCGTGGATCTCGCCGAGCGGGTCGGCCGCGGTGCCGCCGCCCATGCCCGGAAACACCGCGTCGGCCGGCGCGCTGGCAGGTGCGGCGACCGGCGAATAGCCGGACACCGCGAATTCATCGGCCATGCCGTCCACTGGCGCTGCCGGGACGGGATCAGCCACAGGCGCCGGCGTGCCGACGACGGCCGTGCCGCCCACCGGCGCCTCCACGGCGCCCGGCGCCGCCGCTGCCAGCACCGGCGCCGGCGCCGGCAAGGCCCGCGAGTCGGCGCCGCTGCCACCGCTGCAGGCGCCAAGCATCGGAAGCCAGCCCGCCACCAGCATCAGTATGACGCGGCACGAAAATACAGAAATCACCTTCTTCATTATTGTTCCCCTCGGCGCGCGGGCCTGTCAGCAGGCGCCGCGAATCAGAAATAGCATTCAATGAGATCGGCAGGCATGGCGCGGCGCAAAAAAGCCGCCTGCCAGTCCTGTCCCGTCAATTCCCGAGCGCCAGGGGGGATCGGGCATGCTCTGCTCGCCTGGATGCTCTACCGTGTTCTAGACAGGCGAGCCGGGCATTTAGTTCGCATGAGTGCGCTCCAATATGGCGCAGCGCAATATGAAAACTTGCGTAAATAGCACGCGTGCGCGGGCACAATTTGGTATTCTTGCGGCGCACCACCTTACCAAGGGGAAGCAATAATGAGCCAGAGTAAGCCTCTGTCGCTGCATGTACCGGAGCCCACCGGCCGGCCGGGATGCAAGACTGATTTTTCGTACCTCCGCCTGAACACCGCAGGCGACGTCCGGCGCCCGCCTGTCGACGTGGCGCCGCCAGATACCGCCGACCTCGCGTGGTCGCTGATCCGCGTGCTCGATGACAGCGGCAACGCCGTCGGCCCGTGGGCCGTGGACATCGACAGCGACCTGCTGCGCTTTGGGCTGCGCACCATGATGAAGACGCGCATCTTCGACGCCCGCATGGTGATCGCCCAGCGCCAGAAGAAAATGTCGTTTTACATGACCTCGCTTGGCGAGGAAGCGCTCGGCACCGCCCAGGCGCTGGCGCTCGACGACGGCGACATGCACTTCCCGACCTACCGCCAGCAAAGCCTGCTGATGGCGCACAAGGTGTCGATGGTCGACATGATCTGCCAGCTGCTGTCGAACGAGCGCGACCCGTTGAAGGGCCGCCAGTTGCCGGTCATGTATTCGGTGCGCAAGTCGGGCTTCTTCACCATCTCGGGCAACCTTGCCACCCAGTTCGTGCAGGCGGTCGGCTGGGGCATGGCCTCGGCCATCAAGGGCGACACCAAGATCGCCGCGGCCTGGATCGGCGACGGCGCCACCGCCGAATCGGACTTCAACACCGCCCTCACCTTTGCCCACGTCTACCGGGCGCCGGTGATCCTGAACGTGGTCAACAACCAGTGGGCGATCTCGACCTTCCAGGCGCTGGCCGGCGGCGAAAGCGTCACCTTTGCCGCGCGCGGGGTCGGCAGCGGCATCGCCTCGCTGCGCGTGGACGGCAACGACTTTCTCGCCGTCTATGCCGCCTCGCGCTGGGCCGCCGAACGCGCGCGCAGCAACCTCGGCCCGACGCTGATCGAGTGGGTCACCTACCGCGCCGGCCCGCACTCGACCTCGGACGACCCGTCCAAGTACCGGCCCGCCGACGACTGGACCCACTTCCCGCTGGGCGACCCGATCGGCCGGCTGCGCCAGCACCTGACCCTGCGCGGCCTGTGGTCGGACCAGGAGCACGACGCCACGAGCAAGGAACTGGAAGCGGAAATCGTGGCCGCCCAGAAGGAAGCAGAACAGTACGGCACGCTGGCCAGCGGCCGCGGGCCGGACGCGGCCTCGATGTTCGAGGATGTCTACAAGGACATGCCGGAACACCTGCGCCGCCAGCGCGAACAATCGGGAGTGTGACGTGGCAAGAGACAAGCAAACCAACACCGTGCCGATGACCATGATCCAGGCCCTGCGCTCGGCCATGGACGTGATGCTCGAGCGCGACAACAATGTGGTGATCTACGGCCAGGACGTCGGCTATTTCGGCGGCGTGTTCCGCTGCACCGACGGCTTGCAGGCCAAGTACGGCAAGTCGCGCGTGTTCGACGCGCCGATCTCGGAAGGCGGCATCGTCGGCACCGCGGTCGGCATGGCCGCCTACGGCCTGCGCCCGGTCGTCGAGATCCAGTTCGCCGACTATTTCTACCCAGCCTCGGACCAGATCGTGTCGGAAGCGGCGCGCCTGCGCTACCGCTCGGCCGGCGAGTTCACCGCCGCGATGACCATCCGCATGCCCTGCGGCGGCGGCATCTACGGCGGCCAGACCCACAGCCAGAGCCCGGAAGCGATGTTCACCCACGTCTGCGGCCTGCGCACGGTGATGCCGTCCAACCCGTACGACGCCAAAGGCCTGCTGATCTCATGCATCGAGAACGACGACCCGGTGATCTTCCTCGAGCCCAAGCGCCTGTACAACGGTCCGTTCGACGGCCACCACGACAAGCCGGTGGTGCCATGGTCGCAGCATCCGCTCGGGGAAGTGCCCGAGGGCTATTACACGGTGCCGCTCGACAAGGCATCGGTGTTCCGCCCCGGCGAAGACCTGACCGTGATCACCTACGGCACGATGGTGTTCGTGGCGGAAGCGGCCGCGCGCGAAACCGGCGTCGACGCCGAGATCATCGACCTGCGCAGCATCTGGCCGCTGGATCTCGACGCGATCGTCAACTCGGTCAAGAAGACCGGGCGCTGCGTGGTGGTGCACGAGGCAACGCGCACCAGCGGCTTCGGCGCCGAACTGGTGGCCCTGGTGCAGGAGCATTGCTTCTACCACCTCGAAGCGCCGGTCGAACGAGTCACCGGCTGGGACACGCCTTACCCGCACGCACAGGAATGGGTGTATTTCCCCGGACCTGACCGTGTTGGTGCGGCATTCAAACGTGCGATGGAGGCGTAATGGGAATTCATGTAATTAAGATGCCGGACCTGGGCGAAGGCATTGCCGAAGTCGAAGTGGTCGAATGGCGCGTGCAGCCGGGCGATGCCGTCACCGAGGACCAGGTGCTGGCCGACGTGATGACCGACAAGGCCACCGTTGAAATCCCCTCGCCGGTGCACGGCACGGTGGTGTCGCTGGGCGGCGCGATCGGCCAGGCGCTGGCTGTCGGTGCCGAGCTGATCAGGTTGGAGGTCGAGGGCGACGGCAATACCGTCGCCGGCGCACCGGCGCCAGCCCGCGCCCCCGCGCCGCCTGCCGCGGTGGCCGCGCCAGCGCCAGCGCCAGCACCAGCCCAAGCACCAGCCCAAGCACCGGCACCGGCACCGGCGCCAGCAGCGGCCGCGCAAGTGACCGTCGCCGCCCCGCCCCCGGCACCGGCCGCGTCCCAGGAGAAGCCGCTTGCCTCGCCATCGGTGCGCCAGCGCGCGCGCAGCCTTGGCATCGACCTGCACAGCGTGCGGGCGACCGGGCCGGCACGCCACATCACCCATGCCGACCTGGATGCGATCCTCGCCGGCAGCAAGCCCGGCCCCGCGCCGGCCGGCAACCGCTACGCGCCGCTGGAAGGCGTGCAGGCGGTGCCGCTACTGGGCCTGCGCCGCAAGATCGCCGAAAAGATGCAGGATGCAAAACGCCGCATCCCGCACTTTACCTACGTCGAGGAAGTCGACGTGACGGACCTGGAATCCCTGCGCGTGCAGCTCAACGCCCGCCATGGCGCCGAGCGCGGCCGGCTGACCCTGTTGCCGCTGCTGATGCGCGCCGTCGTGCTGGGTGCGGCGCGCTTCCCGCACGTCAATGCGCGCTTTGACGACGATGTCGGCTCGGTCACGTACCACAAGCCTGTCCACATCGGCATCGCCACCCAGACCGACGCCGGCCTGATGGTGCCGGTGGTGCGCCATGCGGAGTCGCGCGACCTGTGGGCCAGCGCCGCCGAAGTGGCGCGGCTGGCAGAGGCGGCGCGCACCAGCAAGGCAGCGCGCGACGAGCTGTCGGGATCGACCATCACCATCACCAGCCTGGGCGCCTTGGGCGGCATCGTCACCACGCCCGTTATCAACCATCCGGAAGTGGCCATCGTCGGCGTCAACCGCATGGTCGAGCGGCCAGTGGTGCGCGACGGCGCGATCGTCGTGCGCAAGATGATGAATTTGTCATGCTCGTTCGACCACCGCGTGATCGACGGCATGTACGCAGCCCAGTTCGTGCAGGCGCTGCGCGCCTACCTCGAGTGCCCGGCGACGCTGTTTATAGACTGAAGCCGGTCAGAACAGCCGTAGCGCGAGCGGCACCAGCCATGGGGCCAGCAATGCGGTCAACACCGCGTTGAGCCCCATGCCGAGCCCGGCGAACGCGCCCATCTCGGGGCTGACCTGGAACGCGCGGGCAGTGCCGATGCCATGCGAGGCGACGCCCAGTGCGAAGCCGCGCACCCGGGGCGAGCCGATGCCCATCCAGTTGAACAGGAAGCGCGCCACCACGGCGCCGAACACGCCGGTACCCACCACCAGCGCGGCCGTGACCGCGCTCATGCCGCCCAGGCGTTCGGCGACGGCCATCGCGATCGGCGTGGTGGCGGACTTGGGCGCTGCCGACACCGCCAGCAGTTCCGAACCACCCAGCGCCATCACCAGCGCCACCGCCGACAAAATCGCGCAAGCCGAACCGGCCAGCAGACCGAAAAACAGGGGAACGAAGACGCGCCGGATGGTCGGCACCTGGCGCGCCAGCGGAATGGCCAGCGCCACGGTTGCAGGTCCCAGCAGGAAGTGGACGAACTGCGCACCGGCGAAATACTCCTGGTACGACATGCCGGTCAGGGCCAGCGCCAGCGCCACCAGCGCAATCGCAATCGCCACCGGATTGGCCAGCGGCGACATCCGGCAGCGCGCATTGATCGCCTGGGCGATGGTGTATGCGCACAAGGTCAGTGTCAGGCCGACCAGCGGCGTGGCCGCGAGATAGACCCAGAATGCGCCGATTTCCGGAAGTTCAGTCATCGGGCGTCAGTGCGCGCATCACGGCGGCCGTCACAGCCAGGGTCACCAGCGTGCTGCCCACCATCGCGGCCAGCAAAGCCAGCCAGTTGCTGCCGATGGCGGAACCGGCCGCAACGATGCCGACGCCAGCGGGCACGAACAGCAGCGACAGATGCTTCAGCAGTTCGCTGCCGGCCGGCTCGACCAGCGCGTGCAGCCGCGGCGACGCGAGCAGCGCCGCGAACAGCAGCAGCATGCCGGCGACCGGTCCGGGGAGCGGCAACTGCAGCAGGAACACCAGCCCTTCGCCAAGGCACTGGAACACCAGCAGGATCGCAAAGGTCTGCAGCATCAGGCGTACGCTACGGTCATGCCGGCTCCGGTTGTGGTCGGGAGATTCACTGTCCGGCTAGGATAGCACGGACCGTTTCAGCGCCTAGCGCCGCACCCCGCGAAAGCCGCGATGCCCGTGATGGCCCCCGCGCTGGCCGTGCTGATGGCGATGCGCGCGCGCGCCATGGTGGTGGCGATGCTGGAGCCCGTGTCCGCGGTGGTGGTAGCCCCGCCCAAAGTCGTAGAAGCCAAAGCCCAGGTCGAACGACACCGGCGGCCCCGCGTAGACGGGCGGGCCATAGCTGTAGGGATACGGATCGTAGGCAACCGGCGGCGGACCGTAGACCGCACACCCGGACAAGCCCGCACCGAGCAGCAGCGAAAATATCAGGCGTTTCGCGACGCCTCTGGTCAGGATCTTCATGGCCGTACCGTGAACAACACGCTTCCATTCTAGTCACGCTGGCGCCGGTTGCAATGACGATCGCGCATCCTGTGGCCGCTGCAATTTCCGAATTACATTAAAATGTCCCCCTTTTTGCATTTCGGTAAACACCATGGCAGTCCAAGGACAGCAGCAACTCACGCGCGGCCTCAAGAGCCGTCACATTCAGCTGATCGCGCTGGGCGGCGCCATCGGAACCGGACTGTTCCTCGGTATCGCGCAAACCATCCAGCTGGCCGGTCCCTCGGTGCTGCTGGGCTACGCGATTGCCGGCGTGATCGCCTTCCTGATCATGCGCCAGCTGGCCGAAATGGTCGTCGACGAGCCGGTCGCCGGTTCCTTCAGCTATTTCGCCGACAAGTATTGCGGCCACCTGGCCGGCTTCGCCTCGGGCTGGAATTACTGGGTGCTGTACATCCTGGTGAGCATGGCCGAACTGAGCGCCGTCGGCATTTACGTGCAGTACTGGTATCCGGATATACCGACCTGGATGTCGGCGCTGGCGTTCTTCGTCATCATCAACAGCATCAGCCTGGCCACGGTCAAGGCCTTCGGCGAGATGGAATTCTGGTTCGCCGTGATCAAGGTGGTGGCCATCGTCGCGATGATCGGCTTCGGCATCTACCTGCTGGCCTCGGGCGGCGCCGGCCCTGAAGCCGGGGTCGCCAACCTGTGGCAGCACGGCGGCTTCTTCCCGAACGGCGTTGGCGGACTGGTGATGGCGATGGCGGTCATCATGTTCTCGTTCGGCGGCCTGGAGCTGGTCGGCATCACCGCGGCGGAAGCCGAGAATCCATCCGAAACCATTCCCAAAGCCACCAACCAGGCCATCTACCGCATCCTGATCTTCTACATCGGCGCGCTTGGCGTGCTGCTGTCGCTGTACCCGTGGCAAAAAGTGGTCAGCGGCGGCAGCCCGTTCGTACTGATCTTCCATGCGCTCGACAGCAGCCTGGTGGCCAATGTGCTCAACATCGTGGTGCTGACCGCCGCGCTGTCGGTGTACAACAGCTGCGTCTATGCCAACAGCCGCATGCTGTACGGCCTGGCGCTGCAAGGCAATGCACCGCGTGCCCTGCTGAAAGTGAACCGCCGCGGCGTGCCGCTGGCGGCGCTCGGCGTGTCGGCGGCCGCGACCGGCCTGTGCGTGAGCCTGAACTACTTCATGCCGGGCGAAGCCTTTGGCATGCTGATGGGGCTGGTCGTCTCGGCGCTGGTCATCAACTGGGCGATGATCACCTGGATTCACCTGCGTTTCCGCGCGCACAAAAAGAAACTGGGCGCGGCCACCGCCTTCCCAAGCCCGATGTGGCCGCTCTCGAGCTATCTGTGCCTGGTGTTCCTCGCGGGGATCCTGGTCGTCATGTTCATTACGCCCGGGCTGCGCCTGTCGGTGTATCTGATTCCGGCGTGGCTCGCGCTGCTGGGCAGCGGATACTGGCTACGTCAGCGCAACGCGCGCGCCTTGCCGCAGTAGCGGCGCGCTACTTCATCTTCTTGGCCCTGGAAGTCGCCGTGCGCGCGTAAAACCCGGGATCTTTCCTGGCCACCCAGCCGATGAAAGCCCGGATATCCTCGTGGCGGCGCAGCGCATCCCAGCTGTGGAAGTTGTCCAGCAATTCCCGTTCGGTAAACACCGAGTGGATCTTGCGATGGCAGATCTTGTGGATCGGGAACTGCTCGGTGCCTTTGAACTTCTTCGGCACCAGGTGATGGCGGTCGATGTTCGCCGTGCCCAGGATCCGGCCGCACAGCGGGCAACGTGGTTCGTCCATTGGCTGCCTTGCCGCCTCACCTGTCCAGCGCGAGTTCGATCCAGGTCGGCGCGTGGTCGCTCGGCTTCTCGCGGCCGCGCACGTCGCGGTCGACGCCGGCTGCCTTCAGCGACCCGGCCAGCGCAGGACTGAGCAGCAGATGGTCGATGCGCAGCCCCGCGTTGCGCCCATAAGCATCGCGGAAATAATCCCAGAACGTGTAGATGGTCTCATCCGGGTGCATGGCGCGCAGCGAATCGGTCCAGCCTTGCGCCACCAGCCGGTGGAAGGCTTCGCGCGTCTCGGGCCGGAACAGCGCGTCCTTGGTCCAGCGCTCCGGCTTGTAGACGTCGCGCTCGGTCGGCATCACGTTGAAGTCGCCCGCCAGCACCACCGGCGCCCCGCTCTCGATCAGTTCGGCGGCGCGCGCGATCAGGCGCTCGAACCACTGCAGCTTGTACTCGAACTTCGGGCCCGGCGCCGGATTTCCGTTTGGCAGGTACAGGCAGCAGACCATCACGCCATTGACGGCCGCCTCGATATAGCGGCTTTGCTCGTCGGCCGGGTCGCCCGGCAGCCCGCGCCCGATTTCCTGCGCCGGCGCGTCCCGGGTCAGGATCGCCACGCCGTTCCAGCTCTTCTGGCCATGCCAGATCGCGTGGTAACCGATTTCCTTCAACGCTTCTTCCGGGAATTTTTCCTGCGGCGCCTTCAGTTCCTGCAGGCAGGCGACATCCGGCTGCTTTTCCTCCAGCCATTGCAGCAGGTTGGGTAAGCGGCTGGTAATCCCATTGACGTTGAATGTAGCGATCAGCATGTTTCCTCCGCGATGAATGTTTCTCGCCATTTTGACTGCAGAAAGCGACGCACGCTTGAAATGATCAATATTGCACCGTGATGCGTGCTGATATAATTTCCCGCCGAAAAGTATAACCATTCCTTCCACCTGTCCCGGAACCGCATATGAGTGTCGATCCAACCCCAGCCTCGACCTCGGAACTGCGCTTTCGCGAAGTGTTCGACCAGGCGCCGATCAGCATGCAGCTGGTGGCTGCCGATGGCCGTACGCTGCAGGTCAACAAGGTCTGGGAAACCATGTGGCAAGGGCCGCTCGGCGACGCGCTCAAGGACCACGTCCTGTACGGCGACTACAACTTGCTGACCGACCCGCAGCTGGAAGCCAAGGGCGTCACGCCTTACCTGCGGCGCGCGTTTGCCGGCGAGGCGGTCGATATACCGGCGATCCGCTACGACCCTGCCGAAATGGGCATCGTCGCGCGCCCGCGCTGGGTCACGTCGCGCGTGCAGCCGATCAAGGACCAGCACGGCAAGGTGCTGGAACTGATGATCATGCATGAAGACATCAGCGACCGCATGCAGTCCGACGTCGCGCTGCGCCTGAGCGAAGAGCGCTTCCGTTCGCTGGTGGCGGCGTCCAGCCAGATCGTCTGGAACAGTGACGCCGACGGCGTCATCATCGATGATTCGCCCAGCTGGCGCGAGTTCACCGGCCAGACTTACGAGCAATGGAGAGACAGCGGCTGGCTCGACGCGATTCACCCGGACGACCGCGCGCATGCCGCGCAGGTCTGGGCCGACGCCGTCGCCGCCAAGTCGATCTACCAGAACGAGTACCGCGTCATGCACGCCAGCGGCGCCTACCGCTGGACCAGCGTGCGCGCGGTGCCGCTGTACCACGCCGACGGCACGATCCGCGAATGGATCGGCACCAACACCGATATTACCGAGCGGCGCCGCACCGACGAAGCACTGCGCAACAACGAACAGCGGCTGCGTTTCATGCTCGACTCGATGCACCAGAAGATCTTCACCACCACGCCCGAGGGCAGCATCGACTATTTCAATCCGGCCTGGACCGAGTTCAGCGGCCTGGGTGAGGACGCGCTGCACGACTGGAACTGGGTGCAGCTGATCCATCCGGACGACCTCGACGACAGCATCGGCGCCTGGACCCACGCGCTCGAGCACACCGAGCCATTCCAGGTCGAGCAGCGCTGCCGCCGCGCCGACGGCCAGTTCCGCTGGCACCTGTCGCGCGCCGTGCCGATGCGCGACGAAGCGGGCCGCGTGATCATGTGGATCGGCTCGAACACCGACATCCACGAGGTCAAGATCGTCGAGTCGGAACTGGCGCGCCGCCTGCACGCCGAGCGCCGCCACTCGGCGGTGCTGGCCAAGGTCGCGGCCGCCTCGAACCAGCTGCACACCAGCGCCAGCGTCGACGATATCGCCGCCGCGCTGGTCGACATCGTGCGCGACATCCTGGGCACGCACCAGGCGGTCATTTCGCTCAATGCAGGCGACAGCGGGAGCCAGTCGATCAATGCGGTGTCGCTGTCGGACAAATATGCGCGCTTCGCCGGCTACCAGGCCACCCCGGACGGCAGCGGCATTTACGCCACCGTGTGCCGCACCAACCAGCCGATGCGCCTGACCCAGCATGAACTGGAGCGCCACCCCGACTGGAAGGGTTTTGGCGCCCACCACGCCGAACACCCGCCGATGCGCGGTTGGCTGGCGGTGCCGCTGAAGGCCCAGGACGGCAGCAACATCGGCCTGCTGCAGGCCTCCGACAAGGAAGACGGCGAATTTACCGAAGCGGACGAGGCGATCCTGAGCCAGCTGGCGTCGGTGGCGGCGACCGGCTTCGAGAATGCGCGCCTGTACGACACGCTGCGCGACCAGCACCGCCGCAAGGACGAATTTCTGGCGATGCTGGCGCACGAGCTGCGCAACCCGCTGGCGCCGATCCGCGCCGCCGCCGACCTGCTGGCGATCGCCAACCTCGGCGAGGCACGGATTCGCCAGACCAGCGCCGTCATCAGCCGCCAGGTGCAGCACATGTCCAGCCTGGTCGACGACCTGCTCGATATCTCGCGCGTCACCCGCGGCCTGATCGAACTGAGCGGCACCGATCTCGACGTCAACCGCGTTGTCGCCGACGCGGTCGAGCAGGTACGCCCGCTGGTCGAGGCGCGCCTGCACCAGCTGACGGTCACGTCGCCCGCCGAACCGGCGCATGTCATGGGCGACCACAAGCGGATGGTGCAGATCCTGTCGAACATCCTCAACAACGCGGTCAAGTACACCGAGCGCGGCGGGCGCATCGTGGTCCGCACCGAAACCACCGCCAGCCAGGTGATCATCAGCGTCGAAGACAACGGCGCCGGCGTTGCGGCCGAACTGCAGCCGCATGTGTTCGACCTGTTCTCGCAAGCCGTGCGCAGCTCGGACCGCGCCCAGGGCGGGCTGGGAATCGGGCTGGCGCTCGTCAAGAGCCTGGTCGGGCTGCACCACGGCGAGGTGTCCTGCCACAGCGACGGCCTCGGGATGGGCAGCCGGTTTACCGTGGCGTTGCCGCGCCTGACCGGCGACCAGGGGGCGCAGGCGAATCCGGACGGGCGTACCCTGCCGGTGGCGCCGTCGCGCCGCCAGAGCATCCTGATCGTCGACGACAACGTCGATGCGGCGCGCATGCTGGCGATGTTTTTGGAAGCTGCCGGCCATGACGTGCTGGTCGAGCACGCCGCGCTGCCGGGGTTGCAGCGCGCGCGCACCGGCAAGCCGGGCATCGGCATCCTCGACATCGGCTTGCCGGACATGGATGGCAACACGCTGGCGACCCGCCTGCGCCAGGACCCGGCCACCGCAGGCATGCTGCTGATCGCCGCGACCGGCTACGGCAGCGAGCGCGACAAGGACGCTGCGCTGGCGGCCGGCTTCGACCACCACATGGTCAAGCCAATCGACTCGTCCGCCCTGTTCGGCCTGATTGAAGCGGCCCGCCAGCGATAGCAAAACGACAATATCAATTGTGACGTGCGCTTGCTCTTTTTTCATGAACTGGCGCCCGGGGGCTGTTTCCTTGCGACACTAACTGATAAACTCTGCACTTTGATTCCCACCGCATATAGTCATTAACAACATGCACGGTGGGACGGGCGACCGGCGGTTCCGGCGCCCTGACAAGGCTGGGGAGCGCTTCAATGTCTATTCGCCGGGTTCGTTTGAATCCTTCACTACTGGCCATGTCCATGTCCAGCATCGTCTGGACCGCGGCGCATGCCCAGGTACCGGTTCAGCAACCGAATCAGGCCGGCAACGACGGCGAAATCCAGGAAGTTGTCGTTACCGCGCAACGCATCGTGTCGACCGAAGCGCGCACGCCGGTGGCGATGAGCGTCCTGTCTGGCAGCCAGTTGCGGGACGCGGGCATCGAACGGCCATCCGACCTGGCCGCGCGCCTGCCCAATGTGCACCTGAATGGCGCCGCCGACGGCCTCAAGATCACCATTCGCGGCGTCTCGAACGCCGACACGACCGAAAAAGGCGACCCATCGGCCGCCTTCATGCTCGACGGGATCTACATCGCCCGTCCGCAGGCCCAGGTGATGAGCTTCTTCGATATCGCGCGGGTGGAAGTGCTGCGCGGCCCGCAAGGCACGCTGTATGGACGCAACGCGACCGCCGGCGTCGTCAACGTCATCGCCAACACGCCGTCGCCGTTGCTGGAAGGCGCCGCCAGCGTGGCCGCGGGCAACTATGGCAGCCGCAAGGCCAGCGCCATGCTCAATGTACCGCTCAGCGATGTCCTGTCGGTGCGGGCGGCGCTGGCCTACAACCAGCGCGACAGCTTCCTGATCAATGCCCAGCGTACGCCGCACACGCTTGGGCTGGACCGCGACGACCGTTCGGCGCGCATATCGGCCCGCCTGGCGCTCGGCAAATCCGGCTCGCTGCTGCTGCGCCACGACCGCAGCGAGGTCCGCGACAGCAACGACAGCATCGTTCCCGATACCAATTTCTACACCGGCGTTTCGACCGGCAAGCCAGTCTGGTACGTCTCGGACACCGACAAGCGCCTGACCAACGCGTTCGTGCCGCCCAACACCGTGCCGGCGCAGGGCTTCAGCGACAAGACCAGCTCCGGCACCGGCGCGGAGCTGACCTGGGACCTTGGCGCGCTGACCTTGTCGTACCTTGGCTCGCACCGCGACTACCAGCACGACACGCTGGCCAATTTCTATTACCGCGTGGCGCCCACGTTCGCACTGGGCGTGCGCCAGAACTTCAGCGGCGACTACGCGCAGGATTCTCACGAACTGCGCGTCGCCACCAACGGCGCCGGACCGCTCAGCGCGCAGGCTGGCCTGTACTACTTCCGGGAAGAGTCGGAGGTCGTCTACAGCTTCCGCGACCTCGAGCTGGTAGGCTTGCCGCCCTACTATGTATTCCCGAACGGTCCGACCGTCGCGCGCAGCCGCGCGCTGTTCGGCCAGGCGACCTACAGCATCATGCCGCGCTTGCGCGCGACGGCGGGTGTGCGCCGCACCGAGGACAACAAGTCGCGCGTCGGCTCCACCAACTTCCAGCAACAGGCGGAATTCAACCCGGCCACCGATTTGCGCATGCTCAACGCGGCCTCGCTCCACACCACAAGGACCACCTGGCGGCTCGGCGCCGAATACGACCTGGCGCCCGCCACCATGGTGTACGGCGCCGTATCGACCGGGTACAAGGCTGGCGGCTTCAACGACGGCTGCCTGGCAGGCACCAGCGCGCTCGGCATCACCTGCCCGGCGGCGCTGGCGGTTCCAGCCAGTACGCTGGTGTACCAGCCGGAAGAACTGCGTTCAATCGAAGCCGGCCTCAAGACCCGTTTCTGGCGCAACCGCGCCACCCTGAACGTGACCGCGTTCGCCTACGACTACACCAACCTGCAGCTGTCGGGCGTGACCATCGTGCGTGGCGCGCCGCGCTATGTGACCGACAACGCGGGCGAGGCCAGCGTCAAGGGACTTGAGCTTGAGGGCGTCGTCAAGGCCACCAGCTCCGCCACGTTCAACTATGCGCTCGCGCTGCTCGATGCGCACTATGTGGCGTACACGCCTGACGGCGTCAATTCATGGGCCGGCTACAAGCTCGACCGCGCTCCGAGCAGGACACTTTCACTCGGCTACGAACAGCGCTTCGCGGTCGCCGGCGGCCAGCTGAAGGCAGGCGTCAGCGCCCGCGCCAGCGGCAGCTACACGATCGGCGTGCCGAGCCAGCTGCTGCAGTACCCGATCCCGGCCCGGACCACCGCCGACGCCAGCGTGGGCTTCAGTCCGGCCGCATCCAACTGGAGCGTGCACGCGGTGGTCAGGAACATCGGCGACAAGGTCGCGCCGATTGCCATCGACAGCTTCGGGATGCTGGTGCCTAGCGACCCGCGCACGGTCGATGTGCGGCTCGATTACCGCTTCTGATTCAACGGTCCTTTCGATGACGTCACTTACTTCACAGCTGCCGCGCATCACCGGGGGCCTCCTGCTGGCCTTCCTGGCCGCACTGCTCGCGCGCGGCCAGGGTGAGACTACCCAGCTCCTGATTGTCAGTTCGGTGCTGATGTTCGCCTGCTGCTGGGCCAGCGCCATCCACCTGCTTGGCGCGCGCCCGGCGCTGCACTTCGTCGTGATCGGCGTGGCCTGCGGCTGGGTCGCCGAACAGCTTGGATCGTCCTATGGCTGGTTCTTCGGCAGCTACACCTACACCGAGGTACTGGGCCCGCGCCTGGGCGATGTCCCGGCCATCATCCCGCTGATGTGGTTCGCGCTGTGCTACGTCGCCTACGTGATATCGAACCTGATGGTCTGGCAGGCGCCGCACGACGGCGCATTCGCCCTGCCCCAGGCGGCCGTGATGTCGCTGCTGGCGGCAATGATCGTCACCGCCTACGACCTCGGCGCCGATCCGTACATGGTCTACACCCTCAAGGCATGGATCATGGCCAAGACCGATGGCTGGTGGTTTGGCGAGACCGTGCAAGGCTTCGCCGGCTGGGCGTTCGTGTCGTTCGTCATCGTGTTCGGCTTCCGCCTGACCTTGCGCGGCCGCGCGCTGACGCCGGCCTTGCCGGTGTCGAAGCGCCACGCCATGGTGCCGCTGGCGATCTACGGCGGCAGCATGCTGTTCCAGGCGGTAGAGGGCTTCCCGGTGGAGACACGCACCATCGCACTGTTTGCGATGGGCATTCCGCTGCTGACGGCCATCTGCGGTTTCGCGCGCTGGCAGCACCAGAAGGCAGCCGCATGATCGCCGCCAGCCTGCGCGCCGATCCGCACGCCGACAACGCCATCGCCCGCATTGTCGGCAGCGGCCTGGAGGCGCCGCTGTCGCAGTGGGACCGGCTGGCCATCGTCAACCGCCAGCTCGCACAATGGCAAACCAACGGCGGGCTGGCCGGCTGGAAGCCCGACACCGACGTGCCCGCGCCGCTTGCCGCCGCGCTGGAAGACTACGTGCGCAGTGCGCGCCAGCTACCCGAATGGGCCGACGGCGCGCGCATCGCACGTGCCGAAACGCTGTTCATGGAGATGAGCATGACGTCGTGCACGCTGCTGTTTTGCGCCAGCCTGCCCGAGTGCTACGTGATCCCTGAACTGGCCGGTGTGCTGCACGCGGCCGGCCAGCTGGAACAGCACGCCGACTACCGGATCCGCTCCACTGCCGCGATGATCTTCCCGGTGATGATGCACGGCGGCCTGCTTGGCGCCGGCGGCGGGGTCGCGCAGGCGCTGAAGGTGCGCCTGATCCACGCCACCATCCGCCACCTGATGCTGCACGGCGACCCTGCCACGGCGGCCCGCAATGGCGCGCTCGTCGCGCCGCAGCCGCGCCAGGGCGAAGGATTGCACCATGCGCTGTTCGCCAACGGCTGGGATGTCAGCCGCGACGGCCTGCCCTGCAGCCAGGAAGAACTGGCCTACACCCTGCTCACATTCGGCTACGTGTTCCTGCGCGGCCTGCGCCAGCTTGGCATCGGCCTGCCGCCCGCCGACGAAGAAGCCTACCTGCACACCTGGAACGTCCTCGGGCACCTGATCGGCATCGAGCGTGCCCTGATGCCCGACACGATGGCCCAGGCCGAGGCCATGTTTGGCGCCATGCAGGCGCGCGGACGCCGCGCAAGCTACCTGCCCGACCCGCGCCCGGGCCTCGGCGCGGCGCTGATGCAGACGATGCAAAACGAGATCCCGCTGGCCATCCTGAAGCCCTTCCCCGTGCTGCTGACGCGCTACCTGTGCGGTGCCGACGCCACCGTCACGCTGGCGCTCGACGCGCGCGTCTCGCTGTTCTCGCGCGCGCTGTTCGCCGTGTCGATGGGCGCTGTGCGCTTGATCGATGGCGCGGTGCGCCTGGTCCTGCCGCAGTTCTCGATCGCGCGCCTGTTGACGCGTATCGTCGGCTACCGCTTTGCCGCCAAGGTGCTGATGGACCAGACCCGCCCGCTCAAGCTTCCTGAAGCGCTGCTGAACCAGGTCGGCCAGGTGACCACTTCCTGGCAAGACGATCCGAAGGCGCCTGGCTGGATGAACGCGCTTGAACGGCGCCTGACCGGCCGCCACAAACAACAATCCTCACGCGGACCGATTCAATGCTGATGCTACTGCGCCTCGCCATCCTGTTGCTGGCACTGCTGCCGGCACTTGCCCCGGCCGCGACCGGACCGCTGGTGCTGGAAGATCGCCTGGGCCGCATCGACGCCTGGCCAGTGGTCACGGTGCTGGCCGACCCGGGCGGCAAGCTGGGTCCCGAGGACGCACTGGCCGCCGCCGCCCAGTTCGCCGTACCGGCATCGGCCTACCAGACATTGGGCGTCAACCAGGGGACCGTCTGGATCAGGATCCCGGTCGCACTGGCGCCGCAAAACGGCCCCGACTGGATCCTCGATATCGACTTCGCGGTGATCAACCGGGTCGACGTGTTTGTCGCCACCGACGGGCAACTGCACCGCCATGCGGTGCTCGGCAACCTGCAACCGAGGCAGGAGAACGCCCGCGGCGGCCGCGCGCCCGCCGCGCTGCTGCCGCTCAAGCCGGGACAGCAGCAGCTGATCTTGCTGCGTGTCGAGAACGCCGGCGCGATGATCCTGCCGATCCGCCTGTCCAAGCCGGGTCCGTTCCACTCCGACGCCCTCGCCGAACAGATGCTGCAGGGGATGCTGATTGGCCTGAGCATCTGCCTGCTGCTGTACAGCCTTGCGCAGTGGATCAGCCTGCGCGAACCGCTGTTCGGCAAATATGCGCTGCTGATCGGCGGCACCACCATGTTCTCGGTCGGCTTCTTCGGGCTGGGAAGCCAGTACATCTGGTTCGACAATGAATGGATGAACCTGCACGCGGGCGGCCTGTTCGCGCTGATGGCGTCCTGCGGCGCCTACCTGTTCGTCGAACAGGCGCTGGCGCGGCCGGGCCAGGACCGCATCTTCAGCCGCCTGATGAAAACCGGCGCGCTACTGTGCGTCATCAGCGCCGTCGCCTATGCGTCCGGCCTGCTCGGCGTCGATGGCCTGGTGGCGATCGTCAGCACGCTGGGCGTCATGCCGATGCTGCTCGGCCTTCCCGGCGCGTTCAAGCGCGCCCGCCGCGGCGACTCGGTCGGCATCTATTTCCTCATCGGCTGGGCGGTGGCGTTCGCATCGTCGGTCATCTGCAGCCAGATGATCAACGGCGCGCTGCCGGCCAATTTCTGGACCATGCACGCCCTCCAGTTCGGCAATCTGTTCGACATGCTGGTCTTCATGCGCATCCTTGGCCTGCGCACCCGCCAGATGCAGGACGCCATGCTGCGCGCCGAAGCGGCCACCCGCATGAAGTCGGACTTCCTGGCCAGCATGAGCCATGAGATCCGCACGCCGCTGAACGCGATCATCGGCATGAGCCGCCTGTCGCTGATGGGCGACGCCTCGCCCAAGCTGCGCAACTACCTGACCAAGATCCTCGGGTCCGGCGAACACCTGCTGGGCATCCTGAACGACATCCTCGACTTCTCCAAGATCGAAGCGGGAAAGCTCAGCCTGGAAGCGGTGGCGTTCGACCTCGACGACATGCTCGAGCACTTGTCCAGCCTGACCTCCCTCAAAACCGGCGCCAAGCCGGTCGAACTGGTGTTCCGCGTCCAGCGCGGCGTGCCGACGCGGCTGGTGGGCGACCCGCTGCGCATCAGCCAGGTGCTGATCAACCTGACCAACAACGCCGTCAAATTCACCGAGCAAGGCGAGATCGTGGTCGCGGTCGACATGGTCGAGCGCAGCGAAGACAAGGTCACGCTGCAGTTCTCGGTCCAGGACACCGGCATCGGCATGAGCGAGGAACAGCTGGCGCAGCTGTTCCAGTCGTTCAGCCAGGCCGACAGCTCGATTACCCGCCGCTATGGCGGCACCGGGCTTGGCCTGAGCATTTCGAAGCAGCTGGTCGAACTGCTGGGCGGCGCGATCGACGTGACCAGCGCGCCGGGCGCCGGCAGCCGCTTCGCCTTCACCGTGCAGGTCGGCGTCGGCGATCCTGGCGCCACCGCGGTGACGCTGGCCGCCGCCGCGCTGCACCAGGCCCGCGTGATGGTGGTCGACGACAGCGCCACCGCGCGCGACGCGCTGGTCGAAATGCTGGCCTCGCTCGGCGTCAGCGCGCATGCCGCGAGTTCGGGCGAACAATCGCTGGCGATGCTGGCGCGCGCGGTTGAAGCGGGCGAGCCGTATGAAGTGGTCCTGATGGACTACATGATGCCCGGCTGGGACGGCGTCGAAACGATCCGCCGGATCCACTCCGACCAGCGCTTCGCGGCGCCGCCGGCCATCCTGATGGTCAGCGCATCGACCCGCGAGGCGGTGATGCAGAACCAGGGCGAGGTGCCGCTGCATGGTTTCCTGACCAAGCCGGTGGGCCCGGCGCTGCTGTATCACAGCCTGCTGCAGGTGCTGCGTCCCGAACTGGCCGCCCAGGGAGGCGGTCTCCCGGACCTCGGAAGCCATGCAGGCGCCGGCGGCGCGAGCCTGCCCGACCTGTCGCGCCTCGATGGGGCCCGCATCCTGCTGGTGGAAGACAATGCCAACAACCGCGAAGTGGCGCTGGACTTCATGGCCGCGGCGCGCATCCAGGTGGACGTGGCGGTGCACGGCGCCGAAGCGGTGCAGATGATGCAGGATGCCGATTACGACCTGGTGCTGATGGACATCCAGATGCAGGAGATGGACGGCCTTAGCGCGGCGCGGCGGATCCGCGCCATCCAGCGCCTGCAGCGGGTGCCGATCATTGCGATGACGGCGCACGCCATGGCGGGCGACCGCGAAAAGAGCCTGGCCGCAGGCATGAACGACCATATCACCAAGCCGATCGATCCGGCGCTGCTGTTCCGCGTGCTGCTCAAGTGGATCGATCCTGCGCGCCTGGCCGGACGCGCGCTGCCGGCGCGGGCGCCGCGCCAGGGATCGCATGAAGACGCCGCCCCGCTGCCGCCGATCCGCGGCATCGACTGGCAACAGGCGCTGGCCAACGTCGACCGCCAGCCGGACCGCCTGCACAAGCGGATCCGCGGCTTCCTGCTGGAATACCGCGACGCGCCGCGCATCCTGCGCGAAGCGCTGGCCGGCGGCCATTACGCCACCGTCGAAAACCTCACGCACAACCTGAAGTCGAGCGCCTTCTACCTGGGCGCGTCGAACTTGTCGGCGCTGGCCAACAGCGTCGAACTGGAACTGCGCGCCGGGCGCCTGGAGCGCATCGGCGCGCTGGTCACCGAGTTGATGGAAACGCTCGACACCATCCTGGCAGGTCTGGCCAAGGTCGAGGCGCCGGTCGCCGCCAGCCGCTACGCCGCCGCCGACGGCCGCAGGCTGGCGCACCGGCTCGAAACGCTGCTCAGGGCCGAGGACGCGCGTGCCGAAGACGCGCTGCTCGAACTGCAGACGCTGCTGGCC
Organism: Massilia soli; assembly: GCF_016809835.1. Classification (GTDB taxonomy): domain Bacteria; phylum Pseudomonadota; class Gammaproteobacteria; order Burkholderiales; family Burkholderiaceae_D; genus Telluria_A; species Telluria_A soli. The sequence goes on along the minus strand of NZ_JAFBIL020000009.1, from coordinate 40,107 downwards.
GGTTCGCGCCATACCGGCATGCTGGCGGCGGTACAGCGCGCGGTCGACGACATCGAATACCACGCCGCCCTCGCCCCGCTGGGACAGCTCGCGCAGGCGCTGGACATGGACATGAAAGAGAGCGCATGACTTTCGGAGAAATGCAGAAGGTCCTGGTGGCCGACGATGACGCGATCAACCGCATGGTGCTGGGCGAACTGCTCAAGCCCGAGTACACCGTCATCCTGGCCAGGAACGGCGCGCAGACGCTCGAGCGCGCGGCGCGCCACGCGCCCGACCTGATCCTGCTCGACGTGATGATGCCCGACATGGATGGCTACGAGACCCTGCGCCGCCTGCGCCAGGACCCGCAGACGGCGCACATCGCGGTGATCTTCATCTCGGGGCTGGACCGCCCGGAAGACGAGGCCAACGGCCTGCGCATGGGCGTGGCCGACTACATCGCCAAGCCGTTCAACGCCACCGTGGTGATGGCGCGCGTGGCGCTGCACCTGCAGGTGGTGCGCCAGCGCCGCATGCTCGAGAGGCTGGCGCACGTGGACGGCCTGACCGAGCTGGCCAACCGCCGCCGCTTCGACGAAGTGTACGAAGCAGAGTGGCTGCGCGCCTCGCGCAGCAAGCGTCCGCTGTCGCTGGCGCTGCTCGATATCGACGGCTTCAAACTGTACAACGACCACTACGGCCATCCGGCCGGCGACCGCGCCTTGCGGGCGGTGGCGCGCTCGGCCAGCAACGGCATGCGCCGCCCGGCCGACCTGGCGGCACGCTACGGCGGGGAGGAACTGGTGCTGCTGATGCCCGATACCGACGCCGCCCAGGCGCAGCAGGTGGTATGCGGCATTTGCGACGAGATCGCCCAGCTGATGATCGAGCATGCCACCTCGACCGTGGCGCCGATGCTGACGGTCAGCGTGGGCGGCGCGACCCTGGTCGATCATGGCGCCGAGTCGGCGTCGGCGATGTTCGAGGCGGCCGACGAACACCTGTACCGCGCCAAGCAAACGGGGCGCAACCGGATCGTCTGGCGGCAGGGATAAATGAGCGACCGCGACGGCATCCTGCGGCCTTCCCTTGCGCTGCTTGGCGGGCATATTTCGGTCAACCTGGGCGCCGCCGTCGCCAAGAACCTGTTCCCGGTGATCGGCGTCGAAGGCATCACCGCCTACCGGGTCGGGTTTTCCGCCTTGCTGCTGCTGGCAATCTTCCGCCCGTGGCGCTCGCCCATCACCCGGCGCGATGCGGGCAACCTGCTGATCTACGGTACCGTGCTCGGGCTGATGAACTTGCTGATCTACCGCGCCTTCGACCGCATTCCGATCGGCGTCGCGGTGGCCATCGAAGTGACCGGGCCGCTCGCCGTGGCGCTGTTGTCGTCGCGCCGTCCGCGCGACTTCGCCGCCTGCGCGCTGGCGGTGTTCGGCCTGTACCTGCTGCTGCCGTTGGACGCCGGGCCGGGGCAGCTCGACCCGGCAGGCGTCGCCTACGCCTTCGGCGCGGCGCTGTGCTGGGCGCTGTACATTGTGTTCGGCAAGCGCGCGTCGACCTTGCGCGGCGGCCAGGGCGTTGCGCTCGGCATGCTGGTCGCGTCGCTGTTTACCGTGCCGCTCGGGATTGCCTACTCGGGCGCCGCGCTGCTCGCGCCGCCGATCATCCTGACCGGCATCGCCATCGCCGTGCTGTCGAGCGCGATACCGTATTCGCTGGAAGTCATCGCCCTGCGCGGCTTGTCGCAAGGGCTGTTCGGCATGCTCAGCAGCGCGGCGCCGGCGATCAGCGCGCTCGCCGGCTTCGCGATCCTGGGCGAGGTGCTGACATCGACCCAGTGGACCGCGATCGCCCTGATCGTGCTGGCGTCGGCGGCCAGCGCCTGGTCGGCGCGCAGCGTCAAAGTCACTTAGCCACGCAGCGGCGTTTCCCTGGCGCGGCGTGAAAAGGCAAAATTTTGCTTCCCGGCTTATGATTGCAGCCTATGCGTGCAATCGTCCGAATTCTGTTGTTGGCTGTGGTGCTGGTGGTGGCGTACGCCTTCCTCGGCCCGTACGTGGACGACGCCATTTACGCCGCCCGGCTGTCGTCGATGCCGGCGCCGGAGGCGGTCCAGATCCCCGTGCGCGGGGTCAGCCGCAAAAAGCTCAGCGACACCTGGCAGGCGGCGCGCAGCGGCGGCCGCAAGCACGAGGGCATCGATATCTTCGCGCCGCGCGGCACGCCGGTGTATGCGGCCACCGAGGGCATCATCACGCGGGTCGGCGAAAACCGGCTGGGCGGCCAGGTCGTGTGGGTGCTGGGTCCGGGCGGCCAGCGCCACTATTACGCCCACCTCGACCGTTTTGCCGACGTCGAGCGCGGCCAGCGCGTGCGCGCCGGGACGGTGCTGGGCTACGTCGGCACCAGCGGCAACGCCGCCGGCACGCCGCCTCACCTGCATTACGGCATTTACGAGACGGGCGGCGCGATCAACCCGTATCCCCTGTTGCGCGCAGAGAACAGGCCGGCGCCGGCGAACGCTTGACATCCGGCCCACTCTTCCTTAAAGTCAGGCACATGTCCTTCCAACTGCCTCTGTCGACTGTCCTGCCGCATGCCAGCGTCCTATCGCTAGCATCGCACCTACTACGCGCTTAATTGCCGCCGTTTGCGTCCGGCCCTGCCGGTCTCTCAGTAGTTTCAGGAAAGTTGCACCGATGTCTGTTTCCCCCGCCCTCACACTGTCGCTCCCTCGCTCCGCACCCTGCGCGCTTGCCCGCGCGCGCGCCCTGCTGCTAAAGCTACCGATCGGTTGCCGGGCCTAGCGTGACGTGGCCTGTCCGGTAGCCTGCCGCCACAGCACTGCCGCCTGCGGCACCCGTAACGCCCTCCGGAGCAAGCCAACATGTTGAACAATCCAGCCAGTAAATACCGTCCTTTCCCTGCCGTCCAGCTCGCCGACCGCACGTGGCCATCGAACACCATCACCCGCCCGCCGATCTGGATGAGCACCGACCTGCGCGACGGCAACCAGGCCTTGATCGAGCCGATGAGCCCTGAAAAGAAGCTGCGCTTCTTCGAGATGCTGGTCAAGATCGGCATCAAGGAGATCGAAGTCGGTTTCCCGTCCGCCTCGCAGACCGACTTTGATTTTGTGCGCATGCTGATCGACGAGCAGCGCATCCCCGACGACGTCACCATCATCGTGCTGACCCAGGCGCGCGAGGAATTGATCCGCCGCACGGTCGAGTCGGCAGCTGGCGCGAAACGCGCGATCGTCCACGTCTACAACTCGGTGGCGCCGGTGTTCCGCAAGGTGGTGTTCGGCATGTCGCGCGAGGACATCGTCCAGATCGCCGTCAACGGCACCGCGCTGATCAAGGAGCTGGTCGCCGCCCATCCGCAAACCGACTGGGGCCTCGAATACTCGCCGGAGTCGTTCTCGACCACGGAACTGGACTTTTCCAAGCAGATCGTCGACGCCGTCAGCGCCGTGTGGCAGCCGACCCCGGCCCGGCCGATGATCGTCAACCTGCCCTCCACGGTGGAAGCGGCCACGCCGAACGTCTACGCCGACCAGATCGAATGGATGTGCCGCCACCTCGAGCGGCGCGATGCGCTGGTCATCAGCGTGCATCCGCACAACGACCGCGGCACCGCGGTGGCCGCCGCGGAGCTGGCCGTGATGGCTGGCGCCGACCGGGTCGAAGGCTGCCTGTTCGGCAACGGCGAGCGCACCGGCAACGTCGACCTCGTCACGCTCGCCTTGAACCTGTACACGCAGGGCGTCCATCCGGGACTCGATTTTTCGGATATCGACGCGGTGCGCCAGCTGGTGGAGGAATGCAATGAATTGCCGGTGCATCCGCGCCACCCGTATGCGGGCGAACTGGTCTACACGGCGTTTTCCGGCTCGCACCAGGACGCGATCAAGAAGGGTTTCGCGAAACAGCAGCCAGGCGCGATGTGGGAAGTGCCCTACCTGCCGATCGACCCGGCCGACCTGGGCCGCAACTACGATGCCGTGATCCGCGTCAACAGCCAGTCCGGCAAGGGCGGCATCGCCTACCTGCTGGAGCAGGAATACGGGCTCGAATTGCCGCGCCGCCTGCAAATCGAGTTCTCGCGCGTGGTGCAGGGCCAGGCCGATGCCAGCGGCCGCGAGATCGCCGCCGCCGATATCCATGCCTTGTTCTCGCGTGAATATCTCGACCATGCGACGCCGTACGCCTACGTGGCGCATGCGATGACGGAAAAGAGCGGCGGCGCCGGTCGCGTGCAGGTCGAGGTGTCGGTGACCCAGGACCGCGTCACGCGCACCCTGCCGGGCACGGGCAACGGTCCGATCGATGCCTTCGTCAATGCGCTTGGCATCGATATCCAGCTGATGGATTACCACGAGCACGCGATCGGCTCGGGCGCCGATGCGCGTGCGGCTTGCTACGTCGAGCTGCGCGTGGCGAACGGCCCGACCATGTTCGGCGCGGGCATCGACAGCAACATCGTGACGGCCTCGTTCAAGGCGGTATTGTCGGCGCTAAACCGGCAACTGGCGGCGGCGCGCAGCGCGCCGCCGGCGCTGGCCGCCTGAGCGAGTTACCTGGTCACCGCCAGCACGGTGCGGTGGCCAGCCTTGAAGGTGTACAGCGTCAGGGTGCCGTCGCGGATATCGCCGAACTTGTCGAAGGCGACGTTGCCGGTGACGCCCTTGTAGCTGATTTTTGCCAGTTCCGGCAAATACTTCGCCGGCGCGCTTGAGCCGGCCTTGGTCATCGCATCGGCGAACGTCATCACCGCATCGTAGGCGTACGGTGCGTTGATTTGCACATCGATGCCGAAACGTTTCTTGTAGTCGGCGCGGAACTTGTCCAGCGCCGGCTTGCCGGCCGCCTCGACGCCGCCCGCCTCGGCGCAGACCACCTGGCCGTCGGCCATGGCGCCGCCCGACAGCTTGGCGATCTCGTCGGAGCAGATGCCGTCGCCGCCCATCATCTTCGCGTTCAGGCCGAGCTGCTTCATCTGGCGCAGCATCGGGCCGGCCACCGCATTCATGCCGCCGAAGAACACCAGATCCGGCTTGGTGGCGCGGATCCTGGTCAGGATGGCGTTGAAGTCGGTCGCCTTGTCATGGGTGAATTCCTTGGCCACGACCGTCGCGCCGCCCTGCTGCTGCAGCCCGCGGACGAACTCGGTCGCCAGGCCCTGGCCGTAGGCGGTGCGGTCGTCGACCACGGCGATGCGGCGCGCGCCCATCTGCTTGACCGCGTAACGGCCCAGCGCGCGGCCCAGCTGCATGTCGTTGCTGACCACGCGGAAGGTCGTGTTGAAACCTTGCTGGGTGTACTTGGGGCTGGTGCTCGAGTGCGAAATCTGCGGGATGCCGGCCGAATAGTAAATCTTCGACGCCGGAATGGTGGTGCCGGACGTCTGGTGGCCGACAATCGCATTGACCTTCGCATCGACCAGGCGGTGGGCGACGGCGGTGGCCTGCTTCGGGTCGCCCGCGTCATCTTCGGCGACCAGCTCGAAGCGCACCTTCTTGCCGCCGATGACAGGCTTGCGCGCATTGAGCGCCTCGACCGCCATCCGCGCGCCATTCTCGGTGTCCTTGCCGAAGTAGGCAACCGGCCCGGTGGTGGCGCCGACGTGGGCGATCTTGACGACTTCCTGCGCGGACGCCGCGCTGGCGATCGACAGGGCCAGGACAGTCAATTGTTTGTTCATTCGATACTCTCAAAAAGTGGTGCCAGCGGTACAGCGTTGCAACATCATATCGCAAGCGACAACAGCGGGTTGAACCCGGCCCCATTCTGACCCCCGTCACAGGGCCAGGTGCACTGCGGGTTTCCACAGTTGCACCTCTATCTATTAACTGGTACAACGATCCCTGCGTCAGAGAGGATTTGATCGCTGTGCTTGCCTTGCATTGCAGCAATTTCCACCCCTGCTACACGCACCTATTTCATATACTTATAAACAGAGATCAGAGGAAGACATTCATGAAAATCACACCTATGCGCGCCGCCGTCTTTGCAGCCCTGTTCGGTAGCGCGGCCCTTGCGCACGCCCAGGCCTACCCAAGCAAGACCATCACGATGGTGGTGCCGTTCGCCGCTGGCGGTCCGACCGACACCGTGGCGCGCCTGGTCGGCCAGTCGATGGGCACCAAGCTCAAGCAACAGATCATCATCGAAAACGTCGGCGGCGCCGGCGGCACGATCGGCGCGGCGCGCGTGGCCAAGGCCGACCCGGACGGCTACACCTTGTTCCTGCACCACATCGGCCAGTCGACCGCGCCCGGCCTGTACCGCAAGCTGAACTACAACGCGATCGACAGCTTCGAGCCGATCGGCCTGATCACCGACGTGCCGATGACCATCGTCGCGCGCAAGGACTTCCCGGCCAAGGACATCAAGGAACTGCTGGCCTACGTCAAGGCCAACAAGGGCAAGGTCACCTATGCCAACGCTGGCGTCGGTTCCGCATCGCACCTGTGCGGCATGCTGTTCATGACCGCCATCGGCACCGACCTGACCACAGTGCCATACAAGGGCACCGGCCCGGCGATGAACGATTTGCTGGGCGGCCAGGTCGACTTCATGTGCGACCAGACCACCAACACGACCAGCCAGATCAAGGGCGGCAAGATCAAGGCCTACGCGGTCACCACCAAATCGCGCCTGGCGTCCATGCCTGACCTGCCGACCCTGGCCGAAAGCGGCCTGCCAGGCTTCGAAGTGGCGGTATGGCACGGCCTGTACGCGCCGAAAGGCACGCCGAAGCCGATCATCGACGCCCTGACCGGCGCCTTGCAGGTCGCGCTGAAGGACCCGGTCGTCAAGCAGCGCTTCGCCGACCTCGGCACCGAACCAGTTGCAGAGGCGAAAGCGCGTCCGGAAGCACTGCGCGCGCACCTGAAGTCGGAAATCGACCGCTGGAGCGCGATCATCAACAAGGCTGGCGTCTACGCGGACTAAACTGGGTCCTCGGACTCAGGCAAGTAAGAACCATGGCGCGCACCGTTCCACGGTGGCGCGCCATGCGTGACATTCAAAAGCAATAAGGGGACTTGCAGTGCCAACATTCATTCGCCATCCTAAAGATTTTTGGACCGGCATCATCTTTCTGTTCTTCGGCCTTGGCGCGATCATCATCGGCCAGGATTATGAGATGGGGACCGCCGGCCGCATGGGCCCGGCCTATTTCCCCACCGTGCTAGGCGGGTTGCTGTCGCTGGTTGGCGCGATCGCCGTCGTGCGTTCCCTGCTGAGCCCGGGAGAAGCAATCGGCAAGTTCTATGTCAAGGAACTGGTCATCATCCTGTCGGCCGTGCTGCTGTTCGGCTTCCTGATGCGCGGCGCCGGCCTGGTTCCGGCGATCCTCGTGATCGTCCTGCTCAGTGCGTTTGCCAGTCCCAAGTTCCGCCTCGCCGAAGCTGCGATGCTCGCTGTTGGACTCGCCGTGTTTGCCGTGCTGGTGTTCGTCAAGTTGCTTGGATTGCCGATGGCGATCATCGGCCCTTGGCTGATTAAATAAGTAGAAAAAATATGGAAATCTTTAGCAACCTGGGCCTGGGCCTGGAAACCGCATTCACCCTTACCAACCTGATGTACTGCCTGATCGGCGTGTTCGTCGGCACCGCCGTCGGCGTGCTGCCGGGCCTCGGCCCGATCGCCACCATCGCAATGCTGCTGCCGGCCACCTTCGGCCTGCCGCCGATCTCGGCGCTGATCATGCTCTCGGGTATCTACTACGGCGCGCAGTACGGCGGGTCGACGACCGCGATTCTTGTCAACCTGCCCGGGGAATCATCTTCGGTGGTGACGGCGATCGACGGCTACCAGATGGCGCGCAACGGCAATGCCGGCAAGGCGCTCGCCACCGCGGCGCTCGGTTCGTTCTTCGCCGGCTGCGTCGCCACCGTCCTGCTGGCGCTGTTCGCGCCGCCGCTCGCCGACCTGGCGCTCAAGTTCGGCCCGGCGGAATATTTTTCGCTGATGGTGCTGGGCCTTGTCGCATCGGTCGTGCTGGCCAGCGGATCGCTGCTGCACGCCATCGGCATGGTCATCCTCGGCCTGCTGCTCGGGCTGGTCGGCACCGACGTCAACTCGGGCGCGCAGCGCTATACCTTCGACCTGCCGCAGCTGGCTGACGGCATCAATTTCGTGATCGTGGCGATGGGCATGTTCGGTATCGGCGAAATCATCCGCAACCTCGAACATGACGAGACCCGCAATGTCGTCATGAAGAAGGTCAAGGGGCTGATGCTGACCAAGGACGACTTCAAGCGCATCATCGCGCCGGTCCTGCGCGGCACCTTCCTCGGCTCGGCCCTCGGCATCCTGCCGGGCGGCGGCGCCATGCTGGCCTCGTTCGCGGCCTACTCGATCGAAAAGAAAGTGTCGAAGAACTCGGCGCAGTTCGGCAAGGGCGCCATCGAAGGCGTCGCCGCGCCGGAGGCGGCCAATAATGCCGGCGCCCAGACCTCGTTCATTCCGATGCTGACGCTGGGCATTCCTTCGAACCCGGTGATGGCGCTGATGATCGGCGCGATGATCATCCAGGGCATCCAGCCCGGCCCGGCCGTGATGACCGAGCAGCCGGCGCTGTTCTGGGGCTTGATCGTGTCGATGTGGTTCGGCAACCTGTTCCTCGTGGTGCTGAACCTGCCGATGATCGGCCTGTGGGTCAAGATGATCATGGTGCCTTACCACCGCCTGTACCCGGCCATCCTGATGTTCTGCGCAATCGGCGTGTTCAGCCTGAACAACGCGGAATTCGACGTCGGCCTGATGGCATTGTTCGGCCTGTTCGGCTACATCTGCGCCAAGCTCGATGCCGAGCCTGCGCCGATGCTGCTCGGCTTCATCATCGGACCGATGATGGAAGAATACCTGCGCCGTGCGCTGCTGCTGTCGCACAGCGACCCGATGGTGTTCGTGACCCGCCCGATCAGCGCCGTAATGCTCGGCATGGCAGCCCTCGCGATGATCGTGGTAATGTTGCCGGCGCTGCGCAAGAAGCGCGAAGAAGCCTTCCAGGAAGACTAAGACCGGCTGGCGCGCCTCAGTCCAGGCGCGCCAGCTCGGCTTCGGTAAAACCGGCCGCCCGGCGCGCCTCGATGTTGAAGGGTCCCTTCAGCGCCGGGGCGCGGTGGCGCGCGGCCAGCAGGTCGTACGTCGCACGCGGCTCCCAGCCGCGCTGCTGGCACAGCATCACATACCAGTGGTTGCCGATCGCAACGTGCCCAATCTCATCATGCAAAATACGGTCCAGGATTGCCGCAGCCGCCAGGTCGCCGGCCTGCGCCAGCTTGGCGCGCAGCGGCGGAATGGCGTCGAGGCCGCGCGCCTCAAGCGTGCGCGGCACCAGCGCCATGCGCGCCACGATGTCCGCGCTGGTGCGCTCGACCATTTCCCACAGGCTATCGTGGGCGGGAAAATCCCCGTAGCGGAATCCCAGCACCTGCAGGTGTGCCGATAGCAGCGAGAAATGGATGGCTTCCTCGCTGGCCACCTGCAGCCAGTCGGTGTAGTACCCGGCGGGCATGCCGGGGAAGCGCCACAGCGCGTCGAGCGCAAGGTTGGTGGCGTTAAATTCGATATGGGACAGCGCATGGATCAGCATGGCGCGCCCTTCCACCGTCGCCATCGAGCGGCGTCCCACCAGCCGCGGCGGCACCAGGTCGGGCCTGGCCGGGCGGCCGGGGATGGTGCCGCCGACCTGGATGTCGGCGTCGGGCGCGAGCGTCATCGCGCCCGCCTGCCAGGCCGCGGCCATTGCCGCCACCTGCGCCGCCTTGGCGGCAGGGTCGCTCTCGAGCAAGCACTGAAGCGCTTCCGCGCGAAGTTCACTACCGGTCATTATTCGTATCGGATGAGTCTGGAATACGCGATTATCGGCCACATTGCCCGGTTCAGGTAAGCGACGGCGTTTTTTGCCATAATGCCAGCTGGCTATTTACCTATCGAGAGCTCCGACCACCATGCCAAAAACTACCCTCAACGGCCTCACCAGGGCACTGCGCGATCTGCACCGCAGCCTCGTCGACATCGAGCGCGGCAACTACGAACGCGAATGGGGGCCGGTCGGCGATGGCGGCCAGCTGCTGCAGCTACTGACCAAACACCCGCAATTCGACTGGCTGCACCAGCTGAGCGAGTTGATCGTGGCGATCGACGAGCTGACCGACCAGGACCTGGTCACCGAAGCGGAGGTGCGCGCGACCGTCAGGCAGGCCAACGCGATGCTGGCGCCGTCGGAAGCCGATGCCAGCGACTTCTCGCGCCGCTACATCGCGCTGCTGCAGGATCATCCAGCGCTGGTAATGGCGCATGCCTACGTGCGCAGGGTGCTCGCGGCAGGCTAAGCGGCCAGGAAAGGCAGCGCCCGCGCCAGCAGGATATCGGGCGCTTCTTCGGGAATGTAGTGGCCGCACGGGAGCGGTTCGCCATCGACATGCTCAGCCACGAGCCGCCACTCCGCCAGCGGCGCAAAGCAGCGCTCGACCACGCCTTGCGCGCCCCACAACACCAGCAGCGGCATCGCCAGGCGGCGCCCCTGGGCCAGATCAGCCCGGTCATGTTCCAGGTCGATGCTGGCGGCGGCGCGATAATCTTCGCAAAGGCCATGCGCCGCACCCGGCAAGGCCAGGCAGCGCTGGTATTCGTGCAGGGCGCGCGGATCGAACGGCGCCAGGCCAGCGCTGCGGCTTCCCATTACGTCGCGGATATAGGCGGCCGGATCGGCCTCGATCAGGCGCTCCGGCAATGGCGAGGGCTGGATCAGGAAGAACCAGTGCCAGTACGCGCGCGCGAACGCTTCGGTGGTCTTGCCGTACATCGCCAGTGTCGGCGCGATATCGAGCAAGACCATGCGCTGCACCGCCTCGGGATGGTCGGCGCCGAGCCGATGCGCCACGCGGGCGCCGCGGTCATGCGCCATGACAAGGAACCGGGTAAAGCCGAGCGAGCGCATCACCGCGAGCACGTCGGCGGCCATGGTCCGCTTGCTGTAGTTGCCATGCGCCGCGTCGCCGCGCGGCCTGGATGAATCGCCATAGCCGCGCAGGTCGCAGGCGACGACGGTGAAGCGCTCGCAGAGGGATGGCACCACCTTGTGCCAGATGACATGGGTTTGCGGATGGCCATGCAGCAACAGCAGCGGCGGCCCGCTTCCGCCGATGACGGTGTGAATCTGAACGCCAGGTTCGACCTCGACATCGGAAGGTATAAAGCCAGGCAAGAGCTCGCTTGTCACGTCATGACTCCGTGGAGGGTTTATGATGCGTACTCACCCCGCCAATACGCTCCAGAAATGCCATTCTATCAGCCATGATGACCGTCCCGATCAACCCAGCAGAAGTCGAGTTCAGCGCTATCCGCGCACAGGGACCGGGCGGGCAGAACGTCAACAAGGTCTCGTGCGCGGTGCATGCGCGCTTCGACATTGCCGCCTCCTCATTGCCCGACGCGGTCAAGACCCGCTTGCTGGCACTGCGCGACAGCCGCATCACCCAGGCCGGCGTGGTGGTGCTGAAGGCGCAGCAGTCGCGCAGCCTGGAGCAGAACAAGGAAGACGCGATGCGCAGGCTGCAGGCGCTGGTCGACAGCGCGGCCGAGGTGCCGCTGGTACGCCGGCCGACCCGGCCGACACGCGGCTCGCAACGGCGCAGGCTCGATGAGAAGACGCGCAGCGGGCAGGTAAAAGCGCTGCGCGGGAAAATCAGCGAGTAAGCGCGGCCTCGCCACCAGAGAACAACCGACGCCGTCCGCTATGGCCGCGCTGCGTACCTGACGATGACCTGCACACGTTCGCCCACGCTTCCAACCTCCCTGCCCCATTGGCGCAAGCGCGCAAGTTGCTCGCGTTCCGCCTGCAGGGCGTCGGGCCGCAGGGATCGCCGCACAACATACACGTCCAGTATCGGCTCGTCGTTGCACCGCACCAGCGGCTTGCTGGCCGTTCCCCGTGCCATCGCCGCGATCTCGCTGTCGTCGAGCACGCTGTACTGGCATTCAAAATTGCGCAGTGTTACCGCGAGAATCTTTCGTGTACGCATGTCCACAATGACCGCCGCCTTTTCGATGCAGCTGTGGCGCCGGCAGCCATCGATCATGGCATCAGCGCCGAACTGTGCTGGCGTCTCGGCACCGGGAATCGACATGAACTCCCCGATCGTCTTGGCCAGCGATGCGTCCGGAATATAGGCATTGATGCGCATGCCCGCAAACGCGGCCTTGGCATCCGCATACACGATGGCCGCCGCATCGTCATGGCGCAGCGGCGCGGCCTGGCGCGGCGCCGCCATCGCAGCGGCAGCGGACATGATGAGTGCGCTGATCTTCCCTCCTTAACCGTTCTTGCTGTAGATGCAGACGATGATGTCGCTCGGTAGCAGGCGGACCAACGGCAGCGCGCACAACAGGAATGCGTACTGCGCGTAAAGCGCGACCGGATGCAGCTGCCCGGCGAACCGAATGCGCTCGAGCAGTCCGTCGGCGCTCAGCGCCCTGAGATGAAACGCCTGCACCGGCCGCAAGCCGTGGCGAGCCACCAGCCGATCCAGGTTCCGTTCATTGAAGTAGTGCACATGCGGCGACGGCAATCCTTTCTGCCACATCCGGTCGAAAGGACCGCGCCACTTCAGGCGCGCCAACAGCTTCGACAGGCGGTAGAAGAACCCCGTGCTGCGGGGGACATTCAACACCAGCAGGCCATCCGCATCGAGGTGCGCGCGGCAGGCCTCGAGCGCGCTATGGATGTCGGGGATATGTTCGATCACATCGTTGAACACAATGACATCGAAACATTCGCCGTCCTCCAGCACGTGCGGGAAATAGCCTACCCGTACCGGCAATCCGCGCGCCAGCGCGCCCTGTGCCACCACGACATCCGGCTCAACGCCCACGACACTGAAGCGCTTGGCCGCCTCATCGAGGAACCAGCCGTGGGCGCTGCCGACATCGAGCAGCCGCTTCGCGGTTGGCGGCGCGATCCGGGCCAGCCGCTCGACGATGATCTTGAAGTTCTCGGTGCGCACGCTTTTCAGTGCCGTTTCGCGCTCGGACTCGTTGACCTGGCTGTGCGCGTAAGCTTCGTTAATCAGCGGCGCCAGGTCGGCACTCTCGTAGCGGCAAGATGGGCAATACCGATGCCATGGCTGGCGCCCCACGTGCGTGCTTCCTGCGCAAACGATGCAATTCATGGCAATCAACTATTCGATAACGTTGTATAGCCAGCAATATCGCACAGTTTTATTTCTTTTTTGTTAATATCCCAGCCTTACCCTATCCACATTACAGGTCGCTTGCCGGGCTCAGCGGGAATAAAAAAAGGGCGCACCGTGCAAACGGTACGCCCCCGTGACGATCATGCAGCCGATCAGTTGGTCAATCGATCCCAGCCATGGCGCACGGCGGCCTTGATGCTTTCCCAGGTCGACCCAGGATTGCGTTGATTCCAATCCGAACGCAAATCGGTTTCGACGTCCTCGAACGGACGGCCACGGTACAGCTCGCTGCGCCGCATCGTGCTGCCATACTCGTAGGCAGGGGCAACATCGTCATACGATTTGTCGGTGCCGGCGAAGTTGCTGTTCCAATGCGAACGGTAATAGTCGTCGTCATTGTCCATCGCGGACCGATTTCCAAGGTCGACGTCAGTGTGGTGCATTGCGATGGTCGCCGGCCGGTCGGCAGGATCGTCGACCGCGCGCGAAAAGATCCGCATGCCGCCGCGCTGGACGTCGCGGTTGCCGGTCTTGAGCTCATCGCGCACTACCGGAAACGCCTGGCTGTCGCCCTCGGCGAACTGGCGCGAGCCGCCGCTGCCCGTCCCCTGTGCCGACATGGCGCTGCCGCTCGTCGATGTGCCGCTTCCTGATTGCATCGAATACTGCGAACTCTGCTGCACGCCCTGTTCCGCACCGCGCGCCATGGCGGCCGAGCGCATGTCCGAGTTGCCGCCCATCGGCATGTCGTGATGCTCATCGATATCGATCGGGCCATGCGCCTCGACGACGTCGGCGGCGCGTTCGACTTCAGGCTCGCTCTGGGTGGTGACCGTCAGTACACAATTGCCGCGCGATACAGCGTCCGAGTACATGGATGAGCGTGCGGTCGAATCGCTGCCAAACAGGTCGGAGAAGAAATTCCTGATGCTGTCCCCGAAGGAGTCCCCGCCATCGCTGTCCGACACGGAAGCCAGGTTGGCATCGGTGCTCGCGTCGCTGTTCGACAAGCGCACATCGGCACGGCTGAAGCCTGAGGCCAGCAGGTCGTCCATCGCATTGCGGGCGTCGGCGCTGTTATCGAAAACCGCTACAAGTGTATGTTGCATAGTTCCTCCTGAGTGATTGGGAAACGCGAATCAGGCTTCATTTTAGTTCCCATGGGTTCGCCTATCGTCGGACCACACCGCGCCCGGCCGTAGGACCAGCCCCCTTCAAATTGCAATGAATCGATAAAACAACAGCAATGTGTCGGATGACATGGCGGGCGCGGCTGTGGACGCAAGCCGGTCGCATCGGGGGCAGACGATCGGGGTTGGCGCAAGGCGCCGACAGCGGCCGTCGAGGTCGAATTCAATTCTGCATTCAGGAGGCAATATGAGATTCCAGTCCGGACTCGGGGCGCTCGCCCTGCTTGGTGCTGCAGTTGTTACGGCAGCGAGTTACGCGCAAACAGCGCCCACGATGGAAGGCACGCCGCTTGCCGGCCAGGCCAACGCCAGCAGCGATGCGGCCACCCGGGACCAGCCGTCGCCCGAGATTCGGGCGCCAGCCAGAAGCGTGTCGACCCAGGCTGGCGATTCGCGCGGCGCGGCTACCGGATCATCAGCGCCGGTGTCGGTGCGGCAGGCGGGCAAGCTGCGCGCACGCGATGAGGTGAAGGCCGAGGCAGTGGCAGCGGTCAGGGACCACCGCGCAACGCTGGCCATGGACCTGGACCTGCTGGACGGAAAATAGCCGTCGCAGCAACGGCCGCGGCGGCCAGCGAGCTGCCGCTACTGGATGATGTCGACCGCCACATTCAGCGAGTATCCCGCCCCGCGGTCGGTGTGGATCAGGCCATCGTGGATGGAATTGGCTTCGAGTTTCCTGCGTAGCCGTCCGACCTGGACATCGATGGCGCGGTCGTACACTTCGGCGCTGTGCACGCGCGACAGGTCGAGCAGTTGCTCGCGCGACAGCACGCGTTGCGGCGCGGCGAGAAATGCCGCCAGCAAGTGGAACTCCGCGTTGGTAAGCGCGATGACCTTGCCGTCCGGCGTCACCAGGCGATGCAGCCAGACATTCAGCTCGAACCCGGCGAAGCGATAGGCACGCACCCGCGCCAGTCCTTGCGCCACTGTCTGGTTCGAGCGCGCGCGCCGCAACAGCGCCCGTATGCGGGCCAGCAATTCGCGCGGCGACACGGGCTTGCTCAGGTAATCGTCCGCGCCCAGCTCAAGCCACATGACGCGGTCGGCCTCCTCGTCGCGTCCGGTGATAAGGATGATCGGGATATTGTATTCGTCGCGTACCTGGCGCAGGACCGGCATTGCATCCTCGCCGCCCAGCTTCGGGTTGAGGATGAGGATGTCGAAAATTTCGCGCCTCAGGGCGTCGTCAAGCCCGCGTCCATCCGGCAGGGTGCTGACACGCAGCTCGTTCTCGGCAAGGTAGCTGGCGAGCGACGCGCGGACCCCGCTGTCTCCATCGACAATCAACGCATGAACCGGCAAGGTCACGGTCGTGGACGGCATCAAGGCTCTCTCGGTCAGGTAAGTCACCGGTGTCCGCAGCATACGCGTGCTGCGATATCATCCGAACATGGCTACTTTGACATACTTTCATCTACTTTGGAAAATGCGTCAATATGTCAAATGACACAAGGGGTAAGACAGTCTGGACCGATGTATGCCCGTGGAATCGGTGCATTCGCCCGAGAAAGTAGGTCGGACAAATCCCACGCGCAATCGTCCCGTGTGCCTACCGAAAATTCGTTGCAGTCCATCTAGAATGATGTCTGTACTGTTTGGCGCAGCAACTATGCACGCCAGCACACCGACTTCCCAATCCGGCACCATTAAAGGAACTTATATGCGCAAAATGATCATGATGGCACTGGCCGGTTACCTTTGGCGCAAATTCTCCGGCCGCGGAATCAAGCCGGTCAATGTGCGTTCCGGCATGCGCCGCTGGTAAGCGTCGTTTAGTCGTTTCGGCTGGGTATGTCGCGCACCGTCAAGTCAATCGACTGTCCGTGCGCACCGTACCCCTTGGCACGCAAGATACTTACCGCTAACTCGCTCTTGCCGAGACGCTCGGCCAGCGACTCTAGCACGCGCGCATCGCCGCGCTGCACCGCTTGCACCATGACGTTGCGCCATTGTGCGGCGCTCATTCGCTCCGCATTGGCGCGGGCGATCGCCACCCTGCCCTGATTCGAATTCATATACAGCTCACCACAAATCAGGCGCCATCGCTTCCGCTTTGCCTGATGCACCTTCTGTGCCGCGCGCACCCTGTCCTCCGCCAGATCGACCAGCGCATCCAGTATATTTTTGCTCATGTTTCCCTTCAAATCCCGCGCCCTTATCCCTGTGTGCGCCAGCTGACATCCCAAGTTAAATTTTGAACGGCAAAGTCTACTACGATTGAACCAGCGCGCGATTGAAAGCGCCTCAAGCAACTGGCACAATATTCCCATGGGGCAATCCCTGTTCAGCGGCATCGGCAACCGCAAAGGCGCCCGGCGCGACCCTTGAGACCGTGTTTTCTACAGTTCATCGCAAACATGCGCACACGACCGGTCCAATCCGTAGAATCGAATGCATACCAAATTTTTCCGGAGATAAACATGCTGCGTTCAACCCTTGCCCTCGTCCTGTGCCTCGCCTCGGTCACCGCACATGCCGACGAACAGACCCGCACCGTCGGCCAGTTCAAGAAGATCGCCATTTCCGGCGCGATGAACCTGGTGGTCGACGCCGGCAAGCCATTCTCCGTGTCGGTGCAGGGCGACGCCAGGTTCATCAACCGGGTGACGACCCGGGTCGTCAACGGCGAGCTGCGCATCAGCACCGAGGAAGGCAAAAACATCAACCTCAAGAAGCACGACCGCGTGGTCGTGTCGATGCCCACGCTGACCAGCTTCGACGCCGAGGGCGCAGGCCTGGCGCGGCTGAACAATGTGCAAGGCGACCGCCTGGACGTCGACTATACGGGCGCCGGCAGCCTGGTCATCAACGGCAAGGTGCGCCATCTGCGCATCGAGGCCGAAGGCGTGGGCGAAGTCGACACCAGGGGCCTGATCGCCCAGGAAGCGGATGTCAGTTTCGAAGGGATTGGCTCGGTGTCGATCTACGCCAGCGAAAAGCTGACCGCCGATGTCGAAGGCATGGGCAACCTGACCTATTACGGCAACCCGAAGATCGTGAACAAATCGGTGTCCGGCATCGGCAGCGTGACGGCGGCGCGCTGACCGCCAGCCGCCGCGCGGCGCCCGCTCGCCAAGCCCCTGCCCGCCAGGGGCTTTTTGCGTCTCCTGTGAGGATCCCCGGCTAAGGCTACAATATTTGGATTAGCCGACAAAGGAGAGATGGATGTCTGATCACGCGAAGTATGTTCCGCCAGCGGTCTGGGTGCCGCCGGCGTCGTCCGGCGGTACGTTTGCCAGCATCAACCGCCCGGTGTCCGGCGCCACCCATGACAAGGCGCTTCCGGTCGGCAAACATCCGATCCAGCTGTATTCGCTCGGCACGCCGAATGGCGTGAAAGTGACCATCATGCTCGAAGAACTGCTGGCGCTTGGGCATGCCGGCGCCGAGTACGATGCCTGGCTGATCCGGATTAACGAAGGCGACCAGTTCTCCAGCGGCTTTGTCGAGATCAATCCCAACTCGAAAATCCCCGCGATGGTCGACCATGGCGGCGGCAAGCCTTTGCGCGTCTTCGAATCCGGCTCCATCCTGATGTATCTGGCCGAGAAATTCGACGCCTTCCTGCCGAAAGACGGTGCGGCGCGCACCGAAACGCTCAACTGGCTGTTCTGGCAGATGGGCTCGGCACCGTTCGTCGGCGGTGGATTCGGCCACTTTTACGCCTACGCCCCGGAAAAGCTCGCCTACCCGATCGACCGGTATGCGATGGAAACCAAGCGCCAGCTTGACGTCCTCGATCGTCAACTGGCCGACAAGCGCTTCATTGCTGGCGATGACTACACCATCGCCGACATGGCGATCTGGCCCTGGTACGGCGGCATGGTGCGCGGCGAGATGTACGAAGCGGCCGAGTTCCTGTCGGTGCATGAATACCGCAACGTCAAGCGCTGGGCCGATGAAGTCGGCGCGCGCCCGGCGGTTGTCCGCGGACGCAAGGTCAATCGCGTGCGCGGCGCGCCCGAGGAACAGGTCGCCGAGCGGCACCAGGCGTCAGACCTGGACTGAAGTCGGCGAACACCTCCGTCGGCAGCGCGGCAGATGCCGCGCCTGCCGGCATCAAGCGGCGCGACCGCGCTTGCGCGCAAGCACGTTGCCGCGTGCATGGGCCATCTGGAACATCACGCCGCCGGCCAGGACCAGGGTCAGCAAGGTCAGCAGCGACGCTTCCAGGCCATACGTGCCGCCTGTGAGCCATTCCGGACCGCTCAGTTTTCCGATCAGGAAGCCCTTGCTTTCATTTCCCGATACGGCGATCGAAAACACCGAGCCAAGCGTATAGTTCCAGGCGATGTGGATGCCGATGCAGAGCCAGAGACGGCGCGTGAGCATGTAGGCGGCCGCAAAAAACGCGCCCGCGACGACCGTGTTGAAGATCGCAAGGATGCCGGCGCCCTCGCCCGGCAAGTGCGCCAGGCCGAAGATCAGCGCCGAGATCACGACGGCTGCCCAGCTCCCGAGCGACTCTTCGGTGATCCGGAAAATAACGCCGCGTCCAATCACTTCCTCGATCACGCCGACAAAGACCATGACGGCCAGCGGCTGCGCCAGCGCGATGGTCCAGGCATTGGTCCCGGTGATCTGGTAGTTCCCCAGCGCGTACAGGACAGCGATTTCCGCTGCGACCATGGCCGCCCCGATCAGCAGGCCGATACCGAGTTCCGGCAACGCCCGGAAGCGTGACAGCTCGGTTGCCGGGCGCTTCTCGACGACACGCACATAGCCCCAGTAGGCCGCGAGGACGGCCACAGCGGCCAGCAACTGTGGCCAGATGATGCGGGCCTCCTTGACCGCGACGGCCTTGGCCAGCGCGAACATGATGAAAGCAGTCGCCACAGCCAGCAGCGAGGCGAGAACGATCCTCGTCAACGGAAAGTTCAGCAGACGGCGCCCCAGTGGCTGGCGTGCTGGCGCGGGGTGGATCATTGTGGTCATGTCTTGTTTCCCTTCGGTTGGCTGGCTGGAACGAGGCGCGTGCGCGCTTCGGAAATGCGCGCATGGAAGGATTGCTCCTCCAGCGCGAGAATTGCTTCGTCGACAATGCGCGACAGCGGCATCGCGAGTTGCGCATCGAGACCCTCAGCGGCGGCTTGTGTGGCCGCCCAACAGGCCTTTAGGGCCGGCAACAACGCTCTCCCCTGGGCGCTGAGGGTGACCAGGCGTTGCCGCCCATCAGGTCCCGGCTGCGCAGCGACCAGGCCATCCTTTTTCATCAGGTTGACGGTCTGGGTCGCGGCAGGCTGGGTGATGCCGGCGGCATCGGCAAGCTGGCCGATGCTGGCCGTGCCGAGCGCCTCCAGTGCCCGTACGATAGGCGTGTAGCGCGGCCGATAGTCAAGCCCGGCGTCTTTGTATTGTTGCGCGACATCGCCATCGAGAAGATCGATCAAATGCCGCAGCTGGGTTCCGAGTCCTTGTTTCATGCGGTAAGTGTAGCAGCTTTTAATAAGCGCTTATACAAATAGGAGCTGATCTATTTTTGACATGACGCCGCAGTAGAGGCGTATATTGATGTTGACCTTCCGATAACTCTGCGGAACCAGGATGACCAACTACGTCTATATTGCACTCGATGGCTTGCGGAAATCGCCTATTTCCGAGGAAGCATGGCTGTCGGCCGTCGGACAGTGCGAGGACCTAGTCATCGACCCCACCGCTTCGTCGCGCCGCAGCGCCCACGTGGTGCGCCTGAGAACAGACAGGCGCGCGACGCTGCGCCTGGACCGTTTTGGCATCGCCGCCGCGGCGTCGCCGTCGAAAGAACTAATCGCTGCCATGTTCAAAGTGGCGTCGGTGCTGAACGCCAGCGTCTACAGCGAGCATTTCAACCGCTACAGGTCGCCCGACGAATGGATGTTGCGGCGCACGTTGCATCGCCGCGCTTTTGACCAGCAGCGCGCATACAAGGAGGCGCGCAAGGACAGGCTGTGGCGCATGCTGCTATGGCTGGCTGTCTGCGCAGCGGCAGCGCTTGCCGGTTTTTTGCTGGGCACGCTCTACGTGACGCTGCGCCCGTAGCGAGCCGGTGCGGCCCAGGCCAGCGCTCATGCCAACGCGGCAGCCGCGATCGCCACTGCCGGTTTGACGAACAAATTGCCTTGCATGAGCACCGCGGGGATCGCCGCCGCCGGCAGCGGCCGCGCCAGGTAATAGCCCTGCACCTCGTTGCAACCCAACTCCTGCAAGATCGTCAGCTGCTCACCCGTTTCGACGCCTTCCGCAACAACCACCATGCCCAGCGCATGCGCCATCGACACGATCGCCTGGAAGAACACCCGGCCTTCGCGCGAGTTGCCCAGTTCCGACGTGAACGCCCGGTCCACCTTCAGCACATCCATCCTCAGCTTCTGCAGCTGCGACAGCGACGAATAGCCGGTGCCGAAATCGTCGACATGCAGCTTGACGCCGAGCGACCTGATCGCGCCCAGCTCCGCCAGCACCTCAGCCTGCTCGCCCATCATGGCCGATTCCGTGATCTCCACTTCGAGCAAGCTCGGCGGAATCCCGTGGCGCGCGAGGTGCACCGCCAGCTGGCGATGTACTTCGCCGCGCGCAAATTGCTTGGGCGAGACATTGATGGACACCGGCACCACCGGCAGCCCCTGGCGGCGCCACGCATCGATCTGGCGGCACGCCTTTTCCATCACCATCTCGCCGATGCGCAGGATCAGGCCGCTGGTCTCTGCCAGCGGAATAAATTCCAGCGGCGACACCAGCCCATGTTGCGGATGAATCCAGCGCAGCAGCGCTTCCATGCTGCAGACCCTGCCCGTGCGCGCGTCGACGCGCGGCTGGTAGTACAGCACGAACTGGTCCAGTTCGATCGCTTCGATCAGCCGGTGCTTCAGCTGCAGGCGGCTCTGGATCAGGCGCGACTGCGACGCCTCGAAGAAGCGGAACTGTCCCTTGCCGTCGGTCTTGCCGGCGTACATGGCAATGTCGCCGTTCTTGATCAGCGACGCCGCGTCGGACGCGTCGCGCGGAAACACGCTGATGCCAACCGATGTGCCCACTTGCAGCGGCTCCCCGCCCAGGTGGAATGGCATGCCAAAGGCGGCGATGATGCGCTCGGCCACGCGCGCCGCCTGCTGCTCGGCCTCGGACGGCATCAGCAGCACGATGAATTCATCGCCGCCGAAGCGGATCACATGGTCGCCCGGGCGCAGCAGGCCACGCAGGCGCTCGCCCGCCGCCCTGAGCAGCTGGTCGCCCACGGCGTGCCCGTGCAGGTCGTTCACCTGCTTGAACTCGTCGAGGTCGATGAACAGCAGGGACAGCTCGGCCCCGTCGGCAAGGCTGGCCGCCATCGCGCCGGGCAGGAACGCCATCAGCCAGTGACGGTTGGGCAGCCCGGTCAGCAGGTCTTCGTTGGCGAGCCGCTCCAGCTCCACCACGTGCGCCTTGCGTTCGCTGATGTCGCGCAAGGTAACCGCAAGGCCATTGCCGACGCGCACCAGGCGGCGGTGTCCCCACTTGATGTTGAGCCGGTTATCAGGCGGCATTTCCCGCTCGTCCTCGTGGAAACCCGATGCCATCGCCGCGCGGTAGGTCTCGAGCAGCGCGTCGCCGTAGATGCCGGTATCGATCCTCGACAGCCGGCTCCCCACCAGTTCGCTGCGCGATTTGCCGTAGAAATAGGCGCCGCGTTCGTTGCAGTCGACGATCTCGAAATCGACGATCTGGCCAGCGCCGTTGCGCAGCGCGGCGGCCATGTAGAAGCCGTCGTTGGCGCTTTCCGTTGCGGTGCGATAGGCCAGGCGCACATCCTCCTGCGCGCTATGGCGCTGGGCGGCACGGCGCGACAGCACCGTGGCCAGCGCGGCGATCAGTGCCAGCGCCAGCGACGCGACGGTGGCGTTATTGCGGCCATCGATCCAGTACGCTTGCGCAGCGGCCATCGCTTCGCGCCTGGACAAGGCCACCAGCGCGACCAGCGGATAGACCTGCGAACTGCGCCAGGCCAGGAAGCGCGCCTGGCCGTCGGCGAAGCCGTTTTCCCTCGCCAGCACCGCCACGCCGACGGGTGCCGACCACAAAGACTCGTCGCGCGGGAATGCGCTGTCAGCGCCGCTGGTACCGGTGTCCTGCTGTTCAAGCCGCAAGCCGGTATCGGTGCCAACCGTGGCCACCATGCCCTCGCGGCCAAGCGCGGACGGCATGTAGAACGAGGTCAGGTAATCGGACGGCACCGTCAGCACCACGACGCCGTCGAACTCGTCGTCGCGGGTATCGAGGCGGCGGCTGAACAGTACCGTCGCATGGACCCTGGCGCCGGCGTCGGCGGGTGCGTCGATATTGAGCGAGCTGGAGTTGTTGTTGCGGTGAAAGAGGAAGAACGCGGACTGCGCATACGAGCTGCGCAACGCGCTGGCGCGCGTCGAACTGATCACGACGCCGTTCGCATCGACCACGCTGACCGAAACAAAGGCGCTGTCGTGGAACATTCCGTCGCGCGCCAGGTGTTCAAGCCGCAACTTCCCGTTGGACTGCTCCCAGCTCTGCTTCAGCTGCATCGACACCTGGTCCATTTGCGCGACCGAGCGCGTGACGTACTGCTCGTAGGCCTGCGCCGCGGCGGTCGCTTCGCGGCGGATGTTCAGCTCGGCCTTGGTGCGCTCATCGCTGGCGCGCAGCAGCGTCATCGACCAGACCACGGCCATCAGCACCAGTGCGGCGACGGGCCACACCAGCAGCGCGAACAGCGAGCCCCGCGCGCCGGCGGCAGGGAAAGGGTCGTTCAGCGCTTGCCTGTCCATCTTGGTCCTTGTGCAACGGCCAGCAACTGCTGGCACAGGCCGAGATGCTAATGGGCATTTATTTCAACGGCATGACAATGCGCTTCCAATTAAACGGCTGAACTTGCCTGAACTGCGACTTGGCTAACGGAAGGGACAGCGGGAAGCGGCGACAATGCTAGTTACGCTAGTTAACTTATTTTGGAAGCCGATGTCGAAAGAGCGCCTCAGTTTTGCCACCACCCTACCAACCTCCGTCGACGAACTTTGGACATGGTCGACGTCGATCCGCGGCATCCAGGCCGAGATGTGGCCGGTCCTGAAGATCACCTTCCCCAAGGGACTGAAACATATCGACAAGGACACGGCGCTGGGCAAGCCGCTGTGCCGCTGCCACTTCCTGCTGCTCGGGATATTTCCGATGGATATGTCGAAGCTGACCTTCGTCGAACTGGTTCCCGGCCACCGGTTCGTCGAGCAGTCGCCGCTGTTCTCGATGCAACTGTGGCGCCATGAACGCGTGGTGACGCCAGCGCCTGGGGGTGCGACCGTCACCGACAACCTGGAGTTCACGCCGCGTTTCGCGGCGCCTGTCGTGCGCTGGTTCGTCAAGCGCTTCTTCGAGCATCGCCATGCGGTGTTAGCGAAAACCTTCGCCTGAAACGAAAAACTCCGCTTGCCGGCAATGCCGGCAAGCGGAGTCGGGACTTCCGGGGAAAACCGGGTGCTTAGACCTGGTCGTCCAGCTTGGAACGATCGGGGGTCAGCGGCGTGAACACGCGCACGCCGCCGCGGCGCACGCTGGTCAGGCGCGGACCGGAATCCATCGGCTCCTGATAGGTCGTCCCCATCGGCCGGTCGTCATTCAGCGACTGCTGCGCAAACAGGTTGCGGTCTTCCTCGAACTGCAGCGAACTGCCTTCCGACTGCTGCATGCTGCCCGGGCTGCCCACGCGCATCGCTTCGCGGCGCGGCATGCTGGCGCCGCCCCACTCCGCTTCTTTCTCGTCGATATCGACGGGACCGAAGCGCTCGACGATGTCGCTGGCGCGCTCGACTTCCATCTCGCTCTGCGCGGTCACCGTCAGCACATGATGGCCTTTGTTGAGCGCGGTCGCGTAACGGTTCGAATGCACGTCGTCATCGCTGCCGAACAGGTCGCTGAAGAAGTGCTTGATGCTGGTGCCCAGGCTTTCGTCTTCGGTGCGTTCGGCCGAGGCGTCGGCAATGCTGCTGGTGTCTTCCGACAGGCGTACGTCCTGGCGCGAGAAGGTCGACAGCAGCAGCTCGTCCATGGCGGACTGCGCATCGGCGCGGTTATCGAATACGGCGATCAAGGTATGTTGCATGATGAATTCTCCCATTGTTGAGTCAAGCGCGGGCAAGGTATGCCCGCAAATCAATAGCGATAACACAACTGAGAATAGCGCAATTTATCGCTAGCGATCACACCGTTGACTCGCGTCAACTTCGCGATCCGCCTTAGCTGGAGACGGTCGTCGCTACGTCTATGTTGCCATGCAAGGCCTTCGAATACGGACACATGGTGTGGGCCGTCGCCGCCATCTGGCGGGCGACGGCCCTATCGATGCCGGGCAACGCGACATTGAAGCGAGCTTGCAAACGGTAATCGGCTTCGCCATGGACGCCGAGGTCGATCTCCACGTCCACTGCGGCCTCTGGCGACAGCGCCACACCCGAATGCCTGCCGACCAGGCCAAGCGCGGACAGGTAGCAGGCACCCCAACCAGCAGCAAGCAGCTGCTCCGGGTTGGTGCCCTCCCTGGCTGAGCTGAAATGGTTCAGCGACACATGCAGGCGGCCATCCGAACTGCGGGCGGCGCCATCGCGCCCGCCGGTGATATGGGTTTGCGCGGTGTACAGGACTTTATCAAGATTGTTCATGGCTTTGCTTTAAAAATAGTGAGGTGGAGATACGGCTAAGGCTGAACCGATGTTCTCGCATGCGATTTATCATGAGGGATAACGTGCAAAAGGCAGCCACTCGCTGCGCCTGCCTGCGAGCAGCCGTTTTTCGGCTCAGCGCTGGCCGGGTTTCGGCTTAGGCGGCAACTCGTCGAACACCTTGTTGACGATCCGCCAGCGCCCGCCCTGGTGCAGCAGCGACAGGTAGTTGTAGTAGTCGAAGCCGCGTGCCGGCACATGCACCTTGGCCATGGCGATCGCGTTCAGCACATCGATAGAGAGCACCCGCATCGCACACGGTTCGCCCAGCACTGCGGGCGCGGTCCGCTGCGCGACCTTGTCGAACCAGGCCTCGACAGGCTGGTGATACGCCTGCCCGTCGACCTCGGCGAACGACGCCGCTTGTGGATGAAAGACCGAGCGCAGCAGGTCGATGTCGCCGGTGTACAGGCCACTGAAATAATCGCTAAGGACTTGGCGGATCGCGTGATGATCGTCGATCACGCCATCGGCGGTGCCGGGCAGGCTGGCCGTATTCACGGCTTCCGCCTGGCCGCGGCCTGGCGCTGGCGGCGCAAGGTCACCATTTCGCCGCCGCGGCCCCAGTTGTCGGTGTTGACCTCGTCGATGACCACGAAGGTCTCGTCGGGATCCTTGCCGAGCACCTCGACCATCAAATCGGTCGCGCCAGCGATAATCTTCGCCTTCTGCTCATGGGTGACGCCTTCGTCGGTCACCTGAACCAGGATGTAGGGCATGATTCACTCCTTCTGTTGAATGTGCGAGAGCCGGATCACCAGACGCCGGCGGTGGCGCCGCCGTCCACGCCCAGCACGACGCCGGTGGTGAACTGCGCATCGGTCATGTAAAACACCGCCTCGACGATGTCCCGTACCTGGCCGTAGGCGCCGGTCGGCTGCAGGCCCTTCAGGAACTCATGTGCGCCCTCAGGGTGCAGCGGGGTATCGATGATGCCCGGGGCGACCGCTGTCACCTTGACGTTGTGCGGCGCCAATTCAAGCGCCAGCGCGCGGGTGGCGTTGTTGATGCCGCCCTTCACCAGCACCGGCAGCAGCGCGGGCGCTGTCGCGTTTGGCTGGCTGGCCACGCTGGCGGTGATGTTGACGATATGCCCGCCCTTGTTCGCGACCATGTGCGCGGCCGCTTGCTGCGATGGATAGAAAAAACCTTTCAGGTTGGTGTTGACCAGGCTGTCGACGTCTCCCAGCGTGTACTCGGTGAATGGCTTGGCAATGAAGATGCCGGCGTTATTGATTAGCACATCGACCTTGCCGAAACGTTCGATGGCAACCTTGAACAGCGCAACCGCCGTCGCCGGGTCGGCAATGTCGCCCGCCACGCCGGCGAAGTTCTCTGGATTGCCGAGGGTGGCTGCCGCCTGGTCCAGGCGTGCGCCGGTGCGGGCATTGCCCACCACATTGTCGCCGCGCTTCAGGTATGCCGCTGCCAGTGCCAGGCCGATGCCGCTCGATGCACCGGTGATGATGACGGTGCGAGGTGCTTTGCTCATGATGTTTCCCTTTATGGTGGATGGCAGCCTGAAGGGAAAGTCCTGCAGCGCACGCCATGAACACCACTATAGGGAGATGGAATCGCGGGAAAAAGACGGTCAGCTGCAATACATTCGATACATGATGTAACGAATCGTGGACTTGCCTAGCGCAGCTGCTCGATCAGGAAATCGACGAAGACGCGCACCCGCAGCGCCACGTGGCGGGCATGCGGGTACAGCAGGCAGAACGGCCGCGAGCGTCCGCCATGCGCTGGCAACAGCTCGGCGAGGCGGCCGTCGCGCAGGTCCGCCGCGACAATGAAGCGGTAGGTCTGGAACAGGCCGCCGCCGGCGCGCGCGAGGGTCACCGCGCCGAGAATGTCTTCGGCGCATCCGTACAGTCCGCTTGTCTGCAGCTCGACATCCTCACCGCCAACGCGGAACAGCCACGGGATGTCGCGCCCGGTACTGGGCAGTGCGAACTGGATGCAGTTGTGTGCGGCCAGATCATCCAGCGTGGCTGGCACACCGGCGCGCTGCAGGTAGGACGGCGCTCCCACGACGACCAGTTCGGCGTCTTCCAGGGCGCGCGCGATCATGGTCGAATCCGCCGGGGCGCGGCCGCGGATCGCCAGATCGAAACCTTCGTCGCCGAAGTCGACATTGCGATTACTGAGATGGACTTCGACCCGCACGTCCGGATAGCGGCGCGAGAATTCAGGCAGCAGCGGCAACACGCGGTAATGCCCATACGGCGTCGGCATGCTGATGCGCAGCACGCCGGACGGCGTGCTCTGGCGCCCGGTGACCAGCCGCTCCGCCTCGACCAGCTGGTGCAGCGCGCCACGGCATTGCTCGTAATACTCCTTGCCGGGATCGGTAAGGTGCAGCGTGCGCGTGGTGCGCACAAACAGGCGCACGCCAAGGCGCGCTTCGAGGCGTGAAATGGCCCGGCTTACCGCTGCCGGCGTGACTGCGGCCGCGGTTGCGGCGGCAGTAAAGCTGCCCAGTTCTGCAGTCGAACAGAACAGCTCAATACTGCCCAGCAGGAGGTCGTCGAATTGCCGGCTCATGACTGTTTACTGAAGTATTCACAGCAGAAGCATATACTGAAACACGTCGGCGTAAAGCCAGTCAAAAAAGGGACGCAAAATGCCTTTGGTACGCATTGATTTAAACGCGGGGAAAAGCGAAGCCTACAGGAAATCGGTTGGCGACGTCGTGTATGAGGCGATGCTGTCGACGATCAATGTACCGGTCAATGACCGCTTTCAGATCATCACCGAACATCCGTCCGCCGGCCTGATGATCGATCCGGGATATCTCGGCATCGCCAGGTCGCCCGACTGCCTGATTATTCAGGTGACGCTAAGCACGGGAAGGACCGTCGACCAGAAAAAGGCGTTCTACAAGGCGATTGCCGATGGCCTTCACGCGCGCCTGCAAATCCGGCGCGAAGATGTGTTCATCAGCCTGATCGAAGTACATAAGGAAGACTGGTCGTTTGGTAACGGCGAGGCGCAATACGTCACCTGATGTCGTCGGATTCGACAATCAGGTCGCCGCTGCCCGGCATCATCGCCTGTTCGAGCAGGCAGCGTGCGACCGCGTCGGCAGCGACTGGCCGGTAGCGCGCTGGCAGCAGCGGGGCAAGCGCGCGGCTGATCACAAGGGCGACCTTTTCCAGCGGCCTTGGCGTGGCGCGCTCGGTGTCGAGCAAGCCTGGGCGGACGATGACGAACCGGTCGAAGCCGACAGCGCGGATGCCGTCTTCCGCTTCGGCCTTGGTGCGCTGGTAGAAGCTGCCTTTGTGGCTTGCTCCCAGCGATGAATTGAGCGCGAAAACGCGGGCGCCACAGCGTTTGGCCCTGGCCGCCAGCGCGATCGGCAAGTCGCGGTCGACGGCGGCAAAGGCCGCCTGCGACCCGGCCGCCTTGATCGTCGTGCCCAGCGCGCAAATCACGGCGTCCACCGCCAGCCAGTCTGCCTGTTCGGGAAGCGCATCGAAGTCCGGCATTGGATTGACCAGCTTGGGATGCGCCGTCAGCGGCCGTCGGGTTGGCGCCACGACCACGCCAACGCGCGCGTCGGCCAACGCCAGGCGCAGCACATGGCCGCCAACGGCGCCCGTGGCGCCTGCCAACAAGATTCGGATCGCCACGGCTTCTCCTCGGTAAGCAAAAGTATCAATACGTGGATGATAGCCGATACCGCGCTGCTCTTCGGCCCGGCCACGGTAGCCAGGTAGTGCGATGTCGGGTTGTGCTAAGGTGTCGCGCGCATCGATATGAAAACCACAACCACCGAGAAGTCCCATGCGCATACCATCCGCCAGCCCGATCCACAACGCCGCCCTCGCTGATCAATTGAGCAGCGCAATCAACAACAAGACCAAGCCCCTCGGAAGCCTTGGGACGCTCGAACGTCTGGCGCTGCAGTTAGGGATGATCCAGCAGAGCGTCGACGTGCGGCTGGTCCGGCCAGCGATCCTCGTGTTTGCCGCCGACCATGGCATCGTCGCCGAGGGCGTATCGGCATACCCGCAAAGCGTCACCTGGCAGATGGTGGAAAACTTCCTCGCCGGCGGCGCTGCGATCAATGTGTTCGCCCGCCAGAATGGTTGCGCGCTGCAGATCGTCGATGCCGGCGTTAATCATGATTTCGGCACGCGCGCGACGCTGATCGACCGCAAGGTCGCCATGGGCACGCACAACTTTGCGCAAGGCCAGGCAATGACCGAGGCCGAATGCCTGCGCGCGATCGGGCACGGCATCGAACTGATTGATGGCCTCGACGGCAACGTGGTCGGGTTTGGCGAAATGGGCATTGGGAACACCACCGCGGCTGCGGCGCTGATGCACAAGATGACCGGCATTGCCGTCGCCGATTGCGTTGGCGCCGGCACCGGGCTGCCGCCCGAAGGGATCGCGCACAAAGCCAGCGTCATCGAAGCGGCAGTCGCACGCCACGCCGAAGTCCGCGAGCCGCTCGATATCCTCGCCACCTTTGGCGGCTTCGAGATCGCCATGATCGCCGGCGCCATGCTGCGCGCCGCCGAGCGCCGCATGGTGATCCTGGTGGACGGCTTCATCGTGACGAGCGCGCTGCTGGTTGCGGCGCGCCTTCACCCGGCAGTCCTCGACTACTGCGTGTTCTCGCACTGCTCCAATGAACGCGGCCACCAGCGCATGCTGGAACATCTGAACGCCACCCCGCTGCTCCATCTCGGCCTGCGCCTGGGCGAGGGTACCGGCTGCGCCTTGGCGCTGCCGCTGCTTGCGAGCGCCGCCGCGTTTTTGCAAGAGATGGCAACCTTCGATTCGGCCCAGGTCAGCCAGCGCGAGGGGTAAGCGATGCGGAAGATCGCGACTGCCTGCGTGTTTCAGTTCCGGCTTTTTTTCATTGCCGTGCAATTTTTCACGCGCATTCCCATCCCGCGCTGGGTTGGCTTTGACAGCGCCTGGCTGCACCACGCCTCGCGCTACTTTCCGCTGGTCGGCGTGCTGGTTGGCGCGGTCGCCGCCGCCGTCTACCTGGCCGCTGCCATGGCATGGCCGGCGCCGGTTGCGGTGCTGCTGTCGACCGCGGCCACGATCTACCTGACCGGCGCCTTTCACGAAGACGGCTTCGCAGACATGTGCGACGGTTTCGGCGGCGGCATGACGCGCGAACGGGTCATGGAGATCATGAAGGATTCGCGTATCGGCACCTACGGCACGGTCGGCATCGCGATGCTGGTGGCGCTGAAATGCTTGCTGCTGGCGATGCTGGACCCGCTGCTGGCGGCTGCGGCGCTGCTGCTGGCGCACCCGCTCTCGCGCCTGGCCGCGGCCGCGCTGATCTGGCGCCTCGACTACGTCCGCGACGAAGGCAAGGCCAAGCCGCTGGGGCAGGATATGACCAATGTCGAATTCCTGATTGCGGCCGGTAGTGCCGCCCTGCCCGCGCTTGCCTTGGGCGTGAGCGGATACCTGCCCTGGCTGTCCATCGTCGTCGCGGCAGCATTCGCCGCAGCGGCAGCCGCATGGCTAGGCGTCAAATGCGTGCAGCGGCTCGGCGGCTTTACCGGCGACTGCCTCGGCGCCGTCCAGCAACTGAGCGAAGTGGCCATCTACCTGGCCGTGCTGGCGTGTGCCGGCCAGGCCGCACTGGCCTGACATGCGGGTACACCTGATCCGCCACTTCGCGCCGGACGTCGCGCCCGGTGTCTGTTACGGCAGCGCAGACCTGGCGGTGAGCGATCAGGTGCATGACCATATGCTGCCGTTTGCGCTTGCAGCGTTGCCAGCTGCCGTACCTGTGTATTCCAGTCCGCTCAAGCGCTGCCTGCGCCTGGCGCGCGCGCTGGCACCGGAGGTGCGCATTGACCCGCGCCTCGCCGAGCTGGATTTCGGCGCCTGGGAACTGCGCCCATGGAGCGAGATCGCCCGCGCGGAAGTCGACGCCTGGGCCGCAAACGTCGCGCATTACCGTCCTGGCGGCGGCGCCGACAGCGTGGCGGCGATGGCGCTGCGGGTACACGCGTTTTACGATGACCTGCTACAGGCGCCGCACACCGAGTGCGTGCTGGTCTGCCATGCCGGCACCATCCGATTGTTCGCCGCGCGCCAGCTCGGCCTCGCCCCGTCCGAGATGGCCCGGCACGCAGCCGCGCATGCCCATGCAATCGGCTACGGCGGCGTGTTGACACTTGACTGTGTATAATCGACACCGTTTTGGTGCCCGCACACATGTCCATGTGTGCAGTTAAACGGGAAACACGAAGCCTTTACAGCTAACGTGTGCTGCCCCCGCAACGGTAAGCAAGCGTCGCCTCGCGCGACACGCCGGTTCGAACAACCACTGTGCTATCAGCATGGGAAGGTGAACCGGTACACTTGCAAGCCCGGATACCGGCCAAAGCAGGTGGAAGTGCGCGAACGGGGATGTTTGCGGCGCGGCCGGGCTTTGCATTTCCTTCGTCCAGTCAGTCGAATCTCATCCTTGCTTGTCGCAGTTCTGTTCAATCTAGCCTGCGGGGACGCAGGCTGGTTGCTATTTGACTGAAGATTCGATATGACCTTTCCTGTTGCACGCCGCGCGGCGCTGTCGTCGCTTGCGCTCGCCCTTTCCATTCCCTCCTCCCTGGTACTCGCCGACGACAGCATGGTCGCCGAAGTCCTGGTCACCGCCAACCGCTCGAACCAGGCCGCTCGCGATGTCCTCAGCGACCATGTAGTCATCGGCTCGGACGACATTGCGCGCTCCGGCGCGCGCTCCGTGATCGACCTGCTGCAGATGCAGCGCGGGATCGAAGTCGCACGCAATGGCGGCCCTGGCGCCACATCGTCCGTGTTTATCCGTGGCGCCGACAACCGCCAGAATGTGGTGATGGTCGACGGTGTTCGCATCGGCTCGTCCACCACCGGCGGCGCCAGCTGGAGCGCGCTGCCGCTGGCCGACATCGAACGCATCGAGATCGTCTACGGCCCACTGGCCACCATGTACGGTGCCGATGCGCTGGGCGGTGCGGTCCAGATCTTCACCCGGCGCGGCGCCGGCGCTCCACGCCTGACCGCTGCGGCGCGGATCGGCAGCAACGGCTTGCGCGAGGGCGAAGCGGCTTTCAGCGGGTCGACCGGCGGCGCGCATTCTCTCAACTATGCCATGGCCGCATCGCGTTCCGGGGACGACGGCTTCTCTGCCACGCAACCCGGCGCCTTCTCGTTCAACCCTGACCGCGATGGCTACGACAAGGAAAGCGCCAGTGGCCAGTTGGCGTTCCAGCTCGCCCCTGGCCACGACATTGGCGCCTTGTTCCTGCATAGCCGTCTCGACGCCGACTACGACGCCGGTGCCGCCAGCTACCGCGCGCGCAGTGTGCAGAAGCTGGACAACGTCGCGCTGTTCTCGCGCCATCAGCTCGGCGCAGCCTGGCTGCTCAGCCTGCAGGCCTCGGAGGCCACCGACACATCGCAAGATGACAGCAGCGCGGCGCTATCCGGACGAAACCGGATCGAGACGCGCCAGCACGCGCTCAGCATCCAGAACGACATCGCCATTGGCGACGATCTGCTCCAGCTGGTGCTCGAGCGGCGCTCGGAAGAAGTGATCTCCAATTCGAGCGGCGCGCTGAACCGCCGCCGCGATACCGATTCGGCCGCGGCGTCGTACTCGCTGCGCGCCGGCGATCACCTGGCAAGCCTCAGCGCGCGGGTGGACGACAGCAGCCAGTATGGGGCGAACAACACCTGGGGACTCGGGTACGGCTACCGCCTGACCCGCGCGCTGCGCCTGAACGCCAGCACCGGCACCAGCTTCCGCGCACCGACCTTCAATGAGCTGTACTACCCAGGCTATGGGGTAGCATCGAACCGCCCGGAGCATGGACGCAACGTCGAAGCAGGTGCGTACTACAGCGACGGCAGTAATGCGGCCAGCATCGCCTGGTACCGCAACAAGGTGCGCGACCTGCTGGTCAGCACCAGCCGCTGCCCGGTTGAAGTAGCGACCCACCCGTTCGGCTGCGCGTACAACGTCAACCGCGCCCTGCTTGGTGGCGTATCGATCGGCGCGAGCACCAGCCTGGCCGGCATCAACCTGAAGGCAGCGCTCGACTTCCAGGACCCGCGCGACGACACCACCGGCAAGCAGCTGGCGCGCCGCTCGAAGAGGCACGCCAAGCTCGCCGCCGATTATGCCTTCGGCGCCGCCACGATCGGCGCCGAGGTGCAGGCGTCCGGCAAGCGCTTCGACGATGCTGCGAACCGCAACGCGCTCGGCGGATACGGCGTGGTGAACCTGCTGGGAGAATATCGCTTCGGCCAGGACTGGTCTGCGCTCCTGCGCTGGAACAACGTCGGCGACAAGCGCTATGCGCTGGCGCGGTATTACGCGACGCCGGGCTCGAACTGGTTTGCCGGCCTGCGCTACGGCGCGCGCTGACGCATGCAGGCGACACCGATCGCGCTGCGGCGCCGCGCCGGCATGGCTGGCGCGGCGTTGCTGCTGCTGGCCGTGACCTGCTTCGTGGTGGCCGGCCTGGTGGGATCGGTGCCGGTCCCGCTGCGGCAGCTTCCGTACGCGCTCGTGGAACTGGGCGGGACGGATATCCGGTCGATGGCGGCGATCCTGCTCGACCTTCGGCTCTCGCGCGCGCTGACCGCGTTCGTCACCGGCGCATCGCTCGCGCTGGCCGGCGTGATGATGCAGGCGTTGCTGCGCAATTCGCTGGCCGATCCCTACACCCTCGGCATTTCCGCCGGTGCATCGGTTGGCGCGGTCGCTGCATTGCTGTTCATGGCGCCGGTGTGGGCGGTGGACGCCAGCGCGCTGGCCGGTGCGGTGGCCTGCTCGGCGCTGCTGTACCTGTTCGCCCGGCGCGGGCTAGACGGTGAAACGTCGGTGCGCGGCGGCGCCAGGCTGCTGCTCCTCACGGGCGTGGTGCTGTCATCGGCCTGCATGGCCATGGTGACATTGATGCTGTCGATCGCCCCGGAGAGCCGCCTGCGCAGCATGATCTTCTGGATGATCGGCGACATCGCCGGCGCGCCGGTGCGGGCCACGCCATGGATCGTGCTCGCCGCGGTATTGGCGTTTGCCTTGTACAGCGCAAGGTCGCTGAACGTGCTGGCCTTGCACGACGACGAAGCGGCCACGCTCGGCGTGAGGGTCGGGCCGACGCGCAAGGGCCTGTTCTTCTGTTCCGCCCTGCTGACAGCGACGGCGGTCGCCAGCGCCGGCAGTATCGGCTTCGTCGGCCTGATCGTACCGCATGCGCTGCGCTTCGCGCTCGGTGCCGACCATCGCCTGCTGGTTCCCGCCGCGACGCTTGCGGGCGGCATCTTCCTGGTGCTCGCCGACACATTGGCACGCACAGTGGCAGCACCGCAGCAGCTGCCAGTCGGCGTGGTGACAGCACTGATTGGCGCACCCGTATTCCTCTATCAGCTACACCGCCTGCGCAGCGCCTGACGCCGCGCGGCGGCCCTACTTCAACAAGAGAGCTTATGAACGACATCAACGAACGACACCGCATCCGCATGGAACGCAAGAAGGCAGTCATCGATAAGAAAATCAGTGAAGCGGACAAACACATCGGCATCATTGTCGTCACGACCGGCAATGGCAAGGGCAAGAGCTCGAGCGGCTTCGGAATGGTCATGCGGGCACTGGGCCATGGGATGAAGGTCGCGGTTGTCCAGTTCATCAAGGGCGGCATGTCCACCGGCGAAGAGAAGTTCCTGCGCCGCTTCCCCGACGAAGTCAGCTTTCACGCGATGGGAGAAGGCTATACATGGGAAACCCAAGATCGCCAGCGAGACACCGAGAAGGCAGCCGAGGCATGGGCGCTGGCGCGGCGCTTCCTGTCCGATCCGGACATTGGCCTGGTCCTGCTCGATGAGCTGAACATCGCGCTCAAGTACCGCTACCTCGATGCCGAAGACGTCATCGAAGACCTGCTCGACCGCCCGGCGATGCAGCATGTGGTGATTACCGGACGCGGCGCGCCCGAGGAGCTTATCGCGGTTGCCGACACGGTGACCGAGATGGCCGTCGTCAAGCACGCATTCCAGGCCGGCATCGCGGCCCAGCAGGGAACGGAATGGTGAGGGCCCGACTGTGACCACTACCCTGGTTCTGGGCGGCGCGCGATCCGGCAAGAGCGCCTACGCTGAAACGCTCGCGCTGGCTGCTTTCCGGCAGGTCTGCTACATCGCCACCGCGAGCGCGGGGGACGAGGAAATGGCGCGCCGGATCGCCCACCACCGCGAGCGCCGGCCGGATGAATGGACCACGGTTGAAGAGCCCATCGCGCTGGCCGATGCCATCGATGCGCATGCGGGGCCGGACACGGTCGTGCTGGTGGACTGCCTGACCTTGTGGCTTACGAACCTGATCTTTTCCGGCGCCACCTCGTTTCCGGAAACCGGGGTGGTCGCGTTACCGCCGCGCTTTTGCGTCGAGCGCGAGCGCCTGCTTTCTGCCCTTGCGCGGCCACGCGGCGACGTCATCCTGGTATCGAACGAGGTCGGCATGGGCATCGTGCCGGTCGGCGCGGTAACCCGCTGCTTCGCCGACGAGGCCGGGCGGCTCAATCAGGCGGTAGCGGCCATCGCGGACCGGGTTGTGCTGGTTGCGGCCGGACTGCCAATCGTGTTGAAGGGCGCGCCATGTTGAGTGGCCTGACGCTTTTCGACCTCGCATGGCTGACGGCTGCCGCGGTGGCGCTCGACATGCTGCTCGGGGAGCCGCGCAGGTGGCATCCGCTGATCGGCTTCGGCAACCTGTCGTCGCTGCTTGAGCGAGCGCTCAACCGGGGCCGCGCGCTTAAGCTGCGTGGAATGCTTGCATGGCTGCTCGCCGTCGCCCCGTTGGTGGCGCTGTCAGCCTGGCTGGCCGACGCATACGGTGCGGCCATTCACCTAGCGCTGCTCTATTTCAGCCTGGGCCTGCGCAGCCTGCACGACCATAACCTGCCAATCGCGCGGGCGCTGCTCGCCTGGGACATCAGCAGCGCGCGCCTGCTCACCGCGCGCATTGTCAGCCGCGACACCACCGAGCTGCGCGAGGAAGAACTGGCCAAGGCAAGCGTCGAATCGCTGCTCGAAAATGGCAACGACGCAGTGTTTGGCACGTTGTTCTGGTTTGCGGTTGCTGGCGGCCCAGGCGCACTCATGTTCAGGCTTGCAAACACGCTCGACGCCATGTGGGGTTACAAGACAGCGCGCTTTCTTCGGTTTGGCTGGATGGCCGCACGCTTCGATGATCTCGTTAACCTTCCTGCCGCGCGCCTGACCGCGCTGTCGTATGTGGCGCTGGCCGAGGACAGCCGCCGCGCGCTACGCTGCTGGCGCGTGCAGGCGCCGGCGTGGTCAAGCCCGAACGCCGGCCCGGTCATGGCGAGCGGCGCCGGCGCGCTCGGGGTGCTGCTCGGTGGTAGCGCCACGTACGACGGCGTGTTGGAACAACGGCCCGTCCTTGGCGCTGGCAAGCCACCGGCGGCGCACGATATCGAACGGGCCTGGAAGCTGGTCGTCCGGACGACCATCCTTTGGCTCGCACTCATGGCCTTTGCCGCGATCGCGGCGCATCTATCTGGAGCCCATCATGCTTGAACACGGCGGTAACCTGCGCGCGGCCTCGGCACAGTTCGACCGCCCCCTGTCGAACTGGCTTGACCTGTCCACCGGCCTGAATCCGCACGGCTATCCTGCGCCCGATGCGGGCGCGTCTGCCTGGCACCGCTTGCCCGAAAAATGCCCGTTGCTCGTTCAAGCGGCATCCCGCTACTACGGCGCACCCCACATGCTGGCGGTGGCCGGGTCGCAGGCGGCGATCCAGGCACTCCCGCGCCTTCGGCCGCCGTCGCGCGTGGTGGTGGCGGCGCCGTCCTATGCCGAGCACGCGCACCACTGGCAACAGCACGGACACAGCACGCGCGAGGTGCCGCATGCGCTGCTCGATGCGGCCGTGAGCGATTGCGATGTCCTGGTGGTCTGCAATCCGAACAACCCGACCGGACATACCGTTCCGCGCGAGCGCTTGCTGTCATGGCGCGAGACGCTCGCGCAGCGCGGTGGATGGCTGGTGGTCGACGAGGCGTTCGCCGATGTCGCGCCGGCCAACAGCATCGCCGATATGGCTGCGCTGCCTGGCATGGTGGTCCTTTGCTCGGTGGGCAAATTCTTCGGGCTTGCGGGTCTTCGGGTCGGCTTCGCCGGCGCCGAACCGGCCCTGCTCGACCGATTGGAAAGCCTACTTGGCCCATGGACTGTCAGCGGTCCGGCCCAGCATGTGGCGCGCGCGGCCCTGTGCGACCGGGCATGGCAAGCGCGTACCCGCGAGCGCCTGGCCGCCGACCATGCGCGCCTGAGCGCGATACTTCGGGACAGCGACCTGGATGCATCGGGTACTGCGCTGTTCCAATGGTGGCCAATGGAAGAACCGGAGCCGCTGTGGCGGCACCTGGCACAGCGCGGAATCTGGACCCGCCTGTTCCTGCACGGCGCGCGCGGCATACGGGTGGGCATGCCTCCCGACGAACCGGGCTGGCAAAGGCTCATCACAGCACTCAACGAATGGAAAAATCAATCATGAGAAAATTTTTGCTCGCGCTGGCGCTAGTCGCGGCGCTACCGGCGCAAGCGCAGATCACCGTACTCGATGACGACGGCAATCCCGTCACACTGCAAAAGCCCGCGCAGCGCATCATTGCGCTGGCGCCGCACGTGACTGAACTGCTGTTCGCTGCGGGCGGCGGCAGCCGGATCGTCGGCGCGGTCAGCTACAGCGACTATCCCGAGGAGGCAAAGCGCATACCAAAAATCGGCGATAACCGCATGATCGACATGGAGCGCGTCGCGGCGCTGCGGCCCGACCTGGTGGTGGTATGGATGCACGGGTCGTCGCAGCGCCAGATCGAGCAATTGCGCGCGCTCGGCATTCCGCTGTACCACAGCGAGCCGCGCCGGCTTGCCGATATTCCGAACGGCGTGCGCAGGCTTGGCAAGCTACTGGGGACAGATGCAGCCGCAGAGGCGCAGGCGCGCCAGCTCGAAGGCAAGCTCGCCGCGCTGGCGAAGCGTTATGCCGGGCGCGCCCCGGTGCGTACCTTTTACCAGGTCTGGGACAAGCCCCTGTACACGCTCAACGGAGGCCATATTGTCAGCGACGCGATCCGTCTGTGCGGCGGCGACAACATCTTCGCCTCGATGAAGGTTACCGCGCCAGTGGTCGATATTGAAGCGGTGCTGCAGCGCGATCCGGAGGCGATATTCAGCACGGCAGCGCGCAGCGACGATGACGGCGGCATTGGCATCTGGCGGCCCTTTACCACGATGACCGCAGTACGCCGGGCAAACCTGTTCCGGGTCGACGGCAACCTCCTGAACCGCGCCGGACCGCGCATGATCGATGGCGCAGCCGCATTGTGCGAACATCTTGAGACGGCACGCCAGCGCAGGAGCAAGTCATGACCTTCCCGTTTCACACCCTGATGGTGCAAGGGACCACTTCCGACGCCGGCAAGAGCACGGTGGTTGCAGCGCTGTGCCGGGTGCTGCGGCAGCAAGGCGTGAAAGTTGTCCCGTTCAAGCCTCAGAACATGGCGCTCAACAGCGCAGTGACCGCTGACGGCGGCGAGATTGGCCGCGCCCAGGCACTG
The DNA here is from genome assembly GCF_016809835.1 of Massilia soli. Lineage (GTDB taxonomy): Bacteria > Pseudomonadota > Gammaproteobacteria > Burkholderiales > Burkholderiaceae_D > Telluria_A > Telluria_A soli. The sequence goes on along the minus strand of NZ_JAFBIL020000009.1, from coordinate 1,397 downwards.
CAAGCAATCGCCGCCGGCCTGGTTCCGCATTCGGACATGAACCCTGTGCTGCTCAAGCCATCAAGCGATACCGGCGCCCAGGTGATCGTGCACGGGAAGGTGCGCGCCGACATGGACGCGCGCGATTATCACACCTACAAAACAGTCGCGATGTCGGCCGTTCTGGAGTCGTACGCGCGGTTGCGGGCACAGTATCAAACGGTGATTGTCGAGGGTGCGGGGAGCCCGGCGGAGATCAATTTGCGCGACCGCGATATCGCCAACATGGGATTTGCCGAGGCGGTCGATTGCCCAGTGATTCTGGTTGCCGACATCGACCGCGGCGGGGTGTTCGCGCATTTTATCGGCACCCTCGACTGTCTGTCGGAAAGCGAGCGCAATCGCATCGTCGGCTTCGTCATCAACCGCTTCCGCGGCGACCTGTCACTACTCCAGCCGGGCATCGACTGGCTGGAGCGGCGGACTGACAAACCGGTACTGGCAGTGCTGCCCTACATGCATGGCCTGTACCTCGATGCCGAAGACGCGGTACAACCGGCGCAGGCCGGCAGCGGCAGCTTCCGGGTCGTCGTGCCGTCGCTGCCGCGCATGAGCAACCATACCGATTTCGACCCGCTGCGCGCGCATCCCGATGTCGACCTGCGCTTTGTGCGCCAGGGCGAGGCGCGCCCGGCTGCCGACCTGCTCATTCTCCCGGGCAGCAAAAACACCAGGGCCGACCTGGCGTGGCTCAAAGCCGAGGGCTGGGGCGCGTACATCGACAGGCACCTGCGTTATGGCGGCAAGGTGATCGGCATCTGTGGCGGCTTCCAGATGCTTGGCACCAGCGTGTCTGATCACGCCGGACTGGAGGGACCACCCGGCGAATCGGATGGTCTTGGCATGCTTGAGATGACGACGACGATGGCGGCCAGCAAGCATCTGGCGCAGGTGCGTGGAAGCTGTACGTTCGCCGACGCGGCGGTCAGCGGCTATGAGATACACATGGGGCAGTCCCAGGGAGCGGCACTTGAGCGGCCAGCGTTCATGATTGCCGGCAGGGCCGAGGGCGCGCGGTCGGGCGACGACCAGGTACTTGGCACTTACCTGCATGGGCTGTTCGATTCGCCCGATGCGTGCAGCGCCCTGCTCCGCTGGGCTGGACTGGATAGCGAGACGGTGGTGGACGCTGGCGCGTTACGCGAGCGCAGTCTCGACCGGATAGCCGAGGTTTGCGCGCCACTTTGCGCACGGCTGGGAGGACTGGTGAGGCCGTCCGCGCCGTAGGGTAATTCCCCCACATAAAGAGCGCGTTCAGAAGTAGAATTTTCTACTTAAGACACAGAAAGCTCTACATGAAGACCTCCCGTTTTACCGACAGCCAGATCATCGCCATTCTCAAGCAAGCCGAAGCCGGC
>NZ_JAFBIL020000008.1 GCF_016809835.1 Massilia soli | reverse complement strand
GGTGAAAGTGCCGGTATTGTCTCAGGTCGGGCTGCCGATGGAAACGTAAGCGTTTGAATTAATCAGCGCTTCCCTAGACGATACTCCTTCATATAGTCTCCGTATGCCTTTAGAACCATTTTTTTCCCGAGATTTGGGATTCGAAGTGCGCGTTTATCTTGGCTGCCTCCGTAGCAGCGATTGGGTAGGTGAAGCCAATGGTCGTGCGGCCAGTTGCGTTCTCACCGGCGATGTATCTTGTGAACCGCGTCCAGATTCTTAGCCTGCCTTCGCCGGTGGGGCCACTCTCACGGTTGTACCTGCCGAAATCATAGACGCATTCATTGGCCGGAGTGATGACTCGTAAGGCTGCGTGGCCGTAGGAGTGCACTTCTCCGTTCGATTCACAAGGCTGATGAGATCAGTAAGTCGGCGGACCCTCAGGCTCGGGCTCGATTGCGTCCTGGATGCCATTCCAAGAAGGTAGTTGTGCAGGAGGTAGCGGCAGCACTTGGTCAAGCCGGGTCAGTTTCAGGTCGGGGTTGAGGTCCAGCGCTTGATCGATTTGCTTGTACCGGCTCTTGCGTTCCGGATCGGGTAGGATTTCGAGCTCTTTAAGCGCAACCTGATCCTGTTTGTCGCGCAAACTCCAGTCTTTGGTGTCGAACATGAACATCAATGCTGCTGCGGAAGGCTCGCTCCCGAATCTCGTCCCCGCTTGGTAAAATTCCAGCGCTGCAGCGAAATTCTTTAAAATATCTGCTCTAATTCCCAGCTTATGGGCCGCAGGGCCATGGCCCTGCCTATAAGCACACATCACCAGCGCTGTATCGGCATCGCGGCGTTCTGCCTTGAGGTAAGCGCTAGCCAAGGCCATCTGTGCTTCCGGACTGCCGAGTACCGCAGCCTTCAGGTAATAGGCCCACGCGATCTGCTCATCCTGCGCAGCGCCCCCGTAGCCGTGTTCGTGGGCGACACCGAGATCGTAGTAGCCCCATGCCTGGCCGGCCGCGGCGGCCGAGCGGACGATCTCGACCGATTTGTCCAGATCGATATCAAGCACGTGGTTGCTGTCTAGGGGACCGAGGCCGGACCGGTAGAAGTGGGCCATCAATGCGCGCGCTCCCCAGTCGCCCTGATTTGCGGCGGACTGCACGTCGTGAAGAATCCTGATGAATTCCTGACGCGTCAGTTGCCATGCGACCTTGCTGCGCCACAGCTTGCGGGCGTTGATGTAGAGCCGGTAGGCAGCCGTATCGCGGGTCTTCGGCATCGTATCCTTCCAGCGGCCACAAGTCGGGATTGGGCCGTTTACGTCGAACGCCTGCAGGCCGGCGGGGATCGTGTGCATCTTCACGTACTCCAGATGTTGTTGTAGAAAATAGGCGCCTGTTGCGATCGCAACCGAGGCGCAAGCTATCAAGAGCCAGCGGGGTATCGGGCGTCGCATGTCAGATCACCGGCGGGCCGGGTTGCCTGTCAACGTGGAAGGTGGCAATCTGGCCTTTCAGTGGCCAGCTGTTCGCCATCGCTTCCGTGTTTTTTTCCATCAGAGTCAGCCATTTCTTGAATGTTTCTCCCATATCACCGAACTGTGCCGGCCCCGCGTCGTTGGTGCATTGCTTGAATAGCTTCTGGCGCAAGTCAAATGCGACATCCATCGCTTGGCTGAGCAGATTGAGTTCGCTGTCGAGGGCCATGCTTCGCACGTTCAGGTTGGCTGAACCCACCGTGAAAGCCGCGTCGTCGACGATTGCCACCTTTGCGTGGATGTAGGTCTCTTCGTAGTCGGCCGCCGATCTCGGTTGGGCGGCGCCACTCCACATCGACCCGATGAGCGCCTTGATCCCTCTTTCGGCTAACGCCTGGGCTGTAATTGGCATCTTCGTCTTACCCCGCATTGCCTTCGCCACCGTGTCCTCGTGCTCGACCTTCATGGTGTCACTGCGCCCTAGCTGCCTGGCGATGTCATAGGTCGCCAGATCCATACCATCTGACTCGGGTGTCGAGGTCAGGATGAATACGTAGATGGGCTTGGAGTAGCCCGCTTCGCGCAGCTTGGCAGCACAGTTGGTCAAATGGGTCAGCCAGTCGTCATACTGGATGTACTGGTTCTGGATGAAGATGTAATGCTCGGTGAGCCGGGTCAGGTTGGCGTAGCATTCCTTGATCGATTTTTCTTTATGCGCCGGGTAGGTGCGCATGAGCTGGGCACTGTGTTGACCGTCTCTCAGGATGAAATCCGCCGCCTTGATGTGCTTCCTGCTTTGCACGAGAGCAGGTACGCTCTCCGGCTTCTTGTCAATCGCCTTGGCCACGGCAAGTGCGGCTTTGACCATCAAACCTGGGGGCGTCATCCAGAGCGCATTCATCAAAGTTGAGGTGGCCGCCTTAGCGTCCGCCCAGCCGTAGCAGAAATTATGATTCAGGTCGCATAAAACAGGGCCGCGTACCCGCAGCGAGACGTCTTGGTAGGGTTTCGCGGTAAAGGCGTTCTCTTTTGCGAATTCAGCAAGTCGCGTTGTTCTTCGTTGTCCCCGCGGTTGTCCACTCAAATACGGCCTCATTTGTTGATCGTACAGTTCCCCCACCTCGTCCATTACATTGGCTAGCTGACCCACCGCTTCGGTCGGATTTTTCTTGTAGAGGGTTTCGCGGCGCGCGTCCTGGAAGCGATGATGGACCGTGTCCCAGAAGTCAGTCGTCGAGTTGTGCCCCATAACGTAGCCGACGGCGCGGTCAGGCGTTTCGTAGTCGATCAGCACCATTTTTTGGTGGTGGGTGGGGTAGATCGACCCGATAGTGCCCATAAAGCTACTCTTGTAGTTCTCATCTTCGAGCGCAGGCCCCCGAAACTCGAGCGCGACTTCGCGTGCCTGCAACATGATGTTCGGCACCTTACCTGCAATGACTTCCTCAAACCATTCGCGGTTGTACTGATCGTGCGGTTCACTGAAAAACCCGGCGTAGCCCCCGATTGTCGGAACGCGGCCGCCATAGTAGCCCGGGTTATTTTTTACATGGTAGTAAGTGGCGGCGTCGTCGTGCCAAAGGAGCAAGCGCACAACAACGGGATTGTCCTTGCGGGTCGCGAGTTGCTTGAGTAAGTCGCCGTAGCGCATCCCGTCCTCGGCTCCGCCATTTCGGACTAGCACCATTCCCGGGTCGAATCCCCAGGTGATTACGTCCACGCTGCGTTGCGCCTTGATGAGATCGGACTGTATGCTCTTGAATACCTCCTCGCCGCAAATGAGCGGTTCGATACAGCAGGCGTGACGGGGCGGGTAAGCGCCGTGCTTGCTTGTCCTTACCCACCAGGGTTTGGATAGGCACTGGTACGGGCCCACAGTCTTGTTGTAGTTGAGTTTCTGTTTATACAGCCCAGCATTCTCGTCCATTCCCATGTGCTTCCTTTCAGAACAAGCTGGTAGCCGCATACCGGCCGCGGTATCTCAGGCGCGGTCGCTGGACCACGGGTTGGCATCGATCCGGTCCTGGTCCAGGGATACTTCGTCCTCGGATAGGAGCCCGCCAGGGTTCTCGTAGCCGTGATATCCCACCCCGGCGTTGATTTCGTGCTGCTCGATATAGTCGCCCGGCGCAATATCGAAAGACTGTCCGGTTGGTAGCGCGATCTTGTACTCTGCGCCGGCATCAAGCTCGTGCGCGAACTGGATGTTTCCCTTCGCATCGATCTGCCCCTGTTCGACCATCGCCCCGTCCTTGAACAGTTTGAAGGGCAGGCCGGCACTGGTGCGCCCCGCGGTCTCGGCATGACTGCCAATGTGCAGTGCAGCGCGCCCCTTGCGCAGTACATCGGCCACGGGCGGCATGTTGACGGCCATTTCCATGTTCTTCGCGTTGACGAGGCTGTGGCTGGCAGCGTGCGCGACAAAGGTGCCGTTCGTGCCATGTTCGATTCCGCTGGCGGCGAATTTCACGTAGCTGCCGCCGCCGTTGATGACTACTTCCTCCTTGGCACTGATCGTAATCCGGTTGGCCGTGTGCGTAATTTCCAGCTTCGCCAGGAGCTTGATGTTGTCCGACAGCGCCTGTAGGTCGATGTCTCCGGGGGCGGCTACCATCTTCATGCCGGCCTTTTTGACAAACAGCCGGAACGCAATGACGTCCGCGTCGTCATGCTTGGTAGCGTCGATGGGTTCGGCATGCAAACTTTTGTCCGAGAGCATGAGCGTGTGGCCATCGAACCGGTGCTCGTACCAGTAATGCAGGCCGCGCGCCTCCCAACGTCGGTGCAGATAGTTGTAGTCGGTCTCGTTATACTGGTTGGCGACCGTCATGCGTGGGTCGTCATCAAAGATGTGCATGTGCCAGTCGGCCTGGCGATAATGGTTCAGCGCTTCTTCCGTGATTTCACGCACGCTCTTGCCGTGGAACGATACGCTGTCCTTGCGCAGGCGCGCAAACGCCAGCCACGGTTCCAGCACCATGCTGTAGAAAGCGAACCCGCCATCGGTACGCAGGAATCGGAACTCGGTAATGTGGCCATTGAAATAGCGCAGCGAGCCGTCCGAACGCACCAGCGAGATTGTCACCATTTTCCCCATCAGCATTTTGAGGGGGATGTGCGACTCGTCAGAAAGGACCTCGACATCGAAGCGGAAACCTTTCGAGATTTCCTCGTGTGCGAGCATTTTGTTGGGGAGCAGGATGGCCGGTGGCCCGTCCTTAAATGGAAAATCCAGCCGCATGAGCCGTTTGTGTTGCGATTCGCCGCTAAACGCTGATAGCGCCGCTCGGCCCTCGCTTGCTTGGCTCCCATTCATCAATTGCCTCCGACGGCCGCCCCGTATGGCGGTAGCGTCCATGAAAAAATGAACAACGGCTTCTACCGCCTGAGTTGTATCCGCACAATCGGCTGGGCTAGCCGACCGTCGCGGGTAACTCGCCAATTAACTTGCAGCCGCACTCTGTCGAACATCCCTCCAAAGCCACAGCCACCCCGTTCACGGTGAAGGAGTTACAGGCCGTAATAATCTTATTGATCCCGTGCGGTTTACCGCCAGGGTAGAGTTGCGGGCAGTCGACCTGATCTCCTAGCCGCGCAATTGCCCGTCCGCGAGCGTCGTGAGTAGGCGAGCCGCTGATGACGGTACCGCCGTGGTCGGTTTTGTCGCCGACGGTGATTATTTTTAAAGACATTATTTCCTCGCCAAGGCCGATGAGATCAGTAAGTGGGCGGGCTGTCCGGCTCGGGCTCGATTGCATCCTGGATACCATTCCAGGCGGGTAGTTCTGCGGGCGGCAGCGGCAACACCTGGTCCAGCCGGGTCAGTTTCAGGTCAGGGTTGAGTTCCAGCGCATCCGCGATCTGGTCGTACCGACTCTTGCGATCAGCGTCAGGTAGTATCTTTAGTTCCTTGAGCGCAGCCTGCTCCTGTTTGTCGCGCGAAGTCCATTCTTCAATGTCGAACAATTGTCTCAGCACTACTGCCGAGAACTTGCTTCCAAACCTTGCTCCCGCTTCGTAATACTTCAGCGCTTTCCCGAAATCTTTGTTGTATTTTGCTGTGACTCCCAGATCGTAGGCTGCCGGGCCGTGCCCTTGTTTATAGGCACACATCAGCATTGCCTCCTCGGCGTCCCAACGCTTAGCTTTCACATAAGCGCTTGCTAACGCCATCTGCGCTTCCGGACTGCCTAGCTCTGCCGCCTTCAGGTAATAGGCCCACGCAATCTGTTGATCCTGCACAGCGCCCCCATAGCCGTGCTCGTGGGCGACCCCGAGATCGTAGTGGCCCCATGCTTGGCCAGCCTTGACGGCCATGCGGACTATCTCGATTGATTTGTCGGGGTCGATATCAAGCACATGGTTTGACTCGAGGGGACCGAGGCCAGACCGGTAGAAGTGAGCCAACAGCGCGCGTGCTCCCCAGTCGCCCTGAGTAGCGGCGGCTTGCACGTCGTGGAAAATGCTGGTGAATTCCTGGCGGGTCAGCTGCCATGCGATCTTGCTGCGCCACAGTTTGCGGGCATTGATATAGAGCCGATAGGCGGCTGGGTCGCGGGTCTTGGGCATCGTGTCCTTCCATCGGCCGCAGGTCGGGATCGGCCCGTTGACGTCGAAGGCCTGCAAGCCGGGGGGAATCGTGTGCATCTTCACGTACTCCAAATGTCGTTGTAAGAAATAGGCGCCGATCACGAACACAACCGAGGTGCCAGCTATCAAGATCCATCGGAAAAGCGGGCGTCGCATGTCAGATCACCGGGAAACCTGGCTGCCTGTCGACGTGGAAGGTGGCGATCTGTCCCGTCAGCGGCCGGCCTTTTGCCATCGCGTCAGTATTATCTTTCATCAACACCAGCCATTTCTCAAAGGTTTCCTTCATATCGCCGAACTGCGCCGGCCCCTCGTTGTTGCTGCATTGCTTGAACAGCTTCTTGCGCAAGTCGAAAGCCACATCCATGGCCTGGCTGAGCAAATTGAGTTCGCTGTCCAGCGCCATGCTGCGCACGTTCAGGTTGGCTGAACCCACCGTGAAAGCCGCGTCGTCGACGATCGCCACCTTGGCGTGGATGTAGGTCTCTTCGTAGTCAGCCGCCGATTTCGGTTGCATGGCGCCACTCCACATCGACGCCATAAGTGCCCTGATCCCTTTATCCGCCATCGCTTCCGCAGTAATCGGCCCCTTCTTCTTGCTGCGTTTCGCGCACTCCAAAGCTCTTGCATGCTCGGCCGTCATTGTGTCGCTCTGCCCGAGTTGCCTGGCAATATCGTAAGTCGCAAGATCCATTCCATTAGACTCGGGTGTCGAGGTCAGGATGAACACGTAGATGGGCTTGGTGTAGCCCGCTTCGCGCAGCTTCGCAGCACAGTTGGTCAAATGGGTAACCCAGTCCTCGTACTGGATGTACTGGTTCTGGAAGAAGATGTAATGCTCGGTGAGCCGGGTCAGATTGGCGTAGCATTCCTTGATCGATTTTTCCTTATGCGCCGGGTAGGTGCGCATGAGCTGGGCGCTGTGCTGACCGCCGGGCAGGGTGAAATCGGCTGCCTTGATGTGCTTTCTGCTTTGCGCGAGAGCAGGCACGCTCTGCGGCTTCGTGTCAATCGCCTTGGCCACGGCGAGTGCGGCTTTGACCATCAAACCCGGGGGCGTCATCCAGAGCGCATTCATCAAAGTTGAGGTGGCCGCTTTGGCTTCCGCCCAGCCGTAGCAGAAATTATGATTCAGGTCGCATAAAACGGGGCCGCGCACCCGCAGCGAGACGTCCTGGTAGGGTTTCGCGGTAAAGGCGTGTTGTTTTGCGAATTCAGCGAGTCGCGCTGCCCTTCGTTGACCCTGCGGTTGTCCACTCAAATACGGCCTCACTTGTTGATCGTACAGTTCGCCCACCTCGTCCATTACATTGGCCAGCTGACCCACCGCTTCGGTCGGATTTTTCTTGTAGAGGGTTTCGCGGCGCGTATCCTGGAAGCGATGATCGACCGTGTCCCAGAAGTCAGTCGTCGAGTTATGCCCCATGACGTATCCGACCGCGCGGTCAGGCGTTTCGTAGTCGATCAGCACCATTTTCTGGTGGTGGGTGGGGTAGATCGACCCGATAGTGCCCATGAAGCTGCTCTTGTAGTTCTCATCTTCGAGCGCAGGCCCCCGAAACTCGAGCGCTACTTCACGGACCTGCAGCTTGATGTTCGGCATCTTACCGGCGATGACTTCCTCAAACCATTCACGGTTGTACTGGTCGTGCGTTTCACTGAAAAACCCGGCGTAGCCTCCGATCGTTGGAACGCGTCCGCCATAGTAGCCGGGGTTATTTTTTACGTGGAAATAAGTGGCAGCATCGTCGTGCCAGAGGAGCAGGCGCACAATGACGGGATTGTCCTTGCGGGTCGCAAGTTGCTTGAGCAATTCCCCGTAGCGCATCCCGTCCTCGGCTCCGCCATTCCGGACTAGCACCATGCCCGGGTCGAATCCCCACGTGATGATGTCCACGCTGCGTTGCGCCTTGATGAGATCGGACTGTATGCTCTTGAATACCTCCTCGCCGCAAATGAGCGGTTCGATGCAGCAGGCGTGGCGGGGCGGGTAAGCGCCGTGCTTGCTGGTCCTTACCCACCAGGGTTTGGACAGACACTGGTACGGGCCGATCGTCTTGTTGTAGCTGAGTTTTTGTTTGTACAGCTCAGCATTCTCGTCCATTCCCATGTGCTTCCTTTCAAAACTAGCCGGTAGCCACCTACCGGCTGCGGTAAGTCAGGCGCGGTCGCTGGACCACGGGTTGGCATCGATCCGGTCCTGATCCAGCGATACTTCGTCCTCGGACAGGAGCCCGCCGGGGTTCTCGTAGCCGTGATATCCCACGCCGGCGTTGATTTCGTGCTGCTCGACATAGTCGCCCGGCGCAATATCGAAAGACTGTCCGGTTGGTAGCGCGATCTTGTACTCTGCGCCGGCATCAAGCTCGTGCGCGAACTGGATGTTTCCCTTCGCATCGATCTGCCCCTGTTCGACCATCGCCCCGTCCTTGAACAGTTTGAAGGGCAGGCCGGCACTGGTGCGCCCCGCGGTCTCGGCATGACTGCCAATGTGCAGTGCAGCGCGCCCCTTGCGCAGTACATCGGCCACGGGCGGCATGTTGACGGCCATTTCCATGTTCTTCGCGTTGACGAGGCTGTGGCTGGCAGCGTGCGCGACAAAGGTGCCGTTCGTGCCATGTTCGATTCCGCTGGCGGCAAATTTCACGTAGCTGCCGCCGCCGTTGATGACTACTTCCTCCTTGGCACTGATCGTAATCCGGTTGGCCGTGTGCGTAATTTCCAGCTTCGCCAGGAGCTTGATGTTGTCCGACAGCGCCTGTAGGTCGATGTCTCCGGCGGCGGCTACCATCTTCATGCCGGCCTTTTTGACAAAAAGCCGGAACGTCTGGCCGATGCTGGCAAAGAAGTGCGTGCCGGCAGCCAGGGACAGACTCTTTCCGGTCGTGAAGGCGGTGTGGCGGTCACTGGCGATATGGGTGTCGCCGGCAGTTGTTGTCGCGATGCCTGCGGCACTTGCCAGAACTAGGTGCGGCTTGGCCAGCTCGGGGAAGCTTCCAGCTTGTGAATCCGGACCCTTTACCGAATCGCTCTGCGCTTGTATGAGTAAAGCGACGTCGTCCTGATTACCGACAGGCTCCTGCGCGCCATTTTTTTGCGCGATCTCCGCCAGCAGTTGATGCTGTTCGGCCGCCAGAATGAGGCGGCGTGAGGTCTCGCCCAAGTCCTTGATCGGACCGCGTGCGGTCTGGCGCCCCTCCGTTGTGATCAACAACCCCTTGGCTGCGCGCGCTACGCCATGCCCGTCGGTGCGCAACTCCCAGCCTTCGCCGCGCGCGTCTTTGCGCCCCGCGTTGTCGTCAATGCGCGTAATGTGCCCAAGCGACAGTTGGCTGCACTGGTGGTCACTCTTCAACTGGGCCTGTATCTTCTCCTTGGTATCGTCGAGGACCAGGTGATTGCCGCGCGCACCACCGCCAAGCTCACGACTGCGCAGGCCAGCCAGCGCCGACTGCTCCGGCAGCTTCCAGGGCGGCATATGCCTGCCATTGTTTAGCGCGCCAAGAATGAGCGGATGATCGATGTTCCCATCCGGGTAGACGACAGCTACTTCCTCGCCGATGCGCGGCAAGCGAATTTGTCCAAAATCGTGACCCGCGGCGGGCGTCATCACCCGGATCCACGGCGAGCTGTTCTCGTCGTGTTTGCCCAGCCTATCCCAGTGAAACTGTACCTTCACTCGCCCATAACCATCCGTATGGATATCCTCGCCCGGCGGGCCGACGACGGTAGCGGTATGCAGTCCCATATAGGTGCCTGGCTCGCTGTTGAAGCCTCGACCTGGACGCCAGCGGATGTCCTTGCGAACGCAGGTGAACTCGTTCTCGTAGTGTGAGGGAGCCGCAGCGCCGGCCTGGTAATTGTTAGCCGCAGTGTGGTCCACTGTCAGGATGAGGTAGTCGCGGTCGCCGATGCCGCGGCGCGCTTCGGGATCGTATTCCCGCGAACGCGGCTCGGCGCTGAAATGTCCGCCAAGCTTGAATGTGCGCCCTGGCAGCACACTGCGGTCATTTCCCTCGGCCTTGAAATACTGCGTATCCTTGTCCTTCGCCGACATGCGCTGGTCCGCGAGCTGCTCGCCATCGCTACGCATGCGAAATCCGTATGAACCTGTGTCCTCGTAGACTTCGTAAGGGAAAACGTCACCTTGCTGGTTCGGTGACTCAAAACTGGCGAACTGGGCGCCAGGACTTTTGTAGTCGAAGCTCGCCAATGTGGTCTTGCCCGAGCCCAGTTGGCGGATCGCAGTCCACGAGCGTATTCCGTCTTCCTCAAACGAGCCGCTTTCGTCGCGAAACGCGATGACGTCCACATCGTCATGCTTGGTAGCGTCGATCGGTTCGGCGTGCAAGCTTTTGTCCGAGAGCATGAGTGAGTGCCCATCGAACCGATGTTCGTACCAGTAATGCAGGCCGCGCGCCTCCCAACGTCGGTGCAGATGGTTGTAGTCGGTCTCGTTATATTGGTTGGCGACCGTCATGCGCGGATCGTCGTCAAAGATATGCATGTGCCAATCGGCCTGGCGATAATGCTTCAGCGTTTCTTCTGTGATTTCACGCACGCTCTTGCCGTGGAACGACACGCTGTCCTTGCGCAGCCGCGCAAACGCCAGCCAGGGTTCCAGCACCATGCTGTAGAAGGCGAAGCCGCCATCGGTACGCAGGAATCGGAACTCGGTGATGTGCCCATTGAAATAGCGAAGCGAGCCGTCCGAACGCACTAACGAGATTGTCACCATTTTCCCCATTAGCATTTTGAGGGGGATGCGCGACTCGTCAGAAAGGACCTCGACATCGAAGCGGAAGCCTTTTGAGACTTCCTCGTGTGCGACCAGTTTGTTGGGGAGCAGGATGGCCGGTGGCCCGTCCTTGAAAGGAAAATTCAGCTGCATGAGCCGGTTGTGTTGCGATTCGCCGCTAAACGCTGATAGCGCCGCGCCAGCTGCGATTAGATCGCTTCCATTCATTCATTCCCCCGGCGCATTTACGTAGCGAAAAAATGTCCAGCGGTCACGTTACCCCGTTGTCGCCAAGGGGAAATTGATGAAAATCAATGCGATTCAGCCCACGCCTTCTAAAGTTCCTGACTGCAGTCTTCTAGGTCTATCGATGGGAGGGGAACGGGATGGCGACAAACCTGCACAGAAGTCGGAGGAGTCCTAGGGGACGGACCGACGTAACCCCGCAGCACAGGGCCACGGCGCTTGATCAAAACGTCATCGACGTCGGCCCGGCTCTGGACTGCAGCAGCGTCTCGACTCTTTTCGGGAGGCCGTTTCCCGTGCAGTTCCGTAACCAGGGCGCCATCGATGAGTGGAGCCGGGCGCTCGGGCGTATGGAGGAGTGGCGTCGCTGGCAAGATCCGGGCACGCTGTGCTGGAGCATCAGACAAGAGCTTTCGTGGCAAATGGATCAGATGCATCCGATGGAATTGGTACCAGCGATACAGGTCGAAAAGGTGGCGGCAAGTCGCCGGATGCTGATGGTCGAGATCAGTGCCAACCTGAAGTACCACTTGAACAAAGGGACAGTAATTGAAGCCACCCCAGCGCTGGAAACGCTGCTGACAAATTCGGATGTCGACCTCAGCTTGCCGATGAGCTTTGTGGCGCCACCGTATCGCGCCCAATACCTGCGTTTTGGCGAAGCAGCGATGAAGTACCTGAAAGTCCCGGAGTCGCGAGGCCCGGATCACGTCTTCGACGGTGTTTTTTGCTTCTTCACACCGGATACTGCGCGTTGCGCCAAAGGAGAAACACTTTGGACGCTGGAACTCATCTTTATCAGCAAGCGCCAGGATCGCAACTACGGACACATCGCCTTGCTTGGCGAGACTGATCGGGGAAGCACTACGGTAGGTGAATGGTTGACCGGTGTTCTTGCCTCTGTCGATGCCAAGCCATTGGACGAGTTTCATCGACCGATGCACGCCGCTGTGAGCTACGTGGTGAGAGTGTTTCTGTACATGGCCCTGAAGCAGGCGAGGGTGATGCAGCACGCGGAGTACGACGAAGCCCTGCGCCGCGCTGCTGGCTTGGGTGAGCGCAAACGCGCCAAGCTGTTGCAGAGAATGTCTTCGATGTACAACGGGATACTCGTCGGGCCGGAGTCTTTGCCATCGACTGCGAGCGAGAGTGAGGCGGGGACCGGTGTGGCGCCGCATTGGAGGCGTGGACATTTTCGGATGCAGGCCCACGGTACCGGACACCAGCAGCGCAAACTCATCTTCATCGCACCTGTGCTGATCCATGCTGACCAGCTCCAGGGCGACATTCCCGCACCTAAAACTTACCGGGCCGGATCGGTGGTCGCCGCCTTACCTTGACCGCGGTGGCTGTCCTTTGCCTGCAAGGCGAAGCGAAGATCTGACTTCGGGGCGGCTGGCGAGGCCCGGAGTACTGGTCAGGAACGTGCTCCAGCCGAGCCGGCGTGGCGTCGTCCTTGTACTCAGGGTCAGCGGCTTGATGCACGGCGGCGCCAGCAGCAGTCGCACTTCATACCGCAACGCCGGCACAGCAAACATGCGCACCATTTCTTCCAGTGCCACAAGCGATTTCCCACCAGGTAGGAAACCTTCGGCCTGCGCTTCATCGAGCGGGCCGATTTGCAGGCGCGCGGTCAGGTCGTGGCGCCATGCGCGCGTACCGAGAGCAGCACTGAGGCCGAGGACGGGCATCGTCTTGCCAAGCGTGCTGCGCCGGTTCTCGGGGATTGGGTCCCAGCAGCCGACGAACTGCTCCAGCCGAATTGGTAGCCCGAAGTAGGCGGCTAACACCTGTTCGACCGTGCTTGCCGATATGGGGCGGGTCCTGAGCAGGCCCGCGAAATAGGCTTTGGGTTCCTGCTGCACGGTGCTGGTGGCTCGCGAATTCGCACGTGTCCCTGCGATGGCCGACAGCATCGGGAGCAAGGTGTCGCGGTCACCGACGTCCAGGCGGTGCTCAACCCGGTATTTACCCCATGCTTCGTAAAACAGCCCGATCAAGCGGTTTGAGAAAACATCGAGTAGTTCGCGCTGGCTTTCGTCGCCGTCGTGCGTTTTGCGCGCCGCAATCCGCTCGGTGTCGTGCAATGGCAGGGTCCCGCTCGCTCCCAGCAGCCCGATGAAGGCGGGCGTTATGCGGACGCGCTTCGGTAAACCGTCCAGAGTATTCGGCTCTACCTTGAGCGCCTGAACCTCGCTAGCCGGAAATGAAAGCGACAGGCTGTTGCGAAACGAGATCACGTCGCGGAACGCACGCTCGTAGCTGATCCCCTGGCGGCGCAGGTCGCGCAGCAGGAGGTTGATAGCCTGCGTGAATTCAAACCGGTAGGGCTGCTCCAGAAGGAGTCCGATCACACTAGATTCAAGCTTCCGCTTCGTGGCTTGCATCGAAACAGTTCCTTTCCGCTTTGGTGAGAGAGGATGACGAGTTCGACAAAGCTGTTCAGGTGGACGTAGAGCGCGAAGAACTGGTCAAGGACCTGGATGAACAAATGCATGCCCGCGCCAGCGTAGGCTTCTTCGTCAAGGGTGAGACGAATCTCGATTCCGTGCACCAGCGACGATCCGCGCTGATGCCTGATCCAGGCGGTGGCGTCGCTTTGCTCGAGAGCGACAATGCCGCTGATCTGCCGGCGTGAGACAGGCGACGGGGCGAGATCGTATAGGGTCAGCATCTCGCGCAGGCCTTCCGCACCTTCATTCGCCAGCGAATGGTGGTTGAGCGCCAGGTGTGAGATCAACCGCCAATGCAGGCCTGGCCCGTTCTCCAGCCGTGCCGGCCGTGTCGGTCTGCGCAGCAGTCTAATTACGTCGGTGTTTGCTGCCCCGGAAACGAACAAGTCGCCCTCAGGTGCGCCAATCTTGAGGGAGCAGGGCAGGTCGCGATTCGTGCAGGTCAGTTCAATCGAAAGAATATTGCGCTCGATGTCGAGAGGCTCGCAATCGGCGTTGACGAGTGTGATCGATTTTTCGTGACCAGGACTGCAGATTGCCAGTGCCTCATCGTGCCGCATCAACCAGTAGCGACCGCGGTCCGCACCACTTTCCTCCCCGTGGCGCAGGGAGTAAAAGGGACGGAACTCAGTCGCTGTCGAATCGCGGCCGCGTTGGCGCACCATGTGTACCTTATCCACCGAGTACACCTCGAAGGCTTGCGGGATGCTGCCGTGTGCAAGCAAGGTGTAGTCGGCGGAAAGCTGGTCGTAGGTGATTGGTACGCCTGGCTGCCTGAAAAGGTTGACGACGGGTGTGCACCCTTGCAGCAGATGCGCTTTCGACAGGCTTGCCAGCATCCGCGCCTTGTCGCCGTCCGGCCTAATCTCTGTGATTGCAAGGCGAAGCGTGAAGTGTGTGCACCCGGCGGGAACGTGGGCAAGCAGCGCAGGGATGTCGATGTCAATGAAGTTGAATTTCTCAGGGAATGCGAAATACTCGGCCAGGATGCGATAAGCCTTGTGCGATCGTGCTTCAAACGGGATAAGCGCGTCCTCGTCCGCAAAACCGGCAGGCTTGATTGGGAAAGCTGGTAGACGCTCCCATGGACCGTCGGGATCCACCTGAACATAGGCGGCCGGACTTTGCATAAAGAGTGCATCGCGCAAGGACGCGCAAAACGATGCGTCGCCGTCAAGGTATGCCCGGATGCTGCCTGGGGTGTTCGCGGCTAGCGGATCACCGGCGCGAGCGGCGGCGAATTTTAAGGTTAACGACGATGTGGCGCCCTCGGGCAATTGTGTGGCAATTGGCGCGCAGATCAGTGTCTCGAAGCTGGCGTGAGTTATTTCCGCAGCTTCAGGTAAGACGTCATAGACGGTCCGGAAGCTGCATGGCACGCCGTTCAACGGTGCCGTTTCGAGCACCGCGCCGCGGGGTATTGCGCCGAACGGTTTGCGCGCGCCGTCCCCATCAGATTCACCGACTACACGGGCGATTGCGCATGAAGGGAACGCAAGCAGGTAGTGGGGGAAGAGAAGATTGAGCAGCGCCTCGGTGAACTGCGGATAGGAGTCGTCCAGGCGCTTCGCAACCCGCGCGCTAAGCAAGGCGACGCCCTGGATCAGGCGCTCCACATGCGGGTCGTCGCAGGTTTCGCCACCCATCTGCAGCTTGGCCGCGACCTTGGGATAGCGCTCCGCATACTCGCGGCACAGCGACCTGAGGATGACGAGCTCGCGCTCGTATTTCGTGAAAAGTTCGTCCATGGGATCAGCGGGTTCCGCTTTCTAGTTGTTGCGTTCGATTGAATACTGCTGGAGCGAAGGCCTGAACACGGCATTGAACGACATCGGTTCGGATTGCGGAGCACACTTGAGGCGTGCGGTGATGACGAAGTCGACGCGGTTGATGCCCCCTTTGCTCGCTTGCAGCGTCACCGCGACTTTGTGCAGCCTCGGCTCATGGCGCTCGATGGCGAGCCGCACTGCCTTGCAGATTTCGTGCTGATCGGTGTCGCTATTGATACTCATACCTGCGAAGTCGATAAGGCCGTAGTTGACGATGGAGCCAGATACCGCGGGGTAGGGCGTCAGTGACTCCGGCGAGAGGGCTGATCGGGTATTGAGGAGAGCTTGCAAGTCTAGGGTGACACTGCGCATGGCTTCGTCACGCGCGCGTGCGTGCGCGTCCCGTCGGTTGCCTGACACGCGCTCGGCGTCGTTGTCCATGCGGTCGAACAGGCCGGCAGTAAAGCCTTGCATCGTGTTCTCCTCGATCAGGCCGATACCGACCACCACAAGCATTATCAAACCCTTGAGGCGGGGAAATGTTGTGCTTGCGCAATCGGCAGGCGAGGGCACCTCAACAGTGATCGGTACTGAGCAATATCAATAGTCGTCGAGCTCGCCGAAGTCATGCTTCCAAGAATCTGTTTAACGAGCACATCACTGCAGAGGAAGCCATGAGCGAAGCATCGAAAATCATGTGGTCAGAGGGACTCACATTGGGTCCGCAACATTTCCAGCGCCAGGATCTCTACCATGAGACCCGCTTG
Source organism: Massilia soli (assembly GCF_016809835.1). Lineage (GTDB taxonomy): Bacteria > Pseudomonadota > Gammaproteobacteria > Burkholderiales > Burkholderiaceae_D > Telluria_A > Telluria_A soli. The sequence goes on along the minus strand of NZ_JAFBIL020000008.1, from coordinate 317,680 downwards.
CAGCGGATCGCCTCTGCCCTCAATCCCTACTTCTGGGGCGTGCGCAATGTGGAATGGAACATCGACGGACTGGGGCATAACCGTCTGGCTGCTGCCGAGATGTCGATCATTTTTCCAGATGGGGAGATCTTTGAGGCCCCGGCGGCCGACATGCTGCCCGCGCCGGTCGACCTATCGCATCTGCCGGCCGACGTGGATACCTTCACGTTCTACGCGACGCTCGCGATCGTCAAACCGCATGGCGGCAATGCCAACGACAATGCCCGTTACGTGCGCTGCGATGTGGGCACTCCCGATCTGTTCAGCGAAGCATTGGAGATCGACGTGCCTTTCCTGAAAAAACAGGTGCGACTGATGACGAGCGCGGAGTCGTTTTCCGCACAGGCTTGCGTCCCTGTAGTCCAGCTTCGGCGGGCAGAGCAAGGTGGTTTTGAAATTGTCCGTGAGTTCATCCCGCCAAGCGTGACGGTTGCCGCGGCGCCCAGGCTGTCGCGCATGCTGGAAGGGCTGATCAGTGTCATGACGACGAAGATTGAATCGCTGCAGCGCATGCACCGCAAGGCGAACAACGACGTCTACGAAGTCGGGTCAGGGGATATCTCTTCGTGGTGGATGCTCAACATTGTGAGCACAGCCAATGCGCAACTGACCCACTGCGCCCGGTCAGCCGGACTGCATCCAGAAGCCATGTTCCAACAAATGCTCGCCGCCGCGGGCGGACTGATGACTTTCTCCGACCGCTACAAGACCGCCGACCTGCCGACGTACCGGCACAATGCGCCTGGCGAGCCCTTTGCCCAGCTGGAGGCATTGTTGCGAGACCTGGTCGACACCGTCATCGGTACGAAGTACCTCCTGATTCCGCTGGTCGCCGACAAGAACCGTCGCAGCTACTCTCAGGCGGTGCTCGACCCGGCAAGGGTCACACAGCAGACTCAGCTATACCTGGCAGTGACGGCCGACATGCCGGCACTGGAACTGGTGGCGGCGGTGCCGATCCGACTCAAGATTGCGGCTCCTGAAAATCTTGAGAGTATTGTCGGTTCCGCCCTGCCGGGCATTCCGGTAGCGCACATGCCGCAGGTTCCCTCGGCAATACCGGTGCGGCCGAATACGTTCTACTTTTCGCTGTCTGCCAAAAACCCGCTTTACCAGAAGGCACTGGAGGAGGGAACGCTGGCGGTGTATGCGCCAGATGGGATGCCGGACCTGAAAATTGAACTGATCGCCGTCGTGTAGAAACGCATGCCGGGAATCTTTCCATGTCTGGCGCACTGCTCAACGCTTGGCGTATTGAACTCAGCGAACGCTGGGGAATAGGACGCGGGTGCAGTGCGGGCGCGTCAGATGTCACTCCAGCTCCGGAAATGGCTAATTAGCCCACTTTCAGTTGGGCTATTTTTTGGGTCCTAACGTTCATATGCTTCCGTTGGTGTTACATTAATTCGAGCCGCCAGCACGGGCATCTGGTATGAAGGTGAGGAAAACGATGTGGACGATTAGTATATTCAAGACGATCGATCGAATATTCGCGGAGGGATCGTAGTGGCAGAACGGATGAACAGCATTTTTTCGCCTGGCATCACATTGGCAGCGTTGATTGCATTAGTGGCTATTTCTCCTTCTTCATCGGCCTCCAGGCTACCGTCCGAGCCCGCTGACCTGATCGTGCTGCGCGTACCTTGTTTTTCGGATCAGCGGCATCAATTCTACGTTCAGCTTTTACGATCTTCTCTCGATGCCGTCCGTCAATCTGCACAGATCAAATGTGTGTACGATTTGCCTGGCCGGCGAATGTGGAAAATGGTTGGCGACGGAAAGCTGGACTTGATATGGGGAGTGCAGACGCCTGATAAAGATAAAGGCATGGTGCCAATTCAAGTTGCCTTGACGGACGGACTAGTCGGCCAGCGCGTGCTGCTCATTCGTCCCGAAGACCAGAAAGTCTTCGATTCAGTCAATTCGATTCAAGCGCTGCGTGAAACCGAGCTGGTCGCAGGATTCGGTGAGGGCTGGTTCGACGCGAAGGTCTGGCGAACAAATGGTCTGCCGGTCTACGAATTTCCCCACCAATTTTCGCTGATCTATTCCATGGTATCAATCGGCAACCGTGGCGTTGACTACCTGCCGCGCGGCGCCAATGAGATTGTCACGGAGGCGCAACAGCATAAAAGGCTGATCATTGAGAAGCATCTGCTGTTCTATTACGATAGAGACATGCGGTTTTATCTATCGCCACACGCTGCCGCCTACAAACCCATCGTCGAGAACGCGCTCAAAGCAGCCGAAGCGAGCGGTCTTAAGCGCCGGCTGATTGATCGAGCTTTTGGATCCGATATTAAAGCCCTTAACCTGACTCAGCGTCGGCGCATTCAACTTCAGGTGCTGGACTAGCAACCCATTGGCGGTTGTCAAGCCCGCTGCCCTCGGATTGCATAGTTGGCCACGCAACGCCGGATGCGGCATTGGCGTTCCAGCATCGTCTGCCCTCAAATGCACGCTGGCTTATTCCCCTGGCCGTGTGCGGCGGTAAATGATGTGGAACACCAGGCCGACAAACACCGATCCCCCGACAAGATTACCAAGCATCACCGGCACCATGTTCGACATGATGCCAAACCAGCTGAGAGAAGGGCCGGCGGCCGCGCCGCCGTCGAAGGCCTGGATCAGCATCGCGAGGAGCAGCAGGTAGATATTGGCGATGCTGTGCTCGAAGCCCGCGGCCACGAAGGCGGAAACCGGGAAGATCAGTGCGACGGCCTTGTCGACGACGCTGCGTCCGGCGAACGCCATCCACAGCGCCACGCACACCAGCGCATTGCACAGCACGCCGCTGAAAAAGGCGCTCGCGAACGGCAAGGTGGTTTTGGCTGAGGCGATCTGCAGGTACTGCGCGGCGACCGCGCCGTCGTTCATTGCCGGGTGACCCGACAGGAACACCAGCACGGCAAGTCCGCCCGCGCCAATCGCGTTTCCCACCAGGACCAGCGCCCAGCTGCGCAGCAGTTCGGCGGTCGATATTTTGCCTGCAGCCCGTGCCATGACCAGCAGGTTATTGCCGGTGAATAGGTCGGCCCCGGCCACGACGACCAGCAGCAGGCCCAGCGAAAAGACCGCACCGCCCAGCACCTGGCGGGTGGCAAAGCCGAGGGACGGGTCGGACCGCACCACCACGTAGTAGAGTGCGCCGAGTCCGACGAACGCGCCGGCCAGCACGGCCAGCATCAGCATCGGCGCCAGCGGCAGGCGCGCTTTGGCGACGCCGACCGTTTCGACCTTCGCGAGAATTTCCGCGGGTGAAAATGCATCGAAGCCATAGAGTCCCATGTCTCCTCCGGTCCTGCTCTTCCCTCAGGATATAGGCGAATGGGGCGGGCGTAAATGGCAACGACGAAACCCAAATAATACTTTTCTATCGGAAACCATTGTGGTATGTTGGCCCATCGGCCCAGACCTCGCTGATCGTAGATCTCGTTCTCGCTTCCCTCGACATGTCGAACCGCGGTAACGAGCAAAACCATCAATCGAATGAGGCTGACATGACATCGGAAGGGATGCAAGAGGCGCTGCGCCTGCAAGCACTCAGTGCGCTGGGGATTCTGGATACCCCGCCGGAAGACCGGTTTGATCGTTTCGCCAGGCTGGCCGCCGCGGCCTTCTCGGTACCCATCGCCCTGGTGTCGCTGGTCGACGAAGGCCGGCAATGGTTCAAGGCGTGTGTCGGCCTGTCGGTCACCGAGACACCGCGCGATGTGGCCTTCTGCAGCCATGCCATCGCCGCGAGCGGTGTGATGGTGGTACCGAATGCACTGCTCGATCCCCGCTTCAGCGCGAATCCCCTGGTCACCGGCTCCCCGCACATCCGCTTCTATGCCGGACAACGGATCCACACGAGCGACGGCATACCGATTGGCACTTTGTGCATCATTGACACTGTTCCACGCGTGTTCGGGCCCGAATCGGCGCGCATGCTGGTCGACCTCGCCCTGCTGGTGGAGGATGAAATCAATCGAGACGCACTGGTCACCGCACGCGAGGCCGCCGAACGCGCCTTGTCGGAAGCGAACTCGGTCCTCGAGCGCAGGATCGCCGAGCGCACCCAGGCGCTGGAAGACAAGAATGAGGCACTGACGCGGGAAATCCGGCAGCGCAACAGCCTCGAGCAAACACTGCGAAAAAGCAACGATCGGATAGGCACCATTATTGCCACCTCGTTCAGCGCCTTTATCAGTACCGATGCGGCAGGCGTGGTGCTGGAGTGGAATGCGTCGGCGGAGCGGATTTTCGGCTGGCCGGCGGGGGAAGTCGTCGGCCTGTCGATCGGTGACCTGATTGTGCCCGAACGCATGCGCGCCGCACACAACGCCGGCATGGCCCGGTTTCGCGAGCAGGGTGGCAGCAGTGTGATGAACCGCGCGCTCCAGATGCCTGCAGTAACGAAGAGCGGCACCGAGATCGTTGTCGAAATGACGATCAGCGCCTTTGAAGTGGACGGCGAACTGTTCTTCGGTTCGTTCTTGCACGACATTTCCGAGCGGTTGCGTGTCGAAAGGGCCTTGCATCAGAAACAGGAAATGCTCGATGCCGTCCTTGAAACCGTCGATGTGGCCGTCATCGCCTGCGATGGCGACGGCGCCTTGACCTTGTTTAACCGTGCCGCCCGGGAGTTCCACGGCCAGTCGATCGACGGCGGCGATCAGCGCGGATGGGCCGAGCGCTATGACCTGTTCCAGGCCGACGGCGAAACGCGCCTGGACGCCCAGGACATCCCGCTGGTGCGCGCACTGAGCGGCGAGCAAGTCAAAGACGCCGCGTTGATCATCGCACCGGCGGGGCTGCGGCGCCGTACCGTCCTGGCCAGCGGACGCTTGCTGGTTGGCGCCGGCGGCGAGCGGATGGGGGCCGTGGTGGCCATGAAGGACATTACCGAGCTCAACGAGTGGCAGCAGCGCTTGCGGCAAAACGAGCAGCGGCTGCGCGCCATCACGGAAAACGTCCCTGCGTTGATTGGGCAAGTTGATGGACAGGAGCGCTTCGTCTTCCTGAACTCGCAGGCGCTTGACTATTATGGCCAGACGGCGCAGCGGCTGATGGGGCAGCCAGTCAAGAAAATCTATAGCGAACAGGAGTATGCGCGCCTGTCACCGCACATTCGGGCGGCCATGAGTGGCGAGCGCGTGACCTTCGAGTCCGAGTTCATTCTTAAAGGCAAACGGCGGTTTTTCCATGCCTGTTATGTGCCCAACAAGGATCACCGCGGCCAACCGGATGGCTTTTACGCGATGGCCTTCGATATCACCGCACGCCGTGAAAGTGAAATTGCCCAGTCGCAGGCAGAGGAATGGTTAAGAACCATCACCGACAATGTCCCTGCCCTGATTTCCTATCTCGACGCGGAGGGCAGGTTCAGATTTGCCAACGCCATGCATCGTGAATGGAAGGGGACCGATAGCGACGCGATGATCGGCTGTACGATGGCTGAAGTGTATGGCGAGGACTATGTGCAAGCGCGCCTGGCGGCGCTTGCGCAATGTCAGGCGGGAACGAGCGCGACGCTCGAACTGCCTCACGTTCACGGCGAACGGGTCCGCATGCTGCGCTCGACCTACATTCCCCATCTGCGCGACGGCAGCGTGGTCGGGACCTACGTGTTGTCGTCGGATACCACGGCGGCCCACGAAGACAGCAGCAGGTTGCGCGACCTGGCCAATTCCGATGCGCTGACCGGGCTGCCGAACCGCCGCTGCTATGAACAGGCCCTCGCAGCGGCCGTCAGCCGCTCGGGGCGCACTCGCGGCCTGGCCCTGATGTACCTCGATATCGACCACTTCAAATCGATCAACGACTCATTTGGACACGCTGCAGGTGATGAAGTGCTCAAGGAGCTGGGGCGACGCATCCAGGGCATCCTGCGCAGCTCGGACGTGCTCTCCAGGCTGGCGGGCGATGAATTTACCGTCTTGCTTGAAAACGTCGACAGTCTCCAGGTGGCCGAGCGGGTGGCCGGCAAAATCATCGCTGCGCTCGAACCTGACTTTACGATCGGCTCGGAAAGCGTGCATGTGTCGGCCAGCATTGGCGTGGCCTTCACGCATGACGAAGTCGGGTTCGACCAGATCGGCAGTGCGGCAGACGAAGCGCTGTACCAGGCCAAGCGCGCAGGCAGGGCGGGCTACCGTGGCATCACCGTCAACGGCGCACGCAGCGTTGTCGACTGGCCCGCGCAGGCGTGATCAGCCTCGGCTGGACCTGGGCCCGGCCGCCTGGAGCGGGCCCAGGCCAGCGTTAGGCCCCGTGCGGCAAGCCGAGGTTCTGGTTGGCCGGCACGGCAATATCGATCAGCTTCGGCTTGGGCAGGTTCAATTCGCTCATGATCGTGACGAACGCTTGTTTCGACTTGTGGGCGAGGCGCGCGTTATGCTCCTTTTCCCAGCCGATCGTCGACACGGCCTGGCCCTTGTAATCATGGCCCGGCCAAACGCGGGTGGTGCCATCAAGGGTAAACAGCTTGCCCATCACGCTGTCGTACAGGGCGTCCGCGCTGCCGCTCTGGAAGTCGGTGCGGCCGCAACCGTCGATCAGCAAGGTGTCGCCGGTGAACACGTTGCCGCGCCATAGGTAGCTCATGCTCCCTGCGGTATGGCCGGGCGTGTGCAGGACGGTGATTTCTTCGCCGGCGCCGAAACGGATCACATCGCCGTCGCTGAGTTGCTGGTCGGCCGGGGGAATGCCGCAACCGCTCGGCACGCAGGCTTTCGCGCCGGTCACCTCGCGCAGCTTGCCGGCCGACGTCACATGGTCGGCGTGGGCGTGCGTTTCAAAGATGTACGCCAGCTTCAGGTTCAGGCGCTCGAGGTGGCGCAGGTCGCGTTCCCAGTGGTGATCGACCGGATCGATCAGCACCGCCTCGTTGTCGCCCGGACCGGACAGAATATAGGTGTAGGTCGACGATTCGGTATCGAACAGCTGGATCGGGTTCAGGTTCATGGTCATCTCCTTGGTTGAATCATTTAAAGTGCCGCCCTGCCCAGCATGGTCAGGGCGACGATGGCGGCGATGGCGGCAAATCCCCGTTGCAGGAGGGGGCCGGCCAGGCGCGCCGAAACGGTTCTGCCGATGAGCATGCCGGCCACCGCGCCGCCGGTGAAGGGCAGGGCGATCGGCCAGTTGAGCGCGCCGCTGGCGGCGCTCGCGGCCACCCCGGTCGCCGACACCAGCGCAATCACCGCCAGCGAGGTGGCGACGACCGACTGCATCGACAGGTCGGTGTAGCGCTTGAGCACAGGCACCATGACGAAGCCGCCGCCCACGCCAAGCAGGCCGGACAGCAGCCCGGCCACCGTGCCCGACAGTCCGAGGGCCAGCGCGCACGGCCGCGTCCAGATAAAGCGATTGGTCACCGGGCTGCGCGTGCACACCGGCGCCGCGGCCGGCGTGCCGTCCGGCGCCGCCGGGCGCGCGCCGCGCCAGGTCTTCCATGCCACATACAGCAGCACCAGCGCAAACACGATACTCAGCCAGCGGTTGTCGATGCGTCCGGCCAGCCACAGGCCGGCCGGCGCGAGCAGCATGCCGGCGCCGGCGATCAGCAGCGCGGCCTTGTAGCGCACGATGCCGGCGCGCAGGCCGAGCAGGGCGCCGATGCCCGCCGCCATCCCGACCGCCATCAGGGCGATCGGGCCGGCCTGGGCGACGCCCAGGTGCGCGCCGAACACCAGCAGCGGAACGGCCAGGATGCCGCCGCCGGCGCCGGTCAGCGCGAGCAGCACGCCGATCAGCAGGCCGAGGACAGCGCTGGTGGCCATCAGGCGGCCCGCTTGGTGCTTGGCGCCGAGGCGCGCTCGAGCAGCTCGTAGATGACCATGCCGGCGATCATCGCGACGGTGAAGATGGCCGGCTTGACGCCGCCGGTGGCCAGCGATGCCAGCGCCGGGCCGGGGCAGAACCCGGCCAGGCCCCAACCCACGCCGAACGCCAGCCCGCCCAGCAGCAGGCGGCGGTCGACCTGGGTCGCGCCGGGCAGGCGCATCGGCTCGCCCAGCAGCGACTTGCTGCGCTTGCGCGCGATGCCGAACGCCAGCACGCCGACCGCGATCGCGCCGGCCATTACCAGTGCGAGCGATGGGTCCCACAGGCCGGCCAGGTCGAGGAAACCGAGCACCTTGGCCGGGTTGGTCATGCCCGAAATAATCAGGCCGATGCCGAACACCAGGCCGGCAAGAAGTGAAGTGAATATTTTCATCGTGTTCCCCTTATCCGAGCACGTGGCGTACCACGAACACGGTGGCAAAGCCGGCAGCCATGAACGCCGCCGTGGCAACGAGCGAGCGCGGCGAGAAGCGCGAGATGCCGCATACGCCATGGCCGCTGGTGCAGCCGGACCCGTAGCGGGTGCCGATCCCGACCAGCAGGCCGGCGGCGACCAGCGTGGCGGTGCCTGCGTCGACCTCGACAGCGGGCAGCGGCGCCACCAGCTGGAATGCCAGCGGCGCCCCGATCAGCCCGGCCAGGAACGCGATGCGCCAGCCGATGTCGCCTTTGGCGGCCGACAGCAGGCCGCCGGCGATGCCGCTGATGCCCGCGATGCGCCCGTTCAGCAGGACGAAGGCGCCAGCGGCCAGGCCGATGATCGCTCCGCCGGCCAACGCGGCCACCGGGGTAAAGTTATTCCAGTCAATCATTTCGATGCTCCTTCGCATGGTGCGCAAAACTGTTCGTACAGGACCTGCATGACGGCGAGCGCCGGGGTGTTGTTAATGCTGTAGTAGATCTGCTTGCCGTCGCGCCGCGTGCTGACCAATTGCTCTTCGCGCAGCACGGCCAGCTGCTGGGACAAGGTCGGCTGGACGATGCCGCTGATTTCGAGCAATTCGCTGACGCAGTATTCGCCCTGGGTCAGGAAGCACAGCAGGATCAGGCGGTCGGGATTGCCCAGCACCTTCAGCAGGCTGGCGCTCCTGGCCGCGGCCGCCTGCATCGCGGCGATGTCGAGCTGAACGTCTTTCTCCATTTGTCCTCCATTACTCTATGTATTCGTATATTATATAGTCTAACAGTTTGTAATTCAATAGAATGTATGTCGAAGAGAGGGAGTGAACATGGATATCAGGAAGCTCGATGAAGACGTGGCCATTTTGGCCCAGCCAACGCCAGCGGCAATCGCAGACCTCCGGCAGGCCGGTTTCGCCGCGATCATCTGCAACCGCCCCGACGATGAAGCGGCAGGGCAGCCGCGGTTTGCCGAGATCGCCGCGGAAGCGGAGCGGCTCGGTATGCAGGCGCGCTACCTGCCGGTGGTCCCCGGCAAGGTCACGCCGGCCGACGGCGCCGCCTTCGCAGCGCTGCTGGCCGAGCTGCCCAAGCCGATCGCGGCGTACTGCCGCACCGGCAACCGCTCCGAAACACTGTGGAAGCTGGCGCGGGGCGGCTGACGGGGCGTCAGAACGTGTGGCGTACGCCGGCTGCGTAGGCGACCGGATCGGCGCCCAGCGCGCTTGCCGGCGGCGTGATGGTGCTGCCGGCGGCCGACAGGCTGAACGCGGCGCGTTCATTGTTGACGGTGGTGCCGTACGAGGCGTACACATTGGTGCGCTTGGACAGGCTGTACGCGTACGACACCGCGTAGCCATTGCCGCGCGCGCCGTTTTGTAGCTTGCTTTGCTGCAGGTTGCCGTACAGCTTGCCGGCGCCGAAGGTCATCGCCGCGCCCAGGTTGGCCTGGGTATAGCGGTTGTTCGGCCCGGTCTGGTCGCCGACCATGTAATTGCCCTTGAATTCAAGCGCGCCGACGGCGTAGGCGGCGCCGAAGATCATTTCGCGGTCATTGCCGCTGGCGAGTCGGTCGTAGGTGGCGTAGCCGATGCCGGCGAACAGCTTGCCTTGCTGGTATTCGACCGACACGGTCTTCAGGTCCTGCGACGGGCCGGCCGGCGTTTCGCCCAGTCCGACCGCCGCGCTGAACTTCAGTCCGGCCATCGGCTTGGACTTGTAGTTGACCGAGTTGCTGATGCGGCGCGTCATGCGGCCGTTGGCGAAGGCGTTCAGGTTGGTGCCGTAGAAACCCTGGCCGAGGATATGCGTGGCGCCGCTGATGTTGTCGATCGGCGTGTATTCGCGGCCAATCGTGACCTGGCCGAAGTTGCCTTCCAGGCCGACCACCGCGCGGCGGCCGAACAGCGCGCTGTCGCCCATGCCGGTGTCGATGCCGTAGCCTGCTTCGACATTGAACAGCGCCTTCATGCCGCCGCCCAGGTCTTCGGTGCCGCGGAAACCGATCCGGCTGCTGGCCTGGCCCGCGTGCAGCGCGGTGCGGCTGGCAACGCCGGGCGCGTCCGCGTCCTCGTGGGCAAGCGCCGCATCGAGCTGGCCGTACACGGTTACCGCGCTTTGCGCCGATGCCATCAGGGGAAGGGCTGCCGCCAACAGTGCCGCCATCATTTTTAAAGTCATTCGTCTCTCCATGGTTATCAATATCGCGCATCCGCTGTGCGCTAACTAGTGCTTCATGCGTATATAATCATGTAATAAAATTGTCTGCAAGTAAAAATGCAGTCGCTGTAAAATCAGGCAACACGGAGACAGTATGGGAACTGCGATGAGACGGTTGTTCTTGATGGCGTCGCTCGCCTGCGGCGCTGCGCACGCGGCGCCGGCGCTGCCAAAGCTCGAGGCGGTCAAGGTGTCGCCGCATGTGTACTACTTCCGCGGCGCCGCCGGCATGGCCTCAAAGGAGAACCGCGGCTTCATGTCCAACGCCGGCTTCGTGGTCACGCCCGCTGGCGTGGTCGTGTTCGACGCGCTGGCCACCCCGGCGCTGGGCAAGGCGATGCGCGCGGCGATCGCCCAGGTGACGCCGCAGCCGGTGAAGACCATCATCGTCAGCCATTACCACGCCGACCATTTCTACGGCCTGCAGACGCTCGCCGCCGATGGCGCGCAGGTCTGGGCGCACCGGAATGCCCAGGCAACGCTGCGCTCGGACTTCACCCGGGCCCGGCTGGCCGAGCGCCGCACGTCGCTGGCGCCGTGGGTCGACCAGCATACCGAGCTGCGTCCCGCCGACCGCTGGCTTGACCTGGGCGCGGCGAAGGTGTTGAAATTCACGCTGGGCGGCATGCGCTTTGCCGTCATCGACGCCGGCGGCGCCCACACCCAGGAAGACCTGATGCTGCTGGTCGAGGATGACGGGGTGCTGTTCGCGGGCGACCTGTTCTTTACCGGCCGCCTGCCGTTCGTCGGCGAGGCCGACAGCAAGGCATGGCTGCTGGCGCTCGACAAGATCAACGCCAGCCGGCCGGCCGTGGTCATTCCCGGCCATGGGGCGGCCTCGGCCAATCCGGTGGCCGACCTGGAACTGACGCGCAGCTATCTGTTGTTCCTGCGCGAGCAGATGGGAAACGCGGTGGCCGACATGGTGCCGTTCGAGGAGGCCTATCGCGCGGTCGACTGGCGCAAGTTCGAACAGGTGCCGGCGTTCAAAGAGGCCAACCGCCTGAATGCCTACGGCACCTACCTGCTGATGGAACGTGAAAGTCTTGCCAAGCCCTGAAACCAACTGGAGGAGATACCATGAAACTGTTTCGCATGTTTGCCGCTGTCCTGCTGGTGCTGTTTGCCGGCGCTGCCATTGCCGCCGCCCCCCAGCAGAAGGTGGTCTACCATATCAACGATAGCGAGAACGCCTCGGCGGCGCTGAACAACATCCGCAACCACTTGGCCGCCGCGCCGCAGGCCAAGATCGTCGTCGTTACCCACGGCAAGGGCATTGACTTCCTGCTGGAAGGGGCCAAGAACCCGACCGGCAACCCGTATGACGTGCCGGTGCAGGAGCTGGCCGACCGCGGGGTCGAGTTCCGCGTCTGCAAAAACACGCTCGACGGGCGCAAGATCGACAAGTCCAAACTGCTGCCCGAAGCGCGCATCGTGCCCTCCGGCGTGGCCGAGGTCGCGCGCCTGCAGGCCGAAGAGGGCTACGTCTACCTGAAGCCTTAGTGCCGCGGTATATAATTCCGGTATGTACCGGCGCGCGCGCCGGCCTGACGCGATTACCTCACCTGAAACCGAACCGTGGACGATAGCCTGAACAAGGAGCAGTTGGCCGAGCTGTTTGACGAAGTATCGAATTTCTTCTTCCTGCTCTCCGAACCGACGCGGCTCAAGATCCTGCACAGCCTGTGCCACGGCGAGCGGCCTGTCGGCGACATCGTCTCGGCCATCGAGGCGACCCAGGCCAATGTGTCGCGCCAGCTCAACATGCTGTTCCGCGCCAAGATCCTGGCCCGCCGCAAGGAGGGCACCCAGGTCTATTACCGCATCGACGATCCGGCGACGCTGGAAATCTGCCAGAGCGTGTGTACCCGCGTGGCCTCCAACATCATGGGCCGCGGCGCCGCGCGCCAGGCGTCGGACACCTTTAACGTCACCGCAGCCACCTCGTAACATCGACGCGCATACACATACGAAAGAAAGTTCTTTTTGAATATGCGTAATTAGCTATATACTTTCCTTGCAATGAGAAATTAGAAATTATAAGCAAGGAGACAGTATGGCTGGTGATGTACCAAGGAAGGGTCGCGTCCTGCGCGCCCCCGAGAATTTCGTCGACAGCGCGCTCGCGCTCGATATCACGACCAACGGCCTGAACGAGCAGCGGCGCGGCTTCCTGCGCCGCAGCTTCATGGCGGCCAGCGCGGCGCTGGCCAGCGGCACGGCCCTGGCCCAGGTTGCCGATGGCGATCCAGCCATCCTCAAGCTCCCCGAGCATTCGACCACGCTGGGACGCCCGGTGGCGGCCAACCCGTATGGCGTGCCGTCGCGCTTTGAAAGCGCGCTGCAGCGGCGCGAGTCGCCCGGCCTGACCCGCGTCAACGCGGCCTCGGTGTCGTTCACCCCGCTGCAAAGCCTGTTCGGCATCATCACCCCAAGCGGCCTGCACTTCGAGCGCCACCACCAGGGCTGGCACGACATCGATCCGTCGCAGCACCGCCTGATGGTCAATGGCCTGGTCAAGCAGCAGAAGGTCTACACGATGGATGACCTGATGCGCCTGCCGTCGGTGTCGCGCATTCATTTCATCGAGTGCGGCGCGAACACCGCGATGGAGTGGGGCAACGTGGCGGTGCCGTCGGTCCAGTACTCGCACGGCATGCTCAGCTGCAGCGAATTCACCGGGGTGCCGCTGTCGGTGCTGCTCGACGACTGCGGCTACGACAAGAAAACGGCGCGCTTCGTGCTGGCCGAGGGGGCCGACGGCTCCGGCATGACGCGCACCATCTCGATCGACCGCGCGCTCGACGACGTGATCGTGGCCTGGGGCATGAACGGCGAAATGCTGCGCCCGGAAAACGGCTACCCGCTGCGCCTGGTGGTGCCGGGCGTGCAGGGCGTGTCCTGGGTCAAGTGGCTGCGCCGCATCGAGGTGGGCGACCAGCCGTACGGCGCCAAGGACGAGGCTATCCACTACATCGATGCCATGCCAGACGGAATGTACCGCCAGTACACCTCGATCCAGGAATGCAAGTCGGTGATCACCACGCCGTCGGCCGGCCAGCGCCTGCTCGACACCGGTTTCCACAACATCACCGGGCTGGCCTGGTCGGGGCGCGGCAAGGTCAAGCGGGTCGACGTGTCGGTCGACGGCGGGCGCAACTGGCGCACGGCGCGGCTGGAAACGCCGGTGCTGTCGAAGTGCCTGACGCGCTTTAACATCGACTGGACCTGGAACGGCTCGCCGGCGCTGCTGCAGTCGCGCGCCATCGACGAGACCGGCTACGTGCAGCCGAAGATCAACGAGCTGCGCGCAGTGCGCGGCACCAAATCGATTTACCACAATAACGCCATCCAGTCGTGGCACGTTGCAGCGTCCGGGGAGGTGTCCAATGTCCAGGTTTATTAAAGCCAGCGCGGCGCTGCTGGGCATGGCCGCGCTGTCGGCCGCCATCGCCGCGCCGCCATACAGCAACGTGGGCCGCGAAGCGACCGGCAAGGAAGTGGCGGCCTGGGACATCGACGTGCGCCCCGACTTCAAGGGGCTGCCGAAAGGTTCGGGCAGCGTTAGAAAAGGCATGGATGTGTGGGAAGGCAAGTGCGCCTCCTGCCACGGCAGCTTCGGCGAATCGAACGAGGTGTTCACGCCGATCGTCGGCGGCACCACTGCCGAGGACGTCAAGACCGGCCGCGTGGCTGCGCTGCGCGGCAATTCGCAGCCGCAGCGCACCACCATGATGAAGGTGCCGACCGTGTCCACGCTGTGGGACTACATCAACCGCGCGATGCCGTGGACGGCGCCGAAAAGCCTGTCCACGGAAGAGGTGTACGCGGTAACGGCCTACATCCTCAACATGGCTGAAGTGCTGCCGGAAGATTTCACGCTGTCGGACCAGAACATCGCCCAGGTGCAGGCGATGATGCCGAACCGTAACGGCATGAGCAATGCCCACGGCATGTGGGACGTCAAGGGCAAGGCCGACGTGCGCAGCGTTGCCTGCATGAGCAACTGCGGCAAGGACATCCAGGTCCGTTCCGAGTTGCCGGCGTCGGCGCGCAATGTGCATGGCGACCTGTCGGCCCAGAACCGCAGCGTTGGCGCGGTCCGCGGCGTCGACACCACCCGTCCGCCCTCGGAGGCGCCGCTGTCGGGCAAGGCGCGCGCAATCGCGGCGCCAGCGCCGGCGCCTGCGCCGGCCGCTCCCGCCAAACCGGGCGCGCTGGCGCTGGCCAAGGCCAATGCCTGCATGGCATGCCACGGCGTGAGCAACAAGATCGTCGGGCCGGCGCTGTCGGACATCGCCGCGAAGTACCAGGGCGATGCGGGCGCGGCCGCGCGGCTGGCCGCCAAGGTCAAGGGCGGCAGCAGCGGCGCCTGGGGACCGGTGCCGATGCCGGCGCAGGGCCACGTCAAGGACGCGGACATCGCCGTGATGGTGGAATGGATACTGGGCGGCGCGAAGTAAGCGCCGACTGGACCGGAGCGGGGCCCGAACCCCGCCGACAAAAGCAGCAAGTCAACTTGGAGAGAAGTGCATGAAGAAAACAGTAGTAGCGGCAATCCTCGGCCTGGCCGCGTTCACGGCCGGCGCCGCCGAGCACCAGGTAAAGATGCTCAACACGGGCAAGGACGGCGCGATGGTATTCGAGCCGTCGTTCCTGAAAGTGGCGAAAGGCGACAGCGTCAAGTTCGTCAAGGTCGATCCGTCGCACAACAGCGCCGCCGTGATCGTGCCGGCCGGCGCGTCCGAGTGGAAGGGCAAGATGGATGAGGAAATCACCGTCAAGCTCGACAAGGAAGGCGTGTACGTGTACGTCTGCGACCCGCACAAGGTCATGGCCATGGCCGGCGTGATCCAGGTCGGCAAGCCAGTCAACCTGGCCGAGGCGAAAAAGCAGTCGGCCGAGCTGGCCAAGGGCTTCGTGATGAACAAGGACCGGCTGGCCAAAGCGCTGGACCAGGTGAAGTAAATCCAATTTCAGTGGAGAAGACTATGAATCAGAATCGACGGGATGCCATGCGCATCGGTTCCATCCTCGGGCTGGCCATCACGGCCGGCCTGCTCAAGCCGAGCGACGTGTTCGCAGCCGATTGGCAGGCCGGCATGTTCGACGCCAAGTCGCTGGCCGACGCGGTCAAGGCGATGGGCGGCGACAACTACACCATCAGCAAGGACGTCTCGGTCTCCGGACCGGAAATCGCCGAGAACGGCGCGGTGGTGCCGGTGGTGGTGGCCAGCGCCATCCCGAACACCGAGATGATCGCGATCTTGGTTGAAAAGAACCCGAACCCGCTGTCGGCCCGCTTCACCATCCCGGCCGGCACCGAAGCGTCGGTCAGCACCCGCGTCAAGATGGGCGGCACCTCGAACGTGCACGCGCTGGTCAAGGCCGATGGCAAGTGGTTCATCGCGAGCAAGGAAATCAAGGTCACCCTTGGCGGCTGCGGCGGCTAAGCGGCCCGACTAACGAATTGAAAGGAAATCATCATGGGTAATCCGATGCGCATTCGCGCCAATGTTTCAGGCGACACCGTTGAAGTCAAGGTCCTGATCCGCCACGACATGGAGACCGGCCAGCGCAAGGACGCCGCCGGCAAGGCCGTGCCGGCGCACTTCATCCAGAACCTGGTCGCCAAGTGGAACGACAAGGTTGTGCTGGACGCCGTCATGGGCACCTCGATCTCGAAGGATCCGTTCCTGTCGTTCAAGTTCAAGGGCGGCGCCAAGGGCGACAAGGTCAGCGTCTCGTGGACCGACAACAAGGGCGACAGCCGTACCGACGAAGCCGTCATCGCCTGATTCAGCAGGGCCAGGCCGGCGCGGGATTTCCCGCGCCGGCTTCCAGGTGGCACAGACCACATCGAATAATTTTTGGAGACGACATGAAACGCACTAGCCAATACCTCGTCGCTGCGCTGGCCGCGTCCGCGCTGGGCAGCGCCGTGGCGCAGACCTCGGCAACCGACGAGATTGCGAAATACCGCCAGCTGCTGGCCGACGGCAATCCCGCCGAACTGTGGGAAATGCGCGGCGAAGAGCTGTGGACCAAGAAGGACGGCCCGCGCGCCGCATCGCTCGAACAGTGCGACCTGGGCAAGGGCCCCGGCGTGCTCAAGGGCGCCTACGTGGAGCTGCCGCGTTACTTCAAGGACGTCAAGAAGGTCATGGACCTGGAGCAGCGGCTGGTGCACTGCCGTGTCAACCTGCAGGGCCTGACGCCGGAGCAGGCCGTCACGCGCCCGTTCGGCTCGGCCGGCAACCCGTCCGACATCGAGGCGCTGGTCTCCTACATCACGGCGCAGTCGAAGGGCATGAAAATGGCTGTCTCGACCCGCCATCCGCAGGAAAAGGCGGCCTACGAAATTGGCAAGAAAGTGTTCTTCTACCGCGGCGGCGCGCATGACTTCGCCTGCGCCACCTGCCACTCGAGCAATGGCCAGCGCATCCGCCTGCAAGAGCTGCCGAATATCCTCAACAAGGAAAACGCCCAGGCTGCCTACACCACCTGGCCGGCCTACCGCGTCTCGCAGGGCGAGGTGCGCACCATGCAGCACCGCCTGAACGACTGCTTCCGCCAGCAGCGCTTCCCCGAGCCGGTGTATGCGTCGGACCTGATCACCGCGGTGACCATGTTCCTGGCCAAGAATGCCGACGGCGGCACCTATAACGCACCCGCGCTGAAGCGCTGAGGAGAACACCATGAAGACTATCGTACGCATGATCGCAGCGGCCGCCATGCTCGGCGGCTTCGCGGCGCCGGCCCTGGCGGCGGACTACGCCAAACAGGCCGAAGCGCTGATGAAGGCCGACTTCCGCTCCAAGGGCATGGCCACGGTCGACGGCGCGCTGACCCAGGACGAGGCGCAGCGCACCTGCAGCGCCTATCCGATGGAGCGCCCGAAAAAGATCGCGGCAAAACTGGAAGCCGACCAGCTCAAGCAGGTCAAGTACCCGGCCGACGGCCAGTACATCGGCAAGTGGGAAGAGGGCGAGAAGATCGCCCAGAACGGCCGCGGCATGCAGTCGTCCGACAAGGCCGGCGTACCCAACGGCGGCAACTGCTACGCCTGCCACCAGATGACCAAGAAGGAAATCTCGTTCGGCAACATCGGGCCGTCGCTGTACCAGTACGGCAAGCTGCGGGGCCAGAGCGAAGAAATCATGAAGTACACCTGGGCCAAGGTGTACAACTCGCAGGCCTTCACCGCCTGCTCGAACATGCCGCGCTTCGGCCACAAGGGCATCCTCGACGAACAGCAGCTCAAGGACGTGGTCGCCTTGCTGCTCGACCCGGCTTCGCCCGTCAATAAAGATTAAGCAGGAAGGATTCACATGAGTATGAACCGTCGCGATTTCATGCAGGTGCTCGGCATCGCCGCAGCCGGGGGCATGGCGATCAATTCGACCGCGGCGTTCGGCGCCGGGGCGGCCGACACGCTGTATTCGCTGCCGCGCTTCGGCAACGTCCACTTCCTGCATTTCACCGACTGCCACGCGCAGCTCAAGCCGATGTACTTCCGCGAGCCGAGCGTCAACCTGGGCCTGGGCGACGCCTACGGCCGCCTGCCGCACCTGGTGGGCGAACACCTGCTGCGCGCGGTCGGCGCGCGCCCGAACACCCGCGAGGCATACGCTTTCACGTCGCTGAACTTCGAGAAGGCCGCGCAAACCTACGGCAAGGTGGGCGGCTTCGCCCACCTGTCGACGCTGGTCAAGCGCATGCGCGCTTCGCGCCCGGATGCCGTGCTGCTCGACGGCGGCGACACCTGGCAGGGCTCGGCCACGGCGCTGTGGACCAACGGCCAGGACATGGTCGACGCCTGCCTGGCGCTGGGCGTGGACGTGATGACGGCGCACTGGGAAATGACCCTGGGCGACAAGCGGGTGCAGGAAATCGTCAACAAGGACTTCAAGGGCAAAGTCGATTTCGTCGCCCAGAACATCAAGACCAACGATTTCGGCGACCAGGTGTTCGCCCCGTTCAGCATGAAGGAAATGAATGGCGTGCAGGTGGCCATCATCGGCCAGGCCTTCCCGTACACGCCGATCGCCAACCCGCGCCACATGGTGCCGGACTGGAGCTTCGGCATCCAGGAAGAGAACATGCAAAAGACCGTCGACGAGGCGCGCGCCAAGGGCGCCAAGGTGGTCGTGGTGCTGTCGCATAACGGCATGGACGTCGACCTGAAGATGGCCTCGCGGGTGCGCGGGATCGACGCCATCATGGGCGGGCATACCCACGACGGCATGCCGGCGCCGGTTGTCGTCAGCAATGCCGGCGGCAAGACGCTGGTCACGAATGCAGGCAGCAACAGCAAGTTCCTTGGCGTGCTCGACTTCGACGTGCGCGGCGGCAAGGTGCAGGGCTACCAGTACCGCCTGCTGCCGGTGTTCGCCAATATCCTGCCGGCCGACAAGGAAATGGATGCCCTGATCACCCGTATCCGCGCGCCATACGAAGCCAGGCTGGGCGAAAAGCTGGCGACGACCGAGGGCACGCTGTACCGCCGCGGCAATTTCAACGGCACTTTCGACCAATTGATTGTCGACGCGCTGATGGACGTCAAGCAGGCCGAAATCGCGTTTTCGCCGGGCTTCCGCTGGGGCACCTCGCTGTTGCCCAACAGCGCCATCACGATGGAACACCTGATGGACCAGACCGCCACCACGTATTCGCACACCACGGTGTCGAACCTGAGCGGCGCGATGATCAAGACCATCATGGAAGACGTGGCCGACAACCTGTTCAATCCGGACCCTTACTACCAGCAGGGCGGCGACATGGTGCGCGTGGGCGGCATGACGTACGCGATCGACCCCAGGGGCAAGATGGGTGCGCGCATCCAGGACATGCGCCTGGACGGCAAGCCGATCGACGCGGACAAGGTCTACAAGGTGGCCGGCTGGGCGCCGGTGGCCGAAGGCGCCCAGGGCGAGCCGGTATGGAACGTGGTGGGCGGCTGGCTGCGCTCGCACAAGACGGTCAAGGCGCGCAAGCTCAATGCACCGCGCCTGATCGGCGTGAAGGGCAATCCCGGGCTGATCGCCTGATATGGGCCGCCTGGCCCGGACCGTGCGCGCCGCACTGGCCGCAGTGCTGTTGCTGCAGGCCGGCGCGGCGCTGGCGACAGCGCTGCTGCCGCCATTTCGCACGCTGGACGGCGTTGCCGTTGCGGCCGCCAGCATGCATGGCAAGGTCACCGTGGTTGCCCTGTTCTCGGTGACATGCCCGTTCTGCATGAACGAGGCGCCCAAGCTGCAAAAGCTGTACCGCGAGAACCGCGCCGTGCTCAACGTGGTGGCGGTGAATGTCGACCGCAACGACGCGCTGGCCGGCGCGCATGCATGGAAGCGCAAGTACGGCCTGACCCACCTGGTCACGGCCGACCGCATGCCGTTCGAAGCGGCGCTGGGCAAGCCGAAGGGCATTCCCTCGCTGTACGTGTTCGACCGCTCCGGCAGCCTGGTCAGGACCGAGGTGGGGGAGATGCTGGACGAAGACTTCGACGACATCGCCCGCTATGCGCAGGCACAGCGGCCGGTGGCGGCGGCGCCGGGGCCGGCCGTGCCGTTTGCCGCCGACCTGCGCCAGGACAGCCTGGCGGCAAGTCGCGCTGGCACGCCGCTGGTGCTGTTTTTCACCCTGCCCGATTGCGCCTATTGCCATGCGGTGCGCCAGAACTACCTGGCGCCGCTGGTGCGCGGCGAAGGCGGCCAGCGCTACACCGTGCGCGAGATCGTCATCGGCGGCAAGCGCAGGGCCGCCGGGCTCGACGGCAAGACGGCAAGCCACCGCGAACTGGCCCTGCGCTTCAAGGCGCGCTTCGGCCCGACCGTGCTGTTCGTCGATGGCGCCGGCAACGCGCTGGCGCCACCGCTGATCGGCGGCGACACGGCCGGCATGTATGGCGCGTATCTCGACAACAGGCTGGCCGCCGCGCGGGCGCGGCTGGCCGCACCAGTCAACTAACACCAGGGACGACAATATGAAACTCCTCCTCAGCGCGCTACTTGGCACCTGTTGCGCACTGCCGCCAGCCTTCGCCGCCGATGCCGGCTATGCGATTCGCCTGATGACGCCGGAGACCGCGCTCAAGGCCGCGCTGGCCGGGCAGGCAGCCTGCCGCAAGGCCGGCTTCCAGGTGGCCATTGCGGTTGTCGACCGCACCGGCCAGGTCCAGGTCGTGCTGCGCGACCGCTTCGCCGGCATGCACACGGCCGAGGCCGCGATCGACAAGGCATGGACCGCGGTCAGCTTCAAGATGGATACAACGGCACTGGCCAAGGCCACCGGCGCGGCGAGCGCCTCGAGCGGCATCCGCCAGATGCCGCGGGTGCTGGCGGTGGGCGGCGGCATGGTGGTCGAGGCCGCCGGCGCGCCATACGGCGCCATCGGCGTCTCCGGCGCGCCGTCGGGCGACAACGACGACCTGTGCGCGCGCGCCGCCATCGACGCCGTTATTGACGATCTGAACCTGTAAGCGGCAGGTCCAGTTTTTCCCACGCGGTCAGGCCGCCGAGCATGTTGTAGACATTGCTGAACCCCTGGCGCCGCAGGATGCTCACGGCCAGGCCGGCGCGGTGCCCGACGCTGCAATGGACAACGATCTTGCGCTCGTGCGGCACCTGCAGCGGATTGGCTTCCAGGTAGCCGACGAACATGTGATGGGCGCCCGGAATATGTTTTTCTTCCCATTCCATGTCGTCGCGCACATCCAGCACATGGACATCGCCGTCCTCCATCCAGCGCGACGTTTCGAGCGCGCTGGTGGTGCCGCTGGCCTCGACGGCGAGGCCAGCCTCGCGCCATCCCGCAACCCCCTTGGCCAGCACCCCGGCGACGCCGTCGATGCCGATGCGGGCCAGCGCCGCGACCGCGGCGGGCGCCTGCGCGCCCTCGTCGACGACCAGGAAAATCGTGCTCGCGTCGTTCGCGATCCAGCCGCCGAACGACGACAGGCCGCCGAGCCAGATATTGTATGAACCTTCGATGTGCGAGGCGGCGAACGCCTCGGGGGAGCGGGTGTCGATCAGCAGCCCCTCGGCCAGGCGGCGATGCAGTTCTTGCGGCTGCAGGATGCGTTGGCCGGTGGGCGGGGGCAACGCGCGCCCGGCATCGAGGTTGACTACTTCCATGTGCGTAAAGTAGGGCGGGCGCGGCAGCTTCTCGCGCACTTTCTGGTCGATGAACTGGGCGCGGCTTTGCTTGAATACGGGATTGGTCGCCTGTT
The DNA here is from genome assembly GCF_016809835.1 of Massilia soli. Lineage (GTDB taxonomy): Bacteria > Pseudomonadota > Gammaproteobacteria > Burkholderiales > Burkholderiaceae_D > Telluria_A > Telluria_A soli. The sequence goes on along the minus strand of NZ_JAFBIL020000008.1, from coordinate 295,962 downwards.
CCACGCCAAGCGTGGAGTCGTCGCGCTGCGAGATGTTGCCGCCGCACGCAGAGCCGGCGCCGTGGGCGGGCAGGATCAAGGCCTGGCCGCCCAGCGGCGCGAGTTTCGCGTGGACCGAGTCGTACAGGATGCCGGCGTTTTCGGCGGTGCGCTCCGGGTCCGACAGGTCGGTTCTCCCGGTATCGCCGACGAACAGCGTGTCGCCGGTGAACACGCCCCAGCATTGGTCGCCGGAATCTGCGGGATACACCGCGTAGCACATGCTCTCAGGGGTGTGGCCCGGCGTTGCCAGCGCCACCAGCCGCGTGGTGCTTACCTTGCATTCTTCCCCGTCCGCCAGGGCCACATCGACGCGGCCGGACAGGCGATGGGTGCCGCCGAGGATTTTCGCCCCCGACAGTTGTGCCAGGCTGGCCGAACCGAACTCGAAATCTTCCTGGCGATGGGTTTCGATTACATACGCAATGCTCAGGTTATTGGCGCGCGCAAGCGCGAGGTAGTCGTCGACATCGCGGCGCGGATCGACGATGACTGCGAGCCCGTCGCCGCAGCCGAGCATGTAAGCGTTATGCCCCAGCCCCTTGGTTTTTATCCGTTGAAAGAACATCGCCGTTCCCGTTGTGGTCATGGCCTCACGATAGCAAACCTGGTTTTTCGTCGGCGCGCCATTTGGGCGTCGATCTTCCGGTGTGGATCAGATGCGACAGGCCGCTGAATTTCCTGTTTCTGCATAGTAATTATATGCGCATGAAGCGATAATTGAATTCCATGCGGAAACTTTCTCTGGAGTACCTAAACCGTGAAACTCAAAACCAAACTTTGCCTGACCGTGGCGCTGTGCTTCGGCCTGTTCCTGCTGGCGCTGTCCGCCGCCCTGGTGGCGACCTTCAGCGCCAAGGACAAGTTCGAACACTTCATCAACCAGGACCAGGCCGAACTGCAGACCGCCACCACGATGTACGCCCAGGGGCTGCAAATGGGCCAGGCGCTGCGCAATGTCGTGATGGATCCGGCCAACCGCACCGCCTACAAGAACCTGGACGATGCAGCGGCCGAATTTGCGCGCCAGCAGGCGCGCGCGCTTGAATTGCTGGCCAACAGCCCGGCCGAACTGGCCGTGTTCAAGGAGATCATCGCGATCCGCGCCCAACAGCAGCCGGTGCAGGCCCAGGTCGTCGCGCTGGCCGCCGCCGACCAGGCCGCGGCGATTGCCATGATCGCCAAGGAAGAAACGCCGCTGTGGCGCCAGATCCGCGACCGCCTGACCAAGTTCTCCAAGGCCAAGAACGAAGCGGTGGCGGTCACCCGCGCCGAGATGGAAGCGTTCACCAAGAAGATGGTGACGATCAGCCTGACGCTGGCGGTGCTGGCGCTGGTGTCCGGTATCGCGCTGATGGGCTGGCTGATCGCCAACGTGATGAAGCAGCTCGGTGGCGAGCCCGACTATGCGGCGCGGATTGCCCAGGGTATTGCCGGGGGCGACTTCTCGGTGCCGGTCGACTTGCACCGCAACGACGACGACAGCCTGCTGTTCTCGATGGATGCGATGCGGGTGCGCCTGAGCCAGACCCTGCACGACGTCCAGCAGGCGGCCCAGAGCGTCAACGTCGGCGCGCGCGAAATCGCGGTGGGCAATGCCGACCTGTCGGCGCGCACCGAAGAGCAAGCGGCCAGCCTCGAAGAGACTGCCAGTTCGATGGAAGAGATGACCAGCACCGTTCACCAGAACGCCGACAACGCCCAGCAGGCCAAGCAGTTCGGCAAGAGCGCCTCGGACATCGCCATCAAGGGCGGCACGGTGGTGGGCCGCGTGGTCGAGACGATGGCTTCGATTAAGGATGGCTCGCGCAAGATCGTCGAGATCATCAGCGTCATCGACGGCATCGCGTTCCAGACCAATATCCTGGCGCTGAATGCCGCGGTCGAGGCTGCCCGTGCGGGCGAGCAGGGCCGTGGGTTCGCGGTGGTCGCGTCTGAAGTGCGCACGCTGGCCCAGCGTTCGGCGGCGGCGGCCAAGGAAATCAAGGAACTGATCGGCGACTCGGTCAACCGCGTCGACGCCGGCAGCGCGCTGGTCGATGAAGCGGGCGCGACGATGACGCAGATCGTCGCTTCGGTGCAAGCCGTCACCAGCATCCTCGACGAAATCGCCGCCGCCAGCCAGGAACAAAGTTCGGGTATCGAACAGATCAACCTGGCGATCACCCAGATGGATGAAGTTACCCAGCAAAACGCGGCGCTGGTCGAGGAAGCCGCCGCCGCCGCCCAGAGCATGCAGGAACAGGCCGAGCGCCTGGCCGCGACAGTGGCCCAGTTCAAGCTGGCTTCGGCCAGCGCCGCGCAGCCGAGCGCCAAGGCACGCCTTGGCACGCCGGTGTCGCGCCTCGCGCTGGCAGGCTGACCGCTTGGCGTGGTTCGGTCCTGCGCGCCGCCCTGGGTAGTGCTGTTTGCGCACGATACATGCTGCTTGCTTTGTGCCCTTGCAGGCTCTATCCTCCCGGTTCGGCCACGCGCCGGTGTTGAATCGATCGGGAGGGTAAACGCATGCAAGGACTGGGACGGGTTGGCGTAATGGCCGTGGCGCTTGCCGCTGTGATGCTTGGCGCTGGCTGTTCGACTGTCAGGACCGTCGTCAATACCCAGCCTGGCGCCGCGGCCGAAGCGGGGCGGATGATGTCGGCATGGGTCGATTCGGACGGCGACATTGCCGTCGCCACGACCTGGTCGCGCAAAGTAAAACCGGGCGTGACGGTTGCCGAAATCGAGGAGGCGTTCACCAGTGTGGCTGCCGAAGATAATATCCGCGCGGTCGGCGACTTGCCGATCTCGAAAGAGCTGGAGCTGCGCTCGGGAAAACCAGAAAAGTTCCTGAAGGTGTATTCGTACTGCGACCCGGCCGCAGCGCGTCAAATGGTCGACTTCAGTCCCAACATGGCGGCGTTCCTGCCATGCCGAATCTCGGTCGTCGAGCGCGACGACGGATTGTGGATCTATACGATGAACATGGACATGCTGATCAAGATGGGCAGGCAACTCCCCCCGGACGTCAGCGTTACCTTGCACCGGGTGCGCGCGACGCTGCTGAAAATGCTCGAACGCGGGGCGGCGGGCGAGTTTTAGGCATGCCTGGTTCACCGGGCCGCGCTCGCTGCGACGAGTCCGTCGGTCTTCCGCAGCCGTTTCAACCCAGGCGCTTCAAGCATGTCACCGCGTTCAGCCCGCTGCGCGGGCGCTCCGACCGCGGCCCGCCCGCGATGCCGCACGTAGCCTGGCGCACCTGCCAGACCTGCTAGCGCTCAGGGGGTTGCTGACACTCCTGCCGCATCATCTGCATGTGCCGCTGGCGCATCTCGGGGGACATGCCTTGCATCTGCTGGTCCATCATGGCCTGGCGCCGTTCTTCGGTCGCGCCCTGCATGTTGCGGTACATGGTGCACATCGCATTCTTGTCCATCTGGCCGGACATCATCGGACCGCCAGATTGCATACCGCCCATCGTTCCGCTCCCCATTGTTGTGCCGCCAGACGGCGTAGCCGTCGACGCGGCGCTATCCGGCGTGCTGCCAGATCGTTGCCCGGGATTGTTTGCGGCGGTGTTTGAGCCGTATTCTTGCGAAGCGCAGGCGCCCAGCGACGCCGCCATGGCCAGCGCGGCCAGCACACGGGCGAGTAAGTTGAAGCCGATCTGCATGATAGATCTCCTTGTGGTGGATTCAGCGCACGCGCGGCGCGCACGGTCATGGTGATCCGAATCGCGGCGCGCGTCCATGCATGTTCGATTCGTCCTCAACGCTTTTAGTTCTCCCGGGGTCGCAGTAGCGCTGTTGTACGCACGCGATTGATGGAAGGTAAGGTGTGGCGTTGCCGTCGTTGCCCGTGCTAGCTTAAAGCGGAAATTTGCCGCGTCCGTCCGGGATGGACCTTGCCGTCGCCCGGGCGCTACGCGATCCTGCATAACGTGGGTACGATACCAGGCCATGATGCCCCCGCAGTTTACCGCTGCCGCCGCCCGAACCATGCGGGCGATGCTGCTCGACCAGCCGGGTTCCCCGCTGCGCGCCGCGCAGGTCGAGGTACCGCAGCCCGGCCCGGGTCAAATCCTGGTGCGCGTGCGCGCATGCGGCGTGTGCCGCACCGACCTGCACATTGCCGATGGCGAGCTGGCGCCGCATCGCCAGCCGCTGATCCCTGGCCATGAGGTTGTCGGTACCGTGGAGCAGTGCGGCGCCGGCGTGCGTGCATGGCGGCCGGGCCAGCGCGTCGGCGTCCCCTGGCTCGGCATCACCTGCGGTGCCTGCCCGTATTGCCAGGCACGGACCGAGAACCTCTGCGATGCGCCTGGTTTTACCGGCTACGACCGCGACGGCGGCTATGCCCAATACGTGCTGGCCGAAGCCGGCTACGCTTTTGGGTTGCCCGAGCGCTATGACGACGTCCACGCGGCGCCGCTCCTGTGCGCGGGACTGATCGGCTACCGGGCGTACGCGATGACGCATGGGGCACGCCGCATCGGGCTGCTGGGTTTCGGCGCGGCGGCGCATATCCTGACGCAGATCGCGCGCCACCAGGGCCGCGAGGTGTACGCTTTCACCCGGCCAGGCGATCTGCGTTCGCAGCGTTTTGCGCGCAAGCTCGGGGCGGTGTGGGCAGGTGACACGCTGCACCGGCCACCCCAAGTGCTCGACGCCGCGATCATCTTTGCGCCTGACGGCGCACTGGTGCCGATGGCGCTGTCGACGGTCCGCAAGGGGGGCAGTGTGGTCTGCGCGGGTATTCACATGAGCGACATCCCGTCGTTTCCGTATTCCGTGCTGTGGGGCGAGCGAATTGTGCGTTCGGTCAGCAACCTGACACGCGCCGACGGCGTCGCGTTCTTCCGGCTCGCCAGCGAGTGTCCGCTGGTCACGGAAGTGACGGTGTTTCCGCTGGACCAGGCCAACCAGGCCCTGGCCGCCCTGCGCGAGGGGGCCTTCGATGGCGCAGCCGTCCTGGTGCCGTAGCGCGTTGACCGCGAACGGTGCTTATTCGATCCAGTTGAAGCCATCGCGCGCCAGCAGCGCGAACGACGCGCTCGGCCCGCGCGAACCGGCCGCATAGGCATCCGGCTTCTCGCCCAGCACGCCCCAACCGTTGATGATCGGATCGGCCCACGACCACGCCGCTTCCAGTTCATCGCGCCGCATGAAGTGGGTCAGGCGGCCGCGCACCACGTCGATCAGCAGGCGTTCATAGGCTTCGGCGCGGCGCTGCTGGAAGGCCGATTGCAGGTCCAGGTTGAGTTCGACCTGCTGCATCTGCATGCCGCTGCCCGGTTGCTTGGCCATGATCTGCAGCTTGATCGCTTCTTCCGGCTGCAGTTCGATGACCAGGCGGTTGGCGACGCCGCCCGGGGTTTCCGGGAACAGCGGAAACGGCGGGTTGGTAAATTCGATCACGATTTTCGACGAGCGGCGCTCCATGCGCTTTCCGGTGCGCAGGTAGAACGGCACTTTCGACCAGCGCCAGGTGTCGACGTGGGCGCGCAGCGCGACGAAGGTTTCGGTCTTCGAGTCGGCCGGAACGTTCGGCTCTTCCATGTACCCCGGCACTTCCTCGTTGCCGCTGACGCCGCGCACATATTGCCCGCGTACCGTGTCGCGTGCGATGTCGGCCAGGCTGAAACGGCGCAGCGAGCGCAGCACCTTGAGCTTTTCGTCGCGCACGGCGTCCGGCGCCAGCGAGGTCGGCGGCTCCATCGCGACGATGCACAGCAGTTGCAGCAGGTGGTTCTGCACCATGTCGCGCATGGCCCCGGTGCTGTCGTAGAACCCGGCGCGGCTGCCCACGCCGACTTCCTCGGCCACGGTGATCTGCACGCTGGAGATGTTCGGCGCGCGCCACAGCGGTTCCAGGATCGAGTTGCCGAAGCGCAGCACCATCAGGTTCTGTACGGTTTCCTTGCCCAGGTAATGATCGATGCGGTAGATCTGCGATTCGGCGAAATGCTTGCCGACCGCCTCGTTGATGTCGACCGCGGAGGCCAGGTCGCGGCCCAGCGGCTTTTCGAGCACGACACGGGCGTTCTTGTCGACCAGTCCGGCATCGGACAGCTTGTCGCAGATGGTGATGAAAAGCGACGGTGCGGTCGACAGGTAAAACACCCGCTGCGCACCTGCGCGCGAGGCCTGCGCCAGCGCGCTGAAGTCGGGTGCGGCCTGTACGTCGAGCCTGACGTATTCAAGCAGCTGCAGGAAGCCGTCCCAGGTGCGCTGGTCGAAGTTGGTGCTGGCGATGAAGGAGCGCGAATGTTCTTCAACATGGGCGAGATAGGCTGCGCGGTCGAACTGCTGGCGTCCGGTGGACAGGATCCTGGTCGTCGGCTCCAGGTTGCCGTGCAGGTAAGCCATGTAGAGCGCTGGAAGCAGCTTGCGCATCGCGAGGTCGCCCATGCCGCCGAAGATGATCATGTCGAGGGGGAGACCGGTATCAGGCACTGTCGTGGATGTCATGCTGGTTCTTTGCTGAAGGACGTTAGGAAAATGTCGGGCATTTACCCGAAGGCACCTAACTATTATGCCAGCCCCGCCGGGACGCCGCTCTGTGCGCTGCAATTCTCGCCGCGAAGCGAATGCGCCAGTGCCGGCAGCCTTGAACCAGGTGCCCGGTCCGGCCAGTGCTTAGTTCAGCCGGCGCGCCGCAGCTGCCTGGACGACGATACTTTCGATCAGGTCGATCGACGCCGGCTTGGCCAGATGGAAGTGAAAACCGCATTGCTGGCATTTGAGCCGCGTTGCCGCATCGGTCCATGCGGTCAGCGCGACAATGCAGGTGCGCTCGAGCACGGCCAGCGCGCGCAAGGCGATGCAGACCTCGAAGCCATTCATGCCGGGCATGCCAATGTCGAGGAAGATGACGTCAGGCTTGAACGCCTCGGCTTGCGCTATCCCTGCAGGGCCATCGAGCGCGTAACGCGTGTCATGCCCCAGGATGGCGACCAGATCGCAAAGCATGTGGGCGGCGTCGCTGTTGTCGTCGATGACAAGCACGCGCTGTGGAGTAGGGGTAGAAATGGACATGGCTGTTCCGCTGTGGCTAAAGACGGCGGAGCTGGGCCGATGAGAGACGTGCCGCGTTGTTCAGGCAGACACGGGCGAATCTTAACATGTGGCCATGTTCGGTGCAATTCAGCGAGGGAAAATGCGATATGGAAACTACATCGGTATCCGCGTTCGCCCTGTAAATACCCGAAAAAAACACCGGGTCGCGACGGTGCGGCCAGTGTTGAACGGATGTAATATACACGGCACTCGCATGATCAACCCACTACAGGAGCACTGCATGGCGAAGCTGAATGTCAACGGCACGGACCGCGAATTCGAGGCGGAAGACGACACGCCGCTGTTGTGGGTGCTGCGTGAGCAGCTTGGACTGACCGGCACCAAATACGGCTGCGGGATCGCCGCCTGCGGCGCCTGCACCGTCCATATCGATGGCGAGCCGACCCGCACCTGCGTGCGCCCGGTGTCGACAGTGACCGACAAGCAGAAGATCATCACCATCGAAGGCCTGTCGAAGGACGGCAGCCACCCGGTACAAAAAGCCTGGGCCGCGCTCGACGTGCCGCAATGCGGGTTCTGCCAGTCGGGCATGATCATGGCCGCCGCCGCGCTGCTCAAGCAAAAAGCCAAGCCGACCGACGCCGACATCGACGCGGCCATGACCAACATCTGCCGCTGCGGCACCTACAACCGCATCCGCGCCGCCATCAAGGTGGTGGCCAAGGGCGGCGACGCCAAGTCGGCCGGCCTGACCATCCAGCACGTGGGAGACAAAGCATGAGCCGCGACGACAACGCAGTGCCAGCATCGCCATCGCGCCGCGGCTTCCTGAAAACCTCCGCGGCCAGCGCCGCCGGCTTGATGGTCGCCTTCCACATTCCGTTTGGCGACGCGCAGGCGCAAGGCGCGGCCGCGCCCGAAGTCAACGCCTGGGTGGTGGTGCGACCCGACGACACCATCGTGGTGCGCATCGCGCGCTCGGAGATGGGCCAGGGCACGCTGACCGGGCTGGCACAGCTGGTCGTCGAAGAACTCGACGGCGACTGGAGCCGCGTCACCACCGAATATCCGACGCCGGGCGAGAACCTGGCGCGCAAGCGGCCATGGGGCAGCTTCTCCACCGGCGGCAGCCAGGGCATCCGCGGTTCGCAAGACTATGTCCGCAAGGGCGGCGCCAGCGCGCGCATGATGCTGGTGCAGGCCGCGGCCGACGAGTGGAAAGTGCCGGCGGCCGAGTGCACGGCGTCGAGCAGCGTAATCACGCACACGCCGACCGGCCGCAAGACCAGCTACGGCAAGGTCGCGGCAGCCGCCGGCAAACTGGCGGTGCCCACCGACGTCAAGCTGAAGGACCCGAAGGACTGGAAGCTGGCGGGCAAGCGCCTGGCGAGGCTGGACACGGTCGACAAGACCACCGGCGCGCAAATCTACGGCATGGACCTGACCATGCCCGGCATGCTCAACGCATCGATCAAGGACTGCCCTGTATTTGGCGGCAAGGTCAAAAGCTTCGACGCCGCCGCAGTACTCAAGCGCCCCGGCGTGAAGAAGGTGGTGCAGGTGGGCGATAGCGCTGTCGCGGTGGTGGCCGATACCTGGTGGCGCGCCAAGACCGCGCTCGATGCGCTGCCGATCGTGTGGGACGAAGGCCCCAACGCCAAGCTCTCGAGCGCCGATGTGGCTGCGACCCTGAAGGCGGGCCTGGAAGCGGCCGATGCGGTGGTCGGCCACCAGCAGGGCGACGCGCGCGCGGCCATCGGCAAGGCGGTGCGCAAGGTGGAGGCGGTGTATTCGTACCCGCACCAGAACCACGCGACGATGGAAACCATGAACGCCACGGTGAAGTTCACGCCGGAGCGATGCGAAGTGTGGACGCCGACGCAAAACGGCGAAGCGGCACTGGCCGCGGCGTCCGAAGCGTCCGGCCTGCCGCCTGAAAAGTGCGAGGTCTATAAAATCCATCTGGGCGGAGGTTTTGGCCGCCGCGGCGCCACCCACGACTGGGTGCGCCAGGCCGTGGCGATCGCCAGGGAGATGCCCGGCACGCCGGTCAAACTGATCTGGACGCGCGAAGAAGACATGCTGCATGGCCGTTACCATCCGGTCACCCAGTGCAAACTGACCGCCGGCCTGGATGCCAAGGGCGAGGTCACCGGCCTGCACATGCGTATCTCGGGACAGTCGATCCTGGCGTCGGTGCTGCCGCAAAATATCAAGGACGGCAAGGACCCGGTCGTGTTCCAGGGCCTGAACGCGCCCGGTCCCGACGCGTCGATCGGCTACACTTTCCCCAACCTGCTGGTGGACCATGCGATGCGCAATCCGCCGGTGCCGGCCGGCTTCTGGCGCGGCGTGAACCTGAACCAGAACGCGATCTACCTCGAGTGCTTCATCGACGAGATCGCGCACGCCACCAAGCAGGATCCGCTGGCGCTGCGACGCAAGCTGATGGCCAACCATCCGAAGCACCTGGCGGTGCTCAATGCCGTCGCCGAGCGCGCGGGCTGGGGCAAGAAGCCGCCGAAGGGCGTGTTCCGCGGCTTGGCGCAGACCATGGGTTTCGGCAGCTATGTCGCGGCCTGCGCCGAGGTCTCGGTCAGCAAGGACGGCAAGCTGAAGATTCACCGCATCGTGGCGGCCACCGATCCGGGCCACGCAGTGAACCCGCAGCAGATCGAGGCGCAGGTGGAGGGCTCGTTCGTGTATGGCTTGTCGGCCGCGCTGTATGGCGAGTGCACGCTCAAGGATGGCCGCATGGAGCAGGACAACTTTAGCACGTATCAGGTATTGAAGATGGACGAGATGCCGAAGGTCGAGACCATCACGATGCCGTCGGGTGGCTTCTGGGGCGGCGTGGGCGAGCCGACGATTGCCGTCGCCGCGCCAGCGGTGCTGAACGCGATCTTCGCCGCCACCGGCAAGCGCGTGCGCGACCTGCCGCTTAAAAACCACAGCCTGAAAAAGGCGTAACGGTGCGGGACCAGGCGTGACGGTCCGTCTCGCCGCCATCCTGCTGTCCTGCGCGTGCACCCTGGCGCAGGCACAGGAGGGCCTTTCCACGCCGCTGACCGCCACGCCGGGCGACGCCGTCCGCGGCCGCGCGATCGTGGCCAACCGCCAGCTCGGATTGTGCCTGCTGTGCCATACCGGCCCGATTCCCGAAGAGCGCTTCCAGGGCAACCTGGCGCCCGACCTGTCTGGCGCGGGTGACCGCTGGACCGAAGCGCAACTGCGCTTGCGGATGGTCGACTCGCGCCGCATTAACCCTGGCACCATCATGCCGGCCTACTACGCGAGCGAAGGGCTGCAACGCGTGCCCACCCAGTTGAAAGACAAAACCATCCTGAGCGCGCAGCAGGTCGAAGACGTGGTAGCGTACCTTCAGACTTTACGACAGCAGCCGAGCCAATGACAGACACAGCCAATCTTCACCGACGCAAACTGCTCGCAGCAGGCATCGCCGTTGCCATCGCCGGTCCGGTGTTTGCCACGCCCGCCGAGATGGCGGCGGCGATCGGCGCCTTTACCGGCGGGGCTGCGCCCACAGCAGGCAGGGTCAAGCTGGATGTGGCCGCGCTGGTCGACAACGGCAATGCGGTGCCCATCACCGTGGCGGTCGACAGCCCGATGACCGCGGCAGACCATGTAACAGCGATTGCGGTTTTCAACGAGCGCAATCCGCAGACCGATGTGGTCAAGTTCACGCTTGGCCCGCGTTCCGGCAAGGCGCAGGTATCGACCCGCATCCGCATGGCCACATCGCAGAAGCTGATTGCGGTGGCGCGCATGAGCGACGGCAGCTTCTGGTCCGGCAGCGCCGACGTGATCGTCACGCTTGCCGCCTGCATTGAAGGAGAGGGCTGAGATGGCACGCGCATTGATCAATATGCCGAAAACAGCCAGGCGCGGTGAGATCATCGAAATACGCGCGCTGATCGGCCACACGATGGAAACCGGCTACCGGCCCGGCGCCGACGGCGTGGTGCAGAAGCGCGACATCATTCGCCGTTTCACGGTTCGCTACAACGGCGAACAGGTGTTTGCGGCCGAACTGCATCCGGCCATCTCGGCCAATCCATACATCGCATTCCATACCGTGGCGACCGACACCGGCACGCTCGAATTCTTGTGGGAAGGCGATAACGGTTTCTCGCAAACGGAGACCGCCGCAATCACGGTGGCCGGATGAAGCGCGCCTTTGGGTTGCTGGCCTGTGCGCTCGCGCTTGGCGCCGCCGCCGACGAACGCAAGTCCGGCGCCCAGTTCATGGGCGCGTCGACCCAGGCCATGCAGCGCGACGACACGCTAAACCCTGCCATGCTGTGGGTGGGAGACGGCGAGGCGCAATGGCAGGCGAAAGCCGGCAGGGACGGCAAGTCGTGCGCCAGCTGCCACGGCGACGCCAGCGCGGGCATGCGCGGCGTGGCTGCGCGCTTTCCGGCCTTCGACACCCACAGCAAGCTGCCGATCAACCTTGCGCAGCGCATCAACCAGTGCCGCGTGGGCAAGCAGAAGCTGCCGCCGTGGCGCCCCGAGAGCCGCGAACTGCTGGCGATGGAAGCCTACGTTGCGCTGCAGTCGCGCGGCATGCCGGTGGCGCCGCCGCGCGACGCGCGCCTGAAGCAGCCGACCGAGCGCGGAAAGCAGCTGTTCAACCAGCGGATCGGCCAATTGAATTTGTCGTGCGCGCAGTGCCATGACGCCAACTGGGGCAAGCGGCTGGCGGGCAGCACGATACCGCAAGGGCACGCGAGCGCGTATCCTATCTACCGGCTGGAATGGCAGGACATGGGATCGCTGCAGCGGCGCCTGCGCAATTGCATGAGCGGCGTGCGCGCCGAGGTGCCGCCGTATGGCGCGCTTGAATTGGTGGAGCTGGAACTGTACCTGGCCGCGCGCGCCAGGGGAATGGCGATGGAGTCGCCGGGTGTGCGGCCTTGAAAGGGTGATCATGCGGATCGGATTGACGCTTGGGATGGTGCTGGCGCTGGCCAGCAGTGCGGCGGCCGCCAACGGCCAGCGCCTGTACGCGAGTTGCGCGGCGTGCCACGGCACCAACGGCGCCGGCGCGGGCAATGCCCTGCCGGTGCTGGCAGGGCAGCCGAAGGACGCGCTGGTGGCGAGCATGCGCGCGTTCAAAACCGGTGCGCGTCCCGCTACCATCATGCATCAGATCTCAAAGGGCTACACCGACAAGCAGATCGAAGAGATCGCGGTGTATTTGTCGAGGCAGAAGCCATGAAGCGCCGTCAGTTCATTCATGCGGCGGGGACTGCGGCGGCCCTGGCATCGACCGGCTGCGCCAGTATTGGCGGGCAAGCCAGGCCCCATGTGCTGGTGATCGGCGGCGGCTACGGCGGCGCGACCGCGGCGAAGTATGTGCGAATGTGGAGCGAGGCGGCGATCGAGGTCACGCTGGTCGAGCCGAACGCCAGCTTTGTCTCCTGCCCGCTGTCCAACCTGGTGCTGGGTGGATCGCGCCAGCTGGGAGAGCTCACGATGAGCTATGCAGCACTGTCGTCAAAACACGGCATCCGCGTGATTCACGATACGGCGCGAGCCATCGACGCGGTTCAACGCACTGTCACGCTGGCAGGCGGGCAGGTGCTGCGCTACGACCGCCTGATCGTTTCGCCTGGCATCGACTTCATGTTTGACGACTTGCCCGGATCAAGCACCGCGATGCATGCGTGGAAAGCGGGACCGGCGACGCTGGCGCTGCGCGCCGCGCTGGAACAGATGCCCGATGGCGGCACTTTCGTCATGACCATTCCAGCGGCGCCGTATCGCTGCCCTCCGGGCCCCTACGAGCGTGCCTGCCAGGTAGCGCAGTATTTCAGCCGCGCCAAGCCGCGCGCCAAGGTGCTGATCCTCGACGCCAACGACGACGTGGTCTCGAAAGGCGCGCTGTTCAAGCGGATCTGGTCGCAGCGCTATCGCGGCATGATCGACTACCGGCCGCAATTCAAGACGGTGAGGGCGCAGGCGAATGCGGTGTTTTCCGAACTGGGGGACCGCGTCGATGCGCACGTACTCAATATCATTCCGCCCCAGCGTGCCGGCGCCATCGCCGTGCAATCCGGACTGGCAAACCTGAACCAGCGCTGGTGCGGGGTGAATTTCCTCAGCTTCGAATCGACTGTGCATGCCAACGTCCACGTGCTCGGCGACGCCATCCAGACCTCGCCGTTCATGCCGAAGTCCGCGCACATGGCGAACCAGCATGCGAAAGTGTGCGCGGCGGCGGTGGTGGACATGCTGGGCGGCCGTGCACCGGACGCCCATCCGGTGCTCACCAACACCTGCTACAGCTTCGTCTCCGACAGCGACGTCATTCACGTGGCGTCGGTGCATGCGTACGACGCGGCGCAAAAGACGCTGATCGTGGTGCCGGGGTCGGGCGGCGTCTCGGCCAACGCCAGTGCGCAGGAGGGCGTGTATGCGTTCAACTGGGCCCGCAATATCTGGGCCGACACGCTGGGCTGATCAGGCTCGGATAGCCGGCGCCGCCGCCCCGGCCACCCGCAAAACACGTCGCATCAGAACTGCGGCAGCTGGCGGAAGCCATGGGCCGGGATGCCGGACGTCACACCCAGCCTGCAATAGGACGTGCCCCACAGCGTTCCGTTGCGCTTCTCGATGATGGTGCATGAGTCCCCGGCCCATACCTTGCGCACGCCGGTCGCTACCTGGGTGAGCGTGGGCGCGCCCCCCGTTGTGCCATCGCCGAACTGTCCTTCTGAATTGCTGCCGTGCGCCCAGAGCGTTCCGTCGGTCTTCAGCGCCATCGTGTAATACGCGCCGGCCGCGAGCGAGGCATAACCCTGTCCGGCCAGCACCGGCACGTCCTCTGTGCCGACCTCCCCGCGGTTCGGCGCATTGCGGCCCCACGCCCATAGATCGCCGTTTTTCTTGAGGCCATAGGTAGCGCCATAGGCAGTGGCGAGCGCCTGGTAATCGTCGCCGATTTTTTTCACGACAAATGGCGCGTCCGAGATATTTTCGTGCCACGACCATATGCTGCCGTTTGCCTGCAGCGCCATCGATAGCCCGCTGCTGCCCCCGGCAAGGGCGGAGAAGCCCGAGCCGAACTGGTGCGGGGTGAACTGGCGCTCCCACGAATTCGGAACCGGACTCGAACGGGAACCCCAGGCCCATAATGATCCATCACGCTTTAGTCCGACCACCCGGCCCCCGGCGCTGGTGTGCGAGCCCTTTGCCGCGACTTCGATGAAGTCCTTGCCAATTTCAATCGGGGTTGGGCTGCCGGCCCTCGGGCCATCGGCAAACGTGCCGGCATTGTTGGAACCCCATGCCCACAAGGTGCCGTCGGTCCGGATTCCCAGCACCGATTCCTCGCTCACTTCCAGCTTGGTGTAGTTGGTCCCCAGTTGCGTGCGCGTGATCACGGTATTGGCCGCGGTGCTGGCGGTCCAGTCGTTTTCCCACACCCACAATGTACCGTCGGCCTTCACCACGTTCACCCTGGAATTGAGTTCGCCAATGTCGAGCACTGGCGTGAGATGCTCGACTGCCTTGCTGGACAGGCTGGTCGTGGCGGTGGCCGATTGGAAGACCTGCAGCGTCCGGCTACCGGCGCTGCCCGATGGGGTACAACTGAACACCCGGCGCGTTTTACTGCCGCCGGCGGCTTCGGTGACTGCGGCGCAACCATCGAGCTGGAAGCGCATGTGGCGGCAGCGGAAGGCTGGGTTGACGGAGCGGTAGCGACAGTGATCACTGTAAATTGCTTGTGCCGCTAGCGATATTGTCCTTTGGTGCAGTCGGGTGTGACGCTGAGCCATTGCGCTGGCCGAAACAATCAATTTCGCCCCGCCCCGTTTCGCTCCCGGGCGCAAGTTCCTAAGATGGCTTGGTCGACTACCGACACATCAACCAAGCCACTCACGCAAAGGAATCATCATGAAAGCAGCCATCATCGTCTTCTCCGATCCAACACACGGCGGCGAAGAAGCCCTCGGCCGGTTGTTCAACGCCCTGGCGGCCGCCTACGACTTCAAGCAGCGCGGCACCGACGTGGCGATCTATTTCCAGGGTACGGGAACCCGCTGGGCCGGGGTCGTCGGCAAGCCGGACCATCCGGTGCACGCGCTGTACAACGCGGTGGCCGACACGGTCGCCGGGGTGTCCTGCGGTTGCGCCGATGTGTTCGGCGCGCGCGAAGAAGCGGAAAAAAACGGTTTCGACCTGATCACCGACAACAGCGTGCCGGGCACCTCGGGCCTGCCGAGCATTGCGCAGCTGTCGGAGCAGGGCTACACCATCTTCAGTTTCTAGGCGCCGCACGGTCGGCAGCCGCGCAGGCGGCTGCCTTCAAGCTGGCAGTGGCGATTGCACGAAAAGACAGTCATGTCGTCAGGGCCGCGGCGACCGGGCGGCGTTGCCGCCGTACGCCGGTATGCGCAACATCCTGCGGGCCTGGCTCGGCGCCGCGATTGCACTGATGCCGCTGACCCGCACCGCGCATGCGCGGGCCGTCTCGAATCCTGTAATCATCTTGCTGGCGCCGCCGGGGCGGGACTTACTGCTGTTCCCGACCGTGAGCGGCGCATTGGCCGTGACCGTGGTTGCGCTGGTCTACAACAACGCCACGCGCACGGCGCGCTATCCGAAGCACTGGCAGGCAGGAAGCGGCGGACCGACATTGTCCGCCGCTAAGGCCGGCCCACCGCGCGACATGCTTGCCTGTCGCGGGGGGCACTGCTACAGGTCCAACTCCAGATCATCGCCCGCGGCCCATGAAACGCAGGTCGTCATCCCCTGCGCCCGCTGGCCGGGCGTGAGGCAGGCGTCGCGGTGGATCGGCTCGCCGGCAACGACATTGGCGAAGCAGTGGCCGCACTCGCCGCGTTTGCAGTCGAAGGACACGAACGCATCGGCGGCAATCATTGCGTCCAGGATAGACGTGCCCGGCATCACGTCGATGCGCATGTCGCTCTGGCGCAGGTACAGCTTGATGGGCCGGTCGGTGGCTGCGCTGCGCGCACCGAAGCTTTCGACATGCACATTGGCCATCGGCCAGCCCAGCGCGGCGGCTGCGGTACGGATGGCGTCGAGTAAGGACGCCGGTCCGCAGGCGTGCAGCTCGCTGCCTTCGCTGTAGGCGCCGATCATTGCCTGGAGGTCCGGACGGTTGCCCGACTCGGTCGTATAGGTGGCCAGCTGCCCATGCGCCAGCCGGTCGACCTCGTGCAGCAGCACCAGCCGCCCGGCGTCGCGGGCGAGGTAGTGCAGCTCGAACCGGCTGCCGCCGCGATCCAGCGCGCGCGCCATCGAGACCATGGGGGTGATGCCGATCCCGCCGGCGATCAGCAGGTTGCGCGCGCTGCCGGTGTGCAGTGCGAAGTTGCCCATCGGCGCGCTCACCGAAATCCGCATGCCGGCGATGTACTCGTCATGCAGCACGCGCGATCCGCCGCGTCCTGCCGCCTCGCGCTGGACGGCGATGCGCAGTTGCGCGCCGGGTTCGCCAATCAGCGAATACGCATTGCGGTGGCGCTCGCCCGACTGCGCGGCGATATCGAGTTCGACATGGTCGCCCGCTTGCCACGCCGGTGCGGCGCCGCCGTCCACCCGCACCAGGCGAAATTCCTTGACCGCCGGGCCATGCTGCAAGATGCTGTCGATGAAATAGTCCATGGTCGTCACCCCTCCGCGGTTGGCAGGTTGAACGGCGATGCATCGAGGTATTCCCACTCCAGCCGCTGCGGCACCTGGCGCAGGACCCAGCTGGCGATCTCGACTTCCCAGAAGCGCCCGGTGCCGCCGGTCAGGTTGGCCGGGTCGGGCTGATCCCACAGCACCCGCGCGGCGCCGCTGATCTGCAGCAGGCGCTGCCCCGCGAAATCCGGAATGCACAGGCCCACGCGCGGGTCGAGTTCAAAATTGCCGAAGCTGTTGAACAGGCTGTTGCCGGCGTAGTCGGGAATGCGCAGCGTGCGTTCGCCGGTAACCTGTACGAATCCTGGATTGCCGCCGCGGTGCGATGCGTCGGCCCCGGTGTCGGCGTTGGTGCTGGCGACGAAGACGGTGTCGGCTGCGCGGATCAGGGTGGCGACAAGGCCGCCGATGGCCGCGCCGGTCGCAACGCCTCCGGCCTCGTGGAATTCGCCTTGTGCCCGCAAGTGGCGGCGCTGGATGAACTTGGGACAGTTCGGGTAGGCTTCGCCGACCCGGATGTCGATGGCGGCGCAGTCGTCGCGCTCGATGGTGCCGTTGATCCGGTAGCGGCGGCGCGTGC
Organism: Massilia soli; assembly: GCF_016809835.1. Classification (GTDB taxonomy): domain Bacteria; phylum Pseudomonadota; class Gammaproteobacteria; order Burkholderiales; family Burkholderiaceae_D; genus Telluria_A; species Telluria_A soli. The sequence continues at coordinate 278,664 of NZ_JAFBIL020000008.1, read as the reverse complement.
CGAGCTCGATGAAGAGCATCCCGACTGCCGGGTTGAAGCGGATATTGTCCCAGAACGGCTCGCTGTCGGCGCGGCGTTCGGCGGGAACGTCGAGCGTGACGACGGTGGCGCTGTCGGCATGGACAAAGCCCGGCTGGCCGTAGACGACCGACGACCAGACCGCGCCGCCGGCGTCCACGCTGGCCAGCACCACCATGAATTGTTTGGCGATGAAGGGCCGGGCGCCGCCGAGGATGGTGTCGGCGATGACGCTGCCGTTGCGCTCGGCCATGGCCGCTTCTCCGGCACGTTCCTGCACCGCGCGTTCGCCCGGGTGGAAGCTGAATTTGGTCTGCATGATGTTCTCCTGGGTAGCGAACCGGGCAAGCTGCCCGGTTTTGATTGTCGATGGAGATATTTTGGGAAATAATGAGGGGAAATAGAATCCCCGCCCGCCGACATTCACTGTTTCGCCAGGAGTAACGCTCATCGACCAGGTCCATCTGATGCAGGTTTTCGTCACCGTCAGCGAGGAGGGCGGGTTTGCCGCGGCATCGCGCAAGCTCGATGTCTCGCCGGCGGCGGTCACGCGCGCCATCGTGGCGCTGGAGGAACAGCTCGGTACCGTGCTGCTGCAGCGGACCACGCGCAATGTGCGCCTGACCGACGCCGGCCGCCAGTACTTCGACGATTCGCGCGCCATCCTCGCCAGCATCGCCGAGGCCAATGAAGCCGCGTCCGGCGTCAATGCCGAACCGCGCGGGCAGCTGTCGGTGACGGCGTCGGTGCTGTTCGGGCGCATGTACCTGATGCCTTGCATCGTCGAGTACATGCAGCGCCATCCCCAGGTCGAGGTGAGCGCGCACCTGCTGGACCGGGTGGTCAATATCGTCGAAGAGGGCATCGACGTGGCGGTGCGCATCGGCCACCTTCCCGATTCGTCGCTGCGCGCATTCCGGGTCGGCCAGATCCGGCGCGTGCTGTGCGCTTCGCCTGCCTACCTGGCGGCGCATGGGGTGCCCGGGCATCCGTCGGACCTGCTGCAGCACACCATCGTCTCGTCGAGCGCGATCTCGCCGCGGGTCGAATGGCACTTCGGCAGCGGCGCGGAGCAGCTGACCGTGCGCATGAAGCCGCGCCTGGTGGTGACCAGCAATGACGCGGCGATGCAGGCGGCCCTGGGCGGACTCGGGATCACACGATTGCTGTCCTACCAGGTCGCCCAGGAAGTGGCGCGCGGCGCCCTGGTCCTGGTGCTGGAGAATTTCGAAGAGGCGCCGTGGCCGGTGCAGGTCGTGCACCGGGAAGGCAAATACGGCGCGTTCAAAGTGCGCGCGTTTATCGATTGCGTGGTCGAGCGGCTGCGCGCCCAGCCGGAGCTGCAGGGCTGAGCGTGGCGGCGTCGACGGGCGCCACCGGCTTGGGTGTACAGTAGCGCTGTTCCGGCTTCCTGATCTGGAGGATCACATGACTCAGCAGCGTATTGAATTCCCCGGCGCGCACGGCACCATGCTGGCCGCGCGCCTGGACGCGCCCGCCGGCCCGATCCGCGCCTACGCGCTGTTCGCGCATTGCTTCACCTGCGGCAAGGACGTGTTCGCGGCGACCCGTATTTCCCAGGCGCTGACCGAGCACGGCGTGGCCGTGCTGCGCTTCGACTTCACCGGGCTGGGCGCCAGCGACGGAGAATTCGCGAACACCAATTTCTCGTCGAATGTCGCCGACCTCGTGGCAGCGGCCGATTATCTGCGCCGGCACCACCATGCGCCGGCGGTGCTGATCGGCCACAGCCTGGGCGGGGCGGCGGTGCTGGCCGCTGCCGAGCAGGTGCCGGAAGCGCGCGCCGTGGTCACGGTGGCCGCCCCCAGCGATCCCTCGCACGTGGCCGGGCTGTTCCGCGATCAGCTGGCCCAGATCGAAGCCGACGGCGAGGCCGAAGTCAAGCTGGCCGGGCGCACTTTCCGCATCCAGCGCCAGTTCCTGCACGACGCCGCCCAGCATCGCCTCGGCGAAACGGTCGCGCGCATGCGCAAGGCGCTGCTGGTGATGCATTCGCCGCGCGACCAGACCGTCGATATCAGCAACGCGCTCGACATCTTCACCCATGCCAAGCATCCGAAAAGCTTCGTTTCCCTCGACACGGCCGACCACCTGCTGAGCCAGAAGAGCGACGCGCTCTACATCGCCAATGTGATCGCCGCCTGGAGCGAGCGCTACCTGCCGCCCGCGCCGGGCGGGCACAGGGACGGCGAAAGACCCGGCTGACGGCTGGAAAAATTTACCGGATGGACTATGCTGAAAGTCCATTCGTCGCAGCGGGCAGGGTGCCATATGATCACCGCGCAAGATATCGAGGCCGGACTCGGCGCCCGCCAGTTCCAGTTGTACTATCAGCCGAAGTTTTCGATGGCCCATGGCGAAGTGTGCGGCTCGGAAGCGCTGGTGCGCTGGTGTCCGCCTGACGGCAGCGTGATCGAACCCGGCGCATTTCTTCCGCTAACCCACAGCGCCGGCCTGTCGCCCCGGATGAGCGCCTACATCGTCGCGCGCCTGTTCGAGGACATGGCGGTACTTGGCCCGACCCGGTTTGCGCCTGTGTCCTTCAACACCGTGGCCACCGATTTCGAAGATGACGCCCTGAGCGGGCAGATTTTCGCCGGCATGGCCGCCACCGGTACCGCCCCCGCCTCGCTGGAAATCGAAATCACCGAGCACCATGCGCTGTCGTGCAGCCCGCGCGTGCTGGCCAACATCAGGCGCCTGCGCGAGGCCGGTCTCGGGCTGGTCATGGACGACTATGGCCTGGGCTATTCGTCGGTCGACACCCTGAGCAAATGGCCATTTACCTCGATCAAGCTCGACCAGGGGCTGGTGCAGCGGATGCTCAACTCGGACAAGAATGCGGGCATCGTGCGTTCGGCGATCCGGATGGCGCATGAACTCGATATTGGACTGGTGGCCGAAGGCGTCGAGACGGCGGCCCAGTACCACTTCCTGGTCGAAGCAGGCTGCATGAAGATGCAGGGCTACCTGATCAGCCGGCCGCTGGCATTGGCGGCGCTGATCGCGCATGAGCGCTTCGCGCCGTGTCCGGTGTCGATGGCGGTCGGGCTGGTGCAGATGGCGATCGTCGACCATATCCAGTGGCGCCGCAAGATGGTGGCCTACACGCTGCGCCACGCCGGCGAGCCGGCCGACTCGCCGCAGCGCGCGGCCACCGACTTTCCAACACTGAATTGCGACAAGTGCCAGATCGGGCGCTGGTACCGCAACGAGGGCGCGACGCTGGCCGGTTCGCCGACCTTCGCGCTGTCGGAGCGCGCCCATCGGCGGCTGCACGCGATCGGCGCCGAGCTGGTCGAGCGCATGGGCCAGGGGGCGGATCTGGAGCAGGTGCGGCCAATGCTGGGCTCTTTGCAGCAGACCTCGCTCGAGCTGCTCGGCTCGCTGCTGTCGCTGGAGGACCATGGGCTGGCCACGATCTACGCCAGCGGCAAGCCGGCGCCGGAGGGGGCCGCACGGGTGTGCGGCCTGGAGATGCCGGCCGCTGTCATGTGAGCTTAGGGCGCTGCCGGGCTGCCCCCCAGCAAGGAAAACGTGTTTTCGACCGGCGCCGCCTTGCGCCAGATGCCGGGTGTGCTGCCGTAGAAGCGGCTGAAGGCCCGGTTAAAGGCCGCTTCGGACTGGTAGCCCACCGCATTGGCGATGATTGCCACGTTGCGTCCATCGCCGCGCAGCAACTGGGCCGCGCGCGCCATGCGGATCCGCATCAGCATGTCGCCCGGCGTCATCCCGGCGGCCTTGCCGAAGTGGCGCGCGAAGCTGGCGCGCGACATGTGGCACGCTTCGGCCAGCTCGTCGACCGACCACTGGCGCGCCGGATCGTCAAGCATCGCCTGCAAGCCGCGCCGCAAGCGCGGGTCCGCGAGCAGGCTGAGCATGCCGGACTGGGCCGGGGCTTGCTCGGTCCAGGCGCGCAGGATCAGGGCGAACAGCACCGAGGCCAGCTGGCGCACGATGACGGACGAGCCGAGCCGGGTCGCCTGGGCTTCCTTGCGCAGCAGCTGGATCAGCAGGGCCATCTCGTCCAGGTCGCTGCGATGGGCGTGGCGTACGTGCAGCACTTCCGGCAGGGACGACATCAGGGTGCCCGCGACATCGGGTTCGAAACTGAAGTGCCCGCATAGCATCTCGTTCTGCACGCCATGGCCGCCGTTGGCGACCACCGGCAAGGCGTCGCTGTAGGTCACCTCGATACTGGTGCCGCTGCTGTCGCCGTCGGCGAACAGGGTGTGGGCCATGCCCGAGGGCAGCACCACGATATCGCCTTCCTCCAGCAAGGCCGCGCGCACATTGGGGGTATGCAGCCAAACGTTGCCGGAGGTGATGATGTGGTAGGGCGCCGTGCCGGCCCCGGCCTGCGCATTCTCCAGCGACCACGGCGCGCCCAGCTTGCAGGCGAGCTCAAGGTCGACGTCGACCGGATAGAGGTGGAGCAGGCGGCTCAGCAGGTCCATGGTGCTTTTTCCTTGGTTGAGACTGTGGAGCAAATTTCTGAGCCATTGTGTCACCAATACGCTTTTTGGTCCATCTATAGTCTAGTCATCCGGAAACGTTCCGGCCTCAACCGACTATAAAGGACATCGTATGACCCGCCTGAACTCGCAACCTGTCTCCCAAGCCACCGGCCCAGCCGCCGACATCTTCGCCAGCATCCAGGCCGCCATCGGCGTGGTGCCGAACGCCTACGCCGGCATCGGCACCAACAGCCCGAACGTGCTCAGCACGCTGCTGGCGATGGACGCCACCCTTGCAAAGGGTTCGCTGAGCAAAAAGGAAGTCGAAACCATCAAGCTGGCCTTGAGCCAAGACACCGGTTGCGACTATTGCCTGGCCGCCCACACCATGATCGGCAAGAGCGCCGGCCTGAAAAAAGAGCAGATCCTGGCCGCGCGCCACGGCAGCGCATCGGGCGACGACCGCCTCGACGCCCTGGCGCTGTTCGCCCGCACCGTGCACGGCACCAAGGGAACGGTGCCGGTGGAAACGGTCGATGCGGTCAAGGCTGCCGGCTACACCGACACGCAGATCGTCGAGTCGTTGCTGGCCATCTCCGCGATTCTCTTCACCAATTATTTCAACCGCGTCAACGACACGGTGCTTGATTTCCCGAAGGCAGACTGATTGTCGCCCTTGTCCACTAAAAAACACTTAAAAGGAACCACCATGAACAAGCTCAAAACCGCCGCCGCCGCCCTGATGATCGCCGCCGCCTCCGCCGCCGCGGCCGCCCCGGCCGTCAAGCCAACCGTCATCCTGGTGCATGGCGCCTTCGCCGACGCCACCAGCTGGAACGGCGTGGCCGCCAAACTGCGCAAGGACGGCTACACCGTCATCGGCGCCGCCAATCCGCTGCGTAGCGTCAAAGGCGACGCGCAGGTGGTGTCGAACATCGTCAAGAGCATCGACGGTCCGGTGGTCCTGGTCGGCCACTCCTACGGCGGCTCGGTGATCAGCGCCGCGGCCAATGGCAACGCCAACGTCAAGAGCCTGGTCTATGTCGCCGCGTTCGCACCGGAACAAGGGGAAACCGCGCTCGAACTGTCCGGACGCTTCCCTGGCGGCACCCTGGGCCAGGCGCTGGCCACCCCGGTCGTGCTGGCCGAAGGCGGCAAGGACTTCTACATCCAGCAAGACAAATTCCACAAACAGTTCGCCGCGGACTTGCCGAAAGCCGAGGCCGCGCTGATGGCCGTTGCCCAGCGTCCGATTGCCGAGGCGGCGCTGACGGAAGCGTCCGCTGCGCCGGCATGGAAGACGCTGCCGTCTTACTTTATCTACGGCACCGGCGACAAGAACATCCCGGCCGCGGCGCTTGGCTTCATGGCCGAACGCGCCAAGTCGCGCAAAACCGTGACGGTGGCAGGCGCTTCGCACGTGGTGATGACCTCGAACCCGGCCGCCGTGGCCAGCTTGATCGAAGCGGCCGCTGGCGCAAACTAAGGCCGCGATCCGCCAGGTTCGCCTGGACAGTATCGTTCGATAATTTCGACGATAGAGCTGCAAATTTTCCGTTTTTTAAAGTTGGGCGGACCCGGCATACTGCATTCCTCGCCTACAAGAAGCCGTGCATCCCAAGCCGGATTCGCCCACTTTAAAGGACAGCATCATGAAAAAAATTGCACTCTTCTTCCTCGCGGCCACGGTCTCGCTGGGCGCGCTGGCAGCGCCCGAGACCTACGCCATCGACGGTTCCCATACCTTCCCGCGTTTCGAATACAGCCACTTCGGCTATTCGACCCAGGTCAGCCGCTTCGACAAGACCAGCGGCACCATCGTCCTCGACCGCGCCGCCAGGACCGGTTCGGTCAATGTCACCATCGACACCACCAGTGTGAACACCGGCTTCCCGCTGTTTAACGAGCACATCCAGGGCGAAGACTTCCTCGACACCAAGAAATTCCCGACGATTACATTTAAATCGACTAAGCTGAATTTCGCGGGCGACAAGCCGGGATCGGTCGACGGCGACCTGACCATCAAGGGCGTCAGCAAGCCGGTGCGCCTGGAAGTCACCTCGTTCCACTGCATGCCGCACCCGCTGCTGAAGAAGGATGCCTGTGGCGCGAATGCGGTCGCCAAGATCAAGCGCAGCGAGTTCAACGCTGGCAAGCACGCACCGTATGTCGGCGACGAAGTCACCTTGACCATCGCGGTCGAAGCAGTCAAACAATAATCCTCGGTCAACCATCGTGCCGCAGTGCGGCGTCAGGATATAAAAATGAAACCATCTTCGTACCTCTTTTTGGCGGGCCTGGCAGCGGCCGGCATGGCCCAGGCGCAAGCGGATTTGATCCTGACGAACGGCAAGATCGCCACGATGGTGAAACAGGGCGAATTTGTCCAGGCGGTCGCGATCAAGGACGGCAAGATCGCCGCCGCTGGCAGCAATGCGGCCGTGCTCAAGCTCAAGCGCGCCGATACCAAGGTGATCGACGCCCAGGGCCGCACAGTCATTCCAGGCCTGAACGATTCGCACACCCACGTGATCCGCGCCGGACTGAACTACAACATGGAGCTGCGCTGGGACGGCGTGACGTCGCTCAAGCGGGCGCTGGAGATGCTCAAGGAGCAGGCCGCGCGCACGCCCGACGGCCAATGGGTGAAGGTGGTGGGCGGCTGGAGCGCGCACCAGTTCGACGAAAAGCGCATGCCGACCCTCGCCGAGATCAACGCCGCCGTGCCGGACAAGCCGGTGTTCATCCTGTACCTGTACGGCCTCGGCTTCCTGAACAAGAAGGGCGTCGAGACGCTCGGCTACAACAAGGACACCAAGTACAAGGACGGCGTCATCGAACTGGACGCCAAGGGCGAGCCGACCGGCCTGCTGGTGGCCAAGCCAAATGCGATGGTGCTGTATTCCACGCTTGGCAAGACCAACAAGCTTGGCCGCGCGGACCAGGTCAATTCGTCGATCCACTTCTACCATGAACTCAACCGCCTCGGCGTGACCAGCGCGATCGACGCCGGCGGCGGAGGGCAGGCTTATCCGGACGACTACAGCGTCAGCATCGAACTGGCGCGCCAGGGCAAGGTCACGGTCCGCACCTCGTACTTCCTGTTTGCGCAAAAGCCGGGCACCGAGCTGGCCGACTTCCAGCGCTGGATGGACCAGACCAGGCCGAACAAGAATGACCACATGCTGTATCCGAACGGCTTCAGTGCCGAAGGCGCGGGCGAAAACCTGGTGGCGAGCGCCGGCGACTTCGAAAACTTCCTCGAGCCGCGTCCCGACCTGCCCGGGCATATGGAAAGCGAACTGGAGCCTGTGATCAGCCTGCTGGTCAAGAACCGCTGGCCGTTCCGCCTGCATGCGACCTATGCCGAAAGCATCGAGCGCGACCTGGCCGTGATCGAGCGCGTCAACCAGAAGACGCCGTTCAATGGATTGCGCTGGATTGTCGACCATGCGGAAACCATCACCGACGACCAGCTCAAGCGCATCAAGAAGCTCGGCGGCGGGGTGGCGGTGCAAAACCGCATGTTCTTCCAGGGCGAGTCGTACTGGGAACGCTACGGCGCCCAGGCACGCCAGATGCCGCCGATCCGCAAGATGCTCGAGCTCGGCGTGCCGGTGGGCCTCGGCACCGACGGCACCCGCGTCAGCAGCTATGCGCCGTGGCCGGCCCTGTACTGGGCGGTGACCGGCAAGACCGCCGGCGGCATGAGGATGTGGCAGGACCGCGACGTGCTGAGCCGCTTCGAGGCGCTGCGCCTGATGACGACCGGCAGCGCATGGATGAGCGGCGAGGAGCAGCTGAAGGGCACGATCCGCACCGGCCAGTACGCCGACCTGGTGGTGCTGCCGGCAGATTACTTCTCGATCCCCGCGGAAGACATCAAGAAGCTCGACAGCGTCCTCACCATCGTCAACGGCCAGGTGGTGTACGGCGCCGGTCCTTACCAGTCGCTGGCGCCGCAGCTGCCGCCGGTGTCGCCAGCCTGGAGTCCGGTCGGCGCCTACGGCGGCTACCAGAACAAGTAGCCGCGTTCGGCCGGCACGCCGTCGGCCGGCATCGCGGCACGCATGACGGCGCAGTGCGCCGTCATGCGTGACTCTTTCCCGTTATAATCTATGCAAGGGTGATCATGCCGTAACGGCATGACAGGATGCGCGATGGTCGGGCCGCCACGCGGTACCTTTGCGTCCATCACCCATGCGTATTGAAAAACAGCTCTCACTCTCCTTCAAAAAATTCATCCAGTCCAGTAAAGCCGGCGGCATCGTGCTCATCGCGTGCACGCTGGTCTCGATGGCGCTCGCCAATTCGCCGGTGGCCGAGGGCTATCTCGGGTTCTGGCAGCTGAAAGTGGCCGGCCTGAGTATCGAGCACTGGATCAACGACGCGCTGATGGCGATCTTCTTCCTGCTGATCGGCCTGGAACTCGAACGCGAGCTGTATAACGGCGAATTGTCCGACCTGCGCAACGCCATGCTGCCGATGCTGGCCGCGGCCGGCGGCATTGCCGTCCCCGCGCTGATTCACTTCGGCCTCAACTACGGCTCGCCGACCCAGCCCGGCATCGGCATCCCGATGGCCACCGACATTGCCTTCGCGCTGGGCGTGCTGGCGCTGCTTGGCAGCCGGCTGCCAGCGTCGCTCAAGATCTTCCTCACCGCGCTGGCCGTCATGGACGACCTTGGCGCGATCATGGTCATCGCGGTGTTCTACACGGCCGAGCTGTCGCTGGCTTACCTTGCCGCGGCGTTCGCCGTGTTTGCGGCGCTGGTGGCGATGAACCGGGTGATGCGCGTCATGCGCTTGCTGCCGTATCTGGTCGGCGGCGCCTTGATGTGGTTCCTGATGCTCAAATCCGGTGTCCATGCGACCATCGCCGGGGTGCTGCTGGCCTTCGCGATTCCCTACTCGTCGGTGCAGGACGATGCCAGGTCGCCTTCGCACCGGCTGGAAAACGCGCTCCACATTCCGGTCGCCTTCCTGATCTTGCCGGTGTTTGCGCTGGCCAACACCGGCATCGCGATCGCCCCCGGCTGGACCCAGGAACTGTTGTCGGCGAATAGCCTAGGCGTCCTGCTCGGTCTGCTCGTGGGCAAGCCCGTGGGCATCTTCCTGTTCAGTTTTGCCGCGGTGGCGCTGGGCCTGTGCAGGTTGCCGCTCGACCTGGCCTGGCGCCACGTCCTTGGCGCCGGCCTGCTTGGCGGCATCGGCTTCACGATGTCGATCTTCATCACCAACCTGGCGTTCACGGGGCAGGCCGATGTCATCAACTCGTCCAAGATGGCCATCGTGATCGGTTCGCTGTTGGCCGGCGTCATCGGGTTTGTCTGGCTGAAGTTCATGGGCGCGCCGCTGGCTTCGGACACCAATCCGGATACGATGGACTTCGACAGCGGGCCGGAGCCTGGGCGGGAAAAAACAGCAGGCTGATTCAAGTTTTGTAGCAGGCAGCGCGGCATACTCCGGGTGTGGGCCGCGTCGCGGCCCGGACAGCTGAAGGGGGCCGCAATGTACCTGATGTCGATTGGCGCGGGAATACTCGTAGGGATCATCTATGGCCTGATCAATGTGCGCTCGCCGGCGCCGCCGGCGATTGCCCTGGTCGGATTGCTGGGCATGCTGATCGGCGAGCAGGTGGTTCCGGTCGCCAAGCGGCTGGCCCAGGGCGCGCCGCTGACCAAAGCCTGGCTCGCCAGCGAATGCGCGCCCAAGATCACCGGCATCGCGCCCAAGGAGCAGCAGCCCGGGGAGGACCGGGCATGAGCGCGTCGCTGATCCTCGTCAATGGCCGCTTCCACACCGGCGACCGCGCCAATCCGGCCGCCAGCGCGGTGGCGATTGCCGACGGCCGCTTCCTGGAAGTGGGCGATGCGGAGGCGGTGATGCGCCACCGCACGCCGGCCACCGAGGTCATCGACCTGGCAGGGCATACCGCCATCGCGGGCCTGAACGATTCGCACATGCACCTGATTCGCGGCGGGCTCAACTACAACCTGGAGTTGCGCTGGGAAGGCGTGCCGTCGCTGGCCGACGCCTTGCGCATGCTGCGCCAGCAAGCCATGGTCACGCCCAGCCCGCAATGGGTGAGGGTGGTGGGCGGCTGGACCGAGTTCCAGTTTGCCGAGCGCCGCATGCCGACCCTCGACGAATTGAACGAGGCGGCGCCGGATACCCCGGTGTTCGTGCTGCACCTGTACGACCGGGCCTTGCTCAACCGCGCCGCGCTGCGCGCTGTCGGCTACACCAGGGACACGCCGAATCCGCCCGGCGGCGAGATCGCGCGCGATGCCGCCGGCAACCCGACCGGCATGCTGATCGCCCGGCCCAACGCGATGATCCTGTACGCCACGCTGGCCAAAGGGCCGGCCTTGCCGCTCGACCAGCAAGTGAACTCGACGCGCCAGTTCATGCGCGAGCTGAACCGGCTGGGCGTGACCAGCGTGATCGACGCCGGCGGCGGTTTCCAGAACTATCCTGACGATTACGCCGTGGTCGACCAGCTCGCGCGCGCCGGCCAGCTGACCGTGCGTATCGCCTACAACCTGTTCACCCAGAACAAGGGCGCCGAACTGCAAGACTTCAAGGCGTGGACCGGCATGGTCAAGCCGGGCGACGGCAGCGACTTCTACCGCCACAACGGCGCCGGCGAGATGCTGGTGTTCTCGGCCGCTGACTTCGAGGATTTCCTGGAGCCGCGGCCCGACCTGTCCCCGAGCATGGAGGACGAACTGGAGCAGGTGGTGCGCCACCTGGTCGAGCAGCGCTGGCCGTTCCGCCTGCACGCCACCTACGACGAATCGATCAGCCGCATGCTCGACGTGTTCGAAAAGGTCAACCGCGAGATTCCTTTCGCCGGCCTGCACTGGATGTTCGACCACGCCGAAACCATCACGCAGCGCAATATCGACCGCGTGGCCGCGCTGGGCGGCGGCATCGCGATCCAGCACCGGATGGCGTTCCAGGGCGAGTACTTTGTCGAGCGCTACGGCGCCGATGCGGCCAGCCACACGCCGCCGATCGCGCGCATGCTCGCCACCGGCGTGCCGGTGGGCGCCGGCACCGATGCCACGCGTGTCGCCAGCTACAACCCGTGGACAGCGCTGTACTGGCTGGTCTCGGGCAGCACCGTCGGCGGCTTGCGCATGTACGGCGCCGACCAGCGCCTGCCGCGCGCCAGCGCGCTCGCGCTGTGGACGGCCGGCAGCGCCTGGTTCTCGAGCGAGCAAGACAAGAAAGGCAGGATCAAGGCGGGCCAGCTGGCCGACCTGGCCGTGCTGTCCGCTGACTTCTTCAGCGTTCCGGAAGACGACATCAAGGCCATCGAATCGGTGCTGACCATCGTGGGCGGCAAGCCTGTCTACGGCGACGCCGGCTTTGCATCGTACGCGCCGCCGCCGATCCCGGTGCTGCCCGACTGGTCGCCGGTCAAGTCCTTCCCCGGCAGCTACCGGCCGCGCGCCGCCGCGCCGCGGATGGCGCTGCCGCATATCTGCTCGGGCCCCTGCGGCGTGCACGGGCACGGCCACGACAGCGCGCGCGCCTCGACCGTTCCGGTAGCCGATTTCACCGGTTTCTGGGGCGCGCTGGGCTGCAGCTGCTTCGCGTTCTGATTTTCAACCCAAGGAGTATTTCACCATGAATCCGAAACTTGACGTTCTCAGCCCAAGCAACTCGCAGCTGATCTTCATCGACCACCAGCCCCAGATGGCGTTCGGGGTGCAGTCGATGGACCGCCAGGCGATGAAGAACAACACCGTCGCGCTGGCCAAGGCGGCCAAGGCGTTCAACATCCCGACCACCATCACCACCGTTGAAACGCTGGGCTTCTCGGGGTACACCTATCCTGAACTGCTCGATGTTTTCCCTGGCCAGCCGATCCTCGAGCGTACCTCGATGAATTCCTGGGACGACCAGAAAGTGCGCGACGCGCTCAAGGCCAATGGCCGCAAGAAGGTGGTGGTGGCGGGCCTGTGGACCGAAGTGTGCAACTGCAGCTTCGCCCTGTGCGCGATGGCCGAAGGCGACTACGAGATCTACATGGTGGCCGACGCGTCGGGCGGCACCAGCAAGGAAGCCCATGACTACGCGATGCAGCGCATGGTCCAGGCCGGCGTGATCCCGGTGACATGGCAGCAGGTGATGCTGGAGTGGCAGCGCGACTGGGCCCACAAGGATACCTACGAAGCGGTCATGGCGATCGTGACCGAACATTCGGGCGCGTACGGCATGGGCGTCGACTATGCGTATTCGATGGTGCACAAGGCCGCTACCCGCGCCACCGGCGCGCACGAAACGCTGGCGCCGGTGCCGGCACGCTGATCGCTTCGCGCCGCCGGCAACGGCGGCATGTCTTTCCCGACCAGGAGAATCGTTTATGTCTAACATGACTGGCAGCACCTTCACCACCACCGACGGCGTCGAGCTGTACTACAAGGATTGGGGCAGCGGCCAGCCGGTCGTTTTTTGCCACGGATGGCCGCTCAATTCGGACAGCTGGGAAGCGCAGATGTTCCACCTGGCGAGCAATGGCTTTCGCGCCATTGCCCACGACCGCCGCGGGCATGGCCGCTCCAGCCAGCCGTGGGACGGCAATGACATGGACCATTACGCCGACGACCTCGCACAGCTGATCGCTGCGCTGGACTTGAAAGATGCCATCCTGATCGGCTTCTCGACCGGCGGCGGCGAGGTGGCGCGCTATGTCGGCCGCCACGGCACCGCGCGGGTCGCCAAGCTGGCCCTGGTTTCCGCGGTGCCGCCGCTGATGCTGCAGACCGGCGACAATCCGGGCGGCTTGCCGATATCCGTGTTCGACGGCATCCGCGCAGGATCGCTGAAGGACCGCGCGCAGTTGTACATCGATATCGCCAGCGGTCCCTTCTTTGGCTACAACCGCGCGGGCGCGATCAAATCGCAGGGCGCCATCGACGCATGGTGGATGCAGGGCATGATGGCGGGCCACAAGAACACCTATGACTCGATCAAGGCATTCTCCGAAACCGATTTCCGTGACGACTTGAAAAAATTTGACCGGCCGACCCTGGTGGTGCATGGCGACGACGACCAGATCGTGCCGTTCGAGGCAGCAGGCAAGGCGGCCGCGGCGATGGTGCCGGGTGCGCAACTGCTGGTCTATCCAGGGGCGCCGCATGGCCTGAGCGAAACGCACAAGGAAAGGCTCAACGCCGACCTGCTGGCATTCGCGCGCGCATGAGCGGGCTGCCGGCATGACTTCAGGGCGCAACCGCTGGACCAGCGTCGGGCTGGGATTTCTGGCCGGCTATGTCGATACGCTTGGCTTCATCGCGCTGTTCGGGCTGTTCACGGCGCACGTGACGGGCAACTTCGTCCTGATCGCGGTGGCGCTGGCGGACGCCTCGCAGGCATCGGTCCTGCTGAAATTCCTCGCTTTCCCGGCCTTTGTGGCCGGGATCGCCGCGGCGCGCCTGCTGATCGCCGCGGCCCAGCGCAGCAATGGCCCGGCGCTCAAGCTGGCCCTCGGTCTGCAGGCTTCGCTGCTGTTTGGGTTCATGTTGTGCGGCTATCTGGCCGAACCGATCGGCAGCACGGTCACGCCGCTGGCGATGGCCGCCGGTTTGCTCGGCACCGCCGGCATGGGCGCCCACAGCGCCACCAGCCGCCTGCTGCTCGGCCATCTCGCGCCAACATCGATGATGACCGGGAACGTGACCCAGCTCGTGATCGACAGCGTGGACGTGCTGCGCGGCGCGGCCGACGCGGGCACGGCCGAGCGCTGCGGCAAGTTCTTCTGGCCGCTGTGTGCGTTTGCGCTCGGTTGCATTGTGGCGGCGTTTGCCTACCAGGCGGTCGGCTTCCTGGCGCTGATACTGCCGATCGCGATCCTGCTGCAGGAACTCGTGAAGCAGGATGCGCCCGCACCGGCGGGCGCGTGAGCATGCGCCATGGCTTCTGACCCGCCGGGCTGGCTGTGGCTGCGCCAGCTAGCCGGTGCTATCATCGGCCGATGAAAGTCACGCGACAATTGCTGTTCGGCGCGCTGCTGTTGCTGTGCTCGCTTCTGGCCGTGCCCGCCGGCGCGCAGGAGCGCTCGCTCGACAGCATGGAGCACCGGCGCTGGCTGTCCGCCGATGGCGGGCCGAGCCAGGTCGGCGCCATCGCCCAGACCCGCGACGGCTACCTGTGGCTGGGCACCAACGATTCGCTGTTCCGCTTCGATGGCATGCGCTTCGTGCGCTACGAAGCAGCGGCGCGCAATACGCTCAATATCGTCGCATCGCTGCTGGTGGTCGGCGACGAGCTGTGGGTCGGCTTGCGCTACGGCGGGGTGCGCGTGATCCGCGACGGCGCCATGCGCGCGTTCCCGGTCGGCGCAGGCTTGCCCGACGGCGTGATCTACAGCCTGGCGCGCGACCGCGGCGGTGCGATCTGGGCCGCCGCCGACGACGGCCTGGCGCGCTATGCCGGCGGGCGCTGGCAGCGCATCGGTGCCGACTGGGGGTTCGCCGGCGCCAACGCGCGCGCCGTCTTCACCGACCGCGACGGCGTGCTGTGGGCAGCCAGCGGCAAGCGCCTGCTGTACCTGCCCGAGGGCTCGCGCAGCTTTGTGGATACCGGTCTCGCGGTCGACACGGTCAGCCAGATCGCCCAGGCGCCTGACGGCGCGATCTGGGTTGCCGAGCGCTACGGCGGTACGCTGCACCGCGTGGTGCTCGACAAGGGACAAGTGACCACTGCCAGCAGGCAGATGAAGGCGGCCGCGATCGGCCTGCTGTTCGACCGGGCCGGCAGCCTGTGGCTCAGCACCACCGGGCAGGGCATCCGCCACATCGCCCAGCCCGTGAATCTGGCAGCGCTCGACAGCGCCACGGTGTTTACGGCCAGGCAGGGCCTCAGTTCCGACTTCATCTGGAAGATGCACGAAGACAGCGAGGGCAACATGTGGGTCGGCACCAACGCCGGCCTCGACAGGTTCCGGCCGCGTACCCTGATGCCGGCGGCGTTTCCCGCCGGCGCCCTCAATTTCGCGCTGGCGGCGGGCGCCGACGGCAGCGTCTGGGGCGGGCCCAGCAATCGTCCGGCAATGCGCATGGTGGGCGACCTGGTCGAGCAGATGGCGATGCCGGCGCCGGTCAACAGCGCCATGACCGACAGCAGCGGGACGGTCTGGATGGGCGGCCCGTCGGGCATCTGGCGTTCGCGCGGCAATGCGCTTGAGCGCGTCGCGGCGCTGCCCGGCGCGCCCGGGATGGAGACGCCGGTACGGGCGATGGCGCGCGACGCTGCCGGCGACTTGTGGGTGTCGATCAACCGGGTCGGCCTGTTCCGCCTGCGCGGCGGGCAATGGCGCGCCGAGCCGCCGGTGTCGGCGCTGGCCAACCAGCGCATGCCGGTCAGCGCGCTGGCTGCGCCCGGCGGCTGGCTGTGGTTCGGCTACCGCGACAGCCTGCTGGTGGCGCGCCGCGGCAGCGAGGAGCTGCGCTGGACCAGCGACGACGGGCTCGACATCGGCCACGTCACCGCGCTGGCGCAGCACGGCGGCAGGACCTGGGTCGGCGGGCAGCGCGGCGTCGGCTACATCGACGGCGGCCGTTTCCAGCGCCTGCAACTGCCGGAAAACGGCTTGTTCAACAATATCTACGCGATGGTCCCGGTGCCGGTGCGCGACGGCCGCGGCGTTGACCTGTGGCTGCATACGCGCTCGGGCATCTTCCAGCTGACGGTGGCCGAATTGCGCCGCGCCGCCGCCGATCCCCAGCACCGGATCCGCTACCGCTCGTTCGACCTGATGGGCGGCCTGGCCAACGACCCGTACCAGGTGCTGCCGCTGCCGACCGCGGTGCGCAGCAGCGACGGCCGGCTCTGGTTCTCGACCAGCGGCGGGGTCGCGTGGATCGACCCGGCACGCCCGCCATCGCAGCATCCCGGACCGACGGTGGTGATCGAATCGGTCAGCGTCGATGGCGCCAGGGTCGGCACCGCCGCGCCGCTGGCGCTGGGCTCAGGCACGCAGCGGGTCACGGTCGATTACACCGCGCTGAGCCTGTCGGCGCCGGAACAGCTCAACTTCCGCTACCGCCTCGACGGCTTCGATGCCGACTGGCAAGACGCCGGGCGCGAACGGCAGGCCAGCTACACCGGGCTCGGTCCCGGGAACTATACGTTCCGCGTGATGGCGCTGAACAAGGACGGCATGTCGAGCACGCAAGAGGCGACGTTTTCCTTTAACATCGCGCTGGCGTTCTATCGCGAGCCGCTGTTCCTGGCCCTGATGGCCACGCTGGCGGCAGGCAGCCTGTGGCTGGCATATAAAATCAATATGCGCCGCGCCGCCCAGCGCCTGCGCGACCGCCTGGAAGAGCGTCACCGCGAGCGCGAGCGCATCGCGCGCGAGCTGCACGACACCCTGCTGCAGGGTGTGCAGGGGCTGGTACTGCGCTTTCATGCCGTGGCCGGCAGCATGCCCCAGGATGCGCCCGCGCGCGCCAGCCTGGAGCAGGCGCTGGACCGCGCCGACCAGGTGCTGGTCGAGGGGCGCGACCGGGTGCGCGACCTGCGCAGCGGGCCGCAGGATGCGCGCGGCCTGCAGCAGGCGCTGGCGGCGGTGGGTGCAGAACTGGCGCAGCAGTCGGGCCGCGGTTTCTCGGTTCATCTGGCCGGCCAGGTAAAGCCGCTGTTGCCGGTGGTGCTGGACGAGGTTTACCGGATCGCGCATGAGGCCATCGTCAACGCGTTCGCGCACGCGGGCGCGCGCCAGATCCGGGCCGAGATCGGGTACGGGCAAGAAGTCTTCGGACTGACCATTTCCGACGACGGTCGCGGTATCGATCCGGCCTTCCTGTCGCCGCAAGGACGGCCGGACCACTGGGGGCTGCGCGGCATGCACGAGCGCGCCGAACGAATTGGTGCCAGCCTCGAGGTGTGCAGCGGCGCCACCCGCGGTGCGGCCATCACGCTCAGCCTGCCAGCAAGGATGGCCTATCGTCGCAGCCATGGCCGCCAGGCAGGCTGGCGCGGCTTTTTATCGCGATAAGGATTCGATGTGACAGAGACGCACAAGAGCATACGGGTGCTGGTCGCCGATGACCATCCGCTGATGCGCGAAGGAATCGCCGCGGTGATCGACAGCCAGCCCGACATGGAGGTCGCCGGCGAAGCTGGCGACGGCGCCGAGGCGGTACGCCTGTACCGCGCGCTGCGCCCGGATGTGGCCCTGATCGACCTGCAGATGCCGGGCATGAACGGGATCGAGGCAATTGAAGCGATCAGGACCGAATTTCCGGATGCGCAGCTGGCCATCCTGACCACCTACCGCGGCGACGCGCGCCTGCTGCACGCGGTGAAAGCGGGCGCGCGCGCCTACCTGCTCAAGAGCGCGCTGCGCAAGGAACTGTGCGAGGCGATTCGCGCACTGGCCGCCGGGCGGCGCTACTTCGCGCCGGAGATCGCCGCCGACATTGCCGGCATTGTCGGGCAGGACAGCCTGAGCGCACGCGAGGTGCAGGTGCTGCAGTTGCTGGCGCGCGGCTATTCCAACCGCGACGTCGGACTTGCGCTGAACCTGTCGGAAGATACGATCAAGGGCTACCTGCGCACCATCACGGCCAAGCTGGGCGCGAACAACCGCACTCACGCCGTTACGATCGGCATCGAACGGGGATTCATTGACGTCTGATACCAGGCTCGCGCCAACACTTTCGTGTAGATGTTTCCCACCCGTATAGGCCTGCCGGCTCCCGTGAAAAACTGGCACGATGTCATGACGATATCGCCTGACGGGAGCAAGAGTGAAGCAAGCAATTTCCAGCAAGGCGGGCGCTCGAACGGCATTGCCGCGATGGCAGCTGCAGCGCGTGGTGGCGTATATCGACCATCACCTCGATCAGCCGTTGCGCAGCTGCCACCTGGCCTCGCAGTGCGCGCTCAGCGCCAGCCATTTCACGCGCGCCTTCAAGCAGGCGACCGGATTGTCGCCGCGGCTGTTTATCCTGCAGCGGCGGGTCCAGGCGGCTTGCCGCGAAATGCTCGCCACCGACCAGCCGCTCACTGCCATCGCCCATGCCTGCGGCTTCTCCGACCAGGCTCACCTGAGCCGCAGCTTCCACCTGCAGATGGGCACTGCGCCGCTGGCGTGGCGCAGGATGCAGGCTGGGGCCTTGCGCGCCTGACGAAGGTGCGCCGTGGCTGCGCTACGGCGGACGCTACTCGCGCGCAGCCGCATCGCTAGCGTCAACAGGCCAGCGGCGAGCAAGGCGACTTGCGGCGGCTCGGGCACGACCGCCACCTGGACGGCGATGGTCGCGACGGTCGCATCCATCGCCCACCTGAGCGGCACATCCGGATTGTCGGGATACATGATGACCGCGGAGTGGCCGAACACATCCTTTCCCGATTTTTCGGTGGCGTCGAAGGGCGTCAACGGTCCCGCTTGACCGCTACTGCCCGGCAAATAATATACATCGTTATAGAACTGCACCGTGAAGCCGGCGTCGGGCGCGCTGATATCAAACCAGCCCCGATGCTGATAGCTGTCGAAAACCGACACCGAGGTACGCTCGACCTTGCTGGTAGCGCTGCCTTTGTAATGGTAGGCCTGGCCCCCAATCAGAAAGTCGACCATCACCTCGCCGCCTTCGTTGATGCCGTGGTCACGGGCCCACGGATCGTCGGAGTCGAAGTGCGAGGTCAGTGTCAGGGCGTAGGGAAGCGACGCTGTGGCTGGAACTTGTTTCAGGCCCAGTGCCATCATGATCGTCGCGTCCGGCGCCGTTGTGCCGGTCGAACGCGTGGTGACCGTTACCGGCTCGGCCACGGCCGTGCCGGCTAAAGCGAGTAATAGCACGAAAACAGCCCTGGTTGAGAGGTCCATGGCATGCTCCTGTTCCGCTCCCCGATGTCTCGACTCTAGCAAAGTCACGCTGGCATGGCGACTGACACACGCGCCTTCGTACCAGAAAAGCGACTCGACAATCCAAACGGATGAACACCATGTCCGGTTCAAGACACCTGAGTATATTCACGCGGCTGCCGTTCCTCCCTGGAGCAGGTAACCCTTGCAAAGCTGCTGATGCTATTCTCTCAACAGCCGCATATGGCGTATCCCAATCTAACATTCACGGAGACCTACATGACATTCTGGACCAAAACCTGGCAGTGCCTGGCCGCAATCGCAGTTGCCATTCCCGCGATGGCGAACGCGTTCCCGACTGGAACCATCGAATGGGTGGTGCCTTATGCGGCTGGCGGCGGGTCCGATGTCGTGGCGCGGGTGATCGCGGCCGAGATGGCCAAGTCGCTGGGACAGCCGATCATCATCAACAACAAGCCGGGCGCCGGGACCAATATCGGCGCGGCCTACGCGGCCAAGGCGAAGGCCGACGGCCACGTGGTGCTGACGGCCGACACCGCAACCCTGGCGGCAAACCAGTTCCTGTACAGCAAACCCGGTTACAGCGCGGAGCAGGACTTTGCGCCGGTCGGGCTGATCGCGCGGTTTCCGATGATTCTGGTGGTCAATCCGCAGGTGCCGGCCAAAGACCTCAAGGAGTTCCTGGCCTGGGCCAAAGCGCAACCCAACGCGGTCGCCTTCGGCACGCCTGGCGCTGGCAGTCCGCACCATCTGGCCACCGAGCTGTTCTCGGACGCGACCGGGCTCAAACTGCTGCACGCGCCTTACAAGGGCGCCGCGCCTGCGGTTCAGGATGTGCTGGCAGGGCAGGTTCCCTTCATGATCGTCGATACTGCCGTCGGCGGGCCGCATATCCGCGCCGGCAAGCTCAAGGCCATCGGCGTGGCGAGCCTGAAGCGCGTTGCCGGCTTCGACACCATTCCGACACTCGACGAACAGGGGCTGAAAGGGTTTGAAGCATACGCCTGGCAAGGCATGGTCGCACCGGCCAATACGCCCGCCGCCACCGTCGCGACCTTGAATAAGGCGCTGGTTACGGCAGTCAACAGCGACGCCGCCAAGGCGCGCTTCCAGGCCCTGGGTCTTGAAGCCATCCCGGGGACCCCGGCCGAGATGGGCGCGTACGCCAGAGGCGAACGCGAGAAGTGGGGCAAGGTCATCAAGGCGAAGGCCATCAAGCTGGACTAACAGGAGCGGGTTCTGTAAGCCAATGTATCTGAGCGGCTAACTGGTACACAACATGGCAGAACCCGGCCGCCGCGGACATACCCCGGATACGGCGGCGCGGTGTAATCAGGTCTCGTTGCAGCACATGCAATCCAAATTCCTGTGGGAGAGACCCGTGACCGATCCGTTCAATCCCAGCCGCCGCTTGTTCGGCGCGATGCCTCCGGCGCTTGTCCGCAGCATCGCTCAACCGGGCGCGCCGACGGTCAGCGACGCCGTTGCGCTTTCATGATGGAGAGGGCCATGGCAGCACCTTTACGCAGGGCCTGCGCGGCCATCGCCGTAGCGTTCGCGACGCAGGCCGGCGCGACCGGGCTGTGGATCAACAGCGACAGCACCAGCCGTGAAAACAGGCTCGGCGCCATCGTGCTGCTGGAAGCGGGCACCACGACCAGCTGCATCGTTTGCCGCCGCGAGCGGGCGTCCGCGGCCAACCGGGCCGAAGCGCCCCGGCCTGCGAGCGAGCCCGATTTTTACGCGTCGGTCACGCGCAGGCGCGATGGCAAAACCAGTGTCGCCGCGAGTCCGCCGCCGTCGCGGTTCGCCAGCGACAGTTCCCCATCCATGGCCAGCGACAACTGGCGCGCGATCGCCAGGCCTAGCCCGGTGCCGCCGGTATCGCGGTTGCGCGAGCCTTCGAGCCGGTAGAACGGCGTGAACACGGTATCGAGCAGCTCGGGCGGAATGCCGGGGCCGGGGTCGGCCACGGTAATGCGCACCGTGCCGTCCTCGCCTTCCGCCACCGATACGTCGGCCGCGCCGGCGTATTTGAGCGCATTGTCGATCAGGTTGCCGACCACGCGGCGCAGCGCATGCGGGCGCGCCAGCAGCGGCGCGCCGAGCTGGCCATGCAGGCGGACCCGCTGGCCGGCGTCGGTGTAGTCGCACACCATCGTGTCGAGCAGGCCGTCGATGTCGATGCGGCGCGCTTCCTCGGCGGTTCCGTGCAAGGTGCGCGCATACTCGACGCCCTCACGCACCAGTGCCTCCATCTGCTGCAGGTCCTGGCGCATCTTGTCCTGTTCGTGGCCTTCGTCCATCAGGTCGAGGCGCAGCCGCATGCGCGTGATCGGTGTTTGCAGGTCGTGCGAGATCGCCGCCAGGATCTGGATGCGGTCGGCCACATACATGCCGATTCGCTCCTGCATGGCGTTAAAGGCGCGCGCCGCGCGCGCCACCTCGGTCGGGCCGTCTTCAGGCAAGGGATTCGCTTTGAGATCCGGTCCGAGCGTGTCGGCGGCGTGCGCCAGCTGCAGCAGCGGGCGAGTAGCCAGCCGCACCGCCAGCCAGCACGCCACAGCCAGCAGGATCAGCTGCCCGGCCAGTACCAGCGGCAGCCAGGGCGACAGCGGTACTCCCGGCATCGGCCGGATATCGATGGTGAGCGGGCTGCCGTCGCTTAGCTGCAGGTGCACCTGCAAGCGTTCGCGCTCGCCTGAGACCGCGTTCGCTGCCAGGGCGTAGGTCTTGCCGATGCCGGTGTTGATCGACTCGGCCACCTGCGCCGACAATTCGGCGTCCAGCGGCGGGCCGCCGATCCCGGGGCCGAGGATGAAGGTGTAACTGCGACGTGCCAGCCGGTCGAGCCACTGCGCGCGCTGGTCGGCCGGGAGGTGATCAAGCAGGGCGACCGACGTGGCGACTTCGCGTTCGATATAGCCCATCATCAGTTTGGTGGTGGCCTGGTTGCGCTCCATGAGCGTGATCGCGAACGACAGCGTCTGCGCCAGCAGCATGCCGACGATGACGATGATCGACAGGCGCGCAAACAGCGAACGTGGGATCACCGTATTTCCCCGTCCAGCGTGACGCTGGCCGAGAAGATGTAGCCTTCGCTGCGCAGCGTCTTGATGTACTTCTGTTCGCGCGCGTCGTCGCCAAGGCGCTGGCGCAGCCGGCTCACCAGCAGGTCGATCGAGCGGTCGAACTGGTCGGCGTCGCGCCCCTGCGTGAGGTTGAGCAGCTGGTCGCGCGTGAGCACGCGCTGCGGGTGGTCGAGGAACACGCGCAGCAAACGGTACTCGGCGCCGGTCAGGGCCACCATCGTCGCGTTCGCGTCAAGCAGGTGGCGTCCCACGGTGTCGAGGCGCCAGTCGCCAAAGCAGATGAAGCTGGCCGCTTCGGTGATCTGCAGGTTAGGCGGCAGCATGCGCGCGCGGCGCAAGATGGAATTGATCCTGGCGAGCAGTTCGCGCGCGGCGAACGGCTTGACCAGGTAATCGTCGGCCCCCATTTCGAGACCCAGGATGCGGTCGCTCTCGTCGGAACGCGCCGTCAGCATCAGGATCGGCATGTTGCGGTGAGGCCCGGCGCGCAGGTCGCGGCACAGGCTCAGGCCATCTTCGCCGGGCAGCATCAGGTCAAGCACGATCAGGTCGACCGGCGTGTCTGCCAGCACGGCGCGCATCTGGCGCCCGTTGCCGACCGCCGTCGCACGCAACCCGTTCCTGGTCAGGTAGGCCGCAAGCAGCTCGCGGATCTCGCTGTCGTCGTCGACAATCAGCACGTGGTTTGAATGGTCCATATGACAAGGATATCGCAATTATTCCGCCAGCAGGCGGCGGATCTGGGCTTCAGTTTCGGCGTAGGCGCCTTCGCCGAAATGGGTGTAGGCGATACGGCCTTTTTTGTCGATCAGGTAGACCGCCGGCCAGTACATGTTGTTGTACGCGCTCCAGGTGTCGTAGCGGTTGTCCTGCGCGACCGGATAGTTGATCCTGAACCGCTGGATAGCCGCCTGTACGTTGGCGGTTTTGCGCTCGAACCCGTATTCGGGCGTGTGCACGCCCACCACCACCAGGCCCTTGTCCTTGTAGCTGTCGTACCACCTGGTCACATAGGGCAGGGTGCGGATGCAGTTGATGCAGGTGTAGGTCCAGAAGTCGACCAGCACGACTTTGCCCTTGAGCCCGGCCATGGTCAGCGGCTCACTGTTGAGCCAGTTACTGATGCCCTTGAATTCCGGGGCGGGGCCAAGGTCGCGGGTTGCGGCGCTTGCGCTGGCCGACAGGGCGGCCGATAGCGCCAGGGCGGCGAGGTGTTTGGTGGCAGTCATTTCAGAGTCCTTTCAAGGTGGGGAAGCTGTCGGCGAGCCAGGCATAGGCCAGCACGTCGTAGTGGTAGAACATGGCGCCAGCGGTCAGCAGGACCAGCACGCCGAAGGCTTTCTGCAGCCGTTCGGTATGGCGTGCGAGGGCGCGCACCCTGGTGCTGGCGAACTGGCCGCCGTAGGCGATGGCGAGCATCGGGATGCCGGCGCCGACGGCGTAGATGCCGAGCAGCGTGGCGGCCCAGGCCAGGTCCTGCGAGCGGGCCACCAGCGCCAGGATCGACGCCAGCACCGGGCCGGCGCATGGGGTCCACGCGGCGCCCAGCGACATGCCGAGTACGAAGCCGCCGGTGTTGCTCGGGCCGGCGCTGGCGCCGGCGTCGCCCAGGCGGCTCAGCGGGCCGCCGATGCGCATCGCGAGCCAGTCGTACGGCGCCGGCCAGATGCGCGCCAGGCCGGCGAGCGCAAGCAAGGCGATTCCGGCATTGCGCAAGGTGTCCTGCGCGATCTCGGCGAAGCTCGATACCACGCTGAGCAGCATGCCGAAGGCGCCGAAGGCCAGCACGAAGCCGAGTGAGATGAACAGGGGCCGGGTGCGGCTGGTTTGCCCGACCGAGGTGCCGAGAACGATCGGCAGCACGGGAAGGACGCATGGCGAGGCGACGGTCAGTACGCCCGCCAGCAGTGCGAGTGGCGCTTCGATCAGACTTTGCATGGTGGAGATCCGGGATGATGGGCCGCAGCGCGGTATGGGGCTATTGGACCCGAGCGGGGTATCCCGGGTGTGTCGGGCGATGGCGCCTTGTGCAATCTTGTGTATCGGGCGCAGTGCCTGATACACAGGGATACAAACCCCTGTCATCAAGCTGTCATCGAATCTCCCCAGAATGAGCGTGTTCGCTCAGAGCGCATAGGAGACAGCCATGTACCAAACCAAGAAGTTGATCATCCTGGACGCCGACGGCACCACGATCGATGCGTATCCTGCGATCGAAGCGGCGTTCGCCCAGCACGGCATGACCCTGGGGGAGGAAAAGAGCTTCCAGAAGCGCCATCACCTGTTCAAGTATCTGGGCGGCTTGAAGGAATTTCCGTCGATTATCAAGAAGAACCTGCGCAAGAAGGCGCGCAAGAAGATCGTCGATTCGCTGACCGATGTCTACCGCACCGAAGCGCGCCTATATACGGGTATCCCCGAGATGATCCAGTCGCTGCTGGCGGCGCCGGATATTGTTGTCGGCCTGGTCACACGGAATGTCACCAACGAACCGCTGGACACCCTGAGGATGCTGTTTGCCCGCCACGGCATCGACGTCGACCAGTTTGACTTCTTCGACCATGTGCCGCTCAGCGAGGGCAAGACCGCGCAATTTCGCCTGATTCGCGAACGCTTCCAGATCAACCCGGCGCGCGCGTATGCCTGCGGCGACGAACACAAGGATTTCCACGCGGCAATCGGCAGCGGCATGCATCCGTTCATGGTGTCGTACGGGTTCGAGGACCATGACCGGCTGGTGGAGAAGTTCGCGATTCCCGACGAGGTAATTTCGCGCAGCCCCGCGGCTCTGCGCCAGCGTATCTGGCACGCGTTCGATATTCCGGCGCCCGACGTTCAGGCGCTTAAAATCGCCACGCCCAGCCGCCGTACGAATACCCGAACAGCAGGCAGCTGAGCGCCGTGAACACCCAGTAATCGACCGGCGCGCCAAGCACCCAGTGCTTATGCCACGGCACGTGCGCCGCTCGAAAGCGTTTCAATCCAAACGCCGGATTCAGGATGAACCATAAAAGATCCTCGACGATCCAGAACACCATCAGCGACGCCAGGATGCGCGCCTCCAGCTGCAGCGACCACTGCCAGGCGATCAATGCCGGCAGGTGGAACACCAGCACGATAAACGACATGACCCATGCGTGATAGCCCGTCATCGCGCGACCGCCCCAGAAAATAGTGAGCAGCCAGTGCTCTTCCACGCGCCAGGTCGGCAGATTGGCCGCCCAGCCGGCATCGCCTTCGATCTGGATTTCGACCTTCGCAAAGACGAAGGCAAGGACCACGACAAACGCGAGCGTCGACAGGAATTGGGTCAGTTCCGGCACGGGCATTATTTGACCTGCTTGAGGATGGTGGCAAGGACCTCGCTGGCGGCGGCGGGCTTTCCGAGCGCCTGCGCGATGGCGCGCATTTCGGCCAGCCTGGCGGGGTGGGCGAGCAGATGGCCGATTCGGTATTCCAGCGTCAGCAAGTCGAACGCCTTCAACGCGGCGCCGCGCTCCAGCAGGAAATTGGCGTTGTGTTCTTCCTGCCCCGGTATCGGTGCGATGACGATCATCGGCAGGCCAAGCGCGAGCGCTTCGGAGGTCGTCAACCCGCCCGGCTTGGTGACCACGATATCGGCCGAGGCCATCAGGCGCTCGATGGTGTCGGTATGGGGCTGGGGCGACAGGCGCCCGGGATAGCGCGCGGCGAGCTGTTTCAACGCCGCCAGCGCAGCCTCGTCGCGGCCCGCCAGTGCGATGACCTGCAGGTCGGCATGTGCGCCAAGCAGGCGCTCGGCAATGCATGCCACCGTGCCGAATCCCGGCCCGGCGCCCATCAGCAGGACCGTCATCCGGAAAGGCAGGATACCCAATTCGCGCGCGCATCGCTGGCGCTCGCGCGGCCCCGAAAAAGCCGGCATGATCGGAATGCCGGTGATATGGATGCGCGCCGCCGCAATGCCGTGCGCGCGCAGGCGGAACGCCACCTCGTCGTTAGGGACGAAATAGCCTGCCATATGGTCGTGCACCCAGATCCGGTGCAGGTCGAAATCGGTCACCTGCACCCACACCGGGCATGTCAGGCGGCCGCGCGCGGTCAGCTGCGACAGCAGCTCCGCCGCCAGGAAATGGGTGCAGACGATGGCGCCTGGCGCGATGCGCCCGATCTCGCGCTCGAAGCGCGTACTGTTGAGGCGTTCGGCCCAACGGCGCAGCAGGTGCAGGGGGCCAGCGCTGTCGGCGGCGTGGGTCGACTGGTATACCTGCCGCCACACGGCCGGTGCGCGCCTCACCAGCCACGCATACAAGGTCGTATAAACCATGCGCAGCAGGGGAGAGACGAACTGCAAGATGTCGATGTGGGTGGCGCTGACGCCGGCGTGCCGGGAGTGGACCCGCAATGCTTCAGCGGCGCGCGTGTGACCGTTGCCGGCGGAGGCACTGACGAAGAGGATGTTGATCGTGCCCATTTGCGCCTGTTCAGGATGGAAGCGGGCTGATTCTATTGAGCTGGTGTGACCGGGCGATGACAGGCGCTTTTCCGACTGCCGCGGCGGCCTGATTTTTTTTGGGCTACAATTACCGCATGCGATGTAATCGTATGCGGTAATTGAATATTTATACATCAAAAGGACTGCGATGACGACGAAAACTGAGACTGCCATCCTGGCGGGCGGCTGCTTCTGGGGCATGGAAGATCTGCTGCGGCGCTATCCCGGGATTCTATCCACCCGGGTGGGCTACACCGGTGGCGACGTGCCCAATGCGACCTACCGCAACCATGGCACCCACGCCGAAGGGATCGAGATCGTGTTCGACCCGGCGGTCATCAGCTACCGGAAAATCCTGGAGATCTTCTTCCAGATCCACGATCCGACGACGATCAACCGCCAGGGCAACGACATGGGCACCAGCTATCGTTCGGCGATCTTCTATCTCAGCGACGAGCAGAAGAACATGGCCGAGAACACCGTGCGCGATGTGGATGCCTCCGGCCTCTGGCCGGGCAAGGTCGTCACCGAGATCGCGGCGGCCGGCCCGTTCTGGGAGGCCGAGCCGGAGCATCAGAATTATCTGGAGCGCCGCCCTGACGGATACACCTGCCATTTCATCCGTCCGGACTGGAAGCTGCCAACAGCCAGTTCCTGAAACGACGAGGAAGCAACCATGGCCGCGACCGGATATCAACCGATCAGCTGCGAGTTTCACGATGTGCTCGAGGCCAATGCGACGCTGCGCAAGCCGGTGCAGATCCGGTTTCGCGATGACGGCGGCGGGGTGCAGGAACGCCTCGCCGCCGTCAAGGATATATTTGCGCGGGACGGCAGCGAATTCGTCGCATTGAGCACTGGCGAGACCGTGCGGCTGGACCGCCTGATCGCTGTCGACCAGGCCCGGCTGGCCGAGTTCTGACGCGCTGCCGCATCAGCCGTGCGCGTTCATTCAGCCTTGGCGCCGCGCGCCTGGACGCCCAGGCACAACGCGCCCGTGACCAGCGCCAGCACGAACTGAAGCCAGTACAGCGGCAAAAAGTCGGCGCGTGCCAGCGCCGCTTGGCCTACCAATAGCACGGTAGTCGCCACGCCCATCACCGACCCAAGCTGGCGCGTGGCCTGGTTGACCGCGCTGCCCACCGCATACTGCGCCGGCGGCAAGCCCGCCACCGCCGCACCCGATAGCGATGGCAGTACCATACCCACTCCCAGGCCGCTCAGGATCAGCCCCGGCAGCCAGTGCGTCAGGTAGGCCGGTTCGCTGCCCGGTACCAGCAGCATCCACAGGCCCGCCGCCGCGTACACCATCGATCCAGTCACCAGGATCGGCCGGTAGCCGATCCGCGCCGCGATGCGGCCGGTGATGATCGCCGTCGGCACCACCATCAGCGGACCGGGCGTGACCGCCAGGCCGGCGGCAGGCAGGGTGTAGTGCCAGACGCCGGTCAGGTACGCAAAAAAGCCGAAGAACATCATCGCAAACGCAGTGCCGAAGGCCAGCGTGGCCAGGTTGACCGCGCCATAGCTGCGGTTGGCGAACAGGCTCAGGTCGACCAGTGGCGCCGCCGCATTGCGCGCCCAGGCGATGAAGGCGCCGAGAGCGGTCACGCTGGCGCCGCCAAGCGCGGCCAGCTCCAGCCGGCTCCAGTGCGCCGACTCCAGCTGGGTGATCGCCATCGCCGCGGCGCCGACGGCGGCAATCAGCAGCAGCATGCCCACCACGTCGATCCGCGCCTTGAGTGCGGCGGTCTTCGCTTCGCGCAGCCGGGCCGCACCGAACCACAGCGACACTGCGCCGAGCGGAATGTTGATGTAGAACGCCCACGGCCAGCCGAGGTAGTCGACGATGCTGCTGCCAAGGCTCGGGCCAATTGCCGCGGCCAGTCCGCCCACCGCGCCCCACAAACTGACCGCCACCGTGCGCTTGTCTTCCGGGAACGCGTCGAGGATGATCGACAGCGATGCCGGCGTGAGCAGGGCGGCACCGAGCGCCTGCACCACCCGCGCGGCGATCAGCAGGCCGACGCTGCCGGCCATGCCGCATGCTGCCGAGGCAGCGAGGAACAGCGCGACACCGGCCAGGAACACCCGCTTGCGGCCGTGCGCATCGGCCAGCCCGCCGGCCGGGATCAGCATCGTCGCATAGACCACGGTATAGGCGTTGAGCACCCATGACAGGTCGGCCGGGGTGGCGTCGGGGAAAGCCTGCTGCAGCGCGCCGAAAGCGGCGAACAGCACGGTGCTGTCGATCGAGACCAGGAACACCGCGATACAGGCGATCCAGAATGTCGGCCAGGGCGAGGCCTGGACCGACGGCAGCGCGGCTGGCGCGGCCGGTGCGAGCGAGGGGGATGTCATGGCGTGCTCCGTCGAGGGTAGGGAATCAGCGCTGGTAGTCGATGTACACGCCAGGCTCGTCGGACAAGCCGCGCTTGATTTCCTGGGTCCAGTCGCCGACCGATACTTCGCTGGCGCCGGCTTCAAACGCGTCGAAGGTACGCGCGACAACAAATTCAGGCGTCATCTTGTCAGCGTCGAAGCCCTTCGTCATGTCGGTGTCGATGAAGCCGACGTGCAGGCCGAGCACCTGGGTTTGCTGTTCGCGCATTTCGTTGCGCAGCGCGTTGGTCAGGCTCCACGCGGCCGCCTTGGTGATCGAATAGGCGGCCAGCACCGGCGCGCTCAACCAGCTCGATACCGACAGCACGTTGAGCATGCCGCCGCCGCCATTGTTGCCCAGCACCGGCGCGAACGCCTGGCTCACCCGCATCACGCCGTACAGGTTGGTCTCCATCAAACGCTGGGTCGCCGCGACGCTGTCCTCGTCAAGCACGCCTTTAAGCGTGACGATGCCGGCGTTGTTGATCACCAGCGTCACGTCGCCGCATGCGGCGGCGGCAGCGGCAACCTGCGCGGGATCGTTGACGTCGAGCTGGACCGGAATGACACCCGGCAGGGTGACGGTTGACGGATCGCGGGCGCCGGCGTAGACCTTGCGGGCGCCGCGGGCCAGGGCCTGGCGGGCAAATTCGAGGCCGAGTCCGCGGTTGGCGCCGGTAACGAACACTGTGCTGTCCTTGAGTTTCATGGTGATTCCTTTTCGGTTAAGAGACGTCGATTAAAATATGACGAGCATCATATTTAAGGTGCAAAAAAGGCCGCGTCGAAGCTGCGGCCGGGAAGCGTTTAAGCAGCGCGGTCGTATTGGGCGATCAGCGTTTCGCCGGTCGCGTCG
This sequence comes from Massilia soli, assembly GCF_016809835.1. Taxonomy (GTDB): domain Bacteria; phylum Pseudomonadota; class Gammaproteobacteria; order Burkholderiales; family Burkholderiaceae_D; genus Telluria_A; species Telluria_A soli. The sequence goes on along the minus strand of NZ_JAFBIL020000008.1, from coordinate 248,513 downwards.
AGCATTTCGCGTCCGAGGTCGCCCAGCGCGCGCGCCATCTGCACTGCGCCGACCAGGCTGCTGGCCAGCGCGAACGGGTAATGCGCCGGGCTGCCGGGCGGCAACGCCTGGCGCGCCATCTCGATCAGCGCGTCCACCCGGCGGCGCGATGCCCCGCGCACGCCGTCGGCCTGGCGCGGCATCTCGGAACCCAGCGCGGCGACCGGGCAGCCATGCTCGGCTGCACTGACGTGAATGTCGGCGAGATACGATTCGACCAGGGCGCGCACGGGACTGGCGCCGCCCTCGACCCGTGCGGCGATGCGCCTGGCGATGAAGCCGGCACTGTCGTTACCGGCATGTTCGACGGCAGCGGCCAGCAGGGCGTCGCGCGATGTGAAGTGGGCATAAAAACCGCCGTGCGTCAGGCCAGCTTCCTTCATCACATCGGCGACCCCGACGCCGCTGTAGCCATGCTTGCGCACGGCGCGCGCCGCCGCATCGAGAATGCGCTCGTGTGAAAGTTGCCTGCGGTTCGACTTGAGATCGGTGTTCATTGCATCACCTGCTGCTTTATGATGAGTGTCATATCATGATCATCATATTTGGAAGTCAAGCGATTTCTTCCGCAAACGCCAGCGGCGCTACAATGTTCGCTCAACTTTACGGGATCGATATGTCTGACTTCGTCATCACTCCGCCGGCCACGCCTTCCGTGGCCGTGGCCGGCAGCAGCGCGCGCTTTCCAGTGCGCCGCGTGTTCTGCGTCGGCCGCAACTATGCGGCGCATGCCCGCGAGATGGGCGCCGACCCGTCGCGCGAGCCGCCATTCTTTTTCATGAAACCGGCCGACGCGGTCGTCGATGCGCAGGGCGTGATCCCATTCCCGCCCGCCACCGGCGACCTGCACCATGAAGTCGAGCTGGTGGTCGCCCTGAGCGGCGGCGGCGCCGATATCGCCCCAGCGGACGCGCTGGCGCTGGTGTGGGGCTACGGCGTCGGCCTGGACCTGACCCGGCGCGACTTGCAGGCCATCGCCAAGGAACTGAGCCGTCCGTGGGACTTCGCCAAGGGTTTCGATGCATCGGCCCCGTGCAGCGCCTTGCACCCGGTGAGCGAAACCGGGCATCCGGCGCACGCGCGCATCACGCTGACGGTAAACGGCGTGCTGCGCCAGCAGGGCAGCTTGCAAGAAATGATCTGGCCGGTGGCAGACGTCATCAGCCACATTTCGCGCTTCGTCACGCTGGCGCCGGGCGACCTGATTTATTCGGGCACGCCGGCCGGCGTGGCGGCGCTGCAGCGCGGCGACCGCGTGCATGGCGGAGTGGAGGGCGTTGCCGCGTTTGACCTGGAAATGGGCAGCTAGGGCTACAGCAGCCAGTCGATCGGCAAGAGCGACAGGAACCAGACGGCGGCGCGCTGGCCGAAGCTGGTGCCAGGTTCGACAGCGTGGCGCACGCTGGTCTGCCCGCGCCGTTCCTGCCAGTACAGCTTGCCGTCCGCGGCGAGCCGGACCTCGTAAGCGGCAGCCGGGATGCGCTCGTCGAACGCCCCGGCGATGCGGCCCGCCATGCCTGGGCTGTCAATGACAAATCCCATTTCCGTGTTCAGCCTCGCCGAGCGCGGATCGAAATTGAAGGACCCGACAAAGACCCGCGTGCGGTCGATGGCAAAGGTTTTGCTGTGCAAGCTGGAGGCGGAACTTCCCGATGCCCCGATGCCTGGCCGCGCCGGGGCGTTGGGCGACAAGCGCCGCAGTTCGTACAGCGCCACGCCCGCCTCAAGCAGGCGCTTGCGGTATTTGGCGTAGCCCGAATGTACGGCGGCGACGTCGGTCGCTTCCAGCGCATTGGTCAGCACGCGGATCCGGACGCCTTTGCCGGCCATCGCCTCAAATGCCTCGACACCCGCGCCGGTCGGCACGAAGTAGGGCGATATCAGGTTCAGTTCGGCCACCGGCTGGCCCATCGTCTCGCGGATCTTGTCCAGGATAAGCGTGCCGGGCCTGGCCTTGCCCAGCCCCTTGGCGGGGTCGTCGCTGACCATGCGCGTGACCGCCCATTCGAACGCCAGCTTTCCCGCGGCCAGATCGTTGAAGAACGCGGCGTCGCCGATGGTGCGGACATAGCCGAGCGCCGGGTCGCTGCGTTCGAGCGCGCCGGCGGCGGCCGCCAGCTGGTCGATCGATTGCTGGCTTGCCGGCGGCAGCAACTGGCCGACGCCGTAGGATGAATGGCTGTTCCAGTAGCGGTCAAAATCCCTGGCGACCTCGGTGACCACGGGCCCGACCGCCATCACGTCCAGATCGGCAAACAGCATGTGGCCATCGGCGCCGAAGTAGGCGTCGCCGATATTGCGGCCGCCCACTACCGTGGCCTGGCTGTCGGCGGTGAATGACTTGTTGTGCATGCGCCGGTTGGCGCGGCCAAAATCGGTCAGGAAACCGTGCACGCGCATGCTGCGCACAACAAACGGATTGAACAGGCGCACCTCGATGTTGCGATGCGCGTCCAGCGCCGCCAGCGTCGCGTCAAGTCCCGATGTATTGTTGTCGTCGAGAAGCAGCCTGACCCTGACGCCGCGATCGGCCGCCCGGCGCAATGCGCCGAACAGCAGCGATCCGGTCATGTCGTTGCGCCAGATGTAGTATTGAATATCGAGGGTACGCTCGGCGGCGCGCGCCAGCGCAGCCCGTGCGGCAAATGCGTTGTGGGCGTCGGCCAGCGGAAAAATGCCGGACTTTCCCGGGTTTGCCGCAGCCAGCGGCGCGACCGCGCGCCCGAGCAGGGTGGCGCCGGTGTCCAGGTCGGCGCTCGACACGGCGCGGCCGTCTTGCGGCGGCAGGCCGACGCAGCCCCCGAGCAGGACAACAAGCAGGCACAGGGCGGCAATGTGGTTCATGGGCGCCAACAAGTTGAAAAAAGGGCGGCGGCTACGATCTGCCGAGCTCGCCTCTAACGGATGTTACCTGAACGCGGCCGTGCAGGGTGAACACCATCAATGACGTTATAGTGGATCAAACGCCTTTGACGCACACCCCCGATGAAACAGTCTTTCGTTCGCCAAGCGACGACATGCTCCTCGCTGGGCACGGGCTTGCTGTCGCCTGCGTTTCCGGGTTTCTGCGCTGTACCGCGGCGCTTCCGGGCCAGGCAGGCAACCGCCTGCCTCCCTCAGGCTCGGCGAGCCGGTTGAACTGACCACCAGTTCTGGTCTGCCCGGCCGACCTGAGCAGCGCGCCGGACCAGATCTCGGTGCTGACGCCGATCGGCACTGCCGCCGCTAGATAAGGTGCCTGAAGGTCGGTTCGATCTTCTTTGAGTGCAGGAAGCGGACAATGTCTTCCAGCGTCGCGTCTTTCAGCAGCAAGCCCTCGGCCGCCGCGGCGGGATGCGCGCGCGGCGCGGGCGCAGGGCTGTGCGGCGGCTGGAGCACAGCGAGCGCATGGCGGAACTGATCCTCGCTAATGCTGTGCAGGCCTTCCAGGAAGGCCAGCTGGCCTGCCATCGGCGGCGCCATCTCGAGCCCGGATTCATCGGCAAACGACGCTCCCATTCCCGGATGGATGAACGCCGCCCACTTGCCGCTGGCCTGGTTCAGGCACGGCGGTAGCTCCACCGGGGCGTTGACCGCAGCGGGGTCGACCGCGGTGTCGGGAAAGTAGGCCTGGCCCAGCAGCGCCAGGAATTGCTGCGCCGCGCTGGCCGGCACCGGATCCGCGAACGACAGCCACAAGCCGTAGCCATCCGCGCCAGAGATGCTGACAGCGGGCGCCGGCAGCCCAAGGTCGGCCTGCAAGGCATTGGCTAGCGCGCATAGCTGGGTCCAGTGGCGGGCCTCGTCGCCGCCGTTTTTCGCTTTGCGGAACGGGATCATGAGGGCGCGCGTCATGCCGCTGTCCGACACCAGCGGGACGGCCAGCGTGGTCTTGCCGAGCATGTGCTCGGCCAGCGCGTCGGGCGCCACGGCGCCTGCCGGCAGGTACAGCCGGCTCAGTTCCGAGATCAGTTTTTGCATGTCAGAGCCTTAGTCCGAATGGGCGACGCGCAGGCCGCCTTTTTTGTCCGGCAGCCATGCTTCGGCAAGGTCGGAACTGACATCGAAGAAACCGAGGCCGTGTTTGCCGGCCAGGCTGAATACCGCTTCGTGGGCGCGGTCGATCTTGTCCCAGTCGAGGAAGGACAAGTAGATCAGGGACGGGCCGATCGTATAGTCGGTGCCGGTGTCGCCGTCGCCTTCGGCGGGCGCGAACTCGGCCGACAGCTCGGCGAAGAATGCCTGTAGAGCCGCGGTGGCGATGGCAGGGTCGTCGTAGTCCTGGTCGTCGTGCCACTCGGTTTGCTGGTCGTACCAGTCGAGGAAGGCGTCACGCTTGTGCGGCGCGGCCTCCGGCGCAAAAACCATCAGGTCGTAACTCATTGGGGCTCCAGGTTCGCGCTGCGCTGGCGCAGCCGGAAACCCGGATTATTTCACAATGCGCGGGGACCGGCTTATTTCGCCATCCGGGCAAGCGCCTCAATGGCTTCGGCACGGACCGTGTCGCCCGAGCCGACCATGCGGTACAGGCTCATCACGCCAGGACCGTTCGCGGCAGCGGGCGTGAACAAACGTACAACAGAGCGAGCCAGCGACGACAGGAACGCATTTTCCGAAACGAGGGAGAAGGTGGTAGTGGTCATTGGGCGCTTTCGTGAACAAGTGGATTGATTCGAGTATCGGCCCCGATGAGAAATAAATCCAATTCGATCTTTCGATACCAGTCATTCACCGAATGTATTTGAAGGGGCGCTGCGGCGGTTCGCATATACTTGACAGACACGCTGTTCATTCAAGGAACCTTCATGTCGCCAGAAGAGCTGTTGCAGAAAATGTTCGCCGCCGCCGTGGATGCCGCCCAGCCGCGCCACTGCCTGCCAGCTCACCTGCCGCCGGCGCCGGCCGGCCGCACCTTGGTCATCGGTGCGGGCAAGGCATCGGCGGAAATGGCCAGGGTGGTCGAGCAGCACTGGCCCGGGCCGCTGAGCGGCCTGGTGGTCACGCGTTACGGCTACAAGGTGCCGTGCGAGCGCATCGAGATTATCGAGGCTGCCCATCCGGTGCCAGACCAGGCCGGACTGGAGGCGGCGCGGCGCATCCTCGCGCTGGTGCAGGGCCTGAATGCGGATGACCTGGTGATTTGCCTGATCTCGGGCGGCGGTTCATCCTTGCTGCCGTTGCCCGCCGATGGCCTCAGCCTGGCCGACAAGCAGGCGCTCAACCGCGACCTGCTCAAAAGCGGCGCGACCATCAGCGAGATGAACTGCGTGCGCCGCCACCTGTCGGCGATCAAGGGCGGACGCCTGGCCGCGGCGTGCTTCCCGGCGCGGCTGGTGACGCTGGCCATCTCCGACGTGCCGGGCGACGACCCGATCAATATCGCCAGCGGACCGACCTGCGCCGACCCGACCACCTGCGCCGATGCGCTGGCGATCCTGCGGCGCTACGCGATCGACGTGCCGCCGCCAGCGCGCGCGCTGCTCGAGAGCGGCGCCGGCGAGAGCATCAAGCCGGGCGACGCGCGCCTCGCCAACAGCGAGACGCGCATGATCGCCACCCCGCAGATGGCGCTGGAAGCGGCAGCGGCGGTGGCGCGCGAGGCTGGCGTGCCGGCCCATATCCTTGGCGACAGCATCGAAGGCGAGGCGCGCGAGGTCGGCACTGTCATGGCCGGCATCGCACGCCAGGTGGCGCGTTTCGGCCAGCCATTCGAGGCGCCATGCGTGTTGTTGTCCGGCGGCGAGACGACGGTGACGATCCGCGGCGACGGCCGCGGCGGGCGCAACGTCGAGTTCCTGCTGGCGCTCGGCGTGGCGCTCGATGGCCATGCGGGCATCCATGCGATCGCCTGCGATACCGACGGAGTCGACGGCCAGGAAGAGATCGCCGGCGCCTTGCTGGCGCCCGATTCGCTCGAACGGGCCTGGGCGCACGGCATCCGCCCGCGCGACAGTCTTGCCAACAACGATGGCCACGGGTTTTTCCAGGCGCTGGGCGACTCCGTCATTTGCGGACCGACCCTGACCAATGTGAACGACTTCCGCGCGGTGTATGTCGGCGCCGTGGCCTCGGCCAGTCAAGGCTAGGGAAGGGCGAGGGCGCCGGCTCCACAGCGGGCCTGACGCGCTTGCACCGGGGCGTCACAGGATCGTCATATCAGCTTGTTAAGCTCGACGCACGTTCAACAACCTGGAGTTCACCGTGCAACGACGCGTCCTGCCGTTCCCATCCCGCTTCGCTTCCCTGATCGCCATTGCCGCGGCAGCCGTCCTTGCGACGGGCTGCGGCAGCGACGGCGGCCCCGACCTGCAGAACCCTGGCGCCGCCTGGCCGCCAACGCCGACCGTGACCGGCCACCGCGGCGCCTCGGCGCTGCGCCCCGAGCACACGCTTGCCGCTTACCAGAAGGCCATCGAGGACGGCGCCGACGTCATCGAACCCGACCTGGTATCGACCAGGGATGGCGTGCTGGTAGCGCGCCACGAAAACGAGATTTCCGGGACCACGAATGTGGCGACGCTGTCGCAGTTCGCCGCGCGCAAGGCAAGCAAGGTTATCGACGGCGTGGCGGTCACCGGCTGGTTCACCGAAGACTTCACGCTGGCCGAGCTGAAAACCCTGCGCGCGCGCGAGCGCATTCCGGCCAATCGTCCGGGCAACGTCGCCTACAACGACCAGTTCGAGATCCCGACGCTGCAAGAGATCATCGACCTGGTCAAGCGCGAAGGCCAGGCGCGCAACAAGGTGATCGGCCTGTACCCGGAGACCAAGCATCCGAGCTATTTCAAGGCGATCGGGCTGCCGATGGAGAAGCGCCTGGTCGACCTGCTGGCGGCCAACGGCTACCGCGGCAAGGATGCGGCCGTGTTCATCCAGTCGTTCGAGACGGCCAACCTGAAGGAGCTGCGCGGCATGACGGCGATTCGCCTGGTGCAGCTGGTCGACAGTCCGGCCAATGCGCCGTACGACTTCGTTGCTGCAAAGACGGGCCGCACCTACGCCGACCTGATCACCGCCAACGGATTGCGGGAAATCGCCGCCTATGCGGATGTCGTGTCGCCGTACAAGGAAATCATCATCCCGCGCACCGGCGCCAATGAGCTGGGCGCGCCGACGCAGTTCGTCACGAACGCGCGCGCGGCTGGCTTGAAGGTCCACACCTGGACCCTGCGCCCCGAAAATCCGTTCCTGCCGGCGAGCCTGCGCGCGGCGCCCGCGACGTCGCCTAGCCAGCGCGGCAATTCGGGCGCCGAGATCCTCGCTTACCTGAACGCCGGGATCGACGGATTCTTTACCGACGACCCGGCCGTTGGCCGTGCGGCGGTGGACGCATTCGTGAAGAAGTGACCGGCACGCGCGGCACGCTGGCAGGTGCGACACGGCGCAACAGCCAGCGGTGCCTTAACGCACAGATCGATGAGCACCGCTTGCGATAGAGTGGTCCCATATTCGCTATTCATCGAAAGGTGTTCCCCGATGCACGGTGCCTCAGGAAGTCGTAGCTTCAAGCAACTCTGGTTGCAGATCCACTCCAGTTTATGGTTCGTGCCTGCACTCATCATTGCAAGCCTGATGCTGCTGGCGTTTGGCCTGGTGGAACTCGACCGGCATGTCGACGGCGTTGCGCAGCAGCGCTGGCCGCGGCTGTTCACGACGGAAGCCGACGGAGCGCGCGGCATTCTTTCGACCATTGCGGGCGTCATGGCGACCATTGCCGGCGTCACGTTCTCGATTACGATGGTGGCCCTGACCCTGGCATCGGCCCAGTACACGCCGCGGGTGATGCGCAATTTCATGCGCGACAAGGGCAACCAGGCGGTGCTGGGGATATTCGTCGGCATTTTCCTGTATTGCCTGCTGGTGCTGCGCGCCGTCAGCGAGCAGCCCGTGCCGTTCGTTCCCGCCTTCGCCGTGCTGGGATCGGTGCTGTTGTCCGTGCTGGGGAGCGCGGCCTTCATTTTCTTCATCCACCACATTTCATCGACCATCCAGGCAGCCGAGATGGCCCAGGCGATCACGCAAGAAACCTTGCGCATGATCGACAAATATTTTCCCGGCGATGGCGATAGCGCCGGCGGAGTGCCCAGGACGGCTAGCGCTCCGGCCGGCCTGGCCTGGCACGCCGTGCCCGCGCGGCAGTGGGGAACCATCCAGACGGTCGCGGAAGAGCAATTGCTGGCGTGGGCGTGCCGGCATGACGCGATCGTCCGCATCGAGCACAGGCCCGGCCAATTTGTCGGCCAGGACGCGACGCTGGCCTCGGTGGCCATGCGGCTGCCCCCGGATGAGCAGATGATCGACGCGCTGAACCGCGCCTTTGGTATCGACGCCTTCCGCACCCTCGACCAGGATCCCGCCTTCGGGGTTCGCCAGCTGGTCGACATGGCCCTGAAAGCGCTGTCGCCGGGAATCAACGACAGCACCACCGCGGTGACCTGCCTGGATCACATGGGAGTCATCCTGGCGTACTGCGGGCGGCGCGACCTGACGCCGCGCCACCGCTACGACGAGCACGGCAGCTTGCGGGTGCTGTCCATCGGCATCGATTACGAGCATCTGGCCAGCCTCGCTTTCAGCCAGGTCGCCGAGAGTGCGCAGGGCAACACGGAGGTATTGCTGAAGATCCTGGACACGATCGCCAGGGCAGGGCAGGCATGCGGGGGAAGCGCCGAGCGCCGGGCGCTGCTGCATCAGGCCGAAGTCACCGGCGAGATAGCGCTACGCAGCGCCAGATCGCAGGACGCGAAGGAGCGGCTCGACGCCCGCCTGCGCGCCCTGACGCAGGCGTTGGCCGCTTGATGCAGGCCCTATGGGCAGGCGCTCGGCCTGTGCGCAAGATCGTGGTTTATTTCGGGCGGTGCAGCGCGCAGAGCTTGTTGCCGTCCGGGTCGCGCACATAGGCCAGGTGAATCGTCCCCATGCCGCCGTCGCGCGGGCCGGGCGGCCCTTCAACCGACACGCCGCCGTGCTGGACGGCGATATCGTGGAATTCCCGCACTTGTTCCGGCGAGCTGCATTTGAAGCCGATGGTGCCGCCGTTGGCAGGTGTCGCTTGCTCTCCATTGATCGGCTCGCTGACGCAGAAGGTATTGCCCTCATGGCGATAGAACAGGCGGACATGGCCGCTGGGCGCCTCATTGCGGATCGGCTGGCCCGCTCCCAGCATCCCGAGCACGGCGTCATAAAAACGTTGCGAGCGCTGGATGTCGTTGGTGCCGACCATTATGTGATTGAACATGGCGTTTCCTTTGTGTGATTGAGCTGGACGCTGAATGGCGTAGCGCTGGCAAATATATCACCGGTCGCCCTCAATCGTACGGTCGTGCGCTTTTTTCGGACGGCCATCCGATCAACACCCTCAGCGCGACGGCAAATTTTTTACGTGGAAACTGTCGCTTTTCTTCCAATTTCCGCGGCGATCAAAACTGTTCCGACGTTGAGCAAAACTCTGGCCGCCAACCCCTCTGGATAATGAACACCATGTTGGAGCAGGGAAATAAATGTTCCATTTGACATCATCTGCGAGGAATCATCATGTTGAAAGCAAGAGCAAAGCGCCACGCCGTCGTATTCGCTGCGGTACTCCTGATGCCGGTCCTTGGCAGCGCGGCCGTGTACAGCAACGGCAGTAAATCGTCGACCTTCGATGTGACGATGCGCATCGTCGCCGATTGCACGATCGGCACCAATGGGATGGATTTCGGCCAGAGCCAGGGCGTCCTGGCGACCACGGTGAACGCGCAGTCGAGCATCAACGTCACGTGCACCAACACGACCGCTTACAATATTGGCTTGAACGCCGGAACTGGTAGCGGCTCGTCCGGCACCACGCGCTACATGAGCGGTACTGGCGCCAACACGGGCGTCGTGCAGTTCAATCTGTACCAGGCAGCCGGTTCCACGCCGTGGGGCAACACCCAGGGAACCAACACCATGGCAGGCACCGGCAATGGCACCCAGCAGACTTTGACGGTGTACGGCGAGATACCGGCGCAGAATACGCCGGCGCCGGATAGCTACAAGTCGACAATCACTGCGACGGTTTACTTCTAAGAGGCTGGCATGAGGCGAATACTGACGTTGCTGCTCTTCGCCATTGCGCTGGCTGGCGCCGGCGCCCAGGCCGCGAACCTGCAGATTTCGCCTGTCATGATCAACTTCAAGGCCGGCCAGAACGCGGCCGGAATTTCGATGCAGAACTTCGGCGATGCACCGGTGTATGGCCAGGTCCGGGTTTACCTGTGGGACCAGCGCGACGGCGACGATGTGCTGACCCCGACCGACCAGGTCGTTGCGAGCCCGCCGATCATCCAGATCCCCGCCAAGAGCACGCAGACGATCCGCCTGATCCAGCGCGGCGCTGCCGCCGCCAGCATCGAGCAGAGCTACCGTATCCTGATCGACGAGATTCCACGCGACGACGGCCCGGCCACCGGTGTCGACATCCGGCTGCGCTACTCGGTTCCCGTGTTTATTTTCCCGGCCGACGAACGCGCGGCACCGCAGCTGCAGTGGTCGGTGTTGCGCAAGCAAGGCGAATGGATGCTGAGCGTGCATAACGCCGGCAGCCTGCATGCGCAGATCGGCGCCACCCGTTTGCGCTCGGTCGCCGGCAAGGAGTTCGAAGTGAGCAAGGGCCTGCTCGGCTACGCGCTCGCCGGCCGCACGCGCGAGTGGCGGCTCGCCGTCGATAAAACGGCCGACCTGTCGGGCGCTGTCGTCATCGAGTCGAATGTCAACGCCAAAGCGACCAGCGCAGTCGCCAAGCAGTGAACGCCGCGCGCTTCCTGCTCTTGCCGGTGATGTGCATGGCTGTTGCCGCGCACTGCGATGCGGCCGAGCTGTATCTGGAGGTCACCCTGAACGGCAAGGCGACCGGCAAGATCCTGCAGTTTTCCGAAGGTGCGCGCGGCTTGCGCAGCAGCGCGCAAAACCTGCGCGAGCTGGACCTGAATCCGGCAGCTTTCGGCATCAGCGGCGAAGAATTCGACCTGGCCGACGCGCACGGCTTGAGCGTCGCCTACGATGCGGCGACCCAGGTGCTGGTGCTTCAGGTAAGCGACGCACTGCGCCAGCCGCTGGCGCTCGCCGCGCGCGCGACGCGCACGGTGGCGGAAGGGGTAGCGTCGCCCGGATTCCTGCTGCATTACGACCTGTATTCGCAAATCGGCGGCAGCGCCGGGCGCACCGCCGCATTCACCGAGCTGCGCTACTTCACCCCGCAAGGCGTGTTCAGCAGTACCGGAACGGCGACCTTGCGCGGCCTGGGCCGCCACTTCATCCGCTACAATACCTACTGGCAGCGTTCCAACCCGCTGACGCTTGAATCGACGCAGATTGGCGATATCGTCAGTTCGTCACTGGGCTGGACGCGCGCGCTGCGCATGGGCGGCGTCCAGTGGCGGCGCAATTTCGCCTTGCGCCCTGATCTGCTGACCTATCCGGTAGCGGCGCTGGCTGGTTCCGCGGTCGTGCCCAGTTCGGTGAGCCTGTTCGTCAATGGCGTGCAGCAGTTTGCCGCTGACGTACCGAGCGGCCCGTTCGTGGTCAACCAGGTGGCCGGAATCAATGGCGCGGGGCAGGCCACCATCATCACGCGCGATGCGCTCGGACGCTCGGTGTCGTCGTCGCTGCCGCTGTACGTCGACAGCCGGATGCTGGCGACCGGACTGTCGGACTATTCCGTCGAGCTCGGCGCGGTGCGGCGCGACTGGAGCACCCGGTCGTTCAACTACGCCAGCAGCCCGGCCGCGTCGGGTTCGTGGCGCTATGGGATTGGTCCCAACCTGACGGTCGAGGCGCATGGCGAGGCCGGGCGCGGCCTCGTCAATGGCGGCGCCGCGCTGCTGTGGCGCATCGGGCAGTTCGGGGTTGTCAACGCCGCGGCGGCTGCAAGCGGCGGGCGCGGCGATGGCGCGCAGGGCAGCATCGGCTACCAGTACATCGCGCCGCGCTTCAGCATCGACCTGCAATCGCAGCGCGCATCGCGCCGTTACGCCGACCTCGGCACCGGCGAAGGCACGCCGGTGGCCAGGGTCAGCGACCGCGCCAGCATCAATGCGACGCTGCCGCTGGGGCAAAGCGTCGGCCTCAGCTGGCTGTCGTACCAGAGCCCGATGCAGCCGGCGGCCAACGTCGTGGCCGCGTCCTACGCCGTGGCGCTGCGCAGCGGCGTGTACGTCACCGTCAGTGGCTTTCGCGACCAGCATGACCGCAGCGTGCGCGGCGTATCGGCCACGCTGAGCATCGCACTGGGCAACCGCATCGCCGGCACCGTGGGCAAGGGGCGCCAGAACGGCGCCGACAACCGGCAGTTCAGCATGTCGCGGGCGCCCGACTTCGGCGGCGGTTTCGGCTGGACCTTGCAGAAAGGCGATATCGGCGGCCAGGACTTCGACCAGGCGCAGCTGCAGTACCTGGGCAGTGGCGGCCATGCCACCTTGTTCACCCAGCGCACGGGCGAGCTGCGCAGCACGGCGGCCAACGTCAACGGTTCCCTGGTGTACATGGATGGCGCACTGTCGGCCGCGCGCCAGGTCGGGAGCAGCTTTGCGATGGTGGCCACCGGCGTGGCGGACCTGCCCGTGGTGCATGAAAACCGCCGGATTGGCCGTACCGATGCGCGCGGCCACTTGCTGGTGCCCAATCTGGTACCGTATGCCAATAACCTGATTTCGATCGATACCAGTGCGCTGCCGCCCGATGCGCGCATCGCCAACACCAGCATGCAGGTGGTGCCGCAGCAAATGGCCGGCGTGGTCTCGCGCTTCACGGTGGAGCGATATTCGGCGGCCTCGGTCGTGTTGCATGGCGCCGACGGCAAACCGGTGGCGGCGGGAACGCTGTTCAGGAATATGGCCAGCGGCGCGACCGTGCTCGCTGGCTACGATGGCATCGCTTTCGTCGACGACCTGGCCGCGGACAACACGCTGCGCTCGGCCGACGGCGCCTGTGAAGTGCGCTTCGGTTTCAAGCGCCCGGCCGACGGCAGCTTGCCGGTGATCGGGCCCCTGGCATGCAAGGCCGTGAACGGAACGCCATGAACACCGTGCGGATGCTGTTGCTGGCGCTGGCCCTCCTGGGCATGCACGCCGCCGCCCGCGCCGACAGCTGTACGGCCACGATGACCGACGTCGACTTCGGCGTCCACAGCACCGTCGGCGCGGCCGACGCCTATGCCACCGGGACCCTGACGATCACCTGCAGCTGGACCCTGCTGACCGGAATTCCTCCGTTGCTGCTGTTTCCGAACGTTGCAATCTGCGCCAATTTCAATACCAGTGTGCGCACCTTGAACCATGGCAGCAACACCATCGCGTTCGGCCTGTACCGCGACAGTTCGTATGCGCCGGCGGCGCTGTGGGGCAGCCCGGCAGTGCCATCGTCGCCGACGCCGATCTCTACCAGCTTCGGCGGCCTGATCGCGCTCGGCACGATGACGCGCACCATTGCGGTGTACGGGAAAGTGCCGGCTTCGGCCATCGAAGCGGCCGCCACCACGAGCGGCGGCGATACGCTGTACACCGCCAACCTGAACGGCAGCATCAACTACTCGTTTTATGGTCTGGTCGCGCAGCCTTGCGCCAGCAGCGGCAACAGCGCCGCGTTCGCGTTCGCCGCGCGCGCGACCGTCAGCAACAACTGCATGATCAATACCGATGCGCTGGCGTTCGGCACCCAGGGCCTGCTGCGCAGCGACGTGCGCACGACGGCGGCGATGCGGGTACAGTGCACCAAGGATAACCCGTACCGCATCGCGCTCAGCGGCGGCAGCGTCGCCAACAATCCCGCGGCGCGGCGCATGAAACATGGCGCCAGCGCGGCCACCATCGGCTATCAGATCTCGGCGACGCTCGACGGCGCGCCCTGGGGCGATGGCAGCAACGGCACCGCGACGCTTGCCGGGACCGGCAGCGGTGCGTTGCAGACGATTACATTGTATGGGAGGGTGCCCGCGCAGGCGACGCCGGCGCCGGGAGACTACAAGGATACGGTGATGGCGACCATCATTTTCTAAGCGCGCAGCTTAGAAGGTGATGACGGTGACGGCGGCGTCGGTCTTCGGGGAGGGGGCGGCGATGCTTGATGGGGCCGGCTGCGGCGCATGCTGGATCTGGAACGGCGCGTCGACATTGCATCGCACCGTCGTGTTCTGCGCCGCGGACTGGATGACGCACGCTTCCTTGATGACAAAGCTCACCTGCATGGCATCGCTGCGGCCGCCGGCAAGGGCGGCTCCGGACAGCGTCAGCAGTGTTACGAGGGTAACGAGTCGTTTCATGTATGCGATCACAGGTTCTGGGTGGGCGGGGTGTTGCTATAAAGTTCAGGGTAATTTCTTTTGGTAAACACCCTTGAATGTGATAGTACCTCTGCCTTGGCAGATCGTAAAGTGATTTTTTGAGAGATTTTGAGCCGGTTGGGGCCCTGCGCCGGCGCGCAGGGCGACACAGCCCGCCGACGCGGTAAAAGCGTCGGGCGGGCTGTGTCAAATTCTACACAGGTTCAACTGCGGAATGGATGTCAGCCGGGGCTGCGGCGAAATGCGCTCGGCGTGGAACCGGTCTTGGCGCGGAAGGCGGTGGCGAAATTGGCGGAGCTGGTAAAGCCAACCTGGGTGGCGATGTCGCGCACGTCCATCGCGGTCTCGCGCAGCAGTTGCGCGCTGCGGTTGATGCGGCAGTCGCGCGCGAATTCGAATACGCTCTGGCCGGTACGCTGGCGGAAAATGTCGCTCAGCTTTTCGCGGTAGGTGCCGACGGCCCTGGCGATGTCGTCCAGCGAGGGCAGGTCGGACAAGCAGCTGGCAATGTGGTTCTTGGCCGCCTCGACCAGCACCTCGTCGCTGCAGGCGCTCGCGGCCTGCTCGACCGGAGCTGTATGCTGGTACCTGGCCAGTTCGAGGTGGATGCGGATGCGCGCCAGTAGTTCACCAGGATAAAAAGGCTTGGAGACGAAATCGGCGGCGCCGATCTGGAGTCCCTGTGCGCGCTCTTCCGGCGAATCCGATCCGCTCAGGAAAATTACCGGAATGTCGCGGGTCGCGGGGTTGGCCTTGAGCATGCGGCAGCAGCTGTCGCCATCCATGACCGGCATGCGCCGGTCCAGCAGAATAAGGTCGGGGCGGTCGCTCAGCGCCAGTTCGTAGCCAATCTTGCCGTTGCCGGCCAGCGAGAGCTGATAAGGAAGGTCGAGCAGCATGTCGGCGACCCGGCATTGCTCGAATGCGCTGTCGTCGATCATCAGGATCTTGGCGTATGCCCGGCGGTGAAATGGGGAGGTCATGGTATCCAGCTCCGAAAGATGAAGTATCGATCGGCGGGGACAAGGCCGGAGTTGCGTGGTTCACAAATGGGGTGAACATTTCGGATCATAGCGGCTGGTCGATGCGTGCACCAGAAAATAATTGCGTGACGGCAAAAATACGACATTCTATTGACCTGTTGTTCTGATCGCTCTGTAACTTCCGATTTGCGGAACCGTCCAGCCCGGCGGTACCTGGATGGGAGCCAGGGTATCGGAGCGCATGGGTATCGTGCGCGCAGATCTGTTCCGACTCAATCGCGCTCGCTATATAATGGATTTTCCGAGGTCAGAGAACAACCATGAAATCTGCAAACGCGAAAAAACCGAAGCTGGCCGACTTCCTGTGCTTCGCGATCTATTCGGCCAACCTGGCTTTTGGCCGCGCCTACCGGCCGATCCTCGATGAACTCGGGCTCACCTATACCCAATACATCGCGATCATCGCGCTGTGGGAAGAGGACAAGCAGACCGTCAGCAGCCTGGGCGAGAAGCTGTTCCTCGAGTCAAACACGCTCACGCCGATCCTCAAGAAGCTCGAGTCGCTCGGCTATCTCAAGCGCGAGCGTTCTGCCAGCGACGAGCGCCAGGTGATCGTCAGCCTGACCGGCGCCGGCCGCCAGCTGCGCGAAAAAGGCCTGGAGATGAACCTGGTCAAGGAGTCCGGCTTGTCGCCCGCGGAATTGAAGACCGTCCAGAATACCGTGGTCGCAGTGCGTAACAGCCTGGTCAAGGCGACCCAGGCGCGCCAATAACCCGCTGTCAGGCCGGGCGCGGTTGGCATGGGAAGCGCGGCCGGGACGGTGCGCTAATGCATGTCGCGCGCGTAGCGCGAGAAGTGTTCTTCCGAGATCGCCTGTTCGTACAGGTAGCCCTGGTAGGCAAAGCATCCGGCATCGGACAGGAACTGGCGTTGGCCGATCGTTTCCACGCCTTCGGCAATCACCTGCAAACCAAGACTTCCGCTCAGTGCGATGATCGAGCGCACGATGGCCGCGTCGTTGCGGTCGGTCAGCACGCCGCGCATGAACGAGTGGTCGATCTTGAGCTGGTCGATCGGCAGGTTGCGCAGGCACACCAGCGATGAATAACCGGTGCCGAAATCGTCGAGCGAGAAACTGATGCCCAGCTTGCGCAAGGCGCGCATCTGCTGCGCGGTGCTGGCAAAGTCGGTCACCACCAGGCTTTCGGTCAGCTCGAACTTGAGCCCTTTCGGATCGGCGCCGGTCTGGCGCAGGATGGTCTCGGTCATCGCGACCAGGTTCGGCTCGACAAACTGGCGCGCGCTGACGTTGACCGACAGGGTCAGGTGCGCGGTGTCGGGCTGGCGCTGCCAGATGGCCAGCTGGCGGCAGGCGGTGCGCAGCACCCAGATGCCGATATCGACAATCAGGTCGGTCTCTTCGGCGGTGTGGATGAAGTCGGCCGGCAGCCGCAGTTCGCCGTTGGGCAGGGCCCAGCGCAGCAGCGCTTCGGCGCCGGTGACGTGGTTGTTCTCGTCCATTTGCGGCTGGTAGTACAGCACGAACTCATTGTTGCGCAGCGCGCGCTGCAGGCCGGTTTCGAGCTCGGCCCGCGCGAACAGCGCGGCCTGCATCTCGGGATCGTAGAAGCGGAAAGTGTTGCGCCCGCTGGCCTTGGCCTGGTACATCGCGCTGTCGGCCTGCTTGAGCGCCGATTCGACGGTGTCGCTGGCGCCGGAAATGACCACCATGCCGATGCTGGCCGATACCGCGTAGCTGAAGTCGGCCAGCTTGAACGGCGCGGCCATCGCGGTGACGATCTTGTGGGCGACCGTCTCGGCCTGCATCGCGGCCGCGTCGCGGGTTTCGTCCTGCGGTGCGATCAGGATCACGAATTCGTCGCCGCCGATGCGCGCCACCATGTCCGCTTCGCGTACGCTGTGTTCGAGGCGGCGTGCGGCGGCCTGCAGCAGCATGTCGCCGGCGTCGTGGCCGTGGGTGTCGTTGAGAGTCTTGAAATGATCGAGGTCGCAGAACATCAGCGCGCCGAACTTGCCGGTGCGCGCGCTGCCGATCAGCGCGCGGCGCAGGTGGTCGAGCAGGTTGGCGCGGTTGGGCAGGTCGGTCAGCGGATCGTAAAACGCGAGCCGGAAGATCTTGTCTTCGTGCTGCTTGCGCTCGCTGATGTCGGTGCTGATCGACATGATCTTGCGTGCCGCCGCGGGACTGTGGCCATTTCCCCTGCCGAGCAGGGTCCAGCGGCTGTCGGTATGCGCCAGGCTGCCGTCGCGGCGGCGCTGGCACTGCTCGCCGCGCCAGTCGCCTTCGTCCAGCGTGGTTTCGTAGGCCGTCCGGAACGCGTCATGGTCTTCGTACAGGAGCTCGCACAACAGCTTGCCTTCGGCCTCGCCGGCGCTCCAGCCGTACATGCGCTCGGCGCCGTGGTTCCAGTAGGTGATGCGCGAGTCGGTGTCGATGACGACGATGGCGTCGCGCGCCTTGTCGAGCAGTGTGGCTTGCTCGACCACCTTGAGGTCGGCCTTGCGTACGCGCGTGAAGTCGGCCATGAAGCCCTGGATCGCGACGGCCGTGCCGTCTTCTTCCACCAGCGCAGCGCCTTGCTCCCACACCCATTTGATGTCGCCCGCCGCGGTGACGATGCGGTAGGTCAGCTGAAACGGCTCGCCGGTGTGCAAGGCCTGGTCGACGGTGCGCGAGGCCTTGTCGCGGTCGTCCGGATGGATGACGCTGCCGAAGGTGACGTCACCGTCCCGGAATGCCGCTACCGGGTAGCCGGTCAGCTTTTCGATGCCGGGACTGATGTATTCCATGCGCCACGGGTGGGCGATTTCGCAGCGGTACACCACCCCTGGAAGATGGTGCAATAAATGCTCGAGTGACAATGCGCCCGCGTCGTCGGGTGGAACATTGGATGACGCGGCAGGAAGGTCCGGGCTCATGGTTCCATCGCAGAGAAAATTCGGGATGCACGGCAATAAAGTAGCATAGAAAATAATTCGTTTGTCATATGCAATCGAAAAAAACACGCCATGCGCGCATTTGTTCAGCCTCCTTTTTGTTGTCACATGACAACGAGATTCGCGCTATTACAACTGTTTGATATCTCTACAGCAATCTGTTCTTGATCTTGGGAAAGATCGCTCGCTACACTCGCGCATGGCCCCAACAACGCCAGCACCCCAATACCGAGCCCCAGCATCCGCCTCGAATCTGTCCGCCGGACACCACATCGTCTATTTCTTTTGAGGGCTCATCTTGGCCACGAGCATCGTATCGGTATCGTTTTCCAATGGTTTTATCGGCACTGCGTCGAAAACCAATGAATCGTCGTCGTCGTCGTATTTGACCGCGCTTGGCTGGTCGAATTTCCAGTTCCAGCAAGCCACGACCACGGGTCTGTTCGGCGGTAGCCAGGGCAACGACCTGTCCGGCACCATCCTGATCACCGATGCCGCGGGCGTCCAGCACAAGATCGACGGCGTGATCAACTGGCGCGCGCCGAGCGGCGCGGTCAGCACAATGGTGTTCTACGCGACGGGCAACAGCAACCACACGCTGGCCACCACAGGCGGCGGGTTCACGGTGATCGATCCGAATACCGAAGCCAATGGCGACCCGCACAGTTTCATCGGCCTGACGTTTAACGGACAGGCGTTGTCGATCAGCGGCGGCAAGGTGTCGGGCAACGCGGCGACCAGTGGTTTGCTGACGACGCTTAATGAATACCTGGCCGCGCAGCCGCAGCTGTCGGTCAACGATGTGGTGGTTGACGAAGCGGCCGGCGCAGCGACCGTGACGGTCTCGCTGAGCAAGGCGACACTCGATACCGTGCTCGTAAAATACAGCTTGCAGGACGGTACGGCCATTGCCGGCACCGATTACACCGCCGACACCGGGACGCTGACGTTCGCGCCCGGCGAACTGACCAAGACGTTCCAGGTTGCGCTGGTGGACAATGCGACCGTCGACGGCGCACGTGACATCTCGGTGGTGCTGAGCGACAGCGCTTTCGCAGCGATTACGGATAATCTGGGCGTCGTCACCATCACCGACAACGATGCCGCGCCTACCCCGCCGGTCGTGGTCGTTCCTGTCATCCCGGCCCCTGTGCCGGTTGACCCGGTGCCAGAACCGACACCAGATCCGGTTCCCGTCCCTGTTCCAGTGCCAGACCCTGTTCCTCTGCCAGTCCCGGTACCTGTCCCAACACCAGTTCCAACACCGGTTCCAACACCGGTTCCAACACCGGTTCCAACACCTGTTCCCGTTCCCGTTCCTGTCCCGGAGCCTGAACCAGAGCCAGAGCCAGAGCCAGAGCCCGAACCGGCCCCGGTAAAACCGGTTCCGGCGCCACCGGCACCACCGGCAGCACCGGCGCCACCGGTGATGGAGACCGGCCTCGATGCGAAATCGGACGACGGCAGCAGCAACAACGATGGCGTCACCAGCGTGCGCGATCCGGAATTCACGCTCAAGGGCAACGGCCTGCTGGTAGCGGGTGGAAGCGTTCGCCTGCTGTCGCCAAGCGGCGAGGTGGTCGGCGCGGCGACCGTTACCGCAGCGGACCTGCTCACCGGCGCGGTCAACGTCGGTCCCGGACCGCTCGACGACGGCGTGTACACTTTCACCGCGCAGATCTTGAATGCCGCCGGTGCGATTGTCGGCCAGGCGCCGGTATCGGTGACGGTCGTTACCGACCTGGACGGCGTTGCCCCGTCGGTGGAGCTGGCGGCCTACAATGGCGACTACAACAAGGATGGCATCCTCGACTGGCAACAGAACTCGGTGGCTCACATGCCGCTCGCCTCGCTTGCCGATTTTGCGTTGGGCAAGGCCGCGCCCCTGGCGTCGTTCGGCGCGGTGATCGCGGGCAGCATCGGCGCGGGAACCGACGCTGTCGTACTGACCGCCGGCGCCCAGCTGAAAGACCTGAGCTTGTCCGGCCTGCCGGCCGCGCTGCCGGAAGCACTCCGTGCGGCGTCCCCGGTATTCAATTTCACGATCAGCCCGGAGAACAATGTCGCGGCGCTGCCCGACCTGGCGCCGGATCGCCCCGGCCTGCAAACGCGGGTGGTGATCGACCTGGGCTTGAGCGGTGTCGTATCGAACGACTTCGTCAAATTCGACCAGGCATCGCAGACCTGGTACAGCTTCCTCGACGACCAGGACCTGACCACGATGGATGACGGCGCCACGCTGGTCGACCTGAACAACGATGGACGGATCGACCGCATTGTCCTGACCCTCACCGACGGCGCCCGCGGCGACGATGATGGCGTGGTCAACGGCGTCATCGTCGACCCGGGCCTGCTGGCATTCGACATGACGGCGCCGGACCAGGTCTTCAGCGTTCGCCTGGCAAACGGCGAGCTTTACTACACCGCCGACATCGCCGACGCCCAGGGCAAAGCGGCCGGCGCCGGCAACGTGTTTACCGGTGTCGCGTTCGACTCGATGGCCGGTGCGCCCGGCGCAAAGCATGTGTCGTCGTTCTACCAGCCGTTCACCCTAGACATGACGTTCGCGGTCGATGGCGACGCCTTGCCGTACGCCTGCTACGAGATCGTCAAAGGCTCGGCGGGCTTCATGGCGGCGGCGCCCGGGCAGGCTGGCGTCAATATTCACCTGTACCAGAATGCCCGTGGCCTGACCGAACTGGCTTCAATGGCCGAGGCCGCGAGCCAGGGCCTGGCGGCGCTGGGCTACACGGACCGTGGCGCCAGGTTTAGTGTCACCGTGGATAATGCTTTCAAGTTCGATGCGGAAGGCTACCTGATCGCCAACCATGACAATGCGGCGGTCAAGGACCTTGTCGCGCAGCTGGCGCGGACGTACCAGTCGACCAGCGACGCCGGCTTTATCGACGCCGTCGAACAAAGTTACTTCACGCAGGTCCAGCTCGTTGGCGTCGCGCACGGCGCCGCCGCCACCGCTGGCGACCTGAATGCCGTATTCGGCACATCATTTGGCAATTGAGGAGTAAGGATGAGGAAATTGAGCCTATTTGCCCTGTTCGCCGCGGCCACGCTGTCGGCCTCGCAGGCGATCGCGGCCGAGCCGCTGCGCTACTGGGGCGTGCATGCCGGCGTCAACACCTTGCGGCACTGGGATGCCCAGATCGATTTCGGCGCGGGCACGCCGCTAAATGGTCGGATGGAACTCGACCGCGGGCTGCATGGCGGCCTGGTCATCGGCCGCCAGAAGGATCACCTGCGCTACGAACTCGAGTACGAGGCCGGACGCCTGGAGGTGACGCGCCTGACGCTCGCGCCGCTGAGCGAGGCGGTCGACGCCAACGGCCGCTACCAGGCGCTGTTCGCCAATGCGTTCCGCACCGACCAGCTGTCTGAATCGGTCGACAGCTTCATCGGCGGCGGCATTGGCTGGGGCAGGACGACCCTGCCGCTGCTGGGCGTGGGCGCCAGTTGCAAGTGCTTTGGGCCGGCCGAAAAGAGCGGCTTTGCGTGGCAGTTGCGTGCCGGCCTGGGCTACCGCGTGGCCGAGCGCGACAGCATCGTATTGCAGTACACCTGGCTGAACCCGCCCAAGCCGGCAGGCGACGGTCCGCCGGCCATCAGCTACGCGCGCCGCCGCTTTGGCGCGATCACGCTCGGCTACACGCGGCAGTTCTAAGCTCCCCGCGCCAGTTCGGTCGACAGCAGCGTCACTTCGCGCCAGCGGAATCGCGTTTTATCGCAGCTGACTTGCCCTCGGTCTGCCGGGTTGGCACAATGCATTTTCATTGTGACCAACTGAACAGGGCAAGCGATGTCCCCAAGTATCGAATCTCTCGCCATCAAGCCGCGCGCGCCGATGCGCCGCCTGCTCGACGAGTTGCGCATCGCGCTGGTCATCGGCGCGATGGCGGCGCTGGTGATCACGCTGGTGGTCGGCAGGCCTGAGAGCTTGTTCGAGCAGCTGGTGTTTTCAATCAGCATCGCCGTGATTGGCTTTTCGATGGTCAACGGCCCGCGCATCTGGTTGCTCGACCATCCACGGCGTAAACCATTGTCGTGGCCTGCGCTGATCGCGCTGATGGCATTTGCCGCGCCGGTCGCTCACTATTCGGGCCTGGTGTTGGGCAGCCTCCTGTTTGGTTTCAAAATTCCCGGCATTGCCGACTATCCGACACTGCCGCGGGTCAGCATGATTGTGTTCACCTTTCTCGGCCTTATCATGATGACGGCGATCGTGATCCATCGCGAGCGCCTGCGCCGCGTCGAGCAGGAACACCACCAGGCCCGCCTGCGTGCCGAAGTCATCGAGCGAACCGCGCTGCAAGCCCAGCTGCGCCTGCTGCAGGCCCAGATCGAACCGCACATGCTGTTCAACACGCTGGCCAACCTGCAAGGATTGATCGCCCTCGATCCGGGCCGTGCCAGCGAGATGCTCGACCAGCTGATCCAGTACCTGCGCGCGACCCTCGGCGCCTCGCGCAGCGAGAGCACCACACTGGCGCAGGAGTTCGCCGCGATGGAGGCCTATCTTGGGCTGATGAAAGTGCGGATGGGCGCGCGGCTGTCTTACCGCCTCAGCCTGCCGCCCGAACTGCGCGGCGCGCGCGTGCCGCCGATGCTGCTGCAGCCGCTGGTCGAGAACGCCATCGTGCACGGCCTGGAGCCGGCGATCGATGGCGGCGCCGTGGACATCGGCGCCACCGCGGAGAACGGGGTGCTGCAGCTCAGCGTGCGCGACAGCGGCTGCGGGCTGACCGGCGCGCCAGCGTCGCGCGGCGGCGGCATCGGTGTCGCCACCACCCGCGAACGCTTGCACGTGCTGTATGGCGAGCGTGCCGCGGTCGTCATCGAAGCGGCACTGCCGCAAGGCACGCTGGCCCGATTGCATTTTCCACTGGAGAGCACATGACCATCCGCGCCCTGATCGCCGAAGACGAACCGATCCTTGCGGCCACGCTGGCGATGACCTTGCAGCGGCTCTGGCCCGGCCTGGAGATCGTCGCCACCGCGCCGAACGGCATTGCCGCAGTCGAACAGGCACTTGCGCTGCGCCCCGATGTGCTGTTCCTCGACATTAAGATGCCTGGCCAGACCGGGCTCGAGGCGGCTGAAGAGCTGGCGGAGCACTGGGAAGGCCCGGCGCCGTTTCCCCAGGTCGTGTTCGTCACCGCCTACGACCACTATGCGGTGCAGGCGTTTGAACAGGCCGCCGCCGACTACGTGCTCAAGCCGGTCAACGAGGCGCGCCTCGGAAAGACCGTCGAACGGCTGCGCGCGCTGCTGGCGAGCAAACAGGATGGCGGCGGACTGGCGCACCTGATCGGGCAACTGCGCGCGCTGGTGCCCGACGCGCCGGCCGCGGGGCGGCTGACGATGGTGCGCGCCGCGGTCGGCCATGGCGTGCGCTTGATCCCCGTGGCCGAGGTGGTGTATTTCCAGGCGGTCGACAAGTATGTCAACGTCGTCACGGCCGACAGCGAAGCGCTGATCCGGGTGCCACTCAAGGAACTGCTGCCGCAACTCGACCCGGAACAGTTCCGCCAGATAAGCCGGAGCATGGTGGTCAACATGGCCAGCGTCAGCTGCGCAAACCGCGATGCGATGGGGAAGATGGTGCTGGCGTTTCGCAACCGGCCGGAAAAGCCGCGTGTCAGCCCGCTGTACGCGCATTGCTTCCGTGCCATGTGATGCAGGCGCAGCGTAAATAAGCTTGTGGGGAAACCAGCGATTCAAGTAGGATCGTAAGATTTTCTGGCTTTGAATTGATGTGGAGACATTTTGGACAATCATCACCTTCCGCGCCCTGACCGGGCATCCGCTGTCAAAGTCGACCTCGCCATTGCCGTCCAGTCGGCGCAAGGTACGCTCGCGGCGGCGCACTTCCTGAAAACCGCGGGGATTCCATTCCCGGTAGCATTACGGGTGTTGACCCGTCCGCATCGCCGCCGCTACGTCGCGTAAAGGCTGGCGAACCTCAAATCGATCCCAGGGCCACCGTCATCGGCCGCGCCCACATTGTTTCCGCCCACGGCCCGGCCATGCCGCACGCCGCTACCGTCTATGGCGTCGCGCGGCCCAGCACGGTCAGTGTGCGCGGCCCGTCCAGCCGGACAATCGGCATCTCTCCGGACGCCACCGATACACCTGTCAAGGCGCTGATGTTCAGGGCATGGGTGACCAGCACCAGGTTGCCGGCCGCAGCGGGGCGCTGCGCCAGAAACTTGTAGAGTTCGGTGTGCTTGTCCTCGCCGCTGCGCTCGCTGTCGTTGAAGACGGAGTCGAGCATGGTTGCGGGGCGCACCTTGCCAAAGGCGATGGTGGCGGTGTCGACACAACGGCACCAGCGGCTCGACAGCACGTCGGCAACCGCGATCGCGCGGGCACGGAATGCGGCGCCGATCCGCATCGCATCGGCCCGTCCTTCGGCGGACAGGTTGCGCTGCGTACTGCAATCGCCGAGCCTGAATCCGCGCGGGTCGCCGACACCGGGGACAGTCTGGGCATGGCGCATCAGAACGATGTTGCCGCCTTGCTTGAGCTGAGCCCAGAAGGCCTCGTCGATCGCCGCGCTGGCGTTGAGGCTGATTGAAAGCAGAAAGAGCAATAGGAGTCGTGTCATCGGGGTCCTCAGGTGTAGGCAAGCAGGCGGCCGCAGCTGATCACGGCGATCCAGATCAGCAGCGACGCGGCGGCATGGGCTTTGGCGGCAAGCGGGGCAGGGGCGCCATCGTTCCAGCCGACCGCCCCGCGATAGGGGCCGGCATGAAAAATCGCCGCGTTGACACCGGCAGCGGCGATCAGCGCGAGCTTCAGCTGGAATACCGTGCTGCCGGCAAAGTCATGCGGATGGGCCGAGAACATCATGAATCCGGCAGGCACGATCAGCGCAAGGGAGGCCAGCGCCCATGGCAGCAGATGCCGTCCCAGCGCCTTGAGCGGCAGCGCACGGGCAAAGCCGAGCACGCGCAGGTCGAACATCGCCACCGAGCCGACCAGCACCGCAAAGCCGACGATATGGACGATCTCGACGATCGGATACATCCACATGCTGCCGCGCATGGCTGCCGCCAACGGGCTCGCTTCAAGCCAGCCCAGCAGGCCGGCGCCGTCCGGCATTAACGCAGCTCCGTGGTCTTCCCGCCGATGGTGATGCGTTCGGCGCGCATCTCTTCGGGCTTGTTACGGTGCTGGTAGCCAAGCACGCTGGCGCTCGCGCCCTTGGTCAGCGTCGCCGGTGCGAGCCCGCGGTTTTCCATGCGCGAAGGCGGCGCCAGCACCACCAGCCAGGTCTTGTCGCCGGCTTTCAGGCGGACGAAACCATGCGGGTGCATGTAGCCGGATTCCTCGATGGTGCCGCTGACCTGCAGCGGTTTCTCGGCGTTGTACTCGCTCCAGCCGTGGTGGGCGCTCGCGTGGGTAGTGAACAGCAGCGTCAACATGGCAAGCCATTTCATCGTGCATCTCCCGGGTTGTGCGTTGTGCGGAAGTCAATTCTACGTCAGGCGCGGGCGCGCACGCGTCGCTGTCCCGCTGTTTTTCACACGTCGCTGGCCACCAGCAGGCGCCCCAGCGTCGCCATCGCGGCCTCGGCGCGCGCGTCCCACGGATGGCCGTAGTTCAGCCTCAGGCAATTGGCGAAGCGGCGCTGCGCCGAGAACATCGGCCCCGGCGCGACGCTGATGCCCAGCGATAGCGCCTGGCGGTGAATCTCGATCGTGTCGGCCCGTCCGGGCAGCTCGACCCAGATGAAATAGCCGCCATCGGGCCGGGTGGCGCGGGTGCCGGCAGGGAAATGGCGCTCGACCGCTTGCAGCATCGCTTCCTGCTGCGTTGCCAGCGCGTGGCGCAACTGGCGCAGGTGCTTGTCGTAGCCGCCCTTGGCCAGATAATCGGCCAGCGCGGCCTGGGCCGGCGCCGAGGCCGACAAGGTGCGCGTCAGCTTCAGGCGCGCCACGTCGCGGGTGAACCGTCCCGGCACCGCCCAGCCGACCCGGTAGCCCGGCGCCAGGCTCTTCGAGAACGACGAGCAATGCATCACCAGGCCTTTCTTGTCCCAGGCCTTGGCGGGCAAGGGCCTTTTGCTGCCGAAATACAGCTCGCCATAGACATCGTCCTCGATCAGCGGAACAGCATGCGCAGCCAGAAGTTCCACAAGTGCCTGTTTTTTCGCATCCGGCATCAGGCAACCCATTGGGTTCTGGAAATTGGTCATCAGCCAGCAGGCCTTGGGCGCGTGGCGTTCCAGCGCGATGGCCAGCTCGGCCAGGTCGATGCCGTCGCGCGGATGGGTCGCGACCTGGATCGCGCGCACGCCGAAGCCTTCCAGCGCCTGCAGCGCGCCGTAGAAGGCGGGCGATTCGATGATCACGGCGTCGCCCGGCCGCGCCACCGCGTGCAGGCACAGGTTGAGCGCTTCCAGCGCGCCGTTGGTAATCACGATTTCGTCGGTGTGGACCGACATGCCGTCGGCCAGGTAGCGCAGCGCGATCTGGCGGCGCAGGCTGGCATTGCCGGGGGTAAGGTCGTCGACCGTGCTCCATGGATCCATCGCCTGCACGCTCGAGGCCATCGAGCGCGCCAGCCGGGGCAGCGGAAACAGCAGCGGGCTGGGAAACGCCGAGCCGAACGGCACCACGTCGCGCATGCGGGTCGATTCGAGGATGTCGAACACCAGCTCGCTGACGTCGATGGCGGTCGAATCGCCGTCCGGGCGGGTGCCGAGCCCAGGCTCGGGCAGCTGGGCCCTGGCGCCGGCGGTCACGTAATAGCCGGAGCGTTCGCGCGCGCGGATCAGTCCGCGCGCTTCCAGCAGGTAGTAGGCCTCGAATACGGTCGACGGGCTGACGCCGCGGCTGGCGCTGGCCTGGCGCACGGACGGCAGGCGATCGCCGCGCTTCATCACGCCGGCGCGGATCGACTGGGCTATTTCTTCGGCGAAGGCTTCATACAGCTTCATGTCAGGCGATCGCGTATCGCGCGAACGCGACCAGTACCCCGATAAAGATGGCCACGCCGAGCAGGGCGGCGATTACCACATGGAAGGGGTTCATGCCGCCTTCCACGTCGTCGTCGAAATCGCGCTTGCTGCGCAGTCCCGTGAACGACCAGGCGATCGCCTTCATGGTCCGGCCGAACGAGCGGGTGGATGGGGTGTCGTCAGGGTTGCTCATGTGCGCCTCCAGGTGAATCTGCATTGTCCTCCCGGAATCGCTTGCAGTACAGTGGCAGACGCAAGAAAAAATAGCATATCAGATGCGCTTTCCCGCTCTGGGCGCGACGCCGCGTGCGAGTCCGGAACGGGCAGCGCAGTTGCCATCTGATCTGCAAAAATTGCGCTCCGCTGCTTCTGTTTTGCCGTGCCAGCCTGCCGGACAATATCGGTCATGAAGACAATCGATACGATGTTCGCCGCGCTGGCCATGCTGGCGATTCCCGCCGCCGCGCAGCAAGTGGCGGTCCCCGACACGATCGCCCAGCGCGCGCTCGCCTGCGTCGCCTGCCATGGCAAGCAGGGGCGCGCCACCAGCGAAGGCTATTTTCCCCGGATCGCCGGCAAGCCGGCTGGCTACCTGTACAACCAGCTGGTCAACTTCCAGCATGGCAGGCGGCAGTATCCGCCGATGACTTACCTGATCGACCACATGCCCGATGCCTACCTGCGTGAAATCGCTGGCTATTTCGCGGCCCAGCATCCGCCGTATCCGGTTGCGCCGCCATCGCGGCTGCCGGCGGCGGCGCTGGAACGCGGCCGCGTGCTGGCGCTCAGCGGCGACCGGTCCAGCAAGATTCCGGCGTGTAGCGCCTGCCATGGCGCCGCGCTGGGCGGGGTGCAGCCGGCCACGCCGGGCCTGCTGGGCCTGCCGCGCGACTATCTCATCGCCCAGATCGGCGCGTGGAAGAATGGCGCGCGCCGCGCCGCCGCGCCTGACTGCATGGCCCAGGTCAGCCGCCAACTGAGCCCGGACGATGCGGCCGCGGTCGCTGGCTGGCTGGCCGCGCAGCCGGTTCCTGCCGGAATGCTGCCGGCGCCCGCGCCCGCCGCGCCGATCCGCTTGCCGCTCGCCTGCGGCAGTGTCCCACCATCCCACGGGCAGTAACATGAAACGACTATTGCTTACCCTTGCCGCTGTCCTCGCGCTGGTGTCGCTGGCGATCGTCGCCATGCAAACCTGGCGCGATCCCGGCGCCGATGCCGTCGCCGTCCCGGTGGCCGACACCCTTGCCCAGATCGACAAGGGCAGGTACCTGGCGCGCGCCGGCAACTGCATGGCTTGCCACACCGCCCGCGGCGGCCAGGAATATGCGGGCGGGCGCGCCATCACTACGCCCTTCGGCAACCTTTACGCACCCAACGTCACGCCGGACGCGGCGACCGGCATCGGCAGCTGGAGCGCCGACGACTTTTGGCGCGCTCTGCACAACGGCAAGTCGAAGGATGGCAGCTTCCTGTATCCGGCGTTTCCCTATCCGAACTACACCAGGATGGTGCGGGCCGATTCGGACGCCTTGTATGCCTATTTCCGCACCATTAAGCCGGTGAACCAGCCGAACCGCGCCCATGGGCTGGCGTTTCCGTATAACCAGCGCGTGCTGCTGGCGTTCTGGCGGACGCTGTACTTCACGCCCGGCCAGTTCCAGCCGCAGCCGAGCCGGGGCGCCGAGTGGAACCGCGGCGCCTACCTGGTGCAGGGCCTCGGGCATTGCAGCGCCTGCCACTCGGCGCGCTCGGCGCTGGGCGGCTCGCTGGCGCAGGATGGCCTCGGCGGCGCCCTGATGCCGGGCGCGCTCTGGTATGCCCCGGCACTGTCGTCCGATCCGGTTACCGGCCTGGGCGACTGGCCTGAGGCGGAGCTTGCCCGCCTGCTCAAGACCGGCGTGTCCGGGCGCGGTGCCGCGGTCGGGCCGATGGCGGAAGTGGTCAAGGCCAGCCTCCAGCATCTGTCCAATACCGATGCCGGCGCCATGGCGGCTTACCTGAAAAGCTTGCCAGCGACGCGCGGCGCCACCGTCGCGGCGTCGGCGGGCCACGCGGGCGACCCGCACAGCGTGCTGCGCCTCGGCGCCAGGCTGTACGAGCAGCACTGCGCCGCTTGCCATGGCGCCGACGGCAAGGGCGCGCCGCCAGCGTACCCTGCGCTGGCCGGCAACCGGGCGCTGGCGCTGGGAGACGCGACCAACCCGATCCGCATCGTGCTCAACGGCGGTTACCCGCCCGGCACCGCCGGCAATCCGCGTCCCTACGGCATGCCGCCATTCGGCGCCGCGCTGACCGATGTGGAGATCGCGGCCGTCGTGTCCCTGGTCCGTTCCGGCTGGGGCAATGGCGGAAAGCTGGTGTCGCCGCTCGACGTCAGCCGCCTGCGCGGGGTGCCGGCCGACTAGTGATGTGGGAATTACAAGTTTTTTGGAAAATTTTCGTAAAGTTATCTCAAGAAACGAATTTGGGTGCCGTTACAGGTGAGGAACCATTACGGGCTTGCCCACCATGTCGCTGTCGATTTCTACCAATGTCCTATCGCTGCACGCGCAGCGGCGCGCCTCCGCAGCGGGAGAGGACATCGCGCGCACCATCAGCCGGCTGTCGAGCGGGCTGCGGATCAATGGCGCGAAGGACGATGCGGCAGGCCTGGCCATTTCCGATCGCATGACCTCGAGCCTGAACGGCTTGAACCAGGCCGGGCGCAACATCAATGACGCGGCCTCGATGCTGCAGGTGGCCGACGGGGCCATGGCCCAGGTGACCGAAAACCTGCAGCGCCTGCGCCAGCTGGCGGTGCAGGGCGGTTCGTCGAGCTTCTCGTCGAGCGACCGCGAAGCGCTGCAGCAAGAAGCGCGCGAAATCCTGGCAAGCATCACCGAGATCGGCACCAACACCGAATTCAACGGCGAGGCGGTGTTCTCGCAAGACCTCGGCAGCATTGGCGGCGACAAGGCCAAGCGCGCCGTCATCGACGGCTTGAAGTCGGGCGGCTGGCTGACCCAGTCGGAAAAGCTGATCAGCAAGTATTACGGCATCCAGGGCGACGGCGCCAACCTGCGCATTGACCTCGACGCCCTGAACGACGGGCCCTCGAATGTGCTCGCTTATGTGGCATGGCCGAACCTGATGATGGCGCTCGACATGAGCGACTTCACGCTGACTGGTACCGCCGATGGCGGCGACGGCCTCGACCGGATCGTCGCGCACGAAATGGTGCACGCGGTGATGTACCGCGATACCGGCATGAACCTGCCGGGCTGGTTCATCGAGGGCGCCGCCGAGCTGATCCACGGCGCCGACGACCGGGTGCGCGGCGCAACCAACAACGGCGCAACCGCGGCCACCACGGCATTTGTCGCTGACTTCGAGAACTCGGTCTACGCGGGCGGCTTCGCGGCCACCCGCTACATGCACGACCAGCTGAAGGAGATGGGCGTCGAAGGCGGCATCAAGGGCATCATGACTTACCTCGGCGATAACCGCGGCAACACGCTGACCCAGGCGCTCAACGCGGTGACCAACGGCGCCATCGCCGACGAGGCGGCGTTCGTCGCCGACTTCAAGGCCAACGGCGTCGACTACATCCAGAACGTGATGAACCTGAACAATGCCGACACCGGCGCCATCGGCGGACTCGACGCCGACGGCGGACCGGAGCGGGACGCGCGCAGCGTGATTCCCGATGGCAGCGACCGTCCGCCCGACAAGCCGCTGGCGGGGTTCAACGTGGTGTTCCCGGAAACCAGCAGCACCACCGCCATGCGCAAGGTGCAGATTCAGGTCGGCGCCAATGCGACCGACCATATCGAGATCAGCCTGTCGGCGATGAATGCCGGCGCGCTCGGCCTCGACGGCCTCGATCTCAGGCGTACGTCGATCGCGATCCGCCACATCGACGAGGCGCTGGCGTTTGTCTCGAACCAGCGCACGTCGGTCGGCGCATCGAGCAAGCGGCTGGAAATTGCCGCCAGCGCCGCCGCCATTAGCAGCGAAAACCTCGCCGCCAGCCGCTCGCGCATCGTCGATACCGACTATGCGGCCGAAACGGCCGCGCTCACGCGCGCTCAGATCCTCCAGCAAGCCGGCACCGCGATGGTCGCGCAAGCGAACAACGTGCCGCGCACCGTGCTGTCGCTGCTGCGCTAGCCGCTTTTCCTTCAAGCCACCTGCTGCAGAAACAAGGCCCGCGCCGGCGCTGGCGCGCCGCGTGCGCGCGCCGCCGGTGCTAACATGAGGGTATCGAGTCGCTTCCGACTCGCCTGTCGAACAGGGTGCCAGCATGAAAGCAATCGTTACCGGACATACCAAAGGGCTGGGTGCGGCCATCGCCTCCGACCTGCTCGCGCGCGACATCCCGGTGCTCGGGCTGGCGCGTTCCTTTTCGCCCGAGATGCAGGCACGTTGTCCCGGCCTGCTGGCCCAGATCGACATCGACCTGGCCGACGCCGGCGCGCTGGGGGCGTGGCTTGGCGGCAGCGCGCTGCGCCACTTCATGGCGGGCGACAATGCCATCCTCCTGATTAACAACGCCGGCATGGTGCAGCCGGTGGGCAGCCTGAGCGACCACGACCCGCTCGAGGTGGCGCGCGCCGTGATGCTCAACGTCGCCGCGCCGATGATGCTGGCCGCCGCCGTGGTGGCGCAGAGCGAAGCGGCCGAGCGCCGCATCATGCACGTGTCCAGCGGCGCCGGGCGCAGCGCTTATCCGGGCTGGAGCGTCTATTGCGCCACCAAGGCCGCGCTCGACCAGCATGCGCGCGCGGTCGCGCTCGACGCGCTGGCCGGGGTGCGCATTTGCAGCCTGGCGCCCGGGGTCATCGATACCGGCATGCAGGCCGAAATCCGCGCCACCCCGGCCGCGCGCTTTCCGCTGCGCGAGCGCTTCATCGAGCTGCAGCGCGCGGGCGAACTGAGCCCGCCCCAGCAGACCGCGCGCGCGCTGGTCGAGTACATGCTCGCGCCCGGATACGGCCGCGAACCGGTGGACGACCTGCGCAGCGCCAGATAAGCGGCCAGTGGCTGCCAACTTGGCTTGCGCTAGGGAAAGCGGTATGCTGTGCCCCGGGCCGCGGTCTTCCCGCGTCCCGATTTCCCTGATTGCGCAAAACAATGGCGAATGAGTCGAACAAGGCCGGACCCGGGGTTGACGGCGCGCGCGCAGACCGCGCGGGGCCGAATGACGCCGACGGCGCCGCCCAAGCCGAGCTGGGCCGGGTGCTCGTCGCCAGCGACAGCCCCGGCGCGCTGGTCCAGCCCGAACACTGGCTTGCGCCGTGGCCGGTGGTCGCGGCCGATGCCCAGGCCATCGTGGCGGCGATCGGCGCCGAGCGGCCCGACATCATCGTGCTTGACCTGGCACTGCCGGCGGCGGTCGTGCCGCTGCTGCGCGCGGTGCGCGCCGTCGACCCGGTGGCGGCGATTCCGCTAATCGTGCTGGCGGCCGAAGCGGGCGACGCCGCGCGCGCCGAGGCGCTGGCCGCCGGCGCCGACGACTACCTGGCCAGGCCGTTCAGCGCGCGCGAACTGGCCGCGCTGGTACGGTCGCAGGTGACGCTGGCGCGCACCCGGCGCGCCGCCGGCGAGCGCTTGGCCGGGCTGCTGAGCGAGCTCGCGGAGGTGCGCGGCGACCTGGCCAGCATCATGGACGGCGCCGGGGACGCCTTTCTCAACGTCGATGCCGATCTGCGCATCGTCGCTGTCAAAAAAAGCGATCCGCCGATGGTGGCGCTGCCGGCCGAGCAGCTGATCGGCCAGGTGCTGACCGAGGTGGCGCCCGAATTTGGCCCGGTCGCGGCCGCCTTGCGGCGCGCCATGGGCGAGCACCGGGCGGTGAACCTGAACTTCCTGCACACCCCGAGCAACCGCTGGTTCAGCGTGCGCTGCTATCCGGGCGGGGGCGGCGCGATCGCGTTCGGCAACGAGATCACGCGGCGCAAGACGGCCGAGGCGCGCCTGAAGCAGGCCAACGCCGAACTGGAGATGCGGGTGCTGCAGCGCACGCGCGACCTGAACACCGCCAATGCGCTGCTCGAGGCGGTGTTCGAGCGCTCGCCGGCCGGCATCGTGATGGCCGATTTCGAGGGGCGCATCGTGCGCGCCAACGCCGCCTTCGAACGCCTGGTCGGCCTGAGCGGCGCGCAGCTACGCGCGCTCACCATCGAGCACCTGTCGGAGCCGTCGGATGCGGCGCTGAACCAGGTGCTGCTCGAGAAGCTGCGCGCCGGCGAGGCCGATACCTTCCTGACCGAGACGCGCTTCCGCCGTCCCGACGGCGGCGTGAGCTGGGTCGAGAACTTCGTCGGCACCATCGACGGCGAAGACGGCCGCCCGCGCTACCTCGTCAAGATCGTCCAGGACATCAGCAGCCGCAAGGCTGCCGCCGACGAGATCCTTGCCTCGCGCAACGAGCTGCGCTTCCTGTACGACTGGCTGCAGCACGTGCGCAAGGACGAACGGATCGCGCTGGCGCGCGAAGTGCACGACCAGCTCGGGCAAATCCTGTCGGCGGCCAAGATCGACATCAAGCTGCTGCTGGAAGATGTCCAGAGCAGCAGCGCGGGACTGCCGCGCCGCAAACTGGTGCAGGAGCTGAGCAGCGCCTCCGACACCCTCGACCAGGCGATCGACTCGGCGCGCTCGATCGCCATGCAGCTGCGCCCTCCGGAGATCGACAGCCAGGGGCTGTATGCGGCAGTCGACTGGCACGCGCGCGACTTCGAGCGGCGCACCCGGGTACGGGTCGAGCTGGACTTGCCGGCGGCCACCGGCGGGCCGACCTGCGCCGGCGCCGCGGCGCTGTTCCGGATCCTCCAGGAAGGGCTGACCAACATCCTGCGCCATGCGCGCGCGACCTGCGTGGCGATCAGCGTGCAGCGGCGCGGGCACCGGATACTGCTGCGCGTGCGCGATAACGGGATCGGCATCGCCCAGGCGCGGGTGCGCCAGTCCGGCACCCTCGGGCTGGTCGGCATGCGCGAGCGCGCCGTCCTGGTGGGCGGGCGCGTGGCGATCCGCCGGCTGGCGGCGGGCGGCACCTTGTTGTCGGCACTGTTGCCGGTGTCAGAGTTCCGCCATCCTTGATACACTGTCGTCACATAACAGAATCGAGACGACATTGACCAACATTGTGATCGCCGACGACCACGCGCTGATCCGCGAGGGCATCAAGAAAATCATTCGCTCGTCGAAGGACCTGCGCATCGTCGGCGAGGCGGCGGGCTTCGCCGAGCTGCTCGCGCTGATCCCCGAGCATGCGCCCGATGTCGTCATCCTCGACCTGTCGCTGCCCAATTACGAAGGCCTGGCCGGGCTGCTCGAGCTCAAGGCGCGCTTCCCGCACCAGTGCGTGCTGATCCTGTCGATGTTCCCGGAAGAGCAATTCGCGGTGGCCGCGCTGCGCGCCGGCGCCGCCGGCTACGTGACCAAGGCGATGGCCGCCGAAGAGCTGATCCAGGCGGTGCGCCGCGTCACCAGCGGCGCCAGCTACATCAGCGAGCACCTGGCCGAACTGCTGGTCACCGACGCCACCGCGCCGCAACAGCTGGCGGTGCATGAAACCCTGACCGCGCGCGAGCGCGATGTGCTGCGCATGATCGGTTCCGGACGCCAGATCAAGCAGGTGTCGGCCGAGCTGGGCATCAGCATCAGCTCGGTCAACACCTATCGCGCCCGCATCTTCAAGAAAATGGGCCTGGCGTCCAACGCGGCCCTGATCCGCTATGCGCTGAAGTTCGGGCTGGTCGCCTGATGGCCGGGCAGATCCAGGCCGGCGCGCCAGCCGCTGTCACGGGCGCCAACACGCTGGCCCGCGTCGAGGTGGCGCGTAACATCCTCGACCTGCCGGCCTTGCCGACCATCGTGCTCGAGCTGATGAGCAGTTTCGACGACCCGGACGTCGATATCGGCCGGCTGGCTGACGCCATTTCGCACGACCAGGCACTCACGGCGCGCACCCTGCGGGTGGCCAATTCGTCGTTCTACGGGCTGAGCGCGAAGGTCAAGACCATCAATCAGGCCATCATGATGCTGGGCTTCGATACGGTGCGCACGCTGGTGGCGGCCGGCGCCATCGTCAATGTGTTGCCCGCCGGAACCGGGACGCAGCGCGAGCTGTCGCAGTTCTGGCGCCATTCGATGGCCACCGCGGTCTGTGCGCGCAACGTCGCGCGCCGCACCCGCCTGAACCCGGAGCAGGCCTTCCTGGGCGGGCTGCTGCACGACATCGGCCGGCTGGTGCTGGCCACGCGCTTCCCCCGGCAATACGGCGCGGCGCTGGCCTGGCGCGATGAACACGATGCCTGGCAGGTCGACGCCGAGCAGCAGGTGCTGGGCATGACCCACCAGCAGGTCGGCCTGATGCTGGCCGAGGCGTGGCGGTTTCCGCCGCAGCTGCTGCGCGCAATCGGCTTCCACCACGCGCCCGCGGTCGATGACCTGGGCGACCTGGCGAGCATCGTCCACGTCGCCAACGCCATCGTCCACGCGCTCGACCTGGGCGACGCCGATGCGCTGGTGCCGGCATTGTCCGGCGAAGCCTGGGCCAGCCTGCGCCTCGAAGGCGACATGCTGCGCGCGATTTTCCGCGAGACCGAGGCGCAGTACGAGGAAGCCTGCCTGATCCTGCACTGAGGCGGGCGCCGTTCAGGGCGGCGCCGGCTGCGCTTCCATGGCGTGTACCCGCACCGACCACGCCACCCCGGTCACCAGCAGCACGATGGCGGCAATTTCCAGTGGCCGCGGGAACTGCTGTTTGTAGATGAAGCCGTACAGCAGGGCGAACAGGGTTTCGAACAGGATCAGCTGGCCCGACAAGGTCACCGCGACCCGGCGGCTGGCGATATTCCACAAGTGGTTGCCGATGACCGAAGCGCCCAGCGCGAGCAGGGCGTTGGTGATCCAGAACAGTGTCCAGTCGCGGCCACTGGCGGCGCCGGCCGCGCCGCTGATGTCATGATAAAAGAAGGGCAGGGCCACGGCGGCGATCGCCAGCGCGATCGCGCCGCTCGACAGGCCGTACAGCGCCGACCACTCGGCGCTGCTGAAATGCGGATGCTTTTTCAGGTAGCGGGCATTGTCGACGCTGTACCAGCTCCAGCACAGCAGCGCCCCGCTGGCGCACAGCACGCCGGCGCCGGTCTGCCACAGGCTGGCGCCGGCCGCGCGCGCGTGCAGGAAGAGATCGACATTGATGCAGGCGATGCCGGCGCCGACCACGGCCAGCGGCAAAGCCAGCTGGCGCAGCGGCGCCGCGCCGTGATCCTTATGCCCGATCAGGGTGACGACAATCGGCAGCAGCCCGATGATCAGCGAGGTCGGCGCCACGCCGGCCAGCTTGACGCCCAGTGCCAGCAGCATGTAATACACAATATTGCCTGCAAGCGCATGGCGCAGCAGGGCGGCAAGGTCGCTGCGCGCAAGGCGCCGGAACAGCGACGACAGCCGCGGCGCCATCAGCCCCAGCGCGATCGCCCCATACGCGGCATAGCGGCCGAGCGCCATTTCGAGCGGCGAGAAGGCCGCCAGGATCTCCGGCACGATGAATACCATGCCCCACAACGCGCCCGCCAGCAAACCGCACAGCACCCCATTCCGCATGCTTGATTCCTTTTTTATCAGATCCGCTAGTGTTGCACAGTTTCAACTGTTGTTTTCTTTTGTTATTTTTTCCGTCGTCATATTCGTGACATGAATTCTCCGTAGAATATCTTTCTGAGACGCCAATAGCGGACTGTTGCGTTTGCGTCCAGCAGAGAGAAATAGTGTTCGGAATCTACTGGTGTGCTGTCAGAACCGTCCTATACTAGGACCAGTAGTCATTCGCGGCGAGCCCATCAAGAGGCGCACGCCGCCGGGGAGAAGGATATGTCTGAAAGATCATTTGCACTCAGTTGTGTGGGGCTAGCGCTGGCGTTCGGGCTGGTCGTGCCTGAACCTGGCAAGGCGCCGGAGGGCGCTGCGGCAACACCGGAGATGGTGATGGTACAGCCTGTTGCTCAACCAGGGCCGGACAAGGAAATCGACCGCATGCAAGGAGAGCCGTTCGCGGTCCACCACGCCGCACCGGCCAAGCAGAACACCACATCGGCGGTGTACTGGCCGGCGCGCGGCACGCCGTAAGCGCGTTCCCGCCTGGCAACGGCGCCGTCAGCAGGCGGTGCATCAACGCTGTCCGGGCGGACCGGCGGCGAGCCGACACTGGCCCGTAGTACAGCCGCGCCGCTTCACGAACGCGGCCTGGACCTGGGCCGCCACGCCTGCGGCGCCCGCTGCCGTCAGCGCCGGATGGCTGGTGCGCCGCGACGGCGCGGCCAGCTAGACGAGGTACACCGCCGCAAAGCCGCCGCCGGGGGTGCGCATGTTGGTGGCCTGGCCCTGGTAGACCCGGGCGGCATGCCACTGCACCTTGCCGGCGTAACAGTAGGCGCGCAAGTCGAACTTGAGGTTTTCCGGCCCGGCCGGCGTGCGGACCATGCGCTCCGACGGCGCCACGAATGCCTGCGCCACGTAGACGCCGCCGAGGATCTCGTCCCATACGCGCCGGGTCAGCTTGTCGCCGCGATAGGCGGCGCGCCCGCCATAGCCGTCGGCCGGCTTGAAGAAGCGCTGGCGCCGCAGGCCCCACAGGCGCTCGGCGTCGCCTGCGCCGACCAGCTCGGTATGCGGGATGCCTGCCAGCAGGATCTGGCGGGTGGCCTCAGGGACCCCGAATTCGGCAAGGCGGACCTGGTCCGACAGGATCGCCAGATTGCGCTTGTCGGCGTACAGCGCGTGCGCATGCGGATGGGGCGTGACGACCGCGGCGCGCGCCAGGTAGGCGGCGCGAATCGCCGCGCTGGCCGGCGCCTCGAGCATGAAGTCGGTCATGCGGTTGTACACCAGGTCGATCGTGCTGTCGCCGTGCCACAGGCGCGCGCCGTCCCAGCGCAAGGCGCCGGGGGCGGCGATGACGGCGGCGATGCCGTGCTGTTCGAGCAGCCTGCGGAACAGCAGGAACTCCGGGTACAGATACTGGTCGACCGGGTCGGCGTCGACGATCGCGACGCTGCGCAGCGCGCCGCCGGTGCCGCCAAGGCGCCACTCTTCACGGAACATCGCCACGATGTCCTGCTCGAGCTGGTGCGCATCCTGGGCGCCGCGGGCGGCGCCGGCCAGCGCCTTGCATGGGTCTTGCGCGCGCGCCAGTGCCGCGTTGAGCAGGGCGCCGCCGGCGTTGGTGTTGATTTCGATGAGGGCGACGCCGTTGTCGCCGAGATGGAAGTCGTAGCCGAAGAACACGCTGCGCGCGCCCGGATCGTGGCGCGCGATCGCCGGCGCGCCGGCCAGCGCGGCCTTGCGGTACGCGGGCAGGGCGATGACCGACTCGATCGCGGCGATCAGCTCGGCGATGCGCTCGGCGTGATGATGCGACACGAATACCGGCTGGCGCGAAAACAGGTGCGGGCAGCGTTCGGCGATCAGCGCGGCCACCTCGGCGTCGCCCGACCCGGCCTCCAGCGCCTCGACCAGCGCCGCCCGCTCATGGCTGACGCACAGGCAACTGGCATTGAGGCGCGCCGCTGGCGTGCCGCCGCAACCGGTGTCACAGCCGGTGTTGCCGGCGGAAATGCATGGCATCGTCATGTGCAGGGAGGCCGGCCGCGGCGAGCGCCGGAAATGCTGTATGGAACTCCCATTGTACCGCTGCCTGCGCTAACGGGTCGGGCGGCTGTGCTGCGCGTAAGTCCGCGCACGGCGGACGCGCAGCGAACAAGGCCGCACCCTCCCGGCGCGAGCAGGCTGGCGCCACACTGTTGACGCATGGTCAGGCCCTGTGAAATTCGCGCGCCGGTGGTACAGTCCGGGTTGCGAAAACCACTACGATAGCCGACCAGAACATGCATCCAGCCACGCCCGATCCACAGGCGACGTTTTTCATCGTTCTCAATGCCGGGTCCGGTTCATCGGAAACCGAGGAACGCCGTGCGGTGATCGAGGACGTGCTGACGCAGGCCGGCCGGCGTTTCGAGCTGACCCTGGTGGACGATCCGGAAAACATTGCCGAGATCGCCGCCGCCGTTGCCGCCAGGGCCAGCGCCGCGGACGGCATCCTGGTCGCGGCGGGCGGCGACGGCACCATCAACGCGGTGGCGCGCGAAGCGGTTGCGCAGGCTTGCCTGTTCGGCGTGCTGCCCCAGGGCACCTTCAACTATTTCGGCCGCACCCACCATATTCCGGAAGACCTGGGCGATGCCGTGCGCGCGCTGTTGCACGCGCAAGTCCAGCCGGTCCAGGTTGGCGCGGTGAACGAGCGGATTTTCCTGGTCAACGCCAGTATCGGCCTGTACCCGCGCATGCTCGAAGAGCGCGAGCTCGACAAGAGGCAATTCGGCCGCAGCCGTTTCGTGGCCTTCATCTCCGCCATCAAGACCTTTTTCAGCGCCCACCGGCGCATGCGCATCACCCTCGATCTCGACGGCAAGGAGCATCTGATGCGTACCTCCACGCTGTTCGTCGGCAATAACCGCCTGCAGATGGAGCAGATCGGCATCGCGCCACTGTCGGACGCGGTCGAAGATGGCAAGCTGGCCGCGATCGCCCCGAAGTCGGTCGGCAGGCTTGGCATGCTGGGACTGATGCTGCGGGCAATGCTCGGGCGGCTGGGGGAGGCCGACAACCTGATTACCTTCAGCTTCAGGCGCATGATCGTCAAGCCGCGCAAGTTCTACGGCAAGCGGCGCATCAAGGTGGCCACCGATGGCGAGGTCACCCGGATGAACACGCCGCTGGCGTTTCGCGTGCTGGACGGCCAGCTGCTGCTGTTGAAACCGGCTGCCGGCGGCACGGCGCAGGTCGATTCCGGGCGCGCCGCCGGCGCGGCCGTGCCGCTGCAGGCCTAGCGTAGGCCCGGTTGCGCCGCGCCCGCGGTGCACCACTGCCTGCTGCACGGAATACCGTTCAGGTCGCGCTCCATCCCGGCCGCGGCGCCTGGACAGTTGGCAAGGAAATACTTCGCTTCCGCGCAGGAATTCATCTGGCTGCAGCGCGTGCGCCCATCGCAGGACGCATTGCTTGGCCGGGCAAAGCGGGCCGCGCCGACCGCATCGATCTTGCGGGCGCGCGCATCCGGCGCGGCGCGTGCCGCTGGGGCCGTTTCGAGCGCCGGTTGCTCGCCCTCATGGAGCATGGCCGCGTAGAGCAATGCGGCACTGGCGGCGAAAATCACCAGAACGGCGGTAAACAACGCCGACAACCAGCCGGCCTGTTTCGCCTTGTCCCACGATCGAGGCATGATGTCGAAGCGCATACATTTCCGCTGCTAATTTTCCATTGGGAAAGATAATAGCAGTTGCTTACAGCAACAGATGCACACTTTGTCACATTGCGATCGGGTCTGTTGGTTTTTATTCGATGTCAGTATGGCAACTATTCCCCGGTGTTGACGTGACCGGCCGTCAGCCTGTTCTGCCATCCCGCAGTCCGCCTGCTGTGCGTGCCGGCTCGTGCGCTTGTGCTATACATCGTGCAACCGGCGCTTGCGATAGCGCCTTGCTGACTTGGGAGGAACCATGGCGATACAAATGATCCGCATCTTCGACCAGTATGCCGACGCCGAAGCGGCGCGCGACGCGCTGCTGGCTGCCGGCTATGCCCGCGACGCGGTGCGCGTGAGCGTGCGCGACGACGAAGCCGGCCCGGTGCAGGGTAATTTCACCGTTGACAACGGCACCGAAGCGGCGCGCGGGACCGCTGCGCGCAACGATGAGCGCGTGACCCAGCGCGGGCTGTGCATGGTGGTGCTGGACGCCGCCGAGGGGCGCGAAGCGGCTGCCGCCGCCGAGCTGCTGGAGCGCTTCGGCGGGCGCGATATCGACAAGCTGGCGCCGCCGGCAAACCACCAGGATATTGTCTGAAAGCATGCGTACCGTTGTTTGTCGTCCGCGTCAGCTATACTCGGCCATTCTGAATTAGTGAACATTTGGCAAGGCAACCATGGTGGACGATAACGACAAGCTGGCGCAACGCATGCGCCAGAAGGCCCTGCGCGCGGGCAGCGCGGCGACAACCGGCGCCCAGGCCGGCTATGCGCGGTTCCGGGAACATTTGCTGCGCTATCCGCCGGCGCAGCGCGCCGCGCTGATCGCGCTGTGGGGTATCGCAGCCCTGCTGGGGCTGTTGCTGCTGTATGTGCTGATCCTGATCCCGCTGACGCCGGGCATCAGCGACCTGCGCCAGGCGCGCGAAGCCAAGGCCAGCAAGCTGGTCACCGCGGACGGCAAGCAGCTGGCGACCTTCGAGTCGGGACTGCAGGAACGGGTCAAGCTCGACAAGATCTCGCCGCACGTGGTCAAGGCGCTGGTGTCCACCGAAGACCACCGCTTCTACGATCACCACGGCATCGATTTCCGCCGCACCGTCGGCGCGGTGCTGTACACGCTGCAGGGCGATGCGCAGGGCGGCTCGACCATCACCCAGCAGCTGGCGCGCAACATGTTTCCGGAAGAAATCGGCCGTTCGCGCAACCTGAACCGCAAGCTGAAGGAAATGATCACGGCGTTCAAGATCGAGGCCACCTACAGCAAGGCCGAGATCCTGGAAGCCTACCTGAACACGGTGCCCTTCCTGTACAACACCTTCGGCATCGAGATGGCGGCGCGCACCTATTTCGACAAGCCGGCCGCCAAACTCGACATCCTCGAAAGCGCGACCCTGGTCGGCATGCTCAAGGGGACCAAGTACTACAACCCGGTCACCAATCCGGAACGCTCGGTCGAGCGCCGCAACGTGGTGCTGGGCCAGATGCTCAAGCATGGCGAGATAAACCAGGCCCGCTTCAACGCGCTGAAAAAGCGCCCGCTGCGCCTGCACTTCGAGCGCCAGCCGGAACGCGGCGGCACCGACAGCCATTTCGCGGCGCACGTGCGCAAGTGGATGATCCAGTGGGCCGACGAAAACGACTACAACCTCCAGCTTGACGGGCTGGTGGTGCACACCACCCTCGATTCGTCCTTGCAGCAGGCCGCCGTGCGCGCGGTCGAACGCCAGGGCCAGGCGCTGCAGATCA
Organism: Massilia soli; assembly: GCF_016809835.1. Classification (GTDB taxonomy): domain Bacteria; phylum Pseudomonadota; class Gammaproteobacteria; order Burkholderiales; family Burkholderiaceae_D; genus Telluria_A; species Telluria_A soli. The sequence goes on along the minus strand of NZ_JAFBIL020000008.1, from coordinate 206,231 downwards.
TCGCCGACATCGAATGGAGCCAGGCGCCGCTGTCGTACACCGCCTCGACCGGCGCGTATGCCGGCATGCACCATGCCATCACCCCCTTCGATTACTTCTGGAAATCCAAGCGCGGCCTGCTCGACCAGTTCGTGCGCGATACCGGCGACTACCGCAATGCGGTCGAGGCGGGCGAAGACGGCAAGGCCGTGCTCAAGCGGCTGAAGTCGGACCGCAAGTTCATGGCCAAGCTGCGCAGCGCCAAGACGCGGCTGGAAACCGGCTTCGTGGCGATGGACCCGAACACCGGCGAGGTCAAGGCGTGGGTCGGCAGCCGCGATTTCGAACGCGACCAGTTCGACCACGTGGCGCAAGCGCTGCGCCAGCCCGGTTCGACCTTCAAGCCGATCGTGTATGGGGCGGCGCTGGAAAAAGGCTTGTCGCCGGAACAGCCCTACATCGACGCGGTGCTCGACATCAAGGCCGGCGACGGCAAGGTCTGGCGCCCGACCGACATGACCCGCTCGAGCGGCAACCGGATGACGCTGCGCGACGGCCTGGTGTATTCGAAGAACACGATCACCGCGCAAGTGATGCAGGATGTCGGCTTGCCTGGCATTGTCCAGCTGGCGCGCGACCTCGGCATCAAGGACAGCCCGCTGTCGCCGGTGCCCTCGCTGGCGCTGGGCACCAGCCCGGTGACCCTGCTGGAAATGGTCAACGCGTACGCGACCATTGCCGCGCAGGGCGAGTATCGCGCGCCGGTGGTGGTCAAACGGATCACCGACCGCGACGGCAGGGTCATCGCCGAGTTCGGCGGCGAATCGCCGCGCCGCGCGATGTCGTCGGCATCGGCGATCCAGCTGATCGACATGATGCGCGGGGTCGTCAACCGCGGTACCGGCACCGGGGTGCGCTACCGCTTCGGCATCGGCGCCGACGTCGCCGGCAAGACCGGCACCACCCAGAAAAACGCCGATGGCTGGTTCATCCTGATGCACCCGGACCTGGTGGCCGGGGCGTGGGTCGGGTTCAACGACAACCGCGTGGCCATGCGCAGCAATTACTGGGGGCAGGGCGGCCATAATGCGCTCTTGCTGGTGGGCGATTTCTTCAAGGCAGGGCTCGACACGGGCAAGATCGACGCCAGGGCCAGCTTCCCCGGTGCGCCGCGCAGCGCCCCGGTGCGCGAGCAAGAACCGGTCGAGGTCATGGAAGAGCCGGGCGAATTGTACGAAGACGGCATCGCGCCGCAAGAGCCGGTGCTGGAAGACCCGGTCGAGGTGGAAGGCGAAGAGGACATCATCGTGCTGCCGCCCGAGCTGCCGGAGCCGCAGCGCGATCCGGGCTTCGGCCGGCGCGCTGATCCCGAGCCGTTCCGCGAGTCCGGCCCGGGACGCCGCGCGGAACCGGAACCGCTGCGCGAGCAGGAAGCCGGGCGCCGCGTCGAACCGACGCCGGAACTGATCTTGCAGGACGAGGACTTGCCGTAACGCTGGGAAAGTAAATCGGGCACTTGATTTCTTAGCATCAAACCCGGCGCGGGTTGGCAGCGAGGTCAGCCGAATGGTTGACAATGAACAAACGCAGGAAGGCGCTCTTTGACCAGAATTGGCCGGGCGCGGACCACGGTCCGGACCTTCTTGCGGAGTTCTAATGAGACAGCTTTACGAGTACCACCCGGTCGTCGGTTACCGCTTCATTCCGAACCTGAAAGCCCGCATCCAGCACGAGGGCGGCGGCTACCTGGTGCATGCCAACGACGATGGCTTCCGCTCCAACCGTCCGTTCGTCAAGGCGCTGGCGCCGGGCGCGCGCCGCATCCTGTTCTTTGGCGATTCGTTTACCGCCGGCGATGCCGTCAGCAACCATCACCGCTATACCGACATCCTCGAGGCGCGCCTGTGCGAGGCGGCCAGGGCCAGGGTCGAAGCCTACAATTTCGGGCTGTCGTCGACCGGCACCGACCAGCAATACCTGGCCTGGCGCGAGTTTGCCCAGGACATCGAACACGATGTGCTGGTCATCGCGGTGTTTGTTGAAAACATCCGCCGCGTGATGGCGCATTATCGCCCGCACCGCGACGCCGACGGCCGTGAACGGATCTACGCCAAACCCTATTTCTCGCTCGATGGCGGCGCGCTGGTGCTGCGCAATGTGCCGCCGCGGCCTACCCCCTTCGACATGCACGAGCTGCCGCCGTCCGAGCAGGGCGCGGTCGACATGGGCGGCCGCTTCGCCTTGCTGCGCAAGATCGTCAACGCCGTCGGCGCCAAGGATGCGGTCCAGCGCCTGACCCACTACCAGCCGCTGCCGGCCTACGATTCGCCCACCAGCCCCGGCTGGCTGCTGATGCGCGCCATCTTGTCCGAATGGATACGCAGCGCCAAGCGCCCCGTGGTGCTGATGCCGCTGCCGCTGCCCCAGCACCTCGACCAGGCCTGCGACGCCAGCGCCTACCAGGCCCGCTTCGCCGAACTAGCGGCCGAACTAGGCTGCCACTTGCACGATCCGCTGCCGGACTTCCTGGGCTACCCGGCCGCCGAGCGGCGCGGCTTCCGCTGGGAAACGGACATCCACTTCACGCCCGACGGCCACCGCGCGCTGGCCGAGTCGATGGCGCCACTGCTGTTCCGCCTGCTGGCGCAGGCTTCGCAACGAAAGGGCATCGTATGTCCCGGCTGATTCTCGGCATTTCGGCGTTTTACCATGATGCGGCGGCGGCGCTGGTGCGCGACGGGCAGATTGTCGCGGCGGCGCAGGAAGAACGCTTCTCGCGCAAAAAGCACGACCCGCGCTTTCCCGTCAACGCGATCAACTACTGCCTCGAGGAAGGGTTTGTCGACGCCAGCGAACTCGACGCGATCATCTTCTACGACAACCCCGTGGCCACCTTCGACCGGGTAGTCGAGAACGCGCTGGCGGCCGGTGCGCGCGGGCGCGCGCAGTTCGTGCAGGCCGCCGGACAAATTCTCGGCGACAAGCTGTGGCTGGACGACCATGTGCGCGCCGCCATCGGCTCGCTGGGGCGCGAGGGCCGCGTGCTGTTCTCCGAGCACCACATGGCGCACGCGGCCAGCGCCTTCTATCCGTCGCCGTTCGAGCGGGCCGCGATCCTGACCATCGACGGCGTCGGCGAGTGGGCCACCACCAGCCTGGGCAGCGGCGACGGCAGCACCGTGCGGCTGTTCTCGGAGATCAACTACCCGCACTCGCTGGGGCTGCTGTACAGCGCCTTCACCTACTTCTGCGGCTTCAAGGTGAACTCCGGCGAGTACAAGCTGATGGGGCTGGCCCCCTACGGCGAGCCGCGCTATTACGAGACCATCCGGCGCGCGCTGATCGACGTGCGCGACGATGGCTCTTACCGGCTCGACACGGCCTACTTCGCCTACCTCGATTCGATGCAAATGACTGGCGACAAGTTCGCCGCGCTGTTCGGCGGTCCCGCGCGCCAGCCGGAAACGCCGATCACGCGGCGCGAGATGGACCTGGCGGCCAGCGTCCAGAAGCTGACCGAGGAAATCATGCTCAAGACGGCGCGCCACCTGCGCGAGATCACCGGCGAAAGCAAGCTGGTGATGGCGGGCGGCGTGGCGCTGAACTGCGTTGCCAACGGCAAGCTGGTGGCCGAAGGCATTTTCGACGAGGTCTGGATCCAGCCGGCCGCGGGCGACGCCGGCGGCGCGCTTGGCGCGGCGCTGCTGGCCAACCACATGTATTTCGACCAGCCCAGGACAATGCCGTCGCGCGGCCGCGATGCCCAGCAGGGCAGCCTGCTGGGGCCGCGCTATTCCAGCGCCGAGGTGCTCGCTTTCGTCGAACGCAACGCGCTGCCCTACCAGCAAGTCAGGGAGCGCGACACGCGCCTGGCTACCATCGCCGCGGCGCTGGCCGAAGGCAAGATCGTCGGCTGGTTCAGCGGCCGCATGGAATTCGGACCGCGCTCGCTGGGTGCGCGTTCGATCCTCGGCGATCCGCGCAATCCTGCCACCCAGGCGCTGATGAACCTGAAGATCAAATACCGCGAGTCGTTCCGGCCGTTCGCGCCGAGCGTGCTGCGCGAACGCTGCGCCGATTACTTCGAGCTCGGCACCGCCAGTCCCTACATGCTGCTGGTGGCGCCGCTGCGCCAGGACCGGCGCTTGCCGATGGACCTGGCGCGCTTTGACGGCGGCGACGACGACATGATGAGCGTGATTAAGCAGCCGCGCAGCGACGTGCCGGCCATCACCCACGTCGATTATTCGGCCCGGGTGCAGACGGTCGACGCCCTCACCAGCCCCGAGTTCCACGCGCTGATCCGCGAATTCGAGCGCCAGACCGGCTGTCCGATGCTGGTCAACACCTCGTTCAACGTGCGCGGCGAACCGATCGTGTGCAGCCCGCAAGACGCCTACCGCTGCTTCATGCGCACCGAGATGGACCTGCTGGTGCTGGAAGACGTGCTGCTGTGGCGCAAGGACCAACCCGAACCGCAAGATCAGGACGACTGGAGGACGACCTATGAACTCGACTAAGGAAGCGCAGCTGGCGCAGCTGATGGGAACGCTGTTCGACGAGGTGCTGCTGCCGATATCGCAGCGCATGGAGGCCGCCGGTGTCCAGGCATTCCCGCTGGCGCCGGACGTGACATGGCTGAGCTACTACGTGCGGCGCCGGCGCAGCGCCATGACCCACGACGACTTTGCCAGCGCGGCCTGTGCCGATCCGGCCGAGCTCGCTCTGAGGCTGGCCGCGCACTGGAACACGCTCGGCCGTACCGAACTGGCAGGGCAGGCCGGGCGTATCGCCGCCGATGCCGCCGCTGCGCGGCCGCTGCTGCAAGCTGGCAGCGCCGCCGAGGCGCCGTCGCCCTACGTCTACGCGATGTTCTGAGCCGCCAGCGGCGGCAGCAGCCAGCCCTTCAGGCGCCGCCGCAGGCGGTAGGTTTGCGCCTCGAACGGCAGGTGGAACAGCCAGGCCAGCAGCACGATCACCACCACCAGCGACAGATACACGCCGAAGTCCGACAGGCTGGCCGGGTCGAGCTGGGTAATGCCGAACTGGCGCTGGTTCACATGGCGCAGCAGGAAGATCAGCGGCACGTGGATGACGTACAGGCTGAACGAGAATTCGGCAAAGAAGTTGCCGATCCGCCCGAGCCGGAGCATCAGCACGTCGCCCGGCGCCACCCTGGTCTGCAGGCTGCACAGCAGCACCAGGAACAGCAGGCCGTACAGCAAGTCCTGCAGGTAGGATTCCTCCGTCAAAATATTGTTGCTGCCATTGAGGCGGAACCACACCGCGACCAGCACGAACAGCGCGCCGCAGCCAAATTGCAGTGGGCGCCCGGCGTGGATGTGGATGCGCGAGAAGCCCGCGCCCATCAGCCACAGCGTGAAGTACAGCAAGATCGCCGCGTTCAGGTGCCAGGCGATGACGGCCAGCGCGACGGCCGACGCCGCCTTGGCGAAGGCGCCGGGCCTGGCGAACATCAGCACGGCAAGCGGGAACATCGCGTAGTACCAGGTTTCGTAGGTCAGGCTCCACAGCGCGAAGTTGCCGCCGTAGCGCGGCACTGCCAGGTCCTGCAGGCCGAACATGTTGCCGATGAAGGTCAGCGGCGCGTACGCCTGCGGGATCGGGCCGCCGGCGCGCCAGGAGCCAAGCTCGCCGACGAACAGGCCGATCAGCAGCGACACGGCAAAGGCCGGCACCAGCACGATCCACAGCCGGCTGATCCGGTCGATGCAGTACGCCAGCATCGCGTGCGGCTGCTCGAGCTTGTTCATCAGGCTGCCGCCAACCAGCCAGCCGGACAGCAGGAAGAAGATCACCACCGCCTGGTGCGCGAAGCCGGTCACGAAGGCCAGCAGCTGGTAGCCGGCCGAGGGGTCGGCGATGGTCGACAGGCCGGGATAGAACTGGGCGCGCACGTGGGCGGCGGCGACCTGCAGCGCGGCCAGTCCGCGCAGCAGCGAGATGGCCACCGAATGCTGGTAATCCGTACGCAAATTGGTCCGGGGCAAGAACCGGACGCGCGCGAGTTTGCTGGGCAACATGGCTTCTCCTGAATGAACCCCCGGGCAGATCCAGGTTCATTCTAGAGGGGCGCCCGCTAACCGGGATTGATACCCAGCAGGTCTGAGCGCGGATGAGTCCACTTCGGGATGCCGGACGGGCAGGGCTGGCCGGCGAAATCGGCGTGGCGTATGGTCGAGAAATTGCTGTCCGGATCGACCCCATAGCGCGCATCGGTCGCGTTGCCGGCGTTGAGCACGGGAGCGCGCGCAAAACGCAGCCAGGCATCGACGCTGCAGTCCTGCCGCTGCAGGCCGCGCAGTTCGGCCAGCGGCCGCTCGTGTTCCCACACCACCGCCACCGCCGGCGACAGCGCGCGCTGCGCCGCGCGCTCGGCGAAGGCGGCCGGACAGGAACGCGCGTCCATCAGGCCGGGCGCGATGCTGGCGACGCCGCGCGCGACCCGGAACACGGCGCCCTGGTGTTCCACCGCCACAAACGCCCAGCACAAGGGGTTCGACGGAAACGCCGACATCGCCACGTCGGCAACGCGGGTGCCGGGATCGCGCCGCTCCAGCTGCGCCGTGATCGCGCGCTTGCCGGCGCCGGACGACCACGCCTGCACGCCGATGAAAACCAGCGCCGTTGCCAGCGCGGCCAGCAATCCTTGCCTGCCGGCGGCCCCGGCGCGCCGCTGCAGCACGCCGGCCGCGGCAGCCAGCAGCACCAGCACGGCGGTCGAGACCGGATGCAAATGGCCGCTGAAGGTAAATATCGCCGGCACGCCGATCAGCATGCCAAGCAACACCAGCCTGGAGATCCGGCGCGTGGCCATCAAGGCCAGCGGCACGCCGAAGGCGATCCAGAATACCGGCTCGATGATGAACACCATGTCGCCGTAGAACCAGCGCGGGTCGAGCGGATAGAAGGGATGGATGCCGTACGAGTTCAGCCAGTCCATCGACAGGTGCAGCAGGAAACCGGCGCCGATCGCCAGCAGCAGGCCGCGGCGCGCCGGTGCGCTGCGCGCCAGCAGCGTGCGGGCGTTCGGCCACAGCAGCCACAGCAGCGCGGCGAGCAGCATGGCTTGCGGCAATGCATACAGCAAGGTGTGGGTGTGCCCGCGGTGATGCAGCAGGTAGCCAAGCGGCGCCGGCAGCAGCGGCGTCAACACCAGGTCGAGGTCGGGGAAGTTGCTGGCCGCCCAGCACGACACCAGCAACAAGCGGCGGCGCGTGCGCTGGCTGTCGTCGTCGGCTTCCGGCGGCAGGCTGCGTGAGATGAGTTCGCCGACGGCAAGGCCGGTGACGGAGTGGCTAAGGTTGTCCATTGGTCAATCTTATCGTCTTTGGGGCAAGCTTGCCGGACGACAGCGGCGTGGTAGGGGGCCAACGGAAAGTTGTTACTAAGTATGAGTACGCATTGCCGGACTGCCAAGCAGCGCCTATCATACTGGCTCCTCAAAAACACAGAAGTTAAGAAACATGAAAAAGACTCTCACCGCCATCGCCATTCTGGGCGCATTCTCAGGCCTCGCACAGGCGCAGTCGTCGGTCACCATCTACGGTATCGTCGATGCGGGTATCGTGCGCGAGTCGGGCGGCGTCAACGGTTCGGCCACCAACATCAGCAGCGGCGTGGGCTCGGCTTCGCGCCTGGGCTTCCGCGGCACCGAAGACCTGGGCAACGGCGTTTCCGCGCTGTTCCTGCTGGAAACGGGCTACCGCCTCGACACCGGCGCCAGCGACGTCGCCGGCTCGATCTTCAACCGCCAGGCCTACGTCGGCCTGAAGGGCGCCGCCGGCACCCTGACGCTGGGCCGCCAGTACACCCCTTACTACAACGCCGTGAGCCAGGTCGCCGACCCGTTCATGGCCGGCTATGCAGGCAGCGCCAAGAACCTGCTGCCGACCGCCGGCGTCAACACCCGCACCAGCAACGCGGTGGTGTATGTGTCGCCAGTGGTCAACGGTTTCTCGGGCGAGCTGTCGTACAGCCTGGCTGAGCAGGGCGGCAACAGCATCGCCGGCCGCCAGATCGGCGCCGCACTGTCGTTCGGCGCAGGCAAGCTGAACGCACGCCTGGCACACAATCACCGCAACAACGACCTGGCCGTCGGCGCTATCGTGCAAGATCGCCAGATCGGCCGCAACACGCTGCTGGCCGCCAACTACGACTTCGGTGTCGCCAAGGCCTACGCTGCTTACGGCATCAACGAAGGGCTCAACAGCTCGCCGCTGCCTAACGCCAGCAACCCGTTCGGCCGCGCGCTGGCACCGGTGGCCTCGCTCGACAGCCGCGACATGCTGATCGGCGCCCAGGTGCCGTTCGGCGCGAACGCGCTGATCGCCTCGTTCATCCGCAAGGACGACCGTAGCGCGTTCAACCAGGACGCCGACCAGTGGGCAGTGGGCCTGACCCGTGCGCTGTCGAAGCGCACCAGCCTGTACACCTCGTACGGCAAGATCAAGAACAAGAACGGCGCGAGCTACACCGTCGGCAACAACAGCGACGTCGGCTCCGGCGATACCGCTTACAACGCAGGCATCCGCCACACGTTCTAATCGTTCCTGAGGCTGTACCCCACGACGCCCGGCTGGCAGTATCGCAGCCGGGCGTTGTTTTTTTTTGCGCCGCGCGCGCTTGAGCGCCGTCAAATCCGCCATCGGGCGCCCGCCTATCCTGAGGGCTTTGGCGAGGAGCGCATGCCTACCCTGATCGACGACAGTCTCTGCCTGTTTGCCCTGCACGCCAGCCGCGCCTTCGGCGAGCGCGTCGCGCAGCACCTGGGCATGGCGCTCGGCCGCCACGAAGAGCGCGAGTTCGAAGATGGCGAGCACAAGACCCGCCCGCTTGACGAGGTACGCGGCCGCGATGTGTACGTGATCCATTCGCTGCATGCCGATGGCGGCGAAAGCGCCAGCGACAAGCTGTGCCGGCTGCTGTTCTTCATCGGCGCGCTCCGGGATGCCGGCGCCGCCAGCGTCACCGCCGTGGCGCCCTACCTGGCCTATTCGCGCAAGGACCGCCAGACCCGCGAACACGACCCCGTCACGACGCGCTATGTCGCCTGCATGTTCGAGTCGGCCGGCGCCGATGCGGTCGTGACGCTCGACGTCCACAACCTGTCGGCCTTCCAGAACGCGTTTCGCTGCCGCACCATGCATCTCGAAGCGCATGGCCTGTTCATCAAGTTTCTGCTGCCGCAGCTGGCCGGCGTCGCGGTCGCGGTGGTCGCGCCCGACGCCGGCGGCATCAAGCGCGCCGAAGCGTTCCGGGTTGGCCTGGCCGAAGCGCTTGGCCGGCCGGTCGGCATGGCATGCGCCGAGAAATACCGCAGCGCCGGCGTCGTCAGCGGCAGCATGCTGGTCGGCGACGTGCGCGGCCATACCGCCATCCTGTTCGACGACATGATCAGCACCGGCACCACGCTGGCGCGCGCCGCGGCTGCCTGCCGCGATAACGGCGCCAGCAGCGTGATCGCGATCGCCACCCACGGCCTGTTCAATGGCCAGGCCAGCGCCGTGCTGGGCGACCCGCTGCTGCAGCAAATCGTCGTCAGCGACAGCATCGCGCCCGGGCGTGCAGGCGCTGCCGGGCTGGGATCCAGGCTTGCCGTCGTCAGCAGCGCAGCGCTGTTTGGCGAGGCAATCACCCGCTTGCACGACGGCTTTTCGGCAGCACGGCCATGACCGGCCTGGTACGCAAGGAACTGGTCAGCCTGCCGATCGACGGCCAGTCCGTCGAGGGCCTGCTGGCGCTGCCCCGACAGGCCCGGGCGGTGGTGCTGTTCGCCCACGGCAGCGGCAGTGGCCGCCTGAGCCCGCGCAACAACACCGTGGCGGCGGCCTTGCGCAAGGCCGGGCTGGCCACGTTGCTGATGGACCTGCTGACCCCGCCCGAAGCGCCGAGCACCCGGGCCCGCTTCGATATCGCCTTGCTGGTCCGGCGGCTGGAGATGGCCGCCAGCTGGCTGGCCGGGGACCGCGACACGCGCCACTTGCCGCTGGGGCTGTTCGGCGCGAGCACCGGCGCGGCCGCGGCGCTGCAGCTGGCCGCCGGCGCCAGCTTCCCGGTGTATGCCGTGGTCTCGCGCGGCGGGCGGCCCGACCTTGCCGGCTCGTTCGCGCTCGAACGCGTGTCCGCGCCGACCTTGCTGATCGTCGGCGGGCTCGATACCCAGGTGATCGAACTCAACAAGGCGGCGTATGCGATGCTCACATGCCGCAAGGCGTTCGAGGTGGTGAAGGGCGCCACCCATTTATTCGAAGAACCCGGCGCGCTCGAGCAGGTGGCGCGGCTGGCCAGCGACTGGTTCGTGCGCTCGCTGGACCCGGCGCCGGTGCCCTAGCCAGCGGCGCGTGCGCGCCAGTTCTGGTGGCGTTCGGCCAGCTGCAGGTAGTGCATCGCGATGGCCGCCCATTTGGGCGAGTAGCGGAACTGCGCTTCCTTCAGGTGCGCGACGGCCAGCGCGGCGCGCACGATGGCGCGGTAGCTCTGGTAGAAGTGCAGCAGGCCCGGCGGCGGCCGGTCGTGCGACACGGCGCGGTAGTGCTGCACCAGGGCCGCGCCCAGCGCGGGCGCGCCCAGCCGTTCGGTCTCAAGCGCGAGGAAGGCGATCTCATCGGCGCGGTCGAGCACCCGCAGGGGACGCGAGAATTCGAGGCAATCGATCACCACCGGCGTCGGGTACAGGCAGATATGTTCCGGCCGTAGGTCGCCGTGGCCTTCGACCACGAAGCCGTCGGCCACGCGCCAGTCGATGCGCGCGGCCAGCCGGTCGAGCGCGCTGTGCTGGCGGTGGCACACCAGCCGCACATGGGCGGCCGGCAGGTGGTAGGCGGGCTGCAGCAGTTCGTGGGCGCAGGCGGCGATCTGGCGCGCGTAGCGCTCGCGGTAGGCCGAGCCGTCGATATCGATGGGCGCCAGCGACTGGAAAAATTCCACCAGGCGCGCGGCGATCGCGTGCATGTCGCGCACGCCGGCGCGGCCGTGGCGCACAATATGGTCGAGCATGAACTGGTGCGGCAGCCGGCGCATGCGCACCAGCCAGTCGACGATCTCGCCGTCGCCGCCCAGTGCCAGGTAGCCGCTGTCGGCCAGGGTCAGCGGGACCAGGCCCAGGTAGACATCGGGCGCCAGGCGCCGGTTCAGGCGCAGTTCTTCGGCGCAAAAATGATGGCGTGCCGCGACGCTGCGGAAATCGATGTCGTCGTAGTACACCGGCTTTTTCAGCTTGTACGCGTGATGGCTGGTCAGGAATACCCAGGCCATGTGGGTTTCGACGGTCTCGACGCGGTAAGCGGGTTCTGGATAGCTGGCGGGCTGGCGCAGGAAGGCCAGCTTCGCTTCCAGCGGCACCGCAGCACGCGGGCCGCTCGGCGCGGCGTGCGCGCGAGGCGTGTCGCATGGCATCGGCATGGCGCGGCTCCTCGAAATCCAATGCCGGCAATTTTACGCCGAGGAGCGGCGCACGAAAACTGGCGCGCGCAAACAGGGCGCGCGACTCGGCTAGTGCGCTGGCGGCGAGCTGAGCAAGATGGTCGTCACGCTGCCGTCGTGACCCCTGACCAGCTGGTACAGGCGGTCGTATTCATCGTCGCCGATCGCGCTGCCCGGCTGGCCGCCCAGCAGGCTGACCAGCTTGCCCACCGTGTTCGAGTGGCCGACCACCAGCGCGTTGCCGCCGGCCAGCCTGAGCTGCTCGACCATTTCCTCGGGCTGGCGCGCGTCGTACTCGCTCACCGGCAGCCCGAGCAGGGCGGCGGCCGGGGCCGCGGTCTGGCGGGTGCGCGCGGTCTTGCTGGTGTAGATCCGGCGAATGCCGGTGTGTTTCAGCATCGTCGCGATGTTGGCCGCGCGAATCCGTCCTTTCGCGGTCAGGTCCGGGTCGCCGTCGTTGCCGGTCTTTTCGCCATGGCGGACCACGTAGATGACGGAAGGCTCGGCCGCCGAGGCGGCAGGCGCCAGCATGGCGAGCGCGAGTGCGGCGGCGGCGAGGAGGCGGGTCGTGAAGGTTGCCATCGGTTTATCCTAATCAGGTCAAGCCGCATGTATAGCAACAGAATTGTGAACGCGCAAGCAGAAGATGGCGCGCATCTTGCTAGATACGGGGTATCGACGATCCGCACCAGGACCCCATGAATTCTGTGACCGCTACGCTCCATACCCTGATCGTGTCGACCGACGAGGCGAGCGGACAGCTGCTGCGCGCCTGCCTGCTGCAGGCCGGCTGCACCATCGTGGCCGACGTGGCGCCGGATCGCTCGCTTTCGGCCCAGCTGGCGCAGCACCAGCCGGAGCTGATCGTGCTCAGCACGCCGGGCGACGCGGGGCAGCTGGCGTCAACCGTGGCGCGCGCCTGCGGCGACGCGCGCCGCCCGATGGCGCTGTTTACCAGCGATGCGCGCGGCGGCAGCATCGATGCCGCCCTGTCCGCCGGCGTGGCGGCCTATGTCATCGACGGCGTCGAGCCCGGCCGCGTTCGCGCGGTGCTGGGCGTTGCCATGGCGCGCTTCCGCCAGCAGGGCAGGCTGCTCGACGAGCTGCACGGCGCGCGCACCAAGCTGGCCGAGCGCAAGGTCATCGACCGCGCCAAGGGGATCTTGATGGCGCGCCATCAGCTGGGCGAGGACGAGGCGTACCAAAAGATGCGCAGCATGGCAATGAACAAGAAGCTCAAGCTGGCCGAGGTGGCCCAGCGCCTGCTCGACGTCGAAGAACTGCTGGAGCGCTAGTACCTTCTGGTGCATTGCATCATTTTCGGGCGCGCGCCGCACTGCGATGTGGCGCCAGCGGCGCCAAACCGGCCTCCGCTTCCCCCTGTCATTACATGGCACGGCACTTGCTAAACAACGTGGTATCGGGTCAATGGCGATCCCTGCATACACGCGCTGGCCCAACGAGGGGCCGGCAGGACAACGGCGTCCGCGCCGCCCGGCAGCACCGGGCGGGCGCGGGCGCTTTTTTTTTTGACGGGACACCCGATGGCATCAAAAGCAAGCCGGATCGACCTGTTCACCATCCGCACGCCGCAGATGCGTGCCTTCCACCTGACCTGGATGGCGTTTTTCACCTGCTTCTTCGCCTGGTTCGCCTGCGCGCCGCTGATGCCGGTCATCAAAGGCGAGTTCGGCCTGACCATCGGGCAGATCGCCAACATCAATATCGCCGCGGTGGCCATCACGATCCTGGTGCGTCTGGCGGTCGGGCCGATGTGCGACCGCTACGGCCCCCGCAAGACCTATACCTGGCTGCTCGCGCTGGGCGCGATCCCGGTGCTGGGGGTGGCGGCCGCCCAAAGCTACGACAGCTTCCTGTTCTTCCGGCTGCTGATCGGCGCGGTCGGGGCCAGCTTCGTCATTACCCAGTACCACACCTCGGTCATGTTCGGCCCGAACGTGGTGGGGACGGCCAACGCCGCCGCCGCCGGCTGGGGCAACGCCGGCGGCGGCGCCGCGCAGGCGCTGATGCCGCTGCTGCTCGGCGCGCTGCTGATGCTGGGTGTCTCCGAGAGCCTGGGCTGGCGCGCCGCGCTGGTGGTGCCGGGGGTGCTGATGCTGGTCATGGCGGTGCTGTACTGGCGCTACACGCAGGATTGCCCCGACGGTAACTACGACGCCATGCGCGCGGCCGGCATCCCGGTCGAGGCGGGCAAAAAGGGCGGCTGGGCCAGCTTCCGCGCCGCCGCTGCCAACTACCGCGTGTGGCTGTTGTTCGTCGCCTACGGCGCCTGCTTCGGCATCGAAATCTTCATCCACAATATCGCCGCCGTCTACTACGTCGACAACTTCGACCTGAGCATCGGCCAGGCCGGCATGGCGGCGGGGAGCTTCGGCCTGCTGGCGCTGTTCGCGCGCGCGCTGGGCGGCTTTATGTCCGACAAGCTGGCGCTGCGCGGCACCCTCAACAGCCGCGTCACGCTGCTGTTCATCCTGATGATCGGCGAAGGCCTCGGCCTGCTGTGGTTCGCGCGCGCCGACAGCATCGCCTTTGCCATCGCCGCGATGCTGGTGTTCGGCCTGTTTACCCACATGGCATGCGGCGCGACCTACGCGCTGGTGCCGTTCATCGACCGCAAGGCGCTCGGCGGCGTGGCCGGCATCATCGGCGCCGGCGGCAACGTCGGCGCGGTGATGGCCGGATTTTTGATGAAAGGCACCGGCGACATCCGCCACACCCTGTCGATCCTGAGCGGCCTGGTACTCGTATCGGCGCTGTGCGCGATTGCGGTTCGCTTTACCGCCGGTACCGGCGGGCCTGCGCTGGCGTCCGGCGCGGTTGCATCCTGAGGAGATACCAGCATGAACATCATCGTCATCGGCCACGGCATGGTTGGCCACAAATTCATCGAGAGCCTGCTGGACGGCGGCGTTCCTGGACTGCACATCACCGTGCTGTGCGAAGAGCCGCGCCCCGCCTACGACCGGGTCCACCTGTCCGAGTTCTTTTCCGGGAAGACGGCGGACGAGCTGTCGCTGGTCAAGCCGGGCTTCTTCGAGCGCAGCGACGTCACGCTCAAGCTGAACGCCCGCGCGCTGGACGTGGACCGTGCGGCGCGCACCGTGACCCTGGCCGGCGGCGAAGTGCTCGGCTACGACAAGCTGGTGTTCGCCACCGGGTCGACGCCGTTCGTGCCGCCGCTGCCTGGCAGGGACCGCAAGGACTGCTTCGTCTACCGCACCATCGAGGACCTTGAAGCGATGCGCGAATGCGGCGCCCGGTCAAGAACCGGCGTGGTGATCGGCGGCGGCCTGCTGGGCCTCGAATGCGCCAAGGCGCTGCGCGACATGGGCCTGGAGACCCACGTGGTCGAATTCGCGCCGCGCCTGATGGCGGTGCAGGTCGACGACAACGGCGCGCGCATCCTGCGCGCCCGGATCGAAGGGCTGGGCGTGACCGTGCATACCCAGAAGAACACGCTGGAGATCGTCGACGGCGAAGCCGGCACGCACCGCATGCGCTTCGCCGACGGCGGCGCGCTCGACGCCGACATGATCGTGTTCTCGGCCGGGATCCGGCCGCGCGACGAACTGGCGCGCGCAGGCGGCCTGGCGGTGGGCGCGCGCGGCGGCATCGCCATCGACGACAGCTGCCTGACATCGGACCCGGATGTCTATGCCGTGGGCGAGTGCGCCGCATGGAACGGCACCGCCTTCGGGCTGGTGGCGCCGGGCTATGACATGGCGCGGGTGGCTGCGCGCCACCTGGCAGGCGAAGCCGCGGCGTTCAACGGCGCCGACATGAGCACCAAGCTCAAGCTGATGGGCGTCGATGTGGCCAGCATCGGCGACGCGCATGGCAGCACCGCCGGCAGCCGCGCGTACCAGTTCACCGACGAGCGCAAGCAGGTGTACAAGAAGATCGTCGTGTCCGAGTGCGGCAAATACCTGCTGGGCGCCGTGATGATCGGCGACGCCTCCGAGTACGGGACGCTGCTGCAGATGATGCTCAACAAGATCGCGCTGCCGGAGGCGCCGGAGTTCCTGATCCTGCCGCAAGCCGATGGCAAGGCGCGGCCGATGCTTGGCGTCGATGCGCTGCCCGACGCCTGCCAGATCTGCTCCTGCAACGACGTCTCGAAGGGCGTGCTGTGCGAGGCGGTAAGCGCGGGCGCCACCAGCATTGGCGCGCTGAAAAGCCGCACCGGCGCCGGTAGCGCGTGCGGCGGCTGCGTGCCGCTGGTGACCCAGGTGATGAAGGCCGAGATGAAAAAGCAGGGCCTGGCCGTCAACAACCACGTGTGCGAGCATTTTCCCCATACCCGCCAGGAGCTCTACCACATCGTCAAGGCCGGCAAGATCCGCACCTTCGCCGCGCTGCTCGCGCAGCACGGCAGCGGGCTCGGATGCGACATCTGCAAACCGATGGCGGCCAATATCCTGGCCTCGACCTGGAACGACTTCGTGCTGGCGCCGGTTCACGCCAGCCTGCAGGATTCGAACGATTACTTCCTCGGGAATATCCAGAAGGACGGCACCTATTCGGTGGTGCCGCGCATGCCGGGCGGCGAAGTCACGGCCGACGGCCTGATCGCGGTCGGCCAGGTCGCCAAGAAGTACGGGCTGTACACCAAGATCACCGGCGGCCAGCGGGTCGACCTGTTCGGCGCGCGCGTCGACCAGCTTCCCTTGATCTGGGAAGAGCTGATCGCCGCAGGCTTCGAATCGGGGCATGCGTACGGCAAGTCGCTGCGCACGGTCAAGTCGTGCGTTGGCTCGACCTGGTGCCGCTATGGCGTCGACGACAGCCTGGCCTTTGCGATCCGCCTCGAGAACCGCTACAAGGGCTTGCGCACGCCCCACAAGATCAAGTTCGGGGTGTCCGGATGCACCCGCGAATGCGCCGAAGCGCAGGGCAAGGACGTCGGCCTGATCGCCACCGAAGCCGGATGGAACCTGTACGTATGCGGCAACGGCGGCATGAAGCCGCGCCACGCGGAGCTGATCGCGAGCGGGCTCGATGAGCAAACCGTGGTGCGCTACGTCGACCGTTTCCTGATGTTTTATGTGCGCACCGCCGACCGGCTGCAGCGCACCAGCGTCTGGCGCGACAACCTCGAAGGCGGCCTGGCGTACCTGCAGGACGTGGTGCTCGACGACAAGCTCGGCATCGCCGCAGAACTGGAAGCGGACATGCAGCACGTCGTCGACACCTACGCCTGCGAATGGAAAAGCGCCGTCAGCGATCCGGAGACGCGCAAGCGCTTCCGCCACTTCGTCAACAGCGACCAGCCCGACCAGAACGTCGTATTCATGCCGGAGCGCGGCCAGATCCGCCCGGCCACCGTGGAAGAGCGCAAGCGCGTCATTCCGATCGCTGTCCAACAATCGGCCTGACCGGGAGACCGCCATGCACCGTGATATCGAACTCCAGACCTGGACCGCCATTTGCCCGATCGACGACATCGTGCCCGACACCGGCGTCTGCGCGCTGGTCAACGGCAAGCAGGTGGCCGTGTTCCGGGTCGCCTCGGGTGAACAGCGCGTGTTCGCGATCGGTAACGTCGATCCGAACAGCGGCGCGTCGGTGCTGGCGCGCGGGCTGGTTGGCAGCGTCGGCGAGCGCATCGTCGTCGCCTCGCCGATCTACAAGCACCACTTCGACCTGGCCACCGGCGAGTGCCTGGAAGCGCCTGAGCACTCGGTGCCGCGCTACCGGGCGCGCATCGAGGGCGGCACGGTCTGGGTTGGCGCATGAGCTCCGCCGCAGCAAAGCCGGCGCTGGTCGTGATCGGCAACGGCATGGCCGGCATGCGCACCGTGGAAGAGCTGCAGAAGCTGGCGCCGGAGCTGTATGACATCACCGTATTCGGCGCCGAGCCGCACGTGAACTACAACCGCATCCTGCTCTCGCCGGTGCTGGCGGGCGAAAAGAACGCCGAGGATATCGTCCTGCATCCGCGCCAGTGGTATGCGGAAAACCGCATCGCGCTGCATTCGGGCGACCCGGTAGTGCGCATCGATCGGGTGCGCCGCACGGTCCACTCGCAATCGGGCCGCGAGGTGCGCTACGACCGCCTGCTGCTGGCGACCGGATCGCGCCCGTTCATCGTGCCGGTGCCGGGTCACGAACTGCCGGGGGTGGTGGGGTTTCGCGACCTGGACGATGTCGACACGATGCTGCGGGCCGCGGCGATCGGCCGCCATGCCGTGGTGATCGGCGGCGGGCTGCTCGGGCTGGAAGCGGCCAACGGGCTGAAACGGCGCGGCATGGACGTCACCGTGGTGCATGTCACCGACAGCCTGATGAACCAGCAGCTCGACAAGCACGCCTCGCTGCTGCTCAAGGGCGCGCTGGAAGACAAGGGACTGCGCTTCATGCTGGGCGCGCATACCGCCGAAATCACCGGCAACGGCAAGGTGGCTGGCGTGCGCTTCAAGGACGGCAGCGAGATCCCGGCCGACCTGGTGGTGATGGCGGCGGGAGTGCGGCCGAACATCGCGCTGGCGCGCGACAGCGGCCTGCATTGCGACCGCGCCATCGTGGTGGACGACACCTTGCAGACCTACGATCCGCGCGTGTACGCCGTGGGCGAGTGCGTCCAGCACCGCAGCGCCACCTTTGGCCTGGTCGCGCCGATCTGGGAACAGGCGCGGGTGTGCGCCGCCCACCTGGCCGGCGCGGGCCACCGCCGCTACGTGCAGGAGGCCACCGCGACGCGCCTCAAGGTGACCGGGGTCGAGCTGTATTCGGCGGGCGACTTCATCGGCGGCGAAGGCAGCGAGGACCTGGTGCTGCGCGATCCGCGCCGCGGCGTCTACAAGCGGCTGGTCGTCTCGGGCAACCGCCTGAGCGGCGCCGTGCTGTACGGCGACGTGCAGGACGGGCCGTGGTACTTCGACCTGATCCGCTCGAACGCCGACATCGGCCGCATTCGCGGCCACCTGCTGTTCGGCGAAGCGATGTGCGCATGAAGCTGTCGACGCTTCCGCTGGCCGTGCGCACCACCTGCGCCTATTGCGGCGTCGGTTGCGGCGTGCAGGCGACGCCGCAGGCTGACGGCGGCATCGTCGTTGGCGGCGATGCCACCCATCCTGCCAACCTCGGAAAATTGTGCGTGAAGGGATCGGCGCTGGGTGAAACCCTGGGCCTCGAAGGGCGCCTGCTGCATCCGCAGCTGCGCGGCGAGGACGGGCTGCGGCAGGCTTCGTGGGACGAAGCGCTGGGGCGCGTTGCGGCCGGATTCAGCGACATCATCGCCAGGCACGGCCCGGGTTCGGTGGCGCTGTACGTGTCCGGCCAGTTGCTGACCGAAGACTACTACGTCGCCAACAAGCTGATGAAGGGCTACATCGGCAGCGCCAACATCGATACCAACTCGCGCCTGTGCATGTCGTCGTCGGTGGCGGGACACAAGCGCGCGTTCGGCGCCGACATCGTGCCGGGCTGCTACGAAGACTTCGACCTTGCCGACATGGTGGTACTGGCCGGCTCGAATGCCGCCTGGTGCCATCCGGTGCTGTTCCAGCGTATCGCGCGGCTCAAGGAGCGCCGCCCGGAGGTGATGGTGGTGGTGATCGACCCGCGCCGCACTGCCACCTGCGAGATCGCCGACCTGCATTTGCCGATCGCCGCCGGTACCGACGTCTGGCTGTTCAATGGCCTGCTCAGCCACCTGGCGCGCGAGGGCGTGATGGACGGCGCGTTTGTTGCAGCCCGCACCACCGGGCTGGCGGCGGCGCTGGCGGTGGCCAATGTCGATTGCGCCGATCCGTTGGAAGTGGCGCGCGTGTGCCGCATCGAGCCGTCCAAGGTGCGCGCGTTCTACCGCGCCTTTGCGGCCACGCCCAAAGTCGTCACCGCCTATTCGCAGGGGGTCAACCAGTCCTCCGCCGGCACCGACAAGGTCAACAGCATCATCAACTGCCACCTTGCCACGGGCCGCATCGGCAAGCCGGGCATGGGGCCGTTTTCGCTGACCGGACAGCCGAACGCGATGGGCGGGCGCGAGGTGGGCGGGCTGGCCAACATGCTGGCCGCGCACATGGAACTCGACAATCCCGAGCATGCCGAGCTGGTACAGGGATTCTGGAAGTCGCCGCGCATCGCCGCCAGGGCGGGGCTGAAAGCGGTCGACCTGTTCCAGGCGATTGAAGCGGGCAAGGTCAAGGCGGTGTGGGTGATCGGGACCAATCCGATGGTCAGCATGCCCGATGCCAACCAGGTCCAGCGCGCGCTCGGGAAGTGCGAACTGGTGGTGGTGTCGGACATCATGGCCAGTACCGACACGACGGCGTTCGCCCACGTGCTGCTGCCGGCGCTCGGCTGGGGCGAGAAGGACGGCACCGTGACCAATTCGGAGCGCTGCATCTCGCGCCAGCGCGCCTTTTTGCCGGCGCCGGGCGAGGCAAGGGCGGACTGGAAGATCCTGTGCCAGGTCGCGCAGCGCATGGGCTTCGGCGGTTTCGACTTCCGCGCGGCGCATGAAATCTTCGACGAGCATGCGCGCCTGAGCAGCTGGCGCAACGGCACCGGCGCGGGCTGCGTCAAGCGCGTCTTCAACCTGGAAGGGCTGACCGGACTCGGTGAGCGCAACTACGACACCCTCGATCCGGTGCAGTGGCCGGTAACCCAGGGCGCCGCGCTGGGCACCAGGCGCATCGAATGCGGCGGCAGGCTGGTGCCGACCGCGCCGCGCGCGCCGGTGCATGCGGCCAGCCCGGACTATCCTCTGTCGCTCAATACGGGCCGGGTGCGCGACCAGTGGCACACGATGACGCGCACCGGCAAGGCGCCGCGCCTGGCAGGCCATGTGACCGAGCCGTTCATCGACATGCATCCGCACGATGCGCTGCTGTACGGCGTGCGCGAGGGAGAGCTGGCGCGGGTGTCCAGCGCCTGGGGGGCGATGGTGGCGCGGGTGCAGCATGGCGGCGGCATCGCGCGCGGCGCTGTATTCGTGCCGATCCACTGGAATGGCCAGACCGCCTCGGACGCCCGGGTCGGCGCGCTGGTCAGCCCGGCGGTCGATCCGGTGTCTGGCGAACCGGAATTCAAGCACACGCCGGTCACGGTCGAACACTTCGGCGTCGCGTGGCACGGTTTCGTGCTGACGCGCCGGTCGCTTGCGCTCGATGGCATCGCGCACTGGACCCGGATCCAGGGCAGCGGCTTCGCGCGCTACGAACTGGCAGGGCGCAGCGCGATGGCCGCGCGTGGCGCCTGGGCGCGCGCGCTGCTGGGCGTGGGCGAGGACGAGGACTGGCTGGAGTACGAGGACAGGGCCGGCGGCGTGTACCGCGCGGTGCACCTGGTGGGCGAGCGCATCGAGCAGTGCGTGTTCGTGTCGGCGCGGCCGGACCTGCCATCGCGCGCATGGCTTGGCGGCCTGTTCGACCTCGAGGCGATCGGGCGCGACCAGCGCGCCGGCCTGCTGGCGGGACGATCGCCGGGCAAGGCCATCGACGCCGGGCCGACCGTGTGCGCCTGCTTCGGCGTTGGCCGCAATACCTTGTGCGCGGCGATTCGCACCGGCAAGCTGAGCGAGGTGGCCGAGGTGACCGCAAGCCTGAAGGCGGGCGGCAATTGCGGCTCGTGCGTGCCGGAGATCAGGGCGCTGCTGGCCGAGGCGCACGTGGCCGGCCTGATGCAGGATGGGTAGGGCGAAAGGCGTTTCTTCGGCGTGGTGAAAATGCTAGTATTGCTGCCTGAAAACAACGGGCACGCGCCTAACTAGTGAGGTCCAGAATGAACGCAGACATTGAAACGGCAGGCGAGCTGGTCACGGCCGGCCTGGCCGCCCAGCAGATCGAGCACGCACCGGCGCCGCCCGCGTCGGAACATGGCGGCAGCTGTGCCAATTGCGGCGCTTGCCTGGCCGGCAGCTTCTGCCATGCCTGCGGCCAGCGCAGCCACCTGCATCGTTCGCTCGCCCACCTCGGCGAGGAAGTCTTGCACGGGATCCTGCACTTCGACGCCAAGGCATGGCGCACCTTGCCGCTGTTGATCGCCAAGCCGGGCGAACTGACCCGGCGCTAAATCGACGGCCAGCGCACCCGATTCGTCTCGCCGCTGGCCCTGTTCCTCTTCCTGATGTTCTTCCTGTTCTTCATCGGCTCTTACTTCAGCAAGGGCAACGTCGATATCGGCCAATCGGACGGCGCCAGTCAGGCCCGCGCCGAGATTGGCGCCGACCTCGCCCAGGCACGCGCCACGCTGGCGAGCGCCGAAGCGGCGCTGGCCGCTGCACAACAGCGTGGCACGCAGACCGGTGCGCTCGTCAACGACGTTGAACAGGCGCGCGGCGAGCTTGCCGAGGTGTCAAACGCGGCGCGCGTGGTGAATATGGCCGGCGACGCGCAGGATGTGGCCAGGCGCGCCGGGGCCGGCATCACCGGACCCGGGATCGACTTTAAAAGCGGCATCGCGTTCATCGATAACGCGGTCGAGCACGCGACCAGGAATCCCGAACTGACTGCCTACAAGCTGAAAAACACGGCGTACAAGTTTTCCTTCCTGCTGGTGCCGATCTCGCTGCCATTCCTGTGGCTGATGTTTTTCTGGCGCCGCGACGTGGCGATGTACGATCACGCGGTCTTTTCGCTGTATTCGCTGTCGTTCATGGCGCTGTTGTTCGCGCTGCTGTTTGTGCTGCAGTTCGCGGGGTTGTCCGGCATCGTCGGCGTCTTGCTGTTCACCGTTCCGCCTGTGCACATGTTCGTGCAGCTGCGCGGCACCTACGGCCTGAGCTGGGGCAGCAGCTTGTGGCGTACCGCCGTGCTGCAGACGATCGTGGCGGTGGTTTTCCTGACCTACCTCGCATTGATCCTGTTTCTTAGCGCTTAAACAAGAAACAGCACGTCGCTGGCGCGGTTTTATTAGTTCCACACGGAAACATTGCAGAATGTGTAGACTTTCGATAAACAGAAGGGGAAAAGTCGATCTTCTTGTTGTTTAGAAATTACGGCTGAGCTTGATAATTCATAAACGCAATTTTCATTTATGAATTATAAGGAGCATCGCCATGGAACACCTCTCTACCGTTTCGACCCGCCTGTCTGGCGTTGCTCCTGATGCTGTCATCGGCATGAAGAGCGAGCGCCTGCCATTTACCATCAAGCGGGTCCACAGCGAGGAAGACTTGATGAAGGCGGTCAAGATCCGCCACGCGGCGTACGCGCGCCACCTTCCGGAATTCGCCCGCAGCCTGATCGAGCCGGAAGCATGCGACTTCGACACCGACTCGGTGGTGTTGCTGGCCGAATCCAAGCTGGACGGCTCTCCGATCGGCAGTGCCCGCATCCAGACCAATTTCCACCAGCCCCTGCATGTCGAGGAATCGGTCGACCTGCCGTTGTGGCTGATGACCCGCCGGCTGGCGGAGGTGACCAGGCTGGGGATCGACGAGGGACGCATCGGCCGCCTGGTCAAGGTGGCGTTGATCAAGGCCTGCTTCGAATTTTGCGAACAGAACAAGGTTGAGTGGGCCGTTGTGACCGGACGTACGCCGATCGACCGCCAGTACGAGCAACTGTTGTTTTCCGACGTATTCCCGAACCGCGAACTGATCCCGCTGCGCCACGTCGGCAACATGCCGCATCGCGTGATGGCGTTCGAGATCGAAACGGGCGAAGAGCGCTGGGCGGCGGCACAACACCCGTTGCTGGGATTTTTCCGCCATACCCATCACGCCGACATCGACCTCGGCGCGCCGGCCTTGCCATTGGCGCGAGGGGCCGCCGCAGCGGGAGTTACCAATACTCCAATGAATTTCGCCATAGATGGTATTTTTGCGTAAATATTTCAATGACGGTAAGTGATTGAACATGTATCCTTGTAGGAATATTACCCGTCACCCGTATAGAATGGCGGCGGTTAACCTGCAGTTGGATAAAGTTCATGTCGATGCCGTCATTCTCTCTACGCTCCATCATTCCGAGGCGCGCCCAGCGAGCGCTGGAATGGCTGCTGCGTGGGCTGTCCTTATATATAGTGCCTTTGGGGATCGTCGTGCTATCGATGGTGGCGCTGGTTTCCTGGGAAAGCCACTACACCGTTGACGATGACAAGCAATTGAAGGTCCGGGTGTTGCCCGAAACCAACACTTCGCTGACGCCTGCACAGGCCCTTGCCGGGCTCAGGGACAAGCCGGCCGTCACCTTCAGCGACACCAAGCTTTCTGAACAACCCCGCTGGTTTACCTTCGACACCCTGGCCGCCAACGGCGATGTGCCGGTCATCGAATTCCCGTCGCGCCATTCGATCGACCTGGCTTGCTGGGATGCGGTCACCCTCAGCCTGCTTGGCAAATCGAGCCGCAGCGCCTCGGATGGGGCGATGTCCCCGGTCAAGTCGGGCTTCGCGCTGGCGCTCGACAACACGCCTTCCCAGATCCTGTGCCGCGGCAGCTTTGTCGGTCCGGCGCGCCTGACCGTATCGCAATGGCCGGCCGACCAGCTGAGCCGCTCGGTCGAGCAATATCACCGCAAGTCCGGGCTGCTTGACGGCGGCATGATCGTGTTGACCTTGTTCGTGCTGACCACCGCGCTGATCAACCGCCAGGGCTTGTACGTGCTGTTCGCCGGCTGGCTGATCATGAACCTGCGCGTCGGCGCGCTGTCGGCGGGCTGGGATACGCAATGGCTGGGGCAGGTCGTCCCGGCCGAATGGCTGCTGCTGAGCCGGTCGGTATCGATTGCGCTGTATGCGGTGGCAACGCTGACCTTGTACCAGACCTTGTTCCGCAAGGACCTGGCGCGCTCGCGCTTCGTCGGCCCGCTGCAGGTGATGGAATGGATGTGCCTGCCGCTGCTGGTCGCCGCGTTTATCATGCCTTACAGCATGTTCCTGCCGCTGATGTGGGCGGTGACCGGCTTCGGCCTGCTGTGGATGACGATGGGGCTGGTCAGCATCATCGTCGAATCCCATACCCGCGTCGCGTTCTGGTTCGCGGCCTCGTTTGCCGTGACCTTCCTGTCCGGATTTGCCGAACTGATTTCGGCCGCTCTCGGCATGCGCGACTTGCTCGGCGTGGTCAACAGTGTGACGGCGGCGCTGGCGTCGAGCCTGCTGGCGGCGCTGGCGGTGGCCGAACAGATGCGCCTGGAAACGGAAAAACGGATCGCCGCCCAGGCCGAACTGCAGCACGCGTACGAAGCCATGCCGGTCGGGCTGTTCACGCTGGATGTATACGGCCAGTTCCTCAGCGCCAACCCGGCGGTGGATAAAATGCTGGGCCTGGCAATCGTGCCAGGACGCACCCGCTGGAAGCAATTTTTTGCCGACGAAGTCTGGCGCCAGCTGCACGACCAGGTGCATTCGGCCGACGACGCCGAACTGGAAATACAGAACCGCGAAGGCACGCGCCGCTTCCTGGTGCGCGCGACCCTGGCGCGCAGCCGCATCGAAGGCGTGCTGCAAGATATCACCGAGCAGGCCAAGGCGACTGAACAGTTGAAATTCATGGCCAACAACGATCCGCTCACCAAGATTTTCAACCGCCGCGGCATCGAGCGCATGTTCGACACGGCCGCCGTGCAACTGGCTGGCGGCAAGCCCCTGGCGCTCGCCTATCTGGACCTCGACCGCTTTAAGCTGATCAATGACCTGTTCGGCCACAATGCGGGCGATGAAGTGCTCAAGCAGGTCTGCGAACGGATTTCGATGATGCTGGCCGGCGGCCAGCAAGTTGGCCGGGTCGGCGGCGACGAGTTTGTCATCGTCATGCCGGACACCACGATTCCGCTGGCATCGCTGATTTGCCGCGGCATCGTCGACCGCATCAGCGCCACCCCATACCGGGTCGGCGACAAGGCCTTCCATGTGCGCGGCTCGATCGGCTTGATCGAAGTCAGCCGGGGCATGCCGATGAAGGATGCGATCTCGACCGCCGACCGGGCTTGCCGCGAAGCCAAAGGCGGCCATTCGGAAGGCCTCGTCGTGTATGAGCGCAACGCCTCCGCCTTCCATGAGCGCGAGGCCGAACTGAACCTGGTGGCGCGCCTTGCGGCGCCGAACGCGACCGATGGCATGTTCCTCGAGATGCAGCCCATCATGTCGCTGAAGGCGCCTGCCGCTTCGCTGAACTTCGAAGTGCTGCTGCGCATGCGCGACCCGGACGGCAACGTCATGGCGGCTGGACCGATCATTTCAGCGGCCGAGAAAAGCGGCCGCGCCGGCGTCATCGACCGCTGGGTGCTGGCAACGACACTGGCCTGGATCGCGCAGAATGCCGAATCGCTGACCAATACCCAGTTTGTCTGCATGAATTTGAGCGGCGCCTCGCTCAACGATGAAAGCTTCGTGCAAGACACGTTTGACTTGCTGGCGCGCTATGTCCACATTACCAACAAGCTGTGCCTGGAAATCACCGAAAGCGTCGCGCTGCATGACCTCGACAACACGCGCCGCTTTATCGACCAGGTGCGCAATTTCGGCGTCAAGGTCGCGCTCGATGACTTCGGCGCTGGCTACACCTCGTTCTCGTACCTGAAGGAATTGCCGGCCGACGTGTTGAAGATCGACGGCAACTTTATCGTCAACATCAACGCCCACCCGGCCAACGTTGCCATCGTCGAGGCGATCGTCAGCCTCGCCGTCAACCTCGGCATGAAGACCATTGCCGAATGGGCGGAAGACAGCGCCACCGTTCAGACGCTGGCGGACATCGGCGTCGACTATGTGCAGGGCTACGCAATCGCGCGCTCGATGGCGCCTGAAAAGCTGCTCTCCGGCCAGTCGTCGGCGGCGTTCATCGCCGATGACGATGTCGCCAAGCTGGTCGCCTCTCTCGGCTCGGCACGGCCGCTGGCGGCCTAGCGCCAGCGCCGCGCTGCGGGCCCTACACCCCTTCCGGAAACGTCTCGGGCACCTCGCGCCCGTTCGCCTTGCTGACCTGCTCAAGCGGCATTACCGCGCTGGTCCGGTCGAAATGAATCATCGCATCGAACTGGCGCGCGAGCTGGGCATGGAAATAATGGCTGCGCCGCTCGCTGTGCGGCAGGTAGAGCACGCCAATGGCGCGCTGCAGCCTGGACGCCATGAGCTCCTCGCGCAGCGCGGACCCCGTTCGCAGGTCGAGCAGGAAGCGATCGACCCCGGCCTGGTGGAATAGTTCTTCGTAGCTGCCGGGCAGCGCCGGCTTGACCTGTTTGCGTTCGGCCCGGCCGCCCCATTCCGAGGCCGCCGTCACGGTGCCGTGGTAGGTCGAGAACCCGATCAGCCTGGCCTGGTCGCCATAGCGTTCGCGTACAAGCTGGCCGACGTTCGATTCGCCAAGTTGGCCGACCTCGGTCGCGCGGGCATCGCCAATGTGCGAATTGTGTTCCCACACGACGATCTTGGCCTGTGTACCGGTACGCGCGCCCACATGCCCGATCAGCGCGTCAAGCGTGTCGGCCATGTGGCGGTCGCGCAGGTTCCAGGACGACACGCGGCCGCGGAACATGGTCCGGTAGTACGCCTCGGCGTTGATGACGAGGCGGGCGTTTTGCTCCGCATAGAAGTAGGCGTCGTGGGCGTTGGCGCTGTCGCGCTGCATGTACGCGAGCGCATGCCGCTGCAGCTCCTGCAGTTGGGCAATGACCGCGCTTTCGCACGATGCGGAGGTGCCGGCGCCGGCGGCGTACGCATAGCTTTCGCTGTCGTCCTGGTAGTGGTCGAAGCAGGAATAACGGTCCTTTGCGGCCGCTGCGGCGACCGGGTCGACCTGTTCAAGGTAGCGCAACACCTCGTCCATCGAGGTGAACAGGCTGTACAGGTCAAGGCCGTAGAAGCCGACCTTGTCGTCCGGTTCGAGTCCATCGTTGTAGCTGCGCAGCCAGCTGACGAAATCGACGACATCGGTATTGCGCCACATCCAGCTGGGGAAGCGCTGGAAACCCTGCAGCGCCTGGATCGGATCGGCGTCGTCGCCGCGGTCGCGCACGAAGCGGTTGACCCGGTAGGCGTCCGGCCAGTCGCCCTCGACGGCGACGGCGTTGAAGCCGTGTTCGAGAATCAGGCGCTGGGTGATGCGCGCGCGCTCGGCGTAGAACTCGTGGGTGCCGTGGGTGGCTTCGCCGATCAGCACATAGTTGGCGTCGCCGACCAGCTCGAGCAGCGGGGTGTAGTCGCCCATCGCGCCGGTCAGCGGATGGGCTGCTTGTGCTATCGCTGCAGGCAGGGAAGTGGAAACCCCGTGCAACATGGCCGATCCTTAGTGCAGGAACCTGCCGTGCGAACCGCCTTCGCGCGCCGCACTGGACGGAATGGCGCCGCGCTCGATCACGGTCTTCATGCGCGCCAGGTCTTGTTCCATGCGGCTTTCCGGATCGCTGCCGATCATCGCGGCCAGGCCGTGGCCGAGGGCGCCCGCAGGCGGCACGTACGACATGCGCACGGTGACGCGGGTGCCGCCGCGCGAGGACTGGAATTCCACCGAACCGGACTGCTCGATGTCGGCCCCCGGTTCGCTGCGCCACGCCAGGCGGCGCGGGCGCGACTGCTCGGTCAGCACGGAATTGAACTGGAATTCGCTGCCGGCCGGTCCGCGCACCACCCAGTGCGAACGGCGGTTGCCCAGGTCGCGCACCTCGACGACATTCGACATGAACAGCGGGAAGTTCTCGTAGTTGCTCCAAAGCTCGTACACCTTGTCCGGCGAGGCGTCGATATGGATGGTGCGGGTGACATCGACCATCCGGTGGCGCCCGCCGACCAGCTGGCGGATCGGACGGTTGCTGGCGCCACGGGTGAGCAGCGTGAGGCCGGCCAGGCCGGCGAGCAGCGCCAGCGGCGAGCGCGAGGCCAGCGCGTACAGGCCAAGCGCGCCGCCGCCGACCACGGCGGCGCTGCGGGTGCTGGTCGACCATGGCCCGCGCGTCGCGTCGAGCAGCGGTTCGATCGCGTGGCTGGCCGCGCTGCCGGCGCGCGCGGCCGAGTCGCGCAGGGTGCTGGCGGCCGAGTGGTAGGCTTCCACGCCCCGCTCCGCGAGGTGGTGGGCGCTGTCGGCGGTGTGCTGGACGGCCTCGGAGGCGGCGTGGCGGGCGCTGTCGTAGCTGGCGCCTTCGCCGATGCTGCGCACCACGCGTTCGAGGGCGTCGCCCTGCTGCTTGCCCATGTCGCGCAGGGTGGCGCCGGTGTGGGCGCGCCGCGCCGCGCCGCGCTCGGGGTCGAGCATGTACATCACCAGCGCGCCAACGGCGGCGCTGCCCAGCCACTTGCCCCAATCAATGTTGTCGTCAGTCAGTTGCCTCATGCTGCTCTCCTTGTTATGAGTGATTCATCGGTGCCGGCGCCGCCGCGCCCGGACCTTCACGCCAGGCAACGGCGAGCAGGTCCACGACCTCGGCGTCGCTGGTCTGGCCGAAATCGCGGTACCAGCGGCTGACCGCGGTGAAGAAAGGCGGCCTGACGATGCAGACCAGTTCGTCCACTTCGCGGGCCAGCGCCTCGCAGGTGTCCGGCGCCCCGACCGGGACAGCGGCGACGACCCGCGCTGCACCAAGTTTATGCGCGATCTGGATTGCAGCGCGCATGGTTGAACCTGTCGCCAGGCCATCGTCGACCAGCAGCGCGATACGGCCTTTGAGTTGCAATGGAGCATGCGCACCGCGGTACTGGCGCTCGCGCCGTGCGATTTCCTTCCGCTCGCGCGCGCTGATCGCCTCGATCGCCCTGGGCGCCACGCCGTAGCTGCCGGCCACGTCCTGGGCCAGCACGCGCACGCCGCCGGCGCCGACGGCGCCGATCGCGTATTCCTCGTGGCCTGGCATGCCCAGCTTGCGCACGATCAGCACGTCGAGCTCCAGGCCCAGCTGGCGGGCCACCGCGGCGCCGACCGGCACCCCGCCGCGCGGCAGCGCCAGCACGATTGCGCGCGGGTCGTGGGCGTAGGCCGACAAGGCCTTGGCCAGCAGCTTGCCGGCGTGCTTGCGGTCCTTGAACTGGGTAATGCTGTGCATGCCAAGCTCCTGCAGGCGAGCGCCAGCAGCCCGCCGGAAGCGGCACTGCGCAAGCAGGAAGTTCCTGCCTGCGCATGCGCCGATAATGCTTATTGCACGGTAAGCCGGGTGGCTGCGCCAGCCTGCTTCTTGGGCAGCGACAGGACCAGCATGCCGTTGTCGAGATGGGCCTGGGCCGACGCCTCGTCGACATCGGTCGGCAAGGTGAACGAGCGCATGTACCGGCGCGTGCTGTGCTCGGAATACACGACGTTTTCGCCGGCGCGCTCTTCGGTGTCGCGCTTGCTTTCGGCTTCAATGGTGACCCGCTGGTTCTCGACCGACACCTTGACGTCTTCCTTCTTCACGCCAGGCATTTCGGCTTCGATCTCGAACGATTTTTCGGTTTCGCGCACATTGATGCGCGGGGTTGCAACCGTGTCGCCCTGGTTCGCCAGGAAGGGGGCGAACATGTCTTCGACCATGCTTTCGACCATGCGGCCGAACGGGTCGTCGATGCCGCGCGGACGATAGGTTGCCATCGATGTAGGACGCCGGATCAGGTTCATGGTTGTCTTCCTTTGAGGTAAATGGTTGATGAAAACGGGCGCACCGGGCTGCCCGCGTACCTATCCCATTTATAGGGCGGCGGCGGGCGGAATTCAAGCAAGCCGGAGCGGCTCGGGAGCGCCGATCGCGATGCTGTTTGACCGGCGACAGGGCGGGGTCGAACGTGCCGCGGAATCCGCCGGCGCCACGGTCTAACCGGATCACGTAAGGAGGCACTGATGAACCACATCCTGATGCGGTCCTGGTGGATGCTTGCGCTGCGCGGCCTGGTTGCCATCGCCTTCGGCGTGCTGGCGATCCTGTTTCCCGCCATGACCCTGGGCTCGCTGGTGGCGCTGTTCGCCGCGTTCGCCTTGTTGTCGGGCGCGATCTGGGTCTTTGGCGCAGCCAGGCACCGCAAGTCGGATGAGCAATGGTGGGTGCTGCTGCTGCTCGGCCTGGCCAGCATCGGCGCCGGGTCGGTCGCGGCACTGCATCCGGCGCTGACGCTGCTGGTGCTGGTCTTGCTGATCGGCGCGAACGCGCTGGTCACGGGGGTGCTGGACATCGTCGTTGCGGTGCGCATGCGCAAGAAAATGCAGGGCGAGTCGCTGCTGATCGCCAGCGGCATCGCCTCCATCGCGTTCGGCGTGATCGTGTTCCTGTTCCCGGTGGGGATAGGCGGACTGGCGATCGCCTGGATGATCGGCCTGTACGCGCTGGTGACCGGCATGCTGATGCTGGCGCTGGCCTGGCGGGTGCGCGCATGGATGCGGCTGGGAGGAGGGCGCGGCCGGCCGGCGCCGGTGTGACGGCGCCCGCGCCGCGGCCGCGGGCGCTAGGTCAGATTCGCGCTGTGGAACTTCAGGTGGTCTTCGATAAAGGTCGCGACAAAGTAGTAGCCGTGGTCGTAACCGGGATGGCGGCGCAGTTCGAGGCCCTGGCCGGCGTGCCGGCAGGCCGCCTCGAAGGCTTCGGGATACAGCTGGTCGTCGAGGAACTTGTCGGCCAGTCCCTGGTCGATCAGGATGCCCTTGGGGAAGGGCGCGCTGGCCTGGGCCATCAGCGCGCTGGCGTCGTACGCGCGCCATGCGGACTCATCCGCGCCAAGGTAGCCGCTGAAGGCTTTCGTGCCCCATGGGCAGCGCGATGGCGCGGCAATCGGGGCGAACGCCGAGACCGAGCGGAACAAGTCGGGATTGCGCAGCGCCAGCACCAGCGCCCCATGCCCGCCCATCGAGTGGCCGCAGATGCCGACCCTGCGCTCGTCCAGCGGCAACTGCGCCACCAGCAATGCACGCAGCTCCAGAATATAGCTGTACATACGGTAATGCCGCTGCCACGGCGCTTCCGTGGCATCGACGTAGAAACCGGCGCCAACGCCAAAGTCCCAGTCTTGCGCCTCGCCCGCGATGCCGGCGCCGCGCGGGCTGGTGTCGGGCGCGACCAGGATCATCCCATCGCGCGCAGCAACGCGCTGGGCGCCGCCCTTGGTCATGAAAGTCTCTTCGTTGCAGGTCAGGCCGGCCAGGTAGAACAGCGCCGGCAGCTTGCCCGAGGCGGCTTGCGCCGGAAGAAACACCGAGAACCGCATCGGCAAGCCGATCGCACTGGACTGGTGGCGGTAAAAGCGTTGCGAGCCGCCGAAGCAGGCGTGTTCACTGATGAGTTCGAGCATGGGGGCACCTGGTGATGAGGAGGCGCCAGTATGCCTGTCCGCGGCGAAACTTGCCAACGCGCTGTCGTCACGCGGTGCCGGACAGGCGCCTGGCGACGATCGCGCGCACCGCGTCGAAGTCGTCGCCGCTGGCGGCAAGCTCATTGGCGAGCAGCGTATAAACGGCGCGGATCTCCAGGTCGAGCAGCGAATGTTCGCCAGGCAGGCGCGCGGCATCGGCGGCCTGTCGCGCAAGCTGGTGCGCTTCCGGCCTGGCCATGCTGATCCAGCTGCCGATGCAGACCCCCGCGTACAGCAGCTGGGCCTGCTTTACCGTGCAGCCGCCGGCCACGCAGGCTTCGTAGAACATGCCGTCGGCGTCGATGCGCGGCACGCCCGGATCGCGGATGGCGGCGTCGTGCAGGATGGCGGCGCGCCGGTAGTTGCCGGTAAACGGGCTGCCGACGGACGACCACAGGGTGCGCGGAATGGTCGCGCCGTCGACCTCCATGCCGGCGGGCACTTCCCAGCAGCGTCCGCTGCGATCGATGAACGAAAACGCCTCTATCATGCGCATGCCGCGGTCCGGACCCGGCTCCGCCAGCCATTCGGCGCGCGGATTTCCCGAAAATTGTGCTGTGCTCATGAATGCCTCGCAGAAGTGGTGATGCCAGATGCTAACGGCAATGCGGCGCCGGCATCGCGAGGCGCGTCAATCAGACCAGCTGTAGCCAGCCGAGCAAGGCGCCGGCGGCGAGGAACCACAGCAGGTGCAGGCGTGTGCGCCAGATCAATATGCCACTGACAATGGCCAACAGCCACAGGGGCCAGCTGGCGCGCGCCGCCTGCGGCGCGCTGCCGAGGATCCAGCTGGTTGACAGCAGCAGTGCCACGACGACCGGCGCCATGCCCATCTTGAATGCCCGCACGGCCGCCAGTTCGCGGTTCCGGTGGCCCCAGCGCGCGGCGAAATAGGTCAGCGTCGTCGACGGCAGCAGGATGCCCAGCATCGTCACGGCGACGCCCAGCAGGGCGGCGGTGGTGCTGCCGGCGTTCATGCCGACGTTCCAGCCCATCAGGGCGACGAACAGCACGTTCGGCCCGGGCGCCGCCTGGGCGATGGCGATCGAATGATTGAACTGTTGCTGGGTCAGCCAATGGGTCTGCTCGACCAGGTAGCGGTGCATTTCCGGGGCGGTCGAGATGGCGCCGCCAAACGACATCAGCGACAGCATCAGGTAGTGGCCGAACAGGCTGGCCCAGTCGTGCCAGCCAAGCACGATCGCGTGGGTGGTCATTGGGAGATCCTGCGCCAGGTGAGAACGCAGCCAAGTCCGCCCAGGCCGAACAGCACGAACAGTAGCGGTACCCGCAGCAGCGCCACCAGCACGAACGCCAGCAGCGCCAGCGAGGCGCCCCACGCCAGCGGCATCGGATGGCGGGCCAGCACGCTGGAGAGCTTCAGGCCGGCCGCGCCGATCATGCCTGCCGACACCGCCGCCATGCCGCGCAGGGCCCCGTCGACACCTGGATGGCCGCCAAAGCGGCTGTGCAGCATGGCCAGCAAGATGACCACCACCAGCGGAATGGCCAGCATGCCGCCGAGCGCGGCGAGCGCGCCTGGCAAACCGAAGTAGCGCCCGCCGATCATCATCGACAGGTTGACCACGTTCGGCCCCGGCATCACCTGGGCGACCGCCCAGTCCTCGATGAACTCGTCCTGCGTCAGCCATTGCTTGCGCTCGACCAGTTCGCGCTGGACGACCGCAACCACGCCGCCGAAGCCTTGCAGGGCCAGCAGCGTGAATGAAACGAACAGATCGGTCAGGGAGCGCGGGCGGGGGCGGGCGGCGTCTTGCGGAAAAGTCATGCCGCATTATCGCGCCTGCGGTGGCCACTGTCTACGCGCGCTTAGCCGCCGCCGATCCCGTGGATGACCTTGCCGGTGCCGCCGCAGTTCGGGCAGTCGCGCCCGTCGCCGAGCTTGCCGCTGCCGCCGCATTCGTCGCAGATATCCTCGCCGGTACCTGGGGTGCCGGCTTCGGCATCGTCGCCGGGATTGCGCTTGGGATCGATATGGCTTGCCATGGAAATCCTCCATCGGTGGGGAACATGCCCTTCAAGATGCAGCGATTGTAGCGCGGCGCTGACGCCGGGCACCTTCCATTTCCGCGCGGCTCCAGGGGTTCGCAACTGCATGCTGCACAACTTAATAATTCGCCGTTTTGATGGGAACCTGACATTGACTTTGGGCTTTATTGGGGGATACTCCGATAGCGGCAAAATTGATCTGTGTCAGATAATTCGAGGGAGTTGCGATGAATCAATACCAATACGCCGGGGCGAATGTGGCGGTTCTGGAGCCGACGTACCAGCGCACCGATGCCAGGCGCAGAGACATCGTGAACCACGCCATTTCTGTACAAGAATCCAGCAATACCGTCGCAGCGCTCGAATACCTCAAATCCCACGGCATTTCCTCCCACGTCATCGAACGCGTGCTGCTCGAGCCATCGCGGCGCCGCCACTAAGCACGCATCCGCGATCGCGGCACCTTGTTGGTAAGGTGTAATGCATATCAAAAAAACATCGATCCGCAGCCCGTTTCCGCGCTGGGGACGGTCCGGTTATGCACAAAAAATTCCTAAAAGAATTTTTGAGTTTATTTTTGCGTGCCGTGCCGTTGACTTTTCAAGTCATTGATTTTAAACGAGAAATAGTTCTGCCTGTGGATTGGGCATTTTGTTGAAACCCGCATCAGCATTGGGTTCCGGGGTGTCAAGGGGTGGTTTTCCACAAAGTTATACACAGCGAATGTGGATATCTCAAAAAGTGCTTTAGTTACGGCTACTTAGCGCAGGACAGCCGGATAACTGATGAGATAACGCAAATGTTTGTGCGATCCGCCGCAGAATTTTGAAGCTCGCCGCGTGAATTTTTCTTGCGCGGGACTACTGGATAAATGTACAGTTATAGTGTCCCCCTAGTTTGAATGCGCAGATGCAACCCGTTGCCGAGAAAACCGTCCCTGAAGATCCGTATGGCAGCCTGAATCCCGAGCAGCGCGCAGCCGTCGAGCACGACATCGGGCAGGCCGCCCCGCGTCCGCTGCTGGTCGTCGCCGGTGCCGGATCCGGCAAGACCAATACCCTGGCGCATCGGGTGGCGAGGCTGATCCAGGGTGGCGCCGATCCCCAGCGCATTTTGCTGTTGACGTTTTCGCGCCGCGCCGCGGTCGAGATGGGCAACCGCGCCGGCCACGTGCTGCACCGGGTGATGGGGCTGCGCAGCGCCCAGGCGCCCGCGACGCTGCCGTGGGCCGGCACCTTCCACAGCATCGGCGCGCGCCTGCTGCGCCAGTACGCGGGCCGGATCGGGCTCGATGAGTCGTTTACCATCCACGACCGCGGCGACTCGGAAGACTTGATCGGCCTGGTGCGCCACGAGATCGGCCTGACCCGGACCGACAAGCGCTTTCCGCTCAAGGGCACCTGCCTGTCGATCTATTCGCGGGTGGTCAATAGCCGCGAGGCATTGGGCGATGTCTTGCAAAGCACGTTCCCTTGGTGCAGCGAGTGGGAACAGGAGCTCAAGGCGCTGTTCGGCGCCTACGTCGACGCCAAGCAGGAACAGAATGTGCTCGATTACGATGACCTGCTGCTGTTCTGGTCCGAGATGGCCGCCGACCCCGAACTGGGCCCCGAGATCGGCGCGCTGTTCGACTACGTGCTGGTCGACGAATACCAGGACACCAACCGGCTGCAGGCCGCGGTCATCACCGGCATGAAGCCGGACGGCAAGGGGGTGATGGTGGTCGGCGACGACGCCCAGTCGATCTACGCCTTCCGCGGCGCCACCGTGCGCAACATCCTCGACTTTCCGCAGCAGTTCAGCCAGCCGGCCTGCCTGATCACGCTCGAGCGCAACTACCGCTCCACCCAGCCCATCCTGGACGCTGCCAACGCGGTGATCGCGCAGGCGCTGGAACGCCATGCCAAGACGCTGTGGACCGACAAGGTCTCGACCGCGCGACCGCAGCTGGTGCTGATCCCCGATGAAGCCGAGCAGGCGCGCTGGGTGTGCAACCGCATCCTCGAGCACCGCGAAGCCGGCATCGCGCTAACCGCGCAGGCGGTGCTGTTCCGCGCCGCCAGCCATAGCGCGGCGCTGGAGCTCGAGCTGATGCGCCGCAATATCCCCTTCGTCAAGTTTGGCGGCCTGAAGTTTTTGGAAGCGTCGCACATCAAGGACGTGCTGGCAATGCTGCGCTTTGCCCAGAACCCGAGTGGGCGCATGGCCGGCTTCCGCGTGGCGCAGCTGATTCCCGGGGTCGGGCCGGCCACCGCCAGCCGCCTGCTCGACGCGCTCGGCCAGGCCGCCGAACCGGTGCTGGCGCTGGAAGCCTTCGCGCCGCCCGCCAAGGCCGGCGGCGAATGGCAAGCGTTCGTGGCCCTGTACCGGGCCTTGCGCACGCCCGGCCTGCGCTGGCCGGCCGATATCGGCCTGGTGAAGAACTGGTACCTGCCGCAGCTCGAACGCATGCACGATGACGCGCAGGTGCGCGCGGCGGATATCGAACAGCTGGCGCAGCTGGCCGGCGGCTATGGCTCGCGCGAGACCTTCCTGGCCGAGATCACGCTCGATCCGCCCGAGGCCACCAGCGACCGTGCCGGGCCGCCCAACCTGGACGAGGACTATGTCATTTTGTCGACCATTCACTCATCCAAGGGGCAGGAGTGGAAGTCGGTGCATGTGCTCAATGTGGTGGATGGCTGCATCCCGTCGGACATGAGCACCGGCAGCGCGGAAGAGATCGAGGAAGAGCGGCGGCTGCTGTATGTCGCGATGACGCGCGCCAGGGAGCACCTGCACCTGGTAGTGCCGAACCGCTTCTTCATCAAGCAGCAGGCGCAGATGGGCGACCGCCACGTGTACGCCGCCCGCACGCGCTTCATCAGCCCGGCGATGCTGAAGCATTTCGAGGAATGCGTGTGGCTGACAGCCGACCAGGCGCACAGCAGGAAGCCTATGCCCGACAGCGTGCGGATGCTGGTGCGCGAGCGCGCGCGCAACGCGTGGAAGTGAACCGGCGCAGTAGCGCGGGGGGCGGCGGCGCCCGGTATGCCGGCCCGCTCAATCGGCAGCGGTGCGCTCGGTTGCCACCGCCACATATTGATACGGCTCGCCGTCGCTGTCCTTGAACGCCAGCGCGGCGCAGCGCAGCGGCACCGGGGTCCCATAAGCGTCGGTGATCTCGAGGTCGCCTGCCCAGCCGCCGCTCCTGACCAGCGAACTGACGATCTCGTGCGCCCGCTGGTCGGAGATGCCCGGCCGCAGCGCGCCGGGCGTGCGCCCGACCACGCTGGCGCGCGTCACGCCAAACACCGTGCACAGCCGCTCATTGGCATCGACCACCACGCCATCGCGGTCGAGCGTCAGGATCAGCGCCAGCGGATTGAGCGCCGCTTGCACATTGCGCGCGCGTGCCAGTTCCTCGTTCAAGCGGTCGCGCGTTGCCTTGGCCGCAGCCAGTGTCTCGTAGGCGCGCAGCGATGAAATCACCGTGGTGAACAGCTTGCGCGTGGTCAGGTCGGCCTTGCACCAGTAATCGTTGATGTCGTAATCGACAATTACCTCGTGTTCAAACGCCTGGCCTGGCTGGCCGGTGCGCAAGACGATGCGCACCAGCTCATTGTGCAGTTGCTCGCGTATCTGGCGTGCCACGCGCAGTCCGGCGTCGTCGGTTTCCATGATCACGTCGAGCAGCACCATCGCGATATCCGGGGTGTCGCGCAGGATGTTCAGTGCCTCCTTGCCGCTGTAGGCGTGCAGGAAACTGAGGCGGCGGCCCTGGAAATTGGTCGCGCTGAGGGCGAACTTGGTCACCACATGGACATCCACATCGTCGTCGACAATGAGGATGCGCCAGGGCGCGGGTTCCGCTACGGCCGACGAGTTGTCGGGAGGATCATCGTCTTCGAGGATCAAGTCAGGGTCGGTCGTTAACATGAGTCAACATTAAGTCAGCGGTGGGGGATTGTCAAAGCAATTTACCTTGCCCGTTGCTAGTTATCCCCTGTAGTGAAGTTTTGTAGGAATTTGCCGCATCGGGTGTTTGATGCGTCGCAGCACCTAAAGCTAA
Source organism: Massilia soli (assembly GCF_016809835.1). GTDB lineage: Bacteria > Pseudomonadota > Gammaproteobacteria > Burkholderiales > Burkholderiaceae_D > Telluria_A > Telluria_A soli. Next base: position 168,538 of record NZ_JAFBIL020000008.1, on the reverse strand, counting down.
GTACTTGATTTCATTGGTATAGATTTTTGCCTTCAGAACGGGCAGTTTGTTAAGAACCGCATGGATATTGGGCTTCTGGGTTGTCAAGAGGGCCTTATCCACAACGTTATCCACAGTTCTTGTGGATATCGGGAAAAACACTGTCAAATCCGCTACTTAGCGTTGAGCCCGCTTTTCGTGCGACCGCGTTCGCCGGGTCCAGCAGGCGGGCGAATTCGTCGAGGAATGCCATTTTGGCATCCCTTGGGCTCATCGGCACGATCGGTGCGGGCAGCGCCCGCACCAGGTCGAGGTAAGCCCAGCGTTCGACCGAATGCGGCATCAGGTCGCGCTTTTCGGTGGCCAGGGCGATCAGGTCGGCCTTCTTGATCGGGCCGTAGTCGGAAAAATCGACCCCGAACGCCCGGCCGATGATCAGCGTAACCTTGTCTTCGATGGCGGCAAACTCCGGCAGCAGCACCTTGAGCGGCTTGACCATGTCCCCAAGGTAAGCTTCAGCGGCATCGTGCAGCAGCGCGGCCAGCCGCAGCTCGGGCGGTACCAGCGACGCGACCACCAGGCTGTGCTGGGCCACCGAGTAGAACTCGCAGGTTTGCCCGTTGAAGCGGCACTGATAGGCCAGGCCGTGGGCGATGTCTTCGATCGCCACGCGGTCGATGCGCGGCTCGAGCGGGTAAAAGCGGTTGCCCGAAAAAGTGGAAACGTAAGGTGTCGTGATCATGCCGGCGCGCGGTTCTTCAGTCTGTCCCTCATCTTACACACTGCGGCCCCATCCACCTCGCATGATTGATATTTGCGAACATGAAACCCGGCCGTTGAAAATACACTGGCTGCTGACGTGAGGGGAGAACGCGATGAGCAACCGGCCGGCCGCAAGCACGCAGCGTGAAAAAATCGCCATCCTTGGCGGCGGCATCGGATCGCTGGCCGCGGCCTGGCACCTGTCCTCGGTCCCCGGCTGGCAGGACCGCTACGACATCACCGTCTACCAGCAGGGGTGGCGGCTGGGCGGCAAAGGCGCCAGCGGCCGCAACGCGCTGCATGGCCAGCGCATCGAAGAGCACGGGCTGCACACGCTGTTCGGCTTCTATGGCAATACCTTCGCCCTGATGCGCGCGGCCTACGACAGGCTGGGACGGGCCCCCGGCGCGCCGCTCGCCACCTGGCGCGACGCATTCAAGGCGCACGACTACGTCGCGCTGGCCGACGCCACCGCGGTCGGCCAGCGCCCCTGGCGCATCGTATTCCCCGCGCTGCCCGGAGAACCGGGACTGGGGGCGCCGGTAACGATGTGGCAGATGGCGATGACGCTGCTCGGATGGATCGGCCGCTGGCTCGACGAACTGGCCAGCCTGCAGGACGTCGACGTGCAGGGCAACGGCGCGGCGCGCTCGTACCGGCTGCTGTCGGCGCTTGCGCGCACCATGCCCGACGACTCGCGCAAGCACCAGCTGCACCAGCACGCGCTGCTGGCGCAGGCGCTCGATGGCATGCGCGCGCGCGTGCGCTCCACCTGGCGCGAGCTGTCGCCTGCCGGCGAGGAGCTGCGCCGCCTGCGCGTCTGCCTGGAGACCGGAAGTACCGTGCTCCAGGGGCTGTTCGCCGACGGCGTATTCATCAACGGCTTCGACACGATCAACGGCACCGACCTGCGCGCCTGGCTTGCAAAGCACGGCGGCGACCCCGAACTGTGCATCGACTCGGCACCGGTGCGCGCCGCCTACGACCTGGTGTTCGCCTACCAGGACGGCGACTTCGCCCGGCCGACGGCGGAAGCAGGCACCATGCTGCGCGGGATGCTGCGCCTGATGTTTGGCTACAAGGGCAGCATCATCTTCAAGATGCAGGCAGGGATGGGCGACACCGTTTTCACGCCCTTGTACGAGGTGCTGGCGGGGCGCGGCGTCAAGTTCAGGTTCTTCCACCGCGTCGAGGAGCTGGTGCCCGACGGCGACGACGTCGCCGCCATCCGCATGACGCGCCAGGTCACGCTGCGCCACGGCCGCTACAACCCGCTGGTCAGGGTGCGCGGCCTCGATTGCTGGCCCGCCGCGCCCGACTACGCGCAGATCGATCCGGCCCAGGCGGTGCTGCTGCAGGAGCGCGAAGTCGATCTTGAATCGTACTGGACCAGCTGGCCCGAACTCTATCGCCGCCAGTTCGGCCAGCCCTTGCCTGAAGTACTGCTTGAGCGTGGCCGCGACTTCGACAAGGTGGTGTTCGGGATACCGGTCGGGTCGCTGGCCGCACTGTGCCCGCGCCTGCTGGCCGCCAGCGCGCCGCTCAAGGCGGCCTCCGAGCAGCTGCGGACCGTCGCCACGCAGGCGTGCCAGGTATGGCTCGACCGGTCCCTGGCGCAGGCCGGATGGACGCACCAGCCCGGCGGGCAGCATCCGGTACTGGCCGGCTTCTCGCAGCCCTATGGAATCTGGGCGCCGCTGGACCACCTGCTGGCACGCGAAGACTGGCCGCCGGCCCAGCAACCCGAAAGCGTGTCGTACTTTTGCGGCACGCTGCCGATGCCGTCCTATCCGCCGCAAGCCGATCACGGCTATCCGGCGCGCGCGCGGATGCTGGCCAAGGAAGGCGCGATCGAACTGCTGGCCCAGCGCATCGGCGACCTGTGGCCCTCGGCCATGCAGGCGGGCGGCTTTGCCTGGCACTGGCTGTCGGACCCGATGCAGCGCGAAGGCGTGGCACGTTTCGACGCCCAGTACTGGCGCGCCAATGTCGACCCGTCGGAGCGCTACGTGCTGTGCGCCGCCGGCACGGCGCAATACCGGCTGGCGTCGGACGGCGCCGGCTTCGCCAACCTGTTCCTGGCCGGCGACTGGCTCAAGACAGGGCTCGACGCAGGCTGTATCGAGGCCGCGGTCATGGGCGGCATGCAGGCCTCGCGCGCCATTTGCGGCGTTCCGGAGCGGATCGACGGCGAGGTCGATGCCTGAGGCGCGGTTCGCCCATGGTGCGAAAATTTGTCAAGGCGGCCCATTCGGTACACAATCAGCCATGTGTCCGGTGATGGCGCATATGGGGGCGGAGGATGGACCAACCAGGTGACCTGATTGAAACCGACGTGCTGATCGTCGGCGGCGGCATCAATGGCGCCGGCATCGCGCGCGACGCGGCCGGGCGCGGCCTGCGCGTGCTCCTGTGCGAGAAGGACGACCTGGCCGCGCATACGTCGTCGGCGTCGAGCAAGCTGATCCACGGCGGCCTGCGCTACCTGGAGCATTACGAATTCCGCCTGGTGCGCAAGGCGCTGGCCGAGCGCGAGGTGCTGCTGCGCAGCGCCCCGCACATCATGCGTCCCCTCAGGTTCGTCATGCCGCACGACAGCGGCCAGCGCCCGGTATGGCTGATCCGCGCGGGCCTGTACTTGTACGACACGCTGGCGCGGCGCGAGTTCTTGCCAGGCTCGCAGGCCATCGTGCTGCGTTCGCACGCGGCGGGCGCGCCGCTGAAGGACAGCTTCACGCGCGGCTTTGTCTATTCCGACGGCTGGGTCGACGATGCGCGGCTGGTCGTCCTCAATGCGATCGCCGCGCGCGAACGCGGCGCCAGCATCCTCACGCGCACCGCCTGCAGCGCACTGCGACGCGATGCCGGGCACTGGACCGCGACGCTGACCCATGCGCAGGGCAGCACGCGGGTAAAGGCGCGCTGCCTGGTCAACGCCGCCGGGCCGTGGGCCGCGCAATTTCTGCAAACCGCGACGCTTGCAGGTCCGGGCAAGGCGCTACGCCTGATCAAAGGCAGCCACATCGTCGTGCCGCGCCTGTTCGACCACGACTACGCCTACATCTTCCAGCATCCCGACGGGCGCATCGTCTTCGCCATGCCGTACGAGCAGGAGTTCACGCTGATCGGCACCACCGACCTCGATTACGACGGTGACCTCGACCAGGTGGCGATCAGCGACAGCGAGATCGCCTACCTGTGCACGCTGTCGAACCGCTACTTCAAGCGTGCGATCACACCGGGCGACGTGGTGTGGACCTATTCTGGCGTACGTCCGCTGGTCGAGGACGACGCGGCCAGCGCCGCCGCCGCCACGCGCGACTTCCGCCTCGAGCTGGACGACAGCGCCGCACCGATGCTGACGGTCTTCGGCGGCAAGATCACCACCTTCCGCAAGCTGGCCGAGGAAGCCGTCGACCGCATCGCCCCGGTGCTGGGCAATCGCAGCGGCGCCTGGACAGCTGCCGCATGCCTGCCGGGCGGCGACCTGTTCGGCGGCAAGCCGTCGAACCGCGGCGTGGTCGAATTCGACAGCTGGCTTGACGGGGTAGGGCGCCGCTACCCGTGGCTGCCGCGCGCCCTGGCGCTGCGCTACGGACGGGCGTACGGCAGCCGCATCGACATCCTGCTGGCGCGGCGCCAGGGCATGCACGAGCTTGGGCCGCAAATCGTGCCCGGCCTGTTCGCGGCCGAAGTGGATTACCTGGTCGAACATGAATGGGCCACCTGCGCCGCCGATATCCTGTGGCGCCGCTCGAAGCTCGGACTACACGCCGGCAAGGGCAGCGAACAGGTGCTCGATGAATGGATCGCCCAGCGCACGCGTGTCGCCTGATGGCGCGGCGCCGTCCTGCACGTCCATCAGCGTGATGACGGCCGTCAGCTTGCGCCACCGGGATCCCATGCGGGAGCCGGCGCAGGCAGCGGCGTACCTTAGCGCTCGAACAGGCCTTCGCCATTCCAGCGGTGCCGCATGGATGCCGAGCGTGCCGCGATGGCCTTGGCAGCGTAGCGTTCGCCCAGACTGTCGATCAGGCGCGGGAACGCCCGGCAGTAGCTGGGCTGCACGCCGGCCAGGCGCGCCAGCTGTTTGTATTCGATGACCGCCCCGGGCGGCACCGCGTCGAGAACCTGGGCGATGCGCCTGCGCCAGTCCTCGGGCCAGGGCGCTTCCAGCACTCCCAGGTCCTGCACGCGGTCGCCGCGCTGAACCAGGCCGCCGGCAAGCACCCGCGCCAGCATCCCGCGCCGCGTGCCGAGCTTGCGCGACAGGCCGCTTTGCTGGATATCGAGCTGTCCGCATGCTTCGCACTGGAACATCAGCCGCAGCCGCACCTCGCCGCCGATCCGCAGCACTGCGCCCGACACCAGCGTCGAGGTATCGAAATCGACCAGCAGGTTCTCGCGCAGGGCATGGGGCGGCAGGGAGAATTGGTCATAGGCCTGCGCGCTTGCCAGCAACAGCTGGCGCGGCGAGAGCGGATCGGCATGCACATCGCCGTCGATGCCCGCGCCATCGATCAGGCGGGCGCGGTCGGCATTCAGCGACCCCGCCGCGGTGCGGATCGTCAGCGCCGTGACCTGGCCGATGTCGCGTCCCTGCACGGCGCCAGCCCTATGCGCCGAGAATCGTGATCACCACGCTGCGGCGCTGCGCCATCGCGCGGTGCTCCCACAGGAAGATGCCCTGCCAGGTACCGAGCAGCAGCCGTCCGCCGCCGACCGGCACGGTCAGGCTCGAATCGGTCAGCATGCTGCGCCCGTGCGCCGCCATGTCGTCCGGGCCTTCGGTCTTGTGGCGATAGGCCGGATCGCCGTCCGGCACCAGCCGTGTCATGATGGTTTCGAGATCGCGCCGCACGTCGGCGTCGGCGTTTTCGGTGATCGTCAGCGAGCAGCTGGTGTGCTGGACGAACACGTGGACGATCCCGCACTGGACGCCGGAATCCCTGACCGCCTTCGCCACCGTATCGGTGATGCCGAGGGTGCCGCGGCCGGTGGTCGAAAATTTGTGAGTGAATTGATGAACCATCGAATGCGATCCCCGGTGTCGGCCGGCCCGCTGCCAGCGCTACGCTACCCGTTTATACCACCCCTGGTGCGAGAACACCGCCTGATAGTTTTCGCCGAACGCGTCACCCTCGTCGAATTCGCGGTCGATGCCGAGCACGCCAAAGCGCGCCAGGCTCTCATGGAACAGCCTGAGCACGCGGCGCCGCAGCACCGGACCGAAGTCGGGCAGGGCGCGCCGGCAGACGATCAGCTGGAACTCATTGAACGACGCATCCGTGACCAGGTTGTACTGGGCCCAGTTGATGCGGTTGCGCAGGCTCGACGCCAGCACCGCGTGGCCGTCTTCGATCTCGAAGTAGTCGTCAAGATTGCCGGTGCCGCCGCTGGCGCGGTAGTTTTCCTTGCACTGCTCCATCCGCTCAAGCGAGATACGCGCATTGCGCGCCTCGTCCAGCATCTGCTCGTTGGCGGCGGTGGCGTAGATATCGGTGCGCGTGTGCAGCTGCTCTTCGGCCAGCATGATCGCCAGCGACCACGCTTCCTCGGCGCCGCCGCATTCGGCCAGCCAGATCTTCGGCACCGCCGACGCGCGCAGGCACGACGCCAGCACGATGCGCAGCTGGCGCGCCTGCTCGGGGTCGTCGAACAGGGTCGCCGGCGGCACCGCCAGCGCGCGCAGCAATGCGTCGCTGGCGCCCGGCTCGTGCAGCACCCGGTCCTGCAGGCGCGAGACGGTCGCCAGGCCGCGCGCCCGCATCAGGGCGTACAGGCGGCGCCGGATGGCCTGGCGGTCGTAGTCGCGGTAGTCGAAGCCGTAGCGCTGGAACAAGGCTTCCAGCAGCAGCTCGATCTCCAGTTCTTCCGTCGCCAGCCCGGTCTCGCCCGAAGGGTAGCCGCTCAATGCAGCCACACCCGCATCAGCGACAGCAGCTGGGCCACATCGACAGGCTTGGTGATGTAGTCCGACGCACCGGCGGCGATACACTTGTCGCGGTCGCCCTTCATCGCTTTCGCGGTCAGGGTGATGATCGGCAGCGACTTGAATTTCGGGATGCGGCGGATCGCCCGCATCGTGTCGTAGCCGTCCATCTCCGGCATCATGATGTCCATCAGGACGATCTCGATGGTCGGGTCTTTTTCCAGCACTTCAATGCCGTCGCGGCCGTTCTCGGCGAAGGAGACCTGCATTTGCTGGCGCTCCAGCAGCGAGGACAGCGCGAAGATGTTGCGCAGGTCATCGTCGACGATCAGCACCTTGCGGCCTGCCAGCCCGCCATCGGCGGCGTGGATCTCGTCGAGCATGCGGCGCTGGGTTTCCGGCAGCGATGCGTGCGAACGGTGCAGGAACAGCGCCGTTTCGTCGAGCAGGCGCTCGGGCGAACGCGCATCCTTGATCACGATGGTCTTGGCGTAGCGCTTCAGTTTGGTGACTTCCTTCTTGTTCAGGTCCTTCGCGGTGTAGATCACGATCGGCAGGTCGCGCAAGCTGGCATCCTTGCCGATCAGGTCAAGCAGGTCGAAGCCGCTGATGTCAGGCAGGGTCAGGTCAAGCACCATGCAGTCGAAATGCGAACCGCGCAGGGCTTCCAGCGCCGCCTCGCCGGTGTTGGCGGTGACGATGCGGATGTCGCCGTCGCCGATCAGCGCGACGATCGAATCGCGCTGCGCTTCTTCATCGTCCACCACCAGCAGGCTGCGTTTGCCGCCCAGCAGGAACTTCTGGATGCGGGTGAATTCTTCCTGCAGCGTGTCGCGGCTCACCGGCTTGTTCATGTACGAGATGGCGCCCTGGCGCAGCGCGCGTTCCCGCTCGCGCAGGCTGGACATCACGTGGACCGGAATGTGGCGGGTGCTCGGGTCGCGCTTGAGGCGGTCGAGCACCGTGAAGCCGTCGATATCGGGCAGGTCGATGTCGAGCAGGATTGCCGACGGCAGGTAGTCGCGCGCCAGCGACAGGGCCGAGTCGCCCTGCTGGGTCACGATCACCTTGAAGTTCTTTTCGCGGGCGAACTCGATGACCACGCTGGCGAAGCGCTCGTCGTCCTCGACGATCAGCACCGATGGATCGCCCGGTGCGACCAGCGAACGGTCGTCCGTCGACGAGGTGTATTCCACCTGGTGCGGATGGTCGATCGCGTCGATGATGTCGCTTTCGAAGCGCGGCGCCATCTGGTAGCTGGCCGACGGCGCTGCAAGGCGTGCTGGCTGCGGCTGGCGTGTCTGTTCGTAGTTGATGAAGCCTGCGCGGTTGTACGGCAGGTACAGCGTGAAGGTCGATCCGCCGTTGACGACCGACTCGACGCGGATCTCGCCGCCCAGCAGGCGCGCCAGTTCGCGCGAAATCGACAGGCCAAGGCCGGTACCGCCGTACTTGCGCGCGGTGGAACCATCGGCCTGCTGGAATGCTTCGAAGATCAGCTGCAGCTTGTCGCCGGCAATACCGACGCCGGTATCCTTGACCGAGAACGCCAGTACCGCGTCGGCATGCACCAGGTTCGGGTGGTCGCTGGTCCAGCCGCTGGTGACCAGCGAGATCTCCAGCGCGACCTTGCCGTGGTGGGTGAACTTGAACGCGTTCGACAGCAGGTTCTTGAGAACCTGCTGCAGGCGCGTGGTATCGGTCATCACAGCCGCAGGCAGGGCCTCGGCCAGTTCGACCGTGAAGCCGAGATGCTTGGCTTCGGCCATGTGGCGGAAGGTGCGGTCGACGTAGTTGCGCAGCGTCGAGAAGCGGTATTCCGACACGTCCAGCGTGACCGTGCCCGATTCGATCTTGGACAGGTCAAGAATGTCGTTAATCAGGGTCAGCAAGTCGGAGCCGGAGCCGTGGATGGTCTTGGCGAATTCGACCTGCTTGCCCGACAGGTTGCCTTCCGGGTTATCGGACAGCTGCTGCGCGAGAATCAGCAGCGAGTTAAGCGGGGTACGCAGCTCGTGCGACATATTCGCCAGGAACTCGGACTTGTACTTGGACGACAGGGCCAGCTGGGTGGCTTTTTCTTCCAGCGCCAGTTTCGCCTGTTCCACCTCGCGGTTTTTCCGTTCCACCTCGATATTCTGCTCGGACAGCAGGCGCGCCTTTTCCGCCAGTTCCTGGTTGGTCTGCTGGAGCTCTTGCGCCAGCGACTGCGACTGGGTCAGCAGGGACTCGGTACGGCTGTTCGCCTCGATCGTATTCAGAACAACGCCGATCGATTCCATCAGCTGGTCAAGGAAGGACAGGTGGGTTTCGGTGAAGCGGTCGAGCGAGGCAATCTCGATCACGGCCTTGACCTGCTGCTCGAACAGGATCGGCAGCACCACGATGTTGTTTGGCGGCGCCGCGCCCAGCCCCGACGAGACCACGATGTAATCGCGCGGCACGTCGGTGAGCCAGATGCGGTTCTTCTCCAGCGCGCACTGGCCTACCAGGCCTTCGCCCGGCAGGAAGGAGGTCGGCAGCTTGCGGCTGGAACGGTAGCCGTAGCTGGCGATCATGCGCAGGCGCGCGTCGATCTCCTGCGAGTCCATCATGTAGAACACGCCGTGGTGCGCCGAGACCAGCGGCGCCAGTTCCGACAGAATCAGCTTGGTCACGGCCTGCAAGTCGCGCTGGCCCTGCAGCAGCCGGGTAAATCGCGCAAGGTTGGTCTTGAGCCAATCCTGCTGCGCGTTTTTCTGCGTGGTTTCCTTCAGGTTGCGGATCATCTCGTTGATGTTGTCCTTCAGGTAGGACACCTCGCCGCGCGCCTCCACCTGAATCGACCGCGACAAGTCGCCTCGCGTCACCGCCGTCGCCACCTCCGCAATCGCGCGCACCTGGTTGGTCAGGTTTGCCGCCAGCTGGTTGACGTTCTCGGTCAAGTCTTTCCAGGTACCGGCGACACCGGACACGTTTGCCTGGCCGCCCAGCTTACCTTCTGTACCCACTTCACGCGCCACGCGCGTCACCTCGGATGCGAACGAGGACAACTGGTCCACCATGACGTTGATGGTGTCCTTCAGCTCGAGAATCTCGCCTTTCACGTCCACCGTAATCTTCTTAGACAAGTCGCCTCGCGCCACCGCCGTCGTCACCGCCGCGATGTTACGCACCTGGCCGGTCAGGTTGGACGCCATGAAGTTCACGTTGTCGGTCAAGTCTTTCCAGGTACCGCCGACGCCCGGCACGTATGCCTGGCCGCCCAGCTTACCTTCGGTACCCACCTCACGCGCCACGCGCGTCACCTCGGAAGCGAACGAGGACAACTGGTCCACCATGACGTTAATGGTGTTTTTCAGTTCGAGAATCTCGCCCTTCACGTCCACCGTGATCTTTTTCGACAGGTCGCCGTTCGCCACCGCGGTCGTCACGTCCGCGATGTTACGCACCTGGCCGGTCAGGTTACCCGCCATCGAGTTCACGCCGTCGGTCAAGTCTTTCCAGGTGCCTGCGACACCCGGCACGTTCGCCTGGCCGCCCAGCTTACCCTCGGTACCCACTTCTCGCGCCACCCGCGTCACCTCCGATGCGAAGGAGTTCAGCTGGTCGACCATGACGTTGATGGTGTTCTTCAGTTCGAGAATCTCGCCCTTTACGTCCACCGTAATCTTTTTCGACAAGTCGCCGTTCGCCACCGCGGTCGTCACGTCCGCGATGTTACGCACCTGGCCCGTCAGGTTACCCGCCATCGAGTTCACCGAGTCGGTCAAGTCCTTCCAGGTGCCCGCCACGCCCTTCACCTGCGCCTGGCCGCCCAGCTTACCTTCGGTACCCACTTCGCGCGCAACCCGCGTTACCTCGGATGCGAACGAGGACAGCTGGTCCACCATGACGTTAATGGTGTTCTTCAGTTCGAGAATCTCGCCCTTCACGTCCACCGTAATTTTCTTCGACAAGTCGCCGTTCGCCACCGCCGTCGTCACCGCCGCGATGTTACGCACCTGGCCCGTCAGGTTAGACGCCATGAAGTTCACGTTATCGGTCAAGTCCTTCCAGGTGCCGCCCACGCCCGGCACATACGCCTGGCCGCCCAGCTTACCTTCGGTACCCACCTCGCGCGCCACCCGGGTTACTTCGGACGCGAACGAGCGCAGCTGGTCCACCATGACGTTAATCGTGTCCTTCAGCTGCAGGATCTCGCCGCGCACGTCGACCGTAATTTTCTTCGACAAGTCGCCGTTCGCCACCGCCGTCGTCACTTCCGCGATGTTACGCACCTGCGAAGTCAGGTTACCCGCCATCGAGTTCACCGAGTCGGTCAAGTCCTTCCAGGTACCTGCCACGCCTTTCACCTGCGCCTGGCCGCCCAGCTTTCCTTCGGTACCCACCTCGCGCGCCACGCGCGTCACTTCGGAAGAGAACGAGGACAGCTGCTCCACCATCGTGTTCGCGGTCATCGCCGCGCGCAGGTACTGGCCCTTGAGCGGATGGCCGTCCACTTCCAGCGCCATGGTCTGCGACAGGTCGCCCTTCGCCACCGCGCCGATGACGCGCGCCATCTCGGTTGTCGGGCGCACCAGGTCGTCGATCAGCGTATTGACCGAACTGATGATCGTGGCCCAGCCGCCGACCATGTTCGGCACCGCGGCGCGCTGCGTCAGGCGGCCTTCGCGGCCCACCACGCGCGACACCTCGGTGACCGTCTTGACCATCTTTTCCTTGGTCTCGATGATCTCGTTGAGGGTATCGGCGATCTTGCCGGACACTCCCGTCCAGTCGGATGGCATGCGCACGGAGAAGTCGCCTTTTTTCAGCGCCATCAGCGTCGCGAGCAATAGCTTGGCGTCTAGCTCTTCGGCCATTTCGGTCATGTTGTTCATCGACTTTGTCCTCGTTTTCTGGGAGTGGATTGGTTGGCCCGGGATGGAGCCGGGTGTAGTTCTATTGGGTTGTTGCGCGCAGCTTGTCCAAGCATCGCCAGCATGGGCGCCGCCGGCAGCACGCGACTGAGAAAATCGCCATGATACTCGTCGCAAGCGAGTGAATGCAAAGCGGCCAGCTGGGCGCTTGTATGTACGCCCTTGGCCAGCACGCGCAGGCCGAGCGCGCGCGCCAGGTGGACCAGCGCCGCCAGCATGTCTTGGCCGCCCTTTTCGTCCAGCGCGTGAACCAGCGAGGCGTCGATGCGCAGCGCCGAAAAGGGCAGGGTGCGCAGCAGGCCAAGGCCAGGACCGGCGCTGCCGAAGTCGTCGACCGCCAGCTGGACGCCGCGCTCGTGCAACCCGTGCAGCACGGCGTCAAGATCGCGCCGGCCGGCCAGCATTTGCTCGGTCAGCTGCAATTCAAGCGCGTCGCCGGGAAGCTTGCAGGCACGGACGTGAGCGAGGATTCTTTCAGCCAGCGGCGCGCCGATCCCGGGCGACACCAGCCGCACCGACACTGGCAGCGCAGGCAGTTCTGCCGCCGACTCGCGCCATTGCGACGCCTGCACGCAGGCTTCGCCGATGGTCCAGTCATCCACCCGTTCGAGCAGGGCGCGGTCGGGAACCTCGGCGACATACTGGCGCGCATCGACCAGGCCGTGGCGCGGATGGCGCCAGGCCAGCTGCGTTTCGATGCCACGCAGTTCGCCCGTGGCGACGCAGGCGCGCGGCAGGAAAGCCAGCGAGAATTCGCCGTTCTCCAGGGCGTCCTTGAGCTCTTTGGTCCACAGTGCGCGTTCGGTCTCGCGGGCGTTGAGCTCCTCGCGGAAAAACTCGATGCCGCCACGCTGGTTCTGCTTGGCGTGATACATGGCGCGGTCGGCGTTGCGGATCAGGGCTGCGGCGTTGTCGGCGTCCTGCGGGTACAGCGCGATGCCGATGCTGGTGCCGGTGTTGATGGCATGGTTGTCGATGTCGAAGCGGCGCGCGTGGGCCTGGCTGATCTTGCGCGCCACGCGCGCCGCGTTGGCGGCCGCGCCTTTCCCTTCGAGCAGGACGACAAACTCATCGCCCCCGAGGCGCGCGACCACGTCCGATACCCGCACCGAGGACAGCAGGCGCGCGGCGACCTGGCGCAGCAGTTCGTCGCCGATATGGTGGCCGAGATTGTCGTTGACCTGCTTGAAGCGGTCGAGGTCGAGGAACAGCAGCGCGCATTCGCCCTGGTGGCGGTCGCAGGTCGCCACCGCGTGTTCGAGCTGCTGGATCAGCGAGCGCCGGTTTACCAGCCCGGTGAGGGCGTCGCGGATCGACAGGTCGTGGGCGCGCTGCTCGGCCAGTTTGCGCTCGGCCACTTCCTGTTCCAGCTCGCCGTTGATGCGTTCGAGGTCCTGGATGCGCTGCACCCGCAGGTCCTGGTAGAGCTTCGACAGCTCGTCGGTCTTGGCGCGCAGTTCGAGGTTCTTGCGGGTCAGGTCGACAAATACGGCGACCTTGGTCTGCAGCACCTGCGGGATTACCGGCGTAAACAAATAGTCCGCCGCGCCAGCCTGGTAGGCTTTCAGGCGGTGCATCTCGTCGGCGAAGTAGGCGGTGATGAAGATGATCGGCACCGAACTGGTGCGCGGATGCGAGTGGATCGCCTCGGCGGTCTCGAAGCCGTCCATGCCGGGCATATTCACGTCCAGCAAGATCACGGCGAACTCGTGGGTCAGGACCTTGCGCAGGGCTTCATGGCCCGAGGTGGCGGTAACCAGTTCGTAGTTGAGCAGGTCGGTTGCGGACGTCAGCAGGCTTTCGAGCGCAAAAAGGCTCGCCGCGTCATCGTTGACCAATAAAACTTTCGGAATCTGCACGCCAGACTGGACCTGTATGGATAAAATTGCGTACTAAGTTTTAATAGCCTACACGAAACAAAATTTCCCTGACGCACGGCTTGAGCGCCGATTTGGCCCGTATGTGGCGCGGAAACCACGTCCCGTCGCAATTTGCATAAGATCGTGAACAAAATCTACGACTTGTACTTTTAAGCATTATGTGCACTGCGGGGCGCGGTGGCGATTTTACCGTGTTCGATGCTTGGCAAGAAGTTATTGACCATTGAGTTTTAGTTATCGATGCACTACGATCATGATTCACGCCGCCTTGTATCCGCGTGACATGGAGATGTAATGGTTGAAATGGGACTTCTGACGCAATTATTGAGCTGCACGGACGAGGCCGCGTGGCGCGATACCCTGTTTACGCTGGCCCGGCGGCAGGGGTTCGACCAGGTCGTGTACGGGGTGGTGGGGTCGCGCCAGGACAAGCTTGAGTCGGCATTCTTGCAAAGCAATTACTCCAGCAGCTGGCGCGACCGCTACGACGCCGACCGCCTGCATTATGTCGATCCTACCGTGTCGCACTGCCTGGCCAGCTCACTGCCGATCGTGTGGGAGCCCGAGACGTTCAATGGTGCGCGCCAGCGCGCGTTTTACGAGGAAGCCTGCGGCCATGGTATCCGCTCCGGCATTACGTTCCCGATCCACGGCCCCAATGGCGAATTCGGGGTGGTCAGTTTCGCGTCCGACGCGCTGCCCGACCCGCGCGAGGCCACGCAAGCGATCGCCAGCCTGGCGCTGATCCGCGATTATGCGTTCGAATCGTCGCTGCGCTTCGTGCGCCCGCAGCAGCAGCAGGACAAGCCGCGCCTGACCAGGCGCGAGCTCGAAGTGCTCAAGTGGGTCATGGTCGGCAAATCATCATGGGAAATCTCGAAAATCACCAACTGCTCGGAAGCGACGGTCAATTTCCACATCGGTAACGTGCGCCAGAAATTTGGCGTCAGCACCCGCCAGCAGGCCCTGGTCAAGGCCATCGGCATGGGAATCCTTATCCCGGAAGATCACCATCGCTGAGTCTTCCGTTGAGGTAGAGCTTGACGAGGATCGCCACCGGCGCCGGGATGCCCAGGCCGGTTTCAAAACGGCTGCCGCTCGACTGGGTCACGCCGAATCGCCCCCAGAACTTCTCCTGGCTCTCGCGCTTGCTGATGCGGAAACGCTTCAGCTCGCTGCAATGCAGGCCGGACGGCTCGGTGCTGCTGTCTTCGGAGGCGGTGCGCTGGTCCATGTCCAGTTCCTGATACGTGAAATCCTGTTCCATTGCATTCCTTTATGTAAAGAGGGCAGTATTTCACCTCCAGGGCCAGTAGCCACCTAGCAACTCTGCTAGTTATCTAATTATCGAATCTGCATGATTCTTTATGCGAGCTGCATAAACTTTCGATAGCGAGGTGACATATGGCACTGCAAATTCGTATAGCTGCACGGCGCGACTTCAAATCCCGGGACTTATGGGAAATGCATACCTTGCGCGCACGGGTCTTCAAGGACCGGCTCGGGTGGGAAGTGCCGGTGTTGAGCGGAATGGAAATCGATGGCTACGACGCCTGCGAGCCGATGTACATGATGATTTGCGAGGCCGGCGGACCGCTGCGCGGGTGCTGGCGCCTGCTGCCCACGGAAGGCCCGTACATGCTCAAGGATTCGTTCTCCCAGCTGCTGCACGGCCAGCCAGCGCCAAGCGATCCGCATATCTGGGAATTGAGCCGCTTTGCGATCCAGACCGACAACAACGGTCCGTTCGGCTTCTCCGAGATCACCATGGAGTCGATCAGCGAGGTGATCGCCTACGGCTACAACGCCGGCATCGAACAGTACGTGACGGTGACGACCACCGCCATCGAACGCATGCTGCGCCGCGCCGGCGTCGTCACGCGGCGCTTCGGCGACCCGTTAAAGATCGGTATCGAAAACGCGGTTGCGCTCTACGTCGACGTCGCCGCTACCCATGCAGCGATGGGCGGACGCCGCCTGGCATCATGACGCTGGCCTGCGGCGGCAGGCGGCCGATCCGGCGCGCGATACTGCGCCAGTCGGCCAGCGCGGCGCGCAGCTGGGCGCTGGCCATGGCGCCGCTGGCCGGATTGGCCAGCAGGGCGCTGTGCAGGTCGGCCAGCTGCGCCTGCAAGGTGGCGCTGCCGCCAAGGACCGCCGACACCCCGGCGCCGAGGCGGTCGATCGCATTCAGGTAGGACGACAGCGCAGGCAGCAGGCTTTGCAGGCTGGCCGCGTCATGCATGGTGCCCGCTTGCGCGCTGCGCACCCGGTCGAGTTCGTGCGCCACGCCCACCAGCCTGGCGGTTGGCGAGCGCCTGGCCTGCGCCAGCAGCGTGGCGAAAACGGCCGGCAGCCAGGGGCGGGCGGCGCCGGCGGACGGCATGCCAAGGCGCAGGCGCAGCCGGCTGGCCAGGCAGGCCAGCGCTTCGGCGCGCGACTGGCCCGACTGCAGCCGCCGCGACACCTCCGCCGTATCGGTCTCCAGATCGAGCGAGGCGCGCGCCATCGTCGACAGGTAGTCGCCAACGCCGAGGGCGACGCTGTCGAATCCTTGGGCAAGCAGCGCAAGACGGGCGCTAACGTCCAGCACCAGTCCGGCCGCCTGCGAGCGCTCGTCCAGGTCCTGGCGGCGCATGCGCCCGAAGGCGGCCTGCAGCCGCGGCGCTTCGCATTCCACAAACTGTTCGCCGAAATGCTTGAGTGCCGCCATCGATGCCAGCACGGCGGGACGCAGGCGCTCGGGCCACGCGCGCGCCAGCTCGCGCACCGCATCAACATGGCGCCCCACCAGCGGGGCGCTGTTCGGACCGGGAGAGCGCTGCTGCGCGATGCCGGCGGCGAGCGAATCGAGCAGCGCAATGACCGCGGCCACTGCGTCCGCGCCTTCGCCAATGCCGCCGTCGCGAAATGCCGATACAGTCTTGAGCAGTGGCGCGCGCTGGTCCTGGCCGCCCTGGCGCGCCGGGTCCGGCGCGCGCGCGATGCGCGGCGCATTCGATGGCGCGCGCAGGTGCGCCGCCAGCTCGTTCCATCCCGCGAAGGCGATTTCCAGCCGCGCCACCATCAGCGCGCTATTGAGAGTGGCCCCGGTGAGCTGCCCGAGCAGCGCGTTGAAGCCGCACACCACGCTGTACCAGGCGCGTTCCATGCCGCGCTGGGCCGACTGCACCGCCTGCAGGGCCTCAAAGCAGGCCGCGGTGGCGCCGGCCTGCTGGTCGGCCGCGCCAAACCGGTTCAGCCTTTCCAGCGCGGCGGTGGTTTCGGCCGCCCCTGCTGCCTGTGCGACCGCGGCCAGCTTGAGTACTTGCAAGCCGTCGGCGACGCTGCTGCAGGCCTGGGCATCGGTGGCGGCGTACGGACCGGCGGCGCACAATGGCGGCAGTGCCATGCGCAGGCGCTCGGCGAACGCGGCGACGTCGTCGATGCCGCCGTAGAGCGCCGGACGCACGGTAGCCTGCCACGCCGCGGCCAGGCTGGCCATGCCGCGTTCGCGTGGCATCAGCGCGCGCAGGCGCGTGTCGAGCTGGGCGCCGGCGGTGGCGACCTGCCGCACCGAGGCGTGCAGGGCATCGGTTGGCAATGGGTTTTTGACAAGCAGCGGATGGATGAATGCGAGGTCGGGCATGGGCAGATTCCAGTAAGGAAAGTCCATTACATCCGCCCCCATTACGGGTGGCTACCTGATAGAAGTACTAGGTTGAAGATGGGGCTGCCGTGGCAGGTCGCCTTCGGCCGCCGCGCGCCAGAGGGGAGGCGCGGCGGCGGCAGGTTTGCCGGGGAGTGTTGCAGCCACAGTCGATGGCTGAACGGAAGGGTAGGCCGCTTCTGATTTGAAGCTGCGGACTATGCCTACTTCAGTTGGTTAAGCAAGAAGGAGTAGGTCAGTGCCCACATTTGCGCCTGCTGATCGTTGTTGGCCGCGCCGGCATGGCCGCCCTCGGTGTTCTCCCAATACAGCACGTCATGGCCTTGTTCCTGCATTTTGGCCACCATCTTGCGCGCGTGGCCGGGATGGACCCGGTCGTCGCGCGTCGAGGTGGTAAACAGCACGCGCGGATAGCGCTTGTCCGAGAACACGTTGTGGTACGGCGAATAGCGCGAGATATAGCCCCATTGCGCCGGATCGTCCGGGTCGCCGTATTCGCCCATCCAGGACGCGCCGGCCAGCAGCTTGTGATAGCGCTGCATGTCCAGCAGCGGCACCTGCGAGACCACCGCGTTGAACAGGTCGGGGCGCTGGGTCATCGCCGCGCCTACCAGCAGGCCGCCGTTACTGCCGCCCATGATGCCGAGATGGCGCGGGCTGGTCACTTTGCGCTTGATCAGGTCCTGCGCCACCGCGATGAAATCGTCGAACGCGCGCTGGCGCTGGTCTTTCAGCGCCGCCTGGTGCCAGCGCGGGCCGAACTCGCCGCCGCCGCGGATGTTCGCCAGTACGTACACGCCGCCCTGGGCCAGCCAGGCGTCGCCGGCCACTGCGCTGTACGACGGCTTGAGCGACACTTCGAAGCCGCCGTAGCCGTACAACACAGTCGGGTTCTTGCCGTTCATTTTTGCGTCTTTGCGCATCACCACGAAATACGGCACCTTGACGCCGTCTTTCGATGTCGCGTCGAACTGGCGCACCGTGTACGGCTTGGCGTCGAAGAACGACGGCATCGATTTGAGCAGCGCGCGGCGGTCGTCGCCGACCTGTCCGAGGTACAGCGTGGTCGGGGTCAGGAAGTCGGTCACGGTCAGGAAGTACTGGTCCGAGCTGACCGCGTCGACCGCCGACACGCCCAGCGCGCCCATGGCGGGCGCGTCGACCGCGCGGCGCTGCCATTTGCCGTCGACGTGGCGCAGTTCGACCAGCCGGTTGCGCACCTTGTCGAGCTCATTGACCAGCAGCGCGCTGCGGGTGACGGCCACGCCGTCGAGCGAGCGGGTAGGCGAGGGCGCAAACAGCACCTCGAACGCGCGGCCGCCTTTCATGAAGTCCTTGAAGCCGGTCGCCAGCAGCGCGCCCTGGGGGTAGGTGACGGCGCCGACCTGCCAGTCCGAGCGCAGTTCCAGCACCAGCTGGTCGCGCACGGTGTAGGCGTTGGCGTCGTCCGGTTTCGGCACGCGCACCAGCTGGCCCGCTTCGCGCACGAACATCTCGCTGGTATAAAAGGTGATCTGGCGTTCGATGAACTCGTTCTCGTGGCCTGGCGTGAAATCCTTCCAGGCGCTGGCGGCGAGGTCGCCGGCCCTGGCTTCGTACACCAGGCGGGCGTCGGCCAGCGGCGCGCCGCGCTTCCATTCCTTGACGATGCGCGGGTAGCCCGAGCTGGTCATCGAGCCGGCACCGAAGTCGGTATTGACAAACACGGTGTCGCGGTCGATCCAGCTGGCGCCGCCTTTCGCCTCCGGCAGCATGAAGCCATCCTTGACGAAGGCGCGCGCGGCCAGGTCATACTCGCGCACCACATGGGCGTCGCCGCCGCCGCGCGACAGCGAGACCAGGCAGCGCTCGCCGTTCGGCTTGAGGCAGGATGCACCGGCCCAGACCCAGTTTTCGCCGTCGTCTTTTGCCAGCTGGTCAACGTCGATCACCGTTTCCCACGCCGGATCGGGCTTCTGGAACGACGCCAGCGTGGTGCGGCGCCAGATGCCGCGCACATGGGTGGCGTCGCGCCAGAAGTTGTAGACATAGTCGCCATGCATGGTGACGAACGGGATGCGTTCCTTGGAATTGAGGATCGTCTTCAGGCGCGCGTGGATCGCCGGGAAGCGCGCGCCGGCTTCGAGCTCCTTGCGCGCGGCGGCATTGCGCTCGGCGACCCAGGCCAGGGCCTCGGCGCCGTCGACGTCTTCCAGCCACAGGTATTTGTCCACCGGCGCGGACGGCGCCTGGGCGCGTGCCCCGGCCAATGCGGCCAGTCCGAGCAGGACACCGGTTACCACTTTCTTCATGTTGTTCTTTCAACTGTGTGATTTTTTAGTTCTGGCAATATGCACCCGGCCGACAACGGCGTCAATTGTTTCAGTACGACATTAATAGTATGCTGGGGGCGAGACGATGACATTGGCGCCGTGCGCGCCCGCCTGCGAGGCAACCTGATGAACGATGCGATTCCGCGTAGCTTGCTCAATCCCGTGACCGGGGCGGCGGCGTCTCGCGTGCTGCTGCTTGGTGCCGGCCTGGCGCTGTCGATGATCGTCGCCGCGCTGGTATATATGGGTGCGCTGCGCACGGCCGAAGCCGACGCGCGCATGCGTTTCGAAGGCGTGGCGCGCAGCGCCCAGTACAGCCTGGCGGCACGCGTCAACACGTATGCCGGGGTCCTGCGCGGCATGGTAGCGGCGTTCCGCAGCCATGACGCGCCCTTGAGCCGGCGCCAGTTCCACGACTACGTCGCCACGCTCGACCTTGCCGCCAACTATCCCGCCATCGAAAACGCCAATTTCGCGGTGCACCTGCAGGACCAGGCGCGCGACGACTTCATCGCCTCGGTGCGCTCCGACAGCAGCTTGGCGGCGGGTGGCTACCCCGGGTTCGATATCAAGCCTGGGGGCCGGCGCGCGCATTACACGGTGCTGACCTTCCTCGAGCCGATGTCCGCAACGGACGAGAAGTTCGGCATGGACATCTCGGCCAAGCCGCCTGTCGACCGAGCGCTCGGACTGTCGCGCGACACCGGCCTGCTGGGCGCGTCGGGGCACGCCATCCTGGTTAACCATCCCGCGCCGCACCTCAGCCTGGGCATGCGCATGCCGGTCTACCGCAGCGGCGCCCCGCTGACCAGCGTCGACGAGCGGCGCCGCGCCTACCTTGGCTCGGTCGGCATCAGTTTCGCCGTTCCCGCGCTGGTGCACGGCACCCTGAACGAGCTGCCGGTCGCCGGGGTGAGACTGTCGCTGTACACCGATACCACGCCTGGCGCTGGCACGACGGCGGTCGAGCCGGCGGACATCCTGCTGGTCAGCGAGGACGGTTCGCTGGAACGGCCTGCCGCCGGCCCCGACGAGCGCGCGCAGTACATTGAAACGGTGCTGCCGGTCGAATCCAACGGCCTTCGATGGAAGGCGCAGCTGAGCATCAAGAAGAGCGACCTGTATACAACCTTCGACCGCTACTTCCCACCGGTGGCGCTGGTGACCGGTTTCGCCGGCACCATGCTGATTTACGCCTTCTTCTTCACGCTGTACTGGTCGCGCCGCAGCGCGGTCGAACATCGCGCGCTGCTTGACTCCGTGCTCAATAGCGTCGATGCCCACGTCTACATGAAAGACCGCGAGCGGCGCTATATTTACGTCAATTCGCGTACTGCCGAAGTGATGGGGCGCCCGGCCGGGGAGATCATCGGCCAGCTCGATTCCGACCTGATGGGCCAGGCCGAGGCCGACCGGTTCTGGGAGCAGGACCGGCCGATCTTCGAGCATGGCATCCGCCAGGCCGGCCAGGGCGAATATACGCTGCCAGACGGCGAAGTGCGCCACCTGTGGACGGTCAAGGTGCCGGTGCGGGTGGACGGCCATGTCGCCGCGGTGATCGGCCTGTCGACCGAAGTGACAGAGCTGCACCAGCTCAAGGCGCAGGCCGACGCCGCCAATCGCGCCAAGAGTAACTTCCTGTCGAATATGAGCCATGAGATCCGCACGCCGATGAACAGCATCATCGGCATGTCGCACCTGGCCCTGAAGACTGTGACCCATCCGAAGCAGCGCGACTACCTCGAAAAGATTTTCCATTCGAGCCAGCACCTGCTCGGCATCATCAACGACATCCTCGACTTCTCCAAGATCGAAGCCGGCAAGCTCGACCTGGAAGTGCTCGATTTCGACATCGATACGCTGATGCAGAACATCGCGGCGCAACTGGGCGAGGCGGCCGCCGACAAGGGGCTGACGCTGGCGTTCGACATCGCGCCGGGCCTGTCGCACCAGCTGCGCGGCGATCCGCTGCGGCTTGAACAAGTGCTGCTGAACTTCACCAGCAACGCCATTAAATTCTCCGAAAACGGCTCCGTGCATATCGGCGCGCACTGCATCGAAGAGAACGAGAACGAGAACGAGGTACTGGTGCGGTTTGAAGTGCGCGACAAGGGGATCGGCATGACGGCCGCCGAACTGGCCGACCTGTTCCAGTCCTTCCACCAGGCCGACCCGTCGACGACGCGCAAATATGGCGGCACCGGCCTTGGCCTGGTGATCAGCAAGCAGCTGGCGGAGCTGATGCAAGGCGACGTTGGCGCCGACAGCGTGCCTGGCGAGGGCAGCACATTCTGGTTCACCGCGCGCCTCGGCAAATGCGCCACCTTCATGCCGGCCGGGCCGCAGCAGGTGTCGCAGGAAGTACTCGACGAGATCCGCGGCACCTACATTTTGCTGGTCGAGGACAACCCGTTCAGCCAGCAGGTCGGGCAGGAGCTGCTGGAGGATATTGGCGCCACGGTCGTCATCGCCAATAATGGCAGCGAGGCGATCGACATGCTTCTCAAGGAGCAGTTCGACTGCGTGCTGATGGATGTGCAGATGCCGGTGATGGACGGCTTCGAGGCAACCCGGCTGCTGCGCTCCGATCCGCGCATGGCCGGCAACCTGGTGATTGCCATGACGGCCAACGCCGGCAA
Source organism: Massilia soli (assembly GCF_016809835.1). Classification (GTDB taxonomy): domain Bacteria; phylum Pseudomonadota; class Gammaproteobacteria; order Burkholderiales; family Burkholderiaceae_D; genus Telluria_A; species Telluria_A soli. The sequence goes on along the minus strand of NZ_JAFBIL020000008.1, from coordinate 146,484 downwards.
GGAAGACCGCGAGCGCTGCATGGCCGCTGGGATGGACGAATTCGTGACCAAGCCGATTGCGCCGCACGTGCTGTTTGCCACCATCGCGCGCTGCCTGTCGTCGCGCCCGCGCCGGCTAGGACGCAGGCGCACCCCGCAGCCGGCCGCGCACGCCCAGACCCGCACGACCGCGTCAAGCCTGGTGTCGGTCGATCCGGCGATGCTCGACATGACGGCGCTGGCGACGACGTTCGGCGGCAATCCGGCCAAGATGCGCAAATACGCTTTCATGTTCCTCGATTCGGCGCGCGATGGCCTCGACGAGCTTGGGCAGGCTCTGGACCGGGTCGACGGCGAGCGCGTGTCGGACCTTGGGCACCGGATCAAGTCGTCGGCGCGCGCGGTGGGCGCCACCAGTTTCGGCCAGTTGTGCGTGGAACTGGAGGAAATGCGCGGAAGCTTCGATGTGGCGCGTGCGCGCGATCTGGTACGCCGCATGTACGCCTTGCTCGAACAGCTTGAACGGCACATCGCGCAGGAACTGACGGCGCCGGAAAAATAATCGCGCTGATGTATGGTGTAGTCAGTTACCGCGTCTTTAACAACTTTTAGCGTTAGGCTTTCCGCGTGGGTCATCTTGCCATCGTCTTGTTCCAGTTCCTTCGCCGTAACCTGCTTTTGTTTATATTCATTGTTCTCTGTCTCGCTTCCGTACCCTGGATTCAACGCGAGTGGGAACACATTCAACGTATCGTGGACGAACTCCCGGCGCTGCAAGGGGCGGAGAAACATGTAAGCGAGCGTCAGGTTGCGCTGGTGGGCGCATTTGGCCAGCACGTCAGGCAATTGTCGGGCGCACCCGTTCGCAAACTCGACGCGGAGATTCATGCCATTGACGAAGATATCAGGCGTCTGGAGCGGGAGAAGGTGTCGATCCTGTTCGCCCCAGTGAAGGGCGCTGATTCGGTGGCTGCACGGTTGCAGAAGGAGGCGATACGCCGGGTTGAAATCGACCTTCGGTACCAGGCAAGAGACTATCTCGTCGCCTTGCGCGCGCGCGCCGTGGTAGCAGGGGACCGTGATGCTGCGGTAAGAAAACGCGAGCAGCTTCGGCATGTACACTTGAAGGCTTATCAGGCGTACCAGCTCTCGCGGGCGCAACTGGCTCAGGTTCGACGAGATGCGGTATGGCTTGGAAGAATTCCCTATACCGCGCAGTACCTGCGGCTGAAGAAACTAGAGAAGGCAGAAGAAGTGCTCCTGGCCGCAAATAATAGGGCATACCGGAATTTCTTAGCTCAAAGCAATTTAATAAAAGGGCTGCCGAACCCCAACGCCCTCTCGGCCTTCCAGGTTGATCAGAAACGCCTCGCCAGCGCCACCGCAGTGCTGCGTGACCGGCTTCAGCAGGCTGAAAACCTCGCGGCACAAAACCATGTTTGGCAGGCGTATTTGGCCGTGCGTCCGGTGTTGCCGGCGGCGCTGGGCGTGCTACTCGGATGGTGGCTTATTCCGGCGGCTATCCGCACAGGTTTTTATTTTGTACTGGCCCCGCTGGCCGCACGCAGGCCACCGATTGTAATTCGCAAGTCAGATGGCAATGTCGTTGCCGCGCCCCTGTTAAATAAGACGTTGGGAGGTGACAGGTCGCGTATCTCCGCAGTATCGCAACTGGTGAGGTTGGCTTCCGAGGATGAGATGCTTATCCGTCCGGACTACTGCCAAAGCCAGCCTGCAGGCATCCTCGTCACGACGAAGTTGCTCTTCAACTGGCACCATTGGCTAACGAGCATTGCCGCGCACCTGTGGATGCTGAAACGCCTGCGCGTTACGCAGGAGGCGGAGATTGTGGTGTCGTCCACTGTCGACGCACTCGATGAAATAGCCCTTGTGGAGATTGCTCCTGGAGAGTCTTTCGTACTTCAACCGCGTGGACTTGTCGGCATGGTCTATAAGGCGGGACAACGACCGACAATCCGCAGTCATTGGCGCATTGGGACGATGCATGCCTGGCTCACGTTTCAGTTGCGTTACTTGGCATTCGAAGGGCCGGCAACACTGATCGTCAAAGGATGTCGTGGCGTTCGACTGGAAAGTGCAGCGGCCAGCCGGGCAATCAGCCAGGAGGCGACCCTGGGTTTCAGCGCCAACGCCCATTACGCCATCGTTCGCGCGGAACCATTTCTCCCTTACTTGAGAGGCACCCAGCCGCTTTTTTACGACAAATTCGACGGACATAATGCCTGCTACCTGTATGAGGAAGTGCCGCGGAACGCCCGCGAAGACCGGCAACAGCATAATCCGCTGCAAATGCTGGCTGACGCCACCATGAAGGCGTTTGGAATCTAGCGAATCGCATCCGCCCCTCCGTGACAAATGGCGGATCTTTCGGTTTTCCAAGCCGGTATCCTCGTACGAAGATACGCTGCGCGTAGGCGCTCTAGTCGCCAACACGATTATCGATTTCGGCCAGCCGTGAAAATCGGAGACGTTTAGTCGTAGCCCTCTGCTATGCTTAACTATCGGCTCGGTTAGGCCAAAATCGGACCCACGTTTCAACCTCTCCTCCTACCTTGAATCCAATCGTGAAACAGATCCTTCCATATATCGGCGTCGGGCTTGATGGCAAAAATCGTTGGATGGCAAATGGGATTGTTTGAAAAAATGCGTGGATGGGCGCGCACGATCAAACGCGACGGCGTTACGCTTTGGTTTGCTTGTAGACACCCGGCTACGCCGATGGCAGCGAAGCTACTCGGCTTCGTTGTCGTCGCTTATGCACTTAGTCCGATTGACTTGATACCGGATTTCATTCCGGTGCTGGGGTATCTCGATGATGTAATCTTGCTGCCGGTATTGATCTGGCTGGCCGTCAGGCTTATACCTGCGGACATCCTCGCTACCTGCAAGCTGCAGGCCAACGAATGGATGGCAAAGGAAGGTCTCAAGCCAAGTAGCAATTGGGGCATCATTTTTGTTTTGTTGGTATGGGCACTCGCTTCTTGGGCAATTTGGAGATACCTCATATCGCCTTACTTTTGAAAGTGGCGTTCGTGCAGCCGTTACCCGCGCGCAGCAACTTCGATGTCCGCTATAGCTCGTTATCGGACGCTACAATAGGTTTGCAACCGGCCCAGGCTGTGTAGAAACCCCACCATCGTGTAAACGGAACCAGTTGGGTAAACGTTAAGCCAGTATCTCATCAATACGGGTGCTAAATGAAGCGCTTTATCGAGGGCGAAGACCGCGGACAGCGAACGCTGCTGCCCGAGCTACTGGATGATTACGTGGCCGAAACCAACCCGGTTCGCGTTGTCGACGCGTTTGTCGAAGAACTCGACCTGGGCAGACTAGGGTTCGAACGGGTGCAACCGGCAAAGACGGGTTGACCGGCCTACCATCCGGCAGTGCTGCTCAAGCTCTACATTTACGGCTACCTCAACCGCATCCAGTCGAGCCGTCGGCTCGAGCGCGAAGCGCATCGAAATGTCGAATTGATGTGGTTGACGGGGCGCCTGACGCCGGACTTCAAGACGATCGCGAACTTCCGCGCGGACAACGGCAAGGCAATACGCAATGTGTGCCGGCAGTTCGTCGTGCTGTGCCAGCAACTGGACCTGTTCTCGGACGCAGTGGTAGCGATTGACGGCAGCAAGTTCAAGGCAGTCAACAGCAGCGATCGTAACTTCACGCAGGCCAAGCTCAAGCGCCGGATGGAAGAGATTGAGGCTAATATCAATCGCTATCTGGCGGAACTCGACACCGCTGACAGGCAGGAACCGTCGATAAAGCAAGGACGCACCGCCCGGTTGAACGACAAGATTGCGGCAATGAAGTCGCAGATGGCGGCGCTCAAGGAAATTAAAGCGAAGCTGGAGGCGACTGGCGAAACGCAGATCTCGCTGACCGACCCGGATGCCCGTTCCATGATGACGCGGGGCTCAGGCATCGTCGGCTACAACGTGCAAACCGCGGTCGACGCCAAGCATCATCTGATCATTGCACACGAGGTAACCAATATCGGCAGCGACCGCGATCAACTGTCGGGAATGGCCAAGAAGGCTCGCACCGCAATCGGGGCAACCTCGCTGACTGCGATCGCTGATCGCGGCTACTTCAAGGGCGAAGAAATCCTGGCGTGCAAGCAGGCCGGCATTGCTGTTTTGGTGCCGGCGACTAAAACCTCAAACGCCAAGGCCGACGGGAGATTTGACAAGGCCGACTTCGTCTACGATCGGGAGAAGAACGAGTTCCGCTGCCCGGCTGGTCAAGCACTGATCTGGCGTTTCGCCGCAGTCGAAAAAGGCATGACGCTCAACCGTTACTGGAGCTCGAACTGCAAGTCCTGCCCGCTCAAGGACAAGTGCACGCCAAGCCAGCAGCGCCGCGTGACGCGTTGGGAGCACCAGGACCTGCTCGACGACATGCAGGTGCAGCTCGAACAGAGTCCCGACGCCATGCGAATCCGACGTTGCTCAGTCGAGCATCCGTTCGGGACCATCAAGTCGTGGATGGGAGCGACGCACTTCTTGACGAAAGGCCTGGAGCGCTTGAAGACCGAAATGGGGCTGCACGTGCTCGCCTATAACCTTAAGCGTTTGATGACCTTGCTTGGTGTAGCCGGCATGATCGAAGCGGTCAGGGCGTATGCGCTTTTACTGGCCCTACAGCGCGTGTTTGGCGCGATTGCCGTGCTGCCTCTATCGAAAATCCCGGAAACTCGGCATGGCTCTCTGAGCGGCCTAAAGAGACGCACACCACGCATCGGCATGTATAGTTCTGCTGCCAAGGCCTGATTCTGCGTTTTTACACGGCCTGGGCCAGGAGCGGACGATAAATATCTGGGACGACAGCATGAGCATGCAGTTGCTTTAGCGAAGTTCCACATCCTTGTGCGGACTGAACTTGTCCAATTTATCGTCGAGTATGATTTCGGCAGCTTACATCCATCGAACACTAACGGGAAAGATTAAATTGGACTGGACCGGAGCGCAGTTGCATGCCGCACGTGATGAACTTCGAATTCGCACTGAATTATTCTTGGGTCGGATGCTGTTCGAATATTCGCGGTTAGAGTCCACACTAGATCTTTGTCTTGCTTGGGTAGATGCGGGCGAAACTTACGACGAACGAGCTAGAAAAATCCAACGTTGCAGTTTCTTTGACAAGCTAGAGCTCCTTGAAACCGACGTCCGTTCTCGACCCGTGGAAGAGCAAGTTACTGTTTATATGCACTGGCTAGCGCGAACCCATGCCGTGCGCGAGCAACGAAACATCCTAGTGCATGGTCGGCTTGGATTTGATGTACAAAAAGGCGTCGTACTAGTTGTCTCTAGTCGAGCTACAGACACATTTCAGGTATCAGCTGAGTACAGCTTGGCCGACATAGAGACTGTGGTTAACGAAATTGGAAGTTTGAGCAACGAATTGACCCGCCTCAGATCTAGCCACCCACTGTAAAACACGGAGACTGGCTAAGTTGCAACTTCCCCGATCGGCCGGCAGCAAGCACGTCACGCGAGCGGCGTCTGGAGCAGCATGGTCGATGCGCCGGAAGGTCTGCAATGGGTTGCGGATTCAATCGGTGCACGCAACATTCTTCAAATCGTTGAGCCGGTGTTTGATAGTTTAGCGTCTTCCTAGGTCGCTCGTTCAATTTCCTGGCAACCTCATCAAGTCCTTCCTGAGAGTAACTGGAGAGGTCCAGTCCTTTCGGGAAATACTGTCGCAGCAGGCCATTCGTGTTTTCATTTAACCCTCGTTGCCACGGGCTTTTGGGAGCACAGAAGTAGACCTGAATGTCGGTCGCCAAGGTAAAACGTTTATGGCCAGCCAGCTCTTTTCCGCGATCCCAAGTGAGCGATTTGTAGAGTTCGCGAGATACACTGCCAGCATCGTCGATCAATGCATTGACGACCGTTTCGGTATCCTTGCCTGCGACTTTGCCCAGCATGACATAGCGTGTCTGGCGCTCGACCAAGGTCGCGATTTGGCTGTTGTGACTGCCAAACAGTAAGTCGCCTTCCCAATGACCAGGCATGGCTCTGTCAGCTGCCGTTGCGGGACCCTCGCTGATCGACACCGCGTCGGTAATTCTGCCGTGATTGTCAGTCTTTTGAGTGTGATGGCGCGAACGGCGCATTGCGCGTGAACGGCGCAAGTGCTCCAGCAGCTCCTTCTTCAAGGCGCCGCGGGCCTGGATGTACAGACTGAGGTAGATTGTCTCGTGCGACACGCGGTACTCCTGGTGCCCGCTGAACAGCCGCTTGAGTCATCCTGCAATTTGCTCTGGCGACCATTGTCGTTGGAGCTTTTGGGCCACCATGATGGCCACTATGCGATTCTCTGTAAGCTTACAAGGTTTGGGACGGCGCGCTCGATGCCAAGCATGCTGATCCGCTAGATTTGCACGATACTTTTCTTGTTTGCTCCCAGAATCGCCGCTCGATTTCACGGAGAAGCCAGGATAGATAACACGCCGTGCGTCGGAAAAGTCGCGATGTCCCCGGCATTCCTCGTCGCGCGGCGCCAAGAAAGTGCGGCGGTGTTAACGTCCCGCGGCGACAAGCGGGGCGGTTCCTCGACGTCCACGCTGCAGCAGGTCCCTGGCCGCCGCAAGCGCGTTGTCCGGCGTCGCTGCGACATCCGGGATGACGCCCACTCCCTCCCAGTTGGTAAGGGTAATTGGATTGATGATGCGCCGGCCAGGTATCACGGCAAAGAAATGGTCACCCAGGCGATAAGGACGCGCGGGGTTGGCTCCGCCCCAGGTCCGCTCGCCGATCACCGTGCCGCGTTTCAGTGCCTGCATTGTGTAGGCGAAGTCTTCGCCGGCGGACATCGTGCCAGGGCCGGTCAGGATAACCACCGGCTTCTTGTTACCATAGCGTTTGCCGTCAAGCTTATCTTCCGTCCATTGCTGTGTGGTGATGCCGGTATTGCGATCCCAGAGGTCGTTGAGGCGTGTACGCTGGTCGACGAAATAGCTGATCAGTAACGCTACCGTTTGCGGCCCGCCGCCGCGGTTTTCGCGCAAGTCCACAATGAGGCCGTCGGTATCAGCGAGTTTATCCATCGCTGCGGCGTATTTTTCGGCCACGAGGAAAGCAGGAGGGAAACTGGAGAGCTTCAGGTAGCCGATGTTGGGGCTCAGGTGATCGACCTCTTCCACGTCAAGGTCTGAAAAGCGCGCCATCATGCGCATGAAGAAGCTGCTGCGCTGGTCCCACTCCGCTTTCGACGCCGGTGGAGACCCGACTGCATCGTCGGGCGGTACCAGTCCGGGGCTGAAATAAACCTTCATATGCAGGTCTTGGGCTACGCCGTTAAGGTCGTCTGTAAGCTGTTTTGCCAGCTGTTCGCCGTCCGTCATCCCATCGTACTTGCCCTCGTTCTGGCGCTGACGCAGGACCGTTTCAATCTGCTTGGCCTTGTCGGGAAAAATATAGTGATCGTTCAGCTTGGCCACCAGCGTATCGACCGCCTCTATCCGCATCGCGCTGTCGACGACAACCTTTGGTCGCAGCCTCAATTCTCCCCAAAAAGACCGAAACACGGGCATGGTGGCATAGGCGCCAATCACGGTCAGCACCAACAACGACGGTATGACGATCCATTTCTTTTTCATTTTTTCCTTCGAGTGTGGCACCGGGTGTTTCATGTTTGATGGCGTACCAGCACGATTACGTAATCAATGAGGTAACGAAATAGATTAACAATAGCACAACATTTCCCAGTGATAGCTTTATTTAGTTTTGATTGGTCACGCGTGCCTGATACGCCTGTTTTACGAATTCGTTTTCACGTCGAACTTCCCTGAAGAGATCGACATACTGCTCTTTACTGACGAGCGTGGCTCGCTGAGTTGGGTAGACGTAACTTACGGTTTGGCGAACATCGGGCCTATGCCTGAATGACTGGTTCCAGGTGCGCAAATCGGTGCTTCGCCAGTCGTGCGCGACAGGCCGCTGGCGAATATGCCGAAGGTCCGATTCGGGTCGATACCGGACTTGCTCAAGCACAGTGCTGGAACGAATGCAGCGGCCCACTTTGCCGCCGGCGTGACGCGATGATCCAAGCAATTTCTTCCGCGGCCCTTGGCTGATGGATCAATGTACGCTGCCTTTGGTCGACGGCATTTCGTGCGCGTAGATGCCTGCCGGACGACCTACCGCCGGGTCAGTAAAAAGAGTATCCTGTGCCGTCCCGTCCGTACGGTATCATTCCACCCAACATGCCTTCACCCGTCACGCCCGGCCTGCTCATTTTGCACGGCAATCAGATGGAACAATTGCGCGCCGCCGTGTTTGGCTGGCTGCGTAACAATCCGCTCGCCCCGCTGGAGCAAGAAACCATCCTGGTGCAATCGAACGGCGTCGCCGAGTGGCTGAAGATCGCGCTGGCTGAGGAGCTCGGCGTGTGCGCCGCCACCCGGGTGGCGTTGCCCGCGCGGTTCTTGTGGGAAGCCTACCGTGGCATGCTCGGACGCGAGCGCGTGCCAAGCCAGTCTCCGTTCGACAAAGGGCCGCTAACCTGGCGCCTGATGCGGCTGTTGCCATTGCTGCTGGCCGATCCCGTATTCCAGCCGCTGCGCCACTTCCTCGGCGACGGCGACCCGGAGCGCCGCCTGCAGCTGGCCGAGCGCCTGTCCGACCTGTTCGACCAATACCAGGTGTACCGCGCCGACTGGCTGGCCGATTGGGCCGCCGGGCGCGATCAGCTCCGCAACGCGCGCGGCGAGGCGGTTCCGTTGGCGCCCGACCAGCGCTGGCAGGGGCAGCTCTGGCGCGCGGTGATCGACAGCGTTCCGGAGAATGCACGCGCCACTGGCCGCGCGACCGTCCACGACCAGTTCGTGCAGGCCAGCGACCAGGGCCAGGACCCCGCAGGCCGGCTGCCGCGCCGCGTGGTGTTGTTTGGCATATCCGCGTTGCCCTACCAGACCTTGCAGGCCGTCGCCGCGTTGTCGCGCTACACCCAGGTGCTTCTGGCGGTGCCGAATCCGTGCCAGTTCTACTGGGGCGACATCATCGAAGGGCGCGACCTGCTGACCGCGGCGCGCAAGCGCCAGGGGGCGCGCGGCGGCGTCGACCTGTCGGCGATTCCGCTCGAAGAAATGCACGCGCATAGCCATCCGCTGCTGGCAAGCTGGGGAAGGCAGGGGCGCGACTTCGTGCGCATGCTCGACGAGTTCGACAGCGGCGAACAGGCGCGCTTCGAGAACGTGCGCATCGACTTGTTCAGCGAAGGCGAGGGCGCCAGCCTGCTGGAGCAGGTCCAGGCGGCCGTACGCGACATGGTTCCGGTGAAGGATCACGCGCGCGCGCAGACCGCGCATGACGACCGTTCGATCGCCTTTTCGATCGCCCACAGCGTGCAGCGCGAAGTGGAGGTACTGCACGACCAGCTGCTGTCGTGGTTTGAAACCGACGCCACGCTGCGCCCGCGCGACGTGGTGGTGATGGTGCCCGACATCGACACCTTCTCGGCGGCCATCCACGCGGTATTCGACCAGCACAAGCGCAGCGACCCGCGCTACATCCCGTTTGAAATCGGCGACGTCAAGGACCGCAGCGTCAATCCGCTGCTGGTAGCCGTGGAATGGTTGCTGCGCCTGCCGCAGCAGCGCTGCCGCCAGAGCGAAGTGCGCGACCTGCTGGATGTGCCTGCGGTGGCGGCTCGCTTTGGCCTCGACGCCGAAGACCTGCCGCTGCTCGGCCAGTGGATCGAAGGGGCGAGCGTGCGCTGGGGGCTGGACCAGCAGCACCGCGACGGCCTCGGGCTCGGATCGGCCGGTGAGCAGAACGCCTGGATCTTCGGCGTGCGCCGCATGCTGCTCGGTTACGCAAGCGGCGATGGCGCAAACTTCCGCGAGATCGAGCCATACAAGGAAGTCGGCGGACTCGATGCGGCGCTGGCCGGGTCGCTGGCGCAGCTGATCGAAACGCTGCTGGAATGGCGCGCCAGGCTGGCGGCCTCGCACACCCCGCAGGAATGGGGCGTCCATGCACGCGCGCTGCTCGCCGCCTTCTTCAAGCCCGACGATGAAGGCGACAAGCTGACCGTCGCGCAGTTGAACGACGCCTTGCAAGGCTGGCTCGAAACCACCGAGAACGCAGGTTATAACGAGGAGGTGCCGCTGTCGGTGCTGCGCGAAGCCTGGCTTGGCGCGCTCGACGAGCCAACCCTGAACCACCAGTTCGTCTCCGGCGGGGTAACCTTCTGCACCCTGATGCCGATGCGCGCGGTGCCGTTCCGCGTGGTCTGCCTGCTTGGCATGAACGACGGCGACTTTCCGCGCCGCGCGCGCCAGGCTGATTTCGACCTGTTGGCGCTGCCCGGCATGGCGCGTCCGGGCGACCGGTCGCGCCGCGACGATGACCGCTACCTGATGCTCGAAGCCGTGCTGGCCGCGCGCGACAAGCTCTATATCAGCTGGGTCGGGCGCAATGTGCGCGACAACAGCGAGCAGCCGGCATCGGTGCTGGTGTCGCAGCTGCGCGATTACCTCGCCGCTGGCTGGGATGTCGACCTCGACGCGCTGACCACCGTGCACGCGCTGCAGCCGTTCAGTCGCCGCTATTTTGAAGAAGGCGGCTTGCTTACCTACGCGGGTGAGTGGCGCGCCGCGCACGGCCTCGATGCCAGCGCCGGTTCGCAAGACCTGCCGCCGTACGAGCTGGAGCCCGAATACCGCCTGAAGCTGCGCGAGCTGGCTGACTTCCTGCGCCAGCCGGCACGCCACTTCTTCCGGCGCCGCCTTGGCGTCTCGTTTGCCGAGCCTGACCTGCTGGGCGAAGACGAAGAGCCGTTTTCGCTCGACGCTCTCGAACGCTACTTCCTCGAGGACAGCCTGCTGGACGATGGCAGCGAGCAGGAGGCGCGCGACGAAGTCCAGGCCGTGCTGGAGGCCCGGGCCGAACGTCTGGAGCGAGAAGGCGTGCTGCCGATCGGGCTGGTCGGCAAGCGCTGGCAAGAGCAGCTGGTAAGGGAACTGGTGCCGGTGCGAAGCGCCTGGCTCGGTCTGTGCGCGCGCTTCCGGGACGACGCGCCCAAGCTGGCGCTAAGCCTCGACTTTGGCGGCATCCACCTCGATGACTGGATCGACAAACTGCGCGCGGGCGAGGGCGGTACCGTGTGGCTGCTGCAGATGTCCTCGCGGGTGTTGAATAAAAAGGGCGGTCTGCGCGGCGATAAACTGATCGGCGCCTGGCTGCGCCAGCTCGCGGCGGCGGCATCCGGCGTCAACGTCACCGGCTACCTTGTGGCGCGCGACGCCATCGTGACCATGGCGCCGCTGGACCAGTCGCTGGCGCGCGAACAGCTTGGCGTGCTGGTATCGCAATGGCGTCGCAACCTCGATAAGCCGGTGCCGGTAGCCTGCAAGACGGCGCTCGCGCTGGTGCAGGGCGGCGACCCGCGCGCGACGTACAACGGCGGCTTTGAACTGACGGGCGAGGTCGCGGACGAATGCCTGGCGCGCCTGTGGCCCGATTTCTCGGCCCTTGCCGCCGATCCTGAATGGTTCGATTGCGCCAAGGCGCTGTACGGGCCGCTGGCCGAATGGATCGAACAGCACGTCGAAGTGCGGTCGCTTGAGGTGGATGAAACATGAAGCTGGACGCACTGACTTTCCCCCTGCATGGCTCGCGCCTGATCGAGGCCAGCGCCGGCACCGGCAAGACCTGGACCATCGCCGCGCTGTACCTGCGGCTGGTGCTGGGACACGGCGGCGACGATGGATTCGCCCGGCCGCTGCTGCCATCCGAAATCCTTGTGATGACGTTTACGCGCGCGGCAACGCGCGAGCTGTCGAACCGGGTGCGCGAGCGCCTGGTCGAAGCGGCGGCGTATTTCCGCGGCGAGCGTGATGTCAAGGACGGCTACCTGGCCGACCTGGCCGAGGCGAGCGACGCCAACGGCGGCCGCCAGCTGGCAGCGCACCGGCTGGTGCTGGCCGCCGAGACGATGGATGAAGCGGCGATTTTCACGATCGACGCATGGTGCCAGCGTATGCTGCGCGAACACGCCTTCGACAGCGGCAGCCTGTTTGACGAAGAGCTCGTCAGCGACGAGCAAGCGCTGTTTGAAGACGCCGCCCATGACTACTGGCGCCAGAATGTCTACCCGCTCAAGCGCGAGGCGCTTGCCAGCCTGCTGGAATGCTGGTCCGATGTGGGAGCGCTGAAGCAGTCGGTACGCGACCTGGTGCGCCGCGTCGAGGTGCTCGGGCCCGCGCCGGACGAGCTGCTGGAAGAACTGATCGCGCGCGTGCAGCGCGAACAACATGCGCAGCTTGGCCAGCTCAAGCAAGGCTGGGTCGAGCGAGCCAATGACATGGAACGCTGGATCGCCGGACAGCGCGAGGCCGCGCCCAAGTGCTTCAATGGGACCAAGCTGCGCGCCGACTCGCTGGTAAAGTGGTTCGATGCGCTGCGCGCCTGGGCGCTCGACCCGGCCATGCTGATGCCGGACCTGAACGCCACGGCATGGCACCGCCTGACGCCCGATGGCATCACCGACGCCTGCAGCAAGGGATTCATGGCCGACGTCCCCGCCTGTTTTGAATTCACCACCGACCTGTGGGATGCGCTCAAGGCGATCGATCCGCTGTCGCACGGCTTGTACCGTCATGCCGCCGCCAGTATCGCGCGGCGGATGGCGGAACTGAAGCGGCGCGGCCGCCAGTTCGGCTTTGCCGACATGCTCGACCGCCTCAAGGCCGCGCTCGAAGGCCCGAATGGCGAAGCACTGCGCAAGCGCATCACCGACCAGTTTCCGGTCGCGATGGTGGACGAATTCCAGGATACCTCGCCTGACCAGTACCGCATTTTCAACCTGCTGTACCGCGTGGCCGACAATGACAGCAGCCACGGGCTGTTCCTGATCGGCGACCCGAAGCAGTCGATCTACGGCTTCCGCGGCGCCGACATTCACAGCTACCTGTCGGCACGCCAGGCTACCGAGGGCCGCCATTACCAGCTGGGCACCAACTACCGCTCGACCGCGGCGCTGGTCGAAGCGGTCAACCGCCTGTTCCTGCACGCCGAGGGCCACGGCGACCACTGCGGCTATGCCGCCGGTGCTTTCCGCTTCCGCAAGGGCGCGGTCAACCCGCTGCCCTTCGAGGCGGTTGGCGCGACCGATAAAACAGAGCGGCTGGTTGGGGTCGACGGACCTTACCAGGCGCTGGCCGTGTCCTGCAGCGACCGCGACGACTTGCGTGCCGATGACTATCGCGCGTTTTTCGCGCATCACTGCGCCGAGCATATCGTCGGCGTGCTGAACGACCCGCATGCCGGGTTCGACGACGACGGCAAGTTCACCCGCCTGGTTCCGGCAAATATCGCCATCCTGGTGCGCGACCGGCGCGAGGCGGCGGCGATCCGCAATGCGCTGGCCCAGCGCAAGGTGGCCAGCGTGTATTTGTCCGACAAGGACTCGGTGCTTGACAGCGACGAGGCGGCCGACGTGCTGCGATGGCTGCATGCGGTTGCCAATCCCCTCGACGGTTCGCTGGCGCGCGCCGCTTTTGCGACCCGCACCGCCGGCCTGGCGTTGGCGGAACTGGCACGGCTCTCGGCCGATGAACTGGAATGGGAAGTTCGTGTCGAACAGTTGAAGGCGCTGCACACCGTGTGGCAACGCCAGGGCGTGCTGGCCATGCTGCGCCGCTTCATCCACGAACTGGGGCTGCCATCGGCGCTGCTGCGCGAGGCGGGCGGCGAGCGCAGGCTGACCAACCTGCTGCACCTGGCCGAGCTGCTGCAGTCGGCCAGCAGCCAGCTCGATGGCGAGCAGGCGCTGATTCGCTGGTTCGCCGAGCAGGTGGCAGGGCAGGGCGAGAGCAGCGACGAGCGCGTGCTGCGGCTGGAAAGTGATGCCGACCTGGTCAAGGTCGTCACCGTGCATAAATCCAAGGGCCTTGAGTATCCGCTGGTGTACCTGCCGTTCGCGGTCACCGCGCGCAAGACCGATCGACGCAACCGCAGCTTCTTCGAGTTCGTGACCGCCGACGGCGTGCGCCGCATCGACCTCGCACTGTCGGACGAATCATTGACCGCGGTGGACCGCGCCCGCATCGAGGAAGACCTGCGCCTGCTGTATGTGGCGCTGACCCGGGCGCGCCACTTCCTGTGGCTGGGTGTCGCCGCGGTGGCGGCGCCCAAGGGCGGAACCAATCGCCTGCATGATTCGGCGCTGGGCTACTTGCTAGGCGGCGGCAATCCGATTGCGGCGGCCGACCTGCAGGCACACTGGGAGCGCCTGCGCGGCGACCTCGCAGCGATTGATCTGCGCACACTGGCGGCGCCGGAAGGCATGACGATGCTGGAGCGCGCCGACGTGCGCCCGGAATTGATCGACGCCGCGCCGTTCGACGCCGAGTTCGAGCGCGACTGGTCGGTCGGTTCGTTCACGTCACTGACGCGGCAGACCAGCGCCGCGCCGATGCGCGCGCAGGAAGAGACACTGCTGGAAGAGACCGACGCAGTCGCGCTGGTGCGTACCGAAGAAGCGCCATGGCATCGCTTCCCGCGCGGCTCGGTGCCGGGCAATTTCCTGCACGAGCAGCTGGAGTGGATGGGGCAGGAGGGATTTGCCATCGTTGACGACGCCAGTTTCGACACCCGGCTTGCCCAGCGCTGCGAGCGCGCGGGCTGGGCCAACCGGCAGGATGACGCCATCGCGTGGCTGAAGGTGGTGGCGAGCACGCCGCTGCCGCAGCTTGGCGTGCCGCTGGCGGAGCTGGAGAACGTGCTGCCGGAGATGGAGTTCTGGTTCCCGAGCGAACACCTGCGCTCAGGCGAACTTGACCGCCTGTGCCGCGCGCACCTGCTGGGCGATACCGTGCGCCCGGCGCTGCCGGAACGCCAGCTGCACGGCATGCTGAAAGGCTTCGCCGACCTGGTGTTCGAACACGATGGCCGCTATTGGGTACTCGATTACAAATCGAATGCGCTGGGACCTGGCGACGCCGCCTACACCCGCGCTGCGATGGCGGCAGGAATGGCGGCGCACCGCTACGACATCCAGGGAGCGATCTACATGCTCGCGCTGCACCGGCTGTTAAAGAGCCGCCTTGGCGGCGAATACGATCCGGCCCGGCAGCTTGGCGGCGCGGTGTTCCTGTTCCTGCGCGGTATCGCCAACGAAAAAACACGCGGCTGCTACCTGATCGAGCCGGACATCGCGCTGCTCGACGGACTTGACGCCCTTCTTGGCGCAATGGAGACCGCATGAAGAACGAGTTGCCGCAATCCGATCTGTGGAGCCAGGTCGCGCTGTTGACCGAGGCCGGCGAGATGCGGCGCCTGTCCGGCGCCTTTGCACGCTTCGTGGCGTCGCTTGGCAGCGATTCGCCCGCGCTGATGGTGGCCTGCCTGGTGCTGTCGGAACTGGAAGGGCGCGGCCACAGCTGCCTGGTGCTGGACGACCTGGCGGCGGGTCCGCACGCGCTGCTCGGGTGGACCGCGGATCAGTGGAATGAACTGGCAGCGGCCGCCGGCACGCTGCCGCGCAATGCCAAGGGGTGGAGCGAGCAGCTCACCGCGGCCGAACAGGTCTGGCACGCGGGTGACCTCGACTTCGACCAGCCGCTCGTTCTCGATGGCGGCCGCCTGTATTTGCGCCGCTACTGGCGCGACGAAGCGCTGGTCGCCGACACCATCCGGACCCGCGCCGCCAATGTGCGCCAGGTCGATGCGGCAGACGTCAAGCTGAAGGTGGACCGGCTGTTTGCATCCGCACGCAGCGGAGAATCGCCGGACTGGCAGAAGCTGGCAAGTACGATCGCGTTGCGCGGGTCCGTATCCATCATCACGGGCGGGCCAGGTACCGGCAAGACCTACACCGTGGCGCGCCTGATCGCGCTGCTGTTTGCCACCTCCGCCGATCCCGGCCACCTTCGCATCGCGCTTGCCGCGCCGACCGGAAAAGCAGCCGCGCGCCTCAAGCAGTCGATTGACAAGGCACTGGACGAACTGGTCGACAAGGTCGGCGACCTGAACCTCAAGGAGCTGGCGGCGCGCATGGGCTCCGCGCGGACGCTCCACAGCCTGCTGGGCGCGCGCCCCGATACGCGCTCGTTCGCGCACAACAAGGGCAATCCGCTCGATGTCGACGTCCTGATCGTCGACGAAGCATCGATGGTGCACCTTGAGATGATGGCCAGCCTGCTCGACGCCTTGCCGCCGCATGCGATGCTGGTTCTCCTCGGCGACAAGGACCAGCTGGCGTCGGTCGAGGCGGGCGCGGTGCTGGGGGACTTGTGCCACGACGCGCAGGCCGGCGGCTACACGCAGGCGACCCTGGACTACGCGTTGGCCACCAGCGGCGAGGAGATCCCGGCGTCGTACACCGGAAACGCCGGAGCGCTGGCCCAGCAGACCGTGATGCTGCGCCACAGCCGCCGCTTCGGCGGGCCGATTGGCCAGCTTGCGCTGGCGGTCAACGGCGGCGACGTCGAGCGCGCCCACCAGGTGCTGCGCGCGGGTGGCCCGGTCGAATGGATCGAGCACGCGCACCAGCAGCACGTGGTGCAGCTGGGATTGGATGGCTACACGCCCTACCTGGACGCGATCCGCGCAGGCGGCGGCTCGGGCGATTCGGCATGGGTGAGCGGCGTGCTGCATCGCTTCGAAGCGTTTCGCATCCTGTGCGCGGTGCGCGACGGCGAGTGGGGTGTGGATGGGCTCAATGGCGCGATCGAACACAAGCTCCAGGGCGCAGGGCTGATCCGGCGCCATGGCGAATGGTATGTGGGCCGTCCGGTGATGGTGACGCGGAACGACTACGGCACCGGCGTCTTCAACGGCGATATCGGCCTGACACTGAACGACCCGGCACGGCCGGGCTCATTGCGGGTGTACTTCCTGGAAGGGGACAAGGTGCGCAGCGTGCTGGCCACCCGCCTGCGCAACGTCGAAACCGCGTATGCGATGACGGTGCATAAATCGCAGGGGTCTGAGTTCAGCCACACGGTGATGGCGCTGCCGCGCGACGGCAAGATGATCGCGCGCGAGCTTGTCTACACCGGCATTACGCGGGCCAGCGAGCGCTTCACGCTGGTGTCGCCGGCCAGCGCGGTGCTGGGCGAGGCGATCTCGCGCAAGACGCAGCGGGCTAGCGGACTGCGCGAGCTGATAGCGCGGGCTTAACGGCGGCGGCGCTTCTGTTTCGAGGCCACCTTGGCGCGTTTGCGCAGGGTCGGCTTGCGCGTGCTGGCCTTGGCCATCACCGGCGACTCGCCGTTGTTGATGAAGCGGCGGATGTTCAGCGCGTCGAGAACGCGCGATGAACTTGACTTAGCATTAAGCATCACCAGCGTCGCGTTCTTGCCCGCGGTGGTGATGCGCATGATCAGGCAGCGTCCCGCTTCTTCGGTATAGCCGGTCTTCGACAGGCCGATGTCCCAGCCTTTGGCGCCGACCAGGCGGTTGGTGTTGCGGTACTCGACACGGCGGCCGTTAATACGGATCATGTCCTTGGCATCGGTGGTCATCTCGACGATGGTCGGGTAGGTGGCCGCTGCGGCAGCCATCTTGACCAGGTCGCCCGCTGTGGATTTGTTCGCCGGGGACAGGCCGGTCGGTTCTTCAATCACGGTATGGGTCATGCCCAGCGCACGGATCTTGGCGCGTACCGCCGCCTTGAAACCGACAGTGCCGCCTTCAAACGTGCGCGCAAGGGATGCGGCGGCACGGTTATCCGACGACATCAGGGCCAGGTGCAGCACGTCGCGGCGGCTGATCTTGGCGCCCACCGGCACGCGCGAAGTGCTGTGCTTGAGGGTGTCGACGTCGCGTTGATGGATCGCGATCATTTCATCCATGTTCTGGTTGGCGTCGAGCACCACCATGGCGGTCATCAGCTTGGTCAGCGACGCGATCGACACGACGCGGTCGGCGTTTTTTTCCAGCAGTACTTTGCCGGTGCCGTCTTCAATGACGAGCACCGACTGCGATCCGAACGGCACCGCGAATGCGGCTGCAGAGACGGACATCAGTACGCTGGCGAGAATTTTTTTGATCATCGGTTGTGACTGTTTTTCGTGAAAAGTAGTGAGTGAGCGTCGGAGCGCGGGGGATGCGCACGGAATAGAACGCGTATAGCTGTAAAGCAACTACTCTAGGGCGAAGATATCACCATGGATGAGTGGTGTCTATGGCGCACAAACCAAAAACGGCCTGAACAGTAAATTAGATGTGGTTAATTTCTCTTAGGCAAACGCTAAGCTGGTGCAGCGTCCACACGCCGGCCAAAAAAATTCCCGCTAGAGCGGGAATCTGTACTGGGCAATGCCCAGGCCGACAAGGGCAGGTGCGGAAACTTACTTGGTCTGGTAAATCTTGTCGAACTCGCCACCGTCGTCGAAGTGCTTCTTCTGCGCCGCTTTCCAGCCGCCAAATACTTCATCGACCGAGAACAGCGCGATCGGCTTGTAGTTCGCTTCGAACTTCTTGTACACCGCTTGCGAACGCGGACGCAGGAAGTGCTTGGCGCCGATGGTCTGGCCTTGTTCCGAGTACAGGAAGTTAAGGTAGGCAGTGGCCTGCTTGCGTACGCCGCGGCGATCGACGACCTTGTCGACTACGGCCACCGGCGATTCGGCCAGAATCGACATGCTTGGATAAACGACCTCAAAGTTGTCGCCGAACTCGCTGCGCACCATCTGCACTTCATTCTCGAACGTCACCAGGGCATCGCCGATTTCGCGCTGGGTGAAGGTGGTGGTCGCAGCACGGCCGCCGGCGTCCAGGATCGGCACGTTCTTGAAGATCCGGGTGACCAGGTCGCGCGCCTGCGCTTCGGTGCCGCCTTTTTTAAGCACCGAACCCCATGCCGCCAGGTAGGTGTAGCGGCCGTTGCCGGCGGTTTTAGGATTCGGGATCACCACCTTGACGCCAGGCTTGGCCAGGTCGTCCCAGTTCTTGATGGCTTTCGGATTGCCTTTACGGACCAGGATCACCATGGTCGAGTAGTAGGGGGCCGCATTGTTCGGAAACTTCTTGGCCCAGTCCTTCGCCACCAGGCCCCGATCGGCCAGCATGTCGATGTCGTTGGCCTGGTTCATCGTCACGACCGAGGCTTCGAGCCCGTCCGCCACCGAACGCGCCTGCTTGCTCGAGCCGCCGTGCGATTGCTTGATGTTGAGGGTTTGGCCGGTGGTCTTCTTGTACTCGGCGATGAAGGCCGGGTTGATTTCCTTATATAGCTCGCGGGCCACATCGTAAGAAACATTGAGCAGTTCGGCGTCAGCGGCACTGGCGCTGAACGGCAGGGCGAAAGCGCCGAAGGCGAGGGCGATGATGCCGCGGCGGACGTGTGCGATGTTTTTGGTATGCATGGTTACAATGTGCCTCTATTGTGGAAACAGAACTGCATAGTCTAAAATTCGCGGCGAAAACGGAAGTATTCTTTCGTCATATGCTTAGATGGCAACCTGGGGATCGGCGATTTGCCGACCGACTCGTCGTGACAGCGCAACGCTTCACCCCAGGTTTCAATGTATAGTCGCGCCTATGTGGTTTGAATGACGGCAATGTGTTTTGCCCGGGATTATTATTTTTGAATGCATATGGGTATTGAGATTCGCACTGCTGTACCGGAGGACGCCACTGCCGTGTGTGCTGTCCTGCGCCGTTCGATCACCGAATGCTGCGCGGACGACCACCAGAACTGTCCTGCCATCCTGGCTTCCTGGCTTGGCAACAAGACGCCCGAAACCGTGGCGACCTGGTTCGCCACCCCCACCAACCATACGCTGGTCGCCGTCATCGACGGCGACGTCGTTGGCGTTGCCTTGCTGACCCAGGCTGGCAAAGTCTCCCTGTGCTACGTCCTGCCCGAGGTGATGCACCGCGGCGCCGGCAAGCTGCTGCTGGCGGGACTGGAGCAGCAGGCGCGGGCCTGGGGAATCTCTGTCATCAAACTCAAGAGCACGGTCAGCGCCCACGACTTTTTCGCCCGCAACGGTTACATCAACGGCGGCAAGGAAATGTCCTGTTTTGGAATCGAAAGCGATTTCTTTTGGAAAAACCTGAACGAGCCGGTCACTGACGCATCGCTGGACGCCCGCAAACGCTTTTGCGGTTGCACCGGTCAATAATATTTTTAAGAAAACCAGATGCTCACACGCAGAAACTTCCTTCACCGCAGCCTTGCGGCCGCCGGCGCGCTGTCGGTGCCGCTGATTGGCGCATCGACCGCGATGGCCACCGACATCGCACCGCCGCCCGACCTGTTCGACGCGCAGGCGCTCGATATCGATTTCTGGCTGCGCCCGCGGGTGCTGAACGTGACCCGTCCGGCCAGCGGCGAAAAGGCCAGGCTGCTGTACTGGAAAGACGGCGACATCATCGATTCGGCCTACCAGGAGCTATGTCACCTGCTACGCGACGTCAATGGCAAGGAAACCGCGCCGATCGACCCGAAACTGTTCGAAACGCTGTGGGGCGCCCAGGCGTTCATCGAACGCTACGGCATGACGCAGCCGCTCGAGATCCTTTCCGGCTACCGCACGGTCAAGTCGAACGCGCGCCTGATCGAGCAGGGTATTCCCGCAGCGCGCCAGTCGCTGCACACGCAAGGCAAGGCGGCCGACATCCGCATCGCCAGCCTGAACCCGGAAGTATTGGGCGAGCTGGTACGCAGCTTCCGCCAGGGCGGGGTCGGCTTCTACTACCGCGCCAGCGCGAGCGGCGGCTGGATCCACGCCGATACCGGCGTCAAGCGCAGCTGGAAGGGCTGATCCGCCATCTGGTCGAACCTTGTGCCTCCTTTTGCGGTCGTAGCAATAGGCCACCGCCCCGGGTGGCTTCCAACAGGAGGCAACAATGGCAACGATGAACGCACCTACGATGGAACGGCGCCATATCCCTGAGCGGCGCAGTACCGGCACCGCGGCGCGCGGATCCAAAATGAACGCCCTCGACTGGGCCGCGACCATCCTGATGATTGTCGGCGGTCTCAACTGGGGGCTGGTCGGCATTTTCAACTTCAACCTGGTGGCGGCGCTGTTTGGCGACCTGACACCGCT
Organism: Massilia soli; assembly: GCF_016809835.1. Lineage (GTDB taxonomy): Bacteria > Pseudomonadota > Gammaproteobacteria > Burkholderiales > Burkholderiaceae_D > Telluria_A > Telluria_A soli. The sequence continues at coordinate 125,468 of NZ_JAFBIL020000008.1, read as the reverse complement.
GTCGCGGCTGGTCTATGCGCTGGTTGGCGTGGCGGCGCTGTACGGCATTTATATGGCAGCCAAGCTCGCCTCCAGCAAGCCCCCCAGCACCGCCTGACAGTTCACTCATACGAGTAGGGCTTGACGGCGACGCTGTCGCGCTGCTCCCTGGCGCGCTCGGCGATATCTTGCTTGTGGTCCCACCAGATGTACCAGCCGCGCATCTGGTCTTCCGCCACCTCGGGGTGCTGGGCGATATAGTGGTCGAGGAACTGCTCGAACTCCGAGACATATTCGCCAGGCCCGCTGAGGTGGCGCCGCTTGTTCTCGTTTTCACGCATGGCATCCTCCTTGCCGAAAATGGTTTCGACTGCCTGAATGGCAGCAAGTTCGGCATATACGACGGCACGGAAATACCGTAGCATACGGGCCGTTGTTGTTAATTTTCAGGATGCAATGAAGCCAGATCCCCAGACTGCCGCGCCCGAGGGCGAGGCCAAGCCGCGTTTCCGTCCGCGCCCGTGGATTCACCTGGAAACGCCGCAGGATGTCGAGCTGTGGATCGAGGAACACAACCAGAGCCTGATCGAGCATATCCGCCCGCAGGAGACCGGCTATGGCGTGTGCTTCACCCTCGCCGAAGGCGGCAACATCTACATGAACACCGGCGCCGACGCGATCCTGCTCGATGTCGACCAGGATGCCCGCTGGGTCGCCCCGCTGATCGTGGCCGCGACCGGCGCCGAAGAACCGCGCTCCCAGCTGTGGGTACTGCCGGACGACAGGCTGGTCCAGCTGATCATCGGCTTGTCCTCCCTTGTTGCCAGCACAACCCTCGTGGTCGGTCACCGCTTTGGGTCGCGCAACCCGAAAATGGGATACGCGTGACACTTGCTCTAGTGCACATCCGCGGTTTTTCGGTTATAAAAGCAAGCTTAAATCGTTTAGAAATGGCCAATCCATGATCCTGACACGCCGCCGCGCACTGATTCTTCCCGCCGTCTTGATGGCCGCCACGCTGGCGCTGCCGGCCCAGGCCGCGGACCTGCTCGATACTGCCAAGGCGCGCGGCACCTTGCGCATCGCGATGGAGGGAACCTACCCGCCGTTCAATTTCAAGGACCCGAAGACCGGCCAGCTTTCCGGATACGACGTCGACGTGGCCAAGCTGGTTGCCGCCAAGATGGGCTTGAAGCCGGAATTCGTCACGACCGAGTGGAGCGCGATTCTCGCCGGGCTGGGCGCAGGGAAATACGACGCCATCGTCAGCCAGGTCGGCATCAATCCGAAACGCCAGCAAGTCTTCGATTTTTCCGAGCCGTACACCTACTCGAATCCGCAGCTGATCGTGCGCAAGAACGAGCAGGCCAGTTACGCCAGCCTGAATGACTTGAAAGGCAAGAAGCTCGGCGTGGGGCAGGGCAGCGTGTATGAGCAACAGGCCAAGGCCGTCGCTGGCATCGAGGTCAAAAGCTATCCGGCCGCGCCTGAAAACCTGCAAGACCTGGCCGTCGGCCGTATCGACGCGGCGCTCAACGACAGCCTGATGGTCGCCTACCTGCTGAGCAATTCGAAGCTGCCGATCAAGGCCGGCGCGCGCGTCGGCCAGGCCGAGCGCATGGGCATCCCGTTCAAGAAGGGCAATCCAAAGTTCAAGGCGGCGGTCAACAAGGCGCTGCTGGACGCATCGGCCGACGGCAGCCTGCGGCAGGTGTCGATGAAGTGGTTCGGCAGCGACGTGTCGCGCCCGGCGAAGTAAGCATGGCGGAATTGTTCGAGATGCTGCGCGATGCCGCGCCCGTGATGCTCACGGGCGCCGGCTACACCGTCATCTTCGCCATGGCCGCGATGGTCGGCGGCCTGGCGATCGGTTTCCCGGTTGCCGTGATGCGCATGTCGACGTTGGCCATCGTACGCTGGCCGGCCTCGCTGTACGTCAGCATGATGCGCGGCACGCCGCTGCTGGTGCAGATCTTCGTCATCTACTATGGCTTGCCGAGCATCGGCATCGAGTTCGATCCGGTCACCGCCGGCGTGCTGGCGCTGTCGCTCAATTCCGGCGCCTACCTGTCGGAAAGCCTGCGCGGCGCGATCCAGAGCATCAGCCAGGGCCAGTGGCGCGCCAGCTTCAGCCTGGGGCTGGGCTACTGGCAGACCCTGCACCACATCGTCATGCCGCAGGCCCTCCGGGTCGCGGTGCCATCGATGAGCAACACCTTGATCAGCCTGATCAAGGATACCTCGCTGGTATCGGTCATCACCGTCACCGAATTGATGCTTGCCACCAAGGAAGTGATCGCCACGACGTTCCAGCCGCTGCCGCTGTACATCGCTGCGGCCGTCATTTACTGGTGCCTGAGCCTGGCGTTCGAGGCACTGCAGCGCAAGGCGGAAAGGCGCCTCAACCGCGCGCACTGATTCCCGTTGTATATCGGCCTGTCGATCAGCGCTGCTCGACAGCGCCCGTACGCGCATGCTAGTCTAGCCTTTAAGGCAACATGGCCGGATGCGCCAGGGCGAGGTGAAATGGATAACGACAACGATCCAGTGACCAATACAAGCGAGCGGGCGCACAGCGCCGGTATGCGGGTGCAGCCCAACGGCGCCGGTCCCGGCCTGATGATGGTCGATAGCGATCCCCAGTTCCTGGCTGGCGCGGTCGTCGATGTGTGCGGCGTGACCCTTGACCGGCTGCGCTACGAAGAAGAGCAGGCTTATTACAACGACCTGTATTTACTCTCGCCGGTCGGCTACCTCGTCGTCGCTTTCGACCAGACCATCTTACAAGCCAACCTGGTCGGCGCCGAGATGCTCGGCATCGCGCGCAACGCGACCCAGGCGCACCGCCTGCGCGACTTCGTCGGCCGTACCTACCTGCCGGACTTCGACCATTTCTTCGGCAAGGCGATCAACTCCGCCGCGCCGGTCCAGTGCCGCCTCCAACTGCGCCACAGCGCCGGCGAGCGGCTGCAAGTGACGCTGCTGGCCAGCGCCGACGGCAGCGGCCAGGCCTGCCGCGTGATGATCGAACGGGCCGAAGGAAGGCAGGCCGCGGTCGAACGCAACGAAGAACGCTTCCGCCGCATCGTTCACAGCGCCGAAGAGGGAATCTGGGAAATCAACGCGCAATCGATTACCACCTTCGTCAATCCGAAAATGGCGTCGATGCTCGGCTACATGATCGAGGACATGCTGGACCGCCCGCTGACCGATTTCATGGACGAAGAAGGGCGCATCATCTTGCAGCGGAACATCGCGCGCCGGCAGCAGGGCATCGCCGAACGCCACGAGTTCAAGTTTTTGCGCAAGGACGGCCGCGACGTCTGGACCACGATGGCCACCAACCCGATCCTCAACGCCAGCGGGGCTTATCTTGGGGCGCTCGCGCTGGTCACCGACATCACCGACCGCAAGGTCTCCACCGAATTGATCTGGCAGCAGGCCAACTTCGACCATCTCACCGGCCTGCCGAACCGCCACATGTTCATGGACCGGCTAAGCCAGGAAACCCGCAAGGCCGACCGCACAGCCGCCTTCCTGGCGCTGATGTTCATCGACCTCGATCACTTCAAGGAAGTCAACGACCAGCACGGGCATGCGGCCGGCGACGCGGTGCTGGTGGAAGCCACGCGCCGGATCGCCTCGTGCGTGCGCTCGACCGACACGTTGGCGCGGCTGGGCGGCGACGAGTTCACGGTGATCCTCGCGGGGCTTGACCATGTCGGCAGCGTGGAGCGGATCGCCCAGGCGATGATTGCAGCGCTGTCGCAGGCGTTCGAGATCGGCGGGCAGCGCATCTTCATTTCGGCCAGCATCGGCATCGCCCTGTACCCGCCGGACGCGCGCGACCTCGACGCGCTGCTGTCGAACGCCGACCAGGCGATGTACGCTTCCAAGAACGGCGGGCGCAACCGCTTCAGCTACTTCACTCCCGACCTGCAGGCCGCGGCCAGCGCCCGTCAGAACATGGGCGCCGACCTGCGCGCCGCGATCGCCGCCCAGCAGTTCGAGATCCTGTACCAGCCGATCGTCTCGCTGCATTCGGGCGCCGTGTACAAGGCCGAAGCGCTGCTGCGCTGGCGCCACCCCACGCGCGGGCTGCTCGGGCCGGCGGAGTTTATTCCGTTCGCCGAGTCGAACGGCCTGATCGGCCAGATCGGCGACTGGGTGTTCCGCGAAGCCGCGCGCCAGGCGCATGCCTGGCAGGCGGCGATTGATCCTTCGTTCCAGGTCAGCGTCAACAAGTCACCGGTGCAGTTCCGCCGCGACGCCGACATGTACGAGGGCTGGTTCGGATATATCGAAGAACTGGGACTGCCGCGCCAGAGCATCATCATCGAGATCACCGAGAGCATTCTGATGCAGGGCGCCGACCAGGTGCTCGAACGGCTGCGGCACTTCCGCGCGATGGGGCTGCAGGTGGCGCTGGATGATTTCGGTACCGGGTATTCGTCGTTGTCGCACCTGAAGCGGTTCGATATCGACTACGTCAAGATCGACCAGTCTTTTGTGTCGCAACTGGAGGTTGACCTGGGCGACCTGGCGCTGTGCGAGGCGATCATCGTGATGGCGCACAAGCTGGGCCTGAAAGTGGTGGCGGAAGGAGTGGAGACCGAGGGGCAGCGGCAGTTGCTGCTGGCTGCAGGATGCGACTATGCGCAGGGGTATGTGTTCGCGCATCCGATGCCGGCGGCGCAGTTTGAAAAAATGGCGCGGGAGTCGCTGCGATAAATCGGCGGATGCGCGCGTCGCGCTTATCCGCCCTACGAATGGCCATCAGCCGTAGGGCGGATAAGGTCGGAGACCGCATCCGCGTGCATGCACGACGCGCGCGCGTCCTGCTTAAGGCGCCGCCACAATCCCCAGGCCGCGCAGGAAACTGCGAATCTTCTCGTACGCGTCGACCTGCTGCTCCGCGCTGAAGCCGCCATGCCCGCCGCCCTTGATGGTCATCAGCTCATTCTTCACGCCGGCCTTGTCCAGCGCCTCGTGCAGGCGCGTCGCATGCGCATACGGTACCAGTGGATCGGCGTCGCCATGAATGGTCAGCACCGCCGGCCCGCCCGCGCGCACGTGGCTTAGCGGCGAAACCTGCGCCGCCAGCGCCATCCGTCCCGGCAAGCTGCCAAACCACGCCACCGCGTACGAACGGATATTCGGGCCTTGCAGCATGTCCGCCACATCGGTGATTCCGTACCAGTTCACCACCGCCGCCACCTTCGGCGCGGCATTCGCATACGGTCCGCTCCACGCCGGTTCGTTGGCGGCGCACTGATTGGTCAGTTCCGAATCGGGCTTGATCATCGCCGTGGTCAACGCGAGGTGGCCGCCCGCCGAATCGCCCGACACAACCACCCTGGCCGTATCGAGGTGATACTTCTTGGCGTTACGCCCAACCCACTGCAGCGCGCACAGCGCGTCTTCCACCGCCGCCGGCGCCAGCGCGGTCTTGGCCAGCCGGTATTCGATGTTCACCACCGCAAAGCCCATTTGCATGTAAGGCAGTGCGGTCAGCGCCTTGCTTTCGCGCGAGCCGAACACCCAGCCGCCGCCGTGGATATTGATCAGTACCGGCACTGGCACGGCCGGCTTCGACGAGGGCAGGTAGAGGTCTAGCTTGAGGTCGCGTCCGCTCATCGTGGCATAGGTCTGCCCCGCGTGAACGTTGTACGCGTAGTCGAGCATGACGACCGTGCGCAGGCCATCGTCGGCAGCCTGCGCGGTGATCGCGCAGGCGCTTGAAAACAGCACCGGCACGATCCGGCGCGCGAATAATGCCGTCATGGGCGGCCCGCTTACATGTTCGGGTAGTTGGGCCCGCCGCCGCCTTCCGGCGTGACCCACACGATGTTCTGGGTTGGGTCCTTGATGTCGCAGGTCTTGCAGTGCACGCAGTTCTGCGCGTTGATCTGCAGGCGGTCCTGGCCTTCGTCGGTCTTGACGAATTCGTAGACGCCGGCAGGGCAGTAGCGCGCTTCCGGTCCGGCATACTTGGCCAGGTTGACGCTAACCGGAATGCTGGCGTTCTTCAAGGTCAGGTGTACCGGCTGGTCTTCAGCGTGGTTGGTGTTGGAGATGAATACCGATGACAGGCGGTCGAAGGTCAGCTTGTTGTCCGGCTTCGGGTAGACGATCGGCGCGTAGTTGGCGGCAGGCTTCAGGCACTCGTGGTCGGCGTAATCGCGGTGCAAGGTCCACGGCGCTTTGCCGCGGAACAGGATCTGGTCGATGCCGGTCATGATGGACCCGAGGTACAGGCCCTTCGACAACCATGGCTTGACGTTGCGCGCCACGTGCAGCTCGTCGTGCAGCCACGATTTCTCGAATGCGGCCGGATAGCTGGCCAGTTCGTCGAACTGGCGTCCTTCGCCCAGCGCGGCAAATGCCGATTCCGCGGCCAGCATGCCGGTCTTGATCGCGGCGTGGCTGCCCTTGATGCGGCTCATGTTGAGGAAGCCGGCGTCGCAGCCAATCAGCGCGCCGCCCGGGAATACCAGCTTAGGCAGGGCTTGCAGGCCGCCGGCGGTGATCGCGCGCGCGCCATACGAGATGCGCTTGGCGCCCTCGAAGAAGGTGCTGATTTCAGGATGCGTCTTGTAGCGCTGGAATTCTTCGTACGGCGACAGGTACGGGTTTTCGTACGACAGGCCGATGACGTAGCCGACCACCACCTGGTTGTTTTCCATGTGGTACAGGAACGAACCGCCGTAGGTGTCCGACTTGAGCGGCCAGCCGGTGGTATGGATGACCAGGCCCGGCTTATGCTTGGCTGGGTCGATCTCCCACAGTTCCTTGATGCCGATGCTGTAGGACTGGGGGTCCTTGCCTTCGTCGAGCTTGTATTTGGCGATCAGCTGCTTGCCCAGGTGGCCGCGCGAACCTTCCGCGAACAGCGTGTACTTGGCGTGCAGCTCCATGCCGAGCTGGAAGTCGCCCTTCGGATTGCCGTGATGGTCGACGCCCATGTTGCCGGTAGCGACACCCTTGACCGAGCCATCGTCGTTGTACAGGATTTCGGCGGCAGGGAAGCCGGGGAAAATTTCAACGCCCAGCGCCTCGGCCTGCTGGCCCAGCCAGCGCACGACGTTGCCGAGCGAGATGACGTAGTTGCCGTGGTTTTCGAAGCACGCCGGGACCATGAAGCCAGGGGTCTGGTAGGCCTTTTTCTCGGTCAGGAACAGCACGCGGTCTTCGGACACTTCGGTGTTCAATGGCGCGCCCAGCTCTTTCCAGTTCGGGATAAGCTCGGTCAGCGCGCGCGGGTCCATCACGGCGCCGGACAAAATGTGGGCGCCAAGTTCGCCGCCTTTTTCAAGCAGGCAGACGCCGACTTCCTTGCCTTGTTCGGCAGCGAGCTGCTTGATTTTGATTGCCGCAGACAAGCCTGCAGGGCCGCCGCCGACGATCACGACGTCGTACTCCATCGCTTCGCGTGGGCCGTATTGTTCGAGTAGGTTGGTGGGCTCTGTCATGGTGTGATCAAGGATAGGAAAAATTTAAGCACGAGTGTGCGGCTTTTTGAATGAGATTGCAACTTTGGCCGCATTTTACGGGGTTTATTAGACGCAGTAATCTAATACTGATAATTTGTGTAATGATTATGCTTTCAAAAGAACATCCGACAGGGAGCGAGTCGTGGGCATTGAAGTAAATTTTGAAGGAAAAATTGCACTTGTCACCGGCGCCTCGAGCGGGCTGGGAGCGCGCTTCGCCAAGGCGCTGGCCGGCGCCGGGGCCCAGGTGGTGCTGGCCTCGCGCCGGGTCGACCGCCTCAAGGAATTGCGTGCCGAGATCGAAGCCGACGGCGGCGCCGCCCACGTGGTGACGCTCGATGTGACCGACCTTGCCAGCATTAAGTCAGCGCTGGCGCACGCCGAGACGGAAGCCGGCCCGATCGACATCCTGGTCAACAACTCCGGTGTCTCGACCACCCAGCGCTTGCTGGACGTCAGCCCCGAAGACTACGCGTATGTGATGGACACCAATCTACGCGGATCGTTCTTTGTCGCGCAGCAGGCGGCCAAACGCATGATCCAGCGCGCCAAGGGCGACCCGAAAAAACAGCACCGCATCATCAACATCGCCTCCGTAGCGGGCCTGCGCGTGCTGCCGCAAATTGGCGTCTACTGCATGAGCAAGGCTGGCGTGGTGCAGATGACCAAGGCGATGGCGGTCGAGTGGGGCAAGTACAACATCAATGTCAACGCGATTTGCCCGGGCTATATCTCGACCGAGATCAACGAGGAATATTTCGCGACCGAGCAAGGCAAGAAGCTGATCGACATGTTGCCGCGCAAGCGTCCGGGCAAGCCGGAAGACCTCGACGGTTTGCTGCTGTTGCTGGCGGCCGAAGAGTCGCACTTCATCAACGGCGCGATCATTACCGCCGACGACGGCATGATGGCGCAATGACGAAGAAGCTCGTCCACACGATGCGGATGCCGATCCGCTGGGGCGACATGGACGCCATGGGCCATGTCAACAACACCGTCTACTTCCGCTATACGGAGCAGGCACGCATCGCGTGGCTTGAATCGATCGAATGCCTGCCGAACCCGGAAGGCGAGGGGCCGGTCATTGTCAACGCGCACTGTACCTTCATCAAACAGCTGAAGTATCCCGGCGAAATCGAGGTCACCACGCTGGTGGGGCCGGCCGGCCGGTCGAGCTTCGAGACGTATTACGAGATCAGGCTGGTCGGCGATGATGGCCAGGCCGGCGTGCTGCATTCGGAGGGCGGGGCTAAAGTCGTCTGGGTTAATTTCCCCGCGGAGAAGTCGGCGCCGTTGCCCGATGGCCTGCGACAGCTGCTGCCTGCCGCGAGGACAAACTAGGGTCCTGTTGTCGGCGGAGATTGCTCAGGCGATCAGCGTCACGTTCTGGCCGACGCCTGCCATTTCATGGTAAATGTCATCCAGGTAGGTGGCGATCTCGTCGGCGTCGAGCGCAGCGGGAATGATCAGTTCATCGACTTTGGCCCGCTTGCCCGGCTCAAGGCGGTACGCCTCCCAGGCGTCATTCTCGCGCCTGACCTCAATCTGAAACCGCCCGTAGATATCGAATTTCATCGGCTCAGCGCGAAACGCCAACCAGCTTGTGGACCAGTTCCGACGAGGTCGCGGCGCTGAATTTGCGCATCAGCTTGGCGCGGTGCATTTCCACCGTGCGGGGGCTCAGGCCGGTATCGCGGGCGATGATCTTGCTGGTCTTGCCTTCCACCAGCAGGGCGGCGATTTCGCGCTCGCGCGGGGTCAGTTCGGCAGTGACAGGGCGCTTCTCGCTGACATCCTCGAACGTCCACACGCCCGCGCCCAGCGGGTCTTTCGGATCAAGCGCGCGGCCGCTGACGTGGCACCAGAACAATTCACCATTGTTCCTGCGCATGATGCGTTCATCCGAATAGCGGCCTTTGGCATTCATGATCGGAATGATCCGGTCGCCGGTGCGCAGGAACTCATCCATCGTCGGATACAGGACCTGGAAAGACTCGCCGTCGAGCTCCGCATGGCCGTAGCCAAACATCGAGGTCAGCGCGTCATTGCACGATTGAATCACGCGATTGACCGAGATGCACATGCCAACGGGCGCGTGCTTGAAAATGGTTTCGTAATCAATAGCGTAGGATACGGTCATCTGATAAGCATTAAGGCACGGCGGGGTTGAGGGCGTTCGAGTATTTCTACGGTATTGTGCTTTTAGCTGACGTATTTTATGCTGAGAATCTACTCAGCAGTTAACCATAATAAGGGACACAGGAATGAATAAAGTTTATCCTGATGCGGCTTCCGCGCTGGCGGGCATCGTCAAAGACGGCCAGACCATCGCGGTCGGCGGCTTCGGTTTGTGCGGGATTCCGGAAGCGCTGATCCTCGCGCTGCGCGATTCCGGCGTCACCGGCCTGACCGCCATCTCGAACAACGCCGGCGTCGACGACTTCGGCCTCGGCCAACTGCTGACCACGCGCCAGATCAAAAAAATGATTTCGTCCTACGTGGGCGAAAACAAGGAGTTCGCGCGCCAGTACCTGGCCGGCGAACTGGAGCTGGAATTCACCCCGCAAGGCACGCTGGCTGAAAAGCTGCGCGCAGGCGGCGCTGGCATCCCGGCGTTCTTTACCAAGACCGGTGTCGGCACCATTGTCGCCGACGGCAAGGAAGTGCGCGAATTCGACGGCGAACAGTATGTGATGGAGCGCAGCCTGGTGGCCGATGTCTCGCTGGTCAAGGCCTATATGGCAGACCGCGCCGGCAACCTGGTGTTCCGCAAAACCGCGCGCAACTTCAATCCGAACGTCGCGCAGGCGGGCAAGATTACCGTTGTCGAAGTCGAGAAGCTGGTTGAAGTCGGCGAGATCGATCCGGACCAGGTGCATCTGCCGAGCATCTTCGTGCACCGCATCGTCGTCAACCCAACGCCGGAAAAGCGCATCGAACAGCGCACCGTGCGTGCCAACTAAAACAGAATCCGGAGACGAACATGGCATGGACTCGTGATCAAATGGCCGCACGCGCGGCGAAAGAACTGCAAGACGGTTACTACGTGAACCTGGGCATCGGCCTGCCGACCCTGGTGGCAAACTATGTGCCGCAAGACATTGAAGTGTTCCTGCAATCGGAAAACGGCCTGCTCGGCATCGGCCCGTTCCCGACCGAAGCGGAAGTGGACGCCGACCTGATCAACGCAGGCAAGCAGACCGTGACGGCGCTTCCTGGCTCGGCCTACTTCAGCTCGGCCGATTCCTTCGGCATGATCCGCGGCGGCAAGATCAACCTGGCGATCCTCGGCGCGATGCAAGTGTCGGAAAAGGGTGACCTGGCCAACTGGATGATTCCAGGCAAGATGGTCAAGGGCATGGGCGGCGCGATGGACCTGGTCGCCGGCGTCAAGCGCGTGGTCGTGGTGATGGAGCATGTGGCCACCGCCAAGGATGGCAGCACGTCGCCGAAAATCCTGCACAACTGCGACCTGCCGCTGACCGGCGTGGCCGTGGTGGACCTGATCATCACCGACCTGGGTGTCATCGAAGTGACTGAAGGCGGCCTGAAACTGGTGGAATTGGCGCCTGGCGTGACGAAGGAAGAGGTGGTCGAGGCAACGCAGGCGAAGCTGGATATCAGCGCGGTGTAATGACTGGGCAGTAAGGAGAAACGGGGTGCAACAATGCACCCCGTTTTTTTTGATGTCACCGTTGAGTGTGGAAGGCGCAGTTGCCACTACGACGTCGTTCCCGCACATGCGGGAACCCATACTGAGGAGGCTGTGAGCGCGAAAATGACCTCACCGCGCGGCTGCAGTATGGATTCCCGCCTGCGCGGGAACGACGTATTAAATTCCACGCTTAACGGTGACATCGCATTTTTTTCTCGACGTCTACTTCAGCGTCCAGACGTATTTCATCATTGCCCAATCTTCGACCGGCTGGCCGGCGACGCTTGCGGGCTTGAAGCTGCACTTCGCGATCGCGGTGCGGGCGGCCTCGTCCATTGGCGCAAAGCCACTACTGGTGACAATTGCCGAATCCTTCGCTTTGCCGTCCACGCCGACCAGGAACTTCAGCGTTACGGTCCCCTGGTTCCCAGCTTTCAATGACTCAGCCGGGTATTGCGGCTTGACGCAGGACTTGAAATCAACAACGGCATGCGTTTTCGCGGCTTTATTGGCGTCCGGCGCCGCATTGGCGTACACACTCAGGCATGCGGCAGCCAGGCCGAGCACAGGAATCGCAGCCTTCCAGTTCAGCGCTTGGGTGTCAGGGCGGATCAGGCGTTTGATACGGGTCATAAGGTCTCCTCCATTGGCTGCTTGGGCCAGGTGATGTGATGAGAACTGGAAACGCTCCAGCTCCGACAGGGCAAGCGCCAGCCTGCGCGGCTCGCCCAGTTGTGTTGCAGCGATATCGTCTGCAATTTGTTCGCGTTCATCACGGATGCGGCCGGAAATCCACCACACGGCAGGGTGATAGAACAGCAGTGTCTCGACCACGTTCTGGCCGAGATTGACGAGATAGTCGAGGCGGCGCACGTGCGCCAGCTCATGCGCCAGCAGCGCCTCGAGCAGATGCGCCGGCATGCCCGTGATCAGCGAAGCGGGAATCAGCACGACCGGGCGCAACCATCCTGCGGTAATCGGGCTGGCAAGGTGCTCAACCACGCGCAAGCGGACCTTGCGGGTGAGACCAAACTGCGCCGACATCCTGTCGAGTTTTGCCTGCCATTCGACGTTGCCGGCGTAACGCTGCTCGGCACGCTTTACCCACAGTAGACCGAGAGCAATCCGTGCCGCAAGCACGCTGGAGCACACCGCCCACAGCGCGACCACCCAGCTCAGGTTGCTTTGCAAATAAGCCATGATGCTTTCAGGGCGATTGCCCGGCGCATTAGCCCATCCTCCGGCAGGCGTCGCGATTGTCATCAGTGCGGCAGCGTCCTGCATGCGAACGGCAAATTCGGCCGCGGGCCAGGCCAGGCACATGAACAAGGCGGTGCAGGCGACCGTATAGCGATGTTCCGGCCGCGCATTGCGCATCAGGGTCAGCAGTACTGCAGTGGCGCAGCCGAGCAGCAGGCCTTGCCAGAGAAAATGGACCAGCGTCCAGCCAAGGTTGCTAATCGCTAACGATGCGTACGAGCTCATTTGTCGTCCTCCTTCAACAGCTTTTCGATCTCTTCACGCTCTTTTTTGGAAATGCCGCTGCGTAGCGCCGCCAGGACGAGCGCTTTGGCAGAGCCGGCGAATGCTTTCTGGATCAAGTCCTTCAGCAAATTGGTTTGTAGTGAATCCTGCGCCTGGGCCGGTGCGTACACGTGCGAACGTTCGCTCTCGTCCCGGATCAGGATGCCTTTGGTATGCATGATCTGCATCAGGCGCAGCACCGTGGCGTAGGTCACATCGGGGCGCTGCTTCTGGATTTCCTGGTGCACCTGCTTGGCGGTCGCCGCACCGAGCGGCCACAGGACCTGGAGCAGATCCAGTTCGGCGGCGGTCGGCTTGGGGGTGGCGGGGGTCTTGGGCATGGCAGTCTCTCAAATCGCGATATGTCGTAGATTAGTCTGTCTAGACATGGTTGTCTACATAATTTTCATGCAATACTTTGCCGCACTCAAATCAATAGACAATGTTGTCTACATAAACTATCCTGCGGCTTTTCGACAACCCTAAATTGCCTGGAGATTCCATGTTCAAGATCGTCGCTTTCCTCGTTGCGCTGAGCGCTGTCCCGGTCTCAGCCATTGCCTCGGACCTGCCGGCTTACCCGTTCGTGCACGCCAGCGGCACCGGCGCAACCAGTGTGATGCCGGACGTCGGCGAAATCGATTTTGAAATCATTGCCAGCGATACCGACCCGGCCGCAGCGCGGGCGGTTGTTGAAACCCGTATCGCGCAGATCCGCGCGCTGGCCGAGGGGCTCGGCGTGCCAGGCGACGATGTCGAGATCAGGGACATCCGCAAGGATCTGAAGAAGGGCGCCGACGCCACTGCTGGCGTGCCCGTCTACGACCTGCGTTCGGGCGTGCATATCAAGATTGCGAACCTGTACAAATGGGCCGAACTGCTTGGCCCACTGGTCGACATGCCGAACCTCGACGGTTTCGCGACGTCGTTCGACACCACCGAGCGCGAGAAGGTGGAGTCGGAGCTGGTCGCGCAGGCGATGGCCACGGCGCGCCGCAAGGCGACCGCGATGGCGAAGGGAGCCGGGATGAAGCTGGGCGCCGTCACCGCAGTGACCCTTGGCGACCTGAAGAACCTGAGCCGGGCCATGGGCCTGGCGCCAAGCGATACGCGCTACTCCGGCGCGGGAACCCGAAGCGCGTACAACCGGAAGGACTTGCTGGCGATCGATATCGTCAAGCTCGCCCAGCCGGTTGATATGATTTTCCGATTGAAATAGGTCTGGCGTTCGAGGAAATGGAGGACGGCGCGGCATCCCGGCTATAATTTTTCAGAGACAACCATTTTATGGGTAGACAATGAAAAAGAAAATCGTTGCTGGTGCAGTCGCGATGCTGTTCGCAGGCTCCGCATTTGCCGCTTCCGTGCAGGACGTGGCAAACCGCTACATGAAGCTGGTACTGGCCGTCGGCGTGCACGACTCGTCGTATGTCGATGCATATTACGGGCCGCCCGAATTGCAGAAGCAGGCTGCCGACGACAAGAAGAGCCTGGCGGCGATTCGCGATGAGGTCGGCGCAGCGCTGAACGACCTTTCCACGCAGAAGGCGGCCAACCCCGACGAAGCCCTGCGCATCGAGTTCCTCGACAAGCAGCTCAGCTCAATGCTCACTCGTATCGATATGCTGAATGGGAAGAAGTTCAGTTTCGACGACGAGACCGCACGCCTGTACGACGCCGTATCGCCGCATCATGATCGCGCTCACTACATGAAGCTGGTCGCGGAGATCGACAAGCTGTTGCCGGGAAAGGGCACGGTGCCGGAGCGCCTGGCCGCATTCCGGTCGAAGATGGTAATTCCGAAGGACAAGCTGAAGCCGGTGTTCGACGCCTCCATCAAGGAGTGCCGCGCGCGCAGTGAAAAGCATATCGACCTGCCTGCCAACGAAAACTTCGTGCTTGAGTTTGTGACGAACAAGCCGTGGAGCGGGTACAACTGGTACAAGGGCAACGCGCAGAGTCTTATCCAGATCAACACCGAGTTCCCGATTTATATCGACCGCGCGGTGGACCTGGGCTGCCACGAGGGCTATCCAGGGCACCACGCGTATAACGCGCTGCTGGAGAAGTCGCTGGTCAAGGACAAGGGCTGGAACGAGTTCAGCGTGTATCCGCTGTATTCGCCGATGTCGCTGATCGCCGAGGGCTCGGCCAACTATGGCATCGAGATGGCCTTCAGTGACGCCGAGCGCCTGGCATTCGAGCGCGATGTGTTGTTCCCGATGGCGGGACTGGATCCGAAGCTGGCCAAGAAGTACGCTGAGCTGCGCAAGCTGTTGGGCAAACTGAGTTACGCGGACAACGATGCGGCCAAGCATTACCTGGAAGGAAAGTGGACTAAGAAGCAGACCATCGACTGGCTGGTCAATGTGCAGCTGTATCCGGCCGAGAAAGCGCCGCAGCGGATCAGCTTCTATGATGGTTTGCGCGGGTATGTGATCAATTACAACCTGGGCAAGGATCTGGTGGCCAAGTACGTCGAACGCCACGCGACGTCGAAGGATCCGGCCAAAGCGCACGCGCAGAAGTGGGCGGCGTTCAAGCAGTTGTTGTCGTCGCCGAGATTGGCGAGCGGTATCAGGTAGCTGCGTTAAAGGCGATATGCAACGGTGCGTGGCGACTCAGCGCGGAGGCGCTTCGCTTGTCCGCCCTACGGACCGTTGCATATTGAATGTTCGAACACGGCGCTCGGTAGTGCGGGTAAGGGCTTAGCCCGCGCCCGCGTGCGTCGCCGCGGACGCTTATTGCGCGGCCCAGCCGCCATCCATATTCCACGCCACGCCGCGCACTTGGTCACCAGCCGGGCTGCAGAAGAATACGGCCAGCGCGCCCAGCTCTTCCGGCGTCACAAATTCACCCGACGGCTGCTTCTCAGCCAGCAGCGCCTTCTTGGCCGCGTCATTGCTCAGGCCATCGCGCGCGGCGCGGTCGTCCACCTGCTTTTGCACCAGCGGGGTCAGCACCCAGCCCGGGCAGATCGCGTTGCAGGTCACGCCGGTCTGCGCCGTTTCCAGCGCCGTCACCTTGGTAAAGCCAACCAGGCCATGCTTGGCGGCGACATAGGCGGATTTCTGCGCCGAGCCAACCAGTCCATGCACCGACGCCAGGTTGATGACCCGGCCCCAGTTCTTTTTCTTCATGCCCGGCAGCGCCAGGCGCGTCGTGTGAAAAGCCGAGGTCAGGTTGATCGCGATAATCGCGTCCCATTTCTCGGTCGGGAAATCTTCGATGTTTGCCACATGCTGGATGCCCGCATTGTTGACGAGGATGTCGACGCCGCCGAACTTGTCGTCGGCGAACTTCATCATCGCTTCGATCTCGGCCGGCTTGGACATGTCGGCATTGTGATAGGCGGTCTGCACGCCAAACTCTTGCCCGACCTCGACATACAGCTTTTCGATCTGCTGGGCGTCGCCGAAGCCATTGAATACGATGTTAGCGCCTTGCTGGGCGAGGGTGCGCGCAATGCCGAGACCGATACCGGAGGTGGAACCCGTGACAAGTGCAGTTTTGCCGCTTAACATGCTTGTATTCATTGTGTCCTCTGAAAGAATGGATGGCTGGAGACCGATAGGCAGCGCACAGCGCCACACCTTGGTAGAATTCTAATCGCAACGCCGGGTAAAATGTCGGTTTTGCCAGAACTCAGGCCATTAGACTGGTTTACGGCGACGGATATCCGCCCAGATAGGAATCGGCATGATCGAAGCAAGAATAAAATCCGTCCAGTGCATCTCTCCCGCCGGCTTGCACACCATGTCGTACAAGGAGTGGGGCGACGAAAACAATGCGAAGGTGCTGATCTGCGTGCATGGCGTGACGCGGGTCGGCGACGACTTCGACAACCTGGCGCGCGCGCTGTGCGGCCACTACCGCGTGGTGTGCCCCGACGTGGTCGGCCGCGGCCGCTCAGGCAAGCTGGCCAATCCCGAGCTGTACCGCGTGCCGCAATACGTCAGCGACATGGTCACCCTGGTGGCGCGCGTGAGCGCGGTGCCAGCTACCACCATCGACTGGTTCGGCACTTCGATGGGCGGGCTGATCGGCATGGCGCTGGCGTCGCTGCCAGACAATCCGATCCGCAAGCTGGTGCTCAACGATATCGGCCCGAGCCTCGATGCGCCAGCGCTGCAGCGTATCGGCGACTATATCGGCCAGGAACTGACGTTCCCGGACTTCGACAAGGCGGCCACGTTTGTACGCGAAGTGTCGCTGTCGTTCGGCGAGCACAGCGACGACGAGTGGCACAAGCTGGCCAGCGATGTGCTGCGCGAGCAGCAGGGCGGCCAGTGGGTGCGCCATTACGACATGGGCCTGGCGCAGCCGTTCAAGTCGAGCACGCCCGATACCGTGAAATCCGATGAACGCATGCTGTGGGCGGCGTATGATGCGATCCGCTGCCCGACCCTGCTGGTGCGCGGCGAGCATTCCGACCTGCTGTCGCACGCGACCGCTGAAGAGATGACGCGGCGCGGCCCCAGGGCCACGCTGGTCGAAATTCCCAACGTCGGCCATGCGCCGACCTTTCTGCACGACGACCAGATCGCCATCGCAAAACAATTTTTAATCGGCTAAGCCGACAATCCGAAAGAGACTATGGAAATCACACGACTGCACGTAGGCAAACGCCTCTCCGAAGTGGCTGTATACAACGACACCGTCTACCTCGCCGGCCAGATCGCCGACGACACCAGCGCCGACATCGTCGGCCAGACCCGTGAAGTGCTGGGCCACGTCGACCGCCTGCTGACGGAAGCGGGCAGCGACAAGACCTGCATCCTGATGTGCCAGATCTACATCTCCGACATGGCCAACTTCGCCGGCATGAACGACGTGTGGGACGAGTGGGTCGCGCAAGGGCACACGCCGCCGCGCGCCACCGTGGAAGCCAAACTCGCCAACCCTGCCTGCCTGGTAGAAATCGTTGTCACCGCTGGCACGCGCTAAGCTGTCATGGTAGCGATTGCGGCGCTCGGCAGCGCGACGTCACAGCTTGTCCAGGGCCTCGGTCCCGACGACTGCGCGCGTGTGGAGGCGGCGCTGGCATATGCGAGCGACGCTTACCAGGACAAGGTCTGCACGTCCGGCCAGAACGCGCTCGAGTTTTCGTTCGGCGTGGCCGGTACGCTCGCCTACCTGAACAGCGATGCCGAAACCCGCATCGCCGGGCTGCTGTTCGAGCTGTCGATCCTCGATCCGGATGCCGCCGCCGGGCTTGAGGCGCGCGTCGGCAAGGACGCGACCGACCTGGTATCCGGCGTACGCCAGCTGATCCGCTTGCGCGACATGACGCTCGGGCAGAAGGAAACCGGGCGCGGCAAGGGCGCTTCGCAGCGCGCTGTCGCCCAGGTCGAAACCTTGCGCAAGATGCTGCTGGCGATGGCCAGCGACATGCGCGTGGTGCTGGTGCGCCTGGCGTCGTGCGTGACGACCTTGCGCTACTTCGCCGAGATCAAGCTGTTCAACGACATGACCCACGCGTACGGGCGCGAGACGATGGACCTGTATGCGCCCTTGGCCAACCGCCTCGGCATCTGGCAGCTGAAATGGGAGCTGGAAGACCTGTCATTCCGCTTCCTCGAGCCGGATACGTACAAGCGCATCGCCAAGATGCTCGAAGAAAAACGCATGATGCGCGAGGGTTTCGTGCAATCTGCCATCGTGCGGCTGCAGGACGAGCTGGCGGCGGCCGGCATCAAGGCCGAGGTGTTCGGCCGGCCAAAACACATCTACAGCATCTATAACAAGATGCGCGGCAAGGACCTCGATTTCAGCGAGCTGTATGACGTGCGCGCCTTCCGCGTGATCGTCCCCGACATCAAGACCTGCTACACGGTGCTTGGCGTGGTCCACAACATCTGGACGCCGATCCCGAAAGAGTTCGACGACTACATCTCGCGCCCCAAGCCGAACGGCTACCAGTCGCTGCACACGGTCGTCACGGCCGAAGACGGGCGTCCGCTGGAAGTGCAGATCCGCACCCAGGAAATGCACAACTTCGCCGAATACGGTATCGCCGCGCACTGGCGCTACAAGGAGGAGGGCGGCTCCAACTTCAAGGGCCAGAAGTACGACGAGAAGATCGCCTGGCTGCGCCAGCTGCTGGCGTGGAAGACCGACGTGGCCGACGCCGTTGCGGAAGAAGAGGAAGTGCAGCGCGAATGGGTCGAGAAGCTCAAGTCGACCACGCTGGACGACCGCATCTTCGTACTGACGCCGCAGGCGCGCGTGCTTGAGCTGCCGGTCGGCGCGACGCCGATCGACTTTGCCTACCACCTGCACAGCGAGGTCGGGCACCGCTGCCGCGGCGCGCGCGTCGATGGCATCATGGTGCCGCTAAATACTCCGCTGAAGAATGGCCAGACCTGCGAGATCATCACCGCCAAGGGCGCGCCCGGCAGCGCCGGCCCGTCGCGCGACTGGCTCAGCCCCGGCTACACGGTCAGCACCCGCACCCGCGCCAAGGTGCGCGCCTGGTTCCATGCGATCGATCAGCAGGAAACGCTGGCGAACGGCCGTGCGCAGATCGAAAAGACCCTGCAGCGCGAGGGCAAGACTGCCGTCAACCTGGAAGCACTGGCGCACAAGCTGGGCTTCAACAAGGTCGACGAAATGTTCGTCGCGGTCGGCAAGGACGAATTCAGCCTGCGCCACGTCGAGCATGCGCTGCACGACACCGGGGAGGCCGCGCCCGTGCCGGAAGACGCGGTGGTGCTCAACAAGAGCCGGGCGTCGAGCGTCGAGCAGGGCGCCAAGTCGGGGGTGCTGGTGGTTGGCACCGAAGGCCTGATGACGGCGCTGGCCAAGTGCTGCAAGCCGGCGCCGCCGGACGGCATCGTCGGCTTTGTCACGCGCGGCAAAGGCGTGTCGATTCATCGCGCCACCTGCAAGAACTTCGCCGAGATGCGCTCCAAGGCGCCCGAGCGCGTGATTCATACCGAGTGGGGGCGTGCCGGCCAGGATACCGTCTACCCGGTCGACCTGTTCATCCTGGCGGGCGACAGGCAGGGACTGCTGCGCGACATTTCGGAGGTGTTCTCGCGCGAGAAGATCAACGTGATCGGCGTGAACACGCAGAGCGCCAAGGGCCAGGCACGGATGACGTTTACCGCGGAAATCGGTTCGACGGCGCAGCTGCAGAAGGCGATTACCGCCATCTGCGAAGTGAACGGCGTGCAGGAAGCAAGGCGCCAGTAGACGATGCGCCCCAACTCCTTCCTGTATTCCCAACCGCGCGACTGGGGCATGCTCGCGCTGCGCATCGCGCGCAGCTGGTGGTACATGATTTACCTGGGCGCTATCGCGATCGTGATGGCGCTGTCGGTCAAGACCTATAGCCGCACCAACCGCATCGTCGCGTCGCGCTTTATTTACGCCAGTACGTGGGAGGTGCTGCCCTGGTTCACCGTGCTCGCCGCGCTGGTCAGCCTGGTCATCATCCGCATCGTGGTGGTGACGGCGCTCAGTTACGGCTTGTCCGCCTACGCGCTCGAAATGGTGGTGCGGGTGCTGGTGCTGGAACTGATCCCGCTGACTGCCGCGATGTTTGTTGCGCTCAGGGCGAGCATGGCCTTCAACGCCGGTGATGCGCTGGCCGTTGCCGCCGCCGCATCGCCCGATACCTCGCAGCGCGCCCAGGCGCGGCTGCGCCAGGAACTGGTGCCGCAGGTGATTGCGAATGCCTTCGCGGTATTGAGCCTGGCGTTGGTAAGCAGCGTGATCGTGCTGGTGCTGGCCTACGCCAACGTCTACGGCCTGTCGCCATGGGGCGTGCAGGACTACACCCGCACCGTCGGGCGCATCTTCGACCCGGCCGTGACCATCGGCTTCATGGCCAAGACCGTCGCGTTCGGCCTGGCCGTGGCGGTGATCCCGACCGCGGCAATCCTGGAAATGCACCGCTACGGACTGCGCTCCTCGTCCACCGTGCAACCTGGGGCGGTGCGCTTGCTGTTCGTGCTGCTGTTGATCGAGGCGGCGTCGCTGGCCATGAAATACATCTAAAAGGACTGACATGACCGAACCTGTAGCACCTGCGGCAGCTGAAGTACCGGCGGACACGGTCGCGCACGTCGAGGCGAAGGCGGTGGCGCTGCTCGTGCTGATGGCGGCGCTGGCCATATCCTTCGTGCTGTACGTGATGTACGCGCGCGGCGTGTTCGAAGTCACCCAGCGGCTGGTGCTGATTTCGGAAGACTCCGAGGGCGTCATTCCCGGCATGGACATGACGTTCGCAGGTTTTCCGATCGGCCGCGTGCAGCGCGTCGAACTGGCGCCGGACGGCAAGGTGCGCATCCTGGTGGATGTGCCGCGCAAGGACAGCAAATGGCTCAGGGCCAGTAGCGTGTTTACGCTGGAACGCAGCCTGGTGGGCGAAACCCGGCTCAAGGCATTTACCGGCATGCTCGACGATGCGCCGCTGCCAGAGGATGCGGTCCGCACCGTACTGCGGGGCGACACCAGCGCGGAGATCCCGCGCGTGGTGGCGAGCGCACGGGCGCTGCTCGAGAACCTCGACACGATGACGCGCGACGATTCGGCGATCAATAAAAGCCTGGCCAATCTTGAATCGGCAACCGGCCGCTTTGCCGGCAAATACGGACTGCTGGGCGGCGCCCTGGGCAGCGACGCCGAGGCGCAGAAGCTGATCGTCACCTTGGACCGCGTGAATGGCTTGCTGGCCAAGACCGACCAGCGCGTGTTCGGCAAGAAGGGCTTGATGGACGATACGCAGGCCGCGGCCATCCAGATGAACGTCGTGCTGAAAGACGCCAGCAATACGCTCAAGAAGCTCGATGCGGTACTGGCCGAGGCGCAGCAGGTCGGCGCCAACGCCAAGGTGGCGACCAAGGACCTGGGTGCGTTGCGCGCCGAGGTCGACGCCAGCCTGCGCAAGGTGACGCGCATGATCGATGAAATCAACCGCAAGTGGCCGTTTGCACGCACGCCGGAGATTAAGCTGCCATGACCAAGACCACCCTGATCGCCGCACTCGCGCTGGCACTTGCCGGTTGCGCCAGCAAACCGGCGCCGCCGGCATGGAAGTCGAATGCCGCCGACGCCCTGGCCGGCTACAGCGACGCCTATTTGAAGGGGAATACCGCGATCGCGGAATCGGAATTTGTGCGCGCCCGCAGCGAGCTTGCCAGTACCGGCCGCCCCGACGTGGTCGCGCTTGCCGAACTCGTGCGCTGCGCTACGCGCGTGGCAAGCCTGGAATACGATGACTGCCCGGGCTTTGCCGCGCTGGCGCAAGATGCCGGAGCCGGCGAGCGTGCCTATGCCGCCTACCTCGGCGGCCGCTGGCAGGGATTGGATGCGACCTTGTTGCCCGAACAGCATCAGGGGGTGGTGCGCGCGGGGCCATCGGCAAGCAGTGCGCTGGCGGCCATTCAGGATCCGCTGTCGCGCATGGTTGCCGCAGGCGCGCTGATGCAGGTTGGGCGTATTGCCCCGCAAGACATCACGCTGGCGGCCGAAACGGCGTCAGGGCAGGGCTGGCGCAGGCCGTTGCTGATGTGGTTGGGTGTGGCGCTTGAGCGCGCGAAGGCCGCAGGCGATAACGCCGAGGCGGCGCGCTTGCAACGCCGTATCGACGTCGCGCTTCCTTAGGCGCAGGTCAGACGCACGCGGGGTCGACGCGTTCAGCCTGCGACGGCGCGCGGGCGCAATCGTGGACCCCTTCGCGCCCACGGCAGCCTGCCTGGTGCTGGCAATTAATGCTGTGTTACTTCGCCGTGCCAGGCCCCGGTTTCCTTGCCCCGTGCTTCGATCATTTCCTTGAACCGCTCCAGGTTGCGTCGCGCATTCATGCGCACGGCGCCCAATGCGTCGCCAATCCTTTCCACCGCGCCTTCTGGCGTGTACTGCATCTGCAGCATGATCTTGGTCGTTGTGTCACCCAGCCGGTGGAAGGTGACCACGCCACTGTTGCGCACGCCGCTGGTGCTGCGCCATGCAATGCGCTTGTCGGGCACCTGCTCGGTGATCTCGGCATCCCACTCCTTTTCATTGCCGGCCACGTCGGCGCGCCAGTGGAGGTGGGTGGCATCGACCTGGCGGACCTCATGGACGTCGTCCATAAAGCGAGGGAATTCCTCGAACTGGGTCCACTGGTTGTACGCGGTGCTGAGCGGAACGTTCACCTCGATCGATTCCTGGACCGTTGAGCCAGCCTTGCCGCCGGCGCCTTTTTTCATCTGTTTATTCAACAGGTATCCGCCAACAGCAAGTGCGGCGACTGTGACAACACGGTTTAGCATATTGTTTTTCTCCTGTAAAAGTCGGCGCCGGTTCAGCGTGCGCCATGTCGCGTCCATCAATAAATCAGACTGAATCGGCAGGCGATGGTTCGGACTATTTAACAGGCCAGGATCAACCGTTCTCTTTCACCAGGTTCAGCGAGTAGCGGGGAATCTCCACCACCAGCTTGTCGTCGGCGACGATGGCCTGGCAGGACAGGCGCGAACCTGGTTCGAGGCCCCACGCCCGGTCGAGCATGTCTTCCTCGTTGTCGTCGACCTCGTTAAGCGAAGCGAAGCCCGAGCGCACGATCACGTGGCAGGTCGTGCAGGCGCCGACCTTGCCGCAGGCGTGTTCGATCTCGACACCGTGGTCGAGCAGCGCGTCGCAGATTGTCGTGCCAGGGGGCACGTCGATTTCCGCGCCAGCGGGAGCGTACTCGGGATGCGGCAAGACGGTAATCGTGGTCATCGCGCGCGCCGACGATATTTACTCGCGGAAACGACGCGGCAGCCGGCTATGGATGCGGGTTGCCGCCACGGCCGCGTGCCCGGCCGCCACGCTGATCTGGTTCAAGCCGCGCACCACGTCGCCGACCGCGTATAGCCCGGGCACCGAGGTCGCCTGGTAGTCGTCGACCACCAGCTTGTCGCAGTCGGTGGTTTGCGCCCCCAGCGCCACGGCCAGGTCGGAACGCGCGGTTTCTCCCAGCATCGGGTAGACGACGTCGAAGTGATGCTCGGCGCCATCTTCAGTGTGCAGCACGGGTTTCATGTCGTCGCTCATCGTCACTCCGCGCAGGGGCGAGGTGACGCGCTTGATGTTGGCCTCTTGCAGCCGGCGCTGGTCCTTGCTTGCAAGGCAGCTGGTATTGTCGCGCTCAAACAGGGTGATGTCGTTCGAGAAGCTACGCAGGAACAGCGAATGGCCCACGCAGTTGTCCGGCGCGCCGATCACCGCGATGCGCTTGTCGAGCACGTCGAACCCGTCACATACCGGGCACAGCCTGACAGCGCCGCTGGTCACCGCCTCGTGCCAGTTTTCAATGGGCATGCCGGCATCGGCGATGCCGGTCGAGAGCAACACGGTACGCGCGTGAAACTGGCCACCGGCGAACTCGGCGGTGAAATAGTCGCCGTTGTGGGCCAGGCTGGTGATTTCGCCTTCGGTGACGTGGCCGCCGTAGCGGCCCAGCTGGCTGCGCAGGTTGTCCAGCAGCTGGGTGCCCTGGATGCCGTCGGGGAAGCCGGGGAAATTGTGCGTGACCGGAATCAGTTGCAGGCGGCTGTTGCCTTTGTCGACGACGATAATCTCGCGTCGGAAGCGGCGCAGGTAAATGGCCGCGGTCAGCCCGCCAGGGCCGCCGCCGACAATCAGCGTGTCATATATTTTCGATGGGATCATGCTGCATTATCAGCAGCGCACGATTGCACGGCAATCGGTGGCTTGGCCGCAGTCCGGTAAGACGGCGCTTACAACGGCTCAGTGGGTTTCTGGCTGCAAGGTAATGTGGTCGATGCCGTGGCGTTCCAGCAGCATCGCCTTGACCGCCTCCAGCACCACGGGCCATTCGCTGAGGTCATTGATTTGCAGGTGGCCGATCAGCGCCGGTTCGCCCGGCGACATGTCCCACACGTGCAGGTCATGCACTGACAGCACGCCGGGAATCGTCGCCAGGTCGGCGCCGACTTTCAGGTAATCGATATGGTGGGGCACGGCTTCCATCAAGAAATGGTAGGAGTCGCGCAGCACGCCGAAGGTCGATTTCAGGATCAGGACCGCCACCAGCATCGATAGCAGCGGATCGATCTGCATCCAGCCGGTCAGGGCGATGACGATGCCGGCGACGATCGCGGCGACCGAGCCGAGCAGGTCGCCCATCACGTGCACCAGCGCGGCGCGGGTGTTCAGGCTGTTCTTGTCGCGCGACAGGATCCACGCCACCACCAGGTTGATCGCCAGTCCAATCGCCGCCACCACGATGACGGTGTTGCCCGCAACGGGTTCCGGCGCGGTAAACCGGCCGATGGCCTCGTACACGATCCAGCCGACCACCGCCAGCATGGCGAGCGCGTTGACGAAGGCGGCCAGGGCTTCGGCGCGCACGAAGCCGAACGAGTGGCGCGCCGATGGCGGGCGGCGCGAGATCAGCTGGGCCAGCAGGGCCAGTCCGAGGGCGGCGGCGTCGGTGACCATGTGCCCGGCGTCCGAAATCAGGGCCAGCGAATTGGCGATAAAGCCGAAGGTGACCTCGACGACGGCGAAGAACAGGGTCAGCGCGACCGACCATCCCAGGATGGCGACGCTGCGCCCGGCAATCGCGTGTACGTGCTTGGCATCGCCTTCGCCGTGCGCATGGAGATGGGCGGAGGACTGGTCTGGCTGGTTCGAATGCATGGCGTGATGGATTGAGGCGGCGGCAGGCGATAGTGTAGCGTGTCTGAAAACGAAATTTTGAAAGAAAGTTAATTAGCTGGAAAATAGCCCTTGTTTTTCGCCGGACGGCTCTCTATAATGCTGGGCATCGGGCGGTTAGTTCAGCTGGTTAGAATACTTGGTCGACATCCAAGGGGTCGGGGATTCGAATTCCTCACCGCCCACCAGAATACATAGAGTAAGAGCGAGAAAGGCACCACGGTTATGACACCGCGAACTACAACCAAGTTGTGGGAGCGACGCTAGTCAGCGTGGGGATTTCTTTGGCTTGAAAAAAGAAAAACGCGGCTAGTCCGCGTTTTTTTTCGTCCGCATTTTTGTTATACATTATCAGTTCAACGTTCAGGAGAGCAGCATGGTCGCAGTCCGACTCCCAGATGGTTCCCAGCGCCAGTTTGACGGCCCCGTCACCGTAGCAGAGGTAGCGGCCAGCATCGGCACTGGCCTCGCCAAAGCCGCGCTCGCCGGTAAGGTCGACGGCAAGGTGGTCGATACCTCTTTCCTGATCGACCAGGACAGCGATCTGGCGATCATCACCGACAAGGACCCGGAAGGCCTCGATGTGATCCGCCACTCGACCGCCCACTTGCTGGCCTATGCGGTCAAGGAATTGTTCCCGGATGCGCAGGTGACGATCGGCCCGGTCATCGACAACGGCTTCTATTACGACTTCTCGTACAAGCGCCCGTTCACGCCGGACGACCTGGCGGCGATCGAAAAGAAAATGACCGAGATCGCCAAGCGCGACGAGAAGGTGACGCGCTCGGTGATGCCGCGCGACGAGGCGGTGGCCTATTTCAAGTCGCTGGGCGAGCACTACAAGGCGGAAATCATCGCGTCGATCCCGGCCGGTGAAGATGTGTCGCTGTACGCGAAGGGCGGTTTCACCGACCTGTGCCGCGGACCGCACGTCCCGTCGATGGGCAAGCTGAAGGTCTTCAAGCTGATGAAGCTGGCCGGCGCCTACTGGCGCGGCGACTCCAAGAATGAAATGCTGCAGCGTGTCTACGGCACCGCCTGGACCAAAAAGGAAGACCAGGAACTGTACCTGCATAACCTGGAAGAAGCGGAAAAGCGCGACCACCGCAAGCTCGGCAAGCAGCTCGACTTCTTCCACTTCCAGGACGAGGCGCCGGGCCTGGTGTTCTGGCATCCGAAGGGTTGGACCATCTGGCAGCAGGTTGAGCAATACATGCGCAACAAGTACCAGGTCAATGGCTACAACGAAGTCAAGGCGCCGCAGATCCTCGACGTGACCTTGTGGCAGAAGACCGGCCACTGGGATAACTACCGCGAAAACATGTTCACGACCGAGTCGGAGAACCGTTCGTACGCGCTCAAGCCAATGAATTGCCCAGGCCACGTGCAGATCTACAACGCCGGCATGAAGAGCTACCGCGACCTGCCGCTGCGCTACGGCGAGTTCGGCCAGTGCCACCGCAATGAATCGTCGGGCGCGCTGCACGGCATCATGCGGGTGCGCGGCTTTACCCAGGATGACGGCCACATCTTCTGCACCGAAGAGCAGATCGAAGCCGAAGTGACGGCCTTCCACGCCCAGGCGATGGAAGTGTATGGCGATTTCGGCTTTGCCAATATCGACGTCAAGCTGGCGCTGCGCCCGGAAAACCGCATTGGTTCCGACGAGGTGTGGGATGCGTCCGAAGAAGCGCTGCGTTCGGCGCTGCGCGCCTGCGGCGTCGAATGGACCGAGCTGCCGGGCGAGGGCGCTTTCTACGGCCCGAAGATCGAATATCACCTCAAAGACAGCCTGAGCCGTCCATGGCAGGTCGGTACCATGCAGGTCGACTTCTCGATGCCGGGCCGCCTCGGCGCCGAGTATGTCGCCGAAGACAACAGCCGCAAGGTCCCGGTCATGCTGCACCGCGCGATCGTCGGCTCGATGGAGCGTTTCATCGGTATCCTGATCGAAAACTACGCCGGTGCCTTGCCGATGTGGCTGGCGCCGGTGCAAGTGGCGGTGCTGAACATTTCTGACGGGCAAGCAGAGTATGCGACCGAGCTGGCAGCGCGTTTGCGCAAATCGGGATTCCGCGTTCACGCTGATTTGCGCAACGAGAAAATTACCTATAAAATACGCGAGCATTCCGTCCAAAAACTGCCGTATATCCTTGTGATCGGCGATAAAGAGCGGGATGCCAACACTGTAGCTGTGCGAGCACGCGGCAATGTCGATTTGGGCGTCATGTCCATCGACGCGCTAGTCGAGCGCCTCAAGCAGGATATTGCATCCAAAGCTTGAAGTGATTTTCCGCACGGCACTCCCATTCGATATTAAAAGGAAACAACATAGCTACTGACAAGTCGCATCGCATCAATGGCGAAATCACAGCCCCCGAAATGCGTCTCTCCGGGGTTGACAACGAGCCGCTCGGCATTGTGAGCCTGGCTGAGGCGTTTCGCCTGGCCGAAGAAGCGAACGTAGACCTGGTGGAAATCGCGCCAACGGCGCAGCCACCGGTTTGCCGTCTGATGGACTACGGCAAGTTCAAGTATTCGGAGCAGAAGAAGGCCCACGAAGCTAAATTGAAGCAGAAGATCATTGTCCTGAAGGAAGTCAAATTCCGTCCGGGTACCGATGACGGTGACTACAATATCAAGCTGCGTAACCTGATCAAGTTCCTCGACGAAGGTGACAAAACCAAGATCACGCTGCGTTTCCGCGGCCGTGAAATGGCGCACCAGGATATCGGCTTCCGCATGCTGGAACGCCTGAAGGCCGACCTCGAGCCGTACGGCCAGGTCGAGCAGTTCCCGAAGATGGAAGGCCGCCAGATGATCATGATCTTGTCGCCGAAAAAGAAAAAAGTGTAAAACTGCAAACCGTTTTGCGCTGCCTACAAGGGGCGGATGGGAATTTCCCATCCGCCCCTTGTTATTTCTCGATGGATTCGTGTTAAAATCTGCGGTTCCGCACTTTCGGGTGTGGAAACTACTGTGAAAGCAGGCATCTAAGAGCAGCGTAGGGCTGCCACCTGCAATCCTGACAATGGAGCTGTCCTTAGGACAGAACTACAATGCCAAAAATGAAGACCAAAAGCTCCGCGAAGAAGCGTTTTCGCGTGCGTCCAGGTGGTACCGTTAAATCGGGTCACGCTTTCAAGCGTCACATCCTGACCAAGAAAACCACCAAGAGCAAGCGCCAGTTGCGCGGAATCACGAACGTCGACGCAGCGGATGTCAAGTCCGTGATGCGTATGATGCCGTCGGCTTAATCTCACAACTAAGGAGTTACTATGCCTAGAGTAAAACGTGGGGTTACAGCTCGTGCCCGTCATAAGAAAATTCTTGTACAAGCTAAAGGCTACCGTGGTCGCCGCAGCAAGGTATACCGTGTTGCCAAGCAAGCAGTCATGCGCGCTGGCCAGTACGCGTACCGTGACCGCCGTAACAAGAAGCGCGTCTTCCGCCGCCTGTGGATCGCCCGTATCAACGCCGCTTCCCGTGAGCATGGCGTAACGTACAGCGTATTCATGAACGGCCTGAAGAAGGCAGCTATCGAACTGGACCGTAAAGTCCTGGCCGATATGGCAGTGATGGACAAGCCAGCGTTCGCTGCGATTGTCGCCGCTGTAAAAGCAAAGATCGCTGCGTAAGCAACGCTTGATGCATGCAAGTTAGCGCCGCCGTCAAACGCGGCGCGAAAAGAGCGGGGCAGAGGTGCAAACCTGTGCCCCGTTTTTGATTGTGGAACGACTCAGGAAAACAAAAACGCATGAACTCCCTGGAAGAACTCGTTGTCACGGCGCAGGCTGACTTTATCGCCGCCCAAGACGCTGCCGCGCTGGAAAACGCGAAAGCCAAATACCTGGGCAAGACCGGCCAGGTTACCGAACTGATGAAGGGTCTGGGCAAGCTCGATCCGGAACAGAAAAAAGCCCAGGGTGCGTTGATCAACGCCACCAAGGTGCAGATCGAGACCGCGTTGACCGCGCGCCGCGACGCCCTCGCCAACGCCCAGCTCGAACAGCGCCTGAACGCCGAGGCGATCGACATCACCTTGCCCGGCCGCGGCCGCGCGATGGGTGGCATCCACCCGGTGATGCGCAGCTGGGAGCGGATCGAAGAGATCTTTCGTTCGATCGGTTTCGATGTGGCCGACGGCCCCGAAATCGAAAACGACTGGACCAATTTCACCGCCTTGAACAGCCCGGAGAACCACCCGGCCCGTTCGATGCAGGACACGTTTTATGTGGAAGGCAATGACAGCACCGGCAAGCCGCTGCTGCTGCGCACCCACACCAGTCCGATGCAGGTGCGCTACGCGCGTTCGCACACGCCGCCGATCAAGGTGATCGCGCCGGGCCGCACCTACCGCGTCGACAGCGACGCCACCCACTCGCCGATGTTTCACCAGGTCGAAGGCCTGTGGATCGCCGAGGACATCAGCTTCGCCGACCTCAAGGGCGTGTATCTGAACTTCGTCAAGGCCTTCTTCGAGACCGACGACCTGCAGGTGCGTTTCCGTCCGTCGTACTTCCCGTTTACCGAACCGTCGGCCGAGATCGACATCGCCTTCGGTTCCGGCCCGCTGAAAGGCCGCTGGCTCGAAGTGTCGGGCGCCGGCCAGGTGCACCCGACCGTGGTGCGCAACTTCGGCCTCGATCCGGAAAAGTTCATCGGCTTCGCGTTCGGCTCGGGCATCGAGCGACTGACGATGCTGCGCTACGGGATCAACGACCTGCGCCTGTTCTATGAAGGCGACCTGCGTTTCCTGAAACAGTTCAACTAATAATAATTTTTCGCGGCTGAAGGCTTAGATTATGCAATTTTCCGAAAACTGGCTCCGTACCATGGTCGATCCGAAGATGACGTCGGATGAGCTGTCCCATTTGCTGACGATGTCCGGTCTCGAAGTCGAGGAAGTGGAGGCCGTCGCGCCGCCATTTTCCAACGTGGTCGTGGCGGAAGTGCTGGACGTGTCGAAGCACCCGAACGCCGACCGCCTCAACGTGTGCACCGTCGATGTCGGCACCGGCACCATGCTCAACATCGTGTGCGGCGCGCCCAACGTGCGCGCCGGCATGAAGGCGATCTGCGCGATGGCCGGCGCGGTGCTGCCGCCGGGCGCGGACGGCAAGCCGTTCGAGATCAAGGTGGGGCAGCTGCGCGGCGTCGAGTCGCAGGGCATGATGTGCTCGGCCAAGGAACTGAAGCTGTCGGAAGAGAGCAGCGGCCTGATGGAACTGCCGGCCGATGCGCCGGTCGGACAGAATATCCGCGATTACCTGGCGCTGAACGACCTCAAGTTCACCATCAAGCTGACCCCGAACAAGGCGGATTGCCTGTCGGTGCTGGGCGTGGCGCGCGAGGTATCGGCGCTGACCGGCACCGCGCTGCACGTGCCGACCGCGCGTGCGGTTGCCGTCACCAGCGACGAAGTGCTGCCGGTAACCATCAGCGCGCCGGACCTGTGCGGCCGCTTTACCGGCCGCGTGATCCGCGGCCTGAATGCGCGCGCGGCAACGCCTGAATGGCTCAAGCGCCGCATCGAGCGCAGCGGCCAGCGTTCGGTCTCGGCGCTGGTGGATATCTCGAACTATGTGATGCTGGAGCTGGGCCGTCCATCGCACGTGTTCGACCTCGACAAAATCCACGGCAAGATCGATGTGCGCTGGGGCCGCAAGGGCGAGTCGCTCAAGCTCCTCAATGGCAACACCGTTGACGTGGACGACTGGGTTGGCGTGATCGCCGACGGGCAGCAGATCGAATCGCTGGCCGGCATCATGGGCGGCGACTCCACCGCGGTCAGCCTCGACACCACCAATATCTACCTGGAAGCGGCATTCTGGTGGCCTCACGCCATCCAGGGCCGCGCCCGCCGCTTCAACTTCTCGACCGACGCGGCGCACCGCTTCGAGCGCGGCGTCGATTACGCCACCACGGTCCAGCACATCGAGCGCATCACCGCGCTGATCGTCGAAATCTGCGGCACCGCCGGCACCAGCGTCGGCCCGGTCGATGACCAGGTCGTCAATGTGCCGCAGCGCAAGCCGGTGACGATGCGCACCGCGCGCGCCCAGAAGGTCATCGGCGTGCCGATCACCGACGTGGTGGTGGCCGACATCTTCACCCGCCTCGGCCTGCCGTTTACCCAGCAGCCGGGCGAGTTCGCCGTCACCGCGCCATCGTACCGCTTCGACATCGAGATCGAGGAAGACCTGATCGAGGAAGTCGCACGCGTCTACGGTTTCGAGAACATCCCGGCTAATCCGCCGGTGGCCGCCAGCGCCATGCTGGCGTTGCCGGAAGATACGCGTTCGCTGTTCGCGCTGCGTCACCAGATGGCCCACCTCGGCTACCAGGAAGTGGTCAACATGAGCTTCGTGGAAACCGCGTGGGAAGCCGATTTTTCCGGCAACCTTGAACCGATCAAGCTGCAGAACCCGATCGCCAGCCAGATGAGCGTGATGCGCTCGTCGCTGATCGGCAGCCTGGTCGCCAACGTCCGCTACAACCTGAACCGCAAGGCGGGCAGGGTGCGGGTGTTCGAGATTGGCGCCATCTTCAAGCGCAATCCGGGCGCCGTGGACGGCCCGCTGTCGGTGGCCGGCTTCGAGCAGCCAAAGCGCCTGGCCGCGATCGCCTACGGCCCGGCCGTGGACGAGCAGTGGGGCGCGCCGAGCCGCGCGGTCGATTACTTCGACGTCAAGGCCGACGTCGAGGCAATGTTTGCGCCGTACACCTTGCGTTTCGTGAAGGCTGACCACCCGGCGCTGCATCCCGGGCGCTCGGCCACGATCCTGCTGGACGGCCGTGGAGTCGGCTTCATTGGCGAGCTGCACCCGCGCTGGCTGCAGAAATACGAGCTGCCGCAGGCCCCGGTGCTGTTCGAGGTCGACGCAGTTGCGCTGCAACAACGCCCATTGCCAAAGTACGAAGAGATTTCCAAGTTCCCGGGCGCCACGCGCGACCTGGCGCTGGTGGTCAAGCAAACGGTCGCGGCACAGGATCTGTTGGATGCATTTAGTGCCGAGATCGCAGCAAATCCTGCAGGACGTATCGTGCAAGCCATTGTTTTGTTTGATGAATATCGCGGGGCCGGACTCGAACCGGATGAAAAAAGCCTTGCTTTCCGCTTTAGCTTGCAAGATACTCAAACCACCTTGCAGGACGACCAGGTCGAGTCCTTGATGACCGCTTTGGCGAACGCTGCAAGAGAAAAACATCACGCCAAATCGCGTGGGTAACCCATCCAAGACGTAGCTTATAGGCAGGGCTGGAAAATTAATAACAATGACGTAGATTCGGCCGTCCTCCAATCGGCACTGGCGGCTGACTTGCATCGTGCGATGCAGGTTGCCAAGGTCCGCCAGGAAGCCGAGAAGGACATGCCGACCTTGACCAAGGCCGAGCTGGCGGAGTTGCTGTTCGAGCAAGTTGGCTTGAACAAGCGCGAAGCCAAGGACATGGTCGAGACATTTTTCGACGAGATCCGCAATGCGCTCGAGCGCGGCGAAGCGGTCAAGCTTTCGGGCTTTGGCAACTTCCAGCTGCGCGACAAGCCGCAGCGTCCGGGCCGCAATCCAAAGACCGGCGAAGAGATCCCGATCACGGCGCGCCGCGTCGTGACCTTCCACGCCAGTCAGAAGCTCAAGGCCATGGTTGAAGAAACCAGCCCGGTCGCGTCCAGCATGGCGCGCGCTGCCTGAGTAGC
Organism: Massilia soli; assembly: GCF_016809835.1. Taxonomy (GTDB): domain Bacteria; phylum Pseudomonadota; class Gammaproteobacteria; order Burkholderiales; family Burkholderiaceae_D; genus Telluria_A; species Telluria_A soli. Next base: position 92,461 of record NZ_JAFBIL020000008.1, on the reverse strand, counting down.
CGATGAACGACCGTCTCGCCAAGACCGACCTGGCGGCGCTGCCGCCTATCCCGGCCAAGCGCTACTTCACGATCGGGGAAGTCAGTGAATTGTGCGGCGTCAAACCGCACGTGCTTCGTTACTGGGAGCAGGAATTCACGCAGCTCAAGCCGGTCAAACGTCGTGGTAACCGGCGCTATTACCAGCACCACGAGGTTTTGCTGATCCGCCGCATTCGCGAACTGCTATACGAGCAGGGGTTCACGATCAGCGGCGCACGCAACAAACTCGACAGCCGCGCCAGCGAAGCCGCCGCTTCCCAGGAAGACTGGGGCGCACTGGAAGCTGGTCGCGAGACGACCAACAGCTTGCAGCCCGCGCTTGACGGGGCAATGATCCGCAAGGAACTCCTCGCCATCCTGGCCTTGCTGAAGCAAGACACCTGAGATTGCTGACGGAAGGAGTGCCCTGGTACTCTTTTTTCACGAATTCCACATCGCGCTGTGCACCGGCCGGCGCACTCATGCGTTCTCGCTGTGCCGTACGCAGCGCACGAGTGCTAGAATGCTAATATTGTGTTTGCCGACGGAACACATGCGCAGCACTTTCCTGTGCCAGGAAAATTTAAGGGAAGACAATGATACGCGTTGCCATTTGTGACGATCACCAAATTGTAAGAGCAGGCTTTAAACAGATTTTTTCCTCGTCGCCCGACTTTGATGTCGTCGCCGAAGGTGCTACCGGGCGCGAAGCCCTTGATATCGCACGCCGCGAGATTTGCGACGTGCTGTTGCTGGACATCGCCATGCCCGACCAGAGCGGCATCGACATCCTGCGCACGATCCGCCAGGGGCAACCGAACCTGCCCGTGCTGATTTTGTCGGGCTATCCTGCCCAGCAGTACGCGCTGAACCTGTTCAAGATGGGTGCCAATGGCTACCTGAACAAGGAATGCGAAGCGGACGAGCTCAAGACCGCGGTGCGAACCGTGTTCCAGGGCCGCCGCTACGTGTCCTCGACCGTTGGCGAACTGCTGGCGCAAAGCTTCGACCGCGACCCGAACACGGCGCTGCACACCGAATTGTCCGACCGCGAGTTCCAGGTTTTCCTGCGCCTGGCGAAGGGCGCGACGGTATCCGACATCGGTGTCGCGCTGTCGCTCAGCATCAAGACCGTGTCGACCTACCGTACCCGCATCATGGAAAAGATGGGCCTGCAGTCGAACAGCGACCTGACTTACTATGCGATGAAAAACAACCTGCTGGATTAACAGCGGACGGCGGGCTTCCCCGGCCCGTCCGTGCAAGTATGTGATTAATTCCGCACTGCAACACCCTTTGCCCTCCTGTTAAGTAGTGCACAAAACGGTCTGGCTAAGCTGCAACGCAATATGTTCCCGGTCTATAATGACCCTCAAATTGCTCTGCGGCATGCATAAGGAATCCGACCATGTACTTCACCACAGAACCCGAGGGCGCGCCGGCGTTGCCGTTCTATGCGACCGTGCTTGGCCTGCTGTGCGTGCTGATCCTCGTGGTCAACGGCGCCAGCCTTTTCCATAACCTGTCGGCGCTCAACGGCGCCAATGCCGTGCAGGGCCAGACCGCCAAGGTCGGCGACAAGCTGCAAAACCTGAACGTGCTGGTCATGGATGCCGAGAGCAGCATGCGCGGCTATTTCCTGTCCGGCGCCGACCTCTGGCTCGGCCCGATGCGCACCGCCTCCGCCGATATCGAACCCCAGTTCCGCGAACTTGAACAGCTGCTGGCGGACAGCCCGTCGCAGCTGAAGAACCTGGCGCAGCTGCGCACCCTGGTGTTTCGCAAGCTCGACATGCTCGACCAGGCAGTGGCGGTATATCGCCAGGGCGGCCTGGAAGACATCGCCAAGATCGCCGCCACCACCGACACCAAAGCCGACATGGACGAGATTCGCCTGCTGCTGGTGATCATGCAGCAAGAGCAGACTGAATTGCTGGCCTCGCGCCGCGCCGAGTTCAATGCCGACTACCAGGAAGCGGTGATGATCGGCATCGGGATCAATGTCGTTGCGATCCTGGTCATCGTGCTGTTCTACAGCCTGATCCGGCGTAGCTATTTCATCCGCCTGGCCGCCCAGCGCGCCTTGCAGCACGCAAACGACAACCTGGAGTCGATGGTCAATGTGCGTACCGAGCAGTTGTCGGTGCTGTCGCGCCACCTGATCCGTTTGTCGGAAGAAGAGAAATCGCGCCTGGCGCGCGAGCTGCATGACGAGCTGGGCGCCAAGCTGACCGCCATCGGCATCGATATCAATTGCGCCGCCAACGAACTGCGCGTCGAACACGCGCACATCGCGCAGCGGCTCGACCGCGCCCGCATGACCCTGGTGACGACCGTCGAACTGAAGCGCCGCATTGTCGAAGACCTGCGGCCCAGCTTGCTCGATAACCTCGGATTGGCTGCAGCCTTGCAAAGCTACTGCGAAGAATTTGCCACCGTCACCGGCGTCGAGTGCGAGGCGCTGATCGACGGCGATGTCAACGTGGCCGGGCCAATGCATGCGATCGCAGTGTTCCGTATCGTGCAGGAATCGCTGAACAATATCGCCAAGTATGCGGGGGCGCGCACGGTGATCGTGCACCTCGCGCGCGAGGCCGAGGGCCTGGCGCTGGAGGTGTCCGATGATGGCGTGGGTATCGATGTGGACGCCGTCAGCAAGCCGAAATCGCATGGCTTGCTGGGCATGCGCGAACGCGCTTTGCTACTGGGGGGAACCTTGCAGGTGCGCCGCGGCGTGAACAACTGCGGCACCTGTGTTGAAGCATTTATACCGCTTGCCGGGCAAGGGCAGGGCGCCGAAGCGCCGCAACCCGTGCCGGAGGTGGAGTTCAGCGTGCAGCAACATCCATCAGCAAGCGATCATATTCAGTCTTCGCAACCTTGTAGCACTCGCCTGCATACTCCTCAAGGCCTTGACGGTCAATTACGGTGATGTTGCCGCGACGGTACTGAATCAGTCCATCGTCCTGCAATTTGCCAGCCGCGGCGGTGATGCTTTCGCGGCGCACGCCCAGCATGATCGAAATCAGTTCCTGGGTCACTTTCAGTTCGTTCGATGGGGAACGGTCGAGGCGGTCGAGCAGCCAGCGGCACAGTTTCTGTTCGATCGAGCTGTGGCGGCCGCCGACAGCGTTCTGGGCCATCTGGGCGAACAGCGCGTTGGTGTAGCGCATCAGCAGCTGCGGCAGCGCGCCGCCCTGGTTGAATGCATCGCGCAGGAACTGGGTCTTGAGGCGGTAGCCGTAGCCCGCGCTCTGGACCACGGCGCTGCACATGGCGCGCTCGCCCATGAACAGCGAGACGCCGACGACACCTTCATGTCCTACAACCGCGATTTCGGTCGTTGCGCCGTCTTCCATGACGTACAGCAGGGAAACGATCGCGGTGGTTGGGAAGTACACGTATTCCAGTTTGCTTCCGAATTCGAACAGCTCCTTGCCGAAAGGCATAGGAACCAGTTCCAGATGCTCGAACAGCGTTTCCAGGTCGTTGCGTGGAAGGGCGCCGAGCAATTCGTTTTGCTGAGTACCGCTGAGGCTGACAACTGGCCGGGACGCAACTTTCAATTCCTTGGTGCTGACAGGAATCTGGTTTACCGATGCTTTTTGTGCGGCGTTACCAAGTTGGACGTTGTTCATTTTTTTCCTCACTAATCTCTAATAACCTCAGGACGATCCCGCCATCACTGCCCGGCGAATCGCGATGTGTGAACATTAAGGCTTCCGTCTGTTGGCGAACATAAGATTAGCAGTCGCCCCCATGTAGGCTGTATGCATAATGTTTTGTCGTCTTAGTCCTACTGGGAGAGATTGAGAAAAATGCCACTTTTATGAGCAGTTTGGCAGCAAATTTGTTTCAATGCAGCAACGAAACGCTTTGCTGAGTGCGCTCTAATGTGAAAACCCGTACCGACAGCGTCAGTTGATCGGTCTCCGCATGGAGCAATTCCGAGCCGTTTCGCGCCTGCTCGACCAGTTCCCCGTTGCGCCGAGTCATCACATCGATGCGCGCGATCGCCCCTTCCAGCTGGACCAGTTCGGACGCCTGCACCTGGCCCGCCTGGTCCATTTGCCCGATCAGCCGCTCGACCTGGCCGACGGCGCCTGCCAGTTCGCCAATGGTCGAGCCGGCCGCGGCCACCAGCGCGTTGCCGCTGTCGACTGTCGCCACCGAGGTGCCGATCAGTTGCTTGATCTCGCGCGCCGCGGCGGCCGAGCGCTGCGCCAGGTTGCGTACTTCGGTTGCCACCACCGCGAAGCCGCGCCCCTGGTCGCCCGCGCGCGCCGCTTCCACAGCCGCATTGAGGGCCAGGATGTTGGTCTGGAAAGCAATGCTGTCGATCACGCCGATGATGTCGGCGATCTTGTGCGAACTGGCGCGGATCGACGCCATCGTGTCGACCACGTCACCGACCGCGCGCACGCCGCGCGCCGCCACGCCGGCGGCGGCGCCGACCAGGTCGCGCCCTGCGGCGGCATGCGCCGCGCTGCGTTTGACGCTGGCGGCCAGCGCGCCCATCGAACCGACCGTCTCCGACAAGGCCCCGGCTTGCGCCTGGGTATGGCCGGACAGCTCGGCATTGCCATGCGCCAGCGCATGGGTTGCTTCGCCGATCGTCGCGGCGCCGGAGCGGATCTCGGTCACCAGCGCCGCCAGCGCCGCGGCCATGCGCGCGAAGGCATTCACCAGTTCGCCGATCTCATCGCGCGCGTGCGAGCCCATGCGCACGGTAAGGTCGCCTTCGGCGGCGCGCTGCACGGCGTCGTTCAGGTTGGCGATATCGCGCGAAAACGACATGTAGAAGCCCGCCAGCAGCCAGCCGGCCAGCAGCAGCGCCGCGCCGATCGCCGCCAGCACCAGGTTGCGGTGCAGCGCCTCGCGCGCGGCGCGCGCCGCCAGAAGCTGGTCCAGTTCAGCCATCGCGCTTGCCCCCAGCGCGTGCAGGCCTTGCGCCGCTGCGTTGCCTGCCGCCAGGTACGCGCTGCCGCTGGTCTGGTTATGCGAATTGCTGACTTCGTCGCGGGTGCGGTCGAGGAAGGCCAGGCCAGCGCGGATCGACTGGTCTTCCGCCAGCTTGCCAAGGTTGCCGGCGGCGCGTTCGAGCTCGTGGCGCGCGACCATGGCGGTGGCGTTGATCAGCTGGTCCTCGTTAGCTTCAAGCAAGCCGGTGTCGATATACGCCGAGCCGCGCGCCGCGATCAGCGACAGCCCTTCGGCCAACTCGGGCAAGCGGCGTACCGCCGCGGCAATCAACAGGTCGCTCTCGGCGACCGGATCAAGGCTCAGGCCCGAGCGGTCGGCCACGGCAAGCGCCAGCTTGTCGAGGGCGTCGAGCACGGCGGTGTGGCGCGCCATGCTGTCTTTCGCGCTCGCGCCGGGCTGGGCGCTGGCCAGCGCGCTCCAGCGCCCGCGCACCGTGGTCCAGCCGGGCAATCCGGACAACTGGCCGGCGTCGCGCTGGTACAGGTCGAGGGCGGCAAGCCGCTCGCTGATGTCCTTGCCGAGCGCGCCATTGGCGGCGGGGCCGCGCGTGGACAGGCGCAGGTGCTCGGCGCCGCGCTGCTGCTGGACCAGCCGAATCAGCTGGTGCACCTGGGCGATATAGGCGCCGCCGGCGCGCTCGCTTTCGCTGGCGGCGATCGATTCCTGCAATTCAGCCAGCAGCAGGGCGCTGACCACCACCAGCGGCACCAGCACCACATGGCAGACCAGCACGAATTTGGGTAACAGGCGCAGGCGCTGCATCAGCGCGACGGCCGGGCGGAACAAGAGGGTCATAATATTTCCGAGTTGCATTAGTTGTTATTGCGCAATAATGCAGATCGATTGTGACCGCGGCATGAATTGCCGCATAATGTCCACACTCCAACATACCGATGTCCGCGCATGCATGTTCTCCTGGTTGAAGACGATTCCGTACTGGCCGATGGCCTGTCGCGCATCCTGCAAGGCCATGGCATGCTGGTGGAGGTGGTGGGTGACGGCTTGCAGGCCGACCAGGCCTTGCAGCATGGCGAGTTCGCGGTGGCCGTGCTCGACATCGGCCTGCCCGGCATCGACGGCTTCGAAGTGGTGCGCCGCCTGCGCGCGCGCGCCAGCGCCACCCCGGTACTGCTGCTGACGGCGCGCGACGCCGTCGAAGACCGCGTGCGCGGCCTGGAAACCGGCGCCGACGACTACCTGGTCAAGCCGTTTGCCACCGCCGAACTGGTGGCGCGCATCCGCGCGCTGGCGCGCCGCAATACCCCCAAGCCGACCGTGCTCGCAATCGGCCAGCTGACCCTCGATACCTCGGCGCGCCGCGCGCGCATTGGCGAGCGCGCGCTCGACCTGTCGGTGCGCGAGTGGGCGGTGCTGGAATACCTGCTGCAGCACACCTCGCGGGTGGTCTCCAAGCAGCAGATCATCGACGCCATCCTGCCGTGGGGCGACGACCTGACCCTGAACGCGGTCGAGGTGTACATCTCGCGCTTGCGCCTGAAGCTGCTCGATGCCGGCATCGCCATCCGCACCATCCGCGGCTTCGGCTACATGCTCGAACCGGAAACATGAACAGCATCCGCCTGCGGCTGCTGAAGTGGCTGATCGGCCCGATCCTGGTCGTCAACCTGGCCGGCGCGGCGCTGACCTACCTGCTGGCCTGGACCCCGGCCCAGCTGGCGCTCGACCAGGGCTTGCTCGACGCCGCCGTCGCGCTGGCCGCGCGCGTGCGCCAGGGGCCGCAAGGCGCGCTGCTGGACCTGCCCGCGCAGGCCGAGCAGATCTTGCGCGCCGACCGCCTCGACGCCACCTATTTCGCGGTGCGCCGCGCCGACGGCGCGCTGATCGCCGGCGACGCCGACTTCCCGGATCTCAAGCCGGCAGGGGTGCAGGATGCGGTCGCCCGCGGCGAACCGGTCAGGGTCGCGACGGTCGCCGTGCAGGCGGGCGCCGGCACCATCCACGTCGCCGTCGCCAAGACGCTGCGCAAGCGCGGCCAGATCCGCGCGGCGACCATCCGCGCGCTGGTGCTGGTCGAAGGCTTGTTTACGCTTGCGCTGGTTGGCCTGATCTGGTTCTCGGTGACCAGCGGGCTGCTGCCGCTGTCGCGCATGCGCGCCAACCTGAACGCGCGCGACGGCGCCGACCTCGAACCGATCGCCGACGAGGGCGTGCCGTACGAGTTGACGCCGGTGGTATCGGCGTTCAATGATCTGCTCGGCAAAGTGCAGACTGGCGCGCGCGCCCAGCACGATTTCCTGGCCAACGTCGCCCACCAGCTGCGCACGCCGCTGGCGGGCATGAAGCTGCAGCTCGAATGGCTAGGCCAGCGCCATGCCGGCGATGCCGACAGCGGCCGCTCGGTCGGCCTGATGCTGCAGTCGAACGAGCGCATGATCCGCCAGACCAACCAGCTCCTGGCGCTGGCGCGCGCCGAGCCGAGCCGCTTCGAAAAAGCGCGCCTCGAATCGGTCGACCTGGCGCAGCTGGTCGCCGAAGCGGTCCAGCATTTCGTCGAGCAGGCGGGCAAGAAGGATATCGACATCGGCTTCGACCTGCAGCCGGCCGAGGTGGCGGGCGACAGCTTTTTGCTGCGCGACCTGGTCGACAACCTGGTCGACAACGCGGTGCGCTACACGCCCGCTGGCGGCACCGTCACCGTGCGCTGCCTGCGCGCGCCTGACGGCGCCGGGGTGCTGGAAGTGGAGGATTCGGGGCCCGGCATTCCAGTGCATCAGCGCGGCCAGGTGTTCCAGCGCTTCATGCGCCTGAATGACGCAATCCCGGGCAGCGGCCTGGGACTGGCGATCGTGCGCGACATCGCCCTGGCCCATGGTGCACCGGTCGAGCTGGCCGATGGTGCCGGCGGGGCAGGTCTGGTCGTGACGGTGCGCTTCCCGACTGTTTCGTGAAAGTTTCCATAAAAAAATTGTTTTGACACTTGTCCGACCGTGTTCCTATAATGAAACTTCGCGCCTCCTGACGAGGCGATGGGAAGACGATGGACAAATTTGCCAAGCGCAAAACTCTGCCTGGCAGCAGCGACGGCTTTAGCCTGTCGGAGATGCTTGTGACGATCGCCATCGTTGCGATCGCGACGTCCATCGGTGTGCCGATGCTGCGTGGCTTCATCCATGACGCGGCCGTTTCGACCGCCGCCGACCAGATTCTCGCCTCCCTTAATTACACGCGTTCCGAAGCGGTCAAGCGCAGCACCCGCGTCACGATGTGCCGCAGCGTGGACGGCGCCAGCTGCGCCGCCAGCGCCGTCGTCGGCGACTGGCGCGGCGGCTGGATCGTGTTTGTCGACGGCGCCGATGCCGGCGCCAGGGACGAAGACGACGAGATCCTGCGCGTGCAGGCTGCCTTGTCGGGCGCCGGCACGGTGCTCGGGGCCGGCGCGGTGGCCGACTACGTCTCGTACGCCAGCACTGGCCAGGCCAGGCTGGCCGACGGCAGCGCCCAGGCGGGCGTGTTCACCGCCTGTGCCGACTCCGACAGCGCCAAGCGGCGCAGAATCGCCCTGACATCCGGCACCGGCTGGGTGGGTGTCGAGATCGTGGCCGGCTCCGCCGACTGCGCCAGCTGAGCGGATCGCAGATGAGAACCCAACGCGGATTTTCCCTGGTCGAAGTACTGGTCACGATGCTGGTCGTGAGCATCGGGCTGCTCGGTATCGCCGGCCTGATCGTCACCAGCATGAAGAACAACCAGAGCGCGCAATCGCGCAGCCAGGCCAGCGTGCTGGCCAACGACATCATCGACCGGATGCGCGCCAATCGCAGCGTGGCCGAGCTGTCGCCATCCCCTTACCAGATCGACCTCGGCGACGCCGCCGATGCCACGCTGGGGGTGCCGGGCGCCGACCTGGCCGAATGGCTGGCCGCAGTCGAGGCCGGTGTGCCGTCGGGGCAGGGCGCGGTGTCGTTCGACGCCGCCACCGGCAACGTGACGGTCACGGTGCAGTGGAACGACACGCGCGCCAGCGGCGATGGTGCCAGCGTCGGACTGCCGGCCCAGCAGCTGGTGGTGGAGACCCGGCTGTGATGGCGCCCACGCGGCGCCAGCGCGGGCTTGGCCTGGTCGAAGTGCTGGTGGCGATGGCGCTCGGCCTGGTGATGCTCGGCGCGGTCGGCTACCTGTTCGTCGGCAGCAAGCAGATGAACCGCACCCAGGCCGACCAGGCGCGCATGCAGGAGAGCGCACGCAACGCCATGGACGTGCTGGGCAAGGCGCTGCGCCAGGCCGGCTACAAGCTCAATGTCGACCAGCCGCTGGCAGCCGACGCGCTCGAAGGCGTCGACGGCGGCGGCAGCGGCGCGGCCGCGCCATCGGACACGCTGGTGGTGCGCCACGACCCGGCCTGGGTGCGCGATACCGCGGTGCCGCCGAATCCCTTGCTGGGACGCGAAAGCAACTGCGAAGGCGTGACCGTGGCCTCGACCAACCTGCCCGACGCCATCACCGGCGCGCCGCCGGTCAACACCACCATGATCGAATACGGTTTCGTGGTCGAAGGCGGCAAGCTGCTGTGCCGCGCCGATCCGACGGCGCTGACCGGCGGGGTCGCGGTGGCCGACAATATCGAGCGCATGCAGGTCAGTTACGGCATCGGCAATGGCGCCGAAGCGATCCTGAACTACACCGATGCGCCCGAGCCGCATGAATTCGCGCGCGTGGCGGCGGTGCGCGTCAGCCTGCTGATTCGCGGCCCCAGCCCCAACATCGTCGCCGGGGATGGCCAGGCATATACCTTCAACGGCGAAGTCGTCACCAGCAGCGATGGCCACCTGCGGCGCGTCGTCACGTCCACCTTCACCGTGCGGAACCAGACCCGATGGTAATTACCCGCGCGCGCCAGCAAGGCGCCATCCTGATCACCGCGCTGATTTTCCTGGTTGTGCTCACCATGTTCGTGCTGGCGATGGTGCGCAGCGGGACGCTGGAAGAACGCATGGCACGCAACGCGCGCGACCAGCAGGTGGCGCTGCAGGCGGCCGAAGCGGTGCTGCGCGACGCCGAAAGCAGCTTGTTTGCCGGCGCCCCGTTCGACCCCTACGATTCCAGCCGCTTCACCGTGACCTGCGACGCGGGCCTGTGCCGCCAGCCCGACGCGGCCAGCAGCTGGCGCGACATCGACTGGAGTTCCGACACGCTCACGCGCACCTTCGCCAGCGCCGCCAGCCAGATCGCCGCGCTCGATGCGCAGCCGCGCTACATCGTCGAAATCGTCAGCGCGCCGTTCCGCACCTCGAGCGCTGGCCAGTGCGAGCACGGCCTGGCGCGGATTACCGCGCGCGGGCAGGGCAATGGCGGCGCGGCCGCCTTCGTGCAGTCGACCGTGCGCTTCCGCGTCTTCACCAACATTTGCGACTGAGACCAGCCATGAACATCAAGATCGTTGCTGGAACCGGCCTGGCCTTGCTGGCCGCCGCGGCGGCCTGGTTCGCCGGCGCCGCGGCCGTCTTCAACCCCGATGCGCAGCCGGTCGGCTATGTCGGCCAGCCGGCCGTGTCGAGCGCCAATGTCGCCACCGGCGATGCGCGCATGTACTCGATCGACTACAGCGCCCGCAACTGGACCGGCAATGTCCATGCCTACCCGGTCAGCAAGGCCGGCGCGATTGGCAGCGTCGACGAATGGGGGCCCGGCGGCGCGGCCGCCAAAATCAAGGCGCAGGCGGTGGCGGACACCCGCTTCATCGTCACCATCGCCAACGGCGCCGGTATTCCGTTCCGCTGGGCCGACCTGACGCAAGGCGCCGGTGGCCAGCGCGAGGCGCTCGATCCGGCCTCGATCAGCGCGTCCAGCTCTCCGCTGCTCGATTACCTGCGCGGCAGCGCCGCTAACGAAGGCGACGGCGCGGGCCAGTTCCGCCCGCGCGCGACGGTCCTGGGCGACATGATCCATTCGACCCCGGTGTACTGGAACGATGGCGTCAACCAGACTGTGTTCATCGGCGCCAACGACGGCATGCTCCATGCGATCAACGCACAGGACGGCACCGAGCGCTTCGCCTACGTGCCGCAGGTGCTGCTGCCGAAACTGGCGGTGCTGGCCAACCAGGCATACAACCACCGGTATTTCGTCGACGGGCGCATGGACGTCAAGAAGATGGGCGCCCGGACCATCCTGGCAGGGACGCTGGGCGGCGGCGGCAAGGCGCTGTTCGCGCTCGACGTCACCAACGCCAATGCCACCTCCGAGGCCAATGCCGCCGCCAAGGTGCTATGGGAAGTGAGCAACGCCAGCGCCGGCTTCGGCAACCTTGGCGACACCTACGGCGCGCCCACGCTGGCCACGCTGCCCGACGGCACCCATGCGCTGGTGGTCGGCAACGGCTACAACAACACTGGCAACGGGCACGCGGTGCTCTACCTGGTCAACGCGCGCACCGGGGCCCTGATCAAGGAGATCGACACGGGCAAGGGCAGCAGCGCTGCCCCGAACGGCTTGTCGTCGCCATCGCTGTGGGACGCGGACGGCGACGGCCGCAAGGACACCGCCTACGCCGGCGACATCGACGGCAACCTGTGGAAATTCAGCCTGGCCGCGCCGTACAGCGCCCCGGCGCGGGTCTTGCATACCAATGCGCTCGGCGCCAGCCAGGCGATCACGATGGCGCCCGGCCTGATGCGCCACCCGCTCGGCGGCGTGATGGTCACCTTCGTCACCGGCCGCATGCTCGACCAGGACGACGCCGACAACACCGCCAGCCACTATGCCTACGGAATCTGGGACGGCAAGCCGTCGTCCAACAGCAGCCTGCTTGAACAGACCCTGACCGAAGCGACCTACTCGGGCGCCAGCAGCGCCACGCGGGTGCGCATCGCTACCCGCAACCTGCCCAACTGGCGCGCCGGCGGCCATGCCGGCTGGCGCACCCGATTGCCGATCGGCGGCGAACGCGTGGTCGGCGACGGCGCCTTCGTCACCGGCGACATCTTCCAGTTCTTCAGCACCAACCCGGCCATCAACACGGCCAGCGTGCCGCCCGGAGAAAACTGGTGGATGCAGCTGCACGCGCTGACCGGCGGCGATGCCGGCGCCACCCTGTTCGACCTCAATGGCGACAACCAGTTTACCTCCGACGACAAGGTCAACGACGACGATCCGGTAGGCCGCCACATGGGCGGCGGCGTGCGCTCGCAGCTGATCGCGCTGTCGGCCGACGGCATCGATGTATTCCAGTCGAACTACGACCGCAACACCGCGCCGCCGGCCGCGACCACCAACACCACCATCACCACGGTCGACGGCCAGCGCGGGGTATCGGGCGGCCACTTCGACACCGACTTCATCTGCTACCAGAACTGCGGCGCCGCCACCTCGACCTACCGCACGGTCTATGCGCCGACCGGCGTCTACTCGGTCGGCCGCGAGACCGGCGGCGACACCGATGACCTGAACTACGTCCACGTGCACGAATACGACGACATCTACGACCGCATCGGTATCGACACGCTGCGCCCCAGCCAGGATTTCCAGCGGGTGCACCGCTCGAAGGCCAAGTCGGTGATCACGCACGCGCCGAACACGCCCAATTTCGAGGACCGCGAGGCTTATCCTGCCGCCGGCACCACCCTGGTATCGACGGTGACGGAGACCGGCAAGTCGGCGCGCGACGTGCCGCGCTCCAGCTACAACTACCAGCACACCACGCCGGTGCCGCTGGAAGGCTTCCCGGCATCGAGCGCCGACGACAACGCGGCCCGGAAGATCACCAAGACCCGCTACACCACTACGCTCACCATCGGCGAGGCGGTCGATGTCGGATCGCGTCGCAACAACCGTTATCCGTATTCGTGGCGCACCACGGTGCGCAGCTGGGAGACGGTCATCACGACAGTCGAGACGGTGACCAATTTCAGGTTCAAGGTGCTGGTGTCGAACCAGGCGTATTCGCCCGCTGTCACGCTGCGCATCAACGGCTCGGAGAATCCAGCCCTGGCCAACGCGACCTACGACGGGCCGGTATTCAACTTCCAGACCGCCGCCGGCCTCAAATCCGCCGCGCTGCCGACCTACAAGATTGGTTCGATCAGCGACCTCGAACTGGCGATGCCGCTGGACGCCTTCAACGTCAAGAACTGGGGCACGGGGACTACCCGCACCGGCCTGCACCCGATCCGTCCGCAATGCGCGGGCATCGCCGTGGAACGGCCGACGCCCGGCCCGCTGGGCGAGTGGCGCAATGGCGCGCTGACCGTGCAGGTGGTTGACGCCGCCGTCACCGACGCCGACATCCAGCTCAACGTCGCCGGCAAGCCGGAGCTGGGCTACCGGCTGAAGGCAGGCTCGATGAAGAGCAAGCTGGTGGCCGAGTACCTGATCTACTGGCACCACCCGAACAACAAGTGCATGGCCGATACCGGCTGGACCAGGTCGCCGCCGCAGGACGATGGCGAATCCGACGCAATGCCTGGCGTGTGGGCGCCCGGGGAGGACGACCCGAAAGGCGTGTTCCGCGCCGGCGCCGGCGAGCAGGCCAGCGTGGTGCCGGCGCCACCGCCGGCCACCAGCGTCACCAATGCGGACGGCAGCACCACCATCACGACCGTCGTGCATACCGCGCTGGCCGGCGGCGGCTACACGGTCACCACGACGGTGCGCACGATACCGCCGCAGCTGACCGGCAGCACCGGCATCGTCACGGGCGGCGCGGTCGGCAGCGGCGGCGAGATCGATACCGGCGGCATCAACAAGAGCGCGGCCAACCTGGGTCGCATCAACTGGCGGGAACTGCAGAAATGAACAACTACAAGCGAAGCCGCGGCTTCAGCCTGGTCGAATCGATGGTGGTACTGGTCGTGATCGGCATCCTGTCGGCGATCGCGATCCCGTCGTACACGCAGTACATCCTGCGCTCGCACCGCACCACCGCGCAGGCGGTGCTGGCGGAGTCGGCGCAGTTCATGGAGCGCTACTACACGACGAATAATACGTATGAGGGAGCGGCACTGCTGACGGCGGTGGTGCCGCGCGATGCCGGCGGGACCGCGGTGCGCTACAACGTCAGCTTCGTCGACGACGCAGCCGGCGCCGAAGCCTATGTGCTGCAGGCTGTGCCAGCCAATGCACAGCTAGATGACGATTGCGGCACCTTGACCTTGTCGAACACCGGCGCGCAAGGCGCGGGCGCCGACGGCTGCTGGTAAGGCAGCCCGCATTGATCGCGGCGAGCCAGCAGGCCGCAGGCCACTCGCGCGGAGGCGGCCTGCGGCCTTGTCCGCCCTACGATCATCCTTGTTCACCGATACACCGTTAAGCGTAGGGCGGAAGAGGGCGACGCCCGTCATCCGCCGATTCCGCAAAACACCACCGGCGCGCAAGGCGCCGGTGTTCAGTCTTACTGACCCTTGGTGGATGTGTAAGCGCGCTTGCGCTTGAGCGAGACGCCCTGGGTAACCGGGTCGGCATCGATCGACGAGCTGAAGCCGCCGGTGTCTTCGCTGTCCTTCTTCACCGCACCCAGCACGACCGACTGCAGGTCCTTCACGCTGCCGTTACCAAGCGCCACCGAGCCGGCGAACACTGGCGAGGCCGGCATGCCGCCGCCGACGAATACCGATGAGCGGCGCCCGCCGCAGGCGCCCTTGACGCCGATCGCACCCGACGCGTTGAGCAGGTTGACCCAGTAGCCGCGCGCTTCGCCGAGGATCGTGGAACAGCTGCCTTCGAGCTTCGGTATCGGGCGGTTGGTGCTGAATGTGACCATGCCAGCCGCGATCAGCGCCGACGTCACCACCTGTTCGCCCTTGCCGTTGGCGTTGAGCTTCATGAACCAGCCAGCCAGCCCGGAGTCGGGCAGGATCGGAGCGATGTCGCAGCTGTCGGTGTTGGTGTAGTCGGCCATGGCATCGAGGTTCTGGGCTTCGGTGCCAACGCCGGCAGCCAGGCTGTCGCGGTAGACGTAGAAGTGGTTGACCACGTTTTCATACGGGTAGTCGCCGCGCAGCGGGTGCTCGCGGTCGCCGCTGCCCAGTGCAAGGTAGACGTGGTTCTGCGAGTAGACCAGCGCTGGCGCGCTCAGGAACTTGCGCCCGCCGCCGCTGGTGTAGGCCACCTTGCGCATGGCCCAGTCGGCCGAGGTGCGGGCGATCTTCGACGAGAAGTTGATGAAGTCGATGCGGTACATGTTGCCGCCGGTGTCGGCCGCATACGCGTAGTCGGGCGAGCCGTCGTTGGTGATGTCGACCAGTGCGATATCGGAGGCGACGGCGCGGTCAGTGGCGAACGTCTTGATCACGGCGCCGGTATCGGCATTGAGAACGTACACGAAGCCGCCTTTGCTACTGGTGCAAGTCGGGCTCGCGGTGTCGGCATCTTCGCACTTGTCGTAGCCACCGCCCACCACCAGCACCGGCGTCGTGGTCGAGTAGCCTTTGATGAAGGCGGCGTTCGGGGTTGACCAGGTCTGGCCGATGCCGCTCATGCCTTCGGTGCAGCCGGTGTCGTTGGTCAGGTTCGGGCAGCCGGCACGCCATTTGAAGACCGGTGTGTCTTTGTTGGTGACGTCGATACCGTACAACATGCGGCCGCCTCGGCGCATGCTCGGGAAGATCCAGACCTTGGAATTGTCGGCGTTCTGGTAGACGCCGATCGAACCATCGAAGAAATAGTCCTTGCGGGTCGGCGTCGGCGTGAATCCGGAGGCGATGCCCGGGAAGTGCACCCGGGTGGTGTTGTCGCGGATGCGGGTCAGGCGCGAGAAGAACTCCGGCGGCACGAACGACCAGCGCTCGATACCGGTATCGGCGTCGATCGAGCGCAGCGCGCCGTCGTTGGCGCCGTAGTACACGGAGATCACCGGGGTCGTGCCGCCATAGTTGATCGGCTGCGGACGCGAATGGATCACGTCGCCATGGATGGTGGGACGGGTCAGTGTCTTCTCGCCGGTGCCTTTCTCATCGTAGACATCTTCGCCGCGGATCCATTTGACCAGGTCGGCGTCCAGACCGGTGTTGGCCGGCGTGATCGCTGCAAAACCGGTAGGCGTGAGGGTCAGCATCTTGCGGTTGACCGCCTGCGTTACTGCGTTAGGGGCGCCCACGTTGCCTTCGCGCACAGCCTGTGCGGCGCCGCCTTTTTCGACAAACGGACCGTCCGCCACATCGGAATAGGGACTGATCCCGGCCAGGTCGCACGCGCCTTCCGGGTCGGGCGTGACGCCCTTGTTCTGCCAGTAGGGACCGCTGTCGCGCGTCCAGTAGCTTTTCGCGCACGGGGTCACGAAGCCGGTCAGCGGGTTGACCGCCTCGCCGCCGTTGGCGTCGGCCAGCTTGATGTCGGTGCCGCTGCGCACCAGCTGGTAACGTTTGAGGTTACCCCACCAGCGCGGGCGCGAAGCCGGGTCCGGACGGAACATGCCGATGAATACCTGGTTCAGGTTCTGCGAACGGTTGGTGGCGTTGACCGGCAGGCTGGTCGAGGCGAAGCTGGAGTTGACGGCCTGGATCTCGATCATGATCTCGCGCAGCGCATCGACGATCGCCTTTTCGCTGCTGGCCTTGAAGTAGCGACCGCCGCCGGCCTTGGCCATGCTCAGCATCAGCGAAGTATGCTCGGCGCTGGGCTGCTTGTTATGTACGTCGATCGTGTACGTGGTGACCTTGGACCGCGTGGAGGTGGTGCCGGGGACCGGCACGCCTTTGTCGTGCATCACGCGCACCCACTCGTCAGCGTTGTACGGCTTGCTGTCGGTGGTGGTGGTATTGGTCGGCACGTTGGTGATGACGGTATCGGTGCCCAGCACCGAGTATTTGCTGGTGTTGGCCGCGCAGGCGACGGCGCCGTCGTTGGCGGTAACCGGACCGATCTTGCAGCCATCGGTAAAGCTGGCGCAGGCGGTGGCAAAGGATGGCAGCTCGGTGGCCGCCGCGGTTGCCGAGGCGTGGCAGGCTGCGGTGGTGCCCACGTTGCCGCTGGTGCTGACGCTGGTGCTGGTAAAGTTCGGCAGCTTGATCTGCGGCGGCATCACGCCGCCGTTGGCGGCCTTCAAGCGCAGGCTGTTGTCGGCGTCATCGGCGGCAGGGCCGCTGGAGTTCGGATTGGAGATGAACACCACGAAGCTGCGCCCACAGGTGTTATCGGCCGTCAGCGGCGACTTGAAGCGCGAGAACGGTGTCGTATAGCCGCCGAGATCGGCCCTGGCGGCGCTGGTGGCCCCGCCTGAATAGGTATTGGCGCCGGAAAAATAGTTGAAGATGTCGAACATCAGGTTGCCGTAGGGCGTATTCGAATTACGCTTCTCCGTCGGGCTGTTGATGTTGTTGCCGATGGTTTTCAGGTGTGCGTCGAAGGACGCCACGTTGGACGGGGTCAGGTCGCGGATCGCCGAGCGGATAAAGCCGCCATTGTCATTGGCATTGCCGTCGGTGACGAACTCCATCAGGCCGGCGCTGACCTTCTTGACGTCCGGATCGGTCGTGTTGAATTTGAACTGGTTGATGACGGTGCTGATCGCCGCGACCTCGGATTCACCCTGGGTCTTTCCGCCCGGCCACTGCTGGCTTTGGCGCGACCAGTTCGAGGTGTTGTCGAGCACGATCAGGATGCGCGGATTGATGGTATCGCCGCCCGAGGTGCCGAGGAAGATATCGATGTCCTCGGCCAGCGCGACTTGCGGCGCAACCAGGCCCAGGTTGGCGCACAGCGTGAGTGCCAAGAGTTTCTTTCCAGTGCTGCGTTTCATGGCGACCTCGCTTAAATTGGGCATTTGTTGGCAACTGTGTTTTGTGGCAGGCGCACCGCGATGCCCTGGGTGACTTCGACCTGGGCTTCGGTGACGACATCGGTGGCCACGACATGCACATCCCAGATGCTGTTGGTGCAGGTGGAATTGCCGGTATTGGCGCCTTCGATCGCGTGCAGTCCCTGGTCGACGCTGACGGTGCATTCACGGTCGTCGGCCACGGCGACGTCCAGCTCCGTCACCTTGACCGGCTGCGCCTTGACGCAGGTTGGCGTTGGCGTGATCGCGACCGTCACATCGGTTTCGCCGTCGCCGTTGGTGTCGATGCAGCGGCGGTTGTTGCCGCCGCACGGATCGGTCAGGACATTGGCAGGCGAGTTGAACAGCGCGGTGCTGCTGATGGTCTCTTCGATGACTTCGCGCGCGGCGGCCACTGCCTCGTCGCGCTGCTGCATATTGCTGACCACCTGCAGGTTCGACTGGTTCAGGTTGAAGCTGGTCAGCGCGAGCAGGGTCAGTACGACCAGCATGATCAGCGCCATGATCAGGGTCATGCCCTGTTGGTTGCGAGGCGAATTCAAGGCATATTCCTTCCGGCTGGGTTGGGCATCGCGACCAGCGACTGGAACACGTGGCGCTTATAAGCGTCCGAGCTGGCAGCGATCTCGATCGGTTCGCCGGCGGCGTCAAGTCCGAGGACGTAGCTGGTGGCATCGACGTAGCCGGTGGTCGGTTCCAGATTTACCGCGAGCAGGTTCAGCTTGACCGACACCGCCTGGCGCCAGTTGGCGATCGCACAGTCGGCGGCCGCGCAGCCACCCACCGTTTCCGGATTGGCGTTGAACACGTCGGCGACGCCATCCCCGTTGGTGTCGAGGCCATATTCCAGCTGCAGGTTTTCAATGCCGTTCACGAGCGGCACGACGGTCATGGCCAGCGTGGTGCCGCTGAGGCCCAGCTCGGCGCGCTTGAGGGTCGGCACGCCGTCGCCTTCGCGGTCGTCGCTGGCAACGTAGTAGACATGGGTCAGGTAGCGCCGGACCACGGCGAGGGTGCCGGTATTGGCGCTGGCGTTGCAGTTGCGCTGGCGCCGGTTGAGTGTCGAGGTGGTGACATCGAGGCGGTAGTAGTTGGCACTGTCGCCCGAGCCGAGCTCGAAGTTGTTGTCGCACAGCGAAGCCTGGAAGTACGGGCCGCCATCGGCAAGGGCCGCGCAGCCGGGTGTGCCGACCACGCAGGTGTCGGTGCGGCGCACTACCAGGATGTCGGTGCCCGATACCAGGCCAGGCAGGCAGCTGGGAGCGGTGGTGGCGTTATCGATGCCCTGGACCGGCAGCGGCAGCGCCTCCTTGAGCGCGGCGACCGTCGCCGCGCAGGGATCGGGTACGGCCGCTGGCGAGGTCAGGATGGTCGGATCGAACTCGCCGTAAAAACCGGCGTTGCGCAAATCGGAGCTCAGCGTCTGCATGGCGAAGCGGCCGTTCTCGACCTGGCGGTTGGCCTTTTCGATTTCGGCCTGGGTGCGGCTGTTATTGACGAACAGGGTCGACATGCCGGCCAGGATCACCAGGCCGATGGTGGCGGCGATCAGCAGTTCGGTCAGCGAAAAGCCACGCTGGGCACGCAGCAGGGCGGGGCGGTGGGAAGTCATGAACGGCTCCGGTTATTGGCAGGTCGGCACGCCGACAGCGACGCGCATGCCGATCGCGCGGCGCAAGGTTTCGTCGTCGCCGTACGCGCCCTCGCCGCAGGTGTGGTTGGGCGCGCGCGTGGCGTGCAGTCCCTGCCACGCCACCGTCACCTGGTAAATGCCGGAGCGGCATGCACCTGCGGTATTGCTCAGGGCCTGGATCTCAGTGATGCAGCCGCGCGCGCCGAGCATCGCGCCAGCGCGGGCGCCGTCAGCGCCTTTCAGTTCGGCCGCGCCTAGCAAGGCGGTGCTCCATTCGCACTTGTCGCGCGCGCTGCCGGCCTCCGCTTCACTGCAGTCGCCCGGCGTGTCTTCGGTGCCGAGGGGCGATTCGGTGACATACGCGGCAATCTGTTCCGGGTTGCCGGACATGCGCGCCTGCATGTCTTCCAGCAGAACCACGGCCTGGGCACGCTGGTAGGCTTCCAGGGAGCCTGCCTGCGCCTTGGCCTGGAAGGCGGCAATGCCGAGCAGGCCGAAGGCCAGCACGACAACGGTGACGAGCACTTCGACCAGGGTGGTGCCGCGCTGGCGCAGCAGGTGCGGGGAGCTGGGCATCATTCTGGGCAGGCCTCGGGTGTTTGGTAGGGACGGCCGGACAGGTCGACCTCGATGCAGCGGTGCTTGTCGGCGCCGGCTGCGGCGACGTCGAAGGCGGGCGCGTCGGAGCCGCTGAGGCGGCCATTCGGCAGGAAGGTGACGCTGTCCGGGCCGCTGACGGTAACGCCGTTGACGGCGCCGCGGTCTTCCAGCAGCACGTCGTCGTTGGTGGGGTGGGCCACCGACCAGCCAGCCGCCCAGCCGCCTTCGGCAGGCGTCATGGTGACCGGCGCGTTACGCTTGATGGCCTCGCTGCGGGTGCGCAGCAGCGAGGTGAAGATGTCGGAGGCGGCGCCCTTGGCGCGCTGGGCGTCGATCAGGTCGGAGAACGATGGCGCGGCGACCGCCCCCATGATGCCCATGATGGCGATGCCCGTCATTAGCTCGGGAATGGTGAAGCCGCGCGCCCGGCGGCGCGCTACCGGCGGCGTTACCACTTGTCGCCCGGCGTCTTGGTGCCGGCCTGGTTGATGGTCAGCTCAGGATCGCCCGCCTGCGGGCCTGTCGTGATCGGGGTAGCGGTGATCGTGTAGGTCGGCGGGGTGGCGCCGGTTTCAATGGCAATTTCATAGCGCTCCGCGACCGACGCCGGCGTAGCCACTCCCAGGTCCTCGGCTGAGTCCGCATAGGCGCGGTTGTCGGCCAGGTACTGCGATTGCGCATGCGCCAGGTCCAGCAGGTAGGCTTGCGCCGAGCTGCGGTGCCCGCGCAGCACGTACTGGCCGTAGGCCGGATAAGCGATCGCCGACAGCAGGCCGATGATTGCCACGGTAACCATCAGTTCGATCAGGGTAACGCCGCGTTGTCGTTTCATTATGTGCTCGGAAGGTGCATTGAGGGAATATGTTGCCCAGTATAAACACTCAAGCTTGCATTTCCCTGAAGTAATCCTGACAAAATGCTGACAATGCCACAGCGGGACTGGTCCCGGTGCGCCATTCTGTTCACACACAGGGGGCAAGAGACGGTAAAATCGAAGGTTTTTCGCAGAAGCCAACTGGCTCAGACCATGTCCGACGATATCGCAGCAGCACTACCAGAATCCGGCGCCAGCGCCGCCAAGGCGCCGGCCGTCATTGCGCGCGAAGTGCAGCGCCGCCGCACGTTCGGCATCATCTCCCACCCGGATGCTGGTAAAACCACGCTGACCGAAAAACTGCTGCTGTTTTCGGGCGCGATCCAGATGGCCGGCACGGTCAAGGCGCGCAAGAGCGGTCGCCACGCCACCTCCGACTGGATGGAAATCGAAAAGCAGCGCGGCATCTCGGTGGCCTCGTCGGTGATGCAGTTCGAATTCCGCGACCACGTGATCAACCTGCTCGACACCCCGGGCCACCAGGACTTCTCGGAAGACACCTACCGCGTATTGACGGCGGTCGACTCGGCGCTGATGGTGATCGACGCGGCCAAGGGCGTGGAAGCGCAGACCATCAAGCTGCTCGACGTCTGCCGCATGCGCAATACGCCGATCGTCACCTTCATGAACAAGCTTGACCGCGAAACGCGCGACCCGCTTGAACTGCTCGACGAACTCGAATCGGTGCTGAAGATCCAGTGCGCGCCGGTCACCTGGCCGATCGGCATGGGCAAGAATTTCCGCGGCGTGTACCACCTGCTGCGCGACGAGATCATGCTGTTCCGCGCCGGCGAAGAAAAGGCCGATGGCGCCTTCGAGATCGTCAAGGGTATCGACAATCCGCGCCTGGCCGAGATGTTCCCGCTCGAGATCGAACAGCTGAAAACCGAAGTGGAGCTGGTGCACGGCGCCTCGCACCCGTTCGACCTGGAGCAGTTCCTCGCTGGCGTGCAGACGCCGGTGTTCTTCGGCTCGGCAATCAACAACTTCGGCGTACGCGAAATTTTGTCGGCGCTGGTCGACTGGGCGCCTGCGCCGCGACCGCGCAATGCGACGGTGCGCGACGTCGCGCCGGACGAGCAGCCATTCACCGGCTTCGTCTTCAAGATCCAGGCCAACATGGACCCGGCCCACCGCGACCGCATTGCCTTCCTGCGCGTGTGCTCCGGACGTTTCGAGCGCGGCATGAAGGTCAAGCACCTGCGCCTGGGCCGCGAGATCAAGGTGTCGTCGGTGGTGACCTTCATGGCATCGTCGCGCGAACAGGTCGAGGAAGCCTACGCAGGCGACATCATCGGCTTGCCGAACCACGGCAACATGCAGATCGGCGACAGCTTCTCCGAAGGCGAGCAGCTCGTCTTCACCGGCATTCCGTACTTCGCGCCGGACTTCTTCCGCTCGGTACGCATCCGTAACCCGCTCAAGATCAAGCAGCTGCACAAGGGCTTGCAGCAGCTGGGCGAAGAAGGCGCGGTGCAGGTGTTCAAGCCGGTGCAGGGCAGCGACATCATCCTGGGCGCGGTCGGCGTGCTGCAGTTTGAAGTCGTCGCCAGCCGCCTGCTCAACGAATACGGCGTCGATGCCGTCTTCGAAGGCACCAGCATCAGCAGCGCACGCTGGGTGTCGGGCGACGACAAGCGGGTACTGGCCGACTTCGAAGCGGCGCTCGGCCACAACGTCGCCTATGACGCGGCCGGCAACCTGGCCTACCTGGCGACGTCCAACGTCAACCTGCGCCTGACGCAGGAGCGCTGGCCGAAGCTGACCTTCCACGCGACCCGCGAGCACGCCGCCAAGCTGGCGTAACGCGCACCCCGGCTGACACTCGCCGGCCGGCTCCCCCAGCCTCACGCTGTTGATCTAGCGCAAGCTTCCGGCTTTCCGCCGGGAGTACAGTGCAAGATGCGCATGGGAAATTATATGAGTCGCCCTGCGTTCCGGGGAGACACCCATGCTCAGCAGATTACGAATCGGCCCAAAGCTTTTGCTGGCACCTGGCGTGGTGCTGGTGCTGCTGATCGTGCTCTCGTGCGGCGCCTACTACGCGATGGTGCGTCAAAACCAGTCGCTCGAGATCATCGTCGAGCAGCGTGCGGCCAGCATACGCGCGGCTTCCGACCTGGTCTCGTCGGCGCACCAGGCCCACACCGACATCTACCAGCTTCTCACCTGGCAGTACGCCAGCTTTACCGCGCAGCGAACCGGCGCCCTGGCGCGCGACCTGCACGCGCGCCATCGTTCCATCGACATCAAGTTCAGGCGCCTTGCGGCCAGCACGCCGGCCGGCAGCAGCGAGCGGCGTTCCATCAGCGAGGCGGCCGCGGCGTACCGGGTGTATGTCAGCGCGGTGCTCGACGTGATCGAGCTCTCGCGCGACGACGGCTCGATCAGCGCCAATGCGATGTCCAAGGCGCAGAAGGCATTCGACGTGGTGTCGCTGCGGCTGGGCGAGATGCTGCGCAAGGAGCAGCAGCTCAGCGAAGCGGCGTCGCAAAGCGCGGCCAGCGATTTTCGCCGGATCGCGACCCTGATGCCGGTGGTGATCCTGCTGTCGGTCGTGCTGTCGCTGGCGATTACGGTGGCGGTGCGGCGCGCGCTGCTGCGGGAAGTGCGCGACATCGGCCAGGCTGCGCGCGACCTGGCGCGCGGCGACCTGACCGTGCGCGAGCGCGTCTACGGGCGCGACGAGATCGCCGAGACCTCGCGCGTGCTCGACACCAGCATCCGCAACCTCAACGCCACGCTCAAAACCATTCTCGATTCCGCCCGCTCGATTGACACGGCTTCCCGCGAAATCGCGCTGGGCAATGCCGACCTGTCGACGCGCACCGAGGTGCAGGCCAGTTCGCTGAACCACACGGCGTCGTCGGTCGAGCAGCTCACTGCGACGGCCAGCCGCACCGCCAGCAGCGTCGAGCTGGCCAACAAGCTGGCCGAGAACGCGTCCTCGGTCGCGCTCAAGGGCGGCAACGTGGTCGAGCGGCTGGTGTTGACGATGGCGAGCATCAAGGACAGCTCGTGCCGCGTAGCGGAGATCGTCGAGGTGATCGACGCGATTTCGGCGCAGACCAATATCCTGGCGCTGAACGCCGCGGTCGAGGCGGCGAGGGCGGGCGAGCATGGGCAGGGCTTCGCGGTGGTGGCCAGCGAGGTGCGCACGCTGGCGCAACGCTGCGCGATAGCCGCGCATGAGATCCGCGAGCTGATCGCGCTGACGGTGGCGGAGATCGACGGCGGCAGTGCGTCGGCGGCGGAGGCGGGATACAGCATGGCCGACATCGTCAGCTCGGTGCAGCAGGTGGGCGACATCATCAGCCAGATCAGCCATGCCAGTGCCCAGCAGGCCGATGGCATCGTCGGCGTGAACCAGGCGATCGTGCAGATGGACGAGATGACGCAGCAGAATTCGGCGCTGGTGGAGCAAGCCGCCGCCGCCGCGGAGAGTTTGCAGGATCAGGCGCATAGCTTGTCGCGGGCGGTGGCGGCGTTCAAGCTCGATGAGGTGGAGCCGAAGCGCGGGCACTTGCGGCTGGCGTCGAAGCGGGTTTAATGTGCCGCATTATCGGAGGAGCCTTGAGGCGGGGGCGACTTATTTTTTTACGGTCAACCTGGCGGACCGGGGCAGCGGGGTGCTGGTGGAGCGGGTGGACGAGCTAAGGGCGGCCGTGCGCAAGGTGAGGGACGCGCGGCCGTTTCGGATTGAGGCTTGGGTGGTGCTGCCGGAGCATATGCATGCGATGTGGACGCTGCCGGAGGGGGATTGGGATTATGCGGGACGGTGGCGGGCGATCAAGACCGAGTTCTCGAAGTCAATCGGGCGCAGCGTGTGGCAGAAGCGGTACTGGGAACACACGATCAGGGATGATCGGGATTATGCGGCGCATTTCGATTACATCCATCTGAACCCGTACAAGCACGGGTTAGTGCGAAATGTGCGCGATTGGCCGTATTCGTCGTTTCATCGTTACGTCGATGCGGGCGTTTATCCGGCGGATTGGTTGGGTGACGATGTTGATATCAGTGCTGGAGAAGCGAAGGGTTAACGAAAAACGGCGGATGACGCTGCGCTTTTCCGCCCTACGTCATCGCTGACCGTAGGGCGGAAGAGCGCAGCGTCATCCGCCGAACTGCCCCTTTATTCGTAATCGCTGATCGGTGCGCAGCCGCAGAACAGGTTGCGGTCGCCGTACACGTTGTCGGCGCGGCCTACCGGCGGCCAGTACTTCTGCTTGCGCAGCGACGCTACCGGGAATGCCGCCGCTTCACGCGTGTACTGGTGCTGCCAGTCGTCCGCCATCACCACTTCCGCTGTGTGCGGCGCGCCTTTGAGCGGGTTGTCCATGCGGTCGTACTCGCCACGCTCGACCTTGACGATCTCGGCGTGGATCGCAATCATCGCGTCGATGAAACGGTCGATCTCGGCCTTCGATTCGCTTTCGGTCGGCTCGATCATCAACGTGCCCGGTACCGGGAAGCTCATGGTCGGTGCGTGGAAGCCGAAGTCCATCAGGCGCTTGGCAACGTCTTCATTGCTGATGCCGGTCGCATCCTGCAGCGGACGCAGGTCCAGGATGCATTCGTGCGCGACCAGGCCGTCGTGGCCGGTGTACAGCACCGGATAGTGCGGCGCCAGGCGGCGGGCGATGTAGTTGGCCGACAGGATCGCGACTTCGGTCGCTTCGGTCAGGCCTTCGCCGCCCATCATCGCAATGTACATCCACGAGATCGGCAAAATGCTGGCCGAGCCGTACGGCGCTGCGCTGACCGCGCCAATGCCTGCCTCGTCGCGGGTGTAGCCGGTCGAACGCTGGTTCGGCAGGAACTTGGCAAGGTGCGCGCCAACGCCGATCGGGCCAACGCCAGGTCCGCCGCCGCCGTGCGGGATGCAGAAGGTCTTGTGCAGGTTCAGGTGGCTGACGTCGCCGCCGAAGCTGCCCGGCGCCGCGACGCCGACCAGCGCGTTCATGTTGGCGCCGTCGATGTAGACCTGGCCGCCGTGCGCGTGGATCACTTCGCACAGTTCCTGGATGCCTTCTTCGAACACGCCGTGGGTCGATGGGTAGGTGACCATCACGCAGGCCAGGTTCTTGCTGTGCAGCTCGGCCTTGGCTTTCAGGTCGTCGAGGTCGACGTTGCCGTTGTCGTCGCAGGCGGTGACTACAACCTTCATGCCGACCATGTTGGCCGATGCCGGGTTGGTGCCGTGCGCCGACGATGGGATCAGGCAGATGTTGCGGTGGCCTTCGCCGCGCGACTGGTGGTAGGCCTGGATAACCAGCAGGCCTGCGTATTCGCCTTGCGAGCCGGCGTTCGGCTGCAGCGAGATCGCGGCGTAGCCGGTGACGGCGCACAGCATGGCTTCGAGCTGGCCGATCATTTCGCGGTAGCCGACCGTCTGCGAGTCGGGCGCGAACGGGTGGATCGACGAGAACTCTGGCCAGGTGACCGGGATCATTTCGCTGGTGGCGTTGAGCTTCATCGTGCACGAACCAAGCGGGATCATGGTGCGGTCGAGCGCCAGGTCCTTGTCGGCCAGGCTGCGCAGGTAGCGCAGCATTTCATGTTCGGCGTGGTAGCGGCTGAACGTCGGGTGCGTCATGTAGGCGCTGGTGCGGGCCAGGTCCGACGGGAAGGCGTCATCCACATCGGCGTCCAGCGCATCCATGTCGGGCGTAGCCGCGCCATCGAAGATCGACAGCAGCAGCGCGAGGTCTTCGCGGGTGGTGGTCTCGTCGAGCGATACGCCAACGTGCGAGGCGTCGATGCGGCGCAGGTTGACGCCTTTGCCTTCAGCTGTGGCGTGCAGCTGGTCGGCGCTGTCGGTCTTGATGGTCAGCGTGTCGAACCAGGTGCTGTTGGCGAGCGTGTAGCCGCTCTTGACCAGCTGCGACGCCAGGATGCTGGTGAGGCGGTGCACGCGGGTGGCGATGCGCTCGAGGCCTTTCGGGCCGTGGTAGACGGCGTACATCGATGCCATCACGGCCAGCAGGACCTGCGCGGTGCAGATGTTGGAGGTGGCTTTTTCGCGGCGGATATGCTGCTCGCGGGTTTGCAGCGCCAGGCGGTAGGCCTTGTTGCCCTGGGCGTCGATGGTGACGCCGACCAGGCGGCCTGGCATGCTGCGCTTGAATTCGTCGCGGGTGGCCAGGTAGCCGGCGTGCGGGCCGCCGAAACCGAGCGGTACGCCGAAGCGCTGGCTGTTGCCGACGACGACGTCGGCGCCCCATTCGCCCGGAGGCGTGAGCAGGGTCAGCGCCAGCAGGTCGGCGGCGACGATCACCATCGCGCCGGCGGCGTGCAGCTTCTCGACTGCGGCGCGGTAGTCGCGCACTTCGCCGTTGACGCCCGGGTATTGCAGCAGCACGCCAAAGCATGCTTCGTTGAGGTTCTCGACTTCGCTGGCAGCCACGGTGCGCACTTCGACGCCGAGCGGTTTGGCGCGGGTTTCGACGATCTCGCGGGTTTGCGGCAGCACGTCGTCAGCAACATAAAATACGTTCGATGCCGATTTGCCGACGCGCTGGATCAGGGTCATGCCTTCCGCGGCGGCGGTGCCTTCGTCGAGCATCGACGAGTTGGCGATGCCCATGCCGGTCAGGTCGGTAACAACCTGCTGGAAGTTCAGGATCGCTTCAAGGCGGCCCTGCGAAATCTCTGGCTGGTAAGGCGTGTACGCGGTGTACCAGGCCGGGTTTTCGAAGATGTTACGCAGCACGACCGTCGGCGTGAAGGTGTTGTAGTAGCCCTGGCCGATGACCGACTTCATGACCTTGTTCTTCGAGGCGATCGCCTTCAGCTTTGCCAGCGCTTCCTGCTCCGGCATCGGGTTGAAGAACTCGCCCAGCGCGAGCTTGCTCTTGTTGCGGATGTTGGCCGGGACGACAGCGTCGATCAGCGCGGCGCGCGATGCGTAGCCGAGCTTCGACAGCATGGCTTGCTGTTCGGTGTCCGATGGGCCGATATGGCGCGAGATGAAATCGTCGCGGGCTTCAAGTTGGGTCAGGCTGGTGCGGGTCATGGTAGGGGCCAAATAAGATGCTGGCGGCCGTGGGGGCGGCAGCCGATGGGTATGTGGGAACTGGTGACAGGCATGCCGCGCGCACGGATTGCCCGGCGCGCGGCAGCGGGGCCGCGATTATTCCGCGGTCGCCTTGCCGTAGCCGGCTGCGTCGAGCAGGCCGCCGATCTGGCTTGCGTCGCTCGGCTTCATCTTGAACAGCCAGGCCGAGTAGGCGTCCTGGTTGATCGAGTCCGGCGCGTCGGTGACGGCGTCGTTGACGGCGACGATTTCGCCCGATACTGGTGCGTAGATGTCGCTTGCTGCCTTGACCGATTCGACCACCGCTGCGTCTTCGCCCGCGTTCAGCGATTTGCCGACTTTTGGCAGTTCGACGAAGACGATGTCGCCCAGCGCGTCCTGCGCGAATTCGGTGATGCCGACAGTGACAGTGCCGTCGGCTTCAGCGCGGACCCATTCGTGGGACTCGGTGTATTTCAGGTCGGCAGGGATATTCATGGGTAGCTCCAGTGTTTAAATAGGGTGTTGGTCGGGGCGCAAATAGTCAGGCAACCAGGATTTTACCGTTTCGCACGAACGGCAGCTTGATTACCGTGGCGGCCAGCTTCTTGTCGCGGATCTCGACGTGCACGGTGTCGCCGACAGCGACGTCCATTGGCAGGCGGCCCAGCGCGATGGCTTGCTGCATGGTCGGGCTGAAGGTGCCGCTGGTGATCTCGCCGACGCTGCCCGACGCGCTGATGACTTTCTGGTGCGCGCGCAGCACGCCGCCTTTTTCGCGCAGGATCAGGCCCATGTACTGCTGATGCTGGCCATCCTTTTGCAGCGCTGCCTTGCCGATGAAGTCGCGCTCGGCGACCAGGTCGACGGTCCAGGCCAGGCCGGCGTCGAGCGGGTTGACGGTTTCGTCCATGTCCTGGCCGTACAGGTTCATGCCGGCTTCCAGGCGCAGCGTGTCGCGCGCGCCCAGGCCCGCAGGCTTGACGCCGGCGGCGACGAGCGCGTTCCACAGCGCGTCGGCTTGCGATGCAGGGAAGGCCAGTTCGAAGCCGTCTTCGCCGGTGTAGCCGGTGCGCGCGACCATCACTTCGCCGAACGCGGTGTCTTTGACGATGACGGCGTTGAATGGCTTGAGCGGCTCGGATGCCTGCTTCGCGGTCGGCAGCACTTCCCACAC
Organism: Massilia soli; assembly: GCF_016809835.1. Lineage (GTDB taxonomy): Bacteria > Pseudomonadota > Gammaproteobacteria > Burkholderiales > Burkholderiaceae_D > Telluria_A > Telluria_A soli. The sequence goes on along the minus strand of NZ_JAFBIL020000008.1, from coordinate 63,426 downwards.
CTTGGCGCGCGCGTTCGGGCCCTGCACGGCGATCAGCGCCATTGCGTTGTCGCCATCGCGGCGCTGGGTCACGGTGACGCCGCTGTTGGTGGCTTCGTTCTGCGCATTGATCCAGGCGAGGTCTTTTTCGGCGGTGCCGGCGTTGACCACCAGGCGGAACCAGTCTTCGGCGAAGAAGTAGACGATCAGGTCGTCGATGACGGTGCCTTCAGGCTTGAGCATGCACGAGTAAAGCGCCTTGCCCGGCACCTGCAGCTTGTCGACGTTATTGGCCAGCAGGCCGCGCAGGAAGGTGCGCGCGTTGGCGCCTTCGATGTCGACGACGCACATGTGCGAAACGTCGAACATGCCGACGTCGGTGCGCACCGCATGGTGTTCTCCGATCTGGGAGCCGTAATTGACGGGCATGTCCCAGCCGCCGAAATCGACCATCTTGGCGCCGGCGGCGCGGTGTGCGGAATTGAGCGGGGTCGTTTTGAGCGTCATGGAATCCTCGGGACAAGTGAATAGGGGACTGCCGAGCAGACGCGGGAAGCCTCGCAGCCGTCCGTGTTTGTTCGCGCCCCTCTGTCCTCGATACCTGAGAGATAGCGGAATGATCCGCCTGCCCCTTCGGTGGGCCGCTTGCATGTGCCGCGGCCGCTCTCCAGAGTTGAGCCGATGCGCCATGCGCGTCGACCCTTGACCGGTCCTTTTGCCTGAGAGTTTTTGGGTGATGCCCCTTCGGCGGCAGCTGTGCGCTGCCCTCTCCCGATCAAGACTGTGGAGGATATGCCACCAGGGCAGTTGTGTCAACTCGGCGCCGTGCTCTTCAGTAGGGTGGGGCGCGCACGAATGGTGCGCGGGGAAAGGCTTGCTCTCATCTAATTTGTTAGAATCGGCTATCAATAACGTGAGCTAATAACCATGAGCCAAGAACCCGTAACGAAAGAAACGGACGCCTATTACACCTTGTCGGGTGATGTTAACAGCGATATGGTGCATCGCGTGTTCGAGGCAGTCGCCGAAATGACCGAGCGCGGCATCGACACCGCGCATGTCTTGATCCAGTCGAACGGCGGCTACGTCAGCGATGGACTGTGCCTGTATAACTTCCTGTCGAATTCGCCGATCAAGTTTGTGATGTACAACGGCGGCGCGGTAGCGTCGATCGCGGTGATACTTTATTTGTCGGGCACCGAGCGATACGCCAGCGAGACGGCGCGGTTCATGGTGCACAAGTCGCACGCGACCGCATCGCCGGGCGCGCGTCCCGACGCGCTGAACATCATCGTCGAAGGCTTGCGCGCCGATGATGCGCGTACCGAGTCGATCCTGCGCAAGCATGTCACCCTGTCGCCGGAGCAGTGGGCCATCCACCAGTATTCCGACCTCCACCTGACCGCGCGCGACGCCGAGGTCGCCGGCGTGGTGAATGCCATCCGCGACTTCGCCCCGCCCAAGGGCTTCCACCTGCACAATATTTAAACGAAACCGGCCTGGCGCCGGTTTTTTTATGTAATTTTGCGGCATTGTCGCCGTTAAGCGTTGACTCAACTCGTCCTTCCTGCGCAGGCGCGAATCCATGCCGTAGCTGGGTGGTGAATCTGATTGTCGCCATCGCATCATCCTCAGGATGGGTGCCCGCTTTCGCGGGCACGACGGGGTTGGCAGCTTTTCGCTCTTAGTGATGGCACCGCCCGTTCGTCGCACCCAAAAGGAAAAGAGCCTGCCGACCGGAATGTCCGGCGCAGACTCTTTCTTTTGCTTCCTGTTTGGCTACTGTGATGACGGGGCCCGGAAACACGGCGCCGTCCAGCAGGCGACTACGTTATCAGCGCTTGTCGTTTTTGTGGCTTTGACGGCCAGCTTCAGCGTGTTGCTCAGGCGTGCCGCCGCGGGTTCCGCCGCCGCTCGACTGGTTGTTGCCCGGTTGCGCCTTGGAGCCCGAACCGCTAGCGTCCGACTGGCGCGAGGCGTCGTTCTTGTGGCTTTGACGGCCGGATTCGACGTGCTGCTCATGGGTGCCGCCCTGGTTGCCGGCACGCGAACCGGAATTAATGTCCGATTGCTGGTTGTCCTGCATGCTGCCCGAACGCGAGCCCGATTGGTTGCCCGCTTGCTGGTTGCCCGGCTGCTGGTTTGGCGCTTGTTTGTTGTTGCTCTGGTTTTTTTGATTCGAGTTCATGTTCATTCCTTTTTAGAGTTGGGATGCTGTGCTCGCCGGTTTTGCATCTGAGAAAACGTTCCCGTCTGCGTTTCCGGTGAAGCAATCATGCGATCCGCACTGTTGAATCGGTATCGGAACATTCCTCGTACCCCTGTAGGATTGACTCCTACAGGATTGCAACAAACTGATGGGTTAGAACTCTTCCCAATCGGATTCGGGTTTGCTTGCGGCGCGCCGTGCCGCCACTGGCTTGCGTGCGATTGGCGCTGCGGGAACCGGCGCCGGGCGAGGGCGCTTGACCATGGTCGCCTTGGCGGGCGCTGTCATGCCGGGATTGCTGGCGACGAGGTGAATCTGCGCCGCCGCGCGCATGGGTTCGGCTTCCACCCCGAACGATGTGATGGCGTGCTTCAGCGTGCCAGCCTGCTCGCGCATCGAGGCCGCGGCCGCTGCCGACTCTTCCACCAGCGCCGCGTTTTGCTGGGTTACCTGGTCCATTGCCGCGATCGCCTGGTTGACCTGCTCGATGCCGGTCGTCTGTTCGGCGCTGGCCGCCGCGATCTCGCCTATGATCTCGGTGACGCGCTTGACGCTGGCCACCACCTCATTCATGGTGCTGCCGGCCTTGTCAGCCAGGTGGGTGCCGGCGGACACCTTGTTGACCGAGTCGTCGATCAACTCCTTGATTTCGCGCGCGGCCGACGCCGAGCGCTGCGCCAGGTTGCGCACCTCGGAGGCGACGACGGCGAAGCCGCGACCCTGTTCGCCGGCACGCGCCGCCTCGACCGCCGCGTTCAACGCCAAAATATTGGTCTGGAAGGCGATGCCGTCGATGACACCGATAATCTCGGCAATCCGGCGCGATGACTCGTTGATCGAGGCCATCGTCCCGACCACCTCGGAGACCACTTCGCCGCCCTTGACTGCCACTTCCGACGCTGACACCGCCAGCTTGCTGGCCTGGTGCGCGTGATCGGCATTCTGCTTGACGGTCGCCGTCAGTTCTTCCATCGACGTCGCGGTCTCTTCCAGCGCCGCCGCCTGCTGTTCGGTGCGCGCCGACAGGTTCATGCTGCTGCTGGCGATCTCGCCGGCGCCGCTGGACAGGGTATCGGCGCCGGCACGGACACCGTCGATCATCGTCACCAGCTTGTCGTTCATCTCTTGCATGGCGATCATTAGCAAGCCGGCTTCGCCGCGGTCTTGCTGCGCGATCCGGACGCCCAGGTCGCCGCTGGCGATGCGCCGGGCCACCAGCATGGCGCTGTGGATTGGCCGCGAAACTTCGCCCGCAAGCCACGCTGCCAGGGTGCCGGCCAGCGTCAGGCCGGCGATGATCAGGACGATGCTCCAGTTGCGCGTCTGTTCGTAGCCGGAGCGCAGCAGTTCGGCGGCCTGGGCGCCGCCAGCCGCGCCGCTGGTCTCCAGCACCCGCGCGGCCAGCTCGCTCAGTTGTCCCAGCCGGGACAGCAGCACGGCCGCCAGTGCAACCCCAAGGACCAGCACAATGGCGAGGCAGGCGTGGATTTTGAGGGTGGTGTCGAGGTTACGGATGCGCTTCATGGTGACTTCCTTCTCGGTGGCAATTCCAGACGGGACATCTCTGCCATCGTAGGGAAGTCCATGTTGAAACTTTTGCGCGACATCAAGCTATGGCGGTCAGCGCGGCCCTTCCAGGTGATGCAAAATCGACAAGTTCCGACAATTTGCGTGCAAAAGCGTGGCGAATATGCAGATTGGCTATTGCCAAGCGGCAATATCGTGTCAGAATGGAGTCATGATGGCGAGTCGACAATCGGAAGCAGCTCTACCGCAGGCATCTGGCGCCAAGATCCGCCAGGACCTGTTGGAAAAGCTCGCCGGTATCGTTTCTAGCCACGTTAACGACAACCTGATGGCGGTGATCAACCGCATGATTGCCGAATTGCTCGATGCCACCGCCGCATCGGCGGACGGCAGCACCATGTTCCAGCGCGTTAAATCCGGCAATCTCCTCAAAGAAAACAGTTACGCCTTCTTCCACCTTGCCTGCCAGGCACTCGCCGACGCCGCGCGCACGGAACTGGTGGCGCTTGCGCCGGTCCCGGTCAAATCCGCAGCATCGCCTATCCCGCTCAGTTTGGTTTCGCTGGAGGAGATGGACAACCAGGTGACCTTTGAGGGCGTCAGCCGGCCATTCGATGTCGCCAACTCCGACGCCCTTGCGATGCTGAACGTGCGCCTCGGCCACATGCTCGAACGCGATGTATTGCGCATGAATCAGAATCCGTTCCGTCCGCAGGTGTTCCTGATGGCGCTGCAGCAGGCATGGATAGACTTCGAGCCGGAGCGCGCCGGGCATGCATTGATCGTGCCGATGCTCCGGCCGGGCATGCTGTTTGAATTCGCGCCAATGTATGAAGCGCTGAACCTGGCAATGCTGCGCAAAGGCGTGTTGCCGGGGTCCGTGGATTCTTACCGCATTCAGAAAACCGACAACGCTGCGGCGGCCAAGGCGGCGCGGGCAGCGGAAAAGGCGGCATTGTCGCGCCGGCTGCAGGATTTCTTCAAGTCCGGCCCTGAAGCCGATGACGGCATTCCGCTCATTCCTGACTTGCCGTCGATGCCGAAAGGCAGCGGCGGCTGGCGGCCAAGCACTGCCGCGGGCTTCGATACGCCGTTCGTGCCGCCTGTCGAACAGACGCGCGGCGGCTTCCTTGAGCGTGGCGCCGTGCTGCAGCCTGCGACCAGTGCCGGTGGGTTCGCGCCGGCCTCCGGCGATGGCGCTGGCGCGCAGGCTGTCGGCGCCGGTGGGTTTGCTCCTGCAGGCCTTGCGTCCGGCGCCGGGCACGCTGCCGGTGTCGGCGGCGGATTGCTGGGCATACTCGGGGAAATGCAGAAGCGCATGCCGCCGATGCCGGCATCAGGCATGGCCAGCGCTTCGGACAAGGCAGGTGCGCCCGCGCACAATGTGTTTTACCTGCCGCGCCTGAAAGAAAGCCTGCCCCAGGGCAGCCTGTCGCGCGGCGACGAGGGCACCATCGACCTGCTGTCGCGCATCTTCGAAACCGTTTTCCTCGACGACAGTATCCCCGCCGAAATCCGCGACCTGATCCAGTTCCTGCAAATCCCGGTGCTGAAAGCGGCGTTGTCGGACAAGAATTTCTTCTTCGAGGAAGCGCACCCGGCGCGGCGCATGATCGACTTGCTCTCGCGTATGGGCTGGGAGCAACGCAAGCACGCCGACGACCCGCTGTTCCAGGCGATGCGCCGCAACGTCGACCTGGTCGGCCGCGACGCCGACCGCGAGCAGGAAGCCTTCGCCGAAGCGGTCGCCGACCTGGAAGCATCGATTGCGGCGGACGAGTCCATCACCGACAGCGACATCGCCGGCCCGATCGCCAAGGCGCTCAAGCAGGAAAAGTCTGCCGAAGCGAACCGCAGCGCCCGGGTGGCGGTGGCCATGCGTATTGGCGGCAATGGCGCGGTCGACATCGTCGACAATTTCCTCGAAAAGAAATGGACGACGGTGCTGACCGTTGCCTACACGGTGGAAGACGATAAGCCCGGTGCGGTCGCCAACGCCACGCGCACCATGGACGATTTGCTGTGGAGTGTGAAGCCGAAGGTCACCACCGAGCAGCGCAAGGAGCTCATTGGCAAGTTGCCGGGGCTGCTGACGACATTGAACCAATGGCTCGACGTCATCAAGTGGAAGGACGCGGACCGCCTGCAGTTCTTCGCCGGACTGGCCGAATGCCATGCCTCGATCGTGCGTGCGCCGCTGGACCTGTCGCCGGAGCGCCAGCTGGAAATCGCCGTGGAGGTGGCGCAGCAGGATGCGATTCGCCGCATGGAAAAGGAGCAGGCAGCCGCCGCGCTCGAGCAGGAAGCGAGCGCGGACGAGGCGGTGATCACCGTCGACGGGCTGGAACGCGGCATGTGGCTCGAGTTCGTGCAGCCCGACGAGAGCGTTCGCAAGGTCAAGCTGGCGTGGGTCAGCCCGCTGCGCAGCCTGTACATTTTCTCGACCGGCGCGCGGCAAGAAGCGTTCTCGCTGCAAAGCGAAGCGCTCGCGCAGGCCTGCCGCGAAGGCAAGGCGAGGGTGATCCAGGACAGTGGCGTCGTCGCGCGCGTGTTGTCCGAAGCCATGAATGATTCGGCCGGCGCCGTCTTGAGCGCATAATTCCGCAATGATGCCGGGTGGGCGACGTTTTGCTCGTTCTCGCTGTCCATCGCCGCCTCGCTGGGCGTCTTCCAGCCGCCGGCAAACTCGCCTTTCTTCCCACCGTGGCTACCGACATGCTTCTTGGCAACCAGCGCCGCCTGCTTGCATCGTCCCGTGTTTCCCTGAGAAAGTCCGCTTGTCCTGGCTCCGTACTTGGCCATATTGCAAGCAACAGATGGTATGATGGTGGCCTTTCCGATCTCCGGGTAACCAAGAGCCGAGCAAGGCGAAGAACAGTTCAACAACGTGCGTCTATCTTCCATAAAATTGTCGGGATTTAAGTCTTTCGTAGATCCCACCAATTTCCAGGTCCCGGGTCAGTTGGTGGGCGTGGTCGGCCCTAACGGCTGCGGCAAGTCGAATATCATCGACGCCGTGCGATGGGTGCTGGGCGAATCGAAGGCATCCGAACTGCGCGGCGAGTCGATGCAGGACGTGATTTTCAACGGCTCCACGCACCGCAAACCGGCCGGCCGCGCCTCGGTGGAACTGGTGTTCGACAATAACGACGGCAAGGCCGCGGGCCAGTGGGGCCAGTACGCCGAGATCGCGGTCAAGCGCACGCTCACGCGCGACGGCACCTCCACCTACTACATCAACAGCCAGCCGGTACGCCGGCGCGACATCCAGGACATTTTCCTCGGCACCGGCCTCGGTCCGCGCGCCTACGCCATCATCGGCCAGGGCATGATCTCGCGAATCATCGAGTCGCGCCCTGAAGAACTGCGCGTGTTCCTGGAAGAGGCGGCGGGTGTATCGAAGTACAAGGAGCGCCGCCGCGAAACCGAAAACCGCCTGAACGACACGCGCGAGAACCTGCTGCGCGTCGAAGACATCCTGCGCGAGCTGAACGCCAACCTCGAGAAGCTCGAAGCGCAGGCGGTCGTCGCCAACAAGTTCCACTCGCTGCAGGCCGACCAGGAAGAAAAGCAAAAGCTGCTTTGGCTGCTGCGTAAGAACGAAGCGAAGGCCGAGCAGACCAGGTACTTCCGCGAGATGGAGCAGGCCCAGACCGACCTCGAAGAACAGACCGCCAAGCTGCGCCACGTTGAACTGGACCTCGAACGCATGCGCCAGGCCCACTTCGCCGTCGGCGACCGCCTGCACACGGCGCAGGGCCACCTGTACCAGACCAATTCGGAAATCGGCAGCCTTGAAGCGCAGATCAAGTTCGTCATCGAATCGCGTTCGCGCCTGCAGAACCAGATCGGCACCCTGACCGCGCAGCGCAACCAGTGGCAAACGCAGGCGCAGGAGTACCAGGAGCAGATCGAAGAAGCCGAGTACCTGCTTGAAGAGCTGGGTGGGCGTGTCGAGCAGTCGCAGATGTCGGCCGAAGCGCAGAGCGAACGCATTCCATCGCTGGAAACGGCATGGCGCGAAGCGCAGGAAAAGACCACGCAGTCGCGTCAGAAGATCATGCAGGCGCAGCAGCAGATCGAGCTGTCCTCGGCGCACCAGCGCAACGCATCGAACATCCTGCAAGGCCTGGCCACGCGGCGCGAGCGCCTGCAGCTGGAAAAGAACGGCTTGAACCTGCCCGACAGCAGCCACCTCGCCAACCTCAAGATGCAGCTCGAGGAAAAGCAGCAGGCGCTGGAAGAGCAGACCATGATGCTCGAAGAGGCGTCCGAACAGCAGCAGCGCGTGGAAGAAGAGCGCTCCGCCGCACAGTCGCAGGTGAATGCGGAAAGCGCCGCCAACGCGCAGCTTGAAGCGCGCCTGTCTGCGCTGAAGCAGCTGCAGGAACGCGTGCAAACCCAGGGCAAGGTACAACCCTGGCTGCAGAAGCATGAGCTCGACGGCTTGCCGCGCTTGTGGCAGAAGCTGCACATCGAGCAGGGCTGGGAAACCGCCATGGAAGCGGTGCTGCGCGAGCGCACCGGCGCGCTGGAGATGTCGAACATCGACTGGGCCAAGGCCTTCTTCAGCGATGCCCCGCCGGCCAAGCTGGCGTTGTACGCTCCGACCTTGCAGAACACGGAGGCGCCGCTGGAAGTCAATGGGCTCAAGCCCTTCGCCAACCTGCTCAAGCTGAACGAAACGGGCCTGCGCGGCCTGCTGCACGACTGGCTGCACAATGTGTTCGCCGCCGATGACACGGCAACCGCATTCGCAGAACGGGGCAAGCTGCCAACGGGCGGATCATTCATCACGCGCCAGGGCCACGTTGTCACCCAGTCGAGCGTGCGCTTTTACGCCGCCGATTCGGAGCAGGACGGCATGCTCGGGCGCCAGCAGGAAATCGAAAACATCACCCGCCAGCTGCGCGCACAAGCACTGCTGGCCGACGAAGCGCGCGCCCGCTCGGTGCGCGCCGACGCTGCCGCAACCGACCTGTCGCGCCGCCTGCAGGACGCGCGCCAGCGCATCGCAGGTTTGACGCAGCACGTGCACGGCCTGCAGATCGACGTCGTCAAGCAGTCCGAAGTCGAAGCGCGCTTCAACCAGCGCAGCACCCAGATCGCCACCGACCTGGCCGAGATCGCAGCGCAGGAAGCCGAGCAGCAGCAGATCCAGGCCGAGGCTGAAGAGAAGTTTGAACAGCTCGACATGGAGCTGGCCGAACTGCAAGGCGCGCATGAAGACGGGCAGACCGTGTTCCTCGAAAAAGAGCAGGCGCTGGCCGACGCGCGCCAACAGCTGCGCGAGATGGAACGCGCGGCGCAGGAAGCGCAGTTCGCCGAGAAATCACAGCGCAGCAAGATCGAGGAACTGCGCCGCAATATCGCCACCGCCACGCAGCAGGCTTCGCAGGTCGGCGAGAGCATTGAGCTCGGACAGCAGGAACTCGAATCGCTGGAAGCCGGCGCCGCCAACGACGGCCTGCAGGACCTGCTTGAACGGCGCACCGGCCAGGAACGCGCGCTGTCCGATGCGCGCCATGAGCTTGACCAGATCACGCAGCAGCTGCGCAGCGCCGAGGAATCGCGCATGCAGGCCGAACGTAGCCTTCAGCCGCAGCGCGACAAGATCACCGAGATGCAGCTCAAGGAGCAGGCCGCGCGCCTGAACCAGGAGCAGTTCAACGACGCGCTGAAAGCCGTGGAGGCCGACGAGGCGGCGCTGAACGAGAAGCTCCACCCGGACATGAAGGCTTCGTACCTGCAGGGCGAGGTCACGCGCCTGACCAACGCCATCACGGCGCTCGGCGCGGTCAACCTGGCCGCGCTCGACGAGCTGGCGCAGGCTTCCGAGCGCAAGAACTTCCTCGACTCGCAGAATGCCGACCTGACCGAGGCGATCAACACGCTGCAAGACGCCATCCAGAAAATCGACAAGGAGACGCGTGACCTGCTGCAGGACACCTTCGACCGCGTCAATCATCACTTCTCGGAGCTGTTCCCGATCCTGTTTGGCGGCGGTAACGCCAGGCTGGTCATGACCGGCGACGAAATCCTCGACTCCGGCGTGCAAGTCATGGCGCAGCCGCCGGGTAAAAAGAACGCGACCATCCACCTGCTGTCGGGCGGCGAAAAGGCCCTGACCGCGACAGCGCTGGTGTTTTCCATGTTCCGGCTCAACCCCGCGCCATTCTGCCTGCTCGACGAAGTGGACGCGCCGCTCGACGATGCCAACACCGAGCGCTTCTGCCGGATGGTCAAGCGGATGTCCGAACATACTCAATTCCTTTTCATCTCGCATAATAAAATTGCGATGGAAATGGCCAATCAACTGATCGGTGTGACGATGCAGGAACAAGGTGTATCGCGCATTGTGGCGGTGGACATGGAGTCCGCCGCAAATTTTGCTACTGAGGCCCAAGCAGCATGACAGATCTTCAAGTAAGCCTTCTTGCAGCCGGCGGCGTGTTTATCGCCGGCGTATATACCTATAACAAATGGCAGGAATACAAAGCCAAGAAAACCGTGGAGCGGGCCTTCGCCACCGACCATGACGATGTGCTGATGCGCGCTGGCGAGTCGCGCCAGGAGCCGTCGTTCGACCTTGGCCTGAACCCGATCCCCGGCGCCGCTCCAGGCGCCGGAACTGGCTTCGACGGCGAGCCTTCGGGCGCCGCGGCCACCGACGACTTCGCACCGATCGCCGCGGCCCCGGTCGGCCCGGACGGGCTCACGCCCGCCGCCGAACTGGCCAACACGCTGGTCGACCCGCTGATCGACTGCCTGATCCCGCTGGCGCTGGAAATCGCGGTCCGCGGCGACAAGATCCTGCCAGCGTTGCAGACGCTGCGCCACGTCGGCAACAAACCGGTCCACTTCATCGGCCTGCACGTCAACGGCGACTGGGAGCCGATCACCCACGGCGGCGTCTACACCAAGCTGCAGGCAGGCGTGCAGATGGCCAGCCGCACCACCGCGCTGAACGAACTTGAATACTCCGAACTGGTGACGCGCCTGCGCGCGCTGGCCGACGACATCGGCGCAGAACCGGAAATTCCGGACATGATCGAAGTGATGGGCGAATCGCGCACCTTGCATCGCTTCGTCGCCGCGCACGACGCCCAGCTGGGCGTGAACCTGATGTCGAACGGCGCGGCCTGGTCGATGACCACCCTGATCGGCGCATTGGAAAAGCAGGGCTTCGACGTGCGTCCGGATGGCCGCTTCGCGATGCCGGACGGCGAGGGCGGCATCCTGTTCACGCTGTCGACCAATGTCACGCTGGGCGCCGATACCACGTCGCGCCTGACGCTGCTGCTGGACGTGCCGTGCGTGGCGCCGGCGCGCGACGGCTTCGGCGCCATGGTCACCTGCGCCAAGCAGCTGGTCGAGCGCCTTGACTGCACCATCGTCGACGACTTCGACCAGCCGCTGACCGACGCCGCCCTTGGCGAGATCAACGGCCAGGTGCTGGAGTTCTACCAGGAGATGGAAGCGGCCGACATTCCTGCCGGCTCGACACGCGCGATGCGCCTGTTCAGCTAAGTTCGGGGAGTATCGTGACCACCGCAGCAAACAGCGCACACCTGGACCGGATGCAGTGGCTGACTACTGAGCTGAATCGCCACATCTTCGCCTACCACGTACAAGACGCGCCGACGATTCCCGACGCGGAGTACGACAAGCTTTTCCACGAACTGCAGCAGCTGGAAGCCGCGCATCCGGAAGCGGTATCGGTCGATTCGCCGACCTATCGGGTGGGTGCGGCGCCAATCCCTGAGTTCAAGCAGGTCACGCATATCGTGCCGATGCTGTCGTTGAATAACGGCTTCACCGACGAGGATGTCGAGAACTTCGACCGCCGCGTGCGCGAAGGCCTCGGCGCGGTGCAGGCCGAATACGCCAGTGAGCTCAAGTTCGACGGCCTGGCGATCAGCCTGCGCTACGAAGACGGCGTGTTCGTGCAGGCCGCCACGCGCGGCGATGGCGCCACCGGTGAAGACGTCACGACCAACATCCGTACCATCCGCGCTATCCCGCTGCGCCTGCACGGTAGCGCCGTGCCGAAGGTGCTGGAAGTGCGCGGCGAAGTGTTGATGTACAAAGCCGATTTCGCCAAGCTCAATGCGCGCCAGCGCGAAGCAGGGCAGAAGGAATTCGCCAACCCGCGCAACGCGGCGGCGGGCAGCCTGCGCCAGCTCGACTCGCGTATCACCGCGCAGCGCAGCCTGCGCTTCTTCGCCTATGGAATCGGCGCGCTTGAAGGCGTGTCGATGCCCGATTCGCATTCAAAAATGCTCGACTGGTACCACGCGCTGGGCCTGCCGGTGTGCGCCGAGCGCGCCGTGGTGCCGGGCTTCGAGGGCATGCTCGCGTTCTATCGCGACATCGGAAAGCGCCGCGCCAGCCTGCCGTATGAAATCGACGGTGTCGTCTATAAGGTCAATCGCGTTGAAGACCAGCAGCAGCTTGGTTTTGTTTCGCGCGCGCCGCGCTTTGCGCTGGCCCACAAGTTCCCGGCCGAGGAGGCGCTGACGCAGGTTCAGGATATTGAAGTGCAGGTCGGGCGCACCGGGGCGATCACGCCTGTGGCGCGCCTGGTGCCGGTGTTCGTCGGCGGCGTGAATGTGATGAATGCGACGCTGCACAACGAAGATGAGGTGCGCCGCAAGGACATCCGCATCGGCGACACCGTGATTGTGCGGCGCGCGGGCGACGTGATTCCGGAAGTCGTCGCGCACGTGCCGGAACGGCGTCCTGCGGACGCGCGCGAGTTCGTCATGCCGGCCAGCTGCCCGGTGTGCGGCTCGCCAATCGTCAAGCCCGAGGATGAAGCAATCGCCCGCTGCTCCGGCGGCTGGACGCACTGCAGCGCCCAGCGCAAAGGTGGCCTGATGCATTTCGTGTCGCGCCGCGCGATCGACGTTGAAGGCATGGGCGACCAGCTGATCGAACAGCTGGTGGACAAGGGCGCGGTCAAGACCGCCGCTGACCTGTACCGCCTCGACATGGACCGCTTGTGCGCGCTGGACCGCATGGCGGCCAAGTCGGCGCAGAACGTACTTGACGCGCTTGAGAAATCGAAGAAGACCACGCTTGCGCGCTTTATCTACGCGCTCGGCATCCGTCACGTTGGCGAATCGACCGCCAAGGCGCTGGCCCAGCACTTCGGCAGCATCGACGCGCTGCTTCATGCGGCAACGTGGGAGAATGGCATTCAGCTGCTCGACGTGGCAGATGTTGGCCCAGTCGTGGCGCGTTCGATTGCAGAGTTCCTGTCGGACGACGACAACCGCGCCCTGGTAGCCCAGCTGCGCGAGGCCGGCATGACCTGGACCGAGGGAGCGCATTCGATGACGAAATCGGACAGCGCGCTGGCCGGCAAGACGTTTGTGCTCACAGGTACGCTGCCGACGCTGAGCCGCGACGACGCCGCGGCGCTGATCGAAGCGGCAGGCGGCAAGGTGTCGGGATCCGTATCGAAGAAGACTTCATATGTGGTCGCCGGCGCCGACGCAGGCAGCAAGCTGGCCAAGGCGCAGGAGCTGGGCATCACGCTGCTCGACGAGTCCGCGTTGTTGGCGCTGCTGGAGACCGTCAACGGCGCGGCCGCATAAACGAACAAACAGGGGGCAGGATGCAGCGCATCAGAAAAGCAGTATTCCCGGTGGCCGGTTTAGGCAGCCGCTTCCTCCCGGCTACCAAGGCGCAGCCGAAGGAAATGCTCCCGATCGTCGACAAGCCACTGATCCAGTACGCGGTCGAGGAGGCTGTGGCCGCCGGCATCACCGAGATGATCTTCATCACCGGCCGCAACAAGCGCGCGATCGAGGACCACTTCGACAAGGCCTACGAGCTTGAAGCCGAGCTGGAAGCGGCCGGCAAGGCGCAACTGCTGGAAGTGATCCGCGGCGTCATCCCCAAGAACATCACCTGCATCTACATCCGCCAGTCGGAACCGCTGGGCCTCGGCCACGCGGTTCTGTGCGCGCGCCCGGTTGTCGGTAATGAACCGTTTGCGGTGCTGCTGGCCGACGACTTCATGGACACCAGCCCGGATTACAAGCCTGTATTGCAGCAGATGACCGAGGTGTACGATTACGAAAACTGCAGCGTGCTGGCGGTGCAGGACGTACCGCGAGAGAACACCAAACAGTACGGCATTGTCAGCGCTGCGCCTTACCGTCCGGGCATCGAACTGGTGTCGGGCATCGTCGAAAAGCCGCAGCCGGAGGTGGCGCCATCGACGCTTGCCGTGGTCGGTCGCTACGTGCTCACCGGGCGCATTTTCGACTACCTGGAAAATCTCGGCACTGGCGCTGGCGGCGAGATCCAGCTTACCGACGGCATCGCGGCCTTGATGGCTGCCGAACGGGTGCTGGCGTATCGATACGCCGGCCAGCGCTACGACTGCGGCTCCAAACTTGGCTACCTGAAGGCGATGACTGCGATGGGCCTGAAACACCCGGAGACCGGCCCAGGGCTGCGCCAGTTCCTTAACGACGTTTGTGAAAGACTCGACCCGAAATGACAGTCCGTGAAATTCTCAAAATGGGCGACCCGCGCTTGCTGCGCGTCGCCGAACCGGTGCTTGAATTCGACACGCCCGAGCTGCATGCGCTCATCGCAGACATGTTCGACACCATGCATGATGCGAACGGCGCCGGCCTGGCGGCGCCGCAAATCGGCGTCAACCTGCAGCTGGTGATCTACGGCTTCAAGCAGAACGCGCGCTACCCGGACGCACCGCAGGTGCCCGAGACGGTCTTGATCAATCCGGTGCTGACGCCACTGTCCGAAGCAACGGACGACGCCTTCGAGGGCTGCCTGTCGGTGCCTGGACTGCGCGGCCTGGTCCCGCGCTTCAGCGAGCTGCGTTACGAGGGCTTCGACCAGTTCGGAAACAAGATCAGCCGCGACGTTGACGGCTTCCACGCGCGCGTGGTGCAGCACGAAGTCGATCACCTGCTCGGGATCCTGTATCCGATGCGGATCCGTGATTTCTCCCAGTTCGGCTACACCGAAGTGATGTTCCCGGATCTCGATCCAAACGACGACGACTAAGACAATCCATGATCAAGACATCCGCCCTCGCGCTGGCATTGCTGCTGTGCGCCCAGGCCCAGGCACAAGAGCAGGCGCCAGCGCCGGACAGCGGCAAACGCAGCGAGCTGTGGCTCTCGACCGGCTTTGCGACGTACCACTTCCAGAGCGACAAGGACCTCAATGGCCGTAACCCCGGCGTCGGGATCGAGTACCGGTTTTCGGATGAAGCATCGGTGACGGCGGGGCGGTTTTATAACAGCGACCGCGAACACTCGAAGTATGTGGGTTTGTATTACCAGCCGTGGACGTACAAGGGCGTAAAGCTCGGCGCGGTGATTGGGGCGTTCGACGGCTATCCGGAGATGCGCGATGGTGGCTGGTTTCCAGCCCTGATTCCCGCGGCGACGTACGAGTACAAGCGGGTGGGTGTCAACCTGGCGGTGATCCCGACATACAAGAACCGATTGCACGGCGGGATATCGCTGCAGTTGAAGTTTAAGCTGTTCTAAAAGTACGCGCTCTTCCGCCCTACGTTGACGGTAGTACTGGTAGGGCGGAAGAGCGCGCAGCGCGTCATCCGCCGAATCCCAAGATCAGCCCAACCGCTTCTTAAAGAGCTCATACGTGCGCTGATTCGCCAGCTTCGCCGACGCCGCATCGTAATGCGACCCGTTATGCCGCGCAAACGCATGGTTCTGCCCCGCATACGTGTACACCGTCACATTCGCATGTCCCTCTGCCGCCTTGGTAATCTGCTCGCGCGCTGGCGGTGGAATATACTCGTCGGCTTCGCCCAGGTGCATGATCATCGGGCATGACACCGACTGCATCTCGGCCACAAACTCGTTCGTCCTGCCGCCGTAGTATGCCGCCGCCGCATCCGGGGCGTTGCGCGCCGCCGTGAGGAACGTCAGCAACCCACCCATGCAAAAGCCCATTACCCCTACTTTGCCGTTGGCGCCGTCATAGTCGCGCGCGGCCTGCAACGTCGCGCCAACATCCTCCACGCCCTTATCGAGATCGAAGGCCTGGTACAGCGCCATCGCCTGCTTCCACTCTTCCTGGCTCTGGTCGGTCAGGTCGACACCCGGTTGCAAGCGCCAGAACAGGTCAGGGCAGATCGCAATGAAACCCTGCGCCGCCAATTCGTCGCAGGTCGCCCGCAGGTCGGCGTTAATGCCGAAAATTTCCTGGATGACGACAATGGCGGGAGCTGGGAGCGTCGCGGGCTTTGCTACGTAAGCGCCGAAACTGCCGTCAGGCGTGCTAATCGTGATGCGTTCATTCATTGCGGTCTCCAATGGGTAAATGTCAGTAGACATTTTGTCACACTTGACCACGCCGGACGGTTCCCGATGGAAGAAAGAGGTCTTCCCCGCAGGACGCTATTTGCTGCAACTCAACGGCAGGCAGCGTGATCTGACTCAAAATGCCCCTTTGCACTAGCAACGAGGGCACTGTGCACCTCAACAATGTGGGATTCCTTGTGATTGCACTGACCGTAATCGGATTGCCTGCCAAAGCCGAAGCGTGTCCACTTCGCCTGTCGAAAGACGTACTCCAGTTGAACGCAGTACCGAAAGGTTGGACGCCATTGCTGCGTAAGCAAGAACTTACCCTGTCGGCAGTGGGAATGCTCCATGGAGCATATGACGGCTCGGGATATTTAAAGCCAACGGTAACTAAAGTCCGCAAGGCTGGCGGCCAGGAGGAGTTCACCTCGATATGGGATTTTGCTCCGCCGCCGCACTATGAACGATGGTACTTCTGCGAGTACGGTGAAGCCATCGAACTACTCAGGCAAGTCGATGTGAGTGCCCGCAGCTGCACCATTGTGAGCACGCGCGAGGGAAATGCAATAACGGCGATGCGGATAGCGTGTACGCCAGCTGATCCGCGTCGCCGTTAGCCGATTCCTACCGCTTCACAGCCCCAAACGCCTCACCCTTCCTCCAGGTCGGCATCGTCGGCGCGTTCGCCACTTCGTAGCCGAGGTTCAGCGTGAACTGGGCCTGCTGCACCATGCCCGACAGGTTCCACGCCGGGTTGTACTCGTCGCTGACCTGGTGATAGTGCTTGGTGAAGCCAACCATCTTCTGGCTCGACGCCGAGTGGTCATGTTCGAAGTCGAACGAGCCGTCGCCCGAGAATACCGCAGAACCGACATTGAACGCCGGGATGCCGGCTTTGGCGAACGCGAAGTGGTCGGCGCGGAAAAAGGCGCCGCCAAGGTCGGGTACCGTCGGAGCGAGGCGCAGGCCCATCGCCTTTGCCACCTTGGCGGCGCTGGCGTGCAGGCTGCTGCGCTCGGAACCCGCCACGCCGATGTCGCGCGTGCGGCCAACGAAGTTCAGGCTGTCGAGGTTCAGGTCAGCCGCGGTTTTCGCCAGCGGCCAGAGCGGATTGCGAGTGTAGCCGGTGGCGCCGATCAGCCCTTGTTCTTCGGCTGCCGTCCACAGGAAGATCTGCGTGCGCCTGGCCGGCTTGGCCACTGCCGCCTGGGCCATCGCCAGCAGCGCGGCGCTGCCCGATGCGTTGTCGATCGCGCCGTTCCAGATGTGGTCCGGCTGGCCCGGAACTTCGAGCTTGCCGAGGTGGTCCCAGTGCGATGAGTAGATCACCGCTTCTTCCTTCAGCTTCGGATCGGTGCCTGGCACGATCCCCGCGACATTGGTCTCTTCAATGTTGCGGTGCTGGCTGTCGATGGCGACCGTCGCCCTGGCGTTCAGGTCGACCGGCTTGAAACCGCGTACTTCGGCTTTCGCCCGCAGCGCATCGAGGTCATGTCCGCCGGCGGCGAACAGGCTGCGCGCGGTGTCCTCATGAATCCAGCCCTGCATCGCATTGCCCTTGCCGGCAAGGCGGAACTGCTCGCGCGCGAAGCCGTTGGCCGGCACGCTCCACGGGTACGAGGCCGATTCGGCGGTGTGAATCAGCAGCACGCCAGCAGCGCCCTGGCGCACGGCTTCTTCAAACTTGTAAATCCAGCGGCCGTACCAGGTCAGCGATTTGCCCGCGAAGCGGTTCGGTTCCTGGGCGGTCGGCTTCGGGTCGTTGACCATCATGACGACGACCTTGCCCTTGACGTCGAGGCCCGCGTAGTCATTCCAGTTTTCGTCCGCCGCGTCAATGCCGTAACCGACAAAGATCATCGGCGCTTCGAACCGCGTTTGCGGGGCATCGTTCGCGTTCCCGAACACGATGTCGTTGCCGAGTACCGGAGCGAAAGCTTTGCCACCCGCTTCAAATTTCACCGAGCTCGTTGGCAGCGTTTTGCTACCGACGATCTTGACCGGCTGGCGGTAGCTGTTGCCAACCGCTGGCTTGAGGCCGATGATGGCCGCCTGCGTTTCGATGTACTTGACGGCGAGTTCGCCGCCGCGCTGGCCGGTGCCGCGACCTTCGAGCAGGTCGTCCGCCAGGAAGGCGAGGTGCGCGCGCAGCGGTACCTCGGCGACGGATTGGGCCGCAGCGATAGCGGTGTGGCTGGCCAGGATCAAGCCGGCAGCAAGTACAGGGAATTGGCGCATCAGGTCTCCGTTATAAAACTGTCGTTAGAATTGTTCGTCAGGGCGCAGGTAGCGCCATTTGCCGACCGGCAGGTCGCCCAGCTTGACCTTGCCGATGCGGACGCGCTTCAGCCCAACCACCTTCAGGCCGACCATGTCGCACATGCGGCGGATCTGGCGCTTCTTGCCTTCCTTGAGGGTGAAGCTGAGCTGGTCGTCGTTTTGCCAGCGTACCTTGGCCGGCAGCAGCGGTTTGCCGTCCATCCAGAGGCCGAAGCACAGCTTCTTCAGGTCCGATTCCGGCAGCTTGCCTTCCTTGGTGTATTCGACGCGCACCAGGTATTCTTTTTCGACGGTGGTGGTTTCGCCGATCAGCGTCTTTGCCACGCGGCCGTCCTGCGTCAGGATCAACAGGCCGACCGAGTCGATGTCCAGGCGCCCGGCCGGCACCAGGCTGCGCAGCTGGGTCGGGTGGAAGGTCTCGGGCGACGGGTCTTCTTCCCAGCGGTTCTCCGGCTTGATCAACGCGACCGCCGGCGTGTAGCCGTCTTCGGCCTGGCCGCTGACATAACCCATCGGCTTGTTGATCAGGATCGTCACGCGCTTGGACTGCTCGGCGGCGGCCTGGCGTTCGACCGTGATCTTCTGGTGCGGCAGGACCTTGCTGCCAAGTTCGGACACAACCTGCCCATCAACCCGCACCCAGCCGCGGGCGATCCATTCATCTGCTTCGCGGCGCGAAGATAGCCCGAGTTCGGACATGCGTTTCGAAAGGCGTACTAATTCAGTCATCGTGTTCTTTACTATTGGAGTGCTGTTTAAACTTTGAGGGCATCGAGCAGGTCGGTCTCGAGCTGGATCTGGTTGCGCGCGTTATTGAGCGCCGCGCCGTCGATCAGGAACACGTCTTCGACCCGCTCGCCAAGCGTCATGATCTTGGCGGTGTGGACGTTGATGCGGTAGCGCGTGAGGACGTTGGCGATCGAATAGAGCAGGCCGGTGCGGTCATTGGCGGCGATCGACAGCAGGTAGTACTGGCCGCGCTCGTCCGGCCGCAGGTCGACCGTCGGGGCGATCGGGAAGGTGCGCGACAGGCGCGACAGGCGCCCGCGCGTGGGCACCGGCAGCGGCGACTGCGATACCAGCAGTTCGCAGATCTCGTGCTCGATCAGGTTGATGATGTCGCGGTAGCTCTTGGCGAAGTTCTGCTCGGTGACGAGGAAGGTGTCGAGCGCATAGCCGTGCCGCGTGGTGTGGATCTTGGCGTCGAGGATGCTGAAGTTCTTGCGGTCGAAGTAGCTGCAGATGCGCGCGAACAGGTCGGGCTGGTCCTTCGTGTAGACCGTCACCTGCAAGCCTTCGCCAATCGGCGCCAGCCGGCACTTGACGACCGGGCGCTCGCTGTCGATGCGGTCGTACAGCGAACGGGTTTGCCATGCGATGTCGGAGGCGTCGTGGCGCAGGAAGTAGGCCATGTCGAGCCTGGACCACAGCGCTTCATGCGCGTCCGGCGCCAGGCCAAACAGGCGCAGCGTGGCCATCGCCTCGACCTGGCGGTTTTTCAGTTCGCGGTCGGCCGAGGGCGGCTCGCCGCCAAGCACGCGCAGGGTGATGCGATACAGGTCTTCGAGCAGCTTGGCTTTCCACGCGTTCCACACCTTCGGGCTGGTGCCGCGGATATCGGCAACCGTCAGCAGGTACAGCGCGGTAAGGTGGCGTTCGTCCTTGACCAGGTTGGCGAACGACTGGATGACGTCGGGGTCCGACATGTCCTGCTTTTGCGCGACGGTCGACATCATCAGGTGCTCGCGCACCAGGAAGGCCACCAGCTCCGTGTCTTCGGCGCTGATGAGGTGTTCTTCGCAGAACTGCGTCACGTCGGCCACGCCGAGGAGCGAGTGGTCGCCGCCACGGCCTTTGGCGATGTCGTGGAACAGCGCCGCCACATACAGCAGCCATGAGCGCGGGAAGTTGGCAATCAGCTGGCTGCAGAACGGGTATTCATGCGCGTGTTCCGTCATCGTGAAGCGGCGCATGTTCCGTACCACCATCATGATGTGCTGGTCCACCGTGTAGACGTGGAACAGGTCGTGCTGCATCTGCCCGATAATCGGGCGGAAGCTCGGCAGGTAGCGACCCAGCACGCCGGTATCGTTGAGGCGGCGCAGCGCGTGCACCAGGCCGACCGGTGCCTGCAGAATGCGCAAGAAGTACGCACGGTTGACCGGGTCGGCGCGGAACTCCGCGTCGATCAGCGAGCGGGCGTGCCACAGCGCGCGCATGGTTCGCGCCGTCATGCCTTTCAGGTGCGGGCGCTCCGTCATCAGCACGAACATTTCGAGGATGGAGGAGGGCGTGGTCTCAAAGACGTTGTCGTCGGCGATATCGATAAAGCCGCCGACATCGTCGAAACGCTCGTTGATCGCCTCCGGCACCGAGTCTTGCGGGAACAGCTGCGCTTCGATGTTTTGCAGCAGGATGGTGTTTAGCTGGGTTACCGTCTTGGCGGCCCAGTAGTAGCGCTGCATCAGGTATTCGCTGGCGCGGCGCAGGTGGGCGCCTTCGCCGGTGGTCTTCAGGCCGAAGGTTTCAGCGATTGGCGTTTGCAGGTCGAACAGCAGGCGGTCTTCGCGCCGGTTTGCCTGCAGGTGCAGGCGGATGCGGATGTCCTTGAACGCGCTTTCCTTTTCCATCAGCTGGCGCGCTTCGGTTTGCGTGATCAGGCCGCGCAGGGCCAGCTGGCCCCAGGAGTTGGCCAGGCCCGCCGCTTTGGCGACCCACAGGATGGCCTGCAGGTCGCGCAGGCCACCGGGGCTTTCCTTGCAGTTCGGCTCGAGGCTGAACGCGGTGTCTTCGTACTTGGCGTGGCGCAGGCGCATCTCGGCCATTTTGGCCTGGAAGAAGGCCTGCGGGTCCATCGCATCGCTGTAGCGCTGCTCGAGCTCTTCAAACACCGGTGCGGCGCCGGTGATCAGGCGCGCTTCCAGCAGGCTGGTTTGCACAGTGATGTCGGCGGCCGATTCGACCAGGCATTCGTCGACGGTGCGGATGCTGTGGCCAATCTCCAGGCCCAGGTCCCACAGCAGCTGCACCAGTCCTTCCAGGCGCGCCTGGGTCAGCGCGTTGGCCGGTTCGGCCAGCAGGATCAGCAGGTCAACGTCGGAGAATGGAAACAGCTCGCCGCGGCCGTAGCCGCCCACACCCACCAGCGCCGCGTCGGGCGGCATGCTGGAGGCGTCCCAGGCATCGGTGAGTATCGCGTCGACGCTCTGGCGCAGCGAGCGCAGCAGCTTTTCAGGTTTGCTGTCCTCGCTGAATGCGGCGATGAGCTGCGCACGGTCCGCCTTCAGCCTTTGCTTGAGAAGGTCGCGCGTTTTGCTCCTGTGCGCCGCCGCTGGCATGGCGTTACGCCGCTACGGCTTGAGCCGGGGCGCCAATGATGGCAGGCGGAGGCGGGCTGCCGGCCGACAGGGTCAGCACTTCATAGCCGGTTTCGGTCACCAGGATGGTGTGCTCCCACTGCGCCGACAGGCTGCGGTCCTTGGTTTTGATGGTCCAGCCGTCACCCATTTCACGGATGTCGCGGCGGCCGGCGTTGATCATCGGCTCGATGGTGAAGATCATGCCCGCTTCGAGCTTTTCCAGCGTGCCCGGACGGCCATAGTGCAGTACCTGCGGCTCTTCGTGGAAGACCTTGCCGATGCCGTGGCCGCAGAATTCGCGCACCACGCTGTAGCCGCTCTTTTCGGCGTGCTGCTGGATCACGTGGCCGATGTCGCCCAGGTGCGCGCCAGGGCGGACCTTGGCGATGCCGAGCCACATGCACTCGTACGTCACTTCCGACAGGCGGCGCGCCAGGATCGACGGTTCGCCGGCGAAGAACATGCGGCTGTTGTCGCCGTGGTAGCCATCCTTGATGACGGTGATGTCGAGGTTGACCACGTCGCCGTTCTTGAGGACCTTGTCGCCCGGGATGCCGTGGCAGATCACGTCGTTGACCGAGGTGCAGATGGCCTTCGGATACGGGGTGTAGCCCGGCGGGCAGTAGTTCAGCGGCGCCGGGATCGTACCCTGGACGTTGACCATGTATTCATGGCACAGGCGATCGATCTCGCCGGTGGTGACGCCGACCTTGACGAACGGCGTGATGTAATCGAGGACTTCCGAAGCGAGGCGGCCAGCGACGCGCATGCCTTCGATGTCTTCTGCGGTTTTGATGGAAATGGTGGACATAGTGGTCACAATCGACAAAAAGCGTTTATAGCGGGAATGGCCTCATTATAAGTGATCGCAGGCCAATAGGTTTCGCGTCGTTCCCGCGCAGGCGGGAACCCATAGCGCGCCGGCCCCAAGGGGCATGGGTTCCCGCATGCGCGGGAACGACGGGCCGCGACTGCATGCATTCCAGTGCACGCAACACTTGAAAACATGGCCAAAACCGGCTAGAATCTCGGGTTGCTTGAATTCAGTTCCAAGCAATGTTGTCAAATTACTTGTTAAATCGCGAATCCGGCCTCAAAGGGTGCCCTCGAGGTGACTGGCCGGATTCCAGACCCAACCCTGGAGAATCACATGTCCGTAACAATGCGCGAAATGCTGGAAGCCGGTGTCCACTTCGGTCACCAAACCCGTTTCTGGAACCCAAAGATGGCTCCTTTCATCTTCGGTCACCGCAACAAGATCCATATCATCAACTTGGAAAAGACGATGGGTATGTATCAAGAAGCAATGAAGACCATCAAGCAGATCTCCGCTAACCGCGGCACGATCCTGATGGTTGGCACCAAGCGCCAGGCACGCGACATCATCGCTGCTGAAGCTGCTCGTGCTGGCGTACCTTTCGTCGACCAGCGCTGGCTGGGCGGCATGCTGACCAACTTCAAGACGATCAAGACCTCGATCAAGCGCCTGAAGGACATGGAAGCGGCCATCGAAGACGGTTCGGCTGAGAAGCTGTCGAAGAAAGAAAACCTGATGTTCCAGCGCGAGATGATCAAGCTGCAGAAGGCCATCGGCGGTATCAAGGACATGGGCGGCGTTCCTGACGCAATCTTCGTCGTTGACGTCGGCTACCACAAGGGTGCGATCACCGAAGCTGGCAAGCTGGGCATCCCAGTCATCGGCGTGGTTGATACCAACCACTCGCCAGAAGGCGTGACCCACGTCATCCCAGGTAACGATGACTCGTCGAAAGCAATCACCCTGTACGCTCGCGGCGTCGCCGATGCGATCCTCGAAGGCCGCGCTAACGCGACCAACGAAGTGGTCCAGATGGCCAAGTCGTCGGACGAGTTCGTAGAAGTTTCCGAGCAAGCATAACTGGCGGCAGGGCAACCTGCTGATCAAGTAGAAAAAGGGGTGGCATCTGCTCCCCCTTTTTTTTAAACAGAATACGAAACACACTTAGGAGAATTCTTATGGCAGCGATTACTGCAGCAATGGTTGGCGAACTGCGCGCCAAGACCGATGCGCCGATGATGGAATGCAAAAAAGCACTGACCGAAGCCGAAGGCGACATGGGCCGTGCGGAAGAGATCCTGCGCGTCAAGCTGGGCGGCAAGGCATCGAAAGCATCGTCCCGTATCACCGCTGAAGGCGTGGTAGCATCGTTCATCGCCGGCGGCGTTGGCGCCCTGGTAGAAGTGAACAGCGAGACCGACTTCGTGGCAAAGAACGACGACTTCCTGGCGCTGGCAGCGAATGCAGCCAAGCTGGTCGCCGAGCACAACCCTGCTGACGTCGCAGCCCTGCTGGCACTGCCGCTGGACGGCAAGACCCTGGACGAAGTGCGTTCGGCACTGATCGGTAAAATCGGCGAAAACATGTCGATCCGCCGCTTCCAGCGTTTCGAGACCACCGGCAAGCTGGCTGCGTACCTGCACGGCGCCCGTATCGGCGTCATGGTAGAGTTCGAAGGCGCGGACGAGCAGGTTGGCAAGGACGTGGCGATGCACATCGCTGCAATGAAGCCAGTAGCACTGTCGTCGAACGAAGTGCCAGCTGAACTGATCGAAAAAGAGCGTTCGGTTGCCGCTCTGAAAGCTCAGGAAGATGCTGACGCTGCTGCTGCTGCAGGCAAGCCAGCGCAGTCGCCGGAAATCCTGGCCAAGCGCCTCGAAGGTTCGGTTCAGAAGTACCTGAAAGAAGTGTCGCTGCTGAACCAGGCGTTCGTAAAGAACGACAAGCAGTCGATCGAGCAGATGCTGAAAGAAAAGAACACCACCGTGAAATCGTTCACGATGTATGTTGTTGGCGAAGGCATTGAAAAGAAGCAAGACGATTTCGCGGCAGAAGTTGCTGCGCAAATGGCTGCTTCGAAGCAGTAAGTTGGAAAGCGGGCCGGAAGGCCCGTTTTTTTAACTCGTGCCACCTATCCTCATGGACAGGTGAGGGCGGAGGTGGCGGCCACAAGCCGCTTGCCGCCCGGACCCGAATACAACCGTCATTTTTAGGAGCCCACCCATGTCGAAACCAGCTTACAAACGCGTCCTCCTGAAACTGTCCGGCGAAGCTCTGATGGGCGATGACGCCTACGGTATCAACCGCGCGACCATCGAGCGCATGGTCGCCGATGTGGCGGAAGTGGCAAAAGCGGGCGTGGAACTGGCAGTGGTCATCGGCGGCGGCAATATCTTCCGCGGCGTTGCGCCTGGTGCGCAGGGCATGGACCGCGCCACCGCCGACTACATGGGCATGCTGGCCACGGTGATGAACGCGCTGGCCCTGGCCGACGCGATGCGCCATGTCGGCATCGTCGCGCGCGTGATGTCGGCGATCGGCATCGAGCAGGTCGTCGAGCCGTACGTCCGCCCGAAGGCGCTGCAGTACCTGGAAGAAGGCAAGGTCGTGATCTTCGCCGCCGGTACCGGCAACCCGTTCTTTACCACCGACACCGCCGCTGCGCTGCGCGGCTCCGAGATCGGCGCCGAGATCGTGCTCAAGGCAACCAAGGTCGATGGCGTATATACTGCCGATCCGAAGAAGGACCCAAGCGCCACCCGCTACGAGTCGATCAACTTCGACGAAGCCATCGCCAAGCACCTGCAGGTGATGGACGCCACCGCGTTCGCACTGTGCCGCGACCAGAAGCTGCCGATCAAGGTGTTCTCGATCGTCAAGCCAGGCGCGCTGATGCGCGTCGTCATGGGCGAAGACGAAGGCACCCTGGTACACGTTTAAGCATCAACCAACAATAATCATCGAACACAGGAGAGCAGCATGACTATCGCTGACGTTAAGAAAAGCGCGCAAGACCGCATGAACAAGTCGATCGACACCCTCAAGGCCGATCTGGCCAAGGTTCGTACCGGCCGCGCCCACACCGGTATCCTCGACAGCATCACGGTCGAATACTATGGTTCGCCAACCGCGCTGACCCAGGTCGCCAACGTAACCCTGGTCGACGCGCGTACCATCGGCGTGCAGCCATTCGAGAAAAAAATGGCCGCCACCATCGAAAAGGCGATCCGCGACTCCGACCTGGGCTTGAACCCATCGTCGCAGGGCGACATGATCCGCGTGCCGACCCCGGCGCTGACCGAAGAACGCCGCAAGGAAATGGTCAAGCTGTGCAAGGGCGAAGCGGAAGATGCGAAAATCGCCGTGCGCAACATCCGCCGCGATGCGAACGAGTCGCTGAAGAAACTGGTGAAAGACAAGGCCATTTCGGAAGACGAAGAGCGCCGCGCATCGGACGAGATCCAGAAGCTGACCGACAAGTTCGTGCTCGACATCGAGAAGGTCGTCGCTGAAAAAGAGAAAGAAGTCCTGACCGTGTAATAATTGCAGGTTGGCGGCCCGCCGAACGGACGTGCCGCCATCCACGCACGCATGCTCGGCAGGTGCGCGGCCTCGGCGGCAGGCACGCTTACCCGCCCTACGTTTTTTCTGGCCCAGGATCTATGATTTTCAAGAGTTCGACGACAGCAGTCCCTGAAGTGGCAAACATGCCGCGCCACGTTGCCATCATCATGGACGGCAACGGCCGCTGGGCGACCAAACGGTTCATGCCGCGCGTGGCTGGCCACGTCAAGGGCGTCGAAGCCGTACGCGGCGTGGTGGAAGCCTGCGCGCTGCGCGGCATCGAGTACCTGACCCTGTTTGCGTTCTCGTCCGAGAACTGGCGCCGTCCGGAAGAAGAAGTGTCGCTGCTGATGCGCCTGTTCGTGACCGCCCTCGAGCGCGAAGTGTCCAAAATGCACGCGAACAACATCCGCCTGAAGGTGGTCGGCGACCTGTCGCGCTTCGATGCCAAGCTGCAAGAAATGATCGCCGCGGCAGAGCGCCGCACCGCCAACAATACCCGCCTGACCGTCACCATCTGCGCCAACTATGGCGGCCGCTGGGACATCATGCAGGCAACCAACAAAATGGTCGCCGCCAACCCTGGCGTGGCCGATTTCGCCGAAGAGCAGCTGGCCGAGCACCTGGCGATGGCTTACGCGCCCGAGCCCGACCTGTTCATCCGCACCGGCGGCGAAGAGCGCATCTCCAACTTCCTGCTGTGGCAACTGGCGTACTCGGAGCTGTACTTCACCGATACCTACTGGCCCGATTTCGACGTCGACGCCCTCGACGCCGCCATTTCGTCGTACCAGTCGCGCGAGCGCCGCTTCGGCCGCACCGGCGACCAGCTGGCCGGAGAGACCGCATAATGCTCAAGACCCGCGTCATCACCGCCATCATCCTGCTCGTCGCGCTGCTCGGCATCCTGTTCGGCGGCTATTACCCGTTGTTCGCCGCCGCGATCGTGCTGTTCCTGGTCGCCGCAGTATGGGAAACCTTCCAGCTGTTCGGCTCGTCCAAGAAGCAGGCGTTCGCAATCGCGCTGTTCTGGGGCGCCGCGTTCGCCTACACTTTCCTGTTCCAGACCAACCAGTCGACCCAGTTCTGGTTCGCGCTGTGCGCCGCCATCTGGCTGGTGCGCTTCGTGCCGGCGCTTGGCCATGGCCTGCCGCCGCCGCAAGGCCTCGGCAACACGCTGCTGGGCACCGTATACGGTCT
This sequence comes from Massilia soli, assembly GCF_016809835.1. Taxonomy (GTDB): domain Bacteria; phylum Pseudomonadota; class Gammaproteobacteria; order Burkholderiales; family Burkholderiaceae_D; genus Telluria_A; species Telluria_A soli. The sequence goes on along the minus strand of NZ_JAFBIL020000008.1, from coordinate 36,168 downwards.
GTCGCTGGTCGGCTGCTTCGCCGCGATCGTGGTGTTCTACCAGCACTCGCCGATGTATCTGCTGTCGGTGATGGCGCTGGTGTGGGTGGCCGATATCGGCGCCTACTTCTCGGGCAAGGCCTTCGGCAAGCGCAAGCTGGCGCCGTCGATCTCGCCCGGAAAATCGTGGGAAGGCGCGATCGGCGGCGGCATCGCCGTGCTGCTGTTCTCCGCCGCGCTCATTTTGTCCGACAACCCGATGGTGGCTGACACCTTCGTCGTCAAACTTCAATCGTCGCGTGGCTGGCTTGCCGCCATGGCGATCCTGGTCGTGATCGTCGCCGCCAGCGTGGTCGGCGACCTGTTCGAATCGATGCTCAAACGCCGCGCCGGCGTCAAGGACAGCAGCAACCTGCTGCCTGGCCACGGCGGCGTGCTTGACCGGATCGACGCACTGGTCCCGGTCCTGCCGTTCGCTGCGCTGATCGACGCCTGGCTCTGAAAAGGCGCACTATGCAAAGCATCACTATCCTTGGCGCGACCGGCTCGATCGGCGTGTCGACGCTGGACGTGCTCGCGCGTCACCCTGACAAATACAAAGTCTTCGCGCTGACCGCGCATGCCAAGGTCGACGAACTGGCCGCCCAGTGCGCGCAGTTCCTGCCGGCGCACGCCGTGGTGGGCACGGCTGAAGCGGCGCAGAAACTGTCCGCGCTGCTGCGCGAAAAGGGCCTGCGCACTGAGGTGGCATATGGCGAGGAAGCGCTGTGCGCCGTCGCCTCCAGCCCCAACACCGACACCGTGATGGCCGCGATCGTCGGCGCCGCCGGCCTCGCGCCGACGCTCGCCGCGGCCCGCGCCGGCAAGAAGATCCTGCTGGCGAACAAGGAAGCGCTGGTCATGTCCGGCCAGCTGTTCATGGACGCGGTCGAAGAGAACGGCGCGACCCTGCTGCCGATCGACAGCGAACACAATGCGATCTTCCAGTCGTTGCCGCAGTCGTATGCACGTTCGCCGCGCGGCGCCGGCGTCGCCAAGATCCTGCTGACCGCATCGGGCGGCCCGTTCCTGGCGCGCGCCGTCGAGACGCTGGAAGCGGTCACGCCGGACCAGGCCTGCAAGCACCCGAACTGGGTGATGGGCCGTAAAATCTCGGTCGATTCGGCCACCATGATGAACAAGGGCCTCGAAGTGATCGAGGCGCACTGGCTGTTCGGCGCGCCGGCGAACCTGATCGAGGTCGTGATCCATCCGCAAAGCGTGATCCATTCGATGGTGTCCTATGTCGACGGTTCGGTGATCGCCGAGCTGGGCAACCCTGACATGCGCACCCCGATCGCCAACGCGCTGGCGTTCCCGGAACGGATCGAGTCCGGCGTCGCGCAGCTGGACCTGACCGCCATCGGCACGCTGCAGTTCGAAAAGCCCGACTTCCAGCGCTTCCCGTGCCTGGCGCTCGCCTTCGAAGCGCTCGAGGCTGGCGGCACCGCGCCGGCGCTGCTCAATGCCGCCAACGAAGTGGCGGTGCAGGCCTTCCTTGAACACCGCATCGGCTTTCGCGACATCGACCGCGTGATCGCGCGCGTCATGCACGAAAACGACCATGGCGCCGCCAGCAGCATCGAGGCCGTCATGGCGCAGGATGCCAGGGCGCGCAGCGCCGCCGAAACCATCATCTCAGGCATACAACGATGAACTTCATCACGACAGTGCTCGCGTTCCTGCTGGCACTGGGGCCGCTGATCATCTTCCATGAACTCGGCCACTACGCGGTCGCGCGGCTGTGCGGCGTGAAGGTTCTGCGCTTCTCGGTCGGCATGGGCAAAGTGGTTTGGTCGCGCCGCTTCGGCAAGGACCAGACCGAATGGGCTGTGTCGATGCTGCCGCTGGGCGGCTACGTCAAGATGCTCGACAGCCGCGATCCGGACGCAGCGCCGCTGTCGCCGGACGACGAAGAGCGCGAATTCACTCGCAAGAGCGTGTGGCGCCGCATCGCCATCGTGGCCGCCGGTCCGATCGCCAACTTCATTCTCGCCATCGTGGTGTTCGCCGGCCTGTTCATGCACGGCATCGCCGAACCTGGCACGCGCGTTCGCGCGATGGGTGAAACCACGGCTGCCTGGCAGGCCGGCCTGCGCGGCGGCGACCAGATCGTCGCTGTCAACGGCGAGCCAATCGGCGCCTGGTCCGAGCTCAATTGGGAAGTCATTTCGTCGGCGCTGGACAAGCAGGACGTGCGCCTGGAAGTCGAGCGCCCGTCGCAAGGCCGTGTAGGCTTCGAGCTGCCTGCCGCGTCGTTCGACGGACTCGATCCGGATGCCGACCTGCTGGGCGCCGTCGGCATTTCGGTCGCGCGTCCGGCGCCCGTGCTGGGCAAGATCCTGCCGGGCGGCGCTGCCGAAAGCGCAGGCCTGGAAAGCGGCGACCTGGTGGTGTCGGTCGACGGCAAGCCGATCCTTGATGGCATCGCCTTCATCGAGGCGCTGCGCCCCGCCGGCGGACGCACGGTGCAGGTCGACGTCAATCGCGGCGGGCGCCTGTTTACGATTCCGGTCACTCCCGAGCGCGATCCCCAGAGCGGTTTCGGCCGCATCAAGGCGGAAGTGGCGCTGGCGCCGGAGTTGGTGACGGTCAGTTCCGGCCCGCTGGAAGCGGTGGGCAGGGCGGTTCGCAAGACCTGGGACACCAGCGCGATGACTGTCAAGATGATCGGCAAGATGATCATGGGCGATGTCTCGCTCAAGAATGTCACCGGACCGATCACGATTGCCGACTACGCGGGCCAGACCGCGCGCATGGGCGTGGTGACCTTCCTGATCTTCATTGCCTCTATCAGCATCAGTCTTGGCGTGATGAATCTGTTACCAATTCCGGTTCTGGATGGTGGCCTTTTGCTGTATTATTCGCTGGAAGTTTTGACCGGCCGCCCCTTGCCGGAGCGGATCGCCGAATTTGCGCAGCGCGCTGGTGTCGCCATGCTGGTGATGCTGATGGCGCTAGCCGTCTTCAACGACGTGGCACGGCTGCTGTAAAGCCCCTGCCTGCAGTCCCGAATAACGTATTGTGCCTATTGATCGACCCTTTGATTTAGCCGATGAAATTACAATCTGATCGTTCCGCATTGCCTTTCTTTCGCCGCAGCCTGATCGGCGCCGCCGTTGTGGTGCTGTGCGCCGGACCTGCGTTTGCAGTTGCACCGTTCGTGGTCAAGGACATTCGCGTCGAAGGTATCCAGCGCACCGAAGCCGGCACCGTCTTCAGCTACCTGCCGGTTCGCGTCGGCGAAACCTTCAACGATGACAAGAGCATCGCAGCGATCAAGGCGCTGTACGCCACCGGCTTCTTCAAGGACGTGCGCCTCGAAGAAGAAAACGGCGTGCTGGTCGTGCTGGTGGAAGAGCGTCCGGCGATCGCCAACGTCGACTTCACCGGCGCCAAGGAATTCGAGAAGGACATCCTGATCAAGGCGCTGAAGGAAATCGGCGTCGGCGATGCGAAAATTTTCGACAAGGCTTCGGTCGACCGCGCCGAGCAGGAGCTCAAGCGCCAGTACCTGTCGCACGGCCTGTACGGCGTCAAGATCACCACCACCGTTACGCCGATCGAGCGTAACCGCGTCACCGTCATGTTCAACATCGACGAAGGCGACGTCGCGCGCATCCGCCAGATCAACATCGTCGGTAACAAGACCTTCTCGGACAAGGAGCTGCGCCAGCTGCTGCAACTGGACACGAGCGGCTGGTTCACCTGGTACAGCAAGGCAGACCAGTATTCGAAGACCAAGCTGACCGGCGACATCGAAGCGATCAAGTCGTTCTACCTGAACCGCGGCTACCTCGAAGCGAACGTCGAATCGACCCAGGTGTCGATCACTCCGGACAAGAAGGACATCTACCTGACCATCAACATCACCGAAGGCGAGAAGTACACCGTCTCCGATGTGAAGGTTGAAGGGGAGATGTTCGGCCGTGAAGAGGAAATCAAGTCGCTGGTCCTGCTCAAGCCGGGCAAGCCTTACTCGGGCGAGCTGCTCACCCTCAGCAACAAGCTGATCGCCGACCGCATGGGCACCTTCGGCTACGCGTTCGCCAACGTGAACGCGAATCCGGAACTGAACCGCGAGAAGCGCGAAGTGGCGTTTACCTTCTTCGTCGATCCGGGCAAGCGCGCTTACGTGCGCCACATGAACATCGCCGGTAACACCGTTACCCGCGATGAAGTCATCCGCCGCGAGTTCCGCCAGTTCGAAGGTTCGTGGTACGACGCGAACAAGATCAAGATGTCGCGCGACCGCGTCGACCGCCTTGGCTACTTCAAGGACGTGACGATCGACACGCCGGAAGCGCAGGGCACGTCGGACCAGGTCGACGTCAACCTGACCGTGGTCGAAAAGCCGACCGGTAACTTCATGATCGGCGGCGCGTTCTCGCAGGCCGAGAAGTTCACCTTTACCGCGTCGATCCAGCAGGCCAACTTCGCCGGCAGCGGCAACACCGTCGGCCTTGAGCTGAACACCAGCCGCTACCTGCGTACGATCGCGTTCTCGCACACCAATCCGTACTTCACGGACGATGGCGTGTCGCGCTCGTTCGAACTGTACCTGCGCACCATGCGCCCGCCTGCACTGAACATCGGCAGCTACACCGTCAAGCAGACCGGCGGACGCCTGTCGTTCGGCGTGCCGTTCTCCGAATACGATACCGTGTACTTCGGCGCAGGCCTGGAGCGTACCCAGATCGAAACCGACGTGACCAGCCCGACCCGCTTCAAGGAATACGTCGCGCAGTTCGGTAATTCGCGCGACGGCATCGGTACCGCCACCACCAACGCCTTGCCTCTGACGGCAGCGTGGGGCCGCGACAGCCGCGACAGCGCGATCACCCCGACCTATGGCCGCTATCAGCGCGCCAACCTCGAGGTCGACCTGGTCGGCGATGCCAAGTACTACCGCGCCGTCTACGAGCAGCAGTGGTACAAGCCGCTGACCAACAAGATCACGCTGGCGTTGAAGGGCGAGTTCGACTACGGCCATGGCCTGCGCGGTAACAAGTACCCGGTCTTCAAGAACTTCTACGGCGGCGGTATCGGTTCGGTACGCGGCTACGTCAGCTCCTCGCTCGGTATCGTCGACCCGAACACCAACGACGCCCTGGGCGGCGCGGTGCGCGTGATCGGTAACGCCGAATTGCAGATGCCATTCCCTGGCGGCGGTCCTGACCGCAGCCTGCGCTGGTTCGGCTTCCTCGACGCAGGCCAGGTCTACCAGGAAGGCCAGACCATCCGCGCCAACGAGCTGCGTTTCTCGACTGGCCTGGGTATCAGCTGGATTTCGCCGGTGGGCCCGCTCAAGTTGAGTTATGCTAAGCCTTTGAACGCAAAGCCGGGCGATCGCCTGGAGCGCTTCCAGTTCCAGATGGGTACCGGGTTCTGACGCAGTGCTCACGCTTTGCGACAGCGACGTTTCAATCAGATTGCGGAGAATAAGTTGAAAACTGCCTTTACCTCAATGTCGAAACAGCTGCTGCTGTTTGCGCTGTGCGCCGTTCCGCTGGCCCAGGCGCATGCGCAGGCGGCCGGAAGCCGCATCGCCTACGTCGCGACCGAACGCCTGATGACCGAATCGAAGCTGGCGAAAAAGGCGGACGAACGCATCGAAGCCGAGTTCTCCAAGCGCGACAAGTCGATCAACGAACAAATCGACAACGTGCGTTCGCTGGCCGAAAAGTTCGAGCGCGAAGCGCCGAAGATGACGGAGATCGACCGTACCCGGCGCACCCGCGAGCTGATCGACATGGAAAAAGACGTGCAGCGCAAGCAGCGCGAGTATCGTGAAGACCTGATGCAGCGCAAGAACGAAGAACGCGCCAACATCGCGACCAAGGCATACAAGATCATCGAACAGATCGCCGCGCAGGACCAGCTTGACGTCGTCATCTACGAGGCCGGCTGGTTCAATCCACGCATCGACATCACCGACAAGATCTTGAAGCAACTCGACAAATAACAGAAACAGGAACTACCAGATGGGCACTCGACTGGGTGAATTGGTCGAACGCTTGGGAGGTGAGCTGGCGGGTGACCCGAATATCGACGTCACGGGCATCGCGCCGCTGGCCGATGCAGGCGCTTCGCACATCAGCTTCCTAAGCAATAGCAAACTGCGCGCGCAAGCCGCGCAAAGCGGGGCCGCGGCCCTGATCCTGTCGCCGGCCGACAGCGAGACCGTTGGCGCGACCTACCCGGGTGCGCGCATCGTCACCAAAAATCCGTACGCCTATTTTGCCCGCGCCGCGCAGTACTTCGAGTCGCTGACGGCGTTCGTGCCCGCGCCCGGCGTGCATGCGAGCGCGTATGTCGCCGACGGCGCCACGGTCGATCCTTCGGCCCATGTGGGGCCGCATGCGACGGTGGAAGAGGGCGCGCGGATCGGCGCCGGCGCGGTCATCGGCGCGGGCTGCTTCGTCGGCCGGAACGCCGTCATCGGCGCCGATACACAGCTGTTCGCCAACGTGACCTTCCATGCCGGCTGCCAGATCGGCGCGCGCGGCATCGTCCACTCGGGCGCGGTGATCGGCACCGACGGCTTCGGCTTCGCCAATGAAGGCGGCGTGTACATCAAGATTCCGCAAACCGGGCGCGTGGTCATCGGCGACGATGTCGATATCGGGGCCAACACGACCATCGACCGCGGCGCGCTGGCCGACACCATCATCGAAGACGGCGTCAAGCTGGACAACCAGATCCAGATCGGCCACAACTGCCACATCGGCGCGCATACCGCGATGGCCGGCTGCGTCGGCGTGGCCGGCAGCGCAAAGATCGGCAAGTACTGCACCTTCGGCGGCGCCGCGATGGTGCTGGGCCACCTGACGATCGCAGACCACGTGCATATCTCGTCGGGCAGCATGGTGTCGCGCTCGATCGCCGAGCCGGGACAGTACACCGGCTTCTACCCGCTGGCGAAAAACGCCGACTGGGAAAAAACCGCGGCGATTGTTCGCAACCTGGACACGATGCGCGATAAAATCCGCGCGCTGGAAAAAACAATTAAAACCCTGACAGAACAAAAATGACCACTACCGAAAACAAGACCCTCGACATTTGCCAGATCAAGGCGCTGCTGCCGCACCGTTATCCGCTGCTGCTGGTGGACCGCGTGCTGACCTGGGAAGCGAACAAGTCGATCACCGCGATCAAGAACGTCACCGTCAACGAAGAGTTTTTCAACGGCCACTTCCCGCACAAGCCGGTCATGCCGGGCGTGTTGATGATCGAAGCGCTGGCGCAGACCGCCGCGCTGCTGTCGTTCCTGACCATGGGCGTCAAGCCGGATGAGAATTCGGTGGTGTATTTCGTCGGCATCGACAACGCGCGTTTCAAGCGTCCGGTCGGTCCTGGCGACCAGCTCAAGATGGACGTCGAGATCCTGCGGGTCTCGCGCGGCATCTGGAAATACAAGGCAGTCGGCACAGTGGACGGCGCCGTGGCGCTGGAAGCTGAACTGATGTGCACAATTCGCGCCACCGACGACGCGAGCAAGCCAGCAGCGGGGCAGTAATGAGTACGATCCACCCAACCGCGATTGTCGATCCGAAGGCGCAGCTCGACAGCACCGTCGAGATCGGCGCGTATTCGATCATCGGACCGAACGTGCAGATCGGCGCGCGTACCGTCGTTGGCCCGCACGTGGTCGTCGAAGGCCACACGACGATCGGCGAAGACAACAAGTTTTTCCAGTTCTCGTCGATCGGCGCCGCGCCGCAGGACAAGAAGTGGGCGGGCGAACCGACCCGGCTGGAAGTGGGCGACCGCAACACCGTGCGCGAGTTTTGCACCTTCAACCTGGGCACCACCCAGGACCAGGGCGTCACCCGCCTGGGCAACGATAACTGGATCTCGGCCTACGTCCACCTGGCGCATGACTGCCAGGTCGGCAGCAACACGATCTTCTCGAACAATGCGCAGCTGGCCGGCCACGTCGAAGTGGGCGACTGGGCGATCCTGTCTGGCTACGCCGGCGTGCACCAGTTCTGCAAAATCGGCGCGCATGCGTTTGTCGGCATGTACACCAGCCTGACGCAGGATGTGCCGCCGTTTGTGCTTGTCTCGGGCAACCCGGCCGGTGCGCGCGGCGTCAACATCGAAGGCCTGAAGCGGCGCGGCTTTACGCGCGCCCAGATCGACGGCATCCGCGCGGCCTACAAGCTTATCTACCGTAACAACCTGACGCTGGACGAAGCCAAGGCGGAGCTGGCGAAGCTGCAGGCCGACATGCCGGAAGCGGCCACGCAGGTCGGCGCGATGCTGGACTTCCTGGGTAGCGCTACCCGTGGCATCGTCCGCTGACATAGCGGTCGCCGTCGTCGCCGGCGAGGTGTCCGGCGACATGCTCGCAGGGCGCCTCCTGGCAGGCCTGCGGCCGCATCTTCCCGACGCACGCTTTTACGGCATTGGCGGTCCGCGCATGGCCGAACAGGGTTTCGTGTCCGACGTACCGATGGATACGCTGACCGTGCGCGGCCTGTTCGAGATCATCCCGCGCTACCGCGAGATCAAGGCCATCCAGAACACGCTGCGCGACCGCCTGATTGCGGACAAGCCGGATGTATTCATCGGCGCCGATTATCCCGGCTTTAACCTCGGGCTGGAGATGCAGCTGCGCGAAGCGGGCATCCCGACCATGCACTTCGTCAGTCCGCAGATCTGGGCCTGGCGCGGCGGGCGCATCAAGAAGATCCAGAAGGCCGTGTCGCACATGCTGGTGATCTTCCCGTTCGAGGAAGAGATCTACCGGAAGGCTGGCGTGCCGGTGACGTACATCGGCCATCCGCTGGCCGAGATGATCCCGATGGAGCCGGACGAGCTGGCGGCGCGCCGCCAGCTTGGCATCCCCGAAGATGCGCGGGTGGTCACGGTGATGCCGGGCAGCCGCATGGGCGAGCTCAAATACCTGGCGGCGCCGTTCGTGGCCGCTGTCAGCCTGCTGGCCAAGCGCGATCCAAGCCTGCGCTTTGTGGTGCCGATGGCCGGCGAGCGCCAGCGCCAGTACTTCATGCAGCTGGTGCGCGAGGCGGGCCTGTCGGACGTGCAGATCGACCTGGTCGACGGCCAGTCGCATACCGCGATCGCGGCGGCCGATGCGGTGCTGGTCGCATCCGGCACCGCGACGCTGGAAGTGGCGCTGTTCAAGAAGCCGATGGTGATCGCCTACAAGGTGATGCGCGCCTCATGGGAGATCATGCGCCACATGGGCTACCAGCCGTGGATCGGGCTGCCGAACATCCTGGCGCGCGAATTCCTGGTACCCGAATTTTTGCAGCACGCCGCCACGCCGCAGGCGCTGGCCGAGGCGGTATGGCAGCAGCTGGAAGACGTGCCGGGCCGGCTGAAGCTGGTCCAGCGCTTTACCGAGATGCACCACAGCCTGCTGCGCAACAGCGCGGAAGAAAGCGCCGCCGCCGTCATGCGCGTCATACAATCGTCCAAGGCATCATGAGAACCAAGAAAGTCAATTTTTACCCTGGGCTGAAGAAGAACGCGTTGCCGTTCACGGCCGACGATATCGTCTGCGGCGTCGACGAGGCCGGCCGCGGCCCGCTGGCCGGCCCGGTGTTCGCCGCAGCGGTGATCCTGCACCCTGACCGTCCGATCCTCGGCCTGCGCGACTCCAAGAAGCTGACCGCCGAGCGGCGCGACGAGCTGGCCCCGCTGATCAAGGCCAATGCGATCGCCTGGGCGATCGCCGAGTGCTCGCACGAGGAAATCGACACGATCAACATCCTGCAGGCCACCATGCTGGCGATGCGCCGCGCGGTGGAAGCCTTGTCGACGCTGCCGACGATCGCCCTCATCGACGGCAACCGCAGCCCGGTGATGACGATCCGCTGCCATCCGATCATCGAAGGCGACGACAAGGTGCACGCGATTTCGGCCGCATCCATCCTCGCCAAAACCGCGCGCGACGCCGCGCTGGTGGCGCTGCACGCGCAGTACCCGCAGTACGGCTTCGACCAGCACAAGGGATACAGCACCGCGATGCACATGGAGCGCCTGCGCGAACATGGCCCATGCCCGGTGCACCGCCGCTCGTTCGCACCGGTGCGCGCGGCCATGGCTGGCACGCTGACGGGCGAAACCATCCCGTTCGACTTCGCAGTGGAAGGCTGACGCATGAAAACCATTACGTCGCGCGAGAACCCGCTGTACAAGGAACTCAAGCACCTGGCCACGAGCTCGCAGGCGCGCCGCAAGGCCGGCCGCACGCTGCTCGACGGCGTCCACCTGAGCCAGGCCTGGCTCGACATGCGCGGCGCGCCGCTGCAATGCATCGTCAGCGAAAGCGCGCTGGCCAACCCCGAGGTAGCCGACATCGTCATGCGCTGCGAGACCCAGCATGCGCACGTCACCGCGCTGCCGGACGCGCTGTACAACGCCGTCAGCCAGGTCGAGCATGGCGTCGGCCTGATGTTCCTGATCGAGACACCGGCCAGCGAGATGCCGGCCAGCCTGACCGTCAATGCGGTCTTGCTCGACAACGTGCAGGACCCGGGCAATGTCGGCTCGATCCTGCGCAGCGCGGCCGCCGCCGGCATCAAGCAGGTGTTCTGCAGCAGCGGCACCGCGTTCTGCTGGTCGCCCAAGGTGCTGCGCGCGGCGATGGGCGCGCACTTCGTGGTGGATATCCATGAAAACGTCGATCTCGCGTCCTTGATCGCGCCATCGACAATTGCCGTTCTGGCTACCAGCGGCTATGCCACCACGCGCGTCTACGACGCCGACTTGCGCCAGCCGGTGGCCTGGATTTTCGGGCACGAAGGGCAGGGCGTCGCCGACGACCTGCTGTCGATGGCCACCCAGCAGGTCGTTATCCCGCATTTGGGCCAGATTGAATCGCTAAATGTTGCGGCTTGCGCAGCAGTTTGCTTCTTTGAGCAGGTCAGGCAGATTCAGGCATAGACGACGGCCTGATCTGAGGGTAACCTCTTGGGATAGAGCAACAGTGGAGTAAAGAGTGGACATCGCCCATTTGCATTTTTTGGTAGCCGAGGCGGATCAGGCCCAGCGTCTCGCGGTCGTGGACATGCTCGGCAAGCTGGGCGCAAGCCAGGTTTCCGAGGTTCCCGACGGACATTCAACCCTGCGGTTTTTGAATGAATCGTTCGCGCCGGCGGTGGATATCGCCGTCGTCGACCTGTCGCTGCCGGGCATGGACGGGCTGGAACTGATCCGCACGCTGGCGGGAATGAACTGCCGCACCCGTGTGATTGTGGTCGGCGCGCAGCCAACGAACCTGCTGTTCTCGGTCGAGACGATGGCGCAGGCGTACGGGCTTGACCTGCTGGGAACCATTGCCAAGCCGGTGACTGTCGCTCGCTTGCAGGCGCTGATCGAAAATTACGTGCCGCCCAAGCAGCGCAGCGAGCGTCCGCGCGGTCCGACCTTCTCCTTCTCCGATATCGGTATTGGCTTGCAGGCGCGCCAGTTCGAGCCGTTTTTCCAGCCGAAGATCGAGCTGGCCACCGGCCAGGTCAAGGGCCTGGAAGCGTTCGCGCGCTGGGAGCATCCGGAGCACGGCGTACTGGGGCCGCTGGCGTTCATCGACGCGCTCGAGCAGCACAACCGCATCGACTTCCTCGACTGGACCATGATCGAAAAGTCGGTCGAACGCTGCCGCGAGTTTCAGGACAAGGGCACGCCGATTCCGATTTCGATCAACCTCGCTTACGAGACGCTGGCGCATGCAGGATTCATCCAGCAGATCACCGCGTGCATCCAGCGCCACCGCGTGCTGCCGGACTATATAACCTTCGAGATGCCCGAGTCGTCGGTGCTGACCACTGACCCAACCTTCCTGGAGCGGCTGGTGCGCTTGCGGATGATGGGCTTCGGACTGGCGATTGACGATTACGGCACCGGCAGGTCGAATTTGCAGCTGTTGGCGCGAGTGCCGTTCTCCGAGCTGAAGATCGACCGCAGCTTTGTCGACGGCGCCTCGAAAAAGCGGGCGCTGGGGACGGTGCTGAGTTCATGCCTCGGGCTGGCGCGCAGCCTGGACCGGATGTCGGTGGCCGTCGGCGTCGAGACCAAGCAGGATTGGGACTTTTTGCAGGGGCTGGGGTGCACCTACGCGCAGGGGTATCACATCGCCAAGCCGATGAAGGCGGACGCCTTCCCGGGCTGGCTGGAGGATTGGCGGCATTTCTTCTGACGCGTCACTCCCGTGAAAACGGGAGCCCATGCCGCATGCGAGTATTGGGCGAAGTAGGGGTTCCCGCCTTCGCGGGAACGACGGAGCGTCAGTAGTCGCGGCGATCCGGCTTGATTTCCTGCAGGATCGTCGTAGCGATCTCCTCGATCGACTTGGTGGTCGACGACAGCCACCTGATTCCTTCGCGTTTCATCATCAGCCACACTTCGTTCACCTCATAGCGGCAGTTCTCAATCGACGCGTACTTGCGGCTGGTGCGCTTGCGGATGATGGGCTTCGGGCTGGCGAGTGCCGTTCTCCGAGCTGAAGATCGACCGCAGCTTTGTCGACGGCGCCTCGGGCTGGCTAGAGGATTGGCGGCATTTCTTCTAACGCGTCGCTCCCGTGAAAACGGGAGCCCATGCAGCATGCGAGTATTCGGCGAAGTAGGGGTTCCCGCCTTCGCGGGAACGACGGAGCGTCAGTAGTCGCGGCGATCCGGCTTGATCTCCTGCAGGATCGTCGTCGCGACCTCCTAGACCGACTTGGTGGTCGACGACAGCCACCTGATTCCCTCGCGTTTCATCATCAGCTCCGCTTCGTTAACCTCATAGTGGCAGTTCTCAATCGACGCGTACTTGCGGCTGGTGCGCTTGCGGATGATGGGCTTCGGACTGGCGAGTGCCGTTCTCCGAGCTGAAGATCGACCGCAGCTTTGTCGACGGCGCCTCGGGCTGGCTGGAGGATTGGCGGCATTTCTTCTGACGCGTCGCTCCCCTGAAAACGGGAGCCCATGCAGCATGCGAGTATTCGGCGAAGTAGGGGTTCCCGCCTTCGCGGGAACGACGGAGCGTCAGTAGTCGCGGCGATCCGGCTTGATCTCCTGCAGGATCGTCGTAGCGATCTCCTCGATCGACTTGGTGGTCGACGACAGCCACCTGATTCCTTCGCGTTTCATCATCAGCTCCGCTTCGTTCACCTCGTAGCGGCAGTTTTCAATCGACGCGTACTTGCTGCCCGCGCGGCGCTCGTGCCGGATCTCCGACAAACGCTCCGGCGTGATGCTCAACCCGAAAATCTTGTGCCTGAAGGGCGGCAGCGACGACGGCAGCTTGCCGCGCTCGAAGTCGTCCGGGATCAGCGGGTAGTTGGCCGCCTTGATCCCGTACTGCATCGCCAGGTACAGGCTGGTCGGCGTCTTGCCCGAGCGTGACACGCCGACCAGAATCACATCGGCGTCCGACAGGTTCTTGTGCGACTGCCCGTCATCGTGCGCGAGCGAGAAGTTGATCGCCTCGATGCGGTTCTTGTATTCCTCGCTGTCGACGATGTTGTGCGAGCGGCCGACCGTGTGGGTCGACTTGAGCCCGAGCTCCTGCTCCAGCGGCGCCACGAAGGTCTGGATCAGGTCCATATGCATGCCGTCGGCCTGGCGGATCACCTGCGACAGGTCGTGCTTGACCAGGGTCGAAAAGACGATCGGGCGCTGACCATCAAGATTGACCGCTTCGTTGATCTTGCGCTTGGCGTCGTAGGCCTTGTCCAGGGTGTCGATGAACGGCAGGCGGACCTGGCGGAACTTCATTTCGAACTGCGTCAATACGGCGTGCCCGAAGGTTTCGGCCGTGATGCCGGTGCCGTCCGAGACGAAAAAGACGGTGCGCGCCGACGTCGGCAGAGGGGGGCGGGTTTCTGTGGTCATTGTGTGATCTGCATCCGATGCTGCCAATGTTTCAAGGTTGTGCGCTGTAAATTACCCGCACAGGCTGTAAAATGCTTTGCAACGGATTCAATTGTGCTGCACGACGCCAAGAATAACAAGAATACCGGGCGGCCCGGAGTTGGGTAGCACTGCTTTACGCGAAGATTTCTATCATCAGTAAGGGTATTTACCATGACCAACTTGTCTAACGCTGCATTGAAGGAGCCCGGTCAGGCCGATTCAAGCGTATATGTCGCTTCATTTGAAGAATTGCGCATGACGGATGTCGAATCCGTCGGCGGCAAGAACGCTTCCCTCGGGGAGATGATCAGCCAGCTGGCGCACGCCGGCGTGCGGGTGCCGGGCGGCTTTGCCACCACGGCGCAGGCGTTCCGCGACTTCCTCCATTACAGCATCGACGGCGGCGCATCGCTGGGCGAGCGCATCGCCACCCGCCTTGAAGGCCTCGACATCGACGACGTGCGCTCGCTGGCCGTGGCCGGCGCCGAGATCCGCAAGTGGATCGTCGAAACGCCGTTCCAGCCGCGCCTCATGAAAGAGATCCAGGAATTCTACGACCGCCTGGTCGCCGATTCCAGCACCGAGATGTCGTTCGCCGTGCGTTCCTCCGCGACCGCGGAAGACCTCCCGGACGCATCGTTCGCGGGCCAGCAGGAGACCTTCCTGAACGTGGTCGGCATCGACAACATCCTCGAAGCGATGAAGCACGTGTTCGCGTCGCTGTACAACGACCGCGCGATCTCGTACCGCGTGCACAAGGGCTTCACCCACGCCGAAGTGGCGCTGTCGGCTGGCGTGCAGCGCATGGTCCGCTCGGACCTCGGCGCCGCCGGCGTGATGTTCACCATCGATACCGAGTCCGGCTTCAAGGACGTGGTATTCGTCACCTCCAGCTATGGCCTGGGCGAGACGGTGGTGCAGGGCGCGGTCAACCCGGACGAATTCTACGTTCACAAGCCAATGCTCGAACTGGGCAAGCTGCCGGTCATCCGCCGCAATATCGGCTCGAAGCTGATCAAGATGGAATTTACCAACGAAGCAAAGGCTGGCCGTTCGGTAAAAACCGTCGACGTGCCGATCGAGATGCGCAACCGCTATTCGCTGAACGACGCTGAAGTCGTCGAGCTGGCGAAGTATGCCGTCATCATCGAGAACCACTACGGCCGCGCGATGGACATCGAGTGGGGCAAGGATGGCCGCGACGGCAAGCTGTACATCCTGCAGGCGCGCCCGGAGACGGTCAAGTCGCAGCAGAAGGCGACCGACGCGCAGCAGCGCTTCAAGCTCAAAGGCACCGGCACCGTGCTGACCTCCGGCCGCGCGATCGGCCAGAAGATCGGCGCCGGGCCAGTGCGCGTGATCACCGACCCGTCGGAGATGGAACGCGTCCAGCCGGGCGACGTGCTGGTGGCCGACATGACCGATCCGAACTGGGAGCCGGTCATGAAGCGCGCATCGGCGATCGTGACGAACCGCGGCGGCCGTACCTGCCACGCGGCGATCATCGCGCGCGAACTGGGTGTGCCTGCCGTTGTGGGCTGCGGCGACGCGACCGAACTGCTCAAGGACGGCACGTTTGTTACGGTATCGTGCGCCGAGGGCGACGAAGGCCGGGTCTACGACGGCTTGCTGGAGACCGAAGTGTCGGAAGTGGCGCGCGGCGAGCTGCCACCGCTGAAGACCAAGATCATGCTCAACGTCGGCAACCCGCAGCTGGCATTCGACTTCCAGTCGGTGCCGAATGCGGGCGTTGGCCTGGCGCGCCTTGAGTTCATCATCAACAACAACATCGGCGTGCACCCGAAGGCCATTCTCGAGTACCCGAACATCGATGCGGACCTGAAGAAGGCAGTGGAGTCGGTCGCGCGCGGCCATGCTTCGCCAAAGGCGTTCTACGTCGACAAGCTGGCCGAAGGCATCGCCACCATCGCGGCGGCGTTCTGGCCGAAGCCGGTCATCGTACGCCTGTCCGACTTCAAGTCGAACGAGTACAAGAAGCTGATCGGCGGTTCGCGCTACGAGCCGGACGAAGAAAACCCGATGCTCGGCTTCCGCGGCGCGGCGCGTTACCTGGCCGCCGACTTCGCCGGCGCATTCGAAATGGAATGCGCGGCGATGAAGCGCGTGCGTAACGACATGGGCCTGACCAACGTCGAGATCATGGTGCCGTTCGTGCGTACCGTTGGCCAGGCAGAAAAGGTTGTCGACCTGCTGGGCAAAAATGGCCTGAAGCGCGGCGAGAACGGCCTGCGCCTGATCATGATGTGCGAAGTGCCGTCGAACGCCATCCTGGCTGACGAATTCCTCAAGCACTTCGACGGCTTCTCGATCGGTTCCAACGACCTGACCCAGTTGACGCTGGGCCTGGACCGCGACTCGGGGATGGCGTTGCTGGCAGCCGACTTCGACGAGCGCGACCCGGCCGTCAAGGCGATGCTGTCGATGGCGATCAAGGCCTGCCGCGCGCAGGGCAAGTACATCGGCATCTGCGGCCAGGGCCCATCGGACCATCCGGACTTCGCCGCATGGCTGATGGACGAAGGGATCGAGTCGATGTCGCTCAATCCTGACTCGGTGGTGGAGACCTGGCAGAAGCTCGCGGCGATGTAAGCATTCCGCGTGTCTGCCAAGAGCCCCGCTGCCGGTAACGGTCGCGGGGCTTTTTAATTATTTGGCTTGGACGAACCAGTCCAGGGCTGTACGCTGAACCGCATCGAGCGTATCGAGGGTGCTCGCGCCGCCCGGGCGCAAGCTGTGGTCCCCGTCCGCTACCCGCTTGACCGTTAGATCGCGGCCCGCGCCGAGCAGTTTGGCGACTGCGACCTCTTGGGACAGCGCCGGTACCGCGCTATCGCTCGTGCCCAGCGCGAGATAGATCCGAGCCCTGCTCCTTAGCAGCTGCTCGCCAGGATCGACGCGAAAGAACGACGTCCACCGCTTGTGCGGATGTCCCCACGCGAACCTGGTTGAACTGTGCGGATCCGCACTGATGTCGCGCGCCGTGCTCTCCAGCGCCGCAAGGCAGCGCGACACATCGAAACAGGTGCGGTACGCCTGGGCGAAAAAGTCATACAGCTGGGTGGTGCCCGAGCCGCTGATCGCAATCACATCGGTAACGCGCTTATCGCTGGCGGCCAGCATCGTGGCCATGACAGCCCCTTCGGACATGCCCAGCACCAGCGTGCGCTGCTGATCCGCCCACGGCGACCGGCGCGCATCCGCCAGGCCTGCCTGCAATGCCTTCAGCCAGCCCTCGGCGGTGAAATCCTCATTGAACTGGCGACTGCAGGCGGTGGCTGTTCCAGAGGAATCTGTGGTTTCCTCCCCGGAGAATGGCTTTTCTACGGCGACAACCGTAAATCGTCCGTCGCTTGCAAAAGGGACGAGGTTGAAAATGGTGCTGTAGGCAGCCCCGGCTTGCTTGTTGAGAACGCGAGCGCAGCCGGAACCCTGGACCATCAGAAGTATTGGCGCGGTGCCTGCCCGCGGACGGCTGATGTAATAGGTGATGCTGCGCCCGGAATCATCCTGGATCGTCTTGCGGGCGAAAGGGGTGCCGGGGACCGCTCCATCTTGCATGTCGCCGCGGGCAACCGCAGTCTGGATAGCGCCGGTTCCAAATGCCATGACAAAGAGTGCCTGGACGAGCAGCCGATTCCGCATTCCGTTTCCTTTTAACTTATCCATTGAATGGCGCCACTTTAGAACAATCTCTTGGTCAAAAGCCGGGATATTGACTCTTCGCCGAAATTCGATACACTACAGACATCAATCCAGCGAATCCAATATTATAAAAAACTTATACCATCGCTTCATGAGCCCTCGTTGCCTTTACTGGTTTCGGGGGCTTTTGTGTTTTGAAATAGCCGAAATCGAGGGAGGCTGTAATGACTGACTGGGTGTGGTGGCTGATCATAGCCGGTGTATTGGTGGTGTTTGAAATGTTCACCGGTACTTTCTATTTGCTGATGATCGCGGTTGGGCTGGCGTTTGGCGCGCTGGCGGCGCTGGCCGGCGTGTCGCTGCCAATGCAGATCATCATCGCGGCGGTCGTCGGCCTGATCGCAACCGCCGTGCTGCACCGCAGCCGCTTTGGCAGTCCTGCCAAGCGCGATCCCGCGCGCGACCATAACGTGAACATCGATATTGGCCAACGCCTCGACGTCGACCAATGGCAGGGCGGCCGGGCCCGCGTGATGTATCGCGGGGCGCTGTGGGATGTCGAACTGGGGCAGGGCGCGATCGCCGAAGCCGGCAATTTCAAGATCGTCGAAGTGCGGGGCAGCCGGCTCATCGTCGCAAATTCATAATCATCACTGAAAGAGGTCACCATGGAAGTCTTTGGAAGCGTAGCGACCGTGCTGTTCGTCGTCGCACTGGTATTTGTTTTTAAGACGATCAACGTGGTGCCGCAGCAGCACGCATGGGTGGTCGAACGACTCGGCAAGTACCATGCGACGCTGTCACCTGGTTTGAACATCGTGATCCCGTTTATCGACCGCATCGCCTACAAGCACTCGCTCAAGGAGATTCCGCTCGATGTTCCGCCGCAGGTCTGCATCACGCGCGATAACACGCAACTGCACGTCGACGGCATCTTGTACTTCCAGGTGACCGATGCGATGCGCGCGTCGTACGGCTCGTCCAACTATCTGCAGGCGATCACCCAGCTGGCGCAGACCACGCTGCGTTCGGTCATCGGCAAGATGGAGCTGGACAAGACGTTTGAAGAGCGTGACCACATCAACGTCACGATCGTCAATGCGATCGATGAATCGGCCGCGAACTGGGGCGTGAAGGTGCTGCGCTACGAGATCAAGGACCTGACGCCGCCGCAGGAGATCCTGCACGCGATGCAGGCGCAGATCACGGCGGAGCGCGGCAAGCGTGCGCTGATCGCTGCGTCGGAAGGGCGCCAGCAGGAGCAGGTCAATATCGCCACCGGCGAACGCCAGGCGGCAATCGCCCGCTCGGAGGGCGAGAAGCAGGCATCGATCAATCGCGCCGAAGGCCAGGCCAAGGCCATCGTGGCGCTGGCTGAGGCTAATGCCGACGCGCTGCGCCAGATCGGCGCGGCGATCCGCGAACCGGGCGGTGCCGAGGCGGTCAACCTGAAGGTGGCGGAGCAGTACGTGCACGCCTTCGAGAACCTCGCCAAGACCAACAATTCGATCATCGTGCCGGCGAACCTCTCGGATATGAGCGGATTGATCGCAAGTGCCATGCAGATCGCGAAAGCCCAGAAGTAGGCATGGCCGCGGCGAAGGCATGGCCGATACTGTCACTCCTGCTGTTCATCACGGTAGCCGAGAGCTTTGTCGCCACAGTGGCAAAAGACCGGCCGAACATGGCCGTGATGGTATTGCTAGGCCTGGTTTTCAACTTTGTCTCGTTCGTCTGGTATTGCCGCGACAGCGACGCCGCAGGTTACCGGCGCTCGCTCGGGCTGAATATCGCCGTGATTCTGCTGGGCCCCTTTGCGGTCGCATATTATCTGCTGCGCAGCCGTCCTAAGGGAT
Organism: Massilia soli; assembly: GCF_016809835.1. Taxonomy (GTDB): domain Bacteria; phylum Pseudomonadota; class Gammaproteobacteria; order Burkholderiales; family Burkholderiaceae_D; genus Telluria_A; species Telluria_A soli. The sequence goes on along the minus strand of NZ_JAFBIL020000008.1, from coordinate 16,760 downwards.
TCAGGGTGCGAGCGATCTTTGGCCTGCTTGGCTTCATTGTCCTGGTAGCGCTCGCGTCGGCGCTTGGCACGATCGCTGGCGCGGCCGTTGCATAGTCATTCAAAGGGAACGTCAATGAAAGTGATCGTCATTACCGGCGCGTCGGACGGAATTGGCGCCGAAATGGCTCGCCAGCTGGCCCATACGCATGGCAGCGGCGTGGCGCTCGTACTGGCGGCACGTAGCGAGTCGATGCTGGCGCAAGTGTCCGGCCAATGCGAGGCGCTCGGCGCGCAGTCGCTTGTCGTGCAAACTGACGTCACCGTGCAAGAGCAGTGCAATCGCCTGGTGGCCGCGGCAATCGAGCGCTTTGGACGCATCGACGCATTGATCAATAACGCTGGCCGATCCGCACACGCGCTGTTCGAGGAGGTGGCGGACCTGGGCTGGTATGAGGAGCTTATGCGCATCAACCTGTGGGGCAGCGTATGGTGCACGCACGCCGCGTTGGCGCACCTGAAGGCGTCGAAAGGTTCGATTGTGGCCGTGTCGTCGATTGTCGGGCTGGTCGGCGTTCCTGGCAGGACCGCATATGCGGCGACCAAATTTGCGATGACGGGGTTTTTCGAGACGCTGCGCATGGAGCTCAAGGGCGCTGGAGTGAGTGTGACGACCGCCTATCCAGGCGTGGTGGCGACCAAGGTACGGGTGCGGGGATTTAATGCGGAAGGCAAGCCCGCAGGCGTGAGCAAGCTGAAAGAAGATGACGCGATGAGCGTGGAAGAATGCGCGCGCCTGATCATCGACGGGATGAATCGGCGCGAGCGCGAGGTGGTGATGACCGCCAAGGCGAAGCTTGGGCGGTTCCTGAAGCTGGTCGCGCCGGGTGTGGTCGAAGATATGGCGCTTGCGGCCGTGAAGGACGACGCCAAGCCTCGCTAACGTCGTTCCCGCGCAGGCGGGAACCCATAGTTCGCGTTATTAGCGCATTCAGTGTAGGTTCCCGCTTTCGCGGGAACGACGTCGAGAGTTCTACGGATGAGGAGTGCGCCTCGCACGAGGTAGCCCGCGCCGGGTGTGGTCGAAGACATGGCGCTAAACCTCGCTAACGTCGTTCCCGCGCAGGCGGGAACCCATAGTTCGCGTTTTTAGCGCACTCAGTATAGGTTCCCGCTTTCGCGGGAACGACGTCAAGAGTTCTACGGATGAGGAGCGCGCCCTGCACGAGGTAGCCCGCGCCGGGTGTGGCTAAACCTCGCTAACGTCGTTCCCGCGCAGGCGGGAACCCATAGTTCGCGTTCTTAGCGCACTCAGTATAGGTTCCCGCTTTCGCGGGAACGACGTCAAGAGTTCTACGGATGAGGAGCGCGCCTCGCACGAGGTAACCCGCGCCGGGTGTGGTCGAAGACATGGCGCTAAACCTCGCTAACGTCGTTCCCGCGCAGGCGGGAACCCATAGTTCGCGTTCTTAGCGCACTTAGTATAGGTTCCCGCTTTCGCGGGAACGACGGTAAGAGTTCTACGGATGAGCCGTGCGCCTCGCAGGAGGTAGACCGCGCCGGGTGTGGTCGAAGACATGACGCCAAACCTCGCTAACGCAGTTCCCGCGCAGGCGGGAACCCATAGGTCGCGTTCCATGCCCACTCGCGGGAACCACGTTTAGAAGTCTACGGATGCGGAGACGACGACCGTGCGCGGTGCGCCTTGCACAAGGTAGCCCGAACCCGGGAAACCGCCGGCCGATGCCCAGTAGTCCTTGCCGGTAGCGTTATCGACGCGGGCGCGCAGGGTCACTGCGCGGTCTGCAATGCGCATCGCGTAGCTGGCGCCCAGGTCAAGGCGCGCCCATGACGGCAATTCCTGCGTGTTGGCGCCGTCAGCGTACTGGCTGGCGGTGTACAGCGTGCGCGCCGTCAGCGTCAGGCCGTCGATGCCCGTCACATCCCATTCCGCGCCCAGGTTCAGCTGCGTTTCCGGCACGCCAATGGCATCCTTGCCCTGGTTGACGGCGCCCGCCGTCACGCGCTGCTCGGCGTCGAGCAGGGTCAGGCCGCCAAGCAGGCGCACGCCGCGTGCCGGGGTGCCGAACACCGACAGCTCGAAGCCGCGGTTACGCTGTTCGCCATACACGCCAAAGCGGCGGTCGATCACGTACGCCGATGGCTGCGACGTGGTGAACAGCGCGGCGCTCATTCCCAGTTTGCCCGAGTCATACTTGACGCCGACTTCCTTCTGCTTCGAGGTGAACGGTGCAAATGCTTCGCCCACATTGTCGATGTTGGTGCCGGATGCGACCGGACCTTGCTGCAGGCCCTCGATGTAATTTGCATAAACCGAGACGCCCGGCCACGGCTTGTAGACGATGCCGGCGACCGGCGTGACCTCGCTCTGGTCGTACGCGGCGTTCTCGGCGCCGGTGTTGTAGTCGTAGCTGTAGGCCCTGATCGTCTGATGGCGTGCGCCAACCGTGACCAGCAGTTTGCCGCCCGCCAGTTCCATGGTGTCGGCCACGGCATAGCTGGACAGAACAGACTTCTGCGTCAGCAGCGGGTTGTTCATGTCGCCGCCCGTGAAGAAGTTGGCTGCCGGCGCTGCAACATCGACTGGACGATTCAGGTTGGTGGCGAAGCCGGTGAAGAAGTCGCTCATCGCATAAGCGTTGCGCGATTTTTGCGAGAAGCCCGACGCAGTTGCGCTGAGCGTGTGGCCAATCGCGCCGGTGCGCAGCCTGCCGCGGATGCCGACTTCGGCGGTGCGCACATGATCGACCCGCGCATTGTCGAAGCGGTACATGATCGCGCTGCCGTCGGCGCGGCCGACCGTCGGCGCGGCCAGAATATTGAACTCGTCGCCTGAACGCACGCCGAACGCGCCCCACGCCACGGTGTCGGTGCCGACGTCGATTTCACCGCGCAGGGTGCCGAAGGTGTCGCGCTCGGTCGATGTGGTCCACGGCTGCGCCCAGTTGCTGGTGCCTTTGGGCGCCGCCGGCACCGGAATGCCTGCGGCGAGCGTCACGCTTGGCCGCGCGTTGTCGAGCGTGTGGTCCTGATAGCCGGCGTCGGCGGATACGCGCACGTTGGTGCCGCGGTAGTCCAGGCCAACCGAGAACAGGCTCAGTTCACGCTGTTCGCGGTCGACCGCGGTGTCGCCTTTGCGCTTGGCCGCGTTGACGCGGATGCCGGCGCGGTCTTGCGGGCCGAAGCGGCGTCCGATGTCGGCTGCCGCGTACGCCTGGCCGCCGCTTTCGACGCCCGCCGTGAACTGGGTCAGCGGCGTGTTGGCAGCGCGCTTCGGCAGCAGATTGATCGAGCCGCCGATGCCGCCGCCGCCAGGTGCGGCGCCGTTGACGAAGCTGTTCGCGCCGCGGAATACCTCGACGCGTTCGAGCAGCTCGGAGGCGACGAACTGGCGTGGCAGCAGGCCGTACAAACCGTTGTAGGCCAGGTCGTCCGAGTTGACCGCAAAGCCGCGGATCACATACAGCTCCTGGTAATTGCCGAAGCCGCGCGCCACGCGGACCGACGGATCGTTCTGCAGCACGTCGGCGACACTGCGCGCCTGCTGGTCCTGGATCAGGGCCTGCGTGTAGTTAGTCGTGTTGAACGGGCTGTCCATCACATCCACGTTGCCCAGCAAGCCAAGGCGCCCGCCGCGCGCTACCTGGCCACCCGCGTAGGAGGACGGCAGCCCTTGCGCCGACGCGTCGGCCGACGCACTGATCACGACCGTTGGCATGACGGCCGGCTCGCCAGGTGCGCTTTGGGCGTGGGCAATGGTGCTGGTGGCGATCAGGGCGGCAATGGCGACAGGCGAGAGCTTGAAGGGCAGGGTGTGCATGAACGTGTCTTTACAGTGATGAGAATGATTCTCATTGTAATCCGGAAAAGCTAGCTTGTAAATGAGAACGATTTGCATTAACATCTGCTGATCTATTCTTGCGATATCCCTGATGACTCCTGTTACCGTCCGCCGCTGGGCATGGATCCACAAATGGAGCAGCCTGGTCTGCACCGTTTTCATGCTGCTGCTTTGCCTGACCGGGCTTCCGCTGATCTACCACCATGAGATCGGCCACCTGCTGGGTAACGATGTCGAAGCCCCGGCGATGCCGCCCGGCACTGCCATGGCTGACCTCGATGACGTCATCGCCGCCGGCAAGGCGATGTATCCCGGGAAGATCATGATGTATATGTCGCAGGAGATGGGCGAGCCAGAAATCTGGAACGTGACCCTTGGCGACCATCCGAACGACGAGAACTACAAGCCGATCGCGGTCGACGCGCGCACAGCGAAAGTGATCACCGAGCCGGCATTCGAGGGCGGGCCGTTCATGTCGACGATGTTCCGCCTGCATGTCGACCTGTTCGCTGGCCTCTACGGCAAACTGTTCCTGGGGTTGATGGGATTGCTGCTGCTGGTGGCGCTGGTATCTGGCACGGTGCTGTACTCGCCGTTCATGCGCAAGCTCGAATTCGGCACGGTGCGGCGCGAACGTTCGGCGCGCACCAAGTGGCTCGACCTGCATAACATGCTTGGCATCGTCACGCTGGTGTGGGCGCTGGTGGTGGGCGCCACCGGCATGATCAATACCTGGGCTGACGTGCTCCTGAAGTACTGGCAGGCGACCGAGCTGGCCGAGATGGTCAAGCCTTACCAGGGCATGGGCGCGCCGGCAAGGCTGGCGTCGATGGAGCGCGCGGTCAAGCTGGCGCTGGCCTCCGAGCCGGGCATGGAAGTCGGCTTCGTCGCGTTCCCTGGCACGCCGTTCGCCACGCCGCATCACTACGGCGTCTTCATGCGCGGGAATGAAGCGTTTTCATCTCGCCTGTACAGGCCCGTGCTGATCGACGCGCAGACCGGCGAGTTGACCGATCGCCGCACGCTGCCGTGGTACCTGACCGCGCTGCTGGTGTCGCAGCCGCTGCACTTCGGCGACTACGGCGGGCTGTGGATGAAGTTCCTGTGGGCGATGCTCGATATCGCCACCATCATTGTCCTGGGCAGCGGCTTGTACCTGTGGGTGAAGCGTTCGCGGACCGCGAAGGCCAATGCCGCGGCGCCATCCGGGCCCGCGCCGCAAGTGGCCTACGCACGCAAGGAGGCGCGATGAAGCAGCCGGCGCAAAGGATCTGGGGCGCACCTATCCTATTCGGTGTGCTGACCACGGTGGGGCTGATCTCCGCACTGCTCGGCGACGGCATATGGGATGCGCTGTCGGCGCTGGCGCTTGGCATTCCGGTCGCCGCGTGCGCCTGGTATGGCTTGAAGCGCTGACCGGCGCGGGTCTTAAGCTTGGTTAAAGATTAACTGCGTATAACTGCGGCATACCAACAACAGATGGGGCCTGAAATGAAAAGCTGGATCACCGCAAACAAGGGATTCCTGATGTTCCTCGTCCTCTTCGGTGTGTTTCGCACCGCGGTGGCGGACTGGAATCCGATCCCGTCGGGTTCAATGCGGCCCAATCTGCTGGAGGGCGACGTGGTCTTCGTCAACCGGCTCGCGTACAACCTCAAAGTCCCGCTGACGGACGTGGTGCTGGTGCGGCTTGGGGACCCGGCGCGCGGCGACGTGGTGACGTTCAGCTCTCCGAAAGACGGCACGCGCATGATCAAGCGGCTTGTCGCGGTGCCCGGCGACGTGGTCGAGATGCGCAATGAACGCCTGGTGATCAATGGACGCGAGGCCGGATACGACATGGTAGGAACGGTGTCCGAGCAGGTCGGGTCGACCACGACCCGCACCACCGCGTTCCAGCTGACCGAAACCACCGACGGCGAGCAGCGTGCGATCCTGGTCATGCCGGAGATTAGCGCAGCGCGCACGTTTGGCCCGGTGACCGTGCCCGAAGGCCAGTACATGATGTTGGGCGATAACCGCGATAACAGTTCGGACTCGCGCTTCATCGGCTTTGTGCCGCGCGAACTGCTGATTGGACGGGCCGAGCGCGTGCTGGTCTCGGCCGACATCAAGGGCGACTGGATGCCGCGCGGGTCGCGCTTCCTGATGGCGCTGGACTAACTACTCGATGTCCTGGACGTCGGCCTGGGTGTCATCCCGGGCCACGTCGATGCGGCCGTACAGGCCGTGCGCCTGGTTGCCTGGTCCGGCGGTGAAGAACAGCGTGTTGAGTGGCTGGTGATTGACGCCGTTGCCGAACGCGAGGCCCCACAAGCCATCGATGCGCAGCGGCTCGCGGTCGGTGCCGCGCAGGCGGCCGGCGAAGCGGCCATTGGCGATGTCGTAGGCATTGATGGCGCCGTCGCCGAAGTTTGCCACCAGCAGCCGGTTGCCGAATTTACCGAAGCTGGCCGGCGCCAGCGCCAATCCCCATGGCGCATTGAGTGCGCCGCGCGTGATCAGGCGGCGCACGAATTCGCCGGTGGGACTGAACACCGACACCAGCCCGAGGCCGCGGCCGGCCAGTTCGCGGCCGTGATCGGCATCCTGCTTCGCGTAGGTCACGTAGATGTCGCCGCCGATGGCTTGGATGCCGAAGGGTGCGAAGCCGTGCGGCAGGTGCGGGTCATGGAAGGCGCGCGCGGGCAGCACGACCGGCTGGAACGCGGCGTCGAAGACGTCGATGCGGGCGTTGTGGAAGTCGGTCGCGTAGAGCAGGGCGCCCTGGCCGTTGGCGCCGAGGGCCAGCCCCTTGTAGACCGTGCCCAGTGGCGTGTTGTCGATCACCCGGATGGCGTTGGTGAAGTCGACGTTGGGCGCCCAGCCGGAAATCACCCCGTCTTCGCCGGCGAAGATAAACCGGCTCGGGCCCGACGAACTGCCGTTGCTGACCACGAAACCGCCGCCGCCATAGAACACGATGCCGGTCGGCTGGCCGCGCGCGGTGGACCCGGCCGGCGGCGGGATCGCCACCACCAGCGACTGAGGATGGCCGTCGCCATCGTACAGGGTCGACAGGCCGCTGCCCTCGCCGGAAACCCACACGAAGCCGAATGGATTGAAGGCGATGCCCCAGGCGTTGACCAGGTTCGGGTCGAGGTTCCCGGCACCCAAAGCGGCAACGTCCGCCACCAGCTTGCGCACCTCGTAATAGTAGGGAACATGCACGATTGGCAACTCGACTCGGACTGGCAAGGGCTGCGTCCCGGTCAGGTGGCGGAGGAAGGCGTTCATTTTGGCTACTCCTGCTTGATCAAGTCAGACGGACACATCCGTGATGATCGTCCCCGATTCGCCAAGCCGCGTTGAGATCGCATAAGAATCGACTCCGGTTTGCCGATAGAAATAGCTTGGCGGTCAGTAATATTTCCCAATTCCCGGTAAAATCCTGCCCTCGAATGGCGCGCGGATGCGATGCCGAATACCAAAAGGCGTGGCATGCAGCGACTGTTTACCGTAATTCTGGCTCTCCTCGGCATGGTGGGGGCGTTGGCGATCGACACCTACCTGCCAACATTCCCCGCCATTGGCCGCGAGTTCGGCGTTGGATCGCTGGCCGTGCAGCAGACGCTCAGCGTGTTCCTGTTCACCTTCGCGTTCATGATGCTGTTCTACGGCACGCTGTCCGACTCGTTCGGACGCCGCCCGGTGATTCTGGTGGCGCTGACTGTGTACACCCTGTCGTCGCTGGGCGCGGCGTTTGCGCCGACCTTCGGGTGGCTGATGGTCTGCCGCGCGCTGCAAGGGCTTGCGGCGGGCGCCGGGTCGGTGATTGGCCAGGCCATCGTGCAGGACCGGTTCTCGCATGACCAGTCGCAAGCGCAGCGGATCATGTCGCACATCATGATGGTATTCGGGCTGGCGCCGGCGATTGCACCCATCCTCGGCGGCTGGCTGCACGTGACGTTTGGCTGGCGTTCGACGTTCATCTTCCTGGCCGTGTTCGGCGCGCTGCTGATTGCGCTGGTGTATCGCATGCTGCCTGAAAGCCTGCCGAAAGCCCAGCGCCATGCCTTCCATGGCGTGGCCATCGCCAGGAACTATCTCAAGGTCTTGAAGAATCCGCAGTTTTTGCTGCTATCGCTGGCGGTGGGGCTGTCGTTCGGCGGGCTGTCGCTCTACATTGGCTCGGCGGCGAACTTCGTGCTGGAGATTTTGCGTTTGCCCGAGACCGCGTTCGGCTGGCTGTTCGTGCCGCTGATCAGCGGGATGATAATTGGCTCGGCGTGGGGCGGCAAGAAGGCCGACAAGATCAAGCCGGCGCACATGGTCTGGATTGGTTTTGGCGTGATGGCGCTGGCCAGCGTGATCAACGTCGGCTACAACTCGCTGTTCGCCGCGGACATTCCGTGGGCCGTATTGCCGCTGATCGTGTACACGTTTGGCCTGGCGGTCGCGATGCCGGCGATCCAGGTTGGTGCGCTGGCGCTGTTCCCGGACAACCGCGGGCTGGCCTCATCGATGCTGTCGTTCATCCAGATGATGGCGTTCGCGCTGGTATCTGGATTGCTGGCGCCGGTGCTATTCGAAAGCGCGCTCAAGCTGGCGTGGGGCGTGCTGGCCTTGCTCGTAGCCAGCTTCGCCTGCTGGCGCCTCAGCCTGCGGGTACAAGCCGCGCCGAAATAGTTCCAAAATGGTGGTCTGTCCCCGATTTTGGAATGTTTTGAATACTGCGCGCGTCGGGGAGCTGCTTGCGCTTAGCGGGTGTTTTGCTTCATCGCGCTGGAGACTTCACGCTTGGCGTCGCGGTCTTTCTCGGTGGCGCGCTTGTCGTGCTGCTTCTTGCCCTTGGCGAGGCCAATCTCGCATTTGACCCGTCCGCCCTTGAAGTGCAGATTGAGCGGCACCAAGGTGTAGCCCGAGCGCTCGACCTTGCCGATCAGCTTGTCGATCTCGCTGCGATGCAGCAGCAACTTGCGCGTGCGGATGGCTTCCGGGTGGCTGAAGGCCGACGCGGTGTTGAGGGCGCTGACGTGTGCGCCGAACAGGTACAGTTCGTCGCCACGTACAACGACGTAGGCTTCCTTGATCTGGACTCGCGACTCGCGGATGGCTTTGACTTCCCATCCTTCCAGCACAATGCCGGCCTCGTAGCGGTCTTCGATGAAGTAGTCGTGGAATGCTTTTCTGTTGTCTGCAATGCTCATGGAATAGCGAAATGGCGCGGTTCGGTTAAACTACTAATGCAACTTATCCAACATCATAACAAACGGCTGACTCATGGCAGTAGTGCACAAAACAGTTTTTCTGGGTTATAGCGCAGAACAGATGTTCGACCTCGTGGCGAACGTCGATGATTATCCGAAATTCCTGCCCTGGTGCGGCGGGGTGAAAGTCCTTGAACGGACCGAGGATACCCTGGTCGCCTGCGTGGCGATCCATTTCCACGGCGTGCGCCAGAGCTTTACTACCCGCAACCACAATATGCGTCCGACCCAGATGAAAATGAAGCTGGTCGATGGCCCTTTCAAAGTCATGGACGGCACCTGGACCTTCAAGGCGCTGCGCCCCGATGCCTGCAAAGTCGAATTCGACCTGCATTATGAGTTTTCGAGCATTATCCTCGAGCAACTCATCGGGCCGGTGTTCGGCATGATCGCCAATAGTATGGTCGATTCCTTCTGCAAGCGCGCCGAAACCGTGTATGGCTGATCTCATCAACGTGCAGCTGTGCTACGCAGCGCCGTTGCGGGAGTACTTTCGCGCGCTTTCCGTCGCCCGCGGCACCACGATCGAGCAGGCGATACGCCAGAGCGGTGTGCTGCAGGATCTCCCTGGCGTCGACCTGGCAGCCCAGCCAGTGGGTATTTTCGGCAAGAAGCGGCCGCTCGATACCGTTTTGCGCGAACATGACCGCATCGAGATTTACCGGCCGCTGGTGGCCGATCCAAAAGAGTCGCGCCGCAGGCGCAGCGAGAAAAAGGCCGCCGCTGCCTGAGCTGTAGAGCTACCTGGCCATCGGTTTCGTGCGGGCTGTCTGTGGATGGCAGGGGTGCCCGCATGGCCGCGGACTGGCCTGGACTTTAACGCTGTCGCCGCCGTAGCGCTGCATGATCACCGGCAGGCGCTCAGCACCTTGTTCGTTTTGGCGCTGGCGGTCGCCCGCTCGGCATCGCTCATGAATGCGCGCTCGCCGGTTTTACCTACCGTGCCGATGCGCTCGCCCGATTCGAGCTGCGCCTTGTATTCGCGCGCCGCGGCGCACTGGTCGGCCATCGCGGCTTTCGCCTGTGCCTCGGCTGCCGCCTTTTTGTCGGCCGCGGCCTTGTCGCTGGCGCGCTTGTTGAACTCGACATTGCGGTCAGCCACCGTCGGCGGCGCTGCCTTGGCACTTTCAGCAGCCGGTGCTGCGGGCGCTGCCGGCAGCAGGTCGCCCGGGGCAACCGCCACCATCGGCCGCCCTGGCGCCTTCAGGATGTTTCTGTCAGGGATGGATGAGGGCGGGGAGCGGTCGGAATACTGCTTGATCCCTTTCGCGTCGACCCATACATATTGCGCTTGTGCCAAGCCGGCGACGCAGGTAAGTGCAACGGTTGCCAGCAGGAGCGAGAAAGCGGTGGTGCGTTTCATCTGAAGTATTTCCTTAAAGAAGCTTTGTACTGATTTCCTCATGCCTGAGCCTGCCTGTCAACGAAGCTCTGCGCTTTTCGGTGGAAATGTTGGCTGCTGCAGACGGTCGCCTCGAACTTCTGTATAATTCGCTTTTGCGCCTATAGGAAATACTATGCGTCTACTTCAGAAAGCACTCACATTCGATGACGTGCTGCTCGTTCCGGCTTACTCGAACATCTTGCCAGCCGAAACATCCCTCAAAACACGTCTGACCCGTAATATTGCGCTCAACATTCCCTTGTTGTCGGCGGCGATGGACACGGTCACCGAAGCCCGCCTGGCAATTGCTATGGCGCAAGAAGGCGGCATCGGCATCATTCACAAAAATCTGGCCCCAAAAGACCAGGCTCGTGAAGTAGCGCGCGTCAAGCGTTTCGAGGCCGGCGTGCTGCGCGACCCGATCACGATTCCGCCAACCATGAAAATCCGCGACGTGATCGCGCTGACCGTTCAGTACGGCATCAGCGGTTTCCCTGTCGTTGAAGGCAACACCGTGGTCGGCATCATTACCAACCGCGACCTGCGTTTCGAAGAAGAACTCGACGCCGAAGTGCGCGCCAAGATGACTCCGCGCGAAAAGCTGGTGTTCGTCAAGGAAGGCGCCGATACCGCCGAAGCCAAGCGATTGATGAACAAGCACCGCCTTGAGCGCGTGCTGGTCGTCAATGACGAGTTCGAGCTGCGCGGCCTGATTACCGTCAAGGATATCCAGAAGTCGCACGAGCACCCGTTCGCATCGAAAGACGCGCTCGGCAAGTTGCTGGTCGGCGCGGCGGTTGGCGTGAGCCAGCGCGACGAAGAGCGCATCGAGCTGCTGGTCGCCGCTGGCGTGGACGTGCTGGTGGTTGACACCGCCCACGGCCACTCGCAGGGCATTCTCGACCGCGTGAAGTGGATCAAAACCAAATTCCCGCACGTTGACGTCATCGGCGGCAACATCGCCACGGCGGCAGCGGCGCTGGCGCTGGTTGAGAGCGGCGCCGACGCGGTCAAGGTCGGCATCGGCCCAGGCTCGATCTGCACCACCCGTATCGTCGCAGGCGTGGGCGTGCCGCAGATTACCGCGATTGCCAACGTGGCAGCGGCGCTGGAAGGCACCGGCGTGCCATGTATCGCCGACGGCGGCGTGCGTTTCTCGGGCGATGTATCGAAGGCGCTGGCGGCTGGCGCATCGACCGTCATGATGGGTTCGATGTTTGCCGGTACCGAAGAAGCACCGGGCGAAGTGATCCTGTACCAGGGCCGCAGCTACAAGTCGTACCGCGGCATGGGTTCGCTGGGCGCGATGGCCGATGGTTCGGCCGACCGCTACTTCCAGGATGCCGGTTCGCGCGTCGACAAGTTTGTGCCGGAAGGTATTGAAGGCCGCGTTGCCTACAAGGGCAGTGTGGTTGCGATCATCTACCAGCTGGTTGGCGGCGTGCGCCAGTCGATGGGCTACTGCGGTTGCGCCACCATCGACGAGCTGCGCGAGAAAGCGGAGTTCGTGGAAATCACCTCGGCGGGCATGCGCGAATCGCATGTCCACGACGTGCAGATCACCAAGGAAGCGCCGAACTACCGTTCGGAATAATAGTAGAAGCGTGGGCAGGATTCCTGCCCACGTTTGCATTCGCCCCATCGTTTCATGCGCCGCCCCGCGCGGCCATTTATTTAATCGGTCTCCATGCATTCTAAAATCCTCATCCTCGATTTCGGCTCCCAGGTAACCCAGCTGATCGCGCGCCGCGTTCGCGACGCCGGCGTGTTTTCAGAAGTTTTCCCGTACGACGTCAGCGACGAATTCGTGCGCAACTACGGCGCCGCCGGCGTAATTTTGTCGGGCAGCCACAATTCGACGCTCGAAGGCGACTCGCCGCGCGCGCCGCAGGCAGTATTCGAACTGGGCGTGCCAGTGCTGGGCATTTGCTACGGCATGCAGACCATGGCGGCCCAGCTGGGCGGCAAGGTTGAATCCGGCCTGGTGCGCGAATTCGGCTACGCCGAGGTGCGCGCGCGCAGCCACACCGCGCTGCTGAAGGGCATCAACGACTTCGTCACGGACGAAGGCCACGGCATGCTGAAGGTGTGGATGAGCCACGGCGACAAGGTGCTGGAAATGCCGCCGGGCTTCAAGCTCATGGGTAACACCGAAAGCTGCCCGATCGCCGCGATGGCCGACGAAGAGCGCCGTTTCTACGCGCTGCAGTTCCACCCGGAAGTAACGCACACCTCGCAGGGCAAGGCCATTCTCGGCCGCTTCGTGCACGAGATCTGCGGCTGCAAGTCGGACTGGAACATGCCGGACTACATTTCGGAAGCGGTGCAGAAGATTCGCGACCAGGTCGGCACGGATGAAGTCATCCTGGGCCTATCGGGCGGGGTCGATTCGAGCGTGGCTGCCGCGCTGATCCACCGCGCCATTGGCGACCAACTGACCTGCGTGTTTGTCGACCACGGCCTGCTGCGCCTGGACGAGGGCAAGATGGTGATGGATATGTTCGCCAAGAACCTCGGGGTAAAAGTGCTGCGCATCGATGCCGAAGACCAGTTCCTCGGCCACCTGGCTGGCGTTGCCGACCCGGAAGCCAAGCGCAAGATCATTGGCCGCGAATTCGTCGAAGTGTTCCAGGTCGAAGCGGGCAAGCTGAAGAACGCGAAGTGGTTGGCGCAGGGCACCATCTACCCGGATGTGATCGAAAGCGCGGGCAAGGGCAAGAAGGGCCAGACCATCAAGAGCCACCACAACGTGGGCGGCCTGCCGGAAACGCTGAACCTGAAGCTGCTCGAGCCGCTGCGCGAACTGTTCAAGGACGAAGTGCGCAAGCTGGGCGTGGCGCTCGGCCTGCCGCATGACATGGTTTACCGCCACCCGTTCCCTGGCCCGGGCCTGGGCGTGCGTATTCTCGGCGAAGTGAAGAAGGACTTTGCCGACCTGCTGCGCCGCGCCGATGCGATCTTCATCGAGGAGCTGCGCAAGACGCCGTGCGATATTCCTGCGCTGGAAAGCATCGACGCGGGCGAGGCGCCGAAGAATTGGTACGAAGCGACCAGCCAGGCGTTTGCTGTGTTCCTGCCGGTGAAGTCGGTGGGGGTGATGGGCGATGGCCGCACGTATGAGTACGTTGTTGCGCTGCGTGCAGTTCAGACGCTGGACTTCATGACGGCGCAATGGGCGCATTTGCCGCATAGCTTGCTGGGCAAAGTGTCGAACCGGATTATTAATGAAGTGCGCGGGATTAATCGCGTCGTTTATGATATTTCGGGTAAGCCGCCTGCGACGATTGAGTGGGAATAATTCCTGATTTGGCAAGAGCTGGCAAGCTCAGGCATTTGAAGTGACCGAAGCCCCTGATTTTCAGGGGCTTTTTCTTATTTGGCTCGGCAATATCAGGCAATGCCTGGCAAGGACAAGCAACAAAGTTTGATGGTATCGGACATGGTATCGATATTTGGCGGGTACTATCGCGCCATCAGTACCATGATGCCAAGGAGTCACCAATCATGGTATCGAATTCAAGTAAGTCTTTGAATTTAAAGAGGAAATGACTGTCAAAACAGGACTTCCCAATCATGGTATCGAGGTGCCCCATGCTGACCGATGCAGCGCTCAGAAATCTCAAGCCGAAGGACAAGGCATACAAGGTGGCAGACCGCGATGGCCTTTACGTCTGCGTGCTCAAGTCCGGCACGGTTTCGTTCCGCTACAACTACGCGATCAATGGACGCCAGGAGACGCTCGTCTTGGGCCGCTATGGCGGACCAGATGGGATCGTCCTTCGCGAGGCACGCGAACTTCTCTCAGATGCCAAGAAGATGCTGGCGGCACGGCGATCCCCAGCGCGCCAGAAATCGCTGACGCGGACTCGCAGGGAAGAGCAGGGCAACTTCGGCGCTTGGGCTGAGGAATGGCTGGCGAAATATACGATGGCCGAATCGACCAGGGACATGCGCCGGTCCGTCTACCGGCGTGACCTTGAGCGCCCGTTCGGCAGGCTTAAGCTTGAAGAAATCAGCGCCGACGAACTACGGCAGTTGTGCGACCAGATCCTGGCCCGCGGCGCTCCGGCGACTGCGGTTCATGTGCGAGAGATCGTCATGCTCGTGTTCCGATATGCCTGCGAACACGGGCATAAAGTGAGTAATCCGGCGTTGGAGGTAAGGCCGTCTTCGATTGCCCAGTTCAGGCCGCGCGAACGATCTCTTAGTCCCGAAGAGGTTGGTGTGATGTTTCGCTACCTGGAGAAGGTGCCAACGCTTCCGACGATTCGGCTGGCGATTAAGCTTCTTCTGCTAACCATGCTTAGGAAGACTGAAATGACCGAGGGCGAGTGGGGTGAGGTAAATTTCACCTCGGCAGTGTGGACAATTCCAGCAACGCGGATGAAGCGGCGTAACCCGCATAACGTTTATCTGTCGCAGCAGGCGCTTGATATTTTGGTGGCGCTCAAGACTTGCGCGGGCTCGTCAAGGTATCTATTTCCCTCCCGGTATGACAGCGATAAACCGATGAGCAAGGCGACTCTGAATCGCGTTACGGCAGCAATCGAGCAAGAGGCTGCAGCAGATGGTGTACCGCTCGCGCCATTCACGCCGCACGACTTCCGGCGCACGGCTTCCACCACCCTTCACGAAGGGGGATGGCAGTCGGACTGGATCGAGAAATGCCTGGCACATGAGCAGCGAGGGGTGAGGGCGGTGTACAACAAGGCAGAGTACGCTGACCAACGGCGCAGCATGATGCAAGCGTGGGCCGATATGATTGATACCTTGACTGCTGTTTCACCTGGCTAGTACTTGGAACTTCAGTCCGCAGCACCACTTCCCGGAGAAGCAAGCTGCATGGCGGTGGCCTTCTGCTTCGCTATCCATTCATCCACCTCGTCCAAATCCCAGCCAACGAGGCGCGGCGTGATGGCGAAGCGGCGGGGGAATTCGCCCCTTTTTTCCATGTCGAGAATGGTTCGCTCACACATCGGCACCTTTTGCAGCAGTTGGCGCCTGGAGATGATGACCTTTCCAGGGATGACCGATGCGATTGCTGCCGTCGTCGTATTCTTCATGTCGCGTGCCTTGTTAGGTTGCCGTTTTTTGATCTTGCGGCAATTCACTGCTAATGACACACGCGATTGGAGGTCGTTTCGGGCGGATAGCGCGAACAGTACTTATTACGCAAGTGGTATCAGGTCAGCTTGAGGCGAATGACCGTGACGACGCTGGCGCCATCGAAGATCGAGCGGCAAATGGCGTATCGCTGCTAGAGCGTGTCGGCAGCTTCGCGTTCGGTCTGTTCGATGAGTGTGCTGGGCAACACGTCAAGTGCTTGAGCGAGCTTGAATAGAACCCTAACTGTCGGCTGATTGATTCCTCGCTCGATCAGGCTGACAAAATTTCGCTCGACCCCAGCTTTGAGTGCTAATTGCTCCTGCGTTAATTGAGCAGATTTACGCGCGGCCTTCAGAACACGACCGAATGCGACAGCAGGATCCAATTTTTTCTCCCAATATATTGGGAGAATCGTCGCCTTAGGGTAGTATTATGTCTTCATCATATATTGGTAATTTGTCCGCGGTGCGCATGCCTGTGGCGCAAACACGCCGCTGCAAAAAAAAGTGAAAGAGTTCTTTACCGCACAAGAGGCAGCTGTTTTGTTCAAGGAGCATGCCCACTTTGAATTTCCCCCAACCGTCCCTGGGCAGCTGCTAGCGAAGCGAGGGGTGGAAAAGCGAAGCGGCAAGTCCACTCCGGCGCAATACCCAGTTGCTTATTGGGCGCTGTTGTGGTCCGACATGTTCGAGCGAGCCGTCGATCGGTGTAGATTCGAAGCTGATCTTCGGCCTCCCAAGCGAACAAGCGCGCCGAGCTTCCCAATTGGAGTTCCAGTAGCCCGAGCATCGAAAGTCCCAACCAGATCTAGATCTGTTCGATATATCGAGGTGAAGTACGCGGAGAAAGACGAGGCGAAAGCTGCGGGCGCCAGATGGGACCCTGAAGAGAAGAAGTGGTACATACCCGCGAACATGGATTCCAAGCGGTTTCGTTGGCCGCAGATTGCCGGTGCTGGATCTTCGAGCGTGGATGGACGCAAAAGCAAAAAGCCGGGCGTTAAATCACACGCCAACCGAAAGAAGTCGTTAGGCTATAAGTTGGACCGCCTGCAGCGGGAATTTGACGATCGCCTCGACCACGTACTCGCGAAAGATGATTAAGTGTAGTAGTTCCGATCTGATCTGACACATCGCAGTACGAAGGGTGGGGTTACCCGGTTTGATAGAGGTGCGAATCTT
>NZ_JAFBIL020000007.1 GCF_016809835.1 Massilia soli | reverse complement strand
TTCCCGCGCACGCGGGAACCCATCTCACGCCTGCATCACCAAGCCGTATCGGCTCCCGCCTTCGCGGGAGCGACGGTGCTTAGATCGGCGGCGTTCCTAAGTAGCCGCAGTCATTCCCGCGTTAGCCGCCGTCGCTCCCGCGCACGCGGGAACCCATCTCACGCCTGCATCACCAAGCCGTATCGGCTCCCGCCTTCGCGGGAGCGACGGTGCTTAGATCGGCGGCGCTCCGAAGTAGCCGCAGTCGTTCCCTCGGTAGCCACCGTCGTTCCCGCGCACGCGGGAACCCATCTCACGCCTGCATCACCAAGCCGTATCGGCTCCCGCCTTCGCGGGAGCGACGGTTTGTCTAGATCGCCAGCGTTCCGAAGTAGCCGCCGTCGTTCCCGCGCACGCGGGCACCCATCTCACGCCTGCATCACCAACCAACATCGGCTCCCGCCGTCGCAGGAGCGGCGGCTAGCCTAGTTCTCAGGCGTTCCGATCTCCACCCGCCCCAGTCCCAGTCCGAGTCTCCGGATATCTTCCGACCATCCCAGCTCTTTCGGCGACACCGCTTGCGGTACTTCGATCGTCACGGTTTGCTGCGTGCCGTCAGTCTCGAACTGCAGGAAGATCTCCTCTTGCAGTGCCGGAAGCTTCACGCGCTGCTCGGCGCCGTCCACCCGCACCACGAACTCCTTGCCCAGGTTGGGGCCGAAAGCCCGCATGGTCAAAAACAGGTTCAGCCGCTTGGGCAGCGCGCTTTTGAAGTGCAGCCGTACCTGGTCGTCGTTCGACCATCTGCCCCATTCCTCGGGGCCGGCCAGGCCTTCCGCGCCGGCGAGCAGCGCGTTGTCGAGCGGCCCTGACAGCTTCGCTTCGCCCAGCGCCCGGTTGCTCAGCGGTGTGGCCGCCAGCGAGAATTCCGCCGTCTTGAATACCGGTTCCACGCCCTGCGGCAGCTTGTAGTCGCCGATGACCAGCAGCCAGCTCCTGTGTCGCGGGAGCGAATAGCGCTCGATCTGCGACCCGGATGGCAGAACGACGGCGTCGGCGTGGCGCGCGTCGACGTGGAAGCGCGCGCGCAGCAGTTCGCCGAGATTGTCGCCGACGATGCGCACGCCGTTGCGCTGCTCCGGGGACAGGTGCTTGCGCGCATACATCCCTGCATTATCGTAGGCATTGGCGTTGCGGTTCTGCGCCATGTAAGGCGCGATCATGCGTTCGCCATTCATGATAAACAGCGGCATGAAAACCAGAATGAAGGCCATGGCGCCTAATGCGCGGCTCATACACCACAGCGCCAGCACTGCGATTTGCAGCGCCAGCAGGACCGCTGCGATCGATCCTGGCTTGCCGAGGCCGAAGGCAACGATCTCCGGGCCATCCGCCACCATGAACAAATAGGACGCCGGCAGCGCGGTGGCGGCATGGATGATGGCAGCGGACAGCAGCGCTGCGATTGCCCACGGCAGCAGCGCGCGTGGCTGCCGCCATCCAGTGCCGGTGCGGGCGGCGGCAATCATCAGCGGCAGGATCAGCGCGAACGTGTAGTAGCGCGCATGCAGGCGCTTGCCGTCGAGCGGACCATAGCCCGCGGTTGACGCGGTGTAGAACACGGTCAGTGCGATGGCCGCGCCCAGCATCAGCAACGCGTAGGCCATCAGGGCGCTGACCTGCGGCCCGGCGCTGGCGCGCGCGCGGCTGCTCAGGCCATGCCAGGCCATCATGGCGATCGGCAGCGCAAAGATCATCACCAGCGACATCAGGTGTCCCTGCAGGCTGAACCAGGCGGCCGGCAGCAGCGTCAGCACGCTCGCCCCGGCGCTGACGCCATCGCTGGCCTGGTTGCCGTAGAAGCTGCCCAGTACCTGCAGGCCGTCCTGGCCGACAAACAGGAAACCGGCAATGAACTTCGCGACGAACACGGCGGCCACGCTGGCAATGGCGGCAAGCAGGCCGCGGCCAAGGCCCGCGGCGCCGGGGCTGCGGCTCCAGCCGAGGTAGGCCATGAACAGCGCCAATGCAGGCACCAGGAACAGGGCGTGCACCTTCACCAGGGTCATCAGGCCGAGCACGGCGCCGGCCAGCGCGGCATGGATCGCCCAGTGCATGCGCAGTGGCGCGAGCGACAGCCAGGTCAGCACTGCGAAGCCGAAGAAGTACATCGACTCCGGCATGAAGTAGCCAGTATAGGTACTGGTGGGAGCGGCGACGCACAACAGCGCGACGAATATCGCCAGCGGTTTCGCCGCGACCGTGCGCGTGGCCAGGTAGATGAACGGCGCCGAACCGATGAAGAACAGCAGGTTGATGTAGCGCGCGCAGCGCAAGAAGCCCTCGCCGCAGGCGTTGGTCAGGCCATACACCGACAGATAAAGATAGGAAGGAATCGTCACTTCATCGAGCGGCAGGAGGCGCGCGAAGTGGCTGTAGATCTGTTCGTCGGCGAATACCGACGGATAGGTGCTGCCATGGCGCCGCGCGATGTAGGCAAGGATGATCAGCAACGCCATGCCGAAACCAATTTCCCAGCGACGGTCGCGCAGAAGGCCAGTCATGCTGTTGATGCGCGCGCGGGAAAAAAGCGTCATTGAATATTTGGCAAAGTTTTGGAACCGGAAGTGTACTGCATTGCCTCGTTACGCTGCTCAGATGTTGCTCGTTGGTATAGAATCCACGCTCGAATCGAGGATATTTGATGACATTACGCTGGCCTGACGCACGATCGCACCAACTCATTGGCCGTTACGCATTGCCGTTCGCACTGGCCGTCGTGTTTTTTCAGCTGGTCTGGCGCAACGCCGGACTGTATCCGATGGTGTTCGCCGATGAATGGCTCTACAGCAGCGCTGCGCGCCTGATGCCCTTCGATAAATCGATCCTGCCGTCCTACCTGTTCCTCGGCGTCTACCGCCTGACCAATGCCTGCGGACCCGGCTTCCTCGACTGCGCGCGCATCCTCAATGCTGCGCTGCTGGTGGCGGCGGCGCCGTTCATCTACCTGATCGCGCGCCAGGTGTGCAGCCGACCCAGCGCCATCGTGCTGGCGCTGGCCGCCGTGCTGGCGCCGGTCAGCTCGTTTGCCGCCTACTTCATGCCGGAGACGATGTACTTCCTCGCGTTCTGCGCGTTCGCCTGGGTTGCGCTGGCGCGCACCGAGGCGACCCCGCTGGCGTATGGCCTCGTTACCGGAGCGATGCTCGGCGTGATGAGTGCGATCAAAGTGCACGCGCTGTTCCTGCTGCCCGCGCACCTGGCGTTCATGCTTTACCTTTGCCTCGCGCAGTACCGCAACGATGGCTGGCTGCGCCGTTTTGTCATTATGCTGGCGGTAGCCACCGTCACGATGGTCGTGGTGCGTTTTGCGATCGGCTATGCCGTTGCCGGCCGCTCGGGGCTGAACTTGCTGGGTAATTTCTACGGTACCCACGCCACCAACAGTACGACCAGCCTTGAGTCGCTGCTGCGCATCCTGCCGGCCGCGCTGGTCAGCCTGCAGGGCCACATCCTCGCGCTGGCGCTGCTGTTGCCGCTGCCGCTGGCAACGCTGCTGCTGCACGTGTTCGACAAGCAGGTACGTGCGCAGGCCTCGCAGCAGCAGCGCTCACTCCAGGTGTTCGCGATGCTGATGCTGTGCGCGGCCGGCGCCATGACCGTGATGTTCACCGCCACCATCGCGTCGGCCGGGCCATTGGAAGGCGTGCGGCTGCACCAGCGCTACTACGATTTCGCGTTCCCGCTGATGCTGGTGATTGCCGCCGCCCCGCTGGCCCTGCCGGCCGCACGCCAGTCGCTGCTGCTGCGCGCCGCGGCGGCGCTGCCGGTGATGGCGGTCATGCTGTACGCGGCGCGTTACCTGCTGACCGACTACGCGGTTGGCCTGGTCGATTCGCCCGAACTGACGGTGTTCAAAGAGTTCCCGATGCTGCTGAAGCTGTCCGCCGGCCTGGCGGTCCTGACCCTCGCGCTATGGATCGTACAGCGCCGGGCCGGCATCATGCTGTTTGTGTTCGTGGCGCTGCCGCTCACCGCCTGGAATGCCGACCGCGCCATCAGCGCAATCCAGGCGCGCGCACAGGCGCCCAACGACTACGACAAGGCCGGCATGCTGGTGCGGCACTACCTCGACCGCCAGCAGGCCGGCAAGCTGACCGTCGCCGGGGACAGCATCGCAGGCCTGAGCCGCGCCCTGTTCCACATCGACCATCCCCTTACCAAGACCCACGACCTGGTGGCGGGCGCGCCGTTTGTGCGCGAAGACCTGGCGCCAGGACGCGACTGGGTACTGGTCGTCGGTCAGCACGCGCTGCCTGACGATATCAAGCCGGAAGTGAAGACCGCCGAATTCGCGCTGATGAAAGTACAGGTCGAGCACCAGCCGCTGGGTAAGTTCGACTTCAACAAGCCGGTCGGCGGCCTGCTGGCGCGTGCCGAGAACCTGTCGGGACCGGAAGGGTGGGGCGCCTGGTCCGATGGCCGGGAGGTGCGCCTGCACTTTGTTCGGCCGCTGCCGCAAAAGCTCAATATCCTGTTGCGGGCGAATGCATTCCCGCCGAAGACCGATCAGCAGTTCGTGCTGGTGGTGGGCGGCCAGCGCCGGCCGTTCCGGCTTACCGGCACCGCGCAGGACCGCTTCTTCCAGTTCGATACCAGCGGCGCGGAGCAGGTCGTGAAGATTGAAATCCCGGACCCGGTCACGCCGCGCGCAATGGGAATGGGACCCGACGACCGCTTGCTTGGAATCGGCTTTACCAGCATCGAGATCGGTACCCGCTAGCCGGCCCAGGTGTCGTGAGCGACGCTATTTGAAGATCCAGTGTTTGCCGAGGATGAAGCCGTTGATGGCCACCAGCGGCAGCGACAGCAGCTTGCCCACCAGCGCCATGTCGACCAGGTGCACCGACAGGGCCACGCAGCCTAGCGTGAACAGGTAGTTCATCGCCACCACGGCGAGGTAGCGGCCCATGCTGCGCCCCGACGGCGGCGCCGTGAAGGTCACGGTGGCGTGGTAGCCGTAGTTGAACACCAGTCCGGCGACGAAGCCGACCGAGGTCGCGGCGACATAATCGACGCCGCTGTAAATCAGGAACTGCATCAGGCCGACGTCGATCAGGGCACTGGCCACGCCGCCGGCGAGATACAGCAGGAACTGGCGCTGGCGCGACAGCAGTTCAAGCATGCTTGGTGCGCGACCAGATGGTCTTGTGGATCGGGCGGCGCGGCACCGAGGCGATGTCGTAGGCGAGGAAGGCGAGGATCAGCTGCACGCCCATCAGCACCGGCAGCGCGGCGACCATGACGGTACCGGCCGGCGTGGTGGTGCCTTCGCGCGCGGAGTGCAGCCAGGCGTTGACGCCGTACACGGTGCCGAAGGCCAGCATGGCGCCGCCCAGCGGCAGCTCGATCGAGGCCAGCGACATGTTGCGCAGGTAGTAGTTGTAGAACACGCGCTTGAAGAAATTGCGGAAGTGCTTGGCCACGAATTCGGTGACGATGCGCGAGATCTTCAGGTTGCTCACTTCGTCGCCATACACCGCGTCCATCGGCACGTCGACCACCACCGCGTGCAGCGTATTGAGACGGAACAGCATGTCGGTTTCAAAAAAGTAGCGCCGGCTGATTTTCTCGAACGGCAGGTGGCGCGCCGCGTCCGCGTGGATCGCGGTGAAACCGTTGGTCGGATCGAAGATGTCCCAGTAACCCGACGACACCTTGCTCATCAGGGACAGCACCGCATTGCCGAACAGGCGCAGCGGCGGCATGGTGCGCAGCTGTTCCAGGTCGTAGAAGCGGTTGCCCTTGGAGTAGTCGGCTTCGCCGGCCAGGATCGGCACGATGAAGTTCGGGATCAGGCGCGGATCCATCTGACCATCGCCGTCGACCTTGACGATGACGGCGGCGCCGGCCGAAATGGCGGCCTGGTAGCCGGTCATGACGGCGCCGCCGACACCCAGGTTCTTTTCATGTTCGATCACCACGACGCGCGGATCGCTGCAATGCTCGCGCACGAAGGCGCCCGACTTGTCCGGGCAACAGTCGTCCACCACATAAATATGGGTGACTTCCGGCCCGATCGCGCCGATCACGCCAAGAACATGGCGCGTGACGCGATAGGAAGGAATGACAACAGCGATGGAATCGTTCGGATACATGAAAATGAATCTACGTTAAAAGATTGGCAAGCAGCATGGTAGCGTAGTGCGGGGCAACGGTCACGCGTTTCACGCAAATAGGTAGCGCGACGTCGCTCCCGCGCAGGCGGGAGCCCATGGTACGTTTCCTAAGGAAACTAATTAGGTTCCCGTTTTCGCAGGAACCACTTCAGCACCGGGCACCACCTTGTACCACTGCTGTTTTTCAACCGCATTCAACACCTGGCGGGCGCTGTCGTTCCAGGTCAGCCAGGTCATCCCGGTCGACTGCGGCGCCTTGCCTTCGGCGTTGAG
This sequence comes from Massilia soli, assembly GCF_016809835.1. Taxonomy (GTDB): domain Bacteria; phylum Pseudomonadota; class Gammaproteobacteria; order Burkholderiales; family Burkholderiaceae_D; genus Telluria_A; species Telluria_A soli. Next base: position 358,835 of record NZ_JAFBIL020000007.1, on the reverse strand, counting down.
CACCAGCCATTTGGCCAGCGAGTCGGACAGGTCGTGCGGCGCCAGCCCCTCGAAATACCAGGCATGGTCGCCGGCCACCTCGCGGAACACCGGCAGGCTGCGCGCGATGATCGGGATGTTGTGCTGCGCCGCCTCGATCAGCGGCAAGCCGAAGCCTTCGCCTTCGGACGGCGACAGCAGCGCGGCCGAACTGGCGTACAGCTTGAGCAGCATCTCGTCGGACGCGCCCGGAAGCCAGAACAGGCGGCGGCCGTTTTCCGGGCTCTTGGCGATGCGCTCGACCACTTTCTCGACCATCCAGCCCTGTTTGCCGACGATGACCAGGTTGATCTGCGATCCCTGCTTCCACAGCAGTTCGAACGCCGCCAGCGCCTGCGCGTGCCCCTTGCGCGGCTCCACCGTGCCGACCATCAGGAAGCTTGGCCGCTCGCGCACCGCTGCGAGGATCTGTTCGGCGTCGTCCGGCAGCCCGAAGCTCGGCGCGCTGGCGTCGATGTCGGCGCCGAGGTGGAACCAGCCGATGTTGAGCGGACCGGAACGGGTGGCCGGCTGTTTGCCGATCCACGTCACCAGTTCGTCGGCCACCGCGCGCGAAATGCACAGCAGCCCGTCCGACACCCGCGTCACGGTGCGCAGGAACTCGCCGAAATACTGCTCGGTACCGTAAGGGAAAACGTCGGGACGCAGCACCGGCAGCAGGTCGAACACCACGAAATACACCTGCACGCCATGGTCGCGCATCGACTGCAGCAGCGGCGCGTTTTGCGAAGTGCCGGTGGTAAACAGGTCGAGGCCGAGGAAGATGTCGCCGGGACGCACCTCGATCGGCGTGTCTTCCAGGGTGAGCGCGCCTTCGCCGGTCTCGCCCACCATGTTCAACCCGAACTGGCGCGCGTACTGGTAGCTGCGGTTGCCGCCGCCGGAATACACCGGCTCGATGCGGTAGCCGGGCGGCGGATCGGAAATCAGCGACAGCAGCACGCTGCGCACCACCCGCTGGATGCCGGTCTTGATGTCGGTCTGGACCACCGCCGACACGTCCACCAGCAGCTGGCGCGGCGCGCTCGGCGGCTGGTTGAAGGCGATCGCCTTGGCCATCTCGACCAGGCCGGCCTCGCCCGGCTCCTGGCCCGGCATGTGCGCGAGCTGGTCGATCAAGGTGCGGTAGTGGCTGTGGCGGCTGTGCGCGGCGAAGTGCTCGATGGCGTCGGCGAACTGCGCGCCGACCTTGGCCGGCGCGTGGTGCTCGCGCATGTAGGCCAGCGCGCGGGTCGAATAGGTTTTGCGCAGCGTCGCGTCCTGGTGCAGCAGCGCCAGTGCGCCGGCCAGTTCCTCGCGGCTGAATTCGTCGGCGATCTTGAGCAGCAGGGCGTCGCTGATCGACGCGGTCGAACCGTGCGCGTTGACGATGGTGGGTGCGCCGTACAGCAGGCAGTCCAGCACCGCGGCCGAGGTTTCGCCGCGGGTCGCGCCGCGCAGCTGCACGGCGATGTCGCAGGCGGCCAGGTAGTCGGCGTAGTCGGCGGCGCTGACGAAGCCGGTGATGGTGACGCGCGCGGCGGCGACGCTGGCGGCGATCTTGCCGGTCAGCGCTTCGCCGTACGGGCCGGGGTCGTTCTCGCCGACGAACAGCAGGCGGCAGCGCTGGTCGGACACCAGAGCGGAGCTGAGGAAGGCGTCGAGCAGTTCTTCGTTCTTCTTGGTGCTACCCAGCATGCCGAAGCTGCAGACGATGAAGTCGTCGGCGCCGATGCCGAGCCGCTCGCGCGCCTTGGCGCGGGCGTCGTCGGCGTGGATGCCTTCCGGTTTCCCGCGCAGCAGGGGAATCGTGCGCCAGCCATCGGCGGCGCCGGCTCCGTACCACTGCTCGGCGAGCTGGCGCGAAAAGTCCGAGTGAACGATCACGCCGGCGGCGTTATCGAGCACGCCTTTGTTGAGCGGATGCTTCCAGATCGACGGATTGCGCCCGATCGCACGGTGCTCCAGCAGGCCGGTGTAGCCGTGCGACTCGTACAGCGCCTTGGTGTACGCCTGCGGCAGGTAGCCTTCGCGCTCGAGGTTGTCGAGGATCCCCGAGAAGAAGAAGTCGTGCAGCACCACGATGCCCGGATGGCGGCGGATCAGCTCAAACATGTGCTGGTGCGCGTGCGAGTTGCCGAAGTGGTACAGCACGCGATCGAAGCCGCTGGCGTTCTGCTCGAACCAGGCGACGTCGCGCACCTCGAATTTGCCATTCAGGCGCGCGTCGTCGACCTCCGGCTGGCCGGCCACCAGCGTGATGTCGTAAAAGCGCGCCAGCTCGTTGACCAACTCGGCGCTGTAGTCGGCGATACCCGATTTGGCCGGCGGCAGCGGTGAGATGTATGCCAGCTTCTGGCCTTTCGCCGGTGCCGGCCTGGACGCGGCTGCGGCGTCGATCAGGCGCTGCAGTTCGCTGGCCTGGTCTTCGTCGCGCGGGGTGTAGACGACGTCGGCGCCGAGCGCCGCGAAGAAGTTCTGGCGAATCAGCTCGGCGCCGCCGGTTTGCGCGGACGGCAGCTGGTAGACCCGGATGCGCTCGGGCGGCAGCAGGCCGGCAAACGCCAGGCGCAGCGTTTCGATGCTGGACGGATAAAGGCTCGACAGGGCAACCCAGGCTTCATGCGGGGCGCACTGGCGCACCAGGTCCTGGACGCGCGCGAGGGAGCCGGGCGCGATGCCGGCCTGGCAGCATTGGAGGTCAAAAACGATACGCATGGCTTATTTCACTTCGGGGTTACGGCGGGCGCGCTGCAGGTCGGCCAGCACTTTCTGGGCCGACGCGGGCAGGGCAGGCGCGTGGCTCGGGCCTTGTTTGATGGCGTTGATCGTGCGCGATACCTTGGTGGCCTGGGCCGGAAAGCGCAGCAGCAGCGGAATGAACAGGCGGCGCACCCGCTCGTTGCGGGTCAGGCGCGTGAGGATGCGGCGCACAAAGCCCGCCGCGTGCGCCTTGTAGGGCACTGCGCGCAGCCGCTGCACCAGCGTGCCGGCCATGCGCAGCGGCCGGGTGATGCGCCACGAGGTGCTGTTTAGCGTCGCAAGCAGGCGCTGCTCGAGATCGCGGGCCCATTCGTTGGCACGCGCGTTATCCACGTTCAGCGCTTCCAGGCGCAGCTGCAGGGCGGCGCCGTGGGCCAGGGCGTCATGGGCGCGCTGGAACTCGGCGTCGGCCCGCTTCTCCGCTTCCCAGCGGCGCTGGTCGGCGCGCGCGGTGCGCTCCTCGGCCAGGCCGATTGCCGCTTCCGAGCGTTCGACCGCACGCGCGTGCGCCTGCTCTTCGTGCTGGGCTTTCTTCCATGCCTTGTCGAGGTGGTGGGTGATGTAGTCGTCGAAGACGTTCGGCGGTATCGACAGCGCTTCCAGCAGTTCGGCGTGTTCTTCGGCCACGTAGTAGCGGTTCAGGCCATCGAAGTGGGCGTAGCGGTAGCGCCGGCTGGTGACCAGCGCTTCCCATGTCTGGTGGTTGGTGACGCGGCTGTTCGGCAGCGTCGCCTCGATCACCAGCACCCATGGGCGCCAGCGCTCGAAGTCCATGCCGCGCAAAACTTCGCCTTCGAAACCTTCGACATCGATCTTCAAAAAGTGGATGTCGCCTTTGACGTAGTTGGCGCACACACCGCTGAGGGTACGCACCGGCACCGTCAGTTCAGTGACCTCGAAGCCGTCGGCGCGGTGCGCCTCGGCCACGGCGCGGTCGGGCGACGCCCAGCCATTGACCGAGGGGACGTCGAACAGCGTCAGGATGCCGTCGCTGGCGCCGGCGGCGATGGCCAGGTTGGTGTCGCGCGGGCGTTGCTCGACGAAGCGCTGGTGCAGCGCCGGCAGCGGCTCGATGTTGATGCCGCTCCAGCCGGCGTCGTAGAACGCCTTGGTGACCGAATGGTCGACCGTGTCGTTGGCGCCGACGTCGATGTAGTAGCCGTTCTTGATGTGCCCCAGCGCGCGCCACAGCAGCACGTCTTCACAGTTCTGGGCGTAGCTGATGAAGCTCATTGCTCCCCCTCGAAGATGGCCGAGGCGCTGGTGCGCGCGGCGAGGAACTCGGCCAGCGACGGCTTGTCGTAGACGAACAGCGCGATCAGGACCTGGGCCAGCAGGCCGTATTCGCCGGCCACCAGTTCCTGGCGCTTGAAGAACACCGCGTCGCCCCAGCCGAGGCGGTCGCGCGAGGTGCTGCCCGAGGCGCAGTGGTAAGGATAATGGGTGCTGGAGCTGAAGTCGACGAAGTAGAAGCCATGTTCGCGCAGCAGGGTCTCAACCTCCGAGAACAGCGCCTGGCCTTGGTAGATCTCGGCGAACGACACTTCGCAGTGGACCACGTTGGTGCGCGCCAGCAGCGCGCCGGCGTGCTGAAGCGCGGCCAGCTCGAAGCCCTGGATGTCGAGCTTGAGGAAATCGACATACGGCGTATCGGCCAGCACCGCGTCGAGCGTGCTGGTGGCCACCTGTTCGGTGCTGACCGTGGCCAGGTTGCTCAGGTCGACCAGACTGGCGGTGAGCGCGCGGTTCAGCGGCAGCAGCGACGAGGTGGCGTCGAAGTTATTGATGTGGAAAGTATGGGTGCCGCCGTCGCCGATGAAGGTCGGGTACAGCGTGATGCGCGGATTGCGGCGCTGGCTTGCGTCGAGCTTGTCGGCCAGCGGCTCGAAACCGATCACGCGGTTCGGCAGGCCGTGGGCGTCGAGCGCGGCGTACACGTGCTGCTCGCCTTCGAGTTCCTGCGCGCCGACGTCGACGATGGCCAGCGGCCGCGCCGCCAGTGCCTCGATGGCATGCGCGGCCAGCCGGGCGCGTACGCCGTCGCGACGCGCCAGCGGTGCGCTGAGCGCGATGAATTCGTCGCTTGCGATGATCGCGTTGAGCACGGCGCCGGCGTCGCCGCTGGCGAGGATCACGCCGCTCCAGTAGTCGAGGCCGGCCGGTTCAGGATCGCGCGCCAGCAGGCCGCGGTACAGGCCGCGCACAATCTGCTGCGCCTGGGCCGGCACGAGCGGATCGCGCGAGGTGGTTGTCTGGTTCATAAAATGTGTTGCCTTAGTATTTTTCAAAGCTCAGTTGCGGACTGAGGTTGATGGCGCCGGCCCAGATGATGGCGTCGGGGTTGGGCAGCACGGCCAGCGCGGTCACTTCATGCAGGTAGCAGATGACTTCGCGGAACTGGCCTTCGCCGTAACCGCCATTGGCCAGGCCGACGGTGATCGTGTATTCGTCAGGGCGCAGGCTGAGCGGGAACGCGAAGCGCACCGCCAGGATGCTGCCGGCAGCGGCGGCGCCCAGGTGCGCGCGCATGCAGAAGGTATTGGTTTCGAACAGTACCACGCCGAAGCGGTCGCGGATCTTGAACCCGGCATGCGGATCGTCGAGTTCGTCATCGATACGGAATTCCAGCTGCAAGGTGGCCGGACTGTCGGCCACCAGGGTCAGTTGCTCGGCGCCGCCGCCATCGACAAAGCGCGCGCCCACGCACTCGGCGCGGCCGGTGCGGATGCTGCCGGCCTTGCCGTCGAGCGGAACGGCTTGCCTGACCAGGAAGTCATGGCGCTCGCGCGCCTCCTCCATGTGGGCGGCGGCGTCGCTGGAGGTGACTTGGAACGCATGGCCGGCGCGGTCCTGGCGGCCCAGCAGCGCGGCCTGGTACAGGTCGATCGCTTCCTTGGGGGCGCCGTCGAACGCCAGCGCGCCGTTTTCGATGAACAGGCAGCGGGTGCAGGTTTTCAACACGGTCCCGGTGCTGTGCGAGACGAACAGCAAGGTGGTGCCGGCTTCGGTGAACTGGCGGATGCGCTCGAAGCATTTCTGCTGGAAGAACACGTCGCCCACCGCCAGCGCCTCGTCGACGATCAGGATGTCGGGGCGCACGCAGGTGGCCACGCTGAACGCCAGGCGCATCTGCATGCCGCTCGAGTAGACCCGCACCGGCGCGTCGATGTGCTCGCCGATCTCGGCAAAGGCGATGATCTCGGGCATCAGCGCGGCAATCTCGTCCATCGTCAGGCCCATCAGCTGGCCGGCCATGACGATGTTGTTGCGGCCGGTGACGTCCGGGTGGAAGCCCATGCCCAGTTCAAGCAGCGCGGCAATGCGCCCGCTGGTCTGGATCGCGCCGGCGCTGGCCTGGGTGGTGCCGGTGATCAGCTTGAGCAGGGTGCTCTTGCCGGCGCCGTTGATGCCGATGATCCCAATCGACTCGCCCGCCGAAATCGCGAAATTGATATCCTGCAGCACCCACTTGAGCTTGTGGCGCGCGCCGCGGAACGGCAGCATCCATTCGGCCAGGCGCGACCAGCGGGTCGGATACTGCTTATAGGCCTTGCCCAGGTTGGAAACGTGAATGCTGCCCATCAGAGTTCGTCCACCATTTCGCCGGAGCGCTTGCGGAACAGGCGCAGCGCGAACACGCACATCAGCACGGCGAGAACCAGCGGCAGCGTCAGGCTGCCCCAGTCAGGCGCGCGGCCGTATACCAGGATGGTCTGGTAGGCGCCAATGATCGGCGCCATCGGGTTCCAGAGCAGCATCCCGCGTATCGCCTCGGGCAAGATCGATGCCGGATACACGATCGGGGTGAACCAGAACCAGAACTGGATGAAGATGCTGAAAAACTGGCCGACATCGCGGAAGAACACGTTCAGCACGCCGATGATCATGCCCAGGCCGATGGCGAACAGCACCTGCAACGCCAGTACCGGCAAGATGGCGAGGAAGGCCACGCCGGGGAAGTTGCCGGTCACGGCAAGGAAAACGGTAAACAGCGCGAAGATGATGCCGAAATTGAGCAGGGCGTTGAGCACCACGATCAGCGGCAGGCTGATGCGCGGAAAGCTGATCTTCTTGATCAGGTTGGCCTGCTCGATGAACATGGTCTGCGAGCGCGCGATGATTTCCGCAAACAGGCCCCAGGTCAGGATGCCGGCGCATAGGTAGATGCTGTAGGCGAAGGTGTTGTCGCTGCCGGGCAGCTTGCTGCGCATGACCTCGGCGAAGATGACGGTGTACACCACGATCATTGCCAGCGGACTGAGCAACGACCAGGCCGCGCCCAGGATCGCGTTGCTGTACTTCGACTCGAATTCCCGCTTCACGCTGCCAAGCACAAACCCGCGATAGGCCCACAGGCCGCGGAAGGTATGGCTGGAAATCATGGGGTGGCCCGGAGCGCCAACCTGCATGCAAATGGGTGGATTGTCGTCATAGCGGTCGGATGGTCTGTGAGCGCAAAATTATACTCTACAGGACAAGCCGATACTTGTTACAGTTGTAAGTAGCGCGGCGCGACAATTGCGCCTGGCGGGCCGGGTGCCCGGTCAGCCCTGTACCAGTTTCTGCAGCACGTCGGGCTTGATGATGATCAGGCGGTGCGCGTCTTTCTGCACGATCCCTTGCTGAACCAGGGTCAGCAGCGCGCGGGTGACGGTCTCGCGGCTGGTATTGATCATGTTGGCGATATCCTGGTGGGTCGGCAGGTTTTCCAGCACCTGCTGGCCGCCCGGTTCCCCGCCCTGGTCGCCCTGGTTGCGCTGCATCAGCACCAGGTAGGTATAGATCCGCTTGGCGGTGTTGTTGATCGACAGCAACGCGCGGAATTCGGAGTCGCGCTGGATTTTTTGCGCCAGGTGGCGCAGCATCTGGTTTGCCACCGACGGCGAATGCGAGAACAGGTGCATGGCCGTTTGCGCCGGCAGGAAGGCCACCAGCACGCTGCTCGTCGCCACCACCGACGCCGAGCGGGTCGAATTATTGATCAGTGCGATTTCGCCGAAGAAGTCGCCCGGACTGAGCATGCGCAGGCCGATCGCGCGGCCGTCCTCGGTGATGTCGACCACCTGGAGCTGGCCCGACAGCAGGAACAGCAAGCCGTCGCCGCGCCCGCCCTTGTGCAGCACCACCTCGCGCTTGGCGTATTGGCGAAAGCGCAGCTCCGGCGTCACGCGGGCGATTTCTTCGTCGCTCAGCTCCGCCAGCAAGGGAATCTTGCGCAGGTGGACGTGGACGCGCTGCCCCGTCGCCGGTGCCTGGCCGTCGGCCAGTGGCGCTGCGCTGTCGTCGCTTGTCTTCGCTTCCGTGCTGGAGGCCATCGCTTCACTTCTCGGGTTCGGAACTACAGTTTAACCAATCAAAACAACGCTGCGAGCTGGACTGCCGCGGCCCCGGCCGCGATGCCGGCCGCGTTGGCGGCCAGGTCGCGCCAGCAAAAGGCGCGGTCCGGCACCAGCGACTGCAAGCATTCGATCACCCAGCCGCCCACGAGCAGGCCGAACAGCCATGGCCAGGCGGGCGTGCCGCTGCCGGCGGCGCGCAGCGCCAGAACGCTGAGCACGGCAAAACCGGCAAAATGCAGGAGCTTGTCGTTAGGCAGGCGCGGCAGCCAGCGGTTGGGCACCAGGCAGCCAGCCGACAAGGCGGCGGCGGCGCCCCCGAACAACATCATTTCCAGCGTCATGCATTGCCTTACGAACAGTTCCAATGGACCAGATTGTATACGGTCACTGTCCCTGCACGTTCCAGCTCAACTGGACGATGCGGTTATTGTACTGAAAGATCGAGATGTCTTCGCGGTTGCGCACCGCGCGCGCTTCGAGCTGCAGCGACTGGTTCTTGCGCACCGGCCAGGAGAGCGTGCCGCGCAGCACCCGGGTCGACTGGTCGCGCACCGTGTCGATCAGCCCCGGCGCGTAGACCTGGGCGCTGTTCCAGGTCTGGTGCGAGTAACCCAGCTCGCCGGTCAGCGCGCCCCACACGGTGCGCCGCGCAACCAGGTTGCTGGCCTGGCCGTGCCGGTTGCCGCCCGGGCGGGCGTCGCGCGCGCGGTCGTTCAGCAGCGCGTGGCTGGCGCTCAGGTACCAGTCGTCCTTGCGGTAGGACAGCTGGCCGCGCAACTCCATGGTCGTCGCGTTGAAGTTGGTCAGGGTCATATACTCGCTGCGCGTGGCGCCCACCAGCACGTTGAACTGGGTGTGACTTGGCAGGCGCAGCGGCGGACTGACGCGCGCCTGCAAGGTCAGCTGGCGCTGGTAATAGTCGCCGCCCAGCGCGGTCAGGCCGAGCATCGCGGTGGTGCGCATGGTCCAGCTGCCAAAGCGGTAAGGGGTGTCGACGCCGAGGTACAGCGAGGCGCTGTCGTACTGGCTCAGGCGGTCGTTGCGGCGCCCCTGCAGCTGGACGAAGCCGATGCTGCCATTGGCCGTGACTTCGCGGGTGTACTCGGCATTCATCGCCGTGTACTGGTCGCGCTGCGGCAGGAAGTCGGGCAGCAGGGGCAGTTCGATGACGCCGCCGTCGCGTTCGATGATGTAGCTCGGCTTGCTGGCGCCCTGATTGACGTTGTGGTCGATGCCGCGTGCCAGGCTGAACGAACTGGAACTGAGCGCCTGCCACTTGTCGCAGCCGGTTTCGCGCGCTTCGGCGATCAGTTCGAGGATCGCCAGCGGCGGATTGAAGCGCGTTTCGACAATCGCGAACAACCGTTCGGCCTCGTCGGCGCGCCCCAGGCTGCATTGGATCAGCGCCACTTCAAGGTAGGCGCCGGCATGCAGCGACTCCTTCTCGATCACGCGCATCAGCATGTTCGAGGCATCGTTCTTGCGGCCCTCGGCAATCGACTGCAGCGCGCTGTCGTACATCGACTGGACCTGGGCCGGGTCCTGGCCGGCGGCCGCAACGCCAGGCTGGGCCAGCGCCGGCGCGCCGCAGCATAGTGCCAGCAGGGGCGCGGCCAGGGCGCGGCGGATCGGGGCAAGCAGCCAGGCGCTCATGCGGACTGCTCCGCGGCGCGCGCCGCTTCGGCTGGCGCTTGCGCCAGGCTGCTACTGCTTGAAGTCATGTTCTGATCGAACGAAAAAAGTGTTGTCGGATTTTCCTTGCCGCGCAACAGGCGTTCGCCCAGCAGGATGAAACGGTGGCGCCTGGCCCGCTCGACCGCGCCAGGGCCGATGATGACCTCGTGCGGATAATCGCGCGCGGCCTGCTCCAGACGCGACGCGGTGTTGACGCTGTCGCCCACGGCAGTATAAATGCTGCGGAACGACGTGCCAAAGTCGCCGGCCATCGCCAGCCCGCTTTCGACGCCGATGCGCACCCGCAGCGGGGCGCGGCCGGCGCTCACCCGCGCATCGCTGAGCACGCCAACCCGGCGCACGATCTCGCGCGCCGCGTCGAGGGCCTGGTCGGCATGATGTTCAATCGGCAGCGGCGCGCCCCAGAAGGCGACCAGGCCATCGCCGGTGTATTTGTCGAGCGTGCCATTGGTTTCAATAACCGGACCGGTCAGGCAGTCGAGGAACTCGCGCGTCAGCCGCGCCGCTTCTTCCACCGGCAGCGATTCGACATGGCCGGTGTAGCCTTCCATGTCGGCGATCAGCGTGGTCACGTCGAGCTGGCGCGGCGCCAGCGGGTCGCCCTGGCTGCGCAGCAGTTCCTGCACCACCGCCGGGGCCACATACTGGCGCAGGGTGTCAAGCAGGTGGCGCGAGCGGCGCTGGGTCAGCTGCCACTGGTAAGGGACCGCGAAGGCCAGCAGAAACAGGTTGCTGGCGAGCGGCCCGGTGGTCGAAAAGTCGGGATCGTGGCGGCTGGCGGCATAGGCCAGTGCTACCCATGCCAGCGATGCCGCGGCCAGCAGGCCGACGCTTGAGACGGCCGACAGGCGCGGGAAAGCGTAGGTGGCCAGCAGCGCCGAGCCGACCGCAAACAGCAGCGCCAGCCATTTGCCCGGCCACGGCCGTGGCGCCGTGCCTTCCTGCACGTCGAGCAGGGTGGACAACATGGCTGCTTGCACCCCGAGGCCCGGCCGTGTGCTGCCAAGCGGCGTGGCGACCCGGTCGCCCTGGCCGAGCGAAGACGAGCCAATCACGACCAGGCGGCCGCGCAGGCTGGCGGCATCGACTTCGTGGGCCAGGATTTCGGCGGCGGTGACCACTGTGTAAGCGGTCCAGTCGCGCTTGAACGCCACCCGCATCTCGCCAACCTCGGGCACCAGCGGCGGCTTGCCGCTGCAGCAGTTGAGCAGGGCGAGCGCCAGCGCCGGGTAAGCGCGGCCCTCAAAGGCGGTCACCAGCGGCACCCGGCGCAACACGCCGTCCGGGTCGGGAATGAAACCGATGTTGCCGACCTTGGGCGCGCGCGCCAGTCCGGCATGGTTGGCGATGTAGCCGCTGGCCGGCACGGCCGCGCTGCCTGGCCGCAGCATGCCGGCCCCTGCCAGGCTGCCCTGGCGCAGCGGTTCCGGGCGGTTCTGGCGAAAATCGAAGGCCTGGGCCAGCACCACCGGGCCGTGCTCGGCCAGCAGCGCCAGGCGAGTGTCGCCCGCGGCATCGGACGGGTCGGGCATCAGGATGTCGAGGGCAACGCCGCGCGCGCCATAGTCGGTCAGCAAGGTTTCCACCAGGTCAGCCACGCGGGCGCGTGGCCAGGGCCAGGGGCCAAGCTTGACGGTACTGCTCTCATCGATGTCGACGACCAGGATGCGCGGCTCGGGCGCGTCGCTCTTTTGTACCTTGAGGAAGGTGTCGCGCAGTGCCTCGTTGCCGAAAAACAACGGCGCCGGCGCCGGCCCCCACTGCGACCATGCGGTAAGCATGATGGCGACCGCAGCGATGGCGATGCGGATCAGGCCAGGCGGCAGTCGAAAGCGGCGCAATGCCGGAGAGCTGAGGAGGGATACAGGCACGCGACCGCGTCAGTGCGTCAGCACTTGATAGGGATAAACATTGAGTATATCTCCGCTGCGCTGCAAGCAACACACTTTGCTACAAAATGTAATGCAAGAAACGATGCAGGCAACTTCCGATAAAATGTGATAGCGGTCACGTCCGTGTATTGCGCATCGCCGGATAATGGTGGAAAAGGGGAATACCATGTTGCTAAAAATCACTGCTATCGCTGGCCTTGCGCTGTGCGCCCAATTGGCATTGGCCGCTGAGGCGGGCAAGGTCATTTTCGTGGCCGGCAACGCGCAAGTGCTCGACCGCCAGGCGGCGGAGGGCACGGCCGTGCAGGAAGGCGACATGCTACAGACCGGCGCCGACGGCTTCCTCTATATAAAGACGATCGATAACGGCCTGTTCATCCTGCGCCCGAATACCAAGGCGCGCATCGTCACCTACCATGTCGACGCCAATAATCCTGCCAACACCCGGATCAAGCTTGACCTGATCAGCGGGGTGGCGCGCAGCCGCTCGGGCGACGCCGTCAAGCAGGCGCGCCAGAATTTCCGCTTCAATACGCCGGTGGCCGCGATCGGCGTGCGCGGCACTGATTTCACCGTATTTACCGATGACGACACGTCGCGCGTGTCGGTCATCACCGGCGGCATCGTTGTCAGCGGCTTCGCCGGCACGTGCAGCCCCGAAGGTAGCGGGCCATGCGAAGGCGCGGCCAGCCGGGAACTGTCGGCCAAGCAGCGTGGTCAGTTGCTGCAGATTAAGCGCGGCAGCCAGGCGCCGCAGCTGATGAGCGGCAGCGTGATGTCGTCGGACCAGCCGGCGCTGCCGGCCGGCGCGCCGCTGGGCAACGCCGCCAGTCCACCGCTCAGTTCGCCTGCCGCGCCAGTGGTCGACACCCAGAAAGCCGAGAGCCTGACCAAGGCCAGCAACGACAGTAGCAACAACGGCAACAACAATCCACCGGCACCGCCTGAGCCGCCGCCAGTGGTGATGCCGCCGCCGGTCACCAGTGTGCCGCCGGAGCCGAGCAAGCCGGTAAAGGAGGCAGGCATCTTGTGGGGCCGCTGGGAGCCAGTGCTGGGTCCTGCGCCGGACTTCAACCTGACGCTGGAAATGGGCAGGAACGAATTGGTGGCCGTGAACGGGAACTTTGCGCTGTTCCGCACCGCTGGCCGTACCTATGTGTCGCCCGAGCGCGGCAACATCGGTTTCAGAATGAAAGACAGCGAGGCCTATATCTACACAAACTACGGACCGTCTGCCCGGACTGCCGCAGCGGCAACGTTGTCAAATGGTAAGCTGAATATTGACTTCGACACCAAACGCTTTGCCACCTCGTTCGACATGGCCAGCAAAGCCGAGTTGTTCAGCTGGTCTGCCCAGGGTGCGGTGGGGCCGGACGGTCGCCTGTATGGGGACAGCGCGGACGGCGTCAAGGGCATGGTCAATGTTCAGGGTTTGCTCAGCAATGAGAATGGCGGATCGGCATCGTATTTGTTTAACGGCAGAATAGATGAGCGCCGCACGGTCAATGGCGCGACATTCTGGCGCCAATAACCCGCATTGCATAAAATATAAATGCCCCTGAATAGGGGCATTTTTTATTGAACCTGAAACGCGGAGATTTTCTTTATATATGCATAAGGATAATCTGCGCGCAACGAAACTAATTTGTTTCAATGTGTAAGTAGCGAATTGTAATTAAATTGCAATAACTGTAGATCGAACGGGTGCAAAACAGGCTCGTGACGGTTGTCGCCATAGGGGTAATGCGTGAAGGTCTTGCATTCACAGAAAGATTCTCTGATAATAGCCCGCCACGTCCCTTATGGGAAAACACCGAAGATTGGAAAGAAGATTGGGTTCGATGTGATGGCTGTCACATTAGCAGCGCAGTGCCTTCTGTCATGATGCGGAACGTTGGGATGCAGGACACACCTGTGTAGCTGCAATATTGATTTACTTAATGATCGTTTCGATCAACTCAGGAGCTTTTAAATGGCAACTATCTACACCGCAGCAATCCAAGAACTGTATGTCGCTTACTTCAACCGTCCTGCAGACCCAGACGGCCTGGCATACTGGGAAACCGTTGTTGCAGCGAACAATGGCAACACCGCAGGCGTGTCGGCAGCATTCGCAGCTTCGGCTGAGTACAAGGCAGAATACGACCAGCTGACGATCTCGGGCGTAGTCACCCAGATCTACCAGAACCTGTTCAACCGCGCTCCGGATTCGGCTGGCCTGGCATACTGGGTCAAAGGCATTCAGGACAAGAACTTCACGATCGACCAGGCAGTAAAGGTCATCGCTGACGGCGCAGTTGGTACCGACGACGTTGCTTTCAACAGCAAAGTCCTGGTTGCTACCGCTTTCACCGCTGCTGTTGACACCCCAGCAGAAAAAGCTGGCTACGCTGGCGAAATGGCTCTGGATGCTGCTAAAGCAATGCTGGCCAAGATCACCACCGCTGCTCAAGCTGCCGCTGCAGTCGTTCCAGCAACCCTGGACGCTAGCGTCGCTGCTGTCATCAAGGCCGGCGTTCCATTCTCGCTGACCACCGCTCTGTCGGATCTGGCTGCTGCTGAAGATGCAGTTGACGCATTCTTCGCTGCTGCTGACGGCGACGACGACGAAGATACCTCGACCACCAAAGACGCGCTGGAGGCTGCCGTTCTCGCCGCTGAAGTCGAGCTGGACGCCGTAGTTGATGGCGCTTACGTTGGCAATACCCCTGGCGTTAAAGCTGCTCTGCTGGCTGACCAAGTAGCGGAATTTGACACGGCACTGGTTACCGCGCAAGCTGCAGTTGCCACTGCTAACGCTAACGTCGCTAAGGTTCCTGGCCTGGCGACTGCTGTCACCAACCTGGCTGCAGCTAAAGGCGTGTACACGGCAGCTACCAAGACCACCCTGGCCGCTTCGTCGACCCTGGCTGGCGAAGTTGCTAAGTACAACACCGCTCAGACGCTGGACGTTACCGTTGCTGCTAATGGCACCGTTACCCGCACCAATGCTGACCTCAGCCTCACCGACGTCATCATCGTCAACGCGCAAGGCGTACTGGTATTCAACCCAGCTGCAAGCCTGACCGATGCACAGAAGACCGCGCTGACTCCACTGCTGGCCGCAACCACCGCTAAAGAAGCTGCTGACAAGGCAGAAACTGCAGCGCTGGCATCGCAGACCGCAGCTCAGAAGACCGTTGATCGCACCGACTACGTCACCAGCGCTATTCCTGCAGACGACGCTAGTGCAGAGCTGGTTGCAGTTGGCAACGCTATGACTATCGTTCAGATCGCTGCTGGCGCGAAGCCAACCGCAGCTCAGATCAACACCGAAATCGCTGCTCTGGCTGCTGTTAAAGCTGCTGCTGACGCTGCTGTTACTGCTGCTGGTCCTGACGTTACTGCTGACCAGACCGCTGCTGCTACCGCCGCTGCTAATGCAGTGACGGCATTCAACGACGCTGTTGCAGCGTTCGACGCTGCTGATACCACCAACCCGCTGGTAGCCGCTCTGAATACCGCAACCGCTGATGTCAAGACTGCAAACGACAACATCACGGCTCTGGCTGATCTGATCGCTGATCTGCAAGAAGCGCAAGCTCTGGTCGCCGAGCTGGAAGGTCTGGAAGATGCAGTGACCGCTGCTGAGAAAGCATTTACCGACAACGACTTCGCGACCCCAATCGCTGTTGCTGGCGTAGTTGGCGCAACTGCTGACTCCGACATCTACATGGCTAGCGATGTCAACAGCACCATCGTCAACTTCGGTCTGGTTGGCGACGACAAGCTGTTCATCGGCACCGACTACACCCTGAATACCTCGACCAAAGTTAGCGTCGGTGGCAACAACTCGGTTCTGGAAGTCTTCCTGATCCAAGTCGGCGCTGACACCGTAGTTACCCTGGAAAACGTTGCGTTCGGTTCGAACTCGGCTGCTGAAGCAGAAACCACGATCACCCTGACCGGTGTGAATGTTGCTGACGTAACCTTCGCAAACGGCATCATCACCGTTGGCTAATAATTACTTCGGTAATTGAACGGCCCTGGCCCCCGGGCTTGACTGTTCGAATAAAAAACCCTGCCACTGCAAAGTGGCAGGGTTTTTTTATTCGCGGACACCAAGCCAATGGCTTCACGGAAAACAACGGTCGGTTCTTGCAGCGTCAAAATATGTGACGTGCATCACATATTTTGGGCTTTTTGAGCGATAATGTCTTGCAACCCAGTTTCTTGCCATCCACTTCAATGCGCCAAAACGCACGTTCAGGGGTGGACTATCGTAGTCATCCGACCTAGCGAAATGAAAAACAACTTCCTCGAGCCAAAAAACGAAATCGAGCGGGCCTTATTGGCCTTCAAGAGCACCTTCTGGACTGTCGGCGCCTTCAGCGCCATCACCAACCTGCTGATGCTGGTGCCATCGCTGTACATGCTGCAGGTCTACGACCGCGTGCTGGCCAGCCGCAACGAGTTAACCCTGATCATGCTGACCGTTCTGATGCTGGGCGCCTACGCGTTGATGGCCGGGCTTGAGCTGATTCGCTCGTTCGTGCTGGTCCGGGTCGGCGCCAAGTTCGACATGTACCTGAACAAGCGCGTCTACACTGCCGCCTTCGAACAGAACCTCAAGCAGGCGGGCGGCAACGCTGGCCAATCCTTGTCCGACCTCACCAACCTGCGCCAGTTTTTGACCGGTAATGCCTTGTTCGCTTTTTTCGACGCGCCATGGTTCCCGGTCTACCTGATCGTCATCTTCTTCTTCCAGCCGTCGCTGGGCTTCTTCGCGCTCGGCGGCACCATCGTGCTGGTCGTGCTCGCCTTCATCAATGAGCGCGTCACGCGCGCGCCTTTGGCCGAAGCGAACTCGATGGCGATCTCGGCAAACACGCTGGCAACCAACAACCTGCGCAACTCCGAAGTCATCGAATCGATGGGCATGCTGCCCAACCTGATCAGCCGCTGGTTCAAGATGCACAGTAAGTTCCTGCACATCCAGGCAGACGCCAGCGAGAAAGCGGGCAAGATCGCCGCGGTCACCAAGTTCGTTCAGGTATCGCTGCAGTCGCTGGTGCTCGGCTTCGGCGCCCTGCTGGTACTGGAAAACAAGATCACCCCCGGCATGATGATCGCCGCGTCGATCCTGGTCGGCCGTGCACTGCAGCCGGTGCAACAGGTGATTGGCGTGTGGAAGACTTTCAGCAGCACCCGCAGCGCCTATGAGCGCCTGGTCAAGCTGCTCGAAGCCAACCCTGCGCGCGAGGCAGGCATGCCGCTGCCCAAGCCGACCGGCGCCATGAGCGTCGAAGGCGTAATGGCGGCGCCGCCCGGCCAGAAAAGCCCGGTACTGCGCAACGTGAGTTTTGCCATCAATGCCGGCGATGTGCTGGGCATTATCGGCCCTAGCGGCTCGGGCAAGTCGACCCTGGCGCGCCTGCTGGTGGGCGTGTGGCCGACCATGGCCGGCAAGGTGCGCCTCGACGGCGCCGACATCTACACCTGGAACAAAGGCGAACTGGGGCCGCACCTGGGCTACCTGCCGCAGGACATCGAACTGTTCGGCGGTACCGTCAGCGAGAACATCGCCCGCTTCGGCGAAATCGACGCCGAGAAAGTCGTGCTGGCCGCCAAGCGCGCCGGTGTGCACGACATGATCCTGCATTTCCCGAACGGCTACGACACGCTGCTCGGCGACGGCGGCGCCGGCTTGTCGGGCGGCCAGAAGCAGCGCCTGGGCCTGGCCCGCGCAATGTACGGCGACCCGTCGGTGATCGTGCTCGATGAACCGAATTCCAACCTGGACGATGCCGGCGAAGCGGCGCTGACACAGGCCGTGCGCGACTTGCGCGAGCGCGGCAAGACCATCGTGCTGATCACGCACCGCACCAGCGCCATCAGCATCACCACCAAGCTGCTGTTGATGCGCGAAGGCACCGTGCACATGTTCGGGCCGACCGACAAGGTGCTGGCGGCAATGAACGAGGTCAACCAGAAGCAATTGCAGGCCCAGAAGGCCGCCCAGGCGCAGCTGGCGGCGCAGCAACCGGCGCGGGCAGGCAATGCCGGCGCCGACAGCAACCCGGCGACGACGGAACAGGGAAAATAAATGAAAGCACTTGAAGATAAATCGCAGGCGCATCAGGTCATCACGCACGACGTGACGCCGCTGACCGTCAACACCGACGCTGGCGCATACAGCAAGCTCGGCTGGATTATTGTCGTGCTCGGCTTTGGCGGATTCTTGCTGTGGGCGTTGCTGGCGCCGCTGGACAAGGGCGTGCCGCTGCCGGGGACCGTGACCAAGGAATCGCACCGCCAGGCGGTCCAGCACCAGACCGGCGGCACCGTCCAGGACATCCTCGTCAGGGACGGCGACCGGGTCAAGGCCGGTCAGACCCTGGTGCGCATGAACCCGGTCATGGCCAAGTCCGCCGCCGACATCACGCGCGGCCAGTACCTGTCCGCGCGCGCCACCGAGGCGCGACTGCTCGCTGAACGCGACGGTGCGAAACAAATCACTTTCCCTGCCGAGCTGGGCAGCGGCTTGCTCGATCCGCGCGTCGTCGAAGTCAAGAGCCTGCAGGCGCAGCTGTTCACGTCGCGCCAGATGTCGCTCCAGAGCGAACTGAGCGCTATCGATGAAAACATCGCCGGCCTGCAACTGCAGATCACCGGGCTGCAAGAAGTGCGCGACAATGAAAAGGTCCAGCTCAAGCTGCTCAAGGAACAGCTCGACGGCATGCGCGACCTGGCCAAGGAAGGCTACATCGCGCGCAATCGCCTGCTCGACGTCGAGCGCACCTACGCCCAGGTCAACGGCTCGATCGCGCAGAACATCGGCCAGATCGGCCGGTCGCAGCGCCAGGTCGCGGAATTTAAACTGCGCCGCCTCCAGCGCGTGCAGGATTACCAAAAGGAAGTGCGTACCTTGCTGGCCGACGTCCAGCGCGAAGCTGAAGCGCTGGGCAGCCGCATGGCGGCGCAGGACTACGAACTGGCCAGCGTCGAGGTCAAGTCGCCTGCCGACGGCGTGGTCGTCGGGCTGGCGGTGTTCACCAAAGGAGGGGTGGTGCCGCCCGGCTTCCGCCTGATGGACATCGTACCGAGTGGCGATCCGCTGATGGTTGATGGCCGCCTGGCGGTCAACCTGATCGACAAGGTGCAACCTGGACTGCCGGTCGAAGTGATGTTCTCGGCGTTTAACGCCAATACCACGCCGCATATTCCGGGCGAGGTGAGCCAGGTGTCGGCCGACCGTACCGTCGACGAGCGCACCGGCGAGCCGTACTATCTGGTGCGGGTCAAGGTGACGGCCGAGGGTGAAAAGCTGATCGCCAAGAACAAGCTCGATATCCAGTCCGGCATGCCGGCCGATCTGTTCGTGAAAACCGGCGAGCGCACGATGGCCAATTACCTGATCAAGCCGATCATCGATCGCGCCAAATCAACCATGAGCGAGGACTGAACGATGGCGACCAAGCATGTCACCGCCAGGCGCCTGCGCGCTGTCGCGCTGTGCGCCGGCCCGCTGCTGTGGATGCTGGCTGGCAGCGCCAGCGCCATCACGCTGCAGCAAGCCTACGCAGCGGCGCTGAAGAACGATCCGGCGTTCCGCATGAATTTCTATGAAAACGAGGCGGGTCAGGAAAACCGCATCATCGGCCGCTCGGCGCTACTGCCCAATATCATTGGCAACTACAGCTACACGCAGAACCGGACCGAGCTGACGCAAATGATCGGCCCGCGCGAAGTTGTCACCCATCCCGACTACACCAGCCGCAGTGGCGTAATCCAGTTGCGCCAGCCGCTGTTTAGCTGGGAAGCGTACGCGCGCTACCGCCGCGGCGTCGCGCAGGCCGGTGAAAGTGCCGCACGGTTCGAGTACGGCAAGGATCTGGTCGCGCTGCGCGTGGTCGGCGCTTATGTCGATGCGCTGTATGCCAGCGACCAGCTCAATCTCGCGCGCGCGCAGCGCGAGACCTTTCTCGAACAGATGAAGGTCAATGACCGATTGTTTGAAAAAGGCGAAGGCACCCGGACCGACATGCTGGAAACGCAGGCCCGGCTGGACGTGGCCGAAGCACAAGTGATCGAAGCGCAAGACAACGTGGTCGCGGCCCGCAACACGCTCGAGGGCGTGGTGGGCATGCCGGTCGATAAGCTCGAACCGCTGTCGGCCGATTTCAAGGTTGATGCAGGCGCGACCGCCTCGTTCGACGAGTGGAGCCGGATCGCGCTGCAAAACAACCCCGACCTGCAGGCCGCACGGCTGGCGATCGAGGCCGCGCAGCAGGAAGTCAACCAGGCCCGCTCGGCGCACACGCCACGGCTCGACCTGGTGGCCACTTACAGCAAAAACGATTCCGAGTCGCTGACCACGCGTGGCCAGGAAGCGCTCAACCGCGCGGTCGGCTTGCAGCTGAACGTGCCGATCTATTCCGGTGGCCAGGTCAGCGCCGTGGCGCGCCAGGCCGTGGCAGCGCGCGAGCGCGCCAAGGCCGACCTCGACCGCCGCATCAGCCTCGTTATGGTTGAGTTGCGCAAAGCGCACAGCATTGTGCTCAGCAGCGTCGCGCGGGTCAATGCGTTGGTCAAGGCCGTCGACTCGGGCTCGCTGCTGAGGACCGCCACGCAGCAGAGCATCAAGGGCGGCGTGCGCATCAACCTCGATTTGCTTAACGCCGAACAGCAGCTGGCAGCGACCCAGCGCGACCTGGCGCAGGCGCGCTATGGCTACCTGCTTGGCCTGTTGCGCCTGCGTGCAGCGGCCGGCACGCTTACTGATGAGGACGTTTACAAGGTGGCCAAATATTTCGAATAGTGTGGCTTGACGGCCTGGCCGGCATCAGCGGTGGGGGAGCCCGGCTCGTCCACCGTGATTGCGGTTAAGCCTGCTGCTGATCGGCTTGCTTTTCCTGTGCCGGCGCCACATAGCAGTGCGGGCACGACACCTCGTACACATATTCCGGCGCCAGTTGCTGGCGCGGGGTGACGATGGCGCGGCAGGCGAAGCATTGGACCGTCGTCGACGGTTCGAGTTTCGGGTTCAGCGCGGTGCGGTAGTCGAACACGAAGCAGTCGCCGTTGTAATGGTCGCCGCCCACGTCCTCGAAATATTTCAGGATGCCCCCTTCGAGCTGATATACATGCTCGTAGCCGATATTCTGCATATGGATCGCCGCCTTTTCGCAGCGGATGCCGCCAGTGCAGAACGTCACCACGGTCTTGTCGCTCAACCCGTCCTTGGCCGCCGCGATTACTTCCGGAAACTCGGTGAACTTGTCGATGCGGTAGTCGATCGTATTGTCGAAGGTGCCGACGTCCACCTCGAACGCGTTGCGGGTATCGACCATCACGACCGGGCGGCCGCTGTCATCATGCCCCTGGTCGAGCCACCGCTTGAGCGTGGTTGGCTCGACGGCAGGCGCGCGCCCAAGTTCCGGCTGAATCAGCGGCATGCGCATCGTGATGATCTCCTTCTTGATCTTCACCAACATGCGCTTGTGGGACTGCTCTTCCGACAAGCTTTCCTTCACTTCGATATCGGCGAAACGCGGATCGCTGCGCAGCCAGCCCAGGTAGGTATCGATGTTCTCGCGCGTGCCCGACAAGAACATGTTGATTCCTTCCGGCGTCAGCAGGATGGTGCCTTTCAGGCTCAGGTCAGCGCAGATGGCCTGGTATTGCGGGCGCATCTCTTCAGTATTGTCAAAAGTGACAAATTTGTAGGCGGCGATGTTTACAAAGGAGGTAGCGGCTTGCATGGTATTCACTTGCATTTGGACAGCCGACATTATAAAGCAATGGCCTGCGTAGCTTATTCTCCCACAGGATCTGGTGAGGAACCGGGGGAGGGTGGACCCCTCCGGATCGGCTCTCACGGGTGCGGCGCGCGGACTTCCATTGGTTCAGCTTATCCTGGTCTTTCAGGACGCAGCCTTCGCTGATCCCGCCCAGTCATCGACGACGCAGCCTGGTTTAGATCTTGAAATCGTCGAACGCTACGCGCTCTTCGCTCACACCCAGCTCCTGCAGCAGTGCCCGCGTTGCCTCCAGCATCGCCGGCGGCCCGCACACATAGAAGTCGCAGGCATTGAGGTTCGGGTGGCTACGAAGCAGGACGTCGCGCGCTGCTTCGTGCACGAATCCCTTCGCCGCGCCCGCGCCGCCATGTTCATCCTCCGACAGCACCAGCTGCCACTTGAAGTTCGGGTGCTTCCCGGCGAACGCCTGCATCTCATCGACATACGGCGCATCGCGATGGCTGCGCGCGCCGTACCAGAAGTGCACCGGCTCGGACGCGCCCGACTGCAGCAGCGCGCGGATCATCGCGCGTAACGGCGCCATTCCCGCACCGCCGCCGATAAACACCTTTTCGCGTCCGCCCGGCTTGATCGCGAAGTCGCCGAAGGCGCCGCTGAAGCGGACCGTATCGCCTTCCTTCAGCGTGTACATGTAGCTCGAACCTCTGCCTGGCTGCTGTCCCGGCATGAAGCGCACCAGCAGCGTCAGCTGGCCGCCCGCCTGCTCGACCGGTACCGCCAGCGAATACGAGCGCCGCAGCGGCGCCGGATTCACCAGCCTGGCCGGCAGTTCGATGTTCTTCCAATCCTCGCGGTGATGCTCGGGCGTTTCAATATGGGCCGCATCGCGCGCGTAATCGGGCACGTGGACCTGGATGTAGGCGCCCGGGCGGCAATCGAACGGTGCATTCGGGCGGATCGTCACCTCGCGCAGGAATGGCGTCACCGCATGCACGCTGGTGACGATCGCCTGGTATTCGGTGGCGATGGCGGCGGCTCCGGCCACCTCCACATCCACTGTGCCGTTGACCGGCAGATTGCAGGCAAGCCGATAGCCCGCCGCCAGTTTTTCAGCCGACAGCAGGGCGCGGTCGGCGCTGGTCGGCGCGGGCGCCTTGCCGAGGCAACGCACTTCGCACAGGCCGCAGCTTTGTCCGCCGCCGCAGTTCGATGGCAGCTGCAGGCCGCCGCGCGCCAGCGCCTGGAATACGGTGTCGCCCTGCGCTGCGTCGACAGCGCGCAGCTTGCTGCCGTCGTCACCAAAAACGTTGATGCTGCGTTTGCGGCGCCAGCGCTGCGGAATGAACTCGGCCAGGCGCAAACTGGTGAACAGCAGCCACACGCCGGTCAGCGCCATGAACAGGCCACCGATCGCGCTCGTCACGAGCAAGTTGTTGTTGAAGTTCTCGCGTTCCGCGTAATCCATAATGTGCAGCATCCAGAAGAAATCGAACAGGCGCCACGTGCTGTTGCGGTGCTCGAGGACCTTGCCGGTGCTGGCCGAGACGTACACGGTGGTCTCGTCGCTGTCATTGAAGTCGATGCCCCACGCCGGGTCCTTGTGCTTGCGGGTCTCCAGCGAATATTTGAGCAGGAGCGCACCCGCCGGCGCGCCGCTGCCCGAGTACGATGACTGCGCAATGCGCGTTGCCAGCGCGGCATCCAGCACCAGCGGGGTTCCCGTCAGCGCATCGACTATCCAGGTCGATTTGTCGTTCACCAGCTGGTAGACCGGCTGGTTCATCACCCAGGCAGACGAAATGGTCATCACCTGCGCGCTGGTTCGGGCCAGCACCGCGTCAACCGAAAGCGCGCTCGCTGGCCACGCGGCGCTGGCGGCGGGCTTGACGCGGAACTCCCTGCCAGCGACTTTGCCCGCATCGAGAAGGCTCATCATCACGCCGCTCGTCATCCACAGCACGAACTGGATGGCGATGATCACCCCCACCCATTTATGTATCTTCCTCATCCACGGCGTCATGCGCGCTTCCTCCGCGTAAAGCTGTACAGCAGCAGCCAGGCGCCGCTGAGGGCGAAGGCGAAGCCGGTGATGGTGGCGATGCGCAGCAGGGTGTTGTTGACGTTATCGCGGGTGTCGTAGTCCATGATGTGGAGCATCCAGACAAAGTCGAAGATGCGCCACAGGTTGTGGCGCCGCGCCACCAGGTCGCCGGTATGCGGCGAGAAATACAGGGTGGTGTCGCCGGCTTCATCGTAGTGGACGGCCCAGAGCGGCACTGGGCGCGCGCCCACCTCGGACGGTGCCTTGGTCACCCACTCGATGCCGCTGATGTCGCCTTCGCCGACGTGCGATTCTTCCGCCAGCGCCTTGATGGTGTCGCGCTCCAGCGGACTCAGTTTGACGCCGCTGGCGGCGTCGACCACCGAGGCTGCCGCACCTTGCCTGATTTCATAGACTTCCTTGCCGAGCATGGTTTTCAGGCGAACCGACGTGATGCCTGGGTAGAGCTGGTTCAGTGTCGCTTGCGCGACGCGGGGAGCGCCCGGCTTGAGCGGTTCGGGGAAGACGTGGGCGAGGTGATCGCCGTGGACGACGTCGAGTGGAACGACCACCATGTACAGACCGCTGATCATCCACAGCAAGGCCTGGACGCCGACGATCAATCCGATCCATTTATGGGCGCGGCGGACCCAGAACGATACTTGCATTGTGATTCCGTATTAACGTCGTTCCCGCGCAGGCGGGAACCCATACTTCGCCAGCTGAAACGCGCAGTATGGATTCCCGCTTGCGCGGGAACGACAGTGTATGTGGTGCGATTAGAAACGGTACCCGGCGCGCACATGCCAGCGGCGGCCGAGCAGATCGTAGGTCATCGTGTCGGTATTGCCATCGGTCCAGCTCTGGATGAACGGCGGCGCCTTGTCAAACAGGTTGTCCACGCCAAACGACAGCGTGATCGCTTTGCTGAACGCATACTTGACGCTGGCGTTATGGTACGCCACGCTCGGCGCGCGCGCGCCAATGTCGGCGGGCGCCGCGTTGATATCGTCGGCCGATCCGATGTACTGGATATTATACGAGCCCGACCATGGACCATTGGCCGCGGTCAGCCCGGCCGCGCCGCGCCACTCGGCATAGCTGCCGCGACCGCCGGTGATCTTGCCGGCGTATTCGATCGTATCGCCGCCCGGGAACGGGGTGACGTCGTATCGGCTCAGCCGCGACACGTCCCCGGTCAGCGCCATGTTCCAGCCGAACGCGCGGAAGTCATACATTGCGCTGAGGTCGATACCGGACACGCGCTGCTGGGCCGCGTTGGCCGGCTGCGACGACAGGAAATTGATCTCGCCCGTCGCCGGCTCGCGCGTAAAGCTCGATGGGCCGCAGAAGATATGCGCCAATCCCGGCGAGTTGTAGCACACCGCCAGCTTGGTCGACCCCGGCACCGTCTGGATCGCATTGTCGATCTCGATATTGAAGTAGTCGAGCGTCACGGTAATGGCCTTCGACGGCATCCACACCGCGCCGACGGTGAAGGTGTCGGCGTCTTCCGGCTCAAGGTTGACGTTGCCGCCGCCGGTGGTCAGGATCGACGGGCCGAACTGCCGGAAGCCGACCGGCACGCGCGAGGCCTGGCAGTTCTTGTAGATGTTCGAGTTCGGATCCTGCGTATTCCAGTTATTGCAAGGATCGGTCGTCGTCAGGTTGCCTTCGGAGACGCCGCCGAACAGCTCCGGCACGGTCGGCACGCGGAAGGCGGTCGAGCGGTTGGCACGGATCTTCAGCGCCGGGATCACTTGCCAGTCCAGCCCGGCCTTGTAGGTGCTCTTCGCGCCGAACAGGCTGTAGTCGGAATACCTCGCCGCGGTATTCAGGTTGAGCGACTGCACCAGCGGCAGTTTGGCCAGCAGCGGTATCGACAGTTCGGCGAAGACTTCGCGCGCGCTGTACTCGCCCGCGATCGGGTCCTGGCGGTTGGTGTTGGCCGCGCCGGAAACGATCAGGCTGTCCGGATCGCGCCAGCCTTTTTCGCGGCGGTACTCGAAGCCCGAGGCGAATCCGACCGCACCTGCCGGCATATTGAACAGCTCGCCGCTGACACTGGCGTTGAAGCTCTTCTGGTCATTGCCGCCGTGGTCCCGGGTGTCGAAGTGGATGTAGTCCAGCACGGCAGGCGTCAGGTTGCCATAGCCAAGGTAGTTGCCGCACGGAGCCGAGGTTGGCGTCTTGCCGCAATTGGCCGCGTCGAGGGTGGCGTCGACGCGGTCGAGATTCATGATGTTGGTCATGCCATCGACGCCGGTATTGCGGCCCCAGTTGACCGATGCCGACCAATCCCACTTGTCGTTGATCTCGCCCTTCAGTCCGCTCGCGATGCGGAAGGTGTTGGTCTCCTGGAAGAAGTTACGCGGGCCCACTTCGGCCACGCGGCGGCGTTCCAGCACCAGGTTCTGGCCGGTTGGATTGGTTGGGTGCGAGGCGGCGATATTGACCGGGCGGTTGGCGCCGATAGTGCCAGGCGTTGCCAGCTGCTCAGACTTGCGGTTGGTGAACATCAGTTCGGTGAACAGGTCGACGCTGTCGCTCAGGCGCGCGTTGCCGAACGCCGTAAAGCCGACCCGCTTGATTGGGTTGACGGCATTCAGGAGCGGGTTGCTGTTGTAGCCGTGTTTTGCCGCGGAATAGGTTTCAAAGCCGCGCGGATTGCCGCCCAGCTCCTGGTTGAAGTTGACGCGGCGGCCATCGGCCAGGCGTGCGCGTCCGCCGATGGTCGACGAGCTGCCTGAACAGACAAGTTGTCCGCCATCTTCAAACAGCGCGCATGGCGCACGCGAAGCCAGGTTGACCTCGCCGCTTTCGGAATAGTTGAGGGACGCCATCAGCGAACTGCGCTCGCCGCGCGTGCCCCAGACCAGGTCGGCGGATTGTTCGTCGCCATCGCCGCGCTCGGTCTTGCCGTAGCGAACGGACATCTCGACGCCATCGATGGCTTTTTTCGTGATGATGTTGACCACGCCGGCGACCGCGTCGGCGCCGTAGATGGCCGATGCACCGTCCTTCAGCACTTCGACCCGCTCGATCATGGCGACCGGAATCATGTTCAGGTCCACCGAACTGTTGGCGCCGGTGCCGCCGGCGACGACGCGGCGGCCATTCAGCAGCACCAGGGTGCGGTCGATGCCCAGGCCGCGCAGGTTGACCTGGGTGGTGCCGTAGCCGTTGCTGGTCCAGTAGGCGCTGCTTTGATTGCCGGCGGTGCCGGCCGATGCGGGCAGGCGCTGCAGCAAGGTTTCAATCGAGACCGCGCCCGAACGCTGGATGGTTTCGGCATCGATCACGGTGACCGGACCGACGCCTGACAGCTGTTCCTGCTTGAGATTGATGCGGCTGCCGGTAATTTGCACCCGCTCCATCGGCGCCGCGTCGAGCGTGTTGGCGCCGGCGGGTTGCTGCGCATAAGCACCATGACTGAGAAGCAAAAGGCCGAGGGCGGTTGCTGTTGGAACGTTCTTGTAAGACATCTAATCTCCGCTTTCTTGTTTCGACCGCAAACAGCGCCCCAAAAAGGTGCGCCGCGCCAGGAAATTGCTGAGTTGTGTGTGAGGTACTGCAGATAATCACGATAAACGTTGATTTGCGTCAACGCAAGTGCTCGCTGCGGCGCATGCTGTTGTGGAGATCAATAACCGGAACTGTCGCGTCTCCACAACGTCTGCACGTCGTTCCCGCGAAGGCGGGAACCCATAGCGACGGTCCGATGCTCAGACAATCTTCATTCCCGGTCGAACCCGGTATAGGTTCCCGCCTACGCGGGAACGACGAAGTGGTGCTGGTAAAATACCGTCCTTTGCACAGCAGGAAACCGGAACATGAGCATGGATGTCCTCGAAGTCGGCAATGACGCGCAGCTAGCGCCCGCCAAGCCAGTCGCGCCTGCGTTCGTCCACCTGCGCGTGCACTCGGAATACTCGATCGTCGATGGCCTGGTGCGCATCGACGACGTCGTCGCGGCGGCCGCCAAGGACAAGCAGCCGGCGCTCGCCGTTACCGACCTGGCCAACCTGTTCGGCATGGTCAAGTTCTACAAGGCCGCGCGCGGCAAGGGCATCAAGCCGCTGATCGGCGTCGACGCCTGGATCTCCAACGACGACAACCGCGATAAGCCAAGCCGCCTGCTGCTGCTGGCCAAAAACCGCATGGGTTACCTGCAGCTGTGCGACCTGCTGTCGCGCGCCTGGCTCACCAACCAGAACAAGGGCCGCGCGGAGATTCGCCCTGAATGGCTCGAAGCGCTGGCCACCAGCGAATCGACCTTGTCGCCCGGCGAAGACCAGCGCAATGGCCTGATCGTGCTGTCCGGCGCCCACTTCGGCGATGTCGGCACCGCCATCGAAAACGGTAACCTGGCGCTGGCCGAACGTTGCGCGCAGCGCTGGGCAGCGGTGTTCCCGGGCCACTTCTACATCGAAGTGCAGCGCGCCGGCCAGGCCAATCAGGAAGCCCAGGTGCGCCAGGCAGTCGCCCTGGCCGCCAAGCTTGGCCTGCCGGTGGTTGCCACCCACCCGATCCACTTCCTCTCGCGCGACGAATTCATCGCCCACGAAGCGCGCACCTGTATCGCCGAAGGCGAAATGCTGGCCAACGCCAAGCGGGTCAAGCGCTTCAACGAAGAGATGTGCTTCAAGTCGCAGGCCGACATGGCCACGCTGTTTGCCGACATGCCGGCCGCGCTGCAAAACTCGGTGGAAATCGCCAAGCGCTGCAACGTCGTGCTCACGCTCGGCAAACCGCAGCTGCCGAACTTCCCGACGCCGCCGGGCATGACCATCGACGAATTTTTGGTCGCCGAATCGAAGGCCGGCCTGGAGCAGCGCCTTGTCCACCTGTACCCGGACCCGGTCAAGCGCGAAGCCGAACGCCCGCGCTACGAAGCGCGCCTCAAGTTCGAAACCGATACCATCTGCAACATGAAGTTCCCGGGCTACTTCCTGATCGTGGCCGAGTTCATCAAGTGGGCCAAGGAAAACGGCGTGCCGGTTGGACCGGGGCGGGGTTCGGGTGCGGGTTCGCTGGTAGCGTATTCGCTGCTCATTACCGACCTCGATCCGCTGAAATACAACCTGCTGTTCGAGCGCTTCCTCAATCCAGAACGCGTCTCGATGCCCGACTTCGACATTGACTTCTGCCAGGAAGGGCGCGACCGCGTCATCCAGCACGTCAAGGACCTGTATGGCAAAGAGGCGGTTTCGCAGATCGCCACCTTCGGTACCATGGCCGCCAAGGGCGCGATCCGCGACGTCGGCCGCGTGCTCGATTTCGGCTACAACTTCTGCGATGGCGTCTCCAAGCTGATCCCGTTCAAGCCGGGCAAGCCGGTGACGATCGCCGACGCGATCGAAGAAGAACCGATGCTCAAGGAGCGCCTCGAAAACGAGGAAGAGGTCAAGCAGCTGCTCGACCTCGCGCAGCAGGTGGAAGGCATCGCCCGAAACATCGGCATGCACGCAGGTGGCGTGCTGATCGCACCGGGCAAGCTGACCGATTTCTGCCCGCTGTACACGCAGGGCGGCGATTCGGGCGTGGTCTCGCAGTACGACAAGGACGACGTCGAAGCCGTGGGCCTGGTCAAGTTCGACTTTTTGGGTTTGACGACCCTGACCATCCTCGACCGCGCGGTACGCTACATCAAGCAGCTCGACCCGGCGGCCAACGCCGACTTCGCGCTCGAGACGCTGCCGCTGAACGACAAGGCCTCGTACGACCTGCTGACCAAGGCGAAGACCGTCGCGATCTTCCAGCTGGAGTCGCGCGGCATGCAGGGCATGCTGAAAGACGCGCGTCCCGACCGCTTCGAGGACATTATCGCGCTGGTGGCGCTGTACCGCCCGGGCCCGATGGACCTGATCCCGGACTTCTGCAAGCGCAAGCACGGCGAGAAGTTCGACTATCCTGACCCGCGCACCGAGTCGATCCTGTCCGAAACCTACGGCATCATGGTGTATCAGGAGCAGGTGATGCAGATGGCGCAGATCGTCGGCGGCTACTCGCTGGGCGGCGCCGACATGCTGCGCCGCGCGATGGGTAAAAAGAAGGCCGAAGAGATGGCGGAACACCGCGAGATCTTCCGCGCCGGCGCCGCCAAGGATGGCCTGTCGACCGAAAAAGCCGACGAGATCTTCGACTTGATGGAGAAATTCGCGGGCTACGGCTTCAACAAGTCGCACGCGGCCGCGTACGCGCTGCTGTCGTACCACACCGCCTACCTGAAGGCGCACCACACCGCGGCCTTCATGGCGGCCAACTTGTCGCTGGCGATGGACGACACCGACAAGATCAAGATTTTGGTGGAAGACAGCCTGGATGTCTGTCACCTGACCTTGCTGCCGCCGGATATCAACCACTCCGACTACCGCTTCACGCCGGAAGGCCCGCCGCCATCGGTGACGGGCAAGCGCGTGACCAACATCCGCTACGGCCTCGGCGCGGTCAAGGGCTCGGGCCAGTCGGCGATTGAAGCGATCATCGCGGCGCGCACCAGCGGCGGACCGTTCAAGGACCTGTTCGACTTCTGCAAGCGGGTCGACCGCAAGCAGATCAACCGCCGCACGATCGAGTCATTGATCCGCGCCGGCGCGATGGACTGCTTCGGCGTCGATCGCGCGATTTTGCTGGCATCGGTCGGCTTTGCGGTTGAAGTGGCTGATCAGGCCCAGGCCTCGATCAACCAGGTCAGCCTGTTTGGGGGCGACGACAGCGACCTGGTCGCGCCGCCGGAATACGTCAAGGCGGTGCCCTGGACCGACAAGCAGAAGCTGTCGGAAGAAAAAATAGCGCTTGGGTTCTACCTGTCGGGGCACATGTTCGACACGTACGCGGGCGAAGTGCGGCGCTTCGCGCGCACCAAGCTGGCCGACCTGGATCCATCGCGCGAGCCGCGCATGCTGTGCGGCGTGATCACCGGGGTGCGTCCGCAGATGACGCAGCGCGGGAAGATCTTGATTGTCACGCTCGACGACAAGACCGCGGTGGTGGAAGTGACGGTGTACAGCGAAGTGTTCGAGGCGAACAAGAACATCTTCAAGGAAGATGATTTCCTGCTCGTGGTTGGCAAGGTATCGGAAGACCGCTTCAACGGCGGCCTGCGCATCACGGCGGAGAAGGTGTACGACCTGACCGCGTCGCGCATCCACTACGGCCGCCAGGTTGGGCTGTTCCTGCCGGCTGCGGTGCCGACCGCGAAGATCGCCGAGGTCCTCAAGCCGCATCGCGCACAGGAAGGCTTGCCGGTGGCGCTGAGGCTCAAGCCGGAAGGCGTCGAGTGCACCATCCAGCTGGGAGACGACTGGCTGGTGGCGCCGTCCGATGCATTGACCCTGGCGCTGGAGCAGGTGCTGGGCGCGAAGGAAGTGGCGATCGAATACTAGCGACGTCGCACGTCGTTCCCGCGAAGGCGGGAACCTATAGCAACGTCGTCGTCGTTCCCGCGAAGGCGGGAACCTATACTTTGTATGTGCTTGCTACGCATGGATTCCCGCCTGCGCGGGAATGACGTGGACGTTTGATCCGCCTCTCGTCGCTTTTGCCTGCTTGAGCAACCATTCCGACATGGAGAAGCAAAGCTACGTCTATCTGCTTGCCAGCAGGCGCTACGGGACGCTGTACATAGGCGTAACGTCCGACCTGATCAGGCGCGTCTGGCAGCACCGTGAAGGCTTGGCTGACGGGTTCACCAGGAAATACGGTGTGAAAATACTGGTGTGGTACGAAACGCACTACGACATAGTAGAGGCGATCACCCGCGAAAAGCAGATCAAGAAGTGGAATCGTAAGTGGAAGATCGAGTTGATCCAGAAAGCCAATCCGCTTTGGAGCGACCTATACCCCGGCATAGTCTGATCGGTGTCATTTCCGGCATTGCGGGAAATGACTTCCCGCGATGGCGGGAATCCATGCTTGATCGAATTGACGGCAAAGTATAGGTTCCCGCCTGCGCGGGAACGACGGGGTTTAGGGATAGGTTCCCGCCTGCGCGGGAACGACGGGTTTTGGGTTAGGTTCCAGCGCGCGGGAACGACGTCACTGCGGATGCTCCGCCAGCCCCCGCACCGCGCGCACGGTTCCATCCTTCGAGCGCGCCACCACAATTTGCTTGTTGCTCGACTCCTGGTCGCGTTTGGCCTCGTGGTGCCACAAATGAAACACCTCGGTCGCAAACGCGCCTTCCTTGCGCATCACGCCGGCGTTGAACAGCCTGACCACCAGGTCCGAGTCCTCGTGTCCCCAGCCGGTAAAGCTCTCGTCGAATCCATTCACCTTCTCCAGGTCCGACTTCCACACCGCCAGGTTGCAGCTCTTGATGCGCCGCCACGAGAAGCCCTTGCGGTGCCGCCCGATATCCGGCCAGCGCACCAGCAACTGCGCCACCTTGTTGATGTGCCCCTTGAACCGGTAGGCCAGCTTGTCGCCCGCGCCGGCCTGGTGCAGGTCGATCCGCTCGGACAGCAGGCGCGTGGTCAGCGCAGGGCTAAGCAGCACCCGGCTGCCCGACACCAGATACCCTGGCCGCGCCAGCTTGCGGTGCTGCGAAATGAAGTCGCGCTGCGGAATGCAGTCGCCGTCGATAAAGACCACGTACTGGCCGGCCGCTGCCAGCGTCCCGCGGTTGCGCGCCATCGCCGCGCGAAAGCCGTCGTCCGGCTGCCAGACATGGTGCAGAGGCACCGGCGAGCGCGCTTTCAAGGCGTCGATGCAGTCCTTCGTGTTGGCAGCCGAGCCGTCATCAGCGATAATGATTTCGAAATTTTTGTCATCTTGGCCAAAACACGCTTCCACCACCGCCTGCAGGGCGTCGGGACGGTTGTAAGTCGTGATGACGACGGAAATTGTTGTTGCTTGCTGCATGGCTGACATAGTGCTTTCAGTTGCTGAAGGTAGCAGAATATCCCACCTAAGAATGAATGAACAATAACTTGATCAAACAGGCGGACCCAAAACAGGCGGTAATTGGCGTCCTGATCTTTTTGTTCCCGTTTCTTAGCCTGGTGACCCCCTTCGGCATCGGCCTGGCCAGCTTTTCG
Organism: Massilia soli; assembly: GCF_016809835.1. Taxonomy (GTDB): domain Bacteria; phylum Pseudomonadota; class Gammaproteobacteria; order Burkholderiales; family Burkholderiaceae_D; genus Telluria_A; species Telluria_A soli. Next base: position 326,303 of record NZ_JAFBIL020000007.1, on the reverse strand, counting down.
CTGCTGATTGCCGCCTTGTTTTTCCTCAAACCCGGTTTTGCCGCCCTGCGCACGCACTGGACGGCGATCCGCTGGGTCGTGCTGTTGTTCGGATTTAATTTCCTATATACAGCTGCGTGCCTTGTGCTGCGCGACCAGTCCATCGGTGACCTCGAAAAGCCGGCCAGGATGCTGTTTGCGTTGTCTGCGCTGATGCTGGTTTTGGCCGCAAAGCCCGATCGCAAGGCATTGTGGTGGGGCGTGATCGGCGGCGCTTTCCTCGGCATGCTGCTGGTCGGCTACCAGCGCCTGGTGCTGGGCGAGGAGCGCCCAGGCGGCCTGCTTAACGCGATCACCTTCGGCGATATCGCCTTGTCACTCGGCCTGATCGCACTGGCGGCGATGGTCGACGTGCGCTCGGTGCGCAAAGTGTTCTGGCCGGCCATCGGCGCGCTCGCCGGCCTGGCCGCGTCGACCATGACCGGCACCCGTGGCGGCTGGCTTGGGCTGGTGCTCTGCGGGCTGCTGTTCATCCAGCACAGCCACGTGTTGAACAACCGCCGCGTGCGCGCGGTCGTCGCCTTCACTTTCGCGTTCATGGCTGCGATGTATTTCATCCCCGAGACCGGCGTCAAAGAGCGGGTCCGCCAGGGCGTGCTCGATATTTCAAGCTACTTCTCGGGCGGCAGCGCCTTCACCAACGTCGGCGTGCGCCTTGAGCTGTGGAAGGCGGCCGGCATCCTGATCGAGGACGCAGCGCTGCTGGGACGCGGCGAAGACGGCTACCGCGAGGTGCTCGAACCGCTGGTGCGCAAAGGCGAACTCGATCCGGTGGTGCTGGAGATGCCGCATTTTCATAATGAAGCGGTGCAGGCGATGGTGACCGGCGGCGTGATCGGCCTGGTCGCGTGGTTCGGCATGATCCTGGCGCCGTTCGTGTTCTTTACGCGCGCGATGAGCGTCAGGAACGCCAGCCGGCAGGAGTTCGCCACCGCGCTGGCCGGCATCCTGCTGGTGACCAGCTACTTCGGCTACGGCCTGACCGAGGTGATTTTCTGGTCGGTCAAGGGTGCGATGTTCTACGCCCTGATGGTGTTCCTGCTGATGGGCTTTTACCTGAACGCGAAAGAGGCAAACCACAAGCCTGGCCCGGTTTGACAGTATTGACGATAAAAAGAGATACTTGGACATGCCAAATACGATCAATGTAGTCGAGCCAACCCTGACCACCGCAGCGGGACACTGCTATAGTTTCATCACCGCGCTGTGCCGGATGGGCGACGATTCGCGCACGCTGCGCCTGTGGGCCAGCCGCAAGGTCGAGGTGACGTTCAGCGGTAACAACGTCGAAGTCAGGAAAACCTTCTTCCGCCGCATCCGCAAGGTACAAAGCTATTTCGTCTACAAGTCGCTGCTGGGCACCCCGGGTAAATTGTTCATCTCGACCGCGCGTTATGCCGACCTGCTGATGGTCGACTGGGCAGCGCGCGGCACCGTGATCCCGCCCAAGAAAGTCTTTTTGTATGTGCACTGGTTTAACGCCAGCGACAGCAAAATGGGACAGCTCAAATCGATCGCGCGCAGGCAGCCCAACCTCGAAATCTACGGCCCGACGGCGTCGGTGATCAAGGTGTTCGAGGAAGCCGGCTTCGCCAACGCGCGCGTGGTGCCGTATCCGATTTCAAAGCCATGGATCGCCGCCGCCGCGCAGGCGCAGCCGTTTCGCCATGTGCTGTTCGCTGGCGCGGCGCGCGCCGACAAGGGCTTCTCGCATGTCGTCGACCTGGTCGAGCAGATGCACAAGGACGGCGTCCGCATACCCGTTGTGCTGCAGACGTCGCCCGAGCAGGCCGGAAAATACGACCCGGCCATCCGCGCCGACCTGAAACGCTTGTCCGAGATCGGCTATCCGCACCTGCGCATCCACGGCGAGACGCTGTCGCCCGAACAGTACGCGGACTTGTTCCGCGGCGCCATCTGCCTGCAGCTATATGACGCGGCCGCATTCGCCGACCGCATCAGCGGCGTGACCCTCGACGCGTTCTCGCACGGCAGCCCGGTGATTTCAACGCCCGGTTCCTGGATTGCGCGTATGGTGGACCGCTTTGGCGCCGGCACCACAGTCGCCGATACATCCGCCGCGACGGTCCTGCTCGCGGTGCAGCAGCAGATCGCCGGCTACACCAGCTATGCGCAGCACGCCGTCGCCGCGGGCGCCGTACTGCAGGAAGAGAACAGCGCGCAGACCTTGTTTGACTTACTGACTACACGCGCTTGACGCAGGCATGAAGAATAAATGAATAACCAGACAGTGGCCTCGCGCCTGTTTAACCTCGTAAAGCCGTACCGCGCGCGCGCATTGCTGTCGCTGGTGGCGATGGCCGGCACCGCGGCCACCCAGCCGATGCTGGGCAAGGCGCTTGAACTTTTGCTCGACAAGGGCTTCGGTCCAAACAAGGTCGAATTCAGCCTGTGGCTGATCCCGGCCATCCTGATGACCATCTTCATCATGCGCGGCGTGTTCACGTTTTCGACCGCCTACCTGAACAACTGGATCATGAGCCGCGTGCTCAACGACCTGCGCCGCATGGTGTTCGACAAGCTGCTGCGCCTTCCGGTCGCGCGCTTTCACGAGGAATCGACCGGCAAGGTGATCAACACCGTCATCGGCGATGTGCGCCAGGTGGTCGACATGATCAACTCCGTGTTCCTCGCCTTCGTGCGCGATTCGCTGGTGATCATCGGCCTGTTGGTGGGGCTGCTGTACCTGAACTGGAAGCTGACCCTGATTGCGCTGGTGGTGATTCCGCTGACCGCGCTGATCGTGCGCACCACCACCAAACGCCTGCGCCGCCTGAACCGCGAAAACCAGCGCGTCACGGCTGAAATGACGCAGGTGGTGGAAGAGGCCGCGCGCGGCCACCAGGTCATCCGCGTGTTCTCGGGCGAGCGCTACGAGAGGCGCCGCTTCGAAGAGCGCAGCACCGCGCTGCGCGGCTTCACCCAGCGCGCCACCGTGGCCGCCGCCGCGACCGTGCCGATCACCCAGGTCGCCACCGCGCTGGCGGTGTCGATCGTGATCGTGATGGCGATCCGCTCGGACATGACGGTCGGCGAATTCACCAACTTCATCACCCTGATGCTGATGCTGCTGCAGCCGCTCAAGGCGCTGGTGGAAGTCAACGGCCCAATGCAGCGCGGCATGGCCGCCGCCGAAACCGTGTTCGGCATGATCGATTCCCCGGTCGAAGCGGACACCGGCACCAAGGTGCTGGGCCGCGCAAAGGGACACCTGAAGCTGGAAAACGTCTCGTTCCGCTATTCCGAGCAAAACCCGCTGGCGCTGGATAACGTCAATCTTGAGATCCTGCCGGGGCAGACGGTGGCGCTGGTGGGCGTGTCGGGCGGCGGCAAGTCGACCTTCGTCAACCTGGTCACGCGCTTCTACGCACCCAACGCGGGCCGCATCACGCTTGACGGCGTGCCCTACGACGAGATCGCGCTGGCCAGCCTGCGCGAGCAGCTGGCGATGGTAAGCCAGAACGTGGTGCTGTTCGACGACACGCTTGGCGCCAACATCGCCTACGGCGTCGAGACGGTCGACCATGAGCGGCTGGCCGCGGCGATCAAGGCCGCCCACCTGCTTGACGTCGTGGCGGCGCTGCCGGAAGGCGTCAACACCCAGATCGGCGAGAACGGCATGCGCCTGTCCGGCGGGCAGCGCCAGCGTGTGGCGATTGCGCGCGCGATCTACAAGGACGCACCGATCCTGATCCTCGATGAAGCCACGTCCGCGCTAGATAACGAATCCGAGCGCGCCGTGCAGGCCGCGCTGGATACCTTGATGTCCGGCCGCACCACGCTGGTGATTGCGCACCGCCTGTCGACGGTCGAGCGGGCCGACCGGATTGTCGTGATGGAGCAGGGCCGCGTGATCGAAGCGGGCCGCCACGACGAGCTGCTGGCCGCCAACGGCATGTACGCCAACCTGTACCGCCTGCAGTTCACCAAGGCCGACGAATGAGCAAAGAACGCACCCTGATCATTTCCCCCAACTGGATCGGCGACGCCGTGATGGCGCAGCCGCTGCTTCAACTGCTCAGTAAAAGGCATCCGTCGCGGCCGATCGATGTGCTGGCGCCGCCGTCGGTGGCGCCGGTCTGGCGCGCCATGAAGGAAGTCGACAGCGTGCTGGTAACGCCGTTCCGCCACGGCGCGCTGCAGCTGCGCGAACGCTGGAACTACGCGCAGGTGCTGCGCGCGCGCGGCTATGCCGATGCCTACGTGCTGCCCAATACGCTCAAATACGCGCTGATCCCCTGGCTGGCTGGCATTCCACACCGCGTCGGCTACAAGGGCGAGATGCGCTACGGCCTGCTCAACCAGCTGCACCACGATGACCAGCCGCCGCGCGCGATGGTGCCGTTCTACGCCGCGCTGGCCGATGCGCCGCGCGACCGGCTGCGCGCCAACCTGCCGCGCCCCGAGCTGACGGTCAGCGGCGAGCAGGCCGGCCTGGCGCGCGGCGCGCACGGGATCGCGCTCGACAAGCCGCTGGTGGTGTTCGCGCCGGGTGCGGAATTTGGCTCCGCCAAGCGCTGGCCAACCGCGCATTTCGCGGCGCTGGCGCGCGAGATCGTCACGGAGAATCCGGGCTCGCAGGTTGCGCTGCTTGGGTCGCCGAAAGACAAGGACGTGTGCGACGAGATTGTCGCGCTGGCGCTGGCGGACTCGGTAAAGGTGATCAACCTGGCCGGGGCCACCAGGCTCGATGACGCGATCGCGCTGATTGCCGGTGCGGACGCGGTGGTATCGAACGACTCGGGGCTGCTGCATGTGGCGTCGGCGCTGAACCGGCCGGTAATTGCGATCTATGGGCCGACCGACCCGGATCACGCGCCGCCGTTTTCGGACATGGCGAAATCGATGTCGCTGCGGATCGAATGCGCGCCGTGCAGGCAGCGCGAGTGCCCGCTGGGGCATCATGCCTGCATGCGCAACCTGGCCACCGGCATGGTGTGGCGCGAGTTAAGGCAGATGGTGGGGTAAGTGTGCGGAGCCCGCATCCGCGTGCGCCACGTTGGCGCCTGCCTGTTGTACGATCAAACCTCCCGACAGAAAGGAAACTGGCGATGTACATGGTGTACTGGACGGAAGTCGACGACGGCACCGACACGCCGCATTCGCAGCCCTTCGACACCTCCGACATGATCGCGGCCATGACCTTCATGGAAGGCCTGCGCAAGCGCCAGCGCGAAGGCGAGGGCGTCTGCTTCGTCACGATGGCGTCCGAGCACCCCGACTCGGTCGGCCACCCCGGCGTCGACGTCACCGGCCCCGACTACAACTGGAAGAAGCGCCGCCGCTAACTTGCCTTCGGCGATCCGAACGCTTCATCAAGCGTCAGGATGCGGCCAGTATCGGCCGCGTCATATCCGGTCAGCTTGTCCACCACCTGGTGATACTCCGGCAGCTGCAGCACGCTGATCAACTGCTGCATCAGCGGCTCCTGCAGCGCCGCTTTCGACAGCGCGAAGAAGTAGCGCTCGCGCACCAGCGGAATGAAATCCAGGTTAAACCGCTGCGCCGCCGTGCGCACACCGATGCCCACGTCTGCCATGCCGCTGGCGATATAGGCGGCGACCGCCGAATGGGTGAACTCCGCGTTGTGGAACCCGGTGATGCTCTTGCACGAGACCCCGGCCGCATTGAGCATCAACGACAGCAGCGTGCGTGTTCCCGATCCGTTCTGGCGATTGACGAAGCGCACCTCCGGCCGCGCCAGGTCTTCAACGCCCTTGATCCCAAGCGGATTGCCGGGGGCGGCAAACAAGCCCTGGTGGCGTACCGCCACGTGGATCAGGCAGTGCTGCCTGGGGTCGAGCCAGCGCATGTACACGTCCAGCATCTCCTGCTCGAATTCGCCGGTGGGCACGTGGAAGCCGGCCAGGTCGCATTCGCCGCGCGACAACGCGGCTACGGCGTCGGTGCTGTTGCGGTAGCGAAGTTCGACCGGTAGCTCGACCTTGTTCAAGTGGACCATCAGCGCCGCTACCGCAAAGCCGTGGCTGGCATCCATGCGGATCATGTGCAGCTTTTCGGCGGTGACTTTCCCAAGCTCGCTTTCAAGTTCCGAGGCCAGGCTGTCGAGTGTCGGCGACAGGCGCGCGGTAATGCGCCGGTCCGCCCACACCAGCTTCTGCGCCAGCGGCGTGAGCTGCGTCCCGCGTCCGCGTCCGGTCGTCAGCAGGCTCTCGCCGAACAGCGTCTCGGCCTCGCGCAGCACGCCCCAGGCGTAACGGTAGGACAGCTTGACGAGCTTGGCCGCCTGCGCGATCGACCCGGTTTCCTGGATGCCCAGCAACAGCCCAAGCAGTGCGGCAGTATCGAGCGCCGGTTGCGCGCCGAAACTAATTTCCCAATGAGGGCGGATGTTTACTTTGAGCATATGCTTTAAATAGCCTATTTTTATCCCCTAACCACCATGATACCCTCCGAAAACAATAAAAGTTGTACAAGGTATATGCTATTTAAAGCATATTCGAAGTCAAAATAAAACAGGAGTGAGACAATGGCTTTTCTGGATTTTCTAGACAAGAAACACACGATTGCGGGGCCGGGTTTTAACCGCTGGCTGGTCCCGCCCGCAGCACTGGCAATTCACTTGTGCATCGGCATGGCCTACGGTTTCTCCGTATTCTGGTTGCCGCTGTCGAAAGCAATCGGCATCACCGAGTCGCTGGCCTGTTCGGCCGACATGGGCTTCATGGCGCAAGTTATGTCCAGCACCTGTGACTGGAAAATCTCGATGCTCGGCTGGATGTACACGCTGTTCTTCGTTTTCCTCGGTTTGGCTGCGTGGCTGTTCGGCGGCTGGCTTGAGCACGCAGGTCCGCGCAAGGCTGGCCTGGTGTCTGCGGTCTGCTGGTGCGGCGGCTTGGTCATTTCGGCTTTCGGTATTTACACCCACCAGATCTGGCTGATGTGGCTCGGCTCGGGCGTCATCGGCGGTATCGGCCTTGGCCTCGGTTACATCTCGCCGGTCTCGACCCTGATCAAATGGTTCCCGGACCGCCGCGGCATGGCGACCGGCATGGCCATCATGGGCTTCGGCGGCGGCGCCATGATCGGCGCCCCGCTGGCCGACAAGCTGATGAAGCACTTCGCCACCGCCACCTCGGTCGGCGTGTGGGAAACCTTCCTGGCCCTGGCCGCGATCTACTTCGTATTCATGGTTGCCGGCGCGATGACCTACCGCGTGCCTGCCACCGGCTGGAAGCCGGAAGGCTGGACCGCGCCTGCGCCGACCTCCAACACCATGATCACCCAGCGCCATGTGCACGCCAGCCGGGTCTGGGGCATTCCGCAGTTCTGGCTGATCTGGGGCGTACTGTTCCTGAACGTCTCGGCCGGTATCGGCATCCTGGGCATGGCTTCGCCACTGCTGCAGGAAGTGTTCGGCGGACGCCTGATCGGCATCGACCTCGGCTTCAATGACCTCGACGCATCGCAGAAGGGCCAGATCGCCGCGATCGCCGCCGGCTTCACCGGCTTGCTGTCGCTGTTTAACATCGGCGGCCGTTTCGCGTGGGCATCATGCTCCGACTACATCGGCCGCAAGGCAACGTACTTCATCTTCCTGATCCTCGGGTTTATACTGTACGTATCGATTCCGTCGATGGCGCACGCTGGCCAGCTGGCCCTGTTCGTCGGCTTCATCTGCATCATCCTGTCGATGTATGGCGGCGGTTTCGCGACCGTTCCGGCTTACCTGGCTGACCTGTTCGGCACCCAGATGGTAGGCGCAATCCACGGCCGCCTGCTGACTGCCTGGGCCGCGGCCGGTGTACTTGGTCCGATCCTGATCAACTACATCCGCGAGTACCAGATCGCCAACGGCGTGCCGAAGGCGCAAGCCTACGACGTGACGATGTATGTGCTGGCCGGCCTGGTCGCGGTAGGCGTGCTGCTCAATGCGATGATCCGTCCGCTGGACGAAAAGCACTTCATGACCGATGACGAACTGAAGGCCGAGAAGAAGCTGGCCCAGGAACGCGAAGTGACCGCAGCCACCGGCCCGCGCGTCGATGGCGGTGGCGGCGTGGGCGTCGGCAGCAACCCTGTCGTGACGGCGTTTGCCTGGGCGGCAGTGGGCATTCCGCTGATGCTCGGCATCTGGATCACGCTGCAAAAAGCCTCGGTACTTTTCAAGTAACCGAGACGACGGCGCGGGGCGGCCACGAGCCGTTCCGCGCTGCTGATACAACCCAGGATTTCAAACATGAACCACCCCATCATCCCGATCGCAGTGCAGGGCGCCAGCCGTGAACGCAAGCGCCAGGCCCCCAAGGGCCGCCGCGTAGAGCCGCAGGCGCTGCTTGACGTGCAGGCGCTGCTTGGCGAAGAATCGCGCCAGTCCGATCTGCTGATCGAGCACCTGCATAAAATCCAGGACCACTTCGGCTGCCTGTCGGCGCAGCACCTGGCCGCGCTGGCGCAGGAAATGCGTCTTGCGCAGACCGAGGTGTATGAGGTGGCGACTTTCTATCACCACTTTGACGTCGTCAAGGAAGGCGAGGATGCTCCCGCCGCCCTGACGGTGCGCGTGTGCGACGGCCTCTCATGCGAGATGGCAGGCGCGCGTGACCTGATCGACAGGCTCCCGGCGATTCTCGGGCGCGATGTCCGCATTGTCCCGAGCCCGTGTATCGGCCGCTGCGAGCAGGCGCCTGCCGCCCTCGTAGGCCAGCATCCGGTGCCGTTCGCGACCACCGAAACCATCGCCGCCAAAGTGGCGGCTGGCGAAACCACACATATACCCGAAGGATTCATCGACCTGGCCGCCTACCGCGCCGCGGGTGGCTATGCGCTGCTGCGCGACTGCGTCGCCGGGGTGCACGACGTTGAATCTGTTATCTCCACGATGGAGGCATCGAGCCTGCGCGGCCTGGGTGGAGCAGGCTTCCCGACCGGGCGCAAATGGCGCATCGTTCGAAGCGAGCCTGCGCCGCGCCTGATGGCTATCAATATCGACGAAGGCGAGCCCGGTACCTTCAAGGACCGCTTCTACCTCGAACGCGACCCGCACCGCTTTATCGAAGGCGCCTTGATCGCCGGCTGGGCGGTCGACGTCGAGACCATTTTCATTTACCTGCGCGACGAATACCATGGCTGCCGCGCGATGCTGGAAGCCGAGCTGGAAAAGCTGCGCGCAGATCCGCCGATGCCGGGCATGCCGAAGCTGGTGCTGCGCCGCGGCGCAGGCGCCTATATCTGCGGCGAAGAATCCGCGATGATCGAATCGATCGAAGGCAAGCGCGGCATGCCACGCCTGCGTCCGCCGTATGTGGCGCAGGTTGGCCTGTTCGGCATGCCTACGCTGGAGCACAACTTCGAGACTTTGCACTGGGTGCGCGACATCCTCGAGAAGGGGTCCGACTGGTTCGGCAGCCATGGCCGCAACGGCCGCAAGGGCTTGCGTTCGTTCTCGGTATCGGGGCGGGTCAAGGAGCCCGGCGTCAAGCTGGCGCCAGCCGGCATCACGATCCAGGAACTGATCGACGAACACTGCGGCGGCATGCTCGATGGCCAGCAGTTCTACGGCTACCTGCCGGGCGGCGCGTCGGGCGGCATCCTGCCTGCCTCGCTGAACAAGATCCCGCTCGACTTCGACACCTTGCAGCAATACGGCTGCTTTATCGGCTCGGCCGCGGTAGTGGTGCTGTCGGACCGCGACACTGCGACGTCGGCCGCCATCAACACCATGAAGTTCTTCAAGCACGAGTCGTGCGGCCAGTGCACACCATGCCGCGTCGGCACCGCCAAGGCACTCGACCTGATCCAGCAGCCGGTCTGGAACGTGGCGCTGCTCGACGAGCTGTCGCACGTGATGCGCGACGCCTCGATCTGTGGCCTGGGACAAGCCGCGCCCAATCCGATCGACTGTGTCGTCCAATACTTCCCCCATGAGCTGACAACATGAACGTGACCGCCCTCAAGTTCGAAATCAACGGCCGCGAAGTCGACGCGTTTCCTAACGAAACGCTGATTGCGGTGGCCGACCGCGAAGGCATCGACATTCCGCGCCTGTGCTACAAGCCTGGCATGGAAGAAGTCGGCAACTGCCGTTCCTGCATGGTCGAAATCGACGGCGAGCGCGTGCTGGCGCCATCGTGCTGCCGCTACCCGACCGCCGGCATGAAGGTCCGCACTGACAGCACCCGGGCAGTAGCGGCCCAGAAGATGGTGCTCGAACTGCTGATGTCGGACATGCCGGAGACGGAATACACGCGCCACAACGAGCTCGATTTCTGGGCCGGCAAAATGGCGCTTGGCCGCCCGCGCTTTGCCGCGCGCGCGCAGGTAGCGCGCGACGCTTCGCACGCCGCCATCACGGTCAACCTCGACGCCTGCATCCAGTGCACCCGCTGCGTACGCGCCTGCCGCGACGAACAGGTGAACGACGTGATCGGCTTCGCCTTCCGCGGCGAGTCGAGCAAGATCGTCTTCGACATGGATGACCCGATGGGTAACTCCACCTGCGTGGCCTGCGGCGAATGCGTGCAGGCCTGCCCGACCGGCGCGCTGATGCCGGCGCGCGACGCCGCGCTGGCGGTCCCGGACAAGAAAGTCGACTCGGTTTGCCCGTACTGCGGCGTGGGCTGCCAGCTGACATATAACGTCAAGGACAACAAGATTCTGTTCGTCGAAGGACGCGATGGCCCGGCCAACCACGGCCGTTTGTGCGTCAAGGGCCGCTACGGCTTCGACTACGCGCACCACCCGCACCGCCTGACCAAGCCGCTGATCCGCCGCGCGGGCGTGCCGAAGACCGGCGACTTCACGATGGACCCGGACCGCGTGATGGACGTGTTCCGCGAGGCGACCTGGGAAGAGGCGCTGGAAGCCGCCGGCGGCAAGCTGGCGCAGATCCGCGACACCTTCGGCAAGCGCTCGCTTGCCGGCTTCGGCTCGGCCAAGGGCAGCAATGAAGAAGCCTACCTGTTCCAGAAGCTGGTTCGCACCGGCTTCGGCAGCAACAATGTCGACCACTGCACGCGGCTGTGCCACGCATCGTCGGTAGCGGCGCTGCTGGAAGGGATCGGATCCGGGGCGGTATCGAATCCGGTCATGGACGTCACGCTCGCCGACGTGGTGATCGTCATCGGCGCCAACCCGACGGTGAACCATCCCGTGGCAGCGACCTGGATCAAGAACGCCATCAAGAACGGCACCAAGCTGGTGGTGTGCGACCCGCGCAAATCCGACCTGGCGCGCAGTGCCCACCGCTACCTGCAGTTCAAGCCTGACACCGACGTGGCACTGCTGAACGCCATGATGCACGTGATCGTCACTGAAGGCCTGGTCGACAAGGACTTCATCGCCAGCCGCACGATTGGCTACGCCGAGCTGGAACAGAACGTCGCGGGCTACAGCCCCGAACTGATGGCGCCGATCTGCGGCATCGACGCGGAGACCATCCGCTACGTGGCGCGCCTGTACGCGACCTCGAAAGGCTCGATGATCTTGTGGGGAATGGGCATCTCGCAGCACGTCCACGGCACCGACAACGCGCGCTGCCTGATCGCGCTGGCGCTGATGACCGGCCAGATCGGCCGTCCAGGCACCGGCCTGCATCCGCTGCGTGGCCAGAACAACGTGCAGGGCGCGTCCGACGCTGGCCTGATCCCGATGATGTTCCCTGACTACCAGCGGGTCGACAACGCAGCGGCGCATGCCAAGTTTGAAAAGGCATGGGGCGCGACGCTGGACGACAAGCCGGGCCTGACAGTGGTTGAGATCATGCACGCGATCTTGCGCAAGGAAGTGCGCGGCATGTACATCATGGGCGAGAACCCGGCCATGTCCGACCCCGACGCCAACCATGCGCGCGAGTCGCTTGCGGCGCTCGACCACCTGGTCGTGCAGGACATCTTCCTGACCGAGACCTGCTACCTGGCCGACGTGATCCTGCCAGCATCGGCGTTCCCGGAAAAGACCGGCAGCTTCACCAACACCGACCGCCTTGTGCAGATCGGCCGCCAGGCCATCCAGCCGCCGGGCGACGCGAAGCAGGATTTGTGGATCATCCAGCAGATGGCGCAGAAGCTTGGCCTCGACTGGCAGTACACCCACGTGTCGGAAGTGTTCGATGAGATGCGCCACACGATGCCTAGCATCGGCGGCATCACGTGGGAGCGCCTGGAGCGCGAGCACGCGGTCACCTATCCATGCATGGCGGAGGGCGACCCTGGCCAGCCGGTGGTGTTTACCGAAGTGTTCCCGCGCGACTCCGGCCGCGCGCGCTTCGTACCGGCCGATATCATCCCGGCCAACGAGCGGCCCGACGCCGAGTACCCGATGGTGCTGATCACCGGCCGCCAGCTGGAGCATTGGCACACCGGCAGCATGACGCGCCGCGCCACGGTACTCGACGCGATCGAGCCGGACCCGGTCGCGCTGGTTCATCCGCTCGACCTGTCGGCCATGGGCGGCCAGCCGGGCGATGTGATCACCATCGAATCGCGGCGCGGCAAGGTGACGCTGTATGCGCGGGCCGACGACAGCTCGCCGCGCGGCGCGATCTTTGTACCGTTCTGCTACTACGAGGCAGCCATCAACAGGCTGACCAACGCGGCGCTAGATCCGTACGGAAAGATTCCTGAGTTCAAGTACTGCGCGATTCGTGTCGCGCTGGGCGGGCAGGTCGAGGCCCAGGGTTCGTACGGTGGGGGACAGATACTGGAAGACATGGCACAATCACCAGCATGACAAATTCGCCATTCCGGTACAGGCCGCAACTGTCGGAAGCCGCTGCCAGCCTCACGCATGACGTCGAGGTGGTGGACGAGCGCGGGCGCCGTTCGCTGATTGCGATTCCCGCCGAACGCCCGCTGACCGTGTATGTCGACAAGCGCGAGCTGGTGACCCTGATGACCCTGGGAGGCGCGCCGGAAGCGCTGACCCTTGGCTACCTGCGCAACCAGCGCCTGGTCAAATCGATCGAGGACATCGTTTCGGTGCAGGTTGACTGGGCGGTTGATGCGGTAGCGGTCGTGACGCGCAACGGCATCGCCGATGTCGAAGAGCGCACCTCGAAGAAGGTGGTCACCACCGGCTGCGGCCAGGGCTCGGTGTTCGGCGGCCTGATGGACGACATCGAACAGATCTCGCTGCCGCCCGATGCGCGCCTGCGCCAGTCGACCATCTACCGCATCGTCGAGACCATCCGCACGCAGCAATCGATCTACAAGCAGGCAGGATCGGTGCACGGCTGCGCGCTGTTCGACAAGGACGGCGAGCTGCTGCACTTCGTCGAAGACGTGGGCCGCCACAACGCGGTCGATGCCATCGCCGGCAGGATGTGGCTCGAACAGCTCGAAGGCGGCGACAAGGTGTTCTACACGACCGGTCGCCTGACCTCCGAGATGGTCATCAAGGGGGCGCAGATGGGAATTCCCTTCCTGCTTTCGCGCTCGGGCACGACCCAGATGGGCCACATGGTGGCCGGCAAGGTCGGCATGACGCTGCTGGCGCGCTGCACCGGCAAGCATTTCCTCTTACTGACGGGGCACGACAAGATCGATTTCGAGCCGCAACTGCTCGAGGTAGCGCCCCGCATCGCCTGATGTCGCTCGCCGACGCAACCGCTGCCGCATTCGGGCTGCTCGTATCGGGCGACGCGGTGCTGTGGCAGATCATCTGGGTGTCCGTGAAGACCAGTGTGGTCGGGCTGTTGTTCGCCACGCCGGTGGCAGTGCTGATCGGGTACGGCATCGCCAGCTATCGCTTTCCCGGGCGGCGCATTGCGATCTGGCTGGCGCAGGCCGCGCTGTCGCTGCCGACGGTGCTGATCGGGCTCCTTCTCTACTTGCTGCTGTCGCGCCAGGGACCGTGGGGCGCGTTGCAGTGGCTGTTTACACAGCCCGGCATCATTCTCGGCCAGTTCATCATCGCGATGCCGGTGCTGGTCGCCTTTACGCTCGCTGCAGTGCAGGCAGCCGACCCGCGCTTTGCCGAAACGGCGATTGCGCATGGCGCCTCGCCGTGGCGCGTGATGGCGACGGTGCTGCACGAAGTGCGCTTCGGTGTGATGGCCGCGGTGATCAGCGGTTTTGGCCGCGTGATTTCGGAGGTTGGCTGCGCGCTGATGGTCGGCGGGAACATCGCCGGCGAGACGCGCACCATCACCACCGCCATCGCGCTGGAAACCAGCAAGGGCGAGTTCGCCCAGGGGATTGCGCTGGGCATTGTGCTGGTGTCGATTGCGCTGCTGATGAACGGTGCACTGATGCTGCTGCAGGGCGACGCGCATACCGCGAGGGGAAGGGCATGAGCGCCCTGATCCGCATCGAACGCCTGCGCAAACGCTTTGGCGAGCGGCTGCAGTTCGACATCGAGCAGCTTGCGCTCGACACCGGCCGGGCCTACGTGCTGACGGGCGTGAACGGCGCGGGCAAGAGCACCTTGCTGCGAATACTGGCCGGTCTTGAACCCGCCGAGGCGCACGGCGTGTTGTTTGAATCGCAGGCGACGACGCTGTCGCCGTACCCGGCCGCGATGCGCGCGGCGGTGGTGTACGTCCACCAGCATCCGGTGATGTTCTCGACCAGCGTGGCGGCGAACATCGGATACGGCCTGGTGGCGCGCGGCATGCCGAAGGCGCAGGTGACGCGGCTGGTGGACGAGGCGATGGCGTGGGCCGGCGTGGCACATCTGCGCGACAGCGACCCATCGCGTCTGTCGGGCGGCGAGAAGCAGCGCATTGCGCTCGCGCGTGCGCGGGTGCTGGAGCCGAAGCTGCTGCTGCTGGACGAGCCGACGGCGAACCTGGACGGCGCGGCGCGCGAGCAGGTGCTGGCGTTGATACCGCAGCTGGTCAAGGAAGGCACGAGCGTTGTGATGGCGTGCCATGACCGCGACCTGATCGGGTTGCCCGGAGTAGGGCGCCTGAAGCTACGCGACGGCAAGCTTGAGCGGCGCAATGCGGATAGTGACGGACCGTCGATTGCGCTGGTAACCTAACCCCTCCGTCGTCCCCGCGCAGGCGGGAATCCATCGTTCGTCGGCTTTGCCAGCGCGCCATGGGTTCCCGCTTTCGCGGGAACGACGGGTTGGAGATAACGAAGATGAACTTCAGTGCCCTGATTATCCTTGCGTCGCTTGCCTTCGCGCCCCTCGCCAACGCCCAGCAAGTGATCCGCCTGTCGACCACCACCAGCACGGAAAGCTCCGGCCTTCTTGCCCACCTGCTGCCGGCCTTTGAAGCGAAGACCAACACCAAGGTCCACGTCATTTCAGTCGGCACCGGCAAGGCGCTTGAGCTGGCAAAGAATGGCGACGTCGACGTCACCCTCGTCCATGCGCGCGCAGCGGAGGACAAGTTCGTCGCCGACGGCTACGGCATCGACCGCCGCGACGTGATGTACAACGACTTCATCGTGGCCGGGCCGGTCGCCGATCCAGCGCGGGTCAAGGGTGGCAAGGACGTCATCGCGGCCTTCAAATCCATCGCGGCAAGCGGTGCGAAATTCATCTCGCGCGGCGACAATTCCGGTACCGACGTGATGGAGAAATCGTACTGGAAGCAGGCCGGCACGCAACCGGCGCCGGGCAGATATATCTCCGCGGGCCTGGGCATGGGCGAGGTGCTGACGATGGCCGCTGAACTGCAGGCCTATACGCTGACCGACCGCGCCACCTACGCCACCTACAAGGCCAGGACCGGGCTTGCCGTGCTGGTCGAGGGCGACACCCGGATGCATAATCCCTACGGCGTCATTGCGGTCAATCCCGCACGCCATCCGGGCGTGAACTACAAGGGCGCCAAGGCGCTGATCGACTGGCTTACCTCGGCGGAGGGGCAGCAGCGAATTGTGACATTCCGTCCTGCCGGGCAGCAGTTGTTCCATGCTTCAGCGAGAGTGACGACCAACTAGCTACTACTGAGTATCGCTAAGCATTTACGCGGTGTTGCAAGGCGCAAGTCAGGCAGGAAAAATTTGTTAAATATTCCCTGTTCGCGCCTATACTTGGTGGACATTCACCTGCCGGATCCTGCGATGACGTCACCCGATCCACTCGCCTACGTACTCGTCATCGAAGACGATGAACACATCAGCAGCCTGCTCAGGCTATTGTTAAAGCGCCAGGGCTACAGGGTACAAATCTGCCGTGACGGACGCGATGCCGGCGTCGTCATCGATACCGCCGACGTGCCCCCTGCGTTGATACTGCTTGATGTGATGCTGCCGTATGTCGGCGGCTTCGAGCTGGTGCACGTGATCCGCGCGCGCGCCGACTGGGACGCGGTGCCGATCGTGATGCTCACCGCACAGTCGACCGAATCTGACATCGTGCGCGCGCTCGACAAAGGCGCCAACGACTACATCATCAAGCCGTTCCAGCCGAATGATCTGATGGCGCGCCTGGGCCGCTTCCTGGAAATTACCTTATGACTTTCCCAGCAGCCGCAGCACTTCGCGCGCGGCCGGCTCTGACGAGGCCGGGTGTTGACCTGTCACCAGGCGGCCTTCGGTAACCACATACGGTGCCCAGTCGGGCCCCTTGCTGTAGTGGCCACCGTGCTTCAGTAGCGCATCTTCGAGCACGAAGGGCACGATGTTGGTCAGCTGAACGCCTTCCTCCTCGCTATTGGTGAAGCCGGTAAACGCGCTTGTCACGCACCAGCGGCCGGCCGTCGGGGGCATTGGCGTTCAGCAGGGCGGCTGGCGCGTGGCAGACCGCGGCAACAATCTTGCCTCCCGCGTACATGGTTTCAATCAATGCGATCGAGCGCTGGTCAGTGGCCAGGTCCCACAAAGGACCGTGGCCGCCCGGATAGAACACAGCGTCAAAATCTTGATCGGAAATGTTGTCGAGTGGCGTGGTGGTTGCCAGCGCCGCCTGCGCATCCTTGTCGGACTTGAAGCGTTTGGTCGCCTCGGTCTGCGCATCGGGCTCATCGCTCTTGGGATCGAGCGGCGGCTGCCCGCCCCTGGGGGAGGCCAGCGTGATCTTCGCCCCCGCGTCCTTGAAAACGTAATAGGGCGCGGCGAATTCTTCCAGCCAGAAACCCGTTTTCTTTCCGGTATCACCGAGCTAGTCGTGTGACGTCGCACCATCAGGATATGCATGTCGTACTCCCATGTTCGCGAATGGTGGGCTTACTCTGAAACGGGCGGAACGCCGGTCCTGTTGGCGGCGCGAAATTTCTGCGTCAGGATGAATCCAAGAAAATTTGTTCCGACCCAAACCAGCACGAATGGGAAGAGGATCAGCGCAAAACCGTAGCTGGTCAGTACCATCGGCAGCAGAATCAAACAGCCAACGACGAAGTTTGTGCCGACGAAAGCGGCTGGATGGCGTTGAACCCAGCTGCACCAGCCGGCGACGAAACCGAGCGCTATCCCCATCCCGGCAAGGCTGAAGCGGCCACTGATGAGCGAAGCGCGTCCGAGAAACGCTTGATAGCTCGTCACAAGGATCGTCATGCTGACGATGAAGGTGATAGCGACGACGGCAAATGCGCGCATGGTGACCCTTGCGTTAGCGTACGTTCTGGATCAAGAAGGTCTCTTGCCGGCAGCTGCTGTACGACCGTTTGACCTGGCCTTCGCTGCAACTGCGCGACGTCCCGCGTTTGTCGTAGCAAACATGGACTTCACGCAAGAAGCGACCGCCGGCGGCGCAGAACGGCAACACCGAATATTGCTGCATCCTTGGATTGGCGGCCTTGAAGGCCTGGACGAATTCGCCGTACGATACGCGAAGCGGTGCGGAAGGCTGCTGGAATGGACGCGGGATCGCAACCTGGTTCTTCAACTTGCCCGAAAGCGTGAAGTAGGCGGCCGGGTCGAGGCCGGAACAGGTGCCGTGCTTTTTCCACTCATGCTCGGCCAATCGCGCCGAGGGAAACAGCGCGCTGTATTGGTTGCGCACTTGCGGCGACAATTTTTCGGTCGAGCAGCTTTCGGGATAGCCGCGTTCGTACTGCGGCCACAGGCCGTGCAGTACAAAGCCAAGCCGGCGGCCAACGGCGCACTGATCGGGGTCGTTGCGGGTGGCGCAGTACGATGGCGACCAGCTGAGCGCGACGGCGTAATAATCGAAGCGCCCAGGTTCGCCACCAGGGCGCTTGGCTTGAGACGCGCCGCACATGGTGGCGAGCGCTATAAGGAGGATTGGCCGTAGCATGATTTCAGGAGTTCTTGATAAATTGAATGCCCCAGGTGCCTGCTGCGACGAACGTCATCGTCCACACCACGATCCCGGCAGTCAGTGCCAATAGCGTCTTCCCTCGCGGCATACCGATGCTGGTGGCTAATGCCGCAGTGAGTGTCGATCCGAGCACGAGCGGCCCCAGAAGTCCGACGGCCCAAACGCCGTTTTTCACCAGCCACCCGGCGGCGCCGGTTTGGCCAAAATCCTTGCGGTACTGAATGATGATTTTGTACAGGGCGTTACCGGACAGCAGTGCGATACTTGCTCCGGCGAACGCGCCCGCGATCACGCAAACGGCGAGGGGGACAGCCGTCATGCCGAATTTGAGGCCCAGCGGAATCGCCGCCCAAAGCTCAACGGCTGCCAGTAAGAAAACCGCGAGGTAATCGCTCATCTTGATTTCCAAAGAAAATTGAATGATAACTCTTCCTTGGAGTGTCAATTCGCAATATTTCTGTCACATCAAGATGACGTCGTACTGTTCCTGGTGGTAGCCAGTCTCAACTTGCAGCGAGATGCGCTTGCCGATGAAGTCTCCCAGCATGGCCAGGTGCTGCGACTCTTCCTCAAGGAACAGGTCAACGACTTCCTGCGACGCCAGGATGCGGAATTCACGCGGATTGAATTGCTTCGCTTCGCGCAGCAGCTCGCGCAGGATCTCGTAGCAGATCGTGCGGCTGGTCTTGACCTGGCCTTTGCCCGCGCAAGCAGGGCACGGCTCGCACAGGATATGCGCCAGCGATTCGCGCGTGCGCTTCCTCGTCATCTCCACCAGGCCCAGCGCCGAGAAGCCCGACACCGACACCTTGGTGCGGTCGCGCGCCAGCGCCTTCTTCAGCTCCGCCAGCACCGCGTTGCGGTGCTCGTTGTTATCCATGTCGATGAAGTCAAGGATGATGATGCCGCCGAGGTTACGCAGGCGCAGCTGGCGGGCGATGGCGTGCGCGGCTTCCAGGTTGGTCTTGAAGATCGTGTCGGCAAAATTGCGGCCGCCGACAAAGCCGCCCGTGTTCACGTCGATGGTCGTCATCGCCTCGGTCTGGTCGACGATCAGGTAGCCGCCGGACTTCAGGTCCACGCGGCGGCCCAGCGCGCGCAGGATCTCTTCCTCGACGCCGTACAGGTCAAACAGCGGGCGCTCGCCGGTGTAGTGCTGGAGGCGCGACAGCACGCCTGGCGTGTACGCCTGCGCGAATTCGACCAGCTTGACGTGGTTCTCGCGCGAGTCCACCTGGATGACCGACGTTTCATCATGTACGAAGTCGCGCATCACGCGCTGCGCCAGGCTCAGGTCCTGGTACAGCAGGCTGGTGGCAGGGCGGGTGCGTGCGCCATGCACGATTGCCGCCCAGGTCTTGCGCAGGTAGTCGACGTCGGCGGCCAGGTCGGCGTCGGGCGCTTCCTCGGCCATCGTGCGCACGATGTAGCCGCCTTTTTCTTCAGGGGGCAGCAGGCTTTGAAGGCGGCTGCGAAGCGCTTCGCGCTCCGATTCCTTTTCGATCTTTTGCGAGATCCCGATGTGGCAGTCTTGCGGCAGGTAGACCAGCATGCGCCCGGCGATCGAGATCTGGGTGGACAGGCGCGCACCCTTGGTGCCGATCGGGTCCTTGATCACCTGGACGGTCAGCACCTGGCCGTCGAACAGGATCTTTTCGATCGGTGTTGGCGGCACGGTGGCGCCATCGTGGCCACGGGCTTCCCAGATGTCGGCCACGTGCAGGAAGGCGGCGCGTTCCAGGCCGATGTCGATGAAGGCCGATTGCATGCCGGGTAAAACCCGTACCACTTTGCCGGAGTAGACATTGCCAGCCAGGCCGCGCGTGAGCGTGCGCTCGATGTGCAGTTCCTGTACGGCGCCTTGCAGGATCAGCGCGACGCGCGTTTCTTGCGGGGTGATGTTAATCAGGATGTCTTCGTTCATGGGGCACGGGCGGCAGCGGGGAAAGCATGATGATACACGGGCGCGGTGTACGCCGGGGTGCAACGGAGGGGATGGGTGCATGGTGCGGATCCGCGCACCTTGCCGTTTCGTCGTTCCCGCGAACGCGGGAACCGATACCGCGTCCGGTCAGCGGGTAATTAAAATTACGAATACCGGACGCTGGCGCTATAGGTTCCCGCCTGCGCGGGAACGACGGTCAGGCTAACCGTCGCTTACGCCAGCGGTATGCCAGCCCTGCGCAGCATGTTCGCCGTTTCGTACAGCGGCAAACCCATGATGCCCGAGTGGCTGCCTTCGATGTGCTCGACAAACAGCGCAGCGAGGCCCTGGATGCCGTAGCCGCCGGCTTTGTCGTACGGTTCGCTGGTGGCGCAATAGGCCTTGATCGACGCGGCGCTCAAAGTGGCGAAGCGCACGTCGGAGACCTGCGTGATCTGCTCGGCCAAGTCGGTGTAGTGCACGGCCACCGACGTCAGCACCTGGTGGGTGCGGCCGGACAGCTTTTCGAGCATGGCGATGGCTTCTGCCTGCGAGGCAGGCTTGCCGAGGATTTTGCCGTCGATGGTCACCGTGGTGTCGGCAGCCAGCACCGGGCGGATCTTCATGCGCCGGTGGTGGACCATGTTCCAGGCGAATTCGGCTTTTTCGTTGGCGACGCGGGCGACATAATCGGCGGGCGATTCGTCATCCAACGCTTCTTCCGTCACATCGGGTCCGCGTACGGTGTCGTTGCGCAGCATGAGCAGTTCAAACTCGACGCCAATCTGGCGCAGTAGTTCCCGTCTGCGCGGGCTTTT
This sequence comes from Massilia soli, assembly GCF_016809835.1. Lineage (GTDB taxonomy): Bacteria > Pseudomonadota > Gammaproteobacteria > Burkholderiales > Burkholderiaceae_D > Telluria_A > Telluria_A soli. The sequence goes on along the minus strand of NZ_JAFBIL020000007.1, from coordinate 305,363 downwards.
GGAAGCCAGGTAAATTTTTCTGTCGAGCGGTTTCATCGAATCTTCCAGCGGTTTCTCAAACGCGATGATAAGGGTGATTCTGCGTTATCGTCCACGCCCTATACAATTGCTCGGCAAGCATAACACGCACGATGCCGTGCGGGAGTGTCATGCTGGAAATTCTTATTAGCATTTCGGCACGGGCCTTGAGGGCCGGATCGAGGCCGTCGGCCCCACCGATGAGGAAAGCGGTGTCGCGGCCGTCCTGCTGCCAGGTTTCGAGCTGTTGCGACAGGCCGACACTGGTCAGGTCCTTGCCGCGTTCGTCGAGGGCGATGATGCGTACATTCTTGGGGAGGGCGGCTTCGATGCGCTCGCGTTCGAGCGCCATCGCGGTGGCCGCGGTCTTGCTGCCGGAGCGGTCCACCGGCTTGATTTCCTTGAGCACGATGCGCAGCTCGGGCGGCATGCGCTTCGTGTACTCGGAATAGCCGGTCTCAATCCAGGCCGGCATCTTGTGGCCAACCGCAGCGATGATCAGCTGCATCGGCCTTACTCAGCGTCTTTTTTGACGGCGCGCTTGATGACCTTCTTGGCCGGTGCCGCGTCAGCTGGCGCTTTTGGCGCTGCTGCCTTGCGCGGCTTCGGCAAGGCCTTGAGCGCCTTGACTGCGGCAGTCTCGGTCTTGGTCGGTGCAACCTTCACGACTTTACCAGCTGGAGCGGCGGCCTTCTTGGCTGCGGCTTTCTTCGGCTTGTCGTCGGCAGCGGCCTTCTTGGCAGGCGCCTTGCGTTCGCGGACCGGCTTGACTTCAGGCGCTTCCTGGGTCGAGGCGAGGTGCTTCGAGCGGGTTTTTGGCGCGGCTTCAGCAGCTTCGGTGGTCGACTTGCGCTTGGCGGCGCCCAGCTTGACCGGCTTGTCGCCCCAGATTTCTTCCAGGCGGTAGTACTGGCGGATCGGCGCTTGCATGATGTGGACGATCATGTCGCCCAGGTCGACCAGCACCCATTCGCCGGTGTCTTCACCTTCGACGCCGATGACGTCGCCGCCGGCTTCCTTGACCTTGTCGCGCACCGACGCGGCAAGCGCCTTGGTCTGGCGGTTGGAGGTACCCGAGACGACGGCGATGCGGTCGAACAGGCTGGTAAGGTGGGTGGTGTCGAAGACCATGATGTCCTGGCCCTTGATGTCTTCAAGGGCGTCCACGACGATCGCTTGCAGTTTTTTGATATCCATTAGCTTTTGTATAAATTATGTTGTTGAATATAGTCTAGCACTACCGGCGAGATAAGCGAGTTTGGCTTTTCTCCCCGTTGTAATGCGGTTCGTATCTGAGTGGCGGATATATCGACCGCCAGCGCTTCCGCCAGGTACACCTTGCCCGACGGCGCAGAGCGGAGCTGCTCGATGCCGCTCCGGCGCTTTTCAAGTTCCTCGGCCACCGCGGCGGGGAGGGCGGCATTGGCCAGGTCGAAACCGGGCCGCGCGCCCACGCCGATGTGGGCGTAGTCGAACAAGTGGCGCCAATCGCGCCAGCTGTCCAGTTGCTGCAACTGGTCCGCGCCCATCAGGAACACGATCGAGGCATCGGGTCCGAGTTCGGCGCGCACATTGCGCAGCGTGTCGATGGTATAGGTCGCCGTGGCGCGCTCGACCTCCTGCAGGTCGAACGCCACCTGCAGCCCGGCTTCGCCAAACGCCAGTTCGAGCATCGCGATGCGATCCTCGGCACTGGTTTTCAAGCCGTTCTTCTGCCACGGGTTACCGGCCGGGATAATGCGCAGCTGGTCGGGCTGGAGCAGGGTGTTGAACAAAGTGGCCAGCGCCACGTGACCATGATGGACGGGGTCGAAACTGCCTCCCAGCAGTGCGACGCAGAATGTCACGTAGCCAGCCAGTCGCGATGCACCAGGAAGTCGGTGTACAGCTTCGCTTCCGGGCTGCCGTCGGCGGGCTTCCAGTCGTAGCGCCATTTGACGATCGGCGGCATCGACATCAGGATCGCCTCGGTGCGGCCGCCCGACTGCAGGCCGAAATGGGTGCCGCGGTCGAACACCAGGTTGAATTCGACATAGCGCCCGCGCCGGTAGGCCTGGAAATCGCGTTCGCGCTCGCCGTATTCGATGTCCTTGCGGCGGGTCAGGATCGGCAGGTAGGCTTCGATGAAGCTGTCGCCGACGCTTTGCGTCATCGCGAAGCTTTGCTCGGCGCCCGCCGAATTGAAGTCATCGAAGAAGATGCCGCCCACGCCGCGCGGCTCCTTGCGGTGCTTGAGGTAGAAGTAGTCGTCGCACCAGGCCTTGAAGCGCGGGAAGTGCTCGTCGCCGAAAGGCGCCAGCGCGTCGCTGCAGGTCTGGTGGAAGTGGCGCGCGTCTTCCTCGAAGCCGTAGTACGGGGTCAGGTCCATGCCGCCGCCGAACCACCACACCGGCTCCTGGCCTTCAGCGTGGGTGGTAAAGAAGCGCACGTTCATGTGCACGGTCGGCGCGTACGGGTTGCGAGGATGGAGCACCAGGGACACGCCCATCGCCTCCCATCCGCGGCCGGCCAGTTCAGGACGGCTCGCCATCGCCGACGGCGGCAGGCTGGCGCCGGTCACGTGCGAAAAGTTGACGCCGCCGCGCTCAAACACATTGCCTTCCTCGACCAGGCGCGAGACGCCGCCGCCGCCTTCCGGGCGAGTCCACTCATCGCGCAGGAACGGCTTGCCGTCGACGTCTTCCAGCGCATTCACGATGCGCGACTGGAGGTCGATGAGCCAGGCTTTGACAGCCGCGGGGGTGGGTGAAGACATCGGGATAGGGGCCGGGGAATAAAAAAGTGAGGACAGATTGTACACTGTCCGGGTGTTCTATGGTATGCGGCGGGCCCATTGAAGTCCTGCGGATATCAGATTGCCAAAGGCCGTAGGGCGGATAAGCGCAGCGCATCCGCCGAACTGACCTTAGTGCTTCAACCCGCGCCAGCCGATATCGCGGCGGAACTGCGCGCCGTTGAAGTGGATCTGGTCGACCGTCTCATACGCCTGCTTCTGCGCCATCCGCACGCTGTCGCCGAGGCCAACCACGCACAGCACGCGCCCGCCGTTGGTCACCACCTGGCCGTCGACCAGCCTGGTCCCGGCGTGGAAGGTGACGCACTCGGGCGTCTCGGCCGGAATACCTTCGATGACGTCGCCCTTCTTCGGATCGTCCGGATAACCGGCGGCCGCCATCACCACGCCAACAGCGGTACGGCGATCCCAGTCCAGCTCCACCGCGTCGAGGGTGCCGTTGACGGCGTGCTCCATCACTGTCACCAGGTCGCTCTTGAGGCGCGCCATGATCGGCTGCGTTTCAGGGTCGCCCATGCGGCAGTTGAATTCCAGCGTCTTCGGATTGCCGGCCGCGTCGATCATCAAGCCCGCATACAGGAAGCCGGTGAACGGAATGCCGTCCTTGGCCATGCCGTTGATGGTCGGGTTGATCACCTCGCGCATCACGCGCGCATGCATCGCCGGAGTGACGATAGGCGCAGGCGAGTACGCTCCCATGCCGCCGGTGTTCGGGCCTTCGTCGTTGTCCTTCAGGCGCTTGTGGTCCTGGCTGGTGGCCAGCGGCAGGACGTTTTTACCGTCGCACATGACGATGAAGCTGGCTTCTTCGCCGGCCAAAAACTCTTCGATGACGACGCGCGCGCCGGCGTTGCCGTGGCGGTTATCGAGCAGCATGTCGTCGACCGCGGCGTGCGCTTCTTCCAGCGACATCGCCACCACCACGCCTTTGCCGGCGGCCAGGCCATCGGCCTTGATCACGATCGGGGCGCCGTTGGCGTCGATATAGGCGTGCGCCTGGGCCGCGTCCGAGAAGGTCTGGTAGGTAGCGGTCGGAATGCCGTGGCGCTGCATGAACGACTTGGCGAAGTCCTTCGAGCTTTCCAGCTGCGCCGCTTCTTTCGTTGGGCCGAACACTTTCAGGCCGCGCGCGCGGAACAGGTTGACGATGCCGGCCGCCAGCGGCGCCTCCGGGCCCACCACGGTCAGCCCGATGTTCTCGGCCTCGCAGAAATCGGCCAGCTGCGCCGGGTCGGTGATCTCGACATTGACCAGGCGGATATCGCGCGCGGTGCCGCCGTTGCCAGGGGCGACATACACCATCTGGATGCGTTCTGACTGGGCCAGTTTCCAGGCCAGGGCGTGTTCGCGGCCGCCCGAGCCGATTACCAGGATTTTCATAAGGTGCTTACTCTTCGATGACGGCGTTGGTAAAGACATCCTGGACGTCGTCCAGGTTCTCCAGCGCGTCAAGCAGCTTCTGCATCCTGGCTGCGTCGTCGCCGGTAAATTCGGTTTCGGTGGCGGGCTTCATGATGATCTCGGCGACTTCGGCCTTGAAGCCGGCCGCTTCGAGCGCATCCTTGACGGCGGCGAAGTCGTGCGGGCCGCACAGCACCTCGAAGCCGCCCTCGTCATCGGCCACCACATCTTCGGCGCCGGCTTCGAGGGCCGCTTCCATCAGCTTGTCCTCGTCCACGCCGGGAGCGAACAGGAACTGGCCGCAATGCTTGAACATGAAGGCCACCGAGCCCTCGTTGCCCATGTTGCCGCCGTTCTTGTTGAAGGCGTTACGCACTTCGGCCACGGTACGCACGCGGTTATCGGTCATGCACTCGACGATGATGGCCGCGCCGCCGATGCCGTAGCCCTCGTAGCGGACCTCTTCATAGCTGACGCCTTCCAGGCCGCCCGAGCCGCGCTGGATCGCGCGGGTGACATTCTCCTTCGGCATATTCGCATCGGCAGCCTTGTCGACGGCCAGGCGCAAGCGCGGATTGGCGGCGATATCGGCGCCACCCATGCGCGCGGCGACGGTGATCTCCTTGATCAGGCGCGTCCAGATCTTGCCGCGCTTGGCATCGGTAGCCGCTTTCTTATGCTTGATGTTGGCCCATTTACTGTGTCCAGCCATGTCGACTATTCCTTAGAGACGGTATGCAAAGTGGCCGACATTTTACCATAGCGACACATCCTAAAATCGTCCCCCCCAGCCAGAAATAGTTCCAAAATCGGGGACAGACCACCATTTTGGAATGTTCCAAAATGGTGGTCTGTCCCCGATTTTGGAATCTTTTGCTGGGGAATAATTGGCGGCGCCAGCGGGGTTGGACGTTTGCTTCTACAATTGCCCTATGAGTAAAAACGCAATGGCCGCGGCGCCGACGTCGATCCCACGCCCGGCCCTCGTGGCCGGCCTGGCGATCGCTATCGGCGGTGCGGTGCTGTTCTCGACCAAGGCGATCGTCGCCAAGTTGCTTTACCGCTATCACATCGACGCCGTCACCCTGATCGCGTTCCGCATGCTGTTTTCGTTCCCGTTCTTCCTTGCCATCGCACTGTGGAAGATGCGTACCGAGGCGCCGCTGCCCGTCATCGACCGCTGGCGCATCCTCGGCCTCGGCCTGATCGGCTATTACTTGTCCAGCTTCCTCGATTTCCTCGGCTTGCAATACATTAGCGTCGGCCTCGAGCGCCTGATCCTGTTCCTGACCCCGACCTTCGTGCTGTTGATTACGTCGGTTTTCCTGAAGCGCCATATCGGCCGCCTGGAATGGGCCGCGCTGGCCGTCTCGTATTGCGGCATCGTGCTGGTGTTCGTGCATGACCTGCAGGGCGGCGCCGGCAACGCCGTGCTGGGCTCGACCCTGGTGCTTGGCTCGGCCATCTCGTATGCGCTGTACCTGCTGTTTTGCGGCGAACTGGTCAAGCGCATCGGCACGCTGCGGCTGGTGTCGTACGCGATGTGCGTCTCCAGCGTGGCCTGCATCGCGCAGTTTTTCGTGCTGCGCCCGGCCGCATTGCTTATCCAGCCGTCCGAGGTGTACTGGCTATCGCTGGTGAACGGGATTTTCTGTACTATCTTCCCAGTGTTCATGACCATGTACGCGGTCCGGCGTATTGGCGCGGCAACCGCGTCGCAGGCCGGCATGGTCGGCCCCGTGTCGACCTTGTTCCTCGGCGCACTGGTGCTGGGCGAGCCGATCACGGCCGTCCAACTGGCCGGGACCGGACTGGTGCTGGGGGGAATCTACATGTTGTCGAGGAAAAAATAGCGGGACCGATCAACCATAACCGGGAAGTGCAGGACATGAAAACGCGTATCGCGCTCATTGCGCACGACATGAAAAAAGACGACATGATCACGCTGGCCGCCCAGTACATCGATTTCCTGCGCGGCTGCCACCTGATCGCTACCGGCACCACCGGCGGGCGCCTGGCCAACGAGCTGGGCCTGACCATCGACCGCAAGCATTCCGGCCCGTTCGGCGGCGACTTGCAGATCGGCGCCCACCTGGTCGACGGCCAGGTCGACGCCGTGATCTTCCTGCGCGATCCGATGACGCCGCAGCCGCACGAACCCGACATCAACGCGCTGGTACGCGCCTGCGACGTGCACAACGTTGCCTGCGCCACCAACCTGTCGACCGCGCATCTGGTGCTGACCCAGCTGATGCTGGCGGCAACCAAATAACACTTCACAAGGAGAACTGAGCATGTCCAAGGCGATTCGCATTCACCGCAACGGCGGTCCGGAAGTCATGGAGTATGTCGATGTGGAGGTGGGCGAGCCCGGTCCCGGCGAAGCGCGGGTGCGCCAGCACGCCATCGGCATCAACTTCATCGACGTCTACTTCCGTACCGGCCTGTACCCGCATCCGCTGCCGGCCGGGCTGGGCAAGGAGGGCGCCGGCGTGGTCGAGGCGGTGGGCGAGGGCGTGCTGGACGTGAAGGTGGGCGACCGCGTCGCCTATGCGGGCGGCCCGAACGGCGCGTATGCCGAGCTGCGCAACATGCCGGCGGCGCTGCTGGTGCGCCTGCCCGAGACAGTGTCGTTCGATACCGCCGCCGCGATGATGCTGCAAGGGCTGACGGTGCAGTACCTGTTCAACCGCACCACGCAGCTTCAGCGCGGCGACACCATCCTGTTCCATGCAGCGGCCGGCGGCGTCGGCCTGATCGCTTGCCAGTGGGCGCGCGCGATGGGGGTGAATATCATCGGCACCGTGGGCTCGGATGCAAAGGCGGAACTGGCGCGCGCCAATGGCTGCACGCATGTCATCAACTACAACACCGAAGATTTCGTCCAGCGCGTCGCCGAGATTACCAACGGCGACAAGGTGTCGGTGGTGTATGACTCGATCGGCAAGGATACCTTCATCGGCTCGCTCGACTGCCTGCGTCCGCGCGGGTTGATGGTCAGCTTCGGGAATGCGTCGGGTCCGGTGGAGCCGTTTGGCATGAATGAACTGGCCTCGCGCGGGTCGCTGTTCGTCACGCGCCCGAGTTTGTTCTCCTACGCAGCCACCCGCAAGGACCTGGAAGAGATGTCGGCCGACTTGTTCGGAATGGTCGAGAGCGGGAAGGTGAAGATCGAGATCAACCAGCGTTACAGCCTGGCCGATGCGGCGCGGGCGCATGTCGAGCTGGAGTCGCGCAAGACGACGGGGTCTTCCATTTTGCTGCCGTAGTCAAATCGGCGGATAGAAGGAGTGTCGGCTTGCAAGCCGACACCGTTCCGCAGGCAAATCGCTTTGCGATTCGAAACCCCTGCTACACCGTCCGCCGTTTTTGCCCGATTTACTTCGGCTCGCGCTTCAGTTCCACCGTGCGCGCCACACCGCTCACACCGGGAAACTCGGCAAACGCGCTTTGCACCAGCGCCGGCATGATGTCCGGCGTCGACATGTTCCGGCTCATGTTATTGACGGTCACATCGAACAGCCGCTTGCCGTCCTTGATCGACTTGATCCCCACGTGCACCTGGCGCTTGTAGTGATGCACGATGGTTTCCTGGTACGACGGCGTGCCATACCAGAACGGGTCGTAGAACGGGCTGTAGTAGCCGCGCCAGTAGCCGTAACCGTACCCGCGCCGATAAGGCCGCATGAACGCGGTGCGCGGCATCCAGTAATGGTCAAAATGCGAAAACACCGGCTGGATCACGCGCACCGGCACGTCGGTGGTCATGAACCGCATCGATACCGCGAGCGACGGCGTGCCGGCCGCGCCGGCATCCTGGAACCCAAGCCGGGTCAGCTCGCCGCGCACCATGTTCTGGTACGTACGCCATTCCAGCGTGTCGTCCTGCACCGGCGGTGCTTCAAACACATAGGTCTTGTCCGGCAGTTGGTCGGGCCACTGGTGGAAGGTGGTCACATTGCTGCGGATGGTACTGGCGCAACCGGTCAACAGAAGGGCCAGCGCGGCGGTGGCGGCAATCATCAGGGGTTTCATTTTGTCTCTCCGTCTCGTGGGCGCAGTCCACCCAAACTAACTTTATGGTCTTGTCCACATTCTGGCAGATAATTTACAGAATGTTACCCTGTGCACATGCCGTTACACTGAATATTGTGAGTCGCGCATCTCGCAGGTGTTGGTAGAATAGCCGCCTGTCCACCTGCCAAAGTCCGATTCCCCATGCGCACAGATACCCCCCAGACTATCTACCGGAAAGACTATACGCCGCCAACTTACCTTGTCGACACGGTCGAACTCGGCTTTGACCTGGACCCGGAGCGCACCATCGTCGCCAGCCGCCTGGTGATGGTTCGCAACCCGGACAGCGTGAGGAATGGCATCGAGCTGCACGGCGTCAACCTCCAGCTGGTGGCCCTGCGAATGAACGGCAGGCTGCTGCACGCGGGCGACTACGATATTTCGGGCGACATCCTGCGCATTCCCGCCGCGCCAGACGATGTCACGCTGGAAATCGAAACCCTGACCGCCCCGGTCAAGAACACGACACTGAACGGTCTTTACGTTTCAAACGGCAACTTCTTCACACAGTGCGAGGCGGAAGGCTTCCGTTCGATCACGTATTTCCCCGACCGCCCCGACGTGATGGCGAAGTTCACCGTGATGCTGCGCGCGGACAAGAGTAAATACCCGGTACTGCTGTCGAACGGCAACCTGGTCGAAGAGGGCGACCTCGGCGACGGCCGTCATTACGCCAAGTGGGAAGACCCGTTCAAGAAGCCGTCCTACCTGTTCGCGCTGGTGGCGGCCAAACTGGTCTGCCAGGAAGAGACCTTCCGCCTGAAGGATGGCCGCAATGCCTTGCTGCAGGTGTGGGTCGAGGACGGCAATCTCGACAAGACCGACTACGCGATGCAGTCGCTTAAGAACAGCATCCGCTGGGACGAGGAGCGCTTCGGCCTCGAGCTCGACCTTGACCGCTTCATGATTGTCGCCGTCAGCGACTTCAACATGGGCGCGATGGAAAACAAGGGCCTGAACATCTTCAATACCAAGTTCGTGCTGGCCAACCCGCGCGTGGCTACCGACGTCGACTACGCCGGCATCGAAGCGGTGGTCGGCCACGAATATTTCCACAACTGGACCGGCAACCGCGTCACCTGCCGCGACTGGTTCCAGCTGTCGCTGAAGGAAGGCCTGACCGTGTTCCGCGACCAGGAATTCTCGGCCGACATGATCGGCACCGACACCGGCCGCGCGGTGACCCGCATCGAGCAAGTGCGTACCTTGCGTCAGGCCCAGTTCCCCGAGGATGCAGGCCCGATGGCGCACCCGGTGCGTCCCGATTCCTTCGTCGAGATCAACAATTTCTATACGGTCACCGTGTACGAGAAGGGCGCCGAAGTGGTGCGCATGTACCAGACCTTGCTGGGCCGCGATGGTTTCCGCAAGGGTATGGACTTGTATTTCGAACGCCACGACGAGCAGGCGGTCGAGTGCGATGACTTCCGCGCCGCGATGGCGGACGCCAACGGCCGCGACCTGGCGCAGTTCGAGCGCTGGTACAGCCAGGCCGGCACCCCGGTCGTCACCGCCACCGGCCGCTACGACGCCGCGGCCGGCACCTTTGAACTGACGCTGTCGCAAAGCTGCCCGGCGACGCCTGGCCAGCCGAGCAAGCTGCCATTCCACATTCCGGTCGCGCTCGGCCTGCTGGGCGCCGATGGCAAGGATCTCGCGCTGATCGTCGATGGCGCCAATGCGGGCACGACCGCGGTGCTCGAATTGATGAAGCCGAAGCAAACCTTCCGCTTTACCGGCGTCAAGGAAGAGCCGACTCCGTCGATCCTGCGCGACTTCTCCGCGCCAGTGGTCCTCAATTATCCTTACACCGACGCGCAATTGCTGCACCTGTTCAGCCACGACAGTGATCCGGTCAACCGTTGGGAAGCTGGCCAGCGGCTGGCGATGGCGCGCCTGCTGAAGATGACGGCGGCAGTCGGCGCCGGCGACAAGCTGGCGCTGGACGACACCTTCATCGATGCAATGCGCAAGATACTGGCCGACGAATCGCTCGATTCAGCCTTCCGCGAGAACGCCTTGCTGCTGCCGTCCGAGAGCATGGTTGCCGAGCAAATGGAAGTCGTCGACCCGCAGGCGATCCACCTGGCGCGGCAGGCCATGCGCAAGACGATAGGTTCGGCCTTGCGCAAGGATCTGCTGGCGCAGTACGAGGCCAACCAGACCCCGGGGGAGTACAGTCCGGATGCGATCTCTGCGGGCAAGCGCGGGCTGAAGAACCTGGCGCTGGCTTACCTGTCGGCGGCCCCGGACGACGCCATCTACGCGCTGGCGCAGCGCCAGTTCGACCTTGCCGGCAACATGACCGACCGGGTTGCCGCGTTGACCGCCCTGATCCATTCCGCAGCCCCTGGTGCGGCCGATGCGCTGGAGCGTTTTTATGCCGAATTCGACAACGAGGCGCTGGTGATCGACAAGTGGTTTGCGATCCAGGCCGCGGCGCCGGTCACGGATGTGGCCGCGGTGCGGGCACTGATGCGGCATCCGGCCTTTAACCTGAAGAATCCGAACCGCGCGCGCAGCCTGCTCTTTAACTTCTGCAACGGCAACCCGGCACAGTTCCACGCGCCCGATGGCAGCGGCTACGCGTTCTGGGCCGAGCAGGTGACCACGCTCGATGCGCTGAACCCGCAAGTGGCCAGCCGCCTGGCGCGGTCGATGGACCGCTGGCGCCGTTATGCGCCGGCATTGCAGGCCCAGATGAAACAGGCGCTGCAGAAAGTGTCGGGATCAGGGAAGTTGTCGAGCGACGTAGGCGAAGTGGTCAGCAAGGCACTGACCAACTAAACTACACCACCGTCGTTCCCGCGAAGGCGGGAACCCACGCAGCGGCTGCATGCATGCGAGGTCTGGGTTCGCGCTTGCGCGGGAACGACGCTGAATAATTCAAACAAAACGAAGGAAGTCCATGAAGCGCGTCAGTCTTACGCAGTACCTGGTTGAAGAACAGCGTCACAACAATTCAATTCCCGCCGAACTGCGCCTCCTGATTGAAGTCGTCGCGCGCGCGTGCAAGACCATCAGCCATTCGGTCAGCAAGGGCGCCCTCGGCGATATCCTCGGCAGCGCCGACACCGAGAACATCCAGGGCGAAGTGCAAAAGAAGCTCGACGTCATTTCCAACGAGATTTTGCTGGAAGCGAATGAATGGGGCGGCCACCTGGCAGCGATGGCGTCGGAAGAAATGGAATCGATCCACCCGATCCCGAACCGCTACCCGATGGGCGAATACATGCTGCTGTTCGACCCGCTCGACGGCTCGTCCAACATTGACGTGAACGTATCGATCGGCACCATTTTCTCCGTGCTCAAGGCGCCGGACGGGATGGGCACGCCGACCGAGGAGCACTTCATGCAGCCGGGCAGCTCGCAAGTAGCCGCCGGCTACGCCGTGTATGGCCCGCAGACGATGCTGGTGCTCACCACTGGCAACGGCGTCAACTGCTTTACGCTGGACCGCGAAATGGGCTCATGGGTGCTCACCCAGCGCAACATGATGATTCCGGAAACCACCAAGGAATTCGCGATCAACATGTCGAACCAGCGCCACTGGCATCCGCCGGTGCAGCGTTATGTCGATGAAATGCTGGCCGGCGCGACCGGCCCGCGCGAGAAGGACTTCAACATGCGCTGGATCGCCTCGATGGTCGCCGACGTGCACCGCATCCTGAACCGCGGCGGCATCTTCATGTATCCGGCCGACATGCGCGACACCTCGATGCCCGGCAAGCTGCGCCTGATGTACGAAGCGAACCCGATGGCGATGATCGTCGAGCAGGCCGGCGGCGCCGCCACCGATGGCCGCCAGCGCATCCTCGACATTCCGCCGCAAAAGCTGCACCAGCGCGTGCCGGTTTTCCTCGGATCGAAGGGCGAAGTGGAGCGCGTCACCAGCTATCACGACGCGTAAATCACTGTTTTGTTCAGAAAATAGCAAGTTTCGCTGATTCGGGGTAGCAAGAGTCAATGAAACTTTGCTAGAATATCGGTCTTCGCCGCTTTAGCTCAGTTGGTAGAGCAGTTCATTCGTAATGAAAAGGTCGCCAGTTCGATTCCGGCAAGCGGCACCAAAATTAGTAGTAAGATGAAAGGGTTATCAGCGTCGCTGGTAGCCCTTTTTTCTTTTGTGCGCAAGATCTGGCATGCTTGGGGCGGCAGCCTCCGCGTGCGGCGACGCTACAACCATGTTGGCGAAGATGATGTCCGGGTCCGTGCGCGGGCCTCTGGTTTTTGGTGCGATAATTATTCGGCGAAGGTCGGCAAAGGTTTACCACTTAGCGAGCATGACTATGCATACGCCAATCCTTCCTCCCAGCCATGAGGACGAACGCGATACCGCGCGTGCCCTGCGCCTCATACGCAAGATCGAGGAGCGTTATGGGCTGGCGTCGGCGCAAGAGACTGCAAGCCATCCCGAGGGCGGCGCCGCCGGCGATCTGTCCGACCCATCCCTGCCTGCCGCGCAAATGCTCGTCAACGAGGCATTGGTCGCCAAAATTTTCCAGTGCGAACGTGCCGAATCGGCGCTGCGCGAATCCCAGCAAAACCTGCATGACCTCCTGATCCACCAGTGGCAGCTCAAGGAAGACGAGCGCAAGCGCATTTCGCTGGAAATTCACGACGCCCTTGGCCAGAACCTGCTGGCCTTGCGGCTCGATGTGGCCACTCTGCCGCAGGTTACCGGCGACAGCCATGCGCAGCTCAAGGAATGGGTCGGCGGGGCGCTCAGCAATATCGACGGCGCCATCGTCACCGTGCGCACGCTGATCGCGGCGCTGCGTCCTTTTGAAATTGAGCTGGGCCTGGAAGCGGCCATCGAGTACGAACTGAGCCAGTTTCGCCGCACCAGCGGCATCGCCTGCCAGGTTGGTTTTGACACGCAGGTTGGCAAGCTGGACTTGAGCGACCAGCAGATACTGACGATGTACCGCGCCTTGCAGGAATGCTTGAGCAATGTGGCGCGCCATTCGCGCGCCACGCGGGTTGACGTGGTCGTGCGCGCGCCGCAATCGACGCTGACCATGGTGGTATCCGACAACGGTGTCGGCATCGAGCGTGGCGGCCGCAGCAAGGCGGGCTATGGCTTGCAGGCCGTGCGCGAGCGGCTGGCGTCGCATGGCGGAAAGATGCTGCTCAAAAGCGTACGCGCGCACGGCACCTCGGTCTCGGTGTCAATTCCGCTGGCCGCGCCGGCGCTTGCGACCGCGGCGCCACTATCGGATAAAATGCCTATATAAAAACCATTTCTTCGGGACAGAATAGTGAAAGCTTTGCCGTCAGCGCATGATGCCGTTCTGGTGCCCGTGAAAGCGCAATCGTGCCAGTAAGCGCGCAGCTTCTGTCCGATATCACCGGGCCGCTGCGCGCCGCCTCTGCCGCTGAGACGGCGAATGAGGCGACGATTATCTGGCAGCGCCTGGCGTGCAAGTTCGTGCCGCTGATTGGCCCCTCCAGCGTGCAGATGATCGTCGGACGCAGCCTCGACGCATGCCAGGACCACTACCCATGGCTTGGGCGCGGTTCCGATCCGGCCTTGTGCGCGCCGCCTTACGATGGCTTGCGCGCCGCGTTCAAAAGCGCTGACAGGGACGCGGTGCTGGCGGCGACCACCGCCATGCTCGCGACCTATGCCAACCAGCTCGATACCCTGATTGGCGCGCGACTGGCCGAGCAGTTCCTGCGCGCCACATTCCCGGCTCCCGCCGACGCTACAGATACTAGGAGTAAGTCTGAATGAACGAGCAATTTAAATTGCCGCTGATGCAAACCGGCGTGCCCGGCCTGGACACCATCCTCGGCGGCGGGCTGCCGGAGCTCTCCTTCAACATCATCGGCGGTGCGCCAGGCAGCGGTAAAACCACCTTCGCGCAGCAGATCATGTTTGCGCTGGCGAACCCGCAGCGCAAGGCCTTGTTCTTTACCGCGATGGGGGAGCCGCCGATCAAGATGCTGCGCTACCAGCAACAGTTCAGCTACTTCGATTTCGACAAGGTCGACAGCGCGATCCAGTTCATCAGCCTGGCCGCCGAGGTGGAGGGCGGCAACTACGACGAGGTGCTGAAACAGATTTGCGAACAGGTGCGCCAGCACGCTCCGGCGCTGGTGTTCATCGATTCGTTCCGGTCGTTTGTCGAGGGCGCCAGGGGGCCGGACCGAGAAGTCGCCGCGCTGCAATCGTTCGTCCAGAAGCTGGTGACGCAGATGACCGGGTGGCACGCCACCACCTTCCTGATCGGTGAATACCTGGCCAACGAGACCGACCGCAATCCGATCTTTACCATTGCCGACGGCATGATCTGGCTGACGCAGAATGTCCACCGCAACGCGATGGTGCGCAAAATCCAGGTGCTGAAGATGCGGGGCCAGAAGCAACGCCCCGGCCTGCACACCTTCCGCATCAATGAGCAGGGCATTGAAATATTCCCGCGCATCCTGCCCGCGCCCGAGCCGTCCGGCGATCCCAACCGCGCACGTGGCCGCGAGCGCGTGTCGATGGGGGTGCCCAAGCTGGATGAGATGCTGGGAGGGGGGATCCCGACGGGCTACTCGATGTTGCTGGTCGGCCCATCGGGCTGTGGCAAGACCATGCTGGCAACCGAGTTCCTTGCCGAAGGAGCGCGCCTCGGCGAAACCGCGGTGCTGGCGCTGTTCGAAAAAAGTCCAAGCCAGATGATGAACGACTTGCTCGACTCGCTGGTCAGCGACGGCAGTGTCGAGTTGCTCAACGTGCGTACGCTCGATGTATCGGTCGATGAAACCTTGCATGAACTGGTGAGGATGATCGACCGCACCGGCGCCAGGCGCGTGGTACTCGATTCGCTGTCCGGCTTCGAGCTCGCGCTGGCCCCGGAGTTCCGCGAAGACTTCCGCGAATCGCTGTACCGCATGACCACCGTGCTGAGCGAAAAGGGCGTCACCCTGTTGATGACCAGTGAGCTGGAAGACCGGTTTACCGACTTTCGGTTTAGTCCATATGGAAACGCCTTCCTGGTCGATGCGATTATTGTCCAGCGCTTTATCGAAGCAAAGGCACAGCTCAAGACCATCATCTCGGTGGTCAAGGTGCGTGGCAGCGCGCACAGCCGCGACTTGCGCACCTTCGAGATCACCGACGACGGCATTCTGATCGGCGACGGCCCGGCGCCCTATGCCGACATCCTGCTGGGCGGGCCTGGCACCGCGCGTCCGACGAGCGGCTGAGCCAACCCATGGCGGAACCAGCCGATGCGCGCCGGCGGCGCGCATCGGCTGGCGTCGACCGCGTCGTTCCCGCGCGGCGGAACACGCCCGAAATTTCCTTCAGAAATCTTCCAATTCCTCTGCTCTATTTTTTCAAAGAAACCCACGACTGGGCATTTCTTTCATGTCATTGCTCTGTTAGTCACCGCACAGTGAGCATCTTCTCGACGTTATATTTTTAGTATTCGCTCACCCGAATGCATTTGCTGAACATCGCAACTGTTCGCGGCTGCTCATGGACTGCTTCCCGTCATCACGCGACGCGGCCATTGACGCAGCGCAGGCAGCGCAGCTACCTGCGTAATGTTCCAGCCAGATTCGGAAAAGAATGTAGAAGGGTCGATCGCTTCACGCCGCATTGGTATAACTATTTAAAGGGAATGGATCATGGATAATCAAAAGTCGAACGAGGCTACGGGCAGCAACATCGGTAAAGACTCCACGCAGAAGGGCATCAGCGGCTCCCAGTCGAGCAGCGGTTCGCCAAGCGTGGCGGGCACCGGCAACATGGGTGCAAGCGGTTCGGGCAGCATGGGCTCGGCAAAGAGCGACAACGCGCAGAGCAGCAGCCTGAACAAGGATTCCCTGTCCAGCGGCAGCAGCTTGTCGAACGCCAGCTCGGCCAACAGCCTGTCCGGCAACAAAGGCACCTCGTCGAGCGGCAACCTGGCAAGTGGTTCGCCAGGCAGCAGCGCATCGTCGAGCAGCGGCAGCATGGGCAGCGGCAGCATGGGCAGCAGCGCCGGCTCGATGGGTTCGAGCGCATCGTCGTCGATGGGCAAGGACATGACGCCCAAGAGCGCTGATAACATGCACAAGGCCATCGACAAGGCAGGCGATTCGGCGCAGCCAGTCGTCGACCGCCTGGTCAGCGGCGCACACGCCGGCGTCGACAAGATGTCGGATATGTTCTCGGGCGCTTCGGGCTCGATGGAAGAGCGCAAGCGCCAGGTGACGGACGCGTACAACAACTTCACCGTAACCGGCCGCGAATATGTCCGCAACAGCCCAGGTACCGCAGTGCTGGGTGCGTTGGCTGCCGGCTACCTGCTGTCGAAAATCTTTGGTGGCCGTCGCCACTAATTGAAGCGCAGCGCCTGCCCCGTTTCCGAGGCAGGCATCGCTTTCAGGCTCCGGTCGCCCTGGTGTGGCCGGAGGCTTCTGCACGTCCAGACATCCCATCCCCAATTTTCAGAGGTACCACATGGCCACACGTAAAAAGAACGGGCAGTCAACTGACAGCGCCGGTTCCATCCTCAGCACGGTTTCCGGTCCTTCCGGCGCACAGCCGCCTTCCAGCCTTGGCATGAAGAACGACACAGCCGAGCAACTGCGCGAGAACAAAGTCGCGGGGATGAAGCTGGCGGCGGACATGCCGTTCAATCCGAACAAGCCTGGCGAACATGGCGAGGCCGCGCGCACGCCGCAGCCGGGCGCTACCGCCGAGCCGGCAACGCCGGGGGCAACCGGCAGCACCAGCACCGAAAGCGCGGTCTCCGACAAGGTCGGCAGCGGTGTTCCGTCACTCGGCAACAACCCAACCGTTGGCGCGCTCGACCGCGTCCGCGTCGACAGCTCGGGACAGGTGCTGACGACCAACCAGGGCGTCGCGATAGCCGACAACCAGAATTCGCTGAAGGTCGGCCTGCGCGGACCCACCGCCATGGAAGATTTCATCCTCCGTGAAAAGCTGACCCATTTCGACCATGAGCGCATCCCCGAGCGCGTGGTGCATGCACGCGGCTCAGCCGCGCACGGCGTCTTCGAAGCCTACAAAGATTTCAGCGACCTGACGCGCGCCGACCTGTTCTCCCAGGCGGGCAAGCGCACCCCGGTGTTCGTGCGCTTTTCCACGGTCGCCGGCGAACGCGGATCCGCAGATACGGTACGCGATGTGCGCGGCTTCGCCGTCAAGTTTTATACCCAGGAAGGTAACTGGGATCTGGTCGGCAACAACATCCCGGTCTTCTTCATCCAGGACGCGATGAAATTCCCCGACCTGGTCCACGCCGTCAAGCCAGAGCCGCATCACCAGATGCCGCAGGCATCGAGCGCCCATGACACCTTCTGGGACTTCGTCTCGCTGATGCCTGAATCGGCGCACATGCTGCTGTGGCAGATGTCCGACCGCGCCATTCCGCGCAGCTACCGCACCATGCAGGGCTTCGGCGTGCATACCTTCCGCCTGGTCAATGCGGCGGGCGAATCGCGCTTCTGCAAATTCCACTGGACGCCGTTGCAAGGTACCCACTCGCTGGTCTGGGACGAAGCAGTAAAAATCTGCGGCGCCGACGCCGACTACCACCGCCGCGACCTGTGGGAATCGATCGAGGCTGGCGCGTTCCCTGAATGGGAGCTCGGTGTGCAGGTATTCACGGAAGAACAGGCTGAAGGTTTCGGTTTCGACGTGCTCGACCCGACCAAGCTGGTGCCGGAAGAACTGGTCCCGCTGGTCCCGCTGGGCAAGATGACCCTGAACCGCAACCCGGACAACTTCTTCGCCGAGACCGAGCAGGTCGCCTTCTGCACGGCGCACGTGGTGCCGGGCGTCGACTTCTCCAACGACCCGCTGCTGCAGGGACGGATTCACTCCTATCTCGACACCCAGCTGTCGCGCCTTGGCGGCCCGAACTTCCACGAGATCCCGATCAACGCGCCGGTCAACCAGGTCCACAACAACCAGCGCGACGGCATGCACCGCCAGGCGATCCATCGCGGCCGCGTCAACTACGAGCCGAACTCGCTCGCAGGCGGCAGCCCGGCCCAGGCTGGCATGGACAAGGGCTTCACGTCGTTCCCGGAGCGCGTCGCCGAAGACAAGGTGCGCGGCAAGCCGGAACTGTTCGCCGACCACTACTCGCAGGCGACCATGTTCTTCAACAGCCAGACGCCGGTCGAGCAGGCCCACATCGCCGCCGCCTTCCGCTTCGAGCTGACGCGCGTGCAAGTGCCTGCGGTGCGCGAGCGCGTGCTGGCCCTGCTGGCCAATGTCGACCATACGCTGGCTGAAACCGTCGCCAGCGGCCTTGGCATGGACGTACCGGCGCCGCTGCCGCTGGCGACATCCCTGCCGACGCCGGAATACGCGCCATCGCCAGCGCTGTCGCTGCTAAGCCGTCCTGGCGAAACCGGCATCAAGACGCGCCGCGTCGCGATTCTGGTGGCGCATGGCGTTGATGCCGCGATGGTCCGCACCATCTACGATTCACTGTTGGCCGACGGCGCGGTGCCGCGGGTGGTTGCCGGCACGCTGGGCAAGGTCAAGGCCATGGCCGGTGAGATGCTCGACGTCGAGATCACGCTCGAAGCTGGTCCATCGGTGCTGTACGACGCGGTCGTGGTGCCGGACGGCGAAGACTCGGTCAATGCGCTGAGCCGCGACGCCCATGCGCTCGACTTCGTGCGCGAGCAGTACCGCCACTGCAAGCCGATCCTGGTGCTGGGCGCCGGCGCGGGGCTGCTGGCCAAGGCCAGTGTGCCGCCGGCGCTGCCGGATGGTTCGGACGATCCGGCGCTGCTCGGCGCGCACGGCGAAGACCTGAAGCAGGCGCTGGGCGCGTTCAAGGAAGCGTTGGCGTCGCACCGCTCGTTCGCGCGCGAGACCGATCCGCCGATGGTGTAAGCAGTACGCAGCAAATGAAACGCCGGCTCGCGCCGGCGTTTTTTTTCTGGTGTTGGGCGGCTGACGCGCTTGGCGCCGTGGTTGCGCGGACCCGGACTGCGTCCTTATCCGCCCTGCGAGGCGGCGGTGGTCGCGCCGGATTTTTTCCGCGACCGCATCTTCGCCATGCCGCGCTTGAGCAGATGCTCGAGATCGTCGATGTAGGTAAACACCGCCGGCACGACCAGCAAACTCAGCAGAGTCGAGGTGATCAGTCCGCCAATCACCGCCACCGCCATCGGCGAGCGGAAGCTCGGGTCGGCGCCCCAGCCCAGCGCCAGCGGCATCATGCCGGCGCCCATCGCGATGGTGGTCATGATGATCGGCCGGCTGCGCTTGTGGCACGCGTCCACCAGCGCATCGAAGCGGTTCATGCCCGCCTCGCGTGCCAGAATCGCGTAATCGACCAGCAGGATCGAGTTCTTGGTCACGATCCCCATCAGCATGATCAGGCCAATCATGGTCGGCATCGACAGCGCTTTCCCCGTCAACAGCAGCAGCACGAAGGCGCCGCCAATCGACAGCGGCAGCGCGGCGAGGATCGTGATCGGCTGCATGAAGTCCTTGAACAGCAGCACCAGCACGCCGTAGATGCACAGCACGCCGATCGCCATCGCCACGCCGAAGCTGGCGAACAGGTTGGCCATCTCCTGGGCGTCGCCCAGCTCCGCCACGGTGACCGACGGCGGCAGGCTGTTCATGGACGGCAGCGCACGCGCTTCGGCATTGACTTCGCCCAGCGAGCGGCCCGACAGCTCGACGTCGAGCGTGACGTTGCGGCTGCGGTTCAGGCGGTCGATCTGCGCCGGCCCGCTTTCCATCGTCACCGTCGCGACGTTGGCCAGCATGACGGGGCCGCTGGTGCCCGGTACGTTCAGCCGTTCGATGGCCGACAGGTCGGCACGCACGGCGTCCGGCAGCTTGACCCGGATCGGTACCTGGCGCTCGGACAGGTTCATCTTGGTCAGCGCGAGGTCGTAATCGCCCGCGGTGGCCACCCGCACCGTTTCGCCGATCGCCGCGGCGGTCACGCCCAGGTCGGCGGCGCGCGCGAAGTCGGGCCGCACGATAATCTCCGGTCGCACCAGCGAGGCGCTGGAGCTGACATTGCCGATGCCCTTGAGCGTGCGCAGTTCCCGTTCCACGCGCTGCGCCGCGGCCGTCAGCGCCACCGGGTCTTCGCTCTGCAGTACCAGCTGCATCTTGACGCCGGTGTCGGCCGGGCCGACATTGAAACGGGCGCCCGGAATCTGGTCCAGGCGTGCCCGGATCGCCGACTCCAGCTGGTCCATCGATTCGTCGCGGTCATCGCGGTGCACGGTGGTCAGGGTCAGCACGGCGCGGCGCGCTTCCGCCGCGGCGCCCGGCGCAAAAGCGTCGCCGCTGGAGCCGCCGCCGATCGAACTGAACACGCCGGTCACGCCTGTTACCTGCATCGCTGCCAGGCGCGCCTGCTCGGCCACCACGCGCGTCTCGGCCAGCGTCGAGCCGGGCGGCAGTTCGAGGTTGATCATGGTCTGGGCACGGTCCGCCGGCGGCACGAAGCCGGTCGGCAGCAGCGGCACCAGCATCAGCGAGCCGATGAAGAACAGGCCCGATGCGATCGCGGTGGCAAGCCGGTGCCGCAGGCACCACTTCATCGCGCGCAGGTAGCGCTGCATGATCCAGCCATCCTTTTCCTCGGCGTGTTTGGCCGGCTTGAGGATATAGGCGGCCATCATCGGGGTCAGCAAGCGCGCCACCACCAGCGAGGCCAGGATCGCCAGCACGGCGGTCCAGCCGAACTGCTTGAAGAACAGGCCGGGAATGCCGCCCATGAACGCGGTGGGCAGGAAAACGGCCACCAGCGCAAACGTGGTGGCGATCACCGCCATGCCGATTTCGTCAGCCGCCTCCATCGCCGCTTCCATCGGCGACTTACCCATGCGCAGATGGCGCGAGATGTTCTCGATTTCGACGATGGCGTCGTCCACCAGCACGCCGACCACCAGGGCCAGCGACAGCAGGGTCACGGTGTTGAGCGTGTAGCCGAACCAGTACTGGCCGAGGAAGGCCGGGATCACCGACAGCGGCAGGGCCGCGGCGGCGACCAGGGTGGCGCGCCAGTCGCGCAGGAACCACCATACCACCAGCACCGCCAGCAGCGCGCCTTCATACAGCAGCTCCATCGAGCCCTCGAAGTTCTCCGCCACCGGCTGTGCGTTGTCGATCACCTGCTTGAGCTCCACGTTGCGGTGCTCTTCGCCCAGTTTGGCGATGGCCTCGCGCACGCCCTCGGCCACCGCGATCTCGCTGGCGCCCTTGGTGCGGAATATCTCGACACCGACGACCCGCTTGCCATTGTATTCGGCCACCGCGCGCGGCTCGGCCACGGTGTCGGTGACGGTGGCGATCTGCTCGAGCCGCACATGGCGCCCGTCGGCCAGTGGAATATCCAGCGCGGCCAGTTGCGCCGCCGTTTTCACCGTCGCGATGGTGCGCACCGATTGTTCGGCGCCGCTGACATCGCCGCGCCCGCCCGGTTCTTCGCGCTGCACCAGCCGCAGGCGCCGCGAGACATCGATGGCCGACACCCGCAGCGCGGCCATGCGCGCCTGGTCCAGCTCGACCCGCACTTCGCGCGAGACGCCGCCGACCCGCTTGACCGAGCCGACACCCGGCACGCTCAGCAGGCGCTTGGCCACGGTATTGTCGACAAACCAGCTGAGCTCCTGCGCATCGAGCGGCACGCCGCCCTGGCCCGGCGCCGCGGCGGCGACCAAGGTCAGCACCACGCGGCCGGCGGTAGACGCCTTGGTCACGGCCGGATCGCGCATTTCCGCCGGCAAGTCGGCCTTGACGCGCGAGACGGCGTCGCGCACCTCGTTGACCGCTTCCGAGATGTTCTTCTCGAGGATGAACTCCACGGTGATGTTGGCCACCCCGTCGAGTACCTTGGTGTAGATGTTCTTGACGCCTTGCAGCGTGGCGACCGAATCCTCGATCTTGCGCGCCACTTCGGTTTCAAGCTGCGCCGGCGCCGCGCCTTCCAGCGTGGCGGTGACGGTGACGATCGGCAGTTCGATGTCGGGGAAATCCTGCACGGCGTTGGCGCGGTAGGCCAGCAGGCCGGCCAGCGTCAGCAGCACGAACAGCATGATCGCCGGGACCGGGTTCTTGATCGATAGGGAGGAGAAGTTCATTGCTTACCCGCGGCTTGGGCGGCCTGCACATTGCGTACCAGGTCGCCATCGTTCAGGAAGCCGGCTCCGCTGACGACGATTTGCGCATCCGGCGCCAGGCCTTCGGTCACTTCGATGCGGTCGCCCAGGCGGCGCCCGGTCTTGACCTTCAGCTGGCTGACCCGGTTATCCGGCTTGAGCGTGAACACATACGAAAAGCCGTCGCGCACCGCCACGGCCTGCTGCGGTACCGTCATTGCCTGCGACGTGCCAAGCTCGAACTGGCCGCTGGCGAACATGCCGGCCTTGAATGGTGCGGACGAACCCATCGCGGGCGGCAGGTCGACGTAGACCAGCGCCGAACGGGTCTGGGCATCGACGGTCGGCGCGATCATGCGCACGCGGCCCGTCAGCTCGCTGCCGTTGGCGGCGACCACGCGCGCCGCGATGCCTGGCTTGATGCGGGTCAGTTCCGTGGCCGTCACCTCGGCGCGCCATTCGAGGCGGCCCTGGCGGATCATGCGGAACAACTCGGTGCCTACGCCGACCACCGAGCCGACCGTGGCGGTGCGTGCCGAGATGACGCCGCTGTCGGGCGCCACCACCTGCGTGTACTTCAGGCGCAGCTGCTGCGCCGCCACGCTGGCGCGCGCCGCGGCGATACGCGCGTTGGCGGTTTGCTCGGCGGTGATGTACTGGTTGATCTGCTGGGCCGACAGCGCGCCGGAGTTCTGCAGGCTGCGGGCACGCTCGGCGTTGGCCGCGGCGTCGGCGGCGCTGGCCTGCGCTTCGAGCAGCGCGGCGCGCGCCTGGGCCACGTCGGCGTTGACGGCGTCCGGCGAGAACACGGCCAGCACTTCGCCCTTCTTGACCACGTCGCCGACGTTGACGCGTACCTCGGTCAGGCGCAGGCCGCCCGACTCGCTGCCGATCACCGCTTCCTGCCAGGCCACGACGTTGCCGGTCGCCGCCAGTTTGATCGGCAGGCTGGCGCTTGACGGCCGCGCGGTGGTGACGGTCAGCGCCGGTTTCGGCGCTGCCGCCCTGGCGTCGGCGGCCTGGTCGCTGTCCGGGCTGCCGGTCATGCTGTAGGCGATCAAGCCGAGCACGATAACGGCGGCGACGGTGAGGGCGATCTTCGCCGCGGGAGTGAGTTTGAGGTTTTTCATGGGGCCTTGAATCAGGTAGTCGGTTCGGTTTGCGCGGCGCCGGTCCAGCCGCCGCCGGTGGCGCGGTACAGCGCGATCCATGCGGCGTTGCGCTCGCGTTGCAGTGCGATGACGGCGTTTTCAGCGGCCAGCCGGGTGCGGCGCGCGTCTTCCAGTTCGAGCAGGCTGCCAAAGCCGCCCTTGTAGCGGTCTTCGGCGGCCACGAAAGCGGCGCGGTAGCCGTCCAGCGCGGTCTGGGCGTCGCTGGTGCGCGCCGCCGCGCTGTCCAGGCGTACCAGCGCTTCCTCGACCTCGCGCACGGCCTGGCGTGCGGTGGCGCGGTAGCGCACCACCGCGTCGTCGTAATTGGCGCGCGCCGCGGCGACATTGGCGCGGCGGGTGCCGGCATCGAAGATCGGCACGGTCAGGGCCAGCGGCCCGATCGTCCATGCGGTCAGTTCGGTGTTTTCGCCGCCGCTGCGGAAATTGGCCGCGCCGACCATGCCCTGCAGCGACAGGCGCGGATAACGTTGCGCCTGCGCGCTGCCGACCTCGAAACTGGCGGCGGCGACGTCGCGTTCGGCCGCATATACGTCGGGGCGCTGCGCCAGCACCTGCGCGGGCAGGGCGGCGATGGCGATTGGCGCCGGTTCCGCCGGCCGCGACGCGGCCAGCCGCTTGCGCAGTTCAGGCTCCGCAACGGCCGTCAGCGCCACCAGCGCCTTGACCTCGATGTCGCATTGGGCGCGCTGCTGGGTGGCGCGGTTGCTGGCGTCCGCTGCGCTGGCACGCGCCAGCGCGGCGTTGGCCGGGGCCTGGAAGCCTGCTTCGGCGGCCATGCTGGTCAGGCGCGCGCTGTCGCGCCGCGAGACCGCGTCCTGGCTGGCGACGTTCAGCAGCTGCTCGCAGGCGCGCAGGCTGTAATACTGGTTGGCGGTTTCGGCGGCGACCGCCACGCGGGCGTCGTGCCATTGCGCGCCGGCGCCGAGCAGGCGCTCGCCGGCGGCATTGCGGCCGGCGCGGCGCGCGCCGAACACGTCGATTTCCCAGGCCGTCTGTACGCCCAGTTGCGAGGTGGTCCCGCTTGGCATCGCGCTTTGCTGGCTGGCGCGGTTGACGCTGGCGAAGCCGTCCAGCGACGGCAGCAGCGCGGCGCCGGCCGCTGTGCGCTGCGCGCGCGCGCTGGCGATGCGCGCCGCGGCTGCGGAAATGGTCGGACTGGCTTGCTGGCTGGCGTTGACCAGCTCGACCAGCAGCGGGTCGCCGTGGCTGGACCACCAATGCGCCAGGTCGGCCACGCTGCCGTTATGGGCCAGCGGAGCCTGCCAGGCGGGTGGCAGCGGTGCATCTACTTTGGAAGGGGGAGGAGCCAGCGCGCAGGCGCCCAGCAGCAGCGGCGCGGCGGCCGAGGTAAACCATCGCATCATCATATTGGATCAACGTTTCGTTTTAGCTCAATTGCACGAAGTATATCGTTGGATGATGAAAAGTGCCTGCCTGCTAGCTGGCCGGACCAGGCGCGGAGCCTTGTTAAAACTGCAAGGGGAGGGAGGCGCGGGGCGGGATGCGGCTGTTGCGGGCGGCGGAAACAGGGTATACAGTATTTTTACTGTATTGCGGTGCACCATTTCAGCGACTATATTGGACTTGTCTCCTCCAATCTTCGCATTGGATTATCGCCCGCCCGCCGAACTGGCCTGCGGGCGTTTTTTTTGGGCGATGTCACCGCTTCGGCAATGCAGGCCAACGTCGCCCCTGCGAAGGCAGGGGCCCATACGCAACATGCCGAGTATGGACCCCTGCCTTCGCAGGGGCGACGTTGGTAGCCGACCGGGGTCTCGCGGTTCCAGCATCCCTGGTATGGGTGCCCGCCTTGCGCGGGCACGACGGGACGGCGGTAACGGCGACCTAGCGTTTTTTTGTGCCTGGTCAGGCCGGATGCAGCTGCTTGACTTGCGCGCCGGAAGGCCCCGGCACGGAGATGGTCTCGACCATGCCCTGTTCGATGGCGCGGCCGAAGTCCGTTTCGAGCGCGGCCATGGCCGCGTCGTGGTCGCCGGAGAGTCCGGCCACCGCCACGGCGCGGTTGCGCCCTTGCTGCTTGGCCAGGTGGAGCGCCTTGTCGGCCAGGCTGACGACTTTTTGCCAGTCGAATGTAAACTCCGGAATCCCGGCGAACGGCAGGTGGGCCAGGCCGACACTGATGGTGACAGGGATCGAATGGCCGTCGACCTGCACGGGCGTCGAGCCCACCGCTCCCATGACGCGCTCCAGCATTTTGCGCATCTGCTGCGGGTGGGCGTCAGGCGAGAACACCAGGAACTCCTCGCCGCCCCAGCGCACCAGCATGTCGGAATCGCGCACCACCTTGTGCAGGCGGCGGCCGATTTCGGCCAGCACCGCGTCGCCCACGTCGTGGCCGAGGCGGTCGTTGACCAGCCTGAAATGATCGATGTTGATCAGCGAGATGCAGTCGGTGGCAGTCCGGTTGAGCGGCATCGACTCGGCCCGGTCGGCCATTTTATCGACGAAGGCGCGGCGGTTCTGCAGGCGCGTCAGCGGATCGCGCCGCGCCTGGTCGTTCAGCACGCGGTCCAGTTGCGCCAGCCGCTCGCTCTTGTCCTGCGAGCGCCGGTACATGATGAATGCCGCCCCGGCGAGGGCGGCAGCGGCCACCGCCGCCAAGGTCGTGGCCAGCAGGCGCAGGCGCTGCGCGCGCGGCATCGTGGCGGCAGCGCGGGAGCCGCCCGGCTGTGCGCCGTGCAGGCCCGGCGCGCGCGCCGGCGTGGTGCCGAAGGCGGGTACGCCAAGTGCGGGCTTGCCGACCGCGCGCACTTCCGACGGCGCCCCCGGCGTTCCCTGCGCGGCGGCAGCGGCGGCGAGGGCCGCGGCGGCGTTCATCGCGCCGGGCGCCGCACAGCCGGTCACGCGCGCTTCGATGTTTTCCAGTTCGCGGCGCAGCAGGGGCGAGGCATCCGGCGGCAGCGACAGGCGCACCATCGCGATGCGGCGTGCCGCTTCGGTGTCGGCATGGGCGGTCATGGCGCGGATCGCCTTCAGTTCGGCGAGCGCGCTCGCTTCGTTGGCCAGCGCGACCGGCGGCGCGATGAGCAGGGCGGCGATCAGGCCGGGAACGGCGCGTCGGCGCAGGGGGGCTGGATATTTGAGCATCGTGAGACGGGCGTCTGGCCCCGTATTGTCAAATCAAAACCCCGTCACATTAGCGCAATTTTCAGTGCTTGTGGGAATCATTTAACTGCAAGTTAGACTTTTATCAGGACGGCCGGTTATACGGCGTTGTGGAACTCGCGCGTTGGGATGGTGAGTGTGAAGGTGCTGCCGTGGCCGAATTCGCTGGTGAGGGTCAGCTTGCCGCCCAACAGGCTGGCCAGGTTCTGGCACAGGTAGAGCCCGAGCCCGGCGCCCTCGACGTTGCGGGTCGAGGTCGAATCGAGCTGCGAGAACGCCTGGAACAGCTTGGCCTGGTCTTCCGGGCGGATGCCGCTGCCGGTGTCCTGCACCGAGATAACGGTTACCGAGCCGCCATCGCCTGCGCGCTGCGACAGCGCGAGCCTGATCGTGCCCTGTTCGGTGAATTTGATGGCGTTGTTGACCAGGTTGATGACAATCTGGGTCAGCGCGCGCCGGTCCGAGGCGATCACCAGCGGCGTTTCCGGCAGGTCGAGCACCAGCGCCAGTCCTTTTTGCGAGGCCAGCGGGCGCAGCGAATCGGCGGTTTCGCTGAGCAGGTTCTGGCAGTGCACGCGCTCGGCGGCCAGCGTCACCTTGCCCGACTCGATCTTGGCCACGTCGAGGATGTCGTTAATGAGCGAGAGCAGGTGGCGCGCGCTGGTGCGGATCGTGTTGAGCTGCTTGTCCTGGTCGAAGGTCAGCGGACCGGCAAGCTTCATCAGCAGCGCGCCGGTAAACCCGATGATGGCGTTGAGCGGAGTGCGCAGCTCGTGCGACATATTGGCGATGAAGGCAGACTTCATGCGGCTCGCTTCGGCCAGTTCGAGGTTCTTGCCGGCGATCTCGCGGTTGGTGTTTTCCAGCGCGGCGGCGTGGTGCGCCAGCCGCATGTTCAGTTCGATGACCTGGCGTTCGCGCGCCTGCAGTTCGCCGTTGACGTGCACGGCCTGCTCGTAGGTCGAGATCAGCAGGTCGAGGATCTGCTGGCGGCCTGCGTTGATGAAGTGCTTCTGCTCGCCCAGGTACAGCGCCACCCCGGTTTCCACATTCGCGTCGCGGCGCAGCAGCTGGTTGGCCAGCATCTGGCTGATGCGGGCCAACAGGTACTCGTCGGCGTAGGGCTTGCGCACAAAATTGTCGGCGCCGCACTCGATGCCGCGGATGATATCCCGGGCGTCGTTGAGCGCGGTGACCAGGATTACCGGAATGTCCAGCAGTTGCGCATCGGTCTTGATGGCGCGGCACAGGTCATAGCCGTTCATTTCGGGCATGATGATGTCCGACAGGACCAGGTGCGGCTTGCGCTCGCGGATCGCTTCCAGCGCCAGCCGGCCATTGGCCGCGACCCGCACGCCGTAGGCGCGCGACTCGATCAGGCGGCGCAGGCGTTCGGCCTGGGTCGGGCTGTCCTCGACGATCAGGATCTCGAACTGCTGCTGTGTGTCTTGCGTTGATTCCAAAAACCGCTCCTTGCTGCGCGCTTCGCCTGTCAAGACTATCCCACAGTGCGCCAATGGTAAAGATGAAATTGCGTGACAAGTAAAGTCACATTACGGCGCGTGCTCGCCCTGGAAGCCGGCGGCGCGCCACGTCAGCACCAGCGTATCGCGATGGCCGTTGGCGCCATCGGGCTGGATCGGCGTCGACTCGTGAATGACCCGCGCATCGTCGAGCAGCAGCAGCGTCCATGGCTCCAGCATCGTGAAGCGCTTGCCGTTCGGGCCCTCGGCCTCGAACAGGCGCGTCTCGCCGCCCTTGATATGGCTGCGGCCCACCAGCAGCACGGCGACAAAGTCGACCCCGTCGCGGTGCGCGCCTTCCGGGGTCGGGCGGCCGATGCCTTCGAGCGTATCGATGCGGAACTGGTGCGCTTCCACGTGCCAGCGGTGCACCCCTGCCGCCCAGGAGCACACTTCGCCCAGGCTGCGCAGCAGGCGCTGCCAGCCCGGCTGGGCGACGGTCGACGGTTCAATCGGCTCGAACAAACGGTGCATGCCGCCATGGAGCGCGTTGTATTCGACCGGCTGCCAGTGAGCGCGGTGCGGCGCTTGCGCGATCTTGTCGCCGTCCTGGATGAAGCAGGAGTGACGCCGGCGCCGGTAGCGGCCCGCGTCCTTCAGGTAGTTGTCGAGTTCTAGGTGGTCCCAGCTGGGCGCCAGCGCAGCCAGGTCTGCGGGTTCGCAGCCCGCCAGCGCGCAGACGTCGCGCGGGTGCAGGACAGCGTAGCCGTCGTCTTTCAACGCGGCGGACAGCCGCGCGGGATCGGTATAGGGTGGTTCAACATGGTTCATGGCGCAAGCCTACCATTTTTCGCGCCTTCAGGCGAAGCCGTGCCTACCACTGCAGGATGGCGGAGAGGCGGAAATTGCGCGGTTCGAGCGGATGGAAGTGGACGTCGTCCCGTGCCTGGCTTTCGCCCGGCAAGCGCGAAGAATAGTAGTACGAAATCGCCGCATCGCGCCGGTCCAGCAGGTTGAAGCCTTCCAGCTCCAGACGCAGGCGGCTGTCGACGCGGTAGCCGATGCGCCCATTCAGGGTGGCGCCGCCGCCGCGGCGCACGCTGTTGTCCTCGACCAGCGGGCGCGGGCCGGCATAGCGCAGGTTGGCCGAGCCGGACCACGCGCCGCGGCGGCTTACGGTGACGCCAAGCTGGCCCACGCCTTCGACGGCGCCGGCGATATGCGCCTGCCCTGGCGCCGCGCCGCGCGAGCGCGCATGCGCGTAGGCCAGGTCCAGGTCGATCGACAGCCACTTCACTGGCTTGTACGAGTTCGACACCTCGACGCCGTGGCGCACGCTCGGCAGTCCGGCTTCGGTGGCGCCGGCGTCGCCCAGGTAAGTCAGCTCGGAGTCGAACGCCAGCCGGTACACCGCCACGCCGGTCTGCAAGGACTGCACCGGCTCGATGCGCAAACCCGCTTCGATGCCGCGCGAGCGCACCAGGCCGGGCGCGGGCTGGACGGCATCGCCGCTGGCCGGGTCGAACGCCGCTGTGGTGCCGCGCGCATCGTTGCTGTGAAAGCCGGTGCCCATGTTGAAATACAGTTCAGCCGTGCTGGCCGGGGCCAGCACGATGCTGAGCGAGGGGCTGGCGAGATGGTCGCGCACGGCGCCGGAGTTCGCGGCGCGGTCGCTGCCTACCTTGAAACGGTAGTGATCGCTGCGCAGCCCCGCGGTCGTGCGCAGCATCGGGTTCCATTGGGTGGACGCTTCAATGAACATACCGGCGCTGCTTTCGACGACATGGTCTTCGCGCGTCGCCGACAAGCGCCTGCGTTCGCGCGTGTTGAGCAAGCCGTTGAAGATATTGTCGTTCTGGAGCTGGACGCCGGCGGTGATGTCGGTCGCGCGCCGCGCGCCATGCAGGTGCCAGCTGTGCGTCGCATTGAGCCCGCTGGTGACGCGCCGGTCCGGCTGGGCGAACTGGTCGCCGTTGACCGGATCGTTCAGGAAGTAGGTGAAGTTCGAATACAGGTCGGTGCGATTGCGGATGACGAAGGCATTGACCTTGGACGCCGAGTCGGTGGCGGTGCGCCGCCAGGTGCCGGACACGCTATAGCGCTGCGCGTCGCCGCCGTCGCTTGCATCGACCGTGTCGAAGCGGCCGATCGTCCCGGCATCGACGGCGCGCTGCGGAATCTGGTCGCTCGCATTCCAGCGGCCCCGGTAGGCCATCGCCGCGACGCTGAAGCCGTTGTTGGCGTAGCCCCGGCTGTAACGCAGCACGGCGTTGACCTTGCGGTAGTCTTCCGGGGTGGTAAATGGGCCGTCCTTGTGCAGCAGTTCCAGCGCGTACAGCAGGTTGCCGCCGAATGCTTCGGGCGACGCCGCCGTCATGGCGCGGCGGTAGCCGTGCTGCCCCGCGGCGATACTGGCGATACTGCGCGCCAGCCGGTTGGCGTAAATGACCGACGCGCTGCCGGCCGATGCGAAGTCGCCTTCGCGTGCCGAGTACGGCCCCTTTTTGTAATCGAGGCGGGCCGCCAGTTCGGGCATCAGGAAATTAAGGTCGGTCCAGCCCTGGCCATGCGCATGGCTGCGCTGGTTGACCGGCATATCGTCGACCGTGGTGCGCAGGTCGGTCCCGTGGTCGAGGTTAAAGCCGCGCAGGAAAAACTGGTTGGCCTTGCCCTCGCCGCTGTGCTGGGTCACCAGCACGCCGGGCGCCGCTTCCAGCAATTCGCCGGGACGGTAGACGGTGCGCGCTTCGAGCTGCTGGCGCGAGACGCTGCCGGCGCTGGCCGAGTCAAGCCGTCCCAAGCCGCTGTCGCGCGCGCCGTGAATTAGTACCGCCGGCAGCATCGGGTCGGCGTAGGCTGGGACCTGGCAGCACCAGGCGCCGATGGCCGCCGCCAGCAGCCGCGTTCGCAGCCGGTTCATGGATTCTGGCGGACGCTGTCGCGCTGGAAGGTAAGCGAGCGCACCACCCCGCCCGGCGCGATATTGACGGTGTTGACCTGGCCGGGCAGGAAGTCGATCAGCACTTCATCGTGGATGGCGGCGATCTTGTCGAACGGCGTGCCCTCGGCCTCCTGATAGATGATCACGCTTTGCGGGTCGACGGTGACGCCGACCCAGCGCAGCGGCAGGCGCGTTTTGTCGGGCGCGAGCAAATAGAAGCGCTGTTCGAGGTACTTGCGCAGGATTGCCTCATCCTCGGGATCCTGCAGGTCGAACTGGCGCTGGTACAGGTTCGACAGCAGCGCTTCGACATCGTGCAGCATGTAGGTGTGGACGATCTCGGTGCTACCGGTGCGGGCGTTGAACGACATGTCGGTGATGCCGGCGTGGTAGCGGTGCGCGTGCGCCGCCGCGCTGATGCAGACCAGCGCGGCGGCGGCGAGGAACTTCAGGCGATGCAAGGCGATGGCTTACTCCCCGGCCTTCTCGGGCGCGGCCGCCTTGTCCTGCTCCTTGGCCTTGGCCTTCAATGGCGTGTTGAAGTCCTTCATCATGTCGCCCTCGCCGCGCTTGGTCTTGAACAGCTCCAGGCGCGACGGGGTGACCTTGCGCGGCCAGCTGTTGTTGGACACGTCGATGTCGGCCGTCTCCCAGTAAGGGTCCTGGGTCAGGCCGACCATCGGCTCGTCGGTGACGATCAGCTTGGTGATCTTCTTCGACGACATGCGCCACACTTCGGCAGGAATGCGCTCGATGGTCTTCTTGCCGCTCTTGAGCTCCACTTCGAGCACCAGCGGGGTGACCAGTCCGCCGACGTTGGTGAAGTCGACCAGGTACAGGTGCTTGCCCTGCGCAAGCAGCGCCTTTTCCCAGTCTTCCAGCGATTCCATCGTTTCGTTGTACTTGTTACGGTCCTTGTTGGTGACCGTGAAGTCGTCGTTCTCGTTATAGAAGTCCTTCAGCTCCGGCTGCGCATCGACGCGGCGCGGCATGCCCTTGTTGCGCTGGGCAGTCACCGATACCGGCTCTTCGGCGCGGCGCGCGCGCTGCAGGGCCTTCTCGGTATCCGGATTTTTGCTGCTGATGCCGTACTCGGTGATGCCGTCGACGCTGACGTCGACCGCGTCGGTGGTGTAGAACCAGCCGCGCCAGAACCAGTCGAGGTCGGTGCCCGACGCGTCTTCCATGGTGCGGAAGAAGTCCGCCGGGGTAGGGCGCTTGAACTTCCAGCGCTGCGCATATTCGCGGAACGCGAAGTCGAACAGCTCGCGGCCCAGCACCGTTTCGCGCAGTACGTTAAGCGCGGCGGCCGGCTTCGAATAGGCGTTGTTCCCGAACTGGAGCAGCGACTCCGAGTTGGTCATGATCGGCACCTGGTTGCGGCTGCGCATGTAGTCGACGATGGCGCGCGGCTCGCCGCGCGACTGCGGATAGTTCTCTTCCCACGCCTGCTGCGCCATGTACTGCACGAAGGTGTTGAGGCCCTCGTCCATCCAGGTCCACTGGCGCTCATCGGAGTTGATGATCATCGGGTAGTAGTTGTGGCCCACTTCATGGATGATGACGCCGATCAGGCCATACTTGGTGCGCTTCGAATACGTGAGCTCGCCGGTCTTCTTGTCCTTGGTCGGACGCGGTCCGTTAAACGAGATCATCGGGTATTCCATGCCGCCCACCGGGCCGTTGACCGAAATCGCAGCCGGGTACGGGTAGTCCAGCGAGTACTTGTTGTACTGCTCGATGGTATGGATGATCGCCTGGGTCGAATACTTCTCCCACAGCGGGTTGCCTTCCTTCGGGTAGTACGACATCGCCATCGTGTTGGTGCCGCCCTTCTTGTAGCCCTGGGCGTCCCAGATGAACTTGCGGCTGGTGGCAAACGCGAAGTCGCGCACGTTCCTGGCCTTGAAGTGCCAGGTCTTGGTGTCGGTGGCGCGGCGCTTCTCGGCCGCCTCGGCTTCCTTCTGGGTGACGATGATCACCGGCTTATCCGAGGTGCGCGCGCGTTCGAGGCGGTCGCGCTGGGTTGCCGTGAGCACCGCGCCAGGGTTCTGCAGCTCGCCGGTGGAGGCGACGATGTGGTCGCTCGGGACCGTCAGCTGGACGTCGTAGTCGCCAAATTCGAGCGTGAACTCGCCGGCGCCAAGGAACTGCTTGTGCTGCCAGCCGTAGACGTCGTAGTAGGCCGCCATGCGCGGGAACCAGTGCGCGATCTCGAACAGGTCGTTCTTGTCGTCGTCGAATTTTTCGTAGCCGGTGCGGCCGCCCATCACCTTCGCTTCATTGATGTTGTAGCTGAAGTCGATGTTGAAGGTAAAGCGCGAGCCCGGCTTCATCGGCTGCGGCAAGTCGATCCGCATCATGGTCTTGTTGATCGTGTACTTCAAAGGCTGGCCGGACGAGGTCTTGACGGCGCCGATCTTGAAGCCGCCATCGAAGGTGCGGCTTTCCAGGATGCTGCGCATGCCTTCGAACTTCATGCCTTCTTCTTCGCCGCGCGCCTTGGCCCAGGCGTCGCGCGAGGCGACTGTGGCGGTGGTGCGGGCGTCCGATTGCGGATGGAAGATGTTCTGGTCCAGCTGGATCCACAGGTAGGGCAGGCTGTCCGGCGAATTGTTGTGGTAGGTGATGGTCTCGGTGGCCGAGATCGCGCGGTTCGCTTCGTCGAGGCGGGCGCGGATGGTGTAGTCGGCGCGCTGCTGCCAGTAGGCGTGGCCGGGCGCGCCCGAGGCGTTGCGGATGGTGTTCGGCGTCGGCAGTACTTCTTCCAGTTGTCGGAACTTGTCGTCGAACGGTTCCGCCGCGATCGCGGACATGGCAAGGAACAGCGCCGCAACGCCGATTGGCAAACGTCTCATAGTGACCCGTTGTTGTTTTGGAAAAGGGAAGCTGCATTCTAATCGTTACTTTTGGGATTGTTTTGCCGGATGTGTAAAAAACCTGAAACATGAAGCCAGCCCGGCGGTATGATGGTCCGACCGCAATTCGGGAGGTAAATACGCATGCAACAGCGGCTGACGCGCACCTACGGCTACCTCGCGTTCGCGCTCGGAATTTGCCTGACCATCTGGACCTGCCTCCTGGTCAGCAACGCGCAGGACGCCCGCATCCGCAACAACTTCCAGCGTGATGCCGACAAGGTCGCGAACGACACCCAGGTGCGCCTGCAAACCTACTTCGACATGCTGATGAGCCTGAAGGGCATGTTCGCCGTCAACGACCAGGTCACGCGCAGCCAGTTCGCCCAGTTCATCGGCGAACTCAATCTGGCCGAGCGTTATCCCGGCTTCCAGGCGATCCAGTTCGTCCGCTACGTACCGGGCGCCGCGATCGGCAGCTTCGAGGAATCTGTGCGGCGCGACACCTCGCTGGTCGCGCGCGGCTATCCCGACTTCAAGGTGGCGCCGGCGCCCGGACGCGATGATCACTACATCATCGATTACAACGAACCGATGGCCGGCAATGAAATTGCCTTTGGGCTGGACCTTGCCACCTTGCCGCCCCACCTGGCCGCGCTGGAGCTCGGCCGCGACACCGGCATGATCGTGGCGACCGAGCCGATCGCCCTGATCCAGATGGCCAACGGCGGCGCCGGGTTCGTCGCACGCACGCCGGTGTACCGCCAGCGCATGCCGCTCAATACCGTGGCCCAGCGCCGCGAGGCGCTGGTCGGCATGCTCGCCATCGTCGTCAGGGTCAACCACCTGATGCGTGAAGTGATCGACCCGGCGCTGGCGGCCCACCTGGCGGTGCGCGTTCACGATGCCGGCATCGGCGGCAAGGCTGCGGGCCGGACGCTGATCTACGACAGTCGCGTGGCGGGAAATCCCCCTTTGCCTGGGCTGGCATGGGAGACCACGATCGAGGTGCAGCCGCGCCAATGGGTGATGAGCTTTAGCGCCATCAACGGCGCCCGCTACAGCCGCAACGCCACCGACATGATCCTGGTCGCCACGGCGGGCTTCATCATCAGCGCGCTGGTGGCGGCGCTGATGATCGCATCGCGCCGCAGCCGCAACCTGGCGCATCGGCTCAGCACCTCGCTCGATGAACAGCGCGCCTTCCAGGACAGCGCCAGCGTCGGCATCGCCTTGTTCTCCGGCGGGATCATCTTGCGCTGCAACCGCGGCATGGAGGAAATCATGGGTTACGCGCCGGGAGAGCTCAGCAATCAGCGCACCCGGATCCTGGTGGGCGGCGGCCCCAGCCCGTTTTCGGGGCGTGCGAAGCATTCCCGCGCCGAGCTGGAGGCGGAGCTGGTGCGCAAGGACGGCGAGAAAATCTGGTGCCTGATCAACGGCAAGGCGCTGGACGGAGCGGACCTGGCCGGTGGCGGCGTCTGGGTGGTGCAGGACATCAGCGACCGCAAACGTACCGAGGCGACCTTGAAGCAGGCCGAGTCGGACCTGATCACATCCGAAAAAATGGCATCGCTGGGCGCGCTGGTGGCCGGCATCGCGCACGAACTGAACACCCCGATCGGCAACAGCCTGCTGACGGCCACCGCGCTGTCGGATATGGCGGCCGAATTCGAGGCCCGCTACGCCGAGGGTGGCTTGAAGCGCTCGTCGCTGGAAGCGCACCTGGCCGATACCAAGCTGGCGTGCGGGATCATGGCCAGCTCGCTGCGCCGCGCGGCCGACCTGATTACCTCGTTCAAGCAGGTGGCGGTCGACCAGACCAGCGACCAGCGCCGCCGCTTCGACCTGTGCGACGTGGTGCGCGACACGCTGGCGACGTACTCGGCGCAGTTCAAGCGCGCCAGCTGCGATGCCGAGATCGACGTCTGCGCGACGCTGGTGATGGATTCGTATCCGGGCAGCGTCGGGCAGGTGCTGTCGAACCTGATCAACAACGCGCTGCTGCATGCCTTCGACGGCGACAGTGCGGCGCGCGTCACGGTGCGGGTGCATCCGGTCGGCGACGAGCAGGTGCTGATCCTGTTCGCCGACAATGGCGTGGGCATGCCGGCGCGGGTGATGCACCAGGTATTCGATCCCTTCTTCACCACCAAGATGGGGCAGGGCGGCACCGGCCTGGGCATGAATATCGTCTACAACATCGTGACCGGCATGCTGGGCGGGACCGTGGAGGTCGACTCGGCCCCGGGCAAAGGAACCACGGTGACGATCCGGGTGCCGAAACGGGCGCCGGACCGCGGCGTGACGCCTGCCGGGTATGAAAAGGTGCAGCCGCGCTTCGCGGCCGAAACGCACGGACGCTAGTACTTCGTCAGTGCCTCTTCGAGGTCTTCTCCCAGCTTCGCCGCTTCCACCAGCACGCCGCTCATCGCCGCGGTCGGGAAAACGATCGCATTGACTGCCTGGGCCGACATGGCCGGCAGCCAGTCGTCGGCAAAGTCAAACACGTCGATTGCGGCAGGCGTGCCGTCTGCCCATTCGCCGGCCGCACAGGCGAGCGCGTACGCGGGATGGGGCCACACCGGCATTCCTTCGGCGCCGGCGTCATCGCAGGCGGACACCCATCCCTCTTCGGTGCGCAGGCCGTAGACGACCTGGGTGTCGGCGATGCGGGCGATGAAGTGCTGGTAGCGCTGCGGTCCGTCCAGCGCGCTCACGGCGTCGTGCTGCTGGGGCGAGAGTTCGTATGGCGTCGTCATATCGATGGCGGTGTCGGTTACGGCAGGAAGCCGCGCGCAGGCAGGGTGCTGTCGCGCTGGATCCAGTTGTGCGGGGAATAGGCGGTGCGCGCGTCGGTCACGTGCAAGGTGTAGGCGTGGCGCGACACCGGCGAGCGGTTCGGGGCGCTGTAGTGGGGCAGCAGGCCGTGGAAGCATACCAGGCTGCCAGCCTTCGCTTCGAGCGGCACCGCCACGCTGTCGTCGGGCCACGGGGTGGCGTCGAGCTGCTCCATGCGGATGTCGTCGCCATGGCGCAGGAAGCGCTCGCGCAGCGGGCCCAGGTGGCCGCCCGGTTCGACCCACAGGCAGCCGTTATCGACGGTCGCGTCTTCCAGCGCGAACCAGAAGGTGGTGACGCTGATCGGATCGGTGTCGAAGAAGGTGGCGTCCTGGTGCCAGCGCACCTCGCCGCCGATGCCGGGCTGCTTGAATATATACATGGACTGCCAGATTTGCGGTTTGGCCAGGCCAAGCCCGCGCGCGACCGCATCCAGCGCAGGGCCGCGCGAAAAGGCGTCGAACACCGGGTCGAGGTCGTGCATCGCATGGCCGATCTTGTTGATCGACAGCGCCTTGGCCTGGCGCAGCTGGCCGGCCGCATCGAAGGCTTCTTCCTCGAAAAAGCAGCGGACCGTGTTGTCCGAGCCGAGGAACCAGGCGTCGGTGGCCGTGGTCTGGTTCTGCGTGGTGAAAATCGACCGGCTCTGGCCGGGATCGAAGGCCTCGACAATCTGGCCGGCACGTTCGCGCAGCCGGGCGATGTCGTCTGCGCTCTTAAATCCCGGGATAACAAGATAGCCGTCGCGCTGGAATTGTGCGCGTTGTTCTAGGAGTAACATTAGTTGCTTTCGAATGTCGGAACTTCTTACACTTCAGAATTTATTTTTCTCGATTATTTCATAACTCTTTGATTTTAAACAAGCTGAAACAGCTGGCACGGTTCCTGCTATACCACCCGTAGGAACACTCCTACAATAATGCCACAAGGAAAAAATATGAAAATCGTCCAAAAACTGACCTTCGCCTTACTGACCATGTTCGCCCTGGGTACCGCAAGCGCCACGCCAATCGCGTTCGACATGACCGTCGGCGGCGAAGTAGCGCCTCCTGTATCGCTGAGCGCCAACAATCTGAGCCACAAGTATGATCACAGCTTCCTCAACATCACGAACCCATTCGCTGTCGGCATCGACACCATCACCGGCGGTACCCTGACCATCACTCTGGACGATACCGGCAACTCATCGAGCGTTGAAAACTTCAAGTTCCTGTTCGGCGGCCAGACCTATGCCGGCAGCAACGTGCCAAACAGTGGTTCGGACTACATCATCCAACTGCAACAAGCGGCCATCGACAGCATTAACGCAAGCGGTTTCCTGAGCATCGAGATCCTCACCACCTCGCTCAGCGCCAACAGCAACACGTTCGGCACCTTCCGCCTGAAGGCATCGAGCCTGCAGATCGTCGGGACCCGTGGCGAAGTCGTCCTGCCACCAACCGAAGGCGAAGTTCCTGAGCCACTGAGCATCGCCCTGATGGGCCTGGGCCTGGCTGGCTTGACCGCAGCGCGCCGCCGCAAGTAATCCACTGTACTGCAATGCAAAAGGCCCGCGCAAGCGGGCCTTTTGCTTTTCCGGCGCGGCTTATACCACCCAGTGTCCATCCTTGTAGACCTGACGCTCGTCGAGCCAGACCGCGTCGGTCACCGCGAAGATATCGATGTGGTAGCGCGCGTCCTTGCGCTTGAAGCCCGGCTTCTGGTACACGCCATGCTTGGCGCCCAGCGACAGGTGGATGCCGCACATGCGCTCGTAGGTGCCGATGTCGTTGACCCGGCGCTCGATGGTGAAGGCGCGGTTCATGCCGAAGCCAAGCTCGCGCACCCACACCTCGCCCTCGTCGGCGCGGATCATCGCCAGCACGTGCTCGAAGTCCGGGGTCGCGTCGCGCGTGCCGATCACCCGCCCGCGTTCGATAACCAGCGTCACCGGCACGGCAGGGCGGTTGACCATGTAGGCCGTGTCGCCGAACACGTGCACCCGCACTTCGCCGTTCACCGCTTCAAGGTCCTGCGCTTCGGTGAACACCTCGCCGATCGGGAACTGGCCGCCGACGTTGTTCATGTCGCTGTAGTCGCCGATATTGAGCTTGGCCGGCTCCAGTCTCGATGCGAACACCAGCGGCTTGGCGCCGCCGCTGAACACCGTCGCCGAACCCGCGCCATCGATCAGCGCCTTGAGCGCGCGCCCGGTGCCGCGGTAGTAGCCAGCGTCGTAGGCCAGCGACTCGATATAGTGTTCGCCCTGCGCGCCGGGCATGCGCGACAGGTGCACATGTTCGATCACCTTCAGGCCAAGCTTGAACAATTCCACGCGGATACGGAATGCATCGATGCGGAAATTGGTCGACTGCACCAGCACGACCAGGTCGGACGCCTGCATTTGCCTGAACGCGGCCAGAACTTCGTCCGGCCCGGCAGTGTCGAAGTCGAGGAAGTCGGCGTCAGGCAAATTGCGCCGGTAGCCCTCGGCCAGCGCGCGCGCCAGGTCGCAGCGGGTGTCGAACACCACCAGCGCGCGGTGCGCCGGCCCATGTTCCACCACAGTGGACAAGATGTCGCCCACATGCTGCGTGGCGGAATCAACAACATGGCTTGGAATGGTGCCGAACTCGGCAGCGGTGGCGGCGGTGGTCATGGTTCTGCTCTGCGAAGGAAACAACCCGTCATTATACGGTTGGGGCGTCCCATCCCCGTTGCGGCAGTAGCGGATTTCGCACCCGCCGGGTTCGCTTGATAGTACCGGGCAATTAAACCGCCCGGAGTTTCCAGTTGCGCTATGATTTATCAAGCAACAGCGCCCCATTGCGGTGGGCATCGTTGCGTATATTCATACATATATCAGGCGAGCGAGATGGCATACCGATGGGAAGCGCCAGCCAGCGTCTGGCTGGAGGACGACAAGAGCGGGCAATTTGAACTGGTATCGAGCGAAGGCTTGAGCCGGATCGATTGGCATGCCCAGGAGCGCGGCCGCGTGCCCGACTGCGCCCAGCTGCTTGGCGCATCGCTCCCGTTGTCGTGCGACTGCTCGGCGATCTACCCGGAAGGCTTCGCGTTCTGCCCCAACTGCGGGCGCGCGCTCGACAAGCTGGCGGGCCAGCTGAAAAGCCAGCCCGACTGGTGGGGGCCGTCGTCCGATCAGTTCCTGCCGCGCCACGTGCCGCACGGCCTGCCGGTGACCATGCTGCCGCTCGGCGACAGCCTCGAAGAACGGCCCGCCGCACCCGAGGTGGGCCGCCCCGAGCTGGCGATGCCGGTGCCGCCCAACGCCCACTGCATGTTTGCCGCCGGCACCTATGGCTTTCCGGTGCAGCGCCTGCTGGCGCTGGCCGGCGCACGCGGCGTGCTGCAATACTGGGACCCGATGGCGCAGCTGTGGCATGTGATGGCCGCCGAAGACGGCGCCGCGTCGCTGGCCTTCAGTGCATCCGAGTACGCGTGGCTACCGGCACTGAACCCGACCCGCGGCGAAGTCGCGCTGCTGCCGACAAACGACGGCTTGCAGCGGCTGTGGATCAACCCGGTCAGCGAAACCTACCGCACCGAATGCCTGCTCAACGCGCCGCTGGCCAGCAGCCCGGGCATGATCCGGCGCCATCTCGCCTGCCTGTTCAACAGTGACGGCGCCACGCAGCTGTGGACCGCCCATGCCGACGGGCGCGAACCGCGCGTGTTCGATTGCAGCGGCGTTCCGGGCGCCGGCTGGAGCCGCCCGGTGGCCTACGACGAGCGCCTCACCTGGCTGCACGCGCAGGGCCAGTTGTCCTGGCGCGCGGGCGCGGTACCGCAATGGCTGCCATGGCCGCGTGGCTGGACCCCGCGCCTTGAATTCGGCGGCCCGACACAAAGCCGCGACGGCCGCCTGTGGCTCATCGGGCATGGCGCCGACGGCTACTCGTTCCTTGAACTGGGCACGGCGACGCCGCAATCGGAGCCGGTCAACGGCGCGCGCCTGGGCTTTGCCAGCCTGATGTTCCGGCGCGGCCACGCCGTGGTCGGAGAACCCTGGGACCCCGAGCACGTCGAGGACCCGCACGACGACGACACGCTGGTGCTGCCGCTGCTGCGCGGCTTCAACAACAACCGCAGCCAGCCAAGCGGGCTGGTACTGCGCTTTCACAAATACACCGGCAGGGCGGAAGACGCGCTGTCGGGCCGCACGATTGCACGCACCACCGCCGAATGGATCGGCAAGCGCAACGTCATCCTCGATGACATCGTGCGCCTCGCGCGGCCGCTCGAATGCGTGCCGTTCGTGTACGACAGCTGCCTGTGGCTGCACCATCCCGACTGGAACCAGATGCGCGGGTGGCGACTGGAAGAACTGTCGTGAGGCGCGCTGGCATCCACCTGGCCGCGGCCGCGGCGCTGGCCGGCGCCTGCCTGCCCGCGCTGGCCGTGTCGCATGTGTTCCTGGTCCAGAACTCGGGCTGGATGGAGCCGTTTTACGCTGACCCGGCGTCGCAGTTCAAGCCTTTGGTGATTGAACTGGCCGCCGCCGTGACGCGGCCGGGCGACCTGATGGTGCTGGCCTCGTTCAACCAGAGCCGTCCCGGCGCACCGTCGCCCAAGGCGCTGCTGTCGGCGCGGGTCGCCGGCGACGGCGCGCGCGCGCAGGTGCGCGGCGCGATCGCTTCGCTGCAGCCTGCGCGCAAGCCTGGCAGCGGCGCGCTGGCCGACACCGATCTTGGCGAGGCGGTACAGGCGGCGACCGGCAAGGCGCTCGGCGGCAAGCCCGGCCTGGTATGGCTGGTGACAAACAACCGCAACAGCCCGAACAACGACCAGGCCACCGCGCTGCGCAACCGCGAGTTTTACCAGCTGATCCATGCCGGCGGCGGCATCACCAAAACGCTTGCATGGCCGTTGAAAATGCCGGTGCAGGGGCAGCAGTTCCGCGCAAACGGCCTGATGGTGTACGTGTTTGCGGTCGGCGCGCAGGGAGCGAGCGAACTCGATGCGCTGCTTGCGTCCGGCCGCATCGCCAAGGTGATCACCGAGCCGCCCGCGCGCCTCAAGCCGCTGGACCGCGCCACCGTGCGGCTGGTGCCGCGCAAGGTGGAAGACGCGCCCGGCGTGTCGTTTTCGATGGCCGCCAACGGCATGCTGCGCGCCGACGTGTCGCCCGACGCCAAGACCCCGCTCGCCAAGATCGGCTGGAACCTCGAAAACACGATGTACCCGTACACCATCGCCAGCGCGACGCTGTCCGCGCGCTCGGTGCTGGGCGGCGAAGAGCGCCCGATACGGCTGGCGAATGGCGCCGTCGACAGCCTTGCGCCGGGCGAGAGCGTACCGCTGGCGTCGGTGATGCAGTTGCCGGTCGCGCAGCTGCCGTCCAAATGGTCGTTCCAGGCGCTCGGCTCGGCCGGTTCGGCCTACGTGCTGCCGGGCCGGATCGAACTGACACTGACCGGCCAGCGCCTTGTATTGTCGCGTGCCTTCCGCGAGCGCATGGCGGCGCTGTTCCCGGGCGACCCGCTGCCGGATATCTTCATTCCGCCCTCGAACATCGACGGCTCGCACGCGGTGCTGCCGATCGAGGTCCGGGTGCATTACGGCGTCGGCCCGCTGCTGGCCGTGATGGCGGCGGCGCTTGGCGCGCTGGCCGCGGCGGCAGCCGGAGCGTACGCGCTGGGCCGCCCGCGCAAGGCGCTCGTCACGGTGGAGGGCGAACAGCGCACGATGATGGCGCGCGCCGGCACCACGCAACCGATTTACGACAAGGCCGGCACCAAGGTCGCCAGCCTGAAGACAACACTTTTCGGCCACCAGCTGACCGACCTGCGCGATGGCGCGCAGGTGCGGCTGGGCCGCTGACCCACGAGGAAACCACGCATGCAGAACGACCAGACTCCAGCGACGCCAACCGACGATCCGGGCTTCAAGCTGCCGGGCGAGACCGGCGCCGAGCCCACCACCGGCGCACCGGCGGACACGCCGGCCGCCAGCACCGGGCAGGTTGAAGTGGTGCCGTCGACGGTGGAGGGCGCGCCCGTCACCGACACCTCGACGCGCGACCTGGCGGTCGGCGCGGCGGTGTTCGCGGTGCTGCTGCTGGTGTACTTCTTCGTGCGTAACGCCTACGTGCACCACCTGGTGGTGCGGCGGGTGGCGCCGTCGTCGGCCGGCAGCGCCGGCTGGCTGCTGTTCGTCGGCCTGGCGTTCATGAGTGCCGCCGCGGTACTGGCGATCATCAACGCCAGCAAATTCCTGACCTTCGCGGTCACCGCACCGCTGGTCGCGGTGGGCCTGGTGGCGCTGGCCGCCGCCTTTTTCGTCGGCCGCCGCTGACCTCCACCACACCGAAAGAACAGAACATGGCAGATTTCCCAAGCACAGAGAAGAAGGCGGAGCTGAAGGTCGACTTGCGCCCGACGCTGTTTATCGGCGCCGGCGGCACCGGCATGGAGGTGATGCTGCGCATCCGCCGCCGCATCCTGTCCGCGGTCTGGAACAAGCAGGACCCGACCCGGGTCGAATCGATCGGCCAGTTCCCGGTCGCGCGCTTCCTCCATTTCGACCTCGACAACAGCGCCATCATCGACGAGGGCAAGTCGCAGCGCACCGACCCGTGGTACGAGCTGGTCAAGCTGTCGGACGAAGAACGCCTGGTCGAACCGATCGACCTGCCGCAATACCACGAGTCCGACGACAGCCTGGCGCGCTTCCCGCTGATCGAAAACTGGATGCCGCTGCGGCCCAAGAAACTGCGCTCGCTGGGGATTGACCCTTCCAAAGGCGCGGGGCAGATCCGCGCGGTGGCGCGGCTGTACCTGTTCGACAAATACCCCAAGCTGCGCGGGCGCATCAAGGGCGCGCTGAATTTCCTGAGCAGCAACGCCGGCAACGAGCGCAAGGAAAACTACCAGCGCCTCGGCCTGCAGGTCGACACGTCCAAGTTCCGCATCGTCGTCATCGGCTCATGCGCCGGCGGCACCGGCGCCGGCACCGCGCTCGACCTGGGCTGGATCTCCAAGGCCATCGCGCGCCAGGAAGTGTCGGACAGCCAGGTCGACCTGGTGATGTTCCTGCCGTCCGGCTTCGCCAAGGCCAACAAGGAGCGCACCGAGGCAAACGCCTACGCCACGCTGATGGAACTGGAAACCGCGATGCGCGACATGAACGCGCAGGTTCGCTGGGCCGATCCGGATGCGCTGGTGGGCAAGGGCGCGCCGTTCGACGACGTGTACTTTGTCGACACCGCCAACCTCGCCAACAAGGCCACCGGCGACATCAAGGACATCTACCAGATGGTGGCCGACACCCTGTTCGAAGACTTCGCCTCGGCCGATTTCGCCAACCGCAAGCGCTCGGTGGCGGTCAACCAGCAGCAGCACAAGCTGGGGCCGTACAACCCGCGCGTGCCGGAGCAGCGCTTCGGCGACATGCGCCTGTCGTACTCCAAGGTGTATTCGGCGTTCGGCCAGGCGGTGCTCGACACC
Organism: Massilia soli; assembly: GCF_016809835.1. Lineage (GTDB taxonomy): Bacteria > Pseudomonadota > Gammaproteobacteria > Burkholderiales > Burkholderiaceae_D > Telluria_A > Telluria_A soli. The sequence continues at coordinate 261,124 of NZ_JAFBIL020000007.1, read as the reverse complement.
CAGCAGGGCCTGCGCGACGACATCCGGGCCTATGAATTGGCGGCGCTGATGGTCAAGGCATTTTTCGGCCTGGTGGGCCGCGACGGCGCCGCCGCGCGCCGCGCCGGCGACCAGGAACGCGACATCTTCATGCGCGAGCAGATGCAGATGAACGAGCATCCGTTCAACGAGTTCCCCGATTTCAAGAAGGGCACGGCCGACCTGACGCCGTTCCAGGAATACGCGCTGACCGACCAGCTGTTGATGGACAAGGACCAGCGCTCGCTGCTCGAACGGGTCGAGAGCAAGGTGCAGGTCGAGATGGACCGCATCATGGCGTCCTACGACGTCAGGCAATGGCGCGAGAAAGTGGCCGAGCTGCTGCCGCACCTTGAACGCGACGCGATCCGCGAGGCCGGGGCCACCGCCGAGACCAGCGAAGACCGCATCAAGCGCCACACGGTGGAACTGACCGGGCGCCTGAAAGAGCGCGCGCGCAACCAGCTATACGCGCTGCTGGACGACCGCAAGCAGGGAGGGCTCGAGTTCGTGCTGTCGCTGCTCGAGCAGGTCAAGGCGCGCCTGCTGCAGCGCGACCTCGGCAACGCGGACCGCAACGGCAAACGCTATCGCGACATTCGCGATGCGCTGCGCACGCGCCAGGTCGAGGAATCGCTCGGCAACCTGGCGCAGGCATCGACGCGCCTGATCGGCAAGGAGGCGCAGGCGCGCGAAGTGATGGGCCACCTCAAGCGCGATATCTCGGACTACCTGCGCTTCCACCTGCTGGCGGTGGCGGCGTCGCAGTCGATCGAAGTGATGCGCGCGCTGTCGGCATGGCTGGGCGATCCGCAGTCGACCGACGAGCAAGGGCAGCCGGTGTGGAGCGGCATCGCCGGCGAATTCCAGGAAGGACGGCGCGCCGTGCAGGGCATGCTGGGCGCAGTCGACCGCCGCATCGAGCAGCTGCGCGCCGACGCCCAGCAAGAGCACGCGACCTACATCAAGCTGGCCGGCGACCTGGAACCGGAACCGGTCAGGCTGACCGGCGACGTCAGCGCATGGAGCGAGGAAGTGTTGCTGGAGTTCGGCGGTTCGGCGCGCCTGTTCCCGCAGCTGGGCGACGACCGCCTGCGTTCCAGCTTGCTGCTCAAGCTGTTCCGGCGCGCCCAGACCCAGCTCTCGCGCGAGCACCTTGGCGAACAGGCGCCGCAAGATCCGCTGCTCGAACGGCTGGCCGCGATGTCGCCTGCCGAGCGCCATCGCATCTTCGGCGAGTGGATCAAGAGCGCGATGCCATGGATCAGCGCGCGCTTCTCGGCCGAGTTCACGCCGCGCGCCGACCAGTTCAAATGCTTCATCGGGGTTGGCGACGTCAATGCCTGGCGCCGCATGGAAGCGGAGATCCGCGCGGCGGTTCCCGCGGGCTACTTCCATGGCGACCTGGTCTCGATCGTCAACACCGGCATCACCGGGAAGGCGGTGTGCTACATCGAGCTGTCCGGCTATCCGATGACGGTGCTGCGCGGCCTGCCGACCTGGCGCACCTCGTACCAGATCGAGAATCCGAAGATTCCGACGCACCTGCATTTCGACTCGACCCGCTTCCGTCATCCGATCTCGCCGTCGATGGATGAACTGAACCGGCTGGCCGACGACTATGAATGGTTCCTGCAGGCGAACGCCCTCGGCGTCATCCGGCGCAAGGCCGACCTGGGCGACCGCGAAGCGTCGTTCCAGCCGCGCGGCCAGTACCTGTTTGAAGTCGAGCCGGGCTCCGGCGAGTGGCTCCAGATCGGCAATGAGTTTGCGATCCGCTCAAACGGCCTGCCGGCGTATTACCGCGAGCAGGTGATCGAAGGCGTGCGCCGCAAGCTGGCCGGCATGGGACCGCGCCAGCTGACGCTGCTTGCGGCGCTGATGCGCCACTATCAGCAGCGGGTGTACGAGCCGCGCCTTGAAGTCGACGAGACCGGCGCCCAGCTGCCGTCGCCATCGCTGCCGACCATCACCGCGCGGCGCCTGTATGAAGAATGGTTCAAGCGTGCGCGCGCGCTTGACCCCGCGGTCGGTCCGCGCCACATCGACACGGCGTTTGCCAGCATCGGCGCGTGGACCGAAACGGTGCCCGGTTCGTCCAGCGACGCTTATGCGTGGGAAGTCGAGCGTCCGGTCGACAAGCGCATCATCAGCGCCGACTACCTGGCCAGCGAAGACGCCGCAGCGATGCTGATGGAGAAACCCGCCGCGGCGGCGCCAGCGCCGTCGGGTACGCGCTTCAAGCTGTTCCTCGATGGCGCGCAGGCTGGCCCGTTCACGCTCGGCGAAATCGCCCAGCGCATCGCGCGCGGCGAGGTAAGCGCGGCCACCAAGGTGTGGAACATGGCCTGGAACCCGAAGGCGGACAAGTGGCAGGGCGCCGCATCGCTCCCCGAACTGGCGCGCCTGTTCGATAGCGCGCAGGCGATTCCCAACCCTGACGACGACATTCCGGATCCGGATTAAAGGCCTTACGTGCAAGAGCAAGTGTACCGTTGTATCCATGCGGCCTGCGCGCGTCCTTTGCCGCGCAAGGTCGACTTTTGCCCATACTGCGGCACCGGGCAGCACCCCGGCGTTGACAACCCGGCCCACACGCGGCCGGCGGCTGCCCCATATATTCATCCGGCGCCGCCGCCGGCGCCCGTGCGCATGCCAGAGCCCGCGCGTGCACCGGCGCCCGCGCCAGCGGCCGCGGCAGCCACGCCGGCGGCCGCTGCGCCTGCGCCGGCAGCGGCGCCGCCCGCGCGAGGCTGGGGCCGCAAGGCCGCTCCCGCGCCAGCGCCGGTCAAGCCCGAACGCGGCCCGGTCAAGCTGCGCTGGTGGATCGGGCTGCTGGCCATCGTGCTGGGCTTGTGGATGTGGGATAAGCCGCGCAAGATCGAGGCGCGCGTCGACCGCGCGCTGGCGCTCGGCGCCGAGTGCAAGCTCAATGAAGCGCAGGCCGAACTGATCGCACTGCGCTCGACCCGCGCCACGCCGGAGCAGCTGCAGCGCCTCCAGCAAGGGCTCAACAAGGCGTCCAGCGCCTGCGAGCGCAAGCAGCAGCGCGCCAGGGCGTGGCGCGACACCGTCGCCGAGGTCGACCGTGCGATCGACGACGCCACCTTCATCAAGGCGCAGCAGCGCTTGCAGGGTTTTGTGCGCAACTGGGGCGAGGATGGCGACACGCGCAGCCTGAAGGAGAAGATCAGTACGGCGCGGGTCGCATGGCAAAACAGCGACGCCGGAAAGCTGGAGAAGGAAAAAGCCGACTGCCGTGCCCGCGGTGGCAGGTGGCTGGCGGGAAGCTGCTGGTAGGCGCCGGGCGCCTCGCAGGGAGGGCCACCAAAAAATGTAGAGGAAAATTATAATTTAGTCTACTATTTAAGCTATCTGACGGAGGACTCCTCATGAAAGCTTCGCTGAATTTCGCCTTGTTCACGCTGGCCTGTGCAAGCGCGCCGGCGCTGGCCTCCAGTTTCGACTGCGTCGCGCCGGACATCCCGAGCCGCTCAGTTACCAGGGAGGGCGTGCACCGCGTCCAGAAGCAGATCAAGACCTGGCGCGCGTGCTATGCCGGGCAGGAGGCGTCAGGCCATGCCCGTTCCGACGCCCAGAAACTCGACGCGCAGGTTGACGCCGATATCCAGAAATGGATGGACGCGACGCGCTCGGCATCGTCCAACCCCGCCAACGCGGCGGTGCTCGCCCACATCGAGCGCGAGCGGATCCGGTACATGCAGGCGCGCCACCTGCGCTGATTCGTGCCGTTCCCGCCTGCACAGGTGTATGCTACGAAGCAATATCATCAGGGGAACCTAACCATGAACACCACGATCATCGCCCGCGCCACCCTGGCGCTCGCCATCCTTGCCGGCCTTGCCGCCTGCACCCCGCGCGAAGACGATGTCGGGCCGGCGCAAAAGGCCGGCGCCGCGATCGACAATGCCGGCGACGAGGTCGCGCGCAAGATCCAGGAAAAGCTCGACAAGGCCGAGGAAGCGGGCGAGAAGATGGCCGAGGCCGCGCGCAGCACCGGCGACAAGATTGAAGACGCGACCAGCGACGCCAGCCGCGGGCTGGAAGAGGCGACCAAACAAGCCGGCAAGAAGGTCGAACGCGCCGGCGAAAAAATCCAGGAAGCTGCCGAGCCGGATTAATCCAGCCAGCGCTTATTTCAAGACCGCTTGCACGTCGACGATGTCGACACCCTGCAGCTGGCCGAGCCAGCCGTCGAGCCACGGCTTGTGCGCGACCCCGACGATGGAGACCACGCGCGCGCCGGGACGCTCGCGGAAGGTTTCGCGGATGTTGGCCACCATGCGCAGGTTGCGGATTTCCCAGCCGCCGACCCAGATCCGCGGATACCCTTGCGGCGACTTCGCGCGCATCGCCGGGCCCACGTTGGCTTCGGCGTACACCGCCAGGCCTTGCGGCTGGTTCAGGTAGCGGTACAGGGGCAGCAAGTCAGGCGCTTGCGCCAGCACCTGCTGGCGCTGGTCGCGCTGTTTCAACAACGCGCCTCCCTCGGCCCAGGCCGCCTCTATCTCCTTGACGAAGGCTTTGATGTCGGGCACGTCGATGCGGTCGCCGGTATGGTTGTCGACGGCATGGACCCGTTGCAAACCGAGCCGCGCTGCCAGCCGGGCCGCTACCTGATAGTTCTCATTGTTGCGCTTGGCGATGTTGCCGAGCTGGCCGACCAGCGCCGCGTCCAGGCTGTCGGCAGGGTGGCGCTCGGCCTCCGCCAGCTGCAGCCACTGCACGTAGGCCGAGGCGCGGTCCTGCGCCGCCAGGAACAGCGCGACCAGGCGCCGCCGCTGCGCCGGCGTCGCTTGCGCGGGCCAGGCCTTGAGGGTCTTGTCGACTTCCGCGATGGCCGCCGGAACATCCAGGCCGGTGGCGGCCCTGGCGGCATCGGCTGGTGCGCAATAGTCCGCGCCGTACTTTGCCGGGTGGCGGGCCGCCAGATCGCATTCCTCGCCGGACTCGGCTTCAATGGTGACGATGTCGGGCCTGAACGCGGCCAGCTTGTCCAGGACGCCGTCCAGTGCCGCCGGGTTGAAGCCGGCCGGCAGGGCGTTCAGGTGGATCGTGCCCAGTACCAGCACCTGGGCGCGCGCTCCGTACATGCCGCGGTCGAGCGTGGCCAGCTGGCCTTGCGCTTGCACGGCGAGCGGCGCCGCCGCCAGTAACGCCAGGATCCACTTGGCCGATGTCGTCATGTCGTTTCCCGATCCGCGCTGATTGTTGAGTAGCTGCACAATGTAAGGAAATCAGGACGGCGGCGCAACGGCAGGCCGGACGAAACGCGCATTTCGCCGCCCAGGATGTCGCATACGGGGAGTGGTTTGCGCGCGATGCCGCGTCAGTTGATGGTGGCGCGCTGCTCGGCCTGCACGTCGGCCTGCGGCCATGCCGCTTTGCGTGGCGCGGGCGTGTCGCCCAGCACCACCGTCATGTCGACGAAGCCTTCGCGCCAGGCGCGTTCGAGGTCTTGCTCGATATTTTCCATCGAGGTCTTGTCGAAATTGGCGAAGCCGCGCACGCCGTAGGCGCGGTTGCGGCCGTGTGCCTTGGCCAGGTACAGCGCCATGTCGACCAGGTTGACGGCGCGCTCCCACGATAGTTCGGCGCTGCCGGGCTTGAGCGGGAACGGCGCGTAGCCGACCGAAACGCGCACCGGAATCGTGCTGCCCTGGTAGACGATGTCCTGCGCCGCAACGCCGGCGAGCAGGCGCGCGGCGATCTCGTCGACGCCGCTGCGTGGAATCGCCGGCAGGAAGGCCAGGAATTCCTCGCCGCCCCAGCGCACGATCATGTCGGTTTCGCGCAGGATCACGCGCAGGTGATCCGAGATCATCTTCAGCACCATGTCGCCGGCGGCGTGGCCGTGGCGGTCGTTGACATGCTTGAAGTGGTCGACATCGAGCAGGAAGATCGCGCCGATGACTTCCTCGCCCGAGGTGCCGGAGCCGCGCTGCTCGGTGTGCACATGGTTGCGCATGAACTCCTGGAAGTGGCGCCGGTTGTACAAGCCGGTGAGCGGATCGCGCGAGCTTTGCTGCTTGAGTTCCTGGTTCTTCTCTTCCAGCCGGGCGTTGGCGCTGCGGACCTTGCGGTACAGGGTGCCGACAATGACCGCGGCCATCGCGAACACCAGCGCGAGAAGCCACCAGACCCGCTGCTGCAGGCGGCGGTTGTCGATCTCGGTGGTCTTGAGCTGGTTCTCGCGGCTAAGCAGTGCGATCTGGCGCTGTTTTTTTTCGGTTTCGTATTTTGCCTGCAGCTCCAGCAGCGCCTTCTGGCGGCTATCCTTGAACAGGTCGTCGGCGATGGCGCGCTCGCGGTGGTAGGCCGCCACTGCGCCAGCCATGTCGCCCGCGCGTTCCAGCGCCTCGCCGTATTCCTGCAACACGGTGCGGAGTTCCGGCTTGTCGCCAGACTGCTCGAAATAAGCCAGGCCGATGTCGAATTCGCGCTTGCCCTCGGCCAGCTGGCCACGGCCCAGGTGGGCCTGTCCCAGGTTGATGCGGGCGATCGCTTCGTCGCCATCGCTGTGCACCTTGTTCGCTGCCGTGATGGCCTGGCGCGCATAGCTTGCCGCGCGGTTGAAGTCCTGCCGCTTCAGGTAGTTGTCCGACAGATCGACCAGCGAACCGACGATCATCGTCTCGGCGCCGATTCTGCGCTGCAGCGCGAGCGCTTCGAGCAGGGCGTTGAGGGCGCGGTCGGCCTGGCCGGTTTCGAGGGCCAACCCGTATTCGGTGTTCTTCAGCGTGGCCATGCGGCCCGGCGAGTTGGTCTTGACGGCGATGGTCGACGCTTCGGCCAGCGCCTCGAAACCCTTGTCGTACTCTTTCAGCCTGCCATACTGGGACGCCAGCGCGTTCAGGGCCATCACCTGCGGGATCGGCGCGCCATGGCTGCGCGCCAATGCGACCGCTTCCTGCAGCTTGCCCAGTGCGGCCGGCAGGTTGCCTTCCTCGGCGTAGGCGGCGCCCGAGGTGATCGCCGCTTCGACGCGCAGCGGCATGTCGGCGGTGCCGCCGGCCATGCGCTCGGCTTCCCAGATCAACTGGTGCGCCAGCTCGTTCTGGTTCTTTCGCGACGCGACATACGCTTTCGACAGCAAGCCCTTGGCGACCAGGACCTTGTCATTGTGCTTCTTTCCGAGGACGACCAGTTCGTCGGCCAGTGCCAGCGCAGCGTCGTGACGGCCGATCGCGCGTTCGGCGAGCGACAGCACGTTGAGCCATTCGCCCTTGGTGGCCGGCGGCGCGGCGCGCGCGCCGGCTTCGATCTGGCGTAGCTGGCCCACCGCCTTTTCCGGCACGAAGCGGCCAACCTCGCGGATCTCGGCCAGACGCCGGTCCAGGTCACTCACTTGTGCCATGGCCATGGACGAGACCAGGCAAAGCGCTGCCAGCATCGCAGCGCCCTTGCGTTTGTGGATTGTCCCGATCATGTCGCCAGTTGGCATCACGTCCCTCTGAGTGGATCTGTGCACAATTATATTCGTGTTGCAAGACGGAAAAATCATGGCAAGCCCAGATTTTTTCGAATACTGCACACTAACACCGTATTTACTTGCCGGATACGCTGTCGTGGCGGGATCTGTCAAGAGGGTACAGCCGTTGTGAACGAGCAACGGTTTTAAAATGCCCGTGGGTATAATTCCGGCTTCCTGCCCGGGCTCCCCAGCCCCAGCACCGTGCTTTCCTTCCTCATTGGAGTTGTATGCATCTCATCCGGAAACGCCCGGGCTTGCGGCTGGCCGTCGCAGCCACCCTCGGCCTTTGCTGCAGCGCAGCGATCGCCGACGACCAGGACTTGCCCTCGCTGTCGCTCGAACAACTCAGTGAAGTGGTGGTCACGTCGGTGTCGCGCCAGGAGGAGCGGCTGGCCAATGCGGCTGCATCGATCTACATCATCAGCGCCACCGACATCGCGCGCAGCGGCATCCTCACCCTGCCTGAAGCGCTGCGCCTTGCGCCCAACCTGCAGGTGGCGCGGGTCGATGCGCGCAACTACGCGATTACCGCGCGCGGCTTCAACACCCCGTTCCAGAACAAGCTGCTGGTGCTGATCGATGGCCGCAGCGTCTACTCGCCGCTGTTCTCGGGCGTCTACTGGGATGCCCAGGATGTCCTGATCAGCGATATCGAACGCATTGAAGTCATCAGCGGCCCGGGCGCGACGATCTACGGCGCCAATGCGGTCAATGGCGTCATCAACATCATCACCAAGTCGTCCAAGGATTCGCAGGGCGGCCTGGCGGCTGCGGCCGCCGGCGATGACGTGCGCACCGGGGGCATGCGCTTCGGCGCCAGGATCCCGAACGGCCATTACCGCCTGTACGCCAAGGCGATCGAGGTCGACGACACCCTGACCGCATCCGGCGTCGACACCAATACCGGCTTCCGGCGCCAGCAGGCGGGCTTCCGCGCCGACTGGGACCTGGGCGGCTACGGGCTGCGCGTCTCCGCCGACGCCTACGAGGGCCACCTCGGGCAGACCGGCACCCGCAACATCGCCATCAGCGGCGCCAACCTGACCACCGCCCTCGACATGCGCCTGGCGGGCGGCTCGGACCTGCATATCGGCCTGATTCTCGACCACACCGAGCGCAACCAGCCGGCCGCGTTTTTCGAGCGCCTCGATACGGTAGACCTGTCGCTGCAGCACAATGTGCGCCTCGGCGAGAGCCACCGGCTGTCGTGGGGCGGCGGCTATCGCAGCGCCAGGGACCGGGTCACCAACGGTCCGGCGTTCGGATTCCTTCCCGAAGAGCTGCGGCTGGACTGGACCAACCTGTTCGCCCAGGATGAGGTCACCCTGTCGCCGACGCTGAAGGCGACGCTCGGCCTCAAGCTGGAACGCAACCACTACACCGGCCTGGAACACCTGCCCAACCTGCGCCTGGCCTGGACGCCCGGTGCGCGCCACCTGGTATGGGGCAGCCTGGCGCGCTCGGTGCGGGCGCCGTCGCGCATCGACCGCGACCTCTATGCGCCGACCGTACCGGCCGTCGTCAACGGCGTGCCGCAGTATGCGATCGCGGGCGGGCCGGATTTCGTGTCCGAAGTCGTCAAGGTGGCCGAGCTGGGCTACCGCTCGCAGATGACCGATACCTTTTCGTACTCGGTGACCGCCTACCGCGCCGACTATGACAGGCTGCGCACGCTGGAGCCGCGGGCGCAGGGCGGATCGGAGTTCAGGAACCTGGGCGAAGGCGCCAGCAAAGGGATTGAAGCATGGTGGCGCTGGCAGCCGCGCTCCAACTGGCGCCTGTCGGGCGGCGTGGTGGTCCAGGATGTCGAGCTGGGCTTCAGCCCGGACAGCCGGGACGCCAGCGCAAGCACCGGCCTGGCCAACAACGATGCGCGCCGCCAGTGGTTCCTGCGCTCGTACTTCGACCTGACCGACGCCCACAAGATCGACTTCTCGCTGCGCTATAACTCCGGCCTGCCCAATCCCGCGGTGCCGGCATACACCGAGCTCGACGCGCAGTGGACCTGGAGCCTGGGGGAGAACCTCGACATCGCGCTGATCGGCAAGAACCTGCTGCATTCGTCGCATGCCGAATTCGGCAGCGCGCGCACGGCCAACATGTTCCAGCGCAGCGCCATGATCAAACTGGTCAAGCGCTTCTGAAGCCGCCGATGCGACCTTTTTTCCGGATGATGTCGCTGCCGCGGCGGTACGGCAAGGCCGCCGTGCTGGCGCTGGCCGCCGCGCTGGCGCCCGCCGCCGCGGCCGACATCGGCAGCGAGCGTGGCATCAAGGCGGCGTTCGTGTCCAAGTTCATCGGCTATGTCGATTTTTCCGGCCACGCCGCCCCGGCGCCGCTGGTGATCGGCGTGGTCGGCGCCGACGACATCGCGCGCGAACTGGCGCGCATCGTCGGCGCGCGCGGCATCAATGCGCGCCCCGTCGGCGTCAGGACGCTGGGGCCGGGCGACCATCTCGACGCCGTCCATGTGCTGTTCGTCGGGCTGGGCGAATCCGAGCGCGCCGAGCGGCTGCTGCGCGCCGCGGCCGCCGAAGGCATTCTGACCATCACCGAATTCGACCACGCGCTGCGACATGGCAGCGTGATCAACCTGCGCATCGTCGACCAACGGGTGCGCTTCGAAGTGTCGCTGGCCGCAGCCGAGAAGGCCGGGCTCAAACTGAGTTCGCGCCTGCTGTCGGTGGCCCACTATGTCGATAAGGGCGAGCGCTAGGCTTCCAGCTGCTGCAGCAGGTAGAGGCGCTGGTACAAGCCGCCATCGATGCGCATCAAGTCCTCATGCGCGCCGCTTTCGGCGATCCGTCCATGGTTCAGCACCACGATGCGGTCAGCCTCGCGGATGGTCGACAGGCGGTGCGCGATCGCGATGATCGTCACCTGGCCGCGCAGCTCGTTCAGCGCGACCTGCACAATCTGCTCGGTCTGGCTGTCGATATGCGAGGTCGCCTCGTCCAGCAGCAGGATGCGCGGCTTGCCCGCCAGTGCGCGCGCAATCGCGATCAGCTGCTTCTGCCCGGTCGACAAGCGTCCGCCGGCTTCGCCAAGCGAGGTGTCGTAGCCTTGTTCCAGCGCCGCAATGAAGTCGTGGGCGTGGGCCGCGCGCGCCGCCGTTTCGATGTCGGCCTGGGTCAGGCCGCGTCCCATATCGATGTTTTCGCGCGCCGACGCCGCCAGCAGGAACGGGTCCTGCGGCACCAGCCCGACTTCGGCGCGGAAGCGCTCGTTGTCGATGCCGTCGAGCGCCTGGCCGCCGATCTCGATGCTGCCGTGCGGGCTTGGATAGTAGCGCAGCATCAGCGACAGCAGGGTCGATTTGCCGCTGCCGGTATGGCCGACAATGCCGATAAAGGCGCCATGGGCCACCTCCAGCGACAGGTCGTGCAGCACCGGCTGGCCGGGGGCGTAGCCGAAAGTCAAATGCGAAATTTTCACCGCCGGTGCGCCTTCGGCCGGCGCCGCCGCCGGCAGGCCGCTGCGGCCGATCGCGTGTTCCGGCGCACCTGGCTCGTCGAGCAGCGCCTTGACCCGCGCGCTGGCCACCACCGCCTGTTGCAGGCCGCTGAACTGCATCGTGATCTGGATCAGCGGCTCCACCACGCGCGCGATATAGCTGATGAACGCGTACAGGATGCCCACTTCGATCGCATTCATCTGGCGCTGGCCAAAGCTGTAAATCACCACCGCCAGCAGCACCACATTGAGCAGGTCGAGCGCGGGGCGCAGCAGGAAGGCGTTGGCGCGCAGTTCGGCCACGCGGGCCAGGTAGTGGTCATGGTTGGTCGCGGCGAAGCGTTTTGCGAAGCGCGCCTCGGCGTTATTCGCCTGTAGCACGCTCATGCCGCCGATGGTCTCCGCCATCTGGCCGTTGATGTCGCTGCGCAGCGCGCGGGCGCGCGTGACGGCCGGCGCCGACAGGCGCTGATACAGCCAGACGATGCCCAGCACCGCCGGCAGCAGGGCCAGCACGATCAGCATCAGGCGCCAGTCCAGCCACGCCATCGCGACCATGGTGCCAACCAGGACGATGCTGCTGTCGAGCATGACGAACAGTACCTGGATGTACAGCGTCTTGACCGCTTCGGTGTCGTTGGTGACGCGGCTGATCAACTGGCCGGTGATGGCGCGGTCGAAGAACGACATCGGCAAGCGCAGCACGTGGGCGAACACCCACTCGCGCAGGCGCTGCACCGAACGCATCGCCATGCCGGACAGGCGCACCAGCTGCAGGTAGCGCAGCCCGGTGGCGATCCAGCCGGTGACCAGGAAGCCGCCCAGCAGCAGCGCCATGCGCGGCAGGTCGAGGTCGCGCGTGAGCAGGTGGTCGTCGATCAGCGCCTTGCCGAGGATCGGGCCGGACACTTCGAAGGCGGCGGCGATCACCAGCCAGAACGTGGCCCAGCCAAGGTGGCGGCGGTCCGGGCGTGCGGCCAGGCGCAACAGCGCGGTGGCCTGGGCGGCGTTCTCGCGCATGTTTTTTTGTTTTGTATCAGGTTGCATCGAGGCTGGCCTCCAGTTGCTGGTAACGCCACTGGCTGGCGTACCAGCCGTTTTGCGCGAGCAGGCTGTCGTGGGTGCCCGATTCCGACACGTGGCCGTCGCGCAGTACCACGATATGGTCGGCATTGACCACCCCGGAGAGGCGGTGGCTGGCGATGACGACGCTGCGTTCGGGCCGTTCGCGGCGCAGCTCCTCGAGGTGCTCGAGGATACGCGTCTCGGTGCCGGTGTCGACCGCCGACAGCGCATCGTCGAGCAGCAGCAGGGTGCTGTCGGCCAGCAGCGAGCGGGCGATGGCCACGCGCTGGCGCTGGCCGCCCGACAGCGTGATGCCGCGCTCGCCCACCGGCGTGTCGTACCCTTGCGGGAAGCGCAAGATGTCGTCGTGGATGTCGGCCATGCGGGCGGCATGCTCGACGTCGGCGCGCGACGCGTCGGGGCGGGCCAGCGCGATGTTCTCGGACACCGTGGCCGAGAACAGGAACGACTCCTGCGGTACCCAGCTGATTGCCGCGCGCAGGGTCGCCAGCGTGTACTCGGACAGTTGGTGGCCGCCCCAGGTCGCGCTCCCGGCCTGCGGGGTCGACTGGCGCAGCAGCACGCGCAGCAAGGTCGACTTGCCCGAGCCGGTCGGGCCGACCAGGCCAAGCGTCTGGCCCGGCTGCAGCGCCAGGCTGATATCGGAGAGGGCAGGGACGGTCTGGCCGTCGTAGGCGAAGGTAACGCCCTCCAGCGCCAGGGTGCCCGGCGCCAGCTGTCCGAGCGTGCCGTGGTCGTCCACGCTCAGGGGCGCGTCGAGCAGCGGCTGCAGGCGCGCCAGGCCGGCGCGCCCGCGATTGATCAGGGACAGCACCCAGCCGGCCGCGAACATCGGCCAGATCAGCTGGCCGAGATACATCGTGAACGCGGTCAGCGCGCCGATGGTCAGCATATCGTTCCACACCAGGTAACCGCCCAGGCCCAGCGTCAGCACGCTGGCGGCGGTCAGCGTCAGGCCGACCGCGGGTTCATACGCGGCTTCCCACTTTTGCGCGCTCAGGCTGGCCTCGGCCGCGCGCGCCGCCAGTTCGCTGAACTGCTTGGCGTTGCGTTGTTCGAGCCCCAGCGCGCGCACGGTACGCACGCCCGACAGCGATTCCTGCACATGGTCGTTGAGCGCCGCGAAGCGCTTGAGCGAGTCGGACGCCGCCACGTGCATGTGGCTGGAGATGCGCCAGAACGCCAGTCCCATCAGCGGGAACGGCAGCAGGGCGATGGCGGCCAGGCGCCAGTCGACGCCGAGCGTCATGATCCCGAGCACCATCACCAGGGTCAGGGTGCCGTCGAAGCCGGCCAGCAGCGCTTCGCCGGCCGCCATTTCAATGGCGTCGATGTCGTTGGTCCCGAGCGCCATCAGGTCGCCGGTGCGCTGCTTCTGGTAAAACGCCGGTCCTTGCGCCGCCAGGCGGGCGAACAGGCGGGTGCGCAGTTCGACGCCGAGCTGGTAGGCCGCCGAGTACAGGCGCAGGCGCCATGCGACGCGCAGCGCGTAGATGGCCAGGCCCATGCCGAGCAGTTGGGCCAGGCCGATCAGCAGGTCGTCGCCGGACAGGCGCTGCGCGGCCATGCCGTCGATCATCGCGCCGATCTTGCGCGGGATAAGAATGGTCAACAGCGCCACGCCAAACAGCATCACCGCCGACGAGGCGTAGGCGCGCCAATGCCGGCGCACGAAACCGCCGATCAGCCTTGATAAAGTCATGCACAATCCCTGGAGGCTGGCCCGTAAACCAATAAACGGGCCGAAGCCCGTCAATGTACACCGTTTGGCAGGCGGGCGCAGCGGCACCCGCCATGCCGGGGTCAGCGTTTCTTGCCGCGCTTTGGCGTCAGCAGCTGCTGGTCGAACACGGCCGGCGGCGGGCTGGCATCGACCGGCTTGACCTGCGGCGCCAGCTTGGCGCCAGCGGCCGCGATGGTCGCGCCGGCAGGCTTGACGCTCACCGGCTTGCCGGCCGCCTTGCTGGCCGCCTTGGCGATCGGTTTGACTTCGGCAACCGGGACCGGCGCCGGCTCCGGCGCCAGCGCGACCAGCGGCTGCTTGCCTGGCTTGAGCGGGCGCGCCTGCGCGGCGCTGATGTCGGGCGCCGGCGCTGCCGCCGGCACAGGTGCAGGCGCTGCCGCTTGCGCAGGCGCTGCTGCTTGCTCAGGTGCCGGCGCTGCCGCTGGCGGCGGCGTCACTGGCGCGGACTGGCGCGCCGCCGCTGGCACGGCAGCGCTCAGCAATCCGGCCTGGACATCGGCCACGATGCTCAGCCACTGGCTGCCGTATGCCATCACCGAGCCCAGGTCGGGGGCGGTTTTGCTCAGTGCGAACAGGTCGCGCGGGTCGCGCATGGCGGCCAGTTCCTTCAGCGCCGTTGCCGAGTGGTCGACGGCGCTGCGGCCGGTTGCCATGTTCAGGGCGATCAGGCGGGCGGCGCCGTCGAAGGCGCGCGCGCCGAACGATTCGAGGAAGTCGAGCTGGGCCTGGATCTGCGACTTGCCTGCTGCGGAAAACTGTTCTGGAAGTGTACTCATGTGGTTCCCTTAGGTTCGTTATGACGCGCTGCAATATTTACTAGTGTATCCATGATGGGGCGGGTTGAAAAGCCCTATCCCGACGAATGTGGCTTGGTAAAATCTTGCATTGCAGCATCAATGATTTTGGTCAACAAATTGCGCCGCGTGATTGGCGGTAAATCGCTACAATCGAGCCAGTCTCCCAGCCCCGGAAAGCCATATGGACCTCGTTATTCGCAATGCCACACTGCCGGACGGCCGCCAGGCCGATATCGCCATCGAAGGCGAACGTATCGCCGGCGTCGGCGCGCAGCTGCCATGCAAGGGCGCGCGCGAAATCGACGCCGAAGGCGACCTGGCGACGCCGCCGTTTGTCGACGCCCACTTCCATATGGATGCCACGCTCAGCTACGGTTTGCCGCGGGTGAATGCCAGCGGCACGCTGCTCGAAGGGATTTCCCTGTGGGGTGAGTTGAAGCCCCAGCTGACCCAGGATGCGCTGATCGAACGGGCGATGCAGTACTGCGACTGGGCCGTCGCGCGCGGCCTGCTGGCCATCCGCACCCATGTCGATGTCTGCGACGACCGCCTGCTGGCGGTCGAGGCGCTGCTCGACGTGCGGCGCCGGGTGGCGCCCTACATCGACCTGCAGCTGGTGGCGTTTCCGCAGGACGGCCTGCTGCGCAGCCCGACCGCGTTCGCCAACCTGAAACGGGCGATTGCGATGGGCGTCGATGTGGTGGGCGGGATTCCCCACTTCGAGCGCACCATGGCGCAAGGCGCCGAGTCGGTGCGCCTGCTGTGCGAGTTCGCCGCCGACAAGGGGCTGCGCGTGGACATGCATTGCGACGAGTCCGACGATCCGATGTCGCGCCACATCGAGACACTCGCGGCCGAGACCCACCGCCTCGGCCTGCACGGCCGCGTGGCGGGGTCGCACCTGACATCGATGCATTCGATGGACAACTACTACGTCAGCAAGCTGCTGCCTTTGATTGCCGAAGCGGGCGTGGCGGCGATCGCCAACCCCTTGATCAACATTACCTTGCAGGGCCGTCACGACAGCTATCCGAAACGCCGCGGCATGACCCGCGTGCCCGAACTGCTGGCCGCCGGCGTCGATGTCGCTTTCGGTCACGATTGCGTGATGGACCCATGGTACGGCCTCGGTTCGGGCGACATGCTCGAGGTGGCGCATATGGGCCTGCACGTGGCGCAGATGACCGGCAGGGAGGGGATGCACCAGTGCTTCCTGGCGGTGACGGAGACGCCGGCGCGCATCCTGGGGCTGGAGGGCTACGGACTGGCGCCGGGCTGCAACGCCGACCTGGTGCTGCTCGACGCCGGCAGCCCGGTCGAGGCGATCCGCCTGCGCGCCGCGCGCCGGCTGGTGCTGCGGCGCGGCCAGGTGATCAGCGAGGCGCCGCGCGTGCGCGCCGCGCTGTCGCTGCCGGGCCGGCCGGGCCACATCGATTTCAGGCTCGGGCGCTAGCGCGGCCGCGCCGCGGTGCTAGACTTCCCGGCTGTACCCACAACTTTCGCCGCCCCATGAAGATCCTCGAGACCGAACGCCTGCGCCTGCGCACCCTGGACCGCAACGACGCCGTGTTCTACCTAGCGCTGGTCAACACCCCCGGCTTCATTGAATTTATCGGCGACCGCGGCATCCGCACGCTCGACGCGGCCGCGCAGGCGATTGCCGACGGGCCGATGGCGATGCAGGCCAGGCTTGGCCACTCGATCTACCTGGTCGAGGACCGGCACAGCGGCGAACCGCTCGGCATGAGCGGCTTGATCAAGCGCGACACGCTCGACCATGTCGATATCGGCTACGCCTTCCTGCCCGAGCACTGCGGCAAAGGCTACGCCTGCGAAGCCGGGAAGGCCGTGGTCGAGCACGCACGGCGCGATATCGGGCTCGAGCGGCTGCTGGCCATCACTTCGCCGGGAAATGCCGCCTCGATCAGCCTGCTCGAAAAGCTTGGACTGCGGATGGAAAAGACCATTTTCCTGACGCCGGAAGACCGCGGCACCAAGCTGTTTTCAATGGCGTTGACGAGATGATCGTTGTGTCAACAATACGATTCAATTGTGCAACAGTTGGTCGACTTGTCCGCTATACTGACGGGTTGGCAGTAGTGATATTTCCTACGTCTAATTTATTTCCCGAATGCAAATGTTTTTCCACGACAAGGACCCCCTATGAGCAACGATACAAGCGTTCAATTAGCAGCAATCATCGCAAAACACGAAGCTGAGCTGCTCGAGGGCTGGTTCTCGGGCATGATGTCTCGCATGATTCGCCGCGACAAGAACGCCGAATCGGAACTGCGCCAGCAGGGCGCGGCGTTTCTCAACGTGCTGGGCGACGCGCTGCGCAGCGGCGCCAGCATCGATATCGAGACGTCCGGCTGGAACGAAACGCGCCGCATGCTGACCGAAATCTCGCAGGCGCGCGTGCGCCAGGGCTTTTCGTCGATCGAAACGGCGCACTTCATCTTCGCCCTGAAAGAGCCGCTGTTCGGCTACCTGCGCAACGAACTGGCCTCCGAGCCTGCGGCGCTGATTGAAGCGATGTCCACCACCAGCGCCCTGTTCGACCGCCTTGGCCTGTACACCATCGAGGTGTACCAGAAAGTGCGCGAGCAGGTCATCCTGCGCCAGCAGCAGGAACTGCTTGAGCTGTCCACCCCTGTCGTGCAGCTGTGGCAAGGCATCCTGGCGCTGCCGCTGATCGGCACCCTCGACAGCGCGCGTACCCAGGTGGTGATGGAAAACCTGCTGCAGAAGATCGTCGAAACCGGCGCATCGATCGCGATCATCGACATCACCGGCGTGCCGACCGTCGACACCCTGGTCGCCCAGCATTTGCTCAAGACGATCGCCGCCGCACGCCTGATGGGCGCGGACTGCATCATCAGCGGTATCCGTCCGCAGATCGCGCAAACCATCGTCCACCTCGGCGTCAACCTGGAAGATGTACTGACCAAGGCGACCCTGGCTGATGCCTTCGTGGTCGCGCTCAAACGCACCGGTTCGACCATCAGCATCGGCCAGGACGGGCGCTAAGACCATGGATCGCATACCAATTCTGAGAATGGGCCGACTGCTGCTGGTCACGATCCAGGTCGACATGCACGACCGCCTGGCGATGACCTTGCAGGACGACCTGACGACCCGAATCGTCAAGGATCGCGCCACCGGCGTACTGATCGACATTTCGGCGCTGGATATCGTCGACTCGTTCATCGGCCGCATGATCAGCAATACCGCGGCAATGGCGAAGATCCTCGATGCGCGCACCGTGCTGGTGGGGATGCAGCCGGCCGTGGCGATCACCCTGGTGGAGCTGGGCCTGACGCTGGAAGGCGTCAGCACGGCGCTTAACGTCGAGCGCGGCGTCAAATTGCTCCAGCAGGAAAGCGAATGGGACTGAACCGGCACCGTATGGTCTACCGTGCCGGCCTCGGGGTGCGCTCATGAACGCCGCAATGACGGGTGATATCGTCACGCCGCTCGGCTCCGACGAGGATGTCGTGCGGGTACGAAAACTGGTCCGCGACCAGCTGGTGGCGCTCGGCTTTTCGCTGATCGACCAGACCAAGATGGTGACCGCGGCCAGTGAGCTGGCACGCAACACGCTGCGCTATGGCGGCGGCGGACGCGCCGAACTGTCACTGGTCCACGACGGCGGCCGGCGCGGGCTGTCGATCAGCTTTATCGATGAAGGCCCCGGCATCGTCGACATCGCCAAGGCGCTCACTGACGGCTATACCACCGGCGGCGGCATGGGCCTGGGCCTGTCCGGCGCGCGCCGCCTGGCGGACGACTTCGAGCTCGATTCTGCGCCTGGCAAGGGCACCCGCGTCACAATCACGAAATGGAAACCGTTTTGACCCAATCCGCAATACATTCAACTTTCCATGTCGGGGAGTTGAGCGAGATAGCGGCTGCCCGGCGCGCCGCTGCGGAAATGGCGCGCCGGCTCGGTTTCAGCGAGACGCGCGCCGGCAGGCTGGCCATCGTGGTCACCGAAGCGGCAACCAATATCGTCAAGCATGCGCGCGAGGGCGAGATCCTCATGCGTCCAGTCGACGTCAACGGCCAGTGCGGCGTTGAGGTGCTGGCCATCGATACGGGTCCCGGCATGGCCAATCTCGACCTGCTGATGGCCGACGGTACCTCGACCGCCGGCACCTACGGCGTGGGTCTCGGCGCGATCCAGCGCCAGTCCGACAGTTTCGATATCTATTCCGCGCCTGGCAAAGGCACCGTCGTCATGATGATGGTGTGGGCGCTCGACGGCGCGGCGCCGCAGACCGGCTGGGAGGTGGGCGGCGTATGCCTGCCGATCGCCGGCGAGGATGAGTGCGGCGACAACTGGGGCGTGTCGTATCACCAGAGCGGCATTTGCGTGGTGGTGGCCGACGGTCTCGGCCACGGACCGGAAGCGGCTGTCGCCTCGACCGCGGCGGTCGGCGCATCGCTCGACTTCGATAGGGGGCCGCCGGGCGCGCGCACCACCGACGCGCACGCCGCGCTGCGCTCGACGCGCGGCGCCGCCCTGGCGGTGGTGGATATCGACTCCTACGTGGGCAAGCTGGTATTTTGCGGCGTCGGCAATATCGCCGGCAGCATCGCCGGCGGCAGCACGCGCCGCCACCTGTTGTCGCACAACGGCATCGTCGGCAGCAACCTGCGCAAGGTGCAGGAATTCGAACAGCCATGGGACAGCGCGTCGGTGCTGATCCTGGCGTCCGACGGCATCAACACCCGATGGGAGCTAAGCGCTTATCCCGGCTTGGTGTTCAGGCATGCTTCCGTCATCGCCGCTATCCTGTACCGCGATTTCTCGCGCGGGCGCGATGACTCAACCGTTGTCGTGGTTCGCGAGCACGCCCTCCCATGAGCCTGCGCATCGTCACGGTCAATATCGCGGCGGAGGTAGACGTCGTCAACGCCCGCCAGCGTGCGCGGGAAGTAGCGCGCATCAGCGGTTTTGGCGTGCAGGACCAGGTGCGCATCGCCACCTCGGTGTCTGAACTGGCGCGCAACGTATTCAATTATGCAGGCGCGGGCAAGGTTGATTTTTCGATCGAGCAGGACGGAGCGCGACAGCTGCTCCAGATACGCATCGAAGACCGCGGTCCTGGCATTCCGCATCTCGATGTGGTGCTGTCGGGCCGCTATCATTCGCAGACCGGCATGGGCCTTGGCATCCTGGGCGCGCGGCGCCTGATGGACAGCTTCGCCATCGACACCGCGCCCGGCAAGGGCACCTCGATCACGCTGCGCAAGCTGCTGCCTCCAGAGGCGGGCCGCGTCACGTCCGCCACGCTCGGCGAGCTCAGTACGGCAGCCATGTCGCAGCCGGCCGATATGCTCGGCGAGCTGCGCCAGCAAAACCAGGAGCTGCTTGGCGCGCTGGACGAACTGAAAATCCGCCAGGAAGAACTGATCCAGCTGACCCGCGAACTCGAAGACACCAACCGCGGTGTCGTCGCGCTGTACGCGGAACTGGACGAGAAGGCCGAACACCTGCGCCGCGCCGACGAAATGAAATCGCGCTTCCTGTCGAACATGAGCCACGAGTTCCGCACGCCGCTGAGCTCGATCCGCGCACTCGCTACGCTGCTGCTGAACCGCGTCGACGGTGAGCTGAGCGTGGAGCAGGAGAAGCAGGTCAACTTTATCCTGCACGGATCGCTGGCGCTGAACGACATGGTCAACGACCTGCTCGACATCGCCAAGATCGAAGCCGGCAAGGTCGATGTGCACGCCGACGAATTCGAGGTTGGCGAGATGTTCCGCGCGCTGCGCGGCATGCTGCGCCCGCTGCTGGACGAAAACGGCGCCGTGGCGCTGATTTTCGACGAGCCGCCCGAGGGCCTGAAGATGATCTCCGACGAGGGCAAGCTGTCGCAAATCCTGCGCAACTTCATTTCCAACGCGCTGAAGTTCACCGAGCGCGGCGAGATCGTGGTGCATGCCGAAGCGCTTGAAGACGAGGGCCAAGTGCGGTTTTCAGTCAGCGATACGGGCCTGGGCATCGACCGCGAACACCTCGAGATCATTTTCGAAGAATTCGGCCAGGTGGCGAACCACCTGCAGGCCAAGACCAAAGGCACGGGGCTGGGCCTGTCGCTGTGCCGCAACCTGGCGACACTGCTGAATGGGTCGGTGAACGTCGAAAGCACGCCCGGTAAGGGGTCGGTCTTCTGTGTGACGATCCCCGTTGTATATACTGCAAGGCATGGCGACCAACACGCGCCTGTGCCAACTTAATCAGCCACGAGCCAGTCCATGCTATCGAATCTACTCAATTCCGTTATTCTCATCGTCGATGATAGCGATGCTGCACGCTATGCGCGTTCGCGCATCCTGATACGGGCTGGATTCAAGGTGATCGAGGCGGCGACCGGCAACGCGGCGCTGACGATGGCGCGCGAGAACCTGCCCGACCTGGTCCTGCTCGATACCAAGCTCCCCGACATCAACGGCATGGATGTCTGCCGCAAGCTCAAGGCCGACCCGGAGACCAAGGCGATCCTGGTGCTGCAGACGTCGGCGTCGTACATCGCCGTGGCCGACAAGATCCGCGCGCTGGACGGTGGCGCGGATAACTATTTGTTCGAGCCGATCGAGCCGGAGGAACTGGTTGCCAACGTCAAGGCGCTGCTGCGCCTGGCGATCGTCGAACGCGAACTGCGCGACGTCGACCGCCGCAAGGATGAATTCCTCGCGACCCTGGCGCACGAGCTGCGCAATCCGCTCGGGCCGATCCGCAGCTCGGTGGAATTGCTGTGCAAGCTGGAGCCATCGGTACCTGACTTGCAGGACCGCGCGCGCCGCACCATCGCGCGCCACACCGACCACCTGGTACGCCTGGTGGACGACCTGCTCGACGTCGCGCGCATCTCGCAAGGCAAGATCACGCTGCACCAGGAACGGGTTGAGTTGAAAAGCGCGGTCGCCAACGCGCGCGAGTCGGTGGAAGGCATCATCGAGAGCCGTAAACACGTGCTGAATGTGTCGCTACCGGAGAATGAAGTCTGGATCAAGGGCGATCATGTACGGATGTGCCAGATTATCGGCAACCTGCTGCACAATGCCGCGAAGTTCACGCCGCCTGGCGGTGTGGTCGGCCTTGCGCTGACGGTGGAGGGCGACGATGCGGTAGTGCGCATCAGCGACAACGGCATCGGCCTGGAAGAAGCCAACATCGAGTTTATCTTTGGCCTGTTCGCGCAGGACGGGCATTCCGGCGACCGCGTGCAGGACGGGCTTGGCATCGGCCTGTCGCTGGTGCGTTCGCTGGTGGCGCTGCATGATGGAACGGTCACGGCGACCAGTCCGGGCCTCGGCAAGGGCAGCGTGTTCGAAGTGCGGCTGCCGGCCTATCCTTACGACCGTAGCAACGACGAACAGGCGCTCGATCAGAACGCCGGCATGGCGGCGACGCGCATCCTGGTGGTGGACGATAACGCCGACGCGGCCAATACGCTGGCCGAACTGCTCGGCATCGACGGGCACGATGTCGTCACCGCTTACTCGGGCCGCGACGCGCTGGCCCGCGCAGCCGAATTCCAGCCGCGCTTTGTATTCCTCGATATCGGCTTGCCCGACATGACTGGCTACGAAGTGGCCGCGCAGATGCGCAAGCTGGCGGGAATGGACAGCGCGGTGCTGATCGCGCTGACCGGTTATGGCCAGGCGCGCGACCGCGAGCTGGCGATGGATGCGGGCTTCGACGAGCATGTGGTCAAGCCGATCGACTTCGCCAAAGTCACTTCGCTTAACCTCCACACGCGCTGACGCCAATCCCGCGCGCGCTGCTATCGCAACATTGAGACTTGGAATGCAGGATTCAAGGTCCCCCCTGTGAAGGCAGGGGGGCCATATTCGGCATGTTTAGTATGGGCCCCTGCTTTCGCAGGGGCGACGTGTGCGAACGCGCGGGAACGGCGTCAGTTGGCTTTCAGGATCCGCACGCCATAGATATCGACCCGGTTCCACGGCCCGTGCGTGCCGCCAGCGGCGCTGAACGTGCTGTTGCTATCCAAATAGCTCATGTTGTAAAAGTCGCTGAGTTCAATCCGGTATGAGCCTGCCGCCAGGTGCGCCTGCAGCGGGGTGGAATACACCAGCGGCGTGTTCTCCTTCTCCACGCGCGCATGCGGCAGCTGCACAACCCCCTGTGCGACAACGCGTCCCGCCGCATTTTTCAGCATCAGCCATTTGACCCCGCCGCTGATGCCCAGGTTGATCTGGTTGGCGCCGTTGTGATACTGGATCTGTACCCGGTACTGGCCCGCGCTGTCGATACGAACCGCATCGACGGCGAAGCGGTCGCCCGGCTTGCCCCAGTCCTTGAGGTGCGGCGCGGCGAATCGGACGCTGGAGGGCTGGATTCCGAGATTCGATTTCACCCGCGCGTCCGTCACCGGCACCTGCAGGCCCGCCCCGGTGCAGCGCGGCGCGCTGTGATGGCTGCGATTGCCCGACTTCTCGAACTGCGCCTCGACGGCGTAGCAGCTGCCCGCCATCGCACGCGCATCGCGCCAGGTTCCCGCGGCGACCCTGGCGGCGACCAGCTTGCCGTCGCGGTAGACGTTGTACACGGTGCCGGCCGGGTTTCCTCCGGCGCCGATGTCGAGCGCCACTGCGGCGCCGTCATGCGCCAAGCGCGTGATGACCGGCTCGCGCGGGCCAAAAACGTCCGGCGACTCGGCATACGGATCGGCGCTGACGCGGCGAATCGCCTGTTGGCCAGCGCGCAAAGCGCCAAGGGTGACGGTGATCGTGTTGTTGGCTTTCAGCTGGTCGAGACGTATCTGCTGCTGCGCCGGAACGCCGTTCAGCGTCACTTTGTCGATGTCGTAATAGCCGGTGGCGCTGGACGCGGGCGGCAGTTCGACCCGCACATCGACCTGCTTGCCGTGCAGGCGCAGGCGGCGCAGCGTAATCGCCTCGGCTGTGCCGAACGCTTCGCGGCGCAGCTTGGCGGTGATGAAGGGCCGCAGGCGGATGCTGTCCGCTTCCAGCGTCACCCCGAACACATTCTCGACCACCATCCCGAGATACGCGCCGACCGACCAGAGCTGGCGGCGCGAGTTGATGACGGGCCCGATCAGCGACGGATTGGCTTCGTCGAGCAGCAGCGGCTGTCCGGACAGCCATTCGAGGTTTTCCATGTTGGACAGGTTGACCGCCGCCCCGCGCATCAGGGTGTCGTAGGCGGCGTCGGCCACGCTGGCATTGCCGCCGATGGCCGCGGCCTTCAAGCCATAGGCTGTCACGAACGGCCACATGGCGCGATTGTGATACACCGGAATGCCTGGCTGCTGCGGATAGATCACCGGCGCGCCCATTGGGCCGTGCGGATAGCGGGACAGGATGCTGCGCGCCTTGGCTTCATCGGCGATGCCGGTGACGATTGCCAGCGATTGTCCGAGCCAGTCGAACTTGTGCATCGCCGCGCCGTCGAAGTGGCCCGCGCTCAAGCTGCTGTACATGCCTTCGCCCGGGAGCCACAATCGCGTGTTGATGGCTTTTTTGAGGTCGCGCGCCCAGGCCTTGTACTTGCGGGCGCGCGCGTCGTCGCCATGTTCGGCTGCCAGCGATGCCGTCAGGGTCAATGCCTTGTAGTGGCCGACATTGGTCGACAGCGATTTGGAGCTCGCCATCGAGGACAGGTCGTTGACGATCCATGCGGCGTAGCTCTGGTCGCGCCAGTCGAGGAATGACTGTTCGCCGGTGTACAGGCCCGATTCCTTGTCGAACGCGGCGATTCGGTCGTTTTCAATCGTGTTGGCCAGCGCCTTGAGCGCGCGCGCCGCGAACGGCTTGCGCTCGGCCGCTGGCAGCGATTTGAGCGCTTCCTCGGCGCCGAAGGCCCAGGTGACGCGGTCGGTGCTGACCGGCCAGCTGCCGCCGCTGCCGGTGTCCTGGATGATCTGCAGGCCGTCCTGGCTGCCGGCGACCTGCGGCGCCTTGACAACGCCTTTGCGGAACGGCGACAGCTTGAAGTCGAGCGAATTGCGGGTGCGCGCAGGATCGAGCATCGCCAGCCCAAGATCGGCGGCATACGACAGGTCGCGCGTCCACACGTAGTGCCATTTTTCGCCGGTTTCAAAACACGCGCAGGCGATCGCCGCGCCGCCGTTGTAGTTGCCGTCCTTGATTTCGCTGACCGAGTTCTGCTTCATCTCGAAGCCGGCCAGCGCAAACAGCGCGTCGAAGGCCAGGTTGCCGGTGCGGGCCACCGGCAGGCCTTCCGGCTCGCTATAGAGCGCGTACTGCGGCCCGGGATCGCGCAGCTGCATCGTGGTCGACTGCGCATAGGTGCGCTGCGCCGCAGCCGCATCCTGGACCGAGAACCGCACGGTCTCCTGCTTGCCGTCGAAGGTAGGCCAGGCCTGCACCACCTGCTGCTGGTGGCCCTTGTGCGGATCGATCGCGGCAACCGCCGGATTCGGCAGGCGCGTCACGCGCAGGCGCGGCGCCTTCGGGTCGGTCACGTCCACGCTGAACTTGTAGGGCGCGGTGGTTTTGACGAACAGGTAATCCTCCGGCCCGGCGCTGGTGTCCATCCGGTAGTCGGTGTCGGTGGCCACCTTGATGCTGGCGTTCGGGTCGATCACCCACTCCGCGCTCCAGTCCTTGCTGCCGACCTTGAACGCATGGTTGCCCGGGCTGATCAGGATATCGGCCTCGTACACGCCCTTGCCCTTGTAGACCATGGCGTTATCAAGGCCCCAGCCGTTGAATGCGCCGCGGATGAACAGGTCTTTGCCGGCCGGGCCTTGCGCGCTTGCCGCGCTGCCGCTGACGAGGAGGGCGGCCAGCAGCCAGTGTGATGTAGCGGTCATGGCGGCGCCTTCAGATTTCAAGGATGACGGCGGTCTTGGCGGGCAGCGCCAGCGCGCTGTCGAGCGCGTACGTTTTACCGCTGATGACGTCGATACCGGACTTCGCGCCCTTGAGCATCTCCTGGAAGCGCGCGGTCGGCAGCACGGCATCCTTCGCCCCTTTGTTCAATGCGACCATGACCTTGTTCTGGCCGTCATAGCGGAAGTACACATAGGTGCCGTTCTCGGCGCCGAAGTGCATGGTCTTGCCGTGATGGATGACCGGCTGCGACTTGCGCCAGTTGGCCAGCTTTTTGACGAACGCCTGGGCGTCGCGCTGCTGCGCGCTCAGGCCTGCGCCGGTGAAGGCATTGACCTTGTCGCCCGCCCAGCCGCCGGGGAAGTCTTCGCGGTAGCTGGCGTCATTGCGTTCGCCGGTAGCGCTGGTCATCAAAAGCTCGGTACCGTAGTAGAACTGCGGGATGCGCGGCATCGTCATCACGAACGCCAGGTTGATCTTGTACAGGCCAAGGTCTTCGCCGACGACGCTGAACAGGCGCGCAATGTCGTGGTTACCTTCGAACAGGACCAGGTTGCCGGCGTTCGGATACAGGTAGTCCTGCGACAGCGTTTCGTAGACATCGGTGAAGCCGGTATCCTTGTTGGCGAGCGCGCCGCGCATCGCTTCGGCCAGCGGGAAGTCCATCAGGCTGGGCAGGGAACTGGTGTAGCCGTCGAAATTGACCTTCCCTTTCTGCCAGCGCGACACCACCGCCGGCGACTTGTGCCACTCCTCGCCCACCATGTTCAGGTTCGGATACTCGGCCATCAGGCGGCGCGTGTACTCGGCCAGGAAAGCCGGATCGGAGTAGCCATAGGTGTCGATGCGCAGGCCCGACAGGCCGGCATACTCGATCCACCAGATGTTGTTCTGGATGAGGTAATTGGCGACCAGCGGATTGGTCTGGTTCATGTCCGGCATCCCGTTCGAGAACCAGCCGGTGGTGAAGTTGGCCGCGTCCTCCTTCGACGCATACGGGTCCTGCACGGAGACGCGGTGGTGCTGGGTGGGCACGAATTTGCCGGCGTGGTTGGTCCAGTCGGGCGTCGGCATGTCCTTCATCCACCAGTGGCCAAGGCCGATGTGCGACAGCACCACGTCCTGGATCATGCCGATGCCTTTTTTGCGCGCTTCCTGCGTCAGCTTGCGGTAGTCCTCGTTGCTGCCGTAGCGCGGATCGACCTTGTAGTGATCGGTGGCGGCATAGCCGTGATACGAGTAGGCAGGCATGTCGTTCTCGACGACCGGGGTTGGCCACAGCTGCGTGAAGCCCATCGCGGCGATGTAGTCGAGGCTGTTCAGGATTCCCTTCAGGTCGCCGCCGTGCCGCCCGCCGCCGTTGGCGCGATTGAGCTTGTCGGCCATCGGCGAGAGGCTGTCGTTGGATGGGTCGCCGTTGGCGAAGCGGTCCGGCATGATCTGGTAGATCGCATCGGTGCTGTCAAAGCCCGCGCGCGCTGCCGAGCCTTGTTCGCGCGCCAGCAACTGATATGTGTACCTGGCGCTGTCGGCGCCATTCCGGAAGCTGATGTCGAATTTGCCGGGCGCGGCGCCAGCGTCGACGACCAGATCGATGAAAAGGTAATTCTTGTTGGCGACGCGGGTCACCGACGCGATGCGCACGCCCGGATAGCTGACGGCAGGTTCCAGGCTGGCGATCTGCTTGCCGTGCACCATCAGCTGGACCTTCTTCTCCTGCATGCCGGCCCACCAGAACGGCGGCTCCATGTGATCGATGCGGTAGTCCTTGGCAGCCGCTGCGCCCGGAAGCAGGAATGCACTTGCGGCAAGCAGGGAAAGGGTGATGCTCTTCATCGCGGTCTCCGTCGATTTGTTGTGTCAGCCGCCGCTTTGCATCGCGGCTCGTAATTTCACTACATTGCTATTTTGGCTTTTAAGCATACTACAGAAGGAAAACGGCCTCAACGCAGCGGCCTTACACCCTGGGTGCGATGGAATTTTCCACCCTAGTTTTAGTACAGGACATCGCGATCGATCAGATTTCAACGGGCGCCTGCCAAATTGTCGCTTATAAATATTCCCGTGCAGCACTAATTTCGCACTGCGTCGGTGCATTTCAGCTACGTTTCGGTGCAAAAACGCCAAAATGTAGTCGTACTACATCGTGCATATCCGAGCTTTGTACCCTAAATACAACGTGTTTGCCCTGTGGCTACGGGTGCTACGAGAAATTTGTGGCATTTTGGTAGTGCGACACAACTGTCGTTGACAGTGCATCTAGTTTTAGTACAAAATTATTATTAAGCATGTTGGAACGCTGGGTAAAAGGATCCCGTAAATAAGCTGCCAAGAAACGGGAAATTGTGTAGTACTGATGAACGAGGGGACACATGAATAAGTTAACAACGAAGGCTGGCCAGGTAGCATTCCGGTTGAGCCCAGTGGCAGCCGGTTGCGCCATTTTCGTATCCGCAATGGCCACGTCGGCGTTCGCGCAAGAAGCCGCGCCAGCAGTTCCGGTCGCGCCAGTGGCCGCCGAGGCAGCTGTCGACGCACCACCAGTGGTCGTCGTTACCGGCATCCGCCGTGGTATCGAGGCAGCGATCTCGATCAAAAAGAACAACAGCTCGATCGTCGAGGCGATTTCCGCCGAAGACATCGGCAAGCTGCCGGACCAGAGCGTTGCCGAGTCGATCTCGCGCCTGCCAGGCGTCTCGACCCAGCGCGGCCGCAGCTCGGGCCGCGCGGCCGAGATTTCCGTGCGCGGCCTGTCGCCAAGCTTCAACGGCACCCTGCTCAACGGCCGCGAAATGGCCTCGACCGGCAATGCCCGTTCCCCTGAATTCGATCTGTTCCCAGCTGAACTGATGGGTTCCGTGGTCATCTACAAGACCCCTGACGCGAGTGTCGTCGGCCAGGGCCTGGCATCGACCATCGACCTGCGCACCGTCCAGCCGCTCGACTTCGGCAAGCAGACCATCGCGGTCAGCTACAAGAAGAGCCGCCTTGGCGTGAAGCAGAAGGATGGCCTGCCAGAAGGCGATGGCGACCGCTACACCCTGTCGTACATCGACCAGTTCGCCAATCGCACCATCGGCGTGGCAGTGGGCTTCACCCGCTACGAAGAAGTGGGCGGCGGCCAGTCGAAGTTCAATTCCTGGGGCGTGGCGACGCTGCCGTACAACGGCGTTGACGTCAAAGTGCCAGGCGGTTTCGGCTACGACACCGAAGTCAGCTCGCATGAGCGCGATGGCGCTTTCGCCTCGCTGCAATTCCGTCCTAACCGCAATTTCAAGTCGACCGTCGACCTGTTCTATTCGGCTGGCGAGACCGGCCTGAAAAAGACCGGCTTCGAAGGCGGCGTCGCCTACAACGCCGGCGGCGCGTATGAGCGCCAGCACGTGCTGAGCCAGGCCACGATCGCCAATGGCGTCGCCACCAGCGGCACCCTGACCGACTGGAAGGGCGTGGTCCGTAACCACTACGAAGGCGCTGAGGATGACCTCAAGACCATCGGCTGGAACAACGAACTGAAATTCGGCGAGTGGACCACCTCGGCCGACCTGACCTGGTCGAAAGCGACCAAGCTCGGTTCGCGCTACGAGACCTACGCAGGTATTCCAGGCCGCACCCAGGATACGCTGGGCTTCTCCGGCTTTGATGGCGGCAATGTCACCCAGGTGAAGTACACCCCGGGCTCGAACTACTCCGACCGCAACGTCGCCCGCCTGACGGACGTGATGGGCTGGTCCGGCGGCGAAGCATCGCCGCAGGCTGGTTACCTGGCGCAGCCGTACGTGGAAGATGAAGTCAAGGCGATCCGCCTGGTCGGCAAGCGCGCAGTGGAATGGGGCCCAGTGATCGGCACCACCTACGGCTACAACCACACTGCGCGCGACAAGGCGCGCACCGGCGACGAAGGCCGCCTCGTCATCAAGGGCGGTAGCGGTCCATACGCATCGGTGGCGATGCCAGGCAGCGACGTTGCGCAAGCAGGCTCGTCGGGCTTCTCGGTCGCTTCGTGGGATCCGCGCGGTTCGCTCGGCAATATCTACGAGCTGGCGCCAAAAGTCGATGCCGACATCTACAACAAGTACTGGGACGTTCAGGAGCGCATCTCGACCCTGTACGCAATGGCTGACCTGGAAGGCAATATGTTCGGCCTGCCGTACCGCGGCAACGTCGGCCTGCAAGCCATTCACACCGACCAGACCGGCGGCGGCTTCGTCATCGACAAGGCCCGTTGCACCGGCAATACCGCACAGACCTGCCCGGCACAGCGTGTCACCGAAGGCGACAAGTACTGGGACGTGCTGCCAAGCATGAACCTGTCGTTCGACCTGGGCAGCGACCAGATGCTGCGCTTCGGCCTGGCCAAGGTGGTATCGCGCGCTAACCTGGACGACCTGCGTGCTGGCCAGAACTTCGGCCTGGCAACCCAGGGCGTGTCGATCCTGACCGGCAGCGGCGGCAATCCACAGCTCAAGCCGTTCCGCGCCAAGGCGCTCGACCTGTCGTACGAGAAGTATTTCGGTAACAAGGGCTATGTCAGCGCCGCAGTCTTCTACAAGAAGCTCGACACCTACATCCTCCGTGCGCCACGTGCTTACGACTACGCCGAGTTCGTCACGCCGACGACCCCGCTGCCACTGACCGGTCCGTTCGCAGGTTCGACCCAGGGCCTGTTCACCCAGCCAACCAATGCCGAAGGCGGCAATATCCATGGTTGGGAACTGGCGGCGAACATTCCGTTCTCGATGGTCAGCAAGTACCTCGACGGTTTCGGCATGATGGTCAACCACTCCGATACCAAGAGCGGTATCGAGCTGCCGGAAATCGGCTTTGCCAACGTGGCCGGCGATTCGATCAGCATTCCGCTGCCAGGCCTGTCGCGCAAAGTCAGCAACCTGCGCCTGTACTACGAAAAGGCCGGCTTCCAGGTCGCCGCCGCAGCGCGCAAGCGTTCGAGCTTCCTGGGCCAGGTATCCGACTTCCAGGATAACCAGCAGCTGACCTTCATCAAGGGCGAGACCATTGTCGACCTGCAGGCATCGTACGAGATCCAGAGCGGCTGGCTGAAGGGCGTGAGCCTGTTTGCCCAGGCACAGAACTGGAACAATGCGCCATTCCTGGAGTTCACCACGGACGAGAACAACCCGTCCAACCGTGTCGACTACGGCCGTACCTACCACTTTGGCGCGAGCTACAAGTTCTAAGCTGAACTTGGCAAAACTGCGGTAAAGTAACGACCCCTGCCGGGCTAACGCCTGCCAGGGGTTGTTTTTTTGTAGAGCATTCACGGCATACGATCATGAACACTGAACCAATCAAGGACATCGTCATCGTCGGCGGCGGGACCGCCGGCTGGATGACCGCTGCGGCGCTGTCGACCATGCTCAACGGGCGCTATAACATCCGCCTCGTCGAATCCGACGAGATCGGCATCGTCGGCGTGGGCGAAGCGACGATCCCGATGATCCAGCGCTTTAACCGCGTGCTCGGCATCGACGAGCACGAGTTCATGCGCGAAACCCAGGGCAGCTTCAAGCTGGGCGTGGAGTTCGTCAACTGGGGCAAGCTGGGCGAGCGCTACATGCACGGATTCGGCCGCCTCGGCCAGGACCTGGCGACTGTGCCGTTCGACCAGTACTGGCAAAAGATGCGCCGCGCCGGCAAGGCCGCGCCGCTGGAGGAGTACTCGATTTCGCGCATGGCCGCCAAGGCCAACAAGTTCATGCCGGCCCGCCACGACGTACCCAATTCGCCGCTGCGCGACATCGCCTACGCCTACCATTTCGACGCCAGCCTGTATGCGCGCTACCTGCGCAAGCTGTCCGAATCGCGCGGCGTGATCCGCATCGAAGGCAAGATCGCGCACGCCACCCAGCGTGAAGGCGACGGTTTCATCGACGCCGTGGTGCTGGAAAGCGGCCAGCGCGTCGAGGGCGAGCTGTTCATCGACTGCTCGGGCTTCCGCGGCCTGCTGATCGAGCAGACCTTGCAGACCGGTTACGAAGACTGGCAGCACTGGCTGCCGGCCGACCGCGCGCTGGCGGTGCCGTGCGAATCGGTCGCCGCGATGACGCCGTATACCCGCGCCACCGCGCACCAGTCGGGCTGGCAGTGGCGCATTCCGCTGCAGCACCGCACCGGCAACGGCCATGTCTACTGCAGCCGCTTCATCAGCGATGACGAAGCCAGCGCGACTTTGCTGGCTAACCTGGACGGCAAGGCGCTGGCCGAACCGCGCCTGATCAAGTTCCAGACCGGCATGCGCAAGCAGGCCTGGAACCGCAATGTGGTGGCCGTCGGCCTGGCCGGCGGCTTCCTCGAGCCGATCGAGTCGACCAGCATCCACCTGATCCAGTCGACCATCCAGCGCTTGATCGACTTCTTCCCGGACCGCCGTTTCAGCGCCGTCGACCGTGAGGAATTCAACCGCCAGTCGCGTTTCGAGTACGAGCGCATCCGCGATTTCATCATCCTGCACTACAAGCTCAACCAGCGCACCGACTCGGCGTACTGGACCGAATGCGCCAACATGGCCATTCCCGAGACCTTGCAGCGCAAGATGGACATGTATCAGTCGCACGGGCGCATCGTGCGGGTCGACAACGAGCTGTTCTCGGAAGTGGGCTGGATCCAGGTGTTCGAAGGGCAGAACATGCCGATCGACGGCTACCATCCGCTGGCCGACTCGCAGTCGGACGCCGATATTGCCGACTACCTGGAAAGCGTGCGCAGCGTGATCGCCCAGTGCGTCAAGGTAATGCCGACGCATGACGAGTACATCGCCAAGATGTGCGCCGCGAAGAAGATGTAAACGGCGGATGAGGGCCTTCGGCCTTTTCCGCCCTACGCGCAAAGTGGACTGTAGGGCGGACAAGGCCAAAGGCCGCCTCCGTGTGCGCAGTGTTGCAATAATTGCACTTCCCGACAGCATCCCTCTATAGTTATCGCACCGCCCAACCCCACAACAGAGTAAACTGGAGGTTTAGCACCATTTAGCGAGTACCTCCAATGTCCGACACCCCCCTTCCGTTGTTTTCCGACCTGAACCTTTCCGCCGCTGTCCTCAAGGTGATGAAAGAGGTCGGCTACGAAACGCCATCGCCGATTCAGGCCGCCACCATTCCATTGCTGCTGGCAAATCGCGACGTGCTCGGACAGGCCCAGACCGGTACCGGTAAAACCGCGGCGTTCGCGCTGCCGATCCTGTCGAACATCGACATCAAGCAGCAGACGCCTCAGGCGCTGGTGCTGGCGCCGACGCGCGAACTGGCGATCCAGGTCGCCGAGGCGTTCCAGAAGTACGCCACCCACATCAAGGATTTCCACGTCCTGCCGATTTACGGCGGCCAGAGCTACGGCCCGCAGCTGCAGGCCTTGCGCCGCGGCGTGCACGTGGTCGTCGGCACCCCGGGCCGCGTCATCGACCACCTTGAAAAAGGCTCGCTCGACCTGTCCAAGCTGAAGACGCTGGTGCTCGACGAAGCCGACGAGATGCTGCGCATGGGCTTTATCGACGACGTCGAGCAGATCCTGCAAAAGACCCCGGCGTCGCGCCAGACCGCGCTGTTCTCGGCCACGATGCCGGCGCCGATCAAGCGCATTGCCAAGACCTACCTGCGCGACCCGCAGGAAGTGACCGTCGCCGCCAAGACCGGCACCGCCGAGAACATCAGCCAGCGCTACTGGCTGGTAAGCGGCATGCAGAAGCTCGAGGCGCTGACCCGCATCCTTGAAGCCGAGCCGTTCGACGGCATGATCATTTTCGCGCGCACCAAGCTCGGTACCGAAGAACTGGCCACCAAGCTGCAGGCGCGCGGATTCGCCGCCACCGCCATCAACGGCGACATGCAGCAAACGCAGCGCGAGCGCACCATCGAGCAGCTCAAGAACGGCAAGATCGACATCCTGGTGGCCACCGACGTCGCCGCGCGCGGCCTTGACGTCGAGCGCATCAGCCACGTGATCAACTACGACGTGCCGTCGGATCCGGAAAGCTATACCCACCGCATCGGCCGTACCGGCCGTGCCGGCCGCAGCGGCGAAGCGATCCTGTTCGTCACCCCGCGCGAGCGTGGCCTGCTGAAGGCGATCGAACGCGCGACGCGCCAGCCGGTGACGCTGATGACGCTGCCGACCATCAAGGCCGTCAACGACGTGCGTATCGCGAAGTTCAAGGACCAGATCGCGGAGACCCTGGCGCTGGGCGGCCTGGACGTGTTCCGTTCGCTGATCGAGGAATACGAGAGCGAAAAGAACGTGCCGGCGATCGAGATCGCCGCGGCGCTGGCCAAACTGGCGCGCGGCGATATCCCGCTGCTGCTGGAGAAGCAGGACCGCGAAGCCAAGGCGCCGCCTGCATGGAAAGAAGAGTCGTCGCCGCGCGCGCCGCGCTTTGAGTCGTCGACCGGCGCCGCCGCGCCGTTCAAGCGTGACCGCGAACGGGTCGCGCGTCCGCAGGAAGAGGGCATGGGCAGCTTCCGTATCGAAGTGGGCCACTCGCATGGCGTCAAGCCGGGCAATATCGTCGGCGCGATCGCCAACGAAGCAGGCATTGAGTCGCGCAACATCGGCCGTATCGAAATCTACGACGACTACAGCACGCTCGACCTGCCGGCGGACCTGTCGCCTGACCTGATCGAGCACCTGAAGAAGGTCTGGGTCGCCGGCCAGCAGCTCAACATCACCCGCGACGGCGAAAAGCCTGCGGTGAAAAAGCCAGCCGGTCCACGCAAGGAAGGCGGCCCGAAGCCGGGCGGTCCTAAGTTCAAGAAGCCGCACCGTAAAGGTCCGGACGCGTAAACGCACGTCGCTCCCGCGCATGCGGGAACCTATACGCCGCTTCAGCTATCGGCTCAGCATAGGTTCCCGCATACGCGGGAACGACCCTAAAAAAGGGTCTCCAATGTTGAAAAAGGTCGCGCTCCTCGCGCTGCTGATGCATGGCGCTGTCCTGGCCGCCCCGCCAAGTGATGTCGCCCTTGCCACCGGCAAGTACGCGCGTGGCACGTACGGCGACCAAGTCATCGCCAGCCTGGCCTCCATGGTCAGCTACAACACGGTCGCCGATCCGCGCGTTCCGTTCGCCAGCAATCCCCAGCATATCGGTTTCAAGAAGTTCCTCGGTGAAGAGGCGCGCCGGCTCGGTTTCGACTTCACCGACTCGGGCTATGTCGTGGTGATCGGCTACGGCAAGGGCAAAGAGCGCGTCGGCATCGTCACGCACGGCGACGTCCAGCCGGTCGATGCGGCCAAGTGGAAGCAGTCGCCCTTCAAGCTGGACCGTACCAGCGAACCGGGTAAGCTGATCGGCCGCGGCGCCGAGGACGACAAGGGCCCGATCGCCACCGCGCTCTACGCGATGAAGGCGATCAAGGACCGCAAGGTCAAGCTGGACAAACGCATCGAGCTTTACGTGTACATGGCCGAGGAATCGGACTGGGGCCCGCTGGAGCAGTACCTCAAGACGCACACGCCGCCACAGATAAATATCACCATCGACGCCGAGTACCCGGTTGTGACTGCGGAAAAGGGCTGGGGCGCGCTGACGCTCACAATGCCGCCTGTCGCCGGCAAACCCGCGCCGGGACCAGCGCTGAACGAATTTACCGGCGGCTCATTCGGCAGCCAGATTCCCGAGGACGCATTCGCCGTGATCGACAACGCCACCCCGGCACTGGCTGCACGGATCAAGGCGCGCGGCGACACCCACAAGGGTATGCGCTACACGTTCGACTGGGAGGGCCAGCGCCTGCGCGTGAAAGCGCAAGGGCTGTCGGCGCACTCGTCGAAGCCGGAAGACGGTGTCAACGCCATCGCCATGCTGGCAGACGCGCTGGCCGTTCAGAACTGGGAAGGCAGCGCGGCGGCCAATATGGCGAGCCTGGTCGCCGAGCTGGTAGGCACCGGCCTGTATGCCGAAAAATTCGGCCAGGCTGCCTACAAGGACGACTTCATGGGGCCGATGACCTTGTCCCCGACAGTGCTGAAGCAGGCCGCGAATGGGCTGGAGCTGAACATTAACCTGCGGCGGCCGCAAGGCAAGCCGGGTGAGCTGCTTCGGCAGCAATTCGACAGCGCCTTCAACGCATGGAAGGCGACCCGCGCGCCCGGTGCGACCATGAA
Organism: Massilia soli; assembly: GCF_016809835.1. Lineage (GTDB taxonomy): Bacteria > Pseudomonadota > Gammaproteobacteria > Burkholderiales > Burkholderiaceae_D > Telluria_A > Telluria_A soli. The sequence continues at coordinate 225,564 of NZ_JAFBIL020000007.1, read as the reverse complement.
GGCCGTGATCACCGAGCCATGGCTGCGTCCGGACGCACCGCAGGTTCCGACGCTGCTCAACGTGTTCTCGCACTACACCGGCATCAAGGATGCGAAGCCGGTGTCGATCGGCGGCGGCACCAATTCAAGGCTGTTCCCGAATGCCGTCAGCTTCGGCCCCGGCATGCCCGGCGAGGTATATACCGGGCATTCGGAGCACGAGTTCATCACGACCAGGCAGCTGATGCTGAACCTCGAGATGTACACCGCGGCGCTGGTGGAACTGGCCCGCTGATTATCGCTTGGTGTTGGCGGCAAACATCCACAGCACGGCTTCGCGGAACTCCGCGCTCCAGAAGCCCTCATTGTGCTGCGCACCCGGCACGATCTTGTAGACCAGGTTGTCCGCCGGATGTCCGGTCTTCGCGATCAGGTCGGCCATGCTCAGCGCATCGCCGACCATCGATCCGCCTTCCTCGCCGCCCATCAGCATGAACACGCGCGCATCTTTCGGCAGCTGTTTCGCCTTGACGAAGTCAAACACCGGCTTGGCGGTCCAGTAGGCTGGCGAGAATACGCCGGCTTTGCTGAACACTTGCGGATACTGGTTGATCGCGTAGTGCGAGATCAGGCCGCCCATCGAGCTGCCCATGATCGCAGTGTTGGCGCGGTCGGGCAGGGTGCGGTAGTCCTTGTCGATCATTGGCTTGAGCACCTTGACGATGAAGTCCATGTACTTTTCGCCTTCGCCCGGGCCGAAGCGCTCGCTGCTCCACGCGTTCAGTTCCGTCATGCGCTTGTCCTGGCCGTTGTCGATGCCGACCACGATCAGTTCCAGCTGGCCTGACTTCGACAGCGCGTCCATCGTTTCGTCGACCTTCCATTCGCCCGCGTACGCGGTGGCATTGTCGAACAGGTTCTGCGCATCGTGCATGTAGAGCACCGGATAGCGCTTGCCGGAGGTCGCGTAACCTGGCGGCAGGTAGAGCCGCACCTGGCGCTTGCGGTCGAGGCCCGGCATGCCGAGTTCGGAGGCGAGCAGCGTTACGCCCGGCAGCGCGGTGGAGGGGCGGGCGCCAGGCGCGGTGTCGGCGGCCATGGCCGGCATGGACAGCGCGGCGCCAGCGATCAGCGGCAGCAGTGGTTTGATCAGCGATTGCATAGTCAGTGCCTTCCTTTAGTGTGATTAATGGGACGTCGCCAGGGCTGGCGACAATGCGCCGACCTGCTGCTGTTCGCGCACAAGCATCCACAGCGCGCCGGAGATTGCCAGGCACGCGCCGCAGATCACGAACAGGACAGCCTTGTCGGCGGAGCGGTTCAGCACGAAGCCGATCCCGGTCGACATCAGTTGGGGAATCACGACCGACAGGTTGAAAAGACCCATAAAATACCCCATCCGGCTCTTGTCGACCTTTTCGCTCATGATCGCGAACGGCAGGCTGACGATCGCAGCCCAGCCGACGCCCACCAGCGCCATCATCAGGTACAGCATCGCCGGCGTACGCGCCGCAAAGGCGATGCCGAAGTACGCCAGCGCCATGATGGCGACACAGGTAACCTGGGTGCGTACCCGTCCGAAGCGCACTGCCAGCGGCGCCAGCACCAGTGCCGGCAGCACGAAGCCGACCACGTTCATCACGGCGAACGAGATCGCGATCACCTTGCCGGACTGCGCCGAGGCTTCGGCGGCGGTTGCGGTAGCCGGGACGATGTGCTGCTGGATGAAGGCGATGATGTAGACGAACATGGCCTGCACGCCGATCCACGAGAAGCCGTGCGCGAAGTAGATGCGCCACAGCTGGCCCCACTCGGTGCCGGTGGCGGCCTCGGCTTTGCTTGGCGCGGCCAGCACCCGCGGTTCCTCGACAAAGAACATCGGCACGATCGAGAACACCAGCACGATCACCACGCCGACCGAGATCAGTACATAGTTGTCGATGAAGGCGCCGATCAGGTAGGCCATCACGCCCCAGAAGCCGGAGATGGTCTGCATCCACGTGAAGCCGCGCGTGCGCGCTTCGCCGTCCGGCGTGACGTCGGCGATCAGCGAGCGGGTAGGGTTGAAGCCGATATTGATCGACAGGTCGAGGGTCAGTGCGACGATCACGGCCACGACCAGCAGGTTGCCGATGCCGAGCACCTCGCTGACGACATCGATGCGCGGAAGCAGGAACACCATCAGCGCCGCCAGCGCGCCGCCGACCATGATGAACGGCCGGCGCCGGCCGCCCCAGAACCAGGTCTTGTCGCTGATGAAGCCGATGATGACCTGGCCAAGGATGCCGGCCAGCGGGCCGGCAGCCCAGACAATGCCGATCTCGTGGATCGCCAGGTTATATTTGGTACTTAGCAGCCAGCTCAGCGCTGAAATCTGGATGCACAGTGCGAAGCCCATCGCCGTTGACGGCAGGCCAATGATCGCAAAAAATGAATTGCTCAGGCGCTTTTGCATGTCGAGCATATTTGTCTCCATCAATGTTCTGTTATTTGACTACAAAAGCAATCGAATTGTTGCCCTACTCTGATCATTCTACTATGAAGAGGATTGGATTGACACCCAGAAAAGGCCATGTTATTTTGCTACAAATACCCGCCATCCTGCCCGTTCGACGATTCCTGCACGAACGAACCGCCCCCGGATACCGCATTGTGCCGTTGCAGTCGACGTTGCTTACCGACGCCGCGTGTTTTCTGCAACACCTGATCGGATATCATGCAGCGGCGCACAGGCGGCATCGGCCGCGGCAAGCCGGTGATCGGCGATTGAAACACAGGCCCGGAACTGGGCAGGTCTATTTGGGGACAATGCAATGAAGATGGAACTATCAACGCTCAAGCCGCGCCTGAGCTTCTGGCAGCTGTGGAACATGAGCTTCGGCTTTTTCGGCATCCAGTTCGGCTTCGCGCTGCAAAACGCGAATACCAGCCGCATATTTTCGACCCTTGGCGCCACGCCCGACGAACTGCCGCTGTTCTGGCTGGCCGCGCCGGTGACCGGGCTTCTGGTGCAGCCGGTGATCGGCTACCTGAGCGACAACACCTGGCACCCGTACTGGGGACGCCGCCGCCCGTTCTTCTTCCTCGGCGCGATCTTCGCGTCGATCGCGCTGTTCATGATGCCCAACTCGACCAGCCTGTGGATGGCCGTCGCGGTGCTGTGGATGATGGACGCCGCGATCAATGTGTCGATGGAGCCGTTCCGCGCTTTCGTCGGCGACAAGCTCGATACCAGCCAGCAGACCGCCGGCTTCGCGATGCAGACCTTCTTCATCGGCTGCGGCGCGGTGGTGGCGTCGTTGCTGCCGATGATCTTCTCCGACTACTTCGCGGTCAGTAACGTGCCGGTCGACGGCATGATCCCGGACACCGTGCGCTACTCGTTCTACATCGGCGCGCTGGTCTACCTGCTGTCGGTGATGTGGACCGTGTTTACCGCCAAGGAGGCGCCGCCCGAAGACCTGGCGCAGTTCCGCGCCGAGCGCAAGGCGTCCGCGGGCCTGGGCAAGGCGATCACCGAAATTCTCGGCGGCTTCTCGAAGATGCCGAAGACGATGGTGCAGCTCGCGCTGGTGCAGTTCTTTACCTGGATCGCGCTGTTCTCGATGTGGATCTACACCGGCACCGCGGTGGCTGACAATGTGTGGGGCACCACCGACGCGCAGTCCACCGGCTATCAGGATGCGGGCAACTGGGTTGGCATCATGTTTGGCGTGTACAACGGCGTGTCGGCCCTGGCGGCGTTCATCCTGCCGATGTTCGCGCGCGCCACCAGCCGCAAGTTCGTGCACACCACCTGCCTGATCATCGGTGGCCTGAGCCTGGCGAGCATCTTCATGATCACTGATAAGTACACGCTGATCTACCCGATGATCGGCGTCGGCATCGCATGGGCCAGCATCCTGACCATGCCGTACGCGATCCTCGCTGGCGCGCTGCCGGCCAAGCGCATGGGCTACTTCATGGGGCTGTTCAACTTCTTCGTCGTGATCCCGCAGATCGTCAGCGGACTGCTGCTCGGATGGATGACCACCCAGTTCTTCGGCGGCCATACCGTCAAGACGCTGATGCTGGGCGGCGCCTGCATGGTCATCGCAGGCATCCTGACCCTGTTCGTGACCGACAAGGCCCCTGCGGCCAAGTAAAGCGCCACAATCCATGCGCCGTCATTTTTCGTCCTGTCGTATCGTCTTTTCAACATAAGACCCGCCGACAGGACGACAAATGACCATCCATAACGTCAAGACCAATCCCTTTGCCGGGCAGCGCCCCGGCACTTCCGGCCTGCGCAAGAAAGTGGCCGAGTTCCAGCAGCCTGGATACCTCGAGAACTTCGTGCAGGCCATCTTCAACACGCTGACCGATTACGCCGGAAAGACCCTGGTCGTGGGCGGCGACGGCCGCTTCTACAACCGCCAGGCGATCCAGGTGATCCTGCGCATGGCCGCCGCGCACGGCGTCGGAAAAGTGCTGGTGGGGCAGGGCGGTATCCTGTCGACGCCTGCATTGAGCTGCGTGGTGCGCAAAGCGGGCGCGTTCGGCGGCATCGTCCTTTCGGCCAGCCACAACCCGGGCGGGCCGCAGGGCGACTTCGGCATCAAGTACAACAGCAGCAACGGCGGACCGGCCTCCGAACGCATCACCGAGGCCATTTACAGCAATACCCTGGCCCTCGACAGCTACAGCATCAGCGATGCCGGGCCGGTTGACCTCGACCGCCGTGGCCTTGTGCGGATCGAGCGGATGGACGTCGAAGTGATCGACCCGGTTGCCGACTACGCGCAGCTGATGGAGGCGCTGTTCGACTTCGACGCCATCCGCGCCCTGTTCAAGGGCGGCTTTCGCATGTGCTTTGACGGCATGGGTGCGGTATCGGGCCCGTATGCGCGCACCATCATCGAAGGGATGCTTGGCGCGCCGCAGGGCACCGTCATCAACGGCACGCCGCTGGAAGATTTTGGCGGCCACCACCCGGACCCGAACCCGGTCAACGCCGCCGAGCTGATCGCGCTGATGAACGGCGCGAACGCGCCCGACTTCGGCGCGGCTTCCGACGGCGACGCGGACCGCAACATGATCGTCGGCCGCGGCATCGCGGTGACGCCATCGGACAGCCTGGCGATCATCGCGGCGAATGCGCGGGTGGCGCCCGGCTACCGGGATGGCATCGTCGGCATAGCACGCTCGATGCCGACATCGTCGGCGGCGGACCGGGTGGCGCGCGCGCTTGGCGTGCCGTGCTACGAGACGCCGACGGGCTGGAAGTACTTCGGCAATCTGCTCGATGCGGGGATGGTCACCCTGTGCGGCGAAGAGAGCTACGGCACCGGGTCGGACCACATCCGCGAAAAAGATGGCGTCTGGGCGGTGCTGTTCTGGCTCAACCTGATCGCGGCCAACGGCAAATCTGTCGATGCCATCGTCCGCGAGCACTGGGCGCGCTTCGGCCGCAACTACTACTCGCGCCACGATTACGAAGCGGTCGACGCGCGCGCCGCGGCGGCCTTGATGACCGGCCTGCGCGCCACGCTGCCGGCCCTGGCGGGCAAGGCCATCGGCAGCTACAGCGTCGATTTCGCCGACGACTTCCTTTACACCGACCCGGTCGATAACTCAGTGTCGGCGCAGCAGGGCGTGCGCATCGTAATGACCGATGGTTCGCGCATCGTGTTCCGGCTGTCCGGCACCGGCACCGAAGGCGCCACGATCCGGCTTTACCTGGAGCGCTACGAAGCCGACCCGAAGAATCATGCAATACCAACGCAGGAAGCGCTGGCCGAACTGGCGGCGATTGCAGACAGCGTGGCGGGACTGCGCGCACATACTGGCCGCGAAGGGCCGACAGTCGTCACTTGAACCCACCTACATCAACAGGAACGATATCAATGAAAACTACCGCACTAGCCGTTTCCCTTGCGCTGGCACTTGGCACGATGGCGCAAAGCGCCGTGGCCGCGCCAATGGCCAAGCCCTTCCTGTGGGATAACGCGACGGTATATTTCCTGCTGACCGACCGCTTCAACAACGCCGACAAGACCAACGACCTGGCGTACGGCCGCAAGGCGGACGCAGCGCCGATGCGCGGCTACCAGGGCGGCGACCTGGCCGGTGTGACCAGGAAGATCGAGGAGGGCTACTTCAACAAGCTTGGCGTGACCGCCATCTGGATCACCCCGCCGGTCGAACAGATCCATGCCAGCACCGATGAAGGCACCGGCAAGTCGTACGGCTTCCACGGCTACTGGGCGAAGGACTTCACCAAGGTCGACGCCAACCTCGGCACCGAGGCAGACCTGAAGAAGCTGGTCGACACCGCGCACGCGCACGGCATCCGCGTGCTGCTTGACGTGGTGATGAACCACACCGGCCCGGTCACCGAACTTGACCCCGCATGGCCGGACGAATGGGTGCGTACCGGGCCGACCTGCACTTACAAGGACGCCGTCACCACCATTCAGTGCACGCTGGTGAAGAACCTGCCGGATATCCGCACCGACAGCGTCAACCCGGTGGCGCTGCCGCCGCAGCTGGTGGAGAAGTGGAAGAAGGAAGGGCGCTACGAGCGCGAAGTGAAGGAGCTCGACGAGTTCTTCGCGCGCACCGGCTACCCGCGCGCGCCGCGCTACTACCTGATGAAGTGGCACGCCGACTGGGTACGCGAGTACGGCTTCGACGGCTTCCGCGGCGACACGGCCAAGCACACCGAGCCTGGAATCTGGCTCGAACTGAAGAAGGTCGCCAGCGAAGCGTATGAAGACTGGAAGCGCGCCAATCCGAAGAAGAAGCTCGGCGACGACAAATTCTTCATGACGGCCGAGGTGTACAACTACGCGATTGGACACGCGCGCAAGTTCGACATGGGAGGCGCCAACTACGTCGACTTCTTTGCGAACGGCTTCGACAACCTGATCAACTTCAGCATGAAGGACGACGCAAAGCAGGGCTACGAGAAAGTGTTCGCATCCTACTCGGAGCAACTCAATGGCGCGCTGAAGGGCTATTCGGTAATGAATTACATGAGCTCCCACGACGACGGCCAGCCGTTCGACGCGATGCGCGCCAAGCCGTACGAGACCGCCAACCTGCTGCTGCTCGCACCGGGCGCGGCGCAGGTCTACTACGGCGACGAAACCGCGCGCGTGCTCAAGCACGAAGGCGCGGAAGGCGACGCCAACCTGCGCACCTTCATGAACTGGAAAGACCTCGCCACCAATGCCAAGCGCAACGGCTACCGCGTCGCCGAGGTGCAGCGTCACTGGTCGCTGCTCGGCAGATTCCGGGAAGCGCATCTCGCGGTCGGCGCCGGCGTCCACAAGAAACTCGCGGACGGCCCATACACCTTCTCGCGCACGCTGGAGCGCGGCGAGCTGCGCGACAAGGTCGTCGTCGCGCTCGATGTGGCGCGGGGTAAAGCGGTGCCGATCACGGTAGCCGGCGTGTTCAACGACGGCGAGACCGTGCGTGACTACTACTCCGGCAAGCACGCAGTGGTGAAAGGCGGAAAGGCCTCCTTCACCGCCAGCAACGGCGTGGTGCTGATCGCTAAATAAGCAAGGACTGCACCGAAAAGGGAAGCGCGGGAAATTATCGCAATTCAATTTTTGGTGCATTTCATACAATAGGGTATCCTTGTCATCACCCAGTTTTTGCTGATAGTGATGACCAAAGACCTCGACAACGAACAGAAGTACAGCCGCACTGCGTATGCCGATGGCCCGCGCCTGCTGGCCGACATCGGCGCCACCCACGCGCGCCTGGCGCTTGAAACCGCTCCCGGCGTGCTGCGCGCAGTGCGCGTCCTGAAGTGCGACGATTTCGCGGGCATCGTCCCGCTGCTGCATTCCTACCTGGCCGACCACACCGGCACGCGCATCAACCACGCCGCCTTCGCGCTGGCCAATCCGATCAGCGGTGACTTGATCCGCATGACCAATCGCGACTGGCAGTTTTCGACCGACGAGGTGCGCCGCGAGCTTGGCCTGAACACGCTGCTGATCGTAAACGACTTCACCGCGCTGGCGATGTCGCTGCCCGGCTTGTCGGGCGACGATGTGATGCAGGTTGGCCCCGGAGCGCCTGCCGATAATGCCGTCATCGGCGTGCTGGGACCTGGCACCGGCCTTGGCGTGTCGGGCGTAATCCCGACCCTCGATGGTTTTGTCACGCTGGGCAGCGAGGGCGGCCACGTCAATTTCGCACCGGCCGACGAGCGTGAATTCGCGATCCTGCAGTTTGCGTGGAAGGAATGGTCGCACGTGTCCAACGAGCGGCTTATCTCGGGACCCGGCATGGAGATCATCTACCGCGCGCTGGCGCAGCGTAACGGGCTCGATGTCAAGCCGCGTACCTCGCCCGAGATCATCAGCGGCGCGCTGGAGCAGAAGGACGCGCTGTGCATCGAGGTGCTCGAATGCTTTAGCGGCATGCTGGGCGGCGCCGCAGCCAACCTGGCGGTGACGCTGGGCGCGTTCGGCGGTATCTTCATCGGCGGCGGTATCGTGCCGCGCATGGCCGAGTGGTTCGCCAGCTCGCCGTTCCGCGCGCGCTTCGAGGCGAAAGGCCGCTTCACCGACTACCTGGCGCAGATCCCGACCTACGTCATCATGACCCCGAACCCCGCGTTCTACGGCGTGGCGACGATCCTTTCCGAACACCTGCGCGGGCGCAGCGGCGCAAACACGCTGATGGAGCGCGTGCAGCACCTGCAGCACGAATTGTCGCCGGCCGAGCAGCGCGTGGCGACGCTGGTGCTCGAGCATCCGCGTAAAGTGCTGAACGAGCCAATCGCCGAGATCGCGCGCCTGGCCGATGTCAGCCAGCCGACTGTCATTCGCTTCTGCCGTTCGCTGGGTTTCCTCGGCCTGGCCGACTTCAAGCTGAAGTTCGCCAGCAGCCTGACCGGGACGATCCCTGTGCGTCACAGCCAGGTGCGCCGTTCCGACAGCACGCACGACTTGTCGGCGAAGGTGATCGACAACACGGTGTCGGCAATCCTGAAATTCCGCGACCAGCTGGATGTGGTGTCGATCGACCGCGCCATCCACCTGCTGCGCAAGGCGAACAAGGTCGAGTTCTACGCGATGGGGAATTCACGCGTGGTGGCGCTCGACGGCCAGCACAAGTTCTTCCGCTTCCGTATTCCGACGTCATCGTATGGCGACTCGCACCTGTTCACGCTGGCCGCCGAGTTGCTCAAGCCGGGCGATGTGGTGATCGCCATTTCCACATCGGGCAAGCTGCCCGAGTTGCTGGCGGCCGTCGATGCGGCCCGCGCCGCAGGGGCCGATGTTATCGCCATCACCAGCAGCAAATCGCCGCTGGCGAAGAAGGCGACGATCTGCCTGTCGGTCGATCACAGCGAAGACAGCACCACCTTCCTGTCGATGATTTCGCGGATTCTCCAGCTGCTGCTGATCGATATCATTTCGGTCGGCATCTCGCTCGGCGCGCAAGGCGGCCAGGAGGAGGGGGAGACGGAGAACAAGCGCCTGCTGATCTCCCACACCGACGTTTGACGGTCAGCCCTGGAGGGCCTGTCATCCCTGGCGTTCCGGATTCCTGCTGCGCGGTCCTTGAACCCGCAGCCGATTTGTGGTGCCATGCAGATTATGCCTGTTGTTGGGCACCTGTCATGGAGGCACTGCAGATGCAAAACAAACTGTCCATACGCCGGCGCCGCATCCTGCAGGCGATGGTCTCGCTCGGCGCCGGCGCAACGATGCCTGTGTTCGCTGCTCCGGCGCCCATCGCGACGCGCGCCATTCCCTCGTCCGGTGAGGCAATTCCGCTGATCGGCCTTGGCAGCTGGATCACCTTCAACGTCGGTAACGACCCGGCGGGGCGGGCGGAGGCCACCGACGTCATGCGCAATTTCCTTGCGGCGGGCGGACGAATGATCGATTCGTCGCCGATGTACGGCTCGGCGCAGGAGGTCATCGGCAATGGGCTCTCCACCCTCGGCCGGCCGGCAGCGGTTTTCTCCGCCGACAAAGTCTGGACCAGCTCCGGCGGCCGGCAGCAAATCGCCGAGTCGCGCCGCCGGTGGGGCGTGCCAAAATTCGACCTGCTGCAGGTGCATAACCTGCTCGACTGGGAACGCCAGCTGCCGCTGCTGTTCGCGATGAAGAAGGCAGGGCAGCTGCGCTATGTCGGCATTACCACTTCGGAAGGCAGGCGCCACGCCGACATCGTCAAGCTCATGGCGAGCCAGCCGATCGACTTCGTGCAGGTCACCTACAACGCCGTCGATCGCGAGGTCGAGCAGCGCATCCTGCCGCTGGCGCGCGAGCGCAAGATCGCCGTGATCGCCAACCGGCCGTTCCGCCAGGGCGACCTGACCCAGGCCTTGCGGCGCCATCCGCTGCCGCCATGGGCTGCGGAGATAGGCTGCAAAAGCTGGGCGCAGGTGCTGCTGAAGTTCATCGTCTCGCATCCCGATATCACGTGCGCGATTCCGGCGACCTCCCAGGTGGCTCACGTTCGCGAGAACATGGCCGCAGGCGCTGGGCCGATGCCCGATGCTGCCTTGCGCAGCCGTATCAGCGCGCATGTGGGGCGCCTGGTGTGAGCGAGTGGGCTAGCTACACGCTGTCCGATTTCCTGATGTTCTCGGCGCGGACCTACTTTCGCCTGATCGAACTCCATAACGTGGCCGTCTGGCCGCTGCACCTGCTCGCCGCCGCGCTGGGCGTAGCGGTGGTGATGCTGGCGCGGCGCGGCGATGAACGCAGCGGCCGCATCGCGGCGATGTTGCTGGGCGCATGCTGGCTGTGGGTGGCGTGGGCGTTCCACATCGAGCGCTATGCGACGATCAATTCGGCGGCGCCGTATTTTGCAGCTGGATTCGTGCTTCAGGGCCTGCTGTTGCTCGTCGCCGGCAAACTGCAGTCGCCGCCCAGCCGCCCCGGTCTCGGCTTGCTGATGGTGGCGTTGCTCGGCTACCCGCTGCTGGCGCTGGCCAGCGGCCGCCCATGGCAGCAGGCCGAGATGTTCGGCATCGCCCCCGACGCCACTGCGGCAGTCACCCTGGCCCTGCTGGCGCTTTCCCGGCGGGCTCACTGGACGCTGTGGCCGGTGCCCCTGTTGTGGAGTGCTGTCAGCGGCGCGACCTTGTGGACCATGGGCGTGGCCCTTTTCTGGGTAGTGCCGCTGATCGCCGTGCTGGCGTTGCTGCTTACTCTACGAAGACCACCGCCGTCCGCGCAGGCACGCTGAAGGTGCCGGTGGCGCTGTCGTAGGCTGCTTCGGTCACGCGCTTGTCGGACTTGTGCGCCGGGTGAATCCGCAGCGTTTTCCCCTTCGCTTCCGCCACCGTCACTTTGTGCGCTACTTTGTCGACGTTGATGAAGTAGCTTACGCCTTTGAAGTTCGCACCAGCGTAATCCTTGCCGTCAATGTGCGCGGCGATCACGGTGGGTTCCTGCCCCGGACCGGTATTCAAGAAGCGCAGGCGCTGCTTGATGTCGTCCGCGGTGCGCAGGCGGAACAGCGTGCTGCTGGCGCGGATCGCGAGCAGGTCGCGGAACACATCGCGTGCATATGCGATGTCCGCAGGTGATGGCTTCAGCGCGGTATTGGCCAGCAGTGGCTTGAGCAGCGCAAAGTCCTTGCCGTTGTCTTCCTCGCGCGGCAGGCCGGTGCCATAGTAGTTGTCCTGGTAGCTCCAGTCGATGCGGTTGAACCAGTCGCCGGAGTTGAAGCTGTTCCGGTCGAGCGACTTGGAGCGCAGCGTATCGATCCCGGCGTGGTAGTACGCCACGCCCTGGCTGAAGGCGTTGATGGCAGCGCCCAGCATCTGCACGCGCGCACGGTCCGCAGTGCTGGTGGCGAGCGGCAGCTTGAAAACGTTGATGTCGTACAGCGTCTGGTTGTCGTGGTTCTCGACGTAATTGACTGCCTCGCCGGGCTGGCTTGCGTAGCCGGCCGGCTGGCCGCCGTAGTCGATGTCCTGCAGGGTCTTCTTTTCGCCCTTGTAGGTCGTCAGCGGGAAGCTGCGCAGCGATCCGGCCAGGCCCACGCGCACCATGTCGGCGCTGTGCATCAGGTCTGCGACCGGGCGCTTGGCGACGGCGCCGTTCGGGTCGTACACCAGTCCGTTGATGTAGCCCTGCAGCTTGATCAGTTTGTCGCCCGAGTCGCCGGCCGACCCGCCGCGCACATGGTCGCGCGAGCGGTCGCTGAAGGTGCCGATGCCGCTGCCATTGAGCGAGAGCTGCGACGCCTGCACAAAGCGTGCGCCGTCGGCCACTTCGCCAAAGTTCCAGCCTTCGCCAATCAGCTGTACATGGCGGCCGGCGGCCTTGTCGACGCGCTTTTGCAGCTGCTCCATCACGGAGCGCGGCTGGTGGCCCATCAGGTCGAAGCGGAACGAGTCGATCTTGTATTCGCGCGTCCACAGCTCGGCCGAATCGACCATCAGCTTGCCCATCATGAGGTTTTCGGTCGCGGTGTTGTCGCAGCAGGTCGACTGCTCGACGCCGCCGCTGGCGTTAAGGCGGTGGTAGTAGCCCGGAACGATACGGTCGAGCACCGACTTTTCTTTCTGGCCCGAGGCGAAGGTGTGGTTGTAGACGACGTCCATGCCGACCCGCAGGCCGGTGCGGTGCAGGTTCATGACCATGCCGCGGAACTCGATGATGCGCTTGGCGCCGTCGGCCGGATCGCTGGCGAAGCTGCCTTCCGGCGCGCTGTAGTGATACGGGTCGTAGCCCCAGTTGAAGCAGTCGGTATCCGCGGTCTTTTGCACCAGCGCCTGCTGCGCGTCGCTGTCAGGCGCGCCGGCAGGCTTCGGCTGGGCACAGTCCAGTTCGGGCACGCTGCCGATGTCGTACACCGGCAGCAGGTGAACGTCGGTCATGCCGGCCTTGGCGAGGGCGGCCAGGTGCTTCATGCCGTTTGACGTGAACTCGCCGAATGCCGCGTACTTGCCGCGCTTGTCCGCGCTTACCGTGTCGTCGTTGATCGAGAAGTCGCGCACATGCAGTTCGTAGATCGTCATGTCGGTCTGCGCCTTTACCGTCGCGGGCGCCTTGTGGCTGTCCCAGCCCTTCGGCTTGAGCGCCGGCGCCGCCAGGTTGGCGATGTAGCTGCGCTTGGAGTCGGTGGTCAGGCTGACCGAGTACGGATCGGTGACCAGGTTGCGTACAACGCCCATGCCATCGACGACGACATCGACCGCGTACGTGTAGTATTTGCCGCTCATGTCGAGCGGCTTCGACGCCGACCACACGCCGGTACTGGCGTCACGCTTCATCTGCTCGATACCGGTGGCGCGCGCGCTGCCATTGTCATACGTGCAGATCGAGACATCGCGCGCGGTCGGCGCCCACAGCTTGAAGGTGGTCCGGCCTTTGCCGAGTGTTGCGCCCAGGTCGCTGACTTTCGCCGCCGATGCATACAGTGCGTCGAGCGCGCCGGCGGACTGGATGCGCGTGGCAGCGATCACCGTGCCGTCCGCGGCTTCCTGTACCAGTACCAGCTGCTGCCGGTGCAGTTCGGCCGTATCTTTCGCGGCCACCGCAAGTACCGGTCCTTGTGCGACGTACTTGAAGCGCTTGCCGGCATCGGACGGCACCGCGCCCTTGAACGCGGCCAGCGTCAGCGCGCCTGCGGCGCCGCTGACTTTCGCGCCTTTGACAGCGGTGACGCCGCCGATTGGCGAGTGATACAGCTTGAAGCGTCCGGCAGCATCCGCGCCAGGCCACTTGACCAGCCGAGCGTTCAGCCACACGGCGCGCGCGTCGTATTGCGCGGGCGCCGCCTGCACCACCGTTTGAAACGACGCGGCGTCGCATGCTTCGATCGGCGCTGCGGCGCTGGCTGCGCAGGCTGCCGTGCTGGCGAGCGACACGACGATGAGGTGGGTAGGGAAGTGGCGCATTGGCTGTCTCACGAGTGATTGTTCTAAAATTACAGACTGTATGGACGTAAAGCGTCCCGCTGTCTCAATGGTAGCGCAATCTTTGTAGCTTTACTACGTGGATTTGAAATGCCCCTCCCAGGACGGGAGGGGCTACTTCGATCAGGCCGTGGCGGCCTTGGTGTCGACGCGGTAGTTGTCGACCATGCGGTAACGCATTGCATACAGGCCGAAAGCGACGGCCGCTGCAAACGCGAATGCGGCAAAGAAGAACATCTGGAAGGCCATCACGCCGACCCCGCTGTTGGCGATCTGCGCGAGCACCGCCTCATTCTTGACTGCCTGGTTGACGATCAGGACCCACAGGCTGCCGATGGTGGTGGACAGGAACCAGAACGCCATGATCACGCCCTTCATCGAGGCAGGCGCCTGGCTGTAGGCAAACTCAAGGCCGGTCGCCGACACCAGCACTTCGCCGAACGTGAGCAGCGCGTATGGCAGGATCTGCCATGCCATCGACATTGGCTCGCCGCCGTCCATCGCGACCTGGATCATGCCGATCACGATCCACGACAGCGCCGAGAACACGATGCCGACCGTCATGCGCCGCAGCGCGGTTGGCTCGATGCCGACTTTGCGGATCAAGGGGTACAGCACCAGGTTGTTGAACGGGATCAGGATCATCACCAGCAGCGGATTCAACGCCTGCATTTGCGCCGGCAGGATGGTGAACTCGGTACCGAACGCGGCGACCTGCGGGACCATCGCCTGGGCCTGGACGATCCAGGTGGAGGCTTTTTGGTCGAACAGCGACCAGAATGGCGTCGACAGGGCGAACACGATCAGGATGCGCAGTACTGCGCGCACGCCGTCGACCGCTTCGTCAGGGTGGATTCCACGTGCGCGTTCGAGCTGCATCGAGGTGCCGATGCCGCCGCCAGCGAGCAGCAGGACCACCGCGGTACAGGCGGCGATCACGAAGCCCCACTGGAAGCTCATCGCAAGCGACGCGACGGCGGCCGCCGCGCCGATGCCCGCAACCACCAGGCCGGGACGCGATTGCCCTGGCCTGGCGGCCAGCAGCGCGGTGCGCGCCACGCGGGTGAACGAGTTCGGGTCTTCCGGCGCAGGCGGTACATTGATGTACTTTTTGCGGCCGGACCAGAACACCATGGTGGCGATGAACATCAGGATGCCGGGAATGCCGAAGGCGATCGACGGGCCGAAGTCCTTCAGGAAGATCGGCATCAGCAGCGACGCGAAGAACGAGCCGAAGTTGATCATCCAGTAGAAGATGTCGAAGACGACTTTGGCCTTGCCCTTGTTGGTCTGGTCGAACTGGTCGCCGACGAACGAGGAGATCAGCGGCTTGATGCCGCCGGAGCCGAGCGCGATCAGGAACAGGCCGAAGTAGAAGCCATTCAGGTTGTCGTCCCAGATCGCCAGGCAGGCGTGGCCGGCGCAGTAGACAAGGCTGAGCCAGAAGATGGTGTCGTATTTGCCGAAGAAGCGATCGGCCAGCCAGCCGCCCAGCAGCGGGAAGAAATAGACGCCGATCACGAACGTGTGGAACACATGCTTGGCTTCGCCCGCGCGGTCCGGTTCCGGCATGAACAGCAGCAGGGTGCTGATCAGGAAGGGGGTGAGGATGTTGCGCATCCCGTAAAAGCTGAACCGTTCGCACCCTTCGGTTGCGATGATGAACGGGATTTGCCGGGGTAGTTTCCCCGTCCCGTCTTGAATTTCTGCCTGCGACATTTTCGCTCCGAATGTTTAAACCAGACGCGATGCTAAGCCGAAGCACAAATGCTGGCAACATAAAATTGTTGAGCTTTAAACATACCTGTAGTTTGACTACCCGTCTTCAAGCATCCCATCGCGCAAATGAGTTCTAAGTCGTTGATTCGACAGGTTATGTAGGGTGAATAGCGCTGTAGAGGGAAATTGTAAAACATCGACAAGTCATGTATATTGTGTACAAATTCTTGTCTCGCATTTCACCGGACCCGCCATGAACAAAGACATCGCCCCACATTCCGACGAAAAATCCACCTGGTATCGTGAAGCAATCATCTATCAGGTCTACCCACGCAGCTTCCTCGATTCCAACGGCGATGGCATCGGCGACCTGCCGGGCATCACCTCGAAGCTCGACTACATCGCGAGCCTGGGCGTCGATATCGTCTGGCTGTCGCCTTTCTTCAAGTCGCCGATGAAGGACTTCGGCTACGACATTTCAGACTACTGCGATGTCGACCCGATGTTCGGCACCCTGTCCGACTTCGACGCGCTGATCGCCAAGGCGCACAGCCTGGGCCTGAAGATCATGATCGACCAGGTCATGTCGCACACCGCCGAAGCGCACCCGTGGTTCGCCGAGAGCCGCAAGAGCCGCGACAATCCGAAGGCCGACTGGTATGTGTGGGCCGACCCGCTCGCGGACGGCAACCCGCCCAACAACTGGCTGTCGGTGTTCGGTGGCTCGTCGTGGCAGTGGGACAGCCGCCGCAAGCAGTACTACCTGCATAACTTCCTCGCCAGCCAGCCGGATATGAACTTCCACAACCCGGAAGTGCAGCAGGCGCACCTCGATGCGCTGCGCTTCTGGCTTGCGCGCGGCGTTGACGGCGTGCGCATGGACGCATGTAACTTCCACTTCCACGACACCAGGCTGCGCAGCAATCCGGCGGCGACCAAGCGCGATACCGCGACGGTCACCGACGTGAACCCCTACGGCATGCAGTCGCACGTCTACGACAAGACGCAACCCGAAAACCTGGCCTTCCTGCAGAAGATCCGCACGCTGCTCAACGAATTTGGCGCGGTGGCGATCGGCGAAGTCGGCGCCGACGACGCGCTCGGCGTAATGGCGGAATACACCGCCGACAACGACAAGCTGCACATGGCGTACAGCTTCAACCTGTTGACGCCGCAGTTCTCCGCGGCGCACATCCGCACCCAGGTCGAAGAATTCGAAGCCCGCGTCAAAGGCGGCTGGGCGTCGTGGTCGGTCGGTAACCACGACGCGATCCGGGTGATGACGCGCTGGGGCGGCGACAATCCATCGCCCGCGCTGGCCAAGATGGTGCTGGCGATGCAGCTGTCGCTCAAGGGCACGCCGTGCCTGTATCAGGGCGACGAGCTGGCGCTGGCCGAAGCCGACGTGCCGTTCGAGCTGCTGCAGGACCCGTATGGCATCACGTTCTGGCCCGAGTTCAAGGGCCGCGATGGCTGCCGCACGCCGATCCCGTGGACCGATGAAAAGCCGAACGCGGGCTTCACCACCGGTAAGCCATGGCTGCCGGTAGCCGAGCCGCACATCGCGGTGGCGGCGTCGCTGCAGGAGGACGATCCGGAGTCGCCGCTCAATTTCGCGCGCAGGGTAATCGCATGGCGCCGCAATACGCCGCAGCTCACGCGCGGCGAGATCGTGTTCTTCGATGCGCCCGAGCCAGTGCTGGCGCTGCGCCGCGACCTGGCCGGGTATCCGGGCGTGGTGGCGGTCTTTAACCTGGGCGCGACGCCGGTCGAGGTGGACCTGCCGGCCGTCGCTGGCGCGGTTGCGATGACCGGGCACGGACTGCAAGGCAGCGTGAACGGCACCAAGGTCACCTTGCCGGCCTTCGGCGGCTGGTTCGGCAAAGCCGAATAACAGGTGGCCGCAGGGCGGGTGGGCGAAAGCGCACCCGCCGTTTTTTTATGCAGATTCGGGCAAGCGCCAATAAAACCATGACCAACCTCGCCGACACCGCCAAACTCTCGCGCACCGCCTTTGCCGACGGCCCGCGCCTTCTGGCCGACATCGGCGCGACCCACGCCCGCCTCGCACTCGAGACCGCCCCCGGCGCGTTCGGCTCGGTGCGCGTCCTGCGCTGCGACGACTTCGAAGGCATCGTCCCGCTGCTGCAGTTCTACCTCGCCGACCACGGCGGCATCACCCTTCACCACGCCGCGCTCGCGGTGGCCAACCCGATCAACGGCGACCAGGTTCGCATGACCAACCGCGCGTGGGAGTTCTCCACCGACGCGGTGCGCCGTGAACTGGGCCTGCACACCCTCCTGATCGTCAACGACTTCACCGCGCTGGCGATGGCCCTTCCAGGCTTGAAGCCGGCCGACCTGATGCAGGTTGGCGCGGGCACTGCCGGCGCCAACGCGGTCGTCGGCGTGCTCGGGCCGGGCACCGGCCTTGGCGTGTCCGCCGTGATTCCGACGGTGGACGGCTTCGTCACCCTGGGCAGCGAAGGAGGGCATATGAACTTCGCCCCGGCCGACGAGCGCGAATTCGCCATCCTGCAGTACGCATGGAAGGAGTGGTCGCACGTGTCCAACGAGCGCCTGATCTCGGGGCCGGGCATGGAGATCATCTACCGTGCGCTGGCGCTGCGCAACGGCATCAAGACGGCGCCGCGCACCTCGCCCGGCATCATCGCCGGGGCCCTCGAAGAACGCGACCCGCTGTGCCTCGAGGTGCTGGACTGCTTCAGCGGCATGCTGGGCGGCGCCGCCGCCAACCTTGCCGTGACGCTGGGCGCGTTCGGCGGCATCTTCATTGGCGGTGGCATCGTGCCGCGCATGGGCGAGTGGTTTGCGACATCGTCATTCCGTGCGCGCTTCGAAGCGAAGGGACGGTTCTCGGATTACCTGGCGAGCATTCCAACCTACGTGATCACCACGCCGCACCCGGCGCTGTACGGCGTCGCGACGATCCTGTCCGAGCACCTGCGTGGGCGCAGCGGCGCCAACACGCTGATGGAGCGCATCGCCCACCTGCAGCACGAGCTCACGCCCGCCGAGCAGCGCGTGGCGAAGCTGGTGCTTGAGCAGCCGCGCCTTGTGCTCAACGAGCCGATCGCCGAGATCGCGCGCTTTGCCGACGTCAGCCAGCCGACCGTCATCCGCTTCTGCCGCTCGCTGGGCTTCCTCGGCCTGGCAGACTTCAAGCTCAAGTTCGCCAGCAGCCTGACCGGTGCGATACCGGTGCGGCACAGCCAGGTACGCACCGGCGACAGCACGCACGACCTGTCGGCGAAGGTGATCGACAATACGGTGTCGGCGATCCTGAAGTTCCGCGACCAGCTGGACGTGCGCTCGATCGACCGCGCCATCGAACTGGTGAGCAAGGCGAACCGCGTAGAGTTCTACGCGATGGGCAATTCGCGCGTGGTGGCGCTGGACGGCCAGCACAAGTTCTTCCGCTTCCGCATTCCAACGTCGGCGTACGGCGACTCGCATCTGTTTACGCTGGCCGCGGGCCTGCTCAAGGCGGGCGACGTGGTGATTGCAATTTCAAATTCGGGACGTTTGCCGGAGCTTCTGGAGGCGGTCGATGCGGCGCGCGCAGCCGGCGCCGATGTGATTGCGATTACCGGCAGCGGTACGCCGCTGGCCAAGCGCGCCACCGTCTGCCTGGCGGTCGACCATGCCGAGGACAGTACGACCTTCCTGTCGATGATCTCGCGGATGCTGCAGCTGCTGTTGATCGATATTGTTTCGGTCGGGCTGTCGCTCGACGGCAGCGGCAAGGAGCTGGGCGAGGCCGATCACCGCCGCATGATGATCTCGCACCTCGATAGCTGACGGTTACTCGCCGATCATCTCGCCCGAGGTGCGCTCCATCGGGCGCTTCTCCTTGCGCCACTGTTCGAGCGTGAGCGGGGTGTCGGTGCCGAAGTCTTCGACCAGGATTTCGTGGTCCCGCTTCGATACCAGGAAGCTCTCCCACGGGTGCGCGGCATCGCTGCCGTTTTCGACGAAGCTGAACTGCCAGTAGTGCTTGCCCTTGACGACGCGCGGCGCGCTGTCGTATTCGATCAGCGCACCGCGTACCTTGCCGGCCGAGGCTTTCTCCAGCTGGCTGGACCACGCCTGCAGCTCCGGCAGTGCCATCAACGCCGTCATGGCCTGTTCGCGGGTACGGGTCGCCCCAGGATCGACCGCGCTTGCCGACGCCGCCGGCGCCGCAGGCGCTGGCGCCTCGCGGCAGCCACCCAGCACCGAAACGAGCGCGATGGCTGCGAGCAGGGCTGCTGCCCGGACGCGCTGCTTGGACGATTCCTGCTTGAGCATGTTGACACCCTTTTTTATAGTTGCGGCCATACTAAAGCAAAGGCATGGCGGCGGCAATCATGCTGGGCTGGGAAGTAGCCGGACACATCCTTTGAGCTAGATCAAGTGCTTGAGCGAGCGCAAACAATAGATAAGAAGATAATGGACGCATCTTCTTTATAGGAGTGCGACCGTGAAACTTTTAGCGAAACGACTGATCTCGGGACTACTTGCCGCCTCCGCGCTGGCTTGCGCACCAGCCAGCGCGGAAATCATCAGCTTCGACGGCCTGCGCACGCCAGGACCGATGCCGGCCGTGTACCGCAACGTCGCGTGGGAGCAGGGCTGGTATTACCTGACCTCGGCTTTCCCGCCTTTCAATGCGCACACCCGGCCGACGCGCGTGTTCAGCGATGCGGCCGAAAAGAGTTTTACGTTCCTTGATGGCGACAAGATCTTCAAGGGTGCCTGGTTCGCCGGGTATTACTACGTCTCGTTTAATCTGTATAACGACGGGATGCTGGTGCATTCTTCGCCGATGCTGGAAATGTTTGGCGACGGGCCGGTGCAGTTTCTGGCCAGCGGCTACAAGGGATTTGTCGATACCGTGACCGTGGTAGGCGTGGCCGGCGGCTATGTGATGGACGATGTGACTTTCCGCGGCGAGGTGCCTGAACCGGGCGTGCCGGAGTTGTTTATCGCGGGGATGCTGGCGGCGGCGGTGCTCAATGTCGGCTTCCGCAAGACCGCAAAGGCCGGCGAGGCCGTCATCCCCGCACAGGCGGGGATCCATACCGGGCTGGATAGTCAAGGCCTGTGAGAATCGGGCCGTGTATGGGTTCCCGCTTTCGCGGGAACGACGGGGGTCGCGAGCACATTGAAAAAGCCTGCAAGGCGTAACCTTGCAGGCTTTTTTTGTGCTGCTGGGAGCAGGGCGCCTGGAACAAGCGCCCCTGTCCGGCAAAATTACATCATGCCGTCCATGCCACCCATGCCGCCCATGCCGCCCATACCGCCCATGCCGCCCATCGCTGGCTTGTCTTCAGCCAGTTCGCAGACCATGGCATCGGTGGTGAGCATCAGGCCAGCGATCGATGCTGCGTTCTGCAGTGCCGAGCGGGTGACTTTAGCTGGATCCAGCACGCCCATTTCGACCATGTCGCCGTAGGTGCCGTTTGCTGCGTTGTAGCCGAAGTTGCCCGTGCCAGCCAGAACAGCTGCAACAACAACCGATGCTTCTTCGCCAGCGTTCTGGACGATCATGCGCAGTGGCTCTTCCATTGCACGCAGGACGATCTTGATACCAGCATCCTGGTCAGGATTGTCGCCCTTGATGCTCAGGTTCGAGCGTGCGCGCAGCAGTGCTACGCCGCCGCCAGGAACGATGCCTTCTTCAACCGCTGCGCGGGTTGCGTGCAGTGCATCTTCAACGCGTGCTTTCTTTTCCTTCATTTCGACTTCGGTGGCTGCGCCAACCTTGATCACTGCAACGCCGCCTGCCAGCTTGGCAACGCGTTCCTGCAGCTTTTCACGGTCGTAGTCCGAGCTTGCTTCTTCGATCTGTACGCGCACCTGCTTGACGCGTGCTTCGATCGAGGATGCTTCGCCAGCGCCGTCGATGATGATGGTGTTTTCCTTGCCGACTTCAACGCGCTTGGCCTGGCCGAGTTCTGCCAGCGTGACCTTTTCCAGGGTCAGGCCGACTTCTTCAGCGATGACCTGGCCGCCGGTCAGGATAGCGATGTCTTCCAGCATTGCCTTGCGGCGGTCGCCGAAGCCTGGTGCCTTGACAGCAACGGTCTTCAGGATGCCACGGATGTTGTTGACAACCAGGGTTGCCAGCGCTTCGCCTTCGATGTCTTCGGCGATGATCAGCAGTGGACGGCCAGCTTTGGCGACTTGTTCCAGGATTGGCAGCAGGTCACGGATGTTCGAGATCTTCTTGTCGCACAGCAGGATGAACGGGCTGTCCTGGATAGCAACTTGCTTGTCCGGGTTGTTGATGAAGTATGGCGACAGGTAGCCGCGGTCGAACTGCATACCTTCAACGATGTCCAGCTCGTCGTTGAGCGACTTGCCGTCTTCAACGGTGATAACGCCTTCCTTGCCGACTTTTTCCATCGCTTCAGCGATACGCTCGCCGATCGAGTAGTCCGAGTTAGCCGAAATCGCGCCAACCTGGGCGATTTCCTTGGTGGTGGTGCATGGCTTCGAGATCTTGGCCAGCTCTTCGACGGTAGCAGCAACTGCCTTGTCGATGCCGCGCTTCAGGTCCATCGGGTTCATGCCGGCGGCAACGAACTTCATGCCTTCGCGAACGATTGCCTGCGCCAGTACGGTTGCAGTGGTGGTGCCGTCGCCGGCGTTGTCGCTGGTACGCGAAGCAACTTCCTTGACCATCTGCGCGCCCATGTTCATGAGCTTGTCTTTGAGTTCGATTTCTTTCGCAACCGAAACGCCGTCCTTGGTGACGGTAGGCGAGCCGAACGAACGCTCGAGCACAACGTTGCGGCCTTTCGGGCCCAGGGTGACTTTGACTGCGTTGGCGAGGATGTTGACGCCTTCAACCATTTTGGCGCGCGCTGCGTCGCCGAATACTACATCTTTAGCTGCCATGTTTGTTTCTCCGTTAAATTCGTTGGTGGGTCAAACGGTGCCGCTGATTACTTGACCAGCACGGCCATGATGTCTTCTTCGCGCATCACGAGCAGTTCTTCGCCTTCAACCTTGACGCTCTGGCCCGAGTATTTGCCGAACAGTACGCGGTCGCCAACTTTGACTTCCAGCGGACGCACATTGCCGTTTTCCTGCACTTTACCGTTGCCGACAGCGAGGATCTCGCCCTGGTCCGGCTTTTCAGCGGCTGCATCAGGGATGATCAGGCCGGACGCGGTTTTGGTTTCCTGGTCGAGACGCTTGACGATGACGCGATCGTGCAAAGGGCGAAGGTTCATGCAAAACTCCTTAGTTTTCAATGGTTTGACTTACTGTCGACGGAAACAGCGGGGCCGTTTCCTGCCGCATACGTGCCGTTCCAGAGACTGCAACGGCCAGAAAGAGTTGTTAGCACTCTCTACTAACGAGTGCTAATTATAGGGACGGTCAGGGTGGTTTTCAAGGCGCTAAGTGTTTTATTTAACTAATACCCTTGATCTTGCGCAAACGTCATGCTCGCCTGGCGGAAACTGTTGTCGTACAGATTGCATGAATAAAGTCCCCTAACGTACTGAATCGGTTGACGGAAATTCCCCGCCACCACTATAGTTACGGGATGATTTCCGAATTCCAAGACCTATCCGAAAAAATCGACCGGCTTGCCGAGCTGACGACGTCGCTCCGCCGCGAAAATGCCCTGCTGCGCCAATCGAATGCCCTGCTGGGGCGTGAGAACGAAGCCTTCATGGAGCGCCTGTCCGAGGCTCAGCGCCGGGTCGAGGCGCTGCTGGCCCAACTGCCCGCGCCTGACGCCGACGACGACGCAACCATCAAAGAGGCCGCCCAATGATCCATCTCGACGTTACCATCATGGGTACCCCGTATCGCCTGGTGTGCAAGGAGGGCGAGCAGGCCACGCTGAGAGAGGCGGTGTCCTACCTCGACGCCCGCATGACCGCGCTGCGCGACTCCGGCAAGGTGAAGGGCAACGACCGTATTGCCGTCATGGCGGCGATCAGCGTCGCGGCCGAATTCCTGTCGGTAAAATCGCCGCAAGGCGGCCCGCTTTCGGACATGTCGATCCTGGAAGTCAAGCAGAAACTGAGCGCGATGCATACCGTGTTGGACAGCGCGCTCACGCCGCAAGAAAATCTGTTTTAACAGCCCAAATTCGTTTGACACGGCGACACATCGGAGTAAACTTCGTTCCACCCTGCGGTGTTCGCGATTGCCATATATTCCTTGAACCATTTATGTGCATCGGTTGCGGAATTTTGTTCGATGGGCGTGAGCGTCGCTAGTCCGACGAACCCGAAATTGAACTAACTGTGACCACCTTGAACCATCAGGTTCGGGATGCCGGCAAAAACGGCACAGGCGGGGCTCTTATTCCAAAAGCGGTTGCAAGCATTCGATGCGCAACCGCTTTTTTTTATGGGCGCGTATTTCTCGCGCCAACTTTCAACGGGGAGTGCGGATGGCGTATTGGCTGATGAAATCGGAACCGGACGAAGTCAGCTTCGCGGACGTGCTGGCGGCGCCTGGAAAAACGGTGGCGTGGTTCGGCGTGCGCAATTACCAGGCACGTAATTTCATGCGCGACCAGATGAAGGTCGGCGACGGCGTCCTGTTCTATCACTCCAGCTGCGCGGTGCCTGGCGTGGCCGGGATTGCGGAAGTGGTCAGCGACCCGTATCCCGACGCCTCGCAATTCGACAAGAAAAGCCACTATTACGATCCGAAAGCCACGCCTGAGCAGCCGCGCTGGGTATCGGTCGACGTCAAGGCAGTCGAACAGGGCAGCTATCTGCCGCTGTCGGAAATGCGCACCATGGCGGAGCTGGAAGACATGGTGCTGCTGCAAAAGGGCAGCCGGCTGTCGATTACGCCGGTCAGCGCGGGGCAGTGGAAGGCAGTACTCAAGCGGCTTCGCGCGGCCAGCTAGCTATTGGCCATTCCGGGCCATCATCCCATCCTGGATACAGGCAGCGCAGGTAAACGGCGCCGCATATTCTCCCTGGCTGGTCGTCCGGCGTAGAATGGATGGATTCAGTCAGGAAACTATCGCATGAAATCAATGAGTAAGATTGCCGCACGACGGAGCGCCACCTGATGGATGTCGGCTTGATCGCAATGCTCCTCGTGATGGGAACGGCGGGCGGCTATGCCGCCGGCCTGCTGGGCATCGGCGGCGGCATGGTGCTGGTGCCCTTCCTCACGATGATTTTAACCTCGCGCGGCTTTCCTCCCGAGCTGGTCGTACACATGGCGATTGCGACATCGCTGGCGACCATCATGTTCACGTCGCTGTCATCGGTACGCGCGCACCACAAGCATGGCGCGGTGTTGTGGCCGGTCGTGCGCAAGCTGGCGCCGGGAATCCTGATAGGTTCGTGGATCGGTCCCTGGATCGGCAAGCAGCTCGATACGTCCGCGCTGGCGCTGGTGTTCGCGCTGTTTGTCGCGTTCTCGGCAACCCAGATGCTGGTGAATAAAAAGCCGAATGCGTCGCGCGATCTGCCCAAGGCCCCGGGCATGTTTGCAGCAGGCGGTGTGATCGGCATCGTTGCCGGCCTGGTTGGCGCAGGCGGGGGATTTATCTCGGTGCCGTTTATGGCCTGGTGTAACGTCAAAATTCATAACGCGGTTGCGACCAGCGCAGCGCTCGGATTCCCGATCGCGCTGGCCGGCACGCTGTCGAACGTTTATTTTGGAATGGGCGAGCCGCGCCTGCCGGAATACTCGCTCGGGTATATTTATTTGCCGGCGCTGGCCGTTATCGCCGCGGCGAGCGTGACGATGGCGCCGATGGGCGCGCGCGCCGCGCATAAAATGCCGGTGGCGAAGCTGAAGCGGATATTCGCGGTGATCCTGTATGCGCTCGCGGCCTATATGTTGTGGAAGGCCTTTTCCTGACAACGCTTGCCTTTCCTGGATGCAACGAATAGTATTGACGAGTTTGTAATTTTAATAACCCGTCATGTTCAAACTAGCGTCGTCCCTTCTCATGCTGGCCATCGGCGCGCTGGCGCATGCCGAGCCGGTTATCAGCCCTGCGACATCCGCGCCGGCACCTGTGATTTTTGCCGACCTGCCGTATTTGCCCGGTACGACATTTGCAGCGCTCTCGCCTAACGGTCAATATATCGCCATGATCCGATACGAGGACGGCGATTCGACGGTAATGGTTGCGGACGTGGCTGACCTGAAGTTCAAGCCCGTCGCCAAGAACAAGAAGGGGCGCGATGGTTTTTGGACATTCAGCAAAGTACCATTGGCCGTGCACTGGATCGGCAATGACCTGCTGGCGATCAACTATAACAAAGGCGCCGATGCGATAACCCGCGATGGGAAGTTTGTCGCCAATCTTGGCGATCGGGTGATCAGGAGCCTTCCAGGCTCCGATCCGGCAGCGCCGATGGTCATGGCCTACGCGGACCTCGACGATATGTCGCTGGTCCGCGTGAACGCCCGCAACGGGCGCAAGGACCACCTGAGTTTTCCCATGAGCGGCAAGCCGATCGCGTATGCATTCGATGCGCGGGGCGAGCCGCGCGCAGTCACCATGATCGATTCGTCCTTTTGGAAAGATGCGACGACCATCACCAACTGGTTCAAGCCGCCGGGCAAACAGGATTGGCAGAAGCTGGAGGAATCCAGGGTCGTCGACGATTTCTGGATCCCGCTGCACGTACCGGCCCAGGAAAACACCATCGTGATTTCTTCGCGGCGAGGACGGGATACCTACGCTATTTTCGAATACAACACCCAGACTAAATCCATCGGCGAGATGATGGCCGGGCACCCCTCGCTCGACATCGTGCGCGCGGTAGGGATGGATAAATCAACCTTCGAGCTGGTGTCGACCAGCGGCATGCGGCAAACCCAGGTGTGGTTCAATCCCGAATGGGCTGCCCTGCAAAAAGCGATCGATAAGCTGTTCCCGAAACACCACAATGTATTGAACGGCGATTTGAAAAGTAATGTACTGGTACATTCGCGAAGCGATGTCGATCCGGGCGCCTGGTACGTCCTGAACGTCGCCGCCATGTCGCTGCGCCATGTCGGCAGCTACCATTCGACCATTCATCCGGAATCGATGCGGCCGATGGCAAGCATGTCTTACCCAGTCAGCGACGGCTTTGTGGTACCCGCGTTCCTGACCTTGCCCGACGTGAAAACGCGTCCCTTGCCTACGGTCGTCATGATCCACGGTGGTCCAACCGAGCGTGATGAGTGGGGGTTCAATCCCGAAGTGCAGATGCTCGCGGCGAAGGGATATGCGGTATTCCAGCCCCAGTTCCGCGGCTCCACCGGCTTCGGCAGGAAATACGAGGAGGCCGGCTACGGGCAGTGGGGGCTCGGGATGCAGGACGACGTCACTGCCGGGGTCGAGTACCTGATCAAGAAAGGCATCGCGGACCCTAAGCGGATTTGCATCTACGGCGCCAGCTATGGCGGTTATGCGGCGATGTGGGGCCTGGCCAAAACCCCCGAGCTGTATCGTTGCGGTATCAGCTTTGCAGGGGTGGCTGACCTGGAGCTGATGTTCCGTGACTCTTCAAATCGCAATTCCAATAAAGCCGCCGCCGCGGTCCTGCGTCACCGGATCGGCGACCCGAAACTCAACAAGCAGCAGTTCGACCAGGTGTCGCCGCTCAAGCACGCAGGCCGAATCGTCGCGCCTGTGCTGTTGATGCATGGTGACGAAGACCAGATTGTGCCGATTATCCATGGAGAGAAACTGCGCGACGCCCTTATCGTGAATGGCAAGCGGGTTGAGTGGCGGAAGTTTGAAGGTGAAGGCCACGGCACTTCCACACGCGCCAACCTGCACACCTACTACAATGCGATGACCGCGTTTCTTGCCAAGCATATCGGACCCGGCGAAACCACTCCAACCCCGGCAGCCGCGCCGAAAACGCCACCCTGACAGGGCGGTCGCGACTAAGCGCGCGGCATTGAACCCGTGATAAGCGATTTCTCCATCCGGATCAACGGGATTTCAACCCCGTTGACGTCGACCGGATTGGGCGCCAGCGCGTGGTAAGCGCTCACTTCGTACAGCGGCACGCCGCTCAGCGTGGCCATTAACCCCACACGCGTGAAACCTTCGGCGGCTGCGGCTGTCTCACAGCTTAACAGGATGAGTTTTGCCACGCCCCGGCGTGCGAACTCGGGGTGCGTGTACATCGCGCGCACCCGCGCCGGGTCGCGCGTCGGGTCGAGCAAGGCCGGGTCGCGTGCGTGCACGCTGTTGTCGCCGCCGTACAGCGTGGCGCGCTTGCTCCAGCCGCCGCATCCGATCAGCCGTCCTTCGCATTCCACGACGAAGTAGGTGCCGTCACGCACCAGCTGGGTATCGAGTCCCATGATGGCGCGGCTGGCTTCAATCTGGGCATCGGTCAGGAACGACTTTTGCAGCGTGCCGACCGCCGCTGCAATCAGCGCCGGCAGGGCAGGCAAGTCGCGGTCTTCGGCTACCCGGATGGCGAAGCCAGCCATGTCGCTTAAGCCCGCGCAGGTGCGCGGCCTTCGCGCGAGTACGTCCATACCAGCATCGCGATGGCGGCGATGATCATCGGCAGCGACAGCATCTGGCCAGACGTGATCGGCAGGCCCGCAACCGTCACTTGCCAGTCCGGCACGCGGAAGTACTCAGTGAAGAAGCGTGCGCAGCCGTACAGGAGCGTGAACACCGCGCCGACCGCCAGGCGCGGGCGCGCCTTGCGTGAGTACATCCACAGCAAGATAAACACCAGCAGGCCATCGACCAGCGCCTGGTACAGCGGCGATGGATGGCGCGGCCCCTCGACACCAGGCCACAGCATTGCCCACGGCAGGCTGGCATCGGCGATGCGGCCGGGCAGTTCGGCGTTGATGAAGTTGCCGATGCGGCCAGCGGCGTAACCAAGCGGCACCAGCGGGGCGATGAAATCCCAGACGTCGAGCACATTGCGTTTTGACTTGCGCGCCCACAGCGACATCGCTACCAGCACGCCGAGGAAGCCGCCGTGGAACGACATGCCGCCCTGCCAGATCTTGAAAATATCGATCGGATTGGCGAAGAAATGCGCGGGTTGATAGAACAGCACTTCGCCCAGCCGGCCGCCGACCACCACCCCAAGCATGCCGTAGAACAGCATGTCGTCGAGGTCCTCTTTCTTCCAGCCCTGAGCGGCAATGTGCGGCTGCTTGATGCGCACGCGTCCCAGCAACAGGAAGAGGCCGAAAGCGACCACGTACATCAAGCCATACCAATGGATGGCGACAGGGCCAAGTTGGAGGGCAACGGGATCCGGCATCGGATGGGTCAGCATGTCTATATATTCTTTCTTAATAAGTCGAGGAAGCCTTGCAGCACGGGTGACGGGTTATCGCGGCGCCAGGCCAGGCCGGTTTCCACCAGCGGTGTCGGGTCGTGCAGCGCCCGGTATTCTACGCCGGGTCGCATCAAGTTACTGACGGATTGTGGCACAAGTGCCAACCCCATGCCTGCCGAAACGAGACTGACGATGGTCTGCATCTGGATCGCCTCCTGTCCGATCTGCGGCGTGATGCCTGCCGCGCGGAAAACGGCGAGGATGGCGTCGTGCAAGGCCGGTGCGATCGGGCGCGGGAAAATGATCAGCGGAATCCGTGGCAGGTCTTTCAGCCAGACGGCGCCGGGCTTGCCCAGGCCGTCGAGGCCGGCGGGAGCGGCCAGGATCAGCGGTTCGTCGAGAACCTTGAGGTAGTCGAGCACGCCCTCGGCTTTCTCCGGCAGCGGCGGAATGATCAGTCCCGCATCGACGCGCTCGCGCAGCAAGTCATCGACCTGGACGTCCGAGGTGGCTTCCTGCAGCACAATCTGGACTTGCGGGAAAGCCGCGCGATAGTTGCGCAGGAAGGGCGGCAGTACGCTGTAGTCGGCGGAGGACACGAACGCGAGCGCAAGGCGGCCCGATTCGCCGCCGGCCGCGCGCGTCACCAGGCCGGGAAGCTCCGCCGCCTGGGCGAGCATGCGGCGCGCTTCGGGCAATAACGCCTCACCCGCGGGCGTGAGCGCCACGGCGCGGCGGCTGCGGATGAACAGCAGCGTGCCAAGCATGTCTTCCAGCGTCTGGATCGCTTGCGACAGCGGCGGCTGGGTCATGTGCAGGCGATCGGCCGCCTTGCCGAAGTGGAGCTCTTCGGCGACGGCCACGAAATAGCGTAGTTGGCGTAGCTCGATATTCACTGATATGCGTTTCGTTTCAATATGCTGCCTGTGATATGCGTAGAGTATCACAGCGCTATGTATTCGGTATTTGACTTGCTACCGTGTCGGAGGCATTCTGACAAGATCAGAAAACAGGAGTCCACCATGGCCGACACGCCGCGCTACAACCGCCGATCCCGCAACGTTACCGAGGGCATCGCCCGCAGCCCGAATCGCTCGATGTACTACGCGCTGGGCTACCAGGAAGCCGATTTCGACAAGCCGATGATCGGCATCGCCAACGGCCATTCGACCATCACGCCATGCAACTCGGGGCTGCAAAAACTGGCCGACATCGCCATCAGCGCCGTGCGCGAAGCGGGCGCGAACCCGCAAGTATTCGGCACGCCAACCATTTCGGACGGCATGTCGATGGGCACCGAAGGCATGAAGTATTCGCTGATCTCGCGCGAAGTGATCGCTGACTGCATCGAAACCGCGGTCAACGGGCAATGGATGGACGGTGTCATGGCGATTGGCGGCTGCGACAAGAACATGCCGGGCGGGATGATCGCCATGGCGCGCACCAATGTGCCGGCCATTTACGTCTATGGCGGCACCATCAAGCCGGGCAACTGGAAGGGCAAGGACCTGACCATCGTATCCTCGTTCGAAGCGGTCGGCGAATTCACCGCCGGACGCATGTCGAAAGAAGACTTCGACGGCATCGAGCGCAATGCCTGCCCGTCGTCGGGCTCGTGCGGCGGCATGTACACCGCCAACACGATGTCGTCATCGTTCGAAGCGCTGGGCATGTCGCTGATGTACTCGTCGACGATGGCCAACCCGGACGATGAAAAGGTCGGCTCGGCGGCCGAGTCCGCACGTGTGCTGGTGGAAGCCGTCAAGCGCGACCTCAAGCCGCGCGACATCATCACCCGCGCCTCGATCGAGAACGCGGTCGCGCTGATCATGGCGACGGGTGGCTCGACCAATGCGGTGCTGCATTACCTGGCGATTGCCCATGCGGCCGAAGTTGAATGGACCATCGACGACTACGAGCGCATGCGCCGCAAGGTGCCGGTGATCTGCAACCTGAAGCCGTCCGGGCAATACGTCGCGACCGATCTGCACAAGGCCGGCGGCATCCCGCAAGTGCTCAAGCTGCTCCTCGACGGCGGCATGCTCAATGGCGATTGCATGACGATCACCGGCCGCACCATCGCGGAAGAGCTTGCTAATGTGCCTGCGCTCGACCCGAATCAGGACGTAATCCGCCCGCTCGACAAGGCCCTGTATGCCGAAGGCCACCTGGCTATCCTGAAGGGCAATTTATCACCCGAAGGCTGTGTCGCGAAGATCACCGGGCTGAAGAATCCGGTGATCACCGGTCCGGCGCGCGTATTCAACG
This sequence comes from Massilia soli, assembly GCF_016809835.1. Lineage (GTDB taxonomy): Bacteria > Pseudomonadota > Gammaproteobacteria > Burkholderiales > Burkholderiaceae_D > Telluria_A > Telluria_A soli. The sequence goes on along the minus strand of NZ_JAFBIL020000007.1, from coordinate 194,433 downwards.
ATGAGCAGTCTGCGATGGCGGCCATTCTTGCCGACCAGATCAAGCCGGGCGATGTGCTGGTGATGCGCTACCTCGGCCCCAAGGGCGGGCCGGGCATGCCGGAAATGCTGGCGCCGACGGCCGCGCTGATTGGCAAGGGCATGGGCGACTCGGTCGGGCTGATCACGGACGGGCGCTTCTCGGGCGGCACCTGGGGGATGGTGGTCGGGCACGTCTCGCCCGAAGCCTTCGACGGCGGCACGATTGCGCTGGTACAAGAAGGCGACTCGGTGACGATCGACGCGCACCAGTTGCTCATCCAGCTCAACGTCCCGGACGACGAGATCGCGCGCCGCCGCGCCGAATGGAAGCAGCCTGCGCCGCGCTACACCCGCGGCGTGCTGGCAAAGTTTGCCGCTTTGACATCGAGTGCCAGCAAAGGTGCCGTCACCGGATAACAACGAGCAAAACTTCCAAAATCGGGGACAGACCGGGGCGCGCAGACCACCATTTAACTTCCAAAATCGGGGACAGACCACCATTTTAGAATGTTCTGAAATGGTGGTCTGTCCCCGATTTTGGAATATTACTTTTTGGTCTTGTCGAAGCTTTGCTTCACGCGCGCCTTGCGGCGCTGTTCGTCGACGTTGTGTTCTTTTTTCTTGTCCAGCCCGAGCAGCTTTTCGATGAATTCGAACCAGATGAACGCAACTACCATCAGGCCAACTATCCACCACCAGGAAATCTCGGCGAATCGCCAGACTTCGAAGTAGCGCAGTGGTATCAAGAGAACAATAATAATGATGAGTGGCATTCGAAACTCCTTTTCTTGAATGCATCTTACAAACTTTCGACTGCCTCGGGGGAATTTCGGTGTGTCCTTGGTGCAACATCAAGTCAACCGCCCAGGGGGCTGCTGCGTTAATCAAAGTGAGAGCCCGCCTGTGAGTTTTCGGCTTACGCGGTAGAATGCATTTGGTAGTCATTGTTATCTTGGAGAATTAAATGAAACGGTCCCTGTTGGTAGTTTTGGCAATGTCGGCGCTGGCTTCGTCAGGCGCGATGGCGAGTACAGACCTGGCGAAGGCCAAGAACTGCATGGCTTGCCACGCGGTTGCGAACAAGCTGGTTGGCCCTGCGTTCAAAGACGTCGCAGCCAAGTACGCCGGCCAGAAGGATGCGGAAGCGAAGCTGACCGCGAAAGTGCTCAAGGGCGGCTCCGGCACCTGGGGCGCGGTCCCAATGCCAGCGAACCCGCAGGTGAGCGAAGCTGAGGCGAAGACCCTCGTCAAATGGATCATGGCGCAGAAGTAATTATTCGCCAGCCAATAAAAAACGCGCCGAGGCGCGTTTTTTTACGTCCATCACTGCCTGGCCGGAAGCGCAGCTCCCGGCCAGGCCTGTGATTAATAGATGACGTCCATCTTGGTCTTCTTGCCGCCCTTGTAGGTGAACAGGGTCAGCGCGCCGTTCTGGATGTCGCCCTTGGTGTCGAACTGGATGTTGCCCGTCACGCCCTGGTACTTGATCTTCTTCAGTTCAGGCAGGTACTTGGCCGGATCGGCCGAGTTGGCGTTCTTCATCGCCGTCGCCATGACCATCACAGCGTCGTAGACATATGGCGCGTACAGCTGGACGTCGGCGTTGTACTTCTTCTTGTAGCGCGCCCGGAAGTCGGCCATGACCTTCTCTTGCGGACCCTTGACGCCGCCTGCTTCAGCGCAGGTGATGTTGCCTTCGCCCAGGCCATCGCCAGCCAGGCGCGACAGTGCCTCGGTGCAGATGCCGTCGCCGCCCATGAACTTGGCCTGGATGCCCAGCGCCTTCATTTGCTTGAGCATCGGGCCGCCGACCGCGTCCATGCCGCCGAAGAAGATCAGGTCAGGCTTCTTGGCCTTGATCGAGGTCAGGATGGCGGTGAAGTCGGTCGCGTTTGGATTGGTAAATTCCTTGCCGACGATTTTCACGCCTGGGAACTTCTTCTTCGCACCTTTGACAAACTCGTCAGCCACGCCCTGGCCGTAGGCCGAGCGGTCGTCGATGACGGCGATACTCTTGGCCTTCAGGTTGTCGACCGCATACGCGCCCAGCGTGCCGCCCAGCTTGTTGTCGTTCGCGACGACGCGGAATGCCGACTTGAAGCCCTGCTTGGTATATTGCGGCGTGGTTGCCGATGGCGAAATCTGTGGGATGCCGGCGTCGTGGTAGATCTTCGATGCAGGAACGGTGGTGCCCGAGTTCAGGTGGCCGATCACGCCGTGCACTTTGGCGTCGACCAGTTTCTGCGCCACTGCGGTGCCTTGCTTCGGATCGGCGCCGTCGTCTTCCGTCAGCAGTTCGAGTTTCACTTTCTTGCCGCCCAAGGTGAAGCCGTTGGCGTTCAATTCCTCAATTGCCATCTTGGCGCCATTCTCGTTGTCCTTACCGAGGTGCGCGCTGGCGCCGGAGATCGGGCCGACGTGGCCGATCCGAACGACTTCCTGGGCGCTGGCCGAACCGGCGAAGGCGATCGCGATAGCGAGTGGAATGAGTTTCGTCGTGAACTGCATATACTTCCTCCAATGGATAGAAAACGGGCGTTCGTGACGCCTTTATAAATTTTACGTAGGCAAAAGGTACAACAATTTAAAAGCTTAGCAAAGGCTAAACTTCAATTTTATTGGCCGTGCCGGGTTAACGCACCGACCCGGGGAGCGGTGCACCAGAATTTTGCGCCAGTTGTAAGCAGATGAAAGTGTTCAGGACGCTGGGGTGGGCTCCCGGGTGCTGCTGACGGCTTTGTATGCGCCAAGCGCGCCAATAATGCCGATGCCGGTATGGATCAACATCAACCACCACAGGCTCTGGGTCAGGTAATACGCAATCGTGAAAATGAAGGCGGAAATGATGCTGCTGATGAGCTGTTGCGGGCTTTTGTACCCATGCGCGAGGCCATAGGCGATGGCCGCTGCGGCTATCGCGGGGAACGCGCCAATCAATGGTGTCAGCACCGCTAGCAGGAAACCCCGGTACAGCAGTTCCCAGCCGGTGCCGACGAATAGCGATGCCACGAAAAACATTCGCAGCTCGGCAGCGGTTCGCGGCATCGCGTCACTGTCCATAACCTGCGATTCCAGTTCCGCGCGCTTGTCGTCTGTCAGTGACCTGGACGACATGGCGCCGGCCAGCCAGAGCACGGCGAGGAGAATCAGCGCGCCCACCAAGCCCCAGAATCCAGCGCGCGATAACGGCCAGTCGAGGCCCAGCGAATCCGCGCTGCGCCCGGCGAACATGGTAACGGCTGCCAGCATCGCCAGCAGGATCGCAATTTCCACGATCGTCTTCAGGTAGCGCGGGGCACGCGTAGCGGTCGCCTGCTTGTTCAGGCTCTTCCAGATACTCCGCGCGGGCATGACCGCAACGAGATAGGCAGCGAGGATAAGTTCCGGCATCGGCAAGGTCCGCGCTTTCAAGTAAGGACAACGATCGGCAGGGCAGCCACGCTTATCCGCCCTACATGGAGAAATCCGACGCTTACTTCTTGAGCGTCTGCAGGTGCGTCAGTTCCTGCGCCACCGCGCGCACGACGATCTTTTCGATGGTCTGCTGCAGTCCCTGCTGAATCTCGGCCGTCAGCCCCGCCACGGCGTGCCGCAGCACTTCTTCCATGCTGTCCTTGAGCCGCTGCTCCAGCACGAAGTCGACCCGGCCCTGCAGCTGCTGCAAGATCCGCTCCGACAGGCGCCGCTCAAGCAATGTCCATTCCGGCTCGGTCCAGGTATCGATTGCGCGCTGTTCGAGGTCCGCGTGCAGCGTGCCTTGCGCCGGCAACGCCGCCGCGGCTGGCGCCTCCTCCTTGTCGAATACCTCGGTCAGTACCGGAATGCTCGCGTCGAATGCCTGGTTGCTCATGTCTGTCCTGCGACGAAATGGGTCAGTGGGTAGGATTGCTGTTTGTAGGCGACGTAGCGCTTGCGGCCCGCCGCGGCGTCGTCTTCGTCAGTCGAAATAATCTCGAACACGCGCTGGAACTTGTCCACCGTCGAGGGCATCCGGCGCGTCAGGTTGACCAGCATGTCCGCGTGCGGGAACGCCGCTTCTTCATCGTGGGTGACGATGACCGGCGTATGCGGGGCGAGCGCGTCGCCCGCCATCACATGCGGCAGGAAGTCGGTCGGCGACACCGTCCACAGCGCCTCGTTCAGCGCCGCGGCCTGCGCGGCGTCTTCGGCCAGCAGCACCAGCTTGCCGCGCGCGGCGAGGGCCTTGCGGGTCAACCTGCAGGCGTAGGCCAGCTTGTCGGGGATGTTGGTATGGAAGTCGATGCGTGTCATGGGGTCAGAATTGGAACGCTGGCGTAGTGGATTTTTTCTTTTCGCGTGCCTGGGCTTCGCGCGCGGCAGCAGCGCTGGCTTCGGCGTCGGCGGCCTGCGCCGCTTCGCGCTGCTGGCGTTGAAGGGCTTCCGGCGATGGGCCGGTCGCTGGCGGCGCGGCGGCAACGGCTTCTGGATGGCGATAGCGCGATGGCAGCATGCTCTTGGCCGGGTAGGCGGCATTGGTCAGCGCGCTGTTCCACTCGCCCGTCTCGAATCCCAGCAGCTTGCTGCGACCGACCAGCAGCAGCGGCAACTGGCCATCGCTGCCTGCTTGCTTGAGTTTGTCCTGGTCCGCCGCCGTGGTCACCGTCTTCTCGGTAAACGGAATGCCGCGCGCCTTGAGCAGCGCCCGGCCCGAGTCGCAGCCCGAACATTTGGGCATCGTGTACAGCGTCACCGGCGAGGTGCGCGCGGCGCGCGCCAGCTCGTAAGGCAGCGGCACCAGCACCGCATCGGCGCCGCCATACGGCTTGACCTCGGCCTGCTTCGACGCCGGAGGCGTGTCGCTGTAATGCGTCACGCCCTTGGCGTCGACCCATTTGTAGATCTGCGCGCTGGCCGATGCGCCAGCCAGCAGCAGCGCCGCGCCAAGCGCCGCCGGGATCAGCTTTGCGATATTCATGGTCTTAATCAGCCTTCATGCCGCTATGCCGCAGCAGGGCATCGATTTTCGGTTCGCGGCCGCGGAAGGCCTTGAACGATTCGAGCGCCGGACGCGAGCCGCCCATGGCCAGGATCTCGCGCTGGAAGCGCTTGCCGGTTTCTTCCGACAGCGTGCCGCCGCCTGCTTCGACCGCTTCTTCAAAGGCGGCGTACGCGTCGGCGGACAAGACTTCGGCCCACTTGTAGCTGTAGTAGCCGGCGGCGTACCCGCCCGAGAAGATGTGGCCGAACGAGTGCTGGAAGCGGTTGAACGCGGGCGGCATCATCACCGAGAACTTCTCGCGCACGTCGTTGATCAGCTCCTGCACGCTGCGCGCGCTGGCCGGATCGTAGTCGTAGTGCAGGTGCATGTCGACCAGCGAAAACTCGACCTGGCGCAGCGTCTGCATCCCGGACTGGAAGTTTTTCGCGGCCAGCATCTTGTCGTACAGGGCGCGCGGCAGCGGTTCGCCGGTCTTGACGTGCGCCGTCATGTGCTGCAGTACGTCCCACTCCCAGCAGAAGTTTTCCATGAACTGCGACGGCAGTTCGACCGCGTCCCACTCGACGCCCGAAATGCCCGACACGCCCAGCTCTTCGACTTCGGTCAGCATGTGATGCAGGCCGTGGCCGAATTCGTGGAACAGCGTGGTCACTTCGTCGTGCGTAAACAGCGACGGCTGCAGCTGGCCGTCGACCGTCGCCGGCGGCGTGAAGTTGCAGGTCAGGTAGGCGATCGGCGTCTGGATCACGCCGCCGGTATCGAGCTTGCGGCCGCGCGCGTCGTCCATCCAGGCGCCGCCGCCTTTGCCGGCGCGGGCGTACAGGTCGAAGTAGAACTGGCCGACCAGCTGGCCGTCGCGTTCAATGCGGTAGAAGCGCACGTCCGGATGCCACACCGGCGCGCTGTCAGGCTTGATCTCGACCGAGAACAGGGTTTGCACGAGGTGGAACAGGCCGTCGATGACCTTCGGCTCCGGGAAGTATTCCTTCACTTCCTGCGCCGAGAAGGCATAGCGCTGCTCGCGCAGCTTTTCCGACGCATAGGCGATGTCCCAGGCTTCGAGCTTGTCGATGCCCAGTTCGGCGCGGGCGAAGGCGCGCAGTTCATCGAGGTCGTTCTGCGCGTACGGGCGCGCGCGGTAGGCCAGGTCTTGCAGGAATTCGATCACGTGCTCGGGGCTTTGCGCCATCTTCGGCACCAGCGATACTTCGGCGAAGTTGCGGTAGTCGAGCAGGCGCGCTTCTTCATTGCGCAGCTTGAGCAGCATCGAGATGTTCTCGCTGTTGTCCCACTTTTCCATTTCGCTGAAGAAGGTGCCTTGTTCCGACGCCTTGGTGGCGCTGGCGCGGTAGATGGTCTCGCGCAGCTCGCGCTTGTCGGCGAACTGCAGCAGCGGGAAGTACGACGGGAAGTGCAGCGTGAACTGGAAGCCTGCCTTGGCGTCGGCTTCGGCGGCGGCGCGCGCGGCCTGCTTGACGTCGTCCGGCACGCCGGCCAGGTCGGCTTCACTGTCGACCAGCAGCTTGTAGTCGTTGGTTGCGTCGAGCACGTTCTCGGAGAAGCGGGTCGACACCGCGGCCTGCTGTTCCTGGATGTCGGCGAAACGCTCCTTGCGCTCGGCCGGCAGCTCGGCGCCGCCGAGGCGGAAGTCGCGCACCGCGTTGCCGACCAGTTTCTGGCGCGCCGGCGACAGCGATGCGAAGTCCGGGCTGGCGGCGATCGCCTTGTATTTGGCGAACAGCGCTTCGTTCTGGGCCAGCGCGGTCCAGAACTCGGTCACTTTCGGCAGGTTGTCGTTGTAGGTGGCGCGCAGCTCGGGCGTGTCGGCCACGTTGTTCAGGTGGTTGACGATGCCCCAGGCGCGGCCCAGGCGCTCGGTGGATTCTTCCAGCGGCACCACGAAATTATCCCAGCTGACGTTGTCGCCCGGGGCTTCGAGGCTGGCGACAACGGCGCTGGCCTTGGCGATCAGTTCGTCGATCGCTGGGGTTACGTGTTCGGGCTTGAACTGATCAAAGCGCGGCAGGCCGGAAAAGTCGAGGAGGGGATTTGCAGTCGTAGTCGTCATGTCATTTTCCAGTTCGTTGATCGCGGCCTTGCCGCGCAAATTAAATTCGTTCAGCCGCTTCCACCGTATTCATCAGCAGCATCGTGATCGTCATCGGGCCGACACCGCCCGGCACTGGCGTGATGTACGACGCCACGTCGCGCACCGCGGCGGTGTCGACGTCGCCGCACAGCTTGCCGTTGTCGTCGCGGTTCATGCCGACGTCGATCACGATCGCGCCCGGCTTGACCATGTCGGCCGTCAGCGTGTTGCGGCGCCCGACCGCTGCGACCACCACATCGGCCTGGCGGGTGTGGTACGCCAGGTCCGGCGTCGCGCTATGGCATATGGTCACGGTGGCGTTGGCTTGCAAGAGCAGCAGGCCCATTGGCTTGCCCACCGTGTTGCTGCGGCCGATGACCACGGCGTGCTTGCCGCGCAGGTCGACGCCGGTGCTTTCGATCAGCTTCATGCAACCGTACGGCGTGCACGGGCGGAAGCCGGTCAGCCCGGTCAACAGTTCTCCGGCCGACAGCACCGAGTAGCCGTCCACGTCCTTGGTCGTCGAAATCGCTTCAATGACCTTGTGCGGATTGATGTGCTTCGGCAGCGGCATCTGTACAAGGATACCGTGAATCGACGGATCGGCGTTCAGCGACGCGATGCGGTCGAGCAGGGCGGCTTCGCTCAGGTCGGCGTCGTACTTCTCCAGCACCGAGTGGAAGCCGACGTCGCCGCAGGCCTTGACCTTGTTGCGCACATAGACCTGGCTGGCCGGGTCTTCCCCGACGAGGATCACGGCGAGGCCGGGTTGCTTGCCCTTGGCGGTCAGCGCGGCGGCGCGCTGGGCGATTTCCGCGCGCAGTTGTTGGGAGAGGGCGATTCCGTCGATCAGTTGAGCAGGCATGATTGGCAATGGGGCAGGGAAAATAGCGATTATAAGGCGTGGGGCGTAAGGTGGCGTCCATCGACGTCATTCCCGCGAAGGCGGGAATCCATGCTGAGATGCCATCGCGATAGGGCGTCGTTCACAAACCAGTCGATTTTGCATAGGTTCCCGCTTTCGCGGGAACGACGGCGAAGGCATATTCCACAATATGAAATGATCTTCCGCAATTTGAAAATCTTCAAGAGTGCTGTTAGAATTCCTGCACTAATTAATGGTATTTTTAAACACTTAGCAAAAACGTCCGCCAGCGATCCCGGGATCGGGTAGGGCACTAACAAAGGAGACGCACCAATGTCAGCTCAACTCGACCAGTTGACGGCACAAGCCGCCAACGATCCGGATACGCTCGAAACCAGGGAATGGCTCGATGCGCTCGAAGCGGTCATCGAAAACGAAGGCCCTGAGCGCGCGCACTACCTGATGGAGCGGCTGGTCGACCTGGCCCGCCGCCGCGGCGCCACCATCCCGTTTTCCAGCAATACCGCCTACGTCAACACCATCCCCACCCATCTCGAAGAGCACTGCCCGGGCAACCTGGAATTCGAAGAGCGCCTGCGCTCGTGGATGCGCTGGAACGCGATGGCGATGGTGGTCAAGGCCAACCGCGCCGACGGCGACCTGGGCGGCCACATCTCGTCGTTCGCCTCGCTGGCGAACATGCTGGGCATCGGCTTCAACCACTTCTGGCGCGCTCCGAGCGAAGGCCATGGCGGCGACCTGCTGTACATCCAGGGCCATTCCTCGCCAGGCATCTACGCGCGCGCCTACCTTGAAGGCCGCATCACCGAAGAACAGTTGCTGAACTTCCGCCGCGAAGTCGACGGCAAGGGCCTGTCGTCGTACCCGCACCCGAAACTGATGCCGAAATTCTGGCAGTTCCCGACCGTGTCGATGGGCCTGGGCCCGCTGATGGCGATCTACCAGGCGCGCTTCCTGAAGTACCTGCACGCGCGCGGCATCGCCGACACCGAAAACCGCAAGGTCTGGGTGTTCTGCGGCGACGGCGAGATGGACGAGCCGGAATCGATGGGCGCGATCGGCATGGCCTCGCGCGAGCGCCTCGACAACCTGGTGATGGTGGTCAACTGCAACCTGCAGCGCCTTGACGGCCCGGTGCGCGGCAACGGCAAGATCATCCAGGAACTCGAAGCGGACTTCCGCGGCGCCGGCTGGAACGTCGTCAAGGTCATCTGGGGCCCGGGCTGGGACGCCCTGCTGGCCAAGGACAAGGACGGCATCCTGCAGCGCGTGATGATGGAAACCGTCGACGGCGAATACCAGAACTACAAGGCCAAGGACGGCGCCTACGTGCGCAAGCACTTCTTCGGCAAGCACCCGGAGCTGCTGAAGATGGTCGCCAACATGACCGACGACGACATCTGGCGCCTGACCCGCGGCGGCCACGATCCGCACAAGATCTACGCCGCCTTCAAGAACGCGCAAGACAACAAGGGCACCCCGACGGTGCTGCTGGTGAAGACCGTCAAGGGCTTCGGCATGGGCAAGTCGGGCGAGGCGCGCAATACCGCGCACCAGACCAAGAAGCTCGACGACGAGGCGATCCGCGAAATGCGCGACCGCTTTGCGATCCCGATCCCGGACGACCAGCTGAAAGACATCCCGTTCTTCAAGCCAGCCGACGATTCGCCTGAGATGATGTACCTGCACGAACGCCGCAAGGCACTGGGCGGCTACCTGCCGCAGCGCCGCGAGAAGGCTGAAGAAGTCCTGCCGGTTCCGGAACTGGCGGCCTTCAAGAATGTGCTCGACGCCACCGCCGAAGGCCGCGAAATCTCGACCACGCAGGCTTTTGTCCGCATCATCTCGACACTGCTGCGCGACGAGGCCCTGGGCCAGCGCATCGTGCCGATCCTGGTGGACGAATCGCGTACCTTCGGCATGGAAGGCCTGTTCCGCCAGATCGGCATCTTCAACCAGCAGGGCCAGTTGTACGAGCCGGTCGACAAGGACCAGGTCATGTACTACCGCGAAGACAAGGCCGGCCAGATTCTCCAGGAAGGCATCAACGAAGCGGGCGGCATGAGCTCGTGGATCGCGGCGGCGACGTCGTACTCGACCAACAACCGCGTGATGATCCCGTTCTACACGTTCTACTCGATGTTCGGCATGCAGCGCATCGGCGACCTGGCCTGGGCGGCAGGCGACATGCGCGCGCGCGGCTTCCTGATGGGCGGCACGGCCGGACGCACCACGCTGAACGGCGAAGGCCTGCAGCACGAAGATGGCCACAGCCACATCATGGCGGCGACCATCCCTAACTGCATGCCGTACGACCCGACCTTCGCGCACGAAGTCGCCGTCATCGTGCAGGACGGCCTGCGCCGCATGGTGGCCGAACAGCAGGACGTGTTCTACTACATCACCCTGATGAACGAGAACTACACGCATCCAGGCCTGACGGCCGGCAGCGAAGAAGGCATCCTGAAGGGCATGTACCTGCTGCAGCAAGGCGACGCCAATGCCAAGCAGCGCGTGCAGCTGATCGGCTCGGGCACGATCCTGCGCGAATCGATTTTCGCCGCCGAACTGCTGCTGAAGGACTGGGGCATCGCGGCCGATATCTGGTCGGCGCCTTCGCTGACGCTGATCGCGCGCGACGGCCAGGATTGCGAACGCTGGAACCTGGTCAACCCGACCGCAGCGGCGCGTGTTCCTTACGTGACGCAGCTGATGGAAAACACCAGCGGCCCGATCGTTGCTACCACCGACTACATGCGCCTGTTCGCAGAACAGATCCGCGCGTTCATGCCGAAGGGCCGCACTTACCGCGTGCTCGGCACCGACGGTTTCGGCCGCTCGGACAGCCGCGTCAAGCTGCGCGAGTTCTTCGAAGTGAACCGCCACTACATTACCGTTGCGGCGCTGAAGTCGCTGGCGGAAGAGGGCAAGATCGAAGCGTCGGTTGTCGCCGACGCGGTAGCGAAGTATGGTATCGATCCAAACAAGCCAAATCCGGTGACTCAATAACGCCACCACGTCGTTCCCGCGAAGGCGGGAACCCATGCGCCGCGCGCCAAGCCGCGTGAGCATAGGTTCCCGTTTCCGCGGGAACGACACGCGGTTAACTCAAATAAGAACGGAGCAACGATATGAGCGTAGTGGAAGTTAAAGTCCCGGATATCGGCGACTTCAAGGAAGTCGAAGTCATCGAGTTGATGGTCAAGGTAGGCGACACCATCAAGGTCGATCAGTCGCTGGCCACCGTCGAATCCGACAAGGCCAGCATGGAAATCCCGTCCAGCCACGCTGGCGTGGTCAAGGAAATCAAGATCAAGGTCGGCGACAAGGTCGCTGAAGGCTCGCTGCTGCTGACGGTGGAAGCTGCCGAAGGCGGCGCAGCGGCCGAAGCGCCTGCGGCGGCACCAGCGCCTGCGGCGGCACCAGCTGCGCCAGCACCAGCGGCCGCACCTGCCCCGGCTCCGGCCGCAGCACCGGCCGCAGCACCAGCGTCAGCACCGGCTCCAGCGCCCGCGGCTGAAGCGCCAGTCTCGAACGGCAAGGCACACGCATCCCCATCGATCCGCAAGTTCGCGCGCGAACTCGGCGTCGACCTGACCCGCGTGCCGGGCAGCGGTCCTAAAGGCCGCATCACCCAGCAGGACGTGCAAAGCTTCGTCAAGGGCGTCATGTCCAGCGGCGCGCCGGGTAACGGCTCAGCGGCGGCCAGCGGCGGTTCCGGCGTCGGCCTCGACCTGCTGCCGTGGCCGTCGCTCGACTTCTCCAAGTTCGGTCCGACCGAACTGCTGCCGCTGTCGCGCATCAAGAAAATCAGCGGTCCGAACCTGCACCGCAACTGGGTGATGATCCCGCACGTGACGCAGTTCGACGAATCCGACGTCACCGACCTCGAACAGTTCCGCGTCGATTCGAACGCCGCACTGGCGAAGGCCAAGTCGACCGTCAAGCTGACCATGCTGGCGTTCGTGATCAAGGCCAGCGTCGCCGCGCTGAAGAAGTACCCGGCGTTCAATGCGTCGATCGACGGCACCGGCGCGAACCTGATCCTCAAGCAGTACTACAACATCGGCTTCGCGGCCGACACGCCGAACGGCTTGATGGTCCCGGTCGTCAAGGACGCCGACAAGAAGTCGATCTCGCAGATCGCCACCGAAATGGCCGAGCTGTCCGGCGCCGCGCGCGACGGCAAACTGAGCCCGGCCAACATGCAGGGCGCGACCTTCACGATCTCGTCGCTGGGCGGTATCGGCGGCACCGCGTTCACGCCGATCATCAACGCACCGGAAGTGGCGATCCTTGGCCTGTCCAAGTCGTCGATGAAGCCGGTGTGGGACGGTGCGGCATTCCAGCCGCGCCTGATGCTGCCGCTGTCGCTGTCGTACGACCACCGCGTGATCGACGGCGCCATGGCCGCACGCTTCACCGCATACCTGGCCGAAGTCATGGCCGACCTGCGCAAGTCACTGCTTTAAGGAGATCGGGCGAATGAGCACTATCGACGTTAAAGTTCCAAATATCGGCGACTTCAAGGAAGTTGAAGTCATTGAAGTCATGGTCAAGGCCGGCGACACCATCAAGGTGGACCAGTCGCTGGTCACTGTCGAATCGGACAAGGCCAGCATGGAGATTCCTTCGACCCACGCTGGCGTGATCAAGGAAGTCAAGGTCAAGGTCGGCGACAAGATCGGCGAAGGTTCGCTGATGCTGACGCTCGAGGAATCGGCCGGCGCGCCGGCTGCCGCGGCACCCGCCGCAGCACCGACTGCCGCAGCACCGGCTGCCGCTCCGGCGCCTGCGCAAGCTGCTCCTGCTCCTGCGGCAGCGGCGCCTGCACCTGCACCGGCCGCGATCCCGGCCGGCAGCTACACCGGCAAGGTCGACATCGAATGCGAAATGATGGTGCTGGGCGCAGGCCCTGGCGGCTATTCGGCGGCATTCCGCGCGGCCGACCTGGGCATGAACACGGTCCTGATCGAGCGCTACCCAACCCTGGGCGGCGTGTGCCTGAACGTGGGCTGTATCCCGTCCAAGGCGCTGCTGCACGTTGCTGCCGTCATCGACGAGACCAAGGGCATGGCCAAGCACGGCGTATCGTTCGCTGCGCCTCAGATCAACATCGACGAACTGCGCGCCTACAAGGACGGCGTGGTCTCCAAGATGACCGGCGGCCTGAACTTCATGGCCAAGTCGCGCAAGGTTAATGTGGTGAATGGCGTCGGCCAGTTTGTCAGCCCGAACCACATCGAGGTCACCGCGTCGGACGGCAGCAAGAAGGTCATCGCGTTCCAGAAGGCGATCATCGCTGCCGGTTCGGCCGTGGTGAACCTGCCGTTCGTGCCGGAAGATCCGCGCATCGTCGACTCGACCGGCGCGCTGGAACTGCGCCAGGTGCCGAAGAACATGCTGGTCATCGGCGGCGGCATCATCGGCCTCGAAATGGCGACCGTGTACTCGACCCTTGGCGCACGCATCGACGTCGTCGAAATGATGGACGGCCTGATGCAGGGCGCGGACCGCGACATGGTCAAGGTCTGGCAGAAGTTCAACGAGAAGCGCTTCGACAACATCATGACCAAGACCAAGACGGTCGGCGTGGAAGCGCTCCCGGAAGGCATCAAGGTCACGTTCGAAGCGGCCGAAGCCGGCGCCACCGCGCCTGAGCCGAAGATCTACGACATGGTGCTGGTGGCCGTTGGCCGCAGCCCGAACGGCGGCAAGGTCAGCGCCGACAAGGCTGGCGTGACCGTCACCGACCGCGGCTTCATTCCGGTCGACGGCCAGATGCGCACCAACGTGCCGCACATCTTCGCGATCGGCGACCTGGTGGGCCAGCCTATGCTGGCGCACAAGGCGGTGCACGAAGCGCATGTGGCCGCGGAAGCGGCGCATGGCGAGAAGGCCTTCTTCGATGCCAAGGTCATTCCATCGGTGGCGTACACCGATCCGGAAGTGGCATGGGTCGGCATTACCGAAGACGAAGCGAAAGTCAAGGGCATCAAGCTGGAGAAGGGCCACTTCCCGTGGAACGCCAGCGGCCGCGCCGTGGCGAACGGCCGTGACGAGGGCTTCACCAAGCTGCTGTTCGACGCCGAGACCCATCGCATCGTCGGCGGCGGCATCGTCGGCACGCATGCAGGCGACATGATCGGCGAGATCGCGCTGGCCATCGAGATGGGCGCCGACGGCGTCGATATCGGCAAGACGATCCACCCGCACCCGACCTTGGGTGAGTCGATCGGCATGGCGGCGGAAGTGTACAAAGGCGTGTGCACCGATTTGCCGCCGCCGCGCAAGCGCTAACCTGTCGTCCCCGCAAACGCAGGGACCCATACCAAGCGTGCGAAGCGCTTCAGCATGGGTTCCCGTTTTCACGGGAACGACGTGCAAAAAAGGGGGCGGACAATTTGTCCGCCCCCTTTTTCATTCTTGCATCCTACCGGACGCCAATCAGCCCAAGGCTGCCGTCATGTGTTCTTAGTTATAAATCGTCGAACGCGTCGGGATATCGATACTGCCCGAGCGCGCAGCGTCTGCATACGCGCGCATTTCCTGAACCATCGCTTCCATCTGGTCGCTCCCTGGATTTTGCAGGAAACCCTTGAGGCGATCGGTCAACGATGCTTGCTGATCGCGCCATTCATAACGTGCTGACTTGCTCATACTGCCTCCCTGTGGCACGGTCACCCGAGCCTATTATTCATTCTTAAAAAACGTCCCTTGGAGGCGTAAGCATGCCAGAACGTCAATAACTCATCCGTGCGATAGCGCACATTGACGATTACAATTGGCGTCTCGCGATCTTTTCCCGAAAGACTCCATGAAACAGTTTCTCGCTCCCCTGATCCTCGCCGCGGCAGTCGCCAGTGCCGTAGCCGCGCCTGCGCCGCCGGCCGCACCCGAGCTGGCCACGATGGCCAAGCGCTTCGAACAAGTCGACATGCGCGCCGATATTTCGCACCTGTCAGCCGGCGACAAGGCCGCCATCGCCAAGCTGATCGAAGCGGCGAAGATCATCGACACGCTGCAGCTGCGCCAGCGCTGGGCTCACAACGAAGCGCTGTGGGAAGCGCTGAAGAAGGACACTACGCCGCTCGGCAAGGCGCGCCTCGACTACTTCTGGCTGAACAAGGGCCCATGGTCGCACCTGGACGAGAACAAGTCCTTCATGCCGCCGCAGTACAAGGGCATCACGATCCCGGCCCACAAGCCTGCGGGCGCGAACTTCTACCCGGCAGGCGCGACCAAGGAAGCGCTGGAGGCCTGGATGAACGCCTTGCCGGTGCAGGACAAGCAGGACGCGCAGTGGTTCTTCACGACCATCCGCACCGGCCCTGACGGCAAATTCAAGGTGGTGAAGTATTCGGACGAATACCGCCCCGAGCTCGGGAAGCTCGCCAGCCTGCTGCGCGATGCGGCCGCCTCGACGGATAACGCCTCGCTCAAAAAATTCCTGACGCTGCGCGCCGACGCCTTCCTGTCCAACGATTACCTTGAGTCCGACTTCGCATGGATGGACCTCGATTCGCCGGTCGACGTCACGATCGGCCCTTACGAGACCTACAATGACGAGCTGTTCGGCTACAAGGCGGCGTTCGAAGCGTACGTGAACATCCGCGACGACAAGGAGACGCGCAAGCTGGACTTCTTCGGCAAGTACATGCAGGAGCTGGAAGACAACCTCCCGATCGACCGGAAGTACCGCAACCCGAAGGTCGGTGCGATGGCGCCGATGGTGGTGGTGAACCAGGTGTACGGCGCGGGCGACGGCAACATGGGCGTGCAGACCGCCGCCTACAACCTGCCGAACGACGAGCGCATCATCAGCAAGCGCGGCTCCAAGCGCGTGATGCTGAAGAACGTGCAGGAAGCGAAATTCAAATCGACCCTGACACCGATTGCGAAATTGGTGCTGCGCCCGGAAGCGCAGAAGGATCTCGACTTCGACTCCTTCTTCACCCACATCCTCGCGCATGAAATCATGCACGGCCTGGGCCCGCATGCGACCAAAGTCGACGGCAAGGATTCGACCCCGCGCCAGGACCTGAAGGAGGCCTATTCGACCATCGAGGAAGCCAAGGCCGACGTCACCGGCCTGTGGGCGCTGATGTACATGATGGACAAGGGGCTGCTGAAGGACACCCTGGGGCAGGGCGAAGCGGCCGAGCGCAAGCTGCACAACACCTTCCTTGCGTCGGCGTTCCGCACGCTGCACTTCGGCCTGACCGATTCGCACGCGCGCGGCATGGCGATCCAGCTGAACTACCTGCTCGACAAGGGCGGCTTCATTTCGCATGGCGACGGCACCTTCTCGGTCGACTTCAAGAAGATCCGCCAGGCCGTGACCGACCTCGATCGCGAGTTCCTGACGATCGAAGCGACCGGCGACTATGCGCGCGCGAAGGCGATGATGACCCGCTACGTGGTGATCCGCCCGGATGTCCGCAAGGCGCTAAACAAGATGAAGAAGGTGCCGAACGACATCCGGCCTGTCTTCAGTACGGCGCAGGCCCTCGCGGGCAAGTAAAAAAAAGGGACGGGCCAAGGCCCGTCCCCACAGCCAGGCGCGCGGCGCTCAGTCGCCGGCGAACGCCACTTCGCGCTTGCGGCTCAGGGCCGGCAGGGTCACCGCCGCCAGCGCAACCACGGCCAGCGCCAGCATCGTCGCGCTGAGCGGGCTCTCCACGAAGACCATTGGGTCGGCCCGCGACAGCAGCATCGCGCGGCGCAGGTACTCTTCCATCATCGGTCCGATAATGAAACCCAGCAGCAGCGGCGCAGGCTCGCAGTCGAGCTTGGAACACACATATCCGAACAGGCCGAACAGCGCCATCATGTAGACGTCGAAGTTGTTGTTGTTCAGGCTCAGCACGCCAATCGAACAGAACAGCAGGATGGCCGGGTACAGCATGCGGTACGGCACCATGATCATGCGCACCCAAAGTCCGATCATCGGCAGGTTCAGCACCACCAGGAAGGCATTGCCGATCCACATGGACGCAATCAGGCCCCAGAACAGCGCCGGCTGCTCGGTCATCACCGCCGGGCCGGGCTGTATGCCCTGGATGATCATCGCGCCGATCATCAGCGCCATGACCGGGTTGGACGGAATGCCCAGCGTCAGCATCGGGATGAACGAGGTCTGGGCGCCGGCATTGTTTGCCGCTTCGGGAGCCGCCACGCCTTCAATCGCCCCGTGGCCGAACTGGGCCGAGTTCTTCGACACCTTCTTCTCGATGGCATACGATGCGAACGAGGCCAGCAGCGCGCCGCCGCCCGGCAGCAGGCCGAGCACCGAACCAAGTGCCGTGCCGCGCAAGGTCGGCGCGATTGAGCGTTTGAGGTCGTCGAGGGTAGGCATCAATCCCGTCACCTTCTTGATCGTCAGGTCGCGCGTGGCCTCGTTTTCGAGGTTGCGGATGATCTCGCCAATGCCGAACATGCCCATCGCGACAACCACGAAATTGATGCCGTCGGCCAGCTCCGGCATCTCAAACGTGTAGCGGGTGGCGCCCGAGTTGATGTCCGTGCCGACCAGTCCCAGCATCAGCCCCGTCACCATCATGCCGAACGCCTTGAGCATCGAGCCGCGCGCCAGCACCACCGAGGCAACCAGGCCAAGCGTCATCAGCGAAAAGTATTCCGCGGGACCGAACTCCAATGCGACTTCGGCCAGCGGCGGCGCAAACCAGGCGATCAGGAAGGTAGACACGGTGCCGGCAAAAAACGAGGCGATGGCAGCGATCGCCAGCGCGCGGCCGGCATGGCCCGCGCGCGCCATCTTGTTGCCATCGATCGCCGTCACGACCGACGACGCTTCGCCAGGCAGGTTGATCAGGATGGCGGTGGTTGACCCGCCGTACTGGGCGCCGTAATAGATACCGGCCAGCATGATGAGCGAGGACTCGGGCGGCAGGCCGAAGGTCAGCGGCAGCAGCATCGCGATGGTGGCTGCGGGGCCGAGGCCCGGCAGCACGCCGACCGCGGTGCCGACGAACACGCCGAGCAGGCAATACAGCAGGTTGTGGATCGTGAAGGCGATGTCGAAACCGATCGCCAGGTTGCTGAAGACTTCCATTATTTTTCCCTTAAACGCCGAACCACGTGCCAAGAACTGGCAGCGGCAAACCAAGAGCCTTCACGAACAACATGATGCTGACGGCGGCGCTGCCGAACGCCAGCAGCGCCGACTCTTTCCAGGTGAATTTATGACTGGCGTATGCGCTGACCATGATCAGCACCGGGATGGCGACGGCAAGGCCGCCGCCCCGAAGCAAAAAGGCGAACAGCAATACTGACCCGAGCACGAGGAAGAGTTCCTTGAAGGCGACCTTCTCCAGCGCCTGGCCGTGTCCGATCATCGCCCGCACGGCGGTCGCAAATCCGATCGCCGCCAGCATCCATCCGAGCATCGTCGGGAAGAAGGCCGGCCCCATCCTGCCCGCGCTGCCCATCGCATACTCGCGCGCGATGTACACGCCGGCAAGGCCAAAACAAAGAAACATGATCCCCGACCAAAAGTCTTTCGGGCTTCGAATGGATAACGACAAGTTGCTCTCCTAACAGGTGACGGAACGCCGGTGGGCTTACTGGGCCTGGATGCCCGCGCGCTTGATGATCTTTCCCCACTTCACGGTATCGGTGACGACCGCCTTGGCCAGGTCATCGGAGGTACCCAGCCATGGGGTGACGCCGATCTTGCGCAGCGACGCGACGACGGCCGGGTCGGCCATGGTTTCCTTGACGCTCTTTTCCAGCAGGCGGGTGATCTCGACCGGCGCTTTGGCAGGCATGAAGATGCCGAACCAGCCCCACAGGTCATAGTCCGGCAGGCCGGCTTCGGTCATGGTCGGCACGTCCGGCAGCGCCGGGATCCGCTCGGCCGACGTCACGGCGAGGGCCTTGACCCGGCCGCCGGCGACCTGGGGGATCGCCAGCGAGGCATCGGCCATCACGAAGTCGGTGCGTCCGCCGATCAGGTCGATGATCGCGGGAGGCACGCCCTTGTACGGCACGTCCAGCGCATCGACGCCGGCCAGGTGGGTGTACAGCGCGCCGGCCACCTGGCCGGTCGCGTTGCCGGTGCCGTAAGAATATTTGCCCGGATTCTTCTTGAGCATCGCGGTCAGCTCGGCCAGGCTGTTGGCCTTGGTTTTGGCCGGATTGACCAGCACGACGAAGCCGAGCGTGGCAACCGGCGAGATCGGCGTGAAATCCTTGACCGGGTCGAATGGCAGCTTCTTGAACAGGTGGACGTTGGCAACCGGCGCCGAGTTGGGCGTAAACAAGATGGTATAGCCGTCCGGCTCGGCCGTCGCGACTGCCATCGCCGCGATGTTGCTGAGCGCGCCAGGCTTGTTGTCGATATACACTTGCTGGCCCAGCGTCTTCTCCATCCGGCCGGCGACCAGCCGCGCGACGCTGTCGATGCCGCTGCCGGCCGGGTAGCCGAGCATCATCCGGATCGGCTTGGACGGATAGGCCTCGGCCGCGGCAACCGGCGCGGCGAACGACAGCATGGATACCGCTTGCGCGGCTAATGCGAACTTCAGGAAGGTACGTTTCATGTTTTGTCTCCTGTGTATGTCTGTTTTATTTTGATGGCCCGGTTCAGAAACGGGCCGAGAGGGCAGTCGCCGCAAGGGTTGCGGCGAAACTGCTTGCTGCTTGTCCTGACATTTCAGGGGCAAGGTTCAGGTATTGCTTGACGGCTCTCAGCGTCACCGCGCTGTTGGCCAGCATTGTCGCCACCAGCTTGCCCGCTTCGGCGTCCAGGTCGGCCGCGGCGACCACTTTGCGCACCAGGCCGGCGGCCAGCGCCTGCTGCGCGTCGAGCGCCTCGCGGCTGTACACCATGTGCGCCAGCACCTTCACCGGCACGCGCCCGATCAGGGCGGTCATCACGAGGGTCGGCGGAATGTCGCGCTCCATTTCGGGAATCGCAAACGTCGCGGTGTCCGCGCAAACGGTGATGTCGCACACGCAGGCCAGTGCGCAGCCGGCCCCGGTTGCGCGTCCGCGCACCACGGCGATTACCGGCGGCGGGGTATTGCGGATCGCGTCGTACAGCGCCAGAGGCGGCGCCGCGACGACCTTGCGGATGGTCTCGGCCGACGGCTTCGGGCCGAGCGTCGGAATCGGCGAATCGCGGCCGCCGCAGAAATCGTCGCCACTGGCAGACAGGCGCACCAGCTTGACCGATTCGTCGATGCCGGCCAGCGCCGCGATGATCGCGTCGCCCATTTCGAGGCTTAGGTAGTTGGCCTGCGCGGGACGGTTCAGGACGATGTCGAGCACATCGCCCTCGTGTCGAATGATCACCTGTTCAGATGCCATCTGTACTTCCTTCGCGGTTGTGGATGATCGACCAGATCACGGCCGGCGTGGCCGGCATCGGGATTTCGTCGCTACTGATGTCGCGCAGCGCGTCGGCCAGGGCGTTGAAGATGGTGGCGGTGGCCGGCGTGATGCCGCTCTCGCCGCCGCCCTTGACGCGCAGCGGGTTGCCGCTGGTTGGGTCTTCGGTGAATTCGAGCGACAGCGGCGGCACGGCGCCGGCGCGCGGCACGCCGTAATCCATGTACGATCCGGACATCACCTGGCCGCTGTCGCGGTCGACGTGGTAGCCCTCCGAGAATGCCTGGCCGATGCCTTGCGCCAGGCCGCCGTGGACCTGCCCTTCGAGGATCAGCGGGTTGATCGGCTGGCCGACGTCGTCGATCGAGGTGTAGTGGGTCAGTTCGACATCGCCCGTTTCCGGATCGATTTCAAGTTCGCACACGGCGCAGCCTGTCGGATGGGCGGGAATGCGGGCGTCGATCTCGACCACCGCCTTGAGCGGCGCGGACGCGGCCACGTCGAACAGGCTGGCGCTGCGGCCCGACTGCGCATCGCGGTAGCTGCCATCGGCATACTGCAGCGCGTCTTGCGCCACGCCGAGCAGGCTGGCCGCGGCCGGCATGCCGTCGGCGATGATCTGGGCCGACGCCTTGACCAGCAAGGTGCCGCCAAGGCGCATGGTGCGGTCCGAATGCGAGCCGCCACCAAGGCTGACGAAGGCGGTGTCGCCGGTACGCAGGCGCACCGAGTCGAGCGGCACGCCCAGCTGGGCCACGACAACCTGCGCAAAGGTCGTCGCATGTCCCTGGCCCTGGGTCTGCGTGCCGGACACGATATCGACGATGCCTTCCGCGAGGATGCTCATCTCCAGACGCTCGCGTGGCGCGCCCACCGGCGCTTCGACGTAGTTGGCCATGCCGATGCCACGCAGCTTGCCGGCCGCGCGCGAGGCGGCGCGGCGCTCTTCAAAGCCGGCCCAGTCGGCGACGACCAGCGCGCGTTCCATATTGCCGGAGAAATCGCCGCTGTCGTAGGTCAGTCCCATCGGGCTGAGGTAAGGCAGCATCGCGCGGCTCACCAGGTTGCGGCGCCGGATCTCGATGCGGTCGATGCCCATCTCGCGCGCGGCGACATCGAGCATCCGCTCCATCATGTGGTGCGCTTCGGGACGCCCCGCGCCTCGGTACGGCCCGGTAGGGACCGTGTTGGTCATCACGCCGGAGATGTGTACCGCCGCCACCGGCACATGGTACACAGTGGTCATCACGCGGGTGCCATTTGCCATCGGCACATACGACACCGTGTGCGCGCCGACGTTGCCGATCCATTCGTTGTCGACCGCGAGAATGCGGCCCTCCTTGTCGAACGCGATGGCCGCGCGGGTGATCTGGTCGCGGCCCTGGTAATCGGACAGGAATGCTTCGCTGCGGTCGCCCGTCCATTTCACAGCGCGGCCGACGTGCTTCGCGCCCCATACCACGGCCAGCTGTTCGACGTTGACCATGCTGCGCGGCCCGAAGCCGCCGCCGACGTCGGGACACACCACCCGGACCTTGTCGGCCGGCGCGCGCAATGCGCCCATCAGGCACAGCTTCTGGCGGTGCGCGCCCTGGCTGCCCGAGATCAGGGTATAGCTCTGTGCGGCCGCGTCGTAGACGCCGATGGCGGCGCGCGGCTCCATCTGGCAGTTGACGATGCGGCTGTTGCGAAATTCGCGCCGCACCACATGCGCGGCCTGCGCGAACTGCTGCTGCGCCGCGTCGCGGTCGCCCAGCTGGACCTGGAAGCAGATATTGTGCGGGGCGCCTTCCCACAGTTCAGGCGCGCCCTCCTGCATTGCGGCGTCGGCGTCGACGACCGCGCCCAGTCCCTCGAAGTCGACCTCGATCAGTTCGCACGCGTCGCGCGCTTCCAATGCCGTGGCCGCAATCACCATCGCCACCGGTTCGCCCACATGGCGTACCTTGTCGACCGGCAGCGGCAGGTGCAGCTGGTTGAAGATGGCGCCGGTCAGCGACGTGGTGAAGGCCGGCTGGGTATGGGCGATGGCGTCGGCCGGATTCGGCACATGATGGATGCCCTGGAAGCCGGCGTCGAGATAGTCCTGGCCGGTCAGCACCGCCAGCACGCCCGGCGCGGCGCGCGCGGCGTCGACGTTGATCGAGCAGAGCAGGGCATGCGCGTGCGGCGAACGCAGGAAAGCGGCGTACACCTGGCCGTCAAGGTTGATGTCGTCGGTGTACTGGCCGTTGCCCGACACCAGCCGGCGGTCTTCGAGGCGCGGCAGCGGCTGGCCGATCATGGCTTCACCTCCGCGAGGTCAGGGTACATCCGGTGCGCGGCGTGACGCACCGCTTCGATGATATTGACGTATCCGGTGCAGCGGCAGATATTGCCCTCCAGCGCCGTGTGAATGGCTTCATCGGACAGCGACGCCGGCCGCTCGCGCAGGAAGTAGTCGATCGCCATCACCATGCCCGGCGTGCAAAAGCCGCATTGCAGGCCGTGGCACGCGATGAAGGCGTCCTGCACCGGGTGCAGGACGCCGTCCTTCGACAGGCCTTCGACCGTGGTCACGGCGCCGCCGCTGGCCTGGGCTGCCAGCACCGTGCACGACTTGACCGCGACGCCGTCCAGGTTGACGGTGCAGGCGCCGCATTGCGACGTATCGCAGCCGACATGGGTGCCGGTCAGGCCGCATTTCTGACGCAGGAATTCGACCAGCAGCGTGCGGTCCTCGACCTCGCTGCCAACCGGTTTCCCGTTTACCTGGAATTCAACGCGTACCATAAATTCACCCTTCGGCGCTGGCGTCCGCCAGCGCGCTGACGTTGGTATTGAAGCGCTTGAAGAATTCATCGGCCAGCTTGTTGGCCACCGACGACACCAGGCGCGAGCCGATCTGGGCCAGCTTGCCGCCCACTTCAGCGGTCGACAGGTAGGTCAGTTCGGTGCCGCCTTCGATGTCGACCAGGCTGACTTCAGCGTTCATCTTGCCGAAACCGGCGATGCCGCCTTCGCCCTTGCCGGATATCTTGTAGCTGATCCCTTCGATGCGTTCGGACAGGATCAGGTTGCCCTTGAATTTGGCCTTGACCGGGCCCACTGCGGCCACCACGACTGCGAGGAACTCGTCCTCGCTGACGGCGGTGAACGATTCGCAGCCGGGTACGCATGCCTGCAGCATCGCCGGGTCGTTGAGGCAGCGCCACACGATGTCGCGCGGGGCCAGGATTGATTGGGTACCTTTGAATTCCATGTTTGTCTCCTGTTCGTATTCTGTATGGCGTCAGGCGCCTTTGAGCACGGCCGCTAGCGCGCGCCGTGTGAAAACCTTCACCAGGTTGGCGCGGTAGCGGGCCGGTGCGGTCGCGTCGTCGAGCATCAGGTCCGGATCGATCGACAAGCCTGCCAGCGCGGCGTCGCTGAAGTCCTCTGCCAGCGCCTGTTCGGCGTCGTGCCAGCGGAACGCCGCAGGCCCGGCCCCGGTGACGCCAACCCGCACGTCGCCGCCAAGCTGCGACACGAACACGCCGGTGACGGCATAGCCCGAAGCCGCATGGGCGTATTTCAGGTAGGCGGCGCGCTCGGGGCGCGGGAACTCGATGGCCGTGACCAACTCGCTCTCCTGCAAGGCCGTCTCGAACATGCCGACGATGAAGTCCTCGGCGGCGATACGGCGCGAGCTGGTGACGACGGTCGCGCCCAGCCCGAGCAGGGCGGCCGGGTAGTCGGCCGCCGGGTCGTTGTTGGCCACCGAACCGCCGATGGTGCCGCGGTTGCGCACTTGCGGATCGGCGATCAGGCCGGCCAGCGCAGCGAGCGCCGGGATCTCGCGCCGCACCACATCGGATCCGGCGACCTGGGCATGCCGGGTGGCGGCGCCGATGCGCAGCACGCTGGCGTCATAGGTGATTCCCTGCAGTTCCGGCAGGCGGGTCAGGTCGACCAGGTGCGACGGCGCGGCGAGGCGCTGCTTGAGCGTCGGCACCAGCGTCATCCCGCCGGACAAGGGCTTGGCCTCGGGATTCGCTTCAAGGAATGCGATCGCTTCGTCGAGCGAGGCGGGGCGAAAATAAGTTAATGCGTACACTTTGTCTCCACGGCGCGCGCCATCACGGCCGCTGTAAGAAATCCTGGATTGCCGCTGCCAGTGCCAGCGGGGTTTCGTGCATCGGGTAGTGGCCGCTGTTGGCCATCGTTTCCAGCTCCGCATTCGGGTACCACGCCAGCCAGGTTGCGAGCATCACCTCGGCAGTCAGGGTCGGGTCGAACTCGCCGACGATGACCTTCACGCGGGTCGGATTATTTTGTACCAGCGGCGAGAAGTCGACGGTGGCCCATTGCTTCAGGTAGCCGCCGAAGGCGGCGCTGGTGGAGCTGGCCACCGAGCGCTCGGCCTTCTGCGCAATCCATGTTTTCGGCAACCGGCTTCCGGTCGAGAAATTGATGATGAATTCGCGCCTGGCGCGATCGCCGACCGCGCTTTCGAACATCTCCAGGCGGGCGGCGTCCATGCGCGAACTGCACGCCGGCACCGCCGTCACCGCCACCATGCGGTCGATGCGGTGCGGCGCCGCCAGCATCACGCGCTGGATCGCCGCGCCGCCCATCGAATGGCCGATCAGGGAAAAGCGCTTCCAGCCCAGGTGGTCGGCCAGGCGCACAACGTCGCCAGCGACTTCTTCGAACGTGTACTCGCCGTCGAGCTGCTTCGACAGGCCGTAGCCGCGGTAATCGAACAGCACGAAGGTGAATGCTTCGCCGTCCAGCGCTTCAAGCGTGGTGCGCCAGTCGTCGGCGACGCCGAACCAGCCGGCCATGACCATGACCTTGTGCGGGCCGTTCCCCAATTGTGCGTAACCGTTCAACATGCGAGTCTCCCTTGTCTTTTTTTATCAGTGCCGTGCGGCGCGGATCCGGCCGCGGCATTCGCCAAAGCCGATCGGCACCGCGCCGCCGTGCGCCGCGCGGGCGCGGAAAATCATTTCGTCGCCATCTTCAAGGGCGGTGCGCAGTTCGCCGTTACCGAGCTGCAGCGGGTCGCGCGAGGCGTTGGTCAGTTCGGTGATGCAGGCGCGCGCGAGGTCGCTCTCGCCGGAAATCGTACCGCTGCCGATCAGGTCTCCCGGGCGCAGGTTGCAGCCGTTGCTGGCGTGGTGGGTCAGCATCTGGCCGAAGGTCCAGTACAGGTTCTGCAGGTGGGTACGGGTGATCAGCGTCGGCTGCTGGCCGGCGCTGCGCTGCTTCGCTGTCGATAACTGCGCGTCGAGTTCGATGGCGATGCCGCCTTCGGCCTGGTCGCTGGGGCCGTCGAGGTGCGCCAGCAAGGCCGGGTCGCCGGGTGCGCGCGCTGGCGCGGGCAGGCGGAACGGCAGCAGCGCTTCCTCGGTGACGATCCAAGGAGCGATCGAGGTGTGGAAGCTCTTGCCGAGGAACGGGCCGAGGACCTGTTCCCACCACTGGATGCTTTTCGCCGACCAGTCGTTGAGCAGGCAGTAACCGAAGATATGCTCGCGCGCCTGGTCGATCGGGATCGGCGTGCCGAGCGCATTGCCGCGGCCGACGAAGGCGCCCAGTTCAAGTTCGAAGTCGAGCATGGGCGCCGGCCCGAACACGACCTGGCCCTGCGCATCCTTGTACTGGCCGTGCGGACGAATCACCTCGGCGCCGCTGACGCGGATTGACGACGCGCGGCCATGGTAGGCGATCGGCAGCGACTTGAATGCGGCCGGAAGCGGATCGGCCAGGCCCTTGAAGCGGCCATGGCGTTCGGTGTGGTGGAGCGACGTCAGGAAGTCGGAAAAGTCGCCGATATCGCACGGCAGCTGCATCTCCAGCTGGCCGATATCGAGCAGGATGCGCTGCTCGGCGGCGCGTGCAGCGGCCAGTTGCGGGCCGTCGGTGCGCAGCAGGTCGGACAGCTGCGCGCGCAGGGCGCTGGCGTAACGCGGTTCGAGCGCCATCAGGCGGTTCAGGGTGCCGCCCGCCGTCGCTTCGACCGCCACGGCGGCGTCGCCATCGAGCAGCCCGGCCGCCAGCGCCGCGTCGAGATCGACGACACGGTCGCCGATCGCCACGCCGGCGCGGCGCTTGCCGCCTTCGGTAAATACGCCGAACGGCAGGTTTTGGATCGGGAAGTCGGCGCCTGGCAAGTTGGCCGATTCGACCCAGGAACGGCGCGCCGGGTCATGTGTCGCGTTGCATTGTTTCATCGCCATCAGTCCTTGTGCATACGCCGCGCGGACTTGTCGCTGGTCCATTCGGCGAGCCGGGTGTGTGCGCTTGCATTATAGGCCTCGTGCTGTTCTTTGGTTCCTACAGGAACCGTAAACTCGAGCCGGAAACCGTTCGGGTCGAAGAAGTAGATCGACTTGACGAAGTGATGGTCGGTCACGCCCACCACCGCCACGCCGGCAGCTTCGAGGCGCTGCTTCATCGCGGCCAGCTGATCGAGCGACGCGAGGCGCAGCGCGATGTGGTTGACCCATGGCGGCGTGTTGGGCGAGGGGTCGGCGCACTGGTCGTCGCCAAGGTCGAAGAAAGCGATGTTCGAACCGTCTGCCATCTCGAAGAAGATATGGACATACGGGCAGTATTCGCCGGTGCTGGGCACGTTGTCGGCCTGGATCACATGCACCAGGCGCATGCCCAGCAAGTCTTCGTAGAATGCGCGGGTCTGTTCGGCATCGCGGCAGCGCCATGCGAAGTGGTGCAGCCCGAGCACCTGGGGAATGGCTGGCATGTGGTCTCCTTGGTTCATGGCGTAATCAGAGCGCGACGGCATCGACGTCATAATTGAACAGCCACTCGTAGCGTTCGCGCACCCGCTCTTCGTTCCATTCGCGTTCCACGTACTCGGCCGCGCCCTGTGCGTCGGCCAGGGCCGGATTGTGGAAACGCTTGGTATTGGCGGCCGAACCGATCACCACTTTCGCGGTGCGCTCGTGGCGCGCGTTTTCGTAGCTGGCGAAAGCCGTCGCCGGCGAATCCGGGTACATCGCAAGGGCGCGCGCCAGGATGTAGCCGTCTTCGATCGCCATGCCCGCGCCCTGCGCCAGGAAAGGCAGGGTCGGATGGCAGGCGTCGCCGAGCAAGGTGACATTTCCCTTGGTCCAGACCGGCATCGGATCGCGCACTTTCAGCACCCATTTGTATGGCACGTCGATGGCCTTGATGAGGGTGTGCACGTCCTCGTGCCAGCCTTTGAAATCGCCCAGGCACTCCTCGTGGGTGCCGCGTTCAGACCACGATTCGACTTCCCAGCGGTTGCCTTCGACGGCGCCGACGAAATTAATCAGTTCGCCGTTGCGCAGCGGGTACTGGATCACGTGGGCGCCGGGACCGACCCAGTTGGTGCCGTAAGGCGCACGCAGGCGCTCCGGCAGGTCGGACGCCTTGATCACGCCACGCCATGCCATGACGCCGGAGTAGCGCGGCGCGTCCGGGCCGAACTGCGATTCGCGGGTGCCCGAATGGACGCCGTCGGCGCGGATCGCGATCGCGGACTCGTACACGGCGCCGTTGGCGGCGCTGATGGTGACGCCGCCGGCGTGCTGTACGTTGCCGGTGACGCGCACGCCGAGCTTGATCGCATCGGGTTTCAGGCGCATCACTTCGTTTGCCAGCGCCGCATGCAGGTCGGCGCGGTGCAAGGTGAAGTAGGGATAGCCGTAGGCCAGCCGCGAGTTGGCGCCGAGGTCGAACAGCGGCCAGATCTGGCCGGTATTCCACAGGCGCACGCGCTTGCCGATCGGCTCGGAGGCGATCGCTTCGAGCGCCGGCCCCAGCCCCAGGCGGTACAGCACGCCGGTGGCGTTGGCGCTCAGCTGCACACCGGCGCCGATTTCCTTCAGCTCCGAGGCTTGCTCGAGGATCGTGACGTCGAAGCCCTTCCTGAGCAGGGCGATCCCTGCTGTCAGCCCGCCGATACCGGCGCCAATGATCGTTATTTTCATCATCTATTCCACGCTTACGAGCGTTCCAGGTTGAATGTTGTGTGCGGCAGCGAACTGGTTCCTGAACGGCAATTCCTGATCGCCAGCCCGGCTCTGCGGGGGGACGGGATGAACGTAATATATAGAGGCGAACGGCTTCTAAGAAGCAAAAAGATTCTATCGATTGATAGGAGAATGCGAACAATCGCGCACCGGCGGCACGGCATGCGCGCGTGCGCGGGGGCGGCGCGCGACAGTCCTCCCGAGGGCGCCGGGGAGCGGCGCCGGGAGGGGTGTTTCAGCGGGTTGGCCGGCGCGCGTCAGGCGCCCGGAACGTCGGCTTTTTTCTTGCGTGGGGCGGGTTTCGCGCCGCGTGACTTGTTGGCGAATGTCATCGCCACTTCGGCGAAGACGGCCGACAGTTGCTGCAGCGTTTCCATGTTGCCGCGCCCGCTCTGGGTGATGCAATCGAACGATAACTCGATCATCGGATGGATCGAGTCGAACCGTACCCGGTAGCGCTGGCAGGTGGCGTACGATACCGACGGCAGGATCGCCAGGCCGAAGCCCGCCTCGGCCATCGCAATCGCCGTCTCGAGGTGGTTGACCACCATGCGGCTGCTTGCAGAAACATATTCGGAGGCGAGGTTGGCGTCGACGATGCGCTGGATCGGATTGTCGGACGGGAAGCAGATCAGCGGCGCGTCCTGCAGGGACTTCCAGGTCACGGCGCCGTTCTCGGGCCTGGCCCAGGCGAACGCCTGGTCGAGCGGCGAGACCATCACCAGGTGGGTCGGGAACACCAGCACGCGGTCGATGCCGGAGGTTTTGTCGAAGAAGGCGCCGAACGCGACGTCCAGGCTGCCCGATTCGACCCGCCGCAGCAGCTCGCCCGGCGGCAGGTCGGTCAGCTCGACCCGTACACCCGGATGGGCTTCGAGGAACCTGCCGAGGACGGTCGGCATCATGCTGACCGCGATGTGCGGCGTGACGCCGACGCGCAGCACGCGCCGCTCTTCGCGCCCCATGCGGGCCACCTCTACCGCGCTGTTTTCGAGCACCTGGACGATGTGGGCGGCGGTCGGCACGAACACGCGGCCGGCCTCGGTCAGGTTGACCGTGCGGGTGGTGCGGTCGAGCAGGCGGCACTGCAACTGGGTTTCGAGTTCCCGGATAATGGCCGACAGCGCGGCCTGGCTCAGGTGCAGCCGCTGCGCCGTCTTGGTAAAACTGGAACTCTCGGCGACACCGAGGAAGACCTTAAGTTGTCTGAGAGAGAGATTCATCAAGACATTTTAAAGGACTTCGCGCTACCTGCGGAAATGGCGTGATGGTGCCGGCGGGTCCGCCCGTGCGCTGCCGTCACGGCGGCCAGGGGCGGCTCCAGCGGATGTCGGCGAGCCAGGCATGGCGGGCCAGGTGGCGCTGCGCAAACGCATCGATGGCACCCTGGTGCTGTTGCGTCAGGCTGATCTCGTCGAGCCCGTGCAACAGGCAGCGCTTGGTGAACGGCGCGATGTCGAATCCGTAGGCCGCCCCGGCCGGATCGCTGACCAGCTGGTTTTCGAGGTCGACCGTGAGCGCAAAGCCGGGGGTGGCGGCGACCGTGTCGAACAGCGCGCCGACTTGCTGTTCCGGCAGGCAGATGACCAGGATGCCGTTCTTGTAGCAGTTCTGCATGAAGATATCGGCGCAGCTGACGGCGATGATGACGCGGAAGCCGTATTGCCGCAGTCCCCATGGCGCATGCTCGCGCGAACTGCCGCAGCCGAAGTTGCGGCGCGCCAGCAGCACGGAGGCGCCCTGGTAGCGCGGCTGGTTCAGCACGAAACCGGGGTCGAGCGGACGGGCGGCGTTGTCCATGCCGGGTTCGCCGGTATCGAGGTAGCGCCACGAATCGAACAGGTTCGGCCCGAACCCGGTCCTGGCCAGCGATTTCATGAACTGCTTCGGCATGATCGCGTCGGTATCGACATTGTCGCGGTCGAGCGGGGCGACCAGGCCCGTCATCAGGGTGAATTTTTCCATGCCAGTTCTGCTCCTTCGTTATTGACGCCCATGATGCGCGTCACGTCCACGAACCGGCCTGCGATGGCCGCTGCTGCCGCCATCGCAGGACTGACCAGGTGGCTGCGTCCGCCCGCGCCCTGGCGGCCTTCGAAATTGCGGTTCGAGGTGGACGCGCAGCGTTCGCCCGGCGCCAGCCGGTCGTCGTTCATCGCCAGGCACATCGAGCAGCCTGGCGACCGCCATTCGAACCCGGCGTCGAGGAATACCCGGTCCAGTCCTTCCTGTTCGGCCTGGGCCTTGACGAGCCCCGAGCCCGGGACGACCATCGCCAGCCGGACGTTGGCAGCGATGCGGCGGCCCATTTTCTGCACGACCGCGGCGGCCATGCGCAGGTCTTCGATACGGCTGTTGGTGCATGAGCCGATGAACACCTTGTCGAGCGCGATGCTGGCCAGCGCCGTGCCGGGCGCCAGGTCCATGTAGCGCAGCGCGGCCTCGGTGGCGGCGCGCCGCGACGGGTCCGCCTGCAGCGCCGGATCGGGCACGTCGCCGTCCACGCCGGCCACCATCTCGGGCGAGGTGCCCCAGGTCACCTGGGGCCGGACCGCCGCCGCATCGATGTCGATCACGCGGTCGAAGCGGGCGCCGGGATCGGACACCAGCGTGCGCCAGTGGGCGAGCGCTTCGGTCCAGCCGGCGCCTTCGGGGGCGAACGGCCGGCCGCGCACGTAGTCGATGGTGTGCTGGTCGACCGCCACCAGCCCGGCGCGCGCGCCGGCCTCGATCGACATGTTACAGAGCGTCATCCGCGCCTCGACCGACAGGCCGGCGACCGCGGCGCCGGCAAATTCGATCGTGTAGCCGGTCGCGCCGGCGGTGCCGATCTGGCCGATGATGTACAGGGCCAGGTCTTTCGCGGTGCACCAGGGCGCCAGCGCATTGGCGACCCTGACCAGCATGTTCTTGCTCTTCCTTAGCGCCAGCGTCTGGGTTGCCAGCACGTGCTCGACCTCGGAGGTGCCGATGCCGAACGCCAGCGCGCCGAGCGCCCCGTGGGTGCTGGTATGCGAATCGCCGCACACCACCGTCATGCCCGGCAGGGTCAGCCCCTGTTCCGGCGCGATCACGTGGACGATTCCCTGGCGCGGGTCGGCCATGCGGAACTGGGGAATGCGATGGGTGCTGCAATTGTGTTCCAGCCGTTCCACCTGGGCGCGGGCCAGCGGATCGCGGATCGGCGCCGCGCGGCCGGTGGTCGGCACATTGTGGTCGCAGACGCCGAAGTTGGCCAACGGCCGCTGCACCGGCCGGCCGGATTCGGCGAGGCCCTCGAACGCCTGCGGGCTGGTGACTTCATAAAGGAGGTGGCGGTCGATATACAGCAGGGCGGTGCCGTCCTCGCCGGTATGCACGAGGTGTTCGTCCCATAGTTTGTCGTACAGCGTACGGGGTGTCGTCGTCATGTTGTGCGCACTGGGACCTGGAAAAAAGCCTCCCACGACGCGTGCGTCGCGGGAGGCCCGGGGCAAGGATCAGAAGGTGTGGGCCAGTCCGGCGACGATGCCGCTCATGGCGCCGCCCGGCAAGGTCTGGACGCTGCTGCTGACGCCCTGGCGGCTGGCGCCGTCATTGCTGGAACGGGCGAGGTTCAGGTAAGCCTGGGTACGCTTGGACAGGTCGTAGTACAGCGACGCACCGATCAGCGTCGCCTCGTTCGGCGTGTCCTTGACGTCGGTCTTGACCAGCCAGGCGCCGATACCGAGCTTGCCGGCGATCGGATGGCGCAGGCCAACCCAGCTCAGGTCGGTGGTCGCATCGAGCGCGGCCAGTTCGTTCTTGCGGCGCATGAAGCCGGCGTACAGCGTGGTTGCCGACAGCATGTATTTGGCGCCGGCGTAGGTCCGGGTATCGGTCTCGCTGGCGATGGCGGCGCTGGTGCCGTTCTGCTTGTCGTAGCCGAGGCCGACCGTGAACGGGCCGCTGGCGTAGGCCGCGTTGGCGCCGATCTGGCGGCCGATTTTCGAGTTGCCCGCCACTTCGCTCTGGGTGCCGCCGCCGGCCACCGCATCGCGGCCGAAGCTGTACAGCAGTGCGGAGCTGAAGCCGCCGCGCTTGAACGCGTACTTGACCGAGTTGTCGGCGCGCTGGGTGAAGAACGCCATGTCCGGTGCGACAGCGCCATAGCTGGTATAGCCCAATGGCGCGAACTGCAGGTGCAGGTCGAAGATGGCGTTGCGCTGGCGGCCGATGGTCACGGTGCCGAAATCGCCCGACAGGCCCACCGTCGCGGCGCGGCCGAACAGGCGTCCGCCTTGCAGGCTGACGCCGGTATCGGGGGCGAAGCCGGCTTCCAGGTTGAACAGCGCCTTCAAGCCGCCGCCAAGGTCTTCGGTTCCGCGGAAGCCGAGGCGCGATGCCTGCTGGTTGTTGATGGTCATGCGGGTCTGCGACTCTTCGGCAGCGCCGTTGGCGACGCCGGAAAGATGTTCGATGCCGAGGTCGACGATGCCATACACTTGCACGCTCGACTGCGCCGACGCCATCTGCGACGACATCGCGATGCCTACCGCTACGCACGCCTTAACCCACTGATTCAATCCCTTTTGCGACATATCTCTTCTCCTGATAGTTATAGTTTTCAGTAATCCGGCACGACCTTGGCGAGGCGTTGAAAGCTGAACCGTTCAACAGAATGTAGAGGAACTTGATGCTCAACAGAAGCGCAAATAATCTATCGATCAATCGAAAAAAGTGAAGGATGAAACGCGCGGGCCATGGCGCGCAGCCGCCGTAAACGCAACATGCGGCGCAGGCGCCGCATGTGTTGGAAGGGACGGCAAGGCCGGCCCCGGCTGGCGCGCTTTACTTTGCCGCGCGCATGATGGTGGTGTACTCCACCAGCTCTTTGCGGATGCGCTCGCCGAGTTCTTCCGGCGTGCTTGGCACGACGTCGGCCCCAAGATTGGCGGCCAGTTCGTGGATCCGCGCGCTTGTCTGCACCGCCTTGATCTCCTTGTTCAGCAGGTCGATGACCGGCTTCGGCGTGCCCGCTGGCGCGACGATGCCGAACCAGACTTCCAGGCTCAGGCCGGGGAAGCTCTCTTTCAGCGTCGGCAAGCCCGGGGCCGCTTTCTCGGTTCGTTCCTCCGCGGTCGACGCCAGCGCGCGCAGCTTGCCCTGGCGGACATAAGGAAGCGCCGAGGCGCCGCCTTCGAAGAACACGTCAACCCGGCCGGCCAGCACGTCGGTAATCGCCGGCGCGCTGCCCTTGTAGGGCACGTGCATGAACTTCACGCCGGCGCGTTTCTGGAACATCAGCGCACCCAGATTGGTCGAGGTGCCGTCGCCGATGGTGGCCACCGTGAGTTCGTCCGGCCTGGACTTTGCGAGCGCGATCAGTTCAGGTACCGTTTTTGCAGCGACCGAAGGGTGCACCACCAGGAACAGCGGCGAGGAGAACAGCATGGATACGGGCGCGAAATCCTTGACCGGGTCAAATGGCACTTTCTTTTGCGCGATCGGGTTCAGCACAAGGCCCGACTGGGTTCCCATGAACAGGGTGTAGCCATCGGGTGCCGCCTTTGCCGCGGCGGCGGCGCCGATCGCCTGGCTTGCACCTGGCATGTTCTCGACGATGACTGCCTGGCCGAGCCGCTCCGACAGGCCCTGGGCGACCAGGCGGGCAAACGAATCACCCAGTCCGCCGGGCGAATACGGCACGATGAATTTGATCGGGCGGTCGGGATACGCGGCGTGCGCCAGCGACGGCGCGGCGACGGTGCTGGCAAGTGCGAACGCCAGTGCGGCGCCGGCGCTGCGCACGACGGCGCGGCGGGTCTTGTCGATTTTTTTGAATGCCTTGTTCATTTTGTCTCCTGGTTTTTAATGGTGCGGCTAATGCATGGATAGCAAAACACGTTACTCAAACTGGTAGCGGCCCTCCTTGTCGCGGCCGATCGCGCGGCTGGCGCCGGTGTCTTCGATCCAGCGGACGATCTCGCGTCCGTCGCGCGTGCCGGTTGCCGCCATCAGCGCGGCGAAGGTCTTCGGTCCGTCTTCCAGCGCCGCGCCGAGCGACGCGAAGCGCGCGCCGTCGTAAGTCGGCGGGGCGGGGACCACGTGCTCGATCGACCGTGCCTGGCCCGGGCGCAGGAACGGCAGGGTCATGTCGAAGCCGGCCTTGGCGGTGTAGTGGGAACCGGCCAGCGACGGATCGAGCGGCATGGCGCGCATGCGGTCCTGCAGCACCAGGTTGGTGTCGGCCTGGAAGCGGGTCGCCAGCGCCCATTCCATTTGCTCGTCGGAGAAGATGTCGATGTCCGGATCGACGACAAACACGTGCTTGACGTTGGCCAGGCACGAGAACACTGCCGCGATCGCGTTGCGCGCCTCGCCGGGCACGCGCTGCTGCAGCGCGATCCGCACATTGAACATGCCGCCGGTGGCGGGATTGGCATACACCGCCTTCACCTCGCGCACCGCGACTTCAAGCGCGCGCCACACGGTCGCCTCGGTGCGCAGCGCGCACAACTGCGAGGTGTCGGTGTTGGCCATGGTGCGCCCGCTGATGGTGGCGGTCTGGAACACCGGGTCGCGGCGGTGGGTGATCGCGGTCAGGTGGAACACCGGGTTGAGCTTGACGCCGCCGTAGTAGCCGAGGAACTCGCCGTACGGCCCTTCCGGTTCGACGTGGCCGCGCTCGTCCAGATAGCCTTCAAGGATGAACTGGGCATCGGCCGGGACGCGCAGGTCGTTGGTGACGCATTTGACGACGCCCAGCGGGGCGTCGCGCAACGCCGCGATCAGCGCCAGTTCATCGGTCGGGATGCGCATGGTGGCGGCGACGTGGTCGATCGGGTGGGTGCCCACCGCAAATGCGATCGGCAGGCGTTCGCCGCGGCTCGCATGGTCGATGTAAATCGCGCGCAGGTCGGACGGCGCCACCAGGTCGATTCCTGCGGTGCGGCGCCCGCGCAGCATCAGGCGGCGCACGCCGACGTTGGTCCAGCCGGTGTTGGGGTCGACCACGAAATCGATCGACGCGGATACATACGGCGCACCGTCGAGGCCATGCTGCAGGTGGATGGGCAGTTTGGTGAAGTCGCACTGGTCGCCTGTCAGGACCACTTGCTGGACCGGCGCAGCGTCGCCCGCCACCTCGACCAGTTCGCCTTTTTTTCCAAGGCGCCTGAGCACCTCTCCCAGCAGCTTGTCGGGCGTGGTGCCGAACGCCGTCGCCAGGCGCTTGCGGCTGCCGGCGACGTTGCCGGCCAGCGGCACCGATTCGCCGGCGGGGCGCTCGAGCAGCACGACCTTCGGGTTGCCTTCCATGAGGCTGGCCGCATCGGCCAGGTCGGTCGGGCCGGCGAACCGCACAACCTCATCGGCGCCGAGCGCGTCGATGAAGCGGCGCAGGTCAAAGCGCTCCATATCCACTGCGCTTGCCGTTGCTGCCGCGGCGGCGCGGTCAGCAGGTGTCGATCCTGTACTCATCGTATCTCCGTGATGTTATGGGCATGCCCCGGAATGCCGGGCTTCCGCATTTTGTTACCCCTGAATCTATCTGAGTAAGACTAGGAAATGAAGCAACAATATTTGATTGTCTGATCGAAAAATGTGAACAATCCGGACGTACTCCGGAGCCCTTTGCTCTGGTACCATTCGCCAACATTGGAGAGTCCTCATGCACACAAAAACGCCCGCACGCCCACGCCTCGTTGTTGGAATCAGCGGCGCCTCCGGGATCATCTACGGCATTCGCATGCTTCAGGTCCTGCGCCAGCTGGACGTGGAAAGCCACCTCGTCATGAGCAAATCGGCACAGGTCACGCTGACCCATGAAACCGACATGAGCGTGGCCGACGTCAAGGCGCTGGCCGACGTCAATTACTCGAACACCGATATCGGCGCCGCCATCTCCAGCGGATCGTTCAAGGTCGACGGGATGGTTGTCGCGCCGTGTTCGATCAAGACGCTGTCGGAAATCGCCACCGGTGTCACCAGCAGCCTGCTGTCGCGCGCGGCGGACGTGAACCTGAAGGAACGCAGGCGCCTGGTGCTGATGGTGCGCGAAACCCCGCTCCACCTGGGGCACCTGCGCAGCATGGCCGCGGTCACCGAGGCTGGCGCGATTGTCTATCCTCCGGTACCGGCGTTCTACGCGCGACCTGCCAGCCTTGAGGAAATGGTCGATCACTCGGTCGGACGGGTGCTCGACTTGTTCGGCTTCGACGCCGGCACGGTTCGGCGCTGGAACCCGAACAGCAGCGGTGACTGAGCGGAGCGACGTCGCCCGGGTTTTTTGCGATGTACAGATTTAACTAATAGTAGTTTTTTCTCAATAGTGTGTGCAAATCGATTGCTATATTTTAATAGATGTTGCGCATCGCTAATATCTTCGTGCTAGAGTTGAGCTGTTGCCATGCGGAATTAATGTGTCGGCAGCAGCGTACGGACGCCTTCCGGTTATATTTCTCTACCGTCCACCACCATGACTAACTCCGGTTTAACGATCCGCGCCCGCCTTGCGCTGGGCTTCGGCGGCGTATTTGCGCTGATGCTGATCCTCGGCGCGCTCGCCGCAATGCGCGTCAACAACATCGATACCAGCCTCAATCGCATCAATGATGTCAACAACGTCAAGCAGCGCTACGCGATCAATTTCCGCGGCAGCGTCCATGACCGTGCGATCGCCTTGCGCGATGTGGTGCTGGCTGGCGATACCGCGGCGACCCGTCCGCACATCGACCTGATCAAGAAGCTGGAACAGAACTACCTCGATGCCGCCGGTCCGCTGGACGCCATGTTCCAGGGCCGCACCGATATTTCGGAAGAGGAAAAAGCGGCGCTGGCCGGCATCAAGGACAGCGAGCGCAAGACCCAGCCGCTGGTGGCGCGCGTGATCGAGCTGCGCCTGGCCGACAATACTGCCGAGGCGACCACGCTGCTGTCCGCGCAGGCCGCGCCGGCGTTTGTCGAATGGCTCGCCAGCATCAACCGCCTGATCGACCTGGAAGAGAAGCTGAACAAGGATGAAGCCGGCTACGCTACCGGGATCGCGCGCTCGTTCCAGCTGTGGATGCTGGCACTGTGTGCCATCGCCATCGCGATTGGTTCTGCCGCGGCGTGGTTCATCAGCCGCGGCCTGCTGCGCCAGCTCGGCGGCGAGCCTGGCTATGCCGCGGCAATCGCCGGCAGCATTGCCGCTGGCGACCTGTCGGTACGCATCGATACCCGGCCCGGCGATACGTCGAGCCTGCTGTTTGCGATGAAGGGGATGCGCGACGGCCTGATGGATATCGTCTCCCAGGTGCGCACCGGCACCACCGCGATCGCGACCGCGTCGACCGAAATCGCGGCCGGCAATCTCGACTTGTCGGGAAGAACCGAAGCGCAGGCCGGCACGCTGGAAGAAACCGCGTCGTCGATGGAAGAACTGACTGGGACGGTGCGCCAGAACGCCGACAATGCACGCCAGGCCAACCTGCTGGCGGTGTCGGCCTCGGAAGTGGCGGTCAAGGGTGGGGCGGTGGTGTCGCAAGTGGTCGATACGATGGCGTCGATTAACGAGTCGTCGAAGAAAATCGTCGACATCATCGGCGTGATCGACAGCATCGCGTTCCAGACCAACATCCTGGCGCTGAACGCGGCGGTGGAAGCGGCCCGCGCCGGCGAGCAGGGCCGCGGCTTCGCCGTGGTTGCGACCGAGGTGCGCAACCTGGCGCAGCGGTCGGCCGCGGCGGCGCACGAGATCAAGAGCCTGATCGGCAGCTCGGTCGAGCGCGTCGAAGTGGGCGCCAAGCTGGTCGACGAGGCAGGCGCGACGATGGAAGAAATCGTTACCAGCGTCAAGCGCGTGACCGACATCATGAACGAGATCAGTATGGCGAGCCAGGAACAGACCGCAGGCATCGAGCAGGTCAACCAGGCGATCGGCCATATGGACGAGGCGACCCAGCGCAACGCGGCGCTGGTGGAGCAGGCCACGGCGGCGGCGGCATCGCTGCAGGACGAGGCGCAGGCGCTGGAGCAGGTGGTCAGCATCTTCAAGCTTGATGCGTCGCAATCGGCGAGCGTGCACACAATGAAGCAACCCGCGCCGGCAAAGCGTCCGGCTGGACGCGCGCCGCAGGCAGTCCAAAAGATCGCCAGCTACTAAGGCCGATGGGGGGCAACTGGCGGCACCGGCCAGCTGCCCCCGGCCGGCTGCCGCACCTACTAATTATGCAAGGTTGCAGTTTTATTTCTACGCAGAAATAAACATCAAAAGAGGGCTCAGGAGGGCTATAGAATTGCCGTAAGGCATTTATGGACCTGTAAGGAGCCCGCCATGTTGAAGACCCTCTTCATCGCTTCCCTGTACCTGTTTTCCTCCCCTTCCCTGGCGTCGGCAGAGCTGACCGAGCAGGAAATTCGCTGGCTGAAAGCGGCATCTCCCGTGCTGGCTTACTCGAAGCGCATCAACCTTCCCATCGATGTTGTCGTCCAGCCAAACGCGCCGGCGGGCACGGTGCCGTTCGCGATGGGCTTTGTCGATGGCCGCTGCAAGCTGGTGCTGTCGATGCGCGGCAATCCCGACGCCGAAAGCGTGCTGAAAGATGTGCCGGAATCGCAGCATCGCCTGCTGATCGAGGCCATGGCCGCGCATGAGCTTGGCCACTGCTGGCGCTATGCGCAGGGCGCCTGGCACCAGCTGCCGGCCGGCTTTACGGAGGTGGGCGAGGAGTTCGCGAACGACAAGTCGCTGCTGGAGGCGGCCAAGGCGCTGCGCGAAAACCGCCGCGAGGAGGGTTACGCCGACCTGGTCGCGCTGGCCTGGACCAAGCAGCGCAATCCTGATCAGTATGGCAAGGTGTTCGGCTGGCTCGCATCGGTGCGCGGACACGCGCCGCAGGTGCGCACCTCGCACGACACCTGGGCGTGGGTCAAGCTTGCCAGGGACGGCAATGTTTTCGCAGCTACCGACAACCCGTTCGAGGATGCGCGCGCGACCTGGAGCCGCGGCCTGCTCGAGGATGAGTAAGCGATGGCGCACTGTCTGCGCGGCGCTGGCGCTGTCTTGCGCCAGCTGTCCCGCGCCGGCCGCCGAGGCCAGCGAACAGCAATGGATCGCCGCCGCGCGCCACGCGGTGGCGTTCGGCAAGGCGCACGGACTCGATATCGTGATGGAAGTCGAGCAGGGCAACGGCTTGTCGGGCCACACGCCGATCGGGGTGTGGAATGACAAGGGCCGCTGCACCCTGGTGGTGTCGGTGCGCGACAACCCGACCGCGCGGCGCCTCGAAGCGATGATCGATCCGGCGCTGCTCGAGCTGTTCCTGAAAGGCGCCGCGATCCACGAGGTGGGCCATTGCTACCGCCGCCTCAACGGCTATCCGCACAATGAAAGGCTGCTGCCGGTGGTGGCCTGGATCGCGCCGGTGCGCAACTGGTTTACGCGCCGCATCCGCACCGAGGAAGTATTTGCCGACATGACCGAGATCGCCTGGCTGGCACGCTACCATCCCGAACACTATGACGCGATGCTCGACCAGATCCAGCGCGTGCGGCGGCGTTTCTTCGAGCCGAAGCACGACACGCTTGCGTGGCTGGATGCGGCGCGCCGGGACGGCGCATTTGATTCCCACGGGAATATTTTTGCTTTGGCAGAAGTGCGAATGTTAAAATATTAATAACCCTTTGTGTTCGTTCTCGCACAGAACCGTCGCCAAAACGGGCGTTTAATCGTGTACCAACAATACACATGAAGGGACACCACCATGAAAGCATTTACCGCAACCCTGCTCGCCGCTGCCATCAGTGCCAGTTTTTCCGTCCATGCTGCCGATGCCCCAAGCGATCCTGCCAGCTACAAGAACATGACCCAGAAGGCCGCCGCCGACTACAAGGCCGCTGCCGCAACCTGTACTGGCATGACCGGCTCGGCGCGCCAGGTTTGCGTTGAAGAAGCGAAGGTGGCGCGCGCCCGTGCCGACGTCGATGCAGTGGCGCAGTATCGCAACACCCAGCAAGACCGTACCAAGGCACGCACCGCGCTTGCCAATGCCGACTATGCCCTGGCCAAGGCCAAGTGTGCAGTAGTTACCGGCGCGGAAAAGGAAAGCTGCGTCAACACCGCGCACACCGTGCATACCGCGGCGCTGGCCGATGCCAAGGCTGACCGCAACATGGCCGTTGCCAACACCAATCCAGCCAGCCCTGTCACCACCACCGACACCCGCGATCCAGCCAAGGCCGCCGCGGTCGACAAGTGCGCCCAGATCGCCGGCCAGCCAAGCACCGGCTGCCTGATCCAGCATGAAGGCAAGACCATCGCCGACCGCACCGAACGTGCAGCCGACCGCGCCGAGAACGCCACCGAACGCGCAGTAGCGCGCGCTGACAACGCCACTGACCGCGCGGCGGTCACTGCCGGTACCGCTGCCCAGCGCACCGAAAATGCTGCCGAGCGTGCCGGCGATCGCACCGAGCGCATGGCCGAAAACGCTGCGGTCAAAACCGAGCGCGCTGCCGAACGAGTCGGCGACAAGACCGAGCGCATGGCCGAAACCGCTGCCGTGAAAACCGAGCGCATGGCGGAAACCGCCGCCGCGAAGACCGAGCGCATGGCTGAAACCGCTGCTGCGAAAACCGAACGCGCTGGCGAGACCATTGTTGAAAAGTCCAAGAACATTGCTGCAGCCACCAAGGAAAACGTGACTGACGCGGTGATCACCACCAAGATCAAGGCCGACCTGTTCGCCGAGCCGGAGCTGAAGGCGCTGGCGATTGATGTCGACACCGAAAACGGCGTCGTCAACCTGAGCGGCTTCGTGTCGTCGAAGGCGGCGGCCGAGCGCGCGGTGAACCTGGCTAAAAGCGTCAAGGGCGTGACCAAGGTGCAAAACTCGCTGCAAGTGAAGTAATTTCGCGGGCTAACCGGCCTGCAACAAAAAGGGAAGCTGTGGCTTCCCTTTTTTTATCCTCGTGCATCCCTGAAAGCTTTACTCCCGCAGCGGGTACGGCAGGGTATAATTTTTCCCGTGAACAGACTAGAAGCCTTTGGATATATCGCCGCCCAGGCCGCCCGCGGGGAAATGACCTTTCCCACCAGCGTGAATGCGGCCGTGCGCCTGCAACTTGCCCTGGATGACCCGAACTGCCATATCGAGGACGCGATCAAGCTGGTGCTGAGCGAGCCGCAGCTGGCCGCGCGCACGGTCGCGCTGGCCAATTCCGCGGCCTTCAACCCGAACGGCGACGCCCCCATCACCAATGCGCGCGCCGCCGTCATGCGGGTCGGCTACCGCAGCTTGCAGACCCTGGTGGCCAGCCTAGTGGTGCGCCAGTTCGGCGCCCGCATCGTCGACCCCGCCATCCGCGCCAAGGCCGAACAGCTGTGGGAGCATACCGCCCACGTCGCCGCGCTGGCGCAGGTGATCGCCAAGCGCGTCACCTTCGTCAACCCCGACACCGCCGTGTTCGCCGCGATCATGCATGAGGTTGGGGGCTTTTACTTGTTGTCGCGCGCCGATGAATTCCCCGGCCTGCTCGATGACGATCCCGAAAAATGGTCGGAGCTGTGCGAAGAGGTGGTCAGCCGCGAAGTGCTGAAAAAACTCTCCGTGCCCGACCCGGTCCGCAGCGCCATCGAAGCCTTGCGCGACGCATGGCTGAGCATGCCGCCTTGCACTTTGCTCGACACGCTGATTCTCGCCAACCAGTTTTCGCCGGTACCGTCGCCGCTGGCCGCGCCGGTCGAGAAACCGCCCAACCATGAAGACTCGGTGCTCGACTTCGTGCTCGACGGCGATACCCTCGAGAGCATCCTCAAGGAGTCGGCCGACGAAGTGCGCTCGATGAGCAGCGCGCTGCTGGTCTGACCTGAGCCGATTCGGCCGCCCGGCCGGAACCTAATCCCGCGCCCGGCTTCTAACCCGACAAGCGACTGTTGTCCTGTCCGGGAGAAGCATGGTCCGTCCTACCCACATTCACGCGCCCATCTGGCGGTGCGCGCTGGCGGCCCT
Source organism: Massilia soli (assembly GCF_016809835.1). Lineage (GTDB taxonomy): Bacteria > Pseudomonadota > Gammaproteobacteria > Burkholderiales > Burkholderiaceae_D > Telluria_A > Telluria_A soli. The sequence continues at coordinate 152,190 of NZ_JAFBIL020000007.1, read as the reverse complement.
GCTGCTGATCGTGCTGTGCATGCCGGCGGCGCGCGCCGCCGCGCCGGTCTCGGTGCTGACCATCGACGGCGCCATCGGTCCGGCCAACGCCGATTACGTCGTGCGCGGCATTGCCCGCGCGGCGCGCGACGGCAGCCAGCTCGTGGTCTTGCAGGTGGACACGCCAGGCGGCCTCGACACCGCGATGCGCGAGATCATCAAGGCCATCCTCACCGCCCCGCTGCCCGTGGCAAGTTACGTGACGCCTGGCGGCGCGCGCGCCGCCAGCGCCGGCACCTACATCCTGTATGCCAGCCATATTGCCGCCATGGCGCCGGGCACCAATATCGGCGCGGCCACACCGGTGCAAGTGGGCATTGGGCCCGGCCCCGACAGCGGCGGGCCGCGTCCGCCGCCGGACAAGGAAGGCGCCGGCAAGGGCGGCGCCGCCAGGGACGACAGCGCGGCCGGTTCCATGGCGCGCAAGCAGATGAACGACGCCGCCGCCTACATCCGCAGCCTGGCTCAGATGCGCGGGCGCAATGCCGACTGGGGCGAACGGTCGGTGCGCGAATCGCTCAGCCTGCCCGCCGAGGAGGCGCTGCGGTTGCAGGTGATCGACCTGATGGCGCCCGACGTGGCCGTGCTGGTCGCGGCGCTTGACGGGCGCAAGGTGCAGGTGCAGGGGCGCGAAGTTACGCTCAATACGCGCGGCGCGCCGCTCAACGCCGCCCAGCCCGACTGGCGCACGCGCGCGCTGTCGGCGCTGACCAATCCCAGCATCGCACTGATCTTAATGACCCTCGGCATTTACGGCCTGATGTTCGAGTTCATGAGTCCGGGCGCGGTGGCGCCTGGCGTCATCGGCGCGCTGTGCCTGCTGCTCGGCCTGTACGGCTTGCAGCTGCTGCCAGTCAACTACGCTGGCCTCGCCTTCATCCTGCTCGGTATCGCCTTCATGATCGGCGAAGCCTTCCTGCCCAGTTTCGGGGTCCTCGGGCTGGGCGGAGTGGTGGCGTTCGTGGCCGGCGCGCTGATGCTGATCGACACCGACTTGCCCGACTACGGCGTGCCGCTGGGCCTGATCGCGGCGGTGGCCATCGTCAGCGCCGTGCTGATCGGGGCGACCGCCAGCATCGCCCTGAAAACCCGGCGCCGCGCTGTGTACGGCGGGCCCGACGATATCCTCGGCAGCGTCGGCGAGGTACTCGACGACAGCATTGGCGGCGAGGCCTGGGCCAATGTGCGCGGCGAAACCTGGCGCGTTGCCAGCGGCGCCGCGCTCAGGCGCGGGCAAACGGTACGCGTTGTCGGTCAACGGGGCGTGCTGCTCGATGTGGTGCCGGCCAACCATCAATAACAAGGAGAACAAGCATGATTTTCGAATTCAGCTTTGGCGCGGGGCTGTTGTTGCTGATCCTGGTGACGCTGTTCGGGATGTCGGTGCGCATCCTGCGCGAGTACGAGCGCGGCGTGGTATTCCAGCTGGGCAGGTTCTGGCGGGTCAAGGGACCGGGGCTGATTTTGCTGATTCCCGTAATCCAGCAGATGGTGCGGGTCGACCTGCGTACCATCGTGCTCGATGTTCCCACCCAGGACGTGATCTCGCGCGACAATGTGTCGGTGAAAGTTAACGCGGTACTGTACTTCCGGGTCATGGACCCGGCGCGCGCGATCATCCAGGTAGCCAATTTCCTCGAGGCCACCAGCCAGCTGGCGCAAACGACCTTGCGCTCGGTGCTAGGCAAGCATGAGCTCGACGACATGCTGGCCGAGCGCGAGCGGCTCAACATCGACATCCAGCAGGTGCTCGATGCCCAGACCGATGCGTGGGGAATCAAGGTGGCCAATGTGGAGATCAAGCATGTCGACCTGGACGAGTCAATGATCCGGGCGATCGCGCGCCAGGCCGAAGCCGAGCGTGAACGGCGCGCCAAGGTGATCCATGCGGAAGGGGAACTGCAGGCGTCGGAAAAATTGATGCAGGCGGCCGAGGTGCTGGCGCGGCAGCCAGGGGCGATGCAGCTGCGCTACATGCAGACCCTGACGACGCTGGCGACCGACAAGACCTCGACGGTGGTGTTCCCGATGCCGATCGAACTGTTCGAACTGATTGCCGGCCGGATTGCCCCGGACCGGCAGCGCGCTACTTGACGGTCACCACTTCGACGTCGAAGATCAGCGTCGCGTTCGGCGGAATGCCGGCGGTGCCGCTCGCGCCATAGCCGAGCGCCGCCGGGATCACCAGCGTGCGTTTGCCGCCGGCCTTCATGCCAAGCAAGCCGCGATCCCAGCCTTGAATGACCCTGCCAGCGCCTACCGTGACGGAAAACGGGGTGCGGCCGGCCGAGCTGTCGAACTGGGTGCCGCGCTTGTTGGCGGCGGTTTCGCTATACAGCCACCCGGTGTAATGCACCGTCACGGCGCCGCCTGGTACGACCTCTGCGCCGGTGCCCACGGTGATGTCGGTGGTGACCAGGCCATCCTGCGGGGTCGCTGCCAGCGCGCCGGCGGTGCGCGCTGCATTGGTGGCGGCCACGATCAGGCTGCGGGTGCCGCCGTCGTAAGGTGCATAGCTGAACGCGATGCCGGTGGCGCTCTGGCCCTGCAACGCGCAGGTGCCGGCGCCGAACGACCAGACGACGTCGAACACATTCTTGCCGGTCGCGCGCGGGCTAAACTTGCCGGTATAGCTGCACATGGCCGTGGTGGCGCTGAAGGTGCCGTCAGCATTGACCCGCATGATGTGATGTCCCATCGGCCCATCCATGCGCTGGCTGCCCTGGATCTCGGCGATGCTGGCCGGGGCGTTGTAGCGGTAGATTGATTCGGCGATGCCGGCGCCGGTAAATGGCAGGGTGCTGGCGGCGATCGAGATCGTTCCGTTCAGGCTGCTCATCGGGGCATAGCTTGCGGTCAGCGTACCTTGTACGGCCGGGTTAGGCCCAAAGTCCTTCAGCTCGCCGGTAGTGAATGAACCGGAGACCGAGGTTCCTTTGCCATGCACAAAGGCCACTGGCGCCAGCGCACCCGGTGTCGCGCTGCCGTAGAAACCCCAGTACTGGCCGTCTTCCAGCACCAGCGAATTGAACAAGCGGCCGCTGGCCGTCAGCTTGCCCGCATACATGCCCTGCGCGCCCAGCTGCGAGACCATGGTATTCAAGGTCGACTCCACATTGGCCTGGAAGGCGCCGAGGTCGGTCGACAGGTTGACCGTACCCAGCAGGTTGCGGACGATCACGTTGGCATCGAGGCCGCTGTAGGCGAGTTCGCGTTGCGGGGTATTCAGGGCGGTGGTGAAGCCGGCCGCGACCGCAACCTTGTTGTTGATGATGTCGCGGTCGGTGGTCTGGGCGGCGGCCATGATCTGAATCGCCGCGTTGGCGCGCGTCATGCGGCCTTCGTCGAGCGCCTGTACCCAGAACGCCTTGCCACCGGTATCGGATGCGCGCCCGAACAGGTTGCGGTACACCGCTTCGATGAACACGTTGTTGTCGCCCGCGTACAGCGCCTGCGATTCGGCGCTGGTGCCGAAGACGTTGACGACATCGCGCAGCGCGCTGTTGCCGCCATAAGCGACTGCAAGCTGGCCGATGTTGGTCGGCGCGCCAAGGTTGCTCAGATGTTGCGAGAAGTACGCCAGGCCGCCCGGATCGGCGGGCCGGCCGAAATAGGCGACATAGACCGATTGCACGAGATTGACGTAGGCGCTCGCTGCCTGCGTTTGCGTGGCCACCGAGGCGGACACGCGCGAGGCGGTGGTGGCGGGCTGGGAATCGACGCCGCGGTCAGCGCCGCACGCGGCCAACAGAAGAGACAGGGTACTCAGGGCTGCATACTTGATCGGCTTGGTCATCACGCGCTTTCGGTCAGCAAAAGGTGGCTTGTAAATCTGAAAGATTATACCGGGGGCAAATGTAGAAGACTTTCGCTAATTTGTAAGGCAGGCGGCGAAGTCCTCGAACGCGCCGTACGCAGGGTCGGTGGGGCGGGTGGTTCCGCACAGGTCGGCGCCGGCCAGCGGCACCGCGCCGCGCCTTGGCGGGTCGCCGCGCCAGCGCAGGTTCATGCTGTCGGCTGCGACAAACAGCGCGCGCAACGGGTGCGCTCCGGTCAGCAGGCGGGTGACGCCGGTGTCGAGGTTGTCGTCTGCGTCGATGGCCGCGCCGGCGCGCGCGACGATCCGCCCATCGATGATGTTGCCGTGGATGGTGGCGCTGCTTTCCGGCGACAGCACCGCCACGCCCGCGGTGTCGAGCACGGTATTGTGGGTGATCGCCGTTGCCGCGGCGCGCTGCAGGTGGATGCCTTCGTCGGAGCACGACGCGACCAGGTTGGCGTCGATCACGCCGCCATCCTGTTCGGCGGCGCAGCGCTTGCCGCGGCATTGCGACACCGTGCTGCCCGCGCCGCCCAGCGACACGCCGATGCGCAGCCCGGGCGCGCCGCGCAGGCGCTGCTCGCACACCACCACATTGCGCTCGATGCGGTTGCCCTTGCCGCCGCCGCGCGCCTGCAGGCCGTAGCTGGTGCGGTCGCCTTTTTCCTTGGCGAAGTCGCTGACCAGGTTGGCGCGAATCGCCCAGTTGCTCGCGGCGACAAGCTCGATCGCGCTGACGGAACCGACGGTGTCGCGCGCGCTGGTATTGCGGATCGAATTGTGTTCGATTACCCCGTTGTCTGGATAGGCACTGCCATTGCCGTCAATCTTGAACGGCGTATTGAAGTCAGTCACGGTGTTGTTTCGGGCGACGAATCCGGCGCCGCCGCCGATCACGTGGAAGGCATGCTCGCAGCCTGCCTGCACGTCGCAGGTGCCGCGAATGTGCAGGTTTTCAAACGTCCAGTTGGGCGAAGCGATCAGGAAGCCTTCGCGCAGTTCGAACTCCAGCGTCACGGTGCCGGGCCTGCCGGCGCGCACCGTGACGCCGCTGGCGCTGCTGGTTGCCAGGTAGGGGCGGCCGTTGAAGCGGTAGGTGCCAGGCGCAAAGGTGATCACGTCGCCAGGCTGGGCCTTTTCGAGCGCGCGGATGGCGGCCTCCTCGTGCTCGACCGGCACCACGTTGCCGGCCGACGCAGGACCGATCGACAGCGCCTGCGCGCCGACCCGCAAGGCGGGCAGCGCCGCCAGCGGCGCGCCGCGGTCGCGCTCGTTGAACGTACGGGCGACCCAGGCGCCCAAACCGGTCAAGCCGGCGCCGGCCAGGCGGCCCTCCAGCACAGGACCCAACTGGCGCGGCGGCAGCGCCATGCTTTCCAGGGTCCACGCGATGGCGGCGGCGATGAAGACGACGATCAGCAGCAGGGCAATGGCGATTTTTTTAAACGGTGGCGAACGGCGCCGGGATTTCTTGGGCATTGGATCTTCTTAGTTGCGGCCGATGGCTTCGCGCAGGCGGTACCAGGCGAGGCCGGCCAGCTCGTAGCTTGCGTAGTAGGATTTCTGCAGTGCCGATGCGCTTGGCACGAAGTCCAGCGGCGTCAGCGGTCCAGCGCCATAGAACATGGTTGGCGCAGCAATGACCTGCAGGCCGCTGCGCGCGAACACGCGCTCGGCGCGGGCCATGTGCATGGCGTCGGTGACCAGCAGGATACGCTGCACCTTGGCAGCCTTCAGGATGCGTGCGGAAAATAGCGCGTTTTCAAACGTGGTGTCCGAGGCTTCCTCGACCCACATGACAGGCGTGCGGAAATCGTCGCGCAAGGCGCGCGCCATGCTGCGCGCTTTCGGCTCGTGGCCCGCCGAGGCATTGCCGCCGGTGACCAGCAATGGCAGGCCGGTCTGGTGCTGCAGGCGCGCGCCGTAGCGCAGGCGCGCCAGCGCGGTCAGGTCGGGAATGTCGTGGCCGCCGTACTCGGGCGCGTGTTCCAGCCGGCCGGCGGCAAGCACGACAATGGCGCCGGCGCCCTCGACGCGCGCCAGGTCGAGCGGCGGCGCCAGCCGTTCCAGCGGGGCGATCAGCAGGCGCGCGCCGGCATTGGTAAACAGCACCAGCAGCAATCCCAGCGACACCCCGGCCAGCGCCCGGCCAGCCCGCGGTTTGCGGCGCAGGAGCGACAGTCCGACTAGCAGGCCCAGCAGCAAGCAAACCGGCGGCAGCAGGACAACATGGGTGAGGGTGGAGACGAGCAGGTCGGTGTTCATGTTGCCATTTTAAATGGCAACCTTGTTCTCCAACAAAAATCAATCGAACGGGGCAAAAACCCGGGGCCGGGCGCCGGCCCCGAGCTTGCTCAATTCATCGCGAAACGCACGGGATGCACGACGATTGGCGCCTGCGATAGCGCGCGGTCGCCCTTGCGGGTGTCGATCAGCAGGTAGCCGGTCACTTCGCCGTCAACCGGTGGCGACAGGACCACCCGATACTTCTCGTCGAGCGAGACAAAATCATAGTCCCCCACCGCAATCACTTCGGTGCGGGAGCCGTCGCCGACCTGGATGAACTTGCGGTTAATGCGCTTCATCATGGACATCGTGTCGCCGTTGGACAAGTCGTAGACGCCTTGCAGGCTGTCGAATTCGCCGCTTCGCATGCGGCTGAATTTGGCGGGCAGTTCGATCGACCGTGGCGCATCGCGGGTGATCGTAACCTGACCGAGGTCGGACGGCGTTTGCGCTGCGGCAGGCAACGCAAAGGCGGCGAGGGCTGCGGCTATTACCAGGGATTTCATGACATATCTCCAGAACCGTTGCCGGCCGGGCTGTCGTCGAAAAGGCACTCGGCGAGCGGAATGTCTGAACATGGCAACCACAAGGCACAGGTTCATCAGGTTGAAAAAAGGGTGCTCGCCCAGGCGGCAGGCCGCGAGGCGCTCCCGTCTACTAGCACTATAGGACGGAATTTCGGCGGTGTAGGAGAAGATTACGGTCCCGTCCGCTGGGCGTGTCAATTGACATGTCGGCCGTGCCCGCTTGCCGTGCCTGCGTTGCGCCAACTATTTCAGATCCAGCGTAAAGTCTCTTATCGAAATCACAAATGACGCTGGAGAAGATCATGAAATGGGAAGGCAATCGCCAAAGCGATAACGTGGAAGACCGGCGCGGCAGCGGTGGCGGCGGCGGGTTTGGCCTGGGCGGCAAGTCGATCGGCATCGGTACCATCGTGCTTGCGCTGATTGGATCGGCCGTGTTCGGCGTTAATCCGCTGACGATGCTCGACATGTTGAGCGGCGGCTCGGGACAGGTCGCTCCAGTCCAGCAAGGCCCGGCCCAGGCGCCGCCGGCATCGGACCGCAAGGCGGCGATGGTGTCGACCGTGCTGGCCGACACCGAGGATACCTGGTCGGAGCTGTTCCGGGCGAATGGCGGCAGCTACGTCAAGCCGAAGCTGATCCTGTTCTCGGGCGCCACCCGCACCGCGTGCGGCACCGGCCAGAGCGCCAGCGGCCCGTTCTACTGCCCGGCCGACCAGCAGATCTATATCGACCTCAGCTTCTACCAGCTGATGCAGGACCGCTTCCAGGTATCGAGCGAATTCGCGCAGGCGTATGTGATCGCGCACGAGGTCGGCCACCACGTGCAAACGATTACCGGCATCTCCGAGAAGGTGCGCGGCGCGCAGCAGCGCATGGCGGAAACCCAGGCCAATCAGATGTCGGTGCGCATGGAGCTGCAGGCCGACTGCTACGCCGGCTTGTGGGCCCACCACGCCAACCGCTCACGCGCCATTCTGGAGCAGGGTGACGTGGAAGCGGCACTGCACGCCGCCAGCGCGATCGGCGACGATGCGATGCAGCGCCGTTCGCAAGGACAGGTGGTGCCGGACTCGTTCACGCACGGCTCATCGGAGCAGCGCGCGCGCTGGTTCAAGAAAGGCATCGATAGCGGGCAGGTGGAAGCCTGCGATACGTTCAGCGCGAAGCAGCTTTGAACGTGGCAGGCGCTAGCGGAAAAGAACCATGTCGGTACCCACGACGGCCGCCACCGTCACCGACGCCACCAGATAGCACAGCAACTGGTCTTTCCAGGTGGTGCCGATCCGCTTGCTGCCGGCCCACGCAAGAACGACCAGCAGGCCGCTGACCAGCGCCGGCAAGGTCCATGCGGGCAAGCCGAAGTAGAGGCTGAGACGGGCTTCGTCGTTCAGGAAGTACAGGCTGACCAACGACGCCACGACCCGCATGAATGCGGCCTGGTAGAGAAATGCGAACGCCAGCTGCGACTGCGTTCGCTTGAGAACGGCGTACGCAACGACGCCCTGGAGCACGGTGACGGCCGGACCGCCCAGGTCGAACATGGCTCGCGAGAACGGGATGACGGGAGACAGGGTAGAGACGCCATTCAGGCGGAAGCTCATCTCAAAGCCGAACAATTTGCCGACTGCCCAGTGGCCCAGTTCGTGCGCCAGGGTGGTGACGACACCGGCAATGAACAAGGTGATATAAAACTGTAAACCGAAGAGACGCGCTTTTTTCATGATTGTCGCGTGATGTCTCACGGCAAGAAATGGAATGCCGATAGTACAACATTCCACTTTGCCTGACCCGCCTTTGTTAACTGCGGGTCAGTGCGTCACGACAATCAGTCTTCGTGGTGGGTTTTCTCGTACTCGTCGGCTTCGGCCTTGGTCTTGTGCACGATGCCGTCCGGATGCTCCGGCGGCATGTACAAGGAGTACAGGCGCATCGGTGAGTCCGTCGAGGTGTTGATGACGTTGTGCTCGGTGCCGGCTGGAATGACAACGGCCGTTCCATCTCGCAACTCGTGCCGCTCACCGTCCAGGATCGCCACGCCTTCGCCTTCTTCGACGCGGATGAACTGGTCGTGTCCGGTATGGTGCTCCATGCCGATTTCTTCGCCCGCCTTGAGGGTCATGATCACCAGCTGGCTGCGCTTGGTGGTGTAGAGAACTTCGCGGAAGTTATCGCTCGCGAGCGTCTTTTCTTCAATGTTGATGCTGTAGCCTGACATGCTGATTTCTCCTAACGAGTGAAAATGTGGACTGATTCATCATAATTCAAAAAAGCTAATCGAGCAGGACGCGCGCGTCGCCGGACCCGGTGTTGCCGGCAGGGCGAGGTGCTAAACTACGGCCTTCACACACAGGCCTCACTCCATGACCAAGAACAAACAAGCTCCCGCCCCGAAAACCACCGACGCGCCAGGCGGGCGGCCGGACAATCCCTTCCTCGACGCCGGTTTCTACTCGCGCATGCGCGACTACACCGAGCGCGACGCGGCGTTCTCGAAGGAATTGAAGGCGATTGCCGAGCACGGCGCCGGCAAGGAAGGGGCCAATCCGCTCTACGCGCCGTCGCTGGCGGTGCTGCGCGCGGTGGTCAAGAAAGGCCTGTCGCTGGAAGACATCCTCAAGCGTATCGTGGCCGGTGTGGAATCGGGCTCATGGGAATCGTGGCTGGCTGCTTACGGCTTCGAACTGCGCGGCGTGAACTATGCCAAGACCGAGCCGCGCAACGCACGGCTGGCGCTGGACCTCAGCCTCGGCTCGAAGGCCACCGCGGCCTTCGCCAATGCGGGAATCCCGAACTGGCGCAGCCTGGCAGCGGAAGACTGCGCGCAGGTACAAATTGAAAAGCCAACCGAAAAAACGCCCGCCAAGGCGTGGGCGATTTTTGTGCTGGACGCGCCGGACTGATTACTTGCCCAGCAGCGCCAGGGTATGCGTCCATTGCGCATCCCAGCCGTCAAGGAAGGCGTGCGCTTTGAACGTTTTGCTTAAACGTGAGATCGGTACCCGGTACATGTCGTTCAGTCCGAGCGCCAGCGTGACCGGATTCCACAGCGCATGCTTTTTCGATTTCCTGATGCTGCCCTTGATGCGGGCGCCTTCATCGCCAAAGATTCCGCCGCCATCGGCAAGCGCCTTGGCAAGGTCAATGCGCACCAGCATGCCGAAGGCGGCCAGGACCTGTTCCGTGTTGATGCCGTCGCGCGATTCCTGCGCCGTCTCGATCTTGACGGGCTTGGGTTCCGCATCGCGCTTGAGTTGGGCGGCCAGGCGCTCCAGGTCCTTTTTCTGGAAACGCAACTCGTCGAGCGAGCGTCTAAACCCAGGTGGCGGCAGCGTTGCCACGATCTTGTAGGCGTCCTTGGTCATCGTGATCAGCACATCGTCGCTGCCGGCCGCAAGGCGCTGGGTATCGCCTTCGAAGAAAACCGGCGCCGCATAGCCGCCATTGGCGTCGCCGAACAGCTCGGGATAGGCGGCATCGTAATCGAGCCAGACATAAGGAGTCAGTCCGCTTTCGATCAGCCGCGCCAGCGTCCAGGGGCCGGCGGCCTGCTGCTCCAGCCATGCGCAGGCTTGTTCAGTCGTGGCGCGGAAGGGAAGGTCGGTAGTGGTCATTGTCGTGCCGATCGCTGCGAGAATTTAAAATGGCTTAGAGGGTAACATTTAAAGGCCGGACGTTGGACCAACTACAGCAGGGATTTCTATTAACCCGTCACTGGCGCGATACGGCAGCCGGGACGGAAGTCGACTTCTGGCTCGCGACCGATAACGGACCGCGCCAGATCAGGCTTGCGCCGCATCCGTCCGTCGCCTTCATTCCCGACGAACAGCGCGAACAAGCCGAGAAGGTGTTACGCGACGAGAAATCCTGGGAACTGCGCCCGCTGTCCCTCGCCGATTTCCATCACCGTCCTGTTATCGGCCTGTACTGTGCCCAGTACCGCCAATTGCTCAAGCTGGCTAAGCGCCTGCGCGAATATGGCATCGACGTCTACGAATCCGATGTGCGCCCGCCCGAGCGCTACCTGATGGAACGCTTTATCACGGCGCCGGTCTGGTTCGGCGGCCGCGTCGCGGACCAGCGCGGCCCCTTGCTCGATGGTGTCTTGAAACCTGCGCCGGGATACCGACCGCGCCTCACGCTGGCATCGCTGGATATCGAAACGACAGCCCACGGCGAGCTGTATTCGATTGCGCTGGAAGGATGCGGGCAGCGCCAGGTGTATATGCTCGGGCCGCCGAATGGCGGCAACCAGGAACTCGACTTCGACCTGGAATACTGCGGCAGCCACGCGGTAATGCTGGAGAAGCTCAACGCCTGGTTCGCGCGCTACGATCCCGATGTCATCATCGGATGGAACGTGGTGCAGTTCGACCTGCGCGTGCTGCAGCGCCACGCCGAGCGGAACAAGGTACCCCTGCGACTGGGCCGCGACGGCAGCGAGATGGAATGGCGCGAGCACGGCAAGCAGCAGCATTACTTTGCGGGCGTGGCCGGGCGCCTGATCATCGACGGTATCGAAGCGCTCAAATCGGCGACCTGGAGTTTTTCCTCATTCAGCCTGGAGCACGTGTCGCAAACGCTGCTCGGTGAAGGGAAGTCGATCGACAATCCATATCAAAGGATGGCCGAGATCGACCGCCGCTTCGCCGAGGACAAGCCGGCGCTGGCGAAGTACAACCTGAAGGACTGCGAACTCGTCACCCGCATCTTCGACAAGACCGAGCTGCTGACCTTCTTGCTGGAACGCGCCAGCGTGACAGGCCTGGCGGTGGACCGCAGCGGCGGCTCGGTGGCGGCGTTTGAACACCTGTACATGCCGATGATGCACCGGCAAGGCTATGTCGCGCCGAACCTGGGCGACATCGCCGGGGAAAACAGCCCGGGCGGCTACGTGATGGATTCAAAGTCGGGACTGTACGATTCGGTGCTGGTGCTCGATTACAAGAGCCTGTACCCCTCGATCATCCGCACCTTCCTGATCGATCCAGTGGGGCTGGTGGAGGGCGTGCGCGACGGCGACGAGAATACGGTGGAGGGCTTTCGGGGAGCGCGTTTCTCGCGCACCAAGCACTGCCTGCCGGCGATTGTCACGCAGATCTCGGACGGCCGCGACCAGGCCAAGCGCGATGCAAACAAGCCGCTCTCGCAGGCGCTGAAAATTATCATGAACGCGTTCTATGGCGTGCTCGGATCGAGCGGCTGCCGCTTCTTCGATCCGCGCCTGGCGTCTTCGATTACCTTGCGCGGCCAGGAGATCATGCACCTGACGCGCAAGCTGATTGAAGACAAGGGCTACGAGGTGATCTACGGCGACACCGATTCCACGTTCGTCTCGCTGAAAAGCGCGCACGCGGATGGCGACGCCGATGTGATCGGCCGCGAGCTGGTGAGGCATGTGAATACGTGGCTGGCCCAGCACCTGCGCGACGCATTCGCGCTTGAAAGCGCGCTCGAACTGCAATACGAAACGCACTACCGGCGCTTCCTGATGCCGACCATACGCGGTTCCGACGAGGGCAGCAAGAAGCGCTATGCCGGACTGATCCGCCGCGCCGATGGCAGCGAGGAAATGATTTACAAGGGTCTCGAGACAGTGCGCAGCGACTGGACGCCGCTGGCGCAGCAATTCCAGCAAGCGCTGTATTCGAAGATATTCAAAGGCGAGCCATACCAGGATTATGTGCGCGACTATGCGAACCGCACGGCAAGTGGTGAGCTGGACGAGTTGCTGGTGTATCGCAAGCGCTTGCGCCGGTCGCTCGAGGACTACGAGCGCAACGTTCCGCCGCACGTGCGCGCGGCGCGTATTGCCGACGAATACAACCGCGCGCAGGGGCGGCCGCTGCAATACCAGAACGGCGGCTGGATCAGGTATGTGATCACGCTGGCGGGGCCCGAACCACTCGAAGTGCGGCGCTCGGCGATCGATTACGAGCACTATCTGACGCGCCAGCTGCAGCCTGTCGCCGACGCCATTTTGCCGTTTGTCGACGACGACTTCGACACGCTGACCAGCCGCCAGAAAAGCCTGTTTTGATGCCAATGCCTGGGTGAATCCGTGGCGGGCGCATCAATAAATTTCTTTTCTGGAAACAATCACTTAAAATGCGGTTTTCCCATATCGGGCACGGCAGCGTCTCGTCGCTGGCGCGCCATGGTGTTTTTCGGTTGACGCGCCGTCGCAGCAGCGAGGGAGCAGGCCCACACGTTCATGAAGGGGTGATAGATGGAAGGTTTTATTGAAGCGCTCAACGGCATCATCTGGAGCAATGCACTCATTTACCTGTGCCTGGGTGCCGGTTTGTTTTACTCCATCCAGACCCGATTTGCCCAAGTGAGGCACTTCAAGGAAATGCTGCGCCTGCTGTTCAAGCGCAAGGGCACCAGCTCCGGCATTTCATCCTTTCAGGCGCTGGCAGTGTCGCTGTCCGGACGCGTTGGCGTGGGCAATATCGCCGGTGTCGCCGCAGCGATCGGTTTCGGCGGCCCTGGTGCGGTCTTCTGGATGTGGGTCGTGGCCTTCCTTGGCGCGAGCACAGCCTATGCCGAGTCCACCCTCGGACAACTGTATAAAGTCGAGGAGAACGGCCTGTATCGCGGCGGCTCGGCGTATTTCTTCGAGCGCTGCCTTGGCTGGAAGTGGCTCGGTATCGCCTTTGCCGTCGCGGCGGTGATCGCGTGCGGCATCTTCCTGCCTGGCGTGCAGGCCAATGCCGTCGGCAACGCCGTGACCCAGGTCTTCGGCAACGGTGACCTGGTCGACACCTTCCTGGGCCAGGCCGGCATCAACAAGCTGATTGGCCTCGGCGTCATCCTGGCGTTGCTCGCGGTGATCATTTTTGGCGGAATCAAGCGCATCGCACACTTTGCCGAATTCGTCGTCCCGTTCATGGCACTGGGGTACATCATTCTGGCCGTGATCGTTATCGGGTTCAACATCGACAAGCTGCCGGGTGTATTCAGTCTGATCTTCTCGGATGCATTCACCGCCAAGGCGGGTTTGGGCGCGGCCATCGGCTGGGGCGTCAAGCGCGGCGTCTATTCCAACGAAGCCGGCCAGGGCACCGGAACCCATGCCGCAGCGGCTGCTGAAACCGAGCACCCATCCCAGCAGGGCTTGGTTCAGGCGTTTTCGGTATATGTCGATACCTTGCTCGTGTGTAGCGCAACGGCGGTCATGATCCTGATCACGAACCAGTACAACGTACAGGGTACGCTGCCGGCTGGCCAGTTCATCGTGCAGAACCTGCCGGCGGCCACCGAGATCGGTTCGGCGGCATTCACCCAGATGGCGTTGCAGAGTACCTTCGGCGGCTTCGGGCCGATCTTTGTCGGCGTGGCACTGTTCTTCTTCGCCTTTACGACGATTCTCGCGTACTACTACATCGCCGAAACCAACATCGCCTACCTGAATCGCTTCTTCAAGCGCGGCGTGCCAATGGTGATTGTGAAAGTGATGATCATGGTGATGGTCGCGTATGGCACGATCAATACCTCGGGCTATATCTGGAACCTTGGCGACATCGGCGTCGGCATCATGGCCTGGATTAACATCATCGGCATCCTGATTATTTTCTTCATCGCCAAGCCGACCATGCTTTGCCTGCGAGACTACGAGGCGCAGTTGAAGGCCGGGGGACCGATCACGTTCGATCCGGCCAAGCTTGGCATCAAGAACGCCACGTTCTGGGAAAAGCGCGCAGCGGCGGCGAGAAAATAGCGGCTGCGCGGCAGCAGTGCCATCAAGCGCTCTTGTTGATTCGGGGCTGGCCTGCCGGCAGAAACGCCGGTTTTAACGTCAGCCTCTAATTCCAACGGGGACACCGGTGGTATGCTGCGGCGTCACTTTTTCGCAGAACAGTCATGGCAATCAAACTCAGTAAAGACACCGAAGAACGCCTGCTTGTATCACTGCAGCGCTACTGCGCAAATAACTTCGACGAAGAAATCGGCAACCTGAAAGCGCAGTTGTTGCTCGATTTCTGCGTGCGCGAGATCGGGCCGTCCATCTACAACCAGGCAGTCCAGGACGCGCAGAAGGTGATGCAGGAAAAAGTCACCGAGCTCGAAACCAATTGCTACGAGACCGAGTTTGCGTACTGGCAGAAGAAGCGGTGATGCCTACGGCCGCGATTCGGGCTTTGGATGACCATGAATTCTGAAGCGTCGATGAAATGACAATGGACGGCGTACGCCTTTCGGATCGGCCAACAAGGGAAGCGCTAGCTCATTGTGGGCAAGAAGTTCAAGCTCCCACGTCGTGCCTCCGAAAAACTCGAAGCGCACGACATTTGGTGGCAGTAGTTCGAGGTGGCCGAACGAGCCGGTTGAGTACATTGCACCGAGCGTCGCGGAGTCGACGAGGGTCAGGCTTGAATTGAACAGGTAGATTCGGAGAGAATCTTCGTTCGGGATGTCGTCCGTAACG
The DNA here is from genome assembly GCF_016809835.1 of Massilia soli. Taxonomy (GTDB): domain Bacteria; phylum Pseudomonadota; class Gammaproteobacteria; order Burkholderiales; family Burkholderiaceae_D; genus Telluria_A; species Telluria_A soli. Next base: position 137,087 of record NZ_JAFBIL020000007.1, on the reverse strand, counting down.
AAAGCCAGGTAGTAATCATGCCACTCGATGGCGGCTTCAAGAACCGCGCCATTGATCCGTTTTGCTGTCGCCTTGCCGTGAACGACAATCTCGCTCTGTGGCATGGTTTGATCGGTCAATGGCCGGACCAACTTGAGCGAGAATTGCGACGATGGTAGAAATTTCAAGGGTTTCACCAGAACGAGGTCACGCCAAAAGCGGCCAACGCGCCTCCCGCAAACGCGCCTACGGCAACGCAGATCGGAGCCCCAGGGCCGCAAGCAAGGCCGGCCAGCGCGCCGCCCGTAATCCCTCCAGCGACACCCGCTCCTGTTGTCAATATTTCCTTCTTAGCCGCCGCTACCTTATCGTGCGAAGTGGCGATATCGTACACCGACAACGCTAACGAAAGACCGAGCACGCCTTTCCCTGCAAATGACAGCCGCGACATTGCTTTCGTCACGGACACGTTGGATCTGGCAGCCGAAGCGACAACGGACGCGTATATCGCGTTCTTTTGAGGAAGAGAGAGCGTCGAGAATTTGACCGATTGCCCGTGAGCTCGCGTCGCTTGCAGCGCAATAATTTCATTGAGCGTTTTACCGTTGGTCTTCAACTGCTGTGCCATTGCTCGACCCACGGGGCTGCTTCGTGCTCTTATAACTTCCATGACCAAATTTCGCGTTTCCTGAGCCTGTTGCGCTGCTTGGGCCCAGCTGATACGTCCACTTTTCGCCTCAGATCGAAGTTTTTCCGCCATTCGTTTTATCTCGCGAGTGTAGGCAAGGCGGGCAGACGAATCAACTGTGAGATGTGCACCGATATTTGCCGCCTGTGCCTCCATCGAATCAATTGCCTTATTGAAAGTGCTGCGGTCTGAGGAGTTGGTTGCAACTTGCATGGCTGTTCTCCTTTCATCTGAAAGGCAAGCATACGGAGCCGCTTGAATGCTAAGTTGCGCAGAGTCAATCAGTGCTCTAAACGGATCAGATCCCCCAAACAAAAAAAGCAGTTACGATCACTCGTAACTGCTTCATTTTGCTTGCTGCGCATTCGTGGTAGGCCGTGCGGGATTCGAACCTGCGACCAACGGATTAAAAGTCCGCTGCTCTACCAGCTGAGCTAACGACCCGAAAGAGGCAAGATTATAGCGCGGGTTTTGCGTTTGCGCTAGAGTCTTGTTGCAATACAACGAAAATCAGGTGAGTGCCGCAGTGACTTTCAGCACTTCGTCGGCCGTCGTCACCCCTTCGATGATCTTGTAGGCCCCGGCGATGCGCAGCGGCTTCATGCCGTCGGCCACGCTCTGCTGGCGCAGGCCGAGCAGGTCGGTGTCTTCGCCGATCAGCTTGGTGAAGTCCTCGGTGATCGTCAGCAATTCATAGATGCCGGTACGGCCGCGGTAGCCGGTTTGGCGGCATTCCGGGCAGCCGATCGGACGGTACACGGTCTGCGGCTTGGGAATCTTCCAGGCGCCGCCGATGCTTTCCCATACGTCGTCATTGATGTGGCCGTCGGGCGCCTTGCAATGCGCGCACAAGGTGCGCACCAGGCGCTGCGCCATGATGCCGATCAGCGTCGCTTCCAGCAGGTAGTAGGGCACGCCCAGTTCCAGCAGGCGCATCACGGCCGATGGCGCGTCGTTGGTGTGCAGCGTCGACAGCACCAGGTGCCCGGTCAGCGCCGCCTGAATCGCCATTTCGGCGGTGCCCAGGTCGCGGATCTCGCCCACCATGATGATGTCCGGGTCTTGCCGCATCAGCGCCTTGACGCCGTCGGCGAAGGACAGGTCGATGCCCGGTTGCACCTGCATCTGGTTGAACGACGCTTCCACCATCTCGATCGGATCTTCCACCGTGCAGACGTTGACTTCCGACGTGGCCAGCGCCTTGAGCGTGGTGTACAGCGTGGTTGTCTTGCCGGAGCCGGTCGGGCCGGTTACCAGGATGATGCCGTGCGGCCTGGTGGTCAGGTCGTCCCAGCGGCGCGCGTCGTCCAGCGGGAAGCCGAGCTCGGGCAGCGTCTTGACCACCACTTCCGGGTCAAAAATACGCATCACCAGTTTTTCGCCGAACGCGGTGGGCATGGTCGACAGGCGCAGCTCGACTTCCTGCCCGCCGCTGGTGCGGGTTTTGATGCGGCCGTCTTGCGGACGGCGCTTTTCGATGACGTCCATGCGGCCAAGCAGCTTGATGCGCGCGGTCATCGCGATCATCACCACTGCGGGCACCTGGTAGACCTGGTGCAGTACGCCGTCGATGCGGAAGCGGATCACCGCCATGTCGCGTTTTGGTTCGAGATGGATGTCGGAGGCGCGCTGCTCGAAGGCGTATTGCCACAGCCAGTCGACGATGTTAACGACGTGCTGGTCGTTGGCGTCGACTTGCTTGTTCGACTTGCCCAGTTCGACCAGCTGCTCGAAGTTGTTGCGCAGCGCGAGGTCCTGGCCGGTGCTTTTGTTGGCATCCTTGATCGACTTGGCGAGGCTGAAAAACTGCGAGATGTACTGCGCAATGTCGAGCGGATTGGCAAGTTGCAGCTGGACCTTGCGGCGCGAGATCTTGGAGATCTCGGCTTCCCATTCGGTCAGGAACGGATCGGCGGTAGCAACCGTCAGTGTCGTCGCGCTCAGTTCCAGCGGCAGGATATTGAAGCGCGCGGCGTAGCCTGCGGACATCACATCGGCCACTTTGGTGAAGTCGATCTTGAGCGGGTCGATGCGGACGAAGGGCAGGCCGACTTTGCTGGCCGTGTATTCGCTGAGCAGATCGAGGGTGAGCAGGCGGTGCGGCGGCTGGGCCGAGATCAGTTTGCACTGGGCGATGCTGGAGAGCGGGTGCATCGAGCCGACCGCGTTTTTCAGGATGCCCTGCGCTTGCGTGAAGCTGGCCTTGACGTTGGCCTTTTCGACGATGCCGTCGGCCAGCAGCCAGGAGAAGATCGTCTGGAGGTCGAGCACGCGGTGCCCTTTGGCTCCCGATGCTGCCGTTATTGGTTTCACGTCTGCGTTCAAGCCGTCTCTCCGTGCTGGCGCTGCTTGTTATTCTGCTGCCTGGATCCCTTTGACCCACGACTTGGCCGGCAGCTTGGTGGTGGCGACGATCTGCGCCGCGCGCGCCTTCAACGCTTCCACGTCAAGGGCAGGGCGCTGCTTGAAGCAGATCGCGACCACATTACCATCATGCACTTCTGGCAGGCAAATTACTGCGTCGAAAGCGAACTTCATCGCCTTGATGTTCCGGGCGAAGCTTGGGTGGTCGCCGAACAGGTTGACTGTCATGATGCCGCCGTCGGCGAGGCACTGCTCGCATGCCTGGTAGAACTCGGGCGTGTCGAGCACCGGGCCGCGCGCGGTGGCGTCGTACAGGTCGCACTGGAGGACGTCGTACTGGCCATGGTTGGCTTCGTCGTGCACGAAATCGAGCGCGTCCATTTGGACCACGTTCAGGCGCTCATCGTTCGGCGGAAGTTTGAACATCGTTGCGCAAATCGTCATCACCGATTCGTTCAGCTCAACGGCCGTCACGGTCGCGTCAGGGAACTGGCGGTAGCAGAATTTGGTCAGTGTCGCGGAGCCCAGGCCGAGCTGGACGATGCTGCGCGGCTGTTCGATGAACAGCATCCATGCCATCATTTGCTGGGCGTATTCAAGCTCCGGCCAGTCAGGCTTGCGGATGCGCATCGCGCCTTGCACCCATTCGGTACCGAAGTGCAGGTAGCGCACGCCGTCCTGTTCGGACAGCGTAACGGGGGCAAATTTGGGCTTGCGGGCGGGCTTGCGCGACGATTCGACTTGTTCGATGGATTTGCGTTTGATGAGCATAATGCGGCCTGAGGAGATCGGGGCATTATAGCTCGCGGCAAATTGTAGGGCGGATAAGGCACCGCCGCATCCGCCGAATTGACCTTACCTTCAAGTCAGTTCGGCGGATGCGCGGGGGCGCCTTACTGATTCATGTCCGGCTCGACCGACACGCGCAGGCGGACACGGTTGCCCGGATCGCGCGGCATCACGGTCGTGTAGTTGCGGCCACGATAGTCATACGTGACTTCATAGCCATTGGTGCGCGATTCGATCGCTTCGACCGTGCGGCACTGACGCACTGCCTGCTCTTGATACCCGGCCTGCGGTACCGCGCGGCCATCGTTCTGTACCTTGTCGCCGACCATGGTGCCGGCGACGACGCCGACAGCGGTCGCGGCAGCTCGGCCGGAGCCGCCGCCGACCTGGTTGCCCAGCAAACCACCGGCGATCGCGCCGAGGATCGCGCCGCCGTGGCCGCGTTGCTGTTGCTGCGCGATGGGTACCTGCACGTATTCGGTGCGGCATTCCTCGCGCGGCGCGCGGATTTGCTCGAGGCGCGGCTTGACGCGCACGACATTGGCGTACTCTTCAAACTCGGCGACCTGGGCTTGCGCCAGCGGCAATGTGCATACGCCAAGTACGGCCACCATCATTTTAGTTTGCGTGTTCATCTGGTACCTCGTCTGGATTCGATGTAGTGAAAGTAGGACTCCGATATGAATACTAATACGCCGAGACCTAGCTGATTGATCCATGTGGCAACCAGATGTAACAGGACGGAACGGCCCAGTCTGGCGAAGATGCCGCCAAGTTGATGCATTTGCACGGAAATATTTCTAAATTTTCACAAATCTGGTGCGGTTAATCACATTCGGGTTGATTCAACTACCACAAAACGTTACCCTTATATGATTCGCAGACATATTGGCGCGTGGCAATCAACCTGGGAGATGAGTGTTTGTACCTACAAACGCGGAGCGCATCAGCATCGGAAAAAGAAAAAACACCCCGTTCATCAGGTCGACTTGAGGGAAAAATGAGTTTGTTAATTACAGTGCCGCCTAACCTAGTGCAGTCCATTCGTGCGTTCCGGGTAACGGAGTTGCAGGAGGAAGCCGCTCGCCTGGGGCAGCACTTTTTGTATGCTCACTGCGCCGGCACGTTGACGAAACAACAGGTGTGCGCGCGCATTGGCGAAAACTTTCATTTTCCTAAGCCAGCAAGCAAGAATTTTGAAGCCCTGCGTGTCTCGCTGACCGACACCATCAACAAGGCAGGTAGCCAGCCCGGCTTCATCGTCGTCATCGAGCAATTGCCTAATACGCAAAAGTTCGACAAGGAGGCGCGCGAGATATTGCTCGACGTATTCCGCGATGCCGCTGACTTCTGGGCCGAGAAGAAGGTCCCGTTCCGGGTCTTTTACTCGTTCGAGTAAGCCTGCACAGGCGTTCCACCAGCGCGGCATGGTGTATGCTGCGCCGCAACAATTTTAGCCCCATTCCTTGGTCAGGCCTGCCTGCCGGGGTACAATGCGCGCTATGAAAAACATTGTCATCCTTATTTCCGGTCGCGGCAGCAACATGGAAGCGGTCGTGCGTGCAGCGCGTTCAGAACAGTGGCCGGCGCGCATTGCGGCTGTGATCAGCAACAAAGCCGATGCCAAGGGCCTCGAGTTCGCCCAGGCGCATGGTATCGACACGGCCGTGGTGCAGAACAAGGATTTCGCCACGCGCGCCGAGTTCGATGCGGCTTTGCAGGAAGTGATTGACGGTTTTTCACCTGACCTGGTCGTGCTGGCGGGCTTCATGCGCATCCTGACCGCCCCGTTCGTCGAACACTACGAAGGGCGGATGTTGAACATCCATCCGTCGCTGCTGCCATTGTTCCCTGGGCTGCACACGCACCAGGCGGCGATCGACAGCGGCGTGGCGGAACACGGCGCGACCGTGCATTTCGTCACTGCCGAGCTGGACCACGGCCCGGTCGTGGCGCAAGCAACAGTCCCGGTCTTGCCGGGCGACACCGAAGACACGCTGTCGGCACGCGTGCTGGTCGAAGAACACAAGCTGTATCCGTACGCCATCCGACTATTCGTCGAGGACCGGCTCAGCATCGTCGGCGGCGACGTTCGCATTGCCGACACAGTAAAAATTTAAGCGAAGGAATTACATGAGACTGCCACCAGCGATCCTGGCCAATACGGAAGAAGTACTGCGCGAGATTTTGCGTTTTTCGGCGCCTGCCGACACCACCTTGTCGCGCTATTTCAAGGATCACCCACGCCTGGGCGGCCGCGAGCGCGGCGCCATCGCAGAAGGCGTGTACGCAGTGTTGCGTAACAAATCGTTCTTCACCGATTTTGCCGGATCGGGCAACGGCATGCGCCGCCTTGCCATCCTGGGCCTGTCCGAAGCGGTCGGCGCCGAGTCGATGGGCGGCCTGTCGGAAGAAGAAGTTGAATTCCTCACCCGAATCAAGGAAATCGACCGTACCCTGATGCCGGCGCAGAAACGCGCGAACCTGCCCGACTGGCTGTACGAGAAATTCGTGGCCCAGTATGGCGAGGCGGAAACCGTCATCCTGGCCGAAGCGCTGAACCAGCCAGCACCGCTGGACCTGCGCGTCAACTCCATCAAGGCAACCCGCGATGAGGTCATGAACGAACTGGCGCAGGCGCCGATTGCCGCCGAGCCAATGCCGTTCGCACCGCTGGGACTGCGCATCCACAAAAAGCCATCGCTGCAAAACCTGCCGCTGTTTAAGTCTGGCGCGATTGAAGTGCAGGACGAGGGCAGCCAGGTGCTGTCGCAGATCGTCGGCGCCAAGCGCGGCGAGATGGTGGTCGACTTCTGTGCGGGCGCGGGCGGCAAGACGCTGGCGCTGGGCGCGCTGATGCGCAACACCGGCCGCCTGTACGCGTTCGATGTGTCCGAGAAGCGCCTCGCCAAGCTGAAGCCGCGCCTGGCGCGCAGCGGCCTGTCGAACGTACATCCAGTGCAGATCGCGCACGAACGCGACGTCAAAATCAAGCGCCTGGCCGGTAAGGTCGACCGCGTACTGGTCGATGCGCCGTGTTCCGGCCTCGGCACCCTGCGCCGCAATCCTGACGTCAAATGGCGCCAGAAGCCGGAAGCTGTCACCGAAATGCACGACAAACAAGTGGCGATCCTCGATGGCGCCGCGCGCCTGCTGAAAGGCGGCGGACGCCTGGTCTATGCGACCTGCTCGCTGCTGGACGAAGAAAACGAGCGCGTGGTCGAGCAGTTCCTGGCCAAGCATGAAGACTTCGCGCTGGTGCCAATGAACGTCGTTCTGGCCGAGCAAAAAATCGAGCTGGAGATGGGCGACTACCTGAAGCTGCTGCCGCACAAGCACCAGACCGACGGCTTCTTCGCAGCGGTACTTGAGCGCAAGAAGATGGCCAAGCCGGTAGCGCCTGTCGCTACTGAAGAGACTGACGCCGAAGAAGAGTAAGCGCAGCCGATGCCACTGTCGAACCTGCTTAACGACCTGCTGACCGACATCCGCGACCCGCACCTGCTTTGGCAGGCCGTGGCAATCGCGGCATGTGTGGGTGCTGGCTGGTTCCTCGCGCGCCTGATCCGCAGCAATGTCGCAAACGACAGCGTGGACGACGGGCGCAGCGGGGTTGTTCGCGCTGGCGTCGCGAGTTTCGGACATGTGCTGGCGCCATTGCTGGTGGTGGCGCTGATCTTTATCGCCACGCTCGCGCTCAAGCCGTTCCTGCACAATGTGTACCTGCTGCGGGTGGCCTTGCCAGTGTTCGGTTCGCTGGCGGTGATCCGCCTGGCGTTTTACCTGTTGCGCCGGGTGTTTGCGCGCCATGGCCACATTGGCGCAACTATCCTCACGTTTGAAAAAATCTTCGCACTGCTGGTGTGGCTTGCCGTTGCGCTGCACCTGACCGGGCTCTGGCCTGATGTGTTCGCCTTCCTGGACGACACTGTCCTGCCGCTGGGGCGCAACAAGGTGTCGCTGGCCACCATTCTCCAGGCCGCCGTGTCGGTCATCATTTTCCTGATGCTCGCGCTCTGGGCCGGCACTGCGCTGGAAGAGCGCTTGATGCGCGTCGAAGGCCTGCACACCTCGCTGCGGGTGGTGATGGCAAGGATGAGCCGCGCGGTGCTGATCCTCGTCGCCGTGCTGGTGAGCCTGTCCATGGTGGGCATCGACCTGACCGTGTTGTCGGTATTCGGCGGCGCGCTGGGTGTCGGCCTTGGCCTGGGCTTGCAGAAGATCGCCAGTAACTACGTGTCCGGCTTCATCATCTTGCTTGAGCGCAGCCTGGCCATTGGCGACACCATCACGGTCGACAAGTACACCGGCAAGGTAGCGCGCATCAATACGCGCTATACGGTCTTGCGCAGCCTGGATGGAACCGACTCGATGGTGCCGAATGAAATGCTGGTTTCCGGCGCGGTCATCAATTCTTCGCTGGCCGACAAGAAAACCCGGGTCGTCACATTGATGACTGTCGGGTTCGACGCCAACCTCGATGCCTTGTTGCCGAAACTCGAAGCCGCATGTGCCGCGCTGCCGCGCGTCATGGCCGAGCCCGCACCAGCCGCGATGCTCAACCGTTTCGCGCCAAACGGCCTCGAACTGGAAGTGGGAATGTGGATCGCCAACCCAGACTTGCGTGGCAGTGTGTTGTCAGAAGCGAATATGAAGTTATGGTCGCTTTTACAAGCAGAAGGCATCTCGTTCCCGAAAACTAGCGCCGTTCCTGATAAAGCCTGATGTGCGGCGTCGAAATGATTGGTGACAATCGTGCCGTGCGTCAGTAGATCAGCGTAAAATGTGGATTCCCTGCGCGTTGTGAAATAAATGCTGCGTGGTGGGAACATCCACATTTTGGAGCAGGAATGAATTTGTTCAGCAACATCGTAAATGCAGTGCTTGATTTTCTCTCGACTGGCATCGTTGGCCTCACCGGTTGGCAAGTTGTTATCTACACCCTGATCGTCACCCACATCACGATCGCCGCGGTCACCATCTACCTTCACCGTCACCAGGCGCACCGCGCGCTGGAACTGCACGCTATTCCCAGCCATTTCTTCCGTTTTTGGCTGTGGCTGACGACCGGCCAGGTCACGAAGGAATGGGCGGCGATCCACCGCAAGCACCACGCGAAGTGCGATACCGAAGAAGACCCGCACAGCCCGGTCACCCGCGGCATCAAGAAGGTGTTCTTTGAAGGCGCCGAGCTGTACCGCGCTGAATCGAAGAACCTGGAAACCATGCAGAAGTATGGCCACGGTACGCCCGACGACTGGATGGAGCGTAACGTCTACACCAAGTACAGCTGGATGGGCGTTGTGCTGCAGCTGGTGATCAACGTCGCGCTGTTCGGCGTGATCGGCCTGACCATCTGGGCGATCCAGATGATGTGGATCCCGATCACCGCGGCCGGCATCATCAACGGCATCGGCCACTACTGGGGCTACCGCAACTACGACTGCGCCGACGCGGCGACCAACATCATTCCGTTCGGTTTCCTGATCGGCGGCGAAGAGCTGCACAACAATCACCACACCTACGCGACTTCGGCCAAGCTGTCGTCGAAATGGTACGAGTTCGACATCGGCTGGGGCTACATCCGCATGCTGGAAATGGTGGGCCTGGCGAAGGTGAAGAAGCTGGCGCCTAAGCCAGCCTTCGAACACGGCAAGCTGGTGGCGGACTTCGACACCTTGCAGTCGGTGATCGCCAACCGCTACGACGTGATGGCCAAGTACGCCAAATCGGTCAAGCATGCGTGGCGCGAAGAAGTTGAGCACCTGAAGCACAAGGCGGAGCCGCGTTTCCTCAAGTCGAGCCGCAAGCTGATGCAGCGCGAGCCGGGCAAGCTGGAAGCGCCGCACAAGCAGCAACTCAGCGAGCTGTTCCAGCATAGCAAGGCGCTGGAAACGATGCACACAATGCGCGTCGAGCTTGGCGCGATCTGGGAACGCTCGCACTTCACGCGCGACCAGTTGCTGCACCAGCTGCAAGACTGGTGCGTGCGCGCGGAGGCGTCGGGCATCAAGTCGCTGCAAGAGTTCTCGATGAGGCTGCGTAGCTACGCTTAACGAAGCGCTGCGCCTGTAAGTGAAACGGCTCCTGACGGAGCCGTTTTTACGTTTACGCCAATTCGGCGGAAGAGGGCGTAGCCCGTCATCCGCCGCTTTCATCTCATCCCTAAAAACAAAAAGCCGCAAACTTGCGTCTGCGGCTTTCGTCGAACCAGTTACCAGATCAGTATTACTTGATCTTGGTTTCTTTGTACATCACGTGCTTGCGTGCTTTAGGATCAAACTTCATGATCTCCATTTTTGCAGGCATCGTGCGCTTGTTCTTGTCGGTGGTGTAGAAGTGACCCGTGCCTGCAGTCGATTCCAGCTTGATTTTGTCGCGGCCAGTTTTTGCCATGATAGCTCCCTAATTTATACTTTTTCGCCACGAGCGCGCATGTCGACCAGAACTGCGTCGATGCCCACTTTGTCGATGACGCGCAGACCAGCGTTAGACAAACGCAGGGAGACCCAGCGGTTTTCCGACTCTACGAAAATACGACGGTTCTGCAGGTTCGGCAGAAAACGACGTTTGGTTTTGTTGTTAGCGTGCGATACGTTGTTACCAACCATCACGCCCTTTCCAGTAACTTGGCAAACACGTGCCATAGCGCACTCCTTGAAGATATCCAAAATTGGAAAAAAGAGAGTATAGCGTGAAAACCATCAGTGAATCAATGACTTGTGAAAAACAATGGTGACATTGCGCCACTCAATAATTTAACAATTGTGAATTCATGCCAAGGTCCTTGATTTGCTTGGGTTTCTCGATAGCAGCACGTCATATCCGGCCATGCCCGGCAAATGAATGTATGTGTGGTCCGGCCACAACAAAGTGATCAGGCACGACGGCATCTACCAGGGCCAGGCCTGCAGCAGGGGCCGGGTCGGCATCAGGTCCGATTCGCTGGGCTCGGACTCATTGAAGCGTCAACGCTGGCGTGGCTACTCCTTGGGCCGGAAGGTCGCAGCATGCACAAGAACTCACGATTTAGAGGATGGTCTAGAATAAGGATTTGCCATGTAGGAAACAGTACATAATGCGTGGATCCGAATTTGCCGAGCTCAAAGCCTTTGTCGCGGTAGTCGAGCGCCAGAGTTTCGCACGGGCGGCAGAGCACCTCGGCCTGTCGCCGTCCGCGCTCAGCCAGACGATTCGCCAGCTGGAAAGCCGCATTGGCAGTCGCCTGCTCAATCGCACCACGCGCAGCGTCGCGCCGTCGGCAAGCGGCGAGCAACTGTATCAGCGCCTGGCCCCCTTGTTCCGCGAAATGGCCGTGGCGGTTGCCGAAGCCAGCGAGGCCGCCGGGCAGATGAGTGGCACGCTGCGCATCAACACGCTCGGGCTCGGCGCCCGGACGATCATCGCCCCTCGGCTGGCCCGTTTTCATCAAGCCCACCCTGACGTCGTGCTCGACATCGTGGTCGACGACGCGTTGGCCGATATCGTCACCGGCCGCTTCGACGCGGGCATCCGCGTGGGTGGACAGCTCGAGAAGGACATGGTCGCGATCCGCCTGACGCCGGATATGAAGATGGTCACGGTGGCGTCCCCGGACTACCTCGCGCGTCGCGGTACACCGACATCGCCTGCCGACCTGCACCAGCATGACTGCATCAACTGGCGCCTGCAGATGGAAGGCAGGCAGTATCGGTGGGAGTTCAGGAAGCGCGAGCAGAGTCTCGAGATTGCGGTCGATGGGCCGGTCGTCACCAATCACGCCGACATCGGCATTGCCGCCGCAGTGAGCGGACTGGGCATTGCCTATCACTTCGAGCGAGACGGCGTCGGCGAGCTCCTGGCGCAGGGCCGGCTGGTCCAGGTCCTTGCGGACTGGTCGATCACTCGGCCCGGGCTGTTCCTGTATTACCCGAACAGGCAGCATCGGCCCGCTGCCCTCGGTGCTTTCATCGACTGCCTGCTGGACCGCGCGCCCTTCGATCAGCCCTGACCGGCCCTTCCCACGCAGCAGCCTGAGCGAGACATTATGTACGCGTTGCTACATAGCCCATACGAATTCTAGAATATTCCCTAATCTAACCGCGACGCGCATCATGGGTCTTCGATCACCAACTGGAGCCATGAACATGCACACCTTGACGCTGCCCGATCCCATCGCGACATACTTCGCCTCCGAACACCATCCTGAAGCCCTGGCCCAGTGCTTCGCAGCGAACGCCACCTTGAAGGACGACGGCCATACCTACGCGGGCGTCGACGCCATCACGGCCTTCCTGGCTGCGGCATCGGCCAAGTACAACGCGACGACCGTGCCGTTCGACCTGAAAGATGAGGACGGCTTCCACCTTGTCCGTGCCAAGGTCACCGGCAACTTCCCCCGTAGCCCGGCGAATTTGTCCTACCGGTTCGGCCTCGAGCGCGGCCTGATCGACTCGCTGGAGATCACCGTATGAGCTTCGACCTCGAACTGGAAGGCAAGCGCGCCCTGGTTACGGGCGGCACCAAGGGCCTGGGCGCCGCCCTCGTCAAGAGTCTGCAGGATGCGGGCGTGGAAGTGATGACGTCGGCGCGCGCCGCACCAGACAAGCCGCTGCCGGGCGTGACCTACGTGACGACCGACTTGTCGAGCGCCGAAGGCGTGGCCAAACTGGTCCATGCGGTAAAGGAGCGCTGGGGCGGCGTCGACATCCTGATCAACAGCCTCGGCGGCTCGACCGCTCCCGCAGGTGGTTTCGCGGTCCTCGACGACACGGTCTGGTTCAATGAGCTGAACCTCAACTTCATGTCCGCGGTGCGCCTGGATCGCGCACTGCTGCCGGGAATGCTGGAAAAGGGCGCAGGTGTGGTACTGCACGTGAGCTCGATCCAGCGCATCCTTCCGCTTTGGACGTCGACGACCGCTTATGCTGCTGCCAAGGGCGCCCTCTCGACCTACAGCAAATCCCTGTCGAAGGAGGTGACGCCGAAAGGTGTGCGCGTCCTGAGCGTCTCGCCGGGCTGGATCGAGACCGAGGCGTCGGTCGAGTTCGTCGAGCGCATGGCGCGCGAACACGACACCGACTACGAGGGCGGCAAGAAGCTGGTCATGGACTGGCTCGGCGGTATTCCCGTCGGCCGCCCCGCCAAGCCGCAGGAGGTGGCCGATTTCATCACCTTCCTCGTGTCGCCGCGCGCTGCATCCATAGCGGGCTCGGAACATGTGATCGATGGCGGGACGGTGCCGACCGTGTAGATGTCGACTTGTTACATCTGCCCATGTTCGGCAAAGGAATGCACTTGTGGTCCCGCCACAACAAAGTGATCGAGCACGCGGACATCGACCAGGGCCAGTGCCTGCACCAGCGCCCGGGTGAGCATCAGGTCCGATTCGCTGGGTTCGGCCACGCCGGAAGGATGGTTGTGGACCAGCATCACGCTGGCCGCGTTGTATGACAGCGCCTTCTTGACCACTTCGCGCGGATAGACGCTGGTGTGCGTCAGTGTGCCGGTGAACATTTCATCCTTCTGAATCAGGCGGTTTTTCACATCGAGGAACAGGACAACAAACGATTCATGATGCTGGCGTCCCAGCTGCAGGCTCAGGTAACTGCGTACCGCGGCAGGGGAGGCGAGCAAGTCGCCGCAGCGCAGTTGTTCCCCGAGCGCCCGTTGCGCCAGTTCCAGCACGGCCTGCAATTGCGCGTATTTTGCCGCACCCAGCCCTGGGACCGCCGCAAACTCGCGCAGGCTCGCGTTGAACATGCCACCCAGCGAGCCGAAGCGGGTGATCAGGTCGCGGCCGAGGTCGACCGCACTCTTGCCCTTGATGCCAACGCGCAGGAACACCGCCAGCAACTCCTGGTCCGACAGGGCAGGGGCGCCGTCCCTGATCAGGCGTTCGCGCGGGCGCAGGTGTTCCGGCCAGTCCTTGATACCCATGGCGTTCCTGTCTGAAGTGGCGGTCAATGAGGCAGGCGCGGGCGCGGTGGCTTACAATACGGGATTACCGATTTTTGCCCTTATTATGTCCAGCCCATCCGCACCAGTTGTCAACGCTTCGTCCTACCTCACGCTGCATTATCGGCTCGCGACGATGGACGGTACTGATCTGATTACTACTTTTGGCGGGAACCCGGCGACACTGATGCTGGGCCAGGGCCAGCTGGCGCCGTTCCTCGAGGCTTGCCTGCTCGGTTTGCCGGAAGGGACCCACAAGACCTTCGAACTGGCGCCAGGCGAGTCGTTCGGTGAACGCAGCCCGGAGCTGGTGCGCCCGGTCACGCGGGCCACGCTGGACGAAAACTCGGCCCCGGACGCGGACTACAAAGTAGGCGACCTGGTCGACTTCGCCGCACCTGGCGGCGGGCGTTTCGCCGGCGTTCTGCGCGAACTGGGCGACGAAAGCTGCATGTTCGACTTTAACCATCCGCTGTCGGGCCAGACGCTCAAATTCGAAGTTAACCTCATCTCGGTGTTGTAACAGGATCATCATGGAAAACGAAATTCTCCTGGCCCAGCCGCGCGGTTTCTGCGCCGGCGTGGACCGCGCCATCGAAATCGTCGAACGTGCATTGCTGCAGTTCGGCGCGCCAATCTATGTGCGCCACGAAATTGTCCACAACGCCTATGTGGTGGACGACCTGCGCAACAAGGGCGCGATCTTCATCGAGGATCTCGACGATGTTCCAGCCGGCAATACGCTGGTATTCTCGGCCCATGGCGTCTCCAAGGCGGTACGTGCCGAAGCGGAAAGCCGCGGACTGAAGATTTTCGATGCCACCTGCCCGCTGGTGACCAAAGTGCACGTCGAAGTGGCCAAGATGCGCAAGCAGGGCTGCGAGATCGTCATGATCGGCCACGACGGCCACCCGGAAGTGGAGGGCACGATGGGGCAGACCGACGCCGGCATGCACCTGGTCGAAACGGTCGCCGATGTCGCCACCTTGCAGGTCGGCAACCCGGACCAGCTGGCCTATGTGTCGCAAACCACCCTGTCGGTCGATGACACTGCCGACATCATCGCCGCGCTGAAAGTGCGCTTCCCGAACATTATCGAACCGAAGAAGGGCGACATCTGCTACGCCACCACCAACCGCCAGGAAGCCGTGAAGTTCATGGCGCCGCAGGTGGATGTGGTCGTGGTCGTGGGCAGCCCGAACAGCTCGAACTCGAACCGCCTGCGCGAAGTGGCCGACAAGATGGGCACGCCGGCGTATATGGTCGACAATGCCAGCCAGATCGACCCGGCCTGGCTCGAAGGCAAGATCCGCATCGGCGTGACCGCCGGCGCCTCGGCCCCGGAAGTGCTGGTCCAGGCGGTCATCGACCGCCTCAAGGAACTGGGCGCCCGCAGCGTGCGCGCGCTGGAAGGCGTCGAGGAGCACGTGACCTTCCCGCTGCCGAAGGGACTGGACGGGAGCAAGCCGAACGCTGTTTAGTCGGAAATATTTACAGTTGCCAGAAGAATATTTCGTGGACGTTTGATTTTCCGGTGTTAGTTTTTACCAAACCTCGCTATGATGATGGCGCTCGGAATTTTTGCTGTCCGGTGCGCCGGCAAGTGGCGCGCGGGGGAGGTGATTGCAGCGGAGACATGAAACACGTGTAATCCCGGTCGGGATGCGGCGTTTGTGAAGCGCGTCAGGCCATGAGCGGCACTTCGGAGATCTCTCCGGGGTGCCGTTTTTATTAGATCTATAATAAAAGAGGCAAGCAAAACCATGGATACCTTTATCCAGCAGATCATCAATGGTCTGGTGCTCGGCAGCATGTATGCGCTGGTGGCACTGGGCTACACCATGGTGTACGGTGTACTTAATTTGATTAACTTTGCGCACGGCGACGTGCTCATGATCGGCGCCATGGTTGGCCTGTCGATCCTGAAACTCCTCGATGTCTTCATGCCTGGCTTGCCCGGCGCAGTGCAATTGGCGATCGCCATTGCCGGTGCGATTCCGGTCTGCATGCTGGTCAATATCATCATCGAACGTGTCGCTTACCGCCGCCTTCGCAACGCTCCCCGCCTCGCTCCCCTGATTACCGCCATCGGCGTGTCGACCCTGCTCACCACCTTCGCGATGATGATCTGGGGCCGCAACCCGCTGCCATTCCCGCAACTGCTGTCGACCGAGCCGATCGCCATTGGCGGCGCCGTCATTTCGCAGACCCAGGTCTTGCTGCTGGCGCTGGCTGCCGTGTCGATGGGCGCGCTGGTGCTGCTGGTGGAGAAAACCAAAATGGGCCGCGCCATGCGCGCCACCGCCGAAAACCCGCGCGTCGCCGGCCTGATGGGCGTGGACTCGAATAAAGTGATCGTTGCCACCTTCGCCATCGGCGCGGCGCTGGCCGCGATCGCCGGCGTGATGTGGGGCGCGAATTATTCGTCGATCCAGTTTGCGATGGGCTTCCTGCCTGGCCTGAAGGCGTTCTCGGCCGCGGTACTGGGCGGCATTGGCAACATCTACGGCGCGATGATCGGCGGCGTGCTGCTCGGCCTGATCGAAGCGATGGGCGCAGGCTACATCGGCGACCTGACCGGCGGCTTCCTCGGCAGCCACTACCAGGACATCTTCGCTTTCGTCGTGTTGATTATCGTGCTCACGATCCGGCCGTCCGGCATCATGGGCGAGCGCGTCGCTGACCGCGCCTGATCGAAAAGGACTAGGACATTCATATGAAACTTCTCTCTTTCGACGTCGAACACAACCCGCGCAAGGCCTACACCAGCATGGCCATCGTGCTGGCGCTGCTGCTGATCTTCCCGTTCGTCGCCCAGAATTTCGGTAATTCGTGGGTGCGGATCGTCGACATCGCCCTGCTGTACATCATGCTGGCGCTGGGCCTGAACATCGTGGTCGGCTTTGCCGGCCTGCTCGACCTGGGCTACATCGCGTTCTTCGCGGTGGGCGCCTACCTGACCGGCCTGCTGGCATCGCCGCAGTTTGCCGCCTTGCTCGAATCGATCGTCTACCAATACCCGGTGCTGGGGGAGTGGCTGGTGGCGGTCATGGGGCCGGAAATTGCCGAAACCGGTATTCACCTGTCGGTGTGGTTCATCGTGCCGCTGGCCGCTGCGATGGCCGGGTTCATGGGAGCACTGCTCGGCGCGCCAACCCTGAAGCTGCGCGGCGACTACCTGGCCATCGTGACCCTGGGCTTCGGCGAGATCATCCGTATCTTCATGAACAACCTGAACGACCCGATCAACTTCACCAACGGGCCGCAGGGTATCAACATGATCGACCCGATCCGCATCTTCGGCGTCTCGCTGGCCGGTGAGCCGGGTTCCAAGGCAACCGTCTTCCTCGGCGAGTACGCGATGCCGTCGGTGAATGCCTACTATTTCCTTTTCCTGTTCCTGTGCATTGCCACCGTCTTCATGACCTCGCGCCTGCAGCATTCGCGCCTCGGCCGCGCCTGGGTGGCGATCCGCGAAGATGAAATCGCCGCCAAGGCGATGGGCATCAACACCCGCAACGTCAAGCTGCTGGCCTTCACGATGGGCGCCTCGTTCGGCGGCGTCGCCGGTGCTATGTTCGCGTCGTTCCAGGGCTTCGTGTCGCCGGAATCGTTCTCGCTGATGGAATCGATCGCGGTGCTGGCGATGGTGGTGCTGGGCGGTATCGGCCACATCCCTGGCGTGATCGTCGGCGGCATCTTGCTGGCCGCGTTGCCGGAAGTGCTGCGCCACACCGTCGAGCCATTCCAGATGGCCGTGTTCGGCAAAGTGCTGATCGAAGCCGAAGTGCTGCGCCTGCTGCTGTACGGCCTGGCGATGGTGCTGATCATGCTGCTGCGCCCGGCTGGCCTGTGGCCATCGCCGAAGCACGAAGACCGCCCGCAAGCGGCCGAGACCAACAAGCCAGACGCCTTTCCGGCCTGATTGAGGAAGACGAGCAATGAGCGAACACAACCTGTTGAACATCGCCGGCGTCAACAAGCGCTTCGGTGGCCTGCAAGCGCTGACCGACGTCGGCATCCAGATCAAGCAAGGCCAGATCTATGGCCTGATCGGGCCTAACGGCGCCGGCAAGACGACTTTCTTTAACGTCATTACCGGGCTGTACCAGCCCGACACGGGCACCTTCGAGCTGGACGGCAAGCCATACTCGCCGTCGGCGCCGCATGAAGTGGCCAAGGCGGGCATTGCCCGCACCTTCCAGAACATTCGCCTGTTTGGCGAAATGACCGCGCTGGAAAACGTGATGGTCGGTTGCCACGTGCGCACCCACCAGGGCGTGTTCGGCGCGATCTTCCGCCACAAGACAGCGCGCCAGGAAGAGGCGGCGATCCGCCTGCGTGCCCAGGAACTGCTGGACTTCGTCGGCATTGGCGCCTTCGCCAAGCGCACCTCGAAGTTCCTGTCGTACGGCGACCAGCGCCGCCTCGAAATCGCGCGCGCGCTGGCGACCGAGCCGAAGCTGCTGGCGCTCGACGAACCGGCCGCCGGCATGAACGCGACCGAAAAGCTGGCGCTGCGCGAGCTGCTGGTGAAGATCAAGAACGAAGGCAAGACCGTGCTGCTGATCGAGCACGACGTCAAGCTGATGATGGGCCTGTGCGACCGCATCACGGTGCTGGAATACGGCAAGCCTATCGCCGAAGGCTTACCAGCCGACATCCAGAAGAACCCGGCTGTGATTGAAGCCTACCTCGGAACAGGCCATTAATATGAGCGAAAACATTCTCAAGATTCAGGGGCTGAAGGTTGCGTACGGCGGCATCAAGGCGGTCAAGGGCATCGACCTCGAAGTCAACAAAGGCGAACTGGTCACCTTGATCGGCGCCAACGGCGCCGGCAAGACGACGACGCTCAAGGCGATCACCGGCACGCTGCCAGACTGCAGCGTCGAGGGCGTCATCAGCTACATGGGCCAGCCGCTCAAGGGCCAGCATTCGTTCCAGCTGGTCCAGCAAAAGCTGGCGATGGTGCCGGAAGGCCGCGGCGTGTTCACGCGCATGTCGATTTACGAAAACCTGCAGATGGGCGCCTACACGCGCAACGACAAGGCGGGCGTCGATGCCGATATCGAGAAGTGGTTCACCGTGTTCCCGCGCCTGAAGGAGCGCGCCTCGCAGCTGGCCGGCACCTTGTCGGGCGGCGAGCAGCAGATGCTGGCGATGGCGCGCGCGCTGATGTGCCATCCGACCCTGCTGCTGCTTGATGAGCCGTCGATGGGCCTGTCGCCGATCATGGTGCAGAAGATTTTCGAAGTGATCCGCGATGTGTCGAAGCAGGGCATTACGATCCTGCTGGTGGAGCAGAATGCGAAGCTGGCGCTGCAGGCGGCCGACCGCGGCTATGTGATGGATTCGGGTTCGCTCATCATGACCGGCAACGCCGAAGACATGCTGCACGATCCACGCGTGCAGGCCGCTTACCTGGGCGAGTAAATTCCCGCGCGGGTAGCGCTGCCAGCGCCGCTGACATGCTTCATCGCGCATAGCCAAAAAAAATGCCTCGCAACCGCGAGGCATTTTTGCTTACTGCTGGCGAAAGCGTATTACACCTTGGCGGTCGCGCGTGCGGTCGCTTTTTCAGCCGCTTGCGAGAACTGGGTCACTGCTGCGGTAACGTTGGTTTCCACGACCTGGGCGGCTTGCTTGGCGGTCTTGGTGAACTGCTCGTAACCGGCGCTGGCGTTGGTCAGGCCTGCCTTGAACGCGGCAACGGCGTTTTCGGTGCCGGCTGGTGCGTTTTTGGTGACTTCGTCAACCAGCGACAGAACCTTGCGGCCGCCTTCAGCGATCTGTTCCTCAGCGGCGCGGGTGAACTCTTGCTGCGCGCCGGTGGCGATGGCAGCAACCTGGCGGCCGTACGACATCGCCTTTTCAGCGGTTGGCTGAGCCTGGGCTGCGGACAGGGTGAAGAATTCTTGTGGGTTCTTTGCGCTCATCAGCTGCTTGGCGGTCTGCGACGACTCTTCCAGCGTGGCTTTGGCCGCGGTCAGGTTCAGTTCAACCAGCTTTTCCATGCCTTCGAAAGCTTTGGTGGTCAGCGACGAAAACATCGCGAACTGGGCTTCCATGTTGGCTTTGGTGGCGTTCGAAATTTGTTCAGGGAATGCAAACATATTTATTCTCCAGATGTATTGATAACGTTTTATTTAGTCAATGTTGCCAAACTACCGGTGAAGCAGGAATCTCGATATCTTGGCCGCGTTGTGCAGCGCAACAAAGTCCTATTTTAATGAAATTGAACCGCAAGTCAAGCGATGATTGTGCGGTGCACCATTTAATTTCACGCGATTTTCCGGATATCGTTTCTCATAAGAATGTTTACCGTCGCCATGGTGATTATCTGTGAGGATTGACCGGGCCGCTACGCCCCTGACCCGCCCATGTTAGACTGATTTTTTGCGCAGCGGACATATTATGCGAGCGCACCGCAACGTTTAGCCGCGCTTGAGCGCTTATTGATCTATGTCAAACGAAACTGCTGCAAATGTTGCATCGCGTCACTCGTCGTGGCTGTCGCCGATCCCGATCTTGTTTGTTTTCTTGTGGAGCACCGGCTTCATCGTGGCCAAGTTCGGCCTCCCGTATGCGCCGCCGCTGACCTTTATCGTCTTGCGCTGCGCGCTGGTGCTGGCCGTCCTGCTGCCGTGGGTGCTGCTGGTCCGGGCGCCGTGGCCGACCGGCAGCATCATGCACCTGGCAGTCGCCGGCCTGCTGTTGCAGGCCGGTTACATCGGTGGCGTGTGGTGCGCGATCAAGCTGGGCATGCCTGCCGGGGTAACGGCGCTGATCGTCGGCATGCAGCCGATCCTGACAGCGGCCGCGGCGCCGCTGATCGGCGAGAAGGTCAGGCGGATCCAGTGGGTCGGGCTGCTGCTTGGGCTGGCAGGCGTGGCGCTGGTGGTGTATTCAAAGATGAACCTGACCGGATTGTCTGCACTGCCGATCGCGCTGACCCTGTTCGCACTGTTGTCCATCACCACGGGCACGATGTACCAGCGCCATTTCTGCCCGCAATTTGACTTGCGCACTGGCACCGCGGTCCAGTTTAGCGCCTCGTTGGCGCTTATTCTGCCGCTGGCATGGCTGTTCGAGGGGCTCGATCCGGGCTTTGCCACAGTAGAATGGACCGGCGAATTCATCGGTGCGCTGCTGTGGTCCGGCGTGGTGCTGTCGATCGGCGCCACGTTCCTGCTGTTCAAGTTAATCCGGCGCAGCGCGGCCACGTCGGTCACCAGCCTGATGTACCTGACCCCGCCCACCACCGCCATCATGGCGTGGCTGGTCTTCGGCGAGTCGCTCAGCCTGGCCGGCGTGGCCGGCATGCTGGTCGCCGTCGCCGGTGTCGCATTGGTTGTTAGAAAACAGGAGAAATCATGATCGCAAGCCAGCAACAGGAAATCGTCGACGCCGCCATCACCTCGCGCCGTTCAATCCGTGCATTTCTGCCGACCGAGGTGGCGCGGGAAGATATCGAGAAGATTCTTGAGGTCGCGTCGCGCGCCCCATCGGGCACCAATACCCAGCCCTGGAAGGTGGTCGTCGTCACCGGGCAGGCAAAGCAGCGCTTGTCCGATGCGATCACGGCGGCCTACGCCGACCCGGCCCAGGCAAAGGAGCACACGGAAGAGTACGCTTACTATCCGCGCGAATGGATTTCCCCGTTCATCGACCGGCGCCGCAAGGTGGGCTGGGACCTGTACGCGCTGCTCGGTTTGACGCGCGACAATAAAGCAGGGATGGCCGCACAGCATGCGCGCAACTACCGATTTTTTGACGCGCCAGTTGGTCTACTGTTTACCATCGACCGTGTGATGGACCAGGGTTCCTGGCTCGATTACGGCATGTTCCTGGAAAATATCATGATCGCCGCGCGCGGGCGCGGTCTCGATACCTGTCCGCAAGCGGCATTTACCCAGTTCCACCGCATCATCGCTGATCAGCTGGACTTGCCTGCCAACGAGATGGTGGTATGCGGGATGGCGCTGGGTTTTGCCGACAGTAGCAAGATTGAAAATTCACTCATTACCGAGCGCGAACCGGTCTCGGGCTTCACGCGGTTTCTTGAATAAACGCGTATAGTGTTGAAACAGAAGAGATATTTGTTGTTCATTGCGCATTCTCTGTTGCGCCGGGCTCGCCTCAAATGTTAAATCGCTTGTGCTTGCCGAGTGTTTTGCTACACTGCAACTAGATGTGAATCCGTCGGCTTCAAAGGAAGGTCAAGATGTTTAAGTTTGCCTTGAGTGCTTTTATTTCCCTGTTGTTTGCCCTGACCCCTGCAGAGGCGGCCAAGGTGGAGCAGCGCAGCAGCTCGGCGACAGTCAGCAAGCAAAAGGCCAAGAAAAGCGCTGCCAAGAAGCAGCGCTACAAGCGCAAGGAAGCGGCCTCCAAGCGCGTCAACGTGAGCACGCGCGGCAAAGCCGTGCGCCGCGTGATCACCGTGCGCGGCAAGCGCAAGGTTGTGTACCAGAGCGCGACTTACGCCGCGCCCGTCGTGCGCGCAATGACCGCGGGCGACAAGGCCGGCCTCAACCTCACGCGCGATCCGCTCGACCTGTCCTCCAGCGTCGCGCTGGTGCTTGACCAGACCAATTCCGAAGTCCTGTTTGAAAAGAACGCCGGCGTGGCGTTGCCGATCGCATCGATCACCAAGCTGATGACCGGCCTGATCGTCGTCGAGGCGCAACAGGACATGGACGAGACGCTCACCGTCACGGACGACGATGTTGACCGCGAAAAGTTCACCACCTCGCGCCTGCGCGTCGGCTCGCGCCTGACCCGCCGCGAAATGCTGCATATCGCGCTGATGAGCTCGGAAAACCGCGCCGCTGCCGCGCTGGGACGCAATTATCCGGGCGGCATCCAGGGCTTTGTCGCCGCAATGAATGCCAAGGCGCATGAGCTGGGCATGTCGGACACCCGCTATGTCGACTCCAGTGGCTTGTCGAGCCGCAATGTGGCCAGCGCACGCGACCTTGCCAAGCTGGTCATGGCGGCGCACCAGCAGCCGCTGCTGCGCGAGTTCTCGACCGATCCGGCCTCGTCGGTCGCGGCGAGCGGCCGCCAGGTCCAGTACCGCAATACGAACTATCTGGTGTCGTCGCCGGACTGGGATATCGGCTTGCAGAAGACCGGCTTCATCAACGAAGCAGGGCGTTGCCTGGTGATGCAGACGATTATCCAGGGCCGCGCCGTCATCATGGTGTTCCTCGATTCCAAAGGCAAGCAGTCGCGTACCGCCGATGCCGGACGGATGCGGCGCTGGCTTGAAGCGCTCAAGCCGCCTGGCTTGTCATAAACAGCCCCTAGAAAAAGCGGAACCCAAGGGTTCCGTTTTTTTTTGCCGCCACGTCGTGCCCGCGCAGGCGGGCACCCATACCAGGGGTGCGGTAACCGCGAGACCCCCGATCCGCTACCCGGCTTCTGTATGGATTCCCGCCTGCGCGGGAAGGACGGAGGGGATGCCGCATTTAACGGTGGCATCGCCATGTTTTGCCTGCACGCGCTGCTGTTACCGCACCGGCGAATAGCCCAAGGTGGCCGAAATTTGCGCCGCGGTCGTGACCAGGTCTTCCAGCCATTCTTCCTGCAAGCGATCGGCCGGCGCAGAAATCGATAACCCGGCGACCAGCTTGCCGGAATCGTCATGGATTCCCGCCGCCATACAGCGCACGCCAAGTTCCAGTTCTTCATTATCGCGCGCATAGCCGCGCGCCCGCACCAGGCTCAGCTCGCGTTCGAGCTTCGACAGATCGGTGATCGAATTTTTGTTGTGCCCGGCCAGGCCGGTGCGCGTGGCATACGCGCGGATCGCTTTCGGCTCGTCCACCGACAAGAACAGTTTGCCGGTCGAGGTCAGATGCAGCGGGCCGCGGCCGCCAATTGCCCGCACCACCTGCATGCCGGAGCGCTCGGAAAAGGCGCGGTCGATGTAGACGATCTCGTCACCTTGCCGTACAGATAAGTTAATCGTTTGCTGGGTTTTCTTGTGGAGGCCGCGCATGAACTCGAGGGCGGCCTCACGGACAGACAGCCGGCTCTTGACCACGTTGCCCAGTTCGAGCAGGCGCATGCCGAGGCGGTAGGTCCCTGGTTCGACGCGATCGACAAAGCGGGTAACCACCATATCGTTCAGGATCCGGTGCGCGGTCGACGGGTGCAGGCCAGACACCTTCGACAATTCCTTCAGGCTGACCGGGTCGGAATAGGTCGCGAGCGCATCGAGCAAGGCGACCATCCGCTCGATGACCTGGATCGACGTCTTCGCTGGTTCGACAGTTTCCATTTTCATGATGTGGTTGGTGCGGTGCAGTATAAGTACGTTCTTTATACCACAATGTGAAAAGAACTGGCAATCGCCCTCTCTGGGGCATAATAGGAAATCGACAAGCCGATATAGAACCCCATGGAACAACAACCAGTCAGTCAATTCAAAAGCAAGGGCGGATTCCGGCGCATCATTGCCGCCTTCGTCAACTCGATCGATGGCTTCCGCGCGGCTTGGGGCAACGAATACGCGTTCCGCCAGGAAGTGATCGTTGTGCTGATCGCAACCGTCGTGGCACTGATGCTTCCCATCTCGGCATTCCAGAAAGTATTCCTGATCTCGGTGCTGCTGCTGGTATTGCTGGTCGAAATCATCAATTCGGCAATCGAGGCCGTCGTCGACCGCATTTCGCTCGAACGCCATCCGCTGTCCAAACGCGCCAAGGACCTGGGCAGCGCGGCAGTGGCGCTGTCGATCATGATTGCTGCGCTGGCCTGGATTGTCGTTCTGTCGAATCGTTATTATTAAATAACCAGATAGTTTGTTTAGAAATCTCGATCTGGCGCACAATACAACACTGCCATTTTTGCCATGATCAAGGGCTTTTTAAACTTTCTACTGGGAGAAGACGATGACATTACGTTTAGGCGACACCGCACCTGATTTCGAGCAGGACTCTTCAATCGGCAAGATTCGCTTCCACGAGTGGGCAGGCGATTCGTGGGTGGTGCTGTTTTCGCACCCTGCCGACTTTACGCCCGTCTGCACCACTGAACTCGGTCTGACCGCGAAACTCAAGCCGGAGTTCGACAAGCGCAACGTGAAAGCGATTGCCTTGTCGGTCGACCCGGCCGAGCAGCACAAGGTCTGGATCAAGGACATCGAAGAGACGCAAAAGACCGTAGTCGGCTTCCCGATCATCGCCGATGCCGACCGCAGCGTGTCCACGCTGTACGACATGATCCACCCGGAACAGTCGGCCACCGCCACGGTGCGTTCGCTGTTCATCATCGACCCGAACAAGAAGATTCGCCTGACCATCACTTACCCGATGAGCACCGGGCGCAACTTCGACGAAGTGCTGCGCGTGATCGATGCCCTGCAGCTGACCGATGGCTACACGGTCGCCACGCCGGGCAACTGGAAGGATGGCGATGACGTCATCATCCCGCTGACCGTGCAGGACCCGGAAGTGATCAAGCAAAAGTATCCGAAGGGTTTCAAGGCCGAGAAGCCGTATTTGCGCCTGACGCCGCAGCCGAACAAGTAACACGCCGCGGGCCGCGCCGCAAATCGCCCGAAACCGCATAAGCAAATGAGGAAGCTGTTGTTTGGTTTACAGCTGAGCCCCTTTACCCTGTTGGTAACTTTGGGGGTTCTTCATGTTGCTGACGTACATCGTTTCGGGTTTTGCGGTCGGCCTGCTGGTCGGGATGACCGGCGTCGGCGGCGGCTCCCTGATGACGCCGCTCCTCACGCTGATGTTTGGCGTGCCGCCTTCGGTTGCCGTCGGCACCGACCTCGCATTCGCCTCCATCACCAAAACCGCTGGCACCTTCACCCACCGCCTGCGCGGCACTGTGCACTGGGACATCGTCAAGCTGCTCTGCATCGGCGCCTTGCCAGCTGCGCTGGTGGCCACGCTCGCGCTCAACCATTTCGGCACCCTGAACGCCGAGATCGGCCAGCTGATCCGCTATTCGATCGCCGGCTCGGTCATGCTGACGGTCGTGGCGCTGGTGTTCAAGGGCAAAATGCTGGCCTGGATAAACGCCAAGCCAGAACGCCAGCTGCAGGGAAGGGCGCTGGCGTCCGCCACCATCATCTCTGGCGCCGTGCTCGGCATCCTGGTGACCGTGTCCTCGATCGGCGCCGGCGCCATCGGCGCGACCCTGCTGGTGATGCTCTACCCACGCCTGACGTCGGCCGAAGTGGCTGGCACCGACATCGCTTACGCGGTGCCGCTGACCGCGATTGCCGCACTCGGCCACTGGTGGCTCGGCTCGATCAACTGGGAACTGCTGGCGATGCTGCTGGTCGGCTCGGTGCCAGGCATCACCCTTGGCTCGTGGGTTGCACGCGCGGTGCCTGAGCGCTTCCTGCGCGGCCTGCTCGCCATGACACTCACCGGCGTGGCCGCAAAACTGATCTACTGAACACCTAATACCTGAATCGTCTATGCAAATGACGATTACTTCGTTGGTATTATCAGCATGGCATGAGACGATCGTTCCTTATCTGCACTATGCAAAGCAAAGGGATCCAATGCCCGTAACAATCACCACGCCGCGCAGCGCGCCATTCCGGGTCATGCCCGGTTTTGGACTGACGCTCGGCTTCACCATCCTGTACCTCGCGCTGATCGTCCTGATCCCGCTGTCGGCGGTATTCCTGAAAACCTTCACGATGACGTGGGAGGCTTTCTGGGCCGCCGTCACCTCCGAGCGCGTGATGGCCTCGTACCGCCTGACCTTCGGCGCATCGCTGATCGGCGCCTTCATCAACGTGATTTTTGGGGGCATCGTCGCCTGGGTGCTGGTGCGCTACCGCTTCCCGGGCAAGCGCTTCATCGATGCGCTGGTCGACCTGCCCTTCGCGCTGCCAACCGCGGTGGCAGGCATTACGCTGACCGCGCTGTATTCGTCCAACGGCTGGATCGGCCAGTACCTCGACAAGGTCGGCATCAAGGTCGCCTTCACGCCGCTTGGCGTGGTCGTCGCGCTGACCTTCATCGGGCTGCCGTTCGTCGTGCGCACCGTCCAGCCGGTGCTGGAAGAAGCCGAGCGCGAACTTGAAGAGGCGGCCGCCAGCCTTGGCGCCTCGTCGTGGCAGACCTTTGCGCGCGTGGTGTTCCCGAACCTGATGCCGGCGCTGCTGACCGGCTTCGCGCTGGCCTTCGCGCGCGCCACCGGCGAATACGGCTCGGTGATCTTCATCGCCGGTAACCTGCCGCTGGTGTCCGAGATCACGCCGCTGTTCATCATCACCAAGCTCGAACAATACGACTACACCGGCGCCACCGCGATCGCCGTGGTGATGCTGCTGGTGTCGTTTGTATTGCTGCTGTCGATTAACCTGCTGCAGGCGTGGACGCGCAGAAGGGCAGGCAAGAAATGAGCGCCGTGATCCCTGAATCGAAGCCAGTCGCGGTACGCCGCGGCGAATTGCCGGCATCGTCGAACGTGTTCGAGCCGGCGTGGGTGCGCCGCACGCTGATCGCCATCGCGCTGGTGTTCCTGACCCTGTTCCTGTTTGTGCCGCTGGTTGCCGTGTTCGTGCAGGCGCTCGGCAAAGGCTGGGACGAATATTTTGCCGCCATCGTCGACCCGGACGCCATCTCCGCGATCAAGCTGACTTTGATCGCGGCGGCCATCTCGGTGCCGCTGAACCTCGTGTTCGGCGTCTGCGCCGCCTGGTCGATTGCCAAGTTCGAATTCCGCGGCAAGAACGTGCTGCTCACGCTGATCGACCTGCCGTTCTCGGTGTCGCCGGTGATCGCGGGCCTGATCTATGTGCTGATGTTCGGCGCCGAGGGATGGTTTGGCGCCTGGCTGATGGAGAACGACATCAAGATCCTGTTCGCGGTGCCGGGCATCGTGCTGGCCACTGTGTTCATTACCTTCCCGTTTGTGGCGCGCGAACTCATTCCGCTGATGCAGGCGCAAGGCAACGAGGAAGAAGAGGCCGCGCTGGTGCTGGGCGCGTCGGGCTGGAGCACGTTCTGGCGGGTGACGCTGCCGAACATCAAGTGGGGCCTGCTGTATGGCGTCATCCTGTGCAACGCGCGGGCGATGGGCGAGTTTGGCGCGGTGTCGGTGGTGTCCGGCCATATCCGCGGCGAGACCAATACCATGCCGCTGCACGTCGAAATCCTCTACAACGAATACAACTTCACCGCGGCCTTCGCCGTCGCCTCGCTGCTGGCCTTGCTGGCGCTGGTGACCCTGGCGATCAAGACCTTCGTCGAATGGCGACTGCACGAATCGACGCCGACAGACACCGCAGCAGCACGCATTCTGGAGCAATGACATGACCATCGAAGTCAGGAACATCAACAAACGCTTTGGCGAATTCGTCGCCCTCGATAACGTCTCGCTGCAGTTCCCGCAAGGCGAACTGACCGCGCTGCTCGGGCCTTCAGGCTGCGGCAAGACCACGCTGCTGCGCATTATCGCGGGCCTTGAGCACCCGGACTCGGGCCAGGTGCTGCTCGACGGCGACGACGCATCAGCGCGCCATGTGCGCGAGCGCCAGGTCGGCTTCGTGTTCCAGCACTATGCGCTGTTCAAGCACATGACGGTGTTTGAAAACGTCGCGTTCGGCCTGCGCGTCAAGCCGCGCAAGGAACGGCCGAGCGAAGACCAGATTCGCCAGAAGGTCAAGCAGCTGCTCGAACTGGTGCAGCTGGACTGGCTGCACGACCGCTATCCGCCGCAGCTCTCGGGCGGGCAGAGACAGCGTATTGCGCTGGCCCGCGCGCTGGCGGTGGAACCGCGCGTGCTGCTGCTCGACGAGCCGTTCGGCGCGCTCGACGCGAAGGTGCGCAAGGAACTGCGGCGCTGGCTGCGCCGCCTGCACGACGAGCTGCACGTCACCAGCATCTTCGTCACGCACGACCAGGAAGAGGCGCTGGAAGTGGCCGACCAGGTGGTGTTGATGAACAAGGGTACGGTGGAGCAGCTTGGCACGCCGGACGCTGTGTACAACCATCCGGCATCGCCTTTCGTGTACAGCTTCCTGGGCAATGTGAACCTGTTCCACGGACGCGTGCACGAGGGCGTGCTGGCCAGCGGCGGCGTCAATTTCGATGTGCCGGACCACGCCGGGGTGCAGGACAGCCAGGGCATCGCGTACGTGCGACCGCACGACCTGGATGTGGATCGTTATGTCGCTGGCGCCGAGGGCATCGTGGTCAAGCTGCGCCGCGCGCATGCGATTGGTCCGCTGGCGCAACTGGACCTTGAGCGCGAAGATAACGCGCAGCTGATCGAGGCGGTGATTCCCAACGAGCGCTTCGCGCAGCTGCAGCTGAAGGAAGGCGAGACCTTGCTGGTCAAGCCGAAGCGGATGCAGGTGTTTGTGGATCAGGGTGCGGATATCTAAATGCTGGCAAATCGGCGGATGACGCGCTACGCGCTGTTCCGCCCTACGTTTTGTCACCTGCCTGCGTCTAGCTGGAAGGGATGAAGCATCGCCTTGGTATCAAAGACGCGGG
Organism: Massilia soli; assembly: GCF_016809835.1. GTDB lineage: Bacteria > Pseudomonadota > Gammaproteobacteria > Burkholderiales > Burkholderiaceae_D > Telluria_A > Telluria_A soli. Next base: position 107,846 of record NZ_JAFBIL020000007.1, on the reverse strand, counting down.
ACAACTTCGCAATCGCGGCGCATGCGGCAGGCAGGGTCTATTGTCCAGGATTCGTGATGCGGGCATGGATCGCGTTGATCGCCTCGACCACGCCAGCCGGCAAGGTTACCTGCGCGGCGTCGATGTTTTCCTTCAGTTGTTCGAGCGTCGTCGCTCCGATGATCGTCGATGCGACGAACCAGCGCGAATAGCACCAGGCCAGCGCCATCTGCGCCGGCGTCATGCCGTTTGCGCGCGCCAGGCCGACGTACTCCTTCACCGCCTGCAGCACGGGTGGCCGCAGGTAGCGCGGGCTCCAGGTGGGCGGGAAGATCGTCAGCCGGCCGTGCGCATTCGGGTTATCGAGATATTTGCCACTGAGCTGGCCGAACGACAGCGGGCTATATGCCAGCAGGCTGACGTTCTCGCGCATGCAGGTTTCGTCCAGCAGGCTGGTCTCGAAGCCGCGCGCGGTCAGGTTGTACAAATTCTGGATTGTCGCGATGCGCGGCAGGCCCTTCATCTCGGCCTGCCGGGTGTATTCGCACACGCCCCAGGCGCTTTCGTTCGACACCCCGATATTGCGGATCCTTCCGTCCTTGACCAACTGCGCCAGCGCCGCCAGCGTCTCTTCGATCGCAACGCCGGCGCGCTCCTTCTCCGGGTCGAAGGCGGTCGCGCCGAACACCGGCACGTTGCGGCTCGGCCAGTGGATCTGGTACAGGTCGATGTAGTCGGTTTGCAGACGCTGCAGGCTGGCGTCGACCGCCGCGCGGAGGTTGGCCGCATCGAGATTGTTCTTGCCGTCCCTGATCCAGTGCAGCGCCGGGTTTGGCCCGGCGATCTTGGTGGCCAGGATAACCTGCCCGCGCTTGCCCGACTTCTTCAGCCACGATCCGATAAAGCGCTCGGTCGAGCCTTGCGTCGCCGCGCGCGGCATTACCGGGTACATCTCGGCGGTGTCGATAAAGTTGATGCCGCGTTCCAGCGCATAATCGAGCTGGCTGTGTGCTTCGGCTTCGCTGTTTTGCTCGCCGAACGTCATTGTGCCCAGGCAGATGCTCGACACCTCCAGCGTGCTGTCACCGAGGATCACGCGCTTCATTTGACTCCCCTGAGTGCATCGGCGCATTCCCTTACCAGCGCCGGGCCGGCGTAGATCAAGCCGCTGTACAGCTGCACCAGCGAGGCCCCCGCGACGATCTTGGCTTTTGCATCGGCGCCGCGCATGATGCCGCCGACGCCGATGATCGGTATCGCGTCACCCAGTTCGCGCTTGAGCGCGCGCACGATGATCGTCGACTGCTGGAACACCGGCTGGCCGGACAAGCCGCCCGCTTCCTCGTGGTGGCGTTCGTTCTCGACGTCGCGGCGGCTGATGGTGGTGTTGGTGGCAATGACGCCGTCGATCTTGTGGCGCAGCAGGGCGGCGGCGATGTTGGTGATCTGGTCGGCGTCGATGTCGGGGGCGATCTTGAGCGTCAGCGGCACGTATTTTTTATGCTGGTCGGACAGGCGCAATTGCGCCTGCTTGAGCCGCGCGAGCAGGGTGTCGAGTTCGGACGCGTCCTGCAGCTGGCGCAGGTTCTTGGTGTTTGGCGACGAGATGTTGACCGTCACGTAGCTGGCGTACGGGTAGACCTTTTCAAGGCAGATCAGGTAGTCGTCGGCCGCGCGTTCGATTGGCGTGTCGGCGTTTTTGCCGATGTTCAGGCCAAGCACGCCTTCCTTGTTCTGGTAAAAACGCGATGCCTGCACGTTGGCGACAAACGCATCGACGCCGCCGTTGTTGAAGCCCATGCGGTTGATGATGGCCTTCTTGGCCGGGATGCGGAACATGCGCGGCTTCGGGTTGCCCGGCTGCGCGCGCGGGGTCACGGTACCGATTTCAATCGAGCCGAAACCCAGCGCCGCCAGGCCGTCGATATAAGCGCCGTCCTTGTCCAGGCCCGCAGCCAGGCCGACCGGGTTGGGGAAGGTGATGCCCATGACGGTGCGCGGGTCGGGCGCAGGCTTGCGGATCGCGCCCGTCAGGCCGAGGCTGGCGGCACGGCGCAGGGCCGGCAGGGTCAGGTTGTGCGCCGATTCGGCGTCCATTGCGAACAGCATCGGGCGGGCAAGCGCATACAGCAGTTTTTCAGACATGGGGTGCTTTAATTGAACAGACTGCCCATTTTACCGTGAGTGGGCGGCGCCGCCTATCGGTCGAGCAGGCTCCAGCTGCCGTCGATGCGCGCTTCCAGAGGGCGGAAATTGATTTTGTAGGCCATTTTGGGGCTTTGCTCGATCCAGTAGCCCAGGTAGACGTGGGGCAGGCCGAGCTCGCGCGCCTGGCCAATTTGCCACATCACGTTGTAGGTGCCGAAGGAGGCGCCGGGCAGGTCGGGGTCGAAGAAAGTGTAGACCGACGACAGGCCATCGGACAGCACGTCGATGATCGAGACCATCCGCAAGGTGTTGTCGGGTTCGCGGAATTCAACCAGCCGCGTGTTGACCCGGCTCTGCAGCAGGAACTGGGCGTACTGGTCGCGGCTGTCCTGGTCCATGCCGCCGCCTGGGTGGCGGGTGGTCTGGTAACGCAGGTAGAGCGCATAGTGTTCGTCGGAGAAGCTGAGGTTGGCGACGCTGGCGACCAGCGCCGCGTGCCGTGCCCATGCGCGGCGCTGGCCGCGGCTGGGGACGAACTGCTCGGCCTTGACGCGCACCGGAATGCAGGCGTGGCAGCCGTCGCAGTAGGGGCGGTAGGTGAAGATGCCGCTGCGGCGGAAGCCGTTTTTAACCAGTTCGGAATAAACGTCGGCGTTGATCAGGTGCGACGGGGTGGCGACCTGCGAACGCGCGTGCCGGGCGTCAAGGTAGCTGCACGGGTAGGGCGCGGTTGTGTAGAACTGCAGTGTGGCGAATGGCAGGTCGTTCAGGTGCGTCATGCGGATGCTTTCGTTCCCGATTGGTTTACCCTGGTTCTATTGTAGCGAAACTTTACCAAGTTTTGCGCGCGTCCGTTAAAGGACACACCGGTTGCCACACGGCGATTTCATCCTGTGCGATCGCCCCTCGTAAATGGTCGAGAAAGGCGGCGCGCGGTATCGGCGCGGCGCCAAGCGAGGCCAGGTGCCCGGTCTCCTGCTGGCAGTCGACCATGCGCACCCCTTCGTGGCGCAGGAAGGCGACCAGGTAGGACAGCGCAATCTTGGAGGCGTCGGTGACGCGCGCGAACATCGACTCGCCATAGAACATGCGGCCGATGCAGACGCCGTATGCGCCGCCGACCAGTTCGCCATCGAGCCAAAGTTCGGACGAGTGGGCGTGGCCGATCGCGTGCAGGCCGGTATAGCCGCTGATGATTTCCTCGGATATCCAGGTACCGGGCCCGTCCTTGCGAGGGGCGGCGCAGGCGCGCATGACTTGCTCGAACGCCGTGTCGAAGGTGACCTGCCAGCGCCCGCCTTCGACCCGGCTGCGTTCGACCTTGCGCAGGGTCTTGCGCAGGCTGTCGCTGATGCGGAAGTTGTCGGTATGGAGCACCATGCGCGGGTCGGTAGACCACCACAGGATGGGCTGCCCTTCGGAGAACCAGGGGAAGATGCCGTTACGGTATGCGGCCAGCAGCCGGCGTGGCGACAGGTCGGCGCCAGCCGCAAGCAGGCCCGGCGCGTCCATGGTCAGGGCCTCGGACACGTCGGGGAAGGGCGTTGTCGTTTCAAGCCACGGAATCATGATGAGCGTTTAACTGGCGTCGCTGGACATGCGCATCGAGCGCACGAGGTCGCGGCTATGGAAACCGTAGGCGCCGCCCTCACGCATTTTGACGCGGTCGGCGAAGAACAGTTCCAGCGTTGTGCGCACCGTGGGGAAGGCCAGGTCGTCCCACGGGATGGTGTCTTCCGAGAACAGTTGCACATCGAGACTTTCGATGCCGGCCGCGAAGTCCAGGTCGCGCAGTCGCGCGAGGTAGAACAAATGCACCTGATGAACTTGAGCAACATTGAGCAAGGTGAACAGCTCGCCCAGTTCGACATTGGCGCCGGCTTCCTCTTCGGTTTCCCGAACGGCGGCCTGGGCGGTCGTTTCCTCGTTCTCCATGAATCCGGCCGGCAATGTCCAGTAGCCATAGCGCGGCTCGATTGCGCGCTTGCACAACAAGATTTTCAGCTCGCCATCGGCTTCCCACACGGGGATTGAGCCGACCACCAGTTTCGGGTTTTGGTAATGGATCGCCTCGCACTGCACGCACACATAGCGTGGCCGGTTGTCGCCTTCGGGAACGCGCAGGTCGACAGGATGGGCACACTCGGAACAGAATTTCATAATCGCTTGAGAGAATGGTATTTCGCTTACTTTACACCGATTGCGCGTGCTGTGCCGTTACCGCCAGGAGGGTGAAGCTTGACGTGCATGCTGCTATCGCACATCTTCTTCGGATTGATATTGCCTAAAAAGGCAAACTCCCCTATAATGATTGCACAGACGCGGGGTGGAGCAGTCTGGCAGCTCGTCGGGCTCATAACCCGAAGGTCACAGGTTCAAATCCTGTCCCCGCAACCAGTATTCTAAAGCCGTTGAATCTTGCAAAAGATCAACGGCTTTTTCGTTTCCGCCTCCGTTTGTGGGCAGCGAAATTAGCTGAGCGTGGCCCACAGATGGGCGGCAGCCATCGTGCGGTGCGGCTTGTACTGCGCGAGCAGCGCTTCGGTGCGCGCCATGTCCGGCTTGGCGTCGTCGGCCAGCAGGCGTTGCAGCGCAGTACGGATGGCGACGTCGCCGTGCAGCGAGCAATCCGGGTAGCCGTAACCGCGCAGCAGCGCGTAATTCACCGTCCATGGACCGATGCCCTTGACCGCCAGCAGCGCGGCACTGGCGGCGTCGATGTCGTCCGTGCGTTCAAGCGACAGGGAGCCGGCGTCCACCATCTGCGACAGCCGCAGCAGCGTTTCCGCTTTCGAACGTGAGAATTTTCGCGTGGTCAGGTCGTCCACCGATAGCTTCGCGACATCTTCCGCCTCGGGGTAGCACCATAGGCCGCTACTGTGCCGGCGCCCGGCCTGCAGGATAAAAGTGCGGCGCAGGGCGATTGCGAAGCTCAGGTTGATCTGCTGCCCGATGATCGCCCAGGTGAGCGCTTCAAAGATGGTTGCGGACTGCACGATGCGCAGGCCCGCATTGCCGCGCACGGCCTCGCCAAGCAGGGGATCGCTCGCCGCCGCCTCCACGAACGGCGCCGGGTCGATGCGCAGGCCAAGGATGTTCAGCAGGGCGTCGTCGAGCAGCGCGCTGGCGCGCGGCGTGAGCGCTGCGTCCGCAGCGACGCCAATGCGCGCCTCGCGTGGCGACAGCGCGATATCGAGCGCCACCGGCACGCCGCCGAGGACAACGCCTTTGCTGATGCGGCCCTGCGATACCCGTTCAGCCACACCCTCGGCATCGCGCCCATGAAATGCGATGACGTCGCTGCTGCGGTAGCCATCCGGAAGCGCTATCGATATCTGGTGCAATGCCATGCCTATTTGCGTTTGAACGAGAGCGGCACGAAAGCACGGCCCAGGAAGGCCGGACGGAAGCCGGTGACCAGCGCCGTACCCGTGATGACGATTGCCGCGCCCAGGACCGTGTGCCAGCCCACCACCTCGCCGAGGAACAGCGCCCCCCACAGGATGCCGAACAAGGGATTGAGGAAGGTGACCGTCAGCGCGGATGTCGGTCCGACATCCTGGATCAGTTTGAAGTACAGGATGTAGGCGATGCCGCTGCACAGGACGCCCAGCGCGAGCGCGGCGCCCATGATGCCGATGGTCGGTTGCGCCGGCGCCGGAAAGAACGGCAGCACCGGTATCACCAGCAGCGTTGCGGCCCACATGCTGCCGTGCGCGTTGGCGAACGGCTCGACGCTCCTGGCCGTCTTGGCATAGGCGCTGGCGACGCTGTAGCTGACGGCCGCGACCAGTGCCGCCGCGATCGCGAGGCCGGCGCCAGCACGCGAGGTGACCTGGTCGAAGCCGACCAGCAGCGCCACGCCTGCGGTGCCGAGCAGGAGACCAAGCGCGCTGCGGCCGGAGATGGCCTGGCGCGACCACAGCGCGCCGATGAGCGCGCCCCACATCGGCGCGGTCGCGTTCAGCACCGACAGCACGGAGGCGGACAAGGTACGCGCGGCAAACGCGAACAGCAGGAAAGGGAACGCTGAGTTAAGCAAGCCGAGGACCAGGTAGTGCTTCCAGTTGGCGCGCAGGTCGAGCCGCTTTTTCAGGAACACGCCGACAATCGCCAGGAACACCGCCGCGAAGCCGACCCGGTATTCAATCAGTACCGCCGGACCAAGCACCGGCGCCGCGATGCGCATGAACAGGAATGAGCTGCCCCAGATCGCTGCAAGCAGCACGAGACGGAGCATGTTGGCGGTGTTCATTCGCAGATCCTGGTTCTTCAAATTGTTATTGTGCTGCGCCTTTGCCTGCGCCGATAGCCGGTTCTTGCTGTCGAATCAGGCCTGGCCGTCGGCGTGCTTCACGCGCAGCTGCTGCGGCACGCCGTTCTTGATGGCGGTCAGTTCGGCCAGGATCGAGATGGCGATTTCGGACGGCGTCTTGCTGCCGATGTAAAGGCCGATCGGCCCATGCAGGCGCGCCAGCTGTTCATCGTTCAGGTCAAACTCCTTGAGCCGTTCGCGCCGCTTGGCGTTGTTCAGGCGCGAGCCAATCGCGCCGACGTAGAAGGCGTCGGATTTAAGCGCCTCCATCAGCGCCAGATCGTCTAGCTTTGGATCGTGGGTAAGGGCGACGACTGCGCTGCGATGGTCGAGCTGCGCTTCGATGACCAGGTCGTCCGGCATGGCGTGCACCAGGCGCACGCCGGGCAGGTGCCAGCCGGCGCGGTATTCTTCGCGCGGGTCGCATACGGTGACGTGGTAGTCCATCGCGGTGGCCACTTGCGCAAGGAAGCGTGACAGCTGGCCGGCGCCGATGATGAACAGGCGCCAGCGTGGACCGTGGATCGTGGTCAGCACGCCGCCGGCGATCTGCTGTACCGCGCCGGACGGCGCAGCTGTCAGCGTCACCGCGCCGCTTTCCAGGTCGAGGTTGCGCGCCACCAGTTCGTGCCGGTCGAGCCGTTCCAATAAGTCGATGATGGTGCTGGCGCTCGACAGCGGCTCGATGGCGAGTTCGATGGTGCCGCCGCAGGGAAGGCCGAAGCGGTGCGCCTCGTCGGCGGTAATGCCGTAGCTGACGATCTCGGGAATGGTGCGGGTGATGCCGCTCTGGCGCACGCGCTCGATCAGGTCGTCTTCGATGCAGCCGCCCGATACCGAGCCGACCACCCGGCCGTCGTCGCAGATGGCGAGCGTGGCGCCGATCGGACGCGGGCTGGAGCCCCAGGTCTTGATGACGGTGATGAGTTCGCAGCGGTGGCCGGCACCGATCCAGCTTGCGGCGGTTTTGAGAACCTCGAGGTCTATGCTATCCATCGTTCGAATATACTGTGTGCTCCAGGACTAAGGAGCGAGTGGGAAGATGGACAATCATAAAAGAAAAGACGATGGCTCGCCGAAGTTCGGCCGTTTATTGCTTGTGCTGGTGGCGACCGTGGCAATGCTGGGCGTGCTGACCTACGTCATGGCGGTGTTTTTCCCGGATTTCCCGAGTTGACTTCCATGCTTCGTTCCCGCGCACGCCTGGGCGTGGGCGGGAACGGGGTCAGGGTACCAGCGGCTTGCCGTCGGCCTTCTTGGCCTTGATCTCGGCGATCGTCTTCTGGATGACCGCAATGCGGTATGCGGTCGCCGGGTGGTTGGCGACATAGCCATTGAGCACCGTTGCCGGGTAGGTCGAGGCCAGGCGCTTCCAGAACTCGGTCGCGCCTTCGATGCGGTAGCCGGCGCGCGCCAGCAGGTACATCGCCAGGCTGTCGGCCGCGCCGTCAAGCTCCTGCGGCATGGCCTTGATGCCGCCGCTGCCGATCGTCACCGAGGTGTCGGGGCGCGTGCTCATCAGGTTGTCGATGATGCTGCCGATGGTGCTGGCATTGCGCTGCGAGGAAGCATGGCCCAGCATGTTGTGCGCCATGCCCTTGGCCATCAGGTAGGCCAGTTCTTCATCCGCTTCGACGAAGTTGATCATCCCGCGCGTGATCATCACGCGCGATCCGTCCGCGTACGAGTTGATGTTGTCCGAATTGCCGAGTTCAATGCCAAAACCGCAGGCGCGCGTGACGGGAATCGACAGCTGCTTCTGTTTGTTGTCGCGTTCGACGACGAACGGCAGCGTGGACTGCCTGCGCACCAGCGGTCCGAACACGCCGCCGGCCAGCGTCGACGCATTCGCGCCGGTAGGCAGTGGCTTGCCGCCAGCCGAAATCAGGCGATCGCCGATTTCAAGGCCGGCCTTGGCCGCGCCGCTGCCGGCCAGGACGCCGGTCACCTGCAGGCGTTCGTTCATGTCCAGCGCGAGGTGCGCCGCTTCGTTGTATTCGCCTGGATAGGAATAGCGGTTCTTGGCGAAGAAGCCAAGCAGGTTGCGCGCCTGGCTTTTGCACAGTGGCGCGTTGTTGATCAGCAGCGGCGCCGCGACGCGGTACAGGCGGTCCTGCAGGGCCGCCATTTTGGTCAGCGTCTGCGCGGCCGCGGCCATGCGCGGCGTGATGACCGGGCGCTGGTCTTCCTGCGCGGACGGGCCGGGCTTGATTGGGAAAGCTGGTGCAGACGGCTGGATGGTGCCGCATGCCGACAGGAGTAGTGCCAACGATATGCCCAGCAATGCCGGGCTGTGACCGATGAAACGGGTCATGGTAATCCTCACTTTATTATTGTTTTCCGGTGCTTCCGAAACCGCCGGCACCGCGTTCGCTTGCATCGAAATCTTCGACGACATTAAAGCCAACCTGCAGTACCGGTACGATGATCAGCTGGGCGAGGCGCTCCATCGGGTTGAGCGTGAAGGCGGCCTGGCCGCGGTTCCATGTCGATACCATCAGTTGTCCCTGATAGTCAGAATCAATCAAGCCTACCAGATTCCCCAAAACGATGCCGTTCTTGTGGCCCATGCCACTGCGCGGCAGGATCATGGCAGCGTAGCCTGGATCGCCCACGTGGATCGCCATCCCGGTCGGTACCAGGATGGTCTGGCCAGGTGCGATGGTGATGGGTTCGTCGATGCAGGCGCGCAGGTCGAGGCCCGCGCTGCCTGGCGTTGCATACGCCGGCATCTGGTCTTTCATGCGCGGGTCGAGGATCTTGACGTCGATTGTTTTCATTGATGATTCGGTTATGTGAGCAGGGAGCGCTTTTCGATGCGCTTTGCGATTTCTGAAATCAGCTGGCGCGCCAGCGTGAGCTTGTCGGCGCGCGGCAGCACGGTGTGGCCGCTCTCGTCGAACAGCACGATCGTATTGTCATCCTGCCCGAAGGTGTGGTGGCCGATATTGCCAACCAACAGAGGAATGCCTTTTTTCTCGCGCTTGACGGCGCCGTATTCGACCAGGTTTTCCGATTCGGCGGCAAAGCCGACGCAGTACGGCCAGCCGGAGATCGAGGTGGTCGCGGCGACCGCGGCGAGGATGTCCGGGTTTTGCTCGAATTGCAGGTTGGGTGCGGCGCCGCCGTCCTGCTTTTTCATCTTCTGGTCGCTGGCGTTGGTGACGCGCCAGTCGGCCACCGCGGCCACGCCGATGAAGACGTGCTGGCCGCCGACCGCCGCCATCACGGCGTCGTACATCTGGGCCGCGCTCTGGACGTCGACGCGGCGCACGCCGTGCGGCGTCGGCAGGGTAGTGGGGCCCGAGATCAGGGTCACGTCGGCGCCCGCTTCGCGCGCGGCGCGGGCGATGGCGTAGCCCATTTTTCCGGACGAGAGATTGGTGATGCCGCGTACCGGGTCGATCGCTTCAAAGGTCGGACCGGCGGTCAGCAACACGCGCTTGCCGGCCAGGACCTTCGGCTGGAACGATGCGATCAGCTCGTCGAGTAGTTCGTCAGGTTCGAGCATGCGCCCGAAGCCGACTTCGCCGCAGGCCTGCTGGCCGGCGGCTGGGCCAAAGATGCAGACGCCGTCCTGCTCAAGCTGGCGTACGTTGCGCTGGGTGGCCGGGTTTTCCCACATCTCGACATTCATCGCCGGCGCGACCAGCAGCGGCAGGCGGCGCGGGCGTGCCAGGCACATGGTCGAGAGCAGGTCGTCGCACACGCCATGGGCCAGCTTGCGGATGAAGTCCGCCGAACACGGCGAGATCAGGATGGCGTCGGCATCGCGGGTCAGGTCGATGTGGGCCATGTTGTTGGCCATGCGCGGGTCCCACTGGTCGGTGTAGACCGGGTTGCCGGACAGGGCCTGCATGGTCACGGCGGTGATGAAATGGGTGGCGGCCTCGGTCATCACGACCTGCACCGAGGCGCCTTCCCTGGCCAGCGCGCGGCACAGCTCGGCCGCCTTGTAGCAGGCTACCCCGCCGGACAGGCCGAGGACGATCTTCTTACCCTTGAGGTCCATCGTCATTGCCATCCCTTTGCTTAGTTCTTGTTCACGCGCCGCAGTTCGTCGTAGATGAACAGCACTGCGCCGATGAAGATGGCGCTGTCGGCGATGTTAAACGCCGGGAAGTGGCCCAGGCTGCCGAAGTGGAAGTCGAGGAAGTCGATCACGTGGCCATAGGCCACGCGGTCGATCACGTTGCCGATCGCGCCGCCCATGATCAGCGCCATCGCCCAGCAGAACATGCGCTGGCCAGCGTTCTTGCGCAGCTGGGTGATGATGAAGACCACCGCGATGATGCCGATCGCCGTGAAGAAGTAGCGCTGCCAGCCGCTTTCGTTGGACAGGAAGCTGAAGGCGGCGCCGCGGTTATACGCCAGCACCAGGTTGAAGAACGACGTGACCACGCGTTCTTCGCCATACACGAACAGCCTTTCGATCGTGATCTTGGTGATCTGGTCGAGCAGGATCACGATCGCCGCGATGCCCAGCCAAGGAGTCAGGCTGGCGCGCGCTTTCGAGGACGTGGAGAACGTTGTTTTTTTAGTTGCCATTGGTGGTCAGTGAAATGGTTTATGCGAAGGCGCGTTTTTCGCCGCCGCCGAACAGGTTGCTGTAGCAGCGGCCGCACAGGCCCGCGTGCTCGGCGTGGGTGCCGACATCAGCGCGGTAGTGCCAGCAGCGCTCGCACTTCGGAGCGCTCGATGCGGTTACCGCAACCGCTTCGTCCGCTTCGGCGGCGACTTGTTCGACGCTGGCGCTGGAGGTGATGAACACGAACTTGAGGTCCTGATCCAGGCTTGCCAGCGCCTTGTACTTGTCGCCGGACGCCTTGATGGCCAGTTCGGCCTGCAAGGACGAGCCGATCGCTCCCGAGCCGCGTACTTCTTCGAGCTGCTTGGTCACTTCGGCGCGCACTTCGCGCAAGGTGGCGTACTTGGCCAGCAGGGTGGCGGCGTCCGCCACTTCCGGCAACGCCCAGTAGGTCTGCGTGAAGATGGTTTCGTCGCTGTCCTTGTAGGCCTGTTCGCCGGCGAAGACCGCCCATGCCTCTTCGGCGGTAAACGACAGCATCGGGGCCATCAGGCGCAACAGGCTTTGCGTGATGTGCCACAGCGCGGTCTGCGCCGAGCGGCGCGCGTGCGAGTCGATGCCGGTGGTGTACAGGCGGTCCTTCAGGATGTCGAGGTAGAAGCCGCCCAGGTCTTCCGAGCAGTAGTTCTGCAGGCGCGAGACAACCGGGTGGAATTCGAACGACTCGTAGTGCTTGCCGATGTCGGCCTGCAGCGTGGCCATGCTGGCCAGCGCGTAGCGGTCGATTTCAAGCAGGTCGGATACGGCGACGGCGTTGTTCGCGTGGTCGAAGTCCGAGGTGTTCGCCAGCAGGAAGCGCAGCGTGTTGCGGATGCGGCGATACGATTCGGTCACGCGCTTGAGGATCTCGTCGCTGATCGACAGCTCGCCGGTGTAGTCGGTCGAAGCGACCCACAGGCGCAGGATGTCGGCGCCGAGCGTGTCGGAGATCTTTTGCGGCGCCAGCGTGTTACCCAGCGACTTGGACATCTTCTTGCCCTCGGCGTCGACGGTGAAGCCGTGCGTCAGCAGCGCCTTGTACGGCGGCTGGCCGTTGAGCATCGAGGACGTCAGCAGCGACGAGTGGAACCAGCCGCGGTGCTGGTCCGATCCTTCGAGGTACAGGTCGGCCGGGAACTGCGACTGGGCCGCGTGCGAGCCGCGCAGCACGGTCTGGTGGGTGCTGCCGGAGTCGAACCAGACGTCGAGCGTGTCCTTGTTCTTGATGTACATGGCGGCGTCGGCGCCGAGGAAATCGGCCGGCTCGACTTTCAGCCAGGCGTCGATGCCTTCCTTTTCGATCAGCAGCGCGACTTTCTCGAGCAGCTCAGGGGTGTTCGGGTGCAGTTCGCCGGTCTCCTTGTGGATGAAGAATGCCATCGGCACGCCCCACTGGCGCTGGCGCGACAGGGTCCAGTCGGGACGGTTGGCGATCATGCCATGCAGGCGCGCCTGGCCCCAGTCAGGGAAGAACTGGGTTTCGGAGATGCCCTTGAGCGCGGTCTCGCGCAGGGTGGGGCCGCCGTCCTTCGGCGTGGTGTCCATGCCGGCGAACCACTGCGAGGTGGCGCGGTAGACGATCGGGGTCTTGTGGCGCCAGCAGTGCATGTAGCTATGGTCGAACATCTTCAGCTCGAACAGCGCGCCCGCTTCGGTCAGTGCGGTGCAGATCGGCTTCGAGGCTTCCCAGATCGTCATGCCGCCAAACAGCGGCAGGGTCGAGACGAAGCGGCCGTCGCCCATCACCGGTGTCAGGATCTCGTCGTCCTTCATGCCGTGCTCTTTGCACGAGATGAAGTCGTCCTGGCCGTAGGCAGGCGCGGAGTGCACCACGCCGGTACCGCTTTCGGTGGTGACGTAGTCGGCCAGGTACAGCGGCGAGCGGCGGTTGAAGAACGCGTCGGCCGCGTGCAGCGGGTGCTTGAACTCGATGCCGCCGAGCTTTTCGCCGGTGGTGGTGGCGACGACTTTGCCTTCGAGCTTGAAGCGCAGCAGGCAGGCTTCGACCAGGTCGGCGGCCAGGATCAGCAGCAGCGGCTTGCCGTCGCGGCTGGACTCGACCAGCGCGTAGGTGATTTCAGGGTTGACGTTGAGCGCCTGGTTGGACGGGATGGTCCATGGCGTGGTGGTCCAGATGACGATGAAGCCGTCGCCCGCAGGCAGCGCAGGCAGGCCGAAGGCGGCCGCCAGCTTTTCAGGCTCGGCGAACGGGAAGCCGACGTCGATGGCCGGGTCGCGCTTGTCCTGGTATTCGACCTCGGCTTCGGCCAGCGCCGAACCGCAATCGAAGCACCAGTTGACCGGCTTCAGGCCGCGGTAGACGTAGCCCTTCTCGAGCATCTTGCCGAGCGAGCGCAGTTCGTCCGCCTCGTTACGGTAGGCCATGGTCAGGTAAGGGTTATCCCACTCGCCCAGTACGCCCAGGCGGATGAAGTCCTTTTTCTGGCGCTCGACCTGTTCGGTCGCGTAAGCGCGGGCCTTGGTCAGCACTTCGGCGGTCGGCAGGTTTTTGCCGTACTGTTTTTCGATCTGGATCTCGATCGGCATGCCGTGGCAATCCCAGCCCGGCACGTAGGGTGCGTCGAAGCCGGCCATGGTGCGCGCCTTGACGACCATATCCTTCAGAATCTTGTTGACCGCGTGGCCGAGGTGGATGTCGCCGTTGGCGTACGGCGGGCCATCGTGCAGCACGAACATCGGGCGGCCCTTGGCGGCCTTGCGCACGCGCTCATAGACCTTCTTGTCCTGCCACTGCTTGACCCAGCCCGGCTCGCGCTTGGCGAGGTCGCCGCGCATCGGGAACGGGGTGTCCGTCATGTTGACCGGATATTTGCTCTCCGGTTTTTTGGCGCCTTTCGGGGCTTGCTGTGGTTTTTGCTGGTCTGCTGCTGGTTTGCTGGTATCGGACATATTTTTCTTCAATCGTGTGTATCTGGTTTTTCGGGAACAGGCGTGCCGCAAGCGGGCAAGATCGTCCCGGTCAAATTCGGTCGGTGGCGGTCAGGGCGCCGGCGCGCTGCGCGAAATAATCGCGCGCCTGGCCCGAGTCGCGCGCGATGGCGGCGGTCAGGGTGTCGAGGTCGTCGTACTTTTCCTCGTCGCGGATTTTTTCGAGGAACTCGACGCGCACCAGTTTGCCGTAGCAGGACTCGGCGTAATCGAACAGGTGCACTTCGAGCAGAACGCGGCCGCTGTCGTCGACAGTGGGGCGCACGCCCATGCTGGCGACGGCCGGCAGCGGCTCGGGGCCGAGGCCGTGGACCTGCACCACGAAGATGCCCGACAGGGCAGGGCGGTGCGCCACGCGCAGGTTCAATGTGGGGAAGCCCAGCGTGCGGCCCAGCTTCTGGCCGTGGATCACATGGCCGGAAATGGCGTACGAATGGCCGAGCAGTTCGCGCGCGGTGGCCAGGTCGCCTTCGGCCAGCGCGCTGCGCACGGCGGAGGACGAGATGCGGCGCGTGCCATGCATCACGGTCGGCAGGGTCTCGACCTCGAAGCCATGGCGCAGGCCGGCTTCCTTCAGCATCGCGATATTGCCGGCGCGTTTGGCGCCGTAGCAGAAGTCCTCGCCGACCATCAGCCATTTGACGTGCAGGCCTTCGGCCAGCACGCGCCGGGTGAAGTCATCAGGCGCGATGGAGGCGAAATGCTCGTTGAAGTGTTCGACGATGACGCGGTCGATGCCGGCGGAAGCGAGCGACTCGAGCTTGTCGCGCAGGTTGGCGATGCGCCTGGGCGCCTTGGACGGATCCCCCATGCGCTCGGCGAAGAACTCGCGCGGATGCGGCTCGAAGGTCATCACTGCCGCCTCGACGCCGAGTCTGGACGCGGCTGCGCGCACGCGCGCCAACAATGCCTGGTGGCCCAGGTGGACACCGTCAAAGTTGCCGATCGTGAGAGCACAAGGCGCGCGCGCCCTGTCATTGGGAAGTCCCCGAAAAACCTTCATAGGATGTGTGGCCGGAAAATCTGCTGCTAAAGAGTGGATTATACGGTCAAGTTGCGTGTTGCACACTGTATAGGGGAGGGAGGGTCCGCCTGACACCCTCGTGAAATTCCAAAATCGGGGACAGACCACCATTTTGGAACATTCCAAAATGGTGGTCTGTCCCCGATTTTGGAATATCTTGGAACATTCCAACATGGTGGTCTGCGTGACCCGGTCTGTCCCCGATTTTGGAATATTTTGGAACATTCCAACATGGTGGTCTGCGTGACCCGGTCTGTCGCCGATTCTGGAATGTCGTGCGATGAAAAAAGGCGCTGCCGGCTTTCGCTGGCAGCGCCCTTCAGGGCTTGTCTCGCGGGACGATTACAGCGACATGATCGTGTAACGCGCGATTTCGGCCGTGCCGTCCTTGCCGCCAACCGTGCGCAGCGTGGAGACAGCTTTCGACTTGTTGCCAGCCATGGCGTATGCCTGGCCCAGACGCAGCTTGGCGTCGTCAGGACGCTTCAGGCCGCCAGCTTTGATCGCCGCATCCATCATCGCGATGCCTTTGGCGGTGTCGCCAGCGCTGACCAGCGCGTAGCCAAGCGATACCAGGCCGTCTTTGTCGCCGGTCTTGACCATGTCGGCTTCGTTGGCTGCTGCCTTGGCTTTGGTTTCCGCCAGGTTCTTGTCAGCCAGCTCCTTCAGGCGCTGGTGACGCGCAGCGTCAGGACCGACGCCCAGGATGCCTTCCTTGTAGCCGCGGGCGATGACCTTGACCGCTTCGCCGGCCGCGCCGTCACGCAGAACCAGCTGGGCCAGTTCCATGTACTCGTTCGGCTTTTTCAGCATGTTGTGGTGCATGCGCAGGCGCAGCACGTCAACCGACAGGCGCGAGGAGAACCCTGGCTTGCCCGAGATGCGGTTCAGCAGGATCAGCCAGTAGCTTTCCTTCGGGTAGTAGGTCGCCAGCTTTTCAACGGTGTTGATGTAGGCGTTCTTGTCGCCAGCTTTGTTCTGGATGTTGGCCAGCATCTGCAGCTGGTCTTCCTGCGGACGGCGGCCGGCTTTTTCGTCGGCTTGCAGGTCGGCCTGGAGCAGGCGGGTGGCTTCGCCGGTCTTGCCCATGGCGAAGTAGTTCTGGATCAGGTAAGCGCGCAGCTTCGGATCGTTACGGTCCTTGAGCTGGCGTTCGATCGCGGCGTTGGCCTTGCCAAACTCGCGGGCACGCATGTAGATGCCGATCAGGCCTTCGGAGAACTGGGCCTTTTCGCTCGCGCCGAGCTTGCCCGATGCGATCAGGGCCTCGAACGAGCGGGCAGCGGCGTCGTAGTCGCCGGCAGCGGAGGCCGCAGCAGCGCGCACGCGCTCGATCAGGTAAGCCTCATTGCTGGTCTTGTTGCTGACGTTGTCTGCTTTACGCA
Source organism: Massilia soli (assembly GCF_016809835.1). Taxonomy (GTDB): domain Bacteria; phylum Pseudomonadota; class Gammaproteobacteria; order Burkholderiales; family Burkholderiaceae_D; genus Telluria_A; species Telluria_A soli. Next base: position 91,479 of record NZ_JAFBIL020000007.1, on the reverse strand, counting down.
GTTCGGCCAGGGCTTCTTTGTTCTTGCCCGACTTCATCAGCCTCTGCGCATTTTGCAGGGGGGTGCCGATTTCAGCGCGCACAGCTTCAGCAGCGTGGGCGACCGACAGGCCGATGACGGGAGTTGCAGCGGTAAAACCGAGAGCGGCCATGACGAGGCCAAGGTGCGCGATGCGGGATTTGATCATTTAAGTTCTTTCAATCAAAAGCGAAACAGCAGGGAATCCCTGCTGTTTCTCACAGGGAAACCCTGCGTTGTACGTCAATCAAACGATAGTGACTTACTGGAACTGTTCGTTGCCGACCATGCCGATCTTGGTCACGCCAAGACGTTGTGCAGAAGCCATGACACCGGCGACAGACTTGTAAGACACCAACTTATTAGGACGCAGATGTACTTCTGGCTGGTCTGCCATCGCTGCGACCGAAGCAAGCTTCGACTCAAGCGTAGCACGATCTGGCACAACCTGGCCGTCCCATAGGACGGTGCCATCGAAGTCGACGTCGATGGTCACGACGACAGGCTTGATATTGCTTGGCGGTGGATTGCCAACAGGCATGTTCAGATTGACCGAGTGGTTTTGTTTCGGAATCGTGATGATCAACATGATAATCAAGACCAACATTACGTCGATCAGGGGTGTCATGTTCATTTCCATCATCGGTTCCGGATCGCCACCAGCTTTTGGAGCTCCGACACTCATACTCATAATGTTTCCTTTGTACTGTTGGGACTATGCCGGCCAGGCCTCCCGGAGGAGGGCCTGGGCGGAGGAAGGATCTTAACGACCGCCAGTTTTATCTGGTGGTTCGGTAATGAATCCAACCTTCTGAATCCCAGCACGCTGTGCCGTGTAGATCACCTTGCCGACGTATTCGTAGCGGGTTTCCTGGTCGCCACGAACATGTACTTCAGGCTGCGGCAGCTTCACGGCTTCCTGCTTCAGGAATTCGAACAGCTCCGTCGTATCGGCCAAACGCTTCTGGCCCAGATACATGTCGCCATCCTTGTTAACAACGATGTTGACGTTGGTAGGTTTAGTCTTCAGGGCCTGGTTGGTTTCCGAAGGCAGTGCAACTTTTTGCAACTTCAGAACAACCGGGCTCGTGATCAGGAAGATGATCAGGAGAACCAACATAATGTCGACTAGCGGCGTTGTGTTGATTTCTGACATTACTACATCTTCATCTCCGTCTGCATTGCCGACGCTCATTGACATGATTTACCCAATCTTTTTAGCACCAGCAGCACGACCTGCTTCGCTGGTGGACATTGCACCGGAGATCAGTACCGAGTGAACGTCGGCGCTGAACGAGCGAACATCTTCCATTGCCGTCTTGTTACGGCGAACCAGCCAGTTGTAACCCAGAACCGCAGGAACTGCAACGAACAGACCGAACGCGGTCATGATCAGTGCTTCACCAACTGGACCTGCAACCTTGTCGATCGACGCGTTACCCGACATACCGATCGCGGTCAGCGCGTTGTAGATGCCCCAAACGGTACCGAACAGACCGATAAACGGCGAGGTCGAACCAACGGTTGCCAGGAACGACAGGCCGTCTTGCAGACGCGACTGAACTTTGTCAACAGCGCGCTGGATCGACATCGTTACCCAGGTCGACAGGTCGATCTGCTCAAGCAGGGCGCCGTCGTGGTGCTGGGTTGCCTTGGTGCCGGTTTCAGCGATGAAGCGGAACGGGCTGCCTTCTTTCAGGGTTGCCGAACCAGCTGCGATCGACGACGACTTCCAGAACTTGGCCTGGGCTTCTTTCGACTGCTTCATGATCTTGGCCTGGTCGATCAGCTTGGTGATCAGGATGTACCACGAACCCATCGACATGATCGACAGGATGATGAAGGTCGACTTGGTGACGAAGTCGCCTTCTTCCCACATGGCTTCAACGCCGTACGGGTTGTGGACTTCTTCTTTTTCGCCAACTGCGACGTCGGATGCTGGTGCTGCGTCAGCGGCTGCAGCATCGACTGCTGGAGCTGCTGCGTCTGCTGCTGGCGCTGCTGCGTCAACTGGAGCTGCCGCTTCAGTCGCTGGTGCAGCAGGTGCGTCCGCAAACGCTGGTGCCGAAACCAGCGCGCCGGCTGCCGTAACCGAGAACAGGACAGCCGCCAACATAGCGGACAAACGGGTATTCTTAAACATGCTTCCTCCAAATTTATAAAATAATCAGTTCGCTGAACGTATCGACAACGAAAATCACAGTGTGAGACCTGAATGCTGTCTCGGTTTTTATTCCAGCGTCCAGACGTATTGCATTGTCATCCAAGCTTGTTCCGGTTTGCCGTCGGTCATGCCCGGCTTGAAACGGCACTTCGAGATGCCGCTTACCGCCGCTCGGTCCAGGTCGCGGAAGCCAGACGACTTCACGATCTTGGAATCTGCAACCCGGCCGTCGGTACCAATCAGGAACTGCAGTGTCACGGTGCCGGTTTCTTCGTTGCGCAGGGAGGCTTTCGGCCATTCTGGTTTTGCGCAAGTACTGAAATCGGCAACCGCTGCCACGCGCATCGGAGCGGCGGCTTTGGCAACTGGCGCTGCTGGTGGTGCCGGCGGAGCCGGTGCGGTAAGCTCGTTGGTTGCCGGCTTGACACTGGTCGCATTCGAGATCGTGTTTTGCACCGGCGGAGGCTGCTGCACGTTCACTTCAACCGGTGGAATGAATGGTGGCGGTGGAGCCTTCATTTCCGGTGGTGGTGGCGGCGGCGGTGCTTCCGGTGGTGGCGGAGGCGCTACCTCTTCAATAATCTTTGTCTCCACAGCTTCGGCCATCTTGGTGACCATGCGGGTACCCAGACCGCTGACGACGGCATATCCCACGAGCGCGTGGAAGAGGACGACGACCGCGATGCCGGTCAGGTTCTTCCCGGGATCCTTTTCATGCGAAAAATTCATGCCTGCTTTCTCCAATACCAACTCTTTTTGTTGCTACTAAACCCACAAAACACGACGAAACCTTGAGCCGCATCCGGGACATCGAAGAATTATACCTACGAATTCTTTTTTTCACATATGTTTTTGCATGCAAAAACCCCCGCGCAGCAGGCCCTTCCTGGATGCGGAAGGATGCCGAGGGGGCCGGTCAGCGTGTTCAAGAATGTAATAAAACTACGATTTACAATCTGTCGTGCAATTGCGTGGGGGCCGTTGTAAATTTGCACTGCCCAGTTGATGGCGATGCATTACTCCAAAACTCTTTCAGTCTGCCGAATTTTAGTCAGAGAGGCATGGCTTTTATACAAACTATAGCCATTTTCAGTCAGCGGTGGCGCGCTATTGCGGGCTCGGCGCGTAGGGGCGAGGGAGGGAAGGCGGGGCGCCCGGGCATAACTTTTGGTCATGCCCGGGGCACCACTCTATATATGCTACATGTCAGTCGCGCAGGCGTTTCTCGCGCTTGACTTCGAGGCTGCTGACCACCTGCCCGGCCGGGTCGACCGTTTCGAGCCGCACATCGAAGCCCCACAGGCGGGCCACGTGGCGCAGCACTTCCTGGGCTTGCTGGTTCAGCGGACGGCGCTGGAACTGGCTGTGGCGCAGGGTCAGCGCGCGGTCGTCGCGCGTATTGACCTGCCAGACCTGGATGTTCGGCTCGCGGTTGCCCAGGTTGTACTGCTCGGCCAGCTGCTGGCGCACGTAGCGGTAGCCGGCTTCGTCGTGGATCGCCGAAATGCTCAGCTTCTCGTTCTTGTCGTCGTCCAGCACGGCGAAGAAGTGGAAGTCGCGGATCAGCTTGGGCGACAGGTACTGGGCGATGAAGCTCTCGTCCTTGAAGTTGCGCATCGCGAAGTCGAGCGACTTTTGCCAGTCGGTGCCGGCCATGTTGGGGAACCACTCGCGGTCTTCGGGTGTCGGGTCTTCGCAGATGCGCCGTATGTCGCTCATCATGGCAAAGCCCAGTGCATACGGATTGATGCCGCTGTAATACGGGCTGGTGGCGGCCGGCTGGAACACCACGTTGGTGTGGCTCTGCAAGAACTCGAGCATGAAGCCGTCGCCGACCACCCCCTCTTTATATAGCTCCTGCAAAATCGTGTAGTGCCAGAAGGTGGCCCAGCCCTCGTTCATCACCTGGGTCTGGCGCTGCGGGTAGAAGTACTGCGAGATCTTGCGCGTGATGCGCACCAGCTCGCGCTGCCATGGTTCGAGCAGCGGCGCGTACTTCTCGATGAAGTACAGCAGGTTTTCTTCCGGCTCGGACGGAAAGCGCGGCACCGCTTCGTCGGCCACTTCCTCGTCGCGCCGCGGCACCGTGCGCCACAGCGCATTGACCTGCGACTGCGCATATTCCTCGCGTTCCTTCTGGCGCGCGTTCTCCTGCGCCATCGACAGCTTGGCCGGACGCTTGTAGCGGTCGACGCCGTAGTTCTGCAGGGCGTGGCAAGAATCGAGCAGCAGTTCGACGGCATCGATGCCATGGCGCCGCTCGCACTCGGCGATGTAGTTCTTGGCAAACACCATGTAGTCGACGATGGCGTCGGCATCGGTCCAGGTGCGGAACAGGTAATTGCCCTTGAAGAAGGAGTTGTGCCCATAGGCAGCGTGGGCGATCACCAGCGCCTGCATCGGCAGGCTGTTTTCTTCCATCAGGTAGGCGATGCAGGGATTCGAGTTGATCACGATCTCATAGGCCAGCCCCATCTGCCCGCGCTTGTAGCTTTTCTCGGTGGTCAGGAAGTGCTTGCCGAACGACCAGTGGTTGTACGACACCGGCATGCCGACCGAGGTGTAGGCATCCATCATTTGCTCGGCGGTGATGATCTCGAGCTGGTTCGGATAAGTGTCGAGGCCAAACCCCCTGGCCACGCGGCGGATTTCTTCGTGCGCGTGCTCGATCAGGTCGAAGGTCCACTCCGACTGTTCGGGCAGGGCGCGCGGATTTTTCGGGTCTCTAGGCATCGCTGAATCTCTTTACGCTATTTCACCTGTTTCTTGAACAACTCGCGGAACACCGGGTAGATGTCGGCCGGCGTGACGATCTTCTGCATCGCGAAGTTGCGGTGGTGGTCCAGCACTTCGGCGTACTGCTCCCACAGGTTCTGCTGCGGGCCGTCGGTGATCTCGACATAGGTGTAGTACTGCACCTTCGGCATGATGTTGTTGACCAGAAGCTGCTTGCACAACACCGAGTCGTTGTCCCAGTTGTCGCCGTCGGACGCCTGCGCCACGTAGCTGTTCCAGTCGCCGTTTCCATAGCGCTCGGTGATGATCTTTTGCAGCAGGTGCAGCGCCGACGAGACCACCGTGCCGCCCGATTCGCGCGAGTGGAAGAATTCATTCTCGTCGACCTCGGCCGCGGCGGTGTGGTGGCGGATGAACACCACGTCGATCTTGTCGTAGGCGCGCTTGAGGAACAGGTACAGCAAGATGAAAAAGCGCTTGGCGGTGTCCTTGCGGCCTTCATCCATCGAGCCGGATACGTCCATGATGCAGAACATCACGGCCTGGGTGCTGGGCTTCGGCACCTTGATGCGGTTGCTGTAGCGCAGGTCGAACGGGTCGATGAAGGGAATCGCATTGATGCGCGTATGCAGGTGGTGTATCTGGCGCTTGAGTTCGGCAACTTGCGGGTCATCTTCCGGCACGCCGTCGGCCAGCATGCGGGCCAGCTCCTGTTCCAGCCGCGCCACTTCCTTGCGCGAGCCGCCGCCCACCGCGATGCGCCGTCCGAGCGCGCCGCGCAGCGAGCGCAGCACGTGGATGTTGGACGGCGTGCCCGACATGTTGTAGCCGGCGCGCTGGTTCTTGAATTCAGGGGTCTGGGTCAGCTGCGTCTTGATCATGTTCGGCAGCTCGAGATCTTCGAAGAAGTAGTTCATGAATTCTTCGCGCGTCAGCTCGAACATGAAATCGTCTTGCGAGGTTTCCTCGCTGTTGCCGGCGCGGCCGCGCCCGGCGCCGCCGCCGCTGCGCGGGCGGTTGAACTGGTCGCCTTTCTGGTACTCGGTGTTGCCAGGGTTGACGGTTTCCCAGACGCCGCCATGGGCATGGCCGAAATGCGGCTCTCCCACGTCCTTGACGGGGATCGAAACCTTCTCGCCATTTTCAATGTCGGTGATCGAGCGGCCCTTGATGGCGCGCCCGACCGCATCCTTGATCTGGCTCTTGTAACGCCGTAGGAAGCGCTCGCGGTTGATCGCTGACTTGTTCTTGCCTTGCAAGCGTCGGTCGATGAGGTAAGTCAAAGCGGACCTCCTTCAAATTCGCGCCTGGCCGGCGCTGGTCCGGCCAGGTGTCCGGGTTACGACGACTTCCGTACCCGCAGGTACCATTCGCACAGCAGGCGTACCTGCTTGGCGGTGTAGCCTTTGTCCACCATGCGCGCGACGAAGTCGGCGTGCTTGTTGGCGTCTTCGGCACTTGCTTTCGCATTGAACGAGATTACTGGCAGCAGTTCCTCGGTGTTCGAGAACATCTTTTTCTCGATCACGGTGCGGAACTTCTCGTAGCTGGTCCAGGCCGGGTTTTTCCCGCCGTTGGTGGCGCGCGCGCGCAGGCCGAAGTTGACGATCTCGTTGCGGAAATCTTTCGGATTCGAGATCCCGGCCGGCTTCTCGATCTTTTCCAGTTCGGCGTTCAGCGATTCGCGGTCGAAGCTCTCGCCGGTGTCCGGATCGCGGAACTCCTGGTCCTGGATCCAGAAGTCGGCGAACGTGACATAGCGGTCGAAGATGTTCTGGCCGTACTCCGAATAGCTTTCGAGGTAGGCGGTCTGGATCTCCTTGCCGATGAAGTCCACGTAGCGCTGGGCCAGGTGTTCCTTGATATACGAGAAGTAGCGCTGCTCGGTTTCGGGCGCGAACTGCTCGCGCTCGATCTGCTGCTCCAGTACATACAGCAGGTGCACCGGATTGGCGGCCACTTCCGAATTATCGAAGTTAAACACCTTCGACAGGATCTTGAAGGCGAAGCGGGTCGACAGCCCGTTCATGCCCTCGTCGACGCCGGCGTAATCGACATACTCGTGGATCGACTTGGCCTTCGGGTCGGTGTCCTTCAGGTTTTCGCCGTCGTACACCAGCATTTTCGAGAAGATGCTGGAGTTTTCCGGCTCCTTGAGGCGCGACAGGATCGCGAACTGCGCCATCATCTTCATGGTGCCGGGCGCGCACGGGGCTTTCTCGAGCGACGAATTGCGGATCAGCTTTTCGTAGATATGCACTTCGTCCGACACGCGCAGGCAGTACGGCACCTTGACGATATAGATGCGGTCAAGGAAAGCCTCGTTGTTGCGGTTGTTGCGGAAGGTTTTCCATTCCGATTCGTTCGAGTGCGCCAGCACGATGCCTTCGAACGGAATCGCGCCGAAGCCTTCGGTGCCCTTGTAGTTGCTTTCCTGGGTGGCCGTCAGCAGCGGGTGCAGCACCTTGATCGGCGCCTTGAACATCTCGACGAATTCCATCAGGCCCTGGTTGCCCAGGCACAGGCCGCCGGAGTAGCTGTACGCATCGGGATCGTCCTGGGCGTAGTCTTCCAGCTTGCGGATGTCGACCTTGCCGACCAGCGAAGAAATATCCTGGTTGTTCTCGTCGCCCGGTTCGGTCTTCGAGATCGCGATCTGCTTGAGCACCGACGGATAGCGCTTCACCACGCGGAACTTGTTGATGTCGCCATTGAACTCGTGCAGGCGCTTGACCGCCCATGGGCTCGGAATGGTGCGCAGGTAGCGCCGCGGGATGCCGTAGTCTTCCTCGAGGATGACACCGTCTTCGTCTTCATTGAACAGGCCGAGCGGCGATTCGTTGACCGGCGAGCCCTTGATGCAGTAGAACGGCACCTGTTCCATCAGGTGCTTGAGCTTTTCGGCGATCGACGACTTGCCGCCGCCGACCGGGCCGAGCAGGTAGAGGATCTGCTTGCGTTCCTCGAGTCCCTGGGCGGCGTGGCGGAAGTAGGAGACCACCTGCTCGATCACCTCTTCCATGCCGTAGAACTCGGCAAATGCCGGATACAGCTTGATCACCTTGTTGGCGAAGATGCGCGACAGGCGCGTGTCGTTGCGGGTGTCGACCAGCCTTGGCTCGCCGATCGCCGCCAGCATGCGCTCAGGCGCGCTGGCGTAGGTGAGGGGATCCTTCTTGCACAGTGCCAGATACTCGGAAAGCGAATATTCCTCTTCACGGGTACGCTCGTAGCGAGCTGCGTAGTTGTCAAAAATGGTCATTTGAATGTCCTTTAATGTGCTTACACTGATCACTGTCTTGGCAGCCGGCATCCGGCGTCCTGTCCAGGCCCTGGTCTTGGCGGCAGGATCGACGTCCCCCTTCTTGTTTGGCGTCCTGAACATTTTTTGTAGCAACGCTGCTGACCAAAAAATGGATGACGAAAATTATTTTTGTGTCCGGGTTGCCCGGCTTTTTTTGCGGCTGAAAAAAATTCTTCTTACGCCTGTGAAATTTATTATGTGCCTATTGGTTCTCGAAGTCAAAGCAATGTCACGCTGTCGTGGCATACTATGGTAACGCACTGATTCATAAGCATAAAAACCGTTTTTTGACGAGTTCGCCAATGTCGTTACAGCACCGTCGCGCGGCGTTTTGCAAGCCCCCGAGTGCCCCGTGATATTGAACAGGGAAGGTGCGTCGAGTTCACAATTATGTCTTGGATAGTGCCCGATCTGGAGGGCCCGTGGCGCACGAAAATACAGGGTGTTTTTGCATGCGAACCGCACTTTTTCCCCAGTGAACTGAAGAGGTGGCGCGGGTGCGCTACACTGCCCGGTACGATGAACCGCATTGCGACAAATTACGGAGAAATACGATGCTCGACGAACAGATGCGCAACATTTTGCAGCAGATGCCGAAGGCCGAATTGCACATCCATATCGAGGGCTCGCTGGAGCCCGAACTCATCTTTGCTTTGGCGCAAAGAAATAGCGTTTCTTTGCCTTACGCATCGGTCGATGAGTTGCGCAAAGCGTACGACTTTACGGATTTGCAATCCTTCCTCGACATTTACTACGCCGGCGCGAGCGTGCTGCTCAAGGAGCAGGACTTCTACGACATGACGGCCGCCTATCTGGCGCGCGCCCAGGCCGACAATGTGCGCCACGCCGAGATCTTCTTCGACCCGCAAACCCACACCGCGCGCGGCGTGCCGTTCGAGACCGTCATCAACGGCATCTGGCGCGCCTGCCAGGACAGCCCGGTCAGCGCCACCCTGATCATGTGCTTCCTGCGCCACCTGTCCGAAGACGACGCCCTGGCCACGCTGGACGAGGCGCTGCCGTTCCGCGACAAGTTCATCGGCGTGGGGCTCGACTCGTCCGAGCAAGGCCACCCGCCGGAGAAATTCTGCCGCGTCTTCGAGCGCTGCCGCCAGCTGGGCCTGCGCCTGGTCGCCCACGCGGGCGAGGAGGGGCCGCCGGCCTACATCGAAACCGCGCTCGACCTGCTCAACGTCGAACGGATCGACCACGGCGTGCGCTGCCTGGAAGACGCCGAGCTGACGGCGCGCCTGGCGCGCGAGCAGATCGCGCTGACCGTCTGTCCGCTGTCGAACATCAAGCTGCGCGTGTTCGACACGATGGACGAGCACAACCTCTTGCAGCTGCTCGACGCCGGACTGGCCGTCACCGTCAACTCGGACGACCCGGCTTACTTCGGCGGCTACATCAACGACAACTTCCTGAGCGCCTTCGATTCGCTGCCGCTCGGCGTCGAACATGCGCGCACGCTGGCGCGCAACAGCTTCAGCGCCGCCTTCCTCGAAGGCGAAGCGAAGCGGGGCTACCTCAACGAGGTCGACCGCTTCTTTCAGCAAGCCACCGCAAGCAAGGACTGAAAGACATGCTGATCCAATCCCTGCGCATGACCGCGCGCGACTGGCGCGCCGGTGAGCTGCGCTTCCTGCTGATTGCCCTGATCGTCGCCGTCTCGGCGCTGTCGGCGGTCGGCTTCTTCATCGACCGCATGCGCACGGGCCTGAACCGCGACGCCCACCAGCTGCTCGGTGCCGACCTGCTGGTCGGCGCCGACCAGCCGGTCAGGCCGGAATGGCGCCGCGAAGCCGAGCGGCGCGGGCTGGTGCTGGCCGACACCGTGGTATTTCCGAGCATGGCGCAGGCCGGCGAGGGCGAAGCATCGCTGGCGCAGCTGTCGTCGATCAAGGCGGTCTCCAAGGGTTATCCGCTGCGCGGCGCGGTCAAGATCACGCGCGACCCGGCGCAAGCTGGCGAGGCGCTGGGCGAGCGCACGGACGACACGCCCGCGCCGGGCACCGTCTGGGTCGATCCGCAAATCCTTACGGCGCTGAGCACCTCGGTCGGCAGCGCCATCACGGTGGGCGACAAGCGCTTCACGATCACCCAGCTGATCGCCGCCGAACCCGACCGCGGCGCCGCGTTCGTCAATTTCGCCCCGCGCGTGATGATGTCGCTCGACGATCTGGAGGCAACTGGCCTGGCCGGTCTCGGCTCGCGCGTGACCTACCGCATGCAGGTGGCGGCGCCATCGAACAACGACATGGCGCGCGTCTCCGATTACGAAGCCTGGCTCAAGGAGCAGATCACGGCCGGCCAGGTGAAGGGCGTGCGCATCGAGTCGCTCGAAAGTGGCCGTCCCGAGATGAACGCCACCCTCGACCGCGCCGACCGCTTCCTGTCGCTGGTCGGCCTGCTGTCGGCGATGCTGGCCGCGGTGGCGGTGGCGATGGCCGCGCGCCGCTTCATGCTGCGCCACCTCGACGCCTGCGCCATGCTGCGCTGCCTCGGCCTGACCCAAAACCAGGTCACCGCGCTCTACCTGATCGAATTTACCCTGGTCGGCCTGGCGGGCAGCCTGGTGGGCGTGCTGGTTGGCTTCGGCGCCCATTACATCCTGCTCGAACTGCTCGGCCAGCTGGTCGCCGCCGACCTGCCGCCGGTCTCGCTGCTGCCCGCGTTCCAGGGCGTCGCCACCGGCATGCTGCTGCTGGTCGGGTTCGCGCTGCCGCCGGTGCTCCAGCTGCGCAACGTGCCGCACAACCGCGTGATCCGCCGCGAACAGGCCGCGCCGAAGCCGATGGCCCTGGCCACGTACGGCTTCGGCGTCTGCGTGTTCATCGGCCTGCTGCAGTGGCAGGCCGGCGACGTCAAACTGGCGCTGCTGACCGCGGCCGGCTTCCTCGGAGGCTTCGCCTTGTTCGCCCTGGTGGCCTGGCTGGGCCTGAAGTCGCTGCGGCGCCTGCGCGGCGCAGTCGACAACCAGAGCTGGCGTTTTGCGGTGACGTCGCTGCAGCGCCGTCCCGGCGCCACCATCGTGCAGGTGGTCTCGCTGGCGCTTGGCCTGATGGCGCTGCTGATCCTGACGGTGGTGCGCGGCGACCTGACGCAAGCCTGGCGCAGCGCCACGCCGCCGGACGCGCCTAACCGCTTCGTGATCAACATCCAGGACGACCAGAAGCCGCAGATCGAACAGCGCCTGCGCGGCGCCGGCGTCAAGGAGGTGACGCTGTACCCGATGATCCGCGGCCGCCTGACCACCGTCAACGGCCAGCCGATCACCAAGGATACCTACGAGACCGACGGCGCGCGCCGCATGTCCGACCGCGAGTTCAACCTGTCGACGATGAAGGACATGCCGGAAACGAACGAGATCGTGGCGGGCAAATGGTTTACCGACGCACCCGGCGTGGCCGAGGCGTCGGTCGAGCAGGGCATCGCCAAGACGCTGCGCCTCAAGCTGGGCGACGTCCTGCGCTTCAATATCGGCGGGCTCGATGTCGACGCCAAGGTCACCAGCCTGCGCAAGCTGGAATGGGGCTCGATGCGGGCTAACTTCTTCGTCATCATCAATCCGGCGGCGATGGAATCGGCGTCGCAGACCTACATGACGGCCTTCCACCTGCCGGGCGACGGCGCTCAGCTGGGCAATTCGCTGTCGCGCGAGTTTCCGAACCTGACCGTGATCGATGTCAGCGGCATCATCCGCCAGGTGCAGGAAGTGGTCGACCAGGTGGTGGTCGCGGTGGAGTTCCTGTTCATGTTCACGCTGGCTTCAGGGGTGCTGGTGCTGTATGCGGCGCTGATGGGATCGCAAGATGAACGCACCCGCGAAGCCGGCCTGCTGCGCGCGCTGGGGGCCACCAAAAAGCAGCTGCAGCAGGCGCAGTGGATCGAGTTCTCGCTGGTCGGCGGCCTGGCAGGGCTGCTGGCGGCCACTGGCGCGGCGGCGCTGGGCTGGGCACTGGCGACGTACCAGTTCAAGTTCCCATGGACCTTCAGCCCGACCGTGTGGCTGGCCGGCGTGGTGGTTGGCGCCTTGTGCGCGATTATCGGGGGCTGGCTGGGACTGCGCATGGTGCTCAGGCAGCCGCCGTTGCAGACCTTGCGCGAAGGTTGATGTCCGGCGGATGGGCGCCAGGCGCCCATCCGTCCTACGGTCCCTGGTGGGTCCGCAAAAACTCGTTGTATGAAAACGTCTCCTCCGCGATCATCCCTGGCTCAAGCCTGAACAGCGCCCAAAAATACGTCTGATCGCCCTGGCACACCTGCGCCGGTTCGATGTACTTGTGCCAGCCATTGGCAAACGCCTCGGTGTACATGCCATCGCCGTCGTGGAAGTAGGGGATCACCCGCCGTTCGCGCAGCGCCTCGAGCAGCGACGGCGGCGCCTCGTTGTCGCTGGCGATTTCGTAGTGGGCATTCATGCCCGCCTCGGTCTCCACCACCAGCAGCATCGCCTGCCCGTCGGTGTCGTACATCAGCAGCCCGGCCGGATTGGGGTACAGGTAGTGCTCGACGATCCCGTGCTCGGCCACCAGGTCGCGCACCAGCGCGGCGACCGCCGGATCGGCCACGAAGCTGTAGCTGTGCAGCGCGAGCAGGTCGCGCAGCGGTTCCGAGCGCGCTGAAAAATACTCGCGCTGCAGCGCGCAGATCTCGGCCTCGAGGCGGTCCAGCGCGTTCTCGTCGCTCTTTTTGATGTAGCGGTCGATCAGCCCGCGGTTGAAGGCGTCGACTGCGACCTTTTCGTCGGCCGCCCCGGTGAACAGGATCTTCTTGCAGGGCAGGTGGCGCACCGCTTCGCACAGTTCGACGCCGTTCATCTGCGGCATCGAGTAATCGACCACCAGCACCGACGGCGTCATGAAGCGCTTGGCCTGGAAGCTGATGCGGTGGATCTGTTCGAGGTCGAGCGCGACGCTGCATTGGGCCATCTTGCGCGGGTAGGTGTCGTAGCTGGCGCTCAGCGTCCCCTCGGCCTGGCCGAGTTCAGTGGTCTGCCGCGACAGCCAGGCCAGTGCGCTGCTGGTGTTGTGGAAGGCGACGCTGGCGAGCGTCGGGTCGAGCTGGAAGGACAGGCTGCGCAGGAAGTTGTCGCTGTCGTCGATCAGGACGGTCAAGCTGGGATGGTGGTAGATGGGCAGGGACATGGCGGTGTCGTTCAGGTTAGGCGGCCAGCGCGGAGGCGGATTCGGCCAGGTGGATGCGGGGGAATTCGAGCACGAACATGGTGTAGCCGTTTTCGCGCGAGGTGAGCCGGATGTTGGCGTTCCATGCGCCCATGATCTCCTTGCACAGGGCCAGCCCGATGCCCGATCCGGAGCTTGGCGGATAGGAGTAGAAGCGATCGAACACCAGCGGCAGCTGCGATGGCGCGATGCCGCAGCCGGTGTCGATGAACAGCAGGCGCGGGGTCTGGCGGGCGCCGTCCACGATGATCCGGATGCGTCCCTTGCCGGCCCGGTGCAGCGCCTTGAGCGAGTTCCGCAGCAGGTTGAGGACGATCACAACCGACAGCTCGTAGCGGCCGGCGAAGCTGAAGTCGGCGCGCAGGTCGATGCTGACCGCCGTGCGCTGCGAATTGCTGGCGAAAGGGTAGCGGCGGATCACCGATTCGACCACATCGGCCATCGAGACGTACTCGTTCGCTTCGAGCTGCTGGTTGACCGCCGTGGCCGACAGCAGGAACAGGTCGATCATATGGTTCATGTGGCGGACCTCGAACTGGATGCGCGCCATCGCTTCGCTCATCGCGTGCCAGTCGGCCTCGCCGGGCAGGCCCGGTTTGCCCAGCCGCCGGTTGATGCCGCGCGCGTTGGCGTCGATCGTCACCAGGGGGGTGCGCAGCTCGTGCGAGACCGCCGCCAGCCCGTGCGCCATGCCAGCGAGCTTCTCTTGGGCCAGCACGCGGCGCCCGATCTTGGCGATCGACACCACCAGCATCGTGAAGCCGTACAGCGGCAACTGCTCGAGCACCGCTGGGCTGAGCAGGAAGGCCGGATCATCGACCAGCGCAAACGCCAGGCAGGCGAGGGCGGTGCCGGCCAGGTAGGAGCACAGCGCCCACAGGGTATGGAAGTGGAACAGCACGATCAGCCCGATCAGCAGCGACTGGGTCCACACCGCGGCGCCGTGGTTCATCAGGTACATGAAGGTGAAGAAGAACGGCAGCACATAGGTGACGCTGAGGAAGATGTACGCAGGCATCACCTTGGGCGGGAACGGTTCGCGCGACCAGACGGCGGGCAGGCACAGCGCAGCACCAAGCAGCCGCAGCGGCAAGCTTTCGAACTCCTGCGGGAACCACCAGGTCCAGACCGCGTAGTACAGCGGCAGTGCGATGCAGCCGACCCAGGCCAGCATCATGAAACGGGTCGATGCGTGGCTGTACTGGCGATCCTGACGCACCAGCCACAGCAGCATTGTCTGCTGCCGCTTGCTGGCCGCCGCCTTGACCTTGTCCGTCCATTGCGCCATGTAAATCGTCCATTGTTACGCGCAGCATCCATTTACGGTTGAGCTAACGCAAATTGATAATTCTCAACCCCGATCTTGTCGTACCTTTGCTATCGGGCACTTGATTTGCCTCAACGTTGCGCGCCGCTGCTGAATTGTTGAGCAATGCACGCACACAATGAACTCCTTTTACAGAGGAGAAATCATGACCTTCGCCGCCCGCCAGCAACGCCTGTTTGTCAGTGCCGAGCACTGCCTCCCGCCGTTCGTCACCCGCCGTATGGATGAGCATTACGTGACCCGCGTCCAGCAGCTGCTGGGCGGGGAACACTTGCATGTCTGGAAGCCTGCCGACGCGGCCGCCATCATGCTCGCCGGGAATGACTACCTGTGCATCTCTTCGGAGCAATCCTTGCTGGCCGCGCAGGCACGCTGCCTGCAATCGAGCCAGGCTGGCCTGCTGATGTCGTCCGTCTTCCTGCAGGAAGGCAGCCGCCAGCATGCGCTGGAAGCCAGGTTTGCCCAGTTCATGGGCGCCGAGGACGGCGTGCTGACCCAGTCCGGCTGGGCGGCCAATGTCGGGCTGATCCAGACGCTGGCCGAACCGGGGGTGCCGGTTTACCTCGACATGCTGGCGCACGCCTCGCTGTGGGAAGGGGTGCAGTCGGCGCGTGCGGAAGGGGTGCCGTTTTTGCATAACGACGCCGGCAACCTCGCGCGCCAGGTCGACAAGCATGGCGGCGGCGTGATCGTCGTCGACGCGCTGTACAGCACCAACGGCAGCGTCGCGCCGCTGCATGAGATCGTCGACATCGCCCAGCGCAGCGGATCGATCCTGATCGTCGACGAATCGCACTCGCTCGGCACGCACGGGCCGCGCGGCGCCGGCATCGTGGCCGAGATGGGCCTGGAAGACGATGTGCACTTCCGCACCGCCTCGCTGGCCAAGGCCTTCGCCGGCCGCGCCGGCTACATCACCTGTTCCAGCAAGTTCAAGGGCTACTTCCTGTCGGCCTCGCGCCCGGCGATCTTCAGTTCCTGCCTGCTGGAACACGAGCTGGCATGGTTCGACGCGGCGCTCGACCTGATCGGCGATGCCGACCAGCGCCGCGCCGCGCTGCACGCGCATGCCCGCCAGGTGCGCGCAGGCCTGCGCGAACTTGGCTACAACGTCGACGACGGGACCGAGCAGATCGTCGCGCTGGAAGCCGGGCCCGAGCCGAAGACGCTGGCGCTGCGCAAGGCGCTGGAGCGGCGCGGCGTGTATGGCGCGGTGTTCTGCGCCCCGGCCACCGCGAAGAACCGCTCGCTGGTTCGCCTGACCCTGAACTCGGGCATGACCGCGCAGCAGATCAGCCGCCTGCTCGACGCCTGCGACGACATGCGCAAGGAAGTCGACCTCGATAGCTGGTCGTCCACGCGCCGGTCGCGCCGCCTGACCCTGGTCTGAACGCCGCAGCACACCATAAAAACACCGATAGGAGTGTCCAAAATGTCCACCTTGTTCCTGTTCGCCGCAATCTCCCTGTTCTTCCTCGCCGTCTACGCGCTGTGCGCGGGCGGCGCCTACCTGCTGGTCTGGAGCGTGGGGCGCGAGCGCTACGCGGCGCAGCGCATCCAGAAGTACCCGCGGCCGGCGCAGGTCGGGCGCGAAATCGCCTGGTCGGTGCTGTCGATCCTGATCCTGTCGTCGCTGCTGACGATCACCTGGCTGACCGCGCAAGCGGGATGGAGCCTCGGCTATTTCGAGGTTGACCAATACGGCTGGACCTACCTCGCGGTATCGGTCGCGGTCATGGCGGTGGTCCACGACACCTACTACTACTGGGCGCACCGCCTGATGCACCACCCGAAGGTGTTCCGCCATGTGCACAAGCTGCACCATACCTTCACCAACCCGACGCCGTTTGCCAGCTACGCGTTCCACCCGCTCGAAGCGGTGGTTGAAGTGGCGTGGTATGCGCCGCTGGCCTTCGTGCTGCCGGTCCACCCGGTCGCCGTCGCCGCCTATATCGTCATCCTCACGGTGCTGAACGTGATCAGCCACCTCGGCTACGAGTTCTACAGCCCTGGCGTCGCGCGCTGGTTCATCACCAGCACCCACCACAACCTGCACCACGCCCGCTCCAAGGGCCACTTCATGTTGTACTTCAACCTGTGGGACCGCTGGATGGGTACCAACATGCCTGAATACGAGGCCGCCATGCAGCGCAAGGAAGACGAGCCGGTTGCGCTGCGCTATCATGGCGCACATGAGTGAACCTACTACCCTGTATGAAGTGATTGGCGGCGAGGCGCGCGTTCGCGAACTGGTCGACCGGTTTTACGACCTGATGGAGCTGGAGCCGGAATTCGCGGGCATCCATGCGCTCCACCCGAAGCCGAACGACAGCTCGCGCGACAAGCTGTTCATGTTCCTGTCCGGCTGGATGGGCGGGCCCGACCTGTTCGTCGAAAAGTACGGCCATCCGCGCCTGCGCGCGCGCCACCTGCCGTTCGCCATCGGGTCAAGCGAGCGTGACCAGTGGCTGCGCGCGATGGCGTGGGCGATGGAAGATGTCGGCATCGAGGAATCGTTGCGGCTGCGGCTGATGGAATCATTCTTCCAGACCGCCGACTGGATGCGCAACAAGGCCGGCTGACGCGATGACCCAACTTGAATTCCTGGTACTGGCCGCCCTTGCCGCCATCGTCATCGCGCTGCAGGTGTTAATGCTCCTGCGCGGGCGCGGGCGCGATTCCGAGCGCATGGAGCGCGAACTGCGCGGCGAACTACAGGCCAGCGCGCAGGCCACGCGCCAGGAACTGGGCGCCACGCTGGCCCAGTACCACGGCGCCACCGTCCAGCAGCTCGACAGCCTGCGCCAGCAAAGCATGCTGCAGGCGAGCAGCGGGCGCGAAGAGCAGGCGGTCGCCCTCAAGCGCTTCGCCGACACGCTCCAGCGCACCCTGACCACGCTGACCGAATCGCACTCGCAGCGCATGATGGAAGTACGCGCGACGCTGGAATCGAAAATCAAGGACCTGCAGACCGATAACGCGACCCGCCTCGAAGAGATGCGCAAGACGGTCGACGAAAAGCTGCATGCCACGCTCGAGACGCGCCTGACCGAATCGTTCAGGCAGGTGTCGGAACGGCTCGAGCGGGTGCACCAGGGCCTGGGCGAAATGCAGCAGCTGGCGCTGGGCGTGGGCGACCTGAAACGCGTGCTCACCAACGTCAAGACCCGTGGCACCTGGGGCGAGGTCCAGCTTGAAATGCTGCTGGAGCAGGTGCTGACGGTCGACCAGTACGCGAAGAACGTCGAGACCGTGGCGGGCACCAACGCGCGCGTCGAATTCGCGATCAAGCTGCCCGGCCTGACCGACGGCGGCGCGCCTGTGTGGCTGCCGATCGACGCCAAGTTCCCCAAGGAGCAGTACGAACGCCTGGTCGACGCTGCCGACCGCGCCGACGCCGACGGTGTCGCGCTGTACGGCAAGGAACTGGAAAAAGCGGTGCGCAACGAGGCCAGGACGATCTGCGAAAAGTATGTCTCGCCGCCGCACACCACCGATTTTGCGATCCTGTTCCTGCCCACCGAAGGCCTGTATGCCGAAGTAATGCGCCGGCCGGGCCTGGCCGACGACCTTCAGCGCAAGCTGCGCGTGTCGATCGCAGGCCCGTCGACCCTGGCCGCGATCCTGAACAGCCTGCAGATGGGTTTCCGCACCCTGGCGCTGGAAAAACGATCCTCCGAGGTGTGGGAAGTACTCGGCGCGGTGAAGACGGAATTCGGAAAATTTGGCGATGTACTGAGCGCGACCAAACTGACATTGGAGCGCGCGGCCAAGAATATCGAGAACGCCGAGGTCCGCAGCCGCCAGATGGCGAAGCGGCTCAAATCGGTGGAAGCTCTGCCAAGCGAGGCGGCCCAGCTGCTGCTTGGTCCGGAGATTGAATCTGCGGACAGCGACAACGTTTAGCGCCGTCCCCGCGCACGCGGGGACCCATAGGGCATTAACACTCAGCACACGCTCCTGCCTCCGCCGGAGCGGCGTGCATTGACGGAGCGAGCATGCGCAACAAGGTCGTCACGGCAGCAGAAGCGGTGCAGCGGATTCGCGACGGGGCCACAGTCGCCACCGGCGGCTTCGTCGGCGTGGGGTTTGCGGAGAACATCGCGGTGGCGCTCGAACAGCGCTTCACTTCCACCGGGCTGCCGCGCGACCTGACCCTGATCTACGCCGCCGGCCAGGGCGACGGCAAGGACCGCGGCCTGAACCACTTCGCGCACCATGGCCTGGTGCGGCGCGTGATCGGCGGGCACTGGGGCCTGGTGCCCAAGCTGCAGGCGCTCGCCATCGACAACCAGATCGAGGCCTACAACCTGCCGCAAGGCGTCATCAGCCAGCTGTTCCGCGACACCGCCGCCGGCAAGCCGGGCCTGCTGTCGTCCGTCGGGGTCGGCACTTTCGTCGACCCGCGCTACGGCGGCGGCAAGATCAGCGCGCGCGCCCGCGACGAGCTGGTGGAACTGATGATCATCGGCGGCGCGGAGTACCTGTTCTACAAGGCGCAGCCGATCGACGTGGCCATTATCCGCGGCACGACCGCTGACACCAATGGCAACGTCACGATGGAAAAGGAAGCGCTGACGCTCGAAGCGCTGGCCATTGCGATGGCGGCGCATAACTCGGGCGGCATCGTCATCGTCCAGGTCGAGAAGGTCGTCGACGCAGGCACGCTCAACGCCCGCCAGGTGAAAGTGCCCGGCATTCTGGTGGACTACGTGGTCGTCTCCGAAAAACCCGAATATCACCAGCAGACCTTCGGCACCGCCTACAGCGAAGCCTATGCCAGCCATGTACGGCTGCCACTGGGTTCGATCAAACCGGCTCCGTTGTCGGAGCGTGTGATCATCGCCCGGCGCGCGCTGATGGAGCTGAATGAAGGCGACATCGTCAACCTCGGCATCGGCATGCCCGAGGGCGTCGCGCAGGCGGCGGCCGAACGGCAAATGCTCGACAAGATCACGCTCACCGCAGAAGCGGGCGTCATCGGCGGCATGCCGGTATCCGGTCTCGATTTTGGCGCGGCCATCAACGCCGAAGCGGTGATCGACCAGCCCTACCAGTTCGATTTCTACGATGGCGGCGGGCTCGATGCCGCGGTCCTCGGGCTGGCGCAGGCCGATCGCTTCGGCAATCTCAACGTCAGCAAGTTCGGCTCGCGCCTGGCCGGTGCCGGCGGCTTCATCAACATCAGCCAGAATGCGAAAAAAGTGGTGTTCGTCGGGACCTTCACTGCCGGCGGACTGCAGATCGCCATCGAAGACCGACGCCTGCGCATCGTGAAGGAGGGCAGCACCCGCAAGTTCGTCGCCGACGTCGAGCACCGCACCTATTCAGGCGCGCATGCCTACGCACGCGGGCAGCAAGCCCTTTATGTCACAGAGCGCTGCGTATTCAGACTGGTGGAAGGTGGACTCGAACTGATTGAGATCGCGCCAGGCATCGACCTGGAGCGCGACGTGCTGGCGCAGATGGATTTCACCCCTGCGGTAAGTCCATCGCTCGCGCTGATGGCCGATGCTGTCTTCGCCGCCTGATGTCAGCGATGTTCCTCGCTCAGGCGGCGCTCGAGCCGGCTGTCCGGGATGAGCCAGACCACGGCGGCTCCGGCGTACACCGCGAAGCCAATCCATGGATGAACGAACGAGAGCGCAACGCCGCTCAGGTACAGCACGACCGACAGGATGCCCTTGCGGTCCGAACCGATTGCCTCGGCCAGCATGGTGTTCTCTTGTTGACGGCTGAGGCTACGCACCAGGACATCGTAGGCGACTGAACACATGAACAGCACGAGTCCGTATGCGGCGACGGGCAGGGTGGCAAAGTGATTCTCGCCCATCCAGCCGGAGACGAACGGGATCAGCGAGAGCCAGAACAGCAGATGCAGGTTGGCCCACAACACCCGGCCACTGATCGCCTGCACCGAATGCATCAGGTGATGGTGGTTGTTCCAGTAGATGCCGACATAAATAAAGCTGAGAATATAGCTGAGAAATACCGGCCATAAGGGCGCCAGCGCCTGCAGGTCTGCCGCGTGTGGCACCTTCAGCTCCAGCACCATGATGGTGATGATAATTGCGATGACACCGTCGCTGAATGCTTCCAGCCGATTCTTGCCCATCAGTTCTCCAGATTAATCTGATTGCTGTTTTATCGACTTGTCCTGCAAGGCTGGGCTCTTCAATCGGTCGGCAGGATGATTCACACCGTCGTTGACCGGGACTTCGGCAAGATCGTAGGGATTGACACCGTCGAGGCAGCCGACGTTGTAGCCATATTGATGCGGGTTGGAGCGCCGCTGGTGGTGCGTGTAGATACCGCAGTGGGAGCAAAAGTAGTGCCTGGCGGTGTGGGTGTTGAACTCGTACAGCCGCAAGGCATCCTGGCCCTGGATGATGGTGATTCCCGCGAGCGGCACCGAGGCCACAATCGCGCCTTTGCGTCGGCAGATCGAGCAGTCGCAGCGGCGCGGGTCGACGATTCCGTCAGGCAGGTCGAGTTCGAGTACCACGGCGCCGCAGTGGCATGACGCGCGATGCCTGGGCTTGATCTCGGTACCGCCAACGGTCTTAATCATGGCCGCTCCAGTAGGGACGTCATCAGCTAAATCAAGCCTTCAAAGAGAATCACGTCAACCATATCGCCAATGTCGACGTTGCCCTGTTCATCGTGCAGCACCACCATGCAGTTCGCCTCCGACATCGAACGCAGGATGCCCGAACCCTGCGAGCCGGTGATGCTGACCTGCTGCTCGCCGTCCTCGTTGATCGACAAGACGCCGCGCTGGTACTCGGTGCGCCCCGGCTTCTTGCGCAAGGCGCCGGCCGACCTAACCTTCAGCAGCAGCTGCGGCGCGTCGGCTCCCATCATGCGCAGCAGCGCTGCGCGGGCGAAGAAGTAGAACGACACCATCACCGCCACCGGATTGCCGGGCAGGCCGAACAGGAAGGCGCTCTTGCCGTTCGAGCTGATGCGCCCGAACGCCAGCGGGCGCCCTGGCCGCATGCCGATCTTCCAGAACGTCACGTCGCCCAGTTCCGCCATGATCTGCTTGGTGTAGTCGGCCGCGCCTACCGACACGCCGCCGGACGTGATCACCGCATCGACGTTTTCGCACGCGCTGCGCAGCGCTTGCTCCAGCGCCTCGGGATCGTCGCGCACGATGCCCATGTCGACGATGTCGCACCCAAGCCGCGTCAGCATGCCGAACAGGGTGTAGCGGTTGCTGTCGTAGACGCAGCCAGCTGCCAAAGGCTCGCCGATGGAACGCAGCTCGTCGCCGGTCGAAAAGAACGCCACGCGCAGGCGCCGCATCACCGGCACCTCTGCGATGCCGAGCGAGGCGATCAGGCCAAGATCGGCCGGACGAATGATCTTTCCCTTTACCAGCGCCGCGCTGCCGGCCATCAGGTCCTCGCCGGCGAAGCGGCGGTTGTCGCCAGTGCGAATGGTGCCGGGATTAATCGTGATCCCGGACTCGCCGATCGCGGCCACATGCTCCTGCGGTATCACGCTGTCGCAGCCTTCAGGCATCACGCCGCCGGTCATGATGCGGACGCATTCACCGCTCTGCGGCACGATCTCCGAGGGACGGCCTGCGTACACCGTGGCGATCACTTTCAGCGTCGTCGCCGACGATTCGCTCAGGTCGGCACCGCGCAGCGCGTAGCCGTCCATGGCGGAGTTGTCGTGCGCCGGCACGCTGATCGGCGAGACGATGTCGGCGGCCAGAACCCGGTCCAGCGCCGAGCGCAGCGCGACCTGTTCAATCGCGCTCACAGGCGTGATGAAGTCGTTGATGATGCGCTGCGCGTGGCGCACCGGGAGTGCATCGGGATCGTAGCCTGACAGGCAGCTGGTGACGTCGTTCAGTGTCGTGTTCTTCATTCTTGTTCGCTCTCGAACTGCTGCAGTTCGCGCAAGGTATTAATGTTGCGGAAGGCGCTGGCGTCGCCGAAGCGCACGCGTACGACCTTGATCGCGCCGTACCAGCCGTCCATGCGGCGCCCGCCCGTTGCGAGGAAGGCCGCCAGGTGGGGCAGGGCGGATCTTTTAACCAGCGCGAATACCGGGTGCGGCTGGACACGCATCGCACCGCTGTCGTCCGGCTCCTCGGTTTCGGCCAGTGCGAGGTCGGCGCCGCTGGTCTCCAGTGCGGCCGACAGGCGCGCGACAAGATCCGTCGGCAGGAAGGGCGAGTCGCAAGGCGCGGTCACGAGATAGTCGGTGGCGCAGCGGCGCAGGCCCGTCTCCAGTCCGGCCATGGGACCCTCGAAGCCTTGCAGGTCGTCGGGCCAGACCGGAACGCCAAACGCCGCGTACTGCTCAAGGTTCTGGTTGGCGTTGATGGCAACGGCGCCAACCTGCGGCGCCAGGCGCTCGATGATGTGTGCGGCCATCGCCTTGCCGCGAAACGGCTGCAGGCCCTTGTCGACATGGCCCATGCGGCTACCGCGTCCACCGGCCAGGATCAAGCCGGTTATTTGTTCGGGTAACGGCATTGGCTCAGCCTCCGATGTAAGACATCTCGACCTTCGGCCCGCCGAGAACCAGGCCATCGGTATTGATCGTGCGCGTTTCGGAATAGCGGTCGGTCCGCGCACGCCAGATGTGGGCGATCGCAGTCGACATCTCGGCGTCGCTGCGGCCTTCGCGCAGCAGGGCGCGCAAGTCGCTGCCGCGGGTCGCGAACAGGCAGGTGTACAGCTTGCCCTCGGTCGACAGGCGCGCGCGCGAGCAGTCGTGGCAGAAGGCCTGGGTCACGCTGGAGATCATGCCGATCTCGCCGCTGCCGTCGGCATAGCGCCAGCGCGCCGCGGTCTCGCCGGTGTAGTTGGCGCCGATCGGCAGCAGCGGCATCTCGGCCGAGATGCGCCGCACCACTTCTTCGGACGGCACCACCTCGCGCATGTTCCAGCCATTCGACGCGCCGACGTCCATGTATTCAATAAAGCGCAGCACATACGGGCTGCCTTTGAAATGGCGCGCCATCGGCACGATTTCCTGGTCGTTCATGCCGCCCTTGACGACCATGTTGACCTTGATCGGACCAAGCCCGGCCTTGTGCGCCGCTTCCAGGCCGGCCAGTACATCGGCGACCGCGAAGTCGACATCGTTCATGCGCTTGAAGGTGGCGTCGTCGAGCGAGTCGAGCGAGACCGTCACGCGGTTCAGGCCCGCGTCTTTCAGCGACTGCGCCTTTTTCGCCAGCAGCGAGCCGTTGGTGGTCAGGGTCAGGTCGAGCGGTTTGCCGCCTGGCGTGCGCAGTTCGGCGAGCATGCCGATCAGCCGTTCGAGATTTTTGCGCAGCAGCGGTTCGCCGCCGGTGAGCCGGAGCTTTTCAACGCCGTGCGCAACGAACAGGCGCGCGATGCGGGTGATCTCTTCGAAGGACAGCAGCGATGTCTGCGGCAGATAGGCGTAGTCCTTGTCGAATACTTCCTTCGGCATGCAGTACACGCAGCGGAAATTGCAGCGGTCGGTAACCGAGATGCGCAGGTCGTGCAGCGGACGCGCGAGCGCATCGCCCAGCAGGCCGGTGGGCGTTTCCAGCACGCGCGGAATCGCTGGCGCGGCGTTGCGTTCGTCACGGAACAGGATTGTTTTTTCAGTCATTTCAATACGATAGCATGAGGCCAGCAAGGGCGCAGGCGGCAATCAATTTGATGGTGCCAACCTTGAAGCGGAATAAGGCGATGCACGCGGCGGCGCTGATCGCGGCCGCCGGCCAGTCAATACGGCCGCCAGTGACGAACACATGCTGGCCGAAGAACAGCGCCAGGCTGACAACGACGCCGACCACGGCGGCGGAGATCGCGGTCAGTGGCGCGGTCATGCGGACATTGCCGCGTGTCGACTCGACCAGCGGGCCACCGGCAACGATGAAGATGAAGGACGGCAGGAAGGTGAAGAAGGCGGCGACCGACGCTCCGGCAATGCCCGCAAGCAGCAAGCTGTCGTGCCCGAAGAGCGCGTGCGTCCAGGCGCCGACGAAGCCGACAAAGGCGACGATCATGATCAGCGGGCCAGGCGTGGTTTCGCCGAGGGCCAGGCCATCGATCATCTGGGTTGCCGTGAGCCATTGGTACTGCTCGACCCCGCCCTGGTAGACGTAGGGCAGCACGGCATAGGCGCCGCCGAAGGTCAGCATGGCGGCCTTGGTGAAGAACCAGCCCATCTGTGCGAGCGTGTGCGCGAAGCCGTAGCGGCTGGCCAGCAGCAGCCAGACGGCTGCGCCCAGCGCGCCGCCGACCAGCGCCACTTTCAGCAGGTGCCGTGGCGCGAAGCGCGCGTGGGCCGGGGTAGGGGTGGCGTCGTCGATGATGGCCAGGCCGTAGGACGCATTGCTGCTGGGAGCGGCGCCGCCGGGCTGGAACAGGCGCGGCCGCACGCGGCCGCCGACCAGTCCGATGACGGCCGCCGCCAGCACGATCGCCGGGAACGGCAGGCTGGCGACCGCAATGGCGAGGAAGGCGGCGACGGCAATCGCGATCATTGCCGGGTTGCGCAGCGCGCGCGTGCCGATGCGCCATGCCGCGGCCAGCACGATGGCGACCACGGCGGGTTTGATGCCATACAGGATGCCTGCCACCAGCGGCAGCGTGCCATAGGTAAGGTAGATCCAGGACAGCAACATCAGCAGCAGCAGCGACGGCAGCACGAACAGTACGCCAGCGATGATGCCGCCGCGCGTGCGGTGCATCAGCCAGCCGATGTAGACGGCCAGCTGGGTGGCTTCGGGACCGGGCAGCAGCATGCAGTAGTTAAGCGCGTGCAGGAAGCGCTGCTCGGAGATCCAGCGCCGGCGTTCGACCAGTTCGGTGTGCATCATCGCGATCTGGCCGGCAGGGCCGCCGAAGCTGATGAAGCCCAGCTTGAGCCAGTACCAGAAGGCCTCGGACAGGCTGACAGGGGGAGGGACGATGTCGCGCGGGAATGTCATGGTGAATTCGGCGGATGCGTGTTTTGCTTGTCCGCCCTGCGTCAATCATTGCTACAAATAAAAAAGGGAAGCACGAAGCTTCCCTTTTTGCATTTCAACGCGCCATCGGATTACTGACGGGTGTCGATCTGGATCAGCGGTTCGTCCGCTTGCGGCGGCAGTGGCTTGCGTTCGCGCGGCTTGCGTACCGGTGCTGCGACCTGGGCCGCTGCTTCCTGCGCTGCGCGCAGTTTTTCCGGATCGGTCGACGCCATCACCAGGCCTGCCGAACCGAGCAGCTCGTTGATGTCGGCGATCGGCGCCGGAGCAAGCGCAGCCGCAGGAGCAAGCGCGGCGGCTGCCACAGGGGCAGGCGCTTCGACTTTTTCTGGCTCGGCTGCAACTGGCTCGGCGACCAGTTCCGAGACCGGATCAGGCGTGAAGATCGTTGGCTCGGCGTACGACGGCGCTGCCGCTACTGCTACCGGCTCAGGGGCTGGCTCAGGTGTTGGCTCAGGGGTTGGCTCAGGGGTTGGCTCAGCAGCCACTGGCGCGACCACCACAGGCGCGGTCGCGGCAGGTGCTGCAACGTCGGCTGCTGCCGGCGCCGCTTCGACTGGCGCGGCAACTTCCGCAGCAGCCGATGCTTCGGCCATTGCTTCCGATGCAACATACTCTGCCGACGGTACTGGTGCGGCGCCCGTTTCGGCGACGTCTGCAGCAACAACCGAGGTTGCCGCCATTGGCGCTTCCGCTACCGGTGCTTTCTCTTCGGCGACTGGTTCAGGCGTTGCAACGGCGGGAGCCGCTGCCACGTCCGCTTCGGCAGCAACGGTGAACGTTGCTTCAGAAGCTTGTTCGCCGTCAACGTCGCCTTCCTGGCCTTCCATGCCTTCGCCCAGCTCGCGGTCGCGGCGATTGCGGTTGCGGCCACCACGGCGGCGGCGGCGGCGCGGCTCGTCGCCACCTGCTTCGACTTCGATTTCTTCACCGTTCGGACCGATGGTCATCACGGTTTTCGGCGCCAGTGCTTCCTGCTCGGCAGGCACGCCAACATTGATGGCCGCTGCCGCTGCTGCTGCCACGACAGGCGCTACCGCCAGTTCGTCGGTGCGGCTTTCGATCGCCGGCGTGCGCTCGGCACGCTCGCGCGGCTGGCGGGCCGGGCGTTCAGGACGCTCGGCGCGCTCCGGACGTTCGGCACGCTCGCCACGTTCGGCGCGCGGCGCCGCTGCTGCCACCTCGGTCTGCTCGCGTGGTTCACGCGGCGGACGCGGCTGGCGCGGTGGACGCGCTGGCTTGGTGTCGGCGTCTGCCGCCTTGACGGTCTCGTCCTGGCCGGCCTTGCCTGGTTCGCGCTCTTCGCGCTCACGGCCGCCTTGCTTGCCGCCACGGCCACGGCCACGCGGGCCACGGACATTGCGGTCGCCACGGTCGGCGGCTGCCGGCTTGCTTGGGGTCGCCGGAACGACAGGGGCTGCGGCAACGGTTTCTTCGGGACCGAAGAAGAAGGCTTTCACTTTCGCGAGGAAGCCCAGTTCGGCCGGCGCGGTCAGCACCGGAGCGACAACCTTCGGTACTTCGACGGTCGAGCGGTCGACCATCGGCGCAGGCTGGGCCGGGGTGATCGTCTTGACGACGGCTTCCTGGCGCGGCTTGACGTCTTCCTTCTGGCGCTTGCTGTAGGCCATGTCGGTGTCGGCGGTCTCGGCCAGGGTGTAGCTCGACTGGGTGTCTTCGAGGCGCGGGTCGTCATGCTTGATGCGCTCGAGCTTGTAGTGCGGCGTGTCGAGGTGCTTGTTCGGGATCAGGATCACGCTGATGCGGTGACGGTTCTCGATCTTCAGCACTTCGCCGCGCTTTTCGTTGAGCAGGAAGGCGGCGACGTCCACAGGCACTTGCACGTGGATGGTGGCCGAGTTTTCCTTCATCGCCTCTTCCTGGATGATGCGCAGGACTTGCAGGGCGGACGATTCGGTGTCGCGGATGTGGCCGGTGCCGGAGCAGCGCGGGCAGGTCACGTGGCTGCCTTCGGACAGCGACGGACGCAGGCGCTGGCGCGACAGTTCCATCAGGCCGAAGCGCGAAATCTTGCCCATCTGGACACGCGCGCGGTCGTGGTGCAGCGCGTCTTTCAGGCGGGTTTCCACCTCGCGCTGGTTCTTCGCCACTTCCATGTCGATGAAGTCGATGACGATCAGGCCGCCAAGGTCGCGCAGGCGCAGCTGGCGCGCCACTTCTTCGGCCGCTTCGCAGTTGGTGTTGAAGGCGGTCGTTTCGATGTCCGAGCCGCGGGTTGCGCGCGCCGAGTTGACGTCGACCGAGACCAGCGCTTCGGTGTGGTCGATCACGATGGCGCCGCCCGATGGCAGCGGCACGGTGCGCGAATACGCGGTTTCAATCTGGTGCTCGATCTGGAAGCGCGAGAACAGTGGCACGTCGTCGCTGTAGCGCTTTACGCGGTGCACCATGTCGGGCATCACGTGGCTCATGAACTGATGGGCCTGCTCGTAGATGTCGTCGGTGTCGATCAGGATCTCGCCGATGTCCGGCTGGAAGTAATCGCGGATTGCGCGGATCACCAGCGACGATTCCTGGTAGATCAGGAAAGCGCCGTTGCCTTGCTTGCCGGCGCCTTCGATCGCGCGCCACAGCTGCATCAGGTAGTTCAGGTCCCACTGCAGCTCTTCGACGTTGCGGCCGATGCCGGCGGTGCGGGCGATCACCGACATGCCTTGCGGCAGGTCGAGCTTGTCCATCGTTTCGCGCAGTTCCTGGCGTTCTTCGCCTTCGACGCGGCGCGATACGCCGCCGCCGCGCGGGTTGTTCGGCATCAAGACGAGGTAGCGGCCGGCCAGCGAGATGAACGAGGTCAGGGCAGCGCCCTTGTTGCCGCGTTCTTCTTTCTCGACCTGGACCATGATTTCCTGGCCTTCGCGCAGCGCATCCTTGATCGACGCATTGCGCACATCGACGCCTTCGCGGAAATAGGTGCGGGCCACTTCCTTGAATGGCAGGAAACCGTGGCGGTCTTCGCCGTAGCTGACGAAGCAGGCTTCCAGCGACGGCTCGATACGGGTGATGACGCCTTTGTAGATATTCGACTTGCGCTGTTCGCGGCCGGCCGTTTCGATATCGATGTCGATCAGTTTCTGACCGTCGACGATCGCTACGCGCAGCTCTTCTTGCTGCGTAGCGTTAAATAACATACGTTTCATTTTTTATTAACTCCGCGGCCCGCGAGGGCCGATCCAGTGCCGCTTGTTAAAGCGGCAAAAAGTACACGGGATGTACGCTAGAAGTGGAGATGCCGGATGTGGGTATGCCTAAGCGTACGGCGCGCTGACGCTGCGCGTCATGGCCGTAACAGGCGCTGTGGGGTCGATCGACATGCCGAGTGCACGCATCACCTGCAACTTGCCGAATGCAGCCCGGTCGAACGTGGGGCACGGCTAACAGCCAGGCGGTGAGCAAATCAATGGCCAGACCGCGGTTTGGCGAACATACAAAGGCTTGGATACCCAGGCATTGCTGCCTTTACCTCACAAGCCTCAAGTACGAAGCGAAAATCCGGTCGGGCGAAAACGACAAGCGTTATCGACGCCATCATCCGGCGAGCCCGCCTACAGGCCGGCTTGCCGGTACTTATCCTTAAAATTCCAAGCAATCCAATTCAGCACTCATGCGCGGTATCCGATTACAACTACGGTGCAACCCTGATTCGCGCAGGAATGTGCGTACACATTTTTTTCCATCGAATTTGCAATTTGGCGAGGCCGATGGAGACGCCCCTGTGTAAAATATCGTTTTAATTCTTACACCAGCAGAGGTTTGACCGCCGCCTGTCGATTATATATTCAAAATGAAGGACTTAGAGAGAATTTCTGGGAAGACAGAGCAAATGAAGATGCAAAAAGATGTTGTTCCCCCTTCATCACAGCCGGCGCCACTCCAACCGCAAGCCCAGTTCGTCACCATCACCGAAGAAGAAGCAGGCCAGCGTATTGACAACTACCTGCTGCGCATCTGCAAAGGGGTGCCCAAGAGCCACGTCTACCGCATCCTGCGCTCGGGCGAGGTGCGTGTCAACAAAGGCCGCATCGACCAGATGTACCGCCTCGAAAGCGGCGACGTGGTCCGCATTCCGCCGGTCCGGATCGCCGAGAAGGCCAGCCAGGCCGCCGTTCCGGGCGCCGAATTCGCGATCCTCCATGAAGATGCGCATCTGCTGATCATCGACAAGCCATGCGGCGTCGCGGTCCATGGCGGCTCCGGCGTGTCCTACGGCGTGATCGAACAGCTGCGCGCATCGCGCCCGGACGCCAAGTTCCTCGAACTGGTGCACCGGCTGGACCGCGAGACCTCGGGCCTGCTGCTGCTGGCGAAGAAAAGGTCAGCACTTACTAACCTGCACGAGCAGATGCGCGACGGCCTGACCGACAAGCGTTACCTGACCATGGTGGCGGGCGACTGGCAGAACGCGCGCCAGCATGTCAAGTTGCCGCTGCATAAATACACCACCGCCGAAGGCGAGCGCCGCGTCTGCGTACAGGCCGGCGGGATGGAGTCGCACACGGTGTTCAGCCTGCTGCGCAAATGGCAGCGCTTCGCCCTGCTGGAGGCCGAGCTGAAGACCGGGCGTACCCACCAGATCCGGGTACACCTCGCATCGTCGGGCTTTCCGATTCTCGGTGACGACAAATACGGCGATTTCGCGCTCAACCGGATCCTGCTCAAGGCCGACGACAGTCGTGGGGCGCTCAAGCGCATGTTCCTGCACGCGCACCAGATTACGTTTACCCACCCCGAGACCGGCAAGCCGATGACGATAAATGCACCGCTGCCGGCAGAATGCGAACGTTTCTTGGTAAGCTTGGGAAAACCGCTTACCACCGCGAAACGCTAAAACAAGAATGCGGGCTGATTTTTCGGCCCGCCGACACCTATTTGGACAGGAGCTGGCCGCTGACGCGGCCGGAGAAAATGGCAAGAAAGCAATTTGATCTGATCGTCTTCGATTGGGACGGCACGCTGATGGACAGCACCGCCACCATCGTCAAATGTATTCAGGCAGCAGCAAAGGATCTCGGCCTGCCGGTTCCCAACGATGAAGCGGCGTCGCATGTGATCGGGCTGGGCCTGTTCGAGGCCATGCAGGCCGTCATGCCTGGCATCGACCCGGCCATGTATCCACGGATGGTGGAGCGCTATCGCTTCCATTTCCTCTCAAAAGACCACGATCTGGTGCTATTTGACGGCGTACGCGAGATGCTGACCGAGCTGTCGCAAC
The DNA here is from genome assembly GCF_016809835.1 of Massilia soli. Taxonomy (GTDB): domain Bacteria; phylum Pseudomonadota; class Gammaproteobacteria; order Burkholderiales; family Burkholderiaceae_D; genus Telluria_A; species Telluria_A soli. The sequence continues at coordinate 60,539 of NZ_JAFBIL020000007.1, read as the reverse complement.
AAGCCTATTTCCTTGCGGTGGCGACCGGCAAGAGCCGGGTCGGACTAAACCGCGCGCTGAACGCCGTCGGCTTGCTCTCGCTGTTCGATGCAACTCGTTGCGCCGACGAGACATTTTCCAAGCCGCACCCTGCAATGCTGCAAGAATTGACCAGGGAATTAGGCCAGGACCTGCGCCGCACCGTTATGATCGGCGACACCACGCACGACTTGCTTATGGCCAATAATGCCGGCGCGGCCGGCATCGCGGTTCAGTACGGCGCCCATCCGGTCGACCAGCTCGACGCTTGCTTGCCGATGTACTCGGCCAGCAGCGTCGCGGAATTGCACCAGTGGCTGGCAGAGAACGCCTGATGGCTGGCGACGCGGCGCACGAAGTGTTCATCTGCGCATCCGACGCCGTGGCCGAAGGCGGCAAGGGCGTGCGCTTTCCGGTGCAGGCCTTTGGCGACCCGGCCACCGGTTTCGTGGTGCGCTACGACGGCAAGCCCCACGCCTACTTGAATCGCTGTGCCCACGTACCGATCGAACTGGACTGGGCGGAGGGCGAGTTTTTCGAGTCGAGCGGACTGTACCTGATGTGCGCCACCCATGGGGCGATCTACGTTCCCGACAGCGGCCTGTGCGCTGGCGGGCCGTGCAAGGGTGGACGGCTGCGCCCGATTGCTGTGCGTGAGCATGATGACAAGATTTTTTGGCAGCCGGACGATCTGATCGGCCTGCCGCAAGCGACGTAACTGTGTGAACCATAAGCGAGTATGAACGAGACCCCAAGCCACCAACCCGACAGCCGCAGGACGCCACGCGAGATCAGCTCCAACTGGGAGCGCGAGACGCTGGAAAAGCTGATGTTCGCCACCTTGAAGGAGCAGCGCGCCGCGCGCCGCTGGCATATTTTCTTCCGCCTGCTGATGATCGGCATTGCGGTGGTTGGCCTGTGGATTTTCTTCGACCTGAGCTACCCCGGGTCGGACGACGAGACACTGGGCCGTCACACCGCACTGATTGAAATTGAAGGCAATATCGACGAGGAAGGCAGCGGTGCGGCCGACAATGTGGTGCCTTCGCTGAACAAGGCGTTTTCCGATAGCGGCTCGGTCGCGGTCGTCTTGCGCATCAACAGCCCGGGCGGCAGTCCAGTCCAGGCCGGCATTATTGTCGATGAAATCAAGCGCTTGCGGCTGGGGTATCCGGCCAAGCAGCTGTACGTGGTGGTGGACGAGATGTGCGCCTCCGGCGGGTACTATATCGCCGCCGCGGCCGATCGCATTTTCGTCAACAAAGCGAGCATCGTGGGCTCGGTTGGCGTACTGATGGACGGCTTCGGCTTTACCGGCACGATGGAGAAGCTGGGTGTCGAGCGCCGCCTGATGACTGCCGGCGAGAACAAGGGTTTCCTTGATCCGTTCAGCCCCCAGTCCGATAAACATAAGGCGCACGCCCAGGCGATGCTCAATGAAATTCACCAGCAGTTTATCGCGGTGGTGCGCGCCGGCCGCGGCACGCGCTTGAAGGAAACGCCGGAGACCTTCTCCGGCCTGTACTGGAGCGGTGCGAAAGCGGTCGAAATGGGCCTGGCGGATGGTTTCGGAACCGTCGACACCGTCGCCCGCGATATCGTCAAGGTGGAAGACATTGTCGATTACACGGCCCACGAAGGCCTGCCTGAGCGGGTATTGAAGAAATTCGGCGCGGCAGTCGGCCAGGGGGCCGTGAAAGCTATGGGCCCGGGCAATCTTCCGCAACTGCGGTAATTTACCACCGAATATTTTCCTTGTATGTTCAGACAGGTGTTCTATATTTAATCCTGTAGTTCATTCTAAGGGGGACGCTATTACCAATCCACCGTGTTGGCATCATTTCAATTGAAGCGAACTACCGCTGCATACCAAATGCGGTACTGAGAGAATTCTCATTCCTCGTAGTGCGTCCTGTGAAGGGACTTGAAAACGGCGGCGCAATGCCGTCGTTTTCATTTTTTTGCGTGGGTTTTCGCTGGCGCCAGGGTGGGCCAGCGGCGGGTGGGGGTATCAGCGGGGGAATTGGTACAGGGTCGGACGGACGATGCCCGTTCCGGCGAGGGCAGCGGCATCGTGGGCGTCGACCGGCAGCGAAAAACCGCCGCGTTCTATCCAGTCTTGCAAACCTTGCTGGGTTTTCACCAGCCAGCGTGCGCGGGCGGACTGATTGTGCGGCAGCGCCATGTCGGCGCACTGTTGGCGGCTGCCATCCTGCCAGCGCTGGATCACGAATTTCGCGACAACCTGGGCGGCATGGCTGCATGCCGCCTCGTCTTCCGTCCACGTTTCGTCAGCACAGCCCATATTCGCAAGGTCCCTGGAGGCATCAAGATGGGGCGCAGAATCTTGTTTGAAGCTCATGCTGTTTCCCCTTTTGTATGTTGTCGGCTTCGCGTTCGTCTTAAGGACGAGCTAGGTATTTTTACCAGAATCATTCAGCCGATTCCTAATGAAGTTTCAGTGTAACAACCCGAAACTGGTTACTCTTGATCCTCCTCAAACGTGCAGCTTGTGCCGACTCAAATTCTCCAAAACAATGAACTTTCCCGGCGGCACTTCTTACGGCATGCTTTCGAGGCGTCTGGCGTTCTGTTAAAGTCTCGCCCATGAGCAAATTATCCCTGGACCGCATCCTGCAATCGCAGGGTTTCGGCACCCGCAAATACTGCCGCGCGCTGATCGAAGATGGCGAAGTGGCGATCAACGGCGAGACTCACGACAAGTTCAAGACCATCGTCGACACCGACGGCCTGGTGCTGCAGGTTTTCGACGAAGAGTGGAAGTACCGCGAACGCGTCTATATCGCGCTGAACAAGCCAGCCAATTTCGAGTGTTCGCGCAAGCCGAGCCACCATCCTGGCGTGCTGACGCTGTTGCCCGAGCAATTTACCTGGCGCGATGTGCAACCCGTCGGCCGCCTCGATCACGACACCACGGGCATGCTGCTGATGTCGGACGACGGCCCGTTCATCCATGCCCAGTCGTCGCCAAAGCGGCACATTCCCAAGATCTACCAGGCGACGACGGCCGACGCCGTCACGTCCGAGTTGATCGGGCAATTGCTCGCCGGCGTGCAGCTGCATGACGAACCGGCGCCGCTGGCGGCCGTGTCGTGCGTGCAGCGCGGCGACAAGCTGCTCGAGATCGTCCTTGAACAGGGCAAGTATCACCAGGTCAAGCGCATGCTGGCTGCGGCCGGCAACCACTGCAGCGCGCTGCACCGCTCGGCCATCGGCAACCTGACGCTCGAGGCGCTCGGCCTGGCCGAAGGCGAGTGGTGTTTCCTGGAACAAGCCCAGCTCGACCTGCTCGTCCCGCAAGGCCCGGCGACAGCATGAAACTGGCCACCATCAACGACGGTTCGCGCGACGGCCAGCTTGCCGTCGTTGCGCGCGACCTGAAAACCGCGCACCTGGCCGACGGCATCGCCCCGACCATGCAGGCCGCCCTCGACGACTGGGCCTTCATCGCGCCGCAGCTCAACGAACTGTCGCAGCTATTAAATAGCGGCCGTGCCCATCGGCCCTTCGACTTCGACCCGGCCAGGTGCATGGCGCCGCTGCCGCGCGCTTATCAATGGGCCGACGGCTCGGCCTACGTCAACCATGTCGAACTGGTGCGCAAGGCGCGCAACGCCGAGATGCCCGAGTCGTTCTGGGAAGATCCGCTGATGTACCAGGGCGGCAGCGACGATTTCCTGGGGCCGATGGCCGACATCGTGCTGGCGCATGAAGAGTGGGGCATCGACTTTGAAGCGGAAGTGGCGGTGATCACCGGCGACGTGCCGATGGGCGCGACACCGGACGAAGCGCACCAGCAGATCAGGCTCTTGATGCTGGTCAACGATGTGTCGCTGCGCAACCTGATCCCGCCGGAACTGGCGAAGGGTTTCGGCTTCCTGCAATCGAAACCGGCGTCGAGTTTTTCGCCGGTGGCGGTCACGCCCGATGAACTGGGGGACGCCTGGAAGGGCGGCAAGGTGCACCTGCCGCTGCGCTCGACCTGGAACGGCAAGCTGGTCGGCCAGCCGCATGCCGGCGTCGACATGGTGTTCAATTTCCCGCAGCTGGTCGCACACCTGTGCAAATCGCGCAATGCGCGCGCCGGCACCATTGTCGGCTCGGGCACCGTGTCGAACAAGGACGCCAGCCGCGGCTACTCGTGCATCGCCGAGAAGCGTTGCCTGGAGATGATCGCCGATGGCATTGCCAGCACGCCGTTCATGCTGTTTGGCGACGCCATCAAGATCGAGATGCTCGATGCGGCCGGAAAGTCGATCTTCGGCGCGATCGATCAGACCGTGAAGCAGTTGGAGGCGAAGCGCTCGCGCTAAGCGAACAAGGCTGGTGGAATCGCCGAATTGATCTGACCGACAAAAGGGGAAGTGCATGCTGACGTCCGATATGGCCAGCAACTGGCCGGCTCAATCCCTACCTTCCAGCAACATCGGCGCGATCCGCGTCGCCGCCGGGCTAGTCCAGGGGCTGGTGTTGTATCTGCTGTACCAGTCGTTCAAGGCCAAGGCATGGCCATCGTCTGAGCCGTTGCTGGCCGGGCCGCTGGTGCTGGTGTGGCTGATCGTGCCCATCCTCTTCATCGCCAGCATCGGTGCGCTGAATCGGCGCCAGCTGCTGACCTGGATCCCGGTTGCCGCGGCGATCCTCGGCGCGCTCGGCGCCTACGATGTCTGGCGCGCGGCCGGCCCGGGCGCCGTCGCTTCACCGTCGAACGATAATCCGTCCAACCTGACCGGCCAGCTGATCGTGGTCTGCATCTCCGGGTTCTTCATCGCGCAGTCGCTGGTGATGGCCGGCGCCGGCGAACGGCGCCGCATCGCTTCCTATCCGGCCTATTTTGAAACCGCATGGAAGCAGTTCGTCCAGCTCTCTTTCAGTGCCTTGTTCGTCGGCGTCACCTGGCTGGTGCTGCTGCTCGGTTCCGAACTGTTCATGCTGATCAAGCTCGACTTCCTGCGCCAGGTAATCGGCGAATCGTGGTTCGTCATTCCGATGATCGCGTTGGCGTTCTCGTGCGCGATGCACATTACCGACGTGCGCCCGGCCATCGTGCGCGGCATCCGCACCTTGCTGCTGGTGCTGCTGTCATGGATACTGCCGGTCGCAGTGCTGGTCATCGGCGGATTCCTGGCAAGCCTGCCATTCACCGGCCTTGAACCGCTGTGGGCCACGCGCAGCGCCACCGCGGTGCTGCTCGGCGCGGCCGCCGTGCTGGTCGTACTGGTCAATGCGGCGTATCAGGACGGCGCGCCGGATGTCGCCGCGGCGCCGGTAGTACAGGGCAGCGTGCGTGTGGCCTCGGTCCTGCTTGCGCCGATTGTGCTCATTGGCTTGTACGCGCTGAGCCTGCGTGTGGGCGATTACGGCTGGACTACCAGCCGCATCGTCGCGGCCGCATGCCTGGCCGTGGCATCGATCTATGCCGCCGGTTATGCATGGGCGGCGCTGCGGCCGGATCGCCGCATCGCCATTTCCACCACCAACATTACCAATGCATTTGTGGTACTTGGAATGCTGTTGACGCTGTTCTCTCCCTTGGGCGACCCGGCGCGCCTGTCCGTGGCAAGCCAGGTGGCACGTCTGCAGTCGGGCAAGGTCGCGCCCGACAAGTTCGACTTCGCCTACCTGAGGTTTGAAGGAAAACGCCATGGCCACGTGGCGCTGGAACAACTGCGCGCTAATTTCCAGGGCCAGGATGCGCAGCTGGTACGCGACAAGATCGCAGCGGTCCAGAAAATGAACGGGCCTGTACACCAGCAAGCCGATCTGCTGGCGCAGCCGGTGCCTGTCCGGCTCAGCGAGAACGCGCGCGTGTGGCCAAAGGGGAGCCGCTTACCCGCAAGCTTTCTCACGACCAACCTGAATCTGTTATCCGGATCGCCTTATCCGGCCTGCCTGCGCGGCGAGCGCGGCGCGTGCGACCTGGTACTGCTCGATCTCACAGGCGACGGCAAACCGGAAATCGTCATGCTTGGCGCCTTGCCGGAGCCAAATGCCGTGGTGGTGAGCGAGGTCAAACCCGGACAGTGGCGGCCGCTCGGCACGCTGCCGTCGAGCCTTGCTGCATGCGCCTCACTCAGGCAAGCCTTGATCGACGGCAAATACACCCTGGCGGCACCCGTCATGCGTGAGCTCGACATCGGCGACATGCGCCTGGCCGTGCGTCCGCACTGGGAGCCCGAGCTGTTTACCTGCCCGGACTAAGCTACGGCGGCGCGAAAGTTACGCTCCGCCGACCAGGCATTGCTGGCCCGTGTCAACAGCACTGCCTCGGCATCGGCCAGCAAGTTGTCGGCATCGGCAATGCACCACATGGCATCGAATAACTGGCGGCGCAAATCCGGATCGGCAATTTCCGCCAGCACGCGGTCGATCGCCGCGTCGTCCAGCTGGACCGCATCGTCAAGCTGCGACGACAGCAGGTCGTCGCACAAGTCTTGCAGCATGCCCTGGAAGCGGGCCAGGTCGATGTCGATATGGTCGAGGATCTTGCTGCTGTCGAGGGCGGCAAGCTCGGAGACCGCCAGCTTGCCGTCAACGATCATCGTCAGGGCAAGCAGTCGGCCGGCGGCGTCCGGACTGTCGGGCGGGTAGGCGCGCATGGTATTCCTATCTTAAACGTGGTCTGAAAAAATGGGCCCTGGCATGCAGGGCCCAGCGCTTACTTCTTCTGGCGGGTGACCCAGACGCTGGCGAAGCAGCTCGACGCGATCAGGAATGCCACCACCATCAGCGATGCCTGCACCGGCAGGTGGTACCACGGCATGATCAGCATCTTGGCGCCAATGAAGGCCAATACCATCGCCAGGCCATACTTGAGCAGGTGGAAACGGTCAGCCACGTCCACCAGCAGGAAGTACAGCGCCCGCAAGCCGAGAATCGCGAACAGGTTCGAGGTGAACACGATGAACGGATCGGTCGTGATGGCGAAGATCGCCGGGATCGAGTCGACCGCAAAGACCAGGTCGGTCGCTTCGATCAGCAGCAGCACCAGGAACAGCGGCGTCACGTAACGCACGCCATTCTTGACGACGACAAAGCGCTCGCCGTGGTCGCCGTCGGCCACCTTCAGGTAGCGCCGGGCCAGCTTGAGCACCGGGTTGTTTTCAACGTCCGGCTTGGCGTCGACCGCGACCAGCATGCGCAGGCCGGTGATCAGCAGGAATGCGCCGAACACGTACAGCACCCAGCTAAATTCGCTCACCACCCAGGCGCCGGCCATGATCATGATGGCGCGCATGACGATCGCGCCCAGCACGCCGTACAGCAGCACGCGGCGCTGGTACTGCTGCGGGACCTGGAAAGCGGTAAAGATCAGCAGGAAGACGAACACGTTGTCAACCGACAGCGCCTTTTCGATCAGGTAGCCGGAGAAGAACTCGAGTGCCTTCTGGTCGGCGATCTCGCGTCCCACGGTGCCGTTCAGGTACCACCACAGCCCGAAGTTGAAGAGCAGCGCCAGGCTGACCCAGACTCCCGACCAGATCGCCGCTTCCTTGACCTTGACCTTGTGCGCCTTGTTGCCGCCGAAGACGAACAGGTCGAGCGCCAGCATGACCAGCACGAAGACCACAAAACCGGCCCACATCGGGCCGGTGGCGATGGTCTCGAGACCATTGACTGCTGTTGTGCCATCCATGGCATCCCCCTTATTGATTTGACAGGACGATGTTAAGCGCTTTGGATACATCGAGCAAATCGAATATACTTGTTCTATTCATCGAAAAATACGATGTATTGCAGAAGGGGGACCGATGGCAGCCATCAATTTCAAACACCTGCGCTATTTCTGGATCGTGGCCAGGACCGGCAGCATCGCGCGCGCCGCCCAGCAGCTGCACGTCACGCCGCAGACGATTTCCGGCCAGCTCAGCGAATTTGCCGAGTCGCTCGGCGTCGAACTGTTCCGCCGCAGCGGGCGCAACCTTGAACTGAGCGATACCGGGCGCCGCATCCTGGCCTATGCGGACGACATTTTCAGCACCGAGGACGCCTTGCTGGAGGCGGTGCGCGACCAGTCGCGCGCCACCACCACGTTCCGGGTGGGCTTTGCCGACTCGGTCTCGAAACTGATCGCCTGCCGGCTGGTCGAGCCCGCGCTCAGCCTGCCCGACGCGGTCTACCTGGTCTGCCGCGAAGGCCGGCTGGCCGGGCTGCTTGCCGACCTGGCGGTGCACCGGCTCGACATGGTCCTGGCCGACCGGCCGATCCCGGCCCACCTGAGCGTGCGCGGCTATAACCACCTGCTGGGCGAGAGCGGCATGACCGTGTTCGCGACCGCCGCGCTGGCGGCCACGCTGGCCGGACCGTTTCCGGCCTGCCTGGACGGCGCCCCCGTGTTGCTGCCCGGCGAAGATTTCGCCATCCACCACCGGCTGCTGCAATGGTTCGGGGCGAACAACCTGCACCCGCGCATCGTCGGCGAATTCGACGACAGCGCCATGATGAAAACCTTCGGCCAGTCGGGGGCAGGGTTGTTCTTCGCCCCCAAGGTCATCGCGGCGCAGGTATGCAGGCAATACGGCGTGGTCGAGGTGGGGCGGATCGATGGCATCGTCGAGCAAGTCTATGCGATCACCACCGAGCGCCGCCTGAGCCATCCGGCCACCGTCGCCATCAGCCAGGCCGCCCGGCATCAGCTGTTCGCTTGAGAAGTTGCCGATTCGCTAACAAGCCTCCGCAACTGGCGCCGATATAACCGGCCTTTGCACCCCTGTTCCTGCGATTGTCCTGAAGCAATATCACGAATAATGTGACCTTCAGGCGAAATGCCAACAGGAGTGTCAGATGTCAGACGAAAGCGACGCAGAAAAGACCGAACCCGCGTCAGCCAGAAAACTGGAGAAAGCGCGTGAGGAAGGCGATGTGCCGCGCTCGCGCGAAGTCGCGACGTTTACCGTCCTGATGGCGGCCGGCGCCGGCCTGTGGCTGACCGGCGGCGGGCTGGTGCGCCAGCTGAATGCCACCATGGTGTCGGGCCTGGCGCTTACCCGTGAACAAATCTACAACCCAACCCTGCTGATCGAACGCGTCGCCTCCGATATCGCCCAGGTCATGCTGGCCTGCCTGCCGCTGGCGATCGCCATCATGGTCGTCGCGCTGTGCTCGCCTCTGCTGATCGGCGGCTGGCTGTTCTCCAGCAAGGCGTTCATGCCGAACTTCGGCAAGCTCAACCCGATCAAGGGTATCGGCAACATGTTTTCCAAGAATGCCCTCGTCGAGCTGTTCAAGGCGATCGCCAAGACCGTTGTGGTCGGTGCGGTCGCTTACCTCGTCGTGGTCAGCCAGAAAGACGCCGTGATCGGCCTGGCCGTCGAGGAAATTCGCTCGGCCAGCGCGCACCTGGTTGACCTGATGGGATCGGCGTTCCTGTTCATCGTCGGCGGCCTCGGCCTGGTGGCAGCGATCGACGGTCCTTACCAGATGTGGCACTACGGCGACAAGCTGAAGATGACGCGCCAGGAAGTGATCCAGGAATCGAAGGAATCGGACGGCAACCCTCAGATCAAGGGCAAGATCCGCCAGCTGCAGCGCGAGATGGCCCAGCGCCGCATGATGGACGCGATCCCGACCGCCGACGTGGTCGTCACCAACCCGACCCACTATGCTGTGGCACTGAAATACGCCGATGGCGAGCGCGGCGCGCCGCGCGTGGTGGCCAAGGGCGCCGACGTGATCGCGGCGCGCATCCGCGAACTGGCCAAGGAAAACAATGTGCCGATGCTGGAAGCGCCGGCACTGGCCCGTGCGCTGCACAAGCATACCGAAATCGGCGACGAGATCCCGGAAGCGCTGTACTCGGCAGTGGCCGAAGTGCTGGCCTACGTGTTCCAGCTGCGTGCCTTCAAGAAGGGCGACGGCAAGCATCCCGACCGTCCGGGCAAGCTGCCTGTACCGCCAGAGCTCGATCCGCACGACCCGGCATCGCAAAAGAAACCAGAGACGAATAACGGAGCACCTCGATGAACAGCATGAAACTTCCAGCCTGGATGCCCAACATGAAGGGCGGCGCGACCTCGATGGCCGCGCCGATCCTGATCATCATGCTGCTGGGGATGATGATTCTGCCGCTGCCGGCATTCGTGCTCGACCTGTTCTTCAGCTTTAACATCGCCCTGTCGGTGATCGTGCTGCTGACCGCGCTGTACACCGTCAAGCCGCTCGACTTCATGGCGTTTCCGGCGATCTTGCTGGTTTCGACCATGCTGCGCCTGTCGCTCAACGTGGCCTCGACCCGCGTGGTGCTGACCGAAGGCCACACCGGCGCCGGCGCTGCCGGTAAAGTCATCGAGGCCTTCGGCCACTTCCTGATCGGCGGTAACTTCGCGGTCGGTATCATCGTCTTCATCATCCTGACCATCATTAACTTTACCGTCGTCACCAAGGGCGCCGGCCGTATCGCTGAAGTGGGCGCCCGTTTTGCCCTGGACGCGATGCCAGGCAAGCAGATGGCGATCGACGCCGACCTCAACGCCGGCCTGATCCCGGAAGACGAGGCGCGCCGCCGCCGTACCGAAGTGGCCCAGGAAGCCGAGTTCTACGGCGCCATGGACGGTGCCTCGAAGTACGTGCGCGGCGATGCCGTCGCCGGCATCATGGTGACCGTCATCAATATGATCGGCGGTTTGCTGGTCGGTATGCTGCAGCACGACATGGCCTTCGGCGACGCCGCCCAGACCTACACCCTGCTGGCCATCGGTGACGGCCTGGTGGCGCAGATTCCATCGCTGATCATTTCGACCGCGGCCGGTATCGTCGTCTCGCGCGTGGCCAGCGACCAGGACGTCGGCACCCAGCTCGTCAGGCAGCTGTTCGCCAAGCCGGAAGTGCTGTACATCACCGCCGTCATCGTCGGCGGCATGGGCCTGATCCCGGGCATGCCTAACCTGGTGTTCCTGCTGCTCGCTGCCATGCTGGGCGGCGCAGGCTACGCCGTTTCGATGCGCGACAAGGCGCCCAAGGTGGACGAGGCCGCCGCTGCCGCCGCGGCGGCAACGACCACCTCCACCGCCGCGCCGGAGCAGGAAGAAGCGACCTGGCAAGACATCATGCCGGTCGACACACTCGGGCTGGAAGTCGGCTACCGCCTGATCCCGCTAGTGGACAAGACCCAGAACGGCGAGCTGCTCAAGCGCATCAAGGGCATCCGCAAGAAATTCGCCCAGGAAGTCGGCTTCCTGGCGCCGCCGGTGCACATCCGCGACAACCTCGAACTGAAGCCGTCGGCTTACCGCATCACGCTCAAGGGCGTGGAAGTGGGCAGCGGCGAAGCGCTCAACGGCCAGTTCCTCGCGATCAATCCTGGCATGGCCACCGGCAACCTGCCGGGCCTGGTCACCACCGACCCGGCGTTCGGCCTGCCGGCCACCTGGATCGACGCCGGCCTGCGCGACGAAGCGCAGAGCATGGGGTATACCGTGGTCGACGCCGGCACCGTGGTTGCCACCCACATGAACCACCTGATCACCACCCACGCGTCCGAACTGCTGGGCCGCGGCGAAGTACAGGCATTGCTCGATCACATGGGCAAGGAATCGCCGAAGCTGATCGAAGACCTGGTGCCGAAGCTGGTGTCGCTGTCGACGCTGCAGAAAGTGTTGCAGAACCTGCTGGTCGAGGGCGTGCACATCCGCGACATGCGCTCGATCGTCGAAACGCTGGCCGAATATGCCGTGCAGACGCAAGACCCGAACGAGCTGACCGCGCTGGTCCGTATCGCGCTGGGCCGCGCCATTGTCCAGCAACTGTTCCCGGGCACCAATGAGCTGTCGGTGATGACCTTGGACAACCGCCTGGAACGCCTGCTGATGCAGGCGATGGGGGCGGGCGGCGACGGCAGCGGCATCGAGCCCGGCCTGGCCGACACCATCGCCCAGCAGGCTGGCGCTGCCGCCCAGCAGCAGGAAGCGCTGGGGCTGACGCCGGTGCTGCTGGTGCCAGGTCCGCTGCGTCCATTGCTGTCGCGCTTCCTGCGCCGCGCCTTGCCGCAGTTGAAGGTGCTGTCGCATAACGAAGTGCCTGAGACCAAGACCATCAAGGTCACCAGCCTGGTGGGCGTTCCTGGTTAATCAACATCGGCGGATGCGCGCTGCGCGCTTATCCGCCGATTTCCCGCCCCCGCATCGCCTAAGTCCTTGATATTCGAGGCCCGCGCCTCCGCGGCACTGAAATAACCCCCATTTCCCCGCCTTTTCCCCCGATGGTTTCTTCAAGGCATCGTCAATAATGATTCCTATGTGATCGACAATGTGCGCCATGTGGCGGCACGTTAAGCAGGTATCCGGGAGTTGAGCAAAATGAACGTCAAGAAATTTACCGCCACTACGTCGCGTGAAGCCCTGCGCAAGGTACGCGATGCCCTCGGGCCGGACGCCGTCATCCTGTCGAACCGCCCGGTCGATGGCGTGGTCGAGATCCTGGCCCTGGCCAGCGACGACGCCGCCTCGGTCTCGGCGCCGGCGCCGGACACCGAAATGGCCCAGCCGCGCCCGAGCCTGCAGATTCCCGCCGAGCCGTTCGTCAACCGCCGCGCCGCCGCGCCGCAAGATCCGTATGTCTCGCACGCGGCGCCGGCGCCGGCCTTCGACATGGCCCAGATGTCGTCGCTGATGCAGGCGGCCATCGCCCACGCCAAGGACAGCGCCGCCGCCGAAATGAGCGGCATGATGGAAGAAATTCGCGCCATGCGCGGCCAGATGGAAGCCCAGCTGGCAGAAATCGCCTGGGGCGCGACCGCCCAGCGCGAGCCGCAAAAGGCCGGCGTGCTGCGCGAAATGCTGGCGGCCGGCTTCTCGGCCAGCCTGTCGCGCTACCTGATTGAAAAGCTGCCGGCTGGTAAGGACGCGGCAGACAGCCTTCGCTGGATCAAGACGGTGTTGAACCGCAACCTGACCACCCTCGAGAACGAAGACGAGATCCTGGAAAAGGGCGGCGTGTTCGCGCTGGTCGGCCCGACCGGGGTCGGCAAGACCACCACCACCGCCAAGCTGGCGGCCCGCTGCGTGATGCGCCATGGCCCGGAGAAGCTGGCCCTGATCACCACCGACGCCTACCGGATCGGCGCCCACGAGCAGCTGCGCATCTACGGCAAGATCCTCGGCGTGATGGTGCACTCGGTAAAGGACGAAGCCGACCTGCGCATCGCCCTGAAAGAACTGCGCAACAAGCACACCGTGCTGATCGACACCGTCGGCGTCTCGCAGCGCGACCAGAACGTGGCCGAGCAGGTCGCGATGCTGTCGGGCACCGGCGCCGACGTCAAGCGCCTGCTGTGCCTGAACGCCACCTCGACCAACGAAACCCTCAACGAAGTCGTGCGCGCCTACCAGGGCAGCGGCCTGGCCGGCTGCATCATGACCAAGCTGGACGAAGCGGCCTCGATCGGCAACGTGCTCGACGTGATCATCCGCCAGAAGCTGAACCTGTTTTATATCTCGAACGGCCAGCGCGTGCCGGAAGACCTGCACCTGGCCGACCGTGGCATGCTGGTCGACCGCGCCTTCCGCCTCAAGCGCGACGCCGCCGCCACCCAATTCTCCGATGCCGAGCTGCCGCTGTTGATGGCCGCCACCAGCACCGCGCGCAATGACCGTTCGCTGCGCGAGGTGCATCTTGGCTAACTTCGACTTCGACCAGGCCGAAGGCCTGCGGCGCATGCTGGCCGGTCCCAAGCCGCGCATCGTCACTTTCCTGTCCGCCACCGAGCAAGACGACAAGGGCGCCATGCTGGTCAACCTGGGCGCCTCGCTGGCCCACGCCGGCAGCGACGTGCTGCTGGTCGACGCCTGCGAGCGCGGCTACGGCGTGACGCGCCGCCTCGGCATCGACAGCGAGCACAGCCTGCTGTCGGTGGCGCGCCAGGAATGCGCGCTGAACCAGGTGATTCACCAGGCCCCGCAGGGTTTCGGCGTGGTCACCATGCTGCACGGCGTGCGCTACGACGCCAATGACGCGCGCCGCGTGGCCAAGACCTTCGACGTGCTGGTCAAGCAGTCCGGCATCGTCATGGTCGATGGCGAGCTGGCCAGCGACGACAGTTTCCCGTTGCCGGTGATGGCCGAATCCGAGATCGTGGTGCAAGTGTCCACCAGCGCCGAATCGATCACCAATGCCTACTCCCTGATCAAGCGCTTGTCCCAGCAATATGGCCGCCGCCCGTTCGGAATCCTGGTAACTAATGCTTCTGAGACAGAGGCGAAGGTGGTATACGATAATATGGCAACCGCGGCAAGCCGTTACCTGGCAGTGCAGCTGACGTCGATGGGCTCGGTGCCCGCCGACGAACACCTGCACCGCGCAGCGCGGCTGGGCCGTTCGGTGGTGGATGCGTTCCCGTTGGCCGGGGCATCGGTGGCGTTCCGCCGCCTGGCGGGCCGCTTCGCGCTGCCTGGCATGCCACAACTTGGCCGGACCGGCGGCAATATCCAACTGGGCGCTTAACAAACAATTGAACATGTACACGGTCAAAGGCAAAGCGGACAAGAACCATTTACTGACGGAGCACATGCCGTTGGTAAAGCGTCTTGCCCACCACATGAAGGCCAAGCTGCCGCCAAGTGTGGAAGTCGATGACCTGGTTCAGGCCGGCATGATCGGCCTGCTGGACGCGATCAGCCGCTACGAAGAAACCCACGGCGCGCAATTCGAAACCTACGCGGTGCTGCGCATCCGCGGGGCGATGCTCGACGAGCTGCGCAACAGCGACTGGCTGCCGCGCTCGATGCGCCAGAACATGCGCAAGATCGAAACCGCGATGGCCACCCTGCAGCAGAAGCTGGGCCAGCCGCCGACCGAGTCGGAAGTGGCCAAGTACATGAAGATGTCGCTGGCCGAGTACCAGGACATGCTGTCCGACGGCGGCGGCCACCAGCTGGTCTACTATGAAGATTTCCATTCCGAGGAAGGCAGCGACAGCTTCCTCGACCGCTATGCGGTTGACGACGCCGATCCGCTCGCCACGCTGATGGAAGGCGACTTCCGCCAGGCCGTGATCGATGCGATCGACGGCTTGCCGCCGCGCGAAAAGATCCTGATGAGCCTGTACTACGAAGAAGAATTGAACCTGAAGGAAATCGGCGCCGTCATGGGCGTATCTGAATCGCGCGTTTCGCAGCTGCACACCCAGGCGGTGTCGCGGCTGCGCGCGCAACTACGGGAGCAGGCGTGGACTGGGCCAGCATAGCGGGTGTCGTCATCGCGCTGGCCGGGCTGCTGCTCGGCCACAGCATGGATGGCGGAAAGTTTGCATCGCTGGTACAGCCGGCGGCGTTTTCCATCGTGGTGGTCGGCACCTTTGGCGCCGTGCTGCTGCAAAACGAAGCGGCCACCTTCATGCGCGGCCTGCGCATGCTGCGCTGGGTATTCAAGCCGCCGCCGAGCCGGCGCATCAAGCTGGCGCGCGAAATCACCGCCTGGAGTTCGCAGGCGCGCCGCGACGGCCTGCTGTCGCTCGAACAATATATGCAGGGTACCAGCGACAAGTTCATCCAGAAGGGCTTGCGCCTGGTAATCGACGGCATCCACCCGACCAAGCTGCGCGGCATCCTTGAAATTGAACTGACGGCCTACGAATTCAGCCAGCGCCAGGCGGCCAAGATCTGGGAATCGGCGGCCGGCTACGCGCCGACCATCGGCATCCTCGGCGCCGTGCTCGGCCTGATCCACGTGATGGAAAACCTCAGCGATCCGTCGCGGCTGGGCAGCGGCATCGCGGTGGCGTTCGTCTCCACGATCTACGGTGTCGGTTTGGCCAACCTGTTCTTCTATCCGATCGGTAACAAGCTCAAGGGCATCGTCGCCGAGACCGTCACGCAATACGAAATCCTGACCGAAGTGTTCTACGACATTGCCAGCGGAGACCATTCGCGCGTGGTGGAAGAGCGCGTCGCCAGCCTGCTGTCGCGTCCCTGATTGCTGCCCATGGCGCGCAAGAAATACCAGGAGGACAACGAGAACCACGAGCGCTGGCTGATCTCGTACGCCGATTTCATCACCTTGCTGTTCGCGTTCTTCGTGGTGATGTACGCGATCTCGGTGGTCAACCAGGGCAAGTACAAGGTGTTTTCGGAATCGGTTGGCGAAGCCTTCGGGCGCAAGGAAAAAGCCCCCCCCGGCAGCGCCGCCATCGAGCCGCTGATCCCGATGGACAACATCGCCGCGCGCCGCAAGCTGGAAGCGATCCGGCGCGAACAGTCGCGCCTGGGCTTGCTGGCAAAAAAGCTCGATACCACCTTGTCGCCGCTGGTCAAGGCCGGCAAGGTCAGCGTCACCCAGACCGGACGCGGCGTGACGGTCGACATCAATGCCAACGCGCTGTTCGCGCCGGCCGACGCCGCCATCACCCCCGAGGCGCGCCAGCCGCTGTACGCGATTGCCCAGCTGCTGGCCGACGATAACCACGCGGTGCAGGTGGAAGGCCACACCGACTCGATACCGATCAGCAATTCGGTGTTCCCGTCGAACTGGGAGCTGTCCGCCGCCCGCGCCAGCAGCGTGGTACGCTTGTTCATCGACAGCGGCATGCCGCCGGCGCGCCTGACCGCTGTCGGGCACGCGGCCAATGTGCCGATCGCGCTGAACGACACGCCGGAAGGGCGCAACCGCAACCGCCGGGTTGCCGTCACCATCATGTCGTCCTTCGCGGAGCCGCGCTAAGGAGACAATCAGTGAAACAGGCAATGTTCGCCGCGCTGGCGCTGGTGATCGCGTCGGCCCTGGCTGGAGGCAAAATGACAGGCGTGAACGAGCAGGTAGCTGTCGACACGGCCGGTGGCAAGGTCGTCGTGCGGCTGGCCGTCGCGAACCACGGCACCCACCCGGTCCATGTGCCGAAGGCGATCTACCAGGACGACGAACTGATCGCACCGGTGTTCGACATCCGCGACGCCAGGACCGGCAAGAACATCACGTACATCGGCCGCAAGGTCAAGCGCGGTCCGATTACCAAAGACGATTACCTCCAGGTTAAACCGGGCGCCACCGCAAGCAACAGCATCGACATCACTTCGAGCTACGATTTCCTGGCGGGCGAACATGCCTACACGCTGGCCTTCCCGGGCAGCGTCATCAACGATCTCGCACAGATCGACGCGCCGCGGGGGCTGCCGGTGATGCCGGTCAGCTTCGTTTTCCGCAAATAGGCGCGCCAGAATGGACAAGGCCGGCATTGCTGCCGGCCCTGGTTCAGGCTTTTCCGTTTGCCCTTACTTGACTACAACGCTGGCGTATTTTCGCCAAAGTATTCGTGACTGTCTGCGTTGTCGATGGCCTTGGCAGGATCGCTGATCGCCAGGCTGGCCGCGCCCGACTGGCCATACACCCAGTCATCCGTGCCGGCGACCGCGTTGAAGTGGCTCATCTCGTGGATCAGGGTGCCGCCCTTGGAATCGGTGCCGGTCATCGGCGCGGTCCAGAACGCCTTGCAGACGTAGATCTTGTAAGGCTGGGTTGGATACACGTAGGCGTAGTAGTTCTGCTTGCACTTGCAATCGACCACTACCGGCTTGTTGTCGAAGCCATCCTTGATGGCGTTGAAATTCGACTGCACGGTGGCATAGCGGGCCGCCGTGTAGGCGCCGAACCACTTGGTGTAGCGGGCGCCGGCCGTGCCGTTGGCCAGGTAGGTGACGCTGCCATTGGCCATCGTCTTGGCCGCCGTGATCGCCGAGGTGATGGTGGACTGCTGCGATGCGGTGCAGTTGCTGAAGCCCAGCGACGCGGTGCCCGGCTGCGACGGCGCCTTTTGCAGCTCGAACGGGCTGCCGACCACGGTGCCGCGTGCCAGCCGGCCATTGATCCACAGGCCGACCGGCGCCGATTCGATCTCGTCCACACCGCGCGCCGTGGTTTTGGCGACGCCGCCCTGGAGGTTCGAGAATATGTTCATCGCCGCCGAGTGATAGCGGATCGTGTAGTCGCCCGTGACGCTCATGTCGTACAGGCCGGTCAGCTCCACCTTGGCGGTGTGCGAAGCGCCCGGCTTGAGCAGGTAGTAATCCTTGGCGGTCGGGGCAGGGCGCTTGTAGTGCGCCCCCAGGTAAGGCACCGGCGCGCCGTCGCGCGTGACGTCGAACAATGCCTCCTCGACGCCGTCGAACGGCGTGTGCCACTTGAGGATATATTGCGGGGTGGCCGAGGTGTTGGTGATGGTGACGCGGACGAACACGTCGTCATCCTTGTTGAGCGAGCTTTTTTCCGGCGCAATGCTGACAGTCACGCCGTTCGACGCGGCCTGTGCTGAGAAGCACGCCGCAACGGCAACGATGGACACCCCTGCCTTGACCAAATGGTTCCAGTTCATGTAGTTTCTCCGAGTAAGGTTTCTTATTTTGATCGCCGAGGTCGTCGATGCCGGAAGGCGCGAGTGCTGCGCTGAAATTGGCGAACTCAACGGAACCATCCTCACACTTTGCGGTTTCCATGTAAACATTGAATAGTTGGAAATTGTGTCATTTCGGCGAATACTCCACGTATTTGCATCGGCATGTTTCTTAAGTGAAATTTTATTTTTCTTCTTTGAAATCAAGCTTGTACGTGCGGAAATGAACTGATGAGTGTGACAACAGAATGTTAAATTCTGAACATATCCGGAGGGGGCGTCTTGCAGGGGGGGGGCGTCGTGGCGAACTGAACAGCCATGGTCACAGTTTCGGACCGCTAAGTAAACCGGGATGTAGGCCAATCCTGCGTGCTGTTGAGATATGTCAAACAGCAGGGGCAATGCAAAACGGCCGCAGCTTGCGGCCGTTCACTATCCCGGGGCGTGGCGTTTAACCGACCACGAAGCGCCGCGACGGGCCGCCGGGCGCGGTCTGGCCAGTCGGCCCGTAGACTGCGGCATCGCCGGCGTTGGCCGGCTGGCGCATGGCGTTGAGCAAACCCTGATTGTGCGTCATCTGTTTGTTGATGAGCATGCCATTGACGCGGTTGACTTCCTTGGCTTCGCGGGTACGCGCCAGCAGCTCGTTCCAGGCCGCAAGGGCGCCGCCATTGGCCGGCTGCGCGACCCACTCCTGCATTCCGGTTTCTTCGGCCGGGAATCCGGCCAGGGCGAGCGCTTCGTGGCGCCGGTTGGCCAGCACCGCCAGTTCGTTCATCAGCTCCGCCTTGCGCGGGGTGATGGCGTTCAGGCTCTCGATATCCGCGCCGATCAGGCATTGCTGTTCCTGTTGCATCAGGTCGAGCAGGGAAGAAACCAGCTGTTGTTCGTCGTGCAGGGTATCGAGTGGGCTTGCCATGGGGTCTTTAGCGTTTGCGAGAATGCAGCAGGTCGCGCACTGTTTCCAGCAAGCCGTCCGCTACTTTTTCAGAATTTACCTGGAACTGGCCATCCGCGATGGCGAGCTTGATGCGTTCGACTTTCTTGGTGTCGAACACAGCACCGCTGCCGGCCACGCTGGCCAGGGCTTGTCCCTGCGACGACAGGCGCACATTGTCGGTCGCCGCCGGCGTCGACATTGGCGCTGCCTTGTCAGTCCCTTTGGCGCCCGAAGAAGGCGCATTGGACACTGGCAGGGAGGTGTTGTTTTTAAGTGTATCGTTGATTTTCACAGCATCGTCCTTCTCTGGCGGAGCAGAAACTCCTTCGGGTATGCGTATGTTACGGCGCTTTACCGGTAAACTTTAGCCAAACCTGAGAAATCGGAACATTCAGAATGCCACCTCGACCTGGCCGCCCGCGCGCGCCAGGCCGCTGATGATCGCGCCTGCCGGCGTGCGTGCCTGCACCACCTGGCCGTCGGCCGCGGTACCGATCGCCCGCGCTTCCGCCGAGACGCTGAAACCATTGCCGTACGACACTACTTTGACCAGCTGGCCCTGCTGCACGACTGGTTTGCTGCGGAGCATGTCAAGCCGCAGCGGCGCCCCGGAAGCCAGCGATACCGCGCTGGTGCGTCCGACCGCCTGGGCGATATCGGTTACCACGCCGTTCGGCAGGGCGGCAAGGTCGCCGCTGACGACGGCCAGTTGCGACTTGTCGATTTCCTTGCCTTGCGCCAGTGGCACGGCGGCGGCGACATACTCGCCCACCACGCTCACCTGGGCTTGAATATACACCGTCCACGCCGCTGGCGCCGCACAGCGCACGCCCACCGTGGTCTTGCCCCAGGCGCGCGCGCCGGGCTGCTGGAAGGCTTCGGGAGCGGGGCAGGCCGCCAGGCTCATGCGCTGGTCGATCTTGCCTACATTAATGCCGACTTTGCCCGGCAGGCCGGCGCTCTGGGTCGTCAGGTACTGCGCGACCACCTGGCGCAGCGCGCCGAGGTCCTGGCGCGCCGCCGCCGGCTGCTGCGCCAGCGCCAGCGGGGAGGTCAGGAGTAA
This sequence comes from Massilia soli, assembly GCF_016809835.1. GTDB lineage: Bacteria > Pseudomonadota > Gammaproteobacteria > Burkholderiales > Burkholderiaceae_D > Telluria_A > Telluria_A soli. Next base: position 40,184 of record NZ_JAFBIL020000007.1, on the reverse strand, counting down.
TACGGTAACTAGCGTCGATTTCATTGGCTCGGCCTTGTGGAATGAGAACATCTTAGGGCGCGCGGCGGCTGCCTGAATCCTTGAATAGCCCCCTTTTGCATGCCCTTATCCATCGATTGACTGGTGTTGCCCGGACGTACTATCGATCCTGTCATAACAAGACCGTTGCGCCAAACCGGCCGGCAACGGACAGATGGAGGCTGGCATGATTGGCAAACTCGACGATTACCTGCGGTTCAACGAAACGGCGCTGAGCCTGCGCTCGCAGCGCCAGCAGCTGCTGGCATCGAACATCGCGAACGCGGACACGCCGCACTACAAGGCCCGCGATATCGATTTCAGCGCTGCGCTGCAGGGTGCGCTGGCGCGCAATACGCCGCCGGCTGGCGTGCTCAAGGCCACCGCGCCCAACCACATGGGCGGCGCCGCCGGCAACCCGGACATCCTGCCCAACGGCACGCCGGTGCAGTACCGCGGCACCGTCCAGGGCGCGGTCGACGGCAATACGGTCGACATGGACGTCGAGCGCAACCAGTTCACCGACAACGCGATCCGCTACGAAGCGGGCATCACGCTGATCAACTCGCAAATCCGCGGCATGCTGGCAGCCATCCAGGGGCAATAATCATGTCGCTATTTAATATCTTTAACGTTTCCGGCTCAGCCATGAGCGCCCAGGCCCAGCGCCTCAACACCGTGGCCAGCAACCTCGCCAACGCCGACAGCGCCACCAGCGCAAGCGGCGAAGCCTACCGTGCCAAACAGGTCGTGTTCGAAGCGGTGCCAACCGCCGGCGGCGGCACCGGCGTCAAGGTGCAGCAAGTGATCGAGGATGCATCGCCCCTGAAACAGGTGTACGACCCGAAACATCCGGCCGCCGACGACAAGGGCTATGTGTCGATGCCGAATGTGAACGTGGTCGACGAAATGGTCAACATGCTGTCGGCGTCGCGTTCTTACCAGACCAATGTGGAAACCATGAACGCCGCCAAATCCCTGCTGCTCAAAACGCTGACGCTCGGTCAGTAACCAATAAGAAGCCACCATGACAACGATCTCGAACGACCTGCTCAACGCGGTCAACCCAAGCAAGAAACCGGCCGCCACCGGCAGCGTCGAGGAAGCCACCGACAAGTTCATGACCTTGCTGGTCACCCAGCTGAAGAACCAGGATCCGCTGAACCCGCTCGACAACGCCCAGATCACCAGCCAGCTGGCCCAGCTGTCGACGGTCACCGGCGTCAACAAGCTGAACACGACGCTGGAATCGCTGAAGGCGAGCTACCAGGCGTCCGAGGCGCTGCAGGCGGCCAACATGATCGGCCACGGCGTGCTGGTCAACGGCGACCGGGTCCAGCTGGCGGACGGCAAGTCCATCCTCGGCGTCGAACTCGACAGCGCGGCAGACAAGGTCGAGATCATCATCACCGACCCGACCACCGGCAAGGATATCCAGACGATTGACCTGGGCAAGAATGAAGCCGGCGTCTTCCCGATCGTCTGGGACGGAGTGCTCGACCCGAAGAACGTCGATGCCGAGGGCAAGCCGATCACCATGAAGAACGGCGAATACCTGATCCGTGTCGTCGCCACCCGCGGCGGCGAGCAAATCGACGACGCGCGCACCCTGTCCTTCGACAGCGTCGCCAGCGTCACCACCAGTGCCAAGGACGGGGTCAAGCTGAACCTGCCGTCCCGAGGTGTCGTCACGATGGCCGACATCAAGCAAATCCTTTAAGCCGCCACAACAAATCTCAGGAGAATATTATGTCTTTCCAACAAGGTCTTAGCGGCTTGAACGGCGCTGCAAAATCGCTCGACGTCATCGGCAACAACATCGCCAACGCCAGCACGGTCGGCTTCAAGGGTTCGCAGGCCCAGTTCGCCGACGTGTATGCCGCGTCCTTGAACGGCGTCACCGGCAACACCGCCGGTATCGGCGTGAAAGTGGCCAACATCGCCCAGCAATTCACGCAGGGCAATATCGAATCGTCCAACAACCCGCTCGACATCGCGATCAACGGCGCCGGCTTCTTCCGCACCGTGGTCAACGGCACCACCCAGTATTCGCGCAACGGCCAGTTCCAGCTCGACAAATCCGGCTTCATGGTCAATGCCCAGGGCGCCAAGCTGACCGGCTACCAGGCCGGCGTCGGCGGCGGCATCATGGCTGGCGCCCCGGCGCCTATCCAGATCAACGCCGGCGACCTGACCCCGGTCGCGACCAGCGAGATCGATATCCAGCTCAACCTCGACTCGCGCGAGCTGCCGCCGAAGAACACCCCGTTCGACGTGGACGATCCGGAAAGCTACAACAAGCAGATTCCTGTCGACGTGTTCGATACCCTGGGCAATGCCCATGTGCTGTCGACCTTCTATGTCAAGACGGCCGCTGGCAAGTGGGATGTGTATGTGGCCAACAACGGCGTCGAAGCGAACAACCTGACCGTCGCCACCGCCTCGCAAGGCACCGGCGCGGCGTTTACCGCCGTCAATAATGCACGCGACGCCTGGACCACGGCGACGCTGGCGGTGCCGCCGGTGCCGGCAACCATCGCCGCGGCCCTGCTGACCTATGCCAATGCCGCATCGGCGATGGTGTCGGCAGCGGCCGGCACCGCCGGCGCCACCCCTGCCAACCAGACCGCCATCACCACGGCAGGCACGACCGCCGCTGGCGTCGTCGGCAATACCCCGGAAGACGTCGACCAGGCCATCGCCGGCGCGGTCCGCGTCGGCGCCACCCGGGTTGGCGAGCTGGCGTTCGACAGCAATGGCGGCTTGACCACCGCCATGCCGTTCACCATCAACCTGCCGATTTTCCCTGCGACCGGCGCCTCGACGCCATTGCCGATGGAAATAGATTTCACCAAATCGACCCAGTACGGCACCGAAACGAGCGAAAAGAAGATCGTGCAGGACGGCTACACCGCCGGCCAGCTGCAGCGCTTCAGCGCCGGCGCCGACGGCATCATCCTGGGCCAGTACAGCAACGGCAGGACCGCGGCGCTGGGCCAGATCGTGCTGTCGAACTTCGCCAACCCGAACGGCCTGACGCCGCTGGGCAACAACGCGTGGGCCGAATCGTCGATGTCGGGTTCGCCGCTGACCGGCGCGCCGACCACTGGCAGCCTGGGCGTGCTGCAGTCGTCCGCGGTCGAGAACTCGAACGTCGACCTGACCGCTGAACTGGTCAACATGATCACCGCGCAGCGCGTCTACCAGGCCAACGCGCAGACCATCAAGACCCAGGATTCGGTGCTGCAGACCCTGGTGAACCTGCGTTAAATCGTTAATACTCACGTCGTAATTTAGCCGTCGTTCCCGCCTTCGCGGGAACGACCGGAGGAGGTCATCATGGATCGCTTAATCTACACCGCCGCCAGCGGCGCCAAACACATCCTCGAGCAGCAGGCGACGACGTCGAACAACCTCGCCAACGTCACCACCACCGGCTTTCGCGCCCAGCTCGACTCGTTCCGCGCGGTGCCGGTGGTGTCCGATGGCCTGCCGACGCGCGCCTTCGTGGTCAATTCGACCGTCGGTTCGGACTTCGCGTCCGGCCCGCTGCAGCTGACCGGCCGCGACCTCGACGTGGCCGTCAAGGGCAAGGGCTGGATCGCGGTGCAGATGGCGGACGGCAGCGAAGCCTACACCCGCGCCGGCGGCCTGCAGATGAATGAAAACGGCTTGCTGCAAACGGCCAAGGGCCAGGCGGTGCAGGGCGATGGCGGCACCATCACCATCCCGCCCGAAGTGACGGTGACGATCGGCGGCGACGGTACCATTTCGACCATTGCCACCACCACCAAGCCCGGCGCCCCGACGGTGCTGGGCCGGATCAAGCTGGTCAATCCGAACGAGCAGGACCTGGTGCGCGGCGACGACGGCCTGTTCCGCCTGAAGGACGGCAGCGCCGCCCCGGCCGACCCGCGCGTGGTGGTGGCCGGCGGCGCCCTCGAAGGCAGCAACGTCAGCCCGGTCGAGTCGATGGTTACCATGATCTCGCTGGCGCGCTCGTTCGAAACCCAAATGAGCCTGCTGAAGAATGCCGAGAATAACGCCGCGAAAGCAACCCAGATCCTCGCTTTGAATTGATAGGCCGGGGCGGATAATGATTCTATTGTGCAAGGCTTGGTCGATTTCGTCGGCAGCCGAAACAGGAGAAGAAAATGATCCGTTCCCTTTTTATCGCGAAAACCGGCCTCGAAGCGCAGCAGACTAACCTCGACGTCATCACCAACAACCTGGCCAACGTCAGCACCAATGGCTTCAAGCGCTCGCGCGCGGTGTTCGAAGACCTGCTGTACCAGAATGTCCGCCAGCCGGGCGCCCAATCGTCGCAACAGACCGCGCTGCCGTCGGGCGCGCAGATCGGTACCGGCGTGCGCGCGGTCGCGATCGAACGCATCCACACCCAGGGCAATCCCCAGCAGACCGGCAACTCCAAGGACGTCATGGTCAACGGGCCCGGCTTCTTCCAGATCCTGCTGCCGGACGGCACCGCCGCCTACACCCGCGATGGTTCGTTCCAGTCGGACGCCAATGGCCAGCTGGTGACCTCGTCCGGCTACGTTGTCCAGCCTGCCATTACCGTACCGGCCAATGCGCAGTCGCTGACCGTCGGCCGCGACGGCACCGTCTCGGTCACCTTGCCCGGCACCAACGCGCCTTCGCAGATCGGCACCTTGCAGCTGTCCACCTTCGTCAATCCGGCCGGGCTGGAGTCGAAGGGCGAGAACCTGTACGTGGAAACCGGCGCGTCGGGCAACCCGAACACCAACACCCCGGGCACCAACGGCGCCGGCACCCTGATGCAGGGCTATGTCGAGACCTCGAACGTGAATGTGGTTGAGGAAATGGTCAACATGATCCAGACCCAGCGCGCTTACGAAATCAACAGCAAGGCCATCACCACGTCCGACCAGATGCTGGCCAAGCTTGCCCAGCTCTAAGCCGGGCCGGAGAATCCTCATGAAGGCAATCATCTTCCTTCCAGCGCTGGCGCTGGCGCTGGCCGGCTGCGCGGCCACCCCGACCTCGATCGTCCAGGTGCCCACCAGCGCGCGCCCGATCCCGTCGGACCTGCCGGCGGCCAACAACGGCGCCATCTTCCAGAGCGCCAGCTACCGCCCGGTCTTCGAAGACCGCCGCGCCCGCCACATCGGCGACCTCTTGACGATCAACATCATCGAGCGCACCTCGGCCGTCAAGGCAGGCGCCAGCTCGGGCGACAAGACCGGCACCGTCAGCTTCACGCCGCCTGGCGTGCTGCGCAATGCGCTCGGCGCGGCCGTCGCCACCGACGCGGCCACCAAGTTCGCCGATTCGGACAAGCAAAGCGCCAGCAACACCTTCAGCGGCACGATGGCGGTGACGGTCACCGAAGTGCTGCCGAACGGTAACCTGATCGTCGCCGGCGAAAAGCAGATCGCGATGAACAAGGGAACCGAGTTCATCCGCTTCTCCGGCATGGTCAGCCCGGACACTATCACCACCGGCAACATGGTGTCCTCGACCCAGGTGGCCGACGCGCGCGTCGAATACCGTACCAACAGCAAGATCGACCGGGCCGAAATCACCGCCATGGCATCGCGTTTCTTCCTGTCGCTGTTGCCGTTCTGATCGGGTATGACCATGCAAAAAATTCTCTCCGCCGTCGGCCTGTGCGCCGCCATGCTGCTGCCGCAACTGGCGCACGCCGACCGCATCAAGGACCTCGCCAGCATTGCCGGCGTGCGCCAGAACCAGCTGATGGGCTACGGCATCGTCGTCGGCCTCGACGGCACCGGCGACCAGACCACCCAGACCCCGTTCACGGTGCAGTCGATCGTCTCGATGCTGCAGCAGATGGGCGTGAGCCTGCCGCCGGGCACCAGCCTGCAGCTGAAGAACGTGGCGGCGGTGACGGTGACGGCATCGCTGCCCGCCTTTGCGCAGCCGGGCCAGACCATGGACATCACGGTCTCGTCGATCGGCAACGCCAAAAGCCTGCGCGGCGGCACGCTCCTGATGACGCCGCTGAAAGGCGCCGACGGCCAGATCTACGGCATGGCGCAGGGTAACCTGCTGGTCGGCGGCGTCGGCGCCGCCGCCGGCGGCGCGCAAGTCCAGGTCAACCACCTCGCGGTCGGCAAGATTTCCGGCGGCGCAACCGTCGAGCGCGCAGTCGCCTCGAACCTCGGTGAAAACAACCAGATCCGGCTGGAACTGAAGGAAACCGACTTCCAGACCGTCAGCCGCATGGTCGAGGCGATCAACAACCATTTCGGCCCCGGCATTGCCACCGCGCTGGACGGCCGCGTCGTGCGCGTGATGTCGCCCTCGTCGAGCGACCAGCGGGTGTCGTTCATCGGCATCCTGGAAGGCCTGGAAGTGAACCCGGCCAAGGTGGCCGCCAAGGTCATCATGAATGCGCGCACCGGCTCGGTGGTGATGAACCAGGCCGTCACGCTCGACAGTTGCGCGATTTCGCACGGCAACCTGTCGGTCAGCGTCGGCATGGATACCGAGGTCAGCCAGCCAAACCCCCTTTCCGGCGGCCAGACCGTGGTCACCCGCAACCCGAGCATCGACATCAAGAAAGAACCGGGCAAGGTCATCATGGTCAAGGCCGGCGCCTCACTGTCGGAGGTGGTCAAGGCGATGAACGCCATCGGCGCCACCCCGCAAGACCTGCTGGCCATCCTGCAGGCGCTCAAGGCCGCCGGTTCGCTGCGCGCCGAGCTCGAGATCATCTAAGGCAACGCCATGGCCATCCAGACCAACGACCTGTCGAGCAAGCTCGCGTTCGATACCAAGGGACTCGGCGAACTCAAGCAATCGGCCAAGGCCGGCTCGCCGGAAGCGCTGAAAACCGCCGCGACCCAGTTCGAAGCCATGTTCATCAACATGATGCTCAAAAGCGCGCGCGACGCCACCCCGCAAGAGGGCATGACGGACAACCAGCAGACCAAGACCTTCACCACGATGCTCGACCAGCAGCTGAGCCAGAACCTGGCCAAGCGCGGCGTCGGCCTGGCCGACATGCTGATCCGCCAGTTGTCGAACCAGCAAATGAACGCCCAGGCGATGGCCATCGGCAGCGAGCCCGGCGCCCAGGCGCCTGCCATCAACGCGCTGCCGCCCGCATTCGACGCCGCCGCGCTGACCAAGCCGGCCGCCGCGCTGGCGCTGCCGAAAGCGGACGCGACGCCGTTCGCCTCGGCGGTGGCCGCCACCCCGGGCGTCACCGCGAGCGGCCGCAGCCAGGCCAGCCACGTGCGCAACTTCCAGGACAAGCTGGGTAGCCACGCCGACGAAGCCAGCCGCGCCACCGGGATTCCGGCCAAGTTCATGCTCGGCCAGGCCGCGCTCGAGACCGGGTGGGGCAAACGCGAGATCAAGAATGCCGACGGCAGCACCAGCCACAACCTGTTCGGCATCAAGGCCGGCCCTGGCTGGAAAGGCAAGGTTGCCACCGCCGTCACCACCGAGTATGTCAACGGCGTGCCGCGCACCCGGGTGGAGAAATTCCGTGCCTACGACAGCTACGCCGACAGTTTCAAGGACTACGCCAAGCTCATCACGCACAACCCGCGCTACGAAAAGGTGCTGGCCAACGCCACTGACGCCAGCGGCTTCGCCCAGGGCTTGCAGCGCGCCGGCTACGCAACCGACCCGATGTACGCGGCAAAATTAACCCGCATCATCAAGCACTCGCTGGCCTGACCCCGGGGGCAAGTCGACCCCGGCAAGCAGGGCTTGCAATCTTGATAAGTCAAGTTTTGCGCGCGGCTGCCGTTATATAGATACAACAATGGAAAGACACTGACACCATGGCTGGAAATCTCCTCAGTATCGGCAAGAGCGGACTGTTCGCGGCGCAAGCGGGACTGTCGACGACCGGCCATAACATCGCCAACGCGTCGGTGGCCGGCTACAGCCGCCAGGTGGTGGTGCAGTCGTCCGGGATCGCCCAGGACTTCGGCTACGGCTTTGTCGGCAGCGGCACCCAGATTGCCGACATCAAGCGCTATTCCGACCAGTTCCTGAACACCCAGGTGCGCAATGCGCAAGCCTCGCTGAGCGCGACCGATGCCTACAACAGCCAGATCAGCCAGATCGACAACCTGCTTGCCGACACCAGCGCCGGCCTGTCGCCGGCCCTGAAAAATTTCTTCGCGGGCATCCAGGATCTCGCGGCCAATCCGAGCTCGACCGCTGCCCGCCAGGCGGTGCTGTCGAATGCCGAATCGCTGGCGTCGCGCTTCCAGTCGCTCGACGGCCGCCTGCAGGAGATCCGCGACGGCGTCAATTCGCAGATCACGACCAAAGTTACCTTAATCAATTCCTACGCTTCCCAGATCGCCGAGCTGAACGAACAGATCGGCAAGTTCACGCTGTCCAACGGCAGCGCCAAGCCGAACGACCTGATGGACGCGCGCGACCAGCTGGTGCTTGAGCTGAACAAGGAGGTCAAGGCCAACGTCACGCCGGGCGCCAACAACAGCCTGACTGTCTCGATCGGCGTCGGCATGCCGCTGGTGGTCGGCTCGAAGCCGTTCGAGCTGGCGGTGGCGACCTCGCCAACCGATCTGAGCCGTGTGCAGATTGGTTACATGACTGGCAGCAAGATAACCGTGTTGTCCGATAGTTCGCTGCCAGGCGGCGCGCTGGGCGGCATTCTCGAATTTCGCAACAACACGCTCGACCGCGCGCAAAATTCGCTCGGCCGCATCGCGATCGGCATCGCGGAGACGTTCAATGCCCAGCACGCGCTGGGGCAGGACAGCAAGGCCGAGATGGGGGGCAAGTTCTTCTCGATCGGCGAAGCGGTCGTCGGCGCCAGCCTGACCAATACGCCGGTGGCCAACCCCGCCACCGCGCCGTCGGTCAAGGCAAGCGTGGTCGATTCGACCAAGCTGACCAACAGCGACTACAAGGTCGAATACCGCAGCGGTTCGTACTGGGTGTCGACCACCTCGGGCGGCACCCCGGTCCAGATCAATCCGTTCCCGCAAACCGAGCCGCAAGTCATCGACGGCATCGCTTTCGACATCGAGAACGCCGCCACCGAAGGCGACTACTTCGTCGTGCGTCCCACCATCGGCGGCGCGGCCAACTTCAACGTGGTCGTCAAGGACATTGCGCGAATTGCCGCCGGTGCGCCGGTGGTCACCAATACGCCGCTCGACAACAAGGGCAGCGCCAAGATCAGCGAAGGCTCGATTTCCAGCGAATACCTGGGCGGCGCACCGGCGCTGCCGCTGACGCTGACGTTCGACGAGGCCTCGGGCGAACTGCAGGGCTTCCCGGCCGGCGCGACGGTTTACGTCAGCTCGAACGGCGGCGCGCCGCAACCGTTCGTGGTCGGCACCGACCCGATCCTGTACAAGGCAGGCGACAACTACAACATCGGCGGCGTCAACGTCAGCTTCAGCGGCAAGCCGGCCGAGGGCGACAAATTCACCATCAGCGCCAACCCGAATGGCGCCTCGGACAACCGCAACGCCCAGGCGCTCGGCAAGCTGCAGACCAAGAACATCCTCGACGGCGGCCGGGCCACCTACCAGTCGGCCTACGCCGAGCTGGTCAGCTTTATCGGCAACAAGACGCGCGAAGTGCAGGTCAACAGCGAAGCCGGCAAGGCGCTGCTTGGCCAGGTGACCGCCTCGCAGCAGGAAGTCTCGGGCGTCAACCTCGATGAGGAAGCCACCAACCTGCTCAAGTACCAGCAAGCCTACCAGGCGGCCGGTAAAGTCATGCAGATCGCCAGCACCCTGTTCGACACGCTGTTGTCGTTACGTTAAACGCACGCTCGGAGTCATCATGCGCATCAGTACCAACACCATGTTCGAAACGGGCACCAATCAGATGGGCTCGCTGCAAAGCCAGCTCGCGCGCACCCAGATGCAGCTGTCCACCAACCGGCGCATCCTGACGCCGTCGGACGACCCGGTCGCCTCGGCGCGCGCGCTGGAAGTGACGCAATCGCAAGCGGTGAACACGCAGTACGGCGTCAACCGCCAGAACGCGCGCTCCTCGCTGTCGCAGGTCGAGCAAGCGTTGGCCAGCACGACCCAGCTGATCCACGACATCAAGACGATCGCCGTCAGCGCCGGCAATGGCACGATGCTGCCGGCCGACCGCCAGGCGCTCGCCATCGACCTGAAGGGCCGCCTCAACGACCTGCTTGGCGTGGCCAACACCGCCGACGGCGTGGGCGGCTACCTGTTCTCGGGTTACAGCACCGGCTCGCCGCCATTCTCGCTGGTCGACGGCGGCGCCGCCTACCATGGCGACCAGGGCATCCGCAAACTGCAGGTCGCCTCGTCGCGCGAGATCGCCGTCAGCGACTCGGGCAGCTCGGTGTTTGAAAACATCGCGACCGGCAACGGCACCTTCCAGACCTCGGCCGCCAGCGCCAACAAGGGAGCGGGCGTGGTCTCGTCGGGCGCGATCACCGACGCCTCGCTGATCAAGGGGCACGACTACCAGATCGAATTCACGGTGACGGGCACGCCGGCGGTCACCACCTACACGGTGACTGACCTGTCGCGCGCGGCCGAAGTTCCGGTACCGGCGCCGGTGGCGCTGAACGTGCCGTTCGAAAGCGGCAAGCAGATCGCCTTTGAAGGCGTGGTGTTCGACATTGCCGGCGCGCCGGCCAGCGGTGACATCTTCAACGTCAAGCCGAGCGAAAAGCAATCGATCTTCACCACGCTCAGCCAGCTGATCGACACGCTCGGGCTGCCGGCCAACGGTCCCAAGCAAGCCGCGCTCTCCAACGGTCTCAACATGGCGATGGACAACCTCGACGCCGCGCTTGAAAACGTGCTGTCGGTGCGCGCCGGGGTCGGCTCCAGCCTGAAGGAGCTCGACTACCTCGACGGCGCCGGCGAGGACCGCAACATCCAATATTCGGAAGCGCTATCGGACCTGCAAGACCTCGACATGGTCAAGGCCTACTCGCTGTTCCAGCAGCAAAAGATGACCTTGGAAGCATCGCAAATGTCCTTCAAATCGCTGTCGGGGCTATCGCTGTTCAACTACCTGCGCTAATAACGCAGCACCACTCTAAAACTTCCAAAATCGGGGACAGACCACCATTTTGGAACTTTCGTCGTTCAGTTGACGCAGGGAGAGTACTTCCAAAATCGGGGACAGACCACCATTTTGGAAGTTTTGCTGTTCAGTTGACGCAGGGGGAGTGCGCTGCCCAAACCGTGTGTAAAGTCGAAGCGTCCAACTTCTGGAGTCGTCATGGCACGGCGCGCTCGACTTGTGATCCCCGGGGTACCCCTCCATCTCATTCAACGCGGGAACAACCGCCAGGCGTGCTTCTTCTCGGAACGCGACTACCTCGTTTATTTGAGGATGTTGCACGCGTGCGCCATCGACGCTTGCTGTGCTGTCCACGCCTACGTGTTAATGACCAATCACGTGCACCTGTTGATCACGCCTGAGGCCCCTCATTCCCCGGGCATGTTGATGAAGGCACTCGGGCAGCGCTACGTGCAATACGTCAATCGACGATATGGAAGAACGGGCAGCTTGTGGGAAGGGCGTTTCCGGTCGTGCATCGTCGATGATGAACAGTATCTTTTCATTTGCCAGTGTTACGTTGAGCTAAATCCGGTTCGCGCGGGCATGGTTGATCACCCTGTGCACCACGCCTGGTCAAGTTATCGGGCCAATGCAGAGGGGGCCGTGAACGCCCTGGTCACGCCGCATCACCTCTATATGAACCTTGGTCGCGACAGTAACGAGCGCCAAAAGGCTTATCGCGATCTGTTCGAGCAAGAATTGCCATCAGAGCAGGTGGATTTTATTCGGCGCGCGACCAACGGAAATTTCGCCGTTGGCGACATGCCCTTCATAAAGTCGGCGGCGGAGGTGCTGGAAAAGTATGTGACGCCGCGGACCGTGGGCAGGCCGCGGCGATGGTGATCGTCCCCGGACCGGACTAAAACCGACGATTATTCCAACAGAGGCGCAGTCGGAGCAAGCCTGGCCAGATTTTCATAATGTTCCAAAATGGTGGTCTGTCCCCGATTTTGGAATAATTCGAAATGTTCCAAAATGGTGGTCTGTCCCCGATTTTGGAATGTTTGGGGGGGGGGGGAATTGCAGGCTAGGGGGCCGCCGCTGGCAATGCCGGCAACGTCGGCGCCGTGCGTTGCGCCGCGCTCCTCGGAATCAGGCGGCTCGCTTCGATGCCTTGGTTGAAGAGCGTCTGGATCGGCCCGCCAAGGTAGGGCAGCACGATGCTGATCACCAGCAGCCCCACACCCAGCGATATCGGGAAGCCGATGCCGAAAATGTTGAGCTGCGGGGCGGCGCGCGTGAGGATGCCTAACGCGATGTTGCAGATCAGGAGGGCGGCGACGATCGGCAGCGATAGCTGCAGCCCGGCGCTGAAAATCTTGGCGCCCCAGCGTACCATTTCATAGGGCGCGCCCACCGAGATCGGCGTGGCGGAAACCGGCAGCGTGAAGAAGCTTTCGGCCAGCGCTTCGAGCAGGATCAGGTGGCCGTTGACAGCGAGGAAGGCCATCGTCGCGACCAGCGCCAAGAACTGGCTGACCGCCGATGAGCGCCCCTGCGTCATCGGGTCGAAGAAGCTCGCGAATCCCAGGCCCATGGTCAGGCTGGCAACTTCGCCGGCCATCTCGACGGCGGCGAACACGATGCGGATGGCAAATCCCATCGCCAGGCCGATCAGCATTTCCTGGATCAGGATCAGCAGCCCCGACCACGACAGCGGGTCGACCGCCGGCGCGGCAGGGATCGCGGGGGCCATGATCAGCGCCAGCATCACGCCGAGCGCGATCTTGACGCGCGCAGGGACGCTCTTGTTGCCGAACAGGGGGCTGGAGGCGATCAGCGCGAGGATGCGCGTCAGCGGCCACAGCAGGGCCGCGATCCAGGCGCTCATTTCGCCGGAGGTGAGCGTGATCATCGCGCTGTTCCCGCGCAACGCCGGGCCGGCATCAGCCGATCAGTCCCGGGATGCCGCTGAAGACGCCGCGCATGTAGTCGAGCATGACGGCCAGCATCCATGGCCCCGCAATCAGCAGCGCGACAAAAATGCCGACCAGCTTGGGGATGAACGATAGCGTCGCTTCGTTGATCTGCGTGGCGGCCTGGAAGATGCTGACGATCAGGCCGATGATCAGCGCGACCAGCAACATCGGCGCAGCCACCATCAGCGTGACTTCCATCGCCGTGCGGCCCATCGTCATGACGCTTTCCGGGGTCATCGGCGTCTCCTAGTAGAAACTTTGCGACAGGGAGCCGAGCAGCAGCTGCCAGCCGTCGACCAGCACGAACAGCATCAGCTTGAAGGGCAGCGCGATGACCGCCGGCGACATCATCATCATACCCATCGACATCAGCACGCTGGCAACGACCATGTCGATGATCAGGAACGGGATGAAGATCGCAAAGCCGATCTGGAACGCGGTCTTCAGTTCGCTGGTGACGAACGCCGGAATCAGCACGCGCAGCGGAATGTCTTCCGGCCCCTGCAGCGCTGGGCTGCGCGAGATCTTGACGAACATCGCCAGGTCAGCCTGGCGGGTCTGCTTGATCATGAAGGTCTTGAGCGGCGCCACCGCGCGGTCCATCGCTTCGCCTATCTGGATTTCGTTTTTCTGCAGCGGCTGGTAGGCATCGACGTAAATCTTGTCGAACACCGGCCCCATCACGAACAGTGTCAGGAACAGCGCAAGGCCGATCATCACCTGGTTGGGCGGCGCGCTCTGGGTGCCGAGCGCCTGGCGCAGCAGCGACAGGACGATGATGATGCGGGTAAAACTGGTCATCATCAGCAGCACCGCCGGCAGGAACGACAGCGCCGTCATCAGCAGCAGCGTTTGCACCGGCAGCGAGTAGGCGGTGCCGCCGCCTGGCGCCGGGGCGCTGGTGAAGGCAGGAATCTGGGCGATGGCGGCCACCGGCAGCGCGATCGCGCCTGCTACCAGCAGGCATTTGAGCGCCGTCGAGGCGCTGGGGATCAGGTGCTGCTTACTTTGCATTGCGCTTGTCGATCGTTTGTTTGAGCCAGTCGCCGAAGCCGCCCGCCATCGGCAGGCCAGGCTGCACCATCGGTTGGGTGTCGACGCTGTGTTGCTTGGGCATGGTGGCGAGCGCGTTGACCCGGCCTGGCGAAGCGCCGACCACGATCCACTGGTCGCCGACTTCGACCACCAGGATGCGCTCGCGTCCGCCCAGGTTGAGCGCGCCGACCATGCGCAGGTTGGCGCTGCCGCCAGCCGCTTTCGGGCCGTAGCGTTTCAGGAACCACGCCAGCGCGGCCAGCAGGGCCAGCACCAGCAGCAGGGCGAAGGTGGTTTGCATCAGGCTGCCCGCCGCCGAGGCGGTTGGCTGCGCGGCCGGCTGCAGGGCCGGCTGGGCAGGGCGCGGCGTGACGAACTGCGATTCGGCAGGCGCCGGCGCCGGCGCGCCAGCGGCAGTCGCCGCGGGAGCGGCAGTCGCGTCGGCAGGCGTGGTGACGGCAGGCGCGGCTGCGGCGTTGACGGCAGGCGGTGACAGGACGGGAGCGGCGGCGGGAGCGGGAGCGGCGACGGCGGCGAGCGGCGCGGCCAGGCCGCACAGCAGCGCAGCCGCGGTAAGCAGGCGCAGCGTCATTTGTTGAGTTTCCGAATCCGTTCCGACGGCGTGATGATGTCCGTCAGGCGAATACCGAACTTGTCGTTCACCACCACCACTTCGCCCTGGGCGATCAGGCAGCCGTTGACCAGCACGTCCATCGGCTCGCCGGCCAGGCCGTCGAGCTCGACCACGGAACCTTGCGCCAGTTGCAGCAGGTTCTTGATGGCGATCTTGGTGCGCCCCAGTTCCACCGTCAGCTGGACCGGAATGTCGAGGATGAAGTCGATATCGTTGGGCGTGTCGTTCTTGGCGCCCTTGTTCGAGAAGTCCTTGAACACGGCGGCAGTGGCCGCTTGCTGCTTTTCGAGCGCGTCGGCTTCCGCCTTGGCCTGCTCGGCAATGGCGGCGCCCCAGTCATCGTCCATGCTCTGGTCGTCTTGATTATCGGACATGTTGCTCTCCTGTGTTTCCATGCCGGCGCAACAGGCGCCGGACTCGCTTTACTTCAAGTTGTCTGAATTGGCCAGCAGCTTCTCGACCTTGAGCGCGTACTGGCCGTTCAGCACGCCATACGTGCATTCCATCACCGGCACGCCGTCGACCGTCGCTTCAATCTGTTCGTTGACGTTGAGCGGAATGATGTCGCCCACCTTCATGTTCAAAATTTCGTCGAAGGAGGCGCGGCCGTGGCCGAGGGTCGCCACCAGTTCCACTTCGGCGATCTGGATCTGCTGGGTCATCAGGCGGATCCAGCGCTTGTCCACTTCCAGCGCCTCGCCCTGCAGGCTGGAGGTCAGGGTGTCGCGGATCGGCTCGATCATCGAGTAGGGCATGCAGATGTGGATCTGGCCGCTCACCGAGCCAAGCTCGACCGTAAACGTGGACGACACCACCACCTCGTTCGGCGTGGCGATGTTGGCAAACTGGGTGTTCATCTCTGAACGGATATATTCGAACTCGACCGGGTAGACCGGTTCCCACGACTTGGTGTAGGCCTCGAACACGATATCGAGGATGCGCAGGATGATGCGCTGCTCGGTCTGGGTGAAATCGCGTCCTTCGACGCGGGTGTGGAAGCGCCCGTCGCCGCCGAACAGATTGTCCACCAGCAAAAACACCAGGCCTGGATCGAACACGATCAGGCCGGTGCCGCGCAGCGGCTTCATGTGCACCAGGTTCAGGTTGGTCGGCACCACCAGGTTGCGGATGAATTCACTGTACTTCGATACCCGCACCGAGCCCACCGACACCTCGGCGCTGCGGCGGATGAAGTTGAACAGGCCCACGCGCAGCAAGCGCGCGAAGCGCTCGTTGATGATTTCGAGCGTCGGCATGCGGCCGCGTACGATGCGCTCCTGGGTCGCCAGGTTGTACGTGCGTACACCTGAGGCTTCCTCGGGCGCGTCGGCGTCGTCCTGATCGCCGTTGACGCCCTTCAGGAGGGCATCGACTTCTTCCTGTGAGAGGAAATTATCGGCCATGTTCTGCTGACTGTTACTGAATGATGAAACTGGTGTACAGCACGTCGGACACCAGCTGCGGTGCGCCCTTGTCGACGAACGGCTCGTTGACCGCGGCGATGATCTCGCTCGACAGCTGGCGCTTGCCTTCCGGCGTATTCAGTTCCGAGGCGCGCTTGGACGACAGCAGCAGCAGCACCCGGCTCTGGATCTTCGGCATGTTGGCCTTGATCAGGTCGACCTGTTCCAGCGTCGGCACCTGCAGCGTAAACTGGATCTGAAGATATTGCTCGCCGTCTTCAGGTTGCAGGTTCACGACAAACTTTTCAAGCGGCACGTACACTGGCGGCTCCGCCGGCGCAGCTTCCTTGACCGCGGCCTTGCCGTCGGCGCCGCCTTGCATGAAGTACCAGGCCGCGCCGCCGCCGCCGGCAATCAATACCAGGACGGCAACAACGATGATGATGATCAGCTTCTTCGGAGAAGATTTTGGAACTGCTGCCGCATCTGCTTTCGGATCAGCTTTCATTTTGTCATTTGCTTTCAAAGGAACTCAACCGGCTTTAGTGATTCACGCCGTCATTATGTCATTATCGGGAATAAACGCGGCGGCGAATTGCTTGAAAAGAGGCACTAAGAATGCCCACCTCCAAGCTTGCCTGCGGCGGCGAAGGGCGGGCCGGCCGGCCCGCCCTGTGTGATCATGCAAATGTGTCAACCATTCCTGGCAATCCGCCGCTGCGCATCGGCCGTCCCGGCTGATGCTCGGCCACATCGACCGGGGTGCCGCCAGCGCCTGCGCGGCCACCCGGACGGCCAGGCTGGTCGCCCGGGGCCTGGCGCTGGTCCGGCGTACCGGCGTCGACCGTCGCATTGCCCAGCGCGATACCGCTCTCGCTCATCATTTCACGCAGTTTCGGCATCGCGTTTTCCAGCGCCTGGCGCACTTCCAGCTGGTTGGCCGAGAAGGTCACCGTGGCCTGGTCGTTGGTCACGCTGAGGACCACCTGCATCGGGCCCATGTCGGGCGGGTTCAGGGTCAGGGTCGCGCTCTGTTCCTGGCCTGCGACCATCCACACGATCTTCTGGCTCACCTGGTTATCCCAGGCCGGCGTTCCGACCCGTGCCGCGATGCGGTCGCCCGCCACGCCGGCCGCGGCCTGCGCGATGTTCAGCGACGCCTGTTGAATCGGCGAGCTCAAAGGCGACACCGCGGCGGCCGTGTCCTTCAGCGCTGCCGGCTCGGCGCGTTCCTGCGCGAGCAGGCCGGCGAAGGCCGTGGCGCCGGCTTCGGCTTCCGGCTGCACGGCGGCGGCAGCGGCGGCCACGGTCGCGGTCGCGGCCGACGTCGCATCGGCGCGTTGGCGTGGCGTGCTGGCGGCGCCGTCGGCTGCCGGCTGTTCGCCCAGCGCCTGCACGGCGCCCTGGGCAAACTGCCCGGCGAGGTCGAGCGGCAGCGCGGCGCTGCCATCGGCACCCAGGCCAGGCGCCTGCGCGCCCGCGGCGCCGCCGGCGGCCACCGGCGTTACGGGAACATCTTTTGCCACGCCCTGCAGCTGGTTGAAACTGGCCACCAGCGCCAGCATGTCGGTCACCGGCAGCTCGGCCGGGCGTGCGTCCGCATCGTCAACGCTGTCGGCGGTCTTCTTTCCCGCTGGCGCTGCCGTCGCGGTCTTGTCCTGGCTGTCGGCTTTGGCGTCGGCCTGGCGCGGGCTGTCGGCTTGCGCCGGACGGCCCGGGTCCTGCTTTGGCGCGGCGGCTTTCTCGGCCGGCCTGGACTGCGCGGCCGGCCTGGCCTGGGCAGGCGCCGGGGCGGCGTTCTGGCGCTGGTTGATCTCGCGCGACAGCGCCTGGCTGAACTGCGCGGCGCCCTTGTCGGACTGGCCGGGAGCCGGGGTGTTCTGGCGCGCCGGCGCCGGCGCGGCGCTGGAAATCTGGGGCAGGAGATTCTGTGTTTGCATGATGCTGTCCGTCGGTTCGTTGTTGGTCAGCGCTTGAAGTGCGCCTGCCGTGCTGCGTGTTCGTCCATGGCCTTCTGGTCGCGCTTGTTCTCGAGCCGCAGCGTCTCGGCCGCCGCGCGTTCATTCAGCGTACGGTACGACAGGCGCTTGCGCTCACTTGCCTGCCACGCCGTCTTCTCGATGCCGCTCTTGTACTCGGCATGCTTGATCACTTCGCGTTGGCCGTTGATGGCGTTGTCCAGCTTGTCCACGAAGGCCACGAAATTCCGGTGCGCCATCGGGGTGATGCCAGCCATCTGGGCCTGCTCGAAACGGTTCGCGTAGTCGTCGCGGTACCCGAGCAGCATCTCCAGCTTGGCTTGCCCGTCCTCGACCAGTTTGAGCGCGGCGCCGAGGCGCTTGGCTGCTTCGTCGGTCTCGCGCTGCGCGAGCTCGATCAGGGTGTCAAGTGCTGAGGATTTAGGCATGTTGGATCAGATTATAGGCGCCGCCACGGCGACCCAATCAGTCGAACAGAGAGGTAAGTTGGGCCAAACTCTGCTGCATGCCGGTGTTCTCGTGGATTTCCTGGCACAGGAAGGACTCGATCTTGTCATGCAGCGTGATGGCCTGGTCCAGCACCGGGTCGCTGCCGGACGCGTACGCGCCCACGCTGATCAGGTCGCGCGAACGCTCGTAGCGCGAATACAGCTGCTTCAGGCGGCGCGCCTTCATCTGGTGCTCGTGCGAGGTAATCGTATGCATGGCGCGGCTGATCGACTGTTCGATGTCGATCGCCGGATAGTGCCCGGCCTCGGCCAGGTGGCGGTTCAGGACGATGTGGCCGTCCAAAATACCGCGCGCCGCATCGGCGATCGGATCCTGCTGGTCGTCGCCCTCGGACAGCACGGTGTAGAAGGCGGTGATCGAGCCGCCGCCCTCGAGGCCGTTGCCGGCCCGTTCGACCAGCACCGGCAGCTTGGCGAACACCGACGGCGGATAACCCTTGGTGGCCGGCGGCTCGCCGATCGCCAGCGCGATCTCGCGCTGCGCCATCGCATAGCGGGTCAGCGAGTCCATGATCAACATGACATTCTTGCCCTGGTCGCGGAAGTGCTCGGCGATGGCGGTCGCATACGCGGCGCCCTGCAGGCGCATCAGCGGCGGGCTGTCGGCCGGCGCCGCCACCACGGCCGAGCGCGCGCGGCCTTCCGGCCCGAGGATTTGCTCGATGAATTCCTTGACCTCGCGGCCTCGCTCGCCGATCAGGCCAACCACGATCACGTCGGCGGTGGTGTAGCGGGCGATCATCCCGAGCAGCACCGACTTGCCCACGCCGGTGCCGGCGAACAGGCCAAGGCGCTGGCCGCGGCCGACCGTCAGCATCGAATTGATGGCGCGTACGCCCACGTCCAGCGTCTCGGTGATCGGCGCGCGGTCGAGCGGATTGACCGGGCGCGCGTTGATCGGCGCGACTTCGTCGCTGCCGAGCGGGCCGAGGCCATCGAGCGGGCGGCCCGCGCCGTCGACCACGCGGCCCAGCAGCTTGTCGCCGACCGGCAGGTGGCGCGCACGGTCGCTTGGGCGGCGGCGCGGATGCGGCACGCTGCCGGGACGCGGCACCGAGGCTTCGACCGGGTACACGCGGGTGCCCGGCACGATGCCTTCGACATCGCTTTGCGGCATCAGGAACAAACGGTCGCCGTCGAAGCCGACCACTTCCGCCTCAACCCGGGCGCCGCTGGGCAGGGGGACGGTGCAGGCGCTGCCCACGGCCAGGCGCAGGCCGACGCACTCCATCACCAGGCCGGCCACGCGCGTGACCCTGCCGCATACCTGCATCGGTTCGACGAAGCCCACCAGCGCGTCGCAGTCGCGCAGGTAAGCGCGCCAGCGCGCGGTGTGGCGGTCGGCCTGGCCGGTCATCAGCCGAGCCACTCGACGTTTTTGCCGAGCGACTGCGACAGGCGCTGCCAGCGCGAGGCGGCCTGCGCGTCGATCTGGTTGCTGGCCGTGTCGATCTTGCAGCCGCCGCGCGCCACGCCGGCGTCTTCAACCACGCGCCAGCCTCCCTTGTCGAGTTCTTCGCCGATCGCCTCGCGCACCAGCGCAGTGTCTTGCGGGTTGAGCATCAGGATGGCCGGCTGCTGCAGCACCGGCAGGTAGCCTATCGCTTCGCGCACCGACGGGATCAGCAGTTCGGGCTTGACCTCGAGCGCGGTGCGCAGCATGCCCTTGGCAAGGTGCAGGGCCAGCTCCAGCACGTCGCCGGCGATGTTCTCGTCGGCCTGCGACAGCGCCGCGCCGAAGGTGAGGGCCAGCGCCTTCACGTGTTCCAGTTCGGCCGCCGCTTCGGCGCGGCCGACCGCCAGCGCGTCGGCGTAGCCAGCGGCGTGGCCCTCGTCGTAGCCTTCCACGCGCGCCTGCTCGCGGATGCCGGCCAGTTCTTCGACGGTCGGCAGCATCGAGGCCGGGTCCAGCAGCATTTCTTCGGGCTGGTCGTCGGCCGGCACCGCCACCGGGCGCGGGTCGAATGAGTTCATCTCCCAGCGCTGGTACGCGGTCTGCATCTCTTTTGGAATGGTCGCCATCAGATGAACGAATCCTCGCCTTTGCCGCCCAGGACGATCTGGCCTTCATCGGCCAGGCGCCGCACGATCTGCAGGATCTGCTTCTGCTGCGATTCCACTTCCGACAGGCGCACCGGCCCTTTCGATTCCAGGTCTTCGCGCATCATCTCGCTGGCGCGCTGCGACATATTGCGGAAGATCTTTTCGCGCAGGTCTTGCGAGGCGCCCTTGAGCGCGATGATCAGCATTTCGGACTGCACTTCGCGCAGCAGCAACTGGATGCCGCGGTCGTCGATGTCGATGATGTTATCGAACACGAACATCTCGTCCATGATCTTCTGCGCCATGTCGTTATCGTAGTTCTTGATGTTGTCCATGACCGAGCTTTCCTGGTCGCCGCTCATGAAGTTGAGGATCTCGGCTGCGGCGCGCACGCCGCCCAGCGACGACTTCTTGATGTTCTCGTTACCCGACAACAGCTTGGTCAGCACGTCGTTGAGCTCGCGCAGCGCGGCCGGCTGCACGCCGTCGAGGGTGGCGATGCGCAGCACCACGTCGTTGCGCAGGCGGTCGGTGAAATTGCCGAGGATCTCGCAGGCCTGGTCGCGCTCGAGGTGGACCAGGATGGTCGCGATGATCTGCGGGTGTTCGTTGCGGATCAATTCAGACACCGACGACGCATCCATCCACTTCAGGCTCTCGATGCCCGACGCGTCCTTGCCGCCCAGGATACGCGACAGCAGCACGGTGGCCTTGTCGTCGCCCAGCGCCTTGGTAAGCACCTGGCGGATGTACTCGTCCGAATCGAGGCCGACGGTCGAATTGAGTTCGGTCTGTTCGCGGAACGACTCGAGCACCGTCACCACCTGCTCGTGCTGCACGCTCTTCATGGTCGCCATCGCGGCGCCCAGCTTGAGCACCTCGCGCGGGCCGAGGAATTTCATCACTTCCGCCGCTTCCTCCTCGCCGATGGCGAGCATCAGGATCGCAGCCTTGTGGATGCCGTTATCATTCATTTGCGCCTACCCATGCTTTCACTACGTTTGCCACGACGCGCGGATCGTCCTTGGCCAGCGTCTTCGCCATGGCCAGGTTTTCGCGGTAACCGCGCGCGATATTGGTTTCTGCCTCTTCCAGCTGGATGCGCTCGACTTCCGCCTTCACCGCCTCTTCCTTCGTCATTTCCGGTTCGCTCGACACCGGCGGCACGGTGATCTCGTCGAACCTGCGCAGCACCGGGCGCAGCAGGGGACGCAGCAGGCGGAAGTACAGGAAGCCCAGCACCAGCGCCAGCAGCAGGTAGCGGCCCAGCTCCTTGGCCAGCGGCAGGTTGTCCGGATCTTCCCACCAGGCCAGCTTCAGTTCCGGCGCGGCCGGCTTGTCGACGCCGTCGAACGGCGCGTTGGTCACGTTCAGGGTGTCGCCGCGCGCCTGCGAATAGCCCATCGCCTCCTTGACCAGGTTATTGATCTGGACGACTTCGGCCGCGGTCAGCGCCTTGACGGTCACCTTGCCGGTCTTCGCATCGACGATGCGGCGGTAGTTGACCAGCACGCCGACGGTCAGGCGCTTGATGCCGCCCATCGGGCGCTGCTCGTAGCGCACGGTCTTGTCGACTTCATAATTGGTGGTCGAGTCCTTGCGGGTAGGGGCGGCGGTAGCGCCGCCTGCCGCAGGGGCCCCGGCGCCGTCGAGCGGCGCGGTGGCCGCGCCCGGAGGCTGGTTCGACAGCGCGCCCGGCACGCCCGACGCGTTGGCGCCGCCCGGGCCGTTCGCCTCCGACACTTGCTGGCTGCGGATCGCCGACGCTTCCGGCGGCGAATTCGGCTTGTAGCTTTCGGCGGCGGTGTCGACCTGGGCGAAATCGATATCGGCGGTGGCCTCGGCGCGCACATTGCCCTGGCCGACCAGTGGGGTGATCAGCGATTCGACCTGTTTGATGATGCGCTGCTGGATCTCGGCGACATACTTCAGCTGGTTCGGGTCGAGCTGCTTGGTGCCGCCGGCCGGCTTGCCGTTCTCCGACAGCAGGTTGCCGGCCTGGTCGACCACGGTGACGTTCGACACCGGCAGTTCCGGCACGCTGGAGGCGACCAGGTGGACGATCGCCGACACCTGGGCGATGTCGAGGACGCGGCCCTGCTGGAGGTTCAGCAGCACCGACGCGGTCGGCCGCTGCTGTTCGCGCACGAACACCGACGGCTTCGGCAGCGCCAGGTGCACGCGCGCCGAACCGACGGCGGCCAGCGACTCGATCGAGCGCGCCAGTTCGCCTTCGAGCGAGCGCTGGTAGTTGACTTGTTCATGGAACTGCGACACGCCCAGCTTCTGGTTCTCCATCAGCTCGAAACCGACGTTGCCGCCTTTCGGCAGGCCCTGCGACGCCAGTTTCAGGCGCGCGTCATGCACATGCTCGGACGGCACCAGGATCGCGCTGCCGCCTTCGGAAAACTTGTACGGAATGGCCATCTGGTCGAGCGAGGCGGTGATCGCGCCGCCGTCGCGGTCGGAGAAGTTCGAGAACAGCACCTTGTAGTCGGGCTGCTGGCTCCACAACCAGATCGCAGCCATGATCGCCAGCACAGACGCAATTGCGGCGCCGAGCAAGAAATTCTTGCCCATCTGTGTCTGTAGGAACGTCGGCTTTGCTTCCGGGGTGTCGACAAGTACGTCCGCTGTTGCTGCTGCCATGTTGGTATCCGAGGTAATAAGTGGACCCAGACCTGTGCGAGGAATGGGGCTTAGACAGGATTATGCTGGTGTACGGCAACATTCAAAGGGAGGAACAGGGGGGGGATTAGGCCCTTCCTCGGCCTGAAATGCCGCTCTGTCCACTGCTATTCTGGCAGCCTGAGATAGCGTGTACGCAATTGTACCCGCGCGCAGGCGCATTGATGCGGCCTGACAATGCATGAATCGGAGAAAACAACATGGACGTGACATCGATAGGTGCCGACCGGATCCAGTCAATGATGGCGCAGCTGAAAGCGGCGGCGACCAAGCCGGCCGGCGCGCCGGTCGCGCCGGTCGGCCCTGGCGCCGAAGCGCCGGCGGCCAGGGTCAACTTCGCCGACGCGCTCAAGAGCTCGCTCGACCATGTCAGCGAAGTGCAAGGCAAGGCGAAGGAGCTGGGCCGGGCGTTCTCGATGGGCGACGACAGCGTCAGCCTGTCGGACGTGATGATCGCGATGCAAAAATCGAGCATCAACTTCCAGGCCACGGTACAGGTGCGCAACAAGCTGGTATCAGCCTACCAAGAGATCATGAACATGCAGGTATAAACAATCCGCAACGAGTCAAACTGCCAATGTTCCAAAATCGGGGACAGACCACCATTTTAGAACGTTCTAAAATGGTGGTCTGTCCCCGATTTTGGAATTAGCCTATTTTGGAAATGTTGCTTAGTTCAGTCCGGCGAGGCGGGCGTTGCGTTCGCGCTCGAGCTTGGTGATGTAGCGCTGGACGTTGGCCAGGTTGCCACGCGAGATGTCGACAAAGGCGCAGCCGAGCCGGCGGTTCGATTTGCTGTTCAGTAGCGTCAGGTCGAGCGAGTTGCGTATCCGGAGCGTCGTCGTGACCGTGCCAATCTCCGGCAGCTCGATCTTGCAGCCTTCGTAGGTGTTGCCGATCGTATTGCCGAGCACGAACTTGTTGTCGAGGATGGCGATGCCGCCGCAGCTGATGTCGGCCAGCGGGAAGATGTTGCTGCCGCCGCCGAGCTCGAACGGCATCGGGATCACCGCGCGCACCGGGTTGCTGACCGGCGTCGGCATGCGGTAGAACTCGCGCCGCTGCAGCCGGATCATCGAGTCCGGCAGCGCCATCGTAAACGCGGCCGTGCCTTCGTGGTTGGCCGCTTTGACGCCGCCGTCGGCAGCGAACAGGATGCGGATCTTGTCGAGCGAGGTCTCGAACGAGATGCGCTCGGCTTGCGCGATGCGCTGGTTTTGCGCGGCGTCGATCGCGCAGTCGAGATAGACCTTGCCGCTGTCGCCGTCGACCGCCAGGATCGAGGTGACGCAGGTCTCCGCCTGGCCCCGGATCAGCATCGTGACGAGCTGCTTTTTTTCCGAAATGTTGCGCAGCAGTGCGATGATTTCTTTGCGCGAGTGCACGCGGTAGTCATGCCAGTTATCGAGCTCGAGACCGTTGGATTCTTGCATGAGTGTTTGCCGCTGTTCTTATGGTGTGTCGATGAGCCGGGCCGAGTCAGGCGCTGGCGCCCCGGACGTTTTCCCAGATTCAATATGATATAGCCATGCCAGCAGTTCCGCAATCGCGCGGTACAGCTGCGGCGGAATCTGGCGGTCGAGGTCGATCTGCATGAGCAGGGCGACCAGTTCTTTCGATTCGTGCACGAACACGCCCGCTTCGCCGGCGCGCTTGATGATTTCCGCTGCCAGCAAGCCCTTGCCCTTGGCCACCACCATCGGCGCGGCATCGTCGCCCGAGTAGGCCAGCGCGACGGCGCTCTGCTGTTTCTGGTTGGCGAGCGCGTCAGACATCCGATTCCCTGGCGCTGTGGATGTCGAGCGAGGCGAGCGGGCTGCCGGCCGCGCCCAGCGCGGCCGCCAGTTCGCCGGCGCGCGCGCGCAGCAGCGCCCGGGTCTCGCCCGAGTCGGCCTTGAGCTGGATGTGCAGCTGGTCGCCGCTGATCACGACGCTGGCGGCGATCTCGCCCAGCCCGGCGAAGCGCAGGCGCAGGCCGCTGCGCCAGCCGGGCTCGGCGTCGCCCGGCTGCTGCCGTCCGCCTTCAGGTGCGTCCTTGTGGATTTCCCATTGCATGTCCTGGCCGGGCCAGACTTGCCCTTGCCAGGCGACGCGGCCGTTCTCATGCGTGGCCAGCTGCTGGCTGACGAGCTGGGCGGCGACGGGGTCGGTCTCGGCCAGCATGCCCTTGGGCACGCCGTCGGCCAGCGCGCGCTGCATTTGCGGCTCGCGCAACAGCTCTGGCAGCGCCCGCTTGCCGTCGGCCCATTCGGCGACGTGCGATTCGTAAAACAGTCCGCTCTGGGCCAGCGCGCCTTGCAGGGCCTGCGCCAGCCGCGCCGGCTCCGGCGTGCCGGGACCGGCCAGGGGTGCCGCCGAGCGGATCGCCGCCGCCTCGCCGGCCGGCCCCTGGGCCGCGGCCAGGATGCGCGCGATGCTGCGCCCGGCATCGCTGAGCGAGACATGGGCGTTGCGCGGGTCCGCCCCGGCCGGGTCGGCGCCCGGCGCCAGCTGGGCCTTGAAGGCGGCCAGCGCGGCAGGGCCGCCCGCGCGCAGGTCGGGCAGGTCTTGGTGGACCAGGGTAGGGTGGATCAGTTGCCCGGCGCCGGCTTGCTGGAATGCGGGACGCGGACTGGTGCTGACCAGGGTCATCGGCAGCTCGGTGCCGGGCTGGGTGCCCGCAGGCAGCGCCATGCGGGCGTGCTGCTCGGCCACGCGGACCAGGAAACTGCCGTCGGCCAGGCGCGCCAGCACCGCGACCGGCATTGATTTGCCGACCTGGGTTTGCAGCTGGCGCTCGAATGCTTCCTGGCGCAGGTCGCCGGCCGGCAGCGCAGGGATGACCGGGGCGATCCGGTCGACCGCCTTGACGCTGAAGCGTTCCATGGCCGGACCTGGCGGTCCTTACACCGCGCCGTAGGTGCTGGACAGGCGGCGCTGGGTTCCGGTGTTATTGATCAGGGCGGACAGGTGGGCCATCCACGGCATGGTCAGGTCGCGGATCTTGCGGTCGTCGGCCAGCAGGCGTTTGATGTATTCGACCTTGCGCTGGCGGCTGTCGGCATTGAGCGCGATCGCCGCTTCGTTCTGGCGCAGCGTTTCGACGCAGGCGGCGCAGCGGCTTTCCAGCTCGACCAGGCGGTCCCAGTCGCTGTCGCTGGCGGCGGCCACCATCTGTTCGGTCAGGCCGACCATCGATTCGTAGGTCGACAACACTTCTTGGCTGGTCATCATGGTTCAGGCGCTCGCAAGGACAGGGGCGTTGGACTGCTCGGCAGCCGGGGGCGGCGTGGCGCCGATCGCGTTCCAGGTGTCGCGCAGCTCGCTGAGCAGGCGCAGCACTTCTTCCAGCACTTCCGGCTGGTTGTTCAGGTTGGCCGTCAGCAGGCGCCGGCCCATGTATTCGTAGAGCGAGTCGAGGCCTTCGGCGATCTGGCCGCCGACTTCACGGTCGAGGCTGGCGCGCAGGCCGTTCTCGACGATCTGGATCGCTTTCGAAATCGCCGCGCCCTTGGCTGGAATATTGCCGGCTTTCATATGCGTCAAGCCGTTGCGCACTGCCACGATGGCGCCGTCGTACAGCATCACGATCAGCTTGTGCGGGCTGGCTGCCATCACGCCGGTCTCGACGCCTACCTTGGCGTATGCATTCGCGCCGCTCTTCATTGATCCGAACATAGTCTTCCTTCCAAATGCCGTTGTTATCCGACTGCTTAGCCCGACAGATTGGCCAGCTGGGCGAGTTGTTGCGTTAAGTAATTGCTGGTCGACGTCATGCGCGAGATCGTCACGTCCAGCGCAGTAAATTGCTTGGTCAGCCGTTTTTCGATGCCTTGCAGCTTGAGGTTCAGCGCATCGCGCGACTTGCCGATGTCCTTGATGGTGTTTTGCAGGCTGTTGGTCTGGCCATTGATCAGGCCCGACGAACTGGTGAAGTTGTCCATCAGGCGGGTCAAGATGTCGGCATAGCCCTGCGAGAAGCTGACGGTGCCGCGGTCGGCTGGATATGGCCCGCCGGTGATTTCCATTTTCAGCCCCGACAGTGTCGAGCCGGCGCCAGCGGTCAGCAACTGGCCGGAGCCGGTGGCGGCGACGCCGTCGATCGTGCCGGCCACATCGGTACCGTCGGTATCGGTCGGGCTCGGCACCAGGCTGTCGGCGGCGTTGCCGCTGACGTCGACTTTCGATGCCGAACCATATCGGTTCGACATGATGGTCAGCTTGCCGTCGGCGTCGGCGCTGACCGCCACCGTCACGCCGCCGGCCTTGAATTCGGAGGCGCCGTTGATCGCGCTTTGCAGGTAGGCGGCCAGCGATTGCGCGGTATAGGTGTTCGGGGCCAGGGTCAGGCTGGTGCTGACGCCGTCGACGCTCAGGTTGAGCTGGTCGTTGCTGCCCAGCGTGATGACCGGGTTGGCGGCGGCGCCGCCGCTGACCTGGCCGCGGGTGGCCAGCGCGCTGACGAACAGCGCGCCGGTGCCCGGCTTGGTGGTGGTGGCCGAGCCGATGTATTTGACCAGGCTGTCCGACGAGGTGCCGATCGAGGCGAACAGGCCGGCCAGGTCGTCGAAGCTGGTCTCGATCGCCTTGGTCAGCTTGGCCGAGTCGAGCGCCATCGAGCCGTCGCGCTGGAACGTCACGCCGACCTGGGTCAGGTTGGTGAGCGCGCCGCCGCCGGTCAGCGAATCGCCGAGCATCGTCCGCACCTGGCTCTGGATGTTACGCACCGATGCTTCGCCCAGCAGGGCGCCGCCCACTTTGGTGGCAGGGTCGTAGGCGGTCAGCGTCTTGATCGTCTTGTCGAGGTCGTTGTAAGCCTTGACCAGCGAACTGACGCCATTCTGGATCGCCGAGGTATCGCGCGCCACATTGACGGTGGTGCTGCCGATCTTGTTGATGGTCAGGCTCACGCCCTGGATCGCCTCGGCCACCGTCTTGTTCCTGGCGGTCACGGGAATGCCGTTGACGGTCAGCGCGGTGTCCTGGGCGGCGGTACTCTGGGTCATGTTCTGGGCGCCGGCCGGGTCGTAGGCCAGCAGGTCGGCCAGCGCGGTGTCGCCGGCCGGCGCGGCGGCGTCGCGCGCCACCGAAATCTTCATCGTCGAGGTCGCGCCGGTGGCGTTCGAGGTCATGACCAGGTGATGCGGGTTGCCGCTGCCGTCGGAGACGATGGTGGCGGTCACGCCAATATTGGCCTTGTTGACGGCGTCGCGGATGCCTTGCAGCGAATTGTTGGTGCTGTCGATGACGACGCTGCCGCCGCTCTGCAGCGAGTCCTGGGTGAACGCGCGCGGGTCGAGCGGCGGGACGGCGAGCGGATCGTCGACATACACGCCGTTGGCGAGCTTGCCGCCGGTGACGGTGCCGAACTGGAAGGTCAGGGTGGTCTTGGCGCCGTCGCCGATCGGCGCGGTGGTGGTGGCCTTGCCGGCGGTCGCGATGGTTTGCGCCTGCGCCAGCTTGGTGACGTCGACCGTGTACGACCCGGCCACCGCCTTGCTGCTGGCGGTGCCGCTGAGGATGCTCGCGTCGGTGGCGGTGGCCGTGACGCCCTGGAACTTGGACGGCAGCTTGAGCGCGTCGAGCGTGCTCTGGAAGGTGCTCAGGGCGCCCTTGAGGGTGCCGAACGCCGAGACTTTCGCCAGGTAGTTGGCTTCCTTCCTGGCAAGCAGGTTCAGCGGCCGCGCTTCGACAGCCATCAACTGGCTGACGATGTCAGTCACGTTGAGGTTCGATCCAATGCCGGGTGATGAAAGGGCCATGACAACTCCTGCGGAAAACGATAATGTAAATTATTATCGGCAGGATTCAACCCGACTTTAGAGGGGATAATCCCTGCCAGTTCGGGTATTCGGCAATTAACTCAGGCCTTTTGCCTAATCAACAAGCCTTGCAGGCGATCGAGCGCCTTGGCGATCTCCAGCGCTTCCACGCTGGGCATTTGCCGGATCACTTCCTTGGTGTCCATATCGACCACCTTGACGACGGTGCGCTTGCTGTCGGTGTCGATCGAGAATTCCAGGCTCGGCGACATCGCCTGCACGGTCTTGTTGATCGTCTTGAGGGCGTCGTTCACTTCGGCTGGGGCCGGCTCGGCATCGACCGCGGTGACGGGGTTGCGGGTCTCGGTTGCCAGCACCGGGCGCGCGGCGGGCGCGGTAATCGGGTTGGCCTGACGGTCGTAGGATTCGGTTTTTGGTGTTACGCCACCAAATGACTGGACTTGCATGGCAATCTCCTCAACGAAAAATTCCCCGGACGGTAAAACCGTCCGGGGATTGCATCAACGCTACGTTGTGTCTACTGATTAACCACGCAGCAGGGACAGTACGCCGTTTGGCAGCGAGTTAGCCTGGGCCAACATCGCGGTGCCGGCCTGCTGGAGGATCTGGCCGCGGGTCAGGTTGGCCGTTTCCGCTGCGAAGTCGGTGTCCTGGATGCGGCTACGTGCGCTGCTCAGGTTTTCCGACGTTGCTTGCAGGTTGCTGATGGTGTTGGTGAAACGGTTCTGGACCGCACCCAGCGACGCACGGGCGTTGCTGATGTTTGCCAGAGCTGCATCGATCACCTTCAGTGCATCGTTGGCGCCGCTTGGGATGCCGTTGGTCATCGCGGTGACGTCGATCGACGCGACCGACGACAGGGCGCTGCCCTTGACGGTGGTGTCGTCCAGGACGCCGGCTGCGCTTGCCGTCGCGGTGAACGCCGACGACGAGCTGAACGTGACCTTGGCGCCGACGGTGGTTGCTTCGTCGGCAGCCGCCAGGGTCACCGCGGTGCCGGTGCCGCCGTCGGTGGTGCCCATGCCCTTGACTGCGATCGCGTTGTTGGTCGTGGCATCGTTGTTCTTCACGCCGATGTCATAGCCCTTGTCCTGGGTCAGCTTGATTTCGCCGGTCGACAGGTCGGCAACGGCGGTGATGCCGGTCGAACCAGTCTGGTCGTTGATGGCCTTGGCCAGTGCGCCGACGTCCTTGCTGTTGGCCAGGGTGGCGCCGACAGTGATTGGGTTTGCCGAGCCGTCAGCTTTTGGCGCGCCTTGCAGGGTCAGCGAGACGCCGCCAGCGACGAAGCCGCTCAGGGTTGCCGAGGTCTGTGCCGACGCGGTTACGCCGGTCAGGCCTGCAGCTGCGTTGACTGCGTCAGCGATGACCTTGCCCGAATCGCCGGCGGTCACGGTGACGCTGGTCGAATTGCCGTTGCCCTGGATGTCGAGGGTGCCGGCCGAAACGTTGTTTGCCGGGATGGTGCCGTCGGTGGTCTTGGTGGCTGCGTCAACCATGGTGCCGCCGGTGTTCTTGGCCAGCGTGTTGTTGCCGATTGCCGAAGCCTGGGCGCTGCCGATCGAGAAGTTGATCGTCTGGTTGGCGTTAGCACCGACCTGGAACTGGGCGTTGCTCAGGGTGCCGTCGAGGACGTTCTGGCCGTTGAACTGGGTCGAGTTAGCGACACGGTTCAGTTCCTGTTGCAGCTGGGAGACTTCTTGCTGAACCGAAGCGCGGTCCGACGACGAGTTGGTGCCGTTGGCAGCTTGTACCGACAGGGTACGCATACGCTGCAGCAGGTCGGTTGCGGTCGACAGGCCGCCTTCAGCGGTCTGAGCCAGCGAGATACCGTCGTTGGCGTTACGTGCTGCCTGGTTCAGGCCGTTGATCTGGCTGGTCATGCGGTCCGAAATCGCCAGGCCTGCTGCGTCGTCTTTAGCGCTGTTGATACGCAGGCCGGAAGACAGGCGCTGCAGCGAGGTAGCCAGCGAGCTCTGGGAGGTGCTCAGGTTACGCTGCGAGTTCAGGGATGCGGTGTTGGTGTTGATGGTCGATGCCATGGTAATTCTCCAGACGATGCTACTTGTATTTCGGGGTGGGCGACGTGCCTCTGATCACCTTGGTGTGCCTCTGTGTTTTGAAGCAATCACACCGCAGTTGAATCTGGTAACGGTGGCTCCCTGAAAAAGTTGATGGAGAAAAACACTATTTTTTTCATTTTTTTGCCCTCAGATTTCCGCAAGCGGCCCCGCTAAACGACAGGAAAAAGCCAAACTTGAGGGCAAAATAAATTAAATTTGATGGCTGACAAGGTCGATTTTTGTTGGCGTAAAACTAACGTAGGGCGGATAAGCGAAAGCGCATCCGCCGAATTGTGCGCCATGTTGACGCTCAACCCGGCGGATGCGCTTCGCTTATCCGCCCTACCTTGTATTTTTGCTATTCTGCGACGACGACGCGGTTCTTGCCGGTCTGCTTGGCCTGGTACATTGCGCGGTCGGCGCGGGTGACCAGCGCGTCCTGCGGCTCGTCCGGCAGGCGCAATGCCACGCCGGCCGAGAAGGTGATCAGGATCTTCTCGTTTTCGTGCAGGAAGAAGTGGCGGGTCAGCTCGCGCTGCAGCCGCGTCATCGTCTGCGCCGCCGCTTCGATGGTGGTTTCGGGCAGCAAGATCACGAATTCCTCGCCGCCGAAGCGGGCGATCACGTCCATCGAGCGCAGGGTGGCCTTGACGATCTGCACCAGGTGCTTGAGCGCGCCGTCGCCGGCGATGTGGCCGTAGGTGTCGTTGAGGCGCTTGAAATCGTCCAGGTCCAGCACCGCGATGCACAGCGGGGTGCCGCGGCGGTCGGCGCGCGCGGTTTCGCGCTCGAACACGTCGTCCAGGCCGCGGCGGTTGAGGCTGCCAGTCAACTGGTCTTCGCGCACCAGTTCGCTCATCAGGCGCAGCTTTTCTTCCAGCGTGTGGATGCGCTGCTCGGCATCGTGCATTTCCTGGCGCGCGGCCATCATCCGGTCGCGCGACTTGAGCGCTTCGGCCTGGACGGCGCGGGTTTCGCGCAGCACATTGTCGAGCACCGCGTTGAGCTGGTCGATATCGGTCGCCTGGCTGATCTGTTCGGAGTAGCCGCCGATTTTTTCATGGAAGTCGCCGGTGGTCGCCGCCACCGAGCTAAGGCGGTCGATGAAGGTCATCATCATGTTCTTGACGGTGAGCTTGACGTCCGACAGGCTGTGCTTGAGCTGGCCCTGCTTGTAGATCACTTCCTTCATGCTGCGCATGGCGTCCTCCAGCGCGCGCTGGTCGAGCGGCCCGGCGATCAGTTCCTGCACCATCTCGACCTGGCCGCGCAGCCAGCTGTCTTCGTCGAGCAGTTCGCTGACGTTTTCCAGCAGCAGGCGGAACAGGCGCAGCAGCATTTCCTGCTGCTCCTGCGCGTCGCCGCCGCGAATCTCGATCTGGTAGCACAGCTGCTTCAGGCGCAGCGCGATGTCGTTGAGCGCCGCTTCGTTGTGGGCGGTCTTGACGGCCGCGCCCAGCGATTCGGCTTCGCTGACCAGCGCGGGCGAGCCGGTCAGCAGGGAGGCGACCGCAAACACCAGGGTGCGGCTGAGCAGGTCGCGCAGCAGGCGCGCTTCCGGCTCGTCGGCCAGCACCGCCAGTTCGAACGGCCCCGGCTTCTTGGCCTGCTTTTCCAGCAGCTGGGTCAGGCCGCGCGCGAAACCGTCCCAGTCGCGTGCCTTGATGGTGCGGTCGAGCCGGCGCCCCGCTTCGCCCATTTCGCCCGTGGTTTCGCCCAGCCGGGCGGTGAATTCCCCCAGTGCCAGCTCGGCGCTGGCCCCCGCCGCGGCCTTGGGCTCGACGATGCCGGCGATATCGTTGTAAATTTCGCGGTACGCCTCAGGCGTTGGCGCAATGCGGCGCGTGGCAAGGCGGCGAAACGCCTCGCGGGCGATATCGGCTGGGTTTTGGGCTGGGCTGGACATGGGTCGCTCTAAGATGGCGTTGAATTATCCTCATGATAATCCGCTTCCCAGGCTGCCATCGCGCCGATAAGAAGAGGTAAACACCCCTTACTTCTCGGCATTACTATGGACGGCCGAATAACTATTCGATCAGCTGGTTCTTGATCGCGTAATGGGTCAGTTCGGCACTGTTCTTGAGCTTCATTTTCACCAGCAAGCGCGCGCGGTATTCGCTGATGGTCTTCACCGACAGCGACAGCTCTTCGGCGATCACGCTGACCGTCTTGCCCGAGGCAATCATCGTCAGGGTCTGGTACTCGCGGTCGGACAGGGTGTCGTGCAGCGCCACCGCGTGGTCTTCGCCGACCTGGGCCGCCAGCTCCTGGGCCAGCGCCGCGCTGACGTATTTCTGGCCGGAGGCGACCTGGCGGATCGCCGTCACCAGTTCCTTGGGCGCGCTTTGCTTGGTCAGGTAGCCGGCCGCGCCCGCCTTGAGCGAGCGGATCGCGTACTGGTCCTCGCGGTGCATCGACAGCATCAGCACCGCCATGTCGGGATGCTCTTTTTTTACCTGCTTGAGCACGTCGATGCCGCTCTTGTCCGGCATCGAGATGTCGAGCAGCATCACGTGGCACTTGGATTTGCGAAACAGCTTGATGGCGTCGAGCCCGTTTTCGGATTCGCCGGCGACGATAATGTCGGGAGAATCGGCCAGGATCTGCTTGAGCCCTTCCCGGACGATGGCGTGGTCGTCGGCGATAAATACGCGGATAGTTGCTTTTTGATTCATTTCGCGAGTGGCTGACGTTCTTTGGTCTTGATGGTCACTATCGTGCCACCTCCGCGCGCCTGCGACAAGGCCATCGTGCCGCCCAGCGCCCGGGCGCGCTCATGCATGCCGCGCAGGCCGAACGACTGCGGCTTGAGGCGGTCCGCTGGCGCGATGCCGACGCCGTCATCGGCGATCGCCAGCACAATCTCGTGGCGGCGCCGCTGCAAGGTGACATTGACCGCGCTTGCCTTCGCATGCTTGGCGATATTGGTCAGCGCTTCCTGGAAAATCCGGAACAGCGCCGCGGCATGGTCGCTGGCCAGTTCGATGTCCTTGTCGTCGCAGCTGAAGCTGCAGCGGATGCCCATCTGCTTGTCGAACTCGGCCACCTGCCATTCGAGCGCGGCGACGATGCCGAAGTCGAGGATCGACGGGCGCAGGTCGAGCGTGATGCGGTGGATGGCGTCAATCGTGCGGTCCACCAGCGAATCGACGTAGGCGGCCTTGTCGGCCAGGTCCGGCTGGCCGGGCGGCAGGCGGTTGACCAGCATCGCCAGCGCCATCTTAATGGCGGTCAGGTTGCCGCCCAGGTCATCGTGGATTTCGCGCGCGATGCGGGTGCGTTCTTCTTCCTTGACCTGCTCGATATGGGCGGTCAGCTCGGCCAGGCGGGCGCGCGAACGCGCCGTTTCTTCCTGCTCCAGCTTGCTGGCCGTGATGTTGCTCATGATGCCGTCCCACTGCACGCTGCCCGGCGCCGCGGCCGACACATGCGGGGTGGCGCGCAGGTTGACCCATTTTTCGTCGTTCCAGGCGTCGATGAAGATGCGGCCTTCCCAGTTCCACACCGACAGCGCGCTGGCCGAGGCGTTCATCGAATCGAGGTAGCCCTTGCGGTCCTGGGGAAGGATCAGCTGGAGGAAGCGCTCCGGCATCTCCTGCAGTTCGCCCGCGTGCAGGCCAAGCAGGGCGGCGCAGCCGTCGCTCAGGTAGGGGAAGGCGACGCTGCCGTCCGCATCCAGCGCGAATTGGTAGACCAGGCCGGGCGTGTTGGCGGCAAAGCTGGGCATCGCGTCGGCGTGGGGCGGCGGGCTTTGGGTCATCGAACGGCCATTCTGTTGGGGACGCAAGAATGATACGTTAAAACAAGCTGGCCGGGGCGTGCCCTTGGACCAGGGTGCAGGACGCGCATAAAGGGTGGCTGGCCGTTACAATAGGCAGATGAACAAGGCATTTGTGAAAGAGACCGACAACGACGACGACGAGGAAGCGCTCGCCCTCGCGCAAGCCATTCCTGCCGGCGCCAAGAACTACATCACGCCGGCCGGCTACCAGCGCATCAAGGATGAGTTGCTCCAGCTGATTGACGTCGACCGTCCGGAAGTGGTGCGCGTGGTGCACTGGGCGGCGTCGAATGGCGACCGCTCCGAAAATGGCGACTATATATATGGCAAGAAGCGCCTGCGCGAGATCGACCGGCGCATCCGCTTCCTGACCAAGCGCATGGATTCGGCCGCCGTGGTCGATCCCGGCGTCCACCATGGCAACGACCAGGTGTTCTTCGGCGCCACCGTCACCTATCGCAACGCCGCTGGAGAAGAGCACACCGTCACCATCGTCGGCATCGATGAGCTCGACCCGCTCAACGGCAAGATCAGCTGGGTCTCGCCGGTCGCGCGCGCATTGACCAAGGCGCGCGAAGGCGACACCATTACCCTGCAAACCCCGCTTGGGGCGGACGAACTCGAGATCCTGGCAGTGGAATACCCGCGCCCGATCGAAGACTGACACTGGAACTACCATCAACCATCGAACCGACACCGGCATGGACGCGCTGAAGGCGCTGCGCGCCGCCACGGCCGAACGCCACACGCTGCTGGACACCGGCCTGCCGCTGGCAGGCGAGTCGCCGACGCTGGACGACTACGCCAGCCACCTGCGCATGCTGCGCGCCTGGCTGGCGCCGATCGAAGACTGGCTGGCCAGCGGGCCAGGCCCGGCCGACGCGCTGCCTCCGCTGCGCCGCATCCCCCTGATTGATGCCGACCTCAACCACGTGTCGTTCGCCCCCAGGCGGGAATCCATGCTGAGCGATCAAACCAGTTGGCCGGAAGACGCCAGCGCCGCCTACCGCTGGGGCGTCGCGTATGTGGCGGAAGGCTCGCAGCTGGGCGGCGCGGTGCTGTACCAGCGCCTCTCAAGCCAGCTGGCGCCGCATCCGCTGAGCTACCTGCGCGGCGAAGCGGCCGGACCGGGCCCGCGCTGGCGCAGTTTCATGCTGGCGCTGAAAGAGAATGTGAGCAGCGAGGAAGAGGTGGCCGAGGCCTGCGCAGGCGCCTGCGATGCCTTCGACCGTATCCTTGCGCTGAGATAGGAAAGGAGGGCGGCCTACGGGCGCTCGCGTTCGACCCGGTTGACGCCGGTCACGCGGCGCAGGTTGCGGATCAGGTGGGCCAGGTGGACCCGGTCCTTCACCTGGATCGTGAAGCGCAGCTGCGTCATCACGTGTTCGTCGTCCTCGTCCATCCCCACGTAGGTGATGTTGGCATCGGACTCGCCGATCTCGGCGGCCACGCGCGCCAGGATGCCTTTTTCGTTGTTGATCAGCAGGCGGATGCGGCAATCGAAGCGGCGGTTCAGCTCAGTGCCCCACTTGACCGGGATCCAGCGGTCCGGCTCCTTGGCGCGCAGGCGCTTGGCCGGCACGCAGTCGGTGGTGTGCACCACCAGCCCCTGGTCGCGGCGCAGCTGGCCCATGACCTGGTCGCCCGGAATCGGCAGGCAGCATGCGGCCAGCTGGACCGACACGCCTTCGCTGCCGTAGATCGTCACCGGCTCGAGCTCGTTGGCATCGAGCGGCGACATCGGCTGCAGGCCATTGAATTCATCGATCAGGCCGAAGATGTGGCGCGCCACCAGCGCGGCGACGCGCTTGCCGATGCCGATGTCGGCATACAGTTCTTCCATCGACTTGGCCGACGACTCGTTGAGCAGCTTCTCGATGGTCGGATCGGGCAGGTCGGGATTGATGTTCAGCTGCGTCAGCGCCTGCGCCAGCAGCTCGTGGCCCAGTTCAACCGACTCGGTCAGGTTAATCGTGCGCAGGTGGTGGCGGATCGCCGAGCGCGCCTTGCCGGTGCGGACAAACGCCAGCCAGGTCGGGCTAGGCTGCGAATCCGGGTCGGTCTCGATTTCGACGATGTCGCCGTTGCGCAGTTCGGTGCGCAGGGCCGCGGCCTCGTTGTTGATCTTGACCGAGACCGTATGGTCGCCGATGCCGGTGTGGATGGTGTAGGCGAAGTCGAGCGCGGTGGCGCCGCGCGGCAGCGCGATGATCTTCGACTTCGGCGTGAACACGTAGACCGAGTCCGGGAACAGGTCGACCTTGACGTGTTCGAGGAATTCGGCCGAGTCGCCGGTTTGCTGCTGGATGTCGAGCAGCGACTGCAGCCACGCATGCGTCTTCTGCTGCAGGTCCGACATGTTCGAGTCGCCGGTCTTGTACAGCCAGTGCGCCGCCACGCCCGATTCGGCGGTGCGGTGCATTTCCTGGGTGCGGATCTGGAACTCGACCGGGGTGCCGTACGGGCCGATCAGCGTGGTGTGCAGCGACTGGTAGCCGTTCAGCTTGCGGATCGCGATGTAGTCCTTGAACTTGCCCGGCATCGGCTTGTACATGCCGTGCAGGGTGCCAAGCGCCACATAACAGTTGGCGAAATCGTCGACCACCACGCGGAAGCCGTACACGTCGAGCACCTGCGAGAACGACAGGTGCTTGTTGCGCATTTTCTTGTAGATGCCGTACAGGGTCTTTTCGCGGCCGTAGACTTCGGCCTGGATGCCCGCGCCGGCCAGCGTGTTCTTGACCGATTCGAGGATCTTGGTGACCACTTCGCGGCGGTTGCCCCGCGCGGCCTTCACGGCCTTGGCCAGGGTGCGGTAGCGCAGCGGGTACAGGTGCGAGAACGCCAGGTCCTGCAGCTCGCGGTAGATATTGTTCAGGCCGAGCCGGTGGGCGATCGGCACATACACTTCCATCGTCTCGGCGGCGATGCGGCGCTTTTTGGACGCCGCCATGTGCTCGAGCGTGCGCATGTTGTGCAGCCGGTCGGCCAGCTTGATCAGGATGACGCGCACATCCGAGGCCATCGCCAGCAGCATCTTGCGGAAGTTTTCCGCCTGCGCTTCGATCAGGCTCTGGAATTCGATTTTCTCGAGCTTGGACAGGCCGTCGACGAGGGAAGCGACCGGCGCGCCGAAGCGCTCGATCAGCTCGTCCTTCTTGACGTCCTGGTCTTCCATCACGTCATGCAGCAGGGCGGCCATGATCGCCTGGACGTCGAGCTTCCAGTCGGCGCAGATTTCCGCGACCGCGATCGGATGGGAAATATAAGGTTCGCCCGACTTGCGGACCTGGCCCAGGTGCATCTCGTCGGAAAAACGATACGCTTCCTTGACCTTCTTCAGTTCGGAGGGGCTGAGGTATTCGGCCAGCTTGGCCGACAGCTGGGTAACCGAGGCAACGCCGGGCGCAGGGGCTGGCGTTGCAGGTTCATGCTGCCTGGAGCCCGGGCGCGGAGCCCGGGTGGTGGGAGTGCTGGTATGTGTCGAATCCGGTGTAGTCAGGCTCATACGCAAGTTCAATCAGCCGCAAGTGTAATGAATGGAGAACATAATAGCGGATGACGAAGTCCAGGCACGCCCGGGCACTTACATTGGGACCTTCTTGAGCATTTCCAGGCCGACCTTGCCGGCAGCGATTTCGCGCAGCGCGACGACGGTTGGCTTGTCCTTGGCATCGACCTTCGGAGTGTGGCCTTGCAACAACTGACGAGCGCGATACGTCGCGGCCAGGGTCAGCTGGAAGCGGTTAGGGATATTTTTCAAGCAATCTTCAATAGTAATACGGGCCATGGTAACTCCTAGATTCGGTCTATACGGGGGTGTGCTTGCCGTGTCACGCTTGCTGCGCGTGGATACCCAGTTGGGCAAACAGCGAGGCGTTGCGCGCCGCTTGCTGGGCAAAACGGCTGCGGGTGGCTTTGACGATCGCGCTTATCTCAGCCAGGGCGACGTTGAACTCTTCATTGATAATAACATACTCGAACTCCGGAGCGTGAGCGATCTCGCCGCCGGCGGCCAGCAGGCGCCGCGTAATGATGTGCGGTTCGTCGGTGCCGCGCTTGTGCAGGCGCTCTTCCAGGGCGGCGATCGACGGCGGCAAAATGAAAATGCCGGCCGCGTCCGGGAACTGCTTGCGCACCTGGCGCGCGCCCTGCCAGTCGATTTCCAGCAGAATATCCGTACCGGTCTTCATTTCCTTCTCGACCAGCAGGCGCGAGGTGCCGTAATAGTTGCCATGCACTTCAGCCCATTCCAGGAACTCGTCGCGCGCGGTGCGCTCGATGAAGTCTTCGGCGGTGGTGAAATGGTACTCGCGGCCATCCACTTCGCCCGGGCGGGGCGCGCGGGTGGTGGTCGAAATCGACAGCTTGATACCTGGCTCCTGCGCCAGCAGCGCATTGACCAGGGTAGATTTGCCGGCGCCGGAAGGCGCTGCGACCACGAACAGGCTGCCGGAGAAGCCGGAGGGAGCTTGCATGGGTATCCTTTTAGTATTCCAGGGGTTAATGCCTAGTATACCGTTTCCGCCCGATTGCAACGATGATCTTTTTGCCGCTGGTCAAAGATCCTCCGTCGTTCCCGCGAAAGCGGGAACCCATGCGGCTCATCCTGGTTGGCGAAGTATCGGTTCCCGCTTACGCGGGAACGACCCGTCATTCCAGGTTCCGAACCTGCTCGCGCATTGAGGTGCTTGCCGGCCTGGCCGCCTTTCAGGATGTGGCGGGTCTCGCGCGATGATCTTTTTGCCGCTGTTCAAAGACCTTCGTCGTTCCCGCGAAAGCGGGAACCCATGCGGCTCATCCTGGTTGGCAAAGTATCGGTTCCCGCTTCGCGGGAACGACCCGTCAATTCCAGGTTCTGAACCTGCTCGCGCATTGAGGCGCTTGCCGGCCTGGCCGCCTTTCAGGATATGGCGGGTCTCGCAACGATGATCTTTTTGGCGCTGTTCAAAGACCGCCGTCGTTCCCGCGAAAGCGGGAACCCATGCGGCTCATCCGGGGCGGCGAAGTATCGGTTCCCGCTTACGCGGGAACGACCCGTCGATTCCAGGTTCTGAACCTGCTCGCGCATTGAGGCGCTTGCCGGCCTGGCGGCCTTTCAGGATATGGCGCGTCTCGCAACGATGATCTTTTTGCCGCTGTTCAAAGACCGCCGTCGTTCCCGCGAAAGCGGGAACCCATGCGGCTCATCCGGTTCGGCGATGTATCGGTTCCCGCTTACGCGGGAACGACCCGTCGATTCCAGGTTCTGAACCTGCTCGCGCATTGAGGCGCTTGCCG
>NZ_JAFBIL020000006.1 GCF_016809835.1 Massilia soli | reverse complement strand
AGTTATAGGTCTGCAAGACTTCAAAACTGATTTTGATATAAAACTTACTTCTTCCAGATTCAAAGCGCTGTTGCCCCGTTGGGAACAGTTGCTTGTACAAGTTATGCCTGATGACCATAGCAAGTCGGTCCCACCCCTTCCCATCCCGAACAGGACCGTGAAACGACTTTGCGCCGATGATAGTGCTGCAACCAGTGTGAAAGTAGGTTATCGTCAGGCTAGTTATAAGAGAAAAACCCCCGTAAGCCTTAGCGCGCACAAGTTCGCGCTAAGTGCAAACGGGGGTTTTTTTTCGTCTGGAGATTTGTGATTGTTCGGGACCGTAGGGCGGAAGAGCGCAGCGTCACCCGCCGATTGGGCTCGAACAGCGATAACGGTATTCGAGCCAATTCCGCGGATGACGGCCTTCGGCCTCTTCCGCCCTACAAATACGATGGCTGCTTACACGCCCCACACCACGTCGTAGCCACCCTTGCGTGCTTCGCGCAGCATATCCAGCAACGGATACGCTCGGGTCGAGAACGACACGATTTCCATCTCTTCATGGTCGGTGTCGTCGCCCTGTTCGTTATGATGCGCGTCGACGTCGCGCTTGACCTGCTCCGACGTCGGATGCGAGCGGCTTTCAGCGATTTCCCTCTCGAGGATTTCAACCGCTTTTGGCGCTTCGGCAGCGGTAATAATCCCCTGGTCGCTATCTTTTTGCAGCAAGTCGAGGATGCGCTTGGCGTGGTCTTTGTACATCATGACGTCGGCTGCGGCTTTGGAGTGAAATGTGATTAACATGGTGTTTTCCGATCTTACGTTTGATGACTAAACGATAACACGAACTGCACTTTCATTCACCCCGCACACGTACATGCGGGCAGTTTAATCATGCGCTTTTGCCTTGCTGGCGACGAAATAAACCAGCGAGGCGGTCTGCAAGGCCACGGCGATGGCCAAGGTGAGGCGGAAAGCATCGACAACCTGCATTCCATTCGCCTTCAGGCCATCGGCCACCACCCCAAAACCCCACTGCGTCGCGAATGCGCCGACGAACAACATCAGGTTATACGCTGAGTTGGCGCGGCCGGCCAGTGCCGCCGGGAATGACAGCGCCAGGTAAGACTGCACCAG
Organism: Massilia soli; assembly: GCF_016809835.1. Lineage (GTDB taxonomy): Bacteria > Pseudomonadota > Gammaproteobacteria > Burkholderiales > Burkholderiaceae_D > Telluria_A > Telluria_A soli. Next base: position 474,485 of record NZ_JAFBIL020000006.1, on the reverse strand, counting down.
GGTTGTCACAGGCACGCACAGGGCAAGCACCAGCCAGAGTATCCAGGCATGTTCCGACTGGGTAAACAGCATGGCCGTCTGCGCCAGCACCATGCCAATGATGCCCGCCGCGATGAGCCGGTGCGGGTTCACGCCGCGCGCCATCAGCCGCGGCGCGGCCCAGCCCAATGCCAGGTAGGCCATCATCAGCACCAGGTTCAGCATGAACAGGATCTCGCTGGCCTCTTGCGGCGACTTGCCCAGCACTGTCGTCATCCACGGGCCCGCCCACAAGGTCTGCAGGGCCACGAACACGCCTTGATTGAACATGCCCAGCGACGCCATGCGCCGGAAGTAGGGCCGCGCGAAGATGCGGCGGTAGCCGCCATCATCGCCCGCACCGGACGCAGTGGTCGAGTTGACCGCCGCGAAGTGCCGCTCGACGCTGCGCAGCGACAGGAAGATCGCCGCCGACACCATCAACAACAGCGCCGCCACGACCCAGAAAATGCCACGCCAGCCAATTGCCGGCAGCGCCAGCGTCACCGGGACGGTCGCGGCCAGCGCGCCGGCGGTGCCGGCAACCAGCATCCAGCTTGCCAGCTGGCTTTGCTGCTCTGGCGCGAACCACAAGCGGTACGCCTTGAAAGCGGCCATCAGGCAGGCCGACACCCCAATGCCGATCAGCGCGCGGCCGATCCACAAACCGGCCAGCGAATCGCTCATGGCGAACACCGCTGCGCCAATCGCTGCGACTACCAGCAGGGCCGACTCGGTGCGGCGCGGGCCGTACTTGTCGAGCCAGATCCCGAGCGGCAGCTGGAGCGAGCCGAAAGCGACGAAATATGCGGACGACAGCAGGCCCATGTCGGCATTCGACAGGGCCATCTCTTGTATCAGTGCGGGAGCGATGACGGCGTTGATCGACCGCAGTCCATAAGACAGCAGGTAGCCCAGTGCGAAGCAGAGGAAAACCCTTGCTGCCAGCACGCCGCGCAAGGTGCCGCTCATCGCGTCCACGTCAGTTCGGCTTGAACGACGACAGGAACATGTCGACTTCCTGCTGCGGAACGGCCTTCTCCTTGCCCATCACAATAACCTGGTAGACGCGGTTGCCGCGTGCTTCGAAATGGCCGACCAGGCGCATTGGCGTGCCGTTCTGCGCTCCCTTGGCGTCGATGTCGATCGACGACGCTTTCTTTTCTTCGCGGGTGACGGTGGCGCCGATGTTCTTGACCATCGCGGTACGCATCGCCGCAACGGCTGCCTGCGCCTTGGCCGCATCGGGTGCTTCGGCGCTGCCGATGGCGAACACGGTTCCGTCGATCTGCGCGGCCGTCATCGTCATGTCGACGTTCAAGCCATCGAGGTCGACGCTGCGCTTGTGCGATACCGGCTTGTCCGGGAACATGGCCTGGTACGGCGCGTCCGGGCTGTTGTAGTCGCGCCAGTTATAGGTAGGGCTGCACCCGGCCAGCAGACACGCTGTCAGTACGGGCAGAAGCAGGGATGAAAGTAGTGATGTACGCATGCTGCCATGGTAGCAGAACGGCCGCCGCTACAGCTCCCGCAGGCCGCGCCGGAACTGAACCGCCTGGGAGACGTGCTCCGCGCGGACCTCCCGGCTGCCAGCCAGGTCCGCAATGGTGCGCGCCACTTTCAGGACGCGGTGATAGGCGCGTGCGGACCAGTGCAGGCGTAGCATCGCCTCGCGCAGCACGGCCGCGCCGGCGGCGTCCAGACGGCAGTGCTCGTCGACTTCGCGCGGATTCAGCCCTTCGTTCGCCTTCCCTTGCCGCGCCAGCTGCAGATCGTACGCCCGCAGCACGCGCGCTGCGATGACGGCGCTCGGCTCGCCGTCCGCATGCGCCGACAAGGCCGAAGGCAGCATCGCCGGCACCTCGATCTGGATATCGATCCGGTCAAGCAGCGGCCCGGAAATGCGGTCCTGGTAGCGCAGCACCGCGTCGGTCGAGCAATGGCATTTATTGGACGGATGCCCGAGGTAGCCGCAAGGGCAGGGGTTCATCGCCGCGATCAGGTGGAAGCGGGCAGGGAAGTCAGCCTGGCGCGCGGCGCGCGAGATGGTGATGGTTCCCGACTCCAGCGGCTGGCGCAGCACTTCCAGCACGCGGCGGTCGAACTCGGGCAGCTCATCGAGGAACAGCACGCCGAAATGCGCGAGCGAGACTTCGCCGGGACGCGGCACCGAGCCGCCGCCCACCAGCGCGACGCCCGATGTCGTGTGGTGCGGCCTGCGAAACGGCCGCCGCTTCCACTGCGCCGCCGAGAAACCGCCCGCCAGCGAATGGACCGCGGCACTTTCCAGCGCCTCCTCGTCGCTCATCGGCGGCAGCAGGCCGACGAAGCGCGACGCCAGCATGGTCTTGCCGGCGCCGGGCGGGCCGACCAGCAGCGCGCTGTGGCGGCCGGCGGCGGCCACTTCCAGCGCGCGCTTCGCCTGCAGCTGGCCTTTGACGTCGGCGAAGTCGCCGTGCGCTGCCGCTTCGAGTACGGGCATCGGCTGATGCCTCTGCAGCGCGCACTCGCCGCCGCGCGCCGTGAAATGCGCGCATACCTCCAGCAGCGACTGGGCAGGATAGATATGCGCGTTCGGCACCAGCGCGGCTTCGGCGGCGTTAGCCAGTGGAAGGATGAAAGCGCGCGGCTGGCCTTGCGCCCGGCGGTGCATCGCAAACGTCATCGCCAGCGCGCCGCGTATCGGCCGCAACTGCCCCGACAGGGACAGCTCGCCCGCGAACTCGTAGAGATCGAGCCGGTCTCCGGGGATCTGTTCGGAAGCGGCCAGGATGCCCAGCGCGATCGGAAGATCGAAACGCGCCGATTCCTTCGGCAAGTCGGCCGGCGCAAGGTTCACCGTGATGCGGCGCGAAGGAATTTCGTAGCCTGCGTTCTGCAGCGCCGCCCGCACGCGGTCTTTCGACTCGCGCACCTCGGTGTCGGCGAGCCCGACGATGGTGAACGAAGGCAAGCCACGCGCCAGATGTACCTCGACGCTGACCGCAGGCGCATCCATGCCGGCCAGGGCGCGGCTTTTCAGTACGGCGAGGCTCATGGATATTCCTGACGGTTGACGGCGCTTCGCTGATCCTAGAATCGCTGGCCGGATGCTTCTTGTCGCTCGCCAAACGTGCGCGTGTTTTAGGCGCGAACAATTTCCGCAAGTAACTCAGCCACCGCCAGCGGATCGACCGGCTTGACCATGTAATGGTCGAAGCCCGCTTTCAGCGATTCGGCGCCGTCGGCAGGCAGCCCATAGCCGGTAATCGCCACCAGCATCGCGTCGCGCGCTTGCGGCAGCTGGCGCAGGCGCTGTGCGAGTTCTTTGCCATCCATGCCCGGCAGCCCGATGTCGAGCAGGAAGGCATCGAAGCTGGCGGTGGCCGCACGCGCAAGCGCCGCCTGGCCGCTGTGCTCCACCGCGACCAGGTGGCCGCTCGCTTCAAGGAACATCGCCAGCATCTGGGCGCCGTCGACATTGTCGTCGACGACCATCAAGCGCAGCGACATGCCTGCCGCAGCCGAGCCGCGTTCAGGCCACGCCGCCACCTCGGGTGCCTCGCGCGGGGCCAGCCGCGGCAGGCGCACGGCAAAGCTGCTGCCCGCGTTGACGCCGGCGCTCGCCGCCGTTACCGCGCCGCCGTGCAGTTCAACCAGGCTCTTGACCAGCGCGAGGCCAAGTCCCAGCCCGCCATGCGCGCGGTCGCTGCTGCGTTCGGCCTGCGAAAATAATTCAAACACGTGCGGCAGCAGTTCGGCCGAAATGCCGACGCCGTTGTCCGCCACCTTGAGCGTCACATGCTCGTCGCTGGCCTCGAGCGCGACTTCGATGCGGCCATGCTCCGGCGTGTACTTGACGGCGTTGTGCAGCAGGTTGGCCGCGATCTGCACCAGGCGGGTGTAGTCGCCGCACACGGCGACATGTCCGGGCGCGGTCTGCACCACGCAGCGGTGCTTGCGCGCTTCCATCAGCGGGCGTACCTGTTCCATCGCAGCGGCCAGCACGCGCTTGATGTCGACGTCTTCCTGCTGGATGATGGCCATGCCGCTGGTAACGCGCGAGACGTCGAGCAGGTCGTCGACCAGCCCTGTCATGTGCCCGACCTGGCGCGCGATCAGGGCGCCGGTGCTGCGCACCCTGTCGTGATCGAGCGTGCCAAGCTTGAGCAGTTCGGCCGCGGAGCTGATCGGCGCGAGCGGATTGCGCAGCTCGTGCGCCAGCATCGCCAGGAACTGATCCTTGCGCCGGTCGGCCTGCACCAGCGCCGCTTCCGCGCGTGCCCGTTCGACCGCGATCCACATGCGGTGCGCGACATCCTCGACCACTTCAATTTCGTCGGCGCGCCACGCGCGCGGATGGCTGGAGTTGATGATCAGGCAGTTGATGATGGCGCCGGCGCGGTGATTCGGCACTGCGATGGCCGAGCGGATACCGAGCGCGTAGAAAGCTGGAAACACATTGCCCGTGCTGGTACGCGGGTCGTTCGCGATGTCTTCGCATACCCAGGTTGTGCCGTTTTCGATCGACTTGAAATTCTCGCTGCCGAAGCTGGCGGCGGGAAACGTGCCGACCAGTTCCAGCGCCGGTGCGACCGCATAATTCGAATGAAAAGTCATCACGTGCTGGTCGCAGTCGTAGTCGCCCGACAGGACGCGGCTGGCGTTAAGGTGCTTGCCGAGCAGTTCGGCGGTGACGGACAGGATTTGCGCCGGTTCGGTGTGCGCACGCAGCGCGTCCGACAGGCGCAGCTGGAAGGCCTGGCGCTGTTCGAGCCGGGTGCGCGCCGTGGTGTCCCGAATCACGCAGAAGGCGCCCGCGACGGCGCCGGTTTCGTCGCGCAGCGGCGAATATGACAGTGTGAACGTGCTCGGCTCATCGCGTCCATTGCGCCGGATCATGCGCGTGACGTCTTCGCCCATCGTCGCCTGGCCGCTGAAGGCGGTGTCGATCAGCGGGCGCACCTGTGGCCATAGCTCGGGCCAGACGCGCGGCAGGGACGCCCCCAGTGCTGCCGGATGCTTCTCGCCCAGCAGATAGACGTAGGCGTCGTTATACAGGAAGGTCAGCTCCTCGCCCCATGCGACAAACATCGGAAAGCGCGAATCGAGCATCAGGCCGACGCTGCTGCGCAGCGCTGGCGGCCAGGTATCCGGATGGCCAACCGCGCTGCGCGACCAGTCGGTGGCGCGCAGTACCTGTCGATGCGGGTCGCTGCCCTGGAACAGGTCGTACGGGGGAGGGCAAGGGGGGCTGGACATCGCGTGTGATCGGTACTCGGCCGAATTGATAGCTGAGCACGATAGCACACGCGACGGTGCTAAAAGGCCGGGCGCAACAGTGCGCGCCGCAGATACAACAATTACGGTTTGGCGTCGATGCCCGCTTCCAGGTCGGCGATGCGCTTTTCCAGCGCGTCGAGCTTGGCGCGGGTCTTTGCCAGCACCTGGGCCTGGATATCGAACTCCTCGCGGGTGACGAGGTCTAGCTTGGAGAAGCCCTGCGTCATCATCGCCTTCACGTTCTTTTCGATGTCCTTGGCAGGCGAACTCTCGATGGCCTGGTTGATCTTGCCCTGCAAGTCGGTGAAGAAGTTGTTCATGTCCATCTGATGTCCCTGTTGAAAGGCGACGCACCATCAAGGTGCATGCGGGTCTTAATCTGGTGCGGTGGGCGCCATCAGGCCGGCCGCACCGCTGTGAATACGCTAAAAATAGGTCTGAATGGCTAAAAAACAAGTCCGGGACGGGCAAAAAACGCGCTGGCATGAGTCCTGCTATGACATACCTGACCCCCGGTCATCCGAGATTGTAATCCGCAACGACACCATACGTACAAAACCAAGGGAATCGCCCATGAAGAACCTGAAACTGAAGCTGTCCTTTGCTGCCGCGCTCTGCGTGGCGGCGGCAACGTCGGGCGCACCCGTCGCGATGGCGCAAACCGCCGACGGCGAGCTGACCTTCAACGCCGCCCTGACGTCCGACTATCGCTACCGCGGCCTGTCGCAGACGCGCCTGAAGTCTGCCCTGCAGGGCGGCGCCGACTACGTCCACACGCCGAGCGGTTTCTACGTCGGCACCTGGCTGTCGACCATCAAGTGGACCAAGGACCTGGGCGGCGATGGCGACATCGAGTGGGATATCTACGCAGGCAAGCGCGGCGACATCGCCGAAGGCATCAGCTATGACATCGGCGGCCTCGGCTACGTGTACCCGTCCAACGGCCTCAATCCAAGCGCCAACACCTTCGAGCTGTATGGCCAGGTCGGCATGGGCCCGGCGTACATCAAGTACTCGCATTCGACCACCAACCTGTTCGGTACCGCCGACAGCAAGGGCAGCGGCTACCTCGACCTGGGCGCCAACGTCGAACTGTCCACCGGGCTGGTGCTGAACCTGCACGCCGGCCGCCAGCGCGTCGCCAACAACGGCGCCTTCAGCTACAACGACTACAAGATCGGCCTGACCAAGGACATGGGCTTCGCCAGCGTGTCGCTGGCGGTCATCAAGGCCGACACCAAAGCGTATTTCAGCCCGGTCAACGGCAAGGACCTGGCCAAGACCGGTGCCGTGCTGTCGATTGCCAAGACTTTCTAATAGCGAGACAACCATGAAGATGATCACCGCCATTATCAAGCCCTTCAAGCTCGACGAAGTGCGCGAAGCGCTTTCCGAGATCAACGTGCAAGGCATTACGGTGACCGAAGTGAAGGGCTTCGGGCGCCAGAAGGGCCACACCGAGCTGTACCGCGGCGCCGAGTACATCGTCGACTTCTTGCCAAAGACCAAGATCGAAATCGCGGTCGACGACGCCATCGTCGAGCAAGTCATCGAAACGATTGAAAAGGCTGCGCGTACCGGCAAGATCGGCGACGGCAAAATCTTTGTCGCTAACCTGGAGCAGGTAGTGCGCATCCGTACCGGCGAAACCGGCAACGAAGCACTCTGAGGGGAATACTGAATGAAAAAAACGATAACAACATGGCTGGCCGGCGCCGCGGTACTGTTCGCGCTCACCGGCTCGCTGCCTGCCTTCGCGCAGGATGCCCAGGCGCCAGCGCCTGCTGCCACCGCTACAGCAACTGAGGCCGCCACGCCTGCCGCTCCCGCGGCAGCACCCGAGCTTGCAGCGCCGGCCACCGCCGCCACCGCCGAGCCGGCGGCCGCGCCGGCAGCCGCGCCGCTGGTGCCGAACAAGGGCGACACCGCCTGGATGTTCATTGCCACCATCCTCGTCATCATGATGTCGCTGCCCGGCCTGGCGCTGTTCTACGGCGGCCTGGTGCGCTCGAAGAACATGCTGTCGGTACTGATGCAGATCTTCATGGTGTTCTCGGTGATCATCGTGCTGTGGTGCCTGTACGGCTACTCGCTCGCCTTCACTGCCGGCAGCGCCTTCATTGGCGGCTTCGACCGGGCCATGCTCAACGGTATCTGGGATCCTGCACAGGGCGCGTTCGCCTATGCCGCCACCTGGAGCAAGGGCGTCGTGATTCCCGAGTTCGTGTTCGTTGCCTTCCAGGGCACGTTTGCGGCCATTACCTGCGGCCTGATCGTCGGCGCCTTCGCCGAGCGCGCCAAGTTCTCGGCGGTGCTGGCGTTCATGGTGCTGTGGTTCACCTTCAGCTACCTGCCGGTCGCCCACATGGTCTGGTTCTGGACCGGTCCCGATATGGTCACCGACGCGGCCAGCGCGGCTGCAGAGGGCGCCAAGGCGGGCTTCCTGTTCCAGATGGGCGCGCTCGACTTCGCCGGCGGTACCGTGGTGCACATCAATGCGGCAATCGCCGGCCTGGTCGGCGCCGTGATGATCGGCAAGCGCGTCGGCTACGGCCGCGAATCGATGGCCCCGCATTCGCTGACGATGACGATGATCGGCGCCTCGATGCTGTGGGTCGGCTGGTTCGGCTTCAACGCCGGCTCGGCGCTGGAAGCGGGCGACATCGCCGCCCTGGCCTTCATCAACACCCTGCTGGCCACCGCTTGCGCGACCGTGTCGTGGGTCATGGGCGAGTGGATCTTCAAAGGCAAGCCGTCGATGCTGGGCGGCGCCTCCGGCGCGGTTGCCGGCCTGGTGGCCATCACCCCGGCCTGCGGCTTCGTCGGACCGATGGGCGCGCTGGCGATCGGCCTGCTGGCAGGCATCATCTGCCTGTGGGGCGTAACTGGCCTCAAGCGCATGATCGGCGCCGACGACTCGCTCGACGTGTTCGGCGTGCACGGTGTCGGCGGTATCGTCGGCGCGCTGCTGACGGCGGTGTTTGCCGCGCCGTCGCTCGGCGGCCAGGGCATCTTCGATTACATCACCAACAAGCCGTCGCCCGATTACTCGATCGGCGGCCAGCTGGTCACCCAGCTGTGGGCGGTCGGCACCACGGTGCTGTGGTCGGCCGTGGTGTCGTTCCTGGCCTACAAGCTGGTCGACGTGGTCATCGGCCTGCGGGTACCGGAAGAAGAAGAGCGCGAAGGCCTCGACATCACCAGCCACGGCGAATCGGCGTACCACGCCTGATCCAGCCTGAATTGAGCCAAGGCGCCCTGCGGGGCGCCTTTTTACGTTGTGGCGGGATCAAACACCTTTAAAATGGCGGTATCGGCCCAATTTAGGCCTCTTAAAATTATCAAAAAAGCCTGAAGGACGTCTAATCCATGGTTCCGCACCTCGCCACAGCCCTGACCGGCCCCCTGCACGATCTCGAGAAAAAAGTCCTGGAAGCCACGCCGGCGATCGAGCGCTGGTTCCGCCTCGAATGGCAGGAGCACACGCCGCCGTTCTACTGTTCGGTCGACTTGCGCAATGCCGGCTACAAGCTGGCCCCGGTCGATACCAACCTGTTCCCGGGCGGCTTCAACAACCTGGCCACCGAAATGCTGCCGCTGTCGGTGCAGGCCGCCATGGCCGCGATCGACAAGTATTGTCCTGATGCGCGCAACCTGCTCTTGATTCCCGAAAGCCACACGCGCAATCCGTATTACCTGCAAAACATCGCGCGGATGATGCAGATCTTCCGCCAGACCGGCCTGCACGTGCGTCTTGGCTCATGGTCGCCGGAGATCACCCAGCCAACGCCGCTGGCGCTGCCTGACGGCAACATGCTGGTCATCGAGCCGCTGGTGCGGTCGGCCAACGGCCGCCGCCTGGGTTTGAAAGATTTCGATCCATGCACCATTTTGCTGAATAACGACCTGTCGGCGGGCATCCCGTCGATCCTGGAAAACGTCCATGAGCAGTCGCTGCTGCCGCCAGTGCACGCCGGCTGGGCGGTGCGCCGCAAGAGCAACCACCTGGCGGCCTACGATGAAGTGGCCAAAAAGTTCGGCAAGCTGATCGATGTCGACCCGTGGATGGTCAACCCCTTCCACGCCAAGTGCGGCCAGATCAGTTTCGACGAGGATACCGGCTCCGAATGCCTGGCTGACAACGTCACCATGCTGCTGGCCAAGATCAAGAAGAAATACAAGGAATACGGCATCAAGGACCAGAAGCCGTTCGTCATCGTCAAGCCGGACGCCGGCACCTATGGCATGGGCATCATGACGGTGCGCGACGCCAGCGAAGTGCGCGACCTGAGCCGCAACCAGCGCGCGCGCATGTCCGTCATCAAGGATGGCGTGGCCGTCACCGACGTCATCATCCAGGAAGGCGTGCCGACCTTCGAGAGCATCAATGACGCCGTCGCCGAGCCGGTGGTCTACATGATCGACCGCTATGTCGTGGGCGGCTTCTACCGCGTGCACGCCGAGCGCGGCATCGACCAGAACCTGAACGCGCCGGGCTCGCAGTACGTGCCGCTGGCCTTTGCCCAGCAGCATGCCGTGCCTGACCTGAAGGCGAAACCGGGCACGGCGGCGCCGAACCGCTTCTATGTGTATGGCGTGGTGGCAAGGCTTGGCTTGCTGGCGGCGTCGCTGGAAATGGAACGCACCGATCCGAATCCCGAAGTGTACTGATCACCGCCGTTCCCGCGTCCGCCTCGGCGGCCGCGCTAACGGTGTTGGCCCTGCTTCAACCTCACTCGGCGTTTCCGGCTAAAATCAGGGTATTACCTGCAATGGAACCGCCCATGAAACTCGCTTTCCTCGCCGACCCGCTGTCCGGCTTCAAGACCTACAAGGACTCGACCTTCGCCATGATGCGCGAAGCGGCGCGGCGCGGCCATACGATTTACGCGTTCGAGCAGAACGACATGGCGCTCGAAGGCGGCATCGTCAGCGCGCAGATTGCGCACATCACGCTGACCGGCGACGCCGACGACTGGTTCCGCGCCACGCCCAAGACCAGCGCGCGCCTGTCCGAGTTCGACGCGGTCATCCTGCGCAAGGATCCGCCGTTCGACATGGAGTACGTGTACTGCACCTACCTGCTCGACCTGGCCGAAAGGCAGGGCGCCTGCGTGGTCAACAAGGCCCAGGCGGTGCGCGACCACAATGAGAAGCTGGCAATCACCCAGTTCACCGAGTTCACCTCGCCAACCCTGGTGAGCTCGGACTCGACCCGGCTGCGCGCCTTCCACGCCGAGCATCGGGACGTGATCTTCAAGCCGCTCGACGGCATGGGCGGCGCCGGCATCTTCCGCATCCGCGACGACGCCATGAACCTCGGCTCGGTGATCGAATCGCTGACCGAGCTGGGCACCCGCACCATCATGGCCCAGCGCTACATTCCCGAGATCGTCAAGGGCGACAAGCGCATCCTGGTCATCGGCGGCAAGCCGGTGCCGTTTTCGCTGGCCCGCATCCCGCAGGGCGGTGAAGTGCGCGGCAACCTGGCCGCCGGCGGCATCGGCGTGGCCCAGCCGCTGACCGCGCGCGACCGCGAAATCGCCGAGGCCCTCGGCCCGACACTGGCGGCGCGCGGCCTGTTGCTGGTAGGATTAGACGTCATCGGCGATTTCCTCACCGAGGTAAACGTCACCAGCCCGACCTGCTTCCAGGAGATCGCCGACCAGGCCGGATTCGACGTGGCCGCGATGTTCATCGACGCGGTAGAGCAGCAGGCGGGTAAATAGCATGGTCGGCATCCTGTTGCTTACCCACGCCCCGCTGGGGCAGGCGTTCATCGCGGCGGTGGAGCACGTGTTCCGCGGTCCGACCGAACGCTTCGAAGCGATCGATGTCGCCGCCGACCAGGACATCCACCAGGTCAATGAGCTGGCCAAGCAAGCGATCGCGCGCCTGAACGACGGCAGCGGCGTGCTGGTCATCACCGATATCAAGGGCGGCACGCCGTCCAATTGCTGCAATTCGCTGGCGTCGGAAGGCTGCGTCGAAGTCATCGCCGGCATCAGCCTGCCGATGCTGCTGCGCGCGATCACCTATCGCCGCGACACGCTCGACGTGGTCGTTGAAATGGCGCTGGCCGGCGCGCAGAGCGGGGCGGTACGGGTGGATAACCGGATCCGTGTCGGTCCGGGATAGGAAACGGCTGCGCGCAGCGCGGCCGTATAAACAGCGCAGTTAAGCGTGATAGAGACGAGACAAAATGACTCAACAAGAACTAGAAATTATCAACAAGCTGGGCTTGCACGCACGGGCTTCGGCAAAACTCACGCAACTGGCAGCAAAATTCCAAAGCGATGTCTGGCTGACGCGTAATGCGCGCCGGGTCAACGCCAAGTCGATCATGGGCGTGATGATGCTGGCCGCCGGCATGGGCGCCAAGGTCACGCTGGAAGCCGACGGCCCCGACGAAAACGACTGCGTCGCGGCCCTCTCGGCGCTTATCAACGACAAGTTCGGCGAAGGCGAGTAATGCGCGAGCGCGCATCGCCCCGCTTCCATACAGGTCCGCCAATGGCATCGTTCACGCTGCATGGCATTCCGGTCTCGCGCGGTATCTCGATCGGCCGCGCGCACCTGCTCACGCCCGCGGCGCTCGACGTCAAGCATTACCTGGTGCCCGAAGAACAGCTTGAAGCCGAGGTGCGCCGCCTGCAGGATGCCATCGCAGAAGTGCATCGCGGCCTGCAGGCGTTGTGGACCGACCTGCCGAAGGACGCCCCGACCGAGCTGGGCGCGTTCATCGACGTCCATGCCCTGATCCTGTCCGACCCGATGATTTCCGAAGCGCCGCTCGACATCATCCGCACGCGCCACTACAACGCCGAGTGGGCGCTGGTGACGCAGATCGACGAGCTGTCGGCGCAGTTCGACGAGATCGAAGACCTCTACCTGCGCGAGCGCAAGGCCGACATCCAGCAGGTCGCCGAGCGCGTGCTGAAGGTGCTGATGGGGACCGCCCAATTGATGCCGCCGCGCGCCACCGCCAGCGCCGACGACTACCAGCCGCAGATGATCGTCGTCGCGCATGACATTTCACCGGCCGACATGCTGCAGTTCCGCGACCGCTCGTTCATCGGTTTCGTCACCGACGTGGGCGGCCAGAACTCGCACACCGCGATTGTCGCGCGCAGCCTGGACATACCGGCCGCCGTGGGCATGTCGCAGGCGTCGCAGCTGATCGAGCAGGACGACTGGGTGATCATCGACGGCGACGCCGGCGTGGTGATCGCCAACCCAAGCGCGCTGGTGCTGGACCAGTACCGCGAGCGCCAAGCCGCGCAGATCCGCGCCCGCAAGAAGCTGCAGAAGCTCAAAAAGACGCCGGCCATCACGCGCGACGGCGTGCCGGTGGCGATGCTGGCCAATATCGAGCTGCCCGACGACTGCCCGGGCGCGCTCGACTCCGGCGCCGAAGGCGTGGGGCTGTTCCGCTCGGAGTTCCTGTTCATGGGGCGCACCGGGCATCCGCACAAGATCCCCGGCGAGGACGAACAATTCGAGCAGTACCGCAAGGCGGTGCTGGCCATGAAGGGCAGGCCGGTAACCATCCGCACGCTCGACATCGGCGCCGACAAGCCGCTTGATCCGACCGAACACAATGCACTGAACCCGGCGCTGGGCCTGCGCGCGATCCGCTACTGCCTGGCCGAGCCGCAGCTGTTCCTGACCCAGCTGCGCGCGATCCTGCGCGCGTCGGCGTTCGGCAAGGTGCGCATCCTGATCCCGATGCTGGCGCACGCGTTTGAAATCGACCAGTCGCTGGCGATGATCGAGCAGGCCAAGGCGCAGCTGCGCGAGGCCGGCCACAAGTACGACCCGGCGGTGCAGGTCGGCGCGATGATCGAAATCCCGGCCGCCGCCTTGTCGCTGCCGATGTTCGTCAAGCGCATGAACTTCCTGTCGATCGGCACCAATGACCTGATCCAGTACACGCTGGCGATCGACCGCGTCGACTACGAAGTGGCGCACCTGTACAACCCGCTGCATCCGGCGGTGCTGCAGCTGATCGCGATGACCATCAGTGCGGGCCAGAAGGCCGGCATCGACGTCGCCGTCTGCGGCGAGATGGCGGGCGACACCAAGCTTACCCGGCTGCTGCTGGGGATGGGCCTGCGCGAGTTCTCAATGCATCCGGCCCAGCTGCTGTCGGTCAAGCAGGAGATCCTTACCTGCGACATGGCGAAGCTGGCCACGCAGACCCGCAAAATCCTGCGCACCAGCGAGCCGTCGGCGATCAGCGAAGCGGTCGAGCAGTTGCAATCAATCTGAAACACCCACAGTAAAGTCTCATGCAATCCATTGGAATAGTCTCGCCCAGTTCGATGCACTTCACCGAACCGCTGGCGCTGAAAAGCGGCGCGCAGATCGGCGGCTACACGCTGGTCTACGAAACCTACGGCACCCTCAACGCCGACTGCTCGAACGCGGTGCTGGTCTGCCATGCGCTCAACGCCTCGCACCACGTGGCCGGCACCTATGCCGACCAGCCGAAAAGCGCTGGCTGGTGGGACAACATGGTCGGCCCCGGCAAGCCGCTCGATACCGACCGCTTCTTCGTCATCGGCGTCAACAACCTCGGCTCCTGCTTCGGTTCGACCGGCCCAATGCACGACAACCCGGCCACCGGCAAGCCTTACGGCGCCACCTTCCCGCTGGTGACGGTGGAAGACTGGGTCTCCGCGCAGGCGCGCCTGGCCGACGCGCTGGGCATCACGCAGTTCGCCGCGGTGATGGGCGGATCGCTGGGCGGCATGCAGGCGCTGGCCTGGAGCATGATGTACCCGGAGCGGCTGCGCCACTGCGTGGTGATCGCATCGACGCCGAAACTATCGGCGCAAAACATCGCCTTCAACGACGTCGCGCGCCAGGCGATCCTGACCGACCCCGACTACCACGGCGGCGACTTCTACGCGCATGGCGTGGTGCCGAAGAACGGCCTGAAGGTGGCGCGCATGGTCGGCCATATCACTTACCTGTCGAACGACGACATGGCCGAAAAATTCGGCCGCAAGCTGCGTAACGCGGCCGAGAGCAACGAGTACAAATTCGACTTCGGCGTCGACTTCGAGATCGAGTCGTACCTGCGCTACCAGGGCGACAAATTCTCCGAGTACTTCGACGCCAACACCTACCTGCTGATCACCAAGGCGCTCGATTACTTCGACCCGGCGCGCGACTTCGGCGGCGACCTGGCCAAGGCGCTGGCCGGCACGCGCGCCGAATTCTTCGTGGCCTCGTTCACCACCGACTGGCGCTTCTCGCCCGAGCGCAGCCGCGAGATCGTCGAGGCGCTGCTGTGCAACCGGCGCCGCGTTACCTACGCCGAAATCGACGCGCCGCACGGCCACGACGCCTTCCTGCTGGAAGACCCACGCTACATGAACATGGTGCGCGCTTACTACCAGCGCATCTGGGACCAGATTTCCGAGGTGCGCGCATGAATTTCGACGACCTCTCCAGCCTGAGGCCCGACCTGGCCTTCATCGCCCACTGGGTGCCGAAGGGCGCGCACGTGCTCGACGTCGGCTGTGGCGACGGCGCCATGCTGCGCTACCTGCACAGCGACAAAAGCTGCACCGGCTACGGCATTGAAATCGACGACGACAAGCTGCTGGAAAGCGCCGCGCGCGGCATCGACGTGATCCAGCACGACATGGAAAAGGGCCTCGCCATCTTCGGCGACAACTCTTTCGACACGGTGCTGTGCCTGTCGTCGCTGCAGATGATGCAGCACGTCGAAGCGCTGCTGCGCGATATCGTGCGGGTTGGCGCCGAAGCGATCGTCTCGTTCCCCAACTTCGCCTACTGGCCGCACCGGGTGGCGCTGCTGCGCGGGCGCATGCCGGTATCGCGCTCGCTGCCATACCAGTGGTACGACACGCCGAACGTGCGCTGCGCAACCATCTACGATTTCGAGGAACTCGCACAGGAGTGCGGGCTCGAAGTGCTTGAGCGCGTGGCGCTGGTTGGCGGCCGGCCGGTAACGGTGCTGCCGAACCTGCGCGGCAGCCTGGCGGTTTTCCGCCTGCGCAAAAAAGGCCGTACCGCGCCCTGACGCGCACGGGCGACCATATCGTGTGCGACTTTGGGCGGATTTTTGAGATGATGGTGTTATCAGATAAACAAAACGGTACGCACATGAAGAAGCTCACGCAAATCTCCCTCGCGCTCACGCTCGCTGTCTGCGCCGGCGTCGCGCCAGCCCAGCAGAAGGAGTCCCAGGTACAGGACGGCATCCAGGTCAGGCCGATGCCGCGCTACCGCGTGCTGGCGTCGGAAGACCAGATGGAACAGCAGGCCAAGCAGCAGTACGCCGCCATGATGGCTGAAGCGCAGAAGCAGGGCGCGCTGGCGCCGCCGAACCACCCGCAGGTGGTGCGCTTGCGCACCATCGCCAAGCGCATCATCCCCTACTCGACACGCTGGAACCCGGCCGCTGAAAAGTGGAACTGGCAGGTCAACCTGATCGGCTCCGACCAGGTCAATGCCTTCTGCATGCCGGGCGGCCGTATCGGCTTCTTCAGCGGCATCCTGACCAAGCTCAGGCTGACCGACGACGAAGCCGCGGCCATCATGGGCCACGAGATCGCCCACGCGCTGCGCGAGCACGGGCGCGAGCAGGCGGTCAAATCGACCGGCACCGCGATGGGCTTGCGCCTTGGCGGCGCGCTGCTGTCTGGCTGGCTCGGGATCGATCCGCGCATGACCGACACGGTGGCGCAGTACGGCACCCAGTTGCTGTCGCTGAAGTACTCGCGCGACGACGAGCGCGAGGCCGACCTGATTGGCCTCGACCTGGCCGCGCGCGCCGGTTACGACCCGCGCGCCGGGATCGTGCTGTGGCAGAAGATGGCCGCGCAAAGCAAGGGCGCACCAGCCAGCTGGCTGTCGACGCACCCGGGCGGCGCCGACCGCATCCGCCAGATGAACGACCACATGGGCGTGCTGCTGCCGCTGTACGCGCGCTCGAAGGGCACCACCGCGGCCAAGCTGCCGCCGTACCGCACCACCGCACTGAGATAAATGGGACGGCAAGCCGCTAACAACGCCCTCCGGCCGCTCCCTGTCAGGGACGGCGTCGCGCCAAGCTACCTGTGGCTCGACGAGGACCGCGCCGGCGGCATGCTGGCCTTCCTGTGCGAGCAGTTTCCGGCGGTCGGCGAGGACGCCTGGCGCGGCCGCATGGCGCGCGGCGAGGTGGTTGACGGCGCCGGCGCAGTGCTCGATGAAGCGAGCCAGGTCAAGCGCGGCATGCGCATCTGGTACTACCGCGAGATCGAGGTGGAGACGCCGATCCCGTTCGAGGAGCGGGTGCTGTTCCGCGACGAGCACCTGGTGGTGGTCGACAAGCCGCACTTCCTGCCGATGACCCCGAGCGGGCGCTTCCTGCGCGAGACTTTGCTGGTGCGGCTCAAGGACAAGCTCGGGCTGGCGCACCTGACCCCGATCCATCGCCTCGACCGCGAAACTGCCGGCGTGGTGATCTTCTCGCACTGCGAAGCCAGCCGCGGCGCCTATCAGTCGCTGTTTCAGCAACGCAGCGTCGAGAAGACCTACGAAGCGCTGGCGGCGCCAATGGCTGGCCGCAGCTTCCCGTTCGTTTACCGCAGCCGGATGGTTGACGGCACCCCGTTCTTCCGCATGCAGGAAACCGAAGGCGAGCCGAACTCGGAAACCCTGGTCGACGTGATCGGCGCGCGCGGCGACGCGCTGCTGTACCGTCTGGAACCGCACACCGGCCGCAAGCACCAGCTGCGCGTGCACATGGCGAGCCTGGGCGCGCCGATCCTCAACGACGCCTTCTATCCGGTCGCGCTGCCCTGCAAGGGAGATGATTTTTCAACGCCGCTCAAGCTGCTGGCGCGCTCGATCGCCTTTCGCGACCCGCTAAGCGGCCAGCAGCGCCGCTTCGACAGCGAACGCATACTGGAGGCCGGCCTGGCCTGAAAGACGTGGAAGGTCAGCACCGGCACGCCGACGACCGGCAGGCAGTGCCAGCCTGCCTGAACCTTCGGCGGTGGTATTGCTTACGCGGGTATTTACACGCCGTAATCGATGATCAGCGGCGCATGGTCGGAGAAACGCTCGTCCTTGTAGATGGCGACGGTTTTCGCCTGCGACGCAATGCCGGGCGTGGCAACGTGGTAATCGATGCGCCAACCGACGTTCTTGGCCCATGCCTGGCCGCGATTGCTCCACCAGGTGTACTGCTCCTCGCGCTTGTCGATGCCGCGGTGGACGTCGACGAATCCGCACTCGTCGAACACGCGCGTCAGCCAGGCGCGTTCTTCCGGCAAAAAGCCCGAGTTCTTCTTATTGCCCTTCCAGTTTTTCAGGTCGATCTCGTGATGCGCGATATTCCAGTCGCCGCAGATCACCACTTCGCGGCCCTCGGCCTTCAGTTCGAGCAGGTGCGGCAGGAACACCTCCATGAAGCGGAACTTCGCCTCCTGCCGTTCAGGCGAGGACGAACCGGACGGGCAGTACACCGAGATGATCGACAGGTCGCCGAAATCGCAGCGCACGTAGCGGCCTTCGGCGTCGAACTCGGGGCAGCCGAAACCGGTGCGCACCGCATCGGGCTTGGCGCGGCTGTAGATGCCGGTGCCCGAATAGCCTTTCTTCTCGGCGTAGTGGAAATGGCCGTGGTAGCCGCCCGGGGTAAGGAACTCCTCGGTCATGTCAGGCAGTTGCGCTTTCAGCTCCTGCACGCAGACGAAGTCGGCGGTTTGGGCAGCCATCCAGTTGAAGAAGCCCTTCTTGTGGGCGGAACGGATTCCGTTCAGGTTCGCTGAAATAATTCTTGGCATGGGTCCAGGGGGAGGTGGGTGGCGTAAAATACCGCCAGATTTTAACAGTGAGGTTTCAGTGAATAATTTGCGCCAACAGTTTATCGCTTTTTCGGTGTCCACGGGCGTGTTGCGCTTCGGTGAGTTTACGACCAAGGCAGGGCGCCTGTCGCCATACTTCTTCAACGCCGGCCTGTTCCACGAAGGCGCGACGCTCGGCCAGCTGTCGCAGTTCTATGCGCAGACGCTGCTCGACTCTGGCGTCGAATTCGACATGCTGTTCGGTCCGGCCTACAAGGGCATCACGCTGGCCTCGGCCACCGCGGTCGCGCTGGCGGGCAAGGGGCGCGACACCTCGTTCGCCTTCAACCGCAAGGAAGCCAAGGACCACGGCGAAGGCGGCACCATCGTCGGCGCCAAGCTGCAAGGGAAGGTTGTCATTATCGACGACGTGATCTCGGCCGGCACCTCGGTACGCGAATCGGTGCAGATGATCCGCGCCGCCGGCGCCGAGCCGTGCGCAGTCCTGATCGCGCTCGACCGGATGGAGCGTTCGGGCAAGGACGACGCGCTGTCGGCCAGTTCGGCGGTCCAGGAAGTGAGCCGCGAGTTCGGCATTCCGGTGATCTCGATCGCCAACCTCGACGACCTGTTCACCTACCTCAACGCCCACAGCGCCGACCCCCAGTTGGCCCAATACAAGGAAGCCGTCGCCGCCTACCGCACCCGTTACGGCGTATAAACATTCCAAAATCGGGGACAGACCACCATTTTAGAAGATTCTAAAATGGTGGTCTGTCCCCGATTTCGGAACGTTTTGGAGAGGTGAAGAACTGGGAGCTTAGCCTGCCAGTTTTTTCTTCAGCAGTTCCGTCAGCTGGGCAGGGTTTGCTTTGCCCTTCGACGCTTTCATCGCCTGGCCGATCAGCGCGTTGATGGCCGCTTCCTTGCCGGCGCGGTATTGTTCAACGGATTTCTCGTTGGCGGCCAGTACGTCGTCGACGATCTTTTCCAGCGCGCCGCTGTCCGAAATCTGGCGCAGGCCCTTCTGGTCGATGATCGCGTCGGCAATGTGCTCGTCGGTCGATTTGGCTTCCCACATCGCGCCGAATACTTCCTTGGCGATCTTGTTGGAGATGGTGCCGTCGGCAATCCGCTTGAGCAGCAGCGCGAGCTGCGATGCTTCCACCGGCGACTGCGCAATGCCGACGCCTTCGCGGTTCAGCGTCGACGAGACGTCACCCATCAGCCAGTTGGCCGCGGCCTTGGCGTTTTCCTTGCCGGCCTTGGATACTACGGCTTCGAAATAGGCCGCCATCTCGTGCGACGAGGTCAGAATCAGGCTGTCGTATTCCGGCAGCGCATAGTCGCTGACAAAACGCACGCGCATCGCCGCCGGCAGTTCCGGCATGTCGGCCTTGACGCGCTCGATCCACTCCGGCGAGATCACCAGCGGCGGCAGGTCCGGGTCAGGGAAGTAGCGGTAGTCTTGCGCGTCTTCCTTGGTGCGCATGGCGCGCGTTTCCTTCTTGTCCGGGTCCCACAGGCGCGTGGCTTGCTGCACCTTGCCCCCGTCTTCGATCAGCTCGATCTGGCGCCGCACTTCGTAGGCGATCGCTTCTTCCATGAAGCGGAACGAGTTGAGGTTCTTGATCTCGCAGCGGGTGCCGAATTCGGTTTGCCCGAGCGGGCGCACCGAGACGTTGACGTCGCAGCGGAACGAGCCTTCCTGCATATTGCCGTCGCAGATGCCGAGCCAGACCACCAGCGAGTGCAGCGCTTTCGCGTACGCCACCGCTTCGGCCGAGCTGCGCATTTCCGGCTCCGAGACGATCTCCAGCAGCGGCGTGCCGGCGCGGTTGAGGTCGATGCCGGTCATGCCCGCGTAGTCTTCGTGCAGCGACTTGCCGGCGTCTTCCTCAAGGTGGGCGCGGGTCAGGTTGACCGTCTTGGTTTCGAGCTTGCCGTCCTTCTCGTAGCCGAACGTCAGCTGGCCGCCGATGACCACCGGTTCTGCGAACTGGCTGATCTGGTAGCCCTTCGGCAGGTCGGGGTAGAAGTAGTTCTTGCGCGCGAAGACCGAGCTTGGCGCGATCTTGGCGCCCACCGCCAGGCCGAGACGGATGGCGCGTTCGACCGCGCCCTTGTTCATCACTGGCAGCACGCCCGGCAGCGCCAGGTCGACCGGGCTGGCCTGGGTGTTCGGCTCGGCGCCGAACTGGATCGAACTGCCGCTGAAAATTTTGGAGTTGGTCGTGAGCTGGACGTGGTTCTCAAGACCGATGACGACTTCCCATTGCATAGGTTTCTCGCTTCTTTGAATGTTAGATGCCGGACGGGGCGCGCGTGTGCCAGTCGGTCGCCAGCTGGTACTGGTGTGCGATGTTCAGCAGCTTCGCTTCGGCGAAGTAGTTGCCGATGATCTGCAGGCCGACCGGGCGCTGGCTGTTCTTGTCGCCTTGACCGAAGCCGCATGGGATCGACATGCCTGGCAGGCCCGCCAGGCTGGTCGACAGGGTGAAGATGTCGGCCAGGTAGTTGGCCACCGGGTCGTTCGACTTGTCGCCCAGGTCCCACGCCACCGTCGGCGCCACCGGGCCCATGATGACGTCGCACTTGTCGCCCAAGACGGACTGGAAGTCGTCGGCGATCATGCGGCGGATCTTTTGCGCCTGCAGGTAGTAGGCGTCGTAGTAGCCGTGGCACAGCACGTAGGTGCCGACCATGATGCGGCGCTGTACCTCGGGGCCGAAGCCTTCGGCGCGCGATTTCTTGTACATGTCCTGCAGGTCTTTGTACTCGGCGGCGCGGTGGCCGTAGCGCACCCCGTCGAAGCGCGACAGGTTCGACGACGCTTCGGCCGGCGCGATGATGTAGTAGACCGGGATCGACAGCGACGTCTTGGGCAGCGTGATGTCGACCAGCGTTGCGCCCAGCTTGACGAATTCGTCGAGCGCGCCACGCACCGCCTGTTCAACGTCGGCAGCCAAACCTTCGCCGAAGTACTCTTTCGGCACGCCGATGCGCAGGCCGGCGAGCGGCTTGGCCAGGTCGCGCGCGAAGTCTTCGCGCACATTGCCTTGTTCGGCCGTCAGCGAGGTCGCATCGCGCTCGTCGAAGCCGATCATCTCGTTGAGCAGCAGCGCGCAGTCTTCCGCGGTCTGGGCGATCGGGCCGCCCTGGTCGAGCGAGGAGGCAAACGCGATCATGCCGAAGCGCGAGACGCGTCCGTAGGTCGGCTTGATGCCGGTGACGCCGCAGAACGAGGCCGGCTGGCGGATCGAGCCGCCGGTGTCGGTGGCGGTGGCCGCCGGCGCCAGGCGCGCGGCGATCGCGGCAGCCGAGCCGCCCGAGGAGCCGCCTGGCACCGCCAGCTTGTCCCATGGGTTCTTGACCGCGCCGAACGCCGAGTTCTCGTTCGACGAGCCCATCGCGAATTCGTCGCAATTGAGCTTGCCGAGGTTGACCATGCCGGCGCTGTTGAAGCGCTCGACGACGGTGGCGTTGAACGGGCTGGTGTAATTGCCCAGCATTTTCGATCCGGCCGTCGAGCGCCAGTCGCGCGTGACGAAAATGTCCTTGTGCGCGATCGGCACGCCGGTCAGCGGTCCGGCGCTGCCGCCGGCCAGGCGCGCATCGGCCGCGGCCGCTTGCGCCAGGGTCAGCGATTCATCGACGTGCAGGAATGCGTTAAGGTCGCTCGACTTGATACGGGCGAGGTACTGCGACGCCAGTTCGGTGGCGGACACCTGTTTCGAATGCAGGAGTTCGGACAGCTGTTTCAGTGTTTTAGTATGCATGGCTGATGATCGAATCCGTGATTTATTCAATAACTTTTGGTACCAGGTACAGGCCGTCCTGGGTTTTCGGCGCCGGCGCCTGATAATCGTCGCGGCGGTTGTCTTCGGTGACGACATCGTCGCGCAGGCGCAGCGACAGCGAATCCATGACGGCGGCCAGCGGCTGTGACAGCGGCGCCACGCCGGTGGTGTCGATTGCCTGCATTTGCTCAGCCAGTGCAAAGATGCCGTTTAATTCATTCAATGCGGTTTCGGCGTGAGCCTCGTCCATATCGAGCTGCGCCAGGTGGGCAATGCGTTTTACATCTGAAAGTGTCAGGGACATGGCAGGGTAGCGCGGCGCTGGCCGCGTTCAAAATGTTATGAGACGAATAGTGAAATTTGAATAACAGAGCGTTAAAGACGATAAAAGCTTATTAATAACTGCGATCTCGTCCGCCGAACTGGCGTGGAAAACACCGGTTTTTCAGCATTTACACCGCAAATTATAAGGTAGAATGGCGGGCTAATGCGTTGTGGAGACTGAATCCTGGTCACCGCGGCTTGCGAAACGGCGTGACGGTGCGGCAGTATCCGCGCGGCGACCGTATCCTTATTAATGATAAACGCGCAGCCGATTGCGCTACAGGACACACATGTTTGGTTTTTTACGCAGCTATTTTTCGAACGATCTCGCAATTGACCTGGGTACGGCGAACACGCTGATTTACGTGCGCGGCCTCGGTATCGTCCTGGATGAGCCGTCGGTTGTGGCGATCCGCCAGGAAGGCGGCCCGAATGGCAAGAAAACCATCCAGGCGGTCGGTAAGGAAGCCAAGCAGATGCTTGGTAAAGTGCCGGGCAATATCGAGGCGATCCGCCCGATGAAAGACGGCGTGATCGCCGACTTCACCGTGACCGAGCAGATGCTCAAGCAGTTCATCCGGATGGTGCACGATTCCAAATTCTTCCGTCCTTCGCCGCGCATCATCATTTGCGTCCCGTGCGGTTCGACCCAGGTCGAGCGCCGCGCGATCCGTGAATCGGCGCTCGGCGCCGGCGCCTCGCAGGTGTACCTGATCGAAGAGCCAATGGCCGCGGCAATCGGCGCCGGCCTGCCGGTGTCCGATGCAACCGGTTCGATAGTCGTCGACATCGGCGGCGGCACCACCGAAGTGGGCATCATCTCGCTGGGCGGCATGGTCTACAAGGGTTCGGTGCGCGTCGGCGGCGACAAGTTCGACGAGGCGATCGTCAACTACATCCGCCGCAACTACGGCATGCTGATCGGCGAGCAGACCGCCGAAGCGATCAAGAAGGCCATCGGTTCGGCGTTCCCGGGTTCGGAAGTCAAGGAAATGGAAGTCAAGGGCCGCAACCTGTCCGAAGGCATTCCACGCTCGTTTACGATCTCGTCGAACGAGATCCTCGAAGCGCTGACCGACCCGCTCAACAACATCGTTTCGGCGGTGAAGAATGCGCTCGAACAGACCCCGCCGGAACTGGGCGCCGACATCGCCGAAAAAGGCATGATGCTGACCGGCGGCGGCGCGCTGCTGCGTGACCTGGACCGCCTGCTGATGGAAGAAACCGGCCTGCCGGTGCTGGTCGCCGAAGACCCGCTCACCTGCGTGGTGCGCGGTTCGGGCATGGCGCTTGAGCGCATGGACAAGCTTGGCTCGATCTTCTCGTACGAGTGATCGCTCGCTGGCGGCGCCTTGTGCCGCGGCCTGCCCCGTGCCCTGGCACGGATGTCCGGAACGATGCGGGGCGCTTGTGCGCCCCGCCTGGTGAGCCTGGCGCACCGCGCCGTCATCTTCACACCTGAAACTCATGGAATACAGCCCACCGCCACTGTTCAAGCAAGGCGCCCCAGCGCGGGTCAAGGTGATTGTGTTCGCTCTTATCTCCATCGTGCTGCTGCTGGTCGACGCGCGCATGAACACCCTTGCCAGCATCCGCCAGGTCGCCGGCACCGTCCTCTATCCCCTGCAAATGGCTGCGCTGATGCCGCGCGAGGCGTTCGCCACGATGGGTAGCTACTTCTCGTCGCTGTCGGCGCTGCAGAAGGAAGTCCGCGATCTCAAGAACGAACGCGCCGCCAGCGCCCAGGTGATGCAGCAGGCGCGCCTTGAAATGGCCGAAAACGCGCACCTGCGCCGCCTGATGGGCGCGCGCGCGCACGTCCCCGTCAAGTCGATGATGAGCGAAATCCTGTACGACGCGCGCGATCCGTCGGCACGCAAGGTGGTGCTCGACCGCGGTTCGCGCAACGGCGTGGCGCTGGGCCTGCCGGTGATCGACAATGCCGGCGTGGTCGGCCAGGTCACGCGGGTATTCCCGTTCACCTCCGAAGTGACCCTGCTGACCGACAAGGAGCAGGCGATTCCGGTGCAGATCCTGCGCAATGGCTTGCGCAGCGTCGCCTATGGCCGCGGCAACGCCGGCACGCTGGAGCTGCGCTTTGTCGCGCCCAACGCCGACGTCCAGGTGGGCGATGTCTTGATCACCTCCGGGATGGACGGCGTGTATCCGGCCGGGCTGGCGGTGGCGAAGGTGGTCCTGGTCGAGAACAATGCGGCCGGCGCGTTCGGCCGCGTGGTGTGCCAGCCGCTCGCTGGCGTCGACCGCAACCGCCAGCTGCTGATCCTGATGTCGCTGCCCGAACTGCCACCGCGCCCGCCCGAACCGGCACCGCCGCCGGCCAAGCGCGCCCAGCGCCCGGACATGGCGCCGCTCACAACCCCGCGCGCGCCGCAGCTGCCGCCTGCCGCCGCCGCACCCGCCGTGGCGCCAGCCGCCACACCCGCGGCCGCGCCAGCCGCGACCACGCCGGCACCGGAGAGCACACGATGAACCGTCCCCATTACATCCTTTTGCCGGTCAGCCCGCTGTTCATCGCGTTCAGCCTGACCTGCGCCTTCATGCTCAACCTGCTCCCGTGGGGGAACTGGATCGGCGTTCCCGATTTCGTGGCGCTGGTGCTGGTCTTCTGGGGCATCAAGCAGCCGCGCAAGGTCGGCATCGGCGTCGCCTTCTTCATGGGCCTCCTGATGGACGTGCATGAGGCGACCCTGCTGGGCGAGAATGCGCTGGCCTACACGCTGCTGTCGTACTTCGCGATCATGATCCACCGCCGGGTCCTGTGGTTCCCGGTAATGACGCAGGCCCTCCACGTGCTGCCGCTGCTGCTGATGGCGCAGGCGATCCAGATGCTGGTACACCTGATCGGCTCGGGCAAATTCTCCGGCTGGCTGCAGTTCGTCGAAAGCGCCGTGGCCATTGCGCTATGGCCTGTGATCTCGTCCCTGCTGATGGCGCCGCAGCGCCGCGCCGTGGACCGCGACCACACACGTCCGATCTGACCGCGATGACTGAAATTAAGAACAACGACCGGGAGATTCATCGCTTCCGCATGCGCCTTGTGGCGTTCGTGGGAATCGTGTTCCTCGGATTCGGCGTGCTGGTGGCGCGTTTCGTCTGGCTGCAGGTCATCAAGTACAACGACTACGCCGCGCAGGCGGAAGACAACCGCATCGCGATCGTGCCGATCGTGCCGAACCGCGGCCTGATTGTCGACCGCAACGGTGTGGTCCTGGCGCGGAACTTCTCCGCCTACACCCTCGAGATCACGCCGTCCAAGCTGCAGGCCACCCTGGAGTCGGTCATCGACGAGCTGTCCAAGCTGGTCGAGGTGAGCCCGCGCGACCGCAAGCGCTTCAAGCGCCTGCTGGAAGAGTCGCGCAGCTTCGCCAGTGTGCCGCTGCGCACCCGCCTGACCGACGACGAGGTGGCGCGCTTCACCGCCCAGCGTTTCCGCTTCCCCGGCGTCGAGGTGCAGGCGCGCCTGTTCCGCCAGTACCCGCAGGGCGAAGTGGCCTCGCACGTGATCGGCTACATCGGCCGGATCAACCAGCGCGACGCCAAGATCATCGATGCCAGCGAAGACGCGGCCAATTACAACGGCACCGACCATATCGGCAAGGAGGGCCTCGAAAAAAGCTACGAGGCGCACCTGCATGGCCGCACCGGTTACGAAAAAGTCATCAAGACCGCCGGTGGACGCGCGGTGTCGACCTTGTCGCGCACCGAAGCGACGCCGGGCAGCAACCTGATCCTGTCGGTCGATATCGAGCTGCAGAAGATCGTCGAGCAGGCCTACGGCGATTTCAAGGGCGCCTTCGTCGCCATCGAGCCGGAGACCGGCGACGTGCTGGCCTACGTATCGCGCCCGGGCTACGACCCCAACCTGTTCGTCGACGGCATCGACACCCAGAACTGGAATGAACTCAACACGTCGGAAGACCGGCCGATGATGAACCGTCCGCTGTCGGGCACCTACCCGCCGGGATCGACCTTCAAGCCGTTCATGGCGCTGGCCGCGCTGGAGCAGGGCCGCCGCACGCCGTCGCAGGGCATTTCGGACGCCGGCTACTTCATGCTGGGCGGGCACCGCTTCAACGATGACAAGCCGGGCGGCCACGGTTTCGTCAACATGCACGATTCGATCGTCGCCTCGTGCGACACCTACTACTACCAGCTCGGCAACGAGATGGGCGTCGATAACATCCACGCGTTCATGAAGCAGTTCGGCTTCGGCGAAAAGACCGGCATCGACCTCGAACACGAGAAGACCGGCGTGCTGCCGTCGACCGCCTGGAAGCGCGAACGCTACAAGAACAACAAGGCGATGCAGAAGTGGCACGCCGGCGAAACCATTTCGGTATCGATCGGGCAGGGCGCCAACAACTACACGATGCTGCAGCTGGCCCATGCGGTCTCGATCCTGGCCAACAACGGCGTGGTGATGAAGCCGCACCTGGTCAAGATCGTCGAGGATGGCGCAACCCGCGCACGCACCTTGACGGTGCCGAAGGAAACGCGCCGGGTGCCGCTCAAGCAGGAGAACATCGACGTGATCAAGCGCGCGCTGGTCGGCGTGAATACCGAGGCGACGGGCACTGGCCGCATCGCCTTTGCCAACGCCGGCTATACGTCGGCCGGCAAGACCGGTACCGCCCAGGTGATCGGCCTGAGAGGCCAGAAGTACAACGCCAGCCGGATCGCCGAGAAGTACCGCGACAACGCGCTGTATATCGCGTTCGCCCCGGCCGACAAGCCGCGCATCGCGCTGGCGATGGTGGTCGAGAACGCCGGCTTCGGCGCCGCCGCAGCCGCGCCGATCGCGCGCAAGGCGATGGATTACTACCTGCTCGGCAAGCGTCCGGCGATCAAGGACCCTGCCGCACCGGCGGCCCCGGCGGCCCCCGCACACTGAGGATGAACATGCGCATCAACGAACGCCGCTCGCTCTGGCGCCGCATGCGGCCCTACTTCACCGTATTCGACGGTCCGCTGGCGATGATCGTGTTCCTGCTGGTCTGCACCAGCCTGGTAACCCTGTACTCGGCCGGTATCGACTTCCCGGGCCGGGTCGAAGGTCAGATCCGCAACATCATCGTGGCGTTCGTGTTCATGTGGATGGCCGCACTGGTGCCGCCGCAAATGCTGATGCGCCTCGCGGTGCCGATCTACACCTTCGGCGTCGCGCTGCTGATCGCGGTGTTCATGTTCGGCATCATCAAGAAGGGCGCGCGCCGCTGGCTGCACATCGGTATCGATATCCAGCCATCCGAGATCATGAAGATCGCGATGCCGCTGATGCTGGCCTGGTACTTCCAGCAGCGCGCCGGCGTGGTGAAATGGAGCTCGTTCCTGGTCGCTGCCGTGCTGCTGGCGGTACCGGTCGGCCTGATCCAGCTGCAGCCCGACCTCGGCACCTCGCTGCTGGTGCTGGCGTCCGGGATGTTCGTGATCTTCCTGGCCGGGCTGTCGTGGAAGGCCATCGCCGGACTGGTGGTGGCGTTCTTCGCCAGCCTGCCGGTGGCCTGGTCGCTGATGCACGACTACCAGCGCGAGCGGGTGATGACCTTGATCGACCCCACCGCCGACCCGCTCGGCAAGGGGTTCCACATCCTGCAGTCGATCATCGCGATCGGATCGGGCGGCATGACCGGCAAGGGCTGGCTGCATGGCTCCCAGGCCCACCTCGAATTCGTCCCCGAAGCGACCACCGACTTCGCGTTCGCGGTGTTCGCCGAAGAGTTCGGGCTGGTCGGCAACCTGGTCCTGCTGTTCATGTACATGCTGCTGATCGGCCGCGGACTGATGATCGCGGCCAACGCCGCCAACCTGTTTTCACGCCTGCTGGCCGGCGCGATCTCGATGCTGTTCTTTACCTTCGTGTTCATCAACATGGGCATGGTGAGCGGCATCCTGCCGGTGGTCGGCGTGCCGCTGCCGTTCCTCAGCTACGGCGGCACCGCCTTGATGACGCTGGGCCTGTGCCTCGGCATCCTGATGAGTATCCAGCGCCACCGCAAGCTGGTGCAGACATGATGCCGCCCGCGCTGGCAAGGCTGGCGCCAGCGCTGGCCGCGCTGGTGCTGGCCGGTTGCGGCAGCACCTCGGGCAGCGAGAAGCGGTCGATCTGGCCGTTTCCGGCACCGTTCCACAAGGCCGAACGCCATCCCAAGGTCAATCCGGACCTGCCGCTGCTGCCGCCGGCTAATTCCGGGCGCGGCGGCTATTACAAGGACGACGGGCCGGGCGACAATCCGCCGGAGAACCTGAACGATGTCGCCGACGCCGAAGTGCGCGCCGAACCCTATTCGAAGTATGCCAACCGCCCGTACACGATATTCGGCAAAACCTACGTGCCGGTAACCCACGACGAGCCGTTCGTGCAGCGTGGCGTGAGCAGCTGGTACGGCAAGAAGTTCCACGGGCAGCGCACCTCGTCCGGCGAGATCTACGACATGTACAAGATGACGGCGGCCCATCCGACCTTGCCGATTCCGTCGTTCGCGCGGGTGACCAGTGTCGCCACCGGCAAGCAGGTGGTGGTGCGGATCAACGATCGCGGCCCGTTCCATGCCGGCCGCGTGATCGACGTGTCGTTCACCGCGGCGCTCAAGCTTGGGCTGCTTCAAAAAGGCAGCCACGAGGTGCTGGTCGAACGCCTGTTGCCGAACCGCGGAGTCACGCTTGCCGAGCAGCGCCGCAACGCGCCGCAGAGCGCGATTCCCGACACTGCGCGCGACAGCGCGCCGGCCGGCATCGCCGCGCTGATGCTGAACGATCGCGCGCCGGATGCCGAGGCGTCGACCGAGCGTCCGGCAGCGGCGCCATCGAACGCCTTCTACCTGCAGCTGGGCGCCTATGCGCGCGCCGACAAGGCCGAACAGGCGCTCGAGCGCCTGCGTAACAATACGGCGGTGCGCGGGGCACTGGAAGTGGTCAGGGGCGGCGCCATGCACCGCCTGTTCAGCGGTCCGTTCGCCACCCGCGACGAGGCCAACGAGGCGCTGGCCGCGTTAAAGGCGCTGGGCTTGACGCCGCTGGTGGTGCGGCGCTAGCGGCGCGCTATTTGCAGAGGCGTGCGCGCTGGCCAGGGAACGTCGCGGCGACGCGGTCGATGCGGTCGCGCATGGCCGGTTCGACATCGCGGAAACGGTAGTTGACGCGCGTGACCTGGGCGCCTCGGCCGCTGATGCGCGCGCCTTGCACGCCCTGTTTGTTCAGCGCCGCGAGCAAGGTCTTGGCGGCGTTCTCCGATTTGAACACGCCCAGTGAAATCGCCCACTTCATCGGCGTGTTGTCGGGAATGACGTAGTAATTGGTGACCCCGAGGTTTTTCAGTTCTTCCGCCTTGCCGTCGGCTGCCGCGCGCGTTGCCTGCGGCGGGATATGCACCATGTAGCTGCCCACTTCGGTGCTGGTGACGTTCTGGCGCAGCGGCTTGAGCGGGCCGAGCGCGGCGATGCGCGCGTCGAAGCGGCGTGCGTCGACGGCGGCCAGGTTGCCCACTTCAACGCAGGCGATCAAGAGCGGGGCGGCGGCGACCGGCTGCAGTGCGGGCGCGGGCGCGGCGTCGGCCACGGCGGCTTTTACCGCCGTGGCCTGGGCGGCCGGCACAAGTTTGAGCTTGTCGGCGTTGAGCTGGTTCTTCATGCGCGCCGGTTCGCGCTCGTTGCCCTTGAAGTTGCCGAGGTAGCCGCGGCCATACGCGAACAGCGCGGCGTTAATCGACAGCAGAATCCAGAAGAGAAATTTCAGCACAGCTTATCCCGAAGAAGTGGCGGCCGCATGCAAGCCGACCAGGACGATATTATCGATGAGCCGGTGCGGGATGGATAGAGCCGGCGCAATATGCGGCGCCGCACCGCCCGAGATCAGGCACAGCGCGCCGCCATGCAGGCGGCTGGCGCGCTCGATCGCCCCAGCCTGGGCCGACAGGCATCCTGACCGGATCGCGTCGCTGGTGTTGTCGGCAAACGGCGGCGGCAGCGCGCCGGCGGCTGGCACCTGCGGCAGCTGCGCCGTGTTGGCGGCCAGCGACGCGGCCATCAGGCCGAGGCCCGGCAAGATCATTCCGCCGATGAACACGCCGTCCTGGCTGACAGCGTCGATGGTTGTCGCCGTGCCGCAGGTGGCCACCACCAGCGCCATCCCCGGCGCCAGCGCGCGCGCGCCGAGCGCCGCGGCAAAACGGTCGCAGCCGAGTTGTGCCGGATCGCGGTAGCTGTTGCGCAGGCCGGCCAGCTGGGGCGCCGCCGCGAACCAGGTCACCGGCACCGCCGGCAGCATCAGCTGCAGCTGGTCGCGCACACGCTGCCCGGCGACATTCGAGACGATCACGCTGGCGATGTGCGCGTCGCGCCAGACTTCGGGCAGGTGATTCAGGTCGGCGTTGGCGACGGCGCCGCTGGCGCGCCAGTGTCCCGGCGCGGCGCCCTGGTCGGCCAGGGCCCATTTGATGCGGGTGTTGCCGGCGTCGACGATCAGCAGCATGCTAGGCCTCGCGCGTGCGCAGCGACACGTCGCCAGCCAGCACCGTGATGCGGCCCTCGGCGCAGTCGAGCAGCAGGCGGCCTTCGTCGTCGACCCCGGCGGCGGTCCCCTCATGCAGGACGGCGCCATTATCGAGAATCGACACCAGCCGCCCCTGCCAGGCGTGCAGGCGGTTCCAGCGCGCGCTGAACGCGCGGAACCGCGACTGGCGGAATTCCGCCAGCGTGCGCGCCAGGCTGGCCAGCAGCGCCGCCATCAGCGCGTCGCGGTCCATCTGGGCCAGCCACGGCGCCGCGGCCACGCTGCGGCCGATGCGCTGTTCCAGGTCGTCGGGCATGCGCAGGTTCATCCCCACACCGATGATGGCCCAGATACCGCCGCCGCTTGCTGCCTGGGTTTCGATCAGCACCCCGGCCAGCTTGCTGCCGTCCTTGAGCATGTCGTTGGGCCATTTCAGCTGGACCTGGACGCCGCAGGCGGCCAGCGCCTCGGCCAGCGCGACGCCGACCGCCAGCGGCAGTCCGGCCAGCTGCTGCAGCGGCAGGTCGAATTTCCATGCCAGCGAAAAGGTCAGCGAGTCGCCCGGCGCCGACAACCAGCTGCGTCCGGCGCGGCCCCGTCCCGCGCTCTGGTGTTCGGCGATCAGCAGGGTAGGGCCGGCAAGCGCCGGTGCGCGCGCCAGCAGGTCGGCATTGGTCGACCCGGTTTCCGCGACCACTTCCACGGCGACCTGCGTGCCGCTCGCCAGGCCGATGGCGGCGGCGTTCATGGCGCTTCCTTGCGGGCCTTGTGCGGCGCGCGCGAGAACGCGAAGTCATAGACGGTATTGGGCAGTGCGCGCAGCAGCTTGGCCACCACGCCCATCTGCCAGGGAATGACGGCGTAGCTGGCGCCGCGATCGATCTTGTCGGCCGCTTGCGCGGCGAAGCGCGCGGCCGGCATCAGGAAGGGCATCGGGTACTTGTTATGGCGCGTCATCGGCGTGTCGATGTAGCCGGGCGCGATGGTAACTACCTTGATGCCATCGGGTTTGAGTTCGAGCCGCAGCGATTCGCAGTAGGCCAGCACGGCCGCCTTCGACGCGCTGTAGGCGCCGGCGCCAGGCAGGCCTCGGATGCCGGCAACGCTGCCGATACCCACCAGCCGGCAAGGGCCGCCCTGGGCCTTCATCGTGGCGATGAACGGCGCGAAGGTGGCGACCGTGGCGCTGACGTTGGTGGCGAGGATGGTGTCGAACACCGGCAGGTCGGCGGCGAATTCGGTCAGGGTGCCGTGCGAGATGCCGGCATTGGCGATGACGACGTCGGCGCCGCCGTGCGCGGCGATGAAGTCTTGCGCGGCGCCGGCGAGCGCCGCATGGTCGGTGACGTCGAGCGCGTAGACCTTGTGCAGGTGCGGGTTGGGCAGGCTGGCGGCGAGCTGCTCAAGCAGTTCGCGGCGCCGTGCCACCAGTCCCAGCACGGCGCCGCGCGCTGCATATTCGGCGGCGAGGGCCGCGCCGATGCCGGAGGATGCGCCCGTAATGAATACGCGTGTCATGGCCGGGCGCATCGCCTGCTTATTTGCTGGCTTTTACTTTGGCGACCAGGTGGTTCAGCACCAGTAGTCCGCCTTGCTGCTGTTCGGCTTCGGTCTGGTCGGTCTTGACGTTGACGTTGGCCAGCGAAGGGGACGTCAGGTAGCGTCCGCCGACCGCGAGGATAGGCCAGTGGTCGATCTTGTACGCTTCCATCATGGCGGCGGCGCGGCGGGTCTTGGCTTCCATGCCGAACGAGCGGTAGGCGGCGATGAATTTGGCGCGGTCGATGCCGGCTTTCTCGGCCCAGTCGAACACCGCTTCATCGTTCTGGAAGCGCTGGCGCTCGTTGTGCATCGCGTGGAACACCTTGGCGTGGTACTGCTCGACCAGACCGAGCGCCTCCAGCGTGTAGTAGAGGCGCTGCTGCGGCAGCACACCCTGGCCGCGCGTGATGTGCACGCGCTTGAAGACGATATTGCTACCTTGCTTTTTCACCCACTCGGCCAGCATCGGGTCGAACGAGTGGCAATGCGGGCAGGCGTAGTCGAAGAATTCGGTGACTTCGACCTTGTTGCCGGAGTCGGTGTTCTGCGCTTCCGGCAGGGTCAGGTACTCGGTGCCGTTGGCCGGATTGGCTGGGGAGGCGCTGGCGGTTGCGGCAACGGCGCACAGTGCGGCGGCGCACAGGATGGTACGAATGAGTCGCATGCTGGAAGTCTCCGGGGTTGACGGTTATTTTTGATTGCGGACGATGGCCACGTCGACGCCAGCGTCGACCAGCTTGGCGCGCGCGCGGTTCATGGTTTCGACCTGGTTGTACGGGCCGATACGCACGCGGTGCAGCACCTCGGGACCGTTGGTGCGGTCGCTGATGGCGGCCTCGAAGCCGAGCAGGGCCAGCTTGGCGCGGGTGTTCTCGGCGTCGGCCATCTCGCGGAAGGCGCCCGCCTGCAGGTAGTAGATGATCTTGTCTTCGCCGGTATCGGCGGCGGCGGGTGGCGGCGCTGGCGTCGGCGCCGCTGCCGGAGCCGCAGCCTCGGCGTCCTTGTCGATATCGGCGATGACTGCTGCCAGCGGATCGGCTTCGGGCGCCTTCGGCTTGCCCGCGAACTGCTTGTTCGCTTCGCGCGCGGCCTGCTTGTCGCCGTACAGCGGCTTGTTGGGATCGGCCGCCTGGCCGGCCTGCGGCTCGCCCATTTTTCCGAGCTTGCCGGTCTTGTCGGTAAACGGCGTGGCGCCCTTGGTGATCAGGAGCGCCACGATCACGGCGATCACCAGGCCGATGATCAGGCCGATGATGATGCCGGTGAGGGTATTGCCGCGCTGGCGCGCGTGCGAAAAGGAGCGGAGTTGTGCTTTCATCTGGACCCTGGGTTGGGGGTTACATCTTGTTTGGTGCGGACACGCCGATCAGCGCAAGGCCGTTGCGCAGGACCTGGCGGGTGGCCGTGGCCAGCGCCAGGCGGGCCAGCTTGAGCGGCTCGTCGTCGTCGAGCAGCCATTTGTTAGCGAAGTAGTAGCTGTGCAGTTCGCCGGCCAGCTCGCGCAGGTAGAACGCGACCTGGTGCGGGCCCAGCTCGGCCTGGGCGCGCGCCAGCACCTCCGGGTAGGCCGCCAGCTTGGCGAGCAGGCTCGCTTCGTGCGGGGCCGCCAGCAGCGACAGGTCGGCGTTGGCCAGCTGCGCCTCGTCGCCGCCCCAGTTTGCCAGCGCCGAGCAGATGCGCGCATGGGCGTACTGCACGTAATAGACCGGATTCTCGTCGTTGGTGGCCAGCGCGACGTCGACATCGAAAACGAATTCGGTGTCGGCCTTGCGCGAAATGAGGAAGAAGCGCACCGCGTCGCGGCCTTTGCCGATGTCGCCGCCGCCCGACCATTCGATCAGGTCGCGCACGGTAACGTAGGAGCCGGCGCGCTTGGAGATCTTGACCTCTTCGCCGTTTTTCATGACGGTGACCATCTTGTGCAGCACGTAGTCCGGATAGCCCTGCGGGACGCCCATGTCGACCGCCTGCAGGCCGGCGCGCACGCGCGCGATGGTGCCGTGGTGGTCGCTGCCCTGGATGTTGATGGCCTGGACAAAGCCGCGCTGCCACTTGGTGATGTGGTACGCCACGTCCGGCACGAAATAGGTATAGGTGCCGTCGGACTTGCGCATTACGCGGTCCTTGTCGTCGCCGTAGTCGGTGGTGCGCAGCCACAGCGCGCCTTCGTGATCGTAGGTCTTGCCCGAGCCGATCAGGGTGCTGACGGCGCTGTCGACCTTGCCTTCGCTGTACAGCGACGACTCGAGGTAGTAGTTGTCGAACTTGACGCCGAACGCCTGCAGGTCGATGTCCTGCTCGTTGCGCAGGTAGGTGACGGCAAATTTGCGGATCGACTCAATGTCGTCGGCGTTGCCGCTGGCGGTGGCCGGCTCGCCATCGCTGGCCGAAACCGTTTTACCGGCCAGGAAGTCGTCGGCGATGTCCTGGATGTAGTCGCCGTTGTAGGCCGATTCGGGCCAGCCGGCATCGCCCGGCTTGATGCCGCGCGCGCGCGCCTGCACCGAGTTGGCCAGGGTTGCGATCTGGACGCCGGCGTCGTTGTAGTAGAACTCGCGGGTGACGTCGAAGCCCTGCGCATTGAACAGCGAGGACAGCGCGTCGCCCAGCGCGGCCTGGCGGCCGTGGCCGACGTGCAGCGGGCCGGTTGGATTGGCCGAGACGAATTCGAGGATGACTTTCTTGCCCTGGCCAACGTCGCTGCGGCCGAACTGGGCTTGCTGCTGCAGGATCGTGCGCACCACCGACTGCTTGGCGCTGGCGGCCACGCGCAGGTTGATGAAGCCTGGGCCGGCGATGTCGGCGCTGTCGATCAGGCCCTTGCCAGCCGGGTTTTCCAGCAGGCCGGCGACGATTTTGGTGGCCAGTTCGCGCGGATTCATCTTGAGCTGCTTGGCCAGCTGCATCGCGATATTGCAGGCGATGTCGCCATGCGAGGGGTCGCGCGGACGCTCCAGCGTCACGGTCGGCGTGAGGCCGCTGCCTTCGAGGACAGGGGCGAGGGCGGCCTGGAACAGGGCGACGATTTCTTGTTTTTGTTGGGCGAGCATGTGCGGCGATCTGACAAAGTTAATGTGCGGTGGCGGGGCCACGGGCGAAGATTGGTCAATTATACTGGTTTGGCGCCTTCCGGAGTATCGCCGGCCCGCTCCGCTGGCGGTCCGTTTAAGCCAGGCTTACGGATTCACCCGGTACAATGGCGCCTTTCATTCGCACTATTGTAAAGACGACCATGACCGACAAGCGTCCGACGCTCTCCCTGAAGCCAGCGCCAAAGACCACCGGCGCGCCGAAGCGCGCGCCCGCGCCTGCCGTGCGGCCAAGCTACGAGGTCAAGCCGGTGCTGCAAAGCGGCTACCGGCCCGACCTGCGCGACGACTCGCTGGCGCTGGCCCTGTCGGGCGCCGCGCACGCGGTGGCCCAGGTGCGCGGCGGGGTCACCTTGCCGCAGGCGCTCGGTGTGGCGTTCGGCGTGATGGACGCCTCCCCGCAGGCGCGCGGCGCGATCCAGGACATTGCTTACCGGGCCATGCGCAAGCTGGGCCGCAGCGAATCGCTGATCGCCCTGATGACCTCGAAAGCGCCGGAGCCGCCGATGCTCGCCGGCCTGCTGTGCAGCGCGCTGGCGCTGCTCGACACGCGCAGCGGCGAGGACGCCGCCTATGAGGAATTCACCGTCGTCGACCAGGCCGTCACGGCCGCGGCATCGCATCCCGACATGGCGCATGCGCGCGGCATGGTCAACGCCGTGCTGCGCCGCTTCCTGCGCGAGCGCGCGGCGCTGGTGGCCGAGGTGGTGCGCCAGCCGGTCGCCGAATGGAACTACCCCGACTGGTGGATCGATGCGGCCAGGGCGGCGTACCCGCGCCAGTGGCAGCAGATCCTCGCCGCCGGCAACGAGGCGCCGCCACTGACCCTGCGCGTCAACCGGCGCAAAAGCAGCGTCGCCGACTACCTCGGGCTGCTGGCCGATGCCGGCATCGGCGCCAGCCAGATCGGCCCGGCCGCGGTGCGCCTCGACCAGCCGCTGCCGGTCGCCCAGATCCCCGGCTTCGAGGGCGGCGTGGTGTCGGTGCAGGACGCCGGCGCCCAGGTCGCCGCGCCGCTGCTCGACCTGGCTGACGGCATGCGCGTGCTCGACGCCTGCGCGGCCCCGGGCGGCAAGACCGGCCACATACTGGAGCTGGCCGAGGTCAGCCTGGTGGCGCTCGACTCCGACCCCAAGCGCCTGGTGCGGGTGCGCGAGAACCTCGACCGCCTCGGCCTGCAGGCCACGCTGGCCTCCGGCCTGGCGCAGCAGGGCGACTGGTGGGACGGCCAGCAGTTCGACCGCATCCTGGCCGACGTGCCGTGCACGGCGTCGGGCATCGTGCGGCGCCACCCGGATATCCGCTGGCTGCGCCGCAAGGGCGACACGCTCCAACTTGCAACACTTTCGGCCAAAATTCTCGACAACCTTTGGCAGATGCTGCGGCCCAATGGTAAATTGCTGTTCGTGACATGTTCGCTATGGCCCCAGGAATCGGAGGCGCAGGCCGCCGCGTTCGCTGTGCGCCACCAGGCGATTCGCCTCGACGCGCCAGGCCAGCTGCTTCCGGGCGCCGCTGCCGGGCAGGATCACGACGGATTGTTTTACGCGCTATTCCAAAAGAAGGCGGCGTAACGCGGGTTTCCGGCAATTCAAACGATGATTAAGGCTCTGGCCCACTTGTGACACACCGATTTCTCCGACTCCTGGCATGCCAGCTGCTGCTGGCGCTTGCATGCGTCCAGGCGCATGCTGCCGATGGCGTAGACGTCACGCGTGCCCGCATCGAGGCCACCGAGGACGGTTACAAGCTCGACGCCGCATACTCCTTCGAACTGACCCCCGCCGTGGAGGACGCGATCCACCATGGCGTCGACCTGTACTTCACGACCGAGGTGCGCCTGACGCGCCCGCGCTGGTACTGGCGCGACGAGAAGGCAGCGGCGGCCAAGCAGACCATCCGCATCTGGTACAACGTGATCACGCGCGAGTACAACGTCATGACCCTGGGCAGCGTCAAGCAAAGCTTTCAGACGCTGGAAGACGCGATGTTCCTGATCCGCCGCCCCAGCCGCTGGGTGGTCGCGCCCAAAAGCGCGCTGACGCCAGGCCAAACCTA
This sequence comes from Massilia soli, assembly GCF_016809835.1. Taxonomy (GTDB): domain Bacteria; phylum Pseudomonadota; class Gammaproteobacteria; order Burkholderiales; family Burkholderiaceae_D; genus Telluria_A; species Telluria_A soli. The sequence goes on along the minus strand of NZ_JAFBIL020000006.1, from coordinate 437,072 downwards.
CGACGTCACGCTGCGCATGGGGATGAACCGCGACTACATGTCGAAGCCGATCCAGGTCAATGCGGTCAGTAACGCGGGCTGGCGCTTGTCGTCCGATTACAAGACCTTCACCTACAAGGCCGAGTAAGTGAAACAGGGACTGCGGTACGCGGTAGTCGTCGCTGGTGGCGTCACCAGCATTCTCTTGTTCCTGCTTGCCAGCGCCTCCGACAGCACCGGCTTCCTCGACCGCTACTACTCCTGGCTGCTCGGCCTGAACGCCGCGGTCGCCGCGACCCTGCTGGTGTTCTCGATCGTTGCGCTGGCGCGCCTGTATTCCCGCTACAAGTCAGGCAAGTTCGGCTCGCGCCTGATGGCGCGCCTGATGATGCTGTTCGCCGCCATCGGCATTTTGCCGGGGCTGGTGATCTTCCTGGTATCGGTGCAGTTCGTATCGCACTCGATCGAGTCCTGGTTCGACGTCAAGATCGAAGCGGCGCTGCAGTCGGGCGTGAACCTCGGGGTGGCGGCGCTCGACCAGGCCTTGTCGGAACTGGGCGCGCAGACCGAGGTCACGGCGGCCACGGTGGCCGGGCAGGACAGCGGCTCCAGCCAGCAAATCCTCAAGCGGCTGCTTGACGAACGCGAAGGCATGCAGAACGCGATGATCATCGGCGCCGACGGCAAGGTGGTGGCCAGCGCCTCGACCAACCGCCGCATCGCCGACCTGCAGGCCGACGTGCCGACCCCGCAAATGCTGCTGCAGGCCGTGATGCCGGGCGGGTACGCGCGCCCGGAAGGCGGCATCGAGCGCGACTTCCGCCAGGCGCCCGGCGCTTCCGATACCGCGCAGGACGCCGCCACCGGCCTGCGCCTGCGGGTGGTGCAGGCGATCCCCGAGCCGCCCGGCGCGCAGCCGCGCTTTTTGCAGCTGATGCAGGCGGTGCCGGTGAACCTTGCCTCCAACGCCGAAGTGCTGCGCAGCGCCTACAGCGAATACCAGGAACGCTTCGTGGCGCGGGTCGCGCTGCGCGAGATGTACATCGAGACCCTGACATTGACCCTGCTGCTGGCGATTTTCGGCGCCATCGCCAGCGCCTTCGTTATCGCCGGGCGGCTGGCGCAGCCGCTGCTGGTGCTGGCCGAAGGCACGCGCGCGGTGGCCGAGGGCGACCTGTCGCCGCGCCCGATCGTCGCCACCAACGATGAATTGGGCACCCTGACGCAGTCGTTCAACATGATGACCGGCCAGCTGTTCGAAGCGCGCAGCGCGGTCGAACGCAACCGCTCGGCGCTGCAGAGCGCCAAGGCCCACCTTGAATCGGTGCTGGCCAATATGTCGGCCGGCGTGATCGTGCTGGACGCCGACTTCCACGTGGTGAACTCGAACGAGGCGGTGGAACATATCCTGCAGCAGCCAGTGGCCGCGCATCTGGGCGTCACGCTGTCGGATATCGCCGGCCTCGAAGTATTTGCCAACGCGGTCAACCGCGCGTTCTCGGCCCAGAGCGCGGGATCGGCGGCCGGCAGCGCGCGCCTGCGCAGCCACTGGCAGCAGCAGATCGAGATTCCGCGCCGTCCCGGCAGCGGCGACGACCATGACCTGACCTTGCTGGCGCGCGGTTCGCGCCTGCCGGTGGGCGCCGGCAGCGGCTTCATCGTCGTATTCGACGATATCTCGGACGTGATCTCGGCCCAGCGATCGATCGCATGGGGCGAAGTGGCGCGCCGCCTGGCGCACGAAATCAAGAACCCGCTCACGCCGATCCAGCTGGCCGCCGAACGGATGCAGATGAAGCTCGAGGCCCACCTGCCGCAGAAGGAAGCCGACCTGCTCAATCGCGGCACCGCCACCATCGTCAACCAGGTCGATGCGATGAAGCGCATGGTCGACGACTTCCGCGACTACGCCAAGGCGCCGCCGGCCCAGCTGCAAACGCTGGACCTGAATGCGCTGATCGGCGAGATCCTCGAACTGTACCTGGCCGGCGACGGCAGCGACATCATTCACGCCGCGCTGGCGCCGCGACTGCCGTCGGTGATGGGCGACCCGACCCAGCTGCGCCAGGTGATCCACAACCTGCTGCAGAACGCGCAGGATGCGATGAACGACCGCGAACCGAGCGCGCCGCCGCCGCGCATCGACGTCACCACCGAGGCGATCCACTACCAGGGCGCGGGTGGCGCGGCCGGTACCGCGGTGCGGCTGGCGATCGTCGACAACGGCCCCGGATTCGCGCCGCGCATCCTGGCGCGCGCCTTCGAACCCTACGTCACATCGAAGGTGCGCGGCACCGGACTTGGGCTGCCAATGGTGAAAAAAATCATCGATGAACACGGCGGCCGGATCGACATCCAGAACCGCAGTGACGGAACAGGCGCGTCCGTCTTGATTTTGCTGTTAAAGTTAGCTCCTGCGACATAGTAGCGTCAGGTAAGAATCAAGAATAGAATCATGGCTTCGGCGGCATGTCATGCGTGCGGCCCTGCATGGGCGAAATCAGGAAGGCATTAGATGGCAAACATACTCGTAGTTGATGATGAAATGGGCATCCGCGAGCTCCTCTCGGAGATCCTTGGCGATGAAGGCCATGCGATCCAACTCGCCGAAAATGCGCAGCAGGCGCGCGATGCAAGGGCCGCTGGCGCGCCCGACCTGGTCCTGCTCGATATCTGGATGCCCGATACCGACGGCGTCACCTTGCTCAAGGAATGGCAGCGCGACGGGCTGTTGACGATGCCGGTCATTATGATGTCGGGCCACGCGACGATCGATACGGCGGTCGAGGCGACCCGGATCGGCGCACTGAACTTCCTCGAGAAGCCGATCGCACTGCAAAAGCTGCTCAAGGCAGTCCAGCAGGGCCTGTCGCGCGCCCAGGAAGTGGTGCGCGCACCGGCCATCGTCCCGCGGCCGATGATGGCCACCCAGATCGAGGACAGCAATGCGGTGAGCGCGCCGATGTTCGCGTCGCAGCCGCTGCCTGTAGGCATCCCGGCGCGCGTGGGCGGCATGCCGAACGGTGAAGGACATGGCTACAACCTGTCCTTCGACCTGCCGCTGCGCGAGGCGCGCGACGCGTTCGAGCGTATGTACTTCGAACACCACCTCGGACGCGAAGGGGGCAGCATGACCCGCGTCGCCGAAAAAACCGGCCTCGAACGCACCCACCTGTACCGCAAGCTCAAGCAACTCGGCGTCGAGCCGGGCAAGCTGGCCAAAAAAGGTCAATGACCGCGCCGGGGCTGGCGGCCACCCTGGTGACCGGCCCCAGCGCCGCGGCGCGCGAGGCCGCCATCGGCGCGCGGCTGGCCGCGGGGCAGGGCGGCCCGGTGGCCGTCATCCTCGAGGGCCTGCCCGATCCGCGCACCATCCTCACTCCCTCAGACTCGCTCCTGCTGCACCGAATCGCGCCCGGTTGCGTATGCTGCACCGGCAATCTGGTTTTGCGTGTAACATTAAATCGTGTCCTGCGCCGACGGCCCGCGCAACTGTATATCGGGCTTGCCAGTACAGAACATCTTGATCAGTTGCGATCGTGGCTGCAGCAACCGCCATACGATCAGCTGTTGGAACTGACCCCGGACCTCAGCACTTGAAATTGGTTCCGGTACCCCCACCTCCCCATTGAACGGAGTGGAAAGTCAGCCGTCTGCCTCTTGACGGTTCCGATCTGCAAAACCGTCTGATCGAGTGAAGGAGTAATGATGAACATGATCTACAACAGCGAACAGTACAGCGTCGTCGAGTTCGGCGTTGACCAGAACCTCGAGGCCCTGCGCTTCGGTGGCTACGAGATCGTCGACAAGTCGGGCCGCCGCGAAGCATTTATCGGTGGCAAGCTGGCACAATCGTTCCGGCGCGACGTCAATACGCTGATCGCCAGCGAGCCGACCATGGAAGAAATTGACGACTTCCTCGGTTCCTATGACTCGCTGATGAGCAACCCCGTGCTCCTGCACTAAACCCGGGCCGGACGTGGGCCCCCTGCGGGCGGCCCACGCACCCGGCGCCTCTGCGTTTCCCCCGACACGGCCGCACGGCCAGGTTTGTGGCGTATCAAATTTCGCATGGTAAGCTTGCGCCATGTGCCAACTTCTCGGAATGAATTGCAACGTCCCCACGGACATTGTTTTTAGCTTTACCGGCTTCGCCCTGCGCGGCGGACGCACCGACACCCACCACGACGGCTGGGGCATCGCATTTTTCGAAGGCGCCGGCGTGCGCCTGTTTGTCGATCACATGCCCGCCATCGAATCGCCCGTCGCCGAACTGATCAAGCGTTATCCGATCAAGTCGCGCAATGTCATAGCGCACATACGCAAGGCGACCCAGGGCCATGTCGCGCTGGAAAATTGCCATCCCTTCGTACGCGAGCTGTGGGGACGCTACTGGGTGTTCGCGCATAACGGCGACCTCAAGCAATTCCACCCGGACCTGCATGGCGCGTTCCGCCCGGTCGGCACGACCGACAGCGAACGTGCCTTCTGCTATCTGCTGCAGGAACTGCGCGCGCACTTCGGCGACATCCCGCCGCCGCTGGATGCCCTGCGCCCGGTGCTCGCCGAACTGGTGCAGGGCATCGCCGCGCACGGCACCTTCAACATGATGCTGTCCGACGGCTCGGCGCTGTTCGCCCACTGCTCGACGGCCTTGCACTACGTGGTGCGCCAGTATCCTTTCCCCACCGCCAAGCTCGCCGACGAGGACGTCAGCGTCGACTTCGCCCAGGTCACCACGCCGCAAGACCGGGTGGCGGTGATCGTCACCGCCCCGCTGACCACCAACGAAGCCTGGACCGCATTCGCGCCCGGCGAGATGAAATTGTTCGTCGATGGCTGGCCGCGCGGCTAAGTTTTAGTTTGTAATGACAAAAATGCCACAAAGAATGAAATAAGGGTTAAAGTTATGCCCATTATTTCCGTTCATAAACTGGCCACGCATGCTCGATACCGCACAACCCGACAATACCCGCGCCCACGTCCGGGTGCGTGACTTCTATCTCGGGCGCCAGCCCATCCTCGGGCGCGACCAGGCGCTGTATGGCTATGAGTTGCTGTTCCGCAACGCGCCTATGGGGCCGGCCAGCATCGACTCCGAGCTCTCGGCCACCGCGGCGGTCATCGCCCACGCTGCCCAGCTCGGGCTGAACCGGGTGCTGGGCGGGTCGACCGGGTTCGTCAACGTCGACGCGGCGGTGCTCAACAGCGATATTTTCGCCTTCCTGCCGCGCGAAAAGCTGGTGCTGGAGATCGACCAGTCGATCGACGCCAGCGCGCCGCTGCTCGGCCGGATCGCCGAACTGGCCGGCCATGGTTTCCGTTTTGCGCTGTCGGATGTCGGTGCGGACACCCCGCAACTGGGCGAGCTGCTGCCGATGATGGCATACCTGAAGGTCAACCTGCGCAACACCTCGCCGGAGGCGCTGCAGGACCTCGCGCCATTGCTGCGCGAGACAGGCAAGAACCTGGTCGCCGAAAAAGTCGAAACGCGCGAAGAATTCGACGCCTGCAGGGAACTCGGCTTCGATTACTTCCAGGGCTTTTATTTCGCGCGCCCGGCCATCATCAGTGGGCGCAAGCTGTCGCCGGGGCAGGTCGCCCTGCTGGAACTGATGAACCTGATCGACGCCGACGCCGACAACATCGTGATTGAGCGCACGGTCAAGAAAGACGTGCCGCTGGCGCTCAACCTGCTTCGCCTGGTCAACACGCCCGCCGTGGGCCTCGGGCACAAGGTCGATTCGGTCAGCCAGGCCATCACGATCATGGGCCGGCGCCAGCTGCAGCGCTGGCTGCAGATCATGTTGTACGCCGAACCGGCGCGGCGCGGCGAAAGCATGCCGCCGCTGCTGACCCTGGCGACCGCGCGCGGCCGCCTGCTCGAACTGCTGGCCAAGCGCCTGCGCCCTGGCCAGCGCGCGGTGCCCGAAATCGCCTTCACGGTCGGCATCATGTCGCTGATGGACGCGCTGTTCGGCATGCCGATGAACGAGATCCTGCAGCAGATGCCGGTCAGCGACGACATTTCGGACGCGCTGCTGCACCGCGGCGGTTTCTTTGGCGACTTGCTGCGCCTGGCCGAGAGCATCGAGGTGATGGACGAAGGCGACGACCAGCACGTCGCGCCGGCGCTGGCCGACCTGGCGCTCTCCGCCGACGAACTGGGCGAGCTCGAAATGGCGGCCTTCGAATGGAGCGACAACGTCGCGCGCTACGCAATCTGACTGCGGCGCCAGGGCGTGTTTGCTGCCCTGTCGGCGCCGAAGAATGCGCGCATTAGCGCCACAGCGCGTATTCAGATAGCAAAAAGCGATGACGAAAAAAACGCGAACCCGCGGGTTCGCGTTGTTGCATGGCGTAGCCGCTTAGTGCGCGCCGCCGGCGCTGGACCATTGGCGATGCAGCTCGGGGTCGGTCCGCAGCTCCCACATGCCCAGCACGACAACGGCGATCCCGACAATGACCGAGTTGGTCATCATCGCGCCGCGGTCGGCGAATGCCGGAATCCAGGGCGACAGCGCGGTCCACGCCCCCAGCAGCAGGTTCGCGACCACTGCCCAGAAGTAGGTTTTATAGAGGTCGAACGCAGCCAGCGCGGCCATCACGGCGCCGACCACATAGGCGTTGATTGCCCGCGGCGAGTCGCTGGGGATGCCAAGAACCCAGGGTGAGACGAACAGCCATACGCCCAGCAGCAGGATCAGCTGGTCCTGCCAGCGTTTGGCAGAGAAATGCAGTGCCATAGCAGCCTCCGAGTAGACGAACCGGCGCCAGTTCAGCCCGTTGCGGGCGTGGCGCCGGCACGCCCGCAACACTGCTTTGAGCGCGGAAGGCGGCGGAAAGTTCTGCCGATTACGACAGGTTCGGGGCCAGCCAGCGCTCCAGGTCTTCCTTGCTGGCGCCGCGCCGCGCGGCGTGGTCGGCCAGCTGGTCGTCGCCGATCTTGCCGACCACGAAGTACTTCGACTCCGGATGCGCGAAGTAGAAACCGGATACCGCCGCGCCCGGGAACATGGCGAACGAGTCGGTCAGTTGCATGCCGATGTCGTTGGCCTGGAGCACGCGGAACATTTCGGCCTTGACCGTGTGCTCCGGGCAGGCCGGATAGCCTGGCGCCGGGCGGATGCCCGAGTAGCGCTCGGCGATCAGGTCTTCATTGCTCAGCGTTTCGGCCGGCACGTAGCCCCACAGGTCCTTGCGCACGCGCTCGTGCAGGTATTCGGCGAAGGCTTCGGCCAGGCGGTCGGCCAGCGACTTGAGCATGATCGACGAGTAGTCGTCGTGCGCATCCTCGAAGCGCTTCTCGTGCTTTTCGATGCCAAGGCCGGCGGTGACGGCGAACATGCCGATGTAGTCGGCCACGCCTGACGACTTCGGCGCGATGAAATCGGCCAGGCACTGGTTCGGGCGCTGCACGCCGTCGACCACCGGCTTGACGCCTTGCTGGCGCAGGCCGTGATAGGTGAACGCGACTTCGGTTCGGCTGTCGTCGGTGTAGATCTCGATGTCGTCGTCGTTGACCGAGTTGGCCGGCAGCAGCGCGATGACGCCGTTGGCGGTCAGCCAGCGCCCTTCAATGACCTTCTTCAGCAGCGCCTGGCCTTCCTCGAACACGCGGCTGGCCGCATCGCCCACCACCGGGTCGGTCAGGATGGCGGGATAAGGGCCGGCCAGGTCCCAGGTCTGGAAGAACGGGCCCCAGTCGATGTACTTCGCCAGCGCCGCCAGGTCGACGTTCTTGAATTCGCGGCGGCCGATGAATTTCGGGCGCACCGGCGCAAAATCGAGCTTCATCTTGTTGGCGCGTGCGTCCTTCAAGGACAGCATCGGCAGCGCCTTCTTGTTGGCGTGCTGCTCGCGGATGCGCGCGTAGTCGTCGCTGATGTCTTCGATGTACTTGTCGCGCGTCTCAGGGGTCAGCAGCGACTGCGCCACCGAGACCGAGCGCGATGCGTCCGGCACGTATACCACCGGGCCTTCGTAGTTGTGGGCGATCTTGACCGCGGTGTGGGCACGGCTGGTCGTCGCGCCGCCGATCAGCAGCGGAATCTTCAGCATCCGGAAATGCGGGTCGCGCTGCATTTCGCGCGCCACGTGCGCCATCTCCTCCAACGATGGGGTGATCAGGCCGGACAGGCCGACCATGTCGGCATTCTCGACCTTGGCGCGGGCCAGGATCTCGGAGCAAGGCACCATCACGCCCATGTTGACGACTTCGAAGTTATTGCATTGCAGGACCACCGAGACGATGTTCTTGCCGATGTCGTGGACGTCGCCCTTGACGGTGGCGATGACGATCTTGCCCTTCGGCTTGGCGACGATCCCGGTACGCTCTTCTTCGCGCTTCTTTTCTTCTTCGATGTACGGGATCAGGTGGGCCACGGCCTGCTTCATCACGCGCGCCGACTTGACCACCTGCGGCAGGAACATCTTCCCTTGTCCGAACAGGTCGCCGACGACGTTCATGCCGTCCATCAGCGGGCCTTCGATCACGTGGATCGGGCGGCCGCCCGAGGCCAGCAGCGCCTGGCGCGCTTCTTCGGTGTCGTCGACGATCCACTGGGTGATGCCGTGCACCAGCGCGTGCGACAGGCGCTGGTTGACGGTGCCGTCGCGCCAGGCGAGGTTTTGCGCGTCCTGCCTGTCGCCGGCCTTCAGGGTGCCGGCGATCTCGATCATGCGCTCGGTGGCGTCGTCGCGGCGGTTCAGCACCACGTCTTCGACGCGCTCGCGCAGTTCGGGCGCGATGTCGTCGTACACCCCCATCATGCCGGCGTTGACGATACCCATCGTCATGCCGGCCTTGATCGCGTGGTACAGGAACACGGTGTGGATCGCTTCGCGCGCCGGGTCGTTGCCGCGGAAGCTGAACGACACGTTCGAGACGCCGCCCGAGACTTTCGCGTGCGGCAGGTTGTCGCGGATCCAGCGCGTGGCGTTGATGAAGTCGACCGCGTAGTTGTTGTGCTCTTCGATGCCGGTGGCGATGGCGAAGATGTTCGGGTCGAAGATGATGTCCTCGGGCGGGAAGCCGACCTGCTCGGTCAGCACCTTGTAGGCGCGCGCGCAGATTTCGGTCTTGCGCTCGAAGGTGTCGGCCTGGCCCTTTTCGTCGAACGCCATGACGATGACGGCGGCGCCGTAGCGGCGGCACAGGCGCGCCTGGCGGATGAATTCTTCCTCGCCTTCCTTCATCGAGATCGAGTTGACCACCGCCTTGCCCTGCACGCACTTGAGGCCCGCTTCGATCACCGACCATTTCGACGAGTCGATCATGATCGGCACGCGCGAGATGTCGGGCTCGGACGCGATCAGGTTCAGGAAGCGGGTCATCGCGGCGACCGAATCGAGCATCGCTTCGTCCATGTTGATGTCGATGACCTGGGCGCCGTTTTCCACCTGCTGGCGCGCCACCGACAGCGCTTCGTCGTACTGCTCGTTGAGAATCATGCGCGCGAACGCTTTCGAGCCGGTGACGTTGGTGCGCTCGCCGACGTTGACGAACAGCGAGTCCGCGTCGATGGTGAACGGCTCGAGGCCGGCCAGGCGCTGGGCCACCGGAATCTCGGGCAGCGCGCGCGGGGCCCGGTCGGCCAGCAGGTCGGCGATCGCCTTGATGTGTTCCGGGGTGGTGCCGCAGCAGCCGCCGGCGATATTGATGAAGCCGGCGTCGGCGAATTCGCGCAGCAGCGCCGAGGTGTCGGCCGGCAGTTCGTCGAAGCCGGTGTCGCTCATCGGGTTGGGCAGGCCGGCGTTCGGGTAGATGCAGACGAAGGTGTCGGCGATCTTGGACAGCTCTTCGGCGTAGGGGCGCATCAGCGCCGCGCCGAGCGCGCAATTGAGGCCGATGGTCAGCGGTTTGGCATGGCGCACCGAGTTCCAGAAAGCCGGCACGGTCTGGCCGGACAAGATGCGGCCGGAGGCGTCGGTGACGGTACCGGAGATCATGATCGGCAGGCGCACCTGGCCAGGGTTGTCGTCGAAGTACTGGTCGATCGCGAACAGCGCGGCCTTGCAGTTGAGGGTATCGAAGATGGTTTCGACCAGCAGCACGTCGGCGCCGCCCTGCACCAGCCCGCGCACCTGCTCGAGGTAGGCCGCCGCCAGCTGGTCGAAGGTCACGTTGCGCGCGGCCGGGTCGTTTACGTCGGGCGAGATCGATGCGGTTTTCGGCGTCGGGCCGAGCGCGCCGGCCACGAAGCGCGGCTTGTCCGGGGTGCTGTACTTGTCGCAGGCGCGGCGCGCCAGCCTGGCCGCTTCGACGTTCATCTCGAACGCCAGGTGGCCCATGTGGTAGTCGTCCTGGGCGATGCTGGTGGCGCCGAAGGTGTTGGTTTCGATCAGGTCGGCGCCGGCGGCCAGGTAGCGCTCGTGGATTTCCTGGATCACCTGCGGCTGCGTCAGCGTCAATAGTTCGTTGTTGCCTTTGACAAACAGTTCGCGCGCACCGCTGTTCTCCGGGGCAGCAAACGTGGCGAAGCGCTCGCCGCGGTAGGCCGCCTCGTCGAGCTTGTACTGCTGGATGATCGTGCCCATCGCGCCGTCAAGGATCATGATGCGGCGCGACAAGATATCGCGCAGCTGGGATTCGGTCTTTGAGAGTGCGGTGGTGGTCATGGTGTGCTTTCAGATGGCGGTGTCCCGGGCAGGCCGGCCGGGCGCGGCCCGGGTCTAAAATTATACGTCAACCCGGTCGAAAAGTTTTCGCAGTGCAGCATTTGGATTCACGGGTAGCGTTTGTATCTTTTTGTATTAAAGCGTGACACGGAAACATGAGGATACAAAACCTGAGGGCACAGCAATCTTTACGTTACATGACAGGGTCACAATCGCAGTATTGACAGGTTTTAAAGATGAGGATTCAGGAATGAACAAGGATTTCGCACCAGCGTGGGACGAGCCCGTCCAGGGAAATTACCTCGGCAGCAGCACCCAGCAGCCAGCCGCCAAGGCCAGCGCCACCCAGCAAAAGCAGATCGTGACGATCCGCCTCGACGTGGACATGCTTGACTGGTTCAAGTCGGCCGGTCCGGGCTACCAGACCCGCATCAACCAGCTGCTGCGCGAGCACATGGACGCCGAGCGCGCCAAGGCCGCGGCCAGCGACGACGCGGCTTAATCGAAGCACAGTCCTTCCAGCGGGAATCCCTTGAGGAATTCCTGTGCTGGAAGGCGTTTGCCGCCAGGCTTTTGCAGTTCAGTCAGGCGCAAGGTGCCGTGCTTGCAGGCGACCACGATGCCATGCTGGGCGTCGGCGGCCAGCACCTGGCCGGGGAGGGTGGTACTTCCTTCAGGCAGCGCCTCGGCACCCCAGAATTTGATCGCTACACCGTTGACTTCGGCGTGGGCGCCGGGAAACGGGTTGAATGCCCGGATCTTGCGGGCAATTTCGCCGGCCGACAGTGAAAAGTCGATCTTCGCTTCATCCTTGCTGATCTTGGCCGCGTAGGTGACGCCGGCCGCAGGCTGCGGCACCGCTTCCAGCGTGCCCTGGGCGCGCTGGCGCAGCGCCGCCACGATCATGCGCCCGCCCAGTGCGGCCAGCGTGTCGTGCAAGGTCGCGGTGGTATCGGCAGCGCCGATCGCCACCCGCTCCATCATCAGCATCGGGCCGGTGTCCAGGCCTTCTTCCATTTCCATGATGGTCACGCCGGTTTCGGTATCGCCGGCCTCGATCGCGCGGTGGATCGGCGCGGCGCCGCGCCAGCGCGGCAGCAGCGAACCGTGGATGTTGATGCAAGGCTTGATGTTGAGCGTGCTGAGCGGAAGGATCAGGCCGTAGGCGGCCACCACCATCACATCGTAGTCGAGCGCAAGCAGGCGCGCATGGGCGGCCGCGGCCTGGCTTGCCCGTTCCGGGTCCTTGCTGTCGGTGCGCAGCGACAGCGGTTGCAGCACTTCGATGCCGTGCGCCAGCGCGTATTGCTTGACGCTGGGCGCCTGCAGCTGCATGCCGCGCCCGGCCGGACGGTCGGGCTGGGTCAGCACCAGCGGGATCTCAAAGCCAGCCTCATGCAAGGCACGCAGGGCTACCGCGGCAAACTCCGGCGTGCCGGCAAAGACGACTTTCATCGCGCGCGTCAGTAGCGGCGGCCGGCGGCGCGCAGGGCCGCTTCACGCTCGAGCCCGCGCTCTTCCTTGACCAGCTTGGCCTTGATGCGGTTGCGCTTGAGCGGTGACAGGTATTCCACAAAAATTTTGCCCTGCAGGTGGTCCATCTCGTGCTGGATGCACACGGCCATCAGGCCGTCTGCCGCCAGTTCGAACGGCACGCCCTGCGCGTCGAGTGCGCGGACCTTGATTTTGGACGGACGTTCGACGCCGTCGTAAATGCCCGGTACCGACAGGCAGCCTTCGTCGTAGATGGTTTTTTCGTCGCTCGCCCAGATGATTTCCGGGTTGATGAACACGCGCAGGTCATCCTTGGTGTCGGTGATGTCGACGATCACCAGCTGCTCGTGCACATCGACCTGGCTGGCGGCCAGGCCGACGCCGGGCGCCTCGTACATGGTTTCGGCCATGTCCGCCACCAGGCGGTTGATGCGGTCGCCAAATTCGGTAACCGGCTTGGCGACCTTGTGCAAGCGTGGGTCGGGGTAGCGCAGGATAGTCAGGAGTGCCATAGGTGTGTTCAGCTCAGTAACAATTTAATAATCGATTCGGTGGTGCCAGCAGAAAAATGCCTTAAAACAACAAAATCACACAGTCCGCCACGGTGATCGGGCGCAGTATTTCTTGCTACTTCAAGGATTTATGTGCAGAATTTGATCCAGTACGGCAACCCTTTACTCTCAGCAAGTGCAATGGGGAGCGCGCATTCTGCTGCCTTTTGCGCCGTGGCGCGCGATGGGTGGCGGTTCAGCCAGCAATTTTGTGTAATGCCGCACTTTTCGGACATCTCAATGAAAAATTTTAGCACAGTCGGCGCCCGACTTGCTGGAGCAGCGCTCCTGGCAGGCCTGTTTGCTTCATCCGCCCAGGCCGCGCCCTGCGCGTTCCGCCCGAACGCGCCCGACCAGCACAAGGTCGTCAAGGGCGATACGTTGTGGGACATCTCCGGCAAGTTCCTCGAGCATCCATGGTGCTGGCCGCAGGTATGGGGCATGAACCGCGACGAGATCCGCAACCCGCACTGGATCTACCCGGGCCAGATCGTCTACTTCGACCGCAAGACCGGCCGCCTGTCGCTGACCCGGCCGGGCGACGACGATGGCGCCGGCCGGCCGGGCATCACCCGCCTGTCGCCGCAGTTCCGCACCGAAGGCATGGGCCGCGACGCGGTGCCGTCGATTCCGCCGGCGATGATCGAACCCTTCCTGACCCGTCCGCTGGTGATCGGCGTCGACGAGCTGGCGAGCGCGCCGCGCATCGCCGCCGCGCAGGAAGGCCGGGTGTATATGGGCCAGGGCGACAAGGTCTACGTCAAAGGCGAGCTCAACGGTGTAAAGGCGTTCCAGGTGTACCGCCCGGGCACGCCGCTGACGGATCCGGAAACCGGCGCCTTGCTCGGCTACGAAGCGCAGTACCTCGGCACGGTGGCGCTGAAGGCGCAAGCCACACCGGGCGTCGATGTCCATACCTTCACGGTCGGCAGCTCGCATCAGGAAATGGGCGTGGGCGACCGCCTGGCGCCGGTGCCGCCCGAGGGCATGCGCAACTATGTGCCGCATCCGCCCGAGACCGTCATCGACGCGCGCGTGGTGTCGATTTATGGCGGCGTGACGTATGCGGGGCAGAACCAGATCGTCAGCATCAATCGCGGTTCAGTTGACGGACTCGATGTCGGCGCGGTGCTCCAGCTGTACCATTTCGGTAAGGTTGTGGCGGATCCGGGCGGCGACAAAGGCATGCTGGGGATCGCCAGGCCGACCATCAAGCTGCCGGACGAGCAATACGGCGATCTGTTTATCTTCCGCGTGTTCAAGAACGTTTCTTACGGCTTGGTCATGCAGGTAACTGAGCCGGTGCAGGTCGGCGACGTGGCTAAATCACCGGAGTAAAACCGCCGTGCAGGACACGGACCCCACGCAGCAATCAGCCCGGCCGGATCTTTCCGGCTGGCTGCGGCTGGTATCCGTGCCGGGCATCGGCTGCGTGCTGGGTGCGCGCCTGCTGGACGCCTTCGGTTCTCCCGCCGGCGTCTTCAACGCCAGCCACGCGGCGCTCGCCGCGCTCTGCGGCGCGGCGCAGGCAAGCGCCATCGCCGCGCCGCCGCCCCCATCTACCGAACAACTGATCGACCGCACCCGGGAATGGCTGGCCAAACCCGGCAACCGGGTCCTGACCTTGCACGACCCGGCTTATCCGCGCATGCTGCGCGAAATCCACGATCCGCCGTTGCTGCTGTACGCGATCGGCCATGTGGCGCTGCTGTCGGCGCCCTCGGTGGCCATCGTCGGCAGCCGCAACGCCAGCACCCAGGGCAAGGCCAACGCCGGCGCGTTCGCCCGCGCCTTCAGCGAAGCCGGCCTGACGGTGGTCTCCGGGCTGGCGCTGGGCATCGATGCCGCCGCCCACGATGGCGCGCTGTGCGGGCCCGGCGCCACCGTGGCCGTGATCGGCACCGGCGCCGATATCGTCTACCCGTCGCGCAACCACCAGCTGGCCCATCGCATCGCGCACAGCGGCTGTCTTATTAGTGAGTATCCCTTGGGGCATCCGGTGCTCGCGTCCAACTTCCCGCGCCGTAACCGCCTGATCAGCGGCCTGTCGGCCGGCGTGCTGGTGGTGGAGGCGGCCGCCCAGTCCGGCTCGCTGATCACCGCGCGCATGGCCGCCGAACAGGGCCGGGAAGTGTTCGCGATTCCCGGCTCGATCCACGCGCCGATGAGCAAGGGCTGCCATCGGCTGATCCGCGAGGGCGCCAAGCTGGTCGACTCGGCCGCCGATGTCCTCGACGAGATCGCGCCGCAATTGGCCAGCCCGCGCGGCGCCGGCGGCGGCGCGCGCGCACCGTCCGACCAGTTGCTCGATGCGCTGGGCTACGACCCGGTCGGCGCCGACGCGCTGGCGCTGGAATGCGGCCTCGACGCGGGTACCCTCAGCGCCCACCTGCTGACCCTCGAACTGGCCGGCCATCTGGAAAGACTGCCGGGCGGATTGTTCCAGCGCGTGAATCGTTAGATTCGGCGCATTCCTTGATCCCGCTATTGCCGGGCGGTACTGTGGACACTTGTGCCACAACGAACTTAACTGATAGAGTAGAGCCATGTTTGATATCCTTGTCTACCTCTACGAGACCTACTACCGCCCCGACGCCTGCCCCGAGCCGGCCGCCCTGGCGCGCAAGTTGTCCGCGGTGGGATTCGACGAGGTCGAAATTTCCGAGGCACTGGTCTGGCTGACCGACCTGACCGAAATGGCCGGCGGCGACCTCGAATTCTCCGCTTCCTCGGATGGCATCCGGTTCTACGTAGACCAGGAATACGACGTGCTCGGCACGGCCGCGGTCGGCTTCATCCAGTTCCTTGAAAGCGCGCGGGTGCTCAGCCCGGTGCAGCGCGAAATCGTCATCGAACGCGCGCTGGTGCTGGACGAATCCCCGGTCGGCCTGGGCAAACTTAAGATCATCGTGCTGATGTTGCTCTGGAGCCAAGGCAAAGAACCTGACGCCCTGATGTTCGACGATTTGTTCGGGTCGGACGACGAGCAGGCTCCCCGCCTGCTGCATTAGGCGCCTTCCCGGCCCAAAAGCCGCCGGGTTGCCGCTTTCCTCCGCGACGCAAGCGTTGCGCCGGAGTCGCTTACCGTCCCAAAGGCCACTTGCGGATTTCACGACAACCCGCTTATCATTGGCCGCACTTATCCACTGTTACAAATGTGATATCGGAACGACAAATCTTGATATCCCGGCCAAGCATGTATGATGCGCGGGCCAAACAACCAGAGTACGACGAGAACCTTATATGACAAAAACCCTCATCATCGCCGAGAAGCCCTCCGTTGCGAACGACATCGCCAAGACGCTGGGCGGCTTCACCAAGCACGATGAGTATTTCGAATCCGACGAATACGTGCTGTCGTCCGCGGTCGGCCACCTGCTGGAAATCGCGGTGCCGGAAGAGTTCGACATCAAGCGCGGCAAGTGGAGCTTTGCCCACCTGCCGATGATTCCGCCGTATTTCGCGCTCAACCCGATCGCCAAGACCGAATCGCGCCTGAAGGTGCTCAACCGCCTGATCAAGCGCAAGGATGTCACCCAGCTGATCAACGCATGCGATGCCGGGCGCGAGGGCGAGCTGATTTTCCGCCTGATCGCGCAGAACGCGAAAGCCAAGCAGCCGGTCAAGCGCCTGTGGCTGCAGTCGATGACGCCAGGCGCGATCCGCGATGGCTTCGCCAAGCTGCGCAGCGACGAAGAAATGCTGCCGCTGGCCGATGCCGCGCGCTGCCGTTCCGAAGCCGACTGGCTGATCGGCATCAACGGCACCCGCGCGATGACGGCGTTCAACTCGAAAGAGGGCGGCTTCTACCTGACCACCGTGGGCCGCGTGCAGACGCCGACCCTGTCGATCGTGGTCGAGCGCGAAGAGAAGATCAAGAAGTTCGTCTCGCGCGACTTCTGGGAAGTGCGCGCCGAGTTCATCTGCGCCGCCGGCATCTACGAAGGCCGCTGGCTCGACCAGTCGTTCAAGAAGGACGAGAACGACCCCGAGAAGCGCCCGGAACGCCTGTGGAGCAAGGCTGCGGCCGACACCATCGCGATGGCTTGCAAGGGCCGCCAGGGCAACGTCACCGAAGAATCGAAGCCGACCACCTCGATGGCGCCGGCGCTGTTCGACCTGACCAGCCTGCAGCGCGAGGCCAACGGCCGCTTCGGCTTCTCGGCCAAGAACACGCTCGGCCTGGCCCAGGCGCTGTACGAAAAGCACAAGGTGCTGACCTATCCGCGTACCGACTCGCGCCACCTGCCGGAAGACTACATCGGCACCGTCAAGGCGACCATGGAGTCGCTGGCCGAGAACAACAATTACCACCAGTTCGCCAAGCAGATCAGCAAGAACGGCTGGGTCAAGCCGAACAAGCGCATCTTCGACAACGCCAAGATCTCGGATCACTTCGCGATCATCCCGACCACCTTGGCGCCAAAGAACCTGTCCGAGCCGGAACAGAAACTGTACGACCTGGTCACGCGCCGTTTCATGGCGGTGTTCTTCCCGGCGGCCGAGTTCCAGGTCACCACGCGCTACACCGAAGTGTCGGGCCATCAGTTCAAGACCGAGGGCAAGGTCATGACCAACCCGGGCTGGCTGGCGATCTACGGCAAGGAACTGGCCGCCGACGACAAGGAAGACGCCGGTACGCTGGTGCCGGTGGCCAAGGGCGAGAAAGTGCTGACCGAGAAAGTCATGGCCAACGGCCTGGTCACCAAGCCGCCTGCGCGCTACAGCGAAGCGACCCTGCTGTCGGCCATGGAAGGCGCGGGCAAGCTGATCGACGACGACGAACTGCGCGATGCGATGGCTGGCAAGGGCCTCGGCACGCCAGCGACGCGTGCGGCGATCATCGAAGGCTTGCTGACCGAGCGCTACCTGATCCGCGAAGGGCGCGAGCTGATCCCGACCGCCAAGGCGTCCCAGCTGATGACCTTGCTGCGCGGCCTGGGCGTCAACGAACTGACCGCCCCTGAACTGACCGGCGAGTGGGAATACAAGCTGTCGCAGATGGAGAAGGGCAAAATCTCGCGTGATGAATTCATGCGCGAAATCGCCCAGATGACGCAGATTATCGTCAAGCGCGCCAAGGAATACGACAACGTCACGATCCCGGGCGACTACACCACGCTGCAGACGCCGTGCCCGAACTGCGCCGGCGTGGTCAAGGAAAACTACCGCCGCTTCGCCTGCACCAAGTGCGAATTCAACATGAGCAAGACGCCGGGCAGCCGCCAGTTCGAGATCCCCGAGGTCGAAGAACTGCTGAAGAACCGCACCATCGGTCCGCTGCAGGGTTTCCGCTCGAAGATGGGCCGTCCATTCGCGGCGATCCTGCGCATCGTGCGCGACGAAGACATCAACAACTTCAAGCTGGAATTCGATTTCGGCCAGAACGACGAGAGCGAGGACGGCGAAGGCGTCGACTTCACCGGCCAGACCCCGCTCGGACCGTGCCCGAAATGCAGCGGCGGCGTCTACGAGATGGGCCTGGCGTATGTGTGCGAACACAGTGTGGCCAAGCCGAAGACCTGCGATTTCCGCAGCGGCCGCATCATCCTGCAGCAGGAAATCCTGCCGGAGCAGATGGCCAAGCTGCTCAATGAAGGCAAGACCGACCTGCTGCCGGGCTTCGTGTCGCAGCGCACGCGCCGCCCGTTCAAGGCCTTCCTGGTGAGGGGCAAGGACGGCAAGACCAGCTTCGAGTTCGAAGAGCGCAAGGCCAAGGCGCCGGCCAAGGGCAAGGCTGCCAAGGCCGAGCCGGAAGTCGAAGGCGAAGAGGGCGCAGTCGCGGCGCCGGTGAAGAAGGCCGCTGCCAAGAAGGCGCCGGCCAAGAAGGCGCCGGCCAAGAAGGCCGCGGTGAAGAAGGTCGCGGCTAAGAAAGCGCCTGTCAAGAAAGCAGCGGTAGCGAAGTAAGCGACGCCGTCGCAACAAAGCCGCGCCAGCCCATCAAGGGTTGGCGCGGCTTTTACGTTTTGTTGGCGGATGCGCTGCGCTTATCGCCCGACGAGAGCATGTCAGGTCCGCGGTGTCGACGTAGGGCGCAATGCCGCGTCGAGCGTCGGCGCCGCGGCGCCCTGCGGGCCGGCCGCCACGGCGGAGCCGGCCAGCAGCATGGCCGAGCATGCCGGTGGCAGCCTTGTCATCGCAGTTCCACCTCGATCATGTTGTCCGACGGCTTGCGGTCGATCAGCTTGTTGTCCGGGTCGATGCCGGCGCGCGCCGGACGCCCGTCGACGATCAGGGTGACCACCACGTCGCGGCTGCCCACGATGCGGCGTTCGCGCACCAGCGGCCGGCCGTCCTTGTCGTCGACGCCGAACTCGATCACGTCCTTCAGCGGCGCTTCCTTCTCCTCGCCGAGTTCGCCGGCGCGCATCTTGAGCGCGGTGGCCGCCAGGGTCACGGTATATTTTCCGTCTGCGCGGCGCTGCGCGGTCGCCATGGTGGCGCGGTTCTCGTACAGGACGATCGACTCGAACAGGTCGTCGATCAGGTAGGCGTACTCCGGCGGCGTCACGCGGCGCAGCGCGGCGGTCAGGACGCCGGCGCCATTGTACGGCGGGCCGTGGAAGGCGTGCTCCGTCAACAGGTCGTGCAGCACGCCGTTGACCTTGTCCTCGCCCAGCACATCCTGCAGCAGGTACATCGCCATGCCGCCCTTGCGGTAGTGGATGTAGTCCTGGTTTTCGTTCTGCGCCAGCGGAAGCTCTTTCTTGTTTTCGAGTGCGCGCCCCATCAGGTAGCGATCCAGGTTGTGGCGCAGGAAGCGGCGCATCTTGTGCGGCCCCATGGTCTTCTTCATCACCATCAGCGCCGAGTATTCGGCCAGCGTTTCGGTCAGCACCGTGGCGCCGCGCGTGTCTGCCGCCACCAGCTGGTGGCCCCACCAGTGGTGCGCGATTTCATGCGCGGTGACATGGAACGGGTAATCGATCTGCTTCTGGTCCTGGTCGTCCACCTTGGCGATGAAGCCGAGGCTTTCGGAGTAGGCGATCGTGCCAGGATACGACTGCGCGAACGAGGCGTAGCGCGGGAATTCGACCACCCGCACGACCTTGTGCTGGTAGGGGCTGAAGTTGGCCGAGTAGTATTCCAGCGACGCCTTGACGCCGCGCACCATGCGGTCGAGGTTGGCGTCATGCGACGGGTGGTAGTAGATGTCGATGGTGACGTCGCGCCAGCGGTCGTGCCGCACTTCGTAGCGCGCCGACTGGAACGCGTAGAAGTTCAGGATCTGCCGGTCCATCTTGTAGTGGAAGTAGCGGCGGCCCTTGTCCAGCCATTCCTTTTCCAGCGTCCCGGGCGCGATCGCGATCTGGTCCGGGCTGGTGCTGACGACGGCGTTGAAATTGATCCAGTCGGCGTCGGGGCTGACGTAGTTGACGGCTTGCCCTTGCGGGTCGTCCTGCGCCAGCATGCGCTCGCGCGCCGGCAGGCCGTGGCGCTTGCGGTCGCGCGCGTCGTCCAGCTCGATCGCACGCAGGTAGCCGATCGATGGCAGCGCGTCCTTGTTGAAGAAGGTGCCGTTGCCGACCACCGGGGTGTCGAGCCCCATGCCGAGGATGCCCTTCGGCGCGTAGCGCACGTCGAAAGCCATCGCGATGCGCGCGCCAGGCGCCAGCGGAGTGGCCAGCTTGTACAGGTAGGCGCCGCGCTCGTGGTCGGCGATCACGCGCCGCGCCGGCTGGCTGAAACGCAGCTGCAAGCTGGCGCGGCGGTCCTGGTTGACCAGGATGTCGGTGACCGGACGGCCTGACCTGTTTTCAAGCTGGTAGGTGCCGCGAACGGCCAGGGTGCGCTGTTCGGGTGCGATGTCGACTTTCAGGTCGACGCCGGTCACGCGCGGCTGCGCCAGTTGCGCCAGCGGCTTGTAGCGCAGCTCGTACTCGGCGCGCTTCTGCTCGTCCTGCCAGGCGGTGTGGAAATCGTTGGCGACGTGGAGGTTGAAGTACAGCAGCGCGCCGGTGCCGGCGAATATCGCCAGGCCAAGCGCGAAGCCGGCCAGTACCGGGCCGCTCAGGTTGCGGCGCGCCAGGCGCAGGCGGCTACCCAGTTCATCGTTGCAGCCGCGCGGCCAGAACACCAGCGTCAGCACCAGCAGCATCAAGGCCGCGCCGCCCCAGTACAGCATGAACCAGCGTTCGCGCGTGAGGTAGTGGCCGAAACCGTTCATCGCCGAGTAGATAAATTGCGGCGAGGTGCCGTACAGGATCATCGGGTGATCCAGCCCCAGCGTGCCGAAGGTGATGCTGCCGACGTAGTACACGATCATCGCAAAGTAGGCGATGTACTTGTGGTTGAACAGCACCTGCAGGGCGATCGCCAGCACCGCCAGCAGCGCGTACTGCGGCAGCTGTATCAGGAACAGCGTCTTGATGTACAGCCCCAGCTCGAACACGAAGTAGCCCTTGAATACCTGGATCAGCAGCCCGCAGATCATCAGCACGAACAGCATCAGCGCCTGCAGTCCGATCAGCGCGCAGACCTTGCCCAGCATGCGCACCCAGGTGGGCACCGGCATCACGTCGAGGATAGGCGCCATGCGCGCTTCGCGTTCGCGCCAGACCAGCTCGCCGGCGTAGAAGGTGGTGACCACCAGCATGAACAGCGCGAACATCTCGCCGATCATTTCGAGTACCTTGTAGGTGACCGGGTAGGTGCCGGTGCCGTGGATCGACCCCATGTTGATCGCACTGGCGAAGACCGCCAGCACCCCGGCCAGCACGATGACGGCGAAGTAGATGTTCTTGACCGATTCGCGGAAGTTGAGCCATGCCGAGCGCACCAGCAGCAGCGCCAGGCTGCGGCTGGCGAAGTCGGGTTTTTCGCGGGTGCCGACCGCGGTGTGCGACAGCTGCAGCGGCAGTTCGCCGTCGCTGCGGCGCGCGGCGCCGCTGTCGGCGCTGCTGATGAAGTGGAAGCGCCAGTAGCCCAGCAGCAGCACCACCAGCCCGAAGCCCGACCAGATCAGGCGGTTGAGCAGGTAGACGCCGTCGAACGGGATGGTGCGCACATTGCGCTCGGCGATCGGCCAGTATTCGGTCACCCGGATCAGCGCCGTGGTGCCGAACGGGTCGATCAGGGCCGCGAGGGTTTTGTAATCGAGGTCGCGCGCCAGTTGCGGCGCCACGATGTAGCCGACCATCATCACCACGCTGGCGACGTACACCGGCATCATGCGGCGCGTCAGCGCGGCCAGCACGAAGAAGATCGAGCCGAAGATGAACAGGTTGGGCAGCAGGGTGAAGACGAATGGCCGCAGGTACATCATCGGCGTCGAGGGCCCGAGCCGGTCCGGCTCGATGCCCGGTATCCAGGTGCCCAGCCAGGCCCCCAGCACGATGCTCGAAAAGATGATCGCCATGGTGAGGAAGGCGCCGAGGAAGCGCCCGAACACGTAGTCGGCTTTGCGGATCGGCGCGCTGAAGAAGAAGTGGTGCATGTCGTACTCGAAGTCCTGCTGCACCGAGCGGCCGGCGATGGCAGCCACCACCACCACGCCGAGGCAGCCAAGGAAGGCCACCGTCAGGTCGATCGACCGCGGCGCGTTGATCAGCACCTTGCCGCCGAACGTGACGATGGCTTCCTTGAAGACGCCGCCGGCGGCGGCCATCCACAGCATCGCCATCGCCAGGAACATGGCGAAGTAGACCCAGGTCGACAGCAGCTTGAGCCGCTGCCGCGCTTCGAATAATGCGATTGCCAGCATAAACTGTCCTTAACAGTTGCTGGCCGCGAAACTGCGCCCGGCGATAGTGGCGAAGTAGACGTCTTCGAGGTCGCCGATGGCCGCATCGAAACCGTCGCCCGGATCGCGCTCGTCGTACACGCGGATCAGGGTGCGGCCGGTGAGCAGGCGGGTCGAGATCACCGCGTGGCGGGCCTGGAAGGCGGCCAGCTCGGCCTTGTTGACGAAGCGCTCCCAGATCTTGCCGTCGATCGCGTCGATCAGCTTTTGCGGCTCGCCGCACAGCAGCACCTGGCCCTTGTTGATGATGGCCATGTTGGAGCACAGGTCGGCCACATCGGACACGATGTGGGTCGACAGCAGCACGGTCTTGTCTTCGCCTATGTCGGACAGCAAGTTATGGAAGCGCACGCGTTCCTGCGGGTCGAGGCCGGCGGTCGGCTCGTCGACGATGATCAGCTGCGGGTCGCCCAGCAGCGCCTGGGCGATGCCGAAGCGCTGGCGCATGCCGCCCGAAAAGCCGCCGAGGCGCTGGTTGCGCACTTCAAACAGGTTGGTTTGCTGGAGCAGGCCGTCCACCACTTCGCGGCGCCGCGCGCGGTTCGACAAGCCCTTGAGAACGGCGAAGTGGTCGAGCAGTTCGTAAGCGGTCACTTTCGGGTAGACGCCGAAGTCCTGCGGCAGATAGCCCAGCAGGCGGCGCACCTCGTCTTGTTCGTCGAGTACGTCGATATCGTCAAGGAACACCGAACCCGAGTCGCATTCCTGCAACGTGGCGAGAATGCGCATCAAGGTCGATTTGCCCGCGCCGTTTGGGCCGAGCAAGCCGAACATCCCGGTGGGGATGTTCAGGGTGACCTTGTCCAGCGCCACAACACCGTTGGCGTAAGTCTTGGACAAATTGCGGATTCGTAATTCCATGCTGACTCCAGATCCTGTAACCAAGCGTAACCAAAAATGCAACTGTCACACTTATATGATAGTTGCATTGTATTAAATTTAGGGCCGCTGCGGCGGCTCGTTGCGATACACGGCGAATTGATTGGAACAGAGTGCAGTTTTGGAGGAATGGGGCGGGGCGCCGGCCGTGGCGGCGCGACGACAAGTGAAGCTCGCCGGAACGCGGCGGGCGCCGCTCAGGCGGGATCGACGCCGATCAGAAGTTTGCCGCCGGCCATGAAGTTATGCGGCGGCACTTCCATGTTGGACGGGGCCGGGACGTTCTCGAACACTCGCCCGGCCAGGTCGAAGCGCGAGCCGTGGCAGGGGCAATAGAAGCCGCCGGGCCAGTCGGCGCCGATGTCGGCCGCGCCCGGCTCGGGCCGGTAACTGGGAATGCAGCCGAGATGGGTGCAAATGGCGGTGAGTACCAGGAATTCGGGTTTGAGCGAGCGCGACGGATTGGCCGCGTAGGGCGGTTGCTGCGGCTTGCGCGAGGCCGGGTCGACCAGCTGGTCGTCATGCCCGCCGAGCGAGGCGATCTGTTGGGGAGTGCGGTGCAGGATCCATACCGGCCGACCGCGCCACTCGACCGTCACCAGTTCGCCCGGGGCAATTTTGGTGGTGTCCGCCTCCACCGGGGCGCCGGCGGCGCGCGCCCGTTCGCTGGGCAACATCGAGGCGATGAACGGCATCGTCATTGCCGCCAGCCCGGCGCCGCCGAAGGCGATCGTGCTGGCCGTCAGGAACTGGCGGCGGCTTGCCTTGTAGCTTAGTGCCTTGTAGATGAGCGTCGTGGCCATGGCCGGTCTCGTCGTCTGCCACCCGGGAGTGTTTGCAGGTTTGACCGGCCAGGCGGCGGCAGGTTCGGGCAGGGCCGCCAAAACCGGCCTGACGGCGCTGAAAATGTGGATAATGTTCAGATGGATACTGCAACCAAAGAAAAAGTGCTCGCCGTGACCCGCCGCGGCCAGACCGTGGGCGAATCGACCGACTTCTTCCGCACCGCGCTCGGGCTGCATTACCTGGCCGCCTTGATGACCGACGACACGATCGACTTCAAGATCGTCGACCGCGAATTCAACCGCTTCATCTACCAGTCGATCGGCAAGGGCCACACGATCACCAGCGTGCTGCAGTTCATGAGCGGCGCCAAGGTGATCCCGGTGCTGGAATCGAAGCGCTTCCTGCCGGCGTTCGCCGAACACTGTCCCGAGGTGCCGGTCGACAGCGTGCCGTTCCTGCTGTCGCTGAACCTGTCGGTGGCGAAGAAAATCTCCGGGATCGACATCGCCGGGCCGGTGCTCGACTGGATCGAGCGCCAGAAGCTGCCCGAGGCGGGCGCGCCGGCGCCGCGCGACGTTTTATAATGGCGTTTTGACAGCGTCACTGGACACCGCCATGCCATCACAGCGTTCCCTCAATCCCTTCGATAGCCTGATCGTCAACGTCGACAAGGCGCTGCGCGTCATTGGCGGCGTCGCCACCTCGTCGCGCCCGAATCCGGCCGCGCATGCGGCCGACGCCACGCTCGACGAGCGTGAACAGCGCCACAGCGCGGGCCTGATGCGGGTCAACCATGTGGGTGAAGTGTGCGCGCAGGCGCTATACGATGCGCAGGCGCGCTTCGCCAAAAGCCCGCAGATGCGCGAGCAGTTCGAACAGGCCGGCCGCGAGGAAGAAGACCACCTGGCCTGGACCGCCCAGCGCCTGGCCGAACTCGGCTCGCAGCCGAGCCTGCTGAACCCGCTGTGGTATGCCGGCGCCTACGCCATTGGCGCGGTCGCCGCGCACCTCGGCGACGCGCGCAGCCTCGGCTTCGTGGTCGAGACCGAGCGCCAGGTCGAGGCGCACCTCGACAACCACCTGGTGCAGCTGCCGGCGCAGGATGCCAAATCGCGCGCCATCGTCGAACAGATGCGGCTTGACGAAATCGTCCATGGCGCCGCTGCCAGGGAGCTGGGCGCGGCCGAGACGCCGGCGCTGGTCAAGGCCGGCATGACGGCCATGTCCAAGGTGATGACCACCACCGCCTACTACATCTGACGCTTTACGGCGCCGGCGCGCCGGTTTCGACGATGTCGAACGAATGCGTGAAGGTGGCGCTCTTGGCCAGCATGATCGAGGCCGAGCAGTACTTCTCGTGCGACAGGTTGATCGCGCGTTCCACCGTGCTGTGTTTCAGGTTTTTGCCGCTCACCACAAAGTGGAAGTGAATCCGCGTGAACACCTTCGGGTCGGTCTCGGCGCGGTCGGCCTTGAGCGTGACGTCGCAGCCTTCGACCAGTTCGCGGCCGCGCTTGAGGATCAGCACGACGTCGTAGGCGGTGCAGCCGCCGGTTCCCAGCAACACCATCTCCATCGGGCGCGGCGCCAGGTTGTGGCCGCCGCCTTCGGGCGCGCCGTCCATCGATACCATGTGGCCCGAGCCGGTCGCGGCCCGGAAACTCATGCCCGACGGGCCATTCCAGCTGACTTTGACTTCCATTCCTGCCTCCGTTCAAAAACGTGACTATACCGCCAGTACGTAACGTTCGCTGCGCAAGCGCCAGCTGGCGAAGGCGACAGCGGCCAGCGCCGGGATCATCGAGCTGACAAACGTCATCAGGTAAGGCATTGCGCCGACGTCCTGGCCCTTGGCCACTTCGCCCAGCAAGGTCTGGTTCGACAGCATCGGCACCGCGTACATCCAGGCCGCCGTTTTCAGCTCCATCATCGACACCACCACGCCAGGAATCATCGGCACCAGCATGACGACGCTGGCCGTGGTCTGGGCTTCCTTGAACGATTTGGCGTTCATCGCCATCGCGATATGGACGGCGGCGGCCAGCATCGACAGCGGCACCGACGCCAGGCAGATCATCGCCAGGTCGAGCGAGGTGACGCGCCACGAGGTGCCCACTTCTTCCAGCGGCAGCCAGCTCAGGATGCCGTGCGCCAGCGCCAGTTCCAGCGTGATGGCGACCACTGACAAAATGCCGGCGGCCAGCCACTTGCCGCCGATGAGCTCCCAGGTGCGGATCGGTTGCGCCATCAACACTTCCATCGAGCGCCGTTCGCGCTCGCCGGCGGTGCTGTCGACCGCCGCAGACAGGCAGCAGCCGAAGGCCGGGAAGAACAGGAAGCCGATCATCGCGCCGATGATGCCCGAGCGGCCGGCGGTGCCGCCAGTGTCGTAGCGCTGCACCTTGACCGGCGCCATCGTCACCGGCGAGACGCCGTGCGCCAGCAGGCGCGCGCTGGCGATGTCCATACTGTAGGCGTTGAGCACCATCTCGACGTCGCGCACGCGCGCTCCATTGTCGATCGCCGAATCGAACCACAGCTCCACCTGCGCCGGGCGCATGGCCTGGTAGTTTTCGGTGAACTTGTCGTCGATGCGCAGCACCGCCACGACCTTGCGCGACTTGAGCAGTTCGGTGATCGCTTCCTCATCCAGCGCATCGACCTGCTGCACGGTGACGTTTTTCTGCTTGAACTGCGCCATCAGGTTGGGCGCCTGGGCCGCGCCGATCACCGCCAGCGCCATGCCTTCGCGCTCGGGCTTGGTGGCGCGCTCGATCTGCTTGTTGAGCATGTAGCCAAGCATCAGCGGATACATCAGCGTAAACAGCGCGAGCAGCACCAGCGAGCGGCGGTCGCGCAAGGTCTCGCGGAACTCCTTGATGAATACGACCATCGACTTTGACTTCATGCTGCGATCCCTTCTTCGCCGACCAGGCTGACAAACGCATCTTCGAGGTTGGCGATGCCGGTGCGCCGGCACAGCTCTTCGGGCGAACCCTGAGCCACCGTATGGCCTTTGGCGATCACGATCACGTCATCGCACAGGTGGGTCACTTCCTGCATCACGTGGGTCGCCATCAGCACGCAGCAGCCTTCCTTGCGAAGCACCGTGAGGGCGTTGCGCAGCGCGCGCGTGCTCATCACGTCGAGGCCGCGGCTTGGTTCGTCGAGCAGCAGGTGGCGCGGACGGTGCAGCAGCGTGCGCGCCATCGCCACCTTGATGCGCTGGCCCTGCGAGAAGCCCTTGGTCTGGCGCAGCAGGATGTCTTCCAGCGACAGCAGGTCGGCCACTTCGTCGATGCGCGCGCGCAGGGTTGCGCCGCCCATGCCGTTCAGTTCACCGAAATAGGTCAGGTACTCGCGCGTGGTCAGGCGTTCGTACAGCCCGAACTGGTCGGTTAGGAAGCCGATGTTCCGCCGTACCGCCATCGGATCGACGGCCGGGTCGATGCCGCCGATGGCGATGCTGCCGTGGTCGCGTTCGAGCAGGCCGACCAGCAGGCGCAGGAGGGTGGTTTTGCCGGCGCCGTTGGGGCCGAGCAGGGCGGTGATCTGGCCGTCGCGCGCGGTGAACGACACCCCGCCGAGAGCCTGCACCGCGCCGAAATGTTTGCGGACGTCGCTCGCTTCAATCATGTTTGCCTCGATGTTTAAGGATGTGGTCCGGCGCTGCCGACCTGGAAGGTGGGGGCGGGGATCTCGGACAGGCACTTGGCGTCGAGCTTCTGCGCCGGGTTGTCGAGGAAGGTGCGCAGCAGGCGCGGGCCGCAGCCAAGCTGCGAAATGCCGTGGCCCGCGTGGGTGACCACGACGTGCTGGGCGCGCGCAATGTGCTGGCCGGCCGCTTCGGCGCGGCGCGGCGGCGTGACCGGGTCGAGCGCGCCGGACAGCATCAGCACCGGCGCATCGATGCGCGTGGGGGCGCTCAGCGGCACCGCCGGCACCTGCGCGGCCTTGCACATGGTCTCCATCTGCTTGATGGTGCCGACGGCCAGCAGCGAGGCGCTGGCGTCGGCAGCGGCCATTTGCGGCGTCAGGCGCGAGTAGTCCTCGGCGCAGACTACCGCGACGTACAGGCCCATCGCCATCGGACCTTCGGTGGCAAAGTCGCCACTGGCGTTGCGGCGCGCGACGAACGGCTCCCAGCGGCCCTGGTGGGCGCTGTGGATCATATACGGCAGGCGGCGGCTGTCCTGCGGCGAGTACAGCACGTTGTGTACGGTCGACAGGAAGCGCGCGCGGGTCATCGACTCGCGCAGCGGCAGCGTGGTGCGCGGATTGGCGAGCGAGACTTCGACCGGGCCGGCGCCTAGGCGCGCTACCAGCGCGTCGAATTCGCTGCGCAGCGCCGGGAAGGCCTTGTTGCAGGCCTGGTCCTTGGCGCAGGCGCGGAACAGGCCATCGAGGGCGGCTTTGCCATCGACGCCGCCGGCCGGGATGATCTGGTCGGGCGCGGCGACGCCGTCGAGGATCAGCGAGCGCACCTGGGCCGGGAAGGCGCGCGCGTAGGCCTGGCCGAGGCGGGTGCCGTACGAGCCGCCCCACAGGTTGATCTTGCCGTAGCCGATCGCGCGACGCACCATGTCGATGTCGCGCGCGGCATTGGCGGTGGTGTAGGCGGAGAAGTTCTTGCCCAGGCTGGCGATGCAGCCGGCGGCAATCGCCTGCAACTGGGTGTCGCTCATGGTTTCGTATTCAGGCTTGCTGGCGCAATCGAGCTTGCCCGACAGGCCGGTGCCGCGCTGGTCGATGAACACGATGTCGCGGGTGGCGCGCACGCGGCGGAACACCTGGTCGAGGAAGCCAAGTACGTCGCTGCCGGCCTGGCCGGGACCGCCGGCAAGGATGAACAGCGGATCGGGGCGCGCCGATTCGCGGAAGGCCGGCGCCACCGTGACATGGATATCGATGGTGCTGGCAGGGGCGGCGTAGTCGAGCGGTACGGTGACCTTCAGGCAGCGCAGCGGCTCTTCGGAGCCGGGCAGGTGGCAGGTGCGGCCGGCCTGCGAGGGCGGCGTGGCGCCGGCGGCATGGGACGACAGCAGGAGCGGGAACAAGACGATGGCAAGGCAGGCGCTGAGTTTCACAAGGACTCCTAAAAAGGGTCTTTGCATACTAGTTTGGCACCGTTCCGCCAGTCAACTCATTTGGCATGAGCCGCCGATTGCTGGGCATCAAGTGCCGATTTGAGGCTGTGCCTGCATGAGACAGGGACCGCAAGCGCACCTTGACGCGGTAACGCCAGATGGGCTATGATTGTCGGCTTTCCGTTTGCTCAGGAAAGAAAATAAGGCCGAGTCCGCTGGTAGTGAAGGCGGAACCACCATTTGAGCGATTTAAAATATTAGGAAGTCATCATGAAAACTTTTTCCGCTAAAGGACACGAAGTCCAGCGCGATTGGTTCGTGGTTGACGCGACGGACTTGGTCCTCGGACGTGTTGCCAGCGAAGTGGCACTCCGACTGCGCGGCAAACACAAGCCAGAATTCACTCCGCACGTCGACACCGGCGATTTCATCGTCGTCATCAATGCGGGCAAGCTGCGCGTTACGGGCACCAAGGCAACTGAAAAGACGTACTACCGTCACAGCGGCTACCCAGGCGGCATCTACGAAACCAACTTCAAGAAAATGCAAGAGCGTTTTCCTGGTCGCGCGCTCGAGAAAGCGGTCAAGGGCATGCTGCCTAAAGGCCCGCTCGGCTACGCCATGATCAAGAAGCTCAAAGTGTACGCGGAAGGTTCCCATCCGCACGCTGCCCAGCAACCTCAAGCACTCGTGCTGTTCAAGTAAGGAACTGACATGATCGGTAACTACAATTACGGCACCGGCCGTCGCAAGAGTGCAGTCGCTCGCGTCTTCATCAAAGTTGGCACTGGCCAAATCATCGTCAACGGCAAGCCAGCGTCGGAATACTTCTCGCGCGAAACCGGCCTGATGGTCATTCGCCAGCCACTGGAACTGACCGGCAATGTCG
Source organism: Massilia soli (assembly GCF_016809835.1). GTDB lineage: Bacteria > Pseudomonadota > Gammaproteobacteria > Burkholderiales > Burkholderiaceae_D > Telluria_A > Telluria_A soli. Next base: position 407,045 of record NZ_JAFBIL020000006.1, on the reverse strand, counting down.
AGCGTTTCGACATCAAGGTCAACGTCCACGGCGGCGGCGAGTCCGGCCAGGCTGGCGCGGTTCGCCACGGCATCACCCGTGCGCTGATCGACTACGACGCAGCACTGAAGCCAGATCTGGCGCGTGCAGGCTTCGTTACCCGTGACGCACGTGAAGTCGAGCGTAAAAAAGTTGGTCTGCGCAAAGCACGTCGCGCAAAGCAATTCTCGAAGCGTTAATTCGTTTCCCGGCAGCGCTACGGCGCTGCTACCGAAAAGCCGCCGGCTGCGAAGCCCGCGGCTTTTTGCTTTTGCAGCAACATTCCAAAATCGGGGACAGACCACCATTTTGGAAGATTCCAAAATGGTGGTCTGTCCCCGATTTTGGAATGTTCCCCGATTTTGGATTGTTTCGTTGATTTAGTCGGGCGCGGCGGGGATTTTGGGACGCTGTTAAAATTATTACCTTATCGGGCTTTGCCCAACCATTTAAGAAGGAATGAACATGATCAAAGTTGGCATCGTCGGTGGTACCGGTTATACGGGTGTGGAGTTGCTGCGCTTGCTGGCCGTCCATCCGGATGTGAAGCTGACCGCGATTACTTCGCGTAAGGAAGATGGCTTGCCCGTGGCTGACATGTTCCCGTCGCTGCGCGGCCGCGTCGACCTGGCGTTTTCGGCGCCGGATAAAGTCGACTTGAAGCAGTGCGACGTGGTGTTCTTCGCCACCCCGCACGGCGTGGCGATGGCGCAGGCGCCCGAGCTGCTGGCCGCCGGCGTCAAGGTGATCGACCTGGCTGCGGACTTCCGCCTGAAGGACCAGGCGTCCTTCGAGCAGTGGTACAAGATTCCCCACACCGCATCGCACTTGCTGGAAGAGGCCGTGTACGGCTTGCCGGAACTGAACCGCGAGGCGGTCAAGTCGGCGCTCCTGATCGCCAATCCTGGTTGCTATCCGACCACGATGCAGCTCGGCTTCGTGCCGCTGCTGAAGGCCGGCGTCATCGACGCCGGTTCGCTGATCGCCGATGCCAAGTCGGGCGTGTCGGGCGCCGGCCGCAAGGCGGAGATCGGCACCTTGTTCTCCGAGTCGAGCGACAACTTCAAGGCCTACGGCGTGTCCGGCCATCGCCACACGCCGGAAACCGTTGCGCAGCTGCAGCGTTTTACCGACCAGAAGGTCGGGCTGGTGTTCACCCCGCATCTGGTGCCGATGATTCGCGGCATGCACGCGACCTTGTACGCGCGCCTGACCAAGGACATCGATAACGCCGCACTGCAGGCCTTGTTCGAAGAGGCCTACAAGGATGCCGATTTCGTCGACGTGATGCCGTTCGGTTCCCATCCGGAAACCCGTTCGACGCGCGGCTCGAACATGCTGCGCCTGGCCTTGCACCGTCCCGAACAGGATGGCGCACCGGGCAACATGGTGGTGATCCTGGTGGTGCAGGATAACCTCGTCAAGGGCGCGTCCGGCCAGGCAGTGCAGTGCATGAACCTGATGTTCGGCTTGCCGGAGACCACCGGATTGCAGCAGATCGCATTGTTGCCTTAAGGATATAAACGGTATGCATTGCGTCGGGACGACCTAGATCAAAGCATCCAAGGATGAGCACGGTAAATTGGCAAGACCGTCTGGTCGCATTTACAAGGGGCTCATCATGTTCGGTCGCAACGCTAAAAGCGAAATTGATAGTCTGGTGGGCATTTCCGCCCGTATCGAGGGAGACCTCTGCTTTACCGGCGGCCTGCGCATCGATGGCGAGGTCCACGGCAGCGTGATCGCGGCCGAGGGCGCCGACAGCGTGCTGGTCGTGTCCGAGCATGCGCGCATCGAAGGTGAGGTGCGATGTGGAAATTTAATCGTCAACGGCTATATTGCCGGGCCGGTTTATTCGTCCGAAATGCTTGAATTGCAGCCGAAAGCCCGCATTGTAGGGGATGTCCATTACAAAACCCTCGAAATGCATGGCGGTGCCTTGGTAACCGGGCAATTAACGCACATGCAGACGGGGGAACCAGTGTTCCATCTGGCAACAGCTGAACTCTCCGCAGCGTGAGCAGCGCCAACGGACTATAATGATTCAAATTGTTCCCAAGTAGGAGTTCCCAATGAATGCAGTCGTCGAAAACCTGGACGCGATCCCCGTGCCGATCATCTTTACCGATAGCGCAGCGGAAAAAGTCGCGCAACTGATCGAAGAAGAGGGTAATCCCGACCTGAAACTGCGCGTGTTCGTGCAGGGCGGCGGGTGCTCCGGCTTCCAGTATGGCTTTACGTTTGACGAAATCGTCAACGAAGACGACACCACGATGGTCAAGAACGGCGTCCAGCTGCTGATCGATTCGATGAGCTACCAGTACCTGGTTGGCGCTGAGATCGACTACAAGGACGACCTCGAAGGCGCCCAGTTCGTCATCAAGAACCCAACCGCAAGTTCCACCTGCGGCTGCGGCTCGTCGTTCTCGGTATAAGTCTTACGCGGGGTAGAGGGCGCCCAGGATCCTTGGGCCCGTCGATCCCGTCACTGCCGGCAGGTTGCCCGCTTCGCGCTGCGTGAAGCGGTAGCCCAGCCAGGCAAACGCCAGCGCTTCCACCCGGTTGGGCGCCACGCCCAGCACCGCAGTCGATTCCACCCGCGTCGTTCCCCCCAAAGCAGCCGCCAGCAGGCGCAGCAGCTCGGCGTTGTACGCGCCGCCTCCGCACACATACACCGCATCCACCTCCGTCGACTCCTGCCTGATCGCGTCGGCAATGGTCCGTGCCGTCAGCGCGGTCAGGGTTGCCTGCACGTCTTGCGGCGACAAGGCAGGCCCTTGCGCCAGGCGCGCGTCCAGCCATTCGGCGTGGAACAGGTCGCGGCCGGTGCTTTTCGGGGCAGGCTGGGCAAAGTAAGGCTCTTCCAGCAAGGTGCCCAGCAACGCCGGGCTGACCGTGCCGGTCGCCGCCCAGGCGCCGTCGGCATCGTATTCCTTGCCCTGGTGGCGGCCGATCCACGCATCCATCAGCACATTGCCCGGGCCGGTATCGAAACCGCTGACCCTGCCGTCCGCGCGCAGCACGCTGATATTGCCGATACCGCCGATATTGACCACCACTCGGTTCTGTCCGGGCTGGCCGAATTGCGCCTGGTGGAAGGCGGGCACCAGGGGCGCGCCCTGGCCGCCGGCTGCGATGTCGCGGCTGCGGAAGTCGGCGATCACGTCGATGCCGCTCAATTCAGCGAGCAGGGCAGGATTATTGGTCTGGCGCGTGAAGCCGAGTTCGGGGCGATGGCGGATGGTCTGGCCATGCACCGCAATCGCCGCGACCCGCGTTGGCGCCTGCGGCAACAGCGCGGCGACGCATTCGGCGTAGCACCGTGCCAGCTGGTTCGCGGCCAGCGCCTCGCGCTCGATCTCGTTGTCGCTCTTGGCCTGCAGGGCCATCAGTTCGCTGCGCAAGGCGGCAGGGAAGCTGGTGAAGGCGGCCTTGATGGTGGTGATCTTGCCGTTGCTAAAGTCGGCCAGTACGCCATCGACGCCGTCCATGCTGGTACCGGACATCAGGCCAATGAAGAGGGGGGATGAATTTGTCATGCTGCGATTATGCGCGATTGCGCCTGACCTTGCCAGCGTACTACTTTGGGGGGCATCTCGACCTGCCCCCAAGGGACGAAAAAAAACCTTCCGCAAGGAAGGTTTTTTTTACCGCCTTGCGCGCAGCGGATTAGCGGGCGGCCATCGCGGTGCCGGCGCCGGCTGGACGCAGCAGCGCGAAGCGGTGCGACATGTCGGCGGCGGCCATGCGGAAGCGGGTCAGTTCCGCGGCGTTCAGCGGCGCTTGTTGAATCATTGCAACCTTGCGCGGATCGCGTGCTTCGTTGTTGACGCGGAATTCGAAGTGCAGGTGGGCGCCGGTGGACCAGCCGGTCGAGCCGACGTAGCCGATGATGTCGCCCTGGCTGACCTTGCTGCCGCGGCGGATGCCTGGCGCGAAGCGGCTCATGTGCGCATAAGCCGTCGAGTAGCTGGCCCAGTGCTTGATCTGCACGAAGTTGCCGTAGCCGCCCTTGCTGCCGGCGAAGTCGATGACGCCGTCGCCAACCGCGCGGATCGGCGTGCCGGTCGCCGCGGCGTAGTCGACGCCCTTGTGTGCTTTCCAGACACCCGAAATCGGGTGCGAGCGCATCGAGAAGCCGGAGGAAATACGCGAGAATGCCAGCGGCGACTTGAGGAATGCTTTTTTCAGCGACTTGCCGTCGAGACTGTAATAACCGCCACCCTGCTTGCTGTGCGGGTCTTCAAACCAGACCGACTGATAGGTCGTGCCGCGGTTGGTGAATTCACCAGCCAGTATGCGGCCAGCGCGTACCATGACGCCGTCTTGCCAGAAAGTTTCGTAGACGACATTGAAACGGTCGCCGCGCTTCAGGTCGGAGCGGAAATCGATATTGGTCGAGAACATCTCGATGATCTGGGCGACGATCGCGTCCGGCAGCTTGCTGCCATCGGAGTTCGAGTCGGTTGCCGCGTACAGCGACGACGCGATTTCGCGCGAACGCATTTCGACGCGGCGCTCGAGCTGGACCTGGCTCTCTTCGGCCTTGAAACGATCGCCGTGGCGCGCGATGGTGATGTTCTTGATTGGCAGGTCGCGGCTGTCGACAACGGTGGTGCGCAGCCACAGCAGCTGGCCGTTTTCGCCGGTGCGGGCCTGGATGCGCTTGCCGCTCTTGAGCTGCATGACGCCACGGGCGAGCTTGTCGGTCTTGATGAACTGGACTGCGTCGGCGTCGTCGACACCAAGGCGGGTCAGCAGCGCAGCGAGGGTGTCGCCCGGACGAACGCGCTCTTCCTGGTCGAACTGCTGTTCGTCATCCTGGAGGGCTGCGATCTGGTCTGCCAGGTTCGGCAACTCGAGATCTTGGGCGATGGAGACTTGGGGAATGCTGGACGCGTCAGGTGCGATTGGCGCGACAGCGGCGGTGCCGAAAGCGCAGACTGCCAGGAAGATCGCAGATGCGCTAAGGATGCGCGTCTTTCGCGTTGTGCCTAGCAGGCCGGTCCAGCTTTTGCCTGTGATTTTGTTTGTAGGGTTCATGCAATCAGTTAAAATTTGCTGCTTGAACATCCGTAAGACTACAACTTTTTATTTTTATTAACTGTGAGATGTTTTCGTTCAGCAAGATTGATGGGATCGAGCAGTATAGCAAAAAAAACGGCTTGTAGGACGAATCTCGCAAAGAATGTAGGACAATTACCCTTTTGACAATATGACGACCACTTCCGACACACCTAAGACCGCTGCCGCCGCGCATGGTTCAACACCCCTGCCGCTGACAGATTCCGTCCTGGGAGCGCTCGCCATCACCAAGCGTGGCGTCGATGAACTGCTGATCGAGAGCGAATTTGCGCAGAAGCTGGCGCGCTCCGAGAAAACCGGCCAACCGCTGCGCATCAAGCTCGGCCTCGATCCAACCGCTCCCGACCTGCATCTGGGCCACACCGTGGTGCTGAACAAGCTGCGCCAGCTGCAAGACCTCGGACACCAGGTGATCTTTTTGATCGGCGACTTTACGTCGATGATCGGCGACCCATCGGGCCGCAACGTGACGCGTCCGCCGCTGACGAAAGAGCAGATCGAGGAAAACGCCACGACTTACTTCCGCCAGGCGTCGCTGGTGCTCGATGCGTCGCGCACCGAAATTCGCTATAACTCCGAGTGGTCCGACCCGCTCGGGGCGCGTGGCATGATCGAGCTGGCCTCCCGCTACACCGTGGCGCGGATGATGGAGCGCGATGACTTTACCAAGCGCTTCAAGAGTGGGACACCCATCTCTGTCCATGAGTTCCTCTATCCGTTGATGCAGGGTTACGATTCCGTCGCGTTGAAGTCAGACCTTGAGCTAGGTGGAACAGACCAGAAATTCAACTTGCTTGTTGGCCGGGAGCTGCAGAAGGACTATGGCCAGGAGCCGCAGTGTATTTTGACGATGCCGTTGCTGGAAGGCCTGGACGGCGTCGACAAGATGTCCAAGTCTAAGAACAACTATATCGGCATTACCGAGCCGGCCAATACGATGTTCGGCAAACTGATGAGCATTTCCGACGTCATGATGTGGAGATACTTCGAATTGCTGTCGTTCCGCTCGATCGCCGATATCGCCCAGCTTAAATCCGAGGTCGCGGGTGGCCGCAATCCGCGCGACGCCAAGGTTGCGCTGGCTCAAGAAATCGTCACGCGCTTCCATTCGTCCCAGGCGGCCGGCGATGCGCTGACCGACTTCGTCAACCGGTCCAAGGGCGGCATTCCGGATGATGTGCCTGACGTCGCGCTGGCCGGCGCGCCGCTGGGCGTGGCACACCTGCTCAAGCAGGCGGGCCTGTGCGCTTCCACTTCCGAGGCGATGCGCATGGTCGACCAGGGCGGCGTGCGCATCGATGGCGCCGTCGTCACTGACAAGGCGCTCAAGCTGGACGCCGGCACTTTCGTGCTCCAGGTCGGCAAGCGCAAGTTCGCCCGCGTGACCCTCGGCGCATGATCGGTCTGCTTCAGCGCGTTACCCAGGCCAGCGTGGCGGTCGGCGGCCAGCAGGTCGGCGCGATTGGGCCCGGCTTGATGGTGCTGGTGTGCGCGGAGAAGGGCGACACCGAACGGGAGGCGGACGCGCTGCTGGCCAAGTTGCTGGGTTATCGGGTGTTTTCCGACGATGCCGGCAAGATGAACCGCAGCGTGCAAGATGTCGCAGGGGGGCTGTTGCTGGTCCCTCAGTTCACCCTGGCGGCCGATACCAAGTCCGGCACGCGGCCGTCGTTTACGCCGGCTGCCAGTCCCGAGGATGGACGGCGCCTGTTCAATCATTTTGTCGCCGCTGCGCGGGCCCGGCATGCCGTCGTCGAAACCGGGCAGTTTGGCGCCGACATGCAGGTTTCGCTGACCAATGATGGCCCGGTGACGTTCTGGCTGCAAGTCGAGCCGAAGTAAGGCCACCGCTTAGGCGGACGACGCTGCGCTCGTCCGCCCTACATTTACCACTCTATTAATGCCATCTACCCGCATCCTCCTGATCCGCCACGGCGAAACCGCCTGGAACGCCGAACGCCGCTTGCAGGGCCATATCGACATCGCGCTCAATGCCGAAGGCAAGCGCCAGGCCGCGGCGCTGGCGCTCGCCCTCGCAGGCGAGCAGGTCGACGCCATCATCTCGAGCGACCTGCAGCGCGCGCACCAGACCGCCACGGCGGTCGCTCGCCTGCACGCTATGCCCGTTCACACTGACCCAGGCTTGCGCGAGCGCTGCTATGGCGCCTTCGAGGGCTTGCTGTACGCGGAAATTGAACAGCGCTACCCGGCCGAATTCGCGGCCTGGCAGGCGCGCGACGTCGATTCCAGGGTGCCAGATGGCGAGCGGAAGGCGGAAACGTTCCGCCAGTTCTTCCAGCGCTCCACCGCCAGCATCATCGCCTGGGGTCACAAGTATCCAGGCGGGACGCTGGCGCTGGTGGCGCACGGTGGCGTGCTGGAATGCGCCTATCGCGCCGCCCTTGCGTTGTCGCTGGAAACACCACGCACCTTCAAGGTCATGAACGCAAGCATCAACCGCTTCACGATTGAAGAAGGAAAGCTGGTGCTCGACAGCTGGGGCGAGGTCGCCCATCTGCGACAAGGGGCGCTGGACGAGCTTCCGTAGTCCCTCTCCGCAGTGCGATCTAGCCTCCCATGAACCCGCTTCGTCGCCCTGATGCGACAAATCTGCTAATTAATTGAGCAGTAAATCGGTTAAAATAGAGGGTTCCCGCCATTCTTTCTATGCTGACCAGTGCAAATCGGACCGTACATACTGCGCAATAATGTTTTTGTCGCTCCCATGGCAGGGGTGACCGATCGCCCGTTCCGCCAGCTGTGCAAGGAGCTGGGCGCAGGCTATGCCGTGTCTGAAATGGCGGCGTCGAATCCGCGCCTGTGGGCAACCGAAAAAAGCTCGCGCCGCACCGACCACGCCGGCGAAATGGAGCCGAAGGCAGTGCAGATCGCCGGCGCCGACCCGCAAGACCTGGCCGATTGCGCCAAGTTCAACGTCGACCGCGGCGCCCAGATCATCGACATCAATATGGGCTGCCCGGTCAAGAAGGTGTGCAACAGCTGGTGCGGCTCCGCGCTGCTGCAGCACGAAGACCTGGTCGAGCGCATCCTGCATGCAGTGGTGCAGGCAGTCGATGTGCCCGTCACGCTGAAATTCCGTACCGGCTGGGACCGCCAAAACAAGAATGCGCTGACCATCGCGCGCATTGCCGAGCAGGCCGGCATCCAGATGCTGACCTTGCACGGCCGTACCCGCGCCGACGGCTACAAGGGCGACGCCGAGTACGACACCATCGCCGCCGTCAAAGCGTCGGTCGGCATTCCCGTCGTTGCCAACGGCGATATCGCCACCCCTGAAAAAGCCCGCTACGTGCTCGACTACACCGGCGCCGACGCCGTGATGATCGGCCGCGCCGCGCAAGGGCGCCCGTGGATCTGCCGCGAGATCGACCATTACCTGCGCACCGGCACCCATCTGCCGGCGCCGTATGTGGAGGAAGTGCGTCACCTGATGAGCGAACACCTGCAGGCGCACTATGCGTTCTACGGCGAATTCGTCGGCGTGCGCACCGCGCGCAAGCACATCGGCTGGTACGTACAAGACCTGCCGGGCGGCGAAACTTTCCGCCAGCAAATGAATCGTCTTGAGTCGACGGCGGAGCAGCTATTAGCAGTGGATAAATTTTTTGAATCGCAACACCGTCTCGGGGAGCGGTTACAATACCGCCCCGCGGACGTTTCCTCCGCAGGCGACGACGCCGGCGAAGCGCTGGCGGCTTAACAAGACGCCATGGGGCAGCCCCCGCCACTAGCGGCGGCGGAAACACAACACACGCAGGATAAGCACGAACATGAGCAAAGAAAGCATCCAGGAAGTTGTCCAAAAGAGCCTTGAAGACTATTTCAATGATCTGGGCGAGCAACAGCCGTCGAACATCTACGACATGGTCGTGCTGACCGTTGAGCGGCCGATCCTCGAAGTCGTGATGACGCGCGCCGAAGGCAACCAGTCGCACGCGGCGCAGATGCTGGGCATCAACCGCAATACCTTGCGCAAGAAACTGCAAGAGCACGGATTGCTGTAAACCTCTTTAGCACCGGGTGGCCGTGCTAGCGAGCGCGAGCCATTCGCGCCGCCGCGCGGGCGAGGCATCTTCCCCGCGATCGTATCGGCAGGCATCACCGTATACTTCACAACCAGGCCACTCACCATGATCAAACAAGCCCTCATTTCCGTCTCCGACAAGACTGGCGTGCTCGATTTCGCACGCGCATTGTCCACGCTCGGTGTCAGCATCCTGTCCACCGGCGGCACCGCAAAACTGCTGCAAGACAATGGCGTGCCGGTCACGGAAGTGGCCGACTACACCGGTTTCCCGGAAATGCTCGATGGCCGCGTCAAGACCCTGCATCCGAAGGTCCACGGCGGCATCCTGGCGCGCCGCGATTTCCCCGAGCACGTTGCCAAGCTGTCCGAGCACAACATCCCGGAAATCGACATGGTCGTGGTCAACCTGTATCCGTTCCAGCAGACCGTGGCGAAAGACAGCTGCACACTGGAAGACGCGATCGAAAACATCGACATCGGCGGCCCGACCATGCTGCGTTCGGCAGCCAAGAACCACAAGGACGTGGTGGTGGTGTGCGATCCTGCCGACTATGGCCTGGTGCTGGCGGAAATGAAAGGCACCGGCGCGCAAGCTGGCCCGGTCAGCTACGACACCAAGTTCATGCTAGCCAAGAAAGTGTTTGCCCACACCGCCCAGTACGACGGCGCCATCACCAATTACCTGACCAGCCTCGGCGCGGACAAGGCGCACGCCACCCGCAGCAGCTTCCCCGAGACGCTCAACATCACCGTCGAAAAAGTGCAGGACATGCGCTACGGCGAAAACCCGCACCAGGCTGCCGCGTTCTACCGCGACCTGGCGCCGGCCGCCGGTTCGCTGGCCGCGTACAAGCAGCTGCAAGGCAAGGAACTGTCGTACAACAATATCGCCGACGCAGATGCCGCGTGGGAATGCGTCAAGTCGCTGGGCGGCCTCGGCCAGAGCGCCGGCTGCGTGATCGTCAAGCACGCCAACCCGTGCGGCGTGGCGATCGGCACCGATGCGCTGGATGCGTACAGCCGCGCGCTGCAGACCGATCCAACCTCGGCCTTCGGCGGCATCATTGCGTTCAACGTCGAAGTCGACGGCAAGGCCGCAGAAGCGCTGGCCAAGCTGTTCGTCGAAGTGCTGATCGCCCCATCGTTCACCGCCGAAGCGCTGGCGACGATGTCGGCCAAGCAGAACGTGCGCCTGCTGGAAATTCCCTTGGGCGACGCCCAGAACCCGTTCGACGTCAAGCGCGTCGGCGGCGGCCTGCTGGTGCAGTCGCCGGACGCCAAGAACGTCGGCATCGGCGAACTGCGCGTGGTCACCAAGAAGCAGCCAACCCAGCAGCAATTGCAGGACATGATGTTCGCCTGGCGCGTGGCCAAGTTCGTCAAGTCGAACGCCATCGTCTTCTGCGGCAACGGCATGACGCTCGGCGTTGGCGCCGGCCAGATGAGCCGCATCGACTCGGCCCGCATCGCCTCGATCAAGGCGCAAAATGCCGGCCTGTCGCTGGCCGGTTCGGCAGTGGCGTCGGATGCCTTCTTCCCGTTCCGCGACGGCCTCGATGTGGTCGTTGACGCTGGCGCGACTTGCGTGATCCACCCGGGCGGCTCGATGCGCGACCAGGAAGTGATCGACGCGGCCGACGAGCGCGGCGTCGTGATGCTGTACACCGGCACCCGCCACTTCCGCCACTAAGCAAGCAACCTGGGTTCCCGCGTGCGCGGGAACGACGATCATCGTCGTCCCCGCGAAAGCGGGGAGCCCATTTTTCTTACCTACAACTGTGTTTTTACACAGTATTTCCCCACAAGCGTTGCCCGCCGGTATAACATTCGGTCATGATTATTCTAGGCATTGACCCAGGGCTACGCACGACAGGCTTCGGCGTCATCGAAAAGCACGGCAACAAGCTGCGTTACATCGCTTCCGGCACCATCAAGACCGGCAGCGACGGCGCCTTGCCGCCTCGTCTGAAGGTCATCCTGAACGGCATCGGCGAAGTGGTACGCACCTACCGCCCCGACTGCGCGGCCATCGAAAAAGTCTTCGTCAACGTCAATCCACAGTCCACCTTGCTGCTCGGGCAGGCGCGCGGCGCCGCCATTACCGCGCTGGTAGGCTCGGACTTGCCGGTGGCGGAATACACCGCGCTGCAAGTCAAGCAGGCCGTGGTCGGCACCGGCAAGGCGGCCAAGGAGCAGGTCCAGGACATGGTGTCGCGCCTGTTGCTGCTGCCGGGCCTGCCAGGGTCGGACGCCGCCGACGCGCTCGGTGTGGCGATCTGCCACGCCAACAGTGTCGACGCGCTGGCGCTGATCCAGTCGCTCGCACCCTCCCTCGGCGGCCTGCGCATGAAGCGCGGACGCCTGGTCTAACTATATAAATAGAAGGCTCCCGATGATCGGTCGCATTTCCGGAATCCTGCTCGAAAAAAACCCGCCGCAACTGCTGGTCGACTGCGGTGGCGTCGGCTATGAAGTCGATGTGCCGATGAGCACCTATTACAACCTGCCCAATGTCGGCGAAAAAGTCACCCTGTTCACGCACCAGGCGATCCGCGAAGACGCGCACCTGCTGTTCGGCTTCGGCAATGCCAACGAGCGCGCGGTGTTCCGCCAGCTGATCAAGATCAGCGGCGTCGGCGCGCGCACCGCGCTGTCGATACTGTCGGGCATGACGATCACCGACCTGGCCCAGGCCGTGACCTTGCAGGAAGCAGGGCGCCTGGTGAAGGTGCCCGGCATCGGCAAGAAAACCGCCGAACGCTTGCTGCTCGAACTCAAGGGCAAGCTGGGCGCCGATGTGGGCGCCGTGGCCGGTGCGCCGCGCGACGATACCCAGTCCGACATCCTCAACGCGCTGCTGGCTTTGGGGTATTCTGACAAGGAGGCCACGGCCGCACTGAAGAACATGCCGACCGGCGCGAGTGTGTCCGACGGCATCAAGTTCGCGCTGAAGGCGCTGTCGAAAGCATAAACAATGAGTATCCAGACCGACGATTTCTCCGAGCAGCGCATCATCGACGCCAAGCCATCCTCGCCCAACGAGGAAGCGATCGAACGCGCGCTGCGGCCCAAGCAGCTCGACGAATATGTCGGCCAGGAGAAGATCCGCGGCCAGCTGGAGATCTTCATTTCGGCGGCGCGCAAGCGCGGCGAAGCGCTCGACCACACCTTGCTGTTCGGACCTCCGGGCCTGGGCAAGACCACCTTGGCGCACATCATCGCGCGTGAAATGGGCGTCAACCTGCGCCAGACTTCGGGTCCGGTGCTGGAGCGGCCCGGCGACCTGGCCGCGATCCTGACCAACCTCGAAGCCAACGACGTGCTGTTCATCGACGAGATACATCGGCTGTCGCCGGTGGTTGAAGAGATCCTGTATCCGGCGCTGGAGGATTACCAGATCGACCTGATGATCGGCGAAGGCCCGGCGGCGCGCTCGGTCAAGATCGACCTGCAGCCGTTCACCTTGGTCGGCGCGACCACGCGCGCCGGCATGCTGACCAATCCACTGCGCGACCGCTTCGGCATCGTCGCGCGGCTGGAGTTCTACAATGCGGCCGAACTGACCCGCATCGTCACGCGCAGCGCGGCGCTGCTGAACGCGCCGATCACCGAAGACGGCGCGCACGAGATCGCGATGCGCGCGCGCGGCACGCCGCGTATCGCCAACCGCCTGCTGCGCCGCGTGCGCGACTACGCGGAAGTGAAGGGGACCGGCGACATCACCAAGGCGATGGCCGATGCCGCGCTGATCATGCTCGATGTTGATTCGGTGGGTTTCGATGTCATGGACCGCAAGCTGCTCGAAGCGGTGCTGTTCAAGTTTGGCGGCGGGCCGGTCGGCATCGGCAACCTGGCGGCGGCGATCGGCGAGGCGGCCGATACGATTGAAGATGTGCTCGAACCCTACCTGATCCAGCAGGGTTATTTGCAGCGGACCCCGCGCGGGCGCGTCGCGACGCCGGCGGCGTACCAGCACTTTGGCGTTGCCGCCCCGCGCCTCAGCCCGAGCGGCGACCTGTGGGATAATTTGACGAGTTAAATCGGCGGATGACGGCTTCGCCTCTTCCGCCCTACGATGCTCCCGCTAACCGTAGGGCGGAAGAGGCGAAGCCGTCATCCGCGTACATGCTTAGTGCTAACGCCAAAGTCGCCCCGAAACCTCCGAACTCGCGCATCGCCCACGGCGAAGCCCGTCGCAAGGGCGCGCGGTTATACTGCGGGCAACACGATGATACGAAAAAGGGCTGTAGCATGAAGATTTGGGTAGACGCGGACGCGTGCCCTGGTGTGATCAAAGATATTCTTTACCGCGTGGCCGAACGTCTTGAGCTGGAAGTGATCCTGGTCGCCAACAAGCTGATGCGCGTGCCGGGATCGCGTTTCGTGCGCTCGATGCAGGTGCCCAACGGCGCCGACGTGGCCGACGCCGAAATCGTGCGCCTGCTGGAGGCGGGCGACCTGGTGGTCACCGGCGACATCCCGCTGGCCGCCGATGTGCTGGCCAAGGGCGGCTATGCGCTCAATCCGCGCGGCGAGTTCTACACCGACGCCACCATCGCCCAGCAACTGACGATGCGCAAGTTCATGGAAGAGCTGCGCCAGAACGGCGTCGATACCGGCGGTCCCGCGCCATTCAACCAGGCCGACCAGCGCAATTTCGGCAACGCGCTCGACCGGCACCTGACCCGCAACTTCAAGCGCGGCTAGCTCAGCCCGGCAGTTCCGTGCTGGCGGCCGCCAGCGCCACCTGGTTGCGGCCATTTTGCTTGGCCGCGTACATCGCCTGGTCGGCGCAGTGCACCAGGCCGGCCGCGTCGGGGCCGCATTCCGGATACACCGCCACCCCGACACTGCCTGAAATGCGCAGCGCGATACTGTCGGTCTCGAATGGCATGTTGAGCAGGCTGAGAATGTTTTCCGCGACTTTCATGGCGTCCGCCTGCGATGCGCAGGTGGCCAGCAGCACGCCGAATTCATCGCCGCCCAGCCGCGCCAGCGTGTCGGACTTGCGCAGGCTGCAACGCACGCGCCGCGCCACCTGCACCAGCAACTGGTCGCCCATGCCATGGCCGTAGTTGTCATTGACCGGCTTGAACTTGTCGAGGTCGAAGTAGATAACCGCGAGCATGTTGTCGTCACGTTTCGCATGCAGCAGCGCCTGCTCGAGGCGGTCGCGGAACAGGGTGCGGTTGGCCAGGCCGGTGAGCGCGTCGTGGCTGGCCATGTAGCGCATTTCTTGTTCTGCCAGCTTGCGCTGGTCGATGTTGGTGACGGTGCCAACAACGCGTTTCGGCGCGCCAAGTTCACCGCCGTTTACCAGTGCCGCCCGTTCGGAAATCCAGTGGGTGCTGCCATCGGCGCGCAGCACGCGGTATTCGGCCATGAAATCAGCGCTCCTGCCATCGAGATGCGCTCGCATGGCGGCCGATACGGCAGGCAGGTCGTCCGGGTGCACCTTGCCATGCAGTGCGCCGACGGTCCACGGCACGATGCCGGCGTCAATGCCGAGCAAGGCCTGGGCCTGCGACGACAGCAGCAGGCGCCCGGTCTTCAGGTTGAGGTCCCAGACGCCGGCACCCGACGCGCTCAGCGCCAGTTTCCAGCGCACCTCGGCTTCCTCCAGCGCCTTGACCGAACGGCGCCGGTTGTACCTGGCGGCAAACGCGGTCCAGCCGAGCATCGACAGCGCCAGCAGGATGCCGATGCCCATGATGGCCGCGAAACGCTGCCGGCTTCCGTAGCGCGCGTGGGCGTCGGCGGTGGCCAGCCCGACCGTGACGATCAGGCCGTAATCTTCCAGCTTGTGCCAGGCGTAGTAGCGGTCGATGCCGTCGATGCGGCTGACGCGCCGGAACAGGCCGGCGCGTTCGGTGTTCGGGTCATACGGATAGCCGGTCAGCCGCGCGCCAACCTGGACGTTCGGGTTCCTGCCCGAGCTGCGCGCCAGCACCACGCCCGAACCGACCAGCGAGATCGATGAACCGGGACCGAGGTCGATGGTGTTGTAGAAGCGCGCGAAATAGGCGGTCGCGACCGACGCGACAATGACGCCGTCGACCTTGCCGGCGGCATCGTACAGTGGACGGGTAAGTTGTACCGACCAGACGCCGGAGGTGCGCCCGATCACCGGCGCGCTAATGAACAGCCGGTCCTGGCCATCGCCTTGCAGGTGGGTGCGCACATGTGCGCGGTCGCTTAGGTCGACCGCGGGCGTTTCCGTCCGGCCGCTGGCAAACCGCACCACGCCTTGGCGGTCGGTCGCTTTGACCTGGAAAAAGACCTTGCGGCGCAGCTGCCGGTTCAGTTGCTCGACTGTGCTGGCGAAGCTGGCCTGGTCGCGTTGCCAGTGGCCGCGCAGGGCGATCAGCGATACGTCCACCGTGCTGATGGTGGCGCCTACCTCTTCGGAAAACGCGCGCGCCAGGTTGCTCAAGTCGCGGTTGCTTTCGGCCTTGGCGATCGAGCGCAGCTTGGCGTGCTCCATCGTCACGCCGGTGCCAACCGCAGCGATACACGCCAGCATGAACAACACGGTGCGCAGCAATACCCACGGGCGAAAGTACGCACCGGCAGGGCCGCGCACTGGCGTCGCTGGGTGGGCGTTGGTGAACATTTGGCTTCCGTGGTGTTGCCGCTGCTCGGATAATTCAGAATAGCAAATTATGCTTTTCCCGTCTGCAATTTGCAGTGCGAGTGGCTTCGCGCGGACGTAAAAAAAGCGGGATCGATCGATCCCGCTTTCATGGCCCGCCTGCAGGTTGTCAGGCAGCCGGCAGCTTGCCGAACTGCTCGCGCAGCTTGTCGATGGTTGCCGAGAAATTGACCAGGCGTTCCTTCTCCTGCGCCACCACTGCCTCGGGCGCGCGCGCCACGAAGCTCTCGTTGCCCAGCTTGCCGTTGACCTTGGCGATCTCGCCTTCGATGCGGGCGATTTCCTTGGACAGGCGCTCGCGCTCGGCCTTGACGTCGATTTCCACCTTCAGCATCAGCTTGGTGGTGCCGACGATCGACACCGCCGCCGGCGACTCCGGCAGCGTGTCGACAATGCTCACTTCCGACAGCTTGCCGAGCGACTGGATGTACTGGGCGAAGCCCTGCATGCGTTCCTTGCCGGCCGCATCGGCCGCTTCGACGATCAGCGGCACGCGCAGCGATGGCGACAACTGCATTTCGCCGCGCAGGTTGCGGGTAGCGTCGGTCAGCGATTTGAGCTGCGTCATCCATTCCTCGGCCCGCACGTCGATCAGCGTCTCGTCGGCAATCGGGTACGGCTGCATCATGATCGAGTCGCCGCTGCCTTCGGTGGTCTTGCCGGCCAGCGGGGCCACCGCCTGCCACAGCGCTTCGGTGACGAACGGCACGATCGGGTGCGCCAGGCGCAGGATCACTTCCAGCACGCGCAGCAGGGTATTGCGGGTGGCACGCTGCTGGCCTTCGGTGCCATGCTGTACCTGGACTTTTGCCACTTCCAGATACCAGTCGCAATACTCATCCCAGACAA
Organism: Massilia soli; assembly: GCF_016809835.1. GTDB lineage: Bacteria > Pseudomonadota > Gammaproteobacteria > Burkholderiales > Burkholderiaceae_D > Telluria_A > Telluria_A soli. The sequence continues at coordinate 390,393 of NZ_JAFBIL020000006.1, read as the reverse complement.
ACTTATAGATCGTGGCCGCAATGTTGTCGAAGCGGTAGTCCTCGAAGCCCTTGGCCACGTCCAGCTCGGCGCGCTGCATCAGCGACAAGATCCAGCGGTCGGCCTGCGACAGGTCGGCGTCGCTGGCCGAGCAATCCTTGCCCTCGGTGTTCATCATCACGAAGCGGGTCGCGTTCCACATCTTGTTGCAGAAGTTGCGGTAGCCTTCGGCGCGGCCCAGGTCGAAGTTGATGTTGCGGCCCAGCGAAGCGTAGCTGGCCATGGTGAAGCGCAGCGCGTCGGTGCCGTAGGCGGCGATACCTTCGGGGAACTCCTTGCGGGTTGCCTTGGCGATCTTTTCGGCGTCGCGCGGGTTCATCAGGCCGGTGGTGCGCTTGCCCACCAGGGTCTCGACGTCGATGCCGTCGATCAGGTCGATCGGGTCGAGCGTGTTGCCTTTCGATTTGGACATCTTCTGGCCGCTGGAATCGCGCACCAGGCCATGCACATACACGGTCTCGAACGGCACCTTGCCGGTGAAGTGGGTGGTCATCATCACCATCCGGGCGACCCAGAAGAAGATGATGTCGAAGCCTGTCACCAGCACCGACGACGGCAGGAAGGCCTTCATGTCCGGCGTTTCCTCCGGCCAGCCCATGGTCGAGAACGGGATCAGCGCCGACGAGAACCAGGTGTCGAGCACGTCGTCGTCGCGGCGCAGGGGAGCGGTGACGCCGGCGGCAACCGCCTTGGCTTGCGCTTCTTCCTCGGTCTTGGCGACAAAGATATTGCCGGCATCGTCGTACCACGCCGGGATGCGGTGGCCCCACCACAGCTGGCGCGAGATGCACCAGTCCTGGATGTTGTTGAGCCACTGGTTGTAGGTGGTGCTCCAGTTTTCCGGCACGAACTTGATCTCGCCGCCAGCGACTTTTTCCAGCGCCACTTCGGCGATCGACTTGCCCGGGAAGTGGGTGCCTTCCGGCGCCGGCTTGCTCATCGCAACGAACCACTGGTCGGTCAGCATCGGCTCGATGACGACGCCGGTGCGGTCGCCGCGCGGCACTTGCAGCTTGTGCGGCTTGACTTCCTGCAGCAGGCCTTGCGCGTCGAGGTCGGCGACGATCTGCTTGCGCGCGGCGAAGCGGTCCAGGCCGCGGTAGGCTTGCGGCGCCTCGTCGCTGATCTTCGCTTCCAGCGTCAGCACGCAGATCATCGGCAGCTTGTGGCGCTGGCCAACCGCGTAGTCGTTGAAGTCGTGGGCCGGGGTGATCTTCACGCAGCCGGTGCCGAAGGCCTTGTCGGCGTACTCGTCGGCGATGATCGGGATTTCGCGCTCGGTCAGCGGCAGCTTCAGCATCTTGCCGTGCAGCGCCATGTAGCGCTCGTCGGTCGGGTCGACCGCGACAGCGACGTCGCCCAGCAGGGTTTCAGGACGGGTGGTGGCGACCGTGATGTGGCCGCTGCCGTCGGCCAGCGGGTACTTGATGTACCACATCGAGCCGTCTTCTTCTTCCTGCACCACTTCCAGGTCGGACACCGCGGTGCCCAGCACCGGGTCCCAGTTGACCAGGCGCTTGCCGCGGTAGATCAGGCCTTGCTCGTACAGGCGGATGAACACCTCGGTCACGGTCTGCGAGCGCGGCTCGTCCATCGTGAAGTATTCGCGCGCCCAGTCGGCCGAGGCGCCCATGCGGCGCATCTGGCCGGTGATGGTGTTGCCCGACTTTTCCTTCCACTCCCAGACTTTCTTGATGAACTCGTCGCGGCCGAGGTCATGGCGCGAGATCTTCTGCGCGTCCAGCTGGCGCTCGACGACGATCTGGGTGGCGATGCCGGCGTGGTCGGTGCCCGGAATCCAGGCGGTGTTGAATCCGCGCATGCGGTAGTAGCGGGTCAGGCCATCCATGATGGTCTGGTTGAACGCATGCCCCATGTGCAGCGTGCCCGTCACGTTCGGCGGCGGCAATTGGATGCTGAACGATGGCTTGTCGGCATCGAGGGTGGCGGCGAAGTATCCGCGCTGCTCCCATTCGGTGCGCCAGAACTGTTCAATGTCGGCGGGCTCGAAAGACTTGGCTAATTCCATGGTGTGTGGGCTGTGTTGTAGGCGAAAACAAGCATTATAAGGGAGCGATGCGAGCAAATGATGCTGTGCAAAAAAAAGTGCTGCGTCGCGTTTGTCACGCTCACCAGTGGAAAATTGGCCGGGCGGCGCGAATTACCTCATAATATTGATTCATGGTAACTTTATCCTGGGTAAGTATGATTTCGTTCGCCATTGCGCAGTACGTCGATTCGACCGCGAAGTTCGCCGATCAGCTTGCGCTGATACAGCGGGCAATGGCGCTGGTCGGCAAGATACTGGACCGCGAACTGGTCTCGGCCGCGACCGCCAATATCCTGCTGAAAGTGACCATCCAGACCGATGCGGAGGTCGATGGCGCTTACAGCGCCGCCGCCTTGCCGAATTATTCCGGCCAGTTCAGGTCTTCGCCCGAGGGAACCATTCCTGCACTTAACGGTCTGGTCAACGACGTCGCGTACAAGGTGCAGACCGGTAAGAGCGCGCTGATGCCCTGGAATGCGACCACCGGCACGGGCAACTGGTTTAGCGATACCGTCGAAGGTTTTCTGTACATTAGCGAGGGGACCATGGCCGACCTGGTGGCAAGGGGCAGCGCTGCCCTGGCCGAAACCGACGGCACCATTGCCCTGCTGGTCCACGAGGTGCTGCACATGCTCGGCTTCCATGGCGATGAGGATGCGCTGACCGAACCTGAAGGTTCCGCCTGGACTTCCCCGTTCGACCAGATGATCGAACTGAACGGACTGGATGCCTGGTTTACCGGCCGCGCGGCCCAGGCGATCTACGGCGATGAGGTTCCGCTGCGTCCGCTCGACAGCTGGACCAATGTGCACCACCTCGACGTGCTCAACCTCCCCGATGGCGGCGCGCAGGGCGACGCTTTCGTCCATGCGGGCAGCGACTTGATGAACGGTCTCCTGGTGGACGGCATGCGGGTCTCCGACCTCGATGTCGCGGTGCTGGTCGACCTGGGCTACCGCAACGTCCGCACCCTCGTGTCGGTGGACGGGCATACCTTCATCCCCGGCGTCGGAGCTCTGACGCTGCAGGGGACGGCCGCCACCAATGACGCCGCATTCTTCGCCGGCGAGCGCAGCGCATTTTCGGTCATCAAATTGGACGGTACCGTCACGGTCACGGCCAAGGCGACGCCATCCGACGTGGCCCGGCTGAACGGTATGGAAACGCTGCTGTTCGCCGATGGCAAGCTCGGCACGGATTTCATCGGCACCGCCGCTGCGGATGTGTTGCGCGGCACCGCAGCGAGCCAGACCTTGTACGGCGGCGCCGGCGACGACCTCCTGATCAGTGGCGGAGGCCGCGACATCGCGGTATTTTCGGGCAGCGCTGCCGAGTATCTTCTTGCCGCTGACGGCAGCACCTTGACCGTGCTCGACACGCTTGGGCGGGATGGCCGGGATACGCTGGAAGGCGTGCAGCGCCTGTGGTTCGCCGACAAGCACCTGGCGATGGACCTCGATGGCAATGCGGGCGACATGTACCGGCTATACCAGGCCGCGTTCGACCGCAAGCCGGACCTGGACGGGCTGGGCTTCTGGATCGGCATGCTCGACGACGGCATGAGCCTTGCCGATATCTCCGCCGCTTTCACCACTGCGCCCGAGTTCAGGGACCTGTACGGCGCCGCGCCCAGCAACAGTTCGGCATTGACGAAGTTCTACCAGAATGTGCTGCACCGCGAGCCGGAACAGGCCGGGTTCGATTACTGGCTCGACGTGATGAACAACAAGGGCGGCGCATTGAGCGCGGTGCTGATGGCGTTCAGCGACAGCCCGGAAAATCAGGCCCAGGTGATCGGCAGCATTGCGGGCGGCATCGAGTACACCCAGTTCTACGGGTAGGGACGGCGTTGGCAGGCAAAAAAAAGGACGCCGAAGCGTCCTTTTTTCATGCCGACAGATGCTTAGTTACCGCAACCCAGGGAGGCGATACGGTCGTAAGCCGCCTTGGCGCGTACCAGGCCGAAGCCGTACTTGGTGTCGCGGCCAGCGGTGCCCAGGTCTTCAGCGCTCTTGGTGAGCGAGCTGCGGATCTGTGCGCCGGTGCAGGTTGGGAAGTAGCTCCACACCAGGGCTGCCACTGCCGATACGTGCGGCGTTGCCATCGAGGTGCCGTCGAAGTAAGCGTAGTTCGACGCCTTGATGCCGACCGTTGCCGACTGGCCCAGCTGGTTCGCCATCGCCGCGCCTTCCACATCGGTGGCCGTTACCGAAGGAATGCTGGTCACGGTGGTGCCCAGGGTGCCGCCGAACGCGCCTGCCACGTTGTTATAGACGACTGCGCCAACGCCGCCCGAAGCCTGGCAGTTCGATACCTTGGTAGCGAAGTCGACGGTGCCGCGCGCGATCAGGCAGACCTTGCCCGAGACCGAGGCATTGACCTGGTCGCCAATGCCGAAGTCAGCCAGCGCGCCGGTGCGGACCACTGCTGGCGAACCTTCCATTGCGCCCGGAGCGTAGCTGGTGGTGCCAACCGTCAGCACCGCTTCCGAACCCGTGCCCATCGGGACGGTCGACAGCACCGCTACGCCAGGACCGGAAATTTCTACTGCGCTGTTGTACTGCGAGAAGGTGGCCCATGCCTTGTTCTCGTCCAGCGCGCCAACCATCATGACGCTGGCATAGCCCGCCGGGTAGGAGATCACGGTGTTGCCGTCGTTGCCTGCTGCGGCGATCGACAGTACGCCTTTCGATTGCAGCGAGTTGAACGCGTTTTCTTCGGTTTTGGTCTTGCGGCCGCCGCCCAGCGACATGCTGATGACGTTCGAACCGGCTGCGCCGCACTTGTTGGCGGCCGACGCCAGCGTCGACGAGTAAGCCCAGCCGTTCGCGCCGAACACCTTGACGATGTGCAGCTTGAGTTTCTTGTTGGCGTTCACGCCGACCACGCCGACGCCGCTGTTGTTGACCGCGGCGATGGTGCCGGCGACGTGGGTGCCGTGGCCATCTTCGTCGTTGTACCACCAGCCGGTGCCAGCGTCGTATTCGCCGGTCACGACGTTGCCGACCAGGTCTTCGTGGTCGCGGTTCATGCCGGAGTCGATGATGCAGACCTTGCGGTTGGTCGCGTTGGTGTCAGGCAACTGATCGGCCTGGACCATCTTGATACCGTAAGGAACCAGCTGTCCTGTCGCATAGGGGGTGCCAGTCGATGGCGAGGTCAGCGCGAATGGCTTGCGGATCACGTCTTCTTCGACATACTGCACGTTCGGATTGTTCTGCAGGCCCTTCAGCGCCACGGCCGGCACTTCGATCGCCATTGCGTCCATGCCGAAAATTTCGTGTTTGACATTGCCTTTGGCGGCAGCGACGGCCGCCTTGACGTTGGCTTTTGCGCCTGGCTTGAAGGCGACGATGACGCGGGTGGTGTCAGGAGCGGCTGCGGATGCGGCGCCCATCACGCCGAAAGCGGTGGTTGCAACGACCATCTTGACTGCGAGGGCGATGGTGGACATGCGAGTCTTGCTTTGCATCATGAATCTTCTCCGATAGAAAATAGTTGTAAACGCCGCGGCTCTGATGGCCCTTGGGCGTGGTTTTATTGAACCTTTGCCGACCATTTATGGAACAGCAATGGCCCAGTGTATTTGGAAAATTTACGCAAAATCAATCGAACTCAGCAGATCGCACCGCAGCATGTTGTATTGCTCAAGAAAAGTTTTAGTTTTTGCGTTTAGCAAAATTGCTTGGATAGAATTGGTGATATTATTTTGCGCCCAGGCAGTTAAAGATGTTATTAAAGTACTATTTATGTCTCTGGGGAAACTTTACGAAAGAAAAAAAGACGCCGCAGCGTCTTTTTTTTTGAGGAGGGCGGGTCGTCAGTTGCCGCACCCGAGGGTGTTGATGCGGTCATATGCGGCTTTGGCCTGCACCAGCCCATGACCGTAGCGCTCATCGCGCCCGGGCGCTCCGAGGTCCTGGGCACTCTTTCCCAGCGACGAGCGCAACTGTGCCGCCGTACAGCTTGGGAAATAGCTCCACACCAGCGCCGCAACGGCGGCGACATGCGGCGTCGCCATCGAAGTGCCGTCGTAATAGGCATAGTGGACCGGCTTGACCGCGACCGTGGCCAGCTGGCCCAGCTGCCCCATCATCGCCGCGCCTTCGGTATCGGCGGCGCTCACTGACGGAATCGACGTGACAGTGGCGCCCAGCGTTCCGCTGAAGCCGCCTGGCACATTGTTGTAGACCACCGCAGCGACCCCGCCGCTGCGCTGGCAGTTCGCCACCTTGGTCGCGAAGTCGACCGACCCGCGCGCGATCAGGCAAACTTTGCCGTTGAGCGCAGCATCAACCGCGTCGCCCAGCCCGAAATCGGCCAGCGGCGCGCTGGCGCTGGCGAACGGCGAACCTGCCATCGTGCCCGGCGCGTAGGCGCTGCGGCCGACCGTCAGGCTGGCCTCGGCGCCGCCGCCCATCGGTACCGTCGACAGCACGCCCACCCCTGGCGCCGACAGCTCAACCTTGCTGTTGAACTGCGAGAACGCGGCCCAGGCCTTGTTCTGGTCCAGCGCGCCGACCATCACCACGCTCGGATAGCCGGCCGGGTACGAAATAGCCCGGTTGCCATCGTTGCCGGCCGCCGCGACCGACAACACGCCCTTGCTGGCCAATGCCATGAAAGCGCGGATTTCAAGCTGGCTGGGGCGCGCGCCGCCCAGCGACATGCTGATCACGTTGGCGCCGGCACTGCCGCACTGGTTGGCGGCCGCAGCCAGCGTCGACGAATAGGCCCAGCCCTCGGCGCCGAACACCTTGACGATGTGCAGCCTGAGCTGGCGGTTGGGCGCCACGCCGACGACGCCGGTGCCCGAGTTGTTGATCGCCGCGACGGTGCCGGCCACGTGGGTGCCATGATGATTCTCATCGGTATGCCACCAGCCGGTGCCCGCGTCGTAGACGCCGCTGGCGCTGTTGCCCGCCAGGTCTTCGTGCGCGCGGTCATAGCCCGAGTCGATGATGCACACCATGCGGTTGGCGGCGTAGTTGTCGGGCAATTGGTCGGCCTGGACCATGCGGATGCCGTAGGGGACAAGCTGTCCCGGCAGGTAGGGCTTGTTCGACGGCGCCGCCAGCGCGAGCGGATAGCGCTTGACGTCTTCTTCGATGAATTCAATCTGCGGGTTGTTGCGCAGGCCGCGCAGGGCGCGCGCCGGAATCTCGACGGCGATCGCATTCATGCCCGGGAGATCGCGCTTGACCTGGCCGCGCGCCGCGCCCACCGCCGCCTTCACCGGCGCCGCGGCGCCCGGCTTGAACGCCACGACAACCCGGGTGGTCTCGGGCGCCGCTGCGCGGGCCGCGCCGGCGCCGGCGACGCCAAGCGCCAGGATGGCCGCGGTGAAGGTCGATGCCCCAATGAGTAGCTGATTCATGTGTGTCTCCCTGTGGAAGTCGTTGCTGTGACCGTTCGATCCTACCCCCGCCGATTCAGCGTGCCCTTGTGTTTTATGTGCCGTCCGCTGCCGCACGCTTGACCAGTTCGGTCACCGTGACAGAAAAACCATGTTGATCGCTTCGCCACACGTTATAATTTCCGCGCTGCCGCAAGGCGGCACACGCTAGGGGTCCTGCAAATCGCGACGGTTGTCGCGAGGCGCGGGTGAGAAACACCCTCTGAACCTGATCTGGATAATGCCAGCGAAGGGAAGCATGTCGAGCCTGGCCGCGCACCTACCGCGTGGCAGGCCGGCGCTCCTTTGCTGGCTCCTGCACGCAAAGGAGCCACATGAATGCCCAAGTAAAATTTGACCCGGCCACCGCCACGGTCGACCAGGCGGCGATTGCGCCGTTTCCCAATTCCACCAAGGTCTACCTCGAAGGCAGCCGGCCCGACATCCGCGTGCCGATGCGCTCGGTCAGCCAGTCGGCCTCCGGCGGCGAGGACAACCCGCCGATCTTCCTCTACGACACCTCCGGCCCGTACACCGACCCGGCCGTCGCGATCGATATCCGGGCCGGCTTGACCACCCCGCGCACCCCGTGGATCCTGGCGCGCGGCGACACCGAAGCGCTGCCCGGCCCGAGCTCCGACTACGGCCGCGCCCGCATGGACGACCCGGCGCTTGCGCAGATGCGCTTTGCGCTGGCGCGCGCGCCGCGCCGCGCGCTGCCTGGCGCCAATGTCACCCAGATGCATTACGCGCGCCACGGCATCGTCACCGCCGAAATGGAATTTGTCGCCCTGCGCGAAAACCTGCACCGCAAGCAATACCTGGCCCAGCTGGAGCAAGCCGGTCCGCTCGGGCGCCGCACCGCCGCGCTGCTGGGCCGCCAGCATTCGGGCCAGTCGTTCGGCGCCGCCATGCCCGGCGAAATCACGCCCGAATTCGTGCGCTCGGAAGTGGCGCGCGGCCGCGCGATCATTCCGGCCAACATCAACCACCCGGAAGTCGAGCCGATGATCATCGGCCGCAATTTCCTCGTGAAGATCAACGCCAACATCGGCAACTCGGCGGTGACCTCGTCGATCGGCGAAGAGGTCGAGAAGATGACCTGGGCGATCCGCTGGGGCGCCGACAACGTGATGGACCTGTCGACCGGCAAACACATCCACGAAACGCGCGAATGGATCATCCGCAACAGCCCGGTGCCGATCGGCACGGTGCCGCTCTACCAGGCGCTCGAAAAGGTCAACGGCAAGGCCGAAGACCTGAGCTGGGAAATCTACCGCGACACCCTGATCGAGCAGGCCGAGCAGGGCGTCGACTACTTCACGATCCACGCCGGGGTGCTGCTGCGCTACGTGCCGATGACGGCCAACCGCCTCACCGGCATCGTCTCGCGCGGCGGCTCGATCATGGCCAAGTGGTGCCTGGCGCATCACCAGGAGTCGTTCCTGTACACGCACTTCGAGGACATCTGCCAGATCATGAAGGCCTACGACGTCTCGTTCAGCCTTGGCGACGGCCTGCGTCCCGGGTCGATCTACGACGCCAACGACGAAGCCCAGCTGGCCGAGCTGAAGACGCTGGGCGAACTGACCCAGGTCGCCTGGAAGCACGACGTGCAGACCATGATCGAGGGTCCCGGCCACGTGCCGATGCAGCTCATCAAAGAGAACATGGACCTGCAGCTGGAGCAGTGCCACGAGGCGCCGTTCTACACGCTGGGACCATTGACGACCGACATCGCGCCGGGCTACGACCACATCACTTCTGGCATCGGCGCCGCGCAGATCGGCTGGTACGGCACCGCGATGCTGTGCTACGTGACGCCGAAGGAGCACCTCGGCCTGCCCGGCAAGGACGACGTCAAGGAGGGCATCATCACCTACAAGATCGCCGCCCACGCGGCCGACCTGGCCAAGGGCCACCCGGGCGCGCAGCTGCGCGACAACGCGCTGTCGAAGGCGCGCTTCGAGTTCCGCTGGGAAGACCAGTTCAACCTGGGGCTGGACCCGGACAAGGCGCGGGCCTTCCATGACGCGACCTTGCCGAAGGATTCGGCCAAGGTCGCCCACTTCTGCTCCATGTGCGGCCCACACTTCTGTTCGATGAAGATCACCCAGGAAGTGCGCGAATACGCCAGGGCCGGCATGCAGGAAAAGGCGATCGAATTCGTCAAGGGCGGCGCGCGGCTGTATCCGAAGGAGGCGCCATGACCACGGTTGACGTCAACGGCGAAGCGCGCGAGGTGGCGCCGGCCTGCACCTTGCTCGACCTGGTCGCGCAGCTTGACCTGGCCGGCCAGCCGCTGGCGCTGGCCGTCAACCGCACGGTGGTGCCGCGCCAGCAGTGGCATGCGTGCCAGCTGCGCGGCGGCGACCAGGTCGACATCGTGCGCGCCATCGGCGGCGGCTGAACATCACAGGAGACTTCACACATGAACGACAAACTCACCATCGCGGGCGTTGAATACAGCTCGCGCCTGCTGGTCGGCAGCGGCAAATACCGCGACCTGGCGCAAACGCGCGAAGCGACCGACGCGGCCGGAGCGCAGATCGTCACCGTCGCGATCCGCCGCGTCAACATCGGCCAGGACCCGAATGCGCCGAGCCTGCTCGACGTGCTGCCGCCGAGCCAGTACACGATCCTGCCCAACACCGCCGGCTGCTACAACGCGATGGACGCGGTGTACACGCTGCAGATGGCGCGCGAACTGCTGGACGGGCGCAAGCTGGTCAAGCTCGAAGTGCTGGGCGACGACAAGAGCCTGTTCCCGAACATGCCCGAAACCCTGATCGCCGCCGAGACGCTGGTGCGCGACGGCTTCGACGTGATGGTCTACTGCAGCGACGACCCGGTGCAGGCGCGCCTGCTGGAAGAAATCGGCTGCGTGGCGGTGATGCCGCTGGCGTCGCTGATCGGCTCCGGCATGGGCATCCTCAACCCGTGGAACCTGTCCTTGATCATCGAGCAGGCCAAGGTGCCGGTGCTGGTCGACGCCGGCGTCGGTACCGCGTCGGACGCCGCCATCGCCATGGAGCTGGGCTGCGACGGGGTGCTGATGAACAGCGCGATCGCCATGGCGCAGGACCCGGTGCGCATGGCGCGCGCGATGCGGCTCGGGGTGCTGGCCGGGCGCGAAGCTTTCCTGGCCGGGCGCATGGCGCGCAAGTTCAGCGCGTCGCCGTCGTCGCCGATGGCGGGACGGCTGCAGTGATGCGGCCAGCCGTGCTGGTGTTTTCCGGCCTCGATCCGTCCGGCGGGGCCGGCATCGCGGCCGACATCCAGGCGATCGCCGCGCAGGGCGCGCATGCGCTGCCGATTGTGACGGCGCTGACGGTGCAGGACCATAACCGGGTGTTCGAGGTGGAGCCGGTCGACGCCTGCCTGCTGCGGCGCCAGGCGCGCGTGCTGGCAGCGAGCTGCGACATCAAGGTCGTCAAGGTCGGCATTCCGGGCAACCGCGCCAATGCCGAGGCGATTGCCGCGGTGATCCTCAGGCTGCGCGAAGACATGCCGGATCTGCCGCTGGTACTCGACCCGGTGCTGGCCAGCGGCCATGGCGACCTGCTGGCGCGCGGCGATCCGCTGCAAGTCATCGCACCCTTGCTGGCGCTGGCCACCGTGGTGGTGCCGAACCTGCCCGAGGCGCGCGCGCTGGCCGGCGCGCGCTTTCCGCACCTGCTGGTCACCGGCGGCCACGGCGGCGGACCCACCGTAATCAACCGCTGGCAGGGCGAAGGCGAATCGCGCGACTGGGCCTGGCCGCGGCTGGCTGGCAGCTTCCATGGCAGCGGCTGTACGCTGGCGGCGGCCATCGCCGGCCGGCTGGCGCTGGGCGAACCGGTCGCACAGGCGCTGCAGCGCGCCCAGGCCTACTGCCATGGCGCCCTGGCGGCGTCGTTCGCGCTCGGCCCCGGCCAGCGCATCCCCAACCGCAGTGCGCATTTCATTTAAAGGGACACATACACCATGCACCAGGGACTTTACCTCGTCACCCCCGACTGGGACGACACCGGCCGGCTGGTCGACATCACGCGCAGCGCGCTGCACGCCGGCGCGGCCATGCTGCAGTACCGGCACAAGGGCGCCAGCCCCGCGCTGCGGCTGGAGCAGGCCGCCGCGCTGCTGGCGCTATGCCGCCGCTATCATCGCCCTTTGATCATCAACGACCATGTCGAACTTTGCCTGACGCTCGACGCCGACGGCGTCCATGTGGGCGGCACCGATGTCTCCGTCGCGCAGGCGCGCGCAACGCTCGGTCCCGGCAAGATCGTCGGCGCGTCATGCTACGGCGACCTGGCGCTGGCGCGCGCGGCCCAGCGCGAGGGCGCCAGCTACGTGGCGTTTGGCGGCTTTTATCCGTCGCGCGTGAAGCAGTACAGCTTCCGGACCGAGCCCTCCATCATCGACCTGGCCAAGGCCGGCATCGCGCTGCCGCTGGTTGTCATCGGCGGGATGACGCCCGAGAACGCCGCGCCGCTGGTGGCGCGCGGCGCCGACATGGTGGCGGCGATCAGCAGCGTGTATGCGGCGCCGGTGCCGGGCGCGGTGGTGTGCGAGTTCGACGCGCTGTTCGCCGGGCGCCCGAAAAACTGCGCAAACCAGGGAGCCGCCGTATAATCAGTTCACATTTCGATGATTAGGGACTTCAAGAATGACTTCCTCGCCCGCTGTCAAAAGACGCATCCTGATCGTCGACGACGATGCCATCCTGTTGCAATTCATCGGTGAAGTGCTGCGCCATGCCGGCTACGACACGGTGTCCGCGTCGTCCGGCGCGCAGGCGATCGCCCAGATCGAAGCGCGCGAACCCGACCTGGCGCTGCTCGATATCACCATGCCCGGCATGACCGGGCTGGAGCTGGCGCGCCACCTGAACGAACTGACCACGGTGCCGTTCATGTTCCTGTCGGCGATCGGCGACACCGATTCGGCCAGGCAGGCCGCCGCGTACGGAGCAGTAGGGTATGTCGTCAAGCCGGTCGACGCCGAGCAGCTGATGGCCGCCTTTGAGGCGGGCCTGGCGCGCGCCGACGAGATCCGCCAGCTGCGCCGCACCGAAACCAATCTCAATGCCGCGCTCGCCGCCGGCCGCGAGACCAGCCTGGCTGTCGGCCTGCTGATGGGCAAGTTCCAGACCGACCGCAACACCGCCTTCGAGGTGCTGCGCGACCATGCGCGCTCGAGCCGCCGCAAAATCAATGAAGTGGCCGACCAGTTACTTGCAGCGGAAGAAACGTTAAACAGTTTGCATGTTGGATTTGCAAGCCGTCTCAAGGCGAAGTAGCGATCGAGTCTGTTTATTGCGACGATTGTAAAATATAAATACCCAAACTGCGCGTTGAGCGCCCGTTTCCGGTAGACTTCGCTTGTGGTCTCCAGGACCAGCGAGCGGCCGCTACCCGCCGTTCGCCGTATTACCAGCGCCGCCTTTCCCTCGCGGCCGACGTCTTCATCTCGGCCCAGCTCCGCCGATTGTTCATCCCGAATCGTTCCTTGCTGCCTATCCATGGCAGCGCTGCGGCCATGCCGCTTTCGGTCCGGGACTTCGATCGTCCAGAAAGGACTCTCATGAAAGCGGCAAACCAACCAACTCATAGCGCAGTCCGTGGCCGCACCGACGCGGCGCACCTGTTGCGGCGCGCCCCTGCGGCGCCACGCTGTAGCCTGCCGGTTAGCCAGGACCCGCGTTTGACGGCCAGCATCTGGTTCATGGCGGAAGTCAAAGAACTGGCGGAATCGGCACGCGCCAAGGCCAAGACCGACGACGACGACGGCGTCCGCGATGCAGGCGTGCCGCGCGTGCTGCTGATCGACAAAGACCCCGGCACCGCCAAGGTGATGTCGGCGCTGCTGACGCCGGAAGCACGGGTAACCCACGCCGCCACGCTGGCGCAGGCGCAGCAACTGCTGCGCAGCGACATCTTCGCGCTGATCATCATCGACCCGGCTCTCCCCGATGGCAACGCCGCCTCGCTGATGCCGCTGATCGTCGCCACGCCGGTACTGGTGCACGCGGTGCGCGAACCGGCCTGGCGCGACCTGGTGGCGGCATTCCTGCCCAAGCCGTGGACCTCGCAGCGCAGCCTGTGGAGCACCATTTCGCGCCTGCTCGGCGTTCCTACCAATATGTCTGCCGGAGATTGATATGACACCACGCGTTCACGAACCCGTCCTCAAGTCGATCCTGTACGTCGAAGACGACCTGCACGTGCGCACCACCGCCAAGCTGGTGCTCGAAGTGATCGGCAAGCTGGAAGTGCGCGACTGCGGCTCGGGGCACGAAGCACTCGATGCCGCGCGCGGGTTCCACCCCGACCTGATCCTGCTCGACGTCATGATGCCCGAGCTCGACGGAATCGCGACGCTGGCGCGCCTGCGCAACCTGCCGCACCTGGCCGACACGCCGGCGCTGTTCGTCACCGGCCTGACGACGACCCGCGACATCGAGCGCTATACCGACGTCGGCGCGATCGGCGTGATCCCCAAGCCGCTGGCGCCGCTGAAGCTCACCGACCAGCTGCGTACGCTGTGGGAAGAGCATCACCTCGGCCATACCGACGCTTGACGCGACTTTCGCCAGCAACGAAGCGATGCGGGGTCCGCGCCCGGGGATAGCCCCCCGGGCGCGGGCCCCGAATTGCTTTGCTGCTCGATCTTGGAATATCCCGCCCGCCTGTTGCCACTTTTCCGCCGTCTGTCGCACGCCGCTGGAGCCCGTCCCCGTCCTTGTCTAAAGTCGCCCCAGGTCGGCTGAAATCGGCCGCATCAATGTAGAAAAAAACTTCTAGACAAATCAATCTAGATATTTTATTCTACATTCAACGATACGGAGACTTCATGACAACGTTCCGCCTTTCCCCTGGAGTTGCACGATGAGCGCGCTGGTGCCGGCGCTGGCGTGGGCGTTGCTCGACTTCGTCTGGCAGGGCATGCTGATCGGCTGGGGCGCGGCGCTGCTGCTGGCCGCCATGCGCCGTGTCCGCCCGCAGGCGCGCTACGCCGTCGCCTGCGGCGCGCTGCTGCTGTGCGCGGCGCTGCCGCTGTCGGGCGTGGTGCAGCGCATCGCCGATGTGCAGGTGTTGAACGCGACCTTCCTGCCGCTGTCCGGTCCCGACACCGCGCAAGCCATTGCCTTGAATGCCAGCGCCGAACCGGCCGCCTTGCTGGCCGGCTGGGAGCAGGCCTTGCAGGCGCGCCTGCCGCTGGTGGTGCTGTTGTGGTCGTGCGGCGCGGCGCTGCTGGCGCTGCGCATGGCGGTCGGCCTGGCCTGGGTGCGGCGCGTGACCAGCCATCACCAATACCGCTCGGATCCCGCATGGCAGGCGCGCCTCGAGCGCATGGCGGGGCGTTTCGGCATCGCGCGCAAGGTCGTGCTGGGCCTGGTCGACGATATTCACAGTCCGGTCACGGCTGGCTGGTGGCGTCCGGTGGTGCTGGTGCCCGCATCGCTGATATCGGGCATGCCGCCGCACCTGCTGGAGGCGCTGCTGGCGCACGAACTGGCGCATATCCGGCGCCACGATTACCTCGTCAACCTGGTGCAGGGCGCGATCGAGATCGTGTTGTTCTACCACCCGGCCGTGTGGTGGCTGTCGAGGCGCATCCGCGATGAACGCGAACAGATTGCAGATGATTTAGCCGCAAGCATGCTTGGCGAACCGCGGCGCCTGGCACTTGCATTATCCGAGCTGGACCAGTTCCAGTTATCCATCCCTCAACTTGCCCATGCTGCCCACGGAGGAAATCTCATGTCACGCATCAAACGCCTGGTACGCCCGGATACCGAACCCCTGAACTGGAAGGCCGCGCTGCCCGCGCTTGGCCTCGCGGTGGCCTTTGCCGGCTTCTATGCCCACGCCCAGTCGATTCCGCCGGTGCCGCCGGCGCCGCCAGCGCCGTTGGCTGCCGATGTGCCGCCGCCGCCGCCGGTCCCGGCAGTGCCTTCCCGCAGCATGCCGGCGCCGCCGGCCCCGCCAGCCTCGCCAGCCCCGCCAGCCCCGCCGGCGCCGCCAACCCCGCCAGCGAAATGGAGCGTCAGCAAGCAACCCGGCGAGCTGTCGTATGCGATCGTGCGCGGCGAAGAGCGCGGCGGCACCAGAATGAATGGCCACAGCGACGATTTCGACGACCTGAAGGCCGCGAGGAGCGCCGTCAAAGGCGAGTTCCTGTGGTTCCGCGACCGTCACGGCAAGGCCTACATCGTGCAGGACGCGGGCATCCTTGCCCGTGTCAATACGGCCTGGGAACCGCTCGACCGCCTCGGCAAGCAGATGGATGTGCATAGCAAGGAGATGGGCAAGCACAGCAAGGTGATGGATGTGCTGGGCCGTCAGATGACGGCCGTCTCGCCGGCCACGGCGCCGAACGCCGCGCTGCGCAACGCCGAGCGCGACATGCAGGCGCTGGGCCGCGAGCAGGACAAGCTTGCCCGTGAACTGGACAAGCTGGGCCGCAAGATGGCTGACGCCTCCCCGGACCAGCGCAACAGCCTGTCGCGCGACATGGAGCGCCTGAGCGCCAAGATGGAAGTCCTGTCGCGCGAGATGGAAAACTACTCGCTGGTAATCGAGGCCCATTCGCGCGACATCGAAAAAGCCGCCAAGCCGATGGAAGCGATCGGCGCGAAGATGGAGGAGGCCGGCCGTCCGATGGAAGCCCTCGGCAAGAAGATGGGCGAGCTCGGCAAGCAGATGGAAACCGAGAGCCGCGCCGCCGGCAAGACCGTGCGCGGACTGATCGGCGAAGCCGTGTCGCGCGGCCTGGCCAGGCCCGCCCCCGGTTCCGGCGCAAGCTGATGCGTCACGGTCCCGCGCTGGCATGGTCACTGTGCCAACGCGGGACCGGCGCCCATTCGGGCATCGGACAAGCACCCCTCCCGGTATAATCACGGGATGCAAAATCTCCTCCACAATCTCAATCCCGAACAACTCGCCGCCGTCACCCTGCCGCAGCAAAGCGCCCTGATCCTGGCGGGTGCCGGATCGGGCAAGACGCGCGTGCTGACCACCCGCATCGCCTGGCTGATCCAGACCAGCCAGGTCTCGCCGGCCGGGATCATGGCGGTGACGTTTACCAACAAGGCCGCCAAGGAGATGACCACGCGCCTGTCGGCAATGCTGCCGATCAGCACGCGCGGCATGTGGATCGGTACCTTCCACGGCTTGTCGAACCGTTTGCTGCGCACCCACTACCGCGACGCGGCGCTACCGCAGACCTTCCAGATCCTCGACTCGCAAGACCAGCTGTCGATGATCAAGCGGCTGCTCAAGGCGAACAACGTCGACGACGAAAAGTACCCGCCGAAGAACCTGATGTACTTCATCAACAACGCCAAGGACCAAGGGCTGCGCGCCAGCCAGGTCGAAGCGTTCGATCCGATCGAGCGCCGCATGGTGGAGCTGTATGAGCTGTACGACATGCAGTGCCAGCGCGAAGGCGTGGTCGATTTCGCCGAGCTGCTGCTGCGCTGCTACGAGCTGTTGTCGCGCAACCAGCCGCTGCGCGAGCATTACCAGACCCGCTTCCGCCATATCCTGGTCGACGAGTTCCAGGATACCAACGACCTGCAATACCGGTTGCTCAAGCTGCTGGCCGGCCATGGCGAGCGCCACGGCGGGGCGCTGTTCGCGGTCGGCGACGATGACCAGAGCATCTACGCCTTCCGCGGCGCCAACGTCGGCAACATGAGCGCGTTCGAGCGCGAGTTCCAGGTCGAGAACCTGATCAAGCTGGAGCAGAACTACCGCTCGCACGGCCACATCCTCGACAGCGCCAACCAGCTGATCGCCAATAACAGCAAGCGCCTCGGCAAAAACCTGCGCACCGACGCCGGCCACGGCGAGCCGGTACGCATCTACGAAGCCTCGTCCGACCTCGAAGAAGCGCAGTGGATCATCGAGGAAGCCAAGAGCCTGATGGCAGAGGGCGCGGCGCGCAGCGACATCGCGATCCTGTACCGCTCCAACGCGCAGTCGCGCGTGATCGAGCATGCGCTGTTTGCAGCCGGCCTGCCGTACACCGTCTACGGCGGCCAGCGCTACTTTCAGCGCGCCGAGGTCAAGCACGCCATCGCGTACCTGCAGCTGATGGATAACCCGCACAACGATTCGGCGTTCCTGCGGGTGGTGAACTTCCCGACCCGCGGCATCGGCATGCGCACCATCGAGCAACTGCAAGCTGCGGCGGACCAGTACGGCGTGTCGCTGTATGCGGCGGTGCCTTACGTGGCAGGCAAGGGCGGCTCGTCGCTGAACAGCTTTGTGCGCCTGATCGAAGGCGCGCGTTTCGAGACCCAGCAGCTGTCGCTGCCGGAAATGGTGCGCGTGGTGCTCGAATCGAGCGGCCTGCTGACGCACTACCAGAACGAAAAGGAAGGCGCAGACCGCATCGAAAACCTCGAGCAGATGGTCAGCGCTGCAACCCACTTCGTGCAGGAAGAAGGCTTCGGCCAGGGCGCGCCCGCGCACCTCGGCCCGCAAGCGCAGGCGCAGGCCGGTGAAGCGATCGTCAACCAGGATGGCTTCGAGATCCTCGACGCCGACGTGCCGCTGGCCACCGTGATGTCGCCACTGTCGGCTTTCCTGTCGCACGCATCGCTCGAAGCGGGCGACGCGCAGGCGCAGGCAGGGCAGGACGCGCTGCAGCTGATGACGGTGCACTCGGCCAAGGGCCTGGAGTTCGACGCGGTGTTCATCACCGGGCTTGAGGAAGGCTTGTTCCCGCACGAGAGCAGCTCGCGCGAGCTAGATGGCGTCGACGAAGAGCGGCGCCTGATGTACGTGGCGATCACGCGCGCGCGCCGCCGCTTGTACATGAGCTTCACGCAGACCCGCATGCTGCATGGCCAGACGCGCTACAACATGAAGTCGCGCTTCTTCGACGAACTGCCCGAGGAAGCGCTCAAATGGCTGTCCCCGCGCGTGCAGACGCAGTGGTTCGGCAACCGCAAATCGGCGTGGGATGACGCGAAGTTCAACGGCGGATCGGACAACAAGATCGCCCAGCAGATCACCCAGAAGTCCACCAGCGGACCGGGTTGGCGGATCGGCGAATCAGTCGCGCACAGCAAGTTCGGCGAAGGCGTGATCGTGAATATCGAAGGCAGCGGCGGCAATGCGCGTGCCCAGATTAACTTCGGCCGCGCCGGCATGAAGGTGCTTGACCTGTCAGTGGCCAAGCTGGAACGCGTGGCCCGCTAGACGTCGTTTCCGCGCAGGCGGGAATCCACAGGTCGTCGCTGGACAATGCGCCGCATGGATTCCCGCCTGCGCGGGAATGACGGGGCCAGGCTTTGCCGGTTCGGCGAATCAGTCGCGCACAGCAAGTTCGGCGAAGGCGTGATCGTGAATATAGAAGGCAGCGGCGGCAATGCGCGTGCCCAGATGAAGGCGCTTGACCTGTCAGTGGCCAAGCTGGAACGCGTGGCCCGCTAAACGTCGTTCCCGCGCAGGCGGGAACCTACAGGTCGTCGCTGGATCAATGCGCCGCATGGATTCCCGCCTGCGCGGGAATGACGGGTTCAGGCTTTGCCGGTTCGGCGAATCAGTCGCGCACAGCAAGTTCGGCGAAGGCGTGATCGTGAATATCGAAGGCAGCGGCGGGAGCAATGCGCCGCATGGATTCCCGCCTGCGCGGGAATGACGGGGGCAGGCTTCCGGTGCGCCGAACAGGGGTTGGCGGATCGGCGAATCAGTCGCGCACAGCAAGTTCGGCGAAGGCGTGACCGTGAATATCGGAGGCAGCGGCGGCAATGCGCGTGCCCAGATAAAGGCGCTTGACCTGTCAGTGGCCAAGCTGGAACGCGTGGCCCGCTAGACGTCGTTCCCGCGCAGGCGGGAACCTACAGGTCGTCGCTGGAGCAATGCGCCGCATGGATCCCCGCCTGCGCGGGAATGACGGGGTCAGGCTTCGTCGGCCGCAACCGGCTTCGCCGGTTCGGCTTCCGGTGCGCCGAACAGGGTGCAATAAACCGCAAAGAACGAGCAGAACGCGGCGATCGTGTAGATCAGCGATACCGGGATGAGCACCGTCTGGAACATCTGCGTGCGCCCAAAAATCAGCGCCACCACCTGGCCGATGATCGCGCTGATGCCGAACCACGCCAGCGCGAATACCGCGAACGACTTGGCCGCGCCAAAGATCCCGACCACACTGTAGAACACCGCTTTGCCGACGCCCATGCCCTGCCAGTGAACCAGCGGTCCGGTGAACGCGAGCAGCACGAAGGTGACCAGCTGGGCAAAGGCGGTAAACAGGATCGCCGCGCCCACCGACGATGTCTTCGGGTCGATCGCCTCCTGCTCGACCTGGTTCAAGAGGATCTGCAGCCACAAGCCGCCATCGACCAGCGTGGAGGCGGCAATGGCCAGCACCGCCAGCAGCAGGTAGACCATGCCCAACTTGAACAATGTTGCGGAGTGCGGCGAGCGGAAGCCCGTCAGCAGCAGGCCCGGATGGACGCGCTTGCCCGCTTCGGCGTTGGCGCAGCCCTGCATGAAGGCGACCGTAAACATCGGCACCAGCAGGTAGGACAGCAGTTTGCCGACCAGCGGCACCAGGCCGAGGGCGACGGTAATCAGGACATAGCCGAAGAACAGCGCGGCCAGGCCCAGCGGCTGCTTGCGGAACAGGGCAAAGCCACGCTTGACCCAGTTCCAGCCTTCGCGCGCTGGTATCTTATTCATGAAACAGCTCCGGTGCCGGTGTGGCGAGTCGTTCGCGCAGGATGCGCTCAAAATGGGTCGGGTCGTGCGGGGTCAGCATCTCGGCCTCGCGCGGCAGGTGGAAATCGTAGAGGCGTGACAGCCAGAAGCGCAGCGCGGCGGCGCGCAGCATCGGCTGCCAGGATGCCTGTTCGTCGTGCGTGAACGGACGCTCGGCGTGATACGCGTCGAGCATCGCGCGTGCGCGCGCGCGGTCGATCACGCCGCTGTCCGGGTCGATGCACCAGTCGTTGACGGTGACGGCGACATCGAACAGCCAGGTGTCGCAGCCGGCGAAATAGAAATCGAAGAAGCCGGTCAGCTGCTCGCCGACGAACATCACGTTATTGCGGAACAGGTCGGCGTGTATCGGGCCGCGCGGCAGTGCGGCGTAATGCGCGCAGCCGTGGAAGGCTTGCTGGAAGTGCATCTCGGCGCGCAGCAGGTGGGCATCGGCGTCGTCCAGGTACGGCAGCACCGCGGGCGTGGTCTCGTTCCACCAGTCGAGGCCGCGCAGGTTGGACTGCTGCATCGGGAAGTCGCTTCCGGCCACGTGCATTTTGGCGAGCATCGCGCCAACGGCGGCGCAGTGCGCCGGCTGCGGATCCATCTGCGAACTGCCGTCGAGCTTACTGACGATGGCGGCAGGCTTTCCCTGCAGCGGCACTACCAGCTCGCCACGGTCATTGGCGACCGGCGCGGGCACCGGAATGCCGCGCAGCGCGAGGTGGTTCATCAAGTTGAGGTAGAACGGCAGCTGGTCAAAACCAAGGTTCTCGAAGATGGTGAGCACATACTCACCGCGCTCGGTCGTCAGGAAGAAATTGCTGTTCTCAATGCCGGAAGCGATGCCTCTGAGCGCAAGTGCGTTGCCGAGTGGGAACTGCTTGATCCACTGGGTAAGCTCACCCAGCCCGACCGCGGTAAAAACTGCCATGTGAACGCAAAAAAGAAAAAGTCAGTTGAGAATGGACCGGTACCGCATCGCGATGGCCGGGTCCGGCTGCCGGGCGGGGGCGCGGTTATTTCGCTGGCGGCGGCGGTGGCGGGACATTTGCCGGCGGCGCCGCGGCCGCGGCGGCTGCTGCTTCCTCGTCGCGCTGTGCCTGCTTCTTTTTGCTCAGGTCAAACTCCAGTACCTGCCATTGCGGCGGACGCAAGGTGCTGCCAGTGCCGACGCTGGTCTCGTTCACGCTGGCAGGGTTGCGGCCCTTCATGGTGTACGTGCTCTTGCCGCTTTTGACCGTCACTTCCTTGACCTGGCCGCCATCCCGGGTCTCGGTCACCCGGCGCTGCTGCTCGCGCTTCGGCACGATGGTCACCGGCGTGTCCGAGCCTTCTTCGATGCGCTCGAGCCGTGGTGGCGCGTCGCTCGGCTTGGCCTGGGCAAACGCGGAACCGGCATTGGCAAAAAGGAAGAGGGCAAGCAATTTCAAGGCTGGGGATGTGCGCGTCATGATAGTCACCTTTATCGTTGTGACCATTGTAACAAACCGAATGCTTCCCTGTGAAAATGCGTGTAATCGTCCCCATATGGTGGGCATGATTCGACGAGTCGTTGCGTTTTCTTCATGCGCGATTCTGCGATAATGGCAGCTATTCGCCGGCGCCCGGCCCGGCCCACCTTCTTATTGGCATTATGCAAAATACCCTGTTGTTAGTCGACGGCTCCAGTTACCTGTACCGCGCGTTCCACGCCTTGCCCGACTTGCGCAGCCCGGACGGCCATCCGACCGGCGCCATGCACGGCATGGTCAACATGCTGCGCCGCCTGCGCCAGGATTACCCGGCCGCCTACATCGCCTGCGTGTTCGATGCCAAGGGCAAAACTTTCCGTGACGACATGTACCCCGAATACAAGGCCACGCGCGCCTCGATGCCGGACGACCTGCGCCTGCAGATCGAGCCGATCCACGAGGCGGTCAAGCACATGGGCTGGCCTATCTTGATGGTTGACGGCGTCGAGGCCGACGACGTGATCGGTACCCTGTCGGTGCAGGCGTCAAAGCTGGGGATGAAGACGATCGTCTCGACCGGCGACAAGGACCTGGCGCAGCTGGTCAACGACAAGGTCATGCTGATCAACACGATGACCAACGAGAAGCTCGACGAAGCCGGCGTGATGGCCAAGTTCGGCGTGCCGCCGGACCGCATCATCGACTACCTCACGCTGATCGGCGACACCGTCGACAACATCCCCGGTGTCAGCAAGTGCGGCCCAAAGACGGCCCTCAAATGGCTGGCGCAGCATGGCAGCCTGCAAGGCGTCATCGACAACCACCACACCATTACCGGCGCGGTTGGCGAAAACCTGCGCACTGCGCTTGAATGGCTGCCGCAAGGCCGCACTTTGATCACCGTGAAGACCGACTGCGACCTCTCTGGCCACATGGTGTCGATCTCCGAATCGCTGGTAGGGCGCGAGGAAGACAAGGACGGCCTGCGCGACTTCTTCCAGCGCTACGGCTTCAAGACACTGCTGCGCGAGATCGGCGCGGCGGTCGACGCGGGCGCCAGTGGCGTGCTGCTCAATTCGCCCGAAGGCGACCTGTTCGGCGTCGCAGCGACACCGGTCATCCGTGGCGAATACGAGACCGTGCTGACCGAAGAGGCGCTCGACAAATGGCTGGCGCTGATCGACGCCGCCGAACTGACTTCGGTCGACACCGAAACCACCTCGCTCGACCCGATGACGGCCGAAATGGTCGGCATCTCGCTCAGCGTCGAGCCGGGCAAGGGCGCCTACATTCCGGTCGCGCACCGCTACGCCGGCGTGCCGGAACAGCTGTCGCGCGAGCTGGTGCTGGGCAAGCTGCGCGCCTGGCTGGAAGACCCGGCCAAGCCGAAGGTCGGCCAGAACCTCAAGTACGACAGCCACATTTTCGCCAACCACGGCGTGACCTTGCGCGGCATCGCGCACGACACCCTGCTGCAATCGTACGTGTTCGAATCGCACAAGCCGCACGACATGGACGGCCTGGCGATGCGCCACCTCGGCTACACCACCATCCCGTTCACCGACGTATGCGGCAAGGGCGCGGGGCAGATCTGCTTCGACCAGGTCGAGCTGTCGCGCGCGGCCGAATACGCCGGCGAAGACTCCGACATCACGCTGCGCCTGCACCACGCGATGAAGGGCCACGTCGAAAGCGACGAAAAGCTCAACTTCATCTACCGCCAGATCGAACTGCCGACGTCCGTCGTGCTGCAGAAGATCGAGCGCAACGGCGTGCTGATCGACGCCGCGCTGCTCGACACGCAGTCGAACGAACTTGGCGCGCGCCTGATGGAGCTGGAGCAGAAAGCGCACGAACTGGCCGGCGGCCCGTTCAACCTCGGCTCGCCCAAGCAGATCGGCGAAATCTTCTTCGGCAAGCTGCAGCTGCCGGTGATTAAAAAGACCCCGAGCGGCGCCCCATCGACCGACGAAGAAGTGCTGCAAAAGCTGGCCGAAGACTTCCCGCTGCCGAAGGTCCTGCTTGAACACCGCAGCCTGTCGAAGCTGAAGTCGACCTACACCGACAAGCTGCCGAAGATGGTCAACCGCGCCACTGGCCGCGTGCACACCAACTACGCGCAAGCGGTGGCGGTGACGGGACGGCTGTCGTCGAACGACCCGAACCTGCAGAACATCCCGATCAGAACAGCCGAAGGGCGGCGCATCCGCGAAGCCTTCGTCGCGCCGCCAGGCAGCGTGATCGTCTCGGCCGACTACTCGCAGATCGAGCTGCGGATCATGGCGCACATCTCGGAAGACGAAGCGATGCTGCGCGCATTTGCCGATGGCGAAGACATCCACCGCGCGACGGCGGCCGAGATTTTCGGCGTGGCGCCGGCCGACGTCGAAAGCGAGCAGCGCCGTTACGCGAAGGTCATCAACTTCGGCCTGATCTACGGCATGAGCGCCTTCGGGCTGGCGGCCAACCTGGGCGTCGACCGCTCGGCTGCGCAGAGCTACATCGAGCGCTACTTCGCGCGCTTCTCGGGCGTGAAGCAGTACATGGACGACACCCGCATGCAAGCGAAGGCGCGCGGCTACGTCGAGACGGTCTTCGGACGGAGACTGTGGCTCCCCGAGATCAACTCCCCGAACGGCCCGCGCCGCCAGGGCGCCGAACGCGCCGCGATCAATGCGCCGATGCAGGGCACGGCGGCCGACCTGATCAAGCTGGCGATGATCGCGGTGCAGGGCTGGCTCGAAACGGCCGGCATGGCGACAAAGATGGTGATGCAAGTGCACGACGAGCTGGTGCTGGAAGTGCCGGAGCGCGAACTGGAGATCGTCAAGGTCAAGCTGCCGGAGCTGATGGCAGGCGTCGCGCAGCTGAAGGTCCCGCTGCTGGCCGAGGTTGGCGTGGGCAGCAATTGGGACAAAGCGCACTAAACGCGACGGAATATTGACGGTCAGCTAACGAAATCTCAGCGAAGTTGTAAGCAAAAGTTGCAATGTGTGTTGGCGCACACAAACTTGCCACTCGGAAATGTATAGTCCGGTTGTTGCAGCGCGCTACGCGTGCCGGATTATTCATTTTTGAGAGGTTATATATGACACTGACATTCGTTCGTCCGACCCTGATCGCTTGCGCCACCATTGCCGCGGCCACCATTGCCGCTTGCGGCGGCGGCGGCGGCGGGGATAGCGCCGCGCCGGCACCGGCGCCTACCCAGTCCGGCACGCTCGGCGTGTCGCTGACCGACGCGCCAGCCTGCGGTTTCGATGCCGTCAACGTCACTGTCAGCAAGGTGCGCGTGCACCAGAACGGCGCCGCCGGCGACGCCGATAGCGGCTGGAGCGATATCACGCTCAGCCCGGCCCGCAAGATTAACTTGCTTAACCTGACCAACGGCGTGCTGGAAACGCTGGGCGCGACCAGTTTGCCTCCTGGTAAGTACAACCAGCTGCGCTTGGTGCTCGATGCCAACGGCGGCGCCGGCACCGCCAACACCGTCGTCGCCACCGGTACCACCGCCGAGAAGACGCTCGATACGCCAAGCGCCGTTCAGAGCGGCATCAAGATCGCCGGCACCTTCGACGTGGTCTCCGGCCAGCGCACCGACCTGGTGCTCGACTTCGATGCCTGCAAATCGGTACTCACAAAAGGCAACGGCAAGTATGCGCTCAAGCCGGTCATCAAACTGGTGCCAACCGTCAGCAATGGGATCAACGGCTTCATCAGCCCGGCATTGCTGTCGAGCGGCGTGAGCGTGAGCGCCCAGCAGAACGGCACGATCGTCAGTTCGACGGCGCCGAACCCGACATCGGGCGAATTCATCCTGTCGCGCCTGGCGCCAGGCAGCTATGACGTGGTCATCACCGCCGACGGCCGCGCCGCCGCGGTCGTTGCCGCGGTCCCGGTCGCGACGGTCTCGAGCACCACTTCGCTGAGCACGGTCGCCGCTCCGCTGACGCTGGCGGCCAGCCCGGTCGGCAGCATCGCCGGCAGTGTCACGATGACCCCGGCCAGCGCCACTGGCGAAGCGGCCTATGTCTCGGCCCGCCAAACCTTCGCTGCCGGCCCGACGGTGGTGATCAAGTATGCAGGCGCCGACCTGGCAACCGGCGTCTACACGCTTAACAACTTGCCCGTAGCCGCCCCGCAATACGCCACCTACAGCGCGACCCTGCCATTGACGTTCTCGGCCGCGACCACGGCGACGCCAGGCGCGGGCCAGTATTCGGTGTCGGCCGCAGCCACCGGTTATGCCACCCAGACCCGGGCCACCGCGGTTGATATTGCAACGCAGAACGCGTCCAACATTAACTTCGCGCTCGTGCCGTAAGCGTCGCGCAGCCGCCCCGCAAGGCCTCCCTCACCGGAGGCCTTTTTTTCTGGGCGGCAGGCCAACAGGCGGACGGATAGCGGGCCGAGGCGGTACAATGCCGGGCTTGCGCATCTCGCAACATCCGTACAAGAGGCAACAAAATCGACCCGATCCTCATTTCCATCCTGCTCGCGACCACCATCGGCGGCGTTGTCAGCATTTCTGCGGCCGCCGTGTTCTCGTTCACGCTGCTGTCGAAAATGGTCGAGCGCATGGTCAGCCTGTCGGTCGGGATCATGTTGTCGACAGCGCTGCTGCACGCGCTGCCCGAGGCATTCGAGTCGGGCGCCGATACGCACCAGCTGTTCGCCACCCTGCTCGGTGGCCTGCTGGCCTTCTTCATGCTGGAGAAGCTGGCGATCCTGCGCCACTCGCACCATCACGAGGGCGATGGCCATCACCACGCGCACGGGCACGATGCGCGCGAGGCGGGCAAGTCGGGGTGGATGATCCTGATCGGCGACGGGATGCACAATTTCACCGACGGTATCCTGATCGCCGCGGCGTTCCTGGCCAATCCCGAGCTGGGCATCATCACCGGCCTGGCCATCAT
Source organism: Massilia soli (assembly GCF_016809835.1). GTDB lineage: Bacteria > Pseudomonadota > Gammaproteobacteria > Burkholderiales > Burkholderiaceae_D > Telluria_A > Telluria_A soli. The sequence continues at coordinate 363,832 of NZ_JAFBIL020000006.1, read as the reverse complement.
CGCCCACGAAATCCCGCAGGAAATCGGCGACTTCATCGTGCTGCTCAACGCCGGCTTCTCGCGCCGCCGCGCCTATGTCTTCAACCTGCTGTGCAGCCTGATGGCGGTGGCCGGCGGCTTGATCGGCTACTACACCTTGGACCGCGCCAGCGGGCTGATTCCGTATGTGCTGGTGTTTGCGTCGTCAGGCTTCCTGTATATCGCCGTGAGCGACCTGATGCCGCAGATGCAGCGCCGCGCCACCGTGCGCGAGTCGGTGCCGCAGGTGCTGTTGATCGGCATTGGGGTGCTGATTGTGGTGTTCCTGACCGGCGCTCACTGACGCAGCGGCACGCTGTACCGACAAGGTCGCCTACGCGCCCGTATGCACCGGGCGCGAGGGATCGGAGCTCCACTCGCTCCACGAACCCGGATACAGCGCCGCGCCCGGCAGGCCGGCCACTTCCAGCGCCAGCAGGTTGTGGCAGGCAGTGACGCCGGAGCCGCACTGCATGATCGCCGCCGCCGGCTCCGCCACCAGGCCGGCGAAGTCGGCCTTGAGCTCGGCCGCAGCCTTGAAGCGGCCGTCCGGCTGCAGGTTGTCCTTGAAAAAGCGGTTTTTCGCGCCCGGGATGTGGCCGCCGACCGGGTCCATCGTTTCGTTCTCGCCGCGGAAGCGGTCGGCCGCACGGGCGTCGATGACCACGCGCGCGCCGATCGCGAGATTTTGCAGCACTTCGGCCGCCGACACGGTTTCCACCAGCGGGCCGCGGTCCATGATCGTGCCGCGCTCGCGGATCGGCGCCTCGGTCGACATCGGGAAGCCTCCGGCCTGCCAGGCAGCCAGGCCGCCGTCGAGCACCGCGACCTGCTGGTGGCCGACCCAGCGCAGCATCCACCACAGGCGCGCGGCGAACATGCCGCCGTGGGCGTCGTAGGCGACGACCTGGGTGTCGCCGTTGATGCCCCAGTGGCGCAAGGTCTCGATGAAGGTCTCGCGGTCGGGCAGGGGGTGGCGGCCGCGGAAGGCGCCGTCGGCGCCGAACTTCGGACCCGACAGGTCGGTGTCCACATGGGCAAACAGCGCATGGCTGATATGGCCGATCGCATAGCCGGCGTGGCCGGCCTGCGGGTCGGCCAGGTCGTGGCGGCAGTCGATGACGGCCCAGTTGGGGCTGTCGATGTGCGGGGCGAGGTCGGCGGCGGAAATCAGTGTCGTGTACATGGTGTCCTCAGAGTTCGCTGGCAATCGGATCGGTCCTCACCGCTCCTGCGGGCGGCGTGCTGCGTGTATTGTAGAACGTTGCAGCCACGCCCGATACCAGGATCACGCCCATGCCGAGCCACACATGCCAGTCGAACACATCGCCCCACAGCGCCATGCCCCACAGGCTGGAGAAGATGATGCCAGTGTATTGCAGGTTGGCCACCACCAGGACATTGCCGACCCGGTAAGCGCGCGTCATCGCCATTTGCGCGATGGTCGCGCAGAAACCCACCGCCACCAGCAGGCCGGCGCTATACCAGCTGTGGGCATGCAGCGACGGCTCGCCGCCCTGGCTAGGTGCCAGCGTGCCGACCAGGCCGAACACCACGGTGATCAGGGAGAAATAGAACACCACCCGGTATTCCGGCTCGCCCATCTTGCCGAGCCGGCGAACCTGCATGTACGCCATCGCCGACAGCAGCGACGAGGCGATCGCCACCGTCGCGCCGAGCCAGGCCTCGGACTCGACCGCAGGCTGCAGCGCCAGCACCACGCCGACAAAGCTGGCGCTGACGGCCAGCAGCATCGGCCATTCGACATGGTGCTTGCCGCGCAGCCAGCCCATCAGGGCGAGGTAGAGCGCGATCCAGATCGGTGCCAGGTAATTAAGGGTGACGGCGGTGGCCAGCGGCAGCTCGCCGATGGCGTAAAACCACAGCCACAGAGATATGACGCCAACGAAGCCGCGCCACAGGTGCTCTTTGGGAAGCGCGGTACGGAAGGTGCCGCCCTGGTGGCGCACCAGCAACAGCAGCATGATGGTGCCAACCATGCCGCGGTACATCACGATTTCAGAGGTGGAGTACAACTCGGAAGCCAGTTTCACGGCCGCGCCCATGGCGGCGAACGAGAAACTGGCAAGTAACATCCATAGCGACGCCATGGGATCCTTTGGCGTTAAAGGTCGATATTGCTTCGGTACCACTCGTGGAAATGCTGCATGCCATCTTCCATTGGTGACTGGTATGGCCCGACTTCGTTGACTCCGCGCTGCACCAGGATGCGCCGGCCGGCGTCCATGCGCAGTGCGATCTCGTCGTCCTCGACGCAGGTTTCCATGTACGCGGCGCGCTCGGCCTCGACGAACTCGCGCTCGAACAGCACGATCTCCTCGGGGTAGTAGAACTCGACCACGTTGCGGGTCTTCTGCGGGCCGTCCGGCCACAGCGTCGACACCACCAGCACGTGCGGGTACCACTCGACCATGATGTTCGGGTACAGGGTCAGCCAGATCGCGCCGTACGGAGGCGGTTCGCCGCGGCGGAACTTGAGCACCTGCTCCTGCCATTTCTGGTAGGCCGGCGAGCCGGACTTCTGCAGGCCGCGGTTCACGCCCACCGTCTGCACGCTGTAGTCGCGCCCGAATTCCCAGCGCAGGTCGTCGCAGCTGACGAAGCCGCCCAGGCCCGGATGGAATGGCTCGACGTGATAGTCTTCCAGGTAGACCTCGATGAAGGTCTTCCAGTTGTAGTCGCAGGTATGCACCTCGACGTGGTCGAGCATGTAGCCGGTGAAATCGAGGTCCTTGGTCACCGACAGCGTTTTCAGCTTGTCGATGACGTTGTAGCCGTTCTGCTCGAACAGCAAGCCGTTCCAGCTCTGCAGCGGCGTTTTCGCCAGGTGCACGCAAGGCGTTTCCGGGAAATGCGGCGCGCCGATCAGCTGGCCCTTGAGATCGTAGGTCCAGCGGTGCAGCGGGCAGACGATGTTGGCCGCGTTGCCGCGGCCATTGAACATCAGCGCCTGGCGGTGGCGGCAGACGTTGGACAACACTTCAATGCCATTTGCATTGCGCACGAGCATGCGACCCTCGTTCTCAGAAGCAAGGGTGGCAAAATCGCCCACGTCGGGCACCATCAGTTCGTGCCCGACATAGCGCGGGCCGTTCTGGAATAGTTGCTGCATCTCGCGCTTTAGCAGCGCTTCATCAAAGTAGACATCTACCGGAAGCTGCGCGCACGATTGCGCCAGCTTGGCGTGGGTAGCCAGATCGGACATCCCAACCCCCCTTTTAAATGAGCATCAAGCCAAAGAAGAGAAAGAATCCAAAGACCAGTATTTTGGGAGTGCGGAATACGGTATTTCGGACAGAACCGGAGATTATACCGCGAACGAGCTCTACAGTCGTGGGCCAGCGCGCGAATGTGGCGCCGCGAGATGGAGGTGTTGCCGGAACGGCATCGTTTTCATGGGCAGCCCCCTAATTGGGATAAAATCTGGTCTGACTTGCAAGCTGTCGCTGGCGAACCGACGTTACCCGATGGGGTGAATTATTCTAAAATAAGCGATTAGACTGGAACGGCAAGCATAAAGTTGCATGCCTCAGCCTCACTTAAAGTATTTATGTCAAAGAAAATAACAGCCGACGGCGTTGCCGCCCCGGAGTCGTTCGAGCAGGCAATGGCCGAACTGGCGCAACTGGTCGCCCAAATGGAAGCCGGACAACTGCCGCTCGACGCCTCGGTGGCCGCCTACGCGCGCGGCTCGGAGCTGGTGCGCTACTGCGCCGCCCAGCTGGAAAAAGTCGAAGCCCAGGTCAAGGTCCTCGAAGGCGACATGCTCAAGCCGTTCGCGGTCGCCAATGGCGGCGAGGGCGACCAATGATCGCCGGCGCTTTCGATGACTGGATGAAAACCGTGCAGGCCCGCGTTGAAACCGCGCTGCAGACGTTTCTGCCGCCGGCCGCCGTGGTGCCGCACAAGCTGCACGAGGCGATGCGCTACACGGCGCTGGGCGGCGGCAAGCGGGTACGCCCGCTGCTGGCGTTCGCCGCCGGCGCGCTGACCGGCGCCGATGTGCGCGCGCTGGAACGCGCCGCCGCCGCGGTCGAGATGATCCACGTGTACTCGCTGGTCCATGACGACATGCCGTGCATGGACGACGACGATCTGCGGCGCGGCAAGCCGACGGTGCACGTAGCGTATGACCAGGCCACCGCGCTGCTGGTGGGCGACGCGCTGCAGGCGCAGGCCTTCAGCGTGTTGTGCGAAGGCGATACCGTTCCGCCGGCGCGCCAGCTCGCGATGGTGAAGCTGCTGGCGCAAGCGGCAGGTTCAGGCGGCATGTGCGGCGGCCAGGCGATTGACCTCGACAGCGTCGGCATCAGCCTCACGCTCGAACAGCTCGAGCGCATGCACCAGCTGAAAACCGGTGCGCTGCTGCGCGCCGCGGTGGTGCTCGGCGCGCTGGCGGGCAAGGATTTGTCGGCGCAGGAACTGGCCGCGCTCGACGCGTATTCAAGCGCGATCGGGCTGGCGTTCCAGGTTGTCGACGACGTGCTTGACGCCACCGCCGACTCGGCCACGCTGGGCAAGACCGCCGGCAAGGACGCGGCGGCCAACAAGCCGACCTATGTATCGATTCTGGGCCTGGAGCAGTCGCGGGCCCTTGCGGAAAAACTGCGGAACGACGCGCACCGTGCGCTCGAACCGTTTGGAGAACAAGCATGCAGGCTGCGCGACCTCGCCGACCTGATCGTGCAGCGGAAAGCGTAAATGAAACTGCTAGAGACCATCAACAGCCCGGCCGAGCTGCGCAAGCTGCCCCGTACCCAACTCACGCCGCTGGCGCACGAACTGCGCCACTTCCTGCTCGACTCGGTATCGAAGACGGGCGGCCACTTGTCGTCCAATCTCGGCACCGTCGAACTGACGATCGCGCTGCACTACGTGTTCAACACGCCGCACGACCGCATCGTCTGGGACGTCGGCCACCAGACCTATTCGCACAAGATCCTTACCGGCCGCCGCGAGCAGATGCACACGCTGCGCCAGTTTGGCGGCGTCTCGGGCTTCCCGCGCCGCGTCGAGAGCGAATATGACACCTTCGGCACCGCGCACTCGTCGACCTCGATCTCCGCCGCGCTGGGCATGGCGCAAGCGGCCAAGATCAAGGGCGAGCAGCGCCACGCGATCGCGGTGATCGGCGACGGCTCGATGACCGCCGGTATGGCGTTCGAAGCGATGAACAACGCCGGCGTACAGGAAGACGTCAACCTGCTGGTGGTCCTGAACGACAATGACATGTCGATCTCGCCGCCGGTCGGCGCGCTGAACCGCTACCTGGCGCGCCTGATGTCGGGGCAGTTCTACGCCGCCGCCAAGAACGTCGGCAAGTCGGTGCTGCCTGGCCCGGTCCTCGAACTGGCCAAGCGCTTCGAGGAGCATGCCAAGGGCATGGTGGTGCCGGCCACGATGTTCGAAGAATTCGGCTTCAACTACATCGGCCCGATCGACGGCCACGACCTCGAATCGCTGATTCCGACGCTGGAAAACATCAAGAAGCTCAAGGGGCCGCAGTTCCTGCACGTGGTGACCAAGAAGGGCCAGGGCTACAAGCTGGCCGAGGCCGAGCCGATCCTGTACCACGGCACCGGCAAGTTCAACCCGACCGAAGGCATCCAGCCCGCCAAGGCCGGCAAGATGACCTACACCGAAGTATTCGGCAACTGGCTGTGCGACATGGCCGCTGCCGACAAGCGCCTGGTCGGCATCACGCCGGCGATGCGCGAAGGCTCCGGCATGGTCGGCTTCGAGCAGCAGTACCCGGACCGCTACTTTGACGTCGGCATCGCCGAGCAGCACTCGGTGACGTTCGGCGCGGGCCTGGCCACGGAAGGACTCAAGCCGGTCGTCGCGATCTACTCGACCTTCCTGCAGCGCGCCTACGACCAATTGATCCACGACGTAGCGCTGCAAAACCTCGACGTCACGTTCGCGCTCGACCGCGCGGGCCTGGTCGGCGCCGACGGCGCCACCCACGCCGGCAACTACGATATTTCGTACCTGCGCTGCATCCCGAACATGGTCGTCATGGCCGCCTCGGACGAAAACGAATGCCGCCGCATGCTGACCACGGCGTACCGCTACGAAGGCCCGGCCGCGGTGCGCTACCCGCGCGGCGCCGGCATCGGCGCGGAGATCCTGAAGGAGCTGACCTCGATCGAGATTGGCAAGGGCGAGATCAAGCGAGAAGGCAAGGAGATCGCGATTCTCGCGTTCGGCTCGATGGTCGCGCCAAGCGTGACCGCCGGAGCCGAGCTTGGTGCGACGGTCGCCAACATGCGCTTCGTGAAGCCGCTTGATGTGGAACTGGTCAAGCGCCTCGCGGCCGACCACGACTATTTCGTGACGGTGGAAGAGGGCTGCGTGATGGGTGGTGCTGGCGCGGCGGTAGCCGAAGCGCTGGCGGCCGAAGGCATCGTCAAGCCGATCCTGATGCTTGGCCTGCCGGACAAGTTCATCGACCACGGCGACCCGGCTGCGCTGCTGGCCGGTGTTGGCCTCGACGCCAAAGGCATCGCCGCCTCGATCCGCCAGCGATTCATGTCGGGTGAACCGCGCCTGGTGGTCAACAACACCTAAGCCGACAGGCTGGCACGCAAGGCGGACAAGCGCAACGCGCCATCCGCCTTTTTTACGCTCAAAAAAAAGTCCCGCATTCGGAAAGTTCCAAAATCGGGGACAGACCACCATTTTAGAAGATTCTAAAATGGTGGTCTGTCCCCGATTTTGGAATTTTTTCGCTAGCTATACAGCGTCTCGGCACGCTGGAACAAGATCCATGACGTGGCGATGTATTTGTCGCCGCTCCTCGACACGTGTCCCTTGTGCGAATGCGTGAAGCCGGCCGGCGCAATGATCAGCCGTCCCTGGCGCGCCTCGACCTTGCGCTGCTGGTACAGGAATTCGGTCTCGCCGCCGTCGTCGACGTCGTTCAGGTAAAACTGGAACAGCAGCGCGCGGTGCAGCGTCTCGCAGCTGGCGTTTTGCGGGTAGATCTCGGAATGCCAGTGGTGGTAGCCGCCGCTCGCCTTGACATACTTCTGCAGGTTGATCGGCCCGGCGCGGTACATGTACTGGATCAGCGCGTCGATGTTCGGCGTGCCGCAGGCGTCGAAGTTCTCCAGCGTCAGCACCACCGGCTCGCCGGTCTCCGGATGCGCAACCGTCGGCGACAGCGCGCCCACCAGCAGCATCCGGTACTTGTCCATGTACGCCCGCAGGTGCTGGCGGACCACGGTCAGCATCAGGTTGCCCACGTCGTGCCATTCCTTGTGCGAGCCGATCGTCAGGTCGTAGCTGTCCTTCTTGGTCACGTCGACGCCGTTGCCGGTGCGGCCGCGCACTACCTTGTCGCTGGCATCGAAGCGGCCGATGATCTGCTGGCACTGTTCTGGCGTTAGCGCGCCGTCGTAGGTCTCGATAAAGTCATGCACGAACCAGTCTCCTGTACGTTGTTTTTGCAGCCGATGTTACACAAGAGCGGTTGATCGGTCACGCACCGCGCGCTTTGCCTGTTGACTCTGATGGGTTGACTTGGACGCAGTCCGCATTTAATGTCAGGGCCAATCCCCTGAACGGAATCCATCCATGAAGCTGATCGCCACCAAGCACGGAAAATCCGACAAATACGATTCCTTGCTTTGCATACGCGGCGATGGCACCCAGACCTCGGTCGCGATGCCGCGCCAGGGCATCCTGCCGCATGACCTGATCCATTTTGTGGTGGAGGACACGCTGGCATATACCGGTGGCTTCCTTGGCATGGTCGCCGCCGGCAGCGACATCGGCTTCGCGATGACGCAAGGGCACGACATCGCGAACGCCGCACTGGCCGATCAGGCGGTGCATGCGGAGGCGGTCGTTGAGAGCCTGCAGGCGCAGTTGTGGAGCGGGGCGTTCGATCCGGGCCAGTTCGTCGAAGGCGTGCGCGGCGCATGCGCGACGCGGGGCCGGCCGGCCCCCGAACTCGCGGGCGTCGTCGTCGAAGATCAGCTGTATGGCGCCGCGCGCACCCTGGCCGCGAAGTGGCAGGAGGTGCCTCCGCACGGCAGGCTCGAACTCGAGATGAAGCACATCTGACGCGTTTCTATCCCCGTTTGCGGTCGTTCTGCCACAGCACGTCGCTGCCTCCGGCAAACCGGTTCAATACGCGCGACAGCACGAACATCAGGTCGGACAGGCGGTTTACGTATTGACGCGGGTGCTCGTTGATCTTCTCTTCGCGGCCCAGGCTGACGATGCTGCGCTCGGCGCGGCGGCACACGGTGCGGCACAGGTGCGCGACGGCGGCGGCGCGCGAGCCGGCCGGCAGGATGAAGTCCTGCAGCGCGGGCAGGGTGGCGTTGTACTTCTCCAGCAGCGCGTCGAGGCGCTCGACATGGGCGTCGGTGATCAGCTGGTAGCCCGGGATGCACAGCTCTCCGCCCAGGTCGAACAGGTCGTGCTGGATCGAGACCAGCTCTTCGCGCAGGTCGTCCGGCATGTCTTCGCACAGCAGCAGCCCGACGAAGGAGTTCAGCTCATCCACCTCGCCCAGCGTATGGACGCGAATGCTGTCTTTCTCGGTGCGGCTGCCGTCGCCGAGGCCTGTGGTGCCGTTGTCGCCCGTGCGGGTGGCGATTTTTGAGAGGCGATTGCCCATGGTTGTCCCTAGCATGCAAAAAAGAATAGCTTGAGCATACGACAAAACCCCGGAATTGTGCTTACAATCGGTGCATGTCCGCCTCCATCCCCGTCAATAACGAGCGACGCCAGCAAGTAGCCGCTGCGCTGCGCGCCCGCGTGCCAGATCGCTGCATTCTTTCCGATCCGGAAGATACCCGTCCGTACGAGTGCGATGGCCTTGCCGCCTATCGCCAGTTGCCGATGATCGTCACCCTTCCGGACAACGAGGAGCAGGTGCTGGCGATCCTGAACGTGTGCCGCGAACTGAACGTGCCGATCGTGCCGCGCGGCGCCGGCACCGGCTTGTCTGGCGGCGCGCTGCCGATGGCCGACGGCGTGGTGATCTCCACCGCGCGCCTGAACCGCATCTTGCGCGTCGAGCCGTATGCCCGCCTGGCGGTTGTCCAGCCGGGCGTGCGCAACCTGGCCATCTCCGATGCCGCCGGACCGTACGACCTGTACTACGCGCCCGATCCGTCGTCGCAGATCGCCTGCACCATCGGCGGCAACGTGGCCGAGAACTCGGGCGGCGTCCATTGCCTGAAGTACGGCCTGACCGTGCACAACGTGATGCGCGTGCGCGTCGCCACCATCGACGGCGAGATCATTGAACTGGGCGGCGAGTCGCTCGACGCGCCCGGCCTCGACCTGCTGGCTGTCTTTATCGGCTCCGAAGGCATGCTCGGCATCGTCACCGAAGTCACCGTCAAGCTGGTCCCCAAGCCGGCGACGGCGCGCGTCATCATGGCGTCGTTCGACGACGTTGTCACCGGCGGCAACGCGGTGGCCAGCGTGATCGCCGCGGGCATCATCCCGGCCGGCCTGGAGATGATGGACCGCACCTCGTCGCGCATGGTCGAGCCGTTCGTCAAGGCGGGCTACGATACCGACGCGGCAGCGATCCTGCTGTGCGAGGCCGACGGCACCAAGCTGGAAGTGGACGAAGAAATCGCGCGCATGACCGCCGTGCTGGAGAAGGCCGGCGCAAGCGCGATCGCGGTGTCGGAAACCGAATCGGAACGCATGCGCTTCTGGTCCGGCCGTAAGAACGCCTTCCCGGCGGCGGGACGCATTTCGCCCGACTACTACTGCATGGACGGCACCATCCCGCGCAAGAACCTGGCGCAGGTGTTGATCGGCATCGAGCAGATGGAGACCACGTTCGGCCTGCGCTGCGCAAACGTGTTCCATGCGGGCGACGGCAACCTGCATCCGCTGATCCTGTTCGATGCGAACAAGCCCGGCGAATTCGAGCGTGCCGAGGCCTTCGGCGCCGCCATCCTGGCGCTGTGCGTCGAAGTAGGCGGCACCATCACAGGTGAACATGGCGTCGGCATGGAGAAGATCAACTCGATGTGCGTGCAGTTCACGCGCGAGGAGCTCGACGCCTTCTTCGCCGTCAAGCGCGCCTTCGATCCGCCGATGCTGCTCAATCCGGACAAGGCGATTCCGACACTTAACCGATGCGCCGAATTCGGCAAGATGCGCGTCAGCGGCGGCGTGCTGCCGTTCGCGGATTTGCCGCGCTTCTGATGGGAACCACTGTGCAGTCGATCGAACAATTAAGAGAGCAGGTACTGGCGGCGGCGGCGGCGGGCAGCGTATTGCGCATCCGTGGCGGCGGCACCAAGGACTGGTATGGCCAGCGCATCGACGGCCAGGTGCTCGACACGCGGGTCCACAGCGGCATCATCGACTACGAGCCCACTGAGCTGGTCATCACCGCGCGCTGCGGCACGCCGCTCGCCGAGATCGAGGCGGCGCTGGCCGAACGCAAGCAGATGCTGGCGTTCGAGCCGCCGCATTTCGGCGACGGCGCCACCTTTGGCGGCGCCATCGCGAGCGGCCTGTCCGGTCCGCGCCGGGCTACCAGCGGCGCTGCACGCGACTTTGTACTCGGCACCAAACTCCTCGATGGCAGCGGGCAGGTGCTGTCGTTTGGCGGGCAGGTGATGAAGAACGTGGCCGGCTACGATGTCTCGCGCCTGCTGGCAGGCTCGCTTGGCACGCTGGGCGTGATGCTCGAGATGTCGGTCAAGGTGCTGCCGCGGCCGATCCGCGAGACCACGCTGCGCTTTGAAACCAGCGAGATCGACGCGCTGCGCATGCTCAACGAGTGGGGCGGTTTGCCGCTGCCGATTTCTGCCAGCTGCTGGCACGGCGGCGTGCTGACGGTTCGCCTGTCGGGCGCGGAGGCCGCGGTGGAGGCGGCTGCGCGTGACCTGGGCGGCGAGCTGGCCGACAGCGCGGACGATTTCTGGTCGCGCGTGCGCGAGCAGCAGCACCCGTTCTTCACCAACACCGAGAGCCTGTGGCGCCTGTCGGTACCGACCAGCGCAGGCGCCATCATCCTGAAGGGCGAGCAGCTGATCGAGTGGGGCGGCGCGCAGCGCTGGCTCAAGGTCGACGCCGACGCCGACATGGCGCAGCGCATCCGGCGCACCGCAGCAGCCGTTGGCGGCCACGCCACGCTGTTCCGCGGCGGCGACAAGGAGGTGGGCGTGTTCCATCCGCTGGCGCCCGCGGTGGCGAAGATCCATCAGCGCCTCAAGGCTTCGTTCGACCCATCGAACATCTTCAATCCAGGACGGATGTACTGACATGCAAACCAATCTCGCCGATTTCATCAAAGGCACGCGCGAAGGCGACGAGGCCGAGGCGATCCTGCGCGCCTGCGTCCACTGCGGCTTCTGTACGGCCACCTGCCCGACCTACCAGCTGCTCGGCGACGAACTCGATGGCCCGCGCGGGCGCATCTACCTGATGAAGCAAGTGCTGGAAGGCGCGCAAGTCACGCGCAAGACGCAGATCCACCTGGACCGCTGCCTTACCTGCCGCAATTGCGAAACCACGTGCCCGTCGGGCGTCAAGTATGGCCGCCTGGTCGACATCGGCCGCAAGGTGGTGGAGGACCGCGTACAGCGTCCGTTGGGCGAGCGCATCAAGCGCACGGTGCTCAAGGAAGCGTTGCCGCGCAAATGGCTGTTTACGCCAGCATTCAGGGCTGGCCAGCTGTTCCGCCCATTGCTGTCGCCGAAGCTGCAGGACAAGCTGCCGCGCACCAAGAGCGCGGGACAGTGGCCCTCGCGCGCGCACGCGCGCAAGATGCTGGTGCTGGAAGGCTGCGTGCAGCCCGCGATGGCGCCGAACATCAACAGCGCCACGGCGCGCGTTCTCGATGCGGTCGGCGTCCAACTGGTCATGGCGCCGAAGGCCGGCTGCTGCGGCGCGGTGCGCTATCACATGAACGACCAGGAGGGCGGCCTTGCCGACATGCGCCGCAATATCGACGCGTGGTGGCCGATGGTCGAGCAGGTTGAGGCTATCGTCATGACCGCATCGGGCTGCGGGGTGACGGTCAAGGAGTATGGACATTTGCTGGAGCACGACAGCGCGTATGCGGCGAAGGCGAAACGCATCTCGGAGATGACGCGCGACCTGTCGGAGATTTTGCCGGAGTTCGAAACGGAGCTGACTGCGCGCTTTGCCGGCAAGGTCGGCCCGCGGGTGGCGTTCCATCCGCCATGCACCTTGCAGCATGGGCAGCAGATCAGGGGGAAGGTGGAAGGGGTGCTGCGCGCTTGCGGCGTCGATGTGAAGCTATGCGCTGATAATCATTTGTGCTGCGGCTCGGCGGGCACCTATTCGGTGCTGCAGCCGGAGCTGGCCACTGAACTGCGGGACAAGAAGCTGGCCAACCTGCATGCCACCCGGCCCGAAGTGATTGTGTCGGCGAACATCGGTTGCGTGACCCATCTTCAGTCAGGCACCGATACGCCGGTGTCGCACTGGATCGAGTTGATCGACCAGGCGTTGAAGACGGCGTGAATCCGGCGGATGACGCTTCGCCCGTCCGCCGTACGGGTCACGCCAGCAGTTTCTCGATGTCGCCCGCAATCGCGCGCGGCGATGTCGTCGGGCTGTAGCGCTCCACCACGCTGCCATCCCGGGCGACCAAGAACTTGGTGAAGTTCCACTTGATCAGCCCCGTCCCCAGCAGCCCCGGCTTCTCCTTCTTCAGATGCTTGAACAGGGGATGCGCGCCGGCGCCGTTGACGTCGATCTTGGCAAACATGGGGAACGTCACGCCGAAATTGCGTTCGCAGAAAGCGCCGATCTCCGCTTCGGTGCCGCGCTCCTGCTGGCGGAACTGATTGCAGGGGAAGCCAAGCACCACCACGCCCTGGTCCCGAAACTGCTGGTACACCTGCTCGAGCTCCTTGTACTGCGCCGTGAACACGCATGCGCTGGCCGTGTTCACGATCAGCAGCACCTTGCCGCGGTATTGTTCCAGCGCGAGCGGCTGGCCCTGGATGTCGGTGGCGCGAAAATCGTAGACGTTCAAACGATGCCCAGGTGCTCGGTACCCGCCGACAGGTCGCGGTTCTTGGCGTCTTTGCCTTGCAGTTTGATGGTCAGGCGCAGGTCGTTGACCGAGTCGGCGTTGCGCAGCGCGTCTTCGTAGCTGATCTTGTCCGCCTCGTGCAGGTCGAACAGCGCCTGGTCGAAAGTCTGCATCCCCAGTTCGCGCGACTTCTTCATGATTTCCTTGATCTCATGGACGTCGCCCTTGAAGATCAGGTCCGAAATCAGCGGCGAGTTGAGCATGATCTCGACGGCGACCACGCGGCCCTTCGATTCCTTGCGCGGAACGAGCCGCTGCGAAACGAGCCCCTTCAGGTTCAGGGACAGGTCCATCAGCAGCTGCTGGCGGCGCTCTTCCGGGAAGAAGTTGATGATGCGGTCGAGCGCCTGGTTGGCGCTGTTGGCGTGCAGCGTGGCCAGGCACAGGTGGCCGGTTTCGGCAAACGCGATCGCGTGTTCCATCGTTTCGCGGTCGCGGATTTCGCCGATCTGGATCACGTCCGGCGCCTGGCGCAGCGAGTTCTTGAGCGCCGCTTCGAAGCTGTCGGTGTCGACGCCCACTTCGCGTTGCGTGATCACGCAGTTCCTGTGCGGGTGGACGTATTCAACCGGGTCTTCGATGGTGATGATGTGGCCGTAGCTGTTCTCGTTGCGGTAGCCGACCATCGCGGCCATCGTCGTCGATTTGCCGGAGCCGGTGGCGCCGACCATGATCACCAGGCCGCGCTTGGACATGATGATGTCCGACAGGACGGGCGGAAGATCGAGGTCTTCGAGCTTCGGAATCGTGGTCGTGATCGTGCGCAGCACCATGCCGACGCAGCTCATCTGCACGAACGCCGAGACGCGGAAGCGCCCCAGGTCGCCCGGGCTGATCGCGAAATTGCATTCCTTCGACAGCTCGAACGTGGCGGTCTGCTTGTCGTTCATGATGGCGCGCGCGAGGTCCGCAGTGTGCGACGCGGTCAAGGGCTGGCTGGAGACCGGCGTCATCTTGCCGTCGATTTTCATCGCAGGCGGGAAGCCGGCCGTGATGAACAGGTCGGAGCCGCCCTTGCTGGTCATCAGGCGCAGCAGGTCGAACATGAATTTTGAAGCCTGGTCGCGTTCCATCGCGTGTCCTTTATGTTCTTAGCCGGGGAAGTTATCCGGGATCTTGGCGGCGGAGCGCGCGGCGGCGCTCGAGATGACGTTACGGCGCACCAGGTCGGTCAGGTTCTGGTCCAGCGTCTGCATGCCGACGTTGCTGCCGGTCTGGATCGCCGAGTACATCTGGGCGATCTTCGCTTCGCGGATCAGGTTGCGGATCGCCGGCGTGCCGATCATGATTTCATGGGCGGCCACGCGGCCATTGCCGTCCTTCGTCTTGAGCAGGGTTTGCGATACCACCGCTTGCAGCGATTCGGACAGCATCGCGCGCACCATCTCTTTTTCATCCGCCGGGAACACGTCGACGATACGGTCGATGGTTTTTGCGGCCGACGAGGTGTGCAGCGTGCCGAACACCAGGTGGCCGGTCTCCGCGGCCGACAGGGCCAGGCGGATGGTTTCGAGGTCGCGCAGTTCGCCGACCAGGATGCAGTCCGGGTCTTCGCGCAGCGCCGAGCGCAGCGCGTTGTTGAACGAAAGCGTGTGCGGGCCGACTTCGCGCTGGTTGATCAGGCATTTCTTCGACTCGTGCACGAACTCGATCGGGTCTTCAATCGTCAGGATGTGGCCATACTCGTTTTCGTTGAGGTGGTTGACCATCGCCGCCAGGGTCGTCGATTTGCCCGAGCCGGTCGGGCCGGTGACCAGCACCAGGCCGCGCGGACGCATCGCCAGTTCGCCGAAAATCTTGGGCGCGTTCAGGTCTTGCAGGCTGAGGATCTTCGATGGAATCGTCCGCAGCACGGCGGAAGCGCCGCGCTCCTGGTTGAACGCGTTGACGCGAAAGCGCGCCAGGCCCGGAATCGCGAACGAGAAGTCGACCTCGAGCACTTCTTCGTACTGCTTGCGCTGGCCGTCGTTCATGATGTCATAGATCATGCTGTGCACGTCCTTGTGCTCCAGCGGCGGCAGGTTGATGCGGCGAACGTCGCCGTGCACGCGGATCATCGGCGGCAGGCCGGCCGACAGGTGCAGGTCGGATGCCTTGTTCTTGACGGAGAATGCGAGTAATTCGGAGATGTCCATTTATAATCCCTGTGCCTGTTATCGGTGCCTGCCTGATAACACCGTTAGCATTTATTTACCTAAGTGCTTGATTGCTCTAAGAAAATGATTATGTCCACAATCGCCCAGAACTTGCAAGCAGTCGATCACACTATTGTTGCTGCTGCGAAGGCCTGCGGCCGCGCGCGCGACGACATCCTTTTGCTTGCCGTGTCGAAGACCTTCCCGCCTGAAGCGGTGCTCGAAGCGATGGCCGGCGGCCAGCGCGCGTTCGGCGAGAACTACCTGCAGGAAGCGCTCGACAAACAGCAGGCGGTGCATGCGGCGGCGCCGGATGTGCAGGTGGAGTGGCATTTCATCGGTCCAATCCAGAGCAACAAAACCCGGCCTATCTCGGAGAATTTCGCGTGGGCCCACACGGTCGATCGCTTGAAGATCGCGCAGCGACTGTCCGAGCAGCGGCCTGCCGGCATGGGGCCGCTGAACATCTGCCTGCAGGTGAACATCAGCGGCGAGGCGAGCAAGAGCGGCATCAGCGCCGCCGAACTGCCGGAGCTGGCGCGCGCGGTGGCGCTGTTGCCAAACCTGCGCCTGCGCGGCTTGATGGCGATTCCCGAGCCCGAGGCAGATCCGGCGCGCCAGCGCGCGCCATTTGCGCGCCTGCGCGAGATGCTGGAGCAGCTGCGCGACGCTGGCCTCGCGGTCGATACGCTGTCGATGGGCATGTCGGCCGACATGGCCGCCGCGATTGCCGAAGGCGCGACCATCGTGCGCGTCGGCAGCGCCATCTTCGGCTCACGCACTTACGAATAAGGGGAAGTCATGAAGATTGCATTTATCGGTGGCGGCAATATGGCCTCCGCGCTGATCGCGGGCCTGGCCGGCAAGTTCACGCCCGGCGCGAACATTCACGTGGTCGATCCGAATCCGGAAGCGCTTGAGCGCTTGCGGCAGGCGCACGGCGTCACGGCAGCGCAGCAGATCGGCGATGAGGTGCGTGCGTCGGAAGTGGTGGTGCTGGCGGTGAAGCCGCAGCAGATGCGCGAAGCGGCGGCCCTGCTGCAGCCGCAGCTCGGCGCCGGTACGCTGGTGCTGTCGATCGCGGCCGGGATTCGCGGCGCTGACTTGTCGCGCTGGCTGGGCGGGCACCGCGCGGTAGTGCGTACGATGCCCAATACCCCGGCGCTGATCGGGCGCGGCATCACCGGCATGGTGGCGATGGATGGCGTGAGCGAGGCGCAGAAGGCCGCTGCTGACGCGATCATGAAGGCGGCCGGCCAGACCGTGTGGCTCGACGACGAGGCATTGATCGATCCGGTGACCGCGGTGTCGGGCAGCGGTCCGGCGTATGTGTTCTATTTTCTGGAAGCGATGCAGCAGGCGGCGGTGGAACTGGGCTTGACCGCGGAGCAGGGCAGGGAGCTGGCGCTGGCCACCTTTGCCGGCGCGGCGGAACTTGCGGCGCGTTCACCTGAGAGTTTGCAGGTGCTGCGTGAGCGCGTGACGTCCAAGGGAGGGACTACGTATGCAGCCATCACCAGCATGGAGGAGAGTGGCGTGAAGGAGGCCGTGGTGAAGGCGCTGAAGGCGGCGTCGGCTCGTGGACGCGAATTGGGTGAGGAGATGGGCGCTAATTAACGTCGTTCCCGCGCAGGCGGGAACCTATGCTGAACTAAACGCACGCGGCGTATAGGTTCCCGCCTGCGCGGGAACGACATGCTAGCCCCGCTGGCGCCAGGCGTCCAGCGAATTGCGCCCCAGCCGCCACAGCGACAACCCGGTGGTCAGCATCGGCAGCAAGCGTCCGCTGCGCGCCGCGAAAATCAGTCCGCCAATCAGTCCGATCGCCGACACCGGAATCGCAAAATTCCCGCCAACCTTGGCGCGCAGGTTGTGCACCGGCGCCATGATGTCGCGAATCTCGGCGGTCGCGGAAACCCGCTGCAGCGCGCAGAGCGTCACCAGCCCCTCGCGCCGCGCCGCCAGCGATGCCGGCGCATGTTTTGATGTCTTATTCATCGACGTCCCTCGCCATGCGCGCGTATGCAATGTCCTTGCGCATTTCTTCGATGGTGTTGGCCAGCAGCCGCGGCTTGTTGGCGAAGCCTGACTTGACCTTCATTGCGATGATCGCGCCGGCAACGCCGAACAGCGCGGCCATGCCGGCCACCGCCGCAACGCGGTGGGTGTCCCAGAAAATCACGATCACCAAAAACGCCAGCAAGATGAAGGCGACTCCGAACAGGACCAGTGCAAGCAGGCCGAACAGCAGGAAGCCCAGCATGCGCTGGGATTCTTCCTCGACCTCGATCGCGGCCAGCTCCAGGCGCGTGTGCAACATGTCAACCAGGGTCGATCCCAGCCGCCCGACCGATTCGAAGATCGCCATGGCGGGTTAGCGGCGCGAGATCAGCACGCCCAGCAGCAGTCCGACGCCGGCGCCGATGCAGACCGACTTCCATGGATTCTCATGCACGTATTCGTCGGTTGCCTTGGCCGCTTCCCTGGTGCCCTCGACCACGGTTTCCTGCAGGTGGATCAAGTCAGCCTTGGCACTGATCAGCGTCTGCTCGAACTTGGCCTTGGCCGCGTGGAACTCATCGCCGGTCAGGTTTCCACCGTGGCGCAGCCACGCTTCGGCATCCTGGATCACGGTTTTCAGGTCATTCATCAGTTGGTCGCGAGCGCCGGTTTTGGTTGGAATTGGTTGCATCATGAGTTCCTCACATTTAAATTATTGATCTACTGTAGGGAGGTTAGCTCCGCATACTTTGCGCTGGAGCAACTCTCACCTGCCGTGCTTTTCGGACAACATTATCCTAACGCGTAGTCTAACGCGACACCAGCAAAAACCGCCGCACCCAACCAATTGTTGTGACGAAAAGCCGCAAAACACGCCATTCTGTCGCGTCCGCGGATCAGGGTGTAGTGGTAGAGCGCAATTGCTGCCGCCACGGCGATACCGCCGACAAACCAGTAGCGCAGCCCAAGATGCCAGCCGGACACGAGAATGATCGCCAGCGCCGCGCCGTAGCACAGCATCACGGCGGCCACATCGAAGCGCCCGAAGGTGATGGCCGAGGTGCGGATGCCTATTTTCAGGTCGTCGTCGCGGTCGACCATCGCGTATTCGGTGTCGTAGGCAACCGCCCAGAACACGTTGGCCACCAGCAGCCACCACGCTACCGCCGGCACCGCGCCGGTTACCGCGGCAAAGCCCATCGGAATGCCGAAGCCGAAGGCGATGCCCAGGTAGGCCTGCGGGATCGCGAAGAAGCGCTTGAAGTACGGGTAGCTGCCGGCGATGATCACGGCCGCGATCGACAATTGCTTGGTCAGTGTGTTCAGCGGCAGGATCAGCACGAACGACACGAGCGCCAGCACCCCGGCCACCATCAGCGCTTCCCAGCTCTGGAGGCGGCCGGACGTGAGCGGCCGTTCGGCGGTGCGCTTGACGAATTTATCGATGTCGCGGTCGGCGTAGTCGTTGATGGCGCAGCCGGCCGAGCGCATCAGGACGGTGCCGAGCGTGAAGATCAGGACGATGCCGATGTCGGGACGTCCGCCGGAGGCCATCCACAAGGCCCACAGGGTAGGCCACAGCAGCAAAAGGATACCAATCGGCTTGTCCAGGCGGACCAGCCGAACATACAGCGCCAGCTTGTTCATGTCGTGCTTTGGTTGTTCGTTAGGGATCAAGCCGCGACGGCCTCGTTGGCAAGCATCTCGATGCCGGGCAGGTCGCAGGCGGCGACCGCGGCGCAGACCGCTTCGATGGCCGCGCGGCGCGTGAAGCTCTTGCGCCAGACGATGACCACGCGCCGCGACGGCGTCGGCGCGTCGAAGGGCGTGTAGCGCAGCATGCCGTCTTTCGGGTTCATGTCGGCCACCGAGGCGCGCGGCAGCACGGTCAGGCCGATGCCGCTGGCGACCATGTGACGGATCGTTTCCAGCGACGAGCCTTCGAACGTGCGCTGCATGCCATTGCCGGGTGTCGAGAAGCGCGCCATTTCCGGGCACACTTCCAGCACCTGGTCGCGGAAACAGTGGCCGTTGCCAAGCAGGAGCATGGTTTCGGATTTCAGGTCGGCTGCGGGAATCGACCTGCGCGCGGCCCACGGATGATGCTTGGGCATCGCGACCACGAACGGCTCGTCGTACAGCGCCTGCATCGACATGCCGTGGTCGGGCAGCGGCAGCGCCATGATGGCCGCGTCAAGCTCGCCCTGGCGCAGCATCTCCAGCAGGCGAACGGTGAAGTTTTCCTGCAGGATCAGCGGCATCTGCGGCACGTGGTCGATCATGTTCTTGACCAGCGGCGGCAGCAGGTAAGGGCCGATGGTGTAAATCACGCCGAGGCGCAGCGGGCCGGCCAGCGGGTCTTTGTTCTGCTTGGCCAGCTCCTTGATCGCGGCCGTTTGCTCCAGCACGCGCTCGGCCTGGGCCACGATCTGCGCGCCCAGCGGCGTGACGGATACCTCGGAACCGCCGCGCTCGAACAGCACCACGCCAAGTTCGTCTTCAAGCTTCTTGATCGCGACAGATAAAGTCGGCTGGGCCACAAAACAAGCCTCGGCCGCATGGCCGAAATGTTTCGCACGCGCGACGGCAACGATGTATTTCAGTTCGGTCAGGGTCATGGGCGTAGTCAACCACTCTGGGTCGGAAAGATTTTATATTCTACCGGAAAGGTGTCGATATAATTGCCGGGGGGGCTAGTCCAGCTCCAGCATAATCCGTGAAAGGCTTCCATGTCTACGACCTTTGGCCCCGCCGAAGCCCAGGCTTACATCCATAAACTGCTCACCGTGATGCACCACCAGGGCGGTTCCGACTTGTTTATCTCGTCCGACTTCCCGCCCAGCATGAAGCATCAGGGCGCCATGAAGCCGCTGAGCCAGCAGCGCCTGACCGGCGAGGTCACGCGCGCGCTCGCCATGTCGCTGATGAACGAGCGCCAGCGCGCCGAGTTCGAGGCCGAGATGGAATGCAATTTCGCGATCTCGCTGCCCAATGTATGCCGCTTCCGCGTCAATGTGTTTGTGCAGCAGCAGTGCGTGGCGATGGTGGTGCGGACGATCGCCTCCGAAATTCCGAACTTCGACAAGCTCGGCCTGCCGGAAGTGCTCAAGGAAGTCATCATGACCAAGCGCGGGCTGGTGCTGGTGGTCGGCGGCACGGGTTCGGGCAAGTCGACGACGCTGGCTGCGATGATCGATTACCGCAACGCCAATTCGGCCGGGCATATCATCACCGTGGAAGACCCGGTCGAGTACGTTCACAAGAACAAGAACTGCCTGGTCACGCACCGCGAAGTCGGCGTCGACACGCACTCTTGGCACAACGCGCTGAAGAATACCTTGCGCCAGGCCCCGGACGTGATCCTGATCGGCGAGATCCGCGACACCGAGACGATGGAGCACGCGATCGCGTTCGCCGAAACCGGCCATCTGTGCCTTGGCACGCTGCATGCCAACAACGCCAACCAGACGATGGACCGGATCATCAACTTCTTCCCGGAAGAGCGGCGCAACCAGCTGCTGATGGACCTGTCGTCGAACTTGCGCGGCATCGTCTCGCAGCGCCTGGTGCGCACCGAGGACGGCAAGGGCCGCAAGGCCGCGATCGAGATCTTGCTCAATACCGCGACGATCAGTGAGATGATCCTGAAAGGGAACTTCCACGGGATCAAGGAGATCATGCACAAGTCGCGCGAGCTGGGCATGTGCACCTTCGACCAGGCGCTGTACGAGCTGTACAACCAGGGCAGCATCAGCTACGACGAGGCGATCCGCAACGCCGACTCGGCCAACGGCCTGCGCCTGCAGATCAAGCTGCGCGGCGACCGCAAGGAGCCTGGCAACACCAGCGCGACCACGGCCGACGACCTGTCGATGGCGATTGAAGAAGAGCCGGAAGAAGACAAGCCGGCGCATTAACCCAATTACTTTAAAGCGATCTCATGCCTGATTTCGAGAACAAGATTTGCACCCGCAGCGAACTGGCGCGGCGCGTTGCCGCGCTGCCGAAACCGGTGGTGCTGACCAACGGCGTGTTCGACATCCTGCACCGCGGCCATGTGACTTACCTGGCGCAGGCGCGCGCGCTGGGCGCCTCGCTGGTGGTGGCGGCCAACACCGACGCGTCGGTGAAGCGGCTCGGCAAGGGCGATGACCGGCCGTTGAATACCTGCGCCGACCGGATGGCGGTGCTGGCCGCGCTGGAGTCGGTGGCGCTGGTGGTCGACTTCGATGAAGACACCGCGCTGGAAGTGGTGCAGGAAGCGCGCCCGGAGATTTATGCCAAGGGCGGCGACTACGACATGACCGCGATCCCGGAAGGCCAGGCCGTGCTTGCCTACGGCGGCCAGGCGATCGCGATCGACTTCAAGCACGACCGCTCGACCACCAAGCTGCTGACGAAGGTCCGGGCCGGCTGACGAGGCGGCGTCGGCGTCATCCGCGAGCGCACCACAATTGCGCCCGCATCATTGAAGTTCATGCATCCCCCGACCATACTGAGTTGATCATCGACGAATCAACGTGGCGGGAGAAGATCATGAACGAACAAGCCAACATCGAGCTCATCCAGCAGGTCTACGACGCCTTCACCAAGGGCGACAGCGGGCGCTTGCTGTCCTACATGGCGCAGGACATCGCGTGGGAAGAGCCGGACGTGCCGGGCCTGCCTTTCGCCGGCAAGCGCCAGGGGCGCGCCAGCGTCGCCGAATTTTTCCAGATGGTCGCTGCGGCCCAGCAGCTGCGCGACTTCCGGCCGGCCGAATTCATCGCGCAGGACGGTCGCGTGGTGGTCCTGGGGCATTACGACTGGACCGTCAGGGCAAACGGCTTCGACTGGGGCAGCGACTGGGTGCACCTGTTTACGGTTCAGGACGGTAAAGTCACCGCGTTCCGCGAAATGACGGACACCCACCGCGCGGTGGAGGCGTTTCAGCTGGGGCAAGCGGGAACCAGCCGCAACGTGCCCGTGACCGACGCGACGACGCCGCCATCGATCCACTGAACTTCAGGCGCCTCCGGCGTAGCCGTTCTGGCGCCATGCCTCGAACACCACCACGGCCACCGTGTTCGAGAGGTTCAGGCTGCGGTTGTCGGGCATCATCGGCAGGCGGATGCGCTGGGCCGGCGGGAACGACTCGCGCCGTTCGGGCGCCAAGCCGCGCGTCTCGCTGCCGAATACGAACACGTCGCCCGGCTTGAAGCTGGCGCTGGCAAACGGCGACGAGCCGTGCGTGGTCAGCGCGAACATGCGTGAGGCATCAGGCCGCTCCGCCTCAAGATAAGCCTCCCAGCTTGCGTGGACCTTCATGCTGGCGTACTCGTGGTAATCGAGCCCTGCGCGCTTCATCTTGGTGTCGTCCAGCGGAAAGCCGAGCGGCTCGATCAGGTGCAGCCGGGCACCCGTATTCGCGCACAGGCGGATGACATTGCCGGTGTTCGGCGGAATTTCGGGCTCGACCAAAACAACATGAAACAAGGTGCTTCTCCTTAAAGATCAATGGGGTGGCGTGCGCGCGAACACCAGGTTGGAGACCCGCGCCGCGCCGAAACGCTTGAGCGTGACGGCCAGTTCATCGAGCGTGTGACCGCTGGTCATCACATCGTCGACGATGCCGATGTGCTGGCCGCGCACCATCGCCAGCGCGTCCGGCGCCACGATGAAGGCGTTGCGGATGTTGCGGCGGCGCTGGTCGGGCGCGACACCGGACTGCGCCGGCGTCTCCAGCGCCCGGATCGCCAACCGCGGCCGCAGCGGAATGCCAAGCAGGCTCGACAGCGGCCGGGCAATTTCCAGCGCCTGGTTGAAACCGCGCTCCACCAGCCGTTGCCGGCCCAGCGGCACCGGGCACAGTACATTCGGCAGCAACAGCTGGCGCTGCTCGCGCACCGTGTCGGCAATCATCAGTGCGAACCAGGGCGCCAACGCCAGCCGCCCGCCAAACTTGAGCTGCAACACCAGCTGGTCCAATGGCGCTGTGTAATCGGCCGCCGCCACGCTGGCGTCGAAGGCGCGCCCCTCGCTCAGGCACGCCGCGCAGTCGATGCGGCCGTCGGCACCGGCGCCCAGCGGGTTGGCGCAGCGCCGGCAGCGCGGCCGGCGCGGCGCCACATGCTCGCCGTGGCAGGGCACGCACACGACGCCGCCGCAGCCGGCGCCGCACAGCGCGCAGGAGGAGGGCAGCAAGGCGCGCGCCACTGCCAGCGGCCATCCTTGCATCGTCAGGCGCAATCGGTCGGCCACGCTCTCGCCTCGCAACATGTACACTTCCGCCATTATCTCATTCTCGCGGCACGCATTCGCATTACCGTCATGGCAAATCCCCAGTCCCCTTCCAAAATGAGCGCGCCGATCGACCTGGCGCGCGTGCGCACCTTGTTCGCCGATCCTGCCCGCGTGGCGCCGTCCGATTTCCTGCGCCGCGAGATTGCTTCGCGCATGCATGACCGGCTGGCGCTGGTGAAACTGGCGCCGGCGCAGGTGCTCGACGCGGGCTGCGGCACCGGAGCCGATCTTGCAACATTGCAAAAAGACTATCCCGCCGCGCAGGTGATCGGCGTCGATGCCAGCGCCGCGATGCTGGCCGGGGCCAGGGCGGCGGCGCCGGCCTCCAGCCTGAAATCGATGCTGAACCGCTTGATGCCAGGCAAAACCGGCATCGACCTGGTGTGCGCGGACTTTGGCCAATTGCCGCTCGGGCCGAACTCCGTCGACCTGGTGTGGTCGAACCTGGCGCTGCACTGGCATCCGCAGCCGGACCGGGTGTTCGCCGAGTGGCGCCGGGTGTTGCGGGTGGAGGGGTTGTTGATGTTCTCCAATTTCGGTCCCGATACCTTCCGCGAGCTGCGGGCGGCCTTTGCCGAGGTCGACGGGCATCCGCATGCCTTGCCGTTCGTCGACATGCACGATTTCGGCGACCAGCTGGTGGAAGCCGGTTTCTCGACTCCGGTGATGGATATGGAAATTATTACCGTGACATACGACACGCCTGACGCGCTGTTGGCCGACGTCCGCGCGCTGGGCGGCAATCCGCTCGCCACGCGCGTGCGCGGCCTGCAAGGCCGGGCCGGCTGGCTTAGAATGCGCGCTGCGCTGGAGCGCCAGCGCCGCCCCGACGGCAAGCTGGGCCTGAGTTTCGAGGTCATCTATGGACATGCATTCCGCCCGGCCCCGCGCAAGACCGCGGCCGGCGAAGCGATCATCCGCTTCGAACCGCCGCGGCCGCGCTAGGTCCCGAAACGTGGGGTCGCCCCAGCGAAATGCAAGGGTTCAGGCCACAACGGCGGCGATTATTCCTTGATGTAGACACTACTCATTGAGTATAATCAACGACTAATTTTGTCGACTGTGGCTGTGTGTGCTCAAAAAACGGGCGAATTCAGCGGCATGAAAGTCGAGCGCGATAGCAAGCCAGCGTGCGCGGTGCGTTTTCTCCACCGGGTACGTTGTGATGGTTCCAACCGGATTCGCGGCAATCGGCGCGGTGTGCCGGTATGGGACCTTTTTGTGCGATGGTTTTGGAGCGTCTGCGGTAGCAAGCCAGGATTGCTGGGCGTTTAAAAATATTCTTATCTTTGGGTGGTTGGGGAAAACATGACATATGCAAAGCGACTTCAAGCCTTGATGTTCGGCCTGGCTGTTACGGCAGCCGGACTTCCGGCATTGGCTGTGGCACAGGTGCAGGGGCGTCCAATTGAGAATCAGTTGAACCTGCAGATGCCTGTAACGCGCATCGCTGATGAAATCAACACGCTGCACACCTGGATGATGGTGGTCTGCCTGGTGATCTTCGTTGCCGTGTTCGGCGTGATGTTCTATTCGGTCTTCAAGCACCGCCGTTCGCAGGGACACAAGGCAGCGACCTTCCACGAATCGACCGCGGTCGAAATAGCATGGACCGTGGTGCCGTTCCTGATCGTCATTGGCATGGCGCTGCCAGCGACCAAGACCGTTGTCGCGATGAAGGACACCTCCAACGCCGACCTGACCATCAAGGTCACCGGCATGCAGTGGAAGTGGGGCTACGATTACCTGAAGGGCGAGGGCGAAGGCATTTCCTTCCTGTCGAACCTGTCGACCCCGCGTTCGCAGGTGGGCTCGCCAGGCGTGGCGCCAACTGAAGCGCGCAATGAAAACTACCTGCTGGAAGTCGACAACGAAGTCGTCGTTCCAGTAAACAAGAAAGTCCGCCTGGTGCTGACCGCCAACGACGTGATCCACGCATGGACGATTCCTGCGTTCGGCGTCAAGCAGGATGCGATTCCTGGTTTTGTGCGCGACACCTGGTTCAAGGCTGAGAAAATCGGTACCTACCGCGGCAACTGCGTCGAACTGTGCGGCAAGGAACACGCCTTCATGCCGATCGTCGTGCGCGTCGTGTCCGACGCCGACTACAGCGCATGGGTCGCCGGCAAGCAGAAGGAAATGGCGGCGCTGGCCGACGATCCGACCAAGGTCTGGACCATCGACGAACTGAAAACCAAAGGCGAAACCGTCTACAACACCAATTGCATCGCCTGCCACCAGGCCAACGGCAAGGGTGTGCCGGGCGCCTTCGCGCCGCTGGACGGCTCGGCCCTCGTGCTCGGCCCGAAAGCGCCGCAGATCGACGTGCTGCTGAACGGCCAGAAGAGCGGTAAGTACCCTTCGGAAATGCCAGCATGGAAACAATTGTCGGATTCGGATATTGCTGCGGTGATCACCTACACCCGCAATAGCTGGTCGAACAAGGCAGCGGAAAACATCGTTCAACCAGCCGAAGTTCTGGCTGCACGCAAGTAATTAGGAGCTTCAGATGAGCACAAGCACAATCGATCACGCACACGGCCACGACAGCCACGATCACGCGCACGATCATCCACACGGTCTGAGCCGCTGGTTGTTCGCGACCAACCACAAGGACATCGGTACGCTGTACCTGTGGTTCTCCCTCGTCATGCTGATGTCCGGCGGCGTTCTCGCGCTGGGCATCCGTACCGAGCTGTTCCAGCCTGGCCTGCAGTTCTTCCAGCCTGAGTTCTTCAACCAGCTGACCACGATGCACGGCCTGGTGATGGTGTTCGGCGCGATCATGCCGGCCTTCGTCGGCTTCGCCAACTGGATGATCCCGCTGCAGATCGGCGCATCCGACATGGCGTTCGCGCGCATGAACAACTTCTCGTTCTGGCTGCTGCCGCCTGCGGCAATCCTGCTGGCCGCGTCGTTCTTCGTTCCTGG
This sequence comes from Massilia soli, assembly GCF_016809835.1. Classification (GTDB taxonomy): domain Bacteria; phylum Pseudomonadota; class Gammaproteobacteria; order Burkholderiales; family Burkholderiaceae_D; genus Telluria_A; species Telluria_A soli. The sequence goes on along the minus strand of NZ_JAFBIL020000006.1, from coordinate 337,384 downwards.
CGGCGCCACCGCTGCCGGCTGGACCCTGTACGCACCGCTGTCGACCCAGATGGGTATCGGCATGGACATGGGTATTTTCGCGATGCACCTGATGGGCGCCTCGTCGATCATGGGTTCGATCAACATCGTCGTCACCATCCTGAACATGCGCGCTCCTGGCATGACCCTGATGAAGATGCCGATGTTCTGCTGGACCTGGCTGATCACCGCCTACCTGCTGATCGCCGTGATGCCGGTCCTGGCAGGCGCGATCACCATGACCCTGACCGACCGCCACTTCGGCACCTCGTTCTTTAACGCTGCCGGCGGCGGCGACCCGGTCATGTACCAGCACATCTTCTGGTTCTTCGGACACCCGGAGGTGTACATCATGATCCTGCCGGCGTTCGGTATCGTCTCGCAGATCCTGCCAGCATTCGCACGCAAGCCGCTGTTCGGCTACGCATCGATGGTCTACGCGACCGCGTCGATCGCGATCCTGTCGTTCATCGTCTGGGCGCACCACATGTTCACCACCGGCATGCCGGTGACCAGCCAGCTGTTCTTCATGTACGCCACCATGCTGATCGCGGTGCCGACCGGCGTGAAGGTATTTAACTGGGTCGCCACGATGTGGAAGGGCGAAATGACCTTCGAAACCCCGATGCTGTTCTCGGTCGGCTTCATCTTCGTGTTCACCATCGGCGGCTTCACCGGCCTGATCCTGGCTGTGACCCCGATCGACATCCAGCTGCAGGATACCTACTACGTGGTGGCGCACTTCCACTATGTACTGGTGGCAGGTTCGCTGTTCGCGCTGTTCGCCGGCTTCTACTACTGGGTACCGAAGTGGACCGGCCACATGTACAGCGAGTTCCGCGGCAAGTTCCACTTCTGGGCATCGCTGATCACGTTCAACATCACGTTCTTCCCGATGCACTTCCTGGGCCTGGCAGGCATGCCACGCCGCTATGCGGATTACTCGGCGCAGTTCACCGACTTCAACGCCATCGCAACCATCGGCGCATTCGGTTTCGGCCTGTCGCAAGCGTACTTCCTGTTCTTCGTGGTCCTGCCGACCATCCGTGGCGGTGCAAAAGCTGCCGACAAGCCATGGGATGGCGCGGAAGGCCTGGAGTGGACCGTACCGAGCCCGGCGCCTTTCCACACGTTCGAAACGCCGCCGCTGGTCAAGTAATAGCAGCACCGGCGGCGCGGGCCCGACGGGCCCGCGCCGCCACGGAACAATAAGTGGTAACCATGACTGACCCGAAGAAACCGAATAACCTGAAGACCGGCCTGATCATCGGCGGGATCGCCCTGTTCTTTTTCGTGGCCTTGTTCGTCAAGCGCATGTGGTTGATGTGATATGAACCGCGAACAGTCAGGCAGGATCCAGCTCAATAAAAAGATGCTGGGAAAATTGGTTGTGCTGGCGGTGATGATGTTTGGCTTCGGCTACGCATTGGTGCCGATGTACAAGCAGTTGTGCGAGGCGCTCGGCATCAACGTGTTGACGCAGTCCGATGGCATGGTCGAACGTCCTGAGAACACCCAGGTCGACAAGAGCCGCACCATTACGGTTGAGCTCGATGGTAATGCGCAGGGCCCGTGGCGCTTCCGCCCGACCACGCGCAGCATCGATGTCCACCCGGGCGAGCTGGCCACCGTGATGTACGAAGTGGTCAACACCCAGGCGCGCACGATCAAGGCGCAGGCGATTCCGAGCTACGCGCCGCAGTCGGCCACGCCGCACTTCATGAAAGTGGAGTGCTTCTGCTTCAAGGAGCAGACCATGGGACCGAATGAAGCGAGGCAGATGCCGGTCGTGTTCTTTATCGACCCGAAGCTGCCGCGCGAAGTAAAAACGATTACGCTGTCGTACACGTTCTTTGAAATCGCCGGCATGAACGCGGCGAAGTGACAGGGCGGGCGCGATGGATGAACTGAACCAGGCCAGGCGCCGCAAGGCGTCGTTCGGCGCCACCATGAAGGCCGTGTTCTGGTCCTTTTTTGGCGTGCGCAAGGGCAAGGATTACGCAAGCGATTCAGCCAACCTGAACCCGGTGCATGTGATCATCGCCGGCCTGATCGGGGCGGCGATTTTTATCGGCGTGCTGGTGATGGTGGTCCGGTTCGCGGTAGCACAATAGATTTTAAAAAACAGCAGCAAGACATTCACCGAATACAGTTTGATTTAGGAGATGAAGATGAGTTCAACCAAAGGCGCCGCAGCACCGTACTATTTCGTGCCTGGCCCGTCGCGCTGGCCGCTGTTTGCCGGCATGTCCCTGCTTGCCACGATGATCGGTGCATCGGGCTGGGTTAATGGCGCCGGTTTCGGTCCGATCCTGACCATCGGCGGTATCCTGTCGACCCTGCTGGTGCTGTATTTCTGGTTCGGCGACGCCATCAAGGAATCGGAATCTGGCCTGTACAGCAAGCGTATCGACCTGTCGTTCCGCTGGTCGATGAGCTGGTTCATCTTCTCGGAAGTGATGTTCTTCGCGGCCTTCTTCGGCGCGCTGTTCTACGCCCGCTCGATCTCGATGCCTTGGCTGGCCGATCTCGACCACAAGGTGATCTGGCCCGACTACGCTGGCCAGTGGGGCACCGGCGGTCCTGCCGGCGTCATCGACAGCTTCCAGACCATGGGTCCGTTCCCGATCCCGACCATCAACACCGCGCTGCTGCTGCTGTCGGGCGTGACGCTGACCATTTCGCACCACGCCCTGCTGGCGGGCAAGCGTTCGAAGACCATCACCTGGCTGGCCGCTACCGTGCTGCTGGGCGCCATCTTCATGGGCTTCCAGGTGTATGAATACATGCACGCTTACAGCGACCTGAACCTGAAGCTGACCTCGGGTATCTACGGTTCGACCTTCTACATGCTGACCGGCTTCCACGGCTTCCACGTCACCGTCGGCGCGATCATGCTGGCCGTGGTCCTGTTCCGCTTGATGAAGGGCCACTTCACGCCGGAGCATCACTTCGGTTTCGAAGGCGCCGCCTGGTACTGGCACTTCGTCGACGTCGTCTGGCTTGGCCTGTACGTCGTCGTCTACTGGCTGTAATTTGCCGGAGGGGTTACCCTCCGCTCAAAAAAGCCGCACGTGGGATAATCCTGCGTGCGGCTTTTTTGCCGAATCGCCGATCGTTTAGCCACCCAATCAAAACGCCATGAAAATCCTCGTCGCCCTCGCTTTCATCATGATTATTGCCAGCCTCGCGTCGGCGCTGTTCTTCCTGATGCGCGACAAAGGCAAGAGCCCGCGCACGATGCGCGCGCTGGCCATGCGGGTCGGGCTGTCGGTCACCTTGTTCCTGCTGATCCTGCTGGCCAACCAGCTCGGCTGGATCGCGCCTACCGGCATCCGCTGAAGCCGATGCGCGCTTTCCGCTTCCGCCCGATTCCGTTCGTCGCCACCATGCTGCTGGTGGCGCTGGGGGTGTCGCTGGGCCAGTGGCAGGACCGCCGCGCCGCCGGCAAGATCGCCGTGCAGCAGCAGGTCGACCAGGCCGCCAGGGCGCCGGCGCTGATCGTTGGCGGCACGCCGCTTGAGGCCGCCGAGGTCCAGCACCGCAGGGTCAGCGCCACCGGCGAATTTGTCGCCGCCTGGCCGATCCTGCTCGACAACCGTCCGCAAGAGGGCAAGGGGCCTGGCTTCTACCTCTTGATGCCGATGCGCCTGGCCGGCACCGATACCCACGTGCTGGTGGCGCGCGGCTGGCTGGCGCGGCCGCCCGGCGCCGCGGGCCTGAAGCCTGCGATCGACACGCCGTCCGGGCCGGTCACGGTGACCGGCGTGGCGCGTTCCACGATGGGCAAGGTGATGCAGCTCGGTAGCGCGCCGCCGGTGGTGCCCGGCGCGATTTTGCAGAACATCGAGGTGGCGCAGTTTGCCCAGGCCAGCGGCCTGACGCTGCAGCCATTCTTCATCGAACAGTCCGACCCGGCGCAGCCGGGCGAAGCGCTGGTGCGCGACTGGCCGGCCCCCTCCCTGGGCGTTGAGAAACACCGGGGCTATGCTTTCCAATGGTATGCGCTGGCCGTGATGGCGCTGCTGTTTTTTGTGACTACAGGATTTAGACGTGGACCAACATAACACCCCCGCCAAGCGCAAAGGCCGCTGGAAGCTGTTCGCCGTGCTGCTCGTCTGCGCGTCGCCGCTGCTGCTGTCATACCTGACCTATTACGTGATCAAGCCGGCCGGCCGCACCAATTACGGCGACCTGATCGACCCGCGCAACCACCCGATTCCGCAGCTGGGCGCGACGACGCTGGACGGCAAGCCGTCCGGCCTGGAGCAGTTCAAGGGTAAATGGATCATGCTCAACGTCGATAACGGCGACTGCCAGCAGGCCTGCCGCGACCAGCTGGTGCAGATGCGCCAGCTGCGCCTGATGCAGGGCAAGGAGCGCGAGCGCGTCGAACGCGTCTGGCTGATCACCGACAGCACCCCGCTCGACACCATGCTGATGCGTGTAGTCGAAGGCACCCACTTCCTGCGCGCGCCGGCGGACGCGGTCGCCAAATGGCTGCCGGTGGAGCAGGGCGGCAACGCGGCCGACCATATCTACCTGATCGACCCGCTTGGCAACCTGATGATGCGCTTCCCGAAAAACGCCGACCCGGCCAAGGTCAAGAAGGACATTGGCAAGGTGCTCAAAGCGTCCGCGATCGGCTGACGCATGGAGACCTCGGCACTGGTACTGCTGGCCGCGAAGGGCCTGCTGGCGGCGAGCCTGCCGCTGGCGATGGTGTGGATGTCGTCCGACGCCAACAAATACCGCAAGCTGGTCTGGGTGATCGTGTTCTTCACGTTCGACCTGATCGTGTTCGGCGCCTTCACGCGCCTGACCGATTCGGGCCTCGGCTGCCCGGACTGGCCGGGCTGCTATGGCGCCGCCAACCCGTTCATCGCGCACGAACAGATCGCCGCCGCCGAAGCCTTGATGCCAACCGGGCCGGTCACCGTGGTCAAGGCCTGGATCGAAATGACCCACCGCTACCTGGCGATGGGGATTGGCGCGTTGATCATGGCGCTGATGGCGACCAGCTGGATCCAGTGGCGCAAAACGCGCCGCAGCGAATTCTCGCCGGCGATTCCGACCGCGCTGTTCTTCTTCGTGTGCGTGCAGGGCGCGTTCGGCGCCTGGACCGTCACCCTCAAGCTGCAGCCGGTGATCGTCACGATCCACCTGCTGCTCGGCATGGGCCTTCTGGCGCTGCTGGTGTGGATGGGCGGGCGCCAGGACCATGCGCAGCACCCCGTGGCGCCCGCCGCCGGCAGCGCGCCCGCATTGGCGGCGCTGCGCCCGCTGGCGCTCGCCTCGATCGTGCTGCTGTTCGTGCAGATCGCGCTGGGCGGCTGGGTCAGCACCAATTACGCCACGCTGGCCTGCACCGACTTCCCGCTGTGCGGCGGCAAGGTGGTGCCCGAGATGGACTTCGAGCATGGCTTCACGCTGTGGCGCGAACTGGGCAAAACCGCAGCCGGCAGCTACCTGCCGTTTTCGGCGCTGACGGCGATCCATTGGGTGCACCGCAATTTCGCCTTCGTGGTGTTTGCGCTGGTCGGCTTCACGGCCTGGCGTGCCTGGCCGCACGCCAGCCTGCGCAAGACCGCCCACTGGCTGGCCATCGCGCTGGCGGCGCAGTTCATCACCGGTGTGGCCACCGTGTTCCTCGACTTCCCGCTGGCGATCGCGGTGCTGCATAATGCCGGCGCCGCCATCCTGGTGCTGTTGCTGACCATGTTAAACTACCAGTTAAAGTACCAGCTCGTCCCGGCGCACCGCGCTCCCGCAAGCGCGCTCTCGCCGCAAGCCTCATACCTGAAATAATGACCCAGACCGCCATCCCCAAACCGACCAGCCGTGTCGCCCAATACCTGGCGCTGACCAAGCCGCGCGTCACCCAGCTGGCGGTGTTCTGCGCCGTGATCGGCATGTTCCTCGCCACCGACGAACTGCCGCCGTGGCGGACGGTGCTGGCCGCCACGGCCGGCATCTGGCTGCTGGCCGGCGCCGCCTTTGCGGTAAATTGCATCCTCGAAGCCAAGATCGACGCGCGCATGGCGCGCACGGCGCGCCGCGCCACCGCGATGGGCGAACTGACCAACACCCAGACCATCGCCTTCTCGGCGCTGATCGGCGGAGCCGGCATGTGGATTTTGTATGCGCTGGTGAACCCGCTGACCATGTGGCTGACGTTTGTCACCTTCGTCGGCTACGCCATCATCTACACGATGATCCTCAAGCCGGCCACGCCGCAAAACATCGTCATCGGCGGCTTGTCGGGCGCGATGCCGCCTGCGCTGGGCTGGGCGGCGATCGCCAACGACGTGCCGATGCAGGCATGGCTGCTGGTCTTGATCATTTTCGTCTGGACCCCGCCGCATTTCTGGGCGCTGGCGATGTACCGCCGCGACGACTACGCGCGTTCCGGCCTGCCGATGCTGCCGGTCACCCACGGCATGAACTTCACCGGCTTCCACGTGTGGCTGTATTCGATCATGCTGGCCGCGACCACGCTGCTGCCGTACATCGTGCGCATGAGCGGCCTGATCTACCTCGTCTCCGCGATTATCCTCAACGCGGTCTTCCTCTGGCACGGCTGGCGCGTGTACCGCCACTACAGCGACCAGGTCGGCCGCAAGGCCTTCGCCTGGTCGATCATGTACCTGTCGCTGCTGTTTGCCGCGCTGTTGCTGGACCACTACATCAAGCTCTGACATGAAAAAACTGCTCTCGATTTTTGCGCTGGCGCTGCTGCTGGCCGGTTGCGACAAGCTGCCCAGCCAGCCGCAATCGTTCAAGAACACCGACCTGACTGGCCTCGACTACGCCAAGGATTTCGCGCTGACCGACCACACCGGCAAACCGCGCACCCTGGCCGACTTCAAGGGCAAGGTGGTGGTGGTGTTCTTCGGCTTTACCCACTGCCCCGACGTCTGCCCGACAACGCTGTTGGAAATGGCCGGCATGATGAAGGAACTCGGCCCGCAGGCCGACGACGTGCAGGTCCTGATGGTGACGCTCGACCCGGAGCGCGATTCCCAGGAACTGCTGGCGCAGTACGTGCCCGCCTTCGACAAGCGCTTCATCGCCTTGCGCGGCACGCCCGAGCAGACCGCGGCGGTGGCCAAGGAATTCAAGGTGTTCTACGCCAAGGTGCCGGGCAAGGAGCCGGGCAGCTACAGCATGGACCACACTGCGGCCAGCTACGTGTTCGACCGCACCGGCAAGGTGCGCCTGTTCGTCCGCTACGGCCAGGGCGTCGAGCCGCTGGTGCACGACATCAGGCAACTGCTGTAATCCCACAATAACAAGGACCACATGGACCGACGCGACGGATCGACGAACTACGCCAAGCTGGCCGCCATCTCACTGCTGACGATCGGCTGCCTTTACGTACTTCGCCCCTTCCTCGCCGCGATCCTGTTCGCCGGCGCCGTCGTCATCTCGTCGTGGCCTTTATATCTGCGCCTGCTCTCGGGCATGCGCGGGCGCCGCAACCTGGCGGCGCTGACGATCACGCTGTCGCTGACGTTCGTGGTGATCATGCCGCTGGCGCTGGTGGCGTACAACCTGGCCGACGACGTCGGCCATTTGTATGAGCAGCTGCGCATCGCTGTCGAAACCGGCAACACCGACCCACCGCTGTGGCTGCGCCGCATTCCGCTGGTGGGCGAATCGGTCTACGCCTACGCCATGGAGCTGATGCATAGCCGCGAGCAGATGCTGGCGCTGGCCGCCGACATGCTCGAGCCGGCCCGCAAGTACGTGCTTGGCGGCGGCATCGTGCTCGGCACCGGCGTGGCCCAGATGAGCCTTGCAGCGTTTGTCAGCTTCTTCCTGTACCGCGACGGCCTGGCGCTGGTGTCGTCGGTGGCGGTCGGCATGGAGAAGGTCATCGGCGAAGGCGCGGCCAAGGTCACGGACATCGTCAGCCAGACCGTGCGCGGGGTGATGTACGGCTTGCTCGGCACCGCGCTGGCCCAGGCGCTGGTGGCGGCGATCGGTTTCGCGATCGCCGGCGTACCGGGCGTGCCGCTGCTCGGCGTTGCCACTTTCATCATGTCGCTGGTGCCGATCGGCCCGCCGATCATCTGGGGCGGCGCCGCACTGTGGCTGTTCGACCAGGGCAGCACCGGCTGGGGCATCTTCATGATCGTCTGGGGACTGGTCCTGATCAGCGGCGTCGACAACGTCCTCAAGCCGTTCCTGATCAGCCGCGGCAGCGACCTGCCGTTCCTGCTGGTGCTGCTCGGCGTGCTGGGCGGGGTGCTGGCCTTCGGCTTCGTCGGCCTGTTCATCGGCCCGACCCTGCTCGCCGTCGGCTACTCATTGATGCGTGATTGGACCGGCGTCAAGCCCGCGGTGCCCCCAGCCAAAGACTGAAGGTCTATACTCGTCAGGTCGCAACGCACATGGAGCATCCATGAACGGCGCTATCCTGATCGACCCCGCACTCGCTGGCGCCAGGCCTGTTCTGCGCCAGCTCAATCCCGCCGCCACCGAATTTTGCGACGGCTACCGCATGCTGGTCGAGCTGGTGCCGGAGGCGATCTGGATCAACTGCGGTGGCCAGGTGGTGTACGCCAACCCCGCCGCGCGGCGCCTGTTCGGCGCCGCCGACCCCGGGCCCCTGATCGGCAGCGACGCGCTGGCCCGGGTTCCGCCCGAGTCGCGCCACCAGCTGGCGCAGTACTTCCTGACCGACGCCGATTGCCGGCAGCAGCCGCCGCGCTGTCCCCTGCAGCTGCGCCGCATCGACGGCGCCCTGGTCGATGTCGAATATTTCGGCTGCGCGGTGCGCTTCAACAACCGCGAATCGGTATTGAACGTCGCCCATGACGTCACCGCGCGGCGCGAACACGAACAGGCCATCGAACACCAGGCCACCCACGACCTGCTGACCGGGCTGCCCAACCGCGCGCTGTTCCTCGACCGGCTGGCACTGGCGATCCGGCGCGCCGAACGGCACCGCGGCCGGGTCGCGGTAATGTTCGTCGACCTCGACAAATTCAAGCATGTCAACGACACCCTCGGCCACGCCGCCGGAGACCAGCTGCTGCGCACCGTCGGCGCCCGGCTGGCGCAGTGCGTGCGCGACGCCGACACCGTGGCGCGGCTGGGCGGCGACGAGTTCGTGCTGCTGCTTGACCACCCGCTGGGCGAGCATACGCCGGCGCTGGTGGCGGAGCGGGTCGCGCGCTGCCTTGGCGAGCCGGTGTCGCTGGGCGGCCACGAGCATGTGGTCACCGGCTCGATCGGCATCAGCATCCATCCCGACGACGGCGCCGAGGCCGAGGAGCTGCTGCGCCAGGCCGACATCGCGATGTACCGCGCCAAGGAAGGAGGGCGCAACGGCTTCCAGTTCTTCACCCACGACATGCAGTGCCGCCTCGACGCCCGCATGATGCTCGAGCAGGGCCTGCACCGCGCGCTGCAGCGCGACGAATTCGTGCTGCACTACCAGCCGCAGGTCGACCTGCGCAGCGGGCGCATCGTCGGCGTCGAGGCGCTGCTGCGCTGGCAGTCGCCCGAACTCGGGCTGGTCCAGCCTTTCCAGTTCATCCCGGTGGCCGAAGAGAGCAACCTGATCTCGCAGATCGGGCAGTGGGTGCTCGACAAGGCCTGCACCACGCTGCGCTCGTGGCTCGACGCGGGCGTGCCGGTGGTGCCAATCGCGGTCAACGTCGCCGCTTCGCAGTTTTCCGACCTGGCGATGGACCAGGTGGTGCGCGCCACGCTGGCGCGCCATGGCGTCGCGCCGCACCTGCTCGAACTGGAGCTGACCGAAAGCCTGTCGATGGAAGACCCGGAGGCATCGGTGGCCCTGATGCACCGGCTGAAGGCGACCGGCATCTCGATGTCGATCGACGACTTCGGCACCGGCTACTCGAACCTGGCCTACCTCAAGCGCTTCCCGGTCGACAAGCTCAAGATCGACCAGTCGTTCACGCGCGGGCTCACCTGCGAGCCGGAAGACCGCGCGATCGTCACCGCGGTGATCAGGATGGCGCATAGCCTCGGCCTGCGGGCGATTGCCGAGGGCGTGGAAACCGAGGGCCAGCTGCGCGTGCTGGCCGAACAGGGCTGCGACGAGGTGCAGGGCTTCTACTTCAGCCGCGCGCTGTCCGGCGCGGCGATGGTGGCGATGCTGGGGCAGCAGGCGGCGATCGGGCCCGCCCTGCCGATGCCGGGCCTTGGCCTGCGCACGGTGCTGCTGGCCGACCCGGACCCGCGGCTGCGCGACGATTTCCGCGCCATCGCAGCCAGCGCCGGCTACCACGTACTGCTCGCCCAGGGCTTCGAAGAGGCCTATGAACTGCTGGCCGGCAACGAGGTCGGCGTGGTCGTCGCCGGCCAGGAGCGCGCCGGCGACGCGGCCATCGATTTCTTCCGGCGCCTCAGGCACATCCATCCGCGCGTCGTCCGGGTGTTGCTAACCGGCGACACCAGCGCGACAAATCTGGCCGACGCGATCAACAGCGGTTCAGTGTACAAATTTGCCACAAAACCATGGTCGCCTTCAGCACTCACTGGGACGCTTGCCAGCGCCTACGCATACTACGAGCGCTTTTAGTTCAAATTTATCTACACCTGCTGGTTTTGTATGAAATGCCGCCAATAGGCGCGTGACATTTTCCTCGATATACTCCGCCTTCTATAATGCACTGAGGAAAATCATGAAGGGCGTCGTATTCACTGAATTTATGGAGCTGGTCGAGTCGCGCATGGGCCTCGACATGCTGGACCGCATCATCGGCGAAGCCGACCTGCCCAACGACGGCGCTTACACGTCGGTCGGCACCTACGACCACGCCGAACTGGTGCGCCTGGTGACGGCGCTGTCCAACGCCACCGGTCTGACCACATCCGACCTGGTGCTGATGTTCGGCGAGCACCTGTTCACCCGCTTCTCGGTTGGCTATCCGGCGCTGTTCGCCGACGTCACCAACTCGTTCGAATTCCTCGAGCGGATCGACGGCGTGATCCACGTCGAAGTGCGCAAGCTGTATCCCGACGCCGAGCTGCCCAGCCTGCAGTGCGCGCGCCCGGCGCCGGGCCAGCTGGTGCTGACCTACAGCTCGCCGCGCGGCTTCGCCGACCTGGCCGAGGGCCTGATCAAGGGCTGCATCAAGCATTTCGGCGAGCCGATCACCGTGGTGCGCACCAACCTTGAAAAGGAAGGCGGCGTACACCGCGCGCGCTTCGACCTGACCACCGGGACGGCATGATCGAACCGGTTGTCAGCACGGTCGCCTCGCGCAGCCTGATCCGAGAGCGCACCGCGCGCAAGGAAGCGGAAACCCTGCTCGAGCAAAAGAGCCGGGAACTGTACGACATCAACCTCAACCTGCGCCAGCTCAACTCCCACCTCGAGGAGAGCGAATCGCGCTACCGCACGCTGGTCGAGCTGATGCCGGACGCGATCTGGATCCATACCGGCGGCCGCATCGTGTTCATGAACCCGGCCGCGCAGCAGCTGTTTGGCGCCAGTACGCCAGAGCAGCTGCTGGGCAGCGAAGCGATCGACCTGATTCCGGAAGATTTCCGCGACCCGATGGCGCGCGCGATTTTCGGCGACCTGGCCGCAGCGCAGCAGCAGCCGCGCTGCGCGCTGCGCGTGACGCGCGTCGACGGCTCGCTGGTCGACGTTGAATTTTTCGGCTGCGCGATCCGCTTCAACGATGCCGAATCGGTGTTGAGCGTCGCCCACGATGTCACCGAGCGGCGCCAGCACGAGATGGCGATCGAACACCAGGCCACCCACGACCTGCTGACCGGGCTGCCGAACCGCGCGCTGTTCCTCGACCGCTTGTCGCTGGCGATCCGCCGCGCCGGGCGCAGTGGCGAAAAGCTGGCGGTCATGTTCGTCGACCTCGACAAATTCAAGAGCATCAACGACACGCTGGGCCACTCCGCCGGCGACGACCTGCTGCGCATGGTCGCTACCCACCTGGGCCAGTGCGTGCGCGGTTCGGACACCGTGGCGCGCCTGGGCGGCGACGAATTCGTCCTGCTGCTCGATAATCCGCTGGGCGACACCACGCCTGCCATGATCGCCGAACGCATCGCCCAGCGGCTTGGCCAGCCGGTCATGCTGGGCGGGCAGGAACACGTCGTCACGGGCAGTATCGGCATCAGTATCTATCCCGAAGACGGCACCAAGGCCGAAGCGCTGCTGCGCCAGGCCGACATCGCGATGTACCGCGCCAAGGAGGGTGGACGCAACAGCTTCCAGTTCTTCACCCAGGAGATGCAGAACCGCCTGGACGCGCGCATGGCGCTAGAACAGGGGCTGCACCGCGCGCTGCAGCGCGACGAGTTCGTGCTGCACTTCCAGCCGCAGGTGGACTTGCGCAGCGGCCGCATCGTCGGCATGGAAGCGCTGGTGCGCTGGCAGTCGCCCGAGCTGGGGCTGGTGCCGCCGATGCAGTTCATCCCGGTGGCCGAAGAGAGCAACCTGATTAACGCGATCGGCCAGTGGGTGCTGAACAAAGCCTGCGCCACCTTGCGCGGCTGGCTCGATGCCGGCGTGCCGGTGGTGCCGATCGCCGTCAACGTGGCGGCGTCGCAGTTCTCCGACCAGGAGATGGACGAGCTGGTGCGCAGCACGCTGGAACGGCACCGGGTCGCGCCGGAACTGCTGGAGCTGGAACTGACCGAGAGCCTGTCGATGGTCGATCCGGAAGCCTCGATCGCGCTGATGCACCGCCTCAAGGCGACCGGCATCGGCATGTCGATCGACGACTTCGGGACCGGCTATTCGAACCTGTCTTACCTGAAGCGCTTCCCGGTCGACAAGCTCAAGATCGACCAGTCGTTCACGCGCGGCCTGACCAGCAACCCGGAAGACCGCTCGATCGTCACGGCGGTGATCAGGATGGCGCACAGCCTGGGACTGCGCGCCATCGCCGAAGGCGTCGAGACCGATGGGCAGCTGCGCCTGCTGGCAGCGGAAGGCTGCGACGAAATCCAGGGCTATTATTTCAGCCGCCCGGTGCCGGAGCAGGCGATGCTGGCGATGCTCGAACGCGGGATGGGCATGGATATCGCGCCGCTGGCGCGCAGCGTCCAGCGCCGCACGGTGCTGCTGGTCGATAACGAGCCGCAGGTGCTGTCGAGCTTCCGCAAGATGCTCGACGGGCAGGGCTTCGAGGTGCTGACCGCGCTCGGGCTGCCGGAAGCGTACGAGCTGCTGGCCGGGCACGAGGTGGGGGTGGTGATTTCGGACCAGGAACTGATCGGGAATACCGGAATCGACTTCTTCCAGCGGATCAAGAGCATGTACCCGCGCGCGGTGCGCGTGCTCTTGACCACCGATACCACGCCGGCCAACCTGGCCGATGCGATCAACAAGGGCGCGATTTACAAGTTCGTCGAAAAGCCGTGGCGCGACGAGGATTTGCTCGGCGTGCTGGCCAGCAGTTTCGCGCATAACGAGCGCTTGTAAGCACAGGCGATGCGCGTGGGGTAAAAAATTCTTCCGCGGGCTTGTCGATCTCGGGTAACTTCATCCGTCGTAAGGATGAAGCACCGATGGTCCATGCCACCTCAACCAGGGAAACGCGATGAACAAACAGATTATCCTCAACCTGCCGGTGAAGGACCTGGATAAATCCAGGGCCTTCTTTTCCGCGCTCGGCTTCAGCTTCGATCCGGAATTGAGCGGCGAGAACGCGGCGTTCATGAATATCGTCGACGGCGCCATCCAGGCCATGCTGACGACCGAACCGTTCTTCAAGTCCCTGATCGACAAGCCCGTGGTGAATGCCAGGGAAGCCAATGAAATGGTCATTTGCCTCAGCTGCGAGAGCCGCGAAGAGGTCGACAGCCTGATCGCCAGGGCGGTCGCCGCCGGCGGCCGTACGCCGCACCCGCCCGAGGACCATGGCTTCATGTACGACCAGGGCTTCGAGGACATCGACGGCCACCTGTGGAACCTGGTCTGGTCGGCGCCCCGGGCCTGAACCGCCCCAACGGCCTTAATCGTGCTCTTCGTGGTCCTCTGGCCGGTGCAGGCGGGGGATCACTTTGACCAGCACGATCCGCGGCCCGTTCATCTTCTTGACCACGATATCGAACTGCGGGAACTCGATCCGCTGCCCCTGTTTCGGGATATCGCCCAGCTTCACCATCAGCAGTCCGCCGACCGATTCCACTTCGTCCATGCCAAGCGTTTCGTTATCGATGTCGATACCGAGGCTGCGTTCGAGCGAGAAGATCGGCAAGCTCGCCTTGCCGATCAGGGTGCCATCGGGCTGGCGCAGCCAGTCGTTTTCATTGAGCCGGAATTCGTCATGGATCTCGCCGACCATCGCGCCGAGCAGGTTGTCGAGGGTGATGAAGCCCACCGGGCGTTTGCCCTTTTCGCCGATCAGCGCGAAGTGCGGCGCGCCTTCGCGGAAGCGGCGGAACATCTGCTGCGCCGGGGTACGCGCCGATACCGTCTCGACCGGGCGCAGGAACGAGGTCAGTTCGGTTATGGTCTTGCCCGATTGCTGGGCGAAGAACAGGTCCTTCAGGTGGATCACGCCAAGCACTTCTTCACCGGTCGCATCGAAATACGGATAGCGGCTGAAGCGGTTGCGCTGCACCGTCTGCATGTTGACGTCCAGCGGCTTGCTGGCGTACAGGGCAATCACCTCGTTGATCGGGCGCATCAGGTCAAGCACCGTCAGCGCGCTGAAATCGAGCGACTGGGCCAGGATGTGGCGTTCGTCGCGGGTGAATTTTTCGCCCGGCTGGCTGGTGCGCAGGATCAGCTTGAGCTCTTCGTTGGAATAGTGCGAGTCGTGCCCGCCGGTGCCGGACAGGCCGGCAACGCGCAGCACGTAGTTGGCGCTGCCGTTGAGCAGGTAGATCGCCGGGTACATCATCCAGTAGAACGCGTAGAGCGGCGGCGCGCACCACAGGCCGACCGCTTCCGGATAGCGGATCGCCAGCGACTTCGGAGCCAGTTCGCCGATCACGATGTGCAGGTAAGAAATCACGCCGAAGGCCACGATGAACGAGATGCCGTGCAGCACTTTGTCGGATTCGACGCCAACGGCCAGGAGCATTGGTTCGAGAATGCGGGCAAACGCCGGTTCGCCGACCCAGCCAAGGCCCAGCGATGCAAGGGTAATGCCGAGCTGGCAGGCCGACAGGTAGGCGTCGAGCTGGCCGTGGACTTTGCCGAGGATGCGGCCACGCACGCCCTGGGTTTTTGCAATCGCGCGAACGCGCGTCTTGCGCAAGGTGACGATGCCGAATTCTGCCGCCACGAAAAAGCCATTAAGCACCACGAGGATGAGGGCAAGTACTACGAGTAGAAAGTTTTCCATGAAGTAAGGTTAATTGAACAGCACTGGCTGTCGAACAGGCATTGTACAGTTCAAGCCGAATGCAAGACACCCTGATGAACTGCCGACATGATCGCCTCGACGGCAGGGTGGGCGATCTTGCGTTCGTTGGAAACGGCGTAGCATTGCTCGCGCACCTCGGGCACCGCGCCGACCAGGGTCGCGCCGAACTGGTCTTTCATGTCGGCGGCGGCCATGCTGGAGGCGAAGAACAGGCCGGCGCCGCGGCGCCCGAACGTGGCCAGCAGCGCATTGTCGTCAAACTCGCCGACCACGTCCGGGCGCACGCCGTGATGGTCGAACCATTCGTCGATCTTGCCGCGCAAGACGTTATTTCTCGTCGGCAGCAGGAACGGCGCGCGGTCCAGGCTGCGCGGGAAGTCGTCGCGGTACGTGGCGGCAAGTTGTTCCGACCCGACCACGATGGTCGGACCTTCCAGCAGCAAGTGGCTAAACACCCGCAGCGGCGTGCCGGAGCGCACCGGACGGTCGGTCAGCACCAGGTCGAGCTTGTGCAGCGCCAGGTCGGTGAGCAAGCCGTCGAACGGGCCTTCGTTGCACACCAGCCTGACCGGCGGCGTCATCTGCAAGGTCGCTTCGAGCAAGCGGAACGCGGTCGGCTTGGGCAGCGAATCGGAAATGCCGATCGTCAGGCGGTTGCGCTTGGTTTCGGCCTGGGCGAGCGCGTCCTGCATCTGTTCGCCAAGCAGGAATATTTGATCGGCGTAGGATAGCGCGGTGCGGCCGGCCTCGGTGAGCACCAGGCGCCGGCCCTGCTGGGTAAACAGCGACTTGCCCAGCGATTGCTCCAGCAGGCCGAGCTGGGTGCTGACGGTCTGGATGGCCAGGCCCATCCGGGTGGCGGCGCGGGTGATGCCGCCTTCCTTGGCCACCACCCAGAAATAGTAGAGATGCCGAAAGTTGACGCCGGTATCCTTCATCTCGCTTCCGTTTTTACGAAGTAATGCTTCAATTATCTCCTATTTTTAAATCGGCTCTGGCAAACTACACTCCTTCGGTTAAACAAAAATATAAGAGGGAAGATTTTATGAAGCATTTTCGGTGGTCGTTTATTGTCGCAATCGTCTGTCTCGGCGTGGCGGGATGGTGGGGTTACCAGAACGCAGGCCTGGGCGGTGCGCTGACCGCGCTCGGCATTGCGGTGATCCTGAGCGTGATGGAAGTGTCGCTGTCGTTCGATAACGCGGTGGTCAATGCGTCGGTGCTCAAGAACTGGGACGCGTTCTGGAAAAAGCTGTTCCTCGGCGTGGGCATCATCATCGCCGTCTTCGGCATGCGCCTGGTGTTCCCGCTGGTGATCGTGGCGGTGGCCGCCGACCTCGGCATGGCCGAGGTATGGAATCTGGCGCTGACCAATCCGAAGGCATTTTCGATGCACCTGACCAACCACCACGCGGAAGTGGCGGCGTTCGGCGGCATGTTCCTGCTGCTGGTTTTCCTTAACTTCCTGCTCGACGACGAAAAAGAACTGCACTGGCTTGGCAATTTCGAAAAGAAGATCGGCGCCCTGGGCAAGGTCTCGTCGATCGCCGTGATGATCGCGCTGGGCACCCTGATGGCCAGCATCAACATGGTCGAAGAAGCACAGAAGATGATCGTGCTGATCGCCGGCCTGTGGGGCATCCTGATTTACGTCGGCGTCGACATGCTTTCGAGCCTGCTTGAAAAAGGCGAAGAAGAAGGCGGCGAAATGGGCGACATGGTCAAGCGCGGCGGTATCGGCGGCTTCCTGTACCTGGAAGTGCTCGACGCATCGTTCTCGTTCGACGGCGTGATCGGCGCGTTCGCCATCACCAGCGACGTCGTGATCATCATGCTGGGCCTGGCGATCGGCGCGATGTTCGTGCGTTCGATGACCATCTACCTGGTCGAGAAGGGCACGCTGGACCAGTATGTCTACCTCGAGCACGGCGCGCATTACGCGATCGGTATCCTGGCCGCGATCATGCTGGCAAGTATGAAGTTCCATGTGCCGGAAATCTTCACCGGCCTGATCGGCGTGGCATTCATTGCCGCCTCGCTGTGGTCGTCGCTGCGCTACAACAAGCAGCAGCACCTGGAGCAGGTGAAGATGGGCGTTCGCCACCACTAAGCAGGGCGTTGCGCCAGACAGTGCGCAGCGCGTATTGCATCGGTTAGTAACATTTCCCTGGCCTGGTTACCGGACTGGCAGGGGGACAGTTAGCGACTGGTGCAATACGCGCTGCGCATTGTCCGTTTACGGCGAGCCGTTAAAAATCGCTTGACACGGCGGCGCGCCATGTTTACTGTATTAATCAACTAATACACTAGACATCATGCCCATACACTCCGCCAGCCTGTTTTCAATTGCCCCCGGGTCGTCCGAGCCGATCTACCGCCAGCTGGTCGACCAGGCGCAGCGCCTGGTTGCCGGCGGCCAGCTCGCCCCGGGCGACGCCATGCCGTCGGTGCGCGATGTCGCCCAAGCGCTCGCGCTCAATCCCATGACGGTATCGAAGGCCTACGGCATCCTCGAACTGGAGGGCGTGCTGGCGCGCAGGCGCGGCATGGGCATGTTTGTGGCCGACGCACCCAAGGGCAGGCACAGCGTCGCGAGCCGCATCGAACTGCTGCGGCCCACGCTCGAACGCGCCGCGCTGGAGGCGCGCCAGCTCGAACTCGACCCCGACACGGTTCTGTCACTTTTCACCAATCTCCTCAAGGAACAACCATGAGCACTGCGATCCTGCATGCGGAAGGCATCAAGAAATCATTCTCGAGTCGCGCCGTACTCGATGGACTGGACTGGGAAGTAAGGCCAGGCCAGGTGATCGGCCTGCTGGGACGAAATGGCGCCGGCAAGTCGACCTTGATCGAATGCCTGCTGGGCTTGCGCGAGCTCGACGCGGGGGCGGTGTCGATCTGCGGCGAGGACGTGGGCGACCTGTCCGAGGCGGCGCGCGCGGGCATCGGCTACGTGCCGCAGAAGTCCGACCTGTTCGAGTGGCTGACGCCCGACCAGATGCTGGCCTACTTCAAGGCGTTGTACCCGCGCTGGAACGAGGCCAAGGTCGAAGCGCTGCTGGGGCGCTGGGGCTTCGACGCCCCGATGCGCGCCAGGACGATCGGCAAGCTGTCGGTCGGCGAACGCCAGCGCCTGTCGATCATCCGCGCGCTGGCGCACGACCCGTCGCTGCTGGTGCTCGACGAGCCGGTGTCGGCGCTCGATCCGGTCGCGCGGCGCGACTTCCTGCGCGAGCTGATCAACCAGGTGATCGAACGCGATACCACGGTGATTTTTTCGACGCATATCCTGACCGACCTGGAGCGCGTGGCGCTGGATGTGGCATTCCTCAAGGGCGGAAAAATCGCGCTGCAGGGCAACCTGGACACGCTGCTTGAGAAGGCGCGCCGCGTGGTCGGGCCGACATCCGTCATCGACAAGCTGACCGGCGCGGCGCCGCTGGGACGCATGCAGCTGGACGGCGGCACCAGCAGTTTCGTCACCTTCGAGGACGGCGACGCCCTGGCCGCGCGCGAACCAGCGGTACGCGCCGATGCGCTCAGCCTCGAAGACCTGTTTGTCGAGGTGACCCAATGAGCGCCGTGCTGAGCGACTTCGGACTGATCTGGCGCCACGCCGTTGCCCCGAAAATGCTGCGCAAAATCGTGTGGGCGATCTGCGCGCTACTGGCGATCGCGGGCGCCATCCTGGCATACAGCGCAGGCGGCGCGACGCCGCCGCCGCGCCGCACACTGCTGCTGATCCTGCCCTGGTTCATGCTCGGGACGTTGTACTGGCTCGACCTGGTGGCGGGGGCGGTCAGGCAAGTCACGCCTGCCAATGCGCGCCTGGTGCCGCGGCTGCGGCTGCGCGCGATGCAGCTGGTCGGCCTTGTCTGGGGCATGTTCATCGTATTGATCGCGCTGGCGCTGGCAGATGGCTTCGGCCACCCGGCGCTATGGGTCGCGGCTAGCGCGGCGTGGCTGCTCGGCGGGGCGATGGTGCGGGTCGGACTTCAGCGCGGCATACTGCTCATGATGGTCTCGTTCATGGTGCTGCTGCTGCCGCGCCCGGCCATGCTGACGTTGCAGGAAGTTGCGGCCACGCCAGCTGGCAGCGCGGCGTGCGCGGCGTGGCTTGTGTTGCTGGCCTGGTTCGGCAAGCGCTCCCTGTTCCCGCGCGGCGACCGTCATTTCGACCAGCGCGCGGCGGTCGACAAAGGCGCGTGCCAGGTGCAGGGACCGTACATCGCGAACGCGCGTTCAAGCCTGTACATCATGGACCTTGACCGGGTTAGCCGGCAGCGCGGCAGCGCCGGCGAACTTGTGCTGCATGCGCTCGGGCCCGGCGCCCACTGGAGCGTCTCTGCACATATGCTGGTGCTGCTGGCCGCGATCCTGATCGCGGGAAGGTTGCTGATCGAGGCGACCGGCTACGACAGCCGGGCGGTGGCGCCATTTGCCGGCGGCTTCATCATCATGCCGCTGCTGTTGACCTTTGCAGCGATTCCGCAACGGATCGCCGGCCGCGCCGCCGCCAGCCTGGGTGAGCAATCCTTGCTGCGCCTGGCGCCGGCCGCGCCGCGCACCGGCCAGTTTAACCGCGCGATTGGCGTCTCCCTGCTGCGCCGCGCGCTGGGCGAATGGGCGATCGTGACAGTGGCGCTGGTCGCCGTCGTGGGAGCGGTCAATGCGCACCCCGACCTCGCGCTGCTGCAGTTCTCGGTCTGCTTTCTCGCGATGCCGCTGATGACGGTCGTCATGCGCGATTACGCCCGCCAGCCTGCGCTTGGCACGTGGTTCATTTACCTGGCGGCCATTTACCTGGTGGCCATGGCGGGAACGGCGTACTTTGCGATGCTGCGCACGTCGATCGTACCGGTCACCGTCGTCTGCGTCGCTTTCGGCATTGGCGCCACCGCGTGTCTGGCCGCGTCGAGGCAGCGCAAGATGATCGAGGCGCCCGTGGCGTTTCCCGCCGGCCGGCTGGCGGCGTAACTAGCGCGCCGGTTGTTGAACCAGGGCGGAGCCGGCGCCATGCCGCTTCGCTTCGCTGACCGCGGTTACGCGGCCATCGGCATGGAAGGCGATGGCGTTGGCGGCGCCGATTTCTTCCGGCTCCGGGTGCCATTTGTGACCGATGCGCTCAAGGCCCTTCGCCTGCAGCGTCCCGGCAAAGCCGGGTTCGATGTCGGTAACGGCCTCATTGCGCTGGCTCAGGCGCGGCGCGTTCAGCGCGCGCTCGAGCGGCATGCCAAAGTCGACGTGGTTGACGATGGTTTGCAATACCGTGGTGATGATGGTCGACCCGCCGGGTGATCCCAGCGTGAACGCCGGTTTGCCGCCGCGCAGGGCGATGGTCGGCGCCATGCTGCTGCGCGGGCGCTTGCCCGGTTCGGGCACGTTCGGATGCGGTCCGCTGAAATCGAAGTCGGTCAGCTCGTTATTCAGGATAAAGCCGTAGCCAGGCACCGTAATGCCGCTGCCGCCCCACGATTCGATCGTGAAGGTGTAGGCGACCACATTGCCGGCCTTGTCCGACACCGTGAGGTGGGTGGTGTGCGCGTTTTGCGCCAGCACGCGCGAGGCGTGCGGACGCAGCGGCGTGCTGGGATCATTCTGGAAAGGGTATGGGTCGCCGGCACCGGTCTTGCCCAGCACGCGCTCCATCCCGACCTGGCCGCGGCGGCGCGCCGCGTACTCCTTGCTCAGCAGCCCTGCGACGGGAACGTCGACGTACTCCGGGTCGCCCGCATACGCGTTGCGGTCGGCGAAGGACAAGCGGCTCGCTTCCAGGTACAGGTGTTCGGCGGTGGCGCGCGGCAGCGATTTGAGGTTGAATCCTTCGAGGATGTTGAGCGCTTCGCCAATCGCGATGCCGCCGCTGCCTGGCAGTCCCATGCCGTAGATGTCATAGCCGCGGTACGTCGTGCGAACCGGCAGGCGGATGCGCGCTTCGTAATTGGCCAGGTCGGCCAGTGTCATCGCGCCGCCGCGCACCTTGAAGCCGGCGGCGACCGGCGGCTGGTTGACGGCGCCGACAATCGCGCGCGCCATCGGCCCGCTGTAGAACGCACGGTAGCCGCGGGCGGCCAGCTCGCGGTAAGCCCTGGCCATGTCCGGATTCTTCAATACCGTGCCGACCGGAAGTGCTTTGCCGTCCTTCAGGTAGAGCGCGCTGGTGCTGGCGAAGCGCCGGAACTTTGCTTCATTCTGCGCCGTGAGGTGCGCGAAGGTTGCGCTTACTGGAAAGCCTTTGCTGGCCACGCCAATGGCCGGCTGGAGCACCTCTTTGAAGCTCATCGTGCCGTAGCGTGCCAGTGCTTCGTGCCAGCCGCGCACCGTGCCTGGCACACCAACCGAGGCGCCGCTGGCGACGGCGGTGTTGAAATCAATCTCGCGGCCGTTTTCAAGAAACAGCGATGGCGTTGCCGCCGCCGGCGCGGTTTCGCGGTGATCGATCGTGATCACGCGCTTTTCGTCGGCCAGGTAGAGCATCATGAATCCGCCGCCGCCGATACCGCAGCTGAACGGATCGGTCACACCCAGCGTGGCCGCCGCCGCCACCGCCGCGTCGACCGCGTTGCCGCCCTTGTTCAGGATGGCCATCGCGGCGCGCGAAGCCTCGACGCTGATGGTCGCAACAGCGCCGCCAGTGCCGGTCGCGACGGGCGTTCCGGCACAGGCCGGGAGCAGTGACAGGGACAGGGTAGCGGCGAGAACGGTCGTTGAAACTCGGGGCGGCAGTCTGGTCATGGTGTCAGGTATTGGTGACGCTGATGGTAACCGGGTGGGGTGGCGGTGGCTCGCTGGACATGCGTACCGGCGGCGGTTCGGTTGTCGCCAGCACAATGCGCACGCCCTTGAAGGACGTCGAGACGAAGGTCGCTTGGTCGGCGTCGAGCTTGAACGGCTCGGATGCCGTATTGCCGACCAGGGTGAAGTGGTAGACGATGGTGCCGGCCCAGACGCAGCGGGCGTCCGAGGGGCAGCGGCTGTCGTCGGCGCGTTCGTAGCGCAGGCTGATGGTCTTGCCCAGCGCGAGCGTTTGCTGCGGCTGGAGGGTGAGGGTGGCGTCGTTGACGGGAGCCTCCCCGACGGTGGTGCATGCTGCCAGGAAGCATGCTGCGAGAGTCAGGTAACCGGCACGTTGCGGATTCATGGCGTTATCCCATCGGTAAGTGGAATGAGTGTATCAAATCTGCCGGTGACGGCGCGCGCCAAGGAAACCGTGCTGGTCACGGTGCCGCCGAAAGCGGGCGCGGCCCCGCACAGCCACTAAGCTGAGTAAACGAAAAAAGGGCCGGGTCCTGTGCAATACAGGACCCGGCCCTTGGTGTTTGCTGCGCTGCCCGGCTTAAACGAAAGCCGCCAGCGAGCCTTTCATTTTCTTCAGTGCCGCCGCTTCGATCTGGCGGATGCGCTCGGCGGACACGCCGAACTCTTCAGCAAGCGTGTGCAGCGTTGCACCCGAGCCGTCGTCGTTGGCCAGCCAGCGCGCTTCGATGATGCGACGCGAGCGCGGGTCGAGCTTCGACAGCGCCGACTCCAGGCCTTCCGACTGCAGGCGCGTGACCTGTTCCGCTTCCAGCACCTTGGTCGGCTCCGACAGGTCGGACGACAGGTAGGCGATTGGCGAGAACTTGTCGTCTTCATCGTCCGTCGGCGATTCGAGCGCGATATCGCGGCCCGACAGGCGCGTTTCCATCTCGATGACTTCCTCGCGCTTGACGTCGAGCAGCTTGGCGAGCGCATCGATCTGGGTTGGCGACATCGCGTCCAGGCCCACCTTGTTGCTGCGCAGGTTGAAGAACAGCTTGCGCTGGGCCTTGGTCGTGGCGACCTTCACCAGGCGCCAGTTCTTCAGGATGTACTCGTGCATTTCGGCCTTGATCCAGTGCATCGCATAGGACACCAGGCGAACGCCCTGGTTAGGGTCGAAACGCTTGACCGCTTTCATCAGCCCGATATTGCCTTCCTGAATCAGGTCGGCATGCGGCAGGCCGTAGCCCAGATAGCCGCGCGCGATCGATACCACCAGGCGCAGGTGCGACAGCACCAGCTCCTGCGCGGCGCCGAGGTCGTTGCTGTCGCGCAGGCGGCGGGCCAGCGACTGTTCTTCCTCGTGCGTCAGCATCGGCAGGCGGTTGACCGCCGAAATGTAGGCATCAATGTTGCCAAGATTGCCAGTGAACCCGAGTCCGAGAGCACGATTACCAGTAGGAACCAGTGCGGATTGTGCGGACGTCATAGTCATTTATTCCTCGTAGTTGAGCTGTGTTGCATCGTCAATTTGCCATGGCGAGCCATGGAGCGACAAAAACGGTTTATTACCGGACGCAAGCGGGGTTTTCGAATAGTCCGCTCTGCGTTGGACATATATTAGCACTCTCCAGCATCGAGTGCCAATCGGGCCCAAATTTGCATTTCAACACCGCTTTTCGATTGCCGATTGGAAATAAATAAGCAGGTTTCACTCTAGGACGAGACCGGTTTTTCCGGGTTGATGCATGTCAAATACGATGCAGAGTAATCATGCATCAACGGGCTTAAGACGACCTTAAGACACCCGGTACGGTAGACAAGTTCAGTGTAGTGCGATGGGGAGGTGATCTCTGTACGTTAACTCACGTTGCAAACCCCTTCGGGTCTGCAACATGTTCAAACGACAGTTAGTTCAGCCGAGCAAGATGGCGGCGGATCGACAGCATCGCGCCGACGAGGCCGAGCGCGGCGCTGATCGCCAGCAGGCCGGCGCTTTCCAGCGGGCCGAGCGGCAGCAGCAGGAATTCCGATGCGTACAGCCGGGCAAACTCGGCCACCGCGCTGTTGAGCGGCTGCAGCGACAGCGCCACCGCCGCCAGCGCTACCACTCCGGCGGCAAGGCCGAGCAGCATGCCGGTGTAATAGAAGGGCCGGTGGATGAAGTTATCGGTGGCGCCGAGCAGCTTGGCCATCGTAATTTCTTCGCGCTGGGTCAGCACCTGCAGGCGGATGGTATTGAATACCACGGCAATCACCACCATGCCGAGCGTGACCGCCAGCAGCAGCAGCGCCAGGCGCAGTACATTGAGGAGGGCGGCCAGGCGCTTGACCCAGGCCGAATCGACGTGCACCGAGTCGACATTCGGCAGCGCGCGCAGCTTGTCGGCCAGCGCATCGATGCCGGCGGCGTCCCTGGCGCTTTCATAGCCGTCCAGCTTGAGCACGTAGCTGTCGGGCAGCGGGTTCTCGCCGAGCGTGTCGAGCACTTCGGCGGTCGCGCTCTTGGCCTTGAGGTTGTCGAGCGCCGCTTCGCGCGGCACGAAGGTGACCGTGGCGCGCTGGCTGCCGACACTCTTCTGCAGCACGGGTCCAAGCGCGCGCGCTTGCTCGCGCGTCGCGCCGGGCGTCACGAACAGGCTCAGTTCCGGTTCGACCGCAAGCTGCTGCGACAGCGGCCTGACGTTGTCGAGCAGAGTCAGGCCGGCAAACGGCAGCGCCAGCGCAATCGCGACGACGATCACGTTGAACAAAAAACTGCCCGGCGCGCGGCGAATGGTGGCGAAGGCGCCGTCGAGCGCAAAGCGGTGTTGGCGGATCCAGCTCTTCATGCCGCACCCCCGACCAGCTGGCCGTTCTCGATATGGATCACGCGCCGGGCGCTTTGCAGCACTTGTTCGTCGTGGGTCGAGATCAGGCAGGTGACGCCGACCGCGTTGAACGCGCGCAGGGCGTCGAGCACCTTGTCGGCGCTGGCGCGGTCGAGGTTGGCGGTCGGCTCATCGGCCAGAATGATCTGCGGGCGGTTGACGATCGCGCGGGCGATCGCCACGCGCTGCTGCTCGCCGCCGGACAGTTCCAGCGGCATCGCCTTGGCGCGCTCGAGCATGCCGACCTTTTCGAGGGCGGCGCGTGCGCGCTGCTCGGCTTCGCGGCGCGGCGCGCCGGTCACCAGCAGCGGCAGCATGGTGTTGGCCAGTACCGTACGGTCGGTCAGCAGGCGCTGGTCTTGCAGCACCAGGCCGAGCTTGCGGCGCAGGAAGGGGACTCCGGCGTGACCAAGCTTGCCGATGTCCTGGCCGTTGACCAGCACCTTGCCACTGGTCGGACGCTCGATCGCGGCGATCATCTTGAACAAGGTGGATTTGCCAGCGCCGGACGGGCCGGCCAGGTAGGCCAGCTCGCCCTTGGCGATACTGAGGGACACGTCGCGTAGCGCGACCGCATCGGCGGAGTAGTGCTTTGACACCGATTGAAATTCGATCATGAGGCCTTATCCGAGCAGCGCTTCGACAAATTCGTCAGCCTTGAATGGCTGCAGGTCTTCGATTTTCTCGCCTACGCCGATGAAATAAACAGGCACCGGGCGGGTACGTGCGATCGCCGCCAGCACGCCGCCTTTCGCGGTGCCGTCGAGTTTTGTGATGACCAGGCCAGTCAGGGTCAGCGCGTCGTCGAAGGCCTTGACCTGCGCCAGCGCGTTCTGTCCCGTATTGCCGTCAATGACCAGCAGGGTTTCGTGCGGGGCGCCTTCCATGCCCTTGCCGATCACGCGCTTGATCTTGCGCAGTTCGTCCATCAGGTGCAGCTGGGTCGGCAGGCGGCCTGCGGTATCGACCATGACCACGTCCATCTTGCGCGCCTTGCCCGACTGGACCGCATCGAAGGCGACGGCAGCCGGGTCGCCCGACTCCTGCGAGATCACGGTGACGTTGTTGCGCTGGCCCCAGACCATCAGCTGTTCGCGCGCGGCGGCGCGGAAGGTGTCGCCCGCAGCCAGCAGCACCGACTGGTGGTAGGTCTGCATATGCTTGGCCAGCTTGCCGATGGTGGTGGTCTTGCCGGCGCCGTTGACGCCCGCGATCATCATCACCAGCGGTTCGTAGCGGCCCAGTTCGAGCGGTTTCTCGAGCGGGCGCAGCATGTCGGTCATCAAGACCTTGAGCGCGGCCTTGACCTCGGCGGCGTCGAGCAGCTTGTCTTCCTTGACCTTCTTGCGCAGCGCATCCAGCAGGTACTGGGTGGCGTCCATGCCGGCGTCGGACATCAGCAGCGCCGCTTCGAGTTCTTCGTACAGGTCCTCGTCGATGCGCGCGCCGACGAACAACAGGCTCAGATTGCTGGAGGTCTTCGACAGGCCGGCCTTGAGGCGGTCCATCCAGGATTTTTTCCGGTCTGCTTCGCTGCCGAGGCGCTCGGCGGTCTCGGGAATCAGCTCCGCGGCTTGCGCGACTGGCTCGGGGACCGGCACTGGTGCAGGCGGCTGGATTACCGGCGGCGGCGCGACCGGCGCCGGCTGCAGCACTGGCGGTGGCGAAAACGTCGAGGTGGTGCCGTAGCGGCGCGACATGCCCGACGGTGCGGGTGCCGGTGATGGTGCCGCTACCTGGACGGGCGATGGTGCTGGAACCGGCGCTGGCGGGGCAATCGGCGCAGGTGCGGCGACAGGTGCAGGAGCAGGTGCAGGAGCAGGAGCAGGGGCTGGCGCCGGGACCGGAGCTGGCACCGGCACTGGCGCCAGTGCGACTGGCGGCACTGCGACAACTGGCGGCGCGATGCGCACAGGTTCAGCCGGCGCAGGCGCAGGCGCAGGCGCAGGAACAGGAACAGGAGCAGGAACAGGAGCGGGAGCAGGCGGTGTTGGCGGCGCGACTTGCTCAGGCGCCGGACTCTCTTCCGAGCGAAGAATTTTCTTGAAGAAACTAAACATGGGTCTGTATCGGCGGGCGCTGCATGCACATTCCCCCGGTTGCGGGGAACGATGAATTGGATCGCGCGTATTTTACCAGAGCAGGGCCCGTGCTTCTTGTCATCCTGTCTAAGCGGCGAGCTGGACGCGCGTCCTGCGCCAGCGCTCGATGCTCGGGGCAATGCCTTCGAGGTCGATCACGCATTCCGGACCGAGCTGGCGTATCAGTTGTGCGGCGCAGGCGCCGCCCACCCAGACCTCGGCCGCACCGTCGAGCCGCTCCTTCAGCTGCAGGATATTGTCCATCGCCGCGCGGCCCGATACCGCGGACGAGAACGACAGCGCCACCACGTCCGCCCGGTGCACCTTGGCGGCCGTCACGATGTCGGATAAAGGTGTCTGCACACCCAGCGAGATGCAGCAGGCTCCTTCCAGCGCGAACAGGGCCTCGGCCATCAGCAGGCCCAGGCCGTGCCGCTCTATCGGTACGGTGGTCAGCAGGATGCGCGGGGCGGCGTGCTCGCGGTCGGTTTGCTGGCTGGCGCTGAAGATTGCCGCGCGCATCACGCCTTGCAGCGTTTCAGCGTACAGGTGCTCTTCAAAAATGGCCAGCCGCCCGGCCGCCCATTCATTCCCGACCAGGGTGGTCATCGGGGCCACCAGGTCCGTGACGAACGCGCGCAGTCCCAGTCGCAGCTGCGCCTGCATCATCAGCTGGCGCAACTCGGGCACCCGATGCGCCCTGATCATCGCCATGCAATCCGCCAACAGCGGGTCATCGGCATTTGGCGCCGGAATGGATGACTTGCGTGCCGCCAGCCGGGCCAGTTCATCGAGCTCTTCGCCAGAAAGATTGACAATTTTGCCAGGCCGGTAGCCGTTGTCGATCAGCCGCTTAATTAGTTGCAACCGAATGCGTTGCTCCGACGTATATATCCGTTCACCGTTGGCATCCCTGCCTGGCTTGGGGAAGTCATAGCGGCGTTCCCATACCCGCAGGGTTTCCTTGGCAATGCCGGTTTCGCGTTCTACCTCGCTGATGGTGGTCATGCGGTCGTCGTTGTTTGTCGTGCTCATGAGTGGGCCTGTATAGGACAGTTTATTCATTGTAAGCGTATCAACAGGGATTTTGCCACGAAACGCGAAAGAAAAGCCGTGATTGCGACATATTTGTTCAGGACAAAACGATTGACAATTACCTAGTATTTGTAGAATATGCCAATGACGACTTCTTTGTCATGGACAAAACAAAGTTTGGATAAAACATGAAAATCGCTGTGATTGGCGCCGGCATTTCCGGCTTGTCGAGTGCTTACCGCCTGGTCCAGGCGGGGGCGGACGTGACGCTGTTCGAGGCCGGGAGCTATTTCGGCGGGCACAGCAATACAGTCGACGTCGATGTCGATGGCTTCCGCTTCGGCGTCGACACCGGATTCCTGGTGTTCAACCAGCGCACCTATCCGAAGCTGATCGCGTTGTTCGAAGAGCTTGGCGTGGAAAGCGTCGGCAGCGACATGTCGTTCTCGGTCAAGCTGCCCTTGCCGGGCCGCACGCTGGAATGGGCTGGCAGCAACCTGGACACCGTGTTCGCCCAGCGCCGCAACCTGTTCAACCCGCGCTTCCTGGGGATGGTGCGCGACATCCTGCGCTTTAATAAGGAAGCCACCGCGCTGGCCACCGGCGCCGGCCCGATGCCGGCGCAGTCGCTCGGCGCCTTCCTGGCCGAGCGCGGCTACAGCGACGCGTTCCGCAACTGGTACCTGCTGCCGATGGCCGCCTGCATCTGGTCATGCCCGGCCGGGCAGATGCTGGCCTTCCCGGCGGCGACCTTCATCCGCTTCTGCCACAACCACGGCCTGCTGCAGGTAAGCGACCGGCCGCAGTGGCGCACGGTACGCGGCGGCTCGCGCGTGTATGTCGACAAGATGCTGGCGGCGATTCCATCGCGCCGCCTGGTCACGCCGGTGCGTTCGGTCACCCGCGCAGCCGCTGGCGGGGCGCGCTCGGTGCGGGTCGACACCGGCGCCGGCGCCGAGCAGTTCGACCAGGTCGTGCTGGCCTGCCACAGCGACCAGGCGCTGGCCCTGCTGGGCGATGCACGTGACGACGAACGCGCGCTGCTGGGCGCGATCGGCTACCAGCCAAACCGCGCGGTGCTGCATACCGACGCCAGCTGCCTCCCCGAGAACCGGCGCGCCTGGTCGGCCTGGAACTACCAGAGCACCGCGTCGGCGACGCCCGAGGTCTGCGTCCACTACCTGATCAACAAGCTGCAGCCGTTGCCATGTTCGACCCCGGTGATTGTGTCGCTCAACCCGATCGACCAGCCGGACCCGCGCCTGGTGCTGGGCGAGTTCGACTACGCGCACCCGGTATTCGACGCCGCGGCGGTCGCCGCGCAAGGCCGCCTGCAGGCGCTGCAGGGGGTGCAGGGGACCTGGTTCGCCGGTGCCTGGACTGGCTACGGCTTCCACGAAGACGGCCTGGCATCCGGCCTCGCAGTGGCAGCGGCGCTGGCGGCGCGCATGGCAGGGCAGGGCGATGCGGCCGCCTGACGTTTCAGCGCCGCAGCTGTGCTTCGGCCAGGTGCGGCACCGCCGTATGCGTCCGAGCGCGAACGCGTTCGCCTACGCCAGCTACTACCTGCGCCTTCCAATCCGTTCGCTGGGCAGCCAGGGTTTCAACGCGCACCTGGTGTCGCGCAACCGCTTCAACCTGCTGTCGTTCTTCGATGCCGACCATGGCGACGGCCAACGCCCGCTGATCGAGTGGATCGATACGCTGCTTGAAGCCGAAGGCGTGTCCGACGCCGACGGCGAGATCTGGCTGCAGGCAATGCCGCGCGTGCTCGGCTACGCGTTCAACCCGGTCTCGTTCTGGTTCTGCCACCGCGCCGACGGCGCCTTGCGCGCGGTGCTGTGCGACGTGCGCAACACCTTCGGCGAGCGCCACTTCTACCTGCTCGATACCGGCGCGGCGATCGCCAACGGCAGCGAACTGCGGGCCCGCAAGGTGTTCCACGTGTCGCCGTTCTGCCGAATCGAAGGCGGCTACCGGTTCCGCTTCATGCGCGCCGCGCGCGGCCAGTCGGAGCACACGCTGGCGCGCATCGATTACCACGACGCCGACGGCCTGCTGCTCGAGACCAGCGTATCGGGCGTGGCCGCACGCCTGTGCGACGCCAGCGTGGCACGGGCATTTTTCGCTTTCCCCTTGATGACTTTCGGCGTCGTCGCGCGCATCCACTGGCAGGCCTTGCGCCTGTGGCTGCGCCGCGTGCCTTTTTATTCCAAACCCGCTCCACCTGAACAAAAGGTTAGCCGATGAGTTCCGATTCTTTCCAGTCCGCGGCCCCGATCGCCGTACCGGCGCGCACGCGCAAGCAGCCCGTCCCAACCTCCGCGGCGATCGTCCTGCGCCTGCTCGACAAGCTCCAGCACGGGACGCTGCACCTGCGCACCCCCGACGGCGAACAGCTGGTGTTCGGCAGCGGCGGCGTGCCGGTCACGCTGGAACTGCAGAGCTGGGACGTGTTTGCCGCCGCGCTGCGCTCGGGCGATATCGGCTTTGCCGAGACCTACATCGCCGGCGACTGGCATACCAGCAGCCTGGCCGGCCTGCTCGAACTGCTGGCCAACAACCGCGCGCAGGTCGAGTCGGCGCTGTATGGCAGCTGGTGGGGCAGGCTGGCGTACCGCGTGCGCCATCTGCTGAACCGCAACAGCCGTAACGGCAGCCGCAAGAACATCCACGCCCACTACGACATCGGCAACGCGTTCTACAAGCTGTGGCTGGACCCGTCGATGACCTATTCGAGCGCACTGTTCACGCCTGCCAGCGGCGCCGACCTGGCGCTGGCGCAGGCGGAAAAGTACCGCGCCGTGCTCGGCCAGCTGCGCCTGCGCCCCGGCAAGCGGGTGCTTGAAATCGGTTGCGGCTGGGGTGGATTCGCCGAGATGGCGGCGGGCGAAGCAGGCGTCTACGTCACCGGCCTCACCTTGTCCGAACAGCAGCTCGCTTTCGCAACCCAGCGCATGAAGGATGCGCGGCTCGACCAGATGGTCGACCTGCAGCTGCGCGATTACCGCGACAGCGAGGGCGAGTACGACGCGATCGCGTCGATCGAGATGTTCGAAGCGGTGGGCGAGGCCTACTGGCCAAGCTACTTCGACTGCGTGGCGCGCAACCTGAAGCCGGGCGGACGCGCGTGCGTGCAGACCATCGTGATTGCGGATGAACTGTTCGACCGCTATCGCAAGGGCACCGACTTCATCCAGCAGTACATCTTCCCCGGCGGGATGCTGCCGTCACCCGAGGTGTTCAAGCGCATGGCGCAGGAGCGCGGCCTGCTTGTCACCCGCGAATTCGACTTCGGCATCGACTACGCCGATACCCTGGCAATGTGGCGCACGGCGTTCCACGCCAACCTGGAGGCGGTGCGCGGGCAGGGCTTCGACGAGCCGTTCATCCGTACCTGGGACTTCTACCTGGCCTATTGCGAAGCGGCGTTCAGGGCCAGGAATACCAGCGTCATGCACTTCACGCTGGAGAAAATATGATGGCCCGCCTGCTGCTTGTCGCCCTGATGTCCACCGTGTTCGCCAGCGCCGCGCAGGCTGCCATGCCGCAGGTCGCGCCGGACCTGCCGGGCGCGCGGGTGTCCGGACAGGGCAAGTTCACCTGGTTCGGCATGAAGATCTACGACGCCAGCCTGTGGGTAGGCGAGGCCGGGTATGCGCCGGGCGCGCCGTTTGCGCTCGAACTGCGCTATGCCCGCGCGCTGAGCGGCGTGCGGATCGCCGACGCCAGCGCCGACCAGATGGAAAAAACCGGCGGCGGAACAAAGGCCCAGCGCGCGCTCTGGCTCGGCAAGATGCGCGCCATTTTCCCGGACGTGAAGGAAGGCAGCCGGATCACCGGCGTGTTCCTGCCGGGCGGCGCGGTGCGCTTCCACCTTGACGAGGCGGTGCTTGGCACGATCTCCGAGCCGGGCTTCGCGCAGGCCTTCGCCGGTATCTGGCTCAGCCCCCGCACCACCGCGCCGCAGCTGCGCGAAGCGCTTCTCAAGGAAGCGGCGCGCCAATGACCCGGCTGGCCATGCCCCAGCTGATGGCGTATGGCCTGCTTGGCCTGCCGCTGGCGATGGTCGCGCTGCCGATTTACGTTTATCTTCCGAAGTTCTACGCCGAACGCACTGGCCTGTCGCTGGCGCTGATCGGCAGCGCGCTGCTGGCCGCGCGCGTCGGCGCCGCTTTCCTCGACCCGTTGCTCGGCTGTTGGATCGAGCGCGGGCGCGGCGCCTTCGGGCGCTTTGTCCTGTTCGGTGCGCCGCTGCTGCTGGCCGGGTTCGTGGCGCTGTTCCATCCGCCGGTACTGGACGGCGCTGCCGCGCTGGCATGGTTCCTCGGCACGCTGATGCTGGTGTATCTCGGCTTCGGTCTGGTGACGATCGCCCACCAGAGCTGGGGCGCCGCGTTGACGCAGGCGCCCGAGGAACGCGCCCGGGTGTCCGGCGTGCGCGAGGCATTCGCGCTGGCCGGCGTGGTGCTCGCTGCCGCAGTGACCAGCGGCGCGGGCTACGGCGCACTGTCGCTGTCGTTCGCGCTGGCGCTGGCCGCCGGCGTGCTGCTGCTGTCCGTCAAATCGCCGCGTCCCGCCATGGCCGGTGTTGCCGCCGCCGCGCCGGGCATCGGCGCGATGGCCGCACCGTTTGCCAACCGGCGATTCCGGTCGCTGTTCGCGGTCCTGATCGTCAACGGCGTGGCGTCGGCCATTCCGGCCACGCTGTTCCTGTTCTTCGCCTCCGACCGGCTGGGGCTCGGCAGCATGGCGGGGCTGTTTCTGATCCTGTACTTCGGCGCCGCCGCCGCTTCCGTGGCGCCGTGGGTCGCTGCCGCGCGCAGGGTTGGCGAGGCGCGCGCCTGGACCGGCGGCATGCTGCTGTCGGCGCTGGTATTCGTATGGGCTTTTGCGCTGGGCCAGGGCGATGCGATGGCCTTTGGCGCGATCTGCCTGCTGTCCGGCTTTGCGCTCGGCGCCGACCTGGCGCTGCCGCCCGCGCTGCTGGCAGGCGTGATCGCCAAAGGCGGCGACTCCGGCCAGCGCGAGGCCGCCTACTTCGGGATCTGGAACTGGGGAGTGCAAATCACATTGGCGCTGGCTGCGGGAATCTCGCTGCCTTTGCTCGACTGGCTGGGCTACGTACCCGGCAGCAGCGCTGGGACGGGGGCGCTTGCCGCCGCCTATGCGCTCCTTCCATGCGTCCTGAAAGTACTGGCCGCCGCAATGCTGTGGCGCGCCCCCTTACGCGATTGCTGACCATTTAAAGGAACCATCATGAGAATCTCTACTGCATTGATCGCGGCTGCCGCCGTCGTCACCCTCAGCGCCTGTACCGCCCCGCAGCCATCCCAATACGCGAACGAAAAGCCGGCGCTCGACGTGCAGACCTACTTTAACGGCACGCTCGACGCCCACGGCATGTTCCAGGACCGCTTCGGCAAGGTGGTCAAGCGCTTCGTGGTGGTCATGCGCTGCACCTGGGTGGGCGACGTGGGCACGCTCGATGAAGACTTCGTCTACTCGGACGGCACCAAGCAAAAGCGCGTCTGGACCTTGCGCAAGACCAGTCCGACCACCTTCACGGCGACTGCCCCGGACGTCGTCGGCACCGCCGAGGGCATCGTGTCGGGCAATTCCCTGCGCTGGCGCTACGTGCTGTCGCTGCCGGTCGGCGAGCGCATCATCGACGTCCACATGGATGACTGGATGTTCCTGATCGATGACAAGGTCATGCTGAACCGGACCGCGATGAGCAAGTTTGGCGTCGATCTCGGTAACGTCACTCTCTCGTTTTCCAAACGGTCGCCATGAACCCGCGCATCTCCGACTGGAACGGCAAGCGGGTATGGGTGGTCGGCGCCTCGACGGGCATCGGCAAGGCCACCGCCGAACTGCTGCACGCGCTCGGCGCCACGGTCGCGCTGTCGGCACGCAGCGCCGGCAAGCTGCACAGCGCGGTGGCCGGCATGCCGCGCGCCATCGCCGTGCCGCTCGACGTAACCGACCATGCCAGCCTGATGGACGCCAGCGAGCGGGTGCTCCGTGAATGGGGCGGCATCGACCTGGTGCTGCTGGTCGCCGGCGGCTACAACGAGATGCGCGCCGATACCTTCGACCTGGACGCCGCCAACGCGCTGGTGGACCTGAACCTGCGCGGCACGTTCAACTGCCTCGATGTAGTGCTGCCGCAGTTGCTCAGGCAGCGCTACGGCGGTGTCGGCATCGTCGCGTCGGTGGCCGGATTCGGCGGCCTGCCGAAGGCGCTGGTGTACGGCCCGACCAAGGCGGCGCTGATCAACCTGTCGGAGTCGCTATACCTCGACCTGCGCCCGCGCGGCATCGCCGTATACCAGATCAATCCGGGCTTCGTCGAAACGCCGTTGACGGCGAATAACGACTTCCCGATGCCGGCCCTGATGTCGCCCGACAATGCGGCGCTGGCGCTGGTCGAGGGGCTCGAACGTGGCCAGTTTCACATCCACTTCCCGCGCCGGTTCACCAACGCGCTGCGCTTTGCGCGCCTGCTGCCCTACCGGATGTATTTCTGGCTGATCCATAAGGTGACAGGTTTATGAACCGGTCACCCGAGCTCGCGCGCCTGGTGCGTTTTTATGAGGCGATCAATCCCGCCACCTTGCATGAGGAGCTGGCATCGGTATACGCGACGGACGCCCATTTCAAGGACCCGTTCAACGATGTGAAGGGGCATGGCGCCATCGCGCATATCTTCACCCATATGTTCCATCAGGTAAATCAGCCGAGCTTTCACGTTATTAGCGGAATTCAACAGGATGGGGAGGCGTTCCTGACCTGGGAGTTTCGCTTCCGCATGAAGCGCTATCGGACGGACGAGCAATGCATTCGTGGCGCGACCCACATCCTGTTCGATGAGCGTGGGCTGGTGACATTGCATCGGGATTACTGGGACGCAGCGGAAGAGCTGTACGAAAAGTTGCCGCTGCTGGGCGCTTTCATGAGAATGCTAAAACGCGCTGCCGCACGATAGAAAAATATTAGGGCTACTGCTGTGACAGCGTGCCCGCAATCCGCTAAGATTCTGGTCAGGGATGTCCTTTAAATCAACTACTTAGCACGTTGTAACAGCTTGGAGAGATTGTGAAAGACTACGATCATTTGCAGGCGCAAATTGCACTTCAAAAAGTGCGCTCGTTTGGCGCCGTGGCCATTAAATATGTGGTGTGCGGCGTGTTCATCGTGCTTGTCGCATTGCTGGCAACATCACCGGCCTACCTGGTCAGCGTGTTCGATGCGCCGTTGCCGATGCCGGCGGAACTCGGGCTCGAATAAGCCCCGTTCCGCCAGCTACCTGCTCCATCAAATCACTGCGCCGCTTGTGAAGCCTGCGCGTTCTGGCGGATGGTCGCGAGCGTCGCGTTCGGCGTGATCAGGTTGCCGTCGTAGCGCAGTTCGATCAGCGCCGGCAAATTGTTGACGCGCGCGTGTTCGATCGCGCGCGCCAGCGCCGGGCCGAAGTCCGCCGTCGTATCGACCTGCTCGCCGTGCGCGCCGTAAGCGCGTGCCAGCGCCGCGAAATCGGGATTGTGCAAATCGGTGCCCGACACGCGGCCCGGGTAGTCGCGTTCCTGGTGCATGCGGATCGTGCCGAACATCCCATTGTTAAAGACGATGATGACCACGCCGGCCTTGTACTGCACGGCGGTGGCAAGCTCCTGGCCGTTCATCATGAATTCGCCGTCGCCCGCGAAGGTCACGACGGTGCGGTCGGGGTTGACGATCTTTGCCGCGACGCCGGCCGGCACGCCGTAACCCATCGCGCCATTGGTCGGGGCCAGCTGCGTGCGCATGCCGCCGTAGCGGTAGAAGCGGTGCGCCCACGACGCGTAGTTGCCGGCGCCGTTGGTGACGACGGTGTCATGCGGGACCTGCCGCATCAGCTCCTGCACGACCTGCCACAGGTCGAGCGGCGCTTGGCCGTCCTTGAAGATCGGCGGTTGTTCCTGGTACGCGGCCAGTTCGGCCTTCGCATCCGGCACGCTCGAGCGCCACGCGCCGGCATCGACCGGCGCCATCGCCGCCAGCATCGCGCAGGCCTGCGGCGCGCCGCTGTTGATCATCAGGTCGGCCTGGTAGACGCTTCCCAGTTCTTCGGCATCGCAATGGA
The DNA here is from genome assembly GCF_016809835.1 of Massilia soli. Lineage (GTDB taxonomy): Bacteria > Pseudomonadota > Gammaproteobacteria > Burkholderiales > Burkholderiaceae_D > Telluria_A > Telluria_A soli. The sequence continues at coordinate 301,182 of NZ_JAFBIL020000006.1, read as the reverse complement.
AGTGCACCAGCTTTTGCTGCGGCACCGGCGAGGCCAGCAAGGTGTAGCCGCCGGTCGTCATCTCGCCGAGGCGCGGGCCGATGGCGATCAGCAGGTCGGCGTGTTTGACGCGCGCGGCCAGTTTCTGGTTGATGCCGATGCCGACGTCCCCGATGTAGTTCGGGTGCGCGTTATCGAGCAGGTCCTGGAAGCGGAACGCGCAGCCAACCGGCAGCGCGTTCGCTTCGACGAAGCTGCGCAGGTCGGCGCAGGCTTGGGCGTTCCAGGTGCCGCCGCCCAGCAGCACCAGCGGACGCTGGGCCGCGGCCAGCATGCCGCGCAAGGTGTCGATCTGCGCCGCTGACGGCGACGCCTGCACCGGCTGGTAGCGGCGCGTGTCTGCTACGCTGGCGGTCTCGATCAGCATGTCTTCCGGCAGTGCCAGCACCACCGGGCCAGGGCGGCCGCTGGTGGCCACCTGGAATGCGCGTGCGATGTATTCGGGAATGCGGTCAGCGCGGTCGATCTGGGTGACCCACTTGGCCATCTGGCCGTACATGCGGCGGTAGTCGATTTCCTGGAACGCTTCGCGGTCGGTGAAGTCGCCGCCGACCTGGCCGATGAACAGGATCATCGGGGTCGAATCCTGGTAGGCGGTGTGCACGCCGATCGACGCGTTGGTGGCGCCCGGGCCGCGGGTGACGAAGCAGATGCCCGGCTGGCCCGTCATCTTCCCGTAGGCCTCGGCCATGAACGCGGCGCCGCCTTCCTGGCGGTTGACGATGAAGCGGATGCTCGAATCATGCAGCGCGTCGAGCACGTCAAGATAGCTCTCGCCGGGCACGCCGAAGGCGGTGTCCACGCCGTGGATCTTGAGCGCATCGACCAGGATCTGGCCGCCGGTACGGGAAGGGTGCGTCATGTGCGTTGCCTCTTAATTTTGGTATGCCTCATTCTATGCGAGCCGCTGGCGGCCGGGCTTTTGAAATAACGACACCAAATTTCAGAATCAACCTTTCTTGACTGCACCCTTCATCGTGTTTTTCAGCTTGCTGACGGGTAGGTATAGGTCGAGCCTATGCCCAGCGGAATGTCGAGCGCCCAGAAGCCCAGCAGGAACGAGGTCCACAGCACCAGCATGGCGATCGAATACGGCAGCATCAGCGCGATCAGGGTGCCGATACCGGTCGACTTCACGTATTTGCGGCAGAACACCACGATCAGGGGGAAATACGGCAGCAGCGGGGTGATGATGTTGGTCGACGAGTCGCCCACGCGGTACGCGGCCTGGGTCAGGTCGGGCGAGACGCCCAGTTCCATCAGCATCGGCACCATGACCGCGCCGATCAGCGCCCATTTGGCCGAGGCCGAACCGACCAGCAGGTTGACCGAGCTGGACAGCAGCACGATGCCTACCAGCGTCACGCCCATCGGGAACGCCATATCCTTGAGCCACATCGCGCCCTTGATCGCCATCAGCGCGCCCAGGTTCGACTGGCCGAACGCAAAGATGAACTGGGCGCAGAAGAACGCCATGACGATGTAGTAGCCCATGCCGCTCATGGCCTGGCTCATGCCCTTGATGATGTCGCGATGGTTCTTGGCGGTGCCGGCCACATACCCATACACCACGCCGGGAATCAGGAAGAACACGAAGATGATCGCCACGATCGACTGCATCAGCGGCGCCGACGAGTGGGTCAGCTGGTTGTTGGTGGGCGAGCGCCATGCCGAGGTTTCAGGAATAAACGACCAGACCAGCAGCACCAGGCTGGCGAACATCGCGGCGGTGGCCCAGCGCAGGCCTTTGCGCTCATTGGCCTGCAACGGGTCCATCTTGGGCAGGTCGGCCGCATCGCCATCGACCGCGGTGGCTTTCAGGCGCGGCTCGATGAACTTGTCGGTCAGGACCCATCCGATCAGCACGACCAGCAGGGTCGAGGCCGACGTGAAGAAGAAGTTATTCAGCGGGTTGATGACGATATTGGCGGCCGCCGGGTCCGAGGACAGGCGGGCGGCGACCTGGGTCAGGCCGGCCAGCAGCGGGTCCAGGCTGGACGGCACGAAGAAGGTGGCCGAGAAACCGCCCGAGACGCCGGCGAAGGCGGCGGCGATGCCGGCCAGCGGATGGCGGCCGGCGGCGTAGAAGATCACGGCGCCCAGCGGAATGACCAGCACGTAGCCGGCATCGACCGCCACGTGGCTCAGCACGCCTACGGCAACCAGTACCGGCGTGAGCAGGACTTTCGGCGTGACCGACAAGATCGAGCGCAAGCCGGCGTTGATGTAGCCCGTATATTCGGCCACGCCCAGGCCCAGCATGGCGACCAGCACCACGCCCAGCGGCGGGAAGGTGACGAAGGTATTGACCAGTTTGGAGACGAAATCGGTCAGTGCCACCGGCGCCAGCAGGTTCTTGATCTGGATCGCCTGGCCCGAGCGCGGATCGATCTCATTGAAGCTCACGCCCGACAAGGCCCACGACGCGAACCAGACGACGGCCATCAACAGGGCAAACAGGACTGCCGGGTCGGGCAACTTGTTGCCGACAACTTCGATCACATTCAGGGCGCGGGACAACCATCCCGCTTTTGCCGGCGCAGCTTGTACAGACATAAGGATTTCCTTCTGGGTTGCAAAATGACGAAGATAAATTGAACGGCTGAGTGTCGCAGAAAACATGCCTGTAGCAAAGCCCCTTGCCATACCATCGGGCATAGGCTGCCTGGGCACCTGTTACAATAGCGCCCGTGAAGCAGGCCAAGGCAGCCGCTGGCTGGCGTGTAATGCGTCGGCGGGAGGAAGGTCCGGACTCCATAGAGCAGGGTGACGGTTAACGGCCGTCCGCTGAAAGCTTCCCGGCGCAAGCCGGGGGTATAAGGCGAGGAATAGGGCCACAGAGACGAGCGTATTAAGTTACGGTGAAACGCGGTAACCTCCACCTGGAGCAATTCCAAATAGGCACGCGTTGATGTTGCTCGCGGAGCGTGCGGGTAGGAAGCTTGAGCGCCGGAGTAATTCGGCGCCTAGAGGAATGGCTGTCATAGCGAACGTTCGCAAGGGCGTTCGCCGTATACAGAATCCGGCCTATCGGCCTGCTTTACACTTTTATTCCGGCCCCGGCACGTCCGCGGGCCATGCGCCGGGGACCTTGATGACTCAATACATCCTCGCCCTTGACCAGGGCACCACCAGCTCCCGCGCCATCCTGTTCGACCGCGAAGGCCGTATCCGCGGCACCGCGCAGCAGGAATTTCCCCAGCATTTTCCCCAGCCTGGCTGGGTCGAGCACGACCCCCGCGATATCTGGAACAGCCAGCTGAAGGTGGCGCGCGAAGTGCTGCGCGCATGCCACGTCACGCATGCGCAGGTGGCCGCCATCGGCATCGCCAACCAGCGCGAGACCACGCTGGTATGGGACCGCAAGACCGGAGAGCCGGTGGCCAACGCCATCGTCTGGCAAGACCGGCGCACCGCCGGAGCATGCGAGCGCCTGCGCGAGCAAGGCAAGGCCGAGCGCATTGGCCAGCGCACGGGGCTTGAACTGGACGCTTATTTCTCGGCCAGCAAACTGGCCTGGCTGCTGGAGCACGTGGCGGGCGTGCGCGCACGCGCCGAGCGCGGCGAGCTGGCCTTCGGCACGGTCGACAGCTGGCTGGTGTTCAAGCTGAGCGGGGCCCACGTCACCGACGTGAGCAACGCGTCGCGCACGATGCTGTTCAATATCCACGACATGCGCTGGGACCCGGAACTCCTCGACCTGTTCGGCATTCCTGCGTCGATGCTGCCCGAAGTGGTCGACAGCGCCGGGCAGGTGGGCGTCGCCTCAAGCGAGTGGCTCGGCGGGCCGGTTGCCATCGCCGGCCTCGCCGGCGACCAGCAGGCGGCCACCTTCGGCCAGGCCTGCCACCAGCCCGGCATGGTCAAGAACACCTACGGGACCGGGTGTTTCATGCTGATGCACGCCGGGCAGAAGCCGGCGCTGTCGCACAACCGGCTGCTGTCGACGGTGGGCTGGCGCGTGGGCGGCACGACCGACTACCTGATCGAAGGCAGCGTGTTCATGGGCGGCGCCACGGTGCAGTGGCTGCGCGATGGCCTTGGAATCATCAACGCCTCGCACGAGGTGGAGGCGCTGGCGGCCAGCGTGCCCGATAACGGCGGGGTGTTCCTGGTACCGGCCTTTGCCGGGCTTGGCGCACCGCACTGGGATCCATACGCGCGCGGCACGCTGGTGGGCATGACGCGCGGGACCAACAAGGGGCATATCGCGCGCGCGGCGGTGGAGGCGATCGCTTACCAGAGCGCCGAGCTGCTGGCGGCGATGTGCAAGGACGCGGCGGTGCCGGTGGCCGAAGTGCGCGCCGATGGCGGCGCGGCGCGCAACGACCTGCTGATGCAGTTCCAGGCCGATTTGCTCGGCGTGCCGGTGGTGCGGCCGAAGGTGACCGAGACCACGGCGCTGGGCGCGGCCTACCTGGCCGGGCTGGCGGTCGGCTTCTGGGAGTCGCAGCAGGAGATCGCGGCGCAGTGGCAGGCCGAGCGCAGGTTCGAACCGTCGATCGGCGAGGACCAGCGGCGCGCTTTGATGGCGCGCTGGGACCAGGCGGTTGGCAGGTCGAAGGGCTGGGCTTAGCAAGATCGGGCACGCCCCGCCTGTATCCGCGTGTATCGGCCGGCCGCGCAGATACACTTCGCGCCTGCAGCCGCCGGTTTTCGACATTCACGGTACACATTCGGGCGGTCTAATGAGCTTGCCGCGTTCCAGTCCGCTATTCCGGCCGACTGCGCAACCGGCGCCTTATTGGAGAACCACCATGAAACTTATCCAGACGCTTGCCCGTAGCGCCGCCGCCGCACTGATCGCCAGTGCAGTCCTGCTGCCCGCCGCCCACGCCCAGAAGTTCGATGACCAGGGCATCGCCCGCACCGAGTCGGTACGCCACGACTACGACCACAAGAACGAGGCGATCCAGGTGCGAGTGGACTTTGCCCATGGCGCATCGTTCCCGGCCCACTCCCACCCTGGCGTGGAAATCGCCTACGTATTGAGCGGAACCCTGGAATACGCGATGGACGGAAAAACGATCCGCCTGACGGCCGGCGAGTCGCTGTATATCCCCGCTGGCGCAGTACACGCCGCGCGCAACGCTGGCGACGGCGTTGGTTCTGAACTGGCCACCTACCTGGTCGAGAAGGGCAAGCCGATCGTCGTGCTGGCCAAGTAATCCTATTTGTATTTGGCCGGAGTGAATTGCATTACCAGGCTATGCGGCGGCGCGCCGTTTTTCACTGGCCGATTTGTCAGGTAGGCCAGGCCGGAACGGTCGCCTTTCAAATACCCGTTGAGGAAATTGAGGACATAACGCGCCCCCAGGCTATACGCGAACGATACTTCGTCCGCCGTGTATTCCTGGTAGTCGGCGGCGTCGTCCAAACGAATGAACGCCGAGCCGAAATGGACATGCTCCATCGGGTGCATGGTGAGCATATAGACATCCGCCTTCGACATGCGGCCGATGAAACTGCCGGTCAGGTCCTGCTCGATGCGGATATTCTCTTCCACCGATGCGGGGCGTTGCGCCAGGTAGAGCAGTGGCGTTTTGATGTTCTCCGGTACGGCGTATTTGGCCTCGGCCACCAGCGCATTGTAGTACCTGAGCGTGCCGTCCATGGACACCAGCGCCTTGATCCGCGGGTCTTTCACGGCTGCGAGAATATTGGTAAACCCGCCCCAGCTGAAGCCTGCCGCCGCCACGCGCGACATGTCCGCCTGCGGCAGCGTCTTCGCATAATCGATCAGGAAGCGGATATCGTCGGCCTGCATTTCCGCATTCGCCAGATCCCATTTGATGAAGCGGCGGGCCGCGCCAATCGTCGGGCTGGAGATCACGATATAGCCGTGGCTGGCCAAAAACTCCGCCAGGTCGGCGTTTTCAAAGGCGGTGTTATTGATGCTGGGCGCGTAAATCACGACCGGAAATTTGCCGTTCGTCGGGACCGCCCCGCGTACTGCCCACATCGGTTTGGCGCGTTCAGCCGCAACCTGCGCCGGGCGCTTCCCATCGGTGACCATCTCGATCCACCCATCGACAAGCCGCTTTTCCTCGGCGCCGCTGAGGTTGAAGTTGGTTTCCCAGCCGATCAGCGACAGGTAATCGTTCCACTGGACCGCCTTGCCGCCTTTGGCGGCGGGGTACCAGATCACGGTCTGGATCGGGCGGCCTAAGTCGTCCTTTGCACGTCCGCCAGCCCAGAAACTGCGCGATTTCGCGAATGGCCTGCTGCCATCGTATTGTTTGACAAAGCGAACGCCCACGCCGTGTTCACCCGGCTGGTTTGAAAAGGAAAACAACGATTGGGCATGGGCCACACTGACGGCGGCGAACAGGACTGCGAACAGGAAGTGGCGCATGGGTCTCCGGCGAAGGGAAGGTTCGAGAAGGGATGCCCGTGACGCGACACACGTCGAGTATTAACTAAAGTTTAACTTTTTGCAACTTGATCGACGTTTCGACGAGCCCGAGCTCAGGTGGTGCGCGCGAGGGGGCGGCAGCGCTCCTCGACCAGCGCGTGCAGCAGCTTCACCGCCGGCAAGAACTGCCGGCGGTGCGGGCAGACCAGGTTCAGCGGCGCCGCTTCGCCCGGCAGCTCAGGCAGCAGCACCTGCAGGCGCCCTTGGGCCACATCCGCGCTGACGTCGAGCCACGACTTGTACGCGATGCCCTCGCCGGCCAGCGCCCAGCGCCGCACCACCTCGGCATCGTCGCTCACCAGCCGTCCCGCGACCTGGACAACACGCTCACCCGCAGGCGGATAAAACGACCAGCGGTCATGGGCACGGCCGCGCAGCCGGAATTGCAGGCAGTTGTGCTCGTCCAGGCTAGCGAGCGTGGCTGGCTGTCCGTGCCGCGCGATGTAATCGGGCGACGCCACGAGCACGCGGCGGTTGCCGGGTGCTACCGGCAGCGCGACATAGCTGGCATCATCGATCTGTCCATAGCGAAGGGCGATGTCGACGGGATCGCGGAACACGTCCGTTACCTGGTCCGACACCATCAGATGGATGTCGAGGCTGGGGTGCGCGCGGCGAAATTCCGAGATCCACGGCAGCAGCAGGTTACGGCCGAAGTCCGAAGGCGCAGCGATCTGCAGCGTGCCAGTCAGGCAGTTTGCGTCGCCGCGAATGCCGTCGACGCCGTCGCGCATGGCCTGCAGCGCGTCCTGCGCGAAAGGCAGGTAGCGCTTGCCTTCTTCGGTCAGGCGCAGGCTGCGCGTCGAGCGGGCGAACAGGCGGACTTCGAGCTCGCGTTCGAGACGTCCAATCGCTGCGCTGGCCTGTCCGGGCAACAGGTTAACCTCGCGCGCGGCCTTCGAAAAACTGCCGAGGGCGGCGGTACGGACGAATACTGCAAGGTCATCTAACCTGATCATTTTCTCTCCAGCTGTGAAAGTGAAATCGCGCCAGCCGGGTTTTTACTGGGAAGACTTCGCCGTAGAATCGCCATCAAGCCTAAAACTTAATGGAGATTCAACATGAAAGCAGTAGTGTATACCCAGCACGGCCTCCCCATCAGCGACGCCCAATCCCTGCAGGAGATCGAGCTGCCGATGCCGCTGGCCGGCCCGCGCGACCTGTTGGTCGAAGTGCGCGCGGTGTCGGTCAATCCGATCGATACCAAGATCCGCCTGGGCGCCCCGGTCACGGAACCGCGCGTGCTGGGCTGGGACGCGAGCGGCATCGTGCGCGCCGTCGGCAGCAGCGTGACCCTGTTCAAGGAAGGCGATGAAGTGTTTTACGCCGGTTCGCTCGTGCGCCCGGGATCGAACGCCGAGTTCCAACTGGTGGACGAGCGCATCGTCGGGCGCAAGCCGGCGACGCTCGACCATGCCCAGTCGGCGGCCCTGCCGCTCACCTCGATCACGGCCTGGGAGCTGCTGTTCGACCGCCTCAGGGTGGCCGAAGGGGGCGGCGCCGGCCAGTCGTTGCTGGTGATCGGCGCGGCTGGCGGGGTCGGTTCGATTTTGCTCCAATTGGCGCGCAAGCTCACCAAGCTGACCGTCATCGGCACCGCCTCGCGCGAGGAAACCCGCAACTGGGTGCGCGAACTCGGCGCCCACCACGTGATCGACCACACGCAAGCGCTGCGCCCACAGCTCGAGGCGCTTGGCATCCCGGCGGTGGACATCGTCATCAGCCTGACGCACACCGACAAGCACTTTCCGGCCATCGTCGACGTGCTGGCGCCGCAGGGCCAGCTCGCATTGATCGACGACCCGGCCCAGATCGACGTCCTGGCGCTCAAGCGCAAGTCGATCTCGCTGCACTGGGAGCTGATGTTCACGCGCTCGATGTTCGAGACGCCGGACATGATCAAGCAGCATGAGTTGTTGAATCGCGTGTCGGCGATGATCGACGACGGGACCTTGCGCACCACGCTGGGTGAGCACTTCGGCGTGATCTCGGCCGGGAACCTGCGCCGGGCCCATGCCCTTATCGAGAGCGGCCGCGCCGTCGGCAAGATCGTGCTCGAAAATTTCCACACCAGCTGAGTGACCGAAGCGCGGAATCGGTCTAAAAGCCGATCCGCGACTTTCCCGGCGTCGCCTTCAGGCGGATATCTTGTACGGTCACGTCATCGCGTCCGCCCGCCGCCGCATAGCCGAGACCATCGAGCAAGGTCTTGCGCATGTCGCGCGGCGACACCCCGGCCAGCTTGTCGAGCACCGCGGGCGCGAGCTGGTGCGCGAACCTGGCCAGTTTTAGCTCGGACACCAGCCCTGCATAGATCCGCTGCGCGATCCCCGCCGCCTGCGCGGGCGTGGGCGCCGGCACGTCGTACACCGCCATCCGGTTGAGCAGCGGAGCGGGGATGCCATCGGTGCTATTGGCCGTCAGCACCCAGAAAATCTGGCTGGCATCGATCTCCACGTCGATAAACTCGTCGCGAAACGCCCGCGACGTCTCCGGCTCAAGCAACTGGTACAGCGCCGCCAGCGGATCGGACTGCGACGAACCGCTGGCCTTTTCCACTTCATCGAGCACCACCACCGGATTGGCATACTGCCCACGCACCAGGCGCTCGGCCACTTTGCCGCATTTCGCGCCTTTCCAGCTGGCCGAGCTGCCGGTGATGACGAACCCGGCCGACAGCGCATTCATGCTGATTAACTCGCGGTCGGTGGCCATCGCCTTGGCCAGCCGCTTGGCAAAGTGGGTTTTGCCCACGCCCGGGTCGCCCAGCAGCAGGATCGGCATGACGTTAATGCCGCCGTCGCCGGCGTTGGCCAGCGCCACGTAGCGGCGCAGGTCGCTCACCACTTGGTCGAAGTTGGGACATTCATCCACTAGCGGAGAGAGTGCGTCGGCCGACGAGGGCGTGGTGACGAAACGCTCGGCGCCGTTGTCGAGCATGCGTTCGTAGAAGGCGTCGAGCTCGGGCGAGCGGCCCTTGCTGCGCTCAAGGGCGCCTTGCACTTCACTCAGGTCGTACACGGCGCGGGTACGGGCGAGGGTGATGTTCATGACGTCCTCCTGGCACTAAGGTTTGCCTGCTGCCTGCGCCTTTATCCTAACTCGGCTACGGCCAGCGTGCAATTTCACCCGTGAACCATGCTGTTGCTAAAAAGTAAGCTCGTATTTATTTTGTGATAGCGCAAACTCCCGGAAAAGTCCAATTTGCAGATGAAGTAGCACATTCAATGTCTTTTCTAAGTGCCTGTTTTTTGACACATTTTCGCCAGAGGCTGCTTCAACGAAGTGCGCTAAGTCATTGACTTCATTAGAAAAATTCCGATTTTCGATACGGAAACCGCTTGACCCACTTCCTTGCTTCCACTAAAGTGGGCAACAGTGTGAAAAAGTGTAGTTTTGTGGGAGAGAAATCAGCTTCCCAAGCTAAAAAAGCAGTTACATAATTCAATCCAGAACTAGGCTAAAACGTGTTTCAAGGCGCGTCCGCAATCAACCTCGATGCGAAAGGCAGGATGTCTATTCCTGCCAAGCATCGTGACGCACTCGCAGTCCAGTGCGAAGGACGGCTCACGCTTACCAAGCACCCGCACGGCTGCCTGCTGTTCTTCCCGCGCCCGGTCTGGGAATCGCATCGCGACCAGATCGCCGCCTGGCCAATGTCCGCCCGTGCGTGGCAGCGGATTTTCCTCGGTAATGCTTGCGATGTCGAGATGGATTCGGCAGGGCGCATCCTTATTTCGCCAGAACTGCGCCAGGCTGTCGGCCTGACGCGTGATGTGATGCTGCTCGGCATGGGCACCCACTTCGAAATCTGGGATGCCGCCAAGCTGGCCGACAACGAGCAGGAAGCCGTCGCCGGCGGCATGCCCGACGTGCTTTCCAATTTCTCTTTTTAAAGGCGCCAGCGAATGACGACAGTGGCGGCGCCTGAGTTTCAGCACCGGACGGTGCTGCTCAACGAAGCGGTCGATGCGCTCGACATCACAGGCGTGCGCGCCGACGGTATCTATATAGATGGCACCTTCGGCCGCGGCGGCCACAGCCGCCTGATCCTGTCGAAGCTGGGGCCGAAGGGTCGCCTGTTCGGTTTCGACAAGGACCTGCAGGCAATTGCCACCGCAAATCAGATCGACGACCCCCGTTTCGAGATCGTGCACGACAGCTTCGCCACCATGAAGAGCGCGCTTGCCGAACGCGGCGTATCCCACGTGGACGGCATCCTGCTCGACCTGGGCATCTCGTCGCCGCAGGTGGACGACGCCGCGCGCGGTTTCAGCTTTCAAAAAGATGGTCCGCTCGACATGCGCATGGATACCACGCGCGGCGTCTCGGCGGCCGAGTGGCTGGCAACGGCAACCGAACAACAACTGGAAAAGGTAGTGCGCGATTATGGGGAAGAACGGTTTGCTTTTCAGATTGCAAAGGCGATTGTTGCTGGCCGGGCAGTCCAACCAATTTCAACCACACGACAGCTTGCCGGTATCGTGGCAAACGCGGTCAAGACCCGCGAAAAGGGCAAGGATCCGGCCACCCGTACCTTTCAGGCTATCCGGATTTTCGTCAATAAAGAGCTTGAAGATCTCGAAGCAGGCTTAAGCGAGGCATACGCGTTGCTGGCGCCTGGCGCGCGCATGTCGGTCATCAGCTTCCATTCGCTGGAAGACCGCATGGTCAAGCAATTTCTGGCCAGTAAAGCCAAGGTCGAGCAGCCGGACCGCCGCCTGCCGATCCGCGCCGTCGACCTGCCGCAGCCGCTGATGAAGCTGATCGCCAAGATCAAGCCGTCCGACGCGGAAGTCAAGGACAACCCGCGCTCGCGCTCGGCGGTCTTGCGGGTGGCCGAACGCCTGCCGTTTGCCGGAGCCGGCGCATGAGCTTCAAGATCAACATCGTCCTCGCCGCGCTGCTGGTGAGCTGCGCGCTGGCGCTGGTGAACTCGCAGTACAAGGCGCGCAACCTGTTCATCGAACTGGGAAAACTGCAGCAGCAGTCGCGCCAGCTCGACATCGACTGGTCCCAGCTTCAGCTCGACCAGTCCACCCTGGGCAAGAACGCGCGCATCGAGCAGATCGCGCGCACTGAACTGAACATGGCGCCGCTGTCCCCGGCACGTACGCAGTACCTCACGGAAGGCGACAAATGAAGCGCAGCGGACATGGCGTGAACTCGCGGGTCGCCGCCTCGAAAGGGGTGTCGTTCTCGAAAAGCCCGGTGCTGGCGGTCAGCCTGCCGATCTGGCGTTCGCGCGTCGTGCTGTTTGTGCTGTTCGCCGCGTTCGCGGCGCTGGCCGTGCGCGCCGTCTGGCTGCAGGGGATGTCCAACGAGTTCCTGCAAAAGCAGGGCAAGAGCCGCTACGAGCGCACCATCGAGCTGCCAGCCACGCGCGGCAAGATCATGGACCGTAACGGCCAGGTGCTGGCCTCGTCGCTGCCGGTCAAGGCGGTGTGGGCGATTCCTGAAGACGTACTCAAGTCGCCGCCTGCCAAGCTGGCCGAGCTGGCGCGCCTGCTCGACATGAGCAGCGCCGACCTGCGCAAGAAGCTCGATTCGGACCGCACCTTTGTCTACCTGAAGCGCCAGGTCGAGATGGACGTGATCGCCCAGATCGACAAGCTGGAAATCGCCGGCCTCGACACCCGCAAGGAATACAAGCGCTTCTACCCGCAGGGCGAAGTGATGACCCACGTGGTCGGCTTCACCAACGTCGAAGACGCCGGCCAGGAGAGCATGGAGCTGGCGCAGCAAAAGACGCTGCAGGGTGCTACCGGCTCGCGCCGCGTCATCAAGGACCGCCTGGGCCGCATCGTCGAAGACGTCGGCCTGTCGAAGCTGCCGCATGACGGCCGCGACCTGACCTTGTCGGTCGACAGCAAGCTGCAGTACATCGCTTTTTCCAGCATCAAGGAGGCGGTCGAGAAGTTCAACGCCAAGGCAGGCGCCGCCGTGGTGCTGGACGTGAGGACCGGCGAAGTGCTGGCGCTGGCCAACTACCCGACCTACAACCCGAACGACCGCCGCAAGCTGACCGGCGAACAGCTGCGCAACCGCGTGGTGACCGATACTTTCGAACCGGGTTCGACGCTCAAGCCGTTTACGGTGGCGCTGGCGCTCGACACCAAGCGCGTCACGCCCGACACGATGTACGAAACCGCGCCTGGCTTCATGGTGATCGGCGACCGCCGCATCCGCGACATGCACACCTACGGCACCATGTCGGTCAGCAGCATCATCCAGAAGTCATCCAACATCGGCATGGCCAAGATCGCGCTGCCGATTCCGCCACAAGAGATGTGGGAAATGTTCACCAAGTCCGGCTTCGGCCAGCAGCCGAAATTCGGCTTCCCCGGCGCCGTCGCCGGCCGCGTGCGCCCGTACAAATCGTGGAAGCCGATCGAGCAGGCCAACATGGCGTTCGGCCACGGCATTTCGGTCTCGCTGCTGCAGCTGGCGCGTTCGTACATGATCTTCGCGCGCGACGGCGACATCATCCCGCTGTCGTTCCAGAAAGTCACCGAGCCGCCGGTCGGCCAGCAGGTCATTTCCCCGCAGACCGCGCGCCAGATCCGCACCATGCTCGAAAGCGTGGTCGGCCCCGAAGGCACCGCCTCCAAGGCGCAGGTGCCTGGCTACCGCGTCGGCGGCAAAACCGGCACCGCGCAAAAGCTGATCAATGGCCGCTATTCGCACAACCGCAACATCGGCTCGTTCGTCGGCATCGCGCCGATGTCGAACCCGCGCTTCATCATCGCGGTGATGCTTGACGACGTCAGTGGCGTCTACCGCACCGGCGGCTGGGTCGCGGCGCCGACCTTCGCTGCGCTGGCGGCCAATGCGCTGCGCGCGGCCAACGTGCCGCCCGATTCGACCGTCGTCGACATCATCATTCCTGAAAACCCGCTGGAGGACAGCCTGTGACCCCGGTAAGCATCCAGGACATCTGCCAGTGGATCCGCGACACTGCGCCCAACGCGCAGCTGGCATCCGATTCGCGCCGCATCAAGGCCGGCGACGTGTTCTTCGCCTACAAGGGCGAGGGCAGCGACGGCCGCGATTACATCCGCACCGCGGTCGAGCAGGGCGCCGCCGCGGTGGTGTTCGAAGCCACCGACTTCGCCTGGGATAGCGCGCTCGACGTGCCGCACCTGGCCGTCGAGCACCTCAAGCGCCACGCCGGCGAGATCGCGCATGCGTTCTACGGCATGCCGGACGCGCAGATGTTCACGGTAGGCGTCACCGGCACCAACGGCAAGACCTCCTGCGCGGTCTGGCTCGGCCAGGCCCTGGCGCGCCTCGGCAGCCCCGCCGCCGTCATCGGCACGCTCGGCGTAGGCCTGTTCAGCGGCCGCGGCGAGCCTGAATACGACGTCACCGGCTACACCACCCCCGACGCGGTGCTGCTTGCAGGAAAGCTCGCGCAAGTACGCCAAGCGGGCGCTGCCTCGCTGGCGATCGAGGTATCATCGATTGGTTTGGAGCAGGGCCGTACGTCCGGCATGCATTTCGATGTCGCGTTGTTCACCAACCTGACGCGCGACCACCTCGACTATCACGGCGACATGGCCAGCTACGAAGCGGCCAAGATTAAATTGTTTGAATGGCCTCACCTGAAGACAGCTGTACTTAACCTGGACGACCCAGCCGGATTGCGCCTCGTGGAGCACCTGCGCGCCAAGTTCGGCGACGCGCTCGCGCTGATCGGCTACACGCTGCGCGATGCCGCGGCCCAGCCAGCGCTCGATGGCGTGGCGATCCTGCGCGCCTCGCAGTTCCGCAGCCGCCATGCCGGCACCGACTTCCATCTCGAATCGCCGTACGGCGCGGCCAACGTCAAGACCCAGCTGGTCGGCCATTTCAACATCAGCAATGCGCTGGCGGTGCTTGGCGCCCTGCTGGCCAAAGGCACTGCGCTGAAGGCCGGTGTCGATGCGCTCGAAGCTTTGAGCCCGGCCCCGGGCCGCATGCAGCAGCTTGGCGGCCAGGATGCGCCGATGGTCGTCATCGACTACGCGCACACCCCGGACGCGCTGGAAAAAACCCTGCAGGCGCTGCGCCAGGTGGCCGATGAACGCGGCGGCCAGCTGTGGTGCGTGTTCGGCTGCGGCGGCGACCGCGATCCGGGCAAGCGCCCGCAGATGGGCGCCATCTCGCAAATCGCCCAGCATGTGCTGGTCACCAGCGACAATCCGCGCAGCGAAGATCCGGCCGAGATCATCAGGCAGATCGTCGGCGGCATGGACAAGGATCATCCTTCGTCGACCTTCCAGGCGATCGAAGACCGCGCTGCGGCCATCCTGTCGTCGGTCAAGCACGCGGCCAGGCAGGATGTCATCCTCGTCGCCGGCAAAGGCCACGAGGCATACCAGGAAATCAAGGGCAAGAAGATGCCGTTTTCCGACGCCGACCATGCTGCGCTGGCCTTCGCGGCGCGCGTTACGATGATGAGGACCCACTGATGCGCGGCTCACTGGCACTGATGGTCCCGTCCATCGCGGGCGCTCGCATGACGCAGAACGCGGCGTTCGACTCCGTCACCACCGATAGCCGCAGCGCCGGCGCCGGCGAGCTGTTCGTCGCGCTGCGCGGCGAGAATTTCGACGGTCACGATTTCCTCGAACAGGTCGCCGCGCGCGGCGTGGCCGCGGTCGTCGTCGAAGAACTCCCGCCGGGCCTGAAGCTGCCTGCCATCGTGGTGCCGGACACCCTGGTCGCGCTGGGACAGATCGCCAATTTCTGGCGCGCGCAGTTCGACATGCCAGTCATCGGCGTCACCGGCAGCAACGGCAAGACGACGGTCAAGGAAATGATCGCCTCGATCCTGGCGGCGGCGCACGGTGAAGAAGGCCGTCTTGCCACGCGCGGCAACCTGAATAACGAAATCGGCGTGCCGCTGACCCTGATGCGCCTGACCGAAGCGCACAAGGCCGCAGTCGTTGAACTGGGCATGAACCACCCGGGCGAGATCGGGCGCCTGACCGCGATTGCCCAACCCGGCATCGGGCTGGTGAACAACGCCCAGCGCGAGCACCAGGAATTCATGCACACCGTGGAAGCGGTCGCGCAGGAAAACGGCGCTGTCATCGCGGGCTTGCCGGCCAATGGCGTGGCGGTGTTCCCGGCGGACGATACCTACACCGGCCTGTGGCTTAGCCTCGCGCAAGCGCGCGGCCAGCGCAAAATCATTACCTTCGGCCTGAATAACGCCGCCAACGTCAGCTGCGCGCACCGCGCATCGGGCGCAGGCAGCGAACTTGACGTCACCGTGGCCGGCACCGGCAAGGAAGACGGCACCTTTACCGTGCAGCTGTCGGCATTCGGCCTGCACAACGTGCGCAACGCGCTTGCGGCGATCGCCTGCGCGGTAGCTGCAGGCATCGAGCGCGACGCCATCGTGCGCGGCATCGAAGCCTTCGCGCCGGTCAGCGGCCGCCTGCAGCGCAAGCTGGCCGTGTGCGGCGCCACCGTCATCGACGACACCTACAACGCCAATCCCGATTCGGTGCGCGCCGCGATCGACGTGCTGGCCGAAGCGGCCGAGCCGCGCATCCTGGTGCTCGGCGACATGGGCGAAGTCGGCACGCAGGGACGCGAGTTCCACGAAGAGATCGCAGCATACGCTGCCAGCCGCGGCGTCAAGACCGTGCTGGCGACCGGCGAGCTGGCGCGCCACATGGCGGGCGCTGGCGCACAACATTTTGAGCAGTTTGACGAGTTATTGGCGGCACTGGAACACAAGCTGGGCACCAAATCTGACGCAACTGTGTTGGTGAAGGGCTCGCGTTTCATGAAGATGGAGCGCGTGGTTCAACACCTTCTTGGACAACACACCACTGGCAAGGAAGCCCACTAATATGCTGCTCTGGCTCGCACAATTCTTCCAGGACGAAATCGGTCCGCTGCGCGTTTTCAACTTCATCACCTTCCGTGCGGTGTTCGCCACCATTACGGCGGTATTGATCGGCCTGATCGCAGGTCCGTTCGTCATCCGCATGCTGGTGCGGATGAAGGTCGGCCAGGCAGTGCGCACCAACGGTCCGCAGACCCACCTGAAAAAACACGGCACCCCCACCATGGGCGGTGTGCTGATCCTGATCGCGATCGGCGTGTCGACCCTGCTGTGGGCCGATTTGTCGAACCGCCTGATCTGGCCTGTGCTGGTCGTCACGCTCGGTTATGGCGCGATCGGCTGGGTCGACGACTACCGCAAAGTGGTGCACCAGGACCCGGAAGGCATGCGCTCGGGCGAAAAGTATTTCTGGATGTCCTTGATCGGCATCGCGGCCGCGCTGTACCTGGCGTTCTCGGTGTCCGCCGCGACGCCGGCCAAGGTGTGGGAGCTGTTCTTCGCGTGGGTGCAGTCGGGCTTCTCGATGGACCTGCCGCCGAAGGCCGACCTGATCGTCCCGTTCTTCAAGACCATCAGCTACCCGGTCGGCGTCTGGGGCTTCATCGCGCTGACCTACTGCGTCATCGTCGGCTCGAGCAACGCGGTCAACATCACCGACGGCCTCGATGGCCTGGCCATCATGCCAACCGTGATGGTCGGCTCGGCGCTCGGCCTGTTCGCTTACCTGACCGGCAGCGCGAACTACTCCCGCTACCTGTTCATCCCGCACATTCCCGGCGCCGGCGAACTGCTGATCTTCTGCGGCGCGATGGCTGGCGCGGGCCTGGCCTTCCTGTGGTTTAACGCGCACCCCGCGCAAATGTTCATGGGCGACGTCGGCGCGCTGGCACTGGGCGGCGCGCTGGGCACCATCGCGGTCATCGTGCGCCAGGAAATCGTCCTGTTCATCATGGGCGGCATCTTCGTCGCCGAGACCATCTCCGTGATGATCCAGGTGAGCTGGTTCAAGTACACCAAGAAGCGCTACGGGGTGGGGCGGCGGGTATTCCTGATGGCGCCGCTGCACCACCACTTCGAGCAAAAAGGCTGGAAAGAGACCCAGGTCGTCGTCCGCTTCTGGATTATCACGATGATGCTGGTCCTGATCGGCCTGTCCACACTGAAGCTTCGCTAATGATCTACGAAGGCAAAAAGGCACTGGTGCTGGGGCTCGGGGAATCCGGGCTCGCAATGGCGCAATGGCTGGCACGCTGCGGGGCAACCGTGCGCGTGGCGGACACGCGCGCCGAGCCACAGCGCTTGCCTGCCTTGCGCGAATCCGTGCCCGGCGCCGAGTTCGTCGGCGGTCCGCTGGCCGCCAGCCTGGTCGACGGCGTCGACTTCGTTGCGGTGAGCCCCGGCCTGATGCCGCAGCGCGAGCTGGCCGACATTACGCCAGCCGCTCAGGAAAAGAATATCCCGGTATGGGGCGAGATCGAACTGTTCGCGCAGGCACTCGCGCACCTGAAGCAGGAGCGCGGCTATGCGCCGAAGGTCATCGCCATCACCGGCACCAACGGCAAAACCACCGTCACCAGCCTGACCGGCCAGCTGTGCGAGCGCGCAGGCTTGACGACGCGCGTTGCCGGCAACATCAGCCCGGCGGCGCTCGACGTGCTGCGTGAAGTGCTCGACGCCGGCGAACTGCCACAGGCATGGATCCTTGAGCTGTCCAGCTTCCAGCTGCACGCGACCTTCAGCCTCGACGCCGACGCTGCGACCGTGTTGAACGTCACCCAGGATCACCTGGACTGGCACGGCGACATGGCCTCGTACGCCAACGACAAGGCGCGCATCTTTGGCGCACACACTGTGCGCGTGTTGAACCGCGACGACGCCGCGGTGATGCGCATGGCCGACGCGACCGCCGATGTGGTCACCTTCGGCACCAGCGAGCCGGCACAAGCCGGATCGTTCGGCCTGCAGAACGAACGCGGCGTGCTGTGGCTCGCCTTCGGTGCGCCTGGCGAAGAAAGCGAAAAGAAGCGCCGCAAGAACGAGCCGGTGGAAGAGGTGCCTTGCATCCTCAACCGCCTGATGCCGGCCGACGCGCTGCGCATCCGTGGCATCCACAACGCATCGAACGCGCTGGCCGCGCTGGCCTTGTGCCGCGCCATCGGCCTGCCGTTCGCGCCGCTGCTGCACGGCCTGCGCGAATTCCAGGGCCAGCCGCACCGCGTCGAACTGGTGACGACCATCGACGGCGTCGAATTTTATGACGACAGCAAGGGCACCAATGTCGGCGCGACCGTCGCCGCGCTCAATGGCCTGGGCAAGGCGTTCGGCGGCGATAACCAGAAAATTGTGCTGATCGCCGGCGGCGACGGCAAAGGCCAGGAATTCGATCCATTGGCCGAACCAGTGTCGCGCCATGTGCGCGCGGTGGTGCTGATCGGCCGCGACGCGCCGCTGCTGCGCAGCGCGATCGAGCCTGCCGGCGTCGACATGATCGACTGCGCAACCCTGCCGGAAGCTGTGCAGCGCGCCGCAAAGCTGGCGCAAGGCGGCGATTGCGTGCTGCTGTCGCCCGCATGCGCCAGCATGGACATGTTCACCAACTACGCGCACCGCGCGCAGGTGTTCGTCGACGCGGTGCGCGAGCTGGCGCTGGAAAAAGGACAGGACATCTGATGGCCATCCAGCTTCCATTCAAGTTTTCCGGATCGTCGTCGGACGCGCTGTCGGGTGGACGCAATCCGTCGAAAATGATGGAATATGACCAGCCGCTGGTCTGGGTGACCCTGCTGCTGATGCTGTTCGGGATGGTGATGGTGTACTCCGCCTCCATCGCGCTGCCCGACTCGCCGAAGTTCGCGAACTACAAGAACAACTACTTCGTGCAGCGCCAGGCGATCTTCATCGTGGTCTCGGTGATTGCCGCGCTGTTTGTGTTCCGCATCCGCATCGCGACCTGGCAGCGCTACGCGCCGCTCATGTTCGTCGGTACGCTGGTGCTGCTGACGATCGTGCTCATTCCAGGCATTGGCGTCTCGGTCAACGGTGCGCAGCGCTGGCTGAACCTGAAAATCTTCAACCTGCAGCCGTCCGAAGTGATGAAGATCGCCGCCGTGCTGTACGCGGCCGACTACACGGTGCGCAAGCAGGAATACATGCACAAGCTGACCAAGGGCTTCATGCCGATGGCCGCCGCGATCACCCTGATCGGTGGCCTGCTGCTGCTCGAGCCCGACCTTGGCGCCTTCGGCGTCATCGTCTGTATCGCCATGGGCATCCTGTTCCTGGGCGGGATCAACATCGTCTGGTTCGGCGGCATCGTGATGCTGCTGGTGGCGACGTTTGGCGCGATCATCGCGCTGTCGCCGTTCCGCCGCGCGCGCATGTTCGCCTACCTCGACCCGTGGCAGGAAGACAATGCGCTCGACAAGGCATACCAGCTCACGCATTCCTTGATTGCTTTCGGACGCGGCGAATTCTTTGGCGTGGGCCTGGGCGGCAGCGTCGAGAAAC
This sequence comes from Massilia soli, assembly GCF_016809835.1. Classification (GTDB taxonomy): domain Bacteria; phylum Pseudomonadota; class Gammaproteobacteria; order Burkholderiales; family Burkholderiaceae_D; genus Telluria_A; species Telluria_A soli. Next base: position 281,377 of record NZ_JAFBIL020000006.1, on the reverse strand, counting down.
TGCACTACCTGCCGGAAGCCCACACCGACTTCATCATGGCCGTGATCGGCGAAGAACTCGGCCTGGCCGGCGTGCTGATCGTGATCGCGATGTTCTATTGGCTGGTCAAGCGCGCGTTCGACATCGGCCGCCAGGCGATCGCCATCGACCAGGTGTTCGCGGGCCTGACCGCCAAGGGCATCGGCATCTGGATCGGCGTGCAAACCTTCATCAACATGGGCGTCAACCTCGGCCTGCTGCCAACCAAGGGCTTGACCCTGCCGTTGATGAGCTACGGCGGTTCGGGCGTGCTGTTCAATTGCGTTGGCCTGGCGATCCTGCTGCGCATCGATTACGAAAACCGGGTGATGATGCGCGGAGGCCGCACATGAAGCGCCTGATGATCATGGCGGCCGGCACCGGCGGGCATATCTTCCCTGGCATCGCGATCGCGCAGACCATGCGCCAGCGCGGCTGGGAAGTGAGCTGGCTTGGCACCTCGCACGGCATGGAGACCGACCTGGTGCCGAAGAACGGCATCGAGATGGATACCATCGATTTCGCCGGCATGCGCGGCAAGGGCCTCGGCCACACCGTGCGCGGCGCCTTCAAGATGGCGGCCAGCTTCGCCACCTGCATGCGCATCATCCGTTTGCGCAAGCCGGACGTGGTGCTGGGCATGGGCGGCTATGTGTGCGTGCCCGGCGGGATGATGGCGCGCTGCGCCGGCGTGCCGCTGGCACTGGTCAACGCCGATGCGGCGCTGCTGTTGTCGAACAAGACGCTGGCGCCGATCGCGCAGCGCGTGATGTTCGGCTTCCCGGCCGATTTCGGCCGCGCCGCCAGCAAGGCCATCGTCACCGGTAACCCGGTACGCAAGGAGATTCTCGATATGCCGGCGCCGGAGTCGCGTTTCGCGGCCCGCACCGGCGTGCTGCGCATTTTGGTGGTCGGCGGCAGCCTGGGCGCCAAGGTCCTCAACGACAGCGTGCCGGCCGCGCTGGCGATGTTCGCGCCGGACCAGCGTCCGCTGGTGACCCACCAGTCGGGCAAGAAAAACATCGAGGCGCTGCGCGCGTCGTACGCCGCCGCCGGCGTGCAAGCGAACGTGGTGGACTTCATCGACGACATGGCCGCCGCCTACGCTGAAGCCGACATCGTGATCTGCCGCGCCGGCGCGATCACCGTGTCGGAACTGACAGCGGCGGGCGTGGCCAGCGTGCTGGTGCCGTTCATGGCGTCGACCACCGGCCACCAGCGCGACAACGCGGTGTGGATGGCAAAGCAGCATGCGGCGATTCACCTGCCGCAAACCGAATTGAGTGCAAAGAGTATGGCGGCCTTGCTGCAATCGCTGACCCGCAACGACTGCCTGGACATGGCGGCGGCGGCGAAGCTGGTCGGCAAGCGCGACGCGAATGAAGCGATCGCCAACGTGTTGGAACAACTGGCTGGAACGGACAAAAGAGCATGAAACACAAGATCAAGAATATTCATTTCGTCGGTATCGGCGGCAGCGGCATGAGCGGCATCGCCGAAGTGCTGCTCAACCTCGGCTACACCGTGTCGGGCTCGGACCTGGGCTCCAACGCAGCGACCCAGCGCCTTGAGGAACTTGGCGCGACCGTCATGCTGGGCCACTCGGAAGCCAACGTGGCGCAAGCCGATGCGGTGGTCACCTCGACCGCGGTACAGGCGGACAACCCGGAAGTGGTCGCAGCGCGCGCCGCGATGATCCCGATCGTCCCGCGCGCGATCATGCTCGGTGAACTGATGCGCCTCAAGCGCGGCATCGCGATTGCCGGCACCCACGGCAAGACCACCACCACCAGCCTGGTCGCATCGGTGCTGGCGCAGGGCGGCCTTGACCCGACCTTCGTCATTGGCGGGCGCCTGACCAGCGCCGGCGCCAACGCCAAACTGGGCACCGGCGAATATATCGTGGCCGAAGCCGACGAATCGGACGCCTCGTTCCTGAACCTGACGCCGATGCTGGAAGTGATCACCAACATCGATGCCGATCACATGGACACCTACGAGCACGATTTCGAAAAGCTCAAGGCCGCCTTCGTGCACTTTACGCACCGCCTGCCGTTCTATGGCCGCGCGATGCTGTGTATCGACGACGTGCACGTGCGCTCGATCCTGCCGGAAGTGACCAAGCCGATCACCACCTACGGCTTCTCGGAAGATGCCCAGGTTCGCGCCGTGAATGCGCGCGCCGAAGGCCTGCAGATGCACTTCACCGTCATCCAGGATGGCTATCCGGACACCGACTTCGTGCTGAACCAGCCTGGCATGCACAATGTGCAGAACGCCTGCTCGGCGATTGCGATTGCGCGCGAACTCGGTATCGAGGACGAGGCGACCCAGCAGGGACTTGCCGAATTCCGCGGCGTTGGCCGCCGCTTCACCCGCTACGGCGACGTGGCCATTCCTGGCGGCGGCACCTTCGCGCTGGTCGACGACTTCGGCCACCATCCGGTGGAAACCGAAGTCACACTGAAAGCCGCGCGCGCCGCCTACCCGGGCCGCCGCCTGGTGCTGGCGTTCCAGCCGCACCGCTACAGCCGCACGCGCGACCTGTTCGAAGACTTCGTCAAGGTGCTGTCCGCGCCCGACGTGCTGGTGCTGTCCGAGGTGTACGCGGCAGGCGAGCAGCCGATCGTGGCCGCCGATGGCCGCGCGCTGGCGCATGCGCTGCGCGTGGGCGGCAAGGTTGAACCGATCTTCGTTGAAGCGATGGCCGACATGCCGGACACCCTGATGGGCCTGGTGCGCGACGGCGATGTGGTCATCACGATGGGCGCCGGCTCGATCAGCGGCATTCCAAACAAACTGACAACCTACGGAGAAGCCTCGAAGTGAGCGCAACTACCACTACTGAATTCGGCAAGGTCGGCGTGCTGTTCGGCGGACGCTCCGCCGAGCGCGAAGTGTCGCTGATGTCCGGCACCGGCGTGCTGGAAGCCTTGAAAGCCAAGGGCGTGGACGCCCACGCGTTCGACCCGGGCGAGCGCAGCATCGCCGAACTGGCCGCCGAAAAGTTCGACCGCGTATTCATCGCGCTGCACGGCCGCTTCGGCGAAGACGGCAGCCTGCAGGGCGCGCTGGAACAGCTGAACATTCCATACACCGGCAGCGGCGTGATGGCCTGCGCGATCGGCATGGACAAGGTCTATACCAAGATGATCTGGCTGATGAACAAGCTGCCGACGCCGCAATACGCGACGCTGGATGCGAAGTCGGACCTGTCGTCGGTGGTGGCCGAACTGGGCCTGCCGGTGATGATCAAGCCGCCGCTCGAAGGCTCGACCATCGGCATCACCAAGGTGATGGCGGAGTCCGAGCTGCAGGCCGCGGTCGACCTGGCCGCAAGCTTGGGCGACGTGGTGCTGGCCGAGCAGTTCGTGACCGGCCGCGAGTTCACTGTCGCGGTGCTGGGCAAGGGCCGCAGCGCCCGTGCGCTGCCGATCGTCGAGATCGTCGCGCCGGGCGGCAACTACGACTACCAGAACAAGTACTTCACCGACGACACCAAGTATTTCTGCCCGGCCGTGATCGACGAAGCGACCAGCGCCGAAATGCAGCGCCTTGCGGTGCTGGCGTATAACGCGCTTGGCTGCGAAGGCTGGGGGCGCATCGACTTCATGCTGCGCGTATCGGACAACAAGCCGTTCCTGATCGAGGCAAATACTTCGCCAGGCATGACCTCGCACTCGCTGGTGCCGATGGCGGCGCGCGCGCTGGGCATCAGCTACGAAGACCTGTGCGTGGAAATCCTGCGCTCGGCACGCCTGAAGATGGCGAAAGGGCAGGGCTAAGCGCGAATGTGGCAAGACGTAAGGGCCTTGAACGCAACGGCGAACACTTTAATTGCGCTGGTTGTCATCGCATTGCTGGGTTCAGGCGTTTGGTGGATCTCGCAGCGTCCGATGTTCGACCTGCGAACGGTGTATGTGCAGCACATGTACGGGATGGACCTGAAGCATGTGAACAGGCTGACGCTCACGCAGGGCATGCTGGGCAAGGTGAAGGGAAATTTCTTCACCACCGACCTGGAAGAAGTCCGCGGCGCGTTTGAACAGGTGCCCTGGGTACGGCGCGCAACGGTCAGGCGCGAGTGGCCGGACCAGCTGGTGGTGGAAGTGGAAGAACATGAAGCGCTTGGCACCTGGGGCGCGGATGGCAAGCTGCTGTCGGTGAAGGGAGATATCTTCACCGCCAACCTGGCGGAGGCGGACGAAGACCATGAGCTGCCGGCGTTCGATGGCCCGAAGGGCAGCGAGAAGGAAGTGCTGGCACGGTTCCTCAACTTGCGCGACTGGTTCGCGCCGGTGAGTTTGATACCGGCGGAGTTGAACCTGTCGTCGCGCTATGCCTGGACGGTGGTGTTCAGCAACGGCATGCAGGTGGCGCTGGGCAGGGAGCAGGATGCGGCGACGCTCAAGACGCGGGTCGACCGGCTGGTGGGGATTTATCCGCAGTTGTCGAACCTGCTGAAAGAGGGGATCGCGACGGTGGACATGCGGTACCAGAACGGGCTGGCGTTATCGGCTCACGGCTTGTCGGTGCCGAACGACATAACCAAGCCAGTCAAGGCTGTAACAAAAAAAACGACTTCAACGAGCAGCACAAACCGGAATAAACAGTAGGCCAGCAAAATGACAAAAGACGCGAAAAATCTGATCGTCGGACTCGACATCGGCACCTCCAAGGTGGTGGCGGTGGTGGCCGAGGTGATGGCCGACGGACGGCATGAGGTCATCGGACTCGGACAGCACGAGTCGAAAGGCCTGAAGAAAGGCGTCGTCGTCAACATCGAGGCCACCGTCGAGTCGATCCAGCGCGCGCTCGAAGAGGCCGAGCTGATGGCCGACTGCAAGATCCGCAATGTGTATGCCGGTATCGCGGGCAGCCATATCCGCTCGTTCAATTCGAGCGGCATGGTCGCGATCAAGGACAAGGAAGTTACCGCCACCGACGTGGCGCGCGTGATCGAGACCGCCAAGGCCGTCACCATCGCGACCGACCAGCAGCTGCTGCACACGGTGCCGCAGGAATTCATCGTCGACAAGCAGGAAGATGTGCGCGAGCCGATCGGCATGAGCGGCGTGCGCCTGGAAGTGCGCGTGCACATCGTCACCGGCGCGGTATCGGCGGTGCAGAACATCGTCAAGTGCGTGCGCCGCTGCGGGCTGGAAGTGTCGGACCTGATCCTGCAGCCGATGGCTTCGGCCGACGCGGTGCTGACGGCCGACGAAAAAGAACTGGGCGTGGTCCTGATCGACATTGGCGGCGGCACCACCGACATCGCGGTGTTCTCGGACGGCGCGATCCGCCACACCGCGGTCATCCCGATCGCCGGCGACCAGATCACCAACGACATCGCGATGGCGCTGCGCACCCCGACCTCGGAAGCCGAAGAGATCAAGATCCGCTACGGCGTGGCCAAGCAGGTGCTGGCCGATCCGGGCGAGACGCTCGAAGTGCCGGGCCTCGGCGACCGCGGGCCGCGCGCCCTGTCGCGCCAGGCGCTGGCGGCCGTGATCGAGCCGCGCGTCGAAGAACTGTTCGCGATGGTGCACCAGGCGGTGCGCGATTCCGGCTACGAAGGCGTGCTGTCGTCGGGCATCGTGCTGACCGGCGGCACCTCGATCATGCCGGGCATGGCCGAAATGGCCGAAGACATTTTCCTCAAGCCGGCGCGCCTTGGCGTGCCGGACTACCGCGGCCAGCTGGCTGACGTCGTGCGCAGTCCGCGTTATGCGACTGTGCTCGGCCTGCTGCTGGAAGCGAAGAAACAGTATTTGCGGGGCCACATTGTGACGCGTCAGGATGGCTCGGTAAAGGCGGTGTGGCAGCGTATGAAGGAATGGTTCTTGGGTAATTTTTAAGTTGCAGGGCAGGGCGGGCAGCAGGATACGGGATTCTTTTTCAGATTTTTAATAAATAACCGCAGTTTTCAATCTCCAGGTTTCATATTAATAAGAGCCCTGGCGCTTGGAAACGGCAAATTCATCAGGAGTACATCATGGAGTTCGATATGGTTGATAACGCAGCACTCGGAACCGTCATCAAAGTCGTCGGCGTCGGCGGCGCAGGTGGCAATGCGGTTCAGCACATGATCAACAAGGGCGTTTCGGGCGTCGAGTTCATCGCTGCAAATACCGATGCCCAGGCGCTGGCGGCATCGTCGGCCCACAACATCATCCAGATCGGCGAGACCGGCCTGGGCGCCGGCATGAAGCCGTCGGTCGGCCGCCAGCTGGCCGAAGAATCGCGCAACCGCATCGAAGACTCGCTGCGCGGCGCGCACATGGTGTTCATCGCCGCGGGCATGGGCGGCGGCACCGGCACCGGCGCCGCGCCGATCGTGGCGGAAATCGCCAAGTCGATGGGCGCGCTGACCGTGGCCGTGGTATCGAAGCCATTCTCGTACGAAGGCCAGAAGTGCATGGACATCGCTGAAGAAGGCCTCGAAGCCCTGTCGCAGCACGTCGATTCGCTGATCATCATCCTCAACGAAAAGCTGGAAGACATCTACGAAGATGAATCGATGCTCGACTGGATGAAGCACGCCGACGACGTGCTGAACAACGCGGTGGCCGGTATCGCCGAGATCATCAACGTCCCTGGCCATATCAACGTCGACTTCAACGACGTCAAGACCATCATGGGCGAGCAGGGCAAGGCCATGATGGGCACCGCGACCGCCTCCGGCGTGGACCGTGCGCGCATCGCGGCCGAGCAGGCAGTGGCGTCGCCGCTGCTCGACGGTATCGACCTGTCCGGCGCGCGCGGCGTGCTGGTCAACGTCACCGCCAGCCGCGGCCTGAAGGGCAAGGAAATCAAGGAAGTCATGGCGGCGGTGCGCGCGTTCGCGGCGCCGGACGCATCGATCGCGCAAGGTATCGCGTACGACGACGACATGGGCGACGACATCCGCGTCACCGTGGTGGCCACGGGTCTGGGCAAAGCCAAGAAGGCGATGCAGCTGGTCCAGACTCCGATGCTGCGCACCGGTACCCACAACCAGCCGATGATGGCGTCGGGCGGCATGGGCGCGGCGTCGGCCGGCGTGACGATGGGTTCGGCTTCGGCAGGCGGCGCGATGGACGGCATGAAGCAGCCAGCCGTATGGCGCCGCGAGCAGGCCTCCGAGCAGGTCCAGGCGATGCAGCGCAATGGCGTCGAGACCTACGACATTCCAGCGTTCCTGCGCAAGCAAGCTGACTAAATGACGCCATTCCCGCTTGCGCGGGAACGACGTCGAACGGCGGACCGGCAACTTGCCCGTCCGCCGTTTGTTTTTTGGGCGCCATCGAGCAGAAAAATGGCGGATCAGGCATACTATTCAATCAACGACATTACCGTTCCCCAACACACTAGAAGGAGTCATACATGACCATCAACATCGGCGACCGCCTCCCGGAAGGCACCCTGGCTGAATTCGTAGAGACCGAGACCGAAGGTTGCGCGCTCGGCCCGAACACGTTCCAGGTTGCTGACTTGGTTAAAGGCAAGAAGATCGCGATCTTCGGCCTGCCTGGCGCCTACACCCCGACCTGCTCGGCACAGCACGTTCCTGGCTATGTCCAGCACGCAGCCGAGTTCAAGGCCGCCGGCGTCGACGAAATCTGGTGCATCTCGGTCAATGACGCGTTCGTCATGGGCGCGTGGGGCCGTGACCAGAAGGCCACCGGCATCGTCCGCATGATGGCTGACGGCAACGCGGCATTCTCGAAGGCGCTCGGCCTGGATGCCGACTTCTCGAAATTCGGCATGGGCACGCGCTCGCAGCGCTACTCGATGCTGGTCGAAGACGGCGTCGTCAAGCAGCTGAACGTCGAGCAGGGCGGCGGCTTCGAAGTCTCGAATGCCGAAACGATGCTGAAGCAACTGGCTTAAGCTTTAAGCCACTTCGTTGTCCGCTCTGGTAGGGCGGAAGAGCGAAGCGTCATCCGCCATGCATGCGCCAACGCGGCTCATGGCGGATAACGCTCCGCTCTTCCGCCCTACTTTCATTTGAATGCGTGTTTTATGAATCAAACAAGAACAACAGCCGTCAACGGCAACCTGCGCAGCATCTACGCGATGCTGATCGCCGTCGCCATGTTTTCGCTGATGGACACGGCCATGAAGCTGCTGGCCCAGATCTATCCGCCGGTGCAGGTGGCATCGCTGCGCGCGCTGTCGTCGATGCCGCTGCTGCTTGCCTACATGGCATGGCGCGGCGCCTTCCGCAACCTCACCCAGGTGCGCTGGCCGCTGCACGTGCTGCGCGGCGTGCTTGGCATCGCAATGCTTGGCCTGTTCGCCTTCGGCCTCAAAAACCTGTCGCTGGCCGAGGCCTACACGATCTTCTTCATCGCCCCGGCGCTGATCACCGCGCTGTCGGTGGTGTTCCTGAAGGAGACCGTCGACGCGACGCGCTGGATCGCGATCGCGGTCGGCCTGGCCGGCGTGCTGGTGGTGCTGCGTCCGACCGGCGAGGGCATGATGACCCTGGGCGGCCTGGCCATCCTCGGTTCGGCCGTGGCGTATGCGATTTCGGCCATCGCCGCGCGCATCCTGGCGCGCACCGACCGCTCCGAACACGTGATGTTCTGGCTGATCATGCTGATGGGCTTTGGCGCGACCATCGTCGCCGCGCCGAACTGGGTCAACCTGCGCATGGCCGACGCCTGGCTGCTGGTGGGCCTGGCGATCAGCGGCTTCCTCGGCCAGATCGCCATCACCGAAGCGTTCAGCTCGGGCGAGGCGTCGAGCGTGGCGCCGTTTGAATACTCGGCGCTGGCCTGGGGCGTGGCGATCGACTGGCTGCTGTGGCAGACCCTGCCCGACGAGTACACGCTGCTGGGCGCGGCGATCATCATCGGCAGCGGCATTTACCTGATCCGCCACGAACGTGTTCATGCGGAAAGTGAACATCCCTAGGCGTTCAGCAGGGGGATTTCAACCCGGATATAATCTGGGCATGCTTAAACAAAGAACCGTCAAACAAGAGGTCCGCACCACCGGTGTCGGCCTGCACTCCGGCACCAAGGTCGTGCTGACCTTTCGCCCGGCGGCGATCGGTACCGGCATCGTGTTCCGCCGCGTCGACCTCGACCCGATCGTCGAGTTTCCGTCGACCCCATCAATCGTCGGCGACACCCGCATGGCGTCGGTGCTGATCAAGGACGACGCGCGCGTGTCGACCGTCGAACACGTGATGTCGGCGTGCGCCGGCCTTGGCATTGACAATCTGTACATCGACGTGTCGGCCGAAGAAATTCCCATCATGGACGGTTCGGCATCGTCGTTCGTCTACCTGCTGCAGCAGGCCGGCGTGGAAGAGCAGGGCGCGGCCAAGAAGTTCGTCCGTGTGCTCAAGGACGTGGAAGTACGCCAGGGCAGCGGCAACAACGAAAAGTGGGCGCGCCTGTCGCCGCACGACGGGTTCAAGCTCGACTTCTTCATCGAATTCAATCACCCGGCGGTGGATGGCACGATGCAGCGCGCCAAGGTCGATTTTGGCGACGTCTCGTATGTGCATGATGTGGCGCGCGCGCGCACCTTCGGTTTCATGCAGGACGTCGAAAGCCTGCGCGGCATGGGCCTGGCGCGCGGCGGTTCGCTGGAAAACGCGATCGTAATGGATGAATACCGGATCCTCAATTCGGACGGCCTGCGCTACGAAGACGAGTTCGTGCGCCACAAGATCCTCGACGCGATCGGCGACTTGTACCTGGTAGGACATCCGCTGGTGGCCAGCTACCACGCCCACAAGTCGGGCCATGCGCTTAACAACATGCTGCTGCTGGAACTGCTGAAGGACCCAAGCGCCTACGAGATCGTCTCGTTCGATTCGATCGACCAGGCGCCACCGTCGTACCAGCGCCAGATGACCAGCGAGTGGTCGCTGACCTAAGCCTAGCGCCGCTTGGCCGCCATCGACTTGATGGCGGCGATCAGTTTTTCGTTCTGCGGCGTCGCTTCCAGGGCGTCGCCCAGCTCCTCGAAGGCCGTCACCGCGTTATCCGGCATCGACAGCTTGCGGATTTCGACCACCGGTCCGGCCGCGCGGGTCACCTGCACTTTCAGCTTGATCGCATCGACCTGCCAGCCGCGCTTCTGAAGATCGCCCTGCAGTTTCGGCAACTGCTGCTTGAGGCGCGCCGCCAATGCCGAGGTCGGCACTGCCAGCAGCAGCTGGCCCTGCTCGAACGCCATCACGTCGCAGCTGGAAAACAGCGGCGGCAGCGCATCGGCGCAGTCTTTCTGCAAGCGGGCCATGCGCATCGCCGCCGGCATCAGGCTGGCCAGACGGTCGTTCTTGCGCAAGAAGTCGGTGGCGCCGAACGTCTTGAAGGTCTTGGTACCATAAATATGCATAGCGCGAAACATATCACAGCTGCCGCCGCTGCGCGTATGGCCGCGAAATGCGAAGTGTTTATACTCGGCACACCTTGTTATCCAGACCATAAACCCCATTTGCGTCGGGTTCGCATGATAAAATCACCGTCTTTTTGCCACACTCGGCCTCAGGGTGATGTAATTTTGCTATCATCCGGGTTTCTTTTTCGGCGTCTTTTTCAAGAATTCAAGCATGTCATTACTGACTCAGATTTTCGGTAGCCGTAACCAGCGGCTGCTTAAGCAATACCAAAAAACGGTTCGCGAGATCAATGCACTCGAGCCGCAGATCGAAAAGCTGTCGGACGCTGAGCTCCAGGCGAAAACCCCTGAATTCAAGGCGCGCGTCGCCGCGGGTACGTCGCTGGATGACATCCTGCCGGAAGCGTTCGCTGTGTGCCGCGAAGCCGCGCGCCGCGTCCTCAAGATGCGCCACTTCGACGTTCAGATGATCGGCGGCATGGTCTTGCACCATGGCAAAATCGCGGAGATGGGCACGGGCGAGGGCAAGACCCTGATGGCGACCCTGCCGGCTTACCTCAATGCGCTGTCCGGCAAGGGCGTGCACGTGATTACCGTCAACGATTACCTGGCGCAGCGCGACGCCGAGTGGATGGGACGCCTGTACGGCTGGCTGGGCCTGACGACCGGTATCAACCTGTCGCAGATGGACCACGACACCAAGCAGAAGGCCTACGCCTCGGACATCACCTACGGCACCAACAACGAGTTTGGTTTCGACTACTTGCGCGACAACATGGTCTACGAGGCCAGCGAGCGCGTGCAGCGCGGCCTGAACTTCTCGATCGTCGATGAAGTCGACTCGATCCTGATCGATGAGGCGCGCACCCCGCTGATCATTTCCGGCCAGGCCGAGAACCACACCGAGCTGTATCACAAGCTCAACGAACTGCCGGCCATGCTGACCCTGCAGATCGGCGAAGAAACGCCGGACGGCAAGGGCGAGATCAAGGTCCCGGGCGACTACACCAAGGACGAGAAGGCGCACACCGTGCTGCTGACCGAACGCGGTCACGAGCACGCCGAAGAAATCCTGACCAAGATGGGCCTGCTGCCGGAAGGCGCCTCGCTGTACGACGCCGCCAACATCACCCTGATCCACCACCTGTACGCGGCGCTGCGCGCCCACGCGCTGTACCACAAGGACCAGCAGTACGTGGTGCAGAACAATGAAGTGGTGATCGTCGACGAATTCACCGGCCGCCTGATGACGGGCCGCCGCTGGTCGGACGGCCTGCACCAGGCAGTCGAAGCGAAGGAGGGTGTGCGCATCCAGAACGAGAACCAGACGCTGGCCTCGATCACCTTCCAGAACTACTTCCGCATGTACGCCAAGCTGGCCGGCATGACCGGTACCGCCGACACCGAAGCGTACGAATTCCAGGAAATCTACGGCCTCGAAACCGTGGTCATCCCGCCGAACCGTCCTTCGCAGCGCAAGGACCGCCAGGACCAGGTCTACAAATCGTCCGACGAGAAGTACCAGGCGATGCTGGTCGACATCCGCGACTGCTGCGAGCGCGGCCAGCCGGTACTGGTTGGTACCACCTCGATCGAAAACTCGGAACTGCTGTCGGGTATCCTGACCAAGGCCGGCATCGAGCACAACGTCCTGAACGCGAAGCAGCACGCCCGCGAAGCGGAGATCATTGCGCAGGCGGGCCGTCCGAAGATGGTCACCATCGCCACCAACATGGCCGGCCGCGGTACTGACATCGTTTTGGGCGGCAACGTCGAAAAGCAGATCCAGATCATCGAAGCGAACGCCGACCTGCCTGACGCCGACAAAGCCGCGCAATCGGCCAAGCTGCGCGACGAATGGCAATCGCTGCATGACCTGGTGGTCAAGGAAGGAGGCCTGCACATCATCGGCACCGAGCGCCATGAGTCGCGCCGCGTCGACAACCAGCTGCGTGGCCGTTCCGGCCGCCAGGGCGACCCAGGCTCGTCGCGCTTCTACCTGTCGCTCGACGACGCGCTGCTGCGCATCTTCGCCGGCGACCGCGTACGCGCGATCATGGACCGCCTGAAGATGCCGGAAGGCGAACCAATCGAAGCGGGCATCGTGTCGCGCTCGATCGAATCGGCGCAGCGCAAGGTTGAAGCGCGCAACTTCGACATCCGCAAGCAGCTGCTCGAATACGACGACGTCGCCAACGACCAGCGCAAGGTGATCTACACCCAGCGTAACGAACTGCTGGAAGCGACCGACATCTCGGAACTGATCGCATCGCTGCGCGCAGGCGTGTTCACCGAACTGGTGCACGCCCATGTGCCGGCCGAATCGGTCGAAGAGCAGTGGGACGTCGCGGGCCTGCAATCGACCCTGGCCAATGAATGGAACCTGGATATTCCGCTGTCCGACATGCTGGCGGCCGACACCAACCTGAACGACGAAGACATCCTTGAGCGCGTGCTGGCTGCGGCTGAAGAATCGTACGCGGCGAAGGTCGCCATCGTCGGCAAGGAATCGTTCGGCGGCTTCGAGCGCAACGTCATGCTGCAGAGCGTGGACACCCACTGGCGCGAACACCTCGCGGCGCTGGACCACCTGCGCCAGGGTATCCACCTGCGCGGCTATGCGCAGAAGAACCCGAAGCAGGAATACAAGCGCGAAGCGTTCGAGCTGTTTGGCGCGATGCTCGACCTGATCAAGAACGAAGTCGTTCGCACGATCATGACGGTACGCATCCAGTCGCGCGAAGAGATCGATGCGGCCGAAGCGGCGATGGCCCAGTCGCATGTCGAGAACCTCAACTTCCAGCACGCGGACTTCAATCCGGACGCCGGCCCGGAAGAACTGCTGGCCCCGGCCGCGGCGCCAGCGGTGACCGAGGAAGAAGGCTACATGGGCATCAAGGTCGGCCGCAACGACCCATGCCCTTGCGGCAGCGGCAAGAAGTTCAAGCAGTGCCACGGCAAGCTCGCTTAAAGCGAAGCGCCGAATAAAAAGGGAGGAAGAGCGAAAGCTTTTCCTCCCTTTTTTTATCCGCGCGTGTTGCCGGACTTGGGGCGGCGTCTGGACGCGGGACTGGCGTGGCAACCGTGCATGGATTGCTTGCTGGCTGACACGAGGTTGACAAGGCGCAACCCAGTTCCGCCCGCATACTGCAATCTAAGGGCATCGTTCGCTGATTCGGAGGATGCCATGAACTCAGTTCGCACCGCGGGAGTTGTCGTCGCAGGTTTGCTGGTTGCCCTGTGGTGGGGCGTGCAGCCGCCGCGCCACCAGGTCGACGTGGGCGGCAGCCTCAAGGCGCAGGAGCAGGCGCAGTGTCCAGCCAATACCAAACTCGACAACAAGCTGTGCGCCTGCCCTGAAGGCACCAGCTGGACCGATGGCCAGTGCATGCAGGTCTGGTCGAGCGCATCGCGCAGCGAGGTCAGTTCGCTCTGATCGCCAGCGGGGCGGCGCGGCGAGGCATGCCGTCAGTTGCGCCGCTGGCGAGCTTGAACAAGCCAACGGTGGCAGCCAGCGCGGCTGCCTGTCCGCGCATTTCCTGCGCGGCGGCGGCGGCCTGTTCGACCAGCGCGCTGTTTTGCTGGGTCATGGCATCCATTTCGCCAATCGCGCCGCTGACCTGCTCGATGCCGGCGCTTTGCTCGCGGCTGGCACTGCTGATCTCTGCCATGATGCCGGTGACCTTGCCCACGCTGTCGACGACCTTGTTCATTGTGCTGCCTGCTTCCTCGACCAGCCGCGATCCCAGTTCCACCTGGTCGACCGAATCGTCGATCAGTCCCTTGATTTCCTTGGCGGCGGCCGCGGAGCGCTGCGCGAGGTTGCGCACTTCTGCCGCGACCACGGCGAAGCCGCGGCCCTGTTCACCGGCGCGCGCCGCTTCGACAGCGGCATTCAGGGCCAGGATATTGGTCTGGAACGCAATGCCGTCGATGACCGCGATGATATCGACGATCTTGCGCGACGACGCGTTGATCGAACCCATGGTCTCGACCACGCGTTCGACCACCTTGCCCCCTTCGGCCGACACTTCCGACGCCGACTGCGCCAGCGTGTTGGCCGCGTGCGCGTTGTCGGCGTTCTGTCGCACCGTTGCCGTGAGCTGGTCCATCAGCGTTGCCACTTCCGCCAGCGCCGACGCCTGGTGTTCGGTGCGCGCGGAAAGGTCCTGGTTGCCGGAGGCGATTTCTTCCGATGCGGTGGCAATCGCGTCCGTGCCCTTGCGTACACGGCCAACGATCCCGGCCAGGTTGTCGCGCATGGTGCTGATGGCGTAGACCAGGCTTGCCTGGTCGCCAGCGCGGGTCGCAACGCTGACGGACAGTTCACCGTTCGCGATACGGCCCGCCAGTTCCGCCGCATAGGCAGGCTCGCCGCCGAGCTGGCGCAGCAGTCCGCGGGTGATCATGATCGCGATGGCGACGCAGGCCAGCAACGTCAACAAGGTGAGGCCGGAGACCATCATCAGCGACTGGTCGAACACGCCGTGCGCAGTGTTATTGGCAATCGTCACTTCGGCTTGCAGCGACTTGAGCAGCGCGTCGATGTCGGTGACGATCTGGCGGCGCAGCGGGCTGCAGTCGTTGACCAGGAATTCCCCATACTCGGTCATCTGTCCGGCAGCGCGGAAGGCCCGCGGCCGCTCGAGTTCGCGCGCCATCACCAGCAGGCCCTGGCGGACCTTGTCAAATTGCGCATTGCCCGCGAGGCGCGGCCGCAGCTCTTCAATCTTTGCCAGGTAGATGGCTTTCTGCTGGTCGAGGATGGCCAGTTCGGCAGCTGCTTGCTGGGGGTCGGCGAAGATAAACGCGTTGCGCGCCGCCAGGCCAGTCTGCGCGAGCGCCTCTCGCGTGGCAAACAACGGATCGAGCTTTTGCTGCTGGACGACTTCCTGGTTGCTCACGGCGGTGGAAATTGCGGACAGCCGGAACAGGGACATGGCCGCCAGGATCAGCATCAGGAGTACAAGCGCGCCGAATCCCAAGCTTAGCTTGGTGCCGATTTTCATCTGTTGAAACATTGCGAAGGTCACTCCATTGCTGAAAAAAGCGCCAATTCTATCCAAAAAAGTGATCGAAAGTAGTAAATGTTGCGTAAATGGAACGGATGTTATTGTTTAATTTCACATTGAACTCATGTCAGTTGGTCTGAATAGCGGGCAACGTGGTCGAATTCTCATTCTTGCGAGTGAGGCGTACAATAGCGGCTTCATTTCCACTGCTAGAGAACCCGCCATGGCCGTCAATTCCCCACTCCCCGTCGCCGAGAACCTGAAGCCTGTCCAGGGCATCGAAATCGGTTTCGCCGAAGCCGGCATCAAGAAGCCGGGCCGCAAGGACGTGCTGGTAATGAAGCTGGCGCCGACGGCCACCGTGTCGGGCGTGTTCACCAAAAACCGCTTCTGCGCCGCGCCGGTCCAGATCAGCAAGGCAAACCTGGCCACCGCCGGAGCGGGCGGCGACAAGATCGTTGCGCTGCTGGTCAATACCGGCAACGCCAACGCGGGCACCGGGGAATCCGGCCTGGCCAACGCACAAACCACTTGCGCCGCGCTGGCCAAGCTGCTCGACTGCCAGCCGCAGCAGATCCTGCCGTTTTCGACCGGCGTGATCCTCGAGCCGCTGCCAGTGGCGAAGGTCGTCGCCGGCCTGCCTGACGCGGTGGCGAACCTGCAGCCCGATAACTGGTACAACGCGGCCGAAGCCATCATGACCACCGACACGCAGCCGAAGGCCGCGTCGCGCACCGTTACGATTGGCGGGCACACCGTCACCATGACCGGCATCAGCAAGGGCGCCGGCATGATCAAGCCGAACATGGCCACCATGCTGGGCTACCTGGCGTTCGACGCCAAGGTCGCGCAGCCTGTGCTCGACCAGCTGGTACGCCATGCCGCCGACCACTCGTTCAACTGCATCACCATCGACGGCGACACATCGACCAACGATTCGTTCATGCTGATCGCCACCGGCGCCGGCAGCCTGGTCATCGATGCGGCCGGCACGCCGGAATACGAAGCGCTGAAGGAAGCCGTTACCGACATCTCGCGTAACCTCGCCCAGCAGATCATCCGCGATGGCGAAGGCGCCACCAAGTTCATCACCATCACCGTGGAAGAGGGCGGCAGCGTTGAAGAATGCCGCAAGATCGCCTACTCGATCGCCCACTCGCCGCTGGTCAAGACCGCGTTCTTCGCGTCGGACCCTAACCTGGGCCGCATTCTCGCGGCGATCGGCTACGCCGGCGTGGACGACCTCGACGTGACCAAGCTCGACATGTACCTCGACGACGTCTGGGTCGCCAAGAACGGCGGCCGTAATCCTGACTACCAGGAAGCGGACGGCCAGCGCGTGATGAAGCAGAGCGAGATCACGGTGCGCGTCAAGCTGGCGCGCGGCGATGCCGCCGCCACGGTCTGGACCTGCGACCTGTCGCACGACTACGTCACCATCAACGCCGACTACCGCTCGTAAGCCCACATGACGCCGCTCGAACAGTTCCTGCTGCGCGCCGAGGCGCTGCTGCAGCGGGTGGAAGCGGTGCTGCCGCCGTCGTACCCGCGCGAGCCGGACTGGAAGCGCAGCTTTGCCTTCCGCTGGCGCAAGCGCACCAGCGGCGGCGCCAGCTACCTGCAGCCGGTGACGCACGTGTCGTCGATCGGTTTCGATGACCTGCACAACATCGCCAATCAGAAGCGGCAGATCGAGCAGAATACGCGCCAGTTCGTGCAGGGCCGGCCGGCCAATAACGTGCTGCTGACCGGCGCGCGCGGCACCGGCAAGTCATCGCTGATCAAGGCCTGCCTGAACCAGTTCGCGGGCGATGGCTTGCGCCTGATCGAAGTGGACAAGGAAGACCTGGCCGAGCTGGCCGACATCGTCGAGCTGGTGGCCGGGCGTCCCGAGCGCTTCGTGATCTTCTGCGACGACCTGTCGTTCGAAGAAGGCGAGAGCGGCTACAAGGCGCTCAAGGTGGCGCTCGACGGCGGCATCTCCGCGCAGTCGGACAATGTGCTGATTTACGCGACCTCCAACCGCCGCCACCTGATGCCCGAGAAGATGTCCGATAACGCCAGCTACAAGCATGTTGGCGACGGCGACCTGCATCCGGGCGAGACGGTCGAAGAGAAGATCTCGCTGTCGGAGCGCTTCGGACTGTGGTTGTCGTTCTATCCGTTCAAGCAGGATGATTATCTGGACATCGTGGCGCACTGGCTGGGCAGCTTCGGCTGTGATGCGCAGCAGGTCGAGGCGGCGCGCACCGAGGCGCTGCAATGGGCCTTGCAGCGCGGTTCGCGCTCGGGCCGCGTGGCGTGGCAGTTCGCCAAGGATTACGCAGGGAAGCACCCGAATGAGTGAGGCACAGGCACGCCCGATCGACGTGGCCGTTGGAATCTTGATGAAGCCGAATGGCGATGTGCTGCTCGGGCAGCGGCCCGATGGCAAGCCGTATGCGGGCTACTGGGAGTTCCCGGGCGGGAAAGTCGATCCGGGCGAATCGATCCTGCAGGCGCTCAAGCGCGAGTTTGTCGAAGAGCTGGGCATCGAGGTGGTCAGCGCGCAGGAGTGGTGCGGCATCGAGCATGTGTACGAACACGCGCATGTGCGGCTGCATTTCTTCATCAGCCGCGAATGGCGCGGCGAGCCGCAGAGCCTTGAGGGGCAGGCATTCGCATGGCAGGGGACGGTGGGCGTGGAGCCCTTGTTGCCGGCGACGATACCGTTGCTGGCGTGGCTGGATAAGGTCCGTTACCAATAACGTCATTCCCGCGCAGGCGGGAATCCATACCGGGCACGCTCAGCATAGGTTCCCGCTTTCGCGGGAACGATATCATCACCCGTTGTCCTTGTCAGGCAACGGCTCGTCGTCAATCGACGGTCCCGGAATCACGAACTTCTCTTCGGCCCAGGCGCCGAGATCGATCTGTTTGCAGCGCTCTGAACAGAACGGGCGGTACTTGTTGGCTTCGGTCCATTCGACCTTCTTGCCGCAGGTGGGGCAGGCTACTACTGGCATGATTAACTCACAGCGTTAAAAGTTGCAAAGCGTGAGCTCGAACGGCACATCGTCTTCCAGCGGCTTCGGTTTCATATCGCCGCCCTGCGTTGTGAAGCGAACCCACAACATGTATTTGTTGGCGGATATCTCGGGGATCGCGCCGATCGATTCGTCCAGGGTCAGGCGCAGCATCTGATACACCTTCCCCTGCAGCATTTGCTGGTAGCTTCCCGTGAGGGCGATCATTTTGACCGGGCCGCCGGAATCGCGCAACAGGCGCAGCACCAGCGAGAGCGCGTCGAACAACGGCGCCAGCGGTGCGAACCAGTTGGCGATGTCGTCGTAGCGCTGCTGCGCGGGCCGCTGCTGCCAGGCGTAGTACGACGGCAGGTCGAACTCGCAGGCGCCGCCCGGAATGATGGTGCGGCCGCGAATGCTCATCAGCCATTCGTTGTCGCGGATGTTCTGCCCGGTCTTGCCTTGCGCGCCAACCAGCGCGCTGGCGACGGTTTCCAGCTCGTTGAGCACCGCGTCGAGCATCTCGGGGACGACCTTCGGGTTGGATCGGAAACTGAGCAGGCTTTGCTTCTGGCGCTCCAGTTCCTGGAGCAGGTCGGATTTAAGATCGGCGCGGCCGGCAACTTCGAGCATGTCGAAGATGGTGGCCAATGCAACGTGGTGTTGCATCGCGTGTTCCTGGTTCACAAAGAACTTAAACTTCTCGTACAAGTCTTCCAGCCGCAACAATGTGCGAATTCGCTCATTGAAAGGATATTCGTAGACGATCAAAGTGACATCCCTGTAAATGTAGGCTGAACGACAATCACGTGATTCTGAACCAAGCGAGACAAAATTACAAATGCTCCAACGGCAATCGGGACATTCTTTCGGAAAAACCCAGATATTTCGCGTGTAAAGACGCGATTTGCGGCGTCAAAAGGTCTAGTCCATCGTCATTGACGACCACATCGTCCGCTGCCGCCAGTCTTTGCGCACGCGTCACCTGGGTCGCCATGATGGCGCGCACCTGCGCTTCGGGCATGCCGTTACGCGCCATCACGCGTGCGACCTGGACGTCTTCAGGGCAGTCGATGGCCAGTATGCGGTCGACCCGCTCGCGCCACGTGCCCGATTCGATCAGCAGCGGCACCACGAAGATCAGGTAGCTGCCGGTGGCGATCGCCGCGGCCGCATATGCGGCGTCGCGGATGCGCGGATGCAGGATCGCTTCGAGCCGGTGGCGCGCGGTGCTGTCGGAGAAGACCAGCGCGCGCATCGCGGCGCGGTCAAGCGCGCCGTCTGCGGTGGCGAAGGCGGCGCCGAACTCGCCGACAATGGCCGCCATGGCGGCGCCATGCGGCGCGGTCAGGGAGTGGGCAATCTCGTCGGTGTCGATCACCGATGCGCCCAGTGCGGCGAACATGTTCGCCACCGTGGTCTTGCCGCAGCCGATGCCGCCCGTCAGGCCGACGCTGAAACGGCGCTGGGGAGTGGTGGCGGCGCCGCTTGCCATGCTTAAGCCAGCAGGCCCTGGGTGAACCCGGAAATCTGGGTTCCGAACAGCAGGGCGATCAGCCCGGCCGCAGCCAGGTAGGGACCGAAAGGAATCGGCTTGTCGCGGCCATGTTTGGTGAAGACGATCAGGCTGATGCCGACCACCGCGCCGACCACCGAGGACAGCAGGATGATCGTCGGCAGCATGCCCCAGCCGAGCCAGGCGCCGAGCGCGGCTAGCAGCTTGAAGTCGCCGTAGCCCATGCCTTCCTTGCCGGTCACCAGCTTGAACAGCCAGTAGATGCTCCACAAGATCATGTAGCCGGCCGCCGCGCCGATCACCGCCTCATGCAGCGGTACGAACATGCCGTGCAGGTTGACCAGCAGGCCAAGCCACAGCAGCGGATAGGTCAGGTCGTCAGGCAGCAGCTGGGTGTCGAAGTCGATGAAGGTCATCGCGATCAGCAGCCAGGTAAACACCAGGGTGGCCAGGCCGGCTTCGCCGCTGCCGAAGGTCCACACCATCAGCGCCGACAGCACGCCGGTGAGCAGTTCAATGGCTGGATAGCGTGGCGAGATCGGCGCCTTGCAGGCGCGGCATTTGCCGCGCAGGGCCAGCCAGCTGATCACCGGGATGTTTTCCATCGCCGTGATCTGGTGCCCGCAGTGCGGGCAGGCCGAGCGCGGCACCATCAGGTTGAAGCGGTCGGTATGCGGCAGTTCCTTGCCGCTTTCGCTCGCCACGTAGTTGTCGGACTCGCGCTGCATCATTTTCGGAATGCGGTAGATGACAACGTTCAGGAAACTGCCGATCAGCAGGCCGAACAGGGCGGCGGCGAGCGTGGCGCCGATCGAGCCAGCAGGGGCGAACAGAAGTGTTTCCGGTAGCATGGTGCTCCACAGTCGAGTCAACGGGCAGTGCCCTACATCGTTCTATTGTAGGGGTTTCTGGTCGCGTTGGCACCCCTAATGCTTACCTGTGGGCAAATAATTGTGTGCGGGGAGGGGAGAATAGCCACCGGCGAGGCCGGCGGCATCGCATTGCTTAAACTACTTTGAACTGCATCAGGCGTTGCACCAGTGCGCGGCTGATCCGGTCGATCTCGGACGAGTTGTCGAGGGTGCCGATCTTCTGCCTGACCGTGGCCGGAACGTCGCCGTTACGGATGTCCTTCAGATTGGCGACCGCCTCGCACTCGCCGTTCAGGCACACCAGTTCGACTTCCAGTACGAAGCGCGCGGCGCGGCTGAGCGAGTCGTATTCGATGTCGGTGCGCGTGTCGCGGTTCGATGCGGCCAGCTTGCGGTGCAGCACCGTGCTATCGACCAGGTGCACATTTTGCTTTTTCAGCTCGGCGCCGAGCGACTGCTCGAACAGCCTGGCCAGCTGCGACCGTGCGCGCGACTGGCGCTGGGTATTCTGCTGGACGCCGACGCTGATCGTGCGGGCGTCGACTTCCTTGCCGGCGACGATGGTGTCTTCGATCAGCAGGCGGCTGCGGCCTTCCCAGCCGGGCGGCAGCTGGTCAAGTTCACGGTTGAAATAGACCGCCATCGCAGGGCGTTTCTGGCTGGTGTACCACGTGCGGAAGTCGCCGCTGCCGGCGTCTTGCGCCAGCATGGGCGTTTCGGCCGGGTCCATCGCGCTCGGGCCGGTCAGCGGCGCGAGCTTCATTGGTTCCGGCAGCGCCAGGTTCTGGGCCTGCGCCACGCCGGCGCAAGCCAGCAAGGTGGCGAGAATGAGTGATTTCATCAGCGCGCCTCCCTGACCTCGACCAGGTAGTGGGCCACGGCCTGCGCCGCCATCGACGACTCTTCATAGCTCGCGACGCCGTTCGGGTCCATGTGGATGCGGGTCCACGACGACGGCTTTTCGGTCGGCGCGAAGCCATTGTCGAAGTAGCTGGTACGCGCTTCCAGCACTTGCGGGAAGTCGGTGCGGTTGCGCAGCATCGCGATCACTTTGAGGGTGCCGGTGGGATTGCGGCGCGCGCCCTGCTGTTCGACGGCGATCTTGCCGCTTTTACTATTTTGCAGCACCTTGTCGAGAATGACGACCTGGTCGTACTGGATGCGCGCGTTCGGCGCCATTTGGTCGTTGACGCGCAAGCCCATCTGGGCGCCTTCCTGATACGGGGCCTGGCATCCGGCCAGCAGCACGACGGCTGCCACACATGCGGCGACGAGTTTCATAGTGATCCTTTGATGTTAAGTTCTGCTCTTGATCCAGATAAGAACGTTGCCGTTCCGGTCGATCCATTTGTTAATTGCCAGCTTGTCCGACTGCACTGCGTTGCCGCTGTCGTCGAACAGCTTGACGCTGATGTTGGCTGGAAGCCCTGTGTGCGTGAACGCGGTGGCGTGAAGCGTTTCAGGCAGGTTGTTCCAGTAGCGGACGTCGGCGCGCGGCTTGACGTTGGCCGAAATGATCGACGAAATCGCGCCGATGGCGGCCAGGCCACCCATCACGTTGCCGCCGCCCTTGCCGCCGACCGCCGACATCATCAGGCTGCTTTCGGAAGCGAGCGAGGTCAGCGCCATGCCGATTTCGCCGGAGGTCTCCTTGAAGCTGGCCTTGCCCGCGATCAAGCGGTCGATCGGCCGGCCGCCACGCGTCGACGCCTGGAAGAACACATCCTCGATCAGCACCGGCCTGACAGCCTTGCCGTCGATATCGATGCTGACGCTGCGCTCGGGTGTGCGCTTGGGGCCGCGGTAGACGATCTCCTGGTTGTCGATGCCGTCGCCTACCTTGCGTGGACTGCCACCCAGTTCAGCGATGACCAGCACGTTGGCGCCGGCCGGCGGTACCGGCAAACCGGCACGCAGGCGGACCGCTTCCTGGTAAGCCTCGCCAGCCTGGCTTTTTGCGCCGAGCAGCTGGTTGGTCCAGCCTTCGAGCAGCATCAGGCTGGTGAAGTCGGAGCGGTTCTGCTGCTCCTCGGCGAAGGCGTCCTGCATCAAGCCGGAACGGAACGACGCGCGCGCGTTTTCGTAGTCGGCCTCGATCAGGTAAGCCAGGCCGCGGTAATAGAACGCCATCGCGCGTTCGTACGGCTCGCCCTTGAACTCCTTGGCGCCTTCTTCGTACCACAGCGAGCGCGCGTTGGCGGCGGCCTGGGTGTTGGCGAACATCCCTTCGATGACGTCTAGTGCATCGTCGAAATGGCGGCGCGCTTCGGGCAGGCGGTTCTCAGAAAGTGCTGCCAGGCCGGCCTGCAAGGTCACCAGCGTCGCATCCTTCTGCGGCGCCGCCTTCATGCGCGCCAGCTCGGCCGCGTAATCGGCGTGCGCCAGCTGCGGTGCGCACAGCGCCGCAGCCAGCAGAGCGCCGGCCAGCGGTTTAGCGGTAAAGGATGTCATCCCGCGCTTCTTTCTTGAACTCGTAGATGCCCGACCAGACGATCGTGCCGTACTCGAGGTCCACCAGCTCGAACGTGATCTGGTGGTAGCGCGATACGTTGCCGCTGCTAGTCGATGCGGCGTCCATCGAGGTAATGCTGCCGCCGAGACGGAAGTCGCCACCGGCTTGCGCCTTGGTGCTGCGGATGGTGCCCTTGTCGGCTTGTCCGCTGCGCTTGGCTTCGCGTTCGTTCTCGACCATGTTGCCGAAGTGGCGGGCGACAAACACCAGGCGGCCGTTGGACGCACGGTTCAATTCGACACGCAGGCGGTTGGTGATCGCGTTCTTGTTCATCCGCGACGAGCTGTCGTTGGTGAAATACTCGGAATCGACGATCACGCGCGGCGCCGTGGCGCGGCCCGAAATCTGCGGGTTCGACAGGATGTCGCGCACCATCTTGTCGGTCATTGAGACCACGTCCTGCGACTCGACGCCGACGCCGGCCACGGTGGCCGATGTCGATGCAACATCCTGGTACATGACGCGGCGGCCGGGGCTGTTATCGACAGCCGGCGTGGCGCAGCCGGTCAGGAAGGCGGCGCCCAGCACGACAGCTGGAATAAGTTTGCTGATCATCGTCGGTCCCGATTATTTGGCGGCGATGGTCGGCGCGGCGTAGATCGCCGGATAGTACGCAGTCTTCAGCTCCGGGTAGATTTCCTGGGTCAGTTTGAGCGCTTCCGCAAAATCCTTGTGCGCCGAGTTCTTGGCGTACATGTAGACGGCCAGGTCTTGCACGGTGTTGAACGACAGGTCCGAGTTGGCGCGGATGAATTCTTCGCCGCCAACCATCTGCAGTGCCACCGCGCGGCCGGCCTTTTCGCCGACGGCCTGGCCGATGATGCCGCCGAAGAATGGGATTTGTTCAGCCATTTTCTGGCCAGCCTGGGCGCCCAGGAAACCACCAACGGCCGAACCGGCGCTCGCACTACGGCCTTTTTCCACCCAAACCGCGACGGTGCCGTCTTCGGTGTACGGCGACATGTATTTGCCGCCGTTGCCCAGGATTGGCTTTGGCGCGAGGATCGCGGTTGGCGCCGCCATCTGCGGTGCTTGATAAGTGGCGCATCCGGTGACGGCCAGGGCGAGTGCGAGTACAAGTGCGGTTTTCATTTTCAGGGTTTCCCTATAATTGTTGATATGGCAAATTATAGACAAACCAATTTCAAGCCCGCAACATAAATTGGGTTTCTGGCAATGCGTGTGTAGGATTTTGCCTACAATTAGGTTCAGTATTCGTTATGACAAACCGAGCGAAGTCAGTTGCAAATCGGCGCCTAGCGCGGCCCGTCCATGCGCGATTGGCGCAGCGCATCCCAGGCGGCGAACTTGCCGCCGATGTAGAGATCGCCTTCGTAGCTCAGGTGGTTATTGTCGCGGTACAGCAGGTTGCCATCCTTCATCGCCCAGCACAGCGTGACGTCGCACAGCAGGTCCCTGGTACGGAACAGGGCAGTGCCGGGGAACTCTTGCAGCAGGCCGGCGACCAGTGCCTCGTTCTGGGGTGAGCGCTTCTCGACTTCGCTGCGCGGCAGTGCGCATGGCGCGCGCGTCGCCGACGAGACGATCCCGGCCCGCTTGATGCACGCGCGCGGATCAAAACTCAGCAACGGCACGTCTTCCATCATGATCACCGCCTTGCCCGCTTCGGTAAACCGGCGGATCGTGTCGCGCGCCGCGTTGTACATGACGCGCCCGTCGGGCGAGCTGGTGTCGAACTGGATGTGGGTCGAGATGACCAGGGTCTTGATGCTCGGGATGCCCAGCGCCAGTTCCAGCATCGGCTGGGTGGCCTGCTGGTACGGGTCGTCGCCAGGCTTCACGCCCCAGTAAGGGTGGCGGGTGCCGAACATCACCAGGTTCTCGCCGCGGCTCGCGTAGTACTTGGTCAGGCCGGCCACCACATGGTAGGCGTGGCTGTCGCCCACCAGCGCCACGGTCGGCTCGCGGGTGACATCGCCGATCAGGCAGTATTCGTACAGCGAATCGAAACCATAGCGCTTCTTGCAGGCGGCCGCGTTCTGCACGTCCTCCACCAGCACCAGCGATTTCTGGTGCCGTGCATTTTCAAGCACCGCTGCGCGTTGCGGCATGCCGCCCTGCCTGGCGATCCATGCGCCGCCCGCCCCCAGCGCCACCATCAGGCCGGCCAGCACCGCGACCTTATAGCGGCCCTCGCCAAAGCGCAGCGGCCGCTCAATGAGCCGGTACGTCAGCCAGGCCAGCACCACCGCCAGCACCATCAGTGCCGCGCGCAGTTGCGGCGCGGGGGTGCCGGTTTCAATGATATGCGCATACGACAGCAGCGGCCAGTGCCACAGGTACAGCGGGTAGCTGATCAGGCCGACCCAGACCAGCAGCCGGTTCGACAGCACCACACGGTTGAACCAGGCACGCGGTCCGGCGCCGATCAGCATGACCGCGCCGGCAACCGGCAGCAGCGCATACCAGCCCGGAAAGCGGTGCTTCGCGGTGATCAGTGCGAAGCCGAGGGTCAGGAACAGCGCGCCGAGCGCCGACCACGCGTTGGGCGGCAGCAGCGCCACCGCCCGCGTCAGCGACGGAACCGGGCGCAGCAAGGCGCACGCGAGCATCGCCCCGGCCAGCAGTTCCCATGCGCGGCTCGCCGGTGAATAGAATGTCGCGCTCGGGAAGGCATGGATGCCGCCGACATTGACCGCGAACGACAGCGCGGCCAGGACCGCGGCGGCGGCCAGCAGCGACACGCGGCGCTTCCAGGCCAGCAGCAGGACCACCGGCCAGAGAATGTAGAACTGCTCCTCGATCGCCAGCGACCACAGGTGCAGCAAAGGTTTGGTGTCGGCGCCGCGGTCGAAGTAGCCAACCTCGTTCCACAGGACCAGGTTGGACAGGAAGCCGGCCCCGCCGGTGATGTGGCGCGCCAGTTGCGCAAGTTCGTCGGGGAACAGCGCAACCCAGCCAAACGCCAGCGTCGCCGCCATGACCGCCAGCAGCGCCGGGAAGATGCGCTTGATGCGGCGCGCGTAGAACCCGGCGAAGCTGAAGCTGCCGTGCGCCAGCGATTTGGCCAGGATGGTCGAGATCAGGAAGCCCGAAATGACAAAGAAGATGTCGACCCCGGTGAAGCCGCCGGGAATCAGCGCGGGGAAGGCGTGAAACACCACCACCGCCAGGACGGCGATGGCGCGCAGGCCATCGATGTCGCTGCGGTAGACAGGGTGCGCGGAGAGGGCGACGCTGCTGGCGGCGGGCGCCAGCGCGGTCATGTCGTGGTCGATTTTCATAGGGGCCGTAAATTGCTTGAGGCGAAGTATACCCCTAGTGGCATGCGGAAACTTAATTCTTTATCTATGTCCGTTCGTCAGGCCGCATCGATGATCCAGTCGGCCAGCTTGCCGCTGGCGCTGCGCGGCAGCTCGGCGCCGATCGCGATCGCGGCCGGCAGTTCCGGGCCGGACAGGCGCGCCGCGGCCCACTGGCGCAGTTCTGCGCCAAGCAGTTGCGGCGACTGCGCGCCAGCATGCGGCACCACGAAGGCTTTCAGGCGGCTGCCCTCGTCGCTGCGCATCAGGCGTACCGACGCCGCCGCTACGGCGGGGTGCGCGCGCAGCACTTGCGCCACCCGTTCGGGGAACACATTGATGCCACCCACCTGCACCGCCTGGTCGATGCGCCCGGCCGGCAGGAACTGGCGTTCGCCCTGCCACGCCAGAACGTCCTGCAGCGGGTAGCTGCCGGCCCCGGCGCCGCTGCGCAGCAGCACGGCCGCGTCGTCGGGATCGCGGCGCCAGTACGGCAAGGCGGTAAATGGTTGCGCGTGGCTGTCGCGCCAGCCGACGCCGCCGGTTTCCGAGCTGCCGTACACCTGCAGCAGCCGCGCCAGGCCATGCGCTTCCAGATCCTGCGCCAGTCCGGGCGGGCACGGTGCGGTCGAAGTGACGCCGGTGACGCCGGGCGCGAATGGCCCTGCCGCCAGCGCGGCGCGCCAGTAGTCCGGATAGGCGACGACCAGGTCGCCCGCGCGCGCCTCGCGCGCCAGCATGCCTGGCGAGGCGGCGCGTACATCGCGCACCGCGTCAGGGTGCAGGCCGAGGGCGCGCGGCAGCAGTATCGAGAACAGGAAGCCGTAAATATGATGGCACGGCACCGCGCACAGGATGCGCGCGTGGCCAGGCAGCAGCGCCGCCAGTTCGCCGACTTCGGCCCACAGCGAGGCCAGCGTATGCGGGCAAGGCTTGGGCTGGCCGGCGCTGCCCGAGGTACGGAAGGTGATCTCGTGCGAATGCAGGGCCAGGCCGGCGCTGGCGGCGTCCGCCCACGCGCCGATGGTCTGTCCGGCGGCCAGCGCGTCGCCGGCCCCGGCGCGGTGCAACTGCAGCGCCGCCGACAATGCGCTGGCCAGCGCCATGCGTTCCAGCGAATCGACGCCCAGGTCGCGCGCCAGGTCGCAGCTGCGCGGCCATGGCAACGCGGGCAACGCCGTGCCGGGCCGCAGGCGGGCCAGTTCGGCCGCCACCAGGTCGGCGACAAAGCGGACCGCGGCGCCGTCGTCCCACCAGCGGGGCACGGCGCCATTGATGCTCGTTACTGGCTGCATGGCTGTCTTCCAGGAGGCGCGATAGGGGAAGCGATTGTATCAAGCGCGCAACGGCTTGGACGATTGTGTGACGCGATCAGTCCGCTCGTTTGACACTGCGACACGTCCTATGTCACGATCAGTTTCTAGGCTGCAACATAGTATTTGTAGTTCTCAAGATCACCCGGAGTTATGTATGTCTGAGCGCGAATTGCCCGTCTTTTCTTCCCCTGATGTGATTTCGGCGCTCGGCGCGATGACGGACGCCGAGCGTGACCAGCTCGGCTTTGGCGTGATTGGATTCGACGCCGATACCGTGGTATGCCAGTACAACCAGTTCGAGTCCGATGCGGCCGGCCTGGGCATGGCTCGGGTGCTTGGCCAGCCGCTGTTTACGGTGGTGGCGCCGTGCATGAACAATTTCATGGTGGCGCAGCGTTTCGACGACGCGCTCGACGCCGGCGAGGCGCTCGATGCGACGATCGACTACGTGCTGACCTTGCGCATGCGGCCGGTGAAGGTTGCGCTGCGCCTGCTGGCGGCTCCCGGCGCGGCGATCCGCTACGTGCTCGTGCAGCGTCATTAATGAACGATCCCATGCCAGGCATGAGCCTCGAGCACGAAGCGCTGATCCAGTTCCTGTACCTTGCGCCAGTGGGCCTGGTGCAAGCCGACATCGACGGCGCCATCAGCATGATCAATCCGATCTCGGCGCAGCTGTTGATGCCACTGGCGCGCGGCGGCGACCTGTCGAACCTGTTCGCGGCGCTCGAATCGGTGGCCCCCGACCTGCGCCCGATGTGCGCCGGCTACGCGCCGCCTAGCGGCACCATCTGCGACGCGCTGCAGATTCCGGTCAACGCCGCGCCACATGGCAAGGCGCAGCCGATGATCCTGTCGCTGACCATCGTCAAGCTCGATCACCTGCGCATCATGGCGGTGCTCAGCGACGTGACGCAGCAGGTGCAGCGCGAACGCCAGCTGCGCCAGAGCGACGCCTGGCTCAACGCGATCCTGACCAATATCACCGACTACGCCCTGATCGGGCTCGATGCCGCCGGCTGCGTGCGCGGCTGGAACGACAGCATCGGGCGGGTCACAGGCTTTAGCGCCGCCGACGTCATCGGCAAGCCGTTCTCGATGTTCTCGGCGCCTGACGCGACTACCGAGGCCGGGCTGCTCGACCGCCTGCACGAGGCCGACCGCAACGGCTGGTGCATGGAAGAGGGAACGCGCCAGCGCGCCGACGGCAGCCGGTTCTGGGGCAGCGCGCTGCTGGCGCCGCTGCCGGACCGCGACGCGGCCGCGCCGCTGGTTGACGCCGAAGGACTGAAGGACGCGGCGTACTGCCTGATCATCCGCGATATCACCGACAAGCGCGAAGCGACGCAAGCGCGCCAGCGCGCGGTATTTTGCGACTTCCTGACCGGCATCGGCAACCGCCGCGCCTTCTTCGAGCAGGCCGAGCTCGAACTCAAACGCTCCGAACGGGTGCCGCGCCCGACCGCCCTGGTCATGTTCGACCTAGACCACTTCAAGTCGGTCAACGACAGCCATGGCCACGCCGGCGGCGACCAGGTGCTGTGCCATTTCGCCGCGGTGCTGACCGCGGCCTTCCGCGAGGTCGATATCGTCGCGCGCACCGGCGGCGAGGAATTCGGCGTGCTGATGCCCTCGACCGACCAGGCCGGCGCGCTGGCCGGCGCCGAGCGGGTGCTGGCACTGGTGGCGGCGCAGCCGGCGATGGTTGACGGCGTCGCCGTGGCCTACACGGTCAGCGCCGGCATCGCCATCCTCGATGGCGCCGACGACAGCCTCGATCCCTTGATGAAGCGCGCCGACCAGGCGCTGTACCGCGCCAAGAACGGCGGCCGCAATCGCACCAGCTGCTGGTCGGCAGACCCAGACGCGCAACACCCACGATAACAACAGCACATGACCATGAATGACCATGCCGACGCATACGAGGCATTGATGCAGTTCCTGTACCGGGCCCCGATCGGCCTGGTGCAGATCGCCCTCGACGGGACGATCGAAATGCTCAACCCGATGTCGTCCAATCTCCTGATGCCGCTCGCACCCGACGGTAACCTGGACAACCTGTTTGACGTCTTGTCCGGCGTGGCGCCCACGCTGCAGCCGATGGCGGCGGCCTTTCCCGCCAGTTCCGGCGTGATCTGCGAAGCGCTGCGGGTCGACCTGCGCCACCTGCGTTCGGCCGCCAGCGGCACCGAGGTGCTGTCGGTCAGCTTGCTGAAGGTCGACGGCGGCCGCATCATGGCGTCGCTGTCGGATGTCACGCAAGAAGTGCGGCGCGAGCAGGAAACGCTGGCGCGCCGTCTCGACAGTGCGGCGCGCATCGACGCGCTGACCCAGATGCCGAACCGCCGCGCGGTGCAGGAACAACTGCAGCGCATCCTGGAGCGCGGCAGCGTGGACCAGCAGGCCGGTTTCGCCGTCCTGTTCATCAATTGCGACCGCTTCAAGCAGATCAACGACGCCTTCGGCCATGGCGCCGCCGACCAGGTGCTGATGATGGTCGCCGAACGCATCCGCACCACGCTGCGCCCGCCCACCGACCAGATCTTCACCGTATCCGGTCCGGCCCAGATGGCGGCGCGCATCGGCGGCGATGAATTTGTCGTGGTGCTCGACGGGATGCGCAGCGCCGACGACGTCCACAGTGTCGCGCTGCGCCTGCTCAAGGCGCTTGGCAATCCCTACCGCGTCGATGGCCACAGCATCAGCTGCCCGGTCAGCATGGGCATCGTGCTGGCCGATGCGGCCGCCGCCGAGGCCGACGAGATCCTGCGCGACGCCAGCATCGCGATGGCCGACGCCAAGCGCGATGGCGGCAGCCGCGCGCTGGTATTCGAACCGGCAATGCGCGAACGCAGCGCGCGCCGTGGCGACATCGAATCCGATTTGCGCGTGGCCTTGCTGCAGGAGCAGCTGTTCGTTGTGTACCAGCCGGTGGTTGGCCTGCGCGGCGATCACGGTCCGGATTATTCGGCCGGCGTTGAAGCGCTGGTGCGCTGGCAGCATCCGGTGCGTGGGCTGGTGTCGCCGATCGAATTTATCGACATCGCCGAGCAGAGCGGCCTGATTGGCGCGCTGGGCGACTTTGTGCTGGAGCGCGCCTGCCGCGATTTCATGCGCTGGCAGGCCGAACTCGGTGCACGGGCGCCTCGCCTGATCGCCGTCAACCTGTCGCGCGCCCAGCTGGCGAAACCGGGATGGGCCGACACGGTCAAGGAGATTCTCGCGGCGTACGGCATGAGCGCCGGGGCGCTGCAGCTGGAAGTGACGGAAAGCCTGGCCGCACAGGATGAATCGGTGACCAGCGGCTTGCATGCGCTCAGGGCGCTCGGGGTGACGCTGGCGCTGGATGACTTCGGCACCGGCTATTCATCGCTGTCAAGCCTGCACCTGCTGCCGGTGAACACAGTCAAAATCGACCGCAGCTTTGTCAGCCAGGTCGACACCAGCCCGCACCACCGCACGCTGGTGGAAGCGACCGTCATGGTGGCGCGCAGCCTGGGCATGTCGACTGTGGCGGAGGGCATCGAAACCGCGGAGCAGGCCGCCGTGGTGCGCGAACTTGGCTGCGATAAAGGGCAGGGCTACCTGTTCAGCCGTCCCCTGACGACCGAGGCGTTGGTGGCCTGGCTGGTCGAAAGATAGCCGCGCTCCCCCGCGAATACGGACTGGGTATGGGTTCCCGCTTCCGCGGGAACGACGAGTGGCGGTGGATCGCCATTCCACACGTAACGGTGCTGTAGCCAAAGAAAATGGGGCCGACGTGCCGGCCCCATTGCCGCTGCCGCGGCGCGACCGACCGCCCTAGACCACCGAGCCGAGCTTGAAGATAGGCAGGTACATCGCAATTACCAAACCGCCGATCAGCACGCCAAGAATCACCATGATCAGCGGTTCCATCAGCGACGACAGCGCGCCGACGGCTTCGTCGACTTCTTCTTCGTAAAAGTCGGCCACCTTGCCGAGCATCGCGTCGAGCGAGCCGGATTCTTCGCCGATCTGCACCATCTGGGTCACCATGTTCGGGAACACGTTGGCGTTCTGCATGGCCGAGGTCAGGCTGGTGCCGGTCGAGACTTCATTCTGGATCTTGCGGGTGGCGTCGAGGTAGACCGCGTTGCCGGCCGCGCCGCCGACCGAGTCGAGCGCTTCGACCAGCGGCACGCCAGCGGCGAACATGGTTGCCAGGGTGCGGGTCCAGCGCGCGATCGTCGCCTTGCGGATCACCGAGCCGAAGATCGGCGCTTTCAGCAGCGTGATGTCCATGAAGCGCTGCACTTTGAGCGAGCGCTGCCAGGCCTGGAAGAAGAAGTACACCGCGCCGAAGATGCCG
This sequence comes from Massilia soli, assembly GCF_016809835.1. Classification (GTDB taxonomy): domain Bacteria; phylum Pseudomonadota; class Gammaproteobacteria; order Burkholderiales; family Burkholderiaceae_D; genus Telluria_A; species Telluria_A soli. The sequence goes on along the minus strand of NZ_JAFBIL020000006.1, from coordinate 249,189 downwards.
CCGAAGATCAGCCACCACCATTGCACGAAGAATTCGGAAATCGCCATCACCATCAGGGTTGGCGCCGGCAGGTTGGCGCCGAAGCTCTGGAACACCGATTTGAACGCCGGCACCACCCAGATCATGATGACCGCAGTCACCACGAAGGCGATCGCCAGGATCGAGATCGGATACATCAGCGCCGACTTGATCTTGGCCTTGATGGCGATGGTTTTTTCCTTGTAGATCGCCAGGCGGGTCAGCAGGTCTTCCAGGATACCGGCCTGTTCGCCGGCGCCGACCAGGTTGCAGAACAGCGGGTCGAAGTAGAGCGGGTATTTGCGGAATGCGTTGTTGAGGCTGGTACCGGTCTCGATGTCGCTGCGCAGGTCCATGATCAGCTTGGCCATCGACGGGTTGGCGTGGCCCTTGCCGACGATGTCGAACGATTGCAGCAGCGGTACGCCGGCCTTCATCATCGTCGCGAGCTGGCGCGTGAACATCGAGATGTCCTTGTCGGTAATCTTCTTGCCGCTGCGCTGGACCTTTTTCTTGACCTTGGTCACCATCACGCCCTGGCGGCGCAAGGTGACGTTGACGATGGCTTCGCCGCCGGCGCGCAGTTCGCCGCGCACGGTCTTGCCGGATTTGTCCTTGCCTTCCCAGACGTAGACGCTTTCCTTGACCGCGCCGGCCGCTTTCGTTTGTGACGTTGCCATGGTTCTGTTTCCTATTCGTTGGTGCAGCCGAGCACTTCTTCCAGGCTGGTCAATCCCTGCTTGACCTTCATCAGGCCTGAACGACGCAAGGACTTGACGCCTTCCGCTTCCGACTGCGCCGCGATTTCCATCGAATTGCCGTGCGCAAGAATAATTTTTTCAATCGCCGGAGTGATCGGCATGATCTGATAGATGCCGACCCGGCCCTTGTAGCCGCTGCCCAGGCAGCGCTCGCAGCCAACCGGCTTGTACGGCTTCCAGTCGCCTTCCAGCTCGTGGTCGCGGAAGCCCGCCGCCAGCATCACTTCGCGGCTGGTGTCGGCCGGCTGCTTGCAGGTGCACAGGCGGCGCGCCAGGCGCTGGGCGGTAATCATGATCACCGACGAGGCGATGTTGAATGGCGCCACGCCCATGTTCATCAGGCGCGTCAGCGTCGACGGCGCGTCGTTGGTGTGCAGCGTCGAGAACACCATGTGGCCGGTTTGGGCGGCCTTGATCGCGATGTCGGCCGTTTCCAGGTCGCGGATCTCGCCGACCATGATGATGTCAGGATCCTGGCGCAGGAACGATTTCAGCGCGACAGGGAAGGTCAGGCCGGCCTTGTCGTTGACGTTGACCTGGTTGACCCCCGGCAGGTTGATCTCGGCCGGGTCTTCCGCGGTCGAGATGTTGATGCCCGGCTTGTTGATGACGTTCAGGCAGGTGTACAGCGACACCGTCTTGCCCGAGCCGGTCGGACCGGTCACCAGCACCATGCCGTAAGGGCGCTGGATGGCGTCGAGCAGCAGTTCCTTCTGGTCCGGGTCGTAGCCGAGCGCGTCGATGCCCATCTGGGCCTGGGTCGCGTCCAGGATACGCATGACGGTCTTTTCGCCGAACAGGGTCGGCAGGGTACTGACGCGGAAATCGATCGCCTTGACCGGCGACAGGATCAGGCGCATGCGGCCGTCCTGCGGCACGCGCTTTTCGGAAATGTCGAGCTTGGCCAGCACCTTGATGCGCGAGACCAGCTTGTCGCGGATCGTGATCGGCGGCTGGGCATGCTCGCGCAGCACGCCGTCGACGCGCAGGCGGATGCGGTAAAACTTTTCGAACGGCTCGAAGTGGATGTCGGACGCGCCCATGTTGACCGCGTCCATCAGGATCTTGTTCAAAAACTTGACGATCGGCGCATCTTCGATGTCGTTCGCTTCGGGCGCGGGCGCGGCCTGGGTGTCTTCCTCGGCGAACTGGATGTCTTGCTCGTCGCCGACCATTTCGTTGAGCGTCTGCTCGGCGCTCTTCATCAGTTTGGCGAGCAGGGCGATCAGGACGTCGTGGGCGACGATCACCGGCTCGACCGACGCTTCGCTCTGGAACTTGATCTGGTCGAGGGCCTGGATGTTGGTCGGGTCCGAGATGGCGACCGACAGCTTGTTGCCGCGCTTGGCCAGCGCGACGACGCGTTGCGCCTGCATCAGCTTGTTGTCGATGGCCTTCGGCGGCAGCGCGTCGATGCTCAGCGTCTGCAGGTCCATCAGCGGGTAGCCGAAGGTTTCAGAACAGAAGGCGGCCAGGTCGCGCGCGTCGATCTGGCCGCTGGCCACCAGCGTGTCGATGAAGGGAACCTTGTCCGTGGCAGCCTGTTTTTGCAGCGCGTCCGCCTGCGCGGCGGGCAGGCGGCCGGCCTGGACCAGCGCACGCGCCAGTCCCGACATCGGTGTGCCTGAAGCCGTGTTCGGTAGGACTGATGCCATAGACGCGCGTGGTTAAATGATCAAGAGACGACAAGGGCGCCGTGCCAGGTGTGGCCCGATGCGGCGTGTTGCCGTAGATCATGCCTCTGAGCATCACATTTGTAAAGCCTTGTCTCCCTGCCAGAGGCGCTAATACCACGTAGACGAAATGGCACGGCGACACAAACTTGACTTATATGTATTGTTTGGGCGCCAGTCGCTGCAGGCGGGCCACTTTGATGGCCTGGTTTTGCACGTGCAGCACCTCCACCACGCAGTTGCCCATCTTGATCGCGATCGGGGCGTCGGGAATTTCCTGCAGCTGTTCGAGCAGCATGCCGTTGAGCGTCTTGGGGCCGTCGAGCGAGAAACCCAGGCCGAGCTGCTTGTTGATGTCGCGCAGCGGCGTGGCGCCGTCCAGCAGGCACTCGCCTTTCGCATCCCAGCCGAAGGTCTCGCTGCGCGAGGCGCCCGGCACCGAGGTGGTGAACTCGCCGATCAGTTCCTCGATGATGTCGTCGAGGGTCACCAGGCCCTGCACTTCGCCGTATTCGTCGACGATGATGCCAAGGCGTTCTCGGTTTTCCTGAAAGTATTGCAGCTGGGCCAGCGCGCTGGTGTCTTCCGGGATGAAGTAGGGCGTGCTGAGCAGCTTGCGGAAGTGCGCCACCGTCAATTCGTCTTCCTCGTTGAGCAGGGCGACGGCGTGACGCACGTGCAGGATGCCGACGATCTGGTTGATCTCGCCTTCATACACCGGCAACTTGTTGTGGTAGCAGGTGGTCAGCTGGTGCTTGATGTCGGCCACCGGCACCGCCAGGTTGAGCGCTTCGACCTGGGCGCGCGGGGTCATGATGTCTTCGACCGAGATGTTTTCCAGGTCGAGCAGGTTGAGCAGGATGCTCTTGTGCTTTGGCGGTATGACGTTGCCGCCTTCCATCACGATCGCGCGCAGCTCATCGGGCGACACGCGCTGCGGCTCGGGATTGCCGGGGCGGATGCGCAGCAGCGCCATCATGGCCGAGACGAACAGGTTGACGAACCAGATCAGCGGCTTAGACAGGGCCATCAGGGGGCGCAGCACCGTGGCGGCCGACAGTGAGATGTTTTCCGGGTAGCGCGCGCCGATGCGCTTGGGCGTGATCTCGGCGAACACCACCAGCAGGAACACCAGCGCGGCGATGGCAATCGCGATCATCGCCTCGTCGTAGCCGAAGAACAAGATGGCGATGCCGGTAACCAGCGCGGTGGCGGCGGCGTTGACGACGGTATTGGCGATCAGGATCAGCGACAGCAGCTTGTCGGTACGGTCGAGCAGCCACAAGGTCGAGCGCGCGCCGCGGTGGCCACGCTTGGCCATCGAACGAAGGCGGAACTTATTGGCCGACATCAGCGCCGTTTCCGCCATTGCGAAAAAGGCCGAGAACAGGATCAGGAAGCCAAGTGCGACGAGGAGCACCCACAGCGGCACGGTATCCAAGGGTCACCGTAAGAAAACTTGCATGTCAAACTGGCCGGCGCCAGGCGGAGCGGGCCGTCTGGCTACCGCTGAGCTTTGGATTCTAGAGGAAGGGGAGGGTTGATGCAAGTTTGTCCACAAGCGGGACGGGGGATGCAACTCGGCGGATGCGCGCTGGGCGCTTATCCGCCGAGTTGTCTTTAGTTACCGATCGCCAGCATGTCACGCCTGGTAACCGCCGGCTGCCCACCCGGCGCCAGCTTGAATATCGCCAGTGCGCTGCTGAGCTGAACGGTCTGCTCGGTCAGCGATTCGGCTGCTGCCGCCGCCTCTTCCACCAGTGCCGAGTTTTGCTGCGTCATTTCATCCATGCTGACAATCGCGCGCCCGATGTCATCGATGCCGGCCGACTGCTCCTGGCTCGAGGCGTTGATCTCGACCATGATGGCCGCGACCTTGCGCACCGATTCGACGATCTGCCCCATCGTCACGCCAGCCTGGTCGACCAGCTGCGAGCCGGCATCGACCTTGGCGACCGAGTCGCCGATCAATTCCTTGATTTCCTTGGCCGCCGCGGCGCTGCGCTGGGCCAGGTTGCGCACTTCCGAGGCCACCACGGCGAAGCCGCGGCCTTGCTCGCCTGCGCGCGCCGCCTCGACCGCCGCGTTCAGCGCCAGGATGTTGGTCTGGAATGCGATGCCATCGATCACGGCGATAATATCGACAATCTTTTTTGCAGATGCATTGATGTCGCCCATCGTCGTCACCACGCCGCTGACGACCTGGCCGCCGCGGGTCGCTTCGTCGGATGCGGACAGCACCAGTGCGTTGGCTTCGGTGGCGTTGCCGGCGTTCTTGCGCACGGTGGTGGTCAGACCATGCATCGCCTGCGTGGTGCGGTCAAGGCTGGCGGCCTGCGATTCGGTGCGCGCTGCCAGGTCGGCGTTGCCGCTGGCAATTTCCGCGCTGGCGACATTGATCGTTTCGGCCGAGGTCTTGATCTCTGCGACCATGCTGCCGAGCTTGGCGCGCATGTCGCGCAGCGCTGCCAGCACGCTGGTGCTGTCGTTCTTTTCGGTGACGATATCCATCGACAGGTCGCCGTCGGCCACCGAGCGCGCAATGGTGCGCGCGTATTCCGGCTCGCCACCGAGCTGTTGCCAGATCGCCTTGACGACGAACCACGACACCAGCGCCAGGCTGGCAACCACGACCAGCGCGGCGGCAATGATGGCCCACAGCACGTTGCGCACTTTGGTTTCGCTGGCATCGATGCCAGCCTTGAACTGCTCCTGTGCCGCGGTATTGGTTTTCTGCAGGTCGGCGGTCAGGGTGGCGAGGGCGCTTTGCATGCGCGTCACGGTCGCGCCCGGATCGCCTTGTTCCATTTCCAGCATGATGCGCGCGGCCGACAGCGCCGGCGCGTAGTACGCATCGAATTCTTTGCCCAGGCGCGCGCCGGTGGCGGCTTGTCCGGGGATTTGTGCCAGCTTGTTGATGTTGGCTTTGACTTTGCCGGCCTGTTCCGCGATCTGGTCAAGGCGGGCCTTGTCGCCTTCGGCCACGGCGTCGCGCAGGCCGTCGGTGATGGCGATGACTTCCAGCGACAGCGACTTGGCGCTGTCCAGTACCGGATAGTCGACATTGCCGGTGGTGCGGATTGAATTGAGTGCGCCGGTGGCGATGTACGCACTGGCCCCGACGCCAACACTGAAGATGAGGGTCGAGATCGCGGGCAGTGCCCAGATCTTACGTTTGATACTCATTCTACGGACTCCAAAAAAACATAACACGCCGCCCGTGAAGGCGGCATGCCGTTGGCGCCTGTCACGAAGGACAGGCGCAGGATGGGGGGCGACGGGGACAATGCCGGGCGCTTAAGGCACGCTCAGGACTGCCTTGACTGAACCGTCAAGCGCGCTCTTGTCGATGTAGCCGATGGCTTTCGGATCGGCTGCGACCGCTTTCTTGACTTCGGCGGCGCCAGGATATTCCTTCGGCAGCGAGGCCTTGCCGGTAAATACCAGCTTCGACCACAAGGCCTTGGCCTGGGCGGCGTCCTTGCCGGCGACTTTCTTGTAGAACTCGCCGCGGATCGCTTCCGATTCAGGCTGGTCGACCGGGGTCATCGAGGTCGACTTGCCGAGGAAAACCTGGGCGACCTGCTCGCTGGTCATGTTGGCGGCCGGGCTTTTAGCGCCGACCACGACAACGACCTCGGCGTGTGCCGGTGCTGCCAGTACTGCCAGGGAAAGCGCCGCTGCCACGGTCGCCAGTTGGTGACGAAGTTGTTTCATGCGTGGCTCCTTAGAAAACGAAATCGACGGCAACTGCGCCGACGGTGACCGGACCGGTGAAGCCGGCCGCTGGCTGCAGCAGCAGGCCCTGGCCGTTCTTCGGCTTGATGCGGTCGATCTGCACCTTCAGCGCGGCCGACGTATGGAAGTCCCAGCGCAGGCCGATGGTGTCGGTGCTTTGCTGGCCCTGGGTGCCGGTGGTGGTCAGGCGGGTAACGCCGGCCGACAGTGCGCGCAGGGTCGGGGTGCAGGCGGCTGGATAGCCGGCCGGGCACGACGCTGGCACGGTGTTGGCGACGATGTTGTCCGCCTTCAGCTTCGAGTGGCTGATGTACGGCAGGAATTTGCCGAAGCGGTAGCCGCCCATCACGTACCACGCGGTGGTGTCGTTGATATAGCTGTCGGTCTTGCGCTTGCCGATTTCGGTCTGGACCAGGACGTTGTTCCAGTCGAGGATCGCGCCGGCGGAGGTGAACGAGACTTTCTTGTCGTCGACCGACAGTTCATTGGCCAGCGGGGCCAGCTGGCTGAAGCCATAGCCGGCGCCGGTGGCGCGCAGGCCGCCTACCAGGGTGTTGAGCGATACCGAGTCGGCAATGGTCGCCTTGGCGTCGGCACGGCCGATACGCACGATCAGCGGGCCGTGTTCGGCTACCAGGTTCAGCGCCAGCAGGTCCTTGGCATCCAGCGTGACCAGTACGCCGCTGCCTGCGGCGAGGGTCGCCTCGGTCTTGCCGTAAGCAAGCTGGGCGGTAAGGGTGGTGTCGCCGAACGAGTGCTGGAAGCTGCCGTCGACGCCATCGATATTGTCAAATGGAACTTGCGAGTACATGTCCGATGGCGGGCGCAGCATGGTGTTGGCGTAACCCACGTTGCGGTAGTCGGAAATCATGAAGACCGGCAGGCCGACGCGGCCCACGCGGATGCTGACGTTGTCCGATACCTTGGCTTTGACAAAGGCCCACGCCAGTTCGGCGCCAAAGCCCTCTTCGCCATCCTTGCGCACCAGCCCCTGGGCGGTGGCCGACAGCCAGGAATTGATATCGGTGCTGGCCTGCAGGCCGAGGTTCGAATCGATGCCGGTACGCGGGCTCTTCTTGGCGCCGGTTGCCTGGTTCGGACGGGCGAACTGGGCCTGGTCGGTGTCGGTGAAGGTAAGGGCGCCGGTGCCGAAACCGCTGATCTTGACCGAAGGCGCGGTGTCCGCGGCAAATGCGGCAGACATAGCGAATGGCAACGCAAGCATGCTTGCAAGTAAACGTTTGTTCATTTTGATTGTCTTGGTAAGGTTGGAACGGAAGATTCAACGCGCGGAGGTTTTCAGGCGGGGGTGTGGCCGAACGCTCTTGCTGTATTGATTCTATCCTTGCCGAGCGACAATTTATTACAAATACGCGAATATACGCGGAAGTGTTGCGCGAAAGCATCAAACAGTCATTCCAACTGTTGATGCGGATGAATGATTTATGCGTTCCACCAGTGCGATGTCGCTCCGGCCCCCGGTAGGCGGGCTTGCACTGCCTGGTGGATGATGCCGGCGGCGAGCGCCTGTTCGGCGTCGAACAGGCGGGCGTTGCCGAACAGGTTGGGGCGGATATCGACGCAGCCGGCGCAGTCTTGGGTCGCCTCGTCGAATGCGCGCGCGTAGCGCTCGGCGTCGAAATCGAGGCAGTCGCGCCATTCCGAAACCCGCGAATGGTCGGCGGCAACCAGGTTGCCGAAGCCCCAGTGCAGCGGATGAACCAGGAAGCGCGTGCCTGGGCAAGCGTAGCGCTTGCCGCCAGCGAGGAAAATCACCACGCCGACCGACTCGATACTACCCACGTTGTGCGTGGTCAGCGGCAGCGGCAGCGATTTCAGGAAGAAGTACAGGGCAAAGCCGGCGGTCATGTTGCCGCCTTCGGTGGACATATGCAGCTCGATCTCGGTGGCGCCGCTCTGCAGCGCCTGGAGGCATAAGTTGCGGATGGTGCACGCGGTGTGGTGATTGATGGGGCCGATAAAGTGAACGATGTGCAAGGCCATTGTTTCTCCCGAGCGAGCCCCAAGCATAACAAAGTTTAGCCCGGATGCATTGTTCGGCTCAGCTGCCCCGGTAGGTCGAGTACGACCAGGGCGTAACCACCAGCGGCACGTGGTAGTTCTGGCTGGCGTCGGCGATGCCGAAAGCGATCGTCACGCGGTCGATGAAACGCGGCGAAGGCAGGTCCACGCCCTGGGCGGCGAAATAGTCGCCGGCGGCGAACACCAGCTCGTACTGGCCGGGCTTAACGGCATCGCCTTCCAGCAAGGGAGAGTCGCAGCGGCCATCCTGGTTGGTGGTTTCCTGTCTGAGCAGCCTGCGCTGGCCCTCGGTGACCGAGTACAGTTCTACCTTGACGCCCGCACCGGGCTTGCCTTGCGTCGTATCGAGCACATGGGTACTGAGTTTGCCCATCTTCGCTGCCTATATATAGTGTGTGTGGATGAGATCATATACCCTCGCCGGTCAGGCAATATATGATGGTGCTTATAACCCACATCCCAGCGACACCAATGAACGCCCACGACAACTACCCGCGCGACATGCTCGGCTACGGCCGCAACCCGCCCCATCCTCACTGGCCGGGGCAGGGGAGGATCGCACTTCAATTCGTACTCAACTATGAAGAGGGCGGCGAGAACTGCGTGCTGCACGGCGATGCGGGATCGGAGACTTTCCTCTCCGAGATCATCGGAGCGCAGGCGTTCCCGATGCGCCACATGAGCATGGAATCGCTCTACGAATACGGTTCGCGCGCCGGCCTGTGGCGCCTGCTGCGCCTGTTCGAGGAGCGCAAGCTGCCGCTGACGGTGTTTGGCGTATCGACGGCCCTCCAGCGCAATCCGGAAGCGGTGGCCGCCTTCCGCGAGCTGGGCCATGAAATCGCCTGCCACGGCCTGAAGTGGATTTCGTACCAGAACATCGACGAGGCGACCGAGCGCGCCCACATGCAGGAAGCGGTGCAGATCATCCGCGACCTGACCGGCGCGGCGCCGCAGGGCTGGTACACCGGGCGCGATTCGCCGGCCACGCGCCGCCTGGTGGTGGAGCACGGCGGCTTCGTCTACGACGCCGACCATTACGGCGACGACCTGCCGTTCTGGCAGCAGGTCAGTGTCACCGGCGCCGATGGCGTTGCCGCCGTCAAGCCGCACCTGGTGGTTCCTTACACCCTCGACACCAACGACATGCGCTTCGCGGCGATGCAGGGCTTTAACTCGGGCACCCAGTTCTTCGATTATTTGAAAGACGCGTTCGACGTGCTGTACGCGGAAGGCGACCCGGACGGACTGAACGCGCCGAAGATGCTGTCGATCGGCCTGCATTGCCGGCTGGTGGGGCGTCCGGGCAGGGCGGCGGCGTTGGCGCGCTTCCTCGACTACGTGCAGCGGCACGACAAGGTGTGGATCACGCGCCGGATCGACATTGCGCGCCACTGGCAATCGACGCATCCGTGCATGGAATGAATCAGGCGATCGGTGCGGGCTTCATGCGATTTCGCTGATATTAAACATCAGAATAGCCATATACTTGTCCAGGTAGCCGATGTTAGCCTTGCAAGCTGGGATAAAGCCGAGGCAAGAATGTCACAACCGATCCGTTTCTTCTATCAGGGCGCTGTACGCGAAGTCAGCAATGCGTCGCCGACGCAGACTGTCTTGCAGCATCTGCGCGAGGAACTTCATTGCACCGGCACCAAGGAAGGTTGTGCCGAAGGGGACTGCGGCGCCTGCACGGTGGTCATCGGTTCGCTTGAAAACGGCGCGCTTCAGATGAAGGCGGTTAATTCCTGCATCCAGCTGGTGCCGACCCTGGATGGCAAAGCGCTGTTTACCGTGGAAGACCTGCAACTGGCCGATGGCACTTTGCATCCGGTTCAACAGGCGATGGTCGAATGCCACGGATCGCAATGCGGCTTCTGCACGCCGGGTTTCGTGATGTCCCTGTGGGGTATGTACCTGAAGCAGGAGGGCACGCGCCCGACCCGCTGCCAGGTGGACGACGCGCTGTCGGGCAACTTGTGCCGCTGTACCGGCTACCGCCCGATCATTGACGCCGCCATGCGCATGGGCGACCTGCCGCAGGTGCCGTTCGACCGCGATGCGCTGGCCGGCCGGCTGGCGTCGCTGCGGCGCGACAGCACGGCGACCTACAGCGTTGGCGGCCAGGCGTTCCATGCGCCGCGCACCATCGACGAGCTGGTACAACTGCGCGCCCAGCATCCTTCCGCGCTGCTGCTGGCAGGGTCCACCGACGTCGGCCTGTGGGTGACCAAGCAGCTGCGCGAGCTGGGCGACATCATCTACCTCGGACACGTCGACGAACTGAAAACCATCAGCGACGGCGCCGGCACGATCGAGATTGGCGCGGGCGTCACGCTGGAAGAAGCTTACAAGGCGCTGTGCCGCCATTACCCGGACGAGTTGTCGGAGATGTGGCAGCGCTTCGCATCGCTCCCGATCCGCAACGCCGGCACGCTGGGCGGCAACGTGGCGAATGGCTCGCCGATTGGCGACTCGATGCCCTGGCTGATCGCGGCCGGCGCCCAGCTGGTCCTGCGCGGCCCGCGTGGCGAGCGCGTGATGCCGCTTGAAGACTTCTACCTCGGCTACCAGCAGAAGGATCTGCAGGCGGGCGAATTCGTGCAGGCGCTGCGCGTGCCGATGCCGCGCGACGGCGTGCGCCTGCGCACCTACAAGCTGGCCAAGCGCTTCGACCAGGATATCTCGGCCGTGTGCGCGGCCTTTGCGTTCAGGTTCGACGGCGACGTGGTCACCGACGCGCGCATCGCCTTCGGCGGCATGGCGGCCACGCCAAAGCGGGCCACCGCCGCCGAGGACACAGTGCGCGGACGGCAGTGGACCGAAACCACCCTGAGCGCGGCGATGGCGGCGATGGCGCAGGATTACCAGCCGCTGTCGGACATGCGCGCCTCGGGCGAGTACCGCATGAAGGCAGCCCAGAACCTGCTCAAGCGCTATTGGTTCGAGACGCGCCAGGATGCGCCGCTGGGCAACGCCGAAGTCAACGCCTTCGCCGTGCGAGCATAAGGAGGACAAGATGAATGACGCAGGTTCCCCCAGCTTGAAGAGCGCCGCATGGAGCGTGGTCGGAAAGCCGAGCGCGCACGAATCGGCCGAGCTGCACGTGCTCGGCCAGGCCACCTACACCGACGATATCCCGGAAGTGCAGGGTACGCTGCACGGCGCGCTTGGCTTGTCGGCGAAGCCGCATGCGATGGTCCAGGCAATGGACCTGGCGCCAGTTCGCGCCAGCCGCGGGGTGGTTGCCGTCTACACCGCCAAAGACATCCCGGGTACCAACGACTGCGGCCCGATCATCCATGACGACCCGATCTTCGCCGACGGTATCGTGATGTACGTCGGCCAGCCGCTGTTCATCGTGGTCGCCGACACGCACGACAACGCCCGCCGGGCAGCCCGCCTCGCCAAGGTGACCTACGACGAGCTGCCGGCCATCCTGACGCCGCAGGCGGCCAAGGCGGCGCAGTCGTATGTGCTGCCGCCGATGCATTTGGCACGCGGCGACTACCAGGCCGCTTTCGAGCGCGCGCCGCACTCGGTCAAGGGCGAACTGTATGTGGGCGGCCAGGAGCAGTTCTACCTCGAAGGCCAGATCGCCTACGCGATCCCGAAGGAGAACAAGGGCATGCTGGTGCAGTGCTCGACCCAGCACCCGAGCGAGATGCAGCACGTGGTCGCGCATGCACTGGGCGTTCACTCGCATAACATCGTGGTTGAGTGCCGGCGCATGGGCGGCGGCTTCGGCGGCAAGGAGTCGCAATCGGCGCTGTGGTGCGCGGCATCGGCCATCGCGGCGAACCACCTGAAGCGGCCGGTCAAGCTGCGCGCCGACCGCGATGACGACATGCTCGTCACCGGCAAGCGCCACTGTTTCCATTACGAATACGAAGTGGGCTATGGCATTGATGGCAAGATCGTCGCCGCCAGGGTCGACATGGTCAGCCGCGCCGGCTATTCGGCCGACCTGTCGGGGCCTGTCGCCACCCGCGCTGTCTGCCACTTCGACAATACCTACTACTTGTCCGACGTCGATATCCGCGCCGCCTGCGGCAAGACCAACACCCAGTCGAATACCGCCTTCCGCGGCTTCGGCGGCCCGCAGGGCGCCATCGCCATCGAATACGTGATCGACGAAATCGCCCGCAACCTGGGTCGCGATCCGCTCGACATCCGGCGCGCTAACTTCTACGGCAAGACCGATAGCAACGTGACGCCTTACGGGCAGGTCGTCGTCGACAACGTGATCCATGAGCTGGTGGCGGAGCTGGAAGAAAGCAGCGAATACCGTGCGCGCCGCAGCGCGATCGCGGCGTTCAATGCATCCAGCCCGGTGCTGAAAAAAGGCCTGGCGCTCACGCCGGTCAAATTCGGCATCGCCTTCAATGTCACCCACCTGAACCAGGCCGGCGCGCTAGTGCACGTGTATGTCGACGGTTCGATCATCGTCAACCACGGCGGCACCGAGATGGGTCAGGGCATCAACACCAAGGTCAACCAGGTGGTCGCGCACGAACTGGGTGTCGACCTGTCGCGGGTGCGCGCCACCGCCACCGACACCAGCAAGGTCTCCAACACCTCAGCCACGGCCGCATCGACCGGCGCCGACCTGAACGGCAAGGCCGCGCAGGATGCCGCGCGCCAGATCCGCGAACGGCTGGCAGCCCACGCGGTCAAGCTGTACGGCGGCGACGTGGCCGACGTGCGCTTTGCCGCCGACACCGTGTTCGTCAACGGACACGAGGAACCGTTCCCGATCCTGGTCCAGAAAGCTTACCTGGCGCGGGTGCAGCTCTGGTCCGACGGCTTCTACGCTACGCCCGGCCTGCACTGGGACCCGAAAACCATGAGCGGCAACCCGTTCTCGTACTTCGCGTACGGTGCGGCGGTGGCGGAAGTAGTGGTCGACACCCTGACCGGCGAATGGAAGCTGCTGCGCGCCGACGCGCTGTACGATGCGGGCCGTTCGCTGAACCCGGCCATCGACATCGGCCAGGTCGAAGGCGCCTTCATCCAGGGCATGGGCTGGCTCACTACCGAGCAGTTATGGTGGAACGACGGCGGCAAGCTGATGACGCACGCGCCGTCGACGTACAAGATTCCCGGCGTGTCGGACTGCCCGGAAGACTTCCGCGTGCGCCTGTTCGACAACGGTAACGTACAAGACAGCATTCACCGCTCCAAGGCTGTCGGCGAGCCGCCGCTGCTGCTGCCGTTCTCGGTGTTCTTTGCGATCCGCGACGCGGTATCGAGCGTGGGTGGCCACCGGGTCAATCCGCCGTTGAACGCGCCGGCTACCAGCGAAGAAATCCTGCGTGCCATCGCCGCGGTCGAAGCGGCAGCGTGATGAGCGTGCTGGTGACGGTTGCGATTGCCGAAGGCTCGGTGCCGCGCGCGCCGGGCACCAAGATGTCGGTGGATGCTGGCAAGGTGACAGGCACCATCGGCGGCGGCCATCTGGAACTGCGCGCCATCGAGATCGCGCGCACGATGCTGGCGGACGGACGCGAACGCCACTTTGAACGCTTCGCGCTCGGGCCCGGCCTCGGCCAGTGCTGCGGCGGCGTGGCCCATTTGCTGTTCGAGCGTGCCGATGCGGCGCAGGCGGCGCGGCTGTGCGACCGCGCCCGCGAAGACAGCTGGCGCATGGTGTCGATAGACGGCGCACCCGAGGCGGCGCTGTTCGATGGGGCGGGCAGGCAGATCGCCGGCGACCCGGCCCCGGTGTTTGCACGCGGCCTTGGGACGCACGTGATGCGGGATCTGGCTGGCCGCCGCTGGCTGGTTGACGCGATTTGCGCGCCACGTGCGCACCTGCTGCTGTTTGGCGCAGGTCATGTCGGCGCCGCGATCGTGCGCGCGCTGGCCGACTTGCCATGTACAGTCACCTGGGTGGACGAACGCGACGCCATGTTCCCGGCGATCGTGCCGGCCAACGTGACGGTGGAAGCGACCGATACGCCGGAGGCCGAGGTGGCGGCGGCGCCAGGCGGCGCCAGCTATCTCGTCATGACCCACAGCCACGCGCTCGACCAGCGCTTGACCGAAGCAATCATGGCGCGGCCTGGCGTGGGCTGGTTTGGCCTGATCGGCTCGCACACCAAGCGCAAGCAGTTCGAGCACCGCCTGCGCGACAAAGGGGTGGATGCGGCGCGGATCGCGGCGATGGTATGCCCGATCGGGCTGCCCGGGATAAGCAACAAGGCGCCAGCGGTGATCGCGGCGTCGGTATGCGCCCAGCTGCTGGGCGTATGGGAAGCGCAGGATGCTGCCCTGAACACGATTGAACAAGAAAGAAACTGATGTCGAGAGCACCAACAGACAAGCTGCAAGCCTACCGCGCGAGCGTGCTGCACTTCCACGCCGATCCGGCCTTCAACGACGACGCATTCCACTGGCACGAAGACGGGCTGTTGATCGTCGACGGCGACAAGATCCATGCTGCGGGCGACTACGCCGCGCTGGCGCCGGCGCTTCCAGAAGGCGTGACGGTGCACGACTACCGCGGCAAGCTGATCATGCCCGGCTTTATCGACACGCACCTGCACTTCCCGCAGACCGACATGATCGCCTCGCCGGCGCCAGGCCTGCTGCCATGGCTGGAGACCTACACCTTCCCGACCGAGCGCCAGTTCGGCGACCAGGCCCACGCGCGCGAAGTGGCCGAGTTCTTCCTCGACCAGCTGCTGCGCTGCGGTACCACCACCGCGATGGTGTACTGCACCGTGCACAAGGAATCGGTCGACGCGTTTTTCGAGGCCAGCGAGGCGCGCAAGCTGCGCATGGTGGCTGGCAAAATCCTGATGGACCGCCACTGCCCGGACTTCCTGTGCGATACCGCCGAAGCCGGCGCGCGCGACAGCGAAGACCTGATCCAGAAGTGGCACAAGCGCGGGCGCTCGCTGTACGCGATCACGCCGCGCTTCGCGCCGACGTCGAGCGAGGCCCAGCTGCAGCTGGCCGGCGAGCTGGCGGCCGCCTATCCGGATACCTTCATCCAGACCCACGTATCGGAAAACCACGCCGAATGCGCGTGGGTACGCGAGCTGTATCCGAAGTCGCGCAGCTACCTCGACGTGTACGACAGCCATGGCCTGATGCGCGAGCGCGCGATGTTCGGCCACTGCATCTGGCTCGACGACGCCGACTTCGCGCGCATGGCCGCCACCGGCGCGGCCGCCGCGATCTGCCCGACCTCCAACTTCTTTCTCGGTAGTGGATTGTTCGATTTCGAGAGGGCCGACGCGGCCAGGGTCAAGCTGTCGCTGGCGACGGACGTGGGCGCCGGCACCTCGTTCTCGATGTTGCAAACCATGAATGAAGCCTATAAAGTAGCGCGCTTGAAGGGCAGTTACCTGCCGGCGGCGCGCATGTTCTACCTCGCCACGCTCGGTGCTGCACGCAGCATGCAACTTGATGGCTGCATCGGCAGTTTCGCGCCGGGGACCGAGGCGGACTTTATCGTGCTTGATCCGGCCTGTACGCCGTTGCTGGCGCGGCGCGCCGAGCGCTGCGCCAATCTCGAAGAGCTGCTGTTTGTGCTGGCGCTGCTGGGCGACGACCGCGCGATCCTGGCGACCTACGCCGCCGGGCGCAAGGTCCATGAGCGCCTGCCTGCATAATTTTTGGCTTGTCACCATAAAGTGTCGATTTCAGTGCCGTCGTTTCCAGCATCGCCAGGAACGGCTTCCCCGACGTGAGCAGCGCTTGCGGTTGATGGATTCCCGCCTTCGCGGGAATGACGTGTCGGGGGAAGGTCGTACACTTGAACGTGACATAGCCTGTTTTGGCAGTTTCACACATCGAGAGAACAACAATGCACATCAAATTGAGCAGCCTGGCGGTCGTCCTGGCGTTCGCCGCCGCCCAGCCGGCCGTCCACGCCCGCGCGCCGTCGGCCAAGGCCAACGAGGTTCTCACCGCGCGCCACTACGCTTCGCTGATCGCGGGCGAGGCGCCGAAGACGTCGGAACTGACGCTGTTCTTCACCCGCATGCCGAAGGGCGCCGACCTGCACCACCACTACTCTGGCTCGATCTATGCCGAGCAGTATCTCGACTGGATCGACAAGCAGGGATGGTGCGTCGACAAGGCAAGCTACCAGATCGAAACCAAGCCGGAAAATGTGGCTGCCCAGCGCGCGCTGCCGGCTGACAAGCGCAGCTGCCTGTCGACCGGCGAAGTGATCGCCAACGACGTCCTGTACCGCGAACTGCTGCAGCGCTGGTCGACCAAGGACTTCGACAACCACGGTGCGGTCCAGCCGCCGCCAGACCAGCGCTTCTTCCAGACCTTTAACTACTTCTACTCCGTCTCGAACACCAACTTCGCCGAAGGCCTGCAGACGCTGAAGAAGCGCGCGCTCGACGAGAATGTGGCCTACATCGAGACCATGTTCAAGTCGGCGCCAACATCCGACAGCGCCGATTTCGACGCTCAGGTACGCCAGGCCGGCGCCAGTGACGCCGCGCTGGACGCGGCCATGTCCACCTGGCTGGCGGCGCTCGACACCGACGCGACCTTCAACAAGAACCTGTCCGACTACACCCGCAACATCGCCGAATCGCACGCCGGCATCGACGACGCCAACTTCACGATGCGCTACCAGTCGTACGTGTTCCGCCTGCAGTCGCCATCGCGGGTGTTCTCGTCGATGGCCGGCGGCTTCAAGGCTGCGGCGCAGGGCGCCCTGGTGGTCGGCCTGAACATCGTCGGCCAGGAAAGCTCGCACATCGCCATGCGCGACTACACGCTGCACATGAAGATGTTCCGCTTCCTCAAAACGCGCTATCCGGGCGTGAAGCTGGCGCTGCACGCGGGCGAGCTGGCGCTGGGCGACGTGCCGCCGGAGGGGCTGAAGTTCCACATCGACGAGGCGCTGAACATCGCCGGCGCCGACCGTATCGGCCACGGCATCGACCTGGCGCACGAAGCGAACGCGCTGGCGATCATGAAGTCGATGCGCGAGAAGGATGTGCCGGTCGAAATCAACCTGACCAGCAATGCCTTCATCAGCGGCATCAAGGGCGATAACCATCCGCTGACCTTGTACCGTAAATACGGCGTGCCGTACGTGATCTCGACCGACGACGCGGGCGTCACGCGCCACACGCTGTCGAACGAGTACGTGTTGTTCGCCAGCCGTTACAAGCCCAATTACAGCGAAATCAAGAAGGCCTCTTACAACAGCCTGCGCTACGCTTTCCTGCCGGCGCAAGAGAAGAAGCGCCTGACCGCGCAGCTCGACGCGCGCTACGCGAAGTTTGAAGCCGAGATCGCTTCGCTGGCGTCTAAAGCAATCAAGCGCTAACCGCAGCACGCGCTGACCGTCGTTTCCTATTCGGGGTCCGCCCCCGGAGACAGGCCCTTTTCGCATTCGGGGCTGGCTCCGGGGGCGGGCCCCGAATTGATTTGGATTTGAATGCAGTAAATACAACACTTTTTACCGCACCAAAACGGACACTGTGTGGCCTTCCTGCGACAGATTTTCACCCTGATCGAGCGGTTTTCCCGTTTTCCCGCCGAAAGAATTTCAGGCTAGAACTGGTCATTTATAATTCCGGCACTGGGCAAGGATGCTCGAAAACCAAGGGTTTTCCGCAAGTGCTGTGCATTAAGTTGGCCAATTTATATTTATAAAATATAAATTATGAAGGGAAAACGTATTTGTCTCGTGATCATTTCTTCATGCATAGTTCTTCGATGGTCGTTCCAAAACCCCGATTTTCTCGTCGGGACCTTGTCACGAAGATGCAATATCAGTTCGCTACACTAGCGCGTTTTGCATGTCGGTAAGGCAAGTTGTTGCCGTGAGTTGGCAGAATTTCTTCGAACGGAAGAGGGTAGCTCTTCCGGATAGGTGTGGCGACCGGTGGATTGGTCGCGTAGCGGTTGCAGCAAAGTAAAGAGGGAAGGGTCTGGCCGACCTTCCAATATAACTATTAGTTCTTTTTGGGGTTATACAATGATCATTCAGAAACGGTTGCGGCTTACTAAGCTCGCTTTCGCCCTGTCCATGGCGCTGGCAGTATCGGCGCCGGCCATGGCGCAGAACACGACTTCGGCAATCGGAGGCCGCGTCTCGAGCAGCGACGGTAAGCCAGCCGCTGGCGCACAGGTAACGATCGTGCACACCGAATCGGGTTCCGTCAGCAAGGTGAACGCCGACGCCGAAGGCCGTTACTCGGCCCGCGGCCTGCGCGTCGGTGGTCCTTACACCGTCACCATCACCAAGGATGGCGTGTCGGAAAAGTTCGACAACGTCTTCCTGCAGCTGGCTGAAACCGCAACCGTTGACGCCCAGCTGGGCGCATCCGCCATCCAGACCGTGACCATTACCGGCCAGGCAAACAACGCCAACTTCAACAGCGGCAAGATGGGCGCCGGCACCAACGTCAACCGCGCGACGATCGACGCGCTGGCGTCGGTCAACCGCAGCCTGGCCGACTATGCCCGTACCGATCCGCGCCTGGCGCAGACCGACAAGGACCGCGGCGAAATCTCGGCCGGCGGCCAGAACTCGCGCTTCAACTCGATCACCATCGACGGCGTGTCGATCAGCGACACCTTCGGCCTCGAAGGCAACGGCCTGCCAACCAACAAGCAGCCGATCTCGATCGACGCGATCCAGTCGGTACAGGTCAACATCTCGAACTACGATGTGACCCAGAAGGGCTACACCGGCGCCAACATCAACGCCATCACCAAGTCGGGTACCAATGACTGGAAAGGCAGCGTCTACCACGTCTACCGTGACGAGCGCATGGTTGGCGATCGCTACAACGCCACCGACGACACCTACACCGAAGTTGCGCCTTTCAAGGAACGCACCAGCGGCATCACCCTGGGCGGCCCGATCATCCAGGACAAGCTGTTCTTCTTCGTTTCGGCTGAAAATTCGGACAGCTCGCGTACCACGCCAGCGTTTGGCCCATTGGGCAGCCCGCTGACCAACGTCGGCATTACCCCGAGCGCCATTTCGAGCCTGCAGTCGATCGCCAAGAGCCGTTACGGCATCGATGTCGGTACCGCTGAAGGCGCTGCCGGCGCCGAACAAACCGTTGAAGACCGCCTGGTCAAGCTCGACTGGAACATCAACGACGACCACCGCGCCAGCGTGCGCTGGCAGAAGACCGACCAGCTCGAGCCTATCTTCTCGGGTTTCTCGGCGAGCGGTATCGCGCTGAGCTCGTATCTGTACTCGGAAGTGAAGAACAACGAGTCGACCGTCGTTCAGTGGTTCGGCGACTGGACCCCAACCTTCTCGACCGAAGTCAAGCTGTCGCAGCGCGAGTATGGCAAGGACCACGCCAACAACGCCTACCTGCCAGCGATGGCGCTGTCGTTCCCTGGCCCGTTGCCAGCAGGCACCCCGGCGTCGGTTCGTACCGGCAACCGTTTCATCAACTTCGGTACCGAGCGTAGCCGCCAGTTCAACCGTCTCGAAACCGAGACCTACGATGCGTACGTCGGCGCCACCTGGCTGCAGGGCGACCATGAGATTAAGTTCGGTGCTGACTACAGCGAGAACCAGATCTTCAACGCCTTCCTGCAAGACGTTAACGGCAACTACACCTTCGGTTGCACCAACAGCAGCGCCACCTACACCTACACCTTCGGTCAGGTAAACTGCTCGACCTCGCCTGCTGCGCTGATCGAACAGGCTGTGCTGGAAAACTTCAGCCGCGGCCGTCCAACGTCGTACACTGCGCAGCTGCCAGTTGCCGGCGTGACGCTGCAAGACACCGCTGCGAACTGGAAACTGGTTAACACCGGCCTGTTCCTGCAGGACACCTGGACCGTCTCGCCACGCCTGAGCATGACGATGGGCTTGCGTTACGACAAGGCTACCACCGATGACCGTCCACGCCGCAACGCGGCCGTGGCACTGGCGCCGATCGCTGGCAGCTACGCCACCATCCCTGGCCAGATCGTCCGTAACACCGGCGGCTTTGGCATGGATAACACCAACACCATCGACGGCGACGACCTGATCCAGCCACGCTTCGGCTTCAACTACCGCCTGGACACGGCTCGCGCCACCCAGGTACGCGGCGGCTTCGGCCTGTTCGGCGGTTCGGCCCTGAACGTCTGGCTCGGCAACCCATTCGCCAACCCTGGCGTCAACACCTACAACGTCGGTTGCGGCGGTTCGTTCGCTGCCTGCTCGGCTGACGGTGGCGTCTTCAGCGCCGATCCACTGGCGCAGCGCGCCATCAACGGCAGCAACCCGGCAGCCAACGTCGACCTGCTCGACCCGGGCCTGAGCCAGCCGTCGGTATGGAAAGCCAACATTGGTGTTGAGCACGAACTGCCATGGTTCGGCCTCGTTGCCAGCCTGGAGTACATGTACACCAAGACCAACACCGGCCTGTACTTCCGCAACCTGAACCTGGGCGGCGCAACCCGCATCGGTTCGGACGGCCGTGAACTGTACTGGACCGAGCCAGGCTACACCCCGTCGTGCGCCAACGGTACCGGCGGCTTCAGCGCCACCGGCCCGTGCGCAGGCTTCCGTGCCCGCGCGCTGTCCAACGCCTCGTTCGGCAACGTGATCACGATCTCGGAAACCGACAAAGGCGGCGGCAACCTGGCCACCATCGCGCTCAACAACGGCCGTGCAAAAGGTCCGAAGTGGTCGCTGGCGTACACCTACACCGACGCGACCGAAGTGAGCAACCTGAGCTCGTCGACGTCCGGTTCGAACTGGGGCGCACGTGCCATCTTCAATCCGAACGAAGAAGTCGATGCCAACTCGTCGTACCTGGTCAAGGACCGTATCAACGCGTCGCTGACCTGGGACAAGCGTTTCTTCGGCGAGTACAAGACCACCTTCGGCGCGTTCTATGAAGGCCGCAGCGGCAAGCCATACAGCTGGACCTTCAACAACGACATGAACGGCGATAACGTTCAGTCGAACGACCTGATGTACATCCCGTCGGCCTTCGGTTCGGGTGAAGTCGTGTTCCGCGGCGACACCGCAACGAACAAGGCCAACGAGACCAAGTTCTGGGATATCGTCAACTCGAACCCTGAACTGGCCCGTGCAGCCGGCCGCGTGACCAACCGTCATGACTCGTTCGCGCCTTGGACCAACAGCATCGACGTTCGCGTCAGCCAGGAAGTGCCGGGCCTGTTCGCTGGTCACAAGGGTGTGTTCACCCTCGACATCATGAACTTCGGTAACATGCTGAACAAGAAATGGGGCCGTATCAATGAAGTCGGCTTCGCCAGCGCCGGCGGTAACTCGCGCAGCTTCGTGGACTACGCTGGTATTCAAGACGGCAAGTATGTCTACCAGGTGCGTGACCAGGTCGAAGACTACGTCACCAAGCAGTTCCGCGGCGAGTCGCAGTGGGCCCTGCAGGTAACCGCACGTTACGAGTTCTAATCCTTTAGAACGCGGGTAACGACAGAACGGCTGGTGGCAACACCAGCCGTTTTTCTTTTCAGCGATACATTCCAGATACATTCCCGGGTCCGCCAGCTGTCACAGCGCGGCGCTCTTCGGTTATCCTTTCACCTATGAAAAATTATCTCCGGCCACTCTGCCTCGCGCTCGCAGCGGCATCCCTGATGAGCGGCTGCGCCACGCGCCCGGCAGCGCCGCTTGAACTCAACGTGGTCGCGCTGAACGACTTCCACGGCCACCTCGAAGGCGGCAAGTTCAACTACACGGTCAACGGCCGGCAAACCACCGTCCACGCCGGCGGCATCGACGTCATCGGCGCCGCGCTGCAGGCCTGGCGCAAGGAAGACAGGGAGCTGATGTTCGTCGGCGCCGGCGACCTGGTTGGCGGCACCCCGGCGCTGTCGTCGATGTGGGCCGACGAAGCCAGCCTGACCGCGCTGTCGATGCTGGGCATGAACGCCAGTTCGGCGGGCAACCACGAATTCGACCAGGGCCGCGCCGAACTGCTGCGCCAGCAGCATGGCGGCTGCGACTCGCACCGCGCCGACAAGGCCTGCAAGCTCGATCCGGACTACCGCGGCGCCTCGTTCACCTACCTGGCCGCGAACGTGATCGACACCGCGACCGGGAAAACGCTGCTGCCTGCCTACAAAATAGAGGAAGCCAAAGGCGTCAAAGTGGGCTACATCGGCGCGGTGTTGAAGGACACGCCATCAGTGGTGCTGGCCTCGGGCATCAAGGGCCTGGCCTTCCTCGATGAAGCCGACGCGATCAACAAGGCGCTGGTTGAAGTGCGCGCCAAGGGCGCGACCGTGTTCGTGGTGCTGATCCACGAAGGCGGCCACACCGACGAAGCCTTCAACGAGCCTGACTGCAAAAACCTCAAGGGCCCGATTGTCAGCATCGCCAAGCGCCTCGACCCGGAGCTGAAACTGATCATCAGCGGCCACACCCACACCGGCTTCCAGTGCAAGGTGGACGGCCGCACGATCACCCAGGCCGAGATGGGCGGGCACGTCCTGTCGCGCATCAAGCTGCTGGTGGACCCGGATTCGCGCCTGCTGCGCGACATCAGCGTGCGCAACGTCGTGCTCACGCCGGGCGAGTACCCGGCCGACCCGCGCATGGCGGCCTACCTGCAGCAAGTCAAGCAACGCAGCGAGGCCGTGCTGGCGCGCCCGGTGGCGCGGCTTGGCGCCAAGGTCGTCACCCGCAAGCTCAATGACGCCGGCGAAGCCCCGCTGGGCAACCTGATCGCCGACGCGGTGCTGGACGCGACCAAGGCGCAAGGCGTGCAGGTCGCCTTCATGAACACGGGCGGCATGCGCAAGGACCTCGAAGCCGGCGACAACCTGGTGGCCACCTACGGCCAGGCCCAGGTGGTGCTGCCGTTCTCGAACACCATCGTGGTGATGGACATGACCGGCGCGCAGCTGCGCGCGGTGCTCGAACAGCAGTGGATCCGCAAGCATGCCGACAGCAACGCAGCGATGCTGCACCCGTCGCGCGGCTTTACCTATCGCTGGGACGGCGCCAGGCCGCGCGGCCAGCGCGTGGTGCCGGGCAGCGTCAAGCTCGATGGCGTGGCCATCGACGAGGCCAGGATCTACCGCGTCGCGGCCAATAATTTCCTGGCCGAGGGCGGCGACGGCTTTGCCGCGTTTGCCGAAGCGTCCAACAAACGCGATACGCAGATACTCGATCTCGACGCCTTTGTGCGCTACCTTGCCGCCAGCGACCGCTCCGGCAAGCCGGCGGGCAGCAGCGCGGTAGCGGGCCGCGTCGAAACAACGAAATAAACTTGAGAGAACAAACAATGAAAAAGCTGGCTTGTGTACTTGCGCTGTCGAGCGCCTTTGCGTCGTTCGACGCGCTTGCGTGGGGTTATGAAGGGCACCGCGTGGTCGGGTCGATCGCCGAGAAGCTGATCAAGGGCAGCAACGCCGAGAAGCAGGTCGCGGCCCTGTTGTTGCCTGGCGAGACGCTGGAGTCGATCACCAACTGGGCTGATGGCGCCAAGGGTGGCGTGGGCTATCCGGCGGCGACGCCGGAGCAGGTCGTGTACACCACGGCCAATCCAAAGCACGAGGAGTACCACTACGTTAACATCCCGTTCCAGAAGCAGCATTATCACGACCATGAAGTGGGCACGTCGCCGCACGACATCGTGAAAACGCTGCGCCAGGCGATCGCGGTGTTGCAGGGCAAGACGGGACCGGACGTCAATCCGCACAACTTCACCAAGCGCCAGGCGCTGCTGCTGGTGGCCCACATGACCGGCGACATCCACCAGCCGCTGCACGTGGGCGCGGCCTTCCTCGACAAGAACAGCAAGTTCGTGGTGCCGAAGACGCAAGCGGAAGTCGACGGCGTCAACATCTTCGAATCGCGCGGCGGTAACAGCCTGCTGCTCGACGACGACAAGCTGTCGACGCTGTCGAAGGCGCTGATTCCGGGCCAGGACAAGCCGCTGCCGGAAGGCGCGAAGAAGTGGACCACGCGTCCGTTCCACTCGTACTGGGACAGCACGGTGGTGAACTACGCGATGCGCCGCATCAGCACCACGACACCGGCGCAGTTCGCCGAAAAGGTGATCACCGACCCGGACAAGTTCCGCAACTGTGAAATCTGCCCGGTTCTCCCGGTTAACACCACGACTGACCCGACATTCTGGCCGTACGAATGGGCAAACGACTCGCTGGCCATCTCCAAGCGCGCGTATGATGACGTGACGCCGGGCCAGATCGCCCCGCAGGTCAACAAACGGGGCGAAACGTATTACACGTTCAGCCTGGAAATGGGCCAGAACTATCCAGTACCGAGCTCGGCCATTGCGAAGACGCAGCTGATCAAGGGCGGCCAGAACCTGGCGGCCGTGTTGAAGGCGATCTGGCCGGACGCGTAAGCCGAGCGGTAAGGCATTGGGTGGCTCACGGTCGAATCATCATCTGAACGGAGACACCCGATGCCGGAATTGAATCGTCCCTTGCTGTGCGCTGTCTTGCTGGCGTTCCCCCTTGCCGCTGCTGCCCAGCAAAACCTGCCGCTGTGGGAAATTGGCGTCGTCGCAGGCGCCGTTTCCTCACCAGCCTACCCGGCCGCCGACGACCGTTCGTCGCGCCTGCTGGTGCTGCCGGCCCCGATCTACCGCGGCAAAATTTTCCGGTCCGATGAATCGGGCATCGGCGCGCGCCTGTTCCGCAGCGACGTGGCCGAGTTCGATGTCGGCTTTGCAGCCTCGCTGCCGTCGCGCTCGGATGATGTCGATGCGCGCGCCGGCATGCCCAATCTGGGCACCCTGGTGGAATTTGGCCCGCGCCTGAAGCTGACCCTGATGCGCAGCGAAGCGGGCCGCTTGCGGCTGGAGCTTCCGCTGCGCACGGTGATTGAAGGACGGGGAGGGCTGCGTAACCAGGGCTGGAACTTCGCGCCGCGCCTGTCCTATCAGATGGGCGACCGTGGCAATGGCTGGAGCGGCGACGTACATGCCGGCATCTCGGTTGCCACCGAAAAGCTGAACCGCTATTTCTATGACGTGCGGCCCGAGTATGCGACCGCGCAGCGGCCCGCGTATGAGGCGAAGTCGGGCCTGGTGCTGCTGCGCACCGGCGCGTCGGCCTCACGCAGGATCAATCCCGACCTGCGCGTGTTCGGCTATGTCTGGTACGAGAACTACGCGAAGTCTGCCAACCAGGACAGCCCGCTGTTCCGGAAGAACAGCGGGACCGCGGCGGGCGTCGGCTTGCTGTGGACCCTGGCGCGGTCATCGCGCCGCGCCGGGGACTAACTCAGTTCCACTTGCCGTTGATGCCGCCAACGCTGTAGCGGCCGGCGCCAAGCAGTGCCACGGCGATCGCGCCAAACAGGAACATGCCCTGCAGCTCCAGCGCCCAGCCGCCCTGCTTGTTCAGCTGCGCCAGTTCGGCGGAGTGGGCCAGCATGATCGCCACCACCATATTGATCGCCATGACCGCGGCGGCCGGGCGCGTCCACAGGCCGATCAGCACCAGCAGCGGCGCGAGCACCTCACCGACATACACACCGTAGGCAAAGACGGCAGGCAAACCTGCGCCCGCGACCATGCCGGCAATACCGTCGATGCCGCCAGTCAGTTTGGAGATGCCGTGCAACAGCACCAGGATGGCGACTGCGCTGCGGATGACGAGTTTGCCCAGGTCGTCGGTTGAGGTATTGATCGTGTTGGTTTGCATGGCGATTCCTTTTGTTTGATTGAGTTATCAAGAACGACACCGCGGTCTATTCTACCCCTGGGTGAACGCGTACACATCCATTGCGAGGATGCCATATTCGTAGCTCGCGTGAAGCCTCTCCGCCCGGGAGTTGTCGCCCGCCGCGCCAAGCGCGACATACAGCGGCAGCAAATGCTCTTCGGTGGGGTGATTGCGCGCGGCGTTCGGCGCCCGCGCGCGGTAGTCGCGCAGCGCCTGCAGGTCGTTCGCATCGAGCCGCGCCTTCATCCAGTCGCCGAAGCTGCTGACCCATTCGGGCGCCGGGATGTCGATGGGCTGGCCGCGAAATTCGTGCAGGTTGTGCGTCAGCGAGCCGGAGCCGATGATCAGCACACCGTCCTCGCGCAGCGGCGCCAGCGCGCGGCCGATGCGTTCGTGCTCCTCGGGGGACGCGCCGCGCACGACCGAGATTTGCGCGACCGGGATGTCGGCGCCGGGATACATCAGGTGCAGCAGCACCCAGGCGCCGTGGTCGAGGCCGCGGCTGGGGCTTTGCGCGACCGCCACGCCTTCGCGCGACAGCAGCGACGCGGCGCGCGCAGCCATCTCCGGTGCGCCCGGCGCCGGATAGCGAATGTCGAACAGCGCGTCGGGAAAGCCGCCGAAGTCATGGATGGTCTGCGGGGTGGCCGCCAGGCTGACGGCGGGACCGCCGTGCGATTCCCAGTGGGCCGATGCGACCAGGATCGCTTTCGGCCGCGGCAGCGTCTGGCCCAGCTCGCGCAGGAAGCGGCTGGCCGGGCTGTCGACGATGGCCAGGGTCGGCGCGCCGTGGGAGACGAACAGGGTCGGTAAGGTGCTCATGGTGACCTCCTTGAAGAATGTATCCAGTTTATCTGTCTCATAAATCGAGATAAATATGCTTTAATTAGATAGTTCGTTTCATATTTAGAGACAATGGATAAATTCCAGGAAATGCAGGCCTTCGTGGCAGTGGTCGATGCGGGCAGTTTCGTGCGCGCTGCGGATGCGCTGGGCAGCTCCAAGGCGGCGGTGTCGCGCTACATCAGCGATCTTGAGGACCGCCTGGGCGTGCGCCTGCTCAACCGCACCACGCGCAGCCTGTCGATGACCGGCGATGGCCAGGCGTTCTACTACCACTGCGTCGAGCTGCTGGCCGCGCTGGACGAAGCCGAGGGCGACCTGAGTACCCGCAGTGCCGAGGCGAGTGGCCTGGTGCGCATCAGCGCCCCGGTCACCTTCGGCATCCTGCACCTGGCGCCGCTGTGGGGCGATTTCCTGGAGCGCTATCCGAAGGTGCGGCTTGAGGTGGCGCTGTCGGACCGCGCGGTCGACCTGGTCGAAGACGGCTTCGACCTCGCCATCCGCATCTCCAGCGTGATGCAGCCGTCGCTGATCGCGCGCCGCCTGGCGACCACGCGGCTGGTGCTCTGCGCGTCGCCGTCGTACCTGGAGCGGCGCGGCACACCGCAGCACGCGAGCGAGTTGGCGCAGCACGACGTCGTCGCCTACACCTATGGGGCGTTCCGCGACGAGTGGATATTTGAGGGGCCGGATGGCGAAGTGAGGGTCAAGGTCAGCCCGCGCCTGTTCGCCAACAACGGCGATACCTGCCGCGCCGCCGCGCTGCGCGGACAGGGCGTCATCCTGCAGCCCGACTTCCTGGTCGGCGGCGACCTGCGCTCGGGTGAGCTGGTTGAAATCCTGCCTGGGTACCGCACGCCGGACCTGGGCGTGTACGCCCTATACGCGTCGCGGCGCCACCTGCCGCTGAAGCTGCGCTACCTGATCGATTTCCTGGTGGAGGCGTTCAAGCCAGCCGCCTAGCCTTTACAGGCGATACCGTAAGGCGTGGCGACGCAGCCGCGCTTGACGCACTGCTGCGCGTGATAGCCGGCGGCGCGGCACTGGCGCAAGGTCTCGGCCATCTGCGCTTCACGGATTTGCGCGGCGCTCGGCGCAGGAGCGGGCTTCGGACGGCGCGGCGCGGCGGCGATCGTGCGCGCGCGGCTGCGCGGCCGTTTCGCCGCGACCGGGGTCGGGTCGAAGTCCGGTACGTCGGCGTAAAAGTCAGTTTCCAGCGGCGCCAGTTCGGACGCCTGGATATCGATCGGTTCAACCGTCTTGAGCGGCGCGCGCGTCACGTTGGCAGGGATTGGGTCGTCCAGGGCCAGCGAGGCGACAGCCAGCGCCTCGTCTGTCTTGGTTTCGGTGTACATCCACGCGGCGGCGCCGGCCACCAGCACGAGCGCGGCGAGACCGGTGCTGACGGCTGCGGCGCGGCGTCCCCAGCGCTCGAACCAGGTCGGGCCGGTGCTGGGATTGGCAATTGCCCAGCTCTCGGCCAGCGGGTCGGGATCGAACGAGTGGATCTGTGGCTCGGGAAGGAGCGGGGCAGGCGCGGGGGGCGGTGGCGGTGGTGCGGCCGCGACCGGTTCGCTGGCCGGCGGCGCGGCCGCCATGCGCTGGCGCCACGGTCCCGCGGTCCATTTGTCCGCCTTCGGCGCGGCAGCAGGCTGCACCGGCGCACTGGCACGCAGCAAAGCGGCATCGTCGGGAGAAACTGCCGGCAGAGAATTGTTTTCGCCGATGTCTTCGAGGAGTTGGGTTTTCATGTTTCAGTGCCACGCCCTTTAGCAGACCCCGAAAGTCTAGAACAAACCGGCAACTTGGGGCGCACGGCCCCAAGCACCTGGATCAACGCGACTTGACGAACGGCTTGCCGATCGCTTTCGGCGCCACCGACTTGGCCATCAGGCCGGCCAGCACGATCACCGTGACAACGTATGGAATCATCTGGATCAGCGAGCCCGGAATGCGGCCGATGCCCGGCAGGTCGACGCCTTCGATCTGGATCTGGACCGCGCTGAAGAAGCCGAACATGATGCAGCCGAGCGCCGTGTAGATCGGGCGCCAGTTGCCGAACACCAGCGCGGTCAGCGCCAGGTAGCCTGCGCCTGCCGACATGTCGCGCAGGAAGAAGCCGCTTTGCACGATCGCCAGGTAGGCGCCCGAGAACGAGCACAGGATGCCGCACACCAGCATCGCCATGTAGCGGGTGCGCTCGACGCTGATGCCTGCCGCGTCGGCGGCGTGCGGATTCTCGCCGCAGGCGCGCAGGCGCAGGCCGAAACGGCTGTGATAGATCACCCAGTGCACCAGCGGGATCAATGCGAACGCCAGGTACACCAGCGCCGAGTGGCCGCCGATCACATGGCCATAGAACCAGCCGAGGAAGGGCACGTCGGCCACTGCCGCGGTGCCGGGCAGGACGATGTCGAACAGGCGCGCTTCGCCCAGGTCCGGCGTGCGGCCGCCTTGCTGGTAGAAGAACTGCGCCAGCACGAAGGTCAGGCCGCTCATGGCGATGTTGATCGCGATGCCGCCCACCAGCTGGTTGCCCTTCTGGGTGATGCTGACATAACCCTGCAGCAGCGCCAGCGCAGCCGATACGGCGATGCCCGCCGAGACGCCGTACCAGGCGTTCTGGGTGGTGTAAGCCACCGCTGCCGAGACGAACGCGCTGGCGAGCATCTTGCCTTCAAGGGCAAGGTCGATCACGCCGCTGCGTTCGGCGAACAGGCCGGCCATCGCGGCGAAAATCAGTACCGGCGCGTTGCGGATGGTCGATACGACGATGCTGGAGAGGTGGAAGTCTTCAAACATGGCGTTATCCTTTCACCGGCGCCGACGTGCGCGTCATGTTGATCAATCGGAGCAGCGCAGGTCCGTACAGGTTTTCCATCGCGCCGCAGAACAGAATGATCAGGCCCTGGATAAAGATGAAGGTCTCTTGCGGGATGTTCGGTTTTTCCAGCGACAGGTCGAAGCCGCCCTGGATCAGGGCGCCGAACAGCACCGACGACAGGAAGATGCCGACCGGGTGCTGGCGGCCCATCAGCGCGATCGCGATGCCGACAAAGCCCGCGCCTGCCGGGAAATTGAGCGACAGGTAGTGGGTCGAACCCATGATCGAGTTGACCGCGCCGAGGCCCGCGAGGGCGCCCGAGATCAGCATCGCGACAATGATCATGCGGCTGATCGACACGCCGGCGTAGTGCGCCGCGTTGTGGTTCAGGCCCGTGGCGCGCAGCTGGTAGCCCCACGACGAGCGCCATACCATCACGCCGTAGATCGCCAGCGCGATGATGGCGATGATGAAGCTGACGTTCAGCGGCGTGTCGCCCAGTACCGGGAACCATTCGCCCAGGCGCGGCATTTCGCCGGCGCTTGAAAACACCCGGCTGGCCGGATTCTGCTGGCCTTCCGGAATCAGGTATTTGACGATGATGAAGTTCATCAGGCTGGCCGCGATGAAGTTGAACATGATCGTCGTGACCACCACGTGGCTGCCGCGTTTCGCTTGCAGGTAGCCGGGCAGGAAGGCCCAGCCGGCGCCGAACACCGCCGCGCCGACCATCGCCAGCGGGATCAGGAGCAGGGCAGGCAGGGTCTGGTCGAACGCCAGCATGACCAGTGTCAGGCCAAGCCCGCCGATGTAGAGCTGGCCTTCGCTGCCGATGTTGAACAGCCCGGCCTTCATGGCGATCGATACCGACAGGCCGGTGAAGATGAAGGTGCTGGCGTAGAACAGCGTGTAGGCCAGGCCTTCCGGATTGAGTACCGCGCTGTCGATCAGGATCGCCAGCGATTCGGTCGGGCTCTCGCCCAGCAGGTGGATCACCAGCGCCGCTACCAGCAGCGCCGACACCAGGTTCAGGATGGGCAGGACAAAGCCTGTGGCCCAGCGTGGGAGTTCGGTCGTTTTCATGTTTTGTGCAGTCCGCCCATCAGCAGGCCAAGGCGGGTGGTGTCGAATTCTTCAATCTTAAGTTCGCCGGTGATGCGTCCACCCGACATGACGATGATGCGGTCGGCCAGCGCCCGCACTTCTTCCAGCTCCACCGACACCAGCAAAATGGCGACGCCTTCGTCGCGCATCTTGAGCAGCTGGGTATGAATGCTTTCGATG
The DNA here is from genome assembly GCF_016809835.1 of Massilia soli. GTDB lineage: Bacteria > Pseudomonadota > Gammaproteobacteria > Burkholderiales > Burkholderiaceae_D > Telluria_A > Telluria_A soli. The sequence continues at coordinate 218,362 of NZ_JAFBIL020000006.1, read as the reverse complement.
GTGCCGATGTCGACGCCGCGGGTCGGCTGGCCAACCAGCATCAGCTTCGGCCTGGCCGATACTTCGCGCGCGATCACCACTTTCTGCTGGTTGCCGCCCGAGAGCAGGCCAATGCGCAGGTCAGGGTCGGACGGGCGCACGTCGAAGGCCTTGAGCAGGTCGGCGCAGCGCGCCGCAATCGCCTGGAAGTCGAACAGGCCGGCGCGGCCGGTGACCCGGTCCTGGTAGCCGAACACGGTGTTCTGCATGACCGAGAAGTCCTTGATCACGCCGTCGCGCAGGCGGTCTTCCGGAATGTGGGCGATGCCCAGTTCGCGGAACACCTTCGGCAGGCCGTCGGCGTCGCTGCGTTTTGCGAAGGGCAGGTCGCGGCCCAGGAATTCCACCTTGCCGGAGGTCGGCAGGCGCATGCCCGACAAGATCTGCAGCAGCTCGCTCTGGCCGTTGCCCGACACGCCCGCAATCGCGACGATCTCGCCCGCGCGCAGGGTGAAGTCGATGTCGGCCAGCAGGCGCACGCCCTGGTCGTCGGTCAGCTGCAGCTGGTTGACCTTGAGGACCGCTTCGCCCGGGTTGTACGGCGCGCGCGGCAGCTCGCTCTGGATCGGACGGCCTACCATCATGTTGGCCAGTTCCTCCTTCGAGGTGCCGGCGGTGGCGACGGTGCCGATCACGGTGCCGCCCCGCATCACCGTCACCTGGTCGGTGATCTCCATGATCTCGCCCAGCTTGTGGGTGATCAGGATGATGGTCTTGCCTTGTTCTTTGAACAGCCGCAGGATCTCGAACAGCGACGCGGTTTCCTGCGCCGTCAGCACGGCGGTCGGCTCGTCCAGGATCAGGATCTCGGCGCTGCGGTAAATCTGCTTGAGAATCTCGACGCGCTGCTGCGCGCCCACCGACAGGTCTTCGATCTTCGCCAGCGGGTCGACGTCGAGCCGGTAGCGCGCGCAGATCTCGCGCAGCTTCGCTTCGGTCGCGCTGCGTTTGGCCGCCAGCTTGAAACCGCCTTCGGTGCCGAGCATGACGTTATCGAGGACGGTGAAATTTTCGACCAGCATGAAGTGCTGGTGCACCATGCCGATCCCCAGCGCGATCGCTTCATGGCTGGTGCGGATGTTGCGCTCGTGGCCGTCGATCAGCGTCTCACCGCTGTCAGCGTTGTAGTAGCCGTACAGGATGCTCATCAAGGTGGACTTGCCGGCGCCGTTTTCCCCGATCACGCCATGGATCGAACCCTTGGCGATGGAGAAGCTGACACCGGCGTTCGCCTGCACGGACCCGAAGGCCTTGCTGATATTGCGAAATTCTACGGCTGGCTGCATAGAGGTCAGTGGTAAGTGGTGGTGATATATTCAAAAGCGCGCCGGGCCGGATCACCGGCGCGGCGCGCTTGGATAATGCAGTTGAAAATCAGACCGGGCAGCTGCCCGCGGCGCGGTAGTCGACCACCTTGGTCTTGCCGTTGATGATGCTGGCCTTGACTTCATTGACCTTCTTTTCGATGGCCGGCGTGACCACCATGCGGTTGTCCTTGTCCAGCGCCCAGTCAACGCCGCCTTCTTTCAGGCCGCGGTGCGTGACGCCTGCCTTCCAGGTGCCGTTCTGGACCTGCTTGAACGAGTCGTAGATCGCCAGGTCGACGCGCTTGACCATCGAGGTCAGCATGCTGCCCGGGTGGAGGTAGTTCTGGTTGGAGTCGACGCCGATACCCAGCTTGCCTTTTTCCTTCGCCATCTGCAGGGTGCCCATGCCGCTGCCGCCGGCCACCGCGAACACCACGTCGACGCCACGGTCGAACTGCGCGCGCGCCAGCTCGCCGCCTTTGGCCGGGTCATTCCAGGCTGCGGCGGTGGTGCCCACCATGTTCTGCAGCGATTCGATTTTCGGGTTCACCGATTTCGCGCCCTGGGTATAGCCGCAGGCGAACGCGCGGATCAGCGGAATGTCCATGCCGCCGACGAAACCGATCTTTTTCGACTTCGATGCCATTGCCGCGGCGACGCCAACCAGGTACGAGCCTTCTTCTTCCTTGAACAGGATCGAATTGACGTTGTTACCCTTGGCGATGGCGTCGATCAGCACGAAGCGCACATTCGGGAATTCTTGCGCGACCTTTTGCACGGCCTGCGTTTGCGAAAAGCCCACCGCGGCGATCAGGTCGAGCTTCTTGCGGGCCAGGCCGCGCATGACTTGCTCGGCCTGGGTGTCGCTGCTGGCCTGGACTTCGATGTATTTAATGCCGGTCTCTTTTTTGAACCGCTCCGCGCCTTCGAACGCGGACTGGTTGAACGACTTGTCGAACTTGCCGCCTGCATCGTAGACGATGCCCAGCTTCGGCGTGGCAGCGGAAGCGCTGGCGGTCACGCAGAGTACGGCCATCGTCATGCTGAGGTGCTTGAATGTCATATGAGTGAACTCCTGGAATATCGATATTGTACCCGGCGCTAACGCTGCGTTGGGACGAAGACTGCGACAGCTTAAACGGACTAGGCAAGCAAGGCCAGCAAAATGGGGCAGGCCAGAGCGCATTGTGTCAGTCAACCGGGGCCGGCGGGGTTACCAATTGTATCGAGCGTAACTGTTGCGCGACGTCACTCCCTTACGCAGATGTTGTCGTGTTTACACAACGTTGTTGCCTACGCACATTTGTATTTTTCAATCGCCGATCTACCTTGAAGGAAAGATATCTTGTCGACAAGCCCAAAATCTACCCAAATTCCGCAGGAAATCGCGGAAACCCTTGCCCGGCGCGGGTCGCGCGCGTGGCCAGGCACAAGTTTCGAAACTATGCACTATCGATTATATGTAGGGCAAATATGTTTTTGCTTTGCTATTTATATGGCGGTGATATAAATGAAAAGATATTTACACCACTTTCGTACGTGCTAGCATCAATTTTTCTTCGCCGATTTGGAAGGAAAAACAGCGGTAAGCGGCTAAAATCACGCCGAAATTTGTGCGCTGCAATAGCCTCGGCCGGACCGTTCAGGCGCCGTATAGATTGATGTCTTCAACTAAGGGAACCCCAAGAATGAATACCAAGAGCAAGCAAACGAGCTCCACGACCCGCTCGCTGATCGCCCTGGCGATCGCCAGTGCCTTTCCGCTGCACGCTGCAATGGCTCAGGAAGCCACCAGCGCCGCCGAGAAAGCCCAGCCGGGCCAGCTCGAGACCGTGATCGTGACGGCGCAGCGCCGCTCCGAGAACATCAAGGACGTGCCGATGGCGATCACCACCCTGAAGGGTGAAAAGCTCGACGTGCTGACCTCCGGCGGCCAGGACATCCGCTTCCTGTCGGGCCGTTCGCCAAGCCTGAACATCGAATCCGACTACGGCCGCTCGTTCCCGCGCTTCTACATCCGCGGCCAGGGCAATACCGACTTCGACTTGAACGCATCGCAGCCGGTTGGCCTGGTCGTTGACGACATCGTGCAGGAAAGCCCGATGCTCAAAGGCTTCCCGGTGTTCGACGTCGACCAGGTGGAAGTGCTGCGCGGCCCGCAAGGCACGCTGTTCGGCCGTAACTCGCCAGCCGGCGTGATCAAGTTCGACTCGGCCAAGCCAGTCATCGGCAAGACCGAAGGCTACGCCTCGCTCGGCTTCGGCAACGAAAGCGCGGTCAACGCCGAAGGCGCGATCAACCTGCCGATCAGCGACACCATGGCAGCGCGCGTGTCGGTACAGTCGCAGAACCGCGACGACCGCGTCACCAACTACCGTCCTAACGCACCGACCAAGGAGTTCGAGGGCTACGGCGACCACGCCGCCCGCGTCCAGCTGCTGGTCAAGCCAAGCCGCGACTTCAGCGCGCTGTTCAACGTGCACGCACGCGACATGAAGGGCAGCGCCACGCTGTTCCGCGCGAATATCCTGAAGCAGGGCACCAACGACCTGGTCGACAATTTCGACTACGACACCTACAACACCGACGGCGGCAACGAGCAGACCCTGAAGACCAAGGGCGCCAACATGCGCCTGCGCTGGGACATGCCAGGCATGACCCTGCATTCGATCACCGGCTACGAAAGCGCTGAGTTCTACAGCCGCGGCGACGTCGATGGCGGCTTCGGCGCAGCCTACGCCCCGCCGATGGGCCCTGGCCTGATCCCGTTCGTCGTCGAAACCGCCGACGTGCTGCCTGATCACAAGCAGTTCACGCAAGAGTTCCGCGTCGAGTCGAGCAACAGCGGCCCGCTGCAGTGGATCGGCGGCCTGTTCTACTTCAGCGAAGACATCCAGATCGACAGCATCGGCTTCGACTCGCTGGCGCCAGGCAATCCGCAGAACCCGTTCTACGCTGTACAGACCCAGGACACAAGCTCGTGGGCGGCGTTCGCATCGGTGAACTACACCGTTTCGGACAAGCTGAAACTGCGTGGCGGCGTGCGCTACACCGATGACAAGAAGGACTTCGCCGCATCGCGTATCGAAGCGACGACCTCGGGCCCGCACCGCATCCACAGCGAGTCGACCAACGTGAGCTGGGACGCCAGCGGTACCTACGCGCTGACCAAGGACACCAACCTGTTCGCGCGCATCGCTACCGGCTACCGCGCACCGAGCATGCAGGGTCGCCTGTTCGGCCTGTCCGACCGTCCATCGTTCGCCGATGCGGAAAAGGTGCTGTCGGTTGAAGCAGGTATCAAGCAAGAGCTGTTCGACCGCCGTGCGCGCATGTCGGCCGCCGTGTTCCAGTACCGCGTCAAGGACAAGCAGCTGACCGCAGGTTCGGGCACGATCAACATGAACCAGCTGATCAACGCGGACAAGGTCACCGGCCAGGGCGTCGAACTCGACTTCCAGGCGATCCTGAGCAGCGAGCTGCAAATGTCGCTGGGCGGTAGCTACAACGACACCGAGATCAAGGATGCGAACCTGTTCGTCCAGACTTGCGGTAACTTCCCGAACACCAATGGCGTGGCTGGCTGCACCGTCACCGGCACGCCAGGCCCGTTCGCGTTCACGCAGCTCCTCGACGGCAACCCGCTGCCGCGCGCACCAAAGTGGCAGGGTAACTTCACGCTGCGTTACAGCACCCCTGTCGCCAACGGCGAGTTCTTCGCTTACACCGACTGGGCATACCGCAGCACGTACAACATGTTCCTGTACGAAGCCAAGGAATACAAAGCCAAGTCGCTGGTCGAAGGCGGCCTGCGCGTCGGCTACAAGTGGGATAACTACGAAGTGGCTGCATTCGCCCGCAACATCACCGACAAAGTACAGTCGGTCGGCGCGATCGACTTCAACAACCTGACCGGCATGGTCAACGAACCGCGCACCATTGGCGTTCAGATGAAAGCATCGTTCTAAGCGATAGCAGTTTCACAACTAGCCCGCGCGCCGAGAGGCCCGCGGGTTTTTTTACGCCTGGCCGTGCACTGCGTTCGGTACCACACGGATGGCTTGACCGTAATCCGCGATATTGGATGTGGGTCACTTCTGGCTCGTTGCCGGCGCTTCGGCGGAAACCACAGGCGACGGGACACGATGATGATCTTGATAGTTGACGATGATGTCGGCATGGCCGAAACCTGCCGCATGCTGCTCGAGGCGCATGGGTTCGATGTGAATCTGGCCGGCAGCGGTACCGAAGCCCTCTCGAAAGCGCGCGCGGCGGCGCATGACCTGGTGATCTCGGATTATGCAATGCCCGGAATGACCGGCATCGAGCTGGGCGAGCACCTGAAACGCGACCCGCTCACCGCGGAAATCCCCATCTTGCTGATGAGCGCCTCGCTGCGGGGCGAGCTCGCCGGCAGCACCTGCTACGACGCATTCCTCAAGAAGCCGTTCCTCGCCGAGACGCTGCTGATCGAAGTGCGCAGGCTGCTCAAGCCTGCCGCTGTGCCGTTCAATGACTATCCAGGCATATAAATATGCCATCAACCTTGCCTGCGACGGCAATCGACAAGTGCCTGACAATCGACCCGCCCCGAGCGGGTTGTTTTTATTTCGGATTCCCCGCGACTCAAGCCTAGCTGCTCAATGGTAATATCTGCGCCGCCCCTTCGCGCAGTGGAGAATCAATGCAATCAGCAGTCAACCTGTGGCCACTGGCCGGTGTCGCAGTCATCGTGCTCGGCTTTGTGATGCGCGCGCATCCGGTGCTGGTGGTCGTGGCCGCCTGCGGCGTCACCGGCGTCGCCGCCGCCATGCCGGTCGAAACCATCCTCGCCTCGATCGGTACCGCCTTCATCAAAACCCGCAACCTGCCGCTGATCCTGCTGCTGCCGCTGGCCGCCATCGGCCTGCTGGAACGCTTCGGCCTGAAGGAGCATGCGCAGGCATCGATCGCCAAAGTCAGATCGGCGACCACCGGCCGCCTGCTGATCTTCTACCTGTTCGTGCGCGAGCTGTCGGCAGCGTTCGGCCTGACCAGCCTTGGCGGCCACGCGTCGATGGTGCGTCCGCTGGTCGCGCCGATGGCCGAAGCGGCGGCCGAGCTGCAGAACGCCTCGCTGCCCGAGAAGATGCGCTACCGGATCCGCGCCATGGCGGCGGCCACGGACAACGTCGGCCTGTTCTTTGGCGAAGACGTGTTCGTCGCCTTCGGCGCCATCGTGCTGATGACGACGATCCTTAACGCCGAGGGCATCGCCGTCAATCCGCTGCACATCGCCATGTGGGGCATCCCGACCGCGATTACCGCTTTCATCATCCACGCGTGGCGGCTCGGCCGGCTCGATGGCGAGATTCGCCGTGCCGGAGCCGCTCAATGATCATCCTGCTCGATTACTTCTACCTGGTACTGGGAGCGATGCTGACGGTCGCCGCGTTCATGACGCTGCGCGACAAGCACAATCCGAAGCGCTTTACGACCGCGCTGTTCTGGGGGCTGTACGCTGTCGTCTATCTTGCCGGCGAGCGGATTGCGCCAGTGGTCGCAGGCGCGATCATGATCTTCATGGCGCTGATCGCCGGCTTTGGCGGCATCGCGCTTGGCAAATACGGCTTCCTGCCCGAGGGCGAACGCCGCGCCAGCGCGCAGCGTCTTGGCAACCGGCTGTTCATACCGGCACTGATCATCCCGGTCGTGACCATGCTCGGCTCGACGCTGCTGAAGGACGTGACCATCAACGGCATGCTGCTGTTCGAGCAGAAGCACCTGACGCTGGTGGCGCTTGGATGCGCGTCGCTGCTGGCGGTCGCGGCGGCGTGCTGGCTGACCCGGTCCACGCCGGTGCAGGGCATGCGCGAATGGCGCCGGCTGGTCGATGCTGTCGGCTGGGCGCTGGTGCTGCCGCATATGCTGGCGGTGCTTGGCTTGCTGTTTGTCGAAGCGGGCGTCGGCAAGGCTGTGGCACACGTCGCCACCTCGTACGTGGCGATGGATTCGCGCTTCGTCGCAGTGGCCGTGTTCTGCATCGGGATGGCGCTGTTTACCATCGTGATGGGTAACGGCTTTGCCGCATTCCCTGTCATGGCCGGCGGCGTCGGCATTCCGATCCTGGTCGGCGTGTACGGCGCCAATCCAGCCATCATGGCGGCGATCGGGATGTTCAGCGCCTATTGCGGCACCTTGATGACGCCGATGGCCGCCAACTTCAATATCGTTCCCGCCGCGCTGCTGGAACTGCCCGACAAGAACGCGGTGATCAAGGCGCAGATACCGACCGCCTTGCCGCTGCTGGGCGCGAATATCCTGCTGCTGTACTTTTTGATGAACATGTAGAGAGACGAGCGCCATGACAAAGACTGTGCTGCTGACCGGCTTCGAGCCGTTCAACAAGGAGACCATCAACCCCGCATGGGAAGCGGTGAGAACGCTCGCGGGTTGGGCAGGGGAGGGCTTCGTCGTCGAAGTGCGCCAGCTGCCGTGCGTATTCGGCAATGCGCAGGAAGTGCTGAAGGATGCGATCGGATCGCTGCGGCCCGATGTCGTAATCGCGGTTGGCCAGGCTGGCGGCAGGGTCGACATGTCGGTCGAGCGTGTCGCCATTAACGTCGACGATGCGCCGATCGCCGACAACGCGCAAATTCAGCTGGTGGACCAGCCGGTTGTCGCCGATGGGCCGGCCGCCTACTTCTCGACGCTGCCCATCAAGGCGATCGTGCACGCGCTGCGCGATGCGGGGCTACCGGCGTCGGTGTCGCAAACCGCCGGAACCTTCGTCTGCAATCACGTGTTTTATGGCTTGATGCACCACACCGCGGCATCGGCCACCAAGGCGGGCTTCATCCACATTCCTTACTTGCCGCAGCAAGCGGCGGCACATCCGGGCGCTGCCAGCATGTCGCTGGCGGAAGTGATTCGCGGATTGAAGGTGTCGATCGAGGTGGCGCTGACGGCCGACGAGGACCTGCACGAGGCGGGCGGCCGTATTCATTGAAGGGACCTTGGATGGCCTGGCTTATCATCAAATACCTGCTTACCTCGGCCATCGTGGTCGGCGTATCGGAGTTCGCAAAGCGCAGCGACAGGATTGGTGCGTTGATCGCCGCGCTTCCCCTTGTCACGGTGCTGGCCCTGGTCTGGCTGCATGTGGAAAATCAGCCGCAAGCGAAGATCGCCAACCATGCGTGGTACACGTTCTGGTACGTGGTTCCCACGCTGCCGATGTTCCTCGCGTTCCCCGCCTTGCTCGGCCGGATCGGCTTCTGGCCGACGCTGGTTGCGAGCGTCGTCCTCACCACCGCCTGTTTCGCTGCGTTGGCCCTCGTGTTGCGCCGCTTTGGGATCGAGCTTCTTTAAGCACTAGCCGGTTAACGTGCCAGCGCCTGTTCTGCCTTCGCCAGGCTGCTGCGGTAGCCACTCAGCGTACGCTCGCTCTTGCCCAGCTTTTCTGCGATCGCAATCGCCTTCTGGAACTGCACAATCGCCTCGGCCGGCTTGTTCGCGCCGAGCAGGACTTCGCCATAACTGTCTAGCGCATTGTCCGACTGTGCGTGGTTCTGTACGTTCGCCTTGAACACCACTTCCGCTACTTGCGGCTGCCTGCGCTTGCCCAGCAGTTCGTAGCCGATCCGGTTGACCTCGGCCTCGCCGAATTTGCTGGCGCTGATCGCGTCGGCAACCACTTTGGCTGCTTCGGCGTCGCGCCCGTTTTTCAGCATTGCAGTGGTCCGATCGAGTTCGCCAAACAGTGCCGCGCGCGCCGCCGCATGCTGCTTGCGCTTTTCCTGATCGGCGGCCATCGCGATCACTTGCTCGATTGCGGCAATGACGAGCTGCGGCTGTTCCATGTGGATGTTGTGGCCGGCATTCGCCGTCACCGTGTGGGTGCCGGTGCTGAACTGGCGAAAGAAGCTCTCATGCAGGCTGCGCCAGATCTTCATCCCTTCCGGCGAGTGCAGGAAGAACTCGGGCTTTTCGTGCTTCATCGACGACGTCAGCACCGCGACCGGCACATCGGGAAGCGGTCCTGCGGCGGGCAGTTTGCCGCTGTCGAGAATGCCCTGTACATACTTTAACTCCGCCTTGTATTTTGGCGGCGTGTAGCCTTCGCTGAGCTTCGCGTCCTGCGCCGTCCTGGCCGGATCGATCTTGCGCAGCTCGGTCTCAATGCGCTCATCGCTGGCATCGACGAACACCATCCCGGCCACCTGCGCGGGATGCCTGGCGGCGAAGTCGCGGATCAGGAACCCGCCGTACGAATGGCCGACCAAGATGAACGGCGGGCGAAGCTGCGCCGCGGCGATCATTCGCTCCAGGTCCGTCGTGTTGGCCCTGATGGTGCGCTCGCCCGGCCGTGCCTGCGACTTGCCCAGGCCGGCGCGCGAGTACGCCACCACTTGCGCCGATTTGGCGACCGCTGGTGCGACATGACGCCACGCGCTCAGGTCGGTTCCGAACCCGGATTCGAAAACGACGGTGTACGGTCCGGCGCCCATCTTCACCATGTTGACCTGGTGTCCAGCGACGCTGATCATGTCCGCAGCTTCGTTGGCATGGGCCGGCATCGCCGAGAAAAGGGTGATGGCGATAGTGGCGGCGCCGAAGGTGCGCTTGAATGGCATGCTCAACGTGGACTCCTTGGATGACGGGATATGGATAATCCTGATTGTATTTGCGCCGATTCGCCCGGGGTACTGTCAGAATTGACAGCGCCCGGCGTCAACCGGCTAACGTTTGCCAGACGGCAGTGCCCATTTCAGTCCGCGCGTGATGATCACCGGCGCAACCGATAAATGATCTTCGTCCGCGAGAATCGCGGTTTCCATTTTCAGCCCCGGATATTGGCGCTTCTTCAGCAGCGCCTCGAATTCGAGCAGGTCGGCCACCATGTCCTCATCGGTGTTGTAGCGCGTGTCGCGGCTGCCCGGCTTGAACGTCTCGAAACCGCCGACAGAGAAGTAGAACTTTGCGTCCAGGTCTTTGTGGCTGGCAGCATAGGCCTTCTCGCGCGCAAACATCACGCGCTTGCCGTACCACAGGGAAGGACTGCCCAGGATGTAGTGGCTGAACATCGCCGGCTCGGTGAACGCGATATGCAGGCCAAGCAGGCTGCCGTACGAATGCCCTGCAAATACCTTGCGTTCCATGTCGGCGCGGTAGCGCTGGGCGATGACGGGGAACACTTCGTCCTTGATGAAGCGGCGGTATCCTTCGCTCTCGCCGAACTTCGGGGCGCGTCCCGGCATGTCGGACACGCGGCCTTTTTCGGCGGTGTCGCTAGGCGTGTAGTCGCGGCGGCGGCTGTACTCGGGGGTATCGCCCTTGGCATAGGACAGCCCGACCAGGATGAATTCCTCGACCCCGTGGCTTCCGGTGCCGAGCCGTCGCGCCATGCTGCGGATCAGCGGGAATGCGTAGTCGGCGTCGGTGACGAATACGACCGGATAGCGCCTGGCCGATTTTTCGTAGGATGGCGGCAGGCTGACGAATAGCTGGTAGTCGCGCTTCAGCTGGGTGGCGCGCACATCGACGACATCGGTGCTTTTCAGGACGTAGGGAGTGGCATCGGCGGCGCGTGCTGACGGCATCAGGGCCAGGGTGAATACAAGGGAAGCGATGAGCGGATAGTTCAAGATGGCTCCGGGAGGTGGGGGCTGCTCACAGTAGCCGTCTTGACATCGTTTGTCAAAATACCGGCGTTGACGCACCGCGCCGGTATGGTCATACTCGGTTCGCGCGCTGCATGTTGAAACCGACCTCGAAAGGCTATTGAATGAAACGTCCTCACCTGATCGCAGCACTGTGCTTCGCAATCGCAGGCCTGTTCTACATCGCCGGCCTGTCGAAGGACTACCTGGTCGGGTTCCTGTTGCTCGGCGTGGGCTTTGAAGTCGCCGCGTGGGCCAATGTGATCAAGGCCTTACGCGACAAGCGCGCCGGCTAGCCGGTAGCCCTGGCCTGCCATTCACGCCGCAGCAGGCCAAACAGTTCGGAGTCGCACACCTCGCCGCCGACGATCCAGCGCTCGCGCATGTAGCCCTCGCTGACAAACCCCAGTCGCTCAAGGCATACCCGGGACGGGTCGTTGCGCGGATCGATGTCGGCCTCGAGGCGGTTCAGGTCAAGGTCATTGAACGCGTGGTTCACGAGGGCTGTCAGCGCTTCGATCATGTAGCCCTTGCCCCAGTGCTGGCGCTGCAGCGCATAGCCGATTTCGGCACGGCGGTTCTGGCGATGCACCGCGAACAAGGTGCAATTGCCGATCATCTGTCCGGTCTCCTTCAGCACCAAAGCGAAGCGGAAGAAGTCGCCCCGTTCGAAACCTGCGGCGTCGTCGTCGATCTGGCGCCTGGCGCGCTCAGGATCGGTCCATGGCGGCTCGCTGAAGTAGCGCATCACTTGCGGATCCGAGTGCAGGGCGAACAGCGCGTCTTCGTCGCCATGGCGCGGCGAACGCAGGGTGAGGCGTGCGGTCGATAAGGTCTTGATGCTGCCCATGCATTGTCCGGTAGTGAATTACGCCGTTGGCGGGTTCAGGATATTCAGGAAAGCGCGTATGACCGGCGCGTCGTCCTGCGTCGTATAAGCAATGTACAGGTTTGCCGATGGCGGATTGGTTTTGATCGGCAGGAAGCGCACGCCCGGCCAGCCGATCCGGCCGGTTGTCTCGGGCATCAGCGCCACCCCAAGGCCGACGCCGACCATTGCAAGCAGGGTTTGCGGCTCGTTCGCTTCCTGGAAGATCGCCGGCTGGAAGCCGGCGTTGACGCAACATTGGATCAGGTAGCGCGGGAACGACGACTTGTCGAGGGCCAGCGTCAGCATCGGTTCATCGGCGAGGTCGGAGAGCTCGATGTGCGGGCGGGTCGCGAGCGGGTGGTGCTCGTTGACCGCGACGCACACATTCTCGCGGAAGCACAGCTCCTGGCGCAGGTTGTCGTTTTTCAGCTCGTCGTCGTTCATCTTTGGCTCGCGCCAGAATCCCACGTCGATCTGCTTGGCGCGCAGCGCTTCATACTGAACGGTCGGCCCCTGCTCGTGCAGCGTCCAGGTCACGCGCGGGTACTTGGTCTGGAATTCTTCGAGCAGGCTCGGGATCGGGCCCCACATCGCCGACCCGACGATGCCAACCCGCAGGCGGCCCACTTCGCCGCGGTCGATCTGGCGAATCGTGTCAATCGTCATGCGCATCTTGGCCAGCATGTCGGACGCTTCGCCCATCAGCGCCTTGCCCGCCACCGTCAGTTCGAAAGTGCGCGTGGTGCGTGCGAACAGCTTCACACCCAGCTCGCTTTCGAGCTTCATGATTTGCTGCGACAGCGGCGGCTGCGAGATATGCAAGCGTTCGGCCGCACGGCTGAAGCTCTTTTCTTCAGCGACGGCGAGGAAGTACTTCAGCTGCTTGAGGTCGATCGACATTGCTGTAAGTCCCGTTCAGATTGGCTGCATGCCGGGCAGGTCATGCATGGCGGCGGCCAGTTTTGCGCCAATCAATGCATTGTGCTTCACCAGGGCGATGTTTGTCACGAGGCTGCGCCCTTCGGTCAGCTGCTTGATGCGGTTCAGCAGGAACGGCGTCACCGCCTTGCCCTTGACGCCGCCCTGGTCAGCCTCCTTGAGCGCTTGTTCGGTGATGTTGTCGATCTCGGCCTTGGGCATGGCGAACATCTCCGGTACCGGATTGCTGACGACGACTCCGCCACGCAGGCCCAGTTCCCATTTGGTGTTGATGAAGGCCGCCTGTTCGAGCGCGCTGTCCATCTGGAAGTCGGCCTGGAACCCGCTCTCGCGGGTGAAGAACGCCGGGAAGCCAGGCTGCCCGACGCTGATGACAGGTACGCCGTGCGTTTCGAGGTATTCGAGCGTCAGGCCGATATCGAGGATCGATTTGACGCCGGCGCAGACGACGGCGACATCGGTCTGCGCCAGTTCCTGCAGGTCGGCGGAGATGTCGAAGCTGGTCTCCGCGCCGCGGTGCACGCCGCCGATGCCGCCGGTGACGAACACGCGGATCCCCGCCAGCGCGGCGCAGATCATGGTCGCGGCCACAGTGGTGGCGCCCAGCTTTCGGGTCGACAGCACGTACGGCAGGTCGCGGCGGCTGACCTTCATCGCGTCCGGCGAATTGCCAAGCAGTTCAAGCTGTTCGTCCGACAGGCCGACGCAGATCTTGCCGCCGATGACGGCGATCGTGGCAGGCACCGCGCCCGCGTCGCGGATGATCTGCTCGACTTCCTTGGCGGTGGTGACGTTCTGCGGGTAGGGCATGCCGTGCGAGATGATCGTCGATTCGAGGGCGACGATCGGTTTGCCGGCGGCACGCGCAGCGGCGACTTCCGGGGAGAACAAGAGAAACTGGTGCATGGTCATTCCTGGTAAAGGGCGTTGAACGGCTGGCCGTCCGATGGAAGGGCGGAATCGATGGCATCGAGCGAATCGGCGCAGAGGGAAGGGCAGACCGTTTGCGCGCACGCCACCGTCATGGCGGACAGCGCCAGGCCGCGCCGGCACGCCAGGTCGAGGTTGTCGATGCCTTGGTACAGCGTCCAGATGACCGCTGCGGCGAACGCGTCGCCGGCGCCGGTGACGTCGACCACCGCGGCGTCGAGCGCGTCGAGATGGGCGATGCCGCCCGGCGTGGTGTGGCTGACGCCGCGCGCGCCGCGCGTGACGACCAGGTCTTTTGCGCCCTGCGCCTGGACGGCGGCGCAGGCGCTGGCCAGCGCCGCGCCGCTGCGCACCGGGTAGCCTACCCGGGCTTCGAGCTCGCCTTCGTTGAGGATCAGCAGGCGCAGGCCTGTCAGGTCCGCTGGCAGGCGGTCCATCTTGGGCTGCGACACGGCCACGACGATCAGCGGCACATCGAAGCGGGCAGCGTCGCCGAGCAGCGCCTCGATCGTCGCCAGCGGCAGGTTCAGGTCCGCCACGGTGAGGGCGGCATTGGCGCGCTGCTGCTGCGTGCGGCCGAGGGCGTCCGGGTCAAGCTGGTCGTACAGCGCCATGTCGGCCAGGGCCAGCAGCATGTCGCCTTGCTGGTCGAGGACCGCGGTGTAGGTGCCGCTGCCGGTGCCAGGCAGGCGCAGGCTGCCGCGCGTGTCGATGCCGACGGCTTCGGCCTGCGCCATCAGCGCCGCGCCGGATGCGTCGTCGCCGACCGCCGTGATCAGGCCCGCCGGCGCACCGAGGCGCGCCAGGTTCTCGGCGATGTTGCGGGCGACGCCGCCGAACGACTCGTGCTGGCGCGCCGGATTCGAGGTTCCCATCTGGACCGTGCCGATCGAGCGCAGCTTGCGGTCAAGGTTGGCCGCGCCAATGCACATGATGGCGCGCTGGTCGGCCAGTACATACGCGCGGCCCAGCAGGCGGCGTTCCCGGATCAGCCCCGCGATGTGGCCGGCGACAGCCGAGCGCGACAGTCCAAGCTGCACGCCCAGGTCTTGCTGGGCGATGAAAGGGTTCGCGCGTATCAGTTCGAGTAACTGGTCCTTCTTGGAAAGTTCGGTCACATGCGCATCCGTTTAAACAATTGTTTGTGATGGTAGACTTTTGTCTTAGTGAAGTCAACGATAGTTTTTCTAAGCTGCACCACTGTGTGAGTGAACGAACGGTGCGATGCCTGGCAAATCCAGATACTCGTAACGAGCCGAAATTTTTAGGAAGAATGATGACTATCACCAGCCAGCAATCCCGCATCGAAGCCGAGATCGAACGCGAGCGCAACGAGCGCCAGCACAATGACGAAGTGAAAACCGGCGAGAGCCTGGGTGACGATTTCCGCATCAAGGATGCGCGCGAAAACGATAGTTCAGGCAATCTGCACCGCGCCCGCGGACGCTGATCCCGCACGCAAGATCGCTGCCGCCCGGCAGCGATCGGCTATTTATATCTCCACGATATAAATAGCCAAGAAAAATGGTATTTGCCATACATATCAAGAATAATGCATAGTTATAATATCTAGCAAGCCCATTCCCACTACGGCAGTAACAGACCGAGGCGTCTGGCGACTGCCGTATTCGCATGACCGGCACGACCGGGCCGCTACCACCTCAACGCCGAAAACATCAAGGAATACCATGTCCAACAATACCCCTTTTGAAGCCGTCGACATCATCAAGGCCAAGAAGCCTGGCTTCGCGCCGCGCGTTGCCATGATCCTCGGTTCGGGTCTGGGTGTGCTGGCCGAGCAGATGACCGACGCCGTCTCGATCGGCTTCGACGAACTGCCAGGCTTCCCGATCAGCACCGTGCACGGCCACGCCGGCGAACTGGTGCTCGGTACCCTCGCGGGCGTGGACGTGGCGTGCATGAAGGGCCGCGGCCACTTCTACGAAGGCTACGGCATGGGCGTGATGACCAGCGCGGTGCGCACCATGAAGCTGCTCGGCTGCGAGATGCTGTTCGTGACCAACGCGGCCGGCTCGCTGCGTCCGGAAGTCGATGCGGGCAGCCTGGTTGCCATCACCGACCATATCAACCTGCTGCCGGGTACCCCGATGATCGGCGCCAACGACGAGCGTTTCGGACCGCGCTTCTTCAGCATGTCGAACGCATACGATGCCGATATCCGCGACCTGGTCAAGGACACCGCGGCGGCAAAAGGCATCACGCTGCACGAAGGCGTGTTCGTCGCCTACCCGGGCCCGAACTTTGAAACCGCCGCTGAAATCCGCATGATGTCGCGCCTCGGCGCCGACACGGTTGGCATGTCGGTGGTGCCGGAAGTGATCTCGGCGCGCCACTGCGGCCTGAAAGTGACCGGCGTTTCGGTCATCACCAACCTGGCCGAAGGCCTGTCGCCGTTCCAGCTGTCGCACGAGCAGACCCTGAAGTACGCCGCCATCGGCGCCAAGGACCTGGTCGCGCTGATCCTGGCCTTCCTCACGCGCGTGGCCGAACAGCCGCGCGCCGCAGCCTGATTCCCTTTCATATCGAGCGATAACATGTCCCGCGCATTCATCCTCCTGTTTGACTCATTCGGCCTTGGGGCCACGCCCGACGCCGTCACCTACGGCGATGTCGGCGCCAACACCTTCGGCCATATCGCCGAGTGGGCCGCCAGCGAAGGCAAGCCGATGTCGCTGCCGAACCTCGAACGCCTCGGCCTCGCCGCCGCAGCCCACAAGGCCAGCGGCGAATGGGCTGCCGGCTTCAGCCTGCGCGACGGTTTCGCCGGCGCCTGGGGCGCGGCGCGCGAACGCTCGACCGGCAAGGACACCCAGAGCGGCCACTGGGAAATCGCCGGCGTGCCGGTCGAATTCGACTGGGGCTACTTCCCGCGCACCGTGCCGTCGTTCCCGAAAGAGCTGACCGACAAGCTGCAGGAACTGACCGGCGTGCCTGGCTTCCTGGGCAATTGCCACGCGTCGGGCACCGACATCATCAACAAGCACGGCGACGAGCATGTCGCCACCGGCAAGCCGATCCTGTACACCTCGTCCGACTCGGTGTTCCAGATCGCCGCGCACGAACAACACTTCGGCCTCGAGAAGCTGTACGCGATGTGCGAAGCGGCCTACGAGCTGGTCAAGCCGTACAACATCGGCCGCGTGATCGCGCGCCCGTTCCTGGGTGCCAACGGCGACTATCGCCGCACCAGCAACCGCCATGACTACGCGGTGCCGCCGCCGTCGAAGACGCTGCTCGACCACGTCAAGGAAGAGGGCGGCGAAGTTGTCGCACTGGGCAAGATCAGCGATATCTTCGCTGCGCAGGGCGTATCGCGCATGGTCAAGGGCGTCGACAACATGGCGCTGTTCGACGCGCTGCTGAAGGTGACCGATGAAGTCGGCGACAAGTCGCTTACCTTCGTCAATTTCGTCGACTTCGACATGCTGTTCGGGCACCGCCGCGACATCAAGGGTTACTCGAACGCGCTGCACGAACTTGACGCGCGCCTGCCGGAGTTCATCGCCAAGCTGAAGGAAGGCGACATGGTCGTCATCACCGCCGACCATGGCTGCGACCCAAGCTGGCCTGGTTCGGACCACACCCGCGAACACATCCCGATGATCTTCTTCGGCCCTGCCGTCAAGGCGCAGGAACTGCCTATCTCCGAGACCTTCTCCGACATTGGCGCTACCCTGGCCAAGCACCTCGGCGTAACACCACTTTCCAACGGAACCAGTCTGCTATGACCCAACACTCCGCATTCAAACGCAACGAGGCAACTGGCCTCGACCTCGGCTGGGTCAACCAGATCAAAGTCAACCGCAATGCCGCCGACCGCCGCGCCGCCAGCCTGGCGAACCGCCGCACGGTCAAGAAGGAATACCAGGCCGCGTGGCTGGTCAAGGCGATCCAGTGCATCGACCTGACCACCCTCGGCGGCGACGATACCCCGGGCCGCGTCGAGCGCCTGTGCATGAAGGCGCTGCGTCCGCTGCGCTCCGACCTGGTCGAAGCGCTCGGCGTGCAGGGCCTGACCACCGGCGCCGTCTGCGTGTACCACGAGATGATCGCGCCAGCGGCCAGGGTGCTGAACGGCCGCTTGCCGATCGCCGCCGTGTCGACCGCGTTCCCGGCCGGCCTGTCGAGCCTTGAGACCAAGCTGCGCGAGATCGAACTGTCGGTCGCCGCAGGCGCCACCGAAATCGACATCGTCATCACCCGTCAGCACGTCCTGACCGGTAACTGGCAGGCGCTGTACGACGAGATGCTCGCTTACCGCAAAGCCTGCGGCGAAGCACACGTGAAAGCGATCCTCGCCACCGGCGACCTGATGACCCTGGAGAACGTCGCCAAGGCGTCGTGGGTCTGCATGATGGCCGGCTCCGACTTCATCAAGACCTCGACCGGCAAGGAAGGCGTCAACGCCACCATCCCGGTATCGCTGGTGATGGTGCGCGCGATCCGCGAATACTACGAGCAGACCGGCTTCATGGTCGGCTACAAGCCGGCCGGCGGCGTCAGCACCGCCAAGAGCGCGCTGCAGTACCTGACAGTGATGAAAGAAGAACTCGGCAACGAGTGGCTGGAGCCGCACCTGTTCCGCATTGGCGCATCGAGCCTGCTGACCGACATCGAACGCCAGCTCGAACACTACGTCACCGGTAACTACTCGGCGAGCCACCGCCACGCGCAACCTTAAACACGGATTCGTCATGCCAACTATTAACGAGATTCTTCAGACTATGGACTACGGCCCTGCACCCGAGAGCACCAAGGAAACGCACGCATGGCTGGACCAGCATGAGCGCCGCTTCGGCCTGTTCATCGACAACGCATGGACCCCGGCGTCCGACACCTTCGCTTCGGTGAACCCTGCCGACGGCAAGGAACTGGCGCAGGTAACGCAAGCGACCGGCAGCGACATCGACCGCGCCGTGGAAGCGGCGCGCCGCGCGCAGCCGGGCTGGGTCGCGCTGGGCGGCCATGGCCGTGCGCGCGTGATGTACGCGCTGGCGCGCCTGCTGCAAAAGCACGCACGCCTGTTCGCGGTGCTCGAGACGCTCGACAACGGCAAGACCATCCGCGAAACGCGCGATGCCGACCTGCCGCTGGCCGCGCGCCACTTCTATCATCACGCCGGCTGGGCCCAGCTGCAATCGGAAGAATTCGCCGACTACCGCGCCGTTGGCGTGGTCGGACAGATCGTCCCCTGGAACTTCCCGCTGCTGATGCTGGCCTGGAAAATCGCCCCTGCCATGGCAGCCGGTAACACCATCGTCTTCAAGCCGGCCGAATTCACTTCGCTGACCGCGCTGCTGTTCGCCGAGATCTGCCAGCAGGCAGGCGTGCCGGCCGGTGTCGTCAACATCGTCACCGGCGACGGCCGCGTCGGCGAAGCGATCGTCAACCACGCGGGCATCGACAAGATCGCCTTCACCGGTTCGACCGAAGTTGGCCGCATCATCCGCCAGGCCACCGCAGGCAGCGGCAAGAAGCTGTCGCTCGAACTGGGCGGCAAATCGCCGTTCATCGTTTTCGAAGATGCCGACCTCGACGCAGCGGTCGAAGGCCTGGTCGATTCGATCTGGTTCAACCAGGGGCAGGTCTGCTGCGCCGGTTCGCGCCTGCTGGTGCAGGAGTCCGTCGAACAGCGCTTCTATGCCAAGCTGCGTTCGCGCATGGACAACCTGCGCATGGGTTCCCCGCTCGACAAGTCGATGGACATCGGCGCACTGGTCGATCCGGTCCAGCACCAGCGCATCCATGGCCTGGTCGAAGCGGCGCGCCTCGAGGGCTGCACGATCTACCAGCCGGCCGGATGCGAAATTCCCGCCGACGGTTCGTGGTTCCCGCCGACCCTGATCACCGGCGCCTCGACCTCGGCCGGCATCGCTCAGACCGAAGTCTTCGGCCCTGTGCTGGTGGCGATGAGCTTCCGCACCCCGGCTGAAGCAGTCCAGCTGGCGAACAACACCGTGTACGGCCTGGCCGCATGCGTATGGTCCGAGTCGATCAGCCTGGCGCTGGACGTCGCGCCGCAGATCAAGGCTGGCGTGGTATGGATCAACACCGCCAACCAGTTCGACGCGGCCTGCGGCTTCGGCGGCTACAAGGAATCCGGCTTCGGCCGTGAAGGCGGCCGCGAAGGCATGTACGAGTACATGACCGCGCTGTCGGAAGACGCACGCCCGGCCGCGCCTGTCGTTGAAGCCAGGGGCAAGGTCAAAGCCGCTGACGGCGATGCGCCGTTCGCGATCGATCGCACCGCCAAGCTGTACATCGGCGGCAAGCAGGCGCGCCCTGACGGCGCCTACAGCCGTGCCATCACCGGCGCCAACGGCCAGTTCATCGCCGACGTCGGCGAAGGCAACCGCAAGGACATCCGCAATGCCGTGGAAGCTGCGCACAAGGCGTCCGGCTGGGCCAAGGCGACTTCGCACAACCGCGCGCAGGTGCTGTACTACATCGCTGAAAACCTGGCCATCCGTGCCGACGAATTCGCAGCCCGCCTGGCCGCGATGACCGGTTCGAAAGACCCGCAGCGCGAAGTGCAGGCCTCGATCGAGCGCCTGTTCTACTACGCGGCGTGGGCCGACAAGTACGACGGCCTGGCGCACCAGCCGCCGATGCACGGCATCACCGTCGCGCTGAACGAGCCGGTTGGCGTGATCGGCATCATCTGCCCGAACGAGAACCCGCTGCTCGGCTTCACCTCGCTGGTCGCTCCTGCGCTGGCGCTGGGTAACCGTGTGATTGCGGTGCCGTCGGAAGCGTTCCCGCTGTCGGCGACCGACCTGTACCAGGTGCTGGATACGTCCGACCTGCCGGGCGGCGCGCTGAACATCGTGACCGGCAGCGCCGACGAACTGGCCAAAACGCTGGCATCGCACGCGGATGTGGATGCGGTATGGCGCCATGATGGTTCGGCTGAAGGCTGCGCGGAAGTGGAGCGCCTGTCGGCTGCCTCGCTCAAGCGCACCTGGGTCGGCGGCGCCAAGGGCCGCGACTGGTTCGACACCAGGCAGGCGGGCGGACGCGCGGTGCTGGCGCATGCAAGCCAGGTGAAGAACGTCTGGATCCCGTACGGCGTTTAAACCGACCTATTTGAACACCGTCGTTCCCGCGAAAGCGGGAACCCATACGTCGCCGCAATGCAGCGCCGGTATGGGTTCCCGCATTCGCGGGAACGACGTTTTGGAGCCAACAAAATGTTTTTAACCCAAGAAATCATCCGCAAAAAGCGTGATGGCGGCGCCTTGAGCGCGGAAGAGATCAAGTTCTTCGTCAGCGGTATCCCCAACGGCGCGGTCACCGAAGGCCAGATCGCGGCACTCGCGATGGCGGTCTACTTCAACGACATGAACATGGACGAGCGCGTGGCCTTCACGCTGGCGATGCGCGATTCCGGCCAGGTGATGGAATGGCGCTCGCTGAACCTGCCAGGCCCGGTCGTCGACAAGCACTCCACCGGCGGCGTCGGCGACGTGGTCTCGCTGATGCTCGGACCGATGATCGCCGCCTGCGGCGGCTTCGTGCCGATGATTTCCGGCCGCGGCCTAGGCCACACCGGCGGGACGCTCGACAAGTTCGACTCGATTCCCGGCTACTGCACCGTGCCTGATCCTGAGCTGTTCCGCAAAGTGGTCAAGGACATCGGCGTGGCCATCATCGGCCAGACCGCGCAGCTGGCGCCTGCCGACAAGCGCTTCTACAGCATCCGCGACACCACCGCGACGGTGGAATCGGTGGCGATGATCACCGGCTCGATCCTGTCGAAGAAGCTTTCCGCTGGCCTCGATGCACTGGTGATGGACGTGAAGGTCGGCTCCGGCGCCTTTATGCCAACCTACGAGAAGTCGGTCGAACTGGCCGAGAGCATCGTCACCGTCGGCAACGGCGCCGGCACCCGCACCTCGGCTTTGCTGACCGAGATGAACGAGTCGCTCGGCCCGGTCGCCGGCAATGCGCTGGAAGTGCGCCTGGCGATGGATTACCTGACCGGACGTTCGCGCCCGGCGCGCCTGCACGAAGTGACGATGGCGCTGTGCGCCGAGATGCTGATCCTGGGCAAACTGGCAGCCGACGAGACCGAGGCGCGCGCCAGGCTGCAAGCTGGCCTCGACTCCGGTGAAGCCGCCGAGCGCTTTGCGCGCATGGTGGCGGCACTGGGCGGTCCGGCCGACCTGGTCGAGCGCCCGGATGCCTACCTCGAAAGCGCGCCAATCGTGGTGCCGGTTCCGGCGCTGGAAGCCGGTTTCGTGTCCGAGACCGACACGCGCGGCCTCGGCCTGGCAGTGGTCAGCCTCGGCGGCGGCCGCCGCCGTCCGGAAGACGCGATCGACTTCGCGGTCGGACTGGCCGGACTGGCAGAACTGGGCGACGCGATTGCCGTCGGCCAGCCGCTGGCGATGGTGCATGCGCGTACCCAGGCGGCAGCCGAGCAGGCGGTCCGCGAAGTGCAGGCGGCCTACAAGATCGGCGCGCACAAGCCGGCTGCCAACCCGATCATCTACCGCACCATCCGCCCTTAAAGGATCAGCATGACATACCAAACCCTGATCGACGAAGCACGCGCGGCGCGCGAGCTGGCGTACACGCCGTACTCCAACTTCAAGGTTGGCGCGGCGCTCGAGTGCAAGGACGGCCGCATTTTCCGCGGCTGTAACGTGGAGAACGCATCCTACGGCCTGTGCAACTGCGCCGAACGCACTGCCTTGTTCAGCGCGATCGCGCATGGCTACAAGCCGGGCGACTTCGCCGCGCTGGCCGTCATCGGCGAGACCGATGGGCCGATCGCACCATGCGGCGCCTGCCGCCAGGTGGTGCTCGAGTTGGGCGGCAACGACCTGCCGGTGGTGCTGACCAACCTGAAGGGCGACATCTTCGAGACCACCGCCGCTGAGCAACTGCCGAACGCGTTCGGTGGCTGGGATTTGAAGAAGTAAGCGTTGAGAAAGACGATCGACGTTCAGGCCGCGGTAGCCATCGCGGCCAATGAAGCGGTAGCCGCCAAGATCCAGGGGACGTTTGGCGTTGGCGGGCTGCTGCTCGATGGGCAGGGCAATGTGCTTAAGTCCTTGCAGAACAACGTTGTGCGCGACGGTCTGGTGTTCGACCCCACCGCGCACGGCGAGCGCCAGCTGATCGACTGGTATTTCTGTGAGCGGGCCAAAGGCGCGGCGCTGCCGCCGCCGGATGAAGTCACGGTGGTCACCTCGCTCGATCCGTGCGCGATGTGCACCGGTGCGATTCTCGCGGCCGGATTCAATGTGGTGGTCGCGGCGATGGACCCGAATGCGGGTATCAATCATGACGCGAGCGGCAGCTTTGCCGCCTTGCCTGAACCGCTGCGCGCCGGCGCTGTGGCGTCGTTCTACTATCCTGCGGTGCTCGGCGCGTCGGCGTATGCGCGTGAAGCGTGGGGATCGCCGCCGCGCGGACTGTTTATCGGCAAGACCATCGCCGAGAGCACGCAGGCTCTGTGTTCACTGGCGTTCGAGGCCACCGAAGAAAAGGTGCAGGCGCTATGCAGCAGCGATGTGGCGCAGGATCAGCTGCGCGATCCGGCCACGCTGGCGCCGACGCATCCGCTGGTGCGCAAGCTGCGTAGCTTGTATCCGGAGGCGCTGATGTACCGCTGCGCGCCGCAGGCGCCCGATGCGGGACTGGCGCCGTTCCTGCTGGCAGCCGTGGAGAAGGATCGGGCGCAGGGAGGCGAGGGCGACGCGGTCGCCTTGCTTGATGCGTTCGGCAATTTGCTCCTGTGCGTGCCCGGACGGAAGGCGCAGTCGCTGATCTGCACGGCGTTCATGGAGTGTACGCGCCAGTATGCGCAGCTGCGCTACATGCTGATGCGCGATGCGACCGCGCAGCAGCAGCTGGAGATCGGGCAGTATCTGGCGCATCCGCGCGATGGCACGTTTGTGTTTGTGCGCGGGCCAGGCAAGGATGCGCGCGGGTTCATGGATCTCGGCGCGTATGGGTCGACCATGGAGGGGCCGCTGCCGGAGCATAATCCGCAGCAGTTCCAGTATGTGAAGGCGAGCATGCCGCAGGAGGAGCTTGACGCCGTGTGCGCGTCGATGCCGCCGTTGTACCGGGATGTGATTCGAATCAGGCCGGTGCGGGTTGCGAGCCAGGCGCTGATCGAGGCGCTGGCGATGCCCGTCATTCCCGCGTAGGCGCACTGCTGTCCGGAATATTCTGCTTGACACGAATCGCTCGGCAGCCAGGCGTCGATTTAGAAACGACAGCCACGACCGAATCGGCAACGCAGGCCAGCGTCGCCCCTGCGAAAGCAGGGGCCCATACCAAACATGCCGAGTATGGACCCCTGCCTTCGCAGGGGCCACGTTGACTCTCGCATTCCAGGTCTCAACGTCGCGATTTCTGTGAGCGCCCCGAACCTGTATCAGTTCGCGCCGCCGCGGGAACGGCGTCAGGCCGCCGAAGCGAGCATGTTGGCGTCGCGCGTCAGGCGCCACTTGCCATCGGCTTGCTTGCGCAAAATCGACAGCGTGTCGCCATTGCGCAGGATCGGCAGCTGCCCATGCTTCGACGTGATCGTCACCGTGAGCCTGGTCCGGCAATACGCCAGGTCGCCGCACACCACAATCTCCGCGATCTCGCTGGTCGATTCGATCACGTTCTCCGATAGCACCTTGTTCAGCCCGCGCGCAAACGCGTCGCGCCCGATCATCGGCTGCTGGCCGGCCGACAAAAACATGGCGTCGTCCGACATCAGCGACAGCACCGCGTCAACATCGCCCGCCTGCGTCGCGCTGAGCCACAATTCAATCAACTGGCGGATTTCCTGTTCGTCCTGAGTCATGCTGCCTCCGGGTCTTCTTGCATCATGCCGAATATGTTCCCGTCCGGGTCCCTGGCGTAGCCGAGCCAGCCGATTCCTGGCACCGCCATCTTGGGCACCACAACCGTTCCCGCGCTGGCCAGCGCGCCATCGATGTCGGCGACATCGACGGTGATGACAAAGGCGTTTACCGCGGCCATCGCCTCCGGCGCCGGCCCGCGCCGCGGCAGCAGGCCGCCGTTGATGCCCGGCTTGTCTTCCGGCCCGGTGTGGATCAGCCAGTATTCGCCGCCTTCCCATTTGTTGAACGACCAGCCGAACAGGCCGCTGTAATAGTCGATCAGCGCCTGCGGGTTGGACGCCTGGATTTCGAAGTGGACTGCACGTGACATGCGATGCTCCTTCTTATGCAAACGGGTCGTAGGTGCCGAAGCTCCAGATGTGGCCTTCGAGGTCGCGGCAGGTGAAACCGCGCCCGCCGTAGTCTTCGTCCTTGATGTCCATGACGATTGGCGCGCGCGCGTCGAGCACACGGTTGTAGACGGCGTCGGCGTCGTCGACGACCACGTACACGGTCTGGGTCTGGGCGCCGCCGATGTCGCCCGGCTGCTTGATGAATTTTGCGTATTCGCTGTCGACGTTGCTGGCCGAGCCGAGCATGATCATGCCGTTGCCAAAGCTGAGCTGGGCGTGGGCAATGGTGTTGCCTTCGCCGGGAACGACCAGGTGCTGGGCGAAGCCGAAGGTGCTGCACAGCCATTCGATGGCGGCGGGGGCGTCGCGGTAGCGAAGGCAAGGGATGACGTTCGCCCTGGTTTGCCTGGGTGCGACTGACATGGCAATCTCCTCTCAAACATGGGAACCAAGGTACATATTAGTTCATTATTTGATCGCGGTGCGCCCGCTGCGACTACATCTGCTGGAACAGGCCGGCGTGGTTGCGGCTGACCTCCAGCTCGCGCGGATGGCCGCGAAGCTTGACCATCTGGCGGCCACGTTCGTCGCGCGAGACTTCGACGATCGCATCGACCCGCACCAGCGTGGAGCGGTGGATGCGCCAGAATTCGTCGGGGTCGAGTTCGTCCGCCAGCTCCTTGAGCGTCTTGCGGATCAGCAGTTCGGCCGACGCGGTCTGCACCAGCGTGTACTTGTCGTCGGACTGGAAGAACAGCACTTCCTTGGTGCTGATCATGCGCAGGCTGGTGCCCACCTGGGCCTGGATCCAGCGCAGGTACTGCTGCGGTTTGGCGGCTTGCCCGCGTTCGAGAATCTGCGCCAGCGCCGACAGCTTCTGGTCGATGTCGGTTACCGGCTTGCCGATGCGCCCGCGCAGGCGCTCGCAGGTCAGGCGCAGGCGCTCCGCCATCACCGGCTTGAGCAGGTAGTCCATCGCACCGTGCTCAAATGCCTCGACCGCGTACTGGTCGTAGGCGGTGACGAATACCACCTGGCACTGGCTGTACAGCTGGCGCGCGGTTTCGATGCCGCTCGGGCCAGGCATGCGGATATCCAGGAACACGATGTCGGGCTTCAGGCGCGCGGTCATTTCGATCGCTTCGATGCCGTTGGCCGCTTCGCCGGCGATGGCAAGGTCGGGCCATGCCTCGGCCAGCCGCGCGCGCAGCTGGTCGCGCATCGGCGATTCGTCGTCGACGATCAGGGCGGTGACACTCATGCTGCTTTCTCAGTAACGATGAAGGGCACGCGGATCGAGGCCAGCGCGCCCCCGATGGCCGGCATTTCGATCGCCAGTTCGGCGCGGCTGCCGTACAGCAGGCGCAGGCGCTCGCGGATATTCGCCAGTCCCATGCCTTCCCCAGCATGCATGTTAAAGCCAACGCCGTTGTCCTGCACGTCGACGTGCATGGTGCCGTCGATGAGGTAGGCGCGCACGTCGATGCGGCCGCCCGCGATCTTCGGCTCCAGGCCATGCTTGATCGAGTTCTCGATCAGGATTTGCAGCATGGTCGGCGGGAACACGGCGTTCTCCAGGTAGTCGGGCACGTCGAAGTGGAATGCGAGGCGTTCCTTCATGCGCGCCTGCATGATGGTCAGGTAGGCGCGCGCCAGCTCGACCTGGTGTTTGAGGGTGCCGCCGTTCGGTGCGCGCATTTGCGGCAAGGTCGAACGCAGGTACTCGATCAGGTTGGCGTGGATGCGCGCCGCCTGCGGCGGATCGGTCTCGATCAGCTGGCCGATCAGGGCCAGCGTGTTGAACAGGAAGTGCGGCTCGACCTGCGCCTGCAGCGCCGCCATCTGGGCTTCCGTCAGGCGCCGCTCCAGCTCGGCCACGTCGGCGTGCTGCACCGCTTCCTTGGCCTCCAGTTCGGCCTTGCGCTTGCCGCCGGCCAGCACCTTGACGCCGAACGACACGAATACGAACCAGACCGCAGGTTCAGGGTAGCCGAGCAGGACGCCGAACGAGAACACCAAAAAGGCGATGATCGCCAGCTGGCGCCATTCAACCATCGCCAGCCAGTCGAAGAAGCGCCACCACACGACCGCGGCTTCGGCCACGATCTCGCGCAGCAGGTCGACGAACCGGTTCAGGTTGCTGGCGCTCATGTTATTCTCCCGCGTCCCCGACCGTGCGGTATGGCGTGGCCGGGCCGCGGCGACGGCGGCTGGCACAGGCAATGACGACCATCCGGGCGGTCATGAAGACGATGAACAGGAACAGCGCCAGCGGGATAACGGTGATGGCCAGCGCCAGTGCGACGCAGCTCACCAGCAGCGCAGGCCACGACATCGAGGCCATGGCGCGGGCGACGTAGCGGCCGGCGCGGATGAAAGCGTTGCCGACGTCCGCGAGCAGGGTCGAAAAGTTGTCGAAGCTTGGGTTTTTCATTACATTCTCCTGATGGAGTGGATCGATGGAGCCACTGTAACGCCGGGCCGCCCTGCGTTCCACACGCGTCCGACGAAATGCATATTAGGAGGGTTGACCGGTGGCTGGACCGGATAAATGCGCGCACGTCTTTACGGCGCAATCGCCACCGCCGCCAGCACCATATCGACGATCAGCGCTTCGCCGTTGTCGAAATCGTCATCGCTGAGTTGCTTTCGGTTTAACACCAGATTCATTTGCGCGGCGAAGTCCGCATACGCCTGGGTCATGTGCCAGATCGCGAACAGCAGGTGGGTGGCGTTGACGGGCGCGATGCGTCCTTCGCGGATCCAGCCTTCGAACACCTCGATGTCCTTGCGCAGCAGCGGCAGCACGCGTTCGCGGATCTGCTGCCCGTACAGCTGGGCGCCGCCGATCACTTCGAGCGCATACACGCGCGAGGCCAGCGGCTGTTCGCGCGAAAAGCGCATCTTGGCCTGGATGTACGCACGCAGCACGTCGCGCGGATCGCGCTCGCGGTCGGCCAGCTTGTCCATGCGCTCGAGCCAGTCATCGAGCACGCTGTCGAGAACCCGCTCGTACAGCGCCTGCTTGGTCGGGAAGTAGTACATCAGGTTTTGCTTCGACAGTCCGGCATTCTCGGCGATGGTGGCGACGGAGGCGCCTTCGTAGCCGCATTCTGCGAACACGCGTACCGCTTCGGCAAGGATGTCGGTTTCGAGCTTGTCGCGGTTGATGACACGGCGTTTGACGGGAACAGTCATTGCATCTCCTCGCGTAC
Organism: Massilia soli; assembly: GCF_016809835.1. Classification (GTDB taxonomy): domain Bacteria; phylum Pseudomonadota; class Gammaproteobacteria; order Burkholderiales; family Burkholderiaceae_D; genus Telluria_A; species Telluria_A soli. The sequence continues at coordinate 190,193 of NZ_JAFBIL020000006.1, read as the reverse complement.
CGATTTCAGGAAGGCGCTCAACAGCGGCGCGTCGGCCGCATAGGCCACATTGAAGCGGAACCAGACCGAGTCGGGCTGGCGCAGCATGAAGAACTCGTTCGGCGACAGCAGGATGCCCTGCTTGACGGCGCGGTCGGCCACCACCTTGCCGTTCCATTGGGCGCTCGGCGCTTCGGGCCAGCCGGCGCTGACGAACATGCCGCCGCGCGGCCGCGCCACTGGCGACATGCCTACCTCGCGCAGCCGTTCGATGGTCTGTTCGCGGCCCGAACGCAGCTGGTCGACCAGCTTTTCGACCATCCGCTTGTAGGGCCGCGTGGAGATCGCGTGGTAGACCGCGCGCTCGTTGATCTCCGAGGTGGTCAGCCCGGTCAGCATTTTGATGCGCAGCAGTTCGGGCACCAGCGAGCGCGATGCGCAGATCGAGCCGACCCGCAGCACCGGCGACAGCGTCTTCGAGAAACTGCCGACCCGGATCACGCGGCGCAGGCCGTCCATGGCCGCCAGCGATGCTTCGCCGGGCGCGGCCAGCTCGCGGTAGATGTCGTCTTCCACCAGCCAGAAATCGAACTGCTCGGCCATCCCCAGCAAGCGGTGGGCCTGGGCCTGGCTGAGCGAGGTGCCGAGCGGGTTTTGCAGCACGGTGTTGACGAACATGAGCTTGGGCTGGGTGGCCCTGGCCTGCGTTTCGAGCGCATCGATGTCGAGGCCCGCATCGCCGCGCGGGATGCCGACCGGGATGCAGCCGTGGTGGCGGATCAGCGACAGCAGGTTGCTGTAGCCGGGGTCTTCGACCAGCACGGTGTCGCCCGGCTTGGTCAGGGTGCGCAGGATCAGGTCGAAGGCGTGGGTGGCGCCGTGGGTCAGCAGGATCTGGTCGGGTTCGACCGAGAACAGGTCGTCGGCCATGCTGCTGGCCATGTGCTGGCGCAGCGTCGGGAAACCGAGCGGGTGGCCGTAGCCGCGCAGCCGGTTGGCCGGGATTTTCATCGCGTGGCGCACGCAGTCGAGAATCGTGGTCTCGCCGTACCATTCCGGCGGCAGCCAGCCGGCGCCGACCGGCAGCGCATCGGAGACGCCGGAATACAGGTCGGGGGTGAGGGCGTCGATGGCGGAGGGGCTGGCCGGCACGATGCTTGGCTGGGCCGCGGCGACGACGTCACTGCGGGCAACAAAAAAACCGGAACCGCGGCGCGAGGAAAGCAGTCCCAGGTTCAGCAGCCGGTCGTACGATTCAACGACGGTGAAAGTGGAAATGCCGTTACACTTTGCGAATTGTCTAACAGACGGCATTTTTGTGCCGATCCGCAATTCGCGCTCATTTACCATCCGCGCGATCGCTGCCACAATCTGATCGACCAGGCTGCCGCGTTGTTTGCGCTCAATCGCCAATACCGGCCAGGCCGATTTGCCATTGCCAGTTGGAAATTCCTCAGTCGATGCCGCCGATTCTTCCATTCACAACTCCTGTTGCGGCACCCGCAGAACTGTACAGTTTAGTCAGCCAATACGGTTGGCGGCTTTCGCGGTTTGTGTATCTGTGCCGATGGTGTATTGCTTACTATTATTGCATCAAGATTTTGCCAACTGGTAAATTATTTTTCGCTCGTAAAAATTGGAGAGCTGTATGAATGAGACCCGCCCAGAATCGATGTCGTCATTTTGGATGCCATTTACCAATAACCGCGACTTCAAGGCCAATCCGCGACTGCTCGTATCGGCGCAAGGCATGTACTACAAGGACGTCGACGGCAACTCCGTGCTCGACGGTACCGCAGGCTTGTGGTGCGTACCGTGCGGCCACGCCCAGCCGAAGATCGTCGCCGCCGTGCGCGAAATGGTCGGCCAGCTCGACTTCGCGCCAACCTTCCAGATGGGCCACCCGGCCGCCTTCGACCTCGCCGAAAAGCTGATGGACTACACCGGCCGCCGCTTCGGCCATGTGTTCTACACCAACTCCGGCTCGGAAGCGGTCGACACCGCGCTGAAAATGGCGCTGGCCTACCACCGCGCGCGCGGCGAGGGCAGCCGCACGCGCCTGATCGGCCGCGAGCGCGGCTACCATGGCGTCGGCTTCGGCGGCATCTCGGTCGGCGGCATCGGCGGCAACCGCCGTACCTTCGGCCCGCTGCTGCCGGGTGTCGACCACCTGCCGCACACCCACAACCTGGAACAGAACGCCTACAGCCGTTGCGAGCCTGAGCATGGCGCCAACCTGGCCGATGAACTCGAACGCATCGTCGCGCTGCATGATGCCTCGACCATCGCCGCCGTCATCGTCGAGCCGGTCGCCGGCTCCACCGGCGTGCTGATTCCGCCCAAGGGCTACCTGAAGCGCCTGCGCGAACTGTGCACCAAGCACGGCATCCTGCTGATCTTCGACGAAGTGATCACCGGCTTCGGGCGCCTGACGACGCCATTCGCGTTCGACTACTTCGACGTCGAACCGGACCTGGTCACCGTCGCCAAGGGCTTGACCAACGGCATGGTGCCGATGGGCGCGGTGTTCAGCAAGCAGCATATCCACGACGCGTTCATGGACGGCCCGGCCGGCATCGAGCTGTTCCACGGGTACACCTACTCGGGCCATCCGCTGGCCTGCGCCGCCGCGCTGGCGACCCTGGAGGTATTTGAAGAACAGAAAATCCTCGATAACGCAAAGGACGTGCGCGACTACTGGACCGACGCGGTGCATTCGCTCAAGGGCCTGCCGCACGTGATCGACATCCGCACCATCGGCCTGGTGGCCGGCATCGAACTCGAACCGATCGCCGGCAAGCCGGGCGCGCGCGCCTTCAGCGCCTTCAAGAAGGCGTTCGCCGAGGGCATCCTGATCCGCACCACCGGCGACATCATCGCGCTGTCGCCACCGCTGGTGATCGAGAAGAAGCACATCGACGAATTGTTCGGCAAGCTTGCCGCTGTACTGAAAAACCTGGACTGATCATGACCGACCTCGACACCATCACCCATTTCATCAACGGCGCCAAGGTGGACACCGCCAGCGGCCGCCACGCGGACGTCTTCAATCCGGCCGTCGGCGCGCCATGCGCGCGCGTGGCGCTGGGTACCAAAGAGGATGTGGACAGCGCGGTCGCCGCGGCGTCCGCGGCGTTTCCATCGTGGGCCGCGACGCCACCGCTGTCGCGCGCCCGCGTGCTGTTCAAGTACCTGCAGCTGTGCCAGGAACACACCGACGAATTCGCCGCGATGCTCACACGCGAACATGGCAAGACCTTCGCCGACGCCAAGGGCGAAGTCGCGCGCGGCATCGAGATCGTCGAATTCGCGGTCGGCATTCCGCAACTGCTGAAGGGCGAATTCACCGACCAGATCGCGCGCGGCATCGACGCCTGGTCGATGCGCCAGCCGCTTGGCGTGGTCGCCGGTATCACGCCATTCAACTTCCCGGTGATGGTGCCGATGTGGATGTTCCCGGTGGCGATCGCCTGCGGCAATACCTTCATCCTCAAGCCGTCCGAACGCGATCCGTCGGCATCGCTGCTGCACGCCAAGCTGCTGAAGGACGCAGGCCTGCCGGACGGCGTGTTCAATGTGATCCAGGGCGACAAGGTCACCGTCGACGCGCTGCTGGACCATCCTGAAGTGCAGGCGATCAGCTTCGTCGGCTCGACGCCGATCGCCGAATACATTTATTCGCGCGGCAGTGCCGCCGGCAAGCGCGTGCAAGCGCTGGGCGGCGCCAAGAACCACATGGTGGTCATGCCCGACGCCGACATGGACATGGCGGTCGACGCGCTGGTTGGCGCGGCCTACGGTTCGGCCGGCGAGCGCTGCATGGCGATCTCGGTGGTCGTCGCGGTCGGCGATGCGGGCGACAAGCTGGCCAGCGCGATGGCCGCGCGTACCGCCGCCCTGAAGATCGGCGACGGCATGGCGCACGATTCCGAAATGGGCCCGGTTGTGACCGCCGCAGCCAAGATGCGCATCGAAAAACTGATCGGCGAAGGCGTCGAGCAGGGTGCGACCTTGCTGGTCGACGGGCGCGGCTGCCAGGTGGCCGGACGCGAAAACGGCTTCTTCGTGGGCGGTACGCTGTTCGACCACGTCACGCCCGACATGACCATCTATAAGGAAGAGATCTTCGGACCGGTGCTGTGCATCTTGCGCTCGCCGGACATCGCGAGCGCGGTCAACCTGATCAACGCCAACGAGTATGGCAACGGCGTGGCGATCTTTACGCGCGACGGCGGTACCGCGCGCGAGTTCGTGCGCCAGATCCAGGTCGGCATGGTGGGCGTCAATGTGCCGCTGCCGGTGCCGATGGCCTTCAACAGCTTCGGCGGATGGAAGCGCAGCATGTTCGGCGACCATCATGCCTACGGTCCGGAAGGCGTGCGCTTCTACACGCGCCACAAGGCGGTGATGCAGCGCTGGCCGAATACCGCCAGCGCCGGCGCGGAGTTTTCTTTCCCGCAGATGAAGTAATCAGACGAGACAGGGTGGACCATGATTGACTCTCTCAAGCACCTGCCGCACGCCACGGCGTCCGATCGCGAACTATGCGCGCACTTCACCGACCTGGCGCCGCCGCTGACGCAGCGGCAGGCGGCCATCGAAGCGGCGCGCTGCCTGTACTGCTACGACGCGCCGTGCATGCGCGCTTGCCCGACCGAGATCGATGTTGCGAGCTTCATCCGCAATATCCACGACGGCAATATCAACGGCGCGGCGGCCGGCATTTTGAAACAGAACATCATGGGAGGCGCCTGCGCGCGGGTCTGCCCGACCGAAATCCTGTGCGAGCAGGCTTGCGTCCGCAACCACGACGACGAGCAGCGTCCCGTCGCCATCGGCCTGCTGCAGCGGCACGCGATCGATAACGCCACCTTCGCGTCGCATCCGTTCCAGCGCGCCGCCTCGACCGGCAAGACCATCGCGGTGGTTGGGGCCGGACCGGCCGGCCTGTCGTGCGCGCATCGCCTGGCCATGCTGGGCAACGACGTGGTCGTGTTCGAGGCGCGCGAGAAAGCGGGCGGCTTGAACGAGTACGGCATCGCCAAATACAAGCTGACCGATAACTTCGCGCAGAAGGAAGTCGAGTTCCTGCTGCAGATCGGCGGCATCGAGATCCGCAATGGCTTCCGGCTGGGCGACAACCTGCAGCTGCGCGACCTGCATGCGCAGTACGACGCGGTATTCCTCGGGATTGGCCTGAACGCCAGCCGCCAGCTTGGGCTGACGGGCGAGGATGCTCCCGGCTTGAGCGCGGCAGTCGACTACATCGCCGCGCTGCGCCAGGCCAGCGACTTGTCCACGCTGCCGGTGCCGAAGCGCGCGATCGTGATCGGCGCCGGCAACACCGCCATTGACATGGCGGTGCAGATCCAGCGCATGGGCGCCGAAGATGTGACGCTGGTATACCGGCGCGGCGCGGAGTCGATGAGCGCAACCCATCACGAGCAGGACATCGCCAAGGCCAATTTCGTGCGCATCCGGACCTGGGCCGCGCCTGACGCGGTGCTGCTGGACGACGACGGCCGTGTGCGCGGCATGCGCTTTGAACGTACCCGCATGGAAGGCGACAAGCTGATTGGCACCAGCGCCTTCCTTGAAATCGCGGCCGACGCCGTGTTCAAGGCGATCGGGCAGGGCATGGAGCCATCGGCACTGTCGGATCAGATGGCGCAGCAGCTCGCGCGCGACGGCGACAAGATCCGCGTCGATGGCTTGTTCCGCACGGCGGTGCCCGGCGTGTACGCCGGCGGCGACTGCGTCGCACCAGGGCAGGACCTGACGGTACAGGCCGTCCAGCACGGAAAGCTGGCCGCCATCGTCATCCACAACGACATTCAATCCCGTCTGGAGGCTGCATAATGGCTGATCTGAGCATCGAGTTTTGCGGCATCAAGGCGCCGAATCCATTCTGGCTGGCCTCCGCGCCGCCAACCGACAAAGCCTACAACGTGGTGCGCGCCTTTGAAGCAGGGTGGGGCGGCGTGGTGTGGAAGACGCTGGGCGAAGACCCGGCCGCGGTCAACGTGTCGTCGCGCTATTCGGCGCACTACGGGAAGAACCGCGAAGTCCTTGGCTTTAACAATATCGAGCTGATCACCGACCGCAGCCTGGAGATCAACCTGCGCGAAATCACGCAGGTAAAGAAGGACTGGCCGGACCGCGCGATGATCGTCTCGCTGATGCTGCCCTGCGAAGAGTGGTACTGGGCCGATATCTTGCCGAAGATCGAGGCGACCGGCGCGGACGGCATCGAGCTCAATTTCGGCTGCCCGCACGGCATGCCTGAGCGCGGCATGGGCGCCGCGGTCGGTCAGGTGCCCGAGTACGTCGAGCTGGTCACCCGCTGGTGCAAGCAGCACACGCGCCTGCCGGTGATCGTCAAGCTCACGCCGAACATCACCGACGTGCGCAAGCCGGCGCGTGCCGCCAAGGCGGGCGGTGCGGATGCGGTCTCGCTGATTAACACCATCAATTCGATCACCCACCTTGACCTTGACCGCATGGTGGCGTTCCCGATCGTCGGCAACGCCAGCACGCACGGCGGCTATTGCGGTTCGGCCGTCAAGCCGATCGCGCTGAACATGGTCGCCGAGATCGCGCGCGATCCGGAGACCCATGGCTTGCCGATCTCCGGCATTGGCGGCATCGGCAACTGGCGCGACGCGGCTGAATTCATCGCACTGGGCGCAGGCTCGGTGCAGGTTTGTACCGCCGCCATGCTGCACGGCTTCCGCATCGTCGAAGAGATGAAGGACGGCCTGTCGCGCTGGATGGACGAGAAGGGTTACGCCAACATCGCCGCTTTCTCCGGCAAGGCGGTGGCGAATACGACCGACTGGAAGTACCTCGACATGAACTACGCGGTGATCGCGCACATCGACCAGGACAAGTGCATCAAGTGCGGCAAGTGCTACGTCGCCTGCGAAGACACGTCGCATCAGGCCATCGCGCGCCTGGTCAGCGAGGCCGAGGAGCGTACCTATGAGGTGATCGCGGACGAATGCGTCGGCTGCAACCTGTGCGAGATCACTTGTCCGGTGGAGGCATGCATCACGATGGTGCCGCAGGAGACCGGCAAGCCGTACATGAACTGGACGCAGGATCCGCGCAATCCACGCGCCGAGAACCTGGCGCCGGAGGCGCCGGAGCGGATACTTATATAGCTATCCCGTCATTCCTGGCACTGCCAGAAATGACTTCCCGCGAAAGCGGGAATCCATACTCAGCATAGATTCCCGCCTGCGCGGGAACGACTGGGCCACGCTTTGCGTTACACTGATTTAGCACCTTTTGACTCAACTACAACGGAGAAAAACACTGTGAGCAAAGACCTGTCAGCGAACACGCAACTCTGGAACGCGGACCTTGCCCCGACCACCGAGGCGCAGCGCACCTGGCGCTGGTACCACTTTGCGGCGCTGTGGGTCGGCATGGTGATGTGCATCCCCGCATACACCTTGTCGGCCACGCTGATCGAAGGCGGCATGTCCGGCTACCAGGCAGTGGTTACCGTGTTCCTGGCGAACGCCATTGTGCTGATCCCGATGCTGCTGATCGGGCATGCCGGCACCAAGTACGGCATCCCATATGCCGTGCTGGCGCGCTCTTCGTTCGGCACCTCGGGCGCCAAGCTCCCCGCGCTGATGCGCGCCATCGTCGCGTGCGGCTGGTACGGCATCCAGACCTGGTTCGGCGGCAGCATGATCTACACGCTGCTCGGCGTGATGCTCGGGTATGAAATCGGTGGCGGCGAGATCGCCGGCCTTGGCATCAACGGCGCGCAGCTGGCGTGCTTTTTGGGCTTTTGGCTGATCCAGCTGTATTTCGTCGTGCACGGCATCGACTCGATCCGCAAACTCGAGACCTATACCGCGCCACTCAAGATCCTTATCTGCTTCGTGCTGCTTGGCTGGGTCTACAACAAGGCAGGCGGCTTCGGCCCGCTGCTGGACCAGCCGTCGCAGTTCGTCGAGGGCGGCAAGAAGGCCGGCTTGTTCTGGGCTACTTTCTGGCCATCGCTGACCGCGATGGTGGGCTTCTGGGCCACGCTGGCGCTGAACATCCCCGACTTCACCCGCTTCGCCAAAACACAGCGCGACCAGGTAATCGGCCAGGCAGTCGGCCTGCCACTGCCGATGGGCCTGCTGGCCGCGCTGGCGGTCATCGTCACGTCGGCGACCGTCGTCCTGTACGGCAAAGCGCTGTGGGACCCGGTCGACCTGGCCAGCCGCATGACCGGCATTGCGGTGCTGGTGGCGCTGATCGTGCTGCTGGTCGATACCGTCAGCGTCAACCTCGCGGCCAACCTGGTGGGGCCAGCCTATGATTTTTCGGCACTGTCGCCGAAGCAGATCTCATACCGCGCGGGTGGCTACATCACGGCCGGTATCGCGCTGGTCATGATGCCCTGGAAGATACTGGAGACCACCCAGGGCTACATCTTCACCTGGCTGATCGGCTACTCGGCGCTGCTCGGGCCAATCGCCGGCATCATGATCATCGACTACTACTTCATCCGCAAGACAACGCTCAATGTCGGCGACCTGTATCGCCACGATGGCGAGTACTCGTACCGCAAGGGCTGGAACATCGCGGCCATCATCGCGTTCATACTGGGTGTGCTGCCGAATATTCCTGGTTTCCTGAACGCGGCTTTCCCGGCCTCGTTCCCCGAGGTGGGCGACATATTCAAGACAATCTACACCTACGCCTGGTTCGTCGGCGTCGCGATCGCGGCGCTGGTCTACGGCGTCATGATGAACGGCCGGCCGCAGCCCGCGCTGCGGGCGGCCACCCATTCCTAGAACGGTTTTTCCGGAGATGTAAATGACGACCATTATTCGAGGCGGTACCGTTGTCAACGCCGACCGCGCTTTCCGCGCCGATGTGCTGTGCTTCGGCGACAAGATCGTCGCTGTGGGCGAACACCTCGAAGCGCCGCCGCATGCCACGGTGATCGACGCATCCGGCCAGTACGTCATGCCGGGCGGGATCGATACCCATACGCATATGCAGCTGCCGTTCATGGGTACCGTCACCGCGGACGACTTCTTCACGGGCACGGCGGCCGGCCTGGCCGGCGGCACCACGACGATCATGGATTTCGTCATTCCCGATCCGAAGCAGTCGCTGCTCGAGGCGTATCACCAGTGGCGCGGCTGGGCGAAGAAATCCGCTGGCGATTACACCTTCCACGTCGCCGTCACCTGGTGGGACGACTCGGTGCATGCCGAGATGGGCACGCTGGTGCGCGAGCACGGCGTGAACAGCTTCAAGCATTTCATGGCCTACAAAAACGCCATCATGGCCGACGATGAAACGCTGGTGAAAAGCTTCACCCGCGCGCTCGAGCTGGGCGCCATCCCGACCGTGCACGCCGAGAATGGCGAACTGGTGTACCAGCTGCAGCAGGACCTTCTGCGCAAGGGCATCACCGGCCCGTCGGCGCACCCGCTGTCGCGTCCTCCCGAAGTGGAAGCCGAGGCGGCCAACCGCGCCATCGCCATCGCCAATGTACTTGGCACCCCCGTCTACATCGTGCACGTGTCGTGCGCCGAATCGCTCGAAGCGATCACCCGCGCCCGCGCCAAGGGCCAGCGCGTGTACGGCGAAGCGCTGGCGGGCCACCTGGTCATCGACGACAGCGTGTACTACAGCAGCGACCTCGAATTCGCGCGCGGCCATGTGATGAGCCCACCGTTCCGCGGCAAGCACCACCAGGCCGCGCTGTGGCAGGGACTCCAGGGCGGCAACCTGCACACCACCGCGACCGACCACTGCACCTTCTGCGCCGAACAGAAGGCGGCCGGCGCCGACGACTTCACCAAGATCCCGAACGGCTGCGGCGGTGTCGAGGATCTCATGTCTGTGGTGTGGGACGCGGGTGTCGCCACCGGCAAGCTGACGCCGTCGGAGTTCGTTCGCGTCACCTCCACCAACGCCGCGCAGATCTTCAACATGTATCCGCGCAAGGGACTGATCGCAACCGGCGCCGATGCCGACATCGTGGTGTGGGACCCGCAAGGCACCCGCACCATCTCGGCCAGGACGCAGTTCGCCAAAGGCGGCTTCAATGTGTTCGAAGGCCGTACGGTGCAGGGGATCCCGACATGCACGCTTTCGGCCGGCAACGTCGTGTTCTCGAACGGCGAGTTGCGCGCGGTGGAAGGCGCGGGCCGGCACATCGACCGGCCGGCGTTCGCGCCCCTGGTGGCTTAAAGCACATTTAGCATGGGTTTCCGTTTTCACGGGAACGACGGCACAACCTGACGGAGTTGAACATGAACGACCTGCGTATCAATGGCGAGCGCCTGTGGGCATCACTGATGGAATTGGCGAAGATCGGTGCGACGCCGAAAGGCGGCGTCAAGCGCCTGGCGCTGACGGACCTGGACAAGCAGGGCCGCGACCTGGTGACTGGCTGGGCGAAGGAAGCCGGCCTGTCGGTGACTGTCGACCAGATCGGCAATGTGTTCATGCGCCGGGAAGGCCGCAACCCGGCGCTGGCGCCGGTGATGACAGGCTCGCATATCGATACCCAACCAACCGGCGGCAAGTTTGACGGCAACTATGGTGTGCTCGCGGGGCTCGAAGTCGTGCGCACCTTGAACGACCAGGGCATCGTCACCGAAGCGCCGATTGAAGTGGCTTTCTGGACCAACGAGGAAGGTTCGCGCTTTGTGCCGGTGATGATGGGCTCGGGCGTGTTCTGCGGCGCCTTCAGCCTCGAGACCGCGTATGCGGCCGTCGACACCGAAGGCAAGAGCGTGGGCGACGAGCTGGCGCGCATCGGCTACAAAGGCGACCAGGTACCGGGCCAGCATCCGATTGGCGCCTATTTCGAAACGCACATCGAACAGGGGCCGGTGCTGGAAGACGCGGGCATGGTCATTGGCGTGGTGCCGGCGGTGATGGGGCTGTCGTGGTACGACTGCGTCGTCAGCGGCATGGAGGCGCATGCCGGGCCGACGCCGATGGGCCTGCGCAAGGACGCGCTGCAGGTCGCCACGCGCATCATGCAGGAAGTGGTGCAGATCGCGAACCGCTATCCGCCGTACGGCCGCGGCACCGTGGGCATGGTGCAGGTGTTCCCGAACAGCCGCAACGTGATCCCGGGCGAGGTCAAGTTCAGCATCGACCTGCGCAACGTGAACGACGAACTGCTCAACACGATGCACGAAGAGATGCTGGCATTCGTGGACAAGACCAGCGCCGACAGCGGCTTGTCGATCAAGGTCGAGCGGGTGTCGTACTATCCGCCATGCCCGTTCCACCCGGACTGCGTGGGTGCGGTGCGCAGCGCGACCGACAAGCTCGGATATTCGACCATGGATGTGGTGTCGGGCGCCGGCCATGACGCCATCTACACCGCGCGCGTAGCGCCGTCGGGCATGATCTTCGTGCCTTGCAAGGACGGCATCAGCCACAACGAGATCGAGGATGCCAAGCCCGAGCACCTGGAAGCCGGCTGCAACGTGCTGCTCCATGCGATGCTCGACCGGGCGCAGGCGGTGCTGCGCTAGCGCATTCCTCGGCGGAAATTTCGTCGGCGCGATCCTACCACCAGCGGGGCGTGTTTCTTATACGTGCGCGCGTCAGACCTTGTTAGGCTGTCTGTTTGACAAGGAGAACGCAATGCGCGCACTTACCTATCACGGTAGCCATGATGTCCGTGTGGATACGGTCCCCGATCCTATCCTGCAAGATCCCGATGATGCCATCCTGAAGGTCACCGCCACCGCGATCTGCGGCTCGGACCTGCACATGTATCGCGGGAAGATTCCTGCGATGCAAGGCGGCGATATCCTCGGCCATGAATTCATGGGCGAGGTGGTCGACGTCGGGCCGAACGTCACCAATCTGCAAAAAGGCGACCGTGTCGTCGTGCCGTTCGTGATTGCATGCGGCACCTGTTTCTTCTGCGATATGGAAGCCTACTCCGCCTGCGAGACCACCAACCCGGACCGCGGCTCGATCATGAACAAGAAGAAGCTGCGCTCGGGCGCGGCGTTGTTCGGATTTAGCCACCTGTATGGCGGAATCCCGGGCGGGCAGGCCGAATATGTGCGCGTACCGAAGGCGAACGTCGGGCCGATCAAGATTCCGAGCTCGCTGGCCGATGAGCAGGTTCTGTTTCTGAGCGATATCCTGCCGACCGGGCACCAGGCAGTGGTCAATACCGGTGTGGGCAAAGGCGGCAGCCTGGCCATTTTCGGGGCTGGTCCGGTTGGCCAGATGGCAGCGGCCAGTGCGCGAATGCTCGGTGTCGAGAAGATCTTCATGGTCGACCACCACCCGTTCCGGCTGGAGTTCGCGCGCCAGACCTATGGCGTCATTCCGGTTAATTTCGACGAGGTCGACGCGGCCGAATACATTATCGAGAACACCGACTATCGCGGCGTTGATGGCGTGGTCGATGCGGTCGGCTTCGAGGCAAAAGGCAGCACCATCGAAACGGTGATGACGAACATGAAGCTGGAAGGCAGCAGCGGCAAGGCGCTACGCCAGTGTATCGCGGCCTGCCGCCGCGGCGGGACGATCAGCGTTCCCGGGGTATACGCCGGCTTTATTCACGGCTTCCTGTTCGGCGATATCTTCGAGAAGGGCCTGACCGTGAAGGCAGGGCAGACGCACGTGCAGAAGTTCATGCCGGAGCTGCTCGCCGCGATTGAAGAGGGCAAGCTGCACCCGAACGCGATCATCTCGCACCGCCTCAAGCTGGAACAGGCGGCGGAGGGATACACAATGTTCGACAAGAAGGAAGACGAGTGCAGGAAGGTTGTGTTGACGCCTTGACGTTATAAGTCAAGGCGGCGGATGACGCTTCGCCGTTGCGCCCTGCGGCCTCCACTGACCGTAGGGCGGAAGAGCGCAGCATCATCCGCCGAAATTCACGCGTGCTCGGGAATCGGCTTCTTCACCAGGAACAGATACGACATCGCGCCGCCGAACGCGATCGCCGCACCGGTCAACAGCGCCGGCACGAACGACCAGGTCTGCGCGATATAGCCTGTCAGCACAGGCGCCAGCGCACCCCCAAGGAATCCCGCAAAATTCTGGATGCCGCCCAGCGACGCCACGCGGCTTGGCGGCGCGGTCACCGTCGCCAGCGACCATGAACACGCCGACGACGCATTGGCCAGGAAGATCACAATCGAGATGCAGGCCACCGCCAGCACATTACTCTCGACCAGCGCGGCTGGAATCGTGAACACCACCATGCCCAGCATCGCCGCCACCACCGCATTGCGGCGCGCAACCACCGGCGAGGCGGCGCCGCGCGTGACGCGGTCGGACGCCCAGCCCGCGATCAACGCGCCCGCAAAGCCGCAGAAGAACGGGATCGAAGCGGCGATACCAGCATACGCCAGGTCCATGTTCCGTTCGGTCCTCAGGTAGCCCGGCAGCCAGGTCAGATACACCCAGTTCAGGTAGACCGAGCCGAAGAAACCAAACATCATGCCCCACGTGGCGCGATAGCGGAACAGCGCGCGCCAGGCGGCGAAGTCCACCTTCGGCTTGGCGGTGGTTGATTCATCCATCTCAAGATAGGCGCGTTCTTCGGCGTTCATGTCGGCACGGACCGGATCGCGATACAGCGCGACCCAGACGACTGCCGCCACCAGGCCCATTGCCCCGGTGACGAAGAACGCCCAATGCCAGCTTGTAGCGACGATCAGCGGCGTCAGGCAAATCGGCGCGAGCGCGACGCCGAGGGGCGAGGCTGAATTGAAGATGCCGGTCGGCGTGCCGCGCGAACGCAAGGGGAACCAGTTGGTCACGACGCGTGCCGCGGCCGGAAACTGCGGCGCTTCGCCGATGCCGAGCACGATGCGCGCAAGGACGAACCAGCCGAAGGTGGAGGCAAAGCCGCCGGCAGCTTGCGCGAGCGACCAGATCACCAGGCCCGCACCGAGCAGCCAGCGCGGACCGACCTTGTCGACCAGCGCGCCGACCGGCAGCTGGCACAGTGCGTAACTCCACGAGAACGCCGACAGCAGCAGGCCCATTTGGCCAAGCGACAGCCCGAGGTCGGCGCGGATGTATTCATTGGCGACGGCCAGGGTGGCGCGGTCAAGGTAGTTGATCACGCCGCAGACCACCAGCAGGATCAGCGCCAGGGTCTGGCTGCGGCGAATGCGGGGCGGGGTGGCTTGGTTGGCAAACATCGTGGTCATGTCGGAACGCAGGCTGCGCCTTGGGGAAATGATGGCGAGTATAGATGACGGCGCGATGCCCGACCAGTGCATCGTGTTGGAAGGCCCTGCAACGTCACTTGCAGTTAAGGTGCATAGACCTGATCAAGCCTGCCCTTACGAAGCTTTTCACCGTGCCGCCAACATGAAGTTGCACTGACATTCTCCAACCTAGGAACATATGCCTCAATCAAGTCGGCACAACCCCGTTTCCGGCCCTTTCCTCGTCTTCCGATGCAGCGGCCTGCGAATATACAAATGGCATGCGCTTCTCCGATGAGCGCCGAAGCCGGCGTCGTGAGCATCATCGTAGAGCGCACAACATCAGGACTTGATGGTCACCAATGAACTTGCTAACGCTGAAAAATTGCGTTTCAACGCGACCGCAAGCCTCGCAAGAAATCGAGCAGCACCTGGCCTGCGACTTCGGCATCGTCGGCCGTCATGGTCTCGAGCCGGTTATGGCTGATGCCGCCGTTGCCGCAGCGCGTGAACAGCATCGCCACGTCGGTGATCTTCGCCATGGCCATGGCGTCATGCCCTGCGCCGGAGGGCAGGTCATGACGCGGCAGTCCGGCGCGTTCGACGGCGGCGCCCAGCTGGTCCATCATCCATGGCGCGCATGGCGCGGCCTGTGCGGAAACCACCTGCCGGATGTCCGCCTCCACCTGGCGCCGCGCGCAGATCGCGGCGATGCCGTCGAGGACGTCCTTGACGGCCGCCAGGCGCATGTCGTCGCTCGCCGCACGGATATCGAGCGACAGTTTGCAGTGGCCCGGAATGACATTCACGGAACCGTGTGGCACTTCCAGCTGGCCGACGGTGCCGACCAGCGAGTCGCCCTGGCTGCAGCGCGCCTCGACCATCAGCACGATCTCCGCCGCGCACGCCGCCGCGTCCTTGCGCATGCTCATCGGCGTGGTGCCGGCGTGGCTGGCCAGCCCGGTGAGATTGACCAGGTAGCGCGAGCTTCCCGCAATCGCCGTCACGACGCCGACCGGCAACCCTTTTTCCAGCAGCACCGGCCCTTGTTCGATATGGACTTCGACATAGCCAAGCAAGCTGGCGGGATCGCGCGCAATCGCCGCGATGGCGTTCACATCGTGGCCGGCGTCGGCAAGCGCCTGGCGCATCGTGACACCATCGGCATCGACCTGGTCGAGCTGGGTCATGTCGAAGCGTCCGGCAATCGCGTTACTGCCCAGGAAGGTGCTCTTGAAACGTACCCCTTCTTCTTCGGCGAAGCCGACGATCTCCAGGTGGTACGGCAGACGCTCGCCGCGCGCGTGCAGATGGCGCACGACCGCAATCGGCAGCAGGATGCCAAGCCGTCCGTCGTACTTGCCGCCGTCGCGCACGGTGTCGTAGTGCGATCCAGTCATCAGGGTCTTGGCGCCCGGGTCGGCGGCCTGGTAGCGCCCGACCACGTTGCCGACCGCGTCGATGTGCGCGCTCATGCCGGCCTCGCGCATCCAGTCCGCCAGCTGCGCAGCGGTGCGCCGGTGCGTGGGCGTCATGTATGAGCAGGTGAGACCATCCTCCGCTTCGCTCCAGGCGCCGATGGTCTCGGACCATGCCATTACCGCGGGTCCGAAGTCATGCGCGGTCCTGAGCAGCTCGTTGAGGCGAATCTCGGCGATGCGGTGGATCTGGCGCAGGCTTTCGGCCATCTCGTCGGCGTGCTGGTTCTTCAGGCGGCGGGTAAAGGTCTCGATCACTTGCTGGCGGGTCAGGCCATTGCCGGTCGGGCCCTTGACGGCGAGGATGAAGGGGAAGCCGAACCTGGCGTTGTAGTCCGCGTTCAGCGCGTGCAGCGTCGCATACTCTTCGGCGCTGCACAGGTTCAGGCCGGATTTGGCCTGCTCGCCGGTCGACTCGGCAGTGAGCTCGCCCGCGATGGCGGCCTTGCCGGCCAGTTCGGGGTGGGCGCGGATCAGGCCCAGTTGTTCATCAAGGCTGGCGCTGGACACCACGGTTTGCAGCGCCAGCTTCAGCGCCGGCGCCGTGGCGAACGGGCGCATGGCGGCGGCGCGCTCGGGAATCCAGGGCGAGTGCTCATAGATGCCGCGCAGGGTGTCAATGAAGGCCTGCGTGTCGCAGCTGTTCAGTTCTGAAAGTGTGCTCATGTTCTCGGTATCCGGGCTAGCTTAACCGCCGATGATAAGGCCAGGCAGGCGCCTGATCATACGGCCGGGATGATGAGGCATATATATGGTACGCGCCTACTTTTGAATCAGGGCCTTGGCCGTGGCGCTGAGCTGGTCGCGCAGCCATTTGTGTTCGGGCGCCTGGTGTACGCGTTCGTGCCACAGCTGGTAGAAGCGCATCGGCGGAAATTTGACCGGCACGGTGAAGGTCTTGAGCGGCAGCGTGCGTTCATAGAAGCGGATGAACTGGCGGCCGGTGGTCAGCACCAGGTCGGTCTGGGTCAGCATGTAGGGAATCAGGCCGAAGTAGGCCGATTCGACCGCCACATTGCGGCGCATGCCTTGACGCTCCAGGAAGGCATCGACCACGCCGCGCTGGCCCTGCATCATCTGCGAGGGCGCCACGTGCGGCAGGCTGAGATAGTCGTCGATCGTCATCGCGTCGGGCGCGGTGCGCTTTGCGTACGGCGCATCGGCGCGCATGGTGCAGACGATCGGGTCTTCGAACAGCTTCGACATGTGCAGGTGCGCGGGCGGCTCGTCCCAGTTGGCGATCACAAGGTCCATGTCGCCGTCGGAAAGCAAGCGGATGTAGTCGACGCCTGGGCCCAGGCTGTGGATCACGACTTTGCTGTTGGGCGAACCGCGCCGCAGCGCAGCCACCACGTTGGGCAGGAACTGGCTGTCCAGGTAGTCCGGCGCGGCGATGTTGAAGATGCGCGCTTCCTGTTCGGCGATGAAGGGCGACTTCTTGACGAACAGGCTCTCGGTCTCGTCGAGGATGCGCTTGGCCGGCGCAAGCAGGCTCTCGCCGTGCTGGGTCGGCACCATGCCGCGCGCGCCGCGCACCAGCAGCGGGTCGCCGGTCAGCTCGCGCAACTTGCGCAGCGACGCCGAGATCGACGGCTGGGGCTGGTTCAGCTTGAGCGCCACCCGCGACACGTTCTTCTCGACCAGCAGCAAGTACAGGATGCGGATCAGGTGCAAATCGAGGTGTTGGGGCAGGCCGGCCATGCGAGAGTCTATATCAGATTGAGTATGTGGAATATACGCCACATTTCATGTGACGTGAATGGAAAGCGTTTATCTTCTGTAAATTCGCCGTACCATTGTCGCTGTTTGCGCAACAAGGAAATACATGGAAGTTTTTGGACACCTGCTCCCCTATGGCCTGGACTGGCTCAACCTGCTGATCCGGTGGCTGCACGTCATCACCGGCATTGCCTGGATCGGCGCCTCGTTCTATTTTGTCTGGCTCGATAACACGATCCGCCCGCCGGCGCCGGGCTCGGAGCTGGCCAGCAAGGGCGTGTCGGGCGAGCTGTGGGCGGTCCATGGCGGCGGCTTCTACAACCCGCAAAAATACCTGGTTGCGCCCAGCGAATTGCCGAAGGAACTGCACTGGTTCAAATGGGAAGCCTATTCCACCTGGCTGTCCGGCTTCGCGCTGCTGACGATCGTCTACTACTTCAATGCGCAGGCGATGATGGTCGACACCGCCGTCGCCAACCTGAGCAGCTGGCAGGCCGTCGGCATCGGCCTTGGCAGCATCGTGCTCGGCTGGACCGTGTACGACCTGCTGTGCCGCTCGAAGCTGGGCCAGCACGACCTGGCGTTCGGCGTGGTGATCTTCGCGCTGCTGGTGGCGAGCACCTGGGTGCTGACCCATTACCTGAGCGGGCGCGCGGCGTACATCCACGTCGGCGCGATGATCGGCACCATGATGGTCGGGAATGTGCTGATGCTGATTATCCCGGGCCAGCGCAAGATGGTGAACGCGATGATGGCGGGGCAGAAGCCCGATCCGATCCATGGCCTGAAAGCCAAGCAGCGCAGCGTTCATAACAACTATTTCACCTTGCCGGTCCTGTTCATCATGATCAGCAACCACTACGCGATGACCTATCGCCACGCGCATGCATGGGCGATCCTTGGTGCGATCATGGCCGCTGGCGTGTTGATCCGCCACTTCTTCAACCTGCGCCACAAGGGGCGGGTGGAGTGGAAGTACCCGATCGCCGGCGTGGCGCTGCTGGCGGCGGTGGCCATTGCGATCGCGCCGCAGCCGCCGGCCGCGCGTGACGCCGCCGCCGATCCGGCGCTGCAGTTCGCGGCGGTAGAGCAGATCATGACGCAGCGCTGCGTGTCGTGCCACGCGGCCGTGCCGGCCCAGCCGGGCTTCGCTTCGGCGCCGGCCGGCATCATGCTGGAAAACGCCGCGCAGATCCGCCAGAACGCGGCCAAAATCTATGAACAGTCGGTGCAGCTGAAGGCCATGCCGATCGGGAACCTCACCAACATGACAGACGCCGAGCGCGCGCAAGTCGCCGCGTGGTTTGAAGCAGGCGCGAAATAGGAATCGAGATGACGACGCAACAACAACTGACCGCTTGGATCGACACGCACTTCGACGAAGAAGTCGCTTTTCTCCAGCAAGTGATCCGCGTGCCCACCGACACCCCGCCAGGGAACAACGCGCCGCACGCGGACGCCGTGGCCGACCTGGTGCAAGGCTTCGGATGGAACGCCGAGAAGCACGTGGTGCCGGCGCAGCTGGTACGCGACTATGGCATGGAAAGCATCACCAACCTGATCGTAAGGCGTCCGTATGAAGCGGGCGGGCCGACCGTCGCGCTCAACGCCCACGGCGACGTGGTGCCGCCGGGCGAAGGCTGGACCAGGCCGCCGTACGGCGCCGTGGTCGAAGACGGATTTATTTACGGGCGCGCCGCCGCGGTATCGAAATGCGACTTTGCGACTTATATTTTTGCCGTGCGTGCGCTGGAAGCGCTGGGCGTGCCGCTCAAGGGCGCGGTGGAACTGCACTTCACGTATGACGAGGAATTTGGCGGGTTGCTTGGACCGGGGTGGCTGCTGGAACAAAAGCTGACCAGGCCGGATTTCGTGATCGCGGCGGGCTTCAGCTACAACATCGTCACCGCGCACAACGCCTGCCTGCAACTGGAGATCACGGTGCATGGCAAGTCGGGCCACGGCGCGATGCCGGAGACCGGGCATGACGCGCTGCAGGCGGCCACCAAGATCCTCAATGCGGTGTATGGCCAGCTGCCCGAGCTGAAGAAGATCAAGTCGACGGTGCCGGGCATCGACTCGCCGACCATGCTGGTGGGACGCATCGACGGCGGCACCAACACCAACGTCGTGCCGGGCAAGGTGGTGATGAAGATGGACCGCCGCATGATTCCGGAAGAAGATCCGGCGGCGGTGGAGGCGCAGGTGGTGGCGCTGATCCAGGATGCGGTCAGGGGCGAGGAAGGGATTCGCGTTGAAATCCGTCGTCTGCTGTTGTCGAATGCGTTGCGGCCGCTGCCGGAGGGCGAGAAGCTGGTGGCGGCGCTGCAGAAGCATGGCAGGGAAGTGATCGGCGAAGAGATTACTGCGCAGGGCACGCCGCTTTACGCCGATGCGCGGCTGTACGGCGAACATGGAATTCCGGCGGTGCTGTATGGCGCCGGGCCGCGCACCGTGCCGGAGTCGAATGCCAAGAAGGCTGACGAACGGCTGGCGCTGGAGGACTTGCGCAGGGCGACCAAGGTGGTGGCGCTGACGCTGCTGGATTTCCTCGGGAAGTAGGTCAACCGGGCGCGGTTTGCCACAGCATTGTTTGCAGGCTCACCGTCGGATTGCTCGCGAGCGGTTCCCATTCGGGCAGAAATGAAAATCCCTGCCTGCGATACAAGGCGACCGCCCTGATGTTTTCGGCCGCCACGCTGAGCACGACGCGGGTGTGTCCCATGTCGACTGCGCGGGCTTTGACCGCCTCGACCAAACTGGCGGCGACACCCGTTCCACGGTATTCGGGTTTCGTCCACATCGAGATGAGCTTGAAGTCCCGCTCCGGGCTTATCCATGCGCCGGCCATGGCGGCAGCATCATCGCCAATCAAGCCGACGAAGTAAGCGAGATCCGCCGTGCCAGCGGCGCGCTCGCGCCAGACGGCATCGCTGTGGTAGACGGCGGTTTCATGGCGAAGGCCGAAGGCCTGCGGAGCATCGAGCAGCGCGGCCAGGCGAAGATGCTTGAGCGTTCGCCAGTCCTGCGCGGTGGTGGGGCGGATGGTCATCATCTGCTTGTGCTCGAGACGGGCGTCCTTGCGGACGCCCTCACCTCACTTCTTCAGCGTCCGTTCAAACAGCTGGTAAATCCTGCGGTACTGGTCATACCAGCTCTCCGGCTGCACAAACGCGTGCCGCTCGAGCGGGTAGCTGGCCATTTCCCAGTTGTCCTTCTTCAGCTCGATCAGGCGCTGCGCGATGCGCACCGAGTCCTGGTAAAACACGTTGTCGTCGACCATGCCGTGCGAGATCAGCAGGTTGCCGCGCAACTGGTCGGCGTATTCGATCGGCGACGACTTGCGATACGCTTCAGGGTCCAGGTCCGGCGTGTTGAGGATGTTGGACGTGTACTCGTGGTTGTAGGTGGTCCAGTCGGTCACCGGACGCAGGGCCGCGCCCGACTTGAACGAGTCCGGCGCGCGCATCAGGGCCATGAAGGTCATGAAGCCGCCATAGCTGCCGCCGTAGATGCCGACGTTTTTCAGGTCGCCCTGGTGGTTCGCCGCCATCCAGTTGACGCCGTCGATATAGTCGTCCAGCTCCGGATACCCCATCTGGCGATAGATCGCCGTGCGCCAGTCGCGCCCATAGCCCTTCGAGGCGCGGTAGTCCATGTCCAGCACGATGTAGCCTTTTTCCACCAGCAGGTTGTGGAACATCTGCTCGCGGAAGTACACCGGGTAGCGCTTGCTGACGTTCTGCAGGTAGCCGGCGCCATGCACGAACATCACGATCGGGTACTTCTTGCCAGCTTCGAGGTTCGCCGGCCGATACAGCTTGGCCCAGATCGGCCCCGCGCCCTTGGTCGACGGTACCGCGACGTACTGCGGCTCGATCCAGCTGCGCGCCTTGAATTCGGCGGTGCGCGTATCGGTCAGTTTGGTCGCGGCGCCGCCTGCCGCGGGCACCGTGGCCAGCTGGATCGGCATGTAGCTCGACGAGTAACCGACCAGCAGCTTGCGCTGGTCGGGCGACAGCGTGAAGTGCTCGACGCCTTCGAGCGTGGTCGCTTCGCGCAGCGTGCCGGCTTTGGCCGAAACCGCGCACACTTCATAGGTTCCCGGATTTTTCGGGTTGCACAGCATGTAGGCAGTCGCTCCATCCGAGGTCCACTGCACGCGGGTCGCCTCCCAGTTGCCGACGGTAAGCGGGCGAACCGCGTTGTCCGCGCTCATGGTGTACAGGTGCGAGTAGCCGGTTTCTTCCGACAGGAACCACAGCGTGCCGTTATCCGGCAGCCAGCCAAAGTCGTTGTTGCCCGAGTTGACCCAGGCGACGTCGCTCTGGCGGTGCACCGGATTGAGCTTGATGCCGGCCAGGTCGACCTTGGCGATCCAGCGGTCCTTGTTGTCGACCGCGCGCAGCATCACGGCGGCCTGCGAGCCGTTGGCGCTCCAGCGGATGCTTTCGCCGTCGTCATCGACGCGCACGGTGCGATTGCCCTTGAGCGGGTCTATCTTGCGGGCTTTGCGCAGTTCGGCCAGGGGATCGGTGGACACGCCCGGCAGCACGTCGAACGACAGCTCGTGCACCTTGCGGGTCTTCAGGTCGATCAGCTTGAGCGCGTGGGCCAGCGGCAGGTTGCGGCCGACGCGTGGACGCTGGTCGTCGAATTCTTCGTAGCCCGATTCGGTGATATAGCGCGGCATCTTGCCGACGCGGCCCTTGTCGGTGGTTTTCGGCGCCGTCACGGCGAGCAGCCAGCGGCCGTCGGGCGACAGCGCGCTGCCGTCGATGACGACCTTGTCGCCCAGGTACACCGGGCCTGGCGCGCGGGTCAGGTCGGCGCGGCGTTCTTCTTCGGTGCGGTCGCGTGCGGCGTCGCGGTCGTCCTTCTGGCGCTTGAGCGTCGAGATCAGGCGCAGCTGCATCGCGCGCAAGGCGTCGTCGTCGGGCGCGGCGGCCGGGTCCTTCTCGGCGCGCAGGCGCACCACCGGCGAGACCAGGCGGTCGGCGCGGTTCCAGCTGAGCCATTCGTGGCCGACGCGGAACTGCACGCTGGCGCCATCGGCCGAGTACTGCGGCGCTGCCAGGCCGCTGCTGCCACGGGTGATCTGGGTCAGCGCGCCGGACTTGAGGTCGCGCTCGAACAGGTCGCCGTTGCGCAGCAGGATGGCGCGGGTGCGGTCGCGGTTGTACGTGACGTTGGGGCCATCCATGTTGCCCAGCTCGGCGTCGCCAATGCGGCGCGGCTGGCCAGGCACGGCCTGGAAGGTGTCGCGCAGCTGAGAGCCGGTGCGCTTCTGCTTGTAGAACACCTGTTTGCCGTCCCAGCTCCACCAGGCGTCTTCCGCAGGTGTGCCGATCCAGTCCGGGTGGGACATGGCTTGGTCGAGGCTGATGGGGGTATAGGCTGCGGCGGGGATTGCCCAGATTGCAGCGAGTAGGGGAAGTGCGAAGAGACGCATGGGGCCTGGCTGGTGAGGTTTAGATGACTTGTGCCATCGGGAAATTGCCAGGACACATTCTATCGCACTGGAACCGGTATAAAAAGAAAGGGCGGAACCATGTCAGGTTCCGCCCTCATGCGCCCGGCTGTTGCGTTCTTACTTGGCGAGCTTCTTGCGTGCGCCGAACAGTGCCAGCAAGCCAAGGCCCGCCAATGCCAATGAGCCAGGTTCCGGGATATCGGTTGGAGGAACATCGGTTGGAGGCACATCGGTCGGAGGAATGTCCGTCGGCGGATGATCCGTCGGTGGGTTGTCCGTTGGCGGGTTGCCGGTCGGTGGATTGTCCGTCGGCGGTGGGTTGTCGACCGGCGGGGTGATCATGCCAACGAACGCATAGTGGCTCAGGCGGCCGATATTGCATGAAGCCAGATCCGGCCCCTTCTTGCCGGAGGTCGTACCTTCGGCGAAGCAGTTGCCGCCACCGGTGAGGAAATCAACCTGGGCATTGGTCCAGACCAGCTTGTTGGTGCCGATTGCGCCGTCATTCTTGAAGAAATAATGCGAATCCTGGCCGGTGTTGCCGGTGCCGAACTTCAGCACGAAGAACCCCGGCGTGGCCGTGCCCGTGTCGACAAACCATTGGCCGTCGTCGGCGTAGGCGGTTACGTTGCCTTCGCTTTTGGTCGAGTTGAGCAGGGAATCCCCCGCGTAGTGGCGCAGCATGGCCAATTCGTCCTTGCCCGAATTGTCCAGGGTTACCGAACCGAGCAGGGTGTCGACGGAGTAAATTGGCGCAGCGAGCGCCATCTGCGGCGCCAGCGCGGCGACAGCGACGAGCGCGCCAGCGAGGCAGTTGTTGATTGCATTAAAAGAATTGTTTCGGTTAAACATGCATTACCCCAGTTGGAAAATTGAATAATTATTTTTTCCTGGAAGATATGCAATGTTTGTGCCAGCGCACCCAACTCATTGATTCAAATCAACTCTGGTTTCTTATGGGAACTTTTAAGTTTCCAAGTGTAAGATTTTTCGACAATTTCTGCTTATGGTTTAAGCATTCACCGTGTTTTTTGCCCAGGTAAAAAAGGCGGGACGCGCGGTCCCGCCTTGCTGGTCCAGGTCTTGAAACAGCTTATCGTTTCGCGCTGCGGCGGCCGGCCCAAAGGCCCAGCAAGCCGAGTCCGGCCAGTGCCAGCGAACCTGGTTCCGGAACCTCATTTGGCGGAACGTCGGTGTCCGGATCGGTAATCAAATAGTGGCTGAGGCGGCCAATATTGCACGCGCTCTGGTTGTTGGCGCCGCAGTCGCCGCCCGTGAGGAAGTTGACATCGGCGTTAGTCCAGACCAATTTGGTCAATTCGCCAATATTCCGGAAGAAGTAGTGCGTGTCCAGCCCGAGGTTGCCAACACCAAACTTAAGCATGAAATAGCCTGGCTCGTCGGGATCGACGTTGATGTACCACTGCCCATCGTCATCCAACGCGATCAAGGCAGGCGTCGGTGTCGCCACCTTTTTGTCCAGCATCAGCGATTGGTCGCCGACGAGGTCACGCAGGAATTGCATTTCCGTTTCATCTCCCGAGTTGCCGAGATTGCCAGAGCCGATCATGGTATCGGCCATGTACATCGGTTCTGCTAACGCAGCCGTTGAAAATGTGCTGCCGATTAATAATGCTGTTCCAGCGATAACACTCATTGTCAAATTTTTAGTTTTCTTAAGATTAGACATCATATTCCCCTAGGTGGAATTATTAATGAAGGGTACGACGATAAATATCAAGCAGGTTTCGTTCCATGCGCGCTAAGCATTTGATTTTTATCAAATCGTGACGAAATATTTATTAATGTTTAATCGTTGCTGTAAAGACCATCGACATATTGTTAGCAAATGTAATTGAACGACGTCAATCAATCGGACGCCCCTATCATTTCGGTTCTGAAATTTATTGCCGCGAGTAATTAACCGTGGCGTGATAAAAGCTCTCTGCAAAAGGCAAACTCCCCGAAAGGAGAGGGCGCAAAGTCAACGGTCTAACGGGGCATTTTTCTCCCACGACGGCAGGACTGCCAGACATCGCCAGGCGCACGCATCGCGCAGGCGTGGACAGCATTTGAATGCAGTTCGCGCACAGGCTTGTTTTGCATTCCTGTTCATCTATTTCAAACAGGATTGTTAACATGATCAGTATTTCCACTCGTTCCAACCCGGCCATCCGCGCCGCCGCGCTTGCCGTTGCCGGTGCCTGCGCCTTCGCTCCTTTTACCGCTGGCGCCGCTCCGCAGGGCGAGTTCGACGGCTTCGTGCGCGGCCGGCTGTTGGTCGAAGCCAAGCCAGGCTTGTCCGACGCTGCCTTCGACAAGTTACTCAAGCC
This sequence comes from Massilia soli, assembly GCF_016809835.1. Classification (GTDB taxonomy): domain Bacteria; phylum Pseudomonadota; class Gammaproteobacteria; order Burkholderiales; family Burkholderiaceae_D; genus Telluria_A; species Telluria_A soli. The sequence goes on along the minus strand of NZ_JAFBIL020000006.1, from coordinate 165,034 downwards.
ATACGGCGGCAAGAAACGCAAACTGGGGCAGAGCAACCTGCATGTGATTGACTTGCCAGGTCATGCCTCGGAGATTGCCATCCTGAAGCAGCTCGAACACCGTCCGGAATTCAAATTTGCCGAGCTCGACCGCCTTGTCGAGAGCACGATGGCCGTCAATGACCCCTACATCGGCAGCGCCTGGCACATCAACAAGATCGGCGCGCCGGCTGCCTGGGATTCCACCCGCGGCAGCGGCATCACTATCGCAATCCTGGATTCGGGCATCGAGTCGACCCACCCCGATCTGAAGGCAAACCTGGTTGCGGGACGCAATATCTACAATAACAACACCGATGTGTCGGACATTTGCGGCCACGGCACGGCAGTGGCCGGCGCGGCCGCGGCGGCATCGAATAATGGTATCGGCGTGGCAGGCACCGCCGGCGCCGCCAAGATCATGCCGTTGCGCATCGCTTACTGGAATACGACGTATAGCTCCTGCTACGCGTCCTACAGCACGATTGCCGCCGGCATCACCTATGCCGCAGACAATGGCGCCCGCGTGGCCAATGCGAGCTACGCGCGGCTGGCTGCCAGTTCGGCAGTGCTCAGCGCTGCCCGCTACATGAAAAGCAAGGGTGGGCTGGTCTTTGTGTCGGCCGGAAACGCCAATGTGGACGAAAAGATTACTGCCGACCCGGCGCTGATCGTCGTTTCGGCCACCACCAGCAGCGACGCGCGGGCGAGTTTTTCCAGCTATGGCGCGGCAGTGTCGCTGGCGGCGCCGGGTAGCGGCATCTGGACCACCGGCCGCAATGCGACGTACCTGAGCAAGAACGGCACCTCGTTCTCGAGCCCGATCGCCGCCGGCGTGGCGGCGATGATGATGGCCGCGCGCCCCGACCTCAAGCCTGACACCATCCAGTCGCTGATGTATTCCACGGCGGTCGATCTTGGCAGCGCCGGGCGCGACGTGTATTTCGGTCATGGTCGGGTGAATGCGGCGGCCGCGGTCGCGGCGGCGAAGAGCTACGGTGTGACCAGCGATACGACCGCGCCGAAAGCGGCCATCTCGGCGCCGCTGGGTAACGCCTCGGTGTCCGGCGCGGTGGCCGTCAACGTCGGCGCATCGGATAACGTCGGCGTGGCCCGGGTTGAGCTGAAGGCGAATGGCACGGTGGTCGCTGTCGATAGCGCCGCACCGTACAGCTTCAGCTGGAATTCGACCGGCGTCGCAAACGGCATGGCCAACCTGGTGGCCGTTGCCTATGATGCTGCCGGCAACAGCGGCAGCTCGGCCAGCGTCGCGGTAAACGTTGCAAACGCCACCACCACGACGACGACCGTCGACACCGTCAAGCCCACCATCACGATCACCAACCCGGTTGCCGGCAATGTCTCTGGCAGGGTGACCATCAGCATCAGCGTGACGGATAACAGCGACGTCGCTGGCATCCGTCAGCAATTACTGATCGACGGCGTTCTGCGCGCTTACGGCAGCGGCGGCACCCTGGCCTGGACCTGGAACGCCGCCAAATATACCGCCGGCTCGCATACGATCAGGGTAACGGCGAAAGATAAAGCCGGCAATCTGGCCGAGAAAACGCTGGTCGTGAACAACGTGAAATAAGCGAACTGGCGGCCGCAACAGGAGGGGCAAGGGGTGCGAGCCCTTTGCCTCTCTTCCATTGCGCCCGCGGTTTGCAGTGATAAATCCAGTGCGGTATTCAATATTATCCAATGGAAATACTTGTATGTAGATTGAAAGCATATCGATTTGCTTAAACTGGATAATATTTACATCGAAAGTAATTGAAATGAGTTAATGCTTATTTCAGATAAGCCATATTAACCGATCATCAATATTGTTTATGCGATGTGTCCCGTTGCATAACCTACGCAATACCGCCTGTTAGCCGGTCGCGATGGCAGCCATGGCGGGTTATTCGCGCTGCAGTTCAATATCGATTTAATAATTGAGTTGTCCGAATTGCTCTATAGCGAGTTGGGTATTACTGATCTGTCGCAAGCGCGACGCTCAAACCACAGTTTTCAATCGAATTTTATTGCCGTACGTAATCAATTGCGGTACAGTAAGTTCAATATCTGTAAACGGCAAACTCCTCGAAAGGGGAGGACGCAAAGTCAACGGTCTAACGGGTTTCCCTATGACGGCAGGACTGCCAGGCATTTCCAGGCGCAAAAATTGCGCAAGTGGGACCGCGTCCGCACGCGTCTTACACTGGACTGTTTCGCAATCCTGCCTCTAATTTTTTATCAGACAGGATTGTTATCATGCTCCTCACCTCCAACCTCTCCCGCTCCTCGCTGCCTGCCCGTGCCACCGTCTTCGCGCTCGCGCTGGCTGGTGCTTTCGCGGTCCCGACCGCAGTTGCCGCGCAACTGGAACCTGGCGTCAATGATTACGTCCGCGGCCGCTTGCTCATCGAAGTCAAGCCTGGCATGTCGACGGAATCGCTCGACAAGCTGGTCAAGCCGCACAAAGGCAAGTCGCGCAAAATTGGCCAGAGCAACTTGCACATCGTCGAGTTGCCGGCCAACGCGTCGGAAACGGCGATCCTGAAACAGTTGCAGCACCGCCCGGAATTCAAGTATGCCGAGCTCGACCGCATCGTCGAAAGCACCCTGGCGGTGAACGACCCTTACATCGGCAGCGCCTGGCACGTCAACAAGATCGGCGCTTCCACCGCCTGGGATTCGTCGGCTGGCGCAGGCATCACGATCGCGATCCTCGACTCGGGCATCGAGGCGAGCCATCCCGACCTCAAGGCAAACCTGGTCGCAGGACGCAATATCTACGACAACAACGCCGATGTCAGCGACATTTGCGGCCACGGCACCGCAGTCGCAGGCGCGGCGGCGGCATCGACCAACAACGGCCTGGGCGTCGCTGGCATCGCTGGCGCCGCCAAGATCATGCCTTTGCGCATCGCGTACTGGAACACCACCTACAACAACTGCTACGCGACCTACAGCTCGATCGCTGCCGGCATTACCTACGCAGCGGACAACGGCGCGCGCATCGCCAACGCCAGCTATGCGCGCCTGGCCGCCAGTTCGGCAGTGCTCAGCGCGGCGCGCTATATGAAGAGCAAGGGCGGCCTGGTGTTTGTTTCGGCTGGTAACGCCAACGTTGACGAGAAGATCGTTGCCGATCCGGCGCTGGTGGTGGTCTCGTCGACCACCAGCTCGGATACACGTTCAAGCTTCTCCAGCTACGGCAGCGCGGTATCGCTGGCAGCGCCGGGCAGCGGGATCTGGACGACCACCCTTAGCGGAAAGTATGCAAGCAAGAACGGCACCTCGTTCTCGAGCCCGGTCGCCGCAGGCGTCGCCGCGATGATGATGGCCGCGCGCCCTGAACTAAGCGCGGACACGATCCAGTCGCTGCTGTACTCGACCGCGGTCGATCTCGGCAGCGCCGGGCGCGACATCTACTACGGTTACGGCCGCGTGAATGCCGCCGCGGCAGTCGCTGCAGCGAAGAACTACGGCGTTCCAGGCGACAGCACCGCGCCGACCGCCGCCATCTCGGCGCCCCTGGGCAGCGTCACGGTCTCGGGCGCGGTTGCCGTCAACGTCAGCGCAGCCGACAACGTCGGCGTCACCCGTGTCGAACTGAAGGCCAACGGCACCGTCGTTGCTGTCGATAACGCCGCACCGTACAGCTTCAGCTGGGATTCGACCGGCGTGGCCAACGGCATGGTCAACCTGGTTGCCGTTGCGTACGACGCTGCTGGCAACGCGGGTAGCTCGACCAATGTCGCCGTCAACGTGGCCAACGTCGTTGCCGAGCCGGTGCCTGCGCCGACGACCGAGCCGACCGTCGATACGGTCAAGCCGGTGGTCACGATCACGAATCCGGTTGCCGGTAACGTATCGGGCACCCTGACCATCAGCGTCAGCGCGACCGACAACCGCGATGTTTCCGGCCTGCGCCTGCAGCTGCTGATCGACGGCGTGCTGCGCGCCTACGGCAACGGCGGCACGCTGGCCTGGACCTGGGAAGCGCACAAGTATGTAGCCCGCGCGCACACCATCAAGGCCACCGCCAAGGACAAGGCTGGCAACCTGACCGAAACAACAGTGATCGTCAACGTGGTCAAATAAACCGTCCAGCGGCGAGGCGGACTCGTACTGCGGGCAGGGGGCGAAAGCTTTCTGCCCGCATTTTTTTGCGATGTCCCCTCCAGTGTGGAAGGCCGTATACGACAAAACCCGGGACTGGCCAATGTGGACAGTCCCGGGTTTCTTTTCAACTGGACCCGGCGGCGAACGCCCCGGGCCGTTGAACGCAATCGACAGCGCGGACGCTGCGATCAGCCAGCCCTTGCGGCTGGCTGCGACTTACGCTGCCGACTTCGCGCCGGACTTGTACTCAAAACGGAAAAACATCACGATGCGCACAACCATTGCAATGGCGGCGATCGCGCCTGGCAGGAAACCGAGCATTTCCATGATCAACCCCGCGCCGCGAGGTAGCGCAGCTCGGCTGCCAGCGACGGCGCCATGTCTTCGCAGTTGCGCGCCATGGCAAACAGTTGCATGCGGCTTTTTTGCATGACGCGTGGGCAAACGGTGTCCGACGGCGCCACTACTTGCGCGACATATTGGCGTTCCTGGGCGGCGAACAGCGCCGCGGCGAAGGCGCGGGCGGCGCGGCCGACGTTGGCGAAATAGTCACGCAAGCTGTCAGTGGCTTGGTAAGTGGCGGTGGTCATCTAAAACTCCTGTTATTTGCATGTGTTGTTGCAGTGCAGTATAAAAGAGTCGAAGGTATAAAGAAAATTTAGATTTCTGATGTGCATCATAGTTTTTGTGAATATCGAGGAAGCGGGCGCGAATCGGTCATCAGCGATGGTGATAAGGGGTATTTGATTGCCACATGGAAATGGCAGGCATGCTCGTTCCGGAGGAATTGTTATTTAGGCCACCAACGGCGGCCGCTGAGATATGATTCGGCCACCAGCCCAGGCGCCGCACCCACCACAAAGGAAAATGACGCTGTTTTCACTACGTAAGTTGCCGATGACCATAGCATCGGACCCAGTGGCGACTCCGCACACATGACAAGGCTGGCAAGCTGGCGCCCGGGAAAACAGCCGGTGGCGATCCTGCCGATGGCGCTTGTTCTGGCGCTTCACCTGGCGCTTGCGCTGTGGTGGATAAATGCGAACGTAACGGCCGATCAGCACGCGCGGCAGCGTTACTTCACGCTGACGTGGCTGCGCGCAGCAGCGCCGCCCGACCCGCCGCCATCGCCGCCGCCACCGCGTCAGATATCGCCTGGCCCCGTGGCGCGGCAGCTTGCCGCTGCGCCCGCATCCAAGCCTGCTACAGCCCCTGCCGCCGAACCGTTCGACCAGGACGAGCCGCCGCAGGACCGGGCCGCGCCCCGGCAAGGCCCGTCCGATGCGCTCGGCGTCAATCGCTTGATGGAAGTGGCGAAGCGCCAAGTGGGCGCGATCGACCACGAGCTGCGCGGGGGCAAACTAGGTCCGCTGGCGCCTGACCCGGATCTCCCCATTGCCCGCTTGCGCGGCGCGCTTGACAGCGCCTACATCGATCGATCCCTCGCGACGGTGACGGAAACCCTGAGGCAGGCCGACGGCGTGATCGTTTACCGTTTTCGCCGCGGCGGCAAGGTCTGGTGTCGCCAGAGCGGCGGCATCGGCTCCGGCATCGAGCGCAGCGATGGGGCCAAACTGGCTGGCGCGGGTTCAGCGGGTGGTGCGGGGACGGCGGGCACCATTACGTGCCCGGGCGGAGATGCCGGGTGGTCGCGGCTATAGCTTGAGCAGTCGTTGGCATTAAAGAATAACAAGACGCACCCAGGACCTGGTCGGGGTGAGAGGATTCGAACCTCCGGCCTCTGCGTCCCGAACGCAGCGCTCTACCAGGCTGAGCCACACCCCGACGGGCAGCCTATATACAGATAGCGCTTAAATTCTAAGAAACGTCAGTGGTTCCTGTCAACGGCGAACGCGCAGAGCTGGAGCAAGCTTTGTTTATATGGGCTGTCCGGCAGTCCGGCGATCGCGTCCGCTGCGCGCTTTGCGGCAACGTCGGCTTCGCGCCGAGTGTAGTCGAGGGCGCCGCTGGTGGTGATGGCCGACAGGATCGCATCGAAATGCTGCTCGTCGCCTTGCTCGATGCAGTTGCGCACCAGTTCGCGCTGTTCCGGGGTGCCCGTTTCCATCAGGTAGATCAGCGGCAGGGTAGGCTTGCCTTCGCGCAGGTCGTCGCCGACATTCTTGCCGATCTCGGCAGCGTCGCCGGCATAATCGAGCACGTCGTCGATCAGCTGGAACGCGGTGCCGAGCGAACGGCCGTATTCGCCAGCGGCATCGATCTCGGCGTCGCTGGCGCCCGAAATCAGCGCGCCCAGCTGGGCTGCCGCTTCGAACAGCTTGGCAGTCTTCGAGCGGATGACCTTGAGGTAGCTTTCCTGGGTCACGTCCGGGTCGTGCATATTGAGCAGCTGCAGCACTTCGCCTTCGGCGATCACATTGGTGGCATCCGACAAGATCTGCATGACCCGCATATTGTTCAGGCCAACCATCATCTGGAACGAGCGCGAATACAAAAAGTCGCCCACCAGCACCGAGGCCGCGTTGCCGAACAGCGCGTTGGCGGTCTGGCGCCCGCGCCGCATCGACGATTCGTCAACCACGTCGTCGTGCAGCAGGGTGGCCGTATGGATGAACTCGACGACTGCCGCCAGCTCGTGGTGGGCGCTGCCTTTGTACCCGTAGGCGTTGGCAACGAGCAGCACCAGCACCGGCCTGATGCGCTTGCCGCCGGCGCCGATGATGTACTCTGCGATCTGGTTGACCAGCGTGACTTCGGAATGCAGGCGTTCACGGATCACCTTGTTGACCGCCTCCATGTCTGGAGCGATCGAGTGGGCGATGTTATTCTGTTGTGGGGTAGCGGCGGACAAGGCGAACCTGCATTGGACGTTAGGTGTGGGGATTATACGACAAGCACGCGTTGTCGTCCCAATGGCAACATTGGCTCTCGTGCAAGGGCTGCTGGGCAAAGTTGCTGACATACCACGAACTGCCGGGCTTGTGCACACCTTTTGACGCGAAAACCCATCCCGTGTATAATTCGCGGTTCCCCGGCTTCCGGCCAGGGAAATTTTCTAACATTTGATGAGGTTTCAAATCATGTACGCGGTCATAAAAACCGGTGGCAAACAATACAAAGTTGTCGCTGGCGAAAAACTTAAAGTAGAACAGATACCGGCAGACATTGGTTCCGAACTCACCATCGATCAAGTACTCGCAGTAGGCGCGGGCGACACCATCAAGTTTGGTGCGCCATTGGTCGAAGGTGCAACGGTTCTGGTTACTGTTGTGGCACACGGTCGTCACGATAAGGTGAAGATTTTCAAGATGCGTCGTCGTAAGCACTACCAGAAGCACCAAGGCCATCGTCAGAACTACACCGAAATCCAAATCGTATCGATCAACGGCTAATTGCTGTTTGCCCGATTTAATCAAGCTATCAAGGAGCATCTAAATGGCACACAAAAAAGGCGGCGGCACAACGCGCAACGGCCGTGACTCAGAATCAAAGCGCCTTGGCGTTAAGGTTTACGGCGGCCAGGTCATCAACGCAGGCGGCATCATCATTCGCCAGCGCGGTACCCCAGTTCGCGCGGGCACCAACGTCGGTACGGGCAAGGATCACACCCTGTTCGCACTGGTCGACGGTACCGTCAAGTTCGTGAAAAAGGGCATTGGCTCGAAGCAGTTCGTTACCGTGGTTGCCGCTCAAACGGCAGCAGCGTAAGACGCGCTCGCGCCGCTCGCGGCGCAACATTGTAAGGCGCAAGCCTTCCATCGAAAGGCTCTGCCCAAGGTAGAGCCTTTTTAGTTTTATGGCGGTACAAAATTATGAAGTTTATCGACGAAGCAAGAATCGAAGTCATCGGTGGCGACGGCGGCAATGGCTGCGCATCGTTCTGCCGCGAGAAGTTCCGCCCGTTCGGCGGTCCTGACGGCGGCGACGGCGGCAAGGGCGGCTCCATCTGGGCGGTTGCGGATCGCAACATCAACACCTTGGTGGACTTCCGCTACTCCAAGATGCATAAAGCGCGCGACGGCGAAGCCGGCCGCGGCTCCGATTGCTACGGCAAGGGCGCGGACGACATCGTCCTGCGCATGCCGGTCGGCACGCTCATCGTCGATAACGTCAATGGCGAAATCATCGCCGACCTGACCGAACACGGCCAGACCGAACTGCTCGCCAAAGGCGGCGAGGGCGGCTGGGGCAACATCCACTTCAAGTCCTCGACCAACCGCGCCCCGCGTCAAAAGACCGAAGGCAAGGAAGGCGAGCGCCGCGAACTGCGCCTGGAACTGAAGGTGCTGGCCGACGTCGGCCTGCTCGGCATGCCCAACGCCGGCAAGTCGACCTTCATCACGGCGGTATCGAACGCCAAGCCGAAGATCGCCGACTACCCGTTCACCACACTGCACCCGAACCTGGGCGTGGTGCGCGTGTCGCACGAGAAGAGCTTCGTCATCGCCGACATTCCCGGCCTGATCGAGGGCGCCTCCGAAGGCGCCGGCCTCGGCCACCAGTTCCTGCGCCACCTGCAGCGCACCGGCCTGCTGCTGCACATCGTCGACCTGGCGCCGTTCGAGACCAACGTCGACCCGGTTAAGGAAGCCAAGGCGCTGGTCAAGGAACTCGAGAAGTACGATGAATCGCTGCTCAACAAGCCGCGCTGGCTGGTGCTCAACAAGCTCGACGTCGTCCCTGAGGGCGATCGCAAGAAGGTGGTCAAGGACTTCGTCAAGCGCATGGCCTGGAAGGGCCCTGTGTTCGAGATCTCGGCGCTCAACCGCGAAGGTTGCCAGGAACTGGTCAACGCCATCTACCTGCACCTGGAAGAAAAGCGCAACAGCGAGCACCGCGCCGAAGAAACCCAGATGACCGAAGAAGCGCGCGGTATTGCATCGATCGACCCGGACGATCCACGTTTCAAGATTCTGGACTAGAATTGGCAGTTCCCATGCAACGGGCGCGGCTGCGACATTCGCTGCTCAAGCTCATCGCCATCGCCAGCTCGCTGGCCGCGCTGGCGGCCCTGCTCGATCCTGACCGCGTGGCCGGCAGCATGGGAATGCTACTCGTTGGCGTCAACGGCTACAGCCAGTTTTTCGCCATCTATGTCGGCGTCCGTCTCGCGACCGCGGGACTGGCGCTGCTGGCGGCAAGGCACGGCGACCAGCCACTCCTCGGCGATATCACAGCATTATTCCTCCTGGCGCAGCCGGCCGGCCGCTTCATCGCGGCCTTCGCGATCGGCCTGCCCCAGGGTTTTTTGTTAGTCATATGCGGGTTGGAGCTGTTGGGCGGCCTCGGGCTGCTGGCGCTGCGCCCGCGACCTGTTGGAACGCGCGCCGATGAACTCAGTCATACAAAAAGCTAACCGCATCATCATCAAGGTCGGCTCCTCGCTGGTCACCAACGACGGCCGCGGACTCGACCACGCCGCCATCGCGCGCTGGGCCGCGCAAATCTCCGCGCTGCGCGCCCTCGGCAAGGAAGTCGTGCTGGTCAGCTCCGGCGCGATCGCCGAAGGCATGCTGCGCCTGCGCTTCGACAAGCGTCCCACCGATATCCACGAGCTGCAGGCCTGCGCCGCCGTCGGCCAGATGGGCCTGGCGCAAATCTACGAAACCAGCTTCCGCGCGCATGGCCTGGGCACCGCCCAGGTGCTGCTGACCCACGCCGACCTGGCCGACCGCGAACGCTACCTCAACGCGCGCTCGACCCTGACCACCTTGCTGCGTTTCGGGGTGGTCCCGATCATCAACGAGAACGACACCGTGGTCACCGACGAGATCAAGTTCGGCGACAACGACACCCTCGGCGCGCTGGTGGCCAACCTGATCGAAGCCGACGCGCTGATCATCCTGACCGACCAGAAAGGCCTGTTCAGCGCCGACCCGCGCAAGGACCCTGCGGCGTACCTGATCGCCGACGGCAAGGCCGGCGACCCGGCGCTCGAAGCGATGGCCGGCGGCGCCGGCAGCGCCCTTGGGCGCGGCGGCATGCTGACCAAGATCCTCGCCGCCAGGCGCGCCGCGCGCTCGGGCGCCGACACCGTGATCGCCTGGGGCCGCGAAGACAATGTGCTCACGCGGCTGGCCGGCGGCGAGGCGATCGGCACCTGCCTGCTGGCGCAGACCGGCCGCACCACCGCGCGCAAGCAGTGGATGTCGGATCACCTGCACACGGCGGGCAAAGTGGTGCTCGACGGCGGCGCGGTGGCCAAGCTGACCAGGGAAGGAAAGTCGCTGCTGCCGATCGGCGTGGTCGAGGTCAGGGGCGAATTTGGCCGCGGCGCGGTGATTACCTGCCTGTCGGAGGACGGAACGCCGGTCGCGCGCGGCATATCCAACTATACTAGCTCGGAGGCGCGCCGCATCATGCGCAAGCCGTCCACCGACATTGAATCAATTCTCGGCTTTCTCGAAGGGCCCGAGCTTATCCACCGCGACAACATGGTACTGATCTGACGATGCTTGAAAAACTTCGAGGCCTGCTCCCGACCCGCCAGGCCGCGGCGCCCGCTGCGCCGACCGGCGAGACGCTGCTGTTCAACGCCTACTGCACCCGGGTAGAGATTCCCAAGCCGCCGTTCGCCCACGTGCTGCACCTGCGCCGCGACATTGGCGACGAAGAGCTGCTGGCGCACCTGAACGACTTCTGCGGCTATGTGCTGGACCGGGGCGACGGCCAGATGTCGCGCGAAAAATACCACGTGATCCTGCACCTGCAGCGCGTCCACCACCACCTCGCCATCAGCATCGGCGCCGACGACACCGCCGCGCTGTATGCGTGGGCGAAGCAATCCAACGCCATCCTGTTCACCAAGGACGGCCAGGTGCGCGACCCCGACGGGCTGGTGCTGGTCGACGAGAACGACGGCAGCACCGATGCGCAGGCGCTCATGCCGTATCCGGCGCAGGCCTGGACCCGCAAGGCGGCCAGCGAGGCGGCGCTGGCGGCACGCGGCATCGAGGTTCCGGATACCTTGCCGCCGCTGATCAGCGAAGATGAACTGGTGCTGCAGGACCGCGACGACATCATCGGCCGCGCACGCGCGCTGCTGCTGATCTCGCTGCGCGCAGAATCGGTCGCCTCGGGCGAGCCGATGAGCGCCGAGACGCTGCTGTCGAAAATGCCGCTGGCGGACGATTATCTGTCGCCGGAAGAGCGCGCGTTCCTGGAGAAAGAGGCGCCGTCGCAGGAAGAGTGCGCGCAGTTCATCTGGCGCTACGAGAGCCTGCATCTGCTGGAGTGGGCGCTTGGCCTGGTCGACACGCTGGCGTTTCCCGCCGAGGCCTGCGACACCGCCACCACGGTGGCGAAGATGATCGAGATGCGCGGCCCTGTGGTGCGCGCCGGCGCCGAGATTCTCGACGCGCTCGACCTGACTTATCGCGTGCACTGGCACATCCGCCAGCAGCGCCTGAAGAAGCGCACGGCCACGCCGGGCGTGGATGTCGACGTGGTCATGGAGCGCCACCACGCGCTGAACTGGCTGGTGCGCTTCCAGCACGCCGGCTGGGATCAGGTCGATACGCCGACCTGAGTTGCGTCGTTCCCGCGCAGGCGGGAAACCATACTCTGCATGGGTTCCCGCTTTCGCGGGAACGACGTGATTAGCGGATCGGCTGTTCGGGGCGTTAGCGCCGGCGCGCTGGTGCGCTTCCAGCACGCCGGCCGGGATCAGGTCGATACGCCGACCTGAGTTGCGTCGTTCCCGCGCAGGCGGGAAACCATACTCTGCATGGGTTCCCGCTTTCGCGGGAACGACGTGATTAGCGGACCGGCTGTTCGGGTCCGTTAGCGTCGGCGCGCTGGTGCGCTTCCAGCACGCCGGCTGGGATCAGGTCGATACGCCGACCTGAGTTGCGTCGTTCCCGCGCAGGCGGGAAACCATACTCTGCATGGGTTCCCGCTTTCGCGGGAACGACGTGATTAGCGGACCGGCTGTTCGGGTCCGTTAGCGTCTGCGCGCTGGTGCGCTTCCAGCACGCCGGCTGGGATCAGGTCGATACGCCGACCTGAGTTGCGTCGTTCCCGCGCAGGCGGGAAACCATACTCCGCATGGGTTCCCGCTTTCGCGGGAACGACGTGATCAGCGGGCCGGTTGTTCGGGCGCGTTAGCGCCGGCGCCGACCGCTTCGCGCACGCGCGCCGGCATGCCATCGTCAATCGCCTGCAAGGCCTGGCGCGCCATCGTCAGCGCGCCGTCGTACGATTTCGCCGCCGCGATGAACCTGCCGTTGTGGCAGAAGATCGCGTCGGCCACGCCGGTCACGGCTGCCAGGTCCTCATCGCGCAAGCCGGCCCATGCCTCGGGCAGGTCGGCGCGCGCGGTAAAGTTGTCCGGGCTGACGGGAATCGTGTGCAGCATGTGGCGCTGGTCGGCGATGCTGAAGCTGACCACGAACAGCACCTTCGGCATCTCCTTGCGCACCACGGTGGTCCACGGCAGCGCGCCGTTTTTCAGGAACAGCACGCGGCCATTCTCAAGCGGCTCCGCCTGGCGCACCTGTTCGAGCGCCAGCAGCGCGCCGACACGGTACTTGACCTGGTTGACCAGGACATCGGCCAGCACTTCCATCGCGCGCCGGAACTGGCTGAGGCGATACGCTTCGGCCGGCTCGCCATACCCGGTGCGCTGGTCGTCCAGCCAGTTCGGATTGAAGCCGGAGACAATCGCCGACAGGCCGTAGCCGCCGGGCGCGTTCTTGGCCGCGCCCACATCCGACAAGTCCAGGTACTGCACCACGTCGTCGTCGATGGCATACGCGATCTGGCGCGCCGCATCTGCGGGCAGCTGGTGCCCGGCATGCGTCTCGGCGAGGGCGGCGACGCAGCGCGCGCCGTACTCGCGCCATACCAGCCCTGCGCTGGCGTACGGCACGCCGCTCGGGCGCGCGACATCGAAGCCCTTTTGATGATGGTCGAAGCGGCCGCTGGCCGGCTCGTAGGTGCCGCCGACATCGATGGCAAAATCGGCGGCGTCGATCCTGGCCTGGTCGCGCGTTCGAACGATCTCGTTATCGGGGAAAAGGATGTTCAGTACAGCGACGGCCCAGGCGTCGTCGGCATGGAATTTGCCGCTATGGGTTGCAATGATCATCGGGGTCGTGCTCCTGCTTCGGTTAATACGAGATGATACCGGTTAAACCGGCAGCAGGTTGGCCGGCGCGGGCGTTTTCGCCTTGTATTCGCACAGGTCGTTGATGACGCAGTTCCAGCACAAGGGCTTGCGTGCGATGCAGGTGTAGCGGCCGTGCAGGATCAGCCAGTGGTGGGCGTCGAGCAGGAACTCCTTCGGCACGAACTTGAGCAGCTTGTGCTCGACCTCATCGACATTTTTACCCGGTGCGATGTTGGTGCGGTTCGATACGCGGAAGATATGCGTATCGACCGCCATCGCCACCTCGCCGAAGGCGGTGTTGAGCACCACGTTGGCGGTCTTGCGGCCGACGCCGGGCAGCTCCACCAGCTCCTCGCGCGTGCGCGGCACTTCGCCGCCGTGCTTCTCCACCAGCATGCGGCAGGTGGCGATCACGTTTTTCGCCTTGGTGTGGTACAGCCCGATGGTGGCGATGTAGGTCTTCAGTTCATCCTCGCCCAGGTCGAGGATCGCCTGCGGCGTGTTGGCCACCGGGTACAGCTTGCGCGTGGCCTTGTTCACGCCGACGTCGGTCGACTGGGCCGACAGCAGCACCGCGATCAGGAGTTCGAATGGCGTGCTGTATTCCAGCTCGGTGACCGGGTTCGGATTGGCGGCGCGCAGGCGCGCGAAGATCTCGTATCGTTTTGCTGCGTTCATTGGTCGGTGGTCTTTGGTTCGCCGGCCTTGATGCGCGCGCGCTCCAGGGCCGCCGCGATGATCGCGCGCTTGCGCTCTTTCTCGGCCAGTTCCTCGGGGGTGTTGGCCGCCTCCAGCGTTACCGCCTTGAGCTTCTCGGCGGCTTTCGCGGCCAGCCGCGCGTCGTTCTCGGCGCGCTCGCGCTGCAGGCGCAGCGCGCGGAAATCGTGGCGCGAACGCGCGGCGTCGGCCTGCTGCTGCGACCAGGCCGCCCAGCCGGTGCGCTCGCCGGTGACCGGCATCATGCTGATGCAGTCGACCGGGCAGGGCGCCACGCACAGGTCGCAGCCGGTACACAGGCTTGGCAGGATCGTGTGCATCTGCTTGGTCGCGCCGAGGATCGCATCGACCGGACAGGCCTGGATGCACAAGGTGCAGCCGATGCACAGGGCCTCGTCGATGAAGGCGACCGGGCGCGGGCGCTCGGCGCCGTTGGCGGGGTTGATCGGGATGACGGCGCGGTGAAGAAAACTCGCCAGCCGCGCGACGCCCTCGATGCCGCCGGGGGGGCACTGGTTGATGCCGGCCTCGCCCGCGGCGATCGCCTCGGCATACGGACGGCAGCCGGCATACCCGCACTTGGTGCACTGGGTTTGCGGCAGCAGGTCTTCCAGCTGGTCGGCGAGGGACTTGGTCACGGGGTGTGGAATCGGTAAAACCACCATTATCCACCACCTCGGCGCCGGCCGAAGGCCGTATCCACCGAATTTGTATGCGGACAAAAAAAATGCCGCTGGTTAGGCGGCATTCGGTGGAAGCTTATCCGTGCTTGCGGATGAACTCGCCAATCTTCGGGCAGATCGTCTCGCGCCAGCGGCGGCCGGAGAAGATGCCGTAGTGGCCGGCTTTCTCGGCGACATAGTCCTGCTTCATCTTGGCCGGGATGCCGCTGCACAGGTCATGCGCGGCCTGGGTCTGGCCGGCGCCCGAGATATCGTCGAGCTCGCCTTCGACCGTCAGCAGCGCGACCGTTTTGATGTCCTGCGGACGCACCAGCTGGCCGCCGACTTCCCACGTGCCCTTCGGCAGCGCATGGTCCTGGAACACGGTCTTGATCGTGTCGAGATAGTACTCGGCCGGCATGTCCAGCACCGCGTTGTACTCGTTGTAGAACTGGCGGTGGCTTTCGGCCGGTTCGTCGTCGCCCGCCACCAGGTGGTTGTAGAACTCGCGGTGGCTCTGGGCGTGGCGGCCCGGGTTCATCGCGATGAAGCCGGCGTGCTGCAGGAAGCCGGGATAGACGCGGCGTCCGGCGCCCGGGTAGTTGCCCGGCACCGAGTAGATCACCGTGTTCTCGAACCACGAGAACGGCTTTTCGATCGCCAGGTCATTGACCGCCGTCGGCGAGCGGCGCGGGTCGATCGGGCCGCCCATCATCGTCATCGTCTTTGGCAGTTGCGGGTCGTTGGCGGTGGCCATCAGCGAAATGGCCGCCAGCACCGGTACGGTCGGCTGGCATACGGAAATCACGTGCAGGTCAGGGGCCAGGTGGCGGATGAAGTCCTGGACGTAGAAAATGTAATCGTCGAGATGGAACGGCCCTGCCGACAGCGGCACCATGCGCGCATCGGTCCAGTCGGTAATGTAGACGTCATGGTTCGGCAGCAGCGCACGCACGGTGTCGCGCAGCAGCGTCGAGTGGTGGCCCGACAGCGGGGCGACCAGCAGGACCTTGGGATTGTCCAGCTTGGCCAGCGACTTGGCGTCCAGGTCCTTGCGGAAGTGCAGCAGGCGGCAGAACGGCTTGTCGATTTCGATGCGTTCGACGATGCGCACGGTGTCGGCGCCAATCGTGACGGTGTCGATGCCGAAGGCCGGCTTTTCGTAGTCTTTTCCGAGACGGTACATCAGCTCGTAGCCGGCGGCGATGCGCTGGGAGAACGGGGTGTGCGCCAGCGGCGATACCGGATTCGAAAATATCTTGGACGACGCATCAGCCCATTGCATCAGCGGCATCAGGAATGAGCGTTGCATCTCGTGCAAATGATAAAGCATACAGATTCCTCGAAGTAAAGTGCACGGGCGTTCTTTCCTGCCCTGCGCGGTCAATTATAGGCCATTCGCGAGACTGCAATGCAATTAGTTATGCTCATTGGCAATTTGCCAATGCGCCAGCAGGGAGTAGGGCTACTTCTGGTCAGACATAGTTGTAACACATGAGTTTGCGAATCTTTTATGTGCTACTTAACACAAAAGAAAAATGCCCCGACTCGGCGGGGCATTTTGGTGGCGTCAATGATACGGAACGCGCATTAATCGAAGGTTGGCGTCTCGACACCGAGGATCTTGTGCAGTTTCGGCGACGTCGTCGTGTACTGCATGTGGATCTTTTTGTCCGGGAAGATGTAAGGCGCGGCGCCGAAGGCGGCCAGCGCGGCTTCGTGGAAGCCCGACAGGATCAGCTTTTTCTTGCCCGGATAGGTGTTGATGTCGCCCACGGCGAAAATGCCCGGCACGTTGGTCTCGAACTTTTCGGTATCGACCACCTTCAGCTGGCGCCGCTCGATGTCGAGGCCCCATTCGGCGATCGGGCCCAGCTTCGGCGACAGGCCGAAGAACACCAGCAGCATGTCCAGCGGCACGCGGCGGGTGACGCCGTCGGCGCCGGTGACTTTCACTTCGGACAGCTTGCCGTCCTTGGCGTCGAAGCCGGTGACCTGGCCCGTGATCAGCTGCATTTCGTAGGCGTCGCACAGGGCTTTCATTTTGGCGACCGAGGCAGGCGCGGCGCGGAAGTCGTCGCGGCGGTGCACCAGCACCACCGATTCGGCCTTGCCGACGAAATTCAGGGCCCAGTCAAGCGCCGAGTCGCCGCCGCCGCAAACCACCAGGTTCTTGCCGTCGAAAATCGACGGGTCCTTGACGCGGTAGTGCAGCTGGCTGCCGTCGAACGCTTCGATGCCGTCGACCTTCAGGGTGCGCGCCTGGAACGAACCGACGCCGGCGGCGATGAAGATGGTCTTGGTGATGAAGCGGGTGCCGCTGGACGTTTCGACGTTGAAGCGGTTGTCTTCGCGGCGCTGCACGCCGGTCACTTCCTGGCCCAGGTGGAAGGTCGGCTCGAACGGCTCGATCTGCTTGAGCAGGTTGTCGGTCAATTCCTGGCCGGTGCACACCGGCACCGCCGGGATGTCGTAGATCGGCTTGTCCGGATACAGTTCAACGCACTGTCCGCCGACCGCGCCCAGCGAGTCGATCACGTGGGCCTTGATTTCGAGCAGGCCGAGTTCGAACACCTGGAACAGACCGACCGGGCCCGCGCCGATGATGACGGCATCGGTTTCGATTGCGCCGGAAAAGGTGCTGTTGGCAGCGATGCTGCCTGCTTCGTGGGTGGCGGAGATTGTCATGCGATTACTTCCTGTTGATTTTGATGTGTGTTGCCATGCCGCGCAGCAGCGATGCCGGCGCGCGGAAAGCCGGCCCGGCTGCCTGCGGCAGGTCCGCTTAGCGGATCAGCTTATTCAGCTTGTCCTTGACGTCCTTCCACTCCTCGGCGTCCGGGAGCGGCGGCTTGGTCTTGGTGATCGATGGCCATGCGCGTGCCAGGTCAACGTTGATCTTGATGAACTGTTGCTGGTCGGACGGCACGTCTTCCTCGGCATAGATCGCGTTGACAGGGCATTCGGCCACGCAGACTGCGCAGTCGATGCACTCGTCCGGATCGATCGTCAGAAAATTCGGGCCTTCCCGGAAACAATCTACCGGGCATACATCGACGCAATCAGTGTAGCGACATGCGATGCACGATTCGGTGACAACGTGGGTCATAACAGTCCTATGAGTAAAAGGGGTACTGCGGAAGGCTTGGGAGTGCCCGCCAACCATAGCAAAGCACTGTATTTTAAGGCAATTCGGTTTTTCCCACAATTCAGGCTTAGACACTATACAAATAAGCAAATGCAGGCCGGGCCTGCAAAATTGCCATTCGTTTAACACATCGCGGGGCTGGCGGCGGCTTATTGGCTGCCTTTAAGGCCGTCGATCAGCCGTTTCCAGCGTGCGCAGGCGGCGCTGCCGTCGTCGGCAAAGGCGACGGTACGGCATTGCTGGCCGTCGTCGACCGTGATTTCCCAGCGCGGGAGGTCGGCGCCGACCGCCGGCACCGGTTCGGCGGCGTGGAAGAAGTCGAGGTTCTGCAGCAGGGCCTCGATGGCGCCGCCCTGGGGAAGCCGGCTGGTGTCGACGTCGTACTGCTCGGTGATTCCGGCGAAGCCGCCGCCGCCCCTGGCCGAGATTTTCATGGCGCGGGCAGGGCGCTGCGGTTGTCCCCGCTGGCAGTATCGTCGCGCACCGGCGCCTCGCCGGTGCGGCCGTTCTCGGCGCACCATTGGGCCAGCGCCTGGACCTCGGCGTCGAACACGTGCTCGATGCCATAGTACTCGGCCAGGTTCATGGTGCCGCAGCAGGCGCGCCGGTCCTGCAGCGCGCCCGGCGCGTCCTGAATGCCGGGCGCCAGCAGGGTACCGGGCGGTAAGTCTTCGGTCAGCGCCACCGGCGACTCGACCACGTGGCGCGCCACGAAGCGGTTGCGGATGAAGTTGCGGTATTCGGCCGGCCGGCCATCCTCGGTGACGAGGCGGATCATCTCGTTGACCACGTCGACGTAGGTGGCGCCGCGGTCGGGCGCGGCGATCATCGCGCGCAGCACCAGCCCGCGCAGGTAGTCGCCCACCCGGTGCAGCACCGCGGCGCAGTCCAGCAGGCCGGGGTCGCGCTCGTGCAGGAACATGTCGGCCAGGATGTCGTACACGGCGCCGGTGAAGACCTGCGAAATCGCGTGCACCTCGGTGCCCGCGTCAAGCAGCGTGATGTCGTTGTCGGCATTGCGCAGGCCGTTCGAGCGGCCCAGCGCGAGGCCGAACTGCTCGGCGATGTCGGCCAAGAACGTCTTGTCGTGCAGGCGCGCCTTGGTCTGGGCGATCACCGCTTCGCATTGGTCCAGCTGCGACAGCGCCAGGAAGATCGCGGTCAGGTCGCCAAAGGCTTCGTGCAGGCCGCCGGTCTGGGGCGGATTGTCGGCCAGCAGCCAGTCCGGTTTCAGGCCGTCGAGCACCGCGTGGCCGGTTTCGTGCGACACGATGTCGAACGAGCGGCAGGTGTAGACGCGCTCCAGCGCGCCGCTGGGAATGAAGTCGCCGAACTTCAGGCAGCACTGCGAGCGGCTGTAGAACGCGTTCATCGTATTGGGCAGGCCGTGCGGGAACAGCTGCAGCGGCGCGGTGTCGATGCTGCTGTTCCACTGCCACGGCAACGGCGTTTCGCCGTCGCCGCCGGCCAGCGCGCGCTGGTACATGGTGAGGGTCTGGCGCACCACGGCGAAGGTGTGGACGGCGTCGAACTGCGGGGTGTCGGGCGCGGTGACGAAGTCGCCAAAGGCGTTGGGGCTGACCGGCGCAATCCCGGGTTCGCCGTACATGATGCGGGCGTCGCGCGGGCCGGCCAGCACGATCCCCGGCAGGAATACCTTGCGGGTGCCGATCTCGCTGACCGACGGATCCTGCTTCCACATCAGCACGCGCGCGCCGAACGCATACGGCAGCGGCACCGGCTCGGGCGCGGGCTGGTCGGCCAGGCCGATGCGCGGCTTGCCCGGCTCGGTTACCAGCGCCATCGCCTTGCGGTGCTGGCGGTAGGAGGCGGTCGGCGTCGGCACAAAGCTGACCGGCGCTTGCTGGCGGTCGGGCAGGCTGACCAGGGGCAGGTTGTCGCGTTCATCCATCTTCTTTTCTCCGCAGGGTGCGCGCGCCAGTCAATGAATGGCTGGCGGCAACGTTCAGGGAAATAGTGGCGCTTGGCGGTCAAACTTTGTTTGATGCGGCGCAAGCGCCCGGCGAAAGCGGGATGAAAAGTGCGCGCGTGTTACATGAGGAACATCACCACGGCCGTCGCGGTCGGCAGCAGCGCGCCCAGCAGCAGGCCGCCCAGGCTGATCGATTCGTCGTTGAAGCCGTCGCGCAGCAGCGCCACGCCGGCCGGGTTGGGGGCGTTGGCGATCACCGTCAGGCCGCCGCCGGCCACCGCGCCGGCCACCAGCATGTACTTCGCGTGGTCCGACAGGCCGACGATCAGCGAGCCGAGATAGGTCAGGGCGGCGTTGTCGGTGACGGCGGTCAGGGCCACGGCGCTGAAGAACAGCGCGGTTGGCTCGAGGCCGCTGACGATCGGCTGCAGCCACCACTGCTGCATGCCGCCCAGCACCACCAGGCCGGCCAGGAAGAAGCCGACCAGCAAGCCTTCGCGCAGGATCAGCGGCGACTGGTACTGCTCGTATGCCTGGGTGAAGCCGAGGAACAGCAGGAACAGGCCCATGAAGATGACCGGGTGATGGGCGAAGGCGACGACGCCGGCAAGGAAGGTCAGGTGGATGATGCGCACCAGCGGCGGCGCGGGGATGCCCGCCGACGTGACTACCTCGTCGCTGATGTAGCGGCGCAGCAGGAGCGTCACGGCGGTCGCGTTGATGACCACCGCGATGGCGGCGCGCCAGCCAAACGTGGCGGCCATGAAGCTCGAATCCCAGCCCCATGTCGAGGCCACCATGAGTACCGGCGGGGCGGCGAAGGAGGTCAGGGTGCCGCCGATCGAAATGTTGACGAACAAGACGCCCAGGGCCGCGTATTTCAGCCATTCCGGTTTGTTTTTCGTAAACACCGTCGGCGCCAGCATCAGCGCGGCCAGCGTCATCGCGGCAGGCTCGGTAATGAGCGAGCCGATCAGTGGAATCCCGGCCAGGCATAGCCAGGCGCGCGCCACGGCGGTGCGCACCGGCATCAGCCGGGCGACCACGCCGATCAGGCCGCGCACGGTTTCAAGCACTGGCCGCGATGCCGCCACGACCATGATGACGAACACGAACAGCGGTTCCGTGAAGGTGCGCGACTCGGCATACAAAATCGCCGCGGCGCCGCCGCTGACGATGGCCATCGCGATCACCAGCACGATCGCCCACAGCCCGAACACCACTTCGATCTCGCCGGCGAAGTGCAGCAGTCCGGCGTGGCGAGGGTAGCGGTCGGCGAGGCGCTCGAACGATTTGGCGGCGAAGGTATGGATGAGTGCCAGGGCAAAAATGATGGCGGCAATCAGCTGGATGTCTGTCATGGTCGAAAAAATTGCAAAAAGTAATGGCTATTATTGCCCAGATCACCACCCGGCAGGCAAACTTCGCGACATCGGCCGGGCTCGCTTTACGGTATCATGCGCGCTTTTGTTTTGATTCGGGAAGCACCATGGCTGACATCAACATCGTCCAGACCCACAACCTGACGCCGGAACGGGCGCGCGCCGCGGCGCAGGAAGTGGCGGACAAGATTGCCCGCGAATACGGCCTGGCCTGCAACTGGGATGGCGATGTGCTGCGTTTCGAGCGCAGCGGCGTAAACGGCGCGCTGACCTTGGGCGACCAGCAGGCGGCGATGGAAATCAACCTGGGATTGCTGATGGGCGCGTTTGCGCCATCGATCCGCGCGAAGGTGACGGAGAAGATGCAGCGGGTGTTTGCCGGCGCCTGACGCGGTTCCCGCGCAAGCGGGAACCGATGCGGCACGCGCAGGTTCCCGCCGCGGCTGGAATTAACCCTTCAATTCCTCGATCAGGTCGATGTACTGCTGCATCGCCTGGTCTTGCGACGTGCCCTTGAGGCCGTCCCATGCGTCGAACTTGGCGCGGTTGACGAAGTCGGTCATGCCAGGGCGCTCGCCCTGCACGTCGCCGCTCGAACCCTGCTTGTACAGCGCGTAGATCTTCAGCAAGGTCATGTTGTCCGGACGTTCGGGCAAGTTCTTCGAATCGGCCTGGGCCTGGGCGAATTGTTCCTGCAAGCTCATGATCAGTCCTTAAACGGCCAGCAGTTCGACATCGAAGATCAGGGTGGCATTCGGCGGAATCACGCCGCCGGCGCCGCGCGCGCCATAGCCGAGCGCTGCCGGGATGGTCAGGCGGCGCTGGCCGCCGACTTTCATGCCCTGGACGCCTTCGTCCCAGCCGCGGATGACCTGGCCGCCGCCGAGGTTGAACTGGAACGGATCATTGCGGTCCTTGCTCGAGTCAAATTTCGCGCCCTGGCTGCCGTCGTCGTTGCGCAGCCAGCCGGTGTAGTGCACGGTGACCTTCTGGCCGGCGGTCGCTTCGGCGCCTTCGCCGACGGTGGTGTCTTCGTATTGCAGGCCGGATTCTGTCGTGGTGGTGGACATGGTGTTTTCCTTAATGAGTGCGGTGATCGGGAATTGTAGTCCATGGCGTAGCAATCCGCCAATTGAGCGCATGGCAACGCGGGCGCCGCGTTTCGATTATGCTTTGCCTGCATCCACGACCACACCGACCCGCTTATGAACCAGAAATTGCTGCGCCCCGTCCTGAGTGCCTACGGCCGCGCGCTGCGCTCCCAGCTGACCGGCAAGATGCTGATGCTGTCGGCGATCCCGTTCCTGCTGTCGCTGCTGCTGTGGGGCGCGCTGCTGTGGAACGGCCTGCAGCCGATGCTCGACTACCTGCATGCGCTGTTTACCGACTACGGCTGGTTCAGCACCAGCGGCAGTGTGCTGTCGACCTTCGGGCTGGGCTTCCTGAAAACCGTGATCGTGCCGCTGGTGGCGCTGCTGGCCTTGCTGCCGCTGATGGTGGTGACGGCGCTGCTGTTCATGGGCGTGGTGGCGATGCCGGCGATCGTGCGCCATGTCAGCCAGCGCCAGTTCGCGCAGCTGGAAAAGAAGCACGGCGGCAGCTTCATCGGCAGCCTGCTGGTGAACCTGGGCGGCTTTGCCATCTTCGTGCCGTTGTGGCTGCTCTCGCTGCCGCTGTATGTGATCGCGCCGGTGGCGATCGTCGCGCAGGCATTGCTGTGGGGATGGCTGACGCAGCGCGTGATGAGCTACGACGCCTTGTCCGACCACGCCAGCGCAGAAGAACGCGGCGCCATCATCGCGAAGCACAAGCGCCAGCTGATGCTGATCGGGATATTTTCCGGCGCGGCCGGGGCCTTGCCCGGCGTGGTGTGGATCGGCGGGACCATTGCCGCCGTATTCCTGTTCCCGTTCCTGGCCGCGCTGTCGATCTGGCTGTATGTGGTGATCTTTATTTTCACCGGCCTGTGGTTCCAGTATTTCTGCCTGCAGGCCCTGATGGAGCTGCGCGACGAGCGGGCGCGCGGCGACGCGCCCGCCGTGCCTGCCTGAGCCGCTGGTATTGCGATTTCTACACCGGCTGTGAGCGTTCATGCATCGGCTGTTTTATGCCTGATGCGTGCGCTGGCGCACCGACTCGGATTGCCGCTTCGACCAGGCATCTTGCCCCTTTGGTCACAGCCTGTTTCGCGGTCTAACTCAGCCGTTGTTTTTTTGCGAAAATCAAACGTGGAAATCAAACTTTTCTCGAACGTGTCTTCGTCCGGACGTGTTGATGTGGTGGAATGATAGACATTGCGAGACGAAATCCGGAGTGAGATTTCAGCTGTTATCTCGCGTACCACAAACACTTCAATCACTCGTGCAGGCCAGTTCCAAAGATGGCGAAGGTTGAACGGGTATTCGAAGTAAAATTGATTCAAACCGGTTGAGCCATCATGGAAAGTAATCGTCGTTTTCGACGGCCCCGCATCATCGTTGACCGTGCAGTGCGCAAAATGCGCGCGCGTGCAACGTCGATCGCTTCGACTAACAGCAGCACAGAACCTGTGCCGCATCTGAACTACCCGCATCCGCATTTGTCGCTCGTTCCCGATCCAGCGCCAGTTGCGGAGGGGGAAGGCGACATGCAAGACCCGCACACCAATAAAAAACCGCCACGCCGTTTCAAGCTGTACCTGGTCCTGTTCCTGCTGCTGATCATTGCGGTCACCGCCGCGTTCGCCGCGTATGAAATGCGCACGTCGACCATGCAGGCCGAGTTCTTCTCGCGCCTGGCGTCCAAGCTCGACTACAAGGTCGGCCCTGGCCCGAGCAGCACGATCCGCTTCCCGTCGGCCAGCCCGTACGACGCGCGCCTCGGTTACGCCAACCTGCCTGATTACCTGGGCAAGCTGCAGACCCGCAACTACGTGATCGAATCGCAGGCGCGGCTGTCGCCGAAGATGGTCGACATGGCCGAGATGGGCCTGTTCGCCACGTTCCAGGAAAAGACCAAGGTCGGCCTGACCATCCTCGACTGCCGCGGCGCGCCGCTGTTCTCGTCGCAGTTCCCGGAGCGCTATTACGATGGCTTCGACAAGGCCCCGGCGCTGCTGGTCAAGAGCCTGCTGTTCATCGAAAACCGCGAGCTGCTCGACACCAAGTACCCGAAACGCAACCCGGCGGTCGAGTGGGACCGTTTCGGCAAGGCCGTGCTCGACAAGTCGCTCAGCGTGTTTACCGGCGGCGACAAGCGCTCGGCCGGCGGCAGCACGCTGGCCACCCAGATCGAAAAATACCGCCACTCGCCGGACGGGCGCACCAGCTCGCTGACCGAGAAGTTCATCCAGATGGGCTCGGCCACCTTGCGCGCCTACCAGTATGGCGAAGACACCACCCAGGCGCGCCGCCGCATCGTGGTCGACTACCTCAACACGGTGCCGCTGTCGGCCAAGCTGGGCTACGGCGAAGTCAACGGCATCGGCGACGGCATGTGGGTCTGGTACGGTCGCAAGTTCGAGGACGTCAACCGCGCCCTGGCCGGCCCGGTCAACACGCCGCAAGCGGCGCAGATCTACAAGGAAGCGCTGAGCCTGATGATTGCGCAGCGCCGTCCGGCCCATTACCTGGGCGCCGGCGACGACGACCTTGAGCAGCTGACCAACACCCACCTGCGCGTGCTGGCCCAGGCCGGGGTGATCGCGCCGTCGCTGCGCGACGCCGCGCTGCGCATGCCGCTCAAGCCGTCGGCATCGTCGGGCGTGGCCCAGCCTGCCGCCAACACCTTCGTCACGCGCAAGGCGTCGAACGCGGTGCGCACCCACCTCGGCGGCCTGCTGGGCGACGCGCGCCTGTACAACCTCGACCGCCTCGACCTGTCGGTGGTCAGCACGCTCGATTCGAATGCGCAGAACGCCGTCACCGCGGTGCTGCGCGACCTGCGCGACGCCGACAAGGCCAGCGCCGCCGGGCTGACCGGCAAGGGCATGCTGGGCAACGGCGACCCGTCCAAGGTGGTCTACAGCTTCACGCTGCTCGAACGCGGCGAAAAAGCCAACTACCTGCGCGTGCAGACCGATAACTACGACCAGCCGCTCGACATCAACGAAGGCGCCAAGCTCGATCTCGGCTCGACCGCCAAGCTGCGCACGTTGGTGACCTACATGGACATCGTCGACCAGCTGCACCAGCGGTTCGCCGGCATGGACAACAAGGCGCTGCGCGCCACGGTCATCGATCCGAAGGACCGCATGTCGCAATGGGCGGTGGAATACTTCACGCTGAACCAGGCGCCGGAATCGCGCACCCTTTCGGCAATGCTGGAGGCGGCGCTCGAGCGCAAGTACTCGGCCAGCCCGTTCGAAGGCTTCTTCACCGGCGGCGGCCTGCACACCTTCGGCAACTTCAGCAAGCTCGACGACCGCAAGATCATGTCGGTGCGCGACGCGCTGCGCAGCTCCACCAACCTGGTGTTCGTGCGCATGATGCGCGACGTGGTGCGCTATTACATGTTCCAGTTGCCCGGCTCGTCGGCGGCGCTGCTGGCCGATTCGACCGACCCGCGCCGCGCCGAATACCTGGCCCGCTTCGCCGACCGCGAAGGCCGCGAATTCCTGACGCGCTTCTATAACAAGTACCGCGGCAAGAACCTGGCCGAAGCGGAAAAAGTGCTGCTGGCCAGCCTGCGGCCGACCCCGACCCGCCTGGCCAATGTGCACCGCACGATCGCGCCGGACGCCAACGTCGCGACGTTCGGCAAGTTCATCAACGACAACCTGGCGTCGGCCAACGAGGTCGACCAGGAACGCATCGAGCGCATGTACGTGCAGTACTCGCCGGCCAACATGTCGCTGGCCGACCGCGGCTATCTGGCCACCATCCACCCGCTCGAGCTGTGGCTGGTCGGCTACCTGCGCACCCATCCGGGCGCCAAGTTCGCCGAGATCGCCGACGCCAGCGTCAAGGAACGCCAGCTGGTCTATGCATGGCTGTTCAACACCCACCGCAAGCACGCGCAGGACCGCCGCATCGCCGGCCTGCTGGAAGTGGAAGCCTTCCTCAAGATCCACGCGCAGTGGAAAAAGATGGGTTATCCGTTCGACTCGCTGACGCCGTCGTACGCCACCACGCTGGGCGCGTCGGCCGACCGCCCGGCTTCGCTGGCCGAAATGATGGGCATCATCGTCAACGGCGGCGTGCGCAAGCCGACCCAGCGCATCGAGTCGCTGCACTTTGCCAAGGCCACGCCGTACGAGACGCTGGTCAAGCCGGGCCAGGTGGCGCAGGGCGAGCGGGTGCTGGCGCCGGAAGTGGCCGCCGCGGTGGCCGAGGCGATACGCGGCGTGGTGTCGGACGGCACCGCGAAGCGGGTCAAGACCGCGTTCACGATGGCCGACGGCCAGGTGATCGCAGTCGGCGGCAAGACCGGTACCGGCGACCAGCGCTTCGAGGTGTATGGCGCCGGCGGCCGGCTGATCGAGTCGCGCTATGTGAACCGCTCGGCGACGTTCGTGTTCAACATCGGCGAGCGCTTCTACGGCAGCATGACCGCGTATGTGGCCGGGCCGAGCGCGGCCGACTACGACTTCACCAGCGCGCTGCCGGTGCAGCTGCTGGCGACGCTGGCGCCAAGCCTGATGCCGATGATCGAGCCGCCGAAGACGGCGGTGGCGGGCACGGCGCCACCGAAGGTCTGCGGCGGTTGACCGTCGTTCGCGCGCAAGGGCACTGCTGTCCGGCATATTTTGCGTGACACGAATCGCTCGGCAGCCAAGTATCGTTTTAGACGGTATGGCGACAACGAAATCGGCAATGCAGGCCAACGTCGCCCCTGCGCAAGCAGGGGCCCATACTAATCGTGCCGAGTATGGAGCCCTGCCTTCGCAGGGGCGACGTTAAGTCTTGCATTTCAAGTCTTAATGTCGCGATTTCTGTGAGCGCCCCGAACCCGATTGATGCAATCGCACTGTCAACAAGAATATTTCGGACAGCAGTGCGCGAACGCGGGAAACCATGCCTTGCCGATGTCGTGATGGCGCATGGCTTGCCGCGGGGGCGCCGAGGCCTTGGCGGGAGCGACATGCGGCGACTTGCATTGTTGTCAAATTGTTGGCATCGTACCGGGCATGAAACCCATGCACAGAGTAATGACCAACATCCGCAAGTTCACCCGGTTCTCGTTCGGCGACCTGGTCGCCACTGCCGGACCGACCGTGGTCGTCATCGCGGTGCTGTGCGCGGCGGCCTACCTGATCGTCGATCCGGCGCCGCCGCGCCAGGTGGTGCTCGCCACCGGCCAGGAAAACAGCGCCTACGAGGAATTCGGCAAGGAGTACGCCGCCGCCCTCGCCAAGCACGACATCACCGTCACCACCCGGCGCTCGCTCGGCTCGCAGGAAAACCTCGAACGCCTGAACGCCGGCAAAGTCGATATCGCGTTCGTGCAGAGCGGCTCCACCGAAGAGCAGGCGGCGCGCCGCGCCGGCCTGGTCTCGCTGGGCAGCCTGTTTACCGAACCGGTCTGGCTGTTCATGCGCGAGCCGGCCGCCGTCACCAGACTGGCTGACCTGAAGGGCAAGCGCATCAACCTCGGCCCGGAAGGCACCGGCGTGCCCAAGCTGCTGCGCAAGGTGCTGGAGCTTAATGGCGTGGAGCCGGCCGACCTGACCATCGGCGCGCTGGAAAACACGCCGGCCACCGTCGAACTGCTGGAAGGCCGCATCGACGCGCTGGTGTTCAGCTCCGGCCCGGAAGCGCCGCTGGTGCAGATGCTGCTGCAAACGCCCGGCATCAAGCTGTTCGACTTCACCCAGGCCGAGGCTTACTCGCGGCGCCTGCCGTTTGTCACGCACGTGGTGCTGCCGCGCGGGATCGTCGATGTCGGGCGCGATATCCCGGCGCAGGACTATCACCTGATCGCGCCGACCGCCACGCTGGTGGCGCGCGACGACCTGCATCCGGCGCTGGTCGACCTGTTCGTGCAGGCTGCCAGCCAGATCCACGGCGATACCGGCTGGTTCCAGACCCAGGGCCAGTTCCCGTCGGCGCGCTTCACCGAGATCCCGGTGGCGCGCGAGGCCGAGAAGTTCTACAAGAACGGTCCGCCGCTGCTGCAGCGCTACATGAGCTTCTGGATGGCCAACCTGCTCGACCGCATGTGGGTCGTGGTGGTGGCGCTGGCGGCGCTGTGGATTCCGCTGTCCAAGGTGGTGCCGCCGCTGTACGTCTGGCGCATCAAGTCGCGCGTCTACCGCTGGTATGGCCAGCTGCGCACGGTGGAGCAGGAGCTCGATGCGGCCCAGGGAGAACAGCGCGCCCAGGTGTCGGTGGCGCTGCTCGCGCGGCTCGACGAGATCGAGGCGATGGTCAACCAGATCTCGATTCCGCTGGCCTTCGCCGATGCCTTGTACGGCCTGCGCAGCCACATCAACTTCGTGCGCCAGCGGGTCAGGGCGGTCGCCGCGGCAGCGGCCGAAGAAGCCGCGGCCGCGGCCGCGCCGGTCCCGGCGGTGTAAGCGCGCGCTTACGCGCCGATCCAGGGCAGGCCCGCCTTGCACCAGCCGCCCAGCGTCTTGCGGTGGCCTTCGCTGTCCTTGTCGCCTTCGAAGCCCTCGAGGATGTCGAAGGCCTGGGTGTAGCCGCGCGCGGCCGCGGCGGCGGCGCCGTGGCGCGAGCGCACGCCCGAGCGGCACAGGAACAGCAGCACCGCGTCCTTGTCCGCGGCTTGCTCCAGCTGCGCGGCAAAGTCGGGATTCGGGGTGCCGGCCGGCCAGGTGGTCCATTCGACGGCGATGTGCTGCGCTTCCGGAATGGCGACCTTGCCGACCCACGCGCGCTCGGCGCTGGTGCGCACGTCGACCAGCTTGACGCGCGGGTCCATCCGGATCAGTTGGTAAGCCAGCTGCGGCGTCACGGCGCCGGCATAGGGCTGGCCCGGGGCCGCGCTGCGCGCTTGGGCAAGGAGCTCGTCGATGTTGGTCATGGATTATTCCGGTGGTGTATTTCCGTCTATTATAGAAGTTGGCGCAGGCGATGCAGCAGGCTCGCCATTTGGGTGCATTGCGCTTTATCGTGGTGCAAAATGGGCCGTTCGCACCAAAATAGTGCCTGCCGCGGGCCTGGCTTGCACCGTTCGCTGCCGTGGGCAGCGTTTCCCGGCTGGCATGCTTCCTGCTAATATAGCCGGTAAGATGTGCCGCGTCGCGCCTGCGCGCGCGGCAACCCCTCATTTCATTTAGGAGATCCAGAATGGCAAGAACAGCCGCAGAAGTGTTGAAGATGGTCAAGGACAACGAAGTCAAGTTCGTTGATTTTCGTTTTGCCGACACCCGCGGCAAGGAGCAGCACGTCACCGTTCCGGTTTCCCATTTCGACCTCGACAAGTTCGAGTCGGGCCACGCGTTCGACGGTTCGTCGATCGCCGGCTGGAAGGGTATCGAAGCGTCCGACATGATCCTGCTGCCGGATCCAAACACCGCCAACATCGACCCGTTCATGGAAGAGACCACGCTGTTCATGCAGTGCGACGTCATCGAGCCATCGGACGGCAAGGGCTATGACCGCGACCCGCGCTCGATCGCCAAGCGCGCCGAAGCGTACCTGAAGTCGACCGGCATCGGCGACACCGCCTTCTTCGGCCCTGAGCCGGAGTTCTTCATCTTCGACAGCGTGCGCTGGAAGATCGACATGTCGGGCTGCTTCGTCAAGATCGACTCGGACGAGTCGTCGTGGGCGACCGGCAAGGAGATCGAAGGCGGCAACAGCGGCCACCGTCCGACCGTCAAGGGCGGCTATTTCCCGGTGCCGCCAGTGGACAGCTTCCAGGACATGCGTTCGGAAATGTGCCTGATCCTCGAAGCGCTGGGCATCCCGGTTGAAGTGCACCACCACGAAGTGGCCGGCGCCGGCCAGAACGAAATCGGCACCAAGTTCTCGACCCTGGTCGAGCGCGCCGACTGGACCCAGAACCTGAAGTACGTGGTCTGGAACGTCGCCCATAGCTATGGCAAGACCGCGACCTTCATGCCGAAGCCTGTCGTCGGCGACAATGGTTCGGGCATGCACGTGCACCAGTCGATCTGGAAAGAAGGCAAGAACCTGTTCGCCGGCGACGGCTATGCCGGCCTGTCGGACGACGCGCTGTTCTACATCGGCGGCATCATCAAGCACGCCAAGGCGCTCAATGCGATCACCAACCCGGGCACCAACTCGTACAAGCGCCTGGTGCCAGGCTACGAAGCGCCGGTCAAGCTGGCTTACTCGGCGCGCAACCGTTCGGCATCGATCCGCATCCCGCACGTGGCGAACCCGAAGGGCCGCCGCATCGAGACCCGTTTCCCGGATCCGCTGGCCAACGTCTACCTGTGCTTCGCGGCGCTGCTGATGGCCGGCCTGGACGGCATCCAGAACAAGATCCACCCGGGCGAAGCGGCCTCGAAAGACCTGTACCACCTGCCGCCGGAAGAAGACGCGCTGATCCCGACCGTCTGCGCCTCGCTCGAAGAAGCCCTCGACGCGCTGAACAAGGACCGCGAGTTCCTGACCCGCGGCGGTGTGTTCAGCGACAGCATGATCGACGCCTACATCGAACTGAAGATGACCGAAGTGCAGCGCATGCGCATGACCACGCACCCGGTCGAATTCGATATGTACTATTCCTGCTAACAGCTTTCGTTGCCAGTCTTTCAGCTTGTGTGAACAGGCTGGCATCGAATGTGTTACGGAGCTGTAAAAAACGCGCGGAAAGCCACGGCTTTCCCCGCGTTTTTTTTTGGATGTTGTATATTCGGGGTGACTTTTAATTTCCGTACGGATTCATGTGTTCGCTAAGCTGATGGTTATGACAACGAGATGTTTCCCGGCTGTGCTTGGGCTGGCGCTGATGGGCGCCGCGCCGATGGCGGCGGCCGAGATCTTCCTGTGCGTCGACAAGGATGGCCGGCGCGAGCTGACCGACAACAACCGGCCGGGCTGCCGCCAGCTCGACGTGCCCGGCTCGTTCCCGGCGCCGGCCGTACGCAAGGGGGCGCCAGCGGTGCGCGCGGCGTCGAGCCCGGCGCTCACGCCGAGCGACTTCCCGCGCGTCGACAATGCCCAGCAAAAGGCGCGCGACGACGACCGCCGCGCCATCCTCGCCGACGAGCTGCGCACCGAAGAGCGCCGGCTGGCCGAACTGCGGCGCGAATTCAACGGCGGCGAGCCTGAACGCCAGGGCAATGAAAAGAATTACGCCAAGTATCTGGCGCGGGTCGCCGAGATGCGCGACAACATCTTCCGCGCCGAAAAGAACGTCGAAGCCCTGAAGCGAGAAATCGGAAACATCAAGTGAACCTGGACGCGCTCGCCGGCCTCGACTTGCTGGCCTCTGCCGTGCTGATCGCCGGCGCCGATGGCCGCATCGGCTACGCCAACGCGGCCGCCGAAAGCCTGCTCGACAGTTCGCTGAAGGCGCTGTCGCACAAGACCATCGCCACGCTGTTCGCCAACGGCGACGAACTGGCCGCGCTGACCGTGCAGGCCAAGGCCCACCAATACGCCGACATGCGCCAGGACCTGACGCTGGAGCGGGCCGGGCGCGAGGCGCTGCACGTGCACTGCATCGTCAGCACGCTCGAGGACGGCGCCATCCTGATCGAGCTGCGCGAGAACGTCCAGCAGCTCAAGCTCGACCGCGAGGAGCGCATCCTCGACCAGAGCCAGGCCAACAAGGAGCTGATCCGCAACCTGGCCCATGAGATCAAGAACCCGCTGGGCGGCATCCGCGGCGCCGCCCAGCTGCTCGAGCTGGAGTTGCCGCCGCTGCACCTGGCCGAGTTGCGCGAGTACACCCAGGTCATCATCAAGGAGGCGGACCGGCTGCAGACCCTGGTCGACCGCCTGCTGGCCCCGCACCGGCGCCCGCACATCGTCGGCGACGTCAACATCCACGAAGTGTGCGAACGGGTGCGCAGCCTGATCCTGGCCGAGTTCCCGTCCGGGCTGTCGATCCGGCGCGATTACGATGCCTCGATTCCCGAATTCCGGGGCGACAAGGAGCAGCTGATCCAGACCGTGCTCAACATCGCCCACAATGCCGCCCAGGCCTTATCGGAGAGAATTGCGCTAGGGGATGCCGAGATCGTGTTGAAGACCAGGGTGGCGCGCCAGGTGACCTTGGCCAAGGTCCGCTACGTGCTGGCATTAGACTTGCATATCATCGACAATGGACCGGGCATACCGCCCCAGATCCGCGACCGTATCTTTTACCCGCTGGTGTCGGGCCGGGATGGCGGCAGCGGCCTGGGACTGACGCTTGCGCAGACCTTCGTGCAGCAGCACATGGGTGTGATCGAGTGCGAGAGCCGGCCCGGCCTGACCGACTTCCGCATCCTGCTGCCGCTGCCGTGAGGCGCGCCCGGCGTGGGATGCGCGGCGGTCCCATTGCAACAGCGTTCAGCAGGAAAGCGAATACATGAAACCAATCTGGATAGTTGACGACGACGCCTCGATTCGCTGGGTGCTCGAAAAAGCCCTGGCGCGCGAAAACCTGGCCACGCGCAGCTTTGCCAACGCCCACGATGCCAGGGAGGCGCTGGCGCTGGAGACGCCGCAGGTGCTGGTGTCCGACATCCGCATGCCGGGCGAGTCCGGCCTGGAACTGCTGCAGGCAGTCAAGGAGCAATGCCCGGGGCTGCCGGTCATCATCATCACCGCCTATTCCGACCTCGACTCGGCCGTTGCCGCGTTCCAGGGCGGGGCCTTCGAATACCTGGCCAAGCCGTTCGACATCGACAAGGCGGTGGCGCTGATCCGCCGCGCCCAGGAAGAAAGCCTGCGCGAGACCAGCGTCGAGTCGGGGCCGCAGGGCAGCCCGGAAATCCTCGGCCAGGCGCCGGCGATGCAGGAAGTATTCCGCGCCATCGGCCGGCTGTCGCAGTCGAACGTCACGGTCTTGATCACCGGCGAGTCCGGCACCGGCAAGGAACTGGTGGCGCGCGCGCTGCACAAGCACAGCCCGCGCGCCAGCCAGCCGTTCATCGCCCTCAATACCGCGGCGATCCCGAAGGACCTGCTCGAATCGGAGCTGTTCGGGCATGAGCGGGGCGCCTTCACCGGCGCCCAGGCGACCCGGCGCGGGCGCTTCGAACAGGCCGAGAACGGCACCCTGTTCCTCGATGAAATCGGCGACATGCCGTTCGACCTGCAGACCCGGCTGCTGCGGGTGCTGTCGGACGGCCATTTCTACCGGGTCGGCGGGCACCAGCCCCTCAAGGCCAACGTGCGCGTGATCACCGCCACCCACCAGAACCTGGAGCAGCGCGTGCGCGACGGCTTGTTCCGCGAAGACCTGTTCCACCGCCTCAACGTGATCCGCCTGCGCCTGCCGAGCCTGCGCGAACGGCGCGACGACATTCCGCTGCTGGCGCGCCACTTTTTGGTGCAGAGCGCACGCCAGCTGGGCGTCGACACCAAGCGCATGAGCGACGCGGCGATGCATTTTCTCAGTAGCCTGGAGCTGCCCGGCAACGTGCGCCAGCTGGAAAACCTGTGCAACTGGATCACCGTGATGGCGCCGGGCCAGACCGTCGAGGTCAAGGACTTGCCGCCCGAGCTGATGCATGGAAACGGCAGTGGCTGGGACGCGGCGCCCCCGGCCGAGCTGCCGATGCATGTGCAGGCGGCGCCAGGCGCCAGCCAGGGCGACTGGGCCAGCCTGCTCGAGCAACAGGCGTCGAGGATGCTCGGGGCCGGCCAGCTCGAGGTGATGGATGTGCTGGGCCGGCAGTTCGAGGCGATCCTGATCCGCGCCGCGCTCAAGTACACGCACGGACGCAAGAACGATGCGGCAGTGCGGCTGGGCATCGGGCGCAATACCATCACGCGCAAGATCGCCGAGCTGGGAATCGGCGGCGCCAAGGACGAATAAACAGGCGCCGGCTATAGTAAGCTGTTGCTTTTTGCACAGCTTACAGGACTCCCATGCTGATTAACTGCGTCGCCTACCAGGAAGGCAAGAAGCTCAGCGATATCCCGGTCGAGGCGATCAGCGATTACATCGCGCTGCCCGACTGCTTTGTGTGGGTCGCGCTGCACGACCCGCAGCCGGACGAGCTGGCCACGATGCAGCACGAGTTCGGCCTGCATGAACTGGCCGTCGAGGATGCCCTGCGCGGCCACCAGCGTCCCAAGATCGAGGAATACGGCGACTCGCTGTTCGCCGTCGTGCGCATGGTCGAGCTCAACGGCGACGAGCTCAATGTCGGCGAGCTCGACGTGTTCATCGGCCCCAACTACGTGCTGTCGGCGCGCAATAACGCCAGCAAGGGCTTCCTTGGCGTGCGCGCCCGCGCCGAGCGCGAACCCCACTTGCTGACGATGGGCTCGGCCTTCGTGCTGTACGCCCTGATGGACGCCGTCGTCGACCGCTACTTCCCGGTGGTCGACGCGCTTGAATCCGAGCTGGAAAGAATCGAAGACCGGATTTTCACGGAAGGCTCGCAGTCGCGCGACAACATCGAGCGGCTGTATGAACTCAAACGCAAGGTGATGGTGCTGCGCCACGCGGTTGCGCCGCTGTTCGACCAGGTCGGCAAGTTGTACGGCGGGCGGATCCCGCCCGGATTCGAGCATACG
Organism: Massilia soli; assembly: GCF_016809835.1. GTDB lineage: Bacteria > Pseudomonadota > Gammaproteobacteria > Burkholderiales > Burkholderiaceae_D > Telluria_A > Telluria_A soli. The sequence continues at coordinate 130,396 of NZ_JAFBIL020000006.1, read as the reverse complement.
CAGGAATATTTCCGGGACGTGCACGACCACCTGTACCGGATCCAGTCGACCCTTGACACCATGCGCGACACCATCGCCACCGCGATCCAGGTGCACCTGTCGATGGTGGCGATCGAAGCGGGCAATGTTAATAAACGGCTCGCTGCCTGGGCTGCGATCTTCGCGGTACTGACCGCATTTGCCGGCATCTGGGGCATGAACTTTGAATTTATGCCCGAACTCAAGTGGCGCTTCGGCTACCCGGCGGCCGTCGTCGGAATGCTCACGGTGTGCGGGTATCTGTATTACAGGTTCAAGAAATCGGGTTGGTTGTAAGCCGTTGCAGCTTTTTCACGCACGTTTTCGCTGATGAGTGTGTTGTTTCTGGACACAGTAACGTCTTTACTTATTTGACAAAAAACAATCAGTTATGGTTCCATGCATCACAACCTTCTTCATCGTCAATGAAGAGGGGGCGGCGTTTTTTCGCCGTGGTTAGCGTTTAATTTCTCATGGGAATTTAAACGCGCCATGAAGACTACGCCTCGCTCACAAAGCGGGGTATTAATAATTACACTCGAGGGACTTTTAATGATCACGGAAACAGTGTTATCTCGCTCCATCCGCCTGATGTTCGCTAGCGGACTGGTGCTCGGCAGCATGCAGGTTGCGTCGGCACAAGAGGCTGCAGAGCCGGCCATGCAACGGGTTGAGGTTACCGGTTCGCGTATTCCTACGCTGAACACGGAAGGCGCAAGCCCAGTCACCACGTTGAGCGCCAAGGACATCAAGATCGATGGCGTCCGTAACGTCGAAGACATGCTGAACAACCTGCCACAGGTGTTCGCAGCTCAAGGTTCCTCCATCTCGAACGGCGCGACCGGTACCGCAACTGTCAGCCTGCGTGGCCTCGGTTCGGACCGTACGCTGGTGCTGGTCAACGGCAAGCGCCTGCCAGCAGGTAGCGTGTCGAGCACCGCAGCTGACGTCAACCAGGTTCCAGCGGCGCTGATCAAGCGCGTCGAAGTGCTGACCGGCGGCGCCGGCGCAGTGTACGGCGCGGGCGCGGTTGCCGGCGTGGTCAACTTCATCCTCCGTGACAACTTCGAAGGCGTCGAAGTGCAGTTGAACGGCAGTGGTTACAACCACAGCCAGGGCAACGCAGTCGGCCCAATCGTCAGCCGTGCTGGCTATCCAGTTCCTGATGACAAGAACTTCGACGGCAAGTCCAAAGACGTCAGCGTCCTGATGGGCGGCAACTTCGCCGACAACAAGGGTAACGCTACCGTATTCTTCTCGTACAAGGAAACCGACGCACTGCTGCAAAGCGAGCGCGATTTCTCGGCATGCGCGCTGGGTTCGTCGACCACCACCGGCTTCGGCTGCGTCGGTTCGGGCACCAACCCAACCGGCCGCGTCGCCGTCAACGGCCGTGCGGGTTCGTTCACCAACGGCGCCAATGGCACCGTGCGTCCGTACACCGCTGCCGATTCGTACAACTATGGTCCTGTGAACTTCCTGCAGCGTCCGTCGCAAGTCATCGGCTTCAACGCCCGTGCGCATTACGACATCAACGACAAGGCGCGCGTCTACCAGGAATTCAACTTCCACAACTACAGCACCGATGCGCAAGTGGCGCCAGGTGGTGTGTTCTTCGGTGCCCAGGCTACCCTGCGCAACGACAACCCACTGCTGTCGCCAGCATGGAAGAGCGCACTGGGCATCACCGCGCCAGGCAGCTCGGTAGCAGTCACCCTCGGCAAGCGTAACGTCGAAGGCGGCCCGCGCGTTGCTGACATCCAGGATACCTCGTATCGTCAACTGGTTGGCCTCAAAGGCGAAGTCAACAACTGGACCTACGACATCTTCGGCCAGTACTCGCGCGTGAACCACGCCGAGACCAACTCGGGCTACTTCTCGAGCAAGCGCATCGCGCTGGCAACGGACGTCGTTCCTGATCCAGTCACCGGCCAGGCAGCTTGCCGTTCGGCAGTTGACGGTAGCGATCCTAACTGCGTACCGTACAACATGTTCACGCTGGGCGGCATCACCCAGGCGCAGCTGGACTACCTGAACGCGTCGGGCCACTCGACCGGTTACACCCAGCAGATCGTTGTTGGCGCCAACGTCGGTTCGGACCTGGGCACCTACGGCATCAAGTCGCCATGGGCAACCAGCGGCGTGGGCGTGTCGTTCGGCGTAGAGCGCCGTGCGGAAAAGCTGGCGTTCGAGCCTGACGAGGCATCGCTGAGCGGTGACCTGGCAGGTTCGGGCGGCGCATCGCCAGCCCTGGTCGATGGTTTCTCGGTCAAGGAAGTCTTCGGCGAGTTCCGTCTCCCACTGCTGGAAGACAAAGCCTTTGCCAAGAACCTGGATCTGTCGGGCTCGTTCCGCCGCTCGGATTACAGCGCCGGCTACAAGGCCGACACCTGGGGCGTAGGTATCGACTGGGCACCAGTTGATTCGGTCCGCTTCCGTGGTTCGTATCAGAAGGCAGTGCGCGCACCAACCATCCGCGACCTGTTCAACCCACAGTCGATCGGTAACAACGGCCCGACCAACGATCCATGCGAAGGCGCAATCGGCAGCGAGACCCTGACCGCAACCGCGGCAGAGTGCGCGCGCACCGGCCTGCCAGCTAACCTGTACGGCAATGTGCCATACAACTCGGCGAACCAGCACTCGGATCTGAACGGCGGTAACCCGAACGTTCTGCCAGAAGAAGGCACCACCAAGACGTTCGGCCTGGTCTTCACCCCGACCAAGAGCCTGACCCTGACCCTGGACTACTTCGACATCCAGATCGCCGACACCATCAGCTCGGTCGACCCTTCGGTCGCGCTGGACCAGTGCCTGACCACCGGCGCGCCGGTATTCTGCAACCTGATCAAGCGTGATACGCTCGGTTCGCTGTGGCTGTCGCCTAACGGTCCTGCTGGCTTCGTGGTCAACACCACCGCCAACATCGGCTCGATCGGCACCTCCGGCCTGGACCTGGGCGCCAACTACCGCCAGCGCCTCGGCGCAATGGGTAGCCTGGACCTCACCATGAACGGTACCTGGGTTGACAAGTACACCGTTGAGAACGTCCCAGGCCTGGGCGAGTACGACTGCAAGGGCCTGTTCGGCCAGACTTGCGGCACCTCGACCCCGGAATGGCGTCACAAGCTGCGCGGCACCTGGATCACCCCTTGGGACCTGAGCGTGTCGGCAACCTGGCGTCACTTCGACTCCGTCGCCCAGGAACGTCTGAGCGGCCAGGAGCTGCTGGGTACGGGCGCGGTTGCAGCAGTTGAAAAGCAACTCGGTGCACGTGACTACCTCGACCTGAACGCTGCTTACAACCTGACCAAGAAGATGACCCTGTCGTTCGGCGTCAACAACGTGCTGGATCGCGATCCACCACTGGCTTCCGGCAATGCAATTCCTGCCGCAGGCAGCGCCAACGCGAACACCTTCCCACAGGTGTACGATTCGATGGGCCGCTTTGTCTACATGAACCTGACCGCACGCTTCTAATCACTTAGACGTACGGTAAAAACGGCGAGCTGCGAAGCTCGCCGTTTTTTTTTTTTGCTTTGTCCCCGCCACGTGTAGACAACGCCGAGCGCAGCCATGTGCATCGTTGCCGGTGAGTCGCGCCTCGCTTCAGAGCCTCTCCCGCCACCGGGACACCTTCCTGTTCGTCCGGCGGCCTCCGGTCAGCTGACCTTGTTTTTGCTTGTGTCCGCTGCGTAGGGCCAACGCCGATCGGCCGTGAAGCGGCCGCCTCCCTGCCATTACCCCTCCATCATGCGGCGACTGCGCGCGCGGCATTCGCCCGCTGCCTCATCGTATCGCCACTAAGTTCATCAAGACGACCCAATTCGTTGAGGCAGCCTTTTGGGGTCGTGCTGCCGGTTAACCACCCTGGTCGCTCGGTGTGCGCATCCCCACGGTTTTCAGTAAAAACGTCGTGAATATTGTCAAGCGGATCGCGAACTACTCGTAAATACCGTCAATACGCGCGTATTTACTGGCAAAAGAGTTTTATCCGTAAATATGTTGTATATATGCATAGAATTGGCCTGCGACATTGACACCGGATATTGGCGCGTGTTCTGATGCTTTAAGAATATGTATTAATTTTTGTCAATACATATTTTTCGGCCGAGCTCAGTTCCGGCCGGGAGTTAGTTGGGACGCAACACCGTGATTAATAAAGCACAACATTTACCCAAGGCGGCTTGACACAGGCCGCTTATTCATTAGGAAATCACATGTTAGTTAGAAAAACCGTACTGGCACATGCACTGACCGTCGCGTTCGCCGCCACCGTCGCCGCCTCGAGCGCGTATGCGCAATCGAACATCGGCAACATCAACGGCCGCGCCGCCAGCGGCGCCGTCGTCACCGCACAAAACCCAGCGATCGGTGTCACCCGTACCGTGACGGCTGCTGCCGACGGCACCTACAACCTGTCCCAACTGCCGCCAGGCAACTACTTGGTGCGTGTCAAGCTGCCAGACGGTACCACCCGTGACCAGCAAGTGACGGTGCAGGCCGGCGAAGGGTCGACCGCGAACTTTGAAGCCGACACCCCGCAGACCGTGGTCGTCACCGGCCGCGCAACGCGCATCGACGTCAAGTCGGCCGAATCGAGCCTGGTGCTGAACAAGGCTGCAATCGACCGCATTCCGGTCGCACGTAACGTGACCGCCGTCGCGCTGCTGGCGCCAGGCGCAACCGCCGGCGACACCCGCATCGGCCAGACCGCATTGCGTGGCGGTAACGTTCCATCGCTGGGTGGTGCTTCCCCGGCAGAGAACGTCTACTACATCAACGGCTTCAACGTCACCAACGCGCTCAACGGCGTGGCATTCAACCAGGTGCCGTTCGACGCAATCGGACAGCAACAGGTCAAGACCGGCGGCTATGGCCCTGAGTATGGCCGTTCGCTGGGCGGCGTACTGAGCGTGACCACCAAGCGCGGTACCAATGAGTGGCACGGCGGCGTCAACATGATCTACTCGCCTGAATCGATGAGCGGCTCCTCGGTATATGCCGAGAAGAGCACCGTCACCGGCAAGTACGACTTGCAGGAACGTGCTGGCGGCACCGACGACCTGCAGGCCAACGTATGGGCCGGCGGCCCGCTGATCAAGGATCGCCTGTTCTTCTTCGGCCTGGTGCAGGGCGCGGACATCACCCGCGAAACCTACAGCCTGAACCGCCAGGAAACCGTCAAGTCGAACTCGCCGCGCTTCCTGACCAAGTTTGACTGGAACTTGAACGATTCGAACCTGGTGGAATTCACCGCGTTCAGCGACAAGAGCACCGACAAGGTCCAGAACTACATCTCGCCAGTTCCTTACGGCAAGCAGCGCGGCGCCAGCCAGGGCAATGACGAGTACGTCACCGGCGGCGAGAACTTCATCGCCAAGTACACCTCGTGGGTTACCGACGACCTGACCGTCTCGGGCATGTATGGTGTCGGCAAGTACAACCGCCAGTCGAACATCGCATCGGCCGCCTGCCCGTACATCACCGATCGTCGCACCGCGCCGACCGTACGCCTGGGCTGCGCTACCGCAACCACGATCGTTGATCCGGACGCAAACGACGAGCGCAAGGCGTTCCGCCTCGATGCAGAGTGGAACCTCGGTGCCCACGGCCTGCGCTTCGGTATGGATAACGAGGAATACAAGGTCGTCGACGGCACCTTCTACCCAGGTGGCGAGAACTACCAGATCCGCCGCCTCGCATCCGGCTCGACCCTGTCGAACGGCTACCGCAACACCAGCGGTTCGCCGATGGACTACGTGGAAATCCGCCATTTCGAAAACGGTGGCGCGTTCACCACCAAGAACTCGGCGTTCTACCTGGAAGACAACTGGCAGGTCACCAAGAACCTGGTCGCCAGCATCGGTGTACGTAGCGAATCGTTTGAAAACCTGAATGCTGAAGACAAAACCTTCATCAAGGTCGACAACACCATCGCACCGCGCCTGGGCCTGACCTGGGACGTCCGTGGCAATGCCCAGACCAAGGTATTCGCCAACGCCGGCCGCTACTACATTCCGGTGATGTCGAACACCAACGTGCGCCTGTCCGGTGCCGAGCTCGACTACCGCGAATTCTATGCCTACACTGGCAGCAACAGTGCAGACAAATTCCAGATTCCTGGCCGTGGCGCCCAGCTGGGTGGCCGCGCGGTGTCGTCGAACGGCGAAGCCGGTGACCCACGTTCGGTAGTGGATCCGGAAATCAAGCCAATGTACCAGGATGAGTTCATCCTCGGTGCCCAGCAGGCATTGAACAACCGCTGGAGCGTCAGCGCCAAGCTGACCCATCGCAAGCTCAAGAGTGTGATGGATGACATGTGTAACGACGAGGGCGCCTACAACTGGGCCATCGCCAACGGCTACGACGAAGACAAGGCGAACATCCTGGGCGGCTCGATCGGCCACTGCTTCCTGTACAACCCGGGCGGCGACCTGACTGCCAACGTCGACTTCGAAGATGGCAATGGCCTGACCCGCGTGGTGATTCCGGCAGCGGCACTGGGCTTCCCGAAGCCAAAGCGTACCTTCAACTCGCTCGAACTGGGCTTTGAGCGCGCATGGGATGGCAAGTGGACTGTGCAGGGTTCCTACGTACTGGCCTACAACAAGGGCAATACCGAAGGCTACGTCAAGTCGGACATCGGCCAGGATGACGCAGGCATCAGCCAGGACTGGGATTACCCAGGCCTGATGGAAGGCGCCTACGGCTACCTGCCAAACGACCGCCGCCACAGCCTGAAGGTGTTCGGTTCCTACCAGGTGCTGCCTGAGCTGCGCCTTGGCGCCAACCTGATCCTGCAGAGCGGCCGTCCGAAGAACTGCCTGGGCTACTACGCCGGCGACCTGGATGGCGTGTCGATCCTGTACGGCGCGGCATCGTTCTACTGCGGTGGCAAGCTGAACCCACGCGGTTCGTTCGGCCGCACCGACTGGACCCGCAACCTGGGCCTGCAGGCGACCTACGAGCCGAAGTGGCTCAAAGGCACCACCTTCCAGGTTGACGTGCTGAACGTGTTCAACGAGCGCACCGTGACCTCGATCGAAGAAGGTGGCGAATCGGCACTGAACACGCCTAGCCCGACCTACGGCCAGCCGGTAGGGATCACGGCAGCCCGTTCGGTCCGCTTCCTGGCGCAGTACGAGTTCTAACCAGTACGCCGCAGCCCTCCGGGGTTGCGGTTGCCGCCAGCAAAACCGCCCGCTTCACAGTGGGCGGTTTTTTTTCGTTCAGCCGAAAAAAAACCCGGCAGCGCCGGGTTTGGCCGTTGCGCGGGTTGCCGGCATCAAGCCGCCATCGACAACGCCACCGCTTCAGCCACCTTGATGCCGTCCACCGCCGCCGACAGGATGCCGCCGGCGTAGCCGGCGCCTTCGCCGGCCGGGAACAGGCCGCGCGTGTTCAGGCTCTGCAGGTCGGCGTCGTTGCGCTTGATGCGGATCGGCGAGGAGGTGCGTGTCTCGACCCCGGTCAGCACCGCGTCCTGCTGGTAGTAGCCCTTGATCTGCTTGTCGAACGCCGGGAATGCTTCGCGCATCGCGGCAATCGCGTACTCGGGCAGGGCGCTGGCCAGGTCGGTCAGGTGCACCGCCGGCTTGAACGAGGGCACCACGGCGCCGAACTCGGTCGAGGCCACGCCGCGCACGAAGTCGCCCATCAGCTGGCCTGGCGCGTCGTAGGTGCCGCCGCCGAGCGCGAATGCGCCTTCCTCGAGCTGGCGCTGGAAGGCAATGCCGGCCAGCGGATGGCCCGGATAATCTGCCGGCGTGATGCCGACCACGATCGCGCTGTTGGCATTGCGCTCGTTGCGCGAGTACTGGCTCATGCCGTTGGTGACGACCCGGCCTTCTTCGGACGAGGCCGCGACCACCGTGCCGCCCGGGCACATGCAGAAGCTGTAGACCGAACGGCCGTTGCTGGCGTGGTGCACCAGCTTGTAGTCGGCGGCGCCGAGGATCTTGTTACCGGCGTTGGGGCCGAAGCGGCAAACGTCGATCAGCGACTGCGGGTGCTCGACCCGGAAGCCGATCGAGAACGGCTTGGCTTCGATATACACGCCGCGCTCGTAGAGCATCTCGAAGGTGTCGCGGGCGCTGTGGCCGATCGCCATCACCAGGTGGTCGGTGGCGATGTGCTCGCCGCTGGCCAGCACCACGCCGCGCACCTGGCGCACGCCGTTGTTGTCCTCGACCTCGATGTCGGTGACCTTGCTTTCGAAGCGGTATTCACCGCCCAGCGCGATGATGTTCTCGCGCATCTGCTCGACCATCTTGACCAGGCGGAAGGTGCCGATGTGGGGCTTGGACACGTACATGATTTCTTCCGGCGCGCCGGCCTTGACGAACTCGGTCAGCACCTTGCGGCCGTAGTGGCGCGGATCCTTGATCTGGCTATATAGCTTGCCGTCCGAGAAGGTGCCGGCGCCGCCTTCGCCGAACTGGACATTGGACTCGGTATTGAGCTTGCGCTTGCGCCAGAAGCCGAAGGTGTCGACGGTGCGCTCGCGCACCACCTTGCCGCGTTCGAGGATCAGCGGGCGCAAGCCCATCTGGGCCAGGATCAGCGCCACGAACAGGCCGCACGGGCCGGTGCCGACCACCACCGGACGCTTGTTGCTGTCGTGCCCCTGCAGTTGCTCGCCACCGGCCACGAATTTATAGCTGGTGTCGGGGGAGGGCAGCACGTGCACGTCGTGCTTCAGGCGCGCCAGGACGGCCGCTTCGTCGGCGGTTTCGACATCGAGCGCATAGATCAACAGGATCGCGCTGCGTTTCCTGGCGTCGTAGCTGCGCTTGAATACGGAATAACTCCGCAACGAATCTTTGCCAATGCCCAGGCGCGCCAGGATAGCCGCCTGTAGCGCTTCCTCGGTATGGTTGAGTGGCAGTTTTAATTCATTAATTCGCAGCATCGTACGTATTCCGTCCAGGCATAAAAAAAGGGAGGTTTTCGACTACAACCCTCTATTTTACCTCCGATGGACGGCATCGGGCATGTTGTCGCGCCGATACCGCCGCCCGGCGGACATCTGCACGGGTCTGTTGCAGTGCGGCAGGGTAGCTATTGCACCATTATTGAGCATATCTTGTATAACTTCTTGCAACATCTGTATATGCATGCACTAAAAGCCTTCATCAGGCGCGCGCCGTGACCTAAGCTGCTGCAACGCGCCATCTTCGTCGTATATATATAGCTGATCTTCATCGAATTTCGAATCTGTTGTTTATATGCATAGGCATGTTTGGGATTGTTGACATGTAATGTTTCGCTATGGTTCTATGCATAACCATGTAATTTTGATCTATGTCAAAGTCGCAGAAAACCCGAAGGGGTGGGAAGCAATAAGTGGGACAAAGCAGTAATCGTGATTTGCATTACAACAACTTACCCGAGCTGATCCACGAGTGAAGCTCAAATTAATTAGGAAATCACAATGTTGAGAAAAACCGTTTTAGTGCACGCCTTGACCGTCGCGTTCAGCGCATCGGCCCTGAGCCTCGCAGTGACCGCACCAGCGATGGCGCAATCGAACGCAACCGGTAGCATCTACGGTACCGTGACCCCTGGCGCTGACGTCAAGGTGATGATCGAAAACGCGGCAACTGGCCTCAAGCGTACGCTGACTCCGGACGCGCAAGGTCGCTTCCAGGCTACCTCGCTGCCGACCGGTACCTACCGCGTCACGCAGATGAAGGGCACCACCGTCGTGGGCACCACCGAAGTTGACGCCAGCATCGGCCAGGGTGCCGAAGCTGTCTTCAGCGCGCCGCCAAGCGGCGTTCAAACGGTTCAGATTACCGGCCAGCGTCGCACCATCGACGTAACCAGCACCAACAACGGTGCCACGTTCAACTCGCGCCAGCTGGCAGCACTGCCAATCGCGCGCAACGTTGAAGCAATTATCCAGCTGGCGCCGAACACCACCCGCGCCGACTCGCGTTTCGCCGGCGGTGCTTCGTTCGGCGGCGGTGCTGCTTCGGAAAACTCGTACTACATCAACGGTTTCCCTGTCGTCAACCCACTGACCGGCCTGGGCGCATCCCAGCTGCCGTTCGGCGCGATTGCTGAAGCACAGGTCCTGACCGGCGGCTTCGGCGCCGAGTTCGGCCGTTCGATCGGTGGCGTGGTCAACATCATCACCAAGAGCGGCACCAACAACTGGGAAGCTGGCGGCATCGTCACCATCGAGCCAAAATCGTGGCGCGCATCGTCGAAAGACATCTACTACGCGACGACCGGCGCATCGTACAACTCGGCAACTGACGGCACCCTGCGTCTGGCGCGCGCGCAAAACACCCAGGAGCGCAAGGTGTACGGCGCGTACGTCGGCGGCCCGATCATCGAAGACAAGCTGTTCTTCTTCGCTGCTGCTGAAAAAACCGAGACCGACCAGGGCCTGGTCAATGGTTTCCGCGTCGGTACCTCGAACACCCGCAACGGCTGGCGCGACCGCAACACCCAGGTCGAACGCTACATGGCCAAGGTCGACTGGAACATCACCAACGACCACCGCCTCGAATTCACCGCGCTCGGTGATACCCCGACCGTGGAAATCGCTGACAGCGGCTTCGACTATGCAACCCGCACCCGTACGGGCACCGTGACGTCGTCCCAGACGCTGGTCAACGTGAACGACAACGGCGGCAAGACCAACATGGCGAAGTACACGGGTAACCTGACCCAGGACCTGACCCTGACCGCGCTGTATGGCCAGACCGATTCCGAGCACAGCAACGACTTCCCAGGCTACAACCCGACCCTGTTCCAGGTGTCGTCGGCGCCTGCGGACCGCGTTCCTGGCCTGACCTACAACAATCCGCAGGGCATTACCGGCACCATCCTGGCGCCGGGCTCGAAGGATGTTGTGAAAGCCGCCCGTATCGACCTGGAATATCGCATTGGCGCGCACACCATCCGTGGTGGCGTCGACCAGAACAAGGTTGAGTCGATGAAAGCCGGTGACATCCGCGCCGGTGGCGGTACCTGGACTTACTTCCGTACCGACACCCCGAACGCACCACTGGACGGCCCGGCTGGCGTGCTGATTCCTGCACCGGCAACCGGCGGCGGCTACGGCACCCAGGGTTACTACGTGACCAAGAACCTGTTCTCGACCGTGACCGATTCGTTCGGCGAGCAGAGCGCGTTTTACCTGGAAGACAAGTACCAGGCCACCAAGGACCTGCTGCTGACCCTGGGCGTGCGTAGCGAGTCGTTCAAGAACCAGAACGACAGCAAGACCACCTTCCTGGAAATGACGAACCAGATCATGCCGCGTTTCGCAGCAGCATGGGACGTCAATGGCGATTCGAGCCTGAAGGTATTTGGTACCGCTGGCCGTTACTCGGTGCCGATTCCAACCCACATCTCGGTGCGTGGCGCGGGCCGCTCGACCTTCACCGCCCAGTACTACACGTACAGCGGCGTTGACGCGAACGGCGCACCAACCGGCCTGGTTCAGCTGAGCCAGCCTCTGTCGAACAACAACGAGTATGGCCAGGACAAAGTCGTGGCAACCCTCGCTGCCCTCGACATGAAGCCAGCCTTCCAGGACGAGCTGACCGTTGGTTTCGAAAAGGCGTTCTCGCCTAGCCTGAACTTCGGCGGCAAGGCAACCTACCGTAAGCTGCAGTCGACCATCGATGACTTCTGCGACGTGCGTCCGTTCGAGCGCTATGCGGCCGCGAACAACATCGCGATCACCAACCCACTGTGGGGTAACACTTGCCAGACCTTTAACCCAGGTCAGGACAACACCTTCTTCGTGGACTACACCGGCGACGCTTCCAAGCTGAGCAAAGTGTTCCTGACCGCGCAAGAGCAGGGCTTCGGCAAGCCTAAGCGTACCTACGCCGCAGTTGACGTGTTCGCTGAGCACCCACTGCGCAACGGCTGGTACGGCAAGCTGATGTACACCTGGTCTAAGAACAAGGGCAACACCGAAGGCCAGGTCCGTTCGGACAACGGCCAGGCTGACGTCGCTGTGACCTCGACCTGGGATTACCCAGAGCTGATGATCGGCGCCGATGGCTTGCTGCCAAACGACCGCGAACACCAGGTCAAGGCTTACGGTTTCTACCAGGTCATGCCTGAAGTCACCGTCGGCGGTAACATCCTGCTGGCATCGGGCCGTCCACGCAGCTGTATCGGTAGCGCCGCCGCGCCTGGCGACTCGCCGAACTACAGCAACCAGACCTTCTACTGCGGTGGTGCAACCCGTGCGGAAAACGTCATCACCCCACGTGGTACCCTGGGCCGTCTGCCATGGGATAACCGCCTGGACCTGAACGTTGCCTACAAGCCAGCAATGGTTCCTGGCCTGCAGCTGCGCCTCGACGTGTTCAACGTGACCAACCGCCAGGTTGTCCAGAACGTGACCGAAGCGTACAACAACGGTACCCGTATCAGCTCGCTGTACCAGACCCCGTTGTCGCTGACCGCACCACGTTCGGGCCGCTTCTCGGTCTCCTACGACCACAAGTTCTAATGCTTGGCCGGGCTGGCCTCGCGGTGGCCCGGTGGTTGTAGCGCATTAAAAAATGCTGGGAATTAACAACAAAAGCCGTTCAGTTAATCGCTGAACGGCTTTTTTTCGTTTGCCCGGATGTTTGGCCTCTCGCTTGAGAGGCCGTGCAATATATGCACGTGTTGTAAATTCGCCATAGATCATTCAGTACATTTCCCAATTTGTCACAGTGCCGACATAATACCGCGCACGTAGCTTCATTTCGTTTTGGAAATTTTTCAAGCGACACAGATCGTCTTCCATCGAATGGGCTTACGTCTCATCGCAAACTATAACTAGGACCTATATGTTCTTTAAAGAGAAAACTGGCGTGCGTTCGGTACGCATGGCCATCGGCCTGCTGGCAGGCTTGGTCGGCGCGAACGCGCTGGCGCAAGAGCAAGTCATCCAGCGCGTGGAGATCACCGGCTCGGCAATCAAGCGCATCCAGCGCGAAGGCGCTTTGCCAGTGCAAGTCATTTCGAAAGAAACCATCGCCCGCACCGGCGCGACCACGGTCTCGGACCTGGTCCAGAAGCTGCCAGCGATGCAGGGTTTCACCATTGAAGCGATCGCAGCGGGCACCAACTCGGGTGGCCGCACCACCGCGTCGATCCACGACCTGGGCGGCGCGTACACCCTGGTCCTGCTGAACGGCCGCCGCCTGGCGCCACTGCAGGACAGCGGCAGCTCGGTCAACCTGAACTCGATCCCGCTGTCGGCGGTCGAGCGCGTTGAAGTGCTGACCGACGGCGCGTCGGCACTGTACGGCGCTGACGCGATCGCTGGCGTGATCAACTTCATCCTCAAGAAGAACTACCAGGGCCTGTCGGTTGACGCCGGCTACGTGCATCCTGAACACGAAGGCGGCAAGAGCGCCAACGCCAGCATCACCGGCGGCTTCGGCGATCTGGACACCGACGGCTACAACGTCCTGATGACCTACCGTCACGACGAGCAGCGCCAGCTGAAGGCGCCACAGCGCCGCTTCGCCCAGACCGCGTACATCCCGTTCACCCATGAAGGCGTGAACTACATCTACGACCGTACCTCGACCTCGACCGTTCCAGCGAACGCCACCGTGTCGTTCACCAACCCGGCTGTCAACAAGGGCATCGGCTTCAACCCGTTCCAGAAGAAGAACGGCCAATGCGCCGAACTGAACGTGCCGTACCTGTCGAACGACGCGCTGACCAACTTCTGCTCGTTCGACTTCGCCGCCACCGTCGAGATCATTCCTGAATCGAAGCGCGACACCTTCTTCTCGAGCGGCCGCGTCAAGCTGGGCGAGAACGCAGTCGCATTCGCCGACCTGTCGCTGGGCCGTTTCGACCTGACCGCGCGTATCGCGGCCAACCCGGTCAACGTCAGCATCCCGAAAGGCACGCCGCTGTACACCCAGTACATCCAGCCGTACCTGACCCCGGCCCAGCAAGAACTGGCAACCGGCGCAGTGGCGCAGTTCCGCGCCGTTGACTGGGGTACCCGCGACAGCCAGACCATCACCGACGTGCGCCACCTGGTGGCCGGCGTGGAAGCCAATGCCTACGGTTGGGACCTGAACAGCGCCGTGACCTTGTCGAAGTACAAGATCAACGAGAAGTACACCGGCGGCTACATGCTCAACACCGAGTTCCGCGCAATGCTGACCAACCGCACCTTCGACCCGTTCGCACCATCGGGTTCGCAGAGCGAAGCGACCAAGACGCTGATCCAGAACTCGCTGTTCAAGGGTTCGATCCGCGAAGCGTACTCGGACATGAAGGGCTTCGACCTGCGCGGCTCGCGTGAAGTGTTCGAACTGCCAGGCGGCACCGCCAGCGTGGCAGTCGGCGCCGACTACCGCGAACTGCAGCAAGTCCAGACCGCGACCGCTGCGGCCAAGACCGGCACCATCTACGCGTTCAGCGCTCCGGCGGAAAACGATTACACCCGTGAATCGACCGGCGCCTTCGCCGAACTGGCACTGCCGGTCATGAAGAACCTGGAAATGACCGCCGCTGTCCGTTGGGACAAGTACTCGGCAGTGGAAGACGCGCTGCTTAACACCAAGGTCGGCGAATCGCAAGACGCCAGCACCTACAAGGTCACCGCACGCTGGTCGCCAACCCAGCAGGTCCTGCTGCGCGCTTCCTACGGCACCGGCTTCCGCGTTGCTGACCAGGACTCGATCGCCGGCAAGATCGTTTCGGCTGGCTTCACCGCCGGTTCGTACACCTGCCCACCGGCGCTCGAGGCCGAGAACGCAGGCTTCTGCCGTCCAGGCAAGGCGCAGTATGACGTCAAGCGCGGCGGCAACCCGAACCTGAGCCCTGAGGAATCGGAGCAGTTCACCATTGGCTTCCGCATCGAGCCGTCGAACAGCGTCACCTTCGGCGCCGACCTGTGGGATGTGCGCATGACCAACCAGGTCTCGGCAGTGAGCGAGATCCAGGCGTTTGCCGATCCGGCCAAGTTCCGTCAACTGTTCTCGTCGTTCACCAACCCGGCAACGGGCGAGCTGAAGTGGTCGTTCCTGCAGGCGCCGATCAACATCGGCCGCTCGCACTACCGTGGTATCGACTGGGACTTCACCGTTGGCGAGAAGTACTCGTTCGGCAAGCTGTCGGTCAACGTCAACGGCACCCACATGCTCAAGGCTGACTACACCACGCCAGGTACCGACAACGTCTGGACCGATAGCCTGGACCGTTACGGCATCAACAACGCCGTCACCTTCCGCAACATCGCTCGCTTCACCGCAGCGCTGGAAACGGGCAAGATGGTCAACTCGCTGACCTTGAACTACCGCAATGGTTACACCGATGCTGCGGCCAACCCGTACAACGTCGCCACCAAGGCCAACATCACCCAGGCGATCCGCCTGCAGGTGCCGTCGTACTCGACCATCGACTACCAGGGCAAGTACAACATCAGCAAGAAGTGGGATGTTCGCCTGGGCGTCAAGAACCTGATGGACAAGGAGCCGCCACTGTCCCTGCGTACCTCGTCGGGCCACCAGGTTGGCTACGACCCGCGTTATGCAGATACCATGGGCCGCACCCTGTACCTCAACAGCAGCTACACCTTCTAAGCTAAACACTTAGCAAGCAAAAAGCCCCGCAAGGAAACTTGCGGGGCTTTTTTTTGGGTGCGGATACGCTACTGGCCTGCATGCGGATGCGCCCTTGCCGGCTTATCCGCCCTACCGCACGTGGCCGTCATGCAGTAAGAGCCCGGGTACCCGGAGCGGCAGGGCGGCTCCGCGCGATCACTGGCGGCGGTGGCGCAGCGCGGCCTACATCCCGCCCCAGGCCGCATTGATGGCCGCCAGCGCCGCCAGCCCGGCCGTCTCGGTGCGCAGGATGCGCGGCCCCATCGACAGCGCGATCGCGCCTTTGGCAATCGCCGCATGTTCTTCCTGCTGGGTGTAGCCGCCTTCCGGCCCGATCATCAGGCTGACCGCGTGCGGCGGCGTGGCGCGGGTCCATGCGGCCAGCGACTGGGTCGCGCGCGGGGTCAGCAAGATGCAGCTGGACATCTCGGCGCTGCCGATCCAGCGCTCGAAGTCGCACAGCTCGCCCAGTTGCGCCAGCCGGTTGCGCCCGCTTTGCTCGGACGCCGCAACGATCACCGCCTGCCAGTGGTCCAGCTTTTTTCCCGCGCGCTCAGGCGATAGCTTGACCACGCAGCGCCGCGCCGCCAGCGGCTGGATGCGGCCCACGCCCAGTTCCACCGCCTTTTCGATGATCCAGTCCATCTTGCTGCCTTCCGGCAGCGCCTGCGCCAGGGTCAGCTGGTACGCCAGTTCAGCCTCGCGCGCGTCATGGCTGACGATGGCGGCGGTGGCGCGGCGTTTCTCGACGCTGGCCAGCACCGCCTTGTACTCGCCGCCGGTGCCGTCGAACAGGCACAGCTCGTCGCCCGGCTGCAGGCGCACCACGTGCACGTGGTGGGCGACAGCCTCGGGAAGGGCAATGGTGGCGCCGATGCTGAGCGGCTCGGAGCAATAGAAACGTGGCATGAAAATCCTGCAACTTGTCGGTGGAAATGAGGGCATTTTAATTCGGCGCCCCCCCGCTCTGGTAAAATACTTGGTTAAGCAAGCCTGTCCTTGCAGCGCATTCCCATCCACGACCTCAATGATTCAATCCATGAAACCTACGCTCCCTACCACCCTGATGGCCAACGCGATCCGCGCACTGGCGATGGACGCTGTTCAAAAAGCCAATTCCGGCCACCCTGGCATGCCTATGGGCATGGCTGAAATCGCTGTCGCGCTGTGGGCGGGGCATTACAAGCACAATCCGGCCAACCCGAAGTGGGTCAACCGCGACCGTTTCCTGCTCTCCAACGGCCACGGCTCGATGCTGCACTACGCGCTGCTGCACCTGTCGGGCTACGACCTGACTATGGACGACCTGCGCAACTTCCGCCAGCTGCACTCGAAGACCCCGGGCCACCCGGAAGTGGACATCACGCCAGGCATCGAGACCACCACCGGCCCGCTCGGCCAGGGTATCGCCAACGCGGTCGGCATGGCGCTGTCGGAGTGGCTGCTGGCCGCTGAATTCAACAAGCCTGGCTACGACGTCGTCGACCACTACACCTACGCCTTCCTGGGCGACGGCTGCCTGATGGAAGGCATCTCGCACGAAGTGTGCTCGCTGGCCGGCACGCTCGGCCTGAACAAGCTGATCGCACTGTACGACGACAACGGCATCTCGATCGACGGCAAGGTCGAAGGCTGGTTCACCGACGACACCCCGCAGCGTTTCGCGTCCTACGGCTGGAACGTGATCCCGGACGTCGACGGCCACGATGTGGCGGCGGTCGACGCGGCCATCGCGCAGGCCAAGAAGTCGGACAAGCCAACCCTGATCTGCTGCAAGACCATCATCGGCAAGGGCTCGCCCAACCTGCAAGGCGGCGACAAGGTCCACGGCGCGGCGCTCGGCGACGCGGAAATCGCGGCAGTGCGCGAACACCTGGTATGGGACGCGATCCCGTTCGACATTCCGGCGCCGATCTACAGCGCATGGGATGCCAAAGAGCAGGGCGCCGCTGTTGAGGGCGACTGGAATGCCAAGTTCGACGGCTACCGCGCACAATTCCCTGAGCTGGCCGCCGAGCTCGAGCGCCGCATGAAGGGCGACCTGCCGGCCAACTTCCAGCAAGTGCTGGACCAGGCCATCGCCGCGACGGTCGAGAAGAAGGAAACCATCGCCACCCGCAAGGCGAGCCAGAACGCGATCCAGGCGCTGGCGCCGGCGCTGCCGGAGTTCCTCGGCGGCTCGGCCGACCTGACCGGCTCGAACCTGACCAACTGGAAAGAGATCACCCCGGTGCGCTCGGGCCAGCCAGGCAACCATATCAATTACGGCGTGCGCGAGTTCGGCATGAGCGCGATCATGAACGGCGTCGCCCTGCATGGCGGCTACATCCCGTTCGGCGCGACCTTCCTGACCTTCTCGGACTACAGCCGCAACGCGCTGCGCATGGCGGCCCTGATGAAGCTGCGCTCGATCTTCGTGTTCACCCACGACTCGATCGGCCTGGGCGAAGACGGCCCGACCCACCAGTCGGTCGAGCACGTGTCGTCGCTGCGCCTGATCCCTAACCTCGACAACTGGCGTCCATGCGACACCACCGAATCGATGGTCGCATGGGGCGCGGCAGTCCAGCGCAAGGACGGCCCGGCAACCCTGATCTTCTCGCGCCAGAACCTGCCGTTCGTCGAACGCAGCGCCGAGCAGGTCGCCAACATCGCGCGCGGCGGCTACGTGCTGCGCGACGCCGCCAACGCCCAGATCATCCTGATCGCCACCGGTTCGGAAATCGAACTGGCGCTCAAGGCGGCCGATGCGTTGACCGCCGAAG
The DNA here is from genome assembly GCF_016809835.1 of Massilia soli. Lineage (GTDB taxonomy): Bacteria > Pseudomonadota > Gammaproteobacteria > Burkholderiales > Burkholderiaceae_D > Telluria_A > Telluria_A soli. Next base: position 112,011 of record NZ_JAFBIL020000006.1, on the reverse strand, counting down.
GCAACGCGGTGCGCGTGGTGTCGATGCCGTCGACCGACGTGTTCGACCGCCAGGACGCGGCCTACAAGGCCAGCGTGTTGACGCGCGGCGTACCGCGCGTCGCCATTGAAGCCGGCGTCACCGATTTTTGGTATAAATACGTGGGTCTCGAAGGCGCCGTGGTGGGTATCGACACCTTCGGCGAATCGGCGCCGGCGCCGGTGCTGTTCAAACACTTCGGCTTCACCGTCGACAACGTCGTTGCCAAGGCCAAGCTGGTCATGGCCGCTTAAGTCTGCCGTTAGCGCAGGCGCCCAGGCGCCTGCGCCTCGCCCTTCTTTTTCTTTCATCAGGAGTTCAGTATGACGATCAAAGTAGCAATCAACGGTTATGGCCGCATCGGCCGCAATGTGCTGCGCGCGTTTTATGAAGGCGGCAAACAGCAGGACATCCAGATCGTCGCGATCAACGACCTGGGCGACGCCAAGTCGAACGCCCACCTGACCCGCTACGACACTGCGCACGGCAAGTTCCCGGGCACCGTGACCGTCGAAGGCGACAACATGATCGTCAATGGCGATCCGATCCGCGTGTTCGCGCAGCGCAACCCGGCTGAAATCCCATGGGGCGAGCTGGGCGTTGACGTGGTGCTCGAATGCACCGGCTTCTTCACCACCAAGGAAAAGGCCTCGGCCCACCTGAAGGGCGGCGCCAAGAAAGTCATCATCTCGGCGCCGGGCGGAAAGGATGTCGACGCGACCATCGTGTTCGGCGTCAACCAGGACGTGTTGAAGTCGAGCGACACCGTGATCTCGAACGCCTCGTGCACCACCAACTGCCTGGCCCCGCTGGTCAAGCCGCTGAACGACGCGATCGGCCTGGAAACCGGCCTGATGACCACCGTGCATGCCTACACCAACGACCAGGTGCTGTCGGACGTGATGCACGAAGACCTGCGCCGCGCCCGTTCGGCCACGATGAGCATGATCCCGACCAAGACCGGCGCCGCCGCCGCGGTTGGCCTGGTGCTGCCTGAGCTGAACGGCAAGCTGGACGGCTTCGCGATCCGCGTACCGACCATCAATGTCTCGCTGGTCGACCTGTCGTTCATCGCCAAGCGCGACACGACCGTGGAAGAAGTCAACGAGCTGATGAAGGCTGCTGCGGAGTCGGGCGCGCTGAAAGGCATCCTGACGTACCAGACCGAGCCGCTGGTCTCGATCGACTTCAACCACAACCCGGCATCGTCGAACTTCGATTCGACCCTGACCAAGGTATCGGGCCGCCTGGTCAAGGTATCGTCGTGGTACGACAACGAGTGGGGCTTCTCGAACCGCATGCTCGACACCACCGTGGCGCTGATGAACGCGAAATAAGCGTTCGGCGGCAAATGAAAAACCGGCGCATGCGCCGGTTTTTTTTCGCTAAGTCACCGTAAAGTGTGGAAATGCGCTCCCGCCACCAGTGCGTCGTACCCGCGAAGGCGGGTACCGATACTCAGAGGCGTTTGGAACGAACCGTGTCACTACTGATCGTTCTCCGAATGGGTTCCCGCCTGCGCGGGAACGACCGGGGTAAACACCTGTGACCACAATGCGCGCGCCTTGGCCGCCCGCGTCGCCACGCGCGCCTGCTCGACCCGGGCGTTGTCGCGCCCCTGCAGCCGCTGCTGGTGCTGCAGCTTGCGCATCAAGCGGTAGGCGTCGCCCACTTCGCCCGCCAGCACCGGATCGATGATCCCCAGTTCCCCGCACAGCCGCAGCAGCGCGATATTGCCGGTGTTGAGCGTGAGCCCCGGGTGCGCCGCCGCATGGCGCAGTACCAGGTACTGGACGATAAACTCGATGTCGATCATGCCGCCCTCGTCGTGCTTCAGATCGAACAGGGCGGTGCGGTTCGGGTGCGCGTCGCGCATCCGCTTGCGCATCTTGAGCACCTCGTCGCGCAGCGCATCGAGCTTGTCGCTGCGGTCGATCCGCAGCACGCTGTCGCGGATCGCTTCGAAGCGCGCGCCGATGCCGGCGTCGCCGGCGCAGAAGCGCGCCCGCGTCAGCGCCTGGTGTTCCCACAGCCATGCCGAATTGCGCTGGTAGCGCTCGAACGCGGCCACCGACGACACCAGCATGCCGCTGGCGCCATCGGGGCGCAGCGCGGTGTCGATGTCGAACAGGATCCCGGCCGGCGTCGTCGCCGTCATCCAGGTGATGAAGCGCTGCGCCAGCTTGGCGTAGTTGCCAGGCGCTTCCTGGTCGTCGTCGTCGAACAGGAAGATCACGTCGAGGTCCGACACGTAGCCCAGTTCCTTGCCGCCCAGTTTTCCGTAAGCGATGACGGCGAACTTCGGCACCTCGACGTGGCGCGTGGCGACCGTCTCCCAGACCGCCTGGATGGTGGCCGCGACGATGGTGTCGGCCAGCGCCGACAAGAAGTCGGCCAGCCGTTCTACCGTCAGCAGCCCGGCCAGGTCTTGCGCCAGCAGGCGGAACATGTAGGCGTGGTGCGCTTCGCGCAGCAAATCCATCTGGCGCTCGGTGTCGCCGGCGGCGGTGCCGAGCTGCTCGCGCAGTTCGGCCGCCAGCACCGTGTAGTCGGGCAGCGCCTGGCGGGCATGGTCGTCGAGCAGTTCGTCGAGCAGTACCGGGTGGCTGGTCAGGAAGGTCGCTGCCCAGCCGCTGGCATGCATCATGTCGACCACGCGCTTGAGCGTGTGCGGGTATTCGGTCAGCAGCGACAGGTAGGCCGAGCGGCGCGCGATGGCGTCGAAGAAATCGAGCAGGCGCCCGAGCGTGGCCCCGGCCGCGCCGCTGCCGTCTTCCAGCGCGGCGTTGGCCACCAGCGGCAGCGCCGCCGTCACCAGCGCCAGCATGCGGGTGCGGCTGGCGTCGGCCATCGCCTGCACGCGCGGGCTTTTCCAGGTGTTGACCAGGCGGTTGGCTGCCTGCGACGGATCGTCGAAGCCCAGCGCGGCCATGCGCGCCTCGACCGATTCGACGCTTTCGAGGTCGATCTGTTCGTGCGCCGGTTCGCTGCCGTCGCCTTCGGTCTTGTCGCTGAAAATTTCGTCGAACTGGCCGGCCACGAACACCCGGTGCTCGTCGAGCCTCGCCAGCAGGGTCGCCACGTCCGGCAGGCGCATCATGCGCGCGACGGCGGCCTGGTCTTCTTCGCGGGCCGGCAGCGTGTGGGTCTGGGCATCGTCCAGGTATTGCAGCCGGTGTTCGAGGTTGCGCAGGAAGTTATACGAGCCGAGCAGGCGGGCGACGGTGTCGGCGCCCAGCAGCTCCTTGTCGGCCAGCATGCACAAGGTGGCGCGGGTGGAGCGGTCGCGCAGCGTGGCGTCGCGCCCGCCGCGGATCAGCTGGAACACCTGCGCCAGGAATTCGATCTCGCGGATGCCGCCGCGCCCCAGCTTGACGTTGTTGCTGCGGTCCGGATGCAGCCGTTCCTGGCGGTTGACCTCGGCGCGAATTTGCGCGTGCATGTTGCGGATCGCGTCGATCACGCCGAAGTCGAGGTAGCGCCGGTAGACGAACGGCCGGACGATGGCGTCGAGCGCCTCGATGTCTTCCGGGGCGCCGGTGACCGCGCGCGCCTTGACCCAGGCGTAGCGCTCCCATTCGCGGCCCTGCACGATCAGGTATTCCTCGACCATGTTCAGGCTGGCCACCAGCGGCCCGGAGGCGCCGTTCGGGCGCAGCGCCATGTCGACCCGGAAGGTGAAGCCGTCCTCGATGATCTCGGAGATCGCCGCGATCAGCTTCTTGCCCAGCCGGTTGAAAAATTCATGGTTCGACAGCTGGCGCTGTTCCGGCAGCGTGGTGGCGGTGTCGCCGTCTTCCGGGTAGACGAAGATCAGGTCGATGTCGGACGAGACGTTCAGCTCGCCGCCGCCTTGCTTGCCCATCGCCAACACCATCATGTCCTGCGGCCTGCCCGACTCGCGGCCGACCGGCTGGCCGTGGCTGGCCACCATCTCTTCCATGATCGCCGCCACGTGGGTGCGGATGGCGAAATCGGCCAGCCCGGTCATGGTCTCGACCACTTCGGCGAGGTCGGCGTGGCCTTCCAGGTCGCGCTGGATCAGGCCGCAGATGAGCAGGTTGCGCAGGCGCCGCATCGCGCGCGGCAAGGGGATGCCGGCCGCCAGTTCGGTCGCCAGTTCGGCGTCCAGGTCGAGCCGCGACAGCGGCTGCCCGACAATTTCCCCGATCCGCCCGGCGCGGGCCGGATCGGCGGCGATCCAGCGTTGGTAAAAGCGCGATTCGGAGACCAGGGACGGGTTGCTCATAAGAATGTAAGGAAGAGTTAAAGTGCGGCTATATAGGGGCCTCTAGGGTAGAATTGGGCCGCGCACCTGTACAGGACAGGTCGATGGTAAGGTAGGCAACGGCATTGATGCAAGCGCTCTCTTATTCACCAGACAAATCACGGCGAGCCCTTTTATTAGCTTATTGATGCAGAACCGCGAACTCGAGACCGCTCCAGCGCACGTGCCAATCGCTGAACGCTGGCGCAGCCTCCGCGCGGCCTATCGCGTGTGCAACCGTGCCAGCCATCATGTGCTGGGTTTCACGATCAAGCTGGTGTTGCTGGTGTATTTCCTGTTCGCCATCGTGTTCCTGTTCCTGCGCTACGCGATCTTGCCGAATATCGATTACTACAAGGACGACATCGAACGCGCCGCCAGCCGCGCGCTTGGCAGCAAGGTGTCGATCGAGCGCATCTACGCCTCGTGGCGCGGGCTGCGCCCCGACTTCTTCCTGGGCGATGTCACCTTGCGCGATGCGCAAGGGCGCACCGTGCTGGCGCTGCCGAGCGTGTCGGCCACGCTGTCGTGGTGGACCCTGGCCGCCGGCGACGTGCGCTTCCAGTCGCTAGAGATCATCCGGCCTGAGCTTGACGTGCGGCGTACCGTCGATGGCAAACTGTATGTCGCCGGCGTCTTGCTGGCCGAAGGGCCGGGCGACACCGACAGCGGCGACTGGGCGTTCAAGCAGCGCCAGATCGTCATCCGCGAAGGCAAGATCAACTGGACCGACGAGAAGCGCGGCGCCCCGACCCTGGCGTTGTCGAACGTCAACATGCTGCTGGCGAACCGCTGGACCGAGCACCGTTTCGGCCTGCGCGCGACGCCGCCGGCCAGCCTGGCGCAGCCGATCGACATCCGCGCCGCGTTTTCCCATCCGCGCTTTGCGCGCCGCATCGCCGACCCGCGCCAGTGGACCGGCGAACTGTACGCCGACGTGCGCCAGACCGACCTGGCCGGCTGGAAGCCCTACGTCGACTATCCCTTCCAGGTCAGCCAGGGCAAGGGCTCGGTGCGCGCCTGGCTGACGCTCGACCACGCGCGCCTGGCCGGGTTTACCGCCGATGTCGGGCTGGTCGACGTCAGCGCGCGCCTGCGCACGAGCTTGCCGCCGCTGGTGCTCAAGCGCGTCAGCGGCCGCATCTCGGCGCGCGAGACGATTCCGCGCGGCGCCGAACCGGGCACGCCGACCTTCGGCGCGAACGGGCACAGCGCCAGCGTGACCGGATTTTCGGTTGAAACCGGCGACGGCCTGGTCTTGCCGGCCACCAGCATCAGCGAGACCTTCATCCCGGCGCGCAAGGGCAAGCCGGAATCGGTGCTGGTGAGCGCCGCCACGCTCGACCTGGCCACGCTGGCGGCGCTCGGCACCCAGCTGCCTTTGAGCCCGACCCAGCGCGCGATGCTGTCGGACTTCGGCCCGCGCGGCCGGGTCGACGACCTGACCGCGCAGTGGCAGGGCCAGTACCCGGCGATCAGCAGCTACCGGATCAAGGCGCGCATGGTCAACCTCGGGCTCAAGCCGCAGGCGGCGCGGCTGGCGCGCGCGAAGAGCGCGAGCGCGCCCGCGGTGGCGGCGGTGCCGGCGATTCCCGGCTTCGACCGGCTGACCGGCACCATCGACGCCAGCGACCAGGGCGGCAGCGTTACCCTCGATTCGCAAGGCGCGCTGCTGCACCTGCCGGCCTGGTTCGCCAACCCCGAGATGCGCTTCGACCAGCTCGACATGAAGGCGCGCTGGAGCTTCGAAAGCCAGGACCGCCTGCGGGTCGACATCGACAACCTGGCCTTCGCGCAAGGATCGCTGACAGCGTCGCTGTCGGGCAGCCACGTGCGCGCGCTGGCGGGCGTGCCGGGCAAGGCGCTGGGCAGCGTCGATCTGAAAGGCAAGCTCGATGGCCTGGAACTGAGCCGCATCGGCGACTACCTGCCGCTGCAGACGCCGCCGCACCTGCGCGACTGGCTGGTCGGCGCGCTGGAAGGCGGCACCGCCCACGACGCCGCGCTGACCTTGCGCGGCGACCTGTCGCAGTTCCCGTTCCGCGCCACTACCGCGGCCGAGCGGGCGCGCGGCGAGTTCCGCGTCGCCGGGCGCATCGCCGACGGCAAACTCAATTATTCGCCGCGCCTGCATGCGCCGGACGGCGTCGCGCCGTTATGGCCGCAGGCCGAGCGCATCGACGGCAGCTTCCTGTTCGAGCGCGCGCGCATGGAGATCCGCGCCGACAGCGGCGCCACGCTGGGCGTCGCGCTGGCCAACGTCAAGGCCGTGATCGCCGACCTCGGTTCGCCCGACAAGCTGCTGGAAATCGACGGCGCCGCCGCCGCGCCGATGCAGGAGTTCTTGCGCTACGTGGGCGCCAGCCCGGTGGCCAACTGGATCGGCCATTTCACCGACGACACCCGCGCCACCGGCAACGCCCGCCTCGGCTTGAAGATGGTGCTGCCGCTGGCGCGCATGGCCGACACCAAGGTGCAGGGCAGCCTGCAGCTGATCAACAACGACATCGTCCTGTTCAGCGACATGCCGCCGGTGCAGGCGGCGATCGGCAAGATCGAATTCTGGGAGCGCGGCGTCAACCTCAGCGGCGTGGGCGGCAGCTTTGTCGGCGGCCCGCTGTCGCTGACCGGCGGCACCCAGCGCGACGGCGCGATCGTCATCAAGCTGGGCGGCACCGTGTCGGCCGACGGCGTGCGCAAGACCTTCCCGTCGGCGCCGATGCAGCGCCTGGCCGGCCACCTGTCGGGCAGCACGCGCTACAGCGGCGCGGTCGAGGTGCGCGAGCGCAAGGTGCAAGTGACGGTCGACTCGACCATGGCCGGCCTCGGGCTGGATTTCCCGGCGCCGCTGCGCAAGGGCGAAGCCGACGCCTTGCCGCTGCGTTTCGTCATGCATGGCGCCCCGGCCAGTGACGGCGGGATCGGCCGCGACGACATCCGCCTGAGCCTGGGCACGGCGATCGCCGCGCGCTACGAGCGCCAGCGCCAGGGCCGCGAGCCATGGCGCGTGCTGCGTGGCGGCATCGGCGTCAACACGCCGGCGCCGGAGCCGGACAGCGGCGTGATGATCAACGTCAACATGAAGTCGCTCAATGTCGACCAGTGGATCGCGCTCAGCAGCAGCATCGGCGGGCCCAGAAGCGAACGTGCCGCGGCCGCTGGCGTGGGCGGACTCAACCTGTCGAGCTACATCATTCCGGACGTGATGGCGGCCCGTGCCAACGAGCTGATCATCGGCGACCGCAAGCTGGCCGAAGTGGTGGTCGGCGCATCGCACCAGAACGATACCTGGCAAGCGAGCATCGACTCGCGCCAGGTGTCGGGCCACGTCACCTGGGCCGAGTCGCCGACCGGGCAGGGCCTGGGCAAGGTCACCGCGCGCCTGGCCTCGCTGGTGATCCCGGAATCGGCGGCCGACGAGGTCAAGAGCCTGCTGGAAGCGGACCGTGGCGCCGCCGCCAGCATTCCCGGCCTCGACATCGTCGCCGAGCGGTTCGAGCTGTTCAACAAACAGCTGGGCCGGCTGGAGCTGCTGGCCAGCAATGTGCCGGCGGTGGCGGGACGCGAGTGGCGCGTCAACCGGCTGTCGCTGATCAATCCCGACGGCAGGCTCAACGGTACCGGCAAGTGGCTGACCAAGGATGGCAAGAGCAGCACCAGCCTGAACTTCGCGATGGAGATCGCCGACGCCGGCAAGCTGCTCGACCGTTTCGGCTTCCCGGATACGCTGCGCCGCGGCAAGGGCAAGCTCAGCGGCGACATCGCCTGGAACGGCTTGCCGTACTCGCTAGACATTCCGACCCTGTCCGGGCAGATCGAGCTCGACGTCGAATCGGGCCAGTTCCTCAAGCAGGACCCGGGCGCGGCCAAGCTGCTTGGCGTGCTCAGCCTGCAAGCGCTGCCGCGCCTGCTCAAGCTCGATTTCAAGGACGTGTTCTCGGAAGGCCTGGCGTTCGACGGCATCAGCGCCGACGCCATTATCACCAAGGGCTTGTTGCGCACCGATAACTTGAAGATGTGGGGCGTGGCCGCCACCGTGTTGATGGACGGCACCGCCGATATTGCAAACGAGTCGACCAATCTCCATGTGGTCGTGATCCCGGAGTTTAATCTGGGAACCGGGCCGCTGGTGTATGCGCTGGCGGTCAATCCGGTGATCGGGATCGGCAGTTTCCTGGCCCAGCTTTTCCTGCGTGCTCCCGTGATGAAGGCGCTGACCTACGAGATGCAGATCACCGGCCCGTGGAAGTCGCCGGTCGTCAAGCGGCTGGGCGCCCCGAAGCCGGCGGTACCGGCGGAACCACCGAAGGCGGAGAAAAAATGACCAAGGTTGCTGCAGTCCAGATGGTATCCACGCCCAGCGTGGCTGAAAACATCGCCACGGCGCGCCGGCTGGTGGCCGAGGCCGCCGCACAAGGCGCCGCGCTGGTGACCTTGCCGGAATACTGGCCGATCATGGGCATGCTCGACGCCGACAAGGTGTCGCACGCCGAGCAGCCCGGCCACGGCCCGATCCAGGACTTCATGGCCGAGACCGCGAAGCAGCACGGCATCTGGCTGATCGGCGGCACCTTGCCGCTGGTGTCGAACGACGCCGCCAGGGTCATGAACACCACGCTGGTGTTCGGGCCGGACGGCAAGCCGGTGAGCCGCTACGACAAGATCCACCTGTTCGGCTTTACCAAAGGGCATGAATCGTACGATGAAGCGCGCACCATCGTGCCCGGCGCCTCGGTCGGCACCTTCGACGCCCCGTTCGGCCGGGTTGGCTTGTCGGTCTGCTACGACCTGCGCTTTCCGGAGCTGTACCGGGCGATGGGCGACTGCACCCTGATCGTCGTGCCGGCCGCGTTTACCCATACCACCGGCATGGCGCACTGGGAAATCCTGCTGCGCGCGCGCGCCATCGAAAACCAGTGCTACGTGCTGGCCTCGGCCCAGGGCGGCACCCACGCCAATGGCCGCCGCACCTTCGGCCACAGCATGCTGATCGACCCGTGGGGCGAGATCAAGGACCTGCTGGCCGAAGGCGAGGGCGTTGTCAGTGGCGAGATCGACCTCGGCTATCTTGCCCGGGTGCGTGAAAGCTTGCCTGCGCTCAAGCATCGCAAGCTGTGAAGCAATCCAAAAAATCTGCTTGTGGCACAATGACCGCACCTTAAGCGAAAGACTTGCACAATGAAACCATTCGAACCCAATCTCTCCTCCCTGGCCGTGGCGCGCGATGTGCTGCTCACGCCGTTCGGCCTGGACGAAGGCAAGATCCTGAAGACCCTGGGCACGATGTTTACGCACAAGGTCGACTACGCCGACTTGTACTTCCAGTTCACCAAGAGCGAAGGCTGGAGCCTGGAAGAGGGCATCGTCAAGACCGGCAGCTTCTCGATCGACCAGGGCGTTGGCGTGCGCGCCATCTCGGGCGACAAGACGGCGTTCTCGTATTCGGATGAAATCTCGGAAAGCGCGCTGCTTGACGCGGCCGCGGCGACGCGCACGATCGCGCGCGCCGGTTCGGGCAAGATCAAGGTTGCCGGCAGCATGACGCAAAGCGGCGGCCGCTCGCTGTACCTGCCGAACGATCCGCTCGCTTCGCTTGACGCGACCGCCAAGGTCAAGCTGCTCGAACGCGTCGAGAAAATGGCGCGCGCCAAAGACCCGCGCGTGGTGCAGGTGATGGCCGGCCTGGCCGGCGAATACGACGTGGTGCTGGTCGCGCGCAGCGACGGCGTGATCGCGGCCGATATCCGTCCACTGGTGCGGGTGTCGGTGACCGTCATCGTCGAGCAGAACGGCCGCCGCGAAACCGGTTCGGCCGGCGGCGGCGGGCGCTACGACTACGGCTATTTCACCGACGCCGTGCTCGACAGCTATGCCACGGAAGCGGTCAAGTCGGCCGTCGTCAACCTCGATGCGCGTGCCGCGCCGGCCGGCCCGATGACCATCGTGCTCGGACCAGGCTGGCCCGGCGTGCTGCTGCACGAAGCGATTGGCCACGGCCTGGAAGGCGACTTCAACCGCAAGGGCTCGTCGACCTTCTCCGGCCGTATCGGCGAGCGCGTGGCGGCCAAGGGCGTCACCGTGGTCGATGACGGCACCCTGGCCGATCGCCGCGGCTCGCTGAACATCGACGACGAAGGCAACCCGACCCAGTGCACCACCCTGATCGAGGACGGCATTCTGCGCGGCTATATCCAGGACACGATGAACGCGCGCCTGATGAAGATGCCGATCACCGGCAATGCGCGCCGCGAATCGTTCGCGCACCTGCCGATGCCGCGCATGACCAACACCTACATGCTCGGCGGCGACAAGGATCCGGAAGAAATTCTGGCCTCGGTCAAGAACGGTTTGTATGCGGTCAACTTCGGCGGCGGCCAGGTCGATATCACCAACGGCAAGTTCGTGTTCTCGGCCAGCGAAGCGTACATGATTGAAAACGGCAAGGTCACCTATCCGGTCAAGGGCGCAACCCTGATCGGCAATGGTCCCGACGTGCTGAACCGGGTGTCGATGATCGGCAACGACATGCGCCTCGATACGGGCGTGGGCGTGTGCGGCAAGGAAGGCCAGAGCGTGCCGGTCGGTGTTGGCCAGCCGACCTTGCGGATTGAAGACGTGACGGTCGGCGGAACGGGTTGAGTGTGCCGCCAATGCGTCGTTCCCGCGCAGGCGGGAACCCGTGTTGAAACCTTCTAGCGCCAACGCATGCGGTGGGGGAGCATGCTGGTGATGGGTTCCCGCCTGCGCGGGAACGACGGTTGGTACGGGCCGATGTGACCAATCAGAACTTGTACCTCACCCCCGCGGTAAAGAACCGCCCCATCGCACCGGGCGCATCGAGCGGATTGTAGGCCTGGGCGCCGTAGGTCAGCGGATCGAGCGGCGCGATCTGGTCGAACACGTTCTGCACCGAGCCAAACACTTCCAGCTTCGGCATCGCCATCCAGCGCAGCGTCAGGTCCACCGTGGTGAACGAGGGCAGCTCGCAATTGGCCGGCGCATCGGCGCCGTTGGCGAAGTGGCTGGCGCAGCCTTCCGGATCGTCCTTGAAGAAGGTGTTCTTGATGTTGCCGCGGAAGTTCATGTTGGCCGAGACCTTCCACACTTCGCGCTCCCACGACAGCCGGAAGTTGACCCGGTCATCCGGCGTGCCGATGCAGTTGGTCACGTCGCAGTTGCCGTGGGTGCCGGCGAAGTCGAGCGAGCTGCCGTCCTGCTCGGTGCGCAGCCAGCGGAACAGGTGGGTCCATTTGGCGTCCATCACGAAGCCGGTGACCTGGCCAACGCTGAAGCCCTGGCGGAACTCCACATCCACGCCGCGCACTTCGCTTTCGGCCGAATTGACGTAGCTGGCCAGCACCGCCGTGATCTGGCCCGGGTCGCCAGCAATGCCGGCGGCGGCAGTCGTGGGGTCGCGCGCGACCCGTCCGGCGGCGATCGCCGCGTTGATCTGCTCCTGGTTGATTTCGTTCTTGCGCTTGACTTCCCAGAAGTCGATCGCGATGTTGGTGCGCGCGTACGGGTCCCAGATCATGCCAAGGTTCATCGTGCGCGCCTTCTCCGGGCTGAGCCCCGGGTTGGGCGAGGTGATGACCGCCACGCTGGCCGGATCGCAGGCCGACTCGACGCCCAGGCCGCAGCGCAGCGGGTCGGCCGCGGTGGAGAACGCCGCCAGGCCGCCGACGCCGTTTTCGGCCGTGCTCGGGGCGCGAAAGCCGCGCGCGTAGGTGCCGCGCAGCGCGAACGATTTTTGCGGCTGCCATTTGAAGCCGACCTTCGGCGTGTACGAGTCGCCGGCGTCGCTGTAGTGGTCGCCGCGCAGCGCAGCCGACAGTTCCAGCGTCTTGTGCACCGGCGCCAGCACTTCGGCGTACAGCGCGGCGACGTTGCGCGCGCCTTTATAGGCCGAATAGCCAAGGCCGATGATGTTGCCGCGCTCGGTGCCGGCGGTCGGTTCCAGCTCGGCCTCTTCGCGCCGGAACTCGCCCCCGACGGCAAGGCCGACCGGGCCGCCGGGTAGCTGGGCAACGTCGCGCGAACCCTTGAGGTCAATCTGGGCCACCCGGGTCTTGGCGTCGTTGGCGATCATCGGCGACAGCGCGTTGTACAGCGCCGGCGAATTCAGGCCCGCGTTCTCGGCGATGCGCCAGACGGTCCCCGGCGGCAAACTGCGGTAAGCCTCGTTCTGGGCCGCCGCCGCCACGTTGGCCAGGCTCGGATTGAGCAGGGCAAAGGCGACGTCGCGCTGCAGGTAGCCGGTGCGCTCGTTGGCGACCTCGTTTTGCGAAAACAGCAGGGCGGTGTCGATCTCCCAGCCGGCGAACTGTCCCTTGGCGCCGGCAACGAAGCGGATGAAGTCGGACTCGATGTTGCTGACCCGCGGGCCGACATCGGCGGCCAGGTAGCGCAGCCGCGCCGTGCTGCCGAAATAGGGGTTGTCGGGGTGGCCGGGGCCCAGCGCGACCGCGGCGTTGCTGACCGGTCCGCCCGGATAGCCGACGTTGGCGTTGATGCCGGACGGGGTGGTGGACGACTCGGATTTACTGCGGTACAAGTTCAGCTCGCTGTACACCTGCCACACCGGGTTCAGCTGCATGGTGCCGCGCGCGAAGAAGTTGATGCGCTCCTGGCTTGGCTGGATCTGGTTGTACACCAGGGTCGAATCGATCAGGCAGCCGCCTAGCGGATCGCCCTGCGGGTGGCTGGTGAAGTTGGCGCAGGCCGCGCCAGGGAACAGCTGGGTAAAGCCGGTGCCGGGGCCCAGGTTGCCGCGGTTGTGATAGTCGAGCGTATCGGGATTGCGCACGTTGCCGTTGATCGCGCTGCCGGCCAGGTTGTTGTCGACGATGGCGCCGGTTCCCCCTAGCGCCTGCTGGGCGCTGTAGCCCCAGTTGCGCAAGTCGACCCGGCCGATATGGCCGCGCTCGGCGCGGTCGCGCAGCCAGACGTCGCTGCGGCGCCCGTATTCCAGGCTCATCAGCACATTGTAGCGGTCGTTGTCGAGGTCGCCGAAGCCGTGGGTGACGGCAACCACGCCGTCGTTGCCGTCGCTTTCCTCCGACTGGCCGAAGCTGGCGCGCATGCTGGTGCCGACGAATTCGCGGCGCAAGATCACATTGACCACCCCGGCAATCGCATCGGACCCGTACAGCGACGAGGCGCCGCTCTTGAGCACCTCGACCCGTTCGATGGCTTCGGACGGGATGATGTTCAGGTCGGCGAACATTTTTTGGCCGTCATCGGCCAGGCCGTAGGGCGCGACGCGGCGTCCGTTGATCAGCACCAGGGTGGAGGCGGCGCCGAGCCCGCGCAGCGAGATGCCGGACGCGCCGGCGGCGAAACCGCTGCCGAAGCCCATCGGCACCGAGCCCTGGTTGTCGACCGCGAGCGTTTGCAGCAGCTCGGCCACCGTGGTTTTGCCGGAGCGCTCGATGTCGGCGCGGTTGAGGGTCAGCACCGAGGACGAGGTTTCCGCTTCGGCGCGCCGGATCAGCGTGCCGGTGACTTCCACGCGGGCGACCGGGGCGGTGGGTTGTGGCTCTTGGGCCTGCGCGGGCAGGGCCAGCGCCGCCAGGCCAAGCGCGCCGCCGCCGGCGAACAAGGGGCGCAATAGGCGGGACAGGACAGTTTCTTTCATTGATAAGCTCCAGGGAACGAATGAGTGACCCCTGTCCGGCAAATGCTCCCTCGTTGACAACAGTCAATAAATCCGAGGAGAAACATGCGCGCGGTTTGATCGCCAGCAGGGCCGGGCAGGGGGGCAGGTGCTCCGAGTTTTGCACCCGCGCCGGTGGCGCGGCTGACGCGCGTCAAGCTAAGCGCCCTTAGCGGGTCAAGTGTGGGAAGGCCGCAACCGGCTCGCCGGCAGCGCCCGCCGCGTCAGGCGCGCGCTGGTAAAGGGCTGCCGCAAAAAGGCTTGCCAATTCGCACGCAATCGGTTTATAGTCATTGCAACCCTTTGGGATCCGACATGCGCTACATTGCTTTCTTTACCTGCCACTTTTACTTTAGCCATTCCAGCCTTCAGGCGGTGGAGTAGCGGCCGGTTCACGTAGCGACAACGAGATCCCCAGCACATTCTAGAAACCGCCAGCGATGGCGGTTTTTTTATTTCCAACATTGATTCGAACTGAACACGGAGAACACCATGCCACGCACCGACGACTTGCGCATCCGCGAAATGAAGGAACTTGTCCCGCCTGCGCACCTGATCCGCGAATTCGCGTGCACTGGCGTTGCCGAACAAACCGCGGCCGGCGCACGCGTGGCCCTGCACCGCATCCTGCACGGCCAGGATGACCGCCTGATGGTCGTCATCGGCCCTTGCTCGATTCATGACACCAAGGCGGCGATGGAATACGCGCGCCGCCTGGCCGGCGAGCGCGAGCGCTTGAAGGGCGAACTGGAAATCGTCATGCGCGTCTATTTCGAGAAGCCGCGCACCACGGTCGGCTGGAAGGGCCTGATCAACGACCCATACATGGACAACAGCTTCCGCATCAACGACGGCCTGCGCATGGCGCGCGAACTGCTGCGCGACATTAATGAACTTGGACTGCCCGCCGGTACCGAATTCCTCGACGTGATCAGCCCGCAGTACATCGCCGACCTGATCAGCTGGGGCGCGATCGGCGCGCGCACCACCGAGTCGCAGGTGCACCGCGAACTGGCCTCTGGCCTGTCGTGCCCGGTCGGATTCAAGAACGGTACCGACGGCAACATCAAGATTGCGGTGGAAGCGATCAAGGCGGCGTCGCAGCCGCACCATTTCCTGTCGGTGACCAAGGGCGGGCACTCGGCGATCGTATCGACCAATGGCAACGAGGACTGCCACATCATCCTTCGCGGCGGCAAGGCGCCGAACTACGACGCGGCCAGTGTCGAGCAGGCGTGCCAGCAGATCGCCGCGCAGGGACTGGCTTCGCGCCTGATGATCGATGCGTCGCATGCGAACAGCTCGAAGAAGCCGGAGAACCAGGTGCCGGTGTGCGCGTCGATTGCCGAACAGGTTGCCGGCGGCGATGACCGTATCGTTGGCGTGATGGTGGAATCGCACCTGGTCGCTGGGCGGCAGGATCTGATTCCGGGCAAGGAGCTGGTCTACGGTCAATCGGTGACCGATGGCTGCATCGATTGGGAGAGCAGCCTGAAGGTGCTGGAAGGATTGGCGCAGGCGGTGCGCCAGCGCCGCGTACGCCAAGACCAGTAAGTCAAAACGGCGGACAAGCGCGCAGCGCGCATCCGCCGGGTGCGTCTCTGCTAGAAGCTGTAGCTCGCCCGCAGGTACAGCGCCCGCCCGACCGGATCGGTGTAGCGCGGGTCATACCCTTTCTGGAACAGGGTCCCCTGGTTGGTGAACGGCGGATCTTCGTCGAGCAGGTTCTTGACGCCAGCCGTCAAGGTCAAGCCCTTGAAGCCGGTGTAGCTGGCCGACACATTCCACAGGCTGTACGCGTCGACCTTGTTGAAGAAAGCCGGATCGACGAAGTTCTGGTCGTCGTACGACGACTTGTACACGTTCGCCAGCATCGCATTCCAGTTGTCCATCGTCCAACCCAGGGTCAGCGTGTGCTGCCAGCGGAACACCGCGCCCATGTCGGCGTAGCGCCCGACGTTCTGGATAAACTCCCCGCCGCGCTCGTTCTGGTATTCGTAGTTATGAATCCAGGTGCCTTCCATGCCTAGCGTGAACCTGCCCATGCCGGTGCGCGGCAGGCGCGCATTGACACTGACGTCGACGCCATCGGTTTCCACTTCGCCGAGGTTGTTAAGGAAGTTCTCGATCGCAAACGGCGAACCGTCCGGGTTGCGCAGGAACAGGTTGCGGTACTTCTCGAAGTTGCCGAAGATCGTCTGTTCAGGCAGCGCGGCGATCTTGTCCTTCAGGCGGATGTGCCAGTAGTCCATGGCCACCGTCACCTCAGGGATCGGCTCGATCACCAGGCCCGCCGCGTAGGTGCGCGACTTCTCCGGTTTCAAATTCGGATTGCCGCCCTGAAGCTTGTACTGCTGCAGGTCGCAGTCGCGCAGCGGGTTGGCGCCCGGCTGCGGCACGCCGCCCGGGCACAGGATCGGATCGTCGTACGAGTCGTTGGTGTCGTTGCGCGACGGCGGCGCATTCTTCTCGAACAAGGTCGGGGCGCGGAAGCCGGTGCTGGCCGAGCCGCGCAGCAGCAATTGGCGGGTTGGCTGGTAGCGCACGCCGATCTTTGGATTGGTGGTGTTGCCGACGTCGTTGTAGCGGTCGAAGCGGGCCGCCAGCTGCACGTCGAGATTCTTGATGAACGGGATCGACAGCTCGCCAAAGATCGCCTGGATGTTGCGCGAGCCGCTCTTCGGCAGCGAGCCCGACAAGCCCGAACTCGACGCCTGCGAGGCGATTGCCTGGTTGACGTCGAAGTCGGCCTGTTCGCGCCGCACTTCCGCGCCCACGGCCACGGCCAGCTGGCCGCCGGCCATCGGCATGATCTCGCGGCTGGCGGTGAAGTCGATTGCGGTGTTCTTCACCTTCGCGCTTTGCACTTCGCCGCGCAGCGCCGTGCTTTGGAGATAGGCGAGGCCGGCGGTGTCCTGCATGCCGAATGGATTCAGGATGCCGTTGGCCACGCCGGCGGCGAACGAGGCGTCCTGCACGTAGCCGCCGACGAAGTTCTCGTTCGACTTGCTGACCGAGTGCGCAAGCCCGGTCTTGTAGTCCCAGCCCGATAGCACGCCTTCCATCGCCAGCACGGCGCGGTCGGCTTTGCCTTCCGAGTCGATCTCGCGCTGGCCTGCCTCGATCGGGCGCCAGTTGACCGACAGCGGCGCGCCGGACAGGCCGGCCATCGCCGGCACGCCGCCGGCATTGCCGGGATAGTAGCGGCTGGTGGGCGGCAGGATCAGGCCGGTCTGCGGCGGCGGCGCGGTGCGCGAGGTGACGTCGTTTTCCGAGTGCAGCAATTCGACGCTGGCGACGTGGCCGCCGCCGACCTTCATCGATCCCTTCGCATAAAAGGCGCGCTGTTCCTGCGCCGGCAGGTTGTCGATCAGCTGGGTGTAGTCCTGGCGGCAGATCGCGCCTTGCGCCACCGAGTTCGGCGGCAGGCAGCCGGTGGCGGCGCCGGGGTTGCCGGCGACGCCGGAGACCGGGTCGAAGAAATTGCCGGGGAAAGTGGTGCCGCTGGTGACCGACAAGCCGCGCGAGGGCACGATGCCGGTGCGCGAGAATGCGCGCTGCTGCGAGGTCAGCACTTCCTGCTTGTGCCAGTCGATCACGCCGAACACGTTGTAGCCGTCGGCGTCGAGGTCGCCGAAGCCGGTCGACAGGTTGACTCTTTCTTCATCGGCGCCGTGCTTGCGCGGACGCACCGCTTCGGCGCTGATGGTGGTGGCGGTGACCGAGCGCCTGGTGATGAAATTGATCACGCCGCCGATCGCGTCGGTGCCGTAGATCGCGGAGGCGCCGTCGCGCAGCACCTCGACGCGGTCGAGCGCGGAGATCGGAATCATGTTGAGGTCGACGCTGGCGGTGTCGTACGGGTGGTTGGCGAGGCGCCGTCCATTGAGTAACACCAGGGTCTTGTCGCCGCCCAGGCCGCGCAAGTCGGCGCTGGCCTGGCCGCCGGTCGGCAGGCCGCTGGTGTTGCCGCCGACAGCGTTGCCGCTGCCCATGCTGGTCTGGTTGGCAGCGATCCGCGACATCGCTTCCTGCGCGGTGGTGACGCCTTGCTTGATGAAGTCTTCGGCTTTGATGATGGTGAGGGGCGTGGCGGTTTCGGCCTGGATGCGCTTGATGGAGGAGCCGGTGATCTCGACGCGCTGGATCGGCTGGCCTTGCTGGTCGACCTGAGCATGCGCAGGCGCGGGCGCGACCGCGGCGAAACCGGCGGCGAACACGGTGGTCAGCGAGGCCGATAGGACTGTTTGTTTCATCATTGCTTTTGCTCCCGGAGGTAAAAAACATGAATCGAATAAACCGCAACAGGCATCTAATCAGTGAGGTAGAAACATTGTCAATAATGAAAAAGGAAGATTGGTGTAAAGACGACAGATGCACCGAATGACCGCAGCGTATCCCACCAAAAATATGCATGGCGTCGATGGCAAGGACCAAAAAAAAGCGTCCCGAAGGACGCTTTTTCAGTACTGTTGGCTGACGCGAATTACATCTTCACGCGCAGGCCGACGTAGTAGCGGCGGCCGATCGGGTCGTAGGTGCCCGCGTCGGTTTCCGCACCGGTGGTGTTGCCCGGCAGGCCACTGATGATCGGTGGCGCCTTGGTGTTGAACGCGTTGTCGACGCCAACATACAGGTCCACTTCCTTGCGCAGGGCGTAGGTCATCTGGAAGTCGTTGTAGACCTTTTCCTTGACGGTGACCGAACCTGCCGGCAGGTCGAAGTCACGCAGGAACACGTTGTCCAGCGCCGACTTGCCGATGTAGGTGGTGTTCGAGGTCACGTTGAACTTGCCCCACTTGTAGCCCAGCGACAGCGAGCCCTTGTTCTTGGCCGCGCCGATTTCGCCTTCCCATGGATCGCTTTCCGCGCCTGGCAGTGGAATGTCGTAGCCGTCGAGCAAGTGGGTCCATGCCAGGCGGGCGTTCAGGCGGCCTGGGCCAACCTTGTCTGCCCATGCCACGGTCACGTCCACCCCTTCGGTACCCAGGCCGCCGCTGTTCGATACCGCGGTGTCGACGAATTCCAGCGAACCGGCGCTGTTGGCGCCGATCGACGCTGGACGTCGGGTGATGAAGTTGCAGAACGAGGTGGTGCCACCGCCATAGCAGCTGTCCAGCGCGTACTGGCGCGGGGTGCTGACGATGGCGTCCTCGATGTCGATCTTGAAGTAGTCAGCCGTGAAGGTGAACTTGCTCAGCATCGGGATCGAACGCGGGGTGATGACCATGCCGACGGTGGTCGAACGGCCTTCTTCTTCGCCCAGCGCAGGATTGCCGCGGTTGTAGCCGCTGACGCCCTGGATGTCCGACTGGTTCAGCGTGAACTGGCCGTTGGCGGCGATGTTCGCGTTGACGCCAGGCGCTGCGCGGCAGGCGTCGTCACGCGCGCCGGCCGAGGTTGCGGTCACGCCTTCGCATGGATCGGAGACCTGTGGGTAGTCCTGGCTCGCTGGCTGGTACAGTTCGTTGATGTTCGGCGCGCGGGTCGACAGGGCGCGGGTAGCACGGAACTTGACGTCCGCAACTGGCGACCATTCGAAACCACCGTTCCAGCTGGTGGTATTGCCGACGGTCGAGTAATCACCCACGCGCACTGCGCCGAGGAAGCTCAGGCTCTTGGCGAATGCCTGGTCCTTCAGCAGCGGGATGCGCGCTTCAAGGTAGGCTTCCTTGACCGAGAACTCGCCTTCGGTCGGTGGGGTTGCATTGCCGGCGTTCAGGCCTGCCTGGGTCAGCGCATCAGGCGTGCTGCTGGAGAATTCCTTGCGCCACTCGTAGCCTGCCGCCACGCCGAGACCGCCAGCTGGCAGCTGGAATGGTTCGCCGGAGATGTTGGCGCCGATGATCTTCTGGGTGGTCTTGGTTTCCAGCGAGCCTGGTGCGTTGACGTATTTCAGTGCAGCTGGCGAAATGCTGTCGCGGCCGAACACACTGATTGGAACGCAGCCCTGCAGGCGTGCTGTTTCGTCGGCGCACATTGGGGTGCCGTTGGCGCCCGGGATCGCTTGCAGCGCGTTGCGGAAGTTCAGCACATTGACCTGGCCGCCCGAAGCCTGGGCTTCCTTGGTCGAACCGTAGATGCCGAAGACTTCATAGTTCCAGTCCTTGATCGTGCCCTTGATGCCCGATGCCAGGCGGAAGGTGTCGCGCTCGGCGGTACTGCCGCGGGTGCCCACTTCCGAAATGCGGCGGGTGAAGAAGTAGTCGCGCAAGCCGTCGCCGTCGGTGTCGCTGATGCGGTCGTACAGGTATTGCGGCACCAGCGGGTTACGTACCGGGACGCCGTTGACCATCATTTCGGCAGGCACCTGGCCGTTGGCATAGATGTCGTCCGAAGCGAGCGCGAACGGCTCGAGCTTGGTGGTTACGCTAGTCGATGCGTAGTTACCTTCGAAGAAGGCGCTATGGTTCTCGCCCAGTGCCAGGTTGCCGCTGGTGGCGAAGTTGTAACGCTCGGTCGGCACGGCGATGGTGCGGAACTCCGAGCGGTTGTAGCCGGTCGGCGCCTGGGTGGCGTTGCCGTTGGTCGATACCGGGATCGGGTTGCCGGCCGCGTCATACGTGAAGCTGCCGGTGTCGTGGTAGAAGTAGCCCTGCGGCGCATAGCCCGAGAAGTACGGGCGGCGTGGCTTGAACAGGTCAGCCGCGTTGCCAGTCAGCGCGCCTTCCGAGTACTGGTCAATCGCCGAGATGTCGCGGTCTTTCGAGAACACCGAACCCTGGCGCGAGTAACCGAAGTGACCCATGATGTTGCTGGCGCCGTCGGCGCTGCTGGTGCCGAAGGTCAGCGACAGCTTGCGCTTGGCGTCGTCGCCTTGCTCGCTGCCGCCGATCGATGCGTCGGCCAGCAGGCCATTGAAATTCTTTTTCAGGATGATGTTGACCACGCCGGCGACCGCGTCGGAGCCGTAGGTGGCCGATGCGCCGCCGGTCAGCAGTTCAACGCGTTCGATGAAGTCGGTCGGGATGGTATTCAGGTCGACCGCGGCCGAGCCTGGCAAGCCCGAGACCACGCGGCGGCCGTTGATCAGCACCAGGGTGCGGTCAATGCCGAGGTTGCGCAGGTCAACGGTGGCGACGCCCGCGCTGGCGGTCGAGAAGTTCGAGTTGGTACGGCTGATCGCCGGGGTGCCCATGGTTGGGTTCTCGAGCAGCAGTTCCTGCAGGTTGGTCGCGCCGGACTGGGCAATGTCGGCTGCGCTCAGCACCTGCAGCGGCGACGGCGATTCCGCGTTCGGCGAGGAGATGCGCGAGCCGGTCACGGTGACTTTCTGGATCTCCGGCGTGGCGGTCTGCGCGAATGCGGCCGACATGCCGAGGGTGACGCCACCGAGGCAGATCAGTCGGATCGAACGGGATAAGGCTTTTTCTAACATGGTGTTATTACTCCCTAATGTAATTTCATGGGTGCGGAAGGTTCTTGCGATTTGCGTTGACGGGCCACCGTTGAAAAGACGGTGCCGTATACGACCCGCCTAATGAAAGCACTGCGTTACTGGGGGTGTCAATGTAGAAAGTTTGCATAAACATGAGAAAAAACAACGTTACAACGATTTTTACGTGTGGCAAAATTAAAATCTATTGCGGCGCAACATATCCGATGAGGGTAACTTTCGCCATCTTGCCTTTATTACTACTGCTTCTGGTGCGCAAAATGCTGTCAAGACTGTTACTTTTGTTGCAGTGCAATATCCACCGGAAAAACTGCGCATGCATACGTTTTTACAGTGTGCAATGTGTGGCTTTTTTGAGATAAACACCCTTCGCCTACATATGCATGTTGCACAGCGAGCAATTGAAAATAGGCCTGGGAATGTCGCGCATGATGGTCGTTACGGCTGAGTGCGCTGCAACATGGCCGCTGCCGGCGCCAGAAGGGCAGCGATCGCTGCGCCTGCGTGGCGTCCGGGGATTTTTTGAGAACGCCGCCGGGGTTTTAAGTTATCGTTACGACTTTTTCTGAGCTGCAATCCCACGCACCGTCGTTACCGTGAAACCGGCAGATCACCTATGTTAGCTTTCGTCCTGCGCCGCCTCTGGCAAATGCTGCCCACCATGGCCGGTGTCGTCCTGCTGGTCTTCCTGCTGTTTAACTGGGTCGGCGGCGATCCGGCGTATATCCTTGCCGGCAAAATGTCGGATGCCGAGGCGATCGCCAATATCCGCCGCCAGCTTGGCGTCGACCAGCCGTACCACGTGCAGCTGTGGATCTTCGTCAAGCAGATACTGACCTTCGACTTCGGCAATTCATGGGCTACCGGCGAGAGCGTGGCGCACATCATGGCGACCCGGCTCGGACCTTCGCTGACGGTGCTGATCCCGCTGACCATACTGGAAACCGGGTTCGGCATCGCGCTGGCGCTGGCCATCGCTTTCGTGCGCGGTTCGCTGACCGACCGCGCGGTGATGATCGCCTGCACCGTCGGCATGTCGATCAGCATCCTGGTCTACATCATCGTGTTCCAGTACGGGCTGGCCTACAAGCTGGGCCTGTTCCCGGTGCAGGGCTGGGGCGCCAGCCTGGGCGAAAACCTGCTGCGCTACGCCACGCTGCCGATCCTGATCGGCCTGGCGGTGTCGATCGCGCCAACCTTGCGCCTGTACCGCAGTTTCGTGCTTGACGAGGTGGGGCAGGACTACGTGCGCACCGCGCGCGCCAAGGGGCTTCCGGAGCGCCGCATCATGTGGGTGCACGTGCTGCGCAATGCCGCGATTCCGATCATCACGCATGTGATGGCGAACCTGCCGGCGCTGCTGATCGGCGCTTTCCTGCTCGAGCGCTTTTTCGGCATTCCCGGCATCGGGCGCGAAGTCATCCTCGCCGTCGAGCGCAGCGACTTCCCGGTGATTAAAGCGATTACCGTCTACGTCGCGGCCGCCACCATGATCTTCAACCTGCTGACCGACCTGCTGTACCAGGCCGTCGATCCGCGCGTCCAGCTTAAATAAGGGGGGGGCGAATGACGAATCACCCAAGCTCGCCCGGCCTGTGGGCGCTCGCCTGGAAGCGCCTGCGCGCCGACCGCGTCGCGATGGTGGCGCTCGCCATCGTCGCGCTGTTCCTGGCGATGCTGGCGCTATCGATGGCCGGCCTGATCGCCGCCGACTGGGAGAAGGAAACCGGCGTGAACTACGCGCCGCCGTCGTTTATCGGCGCGCAGGATTCCTTCCTGGCCGGCGCCGCCGGGCCGCAGGCGGGGCCGCCGCCGCCGAATGAATTCGACCCGCTGGCGCAAGACATCGCGCAGCTGCGCGCCCAGGCCGGCGCCGCGCTGGCGCCCGAAGCGCGCCGCGAGACACTGCCGTTCGGCGCCGACAAGTGGGGCCATGACGTCATCAAGAAAACCATCAAGGGTGGCGAGACCTCGATCGTCGTCGGACTGGTGGCGGCCTTGCTGGCGGTGTCGCTCGGTACCCTGTTCGGCGCGCTGTCCGGCTACTTCGGCGGCGTGGTGGACGATGTGTTCACCTGGTTCTACAGCATCTTCACGTCGATTCCGTCGATCCTGATGATTCTCACCGTCGCCGCGGTGCTGCAGCAGCGCGGTGTGACGACCATTGTGCTGATCCTCGGCCTGACCGGCTGGACCGGCCCGTACCGCCTGATGCGCGCCGAATACATGAAGCACAAGGGACGCGAGTACGTGATGGCCGCCGACGCGATCGGCGCTTCGCACCTGCGCAAGATGTTCTCGCATATCTTCCCCAACGTCAGCCACGTGGCGCTGGTGCAGATGTCGATCCTGGCGGTCGGCTTCATCAAGGCCGAAGTGATTTTGTCCTTCCTCGGATTCGGCGTGCCGGTCGGTGTGGTCTCGTGGGGCAGCATGCTCAATGAAGCCCAGAATGAGCTCATTCTGGGCAAGTGGTGGCAGCTGGCCGCCGCCGCCGCCGCCATGGCGCTGCTGGTGACGGCGTTCTCGCTGTTCACCGACGCATTGCGCGATGCGCTCGACCCGAAACTGAAATAGGCGGCCATATGACAGACACGCAAAACATGCTGCTCTCGGTACGTGACCTGCGGGTGCGCTTCCGCATCGATAAGAAGAATACCTTCGAGGCGGTCAAGGGCATCTCGTTCGACGTTCCGCGCAACTCCACGGTGGCGCTGGTGGGTGAATCGGGCAGCGGCAAGTCGGTCAGCTCGCTGGCCGTGATGGGCCTGCTGCCAGCCGGTACCACGCTGATCGATCCGCAATCGCGCTTGCTGTTCGACGGCCGCGACCTGTTGGCGATGCCGGGCGCGCAGCGGCGCGCGCTGTGCGGCAAGGACATCTCGATGATCTTCCAGGAGCCGATGTCGTCGCTGAACCCGGTGTTCACGGTGGGCTTCCAGATAGGCGAGGTGCTGCGCCGGCACATGGGCATGAGCGCGCGCCAGGCGTGCGTGCGCACGCTCGAACTGCTCGATGAAGTGGGCATTCCCGATCCGGCAAATAAGATCGATGCGTATCCGAGCCAGATGTCGGGCGGCCAGCAGCAGCGCGTGATGATCGCGATGGCCATCGCGTGCGAGCCGCAACTGCTGATCGCCGACGAGCCGACCACCGCACTCGACGTGACGATCCAGAAGCAGATCATGGAGCTGATCGCCAGCCTGCAGCGCAAGCATGCGATGTCGGTGCTGTTCATCACCCACGACCTTGGACTGGTGGGTGAAATCGCCGACCGTGTGATCGTGATGCGCCATGGAGAAGTGCGCGAGGAGGGCGAGGCGCGCCAGGTGCTCGATGCGCCGGCCGATGCCTACACGCGTGCGCTGCTGCATTGCCGGCCCAAGCTCGACGAGCGGCCGATCCGCTTGCCCGTCATCGACGATTACATCGGCAGGCAGGCCGCGCCGGATGTGCGCGCGCCGCAGCGATCGCGTGGCTACACGCCGGGCGAAGACAGCGTGCTGGTGGTAAATAACCTGTCGAAAAGTTTTTACCTGCGCGAGGGGCTGTTCGGCAAGCGCGAGTTCAAGGCCGTCAAGGATGTGTCGTTCACGCTCCCACGCGGGAAAACGCTGGGCGTGGTGGGCGAATCGGGATCGGGCAAGACCACGGTGGGCCTGACGCTGCTGCGGCTGCACAAGGCCACCGGCGGCAGCGCGATGTTCGAGGGGCGCGACCTGATCTCGATGAGCGCGCGCGACTACATGGCCTACAAGCGGCGCATCCAGATCATCTTCCAGAATCCGTATGCGTCGCTGAACCCGCGCTTTACGGTGGGCCAGATCTTGCTGGAGCCGATGCGCATTCACGGCATCGGCGCCAACGATAGCGAGCGCACCGCGCAAGCGATGGCGCTGCTCGACAAGGTCGGACTGCCGGCGGCCGCTTTCCATCGCTACCCGCACGAGTTTTCCGGCGGCCAGCGGCAGCGCATCGCGATTGCGCGCTGCCTGACCATGAAGCCGGAGATCCTGGTTTGCGACGAGTCCGTGTCGGCGCTGGATGTGTCGGTGCAGGCGCAGGTGCTCAATCTGCTGCAGGATCTGCAGGATGAGTTCGGGATGAGTTACATCTTCATCTCGCATGACCTGTCGGTGGTGAAGTACATGTCGGACCAGGTGATGGTGATGCATCAGGGCAGCGTGGTAGAGCTGGCCGATTCAGATGAGCTGTATCGCAATCCGCAGCATGAATACACCAAGATCTTGCTGGGCGCGATTCCGAGAGGCGTGTAGCGTCCCCGATATGGCGTTATGCGACATCGGGTGGCGGGCATTCGTTATGGCTGGCCTTGGAATTTCGCAGTTTCTCTAAAGATAGGAACTTCTGCCGCGAACGGCCGCGCCAGGCGCGGGCGGCGTGGGGTGCCGCGTAACGCTGCGGCGACGCGTGCGCTTTAGTTGGAAATTAATCACGGCGCCGGTTGCCGCCGCCGTTTTCAGCTACCATTATCAGATGCCCGATCTTATCGTCCTGCTGCAAACCTACGGCGTCCTGCTCGTCTTTGCCATCGTGCTGGTCGAGCAGGCCGGTATGCCTATTCCCGCGTTCCCGATCCTGGTGGTGGCGGGGGCGCTGTCGGTCGATGGCACGGTCAGCTGGCCAGCGGCCATCGCGGTGGCGGTCGGGGCCTGCTTGATCAGCGACCTGTTCTGGTTCCGCGCCGGGCGCTTCTACGGCAAGCGCATCCTCAACCTGCTGTGCAAAATTTCGCTGTCGCCGGATTACTGCGTCAGCCAGACGGAGGACAAATTCCGCCGCTTCGGCCCGAAGTCGCTGATCGTCTCCAAGTTCATCCCGGGCTTTAACATCATCGCCTCGCCCATGTCGGGTGCGCTCGGCGTGTCGACGCCGCGCTTCCTGGCCTTCAGCATCACCGGCAGCCTGTTCTGGAGCGGCACCGGTGTCGCGCTTGGCGCCGCCTTCCACAAAAGCGTGGACGAGGTGCTGCAGACGCTGAGCGAGATGGGGACGACCTCGCTGCTGGTAATTCTCGCCCTGCTGGCGCTGTTCATCGGCTACAAATACATCGAGCGGCGCCGCTTCCTGAGCGGCGTGCAAGTCGAACGCATCGGCATCGCCGAGCTGGTCAGCCTGCTGGACGGCGGGCACGACCCGGTCATCATCGACGCGCGCAGTGCCACCGCACGCCAGCTGGAGGAAGCCATTCCCGGCGCGATCATCTTCAATGACTGCGAGCCCGGGCAACTGATGGCAACGCTGGACAAGGATCGCCACGTGGTGGTCTATTGCAGCTGCCCGAATGACGTCACCGCGGCCCAGGTGGCGAAACAGTTCTTGTCCAGCGGCTTCCACCGCGCGCGTCCGCTGCAAGGCGGGCTCGACGCGTGGAATGGCCACCACGGCCAGCTCGCCAAGGATATTGCCGACGCGTCCGAAGCAAAGTTGTGCTGACGTAGGAAGACTACGCGTACGCGGATCGCATCGACCAAGAGCGTAGGGCGCGTCGCAGCAACACTGGCTGTACTAAAACTACAAAGAATGCTTGCGTTGCCTGCGTGTCATCCATTAAGCTCTGGAAGTCCGTATTCGATTCCAAGCCATGACAGTCCAGCAACATTCCTCGCTGCTTTTCCCAGCCCAGACGGCGTTCCACGCTGACGGACCGCGCCTGCTCGCCGATGTCGGCGGCACCAACGCCCGTTTTGCGCTCGAAGTGGCGCCGGGCCAGGTCGAGCTGATCGATGTACTTGCGTGCAAATCGTATCCAACCCTGGCCGACGCGCTGCGCGCCTACCTGGCTTCGCCGAAGGTGGCCGCTGCCGGCTACGGCAAGATTCGCCACGCGGCGATTGCCATCGCCAACCCGATCACTGGCGACTATGTGCGGATGACCAACCACCATTGGGCGTTTTCCATCGAGGCGATGCGCACCGAGTGCACCTTCGATACTTTGCTGGTCATTAATGACTTCACCGCCCTGGCGCGCGCCGTTCCGCACCTGGCGGCCGGGCAAAAGCGCCAGGTCGGCAGCGGTACCGTGCGCGAGGGCAGCCCGATCGGCCTGCTCGGCGCGGGTACCGGGCTGGGCGTGTCTGGATTGATTCCGACCGACAGCAACTGGACGGCCTTGCTGAGCGAGGGCGGGCATGTGACCTTTTCGCCGGCCAACGAGACCGAAGTGGCCATCCTTCAGTTCGCCTGGCGCGAGTACGAGCACGTGTCGGCCGAGCGCCTGATGTCGGGCGACGGACTGGAACTGATTTACCGCGCGCTGGCCCACCACACCGGCCAGCCGGACGGCAAGCTCGGCGCCGCCGACATATCGCGCCGCGCACTGGAAGGCGGCGACGCGCTGTGCGGCAAGGTGATCGACACCTTCTGCGGCATGCTCGGCACCGTCGCCGGCAACCTGGCCGTGACGCTGGGCGCCCAGGGCGGCATCTATATTGGCGGGGGCATCGTTCCGCGCCTCGGGCAGCGCTTCGACCAGTCGCCGTTCCGCCAGCGTTTTGAGCAGAAGGGGCGCTTCGTCAACTACCTGTCGCAGGTGCCAACCTTCGTCATCACGGCCGAGTATCCGGCCTTCCTCGGCGTGTCGACTATCCTCACGGAAAAACTCGGCGCTTGAGGCAGCGCAAACGGTGGGCCATGCGCGGCAGGCCGGCATTTGTCCGCTGGCGCGTTTTATCGGGTACAATTGGCCCCAGTTGAAGGAAACGATGTCAATCGTTCATGTAGTGCGCACCCCGGAGCCCGCCTCCCTGCCGCTGCGGCGAACCAGCGTTTCATTTGTAGAATCAACGGCTTGCGCCCAGCCTTTGCGCCGCGCAGCCGGGTGAGCGAGTCCAGCTCTCGCCACGGCAACATTCCGCCCGCGCACATCAGCCCGGGCGACGGAATCCAGTTTTAACGACTCTCTTCCTGCTGGCGCCACGATGCGACGGCCGCTGTCATTCGTTGACTGGTGTGTTCTTACACTGCCTGCCCTGAATTTTTAGCCAGATCCGCATACGACATCGTTATGAATACTGATGAGGCCAAGATAGTCCTCGAAACCGCTTTGCTGTGCGCGCGCGAGCCGATGTCGATCCATTCGATGAAAAAGCTGTTTATCGATGTGGACGATAACGGCAAGGCGCTGGGCGCCGGCGTTGGCGCCGACACCATCAAGCTGCTGCTGGAAGAGCTGCGCCACGACTGGCGCGGCCGCGGCATCGAAGTGGTGGGCCTGGCCAGCGGCTGGCGCTTCCAGAGCCGCCCGGACATGAAACAGTACCTTGACCGGCTGAATCCGGAAAAGCCGCAGAAGTATTCGCGGGCCACGCTGGAAACGCTGGCGATCATTGCCTACCGCCAGCCGGTGACGCGCGGCGACATCGAAGAGATCCGCGGCGTGGCGGTCAATTCGCAGACGATCAAGATGCTGGAAGACCGTGGCTGGATCGATGTGATCGGCTACCGCGAAGTGATCGGCCGCCCGGCATTGCTGGGCACGACGAAACAGTTTTTGGATGACCTGGGACTCAATGCACTGTCCCAGCTGCCTGAATTGCAGCAAATCAGTGACATGCCGGGCAATTCCGCGATCGAAGAACTCGAAGCGGCCCTGCAGGAGAATTTTGAAAAAGCAGCCGCCGACACGACGGCTGCGAACGACGATGGTGCAGGCAGCAGCGACGCGCAGGAAGTTCCTGAAGCGGTCCTTGAGGAAGCCGGCGCCGACACTTCACCTGTTGAAGTCCTCATTCCCGACCCTGCGCCAGAATCAACGATGGACGCTGCGCCAGGTCAGCACGACCAAGAAACGACTAATGAACCCAACTGATACCCCAGAGATTCCTGCCGGCGCCATGCCAGCTACCGCCGACGCACCTGTCAAGGCCAAGCGCCGCACCAAGGCCCAGATCGAGGCCGATGCCGCCGCGGGCGTGGAAGCGCCGAAGCCCAAGCGCGCCAGCAAGAAGGTCGCAGTAGCCGAGGGCGACGCACCAGCCGCAGTTACCGCGGAAGCGGCGCCAAAGGCGGCCCGCAAGCCGCGCGCGCCGAAGGCGGAAGCGCCTGAAGCCGCAGCGGTCGCCGCGCAGGCAGCGCCAGTTGCCGCCGAAGGCGACGCCGCCGCGCGCGAAGAGCGCGGCCCGCGTCCGCCGCGCGGCCCGCGCCAGATGCGCGAACTGCGCGGCCAGCGCGAAGCGCGCAAGCCACGCGTCGAAGGCGAGCAGGCGCCTGCCGCCGCCGAAGGCGCGGAAGGCGGCGCGGCGCCTGCCGAGCAGGCAGCCCGTCCTGAGCGCGCCGAACGCGGCGAGCGCCCGGACCGCGGTCCGCGCCCGAAAAAGAACAAGAAGGGCAATCCCGGCCTTCAGCACCAGAAGAAGCCACGCCAGAACGACGCCGACGCGGCATTCTCGTACGTCACCTCCGACGCCTACGACGCCGAAGGCGGCCGTTCGCAGCCGGCCAAGGTGGTGCGCCGCGACCTGACCTCGGACGACGACGCGCCGAAGCTGCACAAGGTGCTGGCCGAAGCGGGCCTCGGTTCGCGCCGCGACATGGAAGACCTGATCGTCGCCGGCCGCGTGTCGGTCAATGGCGAGCCTGCCCATATCGGCCAGCGCATCCTGCCGACCGACGCGGTCCGCATCAACGGCAAGCTGATCCAGCGCAAGGTGAGCAACAAGCCGCCGCGCGTGCTGGTGTACCACAAGCCGGCCGGCGAAATTGTCAGCCATGACGACCCGGAAGGCCGTCCATCGGTGTTCGATCGCTTGCCGACCATGAAGGCCGGCAAGTGGCTGGCCGTTGGCCGCCTCGACTTCAACACCGAAGGCCTGCTGCTGTTTACAACCTCGGGCGACCTGGCCAACCGCCTGATGCACCCGCGTTACAACATCGACCGCGAATATGCGGTGCGTACGCTGGGCGAGCTGGAGGAAGGCATGCGCCAGAAACTGCTGGCCGGCGTCGAGCTGGAAGACGGCATGGCGTCGTTTACCAAGATCGCCGATGGCGGCGGCGAAGGCATCAACAAGTGGTACCGCGTGGTGATCGGCGAAGGCCGTAACCGCGAAGTGCGCCGGATGTTCGAAGCGATCGGCCTGACCGTCTCGCGCCTCATCCGTACCCGCTACGGCATCATGTCGCTGCCAACCGGCCTCAAACGTGGCCGCTGGGAAGAGATGGAAGAAAACACCGTGCGCGACCTGCTGGCCGCGTTCGGTGTCGAGAAAAAGGGCGGCGCGGTCGAGCAGCGCGGTCCGCGTCCGCAAGGGCGTCCCGGCGAGCCGAAGGCGCGCGAGGGCCGCGAAGTGCGCACCGAGCGAGCCGAGCGCGATGAGGATAGCCGCAACAACGGCAACCGCATCGACCGCGAAGATGCCAACCGCAATGCCGATCCTTTCCCGAAGCAGCAGCGCAGCGGCCGCCCGGGCGGCGCGCCGCGCGGCCAGGGGCAGGGTTTTGGCAAGGGTCCGGGCTTCGGCCAGGGGCAGGGCGGTGGCCAGGGTGCGCGTGGGCCGGGCGCCGGTGGCCAGGGCGGCCAGGGCGGCCGTGGCCAGGGTGCCGGCGGCCAGGGTGGCCGGGGCAAGCCGGCCGGTGCCGGAGCGTCGGCGGGATCGGGGCGTCCGCGCCAGCCGGATCCGCTGCAGACCACGTTCGGTTTCGGTAATGCGAGCGGTGCAACCCGCGCCCAGGGTCCCCGTGGCGCCGGGCACAGCATGCCGCGCCGCGGCCGCCGCGGTTAATACCACTCGTCGCTCCCGTGAAAACGGGAGCCTATGCTGACCGGCAAAGTATGGGTTCCCGCTTTCGCGGGAACGACGAAATGTCGCGTAAGTGCCTGATTTATTGCCTTAAAGCAGTGTTGTTTGCTTGTTCATTTATCGTGCGATGGATTGCAGCCGTTGCGCGAACGCGCTATAATCCGCAGACTAATAAAAGTTCTTCACACCGTAATTCGTGCGAGTGCTTTCATCTGGTTGGAAATTGGAAGATGGGCATGTGCCCATTTTTTTTTTGGTAAATGCTTTTGAGTGGTCCGTGAATTGGACCTGTGATCTGGAGAAATTTGTTTGCAGCAATTTGATTTAATCGCCAGGACTGTTACCGGCCTGGGCTATGACCTGGTCGACGTCGAGTGGGGCGAGCGCGGGATTTTGCGCGTGTATATCGATTTCACTGCAGAAGATGTTGCCGAAAAAGGCCCGATCACGGTCGAGGACTGCGCCAAGGTAAGTCACCAGCTGTCGCATGTGCTGACGGTGGAAAACGTCAATTACGAACGTCTCGAGATTTCGTCGCCCGGCCTGGATCGTCCAGTCCGCACGCTGGCCGATTTCGTGCGCTTCGAAGGCCATGAGTGCACCGTCAAGCTGCGCGTGGCCATGCCCGGTACGGCGAACCGCAAGACCTTCACCGGCATCTTGCAGGCGGCCGAGGGTGACACACTGAAATTGGAATTTGAAAGTAAGGATGGTCCGGCGCTGTTGGAGTTTACGCTCGCCGACTTGGATAAGGCACGTTTGGTGCCGCAGGTGGATTTTAAGGGACGCAAAGCATGAGTCGCGAAGTTTTATTATTGGTTGATGCGCTGGCGCGCGAAAAGAATGTCGATAAGGATGTCGTTTTCGGAGCGCTCGAATTCGCTCTGGCGCAAGCCACGAAGAAGCGTTATGAAGGCGAGGTCGACATCCGCGTCTCGATCGACCGCGAGTCGGGCGAGTTCGAGTCCTTCCGCCGCTGGCACGTGGTTCCCGATGACGCGGGCCTGCAATTGCCGGACCAGGAAATCCTGCACTTCGAAGCCGTCGAGCAGATTCCCGACATCGAAGTCGACGAATACATCGAAGAGCCGATTGAATCGGTTGAATTCGGCCGCCGCTTCGCCCAGGACACCAAGCAGGTCGTGCTGCAGCGCGTCCGCGACGCCGAGCGCGAGCAGATCCTGGTCGACTTCCTCGAGCGCGGCGACTCGCTCGTGACCGGCACCATCAAGCGCATGGAACGCGGCGACGCGATCGTCGAATCGGGCAAGATCGAAGCACGCCTGCCACGCGACCAGATGATCCCGAAAGAGAACCTGCGTATCGGCGACCGCGTGCGCGCCTTCATCCTGCGCATCGACCGCAACATGCGCGGCCCACAGGTGATCCTGTCGCGCACCGCGCCGGACTTCATCATGAAGCTGTTCGAACTGGAAGTGCCGGAGATCGAGCAAGGCCTGCTGGAGATCAAATCGGCAGCGCGTGACGCTGGCGTGCGCGCCAAGATCGCGGTATACACCGCCGACAAGCGCATCGATCCGATCGGTACCTGCGTCGGCATGCGCGGTTCGCGCGTGCAGGCCGTTACCGGCGAACTGGGCGGCGAACGCGTCGACATCGTGCTGTGGTCGGACGACCCGGCGCAATTCGTGATCGGCGCGCTGGCCCCGGCCAACGTGTCGTCGATCATGGTGGACGAAGAGAAGCACGCGATGGATGTCGTCGTCGACGAAGAAAACCTGGCCATCGCGATCGGCCGTTCGGGCCAGAACGTGCGCCTGGCGTCCGAGCTGACCGGCTGGAAGATCAACATCATGACGGCCGAAGAGTCGGAGAACAAATCGGCGGCTGAAACCGCTGCCGTTCGCGCGCTGTTCATGGAAAAACTGGACGTCGACCAGGAAGTGGCCGACATCCTGGTAGAGGAAGGCTTTGCCAGCCTCGAGGAAATCGCTTACGTGCCGATCTCCGAGATGCTCGACATCGAGTCGTTCGACGAAGACACCGTCAACGAGCTGCGTACCCGCGCTCGCGATGCACTGGTGACCGAAGCGATCGCATCGGAAGAGGGCCTGGAAGGCATGGAAGAGCAGCTGGTGACCCTGGAAGGCATGGACCGCAACACGGCCGGCAAGCTGGGCCTGGCTGGTATCAAAACGGTTGAAGCGTTCGCCGCCTTGGCGTACGACGAATTCGGCGCGATTCTGGCGCTGTCTTCCGACCGTGCACGTGCACTGATTGACACTGAATTTAATGATGTGACCGACGACGAGATGAAGCTGGTCGATTCAAAGTACGACGATCGTGCCAAGGCGCTCCAGGCAAAAGCCTGGGCCCTGGCGGAAACGGCCAAGGCGTAATTTGCATATCTTTATCATCTCCGCGACACATAGAAAAGAGGACTGAATGGCGAGTAACAACGTAGCCCAATTTGCCACCGAACTGAAGATGCCTGCAGATTTGCTGCTGACGCAGCTGCGTTCTGCTGGCGTCGAGAAAAGTTCGACGTCAGATCCATTGTCGAAAGATGATAAGGATAAGCTGTTGAATCACCTGCGCCGTACCCACGGCGCAGCTGGCGAAACCGAAAAGAAGAAGATCACCCTGACTCGCAAGGAAACGACCGAGATCAAGCAGGCTGACGCCTCCGGCAAGTCGCGGACGATCCAGGTCGCCGTGAAGAAAGTGCGCACCTTCGTGCAGCGCGACGACGTTCCTGCGCCTGTCGCAGCCGAGCCAGCCGCACCGGTCATCGACGAGGCCGAAGTAGCGCGCCGCGCCGACGAATCGCGCAAGCAGGCCGAACTGATCGCTCGCCAGGAAGCCGAACTGCGTGAAAAGCAGGAACGCCTCGCCAAGCTGGACGCTGAAAAAGAAGCCCAGGCCAAGCAGGCCGAGCTCGACGCCAAGCGCGAAGCGGAAGACCAGGCCAAGCGCGCCGCAGCAGCAAGCGCCGCCGCCGGTGCCGCCGTCAGCGAGGAAAGCCGCAAGGCCGTCGACGACGAAGCCAAGGCCAAGGCCGATGCCGCCGCCAAGGAAGCCGCCGAGCGCGCCGCCGCCAACGAAAAGGCCCGCAAGGCCGTAGCCGACGAAGTTGCCCAGATCAAGGCCATGATGAACGCGCCACGGCGCGTCATCAAGGCGCCTGAACCGGCGCCTGCGCCAGTTGCCGCGATCAAGCCGAAAGTGGCTGAAGGCACCTTGCACAAGCCAGCCGCCGGCGCTGTCAAGCCTGGCGACAAGGCTGCCAAGCCGGCCGACAAGAAGTCGATCAAGTCGGCGAATGTCTCGTCGACCTGGTCGGACGACGCCAAGAAACGCGGCGCACCAGGCGGCGTCAAGCCACGTGGCAATGTCCCGACCGGCCGTGACGGCTGGCGCGGCGGCGCCCGCGGTGGCCGCCGCAACTCGCATTCGGATGATCGCGAGACCAACTTCCAGGCCCCGACCGAGGCGATCGTCAAGGACGTGCACGTTCCCGAGACCATCACCGTGGCCGAGCTGGCGCACAAGATGTCCGTCAAGGCATCCGAGGTCATCAAGCAGCTGATGAAGCTGGGCCAGATGTGCACGATCAACCAGGTGCTGGACCAGGAAACCGCGATGATTCTCGTGGAAGAAATGGGCCACAAGGCATTTGCCGCTGCCGAAGATGATCCGGAAGCACTGCTGGCCGACCAGGGTGAGCACGCTCACTTCGAGTCGACCGCGCGCGCACCGGTGGTGACGGTCATGGGTCACGTCGACCACGGCAAGACCTCGCTGCTCGATTACATCCGCCGCGCCAAGGTCGCATCGGGCGAAGCGGGCGGCATTACGCAGCACATCGGCGCTTACCACGTCGACACGCCGCGCGGCATGATCACCTTCCTCGATACCCCGGGTCACGAAGCCTTTACGGCGATGCGTGCCCGCGGTGCCAAGGCCACCGACATCGTCATCCTGGTGGTGGCGGCGGACGACGGCGTGATGCCGCAAACGAAGGAAGCAATTGCTCACGCAAAAGCTGCAGGCGTTCCGCTGGTCGTTGCGATCAACAAGATCGACAAGCCGGGCGGCAACCTTGAGCGCGTGACGCAGGAACTGGTCGCCGAACAAGTGGTGCCTGAAGAATACGGTGGCGAGTCGCCGTTCGTCCCGGTGTCGGCAAAAACCGGCCAGGGTATTGACGACCTGCTCGAGCAAGTCTTGCTGCAAGCCGAGATCCTGGAGCTGAAAGCGCCGGTCGAAGCGCCTGCGCGTGGCCTGGTGGTCGAAGGCCGCCTGGACAAGGGCAAGGGCCCGGTCGCCACCATCCTGGTCCAGTCCGGCACGCTGAAGCGCGGCGACGTGATCCTGGCGGGCTCCTCGTATGGCCGCGTGCGCGCCATGCTCGACGAGAACGGCAAGCCGATCAACGAAGCAGGTCCATCGATTCCGGTCGAGATCCAGGGCCTGACCGAAGTGCCGGTCGCCGGTGAAGAAGTCATGGTCATGGCCGACGAGCGCAAGGCGCGTGAAATCGGTCTGTTCCGTCAAGGTAAGTTCCGCGACGTCAAGCTGGCACGCCAGCAGGCTGCCAAGCTGGAAAACATGTTCGACCAGATGGCCGAAGGCGAAGTCAAGAACCTGCCGCTGATCGTCAAGACCGACGTGCAAGGTTCGATGGAAGCCCTGGTCAGCTCGCTGCAGAAGCTGTCGACCTCGGAAGTACGCGTGCAGATCGTGCACTCGGCAGTGGGTGGCATCACCGAATCGGACGTCAACCTCGCGGTGGCGTCGAAAGCGGTCATCATCGGCTTTAACGCCCGCGCCGATGCGCAGGGCCGCAAGCTGGCCGAGTCGAACGGCGTGGACATCCGCTACTACAACATCATTTACGATGCGATCGACGAAGTCAAAGCGGCACTGTCGGGCATGTTGTCGCCAGAGAAGCGCGAAACCGTTACCGGCCAGGTCGAAGTACGCCAGGTCATCCAGGTATCGAAAGTTGGCGCGGTTGCTGGTTGCCTGGTCACCGATGGCGTCGTCAAGCGCTCGTCGTCGGTTCGCCTGCTGCGCAACAACATCGTCGTGTGGACTGGCGAGATCGACTCGCTCAAGCGCTTCAAGGACGACGCCAAAGAAGTGCGCGCCGGCCTCGAGTGCGGCCTGTCGCTCAAGAACTACAACGATATCCAGGTTGGCGACACCCTGGAAGTGTTCGAAGTTCAAGAGGTTGCACGTACCCTGTAATAGCTTGCAGTAACCGTGGGGCGGTTACGCGGCGGGCGCAAGCCCGCCGCGTTCCGCCCCACGTTTTTTTTAAGAGTAAGATACGAACATGGCAAAACATAGCAAATCCATTCCGGTCCGCGGCGTCCGCGTCGCCGACCAGATCCAGCGCGACCTGGCCGAAATCATCGCCTACGAGTTGAAAGACCCGCGCGTGGGCATGGTCACGATTTCCGAAGTCCAGCTCACGCCCGACTACGCCCATGCCAAGGTGTTCTTCACCATGCTCAAGGACGACAAGGAATCGGTCAAGAACACGCTCGACGGGCTGTCCAAGGGCGCCGGCTACATGCGCAACGTGCTGGGCAAGCGCCTGCACATCCACACCTTGCCGACCCTGCACTTCATCCACGACACCTCGACCGCGCGCGGCATGGAAATGTCGCTGCTGATCGACCAGGCCAACGCCACCCGCGCGGCCGACGCCGAGCCGGATGAACCAAAGCAAGACGCAGAATAAGTTGAATAAGCCAATCAAGAAGGTCCGCGACCTGGTCGACGGCGTGCTGCTGCTCGACAAGCCGGTCGGCCTGTCGTCGAATGACGCGCTGATCAAGGCCAAGCGTGTGCTCAATGCCAAGAAGGCGGGCCACACCGGCACGCTCGACCCGTTCGCCACCGGCCTGCTGCCGCTGTGCTTCGGCGAGGCCACCAAGTTTTCGCAAGACTTGCTGGAAGCGGACAAGACCTACGAAACAACGGTGCATCTCGGCATCACGACGAATACCGGCGACACCGAAGGCGAAGCCATCGCGACGCGCGACGTGGCTGT
Organism: Massilia soli; assembly: GCF_016809835.1. Classification (GTDB taxonomy): domain Bacteria; phylum Pseudomonadota; class Gammaproteobacteria; order Burkholderiales; family Burkholderiaceae_D; genus Telluria_A; species Telluria_A soli. The sequence goes on along the minus strand of NZ_JAFBIL020000006.1, from coordinate 74,889 downwards.
GACGGTCGAACAGATCGAAGCGGTGCTGGCGCAGTTTCGCGGCCCGATCCTGCAAGTGCCGCCGATGTACTCGGCGCTCAAGCGCGACGGCAAGGCGTACTACGAGTACGCGCGCGAAGGCATTACGCTCGAGCGCGAAGCGCGTCCGGTGACGATTCTCGACCTGACGTTCCTGTCGTATGAAGCGCCGTTCCTGAAGCTGTCGGTTACCTGCAGCAAGGGGACGTATATCCGCGTGCTGGGTGAAGATATCGGCAATGCGCTTGGCTGCGGCGCGCACTTGAAGGCGCTGCGGCGCACCCAGGTGGGCGCCTTGACCACCGACGGCATGATCACCTTGGAAGCCTTGCAGGCAGATGCCGCGCCGCTGGCGTTGCTGGCGCCGGTCGATGCGCTGCTGTCGTCGTTCCCGGCGGTGATGCTGACCGAGGACCTGGCCAGGCGCTTCCTGCAAGGGCAACGGCTGGCGCTGGGCAAGGAGAATGTCGATGTGCCGCCTGAGCAGGGCAGGGTGCGTGTGTATCACGGCGCCAAACTGCTTGGCACCGGTATGCTTCAGGAATATGCGATCCTCGCGCCCGAACGTCTCATCGCCGCAAAACAGTAATCCGTCGTTTCCGGCATTGCCGGAAGCGACTTCCCGCGCAGGCGGGAACCCATACGGCGCCCGCGTTCCATGGGTTCCCGCCTTCGCGGGAACGACGGCGCTGGTGAATGAATGACCAACTCGTTGAAATTACTGGCCTTTTTGAATTAGTGCGTCGCAACACGTGCTATACTAGTGGGTTCCAGTAATCCGCAGCATCCTGTCTACCCCCGTACGCTACGTACATTTTCTTTACGACCATGTCAAACTCAAAACGCGCAATTCGTAACATCGCCATCATCGCCCACGTCGACCACGGCAAGACCACCCTCGTGGATCAGCTGCTGCGCCAGTCCGGCACCTTCCGTGAAAACCAGGCGGTCGATACCCGCGTCATGGATTCGAACGACCTCGAAAAAGAACGCGGCATTACGATTCTGTCGAAGAACTGCGCGGTTGAGTACGAAGGCACCCACATCAATATCGTCGACACCCCAGGCCACGCCGACTTCGGCGGCGAAGTCGAGCGCGTGCTGTCGATGGTTGACTCGGTGCTGCTGCTGGTCGATGCACAGGAAGGCCCGATGCCACAGACCCGCTTCGTCACGCGCAAGGCGCTGGCGCTGGGCCTGAAGCCGATCGTGGTCGTCAACAAGGTTGACCGTCCGGGCGCACGCGCTGACTGGGCCATCAACCAGACCTTCGAACTGTTCGACAAGCTGGGCGCTTCCGACGAGCAGCTCGACTTCCCGATCGTCTACGCTTCGGGCCTGAACGGCTACGCCGGCCTGACCGAAGACGTCCGTGACGGCGACATGAAGCCATTGTTCGACGCGATCCTGCAACACGTGCCAGTCCGTGACGACAATCCGGAAGGCCCGCTGCAGATGCAGATCACCTCGCTCGACTACTCGTCGTACGTCGGCAAGATCGGCATTGGCCGCGTCAACCGCGGCACCGTCAAGACCGGCCAGGACGTCATCGTCCTGAACGGCCCGGACGGCGCGCCGATCAAAGGCCGCATCAACCAGGTGCTGAACTTCAAGGGCCTCGAGCGCGTGCTGGTCGACGAAGCTGTCGCCGGCGACATCTGCCTGATCAACGGTATCGACGAAATCGGCATCGGTTCGACCATCTGCGCACCGGACACCCCGGAAGCGCTGCCAATGCTGACCGTCGACGAGCCGACCCTGACCATGAACTTCATGGTCAACAACTCGCCACTGGCTGGCCGCGAAGGCAAGTTCGTCACCAGCCGCCAGCTGCGTGACCGCCTCGACCGCGAACTGAAAGCCAACGTCGCGCTGCGCGTCGCGCCAACCGACGACGACACGATCTTCGAAGTATCGGGCCGCGGCGAACTGCACCTGACCATCCTGATCGAAAACATGCGCCGCGAAGGCTTCGAGATGGCGGTATCGCGTCCACGCGTGGTCTTCAAGATGGTCGATGGCGTACGCCACGAGCCGTTTGAAAACCTGACCGTCGACGTTGAAGAAGCCAACCAGGGCGGCGTGATGGAAGAACTGGGCCGCCGCCGCGGCGACCTGACCAACATGGAATCGGACGGCAAGGGCCGTGTGCGCCTTGAGTACAAGATTCCTGCGCGTGGCCTGATCGGCTTCCAGGGCGAATTCATGACCCTGACCCGCGGTACCGGCCTGATGTCGCACGTGTTCGACGAATACGCGCCAGTGGACAACAGCCGTGGCGAAATGGCTGGCCGTCGTAACGGCGTGCTGATCTCGCAGGACGACGGCGCCGCCGTTGCCTACGCCATCTGGAAACTGCAGGATCGCGGCCGCATGTTCGTGGTCCACAACGACCCGGTGTACGAAGGCATGATCATCGGTATCCACTCGCGCGACAACGACCTGGTGGTCAACCCGATCAAGGGCAAGCAGTTGACCAACGTGCGTTCGTCGGGTACCGACGAAGCGGTGCGCCTGGTGCCGCCAGTCCAGATGTCGCTCGAATACGCGGTGGAATTCATCGCCGACGACGAACTGGTCGAGATCACGCCGAAGTCGATCCGCCTGCGCAAGCGCTACCTGAAAGAGCACGAGCGCAAGAAAGCCAGCCGCGACGCGTAATCGCAAGAATGTACCGGGACTGCAAAGTCCCGGGCATGAAAAAACCCGCGCTGCCAGCAATGGCAGCGCGGGTTTTTTATTGCTACGGCGTCGTTCCCGCGCAGGCGGGAACCCATACTGCGCTCAGCGCTTCAGCGTGAGCATGGATTCCCGCTTGCGCGGGAACGACGGCTAGCGCAGGCCCAGCAGCGCCTGCACGCGATCGCGGCTGATGCCGACCATCGCAGACGTAATCGCCAGCAGCGAATCGTAGCTCGGCGTGGCGGCGGTGCTGACGAAATCCTGCGCCAGCGTTTCCATGCTCGCCGCCGGCACCTCGACCGATGCCGACGCGGCGCGGCTGCGCGCCATGCTCAGCTCGCGCGTGGCGGCGTCCTGCGAACGGCGCACCTGCGCCAGCGCGCGCACCACTTCCTGCAGGCTCTGGCGCAAGGCTTCGGTGCTTTCGGTGCCCCAGCGCTGGGGCACCAGCGCCGCGCCTTCGGCTTCGGTGACCACGCGGCCGCTGCCCAGGATGACCAGGTTCTCGCGCAGCGCAGGCCAGTCCGCTTCCGGCGTGGCGAACACCATCTGGCCATTGGCATTGCTGCTGGCGCGGATATTGGCCGGCTGCAGCGCGCGGTCGAAGCGCTGGATGATCTGCTCGTCGCTCAGGCCAGGTTCGAGGCTGACGCTCAGCGGCTGGCCACTGTTGCTGACCGAGAAAGAGATCACGCGCGCCGGACCGGCGCGCAGCGCCTCGAGGGTCATGCCGCGCATGCTGAATTGCTGGGTCGCGCTGGCACTGCTGTACTGCAGCGCGGCGTCGAGCTTGTCGCCGCCGGACTGGCGCCGGCGCATCAAGGTATTGGCCAGCTGGCGCAGCTGTGCTTCGATCTGCTGCTCGTCGGCTTGCAGGTTGCTGATCTTCCCGCTCAGTTCACCCTTGAGCGCCTGCAATTGGGCGGCGACTTCCTGCAAAAAATCGATGGCTTTCTGGGCGCTGGCGACGTCGCCTTGCAGGCGGGTGTCGAGGCCGGGCAGGCCGCGCCGCAGGGGAGCGGCGGCGGCCGGCGGGGCTGACGGCGGCGACAGTTGCGGCGGACGGCCTTCGGCGCGGCGCTCGGCGGCTTCCGGGCGCGCATTCGGGGCAGTGCCAACGTTGACGGGCGTGGCCGGATAGCTGGAACGCAGGCTGTCCATCGCTTACAGCACCGCGAACAAGGACATGGTGCCGATTTTTGCGTACGCCTTGTAGGTCGCCTGCAAGGCATTCGAATAGCCATTGAGCTCGGTGGCGGCGAAGCCATAGTCGAGCTGTCCGATGTCGGTCAGCGCCATCTGGTTCGACAGGCTGACGTTGCTGTGGTTGATGTCGAGGGTGTCGAGGATGTTGTGCGAGCCGCCCAGTACCGCGATCTTGCCGGCGACCAGGTTGAGCGCGGTATCGAAACCGTCGAGGTTGGCCGCGAGCAGGGCGCGCAGCGCCGGGTCGCTCGGGTCCATGGTTGGCTGCTTGAGCGCGTCGATGACCGCGTCGAGCTGGTTCAGCAGCACTTCCATGCCCTGCACGTTGCCATTGGCGACCTGGGTGATGCCGTTGCCGACCACCACGGTCTGGTCGTTGGTGTTGCCTTCGAAGGTGTAGCGCGCACCGGCCGCGGCCAGCGGATCGTAGGCGATCGGCGCGATGTCGGTCTGGGTGCCGGAGAACACGTAGCGGCCTTCCTGGTCGACCGAATTACCCGAATACATCAGGCTTTCGCGCAGCGCGGTCAGCGGCGTGATCATCGCGCGCAGGTCGTCCGGCGTGTTGCTGCCGTCGGATGACCAGACCAGCAGGTCACGGCCCTGGATGATGTCGTTGACCATGCTGGTCAGGAAGTCTTCGTTCTTGCTCAGGCGGATCTTGATGGCGGCGATGTTTTCGCGGTACTGGTTCAGGGTCGACTCTTCGCGGCGCAGGCGCGACAGGCGCACGTTATCGACCGGATCGTCCGACGGCAGCAGGATGCGCTTGCCGGACGCCATCTGCTGGGTCAGCTCGCCGAGGCGCTCCTGGTTGATCTGGAGCGACTGGTTCATCGTCGACTGATACTGGCTGGTGGCGATTCGCATGCGTTTTCCCCTTAATTCATCATCGCGAGGGTAGCATCGAACAGCGCGTTGGCCACCGACATCACCTTCATGTTTGCCTGGTACATATTCTGGAACTCGACCAGGTTGATCGCTTCTTCGTCCTGGTTGACGCCGCTGGTCGATTTCCAGTCGTCCACGGCCTGGTCGCGGATGGTCTGGCTGGTCTTCAGGGCCGAGCGGTTCTGCTGGCTGTCGACGGCCAGCTTGCCGGTCAGCTGGGTGTCGGCGTCGCCGATCAGGACCATGCCCAGCGAGGTGACGTTGATCGGCTGGTTCTTGATGTCGATCAGCGCTTGCAGGTTCTTGCTGTCGCCTGGCGTGCCGTCGCTGGAGAAGGCCAGGTCGGCGGTCTGGTAGCCGGCCACGATGGTCAGCATGCTGGCGCTGCCGCCGGGGGTGAATACGAACATCGGGCCGCCAGCGGTGCCGTCCATCTTGAAGCCGGCCGCCAGGGTCGTGTTGACCTTGTCGGCGATCTGCTCGGCCATGTCGGAGACGCCTTGCTGCAGCGGCTGGATGATGTCGCGCTCGTACGCGCCGAGGCCGCCGAGCTGGCCGCCCATGGCGACCGGATCGAGGTCGAAGGTGGAGCCGGCAAACGCCAGCGAGAACGTCTGCACGCTGCCGCCGCTGATTTTCAGCTGGCCCGGCACGCCGCCGATGACCAGCGCCTGGCCGGTTTTCAGCGATACGCTGCGGCTGCCGTCCGGCTGGTCCGAAACTTCGAGGTCGAGCTGTGCCGCCAGCGCATCGATGGCCTGGTCGCGCGCGTCGGTCAGCGACGAGTGGTTGGTGCCGGTGGCGGCGGCGATGACGATCTGGCGGTTCAGCGCGGCGATGTTGTCGATCGTGACGTTGGCGGTCGAGACGATGGCGTTGCGCTGCCCGCGCAGCGACTGCATCTGGGCATTGAACACGTTGTTGAGGTTGTTGAAGCGCTGGGCCATGGTGCCGGCCGCGGTCAGCACCTGCTGGCGCAGCGGGGTCGAGGTCGGGTCGACGCCGGCCACCGCGTTCATCGCTTCGAAGAATTTGTCGACACCGGCCGACAGGCTGGCGGCGTCGTCGCCCATCACGCGCTCGAGCTGGGTCAGGTAAGGCTGGGTCTGGGTGTGGCGGCCGACGCCGGAATTGGCGCGCCACATTTGCTGGTTCTTGTAGTCGTCGCTGATGCGCAACAGGTCATTGACTGCCACGCCATTGCCGGCCGAGCGGTTGTTGCCGGTCTGCGGACCCACCGCCGTCAGCAGCGCCATCTGGCGGGTATAGCCCTTGGTCTGCAGGTTGGCCAGGTTCTGGCTGGTGGCAGCCAGCGCCATCTGGGAAGCGAGGGCGCCGGACAGCGCATTGTTCATGATGCTCATTTTGCAATTTCTTTCGCGTGGGTGCAGTCAATGGAACAAGGCGACCAGGGACCTGGAAATATTAAGCTTTTGGCGGCAAAAGTTGCCGCAGGATAGCGTCGGCAATGCCGAAGGCGCGCTGGCCGGCCATTTGTTTCGCCATCATGCCATCGGCCATGTCCTGCATGTCGCGATTGACCGGGTCCTTGAACACGCTGTCCTCGGCCGCCATTTCGCGGGTGCCGGCGCGCATTTGCTTGAGCATGTTGGCGATGAAGAAGCTCTCGAACTCGACAGCGGCCTGGGTGGCCTTGGCGGCGTACACCGGGTCGTCGCCAGGACGGCTGGTATCGGCGCCCGGGCGCGGCAGGGATGGGTCGAAGGTGTTCATGGATAGTCCTTAAATGACGACGAGTTCGCCTTCGATCGCGCCGGCCTGGTCGAGCGCCTGCAGGATCGCCATGATGTCGTCGGGCGTGGCGCCCAGGCTGTTGACGACGTCGATGATGGTTTGCAGCTTGGCGCCCGGCGGCCATTTGAACATCTGGCCCGAGCCCTGGTCAACCGACAGTTTCGATTGCGGCGTCACGGCGGTACGGCCGTTCGACAGCGGGCCCGGCTGGCTGACGTTGCTGCTCTCGGCGATCACCACCTTGAGCGCGCCGTGGGTCACGGCCGCGGCCTTGACGCGCACGCCGTCGGCGATCACCACGGTGCCGGTACGCGAGTTGAACACCACTTTCGGCACGTCGGCGCCGACTTCCACCGGCATCGCTTCAAGCTTGGCCATGAAGGCCACGCGCGCCGTCGGGTTGGTCGGCGCGATCACCGCGATGGTGGCGCCGTCGCTGGTGGTGGCGACCGGGCCGAAGCGGCGGTTGATCGCCTCGACGACATTGGTGGCCGACTGGAAGTTGGCGTTCTTCAAGCGCAGCATCACTTCGGCGCGGGTCGAGAAGTCGGTGGCGATTTCGCGCTCGATGTTGGCGCCGTTCGGAATCCGGCCGCCGGTCGGGGTATTCACGGTCACGCTCGAGCCGCTGTTGCCGGTGGCGTTCAGGCCGCCGACCACCAGGTTGCCCTGGGCCAGCGCGTAAATTTCATTGTCGGCCGCGCGCAACTGCGTCAGCAGCAAGACGCCGCCGCGCAGGCTCTTGGCGTCGCCCAGCGACGAGACGGTGACGTCGATCTGCTGGCCGCGGCGGTAGCCGGGCGGGAACACCGCGCTGACCATGACGGCGGCGACGTTCTTGTTCTTGGCATCGGTGCCTTCCGGCAGCTTGACGCCGAATTGCTTGAGCATGTTGACGACCGACTGGCTGGAGTACTTGACCTGGGTGCTGTCGCCGCTGCCGTTGAGGCCGACCACCAGGCCGTAGCCGACCAGCGGGTTGTCGCGCACGCCTTCGACGCTGACCATGGTACGCAGCGCCTGGGCGGCAAAGACCGGCAGCGTGAGGCAGGAAGCCAATACCAGCGTGGCAAGGCGGAGGAAGCGTGATGGCATGATGTTATGCACCTTAGAAAGGCATCCATGGGCTGACGAAGAAGCGCGTCAGCCAGCCGGGTTGGTTGGCATCGGACAGGGCGCCCTTGCCGGAATACGAAATGCGCGCATTGGCCACGCGCAGCGACGACACCTGGTTGTCGTTGTCGATATCGGCGGCGCGCAGGAAGCCCGACAGGCGCACGAATTCTTCGCCCTGGTTCAGGGTCAGGCTCTTTTCGCCGGCCACGCGCAGCAAGCCGTTCGGCAGCACTTCCTGCACGATCACGGTCAGCGCGCCGGACAGCGCGTTCTGCTGGGTGCTGGTGGCGTCGCCGCTGAAGCTGCGTTCGGCCGAGATGTCGACCGCGGTTTTCGGGAAGGTCTTGCCGAGCAGGCCGGCCGGGGTGACGCCGACGCTGGAATCCTTGCTGATGCTGGTGCCGGCGCGCTTGCTGGCCTGGGTGGTTTCTTCAAGGAACACGGTGACCACGTCGCCGGTGCGGAAGGCGCGCGCATCGGACGTCAGCGGCACCGCGTCGGCATTGAACACGCCGCCCGACAGCCCGCCGCGCACCGCGGCGCGCGGCAGCGGCGCGGTCTGTTCGGCCATGCTTGGCGCGGCCGGCGGCAAGCCCACGCTGGCGCAACCGGCCAGCAGGGCGCCAGCTGCCAGCATCAGTACGGCTTTCATCAGCGCGCCGCCTGTGCCAGGTATTGCAGCATGTTGTCGGCCGCCGACAAGACCTTGGTGTTCATCTCGTAGGTGCGCTGGGCCGCGATCATGTCGACCATTTCTTCGACCACCTGGACGTTCGAGCCTTCCAGCGCGCCTTGCTTGAGCTTGCCGAACGCGCCTTCGCCCGGCGTGCCTTCGTTGGCCTGGCCGCTGGCGGCGGTTTCCTGGAACAGGTTTTCGCCGAGGGCCAGCAGGCCGGTCGGGTTGACGAACGCGGTCAGGGTCAGCTGGCCCAGTTCGGACGGCTGGGTGCTGCCCGGGATGGTCGCCGAGACCATGCCGTTTTCGCCGATGGTGATCGCGGTGGCGTTGGCCGGGACCGTGATCTGCGGCACCAGCGGCAGGCCGGAAGCGTTGACCAGGGTGCCATTGGCGTCGACGCCGAGCTGGCCGGCGCGGGTGTAGGCCGGCTCGCCATCGGGACGGCGCACCTGCAGGAAGCCGTTGCCGGAAATGGCCACGTCGAGCGGCTGGCTGGTGGTCTGGATCGAGCCGTTGGTGAAGACCTTCTGGGTGCCGACCAGGTGGGTGCCGTTACCGAGCTGGACGCCGGACGGCGACAAGGTGTTGTCGGCGCGCTGGGCGCCCGGCTGCTGCTCGACCTGGTAAAACAGGTCTTCGAACACGGCGCGGTCGCGCTTGAAGCCGACGGTGTTGACGTTGGCCAGGTTGTTGGCGATGGTCTGCAGCTTGGCATCCTGGGCTTGTACGCCGGTCTTGCTGATCCACATTGCTGGATTCATGGTTTGCTCCTGATTGGTTGGGGTGCGGCCGCGTTACGCGCCGAGCAGGCGGTTGCCCGCTTCATTCATGGTGTCGCTGGCCTTGAACAGCTTCATCTGCATCTCGAAGCTGCGGTTCAGGCTCATGGTGGCGATCATTTCTTCGACGGCCGAAACGTTGCTGCCTTCCAGGTGGCGGCTCTGCACCTTGACGGCAGGGTCGGCCGCCAGCTGGTCGCCGTTGCGCGCCACGATCAGGCCCGCCTCGTTCTTGGTCAGCTCGCCCGCTTCGCCGTTGACCAGCTTGAGCTTGTCGACCACCTGCATGTCGATGGCGCCGCCCTGCGGCAGGATCGAGATGGTGCCGTCGGCGCCGATCGAGACCGCGTTAAACGGCGGCAGCACGATCGGGCCGCCGTCGCCCAGCAGCGCGTGGCCGCCGACCGACAGCGCGCCGTCGGCGTCGATCTCGATATTGCCGGCGCGGGTGTAGGCTTCGCTGGGGCCGAACTGCACCGCGAGGTAGCCGTTGCCGGCCACCGCCACGTCGAGGTCGCGGCCGGTTTCCTTGACCGTGCCCTGGCGCGTCGACAGCGCGTCGGACTTCATGTTCGCCATGTGGCGGTCGTCGTAGCCGAAGCCGGTTTCGAGCGACTGCGCCGCCGTCACTTCCATGTTGGCGCGAAAGCCCGTGGTGTCCATGTTGGCCAGGTTGTTGGCGTGGACCTGCTGGGAGCGCAGCGCGCGCTCCGCGCCCGACAGTGCGGTGAAGATCAGCTTATCCATGTTACAGCGCCTGCATCAAGGCTTGCATCATGGTGTTCTGGGTCGAGATCACCTTCGAGTTGGCCTGGTAGTTGCGCTGCGAGGTCATCAGGCCCACCAGTTCGGAGGTGATGTCGACGTTGGAACGCTCCAGCGCGCCGGTGTTGAGCTTGCCCGACAGGCCGGTGCCTGGCGAACCGTACAGCGCAACGCCGGAGGCCGAGCTTTCGCGCCAGCTGGTGTCGCTGGTGGCGGTCAGCGAGCCTTCGTCGGCGAAGGTCGCCAGCGCCAGGGTGCCGACCACTTGCTGCTCGTCGTTGCTGTACTTGGCGATGACGGAACCGTCCTGGCCCAGCTCGACGCCAACGAAGGTGCCCGACGCATAGCCGTCGGTGCTGTTGGTGGTGGTGATCGCTTCGCCGGCGAACTGGGTGGTGCCGGTGTAGCCGACGTTGACCGCCAGCGCGGCGGCGCCGTTGCCCGGGGCAGCCACGTTGAGCGTGACCGGCGCCAGCGGCGCGGTCAGCTGGCCGACCGAGTTGAAGCTCAGCGTGGCGCTTGGCGCGGCGGCCGGCGCGGCGCCGTCGAAGCTGTAGTACACCTCGATCTGGCCCGGGGTGGCGGTCTTGACGAAGTACTGCGACAGCGTGTGCTGGGTGCCGAGCGAATCGTAGACGATCGACTGCTTCGACATGTTGTACGAATCCTTGTTCGACACGTTCAGCGGGGTCACCGTCGGTGGCGCCCAGTCGGCCGACAGGTTGCCGACATAGTCGACCTTGGTGCTGGCGGCGGCAGGGATCTGGCCGGTCGGTACCTTGATGTCGCCCATCGCGCCTTGCGCGGCGGAGCCGACCACGGCGGCGTAGCCTTGCGCGCGGCGCTGGTTGCTGTCGACCAGGTAGCCCTGCTTGTCGGCCGAGAAGATGCCGACGCGGCTGTAGGCCATCAGGCCCTGCCCGTCGCGGCTGACGAAGAAGCCGCGGCCGTCGATCGAGGCGTCCATGCCGCGCCCGGTGGTCATCACGCCGCCGTTCTGGCCGATGCTCTGGGTCATCGAGCCGACTTCGACGCCGGTCGCTTGCGCGCCTGCGTACATCGACGAGAAGTTCACGCGCGAGCTCTTGAAGCCGTAGGTGCCGGCGTTGGCGATGTTGTTGGAAGTGGTTTCCAGCTGCTGGTTGATGGCCTGGATACCCGACAGTGCGATTTCGAAACTCATGATGTATTCCTTTAGATAGCGTAGGTAGGGGTAGCAGCAGCCGCAGTGGACTTGCCGTTAAAACCGGTGACGGAGGACGGAGCGACTTCGCCCACGCCAGCCACCTTCAGGATGATGCCGCCGGCGGCGGACATGCGCACCGCTTCCAGGCGGCCGGCGATTTCCACTTCCGGGAACTGGCCATTGCTGGCCGACACTTGCATGCTGTAGCGTCCCGGCGCCAGGCCGAGCTGCTGCGGGTCGATCGTGAACGCCAGCGGGCCGGAACGGTGCGAGCCGAGCGCGATGGTGTGCTTGACGCCGTCGGCGCCGGTCAGCACCAGGTCGGTGGCGGCGCTGGCGGCGGTCAGTTCGATGCTGCCCGAGACTTTTGCGCCGTCGAGCTGGACGCTGCCGGCCGCCACCATGACATCGGAACCCACTTGCGCGCCGAGCGCCAGTACCTGCAGGCTTTGCAGGATGCTGGCCTGCGAGCTGCTGACCTTGGACATGCTCTGCATCGCCTCGGTCTGGCTCAGCTGCGACAGCTGGTTGACGAACTGCGCCGGGTCGCTCGGGGCGAGCGGGTCCTGGTTGCGGATCTGCGCCACCAGCAGCTTGGTGAACATGTCGGAGGTTTCGCTGCCGGGCGCTTGCGCCGAGACCTGGTCGGCGCCGTTCGGGCCCTTGGCGCCGCTATTGTTGACGTTATTGAAGAACATGATCAGCCTTCGCCAAGACGCAGCAGCGATGCCTGCATGGACTTGATCCGTCCCAGCACCTCTACATTGGTTTCAAAAGCGCGCGAGGCCGCCATCATGTCGGTCATCTCGGCCACCTGGTTGACGTTCGGGTAGAACACCATGCCGTCGGCATCGGCCACCGGATTGTCCGGCTCGTAGGCCTTGCGCAGCGGTTCGGCGCTCTCGACGACGTCGAGCACCTGCACCTGGCTGCCCGGGGTCAGGCGGCCGCTGCCGTTGTCGATAATGGCCGCGAACACCGGCTTGCGCGCGCGGTAGGTTTCGCCTTCCGAACCGCCGACCGAGTCGGCGTTGGCGAGGTTGGAGGCCACGGTATTGAGGCGCACCGACTGCGCCGCCATGGCCGAGCCTGCAATTTGGGAAATGTCCTTGAAGCTCATGGTTATTGTCCTGCGATGACTTTGGCCAGGCCGCGCAACTTCATGTTGATGAAGGTGAGGCTGGTGTTGAAATCGGAAGCGTTCTGCGAAAACGCCGCTTGTTCGACGCCGATTTCGACGGTGTTGCCGTCGGCGCTAGGGTGGAACGGCACGCGGTACTGCGCGCTGCCATCGCCGAAACTGGGCAGGGCGCCGGCGTCGCCGTCGACCCGCTCCTGCAGCACGCTGGCGAAGTCGATGTCGCGCGCGGTGAAGCCTGGCGTACTTTCGTTGGCAATGTTGGACGCCAGCACGCGGGTGCGTTCGGCGCGCAACTCCAGGGCATCCGCATGGACTCCCAGTGCCTTTTGGAAATTAATCGTCATTGAACGCTCCTCCGTTGAGTGAACTGCAGTGTGAACTTGTTAGAATGAATGGCCAGCGCAGGGCGGCTTGCCCCGCGCGCAACATTGTCAAAGGTGTTTTCCATGTCCGACATCCGCTGCGCTACCTTGTTGATGCTGTTGCTTGCAGGCGCAGTGCAGGCCGCCGCGCCGACCCTGGCCGCCACGCTGGAAGCGGCGGCGCGGGCCCAGCTGGAGCGGCAGGCCGAGGCGTCCGGGCTGGACCAGCCGGAATTCGCCATCAGCGTGGTCACGCCGCGCGCCGCGCCTGCCTGCGCGCAGCCGTTGACGGTCGATCCGGTCGACACCCGCAACGCCGCGCGCATGCGCTTTGCCGTGAGCTGTAAAAACACACCGGGCGGGCGCAGTGGCGACTGGCGATACGAGTACATTGTGCGCGCCAGGATCAGCGCCAACGTGGCGGTGACGGCCGGGCCGGTCGCGGCCGGGCAGCTGCTGAGCGACGCCGACATCGTGTTCGAGCGCCGCGACATCAGTTCGCTGTCCGACACCATCGGCGCGCAAGCGGCGCTAGGGCAGGCCAGCAAGCGCTCGCTGCGGGCCGGCGAAGTGCTGCGCCAGAGCCAGCTGACCGCGCCGATCCTGGTCAAGCGCGGCGATCCGGTGGTGATGCTGGCGCGGATCGAGGCGATCGAGGTCAGCACGGCCGGCGAAGCGCTCGACAGCGGCGCGCTCGGCGCGGTGGTGCGGGTGCGCAACGTCGCCAACGGGCGCGTGGTGCGCATGCGCGTCACCGCGACCGGCATGGTCGCACCGGCGGCCGAGGCGCCGGTCATTCGCTGACTCCCTGCAGGCGCGTCGCCAGGCGCGCCAGTTTGGCCGCGTACTGCGGGTCGGTGGCGTAACCGCCGCGCGCCAGGCCTTCGGCGAAGGCGCGCGCATCGCTGCCGGCGCCGATCGCGCCCTTGTAGCGTGGATTTTCCAACAGCATCTGGGTGTAATCGCGGAACGCGCTGGCCTGGTCCGGATAGGCGCGGAAGCGCTCGGTTTTCTTGACGGCCGCGCCGTGCTCGAATTCCGTGGTCAGCGATTCAGACACATCGCCCTGCCACTTGCCGCTCGCTTTCAGGCCGAACAGGTTGTGGGTGCTGTCGCCGGCGGCATTGGTCAGCGGACGCTGGCCCCAGCCCGATTCGAGCGCGGCGTGGGCCTGCACCAGTTCCGGCGCGACGCCAAGGCGCTCGCCCGCTTCACGCGCCCACGGAGCGATGTTGTCGAGGAACTCTTCCTGCGATGGCGCCGGATTGAACCCATCCATGGCGGCCGTCGTCGCCGTGCCCTGGCTGCGCGCCTGCCACATGCGGCCTTCGACGCTCAAGCTGGTGGCCCCAGACGCGCCGCCGCCTTCGCTGATGAAGTCGGCGATCTCGCCCTGCATCTCGCTGAACACGCGGCCGAAGCCGCTGCCGCCGCCTACCGCGCTGGCAGGGCGGGCCGACTGGGTCGGCGCCAGCGGCGCGACCGGCGCGGTGTGGAACTCAGCGTGGCGCATAGGTCTGTTCCTCTCCGTGCAGCACGCGCTGCATGATCGAATACTGTTCGGTTACCAGCGCGCTGTTGCGCGCGTTCAGGCGCTTGCATTCCAGGACCATCTGTTCCAGCGCGTGCCAGTCTGCCGCGACCGCCGCGCGCGTCGGCGCGGCCAGGCTGGCGATCAGCTGGGCCATGTCGGCGTCCGGGCCGAGCAGGGCGCGCACCAGCGCCACGCGCTGCACGCGGCGCTGTTCCATCGCCTCCAGCGCCGGCATCAGCAGGTCGGCCAGTTCGGCCAGCTGCGCACTGCGGTGGCGCAGCGCGGCGTCGAACTGGCGTTCGAGCAGCTCGAGCAGGGTCGACGACGCCGCCAGGTCGGCCTGGATGCCGGCCGCCAGCTTGGCCACTGCCTGGTCGCGTGTCATCTTGCTCATCTTATTTGCCGCCGTGGAAACGCTGGATCAAGCCAGCCAGGCGGCCTGCGTCGAACGGCAATTCGCCCTTGGCCAGCAGGTCGCGCAGCTCGGCCACGCGTTGGCTGTCGATTTCCGGCATCTCGCGCAGCGCCGCCATGGCCGGCTGCAGCACTTCCGACTGCAGCGCGGCCTTCGGTCCGGCGCCGCCGGCGCCTGGCGCGACGGTGGACGCCGCTTCGGCGCCGCCTGATGCGCCGGTGCGGTTCAGCGCGAACGAGTCCGATGGGGTGGTGCCGCTGTTGATCTTCATGCGTTGACCTCGGGTCCTGGATTGAATCGTCATAGTTATTGCGCCTTGGCGCCCGTCAGATTGCCGCGCAGCTGGTCGAGCTCGGCCGGTTCGGCCAGGCCGACGTCGGCGCCCGGCACCAGGGCCTGGCCCTTGGTGCGCGGACCGAACATCGCAGCGACGCTGTCGGCCTGCTTGCGCGTCAAGATCAGCAATTCGATGCGGCGGTTGGTCGACGCCGCCGGATTGGCCGGATCGAGCGGCGAGCGGTCGGCCATGCCGACCACCTGCAGCACGCTTTCGGTGTGCATGCCGCCGCGCATCAGGACGGCGCGGGCCGCCATCGCGCGTGCCGACGACAGGGTCCAGTTGGAACGGCCGTCCGGGTCGTCGGCGTACTTCAGCGAATCGGTGTGGCCAACCATCAGCATCTGGTTTTCCATCTTGGCAAACAGCGGGCCCATCTTGTCCAGCAGCGCCACGAAACGCTCGGTCGGCTTGGCGCTGCCGAGCATGAACATGCCTTGCTTCTCGGTGTCATGCAGCATCACGCGCAGGCCGTACGGCATCACCACCGCTTCCAGGTTCGACGCCAGGCCGGCGTCGGCGCTCATCGCCGCCAGCACCTTCGACAGTTCGGCCAGGTCGGACGGGCTGTCGTACATGCGGCGCTGCTGGCCGCTGTCCGGGCTGTTCGAATCGCCGTGGTGGGGCAGGGCGAAGCGCTCGATCAGGCTGCCGCGCGGGCCGCCGCCGATGCTCGGCTTGTGGCCGGCGGCGTCGGTATAGCTGCTGCTCATTTCCTGCACCACCGCCTTGAGGCTTTGCTGTTCGCGCGCGGCCATCAGCCACAGCACCAGGAACAGCGCCATCAGCGCCAGGCAGAAGTCGGCGAACGCCACTTTCCAGGCGCCGCCGTGGTCGTCTTCGGCATGCTTGCGGCCAGCGCGCTTGATGACCGCATGCTCGCCGTGCTTCTTGTCATGCGGCTTTTGCACGCGCATCTCCCCGGCCATCGCCCTGACGGCGGCGCGGCGGCGCCAGGTCGTCGTCACCGCCGCCCATCGCATTGATCCAGCTCTCGAGCTGGGCGAAGCTCGGCTTGATGTTGAGCTGCACCAGGCGGCGCCCGGCGTCGATCGCCAGCAGCGCCGGCTTGCCCGACACGTGGGTGACCAGCACCACCTTGACGGTTTCCATGTTGGCCGCTTCTTCGTTGACCAGCTGCTTCATCATGTTGCTGATCGGGTCGAGCACGCCGTAGCAGAAGAAGATGCCGAGGAAGGTGCCGACCATCGCCGCGCCCACCTTGGCCGAAATCTCGCCGGCGTCGGCGCCGCCGGCCACCGAGTTCATCGCCATCACGATGCCCAGCACCGCGGCCAGGATGCCGAAACCGGGCATCGCTTCGGCGATCTTGTGCAGCGACTTCGACGGCTGCACCAGCTCTTCGTGAATGGCTTCGAGTTCCTGCTCCAGCACGCCTTCGAGCTCGTGCGCGTTGATCTTGCCCATTGCCATCAGGCGGAAGTTGTCGACGATGAAGGCGATCAGCTTCGGCTCTTCCAGGATTAGCGGATAACGCTGGAATACCGGGCTGGCGGCCGGGTCTTCGACGTGGGCGTCGAGCGCCTTCAGGCCGCCGGCGGCGGTCTGCAGCAATTCATACATCAACAGCAGCAGCTGGCGCTGCGATTCCGAGCTCGGCTTCTTGCGCATGACGATCTTGCGCAATTGGTAAGCCATCTCGCTGAGCACGTGGGTCGGGTTGCCCAGCACCAGCGCGCCCAGGCCGGCGCCGCCGATGATCAACACCTCGACCGGGTGGAAGATCGCCTCGAAGGTGCCGCCCATCAGGGCGAAGCCGCCGAAGACGCAGCCCAGGACGATGAAAATGCCGACGACTTGTTGCATGATGTTTCCTTTTCTTTTACTTCGTGTTCGAGACGCCAGCCAGGGCGGCCTTCATTTTTCCCAGCGCCTGCTTGTTGAGCTGGCAGACGCGCGCGTCCGACAGGTCCAGCACGGCGGCGATTTCTTTGTAGCTCAGCTCGAATTCGTAAATCATCTGGATCACCCGCTGCTCGCGTTCGTCGAGCGCGCCGAGCGCCTGCTCGAGGCCGCGCCTGACCAGGTACGCCACTTCCGGGCCCGGGGTCGAATGGGCTTGCTCGGCCGCTTCCTGCAGCACTTCGTCAAAGCTCAGCAGTTCGCCGGCGTTGTCGTCCAGCTCGTGCTGGCGGTAGGCATCGAGCGTCATGCCCAGCGCGTCGGCCGCTTCCTGCGCGCTCGGCTCGCGGCCCAGCTTGCGGGTCAGCGCGCGCACCGCGTCGCGGGTCTTGTGGCTGTCCTGGCGCACGGTGCGCGGACGCCAGTCCATGCGCCGCAGTTCATCCAGGATGGCGCCGCGGATGCGCAGGCTGGCGAAGCTGCCGAAGCCGGTGTCCGGCATGCCATAGCGGCGCAGCGCTTCCAGCAGGCCCATCAGGCCGATCTGTTCCATGTCCTCGCGGCCCATCACGCCCGACACCTGCGCACCGAGCTGGCGCACGATGCGCTTGACCAGCGGCGCATACGCCACCAGCTGCTGCTGCTCTTCGCGCGCGCTCATGCCGGACGCGGCCGCCGCGCTGGCGTAATCGCCCGCGTGGTCGGCCGCGTAGTCGGCGGCATGGTCGGTGTAATCGGTGGAGTAGGCCAAGGTGGTCTTCTTATTCGATGATCAGTTTGCCAATCATGACTTCGGTGAAAGGCTTTGCAGTCTTTTCCGCGGCATAAGTGGCTTCGAACGCGGTGTTCAGGCGGTCGGCAAATTGCTCTACCGTCATCGCCGACGCTTCATTCATGGCATAGCTTGACAGGGCGCGCACCGCAACGGTCCGCAGCATAGGCAGGTGTTCCTTGGCCTTCTTCTCGTTTTCCTCTGTGGTCGACAACACCAGGTCGGTCGAAATGTAGTGCGCCTGGGTGTCGCCGGCGTTGCGCTTTAACATCACAATGACCTTGTCGAGCGTGACGTAGCGGGCTGGCGCCTTGTCTTCGTCGATCACCGGCTGGGCCGTTTCTGCGCTCGCCGCGCCAGCGACGGCGTCGTGCGGGCCGTACCACCACATCGCGCCGCCGGCAATGGCGGCGCTGAACAGGGCGACGCCGGCAAAGGCGAGCATGGAGCTAAGTTTCATTTTCATACGCTGGACTCACGGCTGTTCAGTGAAAAGGTGGATGACGGATTGCCGGCTTCAGCCAACGCCCGCCCTGGGTCGGTCTCATCAGGGGCGCCGTCCTGCTGGCGCTGGCGGCCCTGCTGGTCGAAGCCCTGCTGCGCGCCGCTTGGCGTGCGGGTGGCGCCGGTGACGTTGACCGCCACCTCGGTGAACTGGCGCGAGGCCAGGTCGCTGCGCATGGTCTCGCTGATGGTATTGAGCTGGCGCACCACTTCGCTGTGGGTTGCCGAAATATTCACTTCCAGGCTGCCGGCCATGTGGCGGATGGCGATCTCGATGCGGCCCAGGTTGGGCGGGTCGAGGCGGATCACGGCCTGGTCGATATTGCGCGACAGCTGCAGCTGGAGGCGCTCGCCGAGCGCTTCGCGCAGCGGCTGCTGCCAGGCGGCGGGCGCGGCCGCGGCCAGCTTCAGCTCGCTGGTGGCGGGCGCGGCTGGCTGGGATGGCGCGATGCCGTTGGCGGCCACCGGAGAAGGCGCGTCGGCGGCGGCCGGGGCATCGGCGGCGATGGCGGCCGTGGCCGGCGCCGCGGCTGCCGTTGCGGCCGGTTTGGCGGCGATCTGGAACGGCGTTGCCGGCATCGGCGCACCGGTGAGCGCTGCAGGCGCGGGCGCTGCCGGCCGCGGCGCCGCGGCGAACGCCGCCGTCAGGCTTGCGGCAGCGGCGCCGCCACCGGCAGGCGCTGGCGCGGCGTCGCTGCGCACAGGCGCCGGCGCGGCGGCGGCCAGCGTCGGCATCTGCAGCGGCACTGGCATTGGCATCGGCATGGCAGGCATCATCGCCGCCAGCGTCGGCAGTTCTTCGGCCAGCGGCCGGTCCTGTTGCTGTGCGGCGCTGCCGTCGGCGGCGGCACCGTCGCTGCCGGCCTCGGTATCGGCAGCGGCTCCATCGGCGCCGGCCTGCAGTTCGGCAGGCAGGGTGTCGGCCGGGGCGGCCGCTTCCTGCGGCGCGCCGGACAGGTCCAGGCCCATCCAGTCGGCGAACGCGGTGACTGGCGCGGCCGCGCCGGCGCCGGCCGGGGCGGCCGTTGCGGCAAGCGCGCCCTGCGCCAGCGGGGTGGCGGCGGGACCCGGCGTCGGCGTACTGATCATCATGTTCATGCCGGGTTCTCGCTCAGTTCGTGTTGGTGGTCAAGCGCGTAGGCGATCCAGCCAGCCTTGTTGTCCTGCAGTTCGGTCATCCGCGCCAGGACTTCCATGCGCTGCTCGTCGCAGACCTTGGCGGCCAGCGCATGCGAGGCGCGCAGGCGCGCGACGGCGCGCAGTTCGGCCGCGTCGAACGGGCCGTCGGCCAGCATGGTTTGCAGCTGCGGCGCCAGGTTGGCGACCGCGCCGCACAGGCGCTCCCAGTCGCGCGCGGCGGCCGAGGTGGCCAGCGCGTCGCGCAGCGCGTCGATGGCGGCGCGCCTATCCATTGCGCGCCTGCACGCCGAGCCAGCCCTGGCGGATGGTGGTGAGGATCTTGACCACTTCGTCGACCATCACCGGGTCGAGCGCGATGCCGGCGGTGTGCAGGCGGCCGGCGCAGAAATCGTACAGGCGGCCCAGGTTGGCCACGACTTCGCCGCCCTGTTCGTGGTCAAGCGAGCTCGACAGGCCGTTGATGATCTCGACGCACTTGTCGATGCTGGCGGCCTTCTGCTCGTAGCGGCGCGCCTCGATGTGGGCGCGCGCGCGGGCCAGCTCGTCGAGCAGGCCGTCGGTCAGCAGCAGCACCAGTTCGACCGGCGAGGCGCGCGAGGTCTGCGCATCGAGGTTGACCGCGTGGTAATCGCCGTAGGCTTCGGTATGGGACATGTGATTCTCTCTTAATCTTTCTTGTTGCCGAACAGCGCGTCGAGCATGCTGCTGCTGGAATTCATCTGGGCTTGCAGGCCCTGCAGCATGGTGAACTGCTTCAGGTAGCGCTGGTAGGCGCCGTTGTATTGCTGGTCGAGTTCTTCCTGGCGCTGCTCGAGGCGCACCAGCAGCTTGTCGTTGGATTCCAGGCGCTGCTTGATCTGGCCGTTCGACGCGCTGCTCCACTGTTTCAGGTAGCTGTCGAGGTTGCCGGCTATGCCGCTCGGCGCGGTGGCCGAGGCCTTGCCGATCAGCGTGTCGAGGCCGTTTGGATCCACTGCCAGCTGCTTGGTCAGGCGCGCCGCATCGAGCGACAGGGTGCCGTCGCGCGCGGCGGTGATGCCGTAGGCGGCCAGGCTGCCGGTGCCGGCCTGGCGCAGGATGCTGACCAGGCGGTTCTGCAGCACGCGCACCCCGCCATCGTCGGAGAACACGCCGGCGGCCTTCTTTTCGGCCGGGTTGCCGGCGCTGACCATGGCGTCGATGACCGATTTCAGGCGGTTGTATTCGTTGACGAATTTCTGCACATTGGCGGTGGTCGTGCTGTTGTCGGCGGCTACCGTGATGGTGACCGGGGCCGCACCCGCCGCATGCGCCTTGGTGAAGGTCATGCTGACGCCGTCGATATTGGTGAAGGTATTCGAGGCTTGCTGGATCGCGGTGCCGTTCTCGGCGCCCAGGCGGATCAGCGCGTCCTGGGCCGCGACCAGCGTGCGCGCGTTGGCCGGGTCGAGCGCCGCCTGCAGCGGCGCATCGGTGATGCCGCTGGCGTCGAGGGTGATGGTGCCGGCCGCGCCGGTCGACTGCGACGTCAGCACCAGCTCGGCGACGCCGTTGATGTTGACCACCGATGCCGAGACCTTGCCCTTGTTGTCCGGCGCGGCGTTGATCGCCATCGCCAGTTCGCGCGTGGTCATGCCGGCCAGGCCGTCGGTGTCGGCGCTGTTCAGGTCGACGCTGAACGACGGCGCGCCGTTCAGGCTGATGCCCAGGGTGCCGGAGCTGCTGGCGGCGTTCGGGATGGCGCTGAAGGCGACCTGGCTGGCTGTGGCGAGGCGCTCGACGAAGAACGAATAGCTGCCGGCGCTGGCGGCGGCGGTGGCGCTGGCGCTGCCAAAGGCCTCGTCGCCGAACTTGGCGGTGCGCGACAGGATCGAGGTGCTGGTGGCCATCGTGTACAGGCTGGCCTGGTAGCTGGAAATCGCGCCCTTGAGCTCGTTGAGCGCCTTGGCCGCGGCTTGCGCCTTCTTGGTTTGGGTGGCCTGGACTTCCTGGCGCTTGGCGACGTAGTTTTCCGCCAGCGCGGCAGCGGTGGTTGCCGGATCGTAGGTAGGTGAAGTGATTGCCATGATGATTCCCGTCCTGTTGTTATTTGGTGCGGCCGGCCATCCAGGCCTGGGTTGCCAGGTCGTCCTGGCGCTTGCGGTCGACGCGCTGCTGCGCGAGGTCGGCCGCGTCCTGTTTCTGTTCCAGCACCTGGCCGAGCAGCTCGCGCTTGCTCCAGGCCGAGGTCAGGGCGCGCTGCGACAGCGCCATGTTCGCCTCATGCAGGCTCAGGTCGGTGCGGTGGGTATCGGCCATCTGCATCACCGCCTGCTTGTAGTGGCCGCAGTTGAGCGCCAGCGCCAGCGGCAGCGCGCCGGACGGGCCGCTGCCTTGCGCCAGGCCGTCCAGGCGCGCCAGGTTGTCGCGGTAGCGCGCGCTGGTGGCGCGCTGCGCCGCCATCTCGGCCTGCAGGCGGTCGACTTCGATGCCGCGCAGGTGCACCAGGGTGCCCAGGCTGTCGATGGTGTGTTTCAGGCTCATGCCATCATCGCTTCAAGTTGTTCGATGCAGCCGCCCAGCGGCGCCGCTTCGCGCGTGCCCTGCGACAGAAAGGTGTCGATATGCGGCTGCAGGCGCACCGCCAGGTCGGTGACCGGGTCGGCGCCGGGCACATAGGCGCCCAGTGGAATCAGGTCGCGCACGCGGGCGTGGCGCGCCATCGAGGCTTTCAGCTTGCGCGCGGCCAGCGCGTGCGTCTGCGGCACCACCTGCGCCATGCAGCGGCTGATCGACTGGGCCACGTCGATGGCCGGATAGTGGCCGCGTTCGGCCAGTTCGCGGGTCAGCACGATGTGGCCGTCGAGGATCGCGCGGGCGGTGTCGACGACCGGGTCTTGCTGGTCGTCGCCTTCGGCCAGCACGGTATAGATGGCGCTCATCGAGCCGGCCGGGTTTTCGCCGTTGCCGGCGCTTTCGACCAGCTGCGGCAGGGCCGAGAACACCGACGGCGGATAGCCGCGGGTGGCCGGCGGTTCGCCCAGCGCCAGCGCCACTTCGCGCAGCGCCATCGCGTAGCGGGTCAGCGAGTCGACCAGCAGCAGCACGTTCTTGCCCTGGTCGCGGTAGTGCGCGGCCACCGCGTGGCACAGTTCGGTGGCGCGGATGCGCATCAACGGCGAATCGTCCGCCGGCGCCACCACCAGCACGGCTTTTTTGAGGCCGTCCTCGCCCAGCGACATCTCGACGAATTCGCGCACTTCGCGGTTGCGTTCGCCGATCAGGCCGACCACCACCACGTCGGCCACGGTCTGGCGCGTGATCAGGCCGAGCAGCACGCTCTTGCCGACGCCGCTGCCGGCCATCAGGCCGACGCGCTGGCCCTTGCCGATGGTCAGCATGGAATTGATCGCCCGCACGCCGACGTCGAGCGGCTCGGACACCGGCTGCTTGCGCAGCGGATTGACGCGCGGCGGCACCGGATCGAGGCGGTGCTCGCCGCCGAGGCGCCCGAGGCTGTCGATCGGCTCGCCCAGGCCATTGACCATGCGGCCCAGCCAGCTGTCGCCGATCTGCAGCGCGGTGGCGGTCGGCGCCGGCAACACCCGGGCGCCGGTCGACAGGCCGGCGGCCTGCTTGAACGGCATCAGGTACGACACCTTGTCGCGGAACCCGACCACCTGGGCGTCGAGCCACTCGCCCGAGACGGTCTCGATGCGGCAGCGCTGGCCGGTGTGCAGGCGGCAGCCGACGCTCTCGAGCAGCAGTCCCGAGGCGCCGACCAGGCGGCCGGTCGGGGTGGCCACCGGCACATCGCCGATTTCCAGTGCGCGCAGGGTGTCGGCCAGGGCCATCATGCCGCCAGTTCCTCGGCCGCGTGTTCGGCGGCCGCTTCCAGCTGGGTGGTCACTTGTTCCATGACGGCGATCAGGCGGCCGTGGCAGCCGGCGTCGACTTCGTGGTCGCCCGCGCGCACGCGGCATTCGCCCGGCTGCATCGCCGGGTCGGCCAGCAAATTCCATTTCTTGGCGCGCTTCGGATCGAGTTCGGTGATGCGCTTGAGTTCTTCCGGGTTCAGGTAGACCTCGACTTCTTCACGCGTGCCCGGCATCGACGCGAGGGTCTCTTCGACCAGCGCCAGCAGCTGGACCGGCTGCAGCGCCAGTTCGGCGCGGATCACCTGGCGCGCGACCTTGCCGACCAGCTCGACGACCTCGGTGCTCTGGGCGGCGCGGTAGTCGCTGCGCAGCTTCTTGAGCGCCTTGAGCATGCTGTCGACCGGCTTGGCGGCCTGTTCGTAGGCCAGCTGCGCCTGGCGGCGGCCTTCGGCCAGGCCCTGGGCCAGGCCTTCGGCGTGGGCCGCGGCCAGTCCCTGTTCGCGGCCGGCGTCGTAGCCGGCGTCGAAGCCTTCCTGCTGTCCCTGCTTGAAACCGTCGTTGACGGCGTCCTGCCATTGGCCGGCGGCGTCCAGCGAGGGCGCCAGCGCGCCCGGCTGCCGGTGTGCCAGCGGCGGGAAGTGGTAAGGACGGAAGTGCTTCATTCGACGACTGCCTCGGCGAACAGCTGGATCTCGATGTCGCCGGCGTCGGCCAGCGCCTTGACGGTGGCCATGATGTCCTTGCGGGTCTGCTCGATCCGGCTCATCGGCACCGGGCCGGAGCGGCGCATCAGGTCCTCGAAGCTCTGGGCCTGGCGGCGCGGCATCGAGGTCAGGATGGCGTCGCGCACGGCCGGCTCGGCGCCCTTGAGCGCGATCGCCCACTGGTCGAGCGGCACGTCGTCGAGGATGCGGGTGATGGTCTGCTCGCTCTGGCGCGACAGGATGAAGAAGTCGTACATGCTCATCTCGATTTCCGACACCATCTCCGGATCGTGGGCGCGCAGCAGCTCGACCATGCCGGCGCGGTTGCCCGGCAGGCGGTTGAGGATTTCGGCGACCTGGCGCACCCCTTCGACGCTGGCGCTCTGGGTGTCGAGCGCCGACAGGCAGCGCGCCACCAGCTCTTCCAGCTCGGACAAGAGGTCGCGGTCGATCTCGTCGAGGCGGGCCAGGTTCAGCAGCACCAGCTCGCGGCCTTCGAGCGGCAGCGCTTCGAGGATCTGGGACGCCAGCGCCGGCGGCAGGAAGGCCAGGAACACCGCCTGCATCTGCACGTGTTCGTTGGCGACGTAGTCGGCCAGCCATTTCGGCGAGGCCCACTGCAGGCGCGCCATCATCGGCCGGATCGCGTCGCCGTAGATGTTGTTCAATACGCTGTTGGCGATGTCGCTGCCGAGCGCCAGGTCGAGCGAGCGCTTGAGGTAGCTGCGCGAGGCGCCGTGCACGCCGGACTGCTGGCGGTAGTCGTCGAAGAAATTCTGCATCGCTTCGCGCACCGAGTCGACCTTGATGCCGCTCATGCGCGACATCACCTGGGTCACTTCGATCAGCTCGTCGCGGTCGAGGCAGCGCAGCACGGCGGCGGCCGGCTCTTCGCCGATGCTCAGCAACACGATCGCAGCCTGTTCGACCGGCGACAGCGTCGCTTGCGCGCTGTCGTCCTCGTCGTAGTTAGTGTTCAGTTCGGCCATTTTTCTGCATCCATTGTTTGACGACTTCCGCAACCCGTTCCGGCTCTTTGCCGGCCAGGACCTTCAAGTGGTCGACCATCACATCGACTGCCGAACCGGACGGTGGCAGGTCGTAATTTTCCAGCAGCGGCACTACCGTCATCGGGGTCGGCAGCGCCGGCACCGCGCCGGCGGCGGCCACGCCGCCGTCAGCCAGCGCAGGCGCGCCGAGCGCGGCGGCAGCGCCGCCAGGGGCGGCCAGCGCGGCAGCGGCGCCGGCCGGGGCCGGCTGGGCGGTGAAGCGTGAACCGAGCATGCGCAGCAGCGGGCGGGCCAGCAGGAAGTAGGCCAGGATCGCGCCGACCAGCCAGAGTACCCAGCTGCTGATGTCGACGATGGTGTCGCGCTCTTCCCACCACTGGACCGGGGCGCTTGGCTTCGGGAAGGCCAGGGCGGACACCGCCAGCACGTCGCCGCGCGCGGCGTCGATGCCCAGGCCGCTGCGCAGGATGTTGTCGAACGACGCCAGTTCGGCGGCGGTCCAGCCAGCCTTGCCCGGCGCCGAGCTGTTGTTGAGCACGACGGCGACGCTGAGCTTCTTGAGGCGGCCGCGGCTGCGCTTGATCTGGGTGATGTTGCGGTCGTAGGCGTATTGACGGGTGGTGGCGTTCTTGCGCGCGCTGCCATCGTCGGCCGGCTTGCCATCGTCGCCGGCGGCCGCCTCGGCCTGCGGCGGGCGGTTCGACAGGGTGCCCGGGACGCCCAGCGCCATGCGGTTCTTTTCCAGCTCTTCGCGCATCGCTTCGCTGGTCACTTTCGGGGCTTCGCCGTACTTTTCCGAAGTTTCCTCGACCTTGTCGTTGTCGATGTCGGCGGTGACGCTGAGCTTGAAGTTGGCCGAGCCCAGTACCGGACCGAGCAGTTCATTGACGTTGGCGCGCACGCCGTCGGTGATGCGCTTGGCGTTGGCGTCGCCCTGGTTGGCGCCGTCGAAGCCTTCGGACAGGTCGATGCGCGAGGACAGGTAGTTGCCGCCCTGGTCGACCAGGCTGACGCGCTCGGGCGCCAGGGTCGAGACGCTGCCGGCGACCATGTTGATGATCGCGGCGATCTGCTCGTTCGACAGGGCGCGGCCCGGCTTGACCGCCACCACCACCGAGGCCGACGACTTCTCGCCGTCGGAGGCGATGAACGAGGTCGAGCGGGCGATCGACAGGTGCACCCGGGCCGAGGCGATCGCGTCGAGCGACAGGATGCTTTGCGCCAGTTCGCCTTCAAGGCCGCGGCGGAAGCGCACGTCCTGCACAAACTGCGACACGCCCAGCGGGTCGTTCTTGTCCATCAGTTCGAGGCCGGCCGGCAGCTGGGCGGTGACGCCTTTCGAGGCCAGCAGCATGCGGACCTTGCCCAGCATCGCGTCCGGCACCAGCAGCTGGCCGCTTTCCGGGTGCAGGCGGTATGGAATCTGTTCGGCGTCGAGCACCGTCATCATGTCGCTGGCGGCGACTTTCTCGCGCGCGCCGAACACCGGCTTGTAGCTGCTCTGGTCGCTCCAGATATACATCATGACGGCGGCGGTGATGCCGATCGCCAGCACCAGCATCGGCGCCAGGTTGTTGCGCAGCGCCTCCGGCATGGCCGGCATCTTGCCGAAGCCCTTGCCGGCGAACGTGGATTTGAGGGTGTTGATCACGGTGTCTTCCTGGTCAGACCGGCAACTTGATCAGCTCGTCGACCGCGCCCATGACCTTGTTACGCACCTGCATCAGCATCGAGAACGAAAGGTTGGCCTGTTGGCTGGCAAGCATCGCGCCGACCAGGTCGTCGCTCTTGCCGCTGTCGACATCGGCCATGCGGATGCCGGCGGCGCTGTCTTCGGCATTCACGCTGCCCAGCGCATCTTTCATACTCTGCGTAAACGAGAAACCAGCCGGAAGGACCTGGTTAGATACCGGCGCGGCCGGCATGACCGCGCTGTTGGCAAGGTTGCCAGCGTCGTTGGCAAGCGCTGCCAGGTCCGCCTTGATCAGGCTCGCAAAGTCATTCGCTGTCGTTTTTCCAACTTCCATGGTATGTTTCCCTGCAGTGGTAATTATGTTAATAATCAATTGGTTATCGCTAGTTTATCTTCCCGGAAACAAACTCGACGGGGAAACCGCAAGTGTGAGGCCTGGGCAATGCGACGCACATCAAAAAATGTTTTTATACGGAAAATAATTGCCGCTGAGTAGGTAAAATCCAACACGTTTCTACATAGTCTATTGATTACTGCATCGGACTTTGCCCAGTGGCCATCGTTCATAGCAAAATGTTACTTCTGGAAGTTTCTGTCCGTCACTTTATCGCGTTTGATATTACCCTACGGAAAATGTAGTGCCAAGTGGAAATTTTGTTCACTGCGCGAAAATGCCTCTGCTATACTGTTTTCTCCAATAAAACAAAGAGTTGCCCACTTTGCCACGTTCGGAAAGCAATCACCGATGCCCACAGTAAACTCTACAACTGCCGCACAGCAACATCAGGTGCTTGACCCCTGCCTGCTCGGGCGGCCGGTCCACTTGCTGCCGCAGTTTGCCGCCCAGCTCGCCGACGACCTGGCCGCGGCCATGCGCGTGGCGGGCGCGCGCCGCTATTGGGAAGCGTTCCAGCTGCTGACCGTCGCCTTCGTGCGCACCCCGGAACCTGGCCTGGCTGGCCGTTGGCTCGGCTATGCGAGCGGCGCCGGCGGCCTGGCCTTTTCGATCGGCCGTCCCGGTTTGCTGTCGATCCTGAATTACCGTTACGGCCGCCGCGGCCAGGCGCCGACGCCGGCGCCGGACCCGGCGACCGTCAAAATAACCGCGACAGAGGAGCGGCTCGCTGTTGTTTTGGGACAACAGACTTGCGCCGCGCTGGCCCAGCGGGTGGCCGCCAACCTGCAGCGCGCAGGCCAGGGGGAAGCCGCGGCGGCCGCAGCCGTGCCTGTGCAGGCGCGCCCGACGCTGGCGCCGGCTGCCGGCAGCTGGACCGTGGCGGTGACCTTGCGCGACATTCACAGCGGTGACCCGCTTATTTACTGGATCAGCCTGGATCAGACGATGATGGCAGCCGTGCTGCAGGGCCTGGCGCCGGAACGGCTGCGCGAGCGCACCGAGCGCGCCGCCGTGGCGCTCGGGTCGACGTTGCAGGTGCGCCTCGATGGCCGCCTGGTCAGCAAGGAAATCACCCTGGAAACGCTGTTTGCGCTGAAACTAGGGGATATCATCCCGGTCAGCCTCGGCCGTGCCCAGGTTCTGCTCGACGAATCGCCGCTGTTTACCGCGGCCGTATCGGAAAGCAAGGGCACGCTCTGTTTAACCTCTTTTGAAGACAGCGAATAATGAACATCAACCAGAACGCACTGCCGGGCCAGGAACTGGACGACGCCATCGACGACGACATGATCATCGACGAGCCGGCCGCGGTGCCCGGCGACACCCGTTCCGGCAACGCGCGCCGCGCGCGCGACCTGCCGCAGATGATGCGCAAGATTCCGGTCACCCTGACCCTCGAGGTGGGCTCGGCGCGCATTTCGCTGCATGAACTGATGTCGATCGGCCCGGCCTCGGTGATCGCGCTCGACGCGCTCGCCGGCGAGCCGCTGGTGATCAAGGTCAATGGCACCCCGATCGGCCGCGCCGAAGTCGTGGTCGCCGGCGAACAGTACGGCCTGAAGGTGATCGATCTCGACGGACTCAACCTGGACCTGCTCTCGTCATGACCAACCGTTTCGGCGGCCGGCCGGCGCTGGCGCTGGGCGCCGCGCTGGCAGCCGTGCTGGCGCTCGCCTGCGCCCCGGCCTCGGCCCAGGACTTGCTGGCCGGCGTGATCCCCGGCGCCAAGACCGACCTGACCGTCAAGTCGCAGATCCTGGTCCTGATGACCCTGCTGGGCTTGCTGCCCATCATGGTCATGATGATGACCAGCTTCACCCGCTTCGTGATCGTGCTGTCCTTGCTGCGCCAGGCCCTCGGCCTGCAGCAGGGCTTGCCGAACCGGGTGATTACCGGGGTCGCGCTGATCCTGACCCTGCTGGTCATGCGCCCGGTCGGCGACGCCGTCTGGCGCGACGCCTTCCTGCCCTACGACAAGGACCAGATCGGCATGGTCGATGCGCTGAAGATCGCCGAAGTGCCGGTTTCGAACTTCATGCTGGCGCAAACGTCCAAGGCCGCGCTGGCCCAGGTCGCGCAGCTGGCCGGCGAGCCGGCTGCGCTGGCGCCGCAGCAGCGCGCGTTCACCGTCAAGCTGGCCGCGTTCGTGCTGTCGGAACTGAAGACCGCGTTCCAGATCGGCGCCATGCTGTTCATTCCGTTTTTGATCATCGACCTGGTGGTATCGTCGGTGCTGATGGCGATGGGCATGATGATGCTGTCGCCGCTGGTGATCTCGCTGCCGTTCAAGCTGCTGCTGTTCGTGCTGGTGGACGGCTGGACGCTGACCGTCAGCACGCTGGTCGGCTCGATCCGCGCTTATTGACGGGGGACTTCGCATGACACCCGAAATCGCAGTCGAACTGGTCACCGGCGCCCTGCAGGTGGTGATGCTGCTGGTGCTGGTGCTGGTGGTGCCGGGCCTGATCACCGGCCTGATCGTGGCGCTGTTCCAGGCCGCCACCCAGATCAACGAACAGACGCTGAGCTTCCTGCCGCGTCTGCTGGTGACGCTGATGGCGGTGATCCTGGCCGGCCACTGGATGACCGGCTACCTGATGGACTATTGCGTGTCGGTGTTCCGGCGCGCCGCCGTGCTGGTCGGCTAGCGGCGCATGGAGCTGGCCGGCTACCTGCTGCCCTTGCTGAACGCGCTGTGGTGGCCGTTCGTGCGCAACCTCGCGCTGCTGTCGGCCGCGCCGATCATCGGCGACGCCATGGTGCCGATGCCGGTGCGGGTGCTGCTGTCGCTGGTGCTGGCCTTCCTGCTGCTGCCGGTCACCTCCGGCAACACCGACATCGACCCGTTCTCGATGCTGGGCGTGGTGGCGACGATCGAGCAGGCCGTGATCGGCGGCGTGATCGGGCTGGCGCTGCATTTTTCGATGGCGGTCATTTCACTGGTCGGTTACCTGGTGTCGTCGCAGATCGGTTTTGCGATGGCCCAGATGAACGACCCGGTCAACGGCTCGTCCTCGGACGTGGTGTCGATCCTGCTGACGATGCTGGCGATCCTGGTGTTCTTCTCGATCGACGGCCACCTGGTGCTGGCCGGCGTGATGGGCGCCAGTTTCAAGGCCTGGCCGGTGGGGCAGGGCTACGGCCCGCTGCTGCTCAACGCGGTGGCATTCAACGCGGCCTGGATTTTTTCGGCCGGCATGCTGCTGGCGCTGCCGATTGTGTTCTCGACCCTGGTGGTGCAGATCGGCTTCGGCTTCCTGAACCGGGTCGCCCCGGCGCTGAACCTGTTTTCGCTGGGCTTCTCGCTGACCACCTTGTTCGGCCTGCTGATGCTGATCCAGGTGGTGCACTTCCTGCCCGAGCATTACATGGCGATGACCAACCAGGTGCTGGACATGCTGCGCCAGCAGATGGGAGCGGCCCGTGGCTGAGACCAGCACCGGCGACAAAAGCGAAAAGGCTTCCCACCAGAAGCTCAAGAAGGCGCGCGACGAAGGCCAGGTGGTGCGTTCGCGCGACCTCGCCACCGCGGTCGGCATCCTGGTCAGCCTGAAGGTGTTTACGCTGTTCTTGCCGGCCTATCTCGAATCGTTCCAGGCCTTGTTCAAGCTGGTGTTCGTGCCGATGGGCGCCGAAGGCGCCATGGAAAACGTGATGTCGACGGTGTTTGCCGATTCGATGATGCTGCTGGTGCAGATGCTGCTGCCGCTGGCGCTGATCCCGTTCGCGGTGTCGATCGGCGCCCTGATCCCGGGCGGCTGGGTAATCACCACCAAGCACTGGATGCCCAAGATGGAACGGCTGTCGCCGGCCAAGAACCTGGGCAACCTGGGCACCAGCAAGCACTGGATCGGCGTGGCCACCTCGGTCGGCAAGGCGGTGGCGCTGGGCTTCGTGTTATGGAATACCAGCGAGTCGGGCATGCGCGCCTTTGTCGAGTTGCAAAAGATGACGCTGACCGATGCGATCATCAATGGCGCCGGCCTGATGTTCGATGGCCTGATGGCGATGTGCATGGTGTTCCTGCTGTTTGCCATCGTTGACGTGCCGGTGCAGGCTTTCCTGTTCGCCAAGAACCAGCGCATGAGCAAGCAGGACATCAAGGAAGAACACAAGAGCAGCGAAGGCAAGCCCGAAGTCAAGCAGCGCATCCGCCAGTTGCAGCAGCAGATGGCGCGGCGCAGCGTCAACAAGACGGTGCCCACTGCCGACGTGGTGATCGTCAACCCGCAGCACTACGCGGTGGCGCTGAAGTACGATGCCAACCGCGCCGAGGCGCCGTTCGTGGTGGCCAAGGGGCTCGACGAGATGGCGCTGTTCATCCGCGAGGTGGCGAAGAAACACAATATCGAGACGCTCGAGCTGCCGCCGCTGGCGCGCGCGATCTACAACACCAGCCAGGTGCAGCAGCAGATTCCCGCCCCGCTGTACCAGGCGGTGTCGCAAGTGCTGAATTACGTTTTACAGCTGAATGCTTTCCGTTCCGGCCGGCGCACCGCGCCGCCACGTTTTCCCAATGAGATGGCGGTGCCATCTCACCTGAGTGAGGTTCCAGCGTCATGAGTTTTTTCAACACCATGCTCGGCGAGTTAAAGCGCCACAAGTACGCCACCCCGGTCTTCCTGATGGTCATCATGGCGATGATCATCCTGCCGCTGCCGCCGGTGCTGCTGGACGTGCTGTTCACCTTCAACATCGTGCTGGCGCTGATCGTGATCCTGGTCAGCGTGTCGGCCAAGCGGCCGCTCGACTTCTCGGTGTTCCCGAGCGTGATCCTGGGCACCACGATGCTCAGGCTGACGCTGAACGTGGCCTCGACCCGGGTGGTCCTGCTGCACGGCCATGAAGGCACCCATGCGGCCGGCCAGGTGATCGAAGCGTTCGGCAACGTGGTCATCGGCGGCAACTTCGTGGTTGGCCTGGTGGTGTTCATCATCTTGATGATCATTAACTTCGCGGTGGTGACCAAGGGCGCCGAACGGATTTCCGAGGTGTCGGCGCGCTTTACGCTGGACGCCTTGCCGGGCAAGCAGATGGCGATCGACGCCGACCTCAACGCCGGCCTGATCAACCAGGAAAAGGCCCAGGTGCGGCGCCGCGACGTCGCCGCCGAAGCCGACTTCTACGGCGCCATGGACGGCGCCTCCAAGTTCGTGCGCGGCGACGCGGTCGCCAGTATCCTGATCCTGATCATCAACATGGTGGGCGGCGTGGCGATCGGCGCGCTGATGCACGACCTGTCGTTCGGCGAGTCGTTCCGTGTCTACGCGCTGCTGACCATCGGCGACGGCCTGGTC
This sequence comes from Massilia soli, assembly GCF_016809835.1. Classification (GTDB taxonomy): domain Bacteria; phylum Pseudomonadota; class Gammaproteobacteria; order Burkholderiales; family Burkholderiaceae_D; genus Telluria_A; species Telluria_A soli. The sequence continues at coordinate 42,807 of NZ_JAFBIL020000006.1, read as the reverse complement.
GCGCAGATCCCGGCGCTGCTGCTGTCGGCCGCGGCGGCGATACTGGTCACCCGCATCAGCGATTCGGGCGACTTCGAGCAGCAGGTCGGCGGCCAGCTGCTGGCCTCGCCGTCGGTGCTGTTCTCGGCGGCCGGCATGATGGTGGTGCTGGCCCTGATTCCGGGCATGCCGTTCCTGATGTTCATGCTGTTCGCCACCGTGCTCGGCTATGTCGGCTACCGCCTGCATACGCGGGTGCAGGCGCCCGACCACGCCAGGGTGGCGGCGATCGAAGCGGCGCTGCGCGACGAGCGTCCGGCCGAACTCGACTGGCAGCAACTGCCGGCGGTGCAGCCGCTGTCGGTAGCGGTCGGCTACAAGCTGGTCGGCCTGGTCGACCCGGCCCAGGGCGAGCCGCTGGCCAAGCGCATCAAGGGTGTGCGCCAGAGCCTGTCCGAGGCGATGGGCCTGCTGCTGCCGCCGATCCAGGTGCGCGACGACCTGGCGCTGCGTCCGAACCAATACACGATCGTGTTGTCCGGCACCGTGGTGGCCGAGGCCGAAGTGGTGCCCGACCACCTGATGGCGATTCCGTCGCCGAATGTCTACGGCCAGCTGGACGGCATACCGGGCGTCGAGCCGGCCTACGGCATGGCGGTGACGTGGATCGCGCCGGACCAGAAGGCGCATGCGCTGGGCCTTGGCTACCAGGTGGTGGAAGCGCCGAGCGCGATCGCCACCCACGTCTCGAAAGTGGTGCGCGACTATCTGCCCGACCTGTTCCGCCACGAAGACGTGCCGGCCATGATGGAGCGCCTGACGGCGCTGTCGCCGAAGCTGGCCGCCACGCTCGACAAGGCGCTGACCCACACCCAGCTGCTGCGGGTGTTCCGCGTGCTGCTGGCCGAGAACGTGTCGCTGAAGGATATCGTGGTGATCGCCACCACATTGCTCGACAGCTCGGAAACGACCAAGGACCCGATCCTGCTGGCGGCCGAAGTGCGCTGCGCGCTGCGGCGCCAGATCGTCACCCAGCTGTTCGGCAAGAAGAAGGATATGCCGGCGTTCAACCTGTCGGGCGAGCTGGAGAACATGCTGCTCGGGTCGCTGAACCAGGCGCGCCAGAGCGGCAAGATCGCGCTCGACAATTTCCCGATCGACCCGCAGTTGCTGTCGCAATTGCAGCTGAACATGCCGGTGGCGCGCGAGCAGATGAAGCAGCAGCAGACCCCGCCGTTATTGCTGGTGCTGCCGCAGGTGCGGCCATTGCTGGCGCGTTACGCGCGCCTGTTCGCGCCTGGGCTGTATGTGCTGTCGTATAACGAGATTCCCGAAAACCGCGAAGTGTCGATTGTCGGGACAGTGGGCTAATTAGATTAGCGTTGTCGTTGAGTTTGCCGGACACATACTGGCCAGGGTGCAAGTGATGCTTATGAAGTCGAGAACGTTGATTGTCCTGGCACTTTCTGCAAGCTGCAGCAGTTCGGCGCTGGCAGATTGGTACTACCGAAGCTTCAAGGTCGAGTGTTCGCGCGATCAGATTGCAGTGATCGACTATTCCGCTTACAACGAAGCCGGCGAAGCACGGCTGTTGGAGCGCAACGTCATCGACGTCGACAAGCTGTCAACCTGGCGAACGACTGAAGACGACTTGAACGTTCCGGACAAGCCGCTTCCGCATAGAAGAGAGTGCAAGATGGGAGGCAAAAAATATTCGATCGTTCTTACGAATCAATCGAACGGGGGCTATTCCCCTCCAGTTCCCGTGGTGAACATCACCAACACGACGAATCCACGCCGCCCCATTCGCATCGTCTCGGAATGTGCCCTCTACGATATGCCTGAAGGCGAAACAAAGATCGTACTTTCAATCAGCCACCCGCAAGGGCAGTTCTTCCGGGATGGAAAGCTTGTGCCTGACGCGCCATTCCGTAAGCCTGCTTGCGGCTACCATGAATATCAGCGTTAGGACGCTCGTCAACTCCCTCGACCTTGCCGGTGGCGCGCGAGCAGATGAAGCAGCAGCAGACCCCGCCGTTACTGCTGGTGCCGCAGGTGCGGCCCGAGATTCCCGAGAACCGCGAAGTGTCGATGTCGGGACGGTAGGGTAATCAGCAACGCCCCCGCTAGCAATGTCACCGTCGTTCCCGCGAAAGCGGGAACCTATATTGAAGCCGACCAGAGATAAATCGTGCAGGGGCGGCATAGGTTCCCGCCTTCGCGGGAACGACGTTATGCGGGGTCGTCGACCGGGTAGCTTGGCGGATAGTTCGGTTCGCCGTCCGGCGCGTCGAGGGGTGTCTCGTGCGGCGTCGCCTCAGGCGGGTCGGCCGGCATCGCCAGCAGCAGGGCCACATCGGCCATCGCGCGAAACAGCGTGTCGGGCAGCGCTTGCGCGGCCGCCGCGTCATTGACCGCGCGCGCCGGCGCGAGCGCATGGCGCAGGGTCGTGCGCACCAGCGTCAGGCCGGCGCGGTCGAGCGCGACGCGCAGTTCCGGCAAGGCCGCGCGCAGCAGCTCGAGCGAGCTGGTGTAAGGCGCGGCCAGTTCCATCATCACACCTTCCGGCATCATTTCCAGCTGCACCGTCGCGCGCATGCCATCTTCCAGCGTCAGTTCGACCCGCAACGCGGCCTTGCCGCGGCGCCGCCGTCCGGGCGGCTGGTCGGGCCCGCCGGCCAGCACGCGCAAGGTCATCGGCCGCGCCGGGCCCTGGGTGACGAAACGCCAGGCGTCCGGGTGCCAGTGCAGCGCGGGCTGCTGCGGTTGCTGCGAGGGCGGGAACTGGCCGGACATCAGCAGCGCGGACGGCACATGCTGACTGGCGGCCTGGTGCTGCAGCGCGGCCAGCTGGGCGCCATAGGTGGCGATCATGCCGCGCCAGGCGTTGGCCAGGGTGGCGCCGTCCAGCGCAGGCCAGGCCATCTGGCGCGCCATGAACAACTGGTCGGGGCGCATCGAGGCCGCTTCTGCCATCGCGGCGCCAGGGCTGGCGGCGAGCTGGGCCAGGCCAGCGCTGCCGGGCGCGTCGGCGGCGGCCAGCGGTACCGATACCGGCAGCGCCGGCAAGCTGGCGATGTTCGGGTTCACGGCCGGCGCCGGCGCGGTGGCCGGAACGGGATGCACTGCTGCGAAATGGATCGTTGCCATGGTCAGCCGCCAGAAAAGTGCTACTTATTCGGGGACAAAAAAAAGCCAGCCGGTGTACGCCGGCTGGCTCTCGTGCCCGCCCGGGGGCGGGGGAGTTGCGGCTATTACTGCAGCAGGGACATTACCATCGACGACATGCTGTTGCTCTGCTTGAGCATCGCGGTGCCAGCTTGCAGCAGCATCTGGGTCGAGGTCATGTTCGAGCTCTCGGTGGCGAAGTCGACGTCCATGATACGGCCCGAAGCAGCTTCGGTGTTGCTCGACACGTTAGCCAGGTTGGTGGCGACGTGTTCCAGGCGGTTTGCAGCAGCACCCAGTGCCGAGCGAACTGCGCCGATCGAGTCGATCGCGGTCGACAGCTTGTCGATGCTCAGCGAAGCCGAGCCAGCGCCGGTCAGTTCAGTACCAGCCAGGCCGGTTGCTGCGCCGAACGAGTTGTAGTTGACGCTGGTTGCGCCGAGCTGGGAGTGCAGCGCGGTCAGTTGCGACGACAGGTCCAGGCCCATCTTTTCCGAGGTCGATGCGCCGATCTGGAAGTCCATCGAGGCAGCGAACTTGCCGCTGGTGGTCGATGCCAGGGCAGCGGTTTCGTAGGCGGTCGATGCGGTCGACTTGGCGGTCGCGGCGGCTTCAGCAGCGGCGTCGGCTTCCATGGTTTCACGGGCCGTCTGCATCGCGGTGGCATTGGCTGCCGACGGGGTCGAGGTGAACGTAGCAGCTGCGGTGTTGTAAGCAGCCAGCGAGCTGACGGCGGTTGCGGTTGCGCTGGTGGCGGCTGCGGCGTCAGCAGTCTTGGCAGTTGCGGCCAGTGCCAGGGCGGCAGCGTCGGCAGCCTTGTTCAGCAGCTTGGCGCCACCGAACGAGGTGTTGCCGATGATGTTGCTCAGTTCCGAAGCCAGTGCGTCATATTCCGACTGCATTGCGGTCTTGTCCGAAGCGGTCGACGATGCGTCAGCCGACTGGGTCGCCAGATCCTTCATGCGGATCAGGATGTTGCTGGTCTCGCCGAGCGCGCCTTCGGCGGTCTGCATCATCGAGATAGCGTTTTGGGTGTTGCGCATGGCCATGGCCATACCGCTGGTTTGTGCTTTGAGGCGGGTTGCAATCTGCAGGCCAGCAGCGTCGTCCATCGCCGAGTTAATGCGGAAGCCAGTGCTCAGGCGGGTCATCGAGGTCGACAGGGTGCCCTGGTTGCGGGATACCGAAGCTTGTGCGGACAGGGCGGCGCTATTGGTGTGAAGGCTCAGCATGGTGTTACTCCTGGTTAGGTGGATACTGTTCGGAGCATGTGGTTTTCCTGCTCTCCCAAGCACAAAGCGACCGTTGTGAGCGGTTCATTAAATGCCGCACGGAAATTTTTTGAAAAAAGATGAAATGAGGAGGAAACGGCCCGAAATGTTTTCAGGCCGCTAACAAAACGGCTCAGGCGGGGTGGGAAACAGCGGTGCGGATGATCTGGGCCACCGTCGCTACCATGTCCGGGGTCATGGTTTGGCCAGTTGGCAGAACGATCACGCTGGCGGCGACCGCCTCGGTGTCGGGCAGTACCAGGCCCGCGTGCGGGAACAGGCTGCGGTAGGGTTCCATCTTGTGGCAGCCAGGCCAGAAGTAGCGGCGCGCCATCACGTTTTCGGCGCGCAGGGCGTCCACCAGCGCATCGCGCCCAATGGTGCAATCGGGCGCCACTTCCAGCACCACATATTGATAGTTGTTGCGCTCGTGCTCGTTGTATTCGAGCACGCGCACGCCATCAATGCCACGCACCGCCTCGCGGTAGGCGACATAGTTAGCGCGGTTGGCGGCGATCACCTGGTCCAGCGAGCGCATGTTGACCAGGCCCATGGCGGCGGCGATCTCGATCATCTTGCCGTTGGTGCCAGGGTGGATCACCTTGTCGAGATCGACAAAGCCGAAATTGCGCATCAGGCGGATTGCCTCGGCCAGCTGGTCGTCGTTGGTGACGACCGCGCCGCCTTCGAAGCTGTTGAAGAACTTGGTGGCATGGAAACTGAGCACTTCGCAGGCGCCGAAGCTGCCGATCATGCGGCCCTGGTACGTGCAGGAGAACGCGTGGGCGGCATCGAACATCAGTTTCAGGCCATGCTCGTCGGCGATCTCCTGCAGTTCCTCGACCGGCGCACCGCGTCCCCACAGGTGCACGCCGATGATGCCGCTGGTACGCGGCGTGATCATGCGGCGCACCGCGGCCGGCGACAAGGTGTGGGTAGCCGGATCGACGTCGGCGAACACCGGCGTGATCGACTGCCATTGCAGCGCGTGGGCGGTGGCGACAAACGTATACGACGGCACGATGACTTCGCCGGTCAGGCCAAGCGCGCGGATCGCTATTTCCAGCGCGATGGTGCCGTTGCACATTGCCACGCAGTGCTTGACGCCGAGGTGGCGCGCCACTTCGCCTTCGAATTCCTGCACCAGCGGGCCGTTGTTGCTGAGCCAGCGGCGGTCGAAAATGTCGGCCGCGTACTGCATGAAGGCGGCGCGGTCGCCCATGTTGGGTCGCCCCACGTGCAGCAGCTCGTCGAAGGCGGGAACGGCGCCGTTGACCGCAAGGTCGGCGCGATGGCGGATGGTCTTCATGCTTCAGGCTCCAGTGCCGGTTCGGAAGTCATCAGGTCGGACAGCCTGACGCGCATGGACTCAGGCGGCAGGCCGGCGCACCAGCGCTCCCAGATCAGCCGCAACCCGCGCTCCAGGCCCGAGGCGGCGATGATCGGATGGCCGGACACCGACTGGCCGAAACGCTGGCGCATGGTGGCGCGCAATTGCGCCAGCTCGTCCACATTCTGTGACAGGAACACGCCCAAGTCGACGAAGTGGTCGTCGTTATCGGCCACGAACGAGGTCAGGCCAAGGTGGGCCATGTGGCACACCGCGGCGTGGCTGGGATTGGTCGGGCCGGTGTTGGTCAGGGTCGGTACCCCCATCCAGAGCGCGTGGCAGACCGTCGTCGTGCCGGTGTAGGGGAAGGCGCCGAGGCAGATATCGACCTGGTCGTGCGCGGCCAGGTACTCGCCGACGGTGCCGCGCGGCTGCAGCTGCAGGCGCGTTGCGTCGATACCCTGGTCGCGCAGCCAGCCCAGCACCAGCGTGTCGGCGCCCGGATGTAGCCCACCCAGCAACAGCCGGGCGTCGGGTACCGCATGCAGCAATTTTGCCCACAGCGCAATCACCTCGCGGCTGAGCTTATTGGCCCGGTTGAATGTGCCGAACGTCATGTAGCCGTTGCGCAGGGCGGGCAGCTCGCTGATCTCGGGGGCGTTTGGCGCCGGCATGAACGGCGCGCCGAGCGGCAGGCGCACGATTTTTTCGGTGAACTGGTCGTCGTAACGCCCTTCGGGCAGGTGGAAGCCATCGGTGAAGTAATAGTCCATTGCCTGCAAGCCGGTGGTGCCGGCATAGCCGAGCCAGCTGATCTGGAGCGGCGCCGGCTTGCGCGCAAACAGGGGCAGCCGGTTGGCGCCGGAATGACCCGACATGTCGATCAGGATGTCGATGCCATCGGCGCGGATCATGCGTTCGGCCGCTTCGTCGTCGAGTGCGGAGATCGAGCGCCAGTGCGGGAAATAGCCGCGCAGCCGCGCGGTGACTTCGTCGTCGACCTTGCCGTTGTTGTAGGCGAACAGCGACAACTCGGTGCTATGGGTGAGCAATTCGAGGATCGGCTCGACGAAGGTAACCACCGCGTGGTTGTACAGGTCGGCCGAGACGAAGCCAATATTGATCCGGCGCGCCGGGTCCGCCACATTCGGATGGGGGCGGCGCAGGGCCAGCAGCGGGCGCTCGAACAAGTCGCCGAAGCGCAGGTGCTCGGCCAGCAGTTCGTGCGGGTCGTTGGTGCAGTGGCTCAGTGCGAACAGCGTATTGCTGAACGTGACAGGGCGGGGATCGAGCTGCAACGCGCGGCGGTAGCTTGCCAGCGAGAGGTCGCGTTCGCCGCCTTCCATATGGATCCATGCGACATAGGTATGGATGGCGGCATCGTCCGGCCGCAGCGCCAAGGCGCGGGCCAGGCTGGCCATCGCCAGTGCCGGCTGGCCCATCTGGTGCAGCGATTGGCCGACATCGAAATGGAACAGTCCGTTGTCCGGCGCGGCGTCGCGCAGCGCTTCGCGGAATGCCAGCGCCTCGGCGTGCTTGCCAAGCCGTGCCAGGGTCGACGAGATATGGCGCTGTGCGACCTGGTCGTTCGGGCGCCCCGCCAGCGCCTGGCGGTAGCATGCCAGCGCGGCTTCGTGCTGGTCCAGCGACGCCAGCGTCACACCGAGGTTGATGCGGGCATCGTAATGGTCGGGCCGCACCTTCAGCACGCCGTTGTAGGCGTCGGCCGCGATGGTGAACTGGCCTTGGCGCAGCGACGTATTGCCGAGATTGAGCAAGGCATCGACATGGTCCGGGGCGATCGCCAGCGCCTGGCTGTAGGCGGCGGCGGCGCCGTCCAGGTCGCCCAGTCCATGCAGCGCGCCTGCCAGGCCGGTGTAGGCATACTGGTCGTGCGGCCGCAATTGCAGCGCGCGGCGGTAGCTGGACTCGGCCGCCGGGTAGTCGGCCAGCGCGCGCAGCGCCTCGCCCAGTCCATAGTGCAAGGCGGCGTTGTCAGGCTGCAGGGCAATGGCCTTGCGGTAACTGTCAGCGGCCGCCGGGTATTCTGCCAGCGCATGCAGCGCCGGCGCCATGATCCCATGCAGCCTGACCATGCCCGGATCGAGTTCGAGCGCGCGGCGCTGGCTGGCCACGGCGGGCGCGAACTGGCCGGCCCGCTGCAGCGCCAATCCCAGCTCGGCGTGCGCCTTGGCGCTGCGCGGCGCCAGCTTCAGTGCGCGCCGCAGCTGCGCCAGTTCAGCGTCGGGTGCGTTGGCGCGCATCGGCTGGCCTTTCACGGCACGGCCCGGATCGTGCTGCACGGGTCGGAACACGTGGTGGAAAGTGTCATTGCGCTCATAGGATTTAGCTAGGAAATGTGCTTACGGAATTGTACCGCGTCCCTTTCCGCCAAACGGGCTAATTTTCTCTGTGGAAATTTTGACAAGCCACAGCGTTTCTTGACGCAGCTTATTCCATGGAGCACTATCACGCTGGCGATTGGCCTGGATTATTTGACGAAAGCGCAGCAATGACAGGATGGAACTTGCGGTGAGACTGGCCATCATGCAGCCGTATTTCGTGCCCTACATCGGCTACCTCCAATTGATGGCCGCGGTCGACCGCTTCGTGCTGTTCGACGATGTCGGTTTCATCAAGCGTGGCTGGATCAACCGCAACCGCATCATGGTGGGCGGGCGCGAACACTGGATGACCATCCCCTTGCGCGCGGCCAGCCAGAACCTGCTGATCAACCAGATCGCGGTGAGCGAGGACTCGGCCTGGCGCAGCAAGCTGCTCAAGACGGTCGAGCAGTCGTATCGCAAGGCGCCGTTTTATGCGGAAACCATGCCCCTGGCGCAGGACATCCTCGGCTGTCCGGAAACCATGCTGGCGCCCTACCTGCGCTGTTCCCTCATCGCGCTGCACGCCTGGCTGGAACTGCCATGCCAGATCATTGCCACGTCCTCTCACTATGAAAACCAGCACTACAAGGGTGCGCAGCGGATCCTCGACATTTGCCGCCAGGAGCACGCCAGCGTCTATGTCAATGCGCCCGGCGGCAAGCACTTGTACGCGGCCGCCGATTTCGCCGCGCTCGGGATGCAGCTGCGTTTCCTGAAACCGCGACTGGATGCGTATGCCCAGGATGGCGCGACGTTCACGCCGGGATTGTCGATCATCGATGTGCTGATGCACCAGGGCAGGGCAGCGACGCGGCAAGCGCTTTTTTCCGCCGCGCTGGAGTGACGCGCTCGGCATGCGCAGCGTAGCGCGGGTGCCCTCGATCAACTATAGTAATGAGCCAATGCGGCACCGATGACAATTTACAGAGGAAAGATATGAAACCAGGTCAGGAAAAACATTATCGCTGTCCAGAAACCGGTGCCGAACTGACACTGGAGATCGACCACCAGGACCAGGGCAATGTGCTCTCGGGCTGGCTCACCGCGGCCGGTGGGCGCCGCTATGCGATCAACAACGGCATCGCCGACCTGACCTTCCCTCCGGAGTTGCATCCGACCGAACAGAAAAGCAGGGCATTCTACGATCAGCGCGCCGAGATCTACGACAAGTTCCTGCACCTGACTTTTGAAACGTTTTGGGAAGACGAGACGGTCACGCGCAACAAGATGATCGACACGCTGGAACTGCAAGCGCATCACCGCGTGCTGGAAGTGAGCTGCGGCTCGGGCCGCGATTCGGCCTTGCTGGCGCAGCGCCTGGACGCTTCGGGCAGCCTGTACCTGCAGGATATCTCGCTGCCGATGCTGGAAAAATGCGTGGAGCGGATGGACGGCGTCGCCGTGCCCATCGACTATTCGCTGTCGAACGGCAGCTACCTGCCTTTCCCCGACGGTTATTTCGATGCGGTCTACCACTTCGGCGGCTTGGGCGAATTCGGCGACGTGAAGCGCGCCTTGAAGGAGTTCGCGCGCGTCACCAAAGTCGGCGGCCGCGTGCTGGTAGGCGACGAAAGCATGCCGCCATGGCTGCGCGGCACCCGCTTCGCACAAATCCTGACCGCCACCAATCCGCAATTCAATGCGCCGCTGCCGCTGCAGGAGATGCCGGTTGAAGCGCGCGAGGTGCGGCTGCGCTGGGTGATTGGCGGCGTGTTCTACCTGATCGATTTTGTCGTCGGCGATGGGGAACCGACGGGTAACTTCAATTATGAGATTCCCGGCCCGCGCGGCGGTACCCACATGACGCGTGTCGATGGCCAGCTGGAGGGCGTCAAGCCGGAAACCAAGACGCTCGCACTGGAAGCGATGCAAAAGTCGGGCAAGAGCATGCACGCCTGGCTGGACGACGTGGTCAAGGCCGCAGCCCTGCGCGATCTCGGACAGTAGCGCGATGTGGCTTAAGAAAGGCAAGATCTTCGACGCATCGGGACAGCATGGCTGGATGCACAGCCATGCGCAGGTGCCCACCGTGTGGCAAAAAGATCGCGACACGCTGAGGATATTTTTCGCCACGCGTCCCGAGCCCGGTTTGAGCATGACGACCTTCATCGACGTGTCGGCGCACGACCCGCGCGAGGTGTTATACGTGCATGACCGGCCGATCCTGGCATTGGGCAAAGCCGGCAGCTTCGACGAACATGGCGTCATGCCGAGCTGCGTGGTGCAAGTCGGCCAGCGCCTGTTCCTGTACTACAGCGGCTGGAGCCGCGGCACCACGACTGGTGCCCCGTACCGCAATTTCACCGGCCTGGCGATCAGCGATGATGGCACGACATTTACCCGCGTCAGCCAGGAGCCGGTGCTGAAGGCGACCGAAGCCGAACCGTATTCCGCGACATCGCCGTTCATGCTGCGCGACCAGGGACAATGGCGCTCCTGGTACTGCTCCGGCACGTCGTGGCGCGAGTTCAACGGGAAAATGGAGCATCAGTACGACCTGAAGACTGCGTCGTCGCAAGACGGCATTGAATGGCATCAAGCTGGCATCGCCGCCTTACAGTGCCGTAACGACAGCGAAGCCTTGACCCGGCCGACCGTCATCCGCGCCAACGGCACCTGGCACATGTGGTTCTGCTACCGCGGCAGCAGCGACTTCCGCAATGGCAACGATAGCTACCGCATTGGTTACGCCTATTCCGATGACCTCGAGCACTGGACGCGCGACGATGCGCAGGCCGGCATCGATGTCTCCGGCAGCGGGTGGGATGCGCTGATGATCGCCTATCCGTATGTGATACGGCAGGAGAATAAATTGCTGATGTTTTACAACGGTAACGGCTTTGGCGCCGAGGGCATGGGCTATGCCGAATATCCACTCGATACGAGGTAAATGAATTGTTTCCGGAAAACCTGACGATCGTAACTCCGCGCTTGCTGCTCACCCCGATCAGCATGAAGGATCTGGACGATGTCTGGCCGCATGTGACCGATCCGCGCATCTGCCGCCTGATGTCATGGCAGCCGCACCAGGACAAGTCGGAGACCAGGACACTGATCGAGAACCTGGAGCAAAGCCGCCACGACGGGCGCGGCATTACCTGGTCCATTTTCATGGACGGGCGCTTCTGCGGGATCATCTCGCTAATTAGCATCATGCGCCATCACCGCGCACTGACCTACCATAGCGCGGAGCTGGCCTACTGGCTGGGCGTGGAGTCGCAGGGACAGCGCATCATGTCGGAAGCGGGCCGCCACGTGATCGCTTTCGCGTTCAGGGAATTGGGCATCCACCGGCTGGTGGTCGAGCACTTCACCTCCAACCCGCAATCGGAAATGGTGATCAGGCAGTGGGGATTCCACTACATCGGTGAAAAACGCCATGCCTTCATGAAGGACGGTGTTTGGCACAACGCCAAGGCCTACGACCTGTTGGAAACCGACCTGTAGTCTTGGGTTGGTGCGCCTGCTTAGCCCACCATCGGCTTGACGATATAGCCAGTGGGCTGCTGGGTGAACGGGAAGGTCCGGATCTGCAGGCCGGGCAGCAATTCGCGCACCGCCTGGGTCTCGCCCGGCGCGGTTTCATGGTTGATATTGTCGAGTAGCAGAATGCCGCCAGGCGTCAGCCGCTCCCAGAAATGCTCGATGCAATGATGGACCACCTTGTAGAGTCCGCAATCGAGGAAGACCAGTTTGAATTGCAGGTGCGCATACTGGTCGAAGAAGGCGGGAAGGTCCTTGGATAAGTCCAGCTCATGCAGCATTGCGACGTTATCGAGTTGCTGTGCCTTGATCAGCGCCTCAAGGCGTTCCTTGCTCTCGAAATAGGAGTTGTCATCGACGAGATGCTTCTCATTGTCGTCCGGATGGTTTCCCTTGAACCAGTCGAATCCGTGGACCTGGGTCAGCGACTCGGGCTCGAACAATTTGGTCAGCTTGGCAAACATCAGCATTGATGAGCCTTTGAACACCCCGGCTTCGGCGATGTGGCCCATGAGCCCAAGCGTTTGCTTGTACACCTCGTACAGCGCGAGGAAACGGCCGAGGGCGACATGCCCGGTGAATGCCGGAAAGTGATGGATCAGATCGGCAGGGTCATAGCCCATGCCAAGAATTTCATTCACTCCCTGCCAGTACGGCTCGCGGCGCTGCTCGAACTTGCGTGTTTCGAAGCCGATCCGGCGGTAGCCGCGCTCCGGCGCCTGCGATAGCTGGCCGGCGCTCGCATGGGAATTTTTGGCTTGGGTCATGATCGACTCCCTTATAGATTTGAAAACTGCGACATCCGCAGGAACTGCCGGCTGTTCAAGCGCAACTGCGGCGTGCTACCTTCAATGAACACCGCGCCACGTTCCGCGCATTTCGTCACCAGGGCATTGGCGCCCACAAAGCATTCATCGCCCATCGTCACTCCATGCCCGAGCGTGCTGTTGACGGCGAAAAAACAGTTTGCTCCCACCGTGACCGCGCCGGAAATATTCGTGCAAGAGGTGAGCCAGCAGTTGTCGCCGATCGCGCTGTGATGGCCTACCATCGCGCCGCTCCAGACAAAGACGTTGTTGCCCAGCGTTACGCGCGGGTGGACCAGTGCCTGGTGCATGACAAAGCAGTTGTCGCCATGGACCAGATCGCGCGGCGCGCCTGGATCAATATGGGATGCCAGGGCATAGCCCAGGGCGCGCGCCTCGGCGCATTTGTTTGCGCGCAGGTCATTCAGGTCTTGGTAGCCGACCGCGACAAACATGTCGTATTGCTCCGGCGGATAGTGCGCGGCGACCGTGTCGAACGTCACGACCGGCAGGCCCTGCCATTGTGCGCCAGGTGAATAGGGCGCATCGACCGTGCATGCCACCACCTTGCGCTCGCTATGGTGCTGGAAGAAATACAGCAGCACCTCAGCGATTTTTCCGGCGCCAAACAAGATCAGAGGTTTCATCGGGATGCTCTTTCCTGGAGTGCTGATTGAAGGGAAACGCGATCGATTTTGCCGTTCGCATTTTTGGGCAACCCCGCCATCAGATTGACTTTACGCGGCACCATGTAAGCTGGCAACAGCGCGGCAAGTTGCGCCAACAGGGCTTCGGTCGTTGCGTTCGCATCGTCGAGCGCGGCGAAAGCGACGATCTCGCCGAGGCCCTCGGCGAGCTTGTGATAAATGACGGCGCACTCCGTCACGGTCGGCAGGGTGTTCAGTGCCGCCTCGATTTCTTCAAGTTCGATCCGGTAGCCCATGTGCTTGACCTGGAAATCCTGCCGGCCTTTGAAGTGCAGCTTGCCGTTCTCGTCGCGTTCGACCAGGTCGCCGGTGCGGTAGCCGAGCTCGGGATAGCGCGGATTGGCGGGATTCTGGATAAACGCCTTGGCGGTGCGGTCGGGGTCGTTGTAATACCCCAGTCCGACGTGCGGCCCGGTCAGGAACAGTTCGCCAAAGGTGGGATCGGCCGCATCCAGCGGCAGGATATGTGCGGAAAAATTCTGCGCTATCGAGCCCAGCGTCGCCAGCCTGGCCATGTCGTCGAAATCGGCAGTCCCGACGCGGTGCGCGCTGCAAATGCAGGTGCATTCGGTCGGACCGTAGACATTCTCGAGCGCCGTGCGCGCGCCAAACAGGTCGAACAACTGCTTCAGGCGGCTCTTGGGGAAGCCTTCGCCGCCGAAGATAATGGCGCGCATGGCAGGAAAATCCTTCGCCGCCAGTGCGCGGGTCGTCAACAAATACACCAGCAGGGACGGCACTGAGAACCAGATGCTGCAGCGGGCCTGGTTGACGAGCGTGACCAAGGTGCGCGGCTCCCTGACCTGTTGCGCGGTGAGCGGCACCAGCGTGGCGCCGGCAAACAGTGCGGTGTAAAAATCGAACACCGAATTATCGAAGTACATCGGATTGGCATTCGTCAGCACGTCGTCCTGCGTGACTGCAAAACGGTCATGTGACCAGCCGATAAACCACAGCAGGTTGGCGTGCGAAATCGCCGCTCCCTTGGGCATTCCGGTCGATCCCGACGTAAACATGATGTATGCCGGTTGATGGCCGCCGACGCCGGCTGCGTCAGGCAATGCGGCGGCGCCGCCGGTCGGGTCGTGCGACCATGCATGCAAGTCCAGGACAGGGGGCTTGCCGGTTTGTGTCAGCGCAGCCTGATGGGGCAGCGCGGCAAAGCTATTGACGATCAGCCGTGGCTGACAGGTATGCAAGATTTTTTCGAGCCTTGCCCAAGGACTGTCCGGGTCAAGATTGGTATATATCAGCCCCAGGCGCAGGCATGCCAGCATCGTCGCGTAGGCAGGCGGAGATTTGTCATGGAATAAGGCCACCACATCGCCTTGCCTGAGGCCCTGGTGAATCAGTTCGCCGGCAATTGCGTTCGCCAGGGCGGCCAGTTCGCCGTAGGAGACCATTTCCTGGGTCGCCGGATACGACAGGGCGGTGCGGTCGCTGTGGCGCCGAACGACGTCGTCGAATGCCAGCCCAATATTGGAAACAAAAGCCATGAGCAGCGTTCCTCGTCAGAGTGTCAGCCCGCCGTCCAACTCGAGCACGGTACCGGTAAGATAGTCGTTCTCGACGATCTGGCGGGCTGCGAGGTAGATCGCCTCCGGATTGCCGAGCCTGCGCAAGGGGATTTGCTGCTTCAGGCGGGTGATGATGGTGTCGCTTAAGGCGGCATGCGTGGAAGGTGTATCGAAGAAACCGGGCGCGATGGCAGCGAAACGAAAACCCAGCGGCCCCAGTTCCTTGGCCCAGGTAGCCGTCAGCGCATTCACTGCGGCCTTGGCGGCCGAATAGGCGGACTGGCCCGGGTTGCCGGCAGCGGCAATCGAGCTGATCGAAATGACGACGCCTTTGCAACGCCGGGCCATCATGCCATCGACCACGCGGCTGGTGACATAGAACACCGAATCCAGGTCGGCAGCCATCACATCGCGCCAGGCTCGGCGCGAATGAACCCGGTCGCCACGCGCGGTGAAATTGACCAGTGGTTCGCTGTGGATCACGCCGGCATTATTGACCAGCACGTCCGGCTCGAAACCATCCTGTTTTGCGCTGGCGACGGCAGCATCGACCGCATCCGGATCGGATACGTCGCAAGGCCAGGCCAGCACGCGGCCATCGAACGCTGCGCGCAGCTCGGCACACAAGTCGTCGTCGCGTTCGAAGACGCCCACCAGGGCGCCATCGGCAAGGAAACCTTCGACCAGCCGGCGGCCGATGCCGCGGCCGCCGCCGGTGACCAGCACCTTGGCGCCGCTCAGGTTCACAGCGTGCCGCCGCTGGCAACCACGGCCTTGCGCACGTCGCCCAGTGTCCGCATATCGGCAATCTGGTCGCCATCGAACTGCACCTGAAAATCGTCTTCCACCCGCGTGATCAGCATCATGTGCTGGAGGGAATCCCAGGTTGGGATTTCCTTGAACTCGGTGTGGTCCTGCAGGGCCGATTCCGGGACTTGGAAAATTTCAGAAAAAATCGCGGTGAGCTTCATGGGAATTAGTATTAAATCAGTAATATATTAAGTGGCGAAGATCGAACGATGGCGCCGTAGGAAGAGCATTGCTTTCGAGAATTGTAGCCCGTGGCGGCGTGGAGGAGGGGGTTTTCCTGGATTTTTTTGGCCCCATTCCTGGGGGCGACGATCATACGCACGGCGCGGCGCTGCGCTATCATGGCGGGTTACGCATACACGCACCGAAGCCAATGTCAGAAAACCACACACCCTCCAGGGGCATAACAGCAACACCTGGCGCATACAAACCCAGGACGCTGTCGGTCGCCCCCATGATGGACTGGACCGACCGCCACTGCCGCAAGTTCCACCGCGAAATCACCCGCCATACCTGGTTGTACACCGAGATGGTGACCACTGGCGCGCTGGTCTACGGCGATGTCGAGCGCCACCTGCGTTTCAATGACGAAGAGCATCCGGTTGCGCTGCAGCTGGGCGGCAGCGATCCGCTTGACCTTGCCAAAAGTGCAAAGCTTGGGCAGGAGTGGGGTTACGATGAAATCAACCTGAACTGCGGTTGCCCGTCCGAACGGGTGCAGAAGGGCGCATTCGGCGCTTGCCTGATGGCCGAGCCGCAACTGGTGGCCGACTGCGTCAAGGCAATGCGCGACGCCGTGTCGATCGACGTGACGGTCAAGCACCGGATCGGTATCGACCGCAATGAGGAATACGGTTTTGTGCGCGATTTCGTCGGCACCATCGCCGACGCCGGCTGCCGCACGTTTATCGTACACGCCCGCAATGCCGTGCTGAAGGGCCTGTCGCCAAAAGAAAATCGCGAAATCCCGCCGCTGCGCTACGAGGTGGCTTACCAGCTCAAGCGCGAATTCCCTGAGCTGGAGATCATCATCAACGGCGGCATCAAGACCGCGGACGAAGTGGCCACTCACCTCCAGCACGTTGACGGCGTCATGCTGGGCCGCGAGGCTTACCATAATCCTTATGTGATGGCCGAGTACGACGCACGGTTCTACGGCGACGACTCGCCCGTCAAGACGCGCCAGCAAGTGATCGAGGCGATGATCCCGTATATCCAGGCGCAAATCGCGGCGCATGGACAGCGCGGACTCAAGCTCAACACCATCACCCGCCACATGCTGGGCATCATGGCAGGCTTGCCGGGCGCCCGCAGTTTCCGCCAGGTGATGTCCGATCCTACCCGCCTGGCATCAGGCGACGCCCGCCTGCTGCTCGACGCTTGTGCCAGGTTGACCAGCGCCTGACGCGCAAATGCAACACCGGGACCGGCCAGGTCCCGGCATGCGCGCCGTCCCCCGGCGCGCATTTTGTTCCGTTTCTCCTCTGAAGGGTGGCGCCCGGCCGCGATCTTGCCCTTTTCATATCCCCAGTATTTTCCGTACCACAACCTTTTACTGCTTGCCTCACGGCAAGATAAAAACCTATAATCATTTCGTTGTTTCCATGAGGCAACCGACATGACGGCTCTGTTGAGTGTTGTTCTCACGAAACAAAAAGTGACTCCGGGCTTAATTTTGCATTCGCAGTCATTTATTTGATTTATCCTGATGGAAACACGCGAAGCTTCATTGTGTTGCCGAGGAGCATCAAAAATGCCGCCGCCAGCGCACTGAACCGAACGATTTCGATCAATAGTTTCATTAGAAAAGACACGAAATGAATTTATCCAGCATGAAGGTCGGCACCCGCCTGGCGCTTGGTTTTGCCCTCGTATTGTTCTTCCTGGTCGCCGTGACGATCGTGGGTATTTTCCGCATGGCCGAAATCCAGGATCGCCTTGACCGCGTCGTCAGCGTCAACAACGTCGTCAGCCGCCTTGTCATCGATATGCGCAACAACGTGGCCGACCGTATCTCGTCACTGAAAGTACTGACCCTGATGACTGATCCGGCCGACATGGAACCGGAAATGAACCAGATCAAGGCCCGCGCCGACAAGTACGCCGAAGCCCAGAAGAAGCTGAGCGACGTCTTCGCCCGCGAAGGTTCGGCCGACGAAAAGGCCCTGCTGGCACAGATTAAAGAAAACGAAGCGCTGACCCAGGCGGCCATCGCCAAGGCATCGGCCCTGTGGCTGGGTAACGATGCCGAGACGGCAACCCGTGTCCTGATCAAGGAAATCCGCCCACCGCAGAAGAAGTGGATGGACGGGCTGGACAAGCTGGCGACGCTGGAAGAAAAGATGAGCGCCCAGGCCCAGCACGAGGCGCAGAGCGGCTTCGAAGCGGCACGCAACATGATGATCATCCTCGGCCTGGTGGCTGGCGTGCTCGGCGTGATGGCGGCATGGTTCATCACCCGCGGCCTGCTCAAGCAGCTCGGCGGAGAGCCGGACTACACCGCCAAGATTGCAAGCAGCATCGCCGCCGGCGACCTGTCGATCCGCATCGATACCGAGCATGCGGCCCAGGGCAGCCTGCTGATGGAAGTGCGTGAAATGCGCAACAGCCTGAAAGGCATCGTCGGCCAGGTTCGCGGCGGCACCGAGACCATCGGCACCGCATCGCGTGAAATCGCCGCCGGCAACATCGACCTGTCGTCGCGTACCGAAATGCAAGCCAGCGCGCTGGAAAAGACCGCGTCGGCGATGGAAGAACTGACCTCGACCGTGAAGCAGAACGCCGACAATGCCCGTGAAGCCAATGCGCTGGCAGCAACGGCGTCGGACGTGGCCCGCAAGGGTGGCGACGTGGTCGCCCAGGTGGTGGACACCATGGGCTCGATCAACACTTCGGCCAACAAGATTGTCGACATCATCGGCGTTATCGATGGCATCGCTTTCCAGACCAACATTCTGGCGCTGAACGCGGCAGTGGAAGCAGCACGTGCCGGTGAACAAGGCCGCGGCTTCGCGGTGGTGGCGTCGGAAGTGCGCAACCTGGCGCAGCGTTCGGCAGCGGCAGCAAAAGAAATCAAGACCCTGATCGGCGACTCGGTAGAAAAAGTCGAACGCGGCAGCAAGCTGGTCGGCCAGGCCGGCGTGACGATGGATGAAGTGGTCGCCTCGGTCAAGCGGGTCACCGACATCATGAGCGAGATCGCCAATGCAAGCCAGGAACAGTCGGCCGGCATCGAGCAGGTCAACCTGTCGATCATCGAGATGGACAGCATGACCCAGCAGAACGCGGCACTGGTGGAAGAAGCGGCAGCGGCAGCGCAGAGCCTGCAGGACCAGGCTGGCGAACTGGCCCGCGTGGTCAGCATCTTCAAGCTGGTTGAAGGCGAAGAAATCCATGTGGCCGAAGCGGCGCCAATGGCAACGGCGGCACCGGCCTCCCGTCCGGCGGCAGCCAAGGCCAAGCCAGCGCTGAAGCGCCCGGCAGCACGTGCGGCAGCAGCCCCGGCCGCACCAGCGGCCCAGCCAAAAAAGATTGCAGCAACCACCGCCGGCAACGACGAGTGGGAAGAGTTTTAAGCGGTCGTCGTTAAACGACTCAAACGATTTTATTAAACGAAGTGGGATCAAGAAAAATGAACAAGCGTACCAGCACCATCGCCGCACTGATGTTCGCGGCAGTTAGCAGCACCAGTTTCGCAGCAGAAGTTCCAGCGAGCTTCGACGCCAAGAACTGCAAGGCAGAATACCCAAAGACGTCCCTGATGAACGAAGAGCAGGGCGCGGTCACCATGGCTTTCCTGGTATCGGCTGACGGCAAGGTCGTCGAGTCGAAAGTTGAAAAGAGCAGTGGCTTCAAGAACCTGGACAAGGCCGCGATCAAGGCGATCTCGGCATGCAAATTCAAGCCAGGCACCAAGGATGGCGCCGTTGCGCAGACCTGGACCAAGGTCGATTACGTCTGGTCGCTCTAATTTTTAGCTGAATAACAATTTTTGGGAGAAATGGTATGTCTACGAATAAGCGTTGCCTCCGTCTCATCGCTGCCCTGGCCCTGTCGGGTGCCAGCTTTGCCGTTGCAGCTGCCGAAGTATCAGCCAGCTTCGATCCTAAAAATTGCAAGGCGGAATATCCGAAAGCCTCGCTGATGAACGAAGAGCAGGGCACCGTCTCGATGGCGTTCCTGGTCAACGCCGACGGCAGCGTGGCAGATTCCAAGCTGGAAAAGACCAGCGGCTTCAAGAACCTGGACAAGGCGGCGATCAAGTCGATCAGCGCCTGCAAGTTCAAGCCGGGTACCAAGGACGGCGCCCCGGCGCAGACCTGGACCAAGGTCGATTACGCCTGGAAGCTCGACTAAGATGTTCCCCACCAGCCGGCCCTCGTGGCCGGCTGGCGTTCCACCCCTGCGCTTTCCTGCACCACCCGCGCGCTGCCGTTGGCGCGATCGCTGTTACCCTCCCTGTGTTGATTCGTTTCCAGCTTTACAGGAAGGATATGATGCGTCCATTGAATTCGATTGTCGTCGCCGTACTGCTGGCGCTGGCGGGCTGCGCGGCCGTGCCCGGCCTGCACGACCCCGCGCGCACCAACCAGGCGGTGTCGCTGGTGAACATGCTGTCGTGGACCAATGCTGTCAGCGACAAGCCCGACGCGCTGCGCACCGCCTGGCCGCTGGCCGCGCTCACGCAGCACACCGAACAGTTTCCGCTGACCCAGGTCAAGCAATGCGACGCCGCAGGCGTCTGCAAATGGGGCGTGCTGAAGGCGCAGCGCATGCTGTCGGCGCCGCGCTACGTCGCCGGCGGCGTGGCGGTGGACCTGGCACTTTCCATCGATGTCGGCCGCGCGGGCGACGCGCTGCAGGGCGGCGAGACGGTGGCGCTGGCCATTCCCGCCGACGTGCAGGCGCTGGAGGGCAAGCGCACGGTGCGCAAGCCGCTGGTGCTGCCATACGGGAAAGTTGAACGTATCGACCTTGGCTTCGGCATCGCCTACGACCTGTGCGCGCAACGCCTGAACGCCGCTGGCCAGCCCGTCGACAGCTGCGACATTCCGTACCTGTAACCCCAAGCGCGGCAGGGTAAATAAACAATTTAGTTTACTTATTGTCTTCTTGACGTTTATAGTGGCTTGTCTTCCATTGCCGGGCAAGTCATGCAACACGCACTACTGATCGCAGCCGCTTGCCTGATGGCCCTGTTGTCAACGGTCGGCGCGGCGCTGCCGTACCCGATCCTGCCGCCGCTGTTCGCCTCGGGCGTTGCCAACGGCCTCAATACCTTCCTCGACCTGCCGCCCAAGCTGCTGCTGGGCGTCGCGCTTGCGATCAACCCGCTCGGCCTGCTGATTGGCTCGGCCGTGCTGGGCCCGTTGTCGGACCGCTTCGGGCGCCGCCGCTTGCTGCTGCTGGCCTCGTTCGGCGCGGCCGCCGGCCACGCGCTGTCGGCCTTTGCGCTGATGATCGAATCCTATCCGCTGTTTCTGTTCGCGCGCTTCGCCACCGGCTTGCTGGAAGGGCGCAGCGCGGTGGCACGGGCGCTGCTTGCCGACAAGCTGAGCGGATCGCTGCGCCAGCGCGCGCTGTCCTGGCTGAACGGCGCTTTCTACATGGGCTGGCTGGTCGGTCCGCTGATGGCCGCGGCCACCATCGGCTTCGGCCTGACGGTGCCGTTCTGGATCGCCGCTGGCGCGCTGCTGCTGTCGGCCGCGCTGGTGGCCGCGGCGCTGCCGCGCGAGGCGGCATCGACGGCCACGACCTCGTGGTGGCACGTGGCGCGCAACGAGCACTCGCTGAACCTGCTGCGCCATGAGGAACTGCGGCGCCTGTTCATCGTCCATCTCGCGCTGACCTGCGGCGTGACCGGCTTCTACGAGTTCTATCCCTTGTGGCTGGTGGAAGTGGCGGCCTACGACGCGCAAGGCATCGCCCTGATCACCGCCGTGATGTGCGCGGTGATGACCCTGGTGTCTTTGTTTGCCGGCCGCCCGAGCGCGCTGGCGCCGCTGCGGCTGGCATCGGTGAACGCGCTGGGCGTGGCGATCGCGGTCGGCACGGTGGCGGCCGGCGACGCGCGGGTTGGCATGGCGGCCATTGTCTTGTTCGGGGTGCCGATGTCGTACTACAACGCGGTCGTGCCCCACTGGTGTACCGAGCGCTATGGCGGCTACGGACAGGGCGCGGTGATGGGCTTGCTGTCGACGACCTTCTGCCTGGCCAACATCTTGATGGCCATTGCTGGTTCGCTGCTGGCGCTGGTCGACACGCGCCTGGTGCTCGCGCTGGGCGCCGTGCTGGCCGCATGGGCCAGCTGGCGCCTGCAGGGATGGCATCTGGAATTGGCCGGAGATGGCATGAAGGGGAGTGGATCATGAATACTGCTGAACAAACCTTGTACTTGCTGAAGACGCGCGGGCCGCAGACGGCGCAGCAGCTGGCCGGGCTGCTCGCGCTGACCTCGATGGGCGCGCGGCGCCAGCTGGAGGCAGCCGAGGAGCGCGGCCTTGCCAGCCATGAGGACGTGGCCGACAAGGCCGGACGGCCATCGCGGCGCTGGATGTTGACGGAAAGCGGCCACGCGCGCTTTCCCGATCGGCACGCGGACCTTACCTTGAACCTGATCGAGCAGGCCCGCGCCGTGTTCGGCGCGGAGGGGCTGGAGCGTTTGATTGGCGCGCGCGAGCAGGCGATTGAAGCGCATTACCGCATGCTGCTTGAGGACGCGCCTGACTTGCCTTCGCGGGTGGCGGCACTGGCAGGTGCGCGTGATGCGGAAGGCTATATGGCCGACACCGAAGTGCGCGACGATGGCAGTGTGCTGCTGGTCGAGAACCATTGTCCGATCTGCGCCGCCGCGAGCGCGTGCCAGAACTTTTGCCGGTCAGAGCTGGAGATATTTCAGCGCGTGCTGGGGCAGGGATGCCAGGTTGAGCGCACGGAGCATTTGCTGTCCGGCGCGCGGCGCTGCGTGTATGTGATCAAGCCGATCTGAACGAGCCGGGTCGGACCCGGACGCGCTGGCCCGCGATCGTTTGGCTACAGCCAGCCAACGCCTGTAGCCATGATTGCGGCCAAGCCAAGCGCGACGGTAATCAAGGATAGACAGCGCGCTCGTTGCTTTCAGTGTGCATCTGCGTGTTCGCCCACCTGAAGGAATTCAGGTGTTGGACCAGTTATCAGCAGCACAGTTCAGTTGACGACGAGCGGTGTAGTTCGGCGGTTTTCTTTGCGGCGGTCGTAGTTGTCCAGCAGCGCCTGCTGCGCGACATCTCCTTCGATACCCCGCATCTTGAGGAAGCGCTGGGCGGCGTCGTTGCCGAAGGCGCGCTGGCAAGCCAGTGCCTCGCTGACGACGGCGGCGGTGTCGTGATCCTGGCGCCTGTCATCGGCGCGGCGGTCCATTTGATCCATATCATCCTCCCGTTGGTTATTGCATTTATAGCACGGGAAAACCGTGGGTGGGAGGTTTGATGCAGAACAAAAGCCACATCGCAAAAAGATTTCCGTAGGGCACTTAAGAATTCTGCGATGATACCGTAAGTACCTTAGCGTACCGGTACGCCAGAACAAACCAAACAAGGGATTAAAAATGAAGAAACTGTTGCAAGCACTGGTCTGCTCGACCGCTCTGATCATGTCCGCTGGCGCCTACGCTGCCGAGCAGGGCACCGCTGAAGAAGCGACCGCGCTGGTCAAAAAGGCGGTTGCCTACCTGAAGGCGAACGGCAAGGACAAGACCCTCGCCGAAATGTCGAACAACAAAGGCCAGTTTGTTGACCGCGACCTGTATATCTCGGTCTACGACATGAATGGCAAGGTCATCGCGCACGGCACCAACGCCAAGCTGATCGGCAAGGACGTCTCTGCCCTGAAGGATGCGGACGGCAAGGAATTCGTCAAGGACATCCTGACCCAGGCCAAAGCCAGCGGCAAAGGCAAGTCGAACTACAAGTGGCAGAACCCGGTGACCAAGGAAATCCAGGCCAAGTCGGTCTATTTCGAGAAGGCCGACGACATGGTGTTTTCGGGCGGCTACTACAGCAAGTAAGCGCCAGGCAGGCAAGCGCGCACTGCACGGTGCGCGTTTTTTTTGCGCCTGCGACAGACACAAAAAAGCCACCTCAAGGGTGGCTCGATTTCGTTACTGCACATGTAAAACAATGGGGTGGCTGATGGGGGACCACTGGCCACGTCGAATTCGGTACCGCTATAGAGGGACAAACCTTGGTGTTACACGGGTTTGTGAAGCGCTTAGTGTAACAGAAAAAGGGGCCGAAAAAGCTCATTTGGTTCAGTCGGCGCGTTGGTTTTTTGGACTGGCCGCCCATTTCTGCGTGGCGCGAACTCTCCCAATTCTACACGGCGATGTTGGCCTAGGCGCAACATGGGTGGCAACTTCAGCGCGCCTAATTCGGCATCAACTACGCGCGTCGAACAACGGTCGCAGAACATGAATCGGTTGCGCGCAAACTTTCCGAGACCTTTGCGAGCCAGGTAACGGTGACACGAAAGTGTCGACTCACGTCCATGAATTCCCACACATAGCAGCGGCCGGCTCCAGACAAATGTATTGGTGTGATGCGCGTCGCGCCTCTTCCCTTTCAGAGAACGCTTTTCCTCCCGCGGTTCTTATGCCGACAAAAATTCTTTGTTTTCAACCCGAAGCGCAATTATCTTGGCGGCATGCATCACGCCCCTCTCATACCCATGTGAATGCATCGCCCACGAAGCATTCGAACCGTCAAGCCGTCCGAGCTATCGGTTCAGCCACGCGGAATTCGCCAATATGGCCGTTCTCAACCTCGAAGACGAGGTAAATCGGCTCGTCATGCGTCAATAGAGATGCGTGCGCGACACTTACTTCGGCCTTTGCTTGCGAGGTGACATCGCGCAAGTCCGTCGCCAGGGCCTGCGCTGCTTCACGTATATTCGTTCTGCGGATATTCAGCGTTTCCTCTTTATTCCAAAAAGAATTGAATCGCGTGGAATCGTGCTTAGCACTAACGTCGATGGAATCAATCCAGCCTTCGATTTCATCGGCATCGCGTAGTAACTCTTCCATCCTCACCTGTTTGAGGCCCGGTTCACCTGGGAAGAGCGATGCCACGTGCCAAGCCAGTGCCCTTGTCTTTAGCGTCAGGCGCAGGTCCATGGCAAGGACTCTGAGTTTCTCGTACTTGTTAACCACCTTCTTTTCCAAGTCCCCGGTTCCCGCAAATTCCTTGTGTTCGATGGTTTGTTCGAAATGGCGCTTGAATTCATTCTGAAGATGGTCCTGAATCTGTAACAGCTCGCGTTCACAACTCTCGAGTTCGATTCTCATCGCAGGCGACAACTCTCCCTTGGCAATTGCTCGAATTGCTCGTTCAAGGTACTTAAAGGTCCCCGTGACCTTTGCCCGCCGTTCTTCGTCAAGGAAGGCAACGACGACTTGAACACTCTCCCGTATGCTGTCCAGTTTTGCGGAAATGTCGGCCAAGTGCTTCTGTGCTACGACTACTGAGGCGATTTGCCAAACCGCGGCAGCGTTAACCACATTCTGCAAGTTGTTAGTTTCGAAGAGCTTGGCATGTTCCGAGATTTTGTTATCGGCACCGACTGAGAAGGCGCGAAGACTCTCGCCATCCTTCGCTCGGACCAACTCTCCGTTGATGACGACCTCCATCAGGTGTTTGCCGCGATGTCCTTCTTCTACCAATAATGCGGGCACAGCCTGAAGCCCAGCACTCAATCGCGTTCCCAATCCGGATTCCGTAGGCAGCGTTTTTGCAGCTCGATAACGCTCCCCATCCGATAGTGGCGCGATACGGATACCGGGTCGTTGGGCGTTCTCACCTAAGACGATGGCATGTGGCAGCGATTGCTTGGTCTCGAAGGGTTTGACGACGGAAGTTTGAGCGACTTCACTAATGGGACTGCACTTCAGAGACTGCATGTCCGGCACATGGGACGCGTTATCCGATTTGCGGCGCTGGAGAATCATCACGCCGCCGATGGCAACAACCAAAGCGACTCCTAGCCAAACAAAATATTGCATGCTCATGTCATTTCCTCAAATTAGCTTCTGTCTAAGGAGGCTCAACAACTATTCAGTCGCCAGCTTCAGCCGCTCGTTTTCGGGCGACTGATGGACTGTGCCATGGCTGAGTGCTCCAATGCAATGCGTTACAGATTACTTGTCTAGCTGCGTAGACAAACGCGGCCCTTGCCACACCTTTTGCGCTCGCGCGGTAACACATCACCTAAATGCGTGCAATCGACGTGTGTTCATCGTCGCAGACAAGTTTGATTGAACGGTAGCAATCCACATCATAGAATGCTATCCATCAATAGGGAGAATTGAGTGACTACAGAAACCGAAGAGGTCCCACTATTCAGCAACGTCTCGCGATGTTTCGTGGAAGCCGTTCGCCGGAGCATGAGGGTAGCAGGGGAGGACGAAGATGGTGCCCCCGACGCGCTGTCGCAGACTGACCTGGCCGAGCGTGCCAACATGGGAAGGACAACGTTGAATAAATACCTTGGAAGCAATTCAGAGGGCACGAACCCCGACCTAAAAATAATCTGCCAACTGGCAGAGGCAGTGGGAGTTCCTCCTGCTATCTTGTTGATGCGTCCGCAGGACTGGGCCAGTCTTGGGAGCGGCGTTCTGACCTTCTTCCAAGCGATGTCGGACCCAAAATTCAAGGAGCTCGCGACGGAGCTCCAGTCACTTGATTCGACGACCTCGCCGCGTGTCGCAGAAGCGGCGTTGCGTGTTGGGAAACTTTTAAAGACCGTTGAGGATTCGAATGACCCCCGGGTCTCACAAGAACTCCGCGACTTTCGACGCGCATCGAGAGTGTCTATCGCAACGACGGCCGCAGCAATTCCATTTCGGCTGGATGGTGTCGCTACGTCGCATTTACCTGCGCTTCTGACCATCTGCAGCATTCTTGGAACCACTACCGCAAAGGCAAACCAATGAGCGAAGAATTCATCAAACACCCCGGCAACCTCTCGCTGCTGCTCGCGCAAGCAGACGTCACCGACTTGGACATCCTCGTCGACTACATTACCGACAATGGTGGGGGGCGGATTTCGTTGAACAACGATGTCTGCGCTAGGCTTGTAAAATCTAAGGAGCGAAAGGTTTACACAGGCGAAGACCGCATACGCATTGGGCGAGAGATTTGCGCCTTCGGCGGCAACACGCTGACAAACGTTTACCGTGATGTCCGCAGCAGTATCCCTTTCGACTCGCTATTGAACAAGGTACTTCCCGACGTTGATGGAGCGATTTCCTATGACGAGGTGGTTAAGGACGTGGCATCCCATCTTAAGGTCCCCTTCGACAAGAAGGACGACGTGATAATTGTCGAAGACGGCATCCTGCGCAAGATTCTGCGCGAATCGTTCGAGAAGATGTCACCTAGTGAGCGAGCTACCGTGCTGAAAGAGCTGAATGTCGCTGACCTAGGAATGTTGGGGCCGGCGACTAGCGCTGCGTTAATTGCGGCTGGGCGGGCCGGTGGATTTGCCACTTACAAGCTTGCTCTTGTCGTCGCGAACGCGGTCTCGAAAGCTTTGCTTGGGCGAGGACTACCCTTGGTCGTGAACGCGGCGGCGGCAAGGACTATCGGAGTAGTGCTCGGTCCAATCGGCTTGGTCGTTACTGGTGTTTGGACGCTTGCTGATATGGCGAGTCCTGCCTACAGAGTTACAGTGCCGTGCGTGGTGCAAATCGCTTATATGCGACAGAAGGCCATAGTTGAAGCGAACAGCAAAGCATGTTCTGTGTGTGGCGCTCGGAATGAACGTACCGCGCGTTTCTGTAGCGAATGTGGCGAAGCCGTTAAAGGAGAATGAAATGTTTCCTGGCCCGATGGAATTTCTCAAATCGCACGCCATTGCATTCCTGGCGGGCGCCGTGACCCTCGCCGCGGCCCAGGTTTACGGCAGGCTCCTCAGAAGACGCACTCAGCACTAGGAACCGATGTGTCTTAGTCGCAGGATGTCTTTGTTGGGCTCACTGTGGCCAGACACTTCGCACGTTCTCGCGGACCTCGGAGTGGTAGTCAAGTATGGCCGCGGTAGTCTCCGCGACCATTACTTCCTCCCAATGGTGAAAAATCAAATTAGCTACGACTTCGTCGCCTGGCAGCTCCTGGCCGAACTCGGCCCACGATTTTCCGGATATCGTCCAGCCCTAGTTAGGTATTCATGAAACCAGCCGCCGCTTGCAAAACTTCATCAACCCGCCCGCACTTGAGCGCCTCCAGCGGAGTCGTGCCGAGATTCGTGCGCATGCTGAGGAAGAAGTGGTATTTCGACGGCGCCGGCAGGTCGAGCAGTTCCTGCGCTACCAGTTCAAGGGCTGACCTGGCCACAGTGGCATCGGCATAAAACGCCGGGTAATAGGGCTCTCGGCCAGGGCCTTCAAATGCAAACAACCGGTTCGACGCGACTGCTTCATCAATTGCCTGCTGCACTACGCCCAACGCGCTCCGCAGCTCGACTGCCGACAACAGCTCCTTGCATTCAATCCGGCGCGCCAGCGTCTCAGCAGCTCTCGCTCTTCCCTCCGCCATCGCCGCGTGTCCAGCAGCGATTGATTCCGGCGTGGACATCGGGCGGTCCGGACGATTGCGAGCCTCCGCCAGCACAGCCGGGACCATCTAGTCCTCCTCCTCCGCGCGCTTCATTTCGTCTTCTGACCGCATAGTCGTCTCCGTTCTGAACGCGAGGGGGCGCTCCCCAATTTGACACACTTTTGTCTGCAAAAAACGCGTGCTTTCTGAGCCGACGGTTCTTTGGGTTTTCAGCGGCTAACCGCTCAGGTCTTGGTACCAGTATATCCCGAGCCCGCATCCAGGTGACGCCACCGGTCGATGTTCATGATTGCCCATTTGCAGCGGCTCATGCCCGTGCTGGCAGACCTTGCCGTTGCCATAAAAACCGTGGAATTTAAAATGCGGTGGCTACTCCGTGGATGGGCTTCAATTTTGCAACTGCACTTGTCGCCCTGAAAAGAAAACTTGTGGAAATTTAACTGATAGCTTGGGCCGTCTCGGCAAGAGCTAACCAATTCGAAAGGTATCTGACCATGAATTACTCAAACCACGTCTCGATGCAAATCCAGGCGGAGATGAAGGCGATGTCCACGTTTCTTGCGTCCACAGCTGGCGGCGGCGTAACCGGAGCACAGTACAAATTTCGTGCTGAGTGCCTGAGAGACGCCCAACTTTTCTTTGCTGCGATAAGCGAATTTGCCGCATCCTATAGGAAAATTGCGCCGAGCGAGTTTGGTGATGTCGACGCCATGTTCGTACTGTCCAGTGACATTTCTCCCCGAGACCTCCTTTGGGCGGCGTCTCGCATCGCCGATGGCCATGTAGTGGTTCAAACTTTAGAGCTCGAAGCCAACTACACTGGCGAGCGAGACTATGACCGCCACCTCGACGAAAACCATCCCGCCAACATGCCCTGCTCTGCGCCCCGTCGCGCAATGCGTAGAGGGGCCAAAGCACACGTCAAGCAGCTCCGATTCTTTCTGGACGATGCCAAGGAATTTTCCTCCTCCATATGATTTCGCTGCCCGCTCGCCGACAACGGCGCGCCGAAGCGCTCCAGCGTTGGCTTGGCGCCCGCCGCCGTTCGAACTGGAGGTGGAGCGAGGCATACTCGTCTATTTGCGAGCATGGCCCACTGTCGGGAAAAGAACTTTTTTACCTGTCGTTGTGGGGTTTTTGCTCATCCAATGCCGCGGTTGTGGCTCCGACGAACTAGGGAAGGACAGTAAGCCGGTTGCGGTGCTGCAGCAGCGCGGCGATGGTGACTGGCGTTGAGCGCCAACCGGCGCGCGGCCCGGCTGGCCAAGGAGAGCCTGTGGCTCTCTGGACCGACACCGATT
This sequence comes from Massilia soli, assembly GCF_016809835.1. Taxonomy (GTDB): domain Bacteria; phylum Pseudomonadota; class Gammaproteobacteria; order Burkholderiales; family Burkholderiaceae_D; genus Telluria_A; species Telluria_A soli. The sequence continues at coordinate 13,461 of NZ_JAFBIL020000006.1, read as the reverse complement.
TGAAGTAGTCCTAAATACTCCCGCCGATTTCAGAGGGGGCAGGAGCGCACAGCGCTCCCTTGGCCAGCCGTATGCCTGCGGCGCGCAAGCGCCATCCGCAGGGCTTCACTCGTCTGCACTCGCCACACTTGGACTTCGAGAGCACCAAGGCGGGAATCCTGGCTGACCAAGTTGGCGAAGCGCTCCTACAGACATTACAGACTTCCTACGCGCCCGCTTTCATATCGGGAAAATTAAAATATATCCGTCTCCGTTCTGCCTGTTCTATGAGCAATCCAAGAGTATTCAATTTTTCTCTCATCACAAGGACTTCGAAATAAGTCTGTAAAGTCTGTAAGTCTGTAAAACCCTGTATTGGCGGGCTTCCTTTGAAATTCAAAGCCTGTATAAAGTCTGTAGAAGTCTGTAAGGGAAAGGGCTTCCAAGGACCTGGTCACCAACTTGGCCGGCAGGATGACGTACACTACAGACATCCTACAGACTTCTTACAGGCATTGCGCCTCCGAAGTCTGTAGGGTTCGGACGTAGGAAAGCCGCCCTTGCGGCGGCCTTCGATGGGGGAGTTCCTCGATTCAGATTCAAGTTATCTTGTGTGCTCGGACCGGTGCTTTGGCGGCCGCAGCAGAAACCTGCAGGTCGCTCACCACATCAGTGCGCAGGCGCCAACCCCAGAAGCCGGCCGCACGTCGCTTGCCAAACATGACTTGTTCGTCGTGTCGGCCAATATTGAACGCCTTCATCAACTGCGTGAATTTCCTTACGCTTCGGGCCGCCACCTTGGATGCGTCTTTGTTGACCCGTTCCTCGTGCTGCATATAGTCATCCCATGCCGCCCGTACCGGCATCACATAGCCCTCACCTCGTTCGCAGTTTTCTTCCAGCCAGGCAGTGAAGGGGTTCTGTTCTGACTTGATGCTCTCCAGTGCATCCTTTGCCGACTGCGGCATATGGTCGCGAAGCTTCTCGCCTCGGGCCCGCATCGCCTGGTACTTGAGTGAGCAGCACACCAGCCACGCCAGAATGCCCGCGCGTTCCACGTCCAGCTTCTCAGCCAACGTGCTGTCCTCTACCGCGTCGAACTGCTTGGTGTAAACAACCGGGAATGCGCGCTTGAACGTGGCAGGCTGTCCATTGCGAACCGTCGCCATAGTGTTACATGCTATGTGGAACACGAAAGTGATTAGGAATTCCACCGTCTCCTGCCCGAGTCCGCGCGCGTCCAAGGTGCCGGCACCGCCTGCGAAGCGCTTCACGTCAGCGTCCCGTAGATTGCCCCCGACAGGAATTTCGTCGATGTACGCAATGCGCTTTGCCATCAAGCGGCGTTGCGACGGAGAAGGGCCATCAGCACTTCCATTCATAGTGCTGCCCGGCCCATCGGCGATGAGCTTGTAGTTGGTGGTTACCGCATAGTCGCCGAGGGCCTTCATGATGGCGCCAAGCATTAGCGACTTACCGTTGGTACCCTCACCCTTATGAAAGAACATGGCACGTTCGCTGGGATTGGCCTGGATGCTGTAGCCCATTATGAGCTCGTAGTAATTGATGTCCTCCTCACGCTGCTCGAACATCTCGCCTAGAATCCTCATGAAGAGCGGCGCCTTGGCATCTGGGTCAAAGTCAGTGTCGTTCCGGACGGTCACCAGCAGGTCGCGCTCGTACACCAGGTCTCCAGTCGCCAGGTTGATGGCGCCGTTGCCGCATGCCAGAAAGCCGGCGTGTTGGTCGAGGTCCAGCTGTTCGACGTGCATTCGCTCCAGTGCGACCATTTCTCCGACCACACCGCGGCGGAACGCGTCGCTATCCGCGTGCTCGAGCTTCTCCATGTCCACATCCGAAAAGGTCGCGACATAGGTCTTAATCTTGTTGACCGTTTTTCGAGCGATGGTCTGGACCTGTGCATTGCGCAGGTTCACCCAACGGCATCCGTCCCAGTTGAGCCATTTCTGCTGGTCGATGTTGTAACGGAGGTCGCCTGCCATGTCCGCCTGCACGCGTTCAGCAACGCCGAAGTGAGTCAGACTCACGTGACGAGCCTTTGGTTTCAACTTCTTTGCTACCTCTGGGAACAAATCCCTCATGTCGGCAGCGGTTGGTTTGGCGCCAGTCAACTTCTTTAGCTTGGCCTGCACGGCAGCCTTGATGGCAGCGCGCAGCGGCCTGTGGTCATCGGCACAAGTTGCCAGGTCCAGCTTCGGAATCAGCATGCTTGTGAGTACGTCTGCATCGGTGCAGGTCGAAATGATGGCCATCAGGTCCTTGCGAAGGGCCTGTTTCTCCTCCAACGAGACGGCGGTTTTTTGGTCGGGGACCATCCGTCCTGGGACTGCGCTGTTTGCAGGTGCTGGCGTCGCCTCGATTCTGCCCTTCAACGCCGGACCAGCGCGAGGTGCCAGTGCCGTCCGGTCAAGTGGGTCGCTGACCTTAACCGCAGCTCTTAAATGTTCGAGGTTCATTTTATCTCGCTGCATTTGTTGCCCGTGCAGGAGACAGCGATTCTGCGATGTCAGCAAGGCGGCTGACCAAAGAGAAAACGTCCGTGGTTTCGCCGAACTGATTCAGTTGAATGCGACGTAGGGCGTCGGCGTTTTTCATACTGTGCCCGCGGGAGGCGAAGCCGGTGGCGACCAGTTCGTCGCCACGCTTGAGGATGAGGCGGAATTTGTTGCCGCGACTTTTCAGGTCAATATCAAAGCCTGCACCGGAGAGCCGGAGGTAGGGGGAGAGTGTGATGGTATTCATGGACTACACCTTTCTTGTTGATGGTGAAAGGTGTAGAGACGGCGGCATCCAAATTACCCTGCTTTTCAGGATAAAGACGAAAATAGTATGAATGCCTAGTCATGCGTTGGTGGCCAATATCAATCTAGCCTCCGGACGTTGAGGGGCGCGCTGCTCGACCTTTTTCAGCGTCCCGCCACACCCAAAATACCTTTGATGCGAGCTAACCTCTGGTCGCCAAGGTCGAGGAAATCGCACCGGCACTACAGACGTTCCGCTGTAGCGGTTGGTGTACGGTTGACGCGAGTGCCAAGGACTCATCCCCTTGTTGACACTCGACAGCACTCAATCGACCAGGTGTTACTCGAATGAGGGCGATGGCCTTGCGAGAACCAGTACGTATGGAATACTTGTGGATGTCGCACTGGCAAATAGCTGCGGAGTTCAATGCAGCATCCGATAAAAACGCGTTGTTTCGCTTAATACCAACAGCAGGGGCGAGATAAACTCCAGCGCTTCACTCTTTGCCAGGTACCGGTGCTATCGTGGCACTAACCCCAGGAGAATTACATGCTGACCATAGTCCTCTGTCTCGCCCTCGGCGTTTTCCTGGCATATGTCGTCCCGACCGGTGTTGAGTCTGGCATCAAGTATTGCGCTCCAACCGAGTCCGATTTTCAAGAACTGCTGCGCCGTCGTGGCCTCAGCGAGTAATTGCCATGTCAGAATCACCAAACACCGAAAATAGGGTGCTTCTCGAATTGCTCGAGACTGCCACTGACCTCAGAGAATATGGCCTTGTCACCGAAGCCGATATCGCGCAACTTGAGGCGCTTCGTGAGCCGCAAGCCGGCCAAATGAAAACGCCCCGCGAGGGGCGTTGTGAATGAAGTAGTGCTGAATCAAGCGAGATGCCAAGTGCCTTGTCTTTGGCATTCAGCTACGGACTGGCGATGTGCTACGAACGATGCGCCGTAAGCTTTTGCGAAGTAGCCGCCACTGACGGCCAGCCCCATCAACATCACCAACGGACTGTTGCCCGGCAAGCCGGCGAAATCCATCGCTGCGACGGCACCAAACACTGTCGCGATGAAGAGTGCCAGCGGCCGCATGATGCTGTATGCCGGCTTTTCAACTGACCTCTCATGCCAAATGATACTCGCCCACTCGTAGCGTGCACTGCCAATTTGCAGTTTTCGCACCAGCGAACCGTTCAGTTTGCGTGCGTAAGCGACGGCTTCCAGCAATGCATACGTCTCCGCTCGCACGACGACCAGCGCGAGAGCGGTCAGCACCATATTCGTGATAGTTGTGCACATAAAGACTCCATGAAGTTTCACCCTCGGCGACTGCCTCGGGTCCCGTTAGCTAGACAGGCTGAAACGCCGCGCGAACGACGCTTTAGTCTGCCTAGCCAACGTTCATGATTTGCAGCCTTCTCTGTCCTCGTACCGTATAGGCATCGGCTACGCGGGAGCTAATAGTTTTCGAGCCGCTTAGACAGTGCCCAAAAAATCATTGCCGGCCAAGGTCACATCCTCATTGCTTGACAGCTGGTTGCATCACTGTGTACGCTTCAGACTGAATGTGGCGGTAGGGTGGCCCCACGTTAAAAAAAGAAACATTCGAAGTTGAAAGCTGTGGAGGAAGGATGTTCCCCACATTAAAAAAAGAAATCGTCCGAATGAAAGTTTGACGCGACGCCGACCGCGCAGCGTGTAACGGGTAAGACCTCAAAATATTCGGGGCCTAAAACCCTGAAAATAGCCCGGTAGTTTTTGTCGGTCTGATGTTTGAATCATGCGTCGCGAAGCGGCGAGAGGATTTAACAGCGGTGCGATTGGAACAATCGGGCCGCCAAACGCTTGCCTTGCGCCGGCGCAAGATGAGTGCACCACTGCCCCGGTCACCAGAACCACCCTCGCTTCGCTCGGACATCCAACCCAACCCCGCCGAACTCCGGCACCTCCGGGGCACTCAAAGCGCAACGTTCCTCGAGGCTTTGCGCATTGCGCAGCACGACCCATTGTCAACATGAGCCTCGAGCGGGCGGTAGCGATGCGAAGCACTCCAAGCCCCCGGCCTTCGGCCGGCACGGCACCACCCTTTGATGTCAATGCTTTAGTCCCTCCGATATTCCGCACTAAACCGTAGCTCTCCCGATACTCCGCACAAAGCCGTAGTCTCCCCAATGTGCGAGACCACACAAGCTCCTCCGAAGTGCAGGACCCCAGGAGTCCTCCCGACATGCAGGAGTCCAGAAGTCCTCGCGATAATCAGCACCACCACACTACTGCCCGCGAGGTCGTCAGCACGCCCCATTTTGAAAGCAATAGGGAGTTCCGCCGATATGCAGAACCAGCGCGTGGCCCGCAGGAGGCGCAGCACCAAACCGTGGCCCGGAGGAGGCGCAGCGCTAAACCGCAGCCCTCAGGAGGCGCAGCACCAAGCCGTGGCCCGCAGGATATTCAGGAAAAACGGGTTGGAAACAAAGGGGGTTGGGCGAGTGCGGCGGTTGGAGCGGCTGCCACGTACGCGGCCAGCGATACGGGGCTGGGTGCTGTCGGCGCGAGCAGTGTTGCGGCGCGCGACGAGTAGTCGGGCGCTTCCTTACCAGTTCTGATTCGGAGCGTGTCGAGTTGTCTCGGCGCGCGGCGACGAGTGGACGTCAGAAGGGAGGGCAACTGTGAATCCAGAAGGCGCCATCACTGCGGCCCGGAGGTGGCGAGGAGGCCTGCATTGTAGACAAGGGGGCTAACACTCTTCCCTCAGACCCAGGGCTAAGTCTGCTTTGTCCGCCAGAAAGTGCAGCACTTCGGGCTTGCCAATCGCAAGTTCGATGAGCAGACGCGTCGACTTGACGGGGTAAGCGTCCTCGTTCTCGTATCGTGTGTAGGTCCGAATGCTCACGCCCAGAACCCTTGCCATCTGCGGGCGGGTCAAGCTATGGCGCTTGCGCAAGGCGATGTAGTCCTCGCCCATCAGCACATCGCCATATGCCGATTTTCGTGCCGCCAGCCGTCGCAGGTTTTCGTCGTGCTGTGCTGATAGCGTGCGAGTGTGACCGCAGCTATCACAAACCGATTGCAGAAGTACTACCGCGACGCGCAGTCGGCCAGGGTAGAACTCGCGCACATATGCCGCTTCGCCGAGCACACCGCTTTTGCATTGTCTACATTTCATTGTCGGCGCCTCGTCATGCCGTTCAGCGTACACCCAACCGCGGCTTTGCGCGGCGTAAGAAGTAAAAAATATGAGCCGCTGCCGGCCGGATGCGCTAGACAAGGGCATTGAAAATAACTTCTTTTGAAGTGCTGCCCTTGAGCGCCGGTGCAAGAAGCGCAACACCAGACTGCGCCCCGCAGGACGGCAGTCCAAGAGCATTGAGAACAAGGGGTGTTTGCGCGAGTGCTGAACTCCGGAGTGTTGGCGAAAGTGCAGGGCCACGTGTGGCCGAAAATACGGGGCCTGCGGACTGCGCCTTGCACCGGTGCAAGGCATCGGACGGACTGAAAACAAGGGAAGGGAGGGTAATGCGGCTCGGGGGGCTTATGCAAGGGGAAGGCGGCGGCGCCGACTGTCGGCTGTCGTACCCCTTGTTGTCTCGCGGCGTGGCCTTCCGACGGCCTGACCGGCCGTTTCCCTATGAAAGTGCGGGCACGGCGAAGGGGTAGCTACACACAGAGGCACGATATCGTGCAGCTAACAGGGGAACCCCATGAAAAACATCACCGTTAACCAGGTCGGCCAACTAACGCTAGTCAACAATTTCGGCTACTTGACGACCCGCGAACTCGCCATCCTGGCCTATCCGAATTACTCCGCCGAGGCCGGCTTGAAGCTCGCCCAGCGGGCCGTCATACGGCTGAAGACTGCTGGATTGGTGCTGGCACGCGCGCTACCATTCGATGGCCAGACGAACGCATATGTCTTGACTAGGGCCGGCGCCGACGTGCTGAGCGACCACCACATGGCACTCTGGTTTGCACACGGCTATGACCTCTCCATGAACGACTTGCATGCACGCCGGCCGCTCATTGCTCTGCTCGGTTACTTGGCAGGCCAGATGATGCTTGAGCCCGTCGGTTCCCGCGGTATAGGAAAGGACTACCGCGAACTTGGGCGACTGAAGGCCTATGATGCGGTGCTAGTCGATTCCGACGGCATCCCCGTTTTCGGGCTGGTAACCATTCAAGGTTATAACGCAGCGGCGCAAAAACGCGTTGTTTCGCTGTCCGGCCAAGCTTTGCCATTTCTGATTGCGACAACCAATGCACCTCGACTGGACCGCTTCATTTCAGCTCGCGCAAAGGCTTCACCAGCTATGGCGGCGGAAATCGTAGCTCTATTGCCTCCAGGCGTCGTAGCGTAGCGTGTAACGGGAAGTGCAGGAAAGTTAGGGGGCGCAAGCCCCCTTTTGAATTCAGCTATCAATCCGTCGCCTTTCCAAAGGCACTTCGACGTCGGCTGATGGCGTGGGCGTTTCGGTCTTCTGGGCGACGCGAGGCCGGGCCGCGGCCCCTTTGCGTCGCTTGGACTTTTCGGTCGCGATGGCCTCTGGTGCCGCCCGAAACTTTTCACTGTCGAATTTCTGCATTTCGTCCTTTGCCTATTTTTCCGATTTTGGGTGTGCCCGCAAGAAAAGCCCCGACCAAGTTTTGGCCAGGGCTTTGCAATCACGAATCAAGCGGCCACATGGCCGGCGTTTTGTTTTGAACGTAAGGCGCGGTGGTTGGTCATCATTGCATCACCAACGGTCAGGATGAGCGTCTGTGTCTGCTCCGCTGTCAGCAATGGCACTGGCTCTCCACGTTGAACAGCATCGTGCATCTTTCCAAGTAAGCGCATCAAGTCGAGTAGCTCGTCTGTGCACTGTTGCATCAGGGTTCTAGCGGTCATACGGGTGTCCTTTCAAGAATGGCCTGATTGGTATAGCTACGCAAGAAAATTGTGCCGCAATGGCAGTTGAATACAATTTCTCATCGGTGCCTACCTAGCTTCTCGTTCATGGCAAGACGAGTAGATTCTGCGGTTAGCCCGAGTTCTTCACCGTGAACTTCCCAGTGCTAGACATCGTGGCGTCGACTACCCGGTCAATAGTCCGCGGGTCTTCGACGCCTCGGACAAGTGTTGAGGGTGGCGGAAGCGCGAAGGTTCGCCGAAGACGACTCGACGGTTGCTACACATTGTGGACAATCCCGTCAACAAGACTACGAATACTCGACATGAACAACACAACAACTGAAAATTTGAATGCGACGAGCGGAAGCATCGTCGTATACCAACGTATCCTGCCTGGAAAGCGGCCTGCGAAAGTCGAGGTAATCCGAGCCGTCTACAAAACCTGCAAGGGGCCTGATGGCAAGGCCTTTGGGCGAACAAATAACACTGTGCTGCTGCGCGTCGAATCCGGAAAGGCAGTCTTAAGTGTGGAAGAACTCACGGTTCTAGTAACGCGCGGGCTCGACGACAAGCAATTGGCACACGTCAAACAGCGGTTGTCGGAGCTGGCTGGTCCTGCTCGCACGCGGACGCAAGAGATGGACATCATGGACGCCAAGAAAGAGCTCAAGTCCATGGTTTCTCTCTCTGATTCGGGACCTTATCTAGCAAGGGAAATGCGCGCAATGCTGGTTGGCGCCTTGCATGAAATTGAAGAGCGTACTGACGCGGGCGACAGCCCGGCCGAACTTGACGGGAGGGCTCCAACAGACAAACTGAAAGACACATTCGCCCGCATCAATCAAGCATGTTCCGAGGCCCAGAGGTTGTACAAAATCTTGCCGAAGGGCGAGCTTCCGGATGACCTAACCTTGGAGTATCAGCTTACATGGTATTCGTACCCGGATATGCTCAGCACATTAAGAAACCGGAAGTGCTTATCGCGTCCCGCTGGCTGGACCGGACTGCGAGCGCAAGTATTTGATAGGCGAGTTTTTAGGAGTGGTGACCCCGTCTCAGAGGAGCGCCCGGCATCGTACAACCCTTAACGATAGCAGTTCGGGTGTCAGTGCCGGTAAATTGCTGGTCGACATTTTTGAGGTATATGACTAGACTGGCAATACACATTATGTAGGTAATCAAACACACTCTCGCGCAAAATTGTTCACTACTCGGGTTCAAAATGAAAAGCACGGTCTCAGGATTTGTGAAAAGTTTAGGGCGAGCTGTCGCCTCGGCTGCTGACGCGGCATCGACCGCGGCAGGTACCTCGTTCACGGCAGCCAAGGATTCAGCCGAGCAGGCTGGCCAATCGGCGCTTGCCTTCGGAAAATCGGCTGGTGAAGCCTTGGGGCAAGCCGCTGAAGCTACATCGAATTTCGCATCCAGTGCAGGAGATTCCATTTCGGAAAGCGCTGGGAAGTCGTTGGTCGCCGCTAAGCATCGCGCCAGTATCGTAGGAGACTCGGCCGCAGCTGGCGCCAAGTCTGCCAGCGCAGCTCTCGGGGTTGCGGCGGACTCTGCCGGCAATGCGCTCGGTGCCCTGGGCGTGCTGGTTGGCGATTTGAACGGCGATGGAAAAGTTGATTTCGAAGACGCGAAAATCGCTGCCGCCAAGGTTCGAGGAGTTGCCGGCGCTGCCGCAGAGGAGGTTGGCCAACTTGGAAAGAGTGCTCTGCAGTCGAAACTGGTCCAAGACGCAGCAGCCGGCGCTGTTGTAGGTGGCGTCCTGGCCTCAATGATTCCCATCCCCGTGATTAGCACCGTCACCGGTGCTACTGCCGGTGCTGCGTTCGGTGCATTCAAAAGCATCGGCAAAAAGTGATTCCAGAGCCTGAAACCGCCCAGTCGCCAGGCGATGGAGACGGTGTTTTGAAAGCGCTACAGCAAGATGTCCAGCGTAATCTGGGCCGCTGCATGCTGCGTCTTCAGCAGTATGAAGGGTTGCTCAAAGCTATGGTCGCGGAAGTAGCGGTGGAAGGGCGGGTCCAAGACTTACACGCCACCCGGGACAAAAAACGGGCTAAGTTGCGTAACAAAACTTTGGGCGCGCTGGTGGGGGTATTCGCCGAAGGCTACCTTAGTATTGAGCTACCGGTAGAAGAAGTGGGTCCCAAGGATGACAGCGCTGCTTTCCCCCGGGACCCCGATGTCGCTTGGATGAGCATGCGCTTCAGTATGGCGATGCCCCCTGAAGTCTATACACAAACCAAAGATAACCTTGCGGAGCTGGTCGCGCTCCGCAATGACTTGGTCCATCACCTCATCGACCAATTCGACCTCTTCAATGACGGCGGCTGCCGTGCAGCTGTCACTCACCTCGACACATGTTACGAGCGAATTGATGGGCATTTTGTGCGCCTGAGGGACTGGGCCACAACCTTGGCCGAAACCCAAGCGCTGGCATCATCGTTCCTGCAGTCAAAGGTCTTCGAGGATGCATTCGTACACGGCATCAACCCTGACGGCTCAGTGTGCTGGCCGCAGAGCACAATAGTCGAATGCTTGCGCGAAGCAGAGAGCTCTTGCCAGGTAGACGGCTGGACCTCCCTCGACGCCGCGATACGATTTATCTCGAAGGAAAATCGAGACCAGATACCGAGCCGATATGGCTGCAAGACTTGGCGCCAAGTCTTGAGGAAATCAGGGCTGTTCGAACTTCGCTGCCCCGCCCCTGAGGAAGGTGCGATGGGTAGGGCGTGGTACCGTAGTCATCCTGAAGTCCCGGCGTCCCCCTAAGACGGCCGTGTAGTGAGGCCGCCTGGCTAAACCGTAACGTCTTGGAAGGCCATAAAATGACTTCACGTAATCTGCAAAATCGGGTCGACCCTTGGGGCAAATTGCACGCCGTTCCAAACAGAGGCGAACTCATGGGCAACCGAGGTATCCTTCATAACGACTCAAATGCAATTGTCCGACCATGGGCGCATAAAGCTTGGGTTACCTGCCTGCTCCAATATAACGGTATTAAGCGGCCCAAGCCTTTCTCGCCCGGGAACTACTCAGAGCTCTTCTTCATAGATGAAGCGACTGCGTTTGCTGCTGGACACCGGCCGTGTGCCTATTGTCAGCGGGCGCGGCACCGTGAGTTCAAGGATGCATGGGTGCGCGCAAACGTGGCTGACGAACTGGGTGCGTCAACGTTGATGTCGGCGATTGACCGAGTGCTCCACGCTGAGCGGTGCGTTCCTGGCGGCCGCAAAGTGACGTTTGAGGTGCCGCTCATCGAGCTTCCCATAGGCGCGATGTTTGAGTATGAAGAGGCCGCTTACCTTGTAGCTTCTGCTGGTTACCTACCTTGGTCGTTCGACGGCTACGGTGCTGCAGTGAGTATCGGCCGCACCGCAGTCGTGAAAGTGCTTACGCCTCAATCCGTGATTAAAGCATTCGTGGAAGGATTCGTGCCAATTGTCCATTCGTCTGGCCGGATATAGGGTGGGGACACCCGCAGGTCGCGCGGGATGAGCACGGGGTGGCTCTCGAAGCGTTTGTGCATCATGGCCTGCCCACCAGTTCACTCGCGCCATAGGGTGCTATTCCGCTTGGGGGCGGTAAAATTGCAACCGGGGAAATGGCCTGTGTACTGCCTCTGGGGCCTCCGCCAGGCTGTATCATTTGCGGCTCTACCATTCTTCTGGAAAGCCCAAGTATGCAGGCGATATCCAAATTCGAAAATGAGCTGGCTGTCTTGATTGGCGCACCTACTGACCTGCGCCCATTTGTCTGCGATGGCTCCCCATTGACATGCGACGTGTTTATCGTTGGCTTCAATCCCGCGACTACGATGTCTGCGGACTTTTGGCAGTTTTGGCGCCCAGGTGTGGGCTTCGACAAAGTAGCTTGGTTCGAGGCGTACAAGAAGGACCGGCAGCTCAAACCACTGAAGCCGGGGAAGACGCGGCGCAATGCCGTTAGCCCTTCACGTCGAGTGATTGAGATGATTCTTGAAGGCGCTTCGCCTTACCGCTGCTTGGAAACCAACATCTACTCGGCGTCAACAGTACAAGCTGCGGACTTGGCTACCCAACAGCGAATTACTGCTCCTTTCGATTTCCTGCTTGCAAACATCAAACCCCGCGTCATCGTCGCGCACGGAGTTGAGGCCGTAGAGCACATTCGGAAAATGAACGTTGATGCCAAAGTTATCCCCGTCTCGCACTTTTCCCGAGGTTGGTCACACGAGTCAGCTTTCAAGCTTGGGCTTAAGGTAAGAGAAGAAGTTGAGACTCTTTCCCGCCCGAACCCGTGACCGACAGAGTGACTATTGGTGAGTTTCCAGAAAGGAAAACATGCTATTGTTTCCTCGTCCTATCTAAAGGAAAAATGTTAGGTGATGGTGGCCGAGTAGCGAAGGACTCTTTTCAGTCTTTCATGCTGTTTCATAACGCGAAAGTGGAACTTGCAATGGGTTTTCTTGAGGCATTATTTTCCGGAGCACGCGCAATTTTACAGGGCGTGGTGGAAGTTGCGGCACTGGCTGTGCGCGCAGTGCTGGCAGAAATTGACCACTCAGCAGTCGGACGTGTAGCCATCGAATTTGTTGGCGGAGTAACGAAAAAATACTTTTCGAACGCGAGAAATCTGGCTGATGAGGAGCGTGAACTTGCTGAGAGGTTTAGGCGCGATGGCCGGCGTTCAGAACTCGACAGTGAGCGTCTGAACGAGATTCATCTGGAGCGCGAGAGGGTTAAAAAGGCACTGAATGATGCAGCTACTCGGCAGGCAGAGGCCGAGCTCAAGAATGCCAGTGACGAATTAATTTCAGCCCGCTTAACCGACGACGACGTGAGTGCCTCGTCCGGAATTTTGGCCTCTAAGACGTGCCCGGAGTGCGGAGGTGGTATGCGAATTCGACAAGGGGCTTACACAGGGAAATCCAGAAGTTTTTGGTGGCAGTGCACAGCGCAGAATGCCTTCATTTGCCCCAACATTAAGATAAACTTGGCAGCCGAGCAATCTACGGTCCTGCGACGACCTGACGCAGACTTAGACGGCTCAAGCGAATACCGAAGGAAGGTCTGGGAGCAGCCTAATGTGGTAGCGAAGACCCATGGGAGACTTCGTGCAAGCCTTGGCGATGACGACGAACAGATAATTTGCCCCCATCACGTATTGCCGATGAAGTTGATGGCGAAAAATAGGGCGACAGGTTTGATGCTTGATAGCTATGAGTATGTCTGTCTCGGGGTAACTTCTGACGGGCGTGCGTGCGGGCATAAGGTTGAAGTCAAGACCTTCACACAGGTTAGCGCTTTACTACGAAGGAGAGACGGCGTCGGTATCATTGATAGCTAGGTAACAAATAGTTGAACAGTCGCGCTTATTTTTGCCAGGTCAACCTCTTGTAAAACTAACCATTCCTATCAATTTTGACATCGGCGTCCGACAATGTGTAACGCGAATAATCATCCGCCCGGTTGCCCTTGCGGATGGGGCGGTGTCTGGTATGGTTCAGCTCACGATGACGCCGCCTGGCTGTTTAACAGGGCACCTCCTCCGCGCAAGCTAGGTCGTCAGAAGGGAACGTTTGGCGCGCTCGCCGATATCGTCACAGTTCCGAATTCTCGATGCCCGGTATGCGGTGCTACGGTGTTTTACTACGAGTCCGCTTACGGCGGCAGAGTTTTCTTCGATGCGCTGGGCCCTCCTTGGCCGAAACATCCTTGTACGGATAATGGTGTGAGCCGGACACCAGCGCAGGCATCGAGTAAACCATGGCATGCTAGGGAAGCGCTGATCAATTGATGATTTCAGCGGTTTCCCGATTTTTGGCGGAAGCGGCATCGTCGAAAAAACGGA
>NZ_JAFBIL020000005.1 GCF_016809835.1 Massilia soli | reverse complement strand
AGGTTTTCAGGGCTTCGGCGTCCTTGATGCCAATGGTGCGCTGGTCGACCGTGATCAGGCCGATTTCATTAAATGCCGATAGCGTGCGGCTGACCGTTTCGAGCGTCAGGCCCAGGTAGCTGCCGATTTCGTGGCGGGTCATGCGCAGGTTGAACAGCTTGCTGGAGTAGCCCATCGCCGCGAAGCGGTCGGCGAGCGATACCAGGAAGCGGGCAACCCGTGCCTCGGCGCTGAGGGCGCCGAGCATGCCGATCATGGCCTGCTCGCGCACCAGTTCGCGGCTCATGACGCCATACATGACGTTTTCCAGCTCCATGTGCACGCGCCCGAGGGCGGTCAGTTTTTTGAACGGCAGCAGGATCAGGTCGCAGTCGGACAAGGCCACCGCTTCCGACGCATAGTGGCGGGTGTGGATGCCATCGACGCCGAGCATGTCGCCCTTCATCGGGAAGCTGAGCACTTGCTCATTGCCGAACTCGTCGATGAGTACGGTCTTCAGGAAACCGGAATTAACGATATACAGGGTATCGAAGGCTTGCCCGATCGTATGCACGCGCTGGCCAGTCTTGAACTGGACGTGCTGGAACAGGAGTTCCTCGGAGTTGACTGACACCGCCGCCGTGATGTGAAGCAGATCGCACACTTCTTTCAGGTTGGACCAGAGCCGGCCCTGGCGTTGACGGCCTGCTTCCATCGGCGAGGAATGCAAGGTCGACGTGGTGGTGGGGCGTGTTTCTGAAGAATCCGTTGACAGCATGCTCATCTCCCAGGAAGGAACTAAAAGTTTCAGAGCTGTAGACAATCACAGGGGAACAACGATCTGTGAGATTGCGGACCGGTGCTTCAAACGTGACCAGGGACAGCGCGATCTGACAGGTCGGGACCAAGGAAATGAACCGGAAGCAAGTCGAATCGTTAGATTTAGTATGCCAACACGAGTCCGGCATTGATATCAGCGAGCGCTGAATCTAGGCGTAGGACTGGAACACAAGCCGTAGGAGTCGTCCTACGGTGTGCGTGGCGTTTTCACAGGGAAGCCGGGCGTGCCCAGAGGGGGCGGAGGGTCTGACGTGGATCAGGAGATTTTGACTTGCTGTAGCCAAAGGTGGCACAAATACCGCAGCGGTTTGTCTAAAACTCTTTCGCCTTCAGGATTTAAAAGGCGACAACAGGCGGTGCGCCACGGCGTACTGCACCATTTCCGACAGCGAGGTCATGCCCATCTTTTGCATGATGCGGGTCTTGTGGGTGCTCACTGTCTTGACACTGAGATGCAAGGTGTTGGCAATCTCGGTGATCGATTTTCCGCTGACGAGTGAAGAAAATACTTCAAATTCCCTGTCCGACAATTGCTTGTGCAGCAATTGTTCGTTGGGCGTCATGATATTGAGCGCCAATTGCTCAGCCACTTCAGTACTGATATAGGGGCGGCCCGAGGCCACTTTGCGAATCGCACCCACCAGCTGGGTTCCGGCGCTTTCCTTGGTCAGGTAGCCCTGGGCGCCGGCGCGGATGGCCCGGACGGCATACTGTTCTTCTTCATGCATGGTCAGGATCAGGATCGCCAGCTTGGGCGATTCGCTGCGGATCTGGCGGATCAGGTCGACGCCGCTGCGGCCGGGCATCGACAAGTCGAGCAGCAGCAGGTCGAAACCGCCCTGGCGCACGTGCGACAGTACTTCAAATCCGTTGATTGCCTCGCCCACGATGTCGATGTCCGGCGCGCCGTCCAGGATGCGCTTGAGGCCTTCGCGCATGATGGTGTGATCGTCAGCGATGACAATTCTTATCATAGAGTACGCCCTTGATGTGAACCGGCGTGCGGCCGGCAAAGCAGTCGAACTGGTAAACCATCATTCAAGAGTAATGCCAAACCAAGAGTGAATCAATGCACAGTGACTAAGCGGCCGGTTCTTTGATCAGGCGATGGACCAACACCGGCTTTTGCGTGTGCGACAACACTTTATTGGTCACGCTCCCCAGCAAAATCTGACCCCAGCCGCTACGCCCGTGCGAGCCCATGAAGATCAGGTCGCAGTCTTGTTCATCGGCCACGTCGACGATTTTCTGCGCCGCCGAATCGGCGAACGCCACCATGCCGCTGTGCTGCAGGCCGCATTTGCCGGCCGCATCGAGGATCGAGCGCAGATGCTCGCCGCCTACCTTTTGCATCTGGACCAGGTACTCCTCTTCGCTGGGGTAGGTCGGAGGAATGATTTCCACGTAGACCGGGTACTGGTACTCGGGTGCGACATACAAGGCCAGTACTTCAGCGCCCATCTGTTGCGCAAACTTCACACCGGCGCAGGCGGTGGCTTTCGACACCGACGAGCCGTCCGTGGTGATCAGAATTTTCCGGTACATGGCGAGTCCTCCCAAAGCAGACATAATTCTATTGTAGTCGGCGTTTTCCAACTTGTTAGAACGATCATGCTTGATCTTGCTCAAGCCCATCCATATTCATTCCGACAACAAATCAGCCGGTTGGCACGTAAACATTCGTTTTTTGCTAATTCTGGACGCAGCGATTTGTGGCCCAGCCGATACATCGCAGGCCGAAAAAAGGGGGCAAAACGGCGAAAAGAGCAGTAAACATACACTTTGATTGTCGAGGCAATAAGTTTCTCTCAACAAATTGATCACCGCTGCGGTTGGACATTTACCACGACACAGCGCGCTGATACACTCGCGTAAACCCGCGATGTTGCCGCGCATCATTTAATTCTGCCGACTCGCACCGCACCGACACGCACCACGCAACTGACGTTGCGCATCTACCAAATGGAGAAGCAGGGATTATGACTGACGCCGCTGACGATTTCGACGCACTATTCGAGGAAGTATCCTCGCAGCGCAGTAGCGCTCCGGCTGCCGCTCCGGCCGCCGCGCCCGCGGCTGCGGCTGCGGACGACGATGACATGGACGCGCTGTTCGACCAGGTGTCCTCGACCCGCCCTGCGCTGGCCGCTGTGCCGGCCGCGCCCGCCGCGCCAGCCGAGCCGGCCGCTGCCGCCAACACCCCGCATGAAGAAGTCGACCACGGCGACAACCCGATGTACGAGCGTCTCGGCGGCATCGTGCGCCTGCTGCACGATTCGCTGCGTGAACTGGGCTACGACAAGGCGCTGACCGAAGCGTCGAGCCAGATCAACGATGCCCAGGACCGCCTGGAGTACGTCGCTTCGCTGACCGAACAGGCTGCCAACAAGGTGCTCAATACCCTGGACGAAGGCATGCCGGCCCAGGACGTGTTGTCGAAGCAAGCCAAAGCCATGGATACCCGCTGGAACGACCTGTTCGCAGGCAAGCTGTCGCTGGACGAGTTCAAGGCGCTGGCCGGCGATTCGCGCCAGTTCGCGCAGCAGGTAGCCGAAGCGACCGAAGCCGAAAAGGCGCGCCTGCTGGAAATCATGATGGCCCAGGACTTCCAGGACATCACCGGCCAGCTGATCAAGAAAGTCGTCACCATCACCAAGGCAGTCGAGCAGGAACTGGCTGAGCTGCTGCGCGACAACGCGCCACCGGCGGTGCGCGAAAAGCTCGCTGCCAAGCCGGCTCCACTCATGTCTGGCCCGTCGGCACCATCCGTCGCGCTTGACCAGGACAATGTAGACGACCTTCTTGCCGATCTGGGATTCTAATGGACGATATGCTCAAGGATTTCGTCGTCGAGGCGATGGATCTTGCGGTCAATGTAGAAGAACACCTGCTCCGCCTCGAACGCGATCCCAACAACAAGGAAACGCTGAACGCGGTGTTTCGCTCGTTCCACACCATTAAGGGTGGCGCGGGCTTCATGAACTTGCCGGCGCTGGTCGCCGCCTGCCACCTGACCGAAAACCTGTTCGACGCCCTGCGTACCGGCGCCGCGCCGGTAACGCCGATCGCGATCGAAGCCGCGCTGCAGGCGTCGGGCTTCGTTGCCGACCAGTTGACCGACCTGAACAACGGTACCCCGGCCGAACAACTGGCGTCGATGCCGGATGCGCTCGAGCGCATCCTGGTTGACGCCATCGAAGGCAAGACGCAGTCCGCGCCGAAAGCGGCCGCACCGGCGCCGGTAGCGGCGGCACCGGTTGCCGCAGCCGCTGCCGCTGCGCCAGGCGCCGATGGCCTTGACTGGGAAGCGATGTATGTCGCGGTAACGCCGGCTGGAACGCACACGCCTTCCGCCGCGCCAGCCGCTGCCGCAGCCGCAGTCGCAGCCGCAGCGCCGGCGGCCGCAGCGCCGGCCGCCGCCGATGCCGCCGCCAGGCCGGCAGGCTGGGATGGGGTCGACCGCCGCGAAGAAAAAGTCCAGGAATTCCGCGCCGCGTCGGCGCCGGCCAAGGAAGACAGCATCCGCGTCGACGCCGTCAAGCTCGACGCGCTGCTCGAAGTGGCAGGCGAATCGGTGCAGGCAGCCAACCAGGCCGCCGTGCTGCTCGAACGCCTGGCGCAGTTCAAGTTCGAAGGCGCCGCGGCCACCCTGATGGCGACCCTGACCGAAACGCTGGAACGCGCATCGCGCTATTCGGCCGAACTGCAGCGCGCCACGCTGGCGACCCGCATGCAGCCGGTCGGCCGCCTGTTCCAGAAATTCCCGCGCCTGGTGCGCGAGCTGGCCAAGGACCTGGGCAAGGATGTCGAGCTGACCATCGAGGGCGCCGAGACGGAAGTCGACCGCGTCGTGGTGGACAGCCTGTACGACCCGCTGGTGCACATGCTGCGCAACGCCCTCGATCACGGTGTCGAATCGCCGGAAGACCGCGTCGCCGCGGGCAAGCCGGCCAAGGCCTACATCTCGCTCAAGGCATGGCAGGAAGCCAACAGCGTCATGATCGTGCTGCAGGATGACGGCAAGGGCATGGACCCGGTCAGCCTGCGCAAGAAGGCGATCCAGAAGGGCCTGATCAACGAGAACGGCGCGCAGAGCGACGAGGAAGCCTACCAGCTGGTGTTCCTGCCGGGCTTCTCGACCAAGGAAGTGGCGTCGTCGGTCTCGGGCCGCGGCGTCGGCATGGATGTGGTGAAGACCGCGGTCGAAAAGAACCGCGGCGCGATCCACATCGAATCCTCGCTCGGCCACGGCACCAAGTTTGCCATCCGCCTGCCGATCGAACTGTCGATCGTGCCAACCATGCTGGTCTCGACCTCGGGCGCGCTGCTGGCGCTGCCGATGGCGGTGGTCCAGCGCGTGGTCGAACTGCCGGATACCTTCGCCCAGGTTGGCGGCGCGCCGGTCCTGAAGGACCAGGGCCGTCCGCTGCCGGTGCGCTCGCTGGCCGCGTCGCTCGGCTACGAGCCTTGCTCGGAAAAGGTGGGCATCGTGGTGGCCGCGCCGCAGCCGTACATCCTCGCGGTGTCGGCCGTCGATGGTACCGCCGACCTGGTGATCAAGCCGATGACCGCGCTGTCGGTCGAGGGCATCACCGGCACGGCGCGCTCCGCCGAAGGCGACCTGGTGCTGGTGATCGGCCTGTCGTTCCTGATGGATGGCTGCCGCGGCGCCGTCAAACTGGCTGCATAAGTAAAAATACTTCTTGCTGCACGGAAGTCGAAATGCCTGCTGAAATTCAGCAGGCATTTTTTTTATTTGCAAAATGAGTTCGTTTTGCGAATATCATGTGCAGAAGAGGTGTTAATGGCACATAAAATTCGAAAAAGTCATTCTTGCTGACGCAGTGCACAAATATGGCATAATCATTTTCGGTCTTTGATTCATGCATCGCCTTACACCACCATCATGATAAAAACGCTCTACGACAAACTCTGGGATTCCCATGTCGTGCGTGCCGACGAAGACGGCACGACGGTTCTGTACATTGATCGCCACCTGGTGCATGAAGTGACCAGCCCACAGGCCTTCGACGGCCTGCGCGCCGCCAACCGCAAGCTATGGCGCAATTCCGCCAACCTCGCGGTGGCAGACCACAACGTCCCGACCACCGACCGCAAGGGCGGCATCGCCGACCCCACCTCGCGCCTGCAAGTGGAGACACTGGACGCCAATGCCAAAAGCTACGGGCTCACGTATTTCAACATGAACGACCGCCGCCAGGGCATCGTGCACGTGATCGGGCCGGAGCAGGGCGCGACCCTGCCGGGCATGACGGTCGTCTGCGGCGACTCGCACACCTCGACCCACGGTGCTTTCGGCTGCCTGGCGCACGGCATCGGCACGTCGGAAGTCGAGCATGTGCTGGCGACCCAGACGCTGCTGGCGCGTAAGTCGAAAGCCATGCTGGTGCAGGTCGACGGCGCGCTGCCGCCGGGCGTCACCGCCAAGGACATCGTGCTGGCCGTGATCGGCAAGATCGGCACCGCGGGCGGCACCGGCTACGCCATCGAATTCGGCGGCTCGACCATCCGTTCGCTGTCGATGGAAGGGCGCATGACGATCTGTAATATGGCGATCGAAGCGGGCGCGCGCGCCGGCATGATCGCCGTCGACGACACCACCATCGACTACGTCAAGGGCCGTCCCTACTCGCCGGTCGGCCCGCACTGGGACCAGGCGGTGGGCTACTGGCGCACCTTGCACTCCGATCCGGGCGCGCAGTTCGACATGGTCGTCACGATGAACGCCGCCGACGTCAGGCCACAGGTCACCTGGGGCACCTCGCCCGAGATGGTCACTTCGGTCGACGGCCGGGTGCCCGATCCGGACCAGGAAAAGGACGCGGTGCGCCGCGACGCCATGGAAAAGGCGCTCATTTATATGAACCTCAAGCCCAACACCCCGATCGAGGACATCCGCATCGACAAGGTGTTCATCGGCTCGTGCACCAACTCGCGCATCGAGGACTTGCGCGCCGCCGCCGCCGTTGTGCGCGGAAAGCAGCGCGCCTCGAATGTGCGCCTGGCGCTGGTGGTGCCGGGTTCCGGGCTGGTAAAAGAGCAGGCCGAACGCGAAGGCCTGGACAAGATATTCAAGGACGCGGGCTTCGAATGGCGCGAGCCAGGCTGCTCGATGTGCCTTGCAATGAACGCCGACCGGTTAGAACCGGGCGAGCGCTGCGCCTCCACCTCGAACCGCAATTTCGAGGGACGGCAGGGGCAGGGCGGACGCACCCACCTGGTGTCGCCTGCCATGGCGGCGGCGGCCGGTATCGCCGGCCATTTCGTCGATGTACGCGCACTGCGCTAAAACAACCATTCAATTTTGAGAGCCACACCATGAAAAAAGTATTCGCCCTGTCCCTGATCGCCCTGTTCCTGGCCGGCTGCAACACCATCTCCGGCGTTGGCCGCGACGTGCAGCGGGCCGGCCAGATCGTTACCGGCGCGGGCGGGAAATAACACCACCACCGTCGGTTCCGCGCAGGCGGGAATCCATCATTCGCCATTGACCAAGCGGCGCATGGGTTGCCGCTTTCGCGGGAACGACGGCTTAAGCGAGCTATATGGACAAATTTACGCTACACGAGGGACTTGTCGTCCCTCTCGACCGTGCCAATGTCGACACGGACGCCATCATCCCGAAGCAGTTCCTGAAGTCGATCCACCGTACCGGTTTCGGCCCCAACCTGTTTGACGAATGGCGCTACCTTGACCACGGCGAGCCGGGCAAGGACAACAGCGCGCGTCCGCTGAACCCGGACTTCGTGCTGAACCAGCCGCGCTACCAGGGAGCGTCCATCCTGCTAGCGCGCAAGAACTTCGGCTGTGGCTCCTCGCGCGAACACGCGCCGTGGGCGCTCGACCAGTACGGTTTCCGCGCGATCGTCGCGCCAAGCTTCGCCGACATCTTCTTCAATAACTGCTACAAGTCCGGCCTGCTGCCGATCGTGCTGACCGAGAGCCAGATCGAGCACTTGTTCAACGAGGTCAAGGCCTTCCCCGGCTTCCGCCTGGCGGTCGACCTCGAGAAGCAGACCATCGGCACGCTCGATGGCAGCCTGGTGTACGAATTCCAGATCGACGCCTTCCGCAAGTACTGCCTGACCAACGGCCTTGACGACATCGGCCTGACCTTGCGCCACGCCGACGAGATCCGCGCCTTCGAAGAACGCCACCTGGCGGCCCAGCCCTGGCTGGTCAACGCCATCTGACCCGGAACAGCACAATGAAAATAGCAATCCTGCCGGGTGACGGCATCGGTCCTGAAATCACAGCGCAAGCCGTGCGCGTGCTGAACGCGCTGGGCGAGAACTTCGAGATGGAGCAGGCCGACGTCGGCGGCGCCGGCTATGCGGCGCACGGCCATCCGCTGCCTCCCGCCTCGCTGGCGCTGGCCAAGGGCGCCGACGCGGTGCTGTTCGGCGCCGTCGGCGACTACAAGTACGATACGCTCGAGCGCGCGCTGCGCCCGGAACAGGCGATTCTCGGGTTGCGCCGTGAGCTTGGCCTGTTCGCCAACCTGCGCCCGGCGATCCTGTATCCGGAACTTGCCGGCGCCTCGACGCTCAAACCTGAAGTCGTCTCGGGGCTCGATATCCTGATCATCCGCGAACTGACCGGCGACATCTATTTCGGCAAGCCGCGCGGTGTGCGCGAATGCCCGGACGGCCCGTTCAAGGGCGAGCGCGAAGGCTTCGACACCATGCGCTATGCCGAATCCGAAATCCGCCGCATCGCCCACGTGGCCTTCCAGGCGGCGCGCAAGCGCGGCAAGCGCGTGACCAGCGTCGACAAGGCCAACGTGCTGGAAACCTTCCAGTTCTGGCGCGACATCGTCACCGAGGTCCACCAGGACTACGCCGACGTCGAGCTGGAACACATGTACGTCGATAACGCCGCGATGCAGCTGGTGCGCGCGCCCAAGAAGTTCGACGTCATCGTCACCGGCAACATGTTCGGCGATATCCTGTCCGACTGCGCGGCGATGCTGACCGGTTCTATCGGCATGCTGCCATCGGCGTCGCTGGATGCCAACAACAAGGGCCTGTACGAGCCGTCGCACGGCTCCGCGCCCGACATCGCCGGCAAGGGCATCGCCAATCCGCTGGCGACCATCCTGTCGGCGGCGATGATGCTGCGCTACTCGCTGAACATGGCGGCGCAGGCCGACCGCATCGAGGCCGCGGTCAAGCAGGTCCTGGCCCAAGGCCTGCGCACGCCGGACATCTACGAGGCGGGCACCACCAAGGTGGGCACCGCCGAGATGGGCGACGCGGTCGTGAACGCATTACGGTAATTTTTAAATAGACGAGGAACGACAATGAAATTAGTAGGCTTGGTAGGCTGGCGCGGTATGGTGGGTTCGGTCCTGATGCAACGCATGCAGGACGAGGGCGACTTCGCCCACATCGAACCGCTGTTCTTCACGACCTCTAACGCCGGCGGCAAAGCGCCGGCGATGGCGAAGAACGAGACTACCCTGAAGGACGCGAGCGACATTGCCGAGCTGTCGAAATGCGAGATCATCATCTCGTGCCAGGGTGGCGACTACACCAGCGACGTGTTCCCGAAGCTGCGCGCCGCTGGCTGGAACGGCTACTGGATCGACGCCGCATCGACCTTGCGCATGAACGACGATGCCGTCATCGTGCTCGACCCGGTCAACCTCGACGTCATCAAGAACGCGATGACCAAAGGCGTGAAGAACTACGTCGGCGGCAACTGCACGGTGTCGTGCATGTTGATGGGCCTCGGCGGCCTGTTCCAGCATGGCCTGGTCGAGTGGATGACGTCGATGACCTACCAGGCCGCGTCAGGCGGCGGCGCCCAGCACATGCGCGAGCTGCTCACCCAGTTCGGCACCATCAACGGCGCCGTCAAGCCGCTGCTGGACAACCCGGCAGCGGCGATCCTCGACATCGACCGCGCGGTGCTGGCGACCCAGCACGGCATGTCGGCTGACGAGACCAAACAGTTCGGCGTGCCGCTTGCCGGCAACCTGATCCCGTGGATCGACAAGGACCTGGGCAACGGCCAGTCGAAAGAAGAGTGGAAGGCCGGCGCCGAGACCAACAAGATCCTCGGCCGCGGCGCATCGTTCGGCAGCCGCGAGATTCCGGTCGACGGCCTGTGCGTGCGCATCGGCGCGATGCGCTGCCATTCGCAGGCGTTGACCATCAAGCTGACGAAGGATGTGCCGCTCGACGAGATCAACGACATCATCGCCGCCAACAACCAATGGGTAAAGGTGGTGCCGAACAATCGCGAAGCATCGATGCGCGACCTGTCGCCGGCGGCGGTAACCGGCAGCCTGACCATTCCGGTCGGCCGCCTGCGCAAGATGTCGATGGGCGGCGAGTACCTGTCGGCCTTCACCGTCGGCGACCAGCTGCTGTGGGGCGCGGCCGAACCGCTGCGCCGCATGCTTCGTATTATCCTTGACAAGTAAGTTGTCAAGATGTGCAGTGCCGTCCCGCGGCACTGCTTGCGCCGCGTTGCTTGGGGTTGCTAAAGAATGCATCAAAACGCCCGTTTTACGGGCGTAGAGTCTCACTTATCGGGCCAAACGCTTGCATGCTCCAAAGCATGATGATATGTTGGGACTCCCGGGAAAACCGCTTTTTCCCCTAGCTAACCTTGATGCTGCCAACTATGCACGTAAACAATCGCCCCAAGATCGTCTCATTCGCGATGAAGGCACTGGCCGGCGCGGTCGCCAGTGCCGTGTTGCTGTCCTCTTCGGCTTACGCTGCCGGTCTTGGCAAGCTGACCGTCCTGTCCTCTCTCGGCCAACCGCTGCGCGCCGAAATTGAACTGACGTCCGTGTCGGCCGAGGAATCCTCCGGCCTGGTCGCCAAGCTCGCGTCACCCGACGCGTTCCGCCTGGCGAACATCGAATTCAATCCCGCGCTGCTGTCGCTGCGCTTCGCCATCGAACAGCGCGCAGGGCGGCAGATCGTCAGGATCACCTCGTCGCAGCCGCTCAACGAGCCGTTCGTCGACATGCTGCTTGAGCTGAGCTGGGACAGCGGGCGCCTGGTGCGCGAGTACACCTTCCTGCTCGATCCTGCCGAACTGCGCACGACGCAGCCGGCGCAAGTGGCCGCGCCGTCGAGCACCGCTGCGCGTCCTGCCCCTGCGCCTGCGCCGGCCGCGGCCGCGGCAGCGCCGGACTACCGTCCGGCTCCGCGTCCGGTTGCGCCGGTGCCGCAGCAGCCGGCGCCGCGCGCCGAACGCCCGGCCTCGACCGCCAGCGAATACCGCGTCAAGCCAGGCGATACGCTCGGCGAGATCGCGACCCAGGTGAAGCCGGTCGACATCTCGCTCGACATGATGCTGGTCGCGCTGTACCGCGCCAACCCTGACGCCTTCATTGGCAAGAACATGAACCGCCTGAAGTCGGGCCGCATTTTGTCGGTGCCTGATTCAAGTGCCATCCGCGGCACCGGCGAAGGCGAAGCGCGCGGCGTGGTCGTCGCCCACGCGGCTGACTTCAACGCCTACCGCAACAAGCTGGCCGGCCAGGTCGCCACCAGCGCGCCGACCAAGGCGCCGGACGCAGGCCAGAGCGCCGCCGGCAAGATCACGGCGCGTGTCGAAGAGCGTCCAACCGCCGTCACCGAATCGAAGGACAAGCTGCAGCTGTCGCGCGCGGCGCAAGCCAGCGCGGAGCAGGGCAGGACCTCGGCGGCGAGCGAGGAAGACCGCATCGCCAAGGACAAGGCGCTGGCCGAAGCCACCGCCCGCGTCAAGGAGCTCGAACGCAACGTCAACGACCTTGAAAAGCTGATGACGGTCAAGAGCAAGGCCGGCGTGGACGCCACCGCGGCCGCGGCGCCAGCAGCTGCTGCGGCAGCCGCAGCAGCCCCGGTGGCGGCCGATACCGCTACAGCTGCTGTGCCTGCGCCTGCCAAGCCGGTCAAGCCAGCAGTCAAGAAGCCGCGTACGGCCGAAGAACCGTCGTTCGCCGACATGATCATGGATAACATCAGCTATGTGCTGGCCGCCCTTGGCGTGCTGCTGCTGGCGCTGGTGGGCATCGCGTCGGCGCGCCGCCGCAAGCAGGAAGTCGACCAGGGACCGACCGAACCATCGATCCTCGGTGCGCCGACCGACCAGGCGCACTCGATGTTCGCCGAGGCGGGCGGCCAGAGCGTCGACACCAGCAACAGCGTGTTCAACTCCAGCTTCGCGCCATCGGCCAGCCAGCTCGATACCAATGAAGTCGATCCGATCGCCGAAGCCGATGTCTACATCGCCTACGGCCGCGACGCGCAAGCCGAGGAGATTCTCAAGGAAGCGCTGCGCAGCCACCCTGAACGCAATCCGGTGCGCCTGAAACTGCTCGAGATCTACGCGGCCCGCAAGGACCAGCGCGCGTTCGAAGCACAGGCCAGCGAGATGTACGGCATCACCAAAGGCCAGGGCGACGACTGGGTGCAGGCAGCGGCGCTTGGCCTGGCGCTCGACCCGCTCAACCCGCTGTACGCGGGCGCCGCAGGCGCCGCCGTTGTGGCGCCTGAAGCCAGCGCTGAAGAGCGCGGCCAGCAGGCGATCCTGTCGCAGGAGCTGCACGACGCCCTGAATGCCGACGATACCAGCGACGCGACCATGGACTTCGACCTCGGCCTGGCCGACGACACTCAGAAAGCCGACCAGGCGCCAGCGCCGGAAGTGGTGGCGGCAGCACCTGCGCCAGCGGAAGACCACTCGCTGGACTTCGACCTGGGCGGCCTGTCATTCGAGCCAATTGCGCAGAACGACCCGATCCCGATGTCCGGACCGAGCGACGACAAGCTGGCCGATGAAGCGCCGGCGCCGGTGCCGACCGCGCAGGAGTTCGACATGGACTTCGACATGTCGTTCGACTCGCCAGCCAAGGAACAGGAGACCGCTGTGCCGGCTCCGACGCCGTTCAACGACATCAGCCTGGACCTCGGCCAGGACAAGGCCGACGAGCCGCCGCGCGACTACGGCACCGTCGACCTGAGCGACTTCGACGTGCCGCCGGTGCCGCCAAGCGCCACCGCCGAGGCGGACAGCCGCCCGGATTCGCTGCTCGACCTCGACACCATGGACTTCGACCTGCCGACGCCAGCGCCGGCGCCAGTTGCCGAAACCGGCGCGCGTGACGACAGCCTGCAGCTGAAAGACGAATTTGCGCTGCCGGACATGACGTTCGATCCGCTCGACGAAACCCCGCAGGCGCCGCTGTCGGCGCCGGCCGCGCCGCAGTTCGACATGTCGGGCATCGACCTTGACCTGCCTGCGGTCGAGCCGCATCGCGCGGACGACACCGCGCTGCCCGACCTGAATGAACTCGACCGCCTCGACGACTCCGGCGATGGCATCGACGATTTGTCGAACGCCGACATGGAAATGGAAACCAAGCTCGACCTGGCCATTGCCTACCAGGAGATCGGCGACAAGGAAGGCGCGCGCGAACTGCTCGATGAAGTCATCAAGGGCGGTAACTCGGCGCAGGTTGGCAAGGCCAACGAGATGCGGGCGAAGCTGGGTTAATGAAGGCTTTACCAGAAGGACCCGAACAGAAACGGATAGCACTCGGCGTCCAGTATGACGGTAGCAGCTGGAGCGGCTACCAGAAGCAGCCCGACAGGAATACGGTGCAGGACCGGCTGGAAATGGCGCTCGCGGAATTTGCGCGCGTCGCGTTGCCAACCACCTGCGCCGGCCGCACCGATGCCGGCGTCCACGCGCTGGAACAGGTAATCCACTTCGACACCAGCCTGTCGCGCCCCATCAACGCGTGGGTGCGCGGCGTGAACGCCTTCCTGCCCGATTCGATCGTGGTGCGCTGGGCAAAAGAGCTTGCGCCCGACCCGGAGCACGAGTTCCACGCGCGCTTCTCGGCCCATTCGCGCACCTACCACTACGTCTTGTATAACAACGCGAACCGCTCGGCGCTCCTGGCCGGGCGTGCGGGCTGGGTGTTTCGCCCGATCGACGTCGCGTTGATGCGCGAAGCGGCGCAGTGCCTGGTCGGCACGCACGACTTCTCGGCGTTCCGCTCGTCGCAGTGCCAGGCCAAGTCCCCGGTCAAGCAGCTGCGCGACCTGCGCATCGAGCGGCGCGGCGACGTCATCATCTTCACCATCACCGCCGCGGCCTTCCTGCACCACATGGTGCGCAACCTGGTTGGCTCGCTGGTCTATGTCGGCATTGGCCGCCAGCCGGTGGCGTGGATGCGCGAAGTGCTCGAAAGCGGCGACCGCGACATGGCCGCACCGACCTTCATGCCGGACGGGCTGTATCTGGCCAAAGTAGGGTACGATCCCAAGTGGGGCCTGCCGCAGGAAGACAGCTCGCCCCTCGGCTGGTTCTAACCTGAAGGAGGCTGCCTTGCAGCGCACACGCATCAAGATCTGCGGGCTGACCCGCGCGCAGGATGTCGCCGCCGCGGCCGGCGCCGGCGCCGACGCCCTCGGCTTCGTGTTTTACCCAAAGAGCCCGCGTTTTGTCACGGCGGCGCAGGCGGCGTCGCTGGTGTCGGGCGTGCCGCCGTTCGTATCGAGCGTCGGCCTGTTCGTCAACGCCAGCGTGGCCGAAGTCGCGGCGATCACCCATATCGTCCCGCTGGCGCTGCTGCAGTTCCATGGCGACGAGACCCCGCAGCAGTGCGCGGCACTCGCGGCGGCCGCCAACCGGCCCTTCATGCGGGTATTTCGGGTGCGGCCCGACACGCGCGGCGCCGATTTGCTAGAATACGAAAGTGAATACCGCGCCGCCAGTCCGCTGTTTTCGGGCCTTTTGCTCGATACCTTCGTGGACGCCTACGGTGGCGCAGGAAAGGTCTTCGATTGGTCCATAGTCCCAAAAGAAATCGCGCCTCGGGTCGTTTTGAGTGGTGGCTTGAGCGTACAAAACGCGACTGACGCGGTGGTACGTGTACGCCCGTATGCGGTCGACATCAGCAGTGGTGTCGAACAGCAGAAGGGCATCAAGGACGCCCACAAGATCGCTGCCTTCGTGCAGGCGGTCCGGGTAGCCGACGCCACCTCTGAAAGCGAAAACCATCATGAAAGAAGCACCTGAACGCGGCCCAGCCGCGAACCTCTTCAAGACCACCGACTACCAGCTTCCCGACGCCAAGGGCCATTTCGGCCAGTATGGCGGCGCCTTCGTGGCCGAAACCCTGAGCCACGCCCTGGCCGAACTCAGCGAAGCCTACGCCCGGTACAGCGTGGACCCCGAGTTCCTCGACGAATTCCGCTATGAGCTCAAGCACTTCGTCGGCCGTCCCTCGCCGATCTACCATGCCAAGCGCTGGTCCGAGATCATGGGCGGCGCGCAGATTTTCTTCAAGCGCGAAGACCTGAACCACACCGGGGCGCACAAGATCAACAACGTGATCGGCCAGGCGCTGCTGGCGCGCCGCATGGGCAAAAAGCGCATCATCGCCGAAACCGGCGCCGGCCAGCACGGCGTCGCCACGGCCACCATCTGCGCGCGCTTCGGCCTTGAATGCGTGGTCTACATGGGCAGCGAAGACGTGCGCCGCCAGGCCCAGAACGTGTACCGCATGAAGCTGCTCGGCGCTACCGTGGTGCCGGTCGAATCGGGCTCCAAGACCCTCAAGGACGCGCTCAATGAAGCGATGCGCGACTGGGTCACCAACATTGAAAATACCTTCTACATCATCGGCACGGTGGCCGGACCGCACCCGTACCCGATGCTGGTGCGCGACTTCCAGTCGGTGATCGGCGAAGAGTGCCGCGTGCAGATGCCCGAGATGACCGGGCGCCAGCCCGACTACGTGGTCGCCTGCATCGGCGGCGGATCGAACGCGATGGGAATTTTCTATCCGTACATCGACGAGAAGAGTGTGCGGCTGGTAGGGGTGGAAGCGGCGGGCCATGGCATCGCCTCGGGCATGCATGCAGCGTCCTTGAGCGCGGGTATTCCCGGCGTCCTGCACGGCAACCGTACCTACCTGCTGCAGGACGCCAACGGCCAGATCATCGAGACCCACTCGGTATCGGCAGGCCTCGATTATCCGGGTGTCGGGCCGGAGCACGCGTGGCTGAAGGACTCGGCGCGCGCCGAATACGTGTCGATCAGCGACGATGAAGCCCTGCAGGCGTTCCACGACTGCTGCCGCATCGAAGGCATCATCCCGGCGCTCGAATCGGCGCACGCGCTGGCCTACGCGGCCAAGCTGGCAGCGACGCTGCCGAAGGACCAGCTGGTACTGGCGAACCTGTCGGGCCGGGGCGACAAGGACATGCACACCGTGGCGGAAAAGATGGGGCTGGACTTCAGCTAACCATCGATACACCCACCACAACGAAAGAACAGAACATGTCCAGAATCGCACCAACCTTTGCCGCGCTGAAGGCGCAAAACAAAACCGGCCTGGTGACCTTTATCACCGCCGGCGACCCGGGTCCCGAGATGACGGTGCCGCTGATGCACGCGCTGGTCGCGGGCGGCGCCGACGTCCTTGAACTGGGCGTCCCGTTCTCCGACCCGATGGCCGAAGGCCCGGTGATCCAGCGCGCCTGCGAACGCGCGCTGAAATTCAACATCGGTCTCGGCGACGTATTCAATTACGTGCGCGAATTCCGCAAGACCAACCAGCACACCCCGGTCGTCTTGATGGGATACGCCAATCCGATCGAGCGGATCGGACCGGACGCCTTCATCCGCGCCTCGACAGAGGCGGGGGCCGACGGCGCCATCGTGGTCGACTATCCGCCGGAAGAATGCGAAGAGTTTGCGGCCGCGATGCGCGCCAATGATCTCGACCTGATCTTCCTGCTGGCGCCGACCTCGACGCCGGCACGCATTGCGCAGGTGGCGCGGGTCGGCAGCGGCTTTAGCTACTACGTCTCGCTCAAGGGCGTGACCGGGGCCGGCACCATCGACACCGACGACGTGGCGCGCCGGGTGGCGGCGATCCGCGAGCACGTCAAGCTGCCGATCGGCGTGGGCTTCGGCATCCGCGACGCCGCCACTGCCAAAGCGGTGGCCGCGGTGGCCGATGCGGTGGTCATCGGCAGCCGCATCATCCAGGAGCTGGAGAACACGCCGAAAGAGCAGGCAGTCGAAGCGGTGCGCTCGTTCGTGTCCGGGATCCGGGCTGCGCTCGACAGCAAAACCTGATCGCCTGTCACGATGTAAGTTGCAGGTTCGAGGGGCATTCTTCACGATTTCTCTTGCGTTGAATCGGGGATGGACCACGATTCAAGCAATGTTTGTGTGCGGCCAGCTAGCTATAGTGAGGCGGAGTTGCATCCGATAAACCTTACCACGGTGTCCACATGAAAAAACAGATCGTGAAAGTATCCCTCGTGCAGTCGGCTAAAGTCATTGCGCTCATGTACCTCCTGCTCTCCGTGCCGATCGTCGGACTGATGTTCACGTTCGCGCCGGTGATGATGCCGGGGGTTGGAGGGGCGGCCCTGTTTTTGATGGTGCCGCTCTTCTACGCGCTGTTCTGCTTCATTGGCATCATCATCAGCGGCTGGCTGTACAACCTTTCCGCGCGCATGGTCGGCGGCATCGAATACACCACCGCCGACGTTTAAGCCGTTCCTGAAGCGTCGCAGTGGTTCGTGGCGGGCATCCGCTCGGCCAAGCCTGCTGCGCAGGCCCGCCCGAATCTTCCAAAATCGGGGACAGACCCCGATTTTGGAACTATTCGTTTGGTGAAAACTTCTAAAATGGTGGTCTGTCCCCGATGTGATGGGGGCAGCCCGGACGAGCGGATCGCGCATCGCGCGACGAAGCCTTCCCTCAGTCGGTCACCGGATAGCTGCGGGTCGTGACGACGCCCATGGGTGTCGTCACCTTCACCGTCAACTCGCCGCTGGTGACCGTATTCGAGCAGTACAGCGGCGGCGCGCTGACAGGCGATGTCTGGGTCGCGTCGCTCTGCATCATCACCGTGTAGGTCCACTCTTGCTCCGCCGGGCTGTTGGTGTTGGGGACGATGTGCACCCGGTCGCCGAGGATGGTGCCGTTGGACGCGGAGAACTCGATCCTGGTTCCTGCCGGGAGAATGTTGCCGGGCAGGTTGTTCAGTGCGAACACGGTCGGGTTGGTATCGCGGATTGCCAGCCGCAGCGTGACCGCGTTGTTGACGAACGGCGTACCGCTGACGCAGTGGCTCAGCGCCACCGACTGGGCGCCCGTCGATGTGATCGCCGCGGAACTGGCCGACATCACTTGCACGATCGCGCCGCGCACATGGGTCACCTGCATGCGCGTGTCGGGAATGGGCTTGAGCACGCCGTTGTAGATGCCATCGCCGCCGCTGTTCCAGCCTCCTGAACTGTTCGAGTCGATGAAGGTCTCCCCAGCAATCCTGGCGCGATTGCCGAGCGACCAGCGGTCGCCATCAGGATCGCGCGGCTTGAGCTGGACGGTCGGCGTCGCGTCTTCGACACCCCAGTTGGCATTGGCATTCAGGTTCGTGATCGCACGATCGTTGCGGAACGGTTCGCCCAGGTCCTGGTACGGATCGATCGCATCGTAATACAGGTTGGTGCCCTTGGTATCGACGAAGCTCTCTTCGCCCAGCGCGTAAGCAAGGATGGTCACCCGACCATCGGC
Organism: Massilia soli; assembly: GCF_016809835.1. GTDB lineage: Bacteria > Pseudomonadota > Gammaproteobacteria > Burkholderiales > Burkholderiaceae_D > Telluria_A > Telluria_A soli. Next base: position 478,852 of record NZ_JAFBIL020000005.1, on the reverse strand, counting down.
CGGGCGCGGGTTGGCCGCGCAGAAGCGCACCGAGCATGATCCGGGTATGCCTTTCTGAAGCACGACCGTGCCGTCGGTGAGCGTGGTCGATTCCAGGCCGGTCAGGCACGATCCGTCCACCGTTCCGCCTTCGGCGGTGAAGCTCACGGCGGTACCGTCGGGCGCCGGATTGTTGAAGTGGTCGGCCAGCCGCACCGTGACCCTGGAACCCACTGGCGACGGGCATCCGCTGTAGTTCGCTCCCTCGACGTTGTAGATCTCGGTCGCGATGGTAAAGCTGTTCTGATCCGGTACGCCAGTCGAGACTACCAGCTGGTCCGACATCGACGTGATGGTGGTGCCGGCGACGGTAGCGATCACCCTCACCGGCGTGTTCACCGTGCCGCCCGCCACCACCGTGCTGGCGCTGCCGTCGGCGCCGGTGGTGGAGGTGGCCGGATTGATCGCCAGGCCCCCGACCGTCGTCGTCAGCGAAAAATCAATCTGCTTGCCGGAGACAGGATTGCCGTTCTTGTCGCGCAGTTTGAAGACGATCACCGACGATTCCTGGCGTCCCGCGCCGCCGGTACCCTTGAGCGAAATATTTTGCGGCAGCGCCGACACGAAGGCCAGCTGGCCGGCCACTGCGCTTTGCACGCTGACCGTGCCGGACTGGCTGGTGGCAGCGCCTGCGAGCGTGGTCGTGGCGGTCACCACGTCTGGCGCGCCGCAGCCCTTGTCGATGTACGAGGTCGAGGCCACGCCGTTGACCGTGCTGACGGGCGAACTGATGACCGCCTTGCCGGCCGCCGCGCACGGCGAGGTGAAGGCCACCGACTGTGCTGGCGCGAACGGCGTAGCGCCGTCCATGACGGTGACCGACAGGCTGGCGGTGCCGCCGGCGGCCAGAGGCGAAGGTCCGATCGTCAGCGCGCTCATGGTCAGCACAGGGAATACCACGGTGTAGCTCACGCTGCCCTTGGCGCTGGCGTTGTCCTTGGTCGCCGACGCTGTGATGGTGTATGCGCCGGCCTGGGTGCCCGCCGCAACGCCAATGCTGGCCACGCCCGACGAATCCGTCAACGCGGTGCCCGACGCGGGTACCAGTGCCGCGCTGGTATCGCTGCTGGTGAAGGTGACCGCCACCCCCGCAACCGGATTGCCGCTGCCGGTCCTGACCACCGCCTGCGCGGTCGCCGGCGTCTTCGGCGAAACGGTTGATGTCGCAGCGCCGCCTGGTGCAGCCAGCGAAACGGCAATCGGTGCAAGCGCCGCCGCCGGGGCTCCCGGCGCGGCGCCACTGCATGCCGGCAATGCCGGGTTGCGCGACGGGTCGAGGTTGAGGCAGCCGCCCCCATCGCCGCCGCCGCCGCCGCCGCATGCACCCAGCATGGCGGCGATAGCGATGACGGTCCAGTTGGCTGCGCGGGTGGTTATTGTTCTCATGTGCGCTCCTGATGTCGCGGTTAGTGTTTGATCTGCGCCGCGGCCGCTGACACCAGCAGGCGGCCAGGTGGCGCCGCGCCGTCGCGGTCGAGCGCGGGGAGGGCGTCCCGGCCCAGGACCAGCCGCAGGTCCGCATGGGCCTTGAGCGCCGCGCTTGGCGAAAGCGCCGCTGCTCCACCCATCGCCGCCTGGAGCGCGCGTGCCTGCTGTTCGAAGCCGGGGCGGAATTCGATGCTGGTGCCGGCTCGCCCGAAAGGCCTGGCGTTGGTCAGGCGCACCGCGGCGATGCCACGCGCCGCCAGCGCCTGCCGTACGCGCTTGGCCATGCCCGGGGCGCCATTGGCGTTGGCGATTTCCAGCCGCGGCGCGCGCGGCGGCGTGGCCTCTGCCGGGACAGGCGATTGCGCCTGCGCAGGCGCCATTCCGGGCACAAGCTGCAGCTCATACCGGTTCGGTGCGTGCTGCACCAGGCGCATGCCGCCTTCCGCCGCCGCAGCAACTGGCGCGGTTGGCGCGGCGGCGACGGCTGGCAGGGGGGGCGCCAGGGCTGGGCTGCCAGCGGCGTGGCGATGGCCGGCGCCTTGCGCGAGCAGCAGGTTGTTGCGGGCGCGCTGGTTGTTCGGCTCTATCGCCAGCACGCCACGAAATGCCGCGGCAGCTTCGGCGTAGTCGCCTTGAAGGTAACGCACATAGCCGAGGTTATTGCGTGGCTGGACCAGGTCTGGATACTCATCGCACACGGCCTGCAGCATCGCCCGCGCCTGCGGCAGCCGCCCCTGCTGGGCATGGATGACGGCGGCGGCGATGCGTGCATCGGCGCCCTGCGGATTGCGGGCGATGGCGTAGGTGTAGGCCGTCAGGGCAAGCGTCAGGTCGCCACGCTGCTGGTGTTGGCGGCCAAGCCGGTAATAGCTGTCCGCGACATCGCCGCCGCCATGGCGCACCTGTTCGGCCGGCAGCATGATCATCTGCAGCGGGGCCGGCAGGCTGGCGCACGAGGGCAGCAGGAACAAGGCGAGAAGCGGAAGCGCTATTGGCAGCCTGGACATGTCGGTTCCTTCAGTTGGTCGCGCCGAACGTCGGCAGCAGCACACGGTAGATCTGGATGAATGCGGGTCCCATCAGGACCACCAGCAGCGATGGGAAGATGAAAAAAATCAGCGGGAACAGCAGTTTGAGGGCGATCTTCGCGGCCTGCTCTTCGGCGCGCTGGCGGCGCTTGGTGCGCAACTGTTCCGATTGCACCCGCAGCGACGCGGCGATGCTGGTGCCGAAACGCTCGGCCTGGATCAGCATCGACACCAGTGCATCGACATCTTCGACGCCGGTGCGTAGCGCCAAGCCGCGCAAGGCTTTTTCCTTGGTGCTGCCGGCGCGCAGTTCGAGCGTCACCAGATTGAGTTCGTCGCTCAGGATGCGGCTCTTCAGGCCGATCTCGTTGGCCACGCGGGCCAGCGCGGCGTCCATGCCCAGGCCGGCTTCGACGCAGACGGTCAGCAGGTCGAGCGCGTCGGGGAAGCTCTCGAAGATCTCGCGCTGGCGCCGCTGTATCAGCCGCTTGAGGATCACGTTGGGAATGTAGTAGCCCGTCGCCGCTGCAAACAGCACATACAGCATCAGCGCATTGGTTCCAAAGGCCGCGCTTGAGACGCTCAGGCTGAAGAAAGCCGCGAGCGGAAGACCCAGCGCGAGGAAGGTTTTGGCGGCGAAGAAGATCACCGGCGCCATAGGGTGGCGAAACCCGGCATTCATGAAGCGCGCACGGATCACCGATGCTTCCGATTCATCGTCGGGCAAGGACAGCTTGGCCACAGGCGCGGCGACTGCGACCACGCGCGTCATCCATGGCGACGGGCCGACCGATCCTGGCTCGGCGCGGACCCCTGCCGCGTCCAGCCGCCCCTGGATCGGCGTGCTGGCGGCAATGCGCAGCCCGATCAGGGCGACGCCGAAGACGCTGCAGAAAACCACGGCCAGGAAGCCGATTTCAAGGATGGTCATCAGGGGCTCCGTTCATCTCAAGTCGCAGTCATACCCGAATCCGGATGATCTTGCGCATCACCATGATGCCGACGAGCATCATGCCGGCCGCGGCGCCGATCATCTTCTGGCCCGCAGGGTCGCTGAACAGCACGGCCAGGAACTTCGGGTTGGTGAGCTGGATCAGCGCGCCGGCGCCGAGCGGCAGCAGCGACAGCACCCATGCCGACATTTTTCCTTCGGCCGACAGCACCCGTACCTGTCCCAGCAGCTTGATGCGGTCGCGGATGATGGTGCTGATGCTCTCCAGTAGTTCGGACAGGTTTCCCCCGGTGTCGCGCTGGATCAGCACCGCGATGACGAAGTAGCGCACGTCGGTGCTGGGTATGCGGTTGGCGAGGTTTTGCAGCGCATCGGGCATCGAGACGCCGAAATTGACTTCATCGAAGGCATTCGACAATTCGCTGCCAAGCGGGTCTTTCATCTCGTCGCCCGCCATTTTGAGCGCGGTTGGAAAGGCGTGGCCGGCGCGCAGCGCGCGGCTCATCAGGTCAAGCGCATCGGGCAGCTGTACCTCGATGCGGTTGATGCGCCTGGCGCGCGCCTTGAGCACCAGCTGCAGCGGCACACTGAAGGCGATGGCGGCGATGGCCAGCTTGACCAGCCATGGCGCCGCGAACCAGCCTGCCGCTACAAAGGCCAGCACCGCCGCGCCCAACGAGATCACCACGAACTGCGCCACCGACCACGTTTTTCCCGACTGTAGCAGCAGCCGGTCCAGCGTACCGACCCGCGGCATTGCCTGAAGCACCTTGAGGGCCAGCGGATTGGCGCTCAGTGCGCGTTTCTTGGTGATCGATACCGCTTTGCCGCCATGCTCCCCCGACATCACGCGCACGCGCCGGTTCAGGCGTTCGGCCGCGGGGCCGCGGCTCGCATTCCAGGCGATGTATGCGCCCTCGATCAGCAGGACGACGGCGACGAAGATCAGCGTGGCAAACAGGATGTAGAGGGAATCCATGATGGCTGCCTAAGAGAAGTGCCGGGTCGGATCGAACAGCTGTTCCGGGACCTCGATGCCGTAGCAGCGCAAGCGTTCGACAAAGCGCGGCCGCACGCCGGTGGCGCAAAAGTGACCCACAACCGCGCCGTTTTCGCCGAGTCCGGTCTGCTTGAACAGGAAAATCTCCTGCATGGTGATGACGTCGCCCTCCATGCCGGTAATCTCCTGCAGCGACACGAGCTTGCGCTTGCCATCGGTCAGGCGCGCCACCTGCAGGACCACGCCGATGGCCGAACTGATTTGCTGGCGCATGGCTTTGGTGGGCAGCGACGCGGCCGCCATGCTGATCATGTTTTCGAGCCGGGTGAGGGCATCGCGCGGCGTGTTCGCATGGATGGTCGCCATCGATCCCTCGTGGCCCGTGTTCATCGCCTGCAGCATGTCGAGCGCCTCGCCGCCGCGCACTTCGCCCAGGATGATGCGGTCGGGGCGCATGCGCAGTGCATTGCGTACCAGCGCGCGCTGGGTCACTTCGCCCTGGCCTTCGATATTTGGCGGCCTGGTTTCCAGCCGCACCACATGCGGCTGCTGCAGCTGCAGTTCGGCGGCGTCCTCGATCGTGACGATCCGCTCCTCCGGGCTGATGAAGCCGGAGATCACGTTGAGCATCGTTGTTTTTCCGCTGCCAGTGCCGCCGGAGATCAGGATGTTGATCTCCGCCTTGCCCAGTCCTTGCAGCACATCGGCCATCGCGCTGGTCATGCTCTTGTAGGCCACCAGGTCGGCCAGGCGCAGCGGGTCCGCGGCGAAGCGCCGGATCGACATGATCGGGCCGTCGATCGCCAGCGGAGGAATGATCGCGTTGACGCGCGAGCCGTCCGGCAGGCGCGCGTCGACCATCGGGCACGATTCGTCGATCCGGCGCCCCACGCGCGAGACGATCTTGTCGATGATCTTCATCAGGTGGGCGTCGTCGCTGAAGCGCACGTCGGTCAGTTCCAGCTTGCCGCGCCGTTCAACGTACACCTTGCTGCAGGTGTTGACCAGGATATCGGAGACGCTGGGATCGGCGAGCAGCAGTTCGAGCGGGCCGAAGCCGAGCATTTCGTTCTGGATATCGCGCGTCAGGGCGCGCCGTTCGGCCTCGTTGATGGCGACGCTTTCTTCGTCGAGCAGGTGCTCGATCAGCAGCTTGAGCTCATCGCGGATCTGGTCCTGCGACAGCTGCTGCAGGCTTTCCAGGTCGACCCTGTCGAGCAGCGCCTGGTGGATGCTGTGCTTAAGCTGCTGATACGCGGCCGGCGCGCCGCCGCGCTGGTTCGCCGCAGGCGCCGCCAGCCGGTCCCTGAGGGTCAGGATTTCTGCATCCATGCCTGTTTCTCCCCAAATTGCGCCGCTGCGCCTGGAACGCTCGCTGCTGCGGGTGATTTTTCAAATAGGCGCGCCAGCAGGCTACGCTTGGCGCCGCCGCTGCTGCCGGCCAGGTGCGAGGTGAAGGCCTTGAGCGAGGTGGCGATCGGGCTGCCCGGGGCGAGCCTGAGTATCGGCACCCCCTGGTTGACCGAGGCGGCGGCGGCTTCATAGTGGTTGGGGATCGACATGAAGACGCCGGTTCCGCAAGCCGATTCCAGGTCGTGCAAATTGATATCGCTCTTTTTCTGATGGCGGTTGGCGATGACCTGGATTTTCTCTTGCGGGTAGCCGAGCGAGCGGAATACCTCGATCAGTCGCTTGCCGTCGCGGATATAAGGCAAGGTGGTTTGCAGCACCGGGTAGATAGTGTCGGCCTGGTCCAGTGCGCGCACGCTGACAGGGTCCAGGCTGCGGCCGACATCAAGGATGATGAAGTCGTAATTGCGGCGAGCCAGCCGCAGCAAGGCGTCGATGTGTTCCGGCTTGACGTCGCCCGCATGGACAGGGTCGTCCGGCGCTGCCAGCACCGAAAACTGCGGCGTGATGACCATCATGCTGGAGGCCAGCAACGAGGCGTCGAGCCGGTGCATCTGCAGCGCGACATCGGCAAGCGTGGCCAAAGGCTTGTGGTCGGCCACGAACAGCGACGCATCGCCGAACTGCAGGTTCAGGTCGATCAGCGCAACACGCTTGCCCGCCAGCTCGGCCAGCGCATAGCCAAGGTTGGTCGCCAGGAAGGTGGCGCCGCTGCCGCCTTTGCACGACACGAACGCGAGCACCTTGCCGTTGGCATGCGTCTGCTGCAGCAGCTTTTCCTCGATGCGGTCGACCACCGGGTACAGCAGTTCCGCGGTGGGCGGCAGCGGGACGACTTCGCGCACGCCCGCGCGCATCGCTTCGAGCATGAATGCCAGCGACTGCACTTCCGTCACCAGCACCGTCGCCATGCGCGGATGGGCCGCGCCCAGGTGTTCGATCCTGGTAAGGTCGCCCTGCTGGGGCTGCTCGACGAGCAACAGGTCAGGGGCGGCCTGGCCCATCGCCGCGGTAAACCGCTCCAGCTGGCCGCTGACCAGCTCGATCTTGTCGCCGGGTGCGCGCTGGCGCAGCAGGCGGGCCAGCTCGACCAGGTGCTTTTCGTTGCGGGATACGACGGTGATATTCACGATGACTCCATCAGGGTTGGGCAATGGCTGTTTAACTGCGCGCTACATGCATACCGGGTTGTCGGCGCCGTCGAAGCTCGATCGCATGCTTTCACGCGGCAAGGTCGTGACGAACGGCGGGAAGATCGCTCCCATGTCGAAGCCAGGGATATAGGTATTGAGCTCTTCTGGCGCGTCGATGCTGACGCGTACTTGTTCGCAGGTGCTGGTGGCGCAGCCGGCTGGCGCGTACTCGATGTCGATATCGTTCTCCGCCAGCACCGGGAACAGCGCGTGCATGCGGGTCTTGATGGCGCTGTCGTCGAGGTCGCACACGATGGCGAGACGGGCGCCCAGCCGGGTGGCCTCGGTGGCGGCGTTCCAGTAAAAGGTGATGCGGCTGAACTCCATGATGCCGATCAGGAGCGTGAACAGCAGGGCGGCGATCAGCGCAAACTCCACGGCGGCTACGCCGTGCTGGCGCGAGGGGACTCGCAGGCGGGGATTCATAGCACCTGCACCATGGTGGCGTGGATGGGCGCGAACTCGACGTCGCCAACGAATGCCGGAGCGACGGTGCGGAAATCGAAGCCGACCACTTCGACCCGGACCAGGTTGACGGTGCCGCGCCCGGTAGGCTGCAGGTTGTAGGCGGGATTCGAGGTGCGGTCCGACACCTGTACGTGATCGGGCGTCAGGCCCGGCACCAGCGGCGCGCGGCCGGCGCAGTCGGTCGCGCCGCAGAAGACCAGCGAGCGCGCCTCGCCGATACGGATCGGGTCGCCTGGGGCGAACTGCGACAGGTGCCGCGCACTGTCGCGCACTGCCTTGGCGATCGCGTTGTATTGGTACATGGCGCGTCCGTATTCGGTGATCCCGAACGCCAGCACCAGCAGGGGGCCCAGCAACAGCGCCAGTTCCACCAGTACCGCGCCATGTTGTTTGTCTGATCGGTTCATGGATTCTCCTACTGGACCAGGGTTGGCACCAGGGCACCGGTGGTGCCGCCGGCGATACCGGCGGTCCGGCACGGGCTATTGGGAAGGTCGGCGAGGCCGCGCCATTCCAGGTACAGGTCCCCGGTTGCGCCATTGGACATCGGATTGAGCATCAGCGCGCAGCCCATGGTGAGAATCCTCACTTGCGCGGGCGAGCGTCCGCATTCGACAATCGGCACCGTCACGAGCCTGCGCTGGCTGCCATAACGCAGATGGTCCGCGCTGGTCAGCGGGTCGCCGTTGACATTGCCGGCCGCGCCGGCGGGCGCATATTCGCGGGTCTCGAACGGCGCATGCGCGGCCTGCTTGAGGCGGTAGTCGGCGTAGGCGGACTGGCCGATCGGGATCACCACGCCGGGCGCCTTGCTGGGATAGGCGTAGCCGGTCTTGTCCGGAGCGACCGCCGACGGCGCGGGCGCGTTGGCGCCGTTAGGGTAAATGCCGAAGCGCGTGTTCCATGCGCTCTTGGCGCCTTGTTTGACGCCTTCCTCGCGAATGTTGTCGCCCACCCGGATGCCGCAGACCGCGCCATTGCCCAGCAACTGGTCGCGGATCTCGCTGGTGCCGCCAGCGCTGGGCGTGAAGTCCACCCAGCGGAAGTTCCCCTCAAGGGCGGAATCGTCGGCGCCGCCGCCATTGTTGAAACGCGAGACGATCCACTCGCCGACCGTGCCGTAGCCATAGTCGGGCGGCGAAAGGGACTTGGCGCAAACCCCGATCGGCGACGAGTTACAGGCAGTCTGCCCCGGCGCGAGCGTGGCGACCGCCTGGGCCTCGACGCGTCCCGGCACGCCGGCCGACAGCACCCGCATGAACCAGGGCGCGATCGGGCCTGACCTGGCGATGCACATGGCGAATTTAGAGGCAGGGTTGGCGCCATTGGCGCGCGACAGGTACGAGGAATTGGGACCGATCGCCGTGTGGAAGCGCACATCGGCCGGTGCGATCGCGACGGCATCGCTCTGGAAGTCGCTGGCATTGCGCGCCGCGACAAACGTGCCAGCCGCCTCCGCATCCTGGAGAAAGCCGGCCGGGCAGGGACCGGCCGACGGATCGCACACCAGCTGGTTGGCCGCCGCCAGCGCGCAGGCGTCGGCGGCGTTCTGGAGTTCGGTCTTGTTGACGAACAGGTGACCGAGATCGAGTACCAGTCCGGCGAATCCGACCAGCACCGCCAGCGACAGTGCGACGATGATCGCCACCACGCCGCCCTCATGCCCGGCGCGGTGGCGTAGCCTGGATTGATAAAGGCCGGTAGCCATGGCGCTGCCTAGCGGTTTCCGGCGACGCCGATGGTAAACACGTTCGGCTGCGGCACCGGCGCGCGGAACGATTTCTGGTAAGCGTCATAACCGCCCTTGGCTGCCTTGCCGTCGATCCCCGCCACCGGATCGGGGTTGGCGCCGGCGGCCGGATTGATCACCTGCTGCGCCATGGTCAGGCTGACCGTGGCGCCCAGCGGGTCTGGCTGGGCGTTGGGCGGCAGCGCGCAGCTGGCGGCCAGCATGGTCGCGCTGCAGGCGGACAAACGAAGGACGCGCTTGAGGGTCATCGCAAACTCCTAGTTGACGTCAAATCCGGATGGCGGCACCGGCGTGGCAGCGCCGGTCCGCACAGGCGCGGTCTTCGGCTTGCCTTCCTGTTTCCCGCCCAGGAAGAATTCGGTACGGGTCGGTTCGGTATAGCTGTCGGTCGGCAGCTTGTAATCGGGCGGCAGCGGCTTGACCAGGTGGGGCGTGATGATGAACACCAGTTCGGAGCGGTCGGTCTGGAAATCGCTGCTGCGGAACAGCGCGCCCAGCACCGGGATCTCGCCCAGCACGGGGAAGGCCTTGACGTTGGTGGTGACGTTGTTCTTTATCAGGCCGCCGATGGCAAAGCTCTGGCCGTCGAACAGCTGCACGGTGGTGGTCGCGCGGCGGGTGGTAAACGACGGCAGGATCGCGGTGCCCGAGACGCCGGTCGCGTTGATGCCTACACCTTCCTTGTTCAGGTCCGACACCTCGGGTGCGACCTGCAGGTTGATCCGGCCGCCATCCAGTACCGTCGGGGTGAATTTGACCGCGATGCCGAACTCCTTTTCGGACAGCGTGATCAGGGGAACGCCATTCGTGTTGGTCTGCGCCACCGGGATGAAGATCTTGCCGCCCGCCAGGAAGCTGGCCTCCTGGCCGCTGATGGCCATGATGGTCGGCTCGGCCAGCACCTTGATCAAGCCGTTGCGCTTCTGTGCGTCCACCGTGACGAAATTCCCGCTGCCGCTGTTGAAGGCGTCGAGCAGGCTGGGGTTGCTCGACAGCAGATTCGAGAGGAAGCTGTAGGTCCAGCTGCCGTTGGTACGGCTCGCGCCCATGCTGATGCCAAGCTGGTCGACCAGGGTCTTGGAAATCTCCGCTACCTTCACTTCGAGCATCACCTGCTGGGGCGCGGCGACCGACATCATGTTGATCACGCGCGATTGCGGCGGTTCGGCGCCGCCGGCGGCGTCACCGCTGCCGGCACTGCTGCCGGTGCTCTTGACATAGGCATTGGCAAGCCGCAGCGCCTGGTCGAGCTTGACCGCATCGGACACCTCGCCAGAGAGCACCAGGGTATCGGCGGCAGCGCTGATGGTGAGGTTCTTTTCACCGGCAAGCAGCTGCGCGAAGCGCGCATGCAGGGCGGTGGTGTCCATGTTGACCACGATGTCGATGATGGTCGCGTCGTTGGCCTTGTTCCACAGGATCAGGTTGGTGGTGCCGACCCCTTTGCCCAGCATGTACACCTCACTTGGGTTGAGCAGGATAACGTCGGCGATCTTGGCGTTGCCAACCGAAAGGCGGGCAGCGGGAAAGGGCAGGCGCATGACCGTCGATTTGCCTTCGGCCAGCGTGACCTGGGGCGCCAGCGTGGTCACGCCAGCGCTACCGGCCTGTTTGGCGACCGGCGCAGGCGCGCTCGCGCCGCTGACGGCCGGTGCCAGGGCGCAGCATGCCCATACCAGCCATCGCGCCAGCCTGTCGGTAGTCTTCGCCTGCTTGCAGTCGGTGCGCATGGCGCGTCTCCCTGTGGGGTTAGAACTTCTGGGTACTGCGGTCCAGGCCCTTGATCACGTCGACCTGCTGGACCGGACGAACCAGGGTCACCTTGCGGATTGCAGGGCGAGGACGTACGGCGGCGGGGCGCGCCACGCCCAGCAGCGCGTTCTTGGTGGCGCCGCCGGTCTTCACCGGATCCGGGTCGATCTGGTTGCGCAGCACCAGCGACAGCGTGCCGACGCTGCGCGCCAGGTCGAGCTTCTCGGTCTGCTCGGGCGAGAGTTCAAGCGTGACTGCGTTGACCACCTTTGGCTTGGTGTCGTCGCGGTTCGGGTCCTGGGCGATGGCCAGCACCAGGATCCGTTCGAGGACGATCTTCGAGATCGACGCGTCGCGCCGGGTGTCGGTTTTGACCACGTCTTCCTGGGTGTTGACCAGGATGTCGACGAAATTTCCGGGCAGGGCGAAGCCGGCCACGCCGACCACATCGTTGACGCGCACCGTCATTGCGCGCTTGCCACTGGCGACGACGGCCGACAAGCCGCCTTGTGTGCCGGGAGGCGCCAGCTTGGCTTCCATGATGGGTTCGCCGCGCTGTATCGTGGAGCGCGCGACGCGCGCGTCGACCAGCTTGGCATCGCTGAAGGCCCCGGGCGGCATCGCGGCGGCCGGCCAGTCAACCATGTTGATCATCTCAGGCGTGATGCGCGAGCCCAGGCTAATGTCGACCATCGCCACGGCGACCTTGGCCGTGTTGCTGCCGGCGCGGGTATTGATCCAGCGCGCCGCCGCGATCACCGCGCCGAAGGCCAGCACCAGCGCCAGTGCCAGCATCACCAGTCCACGTGTGTTTTTCATGTCAATCTCCCTGAATATGCGAATCGCCGGCGCCACTGAAATAATTGTTCCAGGCCCACTGGATGGCCGCTGGCGTCAGCTGCGGTACTTCGCCTTCGTAGGCGCCCTTGTCGCGCACCTGCGAGAGCAGGTCGCGCGGATAGCAGGCCAGCATCGGGCGGCCTTCGCGCTGGTGGTGCTCGCGCACCAGGTACGCAAAGGTGTCGTCGCACCGTGCGATGCCATGCTGGTCGCAGGCGCGCATGAAGACTTCGCGGTAATCGCGTTCGGACATCGGCCCGACATGGATCTTGTAGCCGATGCGGCGCAGGAACGCGCCGTCGCCCAGGTCGGCCGGCGGCAGGTTGGACGAGAACACGACGATGACATCGAAAGGCACCTCGAACTTGTAGCCGGTATGGAGCGACAGGAAATCGGTCTTGCGGTCCATCGGCACGATCCAGCGGTTCAGCAGGTCGGTGGGCGAGCAGCGCTGGCGCCCGAGGTCGTCGATGATAAAGATGCCGTTGTTGGCTTTCAGGTGGGGCGGAGCCTGGTAGTAGCGCGTGGTCTCATCGAATTTCAGGTCAAGCATGTCGAGGGTCAGTTCGCCGCCGGTCAGCACCGCAGGACGCAGGCAGGTGACCCAGCGCGCATCGCGCAGCTGGCGCGGATGGAAGGCGTTCTCCGGCCCGCTGCCGGCTTCAGGTGGGCGGTGCACCACCGGGTCGTACATCTGGATCACCTCACCGCCGGCATACACTGCGTGGGGCACGCCGATGGTGCCGGTCAGCAGGCCTGCCAGGCGCTCGGCAAGGTAGGTCTTGCCGCTGCCCGCCGGACCGTGGATGAACATGGCGCGGCCCGAGTTCATCGCCGCACCCAGCTGGTCAAGCACGCCGGCATTGACCACGATGTCGCCAAATTCCGCCAGCACGGCGGCGCGCGCAATGCGCAGCGACGCCACGCTGCGGGCACGGATCTCGGTGCTGTAGCATTCCAGCGTGACCGGGGCTGGACCCGCGTAGCCGCAGCGGTTCAGGTATTCCACGCCCCTGCTGCGTCCGAGGTCGGTCAGCTTGTAGGCGATGTCGGCGTCGGTGCCGGAGCTGCCGATGCGCGTCACTTCGCACAGTTTTTCGGTGCGCATGAACGCCATCATCGGATCGAGCACGCTGACGCTCAGCTTCATGTGGCTGGCCAGTTCGACCAGCCTCACCAGGCCGCGCAGGAACAGCACCTTGACCGCCAGCTCGACCAGGAAGATGAACGGCAGCCCGGTCTCGTTGACAGTGCGCGGCGGCGGCGGCACGAAGGCACTGGCCGCCGCTTTTGTCGCGGCCGCGAATGCGTCCATGCGTTCTGCTTTCGATTCGGTCAGGGTGTCCATGGGCGGGCCGCTCGTCAAGTGCGCATCCAGAACACCTCGATGGCGGTGCCGGCGGCAATCGCCATGGCATACGGCATCTTGCCGACCGATCCGGTAGCTCCGGCGATGGTGGGGGCGAACAGGTGCAGGTCGCGCTGCACCAGCATCGAGCGCAGGTTGGCAGCCAGCTGGGGCAGCATGCGCTTCTGTGCGCTTGCCAGCAACGCCAGGACGCCGCCGGCGATAAAGGTGGCCAGCACCGCGCTGATGGTGGCGCTGGCGCCGAGGAAGGCGCCGGCCATGCCCATCAGCTTGACGTCGCCGGCGCCCATGGTGCGCAACGCATACAGGGGCATCAGCGCACACATGCCGACGGCCAGGCCGCCGAGCGTATAGCCCCAGCCCTGTCCGCCCGGGGCGAGTGCGTGGTGACTGAAGGCGAACAGCATGCCGCCTGCGACCAGCCAGTTGGGAATCCGGTGCTCGCGGATGTCAATCACCATGGCGGCCGTGACCATTGCAAGCAAAACGACGAGGTGCAGTTCCAGCGTGTAGGCACCGAAGAGCGTCAAGCTGTAGTTCGCCGGAGGCAAGGAGGTAGTCATGGCATTTGGCGTTAGGTTGAGTGTGTGCCCGACCGCGGTGCGGCCGGGCAGCTTGCCGATAACCTTAGCCGGCCGCAAGGGCGGTGGTGAGCGCGGTCGCAACCCTTTCGAACACCTCTTCCAACTTCGTTCCCACGAGCGTGGTACTGGTGATGATCACGATCGCGATCAGGGCCGCGATCAGGCCATATTCGATGGCGGTCACACCGGCTTCGTCCTGGATAAAGTTCTGAATGAATTTCATGATTTCCCCTTCAAGTGGTGTCGATGGATGGTTGAACGCTACAGCGCCCGGGCACTACAGCAACGCGATAATCGCGAGCACGCAGATGACTGCCGCGAGTGACCAGGCCAGGGCATATTCGTACAGGGAGCCCCCCGACTTGCCGACCAAAAAACCGACGAACGCGGGCAAGAGAAAATCGTAAAAGTACATGGCTGGGCTTCCACGGTTCTGCTGCGCATCGCTCGGAATTTTTCGTCCGGCTTTCAACTCCGGCGCTGATGTCTTACTGTAGGCGCATGCGCCGTCGCGGGCATCGCACAAAAGCACCTTTGAGGCGCCGACATTTGTGTTGATTTTTCCCGGCCGAAGCGTGACAAGTGTCACGGGGCAGGCGGTGCGGTTGCCCCGTACTTAGCACGCGGCGTGCGCGATGGGGTGCCTGACGGCGTAGACGTACAGTTCCAGGCGGTTGTTCACGCCCAGCTTCTTATAGATCGACACGAGGTAGTTGCGCAGCGTGTGCTCCGAGATGAACAGGCTCTGGGCCAGTGCCTTGTTGGTCATGCCGTTGCCGTTGGTGATCGCGCTGACGATCGCACGTTCCCTGGCCGTCAAAGAGGCAATCTTCTCTGCTTCGGGGTCCGCCTTGACGGTGGGCCGCGGCCGGGTGAAGTGGCCGAACAGCCGTGCCATCATTTCATGATCGATCCACAGTTCGCCCTGATGGATCTTGTCGATCGCGCGCAGCACCACTTCGGCCGGGGCGTCCTTGCGCAGCACGCCGCGCGCGCCGGCCAGTATGGCGCGGTCGAGCATGGCCTGGTCGCGCGTGCCGCTAAATACAAGCGCGCGCGACACCCCGCTGACCAGAAGGGCAGGCAGGAAATCGAGCGAACAGTCGCCATTGAGGTCGAGGTCAAGCAAGATCACATCGGGCGAGCAGGCCGCAGCCTGCGCCAGGGCTTCGGCGCGATTGCTGGCGCTGGCGACGACCTTCATGCCGGTGCGCTCGCCGCCGATCAGCCGCTCGAGCCCCCACAGCATCGTCTTGTGATCGTCGACCAGCATGACGCTGACTGCCTGGCAGGGAGCGGGCATCATGGCGCTTACACCGGAATGTCGATGTTGACGGCAGTGGCGCCGTCGTCGCCGCTGGCCACGTAGGCATAGCCGCCGAGCGATGCGGCGCGTTCGGAGATCGAGCGCGGCACGAATGGCGCCGGCCGGGTGCCGCTGCCTTCGTTTTCGATGCGGATGTGCAGCCATCCCATGCTGCGGCGCATGCTGACGCTGCCGCGCGCGGCCAGCGTATGGCGGCGGATGTTGCTCATGCCTTCGCTGACCAGCTGGAACACCTCCGCGCCGAGGCGGTCGTTGATTCCGAGCCGCTCATGTTCGCCTACCGTGATATCGAGGTTGAAGTAATCCTTGACCTGGGCGGCATGGGCGCGCAGCGCCAGCAGGAACGCCGGCTCGCCGGCCGCGGATGCCTTATGGCTGATCGTCCCCCTGAAGTGGCGCAGGTCGCGGATGAAGTTGTCGGCCATGTCGGCCACCTGGCGCAGTTCGCCCGCGATCGGGTCGTCCGCGCGCACCTTGTCGAGCAGCCCTTGCAAGGCGTGCGACAGGCCGATATAGGGCTGCAGCGTGGTGTCGTGCAGGTCGTTGCTGAACTTCTCGCGCTCGCGCCGCGCGGCGTCCGACGCCATGCGGTCGAGCAGTTCGATATTTTCGATGACAGGGAAGGCCTGGGCGGCTACCTGGGCGAGGAAACGCGCGTCGGCGCGACCCAGCGTGGCGCCGGGCGCGACGACGAACATCCTGCCGTCTTCGCCGCGCAAGGGGATCGGCACGCAGATGAAGCTGCGCCCGCCCAGCAGGTCGGCCAGGCGGCGGCCTTCCTGTGCCGGGCCGCGTTGCCAGTCGTCCGAGCCGTTTTCGCAGGTGAGGAATTTCCCCGGCCATGGAAGTCGCTCCAACGCTGGAGCGCAGAATAATGCGCTGATCCCGGCGGGCAAGGACAGCAGCGGGGCGGCTGCGGCATCATCGAGCACGCACTGGCCGCAGTTGAAGGCCCCGGCATTGCTGCCTGCCGACCGCAGCAGCCATCCGTTGGCCTGCCGGTCGCGTGTCACGATCAGGCAGCTCGATGCCTTGAAGTAGTCGCGCGCATGTTCGAGCACCGAGGCGATCGTGTGGTCGACGCCGAAGCGTGGGTTGGACAGGCGGCTGACGTCGCGCAGCAGGCCGATCTGGCGCCGATGGGTCAGCAGCAGATTGGCCCAGTGCGATACCATGTAACCGAGCCCGATCAGGTAGGCGGTGCGCAGCATGACCCGTGCCAGTACCGTCGCATCCGGTGCGCGAATCGCCGCCAGGGCGTATAGCGCCGCGCACGCCAGGGTAACCCGCGCGCCCTCGTCGTAGCCCCAGCGGAATGCGGCCGTCGAGATGGCAAAGAAGAACAGGAAGAAGAAGGCGGACAAGGGCCCGCTAAGGGTCAGCAACAGGGCAAACCAGAACACGTCCAGCCAATGGATCAGCTTGGAGCGCCGGATCGCGGCGTTAGTTTCTGTGAGAATGTAGATGAGGAGACTGTGCGCTGTATATAAATAAAACACAAATTCAGTGACTGGGCTGGGTTGGCCGAGACCGTCCGGGTCAATTGTCACTGTTAGTAACGTCGCGCTGGCAAGTATCAGCCGCATCTTGGCGATTAGCACTATTTCATCGGCGTCGTCCCGGTCCGAGGCGACGCGCCAGCGAACAGTTTTCACATGGCCCCCACTGCCAGTGCAAAGGCGAATCCATCGCCTTTGATGAAAGTCCCAAACCGGTGCGCTTTTACCCTGCGCCCGGAGGATTGTTATGGTGTGCTGTTATTCGACGATTCTTTGCGCTAGCGCAAATCCAACGTATGCATTTTGATTAGTAAATATACCATCAGCTTGAATATCTAATCAAAAAAACATCGGTTTTTTCGATTTTGGTTGTGTAAAAGCTATATCTTCCATCTCCAGTACGTTTCCGTTTCGACGATACGGCGTACGCGCCGGGCTAATCACAGGCAACCGTGTTGATTATAAAAAGTTCAACCGAACTTGCAGTTGAACACGCGGTCCAATCATGGGTGCTGCATGTTTAACAATGTCAACTAGGCAATGTTCGGGACGTAGTGTTCGACAAGCATCGCCTTAGCGGCTAAACTATCGACCACTGTAGAACGCTGCACGAGGAGAACACATGAGTTGGTTAGAAAAACTGCTACCCCCGCGGATTCAGCGCTCCGATGCCGCTGCGCGCAAAACCATGCCGGAAGGCCTCTGGGTGAAGTGTCCGTCGTGTGAAGCGGTTCTCTACCGCACCGACCTTGAATCAAACCTGCATGTATGCCCAAAATGCAGCCACCACATGCGCATCCGCGCCCGCGAGCGTCTCGATGCGCTGCTCGACGAGGGTGGCCGCTATGAAATCGGCCAGGAGACCCTGCCGGTCGACACGCTCAAGTTCAAGGACAGCAAGAAATACCCTGACCGCCTGAAAGCGGCCATGGAAGCGACCGGCGAGACCGATGCGCTGATCGTGCTGGGCGGCTCCATCATGAGCTTGCCGGTGGTCGTGGCCTGCTTCGAATTCGAGTTCATGGGCGGCTCGATGGGTTCGGTGGTCGGCGAGCGCTTCGTGCGCGGCGCCCAGATTGCGCTGGAACAGAAAGTACCGTTCATCTGCATTACCGCCACCGGCGGTGCGCGCATGCAGGAAGGCTTGCTGTCGCTGATGCAGATGGCGAAAACCACCTCGATGCTGACCAAGCTGTCGGAAAAGAAGCTGCCGTTCATCAGCGTGCTGACCGATCCGACCATGGGCGGCGTGTCCGCGTCGTTCGCCTTCATGGGCGACGTCGTGATCGCCGAGCCAAAAGCGCTGATCGGCTTTGCCGGTCCGCGCGTGATCGAAAACACCGTACGCGAGAAGCTGCCTGAAGGCTTCCAGCGCGCCGAGTTCCTGGTCACCAAGGGCGCCGTCGACATGATCGTCGACCGCCGCAAAATGCGTGAAGAAATCGCCCGCCTGCTGGCACTGCTGCAGAACCAGGCGGTCGAAGTCATCGCAGAATAACTCGTTCCATCAGGCCGCGCGCAGTTGCTGCGCGCGCGCCGCCACCGAAGTACATCCCATGCCAAACCTCCCGACCACATTGCCTGCCTGGCTTGCGCTGCTCGAGTCGCGCCACGCCGAAGTCCACATCGACATGGGCCTGGACCGGGTGCGCGCGGTCAAGGAGCGCATGGCGCTTGCCTTCGATTGCCCGGTGATCATGGTCGCCGGCACCAACGGCAAGGGCTCGACCTGCGCGATGCTCGAATCGATCCTGCTGCGCGCCGGGTACAAGGTTGGCCTGTACATCAAGCCGCACTTCCTCGACTTTAACGAGCGCGCCCGGATTGGCGGCGAACTGGCGTCCGACGAGGCGCTGGTGGCCAGCTTCAACGCCGTCGAAGCCCAGCGCGGCGACGCGGCGCTGACCTACTTCGAGTTCACCACGCTGGCGATCATGCACCTGCTGGCCGGGTCAGGCATCGATGTCGCGATCCTCGAAGTGGGCCTGGGCGGACGCCTCGACGCGGTCAACGTGATCGACGCCGACGTGGCCATCGTCACATCGGTCGACATCGACCACACCGACTACCTGGGCGACACGCGCGAGAAGATCGGTTTCGAAAAGGCCGGCATCTTCCGGCCCGGTAAAGCGGCCATCTGCAGCGATCCGGTACCGCCTGCCTCGCTGGTGGCGCATGCCGAAGCGATTCAAGCGGACCTGTGGCTGCTGGGGCGCGACTTCAACTACTCGGGCGACAAGCAGCAGTGGAACTACGGCGGCCGCGGCCAGCGCCGCAACTCGCTCGGCTACCCGAGCCTGCGCGGGGCCAACCAGCTGCTCAACGCCTCGGCCGCGCTGGCGGCGCTGGAAGTGCTGCGCCTCGAACTGCCGGTCGGCGCGCAGGAAGTGCGCACTGGCCTGGTGCTGGTCGAGCTGCCGGGCCGCTTCCAGGTGCTGCCGGGACGCCCGACCGTGATCCTCGACGTGGCGCACAACCCGCATGCCGCGTCTGCGCTCGGCCAGAACCTCGGCAACATGGGCTTCCATCCGTTCACCTATGCGGTGTTCGGCATCATGGAAGACAAGGACATCGACGGCGTGGTTGCGCCGATGGCCGAATTTGTCGACCACTGGTGCGTGGCGGACCTGCCATCGCCGCGGTCGGCGTCTGCCGGCAAGCTGGCCGCCAAGCTGGACGCGCTGCGGCCAGCCGACGCCAAAGATGGCGATTTTTCGGTCAGCGCCTTTGCCGATCCGGGCGCCGCTTTCGCGAATGCGATGAGCCGGGCCGGGGAGAATGATAGAATTGTGGTCTTTGGCTCGTTTTACACCGTCGCTGGCGTAATGGCAGCCCGAAAATCCTCAAACACTGACAAATAAACGCATGGGCTTGTTCTCGAATTCCGGTAAAAACAAGCAAGAGACCACTGCAGAAGAGAGTGGTTTTTACACCTCGCCAGACGACGCAGCCGGCGCGGAAGCGCGCTCCAAGCGCGCCTCGAGCGCTGGCGCGCCAGCGCCGCGGCGCGCGCGCGCCAAGGCCGGCGCCGATCCGATCCTCCCAGAGAAAAAGCGTGCCCGGCGCCGCCTGGTCGGCGCCATCGCGCTGGCGCTGGCCGTCGCCGTCGGCTTGCCGATGCTGCTCGACTCCGAGCCGAAACCACTGTCGTCCGATATCGATATCCGCATCCCGTCCAAGGAGCGCGTGGTCGCCGCGGCCCCGGTAGCGCCATCGGCCGCGCTCGACGAGCGCGAAGAGATCGTCGAAACGCCGGCGGCGGCAGCGCCGCGCGAGGTCGCGACGGTCGATGTGGCCACGCCCAAGCCGGCCCTGAAGATGGTGCCAAAGGAAGACAAGTCTGCCGAAGCCAAGGTGGCAGCGCCGCCCAAGCCGGTCGAGAAGCCAGCCGAGAAGCCGGCCGACAAGGTAGTGGCCAAAAAAGTCGAGGAAAAGCCGGTCCCGGCCGAAGCCGCGCGGGCGATCGCGATTCTGGAAGACAAGCCGGTTGACGCGGCAGGCCAGAAGTTCGTGGTGCAGGTCGCCTCGCTGGCCAGCCAGGAAAAGGTCGACGAACTGCGCGCCAGGCTGCGCGCCGAGGGGATCAATTCGTTCACCCAGAAGGTGAAGACCAAAGAGGGCGAACTGATTCGCGTGCGCGTCGGACCGTCGAGCAAGGAAGATGCCGACAAGACGCGCGCGAAGCTAAGCAAGCTCGGTCTTGGCGGCAGCGTGGTTCCGGCCTGATGGCTTAGCGCGGACGGAAGCAGCGCGTGACGCTTTTTGATTATTTGGTGTTGTTCGTGCTGGCTGCCTCGGTTGTCATCAGCACCTTGCGCGGCCTGGTCAAGGAAATCCTGTCGCTGGTGAGCTGGGTGACCGCGTTTGTGGTCGCCAATGCCTACGGCGCGCAACTGGCGCCGATGCTGCCGTCGATGATTCCCGGGGAGGCGGTGCGCCTGATGGTGGCGTTCGTCGCCTTGTTCCTCGGCGTGCGCATCCTGATGGGCCTGTTCACGATGGCGGTCGATGCGCTGGTCAAGGCGTCCGGCCTGAGCATCGCCGACCGCGGCCTTGGCGGCCTGTTCGGTTTGGCGCGGGGCATTGTAATCGTGCTAGCCGGCGTCATATTGTGCGGCATGACATCGATTCCCCAGCAGGCGTTCTGGAAGGACGCCTTGCTCAGCCCGATGGCTGAAACCGGCGCCCGTACTGTCCGGCCTTTCCTGCCAGGCTCACTCGCACAACACGTTAAGTTTTGAAATTTTTAAAATCCAGCAAGTCCAGTCTTTAGGAGCGCACCATGTGTGGCATCGTCGGCGTCGTCTCGAATAATCCCGTCAACCAGCTGTTGTATGACGCGTTGCTGCTGTTGCAGCACCGCGGCCAGGACGCAGCCGGTATCGCAACCAATCACAGCAGCATGTTTTCCATGCACAAGGCAAACGGCCTCGTGCGTGACGTTTTCCGCACGCGCAACATGCGTTCGCTGCAGGGCAATTCCGGTATCGGCCACTGCCGCTATCCGACCGCAGGCTCGTCCAGCGAAGAGGAAGCGCAGCCGTTCTACGTCAATGCGCCGTTCGGCATCACGCTGGCGCACAACGGCAACCTGACCAACCAGGAGCAGCTCAAGTCCGAGATGTTCCGCAATGACCGCCGCCACATCAACACCGACTCCGATTCGGAAGTCCTGCTCAACGTGCTGGCCCACGAGATCCAGGAAAGCACCACCGGCCTGGCGCTCGATCCCGACTCGGTGTTCAAGGCCGTCGCCGCGGTGCACCGCCGCGTGCGCGGCGCCTACGCGGTCGTCGCCCAGATCGCCGGCCACGGCTTGCTGGCATTCCGCGACCCGTTCGGCATCCGTCCGCTGTGCGTCGGCATCAATGAAACCGACAACGGCACCGAGTACCTGGTGGCCAGCGAATCGGTGGCCCTCGAAGGCATGGGCTTTACCTTCTTGCGCGATGTCGCCCCGGGCGAAGCGCTGTTCATCGACATGGACGGCAAGCTGCACGAGCGCCAATGCGCCGACAATCCGTCGCTCAACCCGTGCGCGTTCGAATACGTGTACCTCGCGCGTCCGGACTCGATCCTCGACGGCGCGTCGGTCTACGCCACCCGCCTCAAGATGGGCGAATACCTGGCCGAGAAAGTGCGCGCCCAGTTCACCGCGGGCGATATCGATGTGGTGATGCCGATTCCCGATTCGTCGCGGCCGGCGGCGATCCAGCTGGCGCTCAAGCTCGGCGTCGAATACCGCGAAGGCTTCATCAAGAATCGCTACATCGGCCGTACCTTCCTGATGCCTGGGCAGGCGATCCGCCGCAAGTCGGTGCGCCAGAAGCTCAACGCGATTACCGCCGAATTCAAGGGCAAGAACGTGCTGCTGGTCGACGACTCGATCGTGCGCGGCACCACCAGCCGTGAAATCGTGCAGATGGCGCGCGAAGCCGGCGCCCGCAATGTGTACTTTGCCTCGGCCGCGCCGCCGGTGCTGTTCCCGAACGTGTACGGCATCGACATGCCGACCCGCGACGAACTGATCGCCTACGGCCGCAGCAACGAGGAGATCTGCCGCGAGATCACCGCCGACGCGCTGGTGTACCAGGACGTCGATGCGCTCAAGCGTTCGATCTCGGACGTCAATCCGGCGCTGCAAAGCTTCGAAGCGTCCTGCTTCGATGGCGTGTACGTGACCGGCGACGTGACCCCGGAGTACCTCGACCGCCTGGAGTTCGCGCGCCACAATCCGAAGGCCGCCGTTGAAGAAGACGCAGCCCGCACGCGCCTGAACCTGAACCTCGCGACCAGCGAGTAATCGCGCCGCATCCCGGCGGTCCTGCGCCGCCGGGCTTCACCTCATCGATCATGAGCGACAAGAAGAACTACGGCTTTACCACCACCATCCTGCACAACGATCGCCGCAAGGGGATCGAGCACGGTTCCTTGCACAAGCCGGTGCACACCTCCGTCACCTTCGGCTACGACGACGCGCGCCAGCTGGCCGCCGTCTTCCAGGGCAAGGAGCCGGGCTTCCGCTACGGCCGCCAGGGCAACCCGACCATCTCTGCGCTGGAAGACAAGATCACCCGCATGGAAGACGGCGTCGGCACCCTGTGCTTCGCTACCGGCATGGGTGCGATTGGCGCGCTTTTCCAGGCGCTGCTGCGCGCCGGCGACCATGTGGTGTCTTCAAGCTTTTTATTCGGGAATACCAACAGCCTGTGGCAGACCACGGCAGGGCAGGGCATCGCGGTCGATTTCGTCGATGCGACCGATGTGGCGAACGTTGAAGCGGCGCTCACGCCCGCCACGCGCATCGTGTTCGTCGAGACCATCGCCAACCCGCGCACCCAGGTCGCCGACCTGGCGCGCATCGGCAAGCTGTGCGCGCAGCGCGGCATCTTGTACGTGGTCGACAACACGATGACGACGCCCTATCTGTTCCGCCCGAAGTCGGTGGGCGCGGGCCTGGTGGTCAATTCGCTGACCAAGTCGATCGGCGGACACGGCAACGCGCTGGGCGGCAGCCTGACCGATACCGGCGCCTACGACTGGAGCAACTACCCGCACATCGCGGCCAATTACAAGCGCGCCGCCCCCGCCCAGTGGGGCCTGGCGCAGCTGCGCGCCAAGGCGCTGCGCGACTTCGGCGCTTCGCTGGGGCCGGAAGCGGCGCACCACATCGCGGTCGGCGCCGAAACGCTGGCCCTGCGCATGGAGCGCACCTGCGCCAACGCGCTGGCGCTGGCGCGGATGCTCGAGGCCGACGAACGCGTCGCCGCGGTCCACTATCCCGGGCTGGCATCGCATCCGCAGCACGCCATCGCCACGGAGCTGTTCAAGTCGTACGGCTCGCTGTTCAGCTTCGAGCTGAAAGACGGCATCGACTGTTTCGATTACCTGAATCGCTTGACCATCGCAGTATCGGCCAGCAACCTGGGCGATACGCGAACGCTGGTGATCCCGGTATCCCACACGATCTTCTTCGAGATGGGCGCCGAGCGCCGCGCCAGCATGGGGATCGCCGAGTCGCTGATCCGGGTGTCGGTGGGCATCGAAGACACGGCGGATTTGCTGGCGGACTTCAGAGGCGCATTGTAAATACTTGGAAACCTAGTATTTTTGCTAGGTGATGTTCCACAGCGCGAGACCGGGCGTATGATCAGGTTTTCAACTTTTTGATGAGACCGATCATGCGTGCCTTCATACTCGCTGTCGCACTGTCGCTTCCCGGCGCCGCGTTCGCGGATGACCTGCTTGACGCCAACAAGGCGCTGGTTGCCAAATCGTACCCGCAAGCGTTGCAGCTCTATACCAAGCTGGCTGCCGCCGGCAATGCGGAGGCGCGCTTCCGGCTCGGCGAGATGTACTGGTACGGCCAGGGGGTTCCCGCCGACAGCGCCAAGGGCGACGCCCTGTTTGCGCAAGCAGCCGCCGCGGGTATTGCGGACGCCAGGACCGCCATGGCGCGCACCGGGCTGCGCGCGCAACGCAGTGCCGAGATCGCCTACTGGACCGACAAATATGACGGTGCCGACCTGACGTCCGGCAAGTACCGTTGCGAGCGCCCGGCCATGCCGGCCATGTCCAAGTCCAACAGCGAGATCGCCGCGACAAGCGCGGCCTATAACGCCTGGACCGCCTGCTACAACGGCATGATCGCCAATCTGTCCGATGCGATGCCGCCGGGTAAGCGCATTCCTGCCGATATCATCGACCTGATGACCGAAGCCGAATTCGACAAGGCCCGAACCCACCTGGACCGCGTGTACGCCCGGGTTGCCGATACCGCCCAGGCCGGCGCAGCCGAGATGGTCGCTCAGCACGGCGCGTGGGAAAAATCGACGGTGACCTTCGTCGCCGACAAGAACCGCCTGCTCAGTGTGCGCAGCAAGATGGAGAAAGAGCAGCTTGAGCTGCGGATGCATCAATTGGCAGGGCGCCAGACGGAAGCCAATCCGCCGCGCGACAGCGCGCCGCCGCCACGGCCGCGAGCCGTAGGCAAGTAACAGCGGCTTGGCGCCATGCGCCAAGCCGATGGATGGTTGTGGAAATTCCAGTTATGATCTGGGATTCTCCATGACCATCCAGGCGCGACAATGAAGAAATACCTGTTCGTTCTCTCCCTCCTGATCTGCGGCGCCGCGCTGGCCGACCCGATCGGCGACGCCAATGCGCTGTTCGCCAAAAAGTCCTATCCGCAAGCCATGCAGGCGTACACCAAACTCGCCAATGCTGGCAATGCGGAAGCGCAGTTGCACCTTGGCGAAATGTATCTGTACGGCGAAGCAGGGGTCATCGACCTCGAGAAGGCCGAGGGGTGGTTCAAGAAATCAGCCGCCAAGGGCAACAAGACCGCGATCGCCGCGCTGGAGATGATGAAGCGGCGCGAAACGCGCCGCGCCGACATCGCGTACTGGATCTCGACCTACGATGGGTCCGACCTGAAGGCGGGCAAGTATCGCTGCGTGGCGCCGCGCATCCCGGCGATGTCGAAGCAGAACGACGAGATCGAAGCGGTGAGTGCGAAGGTGTCTGCGTGGCAGGAGTGCTACAACGGCTACGTGCAGCATCTGAATAATTCGTCGCCGCTGACCAAGCTGATCCCGAAAGACATCGCCGACCTGCTGACCAAGGACGAAAGCGAACAGGCCAACAAGCACCTGGCGCGGGTGCTGGCGAACCTGTCTGAAGAAGCGCGGGTGTCGTCGAAGCTGGTGCTGGCTGACTTTGCCGTGTGGCGCGATGCCACCGACAAATATGTCACCGAGCATAACCAGATGGTGAAGTCGGCAAAGAGCCGCTGAGGCGGCAGTGGGTTCCCGCTTGCGCGGGAACGACCGGCACGTTTTAGTGCCAGGTCCGCATCAGGCCAACCGCCAGGCCTTCGAGCGCGAAGTCGTCTTCCGACGGATCGACGCGGATCACCTTGAAATCGGGATTCTCAGGGAACAATTCGATCAGGTCGCCGGTCTTCTTGTAGCGCTTGACCGTCACTTCCTGTCCCAGGCGGGCGACCACGATCTGGCCGTTCTTCGCGCTGTCGATCTTTTTGACCGCCAATAAATCGCCATCCATGATGCCGGCGTCGCGCATCGACTCGCCGCGCACTTTCAGCAGGAAATCGGGCTTGGCCGAAAACATCGCCGGATCGACGCTGTAGGTGGCTTCGACATGTTCCTGCGCGAGGATGGGCGAGCCGGCGGCGACACGGCCAACCAGCGGCAGCGACATCATCAGCGCGGCCGGCACGACCGGCATCGCTTCGACGCTGGCGCCAACCAGGCGGATGCCGCGCGAGGTGCCCGGCGAAATCTCGATGGCGCCCTTGCGCGCCAGCGCCTGCAGGTGTTCCTCGGCCGCGTTGGCGGACTTGAATCCCAGTTCATTGGCGATTTCGGCGCGGGTCGGAGGGAAGCCGGTGTTTTCGATCGCGTCCCTGATCAGGTTCAGGATTTGTTCTTGCCGCGGAGTGAGCTTTAGCATGGCTGTTGGGTGCTGGGTGGATGATCAGCCTGTATTTTTGTACAGTATTTCGCCTAATGCAAGTAAAAGTTGAATTTTCTCGCTGAACTGCACTCTAAGCGCTGCAGGAAGCGCCATGAACGACGCAGGGGGATTGCCCATTGCGCCATTTCCGGTTTATAATAGCCGGCTATTTCCCTTCCCACACTCGTCTTGACGCCGAGGTGGGCACTTGTTTAAACGTCCTTAAGGAGTTATGCATGCGTCATTATGAAATCGTTTTTATCGTCCACCCGGACCAAAGCGAGCAAGTCCCGGCGATGATCGAACGTTACAAGGCCAGCGTCACCGCACGCGGCGGTAACATTCACCGCGTCGAAGACTGGGGCCGTCGCCAGATGGCTTACTCGATCCAGAAGCTGCCAAAAGCGCACTACATCTGCATGAATATCGAATGCGACAACGAGACCCTGGTGGAACTCGAAACCGCGTTCAAATTCAATGATGCCGTGCTGCGTCACCTCACCGTTAAGATGAAGAAGGCTGAAACCGCGCCGTCGCCGATGATGAAGTCGGTACAACGTGAAGACGCAGCCAAGAGCCACCGTGCAGAAGCTCCGGCACCAGCCGCAGCGCCTGCTCCAGCAGCATCGGCTGCCGCTCCAGCTACAGCGGCTTAATTCTTTGCACGGAAACGTGAACGCGAACTTGATTGCACCTCGGTGAATCAACTTCAGGTAGTAGCCCAGATTATCGAGCGCGACGTATTGCGCTATACCCCGGCCGGCGTGCCGATCGTGTCCGCCACCTTGCTGCACAGTTCGCAGCAGATGGAAGCAGGGGTAGCCAGGTTGACCGAGTTTGAAATTGCCGCGCTTGCCGCGGGCGAAATTTCAGGCCGCTTCAGCCAGGCCGAGTTAGGGGCGGTGCACCAGTTCACAGGTTTCCTCGCCAAGAAGAACCGCAATAGCAAAAGCCTGGTGTTTCACATCATTGATTTCAGTGCCACCGCCTAAGCGGAGCACATTTTAGATACAGGAGCCTCAAATGGCATTCGGTAAAAAATTCGACAAGAACAAAGCAAAGCTTAAAGAAAAGCGTAAACAGCAAAACCCACTGTTCAAGCGTAAGAAGTTCTGCCGCTTCACCGCAGCGAACGTTGAACAAGTCGACTACAAAGACGTCGACACGCTGAAAGACTTCGTCCAGGAAAACGGCAAGATCATGCCAGCACGCCTGACCGGCACCAAGGCGCACTACCAGCGCCAGGTGGACACCGCCATCAAGCGCGCGCGTTACCTCGCGCTGCTGCCATACACCGATCTGCACCACGCTTAATCGCTGGCAGAATAACTGGAGAGAACTATGCAAATCATTCTGTTGGAAAAAGTTGTTAACGTCGGCAACCTGGGCGACGTGGTCAAAGTTAAAGACGGTTACGCACGTAACTTCCTGATCCCGCAACGTATGGCTCGCCGCGCTACCGCTGCAGCTGTTGCGGAATTCGAAGTCAAGCGCGCCGAACTGGAAAAAGCAGCAGCTGCAAAGCTGGCCGCTTCCCAGGCCCAAGGCGACAAGCTGAGCGGCATGACCATCTCGATCTCGCAAAAAGCGGGCGTCGATGGCCGTCTGTTCGGTTCGGTCACCAACTTCGACATCGCTGAAGCGCTGACCAAGCAAGGTTTCGCTGTAGAGAAGTCGCAAGTGCGCCTGCCTACCGGCCCGCTGAAGACCACTGGCGAGCACCCAGTAGCAGTGCAGCTGCACACCGACGTGGTTTCTGAAATCACCATCGCTGTTGTTGGCGAAGCTGCTTAAGCAGTAGCATTTCGGCAGGGGAGGCGATTGCCTTTCCTACCACCAAAAAGCCGGGCTTGCCCGGCTTTTTTATCGCCTGAACCCCGCCATTTCTTGCAGTCTGTCTATGCGAAAAAGGTATAATGCGCGCCATGAATGTCCCTTCCGATCCGCAACTAGAATCCCTCCGCATCCCGCCCCACTCGATCGAGGCCGAGCAATCGGTGATCGGTGGCTTGTTGCGCGATAACGCTGCGTTCGACCGCATTGCGGACATGATGCATGCCGATGACTTTTACCGCTACGACCACCGGATCATCTTCGAGCAGGTCGTCAAGCTGATCAACGGCTCGCGCCCGGCCGACGTCATCACCGTGTTCGAGGCGCTGAGCACGATCGGCAAGGCCGAGGAAGTCGGCGGCCTGCAGTACCTGAACGCGATGGCGCAAAATACGCCGTCGGCGGCGAATATCCGCCGCTACGCCGAGATCGTGCGCGACCGCGGCATCCTGCGCAAGCTGATCACCGTGGCCGACGAAATCCAGGGCCAGGCGTTCAACCCGCAGGGCAAGGAAGTCAAGCAGATGCTCGACGAGGCCGAATCGAAGATCTTCGCGATCGCCGAACAGGGTTCGCGCGGCAGCGCCGGCTGGGTGCCGGTACAGCCGCTGCTGACCCAGGTGGTCGAGCGCATCGACGAGTTGTACAGCCGTGACAACCAGAGCGAGATCACCGGCGTGCCGACCGGGTTCATCGACCTCGACCGCATGACCTCGGGCCTGCAGCCGGGCGACCTGGTGATCGTCGCCGGCCGCCCATCGATGGGCAAGACCGCGTTCTCGGTCAACATCGGCGAGAACGTGGCGATCGAAGCCGGCCTGCCGGTGGCGATCTTCTCGATGGAGATGGGCGGCACCCAGCTGGCCATGCGTATGCTAGGTTCGGTCGGCCAGCTCGACCAGCACCGCCTGCGCACCGGCCGCCTGAACGACGAAGACTGGCCGCGCCTGACCCATGCGATCCAGAAGATGAACGAAGCGCAGCTGTACATCGACGAGACGCCGGCGCTGAACCCGATCGAGATGCGCGCGCGCTCGCGCCGCCTGTCGCGCCAGTGCGGCAAGCTTGGCCTGATCATCGTCGACTACCTGCAGCTGATGACCGGGTCGACCCAGGGCGACAACCGCGCCTCCGAGATCTCGGAGATTTCGCGAAGCCTGAAGGGCCTGGCCAAGGAGCTGCACTGCCCGGTGATCGCGCTGTCGCAGCTGAACCGCTCGCTGGAGCAGCGTCCCAACAAGCGTCCGGTCATGTCCGACTTGCGCGAATCGGGCGCGATCGAGCAGGATGCCGACGTCATCATCTTCCTGTACCGCGACGAGGTCTACAACCCCGACTCGCCCGACAAGGGCACCGCCGAGATCATCATCGGCAAGCAGCGTAACGGCCCGATCGGCGCCGTGCGCCTGACCTGGATTGGCCAGTACACCAAATTTGGCAACTACAGCGGAAACCTCGCCCTTTACCAGGGCGACTAAAAATATCACAAGCCGCCAGCCGCAGCGGCATCATGAGAAGCATCTACGATTTAACGGAGAAATCTATGTTCGGACGTTTAATGCCCACCGAGGGCAAGTTCTTTGACCTGTTCAACCAGCACGCCGCTCTGTGCGTGAAGGGTGCGCATGAAATGGTTGGCTTGATGACCAACTTCGACGACCTCGAAATGCGTACCCACGCGATCGAAGGCATCGAGAAGGAAGCCGACAAGGTCACCTATGCTTGCGTCGACATGCTGCACAAGACCTTCATCACGCCGATCGACCGCGACGACATCCACAAGCTGATCACGCGCATGGACGACATCCTCGACCTGATGGAAGACGCGGCCCAGACCGTGTCGCTGTACGACCTGAAGGCGGTCACGCCGGAAGCCAAGCGCCTGGCCGAGCTGTCGCTGGCCTGCTGCGAAAAAGTGCAGGCGGCCGTCGGCCTGCTGCATAACATGGACAACTCGCACAAGATCGTCGCCATCTGCGAAGAGATCGACCGCCTCGAGTCGGACGCCGACCACGTGATGCGCGCCGCGATGTCCAAGCTGTTCCGCGACGAGCCGGACGTGCGCAACCTGATCAAGCTGAAGGCAATCTACGAAATCCTCGAGACCGTGACCGACCGTTGCGAAGACGTGGCCAACATCATTGAAGGCATCATCGTCGAAAACGCATAAGACGCGTCAACGTCCGGGAAAAGATAAAACATGAACAATGTAGAAATCAGCATTTACGTGCTTGGCATGTTGATCGCGCTTGCGCTGGTGTTCGACTTCATGAACGGCTTCCATGATGCCGCGAATGCGATCGCTACCGTCGTATCGACTGGCGTCCTGAAGCCGCAAACCGCGGTGGCGATGGCAGCCTTCTTTAACTTCGTCGCCATTTTCGTGGTTGGCCTGAAGGTCGCCAGTGCGATTGGCAAAGGCACCATCGATCCGATGGTGGTCGACCATTACGTCATTTTCGGGGCCCTGGTCGGGGCCATCGTCTGGAACGTCATCACCTGGTACTACGGCATTCCATCGTCGTCCTCGCACGCGCTGATCGGCGGCCTGGTTGGCGCGGCTGTCGCCAAGGCAGGTACCGGCGCGCTGATCGCCGGCGGCCTGATCAAGACCGTCATGTTCATCGTGATCGCGCCGATGCTCGGCTTCGCGCTGGGGGCCATCATCATGCTGATTGTGTCGTGGCTGTTCGTCAAATCGACGCCGCGCAAGGTCGACACCTGGTTCCGCCGCCTGCAACTGGCTTCGGCCGCGGCGTACAGCCTGGGCCACGGCGGTAACGATGCGCAAAAGACGCTGGGTATCATCTGGATGCTGCTGATCGCATCGGGCAACCTGGCAGCTGACGCGACCGAGCCTCCGAAGTGGGCGATCATCTCCTGCTACGCGATGATCAGTTTCGGTACGCTGTTCGGCGGCTGGCGCATCGTCAAGACGATGGGCCAGAAGATCACCAAGCTCAAACCGGTAGGCGGCTTCTGCGCCGAAACCGGCGGCGCGATCACCTTGCTGATGTCAAGCTTCTGGGGCGTCCCGGTCTCGACCACCCACACCATCACCGGCGCGATCGTCGGCGTGGGTGCATCGCAGAAGATGTCGGCGGTGCGCTGGGGCGTGGCCGGCAACATCGTCTGGGCATGGGTCTTCACGATCCCGGCGTCGGCCTTCATGGCGGCGGTGGCCTGGTGGATCGGCACCAAGATCATGTAAGCATCGCAGCTGCAAAAAAACCGCCCTTATCGGGCGGTTTTTTTTTGCGCCGTCAGCGGCAGTGATGGAGGGCGGCGCCGCGCCCGCGGGCATCCCGATTGCGCTAAACGACCGCCTCGCGCGCGGTCACCTCGACTTCGAGGCCTTCATAGGCCAGCACCACGTTGAGCCCATCCGGCAGCGGCGCGTGGCGCTTGAGCGCGTCGGCGAACGCCGCTTCGAGTTCGTCGTCGCCACGGGTCGGTTCGTGGTGGGTGCAGTACAGCGTGCGCGCGCCCACCCGCTTTGCGGTTGCCAGCGCCGCGTCGAAGGTGCCGTGGCCCCAGCCGCGCTTGGACGGGTATTCGGAAATGGTATACGAGCAGTCCATGATCAGGGCGTCGACGCCGGCCATGGCCTGGTCGATCTCGATCTGACGCGTTTCCATCCAGGCCTGGTGCGGGGCGTGGCGCGGGTCCTCCGCGGGGTACTCGTTATAGAACGGCTCATGATCGCCGGTGAAAAACACCGACTTGCCGTTGCATGTAATGCGGTAGCCAAGGTTGGTGACCGGGTGGTTCATCACCACGTTGCCGACTACCGCGTCGCCCAGGCTGATTGGCACGCCGGCGGTGAGGGTCTGGTATTCGATGGTGGCGTCCATCTGGGTTTCGCTGACCGGGAAGTAGCTGTTCTGGAGCTGCACGCTCATCACGTGTTCGATCCCGTTGCCGGTGACCGGATCGACGGCGCCATGCAGGCGCACCCGGTTACCGCGAATGAACAGCGGGGCGAAGAAGGGCAGGCCGTGGATGTGGTCCCAGTGGCTGTGGGTGATGAAAATGTTGGCCTGTACCGGCAAACGGGTGAGCAGGTTTTGGGCCAGCGCGAACAGCCCGGTGCCGCCATCGAGGATGATCAGCGTGCCGTCATCGGTGCATACTTCGATGCACGTCGTGTTACCACCATACCTGACAGTACGCGGACCCGGCGACGGTATCGAACCGCGCACCCCCCAGAAGCGGAATTTCATGTAAGACTCCCCAACAGAACCGACCGATATGTTTCGGTCTCGACAACGCCGATCGGGACCTCCCGTCGGCTACCAGATGCAGGCGCGCACTCGCCTTGCATATAGTTGCAATTTAGACTGATCATAGCCGTTTTAACACACCGCCGCCCTAATTTTCGCCGCGGGATGTACAGCAGCCTACGCTAACGCTACACTGTATCCTTGCGCCTGGGCAAGTTTTTCTTCCGCCCGTCGCACCCTGAACACAGACAGGCTGTCCAATTATGCACGAGCTCACCCAGACACAAATCGCGCAGCGGCTCGACCAGCGGACAGAATGGCGTGTCGCGCCCGGCGCCAGCCCGGACGTCGTCGCGCTGCGCGACCGCATTCAACGCGATTGCGCCATCTCGATCAATGACAGCGTGGGGCTGTGCCAGGGAGGCGCGAACGCCGGCCTGCCAAGCAACCCGGCGCTAGCCGCATGGGGTCGGAGCGACCAAATCGACGAGACGAGCATCCCGGGATACGCGGCATGAGCCGCTGGCGCAGCCGGCTGCTTCCCAGGTATGGTGCGCGCTGGACCCTCGGGCTGCTGCTGACGCTGGCGGCGGCGCTGCACGTGTGGGCGTTCTATGACAGCGACGCGGTCGAGCGCCTCGAAGGGTTTTTGTCGGGCCTGCGCATGCGGGTCGAACAGCCGGTGCTCGACCCGCGCATCGTCATCGTCGACATCGACGAAAAAAGCCTGGCACAGGTGGGCCGCTTTCCGTGGAGCCGCGACATCCAGGCCGACCTGGTCACCCGGCTGACGAAACACTACCAGGCCGCCACGATCGGCTTCGATATCTCGTTCCCCGAGGCCGACAATTCATCCGGCTACAAGGTGCTGGAAAAGCTGTCGCGCGACGAGCTCAAGGACGTGC
Organism: Massilia soli; assembly: GCF_016809835.1. Taxonomy (GTDB): domain Bacteria; phylum Pseudomonadota; class Gammaproteobacteria; order Burkholderiales; family Burkholderiaceae_D; genus Telluria_A; species Telluria_A soli. The sequence continues at coordinate 445,775 of NZ_JAFBIL020000005.1, read as the reverse complement.
CGGGCCTGAAGTCGCAGCTGGCGCTGCTCGAAGAGCGCATGGATTACGACGGCCTGTTCGCCAGGGCGATGCAAGGGCAGCCGGTGGTGCTCGGGTACAGCGTGTCGGAGCGCCATACCAAGGGCATGCTGCCGGCGCCGGCGTTCACCGTCGACCAGCTCGACGGCCGCGAAGTCGCCGCCTACGAGCCCGATGGCTACGAAGCCAATATCGCGCGCCTGCAGCAAGCCGCGCGCGGCGCCGGCATCTTTACGGCGCTGACCGACGCCGATGGCGTGATCCGTTCATCCACGCTGCTGCAGCGGATCGGCAACGGCTACTATCCGTCGCTGTCGCTGGCCACTGCCGCGGTGTACCTGAATGCCAGCGCGATCACGCCGGTATTCGCCCAGGGCGGCCTCGACGAAATCGTCCTGTTCACGCCCGCGCGCGCGGTGGCCGTCCCGGTCGGGTACGGCCTGGTGACGACGGTGCAGTTCCGCGGCAAGGGCGGCCCCGGCGGCGGCGCGTTCCGCTATGTGCCGGCGGTCGATGTGCTGACCGGCGCGGCCGATGCCGCGCTACTGAAGGGCGCGATCGTCCTGGTCGGCACCACCGCGCCGGGACTGAAGGATATCCGCGTGACGCCCGTGAACGCCGAATATCCCGGCGTTGAAGTGCATGCGAACCTGATCAAGTCGATCCTCGACGGCCGCTTCAAGTCGCGTCCCGACTTTGCGCTGGCGATCGAATTCCTGCAGGTGCTGGGCATCGGCCTGGCTTTGACCTTCGCGCTGGCGGTGCTGTCGCCGCTCAAGTCGATCGTGCTTGCCAGCGCGGCGTTGTGCGCCGCCGCGCTGTTCAACTACTGGATGTACGCGTCGCAGGACATTGTGCTCAATGGCGCTTCGCTGATGCTGCTGATCATTGCGCTGTTCCTTGTGAACCTCGTCTGGGGCTACTTCTTCGAGGTGCGCAAAGGGAAGGCGCTGGTGTCGCGCTTCGGCGAGTACGTCGCGCCCGAGCTGGTGGCCGAGATGGCGGAAGATCCCGGCAAGTACAACATGGACGGCGACAGCCGGATACTGAGCGTGATGTTTGCCGACGTGCGCGGTTTCACCACCATTTCGGAAGGGCTGGCGCCAAAGGAGCTGCGCGAGTACATCAACCTCTACCTGACCGCGATGTCCGAAGACATCCGCGACAGCCACCGGGGAACGCTCGACAAATATATCGGCGACGCGGTGATGGCGTTCTGGGGCGCGCCGGTGCATTTCCCCGACCACGCCAGCCGCGCGGTGGCGACAGCCTTGCAGATGCAGGCCAGCGCCGCGCGCCTGAATCAACAATTCGTCGCGCGCGGCTGGCCGGCGCTGCGCATCGGTATCGGCGTCAACACCGGCTTGATGCACGTCGGCGACATGGGCTCGGCGATCCGCCGCGCGTACACGGTCATGGGCGACGCGGTGAACCTGGCGGCCCGGCTGGAGGGGGTGACCAAGCTGTATGGCGCCGATATCGCGGTGGGCGAGGCCACCCGCACAGCGGCGCCTGAGTTCCTGTACCGCGAGCTTGACCGGGTGCGCGTCAAGGGAAAGAACGAACCGGTGGCGCTGTTCGAACCGGTCGTCCGGCGCGACGCGGCCGAGGGCGCCATCGTCGAGGAAGTGGCGCAATGGGACCAGGCGCTGGCCATGTTCCGCGCGCGCGACTGGGATTCCGCTGAAGCCGCCATCGGGCAGTTGTTCGCCCGGCGGCCGCTCGGCCTGTACCGCTTGTATCTCGACCGGATCGCGCAGTTCCGGCGCGACCCGCCAGGCGCCAACTGGGATGGCGTGACCAATTTCGACACGAAGTAGTTTGGATGATAATAAAACGTTGTTATCAGGCAACGTCGCGCGGGACCCTAAGCGAGGCCGTTGAACAAGCAGGCATATATTTTCTCCATTGCAACATAAACGGTCTAAACTAAAAGGTGAAGAAGTCTCGCCGACCCTTGTGCGGATGAGGACACACCACCTTTTTGTCGAGCCCCACCATGAGTTTACGATTTGCGCGCCTGTTTGCAGGTTCGGTCCTCGCCGTCGCTGCCAGCGCCGCCTGGGGTGCCGGGCAAGAGCCTGAAGCACCCATCCGTTTCGACATCAGCGGTTTCTCCGTCAGCGGCAACAGCCTGCTGCCGGCCCCGGAAGTCGAGGCCGCGCTGGCGCCGTTCGCCGGCAAGAACCGCGACTTCGGCGACGTCCAGCGCGCGCTCGAGGCGCTTGAGGGAGCCTTCCACGCGCGCGGCTACAAAGTCGTCACGGTGCAGTTGCCGGAGCAGGAGCTCGGCGGCGGCGTGGTGCGGCTGGACGTGGTGGCGCCGACAATCGGCCAGGTCCGGGTACGCGGCAACAAGTTCGTCGACGAGGCCAACATCCGCCGCAGCATGCCTTCGCTGGCCAGCGGGCGCACCCCGAACCTGGACCAGGTATCTGCCAACCTGAAGCTGGCAAACGAACACCCGTCGCGCAAGATCAACCTGCAGCTGCAGACCGGCGAGAAAGACGATGTGGTCGACGCCAACCTCGATGTGGCCGATGAAAAAGCGTGGCGCGCCATGCTCAACCTCGATAACTCGGGCAATAGCCAGACCGGCAAGACCCAGGCAGGGCTGATTCTGCAGCACGCCAACCTGTGGGGCCGCGACCACCTCGGCAGCATCCAGTACACCACCACCGTCGAACATCCCGACCAGGTCAGCGTCTACGGCCTCGGTTACCACATTCCCTTGTACGCGCTGGGCGCGTCGGTGGACCTGTTCGCCAGCTATTCGAACGTCGACTCCGGCGTGGTCAGCGCCGGCCTGTTCGACCTGGGCGTGAGCGGCAAGGGCGCCACCTTCGGCGCACGTTACAACCATGTGCTGGCGCGCCGCGGATCGCTGGAGCCGCGCCTGGTGTATGGCCTCGACATCAAGGCTTACAAAAACGACGTGCTGTTCGCCGGGCAGAACTTCGGCAACGATGTCACGGTCCGTCCGATCAGCGTGGCATTTACCGGCAACGTCGCGCTGGACGGCGACGCCCAGGCCGGCTTCTCGGTGGCCGCCGTGCAGAACATCGCTGGCGGCAGCCGCGGAGGGGCGATCGACTTCGAGCGCGCCCGCGCCGGCGCCGACGACAGCTACCGCATGCTGCGGGTATCGGGCGCTTACTCGCGCATGGTGCTGCAGGACTGGCAGCTGCGCGTGCTGTTCAACGGCCAGTGGACCAATGACGCGCTGGTATCGGGCGAGCAGTTCGGCGCCGGTGGCAATGCCTCGGTGCGCGGGTTCGACGAGCGCGTGCTGTCGGCCGACTCGGGCGCGTTCGCCAACCTTGAGCTGTACTCGCCGAACTTCTGCGGAGCGGGGCGCTGGCAGTGCCGCGCCGTGGCGTTCTACGACGCGGCCTACGGTGAGCGCAACAAGGCGCTGCCGGGTGAACTCGATAGCACCAGCATCGCCAGCACCGGGCTTGGGCTGCGCGTGGCGATGGGTACCAGCATGAACATGCAGCTCGATTACGGCCATGTGGCCCGGTCGGGCGCTGTCGACGCCAGCGGCAGCAACAAGCTTCACGTCCGCGTAGGAATTGCCTACTAAGGTAAGGAACAGATCATGAACAATAATATGAAGCGACATCTCATTGCCGCGCTGCTGGCCGGCTGCTTTGGCAGCGCCCAGGCCGCACCGACGCTGCCGCAGGTTGTCAGCGGCCAGGCGACCTTCGGCCAGCAGGGTAATGTGTTCACGATTACGAACACGCCGAACGCAATCATCAACTGGCAGTCGTTCTCGGTCAAGCCGGGCGAAGTCACCCGCTTTGTCCAGCAGAGCGCGGACAGCGCGGTGTTGAACCGGATCACAGGCCAGGACCCGAGCCAGATACTCGGCGCGCTGCAGTCGAACGGCCAGGTGTTCCTGCTTAACCCGAACGGCATCATGTTCGGACGCGATGCGCGCATCGACGTCAACGGTCTGACGGCATCGACCCTCAATCTGTCGGATGCCGACTTCCTGTCCGGGCGCCGCAACTTCAGCGCCGGCGCGGCGGCGGGAAAGCTTGTCAACCAGGGCGCCATCACCACGCCGCACGGCGGCAAGGTCTACCTGATCGCGGCGAATGTCGAAAACAGCGGCATCATCAACGCGCCGAACGGCGAGATCGTGCTGGCCGCCGGCCACTCGGTGCAGCTGGTCGATAGCGCCAACCCCGACCTGCGCGTGAGCGTTTCGGCGCCTTCCGGCGAAGCGGTCAACCTCGGCCAGGTGGTCGCGCAGGGCGGCCAGATCGGCATCTACGGCGCGCTTGTGCGCCAGCGCGGCGTGGTCAACGCCAATAGCGCGGTACGAGGCGCCGACGGCAGGATCACCCTCAAAGCCAGCGGCGACACGCTGCTCGAAGCGGGCAGCGTCACCAGCGCCACCGGTGCCGGCAAGGGCGGCAGCGTCCAGGTGCTGGGCGAGCGCGTTGCGCTGACCGGCGACGCCCGCATCGAGGCCAGCGGCGAGCATGGCGGCGGCACGGTACTGGTGGGCGGCGACTTCCAGGGCAAGAATGCGCTGGTGCCGAACGCGCGCCAGGCATGGGTTGGCAAGGACGCCAGCATTCGTGCCGATGCCGGCACCTCGGGCGACGGCGGCAAGGTGATTGTCTGGTCGGACGGCGCTACGCGCGCTTTCGGCGCCATCTCGGCGCGCGGCGGCGCGGCTGGCGGCAACGGCGGCCTGGTCGAAACCTCGGGCCACTACCTCGATGTCAGCGGCGCGCGGGTCGACGCGGGAGCTGTCAAAGGCAGCATCGGCAGCTGGCTGCTTGATCCGCTCAATATCATCGTCGACATCGGCGGCACCGACGCGCTGTCGGACGCCGACACGTTCGCCGAGAATTCGGACCAGACCACGCGCATCGCGCCGTCCCTGATCAACAGCGCGACCACCAGGGTGATTCTGCAGGCGACCAACAACATCGACTTCAACAGCGCCATTTCGATCGCCTCGGGCGCCGGTTCGCTGCGCGCCGAAGCAGGCAACGCAATCAACATCAATGCGCCGATATCGGCCAACGGCGGCACCCTCGACTTCCGCGCGGCGAACAGCCTGACCCTCGCCGGCGGCGCGTCGCTGGACACCTCGGGCTACATCGACATCCAGACCGATAACATCGTCATCGGCGGGACCATCGGCAGCGCCGCTACCCGGCCGAACGTGTCGTTCACGCCGTTCTCCGCCGACCGCGGCATGCGCATCTCGAACAGCAAAACCGGCAGCGAGCTGGCGTTGTCGCCCGCTGAGCTGAACCGTATCACCGGCTTTGGCATCAACATCGGCAGCAGCGCCAATTCTGGCGATATCACCGTCGCCGCCAATTACACCGCCGATGCCGGCAAGACGCCGAACCTGGTGCTGGCGACCAGCGGCAGCATCGTCGTGGAAGGCGGCATCGACCTGTCGAATCACGCCGACAGCCACGTGCAGCTCGGCCGCTACGGCAGCGGCTTCGGAAGCGGCAAGATCGAAGTGATCGAAACGGGCGTCATCAAGTCGAATTCGATCCTGGCCCGTTCCGACAAGCTGGTCCTGAGCGGCGCGCTCGATGCGGGCGCTGACGGCAGCATCACGGTCATGCCGCACAACGCAGGCACGATGATCGCATTGGGCGGCAGCGCTTACGATGAGTCGGGCCTGCTGGGACTGTCGAACACGGAGCTGGGCAACATGATCGCCGGGGCGGTGACGATCGGCGGCAACGACGGCCAGTCGGGCCGCCTGGCGGTGACCGGCGAAGCGAATTTCGCCAACGCCGGCAAGGTGGTGCTTGATGCGGGCGAGGGCAACCTGGATATCGACGCGGCGCTCACGTCCAATGGCAAGCTGACGCTCAATTCGGCCAACCAGATTACGCAAGGCGGCGACGGCTTCATCGCCGCATCCTGGGTTGAGGCGCGCGGCAGCCTGGTTGACCTGGCGCTGGCAAATTCGGTCGGCATGGTGGGTGGCCGAGCCAGCAGCGGCGTTTTCCACTTCGGCGCGGCCGGCGACCTGACAGTTTCCGGCACCACGACGGGCGGCGGCGACATCGTGCTTGATGCCGCCGGCAAGCTGACGATCGACAAGACCGTCAGTGCGGGCGCGGGCACGGTAGAGCTGACTGGCGAGGGAATTGTATCGAGCGACTCAGGATCGGTCAGCGCGGGCAGCGTGCGCCTCGCTTCGACAGCCGGCGTCGGCGCCAACAGCGCGGCGTTCAAGCTGCGCACCGGTTCGCTGACGGTGGATAACCACGATGCCGGCGCCAGCGCCATCAACATCGCCAATACCGGCGCCCTGGTGCTGGGAAGAGTGCAGCAGACGGCGCCTGGCAGCAGCGGCGCTGTCCGTATTGCGAACGTCGGCGCAGTGACGATACCGGCAACCGATCCCTTCGAGCCAGATGCGCGCGCGCGCGTGCGCTCGGGCGCCGGCGCGATCACCCTGACCAGCACTGGCGCGATGACGATTGACGGCAGCGTTGAATCGCAGGCGGGCAATATCGCCCTTGAAGCGGGTAACGGCGCGTTGTTGAAAGTGGGCAGCACCGGCATCGTGAGCACGGACGCAGGAAATATCGCGCTCAAAGGCCGCCGCGTCAGCAACGGCGGATCGGTCACCGCGCCCGCCGGCAGCGTCAGCACCAGCGAGACGGCGCCGCCGGTACAACCTCCGGTCGAGCCGCCAAAGCCGCCGAAGCCGCCAGAGCCGCCAGTGCCACCTGTACCGCCGGTGCCACAGGCGCCAACGCTTGGCCAATGTATCGCGGCGCCGGCCACTGCCGGTTGTACGTCGGTACTGCCGTCGATCGCCCAGTGCACCGCCACACCATCGGCCCAGGGCTGCTCGGTGATACTGCCATCGGTAGGGCAGTGCAGTATCTCCCCATCGACGCCGGGCTGCTCTGTCGTGTTGCCTTCGCTGGGCCAGTGCAGCAGCGCGCCAGCCACGCAGGGCTGTTCCGCGGTGTTGCCTTCGTTAAGCCAGTGCGCGGTCGCGCCAACCACGGCAGGCTGTTCGGTCGTGTTGCCGACGCTCACCCAGTGCGTGATCGCGCCATCGACCTTGGGATGCTCTGTGGTATTGCCTTCGCTGAACCAGTGTGTCGCATCGCCATCGATGGCAGGCTGTTCGTCGGTGTTGCCATCGCTGAGCCAGTGTACCGCCGCGCCATCGACCCCGGGCTGTTCGTCGGTGTTGCCGACGCTGGCCCAGTGCAACAGCTCGCCATTCACGCCTGGCTGCTCGTCGGTATTGCCTTCGCTGAGCCAGTGCACCGCGACGCCATCGCAGTCGGGCTGTTCGGTCGTCCTGCCGACGCTGGCGCAATGCGCGGCCAGTCCTGGCCTGCAAGGCTGCACGGTCGTGCTGCCGGCGCCGGATCGCTGCATTGCCGCGCCGGAATCGCCGGGCTGCGCAGCGGTCAACCCGGCGCCGACGGCTAATCCTGGCCAGAATCAGCTGGCGGTGACATTGCAGCAGCAGGTCAGCGTGCAGGCGGTTACCAAGACAACGGTCGCGGAGCCGGCAGGCCCGACTACGGAAGAAAGCAAAAAAACCGATACCGGCAAATCGGAAGCGGCACCACTATTTGGAGCAAAAGATGAGATTCGCAAAAAAACGTACTGTAATTAACGTCCTGCTGTTCTCCGCGATGGTGGCGGTGACGGTGTTGACGTGGGCGGGGCAGGTTGCCGGTACGGTGGTCCACGTGAGCGGGCCGCTGATGGCGAAGAAGGCTGACGGCTCGGTCAAGATCCTGGCACGCAAATCGGAAGTGGAGCAGGGCGACACGCTGGTGGCCGAAAAGAACACCTATGCGCAGATCCGCTTCATCGACAACAGCGAAATCACGCTGCGCCCCGACACCACCTTCAAGATCGAGTCGTTCGCCTACGATGAGGCCAAGCCGGACGCCGACAGCGCCAGCTTCGACCTGGTCAAGGGCGGCCTGCGGTCGGTGACCGGACTGCTCGGCAAGCGCAACAAGCAGAAGTTTTCACTCAAGACGCCGACCGCGACGATCGGCATCCGCGGCACCACATTCATCGCGCAGTACGTCCCGGCCGCCGGGGGCGGCGCTGTGAAAGCGCCGGTGGGGCCGTCGCTGCCGCCCGGCCTGCACGTGTCGGTCACCGATGGCCAGATCGTGATGACAAATCCAGGTGGTTCACTGAATTTCAACGCCGGCCAGTTTGGCTATGTCCGCAATAACATCACTCCGCCGATCATCGTCCCTGTCAATCCTGGGCTGAACTTCACGCCGCCGCCGACGTTCAGCTCCACGAGCGTCGGCACGGGCAATCCAGGCAGCATTCCGACGCGGACGGATGCCGTTGATTGCGAAGTGCGCTGATTAATCGGCGCCCATAAAAAAACCCTGTACGCCTCGCGGCGTACAGGGTTTTTTATTGGCTGGCGAAGTCTTACAGCACTTCGCTCGCGTGGTCGGCCAGGCGCGAACGCTCGCCGCGCGCCAGGGTCACGTGACCGCTGTGCGACCAGCCCTTGAAACGGTCGACCACGTAGGTCAGGCCGCTCGAGCCTTCGGTCAGGTATGGCGTATCGATCTGCGCGATGTTACCCAGGCACAGGATCTTGGTGCCAGGGCCGGCGCGCGTGACCAGGGTCTTGAGCTGCTTCGGCGTCAGGTTCTGCGCCTCGTCGATGATCAGGAACTTGTTCACGAAGGTACGCCCGCGCATGAAGTTGAGCGACTTGATCTTGATGCGTGAGCGGATCAGGTCCTGGGTTGCCGCGCGGCCCCATTCGCCGCCTTCCGAGTCGGACTTGTTGAGCACCTCGAGGTTGTCGTCGAACGCGCCCATCCATGGCGACATCTTCTCTTCCTCGGTACCTGGCAGGAAGCCGATGTCCTCGCCGACCGGCACGGTAACGCGGGTGACGATGATCTCGTTGTACAACTTGGTCTCAAGCACTTGCGCCAGGCCGGCCGCCAGTGCCAGCAGGGTCTTGCCGGTACCGGCCTGGCCGAGCAGCGTGACGAAGTCGCATTCCGGGTTCATCAGCAGGTTCAGCGCGAAGTTCTGCTCGCGGTTGCGCGCGGTGACGCCCCACACATTGTTCTTGTTGTGGCTGAAATCGCGCAGGGTCTGGATGACGGCGGTCTTGCCGTTGATCTGCTTGACCTGGCCATAGAACGGCGCTTCGCCGCTTTTCGGCTCGAGGAACACGAACTGGTTGACCAGCAGGGTAGGAATGACCGGGCCGGTCATGCGGTAGAAGGTGGCCGAATAGCCGTTCTTGTTTTCCTGCCAGGACTCCATGTCCTTGCCGTGCTTGTTCCAGAAATCGTCCGGCAGCTGGACGATGCCCGAGTACAGCAGGTCGGTGTCTTCCAGCACGTGGTCGTTGAAGTAGTCTTCCGCAGGCAAGCCCAGCGCGCGCGCCTTGATGCGCATGTTGATGTCTTTCGACACCAGCACGATGGCGCGGCCCGGCAGTTCCGCTTCGAGGTTGCGCACCACGCCGAGGATCTGGTTGTCGGCTTTGCCCTGCGGCAGGCCTTCCGGCAAGCCAGGACCGGCTTGCAGGCGCGTCTGGAAGAACAGGCGGCCCTTGGCGTCCTTGTTGCCCAGCTTGGCCAGCGGGATGCCCGCCTCGATGGCGCCGTCGTCGATGGTGCCGACCAGCGCGTCGAGCGTGCGCGAGACCTGGCGCGCATTACGCGCCACTTCCGACATGCCCTTCTTGTGGTCGTCCAGCTCTTCCAGCGTCATCATCGGCAGGTAGACGTCGTGTTCTTCAAAACGGAACAGCGATGTCGGGTCATGCATCAGCACGTTGGTGTCGAGCACGAACATCTTGGTCTGGCCCGACTTGTCGGCCTGGCGGCTGGCGTTCGACTTGACCGGCACTTCGACCGGCTTGTGCTTGGCCGGATGCGGCAGTTCGTTCTCGCTCGGCTGGCGGCCTTTGGCGCGGGCGGGCTTTGCGGCCGGCTCGGCCTTGGCAACTGGGGCTGCCGCTGGCGCGGCAACCGGTGCTGCAACGGGTGCGGCAACGGGAGCTTCAGCCGCAGGCGCGGCATGCGGCGCCGACAGCAGGCGCGCAGTCTTGCGGCCCTTGGCCGGCTTGGCGATCACTTCGTCATTGACTGGCTCTGGCACGGCAGCCAGTTTCGGCTTGGCGGCGGCGACAGCACGCGCGCCGGTCTTGCCAGCTTCTGCTTTTGGGTAATCTGCCACCGGCAGCAGTGTCGCCGGTTTAGTAGGTATTTTTGGTAATGGCATCAGTGTCTCAATCTAAAAATGTCCGGGGATAGCCAGCAGCGGCCCACAAGCAGTGCTTGCGGCGTCGTAGGTGAAAAACGGCTGGGGCGAATGTCGTGGGCGCTGCGCAAACCCGGAATATGACCGGGCTGGCAGGCCGCCAGATTGGAGTGATGCAAACGGTGAAAACGGTTGACTCAAAATGGGCTGGTGCAATCAGGTTCTACAGCGGGTTGATCAACGTGTAGCCGGGGCGAGTCAGGGCTGGCTCTTGACGAATTCCAGCACTTCGTCCGCGTGATTTGGAACTTTCACGCCACGCCATTCTTTCACCAAATTGCCTTGAGCGTCAATGATAAACGTACTGCGCTCTATGCCTCGAACTTGCTTGCCATACATATTTTTCATCTTCATGACATTGAACTGGCTGCACACCAGTTCGTCAGGGTCGGAAATCAGTTCAAACGGCAGGCCCAGCTTGCCCTTGAAGCCCTCGTGCGAGCGCAGCGAATCGCGGCTGATGCCATAGATTTCGGTCTGTGCGGCCTGGAATTCCGGATACAGCTCGCGGAAGTTAATGCTCTCGGTCGTGCAGCCGGGCGTGTTGTCCTTCGGATAGAAGTACAGCACGGTATAGCGCGCGGGACGGCCGGCCAGTTCGAACGTCTTGTCGCTGGTCATTGGGGCGGAAAAATTCGTTACGGGTGCTGCGGATTGGCTGTCAGCCACAGGTTCTCTCCTGGCGATGGTCGGCGCTGATTTCGTGTCCCCAATCAGCGCGGCAGGGGGAGGGCAATATAAACAAGTTGGCAATATATGGGGACGCGTATCCCGCAATCAAGCCGTTGTTTGCTTGCCCTCGATAATCAATGCGAGCGTGACCTTACGGCCTTCGCCCATCAGGATGTTATAGGTGCGGCAAGCGGCATGGCTGTCCATGCACTCGACGCCGATGCGGCGCGCCGACAGGCTGGCCACCAGGCGCGGATGGACGAAACGCTGGCGCGCGCCGGTGCCGATGATGACGACGTCGGGCTGGTCGGCATCGATCTGCTCGAAATGTTCCGCCCCCAAGGTCTCGAAGGTTGGCACCGGCCACGGGCGTGGCGCGGTCTCGGGCATGACGATCAGGCTGTAGTCGAAATGCTCGGCATTGATCTCGACCCCGGTGTCGTCGTAGCCAGTGACGGTCTGGTATTGTTTGGTGGTGCTGGCGTGAAGCTTCATTGTAGGGCGTTAGTTGTTGCAGGACTGCGCCTGCGTGGTGCATAGAATGCCACAAACCCCTATAAAGCGCTAATTTTCACCATAAGTTGATTAAATGGGGCGCTTTCGGCAGAATGGGTATTTTTCGCACTGCAACATACGCGCCACCAAACAGGGAATGATTTTGCGACCGATCCTGAAATCGAACAAGCTCGACGACGTCTGCTACGAGATTCGTGGCCCAGCCATGGAAAAAGCCCGCCAGATGGAGGAAGAGGGCCACAAGATCATCAAGCTGAACATTGGTAACCTGGCCGTGTTCGGTTTTGATCCTCCTGACGAGATCGTGCACGACATGATCCGCAACATGCATGGCGCGGCCGGCTACACCGATTCGAAGGGCATGTTCGCGCCGCGCAAGGCGGTGATGCACTACACGCAGGAAAAGAACATCAACGGCGTGACGATCGAGGACATTTACCTCGGCAACGGCGCGTCGGAGCTGATCGTGATGGCGATGAACGGACTGCTCAACAACGGCGACGAAGTGCTGGTGCCGGCGCCCGACTATCCGCTGTGGACCGCCGCGGTCAGCCTTTCCGGCGGCAATCCGGTGCACTACATCTGCGACGAGCAGGCAGGCTGGATGCCGGATGTGGACGACATGCGCCGCAAGATCACCGCGAACACCAAGGCGATCGTCGTCATCAACCCGAACAACCCGACCGGCGCGCTGTATCCGAAAGAGGTCCTGCTCGACATCATCGAGCTGGCGCGCCAGCACCAGCTGATCGTGCTGGCCGACGAAATCTACGACAAGACGCTGTACGACGGCGAAGAGCACATCTCGATGGCATCGCTGGCCGACGACGTACTGTTCATCACGCTGAACGGCCTGTCGAAGAACTACCGCTCGTGCGGCTACCGCGCCGGCTGGATGGTGGTATCGGGCGAAAAGCGCCACGCCAAGGACTACATCGACGGCCTCAACATGCTCGCCTCGATGCGCCTGTGCGCCAATGCGCCGGGCCAGTTCGCGATCCAGACCGCGCTGGGCGGCTATCAGAGCATCAATGACCTGGTCGGCCCTGGCGGCCGGCTGCTCAAGCAGCGCGACCTCGCACACAAGCTGCTGACCGACATACCGGGCGTTACCTGCGTCAAGCCAAAAGCTGCGCTGTACATGTTCCCGCGCCTCGACCCCGTGATGTACCCGATCGCGGATGACCAGCAGTTCGCCTGCGAGCTGCTGTCGGAGGAAAAAGTGCTGATCGTCCAGGGGACGGGCTTTAACTGGATCGCGCCGGATCACTTCCGCCTCGTGTTCCTGCCCAACCAGGACGACCTTGGCGACGCGTGCGGCCGCATCGCGCGCTTCCTCGAAGGCTACCGCCGCCGTCATGGGCGTGGCTGAACCAACCAATACAAAGAATATGAAACCCATCAAAGTAGGCCTGATTGGCCTCGGCGTCGTCGGCGCCGGAACCTACACCGTCCTGCAACGTAACAGCGAAGAAATCCGCCGCCGTGCCGGCCGCGCCATCGAGATTGCGATGGTCGCCGTGCGCAACACCGCGCGCGCCGAAGGCATCGTCGGCGCGAACGTCGAGGTCGTCACCGACCCGAACCTGATCGTCAACCACCCGGACATCGAGATCGTCGTCGAACTGATTGGCGGCTGCGACACCGCGCGCGAGCTGGTGCTCAAGGCGATCGCCAACGGCAAGCACGTGGTCACCGCCAACAAGGCGCTGCTCGCGCTGCACGGCAACGAGATTTTCGCCGCCGCCCAAGAGAAGGGCGTGATGGTCGCATTCGAAGCGGCGGTTGCCGGCGGCATCCCGATCATCAAGGCGCTGCGCGAAGGCCTGACGGCGAACCGCATCGAGTCGGTAGCGGGCATCATCAACGGCACCACCAACTTCATCCTGTCGGAAATGCGCGACAAGGGCCTCGACTTCGACACCGTGCTGAAGCAGGCGCAAGCCCTTGGCTATGCCGAAGCCGATCCGACCTTCGACATCGAAGGCGTCGACGCCGCGCACAAGCTGACCATCATGTCGGCGATCGCATTCGGCATTCCGGTGCAGTTCGAGAAAGCCTACATTGAAGGCATCAGCAAGCTGCAAGCGGTCGACATCCGCTATGCCGAGCAGCTGGGCTACCGCATCAAGCTGCTGGGTATCACGCGGCGCACGGTGATCGACGGCGTTGAAGGCATCGAGCTGCGCGTGCACCCGACCCTGATTCCGGCCAAGCGGCTGATCGCCAATGTGGAAGGCGCGATGAACGCGGTGCTGGTGCAAGCCGACGCAGTTGGCGCCTCGCTCTACTACGGCAAAGGCGCGGGCGCCGAGCCGACCGCATCGTCGGTGATTGCCGACCTGGTCGACATCACGCGCCTGGCCACGGCCGACCCGGGCAACCGCGTGCCGCACCTGGCCTTCCAGCCGAACCAGATGACCGACGTATCGATCCTCCCGATGGACCAGATCACGACCAGCTACTACCTTCGGGTGTACGTGAAAAACCGCCTGGGCGTGATGGCCGACCTGACCCGCATCCTGGCCGACGCGCGCATCTCGATCGACGCGGTGCTGCAGAAGGAGCCGGCGGAAAACGCGACGCGCCTGGACATCGTGATGCTGACGCACCAGACGCAAGAAAAGAACATCAACGCCGCGATTGCGAAGATCGAGCAAATGGACACGGTGGTGGGGCAGGTTGTCAGGATCAGGCTGGAGTCGCTAAGCTAAGAACCACTCACATAAAACGGCAATGTTCCAAAATCGGGGACAGACCACCATTTTGGAATCTTCCAAAATGGTGGTCTGTCCCCGATTTTATAATTGATTCACAACAATGATTTGGCCAGGCAGTATCGCTTTTAATGCCGAGGGGTATTAAGATCTGCTACCAGATTACTATCGGGATTTATAGATGCCGCAAGCGATTACACTCGTCGACTCATTGAAGCGCCTGCTCAAAAGCCGCGGGGTCACCTACGGCGAACTGGCGTCCCGGATCGATATGTCGGAGGCAAGCGTTAAACGGATGTTCTCCCAGAAGAATTTCACCCTGCAGCGGCTCGACCAGATCCTCGATGCGGCCGGCATCGGTTTCGATGAGCTGCACGCGGCGCAGGGCGCCCCCAAGCTGATCTCGCACCTGACCCTGGCGCAGGAGAAGGAGATCATCGGCGACCCGCAGCTGCTGGTGGTGGCGGTATCGGCGATGAACCATATCGGCTTCGACGATATCGTCCGTACCTACAGGCTGAGCGAGGCGCAGGTGACGGCTGGCCTGCTGCGCCTCGATAAAATCGGCTTCCTTGAGCTGCTGCCGAATAACCGCGTCAAGCTGCTGATCGCGCGCACCTTCAGCTGGATCGCGAACGGCCCGATCCAGTCCTATTTCCGCAGCGAAGCCGCCGCAGACTATCTCAACGCCCGCTTCGACGGCGACGGCGAGGTGCTGGGACTGGTGAACGTGATGCTGTCGAAGCAGTCCAGCGCGGCGCTGATCGAGCGCCTGAAGCAGGTGGCGGCCGACATCGCGCAGCTGCACCAGCTTGAAACGCGGGTCCCGCTCGAACAGAAGCAGGCGATGAGCTTCATGCTCGCCGCGCGCCCTTGGGTGCCGCATGCCTTCCAGGCGCTGCTGCGCAAACCTTCACCTAGCGAGCAATCCCCATGAAACAACAGAGCCAGTTTTCGCTGCTGTCGCAACGCCGTTTCGGGCCGTTCTTCTGGACCCAGTTTTTCGGTGCGTTTAACGACAACGTCTTCAAGACCGCCTTGCTGGTCGTGCTGACCTACGATGCCCTGAGCTGGACCAGCATGGCGCCGGCCATGCTCAATAGCCTGATCCCGGGCCTGTTCATCCTGCCGTACGTGGTGTTCTCGGCCACCGCCGGCCAGATCGCCGACAAGGTCGAGAAAGGGAAACTGGCGCGCATCGTCAAGGTGCTCGAGATTGGGATCATGCTGGTTGCCGGTATCGGCTGGATGACACATACGCTGTGGGTCCTGATCGCCGCGGTGATCGGCATGGGCATCCACTCGACGCTGTTCGGCCCCGTGAAGTACGCGTACATGCCGCAGCACCTGAAGTCGGAAGAGCTGGTTGGCGGTAATGGCCTGGTCGAGATGGGCACCTTTGTCGGCATCCTGCTCGGCCAGGTGCTTGGCGCGGCAATGGCGCAGGTGAAGCCTTACGGGATCGAGCTGGTGGCCGGCGCCACGCTGCTGTTCGCCGTCGTCGGGCTCTTGGCGAGCTATCGGATTCCGCACTCGCCGGCGCCCGCGCCGACCTTGAAGATCAGCCGCAATCCGCTTGCCGAGTCGGTCCGCAATATCGCGTTCTCGCGCAAGAACCGCACGGTGTTCCTGTCGATGCTGGGTAACTCGTGGTTCTGGTTTTACGGCGCGCTGGTGCTGTCGCAGTTCCCGGTGTTCGCCAAGGATTACCTGCACGGCGACTACAGCGTGTTCGTCATGCTGCTCACGGTGTTTTCGGTCGGCGTCGGCGCCGGTTCGCTGCTGTGCGAGCGCCTGTCCGGCCACAAGGTGGAAATTGGCCTGGTGCCGTTTGGCGCAATCGGCCTGTCGGTTTTCGGGATCGACCTGTACTTCGCCAGCCTTGGCTACACCGGCACGGCCACGGTCGACATGGCCGGCCTGCTGGCGCAGCCGGGCGCGCTGCGCATCCTCGGCGACATTCTGCTGCTTGGCGTGTTCGGCGGCTTCTATATCGTGCCGCTGTTTGCGCTGATCCAGACCCGCTGCGATCCGCAGCACCTGTCGCGTACGATCGGCGGCATGAACATTCTGAACGCGCTGTTCATGGTGGCTGCTGCCGGCCTGGCGATGCTGATGCACGCGCAGGGCTTTACGATTCCCGAGATGTTCCTGGCGACGGCGCTGCTCAACGCGCTGGTCGCGGCGTACATTTTCTCGCTGGTGCCTGAGTTCCTGATGCGTTTCCTGGCCTGGCTGCTGATACACACGATCCATCGCGTGACCACGGTGGATGTCGAGCGCATTCCTGAAGAAGGCGCCGCGGTTTTAGTGTGCAACCACGTCAGCTATGTCGATGCGATCGTGATCGGCGCCGCCAGCCCGCGCCCGATCCGCTTCGTGATGGATCACCGCATCTTCAACACGCCGATCCTGGGGTGGATTTTCCGCACCGCGAAGGCGATTCCGATCGCATCGGCCAAGGAAGACCAGTGGGTGATGGAGAAGGCATATATCGATATTGCGAAAGCCTTGCACGATGGCGAGCTGGTGTGCATTTTCCCGGAAGGGAAGCTGACCTCGACCGGGGAAATCAACGAATTCCGTGGCGGGATCGCCAAGATCATCGAGCGCAGCCCGGTGCCGGTGATACCGATGGCGCTGCGTGGATTGTGGGGCAGCCTGCTCACGCGCGACCCGGGGAACCTGTTCGAGCGCTCGTTTACGCGCGGTCCGCGTTCGCGGCTGGCGCTGGCCGTCGGCATGCCGGTGCCGCCGCAGGACGCCAGCCCCGAATTCCTGCAGCAGCAGGTGAGCGCATTGCGCGGGAACTGGCGCTAAACGCTCGCGGGTCAGTGGCTGCGTGAAAAGCGGCCATGGGCGAGCTTGCGGATCTCGTCGAAGTTGACCGGCTTGATCAGGTGGTGGTCGAAGCCTGCTTCAAACGTGCGCTGGCGCGCTTCGCTCTGGCCCCAGCCAGTGAGCGCGATCATCAGGATCGACTGCGCGCCCGGCTGGCTGCGGATGCGGCGCGCGGCCTCGTAGCCGTCCATGCTCGGCATGCCAAGGTCCATCACGATCATGTCGGGCATTGACTGCTGGGCCGCGCTGACCGCCTCGAAGCCATCGTAAGCGGTGGCCACCTTGCAGTTCTCCATCTCGAACAGCGCCTGCAAGGAATCGGCCGCGTCGCGGTTGTCATCGACGACCAGCACCCTGGGGCGCTTGTCGACTTCGCCGATTGGTGCTCCGGGCGCGTCGGGATGCTCGACGCAGCCGTCGCGCATGATGGGCAGGGCGACGACAAACTCGCTGCCCTGGCCAAGACCGTCGCTGGTGGCCCAGACGCGACCGCCGTGCATTTCGGCGAACTGGCGCGACAGCGACAGCCCGATACCAAGGCCGCTGGCTATCTGCCCGGATGGCTGGCGGCTTTGCTCAAACATCTCGAAAATCCGGCTTAGGGCGGCCGGTTCAAGCCCGATGCCGGAATCCTTCACGTGGATTTCAAGTGTACAGTCGTCGACGCAGGCGCGCACGGCGATGCGTCCCTCGACCGGCGTGAACTTGATCGCGTTCGAGAGGATGTTGGCGACGATCTGCACCACCCGCGCGTAGTCGGCGAACAGCACCACTTCCTGGTCCGGCAAGTCGTAGTCGATGCCGATGCGCTTTGCCGTGGCGGCCGCCGAACACAGTTCGCCGACATGGCCGATGATCGCGCTGAAACTGGTGTTGGTGCGCTGGAGCTCGATCTTGCCGCTGTTGATGCGTGCCACATCGAGCAGGTCGTCCACCAGGCGGGTCAGGTGGGTGACCTGGCGTTCGATCACATCGCTGACCTTGATCACCGCGGGCTGGGTCGGGAACTGGTGTCTGAGCAAGCCCATCGAGGTGCGGATCGGGGCCAGCGGGTTGCGCAGTTCGTGCCCCAGGCTGGCGAGGAATTCGTCTTTGCGGCGGTCGGTCTCGCGCACCTGGTATTGCTTGTCGCGCGCGCGCAATACCGACTGCAGCGAGGTGATCAAGGTCAGTGTGCGGACCGGGCGTTCGAGCAGAGTGACGTTGCCCAGGCTGGCAATGGCCTGGCGCACGTTGGGCGAGTCGGCGCCGCGGTGGGTCAGCAGCACGATCGGCAGGTCCGACCAGTTGGGCTGGAACTTGACGAATTCGCCGATGGCGCGCAAGGCGCCGTTTGGCAGCGCTTCTTCCACCGTGAGCACGGCCCCTACGCCGATAAGCATCTGTTCTGCAAGGTCGTTCGCGGTGGGGACGACGAGGTTGTCGACGTCGGCCATCGTAAGAATTTTCGATGCCAGGGCGGCGTCTTGCCCGGTTGGCGCGAAGATGAGGACACGTTTTTCCATGGCCTAGTCGCTTTCGTCGCCAAACAGCATGTGAACTTGCTCGTCATCGAATGACGGAACGCCGGTGAGGATGCCGTGGAAATCGGCCAGCACGTCGCCGACGTGCAAACCGTCGCTGCCCATGCTGAACAGGCGAATGGCGCGCTCGTGCGGGCCGACGCGTTTTTTGAATACCGAAATGGCTTGGCGCACCTTTCCGCGCGCTTCGAAATAGCGCAGCATGATGATGCTGTCGGCCACATAGCTGGCGTCGACCGAGCCGGTACCAGGACTGCCGCGCGAGGGGTGGCCGCCAACAATGATGGTGGCAACGCCATGCTGGCCCAGATATGTGAGTAACTCGTGCAGGTGGGTGGCGAGGAAGCGTTCGTCGGGCATCGCTTTCAGGTAGCCATTCAGGCTGTCGATGACGATGATGCGCGCGCCGGCGCGTTGCGCGGCGACGACCGCATGCATGAATTCGCCCGGCGACAGCTCGGCCGGGTCGATCTGCTGGATTGTCAGCAGGCCATTGTCGACAGCTGACTTGAGATCGATGCCGAGGCCGGCCGTGCGGACCAGCAGGTTGCCGGAGGCCTCTTCAAACAGGAACATGGCGGCCTTCTCGCCGCGCTGGGTCGCCGCGTACACGTACTGGCTGCACAGGGAAGACTTGCCGGTGCCAGGCGGCCCGGAAATCAGGGTGCTGGTTCCTTCAGTGAGGCCGCCGCCGGTGAGCGCGTCCAGCTTGGGCAGCCCGCTGGAGAGCTGCTTATGGTCGCTCTGGGTGCGGGTCTGCGCCGCCACCAGGCGCGGATAGACGACCAGGCCGCCGGTGACGATCTTGTAGTCATGCGAACCGCCGCGGAATGCGATGCCGCGGTACTTGACCACGCGGACGCGGCGGCGCTCGGAGCCGTACGATTGGTTGATGAGTTCGAGCGTGATGACGCCGTGCGCCACGCTGCGCACCTGCAGGTCGCCCGACAGCGCGGTGCGGTCATCGAGAAAGAGGGTAGTGCAGCCTTTGCCGGCCAGATATTGCTTCAGCGCGAGCACCTGGCGCCGGTAGCGCAGCGGGCTTTCGGCGAGCAGCTGGAGTTCGGACAGCGAATCGAGCACCACGCGGGTGGGCTTGTATTTCTCGATGGTTTCGAGGATGCGCTGGGTAGTCAGCCCCATCTCGATTTCCGACGGGTGGAAGATCGTGAATTGCTGGTCGGGGTGGAGGATGTTCTCGTTGGGGATGATGTCTTCGACATGGATGCCGTCCATCGACCAGCCGTGCGACTGCGCAACCGATTCCAGCTCGACCCGGGTTTCCGCGAGCGTGATGTAGATCACCGACTCGCCGCGCCGCACACCTTCCTGTAGAAACTGCAGGGCGAGCGTGGTCTTGCCAGTGCCCGGCTCCCCTTCGATGAGGAACAAGCGGTCGCTGGTGAGGCCGCCTCCGAGAATAGTGTCAAGGCCGGCTACGCCGGTGGAAAGGAAGCGGGTGAGGTCGCTGTTTTGATTGTCCATATAGAGCACCGGCGCTCTATGCCGGCCGTAACTAGTTAAGGCCGATATTATCGGAATGGCAAAAAATAGGCCGTTCGGTACGATCCGGTTCGGTTAGTGGACGTGGAAGTTTGCGTTTGCGCAAACATCGCGCTGACAGGGGGGAACTGCCGCCGTCCTGGGCTGGCAAAAGTGGAAAATGCTCTGATATAATTCGCAACTCGTCGGGGCGTAGCGCAGCCTGGTAGCGTACTTGCATGGGGTGCAAGGGGTCGGAAGTTCGAATCTTCTCGCCCCGACCAATGGATTCAATGACTTAGGCCAGCCGGTGCGCTGGCCTTTTTCATGTGGTGCCGGATCGGTAAGAACTTTGGTAAGAAAAAATCTAATGCCCCGCGACGATCGATCCCAGAACGGTTGGTCTACCATCGTTCGTATTGCCCCACGAGGGATGAAGCTAGTCTACAATTCGCCGTCACCAGACGGGAGTAACAGATGATATTGCTAAATGTTCCATACGCTGAGAAGGACGCTGCCCGTGCGCTAGGCGCGAAGTGGGATGCCGGAAAGAAAAAATGGTACGTACCTGCAGGCGTCCTGGCGACGCCGTTTGCGAAATGGATAGACGGAACTGACAAGCTTCCGCAGGAGACTGCAAAGCGCTCCGATTCGTCTGCCGGCAAGATCGTGGTCGGCGCTAACTACAAGCCTGTAGAGGGCGCTGTAGGCCTACCCTGGGATGACTAGAGCGCTTTCGCAGAAAAGTATCGCTAGAACCTCCTGATGAAGCTCTGGCTTTAGTTCTTGTCCTTGTATTTCTTCGTCCAGGCGATCACCTCTTCGGCCAAAAACAGCGGCTGCGCTCTCCCGGTCTTCGTTGGCAACCGTATCGATTTTGGGAAAGACGGCAGGCATGCCATGCGCTCGCGAACCACCTGTGGCTCGCGCTTAAGGTACAGCGCTATGGTCGCTATATCCCACAGCACTTCTTCCTTCCGAAGCCCTGGTACCAGTGCATCCTTTGCCATCGAAGCGACCGGTGCGGGCGCACGCACGTCGTTCCGGCTCTCCTCTTCACCAGACTGAGCGGCCGTGCGATTCGCGCGCCCACCGCCGTCAATCCACTCTTCAACCGAGCGCAGGTTGACCCAAAGCCTTCCGTCGACGATTTTGCATTGCTCGCCGTCTAGCCACTTTCCGGACTTGCGCCGAGCCATAACAGCGTCCACAGAGTCCCCCGTAATCTCCGCGTATTTCTCAAGCTTCACCCAGCTGATCCCGTAGCTCAAGACATCTCCCTTCGCGCATTCAACGTTTAGGCTTTCTCGGGACGCCACGAGTGCGAGCTTTTTCTACTTTTGGCTCCGATAGATCGTCCGGGGTTGCATCAGCGGGCAGACTTCCATTTCGGATGGCCTTAGCCACAGTGCTCTCGGGTGAGCCTGAGAAGTTGACCGTGACATCCACATTGAATTTTGCCGAGTATCGGATGATTGCGTGAACTGCACGCAGCACGTCGTCCTCATCCTCGATCGGATTAAACGACTTAACCAGGCGCGCGACGAGTTCCGCGTTCATAGATCGCCCGTGCGCCTTAGCAGCGGCAGCGATCTGATCGCGCATACCATCTGGAAATCGGATGATGAACTGTTCTGCGCTTTTGCTGGGTGGCGACTTTTTTTCCATTCGGCGATGATACTAGCAAAGTGCGATATTTCAATGCTATGCACTTGCGATGATCGCACTTTGCGAGTAGCATGGATTGATCAACCGCAAATCACGGAGAGCAACATGGCACTTCAGAATTCTGAGCAACAAGTCGCTGACAAGGAACAGTTCATTCTTCGGCTGCCAGGTGGCATGCGGAATCGAATAAAAGAGATGGCGATCGCCAACCGTCGCTCTATGAACGGCGAGTTGTTGATGATGATTGAGAAGTGTTTAGCCGAGGAGGAGGCTGCGGAAATGCAGTGAACTTAACTGGAAAGATCCTGACGTAAAAAAAGGGCGACTTGCAGGTCGCCCTCTATGTCAGCACAACCGGCCTGGCGGAACCAGGTTAGCTGTTGTCTAGGATGCTTGAACATCTAAGACGGCTGATGGATTGTCACACCCTTAGGAGATGCACAAAATGGATAATAAAATGAAATCGCCAAGCCTGCAAGCAATTTCGGATCTTTCGGCGCGCCCTGAAAAAATCGCAACGCCGAACCCGTTGTCGTTGGCAAGCAACCCATACTTTAACGACGCCAACCGCGCCCCCAGCGAACTCTTCCACCTTCTCAAAGACGGATTGCCCAGTCGCGCGGCCAACGCCGACGATCGCCTCCGTCTAATGGCTGTGCAATCGCACGCCGAAAATGAAATTCAGTCGATCGCCGATGGACTCTCCGCAATTGGCAGCTTGGTGTCACTGAGCGGCCAGGTCGCGGACGATGCGGGAATCCCCGGCATCACACTTATTCGGCTTGGCATCCTGATCAATCAACTGGCGGACACGCTGGATGCCGTTCACGAACTCACGAATGACGCCGCGTTCGCCCTCAGCCAATCAGCCGGCGGTGCAGAATGAGCGCCGCTACGAGCACTGCCAAGGGGGGAGCGGCAAGCCAGATCAGGAATTTAGCGGGCGATGTTGAAATGGGCTGCCTCCGTCTCCGGGTGTTGCTCGACTCTGTGACGAAAAGCATCGACGAGACGGGCGGTGATTTCCAGGAAAGGCTCGATGCCATCGACTGCTTCAGCAAGTGCGCAAAGCAGATACTAGCAACGGTGCTGGGCAATTCATTGGCGATGGACGAAGTCGCACGACAGGCAGGGTCAAAGAATGCCCTGAGTAAGCATCTGGACCTCGCCGAATCTTGGGAGGCTGTCAGCGAAGACCGGCCGCCTGAAAATCTCCGCGTGGTCATCGCGTGGGACGACGAGACCGGATTGCCGTGCACGGCGTTCTTCGATACCGAGGAGGGGAGTTGGCATGCTCAGAGCAACGCCGCCCGTTTTCCGGACGGCGCTGTTACGCATTATCGGCACTATATCGGTCCTGCCGGCGAAACCAGCGGAGCCGTGTCATGAATGCCATGAGCATGGTGGCTCCGACCACTAGCGGACCGGGCGCTTCGCGTGCAGCAGCGGAGCCCGCGTCGCTCCGCGCGGCACTCCTCAAGGTTGACCGCCTGATGGACATCGCGTTTTTCCCTGGCCGGGCCGAGCGAAGTCCAGAGTATCAAGAAGGCTGTCGTGCGGCGCTGGAGTTCCATCTCATCGGGCGGCGACTACCCGCGCCGTACGTGGCCGGTTGCGCGGCTGCTGATGCATTCGTTGCGGGCGTCGACGAGGGGCATGCGATCTGGCGACGGCAGAGAGTCGACTATTCCCGCCTTCCCTTGGGCGAATAACGAAATACTGAGACCGTCGCTTAGTGTGGCGGTCCCAGCTCAGATACAATCGGAAGCTCTGGATGCACTACCGCTAACAGTAAGCGTAAATCCAACGGGGGGGGCATGTACAAGTTTTTATGCATCGAAGAAGCTGCTAGCGGGGATCGCTTTTTCGAGAATTCAGATCGAAATATCCAACGACTTGCGCACGGTGCGTTAGTGCGGTGCCAGCCACCCAATTCGTCAGATTGGTATTACGAGGATGTTCTAGCTCTTATCGATTTCGCGAGTGTGGAACTTGAGAAGGGTGCAGAAAATTCGGCCTGTTGGTGGCAGGGCGCGATCCAGGATGGCACGGTTGAAGACAACGAAAAAAATCGAGCGGCATGCACGCCGGATGGCGTCATCGCGATGGAGGGCGAAGATACCGTCCTTGATGACTGGCTCGCCCGCGACATCGGACCGGATTGGGAGAAGCTTGCTGCGATTTCACCTAGGCTAGGTAGCATTCAAGTCTTGGCTGCGCATGCGCTCCGCAAAATTGACGAGGCCGCCTTTGCAGCCAAGCAAGGCGATGGCCGTCGATCGATTGAGTTGATGGCTATTGCTGCGGGTTCTATGGGTTCATGTACTTTTTTTACTGGATGGGAAACTGGGATCGCAGCAGAAAAAATGCAGCGTCGCGCGCATAGTAAAAAGGGCGCAGATATCGCAAACTTACCGATGACAAATCTCCGGGAATGGGTGGTCGAACAGTACAAGTCAAAGTCATTTCCGTCCCCCTACCGGGCGTCATTCCTTCTAGCCCCGTTAGCGATTGAAAAGGCATCATTCTTCAAGACTGCTATAAGCGAGCAGCGAGCGCAAACAACGATTTATGAATGGCTACTTGCCGACAGAAAGCTAACGAGCGCTACCGGTCGCTAGTCGACCAGTGGCGTTCGTCTAGCGTTGACTGGCGCTCGGTATATTATTGCCGGCTTTACTCTTTCATAGTGCATCCATCGGCCAATTACGGTCACTTCGAATGGATGCGAACATGAACGCTCTTCCTGAAACTGGATTCCTGCGAATCCGCCAAATCCTCGGCAATCCGAAAGCAGTACCTCCAATTCCTCCGCTCATCCCAGTGGGCCGCACTGCGTGGTATCACGGAATCAAAGTGGGGCACTATCCTGCTGGTGTGAAGCTGTCCCCTGGCGTGACTGTCTGGAGAGCCGAGGACATTCGCAAGCTGATCGAATCCAAGTCCGCTTGAGGAGCAGCTATGTTGAACCACAACGTAGGAGGCGGCTTGTCGATCGTGGCTGGAACCGCCACACAACCCTCGATCATGACGAGCCGCGAGATTGCGGAGCTAACCGGAAAGCAGCATCAGCATGTGAAGCGCGACATCGAATCGATGCTGCGCGACCTCGGAGAAGATGTGTCCAGATTCGGACGCATCTATTTCGACAGCATGAACCGAGAGCAGGCTGAATTTGCCCTCGATCGCGAGCTGACTGAAACTCTCCTCACCGGATACAGCGCTCCACTTCGCCGCAAGGTGGTCGCCCGCTGGCGGGAGCTGGAATCGGTGCAGCCCGTCGCCATCCCATCAAGCTTCGCCGAAGCACTCCGCCTCGCCGCCGACCAGCAGGAACTCATCGCCGCCCAGGCTGAGCTGCTAGTAGCCGCTGCGCCAGCAGTCGCATTCGTCGAGAAGTACGCCGACTCGACTGGTCTCAAGGGATTCCGACAGGTGGCGAAACTTCTGGGGATCAAGGAGCCTACCTTCAGAGACTTCCTGGAAGAGAGCAAGATCATGTATCGCCTCGGTGGTGAGTGGGTTCCATTTTCCCAGCATCTTGACACGGGGCGTTTCGCTGTCAAGGCTGGCACCGCCGATAGTGGCCACGCGTTCAACAGCACAAAGTTCACGGCCAAGGGCATCCGATGGGTGGCGGGCGAGTTCGCCAAGTGGCAGCTTCTCCAGCGCGAAGGAGTCGCCAAATGAGCTATGCAAAAGCAGTCAGCGCCCTCAATGCCATCGCTCCGGTTGAGCGCGCAACCTGGGTGCGTGCGGCGATGGCCTTGAAGTCCGAGTTCGGCGAGGACGCATTTGATCTTTGGAACGATTGGAGTAAGGGTGCGACCTCCTACTGCCGTAACGCCGCCCTTGCCGTCTGGCGCAGTATCGGCTCGGCCGGCCAGATCCGCATCGGCACCCTGTACCGCGAAGCTGCAGCGAACGGTTGGCGCTATGCCGAGTTTGGCGCCGAGCCGCTGATCCCGAGGCCCGGCGGCGTCCCGCGTGAAGACCTTACGGAAGAGGCGCGAAAGAAACGTGGTTTCGCCGCCGCTGTCGCGATGACGAAGCGCCACCTCGCTCAATGCAAGCCATCGACACATGGGTACTTGATATCGAAAGGCCTGCCCAACGCGCTGGCGCTGGTGCGCGGTCCGACTCTGATCGCGCCGATGTACGAGTTCCTCGATGGCGAGCTGGTCGGGTGCCAACGGATCGACTGGCGCGCAGACGAGCACCGGTGGCATAAGGAGATGCAGTGGGGGACGCGTGCGAAGGGCGGCGTGCTCTGGCTGGGCAACCAGCGGGCTCAGGAGACGTTTTTCTGTGAGGGGCTGGCAACCGGCATCTCCATCGAGATGGCGCTGCGCAGACTTCGGTTAAACGCGTCTGTGGCGGTTTGCTTTAACGCTTACAACCTGTCCTATGTCGGGTCCCTGGCTAAGGGGCGCGCGTTTGTCTTTGCCGACAACGATGTGACGCAAACCGGAGAGTTGGCGGCGAAGGACACAGGCCTGCCGTACTGCATGTCCGAGGTTGTCGGCGAGGATGCGAACGACCTGCATCAGCGCGCCGGCATCGTTGAGCTGTGCCGCCTGATCATTGAAGTTCGCATGAGGGGAAAGCCATGAGCACAGTCCAGTTCTTGACCGTCAAAAACTGGGAGGAATTCCAGCACTACGGCAAGCGCAATCCGCCCTGGATAAAGCTGCACCGGGCCATTCTCGACGACTACGCGTTCTGCTCGCTGTCTGACGTAGCCAAGGCCCATCTAATGCTGCTGTGGGTCTACGCGAGCCAGAACGACGGCCAGATCCCCAGCGACATTCCGTTCCTAGAGAAGAAGTTGTCCTGCAAAGACTTGGACTTGAATGCCCTCGTTCAAGCGGGCTTCTTAATCTCACCGGACTGGCCTAAGCCAGTGCTAGCAGCACGCTAGCAAGCTGCAAGCAATTGACGTGCGTCTCAATGTCTATTCTCAGAAGAGTGCGCTAGCAACTGACGTGCATCTCAGAAGAGAAGAGAAGAGGAGAGGCTACTGCAACCCCGAGCACCAGGAAAAACAAGATTCAACCCCAAGAACAACGGCCACACCAAAAGCCAAGTCAAAACCTAACAGCAAACGCAAGCGAGGAAACAGTGATCGAGTACATCAACAAACGTCTTATCGAGTGGTCGACTTGGTGCAAGCGCCGAGACGATGGCGGCTTAGGCTACCCGTCCAAATCGAACTACTGCTCGCTCGTCCAAATTCATGTTGGTGCTTGTGCTGGACCGATCACTGAAACGGCGGCTCAGGAAGAGATCGAATTGGTCATTGTGCGAATCCGCGCAAAATCGCCCCAACAGTTCGAGGTGGCTCAATGGTTCTACTTGGCCGGCAGTTTAACGGTGAAGCGAATTGCAAGCGGGCTCCGCTGCAGCGAAGTCACCGTGTATAACCGACTGCACGCTCTGCACCTGGCCGTGATGGATGGCTTGCACGACCTTGAAATCGAGGCGCAGGATCGAGCTGAAGCACAAAGAACGGTCTCGAAAAAAGTTGCTTGACCGCCTTTATGGTTAAGAGTATATTTAGGTACGCTTGCTCATCAGTACGAGGAAGTTAATCTTGCTATCACGCCGACGGCGTCATGCATTACTAAAGCCCGGCTAAGATCCGGGCTTTTTTACGCCTAGAGTTGGGATAAAAATTGCACGCGGTGCGCTGACTGCAAGCCGTATAATGGCCTCACCGATAACGTTGAGGAGCTGAAATGGGTGGTTCGAATTTTGACGGTCCTGGCGAAATAAATGACGCTGGTGCAGAGAGTCAAGCACGTTATGCGGCGGCGATTGTTGCCCAATTTAAGCAGGTTAGAAAGCAGCTTGCGAAACAAGCGGCCCTGCGTGACGGAGCCGTACCATCTGAATACGACGCAATTGCCGCAGCGCTCACGGTCGGAATCTGGAGTGGTCGAAACGCCGACTGATATACGGTGATAATATCGATTGAATGGCCCGCTTCCGAAAGGTCAGCGGGCTTTTCTTTATGCGCGCTTAGAGCGACGGCGCCCCAGCATCAACCCGCCAAGCGCCACGCCCAGCAGCGCGATAGACGAAGGCTCTGGCACATTGAACGGGTCATCGACCAGTCGCATAACGCCAGTCGCGCCAGAGCATTCAAACGCGCCGAGGCCGGCGCATCCTCCCGCGGCGCTGCCGAAATCATGCCCTACTGCTCGGACAGTGAACAGTGACCCGACGCTGTCGAGGATGAAGGTCGAATGTAAGTCGTCGATGAAGATCGAGCCCGAGAGCAAACCACCCGACAGGAACTCAAGTGACATCTCGATATCAACGTGCGCCGAATATGGCTTCGATTGTGGGAAGACTTCTATCGTATTCCACTCGACGCCATTGAGCGACGCGTAGATGCGCTCGATTCCGGAATTGGGATCAGGAGGACAAACGTCCTCAATAGTGCCAGGAACGTCCACAGGGCAGGCGACCGACTTGTAGTACCCCGACCAGTTATCGGCAAAAGTTATGATGAGCTGAAGATTACGGGGAAGCGCGCCAGGCGCGCCGGATGAATACTCCCAAACATATGTTGGTCCAGCATTAGCGCTCGACATGAACAGCGCGATAAACAGGGCGAATAGCGATTTCATCAAATTTTTCCAATAGTAGTGACGGTTGTGGAACGACGGCGGGCGATCACGAAGCCGCTGAGTGCAAGGCCCAACAGGGCGATAGAAGAAGGCTCAGGCACTTCTGCTAGCTCCTGGTCCACCATGAACACGCCGCGATCTCCCTGGCAATCTTCGCCAAGGTTACAAATATCGCCTGGAATGGTGCTTTCCATGAAGTAGACCAAACCATCGTCGATCACGACTTCGGTAAATTCGGTGCGAACCCTGACATTGCCGTTGAAATAGGCGCCGTCGAACGAGCCGATGATTTCGAGGAACATGAAGCCAGAACTGGTATGGCTCGGATCGCCAAAGATGTACTGGATATCTTGCTGAGTGCCGCCAGTGAAATACAGGCTCTGCACATTATCGTTGCATTGGATCTGGCTGCCGGGCGAATAGCAAGCATCGCTCCAGTGATTCACAGAGCCTGACTGCACGGCCGCATCCGAAAAGACGATCGACATCTGGATCTCGAACGGCTCCTGATGCTGCGCGGCATAGGTCGTATGCCATGTGTAGGCCACGCCGGCACTCGCATTCGACATGAGCAGCGCGGCAAGCAGCGCAAGTAGTGATTTCATATTCTTCCCCGATATAGTTGTGCTGGCTATTAAGCAACAATCAAGCCATGCGTCTACATCGTTGAAAGCAAACGAATACTTTCCTTTGTGACAATGTCACTGTAAGGAAGGCCGACAACAGACATCCCCGTCCCTTACCGGACTTTGCCGCTCGCCTTGCGCTGGCGGCGCTTTTACACGTAGGTGGTCATATGTCGATGCTTGCGCTCTGCCTAATCCTCTTCGGCCAAGCAGCACCAGTGCCATCGCAACCAGCGCAGGTATCGCGCAACTGGCCTTACCGCGACGGCATCGGTGGCGCATGAAGACCGGCCAAGTCATCGTCACGCAAGCATGGTGGCTGACACCGTACTTCTACTGCCTCGCTGCCTTCTGCGCGCTGACCGGCCAAGAGCCTGACATCGACAAGCTCAAGGCTGTCATTGACCGCGCACTCAAGACGAAGATCGTATGGAAATGAGCATCGAGGCTGAGGCCATCTGGATTCGCATCCTGATCCAACTGGACAAGATGCAGCGCGAGATCAAGGCAGGCAAGCAGCACACGCCAGGCACCGGAAAGAACGCATGAGCCCGCAATACTACAAAGACATGATCGTCCGCGCAGTCGAGGACAAGAGCCCCGAGACGCTGGATAGCTTGGCCGAGCATCTGCGCAACGCTGAGAAGGCCCATTCCATCCTGCGCGCCAAGGGATACGGCATGCAGGGATCGACGATTGAGGCAACCGCGGCGCTTGTGCCGAATGCTAGAATTGGTTTCGAATAGGCATATACTCGGCTCTCACCAATAAGAATGGGAGATCCGAAGATGTCGTCAATAGCAAAAGGTTCTGTAGTTCAGCTTATCAGCGGTGGTCCGCAGATGTCGGTCGTCGATGTTTCTGACTACAATCACTCGGCGGAGAAAGATCAGGCTAAGTGCGTATGGTTCGACGCGAAGAACAACCGTGTGGAAGCAGTCTTCGATATAGCGATCCTCAAGGAATACGCAGGCGGGGATCTTCCGCCGATGCGGAACGGATAACTCAGTACTAGGCCACCTTCGGGTGGCTTTCTCTTTTTGGGCCAGGCGAACATGAACCATGGCGTTTTCCATCAGAAAGACCTGATCGCTTGTTATGCGACGCCGAACCTACGCTCGGTCATGCCCGGCAATCGCGTCATGCTGCGCTCGGGTGGTCCGGAGATGACGGTGGCCGGCACCGACTCGCAAGGCCGCGCCATATGCCAATGGATGAGCGGCGGAGTACTCCAATCGCTGTCATTCGATCTTGAGTGCTTAACCTGTTACGGCGCACGATGAACATCCAGCCTGCACTAGCCCAGCTCGCCGGAGACAAGCAAGCCCTCGAATCCCGCATCCGTGACCTGGTAGGCGCAGAGGTGGCGGCGTTCAGTAAGGATAGCGGAGTCGGCATCAAGAGCGTCGAGGTCCGCGTGCTGGCATTGGAGACGATAGGCGCACCGACTTACTACAGCGTGAGCGGCGTGACTGTGGCGCTGGACTTGGGGTGAAGCTCCGCACGCTAGGGCCGAGACTCGCAACCCTCAGCACAGCCAGGATCAAGCAAGCACCCGGCGCAGCAGTGGAGCGCAAGCGAGGTAGCGCCGGCGTGAGAGATCGCCACGCTATCCGCGCAAGGGACTGTGACCTGTGCCAGATATGCGCAGAGCAAGGCAAGACAACGATAGGCGCAGCAGTGGACCACAAGGTACCGCTGTGGGCAGGAGGCAGCGACGCACCGGATAACAAGTGGGTGCTGTGCGATCCCTGCCATGAGGCTAAGAGCAAGCGAGAGGCGGCGCTGCGGGCAACGGGCGCCTGGATCGGCTGATACCTCCCCCCTATACCCGAAAGTTTGGAGTCCGCTTGACAGGACACCTCTCGTTACCCCACGCGTAGATTAAATCCCGCTTTTCAAAAGGAATCAGCAAATGGCAGGCGTAAAAGGAAAGAGCGGAGGTCCGCGAGCGAATGCGGGCGGCGCTCGACCTGGCGCTGGCAGGAAACCGAAAGCGAAGGAGCCAGCAGCGGCACCAGCAGAAATTGCGGGATGCGACATGTTGACTCTGCTGAAGGATATCGCCCTTGGTCGCGTCGATGCTACTGCCGGGCAGATCAGGGCCGCAATCGCTGCGGTCCAATACACGCACATGAAAAAGGGCGATGGGGGGAAGAAGGACGAGGAGGCCGAGCGTGCTAAGAAAGCCGGCGCCGGCAAGTTCTCTGCCGCCGCACCGCCGAAGCTGGTCGCCGCTGGCGGAAAGAAGGTCTAAATGCCCGAATGGACAACTGCCTGCCCTAACTGGGCGGTACGGCTGCGCGCGGGCGACTCGATTATTCCGCCGCCGATCTTCCCCGAGCAGGGCGAGCAGGCGCTTGAAATCTTCAAGCAACTGAAGATCGTTGATGCGCCAGGCAGCCCGACGTTTGGTGATGCGTGTGCTGAGTGGGTGTTTGACCTGGTGCGCTGCATCTTTGGCGCATATGACGCCGAGAGCGGGCGCCGGCTGATCGTTGAATTTTTCGTGCTTCTTCCAAAAAAGAACAGCAAGAGCACGGTGGCGGCCGGAATCATGATGACCGCGCTCATCCTGAACTGGCGGCAGTCAGCCGAGTTTTCCGTCCTGGCACCAACCGTCGAAGTTGCAAATAATGCATACAATCCGGCGCGCGACATGGTGCAGAAGGATGACGACCTTGACGCGCTGATGCACGTTCAGTCGCACGTGAAAACGATCACACATCGTGAAAGCAATGCGATTCTCAAGGTGCTGGCAGCTGATCAGAACACCGTGGGCGGCAAGAAATCGGTCGGCACGCTCGTGGATGAGTTACACCTGTTCGGCAAGATTCCGAGCGCAGAAAACATGTTCCGAGAGGCGCTGGGCGGCCTTGCATCACGCCCTGAAGGTTTCGTAATCTGGCTGACCACGCAATCGGACGAGCCCCCGGCTGGAGTGTTCAAGCAGAAGCTCGACTATGCGCGCCAAGTGCGCGACGGCACGATTATCGACCCGGCATTTGTGCCGATTATTTTTGAACACCCGCCGGAAATGGTCGCGTCCGGAGACTGCCTGCTGCTGGAAAACATGGCGATGGTGAACCCGAACATGGGGTTTTCCGTTGACGAGGTGTTTCTGGAGCGCGAGTTCACAAAAGCGCAGCAGGCCGGTCCCGAATCGTTCCGCGGCTTCATGGCTAAGCACGCCAATGTAGAAATCGGCCTAAACCTCCGATCCGACCGCTGGGCTGGTGCCGACTACTGGTTGACGCAGGCGAAGCATCCCGGTCTCACCCTCGCAGCACTGATCGACCGATCCGAAGTCATCACGGTCGGCATCGACGGCGGCGGCCTTGATGACTTGCTCGGCTTTGCCGTGATGGGCCGAGACGCAACTACGCGTGAATGGCTCGTTTGGGCGCATGCCTGGGCGCATCCGTCAGTGTTAGAGCGTCGAAAGCAGGAGGCCTCGCGGTTCAAGGACTTCGCCAAGGATGGCGACTTGACGCTTGTTGAGCGCATCGGGCAGGACGTTGAGCAAGTCGCCATTTATGTGGCGCAGATCGAGGAATCCGGGAAGTTGGATAAGGTCGGCGTTGACCCGAGCGGATTGGGCGGCATTCTGGATGCCATGCTCGAAGCGGATGTGCCCGAAGACAAGATCGTCGGCATCAGTCAAGGCTGGAAGCTGACCAGCCCAATTAAAACCGCAGAGAGAAAGCTCGCCGAGGGCGTGATGTCGCACGGCGGCATGCCTCTCATGGCCTGGTGCGTTGGCAATGCCCGCATCGAGCCCCGCGGCAATGCGGTAATCATTACCAAACAGGCCTCCGGTACGGCCAAGATAGATCCGTTGATGGCCCTATTAAATGCCGTGTCGTTGATGGCCCTGAATCCGGAAGCTGGGCAAAACTCCCCAGAAATTTATGTATTGGATATGTAATGCCCGGAAAACTACTGAACCTGAAGGCCATACAGCACACCTCGCGCGTGTTGGGTTCGTGGCTGTCCGCACGCAATGGTGGCACGGAACGGGCTGGCATGGTCGCCCTGGGGGAGAACTCCAGTGGCAGTCTGACCATGAGCGAGTTGACCAATTTGCTCGGTGCCGCGCACCGGTCGTCGTCCGGTGCCGCGGTAACCGCTGATACCGCAATGCGGGTGTCTGCGGCATACGCCTGCATGTCGTTAGTCGCGGGCGCAATTGCGACGCTGCCGATCGGAATTTACGAGCGCAAAGGTAACGAGCGAGACTCCGCAGACCATGAGTACTGGTGGATGCTCAACGAAAAAGCAAGCGACGGCTGGACATCATCGGCAGCCTGGGAGTCGATCATCCTTTCGAAATTGTCGCACGGCGACGGCTTCGGAGAGTGGGTCCGCCCGCGCTTTTCCAGCAACCGGGTCACTGGTTGGAAACCGTTGCCACGCCACACTGTCCAGCCGTTTAAGGACGGTGACACGGTGCGCTACCGGATTACTCCAGGCGACAAGCCTTCGTATGTGCTTGCCAGAGAGGACATCATCCACCTCCCCAGTTTGGGCTTCGACGGCCTTACCAGTCCAAGTCCACTGACCTACGCGGCGATGGAGGCAATCGGCACGGCTTTGTCGGCGCAGGAGCACATTGGCCAGTTCTTCTCCGGCGGCGCTAACTTCGACTACGCGCTGAAGACCGACTCGAAGCTGGACAAGACGCAGCTCGAGCAGTTGAAGGCATCGCTGCTGGCGCGCGCGCAGAACGGCGGGCGAGGACCTCTGATCCTCGGCGGCGGCCTGACGCCAGCGCAAGTAAGCGTCAATTCGAAAGATGCCGAGATTCTGGCGACCCGCCTTTTCACGGTCGAGGAAATCTGCCGAATTTTTGGCGTGCCTCCGTTCATGGTCGGCCACACCGACAAGACCACGTCCTGGGGATCTGGTGTCGAGAATATGGGCATCGGCTTCGTCCGGTACACGCTGCAGCGGCACCTCACGCCGATCGCGCAGGAGGTGAACAGCAAGCTTTGGCCGGTGCGCGAGCGGTTCTTCGTCGAGCACATCACCGCTGCGCTTGAACGTGGCGACCTGAAGGCCCGTTATGACGCATATCGGACGGCGCTAGGCCGCTCCGGGGAGATGCCATTCATGACCGCTGACGAGATACGTCGACGCGAAAACATGCCACCAAATACTAACCTGACTATGAACGGAGGCACGAGTGCCGAACAGCCTGACCAAGCTCCTGGCGAGCAACAAGAAGCGGCCTGACCGGCTTCCGCAGTCGAAGATCGTGGCCGAGGGCGACGAGACGACCATCTATATCTACGACGCCATCGTCGCCGATGAAGATACGGCGTATTGGTGGGGTGGCGTCGCCGCTGAGACCTTGGTGCCGCTGATCCGCGCCATCAAGGGCGGCACGGTGCATATCCGGATCAACAGTCCAGGCGGCGATGTGTTTGCTGCGCAGACCATTTGCCAGGCCATCCGCGAAACCGGGGCCAAGGTAATCGCGCATGTGGACGGATACGCGGCGAGCGCAGCTACCGTGATCGCCACAGCGGCTGACGAGGTTGAGATCTCCGACGGCGGGTTCTACATGATCCACAACGCATGGACCTGGGCGATGGGCAACGCCAACGATCTGACTGCGACCGCCGGTCTCTTGTCGAAAATTGATAGTAGCTTGGCCGCGCAGTATGCGAAGAAAAGCGGCATGCCGTTGGAAGAACTGCGCGCCGCGATGGACGCTGAGACCTGGTACACCGCCGAAGAGGCGGTTGCCGCCGGCCTGGTCGACCGTATCGCTCCGGGAAAAAAGGCCGAAGCCTCCTGGGATATGAGTGCGTACGCAAAGGCGCCGAAGTCGCACGCCCAAGATCCCGAGAGGATCGACCTGGCTGCAACCGAAGAACACCGCGCCCGCCAACAGCAACGCATTTCCATGCTGGCCCGCACAAAAAGTTAGTTGACGCTCTCGCGCCACTAGACCAGCCGCCATCGAGCGGTTTTTTTTCGCCCACCCCGGCCGCGAGAGCGGACCAAATACGAAAGGCACTAACCATATGAGCAAGCTCGCACAACTACGCGCCCAGCGCGACGCCGCTGCCAAGAAAGCCCACGACCTGAACAACAAATACCCCGCCGACCAGCGGATGCCGACCGCAGACGCAGCTCAGCTGGATACCATCCTGGCTGAGGTCGAGGTAATCGACGCTGAGATCGCACGCGAGCAGCGTATCGCCCAGGTCGCCGGCGATGCGCCCGACGCGCAGCACGACGCCGCCCTGCAGGCCGCCTATCGAGCAGGCACGGGGCAGCCTGATGAAAACGCTGCGTTGCGCGCAATGCTTTCGGGTGGTTTGTCTGCCCTGAGTGCCGAACAGCGCACGGCAATGAACGCTCGCGTGAACCAAGACATCCGCGCCGCCATGTCGACGACCACCGGCTCCGAGGGCGGCTACACCGTAGCCACCGAGTTCAACAAGACGCTGATCCAAGCTATGAAGGCGGCGTTCGCTGTGCGCAGCGTGGCAAGCGGTATCCAGACGTCGACCGGCGCGCAAATGCTGTTCCCGACTGCCGACTCGACCTCGGAAGAAGGCGAAATCGTCGGTCAGAGTATCAGTGTTGCAGTGGGCGAGACCGCATTTGGCCAAGCGTCGATGGACGTGTTCAAGTACTCGTCAAAGTCGATCGCGCTGCCGTTCGAGCTGATTCAAGACTCGATGTTCAACATCGAAGCTTATATCCAGAACTTGCTTAACCTGCGCCTCGGTCGTATCCAGAATCGGCACCATACCGTTGGTACCGGCACGGCGCAGCCGCGGGGCATTGTCACTGCGTCGGCAGCAGGCAAGGTCGGCGTCTCAGGGCAGACCGTGACCGTCACGTACGAGGATCTGGTCGACCTGGAACACTCGGTCGATCCGTACTATCGCTCGGCCGGCAAGTGGATGATGCACGACGACACGCTGCGCATTCTCCGCAAGATCAAGGACGACAACGGCCGTCCGATCTTCGTTCCAGGCTACGAGCAGGGCAACCCGGGCGGCGCTCCGGACCGACTGATGGGCCGCGAGATCGTCATCAACCAGCATATGCCAGTGATGGCCGAGAACGCAAAGTCGATTCTGTTCGGCGATTTCTCGAAGTACCTGATCCGCGACGTAATGGATCTGACTCTGTTCCGCATGACCGACTCGAAGTACACCGAGAAAGGTCAAGTCGGCTTCCTGGCGTTCCAGCGCTCGGGCGCCAACATGGTCGACGTTGGTGGCGCGATCAAGTACTACCAGAACAGCGCGACGTAATCGCCTGCCGCGCGGCGGGTTTTGGCCCGCCGCCTTTCCCCGAACTCCGAAAGAACATCATGGCAAAAGA
Source organism: Massilia soli (assembly GCF_016809835.1). Lineage (GTDB taxonomy): Bacteria > Pseudomonadota > Gammaproteobacteria > Burkholderiales > Burkholderiaceae_D > Telluria_A > Telluria_A soli. The sequence goes on along the minus strand of NZ_JAFBIL020000005.1, from coordinate 409,422 downwards.
AAAAGCTCCAGCCGGCGCAGTCAAGGCGCGAGTGCTGCGCGAATGCGACTATGGGAAGTGCGACGAAGTTGTGACGCTCGATGGTGAGCTGGTCGCCTCGCTGCATGGCGTGCTCGATGCAGAGCCTGCAGCAGTCGAATACGCCGAATCCCTGGCTAAGTAAATCCCGCATCACCAAATCATCCCGCTGGCAGCAATGCCCTGGCGGCGACTCCCCACATCTGAAGGTTCCCAATGGCCGTGATTACCAGCATCGTCCTCACGCCAGCAGTGAGCGCGGCTTCGGCCCCGCATACCTTTGGGCATCCGTTCAAAATGGGCGATGTGCCTGCCGGTCAGAGCGTGGTTTGCAGCGGTGTCATTGATTCGCAGTGCATCCCGAAAGCCTACTGGCACGATGGCTCGCTCAAGTTTGCGGTGATCTCGGTTCGCATCGCGGCAACCGCTGGCGTGCCTGTCACGGTAACGTTGAGCACCGGGACTGCGCCTGCCGGAGCCGCACTGACGCTCGCTAACCTGAAGGCAACCGGCTTCGCAGTCAATCTCGCGCTGACCGATGCGAAGGATTGGACGTTCGGCACCGCTACGCATACGGTTGGCGCGCGCCTGGCGATGTCCAACGCGCTCGATGTGTTTGTAGGGGCATCGTCGACGATCGCCGTCGACAATGGCGCGGCCATCGGCGCAATCACCGCCACTCAGGATATTGGCACTCTCAACGTCGTGCTGACCGCTCCATTGTCGGGCGGTGCTGTAAACGGCTATCAGACGGTCAAATATCGCGCGAAGTACAAGGTCAGGCGCAACATCAGTGCGATTTTGCCTGGCGCAGTTACTCGCGTTACCGTCACCGGAGGCTGGAAGACGGCAAAAACATCGGCCTCCACCGATGGTCTTGGCGTATCGATCGCCGCTGTCGGCAATACGATCACGTTCGCCGGAATCGGCGGTATGACGCAGTTGAACGGGCTCACCGGCACCGTTACGAAGGTTGATCCTTCTACAGCTTCACCGACGAAAGCATGGGTCGAGGTCAACATCGACTCCACCGGCTTTTCAGCCTTCACCTCTGGAGGGACTGCGACCAAAAATGAACTGAATACCTCAGATGCGAACGAGGCTGATGTAAATCAGGACACGGTGGCGTATGTCCGCACTGGCGGCGGGCTGGCTTGGAATGGCACCGCGACCACGTACAGCACGGCCAATTCGACCCAGCAAACCGGCGTGTCCTGGGCCGGCCTCGACTGGGACACCCCGTTTGAGGCTCTGGAATCTGGTCCGATCATGTCGAGCTGGAAGTTCCGCAAGGCGATTGCGCCTGATCCGCATATGGTGGCGTGGGCCGAGGTTCGCGTGTATAAGGGCGGCGCGGTACAGACGCTTCCCTTCGCCGAAAACGGCATGTTGAAGGTCGCGCGCCCGACTGCTAAGCAGGCCTCGATGACGCTCTCTATCAATGGCTTGACGCAGTTCAGTCAGACTTTAGAGCTTAAGTCGCATACGCGCACCGTGCTGATCAACGGCACGCATTTGTCGTACTGGAACATCGCCGATCCGGAGATCTTCCCGACTCACAATCGGGCGTACGTCTACAGCACGCGCCTGATCCCGACGTACATGCACGTGACGCCGGATAGCGCGCCTACGTTGAGCGGCCAGGCTTATTCCTCATTTGAGCCGTTCCAGCGCGGAAATCACCAGGCAGGCATGGGCTCGGCAGGCTTCCAGGCTGATATCGGAATCATCCCGAATCACGATGCCCTGTACTTCACGAATGGCTCGCGTAAGAGCTACGAAGGCATGGTTCGCAACGGCTTCTCGACTGGGCGCTACCGCATTCACTACCGCGACGAGGCGAACGGCTGGCATCGTCCGCTGCGCTTCTCGCAGTATCCGAACCTTGTCATGAACGGCAAAGACCCGGGCATGACCAGCATCGGCATCTCCACGACGCTCGAATACACGCCTACCGCTACTGGCGGCACTACGCCAGCAGGTGAAGCAAGCCGCACGTTCTCAAGCTCTCACACCCCGGCGATGGGATATGCGCCGCACATGATCACCGGCTGGGACTACTTCCGCGAGGAGATGGAGTTCCTGGCGACGCTGGTGTATCTGAAGCAGGTGAATACCGAGCGCGGACTATCTAAGGGGATTCTGAAAACCAACGTCGGCGCGAATCAGACGCGCGGCGCTGCGTGGGCATTGATCCACCTGGGCCAAGCAGCCACATTGGGCAAGGATGGCGATGCGCTGACGACCGAGATGCGTACCTCGCTAATCGAGAACATCAAGTACTACTACAACAAGTATTTGGCGCAGGGCGAGGTCTGCCCTTTCGGTCTGACCGAGCTCTACACCGACTACGGCTCCAAGGCCAGCGTTGGCATGGAAGCTTCGGCTTTCCAGTCGGATTTCTTCACGCAGGCTATCGGATTCATAAGGAACCTCGATCCGCTGTTGCCAACGGATGTGCGAGAGCAGTTAAGACTGTTTTCTCTTTACAAGTACAAAAGCGTAATCGGTCGGCTGGGCGGAATCGGGGCAACCGAGTTCCCGTACCAGTACCTCGGCAACGGCTATGACATTCCGGTAAGCCCGAACCAGTTGAAGGAGACCGCAGACAGGCCGGCTGTGAATTGGGACCCAACCAAGGGGCCTACAGGCCCATGGTTCGCAAGCTGGGGCGAGGTCTTCACGAGGCGGTTCCCCGGCGTCGTGCCGGTGGCGAACGGTCCCTTGCTTGGCGATTTCACAGGGCCGGGGAGCTACTTCTCCAACGCCCTGCCAGGGGTAGCGCTTGCAGTGGAGCACGGCGCGCCAGGCGCCCTTGATGCATACAACCGGCTAATAAACGCTCCGAATTGGGCGACGCAAAGCAGCGCCTACATCAATACCCCAGTCTACGGCATCGTCCCGGCATCAACGACCTACGTTCCGCCTGTTGAAGAGCCTGATCCAGATCCAGAGCCGCCAGTTGATCCTCCAGTCGACCCGGTAGACCCGCCGACGATCAGCCTCGACATCAAGTACTACCTCGCCGGCACCGCAGGGCTCGGTGGCACGCGATCGAGCGTGGAAGTAGGGGCGAGCATCTTCGACGACGCAACGCCAGCCGAACGCATCGCGGGCCGCGTCGAGTACCGCTGCTTGTACCCAGTCAACGAGGGTAGTGCGACGTGGAAGGGGGCAACGCTTTTCATGTTCGCGAACACGCCTTACGCGGACTCGACTATCGAAGTAGGACTAGGCACGAGCGCTATCAACGGTGTCGAGCAAGTTATCCCAAACGAGACGACGGCGCCAGTTGGAGTGACTTTCACGCTCTCCGCAACCGAGGCGGGCGGGATTCTGCTGGGCGACCTCGCTCCGCAAGCTGGTCGCGCGACTTGGGTCAAGCGAACGATCATGGCGAATTCCGCGCCGCGCACCGTTGCTGTCACTGACACCTTTGAAATCGAAGTAAAGGGATTCAAGCAATGATCGCTGCCGTTGATGTGACCTACGATGTTCCGGAGGGTGAAGTACTGCACGCTGGCCGTCGCCCGCCTGGCGCAGTAGCGAACCGTTTCGATAGCGTCGCCATCTGGTCGGAAAGCACTGGCGTCCCTACGACCAATCCTGACCAAGTCCCATTGTGGATTATGCACGGCAGCGGTGGGCAGAATTCGACCGCGGCGCGCCAGTTCATAGCGACCGTGAGCGGCAGCCTGGCTTACAAGGAATTCACGACATTCCGTTACCGCACGTCGGCAGGTCTCTACGGCACGCAGCACGTGACAAATATTCGGCCGCAGGATCTTTGGGGCGCGTACCCGAGCAATCCTACCGGCAAGCGCGAGAGTCACCACCTCGGATTCTTCGGCCTAGAGCACGACCCGCTCCGGGTTCACCTGATCACCGAGCGCCTGTATGACGCGCTCATTCAGTGGGCATTCGAGAACGTGCCGAATTGCGACTGGTCGAGGATGTGCGCGACCGGCGGTTCGATGGGCGGCTGGGGCTGCATGACGTACGCGATGCGGCGTGCGCAGTACTTCGCCGCCGTTATGGCCGATCGTCCGCGCTGGAGGTGTAATGGTACGCCGGGCAAGATCGCCGTCACCCACTTCATTGACGGAACCACCGCCTTCAGCTTTGCCGCCGCCCCGATGCTGTCCGAACAGGACGGCGGCTACTCGGTGGCAGTCCATAAAGATCTGATCGCCTTCGTTTCCAACCCGGCGAATAAAGTCCCGTTCATCGGATGGTGCTGCGGTCGGCAGGATGGATTCGCCAACTTCGAGGAGCAGTGTGACGCAGTTGATGCGCTGCGTGCCGCTGGTCGCCCGTTTGCATTCGTATGGAACAACGGTACTCACAGCGCCGGCGCGATTATCGATCAGATTACCGACAGCTACACCTACGCCTCTTTCAAGATCGGTCGCGGCATGCCGCTGTTCACGGAGCACTCCCGCGACAAAGACCCTCGCGACGCAATCAATGCCCTCGTCGGCGGCATCAACGAAGGCCTGAAGTTCAAGCCTCCAGTCGAAACAGCGACGACATGGTCCTGCGAAGTGACCAGCATCCTCGGCGCCTGCTCGGTCAAGGTCAAGCCATATGGCAGCTCTGTATTCAAGGCCGACGTAGCCGCGAAGACCGTGAACATCACGGGCGCGAACGTTTGGCAAACCGTGACATTCACCATTTAATCGAAGGCCTCGAATGCAACGCTACGAGCTACTGATCCGAACTATTGACAAGCTTCCGCTGGTCGTCCCTGCCTACGTTCGCGCGAGTCAGCGCGGCGACATCATCGCCATTGTTCCTGATGGCTGGGAGTGGAGTGAGCGCGAGCGCAGCAACCCTGAGTGGCTGATTATCAAGGCGGACAACCTGACCGAGCAAGACGTTGAATCCCTGCTTGAGCCGGGCCGCTCGGAGCCGCCGGAGAACGCGAGATCAATGCCGCCATCGTGGGTGATGACGACCGAGGCGGCTGAACGTGAGGCTGTGAAGGTCGGTGAATCGTCGTGGGTGATGGTTCCGACCTCAGAGGCAACCGTATCGCAATCGCAGATGAATGAGGGCACCGCGCAACTCGAATTCGTCCCTGCTCCAGTCGAGGGCTACGAGCCCGCCTGGCGCCGCCGCATCGGCATCAACATCGACGGGCTGACCGTGGGCCAAGTATTTACCCGCGACGAACTTTACGCGAGGGCTTTCTAATGGCATCTATCGTTAAAAGCCAGATCGGAACCGGCCAAGTCGGCGGATTCTCGCTGCCGCAGACGTGGGAAGATCAGATTCCCGCAGACATCGTGGCGCTCAGCCAGATCCACGTCGGCGCGCAGATGAAGGGCGAGATCGCCAGCTCGACGCGCTTGCTGAGTATCGGCTCGTCCACCGTGACGAACGCCGAGTGCTACATCCATTACACCGCAGAGGCGGGTCACTCGCACGTCGACGACCCCGGCATCGCCAACAACCCGCTGGGCTACGACCCCGCAAAGGGCGCTGCGCTCCGCTTCACTGGCGACACGCACTCGACGATTACCATCGCCTGCGCGCATACCAAAGTCGACCGCATGCAGTTCTCGAACACGGCCACGTCGTCATTGGCCGGCGGTGCGATCAACGTGTTTGGCACTACCGCGACCTTCGTCGACATCAACCAGTGCATTTGCGAGTCGAGCAGCAAGAACACCTCGATCGGCACGGTCCTGGTTCGCAATGCGTCTTGCAAAGTACGTAACACCGTCTCGATTCTGAAGGGCGTTACTGTCGCCGGAGCGACAGCGATGAACTTGAATGAAGGCGCTCAGGCGATCAACTGCGTGATCCTCGCAATCGGCTGCACGGTCAACTACGCGCTCGTCATGAGCACGACTGGAGGCGTAGTAAAGAACTGCTACATCGGCGGCGGAACTCTCGGCGCGCACAATAACGGATGGGGCGCAGGCTCGTTCTCGGGCTGCTTCTCCGATGTCTCCGCGACTGGCTGCGTGGTAGCCACTGCGGTTGACTCCTTCGAGAGCGTCGCGCTGGCGACCATTGACCTCCGCACGAAGACGGGCTCACTCTTGCGAGGCGGCGGCGTGATCGACAACGTCAATGCGGCCTACGATATTTACGGCCAGCCCCGCCCGCAAAGTAGCAATCCTGACTCGGGCGCCTGGCAATATGTTGTTGTCGATACTGTCGGCCCAAATTTGACCGAGCAGACCGCGATCTCAACCGGCTCGACGACTTACAGCGGCAGCGTGCGGACGAACGAGGCGGGCGGCTCACTGCGCGCCCTGGTATCGATTAATGCAGTCGAAACCGCAGTCACCACCAAGGCAAACGGCACCCCGTACGGAGTGGCCGCAGCCGGTGCGCTCAGCGTAAGCGGTGCTGGGCTGACGCCATCGACGACCTACTACCTGCACTTCGTACATACCGACTCCAGCGGCAACGACTCGGCGCGCGTCACGACCGCCAGTTTCACAACCTCGGCGGCTGGCGACTCGACCCCACCAGTTCTGAGTGAGCCATTGTTCGACGAGACCGGGTCGACCACTGCTGCTGGCACGGTCATCACAAGCGAGGCAGGCGGGCTGCTTTACAAGTACATCAGCACGAACGTTACCGAGACTGGCCCGACCGTCAAAGGCGCGAATAAGACGCAGCCTGTCGCTTCTGCCGGCGTGCAAAACGTCTCGTTCACTGGCCTGACCCCGGACGTTGCGTATTACGTCCACCTCCTGCATCGCGACGCGGCCGGCAACGACAGTAATGTGTCGACCTCGGCTGAGATCAACACGTTCCCAATCTCAACTGCTGGCACGCTGACGACGAAGCCATTTAAGAACGGCGAGCGCCAAGTCCTCGCAAGCCTGGCGAATCTTAACGTGGCAGTGCTCACGCTGCCTTCGCTTAGCTATGTCGGCAGCGTGAGCGGCGAGACCACCGGGGTGGACGGAACGAATAGCGTTTCGATGGCCGGGGTTAATTCAGGCGTCCCATACGCTCACATCACGACCAACGCCGCGGGTACTGTTATCGGCGCTGAAATCATTGTGGCGACCTGACCATGGCAGGCAGCTACCGCTTTGATGCGCCATTGCTTGCCGATGGCTACCACTTTGGGTTCCGGGGCTGGGGCGTTCTCGGATCGCAAGTGCCGGACGCATCGGAAACCGGGTTCCCTGGCTTCGGTTACGACAGCGTCGGCCCGGATGAGCAGGGCAAGGAAATCTGGTTCCAGATCCTCCAATTCCCGCCATCTGGCACGTATTTCTTTAACGAGGACACGAGTTTCAGATACGACGGCACCTCGTTCGTCATGCCATTCAGCAAGACCGACGAGGCCGGTGCCGTCACGTATGCCGAGGCCTACTTAAACATGGGTGGCGCGTACGTCTCCTCGCGCCTGCAGCAGTCCTACACGATCCTAGCCGACGATCCAACCGACCCGCCGCCAGTCGATCCTCCGCCGGTTGACCCGCCCCCGGTCGATCCACCAGCCGATTCAATCCAGGTATCCCCGTCCCGCACCGTCAATTTCGGTGGCGGCACTAACCGAGTCGCCTTCGATGGCGGCAAAAATCGAGTGAACTTCTAATGGCCGATCCGACATTCATCAATGGCAAGTGGACTGTCCTGAAAGATCCGGACGACAAGCGCCTGTACAAGTACGGGTTCGCCAAGGATTTGACGGACTCGAATACGACCGCCGCGACCGCGCTGGCGATTCCTGCTGGCGTCACCGTGCTGGAACCGCCAATCATCCAAGGAACGGATGTCATTGTGAAGCTGGGCGGCCTCGATGTGGCGCCCAACGCGCTGAACTTCTGCACGATCCGCCTGACCTGTGCAAATGGCGAAGAGATCGACCGCACGATGTGGTTCGTTCGGGAGGATCATTAATGGAGCAGACTCCGCAGACTTTCCGAGCGGTTGACTCGAATGGCATGGTGTTCGAGGTTCCATTGCTGAAAACGCTAGGCTCTGGCGGCGCATACGCCCGCGCGCCGGTCGCAACGAGCGGCGTGCAGCCACCGCGCCCAGCCGCTAAGCAATCGGGGGCGCGATGACTGATCGCCTCGTTACGCCGCCTGTGAATATGGCTGTGGCGATCGTTGATGCGCGAACGCACGCGCGAATTGACGGCACGGAGCGTGACACCGAGATCGAGCTAGTGGTTCGCTCGATCACGGAAGATGCTGAGCATATCTGCGGCCGCGCTTTCATCAGCCAGACATGGCGCGTGACACTGGACGCGTTCCCGGATGCGATCCAGCTGCCGATGTCGCCAGCCGCCTCAGTGCTGAGCGTGCGATACCTCGACGAAAACGGATTCGATCAAGCGCTCGACCCCGCCGACTACTACCTCGACAAAGTGAGCGAGCCAGGCTACCTGATCCCGGCGAGCGGCAGGGCTTGGCCAGCGACTGCGGCTCATGCCAATGCGGTAAGCGTGGATGTGGTGTGCGGCTTCGGAGCCGACGAGTCATTCGTTCCGGCGTCGATCAAGGGCTACATCCTCGCCAAGGTCGCCGAGCACTTCCTGCCGACGCTGCCGAAGAGTGAATACGTGATCCGCAGCCTGGATCGCTGGAAGGTCTACCGATGAATCTCAATAAGCGCGTCTGGCTCGACCGCCCCGGCGATGAAGTCGACGCAATCGGCCAGCCCGTCGAAGGATGGCAGCCAGTCGGCGAGTTCTGGGCCAACGTCCGCTACCTGAATGGCGTCGAGACGATCAAGGCTGGCGCGGATACGTCCATCGTCAAAGCCTCGATCCGGCTGCGCTATCGGACGGACGTGCAGGCATCCTGGCGCATTCGGCATGGTGATGTCATCTTTCAGGTAAATGCCGTAATGCCCGATGAGCAGACGATGTATCACGTTGATCTGGCTTGCGAGGTGGTGAGGTGATCAGTTTTGATTCGAGCGCACTGACTGCGGCGATCCGGCAGGTAACTAACGACATCGGAGCGGCCATCGACGAACCAACGCTACGCGCCACCGGTTTCGCTGGCGCCGAAGTCTTCCGCGAGCAGGCAAAGGTAAATGCGCTGCGCAATAAGAAGACTGGCACGATCTATAACAACATCATCGCCAAGCGCCTGACTGAGGAATCGGACGGCGACAAGAAGCAAGCCTATCTCGTCACCGTACGCAGTGGCAAGTTTGGCGCTGACGGCGATGCCTTCTACTGGCGATTCGTCGAGCAAGGTCATAAATTCGTGCCGCGCAAGCCGAAGTCAGGCAAGGGCAGCACCTGGAAGGCTCACCGCCGCGCCGCAGAGCTTGAGTACGGCTCCGCGACAGTCCCGGCTTACCCATTCATGCGCCCAGCCTACGAGGCGCGCAAGGCCGACGCTATCGAGGTCATGCGCGACAAGCTCGCACAGAAGATCAACGAAAAGATGGGCGGCTCGAAATGATGGAACTCCACTTGCTCAACGCGCTGACCGACTTGGTTGCCGGGCGCGTATTCGCGAACGTGGCAAAGGCGGACACTGTGAAGCCCTTCATCACCTATCAAGCAGTTGGCGGTCAGCCGATCAACTACACGACCGGCGAGGTCCCCGATCGTGAAAACACGCGCGTGCAGATCAACGTATGGGCGAGCGCACACCTTGAGGCGACTACGCTCGGAAAGCAGGTCGAGATCGCACTGCGCACATCCCCCAATTTGCAAGCCGAGGTCCTGACTGGACGCGCCGCCACTTACGACGAGACGGTAGACGCGCACGGCACGATGCAGGACTTTAGTTTCTGGAATTAGCAACAAATCCCGGCCCTTCATGGGCATTCACCACAAAGACCGTTAAGCGGTCTTTTTTTTCGTCCATTGAAAGGATTCATCATGGCGCAAGTGCCGACTGGCTCAACCTTCTTCGTAGCAACCGCTTTCGCCGCCGCGAAGACTGTTACCGCGATTTCTAACGCAGTCGAAGCAGTCGTTTCGTCGACCGCTCACGGCTTCAGCAACGGAGATATCGTCGAGATGACCTCCAGCTGGGGTCGCCTGCAAAAGCGCGCGTACCGCGTCAAAACCTCGCTGGCCGACTCGTTCGTGCTGGAAGGCGCTGACACCAGCAATACCAACTTCTTCCCATCTGGCGGCGGCGTCGGCTCGGTGCGTAAAGCATCGACCTTCGTCCAGTTGACCACTGTGATGAACCCGAGCGCATCGGGCGGCGAGTCGAAAAAGGTTGAATACAAGTACGTCGAGTCCGACGTGACGTTCTCGATCAACGACGGCTTCGCTGCTGTCAACCGCTCGCTGGAACTGGATGCTGACTCGATCGGCTCACCGGGCTACACCGCCCTGAAGACGCTGACCGACGTCCAGAGCGACACCATCCTCAAGACCGTCACCAAGTCCGGCAGCTTCACGCTGCTGCCTTGCACGGTCGCGCTGAACGAGGAAGTTGTCTACCAGGACGGCCAGATTAACCGCGTCCGCGTGGAGTTCTCGGGCAACAACCGCAGCACCCGCTACGCCGCGTAACCAACAAGTTCCCTCGGCCCGCCTCGGCGGGTCTTTCCGCCCTTGGCCTGATCCCCAAGGGTCTTTTTATTTCTACGAGAGCAAAAAATGGCAAAGCCAGTCAAACCAAGCCTGACCCCGTCGCCGACCTTCAAGCAGACGGCAATCTTCATGATTCCTGGCGGCAAAGAGGCCGGTATCGAGTTCACCTACAAATACCGCGAGCGCGACGAGTTCAAAGAATTCCTCGACAGCCTGTCCGGCTCGGATGACGTTCCGGCCCCGCAAAAGATCGACGTGATCATGGACATCGCCAGCGGTTGGGATCTGGACGAGCCATTCGACCGCGCGAACGTCGAGAAGATGCTGCAGAAGTACATGGCATCGGCTGAGGCGGCAATCCAAACCTACATCGCCGAACTGACCGGCACGGGGCCACGCACAAAAAACTAATCGCGCTTGCGCAAGCCATGTACGAACCCGCTCCGGAAATCGCGGAGGGGTTCAGTGCAGAGGACTACGCAAGCGATCCCGTCTATCCCTACCCGGACAACTACCGGGCATACGACCTGTTCTGTCGAGTTCGCCGCCGCTGGCTGTGCGGGCCGGGTGGTCCGATCGGCCTCGACTTCGGCGTAGTGCTCCACAAGATGGACCGCATGAAGCTCGACTCGGATGAGTACGACCAACTCGAAGCAGATATCGAACTGATGGAAGGCGCGGCACTTACAGCCATGCGCCCACGACCGGCTGAGTAATCGCCGGATACACACTCAAGCTCGCTCCGGCGGGCTTTTTCTTTGGGCTTGCCAATGTCGGAAATCACCAATAGCGCAACTATCAAGGTCGTGGTTGATGGCAGCCAGGCCGAGGTAGGGCTGCGCAAGATCGACGAGGCATCGGCCAAGACCGGTCGAAACCTTGAGAATCTTGGGAAGAACGACGGCTTCGACAAGACCGGGGCCGGCGCGGAGGCTGCTGCGCGCAAGGTCGATGCGGCAACGCGAAGCGCGGTCAACGCCATTGAGCGAGAAATTGCTGCCCTTAAAGCGGGCAGCAAGGCCAACGCAGAATATCAAGAGTTTCGCGCTCGTCAGCGTGGTGCTGATCCGAAGGTGCTTGAGCCGTACCTGGCGCAACTGCGCGCGATGGAAGCCACGCAAAAAGCGGCGAATGTCGCCCTTGGCGCGGCAAGTCCGGTACTCAACAACGTCGGGATGAGTGCAAAGGCTACGGCTGCCGCACTCCGTGGCGTGCCTGCGCAGTTCACTGACATCGTCACGTCCATCCAAGGCGGTCAAGCGCCCCTGACAGTCTTTCTGCAACAGGGCGGACAGCTGAAGGATATGTTCGGCGGCGCTGGCAATGCCGCTCGGGCGCTCGGCGGATATGTCGTCGGCCTGATCAATCCGCTGACAATCGCCGCCGCCGCTGCTGGTGCCCTGGCGATCGCATACAACCAAGGTAGTAAAGAGGCCGACGCCTACAACCGCGCCCTCATCATCACCGGCAATGCCGCTGGCGTGACCGCCGGCCAGCTTGCGGATATGTCGGCACGCATCAGCACTGCCGCTGGAACGCAGGGGCAGGCCGCTGCCGCAGTCGCCGCTATTGCTGACACTGGTCGCGTTTCGGCCAGCAACATTGAGCGCTTCAGTAAAGTCGCCGCCGATTCTCAGCGTGTGCTTGGGATTGCCGTTGGCGACACCGCAAAAGCATTTGCCGACCTCGGGAAAAATCCAGTTGCCGCACTTGAGAGGCTGAACGAAACCTATCGCTTCCTGACGCCCGCCGTCTATGAACAAGTGAAGGCGCTTGAGGCTCAGGGGCGCGCCGACGAGGCGGCATCAGCCGCACAGGCCGCATTTGCATCCGCAATGGAGACTCGCACCAAAGGTGTGAAGGATAATCTCGGCGCATTGGAGACTGCGTGGAAAGGCTTGGGCGAGATCGCTTCCGGGACTTGGGACAAGATGCTCAACATCGGGCGCAAAGACACCCTGACGGAGCAGTTGGCGGCAGTTCAAAAGCAGATCGATAAGGCGCAAAAGTCAGCATCGAAACCATTTGATGCGTCATTCGGTGGCAACGCGGAGGTTCGGGCGCAACTCGCGGCAAACCTCAAGATTGAGGCGAGCCTTAAAGGGCAGATCAAACTGGAAACTGAGGCTGCCGCCGCCGCCTCTGCCACGAATAAGCAATGGGAGGCAGGGCTAGAGTGGAGCAAGGAGGGTGACAAATATCTCTCCAAAACGAAAAAGATGGAGCTTGAGGTTGCCGCTGCGCGCAATGTGGGCGCTATCGCCGGCAAGTCTCAAGAAGAAATCGAAAAGCGCATCGCGGCCATTCGCGAGAAGTATGTCGACAAGAAGATCGATGCCGCCATTAACAAGGAGGCGAGCGCCTACGCGACACTGACCTCCTCGATCAAGGAACGTATCGCTGCAACCGCCAGCGAAGCATCGGGCCAAGGTGCGCTTACCGAGTCGCAAAAGCTGCGCGTCGCGCTCGACGAACAACTGAGTAGCGGCAAGCTGAAGTTGACCGCTGCCCACAAGGCGGAATATCTCGCCGACTTGGATACGCTCGCGGTCAACGAGTCGATCATCTCAGCGCGCAAGCTTCGGTTGAAATTTGAGGGCGAAGCATTCAAGTTGGCTCAGGAGCGCGCCGACGCTTCTGCGCGCACCGTTACCGCAGCCGAAAACGAGGCCGACAAGAACGAGGAACTCGCGCGCACCTACGGCATGACTAAGGGCGCTATTGAGGCGCTAGAACTCGCACGCCTGGAAGAGCAACTCTCTCAGCAAGTGTCCATCGCGGTCACCGAAAAGGAGATCGAAACTCGGGAGCGACTCGAAAAGCTGATTGACGCGAAGCGGCGCAGCGCTGCGGCACTCTCCTCGGTCGATACGCAAGAGGCGACGAAGAAGGCCAATAAGGCCATGACCGACGAGTGGGAAAAGACGGTTGACAAGTACGAAGACGTTTTCCGCACCGGCTTTGCCGACATGCTCAACAACGGCAAAGACGGCTGGAGGTCCTTCACCAAGTCCCTCGCCACCACATTCAAGACTTCGGTCGCCGATCAGATTTACAAGATGTTCGCCAAGCCGTTTGTAATGAACCTGGTCGCGAGCCTGATTGGCGTGACTGGAGGCGCGAGCGTGGCGAATGCCGCTGATTTGATAGGCGGCGGAGGCGGCGGGGCTAGTGGAATCTCTGGCATCGTCTCGTCCGCTCAGGCTGCGTACGGCGCAATCTCTGCCGGCTTTACTGGCATCGCCACGACTGTTGCGGATACGGTTCAGGCTGCAATGTACGCATCAGGCGCATCGCCAACGCTCCTGACAAACGGCTCGTTCGCCACTGGCGCTGGCGTAGCTGCCAGCTATCTCGGCGGCGCTGCTGCTGGCGTGTACGGCGGGCGCGCACTCTCGAATGGCTACGCGATCAGCGGTTCGGGTAACGGTCTAGTGAATGCCGGGACGGCGGTCGGCGCGATTGTTGCAGGGCCTATCGGCGCAGCTATCGGCGGACTAATCGCGGGTGCGGCAAATCGCCTCTTTGGCATGAAGGCCAAGGAGGTCACAAGCACCACGCTCAACGGGGCATTCGGTGAGAACGGCCTTACTGGAACGACTGACGCGGCGTTTATTCAGAAGGGCGGAGTTTTCCGCAGCGACAAGAAGGGTGTTGACTCGACCGCCATCGACGCGGCCACCGCCAAGCAATTCGGCGCAGGCTATGACGCCATCAAGGCCGCATCCTCCGACTTCGCTAAAGTCCTCGGCCTGAATGCTGATTCGATCGCCAACCGTACGCAGTCGCTGAGCATCGCCATCACCAAGGACGAGGAGGCCAACAAGAAGGCGATCTCTGACTTCTTCACTGGCGTCGGTAACACGATTGCGAACGAATTGCTGCCTACGCTTGGCGATTTCGCCAAGGAAGGCGAGGGCGCCAGCGCGACCCTGCAACGCCTGGCGACGAACTACGCGACCATCGACGCGGCGCTGTCGTCCATCGGGCTTCTGTTCGGCGCTGTCGGTGCTGACTCGCTGACCGCTCGCGAGCGTCTGGTTGACTTGTCCGGCGGCATCCAGGCACTCACGCAGAATGCGGCTGGTTTCGCCCAAAACTTCCTGACGGAGTCGGATCGACTTGCCCCGGTTGCCGCGGCAGTCAGCAAAGCGATGGGCGATCTCGGTTTCTCGATGGTCGACACCCGCGAAGAGTTCAAGGCGCTGGTGCTCGGCCTTGACCTGACCACGGAAGCGGGCGCGAGGAATTACGCCGAGTTGATGAAGCTGCAAGGCGCATTTGCCGAAGTGGCGAAGGCATCCGAAGTAGCAGCAGAGGCGACTATCGCAGCAGCAAAGGCTTCGGCCGACGCCGCCATCGAAGCTCGCGAGCGTGCAATCGAGGCCGTCAAGACAGCGGCATCCGGCTTGCTGGGCAGTGTTGACGACTCGTTCTCGGTCATGCAGCGCATCGCCAATGCGGAGAAGGATCGCGCAACCAAGGCGCACGAAGTAACGATGAAGCGCCTGCAATCGAGCATCGACCTCGAAACTGAGGCGGTAGCCAAGCGGCGCGCGCTGTCGGATTCGGTCAACTCGACCCTGAGCCAGCGCGGCACCGGCCTTGATCGCAATGGCGCGCAGGCGCAGATTCAAGCCGCAATCGCGATCGCCAAGGCATCCGGCGTGCTGCCATCTGCCGACAGTCTGAAAGAAGCGCTCTCCGTGCTGTCCCGCGATTCAGGCGACACGTTCGCCACGTTGCAGGATCAGTTGCGCGCCGAAGCTCAGACCCAGAACAGCCTCGCCGAACTTGGCAAGCTGTCAGACGCCGCTCTTTCGGTCGAGGAACGCACGCTCAAGGCTCTGGAAGATCAGAAGGCGGCGGCGCAGTCGGCCTATGAGGCGCAGATTGCAAGCATCGACTCGATGGTATCGGCGCAGCAGGAGCAGATTGACGCGCTCAAAGGGCTGGACACTCGCGGCCTGACCATCGAGCAGGCTATCGAAGGCGTGCGTCTGGCGATCCTGGCGGCGCAGGGCAACGCGTTCTCTGGCTCGACCAAGAGCATCAACGACGCCTACAAGTCGGCGCTCGGCCGCGCCCCTGACGCTGCAGGCCTTGAGTATTTCAAGGATCGTGCTGCTGCCGGCTCGTCAGTCTCCGAGATTGTCGCGGCAATCAAGAACTCGCCGGAAGCCAAGGCGCAGGACCTGTACAAGTCGCTGCTGGGGCGCTCCGGCGACGCTGGCGGTATCGCGTACTGGACTCAGGCGCTTGCAAGTGGGATGTCGCTTGACGCCGCCCGTGATGCCTTCATGCAGTCGGATGAGTACAAGAAGCCTCGCGGCTTCGCGGTCGGGACTAACTACGTGCCGGCCAACATGCCAGCGATGCTACACGAAGGCGAGCGCGTCATCCCTGCGGCTGACAACCGCGAGCTGATGCAAGCCTTGCGCGACCCGAACGCTAATAGCCAAGTCCTCGCCGCAGCAGTGGATCTTCTCACTAAGGCGGTCAATAAGCTCGAAGCGGCCAACGCATCCACATCGACCAGCTCGGCGAAGGTCGCCGAGCTGCTTGACAACATTTCTGGCGGCGGCGGCCCGCTGCTCGTGGAGTTCGCATGACCCTAAGCGCACTTAAGCCCATCACCATCTCAACCGCGATGGTGATCAGCAGCACCGCGCCGGAGAATGATTATCCGGCCTGGACCAGCGGCGCAACCTTTTCAAATGGTGAATTTTGCATCAGTCCTGTCACGCACCGGGTATATCAAAGTCAACTCGCCGGTAATGTGAATCGCGACCCGACCGACATCCGCAACCGAAGCGGCGCAGTGATTTACTGGACCGATTATGGTCCGACGAATCGCTGGGCCATGTTCGACGCCGAGATCAGCACGCAGACAACGCTGTCGGTCCCGCTAACTGTGGTGATGCAGCCAGGAGCATTCACCGACCTATATTTCGATGGCCTTGACGCCAGCACGATCGCGGTAACGGTGAAGGATTCGCCGAGCGGAAATGTCGTCTATTCCTACTCCGGCTCACTGGAAGGGTCTGAGCCTTCGGACTATGACGAGTATTTCTTCGACCCGTTCTCCCCACGAACCGACCTGCTGCTTAGCGGAATTGAGCAGTACAACAGCGCCGAACTGACATACACGCTCTCCAGCTCAACCCCGGTGAAGTGCGGCGTCGTCGCCATCGGCAGCCTGATCAACTTCGGACCTGTTTTGCAGGGCGCCAAGGCCAAGCCAAAGACGTACAGCTACATAAAAACCGACGATTTAGGCGTCACCAA
This sequence comes from Massilia soli, assembly GCF_016809835.1. Classification (GTDB taxonomy): domain Bacteria; phylum Pseudomonadota; class Gammaproteobacteria; order Burkholderiales; family Burkholderiaceae_D; genus Telluria_A; species Telluria_A soli. The sequence continues at coordinate 392,621 of NZ_JAFBIL020000005.1, read as the reverse complement.
GATTGTCCGCCGAAAGGCGACGACCGATCTTAGCCTGACCGCACTCGTTGATCGGGCCGACGCCAACCGCGTTCTCTCGACTATGGAAGCGATGCTCGACATCCCTGCATTCTGGATGGCCTCTAGCAAAGATGATCTGCGCGGCCTTCGTCGCTTCGGGCTGGCAAGCGGAGAACTCTCGTACGACCACCCCACACATTGCATTCTCTCCCTAACCGTCCAAGGAATTCTCAATGGCTAATACTCCGCCGACCATCACGCCACCACCAGACGGGCCACAGCGGGGAGACCGCGCCACATTCGCTGGCAGGGTCGATGCTTTCATCACATGGCTAATCGCGGCGGTTGCGCAATTCGGCGCTCTCGCAACAAACGTCTACGCGAATGCGGTCGACGCCTTCGCCAGTGCGACTGCGGCTGGTTCTTCTGCAAGTGCCGCCGCTGCCGCTGCTGAAGCTGCAGTGTTCGCCGCAAATGCGCCGCTGTGGGTGAGTGGCACTACTTATTCGCAGTACCAGGCGGCTATGAGCCCGCTGTCCCTGCAGACCTATCGACGCAAGACGGCTGGCGCTGGAACGACTGACCCGTCCCTCGATTCGACCAACTGGCGGGCAATCGCCCGATCGTCGACGTTCGATCCCGTCGCGGTGGCCGCACTCGACATTAACCTGGCGCTCGCCGACTACTTCACCAAGACTATCAGCACCGCATCAACCCTGACGATCTCGAATGTGCCGAGCACCGGAGCAAGCTTCACGCTCGAACTCCAGCTTGACGGCGGCAGTATCGCCCTTCCGGCATCGGTCAAGGTGGCGAACGATGTCATGCCGACGCTAGCCACTGGCAAGACGCACATGCTGATGTTTAGCACCAAGAACGGCGGCGTGCGGTGGCGCCTGACGGTCGCGCCTAACTTCGTGAACTAACATGGACCGCACCACATTTCGCATGACGGCTGGCGCGGCCGCAACCAAGGATGTCATCGGGCAAGGTGAATATCTCGTCGCGGGAACCTACAACATCACCGTTGCTCCAGATACCTACTTCTGGTCGTGTGTCGCAGTTCAGGGCGGCATGGGCGGCGGGCACACATACGCGGGGAAAGGCGGAGACCTTCGCTACACAATTCCCCTCCTGCCAGTTGTTCCAAATGAAGTCCTGATTCTAGTGGTGGGGGCTGGTAGCGCAGGTATAAATGACTTTGGCCCCGCCTCCGCTGGAGCGCACACCACGCTTTCGCGGGGCGGAACCGTAATTTTCAGTTCTGCCTTCGCGCTTTCGTCCTCTGTCGGGGGCGGCAATGGCGGGGGCGGCGGCAGTTCATATCCATTCTCCGATGATTCCAACGGCGGCGGCGGTGGCGGCGCTGGCGGATATTCGGGTAATGGAGGCACCGGCGCGATGCCCACCGCTACCGCCGGCAGTGGAGGCGGAGGTGGCGGAGGTGGCGCAAGGCAGTCATCCTCCCCTCTAGACGACGGCGGCGATGGCGGGGGCGTTGGCGTAAAGGGCCAGGGCGCCAATGGAGCAGCAGGCAATACGAGTGGTAGTGACGGCGGCAATGGCAGCGGCACCAACACCAATGGCGCGGGTGGTGGCGCTGGCTGGACGGTAGACGGCGGCTTAATCACAGAGCCGGGGCGCCCCGGCAAACCCGGCAGCTTCCGCTGGATTAGCGGCGCTGGCCGCTCCTACCCATCAACCCGCACAGCGAACGAATAAGGGAATCGCATGTACATTCACCCAGCATCACAAACAGTCTTCGCTGACCATAGCGAAATCCGCTCCGGCCTGAACGTTCTCTTCTCGGACGTGATCACCGACGAGGATCTGGCGTATCACGGCGTTTTCCCGGTCGCTCAGGTCGACCCGGCAGCTGGCCCGGGGCAAGTAGCAGTCCCTGGCATGCCCGTTCAGCTCGATGGCGAATGGATGCAGACATGGACCCTGCGCGACGAGACGCCGGAGGAGGCGGCAGCCAAGATTGCAGAATCCGTCCCGATGCTCAATCTGCAGCTCGTACTGATCGAGGACGCCAAACTCGACACGGTGCAGGCGATCCTTGACAGCATGACCGGAGCGGACGGGGCAAAGGCTCGCGCGTACTGGGCGAAGGCGCTGACCGCTCGCCGCGACAATTACCTCGTTGCGCAACTGTGGCAGGCAATCGGCTACGACGAAGCCGGATTCAATGCCGCATGGGCGCGCGCCGCAGCACTCAACCCGTAGGAGCAGCAATGGGCCTCAAGCACGGTATCTCGCAAATCGGCAACACGCTGTCCCAGTTGTTCAACCTGTGCTGCAACCCGTTCAGCGAGAACACGTGGGCGCACGAGACATTCTCGGCGCGCTGCGGGCGACTCGGGCATCTGAGGCCATACACCTACTACCGGGCAGTGATCAACGCGGTGTTCAGCCTGTGGGATGGCCCCACGCACTGCGAAGACGCGTACCGGAAGCTCAGAGATAAAGTCGCATCACACAACCCGCCATGAGCGGGTTTTTTAACGCCCGCACCGAAGGAAACTCATGACAGTCCAGTCAAACGAAACGCAAATTGCCCTTCTGATCTTGCGGCAGACGGCGCTTGAAAACGATCTTGAAGAAGCGAATGACAAGATCAAGGCCATCCAAGCCGAACGCGACAAGGCGCTCAAGTGGGGCGTGATGACGCTGGGCGCCGCCGTCATCAGCATGGTCGTTTGGATCGCCAACAAGGTCATCGGAGGGCAAATCCATTGAAAACCGCATGGTCTAGATGGTTCTGGGCACTCCTGCGCATCTTCCTTGGCGTGGCGGCTGCGATGCTGGTCGTCGCCTATATCTATCCGCCAGTCGTCGAGCGCGGACCAGTCGGCCCAGCCGGGGCACAAGGCGCGGCCGGCGCTGACGGCGTCGGAGAAAAGGGCGAGACCGGCAGGCGCGGGCCCGCCGGCGAGGACGGCGATACCGGGGCGACTGGCAAGACTGGCGCCAAGGGAACTAACTTCTGGGGCGGCAAATGAACATTCATCTCGTAAGCGATTGGAAATTGATCGCGAAAAAGGCTTTGAGCCTGAAGTTCAGCGCACTCGCGCTCGCCCTGACGGCGGCAGAGGTCTACGTCGCCATCACGAAGCCGGACTCGATCCCGCCTGGCGTGTTTGCCATTGGCTGCGCGGTCATCACGCTGGCGGCAATGGCGGCACGCGTCGTGGCGCAGAAGGAGTTGAGCGATGAATAAGCCGAACATCCGCAGCCTCACAGCCATCGTCGGCACCGCTACCGCCGCTGCGCTGCTGATTTTCACGCCAGCGCAAGAGGGCAGGGAGCTCAAGACTTACCGAGACATCGCTGGAGTGCTTACCTACTGCGACGGCGCAACCGAAAACGCAATGTGGGGCAAGGTCTACACGCCGGCAGAGTGCAACCGCCAGCTCGACCGCGATCTCGCACGCCATGCCGAGGGCGTCGACAAGTGCCTGCCGATGTCGCGGCTCACGGTGGGCCAGCGCATCGCTTTCGTCGACGCGGCTTACAACGTGGGCGTGCAAGGCTTCTGCGGGTCGACTATGGCGAGGCTTGCCAATCAGGGTGATGTCGCCGGCTCCTGCACGGCGCTGTTTGCCTGGAACAAGGCGTGGATCAGCGTCCGACAGCCGGACGGCACATACAAGCGAGCGCTTATGCCGGTCAAGGGTCTAGTCCTGCGCCGCATGCGCGCCATCGAAATCTGCCTTACGAGGAAATGATGAACATCCTAACCACAGCTGCCGGCGCAATGGTCGGCGGCATCTGGAAGATCGGCGCAATCGCGCTGGCCGTCCTGTCGCTGGCCCTGTGCGCCTTCCTCGGGCACGGCTGGTACATGGCGGCGCATGACCGCGACCAGGCGATCGTCGACCTGAAGGCTGAGCGTGAAATCAGCGCGCAATATCAAACGGCAATCCGCGAGCAGAACAACGCCGTCGAGGCGCTGGCCGAACAGAAGCGGGGCGCTGAGCAGCGCGGCAAGGTGGCGCTCGATCTGGCAGTCGCCAACGGGCGGCGCTATGACGATGCAGTGGCGCGCAATCGAGCGGCGACGGCCAATACCTGCGACGAGGCCATGCCCGTGGTGAATGACATTCTGGAGGCGATCCGATGAAATGGCTACTCGTTCTGCTGCTGGCCGGATGCGCCACCAAGCCCGTCACGCAAGAAGTGAAGATCCCGGTCTACACGAAATGCATTTTGGCGATGCCGATCAAGCCGGCGTTTGAGGCGCTGACGCTCGGGCCCGGCGCCAGCAATGGCGAAAAGGTACTGGCGATCGCGCGCGACACGCCGCTGCACTTCAAGTACGAAGGGTTGCTTGAGGCGGCGCTGGCCGGCTGCCTGTGACCGACATCATGACCTTGCGCCTTCATGGCGAAGATGACACATCGCCAATGGAGATGATCAGCCGCGATCGCCTGGCGTACTACCAGCGGCTTGAGGCGGCGGTCGCGCTGCTGGTCGCAACCTTGGCTGAGAAGCCGGAGGAATGATGGCTAAACTTACCGACTATTTACACTGATAGATAAGATGCTAGTTGATTGAATCACGATAATCTCTGAGTGCTTGAGTTAGCCGGGCTTTGATGACTGAACCGGGCCGCGCAAAGAATGTCCGTCCGACTGACGTGTAAACGAACGCGCGGAAGCTCCAAACCCCAAGAACGCCTGAGTCATGCAGAAGCTTCGCGGCGATGTCTGACTCCCATGAAGCACCCGAGCTATGATCAGTCGGAATGGACCAGCGAGCGCTTTGCCCATGCGAAAGCTCTGTCGGTAACTTTGCACTTGATGATTGGTCGAATGTTTGGATCGCGTGCGCCTTTCGGGCGATTCCAACCCGCCACCCGATCTGCTCGATTCGAATGGGTCGCTCGCCAGTGTTCACAACCGTAATCTGGATAAAGCGTTCTTGAGTTTGATATTTAGGCCCGTTTAACTGAATAATTGGATGGATTGTCACTAACGCCGTGTGCCCTGATGAGCGGTTTGCTAAATACAAAGCCACAACAACTGCGAGTAAGGAGGCAACGGCTGAGAGCAGTGTGCCAAAAACTGCGTATAAATCCCATTCGGATTTCGACATTCCCCATAGCGTGGCCTCGACCATATAGTTCCCGCAAGTTCAGATGGTATATTTTACTGGGCAACGCCGTGGTATGTCCGGTTATACTTTTGCGATGTACAGTAAAGTCAAACGCCTCCGCCGCCAAGGCGAGCGCAAAAGCGACCATGAGATCGCTGCGGATGAGGGCATCGTCGGCCACGTCACTATCTTGCTGATCGAGAACGTCCCAGTGATGAAGGTGCATGGACCCGGTGACGACGCCGTTACCACTAATGTGGCATGCGAAGGTCGTCATGATCCGCGGCGACAAAATGCTCTTCCAGGGCTTTGAGCGCATTGGCGATCAGAACGATCCCGACTTGCGTGTCGAGAAGCAGGAATGGGCGGTTCAGGTCATGGCGGATCATCCGGCCGAGCTGGCTCGCATGTCGCATAGGCTGTAGCTGTCCGTGACCCCACGAACAAACCTCATTTCGGACCTGGTCGTCCCGTGCCTGAATTTGCCTGCTCAACCGGTAATCCGGGTGCGACAGCTGACGTTTTCGTCTCTGGAGACTTGAACTCGAAGTAGCTCGAAAACTTTGTAATTCCGACGCCGATCAATGTGCAAACGACCCCGAGCACAACGATTCCACCAGCAATCTTGTGGCGCCATTCGTTGAGCAGTTCAACTTTCGCCTTCGTACTATCCACCGTCTTTGTGAGCGTTACAAGCGTCGCATTGATCTCTCCCAATTGCTTCTGGATTTCCATCAATCCAGTGACAAAGTTGTGATCGGGATGTCCATATCCAATGGACGGCGGTATTGTCTGGACTGGCGGAGGGGCGCTATCCGGAGTGACAGCTTGCGCTCTCTGTCGGGTATTCATGTCGCAACTCTCGTCTGAATCCATTCCCACATGTCCGTCGGAGCCCGGCCGTAGTAGGAAGACACGAGCGTTACCAGTACGGACGGCAGCAGAGGATTGCTCAGTCCGCCAGTTATCGTTAACTTTTCCGAGAGTTCGACCGTCGTTCCTTGAAAGTGGATTAGCCAACCATGCCCGCCAGGAAGTTGATATCGTTGCGTGGTCACAATGTGTTGCTGTACCGCGCTGTCGAGGTTGGCTGCAGGGGTTGAGAGTGGGACGGTCAGGAAGATTGGCATAGTGAGCGAAGTTTAGCACCAAAATTGTCTCCCATGCAAAAGGCAGCCTCTTACGTAAACCGCACCGTTGCGACTGATCGCTATGCAGCCGTACCTCTACCGCTCACACCTTCATCATAGGCGCTTGGCACGGCGGTTTGTTTGATCTTACTTAAATATGGGGAGCAATTTGGGCTTCTCGGTATGGCACAGTCGTGGTTCGGGGGGGGCGGCTGTGGACGAGAATGTCGGCTCTCACGTACATTCCACTAAACACAAGAGATATCATTGGAGAACACGACAATGCATCAGCATGGTTTTCAAAAAAACAGCGGATGTGCCAAGACCTCTACTCCCTTGTCGCCATTTACTCCCTGATTTCTTCGACGCGCCAGGCCGTAACATTCACCGATAGCTTAACTGGCTTCGGGAACTCACCAGCTTTTACCTTGCGCTAGAGCGTTGCGGGCGAAAAATGGAATAATGCCGCGCACCGTCTTTGCCCGGTTGCCAACCAGTCCCGCCTGGCGCGCATCGCCGCTCGATGGCAACTCGCGAAGTGGCTTATCTTCATGCATTGCTGGCACCTCCCAAGAAATCCGACCACGTCTGCATTAAAACCTTTCGCTTCTCCAGTAAGTCTCCACGCCGATATGCCGCCTCGACTTTGTCTGGCAAGCAGCGGCGACCTCTCACTCCGCTTGCACCTTGCCGCAGATTGAGCATCCGAGGATTCCAGGCGACAGTGCCCAGTCATGGCGTTTTTACAGCGCTCGATAGGCGAGCGCTGCGCAACGTTTTGCTTGTTCACACCCTCATTGCAGTAGGAAGGGCGATTTCTGATCGAGCACTTGATAGGTCCACTTCACTCCTTCGGGGAGCTCGACAGTTATGTGGCGCCCTCCAATCAACGCAATCCTTCTAGCTATATAGATGGGTGGCGCTGCCGTGCGATCAGCGCAAGTCAGCACTTTGTCTTGAACGGAAACTTCGCGACAAGGCTGGATACTGAATGTCAATTCGACTTCGCGGCCGATGTTGCCATCAAAACCGCCTGAGGACATATCACGCCGAAGGATCGCGCTTTTGAACCCTGCAAGTTCGACCGTAGTCACCATCGATTCCGTTACTAGCCTCGATCCACGGAGCTCTGCTTTAGCGATCAACCGAGTGTGCTCGGTAAGGTTCGCTCCGGAATAGATTAATTTGGTCCCTTGGGAAACTTTCTCGCTAAAACCAAGATAGCGAGCGGTATCGTTACTGTGACGATCGCTTGCGCATCCGCCTAAAACGAGTGCTACAGCCGCCAACCCGATTGCGGTTTTGTGAAACCTGAAAGTATGCATATTTCCCCTTTATCATCAATTAATTGCACTGAGGCAATAATACCCTATTATGCGAGGGATTCTTACTTTCGCAGCGTAGTTGGCCCCGCTAGCGTTAGCTACCGGCGCCCTGTAAGGTTTGTCGTCTAAGATACTGTGCTTAGGAAAGTATTTCCGTAAGTCGCGAACCCAGTGCGTGCCATGCCTCCTGCTTCTCTTGGGCATAGTCATGGTGCATGTAATGCCGCCGCACTTTGCTGCCAGCCAGAACGTGATTCTGGCAACGGTCGATCAGTTCAAGCGAAACGCCGAGGCTCTGCATCATCGTCGCGCCTGTGCGACGCAGATCGTGCGGCGTCCACGCACCGGTCTTTCCATTGCCCAGCACGAGCGTGTTGTCGTGCCGGCGGTTCGCCATCGGCTTTCGGGGACTTCCATCCTTGGATTTCTTGAACCTCGCTTGACGATCGCCCACCTGCTTGCTGATCGACTTGACGTCCATATGATTCTTCGCGCCACGACCAGGAAAGCACCAGTCGGTATTGCCGGTGACTGAGTGCAGCCGTTTGAATTGATCGAGCGCGAAGTGCGACAGGTACACGGTCAAGTCAGCGACGTTATCCTTCACGTTCGCTTTTGGTATGAACCATTTTCCGGCTTCCAGGTCGACATGCTCCCACCGCGACATGGACAGCTCTCCAACTCGGCACAGCGTGGAGAGCATTATCCAGACCGCGCATTCGGTAATTTGCTCCACTGGCTGCTGCGTCTTCCGTCGATCAGGCGCTGCCTCATATTCAGCCCTCATGCGCGCGAAGATGTCTCTCAGCTCCACGATCTCGGCAGGGCTGAGGATGCGATCCCGCTGGTTATCTAAGTCGTACTCGGGCGCGACGATCTTGTCGATCTCGATCAAGTCCATCGGATTTCCGTCGATCAGGAGCTTGCGCCACGGCTGCCGCTTCTCCGCCCAAGCGAACATCTGCGTGAGGCTGTTCCGGACCATTACCGCCGCCCGGTTCACACCGCGCGCCACCATTGCCCGAAGCACGCCGCGGAGGTCGTGCTCGGACACGTCTTTGATCTTGACCGCTCCGATCTTGGGCAGCACGTCGGCAGCGAAAGAGCGGCGCAGCTCGGCGTTACCATCCTTGCGGCGCACCCCATCCCTCAGCCAGGCGTCGAACATGTCTTTGACGGCTAGGTTGTCGTTGGCATTTTGCAGCTCCGCTGCGGCGGCGGCCGCAGTCAATTCCGCTGCCTCCAATTGTTGACGCTCCGCTTCCCCGGAAAGCACGAGCTTTGGTTCGAGGCCGCGCTTTCTCCATCCCGAGATTTCGCCAGCCATCCTCCGAGCGTGTTCGAGCGTGAGATGCGAACCCGGCGGCAGCTTGTAAGCCCGCAAAGCCAGGTCGGGCAGGACTGAGCCGTGCTCGCCAAGAGTCATGTAGACGGACTTCGTCCCAGCTTTATACGTGTACATCCAGGTGCGCGAAAAGCCGCCGGCTGCACCTCGGCGAAATCGAATTGAGAGGCCATTCCCGTCCGACAAATTCTCATCGTTCTTCGCTGGTCGATGTTTTTCAATCTTTGTTGCGGTTAGCTTTTGCGCAGCCATAAGGAGTCTGTAGACGGGGTCGGGGAGAGAGCTGGTAAGAAGTTGGTAAGAAGTTTTCAGTGGATTCGAGTGTACAAGACGGAACAGATACGCACAAGAAAATTGCGCATGTGTCTGATAGGTAAAGGAATTTTTACTCATCTCGAACATTATCGAACAAATGCGAACAAGAGAATAAGCGCATGGGGTGCAAGGGGTCGGAAGTTCGAATCTTCTCGCCCCGACCAATAGAATCAAAGACTTAGGCCAGCCAGAGCGCTGGCCTATTTCAATTCTGGGTCATGATATCCGGTAGGCATCCGGATTTCCGCCAACTCTTGGAATCGTCGTATTAAACGCTTCTTTCGCGCATGCTGGGCATCACGCGCAGCTTCGGGCTCTTGCCCAACTCTTGGGATTGCTCCCATGTCCGAACGCATGGATGCCTGCAGAGCCACCGAGGTTCATGTTCCACGGCTTGGAACAGAGCTGCATCCAAGATGATCATGAGCCACGCGTGGAGAAGCAGAGGGACTGTACAACTGATGGCTGATCATTTGCAAACCAACGTAATCTCGACATAAACGCCAGGCCGCTCTTCTTTTCCAGTCATCTCGCACTCAGTTGCAGCATCGTTCATACGCTTTGCAAGCTGGATCACCTCACGGCCGTAACCGCACCAAAGCCACTTCTCCTCGCCCTTCGCGAAGCGCCAGGAATCGATGGTGCCGCCCTTCGCATTCCTTGTTGCTTCAGGCACGAGATATCCGAGCCGTCGCGGATTTCCCCTAGTCATCCCAGCGCTGCCAAGGTGCGCCAGCGACGATGAGGCCTGCCATCCTGCTGGGGCTCTCACGTCAACTGCGCCCTCGCCAAGAGTAAGGGGGCATGAGGCCTGCTGCGCCCAGGAAAGAATTGGGACGGCGAGCAGGCCGCAAATCAATAAGCGCCTCATCGCTCGATCACCGAAAAGGCATCAGCATTGTTGCTAGGATCGACGAAGGTCCCATCGGCGTTCTTACCGAGCTTCTTCAACAGCCGTTGATCGATGATCGGCTCCCTTCTATTGCCGGCTACGAACTGGTCCATCACGTAGATACCGTCGCTGACATGCCAGAGAAAAAAGGCGGCGTGATTACCTCTCCCTACGCCTAGCCGCGGATAGCGACCATTGACGAAGGTCGCTATCGCGGTCCCACGTTCAAGTTTGGGTGAGTCCACAACTCGAGCGCCTTCGCGCCATTCTAAGGTCGATGCGCCCGTGATGCCCGGGGCGTATTTCTTGATTAGTGAAACGCAGTTGCCACCATCGACCCAGGGCTTACGTTTGAGGAGATCCACGGGCTTGTAGACGTAGGGCACGATTTGCTCCGTTTGGGGACAAGCGTCCACTCTGCCGGATGCGAAAAATGTTGCTCTGCGCTTAAACAATGCAATCCAATCAGCAATGCAATCAGGACAAATCAGGACAAATCAGGGTCAAGACAAATCAGGGTCAGTGCCGACATTCGCATACAAGCTGATCATTGACCGCTCACATTGACCCAGGTCATCTGACCGGACAAGCACTAGGATTGCGTAGACGCACCCTGAAACGGTCAGCTTCTGCAGCAGGCCCTGTCCGTTCGATCGCCGCTCCGGTATCATTCGGGGATGAACAAGATTTCTTTCCAACCGTTTGTCATTGGTGTCGCTGGCGGTAGCGGCAGTGGCAAGTCAACGGTGACCCAGCAAGTGCTAGCGTCGTTCGGCGCTGAAATGGTCTCGGTCGTGATGCAGGACGATTACTACTGCGACCAGTCCGATCTCACCCCTGAAGTGCGCCGCAAGCAGAACTACGACCATCCGCAGGCCTTCGACTGGCCGCTGCTGGTGCAACACGTGAAGGCCTTGCGTAATGGCGAGGCGATCGAGATGCCGGAGTACGACTTCACGATCGACAACCGTTCCAACAAGACCATTCCAGTCAAACCAGCCCCCGTCATCGTGATCGAAGGACTGTTTGCCCTCTACGACGCCGACCTGCGCAAGATGATGTCGCTGAAGATCTTCGTCGACACCGCGCCCGATGTCCGCTTCATCCGCCGCATGCAGCGCGATACCACCGAACGCGGCCGCTCGGTGGAAAGCGTCGTCGGCCAGTATCTGGAGACCGTGCGCCCGATGCACAAGCAGTTCATCGAGCCGACCAAGCGCCACGCCGATGTCATTTTGCCGCACGGGGCGAATGGCCCGGCAGTCGACGTGATCACAACCAAGGTGGCGAGCGTTATCGGCCAGCTGAAAAAGCCCTGATCGGCCCGTTGGACTCCCAAAGCGAGCACCCGGCTTCAGTTCGAAGCACGCATTGTCACGCGTATTCGATGCGCGCGCGTGGACGCCTCGCTCTAACATGATACGCTTTTCGCTGTCCCTAGCGGATTTTTGATTCATATCAAGGATTTTGTTGAGCCGAATCAATAACCTTCATCTAAGACTTATAACCACTGATGAAGGAAGAGAAATGAAAAGCAACGCCCTGGCAGTAATCCTCGCAACCCTTGGAGTCGCACTGGTAGCAGCGCCTGTTCATGCCGAGGAGAGCCCATGGCTGGTACGCGCGCGCGCCACCCATCTGAACCCGGCTGATAAATCGGCGCCTGTCGCCGGCGCCGGCGCTTCTGACCGCATCAGCGTCGAGAGCCGCACCATCGCTGAGTTGGACATCAGCTATTTTTTTAGCCCGAACATCGCGGCTGAACTGGTGCTGACCTATCCGCAAAAGCATTCGGTATATCTGGACGGTAAGGAGATCGGTACGTTCAAGCATTTGCCGCCGACACTGCTCGCGCAATATCACTTCGTACCTAGCAGCCAGTTTTCCCCGTATGTCGGCGCCGGCGTTAACTTGACGCGTATCTCGAGCGTCAGACTGCTGGGCGGTACGGCCGACCTCGAAAGCAACAGCGTCGGTCTCGCACTGCAGGCGGGCATTGACTTCAAGATCGACAAGAACTGGTCGGTCAACCTGGATATCAAGCGTGTGAACATCCGCAGTGATGTCATGGCCGGCGGTGCGACGATCAGCGCAGTCAAGGTTGATCCAATGCTTGCATCGATCGGCGTCGGCTATCGCTTCTAAGCGCGACAGACATGCCGGATTGCGCTCGCACGTCTGGCGCTCCGGCTTGACAGTCGCGGGGTGCGAGAGGACGATCATCGGTATGGACCCGCATATTGCATCTTTCGAAGCGATCACAAAAAGCACTGGCATAGCGCCGGAGAAATTGTGGCGCGGCTTCGATGAAAGCTTCAGGGAATTCCGGCTCGGAGAATACGGCCAGTGAGCATATCTTCCGCAATTCATAACAGACAGCTCATCACCTTTCGGTACCATGGCGATGAACGGACGGTCGAACCGCATACCCACGGCATCGACCTGAAGGGCCATCAGGCATTGTGCGCGTTTCAGGTTGCCGGCGGCAGCAGTTCCGGTGTCCAGGTAGGCTGGAAGACCTTTCATATCGATGAGATGGAGAATCTCGCTGTCCTGCCTCAAACGTTTCCCCGATCTCGGGACGGGTATCAGTCCGGTGACAAGGCCTTCGATGTCATATTCGCAGAACTGTGAAACTACAGACTCCCAGGGCGCCTCACCATCGCTTTAAGCCTTGTCTGTGCGCTGCGCGCAAGCAGCGCGCAAGCGGCATCCACGACACGCTGTGGCGCGATCCCTTTGAGACAGTCATTGTGCCCCTCAGGGCAAATACTTTTCTGGCAGAACCGGCACGGCACATCATTGAACAGTACGCGGCATTCGACTTGCCACGGCGTGTGCTGGGGATTGGTCAGCGCGTACAAATCCACCAGCGGCGTGCCGACTGCGGCGGCAAGATGCGCGGGCCCGGTATTGTTAGAAATCATCAGGCTGGCGAGCTTGATTGCCGCGCCCAGCTCGCCGAGATCCAGTACACCCGCGCAGGATATTGCATGCCCCGCACTGGCTTCCACGATCTGCTTGATCAGAGCCAGGTCAGCCACGTCGCCGGTCAGCGCCATCGGAAGTTGGGTGCGTTCGGCGAGGTCACGGATCACGCTTGCCCACTGGTCGGGCGGATAGCGTCGCGATGGTGCACTAGCGCCTGGATGGAGCAGTATCCATTGCCTGTCACTCTTGATGCCGCGCGCTGCCAGCTTGGCGCGCACCGATGCGGTGTCGCTGTCACGCACGGCGAACGACAGCCCGGCGCTCGCCGCAGTACAGCCAACCGAGCCAACCAAATCGAGCTGGCGCCGAACCTCGTGCTTGACCAGGGTGTCGGGTTCGGTGTCTGGCAGCCAGTTCGACAGCATCTGGTACGGATTCTCCCGGCAATGCGCGAGCCGCAGCGGAATGCCTGCCAGGTAGCACATCATCGCGGCTGGCAGCGCGCTTTGGCTGTACGAAGTGAAGATCGCCGCCGCGTCAAAGCGGCGCGCGGCGAGGGCATCGATGAACGCCATGTCGACCGCCGGCAGGTGCCTGGCGCTGCTCTTCATCCACGGCGCGGGGTATTCGAGCACGGCGTCGAGTTCTGGGATGTAGGGTGCGGCGGCGGCGCCGCTGCGCGAGCTGAGCAACGTGACGCAGCGGCCCGGCCGCGACTGCTTGATCGCGCGGATCGCGGGAGTGCACATCAGCACGTCGCCGAGCGAGTCGAGCCGCACGCAGAGCACGCTGCGCGCCTCGTTCCAGCCGGCGCTGGTCATCGCCGTGCCTTGTCTTCTTCGGCGATCAGCACCGCGGCGGCGTAGAGGTCTGGCGCCATGCGGGTGGGAATGCGCTTGGGACCAAGCCGCCATTCAGTCTCATTGCCGTTGTCGATCAGTAGCGTGCGGCAGCCGGCGCGATTTCCCGCTTCGACGTCGTGCAGGATGTCGCCGATCATCCATGATGCGCGCAAGTCGATGTCATGGTCATGGGCGGCCTGTAGCAGCATGCCTGGCCTGGGCTTACGGCAGTTGCATTCGCGCGCATAGGGCGCAACCGAGCCATCCGGATGATGCGGGCAATAATAGAAGCCTTCGAGCGGCAGTCGTTCGCGAAACAGCAAGTCGGCCAGCCGGTGGGCCACGCCCTCGACATCCTCGTCGCTGAAGTAGCCGTGCGCCACGCCATCCTGGTTGGTGACGACGAACAGCCGGTAGTCCAGCCGCGCCAGCAGCCGGAGCCCCGCACCGGCGCCAGCGCAGAGGGTGATGCGGCGCTGCTCGACGTTGTAGGGGAGGTCGTCGATCAGCGTGCCGTCCTTGTCGAGGAAGATGGCTTTCATGGTCTAGGGCCAGGAACTTTCGCGCATCGGCAGAACGGTAATTTCTGCGATTACCGTTTCCGGCGGCAGCAGCAGCACCGATTTGATGGCCTGGGCGACATTGGCAGGGTCTTGCAATGTGGCGAGGTCAATGTCCGGGAAGCGGTCGAGCAGAAACGGCGTGCGCATGCCGCCGGCAATTACCGCGGTGACCTTGATGGCGTGCGGCCGCAATTCCGCGTGCATTGCATGTGACAGGCCCAGCAGCCCCCATTTGCTGGCGTGGTATGCGCTGGCGTTCGGCCAGGCTCGCTTTGCCGCGGTCGATGCGACGTTGATGATGTGGCCGTGTCCAGCCTTGCGCATGTAGCCGGCCGCATGCCTGGCAAGCATGAACGGGCCGCTGAGGTTGGTGTTGATCACGCGTTGCCAGTCGTCAGTCGACATCTCTTCCATCGGCAGGGTGACGTCGGTACCGGCGTTATTGACCAGTACGTCGAGGCGGCCGAACTCGGCAACGACGGCGTCAATGGCGTGTCGGCAGCTTTCCGGGTCGCCCACATCGAAGCCGATCGAGTGCGCGCGCACGCCGAGGTCGCGCAGGGCTTCGGCGCCTTGCTCGGCGAGGCGGCGGCGAATGTCGCCGATGATGATGTCGGCACCAGCCTGGGCCAGTGCCTGGCCCAAAGCAGCGCCGAGCCCGCTTGCACCGCCGGTGATGAATACGGCTTTGCCGCTGAGGGGGCCGGCGTCTGGATTGTGCATGGCTGTTCCTAGTGTTCGGAATATGAAGGGGCGGGATGAATGGCCACGCCGTCGACGACGGTTGCGTAGATCGACGCAGCCTTGCGCGCGACGGTGCGCCAGGTGTAGTGCTGGTAGGCGCGGCGCAGGCCCTCGTCGCCCATGCCGTGCGCCAGGTCTGGATTGTTGTGCAGCACCGCCAGGCGTTCGGCGAGCGCCTGCGGGTCGCGCGATGGCACCAGGAAGCCGCTTTCGCCGTCAACCACCGTGCTTTTGATGCCGCCCACTTCCGCGCCAATGACGGGGCGGGCGCACGCCATTGCCTCAACCGGTGTGATGCCGAAGGGCTCGTACCATGGCGTCGTGACGAAGACATTCGCGGCGCTGTAGTAGTAGCGCAGCTCGGACCGGTCCTTGCGGCCGGTAAAGCGCACGTGCGCGCCGACGCCCAGCTCCGTGGCAATCGAGCGCAGCCGGACCAGTTCGGGTGAATCGTGGCCGTTGCGGCGTTGATCCTCGCCGCCTACGACCAGCAGTTCCGCGTCAACGCCGTGGCGCCTGCGCAGCAGGGCAACGCCCTGGATGACGGTATCGACGCCTTTGCGCGGCACCATGCGGCCAAGCTGCAGGACGATGAATTTTTCAAGCGCCAGTCCAAGCCGCGCCCGCGCAATTTTCTCCGGCACCGGCCACAGTTCTTGCGGGTCGAACCCGCACGGCGCAATCTCGATGCGGTCGCTCGGCGCACCGTAAAGGCGTTCCATGTCCAGCTTGTCTTGTGGGCATTCGGCGATAATGCGGTCAGCGCTGCGCATCAGCTCAACTTCGATGTGCAGGCGCAGCGATGGAAAGGTGTCCGCCGCACCTTGGGCGATCCGGCGCACGTGCCCCAGCGCATGAAAGGTGATAACAAAGGGAATGCCGAGTGTTTCCTTGAGCCGTTGCGCAACCATGCCCGACATGAAGAAGTTCGCATGAACGATGTCATACAGCTGTGCCTGGCGCCGGGCAAAGCGCGTGACGAAGCGCGCAAAGGCCTCCATGTACGGAAGCATCTGCTCCTTGGGCACGTAGTGCGCCGGGCCCGCCGGTACGTGGATCACCCTGATATTGTCGATCCATTGCACTACCTGCCTTTGTCCGAACGCGTCGCGCCGGGTGAACACGTCGACCAGATACCCGGCCAGGGCCAGTTCGCGCGCCAGGCTGGCCACGTACACGTTCTGACCACCGCAGTCGATGCTGCCAGGGGCGGCAAGCGGGGATGCATGTTCGCTGATGATGGCAATGCGCCGGACTCCGCCACGAGGGGCGCGCACAGCCATGTCTAATTGTTCCAGTAGCATGTGGGCTCCTCAGGTTAGCCTGGACGCGGGCCATGGCCGGGCGCCCCAATGCCGGTTACCTGGCGCAGGACTGCGTTCCAATCGGCGGAAAAGCGCTCGATGCCGAAGCGTTCGCGCGCGCGGCGTTGGGCATTGGCGCCGAGGTGACGCGCCAGCGCCGGGTTGCGCACGAGCTCCTGCATGTACATGTGCAGCGCGTCGGCGTTGGTGTCGATGAAGCCGTTCTCGCCGTTTTCGATGACGGTTACCATCTCGGTTGTGGCAAGGGCGACGACGGGCAGCCCGATCATCATCGCCTCGATGACCGACAGGCCTAGGCTGGTGTAGCGGATGGGATTGAACAGGAAGCGGTAGCGCGCGGCAAATGCGGGCAGCTCGGGGTGGGCTACTTCGCCGACCCCGCCGAGGGCGAGCGAATCCATGCCGACAAGGTCGAGCGGCACGGTGTCGCGCGCGCGCGTATAGATATCGGCGCCCAGGCGGCGCCCGCGTTGGCGCAAATTGTTGACGATGGAGATGCCACGCGCGAGTTCGCCGCCGTAGGCCACACCCTTGGGAAGGCGCACGCCATGCTCGATGACGGTCGTTGGCGTGCGGCCGTTGTCCCACATCAGGTGATTGAAATGGGTAACGTGCACCAGCAGTACGTTCGGATCGTCCACCGGGTGAACGGTGTCGGTGGGGTGCTGGCGCGGCGGATCGTGTTCAATGTAGACGCGCGGCAGCGCGCGCTGGCCGGCGCTGAGCAGTTCGTACTGGTCCTTGTTGTACTGGTCGTCATCCTGGAAGACGATGCAGTCGAACTCGTGGTCGCGCACGCTGTCGGCCGGCATGTCGTGCACATTGGGACCCCAGGGAATCGGGCCGCAGCGCCCGCCATAGCCTGCCGGACGGCCCGGCTTGGACAGCACGTAGAACGCATGCGGCGCGTGGCTGAGGTAATACAGGTAACTGCCGTGCGTGTGCCAGGTCAGAATTTTCAAGGGTCGCATGGCAGCCTCACGCAAACCTGACGCGGTGTTTGAGGGCGCCCGCCAGGCGCCAGAACACGGCCGCGGGCGGGATCAGGGCCGATGTGATGAGTACTTCCACGACATGGGAAACCGAATGCGAGGTGCCGCGTAATCGTTTGTGGCACAGTAATGCCGTCATGACCGTCCAGACGGCCCCGCTGGCCAGCGCGACAACGTTGCTTCCTGCGGCGGCAGCCGCTGCGCAGGTGACGAGTGCGGCAACAGTGACGTAGTGCCCCCAGGCAGGCGCCGCACTTTTTTTCTGGCGGTAGAGTTGCGGATGGGTTTTGAAGAGCAGGGCGTCGAAGGCAAGGTGTTTCAGTTGCCAGACGCTGGCGCCCCATGCGACTGGCCGCACCGGGTGAACCACCAGCGCGTGCTGCGAGCGTGCGATGTTGACCTGCATTTTGATGAGGCGAAAGTGGAAGTCGTCAGGCCAGCCGGCATGGAAGCGCTCGTCGAAGCCGCCGACTTGTTCAAGAATCGATTTGCGGCAGAAGCAATTGGTGATGGAGAATTCGGCGTGTTCAAGTTGGCGCGCTTCGCGCTGGTAATCGGTGAGCGCGCCCGTCGGCGGCATCTCGATCCGCCCGCTGACTGCGCCAACGTTGTCGGTAAAGGCGCCCAGCCCATGCCGCAGCCAGCTGGGCGCGGGAACAGTATCGTCGTCGGTGAAGGCGACGATGGGCGCGCGGGCGCTGCGCCAGCCCAGGTTGCGTACAGCGGCCGGCGTGTCCGGGCCGTTGTTGGGCAGGTACTTCAGCTCGGGGCCGCGCTCGCCGGCACTGGC
This sequence comes from Massilia soli, assembly GCF_016809835.1. Classification (GTDB taxonomy): domain Bacteria; phylum Pseudomonadota; class Gammaproteobacteria; order Burkholderiales; family Burkholderiaceae_D; genus Telluria_A; species Telluria_A soli. Next base: position 374,327 of record NZ_JAFBIL020000005.1, on the reverse strand, counting down.
GCGCCACACCGCCACGAGCTGCCGGATGTTGTGGCGCGGATGCTCGTCGACGATGATCACTTCGACACGCCGGCCATCAAGCGTCTGGCGCATGATGGCGTCAAGGCAGCGGTCTAGCAGGTCAACCCTGCCGCCCGTGGGCAGCACCACCGACACATCAGGGACTGACTGATTGGGTACTGTTTGCGTTGCTTGCATGTTGTTACCCTCTGCGACGATTACTGCTGCATTGCTCCGGTTTCATCCATGCGCTGCTGCAACAGCCACAGGCGCGCATACATGCCGTTTCGCGCCAACAGTTCGCGATGCGAGCCGCGCTCGACAATGCGCCCTTTGTCCATCACCAGGATGGTGTGCGCGCCGACGACGGTGGACAGCCGATGCGCGATGATGAGAGTGGTTCGATTCAGCGACAAGCGCTCCAGTTCCTGCTGTATCGCGTGCTCTGAATCTGAATCAAGCGCTGACGTTGCTTCGTCGAAGATCAGGATGGGCGGCGATTTCAGGATCGCGCGCGCGATCGCGATCCGCTGCTTTTCACCGCCGGACAGCTTGACGCCGCGCTCGCCGACCTCGGTCTCGTATTTGGCGGGAAGCGAATCAATGAGATCGTGAACGTGCGCCGCCTGTGCGGCGGCGACCACGTCGGCGCGCGAGCAACCGATACGGCCGTAGCCGATGTTGTAGCCGATGGTGTCGTTGAATAAGGCGGTGTCTTGCGGCACCACGCCGATTGCCTCGCGCACGCTGCCCGGGCTGACTTCGCCGAGGTCGTCGCCGTCAATCAGGATGCGTCCTTGCACCGGGTCATACAAGCGCAACAGCAGGCGCGCCAGCGTAGACTTGCCCGAACCGCTGCGGCCTACAACACCCACCGTCTTGCCAGGAGGGATCCGAAAGCTAACGTCGCACAGTACCGGACGAGTGGGGTCGTAATGGAACCAGACACGGTCGAACACGACCTCGCCCTTGTCGGCTTGCAGCCGTCGCATGCTCGGCGGCTCCGCGATGTCGGGCTTCTCGCGCAGCAACTGGAACAGCCGTTCGGCATTGACCCATGCGTCGCGCGCCTCGCGGTAGACAAAGCCGAGCGCATTGAGCGGCAGACAGACTTGCAGTGCATAGGCGTTGATCAGTACTAGGTCGCCAACCCGCATCTCGCCGCGCCAGACGGCATCGCCGGCCAGCAGCATGATCGCGCCGACACCAATGCCGATCACCGCGCTTTGGCCGACGTGCAGCGTGAACAGCGCTTTCTGGTTGCCCATGCCGGCCTCTTGCCACTTCCCCATGGTGTCTTGAAAGCGCGCCGCCTCGATCGTTTCGTTGGCGAAGTATTTGATCGTGTCGTAATTGATCAGGCTGTCGGCCAACTGACCCTTGGCGCCGGAATCGAGCTTGTTGACGCGGCGCTGGTACATCACGCGCCGGTTGGTGAACACCAGCGTGAATCCGCCATATAGAAGGAACATGGTGGTAATGATGATGGCAAAGCCGGCGCTGTAGCGGTTGAGCATTACGGCCAGCACCAGGGCGATTTCAATGAGCGTGGGTACGATGGTGAACAGCGCGACGTTCAACAGGAAGGCGATGCCGTTGGTGCCGCGGTCGATGTCCGGCAATAGCGCGCCGATCTGGCGCCGCGCATGGAAGGCAGGGCTGAGCGCGTGCAGGTGGGCGAAGGTCTTCTGCGCGTAGGCTGCGACGGTGCGCAGCGTTACGCGGGCAAACAGCAGGTCGCGCAATTCATTGAACAGGGTGCTGAGGAAACGCAGGATCGCGTAGCCGGCCAGCAGGTAGATCGGCAGCATGGCGAGCTTGCCTGGCGCAGCGAAGGCATCGATGATGCGCTTGAGCAGCAAGGGAACCGCAACCGTGGCGATTTTGGCTGTAATAAGAAATGCAAGGGAGGCGAGGATGCGCCAGCGGTACTCGGAGACGATATGCCTTAGCTCGGCAGCAACGCCGTGCTTGTCGGTGTCCGGGGCTTTGTCCTGTTCCATAACGGATTGGACAAGCGACGCCTGCACTTAGCTCCCAGACGTAATGAGAGTCGTGCCGCTATCGTCGTTCCCGCGGAAGCGGGAACCTATGAACCGCTGGCGATAGTGGCGAGATGTGCGTTTTAACTTGCTATTGGTTATGGATTCCCGCCTGCGCGGGAACGACGCGATGCGCCTGAAAAGAAAAGCGCCAGGGCTGATCAAATCAGCGCTGGCGCTTTGACGAACTACGCGGGAAGGAAGGCTTCCCGCGAAGCCACTGTTTTAATCAGCCGTCATATCGCTACGGCGTCCGACGTTGCTTTGCTTCGACTGATCCTGCTCCGCCGACTGGCGGTTGGCGGTATTGGACAGGCCGGTATCGTCGTCCATTTTCTGGTCGGCATTCATGTGGCCGCCGCTATGTGGGCTCGCGCCTTGCTGGTTGCCGCTCTGCGAACCGGTGCGCTCGGTGCCAGGCATGCCGCCTTGCTGTTTATTACCCTGCTGCTGGCCAGGCTGCTGCTGACCTGGCTGCTGGTTGCCTTGCTGCTGATTACCTTGCTGCTGCTGGCCTGGCTTTTGCTGGCCTGGCTTCTGTTGGCCCTGCTGCAGGGAATCCGATTGGCCGGTTTGACGATTGCCTGGGTTGCCCAGCTTATCGGCGCCAGTTGGCTGCGCCTTGCCTTCGCGGCCCCACGATGGATCTTCCTGATTTTCCTGCGGGCGGTCCATGCCCACTTCGCTATCGCGCTTGCCCGACTGCTGGCTTGCCGACTGTTGGGATTGTTGCGACAGCGATTCCTGACGGGCATTGCTCTCGTCAGTCTTTCCGCCGCGCGACGAGGATTCAAATTTCTCGTTGCCACCGTTGTTCGATTGGTTGTTACCTTGGTTACGTTGGTTCGAGTTCATGTCGTTTCCTTTTGAAGTGTAGGGTTAGCAATTGGGTGACCGCAGTTGGCGGGGGAAGTGGCTAACGTCCAGTTCGCCGCGGCCTTGCTAGGGTTCCCATAATGCTCGTCAAAATTGCGGCGGCGTATCGGTACACAGACCGCCTCGCTGTAGGACTAGGTCTTAGTGCTTTTACCTCAGGAATGTTCTATTTTTTTTGCGCAATTTCTATCTCATCTAGTCCTACAAAGACTGTCACCTCACTCCTATACCTGCATGCGGTAACGCTGCCTATGATGGATTTGCTCGATTACTCATCGGCATACCGCCGGCGGTCGGAGCAATTGCCCTACGCATCGGCGGGGGTTTTCCAGACTAAGGAGATTCATAATGGCTACAAACAATCCGGGCAACAAGCAGTCGGGAAGCGGTACCAGCAATCGTGGATTCGCGTCGATGGACCCCCAGCGCCAGCGTGAGATCGCCAGCGAAGGCGGCAAGGCAGCACACCAGAAGGGAACCGCACATGAGTTCACCTCCGAGGAAGCGCGCCGTGCCGGCAGCATGAGTCACGGCAATCGCCAGTCCGCCAACGCCAGCACTGGCATGAAGCAGGACAGCGGCAGCAAGCAGGGTGGCCAGCAATCGGACAGCAACCAGTCCGACAGCAAGCCAGGCGCCAAGCAGGGCAGCAAGCAGTCGGACGCCAAGTCCGCCAGCAAGCAAAGCGCTAGCCAGAGCGGAAGCCGCAGCGGCAGCAAGCCAGGCAACCGATAAGTATCGGCAGCGGAACAACGTTGGGGAGCGCGAGCTCCCCATTTCTTTTTCAAATCACCAAAATAAGGGAAGGATGCGGTAGAATCGTCGCGCCTTTTTTCTCTATCCTTAAGGAAACGATTTCGTGAAAACTCCGGTCATCCGTGAAGTAAAAAGTCTCAACATGTCATGCGACCGGATCGGCAATTTGCTGCTGGTCAAGTTCCTCCCGGTGGCGGGGAAAGAAACCTGCATCTTCGTGCCGGCATCGATCGTTTTCTGGCTGCTCAAGCACCTGCCGGTCAATCAGGACCCGCAATTGACGGCGCCCGCGGTTGTTCCACGCGTCGAGCAATATGACTGGGACAACCCAAACACGCCCCGCGCGCTGACCGTGCAATGCAAACAGTTTTCGAATGCGATCCGCATGCAGTTCGCGCTGGAACGCGGCCCCGACCTGATGGTGCTGCTCGACCGCTCGAACGTCGAACTGATGCGCCAGATGATGGTTGCGTACAGCAAAGACCTGATCGACCTCGACGCCGAGTAAATACTGCTGTACCTCGCGGACAAGGCTCGCGGGGGAGCACAGCTTGGCAGGGCTGGGTTATCATTCTGTTCTTTTGAAGCTCAACAAAAGGACGCAGCCATGCCCATCAAAATCAGCCAGCATTTCGACTCCGGCGCCATCGAGGTGGTGCAGGCAGACAGCGCAAGCCAGATCGACCTGAACCTGCGCAGCGACTCGCACGCCGACATCCACCAGTGGTTCCACTTCCGCCTGCAAGGCGCGCGCAGCCAGGCATGCACGATCCGCTTCCTGAACGCTGGCAAGGCGACCTATGCCAAGGGCTTTGAAGACTACAAGGTCTGCGCCAGCTACGACACCGAGAACTGGTTCCGCGTGCCGACCACGTTCGACGGCCAGGTCATGACCGTCACCCATACCCCTGAACTTGACAGCGTCTACTACGCCTACTTCGAGCCGTATTCGTGGGAACGCCACCTGCGCCTGCTGGGCGAAGTAGCCGAGAACCCGATCGCGCGCGTGCACGACATCGGCACCACGGTGGACGGCCGCGACATGAATCTGGTTGTCATTGGCGACCCGGCAGCGGAAAAGAAGATCTGGGTCATCGCGCGCCAGCACCCGGGCGAAACGATGGCCGAGTGGTACGTCGAAGGCATGATGGACGCGCTGCTCGACAACGCCAACCCGGTTGCGCGCAAGCTGCTGCAGCGCGCCGTGTTCTACATCGTGCCGAACATGAACCCGGACGGCTCGGCGCGCGGCAACCTGCGCACCAACGCGGCCGGCGCGAACCTCAACCGCGAATGGATGACGCCAAGCCTGGAGCGCAGCCCAGAAGTGCTGTGCGTGAAGAACAAGATTCATGAAACCGGTGTCGACATGTTCTTCGACATTCATGGCGATGAAGCGCTGCCTTACAACTTCGTGGCGGGTAACGAGATGCTGGCCGACTTTACGCCGGAGCGCGCGGCGCGCCAGAAGGCGTTTGTCGACCAGTACATGGCCGCCAGCCCGGACTTCCAGAATGTGTACGGCTACGCCGCTTCGAAATACAACGAAGAGCTGCTGACGCTCGCATCGAAATACATCGGCCACACCTTCAAGTGCCTGTCGCTGACGCTGGAGATGCCGTTCAAGGACAACGCTGACCTGCCTGATGCTTACACCGGCTGGAACGGCGCGCGCAGCGCGGAGCTGGGCGCGGCGATCCTGCAGCCGATCCTGCAGTCGCTGGACTGACCGTGGGTGTTGAAATCGAACGCAAGTTCCTGCTGACGGGCGACGATTGGCGCAGCCTTGGCGAGCCGGTGCTGCTGCGCCAGGGCTACCTGTCGTCGCAGCCGGACCGCGTGGTGCGTGTGCGTATTGAAGGCGAACGCGCGACCATGACGATCAAGGGCCGCAGCAACGGCGCCACGCGCGGCGAGTGGGAGTATGAGATTCCGCTGCCTGATGCGAATGAGCTGCTTGACCAGTTATGCGAAAAGCCGATCATTGAAAAGTATCGTCGGCGGATTGCGTTTGCTGGGTTGACGTGGGAAGTGGATGAATTCCTCGGCGAAAACAAAGGCTTGATGTTCGCGGAAGTGGAGCTTGAATCCGAAGACCAGCAGTTCGACAAGCCGTCGTGGATTGGTGAGGAAGTCACCGATGATTCGCGCTACTACAACTCCAGCCTGATTCGCCTGCCGTTCTCGAAGTGGTAACGTCGTTCCCGCGAAGGCGGGAACCTATACCGCACCGCCCAGGTAGAGAACCGATTTCCTGACTTGAGTGTTGGGTATGGGTTCCCGCTTTCGCGGGAACGACGGTTGTGATTGAACGATGACATAGACCATTAACTAAGGCCCCACATGCTCTCATCCCGCCGTACCGCATTACGCCTGTGCGTAGCACTCGCCGCCTCTACCGCCATCAGCGCTTTTGCGCAATCCGCACCATACTTCCCGCCCGCCGGCACCTGGGCCAAAAAATCGGCAGCCGAGCTGGGAATGGACCCAGCCAAACTGGCCGAAGCCGTCAGCTACGCGCAACAACATGAGACCGAACGTCCGCTCGACCTGTCGGACCAGGAAGTGATCTTCGGATCGTTGCTAGGTTCCATGCCGACCCGGCGCGCGAAGACCAACGGCGTGGTGATTTACAAAGGCTACGTGGTAGCGGAATTCGGCGATACGGGCGCGGTTGATCCAACCTATTCGGTCGCCAAGAGCATGCTGGCCACAGTCGCTGGTGTGGCATTGCGCGACGGACGTATCGCTTCGCTCGACCAACCGGTAGCCGCTTCCGTGAAAGACGGCGGCTACGCTTCCCCGCACAACGCAGCGGTCACGTGGAAGATGCACCTGCAGCAGGCATCCGAGTGGCAGGGCGAAATGTTTGGCAAGAAGGACGACTTTATCGGTGCAGCGCAATTTGGCAAGGGCGAGCGCAAGCCGCGCGAGTTAAAGCAGCCTGGCGGTTTCTACGAATATAACGACGTACGCATCAACCGCTTTGCGCTGTCGCTCCTGCGCGTGATGGACAAGAGCGTGCCTGACGTATTCCAGCAAGAAGTGATGGATCCGATCGGCGCATCGTCGTCGTGGAAGTGGGTACCCTATGCAAACAGCTACGTGCAGCATGAGGGCAAGCGCATGCCAACGGTCAGCGGTGGTACGCGCTGGGGCGGCGGGATGTGGATTAACTCCTGGGACATGGCGCGCTTTGGCTACCTGTGGCTGCGCGGCGGGCAGTGGGGTGGCAAGCAGCTGCTGCAGCCATCGTATGTGAAGGAAGCGTTGACGCCGAGCGAGCACGGCCCTGATCTTGGCTACCTGTGGTGGTTGAATACAAAGGGCAAGACCTTGCCAGGGTTGCCGTCAAATGCGTTCGCTGCGCTGGGCGCGGGGAGCAATACGATCACGGTGTCACCAAATCACGACCTGGTGGTCGTGTGGCGCTGGCACTCAGGGAATTCTGCGGAGTTTGCCAAGCGTGTGATCGCGGCGATTAAGTGACAACGCTGGACTTTCTTCACGGAGCATTAGGTGCACTAGCTCAGAGTTAACCTGACACGAACGTTTCGATGAGTTTGAATTCGGAAAGGCGGCTAGCGGCTGCGGATTCAATCTGTGGTCGCAACACTCTAACCCATTGATGCAATCACGGGGAGGTGTTGGCGATGCCATCAGTACATTTTCAAACTTCCCTGTTATTGTTTTCAACAGCGTTAGAAGTGACATATTTTTGGCTTTCATGTGGTCCATATAAACCACGGCCAGCTCAGCGAGTTGTCGTCCCGGGTATAACGCAGCGGCGGCAGTAGTGTTCGCACAAGTATCTCTATTCGATCGCGAACAATCGCCGACAGTGCGCCGAAGCATAACGACGCGTACCTCGTCGTGTTTAAACTCTAATATACAAATGCTTATGGTCGGGCAATAATTGACATCAGGCATTGTACTGTTGCCTCAGCCGTAAAACTTGCCCAAGGAAGAGCGTGAATCTCCCCTGTTCAACTGCACTAAAGAGCTTGATCGTCCTCGTTGCCATGACAGCGGTACTCGGTTGTTCAACGCCATCGCCAACGGCGGTCAGCTTGCCCCCGGTTGTTGCGGAGGACTTGCCTCCCCAGCCCGCCATGGCCGCCCGTTATGATGCCTCACATGGCAAATACGAAAGGGGGGAATGGCTATTGCCACTTGATGCCTCCGGCGCCCCGTTCACCCTTGCTGCCGAATTCCGGATTTTGCGGTTGAATCAAGGAGGTGAGTGGGATCCAATTATGCACTTTTGTTTCCGCGGCGCAGAGGGTTTACCGGCGAGTTGTCTCGGCTTCATCAAATATCCCGAGCAATCCAATTTAATGGTGTTCGAGCGCTTCATGCGCGCAAAAGGGGCGAAGTACGAAACCACCGCATCACGCGCGACGGTGGCCGTTAACGAGGTCTACGAACTCAGCGTCCGGATCGTTGGAACGGAATTGATCTATGAGATAAATGGGACCGTCATCGAGCGGAGAGACCTCGGCGTCAAGCCCCGCCACGTGTCGTTCATGTGCAGCACGATGATTTGCGAAGCGCTGTTTTTCGCTAACGACGAACCGGTGCAACTGTTCCCCGTGATAGGCGAAAGCCAGTAACACACTCATGTTCTCGGGAATGTCCGCTCTCGGCAGCGGACGTTAAACGCTATGCAGAAAAAGTGATCTGATGGATGAAAAACAGCAAAACGACGACCGCCATCGGCATTGGAATGATTCTTGGCAGCATGCCGTGTACACTCGCCGGCGTTTTGATCCTCTATTTGATGGCATCACTCAACGAGGGCCGGGCCGCCGGACGGGACGTCGCCTTTGACGTCATCGGCGTCCTGATGATGACGTTCTTCGCTTACCTGATTGCACTGGTAAGTTGTCTTGCAGGGCTTTTCTACTTCGCTATTGGAGTACGAAACCGCACAGTGGTTTTTAGCGCTTGGCACTGGTTTTGCCTCTTATATCCTTTGGTTCAAGTTACCGCTGCCACGATTTACTTGGCGGCAAATAAGTAGTACGCGCCATCCGCTTCGGGCGATAGCGGTCCTCCGGTAAGAGGGGCGGTTGGCCAAAGCGGGCCTTCACCAGTTGGAAGGCAATTCCGATGTGGGCAGAACTACTCATGACTTTCGGAAGCAGAGAGGTGCATTCCTTTCGAAAGAAACTGCCGTAACAGCGGGTTGTATTTTCATTCCATCCACGTTGCCATAAATGCCGGGGATCGCCGAAATAGCCTTGGATATGGGTCTCCAGCGTAATCGCTTGCGTCTGCCATCTCTTTGCCGCAATTCCAAGTCAGCGCGGCAAGCGCGTGCGGCCGATCTTGTGTTAACGCTACGATGTCATCCTTGCAAAAATATATTTGCGCAAATTTATTGCTTGGAGGAATTATGGGTAACTACCTGCGCTTTGGTGTGATGATTGCCTGCTCCACCCTGGTCATGTTTGGCCTGATGTACCTGAACACCTATGAGATGTCGCACGTTCGGTTCAGCCAGACCCGCGCCTGGATGGCCCTGGTGATGGGCGCGGCGATGGCGGCGGTGATGCTCAGTTTTATGCTGGGTATGTATAAGGACAAGGGACGCAATGTTGCCATCTACGTGGGAGCGGTCCTGGTCTTTGGCGCCTCGCTCTGGCTGGTGAGAAGCCAGTCGACAGTCGATGACGTCTCCTATATGCGCGCAATGATTCCCCATCATTCGATCGCCATCATGACCAGCGAACGCGCCAAGATAAGCGACCCGCGCGTGCGCAAGCTGGCCGACAGCATCATCGAGGCGCAGCGGCGTGAAATTGCCGAGATGGAGGCACTGATCAACGACATCGAGCGCAGCGGCGCGAACCGTTAGAACGCTTCAATGGATGTCGTACCCGGCGCCCCCGCCGGGGCACTGCTCGATATTCGCTGAGCAGGGGCTTGCGCCGCGCCGGCGAACGCGCTTAGTGGAAGTGTTCTCCACCCTGGGGCGTGTCTTCCGGCATTTCGGCATGCACCAATTCACCGGTGGGATCGGCAAACAGCGGCGCGCCGCAATCGTCGCAGTATTCAACCACAAAGCGCTCGGCATGCCGTTTGATGTGCGTGATGCCGCAGTCGTTCAGGTGCGCCACGATCTCGTCGATCGGGCGGACGATCTCGCCGGTCGCAAGGGCTGAATGCGTCAGGCCTTCGAGCGGCGTGCCTTCCTCGTCTTCCTGCCCATACAGCGGCCACACGATGCCGTAGATGACGTCAGCTTCCTGGCGCATCGTGAACGACACGCGGTACTCGTCGATCTGGCCGTCGGTGGTCTCTTCGCCGAACGCCGCGATCACGGCGCGCAGGTCGGATGCTTCCACACCCAATGTATTGGTCAGGTAGTGCACCGCGGCACGGATCGATACCGGGCGAATCAGCTTGTCGGCTTCGCGGCATGCGACGTAATACGCTTCCGGCAGCAGCATCTCGATGCCGCAGCCAGGCAGCAGGCGCGCAATGCTTGGCGTGGCTTGCGTGCGCCATTGCTCGAGCGCGGCTTCGCGTTCGGCGGTGAAGTTGGTCAGGTTCTGCGCTTCCTGCCAGCGGAACAGCGGCGCGCCGAGCGGTGCCACGACGGCCACCAGCAGGTAGCGCGTGTCGGCCAAAAACGGCGCGGTTTCGGCCGGGCGTGCCAGTGGCTTGACGCTGCTGCCTTTGTGCGCGGCTTGCGCCAGCTTGTGCGTCATCGCGTATGTCTCGGCGTGCGTGCGCGGCAGCTGGTCGATCGCGAACAGGGTAGGGGCCATCGACATCTGCGTGCCTTCGGCCAGCAGGTGCGCGGCGAAGTGGGCCGATAGTACCGTCAGCAGCTCGCCGGGGATGCTGCCCGAGGCGATCGAGAAGCGCGTCCATGCGAGCACCGGCGCGGCCACGAGCAGCGCCTGGTACGTGGTTTCGACGCCGTCGGCCACGTCGACCATGGTCGACGATTCGCTGACCGCTTCGACGCCTTCCATCAGCACGTCGTAGGCATTGAGATCGTCCTTGAACAGCACGTTCAGCGTCGAATCGACGGTGTCCTGGTGGCCGGTCTTGAGGAGTTTCTGCAGCTGCGTATCGAGCTGGCGTTCAAAGATGCGTTCTTCCAGGCGGCTACCGGCCTGGACGATTGATTGGGAAATGCTGACCAGTCGCTGGCTTTCGGCCGACAGTTTGTTCGATGGATCTTTGGATGGTCGACGCATAACGCTAAGAGTCTCTCGTAGGTGAAGTGAACGGTTCGATTGATCTATGAACAATGATAAACCCTTATCTCCGTATTGTAGTTGATTCGGGGGAGGGGGATGAACACTGCGCAAGAATGGTGCAGATAGTTGCCTGGGGAAGGAATGCTGTCGCGGGAATGCATGCACGCGGATGCGCGCGGGGCGCTTATCCGCCCTACGGGTGTTGTTCGAGTGCTAACGGGAGGCGGGGCGGCTTCAGATGTAAAAAACGCCGGGCTAGCCGGCGTTTTTGGTGTCGCTTTACGAAACGATTACGCGGCCAGCAGCTGGCGCAGGACGAACGGCAGGATGCCGCCGTGCTTGTAGTAGTCGACTTCGATCGGGGTGTCGATACGCAGCAGCACGGTCACTTCCTGCACGTCGCCGTTCTTGCGCTTGATGACGAGGGTCGCAAGCTGCTGCGGTTTGATCTCGCCTTCCAGGCCCTTCAGGTCGAACGTTTCTTCGCCGGTGATGCCGAGCGTTTGCACGCTGTCGTCGCCGATGAATTGCAGCGGCAGTACGCCCATGCCGACCAGGTTCGAGCGATGGATACGCTCGTACGAGCGCACGACCACTGCCTTCACGCCCAGCAGCTGGGTGCCCTTGGCTGCCCAGTCGCGCGACGAGCCGGTGCCGTACTCTTCGCCGCCGAAGACCATCGTCGGCACGCCGTCAGCGACGTACTTCATCGCCGCGTCGTAGATCGACATCTGTTCGCCGGTTGGCTGGTGGATCGTGATGCCGCCTTCAACCGCGGAGCCGTCCTTCTTGGCCGGGATCATGCGGTTCTTGATGCGCACGTTGGCGAAGGTGCCGCGCATCATGATCTCGTGGTTGCCGCGGCGCGAGCCGTACGAGTTGAAGTCGGCCTTCAGTACGCCGTGATCCTTGAGCCACTTGCCCGCAGGGCCGCTTTCCTGGATCGAGCCAGCTGGCGAGATGTGGTCGGTGGTGATCGAGTCGCCAAACACGCCCAGTGCGCGCGCACCGGTAATGCCGGTCGCAGCTGCCTTCGGGATCATCGTGAAGTCAGCGAAGAACGGTGGCTCGGCGATGTAGGTCGATTCTGGCCAGTTGTAGACCTGGCCCTTGACCGTCGATACCTTTTCCCACAGCTTGCCTGGCGCGCCTTTGACTTGCGCGTAGTTGGCCTTGAACACTTCCGAGTTCATCGCGAACTTCATCAGCTTGGCGATCTCTTTCGAGGTCGGCCAGATGTCGCCCAGGTAGATGTCCTTGCCGTCGGTGCCCTTGCCGACTGGCTCGGTCATCAGGTCGCGCGTCATGTTGCCGGCGATCGCGTAGGCGACGACCAGCGGTGGCGATGCGAGGAAGTTCGAGCGGATGTTCGGGTGAATACGCGCTTCGAAGTTACGGTTGCCCGACAGCACAGCCGAGGCGACGATGTCGTTTTCGGTGATGGTGGCGTTCAGTTCCGGGGTCAGGTCGCCGGCGTTGCCGATGCAGGTGGTGCAGCCGTAGGCGGTGACGCCGAAGCCGAGCTTTTCCAGGTACGGCAGCAGGCCGGCCGCGGTCAGGTACTCGGTGACGACGCGCGAGCCAGGGGCCAGCGAGGTCTTGATGTGCGGGGCGACGGTCAGGCCGGCTTCAACCGCTTTCTTGGCCAGCAGGCCGGCGGCCAGCAGCACGCTCGGGTTCGAGGTGTTGGTGCACGAGGTGATCGCGGCGATCAGCACGTCGCCGTTGCGCACGTCGACGTTGTTGGCCGTCTTGTAGTGCGTGGTCAGTTCCACCGGGTTCTTGTTGAAGCCGTTTTCGGTGGTCGGCTTCGAGAACAGTTCGATGAAGTTGTTCTTGACGTTGCCGATCTCGATACGGTCTTGCGGACGCTTCGGACCTGCCAGCGATGGGGTGACGGTCGACAGGTCGAGCGATACCACGCGGGTGTAGTCGATCTCGCCTTCTTGCGGCACGCCGTACAGGCCCTGCGCCTTGAAGTAGTTCTGGAACGCGGTGATTTCGTCCTTGGTGCGGCCGGTGCCTTCGAAGTATTCGATGGTCGCGTCGTCAACCGGGAAGAAGCCCATCGTCGCGCCGTATTCAGGCGCCATGTTGGCGATGGTGGCGCGGTCGGTCAGCGACAGCGTTTCGGTGCCGGCGCCGAAGAATTCGACGAACTTGCCGACGACTTTTTCGCGGCGCAGCATTTCGGTGATGGTCAGTACCAGGTCGGTTGCGGTGCAGCCTTCGCGCAGGCAGCCGGTCAGGTTGACGCCGATAACGTCCGGGGTCAGGAAGTAAACCGGCTGGCCCAGCATGCCGGCTTCCGCTTCGATGCCGCCCACGCCCCAGCCGACCACGCCGATACCGTTGATCATGGTGGTGTGCGAGTCGGTGCCGACCAGTGTGTCAGGGTAGTAGGTGTCGCCGGCTTTGTGCACGCCGCGCGCCAGGTACTCGAGGTTCACCTGGTGGACGATGCCGAAGCCCGGTGGCACGACGCCGAAGGTGTCGAAGGCTTGCATGCCCCACTTCATGAACTGGTAGCGCTCGTTGTTGCGCGAGAATTCCAGCTTCATGTTCAGGTCCAGCGCGTTTGGCTCGCGGTAGTGGTCGATGGTGACCGAGTGGTCAACCACCAGGTCCACCGGCACCAGCGGCTCGATGTTCTTTGGGTTCAGGCCCATCTTGCTGGCAACGTTGCGCATCGCGGCCAGGTCGGCCAGCAGTGGAACGCCGGTGAAGTCCTGCAGCACAACGCGCGCGACCACGAACGGAATTTCGTCCGTGCGGTCTGCGGTCGGTGCCCAGTTCGCCAATTGCTTGACGTGTTCTTCGGTCACTTTTTTGCCGTCGCAGTTGCGCAGCACGGACTCGAGAACGATACGGATCGACACCGGCAGGCGCGAAATATTCACGCCCAGGCTTTTCTCCAGTGCCGGCAGCGAATAGAACTTACCTTTCTGGCCTGCCGACAGTTTGAAATCCTTGAGCGTGTTCAGTGTGTTGCGGGACATGTCCTCTCCTTCAGTGGGGATTGTTATTACTTAGTTATTTGGTCGGTGCAACGGCTTGCTGCGCTGTCGTGGTTGGTGCTGTTTCGGCTGTTGCTGTTGCTGTTGCTGCTGCTGCTGCTGCTGCTGCTGCGTCCGCGGCGGCTTTTTCAACGGCTGCCTGGGCATCGGCCAATTCCTTTTTGGACTGGTCTTCGCTCTTGCATTCGTTGGCCAGCTGACGGTTCAGCTTCGAGTCGAGCAGCATGCCTTTGGCCGGAATGCCGATCCAGACCAGGCCATAGCGCACATTCTCGAAGCGCAGCGCGCCGGTCGTGGTGCCAATGCGGTCGAGGCGGTGCACGCGCTTTTTCCAGCGCAGCGCGATGTGGGCCGGGTCGATGTCGTTGTGATAGATCGTGACTTTGTTGTTCAGTTCACAAGCGTAGTCGGTGGTGGTGGCGTTGGAAACATCTGGTTCCGGCTCATCCGGCAGCACGTCGACTGCTTTTGGGTGCTTTTCGGTGCTTTTCTTGCTCGATTTGGCTTTCGCCTTGACCGGCTTTTTGGCCGGTTCGGCGGCCACGGCCGGCATGCACAGGGTGGCAGTTGCGAGGGCCAGGCCGCAGGCAACGAAAAGTTCACGCATTAATTTTGGCATCAGGTAGGTTCCGTGTGTGGGTCTTGGCCGAGAAGGGCGGCGGCTGCGTCGGGCAGCCCAAGTCCAGCGAGGCGTGCGCGCTGGAGAACTGTCCAATAGTATCGGTAGCTGGCTCTGTCATGCAAGCGCCCTTGTTGCGCAATTGGTCCCCAATTTGCGTTGATCGCTTCCGTCAGGATGTTGGTGGCGTCATTTACTTCGGACAGGCGCGGGGTGAATGCCTTGATGATCGGCTTGATCTGGTCAGGGTGGATGCTCCACATGCGCGTGAACCCGAATTCCGCGGCGGCGCGCTGGGCGTCGTTGGCCACCACCGCAGTATCGCGAATTTCGGTGGTCACATTATGCGACGCAACCTTGCCGTGCGCATGACATGCCGCAACCATCTCCAGCTTGGCGCGTACCACCAGCGGGTGGGTGAACTGGCCGGGCGTGCGCATCGCGGCGCCCGGAATGGCGCCGTAGTGGGCCGAGACGAAGTCCATGATGCCAAACGACAGGCATTCGACCTGCGGCAGGGCGGCGATGTTGTAGGCGTCGCGCAGCGCGCCATGGGTTTCGATCAGCACGTGTACCGGCAGGTCGGTGCGGCCGGCCTTGGCGGCGTGCTGGTTGATCAGGTCAATCGCGCGCATCACGTCGGCGGTGCTGTCGATTTTCGGCAGCACGACGTAGGCCAGGCGCGCCGCGGCGCCGCCGACGATGACGGCGATGTCGCCCTCGAAGAACGGGCTGGCGACATCGTGCACGCGCACGCCGATGCGGTTGAAGCGGTTGCCTTCGTCGTTAAGCAGGCGCACGACCAGCTGGGCGTGCGCCGGCTCGTCGCCGGAGGCGGCGCCGTCTTCGCAGTCGAACGTGATGTCGAACAGGGGGCCAAGCTCTTGTTGCAGGGCCATCGACTTGACCATCAGCTTCTCGGTGCCGCAATAATGATCGCAGGCTGGGAGCAGCAGGGGCTGGCGTTTTCCCTGGAATAAAACCTCGGATGGGTGCATGGTATTTCTTCTCTTGCTAGCATCGATACCGCGAAAGCGGGAACCCAAACCTCAGGCGGCAGCGCCGGCAAGGTATAGGTTCCCGCCTGCGCGGGAACGACGCGGGGTTGGCTTACGCCTTCAGCAGGTGTGCAACGCCTTCGCGCTCTTCGGTCAGTTCCTTGAGCGTGAGGTTGATGCGCTCTTGCGAGAACTCGTCGATGGCCAGGCCTTGCACGATCTTGTATTCGCCGTTTTCAACGGTGACAGGGAAGCCGAACATGGTGTCTTGCGGGATGCCGTACGAACCGTCCGACGGGATACCCATCGTGGTCCACTTGCCGTTGGTGCCGATGTGCCAGTCGTGCATGTGGTCGATCGCCGCGTTGGCTGCAGATGCTGCCGACGACAGGCCGCGCGCTTCGATGATCGCTGCGCCGCGCTTGCCGACGGTTGGCAGGAAGGTGTCGCGGTTCCATGCGTCGTCGTTGATCATGTCCTTGACCGATGCGCCGTCGATGGTCGCGAAACGGTAGTCGGCGTACATGGTCGGCGAGTGGTTGCCCCAGACGGCCAGCTTTTCGATCGACGATACCGGCTTGCCGGTCTTGGCTGCAACCTGCGACAGCGCGCGGTTGTGGTCCAGGCGCAGCATGGCGGTGAAGTTCTTGGCCGGCAGCGATGGCGCCGATTTCATGGCGATGTAGGCGTTGGTGTTGGCTGGGTTGCCCACCACCAGGACCTTGACGTTGCGCGAAGCGACGGCGTCGAGCGCCTTGCCCTGCACGGTGAAGATCTGCGCGTTGGCTTCCAGCAGGTCCTTGCGCTCCATGCCCGGGCCGCGTGGACGCGCGCCAACCAGCAGGGCGAAATCGGCATCCTTGAACGCGGTCATCGGGTCCGAGTGCGCGGTCATGCCGGCCAGCAGCGGGAATGCGCAGTCGTCGATTTCCATCATGACGCCCTTGAGCGCTTTCTGTGCTTTTTCGTCAGCGATTTCCAGCAGTTGCAGGATGACCGGCTGGTCCTTGCCCAGCATGTCGCCGTTGGCGATGCGGAACAGCAGGGAGTAGCCGATCTGGCCGGCGGCGCCGGTGACAGCAACGCGCATTGGGGTCTTAGCCATGGTGAATCTCCAAAGTGAGAAAGAAAACGGTCGAAGCTGAGGATACGCCGGTTCAGCAAAAGTGCAATCATACCAAAACCGCGCACCCGCAACCCGGCCAGGCGCAGCAGCGTGTTGAAGTTCTGACGCGCGCGCAAGCCGGAATCGATCGCGAGTGTAGGCGGGCAGGGGGCTTCTGTCAATTCATATCATATGTCTTATATAAGACAGAAAACTCCGGCCGTTGATGCTGGACGGATATGCCCTTTTGTGGTGAAATCGTGGTCTATGAACCCAGTCTCGTCGAATTCGAACAACAGTGGCGCACCGTCTGGATCAGGCGCGGGCGGGAATGGCACGGGCGGTTCACCCACCTTCAGCCCGCTGTACCAGCAAATCAAGGCCCTGATCACCCAAAGCCTGCAGTCGGGCGAATGGAAGCCGGGCGAGATGATCCCCAGCGAAGTGGAGCTGGCCGGCCGTTTCAAGGTCAGCCAGGGCACTGTACGCAAGGCGATCGACGAGCTGGCGGCCGAAAACCTGGTCATGCGCCGGCAGGGCAAGGGCACCTTCGTGTCCACCCACCATGAAGCGCGCGCTCACTTCCGCTTCCTGCGGCTGATGCCCGACGAAGGCGTGCCCCATCATCCCGACAACAAGATCATCGAAGTCAAGCGCATGCGCGCGCCGGCCGAGGTCGCGCGCCTGCTCGACCTCAAGAGCGGCGACGCGGTGGTCTATATCAAGCGGGTGCAGTCGTTCGAGGGCGCGCCGACCATCCTGGAAGAATTGTGGCTGCCCGGGCTGCTGTTCAAGGGGCTGACCGCTGAACGCCTGGTGGAGTACAAGGGTCCAATGTATGGCCTGTTCGAGTCGGAATTCGGCACCCGGATGATCCGCGCGACCGAAAAGATCCGCGCGGTCGCGGCCGACGCCAGCGCCGCCGAGTTCCTGCATGTGCTTGAGGGCACGCCGCTGCTGTGCGCCGAGCGGGTGTCGTTTACCTACGGAGACAAGGCGGTGGAGCTGCGCCGGGGGCTATATCTGACCTCGCAGCATCATTACCAGAACGAATTGTCGTAATCGCTAACTAAAAACCGTCATTCCCGCGAAAGCGGGAACCCATGCTGACTCTGGTTGAACGTGCCATGGATTCCCGCTTTCGCGGGAATGACGGCGGTGATTCCCGCTTTCGCGGGAATGACGGCGGTGCGGGTGGCGCGGCGGGTTCGCCGATCAGAAAACCGGGTCGCAGCCAGCAAACCCCATGCGTTGCGGTTAAGATACGTTGTTCGGCGGAACTTAGCAGGGGATGCGTGCGTTCTCGTTGCTTTTGCTGCATCTTGAAATTTAGATATTGGTCCGGTCAGTGAAATCGGCGAAAATTGCGGGTTACTTATTCAGTTTGTTTTAAGGGGAGGTCTGTATGTCCGAAGCCGTGAAAGAAGTTCCAAAAAAAGAGCGGCCGCAATTCCGTAACATTCATGTTACCGATTTGATGAACTACCGCTTGCCGCCGGCAGGCATTGTGTCGATCCTGCACCGCATCAGCGGCGCAGCCATGTTCCTGCTGCTGCCGTTCGTACTGTACCTGCTGCAGTTGTCGATCAGCTCGGAGATGACGTTCGCGCGGATCGCCGGCATCCTCGAACACCCGCTCGCCAAGCTGGTCCTGCTGGGCCTGATCTGGTCCTACCTGCAGCACTTCTGCGCCGGCGTGCGCCACCTGTTCATGGACATCCACTGGGGCATCGAGAAGGATTCGTCGCGCCAGTCCGCTGTCAGCGTCATCGCCGTCACCCTCGTGCTGACCGTGCTGTGCGGCCTTAAATTGTTTGGAGTATTTTGATGGCTAACAATAATATCGGACCAAAGCGCCTCGTCGTCGGCGCCGGCTATGGCTGGAAAGACTGGATGGCGCAGCGCGTGACCGCGATCGTCATGGCGGTGTACACCGTCGTCCTGCTGGTCGCCTTCCTGACCGGCCAGAATTTCACCTATGAAGGCTGGGCTGGCCTGTTCGCCCAGCAGTGGTTCAAGCTGTTCTCGCTCGTCACCTTCGCCGCGCTGTTCTACCACGCGTGGGTCGGCATGCGCGACATCTGGATGGACTACGTCAAGCCAGTCGGCATCCGCCTGGCACTGCAAATCGGCACCATCCTGTGGCTGGTGGCCTGCGCGGCCTGGACCGTGCAAATTCTCTGGAGTGTGTAATCGTGGCAGCAATTAAAACTGCAATCCCTACCCGTCGCTTCGACGCGGTTATCGTCGGCGCCGGCGGCTCCGGCATGCGCGCATCGCTGCAGCTGGCTGAAGCCGGCCTGAACGTGGCCGTGCTGTCGAAAGTCTTCCCAACCCGTTCGCACACCGTGGCGGCGCAGGGCGGCATCGGCGCGTCCCTCGGCAACATGAGCGAGGACGACTGGTACTGGCACATGTTCGACACCGTCAAGGGTGGCGACTACCTGGGCGACCAGGATGCGATCGAATTCATGTGCCGCGAAGCCCCGAAAGTCGTGTACGAGCTGGAACACTTCGGCATGCCGTTCGACCGCAATCCAGATGGCACCATTTACCAGCGCCCGTTTGGCGGCCACACCGCCAACTTCGGCGAGAAGCCAGTCCAGCGCGCCTGCGCGGCGGCTGACCGCACCGGCCACGCGCTGCTGCACACGCTGTACCAGCGCAACGTGCGCGCCCGTACCCACTTCTTCGTCGAATGGATGGCGATCGACATCATCCGCGACGCCGAAGGCGACGTGGTTGGCGTGGTTGCGCTTGAAATGGAAACCGGCGAGTGCATGATCCTCGAAGCGAAGACCACCATCTTCGCCACCGGCGGCGCAGGCCGCATCTTTGCCGCATCGACCAACGCCTTCATCAACACCGGCGACGGCATGGGCATGGCGGCACGCGCCGGCCTGCCGCTGCAGGACATGGAGTTCTGGCAGTTCCACCCGACCGGCGTGGCCGGCGCGGGCGTATTGATCACCGAAGGCGTGCGCGGCGAGGGCGGTATCCTCATCAACAGCAATGGCGAACGCTTCATGGAGCGCTATGCGCCTACCCTGAAAGACCTGGCGCCGCGCGACTTCGTGTCGCGCTCGATGGACCAGGAAATCAAGGAAGGCCGCGGCTGCGGTCCGAACAAGGACCACGTGCTGCTGGACCTGCGCCACATCGGCGCCGAGACCATTGAAAAGCGCCTGCCGTCGATTCTCGAAATCGGCCACAAGTTCGCCAACGTCGACGCCACCAAGGAACCGATTCCTGTCGTGCCGACGATTCACTACCAGATGGGCGGCATCCCGACCAACATCTACGGCCAGGTTGTCGCGCCAAGCGCCGACGGCTCGCAGAAGATCGTCAATGGCCTGTACGCGATCGGCGAATGCGCCTGCGTCTCGGTGCACGGCGCCAACCGCCTGGGCACCAACTCGCTGCTCGACCTGATCGTGTTCGGCCGCGCCGCCGGCAACCACGTGGTGCAGTCGAACCTGAAGGCGCGCTCGAACAAGGCACTGCCGAAAGACGCGTCCGAGTACGCGATGGACCGCATCAACCGCCTCGAGACCTCGACCGGCTCGGAAAAAGTGCAGGGCGTCGCCAACGACATCCGCGCCACGATGCAGAAGTACTGCGGCGTGTTCCGTACCGACGAACTGCTGACCCAGGGCGTGAAAGAGATCATGGTCCTCGACGAGCGCCGCAAGCACGTCTCGTACAAGGACAAGTCGAAGGTCTTCAACACCGCGCGCGTCGAAGCGCTCGAACTGGACAACCTGATCGAAACGGCCAAGGCCACCATCGTCTCGGCCCAGGCGCGCAAGGAATCGCGCGGCGCCCACGCGCACAGCGACTTCCAGCAGCGCGACGACGAAGTGTGGATGAAGCACACCCTGTGGTACTCGGAAGGCAACCGCCTCGATTACAAGGCCGTGGTCACCAAGCCATTGACGGTTGATACCTTCAAGCCAAAAGCACGTACTTTCTAAGGCAACAAACATGACACGCACAGTACAACTCAAGATCTACCGTTACGATCCGGACAAGGACGCCAAGCCGTACATGCAGGACGTCACGGTAGAACTGCAAGACACCGACAAGATGCTGCTCGACGCGCTGCAGCGCATCAAGTCGGACGTCGACGACACGCTCAGCCTGCGCCGCTCGTGCCGCGAAGGCGTTTGCGGTTCGGACGCGATGAACATCAACGGCAAGAACGGCCTGGCCTGCACCACCAACCTGAACGAGCTGACCCAGCCGATCGTGCTGCGTCCGCTGCCTGGCTTGCCGGTGATCCGCGACCTGATCGTCGACATGACGCAGTTCTTCAAGCAGTACGATTCGATCAAGCCGTTCCTGATCAACGAATCGATCCCGCCGGAAAAAGAGCGCCTGCAGACCCCGACCGAGCGCGAAGAGCTCGACGGCCTGTACGAGTGCATCCTGTGCGCCTGCTGCTCGACGTCGTGCCCGTCGTTCTGGTGGAATCCGGACAAGTTCGTCGGCCCGGCCGGCTTGCTGCAAGCCTACCGCTTCATCGCCGACAGCCGCGACGAAGCCACCGGCGACCGCCTGGACAACCTGGAAGATCCGTACCGCCTGTTCCGCTGCCACTCGATCATGAACTGCGTCGATGTCTGCCCTAAGGGTCTGAACCCGAACAAGGCCATCGGCAAGATCAAGGAACTGATGGTTCGCCGCGCTGTATAAAGCGCCGCTAACACGTCGTTCCCGCGCAAGCGGAAACCTATACTGAGCCGATCTCATCAGCGCACTATGGGTTCCCGCCTTCGCGGGAACGACGTAGCTCAGCAATACAGTAGTAGTACCGTACTGCCTAATCCCGGCGGGCGGAGTATAGTGTTGACCCAATGACAGGTTCTAGTGTGACAACGCATCAATCCGATCCCGCGAACCGTGCCCGCCTGCGCTGGCGCAGCCGCCGCGGACTGCTTGAAAACGACCTGGTGCTGACGCGCTTCCTCGACAAACATGAGGAAACGCTCAGCGACGAGGACGTCGATGCGCTGACCCGCTTGCTGGACCTGGCGGACAATCCGCTGCTGGACCTGCTGCTGGCGCGCAAAGAGCCCGAAGGCGAGCTCGACGTGCCGCACGTGCGCGCGCTGCTGGAACGCCTGCGCCAGGCATAGGGTCGCCGCACGGAAGACGTTTCGACCGATTTTATTTTGAAGACTCACCTCCCAAGAAGGAAGTGCCATGAACATCTCTGATAACAAAGCCACCCTGTCGTTCTCCGATGGCAGCCCAGCCATCGACATGCCGATCTACAAAGGTACGGTAGGTCCGGACGTCATC
This sequence comes from Massilia soli, assembly GCF_016809835.1. Classification (GTDB taxonomy): domain Bacteria; phylum Pseudomonadota; class Gammaproteobacteria; order Burkholderiales; family Burkholderiaceae_D; genus Telluria_A; species Telluria_A soli. Next base: position 352,393 of record NZ_JAFBIL020000005.1, on the reverse strand, counting down.
GACATCCGCAAGCTGTACGGCCAGACCGGCAAATTCACCTACGACCCAGGCTTCATGTCGACCGCCGCCTGCAACTCGTCGATCACCTACATCGACGGCGACAAGGGCGAGCTGCTGTACCGCGGCTACCCGATCGAGCAACTGGCGGTCAACTGCGACTTCCTGGAAACCTGCTACCTGCTGCTGAACGGCGAACTGCCGAACGCGGCCCAGAACCAGAAGTTCTCGGACACCGTGACCAAGCACACGATGGTCCACGAGCAGATGCAATTCTTCTTCCGCGGCTTCCGCCGCGACGCGCACCCGATGTCGGTGCTGGTCGGCACCGTCGGCGCCCTGGCGTCGTTCTACCACGACTCGCTCGACATCAACGACCCGCATCACCGCGAAGTATCGGCGATCCGCCTGATCGCCAAGCTCCCGACGCTGGTCGCGATGGCCTACAAGTATACCGTCGGCCAGCCGTTCGTGTACCCACGCAACGACCTGTCGTACAGCGCCAACTTCATGCGCATGATGTTCGGCAATCCATGCGAAGAGTACGTCGTCAACGACGTGCTGGTGCGCGCGCTGGACCGCATCCTGATCCTGCACGCAGACCACGAGCAGAACGCTTCGACCTCGACCGTCCGCCTGGCCGGTTCGTCGGGCGCCAACCCGTTCGCCTGTATCGCAGCAGGTATCGCCTGCCTGTGGGGCCCTGCCCACGGCGGCGCCAACGAAGCGGCACTGAACATGCTGAAGGAAATCGGCACCGTCGAGAACATTCCTGCGTTCATCGAAAAGGTGAAGGACAAGAACTCCGGCGTCAAGCTGATGGGCTTCGGTCACCGCGTCTACAAGAACTTCGACCCGCGCGCCAAGCTGATGCGCGAGACCTGCCACGAAGTGCTGGAAGAGCTGGGCCTGCAGGACGACCCGCTGTTCAAGCTGGCCATGGCGCTGGAAAAAATCGCGCTGGAAGACGAGTACTTCGTATCGCGCAAGCTGTACCCGAACGTCGACTTCTACTCGGGCATCGTGCAATCGGCGCTGGGCATTCCAGTGTCGCTGTTTACCGGCATCTTCGCGATGGCGCGCACGATCGGCTGGATCGCCCAGTGGAACGAAATGATCGCCGACCCGGAACAGAAGATCGGCCGTCCGCGCCAGCTGTTCATCGGTTCGCCGGCACGCGACGTGCCAGCCATGGACAAGCGCAAGTAAGCATTGCGCGATCAAAAAAAGCGAGCCTCGGCTCGCTTTTTTTTCGCCATCGGCACGGTAGGGCGCATCCGCCGAATGACCGCCGCCGGAAGCCCGCTTAGCTTCCGGTACCCGCCAGCTGCTTGTCGTATTTCCTGACCAGCCGGGCGAACCGCTGGCGGCCTTGCTGTGCCATCCAGCCCCACATGGCGTTCACCCGCTCAGGGTTGCGCGCCTGAAAGTCCTTGCTCATGGCGAGCCAGATGTAGTTGGTCTGGAGCGGGCGCTCAAGCCGCACGATCGCATTGCCGAACCTGGAGGCGATCCAGTTATCCAAATCTCCTGGCGACGCCAGCGACACCGCATAGCCATCGATCCGGTTACGCATCAGCTTTTCAAAATTGCGTTCCGGATCGAGCGCGCCGTCATCGACCTTGAAGCCCGCCTTGCGCAACAGCGCCACCTGGGGCGCGGCGTAATTGCTGCCCATCCAGCGCTGGCCGAACTCGCGCGCCGGGTCGATATTGCGCAGCGCGCTGTCGTTGGCGCGGACGAACACGACCATCTGCACGCGCAGCGCCTTGCCCTGGTCGAGTTTGCCCGCCGCATCCAGCGGCAGCGCATACAGGTCGCGGTCGGCATCGACCGCCTCCATCGCCATGGCATCGATGTCGCCGGTCTTGAGCGCGTTGCGCAGCCGCGCTTGCGGCAGGCGTACCACGGTGACCTTGCACCCCGCAGCAGACGCCGCCTCGCGCACCAGGTCGACGGCAGCGCCAGCCGGCTTGGCCTCGTCGCTGCCGGTACCCAGGAAATAGGGTGCGCGGTGATGGTCGACGTAGCCCAGGCGCACCGAAGGGCACGCGGCCGCGGCGTGGCCGGCGGCGAATGCCAGGGCGAGCATCAACGAAAAATGGGGAGGGCGCATTTGCTCAGCAATAGAGGAGACCGGCAATTATAGTCGCGCGAAGGGTGCATGTGGCAACTACAAATTTTCCATCGATGGGTCACCAGGATGCGAGTTTTTAAGGCAGTGTCAAGCATGTCGGCGACCTGTATCAACTTTCAAAAAAATCATCTGAAATGTCGCCAAATGTTGTTGACGATGCCATGCGGTACGAATTAGGATCGTTTGTCGCTGAGTTCGGTTCATCCACGAGATACCCTCCGGGACGGCGCGAATCAAGTTAAAACACATACCTATAATGAGATTGGAAACGAGACAAATGAACCACAAGATTACCGCACTCCCAATTCGCACCATTGCCATGCTGTGCTCCGCCGCCGTGCTTGGCCTGGCCTCCAGCGCCGCCAGCGCAGCGCCGCCGGCCCGCTACATCGTCGGCTTCAAGGCCGGCGCCGACACCGATGCCAGCGCAGCCGTCATCCGCGCACGTGGCAACGTGAAACGCAAAATCAATGGCATGAATGCCATGTCGGTCGAATTGCCTGACGCTGCCGTTGAGGCCCTGCGCGCCGACAAGAATGTGTCGTACGTCGAGATCGATCCGCCGCGCTACCTGCCGTCGATGGAAATGAGCCCTGAGTACACCAGCGCCACCGAGCGCAGCGCCGCAGCCAACCCGGCGTCGGGCAAGAGCTACTACCTCGGCCAGGATGTCCCTTACGGCATCGGCATGGTACAGGCCGACCAGCTGCCAAACGGCGGCGCCAAGACCGGCAACCGCAAGATCTGCATTATCGATTCGGGCTATGACCGCAGCCACGAAGATCTGAACAACAACGGCACCGTCACCGGCGAATTCGATTCAGGCACCGGCTGGTGGTACACCGACGAGAACAGCCACGGTACCCACGTGGCGGGCACTATCGCCGCAGTCAACAACAACGGCGTTGGCGTCGTGGGCGTGATCCCTAACCGCCAGCTGCGCCTGCATATCGTCAAGGTATTCGGCGCCGAAGGCTGGGCGTATTCGTCCGAGCTGGCCGATGCAGCAAACAAGTGCGGCGCCGCCGGCGCCAACATCATCAGCATGTCGCTGAGCGGTCCTGAGCCTAGCGCCACCGAACAGGCGGCATTCGACGCGCTCGCAGCCAAGGGCATCCTGTCGGTGGCCGCGTCGAGCAACGCCGGCACCGAAGCGCCACGCTGGCCAGCGGGCTACCAGAGCGTGGTCTCGGTTGGCGCGCTCGACAGCGACAAGAACTGGGCAAGCTTCTCGAACTTCAACCCGAAGGTCGAACTGTCGGCGCCTGGCGTACAGGTACTGTCGACCGTACCGATGGGCAGCGCGCTGATCGTCGCGCTGAATGTCGGTACCAGCGCCTACGCGGTCGGTTCCGTCACTGGTTCGCCGTACGGCACGGCCACCGCGCCATTGGCTGACTTCGGCATTGGCGACACCATCAATCCTGCGATGGCGGGCAAGGTTTGCCTGATCAAGCGCGGCGCGATCGCCTTCGGCGCTAAAGTTGCCAACTGCCAGGCATCCGGCGGCGTCGGCGCAGTGCTGTTTAACAATGTCGCAGGCGCCCTGAGCCCAACCCTGGGCACCACCGTCACGTCGATTCCGTCGGTGGCGGCATCGCTGGCGGAAGGCACGTCGATGCTGGCCCAGCTGGGCCAGGCTGCGACCGTCACGGTCAAGGCCGGTAACTACGCTTACTTCAACGGCACCTCGATGGCAACGCCACACGTCGCCGCGGTCGCTGGCCTGGTGTGGAGCTACTTCCCAAGCTGCACCGCGTCGCAGATCCGCAGCACGCTGGCCAAGTCGGCGCAAGACCTGGGAACCCCGGGCCGTGACGTCAAGTACGGCCATGGCCTGGTACAGGCGAAGGCTGCCTACGACCGCATCGCCACGATGGGTTGCAACAACTAAGCTTGCGGCAATTGCCGGACAAAGGGCTGCTTCGGCAGCCCTTTTTGCATTGGCCTCCAAACCTGGCAGCATTGTGTACAATCGCCTGCGCAGTGTGCCCGGCGCGGCGCGCCCCACCACGACAGGAAGAAAATGAAGAACTTTATTCTGGCGGCCTGCATGGCCTTGTTTGCCTTGTCCGCCTCCGCGGCGCCTTCGGATCAGGCCGAGACCCGCGCCAGGGTCAACGCGTTCATCGACGAGTGGCATGACGATGCGGCCAACGCGCGCCTGGCTTACTTCGACAAGATGGCGAAGGACGGCGTCTACATCGGCACCGACAAGACCGAACTGTGGAACCGCGACGCATTCAAGACCTGGGCCAAGCGCTTTTTTGAGCGCAAGTCGGCATGGGCGTTCAAGGCGACCAAGCGCAACGTCTACATGTCCGAAGACCAGAAGTTCATCTGGTTCGACGAACTGCTCGATACCCAGATGGGCGTGTGCCAGGCCAGCGGCGTGATCCGCAAGACCGACAAGGGTTTTGAAATCCAGCACTACCAGCTATCGATTGCCGTGCCCAACGACGTCGCCGACAAGGTCACCAAGACCATCAAGGACTTCGAGGCGCAGCCGGCAGCCATGTCGGCGAAATAAGCCGGACCGGTCAGCCCAGCGACAGCCAACGCAGCAACGATGCCCAGCAACTATACAGGCCGCTTCGCCCCATCGCCGACCGGCCCGCTGCACGCGGGGTCGGTGGTGGCGGCCGTGGCCAGCTACCTCGACGCGCGCGCCCACCATGGCCGCTGGCTGGTGCGCATCGAGGATGTCGACGAAGGCCGCAGCGTACCTGGGGCCGCCGAAGACATCTTGCAGGTGCTCGCGTCGCTGGGCATGCGTTCCGATGGCGACGTGGTCTGGCAAAGCGCGCGCAAGCAGCTGTATCAGGCCGCGGCCGACAGCATCGCCGCGCACACTTTCCCCTGCGGCTGCAACCGCCGCGAAATCGCCGATTCGCGCCTGGGCATCGCGCCCGATGGCTCGGCCATCTATCCCGGCACCTGCCGCGATGGCCTGGCCGAAGGGCGCACCGGGCGCAGCCTGCGCGTGCGCGTGCCCGACGCCGGCGAGCAGGACGACACCATCTCGTTTACCGACCGGTTTGCCGGCACCATCACCCAGCACCTGGCCAGCGAGTCGGGTGACTTTGTCCTCAAGCGCGGCGACGGCTACTGGGCCTACCAGCTTGCCGTCGTGGTTGACGACGCCGAACAGGGCGTCACCGATATCGTGCGCGGCACCGACCTGATCGACTCGACCGCGCGCCAGATCTACCTGCAGCGGCTGCTCGGTGTGCCGAGCCCGCGCTACCTGCACGTGCCTGTCGTGCGCAACGCCCAGGGCGAGAAGCTGTCCAAGCAAACCGGCGCGGTGGCGGTGGCGGCTGGCGACGAGCCGGCGGCGCTGGCGGTGTTGCAGCAAGCCGCCATCTACCTCGGCCTGGCGCCGGTGCCAGCCGCAAGCGTCAGCCAGTTCTGGCAAGCTGCCGTCCCTGCCTGGGATGCGCTGCTCAGGCAACGCGGCGCCACCTAGGCGCGGGTGTCAGCTGCGCCTGGGCCGTCCCCACAGCCCGAGCACCCCCAGGCCCAGCGCCAGCATGCCCCAGGTCGCTGGCTCGGGAATGGGCGCCGCCACCAGGAAGCCGCGGATTTCGCCAGCCGGATACTCGGTGGTATGGATGTTGAAATAGCCCTCGTTACTGGCCAGCCCGCTTAGAAATGCGGCACGCGCCGTATCGACGGTGCCGCCATTGGCCGTGATGAAGCCAGGGTTGTAGAACGCCTCGTCGGCCAGGCTGAAGGTGCGCTCGTATTGGCCCGTGATGACGCCGTCAGGAAAGCCGGGCAGCGTTGGCACCGCGGTGGCCACCGCGGCAGTACCGGTGAGCGGGTCGGCCGTGCAGCAGTGAATGTGCGCGGCGGTGGTGGTTCCGATCAGATCGAAGAATGGGACGCTCATGCGCATGGTCTGGGCCACGTCGTCGACGATGAAGAAGGCGACGCCATAGCCAGGCGACGCATTCGGCGGCGCTTCCGCAGGACCGCTCATGGTGGCGCGATAGTAGAGGTTGTCGGCGAAGGCCGCCGGCGCGGCGGCCATCGCGAGCGCAAGGGCAAAGAGGGAAATAAACCGTTTCATTTTTTTTGCTCCGGTTAATTGTCAAAGAGCGGATCATGCGACACCCGATGTCGTTACCGCGCCTTGATTTAAGCATCGTTGAAAATGCGCTGGCGCGGAAATGAATCGCTGTCCGACTTCCAATTTTCCGTAGCAATCCTGAGCGCTGAGGCGCGCGGCTCAGGACGGGCGTTTCTTCTGCACTGTGATGCGGCCGTCCGCTTCAAGGAACATGAACTCCATTTCGCCGAGCCGGCAATCGCACTCGCGCATCGACTCCTGCACCTCCTCGTCGGACAGGCGGCATTTCTTGATGACCTTCTCGTACAGCACGCCGTCACGGCCCAGCAGGACCGAGGAACCGTCGAGCACCTTCGACATTTTCTCGCTATGCGAGGACAGGAAGGCCATCAGCATGTTCAGCGCCACCAGCACGGCCGCCACGATCAGGCCGCCACCGATCGACTGGTCGCCGCCAGTGAGCGCGTTGGAGACCGATTCGCTCAGCAGCATGACGACCAGCAGGTCGAATGGCGTGAACTGGCCGACCGTGCGCCGCCCCGATACCCGTACCATCACCAGCAGCACCAGGTACACGATGGCGCCGCGCGCGACGAATTCCCACCACGGATATTCCATGTCAAACATGCGATTTCTCCCAGAAGCATCGGCCTGCACAGTATTGCGTCATCTTACATATCGCAAATAAACGTGCCAACACCGGCAATCAGTCGTGCGGGGAACGTTCAGGATGGCGCGCCTGCCATTGCGCGAGCTTGATGCGATAGCGCTCCAGCGCATCCTCGTACAGCTCGAAGATGCAGGGCGAGCAGCCGCCCAGGCAGCAGTCTTCCAGCGCCGGCTGTTGCGGCGGGCGCGGCGGCGGATCGGGCAGGGCGGCGTCGGGAGCTGTCGGGGCGGTCACTTTTCGCGGTCGAGTATCGACTGGATTTCGGCGCGCTCGCGGTCGCTGACGTGGCCGCGCAGGGCGGCCAGGATCAGGTCCTTGCCGGAGCCGGCGAAGGCCTTGTTGATCAGGTCCTTGATCAGGCTGGTTTGCCAGGTGTCCTGTGGCTGGGCCGGAGAGTACACATGGGCACGCTGGCTTTCGTCGCGCAGCAGCAAGCCTTTGGTGTGCATCATCTGCAGCAGGCGCAGCACGTTGGCGTACGCCATGTCCGGGCGGCCATCCACCGCGGCATCGTGCACCTGGCGCGCCGTTGCCGGGCCAAGCTGCCACAGCAGCCGCAGCATCTCGAGCTCGGAGGCGGTTGGCTTCGGTACGTTGGCGGGGCTGGTCATGGCGGAAATGCGAGTCGGTGGATGAATCTAGAATAAATGATCTAGACGAAAATGTCTAGCGAGGCCGCTGCAGCCGGCTGTAATCGATTCGAACTCGCGTGGCCGCCCCTGAGTCATATCAATAAGGACACGGTTATTTTATCGCGCGCTGCCTGGGCGGCGCCTCCCCCGATACGAGGTTTGTCCAGTGAGGTCCCTTAATAATTGCAATCAAATGAGGAGAAAAAAATGGCACAGCAACAGTATCAATCCTGCATCGACGCCTGCAACGCGTGCGCGGATGCTTGCGATTTCTGCGCGGCATCTTGCTTGAAGGAACAGGACGTCAAGATGATGGCGCGCTGCATCGCGATCGACATGGACTGCGCACAGCTTTGCCGCATGGCCGCATCGTACATGGCACGCGGCAGCGAGTTTTCGGCCACGGTGTGCCAGATGTGTGCTGACATTTGCGACAGCTGCGCGGACGAATGCGGGAAGCACGCGATGGCGCATTGCCAGGAGTGTGCTGAAGCTTGCCGGCGCTGCGCTGAGGAATGCCGGCGCATGGCGGGCATGGGGCAGCGCGGCAAAGGTGCCGGCGTCGGCGCAGGCGCACAGGCGCACTGAACCTACGGACTGGGCGGCGTCAGGTCTCCGCCCACTGGCGCAGCAAATTGTGATAGTGCGAGGTGAGTGCGACGGTGTCGTCGCAGTCGCCGAGGCGCGCGCGCAGGCGCTGGATGGTCTGGTCGAGTTCGAGCAGCATGCTGCGGCGCGCGTCGTCGCGCACCATGCTTTGTACCCAGAAAAATGCGCAGATGCGTTCGCCACGGGTGACGGGTTCGACCTTGTGCACGCTCGACGACGGGTACACCACCATGTCGCCGGCAGCCAGCTTGACCTCGTGCGCGCCATACATGTCCATGACGACCAGTTCGCCGCCGTCGTATTCATCTTGCTCCGACAGGAACAGGGTGGCCGAGACGTCGGTGCGCAGCGGCAGCGGGCTGCCGGGCACCTGGCGCACCGCGCCGTCGACGTGGGCGCCGTACGCTTCGCCCACGCCGTAGCGGTTGAACAGCGGCGGCACGATGCGCAGCGGCAGCGCGGCGGCAAAGAACAGCGGGTTCGCCGCCAATGCCGCCAGCACCACTTGCCCGAGTTCGCGCGACAGCGGCGCAGCCTCCGGCAACTGGCGGTTGCGCTTGACCTGCGCGCCCTGCGGCCCCACGGTGGCGCGGCCGTCCACCCAGCCGGACTGGTCGAGCTGCGCGCGCATCGATGCGACCTGATTGGGCGTAAGTACGGCTGGGATGTGCAGCATCATGGCAGGGTTCTCCTAGAAGCGGATGTTGGCGGTCAGGCTGGCCGAACGCGGTGCGCCTGGCGTGTAACGGTAGCCGCTCTTGTTGATCGCAGCGATATACGTCTCGTCACCCAGGTTGTACACGTTCAACTGCAGTTCCACGTTTTTGCTGACGTTATACGACGCCATCGCATCGACGATCCAGTAGGAATCGGCAAACGCCGGGGTGCCGACCGCGCCATCGGTGCCACGCAGCAGCTTGTCGACAAAGCGCGCACCACCGCCCAGCTTCAGGCCCATCGGCAGGGTGTACGAGGTCCATGCGGTGAAGGCTTGCCTGGGCGTGTAGCTCAGCGTGTTCTCGCCGCTCGCGGTGACGATCTTGCCGGTGTCGACCTCGGTATCCATGCGGGTGTAGCCAGCGCTGGCCAGCCAGTTGCGCGCCACTTCGCCGGTGACGCCCAGCTCGATACCCTGTACCTGCTTGCGGCCGGTCTGGTAGTACTTCAGGTCGACCGGGTCTTGTTCCACTTCATTCCTGACCGTGGTGCGGTACAGCGCCGCCGACAGCGCCAGCTTGCGCTGCAGCAGGTCCCACTTGGCGCCGACTTCGGTCGTGGTCGAATCCTGCGGCTCGAAGCGCGGGTTCGATGCGCTGCTGGCCGAAGTGGACAACACCAGGTTGGTGCCCGGCGGCTGCTTCGATGTTGCGATCAGCGCGTAGACGCTGCTGTGCGGGGTCGGCTTGTACAGCGCCGACAGCTTGCCGTTGACCAGCGTGTCATTTACTTTCAGCGAGGTCGGCACCAGCGTGCCGGCCGGCAGCGCAGGGTGCGAGTTAGCGGTCGACAGCGAGGTCGCGTCGTAGTCGATGTCGACATGGTCCGCGCGCACGCCGGCGTTGAAGATCCACTTGTCTCCCAGGCGCAGCGTGTCGAAGGCGTACAGGCTCTGCGTGCTAACGGTGGCATCGCTGCGTACGCCGTTGCGCAGCGGGTTCAGCGCGCCAACCGGCAGGTACGGGTTGGGCGCGTACAGCGCTGCGGGCGCCAGGGCGCCGAGGCCGCTGTAGCCGAAGGTCGTCTGCTTTTCGTTGGTCAGTTCGAGGCCGGTCACCAGGGTATGGGTGATGTCGCCGCTGCCGAAGTCCAGGGTCAGCGCGGTCTGGTTGGTCAGGATCTTGTTGGTCTGGTCCTTGACGGTACGCAGCGTGCGCGCCAGGGTCCAGCCGGACGGATTGGCCTGGTCGGGCGTGACCAGGTTGGCGGTGTTGCCCATGAATGCCGTCAGCAGGTAGTCCTGCGCGGTTCTGCCGTAGCGGAAGGTGTTCTGCACCCTGGCGCCGCGCGCGGCGTCGTGCTCGACCTTGAAGGTCACCATGTCGGCCTTGACGTCGTCGTTATCGGTCGCCGAGCCGTAAAAGCCTTCAGGATTGACCGGTGCCGCGGTGGCCAGGAACGGGCGCTTCGGGTCAGGGCTGCTGTAGCCCGGCAAGCCAATGGTCGGCACGCCGCCATCGGGCGTGTTGCGTTGGTCGACGTGCAGGAAATTCAGGTAGGCACGGGTAGTGCCGCCCAGGCCGAACGCGAACGACGGTGCGACCGCCCAGCGCTTGTTGTTTACCACGTCGCGGCCCGGAGTGCCGCTGTCCTGCGCCATCATATTGAGGCGGAAGGCGCTGCCATTGGCGGCGTCGGTCACGCGGTTCAGGTCCGCAGTGGCGCGCTTGACGCTGCCGCTGCCGGCGCTAAGCGACCCGCTGAAGCCGTCGTCCATCGACGCCTGCTTCGACACCAGGTTGACCGAGCCGGTCGGCGATGCGCGGCCGCTGTCGGTGCCGGCCGGGCCTTTCAGCACATCGATCTGCTCGATGTTGAAGACGTCGCGCGACACCGAACCGATGTCGCGCACGCCGTCGACGTAGATGCTGGTCGACGAGTCGAAGCCACGCATGTAGATCGCATCGCCGGTCGTGGTGTTGCCGTTTTCGCCGAGGAAGAAGGTGCCTACGCCTGGCGTGTTGCGCAGCGCTTCGGTCAGGGTCACCGCGCCTTGCTGCTGGATCAGTTCCTTCTTGATCACGGTAATCGTCTGCGCGGTGTCGACCAGGTCTTCGGTGTACTTCGGCGACGATGCCTTGTCGGCCTTGAACGCATTCTCGGCGCTGGCCTTGACGGTTACTTCGGGCATCGCGCGGGTTGGCTGCGGGCTGGCGGGCGCGGTGCCGGCGTGCGCCGCGACCGGCAGCAGCATGGCGGCCAGGGTGGCGTTGATGTGATGGTTGAACGTGGTCGCGTGCTTGCGGCTGTTGATAGTGGCCATGGTTTCTCTTCTTCGGGTTATATGGCGCTGGCTACTGGGCAACGCGAACTCGGAAGAGGCCGGCTACAGATGGCTTGCGATCGTCAGGATGTCTGATGGCAGATTGTAATCACGCGCATGCGATTTGTAAATGAGAATCGTTATCAATCGCATTCGCGATTGCGATGTCAATAGACATCGCGCTGGTAGCGGCCATCGGCGGCAAGCGCGTCGAGCTGGCCGGCGCCGATGGCAGCGCCTAGGGCGGCGTTGACGCCAGCGGCCATGCCTTGCAGGCTGCCGCAGACATAGATGGCCGCGCCCAGCTCGACCCAGGCACGTATCTGGCTGGCCCGCAGGGTCACGGCATCCTGCACGTAGCGCGGGCCGGCGCCATCGCGCGAGAACGCGAAGTCGGCCTGTTCGATCAAGCCGTCTCGATGCCAGCGGCCGATCTCGGCGCCGAAGAAGTTGTCCGTGGCGGCATTGCGCTCGCCGAACAACAGCCAGTTGCGCTTCTCGCCAGCGGCCACGCGGGCGCGCAGGTGCGCGCGCAGCCCGGCGATGCCGGTGCCGTTGCCGATCAGGATCAGCGGACGGCCGGCGTTGGCGCCAAGCCGGAAGCGGCTATGCTGGCGTACCCGCAGCGCGACCGTGCCGCCGTTGTCCGCGCCTTCGCACAACCAGCCCGAGGCCGCGCCGCGGCTGCCGTCGTCATGCAGGTGCAGGCGCACCAGCAGTTCGAGGCGGCCGTCGCCAGGCACCGACGCGATGGAATATTCGCGCGGCTGGCCGGGGTCGGAAGGCGGGCTCACTTGTACCAGGTCGCCGGCCTCCCATGGCGGCAGCGGGCCGTCGGCAGGCGCCAGCGAGATCAGGTAGACCGGCGCGCCGGCGCTGCCGCGATTGAGCAGCTGGCGGCTATCGATACGCCAGGGCTGGAAGATCGGCGCGCTCCAGTCGGGGGCGTCGGAGGTTCCGGCCAGGTGGCTGAGCTGGTGCTGCCAGGCGTCGACGCCGACCCCGCGGTCGACGTCGATCCGCGCGAACAGCGGCTGCGCGCCGCGCGCCTGGAGCGTGTCGTCCAGCCAGCGGCCAAAGCCGCAGTAATTGGCGTAGGTGCTGTCGCCCAGTGCCAGCACCGCATAATGAAGCTCGGCCAGCGACGCGTCGCTTGCCGCCAGCCGGCTGGCAAAGCGCGCCGCACTGTCCGGCGCATCGCCCTCGCCGTAGGTACTGGCGATGAACAAGATGCGGCAGCCGCTGCCCAGTACGTCCGCGCCGAGGGTGTCGATGCTGGCGCTGCTGGCCGCCAGTCCCGCAGCGCGCAAGGTGGCCGCGGTCTGTTCGGCCAGATATTCGCCGGTTCCGGTCTGGCTGGCGTAGGCAACCAGCCAGTCGCCGCCTGCGGCTGGCGTCTTGACGCGGGCACGCACCGAGCGCACGATCGCCGCGCACATGCCGGCATACGCGCACAACAACATGGCGGCAGCCGCGATGCGGCCCGGGTCGACGGTGATCATTGGAGCATGGCGCGCAGGGCGCTTGAGGTGATTTCTTCCAGCTTGCCCGGCGCGCGCAGCAGGAAGCGCGCCGCCAGCTGGTGCCGTTCGGCGAAGGCCAGGCCTGCATCCGGTCCGAGAACCGATAGCGCCGTCGACAGCGCGTCAGCCGCCATGCAGTCCCGATGGAGCACGCTGACCGAGGCGATGCGATTGGCGATCGGATAGCCGGTGAGAGGATCGAGGGTGTGCGAAGCGCGCAGGTCGCCGTGGCGGAATTGGCGGCGGTAGTCGCCCGAGGTAGCAACCGACAGGCCATGCAGGGCCACGACCATTGGCGCGCCGCTGTCTTCGCCCGGCACGCTTTCGAGTTCGACCCACCACGGCTGGCCGTCCGGCTTGACGCCGGCGCCGCGCAACTCACCGCCCGCTTCCACAAGGTAGTCGTTCACGCCGGCCGCTTCCAGCGTGCGGGCAAGCTGGTCGACCGCAAAGCCTTTGGCAACCGCCGACAGGTCAAGTTCGACACTGCCTGGCTGGAGAATGCGCCGCGTGACGGGGTCGAAGCGCACGCGCGCGCCGTCGCCGCGCGCCAGTACGGTGCGAATCGCGGCGGCAGACGGCAGGTGGAATTCCGGCTGGTCGTAGCGCCGATGGGGACCGAAGCCCCACAGGTTCACCAGTGCGCCGGCGCATGGGTCGTAAGCGCCGCTGGTGGCCGAGCGCACCCACAGTGCGTAGTCGATCACGCGTGCGAACGCTTCCGGCAACACGTGCCAGGATCCTGCTTCCGAACGGTTGTAGACGCCGAGGTTCGAGCCGGCTTCCCAGTGGCTCATCTGCGCCACGACATCGTCGAGCGCGCCCTGGAGCTGATCGGACAGGACGCTGTCGAAGCCGTCGGCCAGTACCGCTTTGGCTGACCAGGTGGTTCCCATCGATGTCCCGGAAATGGTGGCGATCCGCCCCTCGGGCACCTCGCCACCGCGCACCGCCAGCGGCACCAGTACGCGCCGCACGTCTACTCCGGCAGCACTTCGAGCGTCGCCGAGTACGAATAGCGGCGCGGGTTCGGGCCTTGCGGCTGTTCGCCTTTGGCCAGGCCGGCCGGGTAGCTGGCGCTCAGCCAGTACATGCCGCCTGCCGGCAGCTGCACCGCGACCTCGCCTTTGGCATCGGTGCCGAGGCGGATCTCGCCCAGCACGCCGCGGTGGCGCACCCCGCCTGGAACCAGCGAGAACGGGAAGTTGGGCAGCGGCTTGCCATCGAGCTGGAAGCGCCACTTCGCGGTTTCGCCCGCGCGCAGTTCATTCGGATGCGTGACCGGGACCATTTCAAGTCCGTTGCCGCTTGGTGCCAGAGCGCCGGCGCTTGGCTTGTTCGACGTGATGAAGGTCTCCATGCGGGTCTGCATCACGCTGGTCTTGAGCTCCGCCGCATTGGCCGGCACCTGCTTCGCGAAATCGGCTTCCGGACCGCGCCAGCGGCGGGTCTCGGCGCCTTCCTTCCAGCTAGCCATCATGGTGGTGCTGGCCATGCTGACTTTATAGGTTCCAGGCTTGGACAGCTTCAGGTCGAAACTGCTGCGTGATTTGAGGCTGGTGGCGGCAGGCGCCGGCATTACCGCGCCGTCCGGGCCGGTGATCATCACGCCGTCCAGCTTGAGCGCGATGTGGTCGAACTCGAACAGTTCTTCCGACACGGCGCCGTCGATGATCACGACCGGCTCCTTGCCATCGACCTGGGTCAGCGACGGCAACAGCCAGGGACGGTGCGCGCTCGCTTGCAGCGCCAGAGTGGCCAGCACGGCGGCCAGCAAAATGTTCTTGGTGTGGTTCATGTCTGGCTCCGATTATTTGCTGACCTGGAGGCTGACCGCGCCCAGTTCTTCCTTGCCGCTGGCGCTCAAGAGCTGGCCCGGCTTGGCCGGCAGCGTAAACGGAATGCGTACCAGCTCACGGCCGCCAGCCTCGCGCGACGCCTCGATCACCAGCTTGTAGTCGCCGGCCGGCAGCTTGTCGATCTGCGTTCGCGCCGGGCCGAAGTTCATGGTCTGCGTGCCGGTCGCGCGGGTCGCGCCGCTGACCCCGTCCATCGGCAGCTCCATTTCGCGTCCGGCCTTGCGCCACCAGGTGCGCAGGTCCTTCACCCACTTGGTACCGCCGTTGTCCTTCTTCTTGACGTCGTACAGCACGGCGAGGTTCGACGCGATGGTCTGGTCGGCGCGCTCGAGCCAGATGGCGACGTACGGGCGGTGATATTCGGCCACGTTCAGCTGCGGAATCTCGAACTTGACGGTGAGGTCGGCGGCAACAGCCCAGCTGCTGAGCATCGGAAGGGTGAGGGCCAGCGTGTGTTGTAGTTTCATGGGGGCGGTTCAGTGGATGAAGAGGAGGGCGATTAAAACGGGGGCGACAATGCCGAAGCCGACCACCGGCCAGGTGGCAGGGCGGTTAGCCGCGTGCAGCTTGAGGATCAGGAAACCGGTAATCGAGAACACCAGCGTGGCGATCGCGAAGATATCGATGAACCAGCTCCATACCGGCCCGGTGTTGCGGCCCTTGTGCAGGTCGTTGAGCCAGGAGACCGCGCCGCGCGTGGTCACCTCGTATTCGGCGGCGCCATCGACGCCGATGCGCAGCCAGGCGTCGCCGCCCGGACGCGGCAGCGGCACGTAGGCGTCGTCAGGACTCCATTCCGCCTCGACGCCTTCGACATCGATGTCGAAGGTGCGCCGCACCCAGCCAGCAACGGCCGGCGGCAGCGGGGCGCTGGCGTCGGCATGCCGTTCGGCGCTGCTGGCCATGCGCGCATGCAGCGGCGCCGGCAAGCTCGCCTTGCGGTTGCTGACCTGCGGTGCCGATTCGATCTGGGTGGCGTGGTTGAGGGTGAAGCCGGTAAAGCTGAACATCAGCATGCCGAGCAGGCACAGCGAGGCGCTGATCCAGTGCCATTGATGCAGCGTCTTGAGCCACACGGCGCGGCCGGTGCCTGGCAGGCCGGAAGGAGAGGTTGGTGGCATTGGATCACTGAGCAGATTCGTTATTGCGAATAATAACGATTCTCATTTAGATCGTCAACGCCTCTTTGTGCAAAGGATCAACTTATCGCAATGATAATGTTGTCCGTGCAAACCTTCTAAATCGCAACATTCGCGGGCACTTTTTCCTCCGCTCGGGTGTTGCGATACAATATCGCGTGCTATTCTGACGCACCCTGGAAAGAATACTCCGGCTTTAAAGTCCTTCCCCACAACTTGATGTGCAATCCGCTAAACGGTCAGGCCGTGTCGCGGAAGGTTAGATTAACCCGCCAACCTCGCGAAGCGCGAAGAAAGGTGAGCAAGATGATGAAAGAAAACACCGCCAACTCCTATTTGTTCGGCGGTAATGCGCCCTACGTAGAGGAGTTGTACGAGGCCTACCTCGACAATCCGGGCTCGGTGCCAGATAACTGGCGCTCCTATTTCGACTCCATGCAGCATGTGCCTGCGGTCGATGGCTCGAACAAGCCTGACGTCGCGCACGCTTCTGTCATCGCCTCGTTTGCCGAACGCGCCAAGCAGGGACCAATCCGCGTTGTGACCGCGTCGACCGATGTCGAAATGGGTCGCAAGCGCGTCGCCGTCACCCAAATGATCGCTGCCTACCGTTACCTCGGTGCGCGCTGGGCCAACCTCGACCCGCTGCAGCGCCAGGAACGTCCGCTTATTCCTGAACTGGACCCGGCGTCGTACGGCTTCTCGGATGCCGACCTCGACACCGTCTTCAACATCAGCAACACCTACTTCGGGCAAGAGACCGCGTCCCTGCGCGACCTGCTCAACCTGCTGCGCGACACCTACTGCCGTTCGGTGGGCGCTGAGTTCATGTACATCAGCGATCCGGCCGAAAAGCGCTGGCTGCAGGAACGCCTCGAATCGATCCGTTCGACCCCGGCCTTCAACAAGGAAGAGAAGAAGCACATCCTCGACCGCCTGACCGCGGCCGAAGGCCTCGAGCGCTACCTCCACACCCGCTACGTCGGCCAGAAGCGCTTCTCGCTCGAAGGCTCCGAATCGTTCATCCCGTCGATCGACGAGACCATCCAGCGCGCCGGCGAAAAAGGCGTGCAGGAGATCGTTATCGGCATGGCCCACCGCGGCCGCCTGAACGTGCTGGTCAACACCCTGGGCAAATCGCCGCAGGACCTGTTCGAAGAATTCGAAGGCAAGCACGGCGACGAACTGCCATCGGGCGACGTCAAGTACCACCAGGGCTTCTCGAGCGATATCTCGACCGCTGGCGGCCCGGTTCACCTGTCGCTGGCATTCAACCCGTCGCACCTCGAGATCGTCAACCCGGTGGTTGAAGGTTCGGTCAAGGCGCGCATGGACCGCCGCGGCGACAAGGAAGGCGCCCAAGTGCTGCCGATCCTGGTCCACGGCGACGCCGCATTCGCCGGCCAGGGCGTGGTCATGGAAACGCTGAACCTTGCACAGACCCGCGGCTACGGCACGGGCGGCACGGTGCACATCGTGATCAACAACCAGATCGGCTTCACCACCTCCGACCCGCGCGACGCGCGCTCGACCACCTACTGCTCGGACGTCGTCAAGATGATCGAAGCACCGGTCCTGCACATCAACGGCGACGACCCGGAAGCGGTCGTGCTGGCGACCCAGATCGCGCTCGACTACCGCATGGAGTTCAAGAAGGACGTCGTCCTCGACATCATCTGCTACCGCAAACTGGGCCACAACGAGCAGGACACGCCTGCGCTGACCCAGCCGCTGATGTACAAGAAGATCGCCAAGCACCCGGGCACCCGCAAGCTGTATGCGGACAAGCTGATCGCGCAAGGCGTCATCGCCGAGGACGAAGGCGACAAGATGGTCGCTGCCTTCCGCGACGCGATGGACGCGGGCAAGCACACGCACGACCCGGTCATCACCGATTTCAAGAACAAGTACGCGGTCGACTGGCTGCCGTTCCTGAACAAGAAGTGGACCGACAGCGCCGACACCGCCGTGCCGATGACGGAACTCAAGCGCCTGGCCGCCCGCATCACCACGGTGCCGGAAGGCTTCAAGCCGCACTCGCTGGTTGAGAAAGTTCTGGGCGACCGCGCCGCGATGGGCAACGGCGACAACAACCTTGACTGGGGCATGGGCGAACACCTGGCCTACGCGTCGCTGGTAGCCTCGGGCTACGCAGTGCGCCTGACCGGCCAGGATGCCGGCCGCGGCACCTTCGTGCACCGCCACGCGGTACTGCACGACCAGAACCGCGAGCGTTGGGACGCAGGTACCTATGTCCCGCTGTGCAATGTGTCGGAAACCCAGGCGCCGTTCACCGTGATCGACTCGGTGCTGTCCGAAGAAGCGGTACTCGCCTTCGAGTACGGCTATTCGACCGCGGAGCCAAACACGCTGACCATCTGGGAAGCGCAGTTCGGCGACTTCGCCAACGGTGCGCAGGTCGTCATCGACCAGTTCATCAGCTCGGGCGAAGTCAAGTGGGGCCGCGCCTCCGGCCTGGTGATGATGCTGCCGCACGGTTACGAAGGCCAGGGTCCTGAGCACTCGTCGGCGCGTCCTGAGCGTTTCCTGCAGCTGTGCGCAGAGAACAACATGCAAGTGGTGCAGCCAACCACCGCCGCCCAGATCTTCCACCTGCTGCGCCGCCAGATGGTGCGCCAGTTCAGGAAGCCGCTGGTGATCATGACGCCGAAGTCGCTGCTGCGTAACAAGGATGCCGGTTCGCCGCTGACCGACCTGTCCAAGGGCGCCTTCCACACCGTGATCGGCGAGACCGACGACAAGATCGACGCCAAGAAGGTCAAGCGCGTTGTGGCTTGCTCGGGCAAGGTGTACTTCGACCTGGTCAACGCACGCAAGACGCGCGGCCAGACCGACACCGCGATCATCCGCGTCGAGCAGCTGTATCCGTTCCCGCACAAGTCGTTCGCCGCGGAGCTCAAGAAGTTCCCGAACGCGACCGAGCTGGTATGGGCGCAGGACGAGCCGCAAAACCAGGGCGCATGGTTCCAGATCCAGCACAACCTGTTCGAGAACATGGAGTCGGGCCAGCGCCTTGCGTACGCCGGACGCCCAGCTTCCGCCGCGCCAGCTGTCGGCTACTACGACAAGCACTACGCGCAGCAGAAGGAACTGCTGGAAACGGCATTCTCGAAGCTCAAGGGCTTTGTGTTGAACAAACAGTGATAACAAGGTGCCTGCCGGGCGGCGGGCACATAAAAACAGAATACGGAGTTATACATGGCACAAATTGAAGTCAAGGTCCCACAACTGTCGGAATCGGTCGCTGAAGCTACCCTGCTGGCATGGCACAAGAAGCTCGGCGAAGCGGTCACCCGCGACGAGAACCTGATCGATATCGAAACCGACAAGGTGGTTCTTGAACTGCCGGCGCCTGCAGCAGGCGTGATCTGCCGCATCATCAAGGGCGACGGCGAGACCGTTGTCGCGGGCGAAGTCATCGCGATCATCGACACCGAAGGTTCGGTCAAGGTCAGCCCGATCGAAGTATCGAGCGCGCCAGCAACAGCACCGGCGGCACCAGCGGCGGCAGCGCCTGCGGCATCGCAGTCGATGGCCGGCGTGGCAATGCCGGCAGCATCGAAGATCCTGGCCGATAACAGCATGAACGCAGCCGACGTCGCCGGTAGCGGCAAGGACGGCCGCGTCACCAAGGGCGACGCCCTGGCAGCGGTCGCCTCTAGCGCCAAGCCTGCTGCGCCTGCAGCCCCTGCACCTGCCGCCAAGCCTGCACTGCAGCAGGTCGCGGCACCGGCGCCAGCAAACCTGGGCGACCGTCCGGAAGAGCGCGTGCCAATGAGCCGCCTGCGCGCCCGTATCGCCGAGCGCCTGATCCAGTCGCAGTCGACCAACGCGATCCTGACCACGTTCAACGAAGTCAACATGCAGCCGGTCATCGACCTGCGCAACAAGTACAAGGACAAGTTCGAGAAAGAGCACGGCGTCAAGCTGGGCTTCATGTCGTTCTTCGTCAAGGCGGCTGTCGCGGCACTGAAGAAGTACCCGATCATCAACGCATCGGTTGACGGTAACGACATCGTTTACCACGGCTACTTCGACATCGGTATCGCTGTCGGTTCGCCGCGCGGCCTGGTGGTGCCTATCCTGCGCAACGCCGACCAGATGTCGATCGCCGAGATCGAAAAGAAGATCGGCGAATTCGGCCAGAAGGCGAAAGAAGGCAAGCTGACCCTGGAAGACCTGACCGGCGGTACCTTCTCGATCTCGAACGGCGGCACCTTCGGCTCGATGCTGTCGACCCCGATCATCAACCCGCCGCAGTCGGCCATCCTGGGCGTGCATGCGACCAAGGACCGCGCGGTCGTCGAAAACGGCCAGATCGTGGTGCGTCCGATGAACTACCTGGCGATGTCGTACGACCACCGCATCATCGACGGCCGCGAAGCCGTCCTCGGCCTGGTCACGATGAAGGAAACGCTGGAAGATCCATCGCGCCTCCTGCTGGATCTGTAATACAGCCCGTCGTCCTCGCGAACGCGGGGACCCATGCCGAGTACGCTGTGTATGGGTTCCCGCTTTCGCGGGAACGACGGTTCGGCAGTTATCTTTTTGCTTTAAGCGAGGGTAGCACGTGAACATCTCCGATGAAATCAAGCGTTTGCACGAACTGCACCAGGCCGGCGCGCTGACCGATGCCGAATTCGAGCAAGCCAAGGCGCGGCTGCTGTCGGCTTCCGCCGACTTGAACAAGCCAGGCCACACCCCATCTGGTAACGGTAGCCTGGGCGACGAGTTCTCGCGCCTGCGCCGCTCGCGTACCGACCGCTGGATCGGCGGCGTCTGCGGCGGCCTGGCCAAGGCATCGGGCATGGATGCTTGGATCTGGCGCCTGGTGTTCGCGCTGTTCACCATCTCGTTTGGTTTCGGACTTGTAATCTACCTGCTGTTGTGGATTTTCGTCCCCGAAGAATAATCAAGGAATAATCAATGAGCACTTCTAAACAATTCGATGTCGTCGTGATCGGCGGCGGCCCTGGCGGCTACATCGCCGCAATCCGCGCCGCGCAGCTGGGCTTTAACGTCGCCTGCGTCGACGAGTGGGCCAACGCCAAGGGCGGTCCTGCCCCAGGCGGCACCTGCACCAACGTCGGTTGCATCCCTTCGAAGGCGCTGCTGCAGTCGTCCGAGCATTTCGAGCACGCCGGCCACGCATTCAAGGAGCACGGCATCGAAGTTGCCGGCCTGTCGCTGAACCTGCCGCAGATGCTCAAGCGTAAAGAAACCATCGTCAAGCAGAACAACGACGGCATCCTGTTCCTGTTCAAGAAAAACAAGGTCAGCTTCTTCCACGGCCGCGGCGCGTTTGCCGCCGCCGCGGACGGCGGCTACACCATCAACGTGACCGGCCCTGGCGCCGACACGCTGCAGGCCAAGCATGTCGTTATCGCGACCGGCTCCAACGCGCGTCCGCTGCCTGGCGCGGAATTCGACGAAAAGCTGATCCTGTCGAACACCGGCGCTCTGGCGATCGAAGCCGTTCCGGCGAAACTGGGCGTGATCGGCGCCGGCGTGATCGGCCTGGAAATGGGTAGCGTATGGCGCCGTGTCGGCGCCGACGTCACCGTCCTCGAAGGCCTGCCAACCTTCCTCGGCGCGGTCGACGAGCAGATCGCCAAGGAAGCGCACAAGCTGTTTACCAAGCAGGGCCTGAAGATCAACCTCGGCTGCAAGATCGGCGCGATCACCAAGGGCACCAACAACGTCACCGTTGAATACGCCGATGCCACCGGCGCGGCGCAGACTGCGGTGTTCGACAAGCTCATCATCTCGATCGGCCGTGTACCGAACACCATCGGCCTGGGCGCGGAAGCGGTCGGCCTGGCGCTCGACGAGCGCGGCTTCATCGCCGTCGACGACGAATGCAAGACCAACCTGCCGAACGTATGGGCAGTGGGCGACGTGGTGCGCGGCCCGATGCTGGCGCACAAGGCGGAAGAAGAGGGCGTTGCCGTCGCCGAGCGTATCGCCGGCCAGCACGGCCACGTCAACTTCAACACGATTCCGTGGGTGATCTACACCTCGCCGGAAATCGCGTGGGTTGGCCGCACCGAGCAGCAGCTCAAAGCCGACGGCGTGGCCTACAAGGCCGGCACCTTCCCGTTCATGGCCAACGGCCGTGCGCGCGCGCTGGGTGACACCTCGGGCATGGTCAAGTTTCTGGCCGATGCGACGACCGATGAAATCCTGGGCGTGCATATCGTCGGCCCGATGGCCTCCGAGCTGATCTCGGAAGCCGTGGTCGCGATGGAGTTCCGCGCATCGTCGGAAGACATCGCGCGCATCTGCCACGCACACCCATCGCTGTCGGAAGCAACCAAGGAAGCCGCGCTCGCAGTCGACAAGCGTTCGCTGAACTTCTAATCTGTACCAAGCCGGATGGGCCTCGCGCCTGTCCGGCTCCTCGCATTGCCCTCCCATGAATGTCCAAGAGTTCTACCAGCACGCGCTGTCCCAGCGTGGATTCAAGCCTGACGATGCGCAGCAGCGCGCGGTTGACCGCCTGCAGCTTGCCTATGAAGAGTGGGTGCATTTCAAGTCGCAGCGGTCGTCCAGCTTCAAGCGCCTGATCAACCGTCCGGATGTGCCGCGCGGCGTGTACCTGTGGGGCGGGGTAGGGCGCGGCAAGTCGTTTTTGATGGACAGCTTCTACTCGGTGGTGCCGGTGGTGCGCAAGACGCGCCTGCACTTCCACGAATTCATGCGCGGCGTGCACCGCCAGCTCGATGACCTCAAGGGCGTAGCCGATCCGCTCGACGAAGTGGCGCGCCGCATCGCCAAAAAATATCGCCTGATCTGCTTCGACGAATTCCATGTCTCGGACATCGCCGACGCGATGATCCTGTATAACCTGCTCACCGCATTGTTCAACAACGGCGTATCGTTCGTGATGACGTCGAACTACGATCCGGACAAGCTGTACCCGGACGGGCTGCACCGCGACCGCATGCTGCCGACCATCGCGCTGCTGAAGGACAAGCTCGACGTGATGAACGTCGACGCCGGGATCGACTATCGCAAGCGTGCGCTGGAACAGGTCGAGGCCTATTACACGCCGCTCGGCGCGGCGGCCGACAAGGCGCTGCGCGACGCTTACGCGGCAGTGGCTGAAATCGCCGATGAAGACCCGATCGTGCATATCGAGCACCGCGAAATCCGCTCGCTGCGCCGCGCCGGCGGCATCATCTGGTTCGACTTCCACACGCTGTGCGGCGGGCCGCGCTCGCAAAACGATTACCTGGAAATCGCCAGCCGCTTCCATACCGTGATCTTGTCGGGCGTGCCGGCGATGTCGGCGTCGCAGTCGTCCGAGGCGCGCCGCTTCACGTGGCTGATCGACGTGTTTTACGACCACAAGGTCAAGCTCTTGATGTCGGCCGAGGTGGAGCCGGAGCAGCTGTACACGCAGGGCCAGATGGCGAACGAGTTCCATCGCACGGCCTCGCGTATCATTGAGATGCAGTCGCGCGAATACATGGACTCCCAGCGGCGTGACGCCGCAGACGCGCTGGCCTGACCGGCGCCAACAAGGACAATAATAATGGCAACTCCGTTCGCTTACTCAACGCTTCGTCATGCCGCCGTGGTACTGGCATGCGCGGCGCTATCCGCCTGCTCCTACGTGCTGCTGCCGCCGAATGTGCAGCATGTGGCGCCAACCTCGTCGTCGCTGGCCGAAGCCGAGCGCAAGCTGGCCGACGCCATCGCCGAACGCAGCGCGATTGAAGCGGAGTTCGCGGCCAGCGAGCAGGTCTGCTACAAGAAATTCTTCGTCAACAGCTGCCTGGAGAAGGCGAAAGAGAAGCGCCGCGAAGCGCTGGCGGTGGTGCGCTCGATTGAAGTCGAAGCAGAGTTGTATCAGCGCCGCGCCAAGGCCGATGCGCGCGACCGCGCGCTGGCCGAGTCGCAGAAGGAATTCGAGGCTGACGCCGCCCAGCGCGCGGCCAATCCGCGTCCCGAGCGGGTTGAGGAACCGGCGCCGGAGCCAAAGCCGATTGCGGCGCAGACGAACCGCGCCGCCGACAACGCGGCTAAGCTGAAGCGCATCGCGGAGAAGGAGCAGGCCGAGGCAGGCCAGCGCGCGCAGAACGCCGCCAACTTCGAGAAGAAGCGCCTGGAGTCGGAGCGCCGCGAAGCCCAGCGCAGGAAGCGCCAGGCCGAACGCGAGGCCGACAATAATTAGGGGTATGGCTCCGAAACTTTCGTGACAAGCGCAATGACAGTAGCGCCGTAGACAGGGGTAATCTGTACTAGCTCATACTTGACCTGACACGAACTGTCAGATGAGTTAGAGTTCTAAGAGGCCGCTACCGGCCAAGAGCGGACCTAGCCAACCGAACACGACATATGGAAATAATCTCGACTTCACCGACTGGGCGCTTTCAAATTCAGGCTGACGTCTGGGAGGCTCGAAATTCACTTTGGGTGTACACCCCAAGCATTTTGGACGTCGAGCGGAACCTGCACATACTTTCGTTTGAGGACGAATCTTGGTCTGCAGACAATAGCGTTTGGTCCAGCGAGAACCAGGTAAGTCTCATCCTCCGCAAGTTCCCGGGGAATCATTGGCCAGAACAACTGAACGTCGAGATCGACTGCGTTGCCCAAGTTGCTACGATCGCTGCTGCAGCACCAATACCCCTTGCCAAGCTCGAGTCTGCCCTTAACCGAGCACTTACCTGGGGCTAGCGGCGGGAACCTAGTTTTACCGAAGGTCTGCAATGGGTTGCGGATTCAATCGGTGGTCGCAACACTCTAACCCATTCATGCAATCACGGGGAGGTGTTGGCGATGAAACAGAGACCTCGGATTTATTACAATGAGAGCCAGAAAGCGCTGATGTGGGATCGCTGGAAGCAAGGCGACTCCTTGCAGACGATTGCGCAGCTGTTCGACCGCAATCACTCCGCCGTTCAACGCATTCTTGCCGAAACTGGCGGTATCCGGCCAGCATCGCGATGTCGCTCTCCTCGAGCGTTGACGCTGGCCGAGCGCGAAGAGATTTCAAGACACGTCCTTGCCGGTCAATCAATCCGGTGGATTGCAGCACGGCTTTGCCGCTCACCATCGACTGTCAGTAGAGAGCTGAAGCGCAATGGCGGCAAGGAGGTGTACCGGGCCAATCAAGCGGACCAGCATGCATGGGATCGAGCGCGGCGCCCAAAAGACTGTAAGCTGACAGAGAACCCCATGCTAGCCAACCTGGTGGCCGGTAAGCTGCAAATGCAGTGGTCTCCAGAACAAATCGCGGGTTGGCTCAAACGGCTTTTCTCCGGCCGCCGGGAGTACTCCGTGTCACACGAGACCATATATCGAAGCCTGTACATCCAGGCCCGCGGTGCTCTGAAAAAAGAGCTACTAGAGCACTTGAGACGAACCCGCGTCATGCGGCGCTCGCGGCACCACACCCAAAAAACGGACAACCACGGCAGGATTAGCGATGCCGTATCAATCAGTGAGCGGCCAGCATCGGCAAGAGATCGTGCGGTCCCTGGGCACTGGGAAGGCGACCTTATTTTTGGCAGCCATAACAGCCAGATCGCGACTCTGGTCGAACGACAGACACGCTACGTCATGCTGGTGAAAGTGGATGGCAAAGATACTGAAACGGTCGTCAGTGCGTTGATAGACAATGCACGACGGCTACCGCAAGAACTCTACAAATCTCTGACGTGGGATAGAGGTAAGGAAATGGCCGGCCACAAACGATTTACATTGGCGACCGACATTCAGGTCTATTTCTGTGATCCCAGAAACCCATGGCAACGCGGCTCGAACGAGAACACGAATGGATTACTGAGACAGTATCTTCCTAAAGGACTAGACCTATCCGCCTACACGCAGGACAATCTGGATGAGATTGCCAGGCGACTCAACGAGCGACCACGGAAGACGCTGCTTTACGAGACTCCTGCTCAACGATTTGAAAGCTGTGTTGCGATGATCAGTTGAATCCGCAGTCGGATGCAGCCAGTCAAACGTCGTGTGTCAGGTCAAGTCTGAGCTAATACAGGTAATCGCAAGGAGCACCTTCTCGCCAATCGCGACTTTATTTATTACCGAGTGAATCGCCACGAGTTTGGTAGACACTCGCGAGCCTTTCAAAATACCGCTTTAACTATTCGGAGCATTCGAGCATTTCTTTTGCCCTTAAACTTTCAAGTGCGACGGCAGCACGAAGCCATATCAACTCTTGCTCAGTTCCACGAACTCCATCCTGCCCAGCAAGTTCGACTATTGCCTGGGTACTACCTAAGTGTGCCGCAGCGGTCAATCTCTCGGTCCAATCTTTAGGGCGATCCGCGTCATAATGCGTAGCGTCACAGATGGCAAAAAGCGCCGCACCATTTCCAAGCGAGGCAGACTTTTCCCAGAGCGCAAGGGCATCCTGATCTGATGCCAGAAAACGGTGACGATCCCATTTGCACTTTTGCCCGGCATCATGAAGATCATCCGGGTCTGACAGTGTTGAATGCATTGCCCGAGCCTGGTCTGCCCACATCCTTGCCACTTTTGGATCGGGGTCAACGAGTCCTCCAAAATCGTACACATACATCATGCACAATTTGGCTAAATAGCATTCCTTGACAGCCAGATCTTCTAATAGGCGTAGTCCGAGCCTTGCCACGTCTTCCTGGTCATTGCATGCCAGCAAATATGCCGATTCTGCTGCCGCTCGATGAGTCATTCCTGTCCCCTCACTCCGCCCATTCAATTCGTCAACGTGTTCAGCATCGTGTAAAGCTACGCTGCGTAAATTTTCCAATGTCCCCTCTTGGTTGCCGACCTTGCGGCGAAGGCGACACGGGCCGCCCCGGCTCCGCCCGCTCCTCACCTTTGCTATCGTTCCCCACGCCACTATTTTCCCGGGAAGAGGGTGGGGCCCCATTTGGTACTGGCGCACTCCGTCCCCTGTTTGTCTCGCTTCCCGAAGCGAAGGGTCAGAATGTCTCCCACAAGCGTCCGGTGCAGGGGTGGCTGGTAGTGAGCGAAGGCCTTTTCCACAGGAGCCATGTCTTCCGTAAACATGCCTGTGCTCGCTGGGCCAATCCAGTACCTGCTGTTGTCGCCGTAGGGCTCCCAGACAATGCAGGGATACCCTCGGTACTTAAACTTCACATGGACGTCGCTGTCGCGGGAGAAGAGACGGCGCTGCTCCACCTCCGTCACGCCCTCCGTCCCTCGGAGGATTTGAGCGACCGCAGATGGCCCGATGTATGCGTTTTCCACCTCAAAGGCGGAAAGCCGCCCATCCGGTTCCGATGTTGCAGGGAATGTCCTCATGTTCACCTCGTTAGCAACCGCAGCCAAGCCCACCACCAAATGCGCCTGCACCTCCGACACCGCGCCGTACGCGTTCACCCCGAGATCACCGATGGTGACGCTGACCAGCCGCTTGCATCTCGTGATTTTGTCGGCCGCCACTTCACGTGGCTGATCGACGTGTTCAACGACCAACAAGGTCAAGCTCTGATGTCGGCCGAGGTGGTGCCGGAGCATGATGCTGTGACATGGTCTCGCGAGTCGGCCTTGTCGCCACGCTGATAGAGCTCGGCTTCGCCGTCAATCTAACTTACCACTGCCACTGCCACTGCCACTGCCACTGCCTCGGCCGGCGCAGCGCAGCGCCGCGGTCAGCCAAGGACCGCGCCGGCGAGATAGGTGTACACAGGAATGCCGAACAAAAGATTTAAGGGAAACGTCACGCCCAGCGACATGCTGAAATAGATCGACGGGTTCGCCTCTGGAATCGCATACCGCAAGGCAGCCGGAACCGCGATGTAAGAAGCACTCGCGGCAAGGATCATCAGCAGCGCACCGTTGCCGGTCGACAGACCCAGCATCAGCGACAGGCCAAGTGCGAGGCCAGCATGCAGAACCGGCGCGCCGCTGGCGTAAGCGATCAGCCAGCGCGATTGCTCGCGCAATTTTCCCAGATTGCGCGCAGTCATCAGCCCCATGTCGAGCAGGAAGAAGGCGAGCATGCCTTTGAACAGGTCGATGGAAAACGGCGCCATCGCCGCTTTTCCGGCTTCTCCCGTCAGCAGTCCGACCACCATCGCGCCCAGCAGCAATAGCTGGGTGCCATCGGTCAGCGATTCGTGAAGAATCTTTCCCAGCCCACTTTGCTTCGGCCCGCCCACGCCAAGCACGGCTGCGCCGCCGGCTGCCATCACCGGTTGCGCCGCCGTTTGCCTCAGCGTGTTGGCAATCACGACGGCAATGATGATGGCGGGCGATTCCATCAGCGCCATGGCGGCCGCCATATGGCCGCCATACACGATCTGCTGGGCATCCAGGTACTGCGTGGCGGTGATGAAGGTCACGGCGCTGACCGAGCCGTAGGTGGCGGCGACCGCGGCGGCATCGAACGCCGGCAGGCTGCGCTTGAGCAGGTGGTAAGAAATGAGCGGGACGATGATCGCCAGCAGCACCGCGCAGCCCAGGCTCACAGCCACTTCGGTCGTCAGGCCCGATTGCGCGAGCGCGAAGCCGCCTTTCAAGCCCAGCGCCATGAGCAGGTAGAGCGACAGGAAGCGCGAGATCGGCTGGGGAATTTCAAGATTGGACTTGAGGCAACCGGCAAGGATGCCGAAGGCGAAGAACAGGATGGCTGGATCGAGGAGGTTGTGCATGGGAAGCGTTGTTTGCGAAGGTTAAGCATCCTAACGGCTGCGATCGATTTATAAAAATCGATTATCATGATGGCTAGAATAGAGAAAAATCTATGAACGCCACTTTCCGCCAGCTTCGCCTGTTCCTGTTCTTTGCCGAACACCTGAGTGTGACTGCGGCCGCGCGTGCCTGTCACGTCACCCAGCCGACCGCCTCGATGCAGCTAAAGGAGCTTTCCGAGGGTATCGGGCTGCCCCTGTACGAACAGGTGGGCAAGCGGCTTTACCTGACCGCCGCTGGCGAAGCGCTGGCCACCACCGCGCGCAACATGATGAACGAATGGGGCGCGTTTGAGCAGCACGCCGACGCGCTCAAGGGCATGACCCGCGGACGGTTGCGGCTGTCGGTGGTTAGCACCGCGAAATATTTCGTGCCGCGTGTTCTGGGAACGTTTTGCGCGCTGTATCCGGATGTCGATATCGCCCTCGAAGTGCTGAACCGCGATGGCGTGCTGAACCGGCTACGCGAGAACCTCGATGACCTCTACATCATGTCGATGCCGCCCGACGACATGGAGCTCGAGCGCCACGCCTTTCTGACCAACCCGCTCGACGTGATTGCGATCGACTCGCATCCACTGGCGGGAAGGCAGCAGGTTACGCTGGCGGACCTGGGTGCGATGCGCTTCATCCTGCGCGAGAAGGGCTCGGGCACCCGGTTGGCCGGCGACAACCAGTTCAGGCGCCTGGGATTCGAGCCGACGGTGAGGATGGAGTTGGGCAGTAATGAAGCGATCAAGCAAGCGGTCGCGGCGGGACTG
Source organism: Massilia soli (assembly GCF_016809835.1). Lineage (GTDB taxonomy): Bacteria > Pseudomonadota > Gammaproteobacteria > Burkholderiales > Burkholderiaceae_D > Telluria_A > Telluria_A soli. Next base: position 323,319 of record NZ_JAFBIL020000005.1, on the reverse strand, counting down.
GGAATTGCTGTCGTGTCCCGCCACGCGCTGGCGAAGAATCCGGCCGATGAGCATCTTGCCGTGCTCGATGTCGCCGGTTTCCCGGTGCAGTCCAACTGGTGGACAATCTACCGGAAAGGCAAGAAGCTCTCGCCGGTCGCCAGCGCGTTCCTGCAGCACCTCGAGCAGCGGGCAGGGGACTAGGCGGCTGCGCGGCAGAGCTGGTTCGAACGGGGCGATGCCACGCTGCGGATGGGTATTTGCGCTCTTATCGCTTGCCGTTGCCGGTCACATTTGTCATCCATGTTGATATCGTCGCCAGCGCGGACGGCGCGATGGTTTCTTCAATCAGCCCATACTCGCCGGGATGCCCGGTCCTGGCCGTCTGGAAATTATGGTTCAGCCCAGCAAGCTGGCGCACCGTCGCCAGTGGCGCGGCGCGCTTGAGCGCGCGCTCGATTTCGTTCAGGTTGTCGGCCGGCGTCACCTGCATGTCCTTTTCGCCGCCCAGCGCGAGCACCGGACAAGTGACCCGATTCAGGTACACGCGCGGATCCAGCGCAAGAAATCGCCGATGCCACGGCGTCAGCAGCCCCTCGAAGGCTTCGTCGGGCAGGCCGTCAGGCGCGATGCCGAGTTCGGCCTTGGTCGCCGCTGGCAGTGCAAGCGTCGCCGCGCGCATCGCGCTGAGCGCGTCGGTGCGATTCCGATCGCTTGCCGCGATGTCCAGCAGGTCGCGCTCTTGCGACTGGTTCAGGAGGACAAGTGCTTCCGGCATCCCGTCGGCGCGCCGGGCGGCGGCATCTTGCCGGGTTTGGACTTCTGCGCCGGGGAGTCCTGTGCCGCCGAGCATGACAATGAAGCGCACTTCAGCTGGCGCTTGCGCAGCCACCATCGACGCAATGATCGCGCCCTCGCTGTGGCCGACGATGCCGATCTGCGCTGAACGGACCTGCGGCTGAATTTGAAGGAAGCGGACCGCGGCCAGTGCATCGTCGGCGTAGTCATCCGTCGTGGAGCCCGGATGTAAGTTGCCGCCCGTCAGGCCGACACCGCGCTTGTCATAGCGCAGTACGGCGAAGCCCTGGCGGGTCAGGTGATCGGCCAGGACGGCCATCGTTTTGTGCAGCGACATGCCGCCATCGCGATCGTGGGGGCCTGATCCGGCAACCAGCACCACACCAGGAAAAGGCCCGGCCGATGATGGATAGCTTAGCGTACCGACTGGCGCCACCTCGGGATTCCCGGTATCGAACACGACGTCCTGGCTGACATAGGGAAGCGGCGCGGCGGGGTGCTGCGGTCGGCGGCGCTCGGCGTACACGTGAAAGCGGCCGTTGGCATGCTCGATCAGGAGGGGCGTGGCGATGCCGCTTCCGCCGGTCGCCGTCATCCGCATCGGCAATCCGCTTGCCGGCACCCGTGGGGCGTCTGCGACCCGCAACTTGCGCTTGTCAAACTCGGCCTGGATCCCGGCAAACTGGTCGACGGAAAACAGATGGCGCTTGATGGTGTTGCCGCTGAACTGACCTGGCTTTGCACTGGCCGCGGGAGGTGCGGCCTGCACCGTGCTGGCAACGGCTAGTGCAACGAGTAGGAGGCGGATATGCATGTCATTTTCCATTTGATTGAAAGGAAATAACATACGCGGATAATGGCCGCGACGGATGCCCTACGGGATGAAATGTTGGAAACACAGCATGAGCCGCAGATTCCAGCGATAGACCGCGCGGCCGCGGCGCGAAACGCCGCCGATTCGCGTCCCCTCAGACTGCCCGGCGCATCTTTTCCACCTTATAGTCCGGCACTTCCTTCGGCGGGCGCACCAGCTTGATCATCGCCATCGTGCAGTTGTCGCCCTTGCCGTCGGCGCGTTCGATTGCCTTGTTGATCAGCATTTCGGACGCCTGGCGCGGGGCGTTCTTGTTCAGCACCGAGCCCAGCTCGGTATCGGTAAAGTACGCCCACAGGCCGTCCGAGCACAACAGGAAAGCGTCGTCCGCGGCGAGGCCATCGTGGCTGCCGATCGCCACGAACGGTTCCTTGACGATATTGCCAAGCACGTTGGCCAGCAGCGGCGACTGGCGGTGCGCCTTCGCAGCTTCCAGCGGAAGCTTGTCGTTCACGGTCAAATGGTCGACATACGCCGCGTCCGTGGTGCGGGCGCGGCACTGGCCAGCAACGAAATGGTAGAGGCGCGAATCGCCGGCATGCGCCCAGACCGCCTGTCCTTGCGGGCTGATCAGCAAGCCGACGAAGCTGGCGGTCGGCTCGGTGCCGGTGGTGACGCCGTTCATCTTGATGACCAGGTGGCTCTCGTGCACGATGGCGCGCAGCAGGTCGGCCATGCGCGCGGTGCTGGCGACGTCGCCAGGCTTGAATTCATTGAACACCAGCCTGGCCGTGTGCAGCACCTGCTCGGGCGCGATGGCGCCGCCGGCCTGGCCGTCGGCCAGGATGGCCAGCACATAGCCCGGCGCGCGCGCGCCGGTGAACAGGGCAGCGCGGTCGTTCTGCTGTGCGCGGTTGCCAATGTGCTGCGCCGTGCCCGCTTCAATCTTGTATGAACTCATCTCGTCTATGTTTTCCGTTGCTGCGTTATCACTGCAATTGCAGCGCGCGCTCGATCTGTATTGGCGGCAACGTCGCGGTAGATTAAACTATGCACCGGGAACACCCTAAGTTGCAAGATGAAACGGTTGTCCTCCCGAAACTTTTGTATCCAAATGTATGCACGCCGCACGGCGCCCGTTAGCAGCACTGAAACAAGGTTGGGAAAGCGACAATGACTGACGTAGAAAATATCCAGAGCCGCCTCGTCGAACTCGACGTGGAACATCGCGATCTGGACGCGGTCATAAACAAGCTGACCGAGGACGGCCACAACGACCAGCTGCAGCTGCGCCGCCTGAAAAAGCGCAAACTGCAGCTGAAAGACCATATCACCCTGCTGAAAATGCAATTGGTGCCGGACGTTCCGGCCTGATTTGTCTTCGCATTACCTGCCATCCACTTTGACCGAGCAAACACCAGCCCCGGGCACGACCGGCGTGCTGCCTGACCAGGGCGCCTTCGAGGCCGCTCCGGCCGGCAAGTACGACGCCGAAATCGACCGCCTGTTTTCCGCGGGCGGCCCCCTTGCGCCTTCGGTCGGTGCGTTCAGCCCGCGCCGCTCGCAAACCGAGATGGCCAAATCGATCGCGCAAGCCATCGCCGGCCAGAAAACCCTGATCGCCGAAGCCGGCACCGGCACCGGCAAGACCTTCGCCTACCTGGTCCCGGCACTGCTGTGGGGCGGCAAGACCATCGTCTCGACCGGCACCAAGAACTTGCAGGACCAGCTGTTCCTGCGCGATATCCCGACCGTGCGCACCGCCTTGCGCGCGCCGGTCTCGGTGGCGCTGCTCAAGGGGCGCTCGAATTACGTCTGCCATTACCACCTCGAACGCACGCTCAACAACGGGCGCATGACCTCGCGCGACGACGTCGGCCACCTGCGCGAGATTTCGCGCTTCATCAAGATGACCAGTTCGGGCGACAAGGCCGAACTGACCAAGGTGCCCGAGAACGCCACCATCTGGAACCTGGTCACCTCGACCCGCGACACCTGCATGGGCGCCGAGTGCCAGTACTACCAGGACTGCTTCGTGATGAAGGCGCGCCGCGAGGCCCAGCAGGCCGATGTGGTGGTGGTCAACCACCACCTGTTCTTCGCCGATGTGGCGCTGAAGGACACCGGCGTGGCCGAGCTGCTGCCGTCGGCCAACACCATCATCTTCGACGAAGCGCACCAGCTGCCCGACACCGCCACCTTGTTCTTCGGCCAGACGGTGTCGACCTCGCAGATTCTCGAACTGTGCCGCGACGTGCTGGCCGAAGGCCTGGCCCATGCGCGCGGTGGACCGGACTGGGCCAAGGTCGTTACCGCGGTCGAGAAGGCCGCGCGCGACCTGCGCCTGGCCTTCCCGCAAGACATCATGCGCCTGGCGCTGGCGCAGATCATGCCGTCGTCCGACTTTTTCCCCGCGCTGGACACCTTGAAGGAGCAGCTGGCGGCGATGATCGATGTGCTGGAAGACCAGGCCGCGCGCGCCGAAAGCATCGAGCAATGCCGCGTGCGCGCGGTCGAGCTGGCAGCGGGCCTGGATGCCTGGAAGGCCGACACCAAAGGCAAGGTGGTCGAGGGCGACCAGGCGGTGTTGTGGGTCGAGGCGTTCTCGTCCGCGCTGCAGCTGCACAAAACGCCGCTGTCGATCGCGCCGATCTTCTCGAACCAGCGCGAAGGCACGCCGCGCAGCTGGATCTTTACGTCGGCAACCTTAGCCGTCAAGAATGACTTCAAGCACTTTTCGGCGCAGATGGGCCTGGAAGGCGAAGAGGCCAAGAACTGGCCAAGCCCGTTCAATTACGAGCAGCAAGGATTACTGTACGTGCCGAGCGGACTGCCGGAGCCGAACGCGTTCGGCTACACCGATGCGGTGGTCGATGCGGCGCTGCCGGTGATCGAGGCGGCCGGCGGGCGCACCTTTTTCCTGTGCACGACGATTCGCGCGGTCAAGCATGTGGCGGAACGGCTGCGCACCGAGTTCGCCGCGCGCGGCCTCGATTTCCCACTGTTTGTGCAGGGCGAGCGCGGACGCACCGAACTGCTCGACTCGTTCCGTGCGGCGGGCAACGCGGTGCTGGTCGGCAGCCAGAGTTTCTGGGAAGGCGTCGACGTGCGCGGCGACGCGCTGTCGCTGGTGATCATCGACAAGATGCCGTTCGCGCCGCCCGATGACCCGGTGCTGGCCGCGCGCATCGACGTGATGGAAAAGCAGGGCATGAACGGGTTCATGCACCATACCTTGCCGGAGGCGATCATCAACCTGAAACAGGGGGCAGGGCGCCTGATCCGCGACGAGACCGACCGTGGCGTGCTGATGATCTGCGATCCGCGCATCATCAGTAAATCGTACGGCCGCCGCGTGTGGCAGAGTCTTCCGCCATTCAAGCGCACCCGCGTGGAAGCCGACGTGATCGCGTTTTTCAAACCCGCCGATCCGGCCTGACGTCGTTCCCGCGCAGGCGGGAACCTATGCCGGGCATGGATTCCCGCGTACGCGGGAACGACGGGGTCAAGGGTTGATGACGACTTTTCCGGTCACTTTACGCGCCGCCATGTCGTTCAAGGCCTGCGCCGTGTCTTCCAGCTTGTACCGGCCCGAAATGTGCGGCCTGATCTTGCCTTCGGCCAGCCAGCCCATCATCTCGCGCATCGCCGCCAGGTTCGCCTTCGGCTCGCGCTTGGCGAATTCGCCCCAGAACACGCCGACCAGCGACGCGCCCTTGAGCAGCGCCAGGTTCAGCGGCAGCTTGGGAATCTCGCCGTTCGCGAACCCGACCACCAGATAGCGCCCGCGCCATCCGATCGAGCGGAATGCCGGCTCGGCGTACTCCCCGCCCACCGGGTCGTAAATCACGTCCGGCCCCTTGCCATCGGTGGCCGCCTTGATCGCCTCGCGCAAATCTTCGGTCGCATAATTGATGGTCGCGTCGGCGCCGTGCGCGCGGCATACCGCCAGCTTTTCATCCGATGACGCCGCCGCGATCACGCGCGCGCCAAGCGCCTTGCCGATCTCGATCGCCGCCAGTCCGACGCCGCCAGCGGCGCCCAGCACCAGCATGGTCTCGCCTGCCTTCAGCGCGGCGCGATCGGCCACCGCGTGATGGGAAGTGCCGTAGGTCAGGGTGATCGCCGCCGCGGTATCGAAGTCCATTCCCGGAGGCATCGGCATCAGTGCGCGCACCGGCACCAGTGCCTGCTGCGCAAACGCGCCGACCGGCGTAAACGCAATGACCTTGTCGCCAACGCTGAATCCGGTCACATCCGGCCCGACCGCGCGGAGCACGCCCGACAGCTCGTTGCCTGGCGTGAACGGCAACGCCGGCTTGAACTGGTACTTGCCCTGCACGATCAGCACGTCGGGAAAATTCACGCCCGCCGCCTTGACGTCGACCACCACTTCGCCCGCGCCGGGCACCAGGTCGGGCACCTCGTCCACGGTCAGGCTGTCGGGCAATCCCCACGCTTTGCACACTACTGCTTTCATGATGTCTCCGTTGTCTGGTCTCAAAAAAAGACGGTCGTTTGCTTTTGATTATGCCCGAAGTTGTGCGGCTCGACGCGGGCTCACCGCACCATCGGGAGCGCTTGCGCGTGCACAAAGTGACGAAAGTCGAGCTTGTTAGAGTCGTGGATGGAAGCGCGCCGGTTTGGCAATCTGCAAAGAGGAGGCTGCAATGGCGATCCGTTATGGCTGTTTCTTCAGTTATGCCCATGGCCGCTATGCGTTGATGAACCGGTTCAAGAATGCGCTGTCGGATGCCATCCGCTGTTATCTGGAACCCTACTTCGACAATGAGAACGAGCTGTTCATCGACACCGAACAGCTCGGCGGCGGCGACGACATCGACCGCCGCATCGCGCGCGCGATGTGCGAGAGCGTGGCGATGATCATGATCTATACGCCCAAGTATGAGTCGCACCCTTACACGCGGCGCGAATATGCCGCCATGCAGCTGCTCGAAGCCGAGCGCAGCCAGTGGTATGAGCTGCCCAGCCGCCTGATCATCCCAGTGATCATGACCAAGCATCCCGGCCGCCTGCCGCCCCAGGTGGCCGAGTCGAACATGTATGTCGACTTTTCAAACTTCACCATGGCAACGGGAGACCTGATGGCGAACCCGGATTTCCTACCCGACATCAAGAAAATCGTCGATCGCATTGCGATCCACTACGAGTATCAAAAAAAGCATATGCCGGCGAGCCATAATTGCAACCAATTTGTGCTCCCCGATGTCCCACCTGCATGGCGCGACATTCCGGATATAACTTTCCCAAAAATATGAGGAGCACTGATGGAACTGAACCGAATTACGCTTCCGCCGATAACCGCTCCCGGCGAGGTGACCACGTTTTATTCGTTCGAGAGCGGAACAGCGCGAAGCGTGGCATTGTCGAACATGGCCGTACTGCTGGCGGGGCGCCAACACGCCACGGTACCGGTGCTGATGATCGACTGGGACACCGAGTCGCCCGGACTGCACCATTTTTTCGAGCAGCGCGAAGAAAAGCTGGGACTGCTCGAATATTTCCAGGCCTGCCGCGATCACTTGCGGCTGCTGGCCGGCACCAGCGGCGGCGATGACGAGGCGATGGCGCGCCATGTGCTTGAATCAATTGATTGGGAATTGTACGTCGAGCGGGTTGACGAAAGCCGCCCGCTTTACCTGATGCGCGCCGGGCGGTTTGACGACAGCTATGGCGAGCGCGCCCATGCGATGGACTGGGACAGCCTGTTTGCCGCTTGCCCTGCGCTGTTCCGCAGTTTCGGCGATTTCATGTCGAGCAGGTTTCGCCATGTGCTGATCGATGCGCGCAGCGGGCGCTCGGCGGCCGTCAGCATCTGTACGGCGCTGTTGCCGCGCAAGCTGGTGGGCTTGTTCACACCCAACCAGCGCAGCCTGGAAGGGCTGGCCGGCGTGGTCAACCGCGCCATCGATTACCGTTGCAGCCACGAAGAAGCGCAGCGGCCACTGATGGTGTATCCGCTGCCCGCGCTGGTCGACAGCGCCGACTGCGAACGCCGCATGCAGTGGCGGCGCGGCGACCCGCTGCGCGGCAGCACCGGCTATCAGCCAGTGCTCGAACGCCTGCTGGCGCAGTCGTACGGCTTGTCGCAGCTGTCGCTCGACAGCTACCTTGACGAAGTCCAGCTGCAGCAGACCGCGGCCATGTCGGGCGGGGCGCCGCTGTCGCATCTGCGCGGCCATGGCGTCGACCGCTTCTCGCTCGAACGCACCTTCGACACGCTGCTTGACTGGATGGAGCACGACCGTTTTCCGTGGCAGTCGCGCAGCGAAATCGCGCTGCTCGGCACGATTGCGGCGGCGCGTGCGCAGGCCGGCGATGCGCTGTCCGGTCCGGCGCTGCTGCCGCTGGCGCGCGACCTGGCCGAACTCGGCGACCTGTATCGCGCCAATGGCAGGGAAGTGCAGGCGCGCGAGTGTCTGGAAGAGAGCCTGTCGATCCGCCAGCGCATGCTGGGCAACGACGATCCGGATACCCGCGCCGGCTGCAGCAAGCTGGCGCGGCTGCTGCGCGATTCCGGCAAGCTCGATGATGCCCGCGAGCTGTACGCGATGCTGGCGCGCGACTGCCAGCGGCTGCTTGGGGAAGAACATCCCGAAACCCTGGCGGCGCGCTCCGGTCTCGCTTCGACCCTGGCTCAGCTGGGCGAGTTCGACGAAGCGCTTGCGCTGCACGCGGCCATCACGCGGATCTGCGAAGACCGGTTCGGCAACGACCACTTGCTGACACTGAACAGCTATGCGGGCCAGGCGCAGACGCTGGCGCGCCAGCGCGAGTTCAGCCGTGCGCGGATGCTGTTTGAGCTGGTGCTTGACGGACGCCAGCGCCTGCTCGGCAATGAACACGACGACACCTTGCGCTGCGCGCAACAGCTGGCGATCGTGCTGTCGGACCTCGGCGACATGGCCAACGCCAAAAAGCTGCAGCAGGGCGTGGTCGCGGCGCGCGAGCGCCATGCCGGGGCGGACCATCCGTCAACGGTGAAGGCGCGCGAGATCCTGGCTGAAATCCTTGCCGGGCTGGGCGATATTCCGGCGGTGCGCGCGCTGCAGGAAGAATTGGCGCGTACGCGCGAGCGCAACCTCGGCTCCGAACATCCGGAAACCCTCAGCATTCAGCTGAGCCTGGCAACGACGCTGGGTATGCAGGGCGAACTCGATGCTGCCTGTGTGCTGCAGCAGCGCGTGGTGGACACCCAGGAGCGCATGTACGGCGCCGACAGCCCGCAGACTTTGCACAGCAAGAAAATGCTGGCAAAAACGCTCAGCGAACAGGGGCACACGCTCGACGCGCGCCGGCTCGAAGACGCGGTCGCGCACCGGGCCGACCGGCAGCTGGCGCCGCGCGCGATGGTGTCCGGGCCGCACGAGTCGCACCGACTGTTGCATTACCCCGCGGCCGGTCCGCAAGAGCGCGACCATGCCAGCGAGCAGCTGATGCAGTCGCTCAATGAAAAGCTGGAGCAGCTGCAGCAGCTGATCGACAGCCGCAGCGACGGCGAAGCGCGCGAGCTGGCCGACAGCCTGCGCAAGTCGGTGCTGCGCCCGAGCGTCGCCCATCCCCTCAGAAAGCGCGGCGTGGCCATGATCCGCAAGGTCTACACGCGCGACGGCGACAAGGACGCCTTGCTGTCGTTCGTACAAGATGAGGTGGCTCTGCTCGACGCCCACCTGAACCACGCCGCGGGCGGAAGGAGGGTCGCCGCAGAATAAGTGTTGGTAGGCAATGGAAATGTTGCAGCTGAACGAACGACAGGACCGTTGCTTCAGGTAAAATCGCGGGATGCGAATCTTAATCAGTAACGACGACGGCTATCTCGCCCCCGGCATCAATGCATTGGCCGATGCACTGGCATCGGTGGCCGACATCGTGGTGGTGGCGCCCGACAGCAACCGCTCGGGCGCGTCCAACTCGCTGTCGCTCGACCGTCCGCTGTCGGTGACCAAGGCCGCCAACGGCTTTTATTTCGTCAACGGCACGCCGACCGACTGCGTCCACATCGCGCTGACCGGCATGCTCGACTACCGGCCGGACCTGATCGTTTCCGGCATCAACAACGGCCAGAACATGGGGGACGACACCCTGTATTCGGGCACCGTGGCCGCCGCCACCGAAGGCTTCCTGTTCGGCATCCCGGCGATCGCTTTTTCGCAAGTCGACTACGGCTGGGGCAACATCGACGCCGCCGCCAGGGTTGCGCGCGACCTGGTGATGCGCCGCTTCGACGAACTGCCGTCGCCTTACCTGCTGAACGTAAATATCCCGAACCTGCCGTACGAGCAGCTGACCACGATCACTGCGACCCGCCTCGGGCGCCGCCACCAGGCCGAAGCCGTGATCCGCGCGCTCGACCCGCGCGGGCGCGAGATCTTCTGGATCGGGCCGCCGGGCGCGACCCGCGACGCCGGCGAAGGCACCGACTTCCACGCGACCAGCCAGGGACAGGTGTCGATCACTCCCTTGCAAATCGACCTCACCCACAAGCTCCAGCTCGATTTGCTGGCCAAGGGACTCGCATGAACGACAAGCGCAGCAATTTCCCCTTGCCGCTGTCCTCGGTAACGGGCAGCAACGCCAAGCCAGGCGGCGTGCCGTCCAGCCAGCCGATCCGCGTGGCCACGCCGCAGACGGCGACACGCAATGCCGCGCATACCGCGGTGCAAGGAGCTTTTGTTGCTCGGGTTGCAACGCCGGTTCGTTCCGGCGCCGCGCCCGTGCAGGGCTTCGCCCAGCGCGTGCAACCGGTTCCGGTGGCCGCGCCGCGCGCCGACATGATGATTTCGGATGCGATCCGCAACCAGATGGTACAGCGGGTCGCGCGCCAGGGCGTCCAGGACCAGGTGGTGCTGGCCGCGCTCAATACCGTGCCGCGCCATGGCTTCATCGAGCCGGCGCTGTCGGCCCAGGCGTATATCGACGCCTCGCTGCCGATCGGGCATCACCAGACCATTTCCCAGCCATACATCGTCGCGCGCATGATCGAAGTGATGCGCAACGGTGGTCAACTTAACAACGTGCTCGAGATCGGCACTGGCTGCGGCTACCAGGCTGCGGTGCTCTCTTGCGTGGCGCGCAACGTGTTTTCGATCGAGCGGATCAAGCCGCTGCACGAGCTGGCCAAGGCCAATTTGCGTCCGTTGCGTATTGCAAACCTGCGTTTGCATTACGGAGATGGTATGCTTGGCCTGCCGCAGGCTGCCCCGTTCGACGGCATCATCCTCGCGGCGGCCGGTCTCGCGGTGCCGCAGGCGCTGCTTGAACAACTGACAATCGGCGGACGCCTGGTTGCCCCGGTGGGTGCGCAGACACAGCACCTGCAATTGATTACCCGCACCGGCAAGGCAGAATGGACCAGCGACACGTTGGAAGCGTGCCACTTCGTGCCGTTGCGTCCTGGCATCGTTTAAACGGATGCCAGGCTTGTCGACCTACAGAATATGAGAATGAATCAAAAAATCCAATATGCACTGCTGGCCGTTACCGTCGGCCTGCTTTCCGCCTGTACCAGCAGCACCCGCAAGGCGCCCGTCGTCGAGCGCACCCAGCCTGCGCCGTCGCGCCCGTCGGCGCCCGCGCCCCAGCCAGTCAAGGAAGACCGTAACCAATACACCGTGCAGAAGGGCGACACCCTGATGGGCATCGCGCTCGACTTCGGCCAGAACTACCGCGACCTGGTTGTCTGGAACAACCTGTCGGACCCGAACGACATCAAGTATGGCCAGGTGCTGCGCGTGTCGCCGCCTGCCCAGCTGGCGCAGGCCGCGCCGGTTGCCCCGCCGGAAACCCGCCAGCCTGTGGTGCCGCGCAAGACCACGCCGCGCGCCGACAAGCGCCCGTACACCGACACCGCGGTGGCCGACGCCCAGAAGGGCGAGGGCAACAACGGCCGCGCCGACCAGAGACCGGTCGAGCGTCCCGAGCCGGCCGCGCCAATCGCCGTCGCCGCGCCGGCCGCGCCAGTGATCGTGCCAGGGGCGACCGTCACTGCCACCGACGACGAAAAGCTGTCGTGGATGTGGCCATCGGACGGCCGCATTGTCGCCACTTTCGACGAAGGCAAGAATAAAGGCATCGACATTGCCGGCCGGGCAGGGCAGCATGTGATGGCCGCCGGCGCCGGAAAAGTCATGTATGCAGGCAGCGGCATCCGCGGATATGGTAATCTCGTCATCGTTAAGCATAGCAACAGCCTGCTGTCCGCCTACGCCCACAACCGCAGCATCGTGGTCAAGGAAGGACAGAACGTGAACAAGGGACAGGTCATCGCCGAAATGGGCGATTCCGATGCCGACTCGGTTAAACTGCACTTCGAGATCCGCCAGCAGGGCAAGCCGGTCGACCCATCGAAGTTTTTGCCGATACGCTAAACACTCCTTCCGGAGAGTAGCAAATGTCACACTCGCCGCGCCAACTTGAAGACGACCCCTCGGCCGATGATTATCCCGACGAGGCGATAGATGACGGCGAGGGCGGCGACGCGCCCGCCAGCGGGGCCGAAGCGGTTCCGGTACTCGAGACCGTTGACGAGCTCAAGAAAGTGCTGGCAGCCGAGCTCTCCACCGACACCACCCAGCATTACCTGAACCAGATCGGCACCAGGGCGTTGCTTACCGCGCCCCAGGAAGTGCATTTCGCCACCTTGGCCAAGGCGGGCGACTTCGACGCGCGCCAGGCCATGATCGAGCACAACCTGCGGCTGGTGGTGTCGATCGCCAAGCACTACATCAACCGCGGCGTCGTGCTGCTCGACATGATCGAGGAAGGCAATATCGGCTTGATGCGCGCGATCGACAAGTTCGAGCCCGAGCGCGGCTTCCGTTTTTCGACCTACGCCACCTGGTGGATCCGCCAGAGCATCGAGCGCGCCATCATGAACCAGGCGCGCACGGTGCGCTTGCCGGTGCACATGGTGCGCGAGCTGAACCAGATCCTGCGCGCCAAATACCACCTCGAAGCCCAGCACCATGACGGCAAGGACGCCAAGGCCGAAGACATCGCCCACCTGGTCGGGCGGCCGGTCGAGGAGGTGCAGGACATCCTGGCGCTGTCCGAGCACGCCACCTCGCTCGACGCCCCGCTGGACAACGATCCCCAGTCCAGCCTGATGGACATGCTGCCTGGCGACGCCGACGACGCCCCCGATTCGCGCGCCGAACACCACGAAATGACGCTGCTGGTGCGCGACTGGCTCAGCCGCCTGCCGGACAAGCAGCGCATCGTGGTGATGCGCCGATTTGGCCTCGACAACGACGATCCGGCCACCCTGGAAACCCTGGCCGAAGAGATGGGCGTGACGCGCGAGCGGGTGCGCCAGATCCAGCAGGAAGCGCTGATCAAGCTGAAGCGGGCGATGGCCTCGCGTGGCGTGGTGCGCGATTCCTTGCTATGATGCGCACCGGCTGAGCAGCCGAAACGCCGTCGTTCCCGCGAACGCGGGAACCCATCGCTCCTCCGCGCAGAGGTGGCATCGATTCCCGCGTGGGCCGGAATGACGGTGAATTCACCACACCACTTTCCCCATCCCTTATCGCTATGCACGACAAGATCATCGACATCAAATCCCTCGACATGGACGCGCGCGGCGTCGGCCACCTCGACAATGAAGACGGCTCGCCGGGCAAGGTGGTGTTTGTCGAAGGCGCGCTGCCGGGCGAGCGGGTCAGCTTCGCGACGACCAAGAAAAAGAAGAACTGGGAGGCCGGGCACATGACGGTGCTGCACCGCGAATCGTCGATGCGCGTTGCGCCGCGCTGCCCGCATTTCGGTGTCTGCGGCGGCTGCTCGATGCAGCACATGGAGCCATCGGCCCAGGTCGCCGTCAAGCAGCGCGTGCTGGAAGATAACCTGTGGCACATCAGCAAGGTCAAGGCCGGCAACGTCATGCGGCCGATGTACGGCCCGACCTGGGGCTACCGCTACCGCGCGCGCCTGTCGGCACGCTACCTGGCCAAGCGCGAGGTGGTGCTGGTCGGCTTTAACGAGCGCGGATCGAGTTTTGTTGCCGACATCACCGAATGCCATGTTCTCCCGCCACATGTATCGGCCATGCTGGTGCCGCTGCGCGAGATGATCGCCGCGATGTCCATCTACAACAAGGTGCCGCAGATCGAACTGGCGATCGGCGAAGAGCTGACGGTCATGGTAATGCGCAACATGGACGCGTTGAGCGCCCAGGACGAAGCGCTGATGCAAGCCTTCGCCGACCAGTGGAACATCCAGTGGTGGCTGCAGCCAGGCGGACCCGATACCGCGGCGCCGTTCTATCCAATCGGCAAGGAATTGTATTACAGCTTGCCCGAGTTTAATGTCCGGATGCCATTCAAGCCGACCGACTTTACCCAGGTGAACCACCATATCAACCGGGTGCTGGTGCACAAGGCGCTGCTGTTGCTGGACGTGCAGGCTGACGAGCGCGTCGCCGACCTGTTCTGCGGCCTGGGCAACTTCACCTTGCCGCTGGCAACACTGGCGCGCGAAGTGGTCGGCATCGAGGGCAGCACTGCGCTGACCGAGCGCGCGTTGTCCAATGCGCGCGCCAACGGCTTGTCGGAAAAGACTGCCTTCTTCACCCGCAACCTGTTCGACGTGACCACCGAGGACCTGGTCGCCCTCGGCAAGTTCGACCGCATGCTGATCGATCCGCCGCGCGACGGCGCCGCCGCCTTGTCGGCAGCGCTGGCAGGCCTGCGCGCCAGCCACCCTGAAATGATGCCAAAGCGCATTGTCTACGTGTCCTGCAGCCCGTCGACGCTGGCGCGCGACGCCGGCGTGCTGGTGCACGAAGCAGGCTACGTGCTCAGCAAGGCTGGCGTGGTCAACATGTTCCCGCACACCTCCCACGTGGAGTCGATGGCCGTGTTCGATCTCGCCTAATGTACGTTCGCGCTCTGACGGGGGCGCCGGGCATCCTTTATACTCGCGACAACTTGTGAGTAGAAAAGGCTTTGCCGATGCGTGAAGATATTGCACCAATGCCCGCATTCCTGACCGCGGGCGGCGAGGCTGGTGCCTTGATGCGCTCGCTCGACTGGTCCCGCTCGCCCCTGGGCGACGCTGCGCATTGGCCGCAATCGCTGTCCGCCGTCGTCGGGCTGATGCTCAATACGTCGTTCCCGATGTTTGTCGCCTGGGGCCCCACGCTGAGCTTCCTGTACAACGATGCCTATGCCGAGATCCTCGGCGCCAAGCATCCCGCCGCGCTTGGCCAGCCGTTCCAGCAAATCTGGTCCGAGATCTGGAGCGACATCTACCCGATCATCGAGCAGGCGATGGCGGGGCACTCCACCTACCACAAGAACTTGCCGCTGCAGCTGATGCGCAAGGGCTTCATCGAGCAGACCTGGTTCACCTTCTCGTACGCGCCGATGCGCGACGAGCGGGGAAACGTGGCCGGGGTCTATTGCGCCTGCACCGAAACCACCGAGCAGGTGCTGGCCGAGAATCACCGCACCCAGGAGGTCGACCGCCTGCGCCAGCTGTTCTACCAGGCGCCCGGGATCATCGCCGTGCTGCGCGACAAGGACCATGTGTTCGAGATCGCCAACACCGCCTACCTGGAGCTGATCGGCGAGCGCGGCAACATCATCGGCAAAAGCGCGCGCGACGTATTGCCGGAGGTTGCAGGCCAGGGTTTTTTCGACCTGCTCGACCAGGTCTATCGGACCGGCGAACCATTCATCGGGCGCGAAGTGCCGCTCATGCTCAAGCGCTCATCCGACGGCACCATCGAACAGCGCTACCTCAATTTCGTCTACCAGCCGACCCGCGACCACCTCGGCCAGGTGTCCGGCATTTTCGTCGAAGGCAGCGACGTGACCGATGCGGTGATGGCGAGCCTGGCGCTGCGCGAGAGCGAACAACGCCTGCGCGACCTGGCAAACACCATTCCTCACCTGGCCTGGATGGCCGACGCTGCCGGCCAGCTGCACTGGTATAACGACCGCTGGTACGACTACACCGGCTCGACGCCCGAGCAGCTGGAGGCGGGTCGCTGGCTCGACTTCATCCATCCGGACGACCGCGCGCTGCTGGTGGCCGAACGTACCCGCGCCCATGCCAGCGGCGAGCCCTATGAAGTCCAGGTGCGGATCCGGTCGGCGCAGGGCGACTACCGCACCTACTTCATCCGCGCCGCGCCATTGCACGACGGAACTGGTGCGATCATCCAGTGGTTCGGCACCGACACCGACGTGACGGCCATCGAGACGGCCCAAAGCGAGCTGCGCGCCGCCAACCGCCGCAAGGATGAATTCCTGGCGATGCTGGCGCACGAGCTGCGCAACCCGCTGGCGCCGATCAGCACCGCGGCCGAACTGCTCAAGCTGACGGCGCTGGACGAAAAACGGGTTCGCCACACCAGCGACATCATCAGCCGCCAGGTGTCGCACATGACCAAGCTGGTGGACGACCTGCTGGACGTCTCGCGGGTCACGCGCGGACTGGTGACCTTGCATGAAGAAACGCTGGTGCTCAACGACCTGGTCGCCGACGCGGTCGAGCAGGTGCACGCGATGCTCGAGACCAAGCACCAGCAATTCACGATCCAGGCGCCGGAACAGGACGTCTCGGTCAGGGGCGACCGCACCCGCCTGATCCAGGTGTTCTCGAACCTGCTCAACAACGCGGCCAAGTTCACCCAGGCGGACGGCCGCATCATCCTGCGGCTGGCCGCGGTGGATGGCCAGGCCGAGATCAGCGTCGAAGACAACGGCATCGGGATCGCGCCGCCGCTGCTGCCTTACGTGTTCGACCTGTTTACCCAGGCCGAGCGCTCGCCCGACCGTTCCCAGGGCGGACTGGGGCTGGGGCTGGCGCTGGTCAAGAGCCTGGTCGAACTGCACGCCGGCACGGTGGTGGCCCACAGCGGCGGACCGGGCAAGGGCAGCTGCTTCACGGTGCGTTTGCCGCTGTGCGACGCTGCGACCGCGACCGCTGCAGCTTCCTCGACCGCCGCCGCGCCGCTGGCCGCCGCCGCGGTTGCCGCGGATGCGCGCGGCTTGCAGCTGATGGTGGTCGATGACAACCGCGACGCCGCGCTGACCCTGACGATGCTGCTTGAGGCGGTCGGCCACAAAGTTGCCGTATCGTACGACGCCGCCGAAGCGATCGAGATGGCGCGCCGCTGTGCGCCGGCACTGCTGTTCCTCGACATCGGCCTTCCCGACATCGACGGCTACGCGCTGGCGCGCACGCTGCGCGGCATGCCCGAAACGGCCGGCGCGATGCTGGTGGCCGTCACTGGCTACGGCCAGGCCAGCGACCGGGCGCGCGCGCTGGCGGCCGGCTTCGACCGTCACCTGGTCAAGCCGGTCCGGCTGGGCGACGTGATGGCGCTGGTCGACCAGGCCGCCACGCTCTACAAAAAAGGATAAGCGCATGCCAAAACACACGCCAGAGAGCTTCATCAAGGAAGAAAACCAGGGGCAAGGGGGCGGCGCGCCGGACCAGGTGCACTGGATTTCGGAAGCCGGAGGGCTGACCCAGTTCGGCTCCTACCTTGAGATCCTGCAGCCCGGTAGTTGCTCCTCGATCAAGCACTGGCATAGCGCCGAGGATGAGATGGTGTATGTGCTCGCCGGGCAGGTAACGCTGGTCGAAGGCGACACCGAAACGCTCTTGCATCCCGGCGACGCGGCAACCTTCCGCGCCGGCGTTGCGGTCGGCCACTGCCTTTGGAACCGCAGCGCGCTGCCGACCACCTGCCTGGTAGTCGGCACGCGCGCGCAGGTCGACCGGATCACTTATCCCGAGCACGACCGGGTGTGCCTGCGCGACCGCTCGCTGGAGCATGACGCCTGGGTCGACACGGCGGGCCGCCCCGCCACCAGCCCTTACTAGATGGCAGAAAAGCATCACTGCGTCCTTCCCGCGCAGGCGCACTGCTATCCGGAATAATCTGCTTGACACGAATCGCTCGGCAGCCAGGCGTCGATTTAGAAACGACAGCCACGACCAAATCGGCAATGCAGGCCAACGTCGCCCCTGCGAAGGCAGGGGTCCATACCAAACATGCCCAGTATGGACCCCTGCCTTCGCAGGGGCGACGTTGACTCTCGCATTCCAAGTCTCAATGTCGCGATTTCTGTGAGCGCCGATTGATGCAATGGCACTGTCAAGCAGACTATCCCGGACAGCAGTGCGCGCAGGCTGGTATCCATACGGAAGCCGGCTAGCGGGCCGGAGTCTCGCGCTTGCGGCATCGCTGGTATGGGTGCCCGCCTGCGCGGGGCACGGCGTGGCGGTGACATGGCGAAAAAAAACCGACCCACGGGTCGGTTTTTTTGGGGATGGCAACGATTAGTCGCTGCTGCCGCCCAGGCCGATCAGGCTCAGCAGGGAGGTGAAGATGTTGTAGATGCTCAGGTACAGCGACAGCGTGGCGGTGACGTAGTTGGTTTCGCCGCCGTTGACGATGCGCTGCACGTCATACAGGATGAAGGCCGAGAAGATGCCGATCACCAGTACCGAGATCGCGATCGACAGCGCCGGCATGCCGAGGAAGATGTTGGCCACCGCAGCCAGCAGCACGACAACGACGCCGGCGGTCAGCCATTTGCCCATTGCCGAAAAGTCACGCTTGGTGGTCGAGGCGATGGTCGCCATGACTGCCAGGATCGAGGCGGTACCGCCGAAAGCCATCATGATCATCTGCGCGCCGTTCGAGAAGCCCAGCGTGCGGGTCAGCAGCGGCGACATCATCAGGCCCATGAAGAACGTGAAACCGAGCAGCAGGGCGACGCCCACGCCGGAGTTCTTGTTCTTTTCAATGGCCCAGAAGAAGCCGAACGCGATTGCCATGAAGATCATGAATCCCATGAAGCCACTGAACATCGGCAGCGCCAGCGAGACGCCGATGAAGGCGCCGAGCACGGTCGGAATCATCGAGATGGCGAGCAGCATGTAGGTGTTACGCAATACTTTATTGCGTACGGCCTGGCTGCCTGCCGACATGCCGAAAGTGTTTTGCGTCATTGGGGTCATAGTAGGCCTCCGGTAATGGATAAGGTAAAAATGTGTGAACAGCATAGCACGCCTGCGCAAATCGGCGGACAATCGTCCTCACGGGCTTGCGCAAAGCCGGCGCCACTCTACCATTGCTGGCCCAGGCCTTGCAATATCCATCAAGTGGGGTGGAATATGGTAAAATCAAAGGTTGATTGAAGTCTTACAACGCATTATTAAACCTTTCTTTTTATTGGAGTTTTACATGGCAATCGAACGCACCCTCTCGATCATCAAACCAGACGCAGTGGCCAAGAACGTGATCGGCCAGATCTACAGCCGTTTCGAAGGCGCTGGCCTGAAGATCGTCGCCGCCCGCATGACCCAGCTGTCGCGCGAGCAGGCTGAAGGCTTCTACGCAGCCCACAAAGAGCGCGGCTTCTTCAAGGACCTGGTTGACTTCATGGTCTCCGGCCCAGTCATGATCCAGGCGCTGGAAGGCGAAAACGCCGTGCTGGCACACCGCGACCTGATGGGCGCAACCGATCCAAAGAAAGCTGAACCTGGCACCATCCGCGCCGATTTCGCCGATTCGATCGACGCTAACGCGGTTCACGGTTCGGACGCTGTTGAAGCTGCAAAAGTAGAAATCGCTTACTTCTTCCCAGAAGTTAAGTAATTTAGTACCCGCCGTTCCCTGTCGCCGCCTTTCGCGCGCGGGAACGGCTCTTTGGAATAAAGAATATGACGACACTCACCAACCTGCTGGACTTCGATCCCGCGCAACTCGTCGCTTACTGCGGCGAATTGGGTGAGAAGCCGTTCCGCGCCAAACAGTTGCAGCGCTGGATACACCAGTTCGGCGCCAGCGACTTCGACAGCATGACCGACCTGGCCAAGTCGCTGCGCGACAAGCTCAAGACGCGCGCCGAAATCCGCTCGCCAGGCATCATCAGCGACAATACGTCCACCGACGGTACCCGCAAGTGGCTGGTCGACGTGGGCAATGGCAACGCCGTCGAAACCGTGTTCATCCCGGAAGAAAACCGCGGCACCCTGTGCATCTCGACCCAGGCTGGCTGCGCCGTCAACTGCCGCTTCTGTTCGACCGGCAAGCAAGGTTTCAACCGCAACCTGACGGTTGCCGAAATCATCGGCCAGCTGTGGATGGCCGAGTTCGAGCTGCGCCGCACCAAGGGCATCGAGCCTGGTCCGAAGGGCGAGCGCCAGATCACCAACGTGGTGATGATGGGCATGGGCGAGCCCCTGCTCAACTTCGAACCCACCGCCACCGCGCTCAAGCTGATGCTCGACGACAACGCCTACGGCCTGTCGCGCCGCCGCGTGACCTTGTCGACCTCGGGCGTGGTGCCGATGATGGACCGCCTGTCGCAAGAAGTGCCGGTGGCGCTGGCGGTGTCGCTGCACGCGTCCAACGATGCGCTGCGCGACGGCCTGGTGCCGCTGAATAAGAAATACCCGCTGCGCGAGCTGATGGCCGCGTGCAAGCGCTACCTGGAATTCGCCCCGCGCGACTTCGTCACGTTTGAATATTGCATGCTCGACGGCGTCAATGACAGCGACGAGCACGCGCGCGAGCTGGTGGCGCTGGTCAACGACCCGGTCGTCGGCGTATCGTGCAAGTTCAACCTGATTCCGTTCAATCCCTTCCCTGAGTCCGGGTTGCTGCGCTCGAAAAATCCGCGCATCAAGGCGTTCTCCGAAGTGCTGATGGCGGCCGGCATCGTGACCACCATCCGCAAGACCCGCGGCGACGATATCGACGCCGCCTGCGGCCAGTTGGCCGGCGAAGTACAGGACCGCACCCGCGTGCAGGCAAGGATGGAAAAAATGGCCGAGTACCAGCAGAAGTTCGGCGCCAATTTCGGGCGCATCGTGGAGATTCCTTCTTGATGGCGGCCGGTGCCCGGCCATGGCTGGTCCCGCTGGCGCTGTGCGCGGCGGCGGCCCTGTCCGCCTGCGCGGGCGGCAGCGGCAACAGCAACACCACCAGCAGCGGCGACCTGAAGACCGCGTCCGACCAGACGCTGGATGAAAAGCGCGCGTCGATTCGCATGCAGCTGGCGATCGGCTATTTCCAGGACCGCAAGTACGACGTGGCGCTCGACGAGATCAAGCAGGCCATCGCCGCCAACCCGACCTCGGCCGACGCCCACGGCGTGCGCGCGCTGATCTATTCGTCGATGGGCGAAACCGCGCTGGCCGACCAGAGCTTCCAGCGCGCCGTCCAGCTGGCGCCGCGCAACCCCGAGCTGGCGAACAACTACGGCTCCTTCCTGTGCCAGAACGGCAAGGCGGAGCAGGGTATCGCGCTGTTCGAATCGGCGCTGAAGAACCCGGCCTACCAGTCGCCGGTGAACGCCTTGCTGAACGCCGGCTCGTGCAGCCTGCGCGCCGGCAAGCTGGACGCTGCCGAGCGTTATTTGCTGGATGCGCTGCGTTACGACGCCGACCTTCCGGCGACCAACGGCAACCTGGCACAGGTCTATTTCGAGCGGCGCGACATCAAGCGCGCCGGATTCTTTCTGAGCCGCCTGCGTGAAGCTGCGAAAATAGATGCCCTCCCGGCGGAAACGCTGTGGCTTGCGATCCGTATCGACCGCAAGCTCGGCGACAAGTCGTCCGAGGCGAGCATGGTGTCGCAATTGCGCCGCCGGTTCCCGGCATCGCCAGAATACGCAGAATACCAGCGCGGTGCTTTCAATGAGTGAGACAGGAAAAACAATGAGCGGAGAGTGGGCAGATCAGCCGGCAGCAGGCAATCATGGCGTTCCGGGACAAACACTGGCCGCAGCGCGTGAAGCGATGGGGTGGTCGGTCGAGCAGATCGCCGACCAGCTGAAAATGGCGGTGCGCCAGGTGGTGGCACTGGAGGCGGGCGACTACGCCGCGCTGCCAGGTCCGGCCGTGGTGCGCGGTTTCGTGCGCGCCTACGCCAAGGTGGTCCGGCTCGATCCGGCGCCGCTGGTGGCGCAGATTGCGCTCGACGAGCCGGAAGCGGCGCTTGCCGGCAGCGTGCGCCGCGACCGTCCGGCGTCGTTCTCGGAAGTGCGCTTCCCTAGCCACGGCAAGCGCAGCAAGCTGCCGCTGCTGCCGATCCTGGGCGTGGTGCTGGTCGCCGCTGCCGGCATCGGCGCGTGGCAATTGGGCGTCGTGCCTGGCGCCCTGTTTGGCGGCAGCACGCCGGCCGCCGATACCGCGGTGCCAACCGTCACGGTGCTCACGCCGTCCGCACCAGTCATGCAGGATCCATCGGTGCCGCTGATTTCGGTGCCGCCTCCGGCTGGCGGAACAGATGCCGCGCCTGGGGCGCAAACGCCGGCCGTCACCGGGCCGGTGCGGGGTGTCGGCACGCCGCCGGCCGGCGCCGCGCCGGCCGCTGCGACGAGTGTCGCGCCGCCAGCCGCAGTGCCTGCGCCGACGGCCCCGGCAGTCGCCGCGCCTGCCGCCGCGGGCGCCAATCCGCTGGTGATGGCGGTGCGTGAGGATTCTTGGGTTGAAGTACGCGACGCCAACGGCAAGGCGCTGCTGCGCCGCATGGTCAAGGCCGGCGAAACGGCCAGCGTCGAGATCGCCGGCCCGTCGGTTGTCATCGTCGGCAAGCCGGCCGCGGTCACGGCCACCTTGCGTGGCGCCCCGGTTGCGCTGCCGCCTATGCAGGGCAGCACCATTTCACGAGTCAAAGTTCAGTAAACATGGCATTTTCGAATACCGCAATTCCATCCGGCCCGATGGCCCGCCGCGTCAGCCGCAGCGTGCTGGTCTCGCACGGCGAGCGCAAGATCTGGGTCGGCGGCGACGCGCCCATCGTGGTGCAGTCGATGACCAACACCGACACCGCCGACGTGATCGGCACCGCGATCCAGGTCAAGGAGCTGGCGCGCGCCGGCTCCGAGATGGTCCGCATCACGGTCGACCGGCCGGAAGCGGCCGCCGCCGTGGCGCTGATCCGCGAACAGCTCGACCGCATGGAAGTCGATGTGCCGCTGGTGGGCGACTTCCACTACAACGGCCACACGCTGCTGCGCGACTATCCCGAGTGCGCGCGCGCGCTGTCGAAGTACCGCATCAACCCGGGCAACGTGGGGCAGGGCGCCAAGCGCGACACCCAGTTTGCGCAGATGATCGAAGTGGCGGCGCAGTACGACAAGCCAGTGCGGATCGGCGTCAACTGGGGCAGCCTTGACCAGGCGCTGCTGGCCCGTATCATGGACCAAAACGCCCAGCGCGCCGAACCGTGGAGCGCGCAGGCGGTGATGTACGAAGCCTTGATCACCTCGGCCATTGAGAACGCGGTGCGCGCCGAAGAGCTGGGCCTGGGGCGCGACAAGATCATCTTGTCGTGCAAGGTCTCGGGCGTGCAGGACCTGATCGCCGTGTACCGCGAACTGGCGCGCCGCTGCGAGTACCCGCTGCACCTCGGCCTGACCGAGGCGGGCATGGGCAGCAAGGGCATCGTGGCCTCGACGGCGGCGCTGTCGGTGCTGCTCCAGGAAGGCATCGGCGACACCATCCGCATTTCGCTGACCCCCGAACCGGGCGGCGACCGCACCAAGGAAATCGTGGTGGCGCAGGAGATTTTGCAGACCATGGGCCTGCGCAAATTCTCGCCGATGGTGATTGCCTGCCCGGGCTGCGGACGCACCACCTCGACCACGTTCCAGGAACTGGCGGACAACATCCAGACCTACCTGCGCGAGCAGATGCCGGAGTGGAAAAAGAGCTATCCCGGCGTCGAGGCGATGAACGTGGCCGTCATGGGCTGCATCGTCAACGGGCCGGGCGAATCGAAGCACGCCAATATCGGCATCAGCCTGCCAGGCACCGGCGAGTCGCCGGCGGCCCCGGTCTTCGTCGACGGCCAGAAGTTCGCCACCTTGCGCGGCGAACGGATCGTCGAAGAATTCCAGCAGATCGTGCTTGATTATGTGAAGAAAAATTACGGTCGCGAGACCGCTGCATTGAGCTAACGTCGTTCCCGCGAAAGCGGGAACCCATGCTGAGTATAGGTTCCCGCTGTCGCGGGAACGACGCGATAAAAGAATTGTGGAAGAATAAATGTCTAAAGCTGAAAAACTGGCCGCCGTGAAGGGCATGAACGACATCCTGCCGGCCGACGCGCCGCTGTGGGAGCTGTTCGAGAATACCGCGCAATCGGTCCTGCAAAGCTACGGCTTCCAGAAGATCGTCACGCCGATCGTCGAGGACACCGCGCTGTTCGCGCGCGCCATCGGCGCCGTCACCGACATCGTCGAAAAGGAAATGTACTCGTTTACCGATTCAATGAACGGCGATGCGCTGACCCTGCGCCCTGAAGGCACGGCCGGCGTGGTGCGCGCCGTCGTCGAGCACAACCTGGTCTACGACGGCCCGAAGCGCCTGTGGTACAAGGGCCCGATGTTCCGCCACGAGCGCCCGCAGCGCGGCCGATATCGCCAGTTCTTCCAGATCGGCGCCGAGGCGGTCGGCTTCACCGGCCCGGACATCGACGCCGAAATGATCATGCTGTGCCGCCGCCTGTGGGACGACCTCGGCCTGGAAAACATCCGCCTGGAGTTGAACTCGATCGGCGACGCGGCCGAGCGCAACCGCCACCGCGCCGACCTGATCGCGTATTTCGAAGCGAACGAAGCGCTGCTCGACGCCGAAGCCAAGCGCCGCCTGCACGCCAATCCGCTGCGCATCCTCGACACCAAGAACCCGGCCATGCAGGACCTGGTCAACAACGCGCCGAAGCTGCTCGACTACCTCGAAGGCGAGTCGATCGCCCACTTCGACGGCGTCAAGCGCATCCTCGACGCCAACAATATCCCGTACACGGTCAATCCGCGCCTGGTGCGCGGCCTGGACTACTACAACCGCACCGTGTTCGAATGGGTCACCGACGAACTGGGCGCGCAGGGCACCGTCTGCGCCGGCGGCCGCTATGACCCGCTGATCGAAACCTTCGGCGGCAAGCCAACCCCGGCGGTCGGCTTCGCGATGGGTATCGAGCGCCTGGTCGAACTGATGAAACTGGCCGGCGAGCCTGCCGCGCCGGCGCTGTGCGACGTCTACATGGTGCACCAGGGCGAGGCGGCCCAGACCCAGGCGTTCATCCTGGCCGAGCGCATTCGCGATGCCGGCCTCGATGTTGTGCTACATTGCGCCACTGCCGCAGGTGCGGGCAGCTTCAAGAGCCAGATGAAAAAGGCCGACGGCAGCGGCGCTGCGTTCGCGGTCATCATCGGCGACGACGAAATGGCCAATGAAACGGCCGCCGTCAAGGCGCTGCGCGAAGGCGACGCCGACCAGCAGCAGGCGTCGGTGCCGTTCCTGGAAGTGGTTGACTACCTGGTCGACCAGATTGTCGGCGCCGGTCACGACCACGATCACGACCACGTGCATTACCATCACTGATATACCAGCACCACACCATTTGATCCACTTACTATACCTATAAACACATGGCATACGATCTCGAAGAACAAGAGCAGATAGCGTCGTTGAAGGCTTTCTGGAACAAGTTTGGCAACATGATTACCTGGATCGCGATCATCGTCCTGGGCAGCTACGCGGCTTACAATTACTGGAACTACTCGCAGCGCACCAACGCCGCCGAAGCGTCCGGCCTGTACGAAGAAATGCAGAAGTCGCTGGCCGCCAAGGACAACGCCAAGGTGCAGCGTATCGCCAGCGATATCGAGTCGAAATACGCGCGCAGCGCGTATGCCCAGATGAGTGCACTGTCGGCAGCCAAGAGCGCGTTCGACGCCAACGACGGCAAGACCGCCAAGGCGCGCCTGCAGTGGGTTGTCGAGCATGGCAGCGACGAGTACAAGTCGGTGGCGCGCCTGCGCCTGGCCGGCCTGCAGCTCGACGAGAAAGCCTACGACGACGCGCTCAAGACGCTGAACGCCGACGTGCTGCCGCAGTTTGCCGCGGCCGTGGCCGACCGCAAGGGCGATGTCCTGGTCGCACAGAACAAGGTAGCCGAGGCGCGCACCGCGTACCAGGCGGCGCTCGATGCAATGGCAAAGAACGACCCGGCGCGCCAGTTGGTGCAGCTCAAGCTCGAAGCGATCGGCGGTACCGTAGCGACCCCGAAAGCGGCTGCGTAATTTCCGGTCCTGGCAGCCCGCGCGTGCCCTTTGCGGGTGCGCGCGGGCTTTGCGCCCTCTGGCGGCAATGAACAAAACAGTACAAGGTACATGAATATGCGTATTACCCATAAGCTTGTCGGTGCAGGTGTCCTGGCCCTGGTGGCCGGTTGTTCCACGCTCAATTCGATCAACCCTTTCGCGTCCAAGCCAAAGGGTAACCAGCCGGTCCCGCTGGTCGAGCTGAAAGGCTCGATGGCGGTGCGCACCGCATGGAAGCTCGACATCGGCAAGGCGAACGACTTCGTGTTCACGCCCGCCATCGTCGGCAACACCGTGGTCGCGGCCAGCGCCGACGGCGCCATCGCGCGCGTCGAAGCGGCCACCGGCCGCCTGCTGTGGCGCGTCAAGTCGGACACCGCGCTGACCGCCGGTGTCGGCTCGGACGGCAACATGCTGGTGTTCGGCGGCCACAAGGGCGCGGTGCTGGCGTTCGACATGGACGGCAAGGCGATGTGGAAGTACCAGGCCTCGTCCGAAGTGCTGTCCTCGCCGGTGATCGGGCAGGGCATCGTGGTGGTGCGCTCGGTCGACAACCGCATCGTCGGCCTGGACGCCAGGACCGGCGAACAGAAATGGACCGTGCAGCGCACCTCGCCTGCGCTGACCCTGCGCAACGCGCCGGGCATGATCGTCGTCGACAAGGACGTCGTCATCGCCCAGCCGGGCGGCAAACTCATTTCGCTGCTGCTGGCGACCGGCGCGCCGCGCTGGGAAGTGGCAGTCGGCGAGGCGCGCGGCGCCACCGAACTGGAACGCGTGACCGACATCGGCGGCACCCCGGTGCTGTTCGAAGGCCAGGTCTGCGCCGCCGCTTACCAGGGCCGGGTCGGCTGTTTCGACGTCGCCACCGGCCAGCCGCGCTGGAACAAGGACCTGTCGTCGGAAGTCGGCGTCTCGGTCGACCAGCGCTTTGTATTCGCCGTGGACGACAAGGGCGCGGTGCTGGCCTTCGACCGCGAAACCGGCGCCAGCGCCTGGAAGAACGACAAGCTGGGCTACCGTCGCCTGTCGACGCCTGTCTCCTACGGCCGCGCCGTGGCGGTGGGCGACTACCAGGGTTACATCCACTTCCTCTCGCGGGAAGATGGCAGCTTTTTAGCACGTGCCGCAACTGACGGAAGCCCGGTGATTTCGGTTCCCCAGGTCGCAGGCTCGAATCTGATTTTTCAAACACAATCTGGGACCGTGACCGCAATCGCGGTCGAATAAAATGAAGCCGGTAATAGCACTAGTTGGTCGACCCAACGTCGGGAAATCGACCTTATTCAATCGCCTCACCCGCTCGCGCGATGCGCTGGTAGCGGACATGCCTGGCCTGACACGCGACCGCCACTACGGCGAAGGCCGTGTCGGCGAGCGTCCGTTCCTGGTCATCGACACCGGCGGTTTCGAGCCCGTGGCCAAAGAAGGCATCGTCCATCAGATGGCGCTGCAGACCAAGCAGGCCGTGGCCGAAGCCGACGTCGTGGTGTTTATCGTCGACGGCCGCCAGGGCCTGACGCCGCACGACAAGACCATCACCGACTTCCTGCGCAAGTCTGGCCGCAAGGTCATGCTGGTCGTGAACAAGGCCGAGGGCATGAAGTACACGTCGGTCGTCGCCGAATTCTATGAGCTCGGCATGGGCGACCCGTACGTGATCTCCGCCGCCCACGGCGACGGCGTCACCGACCTGGTCGAGGAAGCCATCGACGCGGCGTTCGCGCAGCGTCCCGCCGACGTCGAAGAGCTCGAGCCGGCCGAACGCGGCATCAAGATCGCCATCGTCGGCCGACCGAACGTCGGCAAATCGACGCTGGTCAACACCCTGATCGGCGAACAGCGGGTTATCGCGTTCGACATGCCGGGCACGACCCGCGACTCGATCGAGATTCCGTTCGAGCGCGAGGGCAGGCACTACACGCTGATCGATACGGCCGGCATTCGCCGCCGCGGCAAGGTGTTCGAGGCGATCGAGAAGTTCTCGGTTGTCAAGACGCTGCAGTCGATCTCGGAAGCCCACGTGGTCATCTTGCTGCTCGACGCGCAGCAGGATATCTCGGAGCAGGACGCGCACATTGCCGGCTTCATTCTTGAATCGGGCCGCGCGCTGGTGGTGGCAGTGAACAAGTGGGATGGCCTGCAGTCGAGCGACCGCGACGAGATCAAGATTGACCTCGACCGCAAGCTGGACTTCCTGTCGTTCGCCAAGATGCACTTCATCTCGGCGCTCAAGGCCTCGGGCATCGGCCCGCTGATGAAGTCCGTCGACGCCGCCTACGCCGCCGCCACCGCCGACCTGTCGACCCCGCGCCTGACCCGCGCCTTGATCGAAGCGGTCGAAAAGCAGGAGCCGAAACGCAAGGGCTCGACCCGTCCGAAGATGCGCTACGCGCACCAGGGCGGCCAGAATCCGCCGATCATCGTCATCCACGGTAACTCGCTCGACGCCATTTCCGAACCGTACAAGCGCTACCTGGAAAAGCACTTCCGCGACACCTTCAACCTGGTCGGTACCCCGCTGCGGATCGAGTTGCGCATGGGCAAGAATCCATTTGCCCGAACGCAGAAATAACGCCGGTCGTCCGACACAAACTGGCAAAACCGTTTACAGTAGCTTGGAGACATCATTCTCTTTTTTATAGAATGGTGTCTCTTGAAAAAACGCTAGTCGTCTCCAATTCTTTACTACAACAACACACGGAGCTTTTATGAGCAACAAAGGGCAATTGTTACAAGACCCATTCCTCAATGCATTGCGCAAAGAGCACGTCCCCGTCTCGATCTACCTGGTCAACGGGATCAAGCTGCAAGGTCATATCGAATCGTTCGACCAATACGTCGTCCTGCTGCGTAACACTGTCACCCAGATGGTCTACAAGCATGCAATTTCAACCGTTGTACCGGCCCGCGCTGTCAACCTCAACCTTGACTCCGAAGCTGAATAAGCAGATGGGCGAAAAGCCTGTCTTGCGCTGCGCCAACCTGTGCCCGGGTACCCAATGCGCGCGGCCTTAGTCGGCGTCGACTTCGGCGCTGGCGACTTTGACGCCAGCCTCGAAGAATTGGCGCTGCTCGCCCATTCCGCGGGCGCGGAGCCGATCACGACCATCACCGCCAAGCGTTCCAGTCCCGACTCCGCCTATTTCATCGGCAGCGGCAAGGCCGACGAAGTGGCGCAGGCCTGCGTCGCCGAGCAGGTGGAGATCGTCATTTTCAACCACGCCCTGTCGCCAGCCCAGCAGCGCAATCTCGAAAAGCGCCTGAACGTCCGGGTGCTCGACCGCACCAGCCTGATTCTCGACATCTTCGCGCAGCGCGCCCAGAGCCACGAGGGTAAGCTGCAGGTCGAGCTGGCCCAGCTTCAGCACCTCTCGACGCGCCTGATCCGCGGCTGGACCCACCTTGAACGCCAGAAGGGCGGTATCGGCCTGCGCGGTCCGGGCGAGACCCAGCTTGAGACCGACCGCCGCCTGATCGGCGAGCGGGTCAAGGCCCTGCGCTCGCGCCTGGCCAAGCTGCGCAAGCAGCACGAGACCCAGCGCCGTTCGCGCGGCCGCAGCGGCACCTTCTCGGTGTCGCTGGTTGGCTACACCAACGCCGGCAAGTCGACGCTGTTCAATGCGATGACCAAGGCTGGCGTGTATGTCGCCAACCAGCTGTTCGCCACGCTCGACACGACCTCGCGCCGCGTCTATCTGGGCGAAGAAGTCGGCAATGTCGTCATCTCGGACACGGTCGGTTTCGTGCGCGAACTGCCGCACCAGCTGGTGGCCGCGTTCCGCGCCACGCTCGAAGAGACCATTCACGCCGACCTGCTGCTGCACGTGGTCGACGGCGCCAGCCCGGTGCGGATGGAGCAGATCGAGCAGGTCAACCTGGTGCTCAAAGAGATCGGCGCCGACCATATTCCCCAGATCCTGGTCTGGAACAAGATCGATGCCGCTGGCCTTGAGCCGGCGACCGAGCGTGATGAATATGATAAAATCAGCCGCGTTTTTATCAGCGCCAAGAGTGGCGCCGGCCTGGATTTGCTGCGCGATGCGATCGTCGAAGCGGCCAAGTCCGCGCCAGGTCTGATGTATCAATACGCGAACAAAGAGCAGGACGATGCCGGACTGGATGTGTATGAGGCCGAAGCGGCCGACGACCTCCATGCCGAAAGTATTCTAACCTCCACCAACGTCGGACCACGATAGCATGCTTGCTTCAATTCTTAAACGCGCCGGCATCAAGCTGACGCTGAACGACCCGCGCTGGGGCCGCAAACCCGAAGGCGACAACAAAGCCCAGGAAAGCAAACGCCCTGGCGACGGCCCGCCTGACCTCGAACAGATGTGGCGCGACTTCAATGCGCGCCTGAACCGCCTGTTCGGCCAGAAGAACAGGGGCGGGGGCGGCGACAACGGCGGCCCCGGCATGGGCGGCGACATGAAAGGCGCTGGCGCTACCGCCGGCGTGGTCGGCGCGATCATCCTGTTCATCTGGCTCGCCAGCGGCGCCTTCATCGTGCAGGAAGGCCAGGCCGGCGTGGTGACCACTTTCGGTAAGCTCAGCCGCACTACCGGCGCCGGTTTCAACTGGCGCTGGCCGTACCCGTTCCAGGCCCACGAGACGGTCAATGTCTCGCAGGTGCGCACCGCCGAAATCGGCTACCGCTCGAACGTCAAGAACAAGCGTCCGCAAGAAGCGCTGATGCTGACCGACGACGAGAACATCATCGACATCCAGTTCGCGGTGCAGTACACGCTGAAGAGCCCGGTCGACTGGCTGTTCAACAACCGCGACCAGGACGAGACGGTGCGCCAGGTCGCCGAGACCTCGATCCGCGAAGTGGTCGGCAAGAGCAAGATGGACTTCGTGCTGTATGAAGGCCGCGAGAAGGTCGCCAACGACGTCCAGATGCTGATGCAGCAGATCGTCGACCGCTACGCACTGGGCGCCGTCATCACCAACGTGACGATGCAGGGCGTGCAGCCGCCGGAGCAGGTGCAAAGCGCCTTCGACGACGCCGTCAAGGCAGGGCAGGACCGCGAGCGCGCCAAGAACGAAGGCCAGGCTTACGCCAACGACGTGATTCCGCGTGCCCGTGGTAACGCATCGCGCCTGCTGCAGGAAGCCGAAGCGTATCGCTCGATGGTGACCGAGAACGCCACTGGTAACGCCTCGCGCTTCTCGCAGGTGCTGGCCGAGTACCAGAAGGCTCCTGGCGTCACCCGTGACCGTATGTACCTCGACACCATGCAGCAGATCTTCACCAGCGCAAGCAAGGTGATGGTCGATGCCAAATCGAACAGCAACCTGCTCTATCTCCCGCTCGACAAGCTGATCGCGCAAACCGCGACCAATGCGGCAGCGGTGGGCAGCAAGTCGGGCCCGGTAACCATGCCGGCGCCTGCGGAAACCGCCCCGCTTGACCAGGTAATCCAGCGCGACAGCCGTAGTCGCGAATCTTCACGTGATCGGGAGAGCCGTTAATGAACCGCCTTGTAACCATTTTTGTCGCGGGCTTCATTGGCTTGATGATCCTGTCGTCGACCGTGTTCGTGGTCGACCAGCGCCGCTTCGCGATCGTCTTCGCACTGGGTGAAGTACGTGAAGTGATCAGCGAGCCAGGCCTGCACTTCAAGCTGCCGCCGCCGTTCCAGAACGTGCTGTACCTGGACAAGCGCATCCTGACGCTCGACACGCCCGACGCCGACCGCTTCATCACGGCCGAGAAGAAGAACATTTTGGTCGATGCCTACATCAAATGGCGCATCACCGAGCCGCGCCTGTACTACGTCAGCTTCGGCGGCGACGAAACCCGCGCGCGCGACCGCATGTCGCAGATCGTCAAGGCGGCGCTGAACGATGAAATCACCAAGCGCACCGTGCGCGAAGTGATCTCGGGCGAGCGCGGCAAGGTGATGCAGTCGATCCAGGCCAAGGTTGTGGCCGAGGCCAAGCAGATCGGCGTGCAGATCGTCGATGTGCGCCTCAAGCGGGTCGATTACGTCGAGCAGATCAACAACTCGGTGTACGAGCGCATGAAGGCCGAGCGCGCCCGCGTGGCCAATGAACTGCGTTCGACCGGCCAGGCAGACTCGGAAAAGATCCGCGCCGACGCCGACCGCCAGCGCACGGTGATCCTGGCTGAAGCGTTCCGCGAAGCCGAGAAAATCAAGGGTGACGGCGACGCCAAGGCATCGCAGATTTACGCCCAGGCATTCACCAAGAACCCTGAGTTCTATAAGTTCTACCGCTCGCTCGAGGCCTACCGCGCCAGCTTCAAGGACCGCAATGACCTGATGGTGATCGACGCCAATTCGGAGTTCTTCAAGTACTTCCGCAATCCGTCGACCAAGTAAGCAATACCGTCGTTCCCGCGCCGGCGGGAACCTATACTGAGCATGCCATGTATGGGTTCCCGCTTCCGCGGGAACGACTGTTTTCAGTGTCGGATTGGCATCACCCTCTGCCGTTTTCTCCCGCAATACCTTCAATTTCGGGTAAAATTATCGATTCGGCGCCATTTTTACGCACATCACTCGCTGCGCATTGTTCGTCTTTTAATAAACTCCCAAACTGTCCCTGCTCATGCCGAATTGGCTTTTGCCTGAAAACATTGCCGACGTCTTGCCGTCCGAAGCGCGCAAGATCGAGGAGCTGCGTCGCCTGATGCTCGATAACTTCCGCCTGTACGGATACGAGCTGGTGATGCCGCCGCTGCTCGAATACGTCGAGTCGCTGCTGACCGGCGCCGGCAAGGACACCGAACAGCGCACCTACAAGCTGATCGACCCGATGTCGGGCCGCATGCTGGGACTGCGTCCGGACATGACGACGCAAGTGGCGCGCATCGACGCCCACCTGCTGAACCGCGATTCGGTGACGCGCCTGTGCTACGCCGGCAGCGTGCTGCATACCCATCCATCGGGCCTGCACGCGACGCGCGAGCCGCTGCAGATCGGCGCCGAAATCTACGGCCACGCCGGACTCGAAGCCGACGCCGAAATCCAGGAACTGGCACTGGCCTCGCTGGCCATGGCGGGCTTCCCCGAGGTACGCCTCGACATGTCGCACGTCGGCGTGCTGCGCGCGATCATCGCGGAAGACGAGGCGGCCAGCAAGGACGAGGCGGCGTTGTCGGCACTGCTGCGCGCCAAGGATTGCCCGGGCCTTGCCGACCTGACCGCCGGCTACAGCGAGGCCACGCGCGCCGCGCTGATGGCGCTGCCGAACCTGTACGGCGACATCGACGTGCTGGCGCGCGCCCGCGACGTGCTGCCGGCTTTGCCGGGCGTGACGCGCGCGCTGGCCGAACTGGCGGCGCTGGCCGGCAGTGCGCTGGGCCGCGCCGAAGTGGCGATCGACCTGGCCGACCTGCGCGGCTACCAATACGAAAGCGGCGCGATGTTCGCGCTGTATGTTCCCGGCCTGCCTAACGCGGTTGCGCGCGGCGGCCGTTACGACCATGTCGGCGAAGCGTTTGGCCGGGCCCGTCCCGCCACCGGCTTCTCGCTCGACCTGCGCGAACTGGCGCGGCTGCTGCCGACGGCCGAGCGCAAGCACTCCATCCGCGCACCGTGGGGCAATGCTCCCGAGCTGCGCGAAAAAATCGCTCAACTGCGCACCGCAGGAGAGGTTGTGATCCAGAGTTTGCCGGGTCACGACAATGAGCAGGACGAGTTCGAGTGCGACCGCGTACTCGTCCTCGAAGACAGTAACTGGATTCTCAAAAACTTAGGTTAAGTGTGATGTCAAAGAAAAACGTGGCAAAGAACGTCGTTGTCATCGGCACCCAGTGGGGCGATGAAGGCAAAGGTAAGATCGTCGACTGGTTGACGGACAACGCGCAAGGCGTGGTGCGCTTCCAGGGCGGCCACAATGCGGGCCATACGCTCGTCATCGACGGCCAGAAGACCGCGCTGCAGCTGATCCCGTCGGGGATCATGCGCGCAGGCGTCGCCTGCTACATCGGCAACGGTGTGGTGGTGTCGGTACCGGACGTGATGCGTGAAATCGACAAGCTCGAAAAGGCCGGCATCGAAGTGGCCTCGCGCCTGAAGATTTCGGAAGCGTGCCCGGCGATTTTGCCGTACCACGTCGCCATCGACGTGGCCCGCGAAGCTGCGCGCGGCGTGAACAAGATCGGCACGACCGGCAAGGGCATCGGCCCGGCCTACGAAGATAAGGTCGCGCGCCGCGCGATCCGCATCGCCGACATGCTTAACGAAGAGCGCTTCGCAGAAAAGCTGCGCGAAAACCTTGACTATCACAACTTCGTGCTGACGAACTACCTGAAAGCCGACGCAGTCGACTTCCAGAAGACCTTCGACGACGCGATGGCACTGGTACCGCGCCTGCGCCCGATGGTCGGCGACGTCTCGTCCGCGCTGTACGCTGCGCACAAGGCCGGCGGCAACCTGCTGTTCGAAGGCGCACAGGGCTCGCTGCTCGACGTCGACCACGGCACCTACCCGTTCGTCACCTCGTCGAACTGCGTGGCTGGTAACGCCGCCGCAGGCGCGGGCGTTGGCCCGGGCATGCTGCACTACATTCTCGGCATCACCAAGGCATACACCACGCGCGTCGGCTCCGGCCCGTTCCCGTCGGAGCTGCCGACCGATGCCGGCGTGGGCGAGCACCTGTCGCGCATCGGCCACGAATTCGGCACCGTGACTGGCCGCGCACGCCGCTGCGGCTGGTTCGATGCAGCGCTGCTGCGCCGTTCGGTGCAGATCAACGGCGTGTCGGGCATGTGCCTGACCAAGCTCGATGTGCTGGACGGCCTCGAGTCGCTCAAGCTGTGCACCGGCTACACCATCGACGGCCGCGCTGTCGACATCTTCCCGGTTGGCGCTGAGGACGCGGCACGCTGCGTGCCAGTGTACGAAGAGATGCCGGGTTGGACCGAGAGCACTGTTGGCGCCAAGTCGCTGGCAGAACTGCCGGCCGCCGCACGCGCCTACATCAAGCGTATCGAAGAACTGGTTGGTATTCCGATCGACATGGTATCGACCGGCCCTGACCGCGTCGAGACGATCGTCCTGCGCCACCCGTTCGAATAATAAGAAGAGGAGCTTTCATGACAACCCCACCAACCACCGATAAAGACCTCTGGGTATCCTGGGACGAGTATCACCGCCTGATCGAGCGCCTGGCGCTCAAGGTGCATGAATCGGGCTGGAAGTTCGACCAGGTGCTGTGCCTGGCGCGCGGCGGCGTGCGTCCTGGCGACGTGTTCTCGCGCATCTTCGACGTGCCGCTGGCGATTTTGTCGACCAGCTCGTACCGCGAAGAGTCGGGTACCAAGCAGGGTGACCTGGACATTGCCAAGTACATGACGATGACCAAGGGCCCGCTGTCGGGGAAAATCTTGCTGGTTGATGACCTGGCTGACTCGGGCGTTACCTTGGACAAGGTGACCAAGCACTTGAAGGAGAACTTCTCCGGTGTGACCGAGGTGAAATCGGCTGTTATCTGGGTGAAGGGGACTTCGGCCATTCGTCCGGATTACTACCTGGAAGACCTGCCGCACAATCCATGGATTCATCAGCCGTTTGAAGACTATGACGGCCTGCGCCCGCATCAGCTGTCGGCGTGGTTGAAGAAGTTCGATAAGCAGGCGTAAACTGCCGCTTTAAACAGAGAGCCAGAGTGTTTGCCGTGATGCGGTGGGCACTCTGTTTTTTTTTGCCTGCCCTGGGCCAGAGTGCCTAGCACCTCATAAAGAATTTGGACTCAGATTGCTCTGAACAAAGCTTTAACATCCAACTGGAGCCTTCAATCACGACGAGGCTGGACCGGATGAGCGAATTTCCCCGGCAACGGCTGTGTCCGCACCGGGTATCATTCGGTATTCGCTATTGAAAATTCATCATGACCCAAAGCTTCTTCCAAACCTTCATCCTGCTCATCCTCGTCACCGACCCTTTCGGCAACGTTCCCTTGTTCGCCAGCGCGCTCGCCCCGGTCGAAAAGGCGAGGAGGGCACGCATCGTGGTGCGCGAGTGCGCCATCGCCTTCGCTGTCCTGCTCGTCTTCATGTTCTTCGGGCGCCACTTCCTGACAGCCCTGCACCTGTCCGAAGTCTCGCTGCGCATCGGCGGCGCGGTGATCCTGTTGCTGATCGCGATCCGCATGATCTTCCCGCATCCGGACGGCGTGCTCGGCAAAACCGATGGCGGTGAGCCGTTCATCGTGCCTCTGGCGATTCCAGCCCTGGCCGGACCATCCGCGCTCGCGACCGTGCTGCTGTTCTCCGCCAACACCATGACGGAGATCGCGGTCAATGTCGCAGCGCTGGCGGCTGTCGGCGTGGTCTGGCTGGCAGTCTTCCTCAGCGCCGAGAAGCTGCAGGAGCGCCTGGGACCGCAGGTGATGACGGCCTTCGAGCGATTGATGGGCCTGATCCTGACGGCAATGTCGGTCGAGATGCTGTTGGGCGGTATCCGCGAGTTCGTCAAAACATTGTAATAGTCTGCTAAGCCACCATGAATACGCTGAACCTGCTCCTGCATACCAAGCGCCACCCGTCTGCCATCCTGCTCTTGGTGCAGTTGAGCGGCATGCTGCTGTATCCGATCATCGAGGACACGCGCGGCGGCCAGGTAGTCTTCAATGGCTTCGGCGTCGTCGTCTTGGCCATGACGGTGCTGATGGTGCGCCGTACGCCTGGCCACGCGTGGATCAGCGGGTCAATCGCGGTGCCCATCATAATCTTGCTGGCCCTGCAGACGCTGTACGGCATGGAGTACCTGCTGCCATGGTCGTCGGCGCTTGAAGCGCTGTTTTACTTCTACGCCGCGGTCAGCCTGGTCGGCTACATGATGGAAGACCGGCGCACCACGCCAGACGAGTTGTTCGCCGCCGCGGCCACCTTCACCTTGCTGGCATGGGCCTTCACCCACTTGTTCGTGCTGGTGCAGGCGATGCATCCCGGAACATTCGCCGCGGCAGTCAACGCTGCCGATGCGCGTACCTGGACAGAGCTCAATTACCTCAGCTTCGCACTCCTATCGAGCACCGGCATTGGCGATGTGATTCCGCTGACCTCGCAGGCGCGCGCGCTGGCGAGCGTCGAGATGCTGGTCGGCCTGATGTACCTGGCCGCAGTGGTTGCCCGCCTGATCGGATTTACCGTGTCGTCGCACAAATAGAACGAAGCCGCCGACACTGCCCGGCAGCCTTTTTTCATCCGCCGCCAGCACTGTTCTCATTTATGTACTATCATTAGTTACATGAGACGAGACAGCAAACTATCCTCCATCCTCCACGTGTTGCTGCACATGGCGCACAGCGAGGTCCCCCTGACATCCGAGCAACTATCGCTCTATCTGGACACCAATCCCGTGCTGGTGCGGCGCGTGCTGGCCGGCCTGCGCGAACGGGGTTACGTCAGTTCCGGCAAAGGGCATGGCGGCGGCTGGTCCATCACCTGCGACCTGCACCAGGTCACCCTGCGCGATATCTATGAAGCAGTCGGTTCGCCGACGGTATTTGCGATGGGGAACCGCATCGATCACCCGACCTGCCTGGTCGAGAAGGTCGTCAACCAGTCGCTCGCCAGCGCTTTTGACGAAGCCGAGGCGCTGCTGATCGAGCGCTTCAAGGATGTCACCCTGGCCGACCTGTCCAAGCAGTTCAACCACCTCTACACGCAACATAAAGGAGACATCCATGCACACCAATCAGCTGAACGATGAATTCGACGCCATCATTGTGGGCGGCAGCTACGCGGGCTTGTCGGCGGCAATGCAGCTGGCGCGCGCGCGCCGCCGTGTGCTGGTGATCGACGCCGGCCAGCGCCGCAACCGCTACGCCACGCACTCGCATGGCTTCCTCACCCAGGACGGTAGTAGCGCATCGGCAATCGCCGCCGATGGCAAGGCGCAATTGATGGCTTACCCGAATGTCATTTGGCAGGAAGGCACCGCCGCCACCGCTATGGCCAATGGCGATGGCTTCGACGTGGCGCTGCACGATGGCCATGCATTCCAGGCGCGGCGCCTGGTGCTTGCCACCGGCGTCGTCGATGACCTGCCGCCGGTGGAGGGCCTGGCCGAACGCTGGGGCAGCAGCGTATTCCACTGCCCGTACTGCCATGGTTACGAGCTGGAGCAGGGCGCCATCGGCGTGCTGGCAACCGGTCCGATGTCGCTGCACCACGCGCTGATGCTGCCGGACTGGGGGAGCGTGACGCTGTTCCTGAATGATGCACTGGAGCCTGACGAGGCGCAGCTGAAAGCGCTGGCCGAGCGCGCAGTGGCCGTCGAGCGCACCCCGGTGGCGCGCATCGAGGGTAGGGCCGATGTCGTATTGCGCGACGGCCGCAGTATCGCGCTGGCCGGCCTGTTCGTGATGAGCCGCACGCACAACAGCCCGTTGGCCGCCGAGCTGGGCTGCGCGCTGGACGAGGGGCCGATGGGCCTTTACGTGCGTACCGACGCGCGCCAGGCGAGCACGGTGGCGGGGGTGTTCTGCTGCGGCGACGCCGCGCGCATCGCGGGCAGTGTCGCGCTGGCTGTCGCCGACGGTGCGATGGCAGGCGTTGCCGCGCACCAGTCGCTGATCTTCGGCGCGGTGCCGGCGGCGTGACACCCGGTGAAAACAATTTGTGCGCCGCACAAAAAGCTGTGTTACACTGCGTTCAGCGGTTGAGTTTGTTCACAAACTCGACCGCGATCCTGGTTTGCGCCGCGATGTGACAGGTGTAATGTCATCAAGCTGGTGCTCTGAGAACCAGGGTTTGTAATTCCGGATACGCTAGTCGATTTACACATTGGAGGCACCTTGCAGATAGCATGGGCGTCCAAACTTCCGGGCACCACGCAGATAGCATGGGCTCTGGTTCGCGATTAAATTATTGGTAATACATTGGAACGAAGCCCGCACAAGCGGGCTTTTTTTTCGTCCATTGACTGTGTGCAGTGCTCTTCTTGTTACACTGCAACTAACATGATCGGATTCTAAACGCCGCTCAGCCAATTCGTGGACCTCTTGATGCTATTTTCTGCCAGCCGGCCAGCCGACGGCGTGCCGTCGTTCCCATCGTTGCGCAAGCGCATTCCGCTTCTGCTCGGCGTGACGGTATTTGCCATGTCGCTCGCGGCAACCTACAACGCCTGGCGCATCGCCGGCGACCAGTTGCAGCGCGCGCGCCAGAGCGAGTTCGATTTCCAGGTGCGCCAGGCGGCAAGGCGCATCGACGTCCGGATGGCGACCTACGCTCAGGTGCAGCGCGGTGTCGTGGCGTTCATGCTCGGCTCGATGGATGTCGACCGCGACAACTTCCGCGCGTTCGTTCGGTCGCTCAGTCTCGAAGAGCGCTATCCGGGCATCCAGGGGCTGGCGGTGGTCCGCCTGGTGCAGCCCGCCCAGCTCGACCAGCACCTCGCCGCCGTTCGCGGCGAGGGATTGCCCTACGATGTCAATCCGCCCGGCCCGCGCGCGCTGTATTCGTTGATCACCCACATCGAGCCCTTTAGCGGCCTGAACCTTCGCGCGCTCGGATTCGACATGCTGACCGAGCCAAACCGGCGCCTGGCGATGGAGCGCGCGCGCGACACCGGCATGCAGTCGGCGTCCGCGAAGGTGCGCCTGATCCAGGAAAACGGCAAGGACGTCCAGGCCGGCACAGTGATGTACCTGCCGGTGTACCGCCGCGGCGCCGAGGTGTCGACGCTGGAACAGCGCCGCAGCAACCTGATCGGCTGGGTTGGCGCGCCGTTCCGCATCAGCGACTTAATGAGGGGAATCAGCGGCGAACGCTCGCAGGATCTGATCATGGGCATTTACGACGGCACCGTGGTCGATCGGGATGCGCTGCTGTTCGAATCGCACCCCAACGGCCTTGGCACGCAGTCGCGCGTGCCGCAGTTTCGCGCTACCAAGCAGTTGATGATAGGCGGGCGTCCGTGGACGCTCGACCTGCGCTCGGCCCCGGCGTTGGAAGACCGCATCGAGTCGGACGAGGCGAGCCTGATCGCCGTCGTCGGCACGGCCCTGAGCGCTGTCCTCGGGCTACTGGTGTTCGCGCTTGCCTCCGGCCAGCGGCGCGCGGCGTGGCGCGCCAGGGAAGTCACCGGCCAGCTGAGCGATAGCGAATTCCGCTGGAAGTATGCGCTTGAAGGCGCCGGCGACGGCGTCTGGGACTGGAATTGCAAAACCGGCGCCGTGGTGTATTCCAAGCGATGGAAAGAGATGCTGGGCTACGCGGAAGATGAACTGGGCGAGGATGAGAAGGTGTGGGCCAGCCTGCTGCATCCGGACGACAAGGAACTGGCGCTGGGCGAAATAAAGCGTTTCCTGGCCAGCACCGACTCGGTGTATGCGGTCGAGTTCCGGATGCGCTGCAAGGATGGCAGCTGGCGCTGGATACTGGCGCGCGCGATGGCCGTCACCCGCGACGAACAGCAGCGCCCGCTGCGCACGATCGGCACGCACACCGATATCACGCGCGCCAAGATGGACGAGGGTACGCTGCGCGAAGCAAACGCGCAGCTTGCCAACGAACAGCAGCGCATCAGGGTGATCCTCGACCATTCGCACGACGCGTTCTTGGCGGTCGATGCCGCCGGCCAGGTCACCGACTGGAATGCCAAGGCCGAAACCATGTTTGGCTGGAGCGCGGCCGAGGCGATCGGGCGCCAGCTGCCCGAACTGATAATTCCAGCGGACCAGCGTGACGCGCACAACCGCGGTTTCGCGCGGTTTACGCAATCCGGCGGCGGCCATCCGATCCGCACGGTGATGGAAGTGACCGCCGTTCACCGCAGCGGACAACACATTCCGGTTGAGCTGGCGATCGCCGGCCTGCCGACGGCCGATGGTTACGCGGCCAGCGCATTTATCCGCGACATCTCCCTGCGCAAGGCTGCCGAGCAGCTTGAAATCGAACGCGGCAAGGCACTCGACGAAGCGCGCGCGGCATTGCAGCACGCGCAGAAGCTGGAAGCGGTCGGCAAGCTGACCGGAGGCATCGCCCACGACTTCAATAACGTATTACATGTGATCGGCGGAAACGTCCAACTGCTGCAACTGCTGTGCAAGGGCGATGAGCGCCTGCTCAAGCGCCTTGCCAGCATGCACGCCGCGGTCGACCGCGGCGCCAAGCTGTCATCGCAACTGCTGGCGTTTGCGCGCCGCCAGCCACTGCAGCCGGTGGTGGTCGACCTGACCCACGTGCTGGTCAACATGGATGACCTGCTGCGGCGCGCGATGGGCGAGTCGGTCGCGCTGTCGATCCGGTCCGATGAGCTGTTGTGGAACACCCTGGTCGATCCCGGCCAGCTCGAGAATGTCCTCCTCAACCTGGCCATCAATGCGCGTGACGCGATGCCCGATGGCGGCGCGATCGTTATCGAGCTGGACAACAGCACGATCGGCGAAGGCGGGCTGGACGGCGCACCGGACATGGCGCCGGGCCAGTACGTGCGCGTGAGCGTGACGGACACCGGGGTTGGCATGAGCCCGGAAGTGCAGGCGCTGGCGTTCGAGCCCTTCTTCACCACCAAGCCGGTAGGCAAGGGGACCGGGCTGGGGCTGAGCATGGCATACGGCTTCGTCAAGCAAAGCGGCGGACACATCCAGCTGCTGAGCAAACCGGGCAGCGGCACATCGGTGGTGATCCATTTGCCGCGATCAGAACAGGCCGAGACGATCGTCGAGGTCGCGGCGACGGCCGATCTGGTCGGCGGCGGCGAGACGATCCTCGTCGTCGAGGACGATGAGGACGTGCGCGCCACGGCCATCAGCCAGTTGCAGGAACTCGGCTACCAGGTGGTGCAAGCGCGTGACGGAGAAAGCGCGCTGGCGATGCTGGAGGGCGGCGTCCAGGTCGACCTGCTGTTCACCGATGTCGTGATGCCTGGCCCGGTATCGAGTACCGCACTGGCCGAGCGGGCAAGGGTGCTTCTGCCTGGCCTGCGGGTGCTGTACACCTCGGGCTACACGCGCAACGCGTTGACGACCGGCGGCCGGCTCGACGGGGGCGTGCAGCTGCTCAGCAAGCCTTACCGGCGCGAAGAGCTGGCGCGCAGGATAAGGGAAATATTGGCTCGCCAGGGCAATTGAAAAGACGATGTCGCCGTTGCCACCACTACGTCGTGCCCGCGTAGGCGGGCACCCATACCCAGGATGCTGTAATCGCGAAGGTCAAGTTCGCTGCGCGGCGTCAGCTTGGATTCCCGCCGGCGCGCACTGCTGTCCGGGATATTCTGCCTGACACGAATCGCTCGGCAGCCAAGCCAACGTCGCCCCTGCCTTCGCAGGGGCGACGTCAAATCTTGCATTCCAAGTCTCAATGCCGCGATTACCGTGAGCGCCCCGAACCCGATTGATGCAATGGCAGTGCCAGAGCCACTCTCCCGCGCGAACAGGGACAGGCCGCGTTACTTCCCGAGCATCGACACGATGTTGTCGGTTCCCGGCGCGCCAAACGCCTGCTGCTTCAGGATGTGCAGCTGGTCGCGCACCTGCGCGGCCTTCTCGAATTCGAGATTTTTCGCGTGGTCGACCATCAGCTTCTCGAGGCGCTTGATCTCCTTGCTGATCTGCTTCTCGCTCATCGATTCGATCTTCGCGGTTTCCTTCTCGGCGTCGAGCGTCTCGCGCGCCTGCTGCGGGCTGTAGACGCCGTCGATCAGCTCCTTGATCTGCTTCTTGATGCCGCGCGGCGTGATGCCGTTGGCCTCATTAAAGGCGATCTGCTTGGCGCGGCGGCGCTCGGTTTCGCCGATCGCCAGCTGCATCGAATCGGTGATCTTGTCGGCATACAGGATCGCCATGCCGTTCAGGTTGCGCGCGGCGCGCCCGATGGTCTGGATCAGGCTGCGCTCCGACCGCAGGAAGCCTTCCTTGTCGGCGTCCAGCACCGCCACCAGCGACACCTCCGGCAAATCGAGGCCCTCGCGCAGCAGGTTGATGCCGACCAGTACATCGAAGGTGCCAAGGCGCAAGTCGCGCAGGATCTCGACCCGTTCCACCGTCTCGATATCGCTGTGCAGGTAGCGCACCTTGATGCCGTGGTCGCCCAGGTATTCGGTCAGCTGCTCGGCCATGCGCTTGGTCAGCGTCGTCACCAGCACGCGCTCGTCCTTGGCGATCCGGTCGTTAATCTCGGACATCAGGTCATCGACCTGGGTGCGGGCGGGCTTGACGATCACCAGCGGGTCGACCAGGCCGGTTGGCCGCACCACCTGCTCGACGACATTGTCGGCGTGGGTTTTCTCGTAGTCGGCCGGCGTCGCCGAGACGAAGATGGTTTGCCGCATCTTGCGTTCAAATTCTTCAAACTTGAGCGGACGGTTATCGAGCGCGGACGGCAGGCGGAAGCCGAAGTCCACCAGGTTGGTCTTGCGCGAGCGGTCGCCGTTGTACATCGCGTTGAGCTGCCCGATCAGCACGTGCGACTCGTCGAGGAACATGATGGCGTCCTTCGGCAGGTAGTCGACCAGGGTAGGGGGCGGCTCGCCCGGCATCGCGCCGGACAGATGGCGCGAGTAGTTTTCGATACCCTTGGTAAAGCCGATTTCGGCCATCATTTCCAGGTCGAAGCGGGTACGCTGTTCAAGGCGCTGCTCTTCAATCAGCTTGTTTTCGGTGCGGAAGAACTCGAGCCGGTCGCGCAGCTCGGCCTTGATGCTTTCCACCGCTTTCAGTACGGTCGAACGCTGCGTCACGTAGTGCGAACCCGGGTAGACGGTGAACCGCGGGATTTTCTGGCGCACGCGCCCGGTCAGCGGGTCGAACAGCTGCAGCGATTCGATCTCGTCGTCGAACATCTCGACGCGGATCGCCAGTTCGGCGTGCTCCGCCGGGAAAATGTCGATGGTGTCGCC
Source organism: Massilia soli (assembly GCF_016809835.1). Taxonomy (GTDB): domain Bacteria; phylum Pseudomonadota; class Gammaproteobacteria; order Burkholderiales; family Burkholderiaceae_D; genus Telluria_A; species Telluria_A soli. The sequence continues at coordinate 279,799 of NZ_JAFBIL020000005.1, read as the reverse complement.
GCGCACCCGGAAAGTGCCGCGGCCGAAGTCCATTTCGTTGCGCGTGTACTGCATCTGGATCAGGCGCGCGATGACGTCGCGCTGGGCGACCTTGTCCTTGGCGCGCAGGGTCAGGATCATCTTGTGGTATTCGCTCGGATTACCGATACCGTAAATCGCCGAGACGGTCGCGACGATCACCACGTCGCGCCGTTCCATCAGCGACTTGGTGCAGGACAGGCGCATCTGCTCGATATGCTCGTTGATCGACGAGTCCTTTTCGATGAACAGGTCGCGCTGCGGCACGTAGGCTTCCGGCTGGTAGTAATCGTAGTAGCTGACGAAGTATTCAACCGCGTTTTCGGGGAAAAACTCGCGGAACTCCGAGTACAGCTGCGCGGCCAGGGTTTTATTTGGCGCGAAGACAATGGCCGGGCGGCCGGCGCGGGCGATCACGTTGGCCATCGTGTAGGTCTTGCCGGAGCCGGTCACGCCGAGCAGCGTCTGGAACGACAGGCCGTCGTTGATGCCCTCGATCAGGCCCTCGATCGCGGTCGGCTGGTCGCCCGCCGGAGCGAACGGCTGGTGCAGTTTGAAGGGCGAGTCGGGGAACGCGACGACGGTCGCTTCCGGGGGGCTTACGACGGATAATTCTGCCATACGATCAGACCTTTGTTAGAATGGGACTCCGCTCGCGGCCCAATGAATATAAGGGGCGCTGTCTATACAACCAGCCGACAATCAAGTTTATCACGATGACCTCACCAGCTTCCGCCAGCATCTTCAGCGCCATCGCCATGGCCCCGCGCGACCCTATCCTGGGTATCACCGAGGCGTTCAATGCCGACACCAACCCGGGCAAGATCAACCTGGGCGTAGGCGTCTATTATGACGATAATGGCAAAGTGCCGCTGCTGGAGTGCGTACGCAAAGCCGAGGCGCTGCTGGCCGAGCAGTTCGCGCCGCGTACTTACCTGCCGATCGAAGGACTGGCCGCGTACGACAAGGCGGTTCAGGAGCTGGTATTTGGTGCCGACAGCGCGATTATTCAAGAGAAGCGCGCGGTAACCGTGCAGGCCATCGGCGGCACCGGCGCGCTGAAAATCGGCGCCGACTTCCTCGCGCGTTTCGCGCCGGGCGCCCAGGTGTATATCAGCGATCCAAGCTGGGAAAACCACCGCGCGCTGTTCGAGGGCGCCGGTTTCACCGTCAATAACTACGCTTACTATGATGCAGCCACGCGCGGCGTCAATTTCAGCGCCATGATGGCGTCGCTGCAGGCGATGCCGCGCGGTTCGGTCGTGGTGCTGCACGCGTGCTGCCATAACCCGACCGGCGCCGACCTGTCGGCTGACCAATGGGGCGATGTGATCAAGGCGGTGATCGACGGCGGCCTGATTCCTTTCCTCGACATGGCTTACCAGGGCTTCGGCGCGGGCATCGCGCAGGACGGCGCCGTAGTGTCGCGCTTTGCTGCGGCAGGCGGCCCGCTGCTGGTGTCGAACTCGTTCTCGAAGTCGTTCTCGCTGTACGGCGAGCGTGTTGGCGCACTGAGCGTTGTCGCCGCGTCGGCGGACGAGGCGGCCCGCGTGCTGTCGCAACTGAAGCGCGTTGTGCGCACCAATTATTCGAGCCCGCAGATCCACGGCGGCAAAGTGGTCGCCACCGTGCTGACCACGCCGGAACTGCGCACGCTGTGGGAGCAGGAGCTCGAAGGCATGCGCGTGCGTATCCGGGAAATGCGCACCCAGTTCGTCGCCAAGCTGAAGGAAAAAGCGCCCGGCCAGGACTTCGACTTCGTGCGCGAGCAGGTCGGCATGTTCTCGTACTCGGGCCTGACCAAGGACCAGGTCGAGATGCTGCGCAAGGAGCACTCGATCTACGCGGTGGACACGGGGCGTATCTGCGTCGCCGCGCTGAACTCGAAAAATATCGATGTCGTGATTGACGCCATCAGTAAAGTGCTCTAAAATCTTGCTTCTTTCGAGTTGTGTACGAGCACAACTTGATCGGCTTCGGAGAGTACGACGAAGGTAAGCGCAGAAAATGCCAAGCATTGACAGCGCAACCCGAGCAGTACATAATGTTGCCTCTTTTCCCTGATAGCTCAGTTGGTAGAGCGACGGACTGTTAATCCGCAGGTCCCTGGTTCGAGTCCAGGTCGGGGAGCCAGAATTTAGAAGGGCCACGTTGAAAAACGTGGCCCTTTTTGCATGTGCGGGTGTCACTCCGCGCCGCTTGCCTAGTGGCCGAATCGCGCCAGTTGCTGATCCATCCAGTTCGTCAGCAGTTGCCGCGTCATGGGCCTGGCGAACAGGTAGCCCTGCGCCAGGTCGCAGCCGATTTCCTGCAGATAGGCGTGGGTGGCGGCGTCCTCGACGCCTTCGGCGGTGGTCTTCATGCCCAGGCTGCGGCCCAGGTCGGTAATGCAGCGGATCACCGCACGCGATTCCTGCGAAGTGGCGGCGCTGGCCACGAACGAGCGGTCGATCTTGATTTCCGAGAACGGCAGGCGCACCAGTTGCAGCATCGACGAGTAGCCGGTGCCAAAATCATCCAGCGACAGCATAAAGCCATGCACGCGCAGCCGCGTGAGCAGGGTAAGCGCGGCAACCGGCTCGTCCATGGCGGCGGTCTCGGTCAGTTCAAAGATCAGCCTGGATGGACTCACGCCGCTGCGGGCGCACAGGTTGACGATGGCGTCGATCAGCTCGGGGCGGCCAAGGCTGCGCGCCGAAATATTGATCGATAAGGTCAATTCGCCCAGCCCGCCGTAGTCGGTCGACAGCTGCGCGAACCAGGGCAGGGCGTCGTGCAGCACGGCGAGCGTGATGCTGTCGATCAGGCCGGCTTCCTCGGCCAGGCAGATGAAGCGGTCGGGCGTGATCAGGCCGTGATCGGGATGCTGCCAGCGTACCAGCGCTTCCAGGCCGCTGACCCTGCCAGTGGCGCAATGGATCTTCGGCTGGTAGACCACGAACAGGTGCTTCTGGTCCAGCGCCGCCTGCAGGTCCGGCGCGGCAGGCTTGAATGCCGGCAGGTGGGCTGGCCCGAAGCCAAGCGCCATCTTGCTGGGCGTGGCATTGGTGTCGAACAGCAGCGAGCGCAGCTCGTTGAGGCGGAACGGCTTGGCCAGCATGCCGCATACATTCAGCCCGAGCTCGTTGGCCGACAGCACGGCGGCCTCCAGCACGCGCGCACCGACGCCGCTGCTGATGATGATGCACGCGCGGCAGCCTCGCTTGGCGAGCTCGCTGAGCACTTGCAGGCCATCCATGTCGGGCATCTGCAGGTCGACAAACAAATGGCTCGGCGTCCATGACTGCGTCAGGTCGAGGAATTCATGGGCATTGGTGCAGACGCGGCTTTGCGCGCCGCCGGAACTGGCGATCAGCGCGACAGTGCGGGCGATTGATTCATCGTCGTCGAGGATAAGGAGGCGGCATTCGTTCATTGCGACTCCAGTGTGTTTGCGTCAAGTGCGGCCGCGACCTTCTGCGCCATTTCGGCACGGCGGTAAGGTTTGTTCAACAGCATCACGCCGGGTGCGAGCCGGCCATGTTGGAGAATTGCATCTTGAGTATAGCCCGATGTGTACAAGATCGGCAGTGCCGGGCGGAAGGCCTGCACCGCATCGGCGAGCTGGCGGCCGCTCAGGCCGCCAGGCATGACGACATCGGTAAACAACAAGTCGATGTCGTCGCGCGAATGCAGCAGTGCCAGCGCGTCGGCGCCGCTGGCGGCCTCGATCACGCGGTAGCCCAGCTCTTTCAGTTGTCCGCAGGCGTAGGCGCGCACCATGGCATCGTCCTCGGTCACCAAGATCAGCTGGCCGTTGCCGTTTTCGATCTCTGCCGGCCGGTCGGCGGACCTGGCGGCCAGCTCGCCACCTGCCAGCCGGGGCAGGTAGATCTTGACCGTCGTGCCATGCCCAAGCTCGCTGGAAATGGCGACGTGGCCTTTTGATTGCATCACGAAGCCGTACACCATCGCAAGGCCGAGCCCGGTTCCCTTGCCCATCTGCTTGGTGGTGTAAAACGGCTCGAACACGCGCGCCAGCATATCGGGCGCGATGCCGCTGCCGCTGTCCGATACCGCCAGCATCACATAGTCGCCGGGCGTGACGCCGCTATAGTTGCTGGCATACACTTCGTCGAGGCTGGTGTTGGCGGTCTCGATGGTCAATACGCCGCCGTCCGGCATCGCGTCACGCGCGTTGATGGCGAGATTCAGCAGCGCGCTTTCCAGCTGGCCGGGATCGACCAGGGTCAGCCACAGCCCGTTCGTGCGCCGCATGGCGATCTCGATGTGGCTGCCCAGCGTGTGGCGCAGCAGCTGGTCGGTACCACCGACCAAGGCGTTGAGGTCGGCTGGCACCGGTTCCAGCGCCTGCTTGCGGGCGAAGGCGAGCAGGCGCTGGGTCATCGCCGCGCCGCGTTGGGCCGCGGCGAAGATCATGTCGGCGAGCAGATGGCCGGTGGTATCGGGCACCGCTTGCTCGACCAGCATCTCGGCATTGCCAAGAATAACCGTCAGCAGGTTGTTGAAATCGTGGGCAACGCCACCGGTCAGGCGCCCAAGGGACTCCAGCTTTTGCGCCTGGATCATTTGCTCTGCCAGCATGCGCTGCTGGGTGATGTCGCGGAAGTACACGGTCAGGCCATCCGGGGCGGGGTAGGCGTTGATCTCGAAATGCTTTTGCAGGGGCGCGAAGTATTCTTCGAACCGGACCGCGACCTGCTGCTCGACGCAGCGGTGGTATTCCGTGTCGAAGGTTGAGCCAACTGCTTCCGGGAACTTCTCCCACAAGCGTTCGCCGATCAGCTCTTCGCGTGTGACGTGGAGCAGGGCCTCGCCATGCCGGTTGATGTACACGACGTTCCATTGGCTGTCGAGTGCCAGGATGGCGTCGCCAACGCTTTCCATCGTCGCGGTCAGGCGGTCGGCCAGCGATTTGGCCTCGTGCTGCAGGCGCATCTGGTCGTCGATGTCGGTGGCGCTGCCAAACCATCTGGCCGCGCCGGTCACGCCATCGGGCACGAAGGCCGCACGGGACAGGTGCCAGCGATAGCTCCCATCGTGGCGGCGCACGCGGAAGCTCATCTCGACGGGCGCGTGCAGCGACACGGCGCGGGTCCAGGTCGCGATCATGGCGTCGCAGTCGTCCGGGTGGATCAGGCCGATCCAGCCGTTGGGCAGAAGTTGCTCGCGCGTCAAGCCAGAGTAGGCCATCATCAACTGATTGAAGTAGTCGAGCGCGCCCGACGAGTCGGCCGTCCAGACGATCATCGGCATTGCCTCGGCCAGGCTGTGCCACGATGCCAAACTCAGGCGCAATTGGGTCTCGATCGACTTCTGCTCGTTGATATCCTGGAAGGCGCCCTGGATCGCCACGATCATGGCGCGCTCGTTGCGTACGGCGCGGCCGACGCAGCGAACCCAGCGGCGATCGCCCTCGCGCGTAATGATCTGCAACTCTTCCGCGAACGGCGTGCCCTGTTCGATGCAGGCGACAACGCGCTCCCGGATGCGCGCCCGGTGTTCATCGGCGTAATAGTTGAGGCCTTGATCGAGGCTCGGCGAGAATCCTTGCGGCTCGCCGTGAATCCGCGCCACTTCGTGGGACCAGTCCACCTTGCCGCTCTGGACGTCGACGCGCCATCCGCCCAGCTTGCCAAGGTTGCCGGCCATGTCGAGCATGCGGCTGGCCGTTGCGGAGCGATCGCTCAGGCGGATCAGGAAAATCGACAGGAAGGCGCAGGTCGCGATGGCGGCCAGCGCCATGCTTCGGTGGACAACGATATAGGCATCCGGCGTGCCAGCCAGGGCCGGCGGGGAGAGCATGATGCCCAGTAGCGTCAGCAGTGCGCCGATGGCAGCGGCGATCAGGACGACGCGGTGGTTGCGCGAGAGCATCGCGAGCAAGACGGCGGGGGCGTAGCCGATGCATACGGCAAAGTCGAGCGGGGTATTCAAGTCCAGGGCGAATACCAGCGTCAGCAGCGCAAATGGGCCTGCCATTCCCACGTTGCGGCTGTGCTTGCTTGACACGATGCGACGGATGGCGTCGTCCATTGGTTTCTCGCTGAGGTCGGCGCCGATCCGGTTCGTCCCGTCGCTCAATGATTATACTTTGCAACTATAGCCATTTTGCCGACTGTCACCCAAACGGCATATTTTGCAGATTTACTCTCGCCAATTTTCCACAGGCCAGCTATAATGCGGCCTCTTTTCCCTGATAGCTCAGTTGGTAGAGCGACGGACTGTTAATCCGCAGGTCCCTGGTTCGAGTCCAGGTCGGGGAGCCAGAATGATGAAAGGGGCCACAGCAATGTGGCCCCTTTTGCGTTTGGCTAACGTGCGTCAGCCGAGCCGCCGGACTAGGGCGATCCAATACTTCCGTCGACACCCAGCGAAAAAAGCCACGCATCGCGACGTGGCCCTGGCTTGGCATTTCTGCAGAAGACTTAGTCCATGCGCTGGGGGATCGTGATCTCGTCCTTGCGCGCCTGGATTTCCTCGCCCAGCGCCACCAGGTCGAGGCCAGCCTTGCGCGCTTTCGGGAACATTTCGCCTTCTTCTTCCTCGACGTGGTGCTCGATCTGTTCGCCCAGCACTTTGACCTTGGCGTCGAACAGCTCATCTTCGGAGTCCATCGACATGATCTGTTCGATCAAATCTTTCGCCGAGGCGTGTTCCACGGTCGCCTCATCGAGCAGGTCATCTTCCTTGGTCGCGGCACGTACGGCAGGGTAGAAAATCTCTTCCTCGGCGGTTGCGTGCTTGGTCAGTTCGGTGCAGATCTGTATCGCCAGCTTTTGCTTGGTTGCATAGGCGCGGTCGCCGAGGCCTTCGTATTGTTCAAACATGGCCTTGACCTTGGCGTGGTCTTCGGTCAATAGTGCGATCGCGTCCATCTCGGTCGAAGTCGGGATCTGCTTGTTGCCTGCTTTGGTGGTCGTCGCGTTCGTGCGCATGATTACTCCTGGAAATTTAGCAAATGGATGGTGCGAGGATTGACTTTGTCCCTGCAAAACGATCCCGTCTGTGCGTTATTGAACATGGACGCCATCGCCGATAGTTACTCCGCACGATTGCTTGCACTTGAAAAATAATCGTGATGTAGAATTCACATGGTGCAACAATTTCACGTTGCATGGCATAGACACGAAGACAACAATGATTGATGAATCCTGTTCCTGTTCGATCCTGCTGATCGACGATCAACCTTACGCGCAGGACTTCATCGGCCATTGCCTGGAGGGCTGCGCGGACATCGCGTTGCGTTATGACCCGCGTGCCGAGTGCGCGGTCGAGCTTGCGCGGGAGGTCAGGGCGACCGTCGTGCTGGTCGACTTGCGGATGCCGGGGACCGATGGATTCGATGTCATTACGCTACTGCGCTCGCATCCCGATACCGAACACCTGCCAGTGATCCTGTTGTCGTCCGAAGAGGATGCCGAGATCAAGGCGAAAGCCTTTGCTACCGGCGCCAACGACTACCTGGTCAAGTGGCCCGACCCACGCGAGCTGGTGGCGCGCGTGCGCTACCACAGCGCCGCATTTATCGCGCGCTGCCAGCGCGACGAAGCCTTCGTATCGCTACGGCGCAGCCAGGCAGAGCTGGCGGCCAGCCAGTCCGCCCTGCACCAGGCCCAGAAAATGGAAGCGATCGGACAGCTGACGGGCGGCGTGGCGCACGACTTTAATAACGTCTTGCAGATCATTGGCGGTAACCTCCAGCTGCTTAAACTGCTGGGCGGCGTCAGCGACAGCGCGCGTGCGCGCATCGACGTCGCGCTGTCCGGCGTCGAGCGCGGCGCCAAGCTGTCGGCCCACCTGCTGGCATTCGCGCGGCGCCAGCCGCTGCAGGCGGTGGTGGTCAACCCGGGCGCGGTGCTCCTCAGCATGGACGAGATGATGCGGCGCGTGCTCGGTCCGCGCTCGAACATCCTCACCGATATCCAGGACGGCCTGTGGAGTACCACGGTCGATCCGAGCCAGCTCAATAACGTGATCCTCAATCTGGCCATCAACGCGCGCGACGCGATGGTCGACGGCGGAACCCTGACCATCCGGGCCGCTAACGTCAACGCCAGCTCGCCTGACCTGTCCGAGGTGGGTAACGCCGATTATGTGATGATCGAAGTGGCCGACACCGGCCGCGGCATGCCGCCGGCCGTTTTGCAGCGTGCCTTCGAGCCCTTCTTCACGACCAAGCCGACCGGCCAGGGAACAGGCCTCGGCCTGTCGATGGCGTATGGATTCGTCAAGCAGTCGGGCGGCGAGATCATTCTCAAGAGCGAGCCGGGCGAGGGCACCAGCGTCAAGATCTTCCTGCTCAAGAGCGCGACAGAACCGGTGGCCGATGAAGAAAGCGCGCCGGTCCCGCTGGTGGGCGGTGTCGAAACCATCCTGGTGGTCGAGGACGAAACCGATGTGCGCAACAGCACCGTTGAATTGCTCTCGGCACTGGGCTACCAAGTGTTTCAGGCTGAAGACGCCGCCGCGGCGATCGCATTGGTCGACAGCGGCGCGCATGTGGACCTGGTGTTTTCAGACGTGATCATGCCCGGCAAGGTCAGTGCGCTGGAGATGGGAGAGGCCGTGATGGCGCGCCTGCCGGGAGTGCAGGTACTCTATACGTCCGGCTATGCGGAGGGCGTCCTGACCCATGAAGGCAAGCTTGATCCAGGCGTAAACCTGCTTCAAAAGCCCTACAGCGCCGATGTTCTCAGTTCGCGCATTCGCCACTTGCTGCGCCGCCGCCGGCAGCAGCAGGCCGCCAACGAGCCGCAAGCAAACCACCAGGCTTAACTTCCGGCCTGAGTCGGCAAGGAAGTTCCTGGTTTTGGCTGGCATCGCCGTTCCATCCTCGGAGCGGGCAAATCCTGTGTCGGCTAACCTGCCTTGGCGACAAGTTGAGCCGCCGGCCTGCGCTTACTCGCCGCGCGGCTTGGTGTAGCGGTACGAACCAGGGGGCGGCTCGTTGAGCACGGCCCAGAAGATCCCGAGGTCGGCAATCGCACGCACAAACTCGGTGAAGTCGACCGGCTTGACCACGTACGCGTTCACACCCAGCTCATAGCTGCGCAGCAGGTCCTGCTCTTCCTTCGACGACGTCAGCATGACGACCGGCGTGCTTTTCAGGCCGTTGGTGGTGCGGATCTCGCGCAGCACTTCCAGGCCGTCGACCTTCGGCAGCTTCAGGTCGAGCAGCACCACCGCCGGATTGCCGGCCTGGCGGTTTGCGTATTCGCCTCGGCACATCAGGTAGTCGAGCGCCTCGGCGCCATCGCGCACGATGATCACCTCGTTGGCGAGCTGGCTCTTTTCGAGCGCGATCAGCGTCAGTTCGAGGTCGTTGGGATTGTCTTCAACGAGAAGAATGGGCTTTAACATGGTCTTGCCTTAGACAGGTAGTTCTTTAGGAATGCTGAATGAGAAGGTGGCGCCCTGGCCCGCTACCGAGCTGGCCCAGGCCTTGCCGCCGTGGCGTTCAACGATGCGGCGCACGTTGGCCAGGCCAATGCCGGTGCCCTGGAAGTCTTCCATCCGGTGCAGGCGCTGGAACACGCCGAACAGCTTGTGGACATAATCCATGTTGAAGCCGGCGCCGTTGTCCTCGATGTGGAACACGTTTTCATGCGGATGGCGTTCGGCCCGGATGCGGATGATCGCCGATTCCTTCTGGCTGGTGAATTTCACCGCGTTCGACAGCAGGTTGTACACGGCCAGCTGGATGAAGGAGGCGTCGGCGCGCACCTCGGGCAGGTCTTCCACCTCCCAGCGCAGGTCGCGGCCATGCGTGTCGCCCGCCAGCTTCTCGATACAGCCGTGAACCAGGTCGTTCATGCTGATGGTGCTGGGGCGCAGTGCCGCGCGGCCCATTTGCGAAAAGCTCAACAGGTCGTCGACCAGCTTGCCGGCGAGGCGCGCCGATTCCTTGATGTTCTTCAGGAAGCGGTGGCGCTTTTCCAGGTCTTCGTTGCTGGCCGATTCGAGCAGCAGGTCGGAGAAGCCGACGATGTGGCGCAGCGGCGCGCGCAGGTCGTGCGATACCGAATACGAAAACGCTTCGAGTTCCTTGTTGGCGCGGCCCAGCTCTTCCGCCAGTTCGGCCATCTGCTCGGCGCGTTCCAGCGCGATCCCCAGCAGGGCGGTGCGGAATTCGAGCGCCAGTTCCAGTTCGCCCTTGTGCCATGGGATGCTGGTGCCGGTGATGGTCTCTCGCCAGCTTGAAAAACTGGTTCGCGGGGTGAGCTGGTCAAGCGGGCCGGCGCCTTCTTTCGCATGCGGGTTGCCGGCCCAGTCGATCGTATGGATCACCTCGGGGCGGAACCAGATCAGGTAGTGCTTGTGGATGCGCGAGATCGGCAGCGCAAGGATGCCGCTGGCGTTGCGCGTGATGTCGGCGCCGCCCGGGTACCCCGCGGCCAGCTGGTCGGTGTGGAACACGTCGCCGTGGGCCCGGATCGACAGCCAGCCGACCAATTCGCGGATCTGTTCATCGCTCGGCGTGTCGCCATAGGTAAGCAGGCGGTCGTCAACGACGATCGCGACGCCGCTGGCTCGGGCGAACGTCAGCAGCGCGGGGAACACGCTTGTCATGTTGTCGATGAAGTCGGCGCCTTGCGTCAGGCCGCCCAGCATCGACACCATGATGCGGCGCAGGTCGAGCCGGAACTGCAGTTCGCTTGCGTCCTCGCGCGATTCGATCGACAGCGCGAGGATCTGGCCCAGCTGCTCGCAGGCGGTACGGCGCTCGAAGGCGACCGGGCTAGGGGTCTCGTTGTGGCACGAGATCAGCCCCCACAGCTTGCCTTTGACGATCAGCGATACCGACATCGAGGCCAGCGTCTTCATGTTGCGCATGTACTGCAGATGGATCGGCGACACGCTGCGCAGGGCGGCGAACGACAGGTCGTTGGGTGCGCCGGTAACAGGATTGATCGCCGGGACCAGGCGCGCCGGCGTATAGTTGGCGTCGTGGATCAGGCGGATGCGGTTCAGCGTGTACAGCTCGCGCGCCTGACGCGGAATATCCGACGCCGGGAAACGCTGGCCGAGGTAAGAGTGATAGCCGTCGGCGAGGCTTTCGGCGATCACATGGCCATGGCCGTCGTGGTCGAAGTGGTACACCATCACGCGGCCGTAGCCCGTCACCGCGCGGATTTCGTCCGCGGCCAGCGCGCTCATCGCATCGGTGCTGACGGTGTTGTTCAACTTGAGCAGGAACTCGCCGACCAGCGGGTAGAGGTTGCGGAAGTCGGCCGAGGCGCGCCGCTCGACGCTCTCGAATTCGAGCATCAGCACGCCGTCATAGCGATGCGCCAGCACGTCGAAGTAGCAGGTCTCGCTGATGCAGACAGTGCCCAGGTAAAGCGGTCGTTCGAGCACCCGGGTGGCGGCCAGTTCGGTCACGACCAGCGCGGCCGCAGTGTCGCCGATGACGCGTGCCAGCGGCAGGCCGACTGCGCCCGCTGCGGCGCTGCCGATGTGCTGCGCGAGGTTTTCGCTGGCCTGAAGAACGGTCAGGTCTTCCGCCAGGGACAGGGCGAAGCCGTGCGGCTGAATGCTGCCCGGGGTGCGGATTGGTTCACTGTCGCAGGTGGACAGGTCGAGAACGTTCGTGTCAGAAGTTGCGGCCTGGGTCATGTCGATTCGGGACGCACGCGCGCGTCCGGAAGTGCAAAATTGCGGAAAAGGGATTTTACTTCAAAGCTTTGGAGTACACGCAATTTTGCCACCCTTATCAGGGGCGATTTTTACATTATTTATGATTTTAATTGCACTGGTGCAATCGACAGGGCAGGGTGTTGTTTCATTGGAAAGATATGAGGCTGGATTGCCGCTGATTGTGAATACACGGCGCGGGCCGCATTGCCGGATGCGCGATGGTGCCGTGGCCGGGGGGCAGCGTTTCGGGTATCCTTTCAAGCCCGGCACATCAACGCTGGCGCTGTATGTCGACCAGCCGGCGCGCTTCGTCGACGCGGTCGGCGCCGCGCTTGCGCGCCAGCTTCCGAGATACGCCTGAATCATGCCGCTGCATTTGCATACACCCCTGTTTGAATCGGGCGCGATGGCCGCCCGCGATGGCCAGCAAGTCTGGCTGAAGATGGAATCGATGCAGCCGCCGGGGTCTTTCAAGATCCGCGGGATCGGCTTCGCATGCGAAGAATATGTGCGGCGCGGCGCCAGGCGCTTTATCTGTTCGTCCGGCGGCAACGCCGGCATTGCCGCCGCGTATGCGGGCCGCAGGCTTGGCGTGCCAGTTGTCGTTGTCGTGCCCGAGACCACGACTGAACGCGCCAGGGAGCTGATCTGCCGCGAAAACGCGCAGGTCATCGTGCATGGCGCCTCGTTCCAGGAAGCGAATGCGCTGGCGCAGTCGATGGTGACCGAGGCCGACGCGTTCATTCATCCGTTCGACGATCCGCTGCTGTGGCAGGGACACGCCAGCATGATCGACGAAGTGGCGGCGGCGGGGCTCAAACCCGATGCGGTCGTCCTGTCGGTCGGGGGCGGTGGCCTGCTGTGCGGCGTGGTCGAGGGCCTGCGCCGCAATGGCTGGAACGACGTGCCGGTGGTGGCGGTGGAGACGGCCGGCGCCGATTCGTTTGCCCAGTCGCTGGCGGCGGGAGAGCGCGTCGAGCTGACCGGCATTACCAGCATCGCCACCTCGCTCGGGGCGCGCAAGGTTGCGCAGCAGGCGTTCGCCTTCGCGCAGCAGCATCCGGTACGCAGCGTTGTCGTGTCGGACTCTGATGCGGTGCGGGCGTGCCTGCGGTTCATGGACGATCAGCGGGTGGTGGTGGAGCCGGCCTGCGGCGCGTCGCTGGCGGTGGCATATGACGCTGCGCGGTCGCTGATCGATTACCGTACGGTGCTGGTGATTGTTTGCGGCGGCGTCACCGCCACGGTGGGACAGCTACAGAAGTGGGCCGACAGCTTCGGCGGAGCGTCATCCGCCGATTGAGCGTCACTGCGGCTGGTCCGCCTGATCGAGCCCCGCACCGCCGGTCGAGGTCGACGCCAACTGCGCGTCATCCAGGCTTCCCGGCGGCATGCGCGGCGCTTGCCACACCACGTAGTCATCCACGGAATACAGCTTGCAGTCCTGGCCGCTGTTCTTGGCGCAGGTGGCCAGCGCGCGCATCTCCGGCGCTTCTCCTTCCTCGGCCCAGCACCACGCGCCATTCGGCGACACGGCAAACGCGCGCGGCGTCATCTTGTTCAGGTATTCGCGGTACGCCGCACGTCCGGCCTCCGTCAGGTAAGGCACCGCGTCTATGTCATCGACCGCCGCGAAATCGGTCTTCGGCACTTGCGGCGCATCGACAATGCTGAACACTTCCCTGGTCGGCATGCCGATCTCCTGCAGGAAGCGCTCGGTATCCGGCCACCACACTTTTTCGCCGTCGCGGCTTGCGATCATGCCGTGCGAGTCGCGCTTGAACGGGCCGAACGCGATCAGCCTGGCCTGGCCGCCGGAACGCACAAACGCATCGTGCATCCGCGCCGCCAGATTGGGGCCGAATAGCGAGTCGTTAAACCCATACATCCACAGGCTGGCGATCTTGTTGTTGGCGCCGTAGTTGGCGAACGCGTTAACCAGTTCGCCGCGCCAGTCGCAGCCGTCGCCGTCGTCGCGCAGGCCGCCCGCGATGTTAATCAGGCCGCGCACGCCGTCGATCGCTTCGGTGCCCAGTGCCACCGTGGCGAGGCCGCCATAGGACTGGCCTGCGACGACGATGCGGTCATCGTCGATCCATTTCTGTTTGCGCGCGTAGGTGATGGTGGCCTTGATGTCGTTGGCCTGGCCGTAGCCGTTGGCGCGCATGTCGCAGCCGTGGTCGATGTAGGTACCCGAGGAATTGGAGAAGCCGCGCCGCATCGGCACCATCACCGCGTAGCCGCGCTTGACGAAGGCGGTCGCCATGAAGATGAAGCGGTCGCGTGCCTGCAGGCGCGGGTCGCCCGGCTCCTTGCCGTGATTGATGATCAAGAGCGGGAACGGTCCGTCGCCGTTTGGCCGGAACACGGTGGTCTGCAGCTGCACGTCGCCGCGCGCGCCGGCCGGGACCATGATGACTTGTTCGTTGAGACGGTAATCGAGCGGTAGCACTTGCTCAATCGCCAGAAGCGGCGTCAGCGAGAAGCAGGCGACGACGACGGTGGCGAGCCTGCGGGCAGCGTTGCGAAAACGAAATGTGGCGGTAACGATATCAGGCTCCCGGTGGATCGGATTGCCAATTGGAATGTAATGATTCTAGGCATGCGAATTTTGCTGAGCAATACCGGATTGATAAGTTCGGGCACTGAATTGCGAATTTTTTTCGGATTCTTTGCGCTTTGTTGTTTGCCTTGCAGTGCTCGATTTGCAAGGCTGTAAACGATGCAACGCGGCGCGCCACAAGCGTCGCTTCTTTTACAATTTTCAAACGATTAACGACTGCACAGGGGAGGGGACCATGATCAGGATTGGCGTGATTGTCGGAAGCACACGGCCCGGCCGGAAAGCACTGGACGTCGCGAACTGGGTCATGGAGATTGCCAGCCTGCGTTCGGACGCCGCGTATGAATTGGTCGATATCCAGGACTTCAACCTGCCCTTGCTGGACGAACCAGTGCCGCCGTCGATGGGGCAGTATTCAAAGCCGCACACGATCGCCTGGGCCGCAAAAATCGCGGCCTACGACGGCTTTGTATTCGTCACGCCGGAGTACAACCATGGAACCTCGGGCGCGCTCAAGAACGCGATCGATTTTTTGTTCGCCGAATGGAACAACAAGGCTGCGGGCTTCGTCGGCTACGGCAGCGCCGGCGGCGCGCGCGCGGTGGAGAGCCTGCGGCTGGTGATGGGCGAGCTAAAAATTGCTGACGTGCGCACGCAGGTGATGCTGTCGCTGTTTTCGGACTTCGAGAACTACGCCACCTTCAAGCCGGGCCAGCATCACGAAAAATCGGTAACGACGATGCTTGATGAACTTGTATCGTGGAGCGGCGCGCTGAAAACCGTGCGCGAGCGGGTAGAGGCAGGGGTGCCGGGTTGATATAATCGGGCACCTGCCACGCCGGTCACTTTTGCCGGCCCATCCGATGCCCGAACTGCTCCCAATTAAACGCGCGATGTGCGCGGCTTGCCTGCGACCCGCCAAAACCTGCATCTGCCCTCTGGCAATGCCGGTCGCGTCCGACGTGTCGGTGCTGGTGCTGCAGCACCCGCTTGAGGTCGCCAACGCCAAGGGCAGCGCGCGTCTCTTGCACCTGTGCCTGCCCGGCAGCACGATCGCGGTGGGCGAGGTCTTCGACGAGCGCGCGCTGGAGGCGCTGTTGCACGCCGGTGGCAGGCAGCCGGTGCTGCTGTATCCGGACATGCCGGGCGAGCGCGCGCTTGGACTGGCGCCGCCGCCAGGCTTCGCCACGGTGCGCCACCTTGCGCCATCCGGGCTCAGGCTGGTGGTACTCGACGGCACCTGGCGCAAGAGCCGCAAGATGCTGTACCTGAACCGGCTGCTGCAAAATCTTCCGCGCCTGCCGCTGACCGGCGCGCCGCCGTCGCTGTACCGTATCCGCAAGGCGCATGCTCCCGACCAGCTGTCGACGCTCGAGGCGGCAACTTACGCCCTGATGCAGCTGGAGGGGCGCGTCGGCCATTTCCAGCCGATCCTTGACGCATTCGACGCGTTTGTGGACCAATACGCCACAGTCGCCGCGCACGCTTGAAAAGCGCTTGAAGCAGGCGTAAAATACTGTATAAATGTACAGTATCAAGGTGCTGCCATGGCTGGTCACGACGAAAATTGCGAAGAGCACGTAATGCTTCCTCCGCGGCCCCTCGCGGCGCGCAAGGGGCGTGGCGCCGTGTCGAACCTGCAAGGACGCTACGAGGTCAACGGTCGCGAATCGTTTGACGATGGCTGGACGCATGACGACGAGGACGGTGAGCCAGCGCCGTTCAAGACCCAGGTGACGGACGAGTTCGCAAAAACCATTCTCAGCCGTAATGCCTCGCCCGACATTCCGTTCAACGTGTCGCTCAATCCATACCGCGGGTGCGAGCACGGTTGCATCTACTGTTTCGCGCGTCCAACGCATAGTTATCTGGGACTCTCGCCAGGGCTTGACTTCGAAACCCGCATCTTCGCCAAGGTCAACGCGCCGGACCTGCTGCGCCACGCGCTGTCCAGGCCGTCGTACGTGCCCGAGCCAATTGCGATCGGCGTCAATACCGACGCCTACCAGCCGTGCGAGCGCGACTATAAAATCACGCGCCGCGTGCTGGAGGTGCTTAGCGAGTGCGCGCACCCTGCGGCGCTGATCACCAAAAATTCGCTGATCGAGCGCGACATCGACCTGCTCGCGCCGATG
This sequence comes from Massilia soli, assembly GCF_016809835.1. Lineage (GTDB taxonomy): Bacteria > Pseudomonadota > Gammaproteobacteria > Burkholderiales > Burkholderiaceae_D > Telluria_A > Telluria_A soli. The sequence goes on along the minus strand of NZ_JAFBIL020000005.1, from coordinate 263,443 downwards.
GCCGCGCGCAACCAGGCGATCGCCGCCATTACCCTGACCACGCTCGACCCCGCCATATCGCGCACGCTCGAACCGCGTGCGGCGGCGCCCGCACGGCGCCTGCGCACGATCCGCACGCTGGCCGAGGCCGGCATTCCGGTGCGCGTCAGCGTCGCGCCGGTCATCCCGTTCGTCACCGAGCCCGAGCTGGAGCGGGTGCTGGAAGCGGCGCGCGAGGCGGGCGCCTTGAGCGCCCATTACGTCGTGCTGCGATTGCCATGGGAAGTCAATCCGCTCTTCCACGAATGGCTGCAGGCGCACTTTCCCGACCGTGCGCAGCGCGTCATGAACCGGGTCCGCGAAATGCGCGGCGGCAAGGACTACGACAGCGACTTCAGCCAGCGCATGCACGGGGAGGGCGTGTGGGCCGACCTGATTCGCCAGCGTTTCGAGAAGGCCGTCAAGCGGCTGGGGATGAACCTGAGCAGCGGGAGGTTCGCCGAACTCGATGCGTCACGCTTCCGGCGCCCGCTGGTGGTGCCCGCGGCGGCCGGAAAGCAGAACGGCAACGCGACCGGGCAGCTTGACCTGTTCGCGTAACAACGATGATGCCGAACCTAATGGAAAACAACCAGGCCTGGCCTTACTTGTGCTGGGCCAGATGCCGCTCGATCTCGAACACATGCGGGTCGTCGAGGCCCAGTTCGCGCAGCGCGTGCGCCAGGTCCAGCAGATAATCGCGATTCGGGCCACTCGGGCCGGCCGATGATGCTATCTGGCGCGCGATATCGCGCTCATGCGCTTCCCCGAGGAAGGCAGCGTTATCGGCGGTGGCGATGTAGACGAGTCCTTCTTCGCTGTCGCCGGCCTCGAACTGAATGTCGATCGCCAGCCGCAGGTAGCCGTTCTTTTCGCGATGATCAAGATGCGCGAACACCTCCGGCGTAATCAGGTAAGCCATCCCTGCGCAGCGCGCGCCCGGCTGCGGAACCAGGGTCGCGACCCTGCCCGGCGCCGTCTCGGTGCCGCGATGATCGTGCGAGCCCTGCCAGAAGCGCCGCGTCCAGTTGTCGATATGCGCCGCGCGCCGCTCGATGAACGGAAAATCCGCCTTGAAAATCAGCGAGCCGTAACCGAACAGCCAGACCTTGTGATGGCCGTCGAACTTGTCCATGCGCTGGTTGATGGCGACGGTGTTGTGTGACATGTGCTTGCCCTGTTTGAACCAGCGCCCATTATAACGAGGGCGTCAGCCGCCGTTTTGCACCGGCATATTCCAGTCATGCGCTTCGACAAAGCGCAGCAGGAAGGCGATAAAGCTCTCGGCGGCAGGCGACGGCGAGCGGTTCTCGCGGGTGTACACGAAGAAGCGCCGCGTCAGTTCGGGTTCGCGCAACTGGCGCATGTGCAGCTTGTAGAGCTTGACCAGCGGTTCGGCGTACGGCAGGCACACCGTCACCCCGAGGTTCGCGGCCACCATGGCCAGCGCGGTTGTCATGAAGGTCACTTCGTTGGCAGGATTGAGCGGCACATCGCGCAGCGAGCTGTGCATGTCGCTCAGCAGCCGTTCGGTGAACTGGCCCTGCAGCGAGATGAACGGGTAGTCGGCCAGGTCTTGCCAGGTCACGCGTTCGCGCGCTTCCAGCGGATGCCCTTGCGGAAACACCAGCACGAACGGCATCTCGAACAGCACCGCCGCATCGATCTGCGCCGCCGCGTCGCGCTCGGGACCGATGCCGACATCGACTTCGCCGCTGGTCACGCGCGCGGTCACGTTCTCGACCGCGCAGTCGACCAGCTTGACCTGGATATCCGGATGCGCCGCGCGATAGGCGGCGATCACTTCGGGCAGCAGCGTGCACGCCATTAGTTGCGGGGCGGCGATACGCACCATCCCTTTTTTTAGCTTGGTATGATTGGCGACGTCGTTCAGCGCAGCGTCAAGATCGTCGATCATTTTCGAGAACAGCGGGTACAGCTCGCGGCCGATCTCTGTGAGCGCAATCTTGCGCGTGCTGCGGTCGACCAGGCGCGCGCCAAGCGTCTGCTCCAGCTCCTTGATCAGTCCGGACAGCGCCGCCTGCGTCACATGCATCTGCTCGGCCGCCAGCGTAAAACTGCCGGTCTTGGCCAGGAAAATCAGGGCGCGCATCTGGCGCAGGGTCGGATTCATAACGATAGCTAATAAATGATGTGGAAAATATTGTTTGTATGATAGTTCGTTTTACCCTCTAATAGCGTATTGGAATGGAGAGACCACCATGCAGATCAAACGAATTCACCACGTGGCATACCGCTGCAAGGACGCCAAGCAAACCGTCGAGTGGTACGGCAAGTACCTGAACATGGACTTCCAGCTGGCGATCGCCGAAGACAACGTACCGTCAACCGGCGCGCCCGACCCGTACATGCACGTTTTCCTCGACGCCGGCATGGGCAATGTGCTGGCCTTCTTCGAGCTGCCGACGCAGGCGCCGATGGGACGCGACCAGAACACGCCGTCCTGGGTCCAGCACCTGGCGCTGGAAGTCGAGTCGATGGATGCGATGCTGGCGACCAAAGAGCGGCTGCAGGCCGACGGCATCGACGTCATCGGCCCGACCGACCACACCATCTTCAAGTCGATCTACTTCTTCGATCCCAACGGCCACCGCCTCGAATTGTCGGTCAACACCGCCACCCCCGAGATGATGCGCAAGCTCGACGAGGTCAAGTGGGACATGCTCAACGAATGGGCCCAGACGCGCAAGGCGCCCAAGCACGCGGCCTGGATGCACACGTCCGCCGACGCCAAGAAAAACTACTAAGGCCAGACATGAAACTCGCTACTTTGAAAGCCGGCGGCCGCGACGGAACGCTGGTCGTGGTCAGCCGCGACCTGCGCCACTACCAGAAGGTGCCGAAGATCGCCGCAACCCTGCAGTTCGCACTGGACAACTGGGACCTGGTGGTCGAACGCCTTGAGACGGTGTATTCGAACCTGAACGACGGCAGCGCGTGGGACATGCAGCCGTTCGACGAAACGCAGTGCCACTCGCCGCTGCCGCGCGCCTACCAGTGGGCCGACGGCTCCGCCTACATCAACCACGTCGAGCTGGTACGCAAGGCGCGCAACGCCGAAGTGCCGGCCTCGTTCTACACCGATCCGCTGATGTACCAGGGCGGCTCCGATTCCTTCATCGGCCCGCACGACCCGATCTTCGCGTTATCCGAGGACTGGGGCATCGACCTGGAAGCCGAGGTGGCGGTCGTTACCGGCGAAGTGGACATGGGCGCCAGCGTCGACGCATGCGCGAAGGCGATCCGGCTGGTCATGCTGGTCAACGACGTCTCGCTGCGCAACCTGATTCCGAACGAGCTGGCCAAGGGCTTCGGCTTCTTCCAGTCGAAGGCGGCCAGCGCGTTTTCCCCGGTATGCGTCACCCCCGACGAGCTGGGCGCCGCATGGGCCGACGCCAAGCTGCGCCTGCCGATCAACGTGGCGCTGAACGGGCGCCCGTTCGGCAAGCCCAATGCCGGCGACGACATGACCTTCAACTTCGCCCAGCTGGTCGCCCATGCCGCGGCCACGCGCGAACTGGCCGCCGGCACCATCATCGGGTCGGGAACGGTATCGAACAAGCAGGGAAGCCTGCACGGTTCGAGCATCGAGAACGGCGGCGTGGGCTACTGCTGCCTGGCCGAAGTGCGCATGTACGAAACCATCGAGCATGGCGCGCCCAAGACGGCGTACCTGAAATTTGGCGACACCGTGCGCATCGAGATGTTCGACCAGCAGGGCGCCAGCATCTTCGGCGCGATCGACCAGAAGGTCGCCCACTACGAAGGGCGCCAGCGATGAAACTGTACACCTACTTTCGCAGCTCGGCGGCGTACCGGGTGCGGATCGCGCTGAACCTCAAGGGCCTGGCGTATGAGGCGGTTCCGGTGCACCTGCTGCGCAAGGGCGGCGAACAGCTGCAGCCGGCGTACCGTGCGATCAATCCTGCCGCAATGCTGCCGTCGCTGGAGGATGATGGCGGTGCGACGCTGACGCAGTCCGTGGCCATCATCGAGTACCTCGACGAGACCCATCCGGCGACGCCCTTGCTGCCGCCTGACCCGCTTGGCCGCGCGCGGGTGCGGTCGCTGGCGCTGACGGTGGCATGCGATATCCACCCGCTCGGCAATCTGCGGGTGCTGAAGTACCTGGTGCACGAACTGAAGGCGAGCGACGACGCCAAGGCCGCCTGGTCGCGCCACTGGATCGCGGAGGGCTTTGCCGCGCTGGAAGCGATGCTGGCGGGGTCCCCGCACACCGGGCGCTTCTGCCACGGCGACACGCCGACGCTGGCCGACTGCTGCCTGGTGCCGCAGGTGTTTAACGCCTTGCGCTTTGAGGTCGACCTGACGCGCTTCCCGACCATCTCGCGCATCCACGCCGCCTGCAGTGAACTCGACGCTTTTATCGCCGCGCATCCGTCGAAGCAGCTCGATTCCGAATAGCAGTACCGAGCCGGTACGGCGCCGTCCGCCGATTTTGATGTGCATCAAAGTCGCGCCCCCCCTCGAAGGCACACACTAGGCATTCGAATCGATGACCACGAGGGGGATATATGTACAAGCACATTCTGCTGCCGACCGATGGTTCGGCCGGCTCGGACGCCGCCATCCAGGCCGGCGTAAGCCTTGCTAAAGCGTTGGGCGCGCGGGTCACGGGGCTGCACGTGGTTCCGCCTTTCCATACTTTCACCTATCGTCCCGACATGATCGAAGACACGGAAGAACAGTACGAGAAAGAAAGCGAAGAGCAGGCGCGCAAGGTACTGCTCACCGTCGAAAAGCTAGCCCAGGAATGCGGCGTGCCATGCGACAGTGTCGTGGTGCGCTCCGACGACGTCCACGACGCCATCATCGCGACGGCCAGGGAGCGGCAATGCGACCTGATTGCGATGGCCTCGCACGGCCGCCGCGGTGTGCGTGCCTTATTGCTGGGAAGCGAAACACAAAAGGTCCTGACGCACAGCCTGGTGCCGGTGCTGGTGTACCGCTGACGCGCCATGGGCAAGCGGATTGTGCTGATTCAGGGGCATCCCGACCCCAACCGCGAGCACCTGTGCCATACGCTGGAAGACGCGTATGCCAGGGCGGCCGTGCTGGCCGGCCACGAGGTGCGGCATGTGCGCGTGGCCGAGCTTGATTTCCCCCTGTTGCGTACGCAGCAGGACTGGGAAAAAGGCGCCTTGCCCGGCGTGCTGCAAACGGCGCAGGATGATATCGGCTGGTGCGAGCACCTGGTGCTGCTGTTCCCGCTGTGGCTGGGCGATATGCCTGCGCTGCTGAAGGGTTTCCTGGAGCAGGTGGCACGGCCGGGTTTTGCGTTTCACGGCCAGGCCAGCAACCCGCTGACAGACAAGGTGCTGAAAGGCCGCTCGGCGCGCATCGTCGTTACGATGGGCATGCCGGCGCTGGTCTACCGCTGGTATTTTATGGCGCACAGCATCAAGTCGCTGGAGCGCAATATTTTAGGATTCGTCGGCATTTCACCGGTGCGCGAAACCCTGTTTGGCTTGGCGGGCAATGCCACCCATGACAAGGTGGCCGGCTGGGTCGACAAGATGGCGGAACTGGGGCGCAACGCGGCGTAGCCCGATCGGGTCGCGCCAGCGTGGCGCAACCCGGGCCTGTTCCGCGCTGCGTGAAACCGTTGCAGCTTAGTTCAGCTTGGCGCGGCTTCCTTCGGTCGGCGCCGAGATTTCTTCCAGCGCATCATCGGTCGTGCCGTCGTGGCGCACGGCGAAGTCACCCAGCGAGACGATGCCCACCAGCGAATGCGACGCCTGGTCGACCACCGGCACGCGGCGGATCTGGGCATCGCCCATTTCGCGCAGCACTTCGTCGACCGACTGCGACTCGTTGCAGGTGCGGACCTGCGGGCTCATGACGTCGCCCACGCGGGTGGTTTCCGGCGCCTGGCCTTTGGCCGTCGAGCGGATCGTGATATCGCGGTCGGTGATCATGCCGACCAGTTTCGGGCCGTCGCACACAGGCAGCGAACCGACATTGAGCTCATCCATCATCTCTGCGGCGCGGCGCACGGTTTCTTCCGGGCTAATGCTTTTGACGTCGCGGGTCATCACTTCTGAAATTTTTTGCATGAAAAGCCTCCGTAATTGCGATTGATATGCGAGCCGGCGCTAACCGGTTCTCCGTATGGTGTTGTCATAATGCCTTGTTTTTTTAAAAACTGACGCTTGCTTGAACACTGCCGTGCGCCAGCAGCGCCGGACCCTTGCGCTACAATCCCGGGTGTCCAACAAGCCCCCCCTGCAATGACCGCCAACCTTGTCCCCCAATCACTGCGCGACGCCTTGTCGCTGGCCCACCCGACGTGGCGGCCGCACCTGCTGCGCGGGCTGGAAGCGGTCGCGCGCGCCGACCCGGCTTATCTTCCGGCACTTGCCGAGGATGACTACTTGCCGACCGAGCAGCGCATCTTTGCCGCCTTCGCCCAGCCGCTGGGCGAGGTGCGCTACGTGCTGGTAGGGGAGGGACCGTACCCGCGCGCCGAGAGCGCAACCGGGGTGTGCTTCATGGATGGCGCGGTAGGCAGCCTGTGGTGCGCCACCGGCTTGTCGAAGCCGGTGAACCGGGCGACGTCGCTGCGCAATTTCATCAAGATGCTGCTAGTCGCCGATGGGCAACTTGACGGGGCGAGCACGGCTGCGCTGGCGATGCAGGCGGTTGCCGAACGGGCCCTGGCCAACGGCGCCATCGGCACCCTGGCCGAGCTGCAAGCCAACCTGACACGCCAGGGTTTCCTGCTGCTCAACGCTGCGCTGGTATTCCGGCCGCACGTGAAGCCCGCGGTCGATGCGCGCGCCTGGCTGCCTTTCCTTCAGACAGTGCTGGGCGCGCTTGCCGACTCGGCGCAAACCGCTCCCACCCTGGTGTTGTGGGGAAAAATCGCCGAACAGCTGAAGCAGTTGCGGGAGACGGAGCGCTTCCCGCAGCTGTGTTCCGAGCACCCGTACAACCTGTCGTTCATCACCAATGCCGGCATGCAAGACCTGTTCCGGCCGATGCGGCTGCTGCAGGCGGGCTAGCCGCCTGCGCAATGCCGTGACGTTGGCCGCTTAGTTGCAATTGCCCGGACGCCCGCAGATCAGGTTCCAGATCTGTACCCAGCGGTTGTCCGGGATCGACGAGCCCTGCACCTTCGGGTCGGTGCTGACGTAGCCGTACGAGGTGATGCCGACCACCCGGTTCTGTCCGGTATTGATGCCGGTGGCGCCGCCGCTCGCCTGGATGGCGAAGTTTTGCACCCATGGCCCGCCGCTGGAGCCGCCCCGCGCGTCCGACCCGTACTCGACATTGTTTGGCGCGGAGAGCTGGAAGTTGTTGCTCATCACGTTCTGCATCTTCTGGCAGCTGTCCAGGTTGCAAGGATAGCCAAGCTTGGACGTGTGGTTGCCGTTCAGGCTGAGGGTCTGCCAGCCGAGCCATCCGGTTACATTGCCCAGTTTGGTCAGCGGTCCGCCGCTGGTCATCGGCTGGTCGCCGAACTCGATCATGGCGTAATCGGCTGCATTCGGCACGCCGCCGCCGCCGAAGGCCCAGGCCCCGGTCACGACGACATAGCGCCAGTTCCAGGTCTTGAACGGCGCGGCGCCGTCGCGGAAGGACGGCACGAACACGAAGTTACTGTAGAAGCCGCCCGAGTCGCCGCTGTGGACGCAGTGGCCGGCGGTGGAGACCACCCGGCGCTGGATTACCGAGGCCGAGCAGACATAAGCGGCGTCGTCGATCGAGAAAAACAGTTTTCCGACCGTGCGGTACGGATAGGCGCGGTCGGCCGAATAGTTCGCTGCCGATCCGGTGTACATCGGGAACACGCGGGTGCTGGTGTAGGGCGCGCCGAAGGTTCCCTGGGCTTGCGGATCGACCTGGCCATTCAGCAAGCTCTTTTGCTCGAATTCATACAGTTGCTGCTCGTTCGGATCGAGGTGGATCGTCGGCGGCTGGGCGTCGCTGCTTTCCGGCTTGGCAGTGGGCTGGGCCGGCGGCGCGCCTTTTTTGTCCTGACCGGCCTTGGCCGCCGGCAGCGGCAGCGGCTTGGCCGACTTGAAGCGCTCGGGCGTCCAGTATTCCACCACGCTCTTGGGGTCGGCATTCTCCTTGCTCACTGGTTGGTCGGTGTGTGCCATCGCCGGGACCGCTGCTAGCAGGGCGATAGCCTGGGCGGTGGCGCATAAGACGGGAATTGGATGTTTCATTTTCATCCTCGCAGACGTGGGCGGATTACTGGGTTGGACCTGGTGACTGTGTATGCGTTGCGGCATCAAGCCTCGATCGAGGCGAATGTAGAGCTCGTCTACCACTGGATAGTAGTCACGTGGTTCCCTGACTGGGGGCGCGATCTGGCCTCGGCCTGACGGCGGTCAAGCAGAGTTGGATGGGATTCAATAGGAAAAATGCTGCGCCGCACATTTCGCATTCCCGGGGAGGAAAAGCCGGATGCGAAGACAAGGGCTGCGGAATTTGATATACTTGACTAAATCATTCAACTACTACGCTTCCCCGGGAATCAGCATGAGGACGTACGGTTGAATTGAGGGCAATATTTTATCACTACCGGGGTTGTGATGCGTCTGACCACAAAAGGCCGTTTTGCTGTAACTGCGATGATCGATCTTGCCATGCGTCAAGGCAAAGGTCCCGTCACGCTGTCGGGCATCAGCCAGCGCCAGGCGATTTCGCTGTCCTATTTGGAGCAGTTGTTCGGCAAGTTGCGCCGCCACGCCATCGTCGAGTCCATCCGCGGACCGGGCGGCGGCTACAGCCTGGCGCGCGAAGCGGGCAAAGTGACGGTGGCCGACATCATCATCGCGGTCGACGAGCCGCTCGATGCGACCCAGTGCGGCGGCAAGGAAACCTGCCACGGCGCCGATGCCGCAACCGGCGCGCGCTGCATGACGCACGAGCTATGGTCGACGCTGAACGAGAAAATGGTCGACTACCTCGACTCGGTGTCGCTGCAAGACCTGGTCGACCAGCAGAAGCAAAAGAGTGCCGAACAAAACGTCGTGGTGATGCACCGCAACAACGTCGCAGTCGGCCAAAACTGAAGCATATTGGAGTAAATTGATGAACGCGCCAGAAAAAAACATCGAGCAGAAATTCGTGCCAGCACCGCACTTCCCGATCTACATGGATTACTCGGCCACCACGCCGATCGACCCACGGGTAGCCGACAAGATGATTCCATTCCTGCGCGAGCAGTTTGGCAATCCGGCCTCGCGCAGCCACATGTATGGCTGGTCGGCGGAAGCCGCGGTCGAGGAAGCGCGCGGCCACGTCGCGGCGCTGGTCAATGCCGATCCGCGCGAAATCATCTGGACCTCCGGTGCGACCGAAAGCAATAACCTGGCGCTGAAAGGTGCTGCCCAGTTCTACAAGTCCAAGGGCAAGCACATCATCACCGTCAAGACCGAACACAAGGCGGTGCTCGACACCGTGCGCGAGCTGGAACGCGTCGGCTTCGACGCGACCTACCTCGAACCGCAAGACAACGGCCTGATTACCGTCGCCCAGCTGGAAGCGGCGATCCGTCCGGATACGATCCTGGTATCGGTCATGCTGGTCAATAATGAAATCGGCGTGATCCAGCCAATCGACGAAATCGGCGAGCTGTGCCGCGCGAAGGGCATCATCTTCCATTGCGACGCGGCCCAGGCCACCGGCAAGGTCGTGATCGACCTGCAAAAGACCAAATGCGACCTGATGACCTTCACCGCGCACAAGACCTACGGCCCGAAAGGCATCGGCGCGCTGTACGTGCGCCGCAAGCCGCGCGTGCGCCTTGAAGCGCAGATGCACGGCGGCGGCCATGAGCGCGGCCTGCGTTCGGGCACCTTGCCGACCCACCAGATCGCCGGCATGGGCGAAGCCTTCCGCATCGCCAAAGAAGAGATGGACAGCGAGATCGCCCACGTCACCGCGCTGCGCGACCGCCTGGCCAAGGGCCTGATGGAGATCGAAGAGGTCTACATCAACGGCGACATGGAGCACCGCGTGCCGCACAACCTGAACGTCAGTTTCAACTATGTCGAAGGCGAATCCCTGATCATGGCGATCAAGGACATCGCGGTGTCGTCAGGTTCGGCCTGTACTTCGGCCAGCCTGGAGCCATCGTATGTCCTGCGCGCCCTGGGCCGCAGCGACGAACTGGCGCACAGCTCGATCCGTTTCACCATCGGCCGCTTCTCGACCGAACAAGACATCGACTTCGCGATCAACCTGCTCAAGTCGAAGGTCGACAAGCTGCGCGAATTGTCGCCGCTGTGGGACATGCACAAGGAAGGGATCGACATTTCGACGATCCAATGGGCAGCCCACTAACCGCACGGAATTTTTAGGAGCATCAAAATGGCATACTCGGACAAAGTGTTGGATCACTACGAAAATCCACGTAACGTTGGCGCCTTCGGCAAAGACGACGGCGACGTCGGCACCGGCATGGTCGGCGCACCGGCATGCGGCGACGTGATGAAGCTGCAGATCAAGGTCGGCGCGGACGGCGTGATCGAGGACGCAAAGTTCAAGACCTACGGCTGCGGCTCGGCGATCGCATCGTCGTCGCTGGTCACCGAATGGGTCAAGGGCAAAACGCTCGACCAGGCGCTGTCGATCAAGAACACCCAGATCGCCGAAGAACTGGCGCTGCCGCCAGTGAAGATTCACTGCTCGATCCTGGCGGAAGACGCGATCAAGGCAGCCGTTGCCGACTACAAGACCAAGCATCCGGCTGTCGCTTAAAGCGAGGGAAATACCATGGCAATTACAGTGACCGATAAAGCTGCGAAGCACATCAACCGCTACATCGAACGCCGCGGCAAGGGCGTCGGGTTGCGGTTTGGCGTGCGCACGACAGGCTGCTCGGGCATGGCCTACAAGCTCGAGTACGTCGATGATGAAGGCACCGGCGACGACACGGTGTTCGAGTCGAACGGCGTCAAGGTATTCGTCGATCCGAAAAGCCTGCCGTTCATCGACGGCACCGAGCTCGATTTTGCGCGCGAAGGCCTGAACGAAGGCTTCCGCTTCAATAATCCGAACGTCAAGGACAACTGCGGCTGCGGCGAAAGCTTCCGCATTTAAGCGGGCGGTCATGCAGAATCACTTTGACCTGTTCCAGCTTCCGGCCACGTTCGCGCTCGACATGGGCGCGCTCGATTCGGCCTACCGCGACGTGCAGGGCCGCGTCCACCCAGACCGCTTCATCAACGCCACCGACGCTGAAAAGCGGGTCGCGATGCAGTGGGCCACCCGCGCCAACGAGGCTTACCAGACGCTGCGCAACCCGCAAAAGCGCGCGCAGTACCTGTGCGAGCTCAATGGCGTGGACCTGAATACGGAATCGAACACGGCGATGCCGATGGACTTCCTGATGCAGCAGATGGAATGGCGCGAGGCGCTTGGCGAGGCGAGGGCGGCGAAGGACAGCGATGCGCTTGACGCGCTCGACGAACAGGTCAAGGGCGAACGCAAGTCGCGGCTGGCGCTGGTCGGCACGCAGCTCGACGCGGGCGACTTCGACAGCGCGGCGCAGGGTGTTCGCGCGCTGATGTTCCTTGAAAAGTTCAGCGAAGAGGTTCACTACGCTTTCGAGGCGCTCGAAAGCTAAACAGCGTCGTTCCCGCGCAGGCGGGAACCTACGGCACATATGCTCAGCATGGGTTCCCTCCTGCGCGGGAACGACGACTTAGAATAATAAATCGGTACATCCAAATGGCACTTCTGCAAATCTCCGAACCTGGCATGTCGACCGCCCCGCACCAGCATCGCCTGGCGGTAGGCATCGACCTCGGTACCACCAACTCGCTGGTCGCATCGGTCCGCAGCGGCATCCCCGAGGTGCTCAGCGACGAAGAGGGCCGCCAGCTGCTGCCCTCGATCGTTCGCTACCTCCCGAACGGCAACGCGCACATCGGCCACAAGGCGCGCGCGCACCAGACCACCGATCCGCGCAACACCGTCGTATCGGTCAAGCGTTTCATGGGCCGTGGCCTCAAGGACATCGCCTACGCGGAAAACCTGCCGTACGACTTCCAGGACACGCCCGGCATGGTGCAGCTCAAGACCGTCGCCGGCGTCAAGAGCCCGGTCGAGATCTCCGCGCAAATCCTCGCCACCTTGCGCCAGATCGCGGAAGACTCGCTCGGCGACGAGCTGGTCGGCGCGGTGATTACCGTACCCGCCTACTTCGACGACGCGCAGCGCCAGGCCACCAAGGACGCGGCCCAGCTGGCCGGCCTGAACGTGCTGCGCCTGCTCAGCGAGCCAACCGCCGCTGCCATCGCCTACGGACTCGATCACGCTTCCGAAGGCATCTACGCGGTGTATGACCTCGGCGGCGGCACCTTCGACATCTCGATCCTCAAGCTGTCCAAAGGCGTGTTTGAAGTGCTGTCCACGGGCGGCGACTCCGCGCTCGGCGGCGACGACTTCGACCACCGCCTGTTCTGCTGGATCGTCGAACAGGCGAAACTGGCGCCGCTGTCGGACGAAGACACGGCGACCCTGATGGTCAAGGCGCGCCAGGCGAAAGAACTGCTGTCGACCAACCACCAGACCACCATCGACGCGATGCTCAATTCGGGCGAGATGGTGCACTTGAACGTGACGGCGGAGATCTTCGCCGAGATCACCAAACACCTGGTCGGCAAGACCATGACGGCGATTAAAAAGGCCATGCGCGACGCCAGCGTGTCGGTCGAAGACGTGGACGGCGTGGTGATGGTCGGCGGCGCCACCCGCATGCCGCACGTGCGCCGCGCGGTGACCGAGTTCTTCAAGACCATCCCGCACGCGAACATCGACCCGGACAAGGTAGTCGCCCTCGGCGCCGCCATCCAGGCCAACCTGCTGGCCGGTAACCGCGCCCCCGGCGATGACTGGCTGCTGCTGGACGTCACGCCGCTGTCGCTCGGCATCGAGACGATGGGCGGCCTGGTCGAAAAAATCATCCCGCGCAATTCGACCATCCCGTGCGCCCGCGCGCAGGAGTTCACCACATTCAAAGACGGCCAGACCGCGCTGGCGGTGCACGTGCTGCAAGGCGAGCGCGAGCTGGTGACCGATTGCCGTTCGCTGGCGCGCTTCGAGCTGCGCGGCATTCCGCCGATGGCCGCCGGCGCCGCGCGCATCCGCATCACCTACCAGGTCGATGCGGACGGCCTGCTGTCGGTATCGGCGCGCGAAACACGGTCCGGCGTCGAGGCGTCGATCACCGTCAAGCCGTCCTACGGGCTGGCCGACGACGACATCGCCCGCATGCTGCAGGATTCGTACACGTCGGCCAAGGAAGACATGCAGCTGCGCGCGCTGCGCGAAGAAGAAGTCGAGGCCGAGCGCATCCTGCTGGCGACCGATTCGGCGCTGAACGGCGACAGCGCGCTGCTGTCGGAACAAGAGCGCATCGAGATCGCCGCGCTGATGAACAAGGTGCGCGACGCCATCGCGATGCCGGTCGACCCTGCGGACGTCGCGCTCAAGCAGGCGGCGCTGCATTCGGCCGTGGCCGCCCTTGCGCAGGGCACCGAAGACTTTGCATCGCGCCGCATGGACCAGAGCGTGCGCAGCGCGCTGGCCGGCAAGAAGCTCGACGAAGTCTGAACGAATATATACACAATCAAGAGGTAATCCCGTGCCACAAATCGTCATCCTTCCACATCCCGAGTACTGCCCTGAAGGCGCCGTGCTCGAAGCGCCGACCGGCCAGTCGGTCTGCGACACGCTGCTCGCGAACGATATCGAAATCGAGCACGCGTGCGACCGCGTGTGCGCCTGCACCACCTGCCACGTGCTGATCCGCGAAGGCTTCAATTCGCTCAACGAGCTGGAAGAAGACGAAGAAGACCTGCTCGACCGCGCCTGGGGCCTGGAGCCTGTGTCGCGCCTGTCGTGCCAGGCGATCGTCGGCCAGCAGGACCTGGTGGTCGAGCTGCCGAAATATACGATCAATCACGCGGCTGAAAAAAGCCACTGACCGGAGCGTACGATGAAGTGGAGCGATATCCCGGCCATTGCCGAGGCACTGTACGACCTGTATCCGGACGTCGATCCCGCCACCGTGCGTTTCGTCGACCTGCATAACTGGGTGGTGGCGCTGGACGGCTTCGACGACGACCGCACCCGCGGCGGCGAGAAGGTTCTCGAAGCGATTCAACAGGCGTGGATCGATGAAGCGCGCTGAGACCAGGCAGCAGGGTATGGTCCTGCCGCCGGAAGTGCGTCCCGGCCAATCCATCGAACTGCTGCAGGAACTGCACATCCTCACGCGCGACGGCAAGCTGAATCAGGACAGCCGCCGCAAGCTCAAGCAGGTGTACCACCTGTACCAGTTCATCGAGCCGCTGCTCAAGGAAGTCCAGCAGGACCACCCGGGCATTTCGCTGGTCGACCACGGCGCCGGCAAGTCCTACCTCGGGTTCATCCTGTACGACCTGTTCTTCAAGGGACTGGACGACGGCTCGCGCATCTACGGCATCGAGACGCGTGAAGAACTGGTGCAGAAGTCGACCGAGCTGGCTGCACGCCTTGGCTTTCCGGGCATGTCGTTCCTGAACCTGTCGGTGGCTGAGTCGACCAGGTCGAACCAGCTGCCGGCGCAAATCGACATCGTCACCGCGCTGCACGCCTGTAACACCGCCACCGATGACGCCATTGACTTCGCGCTCAAGAAAAACGCCAAGTTCATGGTGCTGGTGCCGTGCTGCCAGGCCGAGGTGGCCAGCGTCCTGCGCAAGAACAAAGGCAAGGACCTGGGCAAGAGCGCGCTGACCGAAATCTGGCGCCACCCGCTGCACACGCGCGAATTCGGCAGCCAGGTCACCAACGTGCTGCGCTGCCTGCAGCTCGAAGCGCACGGCTACCAGGTCAACGTGACCGAATTGGTGGGCTGGGAGCACTCGATGAAGAACGAATTGATCATCGCCAGCTACAAGAACCTGCCGCGCAAGCGTCCGACCGAGCGCCTGCAGGAAGTGCTGGCGACGCTGGGCCTGGAAGAAATGGGCGAGCGCTTCTACTGCGAGAAACTGGCCGAAGCCGAAACCATGTCGGCGGCTAAATAACACATCAAGAGACGAACATCATGAGCCACCACTGGATCGACCTGCGCAGCGACACCGTTACCCAACCGAGCGGCGCGATGCGTTCCGCCATGCAGGTCGCCGAAGTCGGCGACGACGTGTACGGCGACGACCCGACCGTTAACCGCCTGCAGCAGGTGGCAGCCGAGATGTTCGGGTATGAAGCTGCGCTGTTCGCGCCATCGGGCACCCAGACCAACCTGATCGCGCTGATGGTCCACTGCGACCGCGGCGACGAATACCTGGTCGGCCAGGAAGCGCACACCTTCAAGTACGAAGGCGGCGGCGCGGCGGTCCTGGGCAGCATCCAGCCGCAGCCGATCGCCAACCAGCCTGACGGCAGCATCGCGCTGGCCGATATCGACGCCTACGTCAAGCCGGACGACATCCACTTCGCGCGCACCCGCGTGCTGGCGCTGGAGAACACGATTGGCGGGCGCGTGCTCGGCGCCGACTATATCGCGGCGGCCACCAGCCTGGCGCACGCGCGCGGCCTGGCTACCCACCTCGACGGCGCGCGCATCTGCAATGCCGCGGTCAAGCAGGGCATCAGCCTGCGCGCGGCCGCCGCCGGTTTCGATACCGTATCGGTGTGCCTGTCGAAGGGCCTTGGGGCGCCGGTAGGCTCGGTGCTGTGCGGACCGAAGAAATTCATCGAGCATGGCAAGCGCTGGCGCAAGATGCTCGGCGGCGGCATGCGCCAGGCCGGTATTCTCGCAGCCGCTGGCTTGTACGCGCTGGAGCACAATATCGAGCGGCTGGCCGACGATCACGCCAACGCCGCCGCGCTGGCGCAGGGACTGTCGGCCATCGACGCCCTCAGCGTGAGCGCGCCGCAAACCAATATCTTCTGGATGGACGTGCCGGCAGCGGCCTGCGACCCGTTGCGCGCCGCACTGGAGCGCGCGAACATCCGCGCCACGGTCGGCCCGCGCATGCGCCTGGTGACGCACCTGGACATCAGCGCGGCTGACGTAGAGCGCACCGTCGAGGCATTCACCCAATTTTTCAAAGACTGGCGTAACAACTCATGACCGATTCCTCGATTCGCCTGGCCAAGCGCGTGGCCGAAATGATTCCCTGCTCGCGCGCCGAAGCTGAGCGATACATCGCCGGCGGCTGGGTCAGCGTCGACGGTGCGGTGGCTGAGGATCCAGGCATGCGCGTGCTTGACGCGCAGGATGTCGTGCTGCACCCGGATGCGCGCGCCGACGAGATCCCGCCGGTGACGATCTTGCTGCATAAACCGGCTGGCTACAACGCGGGCATCGGCAGCGACGGCACGCCGGCCTTGAACCTGGTGACGGCCGAAACACTGCTGCCTGCCGATCACGGCAAGCAGCAGCGTTTCCTGAAACGGCATACGGCCAACCTGACGATCGCCTCGCCGCTGGAAACCATGGCCAGCGGGCTGGTGGTGTACACGCAGGACTTCCGCGTCGCGCGCAAGTTGGTGGAAGAGGGCATGCGAGTCGAGAACGAGTACATCGTCGAAACCGCGGGCGCAATCGCCGAGGGCGGCCTGGCGCTGCTCAATCACGGGCTGCCGTTCAATGGCAAGCCGATCGCGCCGATGAAGGTCAGCTGGCAGAACGAGACGCGCCTGCGGTTCGCCGCCAAGGGCGTCAAGCCGGGGCAGCTGGAGCACATGTGCCGGATGGTCGGACTGAAAGTGGTGGGCATGAAGCGCATCCGTATCGGGCGCTTGCCGATGGCCGGGCTGCCTGCGGGGCAGTGGCGCTACCTGCACGACTACGAGCGGTTCTAAGGCTCTTTCAAATCAATTCGGCGGATGCGCGTTCGCGTAAGCGAAACGCATCCGCCGCTTGCTCTTAAAACGCTTCCCAGTCGTCAGCACCACCGGCAACCGCAAGCCGCGGCGACTTGCGTGCGGCCTGGGTTGAAGCGGGACGCGCCGCCGGCTTGGCCGCGCGCTTCGGCGCCGCCGCGACGACGTGCGCGTCACCGACATTGAACACGCTAACCACCTTGGCCAGCGCGCTCGCCTGATCCTGCAGCGAACCGGCGGCAGCGGCGGCTTCCTCGACCAGCGCGGCATTTTGCTGCGTGACCTGGTCCATCTGGCTGATCGCCATATTGATCTGCTCAATGCCGCTGGTTTGCTCGATGCTGGCGGACGCGATTTCGGACATGATGTCGGTAACGCGCGTGATCGACTGGACGATTTCGGTCATGGTGGCGCCGGCCTGGTCGACCAGCTTGCCGCCGGCATCGACCTTGGTGACCGAGTCGTTGATCAGGGTCTTGATCTCTTTCGCGGCGGCGGCCGAGCGTTGCGCCAGGTTGCGTACTTCGGATGCCACGACCGCAAAACCGCGGCCTTGTTCACCGGCGCGCGCCGCTTCCACCGCCGCATTCAGCGCCAGGATATTGGTCTGGAACGCGATGCCGTCGATGACTCCGATGATGTCGACGATCTTGCGCGAGGACTCATTGATCGATGCCATCGTATCGACGACTTCCGACACCACGGTGCCGCCTTTCACCGCCACTTCCGACGCCGACACGGCCAGCGCGTTGGCCTGGCGGGCGTTGTCGGCGTTTTGCTTGACGGTGCTGGTCAGCTCTTCCATCGACGATGCCGTCTCTTCCAGCGAACTGGCTTGCTGCTCGGTGCGTGACGACAGGTCCATGTTGCCCGCTGCGATTTCCTGCGATGCCGTCGAGATCATGTCGGTGCCGCTGTGAACCTGGATGACGGTGGTGCGCAGGCTCTCGTTCATGCGTTTGAGCGCGCCGAGCAGCTGGCCGACTTCATCGCGCGAGTTGACGTCGATCTCGCTGCGCAAGTCGCCCATGGCGACGGTCTCGGCAAGCGTCACCGCATGGGCCAGCGGACGGGTGATGCTGCGCGAGAGGAGCCATGCCATCAGCGTGCCAAGCACCAGTCCGGCTGCGCCGAGCGCCGCCAGGCGGTTGATCGCTTGGGCATACACGTCGTCGATGGTGGCGTCGGCCTGGTCGAACAGTGATTTCTGGAAAATAGCCACGTTCTCAACCGACTTGGTATAGGCGGCCATTGCCGGCAGCAGTTCATTGCGGACCTTGTTGTTGAGGTCATCCATGTTGCCGGCGGGGTCAGCCTTGAGCTTGAACGCGGCGTCGCGGATGCTGACATAGGACTTGCGCTTTTCTCCCACTGCCGTAAACAGGGCTTTGCCTTCATCGCTTTGAATCAGTGTTTCGAGTTCTTTCTGGATTTTTGTGATGTCCGCGCTCGTCTTTTTCATCTCGTCGCCGAAGAACTGTTCATCCTCGGCCGTGGAACTTCGCACCTTGGCGTAGGTCCGGACGGCATTGGTCGCGATGCCTTGGAGCCAGTTCGCCGCCAGGCGCTGTTTGTAGGCGGTGGATTTCATCTCCACTTTGGCGTCCGCAATTTTGGATATCTCCCAAATGCCAACGGCGACCATCGCGGCCATCAGTAGCAGCACGGCGCCAAATGCTGAGCCCAGTCGAACGCCAATTTTTAAATCTGAAATCTTCATCATTGTTCCAATCTTAAAACGAGTCCGCAACGAGAGCGTCAGGGCAAACGAAGTCGGCTTGTCCCAAAGGGACAGGGGGCCGACGTGTATACAGAGTAGCCCAACGGAAAGAAAATGCGCACCAATATGCGGCGCAGGTGTAGGCAACAATATCAATTCCAAAACAAAATGATGTCGCAGCGCAACAGTAGCTGCCCTGTTATTGCGAATAATCAACAAACAATGCTTTTTTCATAGTAGAAAAAGAGTGGTCGTGTGTTGCCACTTGCTTACTCCTCGCCTTAGGCCGGGCTGCTGTATGCTGTGCATCTCTAAGATCGCAGGAGACCGGGTGTGCTGGCGCTTGAGAATATCTTTTGGGCTTGCCTCACTGGCCCACATGCAAAATTTGCTACCGGCACGCCGGCTGCGCTCCGCTTCGCGCCCGGCTTCTCGCCGATCGTCGCCTTTCCCGATGCCAGTCGGCCCGACTTCGCGTCCCTGCGGCCTTTCTGCACGCCGGGCGAGCACTTCTATTGCGAAGGGTGGTCCGGCCAGGTGCCCGACGGATGGGTGATCGAAGCCGAATCCACGATGTACCTGATGGTGTGGGATGCGCCGCCCCCGCCGCACGACGAGGCGCCGGACGCCATTTTGCTCGGGCCGGAGCATGCGCAGCAGGCGTACGACCTGGCGATGCTCACCCGCCCCGGCCCGTTCGGCCCGCGCACGCCGGAACTGGGAGAGTACTTCGGTTATGTGGACAATGGACGCCTGGTCGCGATGGCGGGCGAGCGCGCGGCCGCCACCGGCCTGCGCGAGATCAGCGGCGTGTGCACCCATCCCGATTACCAGGGCAGGGGCTACGCGCGCCGCCTGATGGCAAAGCTGTTGATGCGCCAGATGCAGCGCGGCGAGACCCCGTTCCTGCACGTGATGAGCACCAACGCCAGCGCCCATGCGCTATACCTGCGCATGGGATTCAAGGACTACAAGGAGACGGTGGTGCGCGTGGTGGCGCCGTGCTAGGCGTCAGCGCTTCTTGAGAATCGACCCGAGCACCCCGCGAATGATCTCGCGTCCTACCTGCGAGCCGATGCTGCGCGCCGCCGATTTCATCATCGCCTGAACCGGCGACTCGCGCTTGCTGGAGCCGCCGCCGAACAAACCGCCGAACATCCCGCCAGCGGCTGGCTCCTCAGCCGGTGCTGCCTTGCCTTTCGCCGCGGGTGCCGGCTGCTGAACCGCGGCGGCCGCCGCGACCCTTGCGCTGATCATCTCGTGCGCCGATTCGCGGTCGATGGTCTTTTCATAGACGCCCGCGACCACGGAGCTTGCCGTCACTTGCTGGCGTTCGGCATCGTTAATCGGTCCGATCTGCGAAGCAGGCGGCAGGATGAACGCGCGTTCGACCATGTTCGGGCGTCCCTTCTCATCGAGGAAGGATACCAGCGCCTCGCCCACGCCAAGTCCGGTGATCACCTGCGCGGTGTCCAGCGCGGGGTTGGGGCGGAAGGTTTCAGCGGCGGCCTTGACGGCCTTCTGGTCGCGCGGCGTGTAGGCGCGCAGCGCATGCTGGACGCGGTTGCCCAGCTGTCCGAGCACGGTTTCCGGGATATCCAGGGGATTTTGCGTAACGAAGAAAACGCCGACGCCCTTCGAGCGGATCAGCCGCACCACTTGCTCGATCTTTTGCAGCAGCGCCTTGGGCGCCTCGTCGAACAGCAGGTGCGCCTCGTCGAAGAAGAACACCAGCTTCGGCTTATCGAGATCGCCCACTTCGGGCAGGTTTTCGAACAGTTCCGAGAGCATCCACAGCAGGAACACGGAGTACAGCCGCGGCGCGTTCATCAGCTTGTCGGCGGCCAGGATGTTGACCACGCCCTTGCCGCGCGCATCGGTCTGCAGCAGGTCGTCGATGTTCAGCATCGGCTCGCCGAAGAACTGGTCGCCGCCTTGCTCCTCGATGCCGATCAGCCCGCGCTGGATCGCGCCGATGCTGGCGGCCGAGATGTTGCCGTATTCGGTGCGGTAGTCGGCCGCATTGTCGCCGACGTGCTGCAGCATCGTGCGCAGGTCGCGCGTGTCGAGCAGCAGCATGCCGCTGTCGTCGGCGATCTTGAAGACCAGCTGCAGCACGCCTTCCTGGGTGTCGTTCAGGTTCAGCATGCGCGCCAGCAGCAGCGGGCCGAGGTCGGAGATGGTCGCGCGCACCGGGTGGCCCTTCTCGCCGAACACGTCCCAGAAGGTGACCGGGCAGCCGGCCCACTGCGGCGCATCGACGCCCAGCGACTGCAGGCGCGCGCCCATTTTTTCCGACAGCGCGCCGGCTTTTGCCATGCCGGATAAGTCGCCCTTTACGTCGGCCATGAACACCGGCACGCCGATGCCGGACAGCGCCTGCGCGATGACCTGCAGCGTGACGGTCTTGCCGGTGCCGGTGGCGCCGGTGATGCAGCCATGGCGGTTGACGAGGTTGGAGAGGGGGCCGAGCGTGGAGGAGGTGGCTTTGGCAATCGGCAGCAGCGTGGACATGACGAGACTCGCATGGAATGGAAGTAGTTAATGATACTTCAAGATTCCACGTTCCCGATCATACGTCGATACGTCCCTACGACACTGCGGCCTTGGCCTTTTGCGCCTTGACCGGTTTTGGCAGCTGGATCAGCCGCGTACCGGCGAGGCGGTCATGCAGGAACTGGCCATCCCTGTCGACCAGGGCGCTCAGGCCCCACAGCACGATATTGATCGCCAGCGCCGCGCTGACCTGGGCTTTGCTGGTCAATCCGAATGCGTAGCAGATGGCCAGGGCAGGGAACACCCAGCCCCAGGCAAACACATAGCGCAGCAACGCCGTCTTGAACGGCACGGCCGCATGGCCGACCTTGACCAGCTTGATACGCCAGGTTTTCATCGCCAGCGTGTGGCCGCTGCCAGTCCAGGAGTGGATGAAGTAGGCGCCCGAGGCGAGAAACAGCACGATCTGGCGGCCATATTCCTGCACCGGCCCGCCCTGCAGCTTCTGAGTGAGGAACAGGAACACGAACAGCGCGAACATGACCACGGCGGTCAGCAAAAACGCTTCATAAACCAGGCAGATAAAACGGCGTTTCAGGGTGGGTGTGACGACGAGCGGCTTACTATTTTGCATTTGGTGCGGGCGGTGCCGGCTGGGCCGGTGAGGTGGATGGTGGCGTGTCGCCAGGTTTGGGCGAAGCGGCGCCTGCCTTGCGCTTGCGCGCGGCGTCGGCGGCCAGCTTCTGCTTTTGTTCTTCGGGAAGCTGCTGGTACTGCTGCCACTTGGCGCTGCGCTCGTCCTTGTCGATCTTCTTGACGCGCGCATAGTTTTCGCGCGCGACCTTGCGCTGTTCCGGCGTCAGCTTGACCCAGTCGCGCATGCGGTCATGCATGCGCTGCTGCTCGCCCGGCTGCATCGACGAAAAACGGTTGGCGATCTCCAGCCACTTCTGCTTGCGCACCGCTTCCAGCGTGTTCCACTCGCCCTTGAGCGGCGAGAGCGCCATTTGCTGGGCGGGCGTCAGCTCGGCCCATGACGGCTTGGTTGCGGACGGAACCGCGCCGTGTTTGGGCGGCGCCGACTGTGCGACCGCCACCACACCGGCCAGCATGGCCGCCGCGACGGCGGCTGCGCGTAACAGCTTGACGATCATTGGGTGCGCTCGTCGACGTAGGCGTTGAAGCCCTGGTCGAGATAGGCGGTCAGCGGCAATTCGTCGGACAGTACGCCGGCATCGAGCTCGGCAACTTCAGCGATACGCTGTTCTTCCTGGAACTGGTAGATGCCGGCCAGGCCGGCGACCATCACCATCAACGGCACCGCCACGCCCATGCGGCCGAGCCACTCGAACGACAACAGCGAAGAGGCGTTGCCGGCGATGGCGTGATGAACGGCGCGCAGCGGGCTGGCGTTGGCTTTCTTGCGCGACACGGCGAGCTTGCGCGCGGCAGCGAGTCGGTCCGTCGTCGAAGGCGGCAGGTTGTCGAGGTTGTCGTTCAAGGCATGTCTTACCTTGTACGCAAAATTGAGGTCGTCGGTGTTCATAGTTTAATTCCCTTGGCTTTCAGCGACGCCGCCAGTGTGTGCGTGGCCCGCGAGCAGTGCGTCTTGACGCTGCCCTCCGAACATCCCATCGCCTCGGCCGTTTCAGCCACGTCCATATCCTGCCAGTAACGCATGAGGAAGGCTTCGCGTTGACGCGTCGGCAGCTTTTGTACTTCCGCTTCGATCAGGCCGAGCGTCTGCATGCGCTCGAACTGGTCCGCGGTTGACTCCGATGCCCGCGATCCGTCCTCCGCCTCGTAAGAGTCGAGTATATCAAAATCGTCATGGTCGCCATCGCGCTTTCCCATGCCGGAGAACAGGCTGATCCAGGTATTGCGCACCTTTTCGCGCCGGAAGTAATCGAGGATGGTGTTTTGCAAAATGCGCTGGAACAGCATCGGCAGCTCGGCGGCGGGCTTGTCTCCGTATTTTTCGGCAAGCTTGATCATCGCGTCCTGCACGATATCAAGGGCAGACTCATCCTTGCGGACCGCGTAGACGGCCTGCTTGAATGCGCGCTTTTCTACGTGCGCGAGGAAATCGGAGAGTTCTTTATCGGTCGCCATGCAAAAGGAGGAACGGTATGGCCGGGTGGAAAAACTGAGGCATGCTAGCAAATTACCGGCCTTCTTGCTGGAAATTTACCGTTTTTGCGCCATTTTGCCCTGAAAAAGCGCATTTTTTTATCTTGACCAAAATGGTGCAACGCAGTAAGGTTAGGGACGCTTTGCACTCCCAAAGCTCAGGCCGGTCGCGGCCGGCGCACAATGCCGGCAACGCACTGGCGCGCTTTCATATGTAGGCAGTTTGCTCTAACCCGCGCCACAAGCGTGAGAGGTTCGTACAGCCGCTACAGAAACTCATGCCAAACGAGTTGCGTTTAGCCTCAGTTCGTAACGTACCTATGGGTACGAGAAGGATTGCGGCGACCGCAGAAAGAAGGGAAGCCTGAGCACTGTCGCGGCACGCGTACTTCGTTAGGAAAGAGCATCCGATCACCTCCCAATGGGTTTTGAAAGGAATGTATCATGAGTAACGAAACAACGGCTCCCATCACGGGCGCTGAGATCGTCGTGCGTTGCCTGGCCGAAGAGGGCGTGAAACACGTCTTTGGCTATCCGGGCGGGGCAGTCCTGTATATCTACGACGCCATCTTCCAGCAAGACAAATTCCAGCACGTATTGGTGCGCCACGAACAGGCCGCCGTCCACGCTGCCGACGCCTATTCGCGCAGCTCGAACACCGTTGGCGTCGCCCTCGTCACGTCCGGTCCCGGGGTCACCAACGCCGTCACCGGCCTGTCGACCGCGTACATGGACTCGATCCCGATGGTGGTGATCTCCGGCCAGGTGCCGAGCCACGCCATTGGCCAGGACGCCTTCCAGGAATGCGACACCGTGGGCATCACCCGCCCCGTGGTCAAGCACAACTTCCTGGTCAAGGATGTCCGCGACCTGGCATCGACCATCAAGAAAGCCTTCTTCATCGCCAGGACCGGCCGTCCGGGACCGGTGCTGGTCGATATCCCGAAAGACATCAGCATGCACAAGTGCGTCTACGACTATCCGAAGGATATCGAGATGCGCTCGTACAAGCCGGTCGACAAGGGCCACACCGGGCAGATCCGCAAGGCAGTGCAGATGCTGCTGCAGGCCGAACGCCCGATGATCTACAGCGGCGGCGGCGTCATTCTCGCGAACGCCTCGCCGGAGCTGAACCGCCTGGTCGACAAGCTTGGCTTCCCGGTTACCAACACCCTGATGGGCCTGGGTGCGTACCGCGCGTCGAGCAAGAACTTCGTCGGCATGCCTGGCATGCACGGTACTTACGAAGCGAACATGGCGATGCAGCACTGCGACGTCCTGATCGCCATCGGCGCCCGCTTCGACGACCGCGTGATCGGCAACCCGAAGCACTTTGCATCGAACCCGCGCAAGATCATCCATATCGACATCGATCCATCGTCGATCTCCAAGCGCGTCAAGGTCGATATTCCGATCGTCGGCAACGTCAAGGAGGTGCTGGTCGAGTTCCTCGCCCAGCTCGACGCCGCCGAGGTCAAGCCGAACCCGGCCAACATCACCGACTGGTGGAAGCAGATCGACGAATGGCGCGGACGCGAATGCCTGAAGTACGCCGGCTCCGATACGCTGATCAAGCCGCAGTCGGTAGTTGAAAAGGTATGGGAAGTGACCAAGGGCGACGCCTTCATCACCTCCGACGTCGGCCAGCACCAGATGTGGGCCGCGCAATACTACCCGTTCGACAAGCCGCGCCGCTGGATCAACTCCGGTGGCCTGGGCACGATGGGCGTGGGCCTGCCGTACGCCATGGGCGTGCAGATGGCCAACCCCGGCGCGACGGTTGCCTGCATCACCGGCGAAGGCTCGATCCAGATGTGCATCCAGGAACTTGCCACCTGCAAGCAGTATCACCTGACGCCGAAGATCATCATGCTCAACAACCGCTTCCTCGGCATGGTCCGGCAGTGGCAGGAAATCGACTACGGCTCGCGCTATTCGGAGTCCTACATGGAATCGCTGCCCGACTTTGAAAAGCTGGCCGAAGCGTATGGCCACGTCGGCATGCGCATCGAGAAACCCGGCGACGTCGACGGCGCGCTCAAGGAAGCCTTCGGCATGAAGGACCGCCTGGTGTTCATGAACTTCATCACCGACCAGTCCGAGAATGTCTGGCCGATGGTCAAGTCGGGCAAAGGCCTGTCCGAAATGCTGCTCGGATCGGAGGACCTGTAATGCGCCATATTATTTCTGTATTGCTTGAGAACGAAGCCGGTGCGCTGTCGCGCGTCGTGGGCCTGTTTTCCGCGCGCGGCTACAACATCGAGACCCTGACGGTGGCGCCGACCGAAGACGCCACCCTGTCGCGCATGACGATTGTCACCAGCGGCTCGGACGACATCATCGAGCAGATCACCAAGCACCTGAACCGCCTGATTGAAGTGGTGAAAGTGGTTGACCTCACCGAAGGCCAGCACATCGAGCGCGAGCTCATGCTGATCAAGGTCAGGGCGGTCGGCAAGGAACGCGAAGAGATGAAGCGCACGGCGGACATCTTCCGCGGCCGCATCATCGACGTGACCGAGAAGACCTATACGATCGAACTGACCGGCAACAAGGGCAAGCTCGACGCGTTCATCGACTCGATCGACCGCGCCTCCATCCTCGAAACGGTGCGAACCGGCGGATCGGGCATCGGCCGCGGCGAACGCATCCTCAAAGTTTAATTATTTAATCCCACACAAAAAAATACAGGAACCCACACCATGAACGTTTTCTACGACAAAGACTGCGACCTCTCCCTCGTTAAAGGCAAGAACGTCGCCATCATCGGCTACGGCTCGCAAGGCCACGCGCACGCACAGAACCTGAACGACTCCGGCGTCAACGTCACCGTTGGCCTGCGCAAAGGCGGCGCCTCGTGGAACAAGGTTGAGCAGGCGGGCCTGAAGGTTGCCGAAGTCAACGACGCGATCAAGGCCGCCGACATCATCATGATCCTGCTGCCGGACGAGAACATCGCCCAGGTCTACAGCGAGAACGTCGCGCCGCACGCCAAGCAAGGCGCGGTGCTGGCCTTCGCGCACGGCTTCAACGTCCACTACGGCCAGGTTGTGCCGCGCGCCGACCTCGACGTCATCATGATCGCGCCAAAGGCGCCGGGCCACACCGTGCGCGGCACCTACGCGGCAGGCGGCGGCGTGCCGCACCTGATCGCGGTGTACCAGGACAAGTCCGGTTCGGCGCGCGACATCGCGCTGTCGTATGCGATGGCCAATGGCGGCGGCCGCGCCGGCATCATCGAAACCAATTTCCGTGAAGAGACCGAGACTGACTTGTTCGGCGAGCAAGCAGTGCTGTGCGGCGGTGCGGTCGAGCTGATCAAGGCTGGCTTCGAGACCCTGACCGAAGCGGGCTACGCGCCGGAAATGGCGTACTTCGAGTGCCTGCACGAGCTCAAGCTGATCGTCGACCTGATCTACGAAGGCGGCATTGCCAACATGAACTATTCGATCTCGAACAATGCGGAATACGGCGAGTATGTCACCGGCCCGCGCATTGTTACCGAGCAGACCAAGGAAGCGATGCGCCAGTGCCTGAAGGACATCCAGACCGGCGAATACGCGAAGAGCTTCATTCTTGAAAACAAGGCCGGCGCCCCGACGCTGATCTCGCGCCGCCGCCTGACGTCCGAGCACCAGATCGAGCAGGTCGGTGAGAAGCTGCGCGCGATGATGCCTTGGATTGCCAAGAACAAGCTGGTGGATCAGTCCAAGAACTAAGCAAGTCATGCATGGGTTCCCGCCTGCGCGGGAACGACGATTTGCCGTCGTTCCGGCGCAGGCGGAAACCCTATGATCCGCCCATTCCCACCAAGGTTACAAATCAACCAATGTGCAACCATATATTTCCGTGGCACAGCGATTATTGATTTGATTGTATTGTTGATACTACGCGGTCGCCCGCACATCAACCCTTGGAGAAAAACAATGTCGCTCAAAACCATCCTCGTCCTCGCCAGTGTCGCACTGGCATCGCAAGCAGCATTCGCCCAATCGACCAGCGGCACCATGGTCGTCGTCCCGGCCTTCGGTGAAGTCACCCACGCCAACGACGAGGCGCTTGCGCACTTCATGATTGAAGAGCAGGACAAGGACAAGGCCGCGGCGGCTTCGCGCGTCAACCAGAAAATGAAGCAGGGCACCGAGATCATCCGCAAGGAAGATCCGCAGGCCAAGCTGAAGACCTACGGCTACTACACCTACCCGGTGCATTCGGAAGTGCGCCCGTTGCCGAACGGCACCATGCCAAAGCCAAGCATCGTCGGCTGGCGCGTCGGGCAGTACCTGGAAGTCAAGACGAATAACCTGACGGGGTTGCCGAAAACCACCGCTGCCGCCCAGAAAGTACTGGGTCTGAATGGCCTGAACTACGGCCTGTCGGCGGAAACCACCAAAAAGCTGGATGACCAGCGCATTGCCGTCACCTACCGCAACCTGAACGAGCGGATCGCGTCGATTGCCAAGGCGATGGGCCGCCAGCCAGGCGAAGCCGTGCTCGATACGGTCGATTTCGAAGGCTCAGGCAACTATGCCGGCGCTCCGCAGCAAATGGAGATGGCCAGCATGCGCTCTGCCAAGATGGCTGACTCCGGCCAGGTCGCCGAACCCAGCTTCGAGCCGGGCGAAACCACCCTCCAAATGCGTCTCGTAGGAAAGGTGAAATTCAAGTAACAGTATCTGTTCGCTAAGTTGACGGGCTGCCCACTATAATAAGGTAGCCCGGCATACCTGGGCACAGGCGCGCCTGAACCTGGCGCGGCCGCAAAGAGCGACACAATCACTTGAAACGGAAACTTATGCCCACCTTCCCACGCCGCCGAAAGCCCGGAACCCTGTCCGCGAAAGCCGCGAAAATTCCCCGTTTCCGCCGCCGCCCGAAATTCGATGCCGACGGCATGCCGGTGCGCTCGCGCGGGATCTACCTGCTGCCAAACGCCTTCACCACAGCGGCGCTGTTCTGCGGCTTCTACGCGATCGTCATGTCGATGAACCAGCGTTTCGAATACGCCGCGTGGGCGATCTTTATCGCGATGATCCTCGATAGCCTGGACGGCCGCATCGCGCGCCTGACCAACACCCAGTCCGAATTCGGCGCCCAGTACGACAGCCTGTCCGACATGGTGTCGTTCGGCGCCGCACCGGCGCTGGTGATTTACGAATGGTCGCTGCGCGGCTTGGGCAAGCTTGGCTGGATCGCCGCCTTCGTCTACTGCGCCGGCGCCGCGCTGCGCCTGGCCCGCTTCAACACCAATATCGAAGTCGTCGACAAGCGCTTCTTCCAGGGCTTGCCAAGCCCTGCGGCGGCGGCGATGGTGGCGGGCTTTGTGCTGCTGATGGACGACCTGTTAATCAGCGGCTTCCAATTGCCGTGGATCTCGTTCGGCATCGCGCTGTTCGCCGGACTGACGATGGTCACCAACGTACCGTATTACAGCTTCAAGGACGTGAACTTCCGCAAGTCGGTACCGTTCATCGTGGTGTTCCTGATCGCACTGGCGCTGGCGCTGGTATCGATCGACCCGCCGAAAGTCCTGATGCCGATCTTTGTTTTATATGGTTTGTCCGGTTATGCCGTGTACCTGTGGCGCCTTGCAAAAGGCAAGCCCGTGTCCATCGTGCAGACCGACGACGAGCCGGTTGACGCGAGCGAGCGCCGCTGACCGTCGACTTTGGTCGATGGCGGGGCGCCTGCTATTTATTTAGCTATGACGGAGCCCCTCCATGACCAACTCGAACCGCCTCATCATTTTTGATACGACCCTGCGCGACGGCGAGCAATCGCCGGGCGCTTCGATGACCCGCGACGAAAAAGTCCGCATCGCGCGCCAGCTTGAGCGCCTGCGGGTCGACGTGATTGAAGCCGGCTTCGCCGCTGCCTCGCCGGGCGACTTCGAAGCGATCCGCGCGATCGCCAGCGTCATCAAGGACTCCACCATTTGCTCGCTGTCGCGCGCCAATGAGCGCGACATCGCACGCGCCGCCGAAGCGTTGATGCCGGCGCCGCGCAAGCGTATTCACACCTTTATCGCCACCTCGCCGCTGCACATGCAGATCAAGCTGCGCATGCAGCCGGAGCAGGTACTGGAACAGGCCAAGCAGGCAATCCGCTACGCGCGCCAGTACACCGACGACATCGAGTTCAGCCCGGAAGACGGCAGCCGCTCGGAAGAAGACTTCCTGTGCCGCGTGCTGGAAGCGGTGATCGCCGAAGGCGCCACCACCATCAACTTCCCCGACACCGTCGGCTACGCGGTGCCGGAAGTGTTCGGCGAAACCATCCGCCGCCTGCGCGAGCGCATTCCCAATTCCGACGAGGCCGTATGGTCGGTCCACTGCCACAACGACCTTGGCCTCGCGGTCGCCAATTCGCTGGCCGGCGTCACCATCGGCGGCGCGCGCCAGATCGAATGCACCATCAACGGCCTGGGCGAACGCGCAGGGAACACGGCGCTGGAAGAAGTGGTGATGGCGGTGCGCACGCGTCCGGACATCTTCAAGCTCGAATTGGGCATCGATACCACGCAGATCGTGGCCGCATCCAAGATGGTCTCGCAGATCACCGGCTTCGCAGTACAGCCGAACAAGGCGGTGGTCGGCGCCAACGCCTTTGCACACGCCTCGGGCATCCACCAGGACGGCATGCTCAAGTCGCGCGAGACCTACGAGATCATGCGCGCGGAAGACGTGGGCTGGGCCGCCACCAAGATCGTGCTGGGCAAGCTCTCCGGCCGCAACGCCTTCAAGCAGCGCCTGCAGGAGCTGGGCATCGACCTCAAGACCGAGGAAGAAGTGAACGCCGCATTCGCGCGCTTCAAGGAGCTGGCCGACCGCAAGTCGGAGATCTTCGACGAGGACATCATGGCGCTGGTATCGGATGAAGAACACGCGAGCGAAGGCGAGCATTACCGCTTCGTGTCGCTTGCGCAGCAGTCCGAAACGGGCAAGACACCGACGGCCAAAGTGGTGTTTACCATGGACGGCAAGGAGCACACCTGCGAAGGGCAGGGCGACGGCCCGGTCGACGCGACAGTCAACGCGATTGAAAAGCAGGCCGCCAGCGGCGCCGAGCTGGTGCTGTTCTCGATTAATGCGATCAGCAATGGCACCGAATCGCAAGGCGAAGTGACCATGCGCCTGTCGCGTTCGGGCAGGATCGTCAATGGTGTGGGGTCCGACCCGGACATCGTCGTGGCCTCGGCGAAAGCCTATCTGTCAGGGCTGAACAAACTCCACTCGAAGATCGAGCGGGTCAATCCGCAGCTGTAGAGCCGTCGCTCCCGCGAATGCGGGAGCCCATGCCGAGTCGGGCATGCGGCGCTACCAATCCTGCTTCGTCGCGGCCTGTTCGTCGGTGTCGCAATTGGTCAGCTTCGGCTTTATTCCATGCTGCATGGTATCGATGCCATCGGGCGCGTGGTTCGACTCGACCGTGATGCAATAGGTACCGTTCGCCCCGACTACCCGATAGCGGCGCCGGCCGTACCCGCCCGGGTCAATGATCTCAGTCACCTTGGGCGCCTCGTACCATTTGTTCGGCGCCATGTCGTGGGCCTTTTGCATCGCGCGTTCCAGGCGCATCTGGGTGGAGACCGGTTTCGCGCGAATCAGCTTGCTCGTGTTCGCTTCTTGCAAACCGCGATCGATTTCCCCGACGGCGCTGCGCGCGCGGTCAAGCAGACCTATTACCGGAGCAGGTGTCGGCGCGTCTTGCAAGGCAACATCGGCTGGCAAAGATGGAGCCTCATCCGATGGCGCCACCGGCGCTGCCGACGCCTGCGGCCGGGGCGCTGCGGCAACAGGCTTTGATACCTGCGGCTTCGGCTTTGGCGCCGCGACGGGTTCAGCCTTCGGAACCAGCAGCCATTGAATCCGGCTGCCGGCGTCGCTGTCCTCATGGTCACGAATGCGGCTATTGAGATGCCAGCCGTACACGATAACCAGATGCATGCCGAGCGTCAGCGCAAGCGCGCCCACGCGGCGGTCATTTCGGAGGAGGGGCGAAGTCAGCATCATTCAGCAGAATCATAAACAAGAACCAGCCTCGGCTGATTGTCTTGCCAATCTTTCCGTGGCAGCATACCGCTACCCTCAACCACACCGAACTTCGAAAGGATTGCCATGAACAGCAACGCCGTTGGATGGTTTGAAATCTACGTGCAGGACATGGAGCGTGCGAAGGCTTTTTACGAAGGCGTATTCGGCACACCGCTGGCTCCGCTGCCGAGTCCGGGAATCGAGATGCTGGCATTTCCGATGGACTCGGAACGCTACGGCTCACCCGGCGCGCTGGTGAAAATGCCGGGTATTCCGTCAGGCGGAAACAGTGTTCTGGTCTACTTCGTATGCGATGATTGCGCGGTTGAGGCGGCGAAGGCGGCCACTTTCGGCGGCAAGGTCGAAAAAGAGAAATTCTCCATCGGTGAGTATGGTCACATCGCCCTGGTCACCGATACCGAGGGCAATATGATCGGCCTGCATTCGATGGAATAACCGCGTTAGCCTGGCTGGTCGAAACTGACGGGTTCGGCGCCGCCGCCCCTGCGTTTAATGACGACGGTGCCGGCCATCTTGTCATGCCAGCCCTGCTTGCGCGAATCGAAGCCTACCCAGATCAGTCCAAGGCAAAGCGGAATGGTAGACACGAAATAGCCGAGGTAACGGATGACAAACTGCCCCGCGGTTGGTTTGCCGCCCGTCCTGGCGTCGACAATGGTCGCGCCGATCGCGATTTTGCCGGGCGTTGCTGAAAGCCTGATCCAAAGCAGGATCACTGCAACTGCCGGGAGCAGGTAAGACACCACGAAGTCGGCGGGGCCGGCGACCAGCGCGTCACTTTCCCAATAGCTGGCTCCGTAAATGGTCCATAACAACGGCACGGTGACGATCATCAAAATGATGGTGTCGATGATCGTGGCGCCGACGCGCGACCAAAAGCCCGCGTATTCGACGTCCGACAATTGTTGTTCCATTGGTGCCCGTTCCGCGTTGACGATGAGATGTTGCTGACGATAACACCCGATCAACCATCGCGCAATGCGCGCGGCATACGCGTTTTCCTGCGGCGTCCACTGCCGGGTTGGACCGGCCGCTAGTCGCGGAAGAAACGCTTTTCCTCGTACATCGGGTCGGGCCCGTTCTGCATCATCGACAGCACGCCGCTGCGGTCGAAGTGAACGTGCATCATCGAGTTCCACACGCCCGCTTCCTTGTACCGGTACGACCAGACTTCCAGCTGTGGCAGCGACAGGAACGAGGTCTCCGCGGACCTGCCGATGGTGCGCAGCACGTCTTCCTTGGCTGCCTTGCCGATCTTGAGCGTGGTGAACTTCTCGCCGGTGAGCACTGGCCGACCGCAAGTCGGAGATCTTCGATGAGGACATCATGGCGCTGGTATCGGATGAAGAGCACGCGAGCGAAGGCGAGCATTACCGCTTCGTGTCGCTGGCGCAGCAGTCCGAAACGGGCAAGACACCGACGGCCAAAGTGGTGTTTACCATGGACGGCAAGGAGCACACCTGCGAAGGGCAGGGCGACGGCCCGGCCGACGCGACAGTCAACGCGATTGAAAAGCAGGCCGCCAGCGGCGCCGAGCTGGTGCTGTTCTCGATTAATGCGATCAGCAATGGCACCGAATCGCAAGGCGAAGTGACCATGCGCCTGTCGCGGTCGGGCAGGATCGTCGATGGTGTGGGGTCCGACCCGGATATCGTCGTCGCGTCAGCCAAGGCGTATCTGTCAGGGCTGAACAAGCTGCATTCAAAAATCGAGCGGGTCAATCCGCAGCTATAAACGTACCCGGCCTGGCTTTTGGCAACATGCACATTCGCCCGAAACCTCGTTGGCCAAGACCGCAGGCGGACGGATTACGAATGGCCGATCTTCGCCTTGTCAGTAGGTCTTTTTTTCGGTCGTTTTTCCATGACGGCCCAAACGGCAACAGCGGCTACCGTCAGCGGTAGGATAATTATCCAGAAGGCGAATGTCGCAGATACGCCTGGTTGAAGCTCGAAATTTGCTAAAGGGCCGAAAGCCAACAAATGAACGATCGAGATCGCAATGGAAGCTGTTAGCCAGCGCGCTCGGATTATTTTTGCAAGCGCGGTTGCTAACAATAAAATAGAGACGGAAATCGCCCACCCTAAGCCGGGCGCTGCGATGCCAAATACCAACGCAAGTCCTGAGAGGCAAGCGATCGTGAGCCCCATAAAAGTATTTAATCGGGGTATTTTTCCCTCATGGGAGCCAGTCTGTTTGGTCATCGGACCTCTTGTGCTAACGAGTACGGCCACATTGCCCTGGTCACTGATACCGAAGGCAATATGATCGGCCTGCATTCCATGGCGTAGGCGGCAGTTTAGCCTGCTTGGTCGAAGCGGACTGGCACGGCCCCGCCAGCCTTCCGCTTGACCACGACCGTGCCGGCCATCTTGTCGTGCCAGCCCTGCTTGCGCGGATCGATGCCAACCCAGATCAATCCGAGGAACAGTGGGATGGTGGAGACGAAATAGCCGAGGTAGCGGATGAGAAACTGGGAGGTCCCTGGTTTGCCGCCGGTCCGGGCATCGACCACGGTTGCGCCAATCGCCATCTTTCGCTGGGTTGCCGAAAACTTGATCCACAGCAGGATGACGGCGACTGCCGGCAGAACATAGGAAATAAGGAAGCCGGCCGGGCCAGCGACGAACGATGTGTTCTCCCAGTAGCTGGTACCGTAAAAGGCCAGCAGCAGCGGTATCGAGACGATCATGAGAATGATGGTGTCGATCAGCGTTGCCCCAACCCGAGACCAAAACCCAGCGTATTCGATCTCGGACTCTTGTTGCTGCAGCATTTTTACTCCGCGTGTGGTGGTCTTGCGACCGACAATACCCCCCTACATAGACAGCAATCTGTAATGCATAGACGCTTGTTCCGTCGCACCGAAGATCCCTCATCTGAACGTGTATGAAAGTCGCTGATGCGTTATGCATATTGGCAAGTAACTTAATAAACTTGCAACTTGGAGCGTGTGTTTCTGGTAAGCTACTTCCAATTCAATTTAACGGTTAATCATTTCTATGACGCACGCAGCCGACGACTTCCCAGGGGATTCCTCAACCACTGGCGTACTGACGGTTGGCGGCACGCTGACTGGGCGTATTGACCGTGAGTATGATTCGGACTGGGTGAAAGTCGACCTTGTTGCAGGTACCTCGTACGTCTTTTCGATGCCATCGCATCCTACCGGATTGGGTGGCTTCACGTCGTTCAGTTCTACTGAACTCGCACTGCGCGGTCCCGGTGGCGCACTGCTCTGGGACCAGTCTGGCTCAGGGCAGTTCGGCCCCACCTTCGAGTACACGGCGAAGGTGTCTGGTAGCTACTTCCTTGAGACGCGAAGCTGGAACCCTGACGCACACCAATACGGCAGCTACAACGTGGCCGCTGCCATCAAGCCGGCAGTGGCTGATGATTTCGCCAGCAATGCCACGACAGCAGGGGTGTTGGTCGCATCAGGAAAAGCCAGTGGCACTTTCGAGTTCGCCGGCGATATCGACTGGTTCCGGTTCCGGGCAGAAGCCGGCAAGCATTATTCGTTCGGCAGCGAGACAGTAGCGCCCTTCGTATCACCCGGGGGCATGCAGATATTCGACAGCAACGGTGTCGAGTATCCGATCTACCCCTTCAATCCATCGGTAACCGGCGATTATTATGTTGCTGTCGGTTCGCACCAGCCCGGGACGTATTCGATTGTCTCGCGCACGCTGGCCACCGATGACTATGCAGGGGACATGAGCACCACCGCAGTCCTGCGTGCCGGCGCCGATATCACAGGCGCGATCCAGTTCCGCGCCGACACGGATTACATCAAGACGACCCTTGCCGCGGGTGTTGCGTACACGTTCGAACTTGCTGCCCATCTCTCGGATATTTCTGCTCTCAGTATTTCTCTGAGAAACGCGGCCGGGGAATGGGTGCCGCTGTCGCAATCGTCACCAGCGGCGGGGAGGGCGACATTGACGTTCACGCCGGCCACCGCAGGCGACTACTACTTCGTCGTCGATGGCGAACAATTATTCAATGGCGTGACGCGCAGCCCTTACACACTGAAATGGGTGCGTCCGGTCGCGGGCGATGACTTTGGAGACAATTACGCCAACGCTAGTGCCGTCGCGCTCGGCGCCACCGTCAGCGGCGTGCTCGACGGCGCTGGCGATATCGACGTCTTGAAACTGGACCTGCAGGCCGGTAAAAGCTACGTGTTCGAAATGGCATCCGGCAGGGCGGGCACCGGCGTGGGCATGGCCATTTCGACTGTTGCCGGAGGCGTGTACTCAGAAGGAGGCATGCTGCTTTCGCACACCTTCACACCGCAA
Source organism: Massilia soli (assembly GCF_016809835.1). Lineage (GTDB taxonomy): Bacteria > Pseudomonadota > Gammaproteobacteria > Burkholderiales > Burkholderiaceae_D > Telluria_A > Telluria_A soli. Next base: position 227,840 of record NZ_JAFBIL020000005.1, on the reverse strand, counting down.
AGTAGCGGCACCTATTATGTGTCGGCATCGGCAGGACCGACGGGCGGCGCATTCACGTTCAAAGCCACACTTGAGACCGATGATTTCGGCGTGACCGCGGCGACGGCCGGAAAACTGGTCATCGGCAGTTCCGTCTCCGGCAAGCTGACGTCGGGCGGCGGTGACCGCGACTGGTTTGGCGTTACCTTGACCGCTGGCCAGCGTTACTCGTTCACTACCGCGAGCGCCGATGCGACCAGCTTCGACGCGTCGGTTATCGCAAAAATCCTCGATTCCAACGGCAACCCTTTGGCAAGCAGTCCGTCGTGGAGCCTGGATGGGCTGGAGCTGACGTTCGCCGCTGCGACAAGCGGGAAATACTTTTTTGAATTATCGGCGCCGAGCGGCAGTGGGGCCTACACGATCGCCGCCAAGCAAATTCCAAACGACGACTTCGGGCACACCAGTGCAACTGCTGGCCGCCTCACCGAGGGGGTGTCCCAGGCTGGCGCCCTGGAGGTGATGGGCGACCGCGACAGCTTCAAGCTGGCGGTCACTGCAGGCAACCAATACGTTATCGAGGTCAAGACCCGGCCGGTCGCCGACTCGTTCGGCTATACGGATATCGAGGTAGTCGATGGCAGCGGCGTGTCCCGTGTTGGACAGGGAACCGGCGATTTCAGCTTGGGCTATCAATATGTTGTGGTGGACGCGACCTCGTCCGGCGACTATCTGGTGACCATGGATGGCGCAGCGGGCGGCGGTGTGGGATCGTATGCGATCAATGCCTATTCCGTCGGGCGCGACGACTTCGGCTCTACCGGGTCGACAGCGGGTGTTGTCGCCATCAACGGCCAAACCAAAGGCAGGCTCGAACATATCTTTGATGAAGACGCGTTCAAGGTGTCGCTAACAGCCGGCAAGACATATGCCTTCGAACTGATCGGCGTGCTCGGTGGCGGCGGTACTCTGGATACACAGAGCGGCTCCATCTTCAGATTGCTTGGGCCCGACGCGATGCGGCTCGATACGATCGCAACGGAAGCCAATCGCGGCTCGCCTTACATCCAGTTTACGGCACGGGAAACGGGCGACTATTTCCTGTTAGCCCATGGGTATGATAAAAATGCCGGAACGTACACCGTCAAGGCGACTGAAGTAGTCGACGATACCGTCGCGCCGACCCTGGCGGCGCAGTGGATTTCCAATGGCGCAACCGGCGTCAGCCTCACTGGCGATTTCGTGCTGACCTTCAGTGAAGGCGTTAAAGTTGGTGGTGGCCCGATCTTGCTACGCACGGGATCGGGCGGCGCAATCGCGCTTCAGGCTCCTATCGAAACTGGTAACAAGCTCATCATGGCGGCCGATGCTACGCTGCGCGCGGGCACTACCTATACGCTGGAACTGCCCGTTGGAAGCGTCATGGACTACGCGGGAAATCCGTATGCTGGCGTGAAATCATTTACGTTCACCACGACGGCGATCGCCAGTACAGCCACGACAGGCAATGACTTGATGACGGGCTTTGGCAATGGCACCCGCATTGATGGCGGCGCTGGCATCGATACCGCCCCGTATGCCGAGAGCATGGCAAATTACCGCGTGGTGCGCAACGGCGGCGATGCCCTGGTCGTCTATCGGAATGGGGCCACAGGCGATGCTTTGACCGGCATTGAACGCCTGCTGTTTGCCGATGGCGCCATTGCCCTCGACATCAGCGGGAACGCCGGGCAGGCCTACCGCCTGTACCAGGCGGCGTTCGACCGCGCTCCCGACCATGGCGGGCTCGGCTATTGGATTGCGCAGATGGATCGCGGCATGGCCCTCACCACGGTGGCCAGCAACTTCGTCGCCAGCGACGAGTTCCGCACGCTGTACGGCGCCTCGCCAACGAACGCGCAGTTCGTCGATCTACTCTACGACAACATCCTGCACCGCAAAGGGGAGCAGGGCGGAATCGATTTCTGGGTGAACTCGCTCGCCAATGGCGCGACGCGTGACCAAGTGCTGACGGGTTTCAGCGAATCGGCGGAGAACCAGGGCGCGCTCGCCAGCGTGATCGGTAACGGTTTTCTTTACCAGCCATACGGCTAAGGCGCGGCGCTGCTCGACCTTTAATCAAGGAAGAAGCGCCGCTCTTCGTACATCGGGTCGGGCCCGTTCTGCATCATCGACAGCACGCCGCTGCGGTCGAAGTGAACGTGCATCATCGAGTTCCACACGCCCGCTTCCTTGTAGCGATAGGACCAGACTTCCAGCTGCGGCAGCGACAGGAACGAGGTCTCGGCCGGCCTGCCGATCGTGCGCAGCACGTCTTCCTTGCGCGCCTTGCCGATCTTGAGCGTGGCGAACTTCTCGCCGGTGAGCACCTGTTCGAACGACACCAGCCGTCCGTCGGGGCCGACCTTGGCCATCCAGGTGTACTGGCCCATCGGACCGGTCGCGTATTCCATTACCTGTCCCGACGGAGCAGCATAGACCGCCGTCGGCGCGCCGAATTTCGCCTGTGTATCGGCCACCGTGTCGCCCGGAACCGGCGCCGTGCGCGTCATCCCAACGCAGCCAGCGAGCGCGGCCGCACTTCCAACAATGAGCATCTTGATAAGTTTTTGCATAAAAACTACTCCTGGCCCGGAAAACTCCTATCATGCACCAGTCGATTGCAATCATCACTGGCTGCACGATGCGTTTTGACATATACTTGCGCGTCTGGCCTTTTGGTCAGCTTTATCCATCGAAGTTCACGGTGCGCTGGGTTCCGACTCTTGCACCGCATGTGAAAGGTAACATCATGTCCGTAGAAAACATCAACAAAGCCGCGATCATCGCGGACAACGCTCGTGGTCAGAACGACACCGGCTCCCCAGAAGTTCAGGTCGCACTGCTGACCGCACGCATCAACGAACTGAACGGCCACTTCAAGGCACACCAGAAGGATCACCACTCGCGCCGCGGCCTGATCATGATGGTCAACCGTCGTAAGAGCCTGCTGTCCTACCTGAAGAGCAAAGATCTGGGTCGCTACCGTGACCTGATCGCTAAACTCGGCCTGCGTAAGTAATTTTTGCCGCACAAGATTTAGTGAAATGCCTGCGTCAGTTCGCTGTCGCGGGCATTTTTCATTTAAAAAGCAGTAAATAAGTCGTAAAGGCAACTTCGGTTGTCTGTGGTGAGGTGAACGACAGCTCCTGAAAATCTGTCGGCAAATAGAAAGGGATTACCCATGTTACAGTTCAATAAAGTTACCAAAACCTTCCAGTACGGCCAACACACCGTGACCCTGGAAACTGGCGAAATCGCTCGTCAAGCTTCCGGCGCCGTGATGGTATCGATCGAAGATACCGTCGTGCTGGCAACCGTCGTTGCGCGCAAGGATGCCAAGCCAGGCCAGGACTTCTTCCCGCTGACGGTCGACTACGTCGAGAAAACTTACGCAGCCGGTAAAATCCCAGGCGGTTTCTTCAAGCGTGAAGGCCGTCCATCCGAAAAAGAAACCCTGACCTCGCGCCTGATCGACCGTCCGATCCGCCCGTTGTTCCCAGAAGGTTACCTGAACGAAGTCCAGGTCATCATCCACGTTCTGTCGGTGAACCCGGAGATCGATCCTGACATCGCCGCGATGATCGGCGCATCGGCCGCCCTGTCGGTCTCCGGCGTACCGTTCAACGGCCCGGTTGGCGCAGCGCGCGTCGGCTACGCCAATGGCCAGTACATCCTGAACCCGACCACCACCCAGCTCAAGACCTCGGAAATGGACCTGGTTGTCGCCGGTACCGAAACCGCTGTGCTGATGGTCGAATCGGAAGCCAAGCAGCTGTCGGAAGAAATCATGCTCGGCGCAGTCGTGTTCGGTCATGACCAGATGAAAGCTGTCATCGACGCGATCCATGAACTGGTACGCGACGGCGGCAAGCCGGAAGTCGAGTGGACCGCACCTGCCAAGAACGAAACGCTGATCGCCCGCGTCAACGAACTGGCTGGCGCGAAGATCAACGAGACCTACCAGATCAAGGACAAAGTCGCCCGTACCGCGATGCTGAAGTCCACCTTCGCCGACGTCTACGCGGCACTGAAGTCGGATGCGGAAGCAAGCGGCGTCTCGGCGCCGGACAATGTCGATGTCGGCAACGTCCTGTTCGATATCGAAGCAAAAGTGGTCCGTTCGCAGATCCTGAACGGCGAGCCGCGTATCGACGGCCGCGACACCCGCACCGTGCGTCCAATCGCGATCCGCACCAGCATCCTGCCGCGTACCCACGGTTCGGCGCTGTTCACCCGCGGTGAAACCCAGGCGCTGGTGGTTGCCACCCTCGGCACCGCACGCGACAGCCAGAAGATCGATGCGCTGATGGGCGAGTACACCGACGACTTCATGATGCACTACAACATGCCTCCGTTCGCCACCGGCGAAACCGGCCGTGTTGGCACCCCGAAGCGCCGCGAAATCGGCCACGGCCGCCTGGCCAAGCGCGCGCTGATCGCTGCGCTGCCGGCACCGGAAGACTTCAGCTACTCGGTCCGCCTGGTATCGGAAATCACCGAATCGAACGGTTCGTCGTCGATGGCGTCGGTGTGCGGCGGCTGCCTGGCACTGATGGACGCTGGCGTGCCGATGAAGGCACACGTTGCCGGTATCGCGATGGGCCTGATCAAGGAAGGCGGCAAGTTCGCAGTCCTGTCGGACATCCTGGGCGACGAAGATCACCTCGGCGACATGGACTTCAAGGTGGCTGGTACTGCCCAGGGCATTACCGCGCTGCAGATGGACATCAAGATCATGGGCATCACCAAGGAAATCATGCAAGTGGCACTGGCGCAAGCCAAAGAAGGCCGCCAGCACATCCTGGGTGAAATGCAGAAGGCAATGCCGCACGTGAAGACCGAACTGTCGGACTTCGCACCACGCCTGATCACGATCAAGATCAACCCGGAGAAGATCCGTGACGTCATCGGCAAGGGCGGCGCAGTCATCCGCGCGCTGACCGAAGAGACCGGCACCCAGATCGACATCAGCGACGAAGGCGTTGTGACCATCGCGTCGGTTGACGCCGCTGCCGGCCAGGAAGCCAAGCGCCGCATCGAAGAGCTGACCGCATCGGTCGAAGTAGGCAAGACCTACGACGGCGTGGTCCTGAAGCTGCTGGACTTCGGCGCGATCGTTCAGGTCATGCCAGGCAAGGACGGCCTGCTGCACATCTCGCAGATCGCCAACGAGCGTGTGAACGCCGTTGCCGACTACCTGAAAGAAGGCCAGCAAGTGCGCGTCAAGGTCCTCGAGACCGACGACCGCGGCCGCCTGAAGCTGTCGATGAAGGCCGCTGAAGGTGCAGCCGAAGCGCCTGCCGCTGTGTAATTAGCACCTGGCTTAGGCCAGCAAAAAACCGCCAGCGCGCAAGCGTCTGGCGGTTTTTTTTCGTATCGTCGTTCCCTCGAAAGCGCACTGCTGTCCGGAATATTCTGCTTGACACGAATCGCTCGGCAGCCAAGCGTCGTTTTAGAAGCTACAGCCACAAGGAAATCGGCAATGCAGGCCAACGTCGCCCCTGCGCAGGCAGGGGCCCATACGAATCGTGCCGAGTATGGACCCCTGCCTTCGCAGGGGCGACGTTAAGTCTTGCATTCCAAGTCTCAATGCCGCGATTTCTGTGAGCGCCCCGAACCCGATTGATGCAATGGCACTGTCAACAAGATTATTCCGGACAGCAGTGCGCGAAAGCGGGAACCTACAGCCCGTGGACAAGTTGCGATCCCAATCGCTTTCCCAGGCACAGCAGCGTCAAGGTCGGCGGCAAGCCCCACGCCTCTGGTATCACCGATGCATCGCACACATACAGCCCCGCAGCCTTGGTCTGCAAGTCGCCCGCAACACCCTCGCCAATACGCACGCTGCCGCCCGGATGCGCGGCGAAATGCCAGCTCTTGAAGATGTGCCGCGCGCCGGCCGCCTTCAGGATACCGCGCGCCATCTCCGTCCCATCCTTCAGCTTGTTGCGATCGGCCGCCTGCAAGGTCTTGTCCACCCAGCGCGGGCCGATGCTCCCGCCGATCTCGTCGCGTACCTTGACCATCAAGGTCAAGGTACGGCGATGCGCGAACAGGCGATCGAAGCGCCCGACCTGCGCGGCGAAGCCCTGGTACATCGGCTGCGGCAAGGTCATGTCGGCGAGCGAAATGCCGTCCGCGTCGAAGCGCACGCCGGCCGCCATCGGCACCTCGGCACCGCCATCGATGTCCGGCACGCTGCCCATGACGGCGACCACCGGATCGCTGAAGAAACGCGCCGTCGACGCCATCAGCCCCGTGTTGTGCAGCAGGCGAGGGCTGCCGATGCCGCCGCCCGCCAGCACCACCACCTTCGCCGCCGCGCGCTGCCGCCGTCCGCCGCGCACGAATTCGACGCCGGTCGCCGCATCATTCTCGATCGTCACGCGCAGCACCTTGGCGCCATCGAGCAAGGTTGCGCCATGCTCGACAGCCTGGTCGACGAAGTCGCGCGCCGTCCATTTGGCGCCGAACGGACAGCCGTAGACGCACCGCCAGCAGCCGCTGCGGCAGATCTGAGGGCGGATCATCTTGTCGAGTTTCTGCCAGTCCATGCCCAGCGAGCGCGCCGCCTGCATCAGGCGCGTGGCCATCGGGCCAATCAGCGAATCCGGTAACGGGCCGATCGGCAACTCTTCGCGCAGCGCCTGCAGCGCAGGGCCAAGATCAATGCCATGCGCAGCAAACATCGACAGCGGCGGATTGGCCGCGGTGGCAAAGTTCACCGTCGAGCTGCCGCCGGCGGTGATTCCCTGCACCAGCAACGACGCATCGCGATGGATGAACGCGCCGCGCCCTGGCACGGCTGCCATTGCCGCCATTTGCCCGAGTTTTCCGGTGACCGGCGCGGCGCTGCCTTGTTCGAGAATCAGCACGCGCTTGCCCGCGCGCGCAAGTTCGCGCGCGACCGCCGCGCCGCCAGGGCCGCTGCCGACAACGATGACGTCAAACGATTGAGGAATACTTGTTTGCATACGGGGACCGGGGGAATCGAACCAGAGTATCGCTGTGCAATGGCGCCACGTCAAACCAGATGCCCTGACCCACATCATCTTGTCATAAAAATATGAACGTAGACTCAAGGAAGGAGTTAACGGTAGCAATGTCGGCCTGGGCGGCGATGTTGCTCTGCGGCGAACCTACGGCAAGTGAGTCATGGCACCTTCAAGCTCCATATTGGACAAGAATGCAGCGGCCGCGCCGGCGCATTCGGACCGGGCCGACAACGAACTGGTCGCCCGCATCAGGCTGATGCTGGCGCTGTCGGCATTGCTCGTCGCAATCACCGACGTGATCGGGCCGGGCCGGGCGAACAAGGCGGCGCTGCTGGTCCTGTCCGCCTATGCCGCGGCCTGCGCGCTGGCCTACGTCTGCACACGGTTCGAGCAAAAGTGGACGCGCGGAAAGCTGATGCACCGGGTCGACGCGGCCATGTGCGGGGCGATGATTGCGGCCGGGGGGCAGGCCGACATATTCCCGCTGGTGTTCATGTTTTTCGCCATCGTGGTCGCATCGCTGCGCTACGGCTTGGAGGAGGGCGCGCGCGTCACCATCATGGCGGTGGTGCTGTACTGCGCCGCCACCATCGCCAATACCCATGCCGTGGCCGAGGCGCGCCTGTACCTGCGTGCCGCGCTCCTGCTGGCGTTTGGCCGCGCTATCGCCCAGCTGGGGGAGCGGCACATTCAGGCCGCGCGCCGCGAAGCGCTGCTGCGCGACCTGAACCAGGTGTCGAATCCGCGCTTTGGCATCGACCGCACCATGACCGCGGCGCTTGAACACATTCGCGCCTACTTCAGGGCGAGCACCTGCTTCACGGTGCTGCAGGACAGCGACTCCGGCCTGTACGAGATCCGCGCGGTGCGCAAGGACGGTCCGGTAGCGGCGCCGGCGCAGGCTGTCGATGCCGCCCTGGCGCGCGCCATGCTGCCCGCACTGCGCAACCATGTGCTGTTTTACGTTGGCCCGCATAGCTGGGGGCTGGGCGCGGCCGCCGCAGCGCTGACGCATCCCGGCACTGCTGGCGGCTGGGTGCCGCATGAAGGCCCCAGCATGCATAACCTCGGCGAGCTGCTCGAAGCGGGATCGTATATCAGCGCGCCCTTGGTCTTTGGACGCGGCAAGGGCCGTGTTTTCGTCACCGCCAGCACCCGCAACCTGAGCCGAAGCGATGCGCTCTTCCTCGCGCGGATCGCGGCGCAGGAACTGCACGCCATCGACAGCATCGACATGCTCGATCGCATCGCTTCCGACGCTGCCGCGATGGAGCGCAAGCGGATCGCGCTTGACCTGCACGACACGGCTATCCAGTCCTATATCGGCCTGCAGCTTGGGCTGGTCGCACTTTCGCGCCACGCCACGCCGTCGAACCCGCTGAACGACGAGCTGGCCAAGCTGGTGGCAATGGCCGGCGAGGTCGTGGTGCAGCTGCGCGACTTCGCTCAGGGCGCCTGTGGCAAGCCGGCGGGGAGCGAACCGATTTTCCTCACCGCGCTGCGGCGCCAGGCGGCGCAGGCGATGACGTCATACGGTGTCGACGTCCGGATCGAGGTCGACGGACCGCTCGACCTCGGTGACCGGCTCACCGCCGAGGTGCTGCAAATCGTGCGCGAGGGGATCAGCAATGTGTGCCGCCATACCGAAGCCAAGCGCGCGGCGGTCCTGCTTCGCTGCAGCGAAAGCCTGCTGCGCATCGAGATCAACAACGAGCATGGCGGCGGCCAGCCACCGCCGTTCCGTCCGCATTCAATCAGCGAGCGCGCCATCGCCCTGGGCGGCGCCGCGTTCGTATGCCAGGGCAGGTTCAACGACACCATTGTTTGCGTGGAGATTCCATTATGAACAGCAGCGCATCGCCGGAACAAAGAGGCAGCACCATCAGTGTGCTGCTCGTCGAAGACCATCAGACCATGCTGTGGGGCCTGCAAAAACTGATCGACTCCGAACGCCCGCGCATGATCGTCGTCGGCACCGCGCGCACCTGTAGCGAAGCACTGGCCGCGGCCGCGCAGCTGGCCCCCGACGTCATCCTGCTCGACCTTGACCTGGGCGGCGTGTCGATGATCGACTTCCTGCCCGAGCTGCTGGCCAACGGCCTGTCGCGCGCGCTGGTGCTGACAGCGGCGCACAACGCGGAGCGGCTCGACCTCGCGGTGCGCCGCGGCGCGCGCGGCATCCTGCACAAGGAGGTGTCGGCCGAACAGGTGCTCAAAGCGATCGGCAAAATCCATCGCGGCGAGTTGTGGTTCGATTGCGCGACCATGGACCGCGTATTCGGCCAGCTGCTCGGCGCACGCACTCCCGCGCGGGTCGACCCCGCGCAGGAAAAGCACGCCAGCCTGACTGCGCGCGAACGCGCCATCGTCAGCGCCGCGGTCGAACATAGCGGCAGCGCCAACCATGTGGTGGCCGAGCGCCTGTTCATCTCCGAGCACACGCTGCGCAATCACCTCACCTCCATCTACCGCAAGCTTAACGTCACCAACCGGCTCGAGATGTACGTCTACGCGATCCGGCACGGGCTGGTGCAGCCGGAGGTGGCCCGGCCGCGCCAGGAGCCCCTTAGCGGGCACTGAGGATCGGACCGATGGTGCGGATGATGACGATCATCGCAGGCCCCAGCACCACCATGATAATCGCCGGGAAAATGAACAGTGCCAGCGGAATGAGCATCTTGGTCGGCACCTTGGCCGCGTGTTCTTCGGCGCGCACCTGGCGCTTGTGGCGCAGGTCTTCCGAGAACACCCGCAGCGAATCGCCCACGCTGGTGCCGAACTTCTCCGATTGCGTCAGCATCGTCGCAAAGGTGCCGATCTCCTCGATGCCGCAGCGCAGGGCCAGGTTGCGCAGCGACTGGGCGCGGCTGGCGCCGGCACGCATCTCCAGGTTCGTCAGGTGCAGCTCTTCGGCCAGCGCACGGCTTTTCATGCCCATCTCGTCGGCGATGCGGGTCAGGGCCGCATCGAGGCCGAGCCCTGCTTCGACGCACACCAGCATCAGGTCGGCGGCGTCGGGAAAGTTCTCGAAAATCTCGCGCTTGCGATCGCGCAGCCGCAGCCACAGCGCCAGGTTGGGCAGGTAGCAGCCAATCAGCGCGGCGATCATCAGGTTCATCAGCGCGGTGATCCCCTCCATGCTGGTGAAGGCGCGCAGCAGCAGCCAGGTGCCGAACGCGAACACCACCGGCAGCACCGCTTTCAGGCCGAAGTAGATCAGGCGCGCGTCTCCGCGGCGGATGCCGGCGTTGATGAAGCGCAGGCGCAGGGGCGAGTCTTCCCATGGCCCGGTGGGCGCCAGCACACGCGCGAACGGACCGACCGCCTGGGCGACGGTCGCGCCCCAGTCGGCGGCGGCGGGATTCTCAATGCTCTGGAGGCGCTGGTACACGCGGTTTGGCACCAGCAGCATGAACAGGCCTGCGACAGCGGCGCTGACGGCCAGGCAGACTAGGGCGGCGAGCACGAACATGGTCATCCCCTCAGATACGGATACGGATAATCTTGCGAAGCATCAGGATTCCGAGCGCCATCGACACCAGCAGGCTTTGCACCAGCGTCTGGCCAATCGGGTCGGTCCACATGGGCTCCATGAAGGTCGGGTTAAACACCGTCATCAGGCCGCCGATCGCGAACGGTAGCAGCGACAGCAGCCAGGCGGACAGGCGGCCTTCAGCCGACAGCACCCGCACGTGCCAGAACAGCTTGAGCCTTTGCCGGATCAACCGCGACAGGTTGGTCAACACCTCGGTCAGGTTGCCGCCCGATTCACGCTGGATCAGCACCGCCACGACGAAATAGCGCAGGTCGGTGATCGGCACGCGCACTGACAGGTTCGACAGCGCCTGTTCGAGCGACACACCGAAGTTGACTTCGTCGTGCACGAAACGGAATTCGCTGGCGATCGGCTCGCTCATCTCCTCGCCGATCATCTGCAGGCCGGCGCCGAAGGCGTGGCCCGCGCGCAGCGCGCGCGCCAGCAGGTCGAGCGCGTCGGGCAGCTGCTGTTCCAGCTTTCTCAGGCGCCTGGAGCGGCGGTACTGTACATAGGCCAGCGGCAGCCAGGCGGTGCCGCCGGCGGCCAGCAGGCCGGCCAGCATGGACTGGTGCAGCATCCCCGTTACGGCCAGGTAGCTGGCCGCGGACAGCGCCACGCAGGCGAGCAGCAGGTTGGCGACCGACCAGCCCAGGTTCGCCTGGAGCAGTACGCGGTCCAGCTGGTGCGCGCGCGGGAGGCGAAGCAGGAAGCGCTGGAACGGCGGCAATTCGCTCATCATCCGCTCGCGCAGCAGGTGCGACTGGGCCGAACTGTCGCCGGCGGCCGACAGCGCTTTCAGGCGCAGGTGGACCTTTTTCACCTTTGGGCCCTTGTAGGTCTTCCACATCAGGTATAGCCCTTCGAGCAGCAGGATCACTGCGATGAAAACCAGCATCGACAGGATCAGCGAGGTGTGGCCGGCGGCATTGGCGGTCATGGTCGGCTCCTACTGGAAGCGGCGCGCGCTGTCGAACATCGTGTCGGGCATGGCGATGCCGAATGAGCGCAGGCGCTCGCTGAACTTGGGCCGCACGCCGGTGGCCTGGAAGTAGCCTTCGACCGTGCCGTCGGTGGCGACGCCAGTCTGGCGGAAAGCGAAGATCTCCTGCATCGTGATGATGTCGCCTTCCATGCCGGTGATCTCCTGGATGCTGGTGATCTTGCGGCGCCCGTCGATCAGGCGCAGTGCCTGGATTACCACAGTGATGGCCGATGCGATCTGCTGGCGCGCCGCCTTGTGCGGCAGGTTCAGGTTCGCCATGCCCACCATGTTTTCCAGGCGCGACAGCGCGTCGCGCGGGTTGTTGGCGTGGATCGTCGTCAGCGAGCCGTCGTGGCCGGTGTTCATCGCCTGCAGCATGTCGACCGCCTCGGCGCCGCGCACCTCGCCGATGATGATGCGGTCGGGCCGCATGCGCAGCGCGTTGCGTACCAGCGCGCGCTGGGTGATCTCGCCTTTGCCTTCGATGTTCGGCGGGCGCGTCTCCATGCGCACCACGTGCGGTTGCTGCAGCTGCAGTTCGGCCGCGTCTTCCAGCGTGACGATGCGCTCGTCCGGCGGGATGAAGCCGGAAAGGATATTCAGCAGCGTGGTCTTGCCCGCGCCGGTGCCGCCCGAGATCACCATGTTGACCTTGGCCTTGCACAGGCCCTCAAGCATGGTGGCCATGTCGGGCGTGAGGCTGCGCAGGTCGTTGACGAGGTTGTGCATCTTGAGCGGGATATGGGCGAAGCGGCGGATCGACATCATCGGCCCGTCGAGGGCGACCGGCGCGATCACGGCGTTGACGCGCGAGCCGTCGGGCAGGCGCGCATCGACCATCGGGCTCGATTCGTCGATGCGGCGTCCGACCAGGGAAACGATCTTGTCGATGATGCGCAGCAGGTGCTTTTCGTCGGTAAAGCGCACCGGCGACAGTTCGAGCTTGCCGCGGCGTTCCACAAAAATGCGGTGGTAACTGTTGACCAGGATGTCGGACACGGTCGGATCGGCCATCAGCAGTTCGAGCGGGCCGAAGCCGAGCATCTCGTGCTGGATATCGCGGATCAGCGAGCGGCGCTCCAGCTCATTGATCGCGGCCTGTTCGTCGTCCAGCAGGCGTTCGGTCATGGCCGCGATCTCGGCGCGCAGCAGCGGGCCTGGCAGCGCCTCCAGCGCGGCGAGGTCGAATTTGTCGAGCAGCTTGAGGTGGATGCGGGTCTTGATGGCAAAGTAGTCGTCGCTGGCGCCTGCTGCCGGAGCCCGGGCCTCGGCGGCACTGCCGTCGATGGCGGTCAATTTCTCACGGAAGGACATGGGAGTCTCCTGAAGTCGAAGCGGCGGCGCGTGCGAGCAAGCGTTCGAACATGTTGCGCGGGGCGTGAGGGCGGGGGCTGAGCGAATCGGCCAGCTCCGCCACGTTGCGCAGCACCGGGTCGGAGCGCGCACTGGTCACCAGCGGCTCGCCATGGTCGATGGCGGTGGTGACATGCTTGTACGAGTTAGGCACGGTATGAATGGTGAACTTGCCCAGCGTGCGCTCGATCTCGGCGACGCCGATTGCGCCTTTGCGGTCGAAGCGGTTGACGATCAGCGCGATCTTGGCGGGGCCATAGTCGAGGGACTTGAAGATGGCCAGCATCTTCTTGGCGTTGCGGATCGACGGCAGGCCGGCCTGCATCACCGCGTAGATCGTGTCGGCGCGGTCGAGCGCCTTGATGCTCAGGTTGTCGACCGAGCGCCCGAGGTCGAGCACGACAAAATCGTAGTGCAGGACGGCGACTGCGAGTATCGCATCGACTTGCGACGGCGTGATCTCGACCGCCTGCGCATGGTCGTCCGGCGCGGCCATGATGCTGAAGTTGGGCGCGACCCGCGCCGTGCTGGCCGCGAGAAACGACGCGTCGAGCCGGTCGATGGCGCGCGCCACGTCGGCCAGGGTGGACGGCGGGCGGCCCTCATGGACGAACGACAGTGCGTCGCCGAACTGGAGGTTCAGGTCGATCAGCAGCACCGACCTGGTCTCCGACAGCTGGAAGGCAAGGCTGGTGGCGAGGAAGGTGGCGCCGCTGCCGCCTTTGCAAGGGATGAAGGCCAGCACCTTGCCGATGGCCCGGCTTTGTGCGCTGCGCAGCTTGCTGCCGATGCGCTCGACTGTCGCCGCCAGGTCGGCCGGCACCACCGGCGACGCAAGCACTTCACGCACGCCCGAGCGCATGGCGCTGATCAGGAAGTCGGGCGAGCAGCCGCCGCACAGCAGCACCACCGCGAGATGCGGATGGCGCGTGGTCAGGTCTTCGATCGGCGCCAGGCTATTGCCGTCGCAAAAAGCGCCGCCATCGACCAGCATCAGGTCCGGCTGGTCCCGTTCGGCCACCTGGCGCAGCTTTTCCTTGCCGCCTTCGGCCAGTACCGCCACATGCGAGGCGGCCTGCAGAAGTTTGCCGATCTCGTTCAGCAGGATCTTGTTGGGTGAGACGATGGCGATCTTCATGGCGGTTCCCTCGCTTCGGTTATTGGCAAATGAGCGCGTTATTCGGGTCCTGGCGCATCATCTCGCGCGGCAGGTAGGTGCTGAAGGTCGGCAGCGAGCGCACCGGCATCACGGCGCCGGCAATCGGCGATATCCAGCGGTAGTTCAGTGCGGTGATGGTCACGGTGACGCCGGCGCAGTTGGTGGCGTCGCAGCCGGCCGGTTGCCAGGCCAGGTTGACGCCGCCGATTTCGGGCACCATCCTGCGCATTTTTTCCACCACCTGCTGCTGGTTGGCCGGGTCGGCGCACACCACCGCGAAGCGCGCGCCCAGGCGGGTCGCTTCGGTGGCGGCGTTCCAGGTGAACAGCATGCGGCTGAAGTCCGTCACCCCGAGCAGGAACATGAAGAACACCACCAGCACGAGCGCCAGCTCCACCGTCGTCGCACCTGCCTGCCGCGTTCTCATATCGGACTCCGCATCGTCGCGCTGATGTCGTTGAACGGGATCGCGGCGAACCGGGCGCCGAACATATTGGCGATCATCGGGCGGAACTGGTAGCCGGTAACGCGCACCGTGACCGTATTGATCAAGGGGTTGCTGCCGGCTGTCTGCCAGGTTGGCGCCGGGACGTTGGCGGCGGTAAGCGCATCGTCGAGCAGCTCGCCGGTGCCGGCCACGTTACCGTACAAGATCAGGTTGCGGGCCTCGGTGACGTGGGTGCCGGGCGTTTGCGTCGACAGGTAGCGCACCGCGTCGCGCACCACCTTGGCGGTGGTGTTGTAGCGGTACACCGCGCGCCCAAGTTCGGTGCTGAGCAGGGACAGCACCAGCAGCAGCGGCAGCACGAACGCAAATTCGACCAGCGCGACGCCATGTTGACGGGATCTCATCGCTCACCTCACCAGTACCGGCACCAGCGGACCGGCGGAGCCGCCGGGCATGCCGCTTGGGGCGCATGGGGTTTCAGGGATGCTGGCCAGGCCGCGGAACTCGAGCCTGGCCGTATCGTTCGGGCCACTGAGCGGATGCAGCATGAACATGCACACATAATCGATCACCTGCGCGCTGCCATTGATGACCGGGACCACGACCACGCGGCGGCTGTATCCGTACTGGCGGTGCTGGCCGCCGGCGCCGGGAGTGGCCAGCTTGTGAAAACTGTTTAGCTTGTTGCTGTCGTTGAAGGCGATCTGCGAACCGGTTTTCAGGTTGCTGCCGGTGTCGGCGAACGAGGCGAACGCGGCGCGCTTGGTGATGTAGTTCTGCGCAGTCGGGTGCGAGCCGGCGGCCGGTGTTCCCGAGAAGGCGTTCTGCGGCACGGCGTTCTTCCAGTTCGCTTCGGTGTAGGCGTAGCCGGTCTGGTCCGGATGGTGTTCGCTGGGCGAGTCGGCGTTTTTGTAGATGCCGAAGCGGAAGTTCCATGGCCGGTCGACGCTGGTCTGCGCGCCAGGGGTGCCCAAGGTGTCGCCGATGCGCGTGCCGCAGCGGCCGCCCTCGGACAGTTCGGCCGCGGTCTCGCTGGCGCTGCGGCTGCCGTCCAGGTTGTACCAGCCCATTTCGCCGGGCGAAATGCCGACGCCGGCCTTGTCGAACACGGTGACCCATTCGCCGACCAGGAAGCCGAAGTTGTTGGCCGGGGTGCCGCCCGGGCGGGCCATGATGGCGACCGGGATCGGGCAGGTGCTTTGCGCGCTGGCGCGGGTGGCGACGGCGCTGGCGACGACGTCGCGGGAAGCGGGGAAGGCCGCGCTGTCGCCGGTGAAGGCGGCCATTGCGTGCATCAGCCAGGTGCGCACGCCGGCCTGGCGGTGCTCGCATTGGACATAGCGCGCGCAGCAGCCTGCCGTGGGAGGCGCATAGGCCGCGTCCTTGAAGGTGATCTCGGCGCTGGTGACCTTGCCTTTACCGTCCCAGCTGGGCGACTGCAGATTGACCCCGTTGGCGTTCGCGGCGGTCATGCCGGCGCTGCGCGCGCGGCTCATGGAACTGGCCTGGCTGTCGAGCTCCTGGGCGGCCGCGAGCGCGCAGCTGTCCATGGCGGTCTGGAGTTCGGTCTTGACGATGAACAGGCGGCCGAAATCGAACGCGATCGCGACGAATCCGAGCAGGAAAAAGAGCAGGAAGCAGACCATCAGCATCACGGCGCCGCCCTGGCGGCGGGCGAACCGGCCCCCGGCGTCGTTCCCGCGCATGCGCGGACCCATCGTGCGCGCGGGCCGGTGAAACCGGGGCACCCGGCGACTGATCGCCGTCGGTACCGGTTCGCGCTGTCGCGGGAACGGCGGCTGGCTATGGAGCGTAAGCGTGTGCATGGTCATATCTCCGTCAGTGGCGGACCGCGCTGCCGCGCGCGGTCCGCCGGCTGGCCAATCAGGCGCAGGACGCCGAGGTAGTCAGGCAGGTGGCGACGCGGTCGATGAAGCCGCTGAAACTGGTGCCAGTCAGGTTGCGCAGTGCGACCACCAGGATGATCGACACCACGGCGATGATCAGCGCGTATTCGACGACCTGGGCGCCTTCATCGTCCTGTGCGAAGGATTTGACCGATTGTTTTACCGTTTTCAGGAAGCTGTTCATTTTGTGGCCTTTTAAGGTGAGGTTAATAACGATCCATCCGGCTGGATGGCTTGCTGCTCCGCGCACCGGCAGGGAGAGCCGGTGCTGGATTCTGTGGGCGGCGTCCCCTATTTCGCTGGGGTCCCGCCGATGTTGATCACGTTGACGACCGGAGGCGGCGCCTTGAAGCTGTCGTGGTAGCGGTCGATCGCCTGTTTCGCGGCCTGGCCGTCGATGCCCGTGGCCGGGTCCGAGCTGGCCGAAGCCTCCGGATTGACCGTCATCGATGTGCGCGCGGCGCGTACCGACTCGCCTAGGGTCGCCTCGGCGGCCGGCTTGTCGGTCGGGGCGGCCAGCGCGGTCGCTGGCTTGACCAGGCGCGGGGTGATGATGAAGATCAGTTCGGTCTGGTCCTTCTGGAATTCGGTCGAGCGGAACAGCGCGCCGAGCACCGGAAGCTCGCCCAGTCCCGGGAAGCGCGACAGTGTTTCGGTGACGTTATTGCGGATCAGGCCGGCGACGGCGAAGCTTTGCCCGTCGTTGAGCTGCACCGTGGTG
Source organism: Massilia soli (assembly GCF_016809835.1). GTDB lineage: Bacteria > Pseudomonadota > Gammaproteobacteria > Burkholderiales > Burkholderiaceae_D > Telluria_A > Telluria_A soli. The sequence continues at coordinate 210,716 of NZ_JAFBIL020000005.1, read as the reverse complement.
TCGATCTTGCGCGTGGTGATCGAGGGCAGCACCGAGGTGACGCCGCCCACGGTGGTGAAGGGCGAGCCGGTCTGGGCCAGTTCCGACACCTCCGATACCAGCTTCAGGTTGACGCGGGTGCCATCGAGCACGGTCGGCGAAAACTTCAGTCCCACGCCGAATTCCTTTTCTTCCAGCGTGATCGTGGTGCCGCCGTTGTCGCGCGACTGGGCCACCGGGATAAAGATCTTGCCGCCGGAGAGGAAGCTGGCGGACTGGCCGCTGATCGCCATGATGTTGGGTTCGGCGAGGACACGCACCAGGCCGTCTTTCTTCTCGGCGTCGATGCCGAGCAGCGTGGAATTCTTGCCCGCTGCGGCCAGCCGGGAGCGCGCGGCGGAGTTGCCGCCGCCGACCGCCACATCGGCAATGCTCTCGACCGCGCCACCGGCAAGATTGTTGCCGAACTTGCCCAGCAGGGCGGGGTTGCCGCCGAAAATGCCCGAGATGACACGCGAGGTCAGCCCGTCGGCCGACGTGAACATGCGCGCGAAATCGATTCCGAACTTGTCCAGCAGTGACTTGCTCACTTCAGCGATCTTCACTTCGAGCATTACTTGCTGGGGCGAGGTGACGCGCAGCAGGTTGACCACGCGCTTGCCGCCGCCGTAGGCGCCGGCCACCCGCATCGCTTCGTCGAGCTTGGTGGCGTCGCTGACTTTGCCGGTCAGCACGATCGCGTTCTCGGCGCTGCGCACGCTGATGCCGGTTTCCTCCGGCATCAGCTCGGCCAGTTTCGACTGCAAGGTGGCAGGGTCGATCGCGACGATGATGTCGAGCAGGTAGCAGACGCCGGCGGCGTCCTGCATGATGACATTGGCAGCGCCGGCTTTTTTACCGCGCAGGAACAGGTCCGTCGGGCTCAGCAGCAAAACATCCAGGTCGGCGATGCTGCCGGTGTCGGCGGCCTCTGCCGGCGCCGGTGCCGGCGCCCCTCCAGGCTTTGCCGCGGCCTGCCCGCCGGCGACGATGCGCTTGACGGCAGCCGACAGCGGCACCACCGACGATTTGCCGAGCATTACCTGCACGGTCTGGGCGACGACGACGGCCTTGCAGGTGCCGGTGCTGGGGGCTGCCGCTGCGAAGGCGGGCGCAGCGAAGGCGGCGCTGCAGGCTGCAATGACAATATGCTTGTTCATGGCTGTGTTCTCCGTGGCGGGTCAAAAGCAGCTCAGCGTGGATGCGCCGTGCTGGATCACTTCCACACAAGTGCGCCTGGCGGCGAGAGGGCGGGGGGCTGCGGCGACGCGCCGTTTGACCGCTACCGCAGGCTTGGGCGCCGGCTTCTTCGGGGTGCCGAACAGCTCGGTCTTGGTGATGCCTGCGGTAGCGACGGTCTTCTGGTCGACCTGGTTGCGCAGCACCAGTGACAGGGTGCCGACGCTGCGCGCCAGGTCGAGCTTCTCAGAATCTTCGGGCGATAATTCGAGGGTGACGGCGCTGACGACCTTCGGCTTGGTGTCGTCGCGGCCGGCCTCCTGGGCCACGGCAAGCACCAGCACGCGCTCGAGCACCGTGATGCTGATCTGCTTGCCCTCTTCGGCGCCGTCCTTGTCCTGCTGGGCGTTGACCATCACGTCGACATAGTTGCCGGGCAGGGCGAAGCCTGCCACGCCGACCACGTCATTGACCCTGACGGTCATGGCCCGCTTGCCCTCGGCGATGACGGCCGACAAGCCGCCCAGGGTGCCCAGCGGCGCTAGCTTGCGCTCGATCAACGGCTCGCCGCGCAGGATGCCGACCTTGGCGATGCGGTCCTGCAGGTCCTTTGCGTCGATGAACGCGCCTGGCGGCACCGCAGCCGAAGGCCAGTCCAGCGTCGACAGCATCTCGGCATTGATCCTGGTGCCCAGCTCGATGTCGACTGCCGCCACCACCACCTTGTTCGAGGCGATGCCGGCCTGGCGCGACACCCATCCGGTGGCGTAGGCGGCCGCGGCAAGGCCGATCAGCAGGGCCAGCAGGATCAGCCCGAGCGCTTTGAAGTTCTTCATGGTGATATCTCCGGGCGACGGTTAGACGAGGTTGAACTGCCGTGCGATCAGGAAACTGATGGTGCCGAACGCGATGCTGATTCCGTACGCGAGCTTGCCGACCGATTCGATCGCGTTGGGATGAAGTTGCGGGTTGCCGGTGGCGACGGATGACCAGAACATGCCGCGCAGGACGGCGCCGGTGTTGCTCAGGATGCGGCGCATCACACCCTTGTGCAGCGCCCAGACCAGGGCGGAGAGGCCGGCCGTGACGATGCAGAACAGCAGCGCGTAGGCGGTATCGGCGACGCCCAGGAAGGCGCCGACCATTGCCATCAGCTTGACATCGCCGGCGCCCATGGCGCGGATCAGGTACATCGGCAGCATCGCGAAAAAGCCCAGCAGCATGCCGGCCGGCGCCCAGGTCCAGTCCGCGTGCCACTCGGGCGGGACGATGGTGTTGTAGAGCAGCGCGAAGACGATGCCGCCGCCGGTGATGCGGTTGGGAATGCGGAAAGTACGGAGATCGCTGACCGCCGCGGCCACCAGCAGGGCCAGCAGCACGCCGGTACGCGGGTCGGTGACCAGCATGCCGAGCAATTCTAAGAAGGAAGCAATTTCAGCCATGATCGTTCCCGCAATGAGGTGGTGATCGATGGCTTGAGTATATTTAGGCGAGCTCTTCTGCGAATCGGAGGGATGTCCTTTTGCCGGGGGGATGAGGCTCCTGATTTTTGGCCGGCCAGCTAGTCTGGCGATCCCATTGCGCCTGGTACTTTTGTCCTATGGACCGCATGCGGTCAGAACGGTTTAAGCGAGGGCTGACCGCGCTGTGCCGGGTTTTCCTGAACGGTTACAGCGCCTTGCAAACTGGCTGTTTCACCCGATGTTTGCGCCCGTACTCGGGGTTGGGGACGGGAAACCATCCCGCGTATATGTCATCTGTATAGTCAAAAATGCAGTTCGTCGCATTTCCGTGGTTCCGCGTGCAAGCGCTGTCTATAGTCACGGCCTGGATAACGCGCCGGGATTGTGAACAATCCGCTGGAACACCGCCCAGCTAACTGGTAGTGTATTGACCAGCGTGCCGGCGCGGCATGAAACCAAGCTCGCCAGCATTAAACCGGCAGCGAACCGTATGGAGATGGAATGAGCAAGTACTTGAATCTGGGCGTTGTCATTGCGGCGTTTTTCGCCATGATCGGAAGCGCCTTCGCGGCCGCCGGCGACGAAGTCGTGACCGAGACCCGTCCTGTCGATGCGCGCGCGGTGCGCGTCAAGCTCGATGGCGTCATCGACCTCAAGCTGCGCCAGGGGCCGGTCGCCAACCTCGTCCTTACCGGCGACCGGCGCTGGCTTGACAAGACCACCGTCGTGCAGCACGGCGATACGCTCAACATCGGCACCGAGATGCGCGGCTTCAAGCTGAACCGCCACGGCAGCGTGCGCGCCGAACTGACCTTGCCGAACCTGCGCGAAGTCTCGTCCGAAAGCGTCGGCTGGACCGAGATCCGCGGCTTCTCCGGCGACGAACTCGACCTCTCGCTGGAGGGCGCCGGCTCGATCAAGGTCAGCTGCCAATACCGCATCATCACGGCCAGCCTGGGCGGCGTGGGCAGCATGAATATTGACGGCCTCGACAGCGAGGGCATCGACCTGAACCTGCGCGGCGCCGGTTTTGTCACGCTGCACGGCCGCAGCAAGTGGCTCAAGGCATCGCTGGGTGGCCTTGGCGGCCTCGATGCGCAGCACTTCCAGGTCGACACCGTCAACCTCGAGCTGAGCGGCCTGGGCAATGCCTCGGTATCGGCGCGCGAGAACGCCACGCTGAATCTGTCGGGCATGGGCTCGGTGACGGTGTACGGCAAGCCGGCCAACCGCAGTGTCAGCGTCGACGGCCTCGGCAAGGTCAGCTGGAAATAAAAGCGAGCAGTCCTTTCAAGAGGACCGGCAGGGTGTACTAACAGAACCCAGTTTGAGACATGAAAAAATTATTCGTTGCGATCACATTCGCACTAGGCCTGCATACCGGCGCGCTGGCAGGCTTTACTGAAGGCGCCAATGCCTACAATGCCAAGAACTACGCGCTGGCGCTGAAGGAAGTCACGCCGCTGGCCAAGAAGGGGCACGCGGACGCGCAGCATTTGCTCGGCCTGATGTACTACATGGGCCGCGGCGTGGCGCGCGACTACAAGCAGGCGCTGCAATGGCACCGCAAGGCGGCAATGCAAGGCAAGGCCGACGCGCAGTACGTCGTCGGCGCCATGTATTACACAGGCAACACCGTGCCGCAGGATCACAAGACCGCGATTTCGTGGTTCCGCAAGGCGGCGGAGCAGGGCCATGCAGAGGCGCAGCACGCGCTCGGGCTGATGTACCGCTACCATGCGGCGGGGCTGCCGCAGGACGTGGTGCTCGCCTACATGCTGTGGAACCTGGCGGCCGCCAGCGGCAACGCCAACGCCGTCGAGCAGCGCGCCGCCATCGCGCGCCGCATGACGCCCGAGCAGATCGAGGAAGCGCAGGCGATGTCGCGCTCGTGGCGGCCGGGCACGCCTTTGCCACTGAAGTCCAGGACTGGCGACAATACCTGATGCTCGGCAGGCTCCTGCTCTGTGGAGCGCTGCTGATGGCGCCCGCCTGGGCGTCGTCGGCCGCTGCGGCCACCGCAAGGCCGGCACTGGAGCGCATGACGAGCGCCGACCTCGCCAGCCTGTTCGACGCGATCATTCCGGCGCAACTGGCGCACAACGATATCGCCGGCGCGGCAGTGGCTGTCGTACGCGACGGCCGGGTCGTCTTCGCCAAGGGCTACGGCTATGCCGATGCGGCCAGCCGGAAGCCCGTGTCTGCCTCGGACACCTTGTTCCGTATTGGCTCGGTATCAAAACTGTTCACATGGACTGCCGTGATGCAGCTTGTCGAGCAGGGCAAGATCGACCTGTCGGCGGACGTCAACCAATACCTGGACTTCCGCATTCCCGATGCCTTCGGCAAGCCGGTCACCATGCGCCACCTGATGACGCATACGGCAGGCTTCGAGGATGCGTACCAGGGCTTGTGGCGCCAGCGTCCCGACCAGAGCCCGTATCTCCGGCTCGACACCGCCATGCGCGTACCGCAACGGATATTCGCGCCGGGGACAGTCGCCGCCTACTCCAACTATGGCGCCGCCCTTGCCGGCTACATCGTGCAACGGGTCTCGGGCGAGCCGTTCGATGCCTACGTCGAGCGGCACATCACCGGCCGCCTCGGGATGTCCCGCACGACATTCCTGCAGCCGCTGCCCGGCGCGCTTGCGCCACACATGTCGTCAGGTTACCGGCTTGGTTCAGGCGGCGCGAAGCCGTTTGAACTGATGCTGTCCCCGGCAGGCGGCGCGTCGGCGACCGCCACCGATATGGCGCGCTTCATGCTGGCGAACCTGGGCGGCGCGCGCATCCTTGACCCGGGCACGACCGCACTGATGCACTCGCCCCAGCATGCCTTCGATGGGCGCGACAACGCCGTCGGCCTGGGCTGGACGAACCTGGCGCGCAACGGCCAGCGCCTGATCGGCCACGACGGCGCAACCTTGTACTTCCACGCGAACCTGGTGCTGGTTCCCGCCGCCGGTACCGGTATCTTCATTGCTTATAACAGTAGCGGGAATGGGGCGGGGGGCGCGTCGGGGCCGGTACTGCGCGCCTTCTTTGAGCGCTACTTTCCTCATCCCCCGCCCGCTCGGCCAAGCCTGTCCATGCCGGCAAGCGCCATGCCCGACATTGCCGGATCGTATATGCCGAGCCGGCGCGGACAATCGAACCTGGCCTACCTGGCGGCGTTGCTTGGACAGACGCGCGTTTCTGCCAACCGGGACGGAACCATCCGCGTTGAAAGACTGCTGGGGCAGTCGCGCCAGCCGCCGATCGCCTGGCGCCAGACGGCGCCCGGCTATTGGGAGGACAATGCCGGGCTGCGGCGGCACCTGATATTCAAGCGCGACTCCTCTGGCCAGTGGCAGTTTAGCGATGGTAATCCCGGCAATGTCCAGCAGCGTGCCGCGTGGTACCAGGACCAGCGCGTGGTGATGGGGCTGGCCGTGTTGTCCATCGGTGTATCGGCGCTGAGCGTGGCGGCGTGGCCGGTGGCGGCGTGGCGCCGGCGCCGCGCCGGCCGCGGCACCGGAAAGCTGGCCGCACATGCGCCGATTCATGCCGCTGCGGCCATTACCTTGTCGATGTGGGGCGCCGCGGCCGCGCTTGCCGTGGCGGCGGCGACGCACATCGAGCGCTTGCCGTCAGCGTGGTTCGACACCTCGCTGCAGGTCCTGCAGGTGGCGGGATGGTTGAGCCCGCTGATTCTCGGAGGGCTGGCATGGCGCTGGAAGCGCCTGCATGGCAAGCAGGCGCAGCCGGCAACCGTGCTGGTCCACCTGGGACTGGTGTACATGGCCGCGCTTGCGTCGCTGTGGCTTGCCTATCAGGTCAATCTGCTTACCTTCCCGCCGGGTTACTAGCGGCGCGCAGAGGACAGCCCTACGACCGTCCGGGAGCGATGTTGGCGAGGACATGGGCCAGCTCGGCGCTGTCGACCGGCTTGACGAAATGGTGGTCGAATCCGGCTGCTTTCGACAGCACGCGGTCGTGGGCCTGTCCATACCCGGTCAGCGCGATCAGCACCGTGCCGGCCGTCCTGGGATTGGCGCGCAGGTGCCGGGCAAGCTGATAGCCGTCCATGTCGGGCAGACCGATATCGAGGATGAAGGCCTGGGTGTCGGCCTCGCCGGCCGCCTTCAGCGCGCTTTCGGCGTCGTCGAACACCAGCACCTGGTGGCCGGTTGCCTCCAGCAGCGCACCAAGCGCGAACGCGGCGTCCTGGTTGTCGTCGACAATCATCAGGCGCAGCGCGATCGGCGCCTTCGCCAGCGGTTCGGCCGCCGGCGCCAGTTCGCGCCGCTGTTCCGGCGTGCTGCGGGGAAGGATGATCGTGAAGGTGCTGCCTTTCCCGGCCCCGGCGCTGTCCGCGGTCGCGGTCCCGCCATGCAGCAGGGCGATGCTCTTGACCAGCGCCAATCCCAGGCCAAGGCCGCCCTGGGCGCGGTCGGGCGTGCGTTCGGCCTGCGCAAACAGGTCGAACACCCTTGGCAGCAATTCCGGCGCCATGCCGATCCCGTCGTCGCTGACGCTGATCCGCACCTGCTGCTGGTCCACGTCGAGGGCAAGCGCAATCGTGCCGCGCGGCGGCGTGTATTTGGCGGCATTGTTGAGGACGTTCGAAATCGCCTGTACCAGCCGGGTCTTGTCGCCGCGCACATGCGTTTGCGCCGATGGGATCCTCAGCACCAGCTCGTGATGGCGCGCTTCCAGCAACGGCCGCGCCTGTTCGATCGCCCCCTGGACGATCGCCTTCAGGTCGAGGTCATCGTTGGCCAGTTCGACCAGGCCGCGGGTGACGCGCGACACGTCCAGCAGGTCGTCGACCAGGTTGGTCATGTGCTTGACCTGGCGGCTGATGATCTCGCTGGCCTGGGCGATGCGCTTGGGATCGGCGCCCTGGATTTTCAGCAGCTGCGCCGCGGTGCTGATCGGCGCCAGCGGGTTGCGCAGCTCGTGCGCCAGCATCGCCAGGAACTCGTCCTTCCGCTGGCTGGACTCGCGCCACTCGTCTTCGGACAGCTTCTGGGCATGGATGTCGGTGCAGGTACCCATCCAGCGCACGATCACGCCGGACTCATCCTCAACAGGCAGCGCGCGTCCGAGCACCCAGCGGTACTGGCCGGTGTGGTGCCGCAGCCGATACTGGATCTCGTAGATGTCGCCGGTTGCCAGGCTGTGGCGCCAGCGTTGCCACGCGTGGTGCTGGTCGTCGGGGTGGAACACATCGTTCCAGGCATCGCCGTCGGTCGAGCCGTGCGGCAGTCCGGTAAAGTCGTACCATTGCTGGTTGTAGTAATCGTGAAAGCCGTCGGGCAGGGTCGACCAGACCATTTGCGGCATCGCATCGGTCATCGTGCGGAACTTGGCCTCGCTCAGGCGCACGGCCAGCTCGCTGCGCGAGCGTTCGCTGGCGCTCCGGGTACGCTCGGCGATTTCCTGGATCAGCGCAAGCTCTTCGGCGGGCCAGCTGCGCGCCTCGCTACTGTTGAGGAACATCAGCGCAACCAGCTTGCCGTGCTCGGTTACAGGCACATTCACGAGGGCGCCCGCGTGGCGCGCCTTGAGCGCCGCGAGCGATTCCCGGGTCCGCTCATCGTTGGCGACGTCGGCAATGGCCACCACCTTGCCCAGCTTCAGGTCGTCGATGTAGGAGCCGTAATCGCGCATGTTCATGGTGCCTGCCACCGTGTCCACGCCCGGCGCGTTCCAGTCGCGCTCGACCGTGAGGGTCTCGGCGTCCGCATTGATGGTCCCGTAGCCAACCCGGCTCACGCCCAGCGTCTCGCCCAGGATCGTGCAGGCCTGGAAAATGATTTCGTCCGGCGTCTTCAGGTTGCGCACCACGTCATTCAAGCGGACCAGGGCATCGCGGCGCGCCTCGGCCAGCACCCGTCCGGTGACATCAACACCCTGTACCAGGATGCCGGAAACGGCGCCGGCGGCGTCGCGCACCGGCTGGAACACAAAATCGACGTAGCGCTCATCGACCGCGCCGCCCGGCGTGGCCTGCACCGCATACTTCGCGCCGTCGGCGGTAAATGGCGTGCCGCCCTGATACACCGCGTCGAGCAGCTTGACGTACCCCTGCGCCGCGGCGTCGGGCAGGCCTTCGGCGATGGTCATGCCAACGATGTCGCGGTGGCCGATCAGCTTCCGATAGCCGGGATTGACAAACTCGACCCGATGGTCGGGACCGGCCAGGATGGCCATGAACGCCGGCGCCTGCTGGAACAACTCGGTCACGTGCTGCTGGTCGCGGATCTGCCGCGCCTGCGCCGAGATCTCCGATCGCATCTGATCGGCTTCGGCGACGTTCCTGAACTGCTCGGTGACGTCCTCGACATACTGCATCACGTACTGCACCTCGCCGCGCGCATCGAAGATGGGCGAATGGGTCGGTTTCCAGTATTTCTCGGAGAATTCGGCGCCGGGCAGGGCCGGGTTGGCGACGTCGTAGCGCAGGATCGGCATGACATCGGCGGCCCTGGTTTGCAATACCCGCAGGATCGCCGCGCGCACGTTGGCAACGCCGGTCGCGCCAGGCTCGTCGGGGTTATCCGGAAACGCGTCGAAAATGTTGCGGCCTACAATATCCTCACGCCTGGCGCCGGTGGCGGCCAGATGCGCGTCGCTGACGGCAACGATGGTAAACGCCGGCGACACCACCAGGCAGGCGGCTGGAGTGGCGTTGAACAGCGCCGCGAAGTCCGGAGAAAGTGGGGAATCGTCTGGGGCCTGGTCGCTGTGGGTCACAATGAATACGTAAAATGTCGGTTGAACGAATTATCTACGAAGAATACATTGTTCTGGTCTAATTGCAGCGCGACTGACAATCCTTGTGGGGCCAGCGCCGGCTCGCCGGCGCTGGCCGTGCCGCACGCTGGGATGGCGTCGCCGATCTATCTATCATTTCTATCAGTCCATATGCAGATACGACGGTATGCCGAGGGGGAAGAAGCTGCGCTTCGGGCGATTTTCCGCTCGTCGGTCCGCGGTCTGGCATGTCAGCAATACACGCCGCTGCAGATCGACGCCTGGTCGCCGCCCGAGGAGGGCGCCGAGTTGCGCGAGCAGTGGGTGCGGCGCATTCGGTCCAACCAGCCGTGGGTGGTGGACGTGGATGGCCGCCTGGCCGCATTCGCGGACGTCCAGCCATCCGGCTACATCGACCATTTCTTTGTCGCGGCGGAGTTTGCCCGCCACGGTATTGGCATGGCGTTGATGCGCCACTTGCATGACGTTGCACGCGCGCGCGGCACCGTGAAGCTGTTCGCGCACGTGAGCCTGGCGGCCGAGCCGTTTTTTCGGCAAGCCGGTTTTATCGTCGAGGCGAGGCAACGCCCGACGATCCGCGGTGTCGAACTCGATAACGCCGTAATGAGCAAAATGCTGGACGCCGCTTAAGCCCACTTTCGTCAATGACAGGAGAAAAAACATGGTCAGCAAGAACACGATTTGTCTTTGGTTCGATGGCGCCGCCGAGGAGGCGGCCAGGTTCTATGCAGAAACGTTTCCTGATAGCGCGGTGACGGCGGTACACCGGGCGCCAGGCGACTACCCGTCCGGCAAGCAGGGCGATGTCCTCACGGTCGAGTTCAACGTGATGGGCATTCCCTGCCTTGGGCTGAACGGCGGCCCGGCGTTCAAGCATTCCGAAGCTTTTTCGTTCCAGGTCGCCACCGATGACCAGGCCGAGACCGACCGCCTGTGGAATGCGATCATCGACAACGGCGGCCAGGCCAGCGCCTGCGGCTGGTGCCGCGACAAATGGGGACTGTCGTGGCAAATCACGCCGCGCGTGCTGACCGAAGCAATCGCCGATCCGGACCGTGCGGCGGCCAAGCGCGCCTTCGACGCCATGATGCAGATGGGCAAGATCGACATCGCCAGGATCGAGGCGGCGCGGCGCGGATGACGGTCAGGCCGGCTGGTTCGATGCGATCGTCGCGTGCCAGTCGGCGTAGGGCGTATTGGCCACCTTGCGCCGGTTGAAATCGGGCGCGCCATCGGTCCACCATACGGGGCCGCGCTCACCCAGCGCGCGCTTGGCGAGATCGACCGCCGCCCGGGCGGCGCGCTCGGCCGCGGCATCCTGGCTTCGCTTGGCCGCGCCGACCTGGCGGCGCGCCGTCATCAGCTGGTCCACCAGCTGCTGGCGTTGTTCCGGCGCCAGCCCGGGATTGCTCATGCGCCAAAGGCGTCCAGCCACCACAAAGTAGCGGCCATCGGGCGTGCACGGATATTTCTCGGATGAGGGCATGGCCGTACTATATCCCCACTCGCGGCCTTGGGGGCCGGTGCGCGGCGTTTTGAGCGCGCCAAACGCGCATCGCCGCGCTCCCTTACAATCGCTGTTTCCGACCAAGGAGCGATTCCCATGCGCGCAATTGAAATCACCCAGCCCGGCCCGCCCGACGTCCTGCAGCTGTGCGAACGTCCCCTTCCCGAGCTGAAGGCCGGCGAAGTGCTGATCAAGGTGCACGCGGCCGGCATCAACCGGCCCGACGTGCTGCAGCGCCTCGGCCATTATCCGGTGCCGCCCGGCGCCTCCGACCTGCCAGGCCTGGAAGTGGCCGGCGAGATCGTCGGCGGCGACCTCGATGGCAGCCCGTTCAAGATCGGCAGCATGGTATGCGCGCTGGTGCAGGGCGGTGGCTACGCGGAATATTGCGCGGCGCCCCTGCAGCAATGCCTGCCGATCCCGGCCGGCCTGACCCCGCTGGAGGCGGCCAGCCTGCCTGAAACGTTTTTCACCGTCTGGAGTAATGTGTTCGACCGCGCCGGACTGTCGGACGGACAGACCCTGCTGGTCCAGGGCGGCAGCTCCGGCATCGGCGTCACCGCCATCCAGATCGCCACCGCGCTGGGCCACCGGGTGTTCGCCACCGCCGGCAGCGACGAGAAATGCCGTGCCTGCGAGGAGCTGGGGGCCGAGCGGGGCATTAACTACCGCACCGAAGATTTCGTCGAGGTGGTCAAGGAGCTCACCGCGGGCAAGGGCGTCGATGTGATCCTCGACATGGTGGCCGGCGACTACGTGGCGCGCGAGATCGGCTGCCTGGCCGACGACGGCCGCATCGCCCTGATCGCGCTGCTCGGCGGCGCCAAGGCCAATGTCGACCTCGGCCAGGTGTTGCGCCGCCGCCTGAGCATCAGCGGGTCAACGCTGCGCCCGCGCCCGGTCGCCTTCAAGGCGGCGATCGCCTGGCGCCTGCAGGAAAAAGTCTGGCCGCTGATCGAGGAGGGCAAGATTCGCCCAGTCATTTTCAAGACCTTCCCGCTCGCCCAGGCCGCCCAGGCCCACACGCTGATGGAGTCGTCTACCCACGTTGGAAAGATTGTCTTGCAGCTAATTTGATACGCTTGCGCGCAGATTGGCGGTTCCCGCTGTCCATTGTTTGACCCACATAGGAACGGGGGTTAGAATAGCGGGTTATTTAGATCTGGGCTACTATGCGTCGCAAACTCGTCGTAGGTAATTGGAAGATGAACGGCAGCCGTGCCGCTAATGCCACCCTGTTGTCGGGCATTGTTAGCGGCTTCGACGCTGCCACGGCCGAAGCTGCCGTGTGCGCACCGGCGCCTTACCTGGCCCAGTGCGAAGCGGCGCTGGCCGGTTCGCCGATCGGCTGGGGCGCGCAGGATGTCTCGGCCCACGCCAGCGGCGCCTATACCGGCGAAGTGTCGGCACAGATGCTGGCCGACCTCGGTTGCCGCTATGTGATCGTCGGCCACTCGGAACGCCGCGCGTACCACGCCGAAAGCAGTGAACTCGTGGCCCAAAAGGCGGTCGCAGTCATTGCTGCGGGCATGACGCCGATCGTTTGCGTGGGCGAAACGCTCGATGAGCGCGAAGCAGGGCAGACCAGCGTGGTGGTGCGCAACCAGCTCGCCCAGGTGCTCGAGCGTCTCGATGCGGACGGCCTGGAAAAGATCGTCGTCGCCTACGAGCCGGTCTGGGCGATCGGCACTGGCCGCACGGCCACGCCGGAGATGGCCCAGGAAGTGCATGCGCGCTTGCGCGCGCAGTTGGCGGAAAAGAATGCAGTGGCGGCCGGCAAGGTGCAGATTTTGTACGGCGGCAGCATGAAACCCGATAACGCAAAAGAATTGATGGCGCAGCCTGATATCGATGGCGGCCTGATCGGTGGAGCAGCATTGAAGGCGGCGGATTTCCTCGCCATCATCCACGCAGCAACGAATACTTAAACTTAGTTAATCTTGGAATGGAATAGCAATGAACACCTTTTACAATCTGGTCGTCGTCGTGCAGGTTCTGTCGGCCCTGATCATCATCGGCCTCGTTCTGCTCCAGCACGGCAAGGGCGCCGACATGGGCGCCGCTTTCGGTTCGGGCGCCTCGGGCAGCCTGTTCGGCGCATCGGGTTCGTCCAACTTCATGTCGAAGTCGACCGGCGTCTTCGCCGCGATCTTCTTCAGCGCGACCCTGGCGCTGGCGTACTTCAGCAGCGACCGTGAAGTGGCCGTCGGCGGCGGCGTGATGGAGCGCGCAACGCCTGTCACTGGCCCGGCTGCGATTCCTTCGACCACCACCGCGCCTGCTGCGCCAGTGGACCCATCGCTGCCGACCGCGACCGCCCCTGAGGCAGCCGTTCCTGCGGCGCCAGTGGCGACTCCTGGCGCGGTCCCTGCAGCGCCGGCCCCAGCGCCGGCGGCCCCGGCGACCGAAGTGCCGAAGTAATCTGCCGGGTGGGTTGGCAGGCAGGGGCCTTCCTCGGGTCCTTGTCAAAAAAGCAGTCTAGTTTTTTTGTTTTTTCCTTGTTTTATCGCAAGTACGCATTGAACAGTAAGAGGTAACGCTGTAGAATAGCGGACTTCACTGCCGACGTGGTGAAATTGGTAGACACGCTATCTTGAGGGGGTAGTGGCGCAAGCTGTGCGAGTTCGAGTCTCGCCGTCGGCACCAGAATCCAGAAGCCAGCAAGGGCTGCGCCTTTGCTGGCTTTTTTACGGGATCAGACGTTCGGTCCTGGTCGCATGATCAGAAAGCCAGGATCGCGCGGTAGGGCGCTGCTTGCGAAGCAGTGGTTCATTAACCGATCGTTCAACAAAGGCTCATCTCCGTGAACCTCGAAAATTATTTCCCCGTCCTGTTGTTCATTCTTGTCGGCATCGGCGTCGGTGTCGTCCCCCAGGTACTCGGCTACCTGCTCGGCCCGAACAAGCCTGACACTGCAAAACTTTCCCCATACGAATGCGGCTTCGAAGCGTTCGAAGACGCACGCATGAAATTCGACGTCCGGTACTACCTGGTCGCGATCCTGTTTATTTTGTTTGATCTGGAAACGGCATTCTTCTTCCCATGGGGTGTCTCCATGAAAGAACTGGGCTGGCCCGGCTTCGTCACGATGATGATCTTCATCGCTGAATTCGTGGTTGGTTTTTGGTACATCTGGAAGAAAGGTGCCCTTGATTGGGAATAAGCCATGTCAATTGAAGGCGTATTAAACGAAGGTTTCATCACCACCACAGCCGACAAGCTGATCAACTGGGCGCGCACGGGTTCGATGTTCCCGATGACGTTCGGTCTGGCTTGCTGCGCGGTCGAGATGATGCACACGGGCGCGGCCCGTTACGATATGGACCGCTTCGGCGTGGTCTTCCGCCCATCGCCGCGCCAGTCGGACGTGATGATTGTCGCCGGCACGCTGTGCAACAAGATGGCGCCGGCGCTGCGCAAGGTCTACGACCAGATGCCGGAACCGCGCTGGGTGATCTCGATGGGCTCCTGCGCCAACGGCGGCGGCTACTACCACTATTCGTACTCGGTGGTGCGCGGTTGCGACCGCATCGTGCCGGTCGACGTGTATGTGCCTGGCTGTCCTCCAACCGCTGAGGCGCTGCTGTACGGCATCCTGCAGTTGCAGAACAAGATCAAGCGCACCAACACCATTGCTCGATAAGAAGCGGCTCCCATCATGACATCAAAACTCGAAACCCTCGAACGGGCGCTGCAGGCTGCGCTGGGCGAGGGCGCGGTTATTTCCAGCGCGCTCGGCGAACTGACCGTCGTCGTTCCGGCGGCCGGCTACCTGGCGGCGATGCAGACCCTGCGCGACGATCCGGCGCTGCAGTTCGATCAGCTGATCGACCTGTGCGGCGTCGATTATTCGACCTACGGCGAAGGCACGTGGGAAGGCCCGCGTTTCGCGGCCGTGTCGCACCTGCTGTCGATCGCCCACAACTGGCGCGTGCGCGTGCGCGCGTTCGCGCCGGACGACGAGATGCCGGTGTTCGCCTCGGTGACCGGCATCTGGCGTGCCGCCAACTGGTACGAGCGCGAAGCGTTCGACCTGTTCGGCATCCTGTTCGAAGGCCACAACGACCTGCGCCGCATCCTGACCGACTACGGCTTCATCGGCCATCCGTTCCGCAAGGACTTCCCGATCTCCGGCTATGTCGAAATGCGCTACGACCCCGAGCAGAAGCGCGTGATCTACCAACCCGTGACGATCGAGCCGCGTGAAATCATTCCGCGCGTGATCCGCGAAGAAACCTACGGGATGAAATAATGGCTGAGATTAAGAATTACACCCTGAACTTCGGTCCCCAGCACCCGGCCGCGCACGGCGTGCTGCGCCTGGTGCTCGAGCTCGACGGCGAAGTGATCCAGCGCGCCGATCCGCACATCGGCCTGCTGCACCGCGCCACCGAGAAGCTGGCCGAAACCCGCACCTACCTGCAGTCGGTGCCGTACATGGACCGCCTCGATTACGTGTCGATGATGTCCAACGAGCACGCCTACGTGATGGCCATCGAAAAGCTGCTCGGCATCGAGGTGCCGGTACGCGCGCAGTACATCCGCGTGATGTTCGACGAAATGACGCGCCTGCTGAACCACCTGATGTGGCTCGGCACGCACGCGCTCGACGTCGGCGCGATGGGCCCGTTCCTGTACGCGTTCCGCGACCGCGAAGATTTGTTCGACTGCTACGAAGCGGTGTCGGGGGCGCGCATGCACGCGGCCTACTACCGTCCGGGCGGCGTGTACCGCGACCTGCCCGACGCGATGCCAAAGCACAAGGCGTCGATCATCCGCAGCGCCAAGGCCATCGACGAGCTCAATGAAGCGCGCCAGGGCTCGCTGCTGGACTTCATCGACGATTTCACCAAGCGTTTCGTGACCTATGTCGACGAATACGAAACCCTGCTGACCGACAACCGGATCTGGAAACAGCGTACCGTCGGCATCGGCGTGGTCTCGCCGGAAGCGGCCAAGGCGATGGGCTTCACCGGCGCCATGCTGCGCGGTTCGGGCGTCGAATGGGACTTGCGCAAGATGCAGCCGTACGCCGTCTACGACAAGATGGACTTCGACATCCCGGTCGGCACCAATGGCGACTGCTATGACCGCTACCTGGTGCGCGTGGAAGAAATGCGCCAGTCGAACCGCATCATCAAGCAGGCATCGAGCTGGCTGCGCGCCAACCCGGGCCCGGTCATGGTCGACAACCACAAGGTGGCGCCGCCAAAGCGCACCGAGATGAAGTCGAACATGGAATCCTTGATTCACCACTTCAAGCTGTTTACCGAAGGCATGCACGTACCGCCAGGCGAAGTCTACGCGGCAGTCGAGCATCCGAAAGGCGAGATGGGCGTCTATATCGTCTCCGACGGCGCCAACAAGCCGTACCGCCTGAAGCTGCGCACGCCCGACTACGCCCACCTGCAGAGCCTTGACGAAATGGCGCGCGGCCACATGCTGGCAGACGCCGTCACCATCATCGGAACCCAGGACATCGTATTCGGCAGTATTGACAGGTGACGCTCGCGTCCGGTAAGCCCGAGAGAGAGAAATTTATGTTGTTATCAGAACAGTGCTACAAAAAGATCGACCGCGAGCTGGCCAAGTACCCGGCCGACCAGCGCCAGTCCGCCGTGATGGCCGCGCTGGCGCACGCGCAGGTGGAAACCAGCTGGCTGTCGCCGGAAGTGATGCAGGAAGTGGCCGACTACATCGGTATGCCTGCGATCGCCGTGCAGGAAGTGGCGACCTTCTACAACATGTACAACGTCAAGCCGGTCGGCAAGCACAAGATCACCGTGTGCACCAACCTGCCATGCGCGCTGTCGGGCGGCGAACGCGCCGGCAAGCGCCTGCAGGAAATGCTGGGCATCGGCTACCGCGAAACCACCCATGACGGCCAGTTCACGCTGGTGGAAGGCGAATGCATGGGCGCGTGCGGCGACGCACCGGTCATGATCGTTAACAACCACCGCATGTGCTCGTTCATGACCGACGACAAGATCGACGCACTGGTAGAGGAACTCAACAAATGACCAGCCTGCACGACCGTCACATCAATCCGCTGATCCTGAAGGATCTGAACGGCGACAACTGGGGCCTGAACGAGTACGTCAAGCGCGGCGGCTACAGCGCCTTGCGCCGTATCATCGAAGAAAAGATCACCCCGGAACAGATCATTGCCGACCTCAAGGCCTCGGGCCTGCGCGGCCGCGGCGGCGCCGGTTTCCCGACCGGCCTGAAGTGGAGCTTCATGCCGCGCCAGTACCCAGGCCAGAAATACCTCGTCTGCAATACCGACGAAGGCGAGCCGGGCACGTTCAAGGACCGCGACATCATTCGCTACAACCCGCATTCGCTGATCGAGGGCATGGCCATCGGCGCGTACGCGATGGGCATCACCGTCGGCTACAACTACATCCACGGCGAGATCTTCGAAGACTACCTGCGCTTCGAAGACGCGCTGGAAGAAGCGCGCGCGGCGGGCTTCCTGGGCGACAAGATCATGGGCAGCGATTTTTCCTTCCAGCTGCACGCGCATCACGGCTACGGCGCCTACATCTGCGGCGAAGAAACCGCGCTGCTGGAGTCGCTCGAAGGCAAGAAGGGACAGCCGCGCTTCAAGCCGCCGTTCCCGGCCTCGTTCGGCCTGTACGGCAAGCCGACCACGATCAACAACACCGAGACCTTCGCTGCCGTCCCGTTCATTTTGAACATGGGCGCAGAGAACTACCTCGGCCTGGGCAAGCCGAATAACGGCGGCACCAAGATCTTTTCGATCTCGGGCGACGTCGAGCGTCCAGGCAATTACGAAGTGCCACTGGGCACGCCATTCGCCAAGCTGATGGAGCTGGCCGGCGGCATGCGCGGCGGCAAAAAGATCAAGGCGGTCATTCCTGGCGGTTCGTCCGCGCCGGTGATCCGCGGCGAGGTCATGATGGACACCGATCTCGACTACGACGCGATCGCCAAGGCCGGCTCGATGCTCGGTTCGGGCGCCGTCATCGTCATGGACGAGACCCGCTGCATGGTCAAGTCGCTGCTGCGCCTGTCGTACTTCTATTACGAAGAATCGTGCGGCCAGTGCACGCCATGCCGCGAAGGCACGGGCTGGATGTACCGCATGGTCCACCGTATCGAGCACGGCCAGGGCCGCGCAGACGACCTGGACATGCTGAACTCGATCGCCGACAACATCCAGGGACGCACCATTTGCGCGCTGGGCGATGCGGCGGCGATGCCGGTACGCGCCATGATCAAGAACTTCCGCGAAGAATTTGAATATCACATCGAGCACAAGCATTGCCTCGTGCCGACTTATCTCTAAGGCCAGAGAACTCTCATGGTTGAAATTGAAATTGACGGTAAAAAGGTAGAAGTCCCACCAGGCAGCATGGTGATGGACGCGGCCAACAAGCTTGGCACCTACATCCCGCATTTTTGCTATCACAAGAAATTGTCGATCGCAGCGAACTGCCGCATGTGCCTGGTAGAAGTCGAGAAGGCCCCGAAGCCTTTGCCGGCTTGCGCCACGCCAGTCTCGGCAGGCATGATCGTGCGCTCGAACAGCGACAAGGCGGTGCAGGCACAGAAATCCGTGATGGAATTCCTGCTGATTAACCACCCGCTCGATTGCCCGATCTGCGACCAGGGCGGCGAATGCCAGCTGCAGGATCTGGCGGTCGGTTACGGCAAGTCCGGTTCGCGCTACGAAGAAGAAAAGCGCGTGGTGCCGCCGAAAGACGCCGGCCCCTTGATCTCGATGCAAGAGATGACCCGCTGCATCCACTGCACCCGTTGCGTACGTTTCGGCCAGGAAGTTGCCGGCGTGATGGAACTGGGCATGCTGGGCCGCGGCGAACACGCCGAAATCACCTCGTTCGTCGGCAAGACCGTCGACTCCGAAGTGTCGGGCAACATGATCGACCTGTGCCCGGTCGGCGCGCTGACCTCCAAGCCTTTCCGCTACAGCGCCCGTACCTGGGAACTGTCGCGCCGCAAGTCGGTCAGCCCGCACGATTCGCTCGGCACCAACCTGATCGTCCAGGTCAAGGGCGGCAAGGTCATGCGCGTACTGCCGCTGGAAAACGAAGCGATCAACGAATGCTGGATTTCGGACAAGGACCGCTTCTCGTACGAAGCGCTGGACAATGCCGAACGCCTGACCTCGCCAATGATCAAGCAGGGTGGTGAGTGGGCCGAGACCGACTGGCAGACCGCGCTGGAATACGTGGCCCATGGCCTGCGTAACATCAAGCACGAGCATGGCGCCGACGCCATCGCCGCTGTCGCGACCCCGCATTCGACCGTCGAAGAACTGACCCTGCTGGCCAAGGCCATGCGCGGCATCGGTTCGGAAAACATCGAGTTCCGCCTGCGCCAGACCGACTTCGCCAACGATGGCGCGGTCACCCCATGGCTGGGCATGCCGATCGCCGAGCTGTCGAACCTGTCGCGCGCCTTCGTGATCGGCTCGTTCCTGCGCAAGGATCACCCGCTGGTCGCCACGCGCCTGCGCGCCGCCGTCAAGAGCGGCGCCAAGCTGTCGATCCTGCACGCCTCCGACGACGAGCTGCTGATCCCGACCGCCAGCAAGATGATCGCCGCGCCGTCCGACTGGCTCGCAGCCCTGTCGGAAGTGGTCGCAGCCATCGCCGGCGCCAAAGGTATCGCGGCGCCAAATGGTTTCGAGAACGTACAAGCGTCCGATGCAGCCAAGGCCATCGCCGCCAGCCTGACCCAGACCAGCGCAGACCTGCCAGGCGCGATCCTGCTGGGTAACGCGGTCAGCCAGCACCCGCAAGCGTCGCAGTTGCACGCAGCGGCGCAGTGGATCGCCGAACAAACCGGCGCCAAGCTGGGTTACCTGGTGGACGCGGCCAATACGGTCGGCGGCTACCTGGCCGGCGCCTACAGCAAGAATGCAGCGCCAGTGTTCTCCACGCCGAAGAAAGCCTACGTGCTGCTGAACGCCGAGCCTGAGCTCGACAGCCACAACCCGCAGCAGGCCCGCGCCGCTCTGGAGGGCGCCGAGATGGTCGTTGCGATGTCGGCCTTCAAGCATGGCTTCGAGTACGCCGACGTGCTGCTGCCGATTTCGCCATTCAGCGAAACCTCGGGCACCTTCGTCAATTGCGAAGGGCGCGCCCAAAGCTTCAACGGCACCGTCAAGCCGCTCGGCGACACCCGTCCCGCGTGGAAAGTGCTGCGCGTGCTGGGCAACCTGCTGGGCCTGCAAGGCTTTGAGTACGACACCTCGGAAGCGATCCGCGACGAGCTGTTCGGCAAGGGCGTGACCGACCTGTCCGCCAAGCTGAGCAACACCGGCAAGGCCGCGCTGGCAGCAAGCGCGTTCGGCACGTCCGGCGCGCTGGAACGCATCACCGACGTACCGATCTACTTCGCCGACGCGATCGCGCGCCGTTCCGAACCACTGCTGCGCACCGCCGACGCCAACGCGCCGCTGGTCCAGCTGCCGCGCGCCCTGGCCGAGAAGCTGGGCGTCAAGGCGGGCGACACCGTCAAGGTGACGCAGGGTTCGGGCAGCGCCGTGCTGGTGGCAGGCATCGATGCCCGCCTGCCGGCCAACGCCGTCCGCGTCGCGACCGCGCACCACGCGACCGCCATGCTGGGCGCGCTGTTCGGTGCGATCCACGTTGAAAAAGCAGGGGAGGGTGCGTAATGGCGATGCCTGAATTCATTAACACCCTTACCACCACCGGCGAAGGCTTGCTGGGACCGGTATGGCCGCTGGCATGGACCATGATCAAGATCCTGTGCGTGCTGCTGCCGCTGATGGGCCTGGTTGCCTACGCGACCCTGTGGGAACGCAAGCTGATCGGCTGGATCCAGATCCGCGTCGGCCCGAACCGCGTCGGTCCGATGGGCCTGCTGCAGCCGATCGCCGATGCGCTCAAGCTGCTGTTCAAAGAGATCGTGGTGCCGACCAAGGCGGTATCGACCCTGTTCATCATCGGCCCGATCATGACGATCATGCCGGCGCTGGCGGCCTGGTCGGTCGTGCCTTTCGGCCCGGAAATCGTACTGGCCAATGTCAACGCCGGCTTGCTGCTGCTGATGGCGATCACCTCGATGGAGGTGTACGGCATCATCATCGCCGGCTGGGCGTCGAACTCGAAATACTCGTTCATGGGCGCGATGCGCGCCTCGGCGCAGATGATCTCGTACGAAATCCCGATGGGTTTCGCGCTGGTGGTCGTGCTGATGGTGTCGGGCAGCCTGAACTTCTCGGACATCGTGCTGGGCCAGCAAAAGGGCCAGTTCGCCGAGATGGGCTTGAACTTCCTGTCGTGGAACTGGCTGCCGCTGCTGCCGCTGTTCGTCGTCTACATCATTTCCGGCCTGGCCGAATGTAACCGCCACCCGTTCGACGTCGTCGAAGGCGAGTCCGAGATCGTCGCCGGCCACATGGTCGAGTACTCGGGCATGTCGTATGCGATGTTCATGCTGGCCGAATACGCCAACATGATCCTGATCGCGACGCTGGCCTCGATCATGTTCCTGGGCGGCTGGTCGGCACCGTTTGCTTTCCTCGAATTCGGCGCGCTGGGCGGCTTCTTCTGGCTGTTTGCGAAAGCCTTCTTCATCGTCTCGCTGTTCGTCTGGATTCGCGGCACCTTCCCGCGCTACCGCTACGACCAGATCATGCGCCTCGGCTGGAAAGTCTTCATTCCGCTCGTCCTGTTCTGGCTGGTGCTGGTCGCCGCCTGGATGCAGACGTCCTGGAATATTTGGAAGTAAGGAACAGGAATCATGGAACGACTTAAAGACTTTGTCAGCAGCATGATGCTGACCGAACTGTTCAAAGGGATGGCGCTGACGGGAAAGTACATGTTCTCGCGCAAAATCACTGTGCAGTATCCGGAAGAAAAGACCCCGATGTCGCCGCGTTTCCGCGGCCTGCACGCGCTGCGCCGCTACCCCAACGGGGAAGAGCGCTGCATCGCCTGCAAGCTGTGCGAAGCGGTGTGCCCGGCGATGGCGATCACCATCGAATCCGAGCAGCGCGACGACGGTTCGCGCCGCACCACGCGCTATGACATCGACCTGACCAAGTGCATCTTCTGCGGCTTCTGCGAAGAATCGTGCCCGGTCGACTCGATCGTCGAGACCCACGTGCTCGAGTACCACGGTGAAAAACGCGGCGACTTGTACTACACGAAGGAAATGCTGCTGGCGGTCGGTGACCGCTATGAAGCCGACATCGCCGCCGCCCGCGCCGCCGATGCGCCTTACCGTTAATCTGCAGGGCTACCAGGTTTAGTTATGGACTTTAAAACTGCTTTGTTCTACGTGTTCGCGGCCATCATGGTGATTGCCTCGACCCGCGTTATCACGGCCCGCAACCCGGTCACCGCGGCGCTGTTCCTGGTGCTGGCGTTCTTCAACGCCGCCGGCATCTGGATGCTGCTCAAGGCCGAGTTCCTGGCCATCGTGCTGGTGCTGGTCTACGTCGGCGCCGTGATGGTGCTGTTCCTGTTCGTGGTCATGATGTTGGACATCAACATGGACCGGATCCGGGAAGGCTTCTGGAGCCACCTGCCGCTGGCCTCGGCCATTGGCGCGGTGATCGTGCTGGAGATGGCGGCGGTGCTGTGGCGCGGCTTCCTTGGCTTCGAGCAGTCGCCGGAAGCGGTTGCGGCGAACATCGGCGGCACCAAGGAATTGGGCCTGCTGATCTACACGAAATATATTTATGGCTTTGAAATTGCCGCAGTGATCTTGCTTGTCGCAATGATCGCCGCAGTGTCGCTGACCCTGCGCAAGCGCAAGGACACCAAGGCCATCGATCCGGCCGACGCCGTACGCGTCAAGCGTAACGACCGCCTGCGCGTCGTCAAGATGAACGCGATCGACCAGCCGGCGCTCGACGCCGTCTCGAAAGCCGAAGCACTGGCTGCCGCCGAAGCCCAAGACGCCGCCGCCAAGGAGACAAAATGACCTTATCGCTCGCACACTACCTGGTCCTGGGCGCGATCCTGTTCGCGATCTCGATCGTCGGGATCTTCCTGAACCGTAAGAACATCATCGTCCTGCTGATGGCCATCGAACTGATGCTGCTGGCAGTGAACATGAACTTCATCGCCTTTTCGCATTACCTGGGCGACGCGTCGGGACAGATCTTCGTGTTCTTCATCCTGACCGTTGCAGCAGCAGAGTCGGCAATTGGCCTGGCGATCCTTGTGGTCTTGTTCCGTAACCTGGACACGATCAATGTGGAAGACCTCGACAGCCTCAAAGGCTAAGTTTTTAACCCAACAGATAACGAATAAGGTTCAATATGGCGGGGCAAATTCTTAACCCTAATCTCTTGCTGGCTATCCCCTTGGCGCCGCTGGTCGGCTCGCTGGTCGCCGGCTTGCTGGGTACTAAATTCCTGGGCAACGTGGTCGGCCGCAAGACGTCGCACACGGTCACCATCCTGGGTGTGCTGATCGCGCTGATCCTGTCGGTGCAGACGCTGATGGCGGTGCTCGACGGCGCCAGCTTCAACGGCACCATCTACAACTGGATGACGGTCGGTACCTTGAAGCTGGAAGTCGGCTTCCAGATCGACACCCTGTCGGCGATGATGATGTGCGTGGTGACGTTCGTGTCGCTGATGGTGCACATCTACACGATCGGCTACATGGCCGAGGATGAGGGCTACAACCGCTTCTTCTCGTACATCTCGCTGTTCACGTTCGCGATGCTGATGCTGGTCATGGCCAACAACTTCCTGCAGCTGTTCTTCGGCTGGGAAGCGGTGGGCCTGGTCTCTTACCTCCTGATCGGTTTCTGGTACACCCGCCCGACCGCGATCTTCGCCAACATGAAGGCGTTTCTGGTCAACCGCGTCGGCGACTTCGGCTTCATCCTCGGTATCGGCCTGCTGCTGGCCTACGCCGGCTCGATGAACTACCAGGAAGTGTTCGCGCAGAAGGAAGCGCTGGTCAGCGCGACGCTGCCGGGAACCGACTGGATGATCATCACGGTCGCCTGCATCTGCCTGTTCATCGGCGCGATGGGCAAGTCGGCCCAGTTCCCGCTGCACGTCTGGCTGCCTGACTCGATGGAAGGCCCGACCCCGATTTCGGCGCTGATCCACGCGGCGACCATGGTTACCGCGGGTATCTTCATGGTGGCGCGCATGTCGCCGCTGTTCGAACTGTCCGACACCGCGCTGTCCTTCGTGCTGGTAATCGGCTCGATCACCGCGCTGTTCATGGGCTTTTTGGGCATCATCCAGAACGACATCAAGCGCGTGGTCGCGTACTCGACCCTGTCGCAGCTGGGCTACATGACGGTGGCGCTGGGCGCCTCGGCTTACTCGGCCGCCGTGTTCCACCTGATGACGCACGCGTTCTTCAAGGCGCTGCTGTTCCTTGGCGCCGGCTCGGTCATCATCGGCATGCACCACGATCAGGACATCCGCAACATGGGCGGCCTGCGCAAGTACATGCCGATCACCTGGATCACCTCGCTGCTTGGTTCGCTGGCACTGATCGGCACCCCGTTCTTCTCGGGCTTCTACTCGAAGGATTCGATCATCGAAGCGGTCCACGCGACCAACCTGTGGGGTTCGGGCTTTGCCAACTTCGCCGTGCTGGCCGGCGTGTTCGTCACCGCGTTCTACTCGTTCCGCATGTACTTCCTGGTGTTCCACGGCGAAGAGCGTTTCGGCAAGCCGCACCACCATTCGGAAGGCCACGATTCGGACGGCCATCACGAAGAGGAATCGCACAGCGATTCCGCAAATGACGACCACCATCACCACGGCCTGGCGCCAGGGCAGAAGCCGCACGAGTCGCCGCTGGTGGTGACCCTGCCGCTGATCCTGCTGGCGATTCCTTCGGTGATCATCGGTTTCCTGACCATCGGCCCAATGCTGTTCGGCGACTTCTTCAAGGGCGTGATCTTCGTTGGCGACAACCACGTCGGCCTGAAAGAGCTGGCCGCCAACTGGCATGGCCCGGTCGCGATGGTGACCCACGGCCTGACGACCGCGCCGTTCTGGCTCGCGCTGTCCGGTGTCGCCGCCGCCTACTACTGCTACATGGTCAATCCGCGCGTTCCGGCATGGTTCTATGCCAAGGGCAAAGCGGTGCACACCCTGCTGGACAACAAGTACTACATGGACAAGTTCAACGATGTCGTCTTCGCCGGCGGTGCACGCCTGCTGGGCGGCGGCTTGTGGAAACACGGCGACCGCAACCTGATCGATGGCCTGCTGGTCAACGGTTCGGCCAAAGTGGTGGGCTGGTTCTCGTCGCTGGTCCGCGTACTGCAGACCGGTTACATCTACCACTACGCTTTCGTGATGATCCTCGGCGTGCTGGGGTTCCTGGTCTACTTCCTGCCGTTTTGGCACGCTTAACACGTCCAGCTAAGACAATAATATGATGCAGTCAACGATATCTTCCTTCCCTTACCTGAGCCTGGCGATCTGGCTCCCGGTCCTGTTTGGTGTACTGATCCTGGCCATCGGCCGCGATGAGCGCGCCGGCATGACCCGCTGGCTGGCGCTGGCCGGCGCCGTCATCAGCCTGCTGGCGACGTTCCCGCTGGTGTCGAATTTCGACAACGCCGCCCACGGCATGCAGTTCGTCGAAAGCGCGCCGTGGATCGGCCGCTTCAACATCTTCTACAGCCTCGGCATCGACGGCCTGTCGCTGTGGTTCGTGCCGCTGACGGCCTTCATCACCGTCATCGTCATCATCTCGGCATGGGAAGTGATCCAGCAGCGCGTGGCGCAGTACATGGGCGCGTTCCTGATCCTGTCGGGCCTGATGATCGGCGTGTTCTGCGCGATGGACGGCCTGCTGTTCTACTTCTTCTTCGAAGCGACCCTGATCCCGATGTACATCATCATCGGTATCTGGGGCGGCGACAACCGCATCTACGCATCGTTCAAGTTCTTCCTGTACACCTTCTTCGGCTCCTTGCTGACCTTGGTCGCGATCATCTACCTGTACAACGCAGCTGGCGGCAGCTTCGACATCCTCGAGTGGCACACACTGCCATTGACGATGAAAGAGCAGACCTTCATCTTCATCGCCTTCCTGGCGGCGTTCGCGGTCAAGGTGCCGATGTTCCCGGTCCACACCTGGCTGCCCGACGTCCACGTGGAAGCGCCTACCGGCGGCTCCGCGGTGCTGGCGGCGATCATGCTGAAACTCGGCGCCTACGGTTTCCTGCGCTTCTCGCTGCCGATCACGCCTGACGCATCGCATTCGATGGCGCCGTTCATCATCACCTTGTCGCTGATCGCCGTGATCTACATCGGCCTGGTGGCGCTGGTACAGAAGGACATGAAAAAGCTGGTCGCCTATTCGTCGATCGCGCACATGGGCTTCGTCACCCTCGGCTTCTTCATGTTCAACACCATGTCGCTGCAGGGCGGTATCGTCCAGATGATCTCGCACGGCTTCGTGTCGGGCGCGATGTTCCTGTGTATCGGCGTGCTGTACGACCAGATGCACTCGCGCCAGATCGCCGACTACGGCGGCGTTGTCAACCGCATGCCGAAGTTCGCTGCGTTCTTCGTGCTGTTCTCGATGGCTAACGCGGGCTTGCCGGCCACTTCCGGCTTCGTCGGCGAGTTCATGGTGATCCTGGGCGCGGTCGAGTACAACTTCTGGATCGGCATGCTGGCCGCGACGGCGCTGATCTTCGGCGCGGCGTATTCGCTGTGGATGGTCAAGCGCGTGGTATTCGGCGAAGTGGCCAACCCGCACGTGGCCGAGCTGGTCGACCTGAACCGCCGCGAGTTCTTCATGCTTGCCGTCCTGGCGATCGCCACCTTGTACATGGGCCTGTACCCGGCGCCATTTACCGACACGATGCAAACCTCGGTTGCGGACCTGCTCCAGCATGTCTCCGTATCGAAGCTTCCGTAAGAAATGACTATGAACGAATACACCAATCCTAACCTGGCCCCGGTCTACGCCGAGATCTTCCTGGTGGTGGCGGCATCGGCGATCCTGTTGATCGACATGTTCCTGCCCGCGGCCAAGCGCAATATCACGTACTACCTGACCTTGCTCACGCTGGGCGGCTGCGCGATCTTCTCGTTTGCCGACTTCAACAGCGGCGCGACCGTGTACACGTTCTCGAACATGTACGTGTCGGACCCGATGTCGAGCCTGCTCAAGCTGTTTACCTACCTGACGGTGGCGATGACGCTGGTGTACTCGCGCAGCTACGCGACCGAACGCAACATGATGTCCGATAACCTCGGCGGCGAGTTCTACGTGCTGGCGCTGTTCTCGATGCTGGGACAGATGATCATGATCTCGGGGAACAGCGCGCTGTCGATCTACCTCGGCCTCGAACTGATGTCGCTGTCGCTGTACGCACTGGTCGCGCTGCGCCGCGACCACGCGGTATCGACCGAAGCGGCGATGAAGTACTTCATCCTCGGCGCACTGGCATCCGGCTTCCTGCTGTACGGCCTGTCGATGGTGTACGGCGCCACCGGCTCGCTCGATCTCGGCGAGATCGCCCGCGCTGCCGAATCGGGCGCGGCCAGCCGCACCATCCTGGTGTTCGGCCTGGTGTTCATCGTCGCCGGCCTGGCCTTCAAGCTTGGCGCGGTACCGTTCCACATGTGGGTGCCTGACGTCTACCAGGGCGCGCCAACCGCGGTGACCCTGCTGCTTGGCGGGGCGCCGAAGCTGGCCACCTTCGCCATCGCCGTGCGCCTGCTGTCCGAAGGCCTGGGCTCGATGGCGTTCGACTGGCAGCAGATGCTGATGGTGCTGGCCGTGATGTCGCTGGCAATCGGCAACCTGACCGCGATCGCCCAGACCAACATCAAGCGCATGCTGGCCTATTCGACCATCGCGCAAATGGGCTTCGTGCTGCTTGGCCTGATGTCGGGCGTGGTCGGCGGCGACGCCGCCAACGCGGCATCGGCTTACAGCTCGGCGATGTACTATTCGATCACCTACGTCCTGACCACGGTCGGCACCTTCGGCCTGATCATGATGCTGGCGCGTTCCGGGTTCGAAGCCGAAGAAATCAGCGACTTCAAGGGCCTCGGCAAGCGCAGCCCGTGGTTCGCCACCGTGATGATGCTGATGATGTTCTCGCTGGCCGGCGTGCCGCCTGCGATGGGCTTCATGGCCAAGCTGACGGTGCTCGAATCGGTGCTGTCGACCGGCGCGATCTGGCTGGCCGTGCTGGCGGTACTGTTCTCGCTGATCGGCGCGTTCTACTACCTGCGCGTGGTCAAGGTGATGTGGTTCGACGAGCCGGCTGACGTCTCGGTCATCAGCGCGCCGATGGACATGCGCGTGGTGATGTCGGTCAACGGTATCGCCGTCGTGGCGCTGGGCGTGTTCGCAGGTCCGCTGCTGACCGTCTGCACCAACGCGATGATCACCACGCTTTCGACGTAATTGATGGATGTATCCCTTGCAAGCTGGTTGGTGATCGCCGTCGCTCTGGCGTCCGCCAACCTGCCGTTCCTGACCGAGAAGGTGTTCGGCCTGATTCCCCTGAAGCAGCCGAAACACGCGTTCGTGCGGGTGTTCGAGCTGCTTGTCCTGTACTTTGTGGTCGGCGCCATCGCGTTCCTGCTCGAATCGCGCATCGGTAGCGTCTTCACCCAGGTCAAGGAGTTCTACATGATCACGGTGCCTTTGTTCGTGACCTTGTCGTTCCCGGGTTTCGTCTGGCGCTACCTGCGCAAGCACCGCCACTAGTTCCGTCGTTCCCGCGCAGGCGGGAACCCATGGCGCCTTGGAATATGCTGGTATAGGTTCCCGCCTGCGCGGGAACGACATTTGGATGGAGCCGCGCATGGATTCAAAGCTGAAGGAAACCCGTATCGACGGCGAGATGGCCTATGACGGCCGCTTCCTGAAGGTGGCGAAGGACCGGATCGCGCTCCCGGACGGGAAAATCACCGACCGCGAATACATCAAGCATCCCGGCGCGGTCGTGATCCTGCCGCTGTTCGACGACGGCAGGGTGCTGCTGGAACGCCAGTTCCGCTATCCGCTGGGACGCGAGTTCATCGAATTCCCAGCCGGTAAAATCGATCCGGGCGAAGACACGCTGGCCTGCGCCAAGCGCGAACTGGCCGAAGAAACCGGCTACACCGCGACCGAGTGGCACTTCGTCTGCACCATTCACAACGCCATCGCATACTCCGACGAGCACCTCGACATCTACCTGGCGCGCGGCCTCGCCGCGGGCGAGGCGAAGCTCGACGAGGGCGAGTTCCTGGAGATCTTCACCTCGACCGTGCCGGAGATGCTCGGCATGGTGAAGGCAGGCGAGATCACCGACGTCAAGACCATCATCGGCGCGTTCTGGCTCGAGAAGATCCAAAGCGGCGTGTGGCTGCCGGCCGCCTGAGAAAGCGCGATCCGCCTGCAAATTTTGTGCAGGTGAGGTACAGTCTTTATCGGACTGCCCAAACCACTAGATGACTCCCATGATCCTGCAAGCCCCGCGCTATTTCGCCCTGATCCCGGCCGCCGGGGTCGGTGCGCGGATGGCCGCAGCTACGCCCAAGCAATATATCGCGATCGGCGGAAAGCCGATGCTGCGCCACACCATCGACGCCTTCCTGTCGAGCGAGCTGATCGCGCACACCTTTGTCGTGGTCAGCCGCGACGACGGCCACATCGACGCCGTCCTGCCGCCGGGCGCGGTGACGGTGCTGCGCTGCGGCGGCGCCACCCGCATGGAATCGATCAGGAACGGCCTGGCGGCGCTTGCCGGCATGGTCCAGGGCGACGACTGGGTGCTGGTGCACGACGCCGCGCGCCCGGGGCTGGACGCGGCGCTGATCGAAAAACTGATTACCGCGGTCGGCAGCGACCCGGTCGGCGGCCTGCTGGCGCTGCCGGTGGTCGATACCGTCAAGCGCAGCACCAGCGGCCCGGTCGAAACCGTTGCGCGCGACGGCCTGTGGCTGGCGCAGACGCCGCAGATGTTCCGCTACAAGCTGCTGGGCGAGGCGCTCGCAGCGGCGGTTGACCCGGCGCTCGTGACCGACGACGCCAGCGCCATCGAGGCCATGGGCCTGTCGCCCAGGCTGGTCGAAGGCCACCCCCGCAATCTGAAAGTGACGCTGCCGGCCGATATCCGGATCGCCGAGATGTACCTGGCGGCGTCATGACGACCTCACACTTGGAATGAACCAACCATGGCACTAGCATCCTACAATCCGACCCCGCCGTTCCGCATCGGCACCGGCTACGACTGCCACGCCCTTGTCGAGGGCCGCAAGCTGATCGTCGGCGGCGTCACGATCCCGCACAAGACCGGCCTGATGGGCCACTCCGACGCCGACGTGCTGCTGCACGCGGTGATCGACGCGCTGCTTGGCGCGGCCGCGCTGGGCGACATCGGCAAGCATTTCCCCGACACCGACCCGATGTTCGCCGGCGCCGATTCGCGCACCTTGCTGCGCGAAGTGGCGCACCGCGTCGTCGCCACCGGCTACACGATCGGTAACATCGACGCGACCATCATCGCGCAGGCGCCAAAGATGGCGCCGCATATCCCGCAGATGGTGTCGCGCATCGCCGAAGACATCGGTGTGTCGCCGCAGCAGGTCAATATCAAGGCCAAGACCAACGAGAAGATGGGCTACCTTGGCCGCGAGGAGGGCATGGCGGCCGAAGCGGTCGCGATGTTGATCCGGTCGACGACCGCGTAGCATGGGGGGCACGACGCACCTGCGTCGTGCCCCCCATTGGCGGAGCAGACCTCCCGCGCGGGCGGGAACCGATACACAACAAGAACACGCACCGGCCATGTCCACACAACCCGAAATGACCCCGCGCGCCGCCTGGGCGCTAATCCTCACGGCCTCGGCGATCCTGATGATCACGATGGGCGCGCGCCTGACCTCGGGGCTGTTCCTGTCGCCGATCAATACCGCGACCGGGCTTGGCATCGCCAGCGTCAGCTTCGCGCTGGCGATCGGCCAGTTCATGTGGGGCGCGGCGCAGCCGGTGTTCGGCGCGGTGGCCGACAAATACGGTTCCGGCCGGGTCATCGTGATGGGCGGCGTGATGCTGGCCGCGGGCCTGGCGGCCACGCCGTTCGTGTCGTCCGAATG
This sequence comes from Massilia soli, assembly GCF_016809835.1. Lineage (GTDB taxonomy): Bacteria > Pseudomonadota > Gammaproteobacteria > Burkholderiales > Burkholderiaceae_D > Telluria_A > Telluria_A soli. The sequence goes on along the minus strand of NZ_JAFBIL020000005.1, from coordinate 179,717 downwards.
GGGCCTGATCCTCACCATGGGCTTGTTGAGCGCCGCCGGCGCGGGGGCAGGCAGCTTCTCGATCCTGATCGGCGCCACCGCGCAGCGCCTGCCAGTCCACAGGCGGCCGTTCGCGGCAGGCTTCATCAATGCCGGCGGCTCGTTCGGCCAGTTCGTGTTTGCGCCGCTGATGCAGGCCATTATCGCCAGCACCGGCTGGATCGCGGCGATGTTCACCATGGCCGCCGCATCCTTGCTGACGATACCGCTGGCCTGGCCGCTGCGCACCCGCAAGGCCGCGCCGGCGCCGGCGGCTGCCGCTGACGCCAGCGAGGCCATACCGGCGCCGCCGCCTGCCGCACCCGGCATCGGCCTTGGCGCCCAGGTCAGGATCGCCATGCGCGACCGCAGCTACCTGTGCCTGCACCTTGGCTTCTTCACCTGCGGCTTCCATATCGCCTTCCTGGTCACCCACCTGCCGGGCGAAGTCGCGCTGTGCAACCTGGCCGCCGGCGTGTCGGCGGCCGCGCTGGCGCTGATCGGCCTGTTTAACATCGCCGGCAGCCTGACGGTCGGCGCGCTCAGCACGCGCTACCGCATGAAATCGCTGCTGGTGTGGATCTACGCCGCGCGCGCCGTCATCATCGGCATCTACCTGCTGTCGCCGAAGACTGCGATGACGTTCTATGTGCTGGCCGCCGCGCTGGGCTTCACGTGGCTGGCCACGGTGCCGCCGACGGCCGGCCTGGTGGGCAAGCTGTTCGGCATGCGCTACCTGTCCACCTTGTTCGGCCTGACCCTGCTGTCGCACCAGATCGGCGGCTTCTTCGGGGCCTGGCTGGGCGGCCTGTCGTTCGTCACCTATGGCGACTACACCTGGATGTGGTACATCGACATCGTGCTGGCGATCGGCGCGGCGCTGGTCAACCTGCCGATCCGCGAAGCGAAGGTGGTGCGCGCGCCCGCCGCCGCCAAGGCCTAAGCCGGTGGCACGCGACCTGTACGCCTACCGCGAAGTGGCCCTTGAATCCGTGCCCGGCCCGCACGGCGGCCTGTCGGTCCAGCCGATGGCCGGCCAGGCGTTTGCGCCTAGCATGCGGGTGCAGTGCGCGCGCAGCATGCGCGACCCGGCCCGGTACCCGGCCGGCACCCGCTTCCTGGTCAATGCCAAACTGACCGACCGGCTCGGCGGCAGGCCGTTCCTGTTCGTGTACCACGGCGACCCGGTGGTGGTGCTGACCAAAGCGCAGGCGCAGGCATTTTTGGCCCATTTCCGGCGCGGACGCATCTAGTCTGGCTCCACGATAATGCAAAAATGGTTACTATTAACGTTCTTTACAGACATCGATAAGGAACGTCATGGCAACCAGAAAGATCGCCGTTATCATCGGCAGCATGCGCAAGGAATCGTTCAACCGCAAGGTGGCTAAAACCCTGATGCTGCTGGCCCCGTCCACCCTGGAGATGGAGATCGTCGAGATCGGCCACCTGCCAATGTACAACCAGGACGATGACGACAATCCGCCTGCCACCTACGTCGAGTTCCGCGACAAGATCAAGCAATTCGACGGCGTGCTGTTCTGTACGCCCGAATACAACCGCTCGGTGCCTGGCGTGCTGAAGAACGCGATCGATGTCGGTTCGCGCCCGTACGGCCAGAGCGCATGGAACGGCAAGCCGTGCGCGGTGGTCAGCGTGTCGCCGGGCGCGCTGGCGGGCTTTGGCGCCAACCACCACCTGCGCCAGTCGCTGGTGTTCCTCAACATGCCTGCGATGCAGCAGCCGGAAGCTTACCTCGGCAACATCGGCGGACAGTTCGACGGCGACCAGCTGAACAACGATTCGACCCGCGCCTTCCTGCAGAAGTTCGTCGATGCCTTCGCTACCTGGGTGGAACGCCACGCCGATTGAGTCCGAAATGATTCAGCTCCGCCACATCGACCATGTCGTCCTGCGCGTCGCCGACCTTGACGCGATGGTGCGCTTTTACTGCGAGGCGCTCGGCTGCACAGTCGAGCGCCGCCGGGACGAGGTTGGCCTGGTCCAGCTGCGCGCCGGCAGCGCGCTGGTCGACCTGGTGGCGGTCGACGGCCACCTCGGGCGCCGCGGCGGCGCGGCGCCGGGCAGGGAAGGGCGCAACGTCGACCATATCTGCTTCCGGGTCGAGCCGTTCGACGAGGCGGCCATCCGCGCCCACCTGGCCGCCTGCGGCGTAGCGTGCGGCCCGGCCGAGTCGCGCTATGGCGCCGAGGGCGAGGGCGCGTCGATCTACCTTGACGACCCCGAGGGCAATACGCTGGAACTGAAGGGGCCCGCCTGGGAGGCGGCCGCACCCCTGCCATGAACGACAAACCGACAGCGATTCCGGAGGGATTCGATCCCCTTGTCGAATTCGGCAAGCCCGATACCGGGGTACGGCGCCGCCTGTACACCATCATCTTCGAGGCCGACACCAAAGCCGGGCGGCGCTTCGACCTCGCGCTGGTGCTGCTGATCCTGGTGAGCATCGGCGTGGTGGTGGCCGACAGCGTGCCCTCGATCAGGCAGCGCCACGGCTCCACCATGACCATGCTGGAGTGGGGCTTCACCCTGCTGTTCTCGGCCGAATACATCGCCCGCCTGGCTTGCGTGCGCCATCCGTGGCGCTATGCGACAAGTTTCTTCGGCATCATCGACCTGCTGTCGGTGCTGCCCACCTATTTCGCCCTGCTGGTGCCGGAAGCGGCGGTATTCCTCGACATCCGCATCCTGCGCCTGCTGCGGATCTTCCGCATCCTCAAGCTGACCCATTACGTGGCCGAATACACGATGCTGGCGCGGGCGCTGCGCGCCAGCGGGCGCAAGATCCTGGTATTCCTGTCGGCCGTGCTGATGGCGGTGCTGATTTTCGGCACCGTGATGTATGTCGTCGAGGGCCCCGAGAACGGCTACACCAGCATTCCGATGGCGATGTACTGGGCCATCGTGACGATGACCACCGTCGGCTATGGCGACGTGGTGCCGCATACCACGCTGGGAAAGATGATCGCGTCGTTCATGATGCTGCTCGGCTGGGGCATCCTCGCGGTGCCCACCGGCATCGTGACCGCCGAGATGGCCTCGCTGCGCATGGGGCGCCGGCTGCCCACCACCCGCACCTGCCCGGCCTGCCTGAGCGAAGGCCACGAGCCCGAGGCGAAATACTGCTCGGACTGCGGCACGGCGCTGCCGCGCTACCAGGTCGACTGAGCATGCTATCCTTCTGCCGCGCACAGCTGTGCGTTTGACAAGGAAACTGCATGAAAGGTAATGCCACCGTCATCGGACTCGGAGCGTTCGGTTCGACTGTCTCGCTTGAACTGACCCGCCTCGGGATCGAAGTGCTGGGCATCGACACCAATCCGTCGCGCGTCAGCGCGCTGGCCGACCATCTCGACCGCACCGTGATCGCCGACGCCCGCGACGAGCGCGTGCTGCGCGAACTGGGCGTGCACGAGTCGGATGTGGTCGTGGTCGCCATCGGCGAGGACATCGAAGCCAATATCCTGGCCACGCTGGTGGTCAAGAACATGGGCGCAACCCAGGTATGGGCCAAGGCCCTGAACGCCAACCACTACAAGATCCTCGAGAAACTCGGCGCCGACCATATCGTCAACCCGGAACACGAAATGGGGCTGCGGGTCGCGCGCACCCTGACGTACCCGCACGTGCTCGACTACATCAACCTCGGCGACGACCAGTTCATCTCCGAAGTGCGGGCCTCGGAGTGTTTGCATGGCAAGACCATCGAGGCCTTGCACCTCGTGGAAAACGACATCCAGTGCCTGGTCATCCGCAGCCGCGGCATGGTGATGGCGCCGCCGCCGCCGTCACACCACTTCGAACTCGGTGACCAGATCGTGCTGCTCGGCACTCTGTCAAGGCTGCGCAGGGTCTCGAAGTACCTATGAGGCAGGCACCCGCCGCCACCCTCGCCGGGTTGGTCGAAAAGCGCGTGCGCCGGCTGACCCCGCCGCACGCGCTGATCCTGTCCTTCCTCGGGCTGGCGCTGGTCGGCATGCTGCTGCTTAAGCTGCCGATGGCCAGCCACCATGGCACCAGCTGGGCCCAGGCCGCGTTCACCGCGGTGTCCGCCGCCACGGTGACCGGGCTGGTGGTGGTCGACACAGGTAGCCATTTCACCTTGTTCGGCCAGTCCGTGCTGCTGGTGCTGATGCAGGCCGGCGGCCTTGGCCTGATGACCTTTGGCATGTTCGTGATCTACCTGATGCGCGACCGCATGTCGCTCGGCCACCGCGCCCAGATCAGCGAAGCGCTTAACCAGCCCGGACAGGAAGACATGCGCCACCTGCTGCGCATGATGTTCGGGTTTACCGCGGTCATGGAACTGGCCGGCACATTCTTGCTGGCGATTCAGTGGGTGCCGGAACTGGGATGGCGGCAGGGCCTGTACCACAGCCTGTTCCATGCCGTATCGGCGTTTAACAATGCCGGCTTCGCGCTGCGCGCCGACAGCCTGGTTGCCTACTCGGGCCATCCGCTGGTCAATATCGTCATCTCGTCGTTGTTCATTAGCGGCGGGCTGGGCTTCGTGGTGATTGCCGACGTGATCCGCAAGCGCCGTTTCCGCGAATACGCTCTGCACACCAAGGTCATGCTGGTCGGCACCCTGGTGCTCAATCTGGTCGCCATGCTGGCGGTGCTGGCCCTCGAATACGGCAACCCGGCCACCCTTGGCCAGTTGTCCAGCCTGGGTGACAAGCTGTGGGTGGCATGGTTCCATGGCGCGGCGCCGCGCAGCGCCGGCTTCAACACGCTCGATGTGGCCGGGATGCAGCCCGCGACCTCCTTGCTGACCATGGTACTGATGTTCATTGGCGGCGGCAGCGGCTCGACCGCCGGCGGCATCAAGCTGGGCACCTTCATCGTGCTGGTGCTGGCGACCCGCTCCTTCCTGCGCGCCGACCACCAGCCGGTGGTCTTCGGGCGCAGCCTCGATTCGACCGTGATCCTGCGCGCACTGGCGATCTCGACCATTTCGGTGTTTGGCGTGCTGATCGGCGTCTTCCTGCTGTCGATCACCGAGCGCGGCGACTTCCTCGACATCGCTTTCGAAGGCGTGTCCGCGTTCGCCACCTCCGGCCTGTCACGGGGGCTCACCCCGAATCTCAGCGCGGCCGGGCAGGGCCTGGTGATCCTGATGATGCTGATTGGCCGGGTCGGGCCGCTGACGATTGCCTTCCTCCTCGCAACGCGGCGCAGCGCCGCCATTCAATACCCTAGCGGCCGTGTCAACATCGGATAACGGGAAAAAATTGCACGACTGTACGGCCTGATCCGTTTTCGTCCGCGCCCGGAGACGTTTGATCTTTGTCAAGTCGCGATGGGCGCAGAGGCCTAGCCTTGCAGTTCGTGCTGAAGACGATCTGCCGCGGTCGACCCCGATCGACAGGCAATGCAGTCTTCTCACTTCCCGTCGCGGGGCGGCACACGGCGCACCATTTCCGGTTGCGTGTGTTCCCCTTCGCTGTCATGTTCACACTAACTAATGAGGCGACTCTAATGTTTCCATTTTCCCAATCCGTCACGCCAGCAGTCCGTAGCCATTTCGAAGCGCAGGCAGCGTTCATGAACGACATGTCCAAATCGCTGTTCCGTTCGTTCCAGCAACTGTGCGACCTGAACATCCAGCTGACCCAGACCATGCTGGAAGAAAGCACCCTGGCCACCAATTCGATGCTGACCGCCGATCGCCAGACCGACATGATCAGCGCGACCGCATCGCGCGCCCAGCCTGCTACCGAAAAGCTGCGTGCCTACCAACAGCATATTTCCCGCGTGGCCGCCGACGCCCAGGTCGAACTGGCGCGTGTCACCGAGCAGCACGTGCAGGAAACCACCCGCACCGCGCGCGCACTGGCTGACGAAGTCGCCCGCGTGGCATCGGAAGAAACCGACCGCAGCATGCGCAACCAGCAGGAAACCATGCGTAAGTTCACCGACCCGTTCCGCACCGGCGATGGCCAGATGCGTGGTGACGGCGAGCAGATGCGCGGCGGCGCCAGCATGCAGAGCGGCGGCGCCGGCAGCGCCCAGGGCAGCGCGAGCCAGAGCGAAATGCAAGGCAACATCCCGGTCCAGAGTGGCAGCCAGGCAGGCAAGGGCAGCTCGGCCGGCGCGCGCAGGGAATAAGCTGGCCGTCGCGGCGCCTTGGGCGCGCCGCGCGGCGAATGCGCCGGCACTTCCCCGTGCCGGCCTGCCGGTACCGCCAGCTTGGAGAGGGTAGCGGCAGCCGCCGGCCCTCGGTATGGCGTGGACTAAATTTGCGCTGCGCCGCCATCGACGAACAGCTCGCTTCCATTGACGAAGCTGCTTTCATCGGACGCCAGGAACAGGGCCGCGCTGGCCACTTCGGCCGGGTCGCCCAGTCGTCCCAGCGGCGTGGCCGCTTCCACCATCCTGATCATCTCCTGGTTGATTGCATCATTCGGCGCCAAGTCGTGCCATCCGGGTGTCGATGTCGAGCCGGGCACCAGCACGTTGACGCGGATCTTGCGCGGCGCCAGGTCGAGGATCCAGCCGCGTGCGAAATTGCGGATCGCTGCCTTGCTGGCGCTATAGACACTGAATGCCGGAATGCCGGTCGTCGCGCTGGTCGAGCCGGTCAAGATCACCGATGCGCCGTCCTTTAGCAGTGGCAAGGCCTTCTGCACCGTAAACAGCGTGCCTTTGACATTCGTCGCGAAAGTGCTGTCGAAATGGTCCTCGGTAACGTCGGCCAGCGCCGCAAATTCACCGCCCCCCGCATTGGCAAACAGCACGTCGATGCTGCCGACCTCGCGCCTGACGGCCTCGAACAGGCGGTCGAGGTCGGCCAGGTTGGCGATGTCGCCCTGGATGCCGCGTGCCCGTTCGCCGACCTCGGCCACTGCCGCGTCAAGCGCTTGCTGGCGCCGGCCGGTCATGAATACCAGCGCGCCTTCCTGCGCGAAGCGCTTGGCCGTCGCCAGCCCGATGCCGCTGTTGGCGCCTGTGATCACCGCTACTTTACCGTCCAGCTTACCCATGTCTGACTCCAAAAAAATTGTTTGAGGACTTATTATGGGTCTGAGGTTTCGTTTATACTAGTACCTACCTTTTAGTAAGTGTGGAGAAAACATGGACAGCAGATGTGGCCTGGATGTGGCGCTGCGGATAGTGGGAGGGAAATGGAAGCCGTTGATCCTGTTCCACCTGAACCGCGGGCCGACGCGGTTCGGCGAACTGAAACGGCTGGTGGCGGGCGTCACCGAGAAGATGCTGATCCAGCACCTGCGTGAACTCGCCGATGACGGCGTCATCGTCCGCCACGACTACCGCGAGGTGCCGCCGCGGGTCGATTACGCCCTGACCGATGTGGGGGTGACGCTGGCCGCGGCCCTGGCGCCGCTCTGTGACTGGGGCAACGTCAACCGCGCATGGATCGAGGCGACGTTGCCGGGGAAAGCGCAAGCTGGATGAAGCCTACTGCTTGACGTTGTGGGCAAGGAACTCAAGGATGGCCGCCGTGATGTCGGCGCCATGCGTTTCCAGGGCAAAGTGGCCGGTGTCGAGGAAGCGCACGTCGGCCTTCGGGTTGTCGCGCTTGAACGCTTCCGCTCCCGGCGGCAGGAAGAACGGATCGTTCTTGCCCCAGATCGCCAGGGTCGGCGGCTGGTAGCGGCGGAAGAACTGGTGCAGCTGCGCGTATTGCTTGATGTTGCTGCCGTAGTCGGTCAGCAGGTCTACCTGAACATCGACGCCGATCCGCTCAGTTGCCGCAACGGCCAGCTGATACGCTTCCGGCGCGATCACCGAGGTGTCCTTGACGCCGTGCGTATACTGCCATTTGGTCATTTCCAGCGAGTTGTACTTGCGCAGCGCGGCGCGGTTGGCCGGACTCGGATTTGCCCACGCGGCCCTGGCCTCGGCCCACCCCTCGCTCAGTCCTTCTTCGTAGGCGTTGCCGTTCTGCGAAATGATCGCGCTGATCTTTTCCGGGTTCTTGACCGCCAGGCGCCAGCCGACCGGTGCGCCATAGTCGAACACGTACATGGCGTAGCGGTCCATGCCCTTGGCGACGGTAAAGGCGTCGATCACCGAGGCGAGATTATCGAAGTTGTATTTGAACGCGGTGCCGGGCAGGACGGTCGTCATGCCGAAGCCGGGCAAGTCGGGGGCGATCACATGGTAGCGCGCCGCCAGTTGCGGCATCAGGTGGCGGAACATGTGCGAGGAGGCGCCGAAGCCGTGAAGCAGCAGGATCTTTGGTGCATCCGGTGAGCCGGCCTCGCGGTAGAACACGCTCACTCCCTGCAGTTCGATGCTCTTGTGATGTACCTCGGTGAGTGGATTGGCGGCGCCGGCGCCGAGGGCGGTTCCCAGTACGGTGGCGGCGGCGATCGCTTTGATGGTGGTGTTCATGTTGCTCTCCTTTTGGTTTTAACCTGTATAATTAACTTATTGCGGTTACTCCAGTCCAGAATAGGCTGGGTAATGTAACCTGTCAAGCTTATTTTTAGTGGTTATTAACGGAGGTGGCATGGCGTTGCAAAAAACCAATGCGCAAGCTGGCCCATTCCTGCTGCTCGGCGACCATCCAGCGATGGACATGCTTAACACGCAGGCCGGTACCGGCGACAACGCCGTGGAATTCTGGAACACCGGCAAAGATGTGGCCGACTGGTGCCGCCGCACCGGGCTGGCGGCGGGGACGGACGCGCCGCTCGAAGACGACGCCCGCTTGCTGGCCGATGCCCGTGAACTCAGGGGCATCGCGCGCCAGCTCGTCGAGCAGCGTAAAGCGGGTGCGGAGGTCGACCCGGCGCCGCTGAACCGCTATCTGCATGCCAACCACAGCGCACCGCATATCGGCCTGGATGCCGACGGCAAGCTGCACATGACCCGGACCTCGAACGTCGACCCGGCGACCCGGATGGTCGGCGCGCTGGCCGAAAGCGTCGGGCAGCTGCTGGCCGAAGGCGACTTTAGCCTGGTCAAGCAATGCGAGCATCCCGACTGCGTGCTGTGGTTCTACGACCGCACCAAGGCGCACCGGCGGCGCTGGTGCAGCATGACCCTGTGCGGAAACCGGGTCAAGGCGGCCCAGTTCCGCAAGCGCGCGACGGCTACCTAGCCGTAACAGCAACCGCCGGGACGCCCGAACTTGCGTCGGCCCTGGCGGCCTGCGGCCCAAGCCCGAACAGCGGGCGCAACAGGGATACGCGCCGGACCAGCTCGAATGTGCCGAAGCTGATGCACAGGGTCAACACGGCCAGCGCGGCCGCTTCCGTCACCGGATCCAGGCCCGCCGGCTTGAACAGGTGCGCCATCGATACGATCAGTGTCTGGTGCAGGATATACACGGGGAACACTGCCTCGGTCAGGTAGCGCCGCGCCGCGCTGTCGGCGTTCAGGTGCCGATGCCCGAAGCCGCACGCGGCGACGATGGCGCTCCACCCGCACAGCGCGTAGACCACGCGCTGGACGTTGTACACCTGTTCCAGCAGGGGGCGCTCAATGCCCGCCTCGGGCCAGGCGAACGCCACCACCATCGATGCCCAGCAGGACAGCGCAATCCCGAGTGCCGGCCACCTGATGGCGTCGACGCGTGCCCAGAACAGCGGCTGGCGCGCAAGCAGCGCCCCCAGCATGAACAGCGAGAACGAGTGCGCGTGGTTGTGCCAGTCGTCGATCAGCCCGTGTGTGGTCTCGAAATGCGGCTGCAGGACCAGCTTGAGCACCGCCAGCATCGCAGTTGGCAAGGCAAGGATCTTCCATCCCGTGAGCCAGCCGGCCAGCGTGTCCGACCATGCCGCAAAGCGCGTCCCGGCGCCCTGCATGATCGCAGCGAACACGACCGTGTAGACCCAGAGATACGCGACGAACCAGAGGTGGTTCCAGGTTGGCATGTCGAGGCAATCGGTCGCGCGGCAGAAGCCGCCGTACGAGGTCACGTAAAGGCCCATGAACTCGGCGTAGCTGCCGGCGTAAGCAACTTTCTCGACCACCTCGAAATAGGCTTGCGGCGGCACCACGACGAACATCCCGAATAGCAGCGGCAGCAACAGGCGCCAGCTGCGCTTGCGCAGGAATCCTGCCGTGCCGCTTTTGCCCAGCATGAAACTGGCGGCGACCCCGGACACCATGAACAGCAAACCCAGGCGCCACGGCGAGGACAGCAGCATCAGCGGCTCGATGGCGGGCCCGGCGTGCGGGCTTTTGACGTGCCAGTCGTCGCTGACGTAGTACATGCCGACGTGATAGAAGATCAGCACGAAGAACGCGAGGATGCGGATCCAGTCGAGGAAGAACAGGCGCGAGCCGGGGAGCTTGGTATGCATGGCAGGGAGGCTTGAGTTGATCACCTGCCCAGCTTAAGATGCGCACCGCCGGAGAAAAACCGATATGGGGTGAAACGGGAGGCGGATGGGGCGAACCGGATTCAAGCCTGGCCTTGCAGCCGGTCCATCAGCGCGGCGCGGTACTGGCGGCTGCATGGCACGCGCGCGCCGCCGCGCAGCACCAGTTCGCAGTCGCCCTTGTCGAGCGACACAATGCGCTCGACCAGCTCCGGGCGCACCGCTGCGCGGCGGTGGCAGCGCACCAGGGCGCCGCCCAGCTGCCCCAGCAGGCCAGTGAGCGTCTGGCGCAACAGCGGCTGTGCGCCTGGCGTATGCAACACGACGTAATTGTCGGCAGTCTCGATCCATGCGATGTCGTCCACCTTGACCACCCGTGTGACGCCCCTCTCGCTGACCAGCAATTGCCGCACCGGCAGCGTCGACAGGCGAGGAGATTCGCGTGCGCGCAGCCGGTCCCGGACCCGCGCCAGGGTGCGCTGCAGGCGGTCCTGGTCGTACGGCTTGAGCAGGTAGTCTATCGCGTTGGCGTCGAACGCCTGTAGCGCGTACTGGTCGTAGGCCGTGACAAACACCACCAGAGGGGCGGGCGCTGGCAGCGATGCGGCCAGTTCGATGCCGCTCACCTCGGGCATCTGAATGTCGAGGAAGGCCACGTCCGGCAAAAAAGCCGCGCACTGTTCGAGCGCGTCGACGCCGTCGCATGCGCGCTCGATGGCTGTGATATCCGGTTCCAGTTCAAGCATGCGCTGCAGCTTGTCGCGCGCAGGGCGTTCGTCGTCGACGATCAGCACGCGCATGGCAGCCTCATTTCTGCGCGCACCCCGGCCGGCGCCAGCTGTTCCAGGGTGAGGACGGCGCTGTCGCCGTACAACACGGCCAGGCGCTGGCGCAGGTTCCTCAGGCCGGTGCCGCTATCGAGGTCGGCTGGCAGGACGCCGCCATCGTCGGTCACCGATACCAGCAAGCGGCCGTGCTGGCAAAGGGCGCGCACGACGATGCCGGTTGGCTGGCGGCGCAGTTCGACGGTGTGCTTGAACACATTTTCGAGCAAGGGCTGCACGCTCATCACTGGCACATTGCAGACAAGCGCGTCTTCGGCGATATCCCATTCGAGCGCGACGCGGCCGGCAAAGCGTTCCTCCATCTCGCGCGCGTAGGCGCGCACCAGGCGCAGTTCGGCAGCCAGCGTGGTCTCCGGCTGTTCGCCCGCGTCCAGGGTCGCGCGCAGCACCTCGGCCAACTGGATCAGGGTGGCGTCGGCCTTGTCGACGTCCGAGCGCATCAGCGACGAGACGGTGTTCAAGGCGTTGAACAGGAAGTGCGGCTGCATCTGCTGCGTGAGGCGCTGCAACTGGGCCTGGCGCATCAGGGTCCGCGATTTTTCGGCGCGCAGTTTTTCTTCGAGCAGCTCGTGGTACGACAAGATGCCAAACCGGATCAGCGTGAACATGCCGGCAAACACGGTGATGCGCAGCGACTCGTAGAAAAAGGTGTCCAGCCAGGGTTCGTGCTGGTATTGCGCGCCAGCCAGGGCATAGGCGGCGTGGCGCAGCCCGAACGCCAGCGGAACGAAGGCGATCCAGTACACCGGCAGCCACAGCGCCTGGATGGCGAACCAGCGCCATGGCGTCGCCAGCAAGTGGTTGAAGCGGGCGCTGGCCCGGTGCTGCAGCAGCACCAGCACGGTGGCGGTGACCATCGACGAGCTTTCCCACACCAGCGGCTGCCAGATGGCGGTGCCGCCATCGCGCACGTAATCCTGCACGGCGACCGAGACCATCAGCACCCAGAACAGCAACCAGCCGATGGCGACAACCGCTCTGGTGCGCGTTGGGTGCATCACGCGGACGCTGTGCTACTTGCTCGGCGCGCCGGCCGTGGCGGCCTGGCGCACCGCTGCCAGGTCTTGCGGCAGCGTCAGCGCCAGCTCGGCGCGCGCCAGCGCGAGGTCGGCGTGGGCGCGCGCCGCGGCGCGAATGGCAGGGTCGCTGTCGGAGCCCAGCGCCGCCAGCGCCTGCTGCAACAGCACGCCGATTTCCACCAGGCCGGCGCCGTCGCGCGCGATCGCGGTAAAGGCGTCGTCGAACATGTCGCGCGCCGACACCGGCACCACGCTGACCCGGTCATGTGGCGTCTTGTGCTCGCGCTCCTCAGCGTCCACGGGGCGGCTCGACAACAGGCGGGTCAGGGTGGTGATGATGCCGATCGCGGTGCCGGGATCGTTGACGGCCGGGGACAACGCGCGGCCGGCGATTTCCCCCAGCGCCACCAGGCCGAAGCGCGGGTCGTGGTCGTACTTGCGCACCGGCCCCATGGTGAAGGCGGCGGCGACCGGCGCCGTGTCGATCGCGCCGCCGTCGTCGCTGCTGACCATCGCGACGGCGCGGCCCGGCAATACCATCGTGCCCGGGATGGCCCAGACGGCAATCCGCAGCCGCTTGTGCTCGGCGTGCTGCTGCAGCGCTTCGGTGTCGATGTCCTGCACGTAGCCGACCATGTCCCCGAACACCGGTTCGCCTTCCGTCCAGCCCGGATTGGGGGGCACGCCGCCCCTGGCGGGGTCGCGGCGGTAGCGTTCCAGCGCCGCCGCGGTGGCTTGTTCCACCTTCGCCACGACCGATCCGAGCCGGCCGAGGCGGGCGATGCTGTCGACCCAGCGGGTAAAGGTGAACACGACAAAGGCCAGCACGGCCAGTGTCAGCGCAAACAGGGAAAAGCGCCCGGCCTGGCCGTAGTAGCCGTTCATCAGCGCGATCAGGGCGACCACGCTGAAGATGAACGCCCCGACGAACGTCGACAGCGCGTTTTGCGACACGTCGTCGGCCACCACCAGCGGGAACGCGCGCGGGGTGGCGGTGTTGCCGGTGGCGCTGTACGCGGCCACCATCGAGGCGACCGCAAAGGTGGCCACGCCCATCATGCTGGCGGCGAGGATTTTCAGCAGGTCCTCGATCGATTCGCGGCTGACCTCGGGCACATGCCAGCCCATGACGGTGGCGTCGAGCGCGCTGGAGAGCAGGGCGGCGCCGATCGACAGCAGCGAGACCACCAGCGGCTTGACCCACAGGCGTTCGCGTATCGATAACAATAACTGCTTCAGACGTGGATACATATAAGGTCCCTTGGTTAGCCGCGCCGCGCGCGTTTCGGCGGCGTCGGCGCTGGTGGCGGCGTCAGCTGTACCAGCCGCACATTGGCGCCGCCGAGGCGTATTCCCAGCCCGACCCGGATCCGTTCGAGGTCGGCTTCGGGGAGGGCCGGCGTGGCCTCGACCATGACCAGCGTCAGCTGCTGGGCGGCCGCATCGGATTTACCGGCGCTGGCGCCGGTGGTGACCGTGAACTGGGTGATGGCGGGATACTGGGCCATGGTCTCGGCGATGATCCTGCCATGCTCGGCTTTTACTTCTTCGAATTTGGCCAGCCGCAGCGACATCGCGTCGAGCTTGGTGGCGCGGTCCTGCAGCTGCTCGGCCGTGCTGACGACCAGGTCGCGCCGCAGCTGGTCGCGCAGCGAGGCCAGGTCGACTTTCTCGTTGCCGACGTGGCGCACCACCAGCCTGGCGTTGAGGAAGCCTGACCGCTGCAAGTCGTGCGACAGGCGCTCCTGGACGCTGGCAGCCAGTTCGTCGCCGCCGATCGTCACGGCCACCCGGCGCAGCGGCACCGACACGTCCTTGGTCAGCAGGATGGCACCTGGCTGGTTGTCGAGTTCTCGCAGCACTTCCTTGCTGGCGGCCAGGAACACCTGGTCCTGCACCAGCCGGTAAGCCAGGAAGCCGCTTGGAATGGCCAGCGCCAGCACCGCCAGCGCGATCGCGAAGTGGGCGCGGTTCTGCAGGCGCTTGTCGGCCTCTTCATGCTCGGGAAAGCCCATCAGCTTGACGAACACATACGTCGACAGCGCGATGAAGAAGGCGTTGATCAGGAACAGGTAGCTCGCGCCGAGGAAATAGTCCCAGTGCAAAGTGGCCAGGCCATAGCCGGCGGTGCACAGCGGCGGCATCAGCGCCGTGGCGATGGCCGCGCCAGGAATGATGGTCGACTCGTCGCGCCGGGTCTGGGCGATGATGCCGGCGCAGCCGCCGAAGAAGGCGATCAGCACATCCCACAGCGTCGGGGTGGTGCGCGCCAGCAGTTCCGACTGGGCGTGTTCCAGCGGGCTGACCATGAAATACAGGGTCGAGGTCACGATGCTGAGGACGGCGAAAATGGCCAGGCTGCGCGCCGCCGTGCGGATCAGGCGGTAGTCGCTGATGGCGGCGCCGTAGCCGATGCCGAGGATCGGCCGCATCAGAGGCGAGATCAGCATGGCGCCGATGATGACCGCGGTCGAATTGACGTTCAGGCCGACCGATGCGATCAGGATGGCGAAGATCAGCACCCACATATTGGTGCCGCCGATCCGCACGCCGGAGCGGATGGTGTCGTCGATGACGGGGAATTCGTTCTGGTCCTGGCGCAGGTCGAACAGCTGCTTCATTTTGTCGAGCATGGTGCGGGCTTTCTTGTTGACGGTCTTGTTCCTCCCGCGCATGATATCACCGGCCTGTGCCATGGACGCCGCAGGATTGCGCGCGCAGAAACGGTGTATTAATAGCTTTGGCTAGATCGAAGACCGGCTGTGAGATGCTTGCACCTCATTACAGCCTTTAATCGGTCGGCTTCAGGAGTGGGCATTACTATCATAAGGACGACTATGCGCGAGAAAGCATTACTTTCGCTGCTTGCCTTGCCGGCGTTGGCATGTGCGGGTGCTGTACCAGACAAGCTGACCGCTGCATCCCAGCGGCCACTCATCGCCGAATGCGAAAAGCTCAAGCGCCAGAGCGACCGGGATAAGTGTATTGAGGTTGCTGTCGCGTCCTTGGCTGCGCGTCCGGTTCCAAGGCCGACGAGTTCACAAGGCGGCGCGAAACCGGATGCGGTGCGTAGGGCTGCCGACGTGTTATCGGCGGTACAGGATATTCCGGGTTTGGCGACCAGGGGTATAACTTTTAAGGACTATATGCCTTATGTCCAGGGCCTTGCCATTGCCATCGATCGCTTCAGGGCGTCCGCTGTAACGGATCAGGAAAAGGAAGCAGCCGACCGTTTAGGTGAGGCACTGACCGCGATGCGCGACGCGCGCTGGTATTGGCAGACCGATATAAATTTCTTCGCACGCAATAGCTCAACCAAATACCCAGGAGGTATGCCGATTGAACTTGCTGGCACCGAAGCGATTATTTCAAAGTATGACGTCCCCACCCAGAAGGCTGGATTATGGAACGCGAAGCCCGGTGCGCATCGCGATCAGGCGCTAGCGGCAATGTGGCGTTACGCGTCGGATCGGGTCGATGAAGCGCGAGCCGCGCTAGCTACTGTCTCGCAGTCACGCTAGTCATCGCATGGGGACTGTTGCGATCCCGACGGCGCGAATAGGTCACGCGCGCGGACTCGGAACAGATCTGAATAGACTGGACCTTCACTGCTAGACTGCTCTCGGAACAGAAGCAGGCGTAACGTAGTTCGGAAAAAAGGGGCGCGACCATGAACATGAACGTCGCCAGCATGAAACCTGCATGCATCACGGCGCCAGGGGAGGACGCCGCTCGACAGCGCCTGCATGGGTGGCAAACCGCCGGTCAGATGCCGTGCTTCAGCTATACCCGCACAGTGGGCGGCTTGGTTCTGAGCGGCCGCGGCCGAATCGCGACCTCGAGCGCGACGGCCCTGACAATCGATGCGCTCTCTTCGTCGCTTTTCGTCGTGCTGGACGATGCGACGTTCGACGACACTCCGCAGATTTTCTTCACCCCCGACCTCGGCGGCCACTTCCAGCTGCACGGTATCGGTACCGGCCTGGGCTAGCACGACTGGCTGTTCTTCTCAGAAGAGGCGGTACCGAACGCCGCGCTGCTTCATCGCAATAGCGCGACATAGTCACAGTGCCGCCGCACTTCCGATCGAAGCACTCACGCTTATGGAGCAGTCAGCCTCAGCTTCTTGCCAACCTGCAGTTCCTTGGGATCGTCCACGTTGTTCCATTTTGCGAGATTACCGTGGGCGATCCCGTTTTTCTCCGCGATAGTCCACAGGGTGTCGCCTTTTTCCACCACGTACATACCATCGCCGCTACCCTGGGTCGCGCCGGCACCCGATGCGCCTACTGCGCCCGTTCCAGGTGCTGGTACCACATCGGCGTTCGTGGTGGGTGGCGGCACGGTTGCAACCACGGCAGGTGCCTCGACTGGCGCTACCACGGCAAGCTCCGAAGCGGCCGCCGCAGGTTCTTCTTTCGTACATGCGCCCAACAAAGCAACACAAGCCAGTGCAGTCAGTAATTTTTTCATATCGTTCCCCTTTAGAAAGTTTGAAAGGACGTGCCGCCCCAAGAGAGCAATACGCCTCAGGCGTCCTGACGATGCGACTGCACCGGGAACGCGACTCCTTTGCCAGTATGTTCTCCTACCGAGCTTTTCAGGGACGATTGCGCAATAATCGTGATTTTCGTCCATCGTCTATAAAATTCTGGCATCTACACCCATCGCGTGCGGCATCCGACGCGCTGTACGAACCGAACCTGAAGAGACGGCAGGTATCTGGGTGCCGCTTGCAGGCGCCTTACCGGGGGGCAAACTATCCTTACGCATGGTATTTCCCTGCTGAAATGTTGCTTTAATTTCTATTTGGGCTCCAATGTCTGCCCCAGACGTTTCGCCCGCCTCCTTGTATCAGTGATACGGGCTCGGCAGCTACACGCTGGAAGCGGCGGTCCGCACTGGCGGCGACGACTATGCCGCCACCGCATCCACGTCCGCCGCTTTCACCCGCAATGGCGCCGTCACGGGCCGCTTTGAAACTGGCGGCGATGCGGATTGGTTCCGTTTCCGGGCCGAGGTCGGCGTTCACTATGTGTTCAATTCGATCGGCCCGGGGTTCGGGTCGGAGCAGTCGCCATATGTCTTCCCGTCCAACCTGCGCATTGTCGACGCCACCGGCCGCGAATACGGCCACCCCGGATCGTTCGACCCGATTGTCAGCGGCGACTATTATCTTGAGGTGCTCGGTTTCAGGGCGGGCGACTACCAGGTCGTTCAGAAAACCTGGAATGACGACTTTCCTGACACCCCAGCCACCGCCGGCGCTCTCCCGGCCGGTGGGCGCGCCAGCGGCGTTATCGGCTATGAAGCCGATATCGATCCGTTCCGCGTCCAGCTCGATGCCGGCGGCTTTTACACGTTTACCCTGACCGGCGACCTGAACTATTACCAACTTAAGCTGACCGGGCCAGGTAATGCTCACTGCCTTATGCGCTTGGGAATACCGATGGGGACGGGCTGGTGCTTACGTTCCACCCCAGCGTGAGCGGCGATTAATACTTGAACGTGTCGCATATGCTGCAAACTCGCCCGTTGGCGACACCGCTGCAGTATGTGATCGCCGTAAGCCCCAAGGTCACAGACGATGTCGGCGATACCGCCGCCGATGCTGCGCCGGCCACTGTCGGCATCAACATGGCGGGGCAGTTGCAGGCCGCCTCGGATATCGACGTCTTCAAGTATTCACTGATTGGCGGCGTGAAGTACGCGTTTGCCGTGCACGCGGGCAAAGGCACGGAAGATGGGCTGACGCTGCGATTTGAAGACGTCAAGGGCATTCAATACCTGCGCGATAACGCGAATACGCCCGGCCTCGTGACCCTGGCTGCCGGCCCACAACCCTGGCTTGGCTTTACCCCGCCAACCAGCGGCGATTACTTCGTCAGCGTTGCGACGGGCGCCTACAGCGCGCACGACTACCTGATCAAGTCCTTGTCGCTTAACGGCGACAGCGTCGGTCCGGTGCTGGTCGCCTCATCCCATCCTGCGGGGGCTAGCGGTGTGCCGCTGGCGGCACGCCAGCTCACGTTGACGTTCGGGGAACCGATCAAGATTGTCGACCGATCCGCCATCAAGCTTACCAACAGCAAGGGCGAGGCGATGTCGGTCGACAATGTCCCGTTTACTTCCCGATGCAGGTCGACAACCAACTGCTCTACCATCTCTACGACGTGTTCCTGCAGCCTGATACCTACACGCTGTCGCTGCCGCGCTTCGCCTTGACAGACCTGGCCGGCAACCCTTACCAGGGCATTGAAAGCATGAGTTTCACGACGGTGCTGCCGGTCACGGCACGAAGCGCCGGGAATGACTTGTTCCTCGGCGGCGAGGGACGCACGCTGGACGGCGGCGCGGGCATCGACTCAGTGCTGTATGGCGGGCGCACGAGAGCTGAGTTGATCACACGCGATGGCGCGAACGCGACAGTCACAAGTGCCTCCGGCGGCGTCGACACGCTGGTCGACGTTGAACGGCTGCTCCTCGATTACAAGGGCTATGCGCTGGACATCGACGGCAACGGCGGCCAAGCCTACCGCCTGTATCAGGCCGCGTTTCATCGCGTTCCCGACTTCGCCGGCGTCGGCTACTGGATATCCCGGCTCGATGAAGGCATGCCATTGCAGGACGTCGCCGCTCAATTCGTCGCCAGTGGAGAATTTAAGTCGCTGTATGGCGCGGCGCCGACCGATGCGGCATATATCGATCTGCTGTACCAGAACGTGCTGGGCCGTTCGCCGGACACGCCGGGCTGCAGTTATTGGGAGAAGGTTCTGCAAAGCGGCTACCCGCGGGAAGGGGTATTGCTGCAGTTCAGCGAATCGGCTGAGAACAAGGCCGCGCTGATTGGCGTGATCGGCAATGGCTTTGAATACACGGTGTACGAGTAACCACTAATCGGCTGCAGCCCGTTCTTCTTCGACCTTCCTGATCCGCTCGGCATCGATGCGCGCCTTCATGGCCGCAGCATCGGCCATGAACTGATCGATGCTGCGGTCCTGGCTGGCCCGCAACTCCGGCGGCAGCAACAGCGGCATATACAGATGGTCGGCCGCGCGGCCGCTGGTTTGCAGGTTGCCGACCAGCGTCAGCCCCGATCCTAGCAGCGCGAGCAGCGCGCAGCTGGCGGCGAAATGGCGCCGCCGCTGCGGCCTGACGGTGCCGAGGTGGAAGTACACAGTGACAGCAATCAGTGCAATGGCCACATGCATGCCGTAGCGAACCAGCCATTCCAGCGACCAGGCGTAGGCGATGATGCTCGACAGTACTTTGTACAGGCCGATGGCGGCCAGGCCGCAACCGAAGATGAACAGATGCCGGCCAAAGCGCGCGTGGCGCCCGAACAGGCGGTTGGCAAACGCCCATCCGCCGGCCCAGACCAGGCCGGCCGCGATGCCGTAGGCCAGCCCTTGGAGCACGCGGCTGAGCTGGAAGGGCCGCGCGTCATTCAGCAACGCGGTGGCGAGCGCGACGATGCCGATCAACAGCATGCCCACCGCTCCCGGCAGCGCACCTTCCCAGCGGTGCATGGTGCGGTCGACCAGCTCGGGCGGCACCGGGAAATCGGCGCCGCGCACGCGCAGGCTGGTGTGTCCCAGGCGAATCACGGTGTCGCCAGTCAGTTCGAGGCTGTGCTGGCGTTTTCCTTTGTAGACCACGCCGTTCCTGCTGCCCAGGTCGCGCAGCACCAGGCGGCCGTCGTCGCCGCCCTCAATCAGCGCGTGGCGCGGCGCCGCATACGCGTCGTCGAGGATGAAATCGTTGTTGTAGCCGCGGCCCAGCCTGATCGGCAGGCTGTCCACCTGGTGGCGGTGCAGCACGTCGCCGTTGCGCGCCAGCGTCTCGATAAAAAACGGCCCCTTCATCGCTGGCCGCTCCGCCCCAGCGCGGCCAGGAAGGCCCGCGTGGTGCGCAGGCCGTTCTCGTACGACACGCCGGTGACGTCGAGCCGGCTTTGCAGGCTGGCGCGCGCATCGTCGGTGCTGGCGGTGAGCAGGGTGAAGTTGTACAGGCCTTCGAACTTGCGGTAGGCGCGCACGCAGGTCACCGCGCGCAAGGGCAGGGTTTTGGTGGTGACGAAACTTTCCGTGCACTTCGGTTCGGTCAGGCGGGCGTCGCGCGCACTGCCCGGCTTGTCGGCCTTGAACACGCCGCTGACCATGACGGCAAAGCGCACCGGGTCGAGGCTGGTGGCGCGGATGTAGTGGTGGACCATCGAGACATGCCCGGTCTGCTGGGTTTCCGACACGAACACGGCCGACTCCATCGAGCAGGCGATGGTATCGGCGTTGAAGGTCGCCAGGGCCTGGTCGTTCGAGCGGCCCCAGCAGCGTACCTGGCCCGATTCGCGCACCGGCACGTGGTAGGGCCCCATCATCTTGAGCGCCAGCGGCTGCTCGAGCAGGCGGTCGATCATGCCGCGCTGGTGACTCAGCAGTTGCTGGGCGATCAGCGGGTTGAAGTCCTTTGGGGCGCGGGCCTGGCCGGCCACCTTGTCGAGCAGTTGCTGGGCGTAGCGGATCGGCACCAGGAAACTGACCAGCTCGCCGTCCCTGCGGCGCGAGACATTCACCCCCGCCACCTTGCCGTCGGCCGTAACGCTGGGGCCGCCGCTCATGCCGGAGTTGATCGGGCCGGTAAACATCAGGTGATCGTAGAAGCTGCGTGTGACGATGCCGTTATAGGCGCCTTCCGAAATCGCGAAGCCCAGGTCGAGTGGGTTGCCGAGCGAGTACAAATACTGGCCCTGGGTCAGCGTCGACCTGGTGGGGATGGTGAAGAAGCCGCTGCCGAAGCGGTCGACCCGCACCACCGCCAGATCGTGCAGCACATCGACCGCCAGCAGCTCGATCGGTCCGCTCTTGCCGTCGGTATCGATGTACTCGCCGCTGTAGGCATTCGGTTCGAGCGCCATCTGCGACACCACGTGGTAATTGGTCAGCACCAGGTTGCTGGTGCCCACCAGGAAGCCCGAGCCGACGGTCGACTGGCTGCGCCCGCTCTTGAGCAACATGCGAATCTGCAACAAATCGCCCTTCGCCGCCGAGTACACTTTCTGGGCCGCCGATGAAGGCTCAGGCAGGGTGGTGTCCTGGTCGGTTTCGGCGTCGGTGGCGGGCGGAGTGGCCCCAGGCGGCACCGCGGCGGGCGGGATCACGCCCTGGGGAACCGGGGTCGGAACGGGGGAGGCAGCGGAGGACGGCGTGGCGGCCGGAAGGGATGGCGCGGCGGCAGCGGCGGCGCCCGGCCTGGCCGGCTGGGCAGCGAGAGCCAGCGCGCCAGCGACGCACAGCAGCGCTGCGGTAATCGATCTTTTTATGCGCATTTGAGGGGAGCACCATGGCTAACTTGCCCCCAAGCTTAACGCATTTCCGTTGTGCGACCGTTACAGTTGTCCGTCTTCGACCACCGCGTCGAGCTGGGGCTGCATCATGTGGCCCAGCTTGGCTTCCTTGGTGTTCAGGTAGGTGTTGTTGAAGGCGTTGCGGTTGACCAGCAGCGGCACCCGCTCGCTGACGTTCACGCCCAGCTTTTCCATGGCGTCGATCTTGCGCGGGTTGTTGGTCATCAGGCGCAGCGACTTGATGCCGAATTGCGCCAGCATCGGCTTGCACAGCGCGTAGTTGCGGGCATCGGCCTGGAAGCCCAGCTGCAGGTTCGCTTCGACCGTGTCGGCGCCGGCTTCCTGCAGGCGGTAGGCGCGGATCTTGTTGACCAGGCCAATGCCGCGGCCTTCCTGGCGCAAGTACAGCAGGATGCCGCGACCTTCATCGGCGATCTTCTTGAGCGCGCCTTCGAGCTGGGCGCCGCAGTCGCAGCGCTGCGAAAACAGCACGTCGCCGGTCAGGCATTCCGAATGCACGCGCGCCAGCACCGGCGCACCATCGCTGATGTCGCCCAGGGTCATCGCCAGGTGTTCCTTGCCAGTCGCATGCTCCACAAAGGCGTGCAAGGTGAACTGCGCCCAGGGCGTCGGCAGCAGGCACGATGTGGTGTAATCCAACAGTTCTTCGGAGGGCGGGGTGGCAGGCATGGCGGTGATCTCAAATCTATTGCTGTACCCGCAAGTGTAGCGGAAATCCTTCCCAGCCGTTGGGGCGGCCCCGCCGGCGCTGGTCCGGCGCGGCCCGCGCCGGCATGATGAAAGCGGCAATTGCATTAATTTTTTTACAAAAAACCGTGTAAAGCGGATCGAAAACGCGGCGCCCGGCACACAAATCGGTGTCGAATGTTGGTATGAGTCAACATTTTCCGGGTAACATTGCAGTTCACATTTACCCCTCTGGCGTTCGATGAATCCTGTAGCTGCTGAGCCTTTGTTCTTTGTCCGTGTCCTTGCCAATCGCAGCGGCATGCCCGCAGCCCTGCTGGCCGATGGCGCCGGCGACGCGGTGGCGCTGCTGGCGCTGGTGGAATCGGGTGCTGGCAGGGTGCTGCCCGCAGCGCTGCCGTGTTTCGTCGCGCCTGGCCTTGAACCGTCCTTGCGCCAGGCCTACGCCGAGGCGCACTGGAAGCAGATCGACCTCGGCGCGCTGCTGCATACCAGCGCGCCGTTCGTACCCAGCCAGCTGGGCGGGGACGTCAAATGGATCGACGGCGACTGGTACCTGGCGCCGCCCGAGAAGGCCAGCGGCGCCCAGGCCGCCTCGCGCTCGCTGGCGCTGCAGCTGGTGCAGCTGGTCGGGGAGGACGCCGACACCCATCAGATCGAAGCGCTGCTGCGCCAGGACGTGGCCCTGTCCTATCACTTGCTGCGGCTGGTCAACTCGCTGGGCGTCGGGGGCGGGCGCAAGGTCAACAGTTTTGCCCAGGCGATCCTGATCCTCGGCCGCCAGCAGCTGCGCCGCTGGCTCAATCTGATGCTGTTCGCCGCCCGCCAGGGCGACATGCGCAGCGCCATGCTGCTGTCGCGCGTGGCATTGCGCGGCCGCGCCGTCGAACTGCTGGCCAAAGCCGGCGGCTTCGACAAAAATATGCAGGAGCAGGCCTTTATGACTGGCATGTTCTCGCTGCTCGGCGTACTGTTTGGCATGCCGCTATGCGATGCCTTGGCGCCGCTGGCGATCAGCAACGGCGTGCGCGCCGCGCTGCTCGACCGCGCGGGCGACCTGGGCGCGTTGCTGGCGCTGGTCGAAAGCGCGGAGCGGGGCGATTTTGCCGATGTGGCCGCCAAGCTGGCGGCCTTCCAGCTCAGCGCCGCCGATTTCAACGACGCCGTGCTGGAAGCGGCTGGCTGGATGCTCGAGGTCGTTAAGGAGAACAAGGGTGGAGCCAATGCCTGAGCACGCACTCGAACGCTGCCTCGCCCTGTTGCGCGGCGCCCGCGCGCTCGACGGCGCGGCGCTGTCGGCCTCGCTCGACGAGCTGGAAGCGGCGATCCTGGTGCTGGCCGCCGGCAAGGTCGGGTTGCCTGCGCCCGCCAGGGTCAGCGTCGAACCGTTCGACCCGGAGGAGCCGGCGATTGTGCTCGACATGGCCGGCTACCTGACCGGCTGGAATGCCGCCGCCGCGACCCTGTTTGGCTATTCCGCCGAGGAAGCCATCGGCCAGCACGTGCTGTTCCTGTACGCCGAGGGTGACGACGACGCCGACATCGCCGAACTGTTCCTGGACAAGGGCAGCGACCAGATCGAGGTGCGGCGCCGTAAAAAGAACGGCGAAATCATCGGCGTGCGCCTGGCGCTGTCGCTGCTCAAGGACGATGGCGGCGAGGCGAACGGCATGCTGGTGCACGTCTCGCCGATCGTCCAGGAACTGGGCGACGCCGACAAGGTGCGCCTGCACGCCCGCATCATCGAAGACAGCGACCAGGGCGTCCTGATCACCGATTCGAGCGAGCGCATCGTCTCGATCAACAGCGCGTTTACCCGCATTACCGGGTATGCGCCGGTCGAAGCGATCGGCAAGACCCCGGACCTGCTGCGCTCGGGCGTGCACGACGCCGAGTTCCGCGCCAAGGTGCGCGCCGCGATGCGCGGCAACGGCCCGTGGCGCGGCGAGATCGTCGGCAAGCGCAAGAACGGCGACCTGTTCCCGCAATCGGTCACCATCAGCGCGGTGCGCGACGGCGGCGGGCGCATCACCCACACCTTCTCGCTGTTCTCCGACATCAGCGTGCACAAGGCTGCCGAGGCGCGCGTGCAGCGCATGGCCAACTACGACAGCCTCACCGGGCTGCCGAACCGCAGCCTGCTGATCCACCTGCTCGGGCAGGCGCTGACGGACGCGCGCCGCACCAACCAGTATGGCGCGCTGATGGTCATTGAAATCAACCGCATGGCCGCCATCAGCGACATGCTCGGCCACGACGCCGCCAGCGAGCTGCTGTGCGAACTGGGACGCCGCTTCCGCGGCCTGCTGCGCGAGACCGACATCCTGGCGCGCATCGACGGCAGCAAGTTCGCCGTCGCGCTGCCGCACAGCGAGCGGCGCGAAAACGTCACGATCGTCGTCAACAAGATCCTGGCCGCGCTGGCATTGCCGCTGACGGTCGACGGCCACAGCCTGCAAGTGAGCGCCAGTATCGGGGTCTCGGTGTATCCGGAAGACGCCGCCGATGCGGCCTCGCTGATCCGCTGCGCCGATGTCGCCATGGCCAAGGCCCAGGAAGGCGGCGGCGGCACCTTCCTGTTCTACCGCGAGCAGATGGACTTGCGCGCCAAGGAAGACATGATGCTCGAGGCGGAGCTGCGCACCGCCGTCAACGAAGGCCAGCTTGAACTGCATTACCAGCCCAAGGTGAGCCTGCGCAGCGGGCGCATCGTCGGCGCCGAGGCGCTGATCCGCTGGCGCCATCCGGAGCGCGGCATGATTTCGCCGGGCGTGTTCATCGCGCTGGCCGAGGAAACCGGCATGATCCACGACATCGGCTCGTGGGTGCTGGAAGAAGCCTGCCGCCAGATCGGCGCCTGGCGCAATGCCGGCCTGGTGATGCCGCCGGTGGCGGTGAACCTGTCGGCGCGCCAGTTCGACCGCCGCCTGCCGTCGCGCATCCTGGCGGTGCTCGACAAGCACGGCGTGCTGCCCGAGCAGATCATGCTGGAGATTACCGAGAGCCTGCTGGTGGGCGGCGCCGACAACGTCGTCGCCATCATGAACGAGCTGGTGGCGATGGGCCTGGCGCTGGCGCTGGACGACTTCGGCACCGGCTATTCCAGCCTGGCCTACCTGAAGAAATTCCCGATCTCGACCCTGAAGATCGATCGCGCCTTCGTGGTCGGCCTGCCGCACGAGGAAAGCGATTGCGCCATCGCGCGCGCGATCGTCACGATGGCCAAGCAGCTGCGCCAGGAAATCGTCGCCGAAGGCGTCGAGACCGAAGAACAGATGGCCTTCCTGCGCGACCTCGGCTGCGACCAGCTGCAGGGCTGGCTGTTCAGCCCGGCCGTGACGGGCGCCGAGTTCGAACGCATGATGCGCGATGGCGACCGCCTGAGCGTGGCGCGGTTGCCGGCCTGAGCGGTGATGGCGCGCGTCACAGGCTTGCGCTTGAATGGCGTGCTGGCACTGCTCGCCGCCGCTGCCATCGCCAGTCCGCTTGCCGCAGCGGCCGGCCCGGCCTTCGCCTGGCCAAACGGTGCGCGCGCCGCGGTCAGCCTCGCCTATGACGACGCGCTCGACTCCCAGCTCGGCAACGCCATTCCGGTGCTCGACCGGCATGGCATCAAGGGCAGCTTTTACCTGACGCTGTCCAACCCGTCGGTGGCGCAGCGCATGGCGGACTGGCGCGCGGCGGCGCAGCGCGGGCATGAACTCGGCAACCACACGCTGTTCCACCAGTGCGCGCGCAGCAAGCCCGATCGCGGCTGGGTCGAGCCGCACCGCGACCTCGATACCACGAGTGTCGAACAGATGCGCGACCAGGTGCTGCTTGCCAATACGATGCTCGAAGCGATCGACGGCCGCAAGGAGCGGACCTTCACGGTCCCTTGCGGCGACACGGTAGCTGGCGGGCGCGACTACCTGGCGGCGGTGCAGGACAGCTTTGCCGCCATCAAGGTTGGCGGCGGCAGCGGCGTGATCGATGCGATGACCACGCTCGATCCGCTAGCGGTGCCGGTGGCCGCGCCTGTCGGCTTGACCGGCAAGCAGCTGATCGCCATCGTGCAGCGTGCGGCAGGGCAGGGCACGATGGTCAATTTCACTTTCCACGGCATTGGTGGCGACTACCTCAGCGTATCGGCCGAGGCGCACGAGGAGCTGGTGCGCTTCCTCGCCGAACACCGCCAGCTGGTCTGGACCGATACGTTCATCAACATCATGAAGCACGTGAAGCAGCAGCAGGCACGTGCTCCCGGGATTAACGCACGTCCAGCAGCTCGACCTCGAAGGTGAGCGTGGCATTGGGCGGAATCGGCCCCGCGCCGGACGCGCCGTAGCCCATGTCAGGCGGTACGATGAGGGTGCGCTTGCCGCCGACCTTCATGCCCTGCACGCCTTCATCCCATCCCTTGATGACCTGTCCGCCGCCGAGCTGGAAGCTGAAGGGCTCGCGTCCTACGGATGAGTCGAACTGCGCGCCGCGCTGCGCCGGGGCTGCGGGCTCGTAGAGCCAGCCGGTGTAATGCACAACAGCGGTCACGCCCGCGGTGGCCTCCTTGCCGGTGCCGCTCACGGTGTCGATCTTTTGCATGGGCACGGCTGGCGTTGCAGCGGCTTGCGGCGCATCGGCGCGCTTGCATGCGGTGACGGTGAGCGTCATTGCCAGGCCAAGCAGGCAGGTGGAAAGCAGCTTTTTCACGTTGGTCTCTCAGGTTGGTTAGCAAAACAGGTGCAGGATACAGCATGCGGCCGAGCTGAGTGGGCGCCAGTACCGGAAGCCCGGCCTGTGAAACGACGGGTGACTTTCAGTTGTGAAACTGCGGCGCTGGGGGGGCGAGAGGTGTTACCATGAAAACCCCGATTAATGAAAGCGTATGGCAATGCCCCAAGGCTACGGTGATTCCGTCAGAGAGATCCAGTCGATCAAGGCCGTCCCCAGGATACTGGAAACGGTGTCATCGATGACAGGACTGGGTTTTGTGTGCGTCGCCTATGTGACGGAAGAGGCCTGGGTCACCTGCGCTGTGCTCGACAAGCTCGGTTTCGGCCTCAAGCCGGGCGATCCGCTTGATGTGCGGACCACGCTGTGCCGTGAAGTGCGCGCCGCCAAGGCGCCCATCGTGATCGACTGCGTCAATGAAAGCGTCGCGTTCCGCGACCATCACACCCCGAAAATGTACGGCTTCGAAAGCTATTTCTCGGTGCCTGTGTACCGTCCGGGCGGCGAATATTTTGGCACCCTCTGCGGGCTCGATCCCAAGCGCGCCAGCTTGTCCGATCCGGCGACCGTCTCGACGATGACCTTGTTCGCCGAACTGATCTCCGCACAGCTGGAAAGCGCGCATACGCTGGCCGAGGCCGAAGCGGCGTTGCAGCGGGAACGCGAAACGGCCGAGCTGCGCGAACAGTTCATCGCGGTGCTGGGCCACGATTTGCGCACCCCGCTCGGCGCGATCCAGACCGGCGTCGATGTGCTGAAGCGCAAGCACAGCGATCCTGGCGCGCAACCGGTCCTGGAACGGATGGAACGCAGCGTGGGACGGATGTCGGCACTGGTCGACGACGTGGTCGACTTCGCCCGCGGGCGCATGGGCGGGGGCATCGCACTGGCGCTATACCGCGAGGACAGGCTCGACCTGGTGTTCGAGCAGGTCATCGGCGAGCTGCGCGGGATGTATCCCGAGCGTAGGCTTGTCACCACAATCCAGCCGAACCTGCGCCTGCGATGCGACGCTGGCCGCATGGCGCAGATGCTGTCGAACCTGCTCAAGAACGCACTGGTGCACGGCAGCGCCGATCACCCGATCCGGGTCGCCGCCCATTCGGTCGACGGGAGGTTTTACCTGATGGTGACCAACCATGGACCGGAGCTGACCGATCGCGTATCGGCGCAGCTGTTCAAGCCATTCTGGCGCGCCGCCACCGAGCAGCCGCGCGATGGCCTCGGGTTGGGCCTGTTCATCGTCTCGGAAATCGCCCGTTCGCATGGCGGCGAGATCGACGTGCTGTCGGCCGGCAGCACGACCTCGTTCCGCTTCACGATGCCCGACACTGCCTGATTCTCAGCGCCGCCGGCGCAGCGGGTCCAGCAATCCCTTCAAATCATTATGGTCGAGCTCGTACATCAGTTCGAGCAGTTCGCCCAGCTCGCCCTTGGGAAAGCCTTCGCGTGCAAACCAGCTCAGGTAATGGGCGGGCAGGTCGGCGATCACGCGGCCTTTGAACTTTCCGTAAGGCATTTCTCGGGTCAACAGCAATGACAGGTGCTCGGGCTTCATGCAGGTATATGTATATGTATGTCGTGAAAATATTGATGTTCAAACGCTATTCTTGCTCGTAACGCTACGGTAATATACCTCGCCGGGCCGACCTTCGGGCCGGACGGTTTGTTGGTATTTCCTCGCCAAACGTCACCATGAGGTTTTCTATGCGTTTTCGCCATATCCCTGTCCTGCTGGCGGGTCTATCGCTGTCGCTGTCGGCGCTTGCCGCCGCGGCCGACAGCTGGAAGCTCCCGGTCAATGTCCAAAAACTCGATAACGGCCTGACCGTCATCGTCTCCGAAGACCATAGTTCGCCAACCGTCGGTGTCAGCGTGGTGTACCACGTCGGCATGCGCCTCGAGCCGAAGAACCGCACCGGCTTCGCCCACCTGTTCGAACACCTGATGTTCCAGGGCACGCCAAATGCGCCGAAGGGCGTGTTCGATAAAACCATCACCGGCGGCGGCGGCAACAACAACGGCTCCACCCGCGCCGACTTCACCAACTACATCGAGACCGCGCCAGTGTCGGCGCTCGACGCCATCCTGTGGCTCGAAGCGGACCGCATGAAGACCCTCGACTTCAACGAGAAGACGCTGAAAAACCAGCAGGACGTGGTCAAGGAAGAAATCCGCGTCAACGTGAAGAACCAGCCATACGGCGGCTTCATGTGGATCGACATCGGCCAGCACGCGTTCCAGAAGTGGGAGAACAACCACGACGGCTACGGCAGCTTCCAGGACCTGGAAGGCGCCAGCCTTGAAGACGTGCGCAACTTCCACCGCGACTACTACGGCCCGAACAACGCCGTGCTGTCGATCGCCGGCGACGTGACGCCGGCCCAGGGCTTCGCGCTGGCCAAGAAGTACTTCGGCGATATCGCCAGGCGTCCGACCCCGAAGGCGGGCGACTTCACCGAGCCGCTCAACACCGCTGAAAAGCGCGTCGAGCAAAGCGACACGCTGGCCCAGGTGCCGGCGATTGCCGCCGCATGGAAGATGCCCGACCGCGCCAGCCGCGACCAGGCGCCGATGGCCGTGCTGGGCGAACTGCTGGCCGGCAGCGATGCGTCGCGTTTTTACCAGGGCATCGTCAAGGGCCGCGAGCTGGCGCTTAACGTCGACGCGCTGTATGGCCTGACCAGCCCATGGGAATATGACGGCCCGACGCTGTTCACCGTGTTCTTCGTCTACAAGCCGACCACCAATGCCGACGCGATGCTGGCCGCGATGGATGAGGAAATCGCCAAGGTCGTCAAGAACGGCGTCGATGCCGCGACCCTCAAGCGCGTCAAGACCAGCATGCTGGCAGACTGGAACAATTCGCTGGAGAGCTTCATGGGCCGCGCCGACAGGCTGGCCAAGCTGCAGACCTTGTGGGGCGACGCCAACGTCGTCAACAAGATTCCGATGTGGATCGAAGGCGTCACTTCGGCCGACCTGCAGCGCGTCGCGAAAACCTACCTGACGCGCGAGAACCGCACCGTCATCGACCGCAAGCCTGTCGCCGCCGCCAAGCCTGCCCCGGCGCCAGCCGCAGCCCCAGCGCCTGCCGGCGCAAAATCATAAAGGAGAGCATCGATGAAAAAACTGATGCTGGCATTGTCCGTTTCCCTGATGTTCGCGCCTGCCGCCTTTGCTGCCGGCGCCGACGCCAAGCCTGCCAACAACCTGCCGCCTTTCGGCCAGGAGAAAACCATTCCGGCGCCGACCATCGCCAAGAAGGTGCTGTCGAACGGGCTCGAAGTCTGGGTCGTCCCGCGCAAGGGCCTGCCCCGCGTCGACTACGTGCTGGCCGTGCGCGATTCGGGGCTGGCCGCCGACCCCAGGAGCCATCCTGGTTTCGCCAAACTGCTCGCGGGCCTTCTCAATGAAGGCACTACCAGGCGCGACTCGCGTGCGATTGCCGAACTGGCGCAAGGCTACGGCGGCTCGGTTGCCGCGAGCCCCGGTAACGACGGCATCACGGTGTTCGCCAATGCGGTCAGCTCGAGTGCCGGCCCGATGATGAACCTGCTGGCCGAAGTGGCGCGCATGCCGTCGTTCCCGGCCAAGGAAGTCGAGCTGGCCAAGGCCAATGCGCTGCAAGGGCTGCGCGTGTCCGAAACCACGCCGCGCTTCCGCGCCGAACGCGCGATCAGCAAGGCGATCTACGGCGATCATCCGTACGGGAACACCACCGAGACCGCCGAGTCGATCACCAGCACCACCGAAGAACTGCTGCGCGCCGAGCACGCCAGGCGTTTCCGTCCGGAGCGCAGCCTGCTGGTCATCACGGGCCGCATTTCGCAGGCCGACGCGATGAAGTTCGCGCAGGCGGCGTTCGGCGACTGGAAGGGGCAGGGGCCAGCGGCGCCGGCGATTGCGGCTTTCACGCCGTCGGCCAAGCCGGCGCGCATTCTGCTGCAGCGTGACGGCAGCGTGCAGTCGACCCTGCGCCTTGGCGCGGCCGGCATTCCAGCCACCTCGCCGGACTATGTGCCGCTGCGCCTTGCCAGCACGATTATCGGCGGCGGCTTCTCCAGCCGGGTCAACACCAACCTGCGCGAAGAGAAGGGTTATACCTACGGCGCTTCGGCCGGCGCGCGCACCATGCGTAACGGCGGCGGCATCGTCGGCGGCGCGGACGTGCGCAATGAAGTCACCGGCGCGGCGCTGGCCGAGTACTTCGGCGAGTACCGCCGCCTGGGCGGCGAGCTGGTGCCTGCCGACGAAATGAGCATGAACAAGCGTTACGTCGCAGGTACTTACCTGATCACCAACCAGCTGCAGCGCGCGGTGGCATCGACCTTGGCCAACAACTGGCTGGTCGGCCTGCCTTCCGAATTCCTCGGCGAGTTCGTGCCGGCGATCCAGAAGGTCACGCCGGAGCAGGTGCGCGACATGGGCAAGAAGTACTTCAACCCTGAGGCGCAGTCGGTCGTGGTGGTAGGCGACAACGCATCGGTCTCGGCGCAGCTGAAACAGTTCGGCGAATTCACCGTCACCGAAAAATAGCGCCTCATCGCGCATGCCACGGCCGGGGTAGCGTTACCCTGGCCGTTTGTTTTGGTCCGCCGGCAGGCTGGGCCGACCGCAATGTTCATGATCGCGTTAATCTCGCCCCGGGGTACGTTGTATGCCGCTACTACAACGGCGAGCAAGCCGCCGTCATTTAGCCGTCTGGCTCTCAAGATTTTTGCGAATGTCAGGCCACGCAATGATTGTAGGACTTGACGTCGCCAGTTCAGGTTTTTCCCGCAGTACATCCTCGATAAGCGTGTCGATGCTGGCGAAGTGGACTTTAGTTTTCCCCAAAACAGATCTGCTGATTAGTGCGCCGATGACGAGCATATCCTCGTCTTCGTCGTACGGGATTATCAACCCTGGATACTTCTGCATTTCTTTGGGGTAGAAGTTCGCCATCGAGGCGAGCACTACTCGGCCAATCCCCTTTGATGCCTCCTCTAAGCCGCGGTCGCTAAGCTCTTTAAGCGGTCGCTCAACATCAAGCGGGTCGCTGTCGGCCCTCATGACATGACTCATCACGAGTTCGCTTTTGTCGTTCACATAGATTGCCAGGTGCGGTATCTGCATTGTTCCTCCATGTCGTTTCGAGTAAGAAGAAGTCATGCTTCCCCGTTTGTGCCTGCGATCCAGCTTGCCGTAGCCGTCACTGGTGACACCCAGTTGCCCCGGACGATGTGAATCACATGACCGGCCTTCGCTGGCAGCGCTGCAACCTTACAAGTCTTGACCTCTATATCAGTGCAAACCGTCACCGTTGCCGGGGTTGGCGTGGCCTGAACAATTGACATCCCGCCCCAAGTTAACGTCAGTATTCCTACTATTTTGGCTATCAGATTTTTCATGCTTCTTCCCAAGAAAATGTATAAGTCATCAAGAAGCTTAAAAGTATGAGCGTCACAACTGATGAGCAGGTTGTGCTATATCCAAGGTGCGCGCTGCGCGTTAGCGCCCAAAATTCACGCATGTGTTGGGGGCGTCTCGTGGTGGATGTGACGCGCCAGTCGCTGGTCGGATCGGAAGCGGTCTCGCCGTCATGAAGGATTTTCAGGCCATAACTGTCTGGTTTATGATGGAGACCCACCAACGCATTTCGCACTCGGTCGCTGGCCGAATCTGTTTTCGCAGGAGGCGGCATGTTCGACCCCGATCGCTTTATCAAGGCGCAGGCACCGGTCCACGGTACGGTCCTCAGTGAGCTGCGCGCCGCGCGCAAGCGCAGCCACTGGATGTGGTTTGTATTCCCGCAGATCGCAGGGATTGGGCGCAGCGAGATGGCCCAGCGCTACGCCATCGCGTCGCTTGATGATGCAAGGGCCTATCTGGCCCACCCGGTCCTGGGCGCGCGCCTGCGCGAGTGCGCTTCACTGGTGCTCGCGGCGCAGGACACAACCGTCGACGAAATCTTCGGATATCCGGATAATATGAAGTTCCATTCGTCGATGACGCTGTTCGCCGCCGTGCCCGCAGCCGATCCGGTGTTCCGCGCGAACCTCGACAAGTATTTCGGCGGCGCGCCGGACGCGCTGACGCTGTCCCGCTTAAAGGAGTAAATGAGTTGAGATTGATGCGCTGCCTGTCCCTGCTTGCCCCACTGCTGGCGCTGGCGTCCTGCGCCAGCCAGCCTTCCGCCAGGATCGGCACGCTGGAAATCGTGGCCCGCGCACCCGCTTATGGCGGCACCGTATTTGAGGGCGGCGGGGCCTACGAAGCGGTCACCGCGGTGGCGCACCTGGCCAGCGGCGACGCCGAGGTGCTGGTGCTGCAGCCGACGGACGCGCTGAAAAAATCGGGCGTGCTGCTGATCGAAGCGGCAGGCGCCGACGGACGGCTGCTGGCGCGCATGGCCAACGACGGCGACGCCAGGCACGAGCGCGCTGACAGCGCGGGAAATGGCTTCACGATGCGGCGCGGGCACGCGCTGGTTTCGGTCAAGGTGTCGAACCCGCAGCAGCTGCGCGAGGCGGCGCTCCTGCTGCAACGCCAGTATCTCCCGGATGCGACACTGGCGATCGGGGGCGGGCAGGGCGGCCACCTGCTGCGCGACATGGTCAAGGACGGATTGAACCGCTCGCCGGCAGGCCACAAGGTATTTGACGGCGCATTGGTGATGATGACCGGCGCCGGCGAGCAGTTCCCGTTCACCTACGGCCCGGCCAAAGACCCGGTCAGCGGAAGGACCGACGGCATCTTCGCGCGCTGCAGCGCCACCGCGACCTGCCCGAAACTGATCCATCTCGACAGCACCAACGATTTCTGGCAAGCGCGCGCCGCGCTCGTGGCCACCGGCGGTACGTCGCGCGATATCGCCATGCCGGACGCCGTGCGCGCCTATCTGATTTCCTCGACCCAGCACTTCTACGCCGACCGTCCGGTGCAGGCCGACTGCCGGCATCCGAACAATCCGGCACGGCAGTCGCCGGTGGTGCGCGTGATGCTCGATCACCTGGTGGCCTGGACGCGCGGCGGCAAGGCGCCGCCGCCGAGCCGGTATCCATTGCTTGCCGATTCCATGCTGACGAAGGCGGACCCCGACTCGGTCGGTTTCCCCGACCTGCGCGCGCTTGGCATCAGCCATCCGGAAGGCCTTGGCGGGCAGGGCCCGTATCCGCTGTTGGTGCCGATGGCCGATGTGGATGGCCACGACATCGCAGGCATCCGACTGCCCGAGATCGAGGTGCCGCTGGCGACGCACGCCGGCTGGAACCTGCGCCGTGGCCGCGCCAACCCGCCGCCGCTGTGCGGCCCGAACGGCCTGCTGGTGCCGTTTTCCGCCACGCCGCGCAAGGGCGACCCGCGCCGGGCGATATCGCAGCGCTACCCGAGCCGGATCGAGTATGCGAAGGCGGTGGCGCTGTCGGCGCGCGCTTTGCGCGACCAGGGATTGCTGCTGCAGGAAGACGTCGACCGCTACATCGAACGCGCCCGGCGCGAGACGCGCGTGCCCTGATGAACTACCCATTCGGCGTTGTTGCGTATAATCGCGCAGGCATTGCCCGATAAACATAGAGAACACTAAATATGGCTTCATCCTCAGACAACATCAGCATGGCTGTGTTTTGCGACTTCGAAAACGTCGCACTCGGCGTGCGTGACGCCAACTACGAGAAATTCGACATCAAGCCGGTCCTCGAACGGCTTTTGCTCAAGGGCAGCATCGTCGTCAAGAAGGCGTACTGCGACTGGGACCGCTACAAGGGCTTCAAGAGCGCCA
Source organism: Massilia soli (assembly GCF_016809835.1). Classification (GTDB taxonomy): domain Bacteria; phylum Pseudomonadota; class Gammaproteobacteria; order Burkholderiales; family Burkholderiaceae_D; genus Telluria_A; species Telluria_A soli. The sequence goes on along the minus strand of NZ_JAFBIL020000005.1, from coordinate 144,993 downwards.
TGCACGAAGCGAACTTCGAGATGATCGAAATCCCGCACGTGCGCCAGTCCGGCAAGAACTCGGCGGATATCCGCCTGGTTGTCGACGCGCTCGACCTTTGCTACACCAAATCCCATGTCGACACCTTCGTCATCATCAGCGGCGACTCCGACTTTTCGCCGCTGGTCTCCAAGCTGCGCGAGAACGCCAAGAAAGTGATCGGCGTCGGCGTCAAGCAGTCGACCTCCGACCTGCTGGTGGCCAACTGCGACGAATTCATCTTCTACGACGACCTGGTGCGCGAAGTGCGCCGCGCCGCCGCCAAGCGCGACGAGCGCAAGACGCAGCCGGCCGCGCGCGGCAAGTCGCCGGACGAAGGCAACCGCCGCAAGGAAGAAAGCGAAGCGCGCAAGGCGCAGGCGATCGAGCTGGTGGTCGAGATGTTCGACGCGCTGGTGTCCGAACGCGGCGACAGCGGCAAGATCTGGGCATCGCTGCTGAAGGACACCCTCAAGCGCCGCCGTCCGGACTTCAACGAGACCTTCTACGGTTTCCGCACCTTCGGCAACCTGCTGGAAGAAGCGCAGAACCGCGGCATGCTCGAGTTCGGCCGCGACGAGAAATCGGGCGCCTACGTGTACCGCAGCAGCGCCGCGACGGCTGCGGCAACGGCCGCCGACAACGCCTCGGTCGCGCAGGAAGTGGTGGAGCTGATCGAAGAGGCGACGCCGGCCAAGGAATCGCGCCGCCGTGGCGGCCGTGGACGCAAGCCTGCGCCAGTGATGGAAACGCCGGCCGACGCGCCCGAGGCGCCGGAAGAATTGGTGGAAGCCGTCGCTGAGGCATCGGCCGAGGCAGCGGAACCGGTAGCGGTGGAGCCGGAGCCGGTTGCGGCGCCTTCGCCGGCGCCAGCCAAGGCCAAGCGCCAGCCGGCCCCCGCACGCACCCGCAAGGCTGCCGCCAAGAAGGCCGAAGCGGTGGTCCCTGCAGCGGAAGCACCGATCGTGGTGGAGGCGCCAGCCGAAGCTGCGGCGGACGAAGCCAAGCCATCCAAGCCGGCACGCAAGACTGCTCCCCGCAGCCGCCGTCCGGCCAAGCCGAAGGCAGCGCCGGAAAACGCCTGACGTAACACGGTTGACGCGCGGCCGTTCAGGTGCGCGCGTCAACCCGACGGTGCATTCCGTCGGAATGGTGCAAACTGAGGTCTCATACTCAGGTCTAACCAGTTGTCCGAGCCCGATCGTGAAGGAGTTCACCATGCGCATGCTTACCGGATTGCTGCTGTCCCTCTCCCTCACGGGGCCACTCGCGCTCGCGGCGCCGCGCGCGCCGGCGTCCAACCATCCCATCCTTGGCATCTGGAAGCTCACGCTGCCTGATGGAAGCTGCTCCGAGACCTATCGGTTCCGCAGCGACGGCACCACGCTGGTGACCAGCGCCGCCGAGGTGTCGGAAAGCGAATTCACCATTCCCGCCGAGCCGAGCGCGAAGGGCTTTTACCGGATGGTCGATACCATCGTGAAGGACAACGGCAAGGAAGATTGCCTGGGGCAGGTGATGAAGGTGGGGGCCAGTACGACCAATTTCATCCGCTTCCATCCGTCGGGCGCATTGTTCCTGATGTGCGCGGCCGAGTCGATGGACTCGTGTATCGGGCCGTTCCAGCGGGTGATGGGGCAGGGGACGTAGGTTAACCATCGACCTGAACTGTTAGGGCGGAAGAGCGGAGCGTCACCCGGCAAATATGTGCCGCGTTGACACATGCGTTCGGCGGATGACGCTGCGCTCTTCCGCCCTACATTTCCTGTCCATTCCCTGAAGTTATCAGCCAAGATACCCAGGTAATCCCTCTCTGCGCAAGGCTCGTCTGCCCGGCGGTATCGGTGTATATTGCTGGCGAACTCATCGCCACTTTGCACTGGACCTGCCATGTCACCGGTTTTACTTTTCGTTATTCTGATCGCGTATTTCGCCCTGCTGATGGGCGTGGCCTGGGCCACTTCCCGCAACGCCAACAACGATTCTTTCTACATCGGTAACAAGAGCAGCAACTGGATGCTGGTCGCGTTCGGCATGGTCGGCACCACGCTGTCCGGCGCCACCTTCATCAGCGTGCCGGGCAACGTCGGTCTCGACGCCTTCGGCTACGGCCAGATCCTGATCGGCTACGTGATCGGCTACATCGCCGTGGCCTTCATCCTGCTGCCGCTGTACTACCGCCTCAAGCTGACCTCGATCTACCATTACCTCGACGTGCGCCTCGGGCGCCGCGCCTACCAGAGCGGGGCCTCGTTCTTCATCCTGTCGCGCCTGCTGGGCGCCACCGCGCGCCTTTACCTCGTCGTCAATATCCTGCAGGCGATCATCCTCGACAGCCTCGGCGTGCCGTTCTGGCTGACCACCCTGGTCATCCTCGGCATGATCCTGATGTATACCTACGAAGGCGGCGTCAAGACCATCGTCTGGACCGACACCCTGCAAACGACCTGCATGCTGTTCGGCCTGGTCGCCTGCGTGGTCTACCTGCTGACCCAGCTCGACATGACCGTCGGCCAGAGCCTGGCGGCGATGGATGCGCGCGGCCTGTCGACCATCTTTACGACCGACCTCGACAGCCCGAACTTCTTCCTCAAGCAGATCATCGCGGGCGCCTTCATCGTGCTGACCATGACCGGCATGGACCAGGAAATGATGCAGAAGACAATTTCCGTCAAAACCTTGAAGGACTCGCAGAAGAACCTGCTGACCCTGACCCTGATCCTGGTCGTGGTGCTGTCGATGTTCCTGTTCCTCGGCGGCCTGCTGTACCTGTACGCGCCGCTGGCCGGCGTCACCGCCACCGGCGACAAGATCTTCCCGGCCGTCGTCATGGGCCACCTGCCGGCCGCGGTGCAGATCATCTTCCTGATCGCGCTGGTGTCGGCGCTGTTCCCGAGCGCCGACGGCGCCATCACCGCGCTGACATCGAGCTTCTGTATCGACCTGCTGGGCCTGAAGCGCCGCGATGACCTGTCCGAAGCCGACAAGGTCAAATGGCGCCAGCGCGTCCACCTGGGTTTTGCCTTCCTGTTCCTGCTGCTGGTGATGGGCTTCAAATGGGCAGATAGCCCGAGCATGATCATCGTGATCCTGAAACTGGCCAGCTATACCTATGGCCCGCTGCTCGGACTGTTCGCCTTCGGCCTGCTGACCACGCGCCGGCTCGACGACCGCTGGGTTCCTGCGATCGCCGTCGGCGCCCCTGTGCTGTGCGGATTAATTGAGTTTAATCAGGCATACCTGCTGGGAAGCTACCGCCTCGGACTTGAATTGCTCATGATTAATGGCATATTGGTGTTTGCCGGTTTGTACGCTATTTCCAGCAAGGAAAGGCGCGATCCGTCCGCAGTCGCTGCGTAAGACGTTTTTGACAACGAAACCCGGTTTTCACGTACAGTGAAGGCCTGGTTCCACTGCCCATTTCAATCGCTGGAGTATCGATGTCTTTCAAGCCCCTGCATTACCTGCGCCGCGGTTTCGGCATTTTCTGGAATACGCTCGACGCGACCCGTCGCACCTTCTTCAACCTGCTGTTCCTGCTGCTGATCATTTTCCTCGTCTGGATCGTCTTCTTCGGCGGGGCCAGGCCGATCGCCAGCAAGACGGCGCTGGTGCTCGACCTGAAGGGCCGGCTGGTTGAGCAGCACAGCGGCACCCTGCGCGACACGCTGATGGCCAATGCGCGCGGCGAAGAGCGCCGCACGGTGCAGTTGCGCGATGTGCTGACGGTGCTTGACGCGGCGGCCAAGGACACCAACATCAGCAGCGTCGTGCTGCTGCTCGACGACCTCGAAGGCGGCGGCCAGGCCATGCTCAACGAGGTCGGCCTGGCGGTCGACCGCGTCAAGGCCGCTGGCAAGCCCGTGATCGCCTGGGGCGGCAGCTACGACCAGCGCCAGTACCGCATCGCGTCGCACGCCACCGAGGTGTACCTGCACCCGATGGGCATGGTGCTCATCGAAGGCATGGGCCGCTACCGCAACTACTACCGCGACGCGCTCGACAAGGTCGGCGTCACCGTCAACCTGATGAAGGTCGGCACCTACAAGAGCTTCGCCGAGCCGTTCATCGGCAACGGCCCGTCCGAGGCATCGTCCGAGCAGGACGCGGTGCTGTACAACGCGCTGTGGGCCAGCTACACCACCAGCGTCGAAAAAAACCGCAAGCTGCCGGCCGGCGCGATCGCCAAGACCATCGAGTCCTTGCCGGAGCTGATGGAGCAAGTCGCCGGCAACACCGGCAAGCTGGCGCTGCAGACCAATATGGTTGACGGGCTCAAGACCCGCGATGAAGTGCGCGACCTGATGATGGAGCGCGGCGCCCCCGATCTCGATCACGAAACGTTCCGCCAGGTGTCGTTCAATGAATACCTGGCGCGCCAGCGTCCGAAGATGCTGGGCGACGGCGTCGGCGTGATTGTGGCGTCCGGCGAGATCACCGACGGTAACGCCAGCCCTGGCGCGATCGGCGGCATGTCGACCGCCAACCTGGTGCGCCGCGCGCGCGAGGATGACCAGATCAAGGCGATCGTGCTGCGCGTCGATTCGCCGGGCGGCAGCGCCTACGGCTCGGAACTGATCCGCCGCGAACTGGAGCTGACGCGCGCCGCCGGCAAGCCGGTGGTGGTGTCGATGGGTAACGTGGCCGCCTCGGGCGGCTACTGGATCTCGATGGCGGCCGACGAGGTCATCGCCGACCCGACCACCATCACCGGATCGATCGGCGTGTTCGCCATTTTGCCGACCGCCGAAAAGGTGGTCGAGAAAATGGGCATCCATACCGCCGGCGTGCGCACCACGTGGCTGGCCGACGCCTACAATCCACTGCGTCCGCTCGACCCGCGCTTCGGCCAGCTGATCCAGAGCAGCATCAACCATATCTACAGCGAGTTCACCACCAAGGCCGCGCAGGCGCGCAAGACCACGCCGGCCAAGATCGACGCAGTGGGACAGGGCAGGGTCTGGACCGGCCAGCAGGCGCAGGAGCGCGGGCTGGTGGATTCGCTGGGCAGCTACGGCGACGCGATCCAGTCGGCTGCGAAGCGCGCCAAGCTGGGCGGCGACTACCGTGTCGCCTACATCGAGCAGGACAGCTCGCGTTTCGAGCGCGTGCTGCAGATGTTTGGCGTGTCGGCCGCACAAGCGGTCAATATCGAGGTCAAGCTGGGCCTGGCGCCAGTGGGCTTCCCGGCCGGTGCGATGGCCGGCGCGGCGCGCGACATGGCATGGCTGGCCGACCTGACCGAAGGCCGCAAGCCGTTTTCGGCGGTCACGCACTGCCTGTGCGGTACCCCATGAATCTTGTAGCGAGTTTGTAACGGCTTGTACGGCGGCCCGGTGGCTGCCGCCAGGCCCGATTCCCCTTGCGGCGGCCCTTCGGCCGCCGTTTTCGTTGGCGCCCGGCCTGGCCTTTGTAACGGCCGACCCGGTATTGACCGATTCTATGTGCGCTACAAGACATAGGAGTTTTCTGCTACATGCTAGAGTCTGGCGAAAATCACATCACTTTCCGTGACCGATCGCCCCACAAGGACCAGCATGGAACCACCTGTACTTCCCGCTCACACCACCCAGCCGGCAGCCGCCGCCAGCCGCCGCAAGAAACTCATTGGCAGCGCCATCGCGGTTATCGCGATGATCGCCTTGGGCTTGCTCGCCTGGTACCTGACCCGGCCCGATGAACCGCCCGCGCGCGCTGGCGGACCTGCCGCCGCCGGCGCCCAGGCCAGGCCCGGAGGTGGCGGCGGCGGGCGTGCGGGAGGCCGCGGCGGACGCGGGGCGCCGGCCACGACGGTTGGCGTCGCCACCGCCAGCACGGCCGACATTCCCGTCGTGCTCGACGCGCTTGGCACGGTGACGGCGGCGGCCACGGCCACAGTGCGTCCGCAAGTGTCCGGGATACTCCAGAAGATTCATTTCAGCGAGGGGCAGCTGGTCAAGGCCGGCCAGGTGATGGCGACCATCGACCCGCGCTCATTCGAGATGGCGCTGCTGCAGGCCAGCGGCACCCGCCAGCGCAACGAGGCCCAGCTGGAAAGCGCGCGCGTGACGCTGGAGCGCTACCGCACCTTGCTGTCGCAAGACTCGATCGCGCGCCAGGAGGTCGATACCCAGGCCGCGCTGGTCAAGCAGCTTGAGGGCACGATCATGACCGACCGCGCGGCGGAAGGCGTGGCGCGCCTGAACCTCAGCTATACGCAAGTGAAGGCGCCGATCACGGGCCGGGTCGGCCTGCGCGTGGTCGACATGGGCAACCTGGTGGGCAGCTCGGATGCCAACGGCATCGCCGTCATCACCCAGCTGTCGCCGATCGATGTCGAATTCGCGGTACCGCAGGACCAGGTGCCGGCGCTGCAGGAGCGGATCGCCAGCGGCGCGACCTTGCCCGCCACGGCGCTTGACCGCACCCGCAGCCAGGCGCTCGCCAGCGGCAAATTCGCCGCGCTGGACAACCAGGTCGATACCCAGACCGGCACCGTGCGCGCCAAGGCGCGCTTCGAGAATGCGAAACAGTCGCTGTTCCCGAGCCAGTTCGTCAATTTGCGGCTTGAACTGCGCACCATCAAGGATGCGGTGATGGTACCGGTGACAGCGCTGCGTCACGGCTCGGACGGCGATTTCGTCTACGTGCTCAACGCCGCGGACCGTACCGTCGCGGTGCGCAAGGTGACGCGCGGCCAGGCCACCGTCGACAAGGTGCAGGTCGCCACGGGCCTGAAAGTTGGCGAGCAGGTGATTACCGAAGGCGCCGACCGCCTGCAGGACGGCGCCAGGGTCACGCTGCCGGGCGATAAGCCCGCGGGCGCGGGCGGCGGCGAGCGCGGACGGCGCCAGCGGCAGGGCGCGTAATGAACCCGTCGGGTCCATTCATCGCGCGGCCGGTCGCCACGGCGCTGCTGATGCTGGCCATCGTGCTGGCCGGGCTGGTGGGCTTCCGCTTCCTGCCGCTGTCGGCGCTGCCGCAGGTCGACTTCCCGACCATCCAGGTGCAGACCTTGTACCCGGGCGCGAGCCCGGAAGTGATGTCGCGTACCGTCACCGCGCCGCTGGAACGCCAGTTCGGCCAGATGTCCGGCCTTCAGCGCATGAGTTCCACCAGCGCGGCCGGGGTGTCGATCGTGACCTTGCAGTTCGGCCTCGGCCAGACGCTCGACGTCGCCGAGCAGGAAGTGCAGGCGGCGATCAACGCCGGCGGCTCGCTGCTGCCGGCCGACCTGCCGGCGCCGCCGGTCTACGCCAAGGTCAATCCGGCCGACGCCCCGGTGCTGACGCTGGCGATTACCTCGGACACGATTCCGCTGACCGAAGTCCAGAACCTGGTCAACACCCGCCTCGCGCTGAAGATCAGCCAGGTTTCGGGCGTCGGGCAGGTGACGCTGAGCGGCGGCCAGCGCCCCGCGGTGCGCATCCAGGCCGACACCGACGCGCTGGCATCGTACGGGCTCGGGCTCGACACCCTGCGCAGCGCGATCAGTGCCGCCAACGCCAACAGCGCCAAGGGTAACTTCGATGGCCCGACGCGCTCCTACGCCATCAACGCCAACGACCAGTTGCTGGAAGTCGAAGGCTACAAGAACCTGATCGTCGCCTACCGCAACGGTGCGCCGGTGCGGCTGGAAAACGTCGCCACCGTGGTCGACAGCGCCGAGAACGTCAAGCTGGGCGCCTGGTCGGGCCTCAAGCCGGCGATCATCCTCAACGTGCAGCGCCAGCCTGGCGCCAACGTGATCGCCACGGTCGACGCGATCCGCGAGCGTTTGCCCGAATTGCAGGCCGGGCTGCCGGCGGCGCTCAGGCTGGAGGTGCTGACCGACCGCACCACCGGCATCCGCGCCTCGGTGCTGCATACCGAATTCGAACTGCTGCTGGCGGTGGTGCTGGTGGTGCTGGTGATTTTCGCCTTCCTGCACAGCCTGCGCGCCACCATCATCGCCAGCCTGGCGGTGCCGATCTCGCTGATCGGCACCTTCGGCGCGATGTACCTGCTCGGCTACAGCCTGAACAACCTGAGCCTGATGGCGCTGACGATCGCCACCGGCTTCGTGGTCGATGATGCGATCGTGATGATCGAGAACATCGCGCGCTATATCGAAAAGGGCGAAACGCCGATGGCCGCCGCCATCAAGGGGGCGTCGCAAATCGGCTTCACGATCATTTCGCTGACGGTGTCGCTGATCGCGGTGCTGATCCCGCTGCTGTTCATGGGCGATGTGGTGGGCCGCCTGTTCCGCGAGTTCGCGGTCACGCTGGCGATCACGATCCTGATCTCCGGCGTGGTATCGCTGACATTGGTGCCGATGATGTCGGCGCGCTGGCTGCGCAGCCACGCCGAGGAAAAGCCGGGCCGCCTTGCGCAACGCACCCAGGCGTTCTTCGACGCCGTCATCGTGCGCTACGACCGGTCGCTGACGTGGGTGCTGGCGCGCCAGGGCCTGACGCTGCTGGTGGCGCTCGGCACGCTGGTGCTGACGGTGGTGATGTACATCTGGATCCCCAAGGGCCTGTTCCCGACCCAGGACACCGGCCAGCTGCAGGCACGCATCGAAGCGCGCCAGGACATCTCCTACGACAGCATGGCCACGCTGCAGCAGGCCGCGGCCAAGGCCATCCTGGCCGATCCCGATGTCGAGTCGCTCAGCTCCAACGTTGGCGTCGACGCCGCCAACAACACGATGATGCACACCGGCCGCATGCTGATCAACATGAAGGAGTCGCGCTCGGACAGCCAGGCCGACATCATGGAGCGGCTGCGCCAGCGGGTCGCCGAGGTGCCCGGCGCCAGGCTGTATATCCAGCCGACCCAGGACCTGACCATCGACGCCGAGACCGGGCCGACCCAGTACCGGCTGTCGATCGAAGGGGCCAACGGCGCGGTCGTCAAGGAGTGGGCCAACAAGCTGGTGCAGCGCATGCGCCAGCTCGAGCAGGTGCGCAATGCGGTCACCGACGCCGGCGCCACCGGCTCGGCGGCCTATGTCGACATCGACCGCGATACCGCCTCGCGCCTGGGAATCACCGCCGCATCGATCGACGATGCCTTGTACAGCGCCTACGGCCAACGCATCGTGTCGACCATTTTCACCGAGACCAACCAGTACCGGGTGATCCTGGAGGCGCAGATGGACGAGGCGATGTCGCTGGAGGCGCTGGGCCGCCTGCAGCTGCGCACCGGCTCCGGCCAGAGCACGCCGCTGTCGGCGGTTGCCAGCATCACCGAACGTCCCGCGCCGCTGCAGATCACCCACGTGGCGCAGTACCCGGCCACCACCGTCGGCTTCGACACCGCGCCAGGCGTGCAGCTGGGCCAGGCGGTCGACGCGATCCGCGCCGCCGCGGCCGAGATCAAGCTGCCGCCATCGGTGAGCCTGACCTTCATCGGTGCGGCCGGCGCCTACCAGTCGTCGTTGACCAGCCAGCTGTGGCTGATCCTGGCCGCGGTGGTGTGCGTCTACATCGTGCTCGGCGTGCTGTACGAGAGCTACATTCACCCGCTGACCATCCTGTCGACGCTGCCGTCGGCCGGCGTCGGCGCGCTGCTGGCGCTGCTGGTCAGCGGGCAGGGGCTTGGGGTGATCGGCATCATCGGCATCATTCTCCTGATCGGCATCGTCAAGAAGAACGCCATCATGATGATCGACTTCGCCATCGAAGCCGAGCGCGAACAGGGGATGGCGCCGCGCGAGGCGATCCACCAGGCCGCGCTGCTGCGCTTCCGCCCGATCCTGATGACGACCTTGGCGGCGCTGTTCGCGGCGGTGCCGCTGATGCTCGGCTGGGGCGAGGGCGCGGAGCTGCGCCGCCCGCTCGGCCTGGCGATCTTCGGCGGCCTGATCGTCAGCCAGATCCTGACCCTGTACACGACGCCGGTCATCTACCTCGGCTTCGACAGCCTTGAGCGGCGCTGGACGCGCCGCTTTGGCGCCAAACCCGGCGAGGCCACGCCGTGAACCTGTCCGAGCCATTTGTCCGCCGCCCGATTGCCACTGTCCTGCTGACCCTCGGCATCGCGCTGGCGGGCATCGGCGCGTTTTTCGTGCTGCCGGTGTCGCCGCTGCCGCAGGTGGACTTTCCGACCATTTCCGTGAGCGCTTCGCTGCCCGGCGCCAGCCCGGACACGATGGCCTCGAGCGTGGCCACGCCGCTTGAGCGAAGGCTGGGGGTGATCTCCGGCGTCAACGAGATGACCTCGTCGAGCCGCAACGGCTCCACCCGCATCAGCCTGCAGTTCGACCTGAACCGCAAGATCGACGCCGCCGCGCGCGAAGTGCAAGCCGCGATCAACGCCTCGCGCGCCGACCTGCCGGCGACCTTGCGCAGCAATCCAACCTACCGCAAGGCCAACCCGTCGGACGCGCCGGTGATCATCCTCGCGCTGACGTCGCCGACCAAGTCGCCCGGCCAGATCTACGAATCGGTGTCCAACCTGGTGCAGCAGAAGCTGGCACAGGTGAAGGGCGTTGGCGAGGTCGAAATCGGCGGCGGCTCGCTGCCGGCGGTGCGGGTCGAACTGCTGCCGTACGCGCTGAACCGCTATGGCGTCTCCACCGAGAACATACGCGCCGCGATCCAGGCCAACAACCCGGCGCGTCCGAAAGGCGACATCGAAGTCAGCGACCGCCGCCTGCAGATTTACTCGCAGCCGGCCGGCGCCAGCGGCGGCCGCAGCGCCGCCGACTACCGCGACCTGGTGGTCGCGTGGCGCGATGGCGCGGCGATCCGCCTGTCCGACGTGGCCGAGGTGATCGACGGCGTCGAGAACGTCAATACGCTGGGGCTGTTCAATGGCCAGCCCGCGGTGATCGTGCTGATCACGCGCCAGCCCGATGCCAACGTCATCGAAACGGTCGACGGCGTGCGCGCCTTGCTGCCGGCGCTGCAGGCGCAGCTGCCGTCCGATATCAAGCTGCAGGTGGCATCCGACCGCACCCTGTCGATTCGCGCCTCGCTGCACGAGATCGAATTCACGCTGATGCTGTCGATCCTGCTGGTGGTGCTGGTCGTCAGCCTGTTCCTGCGCAGCGTGCGGGCCACGATCATCCCGGCGGTGGCCACCGTGGTGTCGCTGCTTGGCACCTTCGGCGTGATGTACATGCTTGGCTTCAGCCTGAACAACCTGAGCCTGATGGCGCTGACGGTGGCCACCGGCTTCGTTGTCGATGACGCCATCGTGGTGCTCGAAAATACCGCGCGCCATATCGAGCAGGGCATGGACCGCATGAAGGCGGCGCTGCTGGGCGCGCGCGAGGTTGGCTTTACGGTGCTGTCGATCAGCCTGTCGCTGGTCGCCGTGTTCATTCCGCTGCTGTTCATGGGCGGGCAGGTCGGCCGGCTGTTCCGCGAATTTGCCGTCACGCTGTCGGCCGCGGTGATGATCTCGCTGGTGATTTCCTTGACCACCACGCCCATGATGTGCGCCTGGCTGCTCAAGCCGGGCGGAATCGAGCGCCCGCAAGGCAGGCTGTCGCGCTGGGCCGAGCGCGGCTTTGCACGCGTACTCAAGACCTACGAGCACTCGCTCGACTGGGCGCTGCACAGCCTTGGCCTGGTGATGTTCATCCTGGCTTTCGTGATCTGCTTGAACGCCTACCTGTTTACCGCGATACCGAAGGGATTTTTCCCGCAGCAGGATACGGGCCAGATCAACGGCGGCATCCGTGCCGACCAGAGCATCTCGTTCCAGGCGATGCAGGAGAAGCTGCGCCAGCTGGTCGACATCATCCGCGCCGATCCGGCGGTGGAGACGGTGGTCGGCTTCACCGGCGGCGCGCGCGCCGGCGGCGGCTTCATGTTCATCAACCTGAAACCGGCGTCGGAGCGGGACGAGGGCGGGCAGGCCGTCATCGCGCGCTTGCGCCCGCAGCTGGCGCAGGTGACCGGCGTGTCGATGTTCCTCAATACCGTGCAGGACCTGCGCATGGGCGGACGCCAGAGCAGCTCGACCTACCAGTACACCCTCAAGAGCGATAACCAGGCCGACCTGAAGCTATGGGCCGGAAAGCTGGCCGAGTCGATGAAGCGCCAGCCCGCGCTGACCGACATCGACACCGACCTCGATGAAAATGGCGTCGAAATGTATGTCACCGTCGACAAGGACAGCGCCGCGCGGCTCGGCATCAGCTCGCGCGACGTCAACAACGCGCTTTACAACGGCTTCGGCCAGCGCCAGGTCGCGACGATCTACGATGAGCTCAACCAGTACAAGGTGATTATGGGCGTGGCGCAGCGCTATGCGCAGTCGCCGCAGGCGCTCGGGGACGTTCACGTGCCGGGCCGCGGCGCAGCGCCTTCCGCCACAACGGCCGGGCCGGCCGCCTCCGGCGCGACCCGCGATCCATCGACCGGGGCAGCCCTGGCCGGCACGGCCACCACGATGGTGCCGCTGCCGGCGATCGCCACCTTCGCCGAAAGCTCGACGCCAACCTCGGTCAACCACCAGGACGGCGAACTTGCCACCACGGTGTCCTACAACCTGGCCGAAGGCAGCAACATGCAGGATGGCGAGGCGGCGGTGCGCCAGGCCGAGGCGGACATCGGCCTGCCGGCCAACGTGCGCGGCAGCTTTGAAGGTGCGGCGCGCGCGGCGCAGGACTCGAACCAGGAGCAGCCGATGCTGATCCTGGCCGCCATCGTGGTGATCTACATCGTGCTCGGCATCCTGTATGAAAGCCTGGTGCACCCGATTACCGTGCTCTCGACGCTGCCGTCGGCTGGCGTGGGCGCGGTGCTGGCGCTGCTGATATTCGACATGGAATTCTCGATCATCGCGCTGATCGGCGTGTTCCTGCTGATCGGCATCGTCAAGAAGAACGCCATCATGATCATCGATTTCGCGCTCGATGCCGAGCGCTCGCGCGGGCTGTCGCCGCTGGAAGCGGTGCGCGAAGCCTGCCTGCTGCGCTTCCGCCCGATTTTGATGACGACGCTGGCCGCGGCGCTGGGCGCGCTGCCGCTGGCAATCGGCTTCGGCGAAGGCTCCGAGCTGCGCCGCCCACTGGGCGTGGCCATCATCGGCGGCTTGATCGCCAGCCAGCTGCTGACCCTGCTGACCACGCCGGTGGTCTACATCGTGCTCGACAAACTGCGCAGGCGCAGTCCGGCGGAGCGCCAGCTTGCGCGCCGCCCGGACGCGGCCGCGCCAACCACACCATGAGATACCCGATGACAGAGATTCCATTCGCCAGGCTTCACGCCATCGCCATCGCCGCCTTGCTGCTCGGCGGCTGCGCGGTCGGTCCGACCTACCAGCGTCCGTCGACGCCGGAGCCCGCGGCGTTCAAGGAAGCGGCGCCCGGCTGGTCGCCGGCGCAGCCGGCCGACATGCTGGAAAAGGGCCCGTGGTGGACCTTGTTCGGCGACCCGGTACTTAACCAGCTGGCAAGCCAGGTCGAGGTATCGAACCAGAACGTGGCAGCGGCGGTCGCATCGTATGCGCAGGCGAGGGCGCTGGTGCAGGCGCAGCGCGCGTCGCTGTTCCCCGAAGTGGGCCTGAATACCTCGGCCGACCGTTCCGGCGGCAATGACGTACCGGCCGAAAGCCGCTACCGCCTCAGCATCGGCGGCAGCTGGGAGCCGGATATCTGGGGCCGGCTGCGGGCGGGCGTGAGTGCGGCCAGTGCCGGCGCCGAAGCCAGCGCCGCCGACCTGGCGGCGGCACGCCTGTCGGCCCAGGGCGAACTGGCGATCAATTACTTCCTGGTGCGCGAAGCCGACGCCCAGCTGGCGCTGCTGGCCACCACCATCGAGGGCTACCAGCGCGTCTCGACGATTACCCAGAACCGCTTCAACGCCGGCATCGTCGCCAAGTCGGATGTACTGCAAGCCCAGACCCAGCTGGCCAACGCGCAAGGCGACCAGCTGTCGATCGCGCGCCAGCGCGCGCAGTTCGAGAACGCGATCGCCATCCTGGTGGGCAAGTCGCCGTCCAGTTTCAGCCTGGCCGCCGCTCCCTGGACCGCCGCGGTGCCGGACATACCGGTCGGCGTGCCCTCGACGCTGCTCGAACGCCGTCCGGATATCGCCGCGGCCGAGCGGCGCGTGGCCGCTGCCAACCAGCAGATCGGCATCGCGCGCTCGGCCTACTATCCGAGCATCGGCTTGAGCGGATCGTACGGCACCGGCGGCAGCAAGGTGGGAGACCTGTTCAGCGTATCGAATGCGCTGTGGTCGTTCGGGCTGTCGGCGGCGCAGAGCATCTTCAACGCTGGCGCCACGCGCGCCAGCGTGGCCGGCGCCGAGGCCCAGCACGAGGTGCAGGTGGCGCGCTACCGACAAACGGTGCTGGCGGCGTTCGGCGATGTCGAGAACCAGCTGGCGGCGGCGCGCATCCTGGCCAGCCAGCAGGTGCTGCGCAAGCAGGCGTCGGACGCGGCCGACCAGGTCGAGACCCAGATGCTGAACCGCTACAAGGCCGGCCAGGTCGGCTATTCTGAAGTGGTGCTGGCGCAGGCCAGCGCGCTGTCGGCAAGGCGCGCGCTGGTGCAGGTGCAGGCCGACCGCCAGGCGACGGCGGTGGCCCTGATCCAGTCGATTGGCGGCGGCTGGAAGGTGGGCCAGTAGCCGGGATTTACGGCTTTTTCGGTTCGCTGATATCGAGTTCCTGCAGCTTCGGAACACGCTCCGGCGTCAGCGTGAAGAACACCCGCCGGGTACCGTTTTCGCCGATGATGTCGAAGCCCCCGCGCAGCTGGTTGTCCGGCTTGAGCGGACCGATCGACTGAATTTTTCCGATTGGCGCCAGTTTCTCGCGCGCGGTCGTAATCCAGTCTTCGCGCGAGCGGTCCATGAAGAAGTTCTCGGCCGCGATATCGGCACCCAGCTTTTCATCCCATGACTGAATCAGCTGCGCCACCTGTTGCTGGCGTTCCAGCAGGATCGCCGACGGCTGCACCGCGCGGACCGGCAAGCCGCCCTTTTCGATCAATGTGGCCAGCACCTTCGACGTCGGGTTGTAGACCGGCCCGTAACGCAGGTTGGTGAATGCGATGACGCCAACGCCGTGCTCTGGCGCGAAGCGGAACTGGCTGCCGTAGCCAGGCAGCCCGCCGG
Source organism: Massilia soli (assembly GCF_016809835.1). GTDB lineage: Bacteria > Pseudomonadota > Gammaproteobacteria > Burkholderiales > Burkholderiaceae_D > Telluria_A > Telluria_A soli. The sequence continues at coordinate 129,931 of NZ_JAFBIL020000005.1, read as the reverse complement.
AGTGGCCGACCGTCACCACGTTCTGGCTGTCGCGGCTCCAGGTCAGCCCGTAAGCATAGAAGCCGACGCGCGGATTGACGGTCTTGTCGTCGGTCGCCAGGGCTTTGGCCGAGAGGCCGGCGAACATCCGGGGCTGGTGCATTTCACGCACCGAGGCGCGCTTGAGCGGGCCGCTGTCGGTGCCATCGCGCGCCGGCCAGGCGTTCAGGTGGAAGGCGACATAACGCGCGAAGTCGTCCATCGTCGTAATCAGCCCGCCCATGGCGGCGCCGTCGCCGTCGCCCAGCACCGGCTCGGCAATCCAGCTGTCGCCCGCCCAGCGGTAGCCCTGGGCGAACTTGTCTTTCGCGATGCCCTTGTACTCCCATGCCGTGTCCTTCATCCCCAGCGGCAGCAGGATGTTTTTCGTGATGTAGTCCTGGAAGCGCATGCCCGACACCTTCGTGACGACCTTGCCCAGCATGATGTAGCCGAGATTGCTGTATTCAAAGGTGACGCCGGGCGCGTTGGAGAACGACAAGCCGGCCGCTGCCAGCCTGGCCAGCGCCGCGTTATCGACCGCCATCTGGCGGTCGCCCCACGGGTTGTCCTCGGGCAGGCCGGTGCTCATGGTCATCAGGTGGCGGATCGTCAGCACCGGCGAATCGCTGGTTGGCAGGCGAACGCCTCTCATCTCTGGCAGGTAGTTCGACACCGGATCGTCGAGCCGCAGCTTGCCGGCGTCGCGCAAGTGCAGCGCCGCCATGGCCGCGAAGCTCTTGGTCATCGACGCGATGCGAAACGCCGTGGCCGGGCTGGCCGGGACTTTGCCTTCCACGTTGGCGTACCCGATCGAGCGCACGTGCACCAGCTTGCCGTCCATGACGACCCCGTAGACCAGGCCGGGCAGGTGCTGCGCGGCGGCCAGCTCGGCGTACATCTTGTCGATCTCCGGCAGCAGCGCTGTGACGCGGGCGGCGCGGCCGCTGTCGGCGAAGGCCGCCGGCGCATGGGCCGGCGGCGCGGGAGCCGCCATGGCGCCGGTGACCGTCATCAAGACGAGGAGGGAAGTGGCAATGCTGCGCGATCGGTTCATGCGGTGTCCTTGTATGTTGGGGGCAGCGAAACGGAATGGGCGTGCAATGGCAATCATACAAGTTCATTCGTGAACCGTGTGTGTCATGCTGCCGCCAATGTGGTGTAATGCACATCGAGCAGCGCCAACCTCTTTTCTTATCCCAGATGACCACGAAGACCAAACCAGCAGCCGCCGCGCGCGCCGACAGCCTCCCTTACGTTGTCCGGCGTTCCAACATCCACGGCAACGGCGTGTTCGCGCGCCGGAACATCCGCGAGGGAGAGCTGATCGACGAGTACCTGGGCGAGCGGATCGACTGGGACGAAGCGAACCTGCGCGCCGAACAGGCGCACGGCCCGGTCAACCACACATTTTTCTTCTCGCTGGCAGATGGCCGCGTGATCGATGGCGGCAGCAACGGCAACGACGCCCGCTTCATCAACCACGCGTGCGAGCCAAACTGCGAAGCGCAGGAAGACGACGGCCGGGTATTCATCTACGCCAGGCGCGCCATCGGGCGCGGCGAAGAACTGAACTACAACTATGCGCTGGTGTATGAAGAGCGCCACACGGCAGCGGTCAAGCGCCAGTTCGCCTGCAACTGCGGCACGCCCGGCTGCACCGGCACGATGCTGGCGCCCAAGCGCAAGGCGAAAGCCAAAAAGCCCGCCGCGAACGGCTGAACCGCCGGTTCCGCGGGGGCGTGAATGCGCCGTTTTCCGGGCGGCGCGCGTCAATACGGCGCGACGAAATCATTTCCAGTCAATTGCAACAGCGATATACTCCCCGCTTGCTTTCTAAAACTGGGGACTATCTTGTTCAAATCCATCGCATTGCCTGTCGCTCTGCTGGGCGTATTCGCCGTTGCGCACGCTGACGAAGGCCAATGGCAGCCGCACCAGCTGCCGCAGCTTAAATCCGAACTCAAGCGCATCGGCATCACCATCCCGGCTGAAAAGCTGACCGACCTGACCAAGCATCCGATGAGCGCGATCGTGTCGCTCGGCGGCTGCTCGGCCTCGTTCGTGTCGCCCGATGGCCTGGTTGTCACCAACCACCACTGCGCCTACGGTGCGATCCAGCGCAATGCGACGCCGGAAAAGAACTACATCGTCAACGGCTTCCTCGCCAAAACCCGCGCCGACGAACTGCCGGGCGGCCCGAACACGCTGGTGTACGTGACCGAAAAGGTCGAGAACGTCACTGACCGGGTGCTGAACGGCTTGTCGCCGACGATGTCCGGGCGCGAGCGCAATGAAACCGTCGACAGCCGCGTCAAGGCCCTGATCGCCGAATGCGAGACCGACAAGGCCTACCGCTGCTCGGTGCCGAGCTTCCACCGCGGCCTCGAGTACTACCGCATCCGCCAGCTGATGATCCGCGACGTGCGCCTGGTGTACGCGCCGTCCGACATGGTGGGCAACTTCGGCGGCGACGTCGACAACTTCGAATGGCCACGCCAGACCGGCGACTTCGCTTTCCTGCGCGCCTACGTCGGCAAGGACGGCCGCCCGGCAGATCCATCGCCTGACAACGTGCCGTACAAGTCGAAAGACTTCCTGGTGGTGTCGGCCGAAGGGCTGAAGAACGGCGACCCGATCCTGCTGGCCGGCTACCCGGGCCGCACCAGCCGCTACAAGCTGCCAGCCGAGATCCGCTTCGCGCGCGACGCCAACTTCCCGCTGCGCGTGGCCGACATGCAGGCCGACCTGGCCGTGATCGCCGCCGCCACCAAGGGCAACGCGCAGTCCGACGTGCGCTACGCCAGCGTGGTCAAGAGCATCAACAACGTACTGAAGAAAACCCAGGGCCTGCTGGACGGCTTCGCGCGCAAGGACATCGCCGCGATCAAGGACGTGCAGGACGCCGAATTCCGCGCCTGGTTCAACCAGCCGGCCAACCAGAAGGGCGCGTCGAAGACGCTGCTGGCGGACCTCGACGCGGTGATCGCCGCCGACATGGCGCTGTCGGAAGAAGAGTTCGCGTATTCGGTCGCTGCCAACAGCGACCTGCTCAAGAGCGCGCGCACGCTGTACCGGCTGGCGCTGGAACAGCAAAAGCCAAACGCCCAGCGCGAAAGCGGCTACCAGGAACGCGACCTGTCGTTCATCAAGGCGCGCCTGACCCGCCTGGAGCAGTCGTTCGTGCCGGCGGTGGACCAGGCGCGCTTCAGCGCCTCGCTGCAGCGCTATGCGAAGCTGGCTGCCAAGACCCACCCGCAAGGCCTGGACGCGCTGCTGCCGGCGCCAGACGCGGTCGGCGCGCTGTACCAGCAGACCAAGCTGGGCGACACCGCCCAGCGCCTCGCATGGATGAGCAAGGACCCGGCCGCGTTCAGGGCCTCGGACGACGCCTTCATTCAGCTGGCCGTCAAGATGCATGACGTCGCCATGTCGATCGAGAACCGCCGCAAGGAAATCGACGGCAACCTCGAACGCGTGATCCCGCAGTACATGTCGGCCGTGATCGCATGGAAGAAGTCGCAGGGCAAGCCGGTCTACCCGGACGCCAATTCGACGCTGCGCGTGACCTACGGCACCGTCTCGCCATACTCGCCGCGCGATGGCCTGGTCAAGGGTCCTTTCTCGACGGTGCAGGGTATCGTCGAGAAGCACACCGGCGCCGATCCGTTCATCGCACCGAAGAACCTGCTCGCCGCGGTCAAGGAACAGCGCTATGGCGTGTTCAAGGATCCGGTGCTGGGTACCGTGCCAGTCAATTTCCTGTCGAGCGCGGACACCACCGGCGGCAACTCAGGTTCCGCGGTGATGAACAAGCGCGGCGAACTGGTTGGCCTGAACTTCGATTCGACCTATGAGTCGATCACGAAGGACTGGTACTTCGACAGCGCCATCACCCGCGCGATCCACGTCGATATCCGCTACATGCTGTGGATTATGAAAGAAGTCGACCAGGCGGATAACCTGCTCAAGGAAATGAAGATCAAGTATCCGGCGAAGTAAACAGCCGGGTTGATCAACAAGGGCCGCCAATTCAGCGGCCCTTTTTCATTCCAGCTAGTTGCCGATATGCTTCGCCAGGAAGCCTTCGAGCTTCTCATAAAATCTTTTGCGGTTTTCGGTATCGTAGAAGCCATGCCCTTCGATATCGTCCAGCATCCATTCCGGCGCATTGCCAGCCTTGATCAGGGCGTCGCGCATCATTTCAGCCTGGTCGAGCTGAGTGGTTTTGTCCTTTTTGCCATGCACGAGCAACACCGGGATCTTGATCTTGTCGGCATGTTGCGTCGGTGAGTACTTTGCCAGCATGGCGGGGTCATTACCCATGGTCCGGGTGATGTAGTTCTTCCCCATCTTGTCGCCGACCATGCTGTCCTGCTTGAAGCGGCTCGGCAAGTCGTAGCGTCCTGCGAATCCGACGCTGCATTTGAACATCGACGGTTCCCGGATAGGCAGCATCATCGCCGCGTAGCCGCCGAAGCTGCCGCCGTAGACGCAAACACGGCTGCTGTCGATGTCGGGACGCGTCGCAGCCCACTTCACGCCATCGATCAGGTCATCCATGATCTTGCCGCCGTATTCGCGGTAGCCAGCCTTCTCAAAACTGAGGCTGCGTCCGCCGGAACCCCTGAAATTGACCTGCAACACCGCATATCCGCGGCTGGCAAGGAACTGGGCATCGGTATCGAAGAACCAATCATCTTCAACATCGAACGGACCGCCGTGGGGCAGAAGTACCATCGGCAGTTTTTTTCCAGGTTCCGCTTTCGGGAGGGTGAGGTAGCCAGCGATTTCGAGGCCGTCACGCGCGGTGAAACGAATGGGGACGCGTGGCGCCATGCGTGCCGGATCGATCTTTTCCATGTTAGAAAACAGCAGGTCTGCCTTGCCGGTCCGTTTGTCGAATACGTAGAACGAACCTGGGTCGCGGTCGCTGCTAACGGAAAAAAGCAGTGCCTGCCCATCGTCCGAAAAGTTGATGAAGTTGACATACGCGCCGGGGAACGATGCGGACAAGGTCTTATGCAGTGCCGCCTCAGGCGATGCCGGGTCGAGGTAGGTCAGGGTGGGAATGCCAACCGATTTGGACACGGCAAAAGGAATTCTTGCCGACGTGTAGTGAATACCGCTAACGCTGGCGAATGGATCTTCAACCAGTGTAGTTCGCTTTCCGGTTGCAACTTCCTCACGCACGAGTATTGCCGGTCCATCATTCACGTGCTGAAGCGCAAGGAACGATGCATTATCCGTTGAAAAGGCGATCGGGACGAAACGTGAACCCAGGTTTTTCTGGTCGAGCTTATTCCATTTTCCCGTTGCGAGGTCACGGCGGAACAGCGTCGGGTCGGCTTGCTCGTCGAGACCAAATGCGAAGCGCGGCTCGTCATGTCGATCGCTCAGGAAGCTGACATCTGGCTCTGAAATGTCCGCCAGCAGCTTCCGGATGGCATTGGTCGTATTGATGTCATATAAGAAGCTGTGATTCCCGTCGAACAGGTGCGCGCTGACCTGCACATGCCCATCGCGTGCCATCGGAATGTGATTGATGATCCCATAACCGTAATCGTTACCGTAGCGCTCGCCCCGGCTCGATTGTGCGCGCGCTTTATATCCGTACAGGTATTGCTGATTTTTGCCGTCAAGGTCGACTGTCACCAGTTCGCCGGTTGCGACCGGTCTTTCGCGCTCGCCAATCTCAAGTCCTTTGCGCACGATCAGGCGGCGGTTCGTCAGCCAGAGAAAGTTTACAGGTACCTCGAAACCCTGCAATGCGATCCGGCTGACTGGGTCGAGCGACGGCAGCTTGAACACGGTCATTGTCGGGATCATGCGACCGTTGCGCATGATGCGGACGTTGACCGCAATATGCTGACCATCGGGGGAAATGCGCGGCTGGCTGAATGTTTCTCTCTCAACGAACGCTTCGATTGGCACCAGGGCTGGGCTCGCAGCCCAAGCCTGCGTGACTATGGCTGTCCAACACGCCAGCGCAAAACGAAATTTCATAAGCACGCTTCCACGGAGTTAAGGTATCTTGCGATGTTACCAATATTTACTTATGCATAGCGGGTATTTCGTGCCCTTGCATGCAGATGCCCTGTCGAGAGATAATCCGCCCGCCCAGTTGTTTAATCGTAAGCAACACCGAACGGGCTTGCCACCTATCCCCCCTGATGAACGATTCGATCCCCTTGCTCGGTTTCACGACCACCCCGCTTGAACTAGTTTCTTTCGTACTCGCGGTCATCACAGTTGTGCTCAACATCCGCCAGACGCATTGGGCCTGGCTGTTCTCGATCCTGTCGTCGGCGACCTATGGCGTGGTGTTCTTCGGCGCGCGGCTGTACGGCGATATGGCCCTGCAGGTCGTGTTCATCGCGGTGTCGGTCTGGGGCTGGTACATGTGGCTGTACGGCGGCACGCGCCATGAGCCGCTGCATGTCACCCACCTTGACCGAAGTGGAAAGCTGTATTCCCTCGGCGCGTGGCTGGTCGGCTTTGTTTTGATCGCGCTGTTCCTGCGCACCTGGACCAACACCGATGTGCCGCACATTGACGGCTTCCTCACTGCCGGCAGCCTGGTCGGACAGCTGCTGCTGTCACGCAAGAAGGTCGAGAACTGGCACGTCTGGATCGCGGTCGATGTCCTGTATGTCGGCCTGTATGTCTACAAGGGCCTGATGCTGACGGCGATTCTGTACGCGGTGTTCATCGTGCTGGCATGGATCGGGCTGCGCACCTGGAGCAACATCGCGCAACAGGAGGTGAAGGCATGAGCGGTGTTTTACGCGTAGCGATCCTGGGCGCGGAGTCGTCAGGAAAATCGACCCTGGCGGCGGCGCTGGCCACGCACTTCGGCACCGTCTGGGTGCCCGAATACCTGCGCGAATTCGTCGACACCAGGGGGCGCGTCCCGCAGGAGCACGAACAGTTCGATATCGCGCGCACGCAGCGCGAGCGTGAGGACGCGGCCATGCAGCAGGCCAAGCGTTTCTTGTTCTGCGATACCACGCCGTTGATGACCGCGATCTACAGCCGGCATTACTGGGGCAGGGTGGATGAGGAGCTGGGGGATCTGGAACTGGCGCATGACTACGCGTTCACTTTGGTGACCGCGCCTGACAGTCCGTGGATCCCGGACGGCCTTCAGCGCGAGTCGGAGGAAGTGCGCCAGGCCGTGCATGAGGAAGTGGTGCAGACGCTCGACGAGCGAGCTATTCGGTTCATGCTGGTCACTGGCAGCCTGCCCGAGCGGGTGCTGCAGGTGGACCGGTTCCTGAAGGTGGCCGTTTAATCAGCTCGGCGGACGAGGCCGGAGGCCGTCATCCGCCGGCTTGACTCACTTAAAAGTCGAACTGCGCCGACACCCTGAACGTGCGCGGTGCACCCGGCAGCAGGTAGCCGCCCAGCGCCGGCGTCACATCGCGCCAGTAGAACTTGTCGGTCACGTTCTGCACGCCAGCGCGCCATGTGATCCGCGTATCCATGCTGCCGGTTTCGTACGCGGCGCCCAGGTCAAGCGTGTGATACGACGGCACGAACACCCGGTTGTCGACGTCAAACGCCTTGCGTCCCGCGTACTGCCACACGCCGTTCACGCTCAGGCCATCCACGCCCGGCACCGCGTATTCAACCCACGCGGTCGATTTCAGCTTCGGCACATTGGTCACGCGCTTGCCGTCCATGCCCGGCTGGCCGGTGCCGGACTGCTCGGTATCGAGCGCGGCGACCGACACGGAATACTGCAGATTGCGCGCTGCCTTGCCCTGCACGCCAAGCTCCACGCCGCGATGCTCGGCCTCACCCGCACGCACATAGGTGGAGGTGATGCCATCGGCGTTGGCCTGCGTGTACTCAAGCCCTTTGGTGACCTGGAATACGGCCGCCGACACGTTGATGCTGTTGTTGATCGCGCCCTTGACGCCGAACTCCAGCTGTTTCGAGCGGCTCGGATCGAGCGCGCGGTTGGCGTTGGTGGTTTCGATCGGTGCGATGCCGCCGTGCTCAAGACCGTGCGCCATGGAGCCGTACACGGTCCAGTCCTGGGTCGGGTTGTACACCAGCGCGACATTCGGCAGCGTGAAGCTGGTGTCGCTCGGATCGACCTCGAACTCGGTGCGCTTGACTTGCACATGACGCACGCCCGCATGCAGCTTGAACTTCTGCGACAGCGTCAGCACGTCCTGTGCGAACACTGAGCGCTCATTCTCCTTCCGGCGTTCGAATACCGGCCCGGTCGTCCGGCTGTCCGGCGCGGGCGGTACGATCACGTTCTGATAAATGTTCGACGAGCCAGCGTAGTCGTACACATAGTCGCCGAAACGATCGCTGCGGCGGAACAGCGAGCTGCCGATGGTCAGGTCATGCGCGACCGCGCCGGTGCTGAACTTGCCCTGCAAAAGCGCCTGCGCGCCGAACGGGGACTTCGATTCGCCAACGCTCTGGTAGTCGTAGACGTCGTAGTCGCCGTTCGAGCAGTAGCCCGGATAGAAGCCGTCGCCTTCATTGCTGCAGCCGTAAGGGAAGGCGGTGTAATCGTCGCGCTGGAACTTGTGCTTGTTGGCCGAGATGCTGGCGCGCCAGCCGTTGGCGAACAGGTACTCGAAACGCAGGCCGACGTTGGTGCTCTTGGAGTCGACCGGCTTGGTCCACGGCTGCGCGTTCAGCAGCGTCTTGGCCGACACGCCGGTTGGCAGCAATTCATTGCGTATCAGCTGATAGCCAGGCGCGGTGATCTGCGACTTGTGCTGGTAGTCCATGTCCAGCTGCAGCAGCGCCGCCGGGGAGATCTGCCAGTCGAACGCGCCTGAATAGAATTCGCGTTCGCCATCGGCGCCTTTGACATACGAGCGCAGGCGTTCGGCGGCGGCGTTGATGCGGTAGCCGAAGCGCTTGTCGTCGGAGCGGCCGCCCAGGTCGATCGCGCCATATACATTGCCGCGCTCCTTTACTTCCACCGTCGCCGAGCGCAGTGGCGCATTGGTCGGGCGCTTGGTCACGTAATTGACGATGCCGCCGGGCGCGGCGACGCCAGCCTGCAGCCCAGCCAGGCCCTTGAGCACTTCGATGCGTTCCTTGTTTTCCAGCGGGATCTGGGCGTCGGCCGGAATCGCCATGCCGTCCTTGCGGTAGCTGGAGCTGTTGTCGAGCGTGAAGCCGCGGATCGAGAACTGCTCGGCGTAGCCGACGGCGTTGTACGAGTCGCTGATGCTGGCGTCGAATTTGGCGGCGTCGGTGGTGGTGCGGATGCTCAGGTCCTGCATTTGCTCGCGGCTGATCGCGGTGATCGAAGCAGGCGTGTACAGCAGCGGCGTTTCGGAGAACCCGCCAATGGCGGCGCGGCTGGTCGCGACCGACTGGCCGGTAATGACGACCTCTGGCATGGTCTCTTGCGCGTGGACGGAAAGGGCGTAGGCCTGCAGCAGCGCAAGCGCAATCGCAGATTGTTTCAGGTGTGGTGTCAACATGGGTGTGCTCGTTTTACGCGCTGCAAATGCTGCGCGTAGCTTTAAAAAGCCGGAGCCAACGTGGGGGAGCAAACAAAGAGGGAAACAGACTTTGCGCTTTCCTTCGCTGGCATTATCCAGATCAGGTACGAAGGGTATCTCTCACCCGGAACTTGCGTTCCAGGACCCCTAGCGAAATGCGATTTTATCACGAACGGGGTGCGCGCGGCCTACTTGATGCGGCACTTACCGGTGGCAACTGCCTTCACGAAAAAGGGCAGGGCAAGCAGGTTGCCCATTCCGATTTTCACGCCACCAACATCGATAACCGGCGGCGTGTGCTTCATCGAATCGCTGCCAAGGCAGTAGGGAGTGGTAGCGTCTTCGACGTCGGCTGCGAACTGCTCGTGCCTGGTTCTTCCGCGTCCCGATTTGACGAATTTTTGGGTGTCTTCCAGCGCCTGGCGTTCGGCCATGGCGACCTTGATCGCCGTTCCCATCACGGCTTTGTCGAACGATGTCGCAACAACGCTGTTGGGCGTGTCAAACGGGTCGGCGGAATCGGACTCAAGAATCGGTTCGGCCGCGGGTACAGGCGCAGATGTGTCGCGCAGCGGTACGGCAGCGGCGGGGGCGCGCTTGCGGTGCGCCGGACGTGACGCCGCCGATCTGGGCCGCGCCGGCGACGCCGGCGCGGCCTCGGCGACCGGCCTGGCCCATACCAGCGCCATGCGCGAAGGGTCCGGCGCATCGGGAAGGGATTTCGGCTGCCACAGGAACAGTGCAACGAAGGCCGCATGCAGGCATAGCGCCAGCGACAGCCCGGTGAGGCGCCCGCGCGCGGCAACTGGCATGAGGCGGCCTTAGCGCTCGGCCGCCGCCTTCAGCTGCGCGAGGCCTTTCTCGAAGTCGCGGCCGACCAATTTGTCCATGCTGGTGAACACGCTCATGATCTTGGTGATGAACATCATGGGACCGTTCATGGTCCAGTTGACCGTGGTCAGGTCGCCGTTCGGCACCAGCGCGAAGTCGGTGATGTTCGTCGAAGGGATGGGCTCGATGAACTCCAGCTTGATGGTGACCTTGAAGGGCAGTTCCTGGCCGGTGATTTCCATGCGGCCCTGGCCGACATCGCTGTTGCCTTTCCATGCGTACACCGCGCCGGTGCCGCTGGCCGCGCCGCTGAATGTGCGCTGCATCGCCGGGTCGAGTTTTTCCCACGGCGACCAGCTTGGCCAGTTGCGGAAATCGTTCACCAGCGCGATGATTTTCTCGGGCGGGGCCTTGATCGTGATGCTGCGCGTGACGGTAAAGGTATCCGGCTGCATCGCGGCCAGGCCGAGGATGACAGCGAAGATGACGACAACGGCGATAACGAGTTTTTTTAGCATTTTTGTCCCTCAGGTCGTGTTGGCGGGCGTCGCACCCGAGCCGGAAGAGTAGCATGATTGACCAGTTGGGTTGAAGCAATTCGAGTGGCAAAAATGGATGGCGCAAGCCCTCAGTGCGCGCCCGCCGTGCGCGGCCCGCCGACCCTGGCGTCGATGCCGTCACGGCGGTCCAGCCAGCCGGCCAGCGTGGTCAAACCGAGGGCGCCGACGACCACCAGTGCGCCGATCCAGGGCGTGGCCATCAACCCGAGATGGGTAACGATCAGGCCGCCGCCCCAGGCGCCGATCGCGATGCCGACGTTGAAGGCGGCGATGTTCAGCCCGGAAGCCACATCCACCGCGTTCGGCGCGTCGCGTTCGGCGCGCTGCACCACATACACCTGCAGGCCCGGCACGTTGCCAAAGGCGACCGCTCCCCACGCCAGCACGGTGGCCACCGCCAGCCAGGGATTCGCGGCGCTGAAGGTCAGCACCAGCAGCACGATCGCCAGCAGCGAAAACACCACTTGCAGCGCGCGGATCGGTCCATGCTTGTCGGCCAGCTTGCCGCCCCAGATATTCCCGAACGCGACGGATACGCCGTACACCAGCATCACCAGCCCGACGCTCGACGGCGCGAAGCCGGCGACCTCCTGCAGGATTGGTGCGAGATACGTGAAGGCGATGAACGAACCGCCGTAGCCGAGCGCCGTGATCGCATAGACCAGCAACAGGCGCGGCTTTTTCAGCACCGCCAGCTGGGCCATCACGCTCGATGGCTTGCTGTTGGGGATGGTCGACGGCACCAGCCACCAGCTGCCGGCGATGGCGACCACGCCAAGCAGCGACACCGCAAGGAAGGTCGCTTGCCAGCCGAACGTCTGGCCGATGAAGGTGCCGAGCGGGACGCCGGTGACCAGCGCCACCGTCAGGCCGGTGAACATCAGCGCGATGGCGCTCGCCGCTTTCTCGCGCGCCACCAGGCCGGTCGCGATGGTCGAGCCGATCGAAAAGAATACGCCGTGCGCGAGGCCGGTCAGCACGCGCGCAGCCATCAGCGCCTCGTAGTTGGGCGCGATCCAGGCCAGCAGGTTACCGGCGGTGAACAAGGCCATCATTCCGAGCAGCAACTGCTTGCGCGGAATGCGCCCGGTCAGCGCGGTCAGTACCGGCGCGCCAACGGCAACGCCGAGCGCGTACAGGCTGACCAGCAGCCCGGCCGACGGGACCGACACGTTCACGCTGGCGGCGATGGTGGGAATCAGTCCGACGATGACGAATTCGGTGGTGCCGATGGCGAAGGCGCTCAGCGCGAGTGCCCAGAGTGCGAGTGGCATGTGTTTCTCCTGTTCCAAGTAAGCGATGACGCAGTGTGAACGCTTGCGGGGAAGAGAAAAATGGGTTGCCGTACAATACACTTTTGACTGGGAGTCACGAATGCTGAGTGTTGATGCGCTGATTGCGTTTGCCGCGGTCATAGATACGGGGTCGTTTTCGGCTGCCGCCGAACGGCTCGGCCAGACGCCCTCCGGCGTCAGCAGGACCATTTCGCGTCTGGAAGGCCAGCTTGGCATGACCTTGATCCAGCGCACCACCCGCCGCCTCGACCTGACGGAAGAAGGCCAGTGGCTGCTCGAACGCGCGCGCCGCCTGATCGCCGACCTGGAAGACACCGAGGCGCAGGTCGCCGCGCGCCGCTCGCAGCCGTCGGGCCTGGTGAGGGTGAATGCGGCGACGCCGGCGCTGACCCATATGCTGGCGCCGCTGGTGGGCGACTTCCTTGACGCCTACCCGTTGATCCGCCTTGAACTTGCCAGCGGCGAGACCTTCGTCGACCTGATCGAGGAGCGCGCCGACCTGGCGATCCGGATCGGCAACCTGACCGATTCGACGCTGAGCGCACGCCAGCTCGGGCAAAGCCAGGTCCGGCTGCTGGCGTCGCCCGCTTACCTTGCGCGCCATGGCATGCCGGGCAGTGTGGCCGACCTGGCGGCGCATCGCCTGCTTGGCTTCACCGCGCCCGCATCGCTGAACATCTGGCCGCTGGCCCACGGCGGCATCGACGGGTTGCCGGTCGCGCCGGCCGTGACGGCGTCGAGCGGCGAAACCCTTCGCCACCTGGCGTTGTCGGGCGCCGGCATCGTGCGCCTGGCCGACTTTCTTACCTCGAACGATGTGCGTCGCGGCGCGCTGGTGCCGGTGCTGGCAGGGGCCACGCTGGCGTGGTCGGAGCCGGTGTGGGCGGTGTTTTACAAGCAAGGCGCGCTGGCGCCGCGGGTGGCGGCGCTGGTCGATTTTCTGGCGCGGCGTCTGCGCGAGGTGCTTGATCCGGCCACCATCGGGAAATCGAATTTGTAAAATAGCAACACTTTACAGTTCACCTGCACGGCAGAGTTACTACATGCCTAAGTTGTTGAATTTACTCGCGAAATAATTGTTGGCGTGAATCTTGCTATTATTGTAATTCGCTTGAATAACAACAACAGGTACATCGCATGAACAACTTTCTCAAGCTCTTACCCATCTTGCTATCGGCTGTCGCGTTCAGCGCGCACGGAGCACTGATCGATTTCGAAGATGTTGCCGAGGGCACAGTGAGCACGAGCATTGTCAGCAACGGCTTCAAGTTTGTCGCCAACTACGGTGGCGCGATTTACGTCACCGGCGGCTCCAGCTGCGCGCCGCCATGCGCGTCGAATGGGACCCGCACATTGCTTGCGGCCGGGCCTTTGCTCGGCTACGCCGACCGGATCACCGTCAGCCGCGCCTCTGGCGGCGAATTCAGATTGACCAGCGTCGACGCCGCCGAACTGTTTTCGGCGCCATTCCTGGCCGACGGTGCAGTGCAGATCAGTTATCAGGGCTTTACCAGCGGCGCGCTCGTTACCACCGGTTCACTGGTGCTGGACCAACTGGTGGACGGCCCCGGCGGGATACCGGACTTCCAGACGTTCGCCCTGCCGGGCATGGTGGTCGATACTTTTGTGTTCACCGGGCTCGGCAGCTTCACCGGCAATAATGGCTTCACGCTTGATAACTTTGTCGTCGACCTGGTAGGCGGCCCCGGGCCCGATCCTGATCCTGACCCGGATCCGGACCCTGAGCCGGGCGAAGTGCCCGAGCCCGGATCGCTTGCGCTTGGCGCATTGGGCATCGCCGGCATGTTGGCGGCGCGGCGCCGCGGCGCTGGCCGCGCCGCCGCTTGTCCGCAGGCGGCGTAAGCGTCATACTGGGCACCCGACATTTCCGGCCGCGCCCGCGGCCTCCAGTGCCACCCATGCTCCCAGCCGCGCTAGTCCTCACCGTCGCCTTGTCCATGCCCGCGCTTGCGCAGGATACGCAGCCAGAGCGGCGCGACCCAACCGCCCAGGAAATCGCATCGTTCAGCGCTTTCCAGGGCAGCGCGGCGGGCGCGCCTGTGTTCGAGATCGTGCGCGCCTCGCGCAAGGCGCCGTGGCAGGTCGAAGCCAGCGTTGCCGGCGCCCCTTACCGCGCCGCAGGTGCACTGTGCCGCATGACGCAGAACCGCTATGCGTACGATGCGCGGGCAGCCGCCAGCCGCCGCTGGAGCATGGCTGGCGAAAAGCGCTTCGCCTGGCTTGACCGTGCAGGCTGCGGCAAACCGGCGCGGCTGGTCGAACTCAAACAGCGTATCCCCGATGCCGACCTGGCGCCCCTTATTGCGCAGCACGGCGTGCTGTTACTGCGTTCGCGCCTGCTGTTCTCCGGGAACACCAGTTGCGCCCCGCACCGGTCGCTGCGCTTCCGCCTTGCCGCGGTCGACGTCAGCGCGCCGCCGTACGGCAAGGAGGAGCTCCATGCTCTGGTGTTCGACAGCGACGGCGCGGCGCGTGCCCAGGTGTGGATCAGGAAGCGCGGCGCCGAACTCAATGCGTGGGATGTCGCCTGCAGCGTCCCCGGCGCCGCGGCGCAATAGAACGACTGGTGCGGGCCTTGCCGCAGCCTGCATGGCATACTTGACTAACACGGCGCATGCGCGCCAGACAAGCGTTGAAAGGAGCCAGCATGGGCAAGGCATATGAAACCACGCAGCCGGAACGTAGCGCGATTGACGCGATGCCTGGCACTGTCGCACTCGAATTTGGCACCGGCTGGTGCGGCTACTGCCGGTCGGCGGAGCAGCACATCACGTCGGCCCTGGCGGCCAGTCCGTCGGTAACGCACATCAAAGTCGAAGATGGCCCCGGCCGTCCGCTCGGCCGTTCGTTCCGCGTCAAGCTGTGGCCGACCGTGGTCGTGATCAAGGATGGCAAGGAATTGGCGCGCGTCGTGCGTCCCGCCGACGCCAATGAGGTACGCCAGGCGATCGCGCAGGCCGAGAAGGATTAAGGCGTTGACACCGGGCTGCGCCCGGCCTATCTTGCTGCTCACACCACCACAGGAGCAGTCATGAAATTACTGGGTACCGCAGCCATGCTGGGCGCTCTCGCAGCCGCCATTCCCGTCCACGCGCACGACGCTGGCAAGCCTGATGCGAAGGCCGAGTTCTTCACGCGCCTCACGGCATTGTGCGGCGCCACCTTCGAAGGCGCCTCGGTGTTCCCGCGCGATGCAGGCGATGCCTTCGCTGGGAAAAAGCTGGTGGCCCATGTCGCCTCATGCAGCGCGGACGAAGTGCGGGTGCCATTCATCGTCGGCACCGACCGCTCGCGTACCTGGGTCTTCAAAAAGAGCGGCGCGGGCCTGGAACTCAAACACGACCATCGCCACGACGACGGCACGCCCGACGAACAGACCATGTACGGCGGGATGGCGAATGCCAAAGGCAGCGCCAGCGTCCAGTCGTTCGAAGCCGATGCCTACACGGCCAAGCTGATCCCGGCCGCATCGACCAATGTATGGACAGTGACGCTGGCGCCGGACGGCAAGTCGATGTCGTACTACCTTGAGCGCGACGCCAAGCCGCGCTTCAAGGCTGAACTGCTACGAAAGTAAATCAGGCCGAGGGGCGCGCGGCGACCATCTGCACTTCGACGCTGTAGCCGAAGTGCAGTTCGGGCACCGGCACCACCGCGCGGGCAGGCTTGTGCGCGCCGAATACGCGGGCATAGGTCGCGTTAAATTCTGGCCAGTGTGCGATGCCGACGATGTACACGGTGCACTGGACCACATCGGAAAATTCGCATCCGGCCGCGGCCAGAATCTTCTCGCACTGCCCGAACACCGATTCGCACTGGTCCTGGAAGGTATCGACGTTCGGATCGACCACACCCTGTTGCGGCAGCACGCCGGACAGGTACACCATGCCGTTGGCCTCGACCGCCTGCGAATAATGGCCTGCCGGTGCGGGCAGGCCTTGCGCCTGGATCAGCTTCACGCCGCACCCACGAAGCGTGCGAAGGCGGCCAGGTCGACATTGCCGCCGCTGATCAGGATGCCGACCTTCTTGCCCTCCACCGGCACGATGCCGTTCAGCGCCGCCGCGGCGCCAAGGCAGCCGGTCGGCTCGACGATCATCTTCATGCGTTCGGCGAAAAACTTCATGGCGTCCACCAGCTGCGCGTCCGACACCGTCACGATGTCGTCGACGTCGCGCTTGATGACGTCGAAGTTATGGTCGCCGACGTGGGTGACCTTGGCGCCGTCGGCGATCGTATCGGGCACGCCGATGTGCACGACCTCTCCCTTGCGCAGCGATTGCTGGCCATCGTTGCCCAGTTCCGGCTCGACGCCGATGACCTTGCAGCCGGGGGAGAGCGCACGCGCGGCCAGCGCGGAGCCGGCCAGCAGGCCGCCGCCGCCAAGGCACACCAGCAGCACATCGAGCGGGCCCACTTCATCGAACAGCTCTTTTGCGGCCGTGCCCTGGCCCGCAATGACGTCCGGATGGTCGTAAGGGGGAATCAGGGTCATGCCGCGTTCCTGGGCCAGGCGGCGCCCGATCTCTTCGCGGTCTTCCTTGTAGCGGTCGTAGATGATCACTTCGCCGCCATAGCCTTTGGTCGCGGCGACCTTCAGCGCAGGTGCATCGTGCGGCATGATGATCGCCGAGCGAATGCCCAGCAGGCTGGCCGACAGGGCGATCGCCTGCGCATGGTTGCCCGACGAGAAGGTGACGACGCCAGCGCGGCGCTGGTCTTCGGTAAAGCGCGCCAGGGCGTTGTAGGCGCCGCGGAATTTGAAGGCGCCGATGCGCTGGAAGTTCTCGCACTTGAAGAACAGCTGCGCGCCGGAGCGCTGGTCGGCGGTACGCGAGGTCAGTACAGGCGTGCGGTGGGCGGCGCCGAGAATGCGTTGCGCGGCTTGTTCGATATCTGCGTAGGTGAGCATGGTGTCCGGAGGTGGGCGCGAAACCGCTAGTATAAACCGCCTGCGCGTCGCGGACTTACTCGGCCAGCGGCATCAGGATCTCGATGCGCAGGCCGCCGCCTTCGCGGTTGCTGACATGGAGTTCGGCGTTGTGGCGCGACACCACGCGTTCGACGATCGCCAGTCCCAGCCCCGCGCCGTTGGCCTGTCCGCGCGCGCTGTCCATGCGCGTGAATGGCTTGAGCAGCTGTTCGATCTGGTCTTCCGGAACCCCGGCGCCGTGGTCCTGCACCTCGATGGCGACCCGCTTGCCCGCGCCGGTCGGCTTGATGTGGCAGGCGATGTCGATCTCGGTAACGCCGGCGCCTGGGGTCTGGCCGTAGCGGCGCGCGTTCTCGATCAGGTTGTTGACCACGCGGCGCAGGTCGGTCGCGTTGCCGTTGACGAGCAGGTCCTGGTCAATGTCGGTATTGACCTTCATGCCTGGGATGCGCTCGGCCGCGCGGGCCGCGTCTTCCAGCAGGCCGCTGATGTCGATCGGGACGAACGTGGCCGCTTCGGTTGGCTTGGCGTAGTCGAGGAACTGGCCGATGATGGCGTCCATCTGCGCGATATCTGACTGCATGCCTTCGCGCGCCTCGGTGCCCAGGTTGGCCATCTCCAGTTCGAGCTGCATGCGCGCCAGCGGCGTGCGCAGGTCATGCGAGATGCCTGCCAGGATCACCGCGCGGTCGGACTCGACCTGCTGCAGGTCTTCGACCATCTGGTTGAAGCTGCGGTTGGCCTCGATGATCTCCTTCGATCCTTTTTCCGGCAGCGGCGCCGGGCGCTTGCCCTGGGCGATGTCGCGCGCCGCGGCGGTAAGGCGTGCCAGCGGCAGGTTGACCAGGCTGGAAATGAGCGCGGCGCCGAGCAGCGACAGCACGCCCACCACGCTGGCCCAGCCCAGCCACTGCACGCCGGTCAGGCCGGACAGGCGCTCGCGTTCGAGCATCAGCCAGTATTTGTCGTCGTCGATGTTAAAGCTGATCCAGAAGCCGGCGATCCCGTTGACGCTGCTGGAGAACTGGGTGTCGGCGCCAAGCTTGTCGCGCACGATCTTGGCGATGTCGGGCATCAGTGGATTATCCGGCGGCGGATCGACGACGTCGGAGTCTTCCAGCGCGAAGATGCGGATGCCCTCGTTCGACACCAGTTCGAACAGCAGTTCGCGGCGCAGTTCGGGCGCCGAGTGGGTCAGGGCGGCGTGGGTGATGGTGACGACAGAGATCACCAGCTGCGCCGTCTGTTCGACCTTGGCGCCGCGCTGGATGGTGCTGATCATGCCGATCCACGATGCCATCGAGAGCGTGGTCAGGATGCTCAGTAACAGGAAGGTGCGCCAGAACAAGCCGCTGCGGAACCTGCCCAGGCGCGGCGTTGCCGGCCTTGTTTCGTTACGAAGGAACACTAGCGCGGCTGTCCTTCAGGGATGAACACATAGCCAAGGCCCCATACCGTCTGGATGTACAGCGGGCTGGAAGGATCGGGCTCGATCAGCTTGCGCAGGCGCGAAATCTGGACGTCGAGGCTGCGGTCGAACACTTCGTATTCGCGGCCACGCGCCAGCTCCATCAGCTTCTCGCGCGACAGCGGCTGGCGCGCATGGCGTGCAAACACCTTGAGCACCGAGAACTCGCCGGTGGTCAGCGGTACCGTGTCGCCGTTCTTTTTCAGGGTGCGGGTGCCGAGGTCGAGAACGAACTGGCCGAACTCGAAGGTCTGCGGGGTTTCGGACGGCGCGCCGGGAATTTCGTCGGGGCCTTTGCGGCGCAAGACAGCGCCGATGCGGGCCACCAGCTCGCGCGGGTTGAAAGGCTTGGGCAGGTAGTCGTCCGCGCCCATCTCGAGGCCGACGATTCGGTCGACGTCTTCGCCTTTTGCCGTCAGCATGATGATCGGGGTCTGGTCGCCGGCGCCGCGCAGGCGGCGGCAGATCGACAGGCCGTCTTCGCCAGGCAGCATCAGGTCAAGCACCAGCAGGTCGTAGCGTTCGCGCAGCCACAGCTTGTTCATGGCGGTGGCGCTTTCCGCGGTGACGACGGCGAAGCCTTGCTCGGTAAGGTAGCGGCGCAGCAGGTCGCGCAAACGGACGTCGTCGTCCACTACCATAATTTTGGCGGTGTGACCACCGGCGCCCGTGGCCGTTGTATTGTTGACTGCGTTCGATGTCGATGTTGGATTCATATGGCTGTCAGATTTGTCATATTCATGTCGCTATGGTAACGTCATATCGCTTTATGCATGCGCTCTGCATGCAAGGCATTACAAAGTGTTACAAACCTTACCCAATTCGGCTTACACCCCTATGCGATTAGCCATACACTGGCCTCAAGCGAGTGAAGCTTATCTGTTTAAATGGCATCGCGGAAGAGGAACCTATGAATAACCTGCACAACAAAATCGACGCGGCATCAGGCGCCCAATTTTTCGGCCGGTATTCGTTCGTCCGCCGTGTCGCCGCTGGCCTGGTGATGGCCGGCGCCATGGTGTCGCTCGCCCATGCAGGTCCGGGCGATAACGATGCGCAGCGTGCGATGCAGTCGCAGCGCGGCGATCGCCAGCCGCCGCCGGACCGCCAGGAACGTGTACGCCAGTACGATACGCGCCAGTTCGATGCGCGCACCTTCGAGGCGCGCGCCGAGGAGCAGCGCCGCCAGCTGCAGATGCACCAGGACCAGAACCAGCAAAACGCCGAATCGAGCCGCCGCGGTGGCCGCCTGACCCCGGACGAACGTCGCGACCTGCGCCGCCAGATCAACGAAGCGGGTATGGATCTGTACCCGAAATCCCCGCGCCGCTAAGGCCAACAGTTCGGCAATTGTCATTTTTTGGTGACAATTGCTAACTTTCTCCTTGCCATTTTGTTTATGGCCGTAATACTCGTGCTACCCTTGCGAAAAATCTTACCATCGAAGTAAGAACATTTACATAACCGCAACATAGCCAAGAGACCGGGGTATCGTTTGTCCATTGAGTTTTCCGAAACAGAGCCGGCGCCGGCTGCATACCCTGGCCCGGGCGCGGAGCAGCTGGGGCCGGGCATCATCGCGCGCGCCGATGGTGTGTATGCCGACCCAGGCGCAGGCGGCGCTGTCCTGATCTCCAGCGTTGATAGCATCTTCGGCAAGAACCGCTATTTCGGCGACATCGACTACCCCGCCTTCATCCAGGCCTTGTATAACCATGGGCCGGCCCGCGAGCGCGCCGGCGACCTGCTGCGCATCGCGGCGAGCGTCGAGCTGTTCATGCCCGAGCGGCGGGCCCTGTACAAGGCAGTCAAGATCAGCAGCGGCCGGGCCGAGTACTACTTCGAGCCGGTGTACATTGCCGACCCGAACGACGCCGGGAGCGCCGGGGTCCTGGCCCGCCTCGATCCCGGCGAGTTCGTCGCCGACCTGTGGGGCAAGGGGATCCGCTTCGGCATCGACATGGCCGCGGTGAGCGCCGCGATTGCCTCGAACAAGTCGGAACGCACCATCGTCGCCGAACAGTGCGATGCGGTGCCGGGCATCGATGCCCATGTGATCGAAGTGAGCGAAGACCTGCACCGCAGCGATGCGCCGCGCCAGCTTGCCAACGGCAAGCTTGACCTGATGGCGTTCCAGAACCGCTTCCCGCAGATCCAGCAGGGCGCGCGCTTGCTGAAGAAGATTCCGCGCAGCGCCGGCGAGAACGGCTATGACCTGGCCGGCCGCGCGCTCGAGCCGGCGCTTCCCAACGACGTCGACCTGAACCGGATGACGGGACCGGGCACCAAGGTCGAGGTTACCGCCGATGGCGAGTTTCTGGTGGCGATGCAGAACGGCTTCCTGAATGTCGACCGCCAGAGCACCCAGGTCTCGGTCGGCGACAAGATCGTCAGCCGTGACGGCGTCAGCGCGCGCACTACCGGCAACCTGCAGCTCGAGGGCGACTACGAGGAGTTCGGCGAGGTCCAGGAAAAGCGCGTGATCGAAGGCGAGGGCATCACCGTGCACGCCGACGTGTTCGGCAATATCGTTTCGCGCGGCGGCGCGATCCTGCTCAATAAGAACCTGGTCGGCGGTTCGGCCCACAACGCGCTCGGCAACATCACCGTCAATGGCGTGGCGTCGGCTGCGATCATCCAGGCCGCGCAGGGCGATGTGCGGCTCCAGCGCGCCGAGAGCTGCGTCATCTCGGGTACCCGCGTCTTCGTCGAGCATGCGGTGAACTGCGAGATCATCGGCGACGACGTCGTCATCAACCAGGCCGAAGGCTGCGCCGTGGCTGGCCGGCGCGTGCAGATCGAATCGGCCGGCGCCCGCAAGCAGAGCGAAATGCTGGTGTTCGTGCTGCAGCCCGATTGCCAGCGCATCGATGACGTGATCTTGCAGATCGGCGAGCGCGTGGCGATGTTTGCCCAGGCTGCCGCGCAGCGCAAGGAGGAAATGCAGGCGCTGCAGGCGCGCGAGGACGTGCGCATGTACATGCAGCTGGCGACCCGCGTGCGCAAGGGCGAACTGGTGTTGTCGCCCGAGCAGGCGCCGCAGTTCCAGAAGATGGGCGCCGCGGTCGCACCGTCGCTCAAGGCGATCGGCAAGCTGTCCGAAGACATCAAGGCGGCGGAAACCGAGCACCAGGCCGGGTCGGCGCTCGTCGAACAGCTGAAGGAGCAGCGCCGCGCCAGCGCGGGCGGCAGCTCGGTGAGGGTCGGCAGCCTGACCGGCGAGACCGCGGTGCACGCCATCAAATACCAACCCAACGGCGACAGCACCTACGACCTGACTCCCAAAGAGATCAAGGCCAAGCTGCGCGCGACCGTGCCCCAGGGCGAGTGCATTTTCGCCGGCAGCACCGGTTCGGTCGACTGGGACAGCGGCCTTAAATAAACGAACGCCGCTGCTACTTCTTGCGGCTGGCGCGCTGTTTCCTTGCGGCCGGTTGCGCTGCCTCGCGCTGCAGGCGCTGCTGCAGCATCGCCAGCACCGCCGCCTCTTCAGGCTGCAGGTCGTGCAGTTCCTCGACCAGCTCCTTCTCGGCGCGGGTGCGCAGCGCTTCCAGCACGGTCCCTTCAAGATACGCGTCGATGATCGCCGGGTGCACATAGCACTTGCGGCAGATCGACGGCGTATTGCCGAGCTTTTCAGCCACCGATTCAATCGCCCGCACGATGTTCTTTTTGGCTTGCGCTTCCGAATCGAACTTCTCGAACTCCTGCAACGCCAGCGCCGCCAGCACCGTCCCCGACCAGGTGCGGAAATCCTTGGCCGTATACTCTTCGCCGGTGATCTCGCGCAGGTAATCGTTGACGTCGGCCGAGTCGATCGAGTGCGGCTCGCCGTCCTCGTCGAGGTACTGGAACAGCTCCTGGCCAGGCAGGTCGCGGGTACGCTGGATGATGCGCGCCAGCCGGCGGTCTTCCACTTTGATTTTATGGAACACGCCGCTCTTGCCGCGGAAGCGGAATTCGACCGCCTTGCCATCGATGTTCACGTGGCGGTTGCGCAGCGTGGTCAGTCCGAAGGACTTGTTGGTGCGGGCGTATTCCTCGTTCCCGATCCTCATCATGGTCAGCTCCAGCAGGTAGACCACGGTCGCCAGCATCTTCTCGCGTGGCAGGCCTTGCAGCTTGAGCGCGGCGTCGACATGGCGCCGGATGGCCGGCAGCGCCTTGCCGAAGTTGAGCATGCGCTCGTATTTCACCTCGTCGCGCAGGTGGCGCCAGCGCGGATGGTAGCGGTACTGCTTGCGGCCTCTGGCATCGCGTCCGGTTGCCTGCAGGTGGCCGTTGGCCTGGGCGCAGATCCACACCTCGGTCCATGCGGGCGGAATCACCAGCGACTTGATGCGGGCCAGCGTGGCTTCGTCGGTGACGCGGGCGCCCGCGGCATCGGCGTATTCGAACGCGCCCGGACTGCCCTTGCGGCTGATGCCGGGGCGGGTATCGTTCACGTAGCGCAGTCCGGCCGACTTCGCGGCGGCGGGCGCATCCATGTTCGGCAGCGGGCTGGCGCCCGGCAGGGTTTCACTCTTCATTCTCGGCCTTCAAACAGTCGTGGCGATGCGCCGCCGGGGTAATTTTTCGGATAGTACATGGACTGCTTCGCCCGGGTCGGTTGCTTCACACACCATCGTGACCGAATGTTTAAATATGAAAAGCTATCATTCCGATTAAATCAATCAACTTCTCTTATGGTTGCCCGGTCGATAAGATGAACCTCATCGCACCGACCAACAACAAGGAGAACGCATGACCCAGCCACCACGCCAGACGACCGCATCGGGAATTCCGGTTGAAGACGACCAGAACTCGCTGAGCGCAGGCCCGCGCGGACCATTGCTGCTGCAGGACTTCCACCTGATCGAAAAGCTCCAGCACTTCAACCGCGAGCGCATTCCCGAGCGCGTCGTCCACGCCAAAGGCTCCGGCGCGTACGGCACGTTTACGGTTACCCACGACATCACCCACTTCACCAAGGCCGCACTGTTCGGCGCCGTCGGCAAGCAGACCGAGACATTCGTGCGCTTTTCGACGGTCGGCGGCGAACGCGGCAGCGCCGACAGCGAACGCGATCCGCGCGGTTTCGCCGTGCGTTTCTACACCGAAGACGGCAACTGGGACCTGGTTGGCAATAACACGCCAGTGTTCTTCATCAAGGACCCGATCAAATTCCCCGACTTCATCCACACCCAGAAGCGCTGCCCGCGCAGCAACCTGAAGTCGGCCAACATGATGTTCGATTTCTGGAGCCAGGCGCCGGAGAGCCTGCACCAGGTGACGATCCTGTTCTCCGACCGCGGCACGCCGGACGGCTATCGCCACATGGACGGCTTCGGCAGCCATACCTTCAGCCTGGTCAACGCCGACGGCGAGCGGGTGTACGTGAAGTGGCACCTGAAGACGCGCCAGGGCATCAAGAACCTCGACGCGGGCGACGCCGTGCGCCTGGCCGGCGCCGACCCCGACTCGTCGCAGCGCGACCTGTTCGAGGCGATCGCGCGCGGCGACTTCCCGCAGTGGGACGTCAGCGTGCAGGTGGCGCGCGAACAGCAGCTGGCCGACTGGGGCGCGCGCACCGGCTGGAATCCGTTCGACCTGACCAAGGTCTGGCCGCACCGCGATTTCCCGCTGCAGCCGGCCGGCGTGCTGGAACTGAACCGCAACCCGGTCAACTACCACGCCGAAGTCGAGCAGGCGGCGTTTTCGCCGGCCAACGTGGTGCCGGGCATGGGCTACTCGCCCGACAAGATGCTGCAAGGGCGGCTGTTCTCGTACCATGACGCGGCGCTGTACCGGGTTGGCACCAACCACCAGCACCTGCCGGTCAACGCGCCGCGCTGCCCGTTCCACAACCAGCAGCGCGATGGCGCGATGGCGGCCGGCCATGGCGGCGCCGCGCCGAACTATGCGACGGTGAACGCGGCGGGGCAGCACGGCGGCGGCATGGGCCATGGCGAGCCGGAACTGGCCCTGGCCGGCGCGGCGGGGCGCTTCGATGGGCGCGGCGGCGAAGACGACTACACCCAGCCCGGCAACCTGTTCCGCCTGCTGCCCGCGCAGGAAAAGCACAACCTCTTCAACAACCTGGCCGGCGCGCTGGCCGGGGTCGACGCCGAGATCCTGCAGCGCCAGCTGGGCCACTTCGACAAGGCTGACCTGGCCTACGGCAGGGGCGTGCGGGAAGCGCTGACAGCCCTCGGCCGCAACGTCGATTGATGACAGGGTAGTCTTTTTCCTATAGGGCCGGCCTTGGCGCCGGCCCTTTGTACATAGGCGAAACGGTCAGCGGGGGAAGTTGATTACAGTCAACAAGGGTAAGAAGGACTACACGTACTATAGGACTTCGTTACCTTGCCGCATACCCGCAGAACGAAAGGATCGCCATGTACACCGTCGACGCCACCCAGACTGGCAGCAACCTGATCGAGTTCCTGAGCTTCCAGCTCGGCGGACTCGAATACGGGCTGGATCTTCGCAAGGTGCAGGAGCTGCGCTGCCTGAAGTCGCTCGAGCGTTTCGCCTCCAGCGGCGAAATTGTCGAGGGCGTGGCGGTGTCGCGCGGCGTCATCATGCCGATCGTCGACATGCGGGTGGCATCCCGCGACGGCGCCCGGACGGCGGCCCAGACCGACGTGATCATCCTCCAGCTATCGAGCTGCGTGATGGGAATGGTGGTGGATGGGGTCACTGACGTGGTGCGCCTGTCGCCCGCGCAGATTTCGCCGCTGCCGGTCGATGCGCTCAGCGAGGAGGGCGGCTGCGACTACTTCGTCGGATTGGGCGAGGTCGACGCGCGGCGCCTGATCCTGGTCGACATCGACAAGCTGATGTCTCTCAAGCGCTCCGGCGCCGGCGAGTCCGAAGGCGCGCAGCAGGCCGCATAAGGGCCCGCCGCGGCGCCGCGTGCTTACGCGGCGACTGCTTCCAGCTGTTCCTGCAGGTCCATCCATTCGGCTTCCAGCTGCGCCAGGTCCTTGGTGTAGAACGCCTGGTCAGCCATCACCGCCTTCAGCTTGGCCTTGTTGGCCGCCTCGTAGATCGCAGGTTCGGCCAGCTTCGCATCGACTTCGTTCTTCTGCTCGGTGCGTTTGGCGATCTGCTCTTCCAGTCGTTTCAGCTTGTTCTCGATCGGTTTACGCAAGGTTGCCAGGCGCTGGCGCTGTTCGGCGTCCTGGCGCTTCTGGTCTTTGCTGTTGACGACAGGCGCGGCGGCGGCCGGCGCGATCGGCGAAGCAGCCGGATAGTCGGTCTTGTTTTCCTTGCCGGCCGCCGGCAGCACGCTGGTGCCCTTGCCAAGCTTGGTCTGGAACAGCCAGTCCTTGTAGTCGTCCAGGTCGCCGTCGAACGGCTGCAGGCGGCCATCGGCAACGATGATGAACTGGTCGGTGGTGGCGCGCAGCAGGTGGCGATCGTGCGATACCACCACCAGCGTGCCTTCGAACTGCGCCAGCGCCATGGTCAGCGCTTCGCGCGTTTCGAGGTCGAGGTGGTTGGTCGGTTCATCGAGCAGCAGCAGGTTGGGGCGCTGCCAGACGATCAGGGCCAGCGCCAGGCGCGCCTTTTCGCCGCCGGAGAACGGGCGGATCGGGCTGGTGACCATGGTGCCCGGGAAGTTGAAGCCGCCCAGGAAGTTGCGCAGCTCCTGTTCGCGCACGGTCGGCGCGATTTTGGCCAGGTGCCACAGTGGCGACTCGTCATGGCGCAGCATCTCGACCTGGTGCTGGGCGAAGTAGCCGATCGACAGGCCCTTGCCGATGGTGGCGTCGCCGGTCAGCGGCGCCAGTTCTCCGGCGATGGTCTTGATCAGGGTCGACTTGCCGGCGCCGTTGACGCCCAGCAGGCCGATGCGCTGGCCGATCTGCAGCGAGAACTTGATGTTCGAGACGATGGTCTTGTCGGCCACCTTGTCGCCGTGCTCGTCGAGAATCGGATAGCCGGCGTTGACGTTTTCCATCACCAGCAGCGGGTTGGGCGCCGACAAAGGCTCGCGGAACTCGAACGAGAATTCAGCGGCGGCGCGCAGCGGCGCCAGTTCTTCCATCTTGGCCAGCGCCTTCATGCGGCTCTGGGCCTGGCGTGCTTTCGAGGCCTGCGCCTTGAAGCGGTTGACGAAGGACTCGAGGTGGGCGCGCTGGCGCATCTGCTTTTCCAGCGCGCCGGCGGCCAGGATCATCTGGGCCGCGCGCTGGCGCTCGAAGCCCGAGTAGTTGCCGGAGTAGCGTTTCAGCTTGCGCTCGTCGATGTGCACGACGACGTTGACGATTTCGTCGAGGAAGTCGCGATCGTGCGAAATGATGATCAGGGTGCCGGCGTAGCGTTTGAGCCAGTCTTCGAGCCAGATGATCGCATCGAGGTCGAGGTGGTTGGTCGGCTCATCGAGCAGCAGCAGTTCGGAAGGGCACATCAGCGCCTGCGCCAGGTTCAGGCGCATGCGCCAGCCGCCCGAGAACGAGGCCACCGGCTGCTGCATCTGTTCCATCGAGAAGCCCAGGCCAAGCAGCAGCTGTTCGCCGCGCGACTGCACGGTGTAGGCGTCGGCGTCGGCCAGCGCGCTGTAGATCTCGCCGATGGCGATGCCGTTGTCGCTGGTGTCAGGCTCCGATTCGAGGCGTTCGAGCTCGCCCTGCAGCTTGCGCAGGTTGACGTCGCCATCGATCGCGTAATCGAGCGCGGCGCGGTCCAGCGGCGGGGTTTCCTGGGCCACGTAGGCCATGCGCCACTTGGCCGGGAAGTCGATCTCGCCCTGGTCGGGATGCAGCTCGCCGCGCAGCATGGCGAACAGGCTCGATTTGCCGGCGCCGTTGGCGCCGATCAGGCCGATCTTGTCGCCGGGGTTGAGCGTGAGGTCCACGCCTTCGAGCAGCGGCTTGGTGCCGCGCATGAGGCTTACGTTGATGAAGCGGATCATTGAAGTCTTTAGTAGTGTGCGTGGCGGATGCGCGTTGCTTATCCGCCCTACGGTCCGTGGTGGTCGTAGGACGGATACGCGTGGCGCATCCGCCGATTTGAATTTATGCGTGCTGCAGTTGTTCGGCGGTGAGCAAGAACACCATGTCGTCGCCGGCGCTGGTGGTCACCCAGGTCAGGCCAAGGTGTCCGAACGCGGCTTCGGCGTAATCGCGCTCGTTGCCGATTTCGACCATCAGAATGCCGTCCGGCGTCAGGCGCTCTGCGGCGCCGGCGACGATCTTGCGCACCAGGTCCATGCCGTCGGCGCCGCCATCGAGTGCGATTTGCGGCTCGCGCAGGTATTCCTGCGGCAGCGACGCCATCGACGACGAATTCACGTAGGGCGGATTGGTGATGATCATGTTGTACTTCTTGAACGGCACGTTCTCGTACAGGTCCGAGACGATCGGGTTGACCCGGCCTTCGAGCTTGTATTCGCGGATGTTCAGTTCCGCCACGGCCAGCGCGTCGGTCGAGATGTCGACCGCGTCGACCACGGCGTTGGGGAACGCGTCGGCCATCATGATCGCCAGGCAGCCGGAGCCGGTGCACAGTTCAAGGATGTTTTCGACCGCGAACGCATCTTCAACCCACGGGCTGAACGACTGCGGCACCAGTTCGGCGATGAAGGAGCGCGGTACCAGCACGCGCTCGTCGACATAGAACGGGTAGGTGCCGAGCCATGCTTCGTTGGTGATGTACGCGGCCGGCACGCGCTCGGTGGCGCGGCGTTCGATCACGGCCAGCACCTGCAGCACTTCGTCGGGCAGCAGGCGCGCGTCGAGGAACGGTTCGAGCTTGTCGAGCGGGAGCTTGAGCGTGTGCAGGATCAGGTAGGCCGCTTCGTCGAGCGCTTCGGCGCTGCCGTGGCCGAAGAACAGCTTGGCCGCGTTGAAGCGGGTGACGGCGTAGCGCAGCAGGTCGCGCGGCGTGCTAAAGATGGTGGAGGTGTTCATGGCCTGTTCTCTCGGTGGGCGATCACGCCAGCAGGTTTTCCAGCGTGCGGCGGTAGATGTTCTTCAGCGGGTCGACGAAACGCAGCTCGATGTGTTCGTCGATCTTGTGGATGCTGGCGTTCGGAGGGCCGAATTCTATCACCTGCGGGCAGATCCGAGCGATGAAGCGGCCGTCGGAGGTTCCGCCGGTGGTCGATAATTCGGTGTGCACGCCGGTCTCGTCGAAGATCGCGCCGGCCACCGCGTCCGACAAGGTGCCGCGCGGCGTCAGGAACGGCAGGCCGGACAGGGTCCACTGAAGGTCGTAGTCGAGGTTGTGCTTGTCGAGGATGGCATGCACGCGCGCTTCGAGCCCGTCGGCGGTGCTGGCGGTCGAGAAGCGGAAGTTGAATTCAAGTGTCATCTCGCCGGGAATGACGTTGTTGGCGCCGGTACCCGCGTGGATGTTCGACACTTGCCATGAGGTTGGCAGGTAGTATTCGTTGCCCTCGTCCCACTGCTCGGCGGCCAGCTCGGCGAGCGCAGGGGCGGCCTGGTGGATCGGGTTGCGCGCGTGCTGGGGATAGGCGATATGGCCCTGCACGCCCTTGATGCGCAGCTTGCCCGACAGCGAACCGCGGCGGCCGTTCTTGATGACGTCGCCCAGGATGTGGGCCGAGGTCGGCTCGCCCACCAGGCAGTAGTCGATGGTCTCGCCGCGTTCTTCCAGGCGCTGGCAGACGATCACGGTGCCGTCGGTGGCGGGGCCTTCTTCGTCGCTGGTGATCAGGAACGCGATCGACCCTTTGTGATCCGGGTGCGCGGCGGTGAACTCTTCGCAGGCGACGACCATCGCGGCGATCGAGGTCTTCATGTCGGCGGCGCCGCGGCCGTACAGCTTGCCGTCGCGGTGGGTTGGCGTGAATGGCTGCGAGTGCCACTGGTCGACCGGGCCGGTTGGCACCACGTCGGTATGGCCGGCGAACACGAACACCGGCGACGCCGTGCCTTTGCGCGCCCACAGGTTGGTGACGCCGTTCGACTCGATGGTCTCGCAAGCGAAGCCGAGCGGCGCCAGCAGTTCGGCCAGGCGGCGCTGGCAGCCCTTGTCGTCCGGGGTGATCGACGACAGCGCGATCAGTTCCTCGGTCAGGGCGAGCGTGCGTGAAGGTGCCATGGCGCTCATGCGAAGATCTGGCGGTACTGCGCGTCGGAGAAGCCGACCGCCAGCGGTCCGGCGCCGGCCAGCACCGGACGCTTGATCACGGATGGGAATTCGAGCATCAGCTCAAGTGCGTCGGCCTTGCTGGCGACCGCGGCGCGGCGCTCGTCGCTCAGCTTGCGCCAGGTCGTGCCCTTGCGGTTGACCAGCACTTCCCAGTCGAGCTGTTCAAGCCAGGCGGCGGCCGTCGCGCGCTCCAGGCCCTGCTTTTTAAAGTCATGGAAGTCGAACTGCTGGCCATTGTCGGCCAGCCAGGTGCGGGCCTTCTTGACCGTATCGCAGTTGGGAATGCCGTAAAGAGTCTTGTTCATGTTGTTCGTGGTTGCATGGGCGGCGCAGGCTGGCGGGCGTGGTGCCGGCGGGCCTGGAGTCGCATGGGGGATGGCGGGAGCATAACATATGCACCAAGGTGTCGGTCCGAAGCGCCAAGTTTTCTTGAACTGGCCAGCGTAGCGCGGGTCGAATGAGTATGGGGCGTGTGCCCGCTTCCTTACTCGAACAGGAGGGAAACATGCGAATTCTGCTACATGTGGCGCTGGCAGGCTTGCTGGCGCTGGACACCGGCGCCGCGCTGGCGCAAATGGGCATGCAAACCGGCGGCGCCGTCATGCAGCCGCTGCCGAGCCGTACCGGGGCGCCGGTGCGGCCCAGCAGCGATCCGCGGCGCGAGCGCGACAACTACTACCTGGCGCCGCACGAGATGCTGGAGGTGTACGGCGATTATCCGCTGTCGAACGGCGAAACGCTCAGAATCAGCCGCGAGGGGCGGCGCTACTTCGCCAGCATGGCGAGCACCGGAAAGGTCGAAATCATGCCGATCGGGTCGATCGCTTTCGTCACGCGCGACCGCGCGCTGAGGTTCGACTTCACACCGGTACCGTTCACGACCTATGTCTGGGTGTCGCCCGGGGGCGGCGCGCCGTCAACCGGACAACTGCGGGGACCGGGCGGCGCCGGCTAGCTGTTGAGCGTGAACTCCGTGAAGGACGGCGAGTCGTCCTCTTTGGTCTCGACCGCAGCATCGGCGCCTTTGCTGTCAGGCCCATTGTTGAGCAGCCAGAGCAGGTTGGTGGCCGAGTCCGCGTTGGCGAGCGCCTCGTCCTGGGTCACCAGGCCGCTCTGTACCAGCTGGAGCAGGGCGGTTTCGAACGACTGCGAGCCGGGCGACAGGCTCTTGTCCATCGCCTCCTTGATCTGGCCGATTTCGCCTTTTTCGATCAGGTCCGACACGTAGCGCGTGTTGACCATGATCTCGACGGCTGCCTGGCGGGTGCCGCCTGCGGCGGAGCGCACCAGGCGCTGCGAGACGATCGCCTTGACCGCCGACGACAGGTCCTGCAGCAGGGCCGCGCGGTTCTCGATCGGATAGAAGCTGATGATGCGGTTCAGCGCGTTGTAGCTGTTATTGGCGTGCAGGGTCGCCAGCACCAGGTGGCCGGACTGGGCGTAGGCCAGCGCGGCGGCCATGGTTTCCTTGTCGCGGATCTCGCCGATCAAAATACAGTCGGGCGCCTGGCGCATCGAATTGCGCAGCGCGACCTGGAAACTGGCCGCATCGCTGCCGATTTCGCGCTGGTTGACGATCGACTTCTTGTTCTTGAACAGGTATTCGATCGGATCTTCGAGGGTCAGGATATGGCCGGCGCGCAGCTCGTTGCGATGGTCGAGCATCGACGCGATGGTGGTCGACTTGCCCGAACCGGTCGCGCCGACCAGCAGCAGCAGGCCGCGCTTTTCCATGATCAGGTCGGCCAGCACAGGCGGCAGGCCCAGGTCGCCGAGGGCAGGGATGTTCGCCGGCACAAAACGGAACACCGCCGAGATCGAACCGCGCTGGCGGAACGCCGACAGGCGGAAGCGGCCCAGGTTGGCAACCGAAATACCCATGTTCAGCTCATTGTCGCGATCGAGTTCCCGCATCTGCTCCGGCGTGGCGATTTCAGCCAGCAGCGCGACGATGTTTTCCGGCTCCAGCTTTGTCTGGTTAATCGGAATCAGGTTGCCATTGATCTTGATGTGAACCGGTGAATTCACTGCGAAGAACATATCCGACGCGTTCTTCTCTTTCATCAGCTGAAACAAGCGGTCCATCGCCATCGTGGTCTCCGATCAGTAAGCGTCGTTCCCGCTTTCGCGGGAACTCGGTTCCGGCAATGCCGGAAACGACAATTGTTGTTAGATGCCGCGCAGCAGCTCGTTGATGCCGGTCTTGGCGCGCGTCTTGGCGTCGACGCGTTTGACGATGACGGCGCAGTACAGGCTGTAGCTGCCGTCTTCCGATGGCAGGTTGCCCGAGACGACGACCGAACCGGCCGGAACGCGGCCGTAGCTGACTTCGCCGGTGGCGCGGTCGTAGATCTTGGTCGACTGGCCGATGTACACGCCCATCGAGATGACCGAGTTCTCTTCGACGATCACGCCTTCGACGATTTCCGAGCGGGCGCCGATGAAGCAGTTGTCTTCGATGATGGTCGGATTGGCCTGCATCGGTTCGAGTACGCCGCCGATGCCGACGCCTCCGGACAGGTGGACGTTCTTGCCGATCTGCGCGCATGAACCGACCGTGGCCCAGGTATCGACCATTGCGCCTTCATCGACGAAGGCGCCGATGTTGACGTAGGACGGCATCAGCACGACGTTCTTGGCGATGAAGCTGCCGCGGCGCGCAACCGCAGGCGGCACCACGCGGAAGCCGCCGCGTGCGAAGTCGTCGGCCGTGTAGCTGGCGAACTTGGTCGGGACCTTGTCGTAGAACTGCATGGTGCCGTCGCTGGTCATCACGCTGTTGTTCTCGAGGCGGAACGAGAGCAGAACCGCTTTCTTGATCCACTGGTTGACGACCCAGTCAGCGCCGGTCTTTTGCGCCACGCGCAGGGTGCCGTCGTCAAGGCCGGCGATCACGTGGGCGACTGCGTCGCGCAGTTCGGCGCTGCCGTTGGCTGGGGTGATCTCGGCGCGCTGTTCCCAGGCGGTGTCGATGATGTTCTGGAGTTGTTGGGTCATGGTGATTGAGTAGGTGAGGACTTATAAGGCATTGCAGAACTGGACGATCCGCTGGGCCGCTTCGAGGCATTCGTCGACTTCGGCGACCAGCGCCATGCGGATGCGGCCGCGGCCCGGGTTGACGCCGTGCGCATCGCGCGCCAGGTAGCTGCCCGGCAGGACGGTGACATTATAGTCGGCGTACAGGCGCTGGGCGAACTCGGTGTCGGTCAGGCCGGTGGCGCTGACATCGGCCCACAAGTAGAAGCCGGCGTCCGGCAGGCCGACGTCGATCACGTCGCTGAGCATTGGTGTGATCAGGCTGAACTTTTCGCGGTACCTGGCGCGGTTGTCGACCACGTGGGCTTCATCGCCCCATGCCGCGATCGATGCCGTCTGCACCGGTGGCGCCATCGCGCCGCCGCAGTAGGTCCGGTACAGCAGGAACTTCTTGATGATCGCCGGGCTACCGGCCACGAAGCCCGAGCGCATGCCCGGCACGTTCGAGCGCTTCGACAGGCTGGAGAATACGACCAGGTTGTCGTACGGGTTGTCGTCGCCGCTGCGCCCAAGCGCATGCGCTGCTTCGAGCGCGCCGAGCGGGGCCGCGCTGCCATGGTAGATCTCGGAATAGCATTCGTCGGCCGCGATCACGAAGCCGTGGCGGTCGGCCAGCGCGAACACCTGCTTCCAGTCGTCGAGCGTCAGCGTGGCGCCGGTCGGATTGCCGGGCGAGCAGATGTACATCAGCTGCACGCGCGCCCACACATCGTCCGGGACGCTGCTGTAGTCGCAGCCGAAGTTGCGCATCGGGTCGGAGTTGACGAAGTAGGGCTGTGCGCCGGCGAGATAGGCCGCGCCTTCGTAGATCTGGTAGAACGGATTCGGGCACAGCACCAGCGCATCGGCCCTGGATGCGTCGACGACGCAGTGGGCGATGCCGAACAGCGCCTCGCGCGAGCCGTTGACCGGCAGGACCTGGGTTGCGCCGTCGAGCGCGACGCCGTAGCGGTGCGCGATCCAGCTGGCGATTGCCGTGCGCAGCGCGTCGGTGCCATGGGTGGTCGGGTAGTTCGACAAGCCCTGCACGCTGTGCGTCAGGGCCTTCTGGATGAATGCGGGCGTGGGATGCTTCGGTTCGCCGATGCCAAGGCTGATCGGGTCGAATGCCGGATTCGGCGTCACGCCGGCGAACAGCTGGCGCAGCTTTTCAAACGGGTAGGGGTGTAGCTTGTCGAGGTGTGGATTCACAGCGTTACCAGTTGGGAAGGGCGAAGGAGCGGCCTTTATTATAGCGCCGTTATGTTGCCCTTGTTGTCAGGGGGGATGGCGCTGGTACGGCCGCGTTCAGCGCATCACCAGTGCCTTGACTGCTTCCCATGCCGAGTTGCGGACGTCGCCCAGCCGCACCTGGTTGCGGCCGGCTTCCTTGGCCAGATACATGGCGCG
Source organism: Massilia soli (assembly GCF_016809835.1). Classification (GTDB taxonomy): domain Bacteria; phylum Pseudomonadota; class Gammaproteobacteria; order Burkholderiales; family Burkholderiaceae_D; genus Telluria_A; species Telluria_A soli. The sequence goes on along the minus strand of NZ_JAFBIL020000005.1, from coordinate 95,786 downwards.
GTCGGCGGCGATGAACAGGTCCTCGACCTGGTCGAGCTGGGTCGGCAGCATGGTCACCACCCCGATGCTGCAGGTGACCCACCCGGAGGTGGTGGAACGCGGATGGGGCAGGCACAGCGCCTCGACGGCGGTGCGAATGTCTTCGGCCAGCGCGGCGGCCGCGGCGGGCGATGTTTCGCCAAACAGCAGCACGAATTCTTCGCCGCCGTAGCGGGCCGCCAGGTCGGTGGCGCGTGGCGCGTGCGCTTGCAGCACGGCCGCCACCTTCTGCAGCGCCAGGTCGCCGGCGGCGTGGCCGAAGCTGTCGTTGTACAGCTTGAAGTGGTCGACGTCGAGCACCACCAGCGACAGCGGCTCGCCGCTGCGGATCGCGCGCTGCCATTCCATCTCGACGAAGGTGTCGAAGTGGCGGCGGTTGGCGATCTTGGTCAGCGGGTCGACCAGAGCCGCGCGCTGCAGCGCGGTCTCGGACTGCTTGTGGTGGGTGATGTCGTGCAGCAGGCCGATGAACAAGGTCTCATGCATCGCCATGGGCGCCAGCGTCAGGTCCATGTCGCGCAGGGTACCGTCGCACTGGCGAACAACCACCTCGCGGGCGCCGGGCTGCGGCACGAACTCAGGCTCGTTGGCGCAGCGGGCGAAGTAGTCGAGGTATTCCTGGGTGACCTGGGGCGACAGCAGGTCGCCCAGCGATTTCTTTTCGAGCGTCTCCGGCGAGCAGCCGAGATAGCGCCCGCACGCCGGATTGGCGTACTGGATGCGGCCCGTGCCTTCAATGATCATCAGGCCCTCGGCCATGCTGTCGACGATGGTGCGCAGGTGCTGCGCCTGCTCGTGCTGGGTGTCGCTGGTATCGCGGATCTTGAGCTGGGCGCGCACGCGCGCGCAGACCTCGGCCATGCGCAGCGGCTTGCTGATGTAGTCGACCGCGCCGGTGTCGAAGCCGGCCACCACGTCGTCGGTCTCCGAGCGTGCGCTCATGAAGATGACAGGGATGCGCTGGGTGCTGGCGTGCTGCTTTAGCTGGCGGCAGGTTTCGAGGCCGTCCATGCCAGGCATGACGACGTCGAGCAGGATCAGGTCCGGATGCACGCGGCGCGCGATGCTGATGGCCCGCTCACCGGAGGTCGCGACGAAGGTCTGGTAGCCCTGCTGGGTCATCATCTTGCGCAGCATGCCGAGGTTGGCCGGAGCGTCGTCGACGATCAGGATTGCGGCATCGCGGCGGGGAGCGGTGTTGAATGTAGCTGGAAGCGGCATGCAGTGGAACCTTCGCCTGTCCGTGGGGATAATTAAGCTATTGGATGATAGCGCCGTGTTATCCCCTTAAGCAAGAAATGTTTCCTGCTAGTTAGTGTTTTGCTAACGTGCGTCACCTCTGTTCAGTCGCAAACAACAAATCCTCCCGAAGGAGGATTTGTTGTTGCTGCGCAACCGAGAGGAGCGGAGGTTGATTAACTGACAGTAATAAAACCGCCGCCGCCTTGCCCGGTTGATTACATTTGCGCGGCGATCAGCTTGCCCAGGATGGCAATGCCTTCGCGGATGCGCTCGGGCGGTACCGTCACGAACGACAGGCGCAAGGTGTTGGTTTCCGGGTCATTGGCGTAGAACGGCGAGCCCGGCACGAATGCCACCTTGGCGGCGATTGCCTGGTCCAGCAGGGCCATCGCGTCGATATGCTTTGGCAGGGTCACCCAGATGAACATGCCGCCTTCAGGACGGGTCCACTGGACGCCGGCAGGGAAGAACTCGTCCATTGCATCGAGCATCGCCTGGCACTGGTTCGCGTACAGCGTGCGGATGCTCGGGATGTGGGTGTCGAGGAAACCGTCCTTGACCACTTCGTACACCACCATCTGGGTCAGCTGGGCGGTATGCAGGTCGGCGGCCTGCTTGGCCAGCTCGAGGCGGCGCACCAGCGGCAGCGGGGCGACCACGTAGCCGAGGCGTATGCCTGGCGTGAGCACCTTCGAGAACGAGCCCATGTAGATGACGCCGTCCGGGTTCATGTTGAGCATTTTCGGGAACGGCTCGCCCTTGTAGCTCAGCGAGCCGTAAGGATCATCCTCGATCAGCGGGATGCCGAGGCGGGCGCAGGTTTCGACCAGCTCGATGCGGCGCTCGACCGACAGGCTGCGGCCGGTCGGGTTCTGGAAGTTCGGCAGCGCGTAGAGCATGCGCGCGCCTTCGGCCACGGCGTCGATCGACGACGGCACCAGGCCGTGGTCATCGGTGGCGACCGACTTGAATTCAGGGCGGTACACCGAGAACGCCTGCAGCGCGCCAAGGTAGCTCGGGGTTTCGACCAGCACGCGGCTGCCTTCGTCGATCAGCACCTTGCCCAGCAGGTCGAGCGCCTGCTGCGAGCCGGAGGTCATCAATACCTGTTCCGGCGCGATCTTGCAGTTGTCGGTCGACAGGGAATTGGCGATCCATTCGCGCAGTGGCGCGTAACCGTCGGTCGGGCCGTACTGCAGCGCCACCTTGCCAGTCGTCGAGAGGACCTTGTCGAAGGCTTGCTTCATATGCTCGACCGGGAAGGTGGCAGGGGAAGGCAGGCCGCCGGCGAATGAGATGATCTCGGGACGCTGGGTGATCTTCAGGATTTCGCGGATGAACGAGCTTTGCAGCTGGCTGGCGCGCTCCGAGAAGCGCCATTCGATCGGGTTTGGATTTTCAATTTTCATGCTGGTCTCACTGGGAAAGGCCGTAGGTTAGCCAGGCCATTATAGAGCACGCTGGGTAAGCGTTCTCAGGAAAGGCGGCGCTGGATAAGCGCCGCCCGGATCTTGCTTAGCCGGCGATTTCGACGATCATTTCGATCTCGACGCAGGCGCCGCGCGGCACTTGTGCCACGCCGAAGGCGGAACGGGCATGCTTGCCAGCATCGCCGAACACTTCGCCCATCAGTTCGGACGCGCCGTTGGTCACCAGGTGCTGGTCGGTGAAGTCGGGAGTCGAATTAACCAGGCTCATCAGCTTGACGATGCGCTTGACGCGGGTCAGGTCGCCGCCGCAGGCTTCCTGCAGCGTGCCGATCAGGTCGATCGCGATCGAACGCGCGGCTGCCTGGCCCTGTTCCAGCGACACATCCTGGCCCAGCTTGCCCGCGTTGACCGAGCCGTCGGCATTCTTGGCAATGTGGCCCGAGAGGAAAACCAGGTTACCCGACTGTACGTACATGACGTAGGCGGCGGCAGGCGCAGCCGGTGGGGCAAGGGTGATGTTCAGTTCTTTGAGTTTTGCGTAGACGGACATGTTGTTCCCGGTTCGGTAAAAATAGACAAGGCGGTATTGTACGTCGGCGCGGTGAGTTACCTACGTTTTTCCCCTGACCTGCATCTTACGCCCGGCGGCGGCAACGGCGATGATGCCAAGATCGAACCCGAAGTGCTCCCGATCGAGTGTTTCGCACGACCTAATTTACTGCTTCATACGATATGGAACTTTTTCGCGATTGGAATGAATATGGAAGATACGACTAATCAGACGCCTCCGAGTCCGGGAGTCGTAAAGTGTGGCAGGCTTGTTTTCTACTTCGTCGGATTTGGGTTAATGGCGATTCCGCTCGCGCTCGTATACGGAGACGCCGAACTTCAATATCCGTTTGAATGGTTATGTTTAGGCGCAGGGATCGTGATCGTTATCTCGGGCGCTGTCTTGCCGCAGAGAATAGAGGCTCATGTGGGATTCGATATGCCACTGTTTCTGCCTCGTAGCCGGTTTCAAGACATTGATGCCGACGATTAGCGTTGCGCCGTGATGGTTCGCCGCGCTCCTGACGTGCACTTCGGATCCATGAGCCTGCTGTTACATTCCACCTGGAACGCTGACGATCGACGAGGGTAGTCACGTTAAAGCTGACCTGTAATTTGGGTCAGCCGCACCTCTTGAAAACGCCGTTGCCATCCCAATATGGCCCCAATCCGTTCAACCACTTGTTTCAAACGAGGAATAACATGGCAATCGCCGAAAAAGAGACCCTTGGCTTCCAGGCTGAAGTAAAACAGCTGCTGCAACTGATGATCCACTCGCTGTACTCGAACAAGGAAATCTTCCTGCGCGAGCTGATCTCCAACGCTTCCGATGCCGCCGACAAGCTGCGCTTTGAGGCCATCAACAACGACGCCCTGTATGGCAACGACCACGAACTGAAGATCAAGGTCACCTTCGACAAGGCGGCGCGCACCATCACCATTTCCGACAACGGCATCGGCATGAACCGCGACGAAGTCGTCTCGCACCTGGGCACCATCGCCAAATCGGGCACCAAGGAATTTTTCGGCAAGCTGTCCGGCGACCAGCAGGCCGACGCGGCCCTGATCGGCCAGTTCGGCGTCGGCTTCTACTCGGGCTTCATCGTGGCCGACAAGATCACCGTCGAAACCCGCCGCGCCGGCGTGCATGCCAATGAAGGCGTGCGCTGGGAATCGGCAGGCGAGGGCGATTACAGCATCGAGCCGATCGAGAAGGCGTCGCGCGGCACCGATATCATCCTGCACCTGCGCGAAGGCGAGGACGAACTGCTGTCAAGCTGGAAGCTGAAATCGATCATCCGCAAGTACTCCGACCACATCTCGCTGCCGATCCTGATGCAGAAGGACGAGTGGGACGCGGAGAAGAACGAAACCGTCGTCAAGGACGAATACGAGACCGTCAACCAGGCCAGCGCGCTGTGGGCGCGCAGCAAATCGGACATCACCCCGGAGCAGTACAACGAGTTCTACAAGCACGTCTCGCACGACTTCCAGGACCCGCTGACCCTGACCCACAACCGCGTCGAAGGCCGCAGCGAATACACCCAGCTGCTGTATGTGCCAAGCCACGCGCCGTTTGACCTATGGGACCGCAACAAGCGCGGCGGCATCAAGCTGTACGTCAAGCGCGTGTTCATCATGGACGATGCCGAACAACTGATGCCTGCGTACCTGCGCTTCATCAAAGGCGTGATCGACTCGAACGACCTGCCGCTGAACGTCTCGCGCGAGATCCTGCAGGAGTCGCGCGATGTGAAGGTGATCCGCGAAGGCTCGACCAAGCGCGTGCTGGGCATGCTGGAAGAACTGGCCAACGCGGATGAACAGGAAAAGAAGGACAAGTACACCACCTTCTGGACCGAGTTCGGCCAGGTGCTCAAGGAAGGCATTGGCGAAGACGCGACCAACAAGGACCGCATCGCCAAGCTGCTGCGCTTTGCCTCGACTGCCAACGACAACGCCGACCAGACCGTATCGCTGGCCGACTACCTGGCCCGCATGAAGGAAGGCCAGGACAAGATCTACTACGTCACCGGCGAGAGCTTCACCGCGGCGAAGAACAGCCCGCATCTCGAGATCTTCCGCAAGAAGGGCGTTGAAGTGCTGCTGCTGACCGACCGCGTGGACGAGTGGATGCTGTCGTTCCTGACCGAGTTCGAAGGCAAGGAGCTGGTGTCGGTGGCCAAGGGCGGCCTTGACCTTGGCGGCCTGGAGGACGAAGCCGAGAAGAAGGAGCACGAAGAGACCGAGAACTCGTACAAGGACCTGGTCGAGAAGATGAAGGCGGCGCTGGGCGACAAGGCCAAGGACGTTCGCGTCACGTTCCGCCTGACCGATTCGCCGGCCTGCCTGGTGGCGGACGAGAACGAGCTGTCCGGGAACCTGCTGCGCATGCTGAAGGCAGCGGGCCAGGACGCGCCGGAATCGAAGCCCATCCTCGAGATCAATCCGAACCACCCGCTGGTGACGCGTTTGAAGAGCGAAGACGGCGACGACGCCAAATTCGCGGACTGGTCGCACATCATGTTCGACCAGGCGATGCTGGCGGAAGGCGGTTCGCTGGCCGATCCGGCGTCGTTCGTGAAGCGCCTGAACGAGATGCTGCTGGCAAGCGCAAAATAAGCACCGTCGTTCCCGCGCCAGCGGGAACCTAGGCCGAGCCTGGAGCTTCAGGCGACGTTCGGGTTCCCGCGTTCGCGCGAACGGCGGCTACAGCTTCGCGCAGAACTCCAGCAGCATCCGTTCACCCTCGGGCCACTCGCCGTATCCGCTGGCGCCGTTGATATGTCCCGCTTCACCAATCTCCACGAACCTGCTGCCCCAGGCGGCCGCGATCGCGCGTGCGCGCTCGAGCGTGAGGTATTCGTCGTTTGAGCTGGCCACCACAATGCTCGGAAACGGCAGCTTCTCCATCGGCATCGGCTGGAAGCCCTCCGCTTCGACCGGATAGCTGGGCGCGTCGACGTCGCTCGGCGCCACCAGAAAAGCGCCTGCGACGTTCAGTGGCGAGTCCGTTGCCGCCCACTTGGCCACCGTCACGCAGGCCAGGCTGTGCGCCACCAGCACCGGCGGGCCCGCGCTTTCGGCAATCGCCGCGTTGACCTCGGCCACCCATTCATCGCACTCGGGATTGTTCCAGTCGCGGTGAACGGCACGCTTCCACCCGGGATGCTTGCGCTCCCAATGCGTTTGCCAGTGGTCGGGGCCCGAGTTCCATAAGCCGGCAAGTATGAGTACGTCGCAGTCCATGTCGCCTCCGTTGTGTCCTTGTGGTCCTGCTCATTGTACGTGGCAATGTTGTATCGCGCCCCGCACCGGCCGGTCGCGCCCTGGTACTGACCCCGCGCATTACGCATTAGATGAGCTCGCCTATTCTTGAACTGTGATGTTGTCAGAGTGTCTACAAAACAATGTTGCGTTCATCAACCGATCGTCGGAGGTGTGCCATGAAAGCCGTACCGTGCCTTGCCATCCTGCTGTTGCTTGCAGGGTGTTCCTCTTTTCCGAAATATACCGTGACGCCGGTCGCGGGTCCCGGCAGCAGTGCGCTCGGGATCAACATCCATGGCCACACCGTTGGCGGCATGCCGGGGGCCGGGGTCGATGAGCACGCTTTCGTCAACACGGGAGGCGGGGCGCTGAACATTGGCACGTTCGGCGGGGCGAGCAGTCGCGCGTGGGGCATCAACGACGCGGGCGTGGTGGTGGGGGAGGCCGACAACATTGCCGGTGCGCGGCGCGCATTTGCCTACACTGCCGGCCTGATGACCGACCTGGGCACGCTCGGCGGCCCGTCGGCGGGCGCCAGGGCAATCAACAACGACGGCGACATTACCGGCTTCGCGGCGATTCCGGCCGGCGCTCCGCGCGCCTTTCGTTTATCCGGCGGCGTGATGCAGAACCTCGGGACCTTGCCCTCGACCGGGGAGTTGTACAGCTTCGGCCACGCGATCAATGCGCGCGAAACAGTGGCCGGGACATCGAGCGTGGGCGAATTCGCCCAGCCGGAACCGCCCATCCATGGCTTCGTCACTCGGGGCGCCGGCCTGGTCGACATCGGCACCTTTGGCGGCCAGGTCAGCGAAGCCTACGGCATCAATGACCACGGCCAGGTGGTGGGCACCGCCGAAACCGGCCGTGGTTTCCATGACCGCAACGCCTTCATCTGGATCCGCGGGTTCAAACTCAATATTGGCAATCTGGGCGGCGGCTTCGCCGAAGCCTACGACATCAACAACCGCAGGCAGGTGGTAGGCTTTTCGTCTGGACCGGCGGGACAGCCACAGGGCTTCCTCTGGCAACGAGGCAAGATGGTGGCCATCGACAGCCTGGTCGATCCGGCCGCTGGCTGGACCATTACGGTGGCGCGCGCCATCAACGAGCGCCAGCAGATTGCCGGCACCGGTTGCCGGGGCGGCGTGTGCCAGGCGGTGCGCCTCGATCCCGTTCCGTAGGCTCAGAGTGCCGTGCGCAGCGCGAACAGCTCCGGGAACAGCACCACGTCGAGCATCTTGCGCAGGTAGCTGACGCCGGCGGTGCCGCCGGTGCCGGTTTTGAAGCCGATGATGCGTTCAACCGTCGTCACATGGCGGAAACGCCAGAAGCGGAACGCCGTTTCAAGGTCGACCAGCTTCTCGGCCAGTTCGTACAGCGCCCAGTACTTGTCCGGGTCCTGGTAGACGCCCAGCCACGCCGCCTTGACCGATTCGTCGGCCTCGGTCGGCAGGGTTGGGTCGCACGACAGGCGCGCCGGGTCGATGGTAAAGCCGCTGCGGGCGAGCAGCTGGATCGCTTCGTCGTACACCGACGGCGCATGCAGCTCGCGTTCGAGCACCTGGTAGGCGTCGGTGGCCTTGGTGTGCACCGCCAGCAGCGAGGCGTTCTTGTTCCCGAGGATGAATTCAAGCTCGCGGTACTGGTGCGACTGGAAGCCTGACGAGGCGCCCAGGTAAGGGCGGATCGCGGTGTACTCGGGCGGCGTCAGCGTGGCCAGCACGTCCCATGCATGCACCAGCTGGTCCATGATGCGGGCGACCCGCGCCAGCATCTTGAATGCCGGCGGCAGTTCGTTGGCGCGCAGGCTGCTGCGCACCGCCTGCAGCTCGTGCAGCATCAGCTTGAGCCACAGTTCGCTGGTCTGGTGCTGGACGATGAACAGCATCTCGTTGTGATTCGGCGAGCGCGGATGCTGGGCCGACAGGATCTGGTCGAGCCCGAGGTAGTCGCCGTAGCTCATCGCTTCGGTGAAGTCCATCTTGGCGCCGTGCCAGGATACGGGGCATTTTTTCTCTTCAGTGGACATGGCCGTCTTCTCTTATCTATGTCAGGTCACCGCGCCGCGGCTGGCGTGGATGTCGTAGGCTTCGCGCTCCAGCACGTCGCGCAGGATCTCGACCGCGTCCCAGACGTCGGCAAAGCTGGTGTACAGCGGCGTGAAGCCGAAACGCATGATGGCCGGTTCGCGGTAGTCGCCGATCACGCCGCGTGCGATCAGCGCGGCCATCACCGCGTAGCCGTGCGGGTGGGTGAAGCTGACCTGGCTGCCGCGCCGGGCATGCTCGCGCGGGGTCACCAGGCCAAGCGGATGGCCGGCGCAACGTTCCTCGACCAGCGCGATGAACAGGTCGGTCAGCGCAAGCGACTTGGCGCGGATCGCGTCCATGCCGGTCTGCTCGAACACCGCCAGCCCGCATTCGACCATCGCCAGCGACACCACCGGCTGGGTGCCGCACAGGGCGCGGGTGATGCCGGTGCCGGGCGCGAAGTCGGGCGCCATCGCGAACGGGGCGGCGTGGCCCCACCAGCCCGACAAGGGCTGGGTAAAGCGGGCCTGGTGGCGCGCCGGCACCCAGATAAAGGCCGGCGAGCCGGGCCCGCCATTGAGGTATTTATATGTGCAACCGACCGCGAAATCGGCGTTCGCGCCGTTCAGGTCGACCGGCACCGCGCCGGCCGAGTGGGCCAGGTCCCAGACCGTGACGGCGCCCTGGGCGTGGGCGTGGGCGGTGACGGCGGCCATGTCGTGCTGGTAGCCGGTCCGGTAATTCACATGGGTGAGCATCAGGACCGCGCAGTCGGCGTCGACCGCGGCGGCAATCTCGTCGCTTGAGTCAACCAGGCGCACGGTGTAGCCGCGGTCGAGCCAGCTGGTCAAGCCCTGCGCCATATAGATGTCGGTCGGGAAATTGCTACGCTCGGTGACGATCACCTTGCGGTGCGCGTTTTCGCCGCTGGCCTGCAGGTGCACGGCGGCTGCCAGCGCCTTGAACAGGTTCAGCGACGTGGTGTCGGTGACGACGACTTCGGCTTCCTTGGCGCCAATGAGCGGGGCGAGCCGGTCGCCCAGGCGGCGCGGCATGTCGAACCAGCCGGCGCTGTTCCAGCTGCGGATCAGGTCGCGGCCCCATTCTCGGGCGATGACGTCCTGCGCCCGCGCCAGCGCAGCCTTTGGCCGTGCGCCAAGGGAGTTGCCATCTAGATAGATAACGCCGTCCGGCAAGTCGAATTGGTCGCGCAGCGGGGCGAGGGCGTCTTGGGCGTCGCGTGCGACGCAATCTTGCTTGGTGGTCATGGGCGGCTTGGTCGAATGCAAAGTGATGCGAGTGTACCAAGAAATGGCCGTTCATCGCCAAGCAAAATGATACTGCTTTTAAAGCAATTTGGCGGCATCCGTATCGGGATTCGGGGCGAATGTAAGAAAGTGAAAAAAAAGTCGGTTTGGCCCTCAAGTTTGCCCAAACTCAGCCGTAACCGGTTCAGACAAGGGGGAGTCCGCAGCCTTTTGAAGAAATTTCAAAAATATTTGCGATCGACCCTAAAGTTCCGGGAGCGGCTGACGTTAATAACTCAGACATGGGGCACCAGAAGTTTTTTAAGAAACATCAAAAAATTTCAAAGTGACCCTAAAGTTCTCAAAAAGTTTGACGTAAACGGTACAAGACGAAAAAAGTATGTACTGCAATGTCCGGCTTCCGGACCGTCGAACACAGCCATTTATCCGTCCCTGTTTCATAGGGGCGCGACCACGATTCGAGGGCGTCTGTCAGACGAACACCTACGGATCGACTTCGTCATTCCCTCACCCAAAATACAGGCTCCTGCCTATTCCCGGTTTGTTGCCGTGAGTCCAGAATCTATCTCATCGGCAATACAAACACGGCGGTTCGCACAGCGGACCACGGTAAATCGGATTCAAGGAGATGGAAATGACTGCAAACGACATGATGGCGGAAATTCGTGATGCTAACCTGAGCTACCTGATGCTCGCCCAGCAGATGATCCGTGCGGACAAAGTCACAGCAATCTTCCGTCTCGGCATCTCGGCAGAAATCGCCGACCTGATTGAAGCGATGAGCAACGCCCAGATCCTCAAGCTCGCTGGCGGCAACATGATGCTGGCCCGCTTCCGCTTCGACGACGGCGCGATCCTGTCGATGCTGACCAACTACAATAAAGACCGCTCGCTGGCCCAATCCCACGCCGCGATCCTGATGGCCGGCCAGGCAGTCGAAGAAATCGCATAAGCAACGCCAGTCGCCGTACCCAGCAGCATCGTGTGTTAATCGTCGGGGAGTAGAGTAATGACCAAGAAAAGCGTTGTGTCCGAAGCCCAGGAAATCCAGCTCGCGATCGAACTGATCCAGCTCGGCGCCCGCCTCCAGCTGCTCGAAACCGAAGTCTCGCTGTCCCGTGAGCGCCTGCTCAAGCTGTACAAAGAACTCAAGGGTATGTCGCCGCCGAAGGGCATGCTGCCATTCTCGGCAGACTGGTTCCTGACCTGGCAGCCGAATATCCATTCCTCGCTGTTCATCAATATCCACAAATTCCTCGTCGAGCACGCCGGTGCGACCGGTATCGAGGCGGTGATGAAGGCCTACAAGCTGTACCTCGAACAAATGCCGCCGGAAGCGGGCGCCGAGCCCGTGCTGTCGCTGACCCGCGCCTGGACCCTGGTGCGCTTCTTCCAGAGCAAAATGCTGGCCGTCGCCCCGTGCGACAAGTGCCAGGGCAAATTTGTCGTCAACTGCCTCGACCTCAACCACGGCTACCAGTGCGGCCTGTGCCACATGCCTTCGCGCGCCGGCAAGACCAAGAAGTCGCGGGAAGCCGAGGCACTGCAGGCGGCGTGATTTCCGCCGCGATCGTCTTCGGTCTGAAGGGCAGGGCATGAGCCTTGCCCTTTTGCGCATCTGGCGCACGCCCGCGCTGCAGGCGCTGCTGATCCAGGCCGGCGCCTTTGCGCCCACCCTCGCCGTGGTGTACCTGCTGGCGCGCGCCGGCGTGCCGGTGTCCTACCTTGGCGCCGCCCTGGTCCATGGGCTACTCGCCGCCGGCCTGACCTGGTGGCGCGGCCTGGCGCCGTGGTGGCGCGCGATCCAGTTCGGCTTTCCGCTGGCGCTGTACGGCGCGCTGAGCCTGGGGTTGCCGCCGCTGCTGTTCCTGGTGGTGTTCGTGTTCCTGCTCACCTTGTACTGGTCGACCTTCCGCACCCAGGTGCCGTATTACCCGTCCGGCAAGCGTGCCTGGGACGAGGTGGCCGCCTTGCTGCCGACGGGGCGCGCGGTGTCGATGATCGACATCGGTAGCGGCCTGGGCGGGCTGGTGCTGGACCTGGCGAAGCGCCGCCCCGAGTCGCGCTTCACCGGCATCGAGCTGGCGCCGCTGCCCTGGCTGGCCAGCCGGATCCGCGCCGCGGCCGTCGGCAGCAGCGCCAACTTCCTCCGCGGCGACTATGAACAGCTTAACTTCGGCGAGTACGACCTGGTGTTCGCCTACCTGTCGCCCGCTGCGATGAGCGCGCTGTGGCGCAAAGCCAGCGCCGAAATGCGGCCGGGTTCCAAACTGGTCAGTTATGAATTTCTGATAACGGAAAAAGCGCCAGACGTTTGCATTACGCCAACTGGGCGTGGCCCAAATGTTTTCGTATGGCACTTTTAAGAGACAGAACAGGCCTTTTTACTTGCCCGGTGGTCATTCTCACGCTATTGTGATTCCGTACGTAAATAATTGAGTTGAATGCTGAGCGCGTCACGTTGACCTGCACGCGCCTTCGCGCATCACATCCTCCAGAATAAAAATTCCACTGGGAGTTCCTGTTGTTAGTCATTATCGGATACCTCGTCGTCATCGGATCGGTGTTTGGCGGCTTCGCCCTTGCCGGCGGCCACCTCGCCACGCTGTTCCAGCCGATTGAATTGCTGATGATTGGCGGCGCCGCGGTCGGCGCTTTCTTCGTTGGCAACAATGGCAAGTCGATCAAGGCGACGATGAAGGCGCTTCCGACCGTGCTCAAGGGATCGCGCCACACCAAGGCCCTGTACATGGAGCTGATGTCGCTGCTGTTCGACGTGCTGTCGAAAGTGCGCAAGGAAGGCTTGATGTCGATCGAAAGCGATATCGACAGCCCGGAAGAAAGCCCGTTGTTCTCCAAGTACCCGAGCGTGATGTCCGACCACCATATCGTCGAGTTCATGACCGACTACCTGCGCCTGATGGTGTCGGGGAACATGGACGCGTTCCAGATCGAAAACCTGATGGACAACGAGATCGAGACCCACCACCACGAGGGGGCGGTCCCGCACCACGTGATCGCCAAGCTGGGCGACGGCCTGCCGGCGTTCGGTATCGTCGCGGCGGTGATGGGGGTGGTCCACACGATGGAGTCGGTGGGCATTCCGCCAGCCGAGCTCGGCATCCTGATCGCCAAGGCGCTGGTCGGCACCTTCCTCGGCATCCTGCTGGCATACGGATTCGTTACCCCACTGGCCAGCCTGCTTGAGCAGAAGCTGGAAGAAGAGGCAAAGATGTTCCAGTGCGTCAAAGTCACCTTGCTTGCCAGCCTGAACGGCTACGCGCCGGCGCTGGCCGTCGAGTTTGGCCGCAAGGTGTTGTATTCGACCGAACGCCCGACCTTCGCCGAGCTGGAAGACCACATCAAGAAATCGAAAACGAAGTAAGCTTCGATTCAGCGATCAACCATGCCTAGCGTAAAAAAAACCTCCCGGAGCCCCTATGGCGGATGAAGGCCTGCGCCCGATTATCGTCAAGCGCATCAAGAAAACCGCCGGCGGCCATCACGGCGGCGCGTGGAAGATCGCGTACGCCGACTTCGTCACGGCGATGATGGCCTTCTTCCTGCTGATGTGGCTGCTGGGCTCGACCACCAAGGGCGATCTCAACGGCATCTCGGAGTATTTCCAGACCCCGCTCAAGGTGGCCATGTCGGGCGGCTCCGGCAGCGGCGACAGCTCGTCGGTGATCCAGGGCGGCGGCACCGACATGACGCGCCGCACCGGCCAGGTCAAGAAGGGCGATACCATCCCGGAAAAGAAAACCTACGACCTGAAGGCCGCCAAGGCGGTGCTCGAGCGCGAGGAAGTGTCGCGCCTGAAAAAGCTCAAGGGCAAGATCGAAGCGGCCATCGAAGTCAATCCGCTGCTCAAAAAATACAAGAACCAGCTGCTGCTCGACATTACCAGCGAAGGCCTGCGCATCCAGATCGTCGACGAGAAGCACCGTCCGATGTTCGAGCTGGCCCGCGCCGAGCTGCAGCCGTACACCCGCGAGATCCTGCACGTGATCGCCATCGTGCTCAACGAGGTGCCGAACAAGGTCGGCCTGTCGGGCCACACCGACGCCACCCCGTACATGAGCGACGCCGGCTACAGCAACTGGGAACTGTCGGCCGACCGCGCCAACGCCTCGCGGCGCGAACTGGTGCTGGGCGGCCTGTCGGATGACAAGATCCTGCGCGTGGTCGGGCTGGCCGCGGCCGCCCACCTCGACAAGCTCGATCCGTTCAATCCGATCAACCGCCGCATCAGCATCATCGTCATGAACAAGAAAACAGAAGAAGCCGTCATGCGCGACAGCGCCTCGATTGAGTCCGAGGCTGGCACGCTTGCGGTGGGCGTCGCGCCCACCGCAAGCGCGCCAGCGCCGCAATGATGGTCGGGATAGGGAACCGGAGAAGGCAATGCCAAGAAAAAAAATACTGGGATCGCACGTCAAGCGCCTGTTGTCAGGCGTGTCCGATCACGGGCGCCGCCACCTGACGGAGGTCGAGACGGACCTGCGCCAGACCGAGCTGCTGCTGGAAGAAGCGATTGAAAAACTGACCACCAGCTTCATGGCGATCCACACCGCGGTCGGCGACCGCCAGGGCACGATCAACATGCTGCTGGCCGGCCAGACCCCGAGCGCGGAAGACAGCGAGCGCCTCGGCGCCATGTCGGGCGAGATCGGCTTGCACGTCAACGCCGCGATCACCAGCATGCAGTTCCAGGACATGACCAGCCAGCTGCTCGACCGCACGCTCAAGCGCGTGACCGGGCTGCGCGAATTCCTCGACACGGTGGGCGCCCACGGCAACCACATCCTGCCCGACAGCGGCAGCGAGGAAATCGTCGACCTGCTCGGCAAAGTCAGCATGGCGCTGGCGATCCAGTCGCTCGAATTGCGCAGCGCGTTGAGAAAAGCAGTCAACCAGCAGCATCTGGAGAGCGGCGACATAGAGCTTTTCTAGTCACCCACGTTAAACCACCACAGGACGCGTCGCGTCCCGATTTTAAAAAAAGCAGGAGCACAAAAGATGGCAAAAACAATTCTCGCAGTCGACGATTCCAGTTCGCTGCGCCAGATGGTCGCCTTCAGCCTGAAGGCCGCCGGCTACAACGTCATCGAGGCGGTCGATGGCCAGGACGGCCTGGAGAAAGCCAAGCTGCAGGCGGTCGACCTGGTCCTGACCGACCAGAACATGCCGCGCATGGACGGCCTGGCGCTGATCAAGCTGCTGCGCGAACTTCCTGAATACCAGAAGACCCCGATCCTGATGCTGACGACCGAGTCGTCCGACGAAATGAAGTCGAAGGGCCGTGCGGCCGGCGCCAATGGCTGGCTGGTCAAACCGTTCGATCCGCAGCGCCTGATTGAAGTCGTCAAAAAAGTCATCGGCTGATCAACGGCTGGGAGTACGTGCAATGATGCATCGCGAAATTCATGGAGTTCCATCATGACCATCGATATTAGCCAGTTTTTCCAGGTCTTCTTCGATGAAGCCGAGGAGCTGCTGGCTGAAATGGAACGCCTGCTGCTGGCCGTCGATATCGACGCGCCCGACGCCGAGGACCTGAATGCGGTATTCCGCACGGCCCACTCGGTCAAGGGCGGCGCGTCGACGTTCGGCCTGAACGACATGACCGAAGTGACGCACATCCTCGAGTCGCTGCTGGACCGCATCCGCAAGGGCGAGATGCCGCTGACCGCCGAACACGTGGAGGCGTTCTTGCAGGCCAAGGACATCCTCAAGATGCAGCTGGACGGCCACCGCAACGGCGCGCCGGTCGACCAGGATGCCGTCGCCAATGTGCGCATGATGCTGCAAGAGCTGTCGCAAGACGAGATCGTGGCCGCCGCCGGCAGCGCCGTCATGGCCTCGTTCGGCAGCGCCAGCGTGGCCAAATCCACGGTGGGCGAGGGCGCGCGCCGCTTCCGCATCGAACTGCCGCTGGTCGAGCAGCGCGACGTCAACGCGCTGGTGGCCGAAGTCGGCCTGATGGGGCGCGTGTCGGTAGCGCCGCTGGCCGGCGGCTGCACCGCGATCATCGTGACCACCCATGAAAGCCTGGACGACATCGTCGCCATCTGCTCGTTCGTGCTCGACCCGGACGACCTGAAGATTTTTGAAGCACCCGCGCTCACGCCCGAGCAGCGCGCGATCGAAGACGCCGCGCGCGCCAAGGTGGAGCAGGACCAGGGTTACGGATTCTTTGACGACGACGCCCCTGAGACGGCGGCGGCCGAGGTCAGCGACGAAGAACGCGGCTACGGTTTCTTCCAGCCGATCGAACAGATTCGCGCCGCCGCGCGCGTTGCCGACACCCCTGGCAGCGCCAAGGCCATCGTGCCATCGGCCGACGGCGCCGATGCCGAGGCGATGGCCGAGAAGAAGCTGGCGGTGAAAAAGGACGACAAGGTGCCGCAAGGCGCAGAATCGTCGTCGATCCGCGTATCGATCGAAAAGGTCGACCAGCTGATCAACCTGATCGGCGAACTGGTGATCACCCAGGCCATGATCGAACAGCGCAGCGATTCGCTCGACCCGATGGTGCATGAGCGCTTGCTGAACTCCGTCAGCCAGCTGACCCGCAACACCCGCGACCTGCAGGAAGCGGTGATGTCGATCCGGATGATGCCGATGGACTTCGTGTTCTCGCGCTTCCCGCGCATGGTGCGCGACCTGGCCGGCAAGCTTGGCAAGAAGGTCGATTTCATCACCAACGGCGCCGCGACGGAACTGGACAAGGGCCTGATCGAACGGATCGTCGACCCGCTGACCCACCTGGTGCGCAACAGTATCGACCACGGCATCGAAATGCCGGAAGTGCGCCGCGCCGCCGGCAAGACCGACACCGGGCGCCTGTTCCTGTCGGCTGCCCACCAGGGCGGCAATATCATGATTGAAGTGGCGGACGACGGCGGTGGCCTGAACCGCGAACGCATTCTCGCCAAGGCCGCCGAAAACGGCCTGGCCGTGTCCGATTCGATGAGCGATTCGGAAGTCTGGCAGCTGATTTTCGCGCCGGGCTTCTCGACCGCCGAAGCGGTCACCGACGTCTCTGGACGCGGTGTCGGCATGGATGTCGTCAAGCGCAATATCGCCGCGATGGGCGGCAGCGTCGACATTCGTTCGGCGCGCGGCTTCGGCACCACCATCTCGATTTCGCTGCCGCTGACCCTGGCGATCTTGGACGGCATGTCGATCCGCTGCGGCGAGGAGGTGTATATCCTGCCGCTCGGCTTCGTGGTCGAGTCGCTGCAGCCGGCCGAAGACGACATCAAGGAAATCGCCGGGCGCGGCCGCGTCATCAAGGTGCGCGGCGAATACCTGCCGCTGATCCCGCTCTATCAAATGTTCGACATCGTGCCGCGCTTTACCAACCCGTGCGAGGGCATCGTCGTGATCCTGGAATCGGACGGCCGCAAGGCCGCGCTGTTCGTGGACGACCTGGTCGGCCAGCAGCAAGTGGTGGTCAAGAACCTGGAATCGAACTACCGCAAGGTGACCGGCATTTCCGGCGCCACCATCCTGGGCGACGGCGGCGTGTCGCTGATCCTGGATGTATCGGCCCTTATCCGTTCGTCGCGCCAGCTGGCCGACGAGTCAATCTTCTCTTAATTTTCGCGCTTAACTGATAGGAACCCACCATGTCGATCTCTCTCAACAACCTGAAATCCGGCGATGCCAAGGACGGCGCGGGCAGCGAGTTCCTGGCCTTTACGCTCGGCTCGGAAGAATACGGCATCGACATCCTGAAAGTGCAGGAGATTCGCGGCTACGAACAGGTCACGCGCATCGCCAACGCGCCTGAGTTCATCAAGGGCGTGATCAACCTGCGCGGCATCATCATCCCGGTGGTCGACATGCGCATCAAGTTCAACCTCGGCACCCCGGTCTACGACCAGTTCACCGTCGTGATCATCCTGAACATCAGCGGCCGCATCATGGGCATGGTCGTCGACAGCGTCTCCGACGTGACCACCCTGAGCGCCGACCAGATCAAGCCGGCGCCGGAAATGGGCAGCGCCTTCAATTCGGACTACATGATCGGGCTGGGAACGATCGACGAGCGCATGCTGATCCTGGTCGACATCGACAAGCTGATGTCGTCGGGCGAGATGGGCCTGATCGAAAAGCTGGCTGCTTAACCGAACCTTACCTGGGACGAGACAATGAACCTGCGCGATTTCAAGATCGGTACCCGCCTTGCAATGGGTTTCGGCAGCATCCTGCTGATCCTGGTGGGGATGATTGTGGCCTCGGCCGCCATCAATGCCCGCAACAAGGACCGTTTGATGGACGGCCTGGACCAGGCCAACGCCAAGAACCTTCTTATCGCGACGATGAAAAGCACGATGCTGGAAACCGGCATCGCGATGCGTAACATCGGCCTGCAAGCCAACGTCGAGCTGATGCAGAAGGAAGAGGCACGCGTCAAGACCCAGGACAAACGCTACGACGAGGCGCGCGCCGCGCTCGAAGCGGCCGGGCTGAGCGACGCCGAAAAGGCAGTGCTGGCCGAACTGGCCGGCGTCGAAGCGAAGGTCGACGCGGCCTTCAAGGAAGCGTCCGCGCTGGTCATGGCGTTCGATACCGAAGGTGCCGGCAAGGTGCTGTCGGACCGCATCGACCCGCTCAACCAGCAGGCCCTCGCGGCGATGAACAAACTGGTCGACATGCAGCAGGTCGCCACCCGCGCCTTCATCGCCAGCGCCGAGCAGAGCGACCGCCGCCTGAACATCATGCTGTTCGCGCTGGGCGCGCTGGCAGTGGTGATCGGCACCGTCGGCTCGATCCTGACCACCCGTTCGATCACCCGGCCAATGGGCAACGCGGTGGCGGTGGCGCAGAAAGTGGCGGCGGGCGAACTGACCTCGCAGGTGGTCGTCGAAGGCAAGGACGAAGTCACCGAACTGCTGCAGGCGCTCAAGGACATGAACGAAAGCCTGGCCCGCACCGTCGGCCACGTGCGTACCGGCAGCGAGACGATCACGGTCGCCTCGCGCGAAATCGCAGCCGGCAATGCCGACCTGTCGTCGCGCACCGAAAGCCAGGCCAGCTCGCTGGAAGAAACCGCCAGCTCGATGGAAGAACTGACCAGCACCGTCAAGCAGAACGCCGACAATGCCCGCCAGGCCAACCAGCTGGCCGTATCGGCATCGTCGGTGGCGATCAAAGGCGGCAACGTGGTGGCCCAGGTGGTCGATACCATGGGGTCGATCAAGGAAAGCTCGCGCAAGATCGTCGACATCATCGGCGTCATCGACGGCATCGCGTTCCAGACCAATATCCTGGCGCTGAATGCGGCGGTCGAGGCGGCGCGCGCCGGCGAGCAGGGCCGCGGCTTTGCGGTGGTGGCGTCCGAAGTGCGCAACCTGGCCCAGCGCTCGGCCGGCGCGGCCAAGGAAATCAAGCAACTGATCGGCGACTCGGTCGACAAGGTCGATACCGGCAGCAGGCTGGTGGACGAAGCCGGGCAGACGATGGACCTGGTGGTCACGTCGATCCGCCAGGTAGCCGACATCATGGGCGAAATCACCGCGGCCACCGCGGAGCAAAGCCATGGCATCGAGGAGATCAACCAGGCCATCACCCAGATGGACGAGATGACGCAGCAGAACGCGGCGCTGGTGGAGGAAGCGGCGGCTGCGGCCGAAAGCATGCAGGAGCAATCGCAGCGGCTGGCCGAGGCGGTGAGCATCTTCAAGCTCAATGGCGACGACGAGCGCGCGGTACGCGCCGCGCCGGCGCCGTTGCGCAAGGCGCCGGTGCCGGTCGCGGCGCCGGCACGCGCCGCGGTTGCGGCGCCGCGGATCGAGCCGGGGGCCAAGGCAGCGCCAACCAGGGCGGCGCCAACCAAGGCGGCAGCGGCGGCAGCGGTCAGCGGCGACGACTGGGAAGAATTCTAGGCGCAGGCGTAGTGCAGTGAGCAGTGCCCGCACAGGCCGGCCTGTAATAGGAACATGAGGTTATCAAAGTGTCGCCAACAAGATCCGAAACCGTCAAGGAATTCACGTTTACCAAGGGTGACTTTGAGCGCGTGCGTGCACTGATCTACCAGAAGGCCGGGATTTCGCTGGCCGACAGCAAGCAGGAAATGGTCTACAGCCGCCTGGCGCGGCGGCTGCGCGCCACCGGCATCGGTTCGTTTACCCGCTACCTCGACGACCTCGAAGGCGGCCACCTGGGCGAGGAGTGGCAGTCGTTTACCAATGCGCTGACCACCAACCTGACGTCGTTCTTCCGCGAGGCGCACCATTTCCCGCTGCTGGCCGAGCACCTGAAAAAAGTGCGCGACAAGCCGATCACGATCTGGTGCTCGGCCAGTTCGACCGGCGAAGAACCGTATTCGATCGCGATGACCGCGTGCGAAGCCTTCAACACGCTGACCCCGCCGGTACAGATCATCGCCACCGATATCGACACCAATGTGCTGGCGACCGGCGCCAACGGCGTGTACTCGGAAGAGCGCATCGGCAAGATGGAACCTGAGCGCCTGAAGAAGTTCTTCCAGCGCGGCAAAGGCGCCCAGGAGGGCATGGTGCGCGTGCGTTCGGAGCTGCGCAACATGGTCACCTTCCGCCAGCTGAACCTGCTGGCCGACGGCTGGCCGCTGCAAGGGCAGTTCGACGTCATCTTCTGCCGCAACGTGATGATTTATTTTGACAAGGCGACCCAGCGCAAGATCCTGGCGCGCTTTGTACCGCTGATGAAGCCGGACGCACTGTTGTTCGCCGGCCATTCAGAGAATTTCCTGTACGTATCGGAATCCTTGAAATTGCGTGGCAAAACGGTGTACGAGCTCGACCCTCGCGCCGCTTCCCGATAGCAGCAGTGAAATGAGAAACAACTATGGCAATCGAAGCTAGAGAACAATTCGCCACCAACGTCTATTACGACCGCACGTTCGATTGCGATGCCGCGAAGATTCTTCCGGGCGAGTATTACTACACCGGCAAGGACATGCTGATCGTGACCGTGCTCGGTTCCTGCGTGTCGGCCTGCATCCGCGACCGGGTCACGGGGCTGGGCGGCATGAACCACTTCATGCTGCCGGACGGCGGCGGCGACGTCAACAATCCGGTATCGGCATCGATGCGTTACGGCACCTACGCGATGGAGGTGTTGATCAATGACCTGCTCAAGTCCGGCGCCCGGCGCGAAAACCTGGAAGCCAAGGTATTCGGCGGCGGCGCGGTGCTGCGCGGATTTACGGCGATTAACGTCGGCGAGCGCAACGCGTCCTTCGTGATGAAATTCCTCAAGACCGAGGGTATCCGCGTGCTGGCCGAAGACCTCAACGACATCTACCCGCGCAAGGTGTATTTCTTCCCGCGCACCGGCAAGGTGCTCGTCAAGAAACTGATGCAAACCCATAACGACACGCTGGCCCGCCGCGAACTCGACTACGCCAGCAGGCTCAAGGTCCAGCCGGTTGGTGGCGAGATCGACCTGTTCTAATTCTGAAAGCCCAGCTTATGAAGATCAAAGTACTGATCGTGGACGACTCGGCGCTGATCCGCGGCGTCATGAAGGAAATCATCAGCAGCCAGCCCGATATGGAAGTGGTCGGCGTGGCGCCCGATCCGCTGGTGGCGCGCGACCTGATCAAGCAGACCAATCCCGATGTGCTGACCCTGGACGTCGAGATGCCCAAGATGGACGGCCTCGACTTCCTGGAAAAGCTGATGCGCCTGCGCCCGATGCCGGTGGTGATGGTGTCGTCGCTGACCGAGCGCGGCTCGGAGATCACGATGCGCGCGCTGGAGCTGGGCGCGGTCGACTTCGTGACCAAGCCGAAGATTTCGATCCAGTCGGGCATGCGCGAATACGCCGACCTGATCGCCGACAAGATCCGCGCGGCCGCCAAGGCGCGCATCCGCGCGCGCACCGTGCCGACCGGCGAGCGCACCGGCGCCGCGCTGCCGGCCATCCGCAACCCGCTGACCTCGTCGGAGAAGCTGATCATCATCGGCGCCTCCACCGGCGGCACCGAAGCGATCCGCGAATTCCTGATGCAGATGCCATCGGACTGCCCCGGCATCCTGATCGCCCAGCACATGCCGGAAGGGTTCACCAGTTCGTTCGCGCGGCGCCTCGATTCGCTGTGCAAGATCAGCGTGCGCGAAGCGGCCGGCGACGAGCGTATCCTGCCGGGCCACGCCTACATCGCGCCGGGCCATTCGCACCTGCTGCTGGCCCGTTCGGGCGCCAACTACATCACCCGGATCGAGCAGACCGATCCGGTCAACCGGCACCGCCCGTCGGTCGACGTGCTGTTCCGTTCCGCGGCCGTATCGGCCGGCAAGAACGCGGTCGGCGTGATCCTGACCGGCATGGGCAAGGACGGCGCCGCCGGCATGCTCGAGATGAAGACGGCCGGCTCCTACAACTTCGCCCAGGACGAGGCGTCGTGCGTGGTATTTGGCATGCCGCGCGAAGCGATCGCCGTCGGCGCCACCCACGAAGTGGGGCCATTATTGTCGCTGCCGGGCATGGTACTTAATCATCTGGCAACGCATGGCAGCCGGGCGTTGCGCGTTTGATCCGTTTCGCACTTTTTCGTACCCACTTTGATCGCCGTAGAGCAACAAAACTGCTATCCTAAGGCCTGCATGCGTAGGCTAAGCGCCCATCAACAACACAGTAAGAGAATCAACGGAGTAATTCATGGCTGATCCAAAGATGAAGTTTTTAGTAGTAGACGATTTCTCGACGATGCGCCGCATTGTGCGCAACCTGTTGAAGGAACTGGGTTACGCCAATGTCGATGAGGCTGAAGACGGCGTCATGGCGCTGGCCAAGCTGCGCAGCGAGCAATTCGACTTCGTCGTGTCGGACTGGAACATGCCGAACATGGACGGCCTGACCATGCTGCAAAACATTCGTGCCGATCCGGCGCTGGCCAAGCTGCCAGTGCTGATGGTGACGGCGGAAGCGAAGAAGGAAAACATCATTGCCGCGGCCCAGGCCGGCGCCAACGGCTACGTCGTCAAGCCATTCACGGCAGCGACCCTGGACGAAAAGCTGAACAAGATCTTCGAGAAACTCGAAAAAGTCGGGGCTTAAGATGGTTGAGCAAATGGCCGTTGGCGCTGTTGGCGCAACGGAAGCCGATGAAGGCACGCATGACGAGTTCATGAGCCGGATTGGCCACATGACGCGCTCGCTGCACGAAAGCCTGCGCGGTCTTGGTCTCGACAAGCTGATCGAAAAAGCCGCGTCCGACATCCCGGACGCGCGCGACCGCCTCGACTACGTGGCGCGGCTGTCGCAACAGGCCGCCGACAAGGTCCTCAATGCCACCGACGCAGCCGGTCCGCTGCAGGACAGCATCAGCGCCGGCTCGGCCAGCCTGATCGCGTCATGGAAGGCCATGCTGGACGTTCCGGGCGGCGGCGACCCTGCCTGGCGCGCCATGGCCGCCCAGACGATTGCCCAACTCGAGCAATCGACGACGGCCGCCAACGGGACCAAGGGCCACCTGATGGACATCATGATGGCCCAGGACTTCCAGGATCTGACTGGCCAGGTGATCACGCGCGTGACCACCATCGCCCAGAACCTGGAACAGCAACTGGTCCAGCTGCTGGTCGATTTCGCGCCTGCCGAAGTCAAGCGCGAGTTTGACAGCGGCCTGCTGAACGGCCCGCAAATCAATCCGGTCGGCAACGAAGTCGTGTCCAACCAGGGCCAGGTGGACGACCTGCTGGACAGCCTCGGCTTCTAAGCGCAGCGCGGGCTTCGGTCCGCCGCGCGCGATTCATTAGCATCACTGGCGACCAATACATGCATCAAACAAATTTTATCGTCCGCGAACCGCTGCTCGACCCGAAGCAGCGCGTGATCGGCTATGAACTGTCATGGCAGCACCATGAAAACGAAACACCCACCGACGCCGAACTCGAATCCTTGATCGGCTTTGTCGCCGAGCACGTCAACGACGAAGACGGCGGCTGGCTTCTACGCGACAAGATCCTGTTCCTCGACGCCGTGCCCGGCATGCTGTCGACCGACGCGCTGCACCAGATGCCGCCGGAACACACCGTGCTGACCCTCAAGGCATCCGACCTCGACGACCCGAACACGCTCGCCGCCGTGCAAGGCTTGCGCGCGGGCGGGGTCGGCATCTCGGTGCGCGACGGCGACCTGTCCAAGCTGCGCAACACGATCATGCGCGCCGCATCGTATGTCGAAGTGCGCTTCTCCGGCGCCGACGTGGCCGCGCAAGCGCGCGCCTACGCCGCGCTCAAGCAGGCATCGGTACGGATGGTTGGCCGTCCGGTCACCACCTGGGCCGACTTCGACGCCTGCGCCGCGCTCGGCCTGGACGCTTTTGTGGGCAAGCTGCACCTGACGCCGCGGCCGGGCATTCCGGTCAAGGGTATGAACCCGGCGCAGACCATCATCCTGCAACTGATGCAGATGGTGCAGAACAATGAAGACATCCCCAAGATCGAAGGCGTGCTCAAGCGCGACCCGGCGCTCTCGTACAAGCTGCTACGCTTCATCAACACCGCCGGCTTTGGTGCCGGGCGCGACATCCAGTCGCTGCGCCAGGCCATCACGATGCTCGGCTACGCGCCGCTGTACCGCTGGCTGACCCTGCTGCTGGCGACGGCAAGCACCAGCGGCTACTCGCCGGTGCTGATGGAAACGGCGGTAGTGCGCGGGCGCCTCGCCGAGCTGCTCGGGCAAAAGATCCTGGGGCGTGCGGAAGGCGAAAACCTGTTCGTCTGCGGCATGTTCTCGCTGCTCGACCGCCTGCTTGGCTTGCCGATGAAGGAAGTGCTCGAAACCATCCAGCTGCCTGACGAAGTCGTGCGCGCGCTGCTGACCCGTGGCGGCATGTACGGTCCGTACCTGGCGCTGGCCGAAGCCTGCGAGCTGAACTCGAACCTGGTCTCGTCGCTAGCCGCCTCGCTCGGCATCATCCCGGAAGACGTCAACAAGATGCACCTGCAGGCGCTCGCCTGGGCACAAAACGTGACCGCATAAACGCGGGCCGCCAATAAAAAAACCGGAGCCACGCGCTCCGGTTTTTTTCGCCCAAACATTCCAAAATCGGGGACAGACCGGGTCACGGTGACCACCATTTCATTCCAAAATCGGGGACAGACCACCATTTTAGAACATTCTAAAATGGTGGTCACCGTGACCCGGTCTGTCCCCGATTTTGGAAGGTTCCCGATTTTGGAAGGTTGCGTCGTTAGATTTCGAGGTTGTCGATCAGGCGGGTGGTGCCGAGCTTGGCCGCGGCGAGGACCACCAGCGGCGCGCCCTGGGCGAGGTCGCCCGCCGTCGGCGGCTGCAGGTCGATCTGCTTGCGGATCGAGATGTAGTCGGGGTTCCAGCCGCGCGACGCCAGCTCGTCCATCGCCTTGTGTTCGAGCTGGTAGATGTCGAGGTGGCCGGAACGTACTTCGCCGGCAACCGAGGTCAGCGCACGGTACAGCGATGGCGCTTCGGCGCGCTCGGTGGCACTGAGGTACATATTGCGCGAGGAGAGGGCCAGGCCGTCGTCGGCGCGCCAGGTTTCCGCGGCAATGATCTGCGTCGGCAGCGCGAACTGGCGCGCCATGTTTCGAACGATCATCAGTTGCTGGTAATCCTTCTTGCCGAACACGGCGACCTTCGGCTGCACGCACGAGAACAGCTTGAGCACGACGGTCGAGACGCCGGTGAAGAAGCCGGGGCGGAATTCGCCTTCCAGCGTGTTGCCCAGGCCGTCAGGCGGGCTGACGCGAAACTCCTGCGGTTCCGGATACAGTTCTTTCTCGGTCGGCGCAAACAGCACGTACACGCCTTCCTTTTCCAGCTTTTCCACGTCCGCCTGGAAGGTGCGCGGGTATTTGTCGAAGTCTTCGTTGGGGCCGAACTGCAGGCGGTTGACGAAGATCGATGCAACCACCGGGTCGCCGTGCTTGCGCGCCAGGCGCATCAAGGACAGGTGGCCTTCGTGCAGGTTGCCCATGGTCGGCACAAACGCGGTGCGCAGTTGGCCGCTGAGCTGGTCGCGCAGTTCTTCAATGGTGGAGACGATTTTCATTGGTGGTACATCCTAAGACAGTAATGGGGTGCGGCCTTACGCTGGCGAATACGCCAGTCGCACATAGATCGGGGCGAACGGTTCGGCCTGGGTAATTTCAATCAGCGTTTCCTTGGCCAGTTCAAGCATGGCGACGAAGTGCACGACCACGATCGGCACGCTGCCCTGGCCGTCGAACAGGTCGGCAAACTCGACGAAGCGGCTTGACTGCAGCTGGCGCAATATCGATGTCATGTGCTCGCGCACCGACAGTTCCTGGCGGCTGATCCGGTGATGCTGGGTCAGCTTGGCGCGCTTGAGCACGTCCATCCAGGCGCGCTGCAGGTCGCCGACGTCGACGTCGGGCCACGCCGGCACCGAACTTTGCTCGATGAACAGCTGCGGGCGGATGAAGTCGCGGTCGAGCTGCGGCACGGCGTTGAGGTCGTAGGCGGCCAGCTTGATCTGTTCGTATTCCAGCAGGCGGCGCACCAGTTCGGCACGCGGGTCGCCGGCTTCGTCGTCGCCTTCGCTCTTGCGCTGCGGTAGCAGCATGCGCGACTTGATCTCGATCAGCATCGCCGCCATCAACAGGTATTCGGCGGCCAGTTCCAGGTTGTGCAGGCGGATCTGGTCGACGTACTTCAGGTATTGCAGGGTGACCTGCGCCATCGGAATGTCGAGGATGTTGAAGTTTTGCTTGCGGATCAGGTACAGCAGCAGGTCGAGCGGGCCTTCGAAGGCGTCGAGAAAGATTTCAAGCGCGTCGGGCGGAATGAACAGGTCGGTCGGCATGCGCAGCAACGGCTCGCCGTACAGGCGTGCTACTGCGGCGTCGGGTGCGGCTGGCTGCTCCGGTACGGCGGCGGCGCCGGCGTCCGGTTCAACGACGGTGCCGGCGAGTGCGCCGGCGGCCGCGTCTGGCGACATGATCGGTTCGGTCAGAGTTTGTTCTGGTACACGTACGGCTGCTGCTTGACGCGCGATTCGGCGCGGCGGTCCTGTTCGTTCAGGGTCAGCGGCGCCTTGTCCCACAGCAGCGCGCGGCCTTCACGCTGGCCTTCTTCGATGCCTGGATTCTTGGCCTTCAGTTCATTGATGAACTTGGTGTGGTCGGATTCGTACAGGCTGAATTGTTTGGAGAGTTTCATATATGCAATAGGTGAGGCGAACCAGCTATTTTAACGCGTTTAGCTCAGGGCAATTGAAATGACGTGGGGCGGACCCGGCGCAGCCGGCGTCCGCCCCACCAAGCCGGTTTAATCCGGATGCAGCGCGTTCAGTTGCTTGGCGATGATGTCGTGGTTCAGCCACAGGACCGGGCCGATCTTTTCGGCGGCGCCGTGGAACATCAGCGGGCCGGCGCCTTCCAGCACGAGCGAGCTGAGGTGGTCGGTGATCAGTTCCTTGCGGTCCTTGTGCATCTTGGTGATGTCCTCGGAGGTGCCGATCATCACGTCTGCCAGCTCCGGCGTGTTGTCCATCGGCCAGGCGGCGAAGTCGCGGAAGCGCGCGCTGGTGGCGTCGTTGTTGTACTTCTCGATGGTGTCGAGCAGGCCGTCGAGCGAGCTGCCGTCTTCCAGCAAGTTCTGGCAGATCTGCCATTGCTGGTCGGCCCAGGCGCCGCCGCCTTCTTTTTTCAATGCTTTGAGCAGCGGGAACAGCGACAGTTCGACGCCAACAAAAATGTCCGACGAGTTGGTGCGGATTTCCGGGCAGTTGAAGACGGTGGCGGACACGCCTTGCTGCCAGGCGGCGGCGGCGACGCTTTCCAGGCGCATCTTGGCGTAGCCCTGGGTGTAGTTGGTGTAGGTCTGCCACTGGTATTGGCCGTCGATCAGGATCTCGGTGCCGTGGTAGCCGTAGGCCGTATAGCGCACCTGGCCGCCGGTGCGCTCGAGGCGTTCACGGATCGCGGCGCTGCCGGTAATCAAGTGCTGCAGGGTGTTGGCGGTGACTTCGTCGAAGTTCATCAGGATCAGCTTGCCCAGGTCGCTGTCGAGCAGGGCGCGCGAGGACATGAAGCGGTCGCCGCGGCCTTTGTAGATGCGGTTGGCAATGGCCAGGAAGGCCTTGATCTTCGGAATGCCGCCGGCCATCGTGTGGGCGAAGAACGCGTTTGCGCCGTCCGGGATCAGCTTGTCGATGTCCTGCATGACCTGGGCCACCGACGTGGTGAAGCGGCGTACGCCCGCTTCGCGGCAACGCTCGATCGCGTCCCAGTCCAGCTTGTCTTCCTGCCAGCCCTTCAGGGTGATGCCCGACAGCAGTTCGGTCGGGTTCTTTTCGCCTTCCGGCGCGTCCATGTCGAAACCGGCCATCAGCGGGACATTGATGATGCGTCCGCCCAGCTTTTCCTCGGCTTCCGCGTGCTCTTCCGTCGTCAGCGCGCGCAGCTTGCCTTCTTCGTCGCGGCGGCCGACCGTGATGCCGACGATCGTCATGCCGGCGGCACGCGCTTCGTCGATCAGGCCGTTTACATAGCCGCGGCCAAACAGTTCGCCGAACAGGACGAACACGTCGCCCTTGCGATACAGGTTGGCGTGAGGGATGTGCCTCAAGGAAGTCAATTCGGTCATAAGGTTTTTGATCACTTAAAAATGATTTTAGGACAGGCGAACCTGGGTTCTGCCGGCTCAGTACTACAACAACACAGGCTTAGCTGATGCGCATGCCCGGCTGCGCGCCCGGCCATGGTTCCAGCAGGTACAGGCCCGGGTTGACTTTCTCGTCGTCACCCGAGGCGCACAGGACCATGCCTTCGGAGACGCCGAACTTCATCTTGCGCGGCGCCAGGTTGGCGACCATCACGGTCAGCTTGCCGACCAGTTCTTCCGGCTTGTAGGCGGACTTGATGCCGGAGAACACGTTGCGCAGGCGGCCCTCGCCGACGTCGAGCGTCAGGCGCAGCAGCTTGTCGGAACCGTCGACGTGTTCGCAGTTGACGATCTTCGCGATGCGCAGGTCGACCTTGGTGAAGTCGTCGATCTTGATTTCGGGCGCCAGTTCTTCCACGCCAGGATCTCGGACCGCCGGTGCGGCCGGCGCAAGCGCCGCGGCAGGCGCGGCCGCTGGTGCGGCAATCGCAGGCGCGGCTGGACGGTCGAACAGCGCGTCGACCATCTTGGCGTCAACGCGCGTCATCAGATGGCTGTAGGCGCCGATGGTGCGACCGAGCATGGTGCGGTAGACGGCGTCGCCCGTGGTGTCGGCCCAGCTGATGCTGTCGTCGTTGAGGAACTCCGAGACGCGCGCGGCAACCTGCGGCAGCACCGGCGAGAGCAGGATGGTCAGCTGGCGGAACAGGATCAGCGCGGCGGTGCAGACATCGTGCAGTTCGGCGATTTTGCTGTCGTCCTTGGCCAGGATCCACGGCTTGTTCTCGTCGACGTACTGGTTGGTGATGTCGGCGATTTCCATGATCTCGCGCAGCGCCTTGCCGAACTCGCGGTGCTCGAAATGGTGGGCGATGCTGGCCTGGCGCTCGGCGCCGTCGTTGGTCAGCGCGCGGCTGATCCACTGCTGGGCCTGCGGCGACAGGGTGGCGGCCAGCTTGCCGTCGAATTTCTTGGCGATGAAGCCGGCGCAGCGGCTGGCGATGTTGACGTACTTGCCGATCAAGTCGCTGTTGACGCGGGCCACGAAGTCTTCGCCGTTGAAGTCGAGGTCTTCAACCTTCGCGTTCAGCTTGAAGGCGATGTAGTAGCGCAGCCATTCCGGGTTCATCTTCAGGTCAAGGTAGCGCAGCGGCGAAATGCCGGTGCCGCGCGACTTCGACATCTTTTCGTTGTTGACGGTCAGGTGGCCGTGCACGTTGACCTTCAGCTTGTCGATGATCGGGTGCTGGGCAAAATTCAGCATCGCCGGCCAGAACAGCAGGTGGAAGGACACGATGTCCTTGCCGATGAAGTGGACTTGTTCGGTGGCAGGGTCGTTCAGCAGGGCATCGAAGTCCATGCCGTTCTTGCTGCAATAATTCTTCAGGCTGGCCAGGTAGCCGACCGGCGCGTCCAGCCAGACGTAGAAGAACTTGCCCGGGGCATCAGGAATCGGAATGCCGAAGTAAGGGGCGTCGCGGGAAATGTCCCAGTCGGCCAGCTTTTCGCCGGCTTCGCCCAGCCACTCGGAGACCTTGTTGACCATCTCGGACTGCAGGCGGCCCGGCGTGTTCAGCCATTCCTTGAGGAAGGTGTAGCAGCGCGGATCGGACAGCGCGAAGAAGTACTGCTCGGACGGCTTGAGGATCGGGGTCGAGCCGGTGAAGACCGAGAACGGGTTCACCAGTTCGGTCGGCTGGTAGGCCGCGCCGCAGACTTCGCAGTTGTCGCCGTACTGGTCCTTGGCGCCGCACTTCGGGCATTCGCCCTTGATGTTGCGGTCGGCCAGGAACATGCCCTTGACCGGGTCGAAGAAGCGGTCGACCGTTTTGGTAACGATCAGGCCGGCATCGCGCAGCTTGCGGTAGATGCCCTGCGACAGCTCGACATTCTCCGGCGAATCGGTGGAGTACCAGTTGTCGAACGCGATGTGGAAGCCGTCCAGGTATTGCTGGCGTCCGGCGGCGATCTTGGCGACGAATTCCTGCGGCGTGATGCCTTCCTTCTCGGCCGCGATCATGATCGGCGTGCCGTGGGTGTCGTCGGCGCAGACGAAGTGCACTTCACGCTGTTTTCCGCCGTCGGCCTGCATTCGCTGGAACCGCACCCAGATGTCGGCCTGGATGTATTCCATCATGTGGCCGATGTGGAAGGCAGCATTTGCGTAGGGCAGGGCGGTGGTGACGAACAGCTTGCGTGTCATGGTGGAAGTGCACTTGTTGGTAGATGAAGGGATGCATTTTAACAGCGGATGACCTTCCTGCGCATAGGGGAATGCCAAGGTTTGCCGTTTTTACAAGGTCGCCCAAGGCGATTTGCGCTAAACTTATCGGATCACCCACGGAGATTCACAATGAGCATTACTGCAGAAGACGTCAAGGCACGGTTGTCCGCCGTTATCGATCCGAATACCCAGAAAGACTTCGTTACCTCAAAATCCATCAAGAACATCAAGGTCGAAGGCGGCAACATTTCGCTGGACGTCGAACTTGGCTACCCGGCGCGCAGCCAGATCGATGCGATCCGCAGCGCCGTCACCTCGGCCTTGCAGGGCATGCCGGGCGCCGAAACGGTCAGCGCCAATGTGTATTCGAAGATTATTTCGCATACCGTACAGCGCGGCCTCAAGCTGATGCCTAATGTTAAGAACATCATCGCCGTCGCGTCGGGCAAGGGCGGCGTCGGCAAATCGACGACCGCCGTCAACCTGGCCCTGGCGCTGGCGGCAGAAGGTGCGGCAGTTGGCGTGCTGGACGCGGATATCTACGGTCCGTCGCAGCCAATGATGCTCGGCATTAACGGCCGGCCTGAGACCAAGGACGGCAAAACCATGGAGCCGCTGGAAAACCATGGCCTGCAGGTATCGTCGATCGGCTTCATGATCGATCCCGACGAGCCGATGGTGTGGCGCGGCCCGATGGTGGTCCAGGCGCTGACCCAGTTGCTGGAGCAGACCAACTGGCGCGACCTGGACTACCTGGTCGTCGATATGCCGCCGGGCACCGGCGACATCCAGCTGACCCTGTCGCAAAAAGTTCCCGTCACCGGCGCCGTCATCGTGACCACGCCGCAGGACATCGCGCTGCTCGACGCGCGCAAGGGCCTGAAAATGTTCGAGAAGGTCGGCATTCCGATCCTCGGCGTCGTTGAAAACATGAGCACGCACATCTGTTCCAACTGCGGCCATGCCGAGGCCATCTTTGGCCATGGCGGCGGCGAGAAGATGTGCGCCGACTTCGGCGTCGAATTCCTCGGCGCGCTGCCGCTGACGATGGCGATCCGCGAGCAGACCGATTCAGGCCGCCCGACCGTGGTCGCCGAGCCGGATGGCCCGGTGGCGACGATCTATAAAGAGATCGCGCGCAAGGTTGCCGTCAAAGTCGCCGAAAAGGCCAAGGATATGACCAGCAAGTTCCCTAGCATCGTCATCAAGAACGATTGACGCTCCCTGGCGCGGTCGCTCTGGCGAGCACCGCGCACATGCGCTGCCAGTGCGAGCCTTTCCAGAAGACGCCCTGGCAGATGCCGCAGGTGCAAAACTCGCTGTGATGCGCGCGCACGCGCGCCGGGAGGCGCTCGAGCACGTCGGCCCTGGCGGCGCGCTGTAGCGGCGCATTGCACTTCAGGCACAGCGTGAACGGCGCGATGCTGCCAGCCAAATCAAGCCGCATGACAATTTCCCTCAATTGCTCCTCCGATCGAATCGCGTGGACATAGCAGCCATGCGTAATGCCGCGGCGCTTGAGCAACTCGCGGTCGCGCGTGAGCGCGATGCGCTGGTCCGTGAGCGATATCTGCTCGATTTCCTCATCCATATAGTTGTTGTCGTACAGCGTGTCGAAACCGGCCATGCGGAGCAGGCGCGCCAGGCCGCCCAGGTGGGCGTCGGCGACGAAGCGAAACGCGCGCGGACCCGCACGCACGCGCTGCAAGTCGCTGATGTCGAGCGCTGCAAATTTCGGGTAGACGGCGACGCGGTCGCCTTCGCCCAGCAATTGGTCGAAGGTGCGCGATGCGCCGTTGACCAGGATGAGCTCGACTTCGGTGTGCGGGACGCCAATCGCCTCGATCATGTGCTTGGCCGTCGCGGCGCGCGCGCAAGCGATCGTGAAATCCCGGCGGCGCCTTGAGCGCGGCAGGAAGTCGTTGAGCTCGCCGTAAAAGCGGAAGGTGGCGGTGACCATGCAATAGTGTGCACCGGATGGGGCGGCGCTTCAACCGGGCTGGTCCATTCGCCGGCCTCCCGGGTCAGGCCGATCCGGTCCAATGGCGACGCGCGCGTTCGAACACTTCCGCGCCAACTTTGCGTCCCAGGGCCTGACCAGCGGTATCGGCATTGGCGAAATGAATCCCGCCATAAAGCCGCGAGATCCCGGCTTCGGCGGCCGCGTCGCTGAACGTCGCCCACTGCAGCGTGACATCCTCGGACGGCAGGCCCGGCTCGTACAGCATCGCGCCCGCAGCAACCTTGACCGCGTGCCCGAACTTGTCACTGCCGGTAAACAAGCTGAGCACTTCGGCCGACGCCGCACTGAAGGTGCTGTGGCCCGACACATGGTCGGCAAACGGCGGCGTCGGCAGGGTCGCGGCCTGGTACGGCATCCACGCCGAGCCGTCGATGGGCTGCAATCCGCCCGGCGGACCTTCGGGCCCGTAACCGATGATCTGCTTGCCGCTCATCAGGTAGCGCAGTGCCGTGATCGGCCGTGCCGAGTCGTAAAAGACCTTGGCATCCCACGCCGCAATGCCCGCATCGAAGTTGGCGTTGGCCAGCGCAAAGAAGAGTTTTACATCCTGGTCGTCGCCGTATCCGTCGCGCTCGGAGATAAACTGGGCGAACTGGCACCAGTAGCAGGCGGGTAATTCGCCGGTCGCGCCGCCGGCCCAGTATTCGGTGACCACCTTTTGCTTTTCGGTCAGCGCTTGCTGCACGTCGAGCAGGTGGCGCGCCTGCTCTGCGTATTCTGGGCTGCCGAAGGCAGCAGGCGCGCCAGGCCGGAACTGGTTCGCCGTGCGCAGCGCAAACGGCGCAACGCGGGGCCAGCAGGCAGCCGCGAACCCGGGCGTGACGAGGGCCCCGCTGGCATTGCGGTAGGTGAGCGGCTGCCAGCGGCCAGGGTCCAGGATTGCCGAGCGCGGTGTCGATGCCATCACCAGCATCGCCGGGTTGCGCGGCGAGTAGCCGGTATAGTCCGCATAGGGCACCCGGCTTGGCGACAGGTCGCCGAGCTGGTTGGCGCCGTCGTGGTGGCAGTCGGCAACAACACCGGCGGCGGCAATCGTGCCGATGCCCTCCGGCCTTGCCGCATCACGCGTGGCGCGCGCTAGATCCAGGCCCAGCGCCGCCATGCGCGCATCGAACATGGCCTTCTGCGCGGGGAACTGGTCGACCAGCGCCGCGTACGCCGCGAAGCTGATCGCCACGGATTTATGTTGCGCGGTGTGTTCGCCTGCCTGGCGGCGCAAAG
Organism: Massilia soli; assembly: GCF_016809835.1. Classification (GTDB taxonomy): domain Bacteria; phylum Pseudomonadota; class Gammaproteobacteria; order Burkholderiales; family Burkholderiaceae_D; genus Telluria_A; species Telluria_A soli. Next base: position 61,875 of record NZ_JAFBIL020000005.1, on the reverse strand, counting down.
CGGCGCGGTAGCGCGTGCCCAGCGCGCTTGGGTCGTAAGCGGCCCAGGCGTCGTACATCGCCGTATGCGCAATTGCCAGCGAGCGCGCCGCCATCGGCGCGCTCGGCCGCTGTGCGCGTATTGCCTGCAGCGCGGTGTCGTTCCATCCGACCACAGTTCGCTTGCGCAACGAATCGGGCGCGGGCGCGGGTGCGGGTGCTGGCTGGGGCATTGAGCCGTTGCCGCCGCCACAGGCGCTTAACATGCCGCCAACAGCGGCGCCGGTACCTATCTTGATAAAAGCTCGCCGATCCATGATTGCCTCGTGTCTGTAATGACCTGATACCGAGTATCCGCAGCGCGCGCCGGCAGATATTGACCGCGCACACAATAGCGAACTGAGCAATAGAACGATCTTGCGCCTGGCATTGGCAGCACGGGCGGCGTCTGGTGCGCCGGGAGCGCGACGCTGTAAAATAGCCGTCTTTATATCCAGCACATTGATCGCCATGACCGTCGTCCGCACCCGTTTTGCTCCAAGCCCCACCGGCTACCTCCACCTCGGCGGCGCCCGCACCGCGCTGTATTCGTGGGCGTTCGCGCGCCACTTCGGTGGTACGTTTATTTTGCGCATCGAGGACACCGACCTGGAGCGTTCGACGCCCGAGGCGGTGCAGGCGATTCTTGAGGGCATGAAGTGGCTGGGCCTCGATCACGACGAAGGCCCGTTCTATCAGATGCAGCGCATGGACCGCTACCGCGAAGTGGTGGCGCAGATGCTCGACGCGGGCACCGCTTACCTGTGCTATTCCTCGCCGGACGAAGTCGAGGCGATGCGCGAGCGCATGCGCGCCGCGGGCGAGAAGCCGCGCTACGATGGCACCTGGCGTCCGGAAGAGGGCAAGACCTTGCCGCCGGTACCTGCCGAGCGCAAGCCGGTGGTGCGTTTCAAGAACCCGCTCGATGGCGAAGTCAGCTGGGACGACGTCGTCAAGGGCACCATCACGATCGGCAACAAGGAGCTCGACGACCTGGTCATCGCGCGCCCGGACGGCACGCCAACCTATAACTTCTGCGTCGCGGTGGATGACTGGGACATGCAGATCACCCACGTGCTGCGCGGCGACGATCACGTCAACAACACGCCACGCCAGATTAATATCCTGCGCGCGATCGGTGCGCCGCTGCCGCTGTACGGCCACCTGCCGATGATCCTCGGCGCTGACGGCGAAAAGCTGTCCAAGCGTCACGGCGCGGTCAGCGTGATGGATTATCCAGAGAAGGGCTACTTGCCGGAAGCAATGCTGAACTACCTGGCGCGCCTGGGCTGGAGCCATGGCGACGACGAAGTGTTCTCGATGACGCAGTTCTGCGAGTGGTTCAACCTCGACCACCTGACCCGTTCCGCGGCGCAGTTCAATAATGAGAAGCTGGCGTGGCTGAACAACCACTATATTAAGCAGGCCGATAATGAACGCCTGGCAGGCCTGGCGCGTCCGATGATGGAAGCCCAGGGCGCGAACTTCGCCGGCGGTCCCGCGCTGCCAGCCGTGCTCGCCCTGATGAAAGAGCGTGCCAACACCATCAATGAGCTGGCCGATGCGGCCATGCTGTTCTTCCGCGATCCGCAACCGGACCCGGCATTGATGACGCAGCACCTGACCGATGCGGTCAAGCCTGCGCTGGCCCAGTTCGCTGAACGTGTGTCGACGGTGGAGTGGACCAAGGAAGCGATCGCCGCGATGATCAAGGAAGTGCTGGCAGCCAATGGACTGAAGATGCCGCAGATCGCCATGCCGCTGCGCCTGATCATCACCGGCCAGTTGCAGACGCCTGCCATCGACGCGGTGCTGCAGATCATCGGCCGCGATGCGGTGCTGGCGCGCGTGAACAAATATCTTTGATTTTTTTTAGCTGAGCTATTTGCATATTGCACGACGGTACGCTATAATTTTGCTTCTTCACCGGACGGGGGTATAGCTCAGCTGGGAGAGCGCTTGCATGGCATGCAAGAGGTCAGCGGTTCGATCCCGCTTACCTCCACCACGTTGAAGAGAGTAATATAGTTAGTGCAGTTCAAGGTCCCCATCGTCTAGAGGCCTAGGACATCACCCTTTCACGGTGAGTACGGGGGTTCGAATCCCCCTGGGGACGCCAGGATTCGAGTAGTAAAGCAGTGTGAGTTTGGTACCGCTAAACGCCCTGACTCGTCAGGGTTTTTTATTGGTGCGGTGCCAGGCGGGTCAGGATGATAAAATCATCCACGGACAGATTTCTGTCCCCATCGTCTAGAGGCCTAGGACATCACCCTTTCACGGTGAGTACGGGGGTTCGAATCCCCCTGGGGACGCCAGTTGTTTTCAAGAGCCGCCTTGGGCGGCTTTTGAATTTGTGAAGCAGTATCGCAGCACCGTTCAAGGTCCCCATCGTCTAGAGGCCTAGGACATCACCCTTTCACGGTGAGTACGGGGGTTCGAATCCCCCTGGGGACGCCAGTCATGCAAAAAGCCGCCTTGAGCGGCTTTTTGCTTTTTTGCGGCTGCCGCGCTACCAGCCGCTGCGATATCCCGGTGCCCCTGGGCCAAACGGCATCGCGCCAAACTGGTTGAATGGGTGCAGTTGTTGATAATTACCTGTGCCCAGGCTGGCGTACGCCGCCAGCGCCGGATCCATGCCGAACAGTTCAAGGTGGCCGCCGCGTCCACCGACGCTGCCGGCAATGCCGCCGATCGCCGCCCCGGCTGCCTGCTGCGGCAACATTGACGCCATCAATCCGCCAAGCTGTCCGGGCTGAACCTGCGCCCGGGCCGGATGCGGCTGCAGCCCGACGGCCACCAATGCGTCAGGCAAGCCAAAGCCGGTTTGGTATTGATTCCCGAGGCTGACGCGCCGCGCACTCAATTTGATCATCTCGAACAAGCGTTCGACCCGTTCGGCGCTACGCGTGCGCCATGCGCCCTGGAAGTTTGGATGGTGTGCCAGCACCAGTGCCGCCAGGCCGGCAATATGCGGCGCGGCCATCGACGTGCCATCCCAGACGGCGTAGTTATTCGGCGGCACGCTCGAGGCGATCGCCACCCCTGGACCGCAGACCGCCACTTGCGGCCCGAAGCAGCTGAACTTGGCCGGGAAGTAGCCGTTGGCATCGACACTCTGCGTCAGCGTCTCGGCGTGGTAGCTGTCTGGCGGAAATTCGTCCAGCTTGCCGATGGCTGCAACAGCCAGCACGTTAGGCGACGAAGCGGGGTATTGGACCGCTCCGCCCGAGTTGCCAGCGGCGACAATGCAGGCGATGCCGGCCCGTTTTGCCCGCAGGATCTGCTGCTCCAGCGCTTCCGATGGTTCAGCCCCGCCCAGGCTGAGGTTGACCACGTCGATCTGGTGTTCGATGCAGTATTCAAGTGCGTCGATCAACTGGCTGACCTGCCCGCCGGGGAATAGTTTGCACGCGTGGATTTCGGCATCCGGTGCGAAGCCGCGTATGCCGAACGCGAGGTCGGCCGCGCCAATCACGCCGGCGCAGTGGGAGCCGTGGCCGAGCGTGTCGTCGTTCCAGGTGTTGGGATTGGTCTTTTTGTTGACGATGTCAAAACCCGCACTGACTTGCGCCAGGCCCTCGTGCGTGGTGGCGACGCCTGAATCGATGACGGCGATCCGGATTCCTTGCCCCCGGTAGTTGGGCGGCAACTGGTCGAGGCGCATGGCTTTCTGGCCCCAGCCGAACACTTTGGTATGCGGGAAGCCCGTCAGCGATGGCCACTCGGACAGCGTGCGCAGCACGACGACGTTGGGCTCGTCGAGACTGATGTCGGGGTCGCGCTGGTAAAAGCTCCAGAAATCGGCGCGCGGCTTGACATACAGGCCGCGGATCGAGCCGGGCGTTTCGCCGTACAGCGTCAGCGTGGCCTGGCCGCCGGCGTCGGTCACGCTGGTGGCCGGCAGCAGGCTGCCAAACAGCGATACCTCGGCATCGGCCAGCGGGGTGCCATCCTTGCTGACGACGATCACCGTCGCAGACAGTGCCGGTCCGGTGGTTGGCAACAGGTTGCTGACCATGACAGGCGGCCGGAATGCCGGGTCCATCAGGTTCAGGTACTGGTCGCGCTCGACCACCAGCCGGCCTTGGCCGTTCTGGAGCAGCGCGCCGGCTTTCTGGTCGGTCATGCGCGCGACGAGTATGCCCTGGCCGCCGGACATGCTTTCGGTCAGTACGCCGAAGCTGCTGCGCGCGCCGACGGTGTCGATAATCTCGATGTCCGGGCTCGAGTGCAAGGCCTCTTCGACGCTGGACAGGGACAGCGGCGCCAGGCCTAGGGCTTCCAGCTCTTGCGTCTGGCGCGGTGCGATCAGAAACTGTTTTTTGCGTTCGTGAATGGCGCGGCCCTGCGTAGCTGCCGGCGCGCCTGCCGTTTCTTCCGGCGCGCCGCCGGCGTTGCCCGCCGATGCGCCGCGGCGCGCGTCGACGCTGCCGCGGCCGCTGGCCGCGCCGCGCCTGTCGCTGGCCGACGCCGTCGCGTCATCTGGCGCAGGGTTGTTGTCATGCGGGCCGGCTTGGCCGCCATCAGGATTCTTTGGCATGTGTTTTCCTTTCGGTTCGCAGCGGCGACGCGCTAGTCGGACATCGACAGCGGCTGGTCCCGTTCAACGATCAGTTCATCGGAGTGAAAAAAGCGGCGCTCAAACTGCGGCGCCTTGTCGGTGGCGATGTCGATCACGGCGGTATGCACCTGGCCAGGCGGCCCGATGGTGTCGACCAGCGCAATGTCGGGGTCGCCCCGTATGATGTCGATAAATGCGGCAAGGGCAGGGGGCTCGCCCCTGGCGCGAATAATGTACCGGCTTCTCGCGGGCACGGTTGACGTTGCGGGCATGCGGCTCTCCTTTGCGGCCGCTCCCGCCGTCGCCGGCGGGAGCGGGTTGACTAGCCTGCGGCTAGGATTAGTGCAGTGTTTGCTGCGATGAATACTGCGGCAAGCCCTGTTGCTGGGCTAACTGGGCTTGCTGTGCATAGGCAGCCGTGATCGGATCGCTGCCAAACGGCAGCATCTGGCCAAGCTGGCCTGCTGCGCCGCCGATCGTGCTGCCCAAGCTGGAATTGCCAAACATGCCGCCGATTGCGCCGCCCAGTGGACGTCCGACCTGGCCGAGAATATTGCCGAACCAGCCCTGCGGACCCAGTTGACCTTGCTGACCTTGCTGGCCTTGCTGGCCCTGTTGTCCGATCAGCTGCGCCAGCTGTTGCTGGAACTGCTGCTGTTGCTGGATCAATTGCTGTTGCAGTTGCTGGATTTGCTGTTGCAGCTGCTGCTGCACCTGTTGCTGCTGAAGATGCGGAGGCATGCCGCCGCCTTGCGCCTCCGCGCCGAATGGCAGCAGGCGGCCGAGCTGGCCCACCGCGCTGCCGATGCTGCTGCCGATTCCTTGCTGGCCAAACATGCCACCGATCGCGCCGCCCAGCGGCTGCCCGACCTGGCCGATCATGTTGCCGATCCAGCCCTGTGGCTGCAGCTGCTGCTGTTGCTGTTGCTGTTGCAGCTGCTGTGCATAAGCCGCTGCAATGGGATCGGCGCCAAACGGCAGCAAGCGGCCCAGCTGGCCAGCCACGTTACCAATTGACTGGCCCGCGCCGGCGTTGCCGAACAGGCCGCCGATCGCGCCGCCCAGCGGTGCGGCTACCTGGCCAAGGACATTGCCGAACCAGCCTTGCGGTGAAAACTGTTGCCCCATCTGGGGCTGTTGCTGTTGTTGCTGTTGCTGTTGCTGCTGTTGTTGAAGTTGCTGCATCAGCTGCTGTTGCTGTGCCTGCTGAGCGTACGCCTGCGACACGGGGTCAGCGCCGAATGGCAGCAGCGAACCGCCAATGCCGCCTGCGATCTGCCCGATCTGGTTGCCCAGCCCGGAGTTGCCGAGCAATCCGCCGATGCCGCGGCCGATTGCGCCGCCCAGTGGTGCCCCTAACATGCCGCCGAAGAATCCTTGTGGCGCTAACTGTCCACCTGTGCCGTACCCTGCATTCTGAAAATCTTGCATGACCTGCTCCCTTGTTGGTCGGCGAGCGGATGCCGATGTCCCTCCGTGCCCGATTTGATTCTTGCTTGTTGCTTGTTACCGGACCACGGGTTCCCTACGGGCGCATACGCATTCCACTGCACCACGTATTAAGCGCTTTGTCACACCGGTAAGGTGCGGCTGGCAACGCGCGATTGTCCAGTGCGGCCGCTCTGGTAGGGATTGGACAGGCCAAACGCCGTGAAGTTTAGTCAATCTGGGTGGCGTTTTAACGGTAAGTAGTGGTTGGTTTCCTGCGCGATTGGAATCGTGAAAACGGGTAAAATGCCGCCATGATTTCCCGCCCAGCGACACCCACCTCCCTCGCCATCTTCTGCAAAGTCGTCGACAATTATGGCGACATCGGCATTTGCTGGCGCTTGTCGCGCCAGTTGCGGCGCGAACACGCGATCGACGTCACGCTGTGGGTCGACAACCTGGACAGTTTCCGGCGCCTGTGTCCCGCCGTCGACCCGGGCGCCCTGGTGCAGCTAGTCGAGGGCGTCACGGTGCGCCACTGGTGCGGGCAAGGCGACGTGTTCGCGCCGACGGACGTGGCCGACATCGTCATCGAGTTCTTCGCCTGCGATATCCCGCCTGGCTATATAGATGCGATGGCCAGCCGTACGCCGCGCCCGGTCTGGCTGAACCTGGAAGGATTGACGGCCGAGGAGTGGGTCGAAGGCTGTCACACCTTGCCATCGATGCATCCGCGCCTGCCGCTGACCAAGCATTTTTTCTTCCCCGGATTCACCGCCAGGACCGGTGGCTTGCTTGGCGAAGCTGGCCTGGACGCGCAGCGCCGGCAGTTCCAGTCGGACGCCGCGGCGAAAGCCGCATTCCTGGCGTCGCTGGGGGTGACCGCCAGTGAGATGGCGCTGACCAAGGTATCGCTTTTCTGCTACCCGGATGCCCCGGTTGCCGCGCTGTTCCAGGCATGGCAGGCGAGCGGGCGCGCTGTGGTTTGCCTGGTGCCCGACGGCGTCGCCAAGCAAGCGGTGTCGGCATTCCTTGGCGCGGATGCGGCCGCCGGTGCCGCCGCCACCCGCGGCGCCCTGACCGTTCGCGTGCTGCCGTTTGTCGCGCAGCCCGACTACGACAAGCTGTTATGGGCATGCGACGTCAATTTTGTGCGCGGCGAGGATTCCTTCGTGAGGGCGCAGTGGGCAGGCAAGCCCTTTGTCTGGCATATCTATCCGCAGGACGAGAACCTGCATCATGTAAAATTGCGTGCTTTCCTGCAGCGCTATGCGGCAACCCTCGACAGCCTGGCGCAGTTCTCGCTGGCCTGGAACGGCGTCGCGGGCGCCGGCGGGGACTGGGCCGCCTTATGGCAGGCACTGGCCTCGGACCTGCCGCGCATCGGCCAGCGCGCTGACGACTGGCGCGGAGAAATGGCCGCGCTGGGCGGCCTCTCAAGCAACATGCTGAACTTTGCCAGCGCTCTTCGTTCGTCGGCGCAATAACTTCGGGTATAATGCCCGGTTATTTTCTAACGAAATTTAATTCGATCAAACGTGAGCTTGCGGCGATGTTGGCCTCGAAGCGACGATGATTTTAGTGCAACCCACTTTTTAGTAGATTCCTATGAAACCAGCAAAAGAAATCCGCGTCGGCAACATCATCATGGTTGACGCCAAGCCATTCATCGTTCTGCGCTCCGACGTCAACGGTTCGAGCCGCACCGGCTTCACCTACAAGTGGAAGATGAAGAATCTTCTGACCAACAGCCCGCTGGAAAACGTTTTCCGTGGCGACGACAAGTTCGACGTTGTCGTTCTGGACAAGAAGCCAGTGACCTACTCGTACTTCGCCGATCCGCTGTACGTTTTCATGGATGCTGACTACGAACAGTACGAAATCGAAGAAGAAAACCTCGGCGACGCACTGAACTACCTGAAAGACGGTATGGAATGCGAAGCGGTCTTCTACGACGGCAAGGCAATTTCGGTTGAACTGCCAACCACCATCGCACGCCAGGTTGTCTACTCGGAGCCAGCGGTCAAGGGCAACACGTCGGGCAACGTCCTGAAAGAAGCCAAGATCGAAAACGCGATCGAAGCGCATCGCCACACCGTCCAGGTACCGCTGTTCGTCAGCCAGGACGACGTGATCGAGATCGACACCCGCACCAACGAATACAAGCGCGTCGTCCGCAACTAAGCACGCACCGCGGTCAAGAAAAGCACGCCAGGCATTGCCTGCCGTGCTTTTTTTTCGCCTGTAGAACGCAAATCAGGCTCATGTTATCCTCGGAAATATTTTCAGAACGATATGGGGGCAGCATGGATCGCAGGGACTTTGTAAGGCTGGGATTGGCAGGCGGGGCAATGGCAAGCGTGGCCGTGGGTGCGGCGGCGGCGGTACCGATCGCCGATATACTGGAAGCAGGCGTGCTGGAACAGCAGGCGGCCATGAAAGCTGGCAAGCTGAGCTCGCATTCGCTGGTCAAGCAGTACCTGGCGCGCATCGCCGCGATCGACAAGGCCGGCCCGCGCATCAACGCGATCATCGAACTCAATCCGGACGCGCTGAGCATCGCCGCGCAGATGGACGGCGAACGCAAGGCGGGCAAAGTGCGCGGACCGCTGCACGGCATCCCGGTACTCCTGAAAGACAACATCGCCACCGGCGACAAGATGGCCACCACCGCCGGGTCGCTGGCGCTCGACGGCGTGCGCGCGGTGCGCGATTCGCACGTCGCCGCGCAGCTGCGCGCGGCCGGCGCCGTCATCATCGGCAAGACCAACCTGAGCGAATGGGCCAACATGCGCTCCTCGCATTCGTCCAGCGGCTGGAGCGCGCGCGGCGGCCAGACCAGGAATCCATATGCGCTCGACCGCAATACCAGCGGCTCCAGCTCCGGCTCGGGCGCGGCGATGGCGGCCAGCCTGGCGACCCTCGCGGTCGGCACCGAGACCGATGGTTCGATCGTCTCGCCGGCCTCCACCTGCGGGCTGGTTGGCATCAAGCCGACGCTCGGGCTGGTCAGCCGCAGCGGCATCATCCCGATCGCCCATTCGCAGGACACGGCCGGCCCGATGACGCGCACCGTGGCCGATGCGGCGCTGCTGCTGGCCGCGATGGCCGGCGTGGACGAGCGCGATGGCGCCACCAAAGGCAGCAAGGCCGCCGACTATCAAGCGGCGCTGGTCACCGACGGCCTGAAAGGCATGCGCCTCGGCGTCGCGCGTAACTTCTTCGGACGCAACAAGGAGGTCGACGCGCTGATCGAAAAATCGCTTGCGGTGATGAAGGCACAGGGCGCCACGCTGATTGACGTGACGGTACCGAACACCAACAAATACGACGACAGCGAAATGGCAGTGCTGCTGTATGAGTTCAAGCCGGGCCTTGCGGCTTACCTGAAAGACTACGCGCCGCACGCGCAGGTGAAGAACATGGCCGACGTCATCGCCTTCAATATCAAGAACCGCGCCAAGGAGATGCCGTACTTCGAGCAGGAGCACCTGGTGGCGTCGAACGCCAAGGGTGGCCTCGACAGCAAGGAGTACCAGGATGCGCTGGCCAACAGCCTGCGTTATTCGCGCGAGGAGGGGATCGACAAGGTCATCGCGGAGCACAAGCTCGATGCGCTGGTGGCGCCGACCGGCGGCCCGGCGTGGCTGACGGACTACATCAACGGCGACCATTACGGCGGCAGCTTCTCGTCGCCCGCCGCGGTGGCGGGCTACCCGCACATCACGGTGCCAGCCGGTTACGTGCGCGGCCTGCCGGTGGGAATATCGTTTGTCGCGGGCGCGTGGACCGAAGCCGCGTTGATCCGCATGGCCTACGCTTACGAGCAGGCGACCCTGCATCGCAAGGCGCCGCGCTTCGCCGCGAAGGCGGCGGTGTAATTCTTACCTGGCTTTTTTGAGGCGTGTGAACACCGGACCCCACAGCGGATGTCCGTGTTCGCCCGGGCCGAGGTCGAAAGCGGGATCGAGAGCGAGGGCTTTTTCGAACTGCTTGCCGCACAGCGTCTTGCGCGACGTGACGCAGTAGCTGAATGCCTGGTACTTCAGGGCTTCAAGCTGCCTTGCCTTGCTGCCGGCGCTGATCTCGGCCGTGCCGAGGCGCTTGATGGCGCCATTGAAGTCGCCCTTGTTATACAGCTCGATGCCTTCCTGCAGCGCGACCTGGTCGGGCCCTGGCGCGGCAGGTTTGACTGGCGCAGGAGCAGGCGCTGGCGGCGCCACCTGCGTGGCGGCGCAGCCTGCGAGCGTGGCTGCGAAGATCAGTTTGAGTAGTGTGTTCATCTGGCGATTCCAGGTTATTTGGGCTTGGCGGTGAACTCGTGCGCAATCGTGCCTGGCTGGCGTGGCTTGACGACGATGCGCGTCACGTGATCGGGGAAGCCAGGATTGGTGATCTTCACCATGTGCACGCCCGCGCTCAGGGTCAGCTTCTTCAGCGGCGGACTGACGCCACGCTCTTTGCCATCGACGTACACGGTGCCCCATGGCTTGACGCTCAAGCGGTAGCTTGCCGTTTCGATTTTCGGGGCGGCGGGCTTGCTCTCGGCCACAGGTACGGCAAGTTCGGCAAGTTCGGCCAGTCGTTGGCGCGCTGGCGCCGCATAGCGCCCCTGCGGATACGCGCGCAGGAAGGCTTCGATGGCGCCAGCGTCGCTGTCGGACGCGTCCTTGAGCTTGTCCCATGCCTGCGCTTCGAGGTCGGGCGCGGGCGCTTCCACGGCCAGCGGCGGTGCCGCTTCGGCTGGCATGACAGGCGCGCGGGCTGCGGCCGGAGCGCTGTCGGCGACCTTTACCACGTCATCGCCGCCAGTCAGTGCGAACAGCAGCGCGGCAGGCACCACAACGGCGCCAGCCAGCACCGGGATCAGCCAGCGCGGCAGCGGCGCGCGCGGCGCATTGATTGTCTTGAGGGGCGCCACGGCGACCGGCGCGCTGGACGCCAGCGGCGCCAGGCGCGGAACATGGTCGACGGTGGCGATGCGCTGGGTGGCGCCAGCGGGCCGTGGGCGCGCCATGCCCGCCTCGTGGATGCCGAGCAGCGCGCGGAAAGCGTCGATCGTCTGGGGACGTTCCTGCGCGGGGACCGCGAGCGCGCCGTCAAGGGCGCACAGGAAGCCTTCGCTGAAGCCCGGCAGGCCGCGGTTGGCCAGTGGCGTCATCGGGTCCTTGATCATGCGGGCGATCGAGGTCGGCGGCGCTTCCTTGATGATGGCGTAGTACATGACCGCCGCCAAGGCGTAGATGTCGGTGAACGGGCCTTGCGGCAGCGATGCGTCGCCGGCGTACTGCTCGATCGGCGCGTAACCTGGCTTGAGGATGACGGTCAGGCCCTTGGTCATGTCGCCGATGATCTGGCGCGCCGAACCGAAGTCCAGCAGCACCGCGTCGCCGTTGTCCTGCACGATGATATTGTCCGGGGAGACGTCGCGGTGCAGCAGCTGCATCGTGTACAGCGTTTCAAGCGCGCCGAGGATTTGCCGCAGCACGCGCATGCACCACGCCTCGGTGACCACCTCCGGGCTGTTCGAGACGATGTCCTTGATCGTGCGGCCCTGGTAGTACTGCATCGCCGTGTAGGCGGTCTGGTTCTGCTCCCAGAAGCGGTACACCTTGACCAATGATGGATGGTCGAACTGCGCCAGGAAGCGCGCTTCGTTGATGAAGCTTTTCAAGCCGAGGTCGAAGGTGTCCTGGTGCCGTTCGGCGCGCACCGTCACGCTGTTGTCGCCGGAGCGCGCGGCCAGCGGGCCTGGCATGTACTCCTTGATCGCGACGCTGCGCTGCAGCGAATGGTCGAAGGCCATGTAGACGATGCCGAAGCCGCCTTCGCCGAGCACGCCGGTGATCTCGAAGTCGGATAGCCGGGTGCCGGCCGGCAGGCAGTTCTCGGACCCTGTCAGTTTCGCCTCCGCGGTCATCATGCGACGGCGCCCAGCATCACCGCGTACGCGGAATAGTTATCGCGCACCTTGCGCGAGGCGCTTGCGTGCGTGTGGGCGGTGGCGCACAGCGCCGCCAGCCATTCCTCGGCGTCCGGCGCGGCGCGCAGGCTGCGCTCCATGTCGTCTTCGACGACCCATTCCCACAGTCCGTCGGTGCAGATCAGGAAGGCGTCGCCCGGCTGCAGCGCCGCTTGATCGCTGAGCGCAACCGGCGTGTCGCTGCCGGCGCCAAGTGCCGCGTACAGGATATTGCGCTGCGGGTGGGTGCGCAGCTGGCCGCTGCTGGCGTAGCCGGCCTCGATCAGCTGCTGCGTCAGGCTGTGGTCCTTGCTGACCGACAGCAGGCGGCCGTCGCGGAACAGGTAGATGCGGGTGTCGCCCAGGTGCGCCCAGACGGCGCGCGCGCGCTGTTCGTCGATCAGCAAAACCGCCAGCGTGGTGCTCATGTCCTGGCGTTCCGGCGCCTGCTGCTTGTCGGCCGCCACGCTGGCGCTGGCCGCATCGACCTGTGCCAGCAGTGCGCCGGCGCCAAAGACCGGTTCGGCCACAAAGGTGCCGATCACCGCTTCAACGGCCAGCCGCGCGGCGACTTCACCGCCCGCATGCCCGCCGGCGCCGTCGGCCACGACGAAGCAGGCGACGCCGGCTTTGCGGGCGTCGCCGATGGCGTCCTGGTTCGATTCGCGCATGCCCAGCGCACTGATGCTGGCCCACGACGGGGTGACAGGGGCCCGCTCAGCCATGCGCCGGTTCCTTGTCGAAGCGGTCTACTTCCTGCTCGTACGCTTCCAAAAAGGCCGGGCCGAAGGCGCCCTTGAACTGGTCGTTGACTTCGCCCGCCAGGGCGCCGTACTGGCGCACATAGTGGTGCCACAAGGCGGCAGGGCGGCGCCAGGGAATCAGCGAGTCGAGCACGCCGCTGGGGGCGGCGGCCGCGAATTTTGCCGGGGCCAGGCGGTTGATCACGCTGTCGACGGCGGCGCGGCAGCCGGCGACGACGCCCAGCTGGTGCCCGCGCAAGGCGTGGCCGGCTTCTTCGATCGACTCGAGCGGCTCCATAAAGCCGGGCATTTTCTTGCGCAGCATCTGGGTGATGACCGTTGGACTGTCGGGAAAGAACTTGAGCGGATTGTTATTGCGCACCACGACCATGGTGACGTCGGCCCTGGCTTCCTGCTTGACCAGCGAGCGCAGGGCCAGCTGGTCGATCGCGCCCTGCAGCGAGGCGGCCAGCAGCTTGCCGATGAGTTCCATCTGCTCTGGCGTCAGCGCGGACGGCAGCGCTTCGGCCCCGATGCCGGCGCCGCGCAGGAAAGCCTGGGTCAGCGCATCGGGGGATCCTGCCTCACTGTTTGCTGAGATATCGGCATTCTTGCTCATTTGGCCACTCAATCGCTAGGGAATGTTTATGTGTGGCAATAATGCCAGATTCGCGCGGTGTACGCATCAGCCGAGCGCACTCAAGCGTGCGCGATGGGTCAGAAAGCCACAGAAATTTTCAACAGACCATTGGATTAAGTCAACACGCGCGGATTTCGGGGCGTGGCGGCGACGACGAAGCGTCAGTGCTGTAGTTTATGGCAACACGATTGCTGCCTGAATCGTGGCGGCGGCGGCAATCGCCGCCGCCGTCGTCGCGCCCCGGCGACGCTCAAGCGGCGATAAAGCGCATCTTGAAGCTGCGGCCCTTGAAGCTGCCGAAATCGGGGCCGAGCTTGTTGCCGTCGTTGAGGCGCTTGAACGCCGGTTCGGCCACATGGCGGTCCAGCGCCACATAGGTCTGGAATTCGGTGACGTTGATCTTGCCGACCTGTTCCTTGGTCAGCTTGGCGTCGCCGGTCAGCGCGCCCAGCACGTCGCCCGGGCGCAGCTTGTCCTTTTTGCCGCCGTGGATCACCAGCGTGACCATCGGCGCCGGCACCGCTTCGCGGCCTTCGTCCTCGAGTTCTTCCAGGTCGTGCCATGCCACCGGAGCGCCCTGGTATTCCTCGATCAGGCGCACCCACTTCTTTTCATTCGGCGCGCACAGCGACAGCGCCAGGCCCGACTCGCCGGCGCGGCCGGTACGGCCCACGCGGTGGATGTGCACCTCGGTGTCTTTGGAGACGTCGACGTTGATCACGGCGCCAAGATTGGCGATATCGAGGCCGCGCGCGGCGACGTCGGTTGCCACCAGCACCGAGCAGCTGCGGTTCGAGAACAGCACCAGGATCTCGTCGCGCTCGCGCTGCTCAAGGTCGCCGTACAGCGCAAGCGCCGAGAAGCCCTGCGCGCGCAGTTCGTCGGCCAGCTCCTGGCAATGCACCTTGGTGTTGCAGAAGGCAAGGGTGGACGCAGGCTGGAAGTGCTTGAGCAGGCGGCCCACCGCATGATCGCGCTCGTCGAAGCCGACTTCATAGAAGCGCTGCTCGATGGCGTCGCCGGTGTGCTGCGCTTCGACCTTGATTTCGACCGGGTCGATCAGGAATGGCTCGGTGGCGCGGCGGATGTCGTCCGGGTAGGTTGCCGAGAACAGCAAGGTCTGGCGGCGCTGCGGGCAGGCGCTGACGATGCCGGCGATTTCGTCGTAGAAGCCCATGTCGGTCATGCGGTCGGCCTCATCGAGCACCAGCGTCTGCACGTGCGCCAGGTTGATGGTGCCGCGCCCGAGGTGGTCGCGGATGCGGCCCGGCGTGCCGACCACGATGTGGGCGCCGTGTTCGAGCGACGCGATCTGCGGGCGCATCGGCGCGCCGCCGGTCAGGGTCAGTACTTTGATGTTGCCTTCGCCGCGCGCCAGGCGGCGCAGCTCGTTGGCCACCTGGTCGGCCAGTTCGCGCGTCGGGCACAGCACCAGGCCCTGCACCGCGAACCAGGCCGGATTGAGCTTGTGCAGGATGCCGATGCCGAAGGCGGCCGTCTTGCCGCTGCCGGTCTTGGCCTGCGCGATCAGGTCGCGCCCTTCCAGTACCGGCGGCAGGCTTTGCGCCTGGATCGCCGTCATCTCGTGGTAGCCGAGCGTGTCGAGGTTGGCCAGGAAGGTCGGCGTCAGGGGCAGGGTGGCAAAGGCGTTTGGATTCATTGGGCAGGCCGGCAAATAGGGAACAGGCCCAGTTTATCAGGCGACCGGGCCGAGGGATACTGCGCCTGCGGCGACGCGCCGCAGCTTAATTGGTCAGGCCGAGGCCCAGATGGGCAGGCCGGTCAGGTCGAGCTTGTCGTCGCGCTGCCAGACGGGCAGGCCGCTGGTATCGGTTTCGTCGAGCAGTTCGAGCTGTTCTTGCTTGAGGGAGGACTTGCGCTGGCGCGGGGTGGTGCTCGCGCGCTTGACTTCAATCGTGGACGCTGCCAGTGGGCGCGCTGCCTCGAAACCCGGCAGGTCAAACGTCGCGTTATCTTTTTTGTCTCTCATGTCGACCTCTTGCCACCACGCGCGTTGACCGCTACGCCTGGTGCCGGAACGGCTTAAGGCAGCCATTCCCATTCTTAAAAACAAAAGCCCGGCTGCGGGAGTCGGGCTTTGTAGTGGTATTTGGTTGCGGGGACAGGATTTGAACCTGTGACCTTCGGGTTATGAGCCCGACGAGCTGCCAGACTGCTCCACCCCGCACTGCGAATTGTACAGACTATTGGGGGATGAAGCAATGATCAATGTACGGCAGGTGAAATTAGCGTGCTGCGAGGCGCCACAGCGACGTTACTTCGGCGGCGCGGGCGCCATGCAGCGGGTCGCTGGCATCGCTGGCGCGCGGGTGGCTCGGGCGCACATCGATGCGGTCGAGCACTTTCAGGCCGGCCGCCTCGATCCAGCCCATCAGCTGGTCGCGCGGGCGCAGGCCCAGGTGCTCGGCCAGGTCCGACAGGATCAGCCAGCCTTCGCCGCCCGGCTCGAGGTGCGCCGACAGGCCGCCGAGGAAGCCGCGCAACATGCGGCTGTCAGGATCGTAGATCGCGTATTCGATCGACGAGCTGGGACGGCCCGGCAGCCAGGGCGGATTGCATACCACCAGCGGGGCGCGGCCTTCCGGGAACAGGTCGGCCTGCACCACCTGCACCTGCTGCTGCAGCTCGAGGCGCTGGATATTCTCGCGTGCGCAGCTCAGCGCGCGCTGGTCCATGTCGGTGGCGATCACTTGCCCGATGCCGCGCTCGGCCAGCACTGCCGCCAGCACGCCGGTGCCGGTGCCGATATCGAAAGCGCGGCTGGCTCCCGCTGGCAGCGGGCCATCGGCCACCAGCTGCACGTACTCGCCGCGGATCGGCGAGAACACGCCATAGTGCGGGTGGATGCGCGCGTCCAGCGCGGCAATCTCGACGCCGTTCTTGCGCCACTCGTGCGCACCGATCACGCCGAGCAGCTCGCGCAGCGATGCGACGAATGGCTCTTCGCCGCGGCCGTACGCCTCGTTACAGGCCAGTTTCACTTCGGGCGCGCGGCGCAGAGGGATGGTGTAGTCGGCATCGAACGGAATCAGCAGCATCGCCAGGGTGCGCGCGCGTTGCGACTGCGCCTGGCGGTGAAGGTGGAACGCTTCGGCCAGGGTCGGCGCGGCCTTCGGCTCCTTGACGCGTTTCGGCTTGCCGCCTTTATGGTCGGCGCGGCGCGCGAGCGCCTGCAGCAACTGGCGCGCATTCTGGAAATCGCCGCGCCACAGCAGCGCGGTACCTTCGCAGGCCAGCCGGTAGGCGACATCGGCCGGCGTCTTGTCGTCGGCGATGACGACTTTTTTCGGGGCCGGCATGCCGCTTTCGGAACGCCACAATGCCGAGCGCTCCTGGTCGGATTCGGTCCAATGGATGCGTGCGGGGGATTGTGGGTGCATGAAGGGCAATCGAAGGTCAGTGGTGATGCGACCAGTTGCCATCGCTGGACTGGAGGTAGGAAGCGACCGCGTCAGGGTTGCCGGTTGCGTGGCGCTTGAGTTCACCGCAGGCGCACAGGCCCTGATAAGGCTGGATGTGTGAGCATGCAGAAACTTTTTGCAGGAACACTTTGACTGGTTTGGTGCATGTGTCGCACTTGAAGGTCAGCACGCGGGCAGGCTTGGACATGGTTTCGCTTTGGCAGGGCAGTTCGGGAAAGCGCGCATTTTATCACCCGGCGGTTCGGCGCCCTTGTCAACTGCCCGCGCGCCACCACGTTAACTGCGCAGGGCCCGTAGGGCCGTCTCAGGAGCAGGCCAGGTATGGACAAGCGTCAGCAACCTAGCAAGGAAAGCGTCAGGGAGTGGCTGCGAACCGAAGTGGAGCGCCGCCGCCCGCCGCCCGATCCGTCCCAGATTCGCCGCGAGCTGGGCTGGGATCTCGTGCGCGCCACAGTACCGCCGCCATGCCAGAAGCGCTGATCGTATTTACTCCAGCGTGACGCTGCTGGTGCCGCCGCCGGACGGCAGCACCAGAATTTTGGTCGCGATCCGCTCGGTCATCTCCTGCACGTGCGAGATCACGCCGACCTTGCGCCCGCTGGAATGCAGGCTGTCGAGGGCGTCCATGGCGACCCGCAGCGTTTCGCTATCGAGGCTGCCGAAGCCTTCGTCGATGAACAGCGACTCGACCCGCACCCGGTTCGACGACAGCGACGCCAGTCCCAGCGCGAGCGCCAGCGACACCAGGAACGACTCGCCGCCGGACAGCGAATTGACGGAGCGGATTTCGCCGCCCATGTCCTGGTCGCGCACCAGCAGGCCGAGCGACGGGCCGCTGCTGGCCGCCACCCGTTCGAGGCGGTAGCGGCGCGCCAGCTGCGACAGGTGGCTGTTGGCGTAGCCAAGCAGCACATCCAGCGTGAACTGCTGCGCGTAGTTGCGGAATTTCTTGCCGTCGGCTGAACCGATCAACTCGTTCATCTGGCCCCAGCGCCGCTCGATGGCCTGCTGCGCCTCGATGTCGGCCATGACCGACTTTGCGTTGTCGCGGCGCGCCTCGTCCTGCGCGACTTGCAGCCGCAAGGCGGTGGCGCTGTCGTGCGCGGCTTTGCGTTGCAGTTCCATCGCGCTCAGCGCCTCAATCAGTTCGGTGGCCGGTTGTGCTGACAGGGCGAGCGGGTTCTGCAGGTGCAGCTCGCGCCGGCTGCGGCGCTCGCCCAATACCGTCGCGGCGTTGTTGGCGGCGGTGTCGATGTCGGCCAATGCGAGGCGTTCGTGGGCGATCCACGACGGTTCAAGTTCCAGCAGCCCGGCGAGCGTGTCGCCGTCGACCGGACCCAGGCCCGGATGTCGCCCGCCGAAATCTGCCAGCCAGGCGTCGAGGCGCGCCTGTGTGGCAGCGCTTTCGGTCTGGTTGGCGGCAAGCCGATCCTTGTTGTGCGCGAGCGATTCGCGCGCCCGCGTTTCAGCGTGGGCGGCGTGTTCGCGCGCTGCCTGCTCGCTTGCCAGCCGCGCGCGCGCGCTGTCAATCGCCTGCATCAGCGCCGCTTCGACTTCCGCCACCGCGCGGCCTTCCCAAAGCGCCGTGCGCTCGCGCTGCCTGGCGGCCAGCTCGGCGTCGATGCGGTCAAACGCCGATTGCGCCGCAGCCGCCAGCTGCGCCCCATGCTCGCAGCGCCGCAGCAACGCGCGGTGCTCAACATCCTGCGTCGCAAGGGCGCCTGCCAGCGCGGCATGGCTAGCCGCTTTGGCATTGAATTGCTCGGCTTCACCTGCGCGCCGGGCGCGGAAAACGGCGGGTTCGCTACGCCACGCGGCACGCCAATCGGCGCTGGCGACGACACCATCGAGTTCGTCGAGGACAGCGGCCACGCTGGCGCTGGCGTGGGCCAGGCGTTCGGAGATGGTGGCGTAATCGGCGCCGGCCTTCTCTGCCAGCGCGCGCGACGCGGCGGCTGCTTCGCGCAGGCGGTCACGTTCGGCCGCGCCGTGGTCGCAGGCTGACTGCGCCTGGTCGCGCGCGTCGGCGGCGGCGCGTTCTGCCAGCTCCTGCGTCTCGAGTTCTTGCGACCGGGCGCGCGTTATCTCGATCTGCGCGGCGAACCAGTCGCTGCGTTCTGCTTCGCTGGGGGCCAGCACTGCCAGGGGATTGGCTTGCCACGCGCTGGCTGCGGTATCGAGCGCGAGTTCGAGCGACTCCAGATCGCCGCGGCACACCGCCAGCTGCTGTTCGGTGGCAGCAATGATGGCGCGCTGCGCACCCTGTATCGCCAGGCTCTCCGCGACATTGGCGCGGCAGCGGGCCACCTCGGCGTCCAGGCTGGCCAGCATCGCGCGCAGGCCCGCATCCTGGTTCTGGTAAGGATGCTCGGCGCTGCCGCAGACCGGGCAAGGCTCGTCCTTGGCAAGCGTCTTGCGCAGTTCTTCGACACTGCCGGCACAGGCCAGCTGCGCGGCATGGTGCGACCGCTCAGCCTGAATGCGGGCCGCATCCAGGCCAACGGCATCAAGCGCGGCGCTGGCCAGCAGCGCCTGCGCTGTCGCGGTTGTCGCCGATAACTCGCCGGCACGCGTTGCGGCCTGCTGCAGGCGGTTGCAGATGGCGTCGAATTCGGCCCATGCCCTTTGTCCCTCGGCCAGGCGGTCGCGCCGCTGGTCGAGCGCCTGCCGTTCCGGCCGCAAACGCAGCGCGGCAAAGCCGGCCAGCGCGGCAATCGTCTGCTGGCGCGATGCTTCCAGCGCCTGCAGGCGCACCGTGGATTCGGCCAGCGTCGCGGCGGCGGCCTGCTCGGCGGCGAGCGCCTGGGTGCGCGTGGCATCGGCCTGCGCCAGGTCGGCGGCGAGGCTGCGTTCGCGTTCGGCGTCGTTGCCGGCCTGGGCGAACAGCTTGTCCCAGCGAGGCCACTGCAGCGCGAGCGGTTCGAGATGGCGGTGCGCTTCCAGCCATGCACCGGTTTCCTGGTACGCCGTGCGATCGGCGGCCAGCTTGCCGGCCGCGTCGGTGGCGGCAGCGTTGGCGAGGTTGAGATCGTTCAATGACGCCGCACGGGCGTCGGCTGCGTTGGCGTGCGATGGCGTTAATGCCGCGATGGTCGCGTCAATCCGTTTGGCCGCGTCCAGTTGCGGGCCGGCCGCGCGCTGGGCCTGTTCGGCTGCCTGCACGGCGGCGCTGGTCCCGGTCAGGGCCTTGGCTGCCTGCTCCTGTGCGCCGACCGCCTCGGCCAGGGCGACATCGCATGCCACAATCGACGACCGCAGGGTGGCTTGTTCCGCCGCCAGCCGGTTGCGATCGGCGACCATCTGGCGCGCCGGCTGCGCGGCGTCGATGGTCGCCAGATGCCGTTTTCGGCCGCTTGCGGCGCCAACTGCCGCAACGCCGTCGGCCAATGCGCTGTCGGCCTGTGCTATCTGCTCGGCCAGCTTGTCCGACTCCTGCTGCCAGCGCAGCTGCTGTTCCAGCGCCACCTTGCGGGCATCGGCCTGGGACAGCGTCGCGCCGGCGGCCGCGGCCCGCGTATCGAGCTCGGCGCGGGATTCGGGCGGCAATGGCGTCTGGTCGGCCAGGCGCGAGGCCAGCTGCTTCGACACCGCTTCTTCCGCCTTGAAGCGTTCGTAGGCGCGTTTCGAGATCGCGCTGTAGATCGCGCTGCCGGTGAGCGTCTCGAGCAGCTCGCCGCGTTCGTTCTCCTCGGTTTTCAGGAATGCCGAAAACTCGTTCTGCGCCAGCAGCACGGCGCGCGTGAACTGTTCGAACGACAGGCCGACGCGCTGGACGATCTCCTGCAGCACTTCGGTGTTGGTCTTGCCAAGCGGCGCCAGCTCGGGCAGCTGGTGCAGCGTCATGGCCGACTTCTGCAGCGGGCCTGCCACCTTGTTGCGTGAACGCTTGACGCTCCAGCGCGCGCGGTAGCGCAGCGAGTCGTTGCCGACGAAGTCCACTTCCGCGAAAGCGTCGGCCGCGCCGCGGCGCAGCAGCGAGCGCGGGTCATGGACCGAGACGGTATCGTCGCCGACGTCGGGAAGGACGCTGCCGGATTTGCGCTTGAGCAGGCGCGGCGTCATGTCGTACAGCGCCAGGCACATGGCATCGAGCAGCGTGCTTTTACCGGCGCCGGTCGGGCCGCTGATGGCGAACAGGCCCGCCGAGGCGAGCGGCTCCTGCTCGAAGTCGACGCAAAACTCGCCCGCCAGCGAGGCCAGGTTGCGGCCGCTGATTTTCAGTATCTTCATGCCTTGCCGCCGTCATGGGACGCCGTCAGCATCAGTTCCGCGAACGCGCTCAGGTGCTCGGGATGCGCGTCCTCGCCGTACTGCTGCAGGTAGAGGCGGCGGAAGATGTCGTCGGGCTGGAGTTCGGCCAGCTGCTCCAGCGACAGCGCGGCGGCCTCGGCATTTGACGGGTCGCGCTTGCGGGTCGGTTCGATTTTCGCCAGCCGCACCGGCTTGCCGGCGAGCGCCGCTTCGATGCGCCCGCGCAGCCCGGGTTCGGGCGCGTCCAGCAGCACGCGCACCTCCAGCAAGGGCTGCAACGCATGCGGCAGGTCGGGCAGGTCAAGCGCTGCCAGCGCCGCCAGTGCTTCTTCCAGCGGCGCCGGCTGCGGCGGCACGCGCAGCAGCTCGACGGCGCGCGGCACCAGCAGCGGCGTCACCGCGGCCGCCTTGCCGCCGGCCAGGTCGACCCGCAGCACCTGGTGCTTGTAGCCGGTCTCGGCGAACGATAGCGGCAGCGGGCTGCCGCAGTAGCGAATGTGTTCGTTGTGGCCGACGCGCTGGGCCAGGTGCAGGTGGCCCAGTGCCGCGTAGGCGATCGTAGGGTCGAAGATCCCCGCGGACAGCGCCTCGGTGCCGCCGATGACGATGCGGCGCTCGGAGTCGTTGGATGACTCGCCGTTGACCATGTGGCAGTGCCCCATCGCGACAATCGCCTGGCCATCGACGCACTTCGACTGCGCCAGCGCGAATGCCTGCTGATACAGCAGGCCGATGCCATTCATGTAGGGATCGACGCCTTCCTGCGGCGTTTCGCCGCGCGGCACGTCGCCCGGGCGCAGGAAGGGCACCGCGAGGCACCACGCAGCGACCTGGCCGTCGCTGCCATGCAGCGGCACCAGCAGGCGTTCGAGGTCGATCTCGCCGTCGGCGTTGCGGACGATGTTTCCGATGACGCTGGTGCCGTGCGCCTCAAGCAGCGGTGCGGGCGCTTCGAGCCGCCCCGGAGAATCGTGGTTGCCGGCGATGACGACGATATCGAGCTGCGGCGAGCGTTCGCGCGCTTGGCGCAGGAAACGGTAAAGCTGGCGCTGCGCGCTGGCCGGCGGGTTGGCGGTGTCGAAGATGTCGCCGGCGATCAGCAGGGCGTCGGCCTGTTCCGACACGATCGTGTCGAGCAGCCAGTCGAGGAAGCGCTGGTGCTCGTAGGTGCGTTCGTAATTGTGGAGGGCCTGGCCAAGATGCCAGTCGGAGGTGTGCAACAGCCGCATCGGATACGCTTGGGTGACAATCAAGCGCTCACTATAGCGCACCCGGCGGCCTGCCCGCCACGACGAATGTCAGTTGGCGACGCGATAGGTGTTGCGGCCGGCCTGCTTGGCCTGGTACAGCAACATGTCGGCCTGTCGCAGCAGTTCCTCGGCTTCGATCGGGCCGCCGGCGAAGAAGGCCAGGCCGATGCTGGTCGACACCGAGACATTGACTTCGCCCAGCTTGAACGGCTTTTGCATGGCCGCGACGATCTTGGCCGCGATGGCCGAGGCGTCCTCGTTGCGCGCCAGGTTTTCCATCACGATGGTGAACTCGTCGCCGCCGAGGCGCGCCACGGTGTCGCTGGCGCGCACCGTATGCGTCAGGCGTCCCGAGAACGCCTTGAGCAGCGCGTCGCCGGTGTTGTGGCCGTAGGTGTCGTTGACCGGCTTGAAGTGGTCGATGTCCATGTACATCACCGCCATCAGCGAGCCTTTGTCGGTGCTGTTCTTCATCGCCGCGTTGAGTTTCTGGAAGAAGCCGGCGCGGTTGGTCAGCCCGGTCAGGGCGTCGATCTGCGACAGCATGATCAGCTGGCGCTTCTCGCGCTTGTGCGAGGTGATGTCCTGCCGCATGACGTGGAATCCAGCGATCGTGCGGCCGTCGTCGCCGGTCTGCGGTATGTACGTCACTTCGTAGGTGAGTTCGCGTCCATGGCTATCTTCGGATTCTTCGAACACGACGGTCTCGCCGGCCAGCGCGCGCCGCATGTATGGTTCGAGCGCCTTGTAGTGCCGTTCGCCTACGCTTGCGCGCACGCTGGCACCAAGCACGCTTTTACCGCCCAGGAAGTCGCGCACGAACGCCGCATTCTGGAAGCGGTAGACCTGCTTGGCGTCGACGTAGGCGATCATGGCCGGCAGCGCATCGGCAATGGTGCGCAGGCGCGCCTCGCTGGCGCGGTGGGCGGCCAGGGCCTCGCGCAGGTTCTGGTCCTGTTCGCGGCGGCGCGTCACGTCTTCGGCGATGCACAGGATGTATTCAAGCTGGCCATCGGTGTCGAACAGCGGCACCGACATCGTATGCAGGTAGCGAACGGTGCCGTCGGGCCGGTTGACCGGCCTTTCCGGCAGGTCGACGATCATCGGCGTATCGAGCATGGCCAGGTCTTCGGCCGGCGTGGACAGGCCAAAGCCGGGCGGGAACGCTTCGGCGTCGCGCTTGCCGATCACCTGGTCGGGCCGGTAGCCGGTGACCGCTTCGGCGGCCTGGTTCCAGATCCGGATCTGGCCGAAGCTCTCCGGGCGGGCGCTCTTGACGTAAATGAGCAGCGGCAGGTTGTTGATCAGCGACTGCAGGAAGTTGCGGCTGCCGCGGATCTCCAGTTCTTCGTGCTTGCGCACCGTGATGTCGCGCCAGGTGACGGCCACGCCGTCCTCGATCGGCACCACCTGGTGATGGATCCAGGTCGGGCTCTCGCCCTCGAGCCGGATCTCGAATTCTTCCGAGTGGGTGTGGCCGGTTTCCAGCACATCGACGTAGTGCCCGAACAGACCGGTGGTGGCAAGGCGCGGCAGGAACGCGAACGCCTTCTGGCCGAGCAGCCGGCCGCGCGGGTGTTTCAGGATCGCCGCGCCGATCTCGTTGATGTCGGCGATGACGAAGTCGACCACCTGGCCCTCCTCGCCGCGCACTGCCTTGAGCAGCATGAAGGCATCGAGGCTGCCGTGGACCGCGCCGCGCAGCATCGCCTGTGCTTCCTTTGCCGCCCGCATGCTGGCGCGCAGGCGCGTGCTTTGGCGCATCAGCGTGACGGTCACGCCCAGGATCAAGGCCCCGGCAAAGGCTGCGATGGCGAAGTAGGCCAGGCGCTGGCGCTCGAAGCTGGCCAGCGCCACATCGCGCGGGATGCCGACCACCGCGACCAGCGCATCGCGCCCCAGCTCGCTGGCGGCGTAGATGCGCGGCACCTCATCGAGCGATTCGTCCGGCACCACCTCGGCCAGCCTGCGCCCGCGTGTTCCAAGCGGCGTGAAGTCCAGCGTATCGCTGGTAAACAGCGATTCGCCAAGGCGGCCCGCCGACAGGCCCGCGGTCCGGTTCAGCAGCACGACGGCGGAGCGCTCGTCGATATCGAGACGGTCGTAATCGTCGATGAACAGCGAGGGCTCGATCACCATCACCACCACGCCGGCGAAGCTGCCGTCGGCGGACGACAGGCGCCGCGCCACCTGGATCTGCCAGGCGCTGGCGTGCGCCGAGGTGCGCGCGGCGGTGACCAGGTCGACGTCGCGCGCGCTGCCGGCAAGAACCGGGAAGTAGGGCGAGGCCGCGGCGCTGGTGGGCATGGGGCCGTTCAGGCTGTCGACCAGCTTGCCGCTGGCGTCATACACCGCCATCGGGATGCCCAGCCTGACCGGCAGCACGCTGTCGAGCAGGCCGCCGGGCGCGGCGAACTGCGCCAGCGGATAGGCGCCGGCCTGCTCGAAGCGCAACTTGAAGACGTGGGTCGCATGGCCGGCCTGGCGCAGGATGTTGCCAACGTAGTCCGACAGCATGCGCGCTTGCGACTGGCTCTGCCCGACCGCCTTGCTGTGCGCTACCTGGCGCTCAAGGTCGACCTGGTAAATCATCACGCCCCACAAGCCCAACAGCAACAAGGTGGCCGAGGCCGGTAGCAGGTAGGCTCCGAACCTTGTGGCGACCCAGCGGCGAAGCAGTTTGACTGAGGTGCTCAAGTTTCCCCTTAGATGAGACTTCCGGCATGCTGTACTAACATTCTGCCCCCAAAACCGCGGGTTTGGTCGCAGTTGGCGAAAAATAGTTCTTCCGGTTAAGAAAAAAATGCGGGCAGGACTCTAAAATAGCATCATGAGCGAACTGCACCTCACCATTGCCCGCGCCCGCGCGTTGCACCTGGCCGCACAGGTCCTGCTGTGACGCCAAGGCGCACCGGCGCGAGGGTGTGTTCGACCTGAAATCGGTGGCGCTGGAGCCGGGCGTGCGCATCAGCGACCGGTTCGCCGCCGATATCGCAGCGGCGTGCTGCGCTGGCCGCGCTGTCTCCTGGCGAAGCTGAGGCCGCCTAGGCAATATTGCAAACCTGCACAAATTAGGCCGTCGTCAATGCCCCCCGGCTTGCGCCATATCAAACCGGGGATGTCGGCCTTATTTACACTTGATCTTCCGGGCTGACGAAAACAGAGATCAAACAACAACCGTCAAGCCTTTCCAAAACATATACCGCCAGGTCCATCAGGCGCGCTTCGGTGCCGCCAGGGCGCCTTGCCGGCGAACGATCCCGAGGAGAGCGAATGTTAACGGCGACATACACCCTTGTAGCCCTGTCGGTCGAGCAAGCCAGCGTTCGTGTCAGCCTGCAGTCACTTCAAAAGTTACTGCCAACCAATTTCGTCAACCAGTCCGCCTTGACGGCCGGGCAGGTCAGCTACGCCTGCGATGCCTTGCAGCGGCTGTTCCACAACTGCCACTGGCGCAAGATCGACATTTTCCTGATTCCCGCAATCCGCCGCGCCACCTCGCACGCCAACAGCCTGCTCGATGAACTCGACGCGCTCAGCGATGTCGCCGGCCACGCCATTGCCGATGTCGTTGCGCGCGTCAACGCCGGACCAATCAACACGGCGGCCGGCGTGCGCCATTTCTGCATTGGCATTGACACCTTCTGCGACGCGATGCTGGCGCGGCTTGACCGCGAGGAACATGAATTATTCGCGCTGGCGCGCACCATGATTTCCGGCGAAGACTGGTTCGCTGTCGCCAACCAGATGCTCGCCCATGACGCCTACCGCCAGGAAAGCCGTCCGCTGCGCGACATCGCCGCGCCCGCGCCAGTGCTGAGCGACATGGACGACGCATTGACGGTTGGCGCGGCGCGCGCCATGGAGCGCCGCCACGCCAGCTGGGTCGCTGGGTAAATCCGCCGAGCTGCCGCCGGCACCCGAAACCGCCGCCAGTCCCGTGCTCCGGGCTGTGTTCTTGCTATGATGGTGGTTTTGAATGATTGATCCGACGTCATGTTCGAATTTCTTTTCAAGCGGTCCGGCGACAAGGCGGGCGTGGCCCCGGCCGAACAGGCTGAGCAGAAGGGCGGCCAGCGTGACCAGTCGCCGCAGCCCCAGCAAGTGTCGGCGCGCGCAGTGCAAGCCGAGCGGATCGCATCGCTGGCCGGCGACGAAGCCGCCGCTGCCGATTTCATCCTGAGCAGTGAGTTTTCCGAGCTGCGCCTGGCCGCAGCCGAATTCGTGCATTCGCGCGAACAGCTCGAACGAGTCCACGCGGCAATTCGCAACACCGACCGGCGCGTCGCAAAACTGCTGCAGTCGCGCCTGGACGCGATTCGCCACCACCAGGCCGAGCTTGAACGCGGGCGCGCCTGCATCGCCCACGCCCACACGCTTGCAGCCGACGACAAGCTCAGCCCGAACCAGGTCGCCGAGCTCGACCGCCGCTGGTCGGTGATCGCGGCCCCCGAGCTGAACCCGGAATTCGACGGCCTGCGCGCGCGGCTTGGGCGGCGCCTCGAAGCGCAGGTGCTGCTGCAGCGCGCGATGATCGACCGCCTGAATGCCTTGCGCGAGCTGGGCGCATCGAACTTGCCGGCCAGCGAAATGGCAGCGCAGCTTGACCGGCTGGACCAAAACCAGGCTGACGCGCTGGCGGCGCCCGAACATGCGACGCTGCCGCGCAGCCTGGTCAACGAGTTCGCGATGGAACTGGCGCGCGTCAGGGCCTCGCTGGGCGCGATCGAAAAGAGCCAGTCGGCATTGGCCGCGCGCGAAGCCGCGCTGGCCGAATGGGAAGCGGCGCCGCTCGAATCGCTCGACGCCGAACGCCTGCGCCGCGCCTGGCAGCAGTTCGGGCCGCTGCCGGCGGATGCGCCGCCCGCGCTGCAGCCACGCTTCGACGCGGTGCTGGCGGCCTTGCCGCAGCCGCTGCCGAAGGTGAAAGCGCTGCGCCCGCCGCAAGCGGCGCCTGGCGCCGGCGACGACTTCCTGGCCACGCTGGCGGCGCTGGAAGCGGCGCTGCAGCATGGTTCGCTGGCCGCCGCCGCCGACTGCGACAAGGCCCTCAAGGACAGCAAGGGCGTGCGCCTGTCGCCGCCGCAAGCCGAGCGCCTGGCCCATGCGCGCGCCGAGTTCAAACGCCTGTCCGACTGGGCGCGCTGGGGCGGCAACGTCTCGCGCGAAGAATTGATCAAGGCGGTGGAACAGCTGCCCGCGCAAAACCACCCGATGGCCGAACTGGCCAAAAAGGTCGGCAGCATGCGCGAACTCTGGAAGGCGCTCGACGCGCTGTCCGGGGCGGCGCCAAAGACGCTGTGGGAGCGCTTCGACTCGGCTTGCACGGTGGCTTACGCCCCGGCGGCGGCCCACTTCAAGCAGCTGGCGGGCGAACGCCACGCCAATGCCGACAAGGCGCAGGCGCTGGTCGCCGAAGCGGTGGCCGAAGCGGCGCGGCTTGCCGACGCCAGCGGCGCCGACTGGAAGCACGTGGCCGGCACGGTGCAGCGGCTGCGGCTGGCGTGGAGCCACCTTGGCGCCATCGACCGCAAGGAAAAGAAGCGGCTCGACCAGGAATTCGCCAATGCGCTCAACGTGCTCCAGGGCCCGCTGGAAGAGCGCCGCAAGTCGGAGGCGGCAGGGCGCGAAGAACTGATCGAGCAAGCCAGGGCGATCAATCCGCACGACCGCCATGCGCTCGACACGCTGCGCGCCTTGCAGGAGAGCTGGCAGGAACACGCCAAGGCGCTGCCGCTCGAACGCAAGACCGAGCAGGCCTTGTGGCAGCGCTTCCGCAGCGCCTGCGACGCGGTGTTCGCCAGCCGCAAGGAAAGCGCGCATGCGGCCGACGCCGAACGGCGCGCGCACCAGCAAGCCAAGGACGCGATCAGCGCGCGCCTGGAAGCGGCCGCCGAAGGCATCGAACCTGCGGCGGCCGGCAAGCTGCTGCGCGAGGCCGCCGCCGAGTGGCATGCGGCAGGGCCGGTGCCGCGCGCGAACGAGGCGAAAGTCGAAAAGCGCTATCACGCCGCGGTGGCGCTGCTGCAGCAGCATGCCGACCTGGCCAGGCGCAACGCCGGGCTGGCGCGGGCCAACGCGCTGCGCGAAAAGCTGCGCCTGTGCCAGGCGCTGGAATCGGCGCTCGCCCAGGGCAAGGAGATCGACCCGGGCCAGTGGACAACGCGCTGGGACAGCATGGCGCCGCTCAGCCCCGACTATGAGCAGGCGCTGGACGCGCGACTGCGCGCGGCGCTGGAGGCGGCGCGCTCAGGCCAGCGCGACGCGTATGTCCGGGTGCTCGAACAAAACAGCGACGCGCTGCTGCACGAGATCCTGCGGCTGGAAATCGCCACCGGCATCGACAGCGGTGCCGAGTTTGCGCGCGAGCGCCTGAAGCTGCAGGTCGAGGCGCTGCAAACCTCGCTCAAGTCGGGGCAGAAGCCGCACACCGAGTCGGCCCGGTTCCTGCACCTGTGCGCGATGCCTGCGCTGGCGGACGCCCGCACCGCGTCGCGCATCGAGCACCTGTTTGCCCGCATTCTCGGCAAGGACCAGACATGAGCGAGGTCAGCGTCCGCCAGGACGATTTCGACGTCAGCGCCGAACTGGCAGTGCTGCGCGCGCAAGACCCGCGCATCGGCGCGGTGGTCAGCTTTGTCGGCACCGTGCGCGACATGAACGACGGCGCCAGCGTCAGCGAAATGGAGCTCGAGCACTACCCGGGCATGACCGAGCAGGCGCTGGCGAACATCATCGAGCAAGCCCGGGCGCGCTGGCCGCTGTTCGGCGCGCGCGTGATCCACCGCGTCGGCCCGCTCAAGCCGCTCGAGCAGATCGTGCTGGTCGCCTGCGCCTCGGCCCATCGCGGCGAGGCCTTCGACGCCTGCGAATTCATCATCGACTACCTGAAGACCGAAGCGCCGTTCTGGAAGAAGGAACAGACGCCCGATGGCGCGCGCTGGGTCGACGCGCGCGAATCCGACGACAGCGCGCGCGCGAAATGGGGTGGCGTTTGAGCTGGCTGGCGGTGGGGCTGGGCGCCGCACTGGGCGCCTGGCTGCGCTGGGGGCTGTCGCTGTGGCTGGCCGGCGCGCACGGCAAGCTGGCGCTCGGCACGCTGGTGGCGAACCTGGCCGGCGGCTACCTGATCGGCTTGATGTTGGGGCTGTTTACGTCGCTGCCGCAGCTGTCGCCCGAGTGGCGGCTGTTTGCGGTCACCGGCTTCCTCGGCGGGCTGACGACGTTTTCGACGTTCTCCGGCGAAGCCATGCTGCTGCTGCAGCGCGGCGACTACGGCTGGGCCGCGGCACATTCGGCGCTGCACCTGGCCGGCTCGATCGGCTGCTGTATCGCCGGCTTCGCGACCTGGCGCATGCTCTCTGCCTGATCAAACCAATAAGGAGGTAATGTGGCGGATATGGACAAGGCGGTGGCGACCCAGCTGGCCAACATCGAGAAACGCAGCGGCAAGACCCTGGCCGAACTGGGCGAGATCCTGCGGGCCAGCGGGCTCGCCAAGCACGGCGAGCTGCGCGACTTCCTCAAGCGCGAACTGGGCATGGGCCACGGCGACGCCAACGCCACCGTCCACCATGTACTGGGCTCGGGCGGCGCGGCCGAGGCGGCGGGCAAGGAAGCCGACGAGGTACTGGACGCCATCTATGCCGGGCCGAAGGCGGCGTTGCGCCCGATCCACGACAAGCTGATGGCCGCCATGGCGCAGTTCGGCGAGTTTGAGATCGCGCCGAAGAAGGGCTACCTGAGCCTGCGCCGCAAGAAGCAGTTCGCGATGCTGGGCCCGGCCACCAACACGCGCGTCGAGCTTGGCCTGAACATGAAGGGCGTGGCGGCCAGCGGGCGCCTGCTCGAACAGGCGCCGGGCGGCATGTGCAATTACAAGGTCCGCATCGCCGATGCCGCCGAGGTCGACGACGAGCTGCTGGCCTGGGCCAGGCAAGCGTACGACAGTGCCGGCTGAGCAGCAGGCGCCGGTCCTACCTTGCGCCGCCCTGGCGCGATATCAGTCATGATGATTGGGGTGATGCCATCTTGAAAAGACATCCGCCCGGCCCAACCTTGCTTTCAAGTTAAATCCTACGGGAGCATTATCATGCGGCAAGACAAACTCACGACCAAGCTCCAGGAAGCGCTCGCCGATTCGCAAAGCCTGGCGGTCGGCAACGACAACCAATATATCGAGCCGGTACACCTGCTGACGGCCCTGCTGAGCCAGGACGACGGCGGCGCGCGTTCGCTGCTGCAGCGCGCCGGCGTCAACGTGGGCGGGCTGACGAATGCGCTCAAGAGCGCGCTCGAACGGCTACCGAAAGTGTCCGGCACCGGCGGCGAGGTCCAGGTCGGGCGCGAGCTGGTGTCGATGCTGAACCTGGCCGACAAGGAAGCGCAGAAGCGCGGCGACCAGTTCGTGTCGAGCGAGATGGTGCTGCTGGCGCTGACCGACGACAAATCCGACGCCGGCCGGCTGGCGCGTGAAAACGGCCTGTCGCGCAAGTCGCTGGAAACGGCCATCAATGCGGTGCGCGGCGGCGAGGGCGTGCAGTCGCAGGACGCCGAAGGCCAGCGCGAATCGCTCAAGAAGTACACGCTCGACCTGACCGAGCGCGCCCGCATGGGCAAGCTCGACCCGGTGATCGGCCGCGACGACGAGATCCGCCGCGCCATCCAGGTGCTGCAGCGGCGCACCAAGAACAACCCGGTGCTGATCGGCGAGCCGGGGGTCGGCAAGACCGCCATCGTCGAGGGCCTGGCCCAGCGTATCATCAACGGCGAGGTGCCCGATTCGCTCAAGGGCAAGCGCGTGCTGTCGCTCGACATGGCGGCGCTGCTGGCCGGCGCCAAGTACCGCGGCGAGTTCGAAGAGCGCCTCAAGTCGGTGCTCAAGGAGCTGGCGCAGGACGAAGGCCAGACCATCGTCTTCATCGACGAGATGCACACGATGGTCGGCGCCGGCAAGGCCGAAGGCGCGATGGACGCCGGGAACATGCTCAAGCCTGCGCTGGCGCGCGGCGAACTGCACTGCGTCGGCGCGACCACGCTCGACGAGTACCGCAAATATATCGAAAAGGACGCCGCGCTCGAGCGCCGCTTCCAGAAGATCATGGTCGACGAGCCGAGCGTCGAGGCGACCATCGCGATCCTGCGCGGGCTGCAAGACAAATACGAGCTGCACCACAAGGTGGAGATCACCGACGCGGCCATCATCGCCGCGGCCGAACTGTCGCACCGCTATATCACCGACCGCTTTTTGCCCGACAAGGCAATTGACCTGATCGACGAGGCGGCCTCGAAGATCAAGATCGAGATCGACTCCAAGCCGGAAGTCATGGACCGGCTGGAGCGCCGCATCATCCAGCTGAAGATCGAGCGCGAAGCGGTCAAGAAGGAAAAGGACGAAGCCTCGTTCCGCCGCCTGGAACTGATCAACGAAGAAATCGCGCGCCTGGAGCGCGAGTACAACGATTTCGAGGAAGTGCTCAAGTCGGAAAAGGCGATGGTGCAGGGGACTACCCACATCAAGGAAGAAATCGAAACGGTGCGCCACCAGATGGAAGAAGCGCGGCGCCAGAGCGATTACGGGCGCATGTCTGAGCTCCAGTACGGCCGCCTGCCGCAGCTGGAAGCCGAACTGAAACAGGCTGAAATCTCGGCCGGCAGCGAACAGCAGCAGAACAAGCCGAAGCTGCTGCGCACCCAGGTCGGCGCGGAAGAAATCGCCGAAGTGGTGTCGCGCGCGACCGGCATTCCGGTGTCGCGCATGATGCAGGGCGAGCGTGACAAGCTGCTGCACATCGAAGAGAAGCTGCACGAACGGGTGGTCGGGCAGGACGAGGCGATTGTCGCCGTGGCGGACGCGATCCGCCGCTCGCGCGCCGGCCTGGCGGACCCGAACCGTCCGTATGGCTCGTTCATGTTCCTCGGGCCGACCGGGGTCGGCAAGACTGAACTGTGCAAGGCGCTGGCGAACTTCCTGTTCGATACCGAGGACTCGATGATCCGCATCGACATGAGCGAATTCATGGAGAAGCATTCGGTCGCCCGCCTGATCGGCGCGCCGCCGGGCTACGTCGGCTACGACGAGGGCGGCTACCTGACCGAAGCGGTGCGGCGCAAGCCATACAGCGTGATCCTGCTCGACGAAGTCGAAAAGGCGCACCACGACGTGTTCAATGTGCTGCTGCAGGTGCTCGACGACGGCCGCATGACGGACGGGCAGGGCCGCACGGTCGACTTCAAGAACACCGTGATCGTGATGACCTCGAACCTCGGCTCGCACAAGATCCAGTCGATGGACAGCGACGACCCGGGCGTGGTCAAGCTGGCGGTCATGGCCGAAGTGCGCTCGCACTTCCGTCCGGAGTTCATCAACCGCATCGACGAGATCGTGGTGTTCCATGCGCTCGACGAGAAGAACATCGGCGCGATCGCCAAGATCCAGCTCAAGCACCTGGAAGCACGCCTGGGCAAGATGGAGATGGCGCTCGATATCGACGACGCGGCGCTGCAGAAGATCGCCGAGGCCGGCTACGACCCGGTGTATGGGGCGCGTCCGCTCAAGCGGGCGATCCAGCAGCAGATCGAAAATCCGCTGTCCAAGGCGATTTTGAGCGGCAAATTCGGGCCGAAGGACACGATCCGCGTGCGCGTGGATCGCGGCAACCTGGTGTTCGAGGAGCCGGCTGCGGCCGAGGCGGAACCGGCCTGACGCTGTGCCCTGAAGAAGGCCGCGCCCCGGTGAATGCCGCGGCGCGGTTTTTTTATGCGCCTTGCGCTTGCCGCAGCCAGCTGGACGGGGCGGCCAGCGTTTATAGGCCGGGCGCGGCGATGCCTGCTGAGAACGTTCGGATATGGCCGGGAAATTGAAGCAAGTCCTCGTGACTCTTGGCAATATGCAATGTGGAGTTCGGCAACAGCTCGTGGAGCTCATGCGCGGACGCGAGCGGGTGGGTGGTGTCGCCGGTCCATGCGAGGATCAATGTGGGAATGTGGGCGATGGCTTGCAGGTGCGCGCGCGCCGGCAGGTCGGACATCGCCGCGCCATGGAACAGGTCGGGGATGATGCGGCGGTCCAGCGCACGCACCCCGATGGCCAGGCTGGCCGCGATGCCGGGTGACGCGTCGGTCAGCCAGTGGGGCAGGGTGCGGGCCAGGTCGCGGCTCATCAGCTTGGCCAGTGCGCGGCCATCGGTCTGCGTGCCGCGCTCGCCGATGCGCTTGTACAGTCCGCGCTGCGCTGCGCGGTTTTCCCAGATTATTGGCGGCAGCGCGAGGATCAGGCCTTTGACGCGTTCCGGTGACTGTACAGCGGCATGGATGGCCGCTGCGCAGCCCATCGACATGCCGCCGGCGATGAAGCAGGGCGCGCCACTGGCATCGGCGACGCAGAGCATGTCGGCGCCCAGCCTGGACCACTGGTAGTGGTGGGCGCCGCGCGGGGCGCTGCTTCCGCCATGGCCGCGCGCGTCATAACGGATCAGCCTGGCCGCTTCGGCCTGCGCGTTCCAGCCGAACCAGCCGAGCGCGTCCTCGGTGCCCATGCTCGACAACAAGCCATGCGCCCATAACAGCGGCTGGCCGTGGCCGGCCGCCTGTATCGTCAAACCTGTCCCCGCACCATCCATCCACCACTCCATGTTCCAAAATTGGGGTCTGTCCCCGATTTTAGAATGTTTTCGGGGGTATTGCCGTCGAAACTGCGCGGGGTTCGGCAGATGGCTTGGAACAGCGATACACTACCGGCTCAACCTTCCCTGAGCCTTTCAATGCAACCAGCTTCCTTGCGCGATGACGCGCGCGTCATCGGCCTTGTCGGCCTCGCGCATGGGGTGTCCCACTTTTATCACCTGATCCTCGCCAGCCTGTTTCCCTGGCTGAAGCCGGCGTTCAACCTGACGTACGCCGAACTGGGCCTGTTGATGACGGTCTTCTTCGTCGTGTCCGGCGTCGGCCAGGCGCTGGCCGGCTTCGTGGTCGACCGCGTCGGCGCGCGCCGGGTGCTGTTCGGCGGCATGGCGCTGCTGGGCATCGCTTCGCTTTTGCTGGCCGGCGCCAACCATTATGCGATGCTGCTGGCCGGGTCGATGCTGGCCGGGCTCGGCAATTCGGTGTTCCATCCGTCCGACTATACCTTGCTGAACCAGCGCGTGTCGAAGGCGCGCATCGCGCATGCTTTCTCGGTGCATGGCGTCAGCGGTAATCTGGGCTGGGCGGCCGCGCCCGTGTTCCTGGCCGGCCTGGCGACGTTCTCCAGTTGGCGCATGGCATTGCTGGCAGCGTCGGTGATTCCGTTTGCTACCTTGCTGCTGTTGTTCCTGAACCGCGCGGCGCTGTATTCCGATCCGCTTGCGCCGCAAGGCCAGGTGGCCGCCGAGGGCAGCGCGCTCAGCTTCCTGCGCCTGCCCGCCGTGTGGATGAGCTTTGGCTTCTTCTTCCTCTCGGCCGTCGCGCTGGGCGGCATCCAGAGCTTTTCGTCGACCAGCCTGGTGTCGCTGTACCAGGTGTCGCTGGCGTCGGCCATGGCCGGCTATTCGGCATACATGCTGGCCTCGGCGGGCGGGATGGTGGCGGGCGGCTTCATGGCGGCGAAGACCCGGCACCACGACCGCACCATCGCTGGCGCCTTTACGCTGGCTGCCGCGCTGGCGCTGGTGCTGGCGTCGGGCGCCGTGCCCGGATGGTCGACCACGATCCTGATGGGGCTGATCGGGCTGGCCGCGGGCGTGGCCGGCCCGTCGCGCGACCTGCTGATCCGCGCCGCCGCGCCGAAGCAGGCAACCGGCAGGGTATTTGGCGTCGTTTATGCTGGTCTCGACAGCGGCCTCGCCGTCGGCCCGCTGTTGTTCGGCGCGCTGATGGATGGTGGCCATCCGTCATGGGTGTTCATCTGCATCGCGTTGTTCCAGGTACTGGCCATCGCCACCGCCGTGGGTGTGGGCGGACGCGGCCGCGCGCCGGCGCTGCAAAGCGCATAGAATGGTGGAAATGATATTTTTCCACGGAGTCTGCCATGCTGAATTTCGCCACCGCCGATATCTGCGACGACCATTCCCAGCTGCTGGAGGATGGCCGGCTCGCCGTCCTGCCTCCGGTATTTCGCCATTTCGGCCAACACAGCAAATTCGCCGGTCCGGTGGTGACGCTGAAGGTGTTTGAAGATAATGCGCTGGTGCGCGCGACGCTCGAGACGCAAGGCAACGGCAGCGTGCTGGTGGTCGATGGCGGCGGCAGCCTGCGCCGCGCGCTGGTCGGCGGCCAGCTGGCGCTGCTGGCGCAGGATAATGGATGGGCCGGCATCGTCGTCGATGGCTGCGTGCGCGATTCCGACGAGATCAATGCGTGCATGGTCGGCGTGCGCGCCCGTGCGACGCATCCGCAAAAGCCCGCCAAGCGCGGCGCCGGCGAGCGTAATATCCGCGTCATGATCGCCGGCGTTCCGGTCACCCCAGGCGACTGGATCTACGCCGACGCCGATGGCGTTCTTGTCGCGCAACAGAAGGTCGCCTGACCCGGCACATCCAAGCGCTGCATCCCTCGATTTATTGCCTGATCTCAACGTTCAAGGTTCGTGCCGGGGCATCCTTGCCGGGCGCGGGGTTTTCATTGGACGGGATGAGCATTTCACATTGCGGAACGCCAGGCGAATTTCCCGTGCCAATCTCTTCCATTCTAAGAAATTAAATTCCGCATCATGAAATTAAAAATGTAAGCTCTTGAATATAAACATTTAAATTTTGCTTATATGTCTTATATAAGAGTTGTTGTGCCATGCACAAAAAGCGCTATGATGTATCTAACGGATTTCACTTCATAACTTGGTTTTTTTAGGAGAGCACCATGGCAACTCGTGAACAGCAAACAGCAGCCCTGCAACAAGATTGGGACACCAACCCGCGCTGGAAAGGCGTTGTCCGCAACTATACGGCGGCTGATGTCGTCAGGCTGCGTGGATCGCTGAAAATCGAGCACACGGTGGCCCAGCGCGGCGCCGAAAAACTGTGGGACCTGGTCAACAACGAGCCGTTCGTCAACGCCCTCGGCGCGATGACCGGCAACCAGGCGATGCAGCAAGTCAAGGCCGGCCTGAAGGCAATTTACCTGTCCGGCTGGCAGGTCGCCGGCGACGCGAACGTGGCCGGCGAGATGTATCCCGACCAGTCGCTGTACCCGGCCAACTCGGTGCCGCTGGTCGTCAAGCGCATCAACAATACCTTCGCCCGCGCCGACCAGATCCAGTGGTCCGAAGGCAAGGATGACATCGATTACTTCGCGCCGATCGTCGCTGACGCGGAAGCCGGTTTCGGCGGCGTGCTGAACGCCTACGAACTGATGAAGTCGATGATCGAGGCGGGCGCCGCCGGCGTTCACTTCGAAGACCAGCTGGCGTCGGTAAAAAAATGCGGTCACATGGGTGGCAAGGTGCTGGTCCCGACGCGTGAAGCCGTCGAAAAGCTGACCGCTGCGCGCCTGGCCGCCGACGTGATGGGTACGCCAACGCTGGTGATCGCCCGCACCGACGCCGAAGCGGCCGACCTGCTGACGTCCGACGTCGACCCCAACGATGCGCCGTTCTGCACCGGCGAGCGCACGGTGGAAGGTTTTTACCGCGTCAAGCCAGGCATCGAGCAGGCCATTTCGCGCGCGATCGCCTATGCGCCGTTCGCTGACCTCGTGTGGTGCGAAACGGGCAAGCCGGACCTGGCGTTCGCCAAGCAGTTCGCCGATGCCGTCCACTCCAAGTTCCCAGGCAAAATGCTGGCGTACAACTGCTCGCCATCGTTCAACTGGAAGAAGAACCTGGATGACGCGACCATCGCCAAGTTCCAGAAAGAGCTGGGCGCCATGGGCTACAAGTTCCAGTTCATCACCCTGGCCGGCTTCCATGCGCTGAACTACGGCATGTTCAACCTGGCCCACGGTTATGCGCGCCGCCAGATGTCGGCCTTCGTCGAGTTGCAGGAAGCCGAATTCGCTGCCGCCGACAAGGGCTTCACCGCGGTCAAGCACCAGCGCGAAGTCGGCACCGGCTACTTCGATGCCGTCACCCAGACCATCCAGCAGAACCAGAGCTCGACCACCGCGCTGCACGGATCGACCGAAGATGAACAGTTCTTCGACGATAAGAAAGTCGCTTAAACCCTGCTAGCGACTGACGGGTTCGCCCGTATGGGCCGCAGTTGAATGTCGCAATCCGGCATTAAACTGCGGCCCTTTGTCGTTCTTGGAGGATAATGGAGGACCAGAACACCTTTTTTATGGAATTTCCACGCTATGTTGAGCTACCGCCACGCCTTTCATGCGGGTAACCACGCTGACGTCCTGAAGCACTTTGTGCAGATTCAGTTGCACGAGTACATGAACCAGAAGGACACGGCCTATACCTACATCGACACCCATTCGGGTGCCGGCGTGTACGCGCTCGACAGCGGCTACGCGTCGAAGAATGCCGAATACGAAACCGGCATCGGCCCGCTGTGGGAGCGCAAGGACTTGCCGAAGTCGCTGGCCGCCTACGTCAACGTGGTCAAGGGCCTGAACCCGAGCGGCAAGATGCGTTATTACCCGGGCTCGCCTTACTGCGCCGACAAGATGATGCGCGAGATCGACCGCCTGCGGCTGTTCGAGCTGCACCCGGCCGACAGCAAAATCCTCGCCGACAATTTCCGCAAGGTGGAAGAGCACGCCGCCCAGCAGGGCGAGCGCCCGTCGGGACGCGGCCGCCGCGTGCTGATCGAGCGCGGCGACGGCTTCCACGCCATCAAGACCTTGCTGCCGCCGCCGTCGCGCCGCGCGCTGGTGCTGATCGACCCGCCGTACGAGGACAAGCAGGACTACCGCAAGGTACGCGACATGCTCAACGACTCGCTGGCGCGCTTCCCGAGCGGCGTCTACGCAGTCTGGTATCCGGTGTTGCAGCGCATGGAATCGCGCCAGTTCGCCGACAAGCTCAAGCGCCTGCCGTGCAAGGAATGGCTGAACGTCACGCTCACCGTCACCACGCCCGGCCCGGATGGCTTCGGCCCGCTGCACAGCAGCGGCATGTTCATCCTGAACCCGCCGTACACGCTTGAGCCGACCTTGCGCGAAGTGATGCCTTACCTGGTCAAGGTGCTGGGCAAGGATGCCGGCGCCACCTTTACCATCGAACGCGGCGCCCAAGTCACCGGTACCGCGACCACGCGCCTCGGCGCCAATGGTACGGTGCGCATGCCGGTGGGCAATGCACGCCGCGCCAGTCCGACCTCCGGCACCGGCAGCCTGCGTCTCCCGGGCCAGGCGCCGGCTGGAACGCCAGGGGCCGCCGCCGGTCCTCGCACTCCCGCCAAGCCGGGCAGCCAGCGCCCGGGCGGCGCCCCGGTGCGCTCCAGCGCGCGCCCGACGGCGGCCACGGCGCCGACCGGCCGCCCGGGCGGACGCGGTCCCAAGCGTCCGTGATCCGGTTCTGACTCAGCCGTTCGATTCAATATCGAAAAGTTAAGTTTATAATATTTATAGTATATTCAAGCTGTGGCCTTCCTTTGCGGAATCGCCACGGCTGGCTGCCGCCCCGGCGTCCAGTCGCATCCTGGAGTTTTCATGGCTAACGAGGCCACCATTTCCGACGATTTCTTTCTCGCGCGCCAGCCGATCCTGGGCCGCGACCAATGCCTGGTGGCATACGAACTCTTGTTCCGCACCGAAGGCGCGCTTGAAGCGAATGTGACCGACCATGCCTCGGCCACCGCCGCGGTGATTTCGCACGCCTCCCAGCTTGGCATGGAAACCGTGCTTGGCGGCCGCCTGGCCTTCCTGAACGTCGACGAAGTCGTGCTAATGAGTGATTTCGTCCGCTTTCTCCCGCATGACAACGTGATCCTTGAAATTCTCGAGACCG
This sequence comes from Massilia soli, assembly GCF_016809835.1. GTDB lineage: Bacteria > Pseudomonadota > Gammaproteobacteria > Burkholderiales > Burkholderiaceae_D > Telluria_A > Telluria_A soli. The sequence continues at coordinate 22,710 of NZ_JAFBIL020000005.1, read as the reverse complement.
TCAAGGCAACGCCAGAGCTGGTGGCCCGGGTGGTGGAATTGCGCGAACTTGGATTTAAATTCGCGCTCGATGACGTGATTGCGGCATCGGACGATGTGAACAAGCTGTTCGACCTGGCCGATGTGATCAAGATCGACCTGAAAGGCATCAACCGCAGCAAGCTGCCGGCGCTGGTCCGCAAATTCAGCGGCCATCAGAAAAAGCTGCTGGCCGAAAAGGTCGAGACGGTTGAAGAGTTCGACGAATGCATGGCGCTGGGTTTCGATTATTTCCAGGGCTTTTACTTTGCGCGCCCGACCATCATGAGCGGCAAGAAGATTGCGCCGACCGAGCTGGTCATCCTGCGGCTGCTCGACCTGATCAATTCGGACGCCGACGACAGCGAAATCGAGATGGCGGTCAAGCGCGATGCCTCGGTTGGCCTGAACCTGCTGCGGCTGGTGAATACGCCGGCTGCCGGCACCACCAGCCACATCGATTCGCTGGGCGAAGCGATTCACCGGCTCGGCCGCGACCGCCTGCAGCGCTGGCTGCAGATTTTGCTGTACTCCAAGCCCGGCGGCGTGGTGGAACTGAATTCACCGCTGCTGCAGATGGCTTCGACGCGCGGCAAGCTGATGGAGCTGATGGCCCAGTGCTTGCGTCCAGGCATGCGCTCGTACGCCGATACCGGGTTCACGGTCGGCATCATGTCGCTGATGGATGCCTTGTTCTCGATGTCGATGCAGGATGTGCTGGAGACCGTCGAGGTGCCTGACGAGGTTCGCGCCGCGCTGCTTGAGCGGTCCGGCGAGCTGGGCGAGATGCTGCGGGTTGTCGAGCTGCTGGAGAATCCGAACGAGGGCCCGGCGCTGACCCGGGCGCTCAGGAAGCTCGGCATCAAGGTGCGCCAGGTCCGCGAAATCGAGCTGCGCGCGTTTGAGTGGGTCAACGAGCTGGCGCACGAGGTACCGGTGCCCAGGAGCCGGGCCGCTTAGGACGTGGGTTTTAAAGCGTCCTACTGTCCCAGCAACAAAAACACCGTCGGCTTCTTATGGAAGTCGGGCGCCTTGCCCGCCGCCAGCGCCGCTTTCCACTTGTTCGCCGCCATCGTCCGCACCGACTCGGTCGGCAAGCTCAGGTCGGTCGCCACGCAGATCAGGGTCCCGGGCTGGCAACTGGCCACCAGCGCCTCGAGCATCTGCCCGTTGCGGTATGGCGTCTCGATAAAGAGCTGGGTCTGTTTCTCGTTGCGCGAACGTAGCTCCAGCTCTTTCAGCCGCTTGCTGCGCAGCGCCGCATCGGTCGGCAGGTAGCCGTTAAACGCAAAACTCTGTCCATTGAGCCCGCTCGCCATCACCGCCAGCAACAGCGACGACGGCCCGACCAGCGGCCGTACCGCGATGCCATGCTGATGCGCCAGGCGCACCAGGTCGGCGCCCGGATCGGCCACCGCCGGCACGCCGGCCTCCGATACCAGCCCGGCGTCGCGCCCGGCCAGCAGCGGCGCAAGCAAGCCCGCCAGGGCCGCCGCCGGGGTGTTGACATTCAGCTCGGCAATCTCGATTTCCTGCAGCGTCTTGGCCAGCGGATGGTTGATCGCGACCAGTTTCAGGAAGGCGCGCGCGGTTTTGGCGTTTTCGGCCACAAAATAATCGAGGCTGGCCGTGACCGCCTGCACATGTTCGGGAATCACGTGCGACAGCGCGCCAGGGACCGCGTCGGTCGCGCCAAGGGTGTTCGGAATCAGGTAAAGGGTGCCGGGCATGAGAGCTCAAGAGGTAAAGAAGTGAATGCCGGCCTTGCGCAGCATGCCGGTCAGGGCAATTAGCGGCAGGCCGGTGAGGGCGGTCGGGTCGGTGCTGCTGACGTCGGACAGGAGCGCAATGCCCAGTCCTTCGTTCTTGGCGCTGCCAGCGCAGTCGTACGGCTGTTCGATGCGCAGATAGGCGTCGAGCTCGGCATCGGGCAAGTCGCGGAAGGTGACGAACACTTGCACGTTCTCGACCTGCGCCGGGCCGGTGAGGGCGGTGGCGCGGCCGTCCCAGACGCACAGGGCGGTGTGGAACACGACCCGGCGCCCGCGCATCTTTTGCAGCTGGGCCAGGGCGGCTTCGTGACTGCCGGGCTTGCCGATCTGCTCGCCATTCAAGGTGGCGACCTGGTCCGAGCCGATGACGATGCTGCCCGGAGCCCGCTCGGCCACCGCGCGCGCCTTGGCGCAGGCCAGGCGCAGTGCGGTCGCTTCCGGGGCTTCGCCGGCCAGCGGCGCCTCGTCGATGTCGGGCGCCATCACCTCGAACGGCAGCCGCAGGCGGCTGAGCAGTTCACGGCGGTAGGCGGATCCCGATGCAAGAATCAGGCGCGGCGAGGCGGAAGTTGGTATCATATGGGGCGGCCGAAAAAGGGTGGGCGCCAGCCCGGCAACCACGCGATTGTCCGGCCAGCCACAAGTCTCGCCGCGTGCCTGCAAAAAATGCGCTAAGTCTTTGACTCTGCGGCGAGAAGCCTGTTATTATCGCAGGTTTTCCGGGGAAAATTTCTGCAATGAGCGCTTTTGTCATCGACGCTTTTGAATTTAGTCGAAGCAACGGCCATCGCGACGGCGTCACGCCTGTCGCCGAAATGAGCCGGTTAAACAAGGAATGTGCTGACCAGTCGGGCGACATCGCCTGGGCTGTCGATGGCGCAACCAGCAAGCATGGTTATCCGCAGCTGACGGTCTCGGTGTCGGGCACGGTCCAGCTGAATTGCCAGCGCTGCCTGACCCCGTTCGCGTACGAGATCGATTCGTCGACCGTGCTGATGCTGGGCAGCGACGACGAAAACGCCGACGAGATCGAGGAAGTCATCGCCGACGAAAGCATCGACGTCATCGTCGGCAGCCGTACCTGCGATATCCGCGACCTGCTGGAAGACGAGGCCTTGCTGGCCCTGCCGCTGGCGCCGAAACACGAGGTGTGCCCGGACGCGAGTCTGCTGGAGTCCCTCAAGACCGATAAGCCGTCGCCATTTGCGGGCTTGAAATCGCTGAAACCAGAATAAGCAGTACGTAACAGACGTGTCAAACGCGTGTAGTAATCGAGTATGGCAGTGTGTAGTGAAATGTGAGACAGCGTTAAACATGTCGGCGAAGTAACATTTGCCGCTGGGATACTCGATAAGCATGTATTTGCAAGTCGATTGTGTTAGAATTTTAGAACTTATGTATTAGGAGTCATCATGGCAGTTCAGCAGAATAAGAAGTCCCCTTCGAAGCGCGGCATGCACCGTTCGCACGATTTCCTGGTTGCTCCGCAGCTGGGTATCGAGCCAACCACTGGTGAAACGCACCTGCGTCACCACATCTCGCCAAACGGTTTCTACCGTGGTCGTAAAGTTTTGAAGACCAAAAACGACGAGTAATCGACGTTTTGTCTTCTAAGATGAAGGCGGTGCTGCGTATTAATCGTGCGTTGCGCCGCTTTTTCTTTGTCCCCGGCTGCAATCAGTTTTTGCACACCGTCATTTTGAAATCCGCTGCATCTGGCTGGCGCCTGCCTGTTTTCAGATCGCGTCTTGCCGCCCGTTGTAGTTGATTTGCGGTAACCCAACAAATGACAATTAAAATATCCATCGACTGCATGGGCGGCGACCACGGCCCGACTGTCACTATTCCTGCGGCAATTTCCTTCGTCAATAGCGAACCCCAGGCGGAGCTGATCCTGGTCGGCCTGGAAGAGGTGTTGCGCGCCGAACTCAAGAAGCATAAAGCGGACAACCATCCGCGCCTGTCGGTGCAGCATGCATCCGAACTGGTGGAAATGGACGATCCGGTCGAGGTGGCACTGCGCCGCAAGAAGGATTCGTCGATGCGCGTGGCGATCGAAATGGTCAAGGCCGGCAAAGCGGACGCCTGCGTCTCGGCCGGCAATACCGGCGCCCTGATGGCGGTGTCGCGCTACGTGCTCAAGACCATGGCCGGCGTCGACCGCCCGGCCATTTGCTCGATCCTCCCGAACCAGAAGAACGGCCCGACCTACATGCTCGACCTGGGCGCCAACGTCGATTGCGAGCCGCACCACCTGCACCAGTTCGCCATCATGGGGTCGGTGCTGGTGTCGGCGATGGAAGGCATCGCGCGTCCGACCATCGGCCTGCTCAATGTCGGGACCGAAGAAATCAAGGGCAATGAGGTGGTCAAGTCGACCGCCAAGCTGCTGCGCGAGGACCACGAGCGCGGAATCCTTAACTTCTACGGCAACGTTGAAGGCAACGACATCTTCAAGGGCACCACCGACATCATCGTCTGCGACGGTTTCGTCGGCAATGTCACGCTGAAGGCGGTCGAGGGCCTTGGCCGCTTCGTCAAGGACGTGATGACCAGCGAATTCAAGCGCAGCCCGCTGACCATGCTGGGCGCACTGGTTGCCCGCGGCGCGCTGAAAAACATCGGCAACCGCTTCAATCCGTCGCGCTACAACGGCGCCAGCCTGCTCGGTTTGCGCGGCCTCGTATTCAAAAGCCATGGCGGCGCGGATTCTTACTCGTTTGAGTGGGCGATCAAACGCTCGTTCGATGCGGCAAAATATAATGTGCAAGAGCAGCTCTCGACGCTGATCGCTGAGCTGATGCCCCGCACGCCTGATCAGGATTTGACAGGCTCAACTACCCAGTAGGACGGTTCGAATGACTTTGTACAGCAAAATTATCGGCACCGGCAGCTATCTGCCAGCACGGCGCGTCTCCAACGATGAACTGGCCGCGCAGCTGGCGGCCAAGGGAATCGAAACCTCGGACGAGTGGATCGTGTCGCGCAGCGGTATTTCCGCGCGCCACTACGCGTCGACCGAGCAGATGTCGTCCGACCTGGCGGTCGAGGCCGCCAAAAAGGCGCTCGAGATGGCGGGCAAGCTGCCCGAGGACATCGACCTGGTCATCGTGGCCAGCTCGACGCCGGACTTCCACGGCAGTTTCCCGAGCACCGCCTGCATCGTCCAGCGCAAGCTCGGCATGCACAACAACAGCGCCGCGTTCGACGTCCAGGCCGTCTGCAGCGGCTTCGTCTACGCCGTCTCGGTGGCCGACGCCTTCATCAAGGCCGGCGTGCACAAGAACGTGCTGGTGATCGGCGCCGAAGTCTTCTCGCGCATCCTCAATTTCGAAGACCGCACCACCTGCGTGCTGTTCGGCGACGGCGCCGGCGCCATCGTCATGAGCGCCTCGAGCGAGCCTGGCGTGCTGTCGACCAAGATGCATGCCGACGGCCGCTACGCCGATATCCTCAGCATTCCGGGCAGCCTTGCCGGCGGCGCGATCGAAGGCAGCGCCTTCCTGTACATGGATGGCCAGGCGGTGTTCAAGCTGGCCGTCACGGTACTCGAGCAGGTGGCCAACGAAGTGCTGGAAGAAGCCGGCATGACGTCGTCGCAGATCGACTGGCTGATTCCGCACCAGGCCAATATCCGCATCATGAAGAGCACCGCCAAGAAACTCGACCTGCCGCTGGAAAAGATGGTCGTTACCGTCGACCAGCACGGCAACACCTCGGCCGCTTCGGTGCCGCTGGCGCTCGACAAGGCGGTACGCGATGGCCGCGTGAAGGCGGGCGATAACGTCATGCTCGAAGCGGTAGGCGGCGGTTTCACCTGGGGCGCTGTCCTCTTCAAGATGTAAGAACAAGCACGGAGATCACCAGTTCATGAGTAAATTCGCATTCGTATTCACCGGCCAGGGTTCGCAGGCCGTCGGCATGCTGGGCGGTTTCGCCGGCAACGCCATCGTCGACCAGACCGTGCTTGAGGCGTCCGATGCGCTCGGCTTCGACCTCGGCAAGCTGATCGCCGAAGGCCCGAAGGAAGACCTCGACCTGACCACCAACACCCAGCCGGTGATGCTCACGGCGGCAGTGGCCGTCTACCGCGCATGGATCGCCGCCGGCGGCGCCAAGCCGGCGCTGGTTGCCGGACATAGCCTGGGCGAATACTCGGCGCTGGTCGCGGCCGGCGTGATCGCGTTCAAGGACGCCGTGCCTCTGGTGCGCTTCCGCGCCCAGGCGATGCAGGAAGCGGTGCCGGTCGGGCAGGGCGGCATGGCCGTCATCCTCGGCCTGAGCGCTGACGCAGTGCGCGCCGTATGCCTTGATGCCAGCGCGGCCGATCCATCGCTGGTGGTGGAGCCTGTCAATTTCAACGAACCGACCCAGATCGTGATCGCCGGGCACAAGGCGGCCATCGAGCGCGCCTGCGAACTGGCCAAGGCCGCGGGCGCCAAGCGCGCCATGCTGCTCGCCGTGTCGGCGCCATTCCATTCGTCGCTGCTCAAGCCGGCGTCGGACCGCCTGCGCGACTACATGGAGAACATCACCTTCAACGCGCCGCAGATCGACCTGATCAACAACGTCGACGTGGCCATCGAGACCGATCCTGCCCGCATCAAGGACGCGCTGGTACGCCAGGCCGCAGGCCCGGTGCGCTGGGTCGAAAGCATGCAGAAGATGGCGGCAAGCGGCGTCACCCAGGTGATCGAATGCGCGCCAAGCAAAGTGCTGGTCGGCATGGCCAAGCGGATCGACGCCAGCCTGGCCGGCGACGCGCTGACCGACCAGGCCGCGCTTGAACGGGTGCTCGCCTCGCTCAACGCGTAAGCTGCATACAGAACCAGAACCAAAAGGATAACCATGAATCTGCAGAACCAAGTCGCCCTCGTGACCGGCGCATCGCGCGGCATCGGCAAAGCCATCGCACTGGAACTGGCGCGCCAGGGCGCCAAGGTGGTCGGCACCGCCACGTCCGAATCGGGCGCGGCGGCAATTTCCGACTACCTCGCCGAATTTGGCGGTAAAGGCGCGGTATTGAACGTTACCGACGCCGCCGCCTGTGGCGCCATCGTCGACGACGTACAGAAGTCGTTCGGCAGCCTGTCGATCCTGGTCAACAATGCCGGCATCACGCAAGACCAGCTGGCCATGCGCATGAAGGACGAGGAATGGGACAATGTCATCTCGACCAACCTGAGCGCCGTGGGCCGCATGTCGCGCCTGGTATTGCGCGGCATGATGAAAGCCAAGGCCGGCCGCATCATCAACATCACCTCGGTGGTCGGCGCGTCCGGCAACCCGGGCCAGATGAACTACGCTGCTGCCAAGGCCGGCGTGGCCGGCATGACGCGCGCGCTGGCGCGTGAAATCGGCAGCCGCAACATCACCGTCAACTGCGTGGCGCCGGGCTTTATCGATACCGACATGACCAAGTCGCTGTCGGCAGACCAGCACGCCGCGCTGCTGACGCAGATTCCGCTGGCGCGCCTTGGCGCACCCGAAGACATCGCCCACGCGGTGGCTTTCCTGGCCGGCCCGCAAGCGGCATATATCACCGGTACCGAGCTGCATGTGAACGGTGGCATGTACATGAATTGATGGCTGGCCCGCTGCCGCTCAGTTTCCAATGGGAAATCCATCTACGAATGGCAGCGAGATCTCATCATTTAGCAGCACTTTCGGTTGAATTCGCGTCATACGCCGAAATTAGTTTTTAAGCGCGCAAACCTGCTAAAATGCGCGCACTTTCCGTAACACACACAATGGAGCCAAAACATGTCGGATATCGAACAACGCGTTAAAAAAATCGTCGCTGAGCAACTGGGTGTTGCCGAAGCGGACATCAAGATCGAATCGTCGTTCGTCGATGACCTCGGTGCTGATTCGCTCGACACCGTAGAGCTGGTGATGGCGCTGGAAGATGAATTCGAAATGGAAATCCCTGACGAGCAGGCAGAAAAGATCACGACCGTGAAGCAAGCAATCGACTACGCTACCGCGCACGTCAAGGCCTAAGCTTTACCGTTTTTGGGAGAATCGCTTGAGCCGTTCACGAAACCGTCGTGTCGTTATTACCGGCCTGGGCTGCGTCTCACCTATCGGCAACACCATTGCCGATGCGTGGAGCGCCGCCCTGGCGGGCAAGTCGGGCATCGCCAATATCACCAAGTTTGACGCGTCGTCGTTCTCGACCCACTTCGCCGGTGAGGTCAAGGGCTTCAACGTCGAAGAGTACATGCCCGGCAAGGAAGCGCGCCACATGGATACCTTCATCCATTACGGCATGGCTGCAGGAATGCAGGCGCTGCAAGACTCCGGCCTGGTGGTCACCGAAGAAAATGCCGACCGCATCGGCGTCATCGTCGGCTCCGGCATCGGCGGACTGCCGCTGATCGAAGAGACCAAGGAAGACTACGACAAGCGCGGCCCGCGCCGCATTTCGCCGTTCTTCGTCCCGGCCTCGATCATCAACATGATCTCTGGCAACCTGTCGATCAAGTACGGCCTGCGCGGCCCCAACCTGTCGATCGTGACGGCCTGCACCACCGGCCTGCACAGCATCGGCGCGGCTGGCCGCCTGATCGAATATGGCGATGCCGACGTGATGATCGCCGGCGGCGCCGAAGCCACCATTTCGCCACTCGGCCTCGGCGGTTTCGCCTCGGCCCGTGCACTGTCGTCGCGCAACGACGACCCGGCAACCGCTTCGCGTCCCTGGGACCGCGACCGCGATGGTTTCGTGCTGGGCGAAGGCGCCGGTGTGATGGTGCTGGAAGAGTACGAGCACGCGAAAGCGCGCGGCGCCCGCATCTATGCGGAGCTGCTGGGCTTTGGCATGAGCGCGGATGCTTACCACATGACTTCGCCTGTCGAAGACGGCAGCGGCGCCAGCCGTTGCATGGTCTCGGCACTGAAGAATGCGGAAGTCAACCTCGATCAGGTTCACTACGTCAACGCGCACGGCACCTCGACGCCGCTGGGCGACGTGGCCGAAGTGCAGGGTATCAAGAAGACCTTTGGCGACCACGCGAAAAAGCTGGTGGTCAATTCGACCAAGTCGATGACCGGCCACTTGCTGGGCGGCGCCGGCGGACTCGAAGCGGTGTTCGCGGCACTGGCGGTTCACCACCAGATCTCGCCACCGACGATCAACATCTTCAACCAGGATCCTGCTTGCGACCTGGACTTCTGCGCCAACGAGGCGCGTGAAATGAAGATCGACATCGCGGTGAAGAACTCGTTTGGCTTCGGCGGCACCAACGGGACCCTGGTCCTCGGCAAGATCTGAAGTAGCTCTGAACCTTATTCGCCAGCCCGTGTCATACGGGTTGGCGCAATAGACAGCGCCGGCATCTTGCCGGCGTTTTTCTTTTCGCCCGGCACTGTGCAAGTCCGGCGCGTACCTCCATCACACATCATGTCCATCGCGGTAAGCGCCGTCGTCAAGCCGTCGCGCCTGTTGCGCGGCACCCTGGCCGTCGCCGCCGCGATTCACCTGGCGATGGCGTGCGTGCCGCTGGCCGCACCGGGTGCGTTCCGCGCGCCATGGCTGATCGCCGCCTGTTGCCTGGCGGCGGCAGCGGGCGCCGCCGGCGCGCTTGTCTCTGCCGGAAACAAGCGCCGGATTGATATATCTGGACTCGGCGAGATGCGTGTAACGGTACAACATAAGCTGGCGCAAGAAGTGGCTCAAGCTGCGCCGTGCAGGCTGTTGCCGGGCTCTACGTTATGGGCGGGTTTGCTGATGCTGCTGACGCGCGGCGATGATGGAAAAACAGTGGTTGTGGCGGTCTTTGCTGACAGCGTCAGCGCGGAAGAGTTCCGCGCATTGGCGGTCGCAATCCGCGCAATTGGCGGGCAGGAAGCGCAGGATCAGGTTTTTTTCAGACTCCACAAAATACTTTGAACTTATTGCAACGGGCCAACTCTTATGCATAGGGACGCGCCCATGCCGCAGCCAAGAGGACATGGTCAGTGACGACAGAACGCGAGGGTGATCAACTGCTGGTTGAGCGCGTCCAGGCTGGCGACCGGCAGGCGTTTGACCTATTGGTGGGCAAGTATCAGCGCAGGCTGATGCGGCTGGTGTCGCGGCTTGTCCATGACCCCGCCGAAGCCGAAGACGTCGTCCAGGAAACTTTTATAAAGGCGTACCGTGCCCTGCGGCACTTCCGCGGTGATTCCGCATTTTATACCTGGCTATACCGGATCGGAATCAACACGGCTAAGAATTTTCTCGTCACACAGGGCAGGCGTGCCCCTACCTCCACGGAGGCAGATGCAGAGCGCGCCGAAGCGTTTGACGATGCGGACAGCTTGCGGGACATCAACACGCCAGAGTCGTTGTTGGCCAGCAAGCAGATCGCCCACACGGTCAATGCCGCGATGGAAGCGCTGCCGCTGGAATTGCGCACGGCGATCATCCTTCGCGAGATTGAGGGGTTGAGCTACGAAGAAATATCCGAAGTCATGGCGTGTCCGATCGGCACGGTGCGCAGCCGGATCTTCCGGGCACGCGAAGTGATCGCTGAGAAATTGAGGCCGCTGCTCGATTTCCCGGTTGACAAGCGACACTAGGTGTAGCGATGATTGCTTAAGACTCGGTATGGAACATGGATCACACACCAACTGTGATGGAACCACTGATGGATACCCACAAAAAAATCCGCGAGCACATCTCGGCCCTGTCTGATGGGGAGCTCCCTTCGGCCGACCTCGAGCTGGCGTTCGCGGCGCTGCAGAGCATCGACGGCCAGCACGCGTGGAACACCTACTTCCGCATCGGCGACGAGTTGCGCGCGCAAGCCTCGCCCAGCCTGTCCGACGGCTTTGCCGAGCGCCTGGCCGAGCGATTGGCGGCCGAGCCGGCGCACCCCCGGCGCGCTGCCGCCAATGCAGCGACTGCCGCGGCGCCTGCGCGCGGCGCCGATGGCGCACCGGCCGAACCGCCTGCCAAACCCGCCATCATCAACGCGTCCTGAACGCGCGCGCCAGCGCCATTCGGTGCTGGCGCGACAAGCTGCCGGATTTGGCTTAACATGGCGACAATATCGTCCCTGACCATTTCCCATCCCATGACCACGACATCCTCCGCTGGTAGCAAGCTGTTGTCCGCCGCGCTGATCGCCAGCGCGGGCCTGTTCTTCGCACCCGCCACAGTGCTGGCGCAAGCCAATCCACCGCTGGTGACGGGCTTGCCTGACTTCACGAACCTGATCGACAAGGTCGGCCCGGCGGTGGTCAACATCCGCACCAGCGAGAAGGTCAAACCGGGGCAGGGCGGGCCGGACGAAGAAATGCAGGAATTCCTGCGCCGCTTCTTTGGCGTGCCGGGCATGCCGCGCGTACCGCGCGGTGGCGTTCCGGGGCAGGAAGATGTCCAGCGCGGCGTCGGCTCGGGCTTCATCATTTCCAACGACGGGCTGGTGCTGACCAACGCCCACGTCGTCGAGGGCGCGGACGAAGTGCTCGTCACCCTGACCGACCGGCGCGAATTCAAGGCCAAGGTGCTGGGCGCCGACAAGCGCACCGACGTCGCCGTGCTCAAGGTCGAGGCGACCCGCTTGCCAAGCCTGGTGGTCGGCGATTCCGGCAAGATCCGGGTGGGCGAGTGGGTGATCGCCATCGGCTCGCCGTTCAACCTGGACAACTCGGTCACTGCCGGCATCATCTCGGCCAAGGCGCGCGACACCGGCGATTACCTGCCGCTGATCCAGAGCGATGTCGCGGTCAATCCCGGCAATTCGGGCGGACCCCTGATCAACATGCGTGGCGAAGTCATCGGCATCAATTCGCAGATCGCCACCTTGTCGGGCGCCTATAACGGCATCTCGTTCGCCGTGCCGATCGACGAAGCGATGCGGGTTGCCGACCAGCTCAGGAAAACCGGCAAGGTGACGCGCGGCCGGATCGGCGTGCAGATTGGCGAAGTCAGCAAGGAAGTGGCCGAATCGCTGGGCCTGGGAAGGGCGCGCGGCGTGGAAGTGTCGCTGGTGGAGCCGGGCGGTCCTGCCGACAAGGCTGGCATCAAGGTCGGCGACATCATCCTGCGCTATAACGGCCAGCCGATCGAACGCAGCGCGGACCTGCCGCGCTTGGTGGGCGCGAGCGCAATCGGCAGCCGCGCGGTCGTGACGGTGTGGCGCAAGGGCCAGCAGCAAGACATCGCGATCAACGTCGCGCAGCTGGAGGAGGAGCGTGCGGCAGGCGCGGCGGCGCCGAAAGCCCCGAGCCCGGCCGCGCCACCGAACGCCCTTGGCCTGACCGTGTCCGACCTCACCGAAGCCCAGCGCGCGGCGCTGCGCGGCGAAACCGGCGTCAGGGTGGACGCCAGCAGCGGCGCGGCGGCGGCGGCAGGACTGCGCGCCGGCGACCTGATCCTTCAGGTGAACAACGTCGACGTCAAGGACGCGCGCCAGTTCAACGCCATCATCGCCAAGCTCGACCCGAAAAAGAGCGTGGCACTGCTGGTGCGGCGCGACAATACGACGCGCTACGAAGTCATCAAGCCGCGCCAATAACCCCTGTTCAATCCGGCAGCGCCCAGGCGCTGCCGCCTGTTTCTATCCATGATCAAATTTACCCTCTACTCGCGCAGCTACTGCCACCTGTGCGACGACATGCTGGACGCCTTGAACGCCATGCAGGACGACACCACCCGGTTCGACGTCGATGTCGTCGATGTCGATGCGGATGAGGCGCTGGTGGCGCGTTTCGACGAACTGGTGCCGGTGCTGTACGGCGATTTGTCGCAGCCGGAGCTGTGCCATTACTTTCTCGATGCAGCTGCGGTCGAGGAATATATCGCCTCGGTCAACGCGTAGGGCGGATAAGCGCCTGCGCGCATCCGCCGAATTGGCGTCAACGCGACTCACGGTGGATGCGCTGCGCTTATCCACCCTACCGTTCGTGGCCGGTCGGCTCGGAATTGTTGCAATAATGTAAAAATCCTGCCTGAATCCGCCTGCTATCAGTCCGCTTCCCTCTATTAACCGGGCTTTCTACCCCGAAATCCGGTAAAATGCGGGTGGTCGGAAATGCTGTTGGCCAATTCAGCCAGCCTCCCGATCGATAAGGCGCTCGCCTGGGGATTGCCATTGCCCCCCTCGGAGCGCTTTTTTTGTATGGCGCAGCGCATGTGCGCGCCCCGGCTTCGGCCCCCGTCCTTCCTACTGGTTTTGAGTTTTGTTAATGAACAACATACGTAACTTCTCCATCATCGCCCACATCGACCACGGCAAGTCGACCCTCGCCGACCGCATCATTCAGATCTGCGGCGGCTTGTCCGACCGCGACATGGAGGCGCAGGTGCTCGATTCGATGGACCTGGAGCGCGAGCGCGGCATTACCATCAAGGCCCAGACGGCGGCGCTGCATTACAAGGCGCGCGACGGTGTGGTCTACAACCTGAACCTGATCGATACCCCGGGCCACGTCGACTTCAGCTATGAAGTCTCGCGCTCGCTGTCGGCCTGCGAAGGCGCGCTGCTGGTGGTCGATGCGTCGCAGGGCGTGGAAGCGCAGACCGTGGCCAACTGCTACACCGCGCTCGACCTGGGCGTGGAAGTGGTGCCGGTCCTGAACAAGATCGACTTGCCGCACGCCGATCCTGCCAACGCCATCGCCGAAATCGAGGACGTGATCGGCATCGAAGCGGCCGACGCGGTCAAGTGCTCGGCCAAGAGCGGCCTGGGCGTCGAAGACGTGCTCGAGTCCCTGATCGCCAAGGTGCCGCCGCCGAAGGGCGACCCGAGCGCGCCGCTGCAGGCGCTGATCGTCGACTCGTGGTTCGATAACTACGTCGGCGTGGTGATGCTGGTGCGCGTGATGAACGGCACCCTGAAGCCGAAGGAAAAAATCCTGCTGATGGCCACCGGTTCGCCGCAGCTGGTCGAGAGCGTCGGCGTGTTCAGCCCGCGCTCGGTATCGCTGCCGGAAATCTCGGCAGGCCAGGTGGGCTTCGTCATCGCCGGCATCAAGGAACTGAAGGCCGCCAAAGTGGGCGACACCGTCACCCACGTGGCCCGTCCGGCCGCCGAGCCGCTGCCAGGCTTCAAGGAAGTCCAGCCGCAGGTGTTCGCCGGCCTGTTCCCGGTCGAGGCCAACCAGTACGACGCGCTGCGCGACTCGCTGGAAAAGCTCAAGCTCAACGACGCCGCCCTGATGTACGAGCCGGAAGTATCGCAGGCGCTCGGCTTCGGCTTCCGCTGCGGCTTCCTGGGCCTGCTGCACATGGAAATCGTGCAGGAGCGCCTGGAACGCGAATTCGACATGGACCTGATCACCACGGCGCCGACCGTGGTGTACGAAGTGGTCATGCGCGACAACTCGATCGTCAAGGTCGACAATCCGTCGAAGATGCCGGAACCGACCCGCATCATGGAAGTGCGCGAGCCGATCGTCACGGTCAACCTGTACATGCCGCAAGAATACGTCGGCTCGGTGATCACCCTGTGCATCGGCAAGCGCGGCGTGCAGATGGACATGAGCTACCACGGCCGCCAGGTGAAACTGGTCTACGAAATGCCGATGGCCGAGATCGTGCTCGACTTCTTCGACAAGCTCAAGTCGACCTCGCGCGGTTACGCGTCGATGGATTACGAGTTCAAGGAATACCGTGCGTCGGACGTGGTCAAGGTCGACATGCTGATCAACGGCGAGAAGGTTGACGCGCTGGCGATCATCGTCCACCGCGCCAACGCCCCTTACCGCGGCCGCCAGGTCGCCGCCAAGATGCGCGAACTGATTCCGCGCCAGATGTTCGACGTGGCCATCCAGGCCGCCATCGGCGTCAACGTGATCTCGCGCGAAAACGTCAAGGCGCTGCGCAAGAACGTGCTGGCCAAGTGCTACGGCGGCGACATCAGCCGCAAGAAGAAGCTGCTCGAGAAGCAGAAGGCCGGTAAGAAACGCATGAAGCAAGTGGGCTCGGTGGAGATCCCGCAAGAAGCATTCCTGGCAATTTTACAAGTGGACGATAAATGAACCTGCAAATGATTCTGGGTAACTTTGCACTGATCCTGTTCGTGTTGATGGTGATTACAGGCATTATCTGGTTCCTCGATATCTTCTATTTTGCCAAGCAGCGCCGGATTGCCGCCAACAAGGCGCTGGCCGCCATCGACGAGCGCAACGCCCGCCTGACGGCCGAAGGCCTGAAGGTCGACACGGTCGACCGCCACGCGGTGGAAACGGCGATGCTGCGCCAGCCAACCTGGATCGAGTACTCGGGCAGTTTCTTCCCGGTGATCGCGCTGGTGTTCGTGCTGCGTTCCTTCCTGTACGAGCCGTTCAAGATTCCGTCGAGCTCGATGGTGCCAACCTTGCTGGTAGGCGACCTGATCCTGGTGAACAAGTTCACCTACGGCATCCGCCTGCCGATCCTGAACAAGAAGGTCGTGGACGTCAACAACCCGCAGCGCGGCGACGTGATGGTGTTCAAGTACCCGAACGACATGAGCCAGGACTACATCAAGCGCGTCGTCGGCGTGCCCGGCGACACCGTCGTATACGAAAACAAGCGCCTGACGGTGAACGGCAAGGCGGTCGCCTACACGCCGCTGGACGATTACCTGGACGACGAAAGCCCGGTCTACCACAAGCAACTGGTGGAAAACCTCAGCGGCGTCCCGCACCGCATCCTCAATTCAGACAACAAGCCCGGCATTGAAGTTGGCATCGTCGAGAATTTCCCGAAACGTGAGGCGTGTGATTTTTCCTACGAAAAATTTACCTGTACCGTTCCTGCGGGCAATTACTTTATGATGGGTGACAATCGGGACCACAGTCTCGACAGCCGTTACTGGGGTTTTGTGCCAGATAAGAACATTGTCGGTAAAGCGTTCTTCGTCTGGATGAACTTTAGTAACCCAAAACGCATTGGCGGGATAAACTAGTCTGAAGGAAAAGCACATGACTTCTTATGTTTTTGGCAAATACCAGCGCGGCGTGTCGCTGACCGGCCTGATCCTCGTGTTGGCGATCATGGGCTTTGTCGCAATCGTCGCCCTGAAAACGGTGCCGGCGTATGCGGAGTATAGTGCGGTGAAGGACGCCATCGCGGTCGCCAAGGACACCGGCGGCACGGTGCGCGAAATGCAGGTTTCGTTCGACAAGAACGCCGACATCAATAATATTGAATCGATCAAAGGGCGCGACCTGGTCATCAGCAAGGAATCCGGCGAGACCGAAATCAGCTTTGAATATGAGAAGCGAATTCCGCTGGTCGCCAATGTCAGCCTGCTGATCGATTTTGCAGGCACCACCGACCCAAGCGGCGCCGTCGCCCAGAAACCGGCCACCGAGTAAGGCTGTCCACACCAAGAATATCGAGATGAATTTACAGTTATTGCAGACGCGCTTAGGTTACACGTTCCAGGATGCTGGCCTGTTGCAGCAAGCCTTGACGCACCGTAGCCATAGCAGTGTGCATAACGAGCGTCTCGAGTTTCTCGGCGATTCGATTCTTAACTGCGTCGTCGCCTCGGTACTCTACGAGCGCTTCAACGCGCTCGACGAAGGCGACCTGTCGCGCCTGCGCGCCAACCTGGTCAAGCAGCAGTCGCTGTACGAAATCGCCCAGAAACTCGAATTGTCGCAGTTCCTGCGCCTGGGCGAGGGCGAGCTGAAGTCGGGCGGTTTCCGCCGTCCGTCGATTCTGGCCGATACCCTCGAAGCGCTGCTCGGCGCGATCTTCCTCGATGCCGGCTTTGACGCCGCGCGCGACGTGATCCGCGCCTTCTACATTCCGATCCTCGACACGGTCGACCCGCGCACCCTGGGCAAGGACGCCAAGACGCTGCTGCAGGAATTTTTGCAGAGTAAAAAAATCTCGCTGCCGACCTATAACGTGGTGGCCACCCACGGCGCCGCGCACAGCCAGGAATTCGAAATCGAATGCCTGGTGCCCAAGCTCGGCATCCAGGTGTACGGCCGTGGCGGCAGCCGCCGCGCCGGCGAACAGGCCGCGGCGCGCCTCGCGCTCGACGCCGCCGAAACGGCGCTGGCCAAGGCGCCGGGCGGCGCGCGCAAATCCAAACCACGTACCACGCAGCTCAAGCTGGCCGGCATCGCCACCATCCAGAGCAGCGAAACGCCGCCGCCAATGCCGGCGAAAGCCGCTGCCGATGGCAAGGCTCCGAAACAAACGCATCCAGAAACGAAGTCAGCATGAACAGCACAAGCACCCCAGAGAACTACCGTTGCGGCTATATCGCCATCGTCGGCCGCCCGAACGTCGGCAAATCGACGCTGATGAACCAGCTGGTCGGCGCCAAGGTGTCGATCACCTCGCGCAAGGCGCAGACCACGCGCCACCGCATCACCGGCATCCAGACGCTGGACGATGCGCAGTTCATCTACGTCGACACGCCGGGCTTCCAGACGCGCCACTCGAACGCGCTGAACAACACGCTGAACAAGACGGTCACCAACACCTTGATTTCGGCCGACGTGATCCTGTACCTGATCGAGGCGGGCACCTTTGGCCCAGCCGACCAGCAGGTGATCGAGCTGCTGCCGCCGAACGTCCCGGTGATTTTGGTGATTAACAAGGCCGACCGCGTCAAGGACAAGGCCGCGCTGATGCCGTTCGCGCAGAACGTCGCATCGAAGTTCAACTTCGCCGCCATCGTGCCGGTGTCGGCCAAGCTGCGTTTCCAGCTCGACGCGCTGCAGAACGAAATCAAGCGCTTCCTGCCCGAGAACGCGGCCGTGTTCGGCCCGGACGACATCACCGACCGCAGCGAGAAATTCCTGGCCTCGGAAATCGTGCGCGAAAAGCTGTTCCGCCTCGTGGGCGACGAACTGCCGTACACCAGCACCGTGATGATCGAGAAGTTCGAGCAAGAGGGCGACCTGCGCCGCATCTTCGCGGTCATCCTGGTTGAACGCGATACGCAAAAGTCGATGGTCATCGGGAACAAGGGCGCGCGCCTGAAGGAAGTCTCGACGCAAGCGCGCCTCGACATGGAAAAGCTGTTCGGCGGCCCGGTCTACCTCGAGATCTGGGTCAAGGTCCGCTCCGGCTGGGCCGATAACGAAGCAGGCCTGCGCGCCTACGGCTACGAGTAAGCGCAAGAGGCCAACAAGCAGGCATGCCCACCCTCGACGCCGATCCGATCGTCAGCGCGCCTGCGCCGGCGCCCAAGCGTAGCCGCGCGCGGGTGGCGGACCATCGCATCCTGGGCCAGCCTGGCTTTGTACTGCACAGCTATCCGTACAAAGAGACCAGCCTGATCGTCGACCTGTTCACACGCGACTTCGGACGCATCGGCGTGGTGGCCAAGGGCGCCAAGCGCCCGCACTCCAAGCTGCGCGGCGCGCTGCAAACCTTCCAGCCGCTGTCCACGTCGTGGAGCGGCAAATCCGAACTGCGCACGCTGATCGACGCCGAATGGGTCGGCGGCATGCTGCCGCTTGAAAAGACCGCGCTGCTGTGCGGCTTCTACCTCAATGAATTGCTGGTCAAGCTGCTGGCGCGCGACGACCCGCATCCCGCCTTGTTCGACCAGTACGTCTCGACGCTCAACCAGCTGGCCCACAACGAGCCTGCGCAGACGGTCTTGCGAAAGTTCGAACGGTCCCTACTTAAGGAGACAGGCGTTGCCGCCGACCTGACCCGCTGCACCAGCACGCGCGGGCCGGTGGAGGCGGCCAGCGACTACGTCGTCGATCCGGAGCGTGGCCCGCGCATGGCGCGTGCGTCCGACACCTGGCCTGTCGTCAGCGGCAAGACGCTGATCGACATGGCCAACGAAGAATACGGCGATCCGGCCACCCAGATGCAGAGCAAGCAGCTGATGCGCTTTCTGCTGGCGCACCAGCTGGGCGGGGCGCCGCTGAACACCCGCCAGATCCTGATCGACCTGATGCAGCTATAGTCAACCTAGAAAACACGCCATGAGCTTCCTGCAACCTTCCGGCCCTGTCATCGACCTGGGCGTCAACATCGACCACGTGGCGACCTTGCGCAATGCGCGCGGCACCGTCTATCCGGACCCTGTACGCGCCGCGCTGCTGGCCGAGCAGGCTGGCGCCGACGTCATCACGCTGCACCTGCGCGAAGACCGCCGCCACATCAAGGACGCCGACGTCGTCGCCATCCGCCCGCAGCTGATGACGCGCATGAACCTGGAAGCCGCGGTCACGCAGGAGATGATCGACTTCGCCTGCAGCATCCGTCCGCAGGATGTGTGCCTGGTGCCGGAGCGGCGCGAAGAAGTGACCACCGAAGGCGGCCTGGACGTGATCCGCTACTACAAGGAAGTGGAGGCGGCGGTGAAGCAGCTGCAGGCCGAGGGCATCCGCGTCAGCCTGTTCATCGACGCCGATGCGCAGCAGATCGCCGCAGCTGCGGCCGTCGGCGCGCCGGTCATCGAACTGCACACCGGCCGCTACGCCGAAGCGCACGGACCTGAGCTGGCGTTCGAGCTGGAACGCATCAAGGCCGGCGCGCGTGTCGGCGTCGAGCATGGCCTGAAGGTCAACGCCGGCCACGGTCTGCACTACACCAACGTGCAGGCGATTGCCGCCATCGCGGACATCGGCGAGCTTAATATCGGCCACGCGATCGTCGCCCATGCGGTGTTCGCCGGCTGGGAGAACGCGGTGCGCGAAATGAAGGCGATCATGATTGCCGCACGCCTGGGCGTGTCGCTGGCGCAGGCAAGATGATTTACGGGATCGGCACCGATATCGTCCAGATATCGCGCATCGAGGCAGCCCTTGCGCGCAATGGCGACCGCTTCGCCGAAAAGATCCTCGGCCCGGAGGAGTTGATCAAATTCCATGCGCGCCGCGCCAGGCATGATGTGCGCGGCATGCGCTTCCTGGCCACGCGCTTCTCGGCCAAGGAAGCGTTTTCGAAGGCGATCGGCCTTGGCATGCGCATGCCGATGACCTGGCGCTCGGCGCAGATGCTCAACGCGCCGGGCGGCAAGCCGGTCATCGTCTGCAGTGGCAAGCTGGAACAATTCATGCGCGAGAACAGGCTCACTGCGCAAGTGACGATCAGCGACGAAGCCGACTACGGCGTCGCCTTCGTCATCGTGACGCAAGCGCCTTTAGCGACCAACAGCATCGAGTAAGCGAATGACAGAAGCGATTCCACAGCCCGCATCCGAACCGCTGCCGGCGCTGCCAGTGCCGGGCACGCGCGAACTGGTATTGGCCACGGTGGCCAAGCTGCCAAACCTGCCGGGCGTGTACCGCTACTACGACGCCAGCGACGCCGTGCTGTATGTCGGCAAGGCGCGCGACCTCAAGAAGCGCGTCTCGAGCTACTTCCAGAAAAACCTCGCCAGTCCGCGCACCGCGATGATGGTCGAGCGCATTGCGCGCCTTGAGACCACGGTGACGAGCAGTGAAGCCGAAGCGCTGATCCTCGAAAGTAACCTGATCAAGACGCTCAAGCCGCGCTACAACATCCTGTTCCGCGACGATAAATCGTACCCGTACCTGAAGCTCAGCGGCCAGGAAGTGCCGCGCATGGCCTACTACCGCGGCGCGGTCGACAAGAAGAGCCAGTACTTCGGCCCTTTCCCGAGTGCCTGGGCGGTCAAGGAATCGATGCAGGTGCTGCAGAAGGTGTTCATGCTGCGCACCTGCGAAGACAGCGTGTATTCGAACCGCACGCGTCCCTGCCTGCTGCACCAGATCGGCCGCTGCAGCGCTCCGTGCGTGGAAGCGATCAGCGTGGCGGACTATCGCATCGATGTCGACAACGCCGCCAAGTTCTTGCGCGGACGGCAGTCGGAGGTGCTGGCCGACCTGGAAGCGAAAATGCAGGCCTTTGCGATGGACCTCAAGTTCGAGCAGGCCGCGACGGTGCGCAACCAGATCCAGTCGCTCTCGCGCGTGCTGCACGCGCAGAGCATGGAGGCCAGCAGCGACGCCGACGTCGACATCATCGCCGTGGTGGTGCAGGGCGGGCGTGCCTGCGTCAACCTGGCGATGGTGCGCGGCGGACGGCACCTGGGCGACCGCGCCTACTTCCCGGCGCACGTGATCGACGCCGCTGTGGTGGCCGAGTCGCCGATGGAAGTCGAAGTACTGGCCGCCTTCCTGGCGCAGCACTACAGCGAGAGCTTCATTCCCGGCACGCTGATCCTGAATATCGAATTCGACCAGCCGGCCCTGATGGTGGCTTTGACCGAGCAGTGCGGCCACCGCATCAACCTGATCTTCCAGCCGCAGGGGCAACGCCGCCAGTGGCTGGAGCTGGCCCAGAAGGGCGCCGAGATCGCGCTGGCGCGGCTGCTGTCGGAGCAGGGCTCGCAGCAATCGCGCACGCGCGCGCTGGCCGATGCGCTCTCGCTCGACGCCGAAGACCTCGACACGCTGCGCATAGAGTGCTTCGACATCAGCCACACGCAAGGCGAAGCGACGCAGGCCTCGTGCGTGGTGTTCCATCACCACGCGATGCAGAACGGCGAGTACCGCCGCTTCAACATCAACGGCATCACGCCAGGCGACGATTACGCGGCGATGCGCCAGGTGCTGCAGCGCCGGTACGAAAAGGTGGCCAATGGCGACGGCGTGATGCCCGACGTCGTGCTGGTCGACGGCGGCAAGGGACAGGTCGAGATGGCGCGCCAGGTGTTCTCGGAACTCGGCCTCGACATCAGCCTGATCGTCGGCGTCGCCAAAGGGGAGGGGCGCCGGGTCGGGCTTGAGACGCTGATCTTCGCCGATGGCCGCGCGGAGCAGGAGCTGGGCAAGGAGTCGGCGGCGCTGATGCTGGTGGCGCTGATCCGCGACGAGGCGCACCGCTTCGCCATCACAGGCATGCGCGCCAAACGCGCCAAAACGCGCCAGACGTCGCGTTTGGAAGAGATTGAGGGTATCGGCGCCAAACGCCGCCAACGCCTGCTGGCGCGCTTTGGCGGCCTGCGCGGCGTGATTGACGCCAGCGTCGAAGACCTGATGTCGGTGGAAGGCATTTCGACCCAGCTGGCTGAAGAAATCTACAAGCAGCTCCACTGACCTGCCGATGCCACCCCCGTCGTTCCCGCGAAAGCGGGAACCCATACCCGATGAGATCTGCCACTGAAGCCCAGGCTCCCGCCATCGCGGGGCGACGGTGCGTACGTACGCACGCCACGTATGCATGAGCAAACTGGTTAAAATACCAAGGGCAGGTTAGACTAGCGGCGCAACTATTTCAAACGCTAACCAGCCTGTGCGCACTTATGCCTTTTAACATCCCGATTCTCCTGACCTGGCTGCGTGTAGCGCTTATCCCGCTGGTGGTGGGCGTGTATTACCTCCCACTTCACTGGCTGCCGCGTTCCGACCAGGACCTTGCCGCCACCATTGTCTTCATCGTCGCCGCCGTTACCGACTGGTTCGACGGCTTCCTCGCGCGCCGCTGGAATCAAACCTCGGCCTTCGGCGCCTTCCTCGACCCGGTGGCCGACAAGCTGATGGTGGCCGGCGCGCTGCTGGTGCTGGTAAACCTGGACCGCGTCGACCACTTCATCGCCTTCATCATCATCGGCCGCGAAATCGCCATCTCGGCGCTGCGCGAATGGATGGCGCAGATCGGCGCATCGCGCTCGGTGGCGGTGAGCTCGATCGGTAAGATCAAGACCGCCGCGCAAATGATTGCGATCCCGCTGCTGCTGTTCCATGACCGCCTGTGGGGCGTGATCGACACCCAGGAGGTCGGCGAGTACCTGATCGTGGTCGCGGCCATCCTCACTGTGTGGTCGATGTTCTATTACATGCGCCTGGCGTGGCCTTTGATCAAGGAACGTGGCGCGCTGTAAGGGCAGGGCGATGGTCCGGAAACAAGTTTGCGCAAGCAACCTTGACAACCCGTTTAGATCATCTATAATGCCTGCCTGTTGTGACGACGCGGGAGTAGCTCAGTTGGTAGAGCGCAACCTTGCCAAGGTTGAGGTCGAGAGTTCGAGACTCTTCTCCCGCTCCAG
>NZ_JAFBIL020000004.1 GCF_016809835.1 Massilia soli | reverse complement strand
AGTTATAAGAGAAAAACCCCCGTAAGCCTTAGCGCGCACAAGTTCGCGCTAAGTGCAAACGGGGGTTTTTTTTCGTCCCGAGAAAAGCGAATATCGTAATGCGGATAGCGTATTTTGGAACAGATGCGCGTTAGCCACACGTGCGACATCGGCCCCGTGCGATAATTCCTGCCGATATGTCGCCTGAGTCAAAATTCTTGACTTGGCCATTTGCCTCTCTGCCCACTCCTCCAACATGCTCGAATCTCAATGCGCGACCTATTTTTTGCCCTCTGGTGAAATCAATGCTCAGCTCTTTGAGAGCAGTCTTGATTGCATCAAGATGGTCGACCTGAACGGCCGCATTGTCCAGATCAATCCCGGTGCAGTGGACGTGCTTGAACTCGAGAGTGCCAACGATATCTGCGGTGGACCCTGGCTTGCGCTGTGGCCCGAGGAGTCCCAAGCGATCGTCTCGGATGCCATCGCCGCCGCCATCCGCGGAGAGCGGACCCAGTTTGCCGCATTTTCTCCGACCGCCAAAGGTGCGCCCCGGTGGTGGGATGTGATCGTCTCTCCAGTGCGCAGCGCGGATGGCAAGATCCATCAACTGATGGCGGTGTCGCGCGATGTCACCGAAATCTACCTTGCGCGTCAGGCCTTGCGCGATGCTGATATCCGCAAGGACGAGTTCCTGGCCATCCTTGCCCACGAGCTGCGTAATCCGCTGTCGGCGGCTGGAATGGCCGCTACCCTCCTGGAAACGCAGGTACTCGATGCAAATCGTACCGTACAAATGGGTAAGTTGATCGGCCGCCAGATTGCACACATGAGCCGCCTGGTGGAAGACCTGATCGACATTTCGCGCGTGTCGCGCGGATTGATTGTGTTGACACGGCAGCCTGTCGACATGCGTTCCGTGATCGAAGACGCGGTAGAACAACTTCACGCTCTCGCCACGGAGAAAGGGCACACGCTCACGCTTCGCATGGCCGAAACGGACTGTACTGTTTCTGGCGACCGCACGCGATTGGTCCAAGTGGTAAGCAATATTTTCGGCAACGCGGTTCGGTACACGCCGGCCGGCGGCCGTATCGAGATTGATATGTCGCGCACACCGGGCTCGGTCGTGATCGCCGTGAGCGACACCGGCGTTGGCATCCATGCGGAACGGATGGCGGAGTTATTTGGCTTGTTCACGCAGGTGAACCGGACGAGCGACCGCAACGGCAGCGGCCTCGGTCTCGGCCTCGCCCTGGTGCAGAAACTTGTGGAGCTTCATGACGGCACGGTGACCGGATACAGTGCCGGCGAGGGGCAGGGAAGTGTCTTCACGGTAACCCTGCCGGCCGCTGAGCGACTGGCCTGACGACCTCAGCGTCCAGCCGCGTTGTCCGCCTCGCTTCCCAGTTCAAGCGCGTAAGCCGCCGCCAGCCTGGCGAACTTCAGTGCGTGAAGCGCCTGGTTTCCGCTGTTGGCGAAGGTATCGTTGACCGTATGAATATGCGGGTTGTCCTTGCGAATCTCGGACTCGAAGGGCATCGACGTCGCGTACCCCTGGGCGTGCCACGCGGCATGGTCTGAGCAGGCATAGCCGCACTTGTCGTAGCCGATGGTCAAGGACGGCAAATACGCCTTTACCAGCCTCGCCAAAAACTGGTTTTGCGGCTCGCTCGTAAAGTCCGTAAAAATATAGATGTCGTTCTCTGACCCCTTGAAGTTGGTCATGTCGAGCTGCATGACACCGACGACGTTGCTGCCGTTCTTCTTATATTCCTGCGCGATTTCCTGCGATCCGCGCAGTCCCACTTCCTCGGCAGCGTAGGCGATCAGCTTGATGGTCCGCCGCGGCGTGTATCCGCCCGCTGCAAGCACGCGCAACACCTCGGTGAGGCCCGCCACGCCGGAAGCATCGTCGTCCGCGCCCGGCGCCCTGGTGCTGTCCTTGGTTCCGAACAGGTTGATCGAATCCAGGTGCGCGCCGACGACGATGATCTCGCCCGCCTTGTCGCTTCCTTCTATGGTCGCGATGACGGAGCGCTGCTGATATCCGACATGGGAAAACTGCGCGACAGAAATATGCGCGCGTCCATTGGACAGCGCAATCCATTTTTCCTTCAGCCAGTGAGAGGCGGCAATTCCTGGCGCGGACGTGTAGTAGCGATTGGCGAAATTGGTCAGGCCGGAAATTGTTTCGCGAATCGACCCTTCCTGCATTTGCTGAAGCAAGGGTACGACGATCGCCTGGTTGGCAATGCCGTAGCCGGGCCGTGTCAGCGATGCGGGCGGCGTCGCGTCGGCCAGTGCCAGGGCGCGGCGCGCGGCGGCTTCGTTTGCGTGGTACATGAAGCCGCCGCAGTGGCGTAGCTCCCGGTGCAGCAGGCCGCTGAGCTTTTCGATGTCGCGGGTCTTCAGCTCCAGCAGGTGCAACTTCTCGGTGCCCGCCATGCCCGCTTCGCGGGTGCCGCGAATCTTTGCGCCAGGTTGCAGTTTGCGGATCTTGGCCACGGCGGCGTCACCGGCAGTGATCCAGCTGGTCGAGGCGGACGCCGCGGAAGCGGCAAACATCAGGCAGGTCAACACGATTAGCGGCTTCATGGGCATCTCCTGAGTTAGTGAGGCAAGGAAATGTTACCAGTGGGGAAGCCACAACTGACGTTGATACGTCAGCAATGCACAGCGTGACAATTGATCGATATCAATCGCCAGGCGATGGGTGCAACTGGCTCAGAACGCCCGCGCCGCTTTCAGCAGCAGGAAGTTGACACCGTCATTCGGCTTCTTGTATCCACCGTTGGAGAAGTGCTGGATTTTCATCCCCACATCCCAACCATTCGCAAGCACATAGCCGGCGCCGATGTGATCGCCGAACTGGAAGTGCGTCGACAGCTGGTTGTCATCGTTGTCGTAACGCTTGGACAACAGGTTCAGGCCGATGCCGCCCTCGGCGTACCAGCCGCGTTGATCATCCGCCTGGAAGCGGAATACCGGCGTAAAGCCGATATTGGTGATGTGCTGGTTGTCTCCAGGAATACCGCGGTAGGCCGTGCCACGCCATTGCGCCAGCGACAAATCCCAGTAACCCGAGAGGTGCGTGCCGTTCGAGACAAACCACTTCTTGTCCCATGGCGACTGCACGCCGAAGCGCACCATGCGTGCCTTCGCGGTGGTCCCGTATTCCAGCGATGCGGTATTGAAATTGAAGTCCGCCGCCAGCGCGGGCGCCGAGACGGCGGCGGCGAGCAATGCCGCCATCGACAGTTTGATTAATTTTGCATGTACCATAGTTGCTTCCACTCGTTGGGTGCGCTGACTCATGCAGCACACGAGCGGGTATTCTACCGATGATCCCGAATCCTTGTTGCCAGCTTCGTAATTGTTAAAATAGTTACATTAGTACATCGAAAGGACCAACTTGATGACGCTGAAAATTGCCTTTTTAGGCATCGGGCTGATGGGTGCCCCGATGGCCGCGCGTTTGCTCGCCAACGGCTTCACCCTCTGCGCCTGGAACCGCACGTTCGACAAAGCGGCCGCATTAGCCAGCCAGGGAGCGCACCCCGAGCCTGACCTGGCGAGCGCCGTGCACGGCGCGGACATCGTCATTTCGATGCTCGAATCGGGCGCCATCGTCGACCAGGTGATTGAGGACGCGCTGCCTGCGCTCCGGCCGGGCACCTTATGGATCGATATGAGTTCGACCCGGCAAGATGAAGCGCAGTCCTTCAGCAGCAAACTCGACGCGCTGGGTTTCCGTTTTCTCGACGCCCCGGTATCCGGCGGCGTGGGGGGCGCGGAGGCGGGCACCCTGGCGATCATGGCGGGGGGCAATATGCATGATTACGCGTTTGCCGAACCGGTCCTGTTGGCAATGGGCCGTCCGACGCTGGTGGGGCCGGCCGGCAGCGGCCAGGTCGCCAAGCTGTGCAACCAGCTGATCGTCGGCGGAACGCTCAACATTGTGGCCGAAGCGTTATTGCTGGCACAGGCGGCTGGCGCCGACCCGGCTGCGGTGCGCGCAGCCATTCGCGGCGGCTTTGCGGAGAGCCGCATTCTCGAGGTGCACGGTCAGCGCATGCTTGAGCGCAATTTCGTTCCAGGCGGACAGGTAAAAACCCAGCTCAAGGACTTGCGCAATGTGCTCGCGGCCGCCAACGACGCCGGTGTCGTGCTGCCGCTCACCGCCCTGGTGACCGAGCACTATCAGTCGATCGCGGCGGAGTTGCCGCGCGCCGACCACGCCGCGGCGCTGCTCGCTTTGGAAAAACGCAACCCGGGCCAGCGTCTTGGCGCCGGCCCCGACCAGCTGCCGCCAGCTTAACGCAGGGGCAGGCTCATCTCGGCGAGGCGCACCCAGTAGCTGGCGCCGACCGGCAGCAGGTTGTCGTTGAAGTCGTAACTCGCGTTGTGCAACTGGCACGGCCCGAGGCCATGTCCGCCCATGCGGTGGTCGCCTTCGCCGTTGCCGATAAATACGTAGCAGCCTGGCTTTTCCTGCAGCATGAACGCAAAGTCTTCCGCACCCATGGTCGGCTCGACGTCGGTGTTGACACGGTCCGCGCCGGCAACCGCCTTCATCGCCTCGACCGCGAACGCCGTCTCCTTCGCATGGTTCACCAGTGGCGGGTAGTTGCGCTTGAAGCCGAAATCGACGCTCGCATTGAAGCCTGTTGCGACGCCATCGGCAATTTCTTGCATGCGGCGCTGGATCAGGTCGAGCACCTCGGTGGTGAAGGTGCGCACGGTGCCGATCAGCACTGCCTCATCCGGAATCACATTGGTCGCGCTGCCCGCATGGATCTGCGTGATCGACAGCACGGCGGTATCGAGCGGATTCTTCTCGCGAGAAATAATGGTTTGCCATGCCTGCGCGATCTGCACCGCGACCATCACCGGATCGACGCCGCGATGCGGCTGGGCGGCATGCGCTCCCTTGCCCTTGACCACGACGCGGAACTCGTTACTCGACGCCATCATCGGCCCGGCAACCACGCCGAAGCTGCCCGCCTCGATGCCTGGCCAGTTGTGCATGCCGTACACGGCGTCCATCGGGAATTGCGTGAACAGGCCGTCGTCCATCATGCGTTTTGCGCCGCCGCCGCCTTCTTCGGCCGGCTGGAAAATCAGGTACACGGTGCCGTCGAAATGGCGGTGCGTCGCCAGGTGGTGTGCGGCACCGAGCAGCATCGCCGTGTGGCCGTCATGGCCGCAGGCGTGCATCTTGCCCGCGTGGCGCGACGCGTGCGCGAAGCTGTTGACTTCTTGCATGGGCAACGCGTCCATATCGGCGCGCAAGCCAATGGCGCGATCGGACGAGCCATTCTTGATGATGCCGACGACCCCGGTGATGCCGAGCCCGCGCACGATGGGGATGCCCCATTCGGTCAGGCGCGCGGCAACGATGTCGGCGGTGCGCTGTTCTTCGTAGCATAGTTCCGGGTGAGCATGCAGGTCCCGCCGTATCTCTTGCAGCTCATGTTGAAATGCGATGATTGGTTCAACGAGTTTCATGATTTCTCCGCAATGCTGGAATGCTAATGAAGCCATTGTAGCCTTCTCATCCACTGTAGGCCAGTGCTGCACATCACTGTAACGACCAGCCCGGAATCGTTTACAGTAACGGTTTCAAGCACGACTATTCGGAACTTCCCCATGACGACCACCCAGGTCCGGGCAACTTGCCCACACGACTGCCCCGACACCTGCGCGTTGCTCATTACGGTCGAGGACGGCGTTGCGACCGAGGTCAAGGGCGACCCGGACCACCCGACCACCGCTGGCGTGCTGTGCACCAAGGTCGCACGATACGCCGAGCGTACTTACCATGAAGAACGCCTGCTGCACCCGATGAAACGGGTCGGCAAAAAGGGCGAGGGCAAGTTCGCACGCATTAGCTGGGACGAGGCGCTCGACACCATCAGCGCGCGCCTGAAAGACATTGCCGCGCGCGACCCGCAAGCGATCCTGCCGTACAGCTACTGCGGCACGATGGGCCTGGTCCAGGGCGAATCGATGTCGCTGCGCTTTTTCCACCAGCTCGGCGCGTCGCTGCTCGACCGCACCATCTGCGCCAGCGCCGGCGCGACCGGCTACAAGTACACCATCGGCGGCTCGATCGGCACCGACATGGAGCAGTTCCAGGATGCCAGGCTGATCATCATCTGGGGCGGCAACCCGATCGCCTCGAACCTGCATTTCTGGACCCGGGCGCAAGAAGCCAAGCGCCGCGGCGCCAGGCTGATCGCGATCGACCCGTACCGCTCGCTGACCGCCGAGAAGTGCCACCAGCACATCGCGCTGCTGCCGGGCACCGATTCGGCGCTCGCGCTGGGCATGATGCACGTGCTGATCCGCGACGACCTGCTCGACCATGATTACATCGCCCGGCACACGCTCGGCTTCGCGCAGCTCAAGGACCGCGCCGCCGAATGGACGCCGGAGCGCACCGCGACTACCTGCGGCATCTCGGCCGGCGAAGTGGTGAACCTGGCGCGCGAGTACGGCGCGGCCGCGGCAAGCAGCGGCGGCGCCGCCGCGATCCGCGTCAACTACGGCGTGCAGCGCGTGCGCGGCGGCGGCATGGCGGTACGCGCGATCGCCTGCCTGCCGGCGCTGGTGGGCGCCTGGCGCCACCCGGCCGGCGGCATCCAGCTGTCGTCGTCGGGCACCTTCCCGACCAACAAGCCTAAGTTGCAGCGCCCCGACCTGCTGAACGGACGCCGCGCGCGCACCATCAACATGACCACCATCGGCGACGACCTGCTAAAGGACAGCTCGCCGGAGTTCGGCCCGAAGGTCGAAGCGGTCATCGTCTACAACGCCAACCCGGTCGCGATTGCGCCGGACTCCGGCAAGGTGATGCGCGGCTTCGAACGCGAAGACCTGTTCACGGTCGTGATGGAGCACTTCCAGACCGACACCGCCGACTACGCCGACATCCTGCTGCCGGCCACTACCCAGCTCGAACACGTCGACACGCACACCTCGTACGGCCACTTGTACATGATGGCCAATAACGCGGCGATTGCGCCGATGGGCGAAGCGAAAGCCAACACGGAAGTGTTCCGCCTGCTGGCCGCGCGCATGGGGTTCAACGCCCCGATCTTCCGCGAGACCGACGATGAACTGGCCGCGCAAGCCTTCGACAAGACCCACCCGCGCGCGGTGCACTTCGACTGGGAGTCGCTCAAGCGCACCGGCTGGCAGAAGCTCAACATGCCGGCCGCGCCGTTTGCCGAAGGCGGCTTCCCTACGCCGTCGGGCAAATGCGAGTTCTACTCGGACACCATGCTGGCCGATGGGCTCGATCCGCTGCCAGCCTACATCGCGCCGTACGAATCGATCGCCTCGAACCCGCAGCTGGCCGCGAAGTACCCGCTGGCGATGATCTCGCCGCCGGCGCGCAACTTCCTCAACTCGACCTTCGTGAACGTCAAGAGCCTGCGCTCGGCCGAAGGCGAGCCGCACCTCGACATCCACCCGCATGACGCCGCCGCGCGCGGCATCGCGCATGGCGACATGGCGCGCATCTTCAACGACCGCGGGACTTT
Organism: Massilia soli; assembly: GCF_016809835.1. Lineage (GTDB taxonomy): Bacteria > Pseudomonadota > Gammaproteobacteria > Burkholderiales > Burkholderiaceae_D > Telluria_A > Telluria_A soli. Next base: position 513,377 of record NZ_JAFBIL020000004.1, on the reverse strand, counting down.
TGTCGCGCGCGCCCGGGTCACCGACAAGGCGCGACAGGGCCTGGTGGTCGGCCTGTCGGTTTGGTGGAAGAAGCTGGTCACCGACGGCAAGAATGCCAACGAAGTTACCAGCCAGCGCCTGACCGACATGGGCCGCGCGCCAACCTTCTACGACACGCTGGTCGAGGTTCAGAAACACGCCGCATAAGGACAGGAACTGCCGACATGAATACCCGGACCCTCAGGCACATCGCGCTTGCGGGCATCGCAGCGGGCCTGCTGGCCAGCTGCTCGAGCCTGAACTACTACGCGCAGGCCGCGCGCGGACAGGTGCAGCTGTTGTCCGACGCGCGCCCGATCGAAGACTGGCTGGCCGATAACGGTACCGACTCCAGGCTGCGCGTGCGGCTCGCCACGGCGCGCCAGATCCGCAGCTTCGCCGTCAAGGAACTTGGCCTGCCCGACAACGGCAGCTACAAGAACTATGCCAGGCTGTCGCGGCCCTACGTCCTGTGGAACATCGTCGCCACGCCAGAGCTGTCGCTCAAGCCCTTGCAGTGGTGCTTCCCGGTGGCCGGCTGTGTCAACTACCGCGGCTACTACAGCAAGGACGAGGCCCAGGCCTACGCCCAGGAGCTGCGCGCCGGCGGCCACGACGTCCAGGTCGGCGGCGTTCCGGCCTACTCCACGCTGGGCTGGTTCAACGACCCGCTGATCTCGACGTTCATACACTATCCCGACGCCGAACTGGCGCGGCTGATCTTCCATGAGCTGTCGCACCAGGTCCTCTACGTACAGGGCGATTCGCAGTTCAACGAGTCGTTCGCCAGCGCGGTCGAAGAGGCCGGCGTCGAGCGCTGGCTGAACGGCTTCGGCAACGACAAGATGCGTGAGAACTACGCCAAATTCGCGGCGCGCAAAAAGGACTTCGTCAAACTGCTGCTCGAATACCGCCGCGCCCTTGAAATAAACTATGCATCGAAGGCGCCAGCGAGCGCCAAGCGCGCCACCAAGGCGCGCCTGTTCGTCCAACTGAAGGACGACTACGTGCTGCTCAAGCAATCATGGGGCGGCTTTGCCGGATATGACCGCTTTTTCGCCGAGCCGCTCTCCAACGCCCACCTGGCCTCGATTGCCACCTATACCGACTTCGTGCCTGCCTTCCGCGCCCTGATGGCGCGCGAGAAGACCTTCAACGGCTTTTACGCAGCCGCCCGCGAACTTGCCAGGCTCGACAAGGCCGAACGCCATCGCCGCCTGAAGGCGCTTACCCCGCCTGCATGACATCGCACTCTGCTGCGCCGCATCAATCCCCAGCAGGTAGAGTCATTGCTCAAATACCAGCAAAAGCGCTTGCGTAAGGCCTCGCTGACCGATAGCATCACAATGGGAGTAGTCATGCGCCTGCACGATCAGGCCAGACGCATCTTCAACTGGCCGTTGCGCCAGTTCCAATAACGATAAAGATGAGACGAGGCAGACATGGATAAATTTTGGTTGAAGTCATACCCCCCTGGCGTTCCCGCCGAGATTGACCCGGATCAGTACCGGTCGCTGGTCCAGATGTTCGAGGAATCGTTTCAGAAGTTCGGTGACCGCAATGCCTACGTCTGCATGGACAAGTTCCTCACTTATTCGGAACTGGACGCCCAGTCGAAGAAGATGGCCGCCTGGCTGCAAAGCCGCGGCCTGAAGAAGGGCGCCCGCGTCGCCGTGATGATGCCAAACGTGCTGCAGTACCCGATCGCGATCACCGCGATCTTGCGCGCCGGCTACACCGTCGTCAACGTCAACCCGCTGTACACCCCGCGCGAACTGGAACACCAGCTGTCCGACTCCGGCAGCGAGGCGATCATCGTGCTCGAGAACTTCGCCAACGTGCTGCAGCAGGTGCTCACCAAGACCCCGGTCAAGCACATCGTCGTGGCCAGCATGGGCGAAATGCTCGGCGGCGCCAAAGGCATGCTGGTCAACTTCGTGGTCCGCAATGTCAAGAAGATGGTCCCTGAGTTCGCGCTGCCGAACGCCGTCAAGTTCAAGGACGCGCTGTCGCAGGGCGAACGCATGACCTTCAGCCCGGTCGAAGCCACCAGCGCCGATGTCGCCTTCCTTCAGTATACCGGCGGCACCACCGGCGTATCGAAAGGCGCCACGCTCACGCACCGCAACATCATCGCCAACATTTTGCAGACCGAAGTGTGGGCCAAGCCGGCGCTGGAGAAGCCGCCGGTCATCGAGCAGATGACCATCGTCTGCGCGCTGCCGCTGTACCATATCTTCGCGCTGACGGCCTGCGCGATGTGGGGCACCCGCGTCGGCGCGCTCAACATCCTGATCCCGAATCCGCGCGACATCGGCGGCTTCATCAAGGAACTGCAGAAGTACAAGTTCAACATGCTGCCGGCGGTGAACACGCTGTACAACGCGCTGCTGAACCATCCCGAGTTCGAGAAGATCGATTTCAGCGCGCTCAAGCTGTCCAACGGCGGCGGCATGGCGGTGCAGCAGGCCGTCAACGACAAGTGGAAGAAAGCCACCGGCACCTCGATCATCGAAGGCTACGGCTTGTCCGAAACCTCGCCTGTGGCGACCTGCAACCGCGCCGACATGACCGAATTCACCGGTACCATCGGCCTGCCGGTGCCATCGACCGACATCGCCATCATCGACGATAACGGCCAGCCGGTGCCGCTGGGCGAACCGGGCGAGATCGCGATCCGCGGCCCGCAGGTCATGGCAGGCTACTGGAACCGTCCGGACGAAACCGCCAAGGTCATGACGCCCGACGGCTACTTCAAATCGGGCGACGTCGGCGTGATGGACGCGAACGGCTACGTCAAGATCGTCGACCGCAAGAAGGACATGATCCTGGTGTCGGGCTTTAACGTCTATCCGAACGAACTCGAAGGCGTGATCGCGATGCATCCGGGCGTGCTCGAATGCGCCGTGATCGGCGTCGAGGACGAACACTCGGGCGAAGCGGTCAAGGCCTTCGTGGTGCGCAAGGACCCGAACCTGACCTCGGCCCAGCTGATGGGCTACTGCAAGGAACAGCTCACCGGCTACAAGAAACCGAAGTACATCGAGTTCCGCGACGAACTGCCGAAGACAAACGTTGGTAAAATCCTGCGCCGCGTACTTCGCGACGAGCAGAAGAAGACGGAAAAGCAGGCGGCATAACACGGTGGACCGATTGGACCGCCCGCATGCGGGCGGTCTTTTCATTTATGAATCAACAAATTACAGAGGCATCAGAGATGGACAAGTTTTGGCTAAGTCAGTATGAACCGGGCGTGCCGGCGGAAATCGACATCACGCAGTACCGGTCGCTGTCTCACCTGCTGGAAGAGTCGTTCCGCAAGTACGCGGACCGCAAGGCCTACGTCTGCATGGACAAGGCCATCACCTTCCGCGAGCTTGACCAGATGTCGCAGCAGATGGGCGCGTGGCTGCAATCGCGCGGCATGAAGCAGGGCGCGCGCGTGGCCATCATGATGCCTAACGTGCTGCAGTATCCGGTGGCGCTGGCCGCCGCGCTGCGCGCCGGCTACACCGTCGTCAACGTCAACCCGCTGTACACCGCGCGCGAACTGCAGCACCAGCTGATCGACTCCGGCGCCGAAGCCATCATCGTGCTGGAGAACTTCGCGCACACGGTCGAACAGGTGCTCGAGAAAACCAGCGTCAAGCACGTGGTCGTCGCGACCATGGGCGACCTGCTCGGCGGCCTGAAAGGCGCCATCGTCAACTTCGTGGTCCGCAAGGTCAAGAAGCTGGTGCCGGCGTTTTCGCTGCCGACCGGCGTGGGCTTCAACAAGGTGCTGTCGGAAGGCTCGCGCCTGCCGTTCAAGGCCGCCACGCTGGGCCATGACGATATCGCCTTCCTGCAGTACACCGGCGGCACCACCGGCGTATCGAAAGGCGCCGTGCTCCTGCACCGCAACGTCATCGCGAACGTGCTGCAGAACGAAGCCTGGCTAGCACCGTCCCTGAAGACCCTGCCCGAGGGGACCGAACCGCAGTTTGCATGCGCGCTGCCGCTGTATCACATCTATTCGCTGACTGTCTGCGCGCTGATGGGCATGCGGCTGGGCGGCATGAATGTGCTGATCCCGAACCCGCGCGACATTCCGGGTTTTGTAAAGGAACTGGGCAAGTACAAGATCAACATCTTCCCGGCCGTGAACACCTTGTACAACGCGCTGCTGAACAACGCCGAATTCGCCAAGCTCGACTTCTCGAGCTACAAGGTCTGCAACGGCGGCGGCATGGCCGTGCAGCGCCCGGTCGCCGACAAATGGCTGGCGCTGACCGGCACCGCGATCGTCGAAGGCTACGGCCTGTCGGAGACCTCGCCGGTGGTGACCGCCAACCGCTGCGACATCAAGGAATTCACCGGCACCATCGGCCTGCCGTATCCAAACACGGAAATCGTCATCCTCGACGACGACGGCAACCCGGTACCGCTTGGCACCGCGGGTGAAATCGCGGTGCGCGGCCCGCAGGTGATGGCCGGCTACTGGAAGCGCGACGACGAAACCGCCAGGGCGATGACCGCCGACGGCTTCTTCAAGACCGGCGACGTCGGCATCATGGACGAACGCGGATACACGCGCATCGTCGACCGCAAGAAGGACATGATTTTGGTGTCGGGCTTTAACGTGTATCCGAATGAAGTCGAAGAAGTCGTGGCGGGCCACCCAGGCGTGCTGGAAGTGGCCTGCATCGGCGTGCCAGACGCCTCGTCGGGCGAGGCAGTGAAGCTGTTCGTGGTCCGCAAGGACCCGAACCTGACCGCCGAGCAGATCAAGGACTACTGCAAGGAGCAGCTAACCGGGTACAAGAAGCCAAAGTACATCGAGTTCCGCACCGAGCTGCCGAAGACGAACGTCGGCAAGATCCTGCGCCGCGAGCTGCGCGACAGCAAAGCCAGCTAGTGTCGTTTTAGAAGCTACAGCCACAAGGAAATCGGCAATGCAGGCCAACGTCGCCCCTGCGCAGGCAGGGGCCCATACGAATCGTGCCGAGTATGGACCCCTGCCTTCGCAGGGGCGACGTTAAGTCTTGCATTCCAAGTCTCAATGTCGCGATTTCTGTGAGCGCCCCGAACCCGATTGATGCAACGGCACTGTCAACAAGATTATTCCGGACAGCAGTGCGCGTGCGCGGGAACGACGGCTATTTGATTGCAATGGTCCGGCGTGCCGCGTCGCTGGCAGGCGCCAGGAACGTCAGCGCCTTGCTGGCGGCCTGGTAGTCGTACTGCACCGCGCGGCCATCCACCTCGACCCGCTCAGGCCTGGCGCCGACATTGTGAACCACCATCGACAGCGCACGCTCGACGCGGCGCTGGTTTGCGCCGGTCTCGGTGGCGACGCTGATCTCAAGTAGCTTGCCGCTCGCGCGGCTGGCGAACTGCAGCAGTTCATACCTGCCTTTCTCGAAAGCCTCCGGCGTTTCGCCATCGTCCTCATACATCTTGCCGCTGCCCGCCGCGACCGAACTGTCATGGTAGTAGTGCAGCTCGATGGCCTTCCCCGTGTAGTCGCGCGTGCTCTGCATGGCAGGCGCCATCGGGATGAACGCGCCGGCGCGCACGAACACGGGAATACGGTCCGCCGACAGGGCTACTACCGCCGTGCTGCCGGCTTCATGGCGCTGGCCCGTGTAGAAGTCGAACCACGCCGCCGTGGCCGGGAAGTAGACCTCCTGCGCGGCCTTCTTCGCTTCCAGCACCGGGCTGACCAACATGTCGTTCCCCCACAGGTAAGTCGACGACAGCTCGCGCACCTTGGCGTTGTGCGGCTCCTCGAACATCAGTGGCCGCATCAGCGGCAAGCCCGCCTGGTTGTTGTCGAACGCCGCCGTGTAGTTGTACGGCAGCAGGCGGTAGCGCAGGCGGATCGCCTCGCGCGCCAGCGCCAGTGCAGCGGGCGAGCGGAATACCGGTTCGGATGCCACGTCTTCCTGCGCGTGCGGGCGGTAGATTGGCTGGAACACGCCGTACTGCAGCCAGCGCACGTAAAGCTCGTCGTCGAGGGTCGCACCGGCGAAGCCGCCGAGGTCCGAATGCATGTACGCCGCCCCCTGCATCCCCATCTGCAGCGAGATCTCCGGCTGCGGCTTGAGTCCATCCCAGCTGCGGCTGACATCGCCCGACCACGGGATCAGCCCGAAGCGCTGAGAGCCCGAATAACCGGAGCGCATCAGGATGAAGGGCCGCTGGTTCGGGAAGTCCTTGCGGTAGCCCTCGTAGACCAGACGTGCCCATTCGTGGCCGTAGATGTTGTGCACCTGCGCCGCGCTGCCGCCGACATGGCGGGTCGCATCCGGGTGCACTTCCGGCTCGCCCAGGTCGCCCCACCATCCTGCCACGCCCAGCGGCGTCAACTCTTTGTAGATATCCCAGAACCAGCTGCGCGCGAGCGGGCTGGTGATGTCGATCAGGCCGGTATTGCCGAAGTAGAAGTCATAGCGGAACGGCGCGCCCTTGTCGTCCGTCGCGAGAACCTTGCGGTCGACTGCTTCCTGCCAGCGGGTCGACGCGGTCAGCACGAAGGGCTCGGTGATCAGGATGGTCTTGACGCCCTTGGCGGAAAAGTCGGCCATCATCTCGCGCGGCTTCGGAAACTGCGCTTTGTTGAAGCTGAAGTTACCCATTGAGCCGCGCATGTCCGGACCAAACCAATACAGGTCGAACACGATGGCGTCGAGCGGCACCTTTTCGGCGATGAATTTGTCGACCGTGGCGCGCGCTTGCGCTTCGGAGCGATAGCCGAAGCGGCTGGCGAAGTTACCGAAGGCCCAGCGCGGCGGCAGCGGCTGGCGCCCGGTCAGGCTGGTGTATTCGTAGGTGAGCTGTTCCCAGCTGTCGCCGGCGATCACCTGGTATGCCTTGCGTCCGCTGGACGGCTCGAACGACAGCACATTGGCTTTCTTTGCGTCGAGGTCGAGGAAGCCGGTGGTCGGATTGTCGAAGTGGACCATGTACATCTTCGAGGACAGCACCAGCGGCATCCCGTAGCTCATTTGCTCGGACTTCTGGCCGTATCCGTAGTGCGCCTTGTTATACAGCGGCAGGCGGTGGCCGCGGCGGTTCATGCCAAGGGCGCGCGCGCCGCCGCCATACAGGGCTTCGTCGGGCGTCAGCGCGAAATCGATCGATTCGCTCTTGCCCTGGCGCGTGTAGCCGTTCTTCTCGGCGACCAGCGGCCGGCCCTTGTACGCATAGCTGATGCCGAACGGCGCGCGCGTGATTGTGGCGCTGATGCCGGCGGTAGCGAATTCTGCGGCGCTACCCGACGTAGTCAGACTACCTTTTGCCATCGGCGCCATCACCACCGCATGCGAGCGCGGATCGTGCTGCTCGCCTCTCGGCACGAACACGGTTTCCATGATCCGGTCGGAGTAGGGCGTGATCAGATACACCCCGTCGTTGGTGACTACCTCCAGCCGGTTCCCTTTCTGTTCAATGCGTTCTACTGTACGGCTGCTGTTTTGTGCGAAGGCAAGCGAGGGAAGCACCAGCAGCAAGGCTGCCGTGCTTAGCGTGGATCTGATCATGGGAAGTCGGGCCGGATTTAAGAGAATGTAGTAAATGTACAGCAAACGCGCCGTTTTTGTCATGGCAAGCTTCAGCGTTGTCAGCGTCGGAAGCTTGCTTTTTGCGCTACACTGCCTCTGCTTCCAATGTCTGATCCCCGATGAAAATTTCACACACACTTCCACGCTGGTCCATCGCCGCGCCGATTATCTGCTGGATATTACTGGCTGGATTGGCCGCTGGTGCCGGAGACGCTTTCGGCATCTACTACATGGCTGTCCTGGTGGCAGGCCTTTTTGGCGGCGTGCTGGCTGCTGTGTTCCACGCCGAGGTTGTCGCGCACAAGGTGGGCGAACCGTATGGCACGCTGGTCTTGGCGCTTGCGGTGACGGCGATCGAGGTGGCGCTGATCGTGTCGCTGATGATTGCAGGCGGTGAAGCGACGTCTGGCCTCGCGCGCGATACCGTGTTTGCCGCCGTCATGATCATCTTGAACGGCATGGTCGGCCTGTGCATCCTGGCCGGCGCGGGCCGGCACGGCGAACAGACGTTCGGCCTGTACGGCGTGTCCGCCGCGCTCGCGACGCTGGCGGCGATCTCGGTACTCACGATGGTGCTGCCGAATTACACCACCACCACGGTCGGCCCGTCATACAGCGCCAGCCAGCTGGCTTTTATCGCGGTCATTTCGCTCGTACTCTATGGAACGTTTGTGCTCGTGCAAACCGTGCGCCACCGCGATTACTTCCTGCCTGAAGCCGCTCCCGGCGACGAAGATGTGCATGCGCCGCCACCGCCAGCGAAGTTGGCGTGGATCAGCGCCGCCTTGCTGCTGACCTGCCTGGCAGGCGTTGTCTTGCTGGCGAAGGCACTGTCGCCAACACTGGAGGCGGCGGTCATCGCCGCCGGTGCGCCCAAGGCCCTGGTCGGCATCATCATTGCCGCCGTGGTTCTCTTACCAGAAGGGATTGCCGCGTATCAGGCGGCCCGCGCCAATCGCCTGCAGACCAGCCTGAACCTGGCGCTCGGATCGGCCCTTGCCAGTATCGGCCTGACGATTCCCGCGGTGGCGATCGTCTCGCTGGCGACCGGCTGGACGCTGTCCCTCGGCATCGATGTCAAGTCGACCGTGCTGCTGGGCTTGTCGATCATTGTCGCCACGCTGTCGCTCGGCACCGGCCGGACCACTGTCATGCAAGGTACCGTGCACTTGGTGATTTTCGTGGTCTACCTGTTCACGACCATCGTTCCGTAAGCACTACCTGATGACGTGCGTCATTAACGGATGATTTCTCTGCGGTCGACGGCGAAGTTGAAATACCAAGCCCACGAGCGCCAAGCCAACCAGTGGCAAGGTAGCCGGCTCGGGTATGTTGACTTCCTTGAAGAAACCACTGCCACCGGCGCAATGCATGTAGCAACCCGGCCAGTCGCTGCTGAGCGTGATTATGTTGCCATTTTCCATGAGCATATTCGTATCCCAGTTCCAAAGGTAAAGGCTGAGATCTGTAATGCGGCGACCTGTGATGGAAAAGCTTATCTCAAACGTTGTATCAGCCCAGGTTTCCATCAGACCATGGCCGGCAATGGGATCAATATACAGGCCGTATGGCCGCTCATTGGCCCCGAACTCGAACCGTAGGATCGGGCTGGAGGGGTCGGAAAAGCTGCAGGGATCTTGATTGCAACTGGTTCTCACGGAATAGCTCGCTCCTCCGTCGCGGAACGCTGCATCCGTAATTAACAGCGATCCCCACGACCGGTGAATGGTCGCGGACGGCTTGGTCATCTGCCAGGTGTAAAGCACGCTGGCTGATGCCTGGACGGATACCATGAGGAGGAAGCACACAAGCAGACGTGACACGAATCGCATTTTATTTGCCGGGTAATTGATCTGAATCAATAACCGCAAGTAGCGTGCCAACGTAATTTCGGCCTGAAAAAACAATGGCTTAGTCAAAATTATGTCGGGAATTCTTGTAGAGTGTAAAGACTGTCGACGCTTCTTATGCTAGCCGAATATCGGTAGAACCCCCGACGAAGACGCAAAAGTTCAGCTACGGACAGCGCCAGGCCGGCCATTTTCGACGCGGAACTGGGCCAGGGTAGACGCGCCTGAATCTGCCAGCCTGACGTCGTCCAGGCCCACGAAAATCGCCTTGGTCGCGGCCGGACTCACCTCCATCAGCATGAAGCCGCGCTTGTCGCTACGTCCGTATTTCACGTGCGGGTTCATGTCGACAAACTGCAGCGTGCGCGACTGCGGCCGCGAGCTTGATGTCACGGACGTGCCGCAAAACTCGGTCGCCAGTACCGGATTCTGTGGTGACGGCGGACGGTTGAAGTCGAGTTTCAGGTCGGTCGCATAAAAAGTGTGCACATCGCCTGCCAGCACAATCGGATTGGCTGCGCCCGTGCCCTGCAGCGCTTTGAACAGCCGGTCGCGCGCAGCCGGATAACCATCCCAGCCGTCATTCCAGAACCGGCCGTCATCGGGCCGGATGATCGGCACCTGGCTCGATTGCGCCATCGGCGTTTGCTGGACGAGGAAGTTCCAGCGCGCTGCCGAGGTCTTCAAACCGTTCTGCAGCCATGCTTCCTGGTCGGCTCCCAGCATGCTGCGCGACTGGTCGCGCAGCCCGTTGCAGTTCGTGCGCAGTACCGACGTCGATCCCCCGCGGCCCTTCGGCTGGCAGGCGTGCGTGGCGCGGTACTGGCGGTCATCGAGCACATGCAGGCGCGCCAGCCGCCCCCAGTCGAAGCGGTCGTAGATGCGCAGCTTGCCGAAGTCGCTGCGGCCCGCAGGCGCGACCCGCAGCGGCATGTGTTCGTAAAATGCCTGGTACGCGGCCGCGCGGCGCTGGGAAAACAGGGGGCTGAGGCGCTCGTCTCGGTCGCCCGCGTAGTCGTTTGCCACTTCATGGTCGTCCCAGGTCACGATCCACGGCGCGGCGCGGTGCGCGGACTGCAGGTCAGGGTCGCTCTTGTACTGCGCATAGCGCGCCCGGTACTCGGCCAGTGAAAAGCTTTCATCGACGCGCAGTGCGCGCGACGGATGCTTCAGATGATATGGACCCCACTCGTAGATGTAATCGCCGAGGAAAGCGACCAGGTCGGGCGCCGCATTGGCGATGTGGCGGTGCGCGGCAAAGCTGCCGAACTCCCAGTGCTGGCACGAGGCGACCGCCATTTTCAGCATCGCCGGCATCGAATCGGCGGCCGGCGCGGTGCGGGTGCGGCCAACCGGGCTCACCGCGTCGCCCAGCATGAACCGGTACCAGTACCAGCGGCCCGGTTCGAGTCCGGTCGCGTCCACATGCACGCTGTGGCCCAGCGCCGGAACCGCGCTGGCGCTGCCCTTCGCCGCGATGCGGGAAAATGCCTCGTCGTGCGCGACTTCCCAGCGCACCGGGAACGCGACCTGCGGCGTGGCCGCGGCCTGCAAGGGATCGGCCAGGATGCGGGTCCAGAGAATGACAGAATGGGGCAGCGGCGAGCCGGATGCGACGCCCAGGCTGAACGGGTAGGCGCCGCCCAACGCCGCCTGCGCAGCGGGGGGCCGCGGCGCGCACGCGGCGAGCACGGCCATTTGGCCGGCGCCAGCCAGGAAAATTCGTCGCTGCTGGTCCATTAGCGCCCCGTTACCGGCCCATCAAGGATTCGAGCGGCGGCAGCTGGCGCGGTTTGCGGTCCTCGCCGGTAGCGACATAGGTGAGGGTTGCTTCGGTGACCTTGACGGTATCCGCCTGTAGCCGGTTACGCTCGGCGTAAACTTCGACATACACGGTGATCGACGTGTTCCCGACTTTGACGATATCGGCATAAAAAGACAGCAGGTCGCCGACGAACACGGGGTTTTTGAAGACAAAGGAATTGACGGCGATGGTCGCGACGCGGCCATTCGCGCGGCGGGTGGCGGGCAGCGACCCGGCGATGTCGACCTGTGCCATGATCCATCCGCCAAACACGTCGCCGTATACATTGGCATCGGAAGGCGCCGGCATCACGCGCAGCTGAGGCATCTTGCCTACTGGGAGCAACATGTTTTCAGGGCAGGGAGCGGCGTTCTCGGGCTTGGTCATCTTGAATTCTCGTGAAAGGCTACAATCGAACCCGATTGAACCATAAAACACTGAGCTCTGCCATGCGCCGCCATTCCACCAGTTCCACCGCCCCCGTGCCCCCTGCCGATCCGAACGCCCCGAAACCCAACGACTGGGCGACACTGAAAACGCTGCTGCCTTACCTGTGGGTCTACAAATGGCGCGTGGTCGCCGCGATGGCATGCCTGATCGGCGCCAAGATCGCCAACGTCGGCGTGCCGCTGATTCTCAAGCAGCTGATCGACCACCTGACCATCAGCCCCACGGACCCCAAAGCGCTGCTCGTGCTGCCGCTCGGGATCCTGGTCGCCTACGGCGCGCTGCGGCTATCGACCACCATCTTCACCGAGCTGCGCGAGTTCCTGTTTGCGCGCGTGACGCAGCGCGCCGTGCGCACCATCGCTCTGCGCGTGTTCCGCCACCTGCACGCGCTGTCGCTGCGCTTCCACCTGAATCGCCAGACCGGCGGCATGACGCGCGATATCGAGCGCGGCACGCGCGGCGTCAGTTCGCTGATCTCGTTTACGCTGTTTAACATCCTGCCAACGCTGGTCGAAATCTCGCTGGTGCTGGGTTACCTGATCATCAACTACGACATCTGGTTCACCGTGATCACGGTGGTGGCGCTGGCCAGCTACATCACCTTCACGATCCTGGTGACCGACTGGCGCACCCACTTCCGCCGCACGATGAACGACCTCGATTCGAAGGCCAACACCAAGGCGATCGACTCGCTGATCAACTACGAAACCGTCAAGTACTTCGGCAACGAAGACTACGAAGCGAGGCGCTACGACGAAGGGCTCAAGAGCTTCGAAAATGCGGCAGTGAAGTCGCAGTCGTCGCTGTCGGTGCTCAATACCGGGCAGTCGCTGATCATTGCCACCGCCGTCACGCTGATCCTGTGGCGCGCGACCGAAGGCGTCATCGCCGGCACCATGACACTGGGCGACCTCGTGCTGGTCAACACCTTCATGATCCAGCTGTACATTCCGCTCAACTTCCTCGGCGTGATCTACCGCGAGATCAAGCAAAGCCTGGCCGATATGGAGAAGCTGTTCAGCCTGCTGGAGCAGAACCGCGAGGTGGCCGATGCCGCCGATGCCAAGCCGCTGCAGACCCAGGGCGCACGCGTCACGTTCTCGAATGTCGCCTTCAGCTACGACCCGAAACGCCAGATCCTGTTCGACATCGACTTTACGGTTGCGGCGGGCACGACGACGGCGGTGGTGGGGCACAGCGGGTCGGGCAAATCGACCCTGTCGCGATTGCTGTTCCGCTTCTATGACGTCAACAGCGGCAGCATCACCATCGATGGCCACGACCTGCGCGACGTCACGCAGGAGTCGCTGCGCCACGCGATCGGCATCGTGCCGCAGGATACGGTGCTGTTCAACGACAGCATCGAGTACAACATCGCCTACGGCAAGCCGGGAGCGACCAAGGACGAGATCATCGCCGCGGCACGGGCGGCGTCTATCCACGACTTCATCGAAAGCCTGCCGGACGGCTATGCAACCACGGTCGGCGAGCGCGGCCTGAAGCTGTCGGGCGGCGAGAAGCAACGCGTGGCGATTGCGCGCACCTTGCTGAAAAACCCGGCGATCCTGATATTTGACGAAGCCACGTCGGCGCTCGATTCAAAAGCCGAGCAGGCGATCCAGGCGGAATTGAAGGAAATTGCGAAGAGCCGCACCACGCTGGTGATCGCGCACAGGCTGTCGACGGTGGCCGACGCGCAGCAGATCCTGGTGCTGGATCATGGACGGATCGTCGAGCGTGGAACGCATCAGCAGCTGCTGGCGGCGAATGGCTTGTATGCGCAGATGTGGGAGAGGCAGCAGGCGAGGAAGGATGAGGAGCTCAAGTCGCCCGTTGAGGAGCTGGAGTGACGTAGGGCGGACAAGCCCGAAGGGCGCCTCCGCCGAATTGGCCCGAATAGTGGCGGAGGTCTTCTGGCCAATTCGGCGGAGGCGCGCTATCGCGCTTGTCCGCCCTACGGTTCCGAGTTATGCGAGTAACCCGGGGCAAATTTAGTAGGTATAGAACATCCGCTGAATCTCTTTGGTGTCGTTCGTCTTGGTCAGCGCCAGCATCAGCAGGATGCGCGCCTTCTGCGCGCTGAGCGTGTCAGCCACGACAAAGTCGAGCTCATCGTCATTGGCTTCGCCGTTACGCGCCAGGATGCCCTGGCCGACGCGGCTGGCGCGCACCACCACCACGCCCTTGGCGCGCGCCGCCGACAGCGCCGGACGCACCTTCGCAGGCAGGCTGCCGTTACCGACGCCCGCATGCACCAGTCCCTTGACGCCAGCGTTCACAAACGCATCGATCGCCGTTGGCCCAACGTTCGCATACGCGTATGCCACGTCCACCGGCGGCAGCACGTTGAGAGAGCTGATATCGAACTCGGTCTCGGTCGTGTGCTTGCGCGTTACCTGGCGATAGAAGAACGGCTTGCCACCCTGGAAGTAGCCCAGCATGCCCAGTTCCGGCGTGCGGAAAGTATCCACCATCGTGGTGTTCGACTTGGACACATCGCGGCCCGCGTGAATCTGGTCGTTCATCGCCACCAGCACGCCGCGGCCAGCCGCATCAGGCGTGGCAGCCAGCGCCACCGCGTTGTACAGGTTGACCGGGCCGTCGGCCGAAATCGCCGAGGACGGGCGCATCGAACCGACCAGCACCACCGGCTTTTTGCTCTTGACGACCAGGTTCAGGAAGAATGCGGTTTCTTCCAGCGTGTCGGTACCGTGGGTGATGACGATGCCATGCACGTCCTTCTGCGCCAGCAGCGTGTTGACGCGCTTGGCCAGGGTCAGCCAGTGCTCGTTGCTCATGTTTTCGCTGGCGATCTGGAACACCTGCTCGCCGCTGACATTGGCGATCCTGGTCATCTCGGGCACTGCCTGGATGAGTGTCTGGATGCCGACGGTCGCCGCGGTGTAGCCGACAGTGGTAGTGCTGGTCGCCCCGGTGCCGGCGATGGTGCCGCCGGTTGCCAGGATGGTGACATTCGCCAGTTTTGGATCGGCGGCCTGCGCCGAGGCGACGGCAACCAGGAACCCCAGCAGCGCAATCATTGACTGCGCGGATTTTTGAAACAACATACGGTCTCCCTTAAAAATTATGGCTTCTTGTAGACGACGCCTTCTTTCATCACGAACTGAACCTGCTGCAAAATCGCCACGTCGCGCAGCGGGTCGCCAGTGACGGCGATGATGTCGGCGGCATAGCCAGGTTCGATCGAGCCGAGGCGCTTTTCCTGGTCGAGCAGGGCGGCCGCGCCGAGTGTCGCCGAGCGGATCGCTTCCAGCGGCGGCATGCCCGCTTCGACCATGTAGACGAATTCCTTGGCGTTTTCGCCGTGCGGGAACACGCCCGCATCGGTGCCGAATGCGATCTTCACGCCGGCCTTGTAGGCGCGGCCGAAAGTAGCCTGGATCTGCGGGCCGATGGCAGCCGCTTTCGGACGCACCAACGGCGAGTAGTAATCGGCTTCCTTGGCTTTGTCGGCCACATAGCGGCCAGCCGAGATGGTCGGCACGTACCAGGTGCCGTTCTTCTTGGCCAGGGCAATGGTCTCGTCATCCATCATGGTGCCGTGTTCGATCGAGTCGATGCCGGCGCGGATGGCGCGCTTCATGCCTTCGGCGCCGTGGGCGTGGGCCGCCACGCGGAAGCCGTAGTCGCGCGCGGTGCTGATGATGGCGCGCAGTTCCTCTTCGGTGTACTGCGAGTTATGGCCGCTGCGGGCCTGGCTCAACACGCCGCCGGTGGCCGTCACCTTGATCAGGTCCGCGCCTTCCTTGTAGCGTGCGCGCACGGCCTGGCGAGCCTCTTCAGGGCTGTTGACGACGCCCTCGTTCGGGCCTGGGGTGCCGAGTGCCTTGTTCAGGCGCTGCGAGATGTTGTTGGTCGGGTCGGCGTGGCCGCCGGTGGTGGCGATCGATTTACCGGCTGTGAACATGCGCGGGCCGGCCACGGCGCCACTGGCGATCGCGCGCTTGAGCGCGACGTTGAGGCCATCGGACGCGCCGAGGTCGCGCACCGTGGTGAAGCCGGCCTTCAGGGTACGGTCCGCGTAGGCCACCGAGCGGTACGCCAGGTCTGCCGGATCGGAGCTGATCATCTCGCGCAGCGCGTCGACCTGCTTTTGCGTCTCGCCGCTCAGGTGCACGTGCATGTCGATAAAGCCCGGCATGCAGGAATGCTTGGACAGGTCGATGTGGTCATCCCCCTGCGTCATTGGGCCGATCGATTTGATCGAGCCATTTTCAACCACCACGCTCACACGCTCAAGCCACTTGCCGGCCTTGACGTCCAGTAGACGACCGCAGTCCACCGTTTGGGTGGCGGCTTGCGCCAGGCCGGTGGTCGCAAGAAGAAGACTCAGCGCGGAAAGCTTCAGCATGTCGGGTGCTCCTGGGAGGGGGATAATGGCAAAAGAGCATACACGATTCAAAACGGAAAGTTTATAAAATCGTTCACCAAAAGACACGGGGCGGGAGGCGTTAAACGCATCCCGCCCCGTGGCGTTGTTACGGCGCTGAAGTATTTACGGCAGCGGCGCGACCGTGATGTCTTTGGTTGGCGGATCGGTCAGTTCGTTTTCCCACTTGGCCACGACCGCGGTAGCGATACCGTTGCCGATGACATTGGTAGCCGAGCGTGCCATGTCGAGGAAGTGGTCGATGCCCAGCAGGAGCAGCAGGCCCGCTTCGGGGATGTTGAACTGGGTCAGGGTGGCGGCGATCACCACCAGCGACGCGCGCGGCACGCCGGCCATGCCTTTGGAGGTCAGCATCAGCACCAGCATCATCACGATCTGGGTCGACAGGTCCATTTCGATGCCGTAAGCCTGCGCGATGAACACGACCGCGAAGGTGCAGTACATCATCGAGCCATCCAGGTTGAACGAGTAGCCGACCGGCAGCACGAACGCCGCGATACGGTTGCGCACACCGAAGCGCTCCAGGCCTTCCAGGGTTTTCGGGAATGCCGCTTCCGACGACGCGGTCGAGAAAGCCAGCAGGGTAGGTTCACGCAGTTCACGCAGCAGGGCGAACACGCGCGGACCCAGGAACATGAAGCCGGCGATGGTGAGCACGACCCACAGCAGCGCGATACCGAAGTAGAACTCGGCCATGAAGATGCCGAAGGTGCCCAGCACGCCCAGGCCTTTGCTGGCGATGGTGCCCGACACGGCGGCGAAGACGGCGATCGGCGCCAGGTTCATCACGTAGCCGGTCACCTTCAGCATCACGTGCGCGACGCCGTCGATGGCCTCGATCATCGCGTTGGCGCGCGGGCCGACTGCGGCTGCCGCGGTGCCGAAGAACAGCGAGAACACGACGATCTGCAGGATCTCGTTTTTGGCCATGCCATCGACGATCGACGACGGTACCAGGTGGGTAATGAACTCTTTAAGCGTCAGGCCGGTGGTGGCGATACCCGATGCTGCGTCAGCGGCAGGCACCAGCGCGGTCAGGGCGTCGCCTGGGCGGAACAGGTTCACCAGGATCAGGCCGAGCGACAGCGAAATGACCGACGCGATGACGAACCAGCCCATCGCCTTCAGGCCGATACGGCCAACTTCCTTGGCATCGCCCATCTTGGCGATACCGACGACCAGGGTCGAGAACACCAGCGGCGCGATGATCATCTTGATCATGCGCAGGAACAGGGTCGAGATCAGCGACATGTAATCCGCGAACGTCCCCGGCGTCGCCATGCCAACGTTGGCCAGATAGCCGACGATGACACCGGCGACAAGGCCGATGAGGATATAAATAGTCAGGCGATTTCGATTATTCATGTGCTGCGCGCTTTCTGTAAGGGTGTCGATTCGTGTCTTGGAAAGAAAGGACTGCCTGCCCCGGGACGTTCTCGGGCAAAATAGCAACATTTTGCAGGCGAGCGGACCAGATGCTTTTGATCATTTTGCAAGTCCGGGCAGTATCCTAGGGGTAGCTGGTACTGTCAAGCTCGCCAATTAGGCGCTGTGGTGGGGCGTCAACGACCCGGGTTAATGAACAAAAATATGATCGAATTAAAGAATGTCAGTAAGTGGTACGGCAAGTTCCAGGTGCTGTCCGACTGCACCACCCAGGTCGCCAAGGGCGACGTCGTCGTCATTTGCGGGCCGTCGGGATCGGGCAAGTCGACCTTGATCAAGACCGTCAACGGGCTGGAGCCCTTCCAGGAAGGGCATGTCACGGTTGATGGGGTGGAGGTTGGCGATCCGAAGACCAACCTGTCCAAGCTGCGCGCGCGCATTGGCATGGTGTTCCAGAACTTCGAGCTGTTTCCGCACCTGTCGGTCCGCGACAATCTGACGCTGGCGCAGATCAAGGTGCTCGGCCGCAGCCGCGAGGAAGCTACTGAAAAGGGGCTCAAGTATCTTGACCGGGTCGGCCTGCTGGCGCAGCAGGACAAATTCCCGAGCCAGCTGTCGGGCGGCCAGCAGCAGCGCGTGGCGATTGCGCGCGCGCTGGCGATGGACCCGATCGCGATGCTGTTCGACGAGCCGACCTCGGCGCTGGACCCGGAAATGATCAACGAGGTGCTCGACGTGATGGTCGGGCTGGCGCAGGAAGGCATGACGATGATGGTGGTCACCCACGAAATGGGCTTTGCGCGCAAGGTGGCGGACCGGATCATCTTCATGGACCATGGCCGCATTGTCGAGGATAGCCCGACCGAGGAGTTCTTTACGCTGCCGAAGGCGGAGCGGGCCAGGGAGTTCCTGGCAAAGATCATCCACTAAGAACTTGGGCGATGCGATCGTTTGGACCAAGACGTAGCCGCAGCCCGCAAACGAGCCGGGAACGACATGTAGGGCGGACAAGGACGCGAGTCCGCCTCCGCCGAATTGACTTTCCGGGTGTGCTGCGCGGAGGCGGGCTTCGCCCTTGTCCGCCCTACCTATCGTGGTTTGCTGCGTCTACCCCCCGTCACTGGAGAGGGTAAAATAACGGCACCTGTTCCTCGAAAGCCGCCATGTCCCTGCCCGACACCCCACAAAGCCTGACCATCGCCCGTCCCGACGACTGGCACCTGCACCTGCGCGACGGCGCTACCATGGCCAGCGTGCTGCCGCACAGCGCGCGCCAGTTTGCCCGCGCGATCGTCATGCCGAACCTGCGCCCGCCCGTCACCACCACCGCGATGGCGCAAGCCTACCGCGAGCGCATCCTGGCCGCGCTCCCGGCAGGCATGAAGTTCGAGCCGCTGATGACGCTTTACCTGACCGACAATACCGACCCGGACGAAATCCGCCGCGCCAAGGACAGTGGTTTCGTCCACGCGGTCAAGCTGTACCCGGCCGGCGCCACCACCAATTCCGACGCTGGCGTCACCGACCTGGCGCGCTGCCACAAGACGCTGGAAGTGATGCAGGAACTGGACATGCCGTTCCTGGTGCACGGCGAAGTCACCGACCACGACATCGACCTGTTCGACCGCGAGGCCGTCTTCATCGAGCGCGTGATGCGCCCGCTGCGCCGCAACTTCCCCGAGCTGAAGATCGTCTTCGAGCACATCACCACCAAGGACGCGGCCCAGTACGTGGCCGAAGCCGAAGGTCCGATCGCCGCGACCATCACCGCGCACCACCTGCTGTACAACCGCAACGAGATCTTCAAGGGCGGCATCCGCCCGCATTACTACTGCCTGCCAGTGCTCAAGCGCGAGGAACACCGCCTGGCGCTGGTGACCGCAGCTACCAGCGGCGACGAGCGCTTCTTCCTCGGTACCGACTCGGCGCCGCATGCCATCGGCGCCAAGGAAACCAGCTGCGGCTGCGCTGGCTGCTACACCGCGCTGCACGCGATGGAGCTGTATGCCGAGGCATTCGAACGCGCCGGCGCGCTCGACAAGCTCGAAGGATTCTCCAGCTCTTACGGGCCGGACTTCTACGAATTGCCGCGCAATACCGACACGGTCACGCTCAAGCGCGAAACCTGGACCCTGCCTGAAACGGTCCCGCTGGCCGATTCGCAGCTGGTTCCACTCAACAGCGGCGAGTCGATCAACTGGAAGATGCTCTGACCGGGATGCTGGAACAGATTGACTGGACGCGCCGCTGGTACGACTCGGTGCGTCCGGCCTTCGACCGCATTGGGAACGACTTCGGCAGTGTCAGCGAAGCGCTCAATGCTGGCGCTGCCGGACTCGGCCTGCAAAATGCGTCCGGACAGCCGCTGCGCTTTGTGCCGCAGTCCGACCTGCCGGAAGGGCAGGCGTACGAACAGTTCATCGGCGCCACCGGTTGCGTTCCCACGCGCGACAACCTGCACGACTTCTTCAACGGCCTTGTGTGGCTGACCTTCCCCCGAATTAAACAGCGCCTTAACGCGCTGCAGGCGGCGCAGATCGCGCTCGCCGGCGTAGGCAAGTCGCGCGGGCCGGCGCGCGATGCCGCGACCATCTTCGATGAAAACGCGGCACTGCTGGTGGTGCGCGACAGCGAACCGGCGCGTGAACTGGTCGATGCGCTGCGCGGCCACCGCTGGACCGAGGCGCTGTTCGACAGGCGCGCGCAGTTCGGCACGGACATCCAACCATGGCTGTTCGGTCACGCATTGATGGAAAAGCTGGTTGCGCCGCGCAAGGCGATCACGGCGCATACGCGCGTGCTCGTTGCGCCGGACGCCTACTTCGTGCTCGACTGGAGCGCGCAGCGCCGCTGGATCGACGAAGCAGTGGCCGCCGAGCTGGCGGCCGGCGACCTCACGACAGCGGCCTTCACCCCGCTGCAGGTCCTTGGCATCCCAGGCTGGCACGAAGGGCAGGATGCCGCGTTTTACGCCGACACGACCGTGTTCCGGCCCAAGCGGGTGAATGCCGCCTCCTGACAGGTTTGACAGTGACGCTGCTTGCGAGGATATTGGAGAATACGGTTTCACTATCCCGTCACCCGCGAAAGAATCTCATGTTGATCCGCTCAATCCTGCTCGCCAGCGCGCTCCTCCTGCCCCAAGTCTGCTTCGCCGATCCGGTCCCCAAGGACAAGCTCCACTATGTCGGCGAGTGGACCGGAAAGCAGATGCGACTGCAAATCGCAAAAGATGGGAAGATTCAGTATGAGCGGATCCGGGAAGGCAAGAACGTTGACCTGAACATCGAGCTCAAGGGCTTCAATGGCGATAATTTCGACGCGGGCGTGAGCCTGATCCGGTCGACTTTCGTCGTCAGCAAGCCGCCTTACCGCTCCGGCAGCGCCATGAAAATGGTGGTCGATGGCGTTGAATTAACCAAGGTTGAATAAGGACGAGAAATGGCAGACGAAATTCGTTGGGGAATAATCGGTACCGGGAAAATTGCGCGCGCGTTTGCGACTGCGCTGAAAGACACCCCGGGAGCAGTGCTGACAGCGGTGGGGTCGCGCCGGATGGACAGCGCGCTCGCCTTCGGCGCCGATTTCGCCCTGCCGGACCGCGCCTGCCATGGCTCGTACGAGGACGTCGCCAACTCGGCCGACGTCGACATCGTCTACATCGGAACGCCGCATCCCATGCACGCCGAGAACGCGATCATGGCGCTTAACGGCGGCAAGGCGGTGCTGTGCGAGAAGCCATTCACCATGAACCGCCGCGAAGCCGAGCAGGTCGTGGCGCTGGCGCGCTCGAAGAAGCTGTTCTTGATGGAGGCGATGTGGACGCGCTATCTGCCGGCCATTGAAGAGGTCAAGCGTATTATCGCGACCGGCGAAATCGGCAAACCGCGGCAGGTCAGCGCGGACTTCGGTTTTACTGCCGCAGTCGATAACGAACACCGTCTGCTTAATCCTGAGCTGGGCGGCGGCGCGCTGCTCGACCTGGGCATCTACCCGCTGTCGATTGCGGCGTACCTGCTGGGACCTGTGGCGTCAGTGCAGGCGCAGGCCGAGATGGGCGCTACCGGCGTCGATGTGCAGACCGGCTTTGTGATGAAGCATGAAGGTGGCGGCATGTCGGTGTGCAGCTGCTCTATCCAGGCGCGCACGCCGGCGGAGCTGACTGTGTCGGGTGAGCTGGGGCATATTCGGATGAATACCATGTTCCATCGGGCGCCGTCGATCAGCGTGTCGCTGGCTGATGGCACCTCGCGGACGGTGCCGACGCCGTTCACCGGCAATGGCTACGCCTATGAGGCGGTGGAGGCGGGGCGCTGCCTGCAGGAGGGACTGCTGGAGAGCCCCCGCATGCCACTGGACGAAACGCTGGCGCTGATGGGCGTGCTCGATACGATCCGCGATCAGATCGGGCTGCGCTACGCGGCCGATGCGGCGCGCTGGCCTGAGGGCGCGGATATATAGAATGCCAATTCGGCGGATGCGGCCTTCGGCCTTATCCGCCCTACGAAAAACGATGACACGTAGGGCGGGTAAGCAAAGCGCACCCGCCGAATCGACCTGGCGCTAGACTTTCAGGAATTCTTCGCGGCCGCCCAGCCACCTCGCCAGGTGCGCTTCGACCGTGTCGTCATCGGCTTCATGCAGCAGCGAGTGCGCCACGTCGCGCGCTTGCTCGACCAGCCACTGGTCGGTCTCCAGGTCCGCAAAGCGCAACATCGCCTGCCCCGACTGGCGCGCGCCGAGGAATTCGCCCGGCCCGCGTATCTCCAGGTCGCGCCGCGCGATTTCAAAACCGTCGGTCGTTTCGCGCATCGTCATCAGGCGCTGCTTCGCCACGCCGCCCAGCGGGCTTTGATACAGCAGCAGGCAGACACTGGCCGCCGATCCGCGTCCGACCCGCCCGCGCAGCTGGTGCAGCTGCGATAAGCCGAACCGCTCGGCGTGCTCGATCACCATCAGCGATGCATTCGGCACGTCGACGCCAACTTCGATCACGGTAGTCGCTACCAGCACATGCACGTCGCCGGCCGAAAATGCATCCATCACTTCCTGCTTTTCCGCGGCCTTCAAGCGGCCGTGCACCAGGCCCACCTGCAGGTCAGGCAGCGCTTCGGCCAGCATCGCATGCGTGTCGGTGGCCGTCTGCAGCTGCAGCGCTTCGGATTCCTCGATCAGCGGACAGACCCAGTAGACCTGGCGGCCTTCCTGCGCTGCCGCGTGCACACGCTCGATCACTTCGTCGCGCCGGTTCTGGTCGATCGCGCGCGTGACGATCGGGCTGCGGCCCGGCGGCAGCTCGTCGATGACCGATACTTCCAGGTCGGCGTAGTAGGTCATCGCCAGCGTACGGGGAATCGGCGTGGCCGACATCATCAGCTGGTGCGGCGTGCGGCCCTGCGCGCCCTTGTTGCGCAAGGTAAGGCGCTGGCCGACGCCGAAGCGGTGCTGTTCATCCACGATCACCAGCCCAAGCTTCGCAAACTGCACGGTGTCCTGGATCAGCGCGTGCGTGCCGATCACCAGCTGCGCCTCGCCCGACTCCACCAGCGCGGTCGCGGCCAGCTTGTCTTTTTTCTTCAGGCTGCCCGTCAGCCATGCGACCTTGACGCCAAGCGGTTCGAGCCACGCGGCGATTTTGCGGAAGTGCTGGTCCGCCAAGATCTCGGTCGGCGCCATCAGCGCGGCCTGGTAGCCGCTGTCGATGGCCTGCGCCGCTGCCAGCGCCGCAACGATGGTCTTGCCGCTGCCGACGTCGCCCTGCAGCAGCCGCTGCATCGGGAAGGGCTGCGTCAGGTCGGCGCGAATCTCTTCCAGCACGCGCTGCTGTGCGCCGGTCAGCTTGAAGGGCAGGATGCGTAGAAACGCCTCGGACAGCGCGCCGATCGCGTTGAGCACCGGCGCGCCCTTGCTGCGCCGTGCCACCTGCGCGCGTTTAAGCGACAGCTGCTGCGCCAGCAGTTCGTCGAACTTCATCCGCACCCACGCCGGGTGCGAGCGGTCGACCAGCGCGTTCGGGTCGACTTCCTGCGGCGGGTAATGCAACAGCTTGACCGAGGGTTCGAAGTCGCTGAGCTGCATGCGCGCACGCAGCTGCGGCGGCAGCGTGTCGCGCCAGTCGACGCGTTTCATCGCGTCGGAAATCGCGCGCCGCAAAATCGCCTGCGACAGCCCTTCGCCGGATGGGTAGACTGGCGTAAGTGCGGTCGGCAGCGGCGCGCCTTCGTTGATGACCTTGTACCCCGGGTGGACCATCTCGGCGCCGAAGAAACCATGCTTGAGCTCTCCGCGGGCGCGCACGCGCGTGCCTTCGGCCAGCTGCTTGGTCTGGCTGCCGTAGAAGTTCATGAAGCGCAGCAGCACGTCGCCGGTCTCGTCGGCGATCGTCACCAGCAGCTGGCGCCGTGGCCGGAAGCTGATTTCATTCTTGGTCACGACGCCTTCAACCTGCGATACATGGCCGCCGCGCAGGCACGCCTCGCGGATCGAGACCACCTGGGTTTCGTCCTCGTAGCGCATCGGCAGGTGCAGCACCAGGTCCATATCGCTGCGCAGGCCCAGCCTGGCGAGCTTGCTTTCGTTGGTTTTTGGCGCCGTTTTCGGTTTAGTTGAGGGCATATCGCGGTAAAATAGAGGGTTGCCCTTTGTGCGTAAGCGCTATTGTAAGGCCCTCGTTATTCATTTTTCCAGAATTAGCAGAATGTACTCGCTCTCCGATTTCGATTTTAACCTGCCGCCCGAGCGTATCGCCCAGCTTCCGCTGCCCGATCGCAGCGCCTCGCGCCTGCTCCACCTCGATGGTGCGCAGATCATCGACCGCCGTTTCGCCGACATCGTCGACCAGCTCCAGCCGGGCGACCTGATGGTGATGAACGACACACGCGTGCTGAAGGCGCGCTTCTTCGGCGTCAAGGAAACCGGCGGCAACGTCGAGGTGCTGGTCGAGCGCGTGCTGGACAGCCGCACCGTGCTGGCCCAGGTGCGCGCGTCGAAGTCGCCCAAGCCGGGCACCAAGATGCGCCTGGCCGATGCCTTTGACGTGACGGCGGGCGAGCGCGCCGGCGAATTCTTCACCCTGACGTTCGAGGGTGATGTGTTCGACCTGATCGAGGCGCACGGCCGCCTGCCGCTGCCGCCTTACATCGAGCACGACGCCGACGAATTCGACGAGAGCCGCTACCAGACCGTGTATTCGAAGGAGCCGGGCGCCGTCGCCGCGCCGACCGCCGGCCTGCACTTCGACGAAGCGCTGCTGGCCAAACTGAAGGACAAGGGCGTCAACTTCGCCTTCGTCACGCTGCACGTCGGCGCCGGCACCTTCCAGCCGGTGCGGGTCGAGGCGCTGGCCGAGCACAAGATGCACACCGAGTGGTACACCGTGCCGCAGGCGACCGTTGACGCCGTGCGCGCCGCAAAGGCGGCCGGGCGCGACGTGGTCGCCGTCGGCACCACCAGCCTGCGCGCGCTGGAGTCGGCGTCGCAGTCGGGCGAACTGGTTGCGGGCAGCGCCGATACGGCCCTGTTCATCACGCCCGGCTACACCTTCAAGACCGTCTCGCGCCTGGTCACCAACTTCCACCTGCCGAAATCGACCTTGCTGATGCTGGTGTCGGCCTTTGCAGGCTTTGACGAGATCCGCGCGGCGTACGCCCACGCGATCGCCAATGAATACCGTTTTTTCAGCTATGGCGATGCCATGCTGCTCACCACCCGGAACAAGTAGGACACCATGCTCGAATTTATACTCCTGAAAAAGGACACCAGCGGCCTGTCGCACGCGCGCCGCGGCCGCCTGAAGGTCAACCACGGCACCATCGAAACGCCGATTTTCATGCCAGTCGGGACTTATGGTTCGGTCAAGGCCATGTCGCCGCTCGAACTCAAGGAAATCAAGTCGCAGATCATCCTCGGCAATACCTTCCACCTGTGGCTGCGCCCGGGTACCCAGGTGCTCGATAAATTCGGCGGCCTGCACGGCTTCATGGGCTGGAATGGCCCGATCCTGACCGATTCCGGCGGTTTCCAGGTGTTTTCGCTGGGCGCGATGCGCAAGATTACCGAAGAGGGCGTCAAGTTCGCTTCGCCGATCGACGGCAGCAAGCTGTTCCTGTCGCCGGAAATCTCGATGCAGATCCAGAAGTCGCTCAATTCGGACATCGTGATGCAGTTCGACGAGTGCACGCCGTACGAGATCGACGGCCGTCCGGCCACCACCGAAGAGGCGGCCAAGTCGATGCGCATGTCGCTGCGCTGGGCCCAGCGCTCGATGAACGAATTCAAGGCGGGCGAGAACCCGAACGCGCTGTTCGGCATCGTCCAGGGCGGCATGTACGAAAAGCTGCGCGACGAGTCGCTCGAAGGGCTGGAGAACATCAACTTCCCTGGCCTGGCGATCGGCGGCCTGTCGGTCGGCGAGCCGAAGGAAGACATGATGCGCATCATGGCGCACATCGGCCCGAAACTGCCCGAAAACAAGCCGCATTACCTGATGGGCGTCGGCACGCCGGAAGACCTGGTCGATGGCGTGGCCAACGGCGTCGACATGTTCGACTGCGTGATGCCGACCCGGAACGCCCGCAATGGCTGGCTGTTCACGCGCTTTGGCGACATCAAGATCAAGAATGCGCGTTACAAAGAAGACAACACGCCGCTGGATGAAACATGCGGCTGCTACTGCTGCCAGAATTTCACCCGCGCTTACCTGCACCACCTGCACCGCTCGAAGGAAATTCTGGGGGCGCGCTTAAATACCATTCACAACCTGCATTACTACTTGCAGCTGATGCAGGACATGCGCGACGCGATCGATGAAGACCGCTTCCATGCTTTCCGCCTGCAGTTCAACGCCGAGCGGGCGCGGGGAATCTAACACGTCGTCCCCGCGAAAGCGGGGATCCATGCAGCGCGCGCTCGGTATGGGTTCCCGCCTGCGCGGGAACGACAATTGTCGACACTTGCAATAAGAATTACTGCCTCAACATGCCGGAATGACTTGCATCACCCCAGCCGGTGCTAGAATACAGCGCTACTTTTTTTACCAGACCAACTAACAAACGGAGTCACCGTGTTTATTTCCAACGCTTATGCGCAAGCCGCAGCCGCCCCAGCAGCAGATCCTGGCCTGATGGGCAGCCTGTCGACCTTCCTGCCACTGATCCTGATGTTCGTGGTCATGTATTTCCTCATGATCCGCCCACAGCAGAAGCGCGCGAAAGAGCAAAAGGCCATGATGGACGCGCTCGCCAAGGGCGACGAAGTCATCACCGCCGGCGGCATCCTGGGCAAGGTCAGCAAAGTCAACGACACCTATGTAACCGTTGAAGTGTCGCCGAACACCGAGATCGTCGTGCAGAAGCACTCGATCACCACGCTGCTGCCTAAAGGCACGATCAAGTCCCTGTAAGCCTCGCGGGCGGCTTTGCAGTCGCCCGGCTGCTCAACATCGAACGCTGGAACACTATGAATCGCTATCCCGTCTGGAAATATATCGTGATCGTCGTCGCGCTGCTGTTGGCGGCGCTGTACACGGCACCTAACTACTTCGTGGAATCGCCGGCCCTGCAGGTTACTACTGGCAAGGCAACGGTCAAGATCAGCGACGACACCGCCGCCCAGGTCGAGTCGGCGCTGAAGTCCGAAGGCATCGCCACCGATGGCATCAGCCGGGACGGGACAGGCAGCAGTAGCTACGTGCGCGCGCTGTTCGGCACCACCGATGAGCAGTTGAAGGCCAAGCTGGCGCTGGAACGCGCGCTCAACCGCGACCCGGACGATCCGGATTACATCGTCACCGTTAACCTGGTGAAGAATGTGCCGGGCTGGATGCAGTCGCTGGGCGCCTCGCCGATGAACCTCGGCCTCGATTTGCGCGGCGGCGTGCACTTCCTGCTCCAGGTCGATGCAGCGGCAACGCTCGAGACGCGCGTCAAGGGTATCCAGTCGACCGTCCGCAGCCTGCTGCGAGAAAAGAATGTCCGCCACGCGGGCATCGAGCGCGTCGGCAATGCGATCGAAGTCAATTTCCGTGATGCCGCAACCCGCACCGCGGCGCGCGAAGCGCTGGCGGCCCAGTCGGCCGACCTGGCGTTCGCCGACGGCGGCGAAGGCGAGAACCTGAAGCTGGTCGTCACCATGAAGCCCGATGCGCTCAAGCGCACGGTGGAAGAGGGCGTCAAGCAAAACATCGCGACCCTGTCCAAGCGTATTAACGAACTTGGCGTGTCCGAGCCGATCATCGCCCAGCAAGGCCTCGAGCGCATCGTGGTCCAGCTGCCAGGCGTGCAGGACGTGGCGCATGCCAAGGACATCATCGGCCGCACCGCGACGCTGGAACTGCGCATGGTCGACAAGTCGGTAGTGCCTGGCACCGAATCGGCTGCCGCCATTCCACTGAACTCGGAACTGTTCGGCCCTGAGCAGGGCGGTCCGCTGGTGGTGTCGAAAGACGTGATCCTCACCGGCGAGTACATTTCGAGCGCGGTAGCGAGCTTTGACCAGAACCAGCAGCCTGCCGTATCGCTTGACCTGAACGGCGACGGCGGCCGCAAGATTCGCCTGGCAACCCGCGACAACATCGGCCAGCGCATGGCGATCTTGCTGAAAGAAAAAGGCAAATACACCATCCTGTCGGCGCCGACCATCCAGAGTGAACTGGGCAGCAGCTTCCAGATCACCAACATGGGCAGCGCCGAAAAGTCGACCGAACTGGCACTGCTGCTGCGCTCGGGCGCGCTGTCGGCGCCAATGGAAATTATCGAAGAGCGCGTCGTCGGCCCGCAGCTGGGCGCCGAGAACATCGCCAAGGGCCTGTATTCGACCCTGTACGGCTTTGCCGCGATTGCCGTCTTCATGGTGCTCTACTACCATCTGTTCGGTATCTTCAGCTCGGTGGCACTGGCGGCGAACGTGCTGTTCCTGCTGGCGCTGCTGTCCTTCATGGGCGTCACGCTGACCCTGCCGGGTATTGCGGCAATCGCGCTGGCGCTGGGTATGGCGATCGACTCGAACGTGCTGATCAATGAGCGTATTCGCGAGGAACTGCGTGCCGGTAACAGCCCGCAGGCGTCGATCGCGGCCGGCTTCGACCGTGCATGGGCAACCATTCTCGACTCCAACATCACGACCCTCATCGTCGGTATCGCACTGCTGGTGTTCGGCTCCGGACCGGTCCGCGGCTTTGCGATCGTGCACTGCCTGGGCATCATGACCTCGATGTTCTCGGCGGTCTTCGTGTCGCGCGGCGTCGTCAATCTCTGGTACGGCCGCAAGAAGAAGCTGACCCGGGTGTCGATCGGTACCGTCTGGACTCCTGGCCTGTCGGTCGAGAAATAATTAGCACTTACTACTAGGATTCGAGATGGAATTTTTCCGCATCAAGAAAGATATTCCCTTCATGCGCCATGCGTTGATTTTCAACGTGATTTCGGCGCTGACCTTCGTGGCGGCCGTGTTCTTCATTGCGACCAAAGGCTTGCACTTCTCGGTGGAGTTCAAGGGCGGCACCGTGATGGAGCTGAAGTACCCTGGCGCGGCCAATCCGGAGAAGATCCGTGGCGAGCTGATCAAGCTGGGCTACGAGCAACCGGAAGTGACCAGCTTCGGTACCGCGCAAGATGTCATGCTGCGCTTGCCGATCATTGAATCGGTGTCCGGCGCGACCGGCTCGCAAATCGTCTTCAACGGGCTGTGCAAGGCCGAAGGCGGCGCCACGCGCCAGGTCAATTCGATGACGCCAAAGGGCGAAAACGTGGCCAAGACGGGTTGCTTCGATAGCGCCGGCAAAGAGGTGGTGAGCCTGCAAAAAGTCGAATTCGTCGGCCCGCAGGTGGGCGACGAACTGGCTCAGAATGGCCTGAACGCGCTGATCATGGTGATCATCGGCGTGATGATCTACCTGGCCATTCGCTTCGAATGGAAGTACGCAGTGGCGGCGATTCTCGCCAACCTGCACGACGTGGTCATCATCCTGGGCTTCTTCGCGTTCTTCCAGTGGGAATTCTCGCTGACCGTGCTGGCCGCGGTGCTGGCGGTGCTGGGCTACTCGGTGAACGAATCGGTGGTTATTTTCGACCGGATCCGCGAGACCTTCCGCAAGCAGCGCAAGTCAACCGTGCCCGAAGTGATCGACAGCGCCATTACCGGCACCATTTCCCGGACGATCATCACGCACGGCTCGACCCAGATGATGGTCCTGTCGATGCTGATTTTCGGCGGCCCGTCGCTGCATTACTTCGCGATGGCGCTGACCATCGGCATCTGCTTCGGTATCTACTCGTCGGTGTTCGTTGCCGCGGCGATCGCCATGTGGCTGGGCATCAAGCGTGAAGACCTGATCAAGCCGGTCGTCCAGAAAGACGAAACGGACGGCGCGGTAGTGTAACAATTGGCCGGCCCTGCGGGGCCGGCGGCTTGCGCGCCATCAAAGAGGGAAACGCCCGTTTCCCTCTGGCGAGCAGGCGTCCCGGCGCGATCCGCGCAAACTCCCCGGAAACTTTATTGCAGTTTGTGTGTGTTCACGCACAGAGCCCATATTGGGGTGCGGTTAAAGTGGAACTGTCTCTTTCAGGACATCCCTAGTTTTGGACTTGGCCCGCTCTCGCAGCGGGCGTTTTTTTGCCCGAAAGGTTTACAGCAGGGCAGAAGTCAGGCTGCGCACGTCCTCGGCGGACTCGTCGAGGATGCTTTGCAGGCTGCCTTCGCCAATGACGAAGTCGATGGTCGCGGCGGACTGCTCGGAGGTGGCGCCAGCGCGCACGTGCAGCGGGGATGGTACTGGCGACAGGTCGTTGGCCAACAGTAGCGTGTCGCCCAGCGATTCCGGCGGCAAGGCGCGCAGACCATGCCACATCGCCTCAATCGCTTCCATCACGGGGGCGGGCACCCCAAGCTTGGCCAGCACGCCACGGCCGATGGCCGTTTCGGCGAATTCAAGCCATTCCTCCGGCTCGCCGTCGAGCAGGCCGGGATACTCCTCGGCGCGCGACAAAATGTAGAAACTGCCCACCTCGTGGACGATGCCGGCAAACAGCGCGGTCTCCGGATCGGTATGGGTGACCCGGCGCGCGATGACCTGGGCCAGCGCGGCGACGTGGGTCGAATGGCGCCATAGCTGGTCGGCCATGGCGCGCAGGTTCGGTTCGGTGATCTTGCTGTCGAGCTGGCGCACGATGACCGCGGCGACCAGCGCATTGAGGGTACGGAAACCGACGCGCTGGATGGCTGCGCGCACGTTGGTGACTTCGCTGCCGGCGCGTTTATAGGCGGCCGAGTTGGCGATGGCCACGGCGCGCGCGGCAAGCAGCGGTTCGGCCTGGACCAGGCGCGCGGCGGTATCGGTGTCGCAATCCGGATCGTCCAGCGCGCGCTGCAGCTTGAGCGTGGCGTCTAGATTGGTCGGAAACGTCAGTTCGCCGCGGCTTGCCTCAGCTGCAAGGCTTTTGAATGCTTCAAGTCTGTCCATTTGGAAATTCTACTCCAGTAAACAAACTGTCCGCGTAAAAAGATGCCGTGCGGCACTTTTTTACGACAGCGGGACGATTACGCTTCGCCGAAGATGGCGTCGCAGCCTTCGCGGGTTTCTTCCACATCAGCCAGTTCGTCGACCAGCTCCATGTCTTCGAGCTCTTCGACGGCGTTGACGTAGCTGTTCATCTTGGTCGCGCCGATCAGGCGATAGATATCGCCATCGCCATTGCGCACGCCGATGATCATCTTCTCGGCGCGTACTTCGTCCGGGGATACGGATTCAAGCAGCAGGTTGCCGGTGATTTGCTTGTCGAATGTTGCCGGCGTCACGCCGTCGAGCAGGGTAGTTTTTAGCATATTGTTATCGTCAATTTATGAATGAGGGGAATCAGGGCCCGCGCCGGTGGCGATGAGCTGCCTCAGCTTGAGCAAGGATGCATCCAGGGCTGCGAAGTCCGCGTCCGAATACTGCTCGAACAACTTTTTTCCCTGTGCCACCACGGCTGGAAAAGCCTGGCTGAACGACTCCTCGCCCTTGGGCGTCAGGCGGACAAAAAAGGAGCGCTTGTCCTCGTTGCTGCGTTCGCGTGCAACCAGGCCTTTTTGCTCCAGCCGCTCGATCACACCGGTCAGGGTGCCCTTGGTAATCAGGGTGCGTTCGCCCAGCTCCTTGTACGTCATGCCCTGGGTGTTGCCGAGCGTGGCGATGATATCGAACTGGGCATGGGTCAGCCCGCAAGCGCGCACCGATTCGCCGGAGAAGCGCTCGAAGCCCTGCAAGCACTCTGCCAGCAGCCGCACACTCTTTAGATATCGTTCGCCCATGGGGAGCAATTATAGCCGCCTGCGCCCGATAGCAGTGGCGGCAAGCCTGCGCCGGGCCAAAAACGGGGGGCGGACAAGACCGCGGGTGTTGATCTCCGGTATGATACGACCCAAGCAATCCCGAGCCGCCATATGGGCTCCCGCCACCGCCGACATGACACGCCGCCCGCAGACTGATGCCAATCGCTGACCTCGCCCGCCTCGCGCAGGAGAGGCCGCTGCGCGTCCTGCTGATCCACGCCGGCGAACCCGACTCGCTCAGCTGGGCAGGCCTGTACCAGCCGCTGAAGCTGGCCGCCAAGCTGCTCGGGCCGGAGCGACTGCACGTCGACGTCCGCAGCCCTGACAAATTCCTCACCGACACCCAGCGCCACTGGCATTTGGTGCTGCTGGTCGCCGACGAAGCGCAGGCCGCGCTCAAGCCCGGCAACATCCGCGTCGTCATCGAGCGCTGCCGCTCAGCCCCGTTCTGGGGCGGGGTAGGGGCGGGCGTGCTATGGCTGGCCGATGCAGGGGTGTTGTCGGGCGTGCGCACCGCGCTGCCGTGGTCGCTCTATCCGGACGCCGATTCGGTCGACGAACACACCATGTTCACGCCGAACCTGTTTGAAATCGACGGGCCCCACCTGACCTGCTGCGGCGGCGCCGCCAGCATCGACTTCGCGCTGAGCTTGGTCGAAGTGATCTTCGGCGCCGGCATCCAGGCCCAGATCAAGGAACAGCTCTGCATCGACCGGGTGCGCGGCAAGGACGAGCGCCAACGGGTCGCGCTGCAAGCGCGCTTTGGCGCCTTGCAGCCGAAGCTGACGGAAGCGGTATCGCTGATGGAAGCGAACATCGAAGAGCCGCTCTCGACGGACGACATTGCCAACCTGGTCGGGATTTCGCGGCGCCAGCTCGAGCGGCTGTTCAAGCAATACCTCGGCAGCCTGCCCTCGCGCTACTACCTTGAGCTGAGGCTGCAGCGCGCGCGCCAGCTACTACAAAGCACTAACAACTCGATCGTCCAGGTTGGGCTGATGTGCGGCTTCTCGAGCGGCTCGCACTTCTCCACGGCGTTCGGCGCCCTGTTCGGCAACACCCCCCGCGAAGAGCGCCAGCGCAAGCTCAGCGGCACCACCTGATCCCCATCAAAGCGAAAACCCTCCAAAATCGGGGGGCAGGCCAAAACATTCCAAAATCGGGGACAGACCACCATTTTGGAAGATTCCAAAATGGTGGTCTGTCCCCGATTTTGGAATCTTCGATTTTGGAATCTTTCATGGGCAATTTTGTATGAGTAAAAGTGAAAATGGCTGTCGCTTGTTGAAAAGAGTTTTATTGCCGCGTTTCCTATAATGGCCGGGAGGCGCCTCGCTGTTGGCCGGGCGCGACCCTTAACTTCGACGAGGAATGCCATGAACGCAATTGATGCCGGTCTTACTACCCGCACTGTAACCCGGGAAACTTTCGACGAGGTGCTGGTACCGACCTATGCGCCAGCGGCCATGGTGCCAGTGCGCGCTTCCGGCCTCGATCTGTGGGACCAGTCAGGCAAGCATTACCTCGATTTCACCTCCGGCATCGCCGTCACCAGCCTCGGTCATTGCAATCCGGCCCTGGTCGATGCGCTGACCCAGCAAATGCACAAGGTCTGGCACCTGGGTAACGGCTATACCAACGAGCAGGTGCTGCGCCTGGCGCTGGCGCTGACCGAAGCGACCTTCGCCGACCGCGCATTCTTCTGCAACTCGGGCGCCGAGGCGAACGAGGGCGCCCTGAAGCTGGCGCGCAAGTATGCGCACACCAAATTCGGCCCGCACAAGTCGCGCATCGTGTCCTGCCTGTCGTCGTTCCACGGCCGTACCCTGTTTACCGTGTCGGTCGGCGGCCAGCCGAAGTACACCGAGGGCTTCGAGCCACTGCCGCAGCAGCTTGACCACATCCCGTACAACGATATCGAAGCGGCCCGCGCTGCCATCGGCGACGACGTGTGCGCGGTGATCGTCGAGCCGATCCAGGGCGAGGGCGGCGTCATCCCGGGCAATCCCGACTACCTGAAGGCCCTGCGCGAGCTCTGCGACAAGACCGGCGCGCTGCTGATCTTCGATGAGGTGCAGTCGGGCGTGGGCCGTACCGGCGAACTGTATGCCTACATGGGCATGGGCGTGACCCCGGACATCCTGACCAGCGCCAAGGCACTGGGCAACGGCTATCCGATCGGCGCCATGCTGACCACCGACGCGATCGCGCAGCACTTCGGCGTCGGCTCGCACGGCACCACCTACGGCGGCAACCCGCTGGCCGCGACCGTCGCGCTGAACGTCATCGAGACCATCAACCAGCCGCACTTCCTGGCGCGCGTGAAGGAGGCCTCGGCCAAGATCTTCGCCAACCTCGACAAGCTGAGCGCCGACTTCCCGCAGGTGTTCGGCAAGGTGCGCGGCAGCGGCCTGCTGATCGGCCTGCCGCTGGCCGACGGTTTCAAGGGCCGCGCCAAGGACTTCACCAAGGCCTGCGAAGCGCTCGGCCTGATGCTGCTGATCGCCGGTCCCGACGTGGTCCGCCTGGCGCCCGCGCTGATCGTCTCGGACGACCAGATCGCCCACGCCGACCGCATCATGCGCGACGCGCTGGCGCAGATGCTCAACCCGGCACCGGCCAAGTAATCAGGTCCACCTGCCGGCGCCGCGTCCGCGCGTGCGCCGGCCTGCAAGCACTTTAGGAGTTCACATGTTTGTTGTCCGTCCGGTGGAGCTGTCGGATATCGCCAGCCTCGAAGAGCTGGCCACGGTGACCATGCCAGGTGTGCACACCCTGCCGCGCACCCATGGCGAAATCGCCGCCTCGGTTGAACGTTCGATCGCGTCCTTCGCGGCCCACGTCGATATCCCGAGTGAAGAGTCGTACATGTTCGTGCTCGAAGAGACGGCCACCGGCAGCATCGTCGGCACCGCCGCGATCCATGCGTCGGCCGGTTCGAACGGTACCTACTTCTCGTTCCGTAACGACGTGATCCAGCAGGTCTCGCGCGACCTGAACATCAGTCACAGCGTGCATGCGCTGACCCTGTGCTCCGAGCTGACGGCGTATTCGCAGCTGTCGGGCTACTACATCAACGACCGCGCCAACGCCGGCATCGAAGCGGCATTGCTGTCGCGCGCGCGCCTGCTGTTCGCCGTGCTGGCGCCGCACCGCTTCGGCGACCGCTTCTTCGTGCCGCTCGCGGGCATCACCGACAACCGCGGCCAGTCGCCGTTCTGGGATGCGCTGGGGCGCAAGTTCTTCAAGATGGACTTCCTCGACGCCGAGCGCGTCATCGGCGGCGCGCGCAACCGCACCCTGATCGTCGAGCTGATGCCGCACTACCCAGTCTACGTGCCGCTGCTGCCGGGCGACGCGCAGGCGGCGATGGGCCAGATCCATCCGGATGGCGAGCTGGCTTTCAGCCTGCTGACCGAAGAGGGCTTCGAGGCCGACGACTACATCGATATCTTCGATGGCGGTCCAATCCTCCAGGCCCATAAAAACTCGCTGCGTACCTTTGGCGCGTCGATGGTGCGCCGGGTCGCCGTGGCCGAAGACGGCGCGGCCAGCGAAGCGATGGCCACCTACGCGATCGCCGCCAGCAGCGAACAGAACTTCCGTGCCATCACCGTGGCTTGTCCGGCTGCCGAATCGGATGACATCGTGCAGCTGCCGGCGTCCGCGCTGGACGAGCTGATGGTGGCTCCTGGCGATAACGTCATTTGCGTCAGAATCTAAGTGAGCGATCAACCTATGCTAGTAGTACGCGCAATCACCGCCGGCGACCTCGAAGCGCTGCTCGACATGGCGACCCAGGTAGGCAGCGGCATGACGACCCTCAAGCCGGACCGCAAGATGCTGGGCGACCGCGTCAGCGTGGCCGTGCAGTCGTTCGCCCAGACCATCGCGCCGGAAAAGCGCGACTACATGTTCGTCATGGAGGACACCAGCAACGGCCGCATGGCCGGCATCTGCGCGATCAAGGGCGCGGTCGGACTGGACGAGCCTTTCTATAACTACCGTATCGGCACGCTGGTGCACTCAAGCCGCGAGCTCGATGTGTTCACCCGCATGGAGACCTTGTACCTGTCGAACGACCTGACCGGCTCCACCGAACTGTGCTCGCTGT
Source organism: Massilia soli (assembly GCF_016809835.1). Lineage (GTDB taxonomy): Bacteria > Pseudomonadota > Gammaproteobacteria > Burkholderiales > Burkholderiaceae_D > Telluria_A > Telluria_A soli. The sequence goes on along the minus strand of NZ_JAFBIL020000004.1, from coordinate 477,492 downwards.
TCCTGCATCCGGACTACCGCACCGGCAACAACGGCAAGTGGCTGTCGAAGAGCCGCTTCCTGTTCATCGCCCAGTTCCCGCACCTGTTCACCGAAAAGCTGATCGCCGAAATGCGCGGCTTCCAGGAAGAGGACGGGCGATCGCCGTTCTACGAAGGCCTTGGCCGCCACTTCTTCAAGATGGATTTCAACCACGTCGACAACCTGACGGCGCTTGGCAAGAAGTCGTTCATCGCCGAACTGATGCCGCGCCAGCCGCTGTATGTCGACTACCTGCCGGACGATGCGCGCGAGGTGATCGGCAAGGTGCATGTGTCGACCGCGCCGGCGCGCCGCTTGCTGGAGCAGGAAGGCATGCACTATGAGGGCTACGTCGATATCTTCGATGCCGGCCCGGTGCTGCAGGCGCGCGTGTCCGAACTGCGCGCACTGCGCGACAGCACGGTGGTCAGCGCCGAAGTGGCGGCCCTGCCGATGCCCGGCGAGCCGACGCTGGTATCGAACACCACGCTGCACGATTTCCGAATGATCGTGGCATCCGCTGCACCGGCGCAGGGCAGTATCGCCCTGTCGGCCGACGAGCTGGCGCTGCTGCACTGCCAAGCCGGCGACCAGCTTCGCACGCTGTCACTCAACGTAAGGAAGAACGCACATGTCTAACCTGAGCAACTACATCAACGGCGAGTGGTCCGCCGGCAGCGGCGCGGAACTCGCGACCATCGACCCGGCCAGCGGCCGCCAGACCTGGACCAGCAAGGAATCGACGCCTGACGACGTGGCGCGCGCAGTCGACGCCGCACGCGGCGCCTTCGACGGCTGGGCCATGGCGTCGCTCGACGAGCGTATCGCTGTCTGCACCCGCTTCCGCGACCTGTTGAAGGAAAACGCCGAAGACCTGGCCAAAACCATCGCCGAAGAAGTCGGCAAGCCGATGTGGGAAGCGCGTACCGAAGTAACGACGATGGCCAACAAGGTCGATATCTCGGTGCAGGCCTACGGCGCGCGCACCGGCGAGGCCGCCTCCAAGGTCGCCGATGGCAATGCCGTGCTGCGCCACCGCCCGCACGGCGTGTTCGGCGTGTTCGGTCCTTATAACTTCCCGGGTCACCTGCCGAACGGGCATATCGTCCCTGCGCTCATCGCCGGCAACACGGTGGTGTTCAAGCCGAGCGAGTACGCGCCGCGCACCGCCGTCAAGACCGTGCAGTTGTGGGAAAAGGCCGGCCTGCCGAAGGGCGTGATCAACCTGGTCAACGGCGGACGCAATACCGGCGTGGCGCTCGGCCAGGCCGACGTCGACGGCGTGCTGTTCACCGGCAGCTGCCAGACCGGCGTCGCGCTGCACAAGCAGTTCGGCGGTCAGCCCGGCAAGATGCTGGCGCTGGAAATGGGCGGTAACAATCCGCTGGTGGTATGGGATGTGAAGGACGTTGACGCGGCCGTGCACCACGCCGTGATGTCGGCATTTATCTCGGCCGGCCAGCGCTGCACCTGCGCGCGCCGCCTGGTGGTGCAGGATTCGCCGGCAGGCGAGGCCTTCGTCAAACGCCTGGTTGAAGTAGCGGCCACCTTGACCGTCGGCGCGCCGGATGCCGAGCCGCAGCCATTCATGGGTCCTGTGGTGTCGAGCGCCGTCGCTGGCCGCCTGGTGCAGGCGCAGGCCGACATGGCCGCCAAGGGCGGCACCGTGCTGCTGCAGATGAAGCAGCCCGATCCGAACGCCGGCTTTGTCACCGCGGGTATCGTCGACGTCACCAACGCCCACGGCATCCCCGACGAAGAGTGGTTCGGCCCGTTGCTGCAGATCGTACGGGTCAAGGACTTCGACAGCGCGATCAAGACCGCCAACGCCACCGAATTCGGACTGGCCGCGGCGCTGCTGTCGAACGACGAGGCATTGTGGAAGCAGTTCTCGGCCAGGGCGCGCGCCGGTATCGTCAACTGGAACCGTCCAACCACTGGCGCCGCGAGCAGCGCGCCGTTCGGCGGCGTCGGCAAGTCCGGCAACCACCGTCCGAGCGCTTACTACGCCGCCGATTACTGCGCTTACCCGGTCGCCTCGATCGAAACCGATGAACTGGCGTTGCCTGCCAAGCTGTCGCCTGGCCTGGCCTTCTAGGATCCTGTATGCAAACAGCACGCGAATTTAACTTCGACGGCCTGGTCGGCCCGTCGCACAACTACGCCGGCCTCTCGTTCGGCAACGTCGCTTCGTTCAGCAACGTCAAGAGCGCGTCGAACCCGAAGGAGGCTGCGCTGCAGGGCCTGGCCAAGATGCGCGCGCTGGCTGCGCGCGGCTTCGCGCAGGCAGTGATGCCGCCGCAGGCGCGGCCTAACTTCCGACTGCTGCGTTCCATCGGCTTCACCGGCACCGACGCCGATGTGCTGGCGCGCGCCTACCGCGAGTCGCCGGTCATCCTCGCGTGCGCGTACTCGGCATCGCCAATGTGGACCGCGAACGCGGGCACCGTCAGCCCGTCGGCCGACACCATCGACGGCCGCGTGCACTTCACCGCCGCGAACCTGAACAACAAGCTGCACCGCGCGATGGAGCACGAGCAGGCGTCGCGTACCCTGCGTGCGATCTTCGCCGATGCGGCGCACTTCGCCGTGCACGATGCGCTGCCGTCGACGCCGGCCTTCGGCGACGAAGGGGCCGCAAACCACACCCGCTTCAGCGCCACCCATGGCGACCGCGGCGTCGAATTGTTCGTCTACGGCCGCGTCGAATTCGACCCGGCGGCGCCGAGCCCGAAAAAGTACCCAGCGCGCCAGACACTGGAAGCCTCGCAGGCCATCGCGCGCCTGCATGGCCTGCATCCGGAGCGCACCGTGTTCGCATCGCAGAACCCGGACGTGATCGACCAGGGCGTGTTCCACAACGACGTGATCGCGGTCGGCAACGGCAATGTGCTGTTCTATCACGAGCAGGCCTTCGCCGATGAAGCCACCGTGCTGTCGCAGCTGCGCGCCGCGATGGGCGCCGTCGGCGCAGAATTGCACGCTGTGCGCGTCGATACCGGGCTGGTAGCGGTCGCAGATGCCGTCTCCAGCTACCTGTTCAATAGCCAGCTGTTGTCGAAACCCGACGGTTCGATGGCGCTGGTGGTGCCGCACGAATGCGCCGAAAACGAGGCGGTGTCGCGCTACCTGCAAGGCCTGGCCGCCAGCGGCGGCCCGGTCAATGAGCTGATCGATTTCGACCTGCGCCAGAGTATGCGCAACGGCGGCGGGCCTGCGTGCCTGCGCCTGCGCGTGGCGCTGACCGGCGCGGAAGCTGCGGCGATGCACCAGGGCGTGGTAATGACCGAGGCGCTGTACGCGACCCTGGTCGCGTGGGTCGGGAAGCACTACCGCGACCACCTCGAACCAAAAGACCTGGCCGACCCGCAGCTGGCCATTGAATGCAGGACCGCGCTGCAGGATCTTGAACGCATCCTGGGCCTGCCCGGCCTGTACGACCTGGCGTAGAATGTCGGGTTGCCGTGAAGAACTAATTTTTGGATGGGCCAACCCCGTCTTTCTATCGATCGCGCTAGCACGGCCACAAGCAAGTGCGACCGCGAGGCACTACACAACAAGCATTGGAGAAGCAAGATGAAAGTTATGCCCCAAACCCTGCGTATGCAAACGCTGGCACTGGTCAACGCAAGCAAGCCGGCTGCCGACAGCAGCCAGGTCGAGGCCCTGATCGGCGCCTGGCTGGCGTCGCTCGACGACGAAGACCTCGCAGGCACGTCGCCCGACAGCCTTGCGCCAGTGCTGTGGGACGGCTTTTTCCAGGCCGCGCGCCGCACCTCGCAGGGCTGCCAGATTGCGCAGCTGCGCTACGCGGATGGCCGCGGCGGCATGGCCAGCGCCTTGCTTGTCCTGAACGACGACATGCCTTACCTGGTCGACTCGATCGTCATGGCCCTGCGCAAGCAGAAGGTCCAGGCGACCGGCGTGATGAACGCCGTGCTCGCGGTGCGCCGCGACGCCAACGGCCAGGCGGTATCGGTCGGCGAAGCCGGCGCGCCGCTTGAATCGTATGTGCTTTGCCTGCTGGCTGAAGACCTCGCCGCGGATGAACTGAGCACACTGGTCGAGCGTTTGCAGATGGTGGCGCGCGACGCCGCGGTCGTGCGCCGCGATGCGGTTGCGATGGCCGACCGCCTGACCACCGTCGCCGCGCAGGCTTCCCAGCAGGGCGCCGCCGGCCAGGAAGTGGCTGCATTCCTCGAGTGGGCCAAGAACGAAGGCTTCGAGCCGTTCGGCTACGCTTACTACGTCGTCAAGCCAGGCGTGCGCGAGCTGGAGCGCGACATCCCGAGCCGCATGGGCGTGCTGCAGGATACCTCGCACCCGGTCTACGGCACCTGCCTGGCCAACATCCCGGGCGACTTCGAGACCCTGTCGAAGCGCGCCGACGCGCTGTCGATCGTCAAGGCCGACGTCGAAGGCACGCTGCACCGCGACCAGCCGCTCGACTTCATCGGCGTGCGCCATACCGACGCCCAGGGCGCGATCCTCGGCGAGCACTGCTTCGTCGGCCTGTTCACCCGCGCCGCCACCTCGACCCCGCTGGCACGCCTGCCGTTCGCGCGTGGCCGCGTCGCCAAGGTGCTGTCGCTGGCCGGCGTTCGCCAGGAAGGCTTCCGCGCCGAGAAGTTCCTCGAAATCATGGAATCGCTGCCGCGCACCGAGGCGCTGGAAGCCGATCCTGAATGGCTGGCGCAGGTTTGCAGCTCGGTGGTCTCGCTGTACAAGCAGCCACGCGCCAAGATCTTCGCCCGCCGCGACGTCTACGCACGCCACCTGAACGTCCTGGTCTACCTGCCGCGCGAGCGCTACAGCGCCGCCATCGTGCAGAGCCTGGCGGCCGCACTGAAAGAAAGCTCGGGCGCGACCGACGTCCGTCCACAAGCGCTGGTGGCCGACGGCCCGCTGGCGCGCGTCTACCTGATCGCCCACGCCGCTCGCAATCCGCTCGACCTGGAAAGCGACATCCAGCAGCCGCTGATGTCGATCCTCGAAGGCTGGCACGACAAGTTCGCCGCGCTGACCGACGGCGTCGCCGATGTCGCCGCGCGCACCACCTTGCGCAAGATGTGCTCGACCCTGCCGGTCAATTACGTGACCGCCACCGCGCCGGACGTCGCCTTCCGCGACCTTGAAGCGATCCTGGCCAACGGCAGCGAAGGCATCGAGGTACGCATCGACGCCGAAGACGCCGATTCGGCCACCGTGCGCCTGTACTCGATCGAAAACGTGCCGTCGCTGTCGCGCATCCTGCCGGCACTGCAGAACGCCGGCGTATCGATCGACCGCGAGCAGACCTATTCGATCGCCTCGATCGACGGTGCGCGCCGCTTTGTCACCAGCCTGTCGGTTGACGCCGAAAGCGCGGCCAAGCTGGCGCGCCCGAACATCGTTCCCGTCGCTGAAGAATTGTTCACCGCGCTGTTCAACGACGACGCCGAAGATGGCCGCCTGAACGGCCTGGTCATCGAGGGCGGCCTGTCGACCCGCGAAGTCCAGCTGGTGCGCGCCTACATCAGCTACTGGCGCCAGACCGGCAGCAAGTTCACCGTCCGCTACATGGCCGACACCTTGCGCCGCCAGCCGGACATGGTCAAGGAACTGGTCGACGGCTTCCTGCAGCGCTTCAACCCGGCGCTGAGCGAAGCGGAACGCGGAGCCGGCACCGAGAAGGTCATGTCGATCAAGTCGCGCCTGGCGACCGTCAACCACGCCGATACCGAGGAAATCCTCGCAGCGCTGGTCGACCTGGTGCTGCATACGGTCCGCACCAGCTACTTCCAGAACGACCAGAAGGGCGACAAGATCATCTTCAAGTTCGACACCAGCAACCTGGCGCTGGCGCCGGAGCCGCGCCCGTACCGCGAGATCTTCGTGTTCTCGCGCCGCTTCGAAGGCGTGCACCTGCGCGGCGGCCCGGTCGCCCGCGGCGGCCTGCGCTGGTCGGACCGCATGGAAGACTACCGCACCGAAGTCCTCGGCCTGGTCAAGGCGCAGATGGTCAAGAACGCGGTCATCGTGCCGGCCGGCTCGAAGGGCGGCTTCGTCTGCAAGCTGATGCCGAAGGACGCAGTGCGCGAGACCATCGCCGCTGAAGGCGAAGCGGTGTATCGCCTGTTCATCTCCAGCCTGCTGGAAGTGACCGACAACCGCGTGCGCGGCGTCATCGTGCCGCCAGGCGACACCGTGCGCTACGACCAGGACGATCCTTACCTGGTGGTTGCCGCCGACAAGGGCACCGCGACATTCTCCGACATCGCCAACAGCATCGCGGTCCAGCGCGGCTTCTGGCTGGGCGACGCGTTTGCGTCGGGCGGCTCGAACGGCTACGACCACAAGAAGATGGGCATTACCGCCAAGGGTGCGTTCGAAGCGGTCAAGCGCCACTTCTACGAAATGGACCACGACATGGAAACCACCCCGATCACCATGGTCGGCGTGGGCGACATGTCGGGCGACGTGTTCGGCAACGGCGTGCTGCTGTCGCGCCAGCTGAAGGTGCTCGCGGCGTTCGACCACCGCCACATCTTCCTCGACCCGGCGCCAAGTGTGGTGACCTCGTTCGCCGAGCGCGCCCGCATGTTCGCGCTGCCGCGTTCGTCGTGGGAAGACTACAACAAGGACCTGATCTCGGAAGGCGGCGGCGTGTTCCCGCGCACCGCACGTTCGATCGAGCTGTCGCCGCAGGTACGCGCAGCGCTCGACATCGCCGAAACTTCGCTGTCGCCTGAAGAACTGATGCACCGTATCCTGCTGGCGCCGGTGGACCTGTTCTACAACGGCGGTATCGGTACCTACATCAAGTCGTCGACCGAAACACACGCCCAGGTCAAGGACCGCGCCAACGACAACATCCGTGTCGATGGCAGCCAGCTGCGCTGCAAGGTGGTGGCCGAAGGCGGCAACCTGGGCGCGACCCAGGCCGGCCGCATCGAATTCGCGCTGTCGGGCGGCCGCATCTTCACCGATGCGATCGACAACTCGGCTGGCGTGGATTGCTCCGACCACGAAGTCAACGTCAAGATCTGGCTCGACACCGAAGTCAATGCAGGCGAGCTGCCGGAAGCGGACCGTAACCGCATCCTGAACGAGATGACCGGCGAGATCGAGCGCCTGGTCCTGCGTGACAACTCCCAGCAGACCCACCTGCTGACCCGCGAAGGCCAGGCGCAAGCCGATGCCAACGTGGTCGATGGCTACGCATCGCTGATCACCAGCCTGGAAAAAGAGGGAGCGCTGTCGCGCGAACTCGAGCAGCTGCCGACCGACGCCGAACTGCAGCGCCGCAAAGCCAGCGGCCATGGACTGACCGCGCCTGAACTGGCGGTGGTCATCGCCAACGTCAAGAACCGCTTCAAGCGCACCTTGCTGGCGCTGCCGCTGACCGACGAGCCATGGGCGGCCACCGTGCTCAAGCCGTACTTCCCGGCGCAGCTGGTAGCGACCCGCGATCCGCTGGCTCACCCGCTGGCGAACGCGATCCTGGCAACCGTGCTGGCCAACGAAGCGGTCAACCGCTGCGGCCCGCTGATGCTGCGTGACCTCGCCGCGGAACACGGCGTCGACGAAACCGAAGTCGTCAAGGCATGGGGCCAGGCATGGACGGCGCTCCAGCTGGCGCCTGTGTTCAACGCACTCGACGCCGACGCCTTGACGGTGCCGCGCGCCGTATCGGTCAAGGTCGATGCGCGTACCCGCGTGCTGTTCAAGGCACTGCTGGAAGGCGTGCTGTCGGTGAACGGCGGCGATCACGAAAGCGGCATGGCCGAACTGGCGCAGCTGTTCGCACAGCCGGACACCGTCAAGAGCCTGGCGCCGGCGCAGACCGACGCGGACAATTACCCGACCCTGCCGGCATCGTTCGCACAGGCCTGGAAGGCAGTCGACGCGATCGAATCCGTGTCGAGCTTCCTGTTCGCGGCAGTGGCAGTACAGCGTCCCGCGGGCATGTCGCTTGCGCAGTTCCTGCAGGTCGGCATGGCACTGCGTGCCCGCGCCGGCATCGACATGCTGGAGCGTGGCCTGAAGCTGGCCGCCACCAGCAAGTCGCAGGAGCAGCTGCGTAACTACGCGACGCAGGCCCTGCGCCGCACCCAGCAGCGTCTGCTGGAGCAGGTACTGGCGCGCGCCAGCAGCGGCGTTCCGGTGCATGATGCGGTTGAAGCGGTCGCCAGCCAGCTGGCACTGACCGGCTACGCCCAGCCTGCGGATCTCGAATCGGCCATGCTTGACGTCTGGTCGCTGTCGGAATCGACCAACCCGACCGCCAAGGCAGCGTAAGCGGCATGACGCTACCTGACGCTGTCCGCGCCCTCGCCGAAGCTGATCTCGGCGCTGTGGCGCAGCGCTTCCTGGACGCCGGCTTTGCGGTAACGCTGCCGGCGCGCGGCATCATGACGATCAAGTCGGCCATGGCGGCGCGCGCTAGCGTGGTGCTGTCGGTCGGCGTGCATGGCGACGAGACCGGGCCGATTGAAGTGGTGGCCCATGTGCTTGACGCCTTGTCGCACGCGCCTTCCGAACTGGCGGTCGACCTGATGGTCTGCGTCGGCAACGTGGACGCGATCGCGGCGGGCAAGCGGTTTATCGACGCTGACCTGAACCGCATGTTCAGGCCAGTGCGCGGTTCGCTCGCCGACGCGGCGGAGGCGCCGCGGGCCGATGCCATGATCAAGGCCACCGAAGACTTCTTCGCCGGCGCCGGCCCGGTGCGCTGGCACCTCGACCTGCACACGGCGATTCGTCCTTCGGTGTACCCGACCTTCGCCATCGTGCCCGACCTGATTGCCGACCAGGGCAAGGCGGCGCTGGTGGGCTGGCTGGGGCAGGCCGCGATCGGCGCGATCATCATGAACCCGAGTTCGGCCGGCACCTACAGCTACTACTCGGCCGAGCATCACGGAGCGGCGGCAAGCACCGTGGAACTCGGGCGTGTCGGCGTGCTGGGACAGAACGACCTGTCGCAGTTCGCCGATGTGCAGCTGGCGCTGGAAGGGCTGCTGCGCGGCGCTGCGGCCACGGCTGCGAAGGCCGAGCCGCATGTGTTCAAGGTGGCGCAGGAAGTGATCAAGCTGTCGGACGGCTTCCAGATGGCGTTCGACCGCAGCACGCAGAACTTCACCGCGCTGCGCCAGGGCGACGTGATCGCCACCGATGGCGAGACTGTTTATACGGTGAAGCACGCCGAGGAGCTGGTCGTATTCCCCAATCCCGACGTTCGCGTGGGATTGCGTGCGGGCTTGATGGTCGTTCGCGCCAGCTAACGTGTCGTTCCCGCGAAGGCGGGAACCCATACGCCGCCGATACATATGCACGTATTGCCGCCGACGCGGGATCGACGGCTTTTTGCTGGCTGTTCCCCGGATTCTGCAGTTCATCGCACGCCCCGGCTCCCCCCAGGACGCTTTTGTTAAGGTTGAATCCTCAACCAAACAACAAAAAGGTCCGACAATGCGTACTCTCCTGTCCCTCGCCTGCGTGGCCGCCCTGGCTGGCTGCGCCATCATCGTCACTCCAGACCACGACGTCCAGATGCATTCCGTCTTCAGCGGCGACGGCGTGGCGGGCGACGGCCGCGTCGCCAGCGAGCAGCGCCCGGTATCCAGCCTGTCCAGCCTCGACATCACCGGCCCGATGCAGGTCGACGTGCGCGTCGGCGGCCAGCCTGGCTTGAAGATCGAGGCCGACGGCAACCTGCTGCCGATGATCCGTTCGGAAGTGGCGGGCGACACCATGCGGATCTGGGTCGACGGGCAGATCAAGCCCACCCAGCCCATCCGCATCAGCTACAGCGCGCCGCGCCTGAGCCACCTGCGCAGCACCGGTTCGGGCCGCCTTGATATCAGCGGCCTGAACGGCGCACCGCTCACCTTCGTCAAGACCGGCTCCGGCAAGACCCAGCTGTCGGGCAATGTCAGCAGCTTCGATGTCCGCAGCACCGGCTCCGGCACCGTCGACGCGCTTGGCCTGCGCAGCCGCAGCGCGCATGCCAGCCTGGCCGGTTCGGGACGCATCATGCTCGGCCACGTCGATGGCGACCAGCTCACCGCGCACGTACGCGGCTCGGGCGACATCGAAGCCAGCGGCGCCGTGCAGACGCTCAACGCCAGCGTGCACGGTTCGGGCGACGTCCATGTCTCGCGCGTGACGGCGCAGCGCGCCGACCTGTCGACCAACGGTTCGGGCGATATCTCGGCGATGGTCAAGCAGTCGCTGGTCGCCAACGGCAACGGTTCCGGCCGGATCACCGTGCACGGCAACCCAAACCAGCGCAATGTCAGCGGCAAGCACGTCAACGTGTTGAACTAAGGATCGCATTTGTTAGAGTGGCAACTCTGGCTCCAATGAAAGATGTGTATTGGTAAATTCGATATGCCCCTATAATCGCTAGAATTTTTTCGAGCACACAAGGGACAGACGTGAATCAATCATTGGGCCAGAAGCTGTTGCGAACCAAGCTGGTAGACCGGACGGCCGATGGCGCCGGCGGACTGGCGCAGACGATGGGCTTGTTCCCGTTGACCATGATTGGCGTCGGCGCCACCATCGGCACCGGCATTTTCTTCACGATGGTCGAAGCGGTTCCCAAGGCGGGGCCTTCGGTCATCCTGTCGTTCCTGATCGCCGCCATCACGGCCGGCCTGACCGCGCTGTGCTACGCCGAGCTGGCGTTCCGCATCCCGGCGTCAGGCTCGTCCTATTCGTTCGCCTACGCGTCGGTCGGCGAGTTCGCCGCCTTCATCATGGCGGCCTGCCTCCTGCTCGAATACGGGCTGGCGGCCAGCGCCACCGCCATCGGCTGGTCTTCCTACCTGAACAACTTCCTCGACAATGCCTTCGGGTGGCAGATACCCGAGATGCTGCGAACGCCGATGATCGTCTCCGGGCCCAACGGCGTCGAGTTCAATGTTGGCCACATCAACCTGCCGCCGATCCTGCTGGTGATCATGTGCGGCTTCATGCTGGTGCGCGGCACCCGCGAATCGGCCACCACCAACGCGGTGATGGTGCTGATCAAGCTGGCGATCCTGGTGTTCTTCGTGGTGATCGCGTTCTCCGGCTTCGACGCCGCCAACTTCACGCCGTTCTTCAATACCGACAACAGCAAGGGCTTTGCCGGCATGGCGGGCGTGACCGCGGCTGCCGGCACGGTGTTCTTCTCGTTCATCGGCCTCGATACGGTGGCCACCGCGGGTGAAGAGGTCAAGGATCCGAGCCGCACGGTACCGCTGGGTATCCTGATGGCGCTGGCGATCGTCACCGTGTTCTACCTGATGGTCGCGTTGGCGGCCGTGGGCGCCCAGCCCGCGCATATGTTTGCGCACCAGGAAGCCGGCCTGTCGGTGATCCTGCAGAACGTGACCGGCCAGAGCTGGCCTGCGCTGGTGCTGTCGGCTGGCGCGGTGATTTCGGTGTTCAGCGTGACCCTGGTGACCATTTATGGCCAGACCCGCATCCTGTACGCGATCAGCCGCGACGGCCTGATCCCGAAGACCTTCCAGAAGCTCAATGCGCGCACCGCGGCGCCGGTCAGCAATACGATCATCGTCTGCATCGTGGTCAGCCTGGTGGCGGGCCTCGTCGATTCGACCTTCCTGTGGGATATGGTCAGCATGGGCACGCTGACGGCGTTCATGGTGGTGTCGATGGCGGTGCCGGTCATGCGCCGGCGCGGCGGCGAGCCGGCCGGCAAGGGCTTCCGCGTGCCGTTCGGGCCTTACCTGATCCCGGGCTTGTCGATTTTTGCCTGCCTGTACATCATGAAGGACTTGTCGAAAACCACCTTCACGACGTTCGCGATCTGGATGACGGTGGCGGTGCTGGCGTACTTTGCCTACGGCATTCGTCACTCGAAACTGAACAGCCAAACCTGAACGATGTCGTTCCCGCGTCAGCGGGAACCCATAGCAGGCATAAGCTGCGGCGGTATGGGTTCCCGCCTGCGCGGGAATGACGGGGTCTTCAGGGCCATAGCGCCCAGAAAATTGCCGCGTTCATCGTCAGGTTGAACGCGGCGTGCGCGGCCATCGCAGGGTAGAGCGATCCGCTGCGCTTCCTGATCGCGGCGAACAGCAGCGCGGTGCCGAACATCAGCAGCATCCACAACGACCCCGACAGCGGCATCCAGCCCAGCCCGGCGGCTTCCAGCAGCAATCCATGGTGGCACAGGTGCACCGCACCGAAGGCCGCGCTTTCGATCAGCGTGGCGCTGCGCCCCGACACGTGTTGCTCAAGGGCGCGCTGCAGTATTCCGCGGAAGAAGATTTCTTCGGCGACCGGGCTGAACATCAGGGCAGGCAAGGTAAAGACCAGGTGCAGCGTCAACAGCGACATGCCAGTCGTGTCCATCACGCCGCGGTAATTATTGGCGATGCTGACGAACCAGTTTTCCGCGCCGCGCCCGAACAGCGCCATGCCGATCGCAAAGCACGCCAGTGACGCCGCCGCGCCAAGCGCGATGGCGGGAAGCCAGGCGCCGGCGCAATCGGGCCGCCTGAGCCCGATCTGACGCCTTCCTTCGGCATTCATCAGCAGCCATGGCATCGCTGCCATCAGCGTGAAGCCGGCCGGCAGCAGCCAGCGCAGCGCGGGCGGCCCCAGCACGCCGCCGGCGCGCATCGCGGCGAAGGCGGTGGCCAGCATCAGCACCGCCGCCAATGCCGCCACAGGATTGGCGCCCATCCGCCAGATCGTCGCATCTCCTGCATTCATACTGTCTCTCGGCATATAAAAACGCTATGTCACCGGTACATGTGGAAACCGGCGTGGCCACCGCCACGTCGTGCCCGCGCAGGACGGAGTGAATTCCACACTTGACGGTGACATCGCGTATTAAATCGCTATGTCACTGTTACATCTGGAAACCGGAGTGGCCACCGCCACGTCGTGCCCGCGCAGGCGGGCACCCATCCCAGCGACGCTGTAGCCGCGAGACCCCGATCCGCTACCCGGCGTCAGTATGGATTCCCGCCTGCGCGGGAAGGACGGAGTGGATTCCACACTTAACGTTGATCGCCTATAAAAAAGCCACGCGGCCTTGCGGCGGCGTGGCTTTCGTTCAGCATCGCGCGATGCCGTCGTCAGTTACTCGACGTTCATTTCTTTCAGCAAGTTGTCGGCTTTGTCGACATGCTTCATGTTCCACAGCATGTAACGCACGTCGACCTGGATCGAGCGGGTGTTGGCGTTGTTGAAGTCCCAGTCCGAGATGATCGAATCGAGGGTGCCGTCGAAGGCCAGGCCGATGAACTCGCCCTTGGCGTTCAGCGCTGCCGAACCCGAGTTGCCGCCGGTGATGTCGAGCGTCGCCAGGTAGTTCACAGGCACGGTCTTGAGCTTAGGGTCGACATATTTGCCGAAGTCCTTGGCCTTGATCGATGCCAGCTGCGCTGCCGGTGCGTTGAACTCGCCTTCGCCGGTGGCCTTCGCTACCACGCCCTTGACGGTGGTGAACGGGGTCCATGCGCCGGTGCCGTCGGCGCCGAACGCGCGGCCGGCGATCTTGCCGAAGGTGACGCGCAGGGTGCTGTTAGCGTCCGGATACACAGCCTGGCCCTTGCTGGTCATGTAGGCGATCTTTGCCTTCATGTAGTTGGCGTAGGCTTGCTGGATCTTGCCGGCCAGTTCTTCTTCCTCGGCTTCGCTCTTCAGGCCCTGCTCGTACATGGCGACCGCTGCCTTGATGAAGCTGTCATTGCTGGCCTTGAAGTCTTCCGGCTTCTTGCCCAGCCATGCGGTACGCGCCGCCTTGTCGGCCAGCTGCGAACCTGCGTACATCTTGTCCAGCGCAGCTTTCAGCTGGGCTTCGGTCATGCCGTCGGTGATGCCCAGGGCTGCGTCGAAGTTGGCGCTGCGCTGTGCTTTTGGCTGCGCGGCGTACTTGACCAGACTGTTCAGCGCCAGTGCCTTGTCGACTTTCTCGGTGTAGGTACGGTCTACCGCGGCCACGCCGGCCTGGAAGCGCGGCAGGTCGCGCTGCTGGTAGCCGGCCTTGCGTTCGGCGTCGGGCTTGGTGCTTTCGTTCGCCAGGCGGTACAGTTCGCGTGCGACGGTCAGCAGGCGCGGCGAAGACGAGCTGAGGAAGAAGTCGCGCTTGATGTCGGCGTCGCGCTGGGCGATCAGTGCTTCGACCTTCTCGATGTCGCCGCCAAACTCGTTCTTGCGTGCGGCATTCGAATGGATCCAGGCCTTGAGGTCCGCGTGTTCCTTGGTCTTGCGCGCCAGGATATCGCTGTTCTCGTAGCTGGTCAGCATGCCCTTGCGGTTCTTGTAGTAGTTGTTCACGCCCGCGACCCGGCCAGCGTACTTGAGCTTGGCGTCAGGATCGTTCTTGGTTTCGCGGTCGATGATCGCCAGGGTTTCTTGCGAAGCCTGGACAAATGCCGGGTAGTTCCAGTCGAACGTGTACGCCACTTCCGACGGCAGGCGGTGGCGGTTGGTGCGGCCCGGATAGCCCAGTACCATGACGAAGTCGCCTTCCTTGACGCCTTCTTTTGCAATCTTCAGGTGGTGCTTCGGTACGTAAGGGATGTTGTCCTTCGAGAAGTCGGCAGCCTTGCCGTCCTTGCTCACGTAGCCGCGGTAGAAACCGTAGTCACCGGTGTGGCGCGGCCACATCCAGTTGTCCTGGTCGCCGCCGAATTTGCCCACGCCGGAGGCCGGCGCGTGCACAAGGCGAACGTCGCGGATTTCCAGTTGCTTGATCAGGTAGAACTCGAGGCCGCCGTAGTAGCTGGCCACGTTGCAGCGGTGGCCGGCGTCTTTTTCGCATTCGGCGACCATCGACTTCATGTTCTTTTCCATCGCGTCCACGCGCGCCTTGCCGGACAGCGCGGCGACGTCGGGGGTGATGATCTTGTTGCTGACGTTGGTCACTTCCTTGGTCACGAAGATGCGGCTGCCTGGCGCTGCCGGCAGTTCTTCTGCGAAGGTCTTGGCCAGGAAGCCGTTGGCCAGCAGGTCGCGTTCAGGGGTCGAGTTGACGGCGATGCTGTTGTAGACGCAGTGGTGGTTGGTGGCAACCAGGCCCTGCGGCGAAACGAACGAGGCGGAGCAGCCGCCCAGGCTCACAATCGCGCCCATCGGAAACTCGGTCAGTTTGGTCAGGGCGGCAGGATCGAGCTTGAGGCCGGCTGCCTTGAGTTGCTTGGCTACTTGTGGCAGCTGCTGCGGCATCCACATGCCTTCGTCGGCGTGTGCGAACGTGGACAGCAGGGCGAGCGGGAGGAGGAGTTTTTTCATTCGCGTTTCGTCTCTTATGGTAATCGGAACTGAACAGGGCGCTACATGAGCGCCCTAGAGTATCCGTATCGACCTCCACTTAGTCAACCACATTTTATCGTGTACATATGGGGTTTTGTACAGTTTTGCCGGGAGGTAACGAGCTGATCGTCGTTACAGCTGCGCGCCGATCAGCGACGCAATCTCGCCGTGCAACTTGTCGGTCCACGGCCGATTCTCCCACGCCTGCAGGGTGATCGGCTTCGACTTGGCCCAGTCGGCGTCGAAGATCGCGGCCTGCTGCGTGGCAAATTCACGGTCCATCACGTTCAGGTTGGCTTCGTCATTGATGCTGAACGAACGGTTGTCGAAGTTGGTCGAGCCGACCGACACCATCATCGTATCGACGATCAGCGCTTTGACGTGGTACATGGTGGGCTGGTATTCGGCGATCTTGACGCCGGCCTTGAGCAGGTCGCCCCAGCGTTCGCGCGAGGCGGCGCGCACGATGTCGGAATCGATGTCCGGTCCCGGCGTGATGATGCGCACCGCGACGCCGCGCTTCCTGGCCGCGACCAGCGCCTTGATGGCCAGCTCGTCGGGTACGAAGTAGGACGCCGACAGGTTGATCGAGTTTCGCGCCGCGTTGATCGCGATCAGGTACATCAGGTGCATGCTGCCGCTGCCGCCGGTGGGCGAGCTGCTGAACATCTGGGCGTCGTGGGCGCCGGCTTTTTCCAGTGCCGGGAAATAGTGCGGGCCGTCGAGGACCTGGCCGGTGGCCTTGGTCCAGTTATCGTTGAACACCGCCTGCATCTGCCCGACCACCGGGCCCTGGACGCGGAAATGGGTGTCGCGCCAGTGCTTGTCATCCTCGGCGTTGCCGCGCCACTGGTCGGCGATGCCGACGCCGCCGGTGAATCCGGTCTTGCCGTCGACGATCAACAGTTTGCGGTGGGTGCGGTTGTTCAGCCGGGTGAACTTCCACCACACCGGCTTGTGATAGCGCTGGACGTGCACGCCGGCCGCCTTCATCGCGTCAATGGCGGCCAGGTCCATCTTGATGCTGCCCATGAAGTCGAGCATGACGTGCACCTTGACGCCGGCGCGCGCGCGTTCGATCAGCGCGTCGCTGAATTCCTTGCCGATGGTTTCGGACCAGTAGATATAGGTCTCCAGCGTGATGGTGTGCTGCGCGCCGCGGATCGCATCGAGCATCGCCGGGAATATCTGGGCGCCATTGAGCAGCACTTCAACTTTATTTCCTTCAATAATCGCTGGGCCCAGCAGGACGCCCATCGAGCGGCGAAACTGCGGATCGGACGTATCGTACTTCTGCAGCAGCTGTTTTTCGATTTGCTTTTCGCTCGGCAGCAGGTTGAATACCAAAAACACCGCGACCAACGTGGCGGTAATGCTGAGCAAAGCAATCTTGACCGTATTCCTGTTCATGCGCTTATTCCAGACGAAAAAAAACCAACGCGGTGAGGCGTTGGTTAGTAGAGCGTGCCGCGATTAACGTACCTTGCCGCGACGCAGCAGGTTGACGATTGCGAGCAGGATGACAGCGCCAAGGAACGATACCAGCAGCGAGCTGATGCTGAAGTCGTCCGAGTTGATGGTGCCGGTACCGAACAGCGGAGAAAGCAACCAGCCGCCCAGGAAGGCGCCGATGATGCCGACGACGATGTTCAGGATCATGCCCTGTTCTGCGTCCGTTTTCATGACCATGCTAGCCAGCCAACCCAAGATACCGCCGACAATGATCCAGATGATGAATAACATGTTGATTCCTCCTATTAGATTAGAAACGTACCCCTTTGGCCATCCCTAAAAGTGCTGACCGTGGAAAAAGAATAGTCTTTCGATAACCCTTGGTCGGTGCGGCAACGAACGTAACGGCGATATCGCTCCGCGGCCTTTTCATGCCATTTGGAAAGTCTGAAATTGGGTGCGTCAGCGTACAGAGTGCAATCTTGTCGCGGCATATTGTTAAAGAACTGGCAACGAATTCCAGGTTTTATTTAAAGCCCCGCAGATTGATAATTTTAGGAGATTGATAATGAGCAACTACGACACCAACAACCAGAAAAATTCGCGCATGGTAACCGGGCTGTTCCGCGACCGTGACAGCGCCGAACGCGCTTACAACTCGCTCTCCGACCGCGGCTACTCGAAAGACGACGTCACCTTGATGATGTCGGACGACGCCCGCAAGCGCCACTTTGCCGACACCGACACTGAGCTGGGCAGCAAGGCTGCCGAAGGCGCCGGCGTTGGCGCCGGCATTGGCGGAACCATCGGCGCGGTCCTGGCCGGCGTGGCTGCCGTCGGCACCACCCTGGTCCTGCCAGGCATCGGCCTGGTTGTGGCCGGCCCAATCGCAGCTGCACTGGCTGGCGCTGGCGCCGGCGGCATCGCAGGCGGCCTGGTTGGCGCACTGATCGGCGCAGGCATTCCGGAAGAGCGCGTCAAGCACTACGAAGAAGGCATCAAGAGTGGCGGCATCCTGATGGGCGTGAATCCGCGCACGGATGAAGATGCGGCGCACATCGAGCGCACCTGGACTGACAACAAGGGTGAGCACATCATCGGTACCGGCCTGGGCGCTGGCGCAGGTGCACTGACTGGCGCCGGCATCGGCGCTGCGGCTGGCCCGGTCGGCATCGCCGCCGGTGCGGCCATCGGCGGCATCGCTGGCGGCCTGGCAGGCAAGGGCGCGGCAGAAGTCGTCAATCCAGAACCGGGCGACGAACTGCATGAGCACCACTTCGCCAAGGGCGTCGGCGCAGGTAGCGGCGCGGCAATGGGCGCGGCGGCAGGCGCTGTCGGCGGCCCGGTCGGCGCGGCAGCAGGCGCAGTCGTCGGCGCGTTTGCCGGCGGCATGGCAGGCAAGGCAGCTGGCCGCATGGTCAATCCGGAAGAAGAGTCGGCTTACTGGCGCAGCGCTTACCAGACCGCTCCGTACTACACCCCGGGCTACACCTATGACGACTACGGTCCTGCATACGAACTGGGCTACAACAGCCGCAGCAAGTATTCGGGCGAATTCGACGCCTACGAGCAAGACATGTCGGGCGACTGGGATCGCGTCAAGGGCAATTCGCGCCTGTCGTGGGACCAGGCCAAGTCGGCAACCCGTGCCGCATGGCACCGTGTTGAGCGCGCCATTCCAGGCGACGCCGACGGCGACGGACGTTAATCGACGCTGGCAGTCATAACGCCAGGCAGTAAAAAACCCCCGGTGCCTGCGAAGGCACCGGGGGTTTTTCTTTGTTGCGGCAGCGCCAGGACTTAGTTGTCCTTGAGCGCTTCGACTTCGATCTGCAGCTTCACTTCCGGCGCAAAGCGCGGGGTGGCGTAATTGATGCCGAAGTCGGTGCGCTTGAATTCGGCCGACGCATCGGCGCCGCATTTTTCACGCTTTGTCATGCCGTCGGTGATGCATTTGAACTTGTTGATGGTCAGGGTGACCGGCTTGGTGACGCCGTGCAGGGTCAGCTCGCCTTCGACCGAGACCGGGGTGTCGCCGTTAAACTTGATCGACTTGCCGATGTAGCGCGCTTCAGGGAATTTCTCGACGTCGAACATGTCGGCGTTCTTCGCGTGCGCATTGAGCTTGTCGTGACCGAAATCGATGCTCGAGGCGTCGATGATGATCTCCATCGAACCGGTCTTCTTCTGGCGGTCGAGGGTGATCGTGCCCTTGGTGGTGTTGAACTTTCCGCGCAGTACGGAGATGCCCATGTGGTCGGCTTCGAAACTCGGGTAGGTGTGGCCCGGATCGATGGTGTACGTGTCGGCGGCGAACGCCACGCTGGCGACGCCGGCGGTGGCCAGTGCAACGACCAAGTGCTTGAATTTCATAGGGTTTTCCTTTTGATGGAGAAAATTACTGGCCGGCCAGAACACGGAACCGGATGACGACCTCGTCGGCGACCATGCTGGTGTCTTTCCACTCGCCGTCGCCGATATTGTAAGCAAGCCGCCTGATTGGCAGCGCACCTTCGAACAATTGTTTTCCGCCTTCGGCGCGCACCGTCGCCGGGAAGGTGACGGTGGCCGACTTTCCCTTGATCGTCAGCTTGCCGGTCACGTTCAGCTTGCCGGCGCCGGCCGCCTTGATCTCGGACGACACAAAGGTCGCCTTCGGGAACTGGGCCGAATTGAACCAGTCCTTCTTTGCCACTTCCTTGTTCATGTCCGGATCGCCCAGGTCGAGGCTGGCGGTGTCGATCTCGATGGCGGCGCTGGCCGCCGCCGGCCTGGCCGGGTCATAGTCGAGCTTGGCGCTGAAGGTGCGGAATGTCGCCGCGACCGGCACGTTCATCTGCTTGAAGTTGGCGGTGATGGCGCTTTTTGCGGTATCGGTTTTCAGTGGGGCGGCGCTGGCGGCCAGTGTTACGGCCAGAAGCGCGGCCAGCAATGGGCCACGGGTCAGGATCATCAGGATCTCCTAGAAAATGACGGCAGCATGCGGCCCAGCACGCCGTCGCGGTCGATAAACTGGTGCTTCAGCGCGGCGGCCACATGCACGCCGACGGCGCCGCACAGCAGCATGTTAAGCCAGTAATGGATGCTCTTGAGCACCGGCTTGAGTTCGGGGTCGGCTGCGATCAGCACCGGCAGCTCGAACACGCCGAGGTACACCACCGGCACGCCGGACGCGAGGCTGTAGAAATAGCCCGACAGCGGCACGGCGAAGATCAGCACGTACAGCAGCATGTGCAGGCCGTTCGCGGCGCTTTTCTGCCAGCGCGGCATCGACGCCGGATACGCGGGCGCCTGGTGGAACAGCCGCCACAGCACGCGCAGCACTGCCAGCAGCAGCACGGTCACGCCCAGCCATTTGTGCCAGGAGAAATAGCGCAGCTTGGTTGGCGTCAGGCCCGGGATGTCGGTCATCACCAATCCCAGCGTGAAGGCGCTCACCACCAGCAGGGCAATTACCCAGTGAAACAGCATGGCGGTGTAGGTATAGCGTGCGGACATCGAACGGTTCAGATTAGTCGTACTCATTAGAACAAATATAGCAGACAAACAGCATTGACGTTGAAGGATCAACTTTTCGATGTCATGACGCTATCGCGCAGGCATGGATTCATACGGAACAGTCCGCCTCGAAATGTAAAATAACGGCAACAGTTACGATTATGGTCAATAATGGTTCAAAGCAACTTTAGCCACCGTTGTCGTAGCCGGCGCATCAGGGGAGTTTATGCAGTCAATCTACCAACCGCACGCCGCCGCTGTTATCCGGAGGTGTCGCCGTGCCATGCTGGCCCCGCTCGCATCCGTCCTGCTGGCGCTGCCAGCGCATGCAACATTCGTCGACCCCCGCGACATGGCGGACCTGTCGATCGAAGAGCTGGCCAACATCCAGATCACCTCGGTATCGAAACAGCCGGAGCGGCTCGGCGCCGCCGCCGCCTCGGTGTTCGTGATTACGACGGACGATATCCGCCGCTCGGGCGCCGGCAGCATTCCCGAAGCGCTGCGCCTCGCGCCCAACCTGCACGTCGCCCAATCGGCGTCGGCCGCCTACGCGATCAGCGCGCGCGGCCTGAACGGCAGCAATAACAGTGCGCCCAACAAACTGCTGGTGCTGATCGACGGCCGCTCGGTCTACTCGCCGTTCTTCTCCGGCGTGTTCTGGGATGCCCAGGACCTGATGCTGGACGATATCGAGCGCATCGAAGTGGTCAGCGGTCCCGGCGGCACCTTGTGGGGCGTCAATGCCGTCAACGGCGTCATCAGCATCATCACCCGTTCGGCCGCCGATACCATCGGCAGCCTGGCAACCATCCAGGGCGGAACGCGGGGCGCGCAAGCCGCCTTCCGGCACGGCTGGTCGACGCCGCGCGGGGCCTGGCGCGTCTATGGCAAACACCTCGATGCCGGTCACACGGCGCTGGGCGATGGCGCGCGCGTCAACGATGCGCGCCATCAATCTCAGGTGGGCTTCCGGGCCGACTGGCGCTTTGACGCCGGCCAGGCCAGCCTGAACGGCAGCGCCTACCGCGGCGCCAGCCAGCAGCCGGCCCCAGGCCTGATTTCCGTCGACGGCAGCAATCTGCAACTCGGCACGGTCGACACCACCGGCGCCAACCTCGCGGCCAGCTGGACCCGGCGCCTGGCCGATGGCAGCGAGCTGAGCCTGCAGGGCTACCTGGATCACACCCAGCGCTCGGTGCCGCCGACCTTCTCCGAACGGCTCAACATTGCCGATATCCAGTTCCAGCACGCGCTGCGCGCGCTCGGCAGCCACCGCATCGTGTGGGGCGCCAACTACCGCCGTTCATGGGACGAGGTCACCAACAGCGATACCATTGCCTTCCTCCCGGCCAGGGTCGGGCAGAGCTGGTCGAGCCTGTTCGCGCAGGACGAGATCGCGCTGCGCGACAGGCTGCGCCTGACCGCCGGCGCCCGCATCGAGCGCAACGACTACACTGGCAATGAGTTCTTGCCGACGCTGCGCCTGTCGTGGCAGGCGGCGCCGTCGCATTCGGTCTGGGCCGGCGCCTCGCGCACGGTGCGCGCGCCGTCGCGGCTCGATGCCGACGCTTATGTTCCGGGCAAACCGCCTTATCTTCTGCGCGGCGGGCTGCGGGTGCGCTCGGAAGTGGCCAGCGTGCTCGAACTTGGCTACCGCGGCCAGCCGCTGCCCGGCCTGTCCTACTCGGCAACGCTGTTCCATAACGACTATGACCACCTGCGCACGCAGGAAATTGACCCGACCCGCACCTTCATCGTGTTCGACAGCCTGATGGAAGGCCGGGCAAACGGCATCGAGATGTGGGGCAGCTACCAGGCCACGCCAGCGTGGCGCCTGAGCGCGGGTTTCACGGCGCTGCACCAGAACATGCAGCTGAAGCCCGGCAGCAACGACCTGGCAGGGCCGGGGATCGTGGGCAAGGACCCGTCGCATACCATGCAGCTGCGCTCGGCGTACAGCCTGGCGCGCGGCAAGGATATCGAGATCGCGGTGCGCAAGGTGGCCGCGCTGGCGCAGCAAGCGGTGCCGGGCTATACGGCGGTCGACGCGCGCTTCGGCTGGCAGGTGACTCCGGATCTGGAAGTGTCGGTGACGGCGCAGAACGTCAATGGCGGCCACCCCGAGTACGGGCCGGCGGCGACGCGGGCGGAAATTCCGCGCTCGGTGGCGTTGAAGCTGGTGTGGGGGATGTAGAAGAAAGCAATCCGGCGGATGCTGCCGAGGCCGCATCCGCCGTTGGTCGTTAAATGTCGCGCGCCAGTGTTGCCGCGATACCGATGTAATTGGCCGGCGTCATGGCCAGCAGCAGGTCCTTGGCTTCCTGCGGCATCGCCAGCGTCAGGATGAACTCGCGCAGCGCGTCTTTCGAAATGCCCTTGCCGCGCGTGAGTTCCTTCAGCTGCTCGTACGGGTTCTCGATGCCGTAGCGGCGCATCACCGTCTGCACTGGCTCGGCCAGCACTTCCCAGTTCGCGTCCAGGTCCTGCTCGAGGCGCGCGCGGTTCACTTCCAGCTTGTTCAGGCCGCGCAGGCAGCTGTCGTAGGCCAGCAGCGTGTAGCCGAAGCCGACGCCGATATTGCGCAGCACGGTCGAATCGGTCAGGTCGCGCTGCATGCGCGATACCGGCAGCTTCTCGGCCATGTGTCGCAACAGCGCATTGGCCAGTCCCAGGTTGCCTTCGGAGTTCTCGAAGTCGATCGGGTTGACCTTGTGGGGCATGGTGGAGGAGCCGATTTCGCCGGCCTTGGTCGACTGCTTGAAGTAACCCAGCGAGATGTAGGTCCAGATGTCGCGGTTCAGGTCGAGCAGGATGGTGTTGGCGCGGGCGATCGCGTCGAACAGTTCGGCCATGTAGTCGTGCGGCTCGATCTGGATGGTGTACGGGTTGAAGGTCAGGCCAAGGCGCTGTTCGATGACGCCCTTCGAGAAGGCCGCCCAGTCGAAGCCCGGATAGGCCGCCAGGTGGGCGTTGTAGTTGCCGACCGCGCCGTTCATCTTGGCCAGCACTTCGACGTCGGCGATGCGCTTGGCGGCGCGCTGCAGGCGCGCGACGACGTTGGCCATCTCCTTGCCGAGCGTGGTCGGGCTGGCGGTCTGGCCGTGGGTGCGCGACAGCATCGGCACGTCGGCATTGTCGTGCGCGATCTGGGTCAGCTTGGCGACCAGCTTGTTCAGGGTTGGCAGCATCACGGTGTCGCGCGCAGCCTTGAGCATCATGCCGTGCGAGGTGTTGTTGATGTCTTCGGAGGTGCAGGCGAAGTGGATGAACTCGGTCGCCGCGACCAGTTCAGGGACATCCTTCACTTGTTCCTTCAGCCAGTACTCGACCGCTTTCACGTCGTGGTTGGTGACCGCTTCGATTTCCTTGATGCGCGCCGCGTCGGCTTCGCTGAAATCGGCGGCCATCTTGTCCAGGTGCGCGATGGCGCTGCTGGAAAACGGCTTGATCTCGGCAAAGCCGGCCTGCGACAGCGCTTGCAGCCACGCGATTTCGACCTTGACGCGGTGGTGCATGAAGCCGGCTTCCGACAGGATCGGGCGCAGGAGATCGGTCTTGGCGGCGTAGCGGCCGTCCAGCGGCGACAGGGCCGACAGCGTGGAGTAAGGTGCAGTAGAGGTCATGGGAGAGGGCGTTGATTGAAATTGAGGTGCGATACGACAGGACATGGATTTTACCACCGGCGGGCCGCCAGCCGGTACAAGCCGCGATGCTATACTGCTGATCATTCATCCACTAGAAAATCCTATGAAACTGATCGGTTCGCTAGCCAGCCCCTTCGTGCGCAAGGTGCGTGTGGTCCTCGCCGAAAAAAAGCTCGATTACGACTACGAGCTGGAAAACGTCTGGGCGCCGGACACCAGGATCAACGACGCTAACCCGCTGGGCAAGGTGCCGTGCCTGATGATGGACGACGGCAGCCCGATGTACGACTCGCGCGTCATCGCCGAATATCTCGATACCCTCACGCCGGTGTGCAAGCTGCTGCCGCCGAACAGCCGCGACCGCGCCAACGTCAAGGTGTGGGAAGCGCTGGCCGACGGCGTGCTCGACGCCGCCATCCTGGTGCGCCTCGAAAAAATCCTGCGTCCGCCCGAGCAGCAGAGCCAGGCCTGGATCGACCGCCAGATGGCCAAGGTCAGCGCCGGCCTTGCCGTGATGTCGACAGACCTCGGCGAACAGAATTTTTGCATGGGTACCCATTACACGCTGGCCGATGTGGCGGTCGGCTGCACGCTCGGCTGGCTGGCTTTCCGTTTCCCCGAGATCGACTGGCGCGGCGATTATCCGAACCTGGCGCGGCTGTTCGACAAGGTCTCCGAGCGTGCGTCGTTCCGCGACACCGTCCCGCAGAATTAACGGCGGGCCGGCACCATGACGACAGTGGTATTTGGCGAAGCGCTGGTCGATGACTTCGGCGGCGACCAGGTGGTCGGCGGGGCGCCCTTCAACGTGGCGCGCCATCTGGCTGCGTTCATGGAGCCGCAGCTGATGGTCACGCGGGTCGGGTCCGACCGCAACGGCAACCTGGTGCAGGCGGAGTTCGAACGCTTCGCGATGTCCGCGCGCGGCCTTCAGATCGATCCGATCGAAGAAACCGGCCGCGTGATCGTCGAGCGCGGCGCCGACGGCCACCGGTTCATCATCCTGCCCGACCAGGCCTACGACTTCATCGAGGCCGGCGCGGCGCTTGCAGCGGCGCGCGAAGTCGAGCCGGCGGCGTTCTACTTCGGCACCCTGGCGCAGCGCGCCGACCCCTCGCGCGAGGCGCTGTTCGCGCTGCTCGGCGCGGCCACCGCCACCCGCTTCCTCGACCTGAACCTGCGTACCGGCCAGTGCGGCGGCGACTGTATCGAGCGCTCGCTGTCGGCCGCCGACATCGTCAAGGTCAATGAAGAAGAGCTGCAGGTGCTGTTCGCCCAGTGCCTGGGTATCGCCGATACCGCCGAGGCGATGGCAATGGAAGCCGTGCACGCGGCGTGCGCGGCGCTGGTGCGCAAGTTCAGGCTGGAGGCCTTGCTGGTGACCCTGGGCCATCGCGGCTCGGTGTATTTCGGCGCCGATGGCGACGTCATCGCCAACCGCGACACGCCGGCGCCGCCGTTTGTGATCGACACGGTAGGTGCCGGGGACGCGTTCTCGGCGATTTTCCTGCTTGGCCGCGCGCGCGGCTGGCCGCTGGCGCAAACCCTCGCGCGGGCCAACGAGTTCGCCGGCGCGGTGTGCGCGATACCGGGTGCGATACCGCGCGACATGGACTTCTACGACCGCTGGGTGGCACGCTGGCGCGCCGCCTGACGCATCGGCCAAATTACTCAGCCATCTGGCTTTGCAGGTAGTTCTGGATGCCGATCTTGACGATCAGGTCCACCTGCGTTTCGAGCCATTCGATGTGCTCTTCGGTGTCTTCGAGAATCTGCAGGAACAGGTCGCGCGACACGTAGTCGGCGGCCTTTTCGCTTTCGGCGATGCCTTCCTTGACGGTGACCTGCGCCGCTTTTTCCAGCTGCAGGTCGGCTTCGAGCATTTCCTGGGTATTCTCGCCGATCAACAGCTTGTGCAGCGCCTGCAGGTTCGGCAGGCCGTCGAGCATCAGGATGCGGTCGATCAGCTTGTCCGCATGCTTCATCTCGCCGATCGACTCGTCGTACTCCTTCTTGCCGAGCTTCTCGAAACCCCAGTGGCGGTACATGCGCGCGTGCAGGAAGTACTGATTCACGGCGGTCAGCTCATTGGTGAGCTGCGCGTTGAGCAGACGGATGATGTTTGGATCGCCCTTCATGGGATGCTTTCGAAAGTGGTAGGGATCCCACCATCATAGCAAACCGACAGGTTCCGGGCAAAAGACGTGTGATCAGCCGAGCTGGAAGTTGAGCGGGACAATGACGAACACGGCCACCGGGCGGCCATCTTCGAGGTGGGGTTTGAACAGCGCGCGCAGGGCGGCCTGGCGGCCCGCCTCGTCGAGGCGCGAGGAACCGGACGAATGCTGCACCAGCACCTGGTCGGGCCTGCCTTTTTCGTCGACCAGCACGCGCAGCACCACCTTGCCCTGTTCGCCCATGCGGCGCGACTGCGACGGATATACCGGCTGCGGCGCCTGGATATATTCGACGCCGGTCGAAATCGTTTTCGGGCCTGCCGGCGGAGCCGGCGCCGGCGCCACGGCAACGGCCACGCGGGTCGGTTCGGCAGCGGGCGCCACTGGCTGCGGCGCCGCTTGCGGCAGGCTGATGGCGTCCGGGTTGCGCGCCACTTCAATGGTTGGCACCACCGGCATGACCGGCGGCGGCAGCTGCGCCGGCGTGACGACTTTGGGCGCGGCGGGAGGTGTCGGGGCAGGCGGCTCAGGCTCGAAGGCCACGAAGGTCACGTCGACCACCCGGGGCAGTGCGGCATCGGCGACGCGGGCCAGCAGGCCGCTGGAAACGAGGTAGAACAGCAGGGCGTGGACCGCGACAACCACGGCGACCGGGCCGAACCTGGCGCGCAGCCTTCCGATGAGCGGCGCTGCGCCGCTGAAGTCGGGGCCGGCCGGCCAGGCGATGGCGTTCATCGGAAGCTCACGCGGCCTGGGTGGCGCGGAACGACAGTTCGGTAATGCGGGTGGTGCTTTCGACGTGTGCGTTGAGCACTTCTTCAGCATAGCCTTCGCACTTGCCGCAGCAAGTGGCGACGCCGAGGGTCTCACGCAGCTCGGCCATGGACGACAGGCCAAGGTCGACCGCCTGGCGGATTTCGCGGTCGGAGATGTTGTTGCAGACGCAGACGATCATGAATGTACCCAGTCCTGTATGAAGAAGTCGACAATATTGCCGTTTTCTCTAATGCGAATCATTCGCATTACGGTTCGTATTCTACTGCGTTTTGAAATGCATGCAAGCGATTTGTTGGGAAACGGTCGGCGCGCCAGCCGTTTTTTGATGTAGACAGGCCTGCAAATGGTAATAATTCGCATTTAGGTTTATGATGTCGCTGTACGACACGCCGTTCGGGCCCGAGATGGCCGACAACCTGAAAGCAGCGACATGACACTTGCACCTACCCTGACCACCCTCGACGCCCTTATGGCCGGGCAGAGCGGCACCGTCATCCACCTCGTGCCGAGCGAACGCCGCGAAGGCGAGGACGGCATCGACGTGTCGCGCCGCCTGATGGAGCTGGGTTTCGTCCCGGGCGAGCGGATCCGGATGCTCAAGCGCCTGCCGGGCGGCGACCCGGTCGCGGTCCGGGTTGGCGAGTCGACCTTCGCACTGCGCCGCTTTGAAGCCGCGCTGGTCTCGATCCAGCCGGAGTAAGCGATGGGAGCAGTTGATACACCGGTGCGGGCAGTACCGCTGATCGCCCTGCTGGGCAACCCGAACTGCGGCAAGACCGCCTTGTTCAACCGCCTCACCGGCGCGCGCCAGAAGGTCGCCAATTACGCCGGCGTGACCATCGAACGCAAGGAAGGCAGCTTCACCTCGCCCGCCGGGCGCGCCTTCCGCGTGCTCGACCTGCCGGGCGCCTATAGCCTGTCGGCCACCACGCCCGACGAAGCGATCACCCGCGATGTCGTGGCCGGCCTGCGCGAAGGCGAACAAGCGCCTGACGCGATCGTCTGTGTCGTCAACGCCACCAACCTGCGCCTGAACCTGCGCCTGGTCCTCGAGATCAAGCGCCTCGGCATGCCGATGGTGCTGGCGCTGAACATGGTCGACATGGCCAAAAAGCGCGGCATCGCGATCGACACGGCAAAGCTCGAGCGCGAGCTCGGCATGCCGGTCGTCGAAACGGTCGCGGTCCACGCGGGTGGCGAACAGGCGCTGCTGCAAGCGCTCGACCGCATGCCGGAACAGGCGCACGTCGCCGCGCTGCCGCTGTCGGCCATCGACGCAGTCTCGGTCGAAGACACCCAGCGCGAAGTGCGCCGCATCCTCGGCGCCACCACCAGCTATGCCAACGACACCGGCAACCTGAGCGAAAAAATCGACAACGTCGTGCTGCACCCGTTTATCGGCCCGGTGCTGCTGGCCGTGATCATGTTCCTGGTGTTCCAGGCCGTGTTCAGCTGGGCCGCGGTTCCGATGGAGATGATCACCGGCGGCGTCGAGGCGCTCGGCCAGATGGCGACGGCGAACATGTCCGAAGGCCCGCTGCGCAGCCTGCTGGTCGAAGGCATCTTCGGCGGCGTCGGCAGCGTGCTGGTGTTCCTGCCGCAGATCCTGATCCTGTTCTTCTTTATCCTGGTGCTGGAAGACTGCGGCTACCTGCCGCGCGCGGCGTTTTTGCTGGACCGCGTGATGGGCGGCGTCGGCCTGTCGGGCCGCGCCTTCATCCCGCTGCTGTCCAGCTTTGCCTGCGCGATCCCGGGCGTGATGGCCGCGCGCACGATCCAGAACCCACGCGACCGCCTGGTGACGATCATGATCGCGCCGCTGATGACATGCTCGGCGCGCCTGCCGGTGTACGCACTGGTGATCGCCGCGTTCATCCCGAACCGCGAAGTGGCCGGCTTCATGAATCTGCAAGGGCTGGTGCTGTTCGCGCTGTACTTCGCCGGCATCGTCGGCGCGATGGCCGTGGCCTGGATCTTCAAGCGCATCCTGGGCGGCAGCCGCCACAACCCGCTGATGCTGGAGCTGCCAAGCTACCACTGGCCGCACCTGCGGAACCTGGCGATCAGCCTGTGGGAACGCGCCAAGATCTTCCTGACCCGCGTCGGCACGCTGATCCTGACCCTGATGATCCTGATCTGGTTCCTGTCGACCTTCCCGGGCGCTCCGGAAGGCGCGACCCAGCCGCCTATCTATTACAGCGTAGCCGGCATGCTGGGCCGCGCGCTGGCGGTGGTGTTCGAGCCGATCGGCTTCGGCTGGCAGATCTGCATCGCGCTGGTGCCGGGCATGGCCGCGCGCGAAGTCGCCGTCGGTGCGCTGGGCACCGTGTACGCGCTGTCGCAAACCGGCGACGAGCTGGCCACCACGCTGACGCCGCTGATCGCGCAGTCGTGGAGCCTGGCGACCGCGCTGTCGCTGCTGGCCTGGTACGTGTTCGCGCCGCAGTGCCTGTCGACGCTGACGGTCGTCAAGCGCGAGACCAACAGCATGCGCTGGCCTTTGATCATGGCCGGCTACATGTTCGCGCTGGCTTACGCCGCGTCGTTCATCACCTACCGCACGGCGCTGGCGCTGGGAGGCTGACGTGCTGGAATACGTCATCGTCGGGTTGATCGTTGCGGCCGCCGCGTTTTACACGGTGCGCAAATACATGCCGGCTGCGTGGCGAAAAAGGCTCTCCTACCGCGTCGGCGGCAGCGAGTCGACCCTCGGCCGCATGCTCAACCCGGACCCGGGCTGCGGCAGCGGCTGCAATACCTGCAAGGCCTGCGCCGACCCTGTTCCGGCGCCAGACGACGCCAGGCGCGTCATCAAGATCCACAGGCCCTAGGCCAGTCCCAGCTTTTCGATCAGCCTGCGCGCGTCGAACGGCGCGCGCACCTTGATGTCGTTGTCGAAGTAGCAGAACACGTCGCGGCTTTTGCGCGCCGGCGGCGCTTTCGACGACACCAGGTGCGCGTCCGCAGGCTGCGAGCCGCCGGACCACGCCCGTATCCGCGCCGCCCAGCGCTCCAGCGCTTCCTCGGTGTAGCCGCTCGCGTACAGCTCCTTGTCGCCGTGCAGGCGCAGGTACATGAAGTCGGCGGTCACGTCTTCGATGTAAGGCCACTTGCCGGCGGTATCGGCCACCACCACCGCCACCTTGTACTTGCGCAGCAGCGCGATGAAGGCTTCGTCGATGAAGCTCTCGTGGCGGACCTCGATTGCGTGGCGCAGCTTGCGCTTCTTGTCCACGTCCAGCGCCACCTTGCCCTTCATGCGCGGTTCGTAGCGGCTGGCCAGTTCCAGGCCCTCATCGGTATCATGCGGCAGAATGCTGAGGAAGTGCTCCATCGGCTCGGGATCGAATTTGAAGTTGGGCGGGAACTGCCACAGGAAGGGGCCGAGCTTTTCATGCAGGTTGAAAACACCCGACGCCAGTACATTCGCCACCGGGCCGTCGATATCCTTCAGCCGCAACATGTGCGTGATGAAGCGGTTGCCCTTGACGCTGAACATGAAGCCGGGGGGCGTCGCCTGGTACCAGGCGGCGTAGCTTTCAGGACGCTGCAGCGAGTAGAACGAGCCGTTGATCTCGATGGTCGGCAGCGCGCGCGAGGCGAATTCGAGCTCGCGCGCCTGCACGAGGTCTTCCGGATAGAAGACCCCGCGCCACGGCTCATATCGCCAGCCAGAAATTCCGATGCGGATCGCGCCCATGTCCGCCAGCATAGGCGCGGCGCATGCGCGGCGCCGTTCGCTGACGAACCATCCGCGTCATTGCGCGTCGCGGCTGTAGGCGCGTGATACTTTCCCGTCGGAATTGATCAGCAGGTGCCAGTCGCGCTGGCCGTGCTCGTGCTGCACGCGGTACACATCGAATCCATTGCCGTCGACAGCAAGGAATGCCACCGCCCTGGCCCGGCCGTAAGCGGCGAGTTCCTTCGACGTGTGCGCAAACATGCGCTGCGCCTGCTTGGCGAGCTGGGGAGTCATCTCGTCGGTCCTGAGCTTCCCGGCAACAGCAAGGTCGATATTGCGCTTCAACAAGGCTTCGCCGTCCGGCCGCCTTGGCGCGGTGCGCACGATATTCTGGTTGATCTTCATCGATGCCGCGGCAATGCCGTCCTGCTCCAGTTTGGGCGCCGCGTATTGTGCGCCCAGCGAATGAAGCACCAGTCCGGTCACTGCGCCGCGCGCGTCGCGCTCGAAGGCCAGCTGCGCGTCGATATCGCGCGAGAAGAAGGCGTCCTGGCGCTCGGCATACTGTTCGATTGGCGGGTTGCCGGTCATTTGCGTCCACAGGCGCCGGCCGTCGCGCCTGACTTCCATCAGGATGAATTCGTCGACCTGGTAGGTGCCTTCGTAATCGACCAGCCGCGAGGCCGGCAGGTCGACCTGCTGGCGCGGCGCGAGCGATGCGACGCTGGCGGCCGGCGGCGCCACCTGGGCCGCGATCGCCGCCATCGACAGGGCGACCCCGCCCAGCACCACGCCCACGGCGCGGCCTTTGCGGCCCGGCGCGCGCAGCATCAGGCGGATGCGCTGCTCCAGCAGGGAACGCGATTCGGCCATTGCCGCCGCCGCGCCAAGATAGCCCGACTGGCGCTGGCCCACATCGACCAGTACTTCGCCATAGGCGCGCACGTCATGCCCGCCAAGCAGCACGCGGGCGTCGCAATCGACTTCGATGGCGTGGCGCAGGCGCCGCACCATCCACCACAGCGGCAGGTTCCATGGCATCAAGGCCAGCACGGCGATCGCGAACGCAAGCAGCTGCGGGTCGCGCGCGTCGACGTGGGATTTTTCATGGGCGATGACCAGCGACTGCTGAAGTGGCGACGCCTGCAACAGCCACTCGGGAACGACGATGCGCGGCCGTACCAGGCCGACCACGGCTGGCCCGGCGTCCGGCGCCACCAGCACAATGGCGCCGGCCACCGCGCGCTGCGCCCAGCGCCGCTTGCGCAGCTGCAGGGCGATGGCGCCGGCCGCCAGCGCGATTACGATCGCCAATGAAGCGGCGGCCCAGGCGCGCTGCAGCAGGTCGTCAATCCGCATGCCGCCATCGATGCCAGCCATTGGCGTGGCAATCCAGGTCGACGGCGACAGGGCGGGCAGTGTCGCTTCGCGCAGCGCGACCGGCGCGCTCGCGGCGCCCGGGGCAAGGCTCGCGGGAACCTGGATCGACACTGTCGAAATCGCCAATGGCAGCAGCGGCGCGGCGACTATCGCCAGTGCCCAGATCCAGCGCGTGGATACGCGGCGCAGTCGCGCCGACCCTTCGGCCGCAAGCGCGGCGCCAGCCAGCAGCAGCGTCACCATCACGGTGTAGGCAAGCCAGGCGATCATGGTTTGTCCTTGGCGCTGTCGGCCAGCAGCTTGCGCATGCGGGCGATTTCGTCGGCGCCGAGCTTGCGGTCCGAAACAAGGTGGGCGAACAGCAGTTCGGCCGAGCCCTTGAACAGCTTGCTGGTCAGGTGGGCGAGGGCGCTCTTGCGCGCTTCCTGCTGCGCGATCGCCGCAAAGTAGCGGTGGCCGCGGCCTTCCTCGGTGTGGCCGACGTAGCCCTTGGCCTCCAAGGTACGCAGCACCGTCAGCACGGTCGTATACGCCAGCTCGTCGGCAAGCTGCGCGCGCACCTCGGCCACCACGGACGGCCCCGAATCCCACAGCACCTGCATCACGCCGGCCTCGCGGTCGGTAAAGGTAATGTCCATCGCCACTCCTTCTACTATAAGTTTAGTAGATCGTATTCGCGGTGTCTGGCTTTGTCAACTATAAGTCTAGTAGCAGAGCGGTTCGCGTGCCTGGCGTACTGCCATTACAATGGGCGTATTCGCCAACATGGGGCAGCACAGCATGATCATCGTCCACCACCTGAACAACTCGCGCTCGCAGCGCATCCTCTGGCTGCTGGAAGAACTCGGCCTCCAATACGAGATCAAGAAATACCAGCGCGATCGCAAGACCATGATGGCGCCGCCCGAGCTGCGCGCGGTGCACCCGCTGGGCAAGTCGCCGGTGGTCACCGATGGCGATATCGTGGTGGCTGAATCGGGCGCCATCATCGAATACATGCTCGAGCGCCAGGGCGGCAGCCAGCTGGTACCGGCGCCGGGCAGCGCCGACAAGCTGCGCTACAACTACTTCCTGCATTACGCCGAAGGCTCGGCGATGCCGCCGCTGCTGATGAAGCTCGTGTTCGACCGCATCGAAACGGCGCCGATGCCGTTCTTCGTCAAGCCGGTCGCGCGCTCGATCGCCCAGAAGGTGAAGGGCAGTTTCATCCTGCCGCAGATCCAGCAGCACCTCGCCTTCCTCGAAGCCGAACTTGGCAAGAGCACCTGGTTCGCCGGCGAAGAATTTACCGCTGCCGACATCCAGCTCAGCTTCGTGATCGAAGCGGCGGCGTCGCGCGGCGGCCTCGATGCCAGGTATCCGAAGCTGAACGACTACCTGCAGCGCATCCACGCGCGTCCGGCCTACCAGCGCGCGCTCGAGCGCGGCGGACCTTTCACGATCGCGAAGTAAGGCGCGATGGGCAAGCTGCTTGCGATCGACGGGCTCAATATCGTCCGGCGGGTCTACGAAGCCAGTCCCGAACCGGACTCGCGGGAAAAGGCCGACATCGCGCTTCGCCACGCGCTGTCGTCGTTCCGCAACCTGCTCAATGCGCACGAACCGACGCACGTCCTGGCGGCGTTTGATTTTGGCGGCGCCACCTGGCGCCACGCGCTGTATCCGCGCTACCGCGAAAACCGGGAGCCGATGCCGTCGTGCCTGCGCGAAGCGCTGCCGGGCTTCCACGACAAACTGGCGCAGGCCGGCCTGCACGTGTTGATGCTGCCCGATGTCGAGGCCGACGACGTGATCGGCACCGGCGTGCTGCGCTGGCTGGAGGAAGGCCGCGGCGACGCCATCATCGCCACCACCGACAAGGACCTGCACGGGCTGATCGCGCAAGGCGCCCTGGTATGGGACCACTTCAAGGGCGAGTGGCACGACGACGCCTGGGTGCGCAACAAATTCGGCGTCGCGCCGGAACTGCTGGCAGACCTGCTGGCGCTGATGGGCGACGTGACCGACGGCGTACCGGGCGTATCGAAGGTCGGCATGAAAACCGCCGCCAAGCTGCTCAACGCCTACGGCAACCTGGATGCCGTGATGGCTGGCGCGGGCATACTCAAGACGCCGCTCGGCGAGCGCCTGCGCGCCGAGCGCGAGATACTGTATTTGTCGCGCCAGCTGGTGCAGCTCAAGACCGATGTGCGCCTCGGTGTCAGCTGGAAGATGCTGGCCTACCAAACATTCTAGGAACAAGGACGAGACGACATGCTGAAGGCAGTCATTGTGGACTCAAGCGCGATCTCGCGTGGCTTGCTCAATACCGTGCTTACCGACGGCAGCTATGAAGTTGTCGGGCATACGCACACCAGCACGCAGGGGTACGCGCTGCTGCAGAAACATCATCCACATATTTTTTGCATCGCTCTCGAGCAGATGGAAGACGGGAACAACATCGTCGAGCAGGTCAGGGCTTCCATGCCGAAGACGATGATCTTCCTGGTGTCCGGCGCGCTCGATGCTGGAACGATTCAGTCCGCACTGGCGCGCGGCGTTCACGGGTTTATCGTCAAGCCGTTCAAGGCGGACGCGGTGCTGAAGACGATCCGCAGCACCGTGATCGCGATCGTGAAAAAGAACAGCCAGCCATAGCGACTCGAAGACCTGCCGAGCCAAGTGAGGTCTCTATCGAGCGGCGAAAGTGCCCCATGCGACGGCAATTGATCTGCGGCAACGATGGCAGGGGCGGCGCCGCTTAGGATTGGGCTGTCGAGACCAACGAGGATAACGTGATGGGCAAAAGAGCGCTTGCCACCGTCGCAGCTGTTCCACTCCTAGTGCTTGGCTACTGCAACTTGCCGGAAAATTCGTGCTCCGCTAGCTGGCGTGACGTCGAAGGCAAGGACTTGGTCGCTCCTATTGACGCTTGCCGGCACGAGCCTGAGACGCGCACGGTTGGTGGTCAGGCATTTTCCCGCATCGGCGACTATGTCTACCGCGTGGACAGGTGGGAGAGGCGCCAACCCGGCGGGCCGGTGTGCATGATCGGCGTCGCCTGCTTTCCCCTGTACGAAAGGCCTCGCAATGAAACGCATTTGCTGCTGGTCAGGCTCGAAGGTCCGGTGGATCTTGCGCGATTACGCTCCTACCTTGACGACCGCATTCTCAGCGACGGCAGCGCAGTATTCGACTCCCTGCAGCGGGTCCCCCCGCTTAGCCCAACGCTGAATCTAGCGAAGCTACGCGCCGCCTTGCCAGGGGCGTTGGAGCCCCTACATGTGACAGACGGCAGGTGGGTGATTTACGGTGGCCGAATACTGCACGGCGCAGACCCATCGACGCTCGAAGCGGTCCTGATCGCATTCATCGCGCCGAACGATCACGCCCGAGCCCTTCGTCCCATAGTACGTGACCGGCACGCCGTGTTCTACGGCAGCCAGCGGATCGATGGAGCTGACCCGGTGACGTTCATGCTTTTTCACTATGCCAGCGACCGCCTGCACCCTGGCGGTAACCTGCCTGACACCGGCTGGATCGGTCTTGACGGTAGGAACGGCTGGTACCTGTCGGATAACGCCGCCGAGCCGCTCGGACTTAGCACGCAACGTCACCGCGCCTTGCTCCGGGAATTGGCGCAGTTGCGGCGCCAGAATCAGCTCGAACCCCTTGGCCCGGCGGCGGTAGACTGACGCTACGGGCGCGAGCTGTCAATTATTCCGCCGCCCAGGCACACATCGCCGTCGTACAGCACCGCCGACTGCCCCGGCGTCACCGCCCATTGCGGATCGGTGAAGTTGAGCGCAAACCTGTCCAGCCCATGCGGCAGCACCTGGCAAGCCACATCGGCCTGGCGATAGCGCGTCTTTGCCGACAACATGCGTGCCGAAGGCGGTTCGCCCGCGATCCAGCTGGCCTGCGCGGTTTCCAGCGACGCCGACAGCAGCCATGGATGGTCATGCCCCTGCACGATCCACAGCGTATTGGTCTCGATGTCCTTGCGCGCGACGAACCACGGCTCGCTGGTGCCGTCGTCGTTTTTGTATTTCTTCATGCCGCCCACGCCGATGCCCTTGCGCTGGCCCAGCGTGTAGAACGACAGCCCCACGTGCTCGCCCACCACGGTGCCGTCGTCGGTCTTCATCGGGCCCGGCTTGTACGACAGGTAGCGGTTCAGGAAGTCGCGGAACGGGCGCTCGCCGATGAAGCAGATGCCGGTCGAGTCCTTCTTGGCCGCGTTCGGCAAGGCCAGGCGCTCGGCGATCTTGCGCACTTCGGTCTTCGGGATTTCGCCCAGCGGGAACAGGGTCTTCGACAACTGCGCCTGGTTCAGGCGGTGCAGGAAGTAGCTCTGGTCCTTGGTCGCGTCGACCGCCTTGAGCAGCTCGAAGCGCCCGGCGTTTTCGCGCACGCGCGCGTAGTGCCCGGTCGCGATCAGGTCGGCGCCCAGGTGCATCGCGTGGTCGAGGAAGGCCTTGAACTTGATCTCGGCGTTGCACAGCACGTCCGGATTCGGCGTGCGTCCGGCCTGGTACTCGCGCAGGAACTCGGCGAACACGCGATCCTTGTATTCGGCGGCGAAGTTGACGGCTTCGATGTCGATGCCGACCACGTCGGCCACGCTGGCCGCATCGATCCAGTCCTGGCGCGACGAGCAGAACTCGGAGTCGTCGTCGTCTTCCCAGTTTTTCATGAACAGGCCGATAACTTCATAGCCCTGTTCCTTCAGCATCCACGCCGCGACCGAGGAGTCGACTCCGCCCGACATGCCGATCACGACTTTTTTCTTGCTCATTTCAGGTGACGTCCGTTTTTAGTGAAAGCCCGCCCTCGAATACCGAGGAGTGGGTGTGCAGCAGGTCCAGCGAGGTGCGCTTGCCGGCCAGGTAATCGTCGACGCAAGTGAGCACGATCGGGCTGCGGTGGCGTTCCTGGCAGGCCGCGATTTCGTCGCGCGTCATCCACATGGTACGCAAAATGCCGTGGTCGAGCGGCTGGTCGTACTCCTTGCCCGCGGTGCCGCAGAAGGTAAAACGCAGGTAGGTCACGTCGGTGCCGCGCCGCTTGGAGCTGTAGCGCGACATGTACATGCCCACCAGCGCGCTCGGGAAGAACTCGTGCGCAGTCTCCTCCATCACCTCGCGGGTGACCGCCTGCTCCAGCGTCTCGAGCGGGTCGAGATGGCCGGCAGGCTGGTTGAGACGCACGCCTTCACTGGTCTCTTCTTCAATCAGCAAAAAACGGCCGTCGCGCTCAATGATCGCGGCGACGGTAACTGACGGTCTCCAGGTGTGTGGCATGTGCGCCCCTCAAATTTGAAGCCGACATTCTACCTTGGCGCCGGATCAGTTGCTCATGCGCACCCGAGATATGCGATTTGCATGGGGAGGCGGGTTGATCTGATACAAGTTTTGGATGGATTGTGCTGGCTGCGAACCACGTGCTGCAGGAAAATCGCGGATTGCCCTTTGATCAAGATTGCGACATTGAGTAATGACAATTTCCGTGTACTATCTTATCAATCAATTCATACCAAGGAGGCATTCATGAGGATAGGCATACCCGCTGAAACGCGGGCTGGGGAAACCCGTGTCGCTGCAACTCCCGAGACGGTGAAGAAGCTCGCGGCCAGCCATCAGGTCGTGGTCCAGTCTGGCGCCGGCGTGGCCGCTTCCGTGATCGATGACGCCTACCTGGCTGCCGGCGCCGCCATCGGCACGGCAGCGGATGCTTTCGGCTGCGACGTGGTCCTCAAGGTGCGCGCACCGGACGCCGAAGAACGCGCGCTGATGACGCCGGGCGCGGTCCTGATCGGCATGCTCAATCCTTTCGACGCCGACAACATCGCCGCAATGGCCGCCTCCAACCTCACCGCCTTCTCGCTCGAAGCGGTCCCGCGCATCACGCGCGCCCAGTCGATGGACGTGCTGTCCTCGCAAGCCAATATCGCCGGCTACAAGGCGGTGATGGTCGCCGCGAATACTTACCAGCGCTTCATGCCAATGCTGATGACCGCCGCGGGCACCGTGAAAGCGGCGCGCGTGCTGATCATGGGCGTCGGCGTGGCCGGCCTGCAGGCGATTGCCACCGCCAAGCGCCTCGGCGCCGTGATCGAGGCGTCGGACGTGCGCCCGCCGGTCAAGGAGCAGGTCGAGTCGCTGGGCGCCAAGTTCATCGACGTGCCGTTCCTGACCGACGAAGAAAAGGAAATCGCCAAAGGCGCCGGCGGCTACGCGCGCGCCATGCCGGCCGACTGGATGCGCCGCCAGGCCGAACTGGTGCACGAGCGCGCCAAGCTGGCCGACATCATCATCACCACCGCGCTGATCCCGGGGCGCCCGGCGCCGGTGCTCATCTCCGAAGAAACCGTCAAGGCCATGAAGCCTGGCTCGGTGATCGTCGACCTTGCGGTGTCGCAGGGCGGCAACTGCCCGCTGTCGGAGCTGAACAAGACCGTCGTCAAGCATGGCGTGTCGATCGTCGGCGAGCCTGATCTGGCCACGCTGGTCGCGGCCGACGCGTCCGCGCTGTATGCGCGCAATGTGCTCGATTTCCTCAAGCTGGTGATAGACAAGGACCAGAACCTGGTCATCGACCGCGAAGACGAAATCCTGAAAGCCACGCTGGTGTGCGCCGGCGGCGACGTGCTGCGTAAATAACAAGTACAGGAGCATTCCATGGAAATCAGCCACACCATCATCAACCTGATCATCTTCGTGCTGGCCATCTACGTCGGCTACCACGTCGTCTGGACCGTGACGCCGGCGCTGCATACGCCGCTGATGGCGGTCACCAACGCGATCTCCGCGATCATCATCGTCGGCGCCATGCTGGCCGCCGCCCTCACCGAAGGCATGCTGGGGCAGGTGGCCGGCACGGTCGCGGTGGCGCTGGCCGCCGTCAATGTGTTCGGCGGCTTCCTGGTCACCCAGCGCATGCTCGAGATGTTCAAGAAAAAAGAGCCGAAGGCCAAAGCGGGAGACAAGGCATGAACTTCATCAGCATGAACCTGGTGACGCTGCTGTACCTGGTGGCGTCGGTCTGCTTCATCCAGGCGCTCAAGGGCCTGTCCTCGCCGTCCTCCGCGCGCGCCGGTAACGCCTTCGGCATGGCCGGCATGGCGATTGCCACCGTCACCACCGTGGCGCTGATCCTCAAGCTCAAGACCGAAATGGCCACCGGCGCGATGGGCTACGGCCTGGTGATCGCTGGCCTGGTGGTGGGCGGCGGCATCGGCGCGTTCGCGGCCAAAAAGGTCGAGATGACCAAGATGCCGGAACTGGTGGCGGCGATGCACTCGCTGATCGGCCTGGCCGCTGTCTGCATCGCGGTGGCCGTGGTGTCGGAGCCGTGGGTGTTCCAGATCACCCAGCGCGGGGTCGCACTGCCCTTCGGTAACCGCCTCGAGCTGTTCATCGGTACCTTCGTTGGCGCCGTCACCTTCTCCGGATCGGTGATCGCGTTCGGCAAGCTGTCGGGCAAATACAAGTTCCGCCTGTTCCAGGGCGCGCCGGTCAGCTTCCCGGGCCAGCACATGTTCAACCTCGTCATCGCCATCGCGATCGTCGTGCTGGGCCTGATGTTCTGCTTCTCCGAATCGGCCGAACCTGCGTGGACGCCGTTCGTCATCATGGCGATCCTGTCGTTCGTCCTTGGTGTGCTGATCATCATTCCGATCGGCGGGGCCGACATGCCGGTGGTGGTGTCGATGCTGAACAGCTATTCCGGCTGGGCGGCGGCGGGCATCGGCTTCTCGCTCAATAACTCGATGCTGATCATCGCCGGTTCGCTGGTGGGCTCGTCGGGCGCGATCCTCTCTTACATCATGTGCAAGGCGATGAACCGCTCGTTCTTCAACGTGATCCTGGGCGGCTTCGGCGGCGAGGCTGCCGAAACCGGCGGCGCGGCGCAGGAACAGCGCCCGGTCAAATCAGGTTCGGCTGACGACGCCGCCTTCATCATGAGCAACGCGGAATCGGTCATCATCGTGCCGGGCTACGGCCTGGCGGTGGCGCGCGCGCAGCATGCGCTGAAAGAGCTGGTCGAGAAGCTGACCCACCAGGGCGTGTCGGTGAAGTATGCGATCCACCCGGTGGCGGGACGCATGCCGGGCCACATGAACGTGCTGCTGGCCGAAGCCGAGGTGCCGTACGACCAGGTGTTCGAAATGGAGGACATCAACGGCGAATTCGGCCAGACCGACGTGGTGCTGGTGCTGGGTGCAAACGACGTGGTGAACCCGGCCGCCAAGGATCCGAAGTCGCCGATCGCCGGCATGCCGATTCTCGAGGCGTACAAGGCCAAGAGCATCATCGTCAACAAGCGTTCGATGGCGTCCGGCTACGCGGGCCTCGACAACGACCTGTTCTACCAGCCAAACACGATGATGGTGTTCGGCGATGCGAAGAAGGTGCTCGAATCGATGGTCAAGGCAGTCGAATAACGCTAGATCGATTCAACCCGATTGCGCCCGCCATTCTTGGCGTTGTACAGCGCGCAATCGGCGGTGGCGAGGCCGTCGTCCAGCTGTTCGGCTGGCGATATCTGCGTCAGGCCGATGCTGATGGTCGCGTGCACCAGGCGGCCGTCGTCGGTCTCGATCGGGCTGGCAGCCACTGACTCGCGGATGCGCTGCGCGATGCCAACCGCCGCATCTGCATGGGTGTCTGGGAACAGCAGGCCGAATTCCTCTCCACCGATGCGCGCGACGAAGTCGGACGCGCGCGCGGCCTCGGTCATGCGCTGTGCGACCGCGCGCAATACCGTGTCGCCGGCCGGGTGGCCGTTCTCGTCGTTGATTTTCTTGAAGTGATCAATGTCGGCGATGCCGACGACCACCGGTGCGCCGCTGCGCCGCGCCCGTACCAGCATATGGTCGCCTTCCGCCGCGAAGGCGCGCCGGTTGGCGATGCCGGTGAGCGGGTCGGTCATCGCTTCCTGTTCCAGTCGCGCCAGCAGCGCGGCGTTCTGGGCTTCCATTGTGCGGCGCGGGCGCAGATCCTCGATGAAGGCGCCGAAGTAGCGCCGGCCTTCATGCTGGCCGATGTCGATCGCCTTCATTTCAATCGGTATCACAATACCGTTGCGGTCACGGATGGCGAACTCGCGCACCTTGCCCAGCACTGCCGACGGGGCCTCGCCGCGCGTAAAGGTGCGCACGAAACCGGTATGGCAGCTGGCCATCGCTCCCGGCAGCAGCGCGTCCAGCGATTTTCCCACCAGCTCCTCGCCGCTGTAGCCTGACAGGTTCTGCATCGACTGGTTGGCGTAGCGGACGATGCAGTCTTCGTCGATGATCAGCACGGCGTCGAGCGATTCGTCGACCAGTGAGCACATCAGGGACGAAGGCAAGGCGGGTTGCATTGTGCGCCTAGCGGTGGCCGAACATCATGGTTTCGGCCAGCAGCGTGCGCGCCGGCCGGACGGTGTCGATCACGCCCAGGCCGAGGCCGAGCAGTGCCTGCGCCGGGCCCCGGTTGGCGAATGCCCGCGCCATGGTATCGGTGAGGCCAACCACCAGGCTTCGGTCGCCTTTGCGTTCGACCGCGAAGCGTGCCAGCGCAGCCGGTGTCGAGTCGCGCGCCAGCATGCGCGCCAGCACCGCGGCGTCGCGCAGGCCCAGGTTCAGGCCCTGGCCAGCCACTGGGTGCAAGGTCTGCGCGGCGTTGCCGATGGCAACCGTGCGCGCTGTAGAAGGTGCGTCGGCATTCAGGCCGAGCGGGTAACAGACGCGGCGCGTGGCACCGACAAAGCGCCCGAGCCGCGTACCGAACTCCTGGCCCAGCTGGGACAAAAATTCCGCATCGTCAAATGCCAGCAGCGCTTCCGCGCGCTGCGGACTGACGCACCATACAAGCGCGTACTGCTGGCCGTCGACGCCGTCTTGCGGCAGCAACGCCAGCGGACCTTCGGCGGTGAAGCGCTCGTAAGCGCGATGCGCGATCGGCGCGTTGGTGCTGACGCGCGCGATCACGGCGGTCTGGCCGTAGTCGCGCTGGCGCGCGCGCGCTTCCTGCGCGCCGAACACGCCGCCTTCGGCCTGCACGGCCAGCGCGGCGCCGACCTCGCGGCCATCGTCGAGGCGCAGCACGACACCGGCATCGTTCTCGTCAATGCCTGACACCCGCGCAGGGCGGGTAATTGCGATGCCGAGGCTTTCGCACAGCGCCGCCAGCACGCCGGCCAGGTCGCCGTAGCGCGCCACGTAGCCGAGCGCCGGTACCTGATGGTCGTCACGATCGATCATGCTGCGGCCGAAGTGGCCGCGCCGCGACACATGGATTTCGTGGATCGGCGTCGCGGGCAACGGCCAGGCGCCGATCGCCTCGAGCAGCTGGCGGCTGCCGTACGACAGCGCGATCGAGCGTGGATCTGCCAGCGCCAGCGCGAGCGGCTTGGCGTCGAGCAGGCCGACTGTGTGCGGCGCCATGCCGCGCTTGACCAGCAGGGCGGCCAGTGCCATGCCGACCGGGCCTGCGCCGCAGATCGCGACATCGAACTTGGTGTCTGTTGCTTCAATCATCCGTGTTGCATCACTTTTTCGATATCGGCCACCAGCTTGGGGGCGGCGGCGCTGAGGATCTTGTAGCCGGCATCGGTAACGACCACGTCGTCTTCGATGCGGATGCCGATGTTCCAGAACTGCTCCGGTACGCCCGGCGCCGGGCGCACGTAGATGCCCGGCTCCACCGTCAGCGCCATCCCTGGCTGCAGCATGCGCGATGGCCGCTCGTCCTGCGTCACGTCGCGGTAAGCGCCCGCATCGTGGACGTCGAGCCCCAGCCAGTGTCCGGTGCCGTGCATGTAGAACTGCGCGAAGGCGCGTTCGCCGATCACCTCGTCGGCGTTGCCGAATTTTGCCTTGTCGAGCAGGCCGAAGTCCAGCATGCCCTGCGCCAGCACCTTGAGCGCGGCGTCATGGATTGCGCTGTAGCGCTGCCCCGGCACAATCGCGGCCAGCGCGGCCGATTGCGCCGCCAGCACCAGTTCATAGAGCTGCTTTTGCGGTTCGCTGAAGCGCCCGTTGACGGGCCAGGTACGCGTGATGTCCGATGCATAGCTGTCGAATTCGCAACCGGCGTCGATCAGCACCAGGTCGCCGTCGCGCGCCTGCGCGTTGTTGGCGCCGTAGTGCAGGACGCAGGCGTTGGCGCCGGAGGCCACGATCGACGGGTAGGCAGGCGACTGCGCGCCGCTGCGGCGAAACTCGTGCAGCAGTTCGGCTTCGATTTCGTATTCGAACATGCCGGGGCGGGCGATGCGCATCGCGCGCTCGTGTGCGCGGCCGGAGATGTCGGCGGCGCGCTGCATCAGCGCCTGTTCGTGGTCGTCCTTGAACAGCCGCATCTCATCGAGCAGCGCCAGCAGGTCGTGCACGCTGGCGGGCGCGGTGACGCCGGTGCGCGACTGGCTGCG
Source organism: Massilia soli (assembly GCF_016809835.1). GTDB lineage: Bacteria > Pseudomonadota > Gammaproteobacteria > Burkholderiales > Burkholderiaceae_D > Telluria_A > Telluria_A soli. The sequence continues at coordinate 434,201 of NZ_JAFBIL020000004.1, read as the reverse complement.
CACCTTGTCGAGCCAGCCCTTGATGCGCGCGTCGAACGCGGCGCTGTGCGCCACCGGGCAGTACAGCGCTGGCGCGTTGGCCAGCAGCTTGGGCAGCTCGCTGTCGATGTCGTCGATCGGGTACGCTTCGTCGAAGCCGAAGGCCGCGCGCGCCGCCTCGGGGCCGTAGCGGAAACCGTCCCAGATTTCGCGCTCGGCGTTTTTCTGCCTGCAGAACAGGATCGAGCGGGCAGGCTTGCCGCCGTGCGCGGCCGCCAGCACCACCACGCTTTCCGGCTCCGCGAAGCCAGTCAGGTAGTAGAAGTAGCTGTCGTGGCGGTAGGGGTAGTCGCTGTCGGCGTTGCGCGGCACTTCCGGCGCGGTGGCCAGGACTGCCACCGCGCCGGCAGGCATCTGCTCGCAGACACGTGCTCGCCGCGCAGCATGGTGTTTCACGCGCTTGCCTTCTTCGCCAGCGGCGCGTTGAGTTCTTCCAGCTGGCCCACGGTGCCAACGTTGACCCACTCGCCCATGTAGATCTCGCCGCCAGCCAGCCCGCGGTCCGCGTAGTCGCGCATCAGGTTGCCCAAGCGTGCCTTCTCGCCTGGCTTGATGTGCGCGAACATCTCCGGGCGATAGACGCCGATGTTCGCGAAGTTCCACTTCGGCGTGCCTTCATTGGCCACCGAGTACATGGTCAGGGCGAAGTCGCCTTCGAGGTTGTGCCACGGGTTCGGCGTCAGGTACAGCCAGCACGCGTCGCGCTCTTCAACCGGATATGGATTGCCCAGCGCGTCCTTCTCGGCCAACACGTCCTTGACGTGCGCGAAGTCGAAGTAGGGGCAGTAGATATCGCCCGACACCGCGACGAATGGCTCGTCGCCCAGCAGGTGCAGCGCGTTGGCGATGCCGCCCGCCGTCTCGAGCGCGGTTTCTTCGCGCGAGTAGACGATGCGCGCGCCGAACTTGCTGCCGTCGCCCAGTTCTTCCTCGATCATGTGGCCGAGGTGGGCGTGGTTGATGACGATCTCGGTGATCCCGGCGCGCACCAGGTTGAGCACGTGCCAGGTAATGAGGGGGCGGCCGCGGACCTTGAGCAGCGGTTTCGGGCAGGTGTCGGTCAGCGGACGCATACGCTCGCCGCGACCGGCGGCAAAAATCATGGCTTTCATCGATGCCTTGCTATCAGAAGGTGTAGCCGACCTGCGGCGCCTTGTCCTCGAACGCGTCGAGCAGGCGCACCAGCGGTTTGAGCACAGTGTAGCGGTTGGCGGTCTTGCGCACGTAGTCTGTCACGGTTGGCAAATCGCCCATGTAGATCGATTTGCCATCGCGGTAGTTCAGGCGGCAGAAGATGCCGAGGATTTTCAGGTGGCGCTGCAGGGCCATGAACTCGAAGTCGCGGTAGAACGCGTCGATGTCCGGATTGACCGGCAGGCCGACCTGCTTGGCGCGCTGCCAGTAGCGCACGACCCAGTCCAGCACCACTTCTTCGTCCCACTGGATGTAGGCGTCGCGCAGCAGCGAGCCGAGGTCGTAGGTCACAGGGCCGAACACGGCGTCCTGGAAATCGAGCACGCCCGGGTTGCCCTGGTCGAGGAACATCAGGTTGCGCGAATGGAAATCACGGTGCATGAACACCTGGGGCTGCGCCAGCACATTGGCGATGATCGCTTCGAACACGCCGGCCAGCTGGGCGCTTTGCTCCGGTGTCATCTCGATGCCGAGGTGTTTGCCGACGAACCATTCCGGGAACAGGTTCAGCTCGCGCTCGATGAAGGCGCGGTCGTAGTTGGCCAGCACGTCGGGCCGGGAATGCAGCTGGAACTGGATCAGCGCGTCGACCGCGTCCGAATACATGAACGGGGCATTGTCGACGTCGAGGCGCTGCAGGTAGGTGGTGGTGCCGAGGTCCGACAGCAGCAGGAAGCCGCTGGCGACATCCTGGGCGACGATGGCCGGCACGGTGACGCCGGCTTCAAGCAGCAGGCCTTGTACATGGATAAACGCCGGCACGTTCTCGCGCTCGGGCGGGGCATCCATCGCGATCAGGGTGTTGCCAAGTTTTTCACGTAATTCCGGAATGACATCGATCCGGAAGTAGCGGCGGAAGCTGGCGTCGGACGAGGCGGGGCGCTTGGTGTCGACCTGCACCAGGTTGAGCGTGCCGAGCCAGGCGGAAAGCTGTTCCAGGCGGGCGTCTGGCTTGAGTGCGGGAGTATTTGATGACAATAAAGACATGAAGCAGCCTGTGGAATCCGGTTGAGTGAGACAATCCCATATAATAAGGGATTAAACTCAAAAAAGCGCCTCTCATGGTGTTTGAACGCATCTTTTCATGAGCTTGTTTCCGGCTCCGCCTCCCTCGCAACGTTGGGTATTCGCCCTGACGGCGATCGTCACCGCCACCGCGGTGCCTGCGCACGCCCAAAGCGTCGCCCCCCAATCGAACGCTGAAGAGTCCAATGCCCCCGTGATCGTGGAGGCCGAAGAGATCACCGGACGCCCTGACCGCGAAGTCAACCTCAACCGCGATGTCGAACTGATACGCGGCCAGACCCGCATGACCGCCGACAGCGCCTGCTACCAGCAGGTCGAAGATCGGGTGTCGGCGCAAGGCAATGTCTTCATGCAGCGCTTCGGCGACCGCTACACCGGCGATTCGCTGCAGCTGAACCTCAGTTCGGGCAAGGGCTACCTGCTCAACCCGACCTACAAGCTGCAGGCCAATAATGCGCAGGGCGGCGCGGCGCGGCTCGACTTCATCAGCCAGGAAGAAGCGGTCGTTACCAACGCCACCTACAGCACCTGCGAAGGCCTGAACCCGGACTGGTATTTGAAGGCCAACACGCTGCGCCTCGATGCGGGCCGCGATGTCGGCGTCGCCAGCGGTACCGTGGTGTACTTCAAGGGCGTGCCGATCCTGGGCACCCCGGCGCTGTCGTTCTCGCTATCGGGCGCGCGCCGCTCCGGCTGGCTGCCGCCAAGCGTCGGCTTCGGCTCCAAGGGCGCCGCCGAGGTGATGGTGCCTTACTATTTCAACATCGCGCCGAACCGCGACCTGACCGTGTACCCGCGCCTGATGCTCGACCGCGGCCTGCAGCTGGGCGCCACCGGCCGCTACATCGGCGAGACCGGCGCTGGCTGGTACGGCGGCGAGACCCACCTTGAGTTCCTGCTCAACGACAAGGAAACCAGGACCGACCGCTGGCTGGTCAACTCGAACCACTCGCAGGCGCTGGCCAGGGGACTGTCGTTCGGCTGGAACATCCGCGCCGCGTCCGACGACGAATATCCGAGCGACTTTTCGAAGTCGATTTCGACCAGCGCCGAACGCCAGCTGCTGCGCGAAGTGCGCACCGATTACGTCAGCCAGTACTGGAGCCTGACGGCGCGCGCGCAGAACTACCAGATCCTGCAGGACCCGGCCGCCGCCACCGACCCGAGCCTCACGGTGGTGCGCCCCTACGACCGCCTGCCGCAGATTAACTTCCACGCCGGCCGCTACGACGTCAACGGTTTCGACTGGGCGCTGGACGCCGAACTGGTGCGTTTCTCGCATCCTGATTTCCAGACCGGCAACCGCGCCGTCGCGATCCCGCAGGTCAGCTATCCGTTCATCCGCCCGGGCTATTTCGTCACGCCGAAGCTGATGGTCCATAGCAGCAAATACGATGTCGACACCGTCGGCGGCAGCGCGCGCACCCTGACGCGCACCTTGCCGACCTTCTCGCTCGACAGTGGCCTGATCTACGAACGCGATGCGACCCTGCTTGGCAAGAGCATGACCCAAACGCTGGAGCCGCGCCTGTTCTACGTCTACACGCCGTACAAGGACCAGAGCGAATTCCCGCTGTTCGACACCGCCGAAGCGGGCTTCAGCTTCGCCCAGATCTTCAGCGAGAACCGCTTCATCGGCGCCGACAGGGTGGCCGACGCCAACCAGGTGACGGCGGCGATCACCTCGCGCTTCATCGAAGAAAACGGCGCCGAGCGCCTGCGCCTGGCGATCGGCCAGCGCTTCTACCTGAGCGACCAGCGCGTGCAGCTCGACCCGAGCCAGCTGCGCAAGGACAGCCGCTCCGACCTGCTGGTGGCGGCGTCCGGGCGCATCGACGATAACTGGACCTTCGACAGCGCAGTACAATACGACGCCAGCGCCAAGCAGACCTTCAGTTCGAACTACGGCCTGCAATGGCGCCCGGGCGACAAGAAAGTGATCAACGCCGAGTACCGCTACCTGCGCGAAACGTTCAAGAACGTCGACCTGTCGTCGCAATGGCCGCTGTCGATGCGCTGGTATGGCGTGGGCCGGGTAAGTTATTCTGTCAAGGATCACAAGGTCCTTGAGAGCCTGCTCGGGCTGGAGTATCGTGCGGACTGCTGGGTGTTCCGGATGGGCGCGCAGCGCTTCGTGACCACCTTGCGCAATACCTCGACGCCGATCTTCTTCCAGCTTGAGCTGAACGGCCTGTCGAAGCTTGGCTTCGGCAATCCGCTTGAATCGTTCTACAAGAGTATCCCCGGCTACAGCAGGCTAAACCCTGGCTACGGCCGCTAAGCAGCACAACGATTTTTTCATTCACCTGAACATGAGTGCTTCCCAGATTATGCGTAAAGCCAGTATGCACCAACTCAAGATCGCAGCTGTCCTGCTGTGCGCCCTGTCCGCCGGCCAGGTAGCGGCGCAAGCCACCACGCCGGCGGCCGCGCCTGCGGCCAAGCCGTCGTCCGGCTTCTTGCCGCCGGCGTCGAGCTCGGCCAACGTGATCGATTCGATCGCGGTCGTGGTCAACGACGAGGTCATCACCAAGAACGAAGTGGCCAAGCGGGTCGAATCGGTGGTGCAGCGCATGCGCGCGGCGAACGCGCAGATTCCTGACCAGGCCGACCTGCAGCGCCAGGTGATCGAATCGATGATCGTCGAGCGCGCCCAGGTCCAGCTGGCCAAGGAGATGGGCGTGCGCGTCGACGACGCCCAGCTCGACCGCGCCATCGGCGGCATCGCCGAGCAGCAGAAGATGAACGTGCAGCAGCTGCGCGACGCGCTCGAAAAGGAAGGCACCACCTTCGTCGCCTTCCGTGAAGAGATCCGCAACGAGATGATGCTGCAGCGCCTGCGCCAGCACGAAGTCGACAACAAGGTCCAGGTATCGGACGCCGAAGTCGACACCTTCATCGCCGCGCGCAAGGCCGCGGCAGCTGAACGCGTCGAAATGAACCTGGCGCAGATCCGGGTACGCATTCCGGAAAACGCATCGCCCGAGCAGATCGCCGCGCGTCGCGCGCGCGCCGAAGAAATCGCGCGCCAGCTGCGCACCGGCGCCGACTTCGCCAAGATCGCCGCGACCTATTCGGACTCCGGCGACGCGCTCAAGGGCGGCGAAATCGGCTGGCTCGACGCGCAGCGCCTGCCGGAAGCTTTCGCCAGGGCGCTGGCGCCGCTCAAGCCGGGCCAGGTTACCCCGATCATCAAGTCGGCGACCGCATTCCACATCCTCAAGCTGGTCGACAAGCGCACCCCGACCGAAGCTGCCGGCGAGGCTGTCGTGCAGCAGACCCGCGCACGCCACATCCTGCTCAAGGTCACCCCGACCATGACCGCGGACGACGCCAAGCGCAAGCTGGTCGAACTCAAGGAGCGCCTCGACAACAAGGCCGCCAAGTTCGAGGAACTGGCGCGACTGTTCTCCAACGACGGCTCGGCCAGCAAGGGCGGCGACCTCGGTTGGCTGTACCCGGGCGATGTCGTGCCTGAATTCGAGAACGTCATGAACGACCTGAAGCCGGGTGAACTCAGCGGCGTGGTGGAAACGCCGTACGGCTTCCACCTGATCGAAGTCCTGGAGCGCAAGAGCGACGACAAGTCGAAAGAGCGCGAGCGCAACGCGGCACGCCAGGCGATCCGCGAACAGAAAGTATCCGAAGCGGCCGAAGAGTGGGCGCGCCAGGTGCGCGACCGCGCCTACGTCGAGTTCCGCGACGAGCAGTAAGCATGATTCTTAGGCCGGCGCTCGCCGTCACCACAGGCGAGCCTGCGGGCATCGGCCCTGAAATCTCGATCCGTGCCGCATGGGACATGCGGCACGACGCCAATTGCGTCCTGATCGGCGACGCCGCCTTCCTGGCGATGACCGCCAGCTACATCGACCCTTCCATCAAGCTGGCGGCACTGTCGGTGCAGGCGCTGCGCAACAGCGGCCTGCCGCAGTTTGGCGCCGGGCGCATCGCCGTCATCGATGTGCCGCTCGACGCGCATGTGGTGCCGGGAACGCTGGACGCCGCCAACGGCCGCGCCGTGCTGGCCACGCTCGACCTCGCGGTCGAAGGCGTGCTGGCAGGCTGGTTCGACGGCATCGTCACAGCGCCGCTGCAAAAGTCGACCATCAACGACGCCGGCGTCGCGTTCTCCGGCCACACCGAATACCTCGCCGAAAAGACAGCGACCCCAAAGGTCGTGATGATGCTGGCCGGCGTGCCGGGCGAAGGCCAGCCGCCGCTGCGGGTGGCGCTGGCCACCACCCATTTGCCGCTCAAGGACGTATCGGCGGCGATTACCCAGGACGGCCTGGCGCAGGTGCTCGATATCATCGACAGCGACCTGAAAACCAAGTTCGGCATCAAGTCGCCGCGCATACTGGCGGCAGGGCTGAACCCGCACGCGGGCGAGGGCGGCTACCTGGGGCGCGAAGAAATCGACACCATTGCGCCGGCCATCGACGCGGCGCGCGCTCGCGGCATCGACTGCAGCGGCCCGTATCCTGCCGATACGCTATTCCAGCCGCGCTACCTGAAGGACGCCGACTGCGTGCTGGCGATGTACCACGACCAGGGGCTCCCGGTGCTGAAGTACGCCACCTTCGGGCGCGGCGTCAACATCACGCTCGGGCTGCCGCTGGTGCGCACCTCGGTCGATCACGGCACCGCGCTCGACATCGCGGCGCAAGGCTTGGGCCTGGCCGACTGCGGCAGCATGATCGAAGCGATCCGCAGCGCGCTGCACATGGCCCGCGCACGCCGCGCAGGCAATCACTAACACGAAAAGAAATCCATGAAACACATCGCACGCAAGCGCTTCGGCCAGAATTTTTTGACCGACAAATTCGTCCTCGACGCCATCATTGAAGCGATTGACCCGGTCAGCGGGCAGGCGATGGTTGAAATCGGGCCGGGACTGGCTGCGATGACGGCGCTGATCCTCAAGCGCATGGACCACATGCACGTGGTTGAACTGGACCGCGACCTGGTGGTGCGCCTCGAGAAGGCATTCCCGCGCGAGAAGCTGACGATTCATTCGGGCGACGCGCTCAAGTTCGATTTCGGCCAGATCCCGGTACCGGAAGGCCAGAAGCTGCGCGTGGTGGGCAACCTGCCATACAACATTTCGAGCCCGCTGCTGTTCCACCTGGCCGACTTCGCGCACCTGATCGAAGACCAGCACTTCATGCTGCAGAAGGAAGTCGTCGAGCGCATGGTCGCGGAACCGGGCAGCAAGGTGTATGGGCGCCTGTCGGTGATGCTGCAGTGGCGCTACGATATGTCGCTGCTGTTCATCGTGCCGCCGACCGCGTTCGACCCGCCGCCAAAGGTGGAGTCGGCGATCGTGCGCATGATCCCGACCAGGCGCAAACTGGAATGCGACGGCAAGACGCTCGAAGCGGTGGTGACCAAGGCGTTCTCGCAGCGCCGCAAGGTGATCCGCAACTGCGTTGCCGGGATGTTCACCGAAGCGCAGCTGGTGGAGGCGGGGATCGATCCGTCGACCAGGCCGGAGACGGTCAGCCTGGAGCAGTATGTCGCGCTGGCGAATTCGCTGAAAAAGCCGGAATAACACAACCTGTCATCCACCGTCGTTCCCGCGCCAGCGGGAATCCATGGCTCGCCAAATTCGGACGCGCAGCATGGATTCCCGCATGCGCGGGAACGACGGTTTAGCTGCCGATCCTGCCGCCGTCGTTCTTGGTGATCACGATCGTCGCCGAGCGCGGACGCTTGCCGGCGCCATAACCCGCATTGCTCGGCCACTGGCTGGTGTACTTGCTCGGATCGCCCAGGTTCGCTTGCGAGGTGTTCTCGCCCGGATGCTGGATGTTGACGAACATCGTCTTCCCGTCCGGCGTTTCGGCGATGCCGGTAATCTCCGATCCCACAGGACCGACCAGGAAGCGCTTGAGCGTGTCCGGCGCCGCCTTCTTGCCGATGAACGTATCGACCGCCAAGGTGGCGCCCGAGGCTTGTGGATAGCTCAGCGTGACCTTGCCGCCGTCGCCGACCTGTCCAGGCATCGCCGCCAGCATCATGCAATTGGTGACATCGGTGTAGGCGCCGTCGTCGGTCTGGATCCAGCAGATGCCGGTGTACGGGCTGAACGCCAGGCCGTCCGGGCTGGAGAAGTCCTGCTCGGCCGTCAGGTTCGACAGGTTGACCTTGCCCGAATCGGCCGTTGCTTCCGCGCCGAACAGGTACACATCCCACGTGAACGCCGTTGCCGTTGATGCGCCGGCGCCTTCCTTGAAGCGCACGATATGGCCGTTCGGGTTGCCGTTCTGCGCCGAGGTGCCTTTCATGTCGGTGTAGGCGCGCGGGTTGGCGCTGTCCGGCGTCAGCTGCGACGAGCCGCTCGGGTTGACGTTGCGGTTCGAATTGTTCGTCAGGGTGTAGTAGATCTCGCCGTTCTTCGGGTTGACCGAGCACCATTCCGGACGGTCCATCTTGGTCGCGCCGACAGCGTCTGCCGCCAGGCGCGCGTTGACCACGATGTCGGCCTGGTCGGCGAACTTGTACGTCGCCAGGGCGGCGATGGCGGCGTTGGCGAGCGACAGTTCGATCCACTGGCCGCTGCCGTCGGCATTGAGCTTGGCGACATACAGCTTGCCGTTGTCGAGGTACTTGTCGCCGGTGGCCATGCGGTCGGCCGGGGTGGCGTCGGCCGCCGACCATGCGGCGCTCGACACCCACTTGTAAATGTATTCGTTACGCGAGTCGTCACCCATGTAGACCGCCAGCGGCTGTCCGGCCGCCGGCACCGAGAACGCCGCGCTTTCGTGGGCGAAGCGGCCAAGGCCGGTGCGCTTGCGGGCCGCCCGTGCCTTGTCGTACGGGTCGATTTCGACGATGTAGCCCATGCCGTTCATCTCGTTGCGATAGTCGTCGCTGCCGTTGGCCGAGGTGCCGAGTTTGCTGTTGTTCCAGCGTGCGTACTTGTCGTCGCTGCCGCCGGTTTCCCAGCCGTGGCGCGAGGCGGCGCCCTGGCTGCGGCCGTAGCGCTTGAGCGAGGCGACGCTCTTGTCGTTGCCGCGCGCCGCATCGTCGGCGGCGCCGCGCGCGAAGTAGCCGGACCAGTTCTCTTCGCCGGTCAGGAAGGTGCCCCATGGGGTTTTGCCGGTGCCGCAGTTGTTCAGGGTGCCGCGGGTGCGCACGCCGGTTGGCGAGAATTTCGTCACCATCAGCGCGTTGCCGCGCGCAGGGCCCGACAACTCAATGTCCGACAGTGCGGTCAGGCGGCGGTTGAACGACGACTCCTTCACGTATTGCCAGGCGCTGCCGGTCTTTTTGACCTCGACCACGGCCACGCCGTGCAGCGCCACTTCCTTGTCGACTTCGGCGGCCGGGCGCGGCAGGGTGGTGGTGCCGCCATTGGCGTGAAGGAAGAACGACGACAGCTGCTGGTCGGTGGTGGCTTCATGGTTGATCGCCAGCAGGCCGCGGTCCGAACTGCCTGCCGCCACCGTGCCGGTCGCCGACAGGCCGAAGAACTCCATGCCGTCGTGGTGGTCGCCGGCGCGCTGCTCGAAGTCGTTGTCGGTGCCGTCGTTCTTGAAGGCCGGGGTGGCGGCCGAGAGCGGATCGCCGAGGGCGTACAGCACGGAGGCTGTGTAACCGGCCGGCACCACGACGACGTCGGCCAGGCTCTTCGAGACGGCGCTAAACGACAGCAGCTTTTCCGGCGGCGGCGCCGGGGTGACTGGGGTGACCGGGGCGACAGGTTCAACTGGACCGTTGTCGCTACCGCATGCGGACAAGCCCGTAGCGCCCAGGACCGCTGTTGCGGCCGACGCGAAGCTGCCACGCAGCAGGCTCCGGCGGCTCAGCCGTGCATTGAGGATCGTGTTGAAATGTTCGTTTGGCGAATCGTTGCAGTCAACATCGTCGGCATCGACGTGGCAAAACAGATCATTCGGCTTGTTCATGCTGGGTCCTTGGCGTTGTAGGTTAATCAAGCCAAACGATTCTATCGACCGCAAATGACCACGCCGTGACGCTGGAATGACCGCCGTGTGACACGCGTTGCCCCCCCCCAAACGGCGGGTAACGAAATTTCGGACAAAAAAAAGCCCGCTGTTGAAGGCGGGCTTAAATCCAATTCTTTTCTGAGGAGAGTTGGAGGAGACAGGTGCAATTATGCTGCAGCACGGAATATATGGCTAATTTATCTTTCCAATATCCGATATGCGCAAATTACATATCTCATCCGCCGATCGACGCGGTGCAGTTGACCAGGATGTTTTCGACCGGGGCGTCGCCCATCAGGCCCACGCCGTTGGTCACGCTGCAGGTCTGGCCGGTTGGTTGCGCCAGGATCGTCACGCCATAGCTCTGATCGAAGGCAACACGGTTGGCGAACACGAATACGGTCGCGTCCTTGACCACGTTGATGGTGCCGCCGGTGGTGCCATTGGTCAGTACCAGGCCTTCGGCGGCCAGCCCCGTAATTTTGCCGCCAACGCTAAATGCATTGACGATGCACTGCACTGGCACATTGATCGCCGCGGTGCGGCCGGCCGTGCCTTCGTTGTAGCGAGGATCGGCTTCGCAGGTCTGGTGAGGCGGATTGGTCTTGACCAGCACCTTGTAGGCGTCGCCATACTCAAGCGAGCCAGGGAAGCTGAAACTGGTCGTGCCGACCGCGATCGGCAGGTCGACCCCATTGTTGGTCAGCACGAGGCCAGGATAGGCCTGGCCGGCAACAGTGCCATTAATGCCAAAGGTGGCGGTGCCGCCGCATGCTGCCAGTCCGGCCGCCAGCGCGAGTGCCAGCGCTGGGCGCAGGAAAGATGACTTCATTGAATTCTCCAGTAAGGTATGTTTGCCGGTACCCGCGCTTAGCCGCAGGTGACCACGACGCTGGTCACGGGGCCGCTGCCCATCCGCCCGGTGCCGTTGGCGACGCTGCAGGTGCCGCTGGCTGGCTGCTTGAGGATGGTGATGCCGTATGGCTGGCCGTCGGGAACCTGGCCGCTCACTGCGACCGGTGGCACGGCGTTGTTGTATTTGGTCATCTTGAAGCTGGTCGCGCCGGCCGGGATGATCTGCTGCGCGCTGCCGTTGATCAATACCAGGCCTTCCGAGTTGAGGCCGCTGATGGTGCCGCCCAGGTCATAGCTCGCGGTGATGCAGCGGATCTCGACCGAGTACACGCTGTAGGCGCCGGACTTGCCCTTGCCATTGACCACGTCGCAGGTGGTGCTGGCCGGTAAGGTCTTGATCGTCACGTTGAAGTCGCTGTCGCTGCTGATCAGTTGCTGGAAAACGAAGTTTGATGCGCCAGCCGTGATCGCCAGGTCCGGACCGCCGTTGTTCTGAATCACCAGGCCATCCTTGAGCAGGCCGTATACATTACCGCCGAGCACGAGGTTGTCGTCACCGCCGCCGCAAGACGCCAGGCCCAGCATGCACGCCAGCGCGATGCTGGAACGCAGGTACAAACTTTTCATAAATTCTCCAAAAACGGTCAGATACGGGCGGGCATCAAGCCGGCGCCATGGGGTGGTGATATTGTTTGCTCGTCATTTTAGTGCATTTGCCATCCAGAAGGCTGATTCCCCTTTGTATCCGGGTGTAACTAGCAGTGGTGGCGCGGCGTTTGATTTTTAAGGCTGGCGTGGCTATGCTTGCTGTATGAATCCCCTGATCCGCCGCGCCTGGCCGAAGGCCATCCTGTTCGACCTCGACGATACGCTGTGGCCGATATCCCCTGTCATCGTGCAGGCCGAGCAAACCCTGCATGCCTGGCTGCAAGAGCACGCGCCGCGCGTGGCCGAGCGTTTTTCGATCGAGAACCTGCGCCAGGCAAGGCTGGCGCTGCTGGCAAAGCAGCCCGAGTTCAGCCTGAACCTCGGCGAGCTGCGCCGTGCCGGCCTGAAGTCGGCCTTCGAGGAAACCGGCGAGGATCTCGACAAGGTCGAGCTGGCGATGGTCAAGTTTTTCGCCGCGCGCAATGCGGTGGTGCCTTACGACGATGTGGTGCCCGGCCTGCTGCGCCTGAAGGCGCGCGTCGCCATCGGGTCTATTTCGAACGGCAATGCCGACCTGGCGGCGATCGGGCTGTCGCATCACTTCAAGGTCTCGGTGGCCGCGCACGAGCTTGGCTACGCGAAACCGGACGCGGCGATTTTCCACGAGGCCTGCCGGCTGCTGGGCGTGGCGCCGCAGGATGCCGTGTATGTCGGCGACGATGTGCTGCTCGACGTCCGGGGCGCGCAGCAGGCCGGCTTGCGCGCAGTCTGGATGAACCGCAGCGGCAGCGCGTCGCACCTGGAGCACGGCGTGGTGCCCGATGCGATCTGTTCCAGCTTCGACCAGCTGATCGACTGGCTCAGGCGCGAGCATGGCGATACTTGAAGCCGCCGCGCCCGATGGATTAGCGCACACCGGCGCCTGACGAAAGTGCATAATAGGCGTGTCCATAGTCAGCGCTTTTGCAAGAACCCCCATGCAACTCGATAATCGTGCCCAAACCCTGCTGAAAGCCCTGGTCGAGCGTTATATCGCCGACGGCCAGCCGGTCGGCTCGCGCGCGCTGTCGAAAATATCCGGCCTCGACCTGTCGCCCGCGACGATCCGCAACATCATGTCGGACCTCGAAGAGATGGGCTATGTGTCGAGCCCGCATACCTCGGCAGGCCGGATTCCGACCCCGCGCGGCTACCGTATTTTTGTCGATACCTTGCTGACCGTGCAGCATCTCGACGAGCATTCCGTCGAATCGCGCATGCATTTCCCGGCCCAGCAGCCGCAGAAAATCATCGCCAACGCCGCGCAGATGCTGTCGTCGCTGTCGACCTTCGCCGGCGTGGTGATGAGCCCGCGGCGCGAATCGGTATTCCAGCAGATCGAATTCTTGCGCCTGTCCGAAAAGCGCATCCTGCTGGTCATCGTCGATCCGCGCGGCGACGTCCAGAACCGCATGCTGCTGACCGATGTCGACTACTCGCCGTCGCAACTGGTGCAGTCGGCCAATTACATCAACCAGAATTTCGCCGGCCTGTCGTTCGACCAGGTGCGCTCGCGCCTGACGGGCGAGCTGAACCAGCTGCGCGACGACATGGGCCGCCTGATGCAAGCGGCGGTCGAGGTGGGCAGCGAGGCGATGGCGGAATCGGAAGACATGGTCATTTCGGGCGAACGCAACCTGCTGGGCGTGTCGGACCTGTCGTCGAACATGAATTCGCTGCGCCAGATGTTCGACATGTTCGAGCAGAAGACCGGCCTGATGCAGCTGCTCGACGTGTCGAGCAAGGCCACCGGCGTGCAGATCTTCATTGGCGGCGAGTCGAAGCTGGTGCCGATGGACGAGATGAGCGTGGTCACCGCGCCATACGAAGTGAACGGAAAGATCGTCGGTACGCTGGGAGTGATCGGGCCGACGCGCATGGCTTACGAGCGCGTCATCCCGATTGTCGACATTACCGCCAAGCTGCTGTCAAACGCGCTCAGCAATCAGTAAGGCCGCGCCGCGTTAGTGGCGGTGCGGGCAGGCTGGCTTGATGCAGTTGCCGTAGATGGCCAGCGCGTGCTCGGCGATCTTGAAGCCGCGTTCGGCGGCAACGTTGTTCTGGCGCGATTCGATTTCTTCGTCGAAAAATTCTTCCACCCTGCCGCAATCGAGGCAGACCAGGTGATCGTGGTGCGAACCGGCGTTGAGCTCGAAAATGGCCTTGCCGGTCTCAAAATGGTTGCGGTTGAGCAGGCCTGCCTGCTCGAACTGCGTCAGCACCCGGTAGACCGTCGCCAGGCCCACATCCATGTTCTCCGAGAGCAGGATCTTGTAGACGTCCTCGGCGGTCAGGTGCCTGACCTCGCTGTTCTGGAAGATTTCAAGGATTTTCAGGCGCGGCAGGGTGGCTTTCAGGCCGCTGGCCTTCAGGTCGGTTGGGTTCGAACTCATGTTTGTTACTCGCTAAATGGCTTAGTGCTTTATCATATAGCGTTTTATACGGGGGTGCCTAGCTCCTGTTTCACGTATCGAGGTCACTTATGCGCGTCAATAATGCTGTTTCGTACCGTTTTTCCGTTCGCGCCCCGCTCGTGGCGGCACTCGTGTGCGCCAGCCTGACCCTGTCCGGTTGCGCAGTCTGGCGCGACCTGACCGGCCCTGCCGCCCCGGTTGACGCGGCCAAGGCCAGCGGCAGCGCCGATGCGGCCAGCGCCGGCGCCCAGACCACCCAGTCGAGCCGTCTGCAGAAATTCCTGTGGGTGTTCTCGCCGTATCGCCCGGACATCCAGCAAGGTAACTTCGTATCGCAGGAAATGCTGTCCCAGCTCAAGGTTGGCCAGACCCGCGAGCAGGTCATGTTCATCCTCGGCACCCCGCTGCTGACCGATATGTTCCACGCCGACCGCTGGGACTACCCGTTCTACCTCGCCCGTGGCGATGGCGAGCTGACCACCAGCCGCGTGACCATCTACTTCAAGGACAACAAGATCGAGAAGTTTGACGGCGGCAACCTGCCGACCGAGCGCGAATACATCGAGCGCATCGCCGGCAAGGCCAAGAAGAAGCCGGACGCCGACGTGAAGAAAAAAGAAGAAGCCGGCTCGATGAGCATCCAGGTCAAACAATAAGCAGGCGCGATGAACGAGTTGAAGATTGCAGTTGCAGGCGCCAGCGGGCGCATGGGCCGGATGCTGGTGGAGGCGATTGCCGCCGCGCCCGACACGGTACTGGCCGGCGCGCTGGACGTCGCCGGTTCGCCGGCGGTCGGCACCGACGCCGCCGCGTTCTCGGGCCAGCCGGCTGGTGTCGCGATCGAGTCGGACCTGGCGGCAGGCCTGGCCGACGCCGCCTACCTGATCGACTTCACCCGTCCTGAAGGCACCCTCAAGCACCTCGAGTACTGCGCCGCCCACGGCATCAAGGTGATCATCGGCACCACCGGATTCGACGACGCCGGCAAGGCGGCCATTCGCGCGGCGGCCGAAAAGACCGCCATCGTGTTCGCGCCCAACATGAGCGTGGGCGTGAATGTCACGCTCAAGCTGCTTGAGATGGCGGCAAAGAGCCTGTCCGAAGGCTACGACATCGAGATCGTCGAAGCGCACCACCGCCACAAGGTGGACGCGCCGTCCGGCACTGCGCTGAAGATGGGCGAAGTGATTGCCGACGCGCTGGGCCGCGACCTGAAGGACTGCGCCGTTTACGGCCGCGAAGGCGTGACCGGCGAGCGAGATCCATCGACCATCGGCTTCGCCACCATCCGCGGCGGCGATATCGTGGGCGACCATACCGTGCTGTTTGCCGGGATTGGCGAGCGCATCGAGATCAGCCACAAATCGAGCAGCCGCGTGACTTACGCCCACGGCGCATTGCGCGCCGCGCGCTTCCTGGCCGACAAGGCCACCGGCCTGTACGACATGCAGGACGTGCTGGCGCTGCCGCGCTGATTCAGCGCGATGACGCCGCCCGTCGATAATCCGTTCAGCCTGGCCCGATATTGGGAGCAGGGCGACGCCATCGGCCACGGCGTCGCCTACCTGCTGCTGGCGATGTCGCTGGTAAGCTGGTTCTGCATCCTCGCCAAGGCCTACAGCACCTGGCGCGTTCGGCGTGCCGCCGGCGCGGTTGACGCATTCTGGGCCGCGCCGACGCTCGACGACGGCATCCTGCTGCTCACATTGGCCGACCGCGAAGGCGTGTACTCGCCGCTGCCGGTGCAGGGCCGCGCGCACGCCAGCGCCGGCGCCACGCTGGCCGGGGAAATGAGCCGCGACGAACAGATCATCCGCATCCTGCGCCAGCAGATCACCCGCGCCACCCACCGCGTCGAAGGCGGCCTGACCTTGCTCGCATCGATCGGCGCCACCGCGCCTTTCGTCGGCCTGCTCGGCACCGTCTGGGGCATCTATCACGCGCTGGCCAATGTCTCGGCCAGCGGCACCGTGCAAATCGATAAAGTGGCAGGTCCGGTAGGCGAAGCCTTGATCATGACCGGCTTCGGGCTGGTGGTGGCGATACCCGCCGTCCTGGCCTACAACGCCTTCAACCGCTTCAATCGCGTCACGCTCGCCGAGCTTGACGGCTTCGCGCACGATCTGCAGTCCTACTTCACCGGCAGGTAGGCCAGCATGGCGTTCGGTTCCTTCAATCCGCAGCGGCAGCCGTCGATGATGAGCGACATTAACGTCACGCCGATGGTGGACGTGATGCTGGTACTGCTCATCATCTTCATCATCACCGCGCCGATGCTGACGCAGTCGGTCAAGCTGGATTTGCCGCAGGCGCAGGCCGAGGCGAGCGTGCAGCCGCTTGAGGCGGTCAGCATCGCCATCGACGCCCAAGGCGTCATTTACTGGAACGACGACGCGGTAGGCGAAGCGGGGCTCGGCGAGCTGATGATGGAAGCTGCGCTGATGGACCCGCAGCCGGAACTCCAGCTGCGCGCCGACAGGAACACCCGATATGAAGTGGTCGCCCAGGTGATGGCGGCCGCGCAGTCGAAGGGGTTGACGAAGCTTGGTTTCGTCACCGACCCCGTCAAGGAGAAAAAATAATGGCAAGCGTAGAACTCAACGGCGCGGTAATCGACAGCGAACAAGCCTTTCACGCCGAATGCCGGCGCGCGTTCGGCTTTCCCGATTCATACAGCGACAGCATGGATGCCTGGGTGGATTGCCTGAGCTACCTGCGCGACGAAGACGGCATGACGAAGTTCAAGCTCTTCCCGAACGAAAAGCTGGAGATCGTGGTGAAGGACGCGGCCGCGATGCGCGCCAAAGTGCCCGAGCTGCTGGAAGAGCTGGCATTCTGCGTCGGCGGCATCAACGAGCGTTATGAAGATTACGGCGAGAAGCCGGCGCTGGCGCTGGTACTGCGCGATTAGCCAGCCAAGGTTTGCGTAGGGCGGAAGAGCGCGAAGCGCGTCATCCGCCGAATCAGGCCAGCCGCGAGACCGCCGATTTACCGCACCGCCTTCAAATCAAAATGCGGGTTGTAAATCAGCCCCAGCAGATTCCCAAACGGATCCGCCAGCTCGACCACCCGAATCGCATCGCCCACATCCTGAATGGCCGAATGCACGGTCGCGCCCAGTCCGACAATCCGCGCCGCCTCGGCCTCGATATCATCCACGCCCCAGTATACGATTGCGCCATGCGTCCCTGGCTGGCCATCCGGCACCAGTCCTAATTCGAAGCCGCCGATTTCAAAGCCGACATAGAACGGCTGGTCAAAATAAGGGGCTTTGCCGAATACCTCAGTGAACCATGCCTTGGCCTTCGTGAGGTCGCCAACCGGGTAGATGGTGGTGCGCATTCCGTGAATCATGGCCGGTCTCCAAAATCAGAAAACCTCTATCCTAATTCGAGAAAGCAATTAAGAAAAGAATATCTTTCCGACAATAGCGAGGTTCGTGACGACGACCGTCGCTAACATCCAATGCAGTCTCGTGATTTCCCCGCCCGGCGAAGCCTCGACCCGTGCGATTTCCCCGCGCAGCGATGCCTGCAGTGTGTCGGTTCGGGCGTGAACCTCTGTGCTGGAGCAAGTCAATCCGCGCAGTCAGGCGGGCTTCCATATTCTGCATTTCGGTTCGAATCTGACTTGTCTTCTCCTCTAGTTGCTTTGCAAACACTACGTTGCTGAGCACCTCGCCAAGCGCAGACGCATGAACGGTTGCCTGGTCTTTAGACACTCCGGCGTCTTCCAGCCGTTTTGCGTATTTGACGCAGTCGTATTCGGCCATGGCAGAAGTTGGACAGCGCAACGCGGCCCTAGTTCACCCCACCAGGCCGCCGCCCCGCCGCAGGCAATGCCGAACCAGTATAATGTCCTGTTCATATCCACCAACTTCTAGCCTAGCCACGCTTGGCCGCACACCACCATGCAAGATAAATATAGTCCCGCCGACGTCGAACAAGCCGCCCAAGCCCACTGGAAGGCGATCGACGCCTACAAGGCGGTCGAGAACGACCCGCGTTTCCCGAAGGGCAAGTACTACGCTTGCTCGATGCTGCCTTACCCGTCCGGTAAGCTGCACATGGGTCACGTGCGCAACTATACGATCAATGACGTGATGTACCGCTACCTGCGCATGAACGGCTACAACGTGCTGATGCCGATGGGCTGGGACGCGTTCGGCATGCCGGCCGAGAATGCGGCGATGGCCAACAACGTGCCGCCGGCGCAGTGGACCTACGCGAACATCGCGCACATGAAAGAGCAGATGTCGTCGATGGGCCTGGCGATCGACTGGTCGCGCGAAATGACCGCCTGCAAACCCGAATACTACAAGTGGAACCAGTGGATGTTCCTGAAGATGCTCGAGAAGGGCATCATCTACCAGAAGACCGGCACCGTGAACTGGGATCCGGTCGACCAGACCGTGCTGGCCAACGAGCAGGTGGTTGACGGGCGCGGCTGGCGCTCGGGCGCCTTGATCGAAAAGCGCGAGATCCCGATGTACTACGCGCGCATCACCGACTACGCCGATGAACTGCTGGAATACGTCGACAACAAGCTGCCAGGCTGGCCTGAGCGCGTGCGCGTCATGCAGGCCAACTGGATCGGCAAATCGACCGGCGTGCGCTTCGCCTTCCCGCACCAGATCAAGGGCGACGACGGCGGCTTGATCAACGACGGCAAGCTGTATGTCTTCACCACCCGTGCCGACACCATCATGGGCGTGACCTTCTGCGCCGTGGCGCCGGAACACGCGCTGGCGCAGCAGGCCGCAAAGAACAACCCCGCGCTGGCCGCCTTTATCGCCGAGTGCAAGCTGGGCTCCGTGATCGAAGCGGACATGGCGACGATGGAAAAGAAGGGCATGCCGACCGGCCTGTTCGTCACCCACCCGGTCAGCGGCGAGCAGGTCGAAGTCTGGGTCGGCAACTACGTGTTGATTACCTACGGCGATGGCGCCGTGATGGGCGTGCCTGCGCACGACGAGCGCGATTTCGCATTCGCTCAGAAATACGACCTGCCGATCAAGCAGGTGGTGGCGGTCGAAGGCAAGGACTATTCGCTCGACGCATGGCAGGAATGGTACGGCGACAAAGAGAACGGCAAGCTGATCAACTCGGGCAAGTACGATGGCCTCGACTACGTCGCCGCCGTCAACGCGGTCGCCGGCGACCTCGCGGGGCAAGGCCTGGGCGAGAAGAAGACCACGTTCCGCCTGCGCGACTGGGGAATCTCGCGCCAGCGCTACTGGGGCACCCCGATCCCGATGATCCACTGCGGCGACTGCGGCATCGTGCCGGTCCCCGAGAAGGACCTGCCTGTCGTGCTGCCGGAAGACTGCGTCCCGGACGGCACCGGCAACCCGCTGAACAAGCATGAAGCCTTCCTCAAGTGCGACTGCCCGAAGTGCGGCAAGCCTGCGCGCCGCGAGACCGACACCATGGATACCTTCGTCGATTCGTCGTGGTACTACATGCGCTACGCCTCGCCAGGTACGACCGAAACCATGGTCGATGCCCGCAATGACTACTGGATGCCGATGGACCAGTACATCGGCGGCATCGAGCACGCCGTCATGCACCTGCTGTACGCGCGCTTCTGGACCAAGGTGATGCGCGACTTCGGCCTGGTCAAGTTCGACGAGCCGTTCGTCAACCTGCTCACGCAAGGCATGGTGCTCAACGAGACCTATTATCGCGAAGACCCATCCGGCAAGAAGACCTGGTACAACCCGGTCGACATCGACCTGACGCTTGACGACAAGGGCCGTCCACAAGGCGCCAAGCTCAAGACCGACGGCGCCGACGTACAGATCGGCGGCACCGAGAAGATGTCGAAGTCGAAGAACAACGGCATCGACCCGGCAGCGCAGATCGAGCAGTACGGCGCCGACACGGCGCGCCTGTTCACGATGTTCGCGTCGCCGCCCGAGCAGACGCTCGAATGGTCGGACAGCGGCGTCGAAGGCGCCAGCCGCTTCCTGCGCCGGGTCTGGGCGTTCGCATACGCCCAGTCGGGCCGGGTCGCCAGCGGCATCGCCAACCCGCAAGCGGAAGGCGCCAGTGAAGCACACAAGACCCTGCGCCGCGAACTGCACAAGATCCTTCAGCAGGCCGACTATGACCTCAAGCGCATCCAGTACAACACGGTGGTCTCGGCCTGCATGAAGATGCTCAATACGCTCGAGTCAAGCAAGCTGGAAGACGGCGCCGGCACCGATGCGGTGATCGCCGAAGGCCTGTCGATCTTCCTGCGCGTGCTGAACCCGGTCGCGCCGCACATCACCCACGCGCTGTGGGAAGAACTCGGCTACGCCAAGGTTCACGGCGACATCCTCAATGCGCAGTGGCCGCAGGTCGACCCTGCCGCGCTGGAGCAGGCCGAGATCGAGATGATGATCCAGGTGAACGGCAAGCTGCGTGGTTCGGTGAAGGTGCCGAAAGACGCGGACAAGGCGGCGATCGAAGCGCTGGCGCTGGCATCGGAAACCGCGCAGAAGTTTGTCGAGACGCCGCCAAAGAAGGTGATCGTCGTTCCCGGCAAGTTGATCAGCATTGTGGTCTAAGCGATGACCGCCCTGCGCCTTGCGCTGCCGCGCGCCGTCGCCCTGATCGTCCTTGCGGCGGCGCTGTCCGCCTGCGGGTTCCACCTGCGCGGGTCGGACGGCCGCTTCAATATGCCGTTCCAGAGCATCTACCTGGCCTTCCCCGAGACTTCGCCGCTCGGTATTGAGCTCAAGCGCAACCTGCGCGGCGGCGATACCAAGGTGGTGACGGAGCCGGAGCAGGCGCAGGCGCGCTTCGACGTGCTCTCAGAATCGCGCGGCAAGGCGATCCTGTCGCTCAACAGCCAGGGCCGGGTGCGCGAATACCTGCTGACCTACACCCTGGTGTTCCGCGTGCGCGACACCGCCGGCGCCGAGCTGCTTGGCCCGACCGAGATCAGCCTGAAACGCTCGATCACCTTCAACGAGACCGAAGTGCTGGCCAAGGAAAGCGAAGAAGCGCTGCTGTACCGCGACATGCAGACCGACCTGGTGCAGCAGATCCTGCGCCGCCTGGCCGCGATCAAGCCGGCCTGAGGACAAACGATGCAATTGAGGGTCGACGCGCTCGAAGGACACCTGGCCAAGTCGCTCGCGCCGCTGTATGTGATCAGCAGCGACGAGCACCTTCTGGCGCTGGAAGCTGCCGACAAGATCCGCAAGGCCGCGCGCGCCAATGGCTACTCGGAGCGCGACGTGCTGACGGTGGAACGCACCTTCAAGTGGGGCGAACTGCTGGCGGCGAACAACGCGATGTCGCTGTTCGGCGATAAGAAGCTGATCGAACTGCGCATCCCGACCGGCAAGCCGGGCAAGGACGGCGGGGCGGCGCTGCAAAGCTATGCCAAGGACCTGAACCCCGACAACCTGACCCTGATCACCCTGCCGAAGCTGGACTGGCAGACCGCCAAGGCGGCGTGGGTAGGAAGCTTGCAGCAAGCCGCGGTGTACATCGAGATACCGACGATCGAACGCGCGCAACTGCCTGGCTGGATCGGCACGCGGCTGGCAGCGCAAGGCCAGAGCGCCGATCGTCAGGGGCTGGATTTCATCGCCGACCGGGTCGAAGGCAACCTGCTGGCGGCGCACCAGGAGATCCAGAAGCTCGGGCTGCTGCATGAACCGGGCAAGCTGACCTTCGAGCAGATTCACGACGCGGTGCTGAATGTGGCGCGCTATGACGTGTTCAAGCTCAGCGAAGCGATGCTGTCGGGCGATGCGGCGCGGCTGGCGCGCATGCTGGAAGGGCTCAAGGGCGAAGGCGAGGCGCTGCCGCTGGTCTTATGGGCCGTCGCCGAAGAAATCCGCACGCTGTTAAAATTGAAATCCGGGATGGCGCAGGGCAGGCCGCTCGGCGTGCTGCTCAAGGAGTACCGTATCTGGGGGCCGAAGGAGCGCATGATGGAACCGGCGCTGCGGCGCAT
Organism: Massilia soli; assembly: GCF_016809835.1. Lineage (GTDB taxonomy): Bacteria > Pseudomonadota > Gammaproteobacteria > Burkholderiales > Burkholderiaceae_D > Telluria_A > Telluria_A soli. The sequence continues at coordinate 412,078 of NZ_JAFBIL020000004.1, read as the reverse complement.
CAGCCTTGCGACGCTGGAAGCGGCGATGCGCGAAGCGGCGCAGGTCGACAAGATGGTCAAGGGACTGCGCGCCAAGGCATTTGCGGGCGACGCGTGGGATGCGATGCTGCAGCTGGCTTTGAAGGTGGCCAGGGGCTGAGCGAAAACGGCGGATGCGCACTGCGTGCTTATCCGCCCTGCGAAGCCCACGACCGTAGGGCGGATAAGCGCAAAGCGCGCATCCGCCGAATAGCTGCACACAGAAACCGCACACTATGAACATCACCGACTACATGCAAACCACCGGCCGCCAGGCCCGCGCCGCATCGCGCGCGATGGCCAGGGCCGACACCGCAACCCGCAACCGCGCCTTGCTGCTGATCGCCGACGCCATCGTGCGCGATAGCGCCCTGCTGCGCACCGCCAACCAGCTCGACCTCGACGCCGCCAAAGCGGCCGGCCTCGATCCCGCCATGATCGACCGCCTGACCCTGTCCGAGGCGGCGATCGCCACGATGGTCGAAGGCCTGCGCCAGATCGTCGCGCTGCCCGATCCGGTTGGCGAAATCTCGAACATGAAGGTGCGCCCGAGCGGCATCCAGGTGGGCCAGATGCGCGTGCCGCTCGGCGTCATCGGCATCATCTACGAAGCGCGCCCGAACGTCACTGTCGACGCGGCTGGCCTGTGCATCAAGAGCGGCAACGCCACGATCCTGCGCGGCGGGTCCGAGGCCATCAACTGCAACCGCGCGCTGGCGAAGATCGTCGCCGAAGGCTTGTCGGGCGCAGGCCTGCCCGCGCACGGCGTGCAAATCATCGACACCACCGACCGCGCCGCGGTGGGTGCATTGATCACGATGCCGGAGTACGTGGACGTGATCGTCCCGCGCGGCGGCAAAGGCCTGATCGCGCGCCTGATGGCCGAGGCGACGGTACCGATGATCAAGCACCTCGACGGCATTTGCCACGTCTACATCGACGCCAAGGCCGACATTGAGAAGGCGGTGCCAGTGGCGTTCAACGCCAAGTGCCACCGCTACGGCACTTGCAACACGATGGAGACGCTGCTGGTCGAGCGCAGCATCGCCCCGGCCGTGCTGCCGAGGCTTGCCGAGCTCTATGCATCCCGGCAGGTCGAGCTGCGCGCCGATCCCGAATCGTTCGCGCTGCTGGCCGGCTACCCGCACCTGGCGGCAGCGGCAGAAGAAGACTGGAAGACCGAATACCTGGCGCCGATCCTGGCCGTCAAGGTGGTCGGTGGCATCGACGAGGCGATGGATCATATCGCCGCCTATTCGTCGAAGCACACCGAATCGATCATCACCGAAGACTACAGCGCGGCGATGCGCTTCCTGCGCGAAGTCGATTCGGCGTCGGTGATGGTGAACGCATCGACGCGCTTCGCCGACGGCTTCGAATATGGCCTGGGCGCGGAAATCGGCATCTCCAACGACAAGCTGCATGCACGCGGCCCGGTTGGACTGGAAGGACTCACTTCCCTCAAGTACGTCGTGTTCGGACACGGCGAAGTACGTAACTAGATAAAGACTGGATTTTTATGCTCTGGATTAAAGCACTGCACATCGTTTTCGTGATCTCGTGGTTCGCCGGCCTGTTCTACTTGCCGCGCATTTTCGTGAACCTGGCGATGGAAAGCGAGACTGTGGCACATGCGCGCCTGCTGCTGATGGCGCGCAAGCTGTATCGCTTCACCACGATCCTGATGATTCCGGCGCTGGTGTTCGGCGTCTGGCTGTGGCTTGGCTACGGCTTCCGGGGCGGCTGGATGCACGCGAAGCTGGCGCTGGTGGTGCTGGCGATCGGCTACCATCATGCGTGCGGATCGCTGCTCAAGAAGTTCGAGAACGCCGCCAACAAGCGCAGCCACACCTGGTACCGCTGGTTTAACGAAGTCCCTGTCGTACTGCTGCTGGCGATTGTCATCCTGGTAGTGGTCAAGCCATTTTGATGAGGTGATGGAATGAGCAAAACTGTCGAGTATTTCCTGTCGCCGCAGTCGCCGTGGTGCTACCTGGGCCATCAGCGCCTGGTCGATATCGTGCGCGAGACCGGCGCCCAGGTCGAGCTGAAGCCTTTCGACCTCGGCAAGGTATTCAGCGTGTCGGGCGGGCTGCCGCTGGCCAAGCGCGCGCCGCAGCGCCAGACCTACCGCCTGGTGGAGCTGGAGCGCTGGGCGAAGCACCTCGGCTTGCCGATGAATACCCAGCCGCAGTTCTTTCCGGTGTCGCCCGATGCGGCGTCTACCCTGATCATCGCCGCGCGTACCAGCCTTGGCGCCGACGCGGCGCTTGCGCTGTCGGGCGCGATCATGCGCGCGCTGTGGGCGGAAGAGAAGAACATCGCCGACGAGGACACGCTGGCGCAGATCGCCAACCTGTGCGGCTTCGACGGCCGCATGCTGCTCAAGTCGGCCCAGACGCCGGGCGTGCAGGAACAGTATGAACGCAATACCGAAGAAGCCATCGCGGCCAACGTCTTCGGCGTGCCCTGGTACGTCGTCGATGGCGAGGGTTACTGGGGGCAGGATCGCCTTGACTTCGTCAGGCGCGCGCTGGAATAAGCGACGCAGCACTGCGGTTTCGTCGTTCGCGCTAGAGCCTCGGCGGCCCTGCGGGAATCCTTAGCGCCCGTTCAGGGATGCTATAGGTTCCCGCCTGCGCGGGAACGACGGGCGTGCAAAAGAATTTTTTATAACGGATAAAGGGTACACCATGGCTTCATATTTTTGCCCATGCCCGCGCGGCATGGAAGCGGCGCTGGCCGAGGAACTGGGCGATATCGCCCAGCAAAGCACCACCATGAAGGTGCATAACCAGGTACCAGGCGGTGTGCACTGTTCGGGCGACCTGACTGACTCCTACCGCATCAACCTGCATTCGCGCATCGCTTCGCGCGTGTTGATGCGCATGGGGCATTCGAGCTACTCGAACGAAAACGATATCTATGACCTGGTGCTGGCGCAGCCGTGGGAAGACTGGTTCGATGTCGACCACACCATCCGGGTCGACGTCACCGCGGTCAAGTCGCCGCTGCGCAGCCTCGAATTCACCACGCTGAAGATCAAGGACGCCGTGTGCGACCGCTTCCGCGACCAGTTCAACAAGCGCCCGTCGGTCAACACCCGCGAGCCGGACATGCGCATCGTCGGCTTCCTCGACCAGCGCAACTTCACGATTTACCTCGACACCTCGGGCGAGGCGCTATTCAAGCGCGGCTGGCGCGAAGAGACCGGCGACGCGCCGTTGCGCGAGAACCTGGCCGCCGGCATGCTGCGCGTGTCGGGCTGGAAGCCGGGCACGGTGCTGTTCGATCCGATGTGCGGGTCGGGCACCATCCTGATCGAAGCGGCCCAGCAGGTGCAGGGAATCCCGTCGGGCGCGCGCCGCAAGTTCGCGTTCGAGAAGTTCCATACTTTCGACCCGGCTCCATGGCAGGCGATGAAGAGCGCCATCAAGGCCAATCCGCTGCCGGAATCGCCGACCATCTTCGGTTCCGACATTTCGGGCGACATGGTGGCGATGACGCGCCATAACCTGAAAATGGCCGGCATCATGTTCGACGTGCCGCTCAAGCAGATCGAAGCGCAGGAAGTCAAGCCGCCGACCGAACAGCCAGGCATCCTGCTGACCAACCCGCCGTACGGCGAGCGTATCGGCGTGCGCGGCGACAGCACCATTCCGGCCGACGAGATGGCCGTCGGCTTCTACTCCGCGCTTGGCACCACGCTCAAGCAGCGCTTCGCCGGCTGGACCGTGTTCCTGTTTACCGCCGACCTGTCGCTGCCAAAGCTGCTGCGCCTGAAGGAGGCGCGCAAGACGCCGTTCTTCAACGGTGCGCTGGAGTGCCGCCTGTTCAGGTTTGACATGGTGGCCGGCTACAACCGCCGCGAAGAGGCAAAGCCGAAACAAGACTGACATGTTCCCGACACCGCCGCCAGACCTTCCGCCAGATCCGGTCACGCCGGTGCCGCTGCCGCCCGCGCACAAGATTGTGATGCTGGGCGCAACCGGGCTGGCGGTGATGCTGGCCGCGCTGTCGATGCTAGGGCCGTTTTCCATCGACGCCTACCTGCCTGCCTTCCCGAACATCCAGGCGGCGCTGGGCGCCACCCAGATCGAAGTGCAGCAGACGCTGACCGCCTACATGCTGGCATTTGCCGCTATGGTGCTGTGGCATGGCGCGCTGGCCGATACCTTCGGGCGCCGCAACGTGATCCTGGTGTCGCTGGTGGTGTTCGCGGTCGGTACGCTGGGATGCGCATCGGCCCACTCGGTGCATTACCTGTGGGTGTTCCGCATCATGCAGGGCGTGTCGGCGGGCGCCGGGGTGGTGGTCGGACGCGCGATTATCCGCGACCTGTATTCCGATGCGCCGGCGGCGCGCCTGCTGTCGCTGGTGACGATGATTTTCTCGATCGCGCCCGCGATCGCGCCGGTGCTGGGCGGCTGGATCGTCAAGTTCTTCGACTGGCGCACCATCTTCCTGGCGCTGCTCGGCTACACCATCGTGCTGGGCTGGTTCTGCTACAAGCGCCTGCCCGAGACGCTGCCGAAAGAAAAACGCCAGCCGTTCAACCCGGGCTACCTGGCGCAGAACTACTGGGCGATTTTCAGCTCGCCGCTGTTCCACATGAAGGCAGGCGTGGTCGCGCTTAACTTCGCCGGCATGTTCCTGTACATCGCGGCGGCGCCCGTGATGGTGCCTGAGCACCTGAAGCTCGGGCCGGACCAGTTTGCGTGGCTGTTCATCCCGACCGTCAGCGGCTTGTTCCTTGGCTCGCTTGCGGCCAACCGCATGGCCGGCAAATCGCACTTCGGCCGCCAGGTCGCGCTGGGGTTCTGCTTCATGCTGTCGGCCGCCGGCGCCAACGTGCTGTATCACGTGTTCATGCCGCCCGCGGTGCCATGGTCGGTGGCGCCGATGTTCTTCTATACCTTCGGCAGCTCGCTGATGGCGCCTGCCGTCACCTTGCTGGCGCTTGACATGTTCCCGCATATCCGCGGCACTGTCGCCTCCTGCCAGTCGTTCGCGGTGACGCTGCTTGGCGCGCTGGTGGCCGGCGTGATCGCGCCGTTCCTGTCGCATTCGGTGCTGTGGCTCGCCAGCGGGCAGCTGGCGTTTGCCGTTTTTTCGCTCGCACTCTGGACCGCATCGAGGCACTACCGGCGCCTGCGTCCGGCCTAGTTAAACGGTATGCCAGCGGGGCCCGCTGGCCGATGCGACGGTCGAAGCCAGGGCGGGGTCGCATCGCTTCATCGCCGCCGGGTTCAGGTCCGAAATGATCAAATAAACTCTGTTACTGTGGTTTTTGCAGTTTTGGTTGTTCACGGCCCTGCTATTTAAAGTCCCAACGTGAATGCATCGTTGTTTGCCATGGCGGACCGTGGCAAACTAGCGACTTATTTCCGAAAGTAATGTTCTTCCAGTCAACTTTCGTGTATATATGCTAAGATAAGTTTTTTTAAGAATGGAACATCGGCCTAAAACCTGCCTTGTTCTATAAAACTAAAAATAGACGTTGTGGCAGCTTCGCCCTTTAGCGCCACCCCGAATCCATCGACAATTGGCGGGCTGTTCCCTGAGACATGCATCAATCAGACCACGATATTCGTAACCGCTTGCTGATTGCCCGTCTGCCGGCTATGCCGCAGATACTAATCAAGTTGATCGAGCACCTGCAAGCCGATGATCTGGGCATGCAGGAGCTCGCTGCATTGATCGCCAAGGATGCGGGGATGACGGCCAAGATCCTGGCCGTCTCGAACAGCTCCGCCTATCACCGCAACGGCCGCAGCGTGGGACTTGAGCAGTCGCTCGTCACCCTCGGCACCGACATGATCAAGACGCTGGTCATCAGCGAATCGGTTTTCCAGACCTTCAATAACTTCCCGCACTCGGGCACCACCGACCTGCGCGCGTTCTGGAAAAGCTCGCTGACGGCGGCGGTCATCGCGCGCGAGCTGGCCAAGAAAATGGACTACCCCCAGGTCGAAGAAGCCTACCTGGCCGGCCTGCTGCATAACGTCGGACGGCTGGCGCTGCTGGCGACCGCGCCCAAGGAATATGCATTCAATTTCTGCGCGCGCGACGACGAAGATTTGTGCGCGGTCGAACAGCGCACGCTGCAAATTACCCACTCGGAAGCGGGCGCCTGGCTGATCGAGCGCTGGCACCTCGACTCCTTCCTGGCCGATTCGGTGCTGTACCACCACGAGCCAAGCAGCCGCCTGGCGCAAGCCCATCCATTGATCCGCATCGTACGCGTGGCGCACCTGCTGTCCACGCGCGACATCGACCACGACGAAGTGCTCGGCGCGCTGGGCTTGTGCGGCCTGGACGAGGACGATGTCGGCCGCCTGCTGACGCTGGCCGCGCGCCAGGTCGACAAATCGGCCGCCCATCTCGGCATCGACCTGAGCGGGGCCGACGATATCGATCAGCCGCCGGCCTACGCGCCGCCGGTCATGCAGGACCCGGTCCAGCAGCGCCTGTCCGAAGAAGTGCGCAACCTGGTGCTGGTCTCCGAAGTAGGCCAGACCTTCGCGCGCCAACAAGGCGAATCCGGGCTGCTTGAATCGATGACGCGCTCGGCGCGCATCCTGTTCGACTTCGATAACACCGTCATCCTGCTTGAGAACCCGACCGGCCACGCGCTGGTGGGCATGCCGACCGGCGAACAGCAGCGCATCGCCGAGTTCTCGATCCCGCTTGAAAAAGGCAATGCGGTTGCCGACGCCGCGATCGACCGGCGCCTGGCTTTCCTGAGCCGCGAACAGCCCTCGCTCGGCCTGGCCGAAGAACAGCTGTTCCGCATGCTCGGCACCGACAGCCTGGTGTGCGTGCCGCTGGTATCGGGTTCGCGCTGCCTCGGCGTGATGATCGGCGGCCTGGCCGCGTGGCAGGTGCCGGGCTGCCAGAAGCGTGAACGCTTCATGCAGTCGTTCGGCACGCAGGCCGCCACGGCGCTCGAGACCGCGCTGGCCGAACGCGGTTACGCGCGCCGCCAGATCGCCCACGTGGCCGAAGAATATCGCGAGGCCTCGCGCCGCGTGGTCCACGAAGTCAACAATCCGCTCTCGATCATCAAGAACTACCTGTCGGTCCTGGACGACAAGCTGGCCAAGCGCGAGCCGGTGGTCGGCGAGATGTCGATCCTGAACGAAGAAATCGACCGCGTGGGCCAGCTGATCAACGGACTGGCGGACCTGAAGCCGGCGCCGGTGAACCGCACCACCGACGCGGCCAAGGTTGTCGAAGACGTGCTGCGCCTTTTCCGCGCCACCGATTTCATTCCGGCCGGTGTGCACATGAGTGTCGACATGCACGGGGCGCCTTCCGAGATCGACGGCGACGCCGACATCCTCAAGCAGATTCTCGTGAACCTCGTGAAGAACGCCGTCGAAGCGCTCGGCGGCAGGGGGCGTATTGACATCTCCAATCGCGGTAATGTAAATCTTGAACGAAAGCTGTACCTTGAGCTGGTTGTCAGCGATACTGGGCCCGGCATGTCGCAAGAGGTGCTGGCTAACCTGTTCTCACCCGTGCGCAGCACCAAGGAAGGCCCGCACCATGGCCTCGGCCTGTCGATCGTTCACGGGCTGGTCAAGCAGCTCGGCGGATTGATCAGCTGCCGCAGCGGCAGCGGTGGAACCACATTTGAAATCCTGCTGCCCGCGCGCAGCAGTGCGAACATGATCGCCAGCGCGCCAGCGCGGGCGGTAGACTCAGTTTAAGGCCATGATGAACGCGAACACTGCCGGCGCTACGGCAATGAACCAGGCAGGCGAGCCAACCCAGATCTCCAAGTCGGAGTCGGCGGCACTTCCGCGTATTCTGCTGGTTGATGACGAACCAAGGCTTCTGTCATCGCTGTACGAACTGCTGCGCGGGCGCGACTACAATCTCGTCACCGCCACCTGCGGCAGCGAAGCGCTGGCGCACCTGTCGAAGATGCGCTTCGACCTGGTGCTGCTTGACCTGCGCCTGCCGGACGTCAGCGGGCATCAGATCATGGACTTCATCAACGACAAGGGCATCGACGCCGATGTCATCGTGATGAGCGGCGAGGTCGGCATCGACGCGGCCATCGGCGCGCTTAAGCGCGGCGCCTACGATTACCTGCGCAAGCCGTACAGCCGCGAAGAACTGCTCAAGACCGTGGCCAACGCGCTGCAGCGGCGCCGCCTCGAGACCGCCAACCGCCGCATCGCCTCGCAGCTTGAAACCTCCGAAAAGCTGTACCGCTACCTGGTCGACAGCTCGCCCGACATCATCTACACGCTGAACCACGAAGGCAAATTCACCTTCATCAACGATCGCGCCTACCAGCTGCTTGGTTTCTCGCGCGATGAACTGATCGGCAAGCACTACTCGATCCTGGTGCACGAAGAAGACCTCGAGCGCGCGCGCTATGTCTTCAACGAGCGCCGCGTCGACGAACGCGCATCGCGCAACGTCGAACTGCGCCTGAAGTGCCACAGCGGCGGCGGCCAGGACCGCACCTTCAACAATACCCTGATGACGATCTCGCTCAATTCCGTCGGCATGCACGTGCCCGACCAGGAAGTGAAGAAGCTCGAATTCTTCGGCACCTACGGCGTGGCGCGCGACATCACCGACCGCAAGCGCGCCGAGGAAGTCATTTCGTACCAGGCCTACCACGACATCCTGACCGACCTGCCGAACCGCATGCTGTTCAAGGACCGGCTGGGCCTGGCCGTGATCCAGGCCAAGCGCAAGCTGACCGAACTGGCTGTCATGTTCATCGACCTTGACCGCTTCAAGCTGGTCAACGACACCCTTGGCCACGTCAAGGGCGACGAACTGCTGCAGCAGGTAGCGCTGCGCCTGAAGGAATGCCTGCGCCGCGGCGACACGCTGGCGCGCCAGGGCGGCGACGAATTCACCATCGTGCTGCCGGAGCTGCGCGACCGCGAAGACGCCAAGCTAATCGCCGACAAATTCCTCGAATGCCTGCAAATGCCGTTCAACCTGGACGGCCACGAAGTGCACATCTCGGCCAGTATCGGCATCGCGATTTACCCGGGCGATGGCGAGTCGATCGACGAGCTGCTGCGCCATGCCGACATCGCCATGTACCAGGTCAAGGCGCTTGGCAAGAACGGCCACAGCTTCTATCACAACTCGATGCTGGACGTGTCGCACCAAAAGATCGCGCTGGAACAGAGCCTGCGCAAGGCGCTCGAACAGAACGAGCTGGAGATGTACTACCAGCCGCAGATGGACGTGATCACGGGCCGCATCGTCGGCGCTGAAGGCCTGATGCGCTGGAACCATCCGCAGCGCGGCCTGCTGACCGCCGGCGAGTTCCTGCCGTTCGCCGAAGAGAATGGCCTGATGCTGCCGATCTCCGACTGGATGATCGGCGCGCTGTGCCGCGACATGCTGCTCTGGAATGCCGCCGGCGGCGAGAACATCCGCCTGTCGCTGAACCTGTCGCCGCAATACCTCGACCGCGGCGACTTCTTCGAGAAGATGCGCGGCGCGCTGGTGCGCTACGGGATATCGCCAGCCCAGATCGAGTGCGAGATCACCGAGAACATCTGTATCCGCAATCCGCAATACGCGATCGAACAGCTCAACAAACTGTGCCAGCTGGGCGTGTCGGTGGCGATCGACGACTTCGGCACCGGCTACTCGTCGCTGTCGTACCTGCATCGCTTCCCGATCCACACGATCAAGATCGACCAGTCCTTCGTCAAGGAAATCCACGAAGAGAACGGCCACTATCCGGTGATCCTGGCGATCATCTCGATTGCGCGCGGACTGGGCCTGCACCTGATCGCCGAAGGCGTCGAGACCGACATCCAGGCGCGCTACCTGAAAGCCAACGGCTGCCTGACGATGCAGGGCTACCTGTTCCACCGTCCGATTTCGCTGCCAAACTTCATTACGGTGCTGCAGGCGCAGGACGCGCGCGACGACGCTGCGCAGACGACACCTGCGGCCATCCAGGCCTGACGCCGGTGCAGAACGCGAGCGTGCGCCAGCCTGACGCCGCCCGTGGGCACACGGCCGAATACCTGCGCGTGAAAGCGCTGGCGGAAAGGGGCGTCGCCAATGCACAGCACAGCCTCGGCTTCATGTACGTGAACGGCCAGAACGTCGCCCAGGATTTCGCGCTGGCGGTGGAGTGGTATCGCAAGGCCGCCAACTCCGGCCTCGAACATGCGCAATACAATCTCGGCGTGATGTACCAGAAGGGCCAGGGCGTGGAGCAGGATTACACCCAGGCGGCGATCTGGTACGAGCGCGCCGCCGTGCAGGGCTATGCCGCCGCGCAGTACAACCTGGGCTGGCTGTATGCAAAAGGGCAGGGCATCGGCCACGACGTCGAGCAGGCCATGCACTGGTTCAGCAAGGCCGCCGAGCAGGGCGACGCCGGCGCGCAGAACAACCTCGGCATGATGTACGAGACCGGCAAGGGCGTTCCGCAAGACTTCAAGCAAGCGATTTTCTGGTACCGCAAGGCCGCCGAGCAGGGCTATGCGCGCGCCCAGTTCAACCTGGCGCTACGCTACGATAATGCGCAGGGCGTGCCGCTCGACCGGCCGCAGGCGATCCTGTGGTTCCGCAAGGCGGCCGAGCAGGGTTACGCGCCGGCCCAGTTCAACCTCGGCCTGCGTTTCGACAAGGGCCAGGGCGTGCCGCAGAACAGCCAGAAGGCGATCAGCTGGTACCGCCGCGCCGCCGACCAAGGCCATGCCAGTTCGCAGTTCAACCTGGCGCTGATGTACGACAGTGGCCATGGCGTGCCGCGCGATGAAGCGCTGGCATTGGAGTGGTACCTGAAGGCGGCAAACCAGGGCCACGCGGGCGCGCAGGACAATATCGGCCTGCGCTACGAGCATGGGCAGGGCGTCGGCCAGGACTTCGAACAGGCGCAGGCCTGGTACCGCAAGGCGGCCGAGCAGGGCTTCGCCAGCGCCCAGTATCACCTAGGGCTGCTCTACGATGCCGGCAGCGGCCTCGAGCGCGACACGCTCGAGGCGATCGGCTGGTTCCGCAAGGCGGCCGAACAAAGCCACGTGCGCGCCCAGTTCGAGCTTGGCCTGCGCTTTGAAGGCGGCATCGACGTGCCGCGCGATTACGTGCGCGCGATGGCATGGTACCGGCGCGCCGCCGATCACGATTACGCCCCCGCCCAGTTCATGGTCGGCGCGCTGTTCGACAGCGACGACGCCGGCATGCTCGATAGCCGCGAAGCCTACAGCTGGTACCGCAAGGCGGCCGAACAGGGCTACGCACGCGCGCAGTTCGCGCTCGGGCTGCGCCACGACAGCGGGCAAGGCGTCCAGCGCGACTATGAAGCCGCTTATTTCTGGTACCTGCAGGCTGCGCGCCAGGGACACGCCCGCGCCCAGTTCAACCTCGGCCTGATGCACGCGTCGGGCCACGGCGCGGTTCCCGACCTGGTGCAGGCGCTGACCTGGCTGCAGCAGGCCGAGCAGGCAGGGGTCGCCGCCGCCACCAGATACGTCAAGGCCACCGCCGCGAAAATGAATCCCGCCCAGCTGGCGCAGGCCCAGTGCCTGGCCGTGGGCGGCGACGTGGCGGCTTAACCCTCCTTATACCAATCATGCCAAAACTTTGCCTGTCGCTGCTGTGCCTGAGCCTGCTCGCCGGTGCTGCATCGGCCCAGTCCGAACCTGAGCAAGAACCGGTCGCCGAAAGAATCCTGGTGGTCGGACAACGGCCGGGGCCTGGCCTATGGAAAATCAGCAAGGGCGACAACACGCTGTGGGTATTTGCCACGTATTCGCCGCTGCCCGAAAGGATGGAATGGCGTTCGCATGAGGTCGAAGCGAAGCTGTCGCAGTCACAGGAGTTCCTGCCGCTGCCGTCGACCGGCATCCGGGTCGGTTACAGCGCGGTGACCGCAGTGCCGTTCATGGTCGGTTTCAAGAACAATCCGGATGGCGCCCGGCTCCAGGACGTACTGCCAGCCGACGTGTATGCGCGCTGGCTTCCGCTGAAGGCGAAGTACATTGGCGATAACGACGGCATTGAGCGCGAGCGGCCGATCTTTGCTTCGGATGAACTGTTCAGCAAAGGCCTGGCGCACGCTGGATTGTCGGGGAACAATGGCATCGACAAGAAGCTGTTCGAGATTGCAAAGAAACACCAGGTCAAGATCAACTGGACCGGAATGTCTGTCAGCATCGCTTCCCCGGTCAAGGCAATCCGCGCGTTCAAGAAATCGACGCTGAACGATGTGGCGTGTTTTACCCGCGCCATCGAACGCCTGGAAACCGACCTCGATGCCATGCGCGTGCGCGCCAACGCCTGGGCGATTGGTGACATTGCCGTCATCCAGAGCCTGACATTTGCCGACCGCGACGAGGCCTGTTCCGAAGCGATCATGAACAGCGTCATCGCCGACATCCAGCCCGAGATCCGCACCCTCAAGGCGCAGGTACGCGAAAAATGGCTTGCGGCTGCGGAGAAATCGCTGTCGACCAACAAGTCCACCTTCGCCATGCTCAGTATGAAGGACGTACTCGATCCGAATGGGCTGGTCGCAGCCATGGCGGCGCGCGGCTATGCGGTGGAGAAGCCGGAGTAAACAGCGGGACAGGCGCAGGCAGCGACCCGCAATTCGTGCGCGCCCGAACAGTGAGCAGCCCGTCCACTATGCTAATATACTGTACATATATACAGTTAATGGCGCATGATGGAACTGACGGACAAACTGGAAATTTTGGCCGATGCGGCCAAGTACGATGCGTCCTGCGCCAGCAGCGGCGCGCCCAAGCGCTCGTCCGAAGGCAAGGACGGCTTCGGCGCCACCAGCGGCATGGGCATTTGCCACAGCTATACGCCAGACGGGCGCTGCGTCTCGCTGCTCAAGATCCTGCTCACCAACTTCTGCGTCTACGATTGCCAGTACTGCGTCAACCGCCGCACGTCCAACGTGCCCCGCGCGCGCTTCTCCGTGGCGGAAGTCGTCAAGCTGACCACCGATTTTTACCTGCGTAATTACATCGATGGGCTGTTCCTCAGCTCCGGCATCATCCAGTCGGCCGACTACACGATGGAGCAGCTGGTGGCCATCGCACGCGAGCTGCGCGAAGTGCATCAGTTCCGTGGCTACATCCACCTCAAAACCATTCCGGACGCCGACCCGGCGCTGATCGCGGCTGCCGGTCTGTATGCCGACCGCCTCAGCGTCAATATCGAATTGCCGACCGAGGCCGCGGTCGAACGCCTGGCGCCGGAAAAGAGCGTGCACACCATCAAGCTGGCGATGGGTTCGATCCGCCGCAAGCTCGACGAGAAGGCCGAGGAGCCGAGGTCGCCGAAGTTCGCGCCGGCAGGGCAGAGCACGCAGATGATCGTCGGCGCCGACGCCAGCGACGACCAGACCATCCTGTCCACCGCCGAAACGCTGTACGGCAGCTACAAGCTCAAGCGCGTGTATTACTCCGCGTTCAGCCCGATCCCGCAAAGCCCGGGCAGCGTGCCGCTGGCGCCGCCGCCGATGCAGCGCGAACACCGGCTGTACCAGGCCGATTTTTTACTGCGCAGCTATGGCTTCCAGGCCAATGAGCTGCTGCCGGCAGCCGGCAACCTGGCGCTCGACATCGACCCCAAGCTGGCGTGGGCGCTGGCGCACCGCGAGCATTTCCCGCTCGACCTGAACATGGCCGAAGAAAGCATGATCTCGCGCGTGCCCGGTATCGGATTGCGCAACGCGCGCCGGCTGGTCGAGCTGCGGCGCCTGCGCCGTATCCGCTATGCCGACCTGGTGCGGCTGCGCTGCAGCATGAAAAAAATCGCCCCGTTCATCGTCGCGGCCGATTACAAGCCTGCGCAGGGCGCCGCCGCATCGGAAGTGCTGCGCCGGTCAATGGCCGAGCAGCCAAGGCAGCTGGACCTATGGACGGAACTCCAGGCCGCGTAAGCGCGGCGGCCGCGGTGGCGGCCGGCCAACCGGTGCTGGTCAACTCCTTCGGCCAGTGGCGCGATGCGGCGCGCGACCTGCTGGCGCACAAGGTCGAACCGCACGCGGTTCAATGGGTCACCAGCAAGGATGACGCCGACCTGTTTTCGAACCCGGTCGCGTGCCTTGACGACGACGAGGAACCGGCGGGCACGGGCCAGGCCGGCGAGGCGCCGCACGGCGATGCGGCCAGCACGGTCAGGGTCTCGCGCGAGCTGATGGACATGCTGCAAACCGCGGCCTGCTGCCGCGTGCCGAACCGCTGGGCATTCCTGTACCTGGTGCTGTGGCGCTGGAGCCAGGGCGAAAAGGACGTGATCTCGGCAGCCGACCAGGACGGCGCGAAACTGCATTCAATGGTCAAGGCGGTGCACCGCGAAGAACACGACATGCACGCCTACATCCGGTTCCGCGAACGTCGCGAAGATGCTGGCCCGCCGCGATTTGTGGCCTGGTTCGAGCCGAGCCACGATGTGCTGCCGCAAGTTGCACGCCACTTCGCCAGCCGCATGGGCCGGGTGAGCTGGATGATCGCCACCCCCGATGCCAGTGTCATGTGGGACGGCGCCAACCTGCACACCACCGGCCCGCTGATGCGCGGCCCGGAAGACATCGATGACGCCGGCGAAGCCTTGTGGCTGACCTATTACCGCAGCATCTTCAACCCGGCACGGCTCAACGCCGACCTGCTGCATTCGCATATCCCCTCACGTTTCTGGAAAAACTTGCCGGAAGGCGCGATCGTTCCGGAGATGGTGACGCAGGCGGCCGCCGGCGCGCGCAAGGTCGGCCAGACCCACAGCGTGGGGCAGCGCGCCGGCACCGCGATCCCGATTGCCGCCAGCAAGGCGCAGCCGCAGCGCGACGCGCCGACGTCGCTCGACCAGTGCCGCCGCTGCGACTTGTGGAAGAACGCCACCCAGGCGGTCGATGGCGCCGGGCCGAAGCGCGCCCGCATCATGCTGGTCGGCGAACAGCCCGGCGACCAGGAAGACCTGGCCGGCGAACCGTTTGTCGGCCCGGCCGGCAAGCTCCTCGACCTTGCGATGGCGGATGCGGAACTCGACCGGCGCAAGGTGTATCTCACCAATGCCGTCAAACACTTTAAATGGGAACCGCGCGGCAAGCGCCGCCTCCACAAAACCCCGGCGCAGCGCGAGGTCGAGGCGTGCAGCTACTGGCTCGAACGCGAACTGAGGCTGGTTGGCCCCGACGTCATCGTCGCCATGGGCAGTACCGCGCTCAAGGCGGTCACGGGCGACGCCCATGCGACGCTGAAGGACGCGATGGCCGAGCCGTTCATGCACGAGGGCAGGTGGATCGTCGCCATCTATCATCCAAGTTACGTGCTGCGGGTTCCCGGTGACGACGCCAAGGCCCAGGCCTTCGCGGCGATGGTGGCCGGATTCCGGCAGGCCGTGGCCCTGTTGTCCGCTGCCCCGCCGGCCGCCTGATACCGCGATTCGTATTTCGCATCCCTGGACTCGTGCTTCGTCACCTTTCTCTTTTTTGACCGCCAGCACTACCCTAGACTTCCCTCATTGCCTTATATTAAAGGCCACAGGGGAGCGGCATGCTGAAACGAATCGCGCGGTGGTGGACGGACTGGGAACAGGAACAAATTAATGTACTCGACGATCCGAGGGTCGCCGATACGTTGGCGCCGGGATATCGCCGCTATGCCGCCCAGAAGATCGGGGAATTGTCACAAATCGAGCGCCAGCAGCTGCGCGACTTTTCCGTCACCTTCCGCGGCCGCCGTCTGTGGATTGCGCTGGCCAAGCTGATGCTCGCTTTCAGCGCCGCTGGTCTGCTGGTGCATGTGCTGTTTCCATCCCCAAGATCGTTGCCGTACATTGTGATCATGGCCAACCTGATCGGATTCACGGTCGCGATGACCCTGATCTCGGTCTGGTTCAACTACCGCAAGATTGCAAGCAACAAACCGCGGGTCCTTCTGCGCATTGTCCTGTGGGCGATGGCCGGTATCGTGGCCGGTGCGGTCCTCTCGTATGCGGATGGCGACAAGTCGCTCGATGTCATTCTCGGCGATCTCCCGCGCAGGCTTGTACTGGCAACGCTCGGCGCGATGATGCTGGTCGGTGTTCCGCTGGTTATCATTGGTGCTTTCCAAAACCGCCATTACGAAGCCCTGACACTGCAGTTACAGCTTGAAGCTGAACGCGAGCGGATGGCGCGCGAGTTGAGCGAATCGCAGCTGCGCCTGCTGCGCGCGCAGATCGAACCGCATTTTCTGTTTAATACGCTCGGCGCCGTGCAGCAGCTGGCCGAACACCGCGCACCCGAGGCCGCCAGCCTGACGGCCAACCTGATCGCCTTCCTGCGCGCCAGCCTGACCGAGATGCGCAGCGATCAAGCGCGCTTGAGCGAGGAGTTCAAGCTGGCCGACGCCTACCTGCAAGTCATGCAGCCGCGCCTTGGCGCCCGCCTGCGCTACAGGCTGGACCTGCCCGAGGCGCTGGAAGCGGTCAGCATGCCAAGCATGATCCTGCTCACGCTGGTCGAAAATGCGATCAAGCATGGCATCGAACCGACTCTGCGCGGCGGCGACGTGCACGTGTCGGCGGTGCAAGCAGGCGCCAATGTGGTGATCCGCGTTGTCGATAGCGGCGCCGGCATGAGCAGCTCGCCGGGCGCCGGTGTCGGGCTCGAGAACGTGCGGCACCGCTTGCAGCTGGTGCACGGGGAAGCGGCCAGCTTGACGCTCTCCGACAATCTCGATGGCGCTGGCATTACGGCGGAAATTGTCATCCCCCACCCACCCGAACAGAAAACAGCATGAAAACAAGAATCATGATTGCGGAAGATGAACCGCTGATGCGCGAACGGCTGCTGGGGATGCTTGGGGAGGCCTGGCCTGAAGCCGAGGTGGTGCTGGTGGCGGAGAACGGCAATGACGCATGGGATGGTTTTCTGGAACATGAACCCGAGGTCGTGTTCCTCGATATCCGCATGCCGGGCATGTCCGGCCTGGAAGTGGCCGAGCGCATCGGCAAAGTGGCGCATATCGTTTTTGTGACTGCCTACGACCAGTACGCGGTCGACGCGTTCGATGCGGGCGTCGTCGATTACCTGCTCAAACCGGTGCAAGCGGACCGGCTGGCACGCGCCATCGCGCGGCTGCGCGGCAAGCTCGGTGCGGCGCCGGTCGACTTGGGCGATATCCTGCGCCAGCTGAAGACCGCGATCCCGGAGCCGAAACGCGAGAGGATGAAATGGATCAAAGCGACGGTTGGCAAGCAGATTCGCCTGATCGATGTCGACGAGGTGCTGTTTTTCCAGTCGGACGCCAAGTACACGCGGGTCGTGCTGGCGGGCTCGGAGGCGCTGGTACGGATTCCCCTGAAGGATTTGATGAGCGGCCTGGACCCGGCGCAGTTCTGGCAGATCCATCGCTGTACGATGGTCAATGTCAGCGCCATCGCCGCCGCTGAACGCATCGACGCCGAGCGGCTCCAGGTGCTGCTGCGCGGCAGTGACGAAAAACTGCCAGTGAGCCGGACCTTCAACCACCTGTTCCGGGACTAAACGGCGGCAATAACCGTCGTTCCCGCGAAAGCGGGAACCCATAGCGTGTATGCTCAGCATGGATTCCCGCCTGCGCGGGAACGACGTGGAAGAACTACGCCGCTACTGCTTCTTCGACCGACTCGGCCGGCACGTCGACCGGCTGGCGGATCAGATAATCGAACGCGCTCAGCGCAGCCTTGGAACCCTCGCCCGCAGCGATCACGATCTGCTTGTAAGGCACGGTCGTCACGTCACCGGCTGCAAACACGCCCGGCAGGTTGGTGTGGCACTTGGCATCGACGACGATTTCGCCGAATTTGCTCAGCTCCAAGGTCCCCTTCAGGAACTCGGTGTTTGGCACCAGGCCGATTTGCACGAACACGCCTTCCAGGCCCACGTGGTGAATCTCGTTGCTCACGCGGTCTTTGTAGCTGATGCCATTGACCTTCTGGCCGTCGCCGGTGATTTCCGTGGTCTGCGCATTGACGTGCACCGTCACGTTGTTCAGGCTGCGCAGCTTGTTTACCAGCACCGCGTCGGCCTTGAGCGCATCGGCAAATTCGATCACCGTGACATGCTGGACGAGGCCGGCCAGGTCGATCGCGGCTTCGATGCCGGAGTTACCGCCACCAATTACCGCAACGCGCTTGCCCTTGAACAGCGGGCCGTCGCAGTGAGGGCAGTACGCCACGCCCTTGTTCTTGTACTCCGCCTCGCCCGGCACGTTGACATTCCTCCAGCGCGCGCCGGTGGAGACGATCACGCTGCGCGAATGCAGCACGCCGCCGTTTTCCATGTGCACGGCGACCAGGCCGCCCGGCGTTGGTGCCGGAACGATGCGCGAAGCACGCTGCATGTTCATGATGTCGACATCGTAATGGCGCACCTGGGCTTCCAGCGCCATGGCGAATTTCGGGCCGTCGGTCTCCAGCACCGAGATGTAGTTCTCGATCGCCATGGTGTCATTGGTCTGGCCGCCGAAGCGCTCTGCCGCCACACCGACACGGATGCCTTTGCGCGCCGCGTATACCGCAGCCGCCGCGCCGGCAGGGCCGCCGCCGACGATCAGCACGTCGAACGGCGCCTTCTCGTTCAGCTTGGTCGCTTCGCGGTCGGCCGAGTTGACGTCCAGCTTGGCGACGATTTCTTCCAGCGTCATGCGGCCGGAACCGAACAGGGTGTCGTCCTTGAACACCATCGGCACCGCCATCACCTGGCGGGTTTCAACTTCGTCTTGATACATACCGCCATCGATGATCACGGTATTGATATTCGGGTTGTAGATTGCCATCAGCGAGGCAGCCTGAACGACGTCCGGGCAGTTATGGCAAGAGAGGGACATGTACACCTCAAAATTGCCTCCGTCCAGGGACATGATCTGTTCAAGCACGTCGGCTTCCACTTTTGGCGGATGGCCGCCGGTCCACAGCAGGGCCAGCACCAGTGAGGTGAACTCGTGGCCCAGTGGAATCGCGGCAAAGCGCACGCCGCGGGTCTCGCCTTGCTTGGCGATCACGAACGACGGCGAACGGGCGTCGGTACCCGATTCGTCAACGCTGACTTTGTCGGACAGGCTGGCGATCTCGGCCAACAGCTCACGCAGCTCTGCGCTCTTGGCGCTGTCGTCCAGCGTTGCGATGAGCGTGATCGGTGCGCGCAGGTTCTGCAAATAGGCCTGCAATTGCGTTTTTAAGGTGGCGTCAAGCATGTCGATATCCGTAAAGTAAGCGCCTTGCAGTTTCAACTGCTGGGCCGCTGAGCGGCCCGGCGATGAAGGGCGGCAAGGCGCGCGCCCTTCAGCAGTCACAATTTAGATCTTGCCGACCAGGTCGAGCGATGGGGTCAGGGTCTTCTGGCCTTCGTTCCACTTGGCAGGGCAAACCTGGCCTGGGTTCGCAGCAACGAACTGGGCAGCCTTCAGCTTGCGCAGGGTTTCCTTGACGTCGCGCGCGATGGCGTTGTCATGGACTTCCATGGTCTTGATGACGCCGTCCGGGTTGACGATGAAGGTGCCGCGCAGTGCCAGGCCTTCTTCTTCGATGTGCACGCCGAATGCGCGGGTCAGTGCGTGGGTTGGGTCGCCGACCAGCGGGAACTGGGCTTTGCCAACGGCTGGCGAGGTCTCGTGCCAGACTTTGTGCGAGAAGTGGGTGTCGGTGGTAACGATGTACACCTCGGCACCGGCCTTCTGGAACTCTGCATAGTTGTCAGCTGCATCTTCGACTTCGGTTGGGCAGTTGAAGGTGAACGCGGCAGGCATGAAGATGATGACCGACCACTTGCCTTTGAGGTTTTCGTCCGAGACTTCGACGAATTTGCCGTTGTGGAAAGCTTGGGTTTTGAAAGCTGGAACTTGAGTGTTGATCAGAGACATGGGAAGGTCCTCGTAGCTGTGTGTCGGTTAATAAAAACTATCGAATGAGAAGAACTCATTGAAAACATGATACACCAATCCGAGCCGACTCCTCATTGGTTGTATTAATCGGTGTGATTGAAAAAGCTATGACCAGGTTGCCGAAAGGCATGGAGCGGCCGGCTCAGCCGCGGATGCGTTGAAATTTGTATCAGGTGGCCGAACCCAAGTAGAATGCGGTGTCCGCGGGTGTAGCTCAATGGTAGAGCAGAAGCTTCCCAAGCTTACGACGAGGGTTCGATTCCCTTCACCCGCTCCAGCCGGTTCCGGCATTCAAGACGTTTCAGTGTCATTCCCGCAGCGCAGATCCTCATGTGAAAAGACCCGGTTCCGAAGCTTGCGCCTTCAGGCCGGCCGCTGGCCGGCCCTGGGAAGACATGGGGCCCCTGGAGCTGAACGGCGCCTTGGAATTGCCCGGACTATAATTAAAACGTCCTGCTTTTCAATGGGAGGCAACCGATATGCGCACTATCCATGCAGCCATCCTCGTTGCCAGCATGTCGATCGTTCCCGTTGCCAGCGCAGAGCGCGCCAGTGCCGTGCACAAAGGCCAGGAGGCCGCAGTCGCCTGGCTTGACCTGCTCGACTCCGCTCAGTACGGCGCCAGCTGGGACCAGGCTGCTGTGCAGCTACAGCGCGCCGTTCCCCGGCAGACCTGGGAGGCGCGCACCCGTGCGCTGCGCGCGCCGCTTGGCGCCGTGCTTGCGCGGAGATTAAAGCTGGCCAGCTACACGGAAACCCTTCCGGAGCTGGTCGCCGGGCAAACAGTTGTACTTGAGTATGAGACGCGGTTTGAAAACAAGGTAAGCGCGGTCGAAACGGTCACGCCGATCAAGGATGCGCAGGGCAGTTGGAAAGTGGGTGCATACAGCATCCGTTGACAAAAGGCACTCAATGAAACGACATCTGGTGTTCGTCCACGGTCGCGCGCAGCACGGCAAAGATGCCGCCGCGCTGAAACAAGAGTGGATCATCGCGCTGAAAGCAGGGCTGGCGAAAAGTGGCCTGACCTTGCCTGTCGCCGACGACGAGATCAGGTTTCCATACTACGGCGACACGCTTGACCAGATCGTCAAAGGATCGAGCCTTGACGACGCGGTTGACATCGTCGTGCGTGGCGTCGCGCCGTCCTCGCCTGAAGAAGAATTCTTCACCGAGTACCTTGCCGAACTAAAAGCCGCCATTGGCATGCCGGATGACCCTGGCAGGCAGAGGGGACCGCTGAACTGGGGCTGGGTCCAGGCCTTCCTAAGCGTCCTCGACAAGACCGTTCCGTTTGCCAGCGCCGCCGGCGTGGCGTTATTTACCAACGACGTCTTCCAGTACCTGTACCGCAAGGACCTGCGCAACGTAATGGACGACGGCGTGCGCGCGGCCTTTGTGCCGGGCAGCGAGGCGGTGGTCGTCAGCCATTCGCTGGGCACCGTCATCGCCTACAACGTGCTGCAGAGCGCCCAGCTGAGGGTGCCGCTTTTTGTCACGCTCGGGTCGCCATTGGCGATTCGCGCGGTCAAGCGCAAATTGCAGCCGGTGTCGCATCCGGCGGCGGCAGCGCGCTGGTTTAATGCCATGGATGAGCGCGACGTTGTTGCGCTGTATCCGCTTACATCAGAGCACTTCGCCGTGTTCCCGCCCATCGAGAACATGACCTCCGTGGAAAATTTCACCGAAAACCGTCATGGTATCGCTGGCTACCTGAGCGATAAGGAAGTCGCCAGGCGGATTCATGATGCGCTGATTGCGCCCTAAACAGGGAAACCAATGGAAGTCATCGTCCTCAACGCCGACCTGCGCTTTACCGGGCAAGCCCTGCTGGTCGGACATTACCGCTCAACCACGCTGACCGGCGCGGAAGCGGCCGTCGATGCGCTGCTCGACGAACGGATGAGCCGAAGCCTGAATGCCGGGTTGTATCCCAGCGCAACGGGGTCGCATCAGGTTTTCCAGAACACGTGCGCAGGCGCGTGCCTGTCGGCAGTGGTCGTCGCAGGCCTCGGCGACGAAGGCGACATGCGCACCGCTGATCTTGTCTACACCATTCGCCAGGCCATCCTGGCGTACGCACAGCGCCTGTCCGAACGGTCCGCAGGCAAGCCGCCCGCCGATTTTTCGCTTTCGGCCACGCTGGTCGGCAGCGGGGGCAGCGGCATCAGTGCCGGCAGCGCGGCGCTGGCCATCGTGCAGGCCGCGCACGAGGCGAACACCAAGCTGGAGCACGTCGACGGCTGGCCCAGGCTGCGCCAGCTGACGCTGGTCGAACTGTATCTCGAGCGCGCAACCGACGCGTGGCATGCGCTGCAGATGCAGCAGCAGGCCGACCGCACGTTGCTGCAGCTGGTTGGCAAAATCCAGTTCGGACCGGGGGCGTTGCGGCGCACGCCCGATTCCGGCTACCGCGGCACCAGCTATGATTTCATCAGCGCGCTGCGGCAGGCCGGCCCCGACGCGGATCACCCGGGTATCGCCTATACGCTCGACACCCGGCGCGCGCGTGCGGAGGTACACGCGCACCGCGCACAGGCCACCCTGGTCAGGGAACTGGTGTCGAAGGCGTCGAACGACCCGGCAATCGATCCCGACATCGGGCGCACGCTGTTCGATCTGCTGATCCCGATCGACATGGAACCCTTCCTGAGCGGCTCCATTGAACTGGTCATGGAACTCGATGCCACTACCGCCGGCATTCCGTGGGAACTGCTTGATACGAGCCTGGAAAGCGATGCCGCCGACAAGCGCCCCTGGGCCGTCCGCAGCAAACTGGTCCGCAAGATGCAGCTGGAGGAATTTCGCGCCAGCCTGCGGCCGGCCAGCGTCGGCGACAAGGTGCTGATCATCGGCGATCCGCAAACATCGTCGCCGCTGTATCCGCCGCTGCCGGGGGCACGGCGCGAGGCGATCGCGGTCGCGCAGACGCTGACCCGGCCCGGCAGCGGCCTCGAACCCGGGCAGGTCACTCTGCGCGCCGAGGAGAATGACGCGCAGGCGATCCTGATCGCGCTGCTCAAGGACCCGTACCGCATCGTGCATGTCGCCGGCCACGGCGAGCCGGGACCGCACGGCGGCGTGGTCCTATCGGGCGACAACACCTTCCTCGGCGCGAACGAGATCAACGCCATGCGCAGCATTCCCGACCTGGTGTTCCTCAACTGCTGCCATACCGCGAGCGCCGATCCCGCCGCCATCTTGCAGCCCTACGACCGCACCCAGTTCGCCGCGAATGTCGCCGAGTCGCTGATCCGGATCGGCGTGCGGTGCGTGGTTGCCGCGGGCTGGGCGGTCACTGACGATGCGGCCGAAGTGTTTGCAACCGCTTTCTACGTCGCGCTGCTGAACGGCTCGCGCTTTATCGAGGCGGTCGGCATCGCCCGCGCCGCTGCCTGGAATGCCCACCCTGAATCGACAACCTGGGCCGCGTATCAGTGCTACGGCGACCCGGACTGGCGCTGGCGCGCGATGCGCCGGAACGACACGGCATCGCGCCTGGCGGTGCCGTTGAACGAAGAGTTCAGCGACCTCGCCTCGCCAGTATCGCTCGCCATCGCGCTCGAAACCCTGGCAGTGCAGAGCAAAATCGGTAGCGTCCAGCGCGAGGTGCTGCTGGCCAGGCTGCAGTATCTCGACCGCGAATTCGGGCCACTGTGGGGAGGCATCGGTTCGATTGCCGACGGCTTCGGCTACGCCTACGCGGGTGCAGGATACGACGACAAGGCAATCGAGTGGTACCAGAAGGCGGTGTGCGCGGAGGATGGCACCGCCACGCTGCGGGCGGCGAAGCAGCTGGGCGAACTGCTCACGGCGCGGGCCGGGTCGTCGGCCGCGGCCGACCTGCCCGACTGTTTGGGTAAGCTATAATGCCGCTTCCGCAGTCCGTCAATTTTGCATCCCATGTCCTCTGATACCCCACCAACCGGCCCAAACCGGCCGATGCTCTACGACCCAACCGAACACCGCATCCGCAGCTTCGTCACACGTGCTGGCCGCCTGTCGGTGGCACAGGCGCGCGCGCTGGAAGAACTGGGCCCGAAGTTCCTGATCGAGTACGCCAAGGCGCCGCTCGATTACGAGCAGGCGTTTGGCCGCAAGGCGCCAGTGGTGCTGGAGATTGGCTTCGGCATGGGCGACACCACGTCGCATATCGCGCGTGCGATGCCGGAGAAGGATTTTATCGGTGTTGAAGTGCACACGCCTGGCGTGGGCAGCCTGCTCAAGCAGATCGGCGAGCAGGGCATCACCAACCTGCGCCTGATCCAGCACGATGCGGTGGAGGTGCTGAACCAGATGATCCCTGACGGTTCGCTGGCAGGCGTGCACGTGTTCTTCCCGGATCCGTGGCACAAGGCGCGGCATAACAAGCGCCGTTTGATCCAGGGGCCGTTTGTGACGCTGCTGGCGCAGAAGCTGGCGCCGGGCGGTTATCTGCACTGCGCGACCGACTGGGAAGACTATGCGGTTCAGATGCTGGAGGTGCTGGGCGCCGAGCAGCTGCTGCAGAATACCGCCGAAGGGTATGCGCCGCAGCCGGCGTATCGTCCGCTAACCAAGTTTGAGAACCGTGGCCTGAAGCTGGGGCACGGGGTGTGGGATTTGGTGTTCGTTAAAAAGTAGATCGCGGCCGCGTGTCGCGCGGAGGCGCGCTTCGCGCTTGTCCGCCCTACGCAGTCGCCAGTGGTTTTTTTTTGCGAAATCGACCGCGGGTTTCGTAGGGCGGAAGAGCGCGAAGCGCGTCATCCGCCGAATTACATCATCTCGCCAATCAAGGCGACAATCTCTTCACCATACGACGCGAGCTTCTTCTCGCCCACGCCGCTGACGCCGCGCAGGTCGTCCAGCGAGCGCGGTTTGGCCTTGGCGATCTCGCGCAAGGTCGCATCCACAAAGATCACGTACGCCGGCACGTTGTGCTCGCGCGCCGTACCCATGCGCCACGAGCGCAGGCGGTCGAAAATCTCTTGTTCCGATTTCGACAGCTCGCTTTCGACGTAGCCTTTCGAGGCCGATGGCGCGCGCTTTTGCTTGGCAGGCTTGACGTATTGGCGCAGCTGCACCTTCTGCCCGCCCTTGAGCACCGGACGCGCGGCGTCGGTGAGCTTGAGCGAGCTGTATGAGTCATGGTCGACCGTGATCAGCCCGAGCGCGATCGCCTGGCGCAGGATCGCTCGCCACTCCGCTTCGGTGCGTTCGCTGCCGATGCCGTACACCGACAGCGAGTCGTGGTGCCACTGCTTGATGCGGTCCGACTCCACCCCGCGCAGCACGTCGATGACGTGGCCGCCTGCGAACCGCTGGTCGACCCGGTAGATCGTCGACAGCAGCTTTTGCACCGGCACCGTGCCGTCGAACGACACCGGCGGTATCAGGCAGGTGTCGCAATTGCCGCACGGGCCGGAAGGTTCGCCGAAGTAGTCGAGCAGGCGCACGCGCCGGCAGGTTAGCGTTTCGCACAGTCCGAGCATGGCGTCGAGCTTCATCGACAGCACCCGCTTGAACGTTTCGTCGGCTTCGGATTCGTCGATCATCCGGCGCTGCAGCACCACGTCCTGCAAGCCGTACGCCATCCAGGCGCTGGCCGGCATGCCGTCGCGGCCTCCGCGCCCGGTCTCCTGGTAGTAGCCTTCGATGCTTTTCGGGAGGTCAAGGTGGCAGACGAAGCGCACGTCCGGCTTGTCGATGCCCATGCCGAAAGCGATGGTCGCGACCATCACCATGTTCTCTTCGCGCAGGAACTTGGCCTGGTTGGCGGCGCGCTTCGTGTGGTCCATGCCGGCGTGGTACGGCATCGCGCGTACCCCGTTCTCGTTCAGGAATTCGGCGGTCTCTTCGACCTTCTTGCGCGACAGGCAGTAGACAATGCCGCAGTCGCCGCCATGTTCGGCGGTGATGAAGTCGAGCAGCTGCTTGCGGCCGTTGTCCTTCTCGACGATCTGGTAGCGGATGTTCGGACGGTCGAACGACGAGACGAACTGGCGCGCGTCGTCGAGCTGCAGCCGCATCGCGATTTCGGCTCGGGTTTGCGGGTCGGCGGTGGCGGTCAGCGCGATGCGCGGCACGTCCGGGAAGCGTTCGTGCAGGATCGACAGGCGGATGTACTCGGGGCGGAAGTCATGGCCCCATTGCGATACGCAGTGCGCTTCATCGATCGCGAACAGCGCGATCTTCGACGCGTCGAACAGGTCGAGGCAGCGCTGCGTCATGAGGCGCTCTGGCGCAACGTAGACCAGGTCAATCTCGCCGGTGCGCACCAGCCGTTCGATGCGCATCGATTCTTCAAACGTCTGGGTCGAGTTCAGGAAGGCGGCGCGCACGCCGACTTCGGCCAGCGCGTCGACCTGGTCCTGCATCAGCGCGATCAGCGGGGACACCACGACGCCGACGCCGTCGCGCAGCAGTGCGGGAATCTGGTAGCACAGCGACTTGCCGCCGCCGGTAGGCATCAGCACCAGCGCGTCGCCGCCGCTGCTGACGTGTTCGACGATCTCGGCCTGCTGGCCGCGGAAGGCAGGGTAGCCGAAAACGGTTTGCAGCTGTTCGAGGGCGCGTGCGCTGATGGCAGGATTCATGTCTAGTGCACCCAAACGATCCACCCGTAATGCGAGCTGGCGAGCACGATCAGCCCGAACACGATGCGGTACCAGGCGAACACCGTGAAGTCATGGGTGCTGATGTAGCGCAGCAGCCAGCGAACGCACATGAATGCGGAAATGAAGGCCGAGATCGAGCCGAGCGTGAACATCGGCAGGTCGTCCAGCGTGAGGATGCCGCGCTCCTTGATCAGCGAGTACACGGTCGCCAGCATCAGGGTGGGAATCGCGAGGAAGAACGAGAACTCGGTAGCGACGCGGCGCGGCAGGCCGAACGCCATCGCGCCGATGATGGTCGCGCCAGAGCGGCTGGTGCCCGGAATCAGCGCGGCCGCCTGCGCAATGCCGACCTTGAGGGCGTCGGCCATGCTCATGTCGTCCACGCTCTCGAAGCGCACCGCCGGCGGATTGTGCTTGTGGTGGCGCTCTACCCACAAGATGATGAGGCCGCCGATGATGAAGGCCAGTGCGACCGGCACCGGCGAAAACAGGGCGGCCTTGATTGCGCTGCCGAAGATCAGGCCGAGCAGCGCCAGGGGCAGGAAAGCCACAAAGACATTCAGCACGAATCGCTGTGCCTGCCGATCATGGGTGATGCCGCTGAAAATCGACACGATACGGGCCCTGTACTCCCAGCACACGGCGAGGATGGCGCCGGCCTGGATCACGATTTCAAACACTTTCGCCTTGGCATCAGTAAAGTTGAGCAAGCTGCCCGCCAGAATCAGGTGGCCGGTGGAAGAAATTGGCAGAAATTCTGTCAACCCCTCCACCACGCCCATGAGAATGGCTTTTACCGCGATGATGATATCCATGTATTCGGCGAAAACGTACGTCTGTGTTGAGAGAGTCAAGACCGGAAGGCGTCACGGTGCGGGGTCGAAGCTTACCACGACTGGCCTCCGGGCTATGGGTCAACGGCAACAACGGTACGCATGTCCCGCCGCATTCTCAACCTTGTGATTGTATGGTCAAGCGCCGGCCCGGGATTGACGATGAATCAACGCCGGAGAAGCCTTGTGACGTGCTGTGCTCGCCGTTTTATTGCAATCTATATAATCAATTACACGATTTTTAGGCGGCGAGGCTGATGATGGCGAGAAGATTTCCTGTATATGCGGTTGGCGGCCTGGTGTTGCTGCTAGGCGGACTGGCGGCGTGCTCGCCGCTCAAGGCGCTGAACGCGCTGTCACCGGCGGGCGCGTCCACCGCCACCGCCGGCGTCGCCTATGGCAGCGGCCCTCGCAACAAGCTCGATATCTATGTGCCGAATGGCGGGGCAACTGGCGCGCCGGTGGTGGTGTTCTTCTATGGCGGCAACTGGAACAAGGGCGAGCGCGCCGACTACGCTTTCGTTGGGCGGGCCCTGGCGTCGCGCGGCATCGTCGCCGTGATCCCCGATTACCGGCTGTACCCCGAGGTGCGCTACCCCGACTTCCTCGACGACTCGGCCCTGGCGGTGGCGTGGGCAGCGCGCGAGATCGCCCGTTATGGCGGCGACCCGGCGCGCCTGTTCGTGATGGGACACAGCGCCGGCGCGTACAACGCCGCGATGGTGGCGCTGGACGAGAGCTACCTGGCAAAGTCGGGCATGAAGACCGCCGCGCTGCGCGGCTGGATCGGGCTGGCCGGGCCGTATGATTTCCTCCCGATCGTCAACAAGGATACGCGGCCGGTCTTCCATCATCCCAACACGCCGCCGGGTTCCCAGCCCGTCAACCATGTCGGCACGACCTCGCCGCCGGCGCTGCTGATAGCCGCGTCCAGCGACAGCCTGGTTAATCCTGCCGACAACACCGGGCGCCTCGCAGCAAAACTGCGCAGCACTGGCGTGGCCGTCACCGAGTTGTATTACGGTGGAGTCACCCACACGACGCTGGTGGCCTCGATGGCGGCGCCGTTACGCGGGCTGGCGCCGACGCTCGACGCCGTGGACAGCTTCGTCAACGAGACGCCGCGCACGCCTTGATGAGTCCGGCATTGCCCCCATGTGTTGGCAATGCTGAAACAAAAACTGAACTGGAGACGGCCGCTGTTCTACCTGCTGCTGCCGATTTTCTTCGTGATGGTGTTTCTCGGATTCCCGCTCCCGGTCGCGCCGCCGCCGGCATTGCGGCCGACCCAGGAGCAAACTGAAGTGGTCAAGAAGAAGAAACGCAAAGGGCTGAGCGGCCCTGTCCCGCTGGATGAGGCGCCGCCTAAGTAGGCGCGGTCGCCCGTTCAAGGTCAGTCAGCCATGCGATCGCGTGTTCGCGCGACGTACCGCACATGTCTGCCGACGCTTGAAGGCCGGCGCAAAACGCCGGCCGGTCCGGGTGGCCGAAGATTGCGCAACCGTTCGTGTCCGTCAGCTGGATGCAGCGCACGCCAGCGGGCTTCCCGTCGGGCATGCCGGGAATCGGGGAGGTAATCGAAGGAGCGGTGCAGCACGCTCCGCATCCGGCACGGCAGCTGACCTGGTTTGCACTGGCTGACATCGGCAATATTGAAGACAGGATGCGACAGTATACAGGAGCAGTCAAACCGGGCGGCCGATGACATCCGCGCCGTTGAGCATGGGCTCAAGCACCCGCCCGCATTGCGGACACACGCCCGGCCCGGCGTGGCGTATTTCCGGATGGATCGGGCAGGTGTAGACGGTGCCGTCGGGGAGCGGCTGGGGATAGTGGTGCATGTCGGGCATCCGGTTATATGCATGCTCTGGCCGCAAGTAGTCAGCAATCCATCGTAGCCAGCACCTTGGCGCGCCGGTTGCGCTGCCTCAATCGAGGCTGCGCGCGACTGTACAAAGTGGATACATTTCTCCCGCCCCAATCCGTTGCTTCCGACCCCGACATTGATTAGCATGGCTGTCACGATGTTCTTTTGGCAGCGCCCTCCGCGCCCCCGCAGCTACCTGGAGTTTCCTGATGCTTCTCGATTCGGTTCGCTGGTTTGCCGCCGCTGCGCTGGTCGCCGGGCACTTCGGTGCCGCGGCGCAGTTGCCATCCGACCGCGCCCGCACCGAGCAGGTCGAGGTCAGGCTGATCAGCGATGCCGCAAGCGTGGCTCCCGGCCAGACGGTGTACCTGGGTCTCGAACAAAAGATCATTCCCAACTGGCACACATACTGGAAAAATCCCGGCGATTCCGGCACCAGCACCAGCATCGAGTGGCAACTTCCGGCGGGCGTCACAGCGGGTGACATCTTGTGGCCGGCGCCTGGCCGCTTCGACATCGGCCCGATCACCAACTACGGCTACGCCGATCACGTGGTCCTGCTGACGAAGCTCACCGTGCCCGCGTCGCAAGCCATCGGCAGCCAGATCCCGATCGAGGCAAAAGCCAGTTGGCTGGTCTGCGAGGAAAGCTGTATTCCGCAAGACGCGACCTTGAAGATCACGCTGGCAGTGGCGGCCGCGGCCTCCGGCAACGGCGAACAGGCGCAGATCATCGGTGCCGCGTTGAAAAAAATTCCGCAGGCAGTCAGCTGGCAAGCCGCATATCAGCGCGAGAATGGCAAACTGCAGGCGAAACTGGCCATGCCGTCCGATATCGCCGGTCAATCCGCAGCCGACTTCGTCGGCCAGCATACCTTGCGCTTTTACCCGGCCGACTGGGGAACGGTAGCCCACAATGCGCCGCAGGCGTTCCAGCTGGACGGGCGGCAGCTGACGATCGCACTGGCCCCCGGCGAGACGCCTCCCGCGCCAGGTGCCCCTGTGCGCGGCGTGCTGGTCGCCGAAGAAAAGACCGCGCCTGGCGGGCATGGCGTCATTGTCCATGCGGTTGAACTGGGCGCCAGCGCGGCTGCGCCAAAGCCGAAGAATGCCGCCGTACTGGCGCCGGTTGCAAGCGAACCGAACATCACCGTATGGCGGGCGCTGCTGCTGGCCTTCATCGGCGGCATCGTGCTCAACCTGATGCCCTGCGTCTTTCCGGTGTTGTCGATCAAGGCCCTCGGATTGCTCAAGCATTCCGATCTGAGCAGCGCGCAGAAGCGCGCGCAAGGCCTCGCCTACACCGCAGGCGTATTGGCCAGCTTCAGCCTGCTGGCGCTGGCGCTCATCGTCATCAAGAACCTCGGCGCGCAAGTGGGCTGGGGCTTCCAGTTCCAGTCGCCGTACTTCGTGCTCGGCGTGGCTTACCTGATCTTTGTCGTCGGACTCAGCCTGTCCGGGGTGTTTGCGCTGGGCGGCCCGGCCAACCTGGGTTCAAGCCTTGCCGGCCGCAGCGGCTACAGCGGCAGCTTCTTCACGGGCGTGCTGGCCACCATCGTCGCCACCCCTTGCACGGCGCCTTTCATGGGCGCCGCGCTGGGCTTCGCGCTGACCCAGCCTTCGCTGGTGCTGTGGCTGGTCTTCCTCGCGCTCGGCCTCGGCCTGGCGCTGCCGTACCTGCTGGTCAGCGCGTGGCCCGCTCTGCATCGGATACTGCCCAAGCCCGGCCTGTGGATGGAACGGCTCAAGCAGGCGCTGGCCTTCCCGATGTACGGCGCGGCCGTGTGGCTGGTCTGGGTGCTTGCGCAGCAGGCGGGCGTCAACGCCGTGCCGCTGGCGCTGGGCGGCATGATCATGCTGGCGCTGATCGCCTGGATCTTCGACAGCACCCGCACCACCAGTGGCGGCGCCCGCGTGGCCGCGAACGGCGTGCTGCTGGCAGCGACGCTGGCCACAGTCGGCCTGAGCTTCCAGGCGGTGCGCGTGCTGGCCGCGACACCTGCCCAACTGGCGCAAGCGGGCGCGGGGGAGAACTGGGAAGCCTATTCGCCGCCACGCCTGGCCGAGCTGCGTGAGCAGGGCAAGCCGGTTTTCATCAACCTGACCGCCGCCTGGTGCATCACCTGCCTGGTCAACGAGAAAGTCGCGTTGAGCCAGCCAGAGTTCAAGGCATTGCTGCAGGAGGAAGGCATTACGTACATGAAAGGCGACTGGACCAACCAGGATGCCCAGATCAGCGCCTTGCTCAAGCAATACGGCCGCAGCGGCGTTCCGCTGTATCTGTTTTATCCATCAGGCACGGGATCCGAGGCGGCGGTGCTGCCGCAGATCCTGACGCCTGACATCGTCAGCTCGGCGTTGCTGTCGAAATAGCGCCGGATCATCGTTACGTGAACTGAAACCTCAAGGAGATACAACATGTCGACAACAATCAAGCAGGTGGTCAGGGCAGCAGTCACCGTGGGTTTTCTGGCCGCAGCATCGTCCGCGATGGCCGCTGCCGACCTGAACCAGCCAGCGCCGTCCTTCGATGCGGTCGGGGCGGACGGCAAGCCGGTCAAGCTGTCCGACTTCAAGGGCAAGACGGTGGTGCTGGAGTGGACCAACCATGAATGCCCATTCGTCGCCAAACACTATGACAGCGGCAACATGCCGACGCTGCAGAAAGACGCCGCCGGCAAAGGCGTGGTGTGGATGCAGGTCTTGTCGTCGGCCCCGGGTAAGCAAGGCCATGTGGACGGCGCGACCGCGCAGAAGCTCAACGCCAGCCGTAAAGCGGCGCCAGCATTCACGCTGCTTGATCCGGACGGCAAGATCGGCAAGCTGTACGGCGCGCAGACCACCCCGCACATGTTCATCGTCAACGCCGCTGGCCAGCTGGTCTACAAGGGCGGCATCGACAGCATTCCAACCGCCAAGAAGGAAGACCTGGCGAAAGCGGAAAACTATGTGTCCGCAGCGCTGAGCGCCATCAGCACCGGCAAGCCGGTCGAGAAGGCCAACACCAAGCCGTACGGCTGCTCGGTGAAGTACGCAGGCTAGTTGGCGGTGCACGTTATCCGGGCAGAGACGACGGCCCCAGCTTGACGGACCGTTATCAGCAGTCTATATTAATGACTCGCAAGTAAGTTACCCGGATGGCAGCACATGGATTGCTCTTTCAATATGAAACCGCGCTGGGAGCGCCGCAAGGACGCGCGCCCCCAGGAGCTTCTTGCGGCCGCACTGGACCTGTTCGTCGAGCGCGGCTTCGCCACGACGCGGCTGGAGGATGTCGCCAAGCGCGCCGGCGTGTCGAAGGGCACGCTGTACCTGTACTTCACCAACAAGGAAGAGTTGTTCAAGGCGGTGGTACGCAACAGCGTCGTGCCTGCCATTGACGCGACCGAAGCGGACATAGCCGGGTTCGAAGGCCACAGCGCCGACCTGCTGCGCCGGGTCATGCACGGCTGGTGGGACCGCATGGGCGAGTCGAACGCCTCGGGCATCATCAAGCTGGTGATGGCCGAAGCGAAGAATTTCCCCGACCTGGCCTGCTTCTACCAGGAAGAAGTCATCGTGCGCGGCACCCGCGCCATCGCGGTGATGCTCGAACGCGCAGTCGCCAAGGGCGAGTTCCGCAATGTCGACATCAACGTCATGACCCAGGTGTTGATCGCGCCGGTATTGATGCTGATGACCTGGAAGCATTCGATCGGTCCTTGCGCCCATGAGCAGCTCGACCCGGCAGCTTTCATCGATTCCTTCCTCGACATGGCCCTCAACGGCCTGCTGCCGCCCCAGCCGGTCCCCCCCGCAGTCCAGCCGTGAGTTGCCAAAAGCGCCAAGTCGGCGTTTTCGCAGCTTCATTCCCTTTAAACTGCAGACTGTCGCAATTTCTCCCGATCTACGAACCCATGTCGCTAAGATGTGGGTTCTGAGGCCGTTCAACGATAAAATATCGGATTATTATTTTTCCACCGAGTCATAGAGATGAATATCGAACAAGCCCGCTTTAACATGATTGAACAGCAGATCCGTCCATGGAACGTGCTGGACCAGGACGTGCTCGACCTGCTGGTAGTCGTCAAGCGCGAGGAATTTGTTCCTGCGGCTTGCAAGGCACTGGCGTTTGTCGATACCGAAATTCCGCTGCCAGGCGGCGAGGCGATGTTTACGCCGAAGATGGAAGCGCGCATTTTGCAGGAAGTTATGCTCAAGAAGCACGAAACTGTCCTGGAAATCGGCGCTGGCTCCGGCTACATGGCGGCACTGCTGGCGCACAAGGGACGTCATGTGACGACCGTCGAGATCTCGCCTGAACTGAAGGCCATGGCCGAAGCGAACCTGGCGCGCGCCGGCGTCGCCAACGTCAAGGTGGAGCAGGGCAATGGCGCGGCAGGCTGGGACAACGGTGCGCCATTCGATGTGATCGTGATTTCGGGCGCGCTGGAAGTGCTGCCGGAAGCGTTCCTCAAGCAAGTCAAAGTCGGCGGACGCATCGCCGCGGTCATCGGCGTGGCGCCGGTGATGTCGGTCAATGTCATCACCCGCGTTTCGGAAACGGCCTACGACACGGTCAAGGTCTTCGAGACCAACGTCAAGCAGCTGAGCGGCGCGAAAGCCGTATCGCACTTCTCGTTCTAAGGCGGCGCGGCGATGAAACACCTTACCGCACCCGAGCTTGCAGAGTGGCTGGCTGACCCGTCGCGCCCGCGTCCGGTGCTGCTGGACGTGCGCGAAGGGTGGGAATTCGAGACCTGCAAGATCGAAGGGTCGACGCTGATCCCGATGAATACCGTGCCGGCGCGCCTTCAGGAACTCGATGACGATGCCGCGATCGTCTGCATCTGCCATCACGGCGCGCGCAGCGCGGCGGTGGCGAGCTTTTTAGAACGCAACGGTTTCACGGATGTAAGCAATTTGACGGGCGGCGTTCACGCCTGGGCTGTGCAGGTCGACAGCGCGATGCCGAAGTACTGACCATCACATCAGTACGGCGGAATCGGAGATAGTCAGCTGCAAATTTATTTAAACCTTTTGATGACTCCAACGGAGAATGCAATGCAGAAATCCCTTATCGCCGTGCTGATAGCCAGCGCTGTTGTTTCGCTCAACGCACAGGCGGCCGACCTCCTCGACGTGTACAAGCAGGCACTGGCAAATGATGCGGTGTTCGCGAGCGCGCGCGCCTCGGCGGCGGCAGGCAGGGAGCGGGTTCCGCAAGGGCGTTCGCTGTTGCTTCCGACCATAGGCGCAAACGGCGCGGTCGTCAAAAACGATACCGACAACTCGCCATGGAATGAAGGCGCGCTCGGGACGCTGCCGAACGGCACCGTCGGCACCATTCCGGGCAGCGGCAGCAACCTGCGTACCACCGACTACACGCTGTCGCTGGTCCAGCCGCTGTTCCGCTGGGCCAACTGGCAGACCTACCAGCAAAGCAAGCTGCTGCAGGCCATCAGCGAAGCCCAGTTCGCCCAGGCGCAGCAAGACCTGATCACCCGCGTGGCGCAGGCGTATTTCGACGTGCTGGCGGCGGAAGACACGCTGGCATCGACCCAGTCGCAGAAGACCGCGACCACCGAGCAGCTGGCCTCGGCCAAGCGCAATTTCGAAGTCGGCACCCAGACCATCACCGACACCCACGAAGCACAGGCAGCGTATGACCTGGTCGTGGCGCAGGAATTCGCCGCCATCAACGACCTGGCCGTCAAGCGCACCGCGTTGCAGGCGATCATCGGCACCGACCCGCAGGGGCTGGCGCCGCTGAAGCCGGGCGTGGCACTGGCATCGCCCCAGCCTGCCGTGCTTGAGCCATGGGTATCATCGGCCGAGACCTCGAACTACGGCGTGGTTGCCGCCCAGCTGTCGCTGGAGTCCGCCAAGCGCGACATCTCGAAAAACCGCGCCGGCCACTACCCGACGCTGGACCTGGTCGCCAACTCGACCCACCGCAAAATCAGCGGCCAGAGCCTCGGTTCGGGCACCACCCAGAACAACGCCATTGGCGTGCAATGGAACGTGCCGCTCTTCAACGGTTTTGCCGTGACCAGCCGCGTACGTGAATCGATCGCTTTGGAAGACAAGGCCCGCAGCGACCTCGAAACCACGCGCCGCAACGCAGCGCAGTTCGCGCGCCAGGCTTACCTCGGCGTCAACAGCGGGCTGGCGCAGGTGAGGGCGCTGGAAGCGGCGGAAGTGTCGAGCACTTCGGCGCTCGATTCGAACAAGCTGGGCTACCAGGTTGGCGTGCGCATCAACATCGACGTGCTGAACGCGCAGCGCCAGCTGTTCTCGACCCGCCGCGACCTGTCGCGCGCGCGTTACGACACCATCGTCAACGGCCTGCGCCTGAAGGCGGCCGCTGGCGCGCTGCGCGAAGACGACCTGATCCCGGTGAACAACCTGCTGCAGAAATAAGCGGCAAGGCAAGCAAAAAACGGCGCTTCGGCGCCTTTTTTTTCGCTATGTCACCGTGAATGTGGAAAACGGAGTGGCCCCCATCCCGTCGTGCCCGCGCAGGCGGGCACCCATGCCAGGGATGCGGTAACCGCGAGACCCCGATCCGCTACCCGGCGCCAGTATGGATTCCCGCCTGCGCGGGAAGGACGGAGTCCATTCCACACATAACGGTGACATCGCTTTTTATTACCGTTTGCAGGCGGGAAAGATATCAGGCGATTTCGCTCAGTGCGGTGAGGCCGGCGCCGGCGCCGTTGTCCTTGCGTTCGATCAGCTCGATCTTGTAGCCGTCCGGATCGGTGATGA
The DNA here is from genome assembly GCF_016809835.1 of Massilia soli. Lineage (GTDB taxonomy): Bacteria > Pseudomonadota > Gammaproteobacteria > Burkholderiales > Burkholderiaceae_D > Telluria_A > Telluria_A soli. Next base: position 376,144 of record NZ_JAFBIL020000004.1, on the reverse strand, counting down.
ACGCGATGATGGTGCTGCCGCCCTTGACCGGTCCCGGCTCGCGCGTGACGTTGCCGCCGTTGGCGCGCGCCGAGTCGCAGGCTGCGACGATGTCGTCCGCCGAGATCGCAATGTGGCCGTAGGCGGTGCCGAGCTCGTACGAATCGACGCCCCAGTTGTAGGTCAGCTCGAGCTCCGCGTGGTCGGGGTTCTTGCCGTAGCCGACGAACGCCAACGTGTACTTGTATTCCGGGTTCTCACTGGTGCGCAGCAACGTCATGCCGAGGACCTTGGTGTAGAAATCGATTGAACGCTGCAGGTCGCCGACCCGCAGCATGGTGTGCAGGATACGCATCCCGGCTCCTTGACTGTGTAATGTGAGCCACGATTTTAAGCGCAAGCGGCGATTCGTGCGCGCGCCGCCTTAAAAGCTGAGCAGTTCCTTCAGCTCGATCGCGTTGCGGCGCGATACCTCGACCATGCGGCCGTCGCTCATCGTGATCATGTAGCCAAGGCTGATCGACTCTTCAATGCTGCGGATCGCCTGCAGGTTCACCACGCACTGGCGGTTGGCGCGGAAGAAGTGCCCGGCCGGCAGCCGTTCTTCGACGCTGTTGAGCGACTTCTTCACGTAGGCCTTGTCGGCGCCGAAGAAGACCTGGACGTAATTCTTGCAGCTCTCGATGTACTTGATCGCGTCGAGCCCGACCAGGTGGCATTTTTCGCCGTCCTTGATGAAGATCTTGCTGCCGATGTCCAGCCGCCGCGGCGCCCTGGCCGGATCGGATTCTCCGAGCAGCTTGTGCAGCGCCTGTGCCAGCCGCTCGGCGCTGATCGGCTTGAGCAGGTAATCGACGGTATTGAAGTCGAACGAGCGGATCGCGTATTCGCTGAACGCCGTCGTGAACACGATGCGCGGCAGGTAGTCGAGCTGCGCGAGCAGGTCGAAGCCGCTGGCGCCAGGCATGTGAATGTCCAGGAACAGTACATCCGGCCGCAGCGCCATGATCATCGGCAGCGCGCTGTCGGGATGGTCAGCCTGGCCCACTACCGTGAGCGCCGCGTGCTCGCCGAGCATGCGCACCAGCCCTTCGCGCGCCAGGCGCGAGTCTTCCACCACGATGGCTCTCATGCGCTCTCCTTCGGCAGCGCGATCCGCACATGGAATCCGCCCGGGTGCGCGCTAGCCGCCAGCGTCGCGCCGGTCCCATACAGCAGCCCCAGGCGCTGCTCGATGTTGCGCAGCCCGATGCCCATGCCGGGCTGCCTGGCGCCGTCGGCCGGGGCGTCGTTGCGCACATCGAGCAGCAGCCGCTCGTCTTGTTCGGATATGTCGACACTCAAGCTGCCGCCATCGCGCAGCTGGTCCAGCCCGTGCTTGACGGCGTTCTCGGCCAGCATCTGCAGCGTCATCGGCGGGATCAACTGCGATTGCAGCGAAGCCGGCACGTGCAGGTGAAAAGCGTGGCGGCCGTCGTACTGCGTGCCGACGATCGCCAGATACTTCCTGACGATGGCTATCTCGTCGCTGACGCGCACCTTGTCGCGCGTCGCGCTTTCCAGCGAATAGCGCAGGATCTCGGAGAGCGAGGTAATCATGGCGTCGGCGCTACGCGCATCCTCATGGATCATGAAGCGGATGTTGTTCAGGGAGTTAAACAGGAAATGGGGATTGAGCTGGTTGGACAGGTTGCTCAGCTGCGCGTCCTTCAGGTTGTTCGCCAGGCGCAGGTTGAACAGCTCCGCTGCTGCCGCCTTGCGTGCGGTCGCCACGCTGATGTAGATGAAGCTCCACACGCATACGAACAGCTGGCTTTGCGGCGCGTGGTCAAGCAGGCGGTCAAGCAGCACGCGGCCGGCCGTCATGGCGATGCCCGCCTCGGCGTAGCGCGCGGCGAACTGCTCCCAGAACAGCGGCAGCAGGAGGGCCACCAGCACGAACGCGATCAGCACCCCTGCCACCGCGCTGTACGCGACGGTCGCGGCGATTACCGTCACCATCGCAGGGCGATGTACCTCCATGCTGCGGTAGCACTTGCGGAACGCGAGTACTGCGATCGTATAGATCGGCATCCAGACGATGCTGCTGACAATCTGATAGGCGCTCATCGATCCCCACGCCGCCGCCATCGCGACCGTGACAGCCAGTCCCACGGCGAGGGCGCTGCAGTGATACATCCAGAACGTGCGCGCGCGCGGGAAGAAGTGGTCGGCCATGTGGCAGGTGCGATCTCGATGAGGATGGTCAGGCATTCTAGCAATGGGCAGGGGCGGCGCATAGCGCTCATTCCCCCTGATCCTGCTACCAGGCGCGGATGCGCTCCGCGGCCGGCTTGTACATGGCGTCGCCGGGACGGGTCGCAAAGGCGTCGTGGAAGGCATCGGTGTTGGCGGCGGGGCCGTTGGCACGATTGGCGTGCGGCGCGTGCGGGTCCGAGGTGAGCGTTTGCAGCATCATCTCGTCGCGCATCTTCACGCGCCGGAAGTGCGCCACCGCGAAGAAGAAGCGCTGCGGCCCGGTGCGCCCGTCGATGACCGGCGCTTCCTTTCCGCCGAGTGAGCGGATGTAGGCCTTGTACGCCACCTGTACGCCTGCCAGGTCGGCCAGGTTTTCGGTCAGCGTCAGCTTGCCGTTCACGCGCTTGCCGGGCAGCGCTTCCACCGTGTCGAACTGCGCAACCAGGCGTGCCCCGAGCGCGTCGAAGGCCAGGCGGTCCTGGTCGGCCCACCAGTTGCGCAGCTTGCCTTCGCCGTCGAACTGGCTGCCCATCTGGTCGAAGCCATGGGTGATCTCGTGCGCGATGTTGACGCCGATCGCACCGTAGTTCATTGCCGCATCGGCAGCAGGGTCGAAGAACGGCGGCTGCAGCACCGCTGCCGGGAAGACGATCTCGTTGAGCATCGGGTCGTACATCGCGTCCACCGTCTGGGGAGTGAAATGCCACTCGTCGCGGTTGACCGCGCGGTCGGCCTTGGCCGCCTGCTGCTGCCAGTTGAAGCGCGCGGCGCGCACCTTGTTGCCAAGCGCGTCGTCGGCCCGTACTTCAAGCTTGCGGTAGTCGCGCCACACCGACGGGTAGCCGATCTTGGTGCGGTAGCGGGCCAGCTTCTCGAGCGCCTGACCCCTGGTCGCTGCAGTCATGCGCGCGGTTTGCTGGATCGATTCGCGGTACGCGGCCATGACGTTGTCGACCATCGCTTGCACCTGGCGCTTGTGGGCAGGCTGGAAATGGCGGCGCACATAGAGCTGGCCCACCGCTTCGCCAAGCGCGCCATTGAGCACGGCAATGCCTTGCTGCCAGCGTGGCTCAGGCGCCTTCGCGCCGCCAAGGGCCACGCCCCGGAAGGCGAAGCGCGCGTCGCGGAACGCCTGCGGCAGCACATTGGCATGCGCGTCGAGGGTACGCATGCGGATGTACAGCTTCCAGTCGGCCAGCGGCCTTTCGGCCAGCAGGCCGGCGGCCGCTTGCAGCGATGCCGGGTGGGCGACCATCAGGGTTGTCGCGCCGCCCAGGGAGGCGGCGGCCAGGTAGGCGTCCCACGCAAATCCCGGCGCGTGCTTGTTCAGCGCGGCGGCGTCCATCGGGTTGTACATCCGTGCCGGGTCCATCAGCTCCTCGCGCTTCGCGTGCGTTTGCGCGAGGGCTGTTTCGAGGGCGATCACGCGCTGCGCGGCGTCGCTGGCGTTCGGCAGTCCGGAGAGACGCGCCAGCGTTTCAAGGTAAGCACGGTAGGCGCCGAGGGCGGCGTCGAAGCGCGCATCGCCGGCAGCCAGGTAGTACTCGCGGTCCGGCAGGCCCAGGCCACCTTGCCACATCATCGCGCGGCTCAGGGCCGGGTTCTTCAGGTCGGGGAAAACGCGCAGCCACAAGGGGGTGTCGATCACGCCTTGCGAGCGGCCCAGGAATGTCGCCAGCGCGGCCGGTGAATCGATCGCGTCGACCTCGCGTAGCGCTGCCTTGAGCGGGGCAAGGCCGGCGCGCTCGATTGCGGCGGTATCCGTGTAGGCGGCGTAGAACGCGCCGACCTTCTGCTCGATGCTCCCGGCCGGCTGGCGCGAGGCCGCCAGGCCGTTCACGATGGCGCGGATGCGCGCGTCGGTGATGTCGTTGACCTCGACCCCCAGCACGTACGATTTGTCGGCCGGGATGGCGGTCTGCGCCAGCCATTGGCCGTTCGCCGCAAGGAACAGGTCGTCCTGCGGCCGAACGGCTGCCCCGGCGCCCGGCGGGACAGGGACGGACGCGGCGGGCGTGGCAAGTGCGGGCTGGGCGAGTGCAGCCAGCAGTGACAGCGCGGTGGTGATGGAGAGTGGGTTCATGGCAGGCTCGAAGTTGTTCTTGAGCGGCCATTGTCAGGCGCGAAATGTGCCTGAATAAAAAAAGGTGCCGAGCGGCGAAATAGGGGGATGAGCGGCATGCAACGCCGCTCCCACCGGCCCGGTGCTACCGGGACCGGTGGAGTGGCCAGTGCTTATGCTTCCAGACGTGCATCCAGCGTGATTTTTGCATTCAGCAGTTTGGATACCGGGCAGTTGGCTTTCGCGTCCTGCGCAGCCGCGTCGAAGGCTTCCTGGCTGGCGCCCGGGATCTGGGCGACCAGTTCCAGGTGGACCGCCGTGATTTCGAAGCCGCCCTCGACTTTTTCGAGCGTCACGGTGGCAGTGGTTGCCAGGTGCTTGGCGGTCATGCCGGCCTCGCCGAGCTTGCCCGACAGCGCCATCGTGAAGCAGCCCGCGTGCGCAGCGCCGATCAGTTCTTCGGGATTGGTTCCCGGGCCGTTTTCGAAACGGGTGTTAAAGCCGTACTGCGTGTTGTCGAGCACGCCGCTTTGGGTCGAGATGAACCCTTTACCGTCTTTGATGCCGCCACTCCAGGCGGCCGATGCTGAGCGTTTATTCATGAATCCTCCATTGCTTAATCGTGTCTGAAAGCCCATGGTGCCATGCGATACATACGGGCTCTGTACGCACACGCACAAAGCCCGGCCAGCTTTATTTCTTTGCGGCAGTAGTAGCGGCCGGTGTGATACGCCAGACGATGTTGCCGACGTCGTCCGCCAGCAGGATCGCACCGGCCTTGTCGACCGCGACCCCGACCGGACGCCCGTAAGCGCGTCCATCCTTGCTCAGGAAGCCGCTGACCACGTCTTGCGGTGGGCCGCTGGGCATGCCGCCGGCGAATGGTACGTAGATCAGCTTGTATCCGGAGTGCGGCTTGCGGTTCCATGAACCATGCTGGCCGACCAGCGCGCCGTTCTTAAACTGCGGCATCAGGTTGCCGTCGTAGAAGGCCAGCCCAAGCGATGCCGTGTGCGCGCCCAGCGCATAGTCCGGCTTGATGGCCTTGGCCACCAGGTCGGGGCGCGGCGGCTGCGGGCGGGTGTCGACGGTCTGGCCATAATAGCTGTACGGCCAGCCGTAGAAGCCACCGTCCTTCACCGAGGTCATGTAGTCAGGCACGAGCTCGTCGCCCAGCTCATCGCGTTCATTGACACTGGTCCACAGCACTTTGCTTTCCGGATGGAAGGCCATGCCGACCGGGTTGCGCAGTCCGCTGGCGAAGATGCGGCCCTTGCCGGTGGCGCGGTCGAATTCCCAGATCGCGGCGCGGCCTTCTTCCTTGTCCATGCCGTTTTCGCCGACGTTGCTGTTCGAGCCGACCGACACGTACAGCTTGCTGCCGTCCGGACTGGCGACCAGGCCTTTGGTCCAGTGGTGGTTCATTCCGGCAGGAAGGTCGGCTACCTTGGTGGCCGGCGCGGTGATGCGGGTGTCGCCTTCCTTGTAAGGGAACTTGACCAGTGCGTCGGCATTGGCCACGAACAGTTCATTGCCCACCAGCGCCATGCCGAACGGCGAACTCAGGCCATCGAGGAACACGGTGCGGCTGGTGGCCTCGCCCTTCGGACCAACGCCGCGCAGCAAGGTGATGCGGTTGGCCGATGGCACGCCGGCGCCGGCTTTCTTCATTTGCTGCGCCATCACGACGCCCTTGACCTTGGCGATGACCCCGTCCGGTTTGTCTTCTTCCTTCTTCGGCGGCTTATTGGTTTCCGCAACCAGCACGTCGCCGTTCGGCAGCACGTACAGCCAGCGCGGGTGGTCCAGTTTGCCAGCATAGGCGTTGATGGCCAGGCCTTTGGCGGCAACAGGGTAGGTGCCTTTCGGCCATGGCTGTGCCTTCGCCACATTGACGGTCGGGATCAGTGTCCGCTCCGGCGCGGGCAGCGTTGGGTTCGGACCGAAGCCCGGTGGCATCGTTTGGGCAACAGCGGCTGAGCACAGCGCGCCCAGGGCCAGACCCGGGATCAGGAAGGCAGGCTTCATCAGTTGCTTCCCTTAGGTGGGTTGGCGGTATCGTGATGGCGCATGCCGTCGGCCGGATGCGCTTGCGGCTTGGCCTGGCCGGAGCCGCCCGCTGGCGGCACGGCCCGGTCGATGCCGGGCGTGCCGCGCAGGTCGGTGTCGACCAGCCCTTGCTCGAGGTCGCTGGCGGCCTGCTCCATGATGCCGCGCGGTTCGGTTTCCTGCGCGTCCGGCGATTCGTCGCGCTCGTGCGGCAGCCGCTTGACGCCGTCGTTGCTGATCGGGGCGTCGGTGTTGACCTTGCGGTCGCGTGTTTCGGTAACCATGCGTTGCTCCCTGAGTTCTTGCGGTTTAATTGTGCAAATGGTATCGCTTCGCAGTGAATTTGGTCGCGCAATTGCGAGGGGGCGCTGGCGATCCGGACGCGGTCCGGCGCATCGGTGCTGGTTGTTGTCTTGCCGGAAGTTGGCGCCGCACTCTATACTGTGCATGCATACAGCCCTGGCAGCGCCGGGGCGAAGTAGCAGCCGCAGGCATTATCGGGTAATCTGCTGCGTGACATCATCCATCAACCGCCGAGATTTCTATGCCCGACACGCCTGACATGAAGAACACCATCGCGCTGGTCGTGCGTCCGAATACCGCGGGTATCGAGCAGCCGGTCCAGCAATTGGTGGATTTCCTGCAGCACAGCGGCTACCGGGTGGTGTTCGAATCGGGCACCGCCGAACACCTGGCGCTACCCGGCATCGAGGCGATGAGCGCGGACGCCATCGGCGCCAGCGCCAAGGCGGTGGTGGTGATGGGTGGCGACGGCACCATGCTCGGCATCGCGCGCCAGCTGGCGCCTTACGATGTGCCTCTGATCGGCATCAACCTGGGGCGCCTCGGCTTCATGACCGATATTCCGGTCGACCGCATGATCCCGTCGATCGACGCCATCCTCAGCGGCAAGGCGCGTACCGAACACCGCACCCTGCTCGAAGGCTGCGTCAAGCGCAATGGCGAAACCATTCACTGCGGCCAGGCCGTCAATGACGTGGTGGTGGCGCGCGGCGCCGGCGCCGGCATGGTCGAGCTGAAAGTGCTGGTCGACGGCGACTTCATGTACAACCAGCGTTCGGATGGTTTGATCATCTCGACGCCGACCGGTTCAACTGCCTACGCATTATCGGCCGGCGGTCCGTTGCTGCACCCTAGCCTGGGCGGCATCGCGCTGGTGCCGATCGCCCCGCACGCGCTGTCGAACAGGCCGATCGTGGTGCCCGATTCGAGCACCATCACGGTGGAAATCGTGGCCGGGCGCGACACCAGCGTCAACTTCGACATGCAGACTTTCGCCAGCCTGATGCACGGCGACCAGATCATCATTTCGCGCTCGCCGCATGACATGACTTTCCTGCATCCGGAAGGCTGGACCTATTACGAGACGCTGCGCGAAAAGCTGCACTGGAACGAGTACCCGGCGGGCGAAAGCCGGCCGAAATAACAGAAAACCTGATCACCATGCTGCGTACACTTTCCATCCGCGACTTCGTCATCGTCGACTCGATCGAGCTTGAATTTTCCAGTGGTTTTTCGGTGCTCACCGGCGAGACCGGCGCCGGCAAGTCGATCCTGATCGACGCGCTGCAGCTGGCGCTGGGCGGCCGCGGCGACGCCAGCGTGGTGCGCGAAGGCGCAGCCAAGGCCGACATCACGGCTGACTTCAGCGCCATTGGCGCGGCCAGCGACTGGCTCGTGCGCAACGAGTTCGCCACCGGCGAAGGCGGCGCGCTGCTGCGCCGCGTGATCGACAACGCCGGCCGCTCCAAAGCGTATATCAATGGCGTGCAGGCCACCGCGACCCAGTTGCGCGACCTCGGCGAACTGCTGGTGGATATCCACGGCCAGCATGCGCACCAGTCGCTGCTCAAGCTCGACGCGCAGCGCGCGCTGCTCGACAGCCAGGCGGTGGCGAAGGAGGGCGGCGGCGCGCAACATGCGCAGGACGTGGCCGCGGCCTACAAGGCGTGGCGCGCGGTATCGCGCCAGCGCGAGGAATTCGAGACCAATGCCAAGAACGTGCTGGTCGAACGCGAGCGGCTTGAGTGGCAGGTCAATGAGCTGGAAAAGCTGGCCGTCAAGCCAGGCGAATGGGCCGACATCACCAACGAGCACAGCCGCCTGTCGCATGCGGCCAGCCTGCTCGAAGGCGCGCAGGAAGCGCTGACCGCGATTTCCGATGCCGAGCATCCGATCCTGTCCCAGATTTCGTCGCTGAACCAGAAGCTGGGCAAGCTGGTCGACATCGATGCGCAGCTGCAGCCGGTGCTCGATTGCATGGAGCCGGCGCGCATCCAGTTGCAGGAGGCGGTGTATGCGCTCAACGATTATCTCGACCGGGTCGATCTCGATCCGGAGCGGCTGCGCCAGGTCGAGGGCAGGCTTGAGGCGATCCACAGCACCGCGCGCAAGTTCCGCGTGACGCCGGAGGAACTGCCGGAAGAACATGCGACCCTGTCGGAGAAGCTCAGGCAGCTGGCCGACGCCAGCGATATCGATGGCCTGCGCAAGCAGGAAGACAAGCTGAAGGCCGATTACATGGCGGCGGCGAAAAAGCTGTCGCTGGTGCGCACCGGCGCCGCGGCGCTGCTCGGCACCCAGGTGACCGCCGCCATGCAGGAGTTAAACATGACCGGCGGCAGTTTCGTGGTCGCGCTCAATCCGGTTGACCCTGGCGCGCATGGTGTCGAGCAGGTGGAGTTCCTGGTGGCCGGCCATGCCGGCGTCGCGCCGCGTCCGCTTGCGAAGGTGGCGTCGGGCGGTGAACTGGCGCGCATCGCGCTGGCGATTTCGGTCATCACATCGAACTCGGCCACCACGCCGACCCTGATTTTCGACGAAGTCGACAGCGGCATCGGCGGCGGCGTGGCCGAAGTGGTCGGCCGTTTGCTCAAACGTCTTGGACAGGCGCGACAAGTATTGTGCGTCACGCATTTGCCGCAGGTGGCCAGCCAGGCAAACCAGCATTTCCAGGTCGCCAAGGGCACCACGGACGCTGGCAAGACCGTGTCGCGCATCGATGTACTCGACAATAAAGCACGAGTCGAAGAGGTCGCGCGCATGCTTGGTGGAATAGAGATCACGGCAACAACAAGAAAGCATGCCCGCGAACTATTGGCGTCGTAGAAAACTTATAATAGCGCGCTTTCCGCCCCTAATTTCCGGACTTTCATGCCCTTCCGAAAAGAACCTCCTTATATCCACGGAACCGTGGCCGCCAGCGCAGTGGTCCTGGTCAACCTTGGCACGCCTGATGCGCCCACGCGCAAGGCCGTGCGGCGCTACCTGAAGGAGTTCCTGTCGGACCCGCGCGTGGTCGAGATTCCGCGCCTGGTATGGTGGTTCATCCTGAACCTGATCATCCTGCCGTTCCGCTCGGGGAAGTCGGCCGCGAAGTACCGCCTGATCTGGACCCGCGAAGGCTCGCCGCTGAAAGTGCATACCCAGAAGCAGGCGGCGCTGCTGAACGACATGCTCGAAGCGCGCGGCCACGCCGACGTCGAGGTGGTGATGGCGATGCGCTACGGCTCGCCGTCGCTGCCGGAAGTGCTTGACCAGCTGAAAGCAAAGAACGTCGGGCGCATCGCGGTGCTGCCGGCTTACCCGCAATATTCCGGCACCACCACCGGCTCGATCTACGACGCCGTGTTCGCCCACTACGCGGCTGCGCGCAACCTGCCAGAGCTGCGCATGGTGCGCAATTACCACGACAACGAGGCCTACATCACGGCGCTGGAAGAAAGCATCCAGACGCACTGGGAAGCGCACGGCCGCGGCGACAAGCTGGTGATGAGTTTCCACGGCGTGCCGAAGCGTACCTTGCTGATGGGCGACCCTTACCACTGCGAATGCTACAAGACCGCGCGTTTGCTGGCCGAGCGCCTGCGCCTGACCAAGGACGAGTACATCGTCACGTTCCAGTCGCGCTTCGGCAAGGCCGAATGGCTGCAGCCGTACACCGCGCCGACCTTGCAGCAACTGGCGCGCGACGGCGTGGCGCGGGTTGACCTGGTCTGCCCGGGCTTTACCAGCGACTGCCTGGAAACGCTGGAAGAAATTTCGATGGAAGCCCGGCATGAGTTCGAAGCGGCGGGCGGCAAGGAGTTCAACTATATTCCCTGCCTGAACGAGTCGCCGACCTGGATCACGGCGCTGGCGGAAATCACCGAGCAGCACATCATCGGCTGGCCGACCATGCTGTCGCAGTCGCAACGCGATGCGCGCGAACTCGATGCCGAAGCCGGCCGCGCCAGCGCGGCGGCACTCGGGGCGGTGTAGCGGTACCGTCGTTCCCGGAACCGGCTTCCCGTGAACGCGGGAATGCCGTCATTGGGCAGTCCCCCCACCCAATTGACAACCCGCATTTACAGCCTGTTAAAATAGCAGGCTGACATGCCTTTCCGCGGTCAGCTCGGCGTAGCACAGCCACGCCACAGTCAGGACGGTATAGGCAAAAACGCTGGCGGCGAGCAGTGACAACTTCATGATGAACTCCTGTTGGTAGTTCAATATTAGTTCGTTCCGTCCCCGCAAGAATGCTCGAATTCGTAAGACTTGTAACTGTCGTTACAAATGCTTTTTAGCACTCATCGATAGAGAGTGCTGTTAATACCCCTTGAAGTTGTAGGCTATAGCCCCATTTGATGTGGAGTGTAGTTAGCACGACACGTCAAATATCATCCAAGCCATTGATAGTAGGAGCTTTTTCGATGCAAGACCAAGAAAACAAGGATGTGTCCAGCACGCCCGAAGACGACACCGTCCAGGTAACGGCGGCAACCAGCGTGGACGAAGGCGTCAACAGCCTGGAGCAGCAGCTGAGCGCGACCGAAGCCAAGCTGGCTGAGATGCATGATGCGTTCATGCGCGCCAAGGCCGAGGCCGAAAACATCCGCCGCCGCGCCCAGGAAGACGTCAGCAAGGCGCATAAATTCGCCATCGAAGGCTTCGCCGAGGCGATGGTGCCGGTGCGCGACAGCCTCGAAATGGCCCTGAAGGTCGAGGCGCCGACGGTGGAATCGCTGAAGGAAGGCGTCGAAATGACCCTCAAGCAGCTTAGCGCCGCGTTCGAGCGCAACCGCCTCGTTGAAATCATGCCGGCAGTGGGCGAAAAGCTCGATCCGATGAAGCACCAGGCCGTTGCCGTGGTGCCAGCCGAGCAGGAAGCGAACACTGTCGTCAACGTGTTGCAAAAAGGTTACATGATCGCCGACCGCCTGTTGCGCCCGGCCATCGTTACTGCCGCGCAAGCAAAATAAAGTCGCGACGAACTTGCGTAAGCTCTTGAAAACGCAAAGTTTTTCCAAATATCCGAATCATCTGAAAACATAGTAATTAAAAGGACAATATCATGGGCAGAATTATCGGTATCGATCTGGGAACCACGAATTCCTGCGTCGCGATCATGGAAAATGGTCAGCCAAAGGTAATCGAAAACGCTGAAGGTGCACGTACCACGCCTTCCATTATCGCTTACCAAGATGACGGCGAAATCCTTGTCGGTGCACCTGCGAAACGCCAGGCTGTCACCAACCCGAAGAACACGCTGTTCGCAGTCAAGCGCCTGATCGGCCGCAAGTTTGACGAGAAAGAAGTGCAGAAAGACATCGGTCTGATGCCTTACTCGATCATCAAGGCGGACAATGGCGACGCATGGATCGCCGTGCGCGACAAGAAACTGGCGCCGCCACAGATCTCCGCTGAAGTACTGCGCAAGATGAAGAAGACCGCTGAAGACTACCTCGGTGAAGAAGTCACCGAAGCGGTCATCACTGTTCCTGCTTACTTCAACGACTCGCAGCGCCAAGCCACCAAGGACGCCGGCCGCATCGCGGGCCTGGACGTCAAGCGCATCATCAACGAGCCAACCGCGGCAGCGCTGGCATTCGGCCTCGACAAGACCGACAAGGGCGACCGCAAGATCGCCGTGTATGACCTGGGCGGCGGCACGTTCGACGTCTCGATCATCGAGATCGCCGATGTTGAAGGCGAGAAGCAGTTCGAAGTGCTGTCGACCAACGGCGACACCTTCCTCGGCGGCGAAGACTTCGACCAGCGCGTCATCGACTACATCATCGACGAGTTCAAGAAGATCAACGGCCTCGACCTGAAGAAAGATCCGATCGCACTGCAGCGCATCAAGGCCTCGGCCGAGCGCGCGAAGATCGAACTGTCGTCGTCGCAGCAGACCGAAATCAACGAGCCGTACATCGCCATGGCGAACGGCGCGCCGGTCCACCTGAACCTGAAGATGACCCGCGCCAAGCTGGAGTCGCTGGTTGAAGAGCTGATCAACGCGACCATGGAACCATGCCGCATCGCGATCAAGGACGCTGGCGTCAAGGTTTCGGACATCGACGACATCATCCTGGTCGGCGGTATGACCCGTATGCCGAAGGTGCAGGAAAAGGTCAAGGAGTTCTTCGGCAAAGAGCCGCGCAAGGACGTGAACCCGGATGAAGCCGTGGCAGTTGGCGCAGCGATCCAGGGCTCGGTGCTGTCGGGCGAGCGCAAGGACTTGCTGCTGCTGGACGTGACCCCGCTGTCGCTGGGTATCGAAACGCTGGGCGGCGTGATGACCAAGATGATTCACAAGAACACCACGATCCCGACCAAGTTCTCGCAAGTGTTCTCGACTGCGGACGACAACCAGCCTGCGGTGACGATCAAGGTGTTCCAGGGCGAGCGTGAAATCGCGGCCGGCAACAAGGGCCTGGGCGAGTTCAACCTCGAAGGCATTCCGCCAGCATCGCGCGGCACGCCGCAGATCGAAGTGACCTTCGACATCGACGCCAACGGCATCTTGCACGTCGGCGCGAAAGACAAGGCCACCGGCAAGGAAAACAAGATCACCATCAAGGCGAACTCGGGCCTGACCGAAGCTGAGATCCAGAAGATGGTGAAAGACGCCGAGCTGAACGCGGAAGAAGACAAGAAGGTCAAGGAACTGGCGGAATCGCGCAACCAGGCCGACGCCCTCGTGCACTCGACCCGCAAGTCGCTGACCGAATACGGCGACAAGCTTGAAGCTGGCGAGAAGGAAAAGATCGACGCTGCGATCGCCGACCTGGAAGGTTCGCTGAAGTCGGGCGACAAGGCCGAGATCGATGCCAAGGTTGCCGCACTGTCGACCGCGTCGCAGAAGCTGGGCGAGAAGATGTACGCCGATATGCAGGCGCAGCAGGCAGCCGGCGGTGACGGCGGCGCAGGCGGCCAGCAGCCAGGCGGCGAGCAGCCACGCGCCGACCAGGACGACGTCGTCGATGCCGACTTCAAGGAAGTGAAAGACGCGAAGTAAGCAAGCGAAGTTAAGCAATATAATGGAGGGCGGGCGCGAAATTGGCGCCCGCAAACATGGCCGGGCCGGTAACCAGTTTGGTTCGCGGCTCGGTTTTTTTGCATATTGAAGTTAGTTAGCAGATAGACAGCAAGGTGCCCGACATATGGCAAAGCGTGATTTTTACGAGATCCTCGGGGTCGCCAAGAATGCTTCGGAAGAAGAGATTAAAAAAGCTTATCGCAAGCTCGCGATGAAATACCATCCGGACCGCAATCCGGATAGTAAAGAGTCGGAAGAGAAGTTCAAGGAAGTCAAAGAAGCCTACGAAATGCTGACGACGCCGGACAAGCGCGAGGCATACGACCGCTATGGCCATGCAGGCGTCGACCCGAACATGGGCGGCGGCGGCGGCGGATTCGGCGGCGGCGGCTTTGCCGACAGCTTCGGCGATATTTTCGGCGACATCTTCGGCGGCGGCGCCGGTGGGCGCGGCCGTGGCGCCGGTCCGCAGGTGTACCGCGGCGCCGACCTGCGCTACAACCTCGAGATCACCCTCGAGCAGGCAGCAGGCGGCTTCGACACCACGATCCGCGTACCAAGCTGGGACAAGTGCGACACCTGCCACGGCAGCGGCGCCAAGCCTGGCACCTCGCCGACCACCTGCACCACGTGTGCCGGCCATGGCCAGGTACGCATGCAGCAAGGTTTCTTCAGCATCCAGCAGACGTGCCCGAAATGCCACGGCAGCGGCAAGGTCATCACCGACCCATGCGCGCCATGCGGCGGCCAGGGGCGCATCAAGCGCAACAAGACGCTGGAAGTGAAGATTCCGGCGGGTATCGACAACGGCATGCGCATCCGCTCGTCGGGCAACGGCGAACCGGGCACCAACGGCGGTCCGTCGGGCGACCTGTACGTGGAAATCCACATCAAGCCGCACGCGGTGTTCCAGCGCGAAGGCGACGACCTGCATTGCGAAATGCCGATCTCCTTCGTCAAGGCGACCCTGGGTGGCGAAATCGAAGTGCCGACCCTGTCCGGCAAGGTCTCGTTCACGATTCCTGAAGGCACCCAGTCGGGCAAGACCTTCCGCCTGAAGTCGAAAGGCATCAAGGGCGTGCGTTCCGGCTACGCCGGCGACCTGTTCTGCCACGTGGTGGTCGAGACGCCGGTCAAGCTGACCGACAAGCAAAAGGATTTGCTGCGCGAGTTCGAACGCCTGACGGTCGAAGGCGGCGCCAAGCACAGCCCGCAAAGCAAGGGATGGATGGACAAGGTCAAGGACTTCTTCGAGTAAGAAGCGATCTTCGAACCGCTGGCGCCGCAAGGCTGCCGGCGGTTTTTTTACGAGTAAAGGGATAAAGATGAGCGACGACAAAAAAAATCACGGTCTCACGACGGACGAACTGTTCGAACGCAATCGCAAGTGGGCCGCCTCGATGGTTGCCAAGGATGCCGAATTCTTCAGCAACCTTGCCGCCCAACAGACCCCGGAATACCTGTGGATTGGCTGCTCCGACAGCCGTGTGCCCGCCAACGAATTGCTTGGTATGGCGCCGGGCGAATTATTCGTTCATAGAAATATCGCCAACGTCGTCGTGCATTCGGACCTGAACTGCCTGAGCGTACTGCAGTTCGCGATCGACGTGCTCAAGGTCAAGCACATCATCATCTGCGGCCACTACGGCTGCTCGGGCGTGCATGCGGCGATGGTCAACCGCCGCGTCGGCCTGGCGGACAACTGGCTACGCCACGTTCAGGACGTCAACCAGAAACATGAAAAATACCTCGGCGAAGTGTTGCCGACCAGGGAGCGCTCGGATCGTCTGGTGGAGCTGAACGTCGTCGAACAGGTCGTCAACGTCGCTCAAACCACCATCGTCCAGGACGCATGGGAGCGTGGTCAGCCGCTCTCGATCCACGGCTGGGTGTACGGGCTGGAGGATGGTTTGTTGCGCAATCTCGGCATGGACGTCAGCGGCCCCGATGAACTCTCGCCGACCTTCAAGTCCCTGATGCATACCTATGAGGGTGGCCCGGGGTGAGCAACGACCTGCACGCCATCCGCGACAGCGTCCGCATCTTCGTGGACGAGCGCGACTGGGACCAGTTCCATACGCCGAAGAACCTCGCGTGCGCGCTGTCGGTGGAAGCGGCGGAGCTGCTGGAACATTTCCAGTGGTTGCAGGCGGGGCAGCGCGAGGAATTGGGCGAGGCCAAGCTGGAACAGGTGCGCCACGAGATGGCCGATGTGATGGTGTATCTGGTGCGCATCGCCGACAAGCTCGGCGTCGACCTCGGCGCGGCGGTGATCGAGAAAATGGCGCTCAACCGCGCCAAGTATCCGGCCGACCTGGTGCGCGGCGACGCACGCAAATATGACGAATACAAACAGGCGGGCAACAATGAGTAAGAATGCGATCGCAGTCATCCAGGCACAACTGGATGCATTCAACGCCCGCGACATCGAGGGCTTGATGGCGACGTACGCGCCGGACGCGGAGCAGTACCAGCTTCATGGCAGCTTGCTGGCGCGCGGCCACGAACAGATGCGTCCGCGCTACCTGGCACGCTTCGACGAACCTGACCTGCACGCGCGCTTGGTGTCGCGCACGGTGATGGACAATGTGGTCGTCGATCTTGAAATCATCACGCGCAACTTCCCTGAAGGCCTGGGTACGCTGGAGATGCTGTGTATTTACGAAGTTGCTGACGGGCTTATCCGGAAAGCCTCGTTCGCCGCTGGCCGCACTGCCATGGCGCGCGCTCAAGAGTCGGCGTTTTAGTCCACGAATTGTGGTGGAAGAGGGATAGCGAACAGAACAAAAAAACCGGTGCGTGATACGGTCGTGCTTGCTTCTCACGACAACAAAGCCGATCCATGTTCGAATTTATCACTGACTTCCTCGGAAGCGCTGGCTACCTCGGCGTATTCCTCCTGATGGCGCTGGAAAACATCTTCCCGCCAATACCTTCAGAAATGATCATGCCGTTTGCCGGCTTCATCGTCGCCCGTGGCGACCTTGGCCTGGTTGGCGTGCTGCTTGCCGGCACGGCGGGCTCGGTCCTTGGCACCTTGCCTTGGTTTTATGCTGGCAAGGCGTTCGGCCATGCGCGCCTGCGCCAGATGGCCGCGCGCTGGGGGCACTGGATGACCGTCACGCCCGAAGAAATTGACAAGTCGCTGGCGACGTTCGACAGGCATGGCGTCAAAGCGGTGTTGTTCGGACGCCTGATCCCGGCGATCCGCACCCTGATTTCGATTCCGGCCGGGATTGCCAAAATGCGCGTGCTGCCGTTCCTGGCGTGGTCGACAGTCGGCTCGCTGGCCTGGTGCTCGATCCTGACGGGTGCCGGTTTCGTGCTGGAAGCAAATTACGAAGCAGTGGCAACGTATGTCGATCCGGTCTCGAAAGTGGTGCTGGGAATCCTGGTGGCCACCTATCTGTACCGCCTCGTCACCTTCCGCGCGGAACCGAAGAGCCGCGCGGAGTGAGCAGGGCGGACAGGTCTACATGCCGCCCATGCAAATGTATTTGATGACGAGATAATCGTCCATCCCGTACACCGAGCCTTCGCGCCCGAGGCCTGACTGCTTGACGCCGCCGAACGGGGCCACCTCGTTCGAGATCAATCCGGTATTCACGCCGACCATGCCGGTTTCGAGGGCTTCGGCCACGCGCCACACGCGCCCGATATCGCGCGAGTAGAAGTACGCCGCCAGGCCGAACTCGGTGTCGTTGGCCATCGCGATCACTTCGTCCTCCGTCTTGAAGCGGAACAGCGGCGCCAGCGGGCCGAAGGTCTCTTCGCCCGCCACCTGCATCCCGGTCGTCACATCGGCCAGCACGGTCGGCTGGAAGAAGCTGTGCCCAAGCGCATGGCGCTTGCCGCCGGTCATCAGGCGCGCGCCTTTCGACAAGGCGTCGGCAATATGCTGCTCGACCTTGACCACGGCCTTTTCCTCGATCAGCGGCCCCTGCGTCACCCCCGCGTCCACGCCATTGCCGACTTTCAGCTTGTCGACAGCGGCGACCAGTTTTTCGGCGAATTGTTCGTAGATGCCGTCCTGCACGTACAAGCGGTTCGCGCACACGCAGGTCTGGCCGGCGTTGCGGTACTTCGAGGCGATCGCCCCTTCGACTGCGGCATCGATATCGGCGTCGTCGAACACGATGAAGGGCGCATTGCCGCCCAGTTCCAGCGATACCTTCTTGATCGTCGGCGCGCATTGCTGCATCAGGATGCGGCCAACCTGGGTCGAACCGGTAAAGCTGACCTTGCGGACAATCGGGTTGCTGGTCATTTCCAGCCCGATCGCCTTGGAGTCGCCCGTCACGACGCTGAACACGCCTTTCGGCAAACCAGCGCGTTCGCCCAGCACCGCCAGCGCCAGCGCCGAGAACGGCGTCAGCTCGGCCGGCTTGACGACGATAGGGCAGCCCGCGGCAAGTGCGGGACCGACCTTGCGGGTGATCATCGCCGCAGGGAAGTTCCACGGCGTGATGGCCGCGCAGACGCCGATCGGCTCCTTGGTGACCACCATGCGGCGGTCGGGCCACGGCGACTGCAGCGTATCGCCGGCAACGCGCTTGCCCTCTTCGGCGAACCATTCGATGAATGAGGCGGCGTAGACAACTTCGCCCTTGGCTTCGGCCAGCGGCTTGCCCTGTTCGGCGGTCATGATCAGCGCCAGGTCGTCGGCGTTGGCGAGCATCAGGTCATTCCAGGCGCGCAGGATGGCGGCGCGCTCCTTGGCGCTCTTCTTGCGCCATGCCGGCCAGGCGGCGTTGGCGGCCTCGATGGCGTGCCTGGTTTCGGCCTGGCCCATATGTGGCACGGTGCCGAGGCGTTCGCCGGTTGCCGGGTTGACGACATCGATGGTGCTGGCGTCGTCCGCGTCGCACCATTCGCCGTTGATGAAGCATTGCTGACGCAGCAGGGAAGGGTCTTTCAGGTTCAGCATGGCATTTCCTCAATCATGTTCAACAGTTCAGAGTTCACATGCTACCCCGTTTTCAGGGAGTGGGTCGGAAGCCGGGTGGCCGCCGCAGTGGAGCAAATGTAATCAAAGGAATAACTTGTGTGTTGGCATGGTTGGCCACTTCCCGGTAAGCTCTACCTGCTACCATGTCACAAATGATGTGGATAATGAGCTACTCGCGTTCAGCCGAGATCGGATTTAAGATGGGCCGAACGCGACATCAAACGGAAAAGGTGAGACATCATGCGCCGCCCTGTCGTTATCGTTCCTGCCTGCACGCGTGACATCGGGGGGCACCCCTACCACGCCGTCCAGTACAAATACATCGACGCGGTTGCCCAGGGGGCAAACTGTGCGCCGCTGATCGTGCCGGCGCTGGGCGATGCTGTCGACATCGATAGCGTGCTGGGCAATGCGGACGGGATCATGCTGACCGGTTCGGCATCGAACGTCCATGCGAGCCATTACGAGCAGGATGTGCTCGACCCGGCCTTGCCGCTCGATCCGGCGCGCGACGCCACCACCTTGCCGCTGATCCGCGCGGCGCTCAACCGCGGCGTGCCGATCCTGGCGATCTGCCGCGGCTTCCAGGAAATGAACGTGGCGCTGGGCGGCAGCCTGCACCAGGCGGTGCAAAACATCAGCGGCATGATGGATCACCGCGAGAATCCCGGCGACACGCTCGACAACCAGTATGGGCCGAAGCATCCGATCGCGCTGGTGCCGGGCGGGCTGATGTCGCGCATCCTCGGCGGCGTCGACGAAATCGTCGTCAACTCGCTGCATGGGCAGGGCATCGACCGCCTTGGCGCCGGCATCGTCATCGAGGCGACTGCGCACGACGGCCTGGTGGAAGCGTTCTCGGTGCCGACGGCGCCGTTTGCGCTGGCACTGCAGTGGCATCCGGAGTGGCGCCTGCTGCAAAACCCCGATTCGATGAAGCTGTTCGGCGCTTTTGGCCAGGCGTGCCGCGAGTACCGGGAGCGGCGCCTGGGGCTGAAATGATGACGCCCTGCCAGGAATGGGCCGCCTGCCGCGTGCCCTGGCGTCGCTCTCCACCCCGCAGATTCACGCGCGCGGCCGATCCTGGCCGCTCGCAACGAGCAAGACAATAGAGAGAGCATTATGGCAATTCGTGAAAACTTTACTTATACCGACATGGATTTGTGGCTCAATGAAAAGCGAGTCACCGAAATTGAATGCCTGGTTCCCGACTTGACCGGCGTCGCCCGCGGCAAGATCCTTCCCCGCGCCAAATTCACCCAGGACCGCGGCATGCGCATTCCGGAAGCGGTGCTGGGCATGACCGTGACCGGCAACTACCCGGTCAATGACGGACCGTACGACCGCGCCATTTCGGCCACCGACCGCGACATGATCCTGAAGGCCGACCCGACCACCATCACGATGGTGCCGTGGGCTGCCGACCCGACCGGGCAGGTGATCCACGACTGTTATTTCGCCGACGGCAAACTGGTCGACTTCGCGCCGCGCACGGTGCTGCGCCGCGTGCTCAAGCTGTACGAAGAAAAGGGCTGGAAGCCGGTGGTGGCGCCGGAGCTGGAGTTCTACCTGACCGCCAAGAACATCGATCCCGACCTGCCCCTGAAACCGCCGATCGGCCGCAGCGGCCGCGCCGAGACCAGCCGCCAGGTGTATTCGATCGACGCCGTCAACGAGTTCGACCCGCTGTTCGAGGACATCTACGATTACTGCGAAATGATGAACCTCGACGTCGACACGCTGATCCACGAGATCGGCGCCGGCCAGATGGAGATCAACTTCCTGCACGGCGATCCGCTCGGCCTGGCCGACAAGGTGTTCTACTTCAAGCGCACCCTGCGCGAAGCGGCGCTCAAGCACGACATGTACGCCACCTTCATGGCCAAGCCGATGGCCGGCGAGCCGGGTTCGGCGATGCACGTGCACCAGAGCGTGGTCGACGTAAAGACCGGCTGGAATATCTTCAGCAATGAAGACGGGTCGTCCTCGCCGCTGTTCAAGCACTATATCGGCGGCCTGCAGCGCTACATGCCGTCGGCGATGGCGATCGTCGCGCCGTACGTCAATTCGTACCGCCGCATCGTGCGCCACACAGCCGCCCCGATCAACATCCAGTGGGGCCTCGATAACCGCACCGTGGGCTTCCGCGTGCCGGAATCGGGCGTGCAGGACCGCCGCGTCGAGAACCGCATCATCGGCGCCGATGCCAACCCGTACCTGGCGCTGGCCGTCACGCTGGCCTGCGGCTACCTTGGCATGACCGAGCAGCTCGAACCGACCGCGATGATGGGCGGCAGCGCCTACGACATGCCGTTCGAGCTGCCGCAAGGACTGCCCGAAGCGCTGGCGCTGCTGCGCGGCGAAGACAAGCTGCGCACGGTGCTTGGCGAACGCTTCATCGATGTCTACGCCGCCATCAAGGACCTGGAACACCAGGAATTCATGACTGTCATCAGTCCATGGGAACGCGAGCATTTGTTGCTTCACGTATGACCCTCAACACAACACGGGAGGCCATCATGGCAGCAATCTCAGATACCAAATCCGCGGCCGGGCAGGACGTCGACACCGCCGCCGTGCGCAAGCTCGACTCGGCGCATTTCATCCATCCGTTCACCGACCACGCAGCGCTGGCCGACAAGGGCGCGCGCGTCATGGTGCGCGGCGAAGGCGTCTACCTGTGGGACTCGGACGGCAACAAGATCATGGACGGCATGTCCGGCCTGTGGTGCGTGAACGTCGGCTACGGCCGCACCAGCATCTCGCAGGCGGTGTATCGCCAGATGGAGACGCTGCCGTTCTATAACAGCTTCTTCAACACGACCAACCTGCCTGCCGTGCAGCTGGCCACGCTGCTGGCCGATCTCGCGCCGCCTTCGTTCAAACATGTGTTCTTCACCAGCTCGGGGTCCGAGGCGAACGACACCAACGTGCGGATGGTGCGGCGTTACTGGGACCTGCTGGGCTACAAGGACCGCCACACCATCATCGGGCGCATCAACGGCTACCACGGCAGCACGGTGGCCGGCGCGGCGCTTGGCGGCATGTCGGGCATGCACGCGCAGGGCGGCATGATTCCGGGCGTGGCGCACATCGGCCAGCCTAACTACGCCGAGTCGGGGCGCGGCATGACGGAAGCAGAATTCGGCATCGTCGCCGCTGGCTGGCTGGAAGAAAAGATCCTCGAGCTCGGGCCGGAAAAGGTCGCCGCCTTCATCGGCGAGCCGGTGCAGGGCGCCGGCGGGGTAATCATCCCGCCATCGACCTATTGGCCCGAAATCCAGCGCATCTGCGACAAGTACGAGATCCTCCTGATCGCCGATGAAGTCATCACCGGGTTTGGCCGCCTGGGCGCCATGTTCGGGTCGGAGCTGATGCAGATCAAGCCTGACCTGATCACGTTTGCCAAAGGCGTCACGTCCGGCTACGTGCCTTTGGGCGGCGTACTGGTTGGCAGCCGCGTCGCCAGCGTCCTGATCGACAAGGGCGGGGACTTCAACCACGGGTTCACGTATTCAGGCCACCCGGTTTCCTGCGCGGCCGCCCTCGAAAACCTGCGCATCATCCAGGACGAGAAGCTGGTATCGGCAGTAGCGGTCGATACCGGCCCTTACCTGCGCCAGGCATTCTGCGCGCTGGCCAGCCATCCACTGGTCAGCCATCCGGACGCCTGCGGGTTCGTGGCGGGACTGAACCTGGTGAAGAAGAAGGCGGATGCGGTGTACGACTGCGAGCCGTTCGGATCGGACGACGGCGTCGGCATGATCTGCCGCGGCCACATGTTCAACAATGGGATCATCATGCGCGCCGTGGGCGACCGCATGATCATCGCGCCGCCACTGGTAATGACCAAGGTGCAGATCGACGAGATGGTCGGGCGCATCCGAGACGCGCTCGACGCCACGCTGGCCGACCTGCGCCAGCGCGGGCTGTTTAAGTAAACGTAGGGCGGATAAGGCCGAAGGTCGCATCCGCGCGCATGCGTCAACGTGGCGCGAGCACGCGGATGCGACCTGCGGTCTTATCCGCCCTACGGGTTTCTCTCAGATTTCGCGGCGGTCCTGCAGCACTTGCGGCAGGACCGATCCCGCGACCATGCCCACGAACGCTGCGATCAGGCCGGCCAGCTGGCCGGGGAACACCTCGCCGAAGCTGGAAATCTGCGGGAAGAAGACTAGCCACGTTCCCATCCCCAGCGCAACCGCCGCGATGGCGCCCTGCGTCGTCGCGCGCTTCCAGTACAGCCCCATCACGAGCGGCACGAACGCCGCTACCAGCGGCACCTGGTACGCCGCCGATACCAGCTCGTAAATCGAGGTGCCTTCCATCGCAATCGCATACGCCAGCACCAGCGCGGCGAACACCACGATGGTGCTGCGCATGGCGAACAGCTTCTGGCGGTCGTCCATGCCCGGGCGCAGGTGCCTGAGGATGTTCTCGACGAAGCTGGTCGACGGCGCCAGCAAGGTGGCCGACGAAGTGCTCTTGATGGCCGACAGCAGCGCGCCGAAGAAGAGGATCTGCATCATCAGCGGCATCTTGGTCATCACGAAAGTCGGCAGCAGGCGCTGGTAATCGTTCTTGGCCATCGCCAGGCCGGCGTCGCCCATCACCAGGATGGCCGCTGCGACGATAAACATCGGCACGAAAGCGAACATGATGTAGCTGGCGCCGCCGATGATCGCCCCGGTTCGGGCGGTAGGCGCGTCCTTGGCCGACATCACGCGCTGGAACACGTCCTGCTGCGGGATACTGCCGAACATCATCGTGACGGCCGCGCCGATAAAGAACACGATGTCATGGAAGGTCGGCGGCGGCAGCATGCGCCACAGGTCCTGCTGGGCGGCCATCGCAAACACCTGGTCGGCGCCGCCGGCCAGCTGGGCCGAGAAGAAGGCGATGATCGACAGGCCGACCACCAGCACGATCATCTGGATGAAGTCGGTGATCGCCACCGCCAGGAAGCCGCCTACGACCACATAGATCAGTACTGCCAGGGTGCCGACGATCATGCCGGCGGCCGGCGACATGGCGCCGTTGGTCAGCACCGAGAACACCAGGCCAAGCGCCGTGACCTGCGCCGCGACCCAGCCCAGGTAGCTCATGATGATGGCGGCCGAGCAGAACACCTCGATCCCTTTGCCGTAGCGCTGACGGTAGTAGTCGCCGATGGTCAGCAGGTTCAGCTTGTACAGCTTGGCGGCGAAGAACACGCCCACCAGGATCAGGCACATGCCCGCGCCGAACGGGTCTTCCACCACGGCGTTGAGCCCGCCTTCGATAAACTTGGCCGGAATGCCCATCACCGTCTCGGCGCCAAACCAGGTGGCGAAGGTGGGGGTGACCACCATGATCAATGGCAGGCTGCGGCCGGCGACTGCGAAGTCAGCCGTATTCTTGATGCGCGTGCCCGCCCAAAGCCCCAGTGCGAGCGTGCCCAGCAAATACAGCACGACCGAGGTAATCAAGGTGTAATTCATGTGGTTTAACTCCGCCCTGGGTAATTGCCTGACTGGAAAATTGGGCGATTATAGCTGTAGAAGGCGCGGGTATCGACGGCGCAAACGCAAAAAAACCGTACTGTGGCCTCAAATTCCCGTTGTCAGTTAAGCTATGGCGGATGGTTCGACTAATTTCAGATTTCAGGAGCGAGACATGGCACAGTGGCACGAGCGCGCAAGCGCATTGAAAATCGACGGACGCGCGGTTATTGGCGGCGAGCGGGTGTGGGCGCAGTCCGGACAGCAGTTCGACAACCTGTCGCCGGTCGACGGCCGCACGCTGGGCATGATGGCGCGCTGCGACAAGGCCGATGTCGATGCAGCCGTGGCTTCGGCCCGTGCCGCTTTCGAGGACCGGCGCTGGGCCGGCAAGGCGCCGGCGGCGCGCAAGCGTGTGCTGATCAAGTTCGCCGAGCTGATGCTCAAGAACGCGGAAGAACTTGCGCTGCTTGAAACGCTCGACATGGGCAAGCCAATCAAGTACAGCAAGAACGTCGACGTGCCGCTGGCGGCGAACTGCATCCGCTGGTACGGCGAGGCGATCGACAAGATCTACGACCAGATCGCGCCGACCGGCGACGATTCGCTGGCGCTGGTCACGCGCGAGCCGGTCGGCGTGGTGGGCGCCATCGTGCCGTGGAATTACCCGATGCTGATGGCCGCGTGGAAGATCGGCCCTGCGCTGGCAGCAGGTAACAGCCTGGTGCTCAAGCCGTCCGAAAAATCGCCGCTGACCGCGCTGCGGCTGGCCGAAATCGCCATCGAGGCCGGCCTGCCGGCGGGCGTGTTCAACGTGGTGCCGGGCTTCGGTAACGAAGCAGGAGCGGCGCTGGCGGAGCACATGGATGTCGACTGCATCGGCTTTACCGGCTCGACCCGTACCGGCCGCGCGATTTTGCGCATGGCCGCCGAGTCGAACATGAAACGCGCGTGGACTGAGCTGGGCGGCAAATCGGCCAACATCGTTTGCGCCGACTGTCCCGACCTCGACGCCGCTGTCAGCGCCGCCATCGGCTCGATCTACTTCAACCAGGGCGAAAGCTGCAATGCGCCATCGCGCCTGTTCGTCGAAGCGTCGATCAAGGAGGCGTTCCTCGAAAAGGCGCTGGCGATGATCCCGCGCTACGCGCCGGGCGACCCGCTCGACGATGAGACGATCATGGGCGCCATCGTCGATGCGGCCCAGATGAAAACCGTGATGGGCTATATCGAGGCGGGCAAGGCGGGCGGCGCCAAGCTGCTCGCTGGCGGGGAGGCGGTGCGGGTTGAGAGCGGCGGCTATTACGTGGCGCCGACGCTGTTCGACAAGGTGGACAACGACATGCGCATCGCGCAGGAGGAAATTTTCGGCCCGGTGCTGTCGGTGCTGACCTTCACCGATGTGAACGAGGCCGTCAAGCAGGCGAATGCCACGCCGTACGGCCTCGCAGCGGGGGTGTGGACGTCGGATATCAGCAAGGCGATCAAGGTGTCGCGCGCGCTGCAAGCCGGGACCGTGCACGTGAACCAGTACGACAGCGACGACATCACGGTGCCGTTCGGGGGCGTCAAGCAATCGGGCAATGGGCGCGACAAGTCGCTGCATGCGTTCGACAAGTACACCGAGCTGAAGACGACCTGGATCCAGATCACTTAGGCGTCGTTCCCGCGAGGGCGCACTGCTGTCCGGAATATTCTGCTGACACGAATCGCTCGGCAGCCAAGCGTCGTTTTAGAAGCCACAGCCACAAGGAAATCGGCAATGCAGGCCAACATCGCCCCTGCGCAGGCAGGGGCCCATACGAATCGTTCCGAGTATGGACCCCTGCCTTCGCAGGGGCGACGTTAAGTCTTGCATTCCAAGTCTCAATGTCGCGATTTCTGTGAGCTTCCCGAACCCGATTGATGCAATCGCACTGTCAACAAGATTATTCCGGACAGCAGTGCGCGCAGGCGGGAATCCAACTTCGCCAGCCGTTCACGCGGGGTATAGGTTCCCGCCTGCGCGGGAACGACGAGGCTATGGGTAGGTTTGTAGCACGCGGTAACCGCCGGCGCTCGATTCCATCAGCGCATAACCATCGACTGCCCACATCAGTGGCGGTCCGCTTTCCGGCACGGTCGCCTTGGCCGCCCGCCGCGCCATCGTCACATGCGGTTTGAAACTGCGCTCATCGACTGGGATGCCCAGCCGTTCCAGGGCCGCGCCAAGATCCGCGTGCAGCCGCAGTAGCTGCGCGGGCGCCGCAAGCGGCTCCAGCACAGCGATCCCATGCGGCCACAATGTCGCCTGGCCGAATTCAAGTTCAAAGGAGTCAAATGGCACCGCCAGCGCCTCGCGCAGTTCAGGAATGCGCTCGTTGGCAACGCTGCCCAGGAAGTGCAGCGTCATGTGCAGCCGTTCCGGCTTGACCGGCGTCGCGCCGCGCGGCCATTGCCAGGCGTCGCGCCAGCTGTGCAGCACCTGCCGGACCGGCTGGCCGGGCCAGAGCGCGACAAACAGCCGTGACTGGTCATCGCCGCTCATCGTGCCGCCTCGTCAGAAGCAGTGCTCCGGCGCCGGGAAGCTGCCGTCCTTGACCGCGTTAACGTACGCCGACACCGCAGCGTCGATGGTGGTCTGGCCGTCCATGAAGTTCTTCACGAAGCGCGCTTTACGGCCCGGGAACACGCCCAGCAGGTCATGCATGACCAGCACCTGGCCCGAGCAGTCGGGACCTGCGCCAATGCCGATGGTCGGAATCGCCAGGATATCGGTCACGTCCTTGCCCAGGCCTGCGGGAATCGCTTCCAGCACCAGCATCGCCGCGCCCGATTCGGCCAGCAGCACCGCATCGGACCTGAGCTGGTCGGCGCTTTCGATGGTCTTGCCCTGCACCTTGTAGCCGCCCAGCTGGTGGACCGACTGCGGCGTCAGGCCGAGGTGCGCGCAGACCGGAATGGCGCGTTCGGTCAGGAAGCGCACGGTGTCGGCCAGCCAGGCGCCGCCTTCGATCTTGACCATGTGTGCGCCAGCCTGGATCAGCTTGACGGCGTTGTCGAACGCCGCTTCTTTCGTCGCATAGGTCCCGAACGGCATATCGGCGACGATCATCGCGCTCTTGCTGCCGCGCGCAACGGCGGCGGTGTGGTACGCCACCTCGGCCAGCGTGACCGGCAAGGTCGACTGGTGGCCATTGCATACCATGCCGAGCGAATCGCCGATCAGCAGCACTTCCACGCCGCAGCGGTCCATCAACGCGGCGAAGCTCGCGTCGTAACAGGTCAGCATCGAGATCTTGTTGCCGGCCGCGCGCATGGCGTTCAGCGATGGAATGGTGACGGCCTTCGTGACCACCGGAGCGGCAGGCGCAGTCGCTGCCTTCTGATCTCCGCCAGCCATGTCTTTACCCTGCAAGTAACCGCTCATATTATTCCTTTGATATCGAATTTGACGCCAACGGCGATAGTGTAATGCCAACCGGGTGAACGTGCCGGATCAGGTCCGGAAGATGAAGTAGACCGCTCCGACCAGGCACAGGCCGGCCCAGACGTAATCGAGCTTGAATGGCTGGTTCATGTAGAACATCGCGAACGGCACGAACACGGTCAGCGTGATCGCCTCCTGCAGGATCTTGAGCTGAGCAAGACTGTACTGGGTGTGGCCGATACGGTTGGCCGGCACCTGCAGCAGGTATTCGAACAGCGCGATCGCCCAGCTGACCAGCGCGGCGTACCACCATGCCTTGGACGACATATTCTTCAGATGGCCATACCATGCGATGGTCATGAAGATGTTCGACAGCACCAGCAAGCCAGTGGTCTGGACGATGACCGGGATTTGCATGGCTACGGAAGCTTCGCGATCTGCTGACTGGCTACATCGCCGATGAACTGCTGCACCGGACCGCGGCCGGGAACCGCCGCATCGGGCGCGATTTCAAGCAGCGGGACCACGACGAACGCGCGCTCGAGCATGCGCGGGTGCGGTACCTGCAAGGCCGGCGTGTCGATCACCTGGTCGCCGTACAGCAGCACATCCAGGTCAAGCGTGCGCGGCGCATTGCGGTAAGGGCGCTCGCGCCCGTGCGCCAGCTCGATGTCCTGCAGCGCGGCCAGAAGCGCATGCGCGCCGAGGTTAGTGTCGATAAGAGCCACCGCATTGATGTAGTCGTCGCCCGACGAGTCGATCGGCGCGGTGCGATATTTCGCCGAACTGGCGAGCAGCTGCGTCGAGGGCATCTTTGCCAGCCGCACCAGGGCGTCATCGACGTTGGCCAGCGCGTCGCCCAGGTTGGCGCCGATACCGATGTAAGCGATCATTCCTCGCTCGTGGTGCTCTCGTTCGCTGCGCCGGCGCCGGTCTTGCGCGGCGCGCGGCGTGGTGCGCGCTTGCGCTTGGCGCCCGATGGCGCGGCGTTGGCGGTAGCGACCAGCTGTTCGCGTTCGTTCGGATCGCCTTCATAGAACGCGGTCCACCAGTCGCCCAGTTCCATCTCGATCTCGCCGGACTCGCAGCGCAGCAGCAGGAAGTCGTAGCCGGCGCGGAAGCGCGGGTGTTCCAGCAGCTTGTACGGCGTCTTGCCGTTGCGGCGCTCGAAGCGCGGCTGCATCGACCAGATGTCGCGCATGTCCGACGCGATGCGGCGCTGCAGGGCCAGCTGTTCGGTCTGCGAATCGAGTACGTCGTCGGCGGCCAGGTGCAGGGCGGGGATCGGCGATTCGCCGGCGGCCTTGTAGGCGGTCCACTTCTCGACCACCTGGTGCCACAGCAGCGACGCGAACAGGAAGCCAGGCGAGACGCCCTTGCCGGCCTTGACGCGGTTGTCGGTCGATTCCAGCGCCAGCGTCACGAACTTCATGCCGATCGGCTGTTCCAGCACCACGTCCAGCAGCGGCAGCAGGCCGTGGTGCAGGCCTTCCTTGCGCAGCTGCTGCAGGCAGGCCAGCGCGTGGCCGCTCATGAGCAGCTTGAGCATTTCGTCGAACACGCGCGCAGCCGGCACGTTGTCGATCAGCGGCGCCATCACGGCGATCGGCGCGCGGGTGGTCGGCTCGATGGTGAACTGCAGCTTGGCGGCGAAGCGCACCACGCGCAGCATGCGCACCGGGTCTTCGCGGTAGCGCGCTTCCGGCTGGCCGATGATGCGCAAGGTCTTGTCGCGGATGTCGGCGATGCCGCCGTGGTAGTCCAGCACTTCTTGCGTGGCCGGGTTGTAGTACATCGCGTTGATGGTGAAATCGCGGCGCATCGCATCTTCATGCTGCGGGCCGAAGCTGTTGTCGCGCAGGACGCGGCCGTGTTCATCTTTCGGCGCGTTGGCTTCACCGGCGCCGCGGAAGGTAGTCACCTCCAGCAGGTCCTGGCCAAACATTACGTGCACGATCTGGAAGCGGCGGCCGATGATGAATGCGCGGCGGAACAGCTTCTTTACTTCTTCCGGTGTCGCATTGGTGGCGATGTCGAAGTCTTTCGGCTTCACCCCGAGCAGCAGGTCGCGTACCGCGCCGCCCACCACAAAGGCCTTGAACCCCGCGTCCTGCAAGGTTGACGTGACGCGGATCGCGTTTGACGACAGCAGTTTCGGATCGATTCCGTGTTCGGCCGCGCCGAGCACCACTGGCTCGGTCGGGTCGCGCTGGTCTTTAACGCCAAGGATCTTGCGGATGAATTTTTTAATCATTGAATAAGTGGAGTAAAGGCCAGCCAAGGTTCGCCGCGTGCGTCGCCAGCACGGCGTTCGGGTTGGTCGCGACAGGGTGGGTGACAACGGAAAGCAGCGGGATATCGTTATGCGAGTCGCTGTAAAAGTGGCTGCGCTCGAAGGTGTCGAGCGGTCTGCCCATGGTTGCAAGCCATGCGTGGGTGTGAGTGACCTTGCCGGGGCCCGAGGTCGGCTCGCCCAGCAGCTTGCCGGTCAGGTTGCCCTGCGCGTCTTCTTCTGGCACGGCGGCGATCAGGTGCTGGACGCCGAGTTCTTTGGCGATCGGCGCGGTGACGAAGCGGTTGGTGGCGGTGATGATGGCCACCAGGTCGCCGGCGTCATGGTGCTTCTGCAGCAGGTCGCGCGCGCAGGAGCGGATCGACGGGTTGATCACCTCGTGCATGAACTGCGCGTGCATGGCATCGAGCTGGGTGCGTGGAAAGCGTGCCAGCGCGCCAAGCGCGAATTCGAGGTATTCGACCGGATCGAGCGTGCCGGCCTGGTACTGCAGGAAGAAGGCGTCGTTGCGGCGCTTGAATTCGATCGGATCGACGGCGTTGGTGCGGACCAAAAACTGGCCCCATTCGTAGTCCGAATCGATCGGCAACAGGGTGTGGTCGAGGTCAAACAGGGCCAGGTTGCTCATTCTTTCGGTTCCGACTGGAGCAGCAGGTCGCGCAGGAGCGGCAGGGTGACAGGGCGCTGGGTTTCGAGTGAATATTGGTCGAGTGCGTCGAGCATCGTCGATAGGGAGCGCATGTCGCGCTTAAAGTGTGACAGCAAGTAGGGTAACACGCTGGCCGACAGCGTCAAACCGCGCGATTCGGCCGCATGGGTCAGCGCGGCGATCTTTTCGTCGTCCGACAGGCCGTGGATCTGGTAAATCAGGCCCCAGCCCATACGGGTGCGCAGGTCTTCGCGGACCGGCAGCACCGCCGGCGGCACCGGCCCGGTCGATACCATGTAGGCGCCGTGTTCGCGGATCTGGTTGAACAGCGCGAAGGCGTCGATCTGCGCCTGGCCCGAGAGCAAATTGCAGTCGTCGAGCAGGTAAAGGCTGACGTCCGGGCTGTAGACAAAGTCGCCTTCGGGGGCGTCAAACGGGATGTAGCGCGAGTTGCCGGTCGCCGCCAGCGCCTGCAGCAGGTGGGTCTTGCCGGCGGCGGCCTCGCCCCACAGGTAGGCAAAATGCTCGCGCGACGTGCGTTCGGCGAACTGATGCATCAGATGCGCCAGTTCGGCGTTCTGTCCCACCTCGAACGAATCGAGGCTCTGCGCCTGGTCTGCGCCTAGATCGAGCACCAGTTGTTTCATGGCGACCGTTTCATCCTGAATTTCCTGCTTTCCGCGTCATTTGCATCAGGCATTATAAAAGCTGTTGCGCGGACAGTCGGAAATCTCGGCTGCAAGGACGCGAATGAAAAAGGCATGGATCTGTTGTTATCTCGGTTAAACCGGCTGCGGGCGGGGCATTTTGATAAAATAGCGAATTGACCAGCAACCGGCTGCGAAATGACTTCGTTTGGGCCGGGCTGATCCACCGCCTTCTATTTTACCGCCTCCGCTGCGAAAAACACCATGAGCCAACCTTCAAATGTTTCACTCTCTTACCGTGACGCAGGCGTCGACATCGATGCCGGCGACGCTTTGGTCGAAGCTATCAAGCCGTTTGCCAAGCGCACCATGCGCGAAGGTGTCATGGGCGGCCTTGGCGGTTTTGGCGCCATGTTCGAGATCAGCAAGAAGTACAAGGAGCCAGTCCTGGTCTCCGGCACCGACGGCGTCGGCACCAAGCTGCGCCTGGCGTTCGAGCTGAACCGCCATGACACGGTCGGCATCGACCTGGTCGCCATGAGCGTCAACGACATCCTGGTGCAGGGCGCCGAGCCGCTGTTCTTCCTCGATTACTTTGCCTGCGGCAAGCTCGACGTTCCGATCGCCACCGCCGTCGTCAAGGGCATCGCCCAGGGCTGCGAGCAGGCAGGCTGCGCGCTGATCGGCGGCGAGACCGCTGAAATGCCAAGCATGTACCCGGCCGGCGAATACGACCTGGCCGGCTTCGCCGTCGGCGCGGTCGAAAAATCGCAGATCATCGACGGCACCAAGATTACCCCGGGCGACGTGATCCTCGGCCTGGCCTCGTCGGGCGTGCACTCGAACGGTTATTCGCTGGTGCGCAAGATCATCGAAGTGGCCAAGCCGGACCTGGAAGGCGACTTCCACGGCCGCAAGCTGTCGGACGTGCTGATGGAGCCGACCCGCATTTACGTCAAGCCGCTGCTGGCGCTGATGGCCTCGATGGAAGTCAAGGGCATGGTGCACATCACCGGTGGCGGCCTGGTGGAAAACATCCCGCGCGTGCTGCAGCCTGGCCTGACCGCCGTGCTCGATTCGAAGTCGTGGACCATGCCTCCGCTGTTCACCTGGCTGCAGCAGCACGGCGGCGTCGCCGACGCTGAGATGCACCGCGTGTTCAACTGCGGCATCGGCATGATCGTCATCGTCTCGAAAGACAACGCGGATGCCGCGTTCGCCCAGTTGCAGGCAGCCGGCGAGACCGTATCGCGCATCGGCGTGATCCGCGTACGCGAGGGTGACGAGCACCCGACGATCGTCGAATAAGCAACCCTTCTTTCCGCCTTTAAGAAAACCACGTCACGGCCTAGCGGTCGGACGTGGTTTTTTTGCTTTTGCTGATTTCAAAGCGTGGCGGGGAACTGGTGGTGCGCGCTACACGTTTTCTGTATTTCGAATGAACTCGTACGGCATGGATCGGGTCTAGCAGTTGTGTGTGAGCCGGGGAGCCAAGCGAGACAAGACCAAGCACCGCCAGCCACACGAGCACTTTGGCTCCCTGCGAAACGATGGTAGCGTCGGCTGGTACGACTGGGAGTATGAGGACGTCCTTGCCCGGTTTTGCGCACAAACAGATATTGCGTTCGCGCCCGCGCCCCCCGCGCCAAGGCGCACAACGAAAGGATGGCGGTGCCGTGAGCAATCTTGCCGATATGTTTGCCGACAGCTACCAGGTGTTTGACGATGATGAAAACCTGGTGTCTGTTGGTACCGCGTTGGAATTCTGGGATGAGGACCTATTTGCCTTGTACGTCGAACGAGTTGGGTCGCGCCTTCGTTTTTTTGACGACGGACTGGTGATGATGCACATGTACGGAAGTGGCATTCACTTTGACAATGCAAACCTGACGCAGTCGGTCGCACAGATCGCCGAGCCGGAAGGCGTTAAGCTGAATGGCGCTGACCTCGAGATTTGGGCGGAGGCCAGTGAGGCGGCCGGCGCTTTCTCACGCTATCTGTCCGCCATCCTGGCATTGATGAAGTGGGAATCGGGTGAAGTCAGCCGCCTTTCTCGTGGCGAATTCATTTATTGAGAATCTTTTCCACCGGCGCGGGCCGTAACCGATACGCATCGGGCATCTTCGATCCCAGCAACGGCCGCAGGTACAGCCTGAACGCGTCGGTCACGTCGGTGCCGTCGGCAGTGATGAATTCGTCTTCCATCACGCGTGTCTTGCCGGCCACGTCTTCGAGCGGCATCAGCTCGTAGTCGACCGAGTAGTAGCCGGTACGCTTGATTGCCACCGAGCCGTCGCTGTCACCCCACATCGCGAACTGCACCGCCTTTTCGCCCACCTCGCGCGCCTCGCGCTGGTCGACATCCGACACGCAGCCGATGAACGAGCGCTGCAGGTAACCGAAGGTGTCGCCGCGTACCCGCTTGATGCCAAGTTTCGTCTTGATCTCTTCGCACAGCAAGTCGGCCAGCGCACCGGTGCCCGACAGCTGCACGTTGCCATGGTCGTCGCGCTCGATTTCCTTGGCCAGCAGGCTGACGATCGCTTCGCCCGAGGCATCATGAATACCTTCCGATACCGCAATCACGCAACGGCCAAACTTCTCGTAGGTCCGCTTCACGTCGGCGAGGAAGCGCTCGATGTCGAAGGTGCGCTCCGGAATGTAGATCAGGTGGGGACCATCATCCGGGAACTTCTTGCCCAATGCCGACGCGGCCGTGAGGAAGCCCGCATGGCGCCCCATCACGACGCCGACATATACGCCTGGCAAGGCCGCGTTGTCGAGATTGGCACCGGCGAACGCCTGTGCCACGAAGCGCGCCGCCGACGGGAAGCCCGGCGTATGGTCATTGCCGACCAGGTCGTTGTCGATGGTTTTCGGGATATGGATGCAGCGCAGCGGATAGCCAGCCTTGCGCGCCTCTTCGCTGACGATCCGCACCGTGTCGGACGAGTCATTGCCGCCGATGTAGAAAAAGTGCTCGATCTCGTGCGCGCGCAGCACCTCGAAGATCTTGTGGCAGTAGGCCAGGTCAGGCTTGTCGCGGGTCGAGCCGAGCGCGGATGACGGCGTGCTGGCCACCAGTTCCAGGTTGTGGCTGGTTTCCTGCGTCAGGTCGACAAAGTCTTCGTTGATGATGCCGCGCACCCCGTGCAGCGCGCCGTACACCCGCGTCACATGGCGGAAACGCCGTGCCTCCAGCACGACGCCGACCAGCGACTGGTTGATCACGGCGGTTGGCCCGCCTCCCTGTGCAACGAGGATTTTTCCGGACGACATGCGCAGCTCCTGTGGACGGTGGATGCAATGGCTTCAGATTACCGCAAATTGCCGGCTGTGTTACGGCTTGCCAATGTGCCGGTCGAGGAATTTCTCCACGCGCGACCAGAAATCGATGCGGTTCTCCGGCAGCGCCCAGCCATGGCCCTCGGTCCGGTATTCGATCCACTCGACATTCGGATTGGTCTTCTTGACCGCGGCGTGGAACTTTTTGCCGTGGTAGATCGGCACCCGCTCGTCGGCGCCGCCATAGGCCAGCAACAGCGGCTGCGTCACGCGCGCGGCCTGCAGCAGCGGCGAGGTGGCCTCGAATTGCGCGGCGTCCTTGACCGGGTCGCCCAGCAGTTCTGGCATGCCGTAGCGCCTATAGCGCGCCGTCACGTTGGACATGAAGCCCCAGCTGCCGCTGTAGAGCAGACCGATGTCGGTGACGCCCGCCCAGTTGATCCCGCATTTGTACAGCCCGGGGTCGTTGATCAGCCCCATCAGCACCGAGTAGCCGCCGTAGCTGGCGCCGGCGATGCACACGCGGTCTGGATCGGCGATGCCCTGCGCCACCGCCCACTTGACGCCATCGGCGATATCGTCCTGCATCGCCTTGCCCCATTGCTTCCAGCCCGCGCGGAAGTGGGCATTGCCATATCCGGTACTGCCGCGGAAGTCCGGCTCCAGCACGGCGTAGCCGCGCGTGGCGAGGAACTGCGAATCGGAATCCCAGCCCCACGCATTGCCGCGCAGATAGGGGCCGCCGTGGACCACCACCACCAGCGGCAGCTTGTCCTTCTTGGCGCCCGGAGGCATGGTCAGCAAGGCAGGAATCTCGAGGCCGTCGCGCGCCTTGTAGCGCACCGGTTTCTGGCGGCCCATCTGCTCCGGCTTGATCGCCGGGTAGGACGCGCCGATCCGGATGAAGGCCTTGGTCTTGGTGTTGTACAGCAAGAACGCGCGCGGCTGCACGTCCGAGTAGGCGGTGACCAGCACCACCGGCAGCTCGGGCCGGGCCGCGATCGAGATCAGGTTGACCGTCGACGTCAGTTTGCTATCGACTTCTTTCTGGATCGCCTGCATTGCCGGATCGATCCAGACATTCGACTCGGCGTCGGTGGTGACCTGCAGGCCAAGCACTTTGCCGTTGCTGATCACCAGATTGCCGGTGAAGTCATAACCTTTCGTTTCCACCACTGGCTCATCGCTGAGTTTGCCACTAGCCAGGTTGTAGGTGTGCACCGACGCCTTGTCCTTGCCCGCCGTCGCCTCGACATACAGGGTGCCGTCGGGGCCGAACGCCAGCGGCGAGAACGAGCCCGCCTGCGCCTTGTACGACGCAAAGCTGGTCAGCTTGCGCCAGTCGCCGCCGACGCGGTCGCGATGGTAGATCGCTTGCTGGTCGCCCTCATAGGCCAGCGCCAGCCGCGGCTCGCCATTGTGGTCGAGGATGAAGCGGCGGGTGCCAGCCGGACCGATCAGGTTGGTGGACTGCTGGGTGCGCGTATTCAGGTGGATCAGCTTGACGTTCGACACTTCCCAGTTCGAGTCGTACGAGTTGCTGCGCACGTAAATCCAGTCGGAATCCTGGCGCCCCACCTGGTCCAGGATGAAGGTGTGCCAGGGCAGCTGCTTGCTGGTCTTGATCATGCTCCCGGTCTCGATCCGGCCGCCTTCGCCGGCGCGGTCGACCAGCTGGACGAAATTCTTGCCGTCGCGGTCGATCGCATACAGGCCTGGCGCGTATTCGCGTTCACCCTGGGCCGACTGGCTGTCGTGGGTGTCGAACACCAGGCGGTTGTCGTTCACCCAATGGAAGCGGCCAACGTCGCCGTTGCCGAAGGCGGCGATCGACGTCATGGTGTTGGTCGCTACATCGATCACGGCTAGCCGGTCGCGCTTGCCGGTTTCGGCTTCGCGCAGCGCCACGAACCGTGCATTGGGCGAGAGCACCGGCGCGTCCAGCACCGGGTTGCCAAAGAAGCTTTCGATGGGCGGCGCGGCGCCGGCCAATGCGGCCACCGACAGCAGCGACAGCCCGACTAACAGGCGCAGGGAACAAACCAACTTGGGCATGCGATCTCCGAAATTTTAAAAAGAACCAGTCTGCGCGTCA
Organism: Massilia soli; assembly: GCF_016809835.1. Classification (GTDB taxonomy): domain Bacteria; phylum Pseudomonadota; class Gammaproteobacteria; order Burkholderiales; family Burkholderiaceae_D; genus Telluria_A; species Telluria_A soli. Next base: position 339,689 of record NZ_JAFBIL020000004.1, on the reverse strand, counting down.
TGCCACCGCGCGGATTGCGACAGAACAATATCATTGACGGAAAACCAACAATAGCTATCAGAAGCGCCAGCTATTCAGGCGAGCGGATATGGTCGACCAGCGCGTCCGACCTGCGGCTCGGCGGCGCCGTCAGCAGGCTGGCGAGCACCATCACGGCGATGCCGGCCGGCACCCCGAAAATACCGGCCGAAATTGGCGCGATGTGGAACCACTGGGCCGCCGCCGAGCCGCCGAAACCGGGGTAGGTGGTCAGCATGTAATACAGGCACATGACGAAGCCCGCGATCATGCCGGCGATGGCGCCCTGGTGGTTGGCGCGCTTCCAGAACACGCCCAATACCAGCGCCGGGAACAGCGTCGACGCCGCCAGCGAGAATGCCGCGCCCACCAGCGAGAGGATGTCGGCCGGCCGCTGCGAGGCGGCGTAGGCGGCGATGAACGCCACCGCCAGCAGCAGCAGCTTGGAGATCGTCACCCGCTTCTGGGTTGACGCGGTCGGGTCGACGATCTTGTAATAGACGTCGTGCGACAGCGCGTTGGAGATGGCCAGCAGCAGGCCGTCGGCGGTCGACAGCGCGGCGGCCAGGCCGCCGGCCGCCACCAGGCCCGACACCACGTAGGGCAGGCCGCCGATTTCAGGCGTGGCCAGCACCAGCACGTCGCCATCGATGGCGATTTCGGCCAGCTGCACGATGCCGTCGCGGTTGATGTCGGCGATGCTGATCAAGGGGCTGACCTTGTCGACATTGGCCCAGTAAGAGATCCAGTCGGGCAGCTTGCTGAAATCGGCGCCCACCAGCGAGCTGTAGATGTCGTACTTGACCAGCACCGCCAGCGCCGGAATTGTCAGGTAGACCAGCAAGATGAAGAAGAGCGTCCAGAACACCGAGCCTCGGGTCTCGCGCACCGACGGCGTGGTGTATGACCGCATCAGGATGTGCGGCAGCGCAGCGGTGCCGAGCATCAGGCAAAACACCAGCGCGAGGAAGTTATTCCGGCGGATGTCCGACTGGACCGGGTCGTCGCCCGGGAATGGCGTGGCGTGAGGCGCAAGCTTGCGGGCGCGTTTCAGGTTGGCGTCGCGCGCGCCGCCCCAGATGCTGCGCGCGTCGGCCGCATCCTTCGGGTAGTTGATCAGGGCGCGCTCGGCGGCGCGAATCTCGGCCAGCGACGCGTTGCGCATGCGGACTTCGTCGAGTTGACGCTGGACGTCCTCCTTGCCGCGCTCCCACGATGCCGGCAGCGCCGCGATCTTCGCCTGGTACGCCTGGGCGCGCTCCCGGAAGATGGCGCGCACCTGCTGCTCTTTTGGATCGGCCGCCAGTTCGGCCTCGCGCTGGGCAAGCTTCGGCATCACCGAGCCGTAGGCCAGCTGCGGGATCGGGATGTCGGCGTGCTTCACCGACAGCCACATGGTCGGGATCAGGAAGGCCACCAGGATGATGATGTACTGCGCCACCTGGGTCCATGTGATGCCGCGCATTCCGCCAAGGAAGGAGCACACCAGGATACTGGCCAGGCCGAGGAAAATCCCGACCGAGAAGTCGACCCCGGTGAAGCGCGAGGCGATCAGGCCGACCGCATAAATCTGCGCGACGACATAAGTGAACGAGACAACGATGGTGGCGCCGACCGCCATCGCGCGCACCGGACCGCCGCGCCCCCCCGCGCCGCCGCCGTAGCGCGTCGCCAGGAAGTCGGGAATGGTGTACTGGGCGAAGCGGCGCAGGTAGGGCGCGATCAGCAGGGCCACCAGGCAGTAGCCGCCGGTCCAGCCCATGATGTAGGCCAGGCCGTCGAAACCATGCAGGTACAGGCCGCCCGCCAGGCTGATGAAGCTGGCGGCGGAAATCCAGTCGGCCGCCGTGGCCATGCCGTTGAACAGCGACGGCACCCGCCGTCCGGCGACGTAGTATTCCGAGACGTTCGAGGTGCGGCTGATCACGCCAATGCCGGCGTACAGCACGATGGTGGCGAACATGAACGAGTAGCCGATCCACAGGCGCGGCATGCCTTCCTGCTCGAGCAGCGCGAGCGAGATCAGGAAGCCGGCGAAGCAGGCCGTGTACCAGAGATAGTAGCGCGACAGCTTGTTGAAGTAGGGCGAGGCGCCGTTCATGCAAGCTCCCGCTGGCGCGCTTCGAATTCGCGGTCGGCGCGCCGCATCGCCCAGGCATAGGCGCCGATGATGGCGAGGAAGATCAGCAGCGAACCCTGGGCCGCCAGGTAGAACGACAGCGGCCAGCCGAGGATCGACAGGTTTTGCAGCTCACGCGCGAAGAACACCGTGCCGAAGGTCGTGACCAGCCACAGGGCAAGCAGAACGCCGGTGATGGCGCGGGTGCGGCGCCAGTGCAGCGCGCGCGCCGTTACCAGCGTATGCAGGCGGCGGGCCGCCAGGCCCGCGTCGTCGTGCTGTGATTCCATCAGTTCGCTTCCTCTACGATGCTGGGCGGGCGCGGGAAGGTCACGCGGAACAGGCTGCCGGGTAGTTTTCTGGCGAAGCCGCGCGGGTTGCTGAACACATCGACTTCGGCACTGTGCTGCTGGGCGATCTCGCGCACGATCGCCAGGCCCAGCCCACTGCCGCTGGCGCTGCTTCCCAGGATCCGGTAAAAGCGCTCGAACACGTGGGCCCGTTCGGCCGGGGCGATGCCCGGCCCGGTATCTTCGACTTCGAGGATGGCCTGCTGGGCATCGAGGCGCACGCGCACGGTGACGCTGCCGCCGGCCGGGGTGTAGCGCAGCGCGTTGTCGATCAGGTTCGACAGCAGTTCGCGCAGCATCATGGCGTTGCCTTCAATCGCCACCTGGGCGTCCGAGACTTCGAAGCCGAGGTCGATCCGGTACGTGAACGACGCCTGCACCCAGTCCTGCACGGTGTCGCGCGCCAGCACATTCAGGTCGACCTGTTCAAATGCCAGCCCGGTGTGCGGCTGGTTTTCGGCACGCGCCAGCGCCAGCAGCTGGTTGACCAGGCGCGTGGCCGATTCCGAACTCTTGGCCAGCTGCTCGAGCGAGCGGTGGATTTCGTCCGGGTCGATCTGGCGCAGCGCCAGTTCCGACTGCATGCGCATGCCGGCCAGCGGCGTCTTCATCTGGTGCGCGGCGTCGGCGATAAAGCGCTTTTGCATGTCGATGGTCTGCGACAGGCGCGCCAGCATGTCGTTGAGCGAACCGACCAGCGGCGAGATCTCTTCCGGCACCTGGGTCGCGTCGATCGGCGACAGGTCGTCCGGGCGGCGCGCGCGGATGCGCTGCTGCAGTGCGGCCAGCGGCGACAGGCCGCGAGCCAGCGCGAACCACACCAGTGCCAGCACGATCGGCAGGATGATGAACTGCGGGAGGATCACGCCCTTGATGATCTCGTTGGCCAGGAGGGCCCGCTTGTCGAGCGTTTCGGCCACCTGCACCAGCGCCGCATGCGGTTCGGTGTTGCGCGCAGCCGGGCGCAGGTTGACATAGCTGAAGGCCACGCGCACCTGGGTGCCGTTCATGGCATCGTTGCGGAAATGGACAGTCCCGGTGCGGTAGCGGTCCGGGTTGGTGGGCAGCGGCAGCTCGCGGTCGCCGTCCACGTATTCCTTGTACGGGCCGGTGACCTGGAAGTAGACATTGTCGACATCGTCGGCGCGCAGGATGTCGCGCGCGGTGCCCGGCAGGCGCGACACTGCCTTGCCGTCGACTTCGCGCACCTGCTGCGCCAGCACGGTCACGCTGTCTTCCAGCGCATGGTCGAACGGCTGGTTGGCGATCGACTTGGCGACCAGGTAGGTGATCGCGATACTCATCGGCCAGAGCAGCAGCAGCGGCGCCAGCATCCAGTCGAGGATCTCGCCGAATAGCGAGTGCTGGATATTCTCTTCAGGTTCGGGATTGGGCGGCTGGTACAGTTCGGCCGGCGGAGGCGGCTCGTTGATTCCGACCAGGCCGGCGTCGCGGTCGTTCACTTCGATTCGGCAGGGGCGTCCGCGCCGGCGCGCGCGGCATCGGAGAATTTTTCAAGGCAGTAGCCAAGCCCGCGCACGGTGGCGATGCGCACGCCGCCCAATTCTATTTTCTTGCGCAGGCGGTGCACGTAGACTTCGATGGCGTTGTTCGACACTTCTTCGCCCCATTCGCACAGATGGTCGACCAGCTGTTCTTTGGAGACCAGCCGGCCGGTGCGGGCGAGCAGGATTTCAAGCAGGCCGAGTTCGCGCGCCGACAGGTCGAGCATCTGGTCGTTGACGTAGGCGCTGCGGCCGACCTGGTCATATACCAGGGGGCCGTGACGGATCACGGTCGGGCCGCCGCCGGCGCCGCGCCGGGTCAGGGCGCGCACCCGCGCTTCCAGTTCGGACAGCGCGAACGGCTTGGCCATGTAGTCGTCGGCGCCCAGGTCGAGGCCATTGACGCGCTGCTCGATCGAATCGGCCGCAGTGAGGATCAGCACCGGCAGCAGCGACGCGCGCGCGCGAAGGCGGCGCAGCACTTCGAGGCCGGACATCTTGGGCAAGCCCAGGTCGAGGATCAAGAGGTCGAATTCCTGGGTCGACAGGGCGGTATCGGCCTCCTGGCCGTTGCGCACGCAGTCGATGGCGTAGCCCGACTGGCGCAGGGAACGCGTCAGTCCGTCGGCAAGCACACTATCATCTTCGGCAAGTAGAATACGCATGGGGCACCGGAACGTCGAACAGGCAGAGGGTCCTATTGTGTTTCATTTTCCGTAACACTGCGAGAATAATCACGATTTTTGATCTATTTACGGATATCTGCAAGTTGCGCTTGCCAAGACCACTGTTTTTTTATACAGTACCGGCTGAACGAGTGACTTCGCCCTTTTCCCAGACTGAAAGAACATTATGGACGATAAGAAAACCGCATTGCATGGCGCAGAAAAGGGCAAGGCGCTCGCCGCCGCCCTGGCACAAATTGAAAAGCAGTTTGGCAAAGGTTCGGTCATGCGCATGGATGCCAGCATGCCGGTGGAAGAAGTCCAGACCGTGTCGACCGGCTCGCTCGGCCTCGACATCGCGCTGGGCGTCGGCGGCCTGCCGCGCGGCCGTATCGTCGAAATCTACGGTCCCGAGTCGTCGGGTAAAACCACCCTGACCCTGCAAACCATCGCGGAAATGCAAAAGCTGGGCGGCACCTGCGCGTTTATCGATGCCGAGCACGCGCTTGACGTCGGCTATGCACAAAAACTTGGCATCAACCTGTCGGAGCTGCTCATTTCGCAGCCGGACACCGGCGAGCAGGCACTGGAAATCACCGATGCGCTGGTGCGCTCGGGCAGCGTCGACCTGGTGGTCATCGACTCGGTGGCGGCGCTGACCCCGCGCGCTGAAATCGAAGGCGACATGGGCGACTCGCTGCCAGGCCTGCAGGCGCGCCTGATGTCCCAGGCGCTGCGCAAGCTGACCGGTTCGATCAACCGCACCAACACCCTGGTCATCTTCATCAACCAGATCCGCATGAAGATCGGCGTCATGTTCGGCAGCCCTGAAACCACCACCGGCGGTAACGCGCTGAAGTTCTACGCGTCGGTCCGCCTGGACATCCGCCGCACCGGCTCGATCAAGTCCGGCGACGAAGTCATCGGTAACGAAACCAAGGTCAAGGTCGTCAAGAACAAGATCGCGCCACCGTTCAAGGAAGCGCACTTCGACATCCTGTACGGCGCCGGCACCTCGCGCGAGGGCGAAATCCTCGACCTGGGCGCGGACAACAAGATCGTTGAAAAGTCCGGTTCCTGGTACAGCTACAACGGCGAGCGCATCGGCCAGGGCAAGGACAACGCACGTACCTACCTGCAAGAGCGTCCGGCACTGGCACGCGAGATTGAAAACAAGGTCCGTGCCGCCCTCGGCGTGCGCGAATTGCCAGCGGTTGTTGGCGATGCCGAGGCGACCCCGAAAGTCGCCAAGCTGAAGGCCGTCGCCGAATAACAAGGCAATGAAGCCCCGGCTCAGTCTCAAGGGCCGTGCCCTGCGTTATTTGTCGATGCGGGAGCACAGCCGGCTGGAACTGGGGCGCAAGTTGTCGCGTTATGCGGAGGAGGGCGACGATGTCGAGGCCCTTCTTGATTTCCTGGAAAAGAACAACTGGCTGTCGCAGGAGCGCTTCTCCGAATCGCTGGTGCACCGGCGCTCGGCGCGCTTTGGCAACAGCCGCATCATGGCCGAGCTGCAGAGTCACGGCCTGAGCAGCGAAGCGCTCAAGGAAGTGAAGGCCGGCCTGTCCGACACAGAGATCGCGCGTGCGCGCGAACTGTGGGAGCGCCGGTTTGGCGAGGTTGCCACTGACCCTGCCGCACGCAACAAGCAAATCCGTTTCCTGATGCAGCGCGGCTTTTCGCAGCGCGCCGTGTTCAGCGCAGTCAAGGGCGAGCCAGAAGACGACTTCTGAGCCGCTTCCCGTGGCTTCCGCCGAGGCCGCCTTCCGTTGTTGATGTGTGCCGTGACAGGCGCGCATCTCCTCACCAACAGCGGGTGGCCTCGCCGGCATCCCCGTAGCAAGAATCTGAACATCTAGATCGGTAGGGCGGACAAGCGCGAAGCGCGCCTCCGCGTGCGTGCCGTTGGCGTTGGCGTATCGATTTTTTGAACCTACCTGCGTTCGCCCGATAATCATTCAACGGCATCCCTGCTCGCCGGAATCGGCGGAGGCGCGCTCCGCGCTTGTCCGCCCTACAGTCCCATCTATTCAGGCATTGCACCCCCACCGTTTCGCCGTCGATGGAACATTATCGCATCGACAACAGACTGATGTTATGCCGCAATGCAGCGTCCACATGTGATAAACTTTTGTGGTTTAAGCAGCGCCGCATGAGCGGTAGTTGCCGCAGAAGCTGCGGTAGCGTGCATCAGCACACCAGCTGCACACAATTTTTCGCCGCTCTCCGGCATTCGGCCCTTATGCCCCTGTCATCACCTGTTCCGCGCGCGTTGCGGCACACCCGCGCCATCCAAGTCGAAGCGTTCAAGCGCGACGATGGCCTATGGGATCTCGATGCGCGAATCACCGATGTGAAAGTGAACGACGTGACGCTCGCTTCCGGCGTCCGGACTGGCGGAACACCCCTGCATGAACTCAGCCTGCGCATCACCATTGACCTCGAACTGACCATCGTCGACGCCGAAGCGGCCTCCGATGCGGTTCCCTATCCGGGCTATTGCGATACCATCGGTCCTGCCTACAAGCAGCTGGTTGGCCTGTCGCTGATGAAAGGTTTCCGCGCGGGCTTGAAAGAGCGCCTGTCCGGCGTCCTCGGCTGCACCCACCTGACCGAACTGGCGCAAGTCTTGCCGACGGCCGCCATCCAGGCGTACGCCAACGATGTCATCAAAACCCGCGATGGCGCCGACGACGACCTGTTGCCCCATCGTCCGTTCCAGATCGACAAATGCCACGGCCTGCGCGCCGATGGCCCGGCGGTCGCCATGTATTATCCGCGCTGGGTTGCGAAACCAGTGACCAGCTGACCAGAGTTCCGTTTTTCCGACGTTCGTTTCACATCTCAACCGTATTTCTACAAATCAGCATCATAAGAAGGGAAGCCAGCATGAAAATCCATGAGTATCAAGGCAAAGAAATCCTCCGGCAATTCGGAGTGACGGTACCGCGCGGCATCCCGTGCATGTCCGTAGAAGAGGCTGTCAAAGCAGCAGAGACGCTGGGCGGCCCGGTCTGGGTAGTCAAGGCGCAGATTCATGCTGGTGGCCGCGGCAAGGGCGGCGGCGTGAAAGTCGCAAAATCGCTGGAGCAGGTCAAGGAATACGCAGAACAGATCATGGGCATGCAGCTGATCACGCATCAGACCGGCCCTGAAGGCCAGAAAGTACGCCGCCTGCTGGTGGAAGAAGGCGCGGACATCAAGAAAGAACTGTACGTGTCGATGGTCACCGACCGCGTCAGCCAGAAGGTTGTGCTGATGGCGTCGTCGGAAGGCGGCATGGACATCGAGGAAGTCGCTCACTCGAACCCGGAAAAAATCCACTCGATCGCGATCGACCCATCGGTCGGCCTGACCGACGCGGAAGCGGACGACATCTCGACCAAGATCGGCGTTCCTGCCGAATCGCTGGCCGACGCGCGCGCCCAGCTCCAGGGCCTGTACAAGGCGTACTGGGAAACCGACGCTTCGCTGGCTGAAATCAACCCGCTGATCCTGACCGGCAGCGGCAAGGTCATCGCACTGGACGCCAAGTTCAACTTCGATTCGAACGCGCTGTATCGCCAGCCAAACATCGTCGCTTACCGCGACCTGGACGAAGAAGATCCGGCAGAAGTCGAAGCATCGAAGTTCGACCTGGCTTACATCTCGCTCGACGGTAACATCGGCTGCCTGGTTAACGGCGCTGGCCTGGCCATGGCGACCATGGACACCATCAAGCTGTTCGGCGGCGAGCCGGCCAACTTCCTCGACGTGGGCGGCGGTGCGACGGCAGAAAAAGTGACCGAAGCATTCAAGATCATGCTGAAGAACCCTGGCCTGAAAGCCATCCTGGTCAACATCTTCGGCGGCATCATGCGCTGCGACGTGATCGCCGAAGGCGTGATCACCGCATCGAAGGCCGTTTCCCTGAAAGTGCCACTGGTTGTGCGCATGAAGGGCACCAACGAAGACATCGGCAAGAAGATGCTGGCCGACTCCGGCCTGCCGATCATCGCCGCCGATACGATGGAAGACGCAGCGAAAGCCGTAGTCGCCGCTGCTGCTGGTAAAGCCTAATTCGAAGGAAATAACATGTCGATCCTGATTAATAAAGATACAAAAGTAGTCACCCAGGGAATTACCGGCAAGACCGGTCAGTTCCACACCCGCATGTGCCGCGAGTACGCGAACGGCAAGGAAGCATTCGTTGCAGGCGTGAACCCAAAGAAAGCCGGCGAAGACTTCGAAGGCATTCCTATTTTTGCCAACGTCGCTGAAGCGAAAAAAGCAACCGGCGCCAACGTGTCGGTCATCTATGTTCCGCCAGCAGGCGCGGCTGCCGCAATCTGGGAAGCTGTCGAAGCTGAACTGGACCTGGCGATCTGCATCACCGAAGGCATTCCTGTCCGCGACATGATGGCCCTGAAGGACCGCATGGCCAAAGCAGGTTCGAAGACCCTGCTGCTGGGCCCTAACTGCCCAGGCCTGATCACCCCTGACGAGATCAAGATCGGCATCATGCCAGGCCACATCCACCGCAAGGGCCGTATCGGCGTGGTATCGCGTTCGGGCACCCTGACCTATGAAGCAGTCGGCCAGCTGACCGCACTGGGCCTGGGCCAGTCGTCGGCAGTCGGCATCGGCGGCGATCCGATCAACGGTCTGAAGCACATCGACGTCATGAAGATGTTCAACGACGATCCTGATACCGACGCGGTCATCATGATCGGCGAAATCGGCGGTCCTGACGAAGCCAACGCGGCTTATTGGATCCGTGACAACATGAAGAAGCCGGTTGTCAGCTTCATCGCTGGTGTTACCGCTCCTCCAGGCAAGCGCATGGGCCACGCCGGCGCGCTGATCTCGGGTGGCGCTGACACTGCGGAAGCCAAGCTGGAAATCATGGCGGCATGCGGTATCACGACCACCAAGAACCCGTCGGAAATGGCGCGTCTGCTGAAAGCCATGCTGTAATTTGTAAGCATGGGCAAAGGTAGTCAATAATGACGGGGAGCGAATTCGCTCCCCGTTTTTATTTCCCCCGTCGTTCCCGCGAAGGCGGGAACCTATAGGTGATCGACCAGGATGGCAGAGCGCGCAATATCGGCGAACTGGACGAAGCATAGGTTCCCGCCTGCGCGGGAACGACGGGGGAGCAGGGGACAGTTGTGAGATCAGACATGGAGAGGCCAGTGGCCAGAATTATCGTATCGCACGGTGACATGGTGGAGCAGGAGGTTGAGCTGATCAAACCACGCATGACCATCGGGCGCCATCCCAGCAACGATATCGTGATCGCGCACCGGGCCGTCAGTGCCCAGCATGCCGCGCTGACCGTATCGGCAAGCGATATCCAGGTGGAAGACCTGGGCAGTACCAATGGTACTTTTGTCAATGGCCAGCGGATCGCGCGGCAGACCCTTGCGGACCGTGATGTCATCAAGGTCGCATTGCATACTATTAGCTACATCGTCGGCACTGCTCCGTCCGCCACGCCAGTCGCGTCCATCGAAGTGCTAACCGGCCCGAACCAAGGGAAGAAGCTCGCTCTCGTCAAGCCGCTGACTACCCTCGGCAGCCCAGGCGTGCTCGTCATAGTGATCGGGCGGCAGGAAGAGCGTTATTTTATTCGCCACGTTGATGGCGCTACACGCCCCCGCATCAATGGCGTTGAAATGCAGGGAGACGAGCAGTTTCTCAATAATGGCGACGCCATTGATCTGGCCGGAACTCGTATGCAATTTTCTGTCAGTGCATGATTACTGACAAACTTCGGAACCTAAACTGACAAAAAATGTCAGTATTAATGACGGAAAATGGCTGAGTTACCTGGTTTTGATGTCTTCGAAATAATAAAAACCCGTGAATTCAAGCTGGCACGGCAATTGCTCATATGAAAGGGCGGTAGCAGTGCAAGACAAAATTTAAACCCACACGGAGAAACACCATGAAATCGATGAAAATGATGAAGAAACAAGCCCAAGCCGGTTTCACCCTGATCGAACTGATGATCGTTGTAGCAATCATTGGTATCTTGGCAGCAGTTGCAATTCCTGCTTACCAAGATTACGTTGCTAAGTCGAAGTTCGCAGCTGCCTTAGGTGAAGTTTCGGCCGCTAAGACACCTTATGAAGTCGCGGTGAATGATGGGGTCGTTGTTGATGCAATCGGTAAGCTTCCGAGCGTCAAGGCCGAAACCACGAACTGCATCATGACTGCAACCGAAACCACCTTGGTCTGTGAAATCGAAGGCGGCCCGGCGGCGGTTAGCGACAAGGCTATTACCTTGACCCGCGACGATGCCGGCCTGTGGACTTGCGGTACCACTGCTGAAGAGAAACACAGCGGTCCTGGTTGCGTCGCCGCCGCAGCAGCACCTTAATAATCGTAAGCGCGAATAATCAACTAAACATCGTTGTAGTCGCAAACGACAAATACTCCAACTCCGGTTGGAGTATTTTTTTGCGTTAGTACTATTGAATCTCAGCGGACCAGTCCCCCGACTTGCCACCATGCTTTTCCAGAACACGAATATTTGTCATCATCATCCCTCTATCAACGGCCTTGCACATGTCGTAGATTGTTAGCAGTCCAACCTGCACCGCGGTCAACGCCTCCATCTCCACCCCAGTCTTCCCCACGGTCTCAACCTGCGCACGGCAATGAACGCTTGACGCTGCCTCATCAATCTCGAAATCCACAGCAACCCGCGTCAGCGCCAGCGGATGGCACAGCGGCACCAGGTCGCTTGTCTTCTTCGCCGCCATGATCGCCGCAATGCGCGCAATCCCCAGCACATCGCCCTTCTTTGCAGTTCCCGACACCACGCGCGCCAATGTCTCTGGCTTCATGCGGACGGTCCCGGCCGCAACGGCAATGCGATGGGTTTCGTTTTTAGCGCCGACATCAACCATGTGCGCCTGTCCGGTCGCGTCAAAATGGGTGAGGTCGCCTTGCGGGTTGGAATTGGTTGTCATTGTTGGGAATGATGGGTGGTAATAAAATGTTGGCGGAAGATGCACGTTTCGCAGATGCGGTTATCATAGCACCGTGAAAACGAAACCAGCTCCAGCTCTTCGACGCCTCACCACGCGAATCCGGCGTGCCGTCACGGCCGTTTCGGCTGCGGCGCTCACGTCCTTTGTCGTTGCGATCCCGGCCGGCTACGCCCAGGCCACCACCGCAGCACCTAGCCTGCCGACGCTCGGCGACACCGCCCGCGAAGACCTGTCTCCCGTATTCGAACGCAAGCTCGGCGAAGAAATCATGCGCGACATCCGCCGCGACCGCGATTTCATCGACGACGATGTCATCCTCGAATACATGAACAGCTTCGGCAACGCGCTCGTCGCCGCTTACCCGGGCGCGCGCGGCGAAACCAATGCCGACTACTATTTCTTCGCCGTGCGCGATCCGGTCCTCAACGCGTTCGCTTTGCCAGGTGGTTTCATTGGAGCGCACACCGGCCTGCTGATCGCCGCGCAGTCGGAATCCGAACTGGCATCAGTGATGTCGCACGAGATCGGCCACGTGGCCCAGCGCCACATCGCCCGCATGCTTGGCCAGCAGCGCCAGGACGCGTTGATCCCGCTGGCGGCGATGCTGCTCGCCGCGCTCGCTTCCAAAGCCGGCAGCGACGCCGCGATGGGTGTCTTCATGGGCGGCCAGGGCCTGGCGATCCAGCGCCAGCTCGATTTCTCGCGCGATGCCGAGCGAGAGGCCGACCGCGTGGGGTTCCAGATTATGGGCGCAGGCGGTTATGACACCACCGGCATGGTCGAGTTTTTCCAGCGCCTTCAGTCGGCCAGCCGCAATTATTCAGACCTGACGCCGGCCTACCTGCGCAGCCACCCGCTGACCTCGGAACGTATTTCGGATATCCAGTCGCGCATCCGCGAAACGCCTTACCGCCAGCGCATCGACAGTATCGAGTTCCACCTGGTCCGCGCGCGCGCGCGCGTGCTGCAGGATGAGTCGGTACAAGGCCTGCGCGACACGCACATGGCATTCGAGAGCCAGCTGACGCAGCTGAACCGGCAGCAGAAGGCGGGCGCGCAGTACGGACTGGCTTTCCTCGAACTCAAGCGCGGCAATCACGTCAAGGCGCAGGAATGGCTGGACAAGGCGCGCGCCACCATGAAGCCGTCCGACAGCGGCGCGGTGATGTCCGCCCAGCGTGCCGGCTCGTATGGCGCTCCGACCTTCGCCAGCCTGGGCGTCGAGATCAAGCTGGCGCCGGGCCAGCCGGCCGCGGTCAAGCTGCAAGGAATGAAGGAAGCCGAACTGGCCCATTTGCAATACCCGCTATCGCGCGGGATCGCGCGCCAATATGCGGATGCAATGATCGCCAACGGCAAACTGGACGACGCTGCGAAGTTCTTGCGTGACCAGGTCCAGCTGTACCGCGAGGAGCCAAAACTGCATGATCTGCTGGCGAAAGCGTACGCGGCGCAGGGAAAGCTGACGCTGCAGCACATGGCGCTGGCCGAGTCGTATGCGTTGGGTGGCAGTGTGCTGGCGGCGCTGGACCAGCTGACGATCGCGCGCAAGGCAAAGGATGCATCGTTCTACGACCTGGCACTGATCGACGCGCGCGAACGCGAATGGCAAGCCAAGCGCAGGGAAGAGATTGAGGAAGCGAAGAAGTAATATGTCGTTCCCGCGCAGGCGGGAATCCAGGCTGAACTAGCTTCGATGCAGTGTAAAGGTTCCCGCATGCGCGGGAACGGCGAGCTAGGCCTGCGGCCGTTGCACGAAGCCGAATTCTTCCGGCACCGCAGCCTGCCTGATCCGCTCGACGATCACCTGGCCGAGCATTAATGAACCCGGGCTGCCTTCCATCCATGCCAGCAGCGCATCGTCTGAAGCGGGCTGGCCGTTAATCTGCATCGCATCGACCAATTGGCCCATGTCGCGGTCATCCACCTTCGCGACCTTGCCACCGCCGCACACAATCAGCTCGCCGGTCTCGGTCATGCACGCGCGCTCGATGTCGCCAAGTGTCTCACCGGTCTGCACCAGCAAGCCTTGTTGCGGATCGGTGCGCGCGATGTAGGGCGTCGCTTCCAGGTTCAGGTACACGCGTTGCGGACCGTTCTGGAAATACCAGCAGCCGCGCTCGTCCGCCGCGTAATTGCGATTGATGAATCCAAGCAAAGCCTGTTGATGTACCTTGTCGCCGGGAAGGTCCAGGTGTTGCGCGCGCTCGTCGCGCATGCGCCAGGCGCCGCGCGCATCAAGCGCCAGCCAGCCATAGCAGTGCGGTACGTTCGGCCATTTCGCGATGGCCTTTTTTACAATGTCATCCATGCTCGACAGCTTCGCACACTTCGCGCGCGCTCGGCGCTCGCGTTGACGGGGCGCCCTCGAGGAAGCTGATCAGGCGCTGCGGCAGCCAGTCGAGGCTGCCGGGAATGCCGCCGCTTGCGAACCCGACATGGCCGCCATGTTCCGGGTACTCCAGCGTAACGTGCGGCGACGCCTTGCTTGGCAAATGCACGCCAGGCAGGAAGGGGTCGTTGCGCGCGTTGAGCACCAGGGTCGGCACGGTGATGTCATCGAGCACGTGCTTGGCGCTGGCGCGGTCCCAGTAATCGTTGGTGTCGCGGTAGCCATGCAGGGGCGCCGTCACCACGTTGTCGAATTCGTAGAGGTCGCGCGCGGACAGCAAGGCGTCGCGGTCGAACAGGCCGGGAAACTGGTCGAGCTTGGCGAGGCACTTCGGCTTGAGTGTTTGCAGGAACATGCGCGTGTAGAGCATGTTGAACCCTGACGACAGCGATTCGCCGCCGCGCGCCAGGTCGAGCGGCGCCGACACGGCGCAGGCCGCATCGACGATCTCGGATTCGTGTTGCCCTTCGCCTAGCCAGCGTAGCAGGGCATTGCCGCCAAGCGACACGCCGACGGCGTAAAACTTGCCCATCGCGCGTGGCCGCAGGCGCCGCAAGATCCAGTCGAGCTCCTGCGCATCGCCCGAATGGTAGAAGCGCGGCGCAAGGTTCGCTTCGCCTGAACAGCCGCGGAAATGCGGCACCGCGCCGGACCAGCCGCGGGCGGCGACCGCCGCCATCAGCGAGCGTGCGTAATGGCTGTTGGACGAACCTTCCAGGCCATGAAACAGCACCACGAACGGTTTGCCAGGCTCACCATCAACGAAATCGACATCAACGAAATCGCCGTCGTGCGCGTCCCAGCGCTCGCGCCGGAACGTCACTGGCGGCTTGGCGATCGCGATGGCGGGATAAATCGTTTGCAGGTGTCCGCTAGGCAGCCAGAACGGTGCGGTGTAGCGCATGCGGCGAAGGTCAGTGCAGGTTGGTTGGCAGCGCGCCGGAAGGCACCGGGCCAGGCGCGACCGACACATGGTGCGACACCATGCGCCAGCCGGCCGGGGTCTTCATGTACACATTGGTGGCCACAAGATGCGCTGCTTCCTCGCCGTTCGAGGTCACACCCTCGACCACGCTGTGTACCGCGCTCATCATGTTGTGGCTGACGTACAGCTGCGACGGCCGGATCTGCAGGCCGCCGCGCTCGAGGATCGCTTCCCACGACGCGTGGATCGCCGCGTGGCCATGCAGGCGCGGGCCGCCCGGGTGGACGCAGATGATTTCCTCGTCGTCGGCCCAGAGTTCCATCAGGGCGTCGACGTCGCCGCGGTTGAGCGCTTCATAGAAGGCGGTCTCAACCTCGGCGGCGGTGCCGATCAGCTGTTTCTGGCGTTTCATCTGCTCTCCAGCGTGCCGCGGTTAGTGATGCGACAGGACCGTGCCTGGCTTGAGCATGTACTCGGTGCCGCAATACGGGCACTTGGCCAGGCCGTCGTGGCCGAAGTCGAGGAACACGCGCGGATGGGACGACCACAGCGGCATCGCCGGGTTCGGGCAGTGCGCCGGCAGGTCTTTGGCTTCTAGCTCTACTGCAGGCACTTGTTTGTGATTCATGGATTCTCCGAAACGCTAAGGGGCAAGACCTCGATTTTAGCGGATTCGGGCAGCCATCCGGAATGGCCGTTAAAATAGCGCCTCAACAATCACGGCCGTGCTCGCCTTTCTCCCATGGAAAAGCGGACCCGGCGCCTCACAAAGAATTGCGCTTCATGGCCGACCGCTCCCCCTCGCCCGCACTGTCCTCCAGCATTGGCTGTAGCAGGAAAACAACATGAGCGGGCAAATTCCAACAGCGGCGGCGGAAGCCGAAGCGGTTCGCCCGCCGGACGAAGACCCGGCGGTGTTCCGCGAAGGCCTCAAGGTCGGCATTCCCACCCTGTTCGGCATCGGCGCATGGGGACTGGTGGTCGGTATCGCGATGATCAAGACCGGCCTGTCGATCCCGCAGGCGCTGGCGATGACCCTGCTGGTGTTTGCCGGCTCGGCCCAGCTTGCCTCGCTTCCACTGATTGTCGCGAATGCCCCGATCTGGGTGGTGTTCGCCACGGCACTGGTCGTCAACCTGCGCTTCGTAATCTTCTCGGCCATCCTGGCGCCGCACTTTGCGCACCTGCCGTGGAAAAAACGCTTCGCACTCGGGTATGTGTCAGGCGACATGTCGGTGGCCTTGTTCCTGCAGCGCTTCCCGACCGAGGCACCGGCGCTGGGCAAGCTTTCCTACCTCAAGGGCCTGCTGTACCCGAACTGGGGCGCCTGGCAGGTTGGCTCCATCGCCGGCATTTTCCTCGGCGCCGCGGTGCCGGCCGAGTGGGGCCTGGGCTTTGCCGGTACCCTCGCCATCATCTGCATCATGGTGCCGCTGACGGTCAACAGGGCGGCCGCCTGCGGGGTGCTGGTGGCTGCCGCCACCGCCGTGCTGGCCTACGAATTGCCGTACAAGCTGGGCCTGCTGGCAGCGGTGTTGCTCGGCATGGTGACCGCGATGGTGGTTGAAGAAACCATGGAAAAAATAAGGCCGCGGACATGACCGACCTCGAAATCTGGATCACCATCGGCGTGCTGGCGCTCGCCACCGCGGCCACCCGCAGCTCGTTCTGGCTGGTCGGCCACCACATCACGATCCCGAAACGGGTGCAGGAAATGCTGCGCTTCGCGCCGGCCTGCGCGCTGGCCGCGATCGTCGCGCCTGATTTGTTGCTTGGCAGTAAAGGGGAGCTGCAGTTTGCCTTCACCAACCTGAAGCTGGTGGCTGGCCTCGCATCGATCGGCTATTACCTTTGGCGCAGAAATATGCTTGAAACCATTGTTTTCGGGATGCTCTTCTTTACCGGCCTGCGGCTTTGGTTCCAGTAACCGTGCTGGCAAATTTGCATTGTTCATGAGTTAAAATAGCGTTCTTTCTCAATTGTCCGTCTGGGTAGCCATGCACGCTGTTCTCAACTTTACTCGTCTGCAAGACCTGATCGACCAAGGCGCCCTGCAAGGAAAGCGCGTGTTTATCCGCGCCGACCTGAACGTGCCGCAAGATGATGCGGGCAACATTACCGAGGACACGCGTATCCGCGCCTCGGTGCCTGCGATCCAGGCCGCCCTCAAGGCTGGCGCCACGGTCATGGTGACGTCCCACCTGGGCCGTCCGACCGAAGGCGAATTCAAGCCGGCAGACAGCCTGGCGCCGGTCGCCGCGCGTTTGTCCGAACTGCTCGGCCAGCCGGTTGAACTGAAGCAGGACTGGGTCGACGGCAAGGGGCTCGACAAGCTGCAGCCCGGCCAGGTCGTCCTGCTGGAAAACTGCCGCGTCAACAAGGGCGAGAAAAAGAATTCTGACGAGCTGGCCCAGAAGATGGCCAAGCTGTGCGACGTCTACGTCAACGATGCCTTCGGCACCGCGCACCGTGCCGAAGCGACCACCCACGGTATCGCCAAGTTCGCGCCAGTTGTTTGCGCCGGCCCGCTGCTGGCCGCCGAACTGGATGCATTGGGCAAGGCGCTGGGCGCGCCGAACCATCCGCTGCTGGCCATCGTCGCCGGCTCGAAGGTGTCGTCCAAGCTGTCGATCCTGAAGGCGCTGGCCGGCAAGGTCGACAACCTGATCGTCGGCGGCGGCATCGCCAACACCTTCATGAAGGCCAAGGGCCTGAACATCGGCAAGTCGCTGGTCGAAGCCGACCTGGTCGACGAAGCGAAAGCCATCATCGAGATGATGTCGGCGCGCGGCGCCACGGTGCCGATTCCAGTCGATGTCGTTTGCGCCAAGGAATTTTCGCCGACCGCTGAAGCGACCATCAAGGATGTGGCCGACGTTCAGGATGACGACATGATCCTCGACATCGGCCCGAAGACGGCGGCGACGCTGGCCCAGCAGATCCGCGGCGCCGGCACCATCGTGTGGAACGGTCCGGTCGGCGTATTCGAGTTCGACCAATTCGGCGAAGGCACGCGCATGCTGGCGCTGGCGATCGCCGGCTCCAAAGGCTTCTCGATTGCCGGCGGCGGCGACACCCTCGCTGCCATTGCGAAATACGGTATTACCGATAAAATCGGCTACATCTCGACGGGCGGCGGGGCATTCCTCGAATTCCTCGAAGGGAAGACGCTGCCAGCAGTAGATATCCTCCTGCAACGCAGTACCAAGTAACGCCAGCGCAGCCCTCCGGCTGCGCTTTTACTTCAAGGATTACCTATGTATCGTGGCACAAAGATCGTTGCAACCATCGGCCCGGCGTCGACCGATTTCGATATCCTCGTCAAGATGATCAAGGCAGGCGTTGACGTTGTGCGCCTGAACTTCTCGCACGGCAAAGCGCAAGACCACATCGACCGCGCCACGCTGGTACGCCGCGCGGCTGCCGAGTGCGGCAAGGAAGTGGCGATCATGGCCGACATGCAAGGTCCGAAGATCCGCGTCGGCAAGTTCGAAAACGGCAAGATCTTCCTTGAAAATGGCGAAAAATTCATCCTCGACGCCAAGTGGGGCGATGAAGGCGAACTGGGCAACCAGGAACGCGTCGGCCTCGACTACAAGGCGCTGCCGCGCGACGTGCGTCCGGGCGACAAGCTGCTGCTGAACGACGGCCTGATCGTGCTGATCGTCGACCGCGTGGCCGGCCACGAAGTCTTCACCACGGTCAAAGTCGGCGGCGAGCTGTCGAACAACAAGGGCATCAACCGCCAGGGCGGCGGCCTGACCGCGCCGGCACTGACCGCCAAGGACATGGAAGACATCAAGACCGCGATGAGCTTCCAGGCCGACTACCTGGCGATCTCGTTCCCGAAAAGCGCGACCGACATGGAAATGGCGCGCCAGCTGGCCAACATCGCCGGCGAGCAATACCACCACAAGCCAAGGATGATCGCCAAGATCGAGCGCGCCGAAGCGATCCCGGTGCTGCAGGAAATCCTCGACGCCTCCGACGGCATCATGGTCGCGCGTGGCGACCTGGCCGTGGAAGTGGGCAATGCCGCCGTGCCTGCGCTGCAAAAGCGCATGATCCGCATGGCGCGCGAGAGCAACAAGCTGGCCATCACCGCGACCCAGATGATGGAGTCGATGATCGTCAACGCCGTGCCGACCCGCGCCGAAGTATCGGACGTGGCCAACGCGGTGCTGGACGGCACCGACGCCGTGATGACCTCGGCCGAGACCGCATCGGGCAAGTACCCGATCGAGACCGTCGAAATGATGGCGGCCATTTGCGCCGAAGCCGAGCAGTCCGAGTACAACAAGCTCGACGCCGATTTCCTGAACATCCAGTTCACCCGCATCGACCAGTCGATCGCGTACGGCGCGCTGTTTACTGCGCACCACCTGCGCGTGAAAGCGATCGTCGCGCTGACCGAGTCGGGCTCGACCGCGCTGTGGATGAGCCGTCACAGCATCGACACGCCGATTTTCGCACTGACCCCGTCACAGCAGACGCAGCGCAAAGCATCGCTGTATCGTAACGTGCAAGCTTATCACCTGCTGCAGGAAGGCGGCAGCCACGCGGTGCTGCGCCAGGCCGAAGAATTGCTGATGAAACAGGGCGTCGTGCGCAAGGGCGACACCATCGTCGTGACCTGGGGATCCCCGATGGGACAGGCCGGCGGCACCAACGCACTGAAAATCGTGCGCGTAGGAGAATTCGACTAAATACGACACCCCGTCGTTCCCGCGTAGGCGGGAACCCATCACACAGCTGCTCAGCAAGCAAAGTATGGGTCCCCGCCTTCGCGGGAACGGCGGTGGTTACAGATTTCTATTGTTCTTGGAGTACTACCATGTCCCTCGTATCCATGCGTCAACTGCTGGACCATGCCGCCGAAAACGGCTATGGCCTGCCGGCGTTCAACGTCAATAACCTCGAACAGGTGCAGGCCATCATGGCTGCCGCCGATGCGGTCGGTTCCCCGGTCATCATGCAGGCCTCCGCTGGCGCCCGCAAATATGCCGGCGAAGCGTTCCTGCGCCACCTGATCGACGCCGCCGTCGAATCCTACCCGCACATTCCCGTCGTCATGCACCAGGACCACGGCCAGTCGCCGGCGGTCTGCATGGCCGCGATCCGCTCGGGCTTCACCTCGGTGATGATGGACGGCTCGCTGGAAGCGGACGGCAAGAGCGTCGCATCGTACGACTACAACGTCGATGTCTCGCGTGAAGTCGTCAAGTTCGCGCACTCGATCGGCGTGACCGTCGAAGCCGAACTGGGCGTGCTTGGCTCGCTCGAAACGATGATGGGCGACAAGGAAGACGGCCATGGCGCCGACGGCGCGATGACCCGCGAACAGCTGCTGACCGACGTGGCCCAGGCCGCCGACTTCGTGCAGCGCACCCAGTGCGACGCGCTGGCAATCGCCATCGGCACCTCGCACGGCGCCTACAAGTTCTCGCGCAAGCCAACCGGCGACATCCTGGCGATCGACCGCATCAAGGAAATCCACGCGCGCATCCCGAACACCCACCTGGTCATGCACGGTTCGTCGTCGGTGCCGCAGGAACTGCTGGCGGTGATCCGCGAATTCGGCGGCGACATGAAGGAAACCTACGGTGTGCCGGTCGAGGAAATTCAGGAAGGCATCCGCCACGGTGTCCGCAAGATCAACATCGACACCGACATCCGCCTGGCGATGACGGCGGCGATCCGCAAGTACTTGTTCCAGAACCCGGGCAAGTTCGACCCGCGCGACTACCTCAAGCCAGCGCGTGAAGCGGCGACCGAAATCTGCAAGGCGCGCTTCCTGTCCTTCGGTTGCGAAGGCCAGGCTGGCAAGATCAAGCCGATGCCTCTCGACAAGATGGCCGAGCGTTACAAGAACGGCGAGCTGGCCCAGATCGTAAAATAACAAACCTTGCGCGCCCTCCGGGGCGCGCTTAGCTTCAAGCAATTCAAGGATTCGTGATGTCTAGTGTTCTCGAAACAAACCTCAAGTCGCTTCCCTTCCTGCACCGCGGTAAGGTGCGCGACATTTACGCCGTCGGCGACGACAAGCTGCTGGTGATCCAGTCCGACCGCCTGTCGGCATTCGACGTCATTCTCGACGATCCGATCCCGGGCAAGGGCAAGATCCTGACCGCGATGTCGAACTTCTGGTTCCAGAAATTCGCCGACCTGATGCCGAACCACGAGACCGGCATCGATCCGCTGTCGGTTGTCTCGCCCGAGGAGCGCGCGCAGGTTGAAGGGCGCGCCATCGTCGTCAAGAAATTCAAGCCGCTGGGCATCGAGGCGATCGTGCGCGGTTACCTGATCGGTTCGGGCTGGAAGGATTACCAGAAGACCGGCAAGGTGTGCGGCATCGCGCTGCCAGCTGGCATGAAGGAAGCCGAGAAGCTGCCGCAGGTGTTGTTCACGCCGTCGACCAAGGCACCGGCTGGCGCGCATGACGAAAACATTTCGTTCGAAGAAGCCGAGAACATCGTCGGCGCCGACGTCGCGCGCCAGGTGCGCGATTACGCGATCGCGCTGTACACCAAGGCTGCCGAATACGCCGCCGAAAAAGGCATCATCATCGCCGATACCAAGTTTGAATTCGGCCAGGACGAGAGCGGAAAAATCTACCTGATCGATGAAATCCTCACGCCCGACTCGTCGCGTTTCTGGCCGATGGAAAGCTATGCGACCGGCATGTCGCCGCCATCGTACGACAAGCAATTCGTGCGCGATTACCTGGAAACCCTGAAGGACTGGAACAAGGCGCCGCCGTCGCCGCCAGTCCCGGCCGATGTGATCGCCAAGACCCAGGCCAAATACCTCGAAGCACTTGAGCGCCTGACCGGCCAGAAGCTGGATCTCTGATGGACGATACCGTAAAGCCTATCGTTGGCGTGGTCATGGGTTCGTCGTCCGACTGGGATGTGATGCAGCACGCGGTCGCCATCCTCAAGGAATTCGGCGTCCCGTTCGAAGCGCAAGTCGTTTCCGCGCACCGCATGCCCGATGACATGTTCGCCTACGCCGAAAGCGCGCGTGCGCGCGGCCTGCGCGCCATCATCGCCGGCGCCGGCGGCGCCGCCCACCTGCCGGGCATGATCGCCGCCAAGACCATCGTGCCGGTGCTGGGCGTGCCGGTGCCGTCGAAGTACCTGCGCGGCGAAGATTCGCTGCTGTCGATCGTGCAAATGCCAAAGGGCATTCCTGTCGCCACCTTCGCCATCGGTGAAGCGGGCGCGACAAATGCTGCGCTGGCGGCGGTCGCGATGCTCGCCAGCACCGACGATGTCATGGCCGATCGCCTGCAGGATTACCGCGACATCCAGACCGCGGCCGCACGGGCCATGGCGTTGCCGGCATGAGCGCCAAGCAGTTTCCCCCGGCGCGCCCACCGGCAACGCTGGGTGTGATGGGCGGCGGCCAGCTTGGCCGCATGTTCGCGCACGCGGCGCAGGCAATGGGTTTCAAGGTGGCCGTACTCGACCCGGCGCGCGACAGCCCGGCAGGGCAGGCGGCCGACCGCCTGATCGTGGCCGGTTATTCCGACGCCGCCGGACTGGCCGACCTGGCCTCCGCCTGCGCCGCCATCACCACCGAATTTGAAAATGTACCGGCCGACAGCCTGGCATGGCTTGGCGAGCGCAGCTTCGTGGCGCCGTCGGCGCAGTGCGTGTCGGTGGCGCAAGACCGCATCGCCGAGAAACGGTTCTTTGTCGACTGCGCGCCAAGCTCCGGCGTCATGCCGGCGCCGCACAAGACCATTGCAACAAGCGAAGACATCGACGCGATTCCTGATGACCTGCTGCCGGGCATCCTGAAAACCGTGCGCATGGGCTATGACGGCAAGGGCCAGGTCCGCGTCAAGACGCGCGCCGACGTGCGCGCCGCGTTTGCCGAGATGCAGGGCGTTACCTGCCTGCTTGAAAAAATGCTGCCGCTGGCCTATGAGGTCTCGGTGCTGACAGCGCGCGGCGCTGACGGCGAGTCGGTGGTCTACCCGATCGCCGAGAACGTCCATCGCGACGGCATCCTGTTTACCACCACGGTGCCAGGGCCGAACGTATCGAGCGCCTGCGCCGCGATGGCGCAGGATGCCGCGCGCGCAATCGTCTCGCAGCTTGGTTATGTGGGCGTGCTGTGCATCGAATTCTTTGTGCTCGACGACGGCACCCTGGTCGTCAACGAAATGGCGCCGCGCCCGCATAACAGCGGCCACTACACCATCGATGCCTGCGTCACCAGCCAGTTCGCGCAGCAAGTGCGCGCGATGGCGCGCCTGCCGCTGGGCGACGTGCGCCAGCATTCGCCGGCCGTCATGCTCAATATTCTCGGCGACATCTGGTTCGACGGCGACAGCGACACCGCGCGCGAGCCGGCCTGGGAGCAAGTGCTGGCGCTGCCCGGCGCCTGCCTGCACCTGTACGGCAAGGAACAAGCGCGCCGCGGCCGCAAGATGGGCCACCTGACCCTGGTGGCGCCGACGCTTGCCGAAGCGCAGGTCAAGCTGCGTTCGGCCTGCCAGATTCTCGCTATCGAGGAGGACGCATGAGCGGGCAGGACGTTGACGTGGCGGCGATCGCCGCAGCAGCGCGCCTGCTGGAACAGGGCCAGCTGGTCGCCCTGCCCACCGAGACCGTCTACGGACTGGGCGCCGATGCCGAGAACCCGGCCGCGGTGGCGCGCATCTACGCCGCCAAGGGCCGCCCGATGGATCACCCGGTGATCGTTCACGTCGCCCCTGGCGCCGAGCTGGACCATTGGGCAAGCGACATCCCGTACCAGGCGCGCGCACTGGCCGATGCCTTTTGGCCTGGGCCGCTGACGATGATCCTGAAACGCGCGGCGCACATACCGGACGCTGTTTCCGGCGGCCAGGACACGGTCGGCATCCGCTGCCCCTCGCATCCGGTCGCCATCGCGCTGCTGCAAGCTTTTAAGGGCGGCAAGGGCGGCATCGCCGCGCCATCGGCCAACAAATTCGGCAACGTCAGCCCGACTACCGCGCAGCATGTACGCGACGAATTCGGCGCCGACGGCACCGTCGCCGCGATCCTCGACGGCGGCCAGAGCCAGGTCGGCATCGAGTCGACGATTGTCGACCTGTCGCGCCTGGCCACCCATGGGCCGGTGCTGCTGCGGCCCGGTCAGATCAGCGCCGACGCGATCGCCGCGGTGATCGACAGCGTACCGGCGGCGCCGGACGCCGCCGCGCCGCGCGCTTCCGGCACCCTCGAATCGCATTACGCACCGCATACGCCGGTGGCCATGCAGGACAGCGCTGAACTGCTGGCCACGCTTGCCCAGTTGCAGGCAGCGGGCCGCAAGGTCGCCCTGGTCCACTACAGCGCCTTCCCGCCAGCCCACGCCGAAGTGCAGTTGCCGTCCAGCCCGGACGGATTTGCGCACGCCCTGTACGCGGCGCTGCGTTCGATGGACCAGGCCGGCGCGGATGTGATCCTGGTGGAAGCACCGCCGCGCGGCGGCGAGTGGCTCGGCGTAAACGACCGCCTGCGACGCGCAGCGCATGGTTCGAGCGGCATCGTGCACGGCCTTTTGAACCACCACGTACCATCCTGACGGGAAACCATTGTTGTTCGGACCCGACGGGTAGATAAGTTTATCGATGTACAAGATTGCTTAACGCTGGCATATTAGTTGTAGTGCAAATAGCACGGGCGTTCGCATCAAAAATATATTCTTCTTAGGAGACACAATGCGTCACAACAATATCGCGCTGGCCTTGCTGGCGGCGGCTATCCTTTCCGCTTGCGGCAGCAGCGACAACGACACTCCGGTCCAGCCACCGAAGCCGAAATTCGCTTCCCAGGTATCGTTTGGCGACAGCCTGTCCGACGTCGGCACCTACGCCGTCGGCACCGTTGCTGCCCTGCGCGGCGGCAAGTTTACGATCAACGGCGACAATACCGCGATCAATGCCGCGCTGACCGGCAAAAACTGGACCGAGCTGATGGCAACCCGCTTCGGCCTGCCGGCGCCATGCGCTGCCGTCACCGGCCTCGATGGCGATCCGTCCAAGGGCTTCTCGGTTCCGGTCACCAATAACCTCAATTGCACCGGCTACGCCCAGGGCGGCGCCCGCGTCACCAATCCGATCGGCCCGAACAATAAGGCCACCGGCGCCGCCATCGGCGCGCTGACCTATCCGGTCGCCACCCAGATCGCCACCCACCTGGCGCGCAATGGCGGCAGGTTCAAGGGCGACGAAGTCGTCTTCGTGAGCGCTGGCGGCAATGACGCCTTCGCGCTGCTGGGCGAACTGACCGCCGCCGCGACCGCGGCCGGCAACGCCGCCGGCGCCGCCGAAGGCGCCAAGGTTGGCGCGCAGACCTTCGCCTCCACGCTGGTCGGCCTGCTGTCGGTCGGCGCCACCAACCCAACCACCGCCGCCCAGGCGATCGGCGCTGCCGTCGCAACCGAGTCGGCGCGCGCCGGCAGCACCTCGCAAACCATCGTTGGCGTTGCAGTGGCCACCGCGGCTGCGCAGCCAGGCAACATGGCGGTCGGTTCGCCAGCCGTGTATGGCCCGATGGTGGCCCAGGCGCAAGCCCGGGCGGCCACCGCTGGTGCCGAAGCGGGCGCCAAGGCCGGTGCCGCAGCCGGCGCCGCCTACGGTGCCGAGAACGGTCCGAAAATGGTACCGCGCATGGCCGCTGCCGCAGCCGAGCTGGCCGACCTGGTTCGCAACCAGGTCGTTGCCAAAGGCGCCAAGTACGTCGTGCTGGTCAACCTGCCTGACCTGGGCAATGCACCAAGCTCGAAGGCACAAGCCGCTTCGACGCAGACCTTGATCAACGGTATGGTCAACGCCTTCAACATCGCGCTGCGTGTCGGTGTGGACGGCCTGGACGCCAACGTCCTGTTCGTCGACCTGTTCACCATCAGCCAGGAGCAGATTCTCAATCCTGCCAAGTTTGGCATCAGCAACGTCGCCAAGCCGGCATGCGGCCCGAACGCGCTCGGCACCACCTCGCTGGTCTGCAACGGCAGCAACCTGGTGGCCGGCGACGTCAGCAAGTACCTGTTCGCTGACGATGTGCACCCATCGCCATTTGGCTACTCGCTGATGTCGAACTACGTCGCCGAGCAGATGGTAGTGCGCGGCTGGCTGTAACAAGCGCGCAGAACGATCCCCGCCCAGGCGGGTGAATGCCGCTCGGTCTTGGCCGCGCGGCATTTTTTTATCCGCCCGGCTGCGCCTGCGGTATCGTGGTTTCGAATTGCGCCACTTCCATCGGGCGGCCAAACAGGTAGCCCTGGCAGCTGTCACAGCCAATCTCGGCCAGGAAGGCCCGCTGCGCTTCCGTTTCGACCCCTTCGGCAATGATCTCCAGGCCAAGCGCTTGCCCCAGCGCCACAATGCTGCGCGCGATTGATGCATCGTTGGGGTCGATCAGCACATCGCGCACGAACGAGCGGTCGATTTTCAGCTGATTCAGCGGCAACAGCTTCAGGTAGCTCAGCGACGAATAGCCGGTGCCGAAATCGTCGAGCGCGAAGCCGATGCCGTGCTGCTTGAGTTGCTGCATCTTGTCGATCGTCGCCTCGACGTTGTCGATCAGCAGAGATTCGGTCAATTCAAGCTTCAGCAAGTCCGGGCGGGCGCCGCTGGCGTTGATCGTCGCCAAGGTCACGGCGACGAAATCCTGCTGGCGGAACTGGCGCGCGCTGACGTTGACGGCCATCGTCAGGTGGGCCAGCGCAGGGACCGATGCCCACGCGGCCAGTTGCTCGCAGGCGCTGCGCAGGACCCATCCGCCCAGCTGGACGATGAGTCCGGAGGCTTCGGCGATCGGCACGAATACCGCCGGCCCGACGACGCCGCGGCTGCTATGGTTCCAGCGCAGCAGCGCCTCCACGCCTGTGACCTTGCCGCTGCCATCGACCTGCGGCTGGTAATGCAGCATGAATTCCGAGCGCGTTAGCGCTTCGCGCAATTCGATCTCCAGCGCGATGCGGTAAGTCACGTCGAACGCCATGTTGTCATGGAAAAAGCGCAGCGTGTTGCGGCCATCGCGCTTGGCTTCGTACATCGCCAGGTCGCCGCGCTTCATCAGCTCGTCGCTGTCGGTGTCGGCATCGAGCCGCAGTGCCGCGCCGATGCTGCAGGTGGCGTGGTGCGACCCGCCGCCGATGCTGAAGGGTTTGCCAATGACTTCGATGATATGCCAGCCCACCGTGGCCGCGTGGGCGGCGGCTAGTTGTTCCGTCTCTCCTATTCCTTCGAGCAAGATCACGAACTCGTCGCCGCCGAGGCGGGCCACGGTATCGCCTTCGCGGATGCAGTCCCTGAGGCGCTGCGCGACTTGCTTGAGCAGCTGGTCGCCGACCTCGTGTCCGCGGGTATCGTTGAGGTCCTTGAAATTGTCGAGGTCGAGAAACAGCAGCGCCACCGCCTGCTTGCTGCGGTTGTACACCGACAGGCAATGCTCGAGCCGCTCGAGCAGCAGGCGCCGGTTGGGCAGCCCGGTCAGCGCGTCGAAGTTGGCCAGCTGCATGATCTCGTCCTGGGCCATCTTTTGCCGCGTCATGTCGGCCTGGGTGCCGACGAAATTCGTGATGCGTCCTTCGGCATCGCGTACCGCGGTGATGGTCAGCCAGGCCGGGTAGGGCGTGCCCTTGCTGTCGTGGGTCCAGACGTCGCCCTGCCAGATGCCGCGCGTGCCGACCAGTTCCCACAGCTTGTCCCAGGCGTCGTCGCCGCCCGCTTCCAGCGATACCTTCGGCGGCGGCTGGCCGACCAGCGCGCGCGCCGGCGTTCCGCTCATGGCCGCGTAGGCATCGTTGACGTCGAGCATCAGGCGATCTGGGCCGGTCACGAACATCCCTTGCTGCGACTGGAACACGGTGGCGGCGATGCGGGTCGATTCCTCGTCTTTCTTGCGCTCCGAAATATCGGTGGCGATGCCGCACAAGCCATACACGCTGCCGTCTTCGCGGCACAGCGGAATTTTAGTCGACAGGAACGTCGGATGGTCGGCGCGGGTGCTGGAACTGATTTCCTCGGCGACGATACGCGTACCCTGTTCAATCACTGTGCGGTCGGTGCTGCGGATCCCCGCCGCGGTGCTTGGGTCGAACAGCTCGTCGTCGCTTTTGCCAAGGATCTGGTCGCAGCCGGTACCGTAAAACTCGCATGCGGCGCGGTTGACGTACTGGTAGCGGTAGTTGGCATCCTTGATGTAGATGAGGCTATCGACGCTGTCGAGGATGGTCGACAGGCGCTGCTGGCTGTCAACCAGCGCGCGGGTCTTGAGCGCGACCTGGCGGCGCAGCCAGAATGCCAGCAGCAACGCGATCGCCAGCGCGGCGGCGATGGCACCGGCGGTCCAGCGCACCCATGATGGCGTGCGCGCCAGCAGCGTCTTGCGCTGCCACTGCTGCAGCACGGCGAAATAGGGCGAATCGGCCGAGCGCTGCCAGGCTTCGAGGTGGCGGTCGATCGCCGCCAGCGTGCTGCCGCCGCGGCCCTTGGGCGCGGAGTAAAACAGCCGCACGGGCAGGAACGCGATGGGCGTTTCAACCAGCGCGTGGCGGTTCGCATAGATATCGCCGGCATACTTGCTGGCGACGACGACGTCGGCCTTGCGCGTGTTGACCAGGTCGAAGCCGGCGTCGATCGAGCTCACCGACACCAGCTGCGCCTGCACCCCGAACTGCAGCAGGAAATTGTCCAGGTAGGCTTGCTGGATCGAGTCCCCCATGACGGCGACTTTTCTTCCGTCAAGATCCATGATGGAGGCGATCGGCACGCGCGGATGGCGGTACACCTGCGACCAACTGTGCAATGCGGGAATATTGTGGAAGTCGAGTACCCGGTTGCGTTCGACCGACCAGGCGACATCGGGCAGCAGGTCGATGTTTCCTTGCTCGACCGCCTCCATGCAGGCGGACCACTCGCATTGAACAAACGCCAGCTGCCAGTGTTCGGCCGCGGCGATCTTGCGCAGCAAGTCGACCATGATGCCGTCGGCGCGGCCGTCGGCATCAATGAAAATCTTCGGCGCGTTCTGGTAAACGCCCACCCGGATCGTGCGCTCCTCGGCGCCGGCGCTGCCGGCGGCACAGGCCAGCATGGTGAAACCTAGCAAAAGGCGAAGCAAACCGCGCATGGGATCTCCAGGCCGATGGAGCCTGACTGTTCTCGGTCTGCCAGTGTACCCACGACTGGCTTGTTGTTGTCGCGTTCGCAATAAAAAAACCCGCCGAAGCGGGTTTATGTGCAACGTCTTGTGTCCGCTCAGAAAGCAGCGATGCCGGTCTGCGCGCGGCCCAGGATCAGCGCGTGGATGTCGTGGGTGCCTTCGTAAGTGTTGACCACTTCGAGGTTGACCATGTGGCGGATCACGCCGAACTCGTCGGAGATGCCGTTACCGCCGAGCATGTCGCGCGCGACCCGTGCGATGTCCAGCGACTTGCCGCAGGAATTGCGCTTCATCATCGAGGTGATCTCGACGGCGGCGGTGCCGGCGTCCTTCATGCGGCCCAGCTGCAGGCAGCCCTGCAGGCCGAGCGTGATTTCGGTCTGCATGTCGGCCAGCTTCTTTTGCACCAGCTGGTTGGCGGCCAGCGGACGGCCGAATTGCTGGCGGTCCATCGTGTACTGGCGCGCGGTGTGCCAGCACGCTTCGGCCGCGCCCAGCGCGCCCCAGGCGATGCCGTAGCGTGCCGAGTTCAGGCAGGTGAACGGACCCTTCAGGCCGCGCACGTCCGGGAAGGCGTTTTCTTCCGGGCAGAACACATTGTCCATCACGATTTCGCCGGTGACGGAGGCGCGCAGGCCGAACTTGCCGTGGATCGCAGGCGCGCTCAGGCCGGCCATGCCCTTGTCGAGGATGAAGCCGCGGATTGCGCCTTCGTCGTCCTTGGCCCAGACCACGAACACGTCGGCCACCGGCGAGTTGGTGATCCACATTTTGGCGCCGGTCAGCGCGTAGCCGCCGTCGACCTTGCGCGCGCGGGTGATCATCGAGCCGGGGTCGGAACCGTGGTTCGGCTCGGTGAGGCCGAAGCAGCCGATCCATTCGCCGGTCGCCAGCTTCGGCAGGTATTTCTGGCGCTGCGCCTCGGTGCCGAACTCGTAAATCGGCACCATCACCAGCGACGACTGCACGCTCATCATCGAGCGGTAGCCCGAATCGACGCGCTCGACTTCGCGCGCGATCAGGCCATAGGCGACATAGTTCATGCCCGGGCCGCCGTACTGTTCCGGAATCGTCGGACCCAGCAGGCCGAGCTCGCCCATCTCGCGGAAGATCGAGGTGTCCATGCGCTCGTGGCGGAAGGCTTCGAGGATGCGCGGGGCCAGCTTGTCCTGGCAGTAGGCCGCGGCCGCGTCGCGCACCATGCGTTCTTCGTCGGTCAGCTGTTCGTTCAGCAGCAGCGGATCGTCCCAGTGGAACTGCGCCTTGCGCGGCGATTCGGATCGGTTCATGCTCTTTCCTGTCTGTATTGGATTGGGGGCAAGTTGTCTATACTACTTTATTAATATGCAATTTTACCGCGTTTGGGTGCTGCCGAATTGCCCGGCGTGAAAAATCAGCGACGCCTGCGGGGTATACGCGCAATCCTCGACTTCGCCGACAAAGATCACGTGGTCGCCTTCCGGATAGCGGCTGCGGTTATGGCACTCGAACCAGGCCGACGCGCCCTGGAGGATCGGCTGGCCGGTACGGGACAGCGCGTAATCGACGCCGGCGAACGGGTCCTCGGTGCGGCGCGAAAAGCGCTGCGCCAGATGGGCCTGGTCGGCGCCAAGCACATTGATGACATAGTGGGAGTTGCCGCTGAAGATGGGCATGCTGTTGGCCGCCTCGGACAGGCTCCACAGCACCAGCGGCGGTTCCAGCGACACCGAGTTGAACGAACTGGCCGTCAGGCCGCGGAAACTGCCATCGGCCTGGCGCGTCGTGATCACAGTGACGCCGGTAGCGAACTGTGAAAGTGCTTGCCGGAACTGCGTGGAATCGAAATCGCGGCCTTCAGCGCGCGGGGAGCTTATATTCATTGGTGACCTGTGTATTTGTACCATTATGCCACTTCCGCCCGCCCGTACCATAGCGAGCCCGGCACCCGTCATGGCTGCACGGCATGGCGCTTTGCGTTACAGTTGCTCCATACGCGTTCGCGGGCTATGGGGTGTGTGATGAGCAATCAATCAGCGGACAATGTCGCGATTCTCGGGGGCGGCTGCTTCTGGTGCGTGGAGGCGGTCTACCTGGAGGCGCGCGGGGTGACAAAGGTCGAGTCCGGCTACATGGGCGGCCTGGTGGACCAGCCCAGCTACGAGCAGGTGTGTTCCGGGACCACCGGGCACGCCGAAGTGGTGCGGCTGGAATTTGATCCGGCTGTCATCAGCTATCACGACCTGCTCGAAGTGTTCTTTACCATCCATGACCCGACCACGCTGAACCGCCAGGGCAATGACGTGGGCACCCAGTACCGTTCGGTGATTTATACGACGACGCCGGAGCAGGAAGCCGTTGCGCGGCAAGTCATTGCCGAGATGGCCTGTGTGTGGGATGCGCCGATCGTGACGGAGGTGGCGCCGGCCCAGACCTGGTACAAGGCCGAGGATTATCACCAGGATTACTTCCGCCAGCATCCGCTGCAGGGCTATTGCGCGTTTGTGGTGGCGCCCAAGGTGGCCAAGTTTCGCAGTACGTTTGCGAATCGGCTGAAATAGCGCTCGGCGGCAGCCGGGCAGCAACGGCGCAGGCGAACCGGGTGGCTGGACTTTGTGCCGCATGCGCCGATGCGCAGCCGGCCGGCGCCAGCGTCAACAGGGATACATGTAGCGCCGCGACCACGCATGGTTCGCCGGCGCACTACCCGCCTTCCCGCACACGACCTGGTACAAACTGATCAGGTCGTGGTTGAAGGCATGCGTGCACCCGGCGAGATACACATGCCAGATCCGGAAACGCCGTTCATCGGTCAGCGTGCGGATCCGGCCGGCGTTGGCTTCGTAATTTTCGGTCCATAGTTCGCAGGTGCGCGCGTAGTGCCGGCGCAGGTTCTCGACGTCGCGCACCTCCAGCCCGCCTTCCTGCATCGCCCGGATCACCAGGCCAAGGTGGGCCAGTTCGCCGTGCGGAAACACATACTTGCTGATGAACTCGCCTCCGCCATACGGCGTGGCGCGCCCGTTCGGGTCGGTCGTGGTGAGCCCATGGTTCATCGCAACGCCGTCCGGCGCCAGCAGCGCGCTGATGCGCGCGAAGTACTCGGACAGATGGCGCACGCCCACATGCTCGAACATGCCGACGCTGGTGATGCGGTCGAATTGCCCGCCGACGTCGCGGTAATCCTGCAGGCGGATTTCGACGCGGTCGCGCAGCCCGGCGCGGGCGACTTGCTCGCGCGCCAGCCGCTGCTGGTTTTCCGACAACGTGATGCCGACGCAGCGCGCGCCAAAGCGCTCGGCGGCACGGATCGCCAGCGCGCCCCAGCCGCAGCCGATGTCGAGCAGGGTCTGGCCCGGCCGCATGTCGATCTTGGTGAGGATGTGGTCGATTTTCTTGCGCTGCGCGGTGGCGAGGTCTTCATCGCCATTTTCGAAATAGGCGCACGAGTAAACCATGCCCGGGTCGAGCCAGGCGCGGTAGAACTCGTTGGAGACGTCGTAGTGGTAGCGGATCGCGTCGGCGTCGCGCTCGCGCGTGTGCGGCAGCGCGCGCATGAAGCGCCGCAGCGCGCCGTGCGGCCTGACCGAGGCCGCGGCCAGCGCATTGACGACGCTGATCATGTCGCTGGCCCGGCCGCTGACCTCGATCGCGCCTTCGACATACGCCCGGCCGAGGTTGTACAGCGAGGGCGACACCAGGTAGCGCACCGCCGACGCGTGGGGCACGCGGATCGTCACGCGCGGCGCCTCGTCGGAGAAATCGAGGCGCTGGCCGTTCCACAGCTCGACCCGCAGCGGCACCGTGGTTTTACTGCGCAGCCCGGTGCTCCAGGCGTTTAATCGAAGTTGACTGAACACGCACACCTCCGCTGGGAAGGCAGGGCGCAAACGCGCTGGCTACCCCTTATGGTTGCAAACGCTGCCGTGTCCACTTGCCGCCTTGCAGCGTGTACACGATGCGGTCGTGAAAGCGCGAACGGCGCCCTTGCCAGAACTCAATGCGTTCGGGCACAAGGCGGAAGCCGCCCCAGTTGCCTGGCCGTGGCGGCTGCTCGCCATATTGCTCTGCTACGGATGCGTATTGCTGTTCCATGGCGTCGCGGCTGCCGATCGGCTCGCTTTGAGCGGAGGCAATTGCCGCCAGCCGGCTTTTGAGGGGGCGGCTGTGAAAGTACTGGTCGCTCTCCTCCGGTGATGTTCGTTCTACTCTTCCTTCGATACGAATCTGGCGTTCAAGTTCGCTCCAAAAGAAGAGAAGCGACGCGTATGGATTTTGCTCAAGCTGGCGGCCTTTCTGGCTCTGGTAGTTGGTGTACCAGGTGAAGCCGCGCGGGTCGAATTGCTTGACCAGCACGATGCGCGAGGCCGGCCGGCCGCGCTCGTCCACGGTCGATACGCCCATCGCGTTGGGCTCGTTGACCTGCGCCTCCAGCGCCTCGTCGAACCACTTGCCAAATTGAACGATTGGGTCGGCATCGACATCGTCTTCCGACAGGCTGGCCTGGCCGTAGTCGGTGCGCAGGTGGGCCACCGCCTCGCCGCTGGCAGGAGCGGGGGCGATGCCGCGCCTTACCTGCATCGCCTGCCCCAGCGCGGCCATCTGGCTGGCGCTGAACAGGCGCTTGGCCATCGGCGCGATCTGGCTTTCCTCGCGTTCCATGTGCGCCGTGTAGCGCTCGCAGAAGTCGCCGACGTCGGCCGCCGACACATCGCCAGCGCTGCCGTCGGCAAGCGGGCGCAGCTGCTCGTGCAGGCGCTGCCACAGCGCATCCATCTTGCTGTGGTCGTCGATGATGCCCGGCGCCAGCGCCGCCAGCAGCGCCGCGTCCTCGCCCTGCGCCACCTCGCGCAGCATCGGGATCAGATTCTGTTCCTCATCCTCATGGTGCAAGTGCGCGGCCGTCTCGAAATAGCGGATCACGGCCGTGGCGGCCTCGCGCGCCTGCTCGTCGGCGCCGTGCCGGGGCAGGTGATCGAGCAGCTTTTGCAGCGTTGCCAGCTGTTTGCGGATGCGGTCGTGGCAGTGCTTGAGCACGGCGATCGGCTGGTCGAATCCGGGCGCGGCGTCGTGGAGTGGGTTGGTCATGTCGGGCTTTCAATGTTGCGTGGTGTAGGGTCATTTTAGAACAGTGCGAAAGGCAGTGTCCGTTTACAATGCGGGGATGAATACCATCAACACCCATATCTTCACCGGGGAGACGGACGAAGTCGATTTTGCCCGGCGTTTCGGCGGCATCGCGCGCTTGTACGGCGACGCGGCGCTGGAACGTTTCCGCGCCACGCATGTCTGCGTGATCGGCGTCGGCGGCGTCGGCTCCTGGATCGTCGAAGCGCTGGCGCGCAGCGCCATCGGCCAGCTGACCCTGATCGACCTCGACAACGTCGCCGAGTCGAACATCAACCGCCAGATCCAGGCCCTGTCCGGCACCATCGGCCAGGCCAAGATCGCCGCGCTGGCCGAGCGCATTGCCCAGATCAATCCGTTTTGCCGGGTCAATCAGGTCGAAGACTTCATCGAGCCGGGCAACCTGGACCGGATGATCGCGGGACGCGGCTACGACTTCGTCATCGACGCCATCGACCATGTCCGCTCCAAGGCGGCGCTGATCGCCTACTGCCGCGATCACGCCATTCCGATGATCACCATCGGCAGCGCCGGCGGCCAGGTCGACCCGACCCGCATCGAGATCCGCGACCTCAGCAAGACCGAGCAGGAACCGATGCTGAAACAGGTGCGCAAGAAACTGCGCAACGAGTTTGGATTTCCGCGCAGCATCAAAACCAAATTCAATGTCGATGCGGTATTCTCGATGGAACCGCTGACCTTGCCGGACGAAGACGCATCCTGCGAGGTCGGGGACGGCGGCGCCGGCGTTACCGGCCTGAACTGTGCTGGCTTCGGATCGAGCATGGTGGTGACCGCGACGTTCGGCATGTTCGCCGCCGGCCATGTGCTGCGCAAGCTGGCGCTGGACGCCGGCGCGCCAGCCGGGGCCGCCCCGCCTGCTGTTCAGCAGCCGGCGGCGGCAGTATCATAAGCACAGGACAACCGCGTTTTGATCACTTTTAACAGGAAGATACATACATGATTCGCAGCTCCCTCTTGTTCGCCATGCTCGCCGCCGCAGTCACCCTGGCCCAGGCCCAGTCCGGCGCTCCGGACGCCCACGCCCAGGCCCAGGCCCAGTCGCAGGCCGCCACCGATCCTGCCGCGGTCGCCGCCGCCACGGCGCAGCCGGCCCAGCCGGCGCAGGCCAGCGCGCCTGTCGTGCAGCCGGCACCGGCCGCGGCCCCAGTTGCCGAGGCCGCGCCGGCGGCGCCCGCGCTCGACCCGTTGATCATCAAGGACACCAAGGTCGGCAGCGGCAAGGAAGCGAGCGTCGGCAACAAGGTCCAGGTCAACTACACGGGCTGGTTCTACAAGCCGATGGCAAAGAACCAGCGCGGCCGCCAGTTCGATTCGTCGATCGGCCGCGAGCCGCTCGAATTCCAGCTTGGCGCAGGTAAAGTCATCAAGGGCTGGGACCAGGGCGTGGCGGGCATGAAGGTGGGCGGCAAGCGCACCCTGATCATCCCAAGCCACCTGGCCTACGGCAAGCGCGGTGCCGGCGGCGGCATGATCGCGCCTGACTCGGACCTGATTTTCGACGTCGAACTGCTGCAAGTGAAGTAAGTCCAATCGCTAACGTACCAGTGGGAGAAATGTCATGAAAATCGCAAACGACGTCACCGAACTGATCGGCAACACCCCGCTGGTACGGATCCGCAAGCTGGGCCGCGAGGGCGGCGCGCAGATCGTCGCCAAGCTCGAATTCCACAACCCCGCCCACAGCGTCAAGGACCGCATCGGCCTGGCGATGATCGAGGCGGCCGAGCAGGCCGGGCTGATCGGGCCCGACACCGTCATCGTCGAACCGACCAGCGGCAACACCGGCATCGCGCTGGCGATGGTGTGCGCCGCGCGCGGCTACCGCTGCAAACTGGTGATGCCGGAAACCATGAGCATCGAGCGGCGCACCTTGCTGCGCGCCTATGGCGCCGAACTGGTGCTCACGCCAGGGGCCGAAGGCATGCTGGGCGCGATCCGCCGCGCCGAGGAGCTGGTCGCTGCCAACCCTGGCCATTTCATGCCGCAGCAGTTCAACAACGCCGCCAATCCGGACGTGCACCGCCGCACCACCGCCGAAGAAATCTGGCGCGACACCGATGGCCAGGTCGATATCCTGGTCGCCGGCGTCGGCACGGGCGGCACCATCACCGGCGTAAGCGAAGTCATCAAGTCGCGCAAGCCCGGCTTCCAGGCCATCGCGGTCGAGCCGGAAGCCTCGCCGATGCTGTCGAAAGGCACCAAGGGACCGCACCCGCTGCAAGGGATCGGCGCCGGTTTCATCCCGGCGGTGCTGAACGTCCACGCCTACGACGAAGTCATCAGCGTCAGCAACGACAACGCCTTCGAGACGGCGCGCGCGGCGGCGCGCGGCGAAGGGCTGCTGGTCGGTATTTCCGCCGGCGCCGCGCTGTGGGCCGCGCTGCAGGTGGCGCAGCGCCCCGAGAACGCGGGCAAGCTGATCGTCGTGATCATCCCGTCTTTCGGCGAGCGCTACCTGAGCACCCCGCTATACGCCAACCTCGCCTGATCGAAAAACTTCCAAAATCGGGGACAGACCACCATTTTGGAATGTTCCAAAATGGTGGTCTGTCCCCGATTTTGGAACGTTCGTTTTTAGTGCGCGTGTGCGTCGAGGGCGCAGGTGTGGTCAGTGGTGCCGTGTTCCATCTGCAAGGTGCAGTGGTGGATCGGGAACTTGTCTTTCAGACCTGCGGTGATGGCGTCGAACGCCTGGTCGCCAGGATAGCTGCCAGGCATGACCAGGTGTACGGTCAGCGCATTTTCGGTCGTGCTCATGGCCCAGATGTGCAGGTCGTGGATATCGCTCACGCCGGGCTGGCCGCGCAGAAATGCCGCCACCTTGCCGGCGTCGACATTCGGCGGCACCGCGCCCAGTACCAGTTGCATCGATTCGCGTAGCAGGCCCCAGGTGCTGACCAGAATTAGCAGCACGATCACCAGGCTGACCGCCGGGTCCAGCCAGCTCCAGCCGGTCGCCATGATCGCCAGCCCAGATACCACCACGCCCAGCGAAATAGCCGCGTCCGCCGCCATGTGCTGGTAGGCGCCGCGGATGTTCAGGTCGTCCTTGCTGCCGGCCATGAATAGCCAGGCCGACAGGCCATTGACCGCCACGCCGATCGCCGCGACCACCGATACCGTCATGCCGGCCACCGGCGCAGGGTTGTTGAGGCGGTGTACGGCTTCCCAAGCGATCGCGCCGCACGCCAGCATCAGCAGCAAGGCGTTAAGCACTGCCGCCAGGATCGAGCTGCTGCGCAGGCCGTAGGTGTAGCGCTGGGTTGTCGCGGTGCGCGCCAGCATGGCCGCGCCCCACGCCAGCACCAGGCCCAGCACGTCCGACAGGTTGTGCCCGGCGTCGGCCATCAGCGCGGTCGAGTTGGCGATGAAGCCGTAGGTAAATTCGATGGCGACAAAAATCGTGTTCAGTCCGATCGCCAGCGCAAACGCGCGGTTGTTGCCATCGGGCGAAATGTGATGGTGATGATGCCCGCGGCCATGACCGTGGCTGTGTCCGTGGTCATGGCTGTGTTCGTGATGATCGTGCGGCATGGTCAGGGTTTCTGCATTTCAGTCTGAATCAGCTTGCGGCTTTTGGCGTCGAGTTTTTCGACGGCGCGCGCCATCTTGTCGGCGTTCGCCAAGGCCTGGGTTTGTTCGGCAGTCAGTTCCCTGGCTTGCACAATCGGCGCCGGCGCAGGAGGTGGGCGGAAGAAGGCGGCCTGGCCGAGCAGCACCAGCAGCGCGCCCAGCAGCGCGGCGCCGCCGGCCAACGCGATCATCCGCTTGTCGCCGGCCAGCATCGGCCCGCGCGCGGCACTGGCGGCGGCAGGCGCGGCGCGCGGCGCGGCCGGGCGTTCGATGTGGCCGCCATTCTGCAGCGCCTGCACCTGGGCGGCCAGCTCGCCGGTGGCATCGTCCAGCAGCGCCACATGGCGCTCGACCGCTTCGGCCAGCACCGCTTCGTTCAGGGCGACCAGGGCAAATACCGGGTCGTCGACGTCGATCTTGACGCCGGTCTTTTCAAACACCAGGGTGCGCAGTTTTTGCTGGTCCATGGCCGCTTACCACTGCACTTTGTCGAGTTGCTCGAACAGGTCGCGGAACACCACCTTGATGCGTTGCTTCTCCATCACGTTGAACTTTTCGCTGGCGCGCACTTCATCGGCGGTCAGGCGGGCAATGTTCATTTTCTTGAGGTCGGCCCCGAAGGTGTCGGCGTTACGCTGCGACAGCACCACCCGGCCTACCACGCGCTTGGCGTTGTCTTCATAGGTGGCCGAGTTGGTGAACTGCTTGCCGCTGGCCGATTGCAGCAGGCCGAAGTGTTCGTTCTCCCACAGCACCAGCGGCACATTGGTCGACTTGGCGGTCGACACGAATCCCATCGCGGTGTCGTGCAGGGTGTCGCCGCCGCCGACGATGACGTGCACATACACCTTGCGCCCCGATTCCTCCAGCAGCGCGAAGCAGTCGTTCTCCAGCAGGTAGGCCATCAGCGGCGAGAAGGTGTTGGCGCCGTTGTCGACCACGCAGTTGCCTTCTTCTTCGAGGATATCGATCATCAGCGCGTCGAAGCGCTTCGGGTCGATCATGCGGTTGTCGGTCATCACCGGGACGTGCTTCACGTTCATCGCCTTGTAGCGCGAGAAGGTGGCGTTTTCCTGGTCCGTATCGAAGCAGCGCAGCGCCGTCTCGTCCTTCGGGGCGAGCCATTGCGCGAGGATGGTCGACACCAGGGTCTTGCCGATGCCGCCCTTGCCCTGGAGGATGAAGTGAACCGTGTTGTGCATCGAATTGCTCCAAATATGAGTGAGACCATGTGCCAGCGGCTAGTGGCAATTGCCTTCGCCGCGGTCGGGCGCGTTACCGTTCGGGAATCCCTGGTACGCCGCTTCCAGGAATGCCCATTCGTAGGCGCCTTCTTTCAAGACCAGCCTGAGCACACCGGTGCGGCTGTTGTCGCGTTTTTCGCTATTGCGCAATGGTAACAAAAACGGCGTGGCATAGGCGCCGCCGGTGCCCACGACAAACTGGCGGATGCCGCGCGCGTCGCGGTTGCCGGCCGCATCCTGCGGGGCGAAGCGTTCGTAATCGTGATCGTGTCCCGACAGTACGATTTCCGCCCCCGCATCGTGCAAGCTGCGCCACGCCCCAGCCATGCGCGCGATGCTGCCATGTCCGCCAGAACTATACAGCGGGTGATGCCAGTACGCGAGGATGCAGTGCGATGGATTGGCGGCCAGTTCCTGCTTCAGCCACGCCAGCTGGGCGGCAGCGGGGCCGGGCGCGAGGTTGCTGTCGAGCGAATAGACTTGCCAGCTGCCGAGCTTGATACGGTAGTAGCCGGCGCCGGCCGCGCTGCCGAAATAGTCGAAGTAGCCGCGCGCTCCCGGGGTCAGGTATTCGTGGTTGCCGGGCGAGGGCCAGGTGCGTTCCTTGAACCGGCCCCAGGTCGGGTGATAGCACTCGGTAAATTCGCGCAGCCTGCCGCGCGGGTAGGTGATGTCGCCCAGCAGCAGCACGGCGGCGTGGGGACTGGCTGCCAGGCCGGTCTCGACCACCTTGGCGGTCGCGGCGGCGCCCGACCAGGCCGGATCGGGATGGTCGCACCAGGCAATGTCGCCCGCCGCGTACACCGTGTATTCCTGCGCATGGGCAAGCGCTACCGGGCCGGCAGCGTTCGCTGCCAGCGCCAGCCCCAGCAAACCCGTTGCCGCGCCCCCCACTTATTCGATGAAACGCAGCAGCCCTTGCAGTGCGTGCACGACCGTCTGCTCGCGCACGGCCTTGCGGTCGCCGGCAAACACCAGCCGCTCCGTGTAGGCGTGATCGCCCTTGACCCAGCCGAAGCAGACGGTGCCCACCGGCTTGCCTGGAACGGCGCCGGTTGGCCCGGCAATGCCGGTCGTCGACAAGGCCACATGGGCATTGCTGTTGGCCAGCGCGCCATGCGCCATGGCCGCGGCGACTTCCTCGCTTACCGCGCCCATCTGGGCGATCAGCGCCGCCGGGACGTCCAGCAGTTCCGTCTTGGACGAATTGGAATAAGCAACAAAGCCGCAGTCGAACCAGCTGGTCGACCCGGCAATTTCGGTAATGGCCTGCGAAATGCCGCCGCCGGTGCAAGACTCGGCCGTTGCCAGCAGCAGGTTCTTGGCCTGCAAGGCCTGGCCAACACGTGCGGCCAGGTCGAGAATATCATTCGTCACGTGTCGCTCCTCGGATCGGAATCAGTCGTTTCTACTTTACCATGCGCTTACCCGCCGTGAACGCTCGCCCCGGTGAAAATTGCCGAGCAGGCACAGCGTTGACAGGCATGTACAATACTCACCAAATATAACAATACGCCCATTTTTCTAAACGGCAATCTTCACAGGGCAAGCCGTGCGACGATCTCTCGTCCCGTCTGCTAACCTGCTTTGCGCTTGTGCCAATCATGCTTCGGTGCAATTTGCTCTCTATTGGATGCACGACTGATGTCAGTTTCTACCGCCCGTCCCCGCAGCACCGCGCCAGGAAGTCCATGGCCGCGCTGAGACGCGCCGTGGCCGGATGGCTGGCACTGTGCCTGCTTGCCACAGCGGGCGTGGCCGCTTCCCGCGAGCCGCTGGAGACGGAAGTCAAGGCAGCCTACCTGTATAAATTCGCCAGCTTCATCGAGTGGCCCGAAGGCAGTTTTTCCCATGCCAATAGCCAGCTGCAGATCGGCGTGGCTGGCAACGACGCGCTGGCCGGGGAACTTGCGCGCATCGTCGGCGGGCGCACCGTCAATGGCCATGCGGTGGCCATCCGCAAGATCCGGCGCGGTCAATCCACCGCTGGCCTGCACATCCTGTTTGTCGGCGCCCACGACCCGACCTCCATCCACGACTACCTGCTCGCCGCGCGCGGCCAGCCGGTACTGACCGTCACCGACGCCGACGAGGCGCTGGCGCTGGGCAGCATGGTCAATTTCGTGGTCGCCGGCGAGCGCCTGCGCTTCGAGGTCGCGCTCGACCATGTCGCACCGAGCCGCCTGCGCATCAGCGCGCGCATGCTGGCCGCCGCACTGCGGGTCGAAGGCGCCTCATGATCCGCATGCATTCGCTGCGCCACAAGCTGTCCGTCGTGGTCATGCTGACCACGCTGGCGTCGCTGCTGGTATCGATCGCCATCGTCATCGCCTACGACTTGCGCCAGTACCATCGCGCGCTGCTGGGCGACATGAGTACCCAGGCCGAACTGCTCGGGCACATGACCTCGGCCGCGCTCAGTTTCGACGACCAGCGCCTGGCGGCGGAAAACCTGGCGCTGCTGCGCATCCGTCCGCAGGTGCGCGCCGGCGCCATCTACAATGCCCGCGGCCAGCTGTTCGCTTCGTATGCGGCGCCGGGCGAAGCGCGCGCGTTCCCCGCCAGGGCGCTGGGCGACAATATCCAGATCGAAGGCAGCAACCTGTTCCTGTACCGGCGCATCATCGAGAACGGCGAGCTGCTCGGCACCGTGTACCTGCGCGCGGACTATTCGCTGGTCGCGCGCGCCCTCGACTACGTCGGCGTGGGCCTGCTGGTCACCCTGGTGGCGATGCTGCTGGCGTTCCTGCTCACGCGCCGGCTCGGCCGCATCGTGACCGCGCCGATCTTCGCGATCGCCGAGGTGGCGCGCGAAGTGGTCAGCACCCGCGACTACTCGCGCCGCGCGCCGCGCACCAGCACCGACGAAGCGGGCGAACTGGTCGACTCGTTCAACGCCATGCTCACCGAGATCGAACAGCGCACCGGCGAGCTGGAAACCTCGAACCGCGCGATCGCCCGCGAGGCCGAGGAGCGCGCCCGCGCGCAGCAGGAAGTCATGCGCCTGAACGGGCAGCTCGAAGTGCGGGTACATGAACGCACCTTGCAGCTCGAAACCGCCAACGCCGAACTTGAACTGGCGATGGAAGAAGCCAAGGAAGCCAACCAGGCCAAGTCGGCCTTCCTGTCGGCCATGAGCCACGAGCTGCGCACCCCGCTCAACGCGATCCTCGGCTTTGCGCAGATCCTGACTTCCGACGCGCTGCCTTCGACGCTGCCGCAAAAGAAGGAATTCGCCGGCCATATCCTGAAATCGGGCCGCCACCTGCTGACATTGATTAACGAGATCCTCGACCTGGCCAAGGTGGAGGCGGGCGCCGTCAACCTGTCGCTGGAGCCGGTGGCGCTGGGCGACGTGATGGGCGAATGCCGCAGCATGATCGAACCGATCGCCGCGCAGCGCGGTATCCGCGTGCTGTTCCCCGAGGCCCGCGGCACCGTCGTCGAAGCCGACCGCACGCGCCTCAAGCAAGTGCTGCTCAACCTGCTCTCGAACGCGGTGAAATACAACCGCGATGCCGGCGCGGTGGTGGTCGACATCGCGTTCGACGCGCCGGGCAAGGTGCGCATAGCGGTGCAGGACACCGGCCTCGGGCTGCGTCCCGACCAGCTCGACCTGCTGTTCCAGCCATTCAACCGGCTGGGGCAGGAAAGCAGCGGCGAAGAAGGCACCGGCATCGGCCTGGTGGTCACGCGCCGCCTGGTTGAACTGATGAATGGCGCGATCGGCGTGTCGAGCCGGGTCGGCATCGGCAGCGTGTTCTGGATCGAACTGCCGGTCACTGCGCCGCATGCGCTGAGCATCGAAGGAGCCCGGGCGCCGGCGCTGCCGGCCGATGCGCCCGACGCCGGCACCCGCCACACGCTGCTGTACATCGAAGACAATCCCGCCAACCTGAAGCTGGTCGAAGAGATCGTGCGCTTCCGCCCCGACCTGCGGCTGCTGGCGGCGCAGGACGGCCATCTGGGCATCGAGATGGCGATCCTGCATCTGCCGGACCTGATCCTGATGGACCTGAACCTGCCATGCGTGAGCGGGCTCGATGCGTTCAAGACCCTGCGCAGCGACCCGCGTACCGCGCACATCCCGGTGATTGCGCTGACTGCCAACGCCATGCCGCGCGATATCGAGCGCGGGCTGGCGGCAGGCTTCTACCGCTACCTGACCAAGCCGATCAACATCGACGAGTTCACCGAGGCGGTCAACACGACGCTGGCCTGGATCGACCGCCGCGCCGCCACCGACACGGAGCCGCAGCCTTGATCGCGCAGCACCAACTCCTGCGCGCGCGCATCCTGGTGGTCGACGACAACCCGGTCAACATCGAGCTGCTCGAAGTCCTGTTGTCCGGCACCGGCTACCTGAACGTCACCAGCACCACCGATCCCCGGCAGGTCGCGGCGCTGCACGCCCGGCACCGCTACGACCTGATCATCCTCGACCTGCACATGCCGGTGATGAGCGGGCTCGATGTCATGCAGGCCCTGAAGCCGGTCGACACCGGCGCCTGGCTGCCGGTGCTGGTGGTGACGGCCGATCCGGACAAGAAGGTGCAGGCGCTGGAAGCGGGAGCGCGCGACTTCATCGGCAAGCCGTTCGACGCCGTCGAGGTGCTCACGCGCATCCGCAACCTGCTCGAGATGCGCCTGCTGCACAGCGAATCGACCAGCTATGGCGCGCACCTCGAACGGACGGTCGGCGAACGTACCGCCGAACTGCAGCGCTTCCGCAGCGCCATGGACGCCACCGCCGACGCGATCTTCCTGATCGACGCGGCCAGCATGCTGCTGGTCGATGTCAGCGATGGCGCCTGCCGCATGCTGGGCTACCAGCGCGAGGAACTGATCGGCGCCGACCCGGCCGGCTTCGGCCTGGCCACCCACGCCCAGATGGCGTCGCATGCCTCGCCGACTGGCGCCAGCGGGCGCCAGTCGGACCTGGTCGAAACCGAACTGGCCGGCGTCGACATGGCGGTGCCGACCGA
Organism: Massilia soli; assembly: GCF_016809835.1. Taxonomy (GTDB): domain Bacteria; phylum Pseudomonadota; class Gammaproteobacteria; order Burkholderiales; family Burkholderiaceae_D; genus Telluria_A; species Telluria_A soli. Next base: position 295,653 of record NZ_JAFBIL020000004.1, on the reverse strand, counting down.
AGTGCGCTGGCAGCTCGAAGCCGGCGACGGCCGCCCGATGCTGATCGCGGTGGCGCGCGACATCACCGAGCGGCGCCTGGCGCAGCAGCGCCTGAAGCACCTGGCCAATTACGACAGCCTGACCGGCCTGCCGAACCGGGTGCTGTTCTACCAGACCCTGGACGACACCATCGAGATGGCGCGCGACAGGGAGGGGCAGGTGGCCGTGCTGTCGATCGGGCTCGATCGCTTCAAGATCGTCAACGATTCGCTCGGTTCGATGCACGGCGACGAGCTGCTGCGCCAGTTCAGCAACCGGCTGGTGCAGTGCCTGCATGCGCGCGACACCCTGGGGCGCCTGGGCGGCGACGAATTCGCGCTGATCCTGCCGACCCGCGACCAGGATGAAGCGGTGCATGTCACCAGCGAAGTACGCGAGGCGCTGCGCGCGCCGTTCGATATCGCCGGCCAGCAGCTCGAGCTCACTGCCAGCATCGGCATCGCCATGTATCCGGACGACGCCACCGACCCGCAAACCCTGATCAAGTATGCCGACACCGCGATGGGCCGCGCCAAGGCGGCTGGCCGCGACGGCTACCGCTTCTTCACCGCCGGGATGAACGTGCAGGTACTGGCGCGCCTCGACCTCGAGGTGGCGCTGCGGCGCGCGCTGGAAAACCACGAGTTCGAGCTGTACTACCAGCCGAAGATGAATGTCAACAGCGGCCGCATCAGCGGCGTCGAAGCGCTGCTGCGCTGGCACCGCCCCGGCTACGGCATGGTGTTCCCGGCCGAATTCGTGCCGATTCTCGAAGAGACCGGCCTGATCGTCAAGGTCGGCGCCTGGATCATCGACGCCGCCTGCGCCCAAATCGCGGCGTGGCTGGCCTCCGGCATCGGCGAGGTGCGGGTGGCGGTCAATGTATCGAGCCGGCAGTTCGTCGAAGGCGATCTCGAAGGCGAGGTGCGCGCGGCGCTGGCGCGCCATCGGGTCGACGCCGGGCTGCTGGAACTGGAGCTGACCGAAAGCGCGCTGATGGCCAACGCCGAGCACACCAGCGAAGTGCTCACGCGCCTGCGCGACCTCGGCATCAGCATTTCGATCGACGACTTCGGCACCGGCTATTCAAGCCTGGCGTACCTGAAGCGCTTCCCGATCGACAAGCTGAAGATCGACATCGCGTTTGTGCGCGACATCACCACCAATCCCGACGACGCCGCGATCGCGCTGGCGATCATCAGCATGGCGCACAGCATGCACATGCAAGTAATTGCGGAAGGCGTCGAAAGCCGCGCCCAGCTGATGTACCTGCGGCGCCACCGCTGCGACCAGGTGCAGGGCTTCCATGTCAGCCGCGCGCTGCCTGCGCGCCAGCTCGGCGAGATGGTGGCGGCCAACCGCAGCGCGCCGGACGACCATGCGGCCAACGACACCGAACCGCCGACCCTGCTGATCGTCGACGACGACATCAACGCGCTGGCCGCGCTGCACCGGCTGTTCAGGCGCGACCACTACAAGATCCTGACGGCGGTCTCGCCGGCCGAAGGCTTCGACCTGCTGGCCCAGCACCAGGTGCAGGTGATCGTCTGCGATCAGCGCATGCCGTTCATGAGCGGCACCGAGTTCCTCAGCCGGGTCAAGGAAATGTACCCGGACACGGTGCGCATCATCCTCGCCGGCGACACCGGCCTGCAGGCGGTACTCGATTCGATCAACAGCGGCGCGATCTACCGCTTCTACACCAAGCCGTGGGACGACGTCCAGCTGCGCGACAATATCCGGCTGGCGTTCCACCACTACTGGCGCGTCAACGGCGCCCGCGACGACCCGCGCCGCAGCCCCAACATCACCCAGGACGAAGAGGCCGAAGGCCTGCGCGTCAGTCGCCGCTGAAGTGATCGAACCCGGCCAGTGCCAGCGCCAGCGCGGCGCCGGCCGCGTCGACCAGGCGCAGCCCGGCCGCGGCCTCGATGACGCCGGCGCGGGTGACCGGCGTGCCGGCTTGCGCCGCCGCCGCCATCACCGCCGCGCGCTGCGAGGCGGGCGCGGTGAAGCACAATTCATAATCGTCGCCACCGGCCGCGCAGAAGCGCCGTTTCAGCGCTGTTGGCTGGGTCGCCAGCACCGGGCCGGCCGGCAGCGCGTCCACAGCGAGCGTCGCGCCGACGCCGGAGGCGGCCAGGATGTGGCCCAGGTCGCCCACCAGTCCATCTGAAATATCGATCGCCGCATGCGCGCCGGCGTGCGCCGACAGCGCCATGCCCAGCGCGACGCGCGGCGTCGGTGCATGCATGCGCACGGCCGCCGCGGCCAGCTGCCCGGCGTCGAGCGCCAGTTCGTCGCGGTATCCCGCCAGCGCCAGGCGCGCGTCGCCCAGCGTGCCCGAGATCCAGATGTCGTCGCCGGCCCGCGCGGCATCGCGGCGCAAGGCGCGGCCTGGCGCCACCTCGCCGAACACGGTGATGCAGATGTTGAGCGGTCCACGGGTCGTATCGCCGCCGATCAGTTCGCACTGGTGGGCGTCGGCAAGGGCGAACAGGCCGGCCGAAAAGCCTTCCAGCCAGGCGCGCTCAGCCGACGGCAGCGACAGCGCCAGCGTGAAGGCGCGCGGTGTCGCGCCCATCGCCGCGAGGTCCGACAGGTTCACGGCCAGCGCTTTATGGCCCAGCATGCGCGCATCGGCGCCGGCGAAGAAGTGCCGGCCCTCGACCAGCATGTCGCACGAAATGGCCATCTGCATGCCGGGGGAAGGCGCCAGCAGGGCGCAATCGTCGCCGATGCCGAGGACAGCGCGTCGCGGTGCCTGGCGCTGGAAGTATTGCTTGATGAGGTCGAATTCGGAGAGCATGGCGCGATTGTACCTTCGGGGCCGGTCGCGGGTCACGCCGGCATGAATTGTTGAACTGATAACTTATGCGGGCAAGGTGGCTTTGGCTTTCCCGCCGTCGGTAAAAATACGTAGTTGCCAAAAGTGGCGGTCTGCTAAAATCGGCAATCACCGTCAGCTCTAGGAAGGCCGCAACCGATGGATTCGTCATCAGACAAAAAAGAAGAACTGCGTCAACAGCTTCGCCTCGCAGCGCTCGAATACCACGAAACCCCGCGCCCCGGCAAAATCAGCGTCACCCCCACCAAACAACTGACCAATCAGCGCGACCTGGCGCTGGCGTACTCGCCGGGCGTGGCCGCGCCGTGCGAAGAGATCGTCAAGGATCCGGCCAACGCGTTCAAGTACACGGCGCGCGGCAACCTGGTGGCGGTGATCACCAACGGTACCGCCGTCCTCGGGCTTGGCAACATCGGCGCACTCGCCTCCAAGCCGGTGATGGAGGGCAAGGGCGTCCTGTTCAAGAAGTTTGCCGGCATCGATGTGTTCGACATCGAGATCAACGAGTCCGACCCCGACAAGCTGGTCGACATCATCGCTTCGCTGGAGCCTACCTTCGGCGGCATCAATCTTGAGGACATCAAGGCGCCCGAGTGCTTCTATATCGAGCGCCAGCTGCGCGAGCGGATGAAGATTCCGGTGTTCCATGACGACCAGCACGGCACCGCGATCATCGTCGGCGCCGCCATCCTCAACGGCATCAAGGTGGTCGGCAAGAACCTGAAGGATTGCAAGATGGTCGTGTCGGGCGCGGGCGCCGCGGCGCTGGCCTGCCTCGACCTCATCGTCGACCTCGGCTTCCCGATTGAAAACATTACCGTCACCGACCTGGCCGGCGTGGTGTATACCGGCCGCACCGAGCTGATGGATCCGGACAAGGCGCGCTTTGCCCAGGATACGCCATTCCGCACCCTGGCCGAGGCGATTCCCGGCGCCGACATCTTCCTCGGCCTGTCGGCCGGCGGCGTGCTCAAGCAGGAGATGGTGCGCGCGATGGCGCCCAACCCGCTGATCCTGGCGCTGGCCAACCCGACCCCGGAGATCCTGCCCGAAGAAGTGCGCGCCGTGCGCAGCGACGCCATCATCGCCACCGGCCGTTCGGATTATCCGAACCAGGTCAACAATGTGCTGTGCTTCCCGTACATCTTCCGCGGCGCGCTCGATTGCGGCGCCACCACGATTACCCGGGAAATGGAAATCGCCGTGGTCCACGCGATCGCCGACCTGGCCCACGCCGAGCAGTCCGATGTCGTGGCGACCACCTACGGCATCAAGAACCTGTCGTTCGGCCCCGAATACCTGATCCCGATGCCGTTCGATCCGCGCCTGCTGATACACATCGCACCGGCAGTGGCCAGGGCGGCGCATGAGTCGGGCGTGGCGACCCGTCCGATCGCCGACCTCGACGCGTACGCCGAGAGCCTGCAGCAGTTCGTGTACCGCAGCGGCACCTTCATGAAGCCGCTGTTCGCCACCGCCAAGAACACCCCGCCCGGCCTCAAGCGCATCGTCTACGCCGAGGGCGAGGACGAGCGCGTGCTGCGCGCGGTGCAGGTGATTGTCGATGAAAAGCTGGCGCGTCCGATCATGGTGGGCCGTCCCGCAGTGCTGGAAAAGCGCATCGAGAAGTTCGGCCTGCGCCTGAAGCTGGGCGAACATTTCGACGTCATCAACCCCGACCACGACGACCGTTACCGCGACTACTGGCAGACCTATCACGAGATGGGCATGCGCAAGGGCGTGACCGAGGAGTGGGCCAAGCTGGAAATGCGCCGCCGCCACAGCCTGATCGGCGCGATGATGATCCACAAGGGCCATGCCGACGGCATGATCTGCGGCACCTTCGGCACCACCATGCTGCACCTGCACTACATCGACCAGGTGCTGGGCAAGCGCGCCGGCGCCAATGTGTATGCGGCGATGAACTTGCTGATCCTGCCGGAACGCCAGCTGGCGATGGTCGACACCCATGTCAACGAAAATCCGACCGCCGAGCAGCTGGCCGAGATCACCATCCTGGCGGCCGAGGAAATGAGCCGCTTCGGCCTGTGTCCGCGCGCCGCCTTGCTGTCGCACTCGAACTTCGGTTCGGCCAACAGCGAGTCGGCCAAAAAGATGCGCGCCGTGCTGGCGCTGGTCCAGCAACAGGCGCCAGAACTGGAAATCGATGGCGAGATGCATGGCGACGCCGCCCTCGACAGCAAGCTGCGCGAAAAGGTGATGCCGCAGTCGACCCTGAAGGGCGATGCCAACCTGCTGGTGTTGCCGAACATCGATGCCGCCAACATCTCGTACAACCTGCTCAAGACGGCGGCCGGCAACGGCATCGCGATCGGCCCGGTCCTGCTGGGCTGCGCCCGGCCGGTACATATCCTGACGCCGTCGGCGACGGTGCGCCGGATTGTCAATATGACCGCGCTATGCGTGGTTGATGCCGTAGCGCAACGCTAAGCAATGTCGACCGGGAACTAAAAAATCCGGTCGGCATGACACACGGTTGATGTGTATCAGACAAGCCACAAATTACACTCCCATACAGTTCGAGACACCGGTAACAAACGGTAAAGGCGCGCCGCCGCCTGTACATTTAGAGGCATAATGCTCAGTGCGCGAAGTTGCTTATTTCGCACGAGTTACCTTAGCGTAACGGACGCTATTATGGCCTCTGTTACAATGCCGGGCTGAATTTCGCCCGTTGGCCATCCCGGCGACCGGCCTCACCAAGTTATCTATCAAGAACATGCATACAGCAAAAAAAGCCCTCATTACCGGCATTACCGGCCAGGACGGCGCCTATCTCGCGCAGCTTCTGCTCGAAAAAGGCTATCACGTCACCGGTACCTATCGTCGCTCTAGCTCGGTAAACTTCTGGCGGATCGAGGAACTCGGCATCGAGGCCCATCCCAACCTGAACCTGGTCGAATACGACCTGACCGACCTGTCGTCGGCGATCCGCCTGATGCAATCGTGCGAGCCGGAAGAAGTCTACAACCTGGCCGCGCAAAGCTTTGTCGGCGTGTCGTTCGAGCAGCCGCTCGCGACCGCCAGCATCACCGGCATGGGCGCCGTCAACCTGCTCGAGGCGATCCGCATCGTCAACCCGAAGATCCGCTTCTACCAGGCGTCGACTTCGGAAATGTTCGGCAAGGTCCAGGCCATCCCGCAACTTGAAGATACCCCGTTCTACCCGCGCAGCCCCTACGGCGTGGCCAAGTTGTACGCCCACTGGATGACGGTCAACTACCGCGAGTCGTACGGCATCTTCGGCGCCTCGGGCATCCTGTTCAACCACGAGTCGCCGCTGCGCGGCCGTGAATTCGTCACCCGCAAGATCACCGACTCGGTCGCCAAGATCGTTCTCAACAAGCTTGACGTGCTCGAACTGGGCAACCTCGACGCCAAGCGCGACTGGGGCTATGCGCGCGAATACGTTGAAGGCATGTGGCGCATGCTGCAGGTCGATACGCCCGACACCTTCATCCTGGCCACCAACCGCACCGAAACCGTGCGCGACTTCGTCACCATGGCCTTCAAGGGCGCCGGCATCGCGATCGAATTCAAGGGCGAAGGCGAAGCCGAGACCGGCCATTGCGCCCGCACCGGCAAGCTGCTGGTGCGCATCAGCCCGAAGTTCTACCGTCCTGCCGAAGTCGAGCTGCTCATTGGCGACGCCTCCAAAGCCAAGCGCGAGCTCGGCTGGGCGCCGGAAACGACGCTGGAACAGCTGTGCCAGATGATGGTCGAGGCTGACATGCGCCGCAACGAACTGGGCTTCTCGTTCTGACATGAACCGCCTGGCCACGGAAAAATTCGCCACCCTCGTTCTCGAGAACGAAGGGCTGGGGAAACGCGCGCTGATCACCGGCCTGCGCGGCTTCACGGGCCATTACATGGCGCAGGAGCTGACCGCCGCCGGTTACCGCGTGTTCGGCACGGTGCTGCCGGGCGAGCCGACCGGGCCTGACGTCTTCACGGTGGACCTGTGCGACCGCGACGCGGTGCTGCGCGCGATCGAGGAAGTGCAGCCCGACGTCGTCGTGCACCTGGCCGGCATCGCCTTCGTGGCCCATGCCAACGCCGACCTGATCTACCGGGTCAATATCGTCGGCACCCGCAACCTGCTCGAAGCGCTGGCTGGCGCCCGCCATCAGCCGTCCAGCGTGCTGCTGGCGTCGTCGGCCAATATCTACGGCCAGATGGAGGTGCCGGTCATCGACGAGAGCATGGCGCCGGCGCCGTTCAACGATTACGGCGTCAGCAAGCTGGCGATGGAGCACATGGCCAGGCTGTGGTCGGACCGGTTGCCGGTGGTGATCGCGCGGCCGTTCAATTACACCGGCGTTGGCCAGGACGCCAATTTCCTGCTGCCGAAAATCGTCTCGCACTTCCGCAGCGGCGCGCGCGAAATCGAACTGGGCAACCTGAACATCGCGCGCGACTTCTCCGACGTGCGCGTGGTGGCCAAGGCTTACCGCCGCCTGCTGGCGCTGTCGCCGCCGGGCCAGACCTACAACGTCTGCTCCGGCCGCGCCCATTCGCTGGGCGCCATCATCGACACCATGTCGGCCATCGCCGGCTACCAGATCGCGGTGCGCGTCAACCCGGCGTTTGTGCGCGCCAGCGACGTGCCGACGCTGGTCGGCAGCAACCGCAAGCTGGCCAGCGTGATCGGCGACATCGAACCGACGCCGCTGGAAGACACATTGCGCTGGATGTACCAGGCGTGAGCGCGCTGACTGTCGGCCTGGGGACGACGATGATCGAACCGGGGCTGACGGGCGGCAGGGTCGATGGCATCGGGGTCTATACCGGCGCGCTGCTGCGCAATCTTCCGCAAGCCGGCTGCGAGGTGCAGCCGTATTCGTGGCCGCGCCTGCGCGGCGCGCCCGGCGACATCACGGTCGGGCGTGCGCTGGCGCGGTCGTTTGCCAGCGCCTCGCTGGCCGACCTGGTCCCGGCCATGCCGCGCATGCATATGCCGGCCGATATCTTCCACGTCACCGATTACCGCGTGGCGCGGATGGACTGTCCGGTGGTCGCCACCTTGCACGACGCGCTGCCGATCAAGTATCCCGAATGGTGCAATCCGCGCTTCCGCGACGCCAAGAACTGGCTGCAGGTGAAGGCCGCGCGCAAGGCCAACCACGTGATCGCGCTGTCGCATTTCGCCGTCGACGAGCTGGTCGAGTGCTTCGGCGCCGACCCGCGCCGCATCAGTGTGGTGCCGTGCGGCGTCGACGAGGAATGGCTGTCGGCGCCAGCGCCGCAAGCGGTGGCCGCGACGCTGGCCGCGCACGGCCTGCGCGCCGGCTACTACCTGTTCGTCGGTACGCTGCAGCCGCGCAAGAACATCGAGCGCGTGCTCGACGCCTGGCTGATGCTGCCTGAAGCGCTGCGCAAGGAGCGCCAGCTGGTCATCGTCGGCGTCCAGGGCGCACGCAGCGAGCTGCTGGTCAGGCGCCTGCGCGCCGCCATCGACAATGGCGAGAATGTGGTCTGGCTGGCCAGCCTGACGAGCGCCGCGGCCTTGCGCGAAGTGTATGCTGGCGCTGGTGTGTTCGTGTTCCCGTCGCTGTACGAAGGCTTCGGCATTCCGGTGGTCGAGGCGTTCGCATCGAGCGTGCCGGTGGTCGCATCGAATACCAGTTCGCTGCCCGAGGTATGCCAGGGCGCGGCGCTTGAAGTCGACCCGCTCGACAGCGGCGCGATCGGCGACGCCATGCTGGCGCTGGTGCGCGACGACGCCTTGCGGGCGCGCTGCATCGCCGCCGGCCGTTTGCGTGCCGAACAACTTACCTGGCGCGACACCGCGCGGCAAACCGCCGCCGTGTACCGCGCCGTACTCAATCACTGATCATGCGCGTCCTTCACTTCTACAAAACCTACTATCCCGACTCGGTCGGCGGCATCGAGCAGGTGATCCGCCAGATGTGCGTCGGCACCGGCCGCCTCGGCGTCACCAACGAAGTGCTGACCCTGACGCGCGCGAAGGAGCAGTTCGACTTCGCCTTCGAAGGCCACCGGGTGCGCCGCGTGCCGCTCGACTTCGAGATCGCATCGAACGCGGTGTCGTTCGCCGCGTTCGGCGAGCTGGCGCGGATGGCCGAACAGGCCGACGTGGTGCACTACCATTTCCCGTGGCCGTTCATGGACCTGGCCCATTTTGTGGCGCGCGTCAACAAGCCGTCGCTGGTGACCTACCATTCCGACATCGTGCGCCAGAAGCATTTGCTGCGCCTGTACCAGCCGCTCAAGCACCGTTTCCTGAAAAGCGTCGACGCGATCGTCGCCACCTCGCCCAACTACCTGGCCTCGTCCGAAGTGCTGGAGCGCTATCCCGACAAGACCCGCACCATCACCTATGGCCTCGACAAGAGCATCTACCCGGCCGCAAGGCAGGACTTGATGGACAAGTGGCGCGCCCGGGTCGGCGAGCGATTCTTCCTGTTCGTCGGCGTGCTGCGCTATTACAAGGGCCTGCATATCCTGCTCGACGCGGTAGCGAACTCGGACTACCCGGTGGTGATCGTCGGCGCCGGCCCGATCGAGGCCGAACTCAAGGCGCACGCCGAGCGGCTTGGCCTGAAACACGTCCTGTTTGTCGGCGCGGTCGATGAGGACGACAAGGTCGCGCTGCTGACCGCCTGCTACGCGGTGGCGTTCCCGTCGCACCTGCGCTCGGAGGCGTTCGGCATCTCGCTGCTGGAAGGCGCGATGTACGGCAAGCCGATGATTTCAAGCGAAATCGGCACCGGCACCACGTATATCAACATCGACGGCGACACCGGCCTGGTGGTGCCGCCAAGCGACCCGCAAGCGCTCGGCGAAGCCATGCGCACGCTGTGGGACAATCCGCAGATGGCGGCCGAGATGGGCAAGCGCGCCGAGGCACGCTACTGGGAACTGTTCTCGTCGGAGACGATGGCGAAGAATTACCTGGCGCTGTACGAAGAGCTGGCGGCGCGCCATGCGGTGGCCGAACTGGCCCACGCGGGCGCCTGACGCGGGTTGCTTCGCGCCGGAGCTTGCTGGTATCCTGAAACCGTCGAGCGGCTGCCCAGGAGCGGTATGCGAATATCTCACTTGCTGATCTCTTTCTTGCTGGCCGTGGCGGCTAACGTCGGGGCCGCGGCGCCGCAGCTGTACATCGCGACCGAAACCTCGCCGCCCGCCAGCATGCTGCACAACCGTGCCGTCATCGGCAGCAGCACCGACAAGGTGCGCGAGATCATGGCCCGCAGCGGCATTGCTTACCGCATTGACCTGCTCCCATGGAAGCGCGCGTACACCGCGGCCCTGCACCGCAGCAACGCCTGCGTCTATTCCACCACCCGCACGCCCGAACGTGAAAAGCTGTTCCGCTGGATCGGTCCGCTGGACGAGGCCGAATGGGTGCTGCTCGCGCTCGCCGAGCGCGGCTACCAGTTCACATCGATCGACGACGCGCGCGGCTTGCGCATCGGCACCTACCACGGCGATGCGCGCGACGAATTTTTGCGCGCGCGCGGTTTTCAGGTCGACTCCGCCCACAATGACCTGATCAACCCGCACAAGCTGTTGCTCAACCGGATCGACGTGTGGGCGGCAAGCTTGCGGCGTGGCAGCTATACGATTGAAAAAAACGGCTGGAGCGCGAACATCGTTCCGGTGCTCACGTTCCGCACGGTGCAGGTCTACCTGGCGTGCAACAAGGGCGTGCCGGCCTCGCTCGCCATCCGGATGCAGGAGGCGCTCGACGGCATGGAACGCGACGGCACCTCGCGCCGCATCGAGCGCACCTATGCGGAGTGGGAAAAACAGGCTCCCAAGAACAGGTAAGCGGAACAAGATAAACAGTATTCCCGCAGGCATTACCGTCAGCGCTTGATGCGCCGCGCATGGCAGGATGACTTTTCGCACAGCCGCTGTGTTCGCTATCCCTATGCTGGATTCACCCATGTCGGGTCCACATCCGGGAGAACACCATGTCCTTGCTTCCCAGCCTTTCGCCGCTGGCCATCGCCGTGCTGCTGGCGCTGCCTCCGGCCGCATCCGCCCATTCGCCACGTTACAAGGTCGTCCAGGTCGGGGTCGCCGGCAGCGTTGCCAACGACCTCAACAGTAGCGGCTCGGTGGTGGGCAACTTCCCGTTCAGCGCCGGCGTCACCCATGGCTTCGCCAACATCGGCGGCGTGATCACCGACCTCGGCACGCTTGGCGGGCCGGACAGCTATGCCGCCGCCATCAACGACAGCAACGTGATCGTCGGCACCTCGATCAACCATGACGGCTACCGGCGCGCATTCCGCTACCAGGCCGGCACGATGGTCGATCTCGGCACGCTGGGCGGCAACAACAGCGGTGCGGGCGACATCAACAACCGCGGCGACATCGCCGGGGCGGCCGATGACGGTCCCGATTCCGCCCTCGAAGGGCGCGCGTTCCTGCTGCGGCCAGGGTCGGGGATGCACGACCTGGGCCGCATCGAAGTGCCCGATGCGGAAGGCACCAGCAGCGCGCTGGGCCTGAACGAACTGCGCCAGGTGGTCGGCGGTTCGGTGGTCGGCCCGTACACCCCGCCCGAGAGCATGTACCACGCCTTCCTGTACAAATGCGAGGAGATGCTCGACCTGGGCACGCTGGGCGGGCAGTACAGCGTCGCCCGCGCGATCAATGAGCGCAGCCAGGTGGTCGGCGAGACCTCGACGCCGGAATTCCGCGTCAGCCGCGCCTTCCTGTGGTACCGCGGCACGATGCGCAACCTGGGCACCCTGCCGGGCGGCGACCTCAGCTCGGCCACCGACATCAACGACCATGGACACGTGGTCGGTTATGCCACCTTGGAGGGCATCGATGGCAGCACCGGGCTGCAGGTTGGCTTCCTCTATTCCTCGGGCAAGATGCGCGACCTGAACACCCTGATCGACCGCAGCAGCGGCTGGTTTGTGGTCAACGCCGAAGCCATCAACAACAGCGGACAGATCGCCGCGACCGGCTGCAAGGGCAGCACCTGCTATGCGGTGCGGCTCGATCCGTTGCCCTAGCTTTTCGACACGGCAGCAAATGGTAGACTCGTCCGGATCTGACACGCGGAGTTCCGGACGATGAAAACCTATCACGGCAGCTGCCACTGCGGCGCGCTGCGCTTCGAAGCCGATATCGACCTCAGCCAGGGCACGCTGAAGTGCAACTGCTCGATCTGCCGCAAGCGGCGCTTCTGGCCGGCGATCGTCAAACCGGAGGCATTCCGGCTGCTCGACGGCGCCCCCGCCGTCTATCAGTTCGGCGCCCGCGCCGACCGGCATTTCTACTGCGCGGCCTGTGGCGTGCACACCTTCGGCACCGGCACCTCGCCGCGCTGGGGCGCGTTCTACGCGGTCAGTGTCAGTTGCCTCGACGACGCCAGCGACGACGAACTCGCCGCCGCGCCGGTGATGTTCGTCGATGGCCGCAACGACTGCTGGGATGCCGCTCCGGCCGTCATCAGCCACCTGTAAAACATTCAACAAGACGGCGTCTTTACAGCGGTGCCAGAGCACCAAGAAAAGGCAAATTAGCGACAGAATTGTTGCGTTTTTACTATTTTCACTGCCAGCGAGCAATAACTTTTCGCTATTCGCGACGATCACGTGTACCCTTGGAATTCTCTGTCGACAATCCCGCCATGATGCTCCGCACGCCCCGAATTCCGCCCCGCCTGAGTAGTTTCGTCACCGTCGGCGTCTGCGCCACGGTCGGTCTGACCATGCTGGCGATGCTCGCCCTGATCAACCATTACGCAGCCAATTACGCCAGCCAGGAAGCCGAGCTGCGCCTGCAGCAATTGTCGTGGCAAATGCGCGACTCGCTCAACCGCGTGGTGCAGCAGGCCGGCAGCGATGTCAGCCTGGTGTCGGGACTGTCGCAGGTGCGCCAGGCCAGTGATCCGGCGGAAGTGCGCTCGGTGCTCGACAACCTGCAAACGACTTTCCCCGATTACGCCTGGATCGGCATGACCGATAACCGCGGCGTCATCTACGCCTCGACGTCGGCGATGCTGGAACAGGCCGATGTCAGCGCGCGTCCGTGGTTCCAGAGTGGCAAAGAGGGCTTGCGCGCGGTGGACTACCATCCGGCGCTGTTGCTGGGCAAGCTGTTGCCCAAGGCGGCGGACCCATGGCGCTTCGTCGACGTGGCCGCGCCGGTGCTCGGACCCGACGGCGAGGCGCGCGGCGTGATTGGCGTGCACCTCAGCTGGGCATGGGCGCGCCGCGTCGCCGCCAATCTGCTGACCCCGGCGCTGAAAGAGTACGGCGCAGAAATCCTGGTGGTGCGGCGCGACGGTACCGTGTTGCTGGGACCGGCGGGGATGGAAGAGAAAAAGATTGCCACCACCAGCCTGACACTGGCGTTCGCAGGGGCCACCGGCGCGCTGACCGAGGATTGGGCCGATGGCCGTACCTACCTGACCGGCTACACCCGCACCGGTGACCCGGCGGATCCGGCATCGCTCGAATGGGCGGTGCTGGTGCGCCAGCCCGAAGCGACCGCGATGGCTGGATGGAACACGCTGAAATGGCAGATTCTGTGGATCAGCCTGCTGCTTGGCGGCGCCCTGGCCTGGCTCGCCGCCTCGCTGGCGCGCAAGCTCACGCGTCCGATGAATCAGCTCAGCCGCATGATGGAAACCCGTGCCAGCGGCGCCGCCCCGGCCGACGTGGCTGCCATTCCGGAGGTGTATGGCTTCCGCGAGGCCCAGGTCTTGTCCAAGGCCATGCGCAGCATGCTCGAGGTCGAACGCCAGCACACGCGCACGCTGGAGCGGATGAATGAGCAGCTCGAAGCCAAGGTTGCCGAACGCACCGCCGAACTGCACGCGCTGGCCATGAGCGACACCCTGACCGGCTTGCCGAACCGGCGCGCCCTGATGCACATGCTGCCGCAGGCGCTCAAGCGCGCGGTGCGGCTGCGCCGTTCCTGCGCGGTGCTGTTCCTTGACCTCGACGGCTTCAAGGGCATCAATGACAATTACGGCCACGACGAGGGCGACGAGCTGCTGCGGCAGGTCGGCGCGCGGATTGTTGCCACGGTGCGCAAGACCGATATGGTGGCGCGACTGGCGGGCGATGAATTCGTCGTCATCCTTGAAATGTTGCCGACTCCGGCGGACGCGGAAGCGACCGCACTGAAGCTCCTGCCGCAGCTGCGCCTGCCGTTCGCGCTGGCGAACAACGTCGTCAGCGTCGGCGCCAGCATTGGGGTGGCCGTGTTCATGCCGGAAGATCCGCTCGACATGGCGGCGTTGCTGGCGCGCGCCGACCAGGCCATGTACCAGGCCAAGGCCGATGGCAAGAACCGCATTTCACTGGCGCCGCTGGCGCGCGAAGCGCTCGCGCTGGCTTGATCGCGCCGGCTCGCCGGACCGGACAACACCAGCTTCGGGTGGTGTTTTGCTTTGCAGCGTAAGATTCAGCAGTCGTAACGCGAAAAAGCAATCATGAACAGCATCTTCAAGTCGTCGTCGCCGCACACCGGCCCGCAATCGCTGGCCGCGCGCCGCCCGTTCCTGATCGCGCTGGCCCTGTCTCTGGGGGCGGCGATCTCTTTGGGACTGACGCGGTTTTCGTACGCGCTGCTGCTGCCGCCGATGCGCGACGATCTTGGCTGGAGCTACCTGTTGTCGGGATCGATGAACACCGGTAATGCGCTGGGCTACTTCATCGGCGCGCTGCTCAGCCCGGCCCTGATGAAACGCTACGGCGCCCACGGGGCGCTGGTGGGCGGAGCCGTGCTGGCCGGCGTGTTCATGATGCTGTCAGGCTTTGTTGTCGACGCCAATTTGCTGATCGTCCAGCGCGTACTGGCCGGCATCGCCAGTGCCTTCATCTTTATTGCCGGCGGCGTGCTCGCGGCGCGGCTCAGCTTGCTGCATCCGGAGCGCGCCGGGCTGCTGCTGGGCATTTACTACGGCGGCACCGGGCTGGGGATCGTGGTCTCGGCCCTGCTGGTGCCTGCCGTGCTCGCCGCAGCCGGGGGCGCTGGCGCGGCGCACGCATGGCAGTGGGCGTGGATCGCCCTTGGGCTTGTCTGCCTGCTGGGCACCGCGGCGATGGCGCTGCCGTCGCGCCATGTCGACGGCGCAGCGGCCGCCGCTGGCACCCATGGACACTTCCGGCTCAGGCCTTTCATGTTTGGCCTGAGCGGTTATTTCATGTTCGGCGTCGGTTACATCGGCTACATGACGTTCGTGATCGCCTTGCTCAAGGAGCAGGGCATGAGCGCCGCCGCCATCACCTGGTTCTACGCCATGCTCGGCCTGGCGGTGATCGCCTCGTCGCGGATCTGGGCGGGCATGCTGGACCGCTTTAAAGGCGGGCAGTCGCTGGCGATCCTGAACGGGCTGCTCGGTGTCGCCACGGTCTTGCCGGCGCTGACGGCGGTGCCGGTGCTGGTCTTCGCGTCCGGGCTGATGTTCGGTGCGATCTTCCTGTCGGCCGTTGCCTCCACGACCGCGCTGGTGCGTCACAACCTGCCGAATCACGCCTGGTCGGCCGGCATCAGCGCGTTCACCACCGTGTTCGCGCTGGGCCAGATCATCGGGCCATCGATGATCGGCTGGATCGCCGACGGGCCGGGCGGGCTGCAGCGCGGGCTGGTCTATTCCGCGCTGGCGCTGTTTGCCGGCGCGCTGCTGGCATCGCGCCAGAAGGCGCTGGCGCCGGCTTAGCGCAGCACGTAGGCGGCCAGCACGCTCTGGACTTCGTAGATGCTGAGCTTCTTGTTGAATTGCTTCTTGAACGGCGCAGCCGCGCCGGAAATCCAGATATTCAGCTCGGCATCCATGTCGAAAGTCCCGCCGGTTTCGATGCTGAAATGCGTGACGCTCTTGTACGGGATCGAGTGGTACTCCACCTTGCTGCCGGTCACGCCTTGCTTGTCGACCAGCACCAGGCGCTTGTCGGTGAACACGAAGTAGTCGCGGATCAGCTGGTAGGCGTGTTCCACGCGTTCGCCAGGCGCCAGAATCTGCTGGAATTCCTGCTGCACTTTGGCGGCATCGATCTTCGATGCATTGCCTAACATTCCGTCGAGTAAGCCCATTTCTTCTCCTTTATTTGTCTGCAGCAGCAAGCTGCCGCAGGATCGCATGTGCCGCTTTGACTCGCGCGGCGATCGGATAGTTTCGGTTTGCCAGCATCACGATGCCGATGTGCGCGTCGGGCACGAACGCGATGTACGCGCCAAAGCCGCCGGTCGAGCCGGTCTTGTTAAACAAGGTGCGGGCGAATGCCGGCTGCGGCGGGACGAGCCGCTTCACCGCATTCGGGTCCATGATCACCGCCGGAGAATTACCGGCGAGCAGACGCTCGAGGCTGACGGGGTAAGCGTATTGCTCCCAGCCGAGACCCTGCACCATGTCGCCGACCTGGAAATAGCCGACGTGGGTGCCGGCCACGGCGCGCTGCAGCGGTCCGGCCAGCTGGCCCGGATCGAGGTTCAGCTGCACGAAACGCAGCATGTCGGCGGCACTCGATTTCACGCCATAGGCCTCGTCGGCGTACACGCCGGGATTGACCCGGATCGCCTTGTTGTCGCGATTGTAGCCCCACGCGTAGCTGGGCATCGCGCTCGCAGGGACATGGATATAGCTGCTGGTGAGGCCAAGCCGGGGGAACAGCTGGGTTTGCACGAGCTCGGCGAAATCACGCTTCATGGCCAGTGCGGTCAGGTTGCCGAACAGGCCGAGGCTGGGATTGGAATAGCGCCGCTGCACGCCAGGGGCCGCGTCCGGCTTCCATTGCTGGAAATAGGCAGCCGCGCCGGCGGCGCTGACGTCCTCAGGAAACTGCAGCGGCAGTCCGCCCGCGGTGTAGGTGCCAAGGTGAAGCAGGGTGGCCTTGTCGATCGCGCTGCCGGTCAGTTGCGGCATGTACTTGCCAGGCGTGTCGTCCAGCGACAGTTTGCCAAGCGCCTGCGCGTACGTGGCCAAGGTCGACGTGAATACCTTGCTGATCGAGCCGAGCTCGAATAGCGTCGCTTCGGTGACTGGCGTGTTTTTCTCGCGCGAGGCGACGCCGTAGTTGAGGTAGGTCGGTTTGCCGTCGATGGTGATAGCGACCGCCATGCCGGGCAGGTCATGTTCGGCCATCAGCGGGACAATCGCGGCATCGACGGCCGCGCGGATCTTGCTGCTGTCGTCGGCAGCCCAGCTTGGCAGTGCGAACGATGAACAGAGCATGGCGATGGCGGCGCGCCTGAGGCGCAGTGGAGAGATGATCAAATGCTGGTTCCTTTTTTGCCCGCGTCGGCAGGCATGGATGGACGAAAAAAAACCCGGCGTACCAACCGGGTCTCGGATGCGATGCGGGTGCTACGAGCCTGCGAATGGCGTACCGATCAGGCCGACGGCCAGTTCTACCCAGACCAGCAGGAGGACGGCCGCGCACACGGCGAAAGCGATCAGGCGCGTACGCGTGTTGCGCAGCTTCATGGTGGACAGGACGTATGCCAGGCCAATGCCGGCCATCAGCATGCCCGCGATGACGAAGTCGAACAAATCCCAGTTCACACCGCTGTCGAACTGCATCGCGATGAACGGTACCAGCAGGATCGCCGCCGTGGTCAGCGCCACCAGCCCCAGTTTTTTGGCCAACGTTTGCGGCATGTTTAAGCCGTCGCCGGTGTTAATGGTAGTCATCGCCATCTCCTTCGTGAATGGAATCGGCCGCGCCATGCTGGCGTCGAACCGAGTGTACCGATAGCTTAGCAGGGCTTGATGTTGTTGTTTCATACAGGCGAAAAAAAACCGGCTCAACCCAAAGGGTAAAACCGGTTTTTCTCAAACAAATTCAGGTTGCGTCGAATGGTGCCTCGGGCCGGAATCGAACCGGCACGCCTTTCAGCGGCAGATTTTGAGTCTGCTGTGTCTACCAGTTCCACCACCAAGGCTCGCACGCAAGGACCGCATTATAGACCAGCGACGTCCAGAAAACGAGTTTTTTTCACAGCACCCGCGTCAGTCGGCACGCTGGTAGAGGCGGAAGCGCTCATCGCGGTCCGATGCACGCCGGCCTTCCCACAGCAGCTTCCATTCGCGGCCCTTGGGCGGGCGCAGCGCTTCGCGCTCATCCTTGATCTTGACGCGGTCCTGGAGCAGCAGCAAATCGCATTCCGCGCGGTTCTGGGTCACCCCGGCAAACGGCAGCTTGCCGAAATAGGCAAACGACGCGCGCTGTGGCTGGCCGACATTCGAGTCGATGCAATTGCTGCCGGCCGGCAGCTTGTCGGCGATCTGGCGCGCCACCGCCGCGTAACTCTTGCTGTAGTTCAGGTCCGGCAGGAACAAGGTCATCACCAGCACCCACAACAGGATCAGGCCGCCCGAGGACAGCACCACGGCGCGCCACAGGACCGACGGGCGGCGCGAAACGCGCCAGTAGACCAGGAAGAACCAGCCGATGGTGGCGCAGGCGGCGACGATCACCGGAATCACTTCGAACTGCGGCTCGTAGCCCGGCAGCAGCTTGAGCAGGTTCTTGGCGAATTGTGCCGGCCAGCCGGTCAGTTTGGCGACCCAGAACAGCCAGAAGATGCTGGCGATCATGGTCAGCACCATCACCGAGAACCAGTCGATGGCATTGATCGCGCTGCGCTTCATGGTCGGCAGGCCGAACGCGGCCATGATTGCCAGCGGCGGCAACAGCTTGAGCAGGTCGCCGTTTTCCGGGTGCGGGTCGCATAGCACCAGCGCGGTGAGCGCGCCGACAAAGCTGAGCGGCAGCACGATGTGCAGCAGGTGGTTCTGGCGGCGCCATGCGTAGATCGCCCAGCCGGCAAACGGCAGCGCCGGCCAGAAGAACCAGATGCCGATGCGGAAGAAACTCTTGATCGAGGTCCAGCCCGGTATGCCGAACTGGCTGGCGTTCCAGGTAAACCACGCCGTCACCGGCGCTTCGCCGTAAGGCTGCAGGGCCGCGACCGGCGCGATCCAGACCAGCGCGATGGCCACCGCGGCGACGCAGGCCACTGTCAGGTCGCGCAGGGTGCGGCCCGGCGGCACCGACAGGAAGCGGGTGCCGAGGAACAGGGTCAGGATCAGCGCGGCCGGCGTGAGCCAGCCGCGCGTCAGGATCAGGGCGCCCAGCGACAGGCCGATCAGGGCGGCGTTGCGCAGGCTTGGTGCTTCGACATAGCGCACCGCGCGGTACAGGAAGTAGGCCACCAGCGCCCCTTGCAGGGTGACGGCCAGCGTTTCATGGCTGAACAGCAGCAGGCCGAGGCAGCCGAGGTAGATCAGCGCGGCGGTGTCGGCCAGCGTGCGGCCGTAGTCGTTCGGCTCCGGCTGGCCGCCGAAGGCAAGGCGCAGCGGCTGGGCTTCGGGACGGCGTCCGAGGTGGAACGCGGTGTACCAGACCGACACGGTGCCGGTCACAAAGATGGCGATGGTCGAGACGCGGGCGGCGTTGACGTCGCCCAGCAGCCAGCCGAACAGCTTGATGCAGATCGCGCCCAGCCAGAACGCCAGCGGGCCGTCTTCGGGGTAGGGCAGGCCGGCGATGTTGGGCACCAGCCAGTCGTTCAGGCTGCCGTGCGCCATGGTCCACATGATGCCGAAACTGCCGGCGTCGTCCTTCCAGGGGTCGCGGCCGATCAGGCCTGGCAAGATGTACAGCAGACCCAGTGCGAACAGGGCCCATCGTGGCAGCGCCAGGGTGGCGGCGGCGGGAAGGCGGACTGGCTTCATCGATAACGTTTACGGAGAGTTTGGGTAAGGCGTAGTATCAACGAAAAAAAAGCAGCCGGGGGCTGCTTTTTTTCCGCTGCAACTTCCAGCGAGGTTCGCGCGGCAATTAGCCTGCTGCGACTTCGGTCTTCGAACCGACTTTGCCGAACTTCTGGCGGAACTTCTCGACGCGACCAGCGGTGTCGACGATCTTGTGCTTGCCGGTGAAGAATGGGTGCGATTCAGCCGATACCTCGATCTTGACCAGTGGGTATTCTTTACCTTCGTGGGTGATCTTGTCGCGGGTCTGGATGGTCGAACGGGTGACGAACTTGAAATCGCACGACATGTCGTGGAAGACAACTTCGCGGTATTCTGGATGGGTATCTGCTTTCATTGTATAGCCTCGGTTGGTTTGGTAGCCAAACACCACTTCGTCGGTCGATCTTGCCTCGTGACCCGATTGTTGTTCACTTGCCAGGGGTTAAATACTGCAACCGGCGATTATACAGGGGAATGGAGGGGGAGGGCAAATCGGCGGCTAGCGCCGCTGCTGGGTGACAACGGCTTGCTCCAGCCGGTCGGAAACGGCATTGATCATTTCAAGCATCGTCAGCGACATTCCTCCGAAGCCAAGGATAGTCACGGCTACCGCCATTCGCAACATCCGGTTCCATAGCGGTCTTCCCTGACGTCTCAATGCCGACCGAACGGCGGCCCACACCATTGATCCCGCTCTAAGGGACGGTAAACGTAAGAACGGACGGCAAGCCGTCCGTTCTTGTGATGCTTTCGGCAGTCTTACCCGCCGCGGCGCATCATGTCGAAGAATTCCACGTTGGTCTTCGTCGCACGCATCTTGTCGAGGATGAACTCCATCGCTTCGATCTCGTCCATCGAGTACAGCAGCTTGCGCAGGATCCAGATCTTTTGCAGCTGGTCCGGCTTGATCAGCAACTCTTCGCGGCGGGTGCCCGATTTGTTCAGGTTGATCGCAGGGTAGACGCGCTTCTCGGCCAGGCGGCGCTCGAGGTGCACTTCCATGTTGCCGGTACCCTTGAATTCTTCGTAGATCACGTCATCCATGCGCGAACCGGTTTCGATCAGCGCGGTGGCGATGATGGTCAGCGAGCCGCCTTCTTCGATGTTGCGCGCCGCGCCGAAGAAGCGCTTCGGGCGCTGCAGTGCGTTGGCGTCGACACCACCGGTGAGGACCTTGCCCGATGCCGGGATCACGGTGTTGTAGGCGCGCGCCAGGCGGGTGATCGAGTCGAGCAGGATGATGACATCCTTCTTCATCTCGACCAGGCGCTTGGCCTTTTCCAGCACCATCTCGGCGACCTGGACGTGGCGGGTGGCCGGCTCGTCGAAGGTCGATGCCACCACTTCGCCGCGCACCGAACGCTGCATCTCGGTGACTTCTTCCGGGCGCTCGTCGATCAGCAGCACGATCAGGGTGCAGTCGGGATGGTTGGCGGTGATCGCGTGGGCGATGTGCTGCAGCAGGACCGATTTGCCGGACTTCGGCGACGCCACCAGCAGGCCGCGCTGGCCTTTGCCGATCGGCGAAATCAGGTCGACGATGCGGCCGGTGATGTTTTCCTGGCCGTTCATGTCGCGCTCGAGGCGCAGCGGCTCGTTCGGGTGCAGCGGCGTCAGGTTCTCGAACAGGATGCGGTGCTTCGACGCTTCCGGCGATTCGCCGTTGACCTTGTCGACCTTGACCAGTGCAAAGTAGCGCTCGCCGTCTTTCGGGGTGCGTACTTCACCTTCGATCGAGTCGCCGGTGTGCAGGTTGAAGCGGCGGATCTGCGACGGCGAGATGTAGATGTCGTCGGTGGACGCCATATAGCTGGCGTCGGGCGAGCGCAGGAAGCCGAAGCCGTCTGGCAGCACTTCGAGGGCGCCATCGCCAAAAATTTGTTCGCCGGATTTCGCGCGCTTTTTCAGGATCGCGAACATCAGTTCTTGCTTGCGCAGGCGCGCAGCGTTGTCGATATCAAGGCCGATCGCCATCTCAAGGAGGGCTGAGACGTGCATCGCCTTTAGTTCAGATAAGTGCATGTGTTGAGTCCCGTGACGGGAGGTAAAGGTAGGGGAGGGAGCTGCGTGGGTTGATCAAGTTGGGAGGGAATCAGTCGAGGCTGTTTCGCTTCCCGGCCAGTCGTTGGCGGCAGTGCGGGCGCGCTGCCGCCGCTTAATGTCTTTTTAGATATTGCTGTCGATGAAGGACGTCAGCTGGCCCTTGGCCATTGCGCCGACTTTCTGGGCAGCTGGGACGCCGTTCTTGAACAGGATCAGGGTCGGGATGCCGCGGATGCCGAACTTGGCAGGAACTGCCTGGTTTGCATCGACGTCCATCTTGGCGATCAGGATCTTGCCGTCGTATTCTTTAGCGACTTCTTCGAGGATCGGGCCGATCGCCTTGCATGGACCGCACCACTCGGCCCAGAAGTCGACCAGGACTGGGCGCTCGGATTTCAATACGTCCGCTTCGAAAGATGCGTCGCTGATGTGTTTAATGTTTTCGCTCATTTTTTCCTCAAATCAGAGGTGTGGGTCAATAACGCCTGGGGAATTAGCCGACCCTGCTAAAAGGTATCGCCATCCGGCTTCCGTTTTATCTTGCAACACGTATGGTGGAGACTGTGTTGTTATTTTCAATGTTTGGAAGGACGGCAAGAGGGTGTCAGGCGGGGAATTAGCCGAAATAATAACCTATTTTCCATGGCGTGTCGTGCGCTTGTACAAATTCTCGTGCGGCGCGGTCAACCGGCCCGCCCGCTGCAGGCGCTGCGGCGCGGTCTGGTCGCGGCGAGCATCTCCATCACGCCGCGCAAGGCATCGAGCGACAGCGGCTTGGCAAACGAGCCCAGCACGCGCAATCCGTAGGCGCTGGCGAGGCGTTCGGCGGCATAGCGCACCCCCTTGTCGAGGCCGGACACCAGCAGCACGTCGCCTGGGAAGCCGCTGCGCGCCGCCGCCTGCATGAATTCGATGCCGTCCATTTCAGGCAGCGACAGGTCGCATACCAGCAGGTCGGGCGTATCGACCGGCAAGGCACGCAGCGCCTGGCGGGCGCAGGTTTCGCGCAGCACCTCGAAGGTGCCGATCTCGTCCAGCATCCCGTGCAGCACATCCAGCATGAAGGTGTCGTCGTCCAGCAGCATCACGCGCAGGGGCCGCGGGCTGCAGGTGTCATTAAGCATTTCGCTCATCGTTGTCCACTTTATTTTTGTAATTAGTTGTTACAGCGCGAGGGGATTATCCAACCATCCCGCCCGCGCACGACACAATGCTTAACAAAAATATTAGTGTGTTGGCGAAAAGATACGCTCATGACGGAAAACGTCAACTAATTACACAAAAAACGAGTGTTTGTGGAACTAAAAGTTATCCAAGCGCGCCGGCGAACTGGTACAGCGTCCCTGGATGCCACATCGTGACGACGGACGCGACCTGGTCATGGGAGTGGGTTGTGCGATTGAGCACCAGGCAACAGGTCTTCGGCGCGACGGCCAGCATCTCGGCGATCTGGCGCGGCGCCGCGAGCGCCTCGATACGGTAAGTGGCGCTTTGCAGCGGCGCGGCGGTCATCAGATACTGGTTCGGCGTGCTGGCGGCGAAGTCCTGGGCGAGGTAGTCAGGCGCGCAAGCCGGATTGACCCAGCGGTCTTCGACCTGGATCGGGACATCGTTCTCGAAGTGCACGATCACCGAATGGAACAGCGGGTGGCCGGCGGGCAGCCCGAACTGCAGCGCCATCGCATCGCCGGCCTTGGCCGGTTCAAGCAGGTGCAGGTGGCTGCGGTGGACGTGGCCGCGGGCGCGGATCTCGTCGGCGATATTGCGGATTTCCACCAGCGTGGCCTGGTATTTCTGCGCCGCGACGAAGGTGCCGGATCCCTGGCGGCGCGTCAGCACCTGCTCGGCGGTCAGCTCGCGCACCGCGCGGTTGACGGTCATGCGCGAGACGCCGAACTGGCGCACCAGCGCCTGCTCCGACGGCACCACGTCGCCTTCCTTCCAGCGGCCCGCGGCGATTTCGCCGAGCAGGTAGTCCTTGATGCGCTGGAAAATGGGCGTACTGTCTTGC
The DNA here is from genome assembly GCF_016809835.1 of Massilia soli. Lineage (GTDB taxonomy): Bacteria > Pseudomonadota > Gammaproteobacteria > Burkholderiales > Burkholderiaceae_D > Telluria_A > Telluria_A soli. Next base: position 272,009 of record NZ_JAFBIL020000004.1, on the reverse strand, counting down.
GCAATCTGTTCTTCCAAACTACTCTCCGAAGGCCGGCTTAAACGCCGATTTTATCACCGCGCACCCGAGTTAATTCAAAAGCAAGCGGCGGGGTGACGGCGGCCTGGCAATGCGCGAAGATGCCTCCATCAACCACACGGGGTGCGCCATGAAAGTAGAGATGATCAAAGCAAGCTACGCCAGCGACGCCGAGCGCTGGGAAGCGGTGCGGCAGCGCGACCGCGATGCGGACGGCATCTTCTATTATTCGGTCAAGAGCACCGGCGTGTACTGCCGCCCGTCGTGCGCGGCCCGGCCGGCGCTGCGCAAGAACGTCGCCTTCCATGACAGCTGCCGCGACGCCGAGCAGGCCGGCTTCCGCGCCTGCCTGCGCTGCAAGCCGGGCCAGCCGGGCATCGCTGAACGCCACGCCGCCATTGTGGCGCAAGCTTGCCGGCTGCTCGACGCCGCCGAGGGCGCGCCCGGCCTCGACACGCTTGCCCAGGCCTGCGGCATGAGCCGGTTCCATTTCCACCGCATCTTCAAGGCGCACACCGGGATTACGCCGAAGGCCTACGCCGACGCCGGCCGTGCGCGCCGGGTGCAGCAAGGCCTGGCCGATGCGCCGACCGTGACCGAGGCGCTGTACGCCGCCGGGTTCAATTCCAGCGGCAGGTTCTACGCCGCGTCGGCCCAGGTGCTGGGCATGACGCCGCAAGCCTTCCGCGCCGGCGGCAGCGGCGCCACGATCCGTTTCGCGATTGCCGAGTGCTCGCTGGGCGCGATCCTGGTCGCGGCGACCGCCAAGGGCATCTGCGCGATCCTGATGGGCGACGATCCCGAGCTGCTGGCGCGCGACCTGCAGGACCGTTTCCCAAAGGCCGAGCTGCGCGGCGCCGAAGCCGACTTCGAGCAAACCGTGGCGCAGGTGGTCGGCTTTGTCGAAGCGCCGCAAATCGGCCTCGACCTGCCGCTGGACGTGCGCGGCACCGCGTTCCAGCAGCGCGTGTGGCAGGCGCTGCGCGAGATACCGGCCGGGCAGACCGTCAGCTACGCCGAACTGGCCAAGCGGGTCGGGCTGCCGAAGGGCGCGCGGGCGATCGCGGGCGCATGTGCGGCCAATCCGGTCGCGGTCGCCATTCCGTGCCACCGCGTGGTGCGCAATGACGGCAGCATCTCGGGCTACCGCTGGGGGGTGGAGCGCAAGCACGCGCTGCTGGCGCGCGAAGGCGCCAGGTAATGCTGTTGCCTGCGGACTGGGAACGCATCGGCGCCGACCTTGATGCATTCGGCTGCGCGGTGGTGCCGCGCCTGATCGCAGCCGAGGACTGCCGGGCCTGCGCAAGCGCCTATGACGACGACGGCATCTATCGCAGCCGCGTGCTGATGGAGCGTCACGGCTTCGGTAAAGGCGAGTACAAGTACTTCAGCTATCCGCTGCCGCCCGGCGTGGCCGCGCTGCGCACGGCGCTGTACCAGCCGCTGGCGGCCATTGCCAACCGCTGGCACGAGGCGATGGGCATCGAGATTCGCTTCCCGGCGCGCCACGACGAGTTCATCGCGCGCTGCCACGCCGCTGGCCAGCGCCGGCCGACGCCGCTGATTCTTCAGTATCGCGCGGGCGATTACAACTGCCTGCACCAGGACCTCTATGGCGAGCATGTGTTCCCGCTGCAGGTTGCGGTACTGCTGTCGCAGCCCGGTGCCGACTTCACCGGCGGCGAGTTCGTACTGACCGAGCAGCGCCCGCGCATGCAGTCGCGCGCCGAGGTGGTGGCGCTGGAGCAGGGCGACGCGGTGATCTTCCCGGTTCACTACCGGCCGGTGAGCGGCGCGCGCGGTATTTACAGGGTCAACATGCGGCATGGCGTGAGCCGGCTGCGCACCGGGCAGCGGCATACGCTCGGACTGATCTTCCACGACGCGCAATAGCGCGTCCCTCAGCGGCGTCTTGCGGCCGGCACCTTCGGCGCCATCTTCTGGTTCAAATGGAGCACCTGACCTCAAAGTAGCAGTAGAGCAGGGAAAACTTGGATACACTTCGTTTGTTGTTTAAACCTACAAAAAACGGAGAGACCGATGCGCATGATTCCCCTGCAGTGTTCCTTGTTCGCCCTGGCCTCGCTGGGCGCCATCGCGCCGGCGCTGGCCGACACTGTGATCGACAACGCCAATGGCTACACGCTCAACAGCAAGAACGAGCTGGTGAGGTTCTCCTCGCTGGCGTTCGATGACAAGGGCCGCATCATCGCGGTCGGCGGCGCAAAGGAAGTCGCGGCGAAGGCGAAGAACGCGAAGCACATCGACGTTCAGGGCAAGACCGTGCTGCCTGGCCTGATCGACGCGCACGGCCACGTGTTCGGCCTGGGCGAGATGCTGACCCAGCTCGACCTCTCCACCTCGGCCACGCTGGCCGAGGCGCTGAAGGCGGCGGGCGACTATGCCAAGGCCAATCCAGGCCAGGCCTGGCTGCGCGGGCGCGGCTGGAACCAGGTGATCTGGAAGCTTGACCGCTTCCCGACCGCGGCGGAGCTGGACACGGCCGTAGCCGACCGGCCGATCTGGCTTGAGCGCGTCGACGGCCACGCCGGCTGGGGCAATTCGCGCGTGCTGCAGCTGGCTGGCATCACCAGGGACACGCCCGATCCGGCAGGCGGCAAGATCGTCCGCGATGCCAGCGGCAATGCGACCGGTGTGTTGATCGACTCCGCGCAGGACCTGGTCACCAAGGTGATGCCGAAGCAGACCGAGGCCGAATCGCGCCGCGTGCTTGACCGCTCGCTCCAGCAGATCGCCAGGATGGGCCTGACCAGCGTGCACGATGCCGGCATCGCCGTCGGTAACGACCGCCTGTACCGCGACTACGCCGACAACAACAAGCTGACCACGCGCGTGTACGGCATGATCGGCGACGTAGCCGGCGACTTCGACGCGCTGGCCACGAGCGGCCCACTGAAAAGCTACGCCAACGACATGTACGCACTGCGTTCGGTGAAGCTGTATTCGGACGGCGCGCTGGGTAGCCGCGGCGCCGCGCTGATCGAGCCGTATAGCGACGAGCCGAAGTCGCACGGCCTGTTGTTCCGCAAGAGCCCGGACATCTACGGCTTGATGGAAAAGGCGATGAAGAAGGGCTACCAGGTCAACGTGCACGCCATCGGCGACGCGGGCAACCGCCAGATCCTTGACGGCTACACGAAGCTGGTGGGCAGAACCGCCACCGGCGCGCTGCGCCACCGGATGGAGCACGCGCAGGTCGTCACGATGGACGACATCGCGCGCTTCAAGGAAATCGGCATCGTGCCGTCGATGCAGCCAACCCACGCGACATCCGACATGAACATGGCCGAAGACCGCGTCGGCCCGAAGCGCATCAAGGGCGCCTACGCTTGGCGCACCTTCCTCAATCAGGGGTCGAAGATCGCCTGCGGCTCCGATTTCCCGGTCGAGTCGCCAAACCCGTTCTACGGCATCCACGCGGCGGTGACGCGCCAGGATGCGGCCGGCCGTCCCGACGGCGGCTGGTACGCCAACGAGGCCATGACGCTGAAGGAAGCGTTCCGCTGCTTCACTCTTGACGCCGCCTATGCCGGGCATCAGGAAAAAATCATAGGATCGCTGGAGAAGGGCAAGTGGGCCGACTTCATCGTCATCGACCAGGATCTGTTCAAGATGCCGGCGAAGGATATCCACAAAACCGTGGTGCTGCAAACCTGGGTCGGCGGGAAGCAGGTGTTTGGCGCCAGATAAGCCGGCTGCAAAAACATTTGACTATGTTGTATATACAACTTAGACTTTGAGGATGCATGATGGCGCGCCCCGGTGGCGCGCCCCGTTAACCTTCAAGGAGCAGCGCCATGAGCCACGATTCGACCCACCTGGACGACGATCCGCGTTACGACGGCAGCCGCGAGATCCGCGCGCCGCGCGGCACCGAGCTGTCCTGCAAAAGCTGGCTGACCGAAGCGGCTTACCGGATGATCCAGAATAACCTCGACGCCGAGGTGGCCGAGAATCCGAAGCACCTGGTGGTGTACGGCGGTATCGGCCGCGCAGCCCGCAACTGGGCGTGCTACGACCAGATCCTCGCCTCGCTGCGCGAACTCGAAGACGACCAGACCCTGTTGATACAGTCCGGCAAACCGGTCGGCGTATTCCAGACCCACGAAAACGCGCCGCGCGTTCTGATCGCCAATTCGAACCTGGTGCCGAAATGGGCCAACTGGGAACACTTCAACGAACTCGATCGCAAGGGCCTGTTCATGTACGGCCAGATGACCGCGGGCAGCTGGATCTACATCGGCACCCAGGGCATCGTGCAGGGCACGTACGAAACCTTCGCGGAAGCCGGCCGCCAGCACTTCGGCGGCGACTGGGGCGGCAAGTGGATCCTGACCGCGGGCCTAGGCGGCATGGGCGGCGCGCAGCCGCTGGCGGCCACCTTCGCCGGCGCGGTCTCGCTCAACATCGAGTGCCAGCAAAGCAGCATCGACTTCCGCCTGCGCACCCGCTATGTCGACAAGCAGGCCAGGGACATCGACGACGCCATCGCGCTGATCAAGCACCACACCGAAAAACGCGAAGCGGTCTCCATCGCGCTGCTTGGCAACGCTGCCGACGTGCTGCCGGAACTGGTCAGGCGCGCCAAGGCGGGCGGCATCATGCCCGATCTGGTTACCGACCAGACCTCGGCGCATGACCTGATCAACGGCTACCTGCCGCGCGGCTGGACCGTGGAGCAGTGGAAGGACGCGCAAAAAGACCCGTCGCAGCATGCGCGTCTGACCGCCGAAGCGGCGGCGTCGTGCGCCGTGCATGTGCAGGCGATCCTCGATTTCCACGCCATGGGCGTCAAGGCGGTCGACTACGGCAATAACATCCGCCAGGTCGCGCTCGACGAAGGCGTCAAGGATGCTTTCGCATTCCCCGGCTTCGTACCGGCCTACATCCGTCCGCAGTTCTGCGAAGGCCGCGGCCCGTTCCGCTGGGTGGCGCTGTCGGGCGATCCGGAAGATATCTACAAGACCGATGCCAAGATCAAGGAGCTGTTCCCGCATCACGCGCAGGTGCACCGCTGGCTCGACATGGCGCGCGAGCGCATCGCCTTCCAGGGCCTGCCGGCGCGCATTTGCTGGCTGGGCCTGGGCGAGCGCCACATCGCGGGCCTCGCATTCAACGAGATGGTGCGCACCGGCGAGCTGAAGGCGCCGATCGTGATCGGCCGCGACCACCTCGACACCGGCTCGGTCGCCAGCCCGAACCGCGAAACCGAGAGCATGCGCGACGGGACCGACGCGGTATCGGACTGGCCGCTGCTCAACGCCATGCTCAACACCGCTGGCGGCGCGACCTGGGTCTCGCTGCACCACGGCGGCGGCGTCGGCATGGGCTACTCGCAGCATTCGGGCGTGGTCATTGTGGCCGACGGTACCGATGCCGCCGCCAAGCGCCTGGCGCGCGTGCTGGTCAACGACAGCGGCTCGGGCGTGATGCGCCATGCCGATGCCGGCTACGACACCGCCGTCGACTGCGCCAAGCGCAACGGCCTGAATCTCCCGATGATCAAGTAAAGAATACACACCATGACTATGCATCCAAACACTGGCTGGACCCTGAATCCTGGCGCGATGACGCTCAACGACCTGCGCGCGGTATGGTCCTCGCACAGCAAACTGACACTGGCTGCGGAAGCGTATCCGGTCATCCGCACGTCGGCCGCGGCGGTCGAAAAGATCGTCGCCAAAGGCGATGCGGCCTACGGCATCAACACCGGTTTCGGCCTGCTGGCCAAGACCCGTATTCCTGACGCCAGGCTCGAAGAGCTGCAGCGCAACCTGATCTTGTCGCATTCCGTGGGCACCGGCGAATTGCTGTCCGACGCGGTGGTGCGCCTGATCGTGCTGATGAAGGTCGGCAGCCTGGCGCGCGGCTTCTCCGGCGTGCGCCCGCTGATCATCGACACGCTGATCGCCATCTATAACGCGGGCATTACGCCGGCGATTCCGGCCAAGGGTTCGGTCGGCGCATCGGGCGACCTCGCGCCGCTGGCGCACATGTCGCTGGCGATCATGGGTGTCGGCCAGGTGCGCGTGGACGGCAAGCTGGTTGACGCCGCCGACGCCCTCAAGGCGGCCGGCATCGAGCCGGTCGTCCTGGCCGCCAAGGAAGGCCTGGCGCTGATCAACGGCACCCAGACCTCGACCGCGCTGGCCCTGCATGGCCTGTTCATGGCCGAACGCCTGCTGGAGGCGGGTATCGTGACGGGCGCCTTGTCGCTGGATGCGGCAAAGGGCAGCGATTCGCCGTTCGACGCGCGGGTGCATGAAGTGCGCGGCCAGCCGGGCCAGATCGCCACCGCGGGCATGTACCGCCAGCTGGTGGCGGGCAGCGCGATCCGCGCCTCGCACCTGGTCGGCGACGAGCGCGTACAGGACCCATACAGCCTGCGCTGCCAGCCGCAGGTCATGGGCGCGGTGATGGACCTGATCAAAAACGTCGCACGGACCTTGCTGATTGAAGCGAACGCCGTGACCGACAACCCGCTGATCTTCCCTGAGACCGGCGAGATTATCTCGGGCGGTAACTTCCATGCCGAGCCGGTTGCCTTTGCGGCCGACACGCTGGCGCTGGCCATCGCCGAAATCGGCGCGCTGTCCGAGCGCCGCATCGCGCTGCTGATCGACGCCACCTTGTCCGGCCTGCCGCCTTTCCTGGTGGGCGACCCGGGCGTCAACTCCGGGTTCATGATCGCCCACGTCACCGCGGCCGCGCTGGCGTCGGAAAACAAGTCGCTTGCGCATCCTGCCAGCGTCGACAGCCTGCCAACGTCCGCCAACCAGGAAGACCACGTCAGCATGGCGACCTTCGCCGCGCGCAGGCTCGACGATATGGCGCACAATACGTCCGTCATTGTCGGCATCGAACTGCTGGCGGCGGCGCAGGGCGTCGACTTCCATCGGCCGCTGGCGTCGTCGCCGTACCTGGAGCAGGTGCACGCGCAGCTGCGCCGGAAGGTGCCGTTCTTCGACACCGACCGCTTCTTCGCGCCCGACATCGAAGCGGCCAAGCAGATGGTCATCAAGGGTGAACTGAGCGCTGGTTGCAAGGAGCTGTTTGCATCGTTGTATAACTGATTCAGGAGTCAGGCATGGATTTCCAGTTCAAGGCAGGCACGCTTCCGTTTCTGGTATCGATGCCGCACGTCGGCACCGACATCCCGGACGATCTTGCTGCCCGCATGTCGCCGGAAGCGCTGGTGAAGGCGGACACAGACTGGCACCTGGTGCAGCTGTACGATTTTCTGGAGCAGATGGGTGCGTCAACCATTTCGGCGCGCTGGTCGCGCTACGTGATCGACCTGAATCGCCCGCCCGAAAACACCAACCTGTATCCGGGCATGGACACGACAGGCCTGTGCCCTGTCGACACCTTCGGCAGTGCGCCGCTGTACCTGCCCGGCCAGGAGCCCGACGAGCGCGAAGTGCGCGGGCGGCTGCGGCACTACTGGCACCCGTATCACGCGCAGATCGGGGCGGAACTGGAGCGCCTGCTGTCGATCCATGGCCAGGTGGTGCTATGGGACGCGCATTCGATTGCCTCGGTTGTGCCGCGCTTTTTCGAAGGACGCCTGCCTGACCTGAACTTCGGCACCGCTTCGGGCGCGTCCTGCGCGCCTGGGCTGGAGCAGGCCGTGGTCGGCATCGCGCAGGCGCAGGAGCGTTTCTCCGTCGCGGTCAATGGCCGGTTCAAAGGCGGCTACATCACACGCAGCTTCGGCCAGCCGGACAAGAACGTGCATGCCATCCAGCTCGAGATGGCGCAGTGCCTCTACATGGACGAGACGCCGCCTTTCGCCTATCGCCCGGAGCGCGCGCGCGAGGTACAGGGATTGCTGCAGCAGATGATGGAAGCGGCGGTCAGCTGGGTGCGCACGTGAACGCGCTGTTCGCCCAACATGCGCTGCTGCCGGAGGGCTGGCGGCGCGATGTCCACATCGAATGGAACGACGCCGGCGACCTGCTCGCGGTCACGCCGGATACCGTCCAGCCGCATGGCGTGCCAGTTGCCTGCCTGGTCATGCCGGGCATGGTCAACCTGCACTCGCACGCCTTCCAGCGCGCGCTGGGCGGGCTGACCGAAACGGCGGGCGAGGGACCCGACAGCTTCTGGACCTGGCGTGACCTGATGTACCGGTTCGCGCGTAACATCACGCCGGAACACATCGAAGCCATCGCCGCGCAGCTGTTTTCGGAGTGCCTGCGCCATGGCTACACATCGGTGTGCGAGTTCCATTACGTACAGCGCGACCAGCAGGGGGCGATGTACGCGCGCCCCGCGCAGACCGCGGAGCGGGTCGTCGCCGCGTCGAAAACCGCGGGTATCGGCATTACCATGCTGCCCGTCTTGTACAGCTATTCGGGCTTTGGCGAGCAGCCGCTCAAACCGGAGCAGAACCGCTTCCGCACCGACCCCGCCGACATCCTGCGCATCGTCGAGTCGCTTGAACCGCTGCGCGATGCCCAGACTGAAGTCGGGGTGGCGCCGCACTCGCTGCGCGCCGCGTCGATCGCGCAGGTACGCGAGCTGCTGGCCAGCCTTCCGGATAGCCGCCCGGTGCACATCCACATCGCCGAGCAGCAGGGCGAGGTGCAGCAAAGCGTGGCCCGGACTGGCGCGCGCCCGGTGCGCTACCTGCTCGACAATATCGACGTCGATGCGCGCTGGTGCCTGGTGCACGCGACGCATCTGGACGAGGGCGAGGTCGCATCGCTTGCCGCCAGCGGCGCCGTGGCTGGGCTGTGCCCGACGACTGAGGCAAATCTTGGCGACGGACTGTTCCCGCTTGAGCCATTCTTGAAAGCCGGCGGGCGCTTCGGCATCGGCAGCGACAGCCATATATCGCAAAGTCCGGTTGAAGAACTGCGCTGGCTCGAATATGGCCAGCGCCTGCTGCACCAGCGCCGCAACGTGGCCGCATCCGCCGAGCAGCGCAAGGTCGGCGACTTTTTATGGCAGGGCGCACTTCAAGGTGGCGCGCTTGCTGCCGGACGCAGGGTAGGATCGCTGTCAGCGGGCCTGCGCGCCGACCTGCTGGTGCTCGACAGCGAGCACCCGAACCTGGACGGCGCGGAGCCGTCCGACGTGCTGGGAAGCGTTGTCTTCTGCGGTAACGACAACCTGGTGAGGGACGTGCTGGCTGGCGGCCGCTGGGTAGTGCGCGACGGCGCCCACATGGGCCAGGACGCGATTACGCAACGCTACAAACAAGTGCTCACCGAACTGCGAAGGCTACGATCATGACAGTCCTGATACCGTACGCAAGCCTGGAACCGGCGCCATGGAAAAACGGCGGCGGCAGCACGATTGAGATTGCGGTGTCGCCGCCCGGCGCGGCGTTCGACGAATTCGACTGGCGCATCAGCCTTGCCACCATCGCGCACGACGGACCGTTCTCGATCTTCCGCGATATCGACCGCACGCTGGCGCTGGTCGAGGGCCCGGGAGTAAGCCTCGACATCGACGGCGACGCGCGCTTTGTGCTCAACGAAGAGTCGCCGATTGTCGAATTTCCCGGCGAGGCCAAGGTGACAGCCACGATGCTGGGCGCCCCGACCACCGACTTCAACGTGATGACGCGGCGCTCACGCTGCCATCATCGGCTGGGGCGGCGCAGCCTCGAAGGCATCTCCGAATTCGCGCCGCGCGGCGACATCACCATCTTGTTCCTGGCCGAGGGCGAAAGCCTGTCGGTCAGCAGCGACACCGAGCGGATCGGCATGGTGCGCTTCGACGCCGTCATCTTCGACACCGACACCGTCTGGAAGCTCGAGACCGGGACGGCGGCGGTACTGGTAATCGATATCTTCCTGGACGGGGCGTAAATGGCTCTGGACTTACTGATTACCCATGTCCACCTGGCGACGATGGTTGATGGTTATGGCGAGATTCCCGACGGCGCCGTCGGCGTCAAGGACGGCCGTATCGCATGGCTTGGCAAACAGGCCGACGCACCGCGCGGCGCCCGCGGCGCCCGCGTCGAACATGACGGCGGCGGCTGCTGGCTGACGCCGGGACTGATCGACTGCCACACGCACATCGTCCACGCCGGTAACCGCAGCGGCGAGTTCGAGGCGCGCCTGAATGGCGCGACATATGAAGACATCGCCCGCGCCGGCGGCGGCATCATGTCCACTGTGCGTGCCACCCGCGACGCCTCGGAAGACGAGCTGCTGCGCCAAAGCCTGCCGCGCGTGGCCAGCCTGCTGGCCGAAGGCGTAACCACGATCGAGATCAAGTCCGGCTATGGGCTGTCGACTGAAGCCGAAGCGAAGATGCTGCGCGTTGCGCGCCGGGTCGGCGAGGAACTACCGGTGCGGGTAGCGACCACCTTCCTTGGCGCCCACGCGCTGCCGCCCGAGTTTGCCGGGCGCGCCGACGACTACATCGACGAGATCTGCGAGCGCATGCTGCCGGCGCTGGCGGCGCAAGGACTGGCCGACGCCGTCGATGCGTTTTGCGAGCGGATCGGCTTTTCCCATGCCCAGACCGAGCGCGTGTTCAACGCCGCCAAAAAGCTCGGCCTGCCGGTCAAGCTGCACGCCGAACAGCTGTCCGACCAGGACGGCGCGGCTCTGGTGGCGCGCTTCGGCGGGCTATCGGCCGACCATCTGGAACACCTGACGCAGGGCGGCATCGACGCGATGGCGACCGCGGGCACCGTGGCGGTGCTGCTGCCCGGCGCCTACTACTTCCTGCGCGATACCACGCCGCCCCCGGTGGCAGCGCTGCGCGCGGCTGGCGTCAAGATGGCGGTGGCGACCGACTGCAACCCCGGCACCTCGCCGATGACATCGATCCTGCTGGCGATGAACATGGCATGCACGCTATGGCGGCTGACGCCACAGGAAGCGCTGGCCGGCTGCACGATCAATGCGGCGCACGCGCTTGGATTGCAGGACGAGATTGGAACGCTCGAAGTTGGCAAGTACGCCGACTTCGCGCTATGGCAGATCGGCCGCCCGGCGGAGCTGTCCTATGGCATCGGGTTCAACCCGTGCAGTGCGGTGCTAAGGGGAGGGGAACTGAACCGGAGGAAATTGCTTGACTCTGATCAACACGCAATAGTGTAGATGAGTAATTATTAGGTACCGCTTGTATCCACAGTTGGTACACCAGTAAGCAATTGTAAGGTTTCAAGAATCGTGACAGATTCGCATCTATAGTGAAATTGTTCGATTCAACGTCTCCCCTCCCCATCCTAACAGTTGGGTTTAACCCACGGTGCTCCACAGCCCGTGGGTTTTTTCTTTCCCGAATAAAAACAGTTCCAAAATCGGGGACAGATTTTTTAGGCGGTGGGGGACGCCAGATGGGTCAGCGCGGAGCCCGTCACCCGGCAGACGCGCCAGTCCGGCAAAATGTCGGCGCCCATTGCTTTGTAGAAGTTGATCGCGGGCTCGTTCCAGTCGAGCACCGACCATTCGAAACGTCCGCAGTGGCGCTCGACGGCCAGTTGCGCCAGCTTGACCAGCATCTGCTTGCCGAATCCCTTGCCGCGATGTGCTTGCTTGACGTACAGGTCTTCCAGGTACAGGCCTTTCTTGGTGAGGAAGGTCGAGAAGTTGTGGAAGAACAGCGCAAAGGTGACGACCTCGCCATCTTCCTCGCCAATGATGGCTTCGCACGCCGGGCGCGCGCCGAACAGGCCTTCGTGCAGCAGTTCTTCGGTGGCCACCACCAGGTGTTCGAGTTTTTCGAAAACGGCCAGCTCGATGATCATCGCGTGGATGTGGGCAACGTCGGACGGCTGGGCCGGGCGGATGGAAAAGGCGTTCGAAACAGTCATGGAACCTCGGGTACGGTAGTCAGGTTGATGGATTTGGCTGGCTGGGGTTCGGGCGATGCCATCACCCAGGCCACGCTGGACAGGCACAATATCATGCCGAACCACTCTAGCGGGCCGGGCCGGTAGTGTTCGAGCTGCATCGACAGCAGCACGGAAATGACGGGCGTGATCACGCCAATGTAGACCGCTTTAGACGAGCCGATGCGGTTGATCAGCGTGAAGTAGGCGGCAAACGCGATCACCGAACCGAACATCGACAGGTATAACAACCCGAACCAGTAGCGCGGCGCCGCCGGCAGGGTGAACGATTCGCCATTGGCCAGCGCCCACAGCGTCACCATCGCGCTGCCCCAGAACATCGACCAGGCCATCGTCAGGAACAGGTTGGTCGACTGCTCGCGCACCTTCACCACCATGATGTTGCCGACCGAACTGGCGATCGTGGCCGTCAGCGCAAGCACCAGGCCGAGCAGGAAGTGGCCACTGCCGCCGTCGCCGATGTCTTTCCACGACGACGAAATGGATGGATAGAACAGCATCGTCACGCCGCCCATGGCGACCGCACCCGCAGCCCAGGTGCGCCACGAGATCGGCGTGCCGAACGCGAAGCGGCTGCAGATCGGGTTCCAGAACACCATCAGCGCGAACAGTACCGCCACCAGCGCGGAGATCAGATACTGCTCGGCGTTGTAGGTGCAGACGTAGGACAGGCCGAAGGTGAAGAAGCCCTGCAGCAAGCTCCAGCGTTGCACCTTCCATGGCAGCCGCAGGCGGTCGCCGCGCAGCAGGCACCAGGCGAACAGCGCAGCCGATGCGAGCGCGAAACGGTAAGCGACCGACACCGCGGGCGCAACGTCGCCCAGCTGCAAGGTGATGGCCCAGAACGTCGAGCCCCAGATCAGGGACGCGATAACAAAGAGGAGAGGGGATGACATGGCGAAAGTATACGGTCAAAAATCATTTCCTGCTGGATATGACATGGAAACGACATGGGGGTCTCGGGCCTGTGACGCCGGTCAAAAGGCAGGCGCCGTGAGGCAGGCGCGCAGGGCACCGCACGTATGATGTTTTGGTTAACCCAGAGGATAGAGATGAAGCTGTCGATGCACCTGAGAGTTGCGCTGTTGATCGCGCATGTGGCGCTGTGCACCGCCATCGTGGTGGAGGCGGCCCAGTCCGACGGCAAGCATGCCAGCGCGGCCATGTCGCTGCTGCTTCCCGATCATCGCTGACCGGGACCGGTACTCAATACGCAACCTTGAAGCGGCGGTACAGGAAGCTGAGCACGAACAGCGGGCCGATCAGCAGGAAACGCAGGTCGTCGAGGAAGGATGGCTTCTTGCCTTCAATCTGGTGGCCGACAAACTGGCCGACCCAGGCAAGCACGAAGATTGCGATCGACAGCGCCAGTACCGCTGCCGGCGGCAGCAGGGCCAACAGTGCAAGCATGACGGCCGCCATCGCCAGCATGCCGATGGCAAACGGCTTCGACAGCTGGAAGTAGTAGTACAGCGATGCCGCCACGACGGCAACGGCCGCAAGCGGATGCACTGCCCAGATCATGCCGAGCAGCGAAAACACGATCAACGGCACGCACACGATGTGGATCAGCTCGTTGGTATGGTTGCGGTGGCTGTCGCTGTACTGCGACAGCAAGGTATGGATGTCCTGCGCCTGGCCGGTGTTTTGCATCGGTCTGTCTCCGTGAGTCGGTTTCATTGTTCAGGAATTCTACACCGGCCACGCCGCGCAGAATCGATTATGATGCGGCCTCATGCCAGCTACCCTCACCACCCTGTCGGGACTCGCGCCCGTTGTCGACGCGAACACCCGCGTGCTCGTCCTCGGAAGCTTCCCCGGCGCCGCCTCGCTGGCCGCTGGACAATACTACGCGCACCCGCGCAACCAGCTGTGGCGCTTGCTGTCGGCGGTGCTCGGTGACGAGCTGGCGGCGCTGCCGTATGCCGAACGCCTGCCGCGCCTGCTGGCGCATCGCTTCGGCTTGTGGGATGTGCTGGCTGCCTGCGAACGCGAAGGCAGCCTCGATTCCGGCATTCGCAACGCTGCCGCCAATGATTTTGAACGCCTGCGCACGCTCTGTCCGCGGCTCGAGACGGTCGGCTTCAATGGCCAGGCCTCGGGCAAGTTCGCGCCGCGGTTTGCCGCCGAGGGATACCGGACACTGGTGCTGCCCTCGACATCGCCGGCGCATGCGGCGATGTCATTCGAGGCGAAGCTGGCAGCATGGCGTCACCTGCTGCCCTAGCGCGTCATCGACCGGACCAGCAGGCGCCTCACCGATCGGCCTAGTACAGCCGCTTCCGCTTCGCCGCGCCACCTTTCAGTTGACTCAGCTTGGCCGAATACCGCTGGCTGGCCGCATTGGTCGTGCTGGTATCGAGTGCCAGCTTCAGTTCCTGATGCGCGCTGCGCCCGTCGCCCAGGCGCCAGTGCGCGATTCCCAGCCAGAAGTGGAACTCGTGATAGTACGGCGCGCGCTTGACCTCTTTCGCAAACAGGTTGCGCGCCTCCTGGAAGTCGCCCTTTTCCATCGCCGCCATGCCGCGGTTGAAGTAGTAGAACGGCGGATGCGGCTCGATCACCGCCAGGCGCGCCTTGATCTGGTTCGATTCGCCAGTCTTGCCCATCGCGGCCAGCACCGGCACCAGGTTGTGCATGACCACCAGGTTTTCCGGTTCGCGTTCCAGCGCCGCGCGGAACACCCGCTCGGCCAGCGCGTTGTCGCCGCGCCGCTGGTAAATGACCGCCAGCGTGTTGTACGCGGTGATGAAGTTCGGGTTCTGCCGCACCGCCTCGCGCGCCCACCAGTAGGCATCGTCGACGCGGTCCTGCGCCAGCGCCTCGGCGGCGCGGTTGTTCTGGTACATGGCGACGATGTCGCGCTCCTCCAGCGGATGCGTGTGGAATTCGTCGGAATCCTTTGGCCGCAAGAAGTCGATGGTCAAGGTCGGCAGCACGTTCTGATAGGCGCGCATGAACGCGGGCGAATTTTCGGTCAGCACCAGGTTGACATGGCTGCTGCCGAAGTAGAGGTTGCCGGTGCGGCTCCAGGTGTAATCGACCATCACGTTCTGGTACGTGACCGGCACGCCCAGCTCGCGCGCGAACGCCGCCGTCATCACCACCAGCGACAGGCAGTTGCCGACCCGCGCGTCGTAGGTCTCGGCGGCGGTGCGCGTTTTGCTGGACTCGTATTCGAGTTTCAGCTCGCCCTTCTGGTACAGGGCCGATACCAGGCCTTGCTGGGCGCCCTTCTGCCGCACCTGCGACGTGAACGCGGGGCTGTTGAGGTACGCGCGCATGGCGGGACTGAGGGTGAACAGGTCGGCGGCGCCAACCGGCTCGGAGGGCGGCTTGAACGCCGCGTCGGAAAACAGGTGGTTGGCCGCCAGCGGGGCAGGCAGCGGCACCGCGGCGCACGCGCCAAGCAGCAGGGGCGCCAGCACTGCGGCCAGCCTGGTGGTGAGTTTTGCCAGGATCGTCATGTCGCGTCTCCGTCTGGGATACGGCGGCATGCGGCGCCGGATCAGACTTCAGTATCGTCCCGGCGGCGGCGAAAGTAAAGACCAGCGGTCAGTGGTCCTGGTGGAACGATTCGTGCAGTTCGTCGAGCAGGTCGTGGGTCTCTTCGTCGGACAGGCCGAGATAGGCGCAGGCGCGCTGGCCGCCCTTGTTCCATTCGACCGAGTCGGCGTGGCCCTGGTACTTCTGGATCGCGCACTCGGCCAGCAGCGACAGCGACACCAGCGACCGTACGCCGTCGGCGGTGGTGCCGTCGTCGAAGACGCTGTAGTCGTGGTGGTGCAGGATGGCCCACGAGACGTCGCTCGAGAGGCCCCAGTTACGCGCCAGCAGGCAGCCGATGGCGGCATGGTTGGTGCTGTGGCGTTCATCTTCAAGCGCGGTGAACGCGCGCTCCGGCTCCTGGCCGGCGGCGCCGAAGGTGTCGGCATAGTCGGGGAAGCGGTCCATCAGCAGCGGCACGCCGGTGTCGCAGAACAGGCCGAAGGTGTGGGCCACGTCGGCCTCGCCGATGCGCAGGCGGCGCGACAGGTGCACCATCGCCTGTGCGCGACGTCCGGAAATGTCCCAGAAGTTGGCCAGCGCGGCATTGTCAGTGGCGATGGCCTGGCGCGCCAGCAGCCCGGTCATCAGCGAGGCGACCTGGTTAATGCCGAGGAACAGGATGGCCTGCTCGATCGACTTGGCCTTGCGCTTGCCGCCGTAAAACGAGGAATTGGCGAGCTTGAGGAGGGCGCCGGACATGCCGACGTCGCGCGCGACGATGCGTCCGATCGCGTCAGGCGAGGGATCCGCGGCCGCCAGCTCGCGCTGCATGTCGGCCAGCAGGCTGGGACGCGGCGGAATCCGGATCGATTTGATCAGGGCGTCGACCGGGTCCGCGCTCGATGTTGCCATATCGGCTAGGTTGCTCATTGGATAGCGCGGCGATGGCCGCTGGTGCGTGCTTCAAAGCTCAACTATAAACGAATGCCCGGGTTGTTGCATCTCGGCAATCGCGATCTGTGGCAATTTGGTCTGTACAGCGGTGACATGCGATATCAATATAAACTTCTTGCATGAAGACTATTCTTGCAGGAATCGACTTTCATGCGCCGGCCGAGCAGGTGGCGCAGCAGCTGATCGGTACCGTGGTGCTGGTCAATGGCGTCGGCGGGCGCATCGTGGAAACCGAGGCGTATGACCGCGAAGACCCGGCCTCGCATGCCTACGCTGGACCGACCGAGCGCAACGGCGCGATGTTCGGCGCCCCGGCGCATGCCTATGTTTACCGCTCGTACGGCATCCACTGGTGCCTCAACTTCGTCTGCCGCGAGCATGGCCATGGCGCCGGGGTGCTGATCCGGGCGCTCGAGCCGCTGGTCGGAATCGAGCGCATGCGCGAACGGCGTGGCGTCCTCGATCCTCGCTCGCTGTGCTCGGGGCCCGGCAAGCTGTGCCAGGCGCTGGGCGTCACGCGCGCGCTCAACGGCGCGTCGCTGGCCGGGCCGCCGTTCGCGCTGCTGGCGCCCGACATTCCGGTGCAACTGGTGGCCGGTCCGCGCATCGGCATCTCCAAGGCGATGGCGGTGCCGTGGCGCTTCGGGCTGGCCGGGTCGGGCTTCGTCAGCAAGCCGTTCCGCGCCAGCTAGCTGGCGCGGCGGGCGGCGCGCTTTGCTACCGATGGATTGACGCCGATGCTGGCAGGCGGGCCGCCGCGCATCGGGCTCGCGCCGGCGCGCCGCTCGGCCGGATGATGGAAGCCCGCTTCGTCGGCGCCGGCTGGCGGCGGCGCGCCGGCCCCGTCGTCGATCTTGAAGACCGCGACCGCCTCGGCCAGTGTGATGGTCTGCTCGTGCAGGCTGGCCGCAGCGGCCGCCGCCTGTTCGACCAGCGCGGCGTTCTGCTGGGTCATGTCGTCCATCTGGCCAACCGCGTTGTTCACCTCGGCGATGCCTTCGGCCTGCTGCGAACTGGCCACGCTGATGCGCTCGATGATCTCGTTCACCTGGCGCACCGATGCCACGATGTGGCCCATGCTGCTGCCGGCTTCATTGACCGAGGCGCTGCCGCCGTCGATGATCGCCACCGAATCGGCGATCAGCGCCTTGATTTCCTTGGCCGCCGCCGCCGAGCGCTGCGCCAGCGTGCGCACTTCCGCCGCCACGACAGCAAATCCGCGTCCCTGTTCGCCGGCGCGCGCCGCTTCCACGGCGGCGTTGAGCGCCAGGATATTGGTCTGGAACGAAATGCCGTCGATGACGCCGATGATCTCGACGATCTTGCGCGAGCTTCCCTTGATGCGCTCCATGGTCGTCACCGCCCGGTCTACCGCCTTGCCGCCGTCGGCGGCCAGGTTGGCGGCACTGGCGGCCAGCTCGTTGGCCAGGCGCGCGTTGTTGGCGTTCTCCTTCACCGCCAGGGTCAGGCTTTCCATCGCGCTGGCGGTTTCTTCCAGCGAGCCGGCCTGCATCTCGGTACGGCTCGACAGGTCGAGGTTTCCGGTGGCGATTTCCTGCGACGCGGTGTCGATCGACTGTACCGACGCGAGCACCGTGCGCAATGTCTGGTTCAGGTTGGCGATGGTCTGGTCCAGCGCGCGCGAGGTATCGGCGATTTCATCGCGGCCGCGGTTGCCGACGCCCGCGCTCAGGCGGCCCTGGGCCAGTTCGGAGACCACGTCCGAGATCGCGCGGATATCTTTCAGCATGGCGCGCCGCACCAGCATCGTCACGACCATCGACAAGCCGATCGACAGCAGCACCAGCACCGCGAGCGACACGCCAAAGGTGTGGAATTCGCTTTTGGCCTCGCCGTAGGCCGCTTCGCTCAGCGCCTTTTCGCGCGCGGCCAGCTGCGCCAGGTGGCCATTCAGGATGCCGAATTCCTTCTCCGCCTTCTGCATCGAGTTGGTCGCGATCGACTGGTCGACCTGCGCCAGCTCGATGGTTTCGGCGACGCTCTTGCGGTAGGCCTCAAGCGACTTGGCCGACGCATCGAGCAGCGTACGTTCGGCCGGGCCGGACACCGCGGCCAGCGCGGTCAGCTGGGCCTTGATGGCCGTGTGCTTCTTGCCGATGTCGGCGGTCAGCGCATCGAGGCGGTTCTTGGCGAAGCTGCCGTTGATCCAGGCCAGCAGCTGGTAGATGTTGGCGTGCGCGTGCTTGGCGTCGCCCGAAATGTCGGCGGTGGCCTTGAGGCGCGCGGCGCGCACCTGCACCATGTTTTCGAGCGATGCGTTCTGGCGCACCATGCCGTAGTAAGCGGCCGCCGACAACAGCATCAGCAGGGCCAGTACCAGGCCCGGGGCAAGCAGCAGCTTCGGGCCAATTCGCAGTTTGTTGAGCATGCAGTTCCCCCGGCAAAAACGTTAAGCGGGCGGCAGCGCCGCCCGCGCTGTCGCGCTTACTTCTTGTAGATGCCCGCTTCCAGCACCACGCCGTCGACCAGCTGGATGTAGGTGGTCTTCGGCTCGATCTTGCCGCTGGTTGGATTCTTGTAGTGGTAGTCGACCCAGCCCTTGTTCGACTTGGCGGCCAGCTCGATGATCTCGCGGCGATACTTCTTGCCGGTCGCATCGGGCACGTCGGTCAGGTCCTTGCCGACGATCGACTGGTTGATCGGATGCGCCAGCACGATGCCGGTCTTGGCGTCGCGCATGTCGATGTACAGCGAGCCCTGGACGTACTCCGGGTCCTTGGCATTGATCTTCTTGATCATTTCGTCCTTGCCCTTGGCTTTAACCAGGGCCACGCCGCGCTCGACCATGGCGATCGCGTCTTTTTCAGTCGGTTCGGAAGCAAACGCGGCGCCGGTGGCGAGGGCGCAGCACAGCGCGGTGGCGGTGAGTAGCAGTTTCATGAAAGTCTCCTGAGGTTTGATGCACGGGTTAAATATTGCTTAGGTGCATTGGCTAATTTACGCGTGCGTGCAAGCACTGATTTGCGCTAACGCAAGCGCGGCCCACCGCGCAGCGCAAGGACAACAATCAATTCCCTTGCGGCATTTGTTCCAGATGGAAATCTTCGAGCAATAGCGTTGATGCGCGGCAATTACATTCCTACCGGCAAGCCTAAGATGACTTCTCTGCCGGTAATTCCTTAACTGTGTAGGAATACCCCGATCCTATTTTTCCAAAACAGGAGACCGTCGTGACTAGCGAACAAACCTCAGCAAAATTCAAGCCTTACACCCGCCAGAGCATCCACCAGGCGCGCCAGTGGCAGTGGATGCCGGCCGACCTGCAGGAAGCCGTGCAGGTGGTGTCGCACGTGCTGCCGTTCCGCGCCAACGAATACGTGATGGAGCAGTTGATCGACTGGTCGAACATCCCTGACGACCCGATCTACCGCCTGGTCTTCCCGCACCGCGACATGCTGCACGCCGACGAATACGAAGCGCTGCGCGACCTGGTGCTGTTCAAAAAAGACGACGCCGCGATTGCCAGGCAGGTGCACGCGATCCGCATGCGCATGAACCCGCACCCGGCCGGCCAGATGACCCATAACGTCCCGCGCGTCAACGACACCCCGCTCAAGGGCCTGCAGCACAAGTACAAGGAAACCGTGCTGTTCTTCCCAAGCTCGGGCCAGACCTGCCACGCCTACTGCACCTTCTGCTTCCGCTGGCCGCAGTTCGTCGGCATGGACGACATGAAGTTCGACGCCCGTGAAACCACCGAGCTGGTGTCGTACCTGAAGGCGCATCCGGACGTCACCGATGTCCTGATCACCGGCGGCGACCCGCTGATCATGAATACCCGTTCGCTGACCGAGTTCATCGAACCGCTGCTGGCGCCCGAACTGGCGCACATCCAGAACATCCGCCTCGGCACCAAGTCGGTCGCCTACTGGCCGCAGCGCTTCGTCACCGACAAGGACTCAGACGACCTCCTGCGCCTGTTCGAGCGCGTCGTCAAGGCCGGCAAGAACCTGGCGATCATGGGGCACTACAGTCACGCCGTGGAGCTGCGCGGCGAGATGGCCCAGCGCGCCGTCAAGCGCATCGTCTCGACCGGCGCGACCCTGCGCATGCAAGGCCCGCTGATCCGCCACATCAATGAAGACCCCAGGAGCTGGGCCGAACTGTGGACCACCGGCGTGCGCCTGGGCGCGATCCCGTACTACATGTTCGTCGAGCGCGACACCGGCCCGAGCGAATACTTCTCGCTGCCGCTGGCGCGCGCGCACGAGATTTTCCAGGCCGCGTACCAGATGGTGTCGGGCCTGTCGCGCACCGTGCGCGGTCCGTCGATGAGCGCGTTCCCGGGCAAGGTGGCGATCGACGGCGTGGTCAATATCAATGGCGAAAAACTGTTCGCGCTGCAGTTCCTGCAGGCCCGCAATCCGGACTGGGTACGCAAGCCGTTCTTCGCCAAGTTCGACGAAAAGGCGACCTGGCTCGACCACCTGGTGCCGGCCTTCGGCAAGGAGAAATTCTTCTTTGAGACCGAGGACGACCACAGCCAGCGCGCGCCGCAAGCCAAGGTCATTCCGATCTCGGTGGCCCAGCGCGCCCAGGGCAAGAGCTGCGAAAACACCCACAGCGCGGCCTGACCTCGCGCCGCGACCATGGGAGCCGACCAGCCATCACTGCGTTTAACCGGCAGGGAAGTCTTCTTTTATGTGTTCCTGCCGTTCGCACTCGGACACTACCTGTCGGCGCTGCTGCGCACCGTGAACGCGGTGCTGGCGCCCGACCTGGTCGCATCGCTCGCCCTCAGCCCGGCCCAGCTTGGGCTGCTCACCAGCGCGTTCTTCGTCTCGTTCGCGCTGGTGCAGCTGCCGGTCGGCATCGCGCTTGACCGCTACGGCCCGCGCAAGGTGCAGCTGGTGCTGTTGCTGGTCGCCGCGCTCGGTGCGCTGATGTTCGCCTGGGGCCAGAGCTTCATGGGGCTGGTGCTGGCGCGCGCCGTGATCGGCCTTGGACTTGGCGGCTGCTTCATGGCGGCGGTCAAGGCCATCTCGACGTGGATCGACCCGGCCCGGCTGCCGTCGGTACAGGGCTTCCTGATCGCGATCGGCGGGCTGGGCGCGGCATCGGCCACGGCCCCGGCCCGCGCCGCCTTGCAGCACATGGACTGGCGCGGCCTGTTCGTGATGCTGGCGCTACTGCTCGCCTGTACCGCCGTCCTGATCTGGTCGGCCGCGCCGCGCGCCGAGCCAGTGGCCAGGGCGAAGGCCAAGGTTCCGGTGTTCGAATCGATTGCCGCGGTCTATGCCGATCCGGCGTTTCGCAAGACGATCTCGCTGATCCTGATTCCGCATGCGGTCTTCTTCGGCATCCAGGGCTTGTGGGTCGGGCGCTGGCTGTCGGACGTTGCGCGCTTCCCCGATCATGCGGTGGTCTACCTGCTGTACCTGTCGATGGCGGCGGTCATATTCGGCGCCATCGCGGTCGGCATGATCACCGAGTGGGCGGGCAAGCGCGGCATCCAGCCGCTGGACGTGGCCGGCATCGGCATCGCCCTGTTCATCGCAGTGCAGATAGCATTCGTGTGCAACTGGAAGCCGAGCTTTCAGTTGCTGTCGGTCCTGTTCACGCTGATCGGGACCATCACCGGCATCGAGTATGCGATCGTTTCGCAGAGCATGCCCAAGTCGCTCACCGGGCGCGCCGCCACCTGTCTGAACCTGTTGATATTCGTCGGCGCCTTCATCGTGCAGGCCGGCTTCGGGCTGCTGATCGGTTTGTGGGAGCCGAATCACCTCGGGCAGCATCCCGCGATTGCCTACCGCGTCGCGTTCGGCGTGCTGGTGCTGCTGCAGTTGCCTGGCCTGGTGTCGTTCGCCTTGCGGCGCCAGTCAGGCGCGCCATCGGCGGCGATGGGATTAATGTCGGAAGAAACCGCCTGATTCAGGCGCAGCCATCGAGCATGAACACCGGCAGGGTGGTCCAGGCGACGCCCATCAAGCCAAGGATGCCGGAACCCAGTGCCGCCCAATCGTGCAGCGCCGGGTGCCCGCCGGCGGCGCGCACCACGCGCAAGGCGCGCCACAGCAGCAAGGCGCAGGCGGCCAGCGCCGCCGCCGACAGCGCGGCCAGCATCCACACGCCAGGCGCATCGCGGGTGATCGCGGCCGGACTGCATTGCGCCGCCACCAGCGCGTAGCTCACAAAGAAGTGCGCGGCCCACACCAGCAGCGGCAGCGTGCCGATCAGCGCACGCACGAAGAAGCGGTCGCGCATGCTCATGCCATCACCATTGGAACGAAGTGAATCGCCGCCGCTGCCGCAATGCCCTGAAGCGTCGTGTAGTGCCACATCAGCGCGACATTGTCGATCGTGGCGCGGCTTGCCTGGCTGACGTAGCCGCACCAGCCGCGCGCGGCGAGGAACAGTCCGGCCAGCGTCAGGATCACCACATGCAGTCCCTGGTAGGAGACGATGGCGGCAATCGCCGCGCTCCAGGCATGCTCGGTCGGTTCGAGGTCTGCCAGCCGGTATCCGTTCAGGTCGAATCCGAACGCCGCCAGCACGCAGGCCAGCGCGGCGAGTACCAGCAGCGGCATCGGCCAGCTTCCGATAAAGCGTTTCGACAGTGCGATCAGGGCCGAACCGGCGACCAGCAGGCCGGAGGACATCAGCGGCCAGAACGTGTCAGGCAGCGCCGCGCCGGGCGGCGGGCAGACGTTGAGCCGCATCGAGATATGGATATAGGCGAACACAAACGATGCGAAGATGGTCGCATCGACCACCAGCATGATCATCGTGCCCCACCACGACTGCGAGGCCGCGCCGGTTGCGCCGACCGGCAGCACCAGCGTATCGGACACCTTGGTGCGCGCCATCGGCGGCTCGCGGTCGAGCTGCCAGAGCCAGACGATGGTGGCGACGACGGCGGTGATCCCGCAGGCCCACGCGGCGGCGATCATCTTCACCGTCAGCAGCAGGAAGAAGCCGGCGGTGCCCGCCGCCGCGATCAGAGGCCACCAGCTGTCGCCAGGGAGGATCATCAGGTAGCGCGGTTGCGCGGCGACCGGGCTGGTGGCCAGGGTCTCGCGGTGTCCGGTGGCGGTAAACGGCAGGTAGTGCTGGCCCGCCGCGACCTCGTGCGACAGCGATGGCTGCTGCCACAGCGGATCGTTGCTGGTCACGGACGGAATGCTGCGGTTGCCATAATCTTCCGACGGCAGCCACTCGAGCGTCGCCGCATTCCACGGATTGTCCACCTGCTTTTTAGGCTTGCGCAGGGTGCGCACCAAATCGACGACAAACAGCAGCACGCCGGCCGCGAGAATGAACGCGCCCACCGTGGACACCATGTTCAGCGCGTTCCAGCCAAGGCTCGCGTCATACGTGTAGACCCGGCGCGGCATGCCCAGCAGGCCGGTGATGTGCATCGTGAAGAAGGCGATATTGAAGCCGCCGAACATCAGGCCGAACACCCAGCGCGCCACCGGTTCCGACATCTTCTGGCCGTTGATCAGCGGGAGCCAGTAGTACATGCCGGCGAACACCGGGAACACCATCCCGCCGATCAGCACGTAGTGCAGGTGGGCGACGATGAAGTAGGTGTCGTGCACCTGCCAGTCGAACGGCAGCACCGCGACCATCACGCCGGTCAGGCCGCCGAGGACGAAGATGAACATGAAGCCGAGCAGGAACAAGGTCGGCGCATTGACTGTCACCTTGCCGCGCCACAGCGTGGCAATCCAGGCGAACACCTGGATGCCGGTCGGTACCGCCACCGCCATGCTGGCGGCGGACACGAAGCTCATTTCCATGACGCCCAGGCCCGCGGTGAACATATGGTGGGCCCACAGCGCAAAGCTGAAGAACCCGACTGCGACCAGCGCCACGATGATCGAACGGCGGCCCACCAGCGGCATCCCGGCAATGGTCGGGATCATCGTCGAGACCATGCCGGCCGCCGGCAGGAAGATGATGTAGACCTCCGGGTGGCCGAAGAACCAGAACAGGTGCTGCCACAGGATCGGGTCGCCGCCGCGCTCGGCGATGAAGAACGGCCAGTCGAAGGCGCGCTCCATCTCCAGCAGCGAGGTGCCGGCGATGATGGCCGGGAAGGCGAATACGATCATCACGGCGACCACCAGCATCGCCCATGCGTAGACCGGCATGCGCGACAAGCGCATGCCCGGCGCGCGCGTAAACAGGATGCCGACGATCAGTTCGATGGCGCCGGCGATCGCGGAGATCTCGATGAATCCGATCCCCAGCAGCCAGAAGTCGGCGTTCAATCCGGGCGAATACTCGACGCCCGTGAGAGGCGGGTACATGAACCAGCCGCCGTCCGGCGCCAGCCCGACGAACAAGGTGCAGAAGAAGGCAAGGCCGCCGATGGCGTAAGCCCAGAAGGCGTAGGCGGACAGGCGCGGGAAGGGCAGGTCGCGCGCTCCCAGCATGTTCGGCAGCAGGTAGACCGCGAGCGCCTCGACAATCGGGATCGCGAACAGGAACATCATCACCGTGCCATGCATGGTGAAGACCTGGTTATACGTCCCGGCGCTCATCAGGGTGTTGTCCGGGACCGCCAGCTGGGCGCGCATCATCAGGCCGAGGATACCGGCCAGCACGAAGAACAGCAACGCGGTGCCGATATACAGCAGCCCGATATTGGTGTTGTTCACGCTGGAGAAGAAGCGCCAGCCGGTCGGGGTCTTCCACACCGCCTCCAGGCGCTCCAGTTCGCCCTCCGGTCGCGGCAGGGAGCTGGGCAAGGTCTGGTGGTCGGTCGTCATTTCAGGTGCTCAAGGTAAGCGGCCAGCGCGCGCAGCGTCTCGCCGTCGATGTCGTTCGCAGGGGGCATGCGCGCCCCCGGCTTGATGGATTGCGGGTCGGCGATCCAGCCGGCCAGGGTGCCGCGATGATTGCGCAGGGTGCCGGCCGCGATGTGCAGGCGGCTACCGACGTGGGTCAGGTCCGGGCCCAGGCGCGAGCCGCCGTCGACCCCGCGGATGGTATGGCAAGCCGCGCAGCGCTGGCCGATGAAGGCCTGGCGCCCGCGTTCGAGGAAGGCGTCGGTCGGCGCGGCGGCCGGCTGGCGTTCGCGCGCCAGCCATGCCTCAAAAGCCGCCGGGGTTTCGGCCACCACGTGCAGCGCCATGCGCGCGTGCTGGGTGCCGCAGTACTCGGCGCACTGGCCGCGGTACAGGCCCGGCTTGTCGGCGCGCAGGGTCAGCCCGGTCATCCGGCCCGGCACCATGTCGCGCTTGCCGGCCAGCGCAGGCACCCACAGGCTGTGGATGACGTCCGAGGCGGTGAGCGCCACATAGACATCGCGGCCGGCGGGAATGCGGATTTCATTGGCCGAGATGATCTCGCGCCCGGTCAGCGGGTCGTGATAGCGCACTTCCCACCACCACATCTTGGCGGTCACGGAGATCACCAGCGACGCCTTGGATGATTGCGGCGTCAGCTGCGCGCTGCGCCAGGTGCTCCATGCGAGCAGCGCCGACAGCACCACCAGCGGGAAAATGATGCCGGCCCCGGCGATCCAGCGCAGCGGACGTATCTCGCGCGGCGCGCGCTTCACGCCAAGGTACAGCATCACCATCACGCCGATCAGGATCAGGGTGCCAGCGCCGAACATCACCCAGGCGAACTGGCTGATGATGGCCGCGTCCGGCCCGGCCGGATGCAGGACTGACTGCAGCTGGCCGCTCATCGGAGCGTATACATGAAAGCGGCCATGTGGCGCGCATCGTCCTGCGACACGCCCAGGTCACGCATCAGCGTGCCGGGCTTCATGGCGGGAGGATTGACGAGCCAGCGCGTGAGCGCATCGGCGTTGTTGGGGAAGCGCCCGGCGATGTAGCTGCGCCGCCCGAATCCGTCCAGCCCGGGGCCGGTGGTGCCGCGCGCGGCCGGCACGTCGGGAATCGCATGGCACGAGCCGCACTGGTACTGCTCGACCAGCTGCTTGCCGACCCTGGCGTCGCCGCCGGCGATACGGGGCGCTTCGTCCTGCTTGCCGCAGGCGGCAAGGACGAAAATGCAGGCGCCGGCGATTGCCGGTCTTGCGTTCAACATCGAAAAGACGCGCACGGTTGGATCCTGCGAAAGCCTGATGGATATATATAATACAAGAAAACAATAATGGCATTTTTTCAATAGAACGCCTTGCTGCCCACCCTAAACATGCCTTCAAACCGTACCCGCCTGATGCTTAAAACTGCCGCCGCGACGCTGTTCGTGGCTGGCACGCTCGCTGCGGTGGGCGGATTCATCGTGTTGAAGGCTGGCTGGTACAACATCGCCGCCACGGCGCTGCACATGCAGCCTGTCCACGACGTGCTGGAGCAGGGCATGCGCGAATCGGTCGCGTACCGGTCGCGCGACATCCAGGTGCCGCCGCAGCTGGTGGCGCCGCAGCGCATCGCCGCCGGCGCCCATGTGTACCACGCCAAGTGCGCGCAGTGCCACGGCGCGCCCGGCTTCGCGCAGGCTGACCATGGCCAGGCAATGCAGCCGGTACCCGGCCCGCTGGTCAATGCGGCACGCCGCTGGAAGCCTGCCGAGCTTTACTGGATAACCCGGCACGGCATCAAGATGAGCGGCATGCCGGCCTGGGAGTTCCATCTCACCGACCACGAGATATGGGACGCCGTGGCGTTCATCCAGCACCTGCCGACACTGACGCCGGCTGCCTACCGCGCGATCACTGCAGGCGCCGCGGCGCGCGCCGAGCCGGCACCCGAAGCACCGACGCAGCAGCCCGACGTCGGGCGCGGGCGCATCGCGCTGGCCCAGTACGCTTGCCAGTCCTGCCACATCATCCCGGGGGTGACCGGCCCGCGGGTGTATGTCGGGCGTTCGCTGGACTCCCTGGCCGATCAAAAGTACATCGCCGGGACGCTGCCCAATACGCAGGACAACCTGGTGCGCTGGATCCGCAACCCGCAAGGTATCGACCCGCAGACCCCGATGCCCGCGCTCGGCGTGACCGAAAGGGATGCCCGCGACATGGCCGCCTATTTGCTAACCCGATGAGAACAAGATGAACGACGAACAACAGCGCGACGCGAGCGACCGCAAATTCCTGCACCGGGTAGCACTGGTCGATGGCCTCGGCCTGGTGTTCGTCCTGGTGCTCGCCGCGATGTGGTTCGCGGCCGACGCGCTGCTGCTGATCTTCGCCTGCATCCTGTTCGCCGTGCTGCTGTATGACGCAAGCCGCAGGCTCGCCAGGCATTTGCCGATCCCGCGCCAGATCGCGCTGGCCATCGTCGTAATCATCCTGCTGGCGGTGATTGGCGGCGGCGGCTGGATGATGGCGCCTGCCATCTCGGAGCAGGCCGACAGGATGGCGGCGCTGGTGCCCAAGTCGATCGAGCAGCTGCAGCAATCGCTGAAGCGCTACGACTTCCTGAAGAGCATACTGGGCGGGATGCCATCGGCCGAACAGATGCGCTCGACCCTGGGCGACATGCTGCCCCGCGCCGGCCTGTTCTTCACGGGTGTGTTCGGCGCGCTTGGTAACGTCTTGATCATCACCTTCGTCGGCATCTATTTCGCCGCCCAGCCTTTCCTCTACATCAACGGTATCGTCACGCTGGTCCCGAAGGACAAGCGCGCCCGCGCCCGCGAGGTGCTCGACGAGATCGGCCTGACCCTGTCCAAATGGCTGTTCGGTAAGATGTGCTCGATGATCCTGGTCGGCGCCGCCACCGCCATTGGCCTGAGCATTCTCGGCGTGCCGCTCGCGCTAATCCTCGGCATCATCGCCGGGCTGCTCGATTTCATCCCCTACCTTGGCCCGCTGATGGCCGGCGTTCCCGGCGTGCTGATCGCCTTGACCATCAGTCCCCAGCTGGCGATGTACACTGTCGCCCTGTTCGTGTTCATCCAGCTGGCCGAAGGCTACCTGCTGCAGCCGCTGGTCGAGAAGAAGACGGTGGCGCTGCCGCCGGCGCTGACGATCACCATGCAAGTGCTGCTCGGCGCACTGTTCGGGCTTGCCGGCGTGGCGCTGGCGACGCCGCTGACGGCGGTGCTCGCGGTGCTGGTCTCGATGCTCTACGTGCAGGACGTGCTGGGCGATAACGTGATGACGCCCAGCGAACTTAGCGACCAAAAAAAGTAGGTAACGACTCATGAAATTAGTGCGATACGGCCGTCCCGGCAAAGAGAAGCCGGGCATGCTCGACGACGAAGGCCGCCTGCGCGACCTGTCCTCGCTGGTCGACGACATCGACGCCTCGGTTTTGTCGGACAAGGCCTTGCGCAAGCTCGCCAAGGCCGACTACAAGACGCTGCCGCTGGTGCGCGGCAATCCGCGCTTCGGCGTGCCGGTGCGCGGCATCGGCAAATTCATCGGTATCGGCCTGAACTACTCGGACCACGCGCTTGAAACCGGCATGCCCGAGCCTTCGGAACCGATCGTGTTCATGAAGGCGATCAGCTGCCTGTCCGGGCCCGACGATCCGGTGATGCTGCCGCAAGGTTCGAAAAAGACCGACTGGGAAGTGGAGCTGGGCGTGGTGATCGGCACGCGCGCGCAGTATGTCAGCGAAGCCGATGCGCTCAAGTACGTTGCGGGCTATTGCGTCGTCAACGACGTGTCGGAACGCGCGTACCAGTTTGAAGCCGGCCCGCAGTGGGACAAGGGCAAGGGCTGCGACACGTTCGGACCGGTGGGGCCGTGGCTGGTGACGCGCGACGAGATCTTCGACGAGCAGGATCTGGATCTGTATTTGGAAGTGAACGGCAAGCGCATGCAGACCGGGAACACCGGCACGATGATCTTCACGGTCGCGCAGCTGGTCAGCTATGTGTCGCGCCACATGACGCTGGAGCCGGGCGACCTGATCGCGACCGGCACGCCGCCTGGCGTGGGCATGGCGCGCAAGCCGCAGCGCTTCCTCAAGCGCGGCGACACGATCAGGCTGGGAATTCCGGGCCTGGGCGAGCAGCAGCAAGAGGTTGTCGCGTTCAACAAGCCGTAAACGGTTCCACATAGGGCGGATAAGGCCGCAGGCCGCATCCGCCGAATCCGGCGCGCTGCCGAATAGAGGATGCGGCTCCCGGCCTTATTCGCCGTGCGACACCTCGGCATTTGCCAGCGCGTCCCGCCAATACTTCAGCTGCTTCTCATCCTGCGGACGCCGCACGATGTAAAGCTGGTCAAAAATCGCCCTTGCAGCGTCGAACTGCCGCAACTCGGTATGCGCCCGCATCAAGTTGCTCCCCACGTGCATGGTGTGTACCCTGGCGTCGAACGCGGGCCCGATCAGCTCGACAAGTTCGCGATAGTGCCCCGCACTTCCCAAGGCCGCGCTCATATCGGCCAGCACATCCAGCGGCACCGGGCGGCTGACGGTGACCAGGCAAGCGCGGAACAACTCCACCGCCCGCCTTGGCTGCTTCGCGTACATCGCATGCTGCCCCAGCCAGAGCTGCGCGCGCCATGACCCCTTGATCCGCGCCACCCGCTCAAGCGCCGCAATGCCGGCGGGCTCGCCGCCATGCTCACGCACGCTTGCTTCAAAGCGTTCAAGGATCGGTTCGACATTGGGATTCTTTTCCAGTGCTTCCCACAGCAGCTCGCCTTCGGTTGGCTCGCGCTTGTCGATGCCGAAAAGTTTTTTCAGGAAGTTCATGGTTGATCTCCTTGTAGTGACGTGATCGAGAGAGCCTGCCTAACCTGCCTTCAATGCCGCATTCACCGCATCCACCAGCCGCGACACAATCTCCGCCAGGTCCGCCTCGGTGGCGATAAACGGCGGCGCCAGCAGGATATGGTCGCCGTACTGCCCATCGATGGTGCCGCCCATCGGGTACACCATCAAGCCGCGCGCCATCGCCTGCGACTTGATCGCGGCGTGCAGCTTGCGCTCCGGCGCGAAGGGCTGCCTGGTCTCGCGGTCCTGCACCAGCTCAAGCGCCAGCAGCAGGCCGCGTCCGCGGATGTCGCCCACATGCGCGTTGCCGCCGAACGCGTCCTGCAGCATTCCCATCATCGACGCGCCGCGCATGCGCACCGCCGTCAGCAAGTCGTCCTTCTCGATCACCTTCTGCACCGCCAGCGCGGCCGCCGCGGCGACCGGATGCCCGATGTAGGTATGCCCGTGCTGGAAAATGCCGCTGCCGCGCCGCAGCCGGTCGACCAGCCAGCCCTGCGCCAGCACCGCGCCGATCGGCTGGTAGCCCGCACCCAGTCCCTTGGCTACCGTGACGATGTCCGGCGCCACGCCGTCCTGCTCGATCGAGTACATGGTGCCGGTGCGGCCCATCCCGCACATCACTTCGTCGGCGATGAACAGCACGCCGTACTTGTCGCAAATCGCGCGCACGCCGCGGAAGTAGCCGGGCGTCGGCGGAATCGCGCCACCGGTGGCGCCGACCACCGGTTCGGCGCAGAAGGCGATGACGTTTTCCGGCCCCGCTTCGAGGATCGTCGCCTCCAGTTCCAGCAGCAGCGCGGCGGTGTAGTCGCCCTGCGTCTGGCCCGGCATCCGGTCGCGGTATTCGTAGCAGGGCGCCACCCGCGGCACGTCCATCAAGAGCGGCGCAAACGGCTTGCGGCGCCACTCGTTGCCGCCGACCGCCAGCGCGCCCAGCGTATTGCCGTGATAGCTCTGTCGGCGTGCGATGAACACGCTGCGCCGGGTCTCGCCGGTTTCGACGGCGTACTGGCGCGCCAGCTTCATGGCGGTCTCCATCGCCTCCGATCCGCCCGAGACGAAGTACACCTCCGACAATCCCTTGGGCGCGCCGGCAACCAGCCGCGCGGCCAGTTCCTCGGCCACCTCGGTGGTGAAGAACGCGGTGTGGGCGTAGGCGATGGTGTCGATCTGGCGGTGCATCGCCTCCAGCACCGCCGGATGGGCGTGGCCCAGCGACGACACCGCCGCGCCGCCGCTGGCGTCGATGTAGGTGTTGCCGCTGCTGTCGCGTACCAGCATGCCTTCGGCGCTGACGGCCACGGGCGGGGCGTGGCGGAGATTGCGGTGGATGATGTGGCTCATCTGAATCCTCAGGGAAAGAATATCGTTGATGAATGACAATAATCTCGTTCCGTGGCGATTCTTTTGATTTTTCCCGCAAGCTATGCGAATATTTTTTCGCTACAACAGCGAAGGCTTCCGATGACGCAAGACCGGCTAGGTCCGATATCGCTTGAACAGATGACGCCTGAACAGCGGGATGCTGCGCGCGCCGTCATCGAGGGACCCCGCGGCGCCTTGTACGGGCCGTTCGTGCCGCTGCTGCGCAGTCCCGAATTGATGGGCCACGCGCAGCGTCTCGGCGAGTACCTGCGTTACCGCAGCGCGATCGGCACCAGGCTGTCGGAACTTGCCATCCTGGTTACCGCGCGCCAGTGGGACCAGCAGGTGGAGTGGGCGATCCATGCGCCGATCGCTGCCCGCGCTGGCATCAGCCAGCAGGTGATCGATGACCTGGCCCACGGCCGCAGGCCTGGCGGCATGACCGATGAGGAAGCGGTGGTCCACGATTTCTCGCTGGAGCTCAACCGCGACAAGCGGGTAACCGACCCGACCTATGCGCGCGCGCTGACGCGGTTCGGCGAGCGCGGCGTGGTCGATCTGATGGCGATCAACGGCTACTACACTTTCCTGGCGATGGTGATGAACGCGGCGCAGACGAGCGTCCCGCTGGCTGTCGATGCAACGCTGCCGGAACGACCATAAGTATTAGTTCTTTGTCGAGGCTAAGCCGCAACGCTGCCGAAAAAATCAGCAGCAGGTTTGCCGCAGCGCAATAAAATTCGCTTAGTATTTGATGCGGCGGGCGCCAGGTGGGCGCCCGTTTGCCATCTGACCCTCCTCAGTTCAAGGAATAAGCATGTCGTTCTCCAATCTTAAGATCGGTGCCCGCCTGGGCCTCGGTTTCGCACTTGTCCTGGCCATGCTGGCCGCGATCGCAGGCGTCGGCCTGGCGTCGATGTCGCGCATCGAAGCGCGCCTGACGCAAATCGTCGACGACAACAATGTCAAGATTTTCTCGATCAGCGCGGTGGCCGATAATTTCCGCGACATCTCGCTGGCGGTCTCGAACATGGTGGTGCAGGATGATCCGGCCGAACTGAAAAAGCAGGTCGATGTGCTGGCCAACGCGCGTTCGCGTTACGGCGCGGCTAAAAAGGTTTTCCTGGCAACCAACCTCAACGACCAGGAAAAAGCCCTGCTGGCGAAGCTCGATGCGTCGATCGCGTCGGCCAAGCCGAAGGTCGACAAGACCGTCGAACTGCGCATGGCGGGTTCGCGCGCCGAAGCGGCCGAGAACATGACCAGGCAGTCGGCCCCTGGTACCACGGCGGCAATCGCGATCATCGACGAAATCGTCGAGTTTGAAAAAGAGCAGGCCCGCACTGCCGCCGCGGATGCCAAGATCGCCTACAAGAACGCGCGCAACCAGGTGCTCTTGATCTCCGCGCTCGCCATGCTCGCCGGCGTGCTGGTCGCCTGGTTCATCACCCGTTCGATCACCGGCCCGATCCGCGCCGCGGTCAAGGTCGCCGAAACGGTCGCCGCGGGCGATTTGAGCAGCACCATCGACGTATCGGGACGCGACGAAACGGGCCAGCTGATGCAGGCGCTGAAGGACATGAACGACAGCCTTAACCGCATCGTCGGCGATGTGCGTGGCGGTACCGACGCGATCGCGCTGGGTTCCGACGAAATCGCGCGCGGCAACCTCGACCTGTCGGCCCGCACCGAACAGCAGGCCGGCGCGCTGGAGGAGACGGCATCGTCGATGGAAGAGCTGACCTCGACGGTCAAGCAGAACGCCGACAATGCGCGCCAGGCCAACCAGCTGGCGGCATCGGCCCAGGCGGTGGCGGTCGAAGGCGGCGCGGTGGTATCGCAGGTCGTCGACACGATGGGCGCGATCAACGAATCGGCGCGCAAGATCGTCGACATCATCGGCGTCATCGACGGCATCGCCTTCCAGACCAACATCCTCGCCTTGAACGCGGCGGTTGAAGCGGCGCGCGCCGGTGAACAGGGCCGCGGCTTTGCGGTGGTCGCCTCCGAAGTGCGCAACCTGGCCCAGCGCTCGGCGGCGGCGGCAAAAGAGATCAAGGTGCTGATCGGCGACTCGGTCACTGCGGTGGAAACGGGGTCGCGCCTGGTCGACCAGGCCGGCAGCACGATGGGTAAAATCGTCGCCAGCGTCGAACGCGTGACCGACATCATGAGCGAAATCACGGCGGCCAGCCGCGAGCAGGAAGCCGGCATCGAGCAGATCAACCAGGCCATCGGCGACATGGATTCGGTGACGCAGCAAAATGCAGCGCTGGTCGAAGAAGCCGCGGCGGCGGCCCAGTCGCTGCGCGAGCAGGCGGGCAGCCTGTCGCACGCGGTCAGCGTGTTCAGGCTCGATCTTCAGTCGGTGAGGGAGCCGGCGCGCGTCGCGGCGCCGGCGGCAGTACCGTCACCTGCGCGCAGCCCTGCAAAAAAGGCCGCGCCGGTGCGCCTCGCGGCAGCAGAGGCTGCGCGGGACGAGTGGGAAAGCGTTTAAGCCAGCGCTTCTTTGGCCGCTTCTTCCGGCGTCAGGCCGTCGTAGAACTGGTCGGTGAACCACTCGATCTGTTCTTCGATGTGCTCCTGCGCCTGGTCGACGGTCGCGCCGCCGGCCACCAGGAAGCCTTCGACCTCGATGCACCAGTTAATCAAGGCCATCGTTTCTTCGTCGAGCTCTTCGTTTTTCTTCGCCATGCTGTTCTCCTGCAGGTCAGGCCGCAAGGCCCTTGGCGAGGATCTCGGCGACCGTCTCATTGAGGTCGGTCCCGCGCTCTTTCGCCAGCGCCTGGATCTGCTGCACCAGGTCGCCATTCAACTTGACCGCGAACGGTACCAGGCCGGCAGCCTGGTCGCGCTTGCGTTGCTCGCGCTTGTCCACCACCACGGTATCGGCATTGCCAAATCCGGCGGCTCCGGGAGCGGTCATCTTGCCCATCAATTTTTTGGCGTCGCTCTTTGCCATTCCGGTTTTTTTCATTTGCTGCTTTCTATGCTCAGGCCAGGACTTTTTTTAGCCAGGCGCCGATATCGTTGATTTCTTCAAGACACAGCGAGTGCTGCATCATGTACTCGTGCCACTCGACCTGATAGCCCAGGGCCTTCAGCAGGTCGCGCGACTGGTGGGCCCGGGCGACGGGAATCACGCCGTCATGCGTGCCATGGACCAGGAAGATCGGCGTCTTCAGGCTGGCGTCGCTGCGTTCGTTCGAGATCTTGTCGGCCAGCGGGACATAACCCGACAGGCACAGCAGGCCCGCCAGCTTTTCATCGTGGCGCAGGCCGGTTTGCAAGGTCATTGCGCAGCCTTGCGAGAAGCCTGCCAGGATGATGCGCTCGGCCGGAATGCCGCGCGACTTTTCGCGCGCGATCAGTGCTTCGACGTCGGCCTGCGAGGCGCGCAGGCCGGGTTCATCTTCGCGCCGTGCGATGTCGGTGCCGACGATGTCGTACCAGGCGCGCATCACGTAGCCGTTATTGATCGTCACCGGCATCGCCTTCGCGTGCGGGAAAATGAAGCGGATGCCCGGCAGGCCGTTCAGGTCGAGTTCCTTGACCAGCGGGACGAAGTCATTGCCGTCGGCGCCGAGGCCGTGCATCCAGATCACCGCGACCGTTGGATTCGGCGCGGTTTCGATTTCGATATTGTCGAGCAGTTGGGTCATTGCGGGTTCTCTTTCGCATCCGCGGGCGGGCGCTGCGCCGTCTTCGGGCGCCAGGCCTTGCATACCGCAGGGTCGGTGTCGATGTACGGGCCGCCGATCAGGTCGAGGCAGTAGGGCACGGCGGCAAACACGCCTGCCACCAGCTGCTTGCCGTCGGCGTCTTTCAGGCCTTCCAGCGTTTCCTTGATGGCCTTCGGCTGGCCCGGCAGGTTCATGATCAGGGCGGCGTGGTCGTGCGTTTCGCGGATAACGGCCACCTGGCGCGACAAGATCGCCGTCGGCACGAACTGCAGGCTGACCTGGCGCATCTGCTCGCCGAAGCCCGGCATCTCCTTGGTGCCGACGGCCAGCGTGGCTTCCGGCGTCACGTCGCGGCGCGCAGGGCCGGTGCCGCCGGTGGTGAGCACCATGTGACAGCGTGCGTCATCGACCAGCTCCACCAGCGTCTTTTCGATCTGGTGGCGTTCGTCGGGGATCAGCCGCGGCTCGATTCGGTAAGGCGTGGTGAGGGCATGCGCCAGCCAGTCGGTGAGCGCCGGGATGCCCTTGTCTTCGTAGATGCCGCCGCTGGCGCGGTCGGATACCGACACCAGGCCGATGACCAGCATATCCATGTCAGTCGTCTTTCTGGTCTTCGTCGGTGGTCTCGCCGTCGATGTCGTCGTCCGGCGCGGCGGCCGCGCCCTTCTTGGACAAGTCCTTCAGGATCTGGAAGATCTCGCGGTAGGCCTTTGGCGGCTTGTTCTCGGCCTGCTCCTTGCGCGCATTGCGGATCAGGGTGCGCAGCTGCTGCACATCGAGTTCGGGATGCTCGGCCATCAGCACGGTCAGCGCGCCATCGTCGGCCAGCAGCTTGTCGCGGCGGCGTTCCATCGCATGCAGGAACGCGGTGTCGGCCTTCGACATGCCTTTCCAGCTGTCGATGGTGCGGCGGATGACGGCCAGTTCTTCCTCGTCGAGGGTGCGCATTTTTTTGCCGACGAACTGCATCTGGCGGCGCCGCCCTTCGTGGTTGGTGATGGTCTGGCACATCAGGATCGCGTCCTTGACGTCGTCCGGCATCGGTACGCGCTTGACGCGGTCGCGAGGCTCGGCAACCAGTTCTTCGCCGAGCTTTTGCAGCTCGCTCATCTGGCGCTTCAGCTCGGACTTCGATGGGCGTTCGTACTCTTGTTCGAACTCGTTGGACTGGAACCCGCAGGCACCGCGGTTTGGATTTGGCATGATAGGGAATTCCGACAGGCGCACGGCCTCCCGGTAAAAACAGTAAACGACTGCTATCATACCCGTTTAACCGGATAGCCGAGAAAAACACGACATGAACGACTCCGTCTTTATCCATACCCAGGACCAGCTCCAGCAGCTTGCACGCGACGTGCTTGGCTTTGCCAAGGAGCAGGGCGGCACCGATGCAGCGGTCGAGATCAGCGAAGGCAGCGGCCTGTCGGTTTCAGTGCGCCGAGGCAAGATCGAGACGATCGAACAGAATAAAGACAAGGGCATGGGCGTGACCGTCTATATCGGCCAGAAGCGCGGCAATGCCAGCACCTCCGATTTTTCGCCTGCCGCGCTGCGCGCCACGGTCGAAGCGGCCTACAACATCGCCCGCTTTACCGCCGAAGACGACTGCGCCGGCCTGGCCGACGAAGACATGCTGGAGAAAAACCCGCGCGACCTGCGCTTGTGCTACCCGTGGCAGATCTCGGCCGAAGAAGCGGTCGTCATCGCCCAGCGCGCGGAAAGCGCGGCGTTCGAGGTCGATCCGCGCGTGACCAACAGCGAAGGCGCCAGCGTCTACGTGCAGCAGTCGCACTTCGTTTCGGCCAACTCGCGCGGTTTCGCCGGCGGCTACCCATTCTCGCGCCACACCCTGTCGGTGGCGCCGATCGCCGGCAAGGGCGCCAAGATGCAGCGCGACGACTGGTACACCTCGGTGCGCGACCCGAAAAACATGGCCAAGCCGGAAGCCGTGGGCCGCTACGCCGCCGAGCGCGCCCTGGCGCGCCTGAATGCGCGCAAACTCGATACCCGCACCTGCCCGGTGCTGTTCGAGGCGCCGCTGGCCGCCGGCCTGCTTGGCTCGTTCGTGCAGGCCACCTCGGGCGGCGCGCTGTACCGCAAGTCGACCTTCCTGCTCGATTCGCTGGGACAGTCGATCTTCCCGTCGCACATCCAGGTGCTGGAAGACCCGCACGTGATCGGCGGCGTCGGTTCGGCCCCGTTCGATGAAGAAGGCGTGCGCACGGTGCGCCGCAATGTCGTCGAAAACGGCGTGCTGCAAGGCTATTTCCTGTCGTCGTACTCGGCGCGCAAGCTCGGCATGAAGACCACCGGCAACGCCGGCGGCTCGCACAACCTGTCGCTGACCTCGTCGCATACCAAGAAGGCCGACGACTTCGCCGGCATGCTGCGCAAGATGGACCGCGGCCTGCTGGTCACCGAGCTGATGGGGCAGGGCACCAACTACGTCACCGGCGATTATTCGCGCGGTGCGTCCGGCTACTGGGTCGAGAATGGCGTGATCCAGTATCCGGTCGAGGAGATCACCATCGCCGGCAACATGAAAGACATGTTCCAGGCGATCGTCGCGATCGGCAATGACGTGCTCACGCGCGGCAACAAGTCGACCGGATCGATCCTGATCGAAAAGATGGTCATCGCCGGCAGCTGATTCCGGCCGCACAGCAAAAAGCCGACCCTCGGGTCGGCTTTTTCTTTGCCTGGATGTCAGGCCGCGAGCGCTTACGCTGCCTTGCGCTTGCGTCCGGCGGCTGCCAGACCGATCAGGCCCAGGCCGACCAGCAGCATCGAGCCTGGCTCGGGGATTGCCGCGCTCGGGCTGATGTCAAACGACGTCACCAAGGCGTTGGCGCCTTGGCCAGCGCTGTTGCCTACCCACAGGCGGCTGGTGGCGCCAATGCCGTTGTCGGCCTGGAAGAACGACTGATAGCCGTTATACCCGCCCGAATACGATACCGATACGTCCAGCAGCAGGTTGCCGGCAGCTGGGTTGTAAAGGAATGGCAAACCGGTAAAGGTCAGCACGTCCGGCATCGCGCCGCCCAGGCTGAAGGTGCCGAACACGCTCACATCCGAGCCAACGTTGTTGGCCGCATTCATATCAAGCGCGCCAACCGCGCCACCCGTCGTCGACAGGCGCAGCGTGTAGGTCGCATTGTCCATCGCACCGCCTTGCGAACGGTAGAAGCTGATGCTGTTGATCATGCCCGCGCCCGAGAATGCCGACGCTGCATACACCTGCTGGTACAGGCTGCCGCCATCGGAAGCGAAGCAGCTGAACGGGTAGCAGTTACCGGTATTGTTCTGGCCGACGGTGACAACGCCTGCCTGTGCGGTCAGGCTGGCGAACAGAAGTGATGCAATCAACAAAGTCTTTTTCATGAAATTACCCCTAATTTTTTTGTAGTAAGAGAGGTATAGCGAGAACTGTGCCACCCCATATAAATCAAGGACTTAAAGATGCTAATATGAAAACTAACTTTCTTAATGTAAAGAATTCCGACAGTAAAGAAATGTTGCTCGAAGCATCTATGAGGTTTTCGTTGCGTACTTGCTCGCGCGGCAATACACTAGGTTTGAGCTGGTCTGTTACCGCTTATACGAAAACTCAGGAGACAAGAATATGGAACGTCGTTCCTTTATCAAGAAGGCTGCGGTTGGCGCCTCGGCCGCCGCAGTTGCAGCACCGGCACTCGCGCAAGCCTTGCCGACCATTAACTGGCGCCTCGCCAGCAGCTTTCCCAAGTCCCTCGACACCATCTTCGCCGCCTCCGATACGCTGTCCAAGCGCGTGTCGCAGCTGACCGGCGGCAAATTCAACATCCGCACCTTCGCCGCCGGCGAAATCGTGCCTGGCCTGCAAGTCATGGACGCGGTCCAGGCCGGCACGGTCGAGATGGGCCACAGCGCGTCGTACTACTATTTCGGCAAGGACGCCACCTTCGCGTTCGATTGCGCGGTGCCGTTCGGCCTGACCTCGCGCCAGCACACCGCCTGGTTCGACCAGGGTGGCGGCCGCGAACTGACGCGCGAATTCTTCCGCGGCTACGGCATCGTCAACTTCCTGGGTGGTAACTCCGGCACCCAGATGGGCGGCTGGTATCGCAAGGAGATCAAGTCCGTTGCCGACCTCAAGGGCATGAAGATGCGCGTGGCAGGCTTCGCCGGCCAGGTGCTGACCCGCCTGGGCGTGGTGCCGCAGCAGCTCGCCGGGGGCGACATCTACCCGGCGCTGGAAAAGGGCACCATCGACGCGGCCGAGTGGGTTGGCCCGTACGACGATGAGAAGCTGGGCTTCTTCAAGGTGGCGCCGTTCTACTACGCACCAGGCTGGTGGGAAGCTGGCGCGAACTTCTCGTTCTATGTCGGCGTGAAGGAATGGGAAAAGCTGCCGAAGGAGTACCAGGCTGCGCTGGAAGTGGCGACCTACGAGGCGCACGTGGTCATGCAGGCCGAGTACGACACCAAGAACCCGGCAGCGCTGGCGCGCCTGCTGAAGAACGGCGTCAAGCTGCGCACCTTCTCGCGCGACATCATGGACGCCTGCTACAAGAATGCGCAGATCGTGATGAACGAAGAAGCGGCCAAGAACGCCAAGTTCAAGAAGATCTACGAGCCATGGAAGCGCTTCCAGCGTGACCAGAACATGTGGTCGTCGGTGTCCGAGGCGAGCATGCAGGAGATTTTGATTCGCGCGGGTCGAGCGAAGTAAGCTTTAGGCTCAATACAATGCCGCCTGGTTCGCGCCTGGCGGCATTTTATTATCGCTCGAGCGGCTTATGTTTTTGCAAAGGATTGAGCGCGGAAATCAGCACCGAACTAGGATTATGTGAAGCGAGAAATCGAAAGGGTCGTAATCACCGTCTCTCTGGTCCCAACGGATTGACGATCATCTCGCATGGCCACGTCCAATACATCTTGATTCACAGTAAGTTCGGATGTTAAGGGGCTCAACCCAGCTTTGACCGGAGAATAGGAAGAATGCCCAATAGGACTCCGCGCACGATAAAGCGTTCAAAAACGACGGTGTCGACGCAATTCAGGGAAAACTGCCTTTTTTGTCGTTGCGCGAAGCCGCTATAGGTGCAACACGTTTGGCCGGATTGGCTAAGATCAATTTTCCCCCGTAGTCGAGCCACGAGAATATTCGATTCGATAGACCATCGCCTGATGGAACCGATGTCTTCTCAAAGCCGAATGCACAATCATCAACGCATGTCTTCGGGCATTTGATTGTGCTGGCAGACAGAGATCCTCCAGGACTGGTGGCGCTGCGTCTGCGGGACGAAGCGCGCATCTCCGATATCCTGCGCCGCGCGGACCAGGCCTTATATCAAGCAAAGGGAATGGGCCGAGATCAGACGGTAGATGCCTAGGTCGTCACGGCAATGTCTAGCACTCGTTGATTCCGCCGGACTGATGGTCGGCGGCTTTTTCACCGGCATGCGATCTTGAGCGCATGTTCGCCTGCGTGCTCGCCCTTTCGGTAGGTGATCGTGCAGCTTGTGGTTGTATCAGGCAGCCGTTTTGACAGGACGATCTGATTGAAGGTGCCGTAAGAGCATTCCAGCCATTTCCCCCGGGGGAAATGGCCCTCCAGGTTATACGTCACCTTCCACGATGGCTTACCGTCCGCGTACGTCGAGCGATCGGGTCGCAACTGGGCCAACGTCTCGGGCGGTCCTGCCGCTGCTGCCGCAGCATGCAGGTAAATCGGGCTTGCCACGTATGGCGTCCACTGGGCAGGAGTGTTGGTCAGCTTCAACGAAGCTTGTTGGATTTCGGTAGGACAAACCACATGTTCCGAGGCGAAAGCTGCAGGTGGGATCAAGGCTAACACCGCCAGTGGAAGTATCACTGCATGGCAAGTTGTCCGCATCATGACGTCCTATTTGATGACGCTGAACGCGTCGGCATTATTGCTGGGATTGATGAACCGTCCCGTTTTGTCCTTGCCCAAGCGCGGGATATATCGTTGAGAAATGCTGGGTTTTTGAATCGGATCACCCGGCGATTGGTCGACAACGTAGATCCCATCGGATACTTGGTACAGATAAAGCGCAGCGTGATTGCCAGTCTTTTTATTTGGGTACTTGCCGTCCTCAAAGGTTGCTATCGCAGTCCCGGCGATGAGGCCCTTG
The DNA here is from genome assembly GCF_016809835.1 of Massilia soli. GTDB lineage: Bacteria > Pseudomonadota > Gammaproteobacteria > Burkholderiales > Burkholderiaceae_D > Telluria_A > Telluria_A soli. The sequence continues at coordinate 230,890 of NZ_JAFBIL020000004.1, read as the reverse complement.
TTGCCGATGACTTTCTCGCCCTCCTTCCAGGTACTTGAGGGAGGCGCCTTTGCGAAATGCAGTACAAGCGCGACGCACTGCTTGTCTCCAACTTTTTCTTTCCCGTGTAACAGTCGGGCATGCGGATAAGTGTATGGCATGGGGCACCTCGAACGGTAGTGGAGACCGTCTCGAATATGCCCGAGCCTGGGCTAAGGGCATTGCCTCATCGCAAGGTCGCCTGAGGTTCATCGCATGAAATGGACCAATCAAAATAACAACGCCCCGGCAAGCCGAGGCGTTCATCATGCAGCGCGCGAGAATTACTTCGCGGCGCGCAGCGACTGCAGAATCGGCTGCAGCACAGCCGCGCCAAGGCGCGCGCTACGCGGGCCATCCCAGCCGGTCTGCGCGTCCGGATCGTTGGCGTTGTCCTTGAACGGCAGTTCCAGCGTCAGCGACAGGCAACCGAACGCGTGGGTGATGTGCGGCGAACCCATGGTGATGGTTTCCGGGGTGTACGGCGAATCGCCGTAGCCATGCACGTCCTGGAAGTCCGGGCTGGCGATCTTGAAGTCGTCCGAGAACTTCTTCTCGGCAGCAGCCTGTTCCGGCGTGAAGGTCGGCAATGCGCCGCTGCCCGCCACGAATACGTACGGCAAGCCTTCGTCGCCATGGACGTCGAGGAACAGGTCGCAGCCGGTTTCCAGCATCTTGTTCTTGACCAGGAACACCTCGGGGCTGCGCTCCATGGTCGGCGTGTCCCATTCGCGGTTCAGGTTGGCGCCGGCGGCATTGGTGCGCAGGTTACCGCGGAACGCACCGTCCGGGTTCATGTTCGGCACCACATACAGCACGCATTCCTTCAGCAGTTGGCGGCCGAACGGGTCGGCAGGATCGAGCAGGGCGTCCAGCATGCCTTCGACGAACCACTCCGCCATCGTTTCGCCCGGGTGCTGGCGCGCGATGACCCAGACCTTTTTCTTCGCTGCCGGATCGCCGATGACCAGCATGTTCATGTCGCGGCCGTCGACGGTGTTGCCCAAGTCGACCATGCGCACGTGCTCGGACATCTGCGCGCGGTCCAGCAATTCAAGGTGGCGTTCCCACGAGTACGGCTCGAAGTAGGCGTAGTAGACGCTGTCCATGCCTGGCGTGTGGCTGATCGTCATGACCTGGCCGTCGAAGCTGGTCGGCACGCGGAACCAGTTCACGCGGTCGTAGCTGGCCATCGCATCGTAGTCTTCCCAGCCGGCCGGGTAGGCGGACTGGCCCGCATTCATGAAGCGGATCGTGCACGGCTCGCCCTGCGCGCCTTGCAGGCGGAAGTAAAACCACTGGGTGATATCGGCGTGCGAATCCTTGCGGATGTTCAGGTCGATGGCGCTGGCGCTTGTGGCGCTGATGACCTCGATGGCGCCGGCGTCGAACTGGCTGCTGATCTTGATAGACATGGTAAGTCCTGTGAAGAAATCGGGTAAAGAGGCAGATGATACTAAATTCCTTGAGGCAGGTGACCGGAAACGCACGGGCTGCGGCTACAATTGACTTTCAGGCAAACATCTAAAACCATCTGGAGACACCAATATGCAACGTCGGTCCTTCCTGAAGAACACAGCAGTTGGCGCCGCGGCAGGCGCGGTCGCGGCACCCGCGCTGGCCCAGGCGACCCAGCCGGCCATCACCTGGCGCCTGGCGTCGAGTTTCCCGAAAACACTGGACGCGATCTATGGTTCGGGCGAAAACTTCGTCAAGCGCGTCTCCCAGCTTACCGGCGGCAAGTTCACCATTCGCCAGTTCGCTGCCGGCGAAATCGTGCCGGGCCTGCAGGTGATGGACGCGGTCCAGGCCGGCACTGTGGAGATGGGCCACACCCCGTCCTACTATTATTACGGCAAAGACCCGACCTTCGCGTTCGATTGCGCGGTGCCGTTCGGCCTGACTTCGCGCCAGCAGACGGCGTGGTTCGACCAGGGCGGCGGGCGCGAGCTGATGCGCGACTTCTTCAAGGACTACGGCATCATCAACTTCATGGCCGGTAACACCGGCACCCAGATGGGCGGCTGGTACCGCAAGGAGATCAAGACCCTGGCCGACGTCAAGGGCCTGAAGATCCGCATCGCCGGTTTTGCCGGCCGCGTGATGGAGCGCATGGGGGCGGTGCCGCAGCAGATTCCTGCAGGCGACATCTATACGGCGCTGGAGAAGGGCACGATCGACGCCGCGGAATGGGTCGGCCCGTACGACGATGAAAAGCTGGGGCTGGCGCGGGTTGCTCCGCACTACTATGCGCCGGGCTGGTGGGAAGCCGGGCCGCAGCTGTCGATGTACATCAACATCAAGGAGTGGGAAAAGCTGCCCAAGCAGTACCAGGCGGCGATCGAGGTGGCGTGCTACGAATGCCATGTCACCATGCAGGCCGACTATGACGCCAAGAACCCGGCAGCGCTGGCGCGCCTGATCAAGAACGGCGCCAAGATGCACTTCTTCTCGCGCCCGATCCTCGATGCGGCATACAAGTTTTCGACCCAGGTGATGGAAGAAGAAGCGGCGAAGAACGCGAAGTTCCGCAAGATTTATACGCCATGGAAGCGCTTCCGCCAGGACCAGAACATGTGGGCGTCGGTGTCCGAGGCCAGCATGCAGAACTTCCTGATCGCAGCCGGACGCAAGTAACTTGTCGTCCCAAGTAAAACGTCGTTCCCGCGCAAGCGCACTGCTGTCCGGGATGATCTTGTTGACAGTGCCATTGCATCAATCGGGTTCGGGGCGCTCATAGAAATCGCGGCATTGAGACTTGGAATGCAAGACTTAACGTCGCCCCTGCGAAGGCAGGGGTCCATGCTCGGCACGATTCGTATGGGCCCCTGCCTGCGCAGGGGCGACGTTGGCCTGCATTGCCGATTTCCTTGTGACTGTAGCTTCTAAAACGACGCTTGGCTGCCGAGCTTGCGTTAGCGGTGCCGACAGGGTAGTGCGTCGTGCTTAATCCATCTTGTGGTGAATTTTGCCCGACAGCTGCACGGTGCCCATGCCGGTCATCATGTCCTGGCCGCCGGTCAGCGCGCCGCCGCCGGTTGCCTTGAAGTAGCGGCCGTTGCCGCCGGTGATCTGGAAGGTTGCGCCGCTAAAGACGTAAGCTGCGCCTACGCCGGTTGGCACGAACTGGCCGCTGTACGAGGCGAAGATCTGGTCGCCTTCGGCAGTCATGATGATAAAGCGGCCCTGGTCGAAGTTAAACAGCGGGCCCGAAGGCGTGATGCAATCGGTGGCGACGAATGCGACGCGGCCGACCTGGTCGCTGACGCCGTGGCCGGTGATCGTGCCGCCGAATTTCGACGCGCAACGGGCGGCCGGACCCGCTTTTTCCATCAGGACGCCGGAGATTTCGAGGGCTTGCGTCTTCGCTTGCTCAGCCGATGCGCTGAAAGAAGCCAGCACGAGGGCGGCGGCGGTAGCAAGGCGCAGAATGGAACTGGACATGAAGGATTCTCCGGGGTTATTGAAATTAACTCAATAATATAATTTTTATATGTGCTGGCGCGCACGAATGGTTCAGCAGCAAGAATTCCCATGGTCACGTAGTATTCGGCTATTCACCTGCTGCCTAACTGTTCTCCATGCCAATGTCCGCTACCTCGAAATCGCTTGCCTGCCTGCTTGTCCTCTCTGCAGTTTCTCCAATCGTTGTTGCCGCGCCGGCCTCGCTGGCCGACTGCATGACAGTGACGGAAAACAGCGCCCGCCTGGCCTGTTTCGACCAGTTGGCCGCAGCCAGCGTTGCCCCCGGCGCGACCCAGGCTGTGCCTGCCCCTGCGACCCCGATCGCGTTGACCGATGCAGACGCGGAAGATATCCAAGACGCGCAGGCCGTGGCCGCCGCTCCATCGCGGCTGGCCAGCCATTGGGAGCTTGGCGACATCGACAACCGTGCACTGCGCTTCCGTCCGCACCAGGCCAATTACCTGATCGCCACCTACAGCCACGCGCCGAACGGCGAGCCTTACCTGCCATTTCGCGATCTGCTGGAACAGGACAAGGGCTTGTCGCACGCCGAACTGGCTTATCAGCTGAGCTTCAAGATCAAAATGATCGACCAGGCGTTCAGCAAGCCGGTCGACCTGTGGTTCGGCTATACCCAGAAGAGTTTCTGGCAGGCAGCCAATCATGATGCGTCGAGCCCGTTCCGAGAGACCAACTACGAGCCGGAAGTGATGGCGGTGATGCCCTTGAAGGGGTCATTGTTCGGCGTGAACGCGCGTTTCGCCGGGCTTGGTTTCGTGCACCAGTCGAACGGGCAGGCAGGGTCGCTGTCGCGCAGCTGGAACCGCACCTATGCGCAGGTTGGCGTAGACAAGGGCAATTTCTCGCTGGTCGGTCGCGTCTGGAAGCGGGTGAGTGAAGCGGCTGACGACGACAACAATCCCGACATCGTCGATTTCCTGGGCCGCGGCGACCTGGTCGCCGCCTACCAGTGGGACAACGGCCAGGAGCTCAATGCTATGGTCCGTTATAACAAGTCGACCGACAAGAGCGGCGTGCAGATCGGCTACACCTACCCGATCGCCGGCAAGGTCGGCGCCTATGTGCATTTGTTCTCGGGCTATGGCCAGAGCCTGATCGACTACAACTACTTCCAGCGCTCGATCGGATTCGGCTTCAAAGTCTCGCCCTGAGCGGAGCTTGCTGCGCCACCTCAAGGCGCAGGGCTGCCATTTTGATACCTTCGTCGGGTCACTCCGATCATGAAGGAACCGCAATGACAGCCATCCGCATCTCGTGCGCCAAAGTCACCAGCATCAACCAGCACGGCTTCTGGCTGCAGTGCAATGGGGAAGAGCTGCACCTGCCGTTTGTCGAGTTTCCGTGGTTCGAACACGCCACCATCGCCCAGATCTGCCGTGTGACTTGCCCCAGCGCCAACCGGGTCTACTGGCCCGACCTGGACCTCGACCTGACCCTCGACGCCATCCGTTTTCCGATGGCGTTCTCGCACGCCGCCCTCAGTTCGGACTGCTAACGCGGCAAGCCGCCGAAGCGCTGGTAAAACGCCTCTTCGGCCGGCTGTGCCTGCGCATCTTCGCGCAGCAGCGTCGTCATGATATGTTCCTCGGCGGCGCGGTAGGTCGCCAGGTACAGCGCGCGCGCCACGTTGTAGGCTTCCACGCCCGGCCACGGCTGCGGCAGCAGGTCCACCGGCAGCATCGGATCGTGCAGCTGCACGCGGCGGTAAGCGTGAATCAGCAGGGTGCGGATCACGAACGCTTGCTCGGGCACCACGCGCTCGTCCAGCAGCGCTTGCAGCGGCGCGAATTCCTCGATGAAATGACGGTAGCCGGCGGCCACGTCGGACAAGTCCCAGCCTTCGTCGACCAGTTCGCGCAGCGGACGCGAACCAACCTGCGGCAACTCGCCGGCACTGAACACGAACAGCTTGTCGCGCACATCGGCGCGGCCGAGCAGGTCATCCAATACGGCCGGGTCGCCCGCCGGGTGGCCAAATACGCCGGTGCCGACCAGGGCATAGCCTTCCCACAGCAATTGCTTGCGCAGCGAGACCCGTCCCGGCGCGTCCAGCCCGCCTGGGCCGGCCATCACCAGCGTCCATTTGCCGTCCCAGCTGACCGCTGGCACCGCGTAGATGCGGCGGTAGGCACGCTCGAAGCGGGGCAGGGCTTCCGGCAGGATCGCGTACGCGCTGCGGCGGCCGTCGCGGTTGGCGACCAGCCAGCCTTCCTGGGCCAGCCGGAACACGCTGGTGCGCAGCGCGCGGTCGTTCACGCCGAACGGCGCCAGCAGATCGATCAGGCTGCCCAGCCAGATCGCACCGCCGCGCGGCACGATGCTGTCGCCAAAAATCGTCATCACCAGCGACTTCGACCGGGGCGGGTCGCTGGCGAGAAAGTGGCTGATCCATTCAGCGCTGGTCAATTGTTTCATGCGAGCATGGTCTGGCGCTGGGTGCCTGTTTGTCAAGGAATGCCGGAGTTTACTTCGCGGCGCAATCGGCGCACGATTAATTTTTAGCTATCGGAACCGACAATGAGATACATAATTTAAATACGACACAAAAAACGTGTGTACTTCTGATTTTATGTATCGTATTATCGATTCACAGATCACGTGATGGAGAACCACCATGTATGCACAGATGGTAGAAACCGGCCTCAAGAAGGTCACGACCGACGCCGACATGAGTGTCGAAGAACGCGCATTCCAGCAGCGCATCGACGACGGCATCAAGATCGAGGCCAAGGACTGGATGCCGGACGCGTACCGCAAGACCCTGATCCGCCAGATCTCGCAGCATGCCCACTCGGAAATCGTCGGCCAGCTGCCGGAAGGTAACTGGGTCACCCGTGCGCCTACGCTCAAGCGCAAGTCGATCCTGCTGGCCAAGATCCAGGATGAGGCAGGCCACGGCCTGTACCTGTACAGCGCCGCCGAAACGCTGGGCGTCTCGCGTGACGAACTGCTCGCGGCGCTGCACTCGGGCAAGGCGAAATATTCGAGCATCTTCAATTACCCAACCCTGTCGTGGGCCGACATGGGCGCGGTCGGCTGGCTGGTCGACGGCTCGGCCATCATCAACCAGATCCCGCTGTGCCGCTGCTCGTACGGCCCGTACTCGCGCGCCATGATCCGTGTCTGCAAGGAAGAATCGTTCCACGCGCGCCAGGGCTACGACATCATGATGAGCCTGGCCAAGGGCACGCCCGAACAGAAGGCGATGGCGCAGGATGCGCTGAACCGTTGGTGGTGGCCGTCCTTGATGATGTTCGGCCCGTCGGACGCCGAGTCGGTCAACAGCGCGCAGTCGAGCAAGTGGCGCATCAAGCTGTTCTCCAACGACGAACTGCGCCAGCGCATGGTCGACCAGACCGTGCCGCAAGCCGAATTCCTCGGCCTGACCGTGCCCGATCCCGACCTCAAGTTCAACGCCGAGACCGGCCACTACGAGTTCGGCGAGATCGACTGGAGCGAATTTCACAACGTCCTGAAAGGCAACGGCCCCTGCAACAAGGAGCGCCTGGCGACCCGCGTCAAGGCGTGGGACGACGGTGAATGGTTCCGCGACGCGCTGGTGGCGCACGCCGATAAAAAAGCAGCAGCACGCGCCGCGGCGTAAGCGGCTCACACTACAAACACTGGAGCACCGAATGAGCAAAGAATGGCCACTGTGGGAAGTCTTCATCCGCAGCCAGCACGGACTCGCCCACAAGCACGTGGGCAGCCTGCACGCACCGGACGCCGAGATGGCGGTAAACAATGCGCGCGACGTCTACACCCGCCGCAATGAAGGCGTGTCGATCTGGGTGGTGCGCGCCACCGACATCGTCGCCAGCAGCCCGGGCGACAAATCGGCGCTGTTCGAGCCGGCCAACAGCAAAGTCTATCGTCACCCAACCTTCTTCCCGATGCCGGAAGAAGTCAAAAACCTGTGAGCCAGGCCGTGGATCCTAAACTCGATTACCTGCTGCGCCAGGGCGACAATGCGCTGATCCTGTCGCAGCAGCTGTGCAAGCTGTGCGGCAAAGGCCCGGCGCTGGAAGAGGACATGGCGCTTGCCAACGTCGCGCTCGACCTGCTTGGCCAGACCCGCATGTGGCTCACCTACGCGGCCGAACTCGAAGGCCTCGGCCGCAGCGAAGACCACCTGGCCTACCTGCGCGACGCCCACCAGATGCGCTGCTGCCTGATCGTCGAGCAGCCGAACGGCGACTACGGCTTCACGCTGATGCGCCAGTTCCTGTTCGATACCTGGCACTACTTCCTGATGCAGGGACTGACCAGGTCGAGCGACCCGCGCATCGCGGAAATCGCCGAGAAGTCGCTCAAGGAAGTGACCTACCACCTGCGCCGCAGCGGCGACCTGGTGGTGCGCCTCGGCGACGGCACGCCGGAAAGCCGCCAGCGCATGCAGTCCGCGCTGGACGCGCTGTGGAGCTATTCGGGCGAGATGTTCATCTACGACGAGATCGACGACCAGATGGTCGCGCAAGGCGTGGCGCCAGATGCCGCCGACCTGCGCGCTTCCTTCCTCGAACACGCCGGCGAGATCTTCGCCGAAGCCACGCTGGCGATGCCGCCCGCGGACGCCTGGATGCACAAGGGCGGCAAGGTGGGCAAGCACAGCGAACACCTGGGCTACACGCTGGCCGAGATGCAGTTCCTGCAGCGCGCCTATCCGGGAGCGGACTGGTAATGCACGCGACGCTGGCCAGTACCGAGCAGGTTTGGGCCTGGCTCGGCGAGGTGCCCGACCCCGAGATCCCGGTGATCTCGGTGGTGGACCTCGGCATCGTGCGCAATGTCGAATGGCAGGGCGACGAATGCGTCGTCACGATCACGCCCACCTATTCCGGCTGCCCGGCGATGCAGGTGATCGCCGAATCGGTGACCGAAGCGCTGCACCAGCATGGTGTCGGCAAGGTCCGGCTGGTGAACCAGCTGTCGCCTGCGTGGACCACCGACTGGATGAGCGAGGCCGGCAAGGCGGCGCTCAAGGGCTACGGCATCGCGCCGCCTGCGCAGCAGGTGATCGACATCAGCGGCCTGACTGCCGGAGTCAAACGGCGCACGATGCCCGAGCTGGTGATCACCTGCCCCAACTGCGGCTCGAACCATACCCAGCTCACCAGCCAGTTCGGATCGACGCCATGCAAGGCACTGTACAAATGCCTCGACTGCCGCGAACCCTTTGACTATTTCAAGTGCCATTAAGGCCGACCAATGAGCAAATTCTACCCACTGCATGTCGCCGGCGTGCGTAACGAAACGCGCGATACCATCGCCGTTACCTTCGCGGTGCCGCCCGAACTGGCGGACAGCTTCAAGTACCAGCAGGGCCAGCACCTGACCCTGCGCGCAATGATCGGCGACGAAGACGTGCGCCGTTCGTATTCGATCTGCTCCGCCGTGCAGGACAACCAGCTGCGGGTGGCGATCAAGCGCACGCCGGGCGGCCTGTTCTCGACGTGGGCCAACGAAAACCTCAAACCCGGCGACACGCTCGACGTGATGCCGCCGATGGGCCACTTCAACGTGCCGCTGGCGGCCGGGAACAGGCGCCATTACGCCGCTTTCGCGGCCGGCAGCGGCATTACGCCGATCCTGTCGATCATCAAGACCACCTTGCAGGCGGAGCCCGACAGCCAGTTCACGCTGTTCTACGGTAACCGCGCCTCGTCGACCGTCATCTTCAAGGATGAACTGACCGACCTGAAAGACGTCTACATGGAACGCCTTAACCTGGCCTACGTGATGAGCCGGGAACAGCAGGACATCGAACTGTTCAACGGCCGCATCACCAAGGAAAAGTGCGAGCAGTTCATGCGCTACTGGGTGAAGGTGGAAGACATCGACGTCGCCTTCATCTGCGGGCCGGAAGACATGATGCTGGGCGTATCGGCGGCGTTGCAGGAAGCCGGCATGCCGAAATCGAACATCAAGGTCGAACTGTTCGCGGCCAGCATTCCGAAGCACGAACACAAGCCGCGCCACTTCGATCCGACCGTCTCGCACGAGACCGAGGTGACAGTGATCATGGACGGCAGCCACACCAGCTTCACGATGGACAAGGACAAGGAGTCGATCCTCGACGCCGGCCTTCGTCACGGCATCGACATGCGCTACTCCTGCAAGGGCGGCGTGTGCTCGACCTGCCGCTGCAAGATCGTCGACGGCAAAGTCGACATGGACGTCAACTACGCGCTCGAAGACTACGAGATCGCGCGCGGCTTCGTCCTGTCTTGCCAGAGCTTCCCGGTGACGGACAAGGTCGTGGTCGACTTCGACCAGGCTGAATAAATAAAAATAACGGAGACCGCATGAACTACGCAAACATCAAGTTCCAGATCAAGGACGGGATCGCGCTGCTGACGCTGAATCGCCCCGACAAGCTCAACAGCTTCACCCAGGCGATGCACCTGGAAGTGCGGTCCGCGCTCGACGCCGTGCAGGCCGATAAAAGCGTGCGCGTGCTGGTGCTGACCGGCGCCGGCCGCGGCTTCTGCGCCGGCCAGGACCTGGGCGACCGTGCGGTCGAGCCGGGCGCCAAAGGCGTCGACCTGGGCGACTCCGTTGAAAAATTCTACGCGCCGCTGATCCACACGCTGCGCACGCTGCCGATGCCGGTCATCTGCGCCGTCAACGGCGTGGCCGCTGGCGCAGGCGCCAACATCGCGCTGGCCTGCGACATCGTGCTGGCCGCGAAGTCCGCCAGCTTCGTCGAGGCGTTCTGCCGCCTTGGCCTGATCCCGGACAGCGGCGGCACCTGGCATTTGCCGCGCCTGATCGGCCATGCGCGCGCCACCGGCCTGGCCATGCTGGGCGAGAAGCTCAGCGCCGAGAAGGCCGAGCTGTGGGGCCTGATCTGGAAATGCGTGCCCGACGAAGCGCTGTTCGATGACGCCATGAAGATGGCGGAACACTTTGCCGTCGCGCCGACCAAGGGACTGGCCTTCACCAAAAAAGCGCTGCAGGCGAGCTGGCACAACAGCCTTCCCGACCAGCTCAAGCTGGAAGGCGAGATGATGCGTGAACTCGGCTACAGCCATGACTACCGCGAAGGCGTCGCCGCATTCATCGAAAAGCGCCCGGCGTGCTTCAAGGGGGAATGAGGATGGCACAGGCTCTCGACAAGGGAAGCATCGTTGCGGTGGTAGGCAGCGGCGCCATGGGCACCGGCATCGCGCAGGTGGCAGCGGCGGCCGGCTACAAGGTCGTGCTGTTCGACGCACGCCCCGAAGCGGTCAAGGCATCGATCACCGGCATCTGCAACATGTACGGCAAGCTGGCCGAAAAGGGCAAGATGACCGACGAAGAGGTGCAAGCGGCGAGCGACCGCCTGAACGGCGCATCCAGCCTGGCTGAATTGAAGGATGCCGCCATCGTCATCGAAGCGATTGTCGAAAGCCTCGACGTCAAGCGCACGCTGTTCTCCGACCTCGAAGGCATCGTCCATGACGACTGCATCCTGGCCACCAACACCTCGTCGATCTCGGTGACCGCGATCGCGGCGCAACTGCGCCTGCCGCAGCGGCTGGTCGGCATGCACTTCTTTAACCCGGTGCCGCTGATGGCCCTGGTCGAAGTCATCAGTGGCCTGGCCACCAGCGGCGCGGTGGCCGACACCGTGTATGCGACCGCCACTGCGTGGGGCAAGAACCCGGTGCACGCGAAGTCGACGCCAGGCTTCATCGTCAATCGCGTCGCGCGTCCGTTCTACGCCGAGGCGCTGCGCCTGCTGAACGAACAGGCGGCGGACGCGGCCACGCTGGACGCCGTGATGCGCGAGGCGGGTGGCTTCCGCATGGGGCCATTCGAGCTGATGGACCTGATCGGCCACGACGTCAATTTCTCGGTAACGCAGTCGGTGTTCCAAGCTTACTTCAACGATCCGCGTTTCACGCCGTCGGTGCTGCAGCAGGAGATGGTCAACGCGGGTTACTTCGGCCGCAAGTCGGGACGCGGCTTCTATGACTACGCCGCCGGCGCCGTGAAGGAAGAACCCCAGACCGAAGCGCCGCAAGACCGGCCGGACGCGCTTGCGCTGAGCATGGCCCAGGGCGTGACCGGCGCCGTCACCGCGCCGCTGGAGGAGCGCCTGGTCGCTGCCGGCTTCAAGGTGACCCACCGCGAAGCATTGCCGGGCTCCGGCGAAAACGAAGCGCCCGCCTTCCACTGCAATGGCGCGGCTTTGTTCCTGACCGACGGCCGCAGCGCGACGGAACGTGCCGCGGCAAACAAGCATCCCGATACCGTGCTGTACGACCTGGTGCTGGACTACGGCAGCGCCAGGCGCATCGCGCTGGCGCGTGCCGACCAGTGCAGCGACGCCGCCTACAACGCGGTGGTCGGTTTGCTCCAGGCGGCCGGCTTTGCGGTCACGCGCCTCGACGACGTCCCTGGGATGGCCGTCATGCGCACCGTGGCGATGCTTGCCAACGAAGCCGCCGACGCCGTCAACCAGGGTGTGTGCAGCGCCCAGGCCGTCGACATCGCGATGCAGAAGGGAGTCAACTACCCGCGCGGCCCGCTCGCCTGGGCGGACTCCGTCGGCGTGGACCATGTGGCCACTGTGTTGTCGAACCTCGCCTCGACGTATGGCGAAGACCGCTACCGCGTCTCGCCGCTCATGCGCCGCAAGGTCGCCGCATCGGGGACCTTCCATGCATAAGGATGTCCATCACGACGCGCAGGCGCTGGCCGAACTGGCCGGAAAAACCATGTGGGACCGCGATCCGGCCAGCCAGGCGCTCGGCATGAAGCTGAGCGAAATCCGTCCTGGTTACGCGCTGATGACCATGCCGGTGCGGCGCGACATGCTCAATGGGCACCAGACCTGCCATGGCGGCTACATCTTCATGCTGGCCGACAGCGCGTTTGCCTTCGCCTGCAATTCGCATAACCACAACACCGTTGGCGCCGGCTGCACGATCGACTACGTCGCCCCCGGCCGCGAAGGCGAAATGCTGGTCGCCGAAGCGGTCGAGCAAACCCTGAGCGGCAAGACCGGTGTGTACGACGTCAAGGTGAGCAACCAGGATGGGCGCCTGATCGCGCTGTTCCGCGGCAAGTCGCACCGCGTCAGCGGGCTGGTCGCCGAGGTAGCCGGATAAGTTTATTCAAGGAGTCGATGATGGTCCAACGCATTCCCGCCCAGGACGACCTGGAGCCGATAGAACGAGCCAGCCGCGACGAACTGCAGGCGCTGCAGCTTGAGCGCATGAAGTGGTCGCTGAAGCACGCGTACGACAATGTGCCGCATTACCGCGCTGCGTTCGACGCCGCCGGCGTGCACCCGGAAGACCTGCGGACGCTCGCCGACCTCGCGAAGTTCCCGTTCACCGAAAAGAAGACCTTGCGCGACAATTACCCGTTCGGGCTGTTCGCAGTGCCGCGCGAGCAGGTCGTGCGCATCCACGCGTCGTCCGGAACCACCGGCAAGGCCACCGTGGTTGGCTACACGCAGAACGACATCGACACCTGGGCCGGCGTGGTGGCGCGATCGATCCGCGCCGCGGGTGGGCGCCCCGGCGACATCTGCCACATCTCTTACGGCTACGGGCTGTTCACCGGCGGACTTGGCGCGCACTACGGCGCCGAGCGGCTCGGCTGCACCGTCATCCCGATGTCGGGCGGCCAGACCGAAAAGCAGGTGCAGCTGATTTGCGACTTCAAGCCGGACATCATCATGGTGACGCCGTCGTACATGCTCAACATCGTCGAAGAGTTCGAACGCCAGGGCATGGATCCGGCGCAGTCGTCGCTCAAGATCGGCATCTTCGGCGCCGAGCCGTGGACTGACGCGATGCGCACCGAGATCGAACGCCGCGCCGGCATCGACGCGCTCGATATCTACGGGCTGTCCGAGGTGATGGGGCCCGGCGTCGCCAGCGAGTGCATCGAGAGCAAGGATGGCCCGGTCATCTGGGAAGACCACTTCTACCCGGAGATCATCGATCCGGAAACCGGCGAAGTGCTGCCGGACGGTTCCGAAGGCGAGCTGGTATTCACGTCGCTGACAAAGGAAGCCTTGCCGATCATCCGCTATCGCACGCGCGACCTGACGCGCCTGCTGCCGCCAAGTTCGCGCGCCATGCGCCGCATGGGCAAGATCAACGGCCGCTCCGACGACATGCTGATCATCCGCGGCGTCAACGTGTTCCCGAGCCAGATCGAAGAGCTGATCCTGAAGATGCCGGCGCTGGCGCCGCACTACCAGCTGCAGGTCTCGCGCGACGGTCACCTCGACAAGCTCGATGTACTGGGCGAGACGCGCGACGGCTCGATGTCGGCCGACGCCGTCAGCGCGCTATGCCGCGACCTGGAACACCGCATCAAGACTTTCGTCGGCGTGAGCACCCGCGTGACGCTGGTCCCCCCCGAAGGCATCGAACGCACCATGACCGGCAAAGCGCGCCGCGTCGTCGACAAGCGTCCAAAGACTTAACCAGAGGAGCATTCACTTGAGCACAGCAAACGACGCATTCATCTGCGACGCCATCCGCACGCCGTTCGGCCGTTACGGCGGCTCCCTGGCCAGCGTTCGGGCCGACGACCTGGCTGCGCTGCCGATCGCCGCGCTGATCGCCCGCAATCCCGGCGTGGACTGGGCGATGGTCGACGACCTGTTGTACGGCTGCGCCAACCAGGCCGGCGAAGACAACCGCAATATCGCGCGCATGGCGGGCCTGCTGGCCGGCCTGCCTTCCGATGTTCCTGGCAGCACCATCAACCGCCTGTGCGGGTCGAGCCTTGACGCGGTCGGCACGGCGGCGCGGGCGATCAAGGCCGGCGAAGCGAACCTGATCATCGCCGGCGGTGTCGAGCACATGACGCGCGCGCCTTTCGTCATGGGCAAGGCCGACAGCGCCTTCTCGCGCGCAGCCAAGGTCGAAGACACCACCATGGGATGGCGCTTCGTCAATCCTTTGATGAAGGCGATGCACGGGATCGACTCGATGCCCGAGACGGCCGAAAACGTGGCAAAGGAATTCGGCGTCAACCGCGCCGACCAGGATGCCTTCGCGCTGCGCAGCCAGCAGCGCTGGGCCCGCGCTAACGCGGCTGGCCTGTTCAAGGATGAAATCGTCCCGGTGACGATTCACGGCAAAAAAGGCGAGTCGCGCGTGTTCGACACCGACGAGCATCCGCGTCCCGACACCAGCATCGAGATGCTGGCCAGGCTGCGCGGCGTGGTCACGCCGGATGGGACAGTCACTGCGGGCAACGCATCGGGCATCAACGACGGCGCCTGCGCGCTGCTGATCGCCTCCGGCAGTGCGGCCGCGCGCTTCGGGCTCACGCCGCGCGCGCGCATCGTGGGCATGGCGCTGGCGGGGCTGGAGCCGCGCATCATGGGCTTCGGTCCGTCGCCTGCGACCCGCAAGGTGCTGGCGATGACGGGCTTGAGTATCGGCCAGATGGATGTCATCGAACTCAATGAAGCATTTGCCGCGCAGGGATTGGCGGTAACGCGCGACCTCGGCCTGCCGGACGACGCCGGGCACGTGAACCCGAACGGCGGCGCGATTGCGATCGGCCACCCGCTCGGCGCATCGGGCGCGCGGCTGGTGACGGCGGCGGTGAACCAGCTGCACCGCACCGGCGGACGCTACGCGCTGTGCACGATGTGCATCGGGGTAGGGCAGGGCATCGCAGTGGTCATCGAAAGAGTATAAGAAGCCAGAACGGCTTCGAGGTATATGCAGGGCGGGTAAGCGCAAGCGCACCGGCCGTGCACAGTGAGAACGCCAACGATTCTAATAATGGAGACAACCATGTTCAAGAAAACCGTACTTTTCGCCGCACTCGCCTTGGCAGCTGCAACGTCGTTCGCTGCCGACACCATCAAGATCGGCTCGGTCCTGTCGGTCACCGGGCCGGCCGCCTTCCTGGGCGACCCGGAACTGAAAACCCTCCAGCTGTACGTTGAAAAAATCAACGCCGCCGGCGGTGTCCTTGGCCGCAAGCTCGAACTGGTCCACTACGACGACGGCAGCGACGCCGCCAAGGCCAACAGCTTTACCAAGCGCCTGATCGAGTCCGACAAGATCGACGTCCTGATCGGCGGCACCACCACCGGCGCGACCATGGCGATGGCCCCGCTGGTCGAGCGCGCCAAGGTGCCGTTCATTTCGCTGGCAGGCGCAGTGGTCGTCATCGACCCGGTCAAGAAGTGGGTCTTCAAGACCCCGCACACCGACCGCATGGCCGCCGAGAAGGTATTCGAGGACATGAAGAAGCGCGGCATCTCCAAGGTCGGCCTGCTGTCCGAAACCAGCGGCTTCGGCGCGTCCGGCCGCAAGGAGACCCAGGCCGTCGCCGGCAAGTACGGCATCACGCTGGTGGCCGACGAAACCTACGGCCCGAAAGACACCGACACCACCGCCCAGCTGACCCGTATCAAGAACGCGCCCGGAGTGCAGGCGGTGTTCGTCTTCGGCCTTGGCCAGGGCCCGGCCATCGTCACCAAGAACTACGGCCAGCTTGGCATGTCCAAGGTGCCGATGTACCAGTCGCACGGCGTGGCATCGGATGAATACCTGAAGCTCTCCGGTGCGGCTGCCGAAGGCGTGCGCCTGCCGACGCCGGCGCTGCTGATCGCCAAGGCGCTGCCGGCAAACGATCCGCAGAAGGCCATCGTCACCGGCTACGACAAGGACTACCGCGACCGCTACAAGGCCGAGCCATCGACTTTCGGCGGCTACGCGCTGGACGCGCTGAACATGTCGGTCGACGCGATCAAGCGCGCCGGTTCCAGCGATGGCGAGAAGATTCGCGCCGCGCTGGAGTCGACCAGGGGCTTCGTCGGCACCACCGGCGTGTTCAACATGTCGCCGAAAGACCATATGGGCCTGGACCTGTCCGCGTTCCGCATGGTCGAGGTCAAGGCCGGCGACTGGCAGTTGCTGAAGTAAGGCTCGCATGCTCGCTCAATTTCTCCAGTTCCTGTACTCGGGAATGACGGTCGGCTCGGCGTACGCCCTTGCGGCGCTGGGCTTTACGATCATCTACAACACCAGCGGTGTGATCAACTTCGCCCAGGGCGAATTCATCATGCTCGGTGGGATGCTGGCGGCGCTGCTGTCGGCCGGCGGCATTCCGCTTCCGCTCGCGATCATCATCGCGGTACTGGTCACCTGCGCGGTCGGGGCGGCGATGGAGAAGGTGGCGATCGAGCCGGCGCGCGATGCGCAGGTGGTCACACTGATCATCATTACCATCGGCGCGTCGCTGACAATCCGCGGGCTGGTGCAGATCTGGCTCGGCAAAGGCACCCATACGCTGGCGCCGTTTTCCGGCGATACGCCGATCCAGTTCCTCGGCGCCAGCCTGCTGCCGCAAAGCTTGTGGGTGCTCGGCGTCACGCTGCTGGTGGTTGGCGCGCTGGCCTGGTTCTTCGGGCGTACCTTGCTCGGCAAGGCGATGCTGGCGACATCCAACAACCGGCTCGCTGCGCAACTGGTCGGCATCGACACGCGCCGCGTGCTGCTGCTGTCGTTCGCCATGGCCGCCCTGCTCGGCGCAGTCGGCGGCATCCTGGTCGCGCCCATCACCTACACCTCGTATGACGCTGGCATCATGCTCGGCCTGAAAGGCTTTGTCGCAGCGGTACTCGGCGGGCTTGGCGGCGGCGTCGGCGCGATTGCCGGCGGCTTGATCCTGGGCGTCGCCGAATCGATGACGGCGGGTTACATCTCGTCGTCGTACAAGGACGCGGTGCCGTTCGTGCTGATCCTGCTGATCCTGTTCTTCATGCCGCGCGGCCTGTTCGGCGCCAAGATATCGGAGCGCGTATGAAGTCGTTGAATCAACGCTACGCAGGACTGCTGGCACTGGCCGTCATCCTGGCGCTGCTGCCGGTCGTGCTGACCAATCCGTTCTACCTCGATGTCGCCATCCGCATCGCGCTGAACGCGGTAGTGGTCATCGCGCTCAACCTTTTGATGGGCTATACCGGCCAGATCAGCCTCGGGCACGCGGGCTTCTATGGCATGGGCGCGTACGCTTCGGCGGCGCTGACGACGCACATGAACTGGCCGCCAATCGTGGCGCTGCTGGCCGGCGCGGCGGCGACCGGCGTGCTGGCCTTCGCCGTCGCCCGTCCGATCCTGAAGCTCAAGGGCCATACGCTGGCGATGGCGACGCTGGGTCTCGGCATCATCATCTCGATCGCGATCAACAATGAGTCGCAGTGGACCGGCGGGCCCGACGGCATCGGCGTCCCGGCCTTCACGCTGTTCGATGTCGCGATCGAAGGCGAAAAAGCCTGGTACGCCGTGAGTGCCGCGCTGCTGCTCCTGATGACGTGGTTCGCGCTGAACCTGATCGACTCGCCGGTGGGCCGTGCGCTGCAGGCGATCCACGGCTCCGAAGTGGCGTCGCGCGTCGCTGGCGTCGATACCGCCAAGTTCAAGGCGCGCGTGTTCGTGCTGTCGGCGGTCGTCGCCAGTATTACCGGCAGCATCAGCGCGCACTACATCGGCTTCATCACTCCCGGCATGGCTGGCTTCTTCCATTCCATCGAGCTGGTGACGATGGTGGTGGTGGGCGGCATGGCGTCCGTGTTCGGCTCGATCATCGGCGCCGCGCTGCTGACCATCCTGCCGCAGCTGCTGCAAACCTTCGAAGGCTGGGAGGTGGTGGTGTTTGGCGTGATCCTGATGGCCACGATGATCTTCATGCCCAAGGGCCTGGTGCCGAGCATCGCGCAGCGCCTGCGTTCGCGCAAACCAAAGGAGGCTTGAGATGCTGTCGATTGAGAACCTCAGCAAGAGCTTCGGTGGCGTGCACGCGGTGCAGGGTGTCAGCTTCAGCGTCAAGCAGGGCGCGATCCACTCGGTGATCGGCCCTAACGGCGCCGGCAAGACAACGCTGTTCAACCTTGTCACCGGGGTCTACACGCCGACCTCGGGCCGCATCATGTTCAACGGCGAAAACGTCGCCGGCATGTCGCCCGATGCGCTGGCGCGCCGCGGCATGAGCCGCACCTTCCAGAACCTCCAGGTATGCATGAACATGAGCGCGCTGGACAACGTGATGGTTGGCTCGCACCTGCGCCTGAACCAGAACCTGTTCGCGTCGATGCTGCGCCTGCCCGCGGTGCGCCGCGCAGATGAAGCCTGCCGTCACGATGCGGCCGAGCTGATGCGCTTTTGCGGCGTCGGCAAATACATCTACGCTGACGCCGACCAGATGTCCTACGGCGCGCTCAAGCGCCTGGAGATCGCGCGCGCGCTGGCCGCCAAGCCGAAAGTGATCCTGCTCGACGAGCCGGCCGCGGGCCTGAACCACACCGAAACGGGCGAGATCGAGGAACTGGTGCGCAAGATCGCGCAGTCCGGCATCACCGTCGTGCTGGTCGAGCACGACATGAAGCTGGTGATGAACCTGTCCGACCATATCCTGGTGCTCGACTACGGCAAAAAGCTGGCCGAAGGCACCGCTGCTGAAGTGCGTGCCAATCCGGACGTCATCGCAGCCTATCTCGGCGCGGCCGCATAAGGATTGAATATGCAAGACGCAAGCAAAAAACAGCCGATCCTGCAAGTCTCAGGCCTCGACAGCCATTACGGTCCGATCAAGGCGCTGCATGGAATCGACATCGAGATCGGCGAGGGCCAGCTGGTGGCGCTGGTTGGCGCCAATGGCGCCGGCAAGACCACCTTGCTGCGGGCGATCTCCGGCGTCCAGCCGAGCAGCGGCAGCATCCGTTTCGCGGGCCAGGAAATCGGCCGCCTGAGTGCCGACAAGCGCGTGCGCGCAGGAATCTGCCAGGTGCCGGAAGGCCGCCAGGTGTTCGGCCCGATGACGGTCGAAGACAACCTGCGCCTGGGCGCCTACACGCGGCCGAAGCAGGACTTCGCGGGCGACCTCGAACGCATGTACGCGCTGTTCCCGGTATTGAAGGAAAAGCGCCAGCTGCTCGCCGGGATGCTGTCCGGCGGCCAGCAGCAGATGCTGGCCATGGCGCGCGCCTTGATGGGCCGCCCCAGGCTGCTGCTGCTCGACGAGCCGAGCATGGGCCTGGCCCCGCTGCTGATACGCGAGATCTTCCGCATCGTCGAGGAGCTGCGTTCGCATGGCATCACGATCTTCCTGGTCGAGCAGAATGCGCATGCGGCTCTGGCCATCGCCGACGTCGGCTACGTGATCGAAACCGGTTCGATCACCCTGTCGGGCCCCGGCCCCGAACTGCTCGCCAACGAACAGGTGCAAGCCGCCTACCTTGGCATGTAAAGGAACCAGCATGGTCAAAGTTTATGAAATCAATGGTGTGCGCCCGGTGGTCCATCCAAGCGCCTACGTCCACCCGAGCGCGGTGCTGATCGGCGATGTGATCGTCGGTCCGCGCTGCTACATCGGCCCGCTGGCATCGATGCGCGGCGACTTCGGCCGCCTGATCCTGGAAGAGGGCGCCAACCTGCAGGACACCTGCGTGATGCACGGCTTCCCCGGCGACGACACCGTGGTCGAAGTCGACGGCCACATTGGCCATGGCGCGGTGCTGCATGGCTGCCGCATCAAGCGCAATGCGATGGTCGGCATGAACGCCGTGGTGATGGACAAGGCGGTGGTCGGCGAAGAGTCGATCGTCGCCGCAATGAGCTTTGTCAAAGCCGGCATGATCATCCCGCCGCGCAGCATGGTGATGGGCGCGCCCGCCAAGGTGATGCGCGACCTGACAGACAAGGACATCGCCTGGAAAAGCTTCGGCACCAGGCAGTATCACGACCTGGCGATCCGCTCGATGCAGACCATGCGCGAGGTGGACGCCCTGCTGGAAGTGGAGCCGGACCGCGCGCGAATCGATCTCGGCCCTGATATGCACGCCCCCAAAGACACGAAGTAAATTGCCCCCCGCCGTCGTTCCCGCGCAGGCGGGAACCCATAGTCGGCTGGCTATGGGTTCCCGTTTTCACGGGAATGACGCGACATTGGAGAACATGACATGACAAACGTATCAACCCTTCAAAGCCTGATCGCCGGCCGCTGGCTCGGCTCTGAAGCATCGACCCCGCTGCACAGCGCGGTCAACAACAACTTGATTTATCACACCCACGCCGAGAAGATCGATTTCGACGAAGCCGTGACGTTCGCGCGCAAGACCGGCGTGCCTGCGCTGATGAAGCTCGATTTCCAGAAGCGCGCCGGCATCCTCAAGGCACTGGCGCTGTACCTGATGGAACGCAAGGAAGAGCTGTACAAAATCTCGGAGCTGACCGGCGCCACCCGCCCCGACAGCTGGGTCGACGTCGAAGGCGGCATTGGTACGCTGTTCGCTTACGCCAGCATGGGCAGCCGCGAACTGCCGTCATCCAACGTGCTGCACGAAGGCCCCGCCATGGCGCTGGGCAAGCGCGGCGGCTTCGCCGGCACCCACATCCTGGTGCCGCGCGGCGGCCTGGCGGTGCACATCAACGCATTCAACTTCCCGATCTGGGGCATGCTCGAAAAATTCGCGCCAAGCTTCCTGGCCGCGATGCCGTGCATCGGCAAGCCTGCCACTGCGACCAGCTACCTGACCGAAGCGGTGGTGCGCATGATGCACGCATCGGGCCTGCTGCCGGAAGGCAGCTTCCAGCTCGTCATCGGCAGTACCGGCGACCTGCTCGACCGCCTGAGCGGCGCAGACGCCGTTACCTTCACCGGCTCGGCCGATACCGCCGCCAAACTGCGCGTGAACAAAAACCTGATCGCCAATTCGGTGCCGTTCACCGCCGAAGCCGACTCGCTCAATTGCGCAATCCTGGCGCCTGACGTAACCCCGGACGATCCCGAATTCGACCTGTTCGTCAAGGAAGTCGCGCGCGAGATGACCGGCAAGGCTGGCCAGAAGTGCACCGCGATCCGCCGCATCATCGTGCCGAAGCAGCACGTTGACGCAGTGGCTGAACGCCTGCGCCAGCGCCTGTCGAAAGTCGTTGTCGGCGACCCGTCGATGGAAGGCGTGCGCATGGGCGCCCTGGCATCGATGGACCAGCACCGCGATGTCAGCGAGCGTGTCGAGATGCTCGCGCGCGGCAACGAGATCGTCTTCGGCGCGCGCGATGGCTTCAAGCCGGTCGGCGAAGGCGTCGCCAACGGCGCGTTCTTCGCGCCGACCTTGCTGCTGTGCCGCGACGCCATGAACAACGATGCGGTGCACGACATCGAGGCGTTCGGCCCGGTCAGCACCATGATGACCTACGAAGGCATCGACGAGGCGCTGGAACTGGCTGCGCGCGGCAAGGGCAGCCTGGTATCGACCCTGGTCACCAGGGAGCCGGCGATCGCCGCCTACGCGGTGCCGATCGCGGCAGCCTCGCATGGCCGCGTGCATATTCTCGAGCGCGAGGCCGCGGTCGATTCAACCGGCCACGGCTCGCCGCTGCCGCAGCTCAAGCACGGCGGTCCTGGCCGCGCCGGCGGCGGCGAAGAACTGGGCGGCATCCGCGCGGTGCGCCACTTCCTGCAGCGCGCCGCGGTGCAAGGCTCGCCAACCATGCTGGCCGCCGTGACGGGCGAGTACGTGCGCGGCGCGGCGGTGCGCGAGAGCGAGGTGCACCCGTTCCGCAAATACTTCGAAGACCTGCAGATGGGCGACTCGCTGCTGACGCACCGCCGCACCGTGAGCGAGGCCGACATCGTCGCCTTCGGCGGTATTTCGGGCGACTTCTTCTACATGCACTTCGACGAGATCGCGGCCAGGGATTCGCAGTTCGGCAAGCGCATCGCCCATGGCTACTTTGTGCTGTCGGCGGCGGCAGGACTGTTCGTCTCTCCTGCGCCCGGCCCTGTGCTGGCCAACTATGGCCTCGACAACCTGCGCTTCATCACGCCGGTGGCGATCGGCGACACGATCCGTGCGCGCCTGACCTGCAAGCGCAAGGTCGACCGCAACCGCACCGACGAACGTGGTGTCGGCCAGGGCGTGGTCGCATGGGACGTGCAGGTCACCAACCAGGATGAAGAACTGGTAGCCAGCTACGACATCCTGACCCTGGTCATGAAGCGCAGCTAGAATCAGATGTGGTAATGCATCCCCGTCTCTGACGGGGGCATCAGGGTTCCGTTTCGCAGCATCTCTTCGAATGCGCCTGCCGCCACCGGGCGGCTGAAGTAGAAGCCCTGGATTTCGTCGCAGCGCAGCGAACGCAGCACGTCGAGCTGCGCGCTGGTCTCAACGCCTTCGGCCACCACGCGCAGGTGCAGGCTGTGCGCCATCGCGATGATGGCGGCGGCGATGGCCGCATCTTCCGGGTTGCTGTCGATGCCCGCGATGAACGAGCGGTCGATCTTTACAAAGTCGAACGGAAAGCGCTTGAGCTGCGCCAGCGACGAGTAGCCGGTACCGAAGTCGTCGAGCGACAGGCGCACGCCAAGCTGCTTGAGCGCGGCCAGGTTGCGGGCGGCTTCCTCGGGATTGTTCATCACGGCCGTCTCGGTCAATTCAAATTCCAGGTATTTCTCGGTCACCTCGTGGGTCTCGATGGCGCTGCGGATCGTGCGCAGCAGGTCAGGTTGCGCGCTTTGCACCGCCGACAGGTTGATCGCCACAGGCACGATCGCGCTGCCGTTGAGTTTCCATTGCGCCTGCTGCGCGCAGACCGCGTCGATGACCCATGCGCCGATCGGCCGGATCAACCCGGTCTCTTCGGCCAGCGGGATGAACGACACCGGCCCGACCAGGCCGCGGGTCGGGTGATGCCAGCGGATCAGCGCTTCGGCGCTGACGATGGCGCCGGTGCCGAGATTCACGCGTGGCTGGTAGTGCAGCTCGAACTGCTGGTTCTCCAGCGCCGCCTGCAACTCATTTTCCAGCGCCAGCCTGGCCGCCAGGGTAGCGTTCATGCGCGGCGCGTAGAACAGGTGGCGCTCGCCGGAAGTGCGGGCGTTCTTCAGCGCCGCTTCGGCGTGCTTGAACAAGGTATCGGCGTCGGCACCGTCGGCGGGCCACACCGCCATGCCGGCGCGCGACGATATCCGCACGGTCTGGCCATCGAGCCGGAACGGCTGGTCCAGCGCGCGGAACAGGCGGTCGCGCAGCAGGTCGGCCGCCTCCTCGGCATGGTCGAGATCGACGAACGTCAGCCCGAAGGTATCGCCGCCGATGCGCGACAGGTTGAAGGCTTCGGGCAGGCGCTCGCCCAGCCGCGCCGCGATCTGCACCAGCAGGGCGTCGCCGGCGTGGCGTCCCAGCGCATCGTTCAGCTGGGCGAAGCGGTCGAGGTTCACCAATGCCACCACCAGCGGCTGCTGGGTGCCGTCGAGCTGGACCAGCTGCGCCAGTCGATCGAGGAACAGGCGCCGGTTGGGCAGCGCGGTCATCACATCGTAGTAGGCCAGGTAACTGATGCGCTCTTCGCGCTCGAAGAACAGCAGCGCGAACGCCAGGTCGCCGGCCAGTTCGTTAAGCACCTTCATTTCGTCGGGGTCGAACACGCCTTCGACATTCGCGTACAAGGTCAGCACGGCTTCGATGCGGTCGCCCACCGCCAGCGGGAACGCGGCCAGGGAGCGGATATCGCGCGCGTGCATGCGCTCGGCCAGCAGGGCGAATGCCGGATCGGCGGCGACGCTGTTGCAGATGACCTGGCGGTGCTCGCGCATGACCCGCTCGGCCGGGCACAGTTCGGCCAGCTCTGCGGGCACCTCGGGCAGTATCCGTCCGCTGTGGGCGATCACCGCCAGCTCGGGGGTGCCCGGCTGCGGGACGGCGATCGCGGCGGCCAGGAAGCCGCCTTCGACCGTGGACAGGCGGCAGGCTTCCTGGAACAGCGCGTCGCGGTCGCGAATCCGCACGATGGCCGAGTTGATCCCGCTAAGCACCGCATAGACGCGGTTCAGGCGCGCGATCTTGGCGGCCGCCTGCACCCGGTCGGTAACGTCGTGCGCCAGCACAAAGCGGCATGCGCGGCCGTTGTAGTTGATTGCATGGGAGGTGATCTCGACGTCGATCAGGCTGCCGTCTTTCTTGCGGTGTACCCACAGCCCGGATTTCTGCAAGGTGGCGCTGGGCAGGCTGGCGTGGTGCCTGATGTTCTGGAGCAGCCGGGGGGCTTCCTCGGGCGGGCGCAGGTCGATGATGGACAGCGCCATGAACTCGTCTTCGGTATAGCCGTAATGGGCCATGGCAGCGTTGTTCACTGCCTGGAATCCCAGCGTTTCCAGGTCGTACACCCACATCGGGATGGGGTGCGCCTGGAACATCTGGTTGAATGACCGGTCGTTCGCTTCCGTCATGTGGAGTTCGCCGCGGGGGCGCCAGTCCAACGCGTGTCTGAGTTATCAAGTGCCGTGCCCTCTAAGCGGGCTGAACCAGCGTTCAAATTTGATTATAGACCTTCGGTGAAAAGCCGGGGAACGTTCAACAAGCGCTTGGGCGGGTCACCCGAACGGCTGCTCGATCGAGTGCGAGGGCTGGGTGAACCAGCGCGCCCCATGCTCGGTCATGTAGAAGTGGTCTTCGTGGCGGATGCCGAATTCGCCCGGAATGCAGATCATCGGCTCATTCGAGAAGCACATCCCGACGTCGAGCGGGGTGTCGTCGCTGCCGACCAGGTAGGGCCATTCGTGGATGTCCATGCCGATCCCGTGGCCGGTGCGGTGCGGCAGCCCGGGCAGTTTGTAGCCGGGGCCGAAGCCGTTCGCTTCCAGCGAGGCGCGCGCCGCCTCGTCGACCCGGCGGCAGGGCACGCCGAGGCGCGCCGCCTCGAAGGCGGCCAGCTGCGCGCTCTTTTCGGCGTTCCAGACGAAGCGCTGGCGTTCGCTCGCTTCGCCGAACACGTAGCTGCGCGTGATGTCGGAGATGTAGTCCATCACCTTGCAACCGGTATCGATCAACACCATGTCGCCGTCGCGCAGCGTCTGCACGTAGTTGACCCCGTGCGGATATGCGGTGGCCTCGCCGAACAGCACGATGCAGAAGTAGGAGCCGGGCGCGCCGACCTTGCGGTGGGCGCGCGCGATGAAGTCCGCCACCTCGACGGTGGTGATGCCTTCATGGAGGATGGCGGCGGCGGCCTTGTGCACTTCCAGCGTCATGTCCTTCACCCGCTGCATCAGCGCGATCTCGGCCGCCGACTTGCGCGCGCGGCAGAACGCGGTAACAGCGCTGGCGTTGTCGAGCTGGTAGCCGCGTGCCAGCTTGCGCACGCCGTCGGCGATGAACCACGGCGCGCTCTCGCACATGCCGATGCGCGGCGGCGCGCTGTCGCTGGCCGCGATGCCGATGCGCTCGAGGACATCGACAAACAGCTGGTACGGGCTCTCATGCTCCTCCCAGCAGTGGACCGGGCCGCCGACCTGCATGAAGCCCTGCAGCGTGCACTCCTCGAACGCCGGTGCGAGGTATTCCAGCGCGCCGCTGGCCGGCAAGATGGCCCCCACCATGCGTTCGCTCGGGTGCCATTTGGTGCCGGTGAAGTAGGTCAGGTTGGTGCCCGCATTGAGCCAGATCGCCGCCATGCCCAGCGCGCGCATGCGCGCCTGCGCCGTGGCGATACGCTGCTGGTGCTCGTCGCGGCCGATCGCCGCCATCCCGCCCGTCATGTCCGACAAGGCGCCAAGCGCCTGGTCGATTGTTTTGCCGCCTATGCTCATCGGTGTGTTCCTGCTTCTGTCAACGCGTCTGCGATTTATTTTTTCTCGGGCTCGTCGGTGGAGAAGTCCAGCTGCGGGGTCTGGTCTTCTTCCTGCGCCGGGCTGTCCGGCAGCGTCAGCTGCTGGTCGGCCGCCGGGGCGTCGATCCTCAGCTCGAGCTGCTCGGTCATGTCGATTTTTTGCTCGACCGATACCAGCTGCGGGAAGAAGATGATCAGCGAGACCATGATGACCTGGATGCACACGAACGGGATCGCGCCCCAGTAAATGTCGGAGGTCTTGACCTCCTTGGGCGCCACCGATCTTAAGTAGAACAGCGCGAAGCCGAACGGCGGGTGCATGAACGAGGTCTGCATGTTCACGCCCAGCAGCACGCCGAACCAGATCAGGTCGATGCCGAGCTTTTCCGCAACCGGGCCGACCAGCGGCACCAGGATGAAGGCCAGCTCGAAGAAGTCGAGGAAGAAGGCCAGCACGAAGAACATGATGTTGACGACGATCAGGAAGCCCAGCACGCCGCCCGGCAGGCCGGTCAGCAGGTGCTCGACCCACAGGTCGCCGTTGACGGCGCGAAACACCAGCGCGAATACGGTGGAGCCAACCAGGATGAACATGACGAAGCAGGCCAGCCGCGTGGTCGAGTTCATCGCCTGCTTGAGCAGCGGCAAGGTCAGGCGGCCGTTGAGCATCGCCAGGATCAGCGCGCCCATCGCGCCCATGCCGCCGCCTTCGGTCGGCGTCGCAATGCCGACAAAAATGGTGCCCAGCACCAGGAAGATCAGCGCCAGCGGCGGCACCAGGACGAACACGACCTTTTCGGCCATCCGCGACAGCAGGCCGAGCTTGAGGTAGCGGTTGGCCAGCGCGATGGCGAAGGCGGCGCCGATGCCGGCGGCGGCCGAATAGATGCCCAGTTCATCCGACGCCAGCGTTGGATGGGCCGGGCCCCAGACGGCCGCGAAGGCGAAGGCGACCCCGATGGCCGCTGCCACCAGTACCAGCAGCGAGGACACGCCGCTGTCGCCGTTCGGTTCGCGCAGGTTGCGCGCCTCGAGCGGCAGCGCCGGCACGTGGTGCGGCTTGAAGATGGACACGGCCAGCACGTAGCCGCAGTACATCGCGGTCAGCAGCAGGCCCGGAATGAACGCCGCCTTGTACATGTCGCCGACCGAACGGCCCAACTGGTCGGCCATGACGATCAGCACCAGCGACGGCGGGATGATCTGCGCCAGCGTGCCGGAAGCGGCGATCACGCCGGTGGCGATGCGCTTGTTATAGCCGTAGCGCAGCATCACCGGCAGCGAGATCAGGCCCATCGAAATGACCGACGCGGCCACCACGCCGGTGGTGGCGGCCAGCAGCGCGCCGACGAAAATGACCGCATAGGCAACACCGCCGCGGATCGGCCCGAACAGCTGGCCGATGGTGTCGAGTAAATCCTCCGCCATCCCCGACCTTTCCAGGATCAGGCCCATGAAGGTGAAGAAGGGAATCGCCAGCAAGGTGTCGCTGGCCATGATGCCGAAGATGCGGTTAGGCAGCGCCTGCAGCAGTTCAGGGCGCAGCAAGCCCAGTTCGATGCCGACCAGGCCGAAGAACAGGCCGTTGGCGGCCAGCGAAAACGCCACCGGGAACCCGGACAGCAGGAAGACGACAAGTGCGCCAAACATGATCGGCGCCATGTTCGCGATAAGGAATTGTTCCATGAGTCTCTTTGTTTATTGTTGTGGTCGCGAACGGTCAGGCGATCTTGTTGGCCTGCTTGATGGCCTCGATCTCTTCTTGCGGCGTTTTCTGGTGCTTGGCGAATTCGTGGCCGTCGATCTTGCCGGCCAGGAAAGCGATGCGCTTGATGATCTCGGAGATGCCCTGCAAGATCAGCAGCGCGAAGCCGATCGGCACCAGCAGCTTGGCTGGCCAGACGATCAGGCCGCCGGCGTTGCTGGACATTTCCTGGCTGGCGATCGACACCTGGGCAAACGGAATCGCGTCGACCAGGATCAGCAGGCAGACCGGGAGCAGGAACAGCAGGTAGCCGAACAGGTCGATCCACACCTGGGTGCGCTTCGAGAAGCGCCCGACGATGACGTCGATGCGCACGTGCTCGTCGCGCTTGAGGGTATACGAGGCGGCCAGCAGGAACATGGCGCCGTACAGGTACCACTGGATTTCCAGCCAGGCGTTGGAACTGTAATTGAAGGTGTAGCGGACGATCGCGTTGCCGGCGCAGATGATGACCGCGGCCAGCAGCGCCCAGCTGACCGTGTTGGCGATTTTTTCATTGAGGCTGTCAATGAGGCGCGAAAGTGACATGAACATGGTGCTTATCTCCGTTATTGTGTTTTTTCGCGCCTCATCGGGCGCTGATCATTCTGCCAGCTGTGCCCGTACCCGCGCTATCGCGGCCCGCACCTGGTTCGGTGCGGTGCCGCCCACATGGTCGCGGGCAGCAACGGAACCTTCCAGTGTCAGCACGGCGAAGACATCGTCGCCGATCAGCGGCGAAAACGCCCGCAGCTGCTCGAGCGACATCTCGGACAAGTCGCAGCGCAAGTCGTCGCAGGCGCGCACCGCGTGGGCAACGGCTTCGTGCGCGTCGCGGAATGGCAGCCCCTTCTTGACCAGGTAGTCGGCCAGGTCGGTCGCGGTCGCGTAGCCCTGCAGCGCGGCCGAGCGCATCGCCTCCGGCTTGACGGTGATGCCGCCAGCCATGTCGGCGAAGATGCGCAGGGTGTCGACAACGGTGTCGACGGTGTCGAACAGCGGCTCCTTGTCTTCCTGGTTGTCCTTGTTGTAGGCCAGCGGCTGGCCCTTCATCAGGGTCAGCAGGGCGGTCAGGTGGCCGTACACGCGGCCGGTCTTGCCGCGCGCCAGTTCCGGCACATCGGGGTTTTTCTTTTGCGGCATGATCGACGAGCCGGTGCAGAAGCGGTCGGCGATGTCGATGAAGCCGACGCGCGGGCTCATCCAGATGATCAGTTCTTCCGACATGCGCGACACGTGCATCATGATCAAGGCGCTGGCGGCGCAAAATTCGATCGCGAAGTCGCGGTCGGAGACGGCGTCGAGCGAGTTGTGGCAGACGTCGTCGAAGCCCAGCGTGCGCGCGACGCGTTCGCGGTCGATCGGGAAAGTGGTGCCGGCCAGCGCGGCGGCGCCCAGCGGCAGGCGGTTGACGCGGCGGCGCGCATCCTGCATGCGCTCGGCGTCGCGGCCGAACATTTCGACATACGCCAGCATGTGGTGGCCGAAGGTGATCGGTTGGGCCACTTGCATGTGGGTAAAGCCCGGCATGATGGTGTCGGCGTGGCGCTCGGCCAGGTCGACCAGCGCGCCGCGCAGGCCGTGCAGCAGCTTGGTGATGTCGTCGATGGCGGCGCGCACGTACAGGCGGATGTCGGTGGCCACCTGGTCGTTGCGCGAGCGGCCGGTATGCAGGCGCTTGCCGGCATCGCCCACCAGTTCGGTGAGGCGTTTTTCGATATTCAGGTGCACGTCTTCGAGGTCGAGCAGCCATTCGAAGCTGCCCGCTTCGATCTCGCCCTTGATCTGGGCCATGCCGCGCTGGATTTCCGCGTGATCGGCGGCGCTGATGATGCCTTGCGCCTGCAGCATCTCGGCGTGCGCCAGCGAGCCTGCGATGTCGAACAGGGCAAGGCGTTTATCGAAGAAGACCGAGGCGGTGTAGCGCTTGACGAGGTCGGAGACGGGTTCGGAGAAGCGGGCCGACCAGGCCTCGCCTTTTTGGGACAGTTGTGAAGTCATGTAATGATCCTGGTGATTACCTGATTATAAACAGGTTGGCAGGGCCACTGGGATTTTATGCGCCGGCGGCGCCGGATCGCGCAGGTGACTTTCCGGCCAAAATCGGGGATAGTGGCTTACCTGCCGACGTCATGCGTCACCCTATCTCATGAGTCACTGAGGCAGATCGATTGTCATTGGCGCCGCTGTCGTACGCGAACGTCGCTTTCCGGAATTCGACGGTAGAATTGGATTTTTACGATGGGTGTCATTGCTATGTCCGCCTTGCAGATCAGTACCGACCGGTCGGAACTCGACGTTCCCCTCATCTACCGTTTCCTCAGCGAACAGTCGACCTGGGCGGTCGGCATTCCACGCGCCGTGGTTGACCGGGCGATTGAAAACTCGCTGTGTTTCGGCGGCTATGTCGACGGCCGCCAGGTGGCGTTCGCCCGGGTCGTCACCGATTACGCCACCCATGGCTGCATCGACGACCTGTTCGTTGTGCCCGAATACCGCGGCCGCGGCTACGCCAAGGCGATCATGCAGACCTTGCTGGCGCATCCCAGCCTGCAGGGCCTGCGACGCCTGACCTTGGCTTCCAGCAATGGACAGGCGCTGTTCGCGCAGTTCGGTTTTGCCCCGGCGCCGCACCCCGAAACGCTGCTTGAGCGCTATTTCCCCAACATCTACGTGTCCTGAGTCTTACTGGCTCAACAGTGAGCCGCTACGGAACGCCACCGGACCGGCCACCTTGGCCACGGTCATGCCGCGCAGCACGTGGCGGTGCTTGCTGCGCGCGAACAGCACGCCCTTGACCGTGCAGCGCAAGGTAAGGGTGTCGCCACTGACCGGATCGACCAGGTCGGCGATCGCGTCGCCAGCCTCGACCCGGTCTCCCGGGCGCTTCAGAAACACCACCACGCCGGCGCGCGGCGCGTCGATGGGCTCGACACCTTCGAGCGGCGTCGGTTCGCACAGCGGCTGAGGCAACGGCGCGGCAGGCTGGTCGACAACGCCTTCGTGGGCGAGGTAGCGCAGCAAGCCACGCGCATCCTGTTGCGCCAGTTCATAACTGACATCGGCTTCGCCGCGCAGTTCAACTGTTGTTGCCACACAAGAGGGCGGCAGCGGGAACGCGGGCCCGAAGTGGCTCGCCAGGTCCCACCACAGCCGGCTGCAGGCTTCGTCGAACGGCTCGCCGCCCGCCTGCAGCGCCAGCAGCACCGCGTGCGCGCCCATGATGGCAGCCAGCGGCCGCACCGCGCCGGCCAACGGCGTGCCGGTGTAGATATGCACCACCGATTCGGTATCGCAGTGCAGGTCGAGCACGATGTCGGCGTCGATCGCCATCGCCAGCAGGATCTTCTTGAGCGCCTCGGTGTCGGTCGCTGGCTGCCATTGTTCGACCGACCTCAGCGCATGCGAACGGACCAGCTGCACGTTGGCGCCGGCGTCCTTGCCCAGCAAGCCGTCAAGCGACGCCTTGAGCTCGTCCGCCACATGCTTGTAGGCACGGTTGAAATTGGTGCCGGTGTGCAGGTCGAAGCGGCCGAACGGTGCGCCATGGATGGCCTGCGACAAGCCGACCGGATTGGCCGCCGGCACCAGGATCACTTCGCCTTTCAGCTTGCCTGCCGCCTCCAGCGCGGCCAGCTGCTCGCGCAGGAACCGCGACACCAGCATGCCTGGCACCTCGTCGGCATGCAGCCCGGCCTGGATGTATGCCTTCTTGCCGGTTCCGGGCGTGCCGAAGTGAAAACTGGTGAGCCGGAACGACGCACTGCTGTCCTGGATCGAAATGAGATGAGTTTGTGGGTGCATTGTCGCGCCTGATTGTGTTGTACCGAACAGTCCCGCATTGAATTCGCCATTAATCTTATATAAACATCACGCGGGACCGCACACGGTCCGAATGTGTTGATTGGTAGCAATATCGTTTAGTTGCACGCGGGTATTCTTTGTAGCTGAAACCGACCCGCCTGAAAGGTAGTCTTATGTTTTATCGCGTGTTCAGGGATGCCGTGCTGTTGATCGCGCTCTTGGCGAGCGCGCAGAGCCATGCCGCGCAGGTGCAGGCCCAGGTTGCCGCACCCAAGGGCACGCTGGTCATCATCGGCGGCGGGCTGCGCGGCGATAACGCCGCCGTGTGGTCGCGTATCGTCCAGCTGGCCGGCGGCGAAGGCGCACGCATCGCGGTGTTCGGCGCGGCGTCGTACAACGCGGCCAAGGCCGGCGACGTGAACGCCGCGCGCCTCAATCAATACGGCGCCAAGGCCTTCGCGGTACCGATCGGCCGCGGCTTGCCGGATACGGCCGACGATCCCGAACTTGCCGACGCCATTCGCAAGGCGGGCGGCGCCTATTTCGCCGGCGGCGACCAGGCCCGCATCACGCGCGCGCTGCGCCGTCCCGACGGCAGCAACACCAAGGTGCTCGATGCGCTGTGGGAGATGTACCGGCGCGGCGGCGTCATCGCCGGCACCAGCGCCGGCGCGGCGATCATGAGCAGCACCATGTTCTACCGCGCCGACACCGTGCTCTCGACCCTGCGGCAGGGTGTCGAAGAGGGCAACGAGATTGCGCCCGGGCTCGGGTTCATCGGCGACGACGTGTTCGTCGACCAGCACCTCTTGATACGCGGGCGCTTCGCGCGCATGCTGCCGGCCATGCTCAAGAAGGGCTACAAGCTTGGCCTGGGTATCGATGAAAACACGGCGATGGTGGTCGGCGCCGACCGCGAAGTCGAAGTGCTAGGCTACCGCGGCGCGCTGCTGCTCGACATGACGGAAGCGAGCACGCAGGACGGCGGCGAATTCAATGTCAGCAACGTCAAGCTCAGCTACCTCGATAACGGCGACCGCTTCAACCTGGCCAGCGGCGCGATCACGCCCGGGCGCGACAAGGCCGACGGCAAGCTCAATCCCTCGCGGCCCTATTACAAGGGCCCGCTGTTCACCGCCGACATCCTCGCCAACAGCGCCGTGACCGACCTGATGGCCAGGCTGATCGACAGCGACCAGCTCGACGCCATCGGCGTGGCCATGAGCAGCCCGTTCGACAAGAAGTCCGACCTCGGCTTCGAGTTCCGCCTGAGCCGCGTGCAGGAAAGTGTCGGCTACCAGTCGCCGCTCACCGACGCCTATTCGATCTACAAGCTGCGGCTCGACATCCGTCCGATCGCCGTGCGCCAGCCGATGTACCAGTACCGCAACGGCAGCAGTCAGGATTACAATGCAGCACAATCCAACGCCCGCTAGGAACTGCCATGTCGTTTTCCCTGAGCCGCCTGTTCGCGGCCGCGCTCGTATTTGCCGCAGGCGCCGCCTGCGCGCAGCAACCGGCGACGGTCCGCGTCGATTACCTCCACAGCGGTAACGCGCTGCACGACCAGTACGCGCTCGAACGCGTGGTCATCGAACCGCTGGCATGGCCCGGCGACCTCTCGCAAGCCCTCGACAACACCAACCGCGGCCAGAACCGGGTCGAAGTGGTCGACGCCAAGACCGGCGACCTGCTGTACTCGCGCGGCTTCTCCACCATTTTCGGCGAATGGCGCACCACCGAGGAAGCCAACAAAATGAACCGCGGCTTCCAGGAATCGGTACGCTTCCCGAAGTACGCCAAGCCGGTGCGCGTGCGCATCCTCCAGCGCGACGAACGCAATGAGTTCTCGGTAGTGTGGAGCGTCGAGATCGACGCCGACGCGCAGGAAGTGGTCAAGCAGCAGGCCGCCGCGCCGGCCAAGCCGATTGCGATCCGCGTCAACGGCCCGTCGCCGCAGAAGGTCGACCTCCTGGTGATGGGCGACGGCTACACCGCGCGCGACATGAAGAAGTTCGAAGCCGACGCCCGCCGTCTGGCCGACTACCTGTTCACGGTCTCGCCGTTCAAGGAGCGCGCCAAGGACTTCAACGTCTGGGCGCTGGCGGTGCCGACCGAAAAATCGGGCATCAGCCGGCCATCGACGGGCGTACACAACCCGTCGGCGCTCGGCACCCGCTACGACATCTTCGGCAGCGAGCGTTACGTGCTCACGCTGGACAACCGCGCGCTGCGCGACATCGCCCAGCACGCGCCCTACGAGTTCATCGAAATTTTGGTCAACAACGAGACCTACGGCGGCGGCGGCATTTTCGGCCAGTTCAGCACCGCGGCGGCCGGCAACGACTGGGCCAACTACCTGTTCGTCCACGAGTTCGGCCACCACTTCGCGGGCCTGGCCGACGAGTACTACACCTCGCCCGTGTCGTACCAGTCGAGCGGCGCGCGGATGGAACCGTGGGAGCCGAACGTCACCGCGCTGCGCGACCCGGCCAGGCTGAAATGGAAGCAGCACGTCAAGGCGGGCACGCCGCTGCCCACCGCCTGGCCGAAAGCCGAGTTCGAGGAAGCCTCGCGTGCCTATCAAAAGCGCCGCGCCGCGCTGCGCGCAGCGAACCGGCCCGAGTCGGAGATGAGCGCGCTGTTCAAGGAAGACCTGCGCTTCAACGAGCAGCTGTTCGCCGGGTCGCCGAACCGCCATGTGGTCGGCGCGTTCGAGGGCGCCAATTACGAAGCAAAGGGCTTCTACCGGTCTGAAATGCAGTGCCTGATGTTCGACCGAAGTGAAAGATTCTGTAACGCTTGCAGCGATGGCGTGGCCGAAATCATCGATTTGTACTCGCGACCCGGCACCAGGCAATAAGCCAGAGAGCCAGCAGCCACAAGGCGTCCTTTAAAGCGGGGCGCCTTTTTTTTCGACGGCCTTTAGTACTTACAATAGTTACATCCTTAGTGCGCCAGCGAACAGACCCACTGCTGAGCAAAGCCTATTCTGGAACTGTCCTATCAACTACTACAAGAAAAGGCCCCACCATGAATAAAGTACTCGCAACCCTGATCGCCGGCCTGTTCGCCACCTCGGCATTTGCACAGACCGCAGCTACCACGACTACCAGCACCACCACCGTCGGCGTCACGACCCCGGCCACCAAAGAAGTCGTCAAGGCACATCACGAAGCAGTGAAAGACGTCGCCAAGGCGCAGGAAAAAGAAGCCAAGGTCGCGGCCAAGGCCGATGAAAAGGAAATCAAGGCCGTCGCTAAAGCGGTAGAGACGAAAGCGGAAGCCAAGTCGAAGGCGCTGAAGAAGCACGCCGACGCACGCGAAAACGTTGCTGAAGCCGATCCGGAAGACCGCATGAAAGCAGAAGCCAAGGCCGAGAAGAAAATGGCTGAAGCTAACCTGACCGCGGAAAAGAAGATGATCAAGGCGGACGCGAAAGCCGAAAAGGTTGCGGTTGAATCGGCAAAGGACAAGGCGATTGCCGCAGCCAAGACCGCTGAAGTGAAAGCTGAAGCCAATGCGGATATCAAGAAGGCCGCTGCTAAGTAATGAGCGAGGGCTGAAGTGAAAAAGGACAGGCTCGCGCCTGTCCTTTTTTTTGGTTCGAATTGGCGGATGACGCTTCGCTTTTTCGCCGAATCCGCTTGCCTAACCGTTCGCCAGCAACCCCTGCACCTTCACCTTGGCCGCCAGCGCCTTGCCCTTGCGCGCGCGCTTGCCGATGTGCGGCGCCAGGCCGGTCGCGTTCAGCGGCACTTCGCGCGGCTTGGTCGCCCAGATGCCGGTCACGATCACCCCCTTCTGGGTAATCGGCTGCACCGCCAGCAGGTTCTCTTTATCCTCCAGCTCCATCAGGGTCACGCCGCGGCCGCCGTTCGACAGCGTCTTGAGCTCGTCGATGCCGAACACCAGCAGGCGACCCTTCTCCGACAAGCACGCCACCGCGCTGGCATTTTCGGCGACCAGCTTCGGCGCCAGCGGCACTGCGCCATCGTCGAGGGTGATGAACGCCTTGCCGCCCTTGAGTCGGCTGACCATGTCTCCAGCCTGCGCCATGAAGCCATAGCCGGCGCTCGACGCCAGCATCAGGCGTGTGCTCGCCGGTCCGGCGAAGTAATGCAGGATGCGCACCGGACGTCCGCCGGCGCCGCCCGACAGGTCGGCCAGCGTGGTGATCGGTACGCCGTCGCCGCGCGCTCCCGGCAATGCCGCCACCGGCACCGAGTAGATCTTGCCGTTGTCGCCGAAGGCCAGCAAGGTGTCCACCGTGCGGCACTCGAACGCACCGTGCAGCGAGTCGCCCGCCTTGAAGGTGAACTGCGCCACGTCGTGCCCGATGCCGGTGCGCGCGCGCACCCAGCCCTTGTCCGAGATGATGACCGTGACCGGCTCGTCGACCACCTTCTGCTCGACCACTGCCTTCTGCGCTTCCTCAATCACGGTGCGGCGCGCATCGCCGAACTGCTTGGCGTCGGCCTCGATCTCCTTGATGATCAGGCGCTTCATCGTCGCCGGATTGTCGAGGATGTCCTGCAATGTGCCTTTTTCCTTGCGCAGCTCGGCCAGCTCCTGCTGGATCTTGATCGTCTCGAGACGGGCCAGCTGGCGCAGGCGGATCTCGAGGATATCCTCGGCCTGGCGGTCCGACAGGCGGAACTCCGCGATCAGCGCGGCTTTCGGCTCGTCCGAATTGCGGATGATCTGGATCACCTTGTCGATGTTCAGCAGGACCGCTTCGCGGCCCTCCAGGATATGGATGCGGTCATCGACCTTGCCGAGCCTGAACTCGGTGCGGCGGCGGACGGTCGTGAAGCGGAACTCGATCCACTCGGCGATGATGTCCGACAGGCCCTTCTGGCGCGGGCGGCCATCGCCGCCGATCATCACCAGGTTCATCGAGCTCGATGACTCCAGCGACGTATGCGCCAGCAGCATCAGCATGAATTCGGTCTGGTCCTGGTTCTTCGACTTCGGCTCGAACACCAGGCGCACCGGCGCGTTGCGGCCCGATTCGTCGCGGATGGTATCGAGCGAGCCGAGGAACAGCTGCTTGAGCGCCAGCTGTTCCGGCGACAGCGCCTTCTTGCCCAGCTTGACCTTCGGATTGGTCAGCTCCTCGATCTCCTCGAGCACCTTCTGCGACGAGCAGCCCGGCGGCAGTTCATTGACCACCGCCTGCCACTGTCCGCGCGCCAGGTCCTCGATCGACCAGCGCGCGCGCACCTTCATCGAACCGCGGCCGCTGCCGTACATCTCGGCGATCTGCGACGGCGGTGTGATGATCTGGCCACCACCCGGGAAATCCGGACCCGGGACAAAGGCCATCAGCTCGGCGTGGGTGATCTTCGGGTTCCTGATCATCGCCACGGCGGCCTGCGCCACCTCGACCAGGTTATGCGAAGGGATTTCGGTCGCCAGGCCGACCGCGATACCCGAAGCGCCGTTCAGCAGCACCATCGGCAAGCGCGCCGGCAGCGCCTTCGGCTCCTTGTGCTGGCCATCGTAGTTCGACTGGAAGTCGACGGTGCCCTGATCGATCTCGTCGAGCAGCAGGCGGGCGATTGGCGACAGGCGCGCCTCGGTGTAGCGCATCGCCGCGGCGCCGTCGCCGTCGCGCGAGCCGAAGTTACCCTGGCCATCGATCAGCGGATAGCGCAGCGAGAAATCCTGCGCCATGCGCACCAGCGCATCGTAGATCGACTGGTCGCCGTGCGGATGCAGCTTACCCATCACATCGCCGACCACGGCGGCCGACTTGCGCGGCTTGGCGTTGGACGCCAGGCCCAGCTCGTTCATCTGGTACAGGATGCGGCGCTGGACCGGCTTCTGGCCGTCGGTCACTTCAGGCAGCGCGCGGCCCTTGACGACCGACACGGCGTAATCGAGATAGGCGCGCTCGGCGAAGGTCGACAGCGTCAGGGTCTCGACGTCATCCCCGGCTGGCGCAGTTGCTTGTTCAAAAAGATTTGCTTGGCTAGTCATAAAATATATTCAGCAATGTTCCAAAATCGGGGACAGACCGGGTCACGCAGACCACCATTTTTTGTTCCAAAATCGGGGACAGACCACCATTTTGGAATGTTCCAAAATGGTGGTCTGTCCCCGATTTTGGAATGTTTCACCGAGTGGGAATTGATTGTCAGATGTCGGCTTCGGTTTCGTTGCCGTGCTCTTCGATCCAGGCGCGGCGGGCGGCGGCTTCGCCTTTGCCCATCAGCATGTTGAAGCGCGCGGCGGCGTCGCCGTGCGCGAAGTCGCCCAAGGTGACTGGCAGCAGGCGGCGCGTGTCCGGGTTCATCGTGGTTTCCCACAGTTGTTCCGCGTTCATCTCGCCCAGGCCCTTGAAGCGCGAGATGCTCCAGGCGCCTTCCTTCAGGCCGTCCTTCTTGAGCTTGTCTTCGATCGCGACCAGCTCGCCGTCGTCGAGCGCGTACAGCTTCTGGATCGGCTTCTTGCCGCGCGCCGGCGCATCGACGCGGTACAGCGGCGGGCGGGCGACGCAGATGTGGCCGTGGTGGAACAGGGCAGGGAAGTGCTTGAAGAACAAGGTCAGCAGCAACACCTGGATGTGCGAGCCGTCCACGTCCGCATCCGACAGGATGCAGATCTTGCCGTAGCGTAGGCCCGACAGGTCCGGGCTGTCGGTGTGCGAGTGCGGGTCGACGCCGATCGCCACGGCAATGTCGTGGATTTCGTTGTTGGCGAACAGGCGGTCGCGGTCGGTTTCCCAGGAGTTCAGCACCTTGCCGCGCAGCGGCAAAATGGCCTGGAATTCCTTGTCGCGGCCCATCTTGGCCGAGCCACCCGCCGAGTCGCCCTCGACCAGGAAAATTTCGTTGCGCGTGATGTCCGACGATTCGCAGTCGGTCAGCTTGCCGGGCAGCACCGCCACGCCGGACGATTTCTTCTTCTCGACTTTTTGCAGCGAGCGCAGGCGCGACTGGGCCTGCTTGATAACCAGGTCGGCCAGCTTCTTGCCGTAGTCGACGTGCTGGTTCAGCCACAGCTCCAGCGGCGGCTTGGAAAAGGTCGATACCAGGCGCACCGCGTCGCGCGAATTCAGGCGTTCCTTGATCTGGCCCTGGAACTGCGGGTCGAGCACTTTGGCCGACAGCACGAACGAGGTGCGCGCGAACACGTCTTCCGGCAGCAACTTGACGCCTTTCGGCAACAGCGAGTGCATCTCGACGAAATTCTTGACCGCGCCATACAGGCCGTCGCGCAGGCCCGATTCGTGGGTGCCGCCGTTTGGCGTCGGGATCAGGTTGACGTACGATTCGCGCACCACCGCGCCTTCTTCGGTCCACGCGATCACCCACGCCGCGCCTTCGCCTTCGGCAAAGCCGTCGGTTTCGCCGTTCGAGTACTGGGCGCCCTCGAATACCGGGATCAAGGGCTCGCCGCTGCCCTGCGCCAGCATTTCGTTGAGGTAGCCGCGCAGGCCTTCGTCGTACTTCCAGGTCTGCACGTCGCCGGTCTTGGCGTTGGTCAAGGTGACGGTCACGCCCGGCAGCAGCACCGCCTTCGAGCGCAGCAGGCGCTGCAGCTCGGTCCTGGAGATTTCCGGCGAGTCGAAATACTTTGCGTCCGGCCAGGCGGTCACGCGCGTGCCGGACTTCTTGCCGTCGCGCGGCGCCACCACCGACGACAGCGGCTCGACCACGTCGCCGTGTTCGAACGCCAGCTTGTGCATGCCGGTGCCGTCAGGCTCCTTGCGCCAGACCGTAATCTCCAGGCGCTTGGACAGCGCATTGGTGACCGACACGCCGACGCCGTGCAGGCCGCCCGAAAACGCGTACGCGCCGCCCGAGCCCTTGTCGAACTTGCCGCCCGCGTGCAGCCGCGTGAAGACGATTTCCACCGTCGGCACGTTTTCCTCAGGGTGCAGCCCGACCGGGATGCCGCGGCCATCGTCTTCCACCGTGATCGATCCGTCGGCGTTCTGGGTCACCGAGATGTGCTTGCAGTGCCCGCCCAGCGCCTCGTCCGAGGCGTTGTCGATCACTTCCTGGATGATGTGCAGCGGGTTTTCGGTGCGGGTATACATGCCCGGACGCTGTTTGACGGGCTCGAGTCCCTTGAGGACGCGGATGGATGATTCGCTGTAGTCGGATGCAGGTTTTTTAGTGGCCATACTTGGTCAGGCTTGAAGGGGTGATTCGTTTCGTGATGTCGCTAGCTTGCGCATTCTATCTTGTCAGGGGGCAAAAGATGGGAAATTGGCGTGAATGAAGTGCTTGCCAGCCTACACGAATGTGGTTAGATTCGTACGATATGGCAGGTAGCGAAGGCCCGATGTTTTTATGTGTTTATAAATATGCACGAGAAAAAATATCCGTTCGCGGTGCGGCTGACCGGGTTTCCACCCCGCGAGCAGGCCAGCATCGCAGCCTTGCTGGCCCAGGCGCCGCCGTCCGGGCCTGCCTACTTGCGCCTGCTCGACGACAGCCTGCAGGAGCCTGACCTGACCATCGCCAACGGCGACGACTACCATGCCCTGGCCGCGCTGCCGGCCAACGGCATGGCCGAACTGCATCCGGCGCTGGTGGTCGGCGAGTGCCTGGCGGACCATGGTTTCCCCCGCGTGCCGCGCCCGGTTACTGCCGAAAAGCTGTTCGCCGTGATGGCCGCCCTGGTCGCGCGCCGCGCCGACGCGATGGCGCGCATCATGGCCAGCGGCCTGCCTTACATCCCAGAACGGCGCCGAAGTCCGCGGCTGGACCTCGACCTGACCGATCCTTCCGACTACATCATGCGGCGCAAATCGCCATCCACCGGCGCCGTCCTCATCATCGACAAAGGCGCCGCCTTCCGCGACCACCTGGCGCGCCTGGTGGCCACCCGGCGCATGGGCGTCGAATGGACCGACAGCGCCCCGGCCGCGCTGCGCCTGTGCGAAGAAACCCCGGTATCGGTGGTAATGGTCAATACCGCCGCCAGCAGCATCGACCCCTACCAGCTGTGCAGCGCGATCAAGCGCCAGGACACCGGCGCGCGGATCGCGGTGGTCCTGATGGTCAGCTGCAGCTACCCGTACGACAGCGCGCGCGCGCGCGCCTGCGGGGTGCGCGGCCTGCTCGACAAGCCGATTCCCGACCGGGCGCTCATCGGGGCGCTGCAGAGGCTGCTTTCGCTGCCGGCGTGAGTGGATTAAGGTAAATTTAATCGTGCGCGGGCTCGTCCGCGATATAGTTGAGGCATGCCAGATATAGAAAAGCCGCAGCCACCTGAGAACCAGGCCGACCGGGATCCTCGCCCGTCACCCGAATTGATGCCGGAACGGCGCGTCGCTCCTGCCCCTGACAGCGGCCAGCCCGCTGCCCGCGTGC
This sequence comes from Massilia soli, assembly GCF_016809835.1. Classification (GTDB taxonomy): domain Bacteria; phylum Pseudomonadota; class Gammaproteobacteria; order Burkholderiales; family Burkholderiaceae_D; genus Telluria_A; species Telluria_A soli. The sequence continues at coordinate 189,917 of NZ_JAFBIL020000004.1, read as the reverse complement.
CCGACCGGCGTTCGCCCGATCGCGCCGCCGACCGCACCCCGTCCACCGAAGGCGTCCCGCGCTATCAGCGCGAGGGCGACACGCCGCTGGCGCTGGCGCGCAGGGTCATCTCGTCGCGCTGGCGCGCCATGCGCGACCGGCTCAGCCGCGACTTCATGCGGCGCACCCTGCGAATCGGCGTCTCGGCGCGCATCTTCCATCCGGAACCGGGGTCCACTGGCCTGCGCAGCAAGAACCTGCAGTACCTTGAAGAGTCGATCGCGCAGTGGGTCATGTCGCGCGATGTACTGGTCTTCATGATCCCGACGGTAAACACCAACGGGCTTCTCCATCCAAGCAACATCACGCTGCGCCACTACGCGCGCCATCTCGACGGGCTGGTGCTGCAGGGCGGCGCCGACGTCTCGCCGCAGACCTACTCAGAGACGCCGACCCGGCCCGAGTGGAGCGGCGACCGGGCGCGCGACCTGTACGAGCTGGAACTGCTGCACGAATTCGTCGACGCCGGCAAGCCGGTGCTGGGTATCTGCCGCGGCTGCCAGCTGATCAACGTGGCGTTCGGCGGCACCTTGTACCAGGACGTCGAGACCAATGTGCCGGAGGCGCGCGCGCACGTGCACAGCGACTACGACGCGCACCGCCACGAGGTGGTGTTCCCGCCGGGGTCCTCGCTGGGGCAGATGTTCCCGCGCGTGCAGCGGCCGGTGGTCAATTCGATCCACCACCAGGCGGTGAAGGACCTGGGACGCGATATCACGGTCGAAGCGATGTCGGACCCGGACGGCATCGTCGAGGCGATTCGCTACCAGCGCGCCGATTTTGTGATGGGGCTGCAGTGGCACCCTGAGTTCCACCGGGCCGGCGGGGTCGACCTGCTCGATTGCACGCCGATCCTGGACGAGTTCTTGCGCGCCGCGCGCGAGACCCGCTTCTGACAGGTAGCGGCCAGGTAGGGCGGATAATCCCCTTGGGGCGCATCCGCCGCTGTCGCGTCGCGTTGACCCAGCCGCGCGGCTGCGCCTGATGGGCTGATCCGCCCGGAGTTCGATTACCGCTTTCCCCTGAACTGGCGGATCGCGGCATCGACCATTCCCTCGGCGCTGCCCTGCTGTTCGAACTGGCGCCGCAAATAGGTGGCGTCGCCGCCTTCCTGCACCACCTGCGCCAGGTGCCTCAGCGCGTCCATGCTGCCGAGCGCCTCGCCGTGCGGCTCCATCTTGCGCAGCGTCGTCAAGATATCCTCGCGCAGCGACATCGTTTCATAGGTCTTCGGATGCGTGATCGCGCCGTCCAGGCCGAACCGGCATGCCTGGAAGCGGTTGAAGTTGTACACCAGGTAATCGTCCTCCACCGGCGCCTGTTCGCGCCGCTCCAGCAGGTGCCGGCACAGCGCCTGCAGGTACCCGGCCAGCGCCGCCGCCCGCTCCACCGTCAGCGGCGTATCGCACACGCGCAGTTCGATGGTGCCGTACTCCGGCTTGGGCCGCACGTCCCAGTAAAAGTCCTTCATGCTCTTGATGATCCCGGTCGCTTCCATTTTGGCGAAGTAGACGTTGGCAAAATCGTCCCACGACAGCGTGAAGGGCGCGCGCCCGCTCATTGGAAACGCGAACACGGAGTTCAGCCGCGCCGAGTCGAACAGGCTGTCCTGGCCCTGTACAAACGGCGACGACGCCGACAGCGCGATGAAGTGCGGGATGTAGCGGTTCAGCGAATGCAGCAGGAACATCGCGTCGTCGCCCGACGCGCAGCCGATGTGCACGTGCTGCCCGAACACCGTGAACTGCTTGGCCAGGTAGCCGTACAGCGACGACAGTTGCTGGAAGCGCTGCTTGGGGAAGATGCGCTGCTCCGACCAGTGCTGGAACGGATGCGTGCCGCCGCCGGCAATGCCGATATTGAGCTGGTCGGCGGCGGCCACGAGCGTGTCGCGGATGTTGCGCAGTTCTTCCAGCAGCGGCCCATAGCACGAGTGCACGCTGGAGTTAATCTCGATCATGCTCTCGGTGATTTCGGGGGTGACGTTGCCCGGGAAGGGCTTGCGCGCCAGCAGGTGCAGCAGGTCGGGGCTGGAGGCGCTGAGGTCGAAGTCGGCCAGGCTGACCAGCTGCAGCTCGAGCTCCACGCCAAAGGTCAGGGGTTGGGATTGTGCGAAAGGTTCGAGCATGTCAGGACTCCGGTGCTTCGTTGGCCAGCTTCAGCGCGCGCTGGACGATGATCGGGCCAAGGACTTCGAGCAGGATGGTCACCGCCGCCATGGCCTGCAGCTCGGCGGCGACGTAGACGCCGCGCTGGCGCGCATGCTCGAGCAGCAGGATCACGAACACCGACGCCGGAGCCAGCGCGAGGCCGGTCAGCAGGCCCTTGCGCCAGGAAATGCCCGACAGGTGCGAGAACGCTGCCACGCCCATCGTTTTGGTGACCAGCCGGACGGCGACGACGGCAACGGCCAGCGCGCCGCCGGCGACGATGTCGCGCCAGTCCAGCAGCGAGGCGGCGTACACGAACAGCAGCACTGTCAGCAGTTCGCCCAGCGCGCCGAAGTTGCGCTGCGCCTGGCTGAAGGCGATGCGGCGGTGGCGCGCGGTCAGGCCGAACACCAGGGTGGCGACCACCGGCGACAGCTGCGCGGTGTAGCTGATGGTGACCAGCAGGATCACGGCCAGCGCGAAGGCGACCGTGGCGTCCTGCGACACGTTGCCGAGCCGGCGCAGCAGCGCGGGGACGGCAACGCCGAAGAACGCCCCGGTGGCGGCCGATATCGCCAGCGCCGCCATGCTGCTCAGGATGGCGTCGCCGATGTCGTCGGAGGTGTTGAAGATCCAGAAGCCGACGATGATGTTGAAGGTGAACACCGCCAGCACGCAGTTCAGCGCCGACAGGTGCAGCACGCGCTCGGTGACCTGCCCGGAACTGCGCAGCTCGTTGACGACGCGGATCACGGTGGCGGGGGAGGTCGACATGGCCAGCGAGGCGAGCATCATCGCGGCCATGATCGAGGTGCCGAAGGCCATCGCGACGAGGTACACGGCCACGAAGGTGAGGGCGGCTTCGGCCAGCCCGGCCACGCCGAACCAAGGATTGGTGCGCAGCCAGCGCAGGTTGATGCGGTAGCCGAGTTCACACAGGATCAGGCCGAAGGCGACGTCGGCAAGCAGCAGCACCGGGCCGTCGCCGCGCGCCGGCAGCACGCCGATCTGCGAGCTGGCGAGCGCGAAGCCAATGATGCCGTAGAAAGTAATTTTGGGCAGCCCGGTCAGGCGATGGCCGAATTCGCCAGCGAGCCATGCCAGGCAGATGGCAACCGGCCAGGACAGGTTGGTGAGAATTGTGAGCAATTCCGGCATGGTGTCCTTGTTGAGTTCGTTGCGCGTTTTTGACGCTTGCCGATTCTACAAGAGCGAGGGGGGCGCACGATTCGAGTGCGGCAAAGGCCCCGTCGTTCCCGCCTTCGCGGGAGCGGCGGGCCCTTACTTGCTGAGCAGGCGCATGGCCCGTTCCAGCCCTTCGATGGTCAGCGGGAACATCCGGTGATTCATGATCTGCAGGATCACGGAAATTGACTGCCGATAATGCCAGGCCGCTTCCGGCTCGGGGTTCAGCCAGACAAATTTCGGGAAGGCATGGCAGAAGCGGGCCAGCCACTCGGCGCCGGCTTCCTCGTTGTTGTACTCGATCGAGCCGCCCGGCTGCAGGATCTCGTACGGGCTCATGGTCGCGTCGCCGACGAAAATCAGCTTGGTGTCGGGCGGGTATTTGCGCAGCACGTCCCAGGTCGCAAACCGCTCGCTGCTGCGGCGCCGGTTGTGCTTCCACAAATAGTCATACACGCAGTTGTGGAAGTAGAAGAACTCCATGTTCTTGAATTCGGTGCGCGCGGCCGAGAACAGCTCCTCGGTGCGTTCGATATGGTCGTCCATGCTGCCGCCGACGTCGAGCAGCATCAGCACCTTGATCTTGTTCTTGCGTTCGGGCTGCATCTTGATGTCGAGGTAGCCGGCATTGCTGGCGGTGGCGCGGATGGTGGCGTCGAGCGCCAGTTCCTCTTCCAGTCCCTCGCGCGCGAATTTGCGCAGGCGCCGCAGTGCGACCTTGATGTTGCGCGTGCCCAGTTCGCGCTCGGCGTCGTAGTCGCGGTAGCTGCGCTGCTCCCAGACCTTGACGGCGCTGCGGTTGCGCCCCGACCCGCCGATGCGGATGCCTTCCGGGTTGGTGCCGCCATTGCCGAACGGCGAAGTGCCGCCGGTGCCGATCCACTTGCTGCCGCCTTCGTGCTTTTCCTTCTGCTCCTTGAGCAGCTCGTTAAGCCGGTCCATCAGCTTGTCGTAGCCGAATTTTTCCAGCTGCGCGCGCTGTTCGTCCGACAGCTCGCGCTCCATGCGCTTGATCAGCCAGTCCAGCGGTATCGCCTTGTTGCCCTCGAACGAAGCCTGCACGCCCTTGAAGTACAGCGCAAAGGCGCGGTCGAACTTGTCGAAGTTGGCCTCGTCCTTCACCAGGGTCAGGCGCGACAGGTAGTAGAAGTCGTCCATCGATGGCGCGATGACGCTCTTCTCCATCGCTTCGAGCAGGGTCAGGAACTCCTTGATCGACACCGGAATCTTGGCGTCTTTCAGGGTAAAGAAGAAATCGATCAGCATGGTGTCTGGTGTTGGTGCAGTTTGTCGCGCAGGCGCGCGTTCACGCCAGGCCACTCGCTGCGCAGAATGCTGTACATGACCGCGTCGCGCACGGTGCCGTCGCGGCGCGCATTGAAGTGGCGCAGCACGCCGTCCTTGGTCGCGCCGATCCGCTCGATTGCCGCCTGCGAGGCGAAGTTCAGGTGATCGGTGCGCAGGCCGACCACCGCGCAGCCGAGCGTGTCGAATGCGTGCGTCAACAGCAGCAGCTTGCAGCTGGTGTTGACGTGGCTGCGCTGGCGGCTTTTCGCATACCAGGTCCAGCCGATTTCAACCCGGTCCACCGCCGCCACGATGTCGTGGTAGCTGGTGGTGCCGATCACCGCGCCGCTGGCGGTGTCGACGACGGCGAACGCCATCCGGTCGGCCATCCCCAGCGCCGTGCTGATGTACTGCTCGACGTTGTGCGGCTCCGGCACCGAGGTGACGCGGATGTTCCACAGCTCGCCGTCGCTGGCGGCCGCGCGCAGCCCGGCGGCGTGGCCCAGGCTCAAGGGCTCGAGGCGCAGGCCGTTCAATTCCAGCGTAATCGGCTCGACCCGGATCATCAGCGGTTGGTCCTCGACATATAGACAAGGCGTTCGAACAGGTGGACGTCCTGCTCGTTCTTGAGCAGCGCGCCGTGCAGCGGCGGCACGGCGGCCTTGGCGTCCGGGTTGCGCAGCGCTTCCGGCGGGATGTCTTCGGCCAGCAGCAGCTTGAGCCAGTCGAGGAACTCGGAGGTCGATGGCTTCTTCTTCAGGCCCGGCACCTCGCGCAGCTGGTAGAAGGTCTGCAGCGCGGCGGCCAGCAAATCCTGCTTCAGGGTCGGGAAGTGCACCTGGACGATCTGCTCCATCGTGTCCTTGTCCGGGAACTTGATGTAGTGGAAGAAGCAGCGGCGCAGGAAGGCGTCCGGCAATTCCTTCTCGTTGTTCGAAGTGATGATGACGAGCGGGCGATGGCGCGCAACCACCATCTCGCGCGTTTCGTAGACGTAGAACTCCATCCGGTCGAGTTCGCGCAGCAGGTCGTTGGGGAACTCGATGTCGGCCTTGTCGATCTCGTCGATCAAGAGCACCACCGGCTCGGGCGAGTTGAACGCCTGCCACAGCACGCCCTTGACGATGTAGTTGTGGATGTCGCGCACCCGCTCGTCGCCCAGCTGCGAGTCGCGCAGGCGCGAGACGGCGTCGTACTCGTACAGGCCCTGCTGGGCCTTGGTGGTCGACTTGATGTGCCACTGCATCAGCGGCATGTTCAGCGCTTGCGCCACTTCTTCGGCGAGCATGGTCTTGCCGGTGCCGGGTTCGCCTTTGATCAGCAGCGGGCGCTGCAGGGTGAGCGACGCGTTGACGGCCAGTTTCAGGTCATCGGTGGCGACATAGCTCTCGGTGCCTTCAAAACGGTTCTGCTGATGCGGTGCTTGCATGGGAAAGGTAGGGTGAAGTTTGATTGGTTTCAGTATATTCCACATCCGCTGGTCCGTTGTAAGCGCTCCCATTGCACAGCGCGAATGTGGACGGCCCGCACCTGTTTGGGTTAGAATCGCAGGTTGATAGTGCGAAAGATGTCGTTTTTGCACGTGCGGTACCCGATTACCTCTTACCATCGCCACCATGAAAAAATTCTTCGCACTGCTCATGTTCGCCAGCATCGCCAACGTTGCTGCAGCGGCTGACGTCGTCGCCAATGCCAAGGCCGCCAAGGTCGAGATGTGCATCGGCTGCCACGGCATTCCTGGCTACAAAGCGACTTTCCCAGAAGTTTATTCCGTACCGATGATCGGCGGCCAGTCGGCCAAGTACATCGAGAATGCGTTGAATGCTTACAAAAAGGGCGAGCGCAAGCACCCGTCGATGCGCGGTATCGCAGCATCGATGAGCGATCAGGAAATTGCTGACGTGGCTGCGTACTACGCGCAGCAGACCGCCCAAACCGCGAAGAAATAAGGACGAGAACCATGAAAAAGATGATTGCAGCCCTGTTCTTCGGCGCGATGTCCATGAGCGCTGTCGCAGCTGGCAATATTGCCAACGGCGAAGCCCTGGCCAAGAAATACAACTGCGCAGCCTGCCACGGCGCCGACTACACCAAGGCGATCGACCCGAGCTATCCAAAGCTGGCCGGCCAGCACGCCGACTACCTCAAGCATGCGCTGGTCGCCTACAAGCGCGGCGCAGGCCCTAACGGCCGCAACAACCCGATCATGACGGGCCAGGTCCAGCCGCTGTCGAACGCCGACATGGCCGACATCGCAGCTTACCTGCACAGCCTGCCTTCGGCGCTGGTCATCAAGCGTTAATCCCCCGGTCATCGTATTGATGACCCCAAAAATCCTTTCAGCCGGCGCCACGCTCCGGTGCGAAAGGATTTTTTCATTTCTGCGGCGCGCCGGCGCCTGCCCTGGAGTCTCCCTTGCCTGCTTTTGATATCCGCGACGCCAAGACCAACCTGCTCAGCGGCCTGACTGTGGCGCTGGCCATGGTGCCCGAGGCGATCGCCTTCGCGCTGGTGGCCCAGGTGTCGCCGCTCACCGGCCTGTACGCCGCCGTGCTGGTGGCGTTTATTACCTCCGCCTTCGGCGGCCGGCCCGGGATGATCTCCGGCGCGACTGGCGCGCTGGCCGTGGTGATGGTGGCGCTGGTGGTCGCCCACGGGCCCGAGTACCTGTTCGCCACCGTGGTCCTGATGGGCATCCTGCAACTGCTGTTCGCCGCCGCGCGCCTCGGCAAGTTCATACGCATGGTGCCGTACCCGGTGATGCTCGGCTTCGTCAACGGGCTGGCGATGGTGATCTTCATCGCGCAGTTCGGCCACTTCAAGGTTGCCGGCCCCGATGGCGTGCAGCAGTGGATGAGCGGTGCGCCGCTCTACACGATGCTCGGTCTGGCGGCGCTGACGATGGCGATCATCTATCTGTTCCCGCGCGTGACCAAGGCGGTGCCGGCCACCCTGGTGGGCATCCTGGCCGTGTCGGCGCTGGTGGCGCTGGGCGGCATCGACACCAAGACGGTGGGCGACCTCGGGTCGATCAAGGGCGGCTTCCCGTCCTTCCACCTGCCGCAGGTGCCCTTGAGCTGGGAAACGCTGGCGATCATCTTCCCGTACGCGCTGGTGCTGGCGGCGGTCGGCCTGATCGAGTCGCTGCTGACGCTGACCCTGATCGACGAAATCACCGACACCCGCGGCCAGCCAAACCGCGAGAGCATGGCGCAGGGCGCCGCCAACGTCGTCACCGGCCTGTTCGGCGGCATGGGCGGCTGCGCGATGATCGGCCAGAGCATGATCAACGTCAACAGCGGCGCGACCGGGCGCTTGTCCGGGATTGCGACGGCGCTGTTCCTGATGGCCTTCATCCTGTTCGGCTCGGCCTGGATCGAGCGCATTCCGCTGGCCGCGCTGATCGGCGTGATGTTCGTGGTGTGCCAGAAGACCTTCGAGTGGGGCAGCTTCCGCCTGTTCGGCAAGGTGCCGCGCGCCGATATCTTCGTCGGGCTGCTGGTGGCGGTCGTTACGCTGGCGTTCGACCTGGCCATTGCCGTGATCACCGGCGTGATCGTCTCGGCGCTGGTGTTCGCCTGGGAGCACGCCAAGAACGTGCGCGTCACCGCCTCGATCGATGCCAACGGCTGGAAGGTGTACGAGCTGGAAGGCTCGCTGTTCTTTGCGTCGGTGGCCGGGTTCGGGCAGATGTTCTCGCCGAAGGACGATCCGCAGGATGTGGTGATCGAGTTCCGCCGCGCGCGGGTGGTGGATCATTCGGCGATCCAGGCGATCGACGCGCTTGCCGACCGCTACCGCCAGGCCGGCAAGCGCCTGCACCTGCGGCATTTGAGCCCGGACTGCCGCGAGGTGCTGGAAACGGCGAAGGGCATGATCGAAGTGAACCTGCTGGAGGATCCGCGCTATCACGTCGCGGACGATAAGCTGGGGTGATTCGCCGCCTAGCGGCGGCGCACGCAGGCGAGATATGCCGCGGTGTCGGGCGGCGTGCCATTGCGCTGCGACGCCCAGATCATCTCGCCGAGGCATTCCATGATCTGGTGGTGCGCGTCATGTTCGCCGATCCGCTGTACCAGCGCATGATGCGCGGCGCGGATGCCGGGCGGCTGGTCGATCGACACCTGCTCGGCGATCGACAGGTGCATGGACAAGTGCAGGAAGGGATTCGCCTGGCCGCCTTCGACCGAGTAGTCGCGCGCAATGGCGCTGTCGGCGTCGGATAAGACATCGGCGTATTCGGGGTGCCGGGAAATCCAGTCGGCCGCGATGGCATCCATCGGGGTCAGGACTTCGCCGGCGCGCTGCTTGCGGAACGCTTCGCAGAAGAAGCGCCGCACATCATGGGAGGACGGGGTGAACATGGGCGTATTGTACCGCTGTCCACCCATCCCCGCCGCCGACTAGCTCTTTCCAGGAGCCAATACCAATTCCTGCACCACGACGCACTGGGGCTCGACCGCCACCACCTGCGGCGCCGGCTGCTGGGCGCGCTGGGGATGCGGCTGGCGCAGGTAGCGCGGCGTGTGCCGGCGTTCCTGCCCGGCATGCGCCGGCCAGGACAGGAAGCGCGACAGCTCCTGCAAGGCGCGCTGATAGACATCGCGCTTGAATTCGATCACGACATCGAGCGGCACCCAGTAATCATGCCAGCGCCAGGCGTCAAACTCGGGGTGGTCGGTCAGGCGCAGGTTAACTTCGCTATCGCGCGCGACCATCCGCAGCAGGAACCAGATCTGCTTTTGCCCGCGGTAATGCCCGCGAATCTCGCGCTTGATGAAATGATCGGGCACTTCATAGCGCAGCCAATCGCGGGTACGACCCACGATTTTGACGTGCTCCTGCCGCAAGCCGATTTCTTCTTCCAGCTCGCGGTACATCGCCTGTTCCGGCGTTTCGCCGTATTTAATGCCCCCTTGCGGGAATTGCCACGAGTGCTCGCGCACCCGCTTGCCCCACCACACCTCGTTCTGGGCGTTTAGCAGGATGATGCCGACGTTGGGGCGGAACCCTTCACGATCGAGCATAGTGCACCTCGAAACTTTCTGCGGCCGGGCGCCTTCTTACATTTTTGCCCACATATCCGGGCATCCACCAGGTTTTCGCAGCGCGAAAACGGCAGATACCGCATCAAACGGGTTTGTTTGTACAAAGAATGGTCGCATCGGCCAGCTAATCCTTTAAAATTAGGTTGATTATAACTCTCTCTTTTTAAAAAGAATTCATCCATATGCGTGCCTCCCGTTTTTTTATTTCAACTCTTAAAGATGCGCCATCCGACGCCGAAATCGTCAGCCACCAGCTGATGATGCGCGCCGGGATGATCAAACGACTCGGTTCGGGCATTTATACCTATATGCCGACCGGTCTGCGCGTGATCCGCAAGGTCGAAGCGATTATCCGGGACGAGATGAACAAGGCAGGCGCGATCGAGCTCTTGATGCCGCTGGTGCAGCCTGCCGAACTGTGGCAGGAGACCGGCCGCTGGGAGAAAATGGGCCCTGAGCTGATGCGCGTGAAAGACCGCCATGGCCGCGAATTCGCGATCCAGCCGACCTCCGAAGAAGTCATCACCGACGTGGTGCGCGGCGAGATCAAGTCGTACCGCCAGCTGCCGCTGAACTTCTACCATATCCAGACCAAGTTCCGCGACGAGCGCCGTCCGCGTTTCGGCCTGATGCGCGGCCGCGAATTCACCATGAAGGACGCCTACTCGTTCGACCGCGACCTGGCCAGCATGCAGGCCTCGTACAAGGTCATGTTCGACGCCTACACCGCCATCTTCACCCGTTTCGGGCTGAAGTTCCGCGCGGTGGCGGCCGACAACGGCGCCATCGGCGGCACCGGCTCGCATGAATTCCACGTCATCGCCAGCACTGGCGAAGACGCGATCGTCTACTGCCCGACCTCCGACTACGCCGCCAACATGGAAGCGGCCGAAGCGCTGGCGCTGACCGGCGAGCGCGCCGCCGCCTCCCAGGAGCTCGCCAAGATCGCCACGCCAGGCGCCACCAAGTGCGAAGCGGTGGCCGAGATGCTCAAGGTCGACCTGTCGCAGACCGTCAAGTCGATCGCCCTGACCGTCGAGCGCGAGCTGGAAGGCAAAGTCACGAAGGAAAACTGGCTGCTGCTGATCCGCGGCGACCATGAGCTGAACGAAGTCAAGGTCGGCAAAGTGCCGGGCCTGGCGAACCACCGCTTCGCGACCGAAGACGAGATCCTCGCAGCCTACGGCACCATCCCTGGCTACCTGGGCCCGATCGGCGCGCTGCAAGCGGTGCGCGTGGTGGCTGACCGCACGGTGGCCAACATGACCGATTTCGTCTGCGGCGCCAACGCCGAAGGCTTCCACTACACTGGCGCCAACTGGGGCCGCGACGCGGGCGAGCCGGAAGTGGCCGACCTGCGCAACGTGATCGAAGGCGACGCGTCGCCGGACGGCAAAGGCGTGCTGGCGATCGAGCGCGGTATCGAAGTGGGCCACGTGTTCCAGCTTGGCACCGCCTACTCGGAAGCGATGAAGGCCACCTTCCTCGACGAGAACGGCAAGCCGGCGCCGCTGCAGATGGGCTGCTACGGCATCGGCGTGACCCGTATCCTGGGCGCGGCGATCGAGCAGAACTTCGACGACAAGGGCATCATCTGGCCGACCGCGATCGCGCCGTTCGAGCTGGTGCTGTGCCCGATGGGCTACGACCGCAGCGAGATGGTCAAGGAAGAAACCGACAAGCTGTACGCGGCCATGCAGGCAGCCGGCGTGGACGTCGTCATCGACGACCGCGGCCTGCGCCCGGGCGCGATGTTCGCCGACTGGGAGCTGATCGGCGTGCCGCACCGCGTCGTCATCGGCGACCGTGGCCTGAAGGAAGGCAACCTGGAATACCAGGGCCGCCGCGATGCAGAAGCAACCGCAGTGCCGGTCGCCGGCATGGTGGACTTCATCAAGGGCAAACTCGCCCAGTGAAGCGCAGCAGTATAAGCATTGGAGGCATCGCCGGCGCCGCGCTGGTGGTGCTGCTCGCCTGCGCCAATGTGGCGCAGGCCGGCAACCAGAAAGAAGAAGCGATGGCCGACGGCGTCCGGCTGGCGCTGGCCAACGCCATCAAGGACGCGCGGCCGCCCAAGCCGGTGTTCCGCGACGAAGCCGCGCGCCTGCGCTACGAGCGCTGGCTGGCGCAGATGTCCGAGCGCCTCAAGCGCAAGATCCCCGATGACCTGTCGCGCCGCGAGTTCCTCGAAGCGGCATGGTATGAATCGAGCAGGGCCGGGCTGGACCCAGGCCTGGTGCTCGGTCTGATCCAGGTCGAATCGGCATACCGCAAGTACGCGGTGTCGATGGTCGGCGCGCGCGGCTACATGCAGGTGATGCCGTTCTGGGCCAAAGTCATCGGCGACAACGACCGCAGCAAACTCTTCCACATGCAGACCAACCTGCGCTACGGCTGCTCGATCCTGCGGATGTATCTCGACATGGAGAAGGGCAACCTGTACCTGGCGCTGGGCCGCTACAACGGCAGCCGCGGCAAGCCGAAGTACCCCAACGCGGTGCTCGGCGCATGGAAGAAGTGGGAATTCCACGAATAACTCAACACGATAAGGCACAACATGCGACTTCACCTCGTTGCGGCCGCCGCATTGCTGGCGGGCCTGGCCGGATGCGCCACCGCGCCGCCACCGCAAAGCGCAGGCGCCCAGCCGAAGAACATCATCTTCTTCCTTGGCGACGGCCTGGGGATCAACACCTTGACCGCCGCGCGCATCTACGCGGTGGGCGAAGACGGCCAGCTGACGCTCGACACGCTGCCCGAATCGGCGTTCGTGAAGACCTACTCGAACGACGCCCAGGTGACCGACAGCGCCGCCTCGATGACCGCCTACATGACGGGGGTGAAGGCGAACAACGGCGTGATCTCGATGGGCGCGGTGACCCTGGCTGAACTGGCCAAGCAGCGCGGCATGTCGGCCGGGCTGGTCACCACCACCCGCGTCACCGACGCCACGCCAGCGGCCACGTATGCGCACGTGCCCAGGCGCGAGCTTGAAGGCGAGATCGCCGCGTCGCTGGTGCCGGGCGGAGCTGGCTACAACGCCGCACTTGGCGCGGCGGGGCTCGATCTCGTGTTGGGCGGCGGCGTCGACGCTTTCGTCAAGCGTGGCGACGGCCGCAACCTGCTGGCTGAACTGCGCGCCAGGGGCTACCGCACGCCGATGAACACGGCCGAGATGAAGGCGCTCGACGAACGCCCAGGCCAGCCGGTGATCGGCCTGTTCGCCCCGTCCGACATGAGCTTCGACGCGCTGCGCGACCCGGCCAGAGAGCCGAGCCTGACCGAGATGACTTCCAAAGCCATAGGCGTGCTGTCGAAAAACCCGAACGGCTTCTTCCTGATGGTTGAAGGCGGCCTGATCGACCTGGCCCTGCACGCCACCAACGCCAAACGCGCGCTGCAGGAGACCGTGGCGTTCGACCAGGCGCTCAAGGCCGCGATCACGCAGATGCAGGCGATTGACCCGGGTCTGAAGAATACCCTGATCGTCGCCACCGCCGACCATGACCACACGCTGCTGCTGAACGGCTATGCCAAGCGCACCGGCCCGACCACGGCCACCGAGCCTGGCGTGCTGGGACTGATCAAGCAGCTCCCCGACGGCAAGCTGCGCCGCGACCTTGACGGCGCGCCGGTCACCATCATTGGCTTCGGCACCGGCGAGAACCGCGTCCAGGGCGGCCGCGCAACGCAAGCGGCGCTGACCGACGCCATTGTCAGCGCCGACGACTACCACCAGGAAGCGGTGGTGCGCATGGCGCCGGGCAACGAGACCCACGGCGGCACCGACGTTTACCTCGGCGCCATCGGCGCGGGCGCGGAACGCTTCCACGGCACCATCGACAACACGCACGTTTTCAAGGTCATCAAGGCGGCAGCTGGCTGGTAAGCCGCGGCGCACAATGAACAGGGCTCAACAATGAAACCAAACCGACTCCCCGCGCTGCTGCTGGCCGCCGCGATCGCCCCGGCGTACGCCGCCGGTCCCGCGAAGAACATCATCTTCTTCCTTGGCGACGGCATGGGCCCGACCACCATCACGGCCGCCCGCATCTACAAGTACAAGGAAGAAGGCCTGCTCAACTTCGAGAAGTTCGAACGCACGGCGCGCCTGAAGACCTACTCGAACGACGCCCAGACCACCGACAGCGCGCCGTCGATGGGGGCATACATGACCGGCATTAAGATCAACAACGACGTCATCTCGATGGCCGGCGCGAAGCCGGTGTCGCCTGCCAAGGACGCCAACGGCAATGCCACCATCGACCGCTGCGGCGAAGGCAACGGCCGCGCGGCGCCGACCATCCTGGAACTGGCCAAGGCCAGGGGCAAGGCGGTGGGCGCGATCACCACCACCGAGCTGACGCATGCCACGCCGGCCTCGACGTTCTCGCATGTGTGCGACCGCGACGCCGCGTACTCGATCGCAGCGCAGGTGGTGCCGGGAGGCGCGGGCTACAACGCGGCGCTGAAGGATGGCGTCGATGTCCTGATGGGTGGAGGGCGCAACCACTTTACGCCATACGACAAGGAGCGCAATCCGAAGGGCAGGGCGGACGGCCGCGACATGATGGCGGAGTTTGCGGCGCGCGGCTACTCGGTGGCGCTGGACCGCAATGGCATGATCGGCGCGCCGCTGGCGCGCAAGTTCGTCGGCATTTACAGCGCCGACACCCATCTCGATTACGAGCTGACGCGGCGTCCGGAGCAGCCAAGCCTGTCGGAAATGACGCGCAAGGCGATCGACCTGCTGGCGCATGACCCGGATGGCTTCTTCCTGATGGTCGAAGGCGGCAAGATCGATCATGCGCTGCATGGATCGAACGCCAAGAATGCGCTGGTCGATGCGGTGGCGATGGACGACGCGGTGCAGGCGGCGGTCGACAAGATGCAAGCGATCGACCCGGGGCTGAAGAACACCCTGATCGTGGTGACGGCGGACCATGACCACACATTGACGTTCAACGGCTACGCCAGGCGCGGCAACCCGATCCTCGATATCGTGCGCAGCTACCACGACGGCCAGCCGGCGCGCGATGCCGATGGCAAGACCTACACCACGCTGGTGTTCGGGAATGGTCCGAACCGCAAGGGCGAGCGGGTCGAGCTGACCAGCGAGCAGGTGCTTGCCGACGACTACAAGCAGGAGGCCGGGGTGCGGTTCACCGGCGAGACGCACGGCGGCGGCGATGTGAAGCTGTTCGCGACCGGCGCCGGATCGCAGGCCTTCAAAGGCACGATGGAGAACACCAGGGTGTTTCACCTGATGAAGGCGGCGTTCGGGTTTTAGTGTGAGAACCGCCAGCGTCGCCGTCGTCCCCGCGAATGCGGGGACCGATAGGTCGCCGGTTTAAGATGCGGCTGATGGATTCCCGCCTTCGCGGGAATGACGGTCTCAAACAAAAAGGCCCCGGTTCTTCAACCGGGGCCTTTTCACTTTGCCTGGACAGGCTAATTCTTTTTATTTCAGGTGATCGGAAATGAGCTTGGTCATTTCGAACATCGACACCTGTGCTTTGCCGCCGAAGACAGCTTTGAGCTTGTCGTCCGCGTTGATCATGCGACGGTTCGCCGGGTCTTGCAGGTCCAGCTTCTTGATGTAGTCCCAGACCTTCTTGGTCACTTCAGTGCGTGGCAGCGGGGTCGAACCAACAACTTGTGCCAGGACATCCGACGGCGTCATTGCCTTCATGAAGGCTGCATTAGGCTTGCGTGGAGCTGCTGGTTTTTTTTCTGCTGCAGCTTTTGCTGGAGCGGCCTTCTTGGCAGCTGGCTTAGCGGCTGCTTTTTTTGCTGGCGCTGCTGGGGATTTTTTGGCTGTTGCCATCTTCGAGCCTCCTAAACGAACACATGGGGAAATTGCGCAATTGAACGCACCGGCCTATATTGGTGGGGATTTACTGTTGTTGCAAGTGTTTTTCGAAAATTTCGGCCGTTTTCATAGGGGGAATGGTGCTTTTTTCCCCGTACGGAGCGGCAAAGGGGGGCTTCGCCCCCCTTTTTTGTCAGCGCATCCCGCCGGGCATCATGCCCTTCATCGAGCGCATCATCTTCATCATGCCGCCGCCCTTGAGCTTTTTCATCATGGTCTGCATCTGGTCGTACTGCGCCAGCATGCGGTTTACTTCCTGCACCTGCACCCCGGCGCCGGCCGCGATGCGGCGCTTGCGGGTAGCCTTGATCAGCTCCGGCTTGGCGCGTTCCTGCGGCGTCATCGAATCGATGATGCCGACCATGCGGCGCACCTGGCGGTCGGCCTGGTCCATGTTGGCGCCGCCCGCGGCTTGCTGGAACTGGGCCGGCAGCTTGTCGACCAGCGAGGCCATGCCGCCCATCTTCTTCATCTGTCCGAGCTGCGACTTGAAGTCGTTCATGTCGAAGCGGCCGCCGACCTTGATCTTGTTGGCCAAATCGGCCGCCGCTTTCGAGTCGACGCCTTTGCGGGCTTCTTCCACCAGCGCCAGGATGTCGCCCATGCCCAGCACGCGGTTGGCCATGCGCTGCGCGTCGAAGGCTTCGAGGCCGTCGAGTTTTTCGGAGACGCCGGCAAACTTGATCGGCTTGCCGGTGATGTGGCGTACCGACAGCGCAGCACCGCCGCGCGAATCGCCGTCAAGCTTGGTCAGTACGATACCGGTCAGCGGCAGCGCGTCGTTGAAGGCCTTGGCGGTATTGATCGCATCCTGGCCGAGCATCGCGTCGACCACGAACAGGGTCTCGATCGGCTTGACCGCTTTGTGGACCGCGCTGATCTCCTGCATCATCGCTTCGTCGATACCGAGGCGGCCGGCGGTGTCGATGATGACTACGTCGTGATAGTGCTTGCGCGCCCAGTCGAGGGCGGCGAGCGCGATGTCGACCGGCTTGTCGGCGCTGGTCGACGGGAAGAAGTCCGCGCCGACCTGCTTGGTGATCATTTCGAGCTGGGCGATCGCGGCCGGACGATACACGTCGGCCGACACGGTCAGCACTTTTTTCTTCTTCTGCTCGCGCAGGTATTTGGCCAGTTTGCCGACGGTGGTCGTTTTACCGACACCCTGCAAGCCTGCCATCAGGATGACCGCCGGCGGCTGCTGCGCAAAACTTAGTTGCGACGCTTCCGGGCCGAGGTCGGCGCCCATCAGGACGGCCAGCTCGCGCTGGACCACGCCAACCAGGGCCTGGCCCGGCGACAGCGAAGCGATGACTTCTTCGCCCAGCGCCTTTTCCTTCACGCGGGCGATAAATTCGCGCACCGCGGGCAGCGCCACGTCGGCTTCGAGCAGCGCGAGGCGCACTTCGCGCAGCATGTCGGCGGTGTTCGATTCGGTCAGACGCGCCTCACCGCGCATGGTCTTGACGACCTTGGCAAGGCGTTGGGTTAAGTTATCTAACATGGGAGACCTGGCTAATTAGAGGCATACAGCGAAAAATACCGGCACGGAGCCGGTTGCGCCAACATTTTACCCTATGTGGCAGCTTGTTCCGGCCTACCCGCGCCGCATGGCTAAATCCGCTCTTATTAAGCAAACGCAAACTTTGGTCTGTTGTCGTTTGACACTCGTAGTCGCCCCTTATAGCCTTTCCGGCCAGCAGTAAGTTTCGTATCGGTAGCATTAACAGGGGAGACAGGGATGACAGCGTTCACGATGTGCAAGGCCATCGCTATTGGAATGATGCTCGCCGCCGGCGCCGCCCAGGGCCAGGAAACGATCCGGCTAGGCAACCTCAAGCTCGCCCATTTTGGCGCCGTGGCCTATATCAAGGAGATCGCGCCCAAGTGCGGCATCAAGGTCGAGGAGCGGGTGTTTGCCAAGGGCCTGGACGTGATGCAGGCGATCATCGCTGGCGAACTCGATGTCGGCGCGACCGCGTCGGAGGCGGCGATCGCCGGCCGCGCGGGCGGCACCCCGGTGTTCGTGGTGGCCGGCTTTGCCCGGGGCGGTGCGCGGCTGGTTGCGCGGCCCGGCCTGAACATCAAGGAAATCAAGGACCTGAAAGGCAAGAAGGTTGGCGTGACGCGCGGCGCGATCCAGGAAGTGCTGCTGATGGCGCTGCTGCAGCAGCACGGCCTGAAGGGCGACCCGGTGCCTGGCAAGGATGTGCAGCTGGTCTACCTCGCGTATTCGGACCTGAACCACGCCTTGCTCGGCAAGGATATCGACGCCATGATGCAGTCCGAGCCGCAATCGTCGCAGGCGATCAACAAGGGCTTTGGGGTCGAGGTGCTCAAACCTTACGGCACGCCGATCGGCTCGCCGATCCGGACGATGGTAATGACCGAGGCGTTTTATGGCCAAAAGCGCGCGGTCGCGGAAAAGTTCATGCGCTGCTTCGTGATGGCCACCAAAATGTTCATCGACGACAAGGCCGTGGCCGAGCGCTACGTGCGCGATGTGATGTTCAAGGGCCAGATCAGCAAGGATGACTTCGACGACGCGATCAGCAATTCGCCGTACTCGTACGACATTACCCCGGAACACATCCAGATCACCACCGACACGATGGCCAGGACCGGCGTCGGACGGATGAGCAAGCCGCCGGTGGCCCGGGACTGGGTCCGCACCGATTTGCTCGATGCCGCAAAGAAGAGCCTGAACGTCCAGTAACCTCGCCCGGGAGCGATCATGAAAAGCAAGCATGTGAAGGAAATCGCGGTCGGGGCGGTGGCGCCGGCGTTGCTGATCGCGGTCTGGCAGGCGGCGGCGATGCTCGGCTGGGTCAATCCACAGGTGTTGCCGTCGCCGCTGGCGGTGGCGGAAAAGTGGGTGGCGTACCTGCTGCCCCTGCAGCCGCACAGTGCGGGCAGCTGGCTGGCCTGGGCATTCTCCGGCGAGCTGGTGGTCGACTCGATCGGCAGCCTGTACCGCGTGGTGGCCGGCTTCGTGGTTGGCGCCGGGCTGGCGCTGCCGCTCGGCCTGGCGATGGGAGCGAGCCCGAGAGTCTACGCCTGGTTCAACCCGCTGCTGCAGGTGCTGCGGCCGATTCCCCCGATAGCCTACATCCCGCTGTCGATGCTGTGGTTCGGACTGGGCGACCCGCCGGCCGTGTTCCTGATCGCGCTGGGGGCGTTCTTCCCGGTGCTGATGAACACCATCGCCGGTGTGCGCCATGTCGACGGTATTTACCTGCGCGCCGCGCGCAACCTCGGCGCCGGCGGCGGCACCTTGTTCCTGCGCGTGATCCTGCCCGCTGCGGTGCCTTATATATTGTCGGGCGTGCGGATCGGGATCGGCACCGCGTTCATCGTCGTGATCGTGTCGGAGATGATCGCCGTGAACGACGGGCTCGGTTACCGCATCCTCGAAGCCCGCGAATTCTTCCTGTCCGACAAAATCATGGCCGGCATGATCACCATTGGCCTGCTGGGGCTGGCGATCGACGTCGGCATGAACCGTCTCAACAACCACCTGCTGCGCTGGCACCGTGGCCTGGAGAACTGACATGAGCGCATCGCCCATCAGCATTAAAGGCGTCAACAAGGTTTTCCGTAATGACGAACGCGAACTGATCGCGCTCAAGGACATCGACCTGGAAATCCCGAGCGGGCAATTCACCTGCCTGCTGGGGCCATCGGGCTGCGGCAAGTCGACCTTGCTCAACGCGATTGCCGGATTCGCGCTGCCGACCAGCGGCAGCATCGTGGCCAATGGCGGCGACGTGACGGGGCCGGGGCCGGACCGCGGCATGGTGTTTCAGGAATACGCGCTATTTCCCTGGATGACAGTCGAAGAAAACGTCGCCTTCGGGCTGCAGATCAAAGGCACAGGCAAGGGCGTGATCGACGCCACGGTCGGCAAGCTGCTGGGGATGTTATCGCTGTCGGACTTCCGCAAGCGCTACCCGAAGGACCTGTCGGGCGGGATGCGCCAGCGGGTAGCGATAGCGCGGGTGCTGGCGCTGGACTCGCCGGTGATGCTGATGGACGAACCGTTCGGCGCGCTCGATGCGCTAACGCGGCGCAACCTGCAGGACGAGCTGCTGCGCATCTGGGCCGAGCTCAAGAAAACGATCATCTTCGTCACGCACAGCATAGAAGAAGCGATTTACCTGGCGGACCGGATCGTGGTGATGACGTACCGTCCCGGCACGGTCAAGCGCGACCTGACGGTGACGCTGGCGCGCCCGCGCGACCCCGCCGCGCCCGAATTCAACGCCCTCAAGCGCGAGCTCGGCCAGTTGGTGATGGAGGAGCAGCAACGCCACCACAGCGACGAGCTGCGCATGGCCGCCGTCGATTAACGCCTCCCAACGTTCCAAAATCGGGGACAGACCACCATTTTGGAATCTTCCAAAATGGTGGTCTGTCCCCGATTTTGGAATATTGGAGGTAATAAATATTTGCTGGTGATTCCGGGGCGGCGGCCGGCTCTCCGGGCCGCGATAGTGTAAACTTGGCTGAATGCAGACCTACCTCCTTTTTGCCGCCGCGCTGCTTTATGCCGTGTGCGCCGTGCTCCCGACCCGGCTGGGCACGATCATTTCCGGCGTCACCGCCGGCGCATGGCTGTTGCATGGGGCCGCTTTGTGGCAGGGCATGATGGGACCGGGCAGCTTGCGCGTCGGCTTCGCTGCCATGATTTCGGCCGCGATGTGGATCTCGGTGATGGTCTACTGGCTCGAGAACCGCAACTTCGCGCTCGATGGCCTTCGCCGCCTGGTAATGCCGTCCGCCGCGCTTGCGGCCATGCTGCCGGCGGTGTTTCCGGGCAGCGTGTTCCAGCTCGATCACGCCGCGCCGGCGTTCGGCTGGCATATCGCCGTCGCCATCCTGGCCTATAGCACCCTGACCATCGCCGCCTTCCATGCCGTGCTGATGGCGCTGCAAGAGTCGCGCCTGCATGCGCGCCCGGCCGGCAGCGGCTGGTTCGCCAGCGCGCTCGACCAGCTGCCAGCCTTGCTGACCATGGAGAAGCTGCTGTTCCGCCTGATCGGCATCGGCTTCGTGCTGCTGACCCTGACCGTGTTGTCGGGCATCCTGTTCTCCGAGCAGTTGTTCGGCATCGCGCTGAAGTGGGATCACAAGAGCGTGTTCGCGCTGCTGTCGTGGGTGCTGTTCGCGGCCCTGCTGGCGGGGCGCCGCTGGCGCGGCTGGCGTGGCAAGACCGCGCTGCGGTTCACGCTGGCCGGTTTCGCGACCCTGGTGCTGGCATACGTCGGCAGCCGGTTTGTTCTTGAAGTTGTCTTGCACCGAGGGATGGCATGACCCGTATCTTGTTTTGGATCGCATTGATCGTCCTGGTCGTGGTGGCCGTTCGCGCCAAGATTCGCGCGCTGACCCCGAAAGACACCGGCGCCGCCAATCGCCCCGCGCGCGAACCGGCGCAGGTCGAGTCGATGGCGCGCTGCGCGCATTGCGGCGTGTATTTCCCGGCTTCTGAAGCAGTGCATGCGGACGGGCTCGATTACTGCAGCCCCGCCCACGTCCGCTTGCCAAAGCAGTAGCCGCCGATGGGACGCTGGTATGCGCTGTCGGCCGAGTCGCGCTCGACCTTTTGGCGCTCCCTCCAGACGCTGAACATCACGCGCGTCGTCATCGCGCTGGTCCTCCTCGTCTACCTGACCTTCAATGGCCGCGCCGTCAACGGCAGCGGCCAGTTCCTGTACGCCGAAACCTGTTCGGCCTACCTGGTGCTGGCGATGGGCTTTGTCGCGCTGACCCATTACTGGCGCCACCGCTTCCTGCTGCAGCTGTCCAGCCAGATCGCGATCGACATCGCTGTCATCTCGCTGCTGTACCTGACCGGCGGCGGCGCCCGCAGCGGCCTGGTGATCCTGTACCTGTTCCCGCTGGCCGGCGCGGCCATCCTCGCGCCGCTGGTGCTGGCGCTGTTCTCGGCCGCGCTGGTCACCCTGTTCCTGCTGGGCGAGACGACCTGGCAGCTGATGGTCCAGCAGAGCGGGGCCAGCGTGATGCAGGCCGGCTTGTACGGCGCGGCTTTCTTTGCGATTGTCCTGTCGGTCAACAGCCTTGCTGCGAAGCTGATCCGCCAGGAGGAGCTGGCGGCCGAACGCGGCATCGACCTGAAGACGCAGCAGGCGATCAACCAGATTGTCATCGCCGACGTCGCCGACGGCGTGCTGGTGGTGGCGCGCGATGGCCATGTCCTTGCCAGCAATCCGGCGGCGCGCAATATGCTCGGGCTGGCCGAGGGCGAGGTTGATTTCGCACTGGGCGATATTCCCGCGCTGGCGCCTGTGGCCTTTGCCTTCGTTGGCTGGCAGGAGCTGGCCGCAGACCAGCAAGGCGCGGGCCAGGAGGCCGCCTTCGTCACGATCAAGCCGTATCACGAGGCGCCGGCATCGGGCAGCACGCTGACCTTGTCCGGCCGGCGCGAGCTGTCGGCCCATCTCAAACTGCGCTTCGCGCGCGTCGACACGCCCGACGGCGCGGCCGAGCGCTGCGTGATCTTCCTGCATGACGTGACCGCCATCGAAAACCAGGCGCAGCAACTCAAGCTGGCGTCGATGGGACGCCTGACCGCGAGCATCGCCCATGAGGTGCGCAATCCGCTGTCGGCGATCGGCCACGCTACCGCGCTGCTGGCCGAAGACCTGCAGGCGCCGGTCCATGCGCGCCTGCTGAAGATCGTCGGCGACAACGTGGCCCGCGTCGACCGCATGGTCGAGGACATCCTGAAGCTGTCGCGCAAGGTGCAGCCCAACGGCGAGCCGTTGTACCTGGCCGCTTTCCTGGCCGAGCTGAAGGCCGAGTTCCAGGAAACCCATGGGTTGGCCGATGATATAGTCTGGGTCGGCCACAGCGGCAGCGGGCCGGTACGCTTCGACGCGCTTCACCTGCGCGAGGTGGTGATCAATCTGCTGACCAACGCAATCCGCTACGCCAGCAGCCTGCCGGCCAGTATCCGTCTGTGGGTGGTGGAGGCGGGCGGCCAGATGGAGCTGCATGTGCAGGACGACGGCCCGGCCATTACGCCGGAAGTACGGTCGCACCTGTTCGAGCCGTTTTACACGACGTCGAGCAAAGGCACCGGCCTCGGCCTGTACCTGGCGCGCGAGCTGTGCCTGAATAACGAGGCGAAGCTCGATTACGAGTACCGCTTCGACGCCAATGCCGCCGGCCTCCAGAAGGCCAGCGGCAGGTTTGTCATTACGTTCGCGCCGCGCGCCTGATGCGGCCACGTACCAGAAAGGCAGTGCAATGAGTTCACCCCGTATCCTGGTCATCGACGACGAAGCCGACCTGCGCGAGCTGCTGGAGATAACGCTGCTCAAGATGGGACTGGACGTGGACAGCGCCGAGACGCTCGGCCAGGCACGCGCCTTCCTCGCTAAAAGCGACTACGCGCTGGTGCTGACCGACATGCGCCTGCCCGACGGCCTGGGCATCGACCTGGTGCGCGAAGTGACCACACTATATAAAGGCACGCCGATCGCCGTCATCACCGCCTACGGCAGCGCCGAAAACGCGGTGGTCGCGCTGAAGGCGGGCGCGTTCGATTACGTCACCAAGCCGGTGGCGCTCGACCAGCTGCGCATCATGGTGCAGTCGGCGCTGCGCCTGTCGACGGCGCCGGCCGGCGAGCCGCAGCTTGACGCGGCCACGCCTTCGCGCCTGATCGGCAATTCGTCGGCGATGCAGGGCCTGCGCGCCCAGATCGGACGGCTGGCCCGCTCGATGGCGCCGATTTCGATCACCGGCGAGTCGGGCAGCGGCAAGGAGCTGGCCGCGCGCGAGATCCACGCGCAAAGCTCGCGCGCTGCCAAGCCTTTCATCGCCGTCAACTGCGGGGCGATTCCCGAGGCGCTGATGGAGGCGGAGTTCTTCGGCTATCGCAAGGGTTCCTTTACCGGCGCCGGCGAAGACCGCGACGGCTTTTTCCAGGCGGCCAACGGCGGCACCCTGATGCTCGACGAAGTGGCCGACCTGCCGCTGGCGATGCAGGTCAAGCTGCTGCGCGCGATCCAGGAGCGGCGGGTGCGCAAGATCGGCGCGACCGCCGAGGAGCCGGTCGACGTGCGCCTGATCAGCGCCACCCACCAGGACCTGGCCAAGTGCGTCGAAACCGGCAAATTCAGGCAGGATCTGTTCTACCGCCTGAATGTGATCGAGCTGTCGCTGCCGCCGCTGCGCGAACGGCTCGACGACCTTGGCTTGCTGGCCAACACGGTGCTCGACCGGCTGGCCGGGCCGGGACAGGCGAAACTGGGGCCGCAGGTGCTCGACACGCTGGCCGCCTATTCCTTCCCCGGCAACGTGCGCGAGCTGGAAAACGTGCTCGAGCGCGCGCTGGCGTTCGCCAACGACGGCGTGATCGAGGTGGGCGACCTGTCGCTCAAGAGCGCGCGGCTGGCCGAGCCGGCATCCATCCCTGCTTCCGCGCCGGTGGCCGATGCCCCGGCGCCGGCTGCCCCCGTGGCGAGCCCGGCAAGCGCCCCGGTCCAGGCGCCGGATGCACTGCCGAGCAATTTGCCCGAGTACCTTGAGCAGGTGGAGCGCGACATCATCCTGCGCGCGCTGGCGCAGACCCAGTTCAATCGCACCCAGGCTGCCCAATTGCTGGGCATCAGCTTCCGCCAGCTGCGCTATCAGATGCAGAAGCTGGATATTCACGCGCCGGAAGACTAGTCAGCGCCCCGTCGTTCCCGCGCAGGCGGGAACCCATACCAAGTCCAAAGCTTGCGCGCAAGTTCCCGCCTGCGCGCGAACGACGCCATCGGGAGCACAGAAAACCGTCCGATCCGGCGGTTTTTTTTCGTCCGGAATCTATAAATGTTAGTGCTCACTCACCGCGTGCCTCAATGCGGACGGGGCCTGTGAAATGTCAAGCGCGTGGACCGAAAAAAATGCCAAATAAATTAGTTTTTCAATGTCCTAAAGCTATTGCAACGAGAGGGGTACGGCACTACAATTAGTGTCAATCGAAGGCAATGCACTAGATGTAGTGGTACTCCAGACACTTCACCCGTTTATTTCAAAGTGCTCATAAGGCCTTGATCTTGCGTCATAAAAACCGTTTTTGACTGTGTTTCCCCTCCTCGGCGGCACTGCTCGGAAGGGTATTTTTTTGCTTTTTTGATTTGTTCGTGAACCGGCGTCGCCCGGTTTGACTCATAACAATCGGCGGCAGCATTACTGCACGTCGTTCCTGGAGAGACTCAATGCAAACTTCCCTAGATATTTCGATCACCAACCACGTCACACCAGGGGCGACCGGTAACGCAGCGCAGTCCGGCGCACAAGCCATCGTCGCCAACGGCGATTACCGCATCATCCGCCGTAACGGTTCCGTGGTCGCGTTCGAACCATCTAAAATCCAGGTCGCCATGACCAAAGCCTTCCTCGCCGTGAACGGCGGGCAGGGCGCAGCTTCGGCGCGTGTGCGCGAGCTGGTCGAGCAGCTGACCGACAACGTCGTCGCGGCCCTGGTGCGCCGCCAGCCATCCGGCGGCACCTTCCACATCGAAGACGTGCAAGACCAGGTCGAATTGTCGCTGATGCGCTCGGGCGAGCACGATGTCGCGCGCGCCTATGTCCTGTACCGCGCCAAGCAGATGGAAGAGCGCAAGGCGCTCAAGCAGTCGCAAGGCGGCGCCAGCGATATCGCGGCACCGCAGATCCACGTGACCGAGAACGGCGAACGCCGCCTGCTCGACATGAACCAGGTCGTCAGCCTGATCAACGCGGCCTGCATCGGCCTGGAAAAGCACGTTGACGCCGACGCCATCCTGGCCGAGACGGTCAAGAACCTGTACGACGGCGTGCCGGTCGAAGAGCTGCACAAGTCGGCCATCCTGGCGGCGCGCGCGCTGATGGAAAAAGACCCGGCCTACTCGCAGGTCACCGCCCGCATCCTGCTGCACACGATCCGCAAGGAAGTCTTCGGCAAGGAAGTCGCGCAGGCCAACGCCGCCGCCGCCTATGTCGAGTACTTCCCGCAGTACATCGCCAAGGGCATCACCAACGAGCTGCTCGACCCGGAACTGGCAAACTACGACCTGGCCAAGCTGGCCAAGGCGCTGGTCGCCGACCGCGACCTGCAGTTCGGCTACATCGGCCTGCAAACCCTGTACGACCGCTACTTCCTGCACGTACGCGACACCCGCATCGAGATGCCGCAGGCGTTCTACATGCGCGTCGCGATGGGCCTGTCGCTGCGCGAAGAAAACCGCGAAGCGCGCGCCATCGAGTTCTACAACCTGCTGTCGTCGTTCGACTTCATGAGCTCGACCCCGACCCTGTTCAACTCGGGCACCCTGCGTTCGCAGCTGTCGTCGTGCTACCTGACCACCGTCTCGGACGACCTGGAAGGCATCTACGACGCCATCAAGGAAAACGCGCTGCTGGCGAAATTCGCCGGCGGCCTCGGTAACGACTGGACCCCGGTGCGTGCGCTCGGCGCCCACATCAAGGGCACCAACGGCAAATCGCAAGGCGTGGTGCCGTTCCTGAAAGTGGTCAACGACACCGCCGTCGCGGTCAACCAGGGCGGCAAGCGCAAGGGCGCGGTCTGCGCCTACCTGGAAACCTGGCACATGGACATCGAGGAATTCCTCGACCTGCGCAAGAACACCGGCGATGATCGCCGCCGCACCCACGACATGAACACCGCGAACTGGATTCCGGACATGTTCATGAAGCGCGTGATGGAGAAGGGCACCTGGACGCTGTTCTCGCCATCCGAGACGCCCGACTTGCATGACAAGGTCGGCAAGGCCTTCGAAGAAGCCTACGTCGGCTACGAAAACAAGGCAGCCGCCGGCGAAATGCGCGTCTTCAAGAAGATCGAAGCGCTCGACCTGTGGCGCAAGATGCTGTCGATGCTGTTCGAAACCGGCCACCCATGGATCACGTTCAAGGACCCATGCAACATCCGTTCGCCGCAGCAGCACGTCGGCGTGGTCCACAGCTCGAACCTGTGCACCGAGATCACCCTGAACACCGGCCCGGACGAAATCGCCGTCTGCAACCTCGGTTCGGTCAACCTGCCGGCCCACATGAAGGATGGCAAGCTCGACAAGATCAAGCTGCAGAAGACGGTGCGCACCGCGATGCGCATGCTCGACAACGTCATCGATATTAACTACTACGCCGTCGAAAAAGCGCGTAACGCCAACATGCGCCACCGTCCGGTCGGCATGGGTATCATGGGCTTCCAGGACTGCCTGCACATGATGCGCGTACCGTATTCGTCGATGGCCGCGGTGGAATTCGCCGACAACTCGATGGAAGCCGTTTGCTACTACGCCTACCTGGCGTCGACCGAGCTGGCTGAAGAACGCGGCCGCTACGCGTCGTACGAAGGTTCGCTGTGGGACCGCGGCATCCTCCCGCAAGACTCGGTCAAGCTGCTGGCGCAAGAGCGCGGCGGCTACCTCGAAGTCGACGCGTCCGAGTCGATGGACTGGACCGTGGTGCGCGAGCGCATCAAGCAGTTCGGCATGCGTAACTCGAACTGCGTGGCGATTGCGCCGACCGCGACGATCTCGAACATCATCGGCGTGTCGGCCTGTATCGAGCCGACCTTCCAGAACCTGTACGTGAAGTCGAACCTGTCGGGCGAGTTCACCGAGATCAACGCCTACCTGGTACGCGACCTGAAGGCGCGCAACCTGTGGGACGAAGTGATGATTTCGGACCTGAAGTACTTCGACGGCTCGCTGGCCAAGATCGACCGCATCCCGCAAGACCTGCGCGACATCTACGCCACCGCGTTCGAAGTATCGCCAAGCTGGCTGGTGGAAGCCGCATCGCGCCGCCAGAAGTGGATCGACCAGGCCCAGTCGCTGAACATCTACATGGCTGGCGCATCGGGCAAGAAGCTCGACGAGACCTACAAGCTGGCATGGCTGCGCGGCTTGAAGACCACCTACTACCTGCGCACCATCGCGGCGACGCACATGGAGAAGTCGACCTCGCGTACCGGCGCGCTGAACGCAGTCAACGTCGACGGCGGCATGTCGGCCAGCGCGATGGCGGCGGCTGCTCCGGCTCCGGCAGCGGCGGCGGCAGCCACCCAGGCGGCAGCGGAAGAAGACGGCGCGGCATGCTACCTGCGTCCAGGCGACGACGGTTTCGAGGAATGCGAAGCCTGCCAGTAACATGAGTTAAAGCAACCCGTCGTTCCCGCGCAAGCGGGAACCCGCACAGCGCCAGAAATAGCGCCATGCATGGATTCCCGCCTTCGCGGGAATGACGGTTC
This sequence comes from Massilia soli, assembly GCF_016809835.1. GTDB lineage: Bacteria > Pseudomonadota > Gammaproteobacteria > Burkholderiales > Burkholderiaceae_D > Telluria_A > Telluria_A soli. The sequence continues at coordinate 162,065 of NZ_JAFBIL020000004.1, read as the reverse complement.
TTAGGATACCAATATGTTGAAGCGGTCGCACTGCGGCAGCTCCTAGCAAAGGAAATACACTATGTTGTCATGGGATGAAGAAACAACGCCAGCAGCCCGTCCGGTACCAATGGGCGCCGCCGAGCCGGAAGCAGATGCTGCGCTGGTAGCCAAGCGCGTCAGCGCGGACGACAAGCGCATCATCAACGGCAAGACCGACGTCAACCAGCTGGTGCCGTTCAAGTACAAGTGGGCGTGGGACAAGTACCTGGCCGGCTGCGCCAACCACTGGATGCCGCAGGAAGTGAACATGCAGCGCGACATCGAGCTGTGGAAGAACCCGAACGGCCTGACCGACGACGAGCGTCGCCTGGTCAAGCGCAACCTCGGCTTCTTCGTCACCGCCGACTCGCTGGCCGCTAACAACATCGTGCTGGGCACCTACCGCCACATCACGGCGCCGGAATGCCGCCAGTACCTGCTGCGCCAGGCGTTCGAAGAGGCGATCCACACCCACGCCTACCAGTACATCGTGGAGTCGCTGGGCCTGGACGAAGCCGAGATCTTCAACGCCTACAACGAAGTCAAGTCGATCCGCGACAAGGATGAATTCCTGATTCCATTCATCAACACGCTGACCGACCCGGCGTTCACCACCGGCACCACCGAAAACGACCAGAAGCTGCTCAAGTCGCTGATCGTGTTCGCTTGCCTGATGGAAGGCCTGTTCTTCTACGTCGGCTTCACCCAGATCCTGGCGCTTGGCCGCCAGAACAAGATGATGGGCGCGGCGGAGCAGTACCAGTACATCCTGCGCGACGAGTCGATGCATTGCAATTTCGGTATCGACTTGATCAACACGATCAAGATGGAAAACCCGCAGCTGTGGACGGCTGAGTTCCGTGAAGAAATCAAGCAGCTGTTCCTGCAGGCGGTCGACCTGGAATACGCGTACGCCGAAGACACCATGCCACGCGGCGTGCTGGGCTTGAACGCGACGATGTTCAAGGGTTACCTGCGCTTCATCGCAAACCGCCGCGCGACCCAGATCGGTCTCGAGACGCTGTTCGCCCAGGAAGAAAATCCATTCCCATGGATGAGCGAAATGATCGACCTGAAGAAAGAGCGCAACTTCTTCGAGACTCGCGTCACCGAATACCAGACCGGCGGCGCGCTGAACTGGGAATAAGTTGTTCTATATATAGAGGGGGCGTTTCAGCCTCAATCGACAGCCCGCGCAAGCGGGCTTTTTTTCGTCCCGAGAAAATAGTGCCATGTGCATATGTTGCATCTTTTGCAAAGATATCGGACACTTCCTTCGGCGCTGCAAATACACGCCGCCGACTTTGACCACTACAGGACTCTGACAAAAAATGAAAAACACATCGACCTTGGGCCTGGGCGCACTCGCGCTCGGCATGCTGATGGCTGGCCAGGCTGTCGCGGCGGACGAATACCATGCGCTGCTGAAGGACCGGAAGTTCGCGGAAGTCGAAAAGGCCACCACGGCGAAGCTGGCAAAAGATCCTGCCGACGCCAGCGCGATGATCGCGCGCACCAAGGCGATTCTTGGCGCCCGCGACGGCCGCTTCGACGAAGCGGCGGCGCAGGCAGAAAAGTGCGTTGCCAGGCATCCCGAGAATGGCGCCTGCCATACCGCGCTCGGAAAAGCGCTGGGCACGAAAGCGGTGGCTGGAGGTATCACGTCGGCCATCGGCTATGCCGGATCGATTCGCGACGCGTTTAAAAAAGCGGTCGAACTCAACCCGCGCGATTACGAAGCCCGCTTCGCTTTGCTCGACTATTACATGATGGCGCCGTTTATCGTCGGCGGGGGCGATGCCAAAGCCAAGGCGCTGGCGCGTGAGACCGTCAGCCTGAATGCCGAAGCGGCAAAGCTGATGAACGTCAGCCTCGACTTAAAGGAAGAAAACATCGCCAAGGCGGAGGCCGGCGCGCTGGCCCTCAAGCCGGGTGACGACGATGCAATCGCGCAGCGTCATGAAGAGCAGTTGATGGCAGTGGGCGTCACCCACTTGAGCGAGAAGAAGTACAGCGACGCGACCCGGGTCCTCGGCGAAGCACAGAAGCGCTACCCGGATAGCCCGACGATCGCATACTCGATCGCGCGCGTTCATCAGGAGCAGGGCAAACATCGCGAAGCGCTCGCCATCCTGGACCAGGTCGTGATCAAGACGCCGCTGCCGCATGTCCACTATCGGATGGCGAAGTCGCTGCAAGCGCTGGGCGACAAGCCGAAGGCTGCTGCGGCTTTCGAGAAAGCGCTGTCGTTCAAAACCGGGCTCGCGAAAACCATGCGTGCGGATGCCGAAGAACAGCTCAAGGCATTGAAAACCTGACGACCTTCTTGACGTCGAATGCGCGCGACTAAGTTTGCGCGCGCATCTCGCACGTTCAAGTTGTGGAAAAATCCCAACGCTTTGCGATGCGGTGCGCACGCGCGCGCGACACGCGCGCATCGGTCTGTTCCCGTCGCGCAAAAAGCCAGGCGCGTTCGTCGAGCGCAATCGAATTTTCGGGTCGGCGTGAGGCGATAACAAGCCGCGGTTCGCGCGTCGAATGACGGCGATGGCGGTCCGCGCGACGGCGCTTCGGCGGACGCTCGCCGGTTCAAAAAAAGGCGCGCAGTGGCCGTCCGCGACGCGCCTGTTTTCTCTTCTTTCGTCACCCGCAGACATCGAGCCCATGCGCTTCACGGCGCGCTTCGTCGCGCCCCATTAATCGCATGACGGATACGCTCGTCAAAATATTTTTTCGTGACTAATCAATGCATTGCGATTTTCATCAGCGCGAAATGCAGTGAGGGAGCGGGCGCGGTGACGCGTCCCAAACCAGAGATGCGATGCGGCGATGTACTCGCCCAGGTGGTCCTTGATGCTCTGCTTTTCGCTGGTGTGACACAGCGATAAATTTGGCGCCAGGCGTCAGAGTCGATGCCCATCTGTTCGCGTTCCGATGCGCTTGAATCGAATATCGCATGGCGTTTCGGAGGCGCGATCACGCGGATCGTGCGGCGCGAAAAGCGCGCGGCCAACATGCGCGAACGATCGTCCCGATGCGCGTCCGCGGCGTGCGAATCACGCGCGAAGAAACCGATTCTTCAATCCATTCGCGCCGATGTCGCACATCGCATTTTCAAAACGCGCACGAAACTTCGGTGCGCCAGTTGCGCACTGACAAGGTTTTCGTGTACTTTACGTGATTGAATTTGTCAAAACGTGAATGTGTGTTTTTGAATCACGCGCGATGGCAAACAAACGAATAAAAATGGGAAGTTGAATCCAACAGATATGCACTTAAGCACACGTCGAAAACACTGAGCCGCACTGCCCGATTTGTTCGGGCATGGCGGCTTTTTTATTTCGCGCATCTGCAGGCGCTTGTCGGACGCAGCATCCCGGAACACCGAATTTGTCGTATCTGAAGTTTAGATTTTTTTACCGTCCCGGCAAGAGTGGGCGGAAACGACTATGGCTGAAGTGCTGCAATCGTGAGGAGTTGCAGCAGTTCAGCTGGTGCCGAATTCATTAGCGCAAACGCGAGAACCAGTTTGTGCCGATGAATAATTCGCCTGGCCTGACTATCGGTCGGACGGGTTTAAATCTTGTAAGTTGAATCTATCCCATCGAAGATGAAGGAGAATCACATGGCAACAGCCGCTAAGAAATCCGCAGTAAAGAAGCCGGCCGCGAAAGCCGCCGCCGCCAAGCCAGCAGCGAAAGCTGCTGCAAAACCAGCTGTTAAGAAAGCAGTCGCCAAGCCAGCAGCTAAGCCAGCCGCAAAGAAAGCAGCAGCGAAGCCAGCAGCAAAGCCTGCAGTCAAGAAGGCAGCAGCAAAGCCAGTAGCGAAGAAGGCAGCAGCAAAGCCAGTAGCGAAGAAGGCAGCAGCGAAGCCAGCAGCAAAGCCAGCAGCGAAGAAGGCAGCGGCTAAGCCAGCAGCGAAGAAGACCGTGTCGAAGGCAGCAGCTAAGCCAGCAGCAAAAAAAGCGGCAGCTAAGCCAGTCGCCAAGAAAGCAGCAGCTAAGCCGGTAGCAAAAAAGGCAGCAGCCAAGCCAGCAGCGAAGAAGACCGTGTCGAAAGCAGCAGCTAAGCCAGCAGCAAAAAAAGCAGCAGCCAAGCCAGCAGCTAAAAAAGCAGCAGCGAAGCCAGTAGCTAAGAAAGCAGCAGCGAAGCCAGCAGCCAAGAAGACCGCATCGAAAGCAGCAGCTAAGCCAGCAGCAAAGAAGGTAGCAGCTAAGCCAGCAGCCAAGAAGCCAGTCGCTAAAAAAGCCGCAGCGAAGCCAGCAGCCAAGAAAGCAGCCGCGAAGCCAGCAGCAAAAAAAGCGGCCGCTAAGCCAGCGGCTAAAAAGGCAACGGCAAAGCCAGCAGCTAAGCCGGCAGTAAAAAAAGCGGCAGCGAAGCCAGCAGCAAAAGCAGCAGCGAAGCCAGCGGCCAAGCCAGCAGCCAAGCCAGCAGCCAAGCCAGCAGCTAAGCCAGCAGCCAAGCCAGCAGCGAAAGTAGCCGCCAAGCCGGCAGCGCCAGCAGCCAAACCAGCAGCAGCTCCAGCGGCGAAGCCAGCAGCAGCTCCTGAAAAGGCAGCAGCACCTGCGCCAGCTCCAGCACCAGCAGCGAAAACCGTTCTGGCGCCAGCAGCAGCATGGCCTTTCCCGACCAGCAGCCGTCCGTAATAGCCAGCTGTGCCTGGATCAGGCAAAATACCGCTGTGTGACACGTTTCACACAGCGGTTTTTTTTTGTGCGCCAGCAAAGGTTCACATGACGGCGCGCTTGCGCGGCCTGCCCATTATCAAGGAGTCCTCGTGCTCGTAATTCTCAAGTTGATCGTCGATGCGGTTGCCACCATCCTGGGCGGCATCCTGTTGCTGCGTTTCTGGATGCAGGCGATCCGCGTGCGCCCGCCCAACTCGGTGGCGCAATTTACCTTTACCCTGACCGACTGGCTGGTGCGCCCGTTGCGCCGGATCGTGCCGGGCGTCGGCGGCTATGACTGGGCCAGCCTGATTGGCGCCTTCCTGATCGTGCTGCTGGCCACTTCCGTGGTGCTGCTTACCGGTGCGTCCGGCGAGGCGATGTTCCTGCTGGCGCTATACCGGTTCCTCACCTGGATCATCTACGGCTTCATCGCGCTCCTGATCATCGAGGCGATCTTCAGCTGGGTGAACCCGCAAGCGCCGCTCGCACCGTTCGTACGCGCCCTGAACGACCCGCTGCTGCGTCCATTGCGCAAAGTGGTGCCGTTGGTAGGCGGGCTTGACCTGTCGCTGCTGGTGGCCCTGATACTGCTGCAGATCGCCCAGGTCGTGCTGGGCATGGTGTTCGGCTTCCGGTGAGCCGCGCCTGGTGCTCCGCGCTCCCTGGCGGAGTGCGGCTGGCCGTCCAGGTCACCCCGAACGCAAAGAAGACAGAAGTGATTGGGGTGCTGGACGATGCCCTCAAGCTGAAGCTGCAGGCGCAGCCGATCGAGGGCAAGGCCAATGAGGCGCTGGTGCGCTACCTGGCCGAGACGCTCTCGGTGCCGCGCAGCGCGGTCACCGTCACCCATGGACAGGCCAGCAAACGTAAGCTGGTCGAGGTGCGGTCGGCGGGGCTCACGGTCGACGCGGTCGAAAGTCGCTTGCTGCCATCGAATTTGTAGGTCGGATAGGCAAAGCGCATCCGCCCTACGGTATAACTCAGGCTTTAAGGGAGCTTGTACCCGAAAGCCGCTTCAAACTTTTCCGCGATTTCCTGCTTCGTGAACGAGTGATTCTGTCCGCCCTGGTGGGCGATCTTGAGCGCGCCCAGCAGGCTGGCCAGGCGGCCGGTCGTCGGCCAGTCCCAGCCATTGGTGATGCCGTGCAGGAGGCCGGCGCGGAAGGCGTCGCCGCAGCCGGTCGGGTCGACCACCGCAGTGGCCTTCACGCATGGAATCTCGAACCGCTCGCCATTGGCGTAAATTTCCGAACCCTTCTCTCCGCGCGTGACGATCAGCGCGTCCAGACGGCCGGCGATCTGCGGCAGCGTCAGGCCGGTACGGTCCATCAGCATCTCGAATTCGTAGTCATTGGCCGCGACGTAGCTGGCTTCATTGATGAACTGGATCAGCTCCTCGCCGCTGAACATCGGCAGCTGCTGGCCCGGGTCGAACATGAACGGCACTTTCAGGCTTGCGCAGTCGTGCGCGTGCTTGAGCATGCCGTCGCGGCCGTCCGGCGCGATGATGGCCACGCGGACCGCGCCCACGTCAGCGACATTATTCTCGTGCGAGAACTGCATTGCGCCGGGGTGGAAGGCGTTGATCTGGTTGTTGTCGAGGTCCGCGGTGACGAAGCATTGCGCGGTGTAGGCATGGCCGATGGTGCGGATGGCGCGCGTTTCGATGCCCAGCTTGGCGAGGCGGTCGAGATACTCGCCGCCGTCCTGGCCGATGGTGGCCATGATCAAAGGATCGCCGCCCAGCATCTGCAGGTTATACGCGACGTTGGCCGAGCATCCGCCGTATTCGGTGCGCAGGGTCGGGACCAGGAACGAGACGTTGACCTTGTGGAGCTGGTCGGCCAGCAGCGTTTCGCCGAAACGGCCTTGGTATTGCATGATTTTGTCGAACGCGAGCGAGCCGCAGATCAGCGAGGTCTTGGTCATGGTGAAGCCTTATGGGTAGAAAACGGCGATGCGATAGCCAGATGCTTTGACCTGGCTGAGTTCAAAATAGAGCCGGACCGGCTGTTCGCTGCGGGCGGCAAAGCCTTTCGCTGGAGCGACGTCCTTCGGCAGGTATTCGGCCGGCGTGAAGACGCGCCGCAGCACAGTCTTGTTGTCGGCATCGGTGAGCGCCAGTTCGATGTTCGGCCAGGCCTGGATCAGGCGGCCCTGGTTGCGCAGTGAGGTCGTCAGCAGGAAGGTGTCGCCGGAGATGGTCTCCAATTCACCTGTCTCAATCGCCAGCTCGTCGATCTGGGCCGGCAGCGCGATGCGGCAGCCAAAGACCGCACAGGTTCCGGACAGTACCGGCGTCAGCGCCGGGAACTGGGCCGCGAGCGAATTGCGGAAGGTCGTCATCGCCTGGATCAGCAGCGCGAGCACCAGGATGGCCGAGCCGATGATCATGGCGAGGCGGCGGGTGCGGCTGGCTTTTTCAAGCAGGCGTCCGCGCCGCATGAATTCAGGTTCGTCGTGATCGGGTGCGACCGGTTCTGGCGGCGGTGCGGGGCGCGGCGCCGGAGGGCGTGGCTTGCGGCCGGCCTTGCGCGCGGCAGGAGCAGGGCGCGGCAGCGCAGGCACCTCGAGCGCGTCGTGTGGTTCGGCCGGCGACGATTCGCGCATCAGCAGGACGGCAGGATCGGGCCCGGTGATGTCTTCAGGGATGGCGCTGGCGACCAGTTCTTCGTCCGGAACCAGCTCGGTATGCAGGTCTTCCGCGGGCAAAGGCGATGGGCGAAGGCGAATTTCGGCTTCAGGCGGAGGCTCGGGGATCTGTTCTGGTTCCGGGAGCGGCTCAACTGGCAGCTCAGGTTCTGGATCCGGTTCGGGCGCACGCTCTGGCTCCGGCTCCGGCTCTGGTTCTGGTTCGGGCTCCGGTTCCGGTTCCGGTTCCGGCTCGGGTTCTGGTTCCGGTTCCAATGCCGGCTCCGGCTCAGGCTCAGGCGCAGGCTCCGGCTCAGGCTCCGGCTCCGGCTCCGGCTCCGGCTCAGGCTCAGGCTCAGACTGGGGTTCCTGCTCCGGTTCCGGCGCGTCGACAGCGTCGGTCCCTCCCTGCGGCGCCAGCGAAGCCGGATCGATCGCGGTATCGAAATCGAGGGTGTAGAACTGCTCTACGCTGTCAGCTTGTGACGGCTCGGGTGCGGCAGCTTCTTGGTCGACCGGGGAGTCTTCGGGGGGAGGTGATTCAGGTTCGACGGCGGCCGGTACCGGTTCTGGTTCAGGCGCGGGCGCCTCCAGGTTGACCAGCATGGCGCTTCCGTCGAAGACCTCGTTGCAGGAGCCGCACCGCACGATCCCCCCACGCAGCTTGAGCTGGTCCGCAGCGACCCGGAAGGTCGTGTGGCAGTGGGGGCAGCGTGTGGCGAGCGCCATGCCTTTACCCGGCAGGTGAACGTGCCGGCGGTACGGTGTCGCTTCCCATCCGGCCGTGCAGGGCAACCCAGCCGTCCTGCTCCGCCCAGACGCCCAGCTTGATGAATGGCGCGTAAGCCTGGGCGACTTCGTCGGCCTGGCGCGCGAGCACGCCCGACAGGATCAGTGCGCCGCCAGGAGCGACGCGGCCAGCCAGCATCGGCGCCATCAGCTTCAATGGGCTCGACAGGATGTTCGCGACGACAGTGTCGAAGCGCCCGCTGGCGTGGTCCGGCTTGGCGGTGGCCAGCTGGTCCGGCAGGTAGTAGGTGATCTCGCAGTTGTTACGCTCTGCGTTGTCCTTGGCCGACTCGATCGCCTGAGGATCGATATCGACGCCGGCGACGTCGCCAGCGCCCATCTTTTTGGCGACCATCGCCAAGATTCCCGAGCCGCAGCCGTAATCGAGCACCGACTTGCCGGGAGCTGGGTGCGCCTCCAGCCATTCCATGCACAGGCGGGTGGTCGGGTGGCTGCCGGTACCGAAGGCCAGGCCCGGATCGAGTTCGAGGATCAGGCCATCCGGATCCGGCGCTTCGTGCCAGCTCGGGACCACCCAGATGTTCTTGCCGATGTGGATAGGTGCGAACTGCGACTGCGTCAGGCGTACCCAGTCCTCGTCCGCCACCGCGCGGGTGGTGAACGACGGCACGCTGGCCAGCTTGATGGCAGCCGCGGCTTCCGCGACGATTTCGGCCTGGTCGGCGTCGACGTCGGTCAGCGCGACCACGCGGCTATGCTCCCACGCCGCTTCGGCCGGCTCCATGCCAGGTTCGCCAAACAGCGGCTTTTCCTGGTCGGTGCCTTCATCGGCGTCTTCCACCGAGACCGACAGCGCACCCGCTTCCATCAGGGCGTCGGACAGTGCCTCTGCGTGTTCGCGTGCGATCTCGATGACGACTTCGGTCCAGCTCATACTGCTGCCTTAACTTCCGATTTGGTGGCGATGCTGCCGGCCTTCGGCAGGTCCGGCTTGTTGGCCAGCTTCTGCTCGAGGTAGTGAATGTTCGTGCCGCCCTCGATGAAGCGGGCGTCGACCATCAGTTCGCGGTGCAGCGGGATATTCGTGAGAATACCCTCGACGACCATTTCCGACAGCGCGATCTGCATGCGGCGGATCGCCTGGTCGCGGGTAGCGCCGTAGGCGATGACCTTGCCGATCATCGAGTCGTAGTGCGGCGGCACGTAGTAGCCGGCGTACGAATGCGAGTCAACGCGGATGCCAGGGCCGCCCGGTGGGTGCCATGCATTGATGCGGCCAGGCGACGGGGTGAACTTGAACGGGTCTTCCGCGTTGATGCGGCACTCGATCGCGTGGCCCGACAACATGATGTCGCGCTGCTTGAAGCGCAGCTTTTCGCCGGCGGCGATGCGGATCTGTTCTTGAACGATGTCGATCCCGGTGATCATCTCGGTGACCGGATGCTCAACCTGGACGCGGGTGTTCATTTCGATGAAGTAGAACTCGCCGTTCTCGTACAGGAACTCGAACGTGCCGGCGCCGCGGTAGCCGATCTTGCGGCAGGCTTCGGCGCAGCGGTCGCCGATCTTTTCGATCAGCTTGCGCGGGATGCCCGGCGCTGGCGCTTCTTCGATCACCTTCTGGTGGCGGCGCTGCATCGAGCAGTCGCGTTCGCCGAGCCAGACAGCTTGCTTGTGTTCGTCGGCGAGGACCTGGATCTCGATGTGGCGAGGATTCTCCAGGTATTTCTCCATATAGACTTCAGGATTGCCGAAAGCGGTACCAGCTTCGGTCTTGGTCATCGCGACCGCGTTCAGCAGCGCAGCTTCGGTATGCACCACGCGCATGCCGCGTCCGCCGCCGCCGCCGGCCGCCTTGATGATGACCGGATAGCCGACCTTGCGGGCGATCTGAATGATTTCTTTCGGGTCGTCCGGCAGCGCGCCTTCCGAACCGGGCACGCATGGCACGCCGGTACGGATCATCGCCTGCTTGGCCGAGACCTTGTCGCCCATCAGGCGGATCGATTCGGAACGCGGGCCAATGAAGACGAAGCCGGATTTTTCAACGCGTTCGGCGAAGTCGGCGTTCTCGGACAGGAAGCCATAACCCGGGTGGATCGCTTCGGCGTCGGTGACTTCGGCGGCACTGATAATGGCCGGCATGTTCAGATAGCTCAGCGCCGATTGCGCAGGGCCGATGCAGACCGATTCGTCGGCCAGCTTGACGTACTTTGCGTCTTTGTCAGCTTCCGAGTGGACGACGACCGTCTTGATGCCCATCTCGCGGCAGGCGCGCTGGATGCGTAGCGCGATTTCACCACGGTTGGCGATAAGGATTTTTTCAAACATAGGTTCGGTGTTTCTGTGAGTGCCGGCCAAAGCCGGGAACAACATGGGAACGCCAGGATGGCTGCGGCACCGGGTGCCGCACGCGCTGTCCTTAGCCGATCACAAACAATGGCTGGCCGAATTCGACTGGCTGGCCATTCTCGACCAGGATCTTGGTCACGGTGCCGGAAACGTCGGCATCGATTTCATTCAGGAGCTTCATCGCTTCGATGATGCAGAGGGTTTCGCCTTCCTTGATGGTGGAACCGACTTCAACGAACGCTGCCGCGCCTGGGGCGGACGAACGGTAGAAGGTGCCAACCATTGGCGACTTGACGATGTGGCCAGTTTCAACGGCGGCAACCGGCGCTGCGGCGGCTTCGACCGGCGCGCTGGCGTGCATTGGCGCCGAGTATTGCTGCTGCATTTGCTGCGGCTGCATCATTACCATTTGGCCTTGCGGGTTTGCGGACGACTTGACGATGCGTACTTTGCTCTCGCCCTCAGTCACTTCGAGTTCGGCGATGTCCGACTCGGCAACGAGGTCGATCAATGTCTTGAGTTTTCGTAAATCCATGTGAAACCCCTTGGAATTATTGTGTAATTAAGAGTATGCGATGCTGCCGGATCGGGCCGCTCGCGCAAATGCGTGAAGATGACGAAGATTAACGCTTTTTAAGGGCAAAGTCGATGGCAAGGCGATATCCATCCGTGCCCAGGCCGCAGATCGTTCCCTGCGCGATTGCTGACAAGAATGAGTGGTGACGAAACTCTTCGCGTTGGTAGATATTTGAGATATGCACCTCGACAAAGGGAATCGCCACGCCCGCCAGGGCGTCGCGCAAGGCGACACTGGTGTGGGTCAGTCCGCCCGGATTGATGACGATCATCTCCACGCCGTCCGTTTTAGCGGCGTGAATACGGTCGATCAGCGCACCTTCGTGATTACTTTGAAAGCAAGTAAGCGTCGCTCCCGCTGCGCCAGCCTGGGCTGTTGCAGCGCTTTCGATGTCGGCCAGGGTCGCTGCGCCATACACCTCAGGCTCCCGGGTTCCCAGCAAATTCAGGTTGGGTCCGTTGAGCAGAAGTAGCTTTTTTGCCATAGTTAAAGGTCGTTTTCCGCGAAAGTCTGGCATTTTGCCGCCAACGATGGGCATTGGCAAGGGAAAATAATGCCCTTCTGAAATGGTACGGTCGTGCGTTTAAAGGCCCAGTGCCGCCAGGTCTGCCTTGAGCTCGGCAAATTTCAGGCGGCCCAGATAAGTCTTGCGGACCTGACCATCCGGACCGATCAGTACAGTGTACGGCAAGCCACCGCTGGCGTTGCCGAATTCACGCGCCAGTTCGGTTCCGCGCAAGCCGGAGACATATAGCGGGTAGGAGATCTTGAATTTCTCGGCAAATTGGGCAATGTTGGCAGGCGAATCGATGCCGATGCCGATGATGTTGATGTTCTTCTTGACGCTTTCCTTGGCCAGCTCATCGAGCTCCGGCATTTCTTCGACGCAGGGTGCGCACCACGGCGCCCAGAAGTTCACCACCAGCGCCTTGCCTTTCCATTGGGCCAGCGCCTGGCTGGCGCCTTGCGAATCGTTCATGGTTTCGGCGAACAAGGCCGACACCGGCGTATGCGGGCGGCCATCGGTCGGCGCAATCTTGGTGGTGATCGGGTCAGCTTGCTTTTTATGCACGCCGACATAAGCGCCCATGGCGGCAAAGGTGGCGGCGATGATAATGTAGAAGAGCAGGTTTTTCTTGTTGATCATTTAGGGTTCATTCAAGTCGGGTGAAGCTTCAATCAGCGCGCGCACCGTGTCGATGTCGGCGCGCTGCGGGCGACCGTCGGCGCGCGGCTTGAGCGCGCCGCGCAGGTCGTTCAGGTCATACACTTCCACATGCACGCCTTCGCGGCGCCACATGAAACTGATGGTCTCGACCGGGTCATGGCGGGCGCCCTTGAAGTGCGGGGTCTCGGAAAGCTCGATATCGACGTCGCGATTCAACAAGAAGATCTCGACATCCTTCGGACTCTCAACAAACAATTGTAAATGAATATCGTCATGCTCTCCGGCTGTACCGTTGAGTACCGCGCCGGTCAGGTAGGGCGAGAACGGCGATAACGCCTGCATTACCTGCAGCGCAGTCTCGCGCAACTCGCGCAGGCGGGCCGGCTGGGTGGCGGACTGGAACAGGGCAATGTACTGGCGGACTTCTTCCTCGACCTGGAAGTTGTCGGGCATCAGGTTGGCAGCGGGCCGCTCGTCGCCCAGGACCTGGGTGGCGGCCTTGCGCTTGGCAGTGGCGTAGTCGGCGCCGTCTTGCGCAATCATGCGCGCGGCGACGGCAGCAATTTGCGAGCGCAACTGCTGGAGATCGTCGTTCTGGTTAGGCATCATGACAAGATCATACTCTTGAACGGAAAATGCCACCGTGTCGGGTAAAATCGCGTATTCCGACTTTTGCCAACACAACACAACCATGCATATTCACATCCTCGGTATTTGCGGCACCTTCATGGGCGGCCTTGCTGTTTTGGCAAAAGAGGCGGGCCACAAGGTGACCGGCTGCGATGCCAACGTCTATCCGCCGATGAGCACCCAGCTCGAAGCGCAAGGCATCGAGCTGATCACCGGTTTCGGCCCGGAGCAAACCCAGCTGAACCCCGACCTGTACGTGATCGGCAACGTCGTCTCGCGCGGCAACCCGCTGATCGAAGAGATACTGAACAAGAGCCTGCCGTATGTATCCGGTCCGCAGTGGATCGGCGAACATATCCTGCGCGACAAATGGGTCCTGGCCGTGGCCGGTACGCATGGCAAGACCACCACCTCGGCGATGCTGGCCTGGATCCTTGAAGATGCCGGCTATTCGCCGGGCTTCCTGATCGGCGGCGTCCCGATGAACTTCGGCATTTCGGCGCGCCTGCAAGGCGCCACGCCATCGGACTTCTTCGTCATCGAGGCCGACGAGTACGACACCGCCTTCTTCGACAAGCGCAGCAAGTTCGTCCACTACCACGCCAAGACCGCGGTACTGAATAATCTCGAGTACGACCATGCCGACATCTTCCCGGACATCGGCGCCATCGAAACCCAGTTCCATCACCTGGTGCGTACCGTGCCGGGTGTCGGCCGCCTGGTCGTCAACGGCGATGAGGCATCGATTGCCCGCGTGATGAAGCGCGGCTGCTGGAGCGACCAGGAATCGTTCGGCGGTTCCGACGGCGTCAACTGGACCATGGCCGAACACCCGTCGGACGGCTTCGACGTCTTGTTCAATGGTGAAGTCGTCGGCACCGTCAACTGGGGGCTGACCGGTAAGCACAACCGCTCGAACGCGCTGGCTGCGATTGCCGCGGCCCGCAATGTCGGCGTGCCGCCAGCCCAGGCTGCCGAATCGCTGGCCCGCTTTGAAAGCGTCAAGCGCCGCATGGAAGTGCGCGGCGTCGTCAACGGCATTACTGTATACGACGACTTTGCCCACCACCCGACTGCGATCGCCACCACCGTCGGCGGACTGCGCCAGAAGCTTGGCACCAGCGGGCGTATCCTGGCGGTGCTCGAGCCGCGCTCGAACACCATGAAGCTGGGCGCGATGAAGGACGCGCTGCCGGGCAGCCTGAAAGACGCCGACCTGGTGTTCGGCTTCGGCAGCCAGCAGGCGCTGGGCTGGAGCCTGGCCGACTCGTTGAAACCGCTCGGCGCGATCGCGCACAGCTTCGACCAGCTCGACTTCCTGCTCAAGGCGATTGTCGACGCTGCCCAGCCGGGCGACCACATTCTCGTGATGAGCAACGGCGGCTTCGGCGGCATCCACCAGAAGCTGCTGGAAGCGCTGGCATGACCGCCAAAGCGCACGTTTTGTATTTGCACGGATTCCGCTCTTCGCCGCGCTCGTTCAAGGCGCGCGTGGTCGGCGAGCGGATGAAAGAGCGCGGCCGTGCCAATGAGCTGATCTGCCCGCAGCTGCCGGCGTCGCCCAAGGAGGCGATGGCGCTGGTACTGACGCTGGTCGAACGCTACCCGGCCAGCCAGTTGTCCGTGATCGGTTCGTCGCTGGGCGGCTTTTACGCGACCTGGCTGGCCGAGCGGCTTGGCTGCCGCGCCGCGCTGCTGAACCCCGCAGTCGATCCGCTCGTGAATCTGGAACAGCATGTCGGCGTCACCACGGAGTACCATTCGGACAAGCCGTTCGAATTCAAGCGCGAGTACATCGACGAGCTGCGTGAGCTGAAGGTCGACCGGATTACGCGGCCGGAACGCTATTTCCTGCTCGCGGCGACCGGCGACGAGGTGCTGGATTACCGCGGTATGGTGGCGCACTATGAAGGCGCGCAGCAGCATGTCATCGACGGCAGCGACCACGCGATTCCCGAGTTTGCCCAGTATGTGGACGAAGTGCTCGATTTCTGCCTGGCGGAAGCGGCCAGGTGAGGAGCGGTTCGCTGCGCCGGGCCACCTGGCACCGGCACATCAATGGCGTCGCCGCGCCTGCGGACGTGCGCGGATGGCTCGCCACGCAAGGCTCGCTGACGGCGCGCCTGATCGCGCATAGCGAAGCGTTCCGCGTGCAGCGCCTGCACCAGAGCTCCGGCCTGTGCCTGGCCGACGAAGCGCGCGCGATCGGCATGCAGCGGCCGGGCCGGGTGTGGGAACGCGAAGTGCTGCTGCGTTGCGACGGCGTGCCGGTGGTGTTCGCGCACACGGTGGTGCCGGCATCGAGCACCGCGGCCGACTGGCCGCTGTTCTCGGCGCTGGGCGAGCGCTCGCTTGGCAGCACCCTGTTTTATGACCCGCTGGTGACGCGCGGCGAACTTGAATTTGCGCGGATACGCGCCGGCCATCCGCTGCTCGAACGCGCGCGCGCGGTGCTGGGAGCGATGGACGACCCTGTTTACTATGCGCGCCGCTGCTTGTACCGGCGCCGCAATGGAACGCTGCTGGTGACCGAGGTGTTCCTGCCCCCGGTGACCAGTCTGGCGCCCAATACACACTATAAATAAAAGGCATCATGAACGTATTCTTCGAAGAGTCGGGCGATTTCAAGGCCGGCAGCGTGCTGTCCCAGGCGGGCGAGGCCTACCAGGTTGAACTGGCCAGCGGCAAGCGCAGCAAGGTCAAGGCCAAGGACGTGCTGCTGCAGTTCGAAAAGCCAACCCCGTCAGAACTGATCGACCAGGCCAAGGTCGTGGCGCAGGACGCCGATCTCGAATTCTTATGGGAGGTCGCGGGCCAGGAAGAATTCGGCTTTGCCGAGCTGGGCGCCGAATACTTCGGCCATCCGCCGCTGCCGGTCGAAGCGGCCGGGCTGATCTTGGCGCTGCATGGCGCGCCGATCTACTTCTACAAAAAGGGCCGCGGGCGCTACAAGGCCGCGCCCGAGCAGGCGCTGCGCGCGGCGCAGGCCGGCATCGAGAAAAAGAAGCAGCAGCTGGTGATCCAGGCTGCCTACGTCGATGAACTCAAGGCCGGCACGCTGCCGCAGCAGATGCAGCCGATGGTCAACCAGCTGCTGTTCAAGCCGGACAAGAACACCATCGAATTCAAGGCGCTGGAAGCGGCCGCCGACGAACTGCACACCACGCCGCAGCGGCTGATGCTGCAGGTTGGCGGCATCGCTTCGCCAAAAGACCTGCACATGGCGCGTTTCCTGTTCGAGAACTTCCCGCGCGGCGCCGGCTTCCCGGCGGTGCCGGCGCCGTCCGCGCCTGGCAACCTGCCGCTGGCCGACGTGGCCGCGTTCTCGATCGACGACGTCACCACGACCGAGATCGACGACGCGTTCTCGGTACGTACACTCGACGATGGCTCGGTGGTGGTGGGTATCCACATCGCCGCGCCAGGCCTGGGCGTCAAGCCGGACGACGCGATCGACAAGATGGCGCGCGCGCGCATGTCGACCGTCTATATGCCGGGCGATAAAATCACCATGCTGCCGGACGATATCGTCAACGCCTTCACGCTCGCCGAGGGCAAGAACTGCCCGGCGGTGTCGCTGTACGCCACCCTGAACCCGTCCGACTGGTCGGTGATATCGACCGTCACGCGCGCCGAGCTGGTGCCGATCAAGAGCAACCTGCGCCACAACGACCTCGATGACCTGGTCAACGAGGAAACGCTGGCCAGCGGCGAGGGCGAGTACCCGCACAAGCCGGAACTGGCGCTGCTGTGGAAATGGGCGCTGCAGCTTGAAGAAGGGCGCATGAAGAAGCGCGAAGGCTTTGGCCTGAAGCCCGAGCAGAACAACCGGGTCGACTTCAACTTTTATGTCGACGACGACGTGGTGTCGGTGGTGCGCCGCAAGCGCGGTGCGCCGCTCGACAAGATCGTCGCCGAGCTGATGATCTTCGCCAACAGCACCTGGGGCAAGCTGCTGCACGACAGCGGCGTGCCTGGCATCTACCGCTCGCAAGGCGGCGGCACCGGCGCTGGCTGGGCGGCCAAGATGCAGGTCAGGATGGTCACCCACGCGGCGCCGCACCAGGGCCTCGGCGTCGACCAGTACGCGTGGAGCACCTCGCCGCTGCGCCGCTATACCGACCTGGTCAACCAGTGGCAGATCATCGCCTGCGCCGAGCATGGCGTCACGGCGCCGCTGGTGGCCCCGTTCAAGCCGCGCGATGCCAACCTGTTTGCGATCGTGTCGGCGTTTGACGCCGCCTATGCCGCCTACAACGACCATCAGCAAAACATGGAACGCTACTGGTGCCTGCGCTGGCTGGGCCAGGAAGAGGCGCGCCAGGTTGATGCCGTGGTGCTGAAGGACGAAGTACTGCGGCTGGTCGATATTCCGCTGATTATCCGTTTGCCGGGCATGCCGCAGGTGGCGCGCGGCGCGCAGGTCAAGATCGATATCCTGCGCTGGGATGAAGTCGATTTGTCGATCGAGGCGCGCCTGCTGGAGGTGGCGGCGGTGGCGCCGGCCGAAGTGGACATGGACTTCGAAGAGGATGAAGGACCGGATGCCGGTGAGGCGGCGGTTGAGGAAGTGGTGGAGGCGGAGGGCGTTGTCGCCGTTGTGACGACCGATCCAGAACCGGAGCCCAAGGCCTCATAACGTCGTTCCCGTGCAAACGGGAACCCCTACGTCGCCGACCATCACGCGCAGCATGCGTTCCCGTTTTCACGGGAACGACGCGGTGGTGGAATTCAGTTGCGTCCCGCCATCACACACGGGTTAGAATTGCCCATTCTCAGTTTCAACAGCGAAGCACCGCGTGAAGTATTTTCGACAACTTAATACACTGACAATCGCGCTGGCGATTTCGGTTGCGGTCCATGCAGCACTGCTCGCAGTACGCTTCGTTGCGCCGGACGCGTTCCGCCTGGAGCCGACCGATCCCGGGCTCGAGGTCATCCTCGTCAACGCCAAGCACAACAAGGCGCCGACCAAGGCGCAGGCGCTGGCGCAGTCCAACCTCGATGGCGGCGGCAACGCCTCCGAAGGCCGCGCCAAGTCGCCGCTGCCGGACCTGCGCCGCATGGAAACCGGCGAAAGCGTCAAAGCCACCCAGCGCCGCATCGCCGAACTCGAACAAGCGCAGCAGAACCTGCTGACGCGCGCGCGCAGTTCGAACTTCAATGTGGTCCCGGTCACCGAGCGCGACAAGCCTGATCCGAACCGCACCGGCGCCGACCTGGTCGAAAGCAGCAAGGCGATCGCCCGCACCGCCGCCGAAATCACCCAGCGCATCGAAGACGAAAACAAGCGTCCCCGCAAAACCTTCATCACGCCGTCGACGCGCGAAGTGGGCTACGCGATGTACTACAAGACGATGCAGCGCCGGGTCGAGGAAATCGGCACGCTCAACTTCCCGCAGGCGAAGGGGCGCAAGCTGTACGGCGAGCTGGTGGTGTACATCCCGATCTTTCAGGATGGGACCATCTACCAGAAGGACGGCGGCGCGCGCATCGAGAAAAGCTCGGGCAACCCGGACCTCGACAAGGCGGCGCTGGCCATCGTGCGGCGCGCCGCGCCGTTTGGCCGCTTCCCTCCCAACATGCTCTCGTCCGACAAGGATGACCTGTGGGTGATCATCACGCGCTTCAAGTTCACCCGCGACGAAACGATGGAAGCCGACCTGCGGGGCGGACAGTGACGGACCGCTACTGCGTCATCGGCAACCCCATCGCGCACAGCAAGTCGCCCGATATCCACGCCGCGTACGCCGCGCAGACCGGCCAAAGCCTGGTCTATGAACGCTGCCTGGCGCCGCTGGATGGCTTCGCCGACCGCGTGCATGCGCTGGTCGCGCAGGGCTACAAGGGCGCCAACGTGACGGTGCCGTTCAAGCTCGACGCCGCGGCGATCGCCACCCGCCTGACCGAACGCGCGCGCGCCGCCGGCGCCGTGAATACCCTCAGCTTCGCCGATGGCGCCATCGTCGGCGACAACACCGATGGCGCGGGACTGGTCAACGACCTCACCCGCAATGCCGGTGTGCCGGTCGCGGGCAAGCGCGTGCTGCTGCTTGGCGCAGGCGGCGCCGCGCGCGGCGTCATCCTGCCGCTGCTGGAACAGGGGCCCCTTGAGCTGGTCATCGCCAACCGCACCCGCGCCACGGCCGATGCGCTGGTGGCGCAGTTCGGCTCGCCGCTGCTGCGCGCCTGCGGCTTTGGCGACATCACCGAGCCGTTCGACATTGTCATCAACGCCACATCGGCCAGCCTGGCGGGCGACTTGCCGCCGATACCGGCAGAAACTTTTTGCCAAGAAACACTTGCTTTGGATATGATGTACGGAAAGCAGCCCACTGTGTTCATGCAGTTTGCCGGCAGCCACGGCGCCCGGGTGCGCGATGGCCTCGGCATGCTGGTGGAGCAGGCTGCGGAAGCGTTCACGGTGTGGCGCGGGGTGCGCCCCGAGACGCCGGCCGTTCTTGAGCAATTGCGTGCATCACTCTAATTAAAAGCAACGTATGGCCAAAGCAAGAGGGGGCAAGGCGCGCGCCAAGGCGAAGCGTCCCTGGATCAAATGGCTGTTTCTCGGCCCGCTGCTCATCGTCCTGCTCATCCAGCTGTACTTCTTCCTGATGATTTGCTGGTGGACGGTGTTCAATCCCTCGTCGACCAGCATGATGCGCTTGCAGATGTCGGCGCTGCAGGAGGCCAATCCAAAGGCCAAGCTGCGCCACCAGTGGGTGCCGTACGAGCGCATCTCGAATAACCTCAAGCGCGCGGTGATTGCCTCGGAAGACGCCAACTTCATCGAGCACGACGGCGTCGACTGGACCGCGCTGCAAAAAGCCTATGAAAAGAACACCCGCCGCCACAAGGTGGTCGGCGGCGGATCGACCATCACGCAGCAGCTGGCCAAGAACCTGTTCCTGTCCGGCTCGCGCAGCTACGTGCGCAAGGCGCAGGAAATGGTGATCGCCTTCATGCTGGAAACGGTGATGAGCAAGCAGCGCATCCTTGAAATCTACCTCAACGTGGTTGAATTCGGACGCGGCGTGTTCGGCGCCGAAGCGGCCGCGCGCCACTACTTCAAGACCAGCGCGGCGGGCCTGGGAACGGCGCAAGCGGCCAAACTGGCGGTCATGCTGCCCAACCCGCGCTACTACGATCGCCACCGGGACACCCGCTACCTGGGGCGGCGCACCAGCACGATTCTGATCAGGATGAACTCGGCTGACTTGCCTTAAGCAATTATTGGCATAAAAGCAGCTTCCCTCAGTCAAAATTTTCGTTTCGGGGTGTTCGGGGCAGGGGCTAACGGGTACACTTGCGCTGTTTCCGAATCGCGGCCGAGAAAAGCGCATGATCAACGTATTTGTCCTACAGAATGGCCGCCTCAACCAGGTACCGATCGAGACCCGCGAGGATCTCGAAAACGTCGCGCCCGTCTGGGTCGACCTGACCGACCCGACCGACGACGAGCGCGCCTGGGTCAAGGCCATTTACGGGGTGATCCTGCCTGGCGAGGACGAAGTCAAGGACATCGAAGCGTCGGCCCGCTACTACGAAGCGGAAAACGGCGACCTGCACCTGCGCACCGACTTTTTGCTGGAAGAAGACGACGGCCCGTCGCGCGTGGTCACGGTGGCGTTCATCCTGGCGCGCAAGATGCTGTTCTCGGTGCACACCGACGACCTGCCGGTATTCCGGCTGGTGCGGATGCGCGCCCGCTCGCGCCCGGGATCGATCGCCGACTACATGGACGTGCTGCTCGACCTGTACGCCACCGACGCCGAATACTCGGCCGATGCGCTCGAGGGCATCTACCAAGACCTCGAAGAGGTCAGCCGGCGCGTACTGCAAAAGGAATTTACCGACCAGGACGCGGCCGACGCGCTGAACGCCATCGCGCGCGAGGAAGACTTGAACGGCCGGATCCGCCGCAACATGATGGACACGCGGCGCGCGGTCAGCTTCCTGATGCGCGGGCGGCTGCTCAATGCCGACCAGTTCGAAGAAGCGCGCCAGATCCTGCGCGACATCGAATCGCTGGACGGCCACACCTCATTCCTGTTCGACAAGATCAACTTCCTGATGGACGCCACGGTCGGCTTCATCAACATCAACCAGAACAAGATCATCAAGATCTTCTCGGTCGCCTCGGTGGCATTCCTGCCGCCGACGCTCATTGCGAGCATCTATGGCATGAACTTCAAGCGCTGGTTCCCCGAGCTCGACTGGGCCTGGGGCTACCCGTGGGCGCTCGGCCTGATGCTGACCTCGGCGATCGCCCCCTTCCTGTACTTCCGCCACCGCGGCTGGCTCAAGTAAATTCCCTGACTGAAAAGTTCCAAAATCGGGGACAGACCACCATTTTAGAAGATTCTAAAATGGTGGTCTGTCCCCGATTTTGGAACTACCGGACTTTGGAACTGCTTGACAAGCGTTAAGATCGTTTGGAGCTGGTCGAAGTCGATCGGCTTGGTCAGGTGGTGGTCGAAGCCGGCTTCGCGCGCGCGCTCTTTGTCGCTGGACTGGCCCCAGCCAGTGGCGGCGATCAGCGTGATTGCGGCGCCGCTGTCGGCAGCGCGGACCCGGCGCGCCATCTCGTAGCCATTCATGTCCGGCAGGCCGATGTCGAGCAGCGCTGCCTGCGGTCTGAATTCGGCCAGTTGCGCCAGTCCATCGAGCGCGTTGTACACCGCTTTCGCTTCGCAGCCGAGCAGCTCGAGCGCCATCACCAGCGTGTCGGCCGCGTCGGCATTGTCGTCCACGACCAGCACGCGCAGCGCCTCGACGCTGACCGGCGCGCTGGCGCTGGCGTCGGCGCCGATGCCGGCAGCGCTGAGGGGCAGGCGCAGCCGGAATTCCGATCCGCGTCCGACTCCCTCGCTGACGGCGCAGATGTCGCCGCCGTGCAGCATGACGATGCCCTTGACCAGCGCCAGCCCGATCCCCAGCCCGCCTTGCGAGCGGTCGAGCGCGGGTTCGAGCTGCGAGAACATGTCGAAGATCGATGCCAGCGATTGCTGCGGAATGCCGATGCCGTCGTCGCGCACCGTGATCTGCGCCTGGCCTTCGTGGCGCGCCGCTTCGAGCCAGATGCGGCCTGCGCGCGGGGTGTACTTGGCGGCGTTGGTCAGCAGGTTGACGACCACCTGCGTGAGCCGGGTGGCGTCGCCGTCGACGACCAGCGCCTGCGGCGGGAGCGAGATGCTGAGCGTGTGGCCCGAGGCGTCGATCAGCGCCGCGACATCGGCGGCGGCCGCGCGTACCACCGTGCCCAGGTCGAGCGGCGCGCAGCGCAGCGCCATGCGCCCTTCAGTGATGCGCGAGATCTCCATCAGGTCGTCGACCAGGTGGGTGATGTGCTTGAGCTGGCGTTCGAATACCGGCAGCACCGGCTCCAGCGCGGCATTCCCGCTTGAGCGCAGCTTCATCACTTCGAGCGCGCTGTGCATCGGCGCCAGCGGATTGCGCAGCTCGTGCGATAGGGTGGCGATGAATTCGTCCTTGCGGCGATCGGCCAGCGACAACTGCTCGTTCATTTCGTGCAGCTTGGCCTCGGCGCCGTGGCGCGCTTCCAGTGCCGCTTCCGCCGTCTGGCGCGCCTTGAGCAGTTCGCGCTCGTAGGCGCGCCGGTCTTCGCCCACCAGCAGCGCCAGTTCGTCGAGGTGCGAATCGCCGTGGCGGCGCCGCACGATGTTGATCAGCAGCGATATCCGGGTCTGGTCGCGGTGGCGCATTTCGACCTGGACTTCGGCCACAGAACCCTGCAGCTGCAGGATCGGGTTGATGTGGGTCTGGTGGAACAGGCGCCCGCCCACGGTCAGCAGGTCCTGTACCCGGACCTTTCCAATCAGCTCGTCGGCCTCGTAGCCGAGCCAGCGGCAGATGGTGGCGTTCGCGCGCCGGATCAGTCCATCGGTCTCCGCTACCAGCAGCCCGCACGCGGCGTGCTCGTAGAACGCGTCATCGGGCGGACACGCATCGGCCATTAGTGCTCCACAACCTGCGCGAGGAAGGCGTTGATCGCGCGGTTGCTGGCGTCCGGCGCGCTCAGGTGCGGGCAGTGGCCGACGTTGTCGATGATTTCCAGCTTGCTGTTCGGGAGGCGCGCGTGCATGTAGTCGCCGACCGCGCGCGGGGCGATCATGTCGTCGCTGCACTGCAGGATCAGCGCCGGCGTCGGCGAGCGCGCCAGGTCGTCGCGATGGTCGGACAGGAAGGTCGCGCGCGCGAAATGCTTGGCGATCTCCGGGTCGTTGCGGCAGAAGGTGGTGGTGAGCTCAGTGCCCAGTTCGGGGCGGTCGGGCACACCCATGATGGCCGGCGCGATGTTGCTGGACCAGCCCAGGTAGTTCGCGTCCATGGTCTCGAGCAGTTCGTCGATGTCTTCGCGGCTGAAGCCGCCGATGTAGTCGCCGTCATTGATGTAGCACGGCGATGGCCCGACCATGATCTGCGCGGCGAAGCGCTGCGGCGCGGCCGCCGTGGCCAGGATGCCGATCGTCGCGCTGACCGAATGGCCGACCAGGATGACCGGGCCTTGCGCGAATTCGTCGACGATCTCGAGGATGTCGTCGGCATAGCCTTGCAGCGAACTGTATTTTTTGCGGTCGTAGGCGCCGCGGTCGGATGCGCCGCTACCCACCAGGTCGAAGGTAACCACCTTGAAACGCTCGGCAAATTCCGGGGCGACCAGGCGCCACATGCTCTGGTCGCAGCCAAAACCGTGCGCAAACAGCATCGTCATCGGGCCGCTGCCGGAGCATTGGACGTTATTCCTTGACTTGACGGACATGGACTTCCTTATCGGTTCACCCGGGTGGGCCACGCGATTATACGTCTACCGCGCGGGAAGCCCGGTTCTTGTTGCGCCAGCCCGGCCCGGCCCGTCAGGCGAGTTTGGCGAACACGCGGCGCGCCGCGGCGATGGTTTCCTCGATCACGCTGTCGTCGTGCATCGCGGAGACGAAGCCCGCCTCGAACGCGGCCGGCGCGAAATACACGCCTTCGTCGAGCATGGCGTGGAAGAAGGCGTTGAACCGGGTTTTATCGCCGGCCATCATCTCGGCATAGCTGGCCGGGACTTCTTCGCTGAAGTAAATGCCGAACATGCCGCCGACCGAGTCGGCGCAGAAGGTGACGCCGGCGTCTTTCGCCGCCTGCGCCAGGCCTTCGGCCAGCTTGGCCGTCTGCGCGGCCAGGCGGGTGTAGAACCCCGGCTGCTGGATCAGCTTGAGGGTGGTCATGCCGGCGGCGACCGCCACCGGATTGCCCGACAGGGTGCCGGCCTGGTACACCGCGCCGATCGGCGCCATGTTCTGCATCAGGTCGGCCCGGCCGCCGAACGCCGCCACCGGCAGGCCGCCGCCGATCACCTTGCCCAGCGCGGTCAGGTCGGGCTGGATGTCGTACAGTTCCTGGGCGCCGCCCAGGCCCACGCGGAAGCCGCACATGACTTCATCGAAGATCAGCACCGCGCCGTGGCGCGTGCACAGGGTGCGCAGCGCCTGCAGGAATTCCGGCGTCGCCTTGACCAGGTTCATGTTGCCGGCCACCGGCTCGACGATCACGCAGGCGATGGTGTCGCCCATCGAGTCGAACGCGTCTTCGATCTGCGCCACGTTGTTGTAATCGAGGACCAGGGTGTGCTTGACGAAGTCTTCCGGCACGCCGGCCGATGTCGGGTTGCCGAAGGTGAGCAGGCCGCTGCCCGCCTTGACCAGCAGCGAGTCGGCGTGGCCGTGGTAGCAGCCTTCGAACTTGACGATCTTGTCGCGGCCGGTGGCGCCGCGCGCCAGGCGCAGCGCGCTCATGGTCGCTTCGGTGCCCGACGAGACCAGGCGCACCTGTTCGATCGATGGCATCAGGCGGCAGATTTCCTCGGCCATTTCGACTTCGCCCTCGGTGGGCGCGCCGAACGACAGGCCGCGCGCAGCGGCGTCCTGTACCGCCTTGACGACGTCAGGATGGGCGTGGCCGACGATGGCCGGGCCCCACGAGCCGATGTAGTCGATGTAGCGCTTGCCGTCGGCGTCCCAGAAGTAGGGGCCTTCGGCGCGCGTGATGAAGCGCGGCGTGCCGCCGACCGAGCGGAAGGCGCGCACCGGCGAGTTGACCCCGCCGGGCGTGGTTTTCTGTGCGCGTGCAAACAGCGTGTCGTTTTTTGAGGTGTGCTCAGTCATGGCTTACTCGATCGGTGATGAGGATGGGGGCAGAGCCGCGGCCTGCGCGGCGTTGAAGAATTTGTTGGGTACCAGCTTGCCCATGCCGAAGCGCTGGGCATGCGCCAGCGCGCCGGCGGTGAACGCCAGCGCGTTCTGCGCGGCCTGCACCGGCTCGGCGCCGCATGCAAGCAGCGCGGCCAGGGTGCCCGAAATGGTGCAGCCGGCGCCGATGAAGGAGCCGGGCAGGCGCGCGCTGCTGTAGGTGGCGATCTCGCCGTCTTCGCCAAACAGGGTGTCCGACACGGTGGCGCCGGCCGAGCCGGTGCCGGTGACGAGCACGAAGCCGCAGCCGGTGCCGGTCAGTTCGGCCACGTCGTCGGCCAGCGTGGCCGGGCCGTCGCGCCAGGTTTCAGCCATGCGCGCCAGTTCCACCTGCGACACCAGCAGCATCGCCGCCTGCGGCACCAGGATCTGGCGCACCGCGGTGAGCATGTCGTCGTCCAGCAGCCCTGAATCGGGGAGGCTGGAGAGGAACGGGTCGAGCACCATCGGGATGTGCGGATAGTCGGAGACGATTTCGGCGACCGCGGCCACCTGTTCGACGCTGGCCAGCGCGCCGACCTTGAAGGCGGCGATCGGCATGTCTTCCAGCAGGACCCGGCCCTGGTCGATCACCCAGTCGGCGTCGATTTCGTGCATGTCGTCGACCCGCGCGGTGTCAGCGATCAGCAGCGCGGTGGTGACGGAAAGGCCATGGCAGCCATGCGCAGAGAAGCACGCGAGGTCGGACTGAATGCCGGTGGCGCCGGAAGGATCGGACACGCCGAAGCAAAGTATGAGTGGAGACGATTGGTTTTGCACGGCCAGTAGATTAAGATACCTGATTCGGCATTTTACTAGATAGAAGGATGAACAACGTGAGTAACGAAGAATCAAGCGGTGCGTTTAAAACCTGGATGTGCCTGATCTGTGGCTGGGTCTACGACGAAGCGGCGGGATGGCCCGACGACGGCATCGCGGCCGGCACCCGTTGGGCCGACGTGCCGATGAACTGGACCTGTCCTGAATGCGGCGCCCGCAAGGACGACTTTGAAATGACCGAAATCTGATCGATCTACCAATGGCGCGGCGGCGCCGTTCGATAAGTTGATTTTGCGCAACAGATATCCGCACAAGGGTCACACCCTATGCTATCGTGCTGAATCTGCCGAGTGAACTATATATGACGACACCGCCGCAACCGACAGTTTTGAAAATCATGGTGATCGACGATAGCAGCACGATTCGCCGATCCGCCGAAATTTTCCTGAGCCAGGCCGGGTACCAGGTGGTGCTGGCCGAAGACGGCTTCGACGCCCTCGCCAAAATCAACGACCATCACCCGGCGCTGGTCTTTTGCGACATCCTGATGCCGCGCCTCGACGGCTACCAGACCTGCGCGCTGATTAAAAAGAGCGCGCGCTTCCACGCCACGCCTGTCGTCATGCTGTCCTCGAAAGACGGCCTGTTCGACCGCGCCCGTGGCGCGATGGTCGGATCGAGCGCCTACCTTACCAAACCATTTAGCAAAGACAGCCTGCTGTCCGCGGTGCGCGAGCACACGGCTGGCGCCCTGTCGCAGCCTTGATCTAACACGAAAGCCGGAGCACCCCTTGGCCATCCAAAAAATCCTCATCGTCGATGACTCCCCGACCGAACGCTACTACCTGACCGATATCCTGGTCCGTAACGGCTTTACCGTCACCACCGCCGACAATGGCGAGGAGGCGCTGGCCCGGATCAAGGCCGACAAGCCGGAGCTGATCCTGATGGACGTGGTCATGCCAGGCGCGAACGGCTTCCAGGTGACGCGCGCGATCGCACGCGATCCCGAGCTGGCCGATGTGCCGATCATCATCTGCAGCAGCAAGAACCAGGAGACCGACCGAATCTGGGGCATGCGCCAGGGCGCCAAGGACTACCTGGTCAAGCCGGTCGATCCCGAACAACTGCTGGCGCGTATTGCCAGCCTTGGCGCGTAACGCGATGAGCGACGAAGCACTGCCGGTTGGGGGCGCGCTGGAAGCCTTGCCCGGCCCGGCCTTGCGCGGCCCGGCCGTGCGCGGCCCGACCCGTCCCGACGCCGCCGGCCGCCGCGCGCGGCTGCGCCAGTACCAGCAGCAGCTGCTTGAGCGCATGCAGGCCGCCCGCACCAGCGGCGGCACCCGCCTGCACCAGCTGGGCGTGATGATCGGGACCGAACGGTTCCTGATCGACCTGACCCAGACCGGCGAAATCGTGCCGCTGGCGCCGATCTGCGCGGTGCCGCTGACCCAGCCCTGGTACCTCGGGCTGTCCAACATTCGCGGCAGCCTGATTGGCATCATCGATTACGCGCGCTATCTCGACGCTGGCGCAACCGCCATCGCGCCCGAGAGCCGCATGCTCACGTTCGCGCAGGGCCTCGGTTTCAATTGCGCGATCCTGGTCAGCCGCGTGTACGGCCTGCGCCAGGCATCGAGCATGCAGGTGGCGGGCGAGGGCCTGGTCGACGCCGACAACAATGCGTGGCTGGTGCTGGACCTCGCCGAACTGGTGCAGAACCCGCGCTTCCTGCACGTAGCCGCAAGCGCCTGAACAACGGCATTAACAAAAACTGACAAGGCCGCAATGAAAGCGGCCGCAGACTATGGATGGGGGCAGTATGGGATTTGCGTGGAAGGGCCTTGGCCCGGAAGTGAAGCAGGATGGCGCCGAGGTTGCGGGGCCTGACACCGAATTCGGCGCGCAGGTCGCGGCGCCTTTCCCCGATCCGCCAGCAGGCGCGCCGGACGACGCCACCCCGCTCAGTATCGGCGGCGCGATCCGCCGCAAGCGCGCCGCCGCGCCTGGCGACGACGCGATCGACAGCCAGCTGCCATTCATCGGCCACCTTTCCCTGACGCGCCAGCTGCGCATTTTGCTGATGGTGTTCGGCGCCGGCATCCTGGTGACCATTCTCGCGCTGTGGCGCAACGCCGCCAGCAACGAAGTGGCGTCGGCCCAGACCCAGATCGCGTCCGACGCGCTGATGCACTCGCAGCGGATCGGCAAGGCCGCGCCCAACGCGGTGCAGGGTAACGTCGACGCCTTCAAGCAGCTCGAGGAAAGCCGGACCCTGCTCACGCGCGACCTGAACCTGCTCTCGCGCGGCGGCAGCTTCGCCGGCAGCACCATTCCAGCGGCGCCAGGCAGCAAGAACAAGGCGCTGGCGGCGGTGCGCACCAAGTGGGTCAGCTCCGACAACGCGGCCGGCACCATCCTCAAGATGAAGCCGGAGCTGACCAGCTTTGAAGTCACATTCAAGCAGCTCGATGTGCTGTCGCCGGAACTGCTGGCGATGTCCGAAGAGCTGCTGAACCAGAAGCTCCGGGGCGGCAGCAGCGCGCGCGAACTGGCCGCGCTCGGCCGCATGACCATGCTGACCCAGCGCATGGCGCGCAGCTCGGGCGAGTTCCTTTCGTCCGGCGGCATCCGCGCCGAAACGGCATTCCAGCTCGGGCGCGATACCACCACCTTCCGCCAGATCGTCGACGGCTTCCTGAACGGCAGCGCGCCGCTGCAGCTGGCGGCGATCCGCGATCCGGACCAGCGCGCGCTGGTCGAACAGATCAAGGCGAAATTCGATACCTACCAGGGCCTGGTGGCCTCGGTGCTCGAAGACCTGCCGAAGTTCTCGGCGGCGAAGGCGGCCGAACAGTCGATCTACTTCGAAAACGAAGAGGTCCGCAGGCTGCTGACCGACCTGCAATCGAGCTTCCGTAGCGACCAGGACTCGGCCAACGCCTGGCTGGTGCTGCTGGTGCTGTCGGCGGTCTTCACGCTAGCCACCGCCGGCGCGATCAGCCGCGTGATGCTGCAGGACTCGCGCAACCGCACCCGCGGCGCCGACCGCCGCCGCGAAGAAGCCGAAGCGATGCGCCTGATGGCGCAGGCCAAGGAAGAAGAAGCCAAGGCGACCAATGAACAGAACCAGGCCGCGATTTTGCGCCTGATGAACGAGCTGCAGGAAGTGGCGGACGGCGACTTGACGGTGCACGCGACGGTGTCGGAAGACATCACCGGCGCGATCGCCGACTCGGTCAACTACACGGTGGAAGAATTGCGCGGGCTGGTCGAGCGCGTCACCGCCACCGCCGAGCAGGTGACGGCCGCGTCGGGCAATGCGCAGCAAATTTCGACTGAACTGCTGAGCGCGACCGAGCAGCAGTCGCGCGAGATCCAGGAAGCCTCGAACACCGTCCTGAAAATGGCCGGCGAGATCAACGACGTGTCGCGCTCGGCGAATGAATCGGCCGACGTGGCGCGCCAGTCGGTGGCGGCAGCGCAGCAGGGTTCGACGGCGGTGGAAAACGCCATCAAGGGCATGATCGACATTCGCGAGCAGATCCAGGAAACCTCCAAGCGCATCAAGCGCCTGGGCGAATCGTCGCAGGAGATCGGCGAGATCACCGAGCTGATTTCCGACATTACCGAACAGACCAACGTGCTGGCGCTGAACGCGGCGATCCAGGCCGCATCGGCCGGCGAAGCGGGCCGGGGCTTCTCGGTGGTGGCGGAAGAGGTGCAGCGGCTGGCCGAACGCTCGGGCGACGCGGCCAAGCAGATCGGCGCGCTGGTGCGCACCATTCAGACCGACACCCACGACGCGGTAGCGGCGATGGAGAAATCGACCCAGGGTGTGGTCGAAGGAGCCCGGCTGTCGGATGCTGCGGGCGCCGCGCTGTCGGACATCTCGCGCGTGTCGAACCGCCTCGCGGAGCTGATCCAGGGGATCTCGTTCGCGACCGAATTGCAGGCGACGTCGGCGAACGGCGTGGCGCACAATATGCAGCACATCCTGTCGGTCAACGAACATACCCAGGACGGCACCCAGCAAACGGCGCAGTCGATTCGCCAGCTTAGCGCGCTGGCGCAGGAGCTCAAGAACTCGGTAACGCGCTTCCGCATCGCCGCCTGACCCGTACACTGAAAGTCCAAGGCAAGCATGACCATGACTGATTTTTCGCACGCGCCGCATTTCGACACCGGACCGCTGTCCTGGGTCATGAGCGAGATCCGCGAGGCGCTGATTCGCTCGCGCGAAGCGCTGCTGGACGCGTCCGCACGCGCACCCGATGCGCAGGGCACGCCGCTGCAGCACGCGCGCGCCCATCTGCACCAGGTGCACGGCGCCTTGCAGATGGTGGACGTCGACGCCGTTGGCAACCTGACCGCTTGCGCCGAAGAGGCGCTGCAGCGCTTCCGCGACGGCGCCCTGGCGCTGGACCCGGCCAGCGCCAAAGTGGTCGCCGACCTGTACCAGGCAGTCATCGAATATCTTGAAGAATTGCTGTCGGGCGCGGCGCCGCAGCCGGCCCGCCTGTTCCCTTACTACCGCGACATCCAGCAGCTGCTCGGCGCGGCGCGCATCCATCCGGCGGACCTGTTCTTTGCCGACCTGTCGGCGCAGGTCGAGCTGGCGCCAGCAGCGGCCGGCGCCGCCGCGCCGGATTACTCCGCCTGCCGCACGCGTTTTGAGAAGGCGCTGCTGCCATTCCTGAAAAGTAGCGACGACGACACCCGCCGGACCCACGCGGCGCAGATGCGCGACGCGATCGGCGAGGTCGCCGGCGGCCAGCAGGAAATGCATGCGCGCGCCTTCTGGCTGGCGATGCACAGCGTCGCGGCGCTGGTCGCCAGCGGCCAGCTGGCCGGCGACTTGTACGTCAAGCAGCTGTTCGGCCTGATCAACCTGCAGATCCGTCGCCTGTCGCAAGGACAAGCAAGCCTGCCCGAGGCGATGCTGCGCGACGCGCTGTTCTTCATCGCCGCGGCGCCCGAGCCGTTCGCCGATGCGAAGCCGTTGCGGCGCGCCTACCGGCTTGATGGCATGGTGCCGCCCGATTACGAGGCGCGCCGTTACGGCCGCATCGACGCGCTGGCACTGAAGGAGGCGCGCGAAGCGCTGGCCCAGGCCAAATTGGCATGGGACCGCGTCGCGGCCGGGATCGACGACGCCGCCGAAGCCGCCTTCGCCAATGCCCTGCTGGTGCTGGAAGACGCCAGCCTGCGCCTTGGCGCCGCTCCGCTGGCACAGCTGCTGCGCGAACTTGACCGGGTAGCGAAGGACTCGATCGCCGCCGGACGCAGCGACCAGTTCAGCCTCGAGATGGCGGCGGCGCTGCTGTTCGTCGAGCATGGCCTCGACCAGATTCGCCAGCTGCCTGATGATTTCGCGGCGCAGGCCGAAGTGGTGGGCGCGCGCTTGCTGGCGCTGGCCGCCGGCGAAACGCCGCCAGCGGCGCCTGAATGGCAGGGCAACCTGTCGCGCCAGATCCAGCAAGGGCAGACGGTGGCGGTGCTGGCAGGCGAAATGAAGGCTGGCCTGCGCCAGGTCGAGAAAGTGCTCGACGATTATTACGCGGACGCCGCAAAGCGGCCGGCGCTGTCCCAGATCGACCCGGTGCTGCACCAGCTGCACGGCGCGCTGGCGATTCTCGACCAGGACCATGCGATGCGCGCTGCATCGCATGTGCGCAGTGCGGTTCGCGCGCTGGCGTCGGGCGAGGGCGACGCCGCCATCGACGCGGCTTCGCTGCAGAACATCGCCCGGAATATCGGCGCGCTGGGCTTCTTCACCGACATGCTGGGCCAGAACGTCGACGCGGCGAAAGACCGATTCGAGTTCGACGAGCAGGCAGGCATGTTCCGCGAGGTGCCGTTCGAAAAGGCGGCTGCCGCCGCGACCCCGTTCGACCAGGAAGAGAGCGAAGCGCTGCCCGAAGCTGCCGCGCCGGTGCTCGACGAGCCCGAGCCGGCTGCCGCGCCGGGCGTGGAAGTGCAGGCCGAAGGCGCGATCGAAGCCGAGCTGCTCGAGATCTTTATCGCCGAAGCGCAGGAAGTGCTGGCGTTCGTCTCGGCCACCTTGCCGGCGGTGCGCACTGCGCCAGGGGACCAGGAAACCCTGACCCAGCTGCGCCGTTCGTTCCACACCCTCAAGGGCAGCGGCCGGATGGTCGGCCTCGACAGCTTTGCCGATGCCGCCGCCGGTGTTGAACGCGCGATGAACGTGTGGCTTGCCGACGCGCGCGAAGCTAGCGGCGAGCTGCTGGCGCTGCTGGAGCATGCAACGGTTGACATGGCGGCCTGGGTGGAAGAACTGGTGCAGACCGGGACATCGCGCCGCAAGGGCGATGAGCTGGCTGAAGCCGCCGCCCGCGTTCAGGACGGCGGACCATTCGCGGCGCCACCTGCGGCGCCGGAACACGCTGACGAACCGGAACCGGAACCGGAACCGGAACAGGAACCGGAACCGGAACCGGAACCCGAACCGGCCGCGGAGCCGGTGCGGGAGCCGCGCGCGCCGGCCAGCGGCAACGTGATCGATTTCCCCGGCAGGCCGTCGGCCGCCGCGCCCGAAGACAACGCAAGGCGCATCGGCGACCTGGCGATACCGCTGCCGCTCTACACCATCTACGTGGCCGAGACTGACGAGTTGATGCGCGTGCTGACGCAGGACTTCAGCGAATGGCGCCACGAGCCCGAGCGCGCCGTCACCGCCGATGCGCTGAAAGCCTCGCATACGCTGGCCGGCACCTCGGCCACGGTGGGGTTTGCCGCGCTGTGCGAACTGGCGCATGCGCTCGAAATGGTGCTGCAGGCGCTGGCGCCGCCGGCGCCAGCGCTGGACGACGGGCAGCGCGCGCTGCTGGACGACACGCTCGACTGCGCACGCCACATGCTGCAACGCTTCGCGCAAGGTGCGCTGTCGCAGCCGCAGCCGGACCTGGTCGCACGCCTCGATGCGATGCGCGAAGCGCTGGACGCACCGGCCGCCCAGGCGGCCGACGGCGAACTGGCCGGCCGCCTAGACGCGCTGTTTGCCGCGACGTTCGATGAGTTGCTGGACGCGCCGCCTGCGCGCGCCGACGATACCCCGCGCGACGCCGACACCACGATGCCTGACCCGGTCGTTGAGGTGGAGGACGCTTACGACACCACGTTCGACGATGTCTTCGACCCGCCGGAACTGGTCCAGGCCGAAGCGCCGCCAGCGCTGCCGGTCATGGGCGAGGACGACATCGAGGACGACGAGCTTGCGCTCGAACTGATTGCCGAATCCGAGCCGCTTGCCGGCGCTGCGGAAGCGCCGGCGGTGCTGGCTGAACCCGAGTCCGAGTCCGAGTCCGAGTCCGAATTTGAAGCGGAGCTGGAGACGGTGGCGGCCGACCCTGCGTTTACCGACGAAATCGACGCCGACCTGCTGCCGGTCTTCCTCGAGGAAGCCAGCGACCTGCTGCCGGAAATCGGCAAGGGACTGCGCCAGTGGCAGCAGGACCCGCAGGACCAGGCCACCGTGCAAAGCGTGCTGCGCGCCCTGCACACGGTCAAGGGCAGTGCGCGCATGGCCGGTGCGATGCGCCTTGGCCAGCACACCCACGATATCGAAACGCAGATCGAGAACATGGTGCACGCGGCGACCAGCACCCCGGCCGCATTTGATGAACTGATGGTCAACTACGACCAGGCGATGGTGCTGTTCGACCAGCTGCAGCAGCCGCAGGTTCCAAGCGCCGCGCCGGCCGGTGCGCCGCTGATCCAGGCGCCGGACGAGTCGATGGCCGCACAGGCGCGCACGCCGCTGGTGCGGGTCAGGGCCGACATCCTCGACCGCCTGGTGAACCAGGCCGGCGAAGTGTCGATCACGCGTTCCAAGCTGGAGAACCAGGTCGACGTGCTCAAGACCTCGCTGTCCGACTTTGCCGACAACCTGGCGCGCCTGCGCCAGCAGCTGCGCGAAGTGGAGATGCAGGCCGAATCGCAGATCGCTTCGCGCATGTCGATTGCCGGCGAGCGCGAATTCGACCCGCTCGAGTTCGACCGCTTTACCCGCCTGCAGGAACTGACCCGGATGATGGCCGAAAGCGTCAGCGACGTGGCCTCGTTCCACGACAGCCTGACGCGCAGCGTCGACGCGGCCAGCGCCGACCTGTCGGTGCAGTCGCGCCTGACGCGCGACCTGCAGCGCGACCTGATGCGGGTTCGCATGGTGCCGTTTGCCAGCCTGTCGGAACGCCTGTTCCGGGTGGCGCGCCAGGCCGCCAAGGAAGTCGACAAGCGGGTCAACCTGGACATTCGCGGCGGCGCGGTGGAAATCGACCGCAGCGTGCTGGAACAGATGGCCGCGCCTTTCGAACATTTGCTGCGCAATGCGATCGTCCACGGCATCGAGTCGCGCGAGCGGCGCGCCGCCGGCGGCAAGGCTGAAACCGGCGAGCTGCTGGTGCAGGCCAGCCAGCAGGGCAACGAGGTCGTCATTCAATTCAGCGACGACGGCGCCGGGCTGGACCTGGGCCGGATTCGTGCCAAGGCCCGTGAAAGCGGCCTGCTGGGCGCCGGTGTCGAAGTGAGCGACGACGAAGCGGCCGACCTGATCTTCGAACCCGGCTTTTCGACCGCCGAATCGCTGACCGAACTGGCCGGGCGCGGCGTCGGCATGGATGTGGTGCGCGCCGAGAGCCAGGCGTTGGGCGGACGCATCGCGATCGTGTCCGAACCGGGCAAGGGCGCGCGCTTCACCATTCACTTGCCGCTGACGCTGGCGGTAACGCAGGTGGTGCTGACGTCGAGCGCGGGCAAAAGCTACGCGCTGCCGTCGGTGCTGGTCGAGCAGGTGCTGCAGATGAAAGAGGCGGCGCTGGCCGAAGCCCACGCGGCCGGCAGCGTCCAGTACCAGGGACAGCGGGTGCCGCTGCATTACCTGCCGGCCTTGCTCGGCGATCCGTCGGCCCAGCCGGCGTCGCAGCGTTCATGCCCGGTGCTGGTCCTGAAAAGCGGCGCGGAGCGGATCGCCGTGCATGTCGACGAGGTGCAGGGCAACCGCGAGGCGGTCATCAAGAACATCGGGCCGCAGCTGGCGCGCATGGCCGGCATCGCCGGCGCCACCGTGCTGGGTTCGGGCGAGATCGTGCTGATCCTGAACCCGGTCGCCCTGGCCCACCACGGCGCCCACCATGCAACGCTGACGGGACGGCCGGCGGCAAGCGCGCAGCCGGAGGCCTTGTCGCGCAAGGCAGTCATCATGGTGGTCGATGATTCGCTCACGGTGCGCAAGGTAACGCAGCGACTGCTCGAACGCGAAGGCTTCCAGGTAGTCCTGGCCAAGGATGGCGTCGACGCGCTCGAGCACATGCAGGAGATCCGCCCCGACCTGATGCTGGTCGATATCGAGATGCCGCGCATGGACGGCTTCGACCTGACCCGCAACGTGCGCGGCGTCGAGGCGACCCATTCGGTGCCGATCATCATGATCACCTCGCGCACTGCCGACAAGCACCGCAACTACGCGCTCGACCTGGGCGTGAATGCCTACTTCGGCAAGCCGTACCAGGAAGACGCGCTGCTGGCAGCCATCAGGGGCCTGCTGCAGCGCGAACTCAAGACCGGCTAAAAAGGAAGAAAGGCCTGATCGCCGCCCTTGACCGGCGCCTTCAGCACGTCAAACCGCAGCAAGGTCTTCTTGCGCGCCTCGTCATGGGCGACGATCGGCGCCGGATAGTCGCGCGCCGCGCCTTTGCGCTCATGCAGCCACGGCGCGTGGATCTGCTTGCGGCCCATCGACGCCAGTTGCGGAATGTACTGGCGTATGAATTCGCCTTCCGGGTCGAAGCGCTCGGACTGGGTAACGGGATTGAAGATGCGGAAGTAGGGCTGGGCGTCGCAGCCGGTGGAGGCCGCCCATTGCCAGCCGCCGGTGTTGGAGGCCATGTCGTAGTCGATCAGCTTGAGCGCGAAATAGCGCTCGCCCCAGCGCCAGTCGATGCCGAGATCCTTGACCAGGAAGCTGGCGGTGACCATGCGCAGCCGGTTGTGCATGAAGCCGGTCTGGTTGATCTGCGCCATCGCCGCATCGACCAAAGGATAGCCGGTGCGGCCTTCGCACCAGGCGGCGAACAGTTCGTCCGCCTCCGGTCCCGATTCCCATTCGATGGCGTCGTAGGCCGGCTTGAACGAGCGTTCGCCCACGTGCGGATGGCGGTACAGGATCATCGCGTAGAACTCGCGCCAGATCAGTTCCGACAGCCACACCGGGGCGCCGGAACCGCCGCCGCCGTAGCCCAGCATCGCCTGGACGGTGCGCACCAGGTGGCGGATCGAGATGGTGCCGAAGCGCAGGTGCACCGACAGGCCCGATGTGCCGTGCACGGCCGGGAAATCGCGCGCCGTCGCGTACTGCTCGATGCGCTCCAGGAAGCCGTCGAACATGGCGGCGGCGCCCGCCATGCCGGTGGCGACCTGCGGGTCGGCCTCGTCGAAACCGAGTTCCGCCAGGGTCGGCAGCGGGGCATGCGCGAGCGGCGCGGCGAGCCGGCTGGCCCACGGCGCGATCTCGTACGGGGCGAGGCTGGCCGGGTGGGCGGCCAGGCGCTTGAGCCAGGCGTTTTTATACGGCGTAAATACCGAGAACGGCTGGGCCGACAGGGTCAGCACCTCGTCTTTTTCAAAGATGACCTGGTCCTTGAAGTCGTGGAAGGCGCGGCCGGCGGCCTGCAGGCGCGCGGCCACGTCGGCGTCGCGCGCGATCGCGCCCGGCTCGTAGTCGCGGTTGGCGAACACCGCGTCGACGCCCAGCTCGGCAGCGAGCGCCGGGATCGCATCGACGGCATCGGCATGGCGCACCAGCAGCGCGCCCCCCATCTCGCGCAGTTCGGCATCCAGGGCGGCAATGCTTGCATGGATGAAATTGACACGGCGGTCGGCGCGCGGCAGCGGCGCCAGGATCGCCGAATCATAGACAAACACGCAATACACCTGTGCGGACGAGCTCAGTGCATGATGCAGAGCGGCATGATCGTAGGCGCGCAAGTCGCGCCGGAACCAGACTAGGGATGATTTCAGGGTCATTTAATAGTGTGCAGGGTCAAGGTTTTGCTGTTTTCGGCGCGCGAGGCTGGGCGCTTCCGGTGGTGAGCGGCGCAATTCAGTGTAAACTATCGAAAAGAGCATGGTTGTAGCCCGTTTGTTGCAATAAACACCAGAGATTGAGCCTGGAGAGAGTGATGCGTATGAAGAAGAGCAAAGTCGGCAAATCTCTGCCCATCCATGGGCTTGCGCAACATGCATCCGTCGACGAGGAGCATACAGCGATGGCGCCATCGACGCTCAACCTTGCTAATCATTTTCTCATTGCCATGCCATCGATGCAGGATCCGGTCTTCGGCGGCGCTGTCGTGTACGTCTGCGAGCACAACGAAAAGGGCGTGCTCGGCGTGGTCATCAACAAGCCGACCGACATGACAATGGATGTGCTGTTCGAGCGGATCGACCTGAAGGTCGACGACAGCGTGCAGGATCGGGTAGCCAGCGAACCGATCATGTTCGGCGGTCCTGTGCAGGACGACCGCGGCTTCGTGCTGCATACGCCTGGCGGGCGCTTCTCGTCGTCGCTGTCGGTCACCGACGAGGTGGCGTTCACCACCTCGATCGACGTGCTCGAGGCGGTTGCGTCCGGCGACGGCCCGCAGCGCCTGCTGGTATCGATCGGCTACGCCGGCTGGAGCCCGGGCCAGCTCGAGGACGAGATCAGCCGCAACGGCTGGCTGACCGTGGGCGCCAGCGCCGACGTCATGTTCGACCTGCCGATCGAGCAGCGCTACACCGCCGCCATCAAACTGCTGGGCATCGACCCACTGATGCTCGCCTCCGAGGCCGGCCATGCGTAATGGTTGAGCTTGTTTTCGGATTTGACTTCGGCATCAAGCGCATTGGCATGGCGATGGGCAACACCCTGACGGGACAGGCGCAGCCGCTGGCCGTCATCAAGGCGATCGACAATGCCGCCCGCTTCCAGCAGATCGGCGACCTGATCGCCGAATGGCGCCCGGCCCGCCTGATCGTCGGCGAGCCGCGCCACCCCGACGGCGCCGAGCACGAGATGACCCTGCGCTGCCGCCGCTTCGCCAACCAGCTGCATGGCCGCTTCAACCTGCCGGTCGAACTGGTCGACGAACGCTATTCGTCGGCCGTGATCGCGTCCAGACGCGGCGAGATCATCGACGCGAAAGCTGCCTCCATCATTTTGCAACAATACTTTGACGATCATGCCAACCACAACCACTGAACAGTTCGACGCGGAAGCACTGTACCGCGAGCTGCTGCAACAGGTGCGCGCCGCCATGCCCGGCCTGCCCAACCTGGCCATCGTCGGCATCCATTCCGGCGGCGCCTGGCTGGCCGAACGGCTGGCCGAGGACCTCGGCATCAAGGACCGGCTGGGCTTCATCGACGTCTCGTTCTACCGCGACGACTATGCCAAAAAAGGCCTGCACCCGGACGTCAAGCCGACCCAGATCGGTTTTTCGGTCGACAGCGCGACCATCCTGCTGGTGGACGACGTGCTCTACACCGGCCGCACCACGCGCGCGGCGATCAATGTGCTGTTCGACTATGGCCGCCCGGCGCGCATCGCGCTGGCGGCGCTGGCCGACCGCGGCGGGCGCGAACTGCCGGTGGCGGCGGATTTTATCGCTACCACCGTCAAGCTGGGCGATAATCGCTCGCTGTCGCTGGCGCGCGGCGCAGACGGCAAACTTACCCTGACCATCGAAGACGACAATGCTTAACCCGCAACTGAACAAGAACGGCGAACTGCAACACCTGCTGACGATCGAGGGCCTGCCGAAGTCCATCGTCAACCATATCCTCGACACCGCGTCGAGCTTCGTCGGCATCTCCGACCGCGAAGTGAAGAAGGTGCCGCTCATGCGCGGCAAGAGCGTGTTCAACCTGTTCTTCGAAAACTCCACCCGCACCCGCACCACCTTCGAAATTGCCTCGAAGCGGCTGTCGGCCGACGTGATCAACCTGAACATCCAGGCCTCGTCGGCCAGCAAGGGCGAGTCGCTGCTCGACACGATCGACAACCTGGCGGCGATGAGCGCCGACATGTTCGTGGTGCGCCACGCGCAGTCGGGCGCGCCTTACCTGATCGCCAAGCACCTGAACGACACCAAGCAGGGCCACTGCCACGTGGTCAACGCCGGCGACGGGCGCCATGCGCACCCGACCCAGGGCCTGCTCGACATGTACACGATCCGCCACTACAAGAAGGACTTCACCAACCTGCGCGTGGCGATCGTCGGCGACATTTTGCACAGCCGCGTGGCGCGCTCCGACATCCACGCCTTGACCACGCTGGGCGTGCCGGAAGTGCGCGCGATCGGCCCGCACACGCTGCTGCCGGGCGGTCTTGAGCAGATGGGCGTGCGCGTCTTCACCAGCATGGAAGAAGGCCTGAAGGACGTCGACGTGATCATCATGCTGCGCCTGCAGAGCGAACGCATGACGGGCGCGCTGCTGCCGTCGGCGCAGGAGTACTTCAAGAGCTACGGCCTGACGCCGGAGCGGCTGGCGCTGGCCAGGCCGGATGCGATCGTGATGCATCCGGGGCCGATGAACCGCGGCGTCGAGATCGATTCGGCGGTGGCGGATGGCGCGCAGGCGGTGATTTTGCCGCAGGTGACTTTCGGGATCGCGGTACGGATGGCGGTAATGAGTATTTTGGCAGGCACACACGCATGAAATTACATATCAAGAATGGCCGATTGATCGACCCGGCAAACGGTATCGATGGCGTAAGCGATTTGTTCATCGACGGCGGCGTGGTCGCCGCCACCGGCGCCGCGCCGGCCGGCTTCACGGCCGACCGCGTCATCGACGCCAGCGGCCTGGTGGTCGCGCCCGGCCTGGTCGACCTGTCGGCCCGCCTGCGCGAGCCGGGCTACGAATACAAGGCGACGCTGGAATCGGAAATGCAGGCCGCGGTGCAGGGCGGCGTGACCAGCCTGATCTGCCCACCCGACACCGATCCGGTGCTGGACGAGCCGGGCCTGGTCGAAATGCTCAAGTACCGCGCGCGCAACCTGAACCAGGCGCACGTGCATCCGCTGGGCGCGCTGACGATGGGCCTGAAGGGCGTGGCGCTGACCGAGATGGCCGAGCTGACCGAAGCGGGCTGCATCGGCTTCGCCCAGGCCGAGGAAGCGATCGCGGACACCAACGTGCTGCTGCGCGCCATGCAGTATGCAAAGACGTTCGAGTACACGGTCTGGCTGCGTCCCCAGGACGCGCACATCGGCCGCGGCGGCATCGCCCACAGCGGCCCCCTGGCTTCGCGCCTCGGCCTCTCCGGCGTGCCGGTGATGTCCGAGACGATCGCGCTGCACACGATTTTCGAGCTGGTGCGTTCCACCGGCGCGCGCGTCCACCTGTGCCGGATTTCGTCGGCGGCAGGGCTGGAGCTGATCCGCGCGGCGAAAAAGGAAGGCTTGCCTGTCACCTGCGACGTTGGCGCCCACCACGTGCACATGACCGATGCCGACATCGGCTTCTTCGATTCGAAAGCGCGGGTGTCGCCGCCGTTCCGCAGCCAGCGCGACCGCGAAGCGATCCGCGCCGGGCTGTTCGACGGCACCGTCGACGCGATGTGCTCGGACCACACACCGGTCGACGACGATGAAAAGCTGCTGCCGTTCGCCGAGGCCTCGCCTGGCGCCACCGGGCTGGAGCTGCTGCTGTCGCTGGCGCTGAAGTGGGCCGACGATTACGCCGCCGGCCAGCATGCCCAGGCCGGCGCGCCCTCGCCGCTGTCGCGCGCGATTGCGCGGATCACGGTCGATGCGGCGCGCGTGGCGGGACTGAAGGCCGGCACCTTGTCGGCCGGCGCGGTCGCCGACGTGGTGCTGTTCGATGCCGGCGCGCGCTGGAAGGTCGAAGCTGCCGCGCTGGCCAGCCAGGGCAAGCACACGCCGTTTGTCGGCTACGAGCTGACCGGGCAGGTGCGCGCGACCATCGTCGCCGGCCATATCGCTTACGAACGCAAGTTGTCCTAACCACGTCGCCCCCGCGAATGCGGGAACCTGTGCCCGCGTACCGTCACGCTCAGCATGGGTTCCCGCATTCGCGGGAACGACGGAAATCTGATAGTGGTCCTCCTTGAATCTTCGACTGACGCTACGCCTGGCCCGTATCCTGCTGCATCTGGCGGAAGGGCTGGCGACTTGCGCGATCATCTTCCCCTGGGTCGGTAGCGGTCGCCGCAACGCGCGCATCCAGAACTGGTCGCGCCGCTTGCTGGCGATCTGCGGCGTCACCGTCGCCGCGCCTTCCGGCGCGCCGGCCCTGCATCACGCGCTGGTGGTCGCCAACCACGTGTCGTGGCTCGACATCTTCGTGATCAACGCGGTGCATCCTTGCCGCTTCGTCGCCAAGGCCGAAATTCGCGAGTGGAAGGTGCTTGGCTGGCTGACCGAGCAGGCCGGCACCGTGTTCATCGCGCGCGGCAGCCGGCGCGACTTGCGCCATGTCTTCAAGGGTATCGTGGCGGCGCTCCAGATGGGCGCGCGGGTTGCGTTCTTCCCCGAGGGGACGACGGCCCGCCAAGGCACGGTGCTGCCGTTCCATGCCAACCTGTTCGAGGCGGCGGTGGATGCCAAGGTGCAGGTGCAGCCTTACGCGCTCAGGTACCTGGACGCCGCCGGCGCGTTGCATCCGGCGGTCGACTTCATCGGCGACATGAGCTTTGCGCAGAGCGTGATGACGGTCCTGGCGTCGGGCGCGATCCGCGCCGAGCTGGTTCGCCTGCCGCCGATCGACGCCGCCGGCGCGCACCGGCGCCAACTCGCCGAGCAGGCGCATGACGCGATCCAGGGCGCGCTGGGCGCCGGCGCCGCCTGATTACTTCTGCTTGCCGCCAATGGCGCGATACTCGGGGCAGTCGACTTGCAGCAGGCGGCGGTCGTCGAGGCACACCGCGGTCAGCTTGCCGCCCCAGACGCAGCCGCTGTCGAGGCCAATCACGTCATCGCGCATCAGCAATCCCAGCGCCGACCAGTGGCCGAACACCACGGTGACATCCTTGGTCATGCGTTGTTCCAGGTCGAACCACGGCATCAAGCCCGACCCTGGCGGCGCGCCGGCACTTTCTTTCTGCTGGAAGTCCATCACGCCGTCCGGCGTGCACAGGCGCATGCGGGTCAGCGCGTTGACGATGCAGCGCAGGCGTGCGATGCCGGTCAGCGATTCATCCCAGCGATCGGGCTCGTTGCCATACATCTGGGCGAGAAATTCGCGCCAGCCGTCGCCGCGCAGCGCGGCCTGGACTTCCGCGGCCAGCGCCATCACCTGGTCGGCGCTCCATTGCGGCAGCACGCCGGCATGCACCAGCAGGCAGCGGCCGGAGCGCAGGGCCAGTGGCCGCTGGCGCAGCCAGCCGATCAGCTCCTCGCGGTCGGGAGCGGCCAGGATGGCGTCGAGCGTGTCGGAGCGCGCCAGCGACTGCGCGCCGGCGGCCACGGCCAGCAGGTGCAGGTCGTGATTGCCGAGCAGGGCTTCGACCCGTCCGCCGCCGGCCAGCTGCAGCGCGCGCACCTGGCGCAGCGCGCCGAGCGAGTCGGGGCCGCGGTTGATCAGGTCGCCGACGAAGAGAATGCCGGCGTCGCCCTGCGCGTCGGCGTGTATCTGGTCCAGCAGCAGCTGCGCCTCATGGGCGCAACCCTGCAAATCGCCGATGGCGTAAGTCTTCATTCCTGTTTGCCCAATGCCGGTCCGCGTTTGCGGAGATGATGAAATTACCAAGAAGTGCGCAAGTTTCGCATAGAATTATGCCTTCGGATCAATAACCCAGGCAGGACACTTCATGATTTTCGTTACCGGCGGCGCGGGTTTCATCGGCTCGAACTTCGTCCTCGACTGGCTTGGGCAATCCGATGAAGGCGTCGTCAACCTCGATAAACTGACCTATGCCGGCAACCTGGACAACCTGGCGTCGCTGCAAGATGACCCGCGCCATCTGTTCGTGCGCGGCGATATCTGCGACGGTGCGCTGGTGCTGGCGCTGCTCAACCAGCACCGGCCGCGCGCGATCGTGCATTTTGCCGCCGAAAGCCATGTCGACCGCTCGATCCACGGACCCGCCGAGTTTATCGCCACCAATGTGAACGGCACGTTTGCCTTGCTGGAAGCGGCGCGCGCTTATTGGAGCGCGCTGGCGGGCGCTGAAAAAGATGATTTCCGCTTCGTGCATATCTCCACCGACGAGGTCTATGGCTCGCTCGGCGAGCATGGCGCGCCATTCGTGGAGACGACCGCATATGCGCCGAACAGCCCGTATTCGGCATCCAAAGCGGCATCCGACCATCTGGTAAGGGCATATTTCCATACCTACGGGCTGCCGACGGTGACGACCAATTGTTCAAACAATTACGGTCCCTACCAATTCCCTGAAAAGCTGATTCCGCTGGTGATGGCCAATGCGCTGGCCGGCAAGCCGCTGCCGATTTACGGCGACGGCGGCCAGATCCGCGACTGGCTGTATGTCAGCGACCATTGCGCCGCGGTCCGGCGCGCGCTGGAGGCGGGCCGTCCGGGCGAGGTGTATAACGTCGGCGGCTGGAATGAAATGCGCAATATCGATGTGGTTCATACCTTGTGCGATATTCTTGACCAGGCCGCGCCCAAGGCGGCCGGCAGTTATGCCGGGCAGATCGCCTTGGTTCCCGATCGTCCCGGACATGACCGCCGCTATGCGGTCGATGCCGGCAAAATCCAGCGCGAGCTGGGGTGGAAGCCGGTTGAGACATTCGATACCGGCATCCGCAAAACTGTGCAATGGTATCTCGATCACCAGGCATGGGTGGCGCATGTGCAGTCGGGCGCCTACCTGTCGTGGGTCGAACAAAATTACGCCAACCGGGAGGTCGTTTGATATCACGCAAGGGCATTATCCTCGCAGGCGGCTCGGGCACCCGTTTGTATCCGGTGACCTTGAGCGTGTCGAAGCAATTGCTGCCGGTTTATGACAAGCCGATGATTTATTATCCGCTGACCACGCTGATGCTGGCCGGGATACGCGACATCCTGATTATTTCGACGCCGCAGGATACGCCGCGCTTCCAGGAATTGCTGGGCGACGGCGCGCAATGGGGCATCAGCCTGCGTTATGCGGTGCAGCCGGAGCCGAAAGGCATCGCCCAGGCGTTTATCATCGGCCGCGACTTCATCGGCGGCAGCGAGTCGGCGCTGATCCTCGGCGACAATATCTACTATGGCCACGGTCTCGACCAGAAACTGTACATGGCCAACAAAAGCCGCGATGGCGCCACCGTGTTCGCCTATCACGTGACCGATCCGGAACGATACGGCGTGGTTGAATTCGACGCGGCCAAGCGCGCCGTGTCGATCGAAGAAAAGCCCCAACGCCCGAAGTCGAATTATGCGGTGACCGGCCTGTATTTTTACGACAGCCAGGTGTGCGAGATCGCCAATG
The DNA here is from genome assembly GCF_016809835.1 of Massilia soli. Taxonomy (GTDB): domain Bacteria; phylum Pseudomonadota; class Gammaproteobacteria; order Burkholderiales; family Burkholderiaceae_D; genus Telluria_A; species Telluria_A soli. The sequence continues at coordinate 117,791 of NZ_JAFBIL020000004.1, read as the reverse complement.
GCATCCGGCCCTCGGCACGTGGCGAACTTGAAATCACCGATATCAACCAGGCTTACCTGGATGCCGGAAAACTGGAGGTCGAAGTCATGGGCCGCGGCATGGCCTGGCTCGACACCGGCACCCATGAATCGCTGCTGGAGGCGTCGCAATTTATCGCGACGCTTGAAAAGCGCCAGGGCCTGAAGGTCGCGGTTCCGGAAGAGATTGCCTTCCGCAAAGGCTATATCGACGAGGCGGCGCTTGAAAAGCTGGCCGATCCACTGAAAAAAAACGGCTACGGCCAGTATTTGCTGCGCGTGCTTAACGATAAGGTATTGCGATGAAAGTGACACCCACCTCCATGCCCGAAGTCCTGGTATTCGAGCCGACCGTCTTCGGCGATGACCGCGGCTTTTTCTATGAGAGCTTCAATGCCCGGGCGTTCTCGCAGGTCACGGGCCTGCAGGTCAATTTTGTGCAGGATAACCATTCGCGTTCGGCCAAAAATGTGCTGCGCGGCCTGCATTACCAGATCCGCCAGCCGCAGGGCAAACTGGTGCGGGTGATTTCGGGATCGATATTCGACGTCGTCGTCGATATCCGCGCCAGCTCGCCGTTTTTCGGGCGCTGGGTCGGCGTCGAGCTGTCGGCCGAGAATCGCCGACAGCTGTGGGTGCCGCCCGGTTTCGCGCACGGCTTCGTGGTCACCAGCGACAGCGCCGAATGCCTGTACAAGACGACCGATTACTGGTCGCCGGAGTATGAACGCTCGATCCTGTGGAACGATCCGGCGCTGGCGATCGAGTGGCCGCTGAGCAGCGAACCCATGCTGTCCGGTAAGGACAGCCAGGGCAAGTTGCTGGCCGACGCAGACATCTTCCCATGAGAATTTTACTGACCGGAGCAGCCGGCCAAGTCGGCTACGAGCTCGAACGCAGCCTGCAGGGGCTCGGGCAGGTGACGGCGCTGGGCCGCGCGCGCATGGACCTGGCCAAGCTGGACCAGGTGCGCGACGTGATCCGCGCGCTCAAGCCCGACCTGATCGTCAACGCCGCCGCGTACACGGCGGTGGACCTGGCCGAATCCGAACCCGCGCTGGCGCGCCGCATCAATGCCGAGGCGCCCGACGTGATGGCGCAGGAGGCACGCAAGCTGGGTGCGGCGATGGTGCATTATTCGACCGATTACGTATTCGATGGCAGCAAGGCCGGCGCCTATACCGAAACCGACCGGCCCAACCCGCTCAATGTCTACGGGCAAACCAAGCTCGAAGGCGAGCAAGCGGTCGCCGCGGCCGGGATCGACCACCTGATCCTGCGCACCAGCTGGGTATATGGCATGCGTGGAAAGAATTTCTTGCTCACCATGATGCGCCTGGCCAGGGAGCGCGACGAGCTGCGCGTGGTGTCCGACCAGCACGGCGCGCCGACCTGGAGCCGCACCGTCGCCGACACCACCGCCGTGTTGCTGGCGCGCGCGCAGCAGGGTGGTGGAAGCTGGTGGCAGCAACACGGCGGCCTGTACCACCTGGGCAGCAGCGGCCAGACGACCTGGGCCGGTTTCACCGAAGAAATCATGGCCCAGCAGCAGATGGGTTGCAACGTCGTGCCGATCACGTCCGCGGAGTACCCGACGGCGGCACGCCGGCCGCAAAACTCGGTGCTCGACTGCGCGCGTCTGGCCACGCTGTGCGCGCTGCCGGATTGGCGCGACGCGCTTGCCTTATGCCTGAAATGACGCGCGCGGGGAAATTCAGTATGTCGAAATGTAACTCTGCTCGGATATATTCAACGCAGCACGCACAATCTCGGTGCTTTATTGAATGGCACTTGCCGATTGGTCAATAAAAGAGTTTGTTGAACTGTCAAGACAGCGCTTCCACATCCGGTACAATCACGGGATTTTCGGTGGCGGCGCGATTAACTGAGCGGGCCGCTTGCGCGCTTTCCGGGTGCCCGTTCTTATAGAATAATAAAATCAATAATGTTTTCTTTCCTCGTGAGTTTCGTTGCTTCGGCGCTCCTGACCCTGCTGGTGATTAAGCAGGTGAAGCTGCACGGGCGCGCGCTCGATACCGATTTCCTGGGTGTTCAAAAAGTCCATTCGCACGAAGTCGCGCGGATTGGCGGTTTGCCGATTTTTCTGGCGGTAATTACCAGCGCGGCGATTTCGATCTGGCGCGTGCCGGAAATGTCGGCATGGCTGCTCAGCCTGTTGTTATGCGGGTCGGTGGCCTTTGTTGCCGGTATCGTCGAAGACTATACCGGCAATGTCAGCGCATCGCGCCGCCTGGTATTGACGATGGTCGCGGCGCTGCTCGGTTATTTTCTGCTCGACGCCAGGCTGGCGCACATTGATTTGCCGTTCGGCGGCTACCTGGCGTTCGACTATGTCTGGCTGGCGCTGCCATTCACCTTGCTGGCGGTCGCCGGGATCGCGAATGCCGTCAATATCATCGACGGCTTCAATGGCCTGGCCAGCGTGGTCACGATCTGCATGCTGATTTCGCTCGCCTATGTGGCATTCCAGGTGGGCGACGTGTTTGTGCTGGTGGCCGCGCTGATGGTGGCCGGGGCCACGGCCGGTTTCCTGATCTGGAATTATCCGGTGGGGTTGATTTTCCTCGGCGATGGCGGCGCGTATTTCATCGGATTCATGCTGGGCGAGCTCGCTTTGCTGCTGGTGATGCGCAACCCGCAGGTATCGACCTGGTATGCGGCGCTGCTGCTGATTTATCCCGCGTTTGAAACCTTATTCTCGGCTTATCGCCGGATGTTTTTGCGCGGCAAATCTCCCGCTATGCCCGATGGAATACATCTGCACAGCCTGATTTTCCGGCGCATTGTGCAATGGGCGGTGGGCAGAAAAGAAGCGCGCGCCCTGATGCGCCGCAATTCGCTAACATCGCCTTACCTGTGGACTTTCTCGCTGATGGCGGTTATTCCGGCGACTGTTTTCTGGCGCCACACGGCGATTCTTATTTGTTTCTGTTTATTGTTCATAATCAGCTACATTTGGTTGTATGCGCGTATTGTTCGATTCAAGTCACCGCGCTGGCTGATAATGTCCAAGAAGGACTAGCTTTCATCCCAAATTGTAGTATATTGCGACAATTGGTGATATTTCACTTATTCGTTCAAACCACAACTAAGGAACCATGATGGATCTGTCAAATATGTCCGTTGGTGATTTGCGCAACCTGCAGGATCAAATCAAACAGGAAATGAAGAAACGCGAGCACCAGGAAGTTGCGAAGGCCCGCGAACAAATCATGGCGATCGCGCAAAGCGTCGGCGTACCTTTGAAAGACCTGATCGGTACCGGCACCCGCGGTGGTAAAACCGGCAGTGTCGCGGTGCGTTATCGCCACCCTGACAATTCGGCCCAGCAGTGGACCGGCCGCGGCCGCCAGCCGAAGTGGGTCAAGGAATGGGTTGAAGGCGGCAAATCGCTGGACAAGCTGCGCGTTTAAGCATTCCCCGGTAGCGGCACGATCCGCGGGCGCATTTCCCAAGCGCCCCGCTTGCCGCTACAATATGATGTGTTCTGATCAATCTAATTCCCATAGCTTCCGACGGTTTCCCTTGCAGTAGCGCCCGCGATTGAGCCGGCCCGCGCAGGGTCCGCGCGCCGCGCTTATTTCAAAGGTAAAAACAAACCATGGTTTCTCTTTCCAAGACTATCTTCAAAGCCTATGACATCCGCGGTGTCATCGGCAGCACGCTCGACGCCGGCATCGCGCGCCGCATCGGCATCGCCTTCGGCAAGGCGGCGCTGGCCAAGGGCGAGCGCAAGGTGGTCATCGGGCGCGACGGCCGCCTGTCGGGGCCGGAACTGTCGGCGGCACTGGCCCAGGGCCTGCAGCATGCCGGCGTCGATGTCATCGACCTGGGCATGGTCGCCACCCCGATGGTCTACTTCGGCACCAATGTGCTCGGCGCGGCCTCGGGCATCATGGTCACGGGCAGCCACAACCCGCCGGACTACAACGGCTTCAAGATGGTGCTGGCCGGCGAAGCGATCCATGGCGACACCATTGGCGCCCTGTACACCAGCATCGACAGCGGCGACGCTTCGGCGGCCGACGCCCCGGGCAGCTACAGCACGCATGACATCAGCGCCGCCTACATCGAGCGCATCCTGTCCGACGTCAAGCTGGCGCGCCCGATGAAAATCGCGGTCGACTGCGGCAACGGCGTCGCTGGCGCCTTCGCCGGCGACCTGTATCGCGGTATGGGTTGCGAGGTGATCGAGATGTTCTGCGAGGTCGATGGCACCTTCCCGAACCACCATCCCGATCCGGCCCATCCGGAAAACCTGCAGGACCTGGTCAAGAAGCTGCAGGAGAGCGACGCCGAAATCGGGCTGGCCTTCGATGGCGATGGCGACCGCCTCGGCGTGGTCACCAAGGACGGCCAGATTATTTATCCGGACCGCCAGATGATGCTGTTCGCGGCCGATGTCCTGGAGCGCAATCCTGGCGCCGAGATCCTGTACGACGTCAAATGCACGCGCCACCTGGCCCCGTGGATCGAGCAGCACGGCGGCCGTCCGCTGATGTGGAAGACCGGCCATTCGCTGGTCAAGGCCAAGCTGCGTGAAACCGGCGCACCGCTGGGCGGCGAAATGAGCGGCCATATCTTCTTCAAGGACCGCTGGTACGGCTTCGATGACGGCCTGTATTCGGGCGCGCGCCTGCTCGAGCTGTTGACCCGCGTGGCCGATCCTTCGGCCTTGATGAACGCACTGCCGCAGTCGGACAGCACGCCCGAGCTGCACCTGCACCTGGCGGAAGGCGAGAACGTCGAGCTGATCGAAAAACTGCGCACCGGCGCGACCTTCACCGGCGCCGAGCGCATCATCACCATCGACGGCCTGCGCGTGGAATACGCCGACGGCTTCGGCCTGGCGCGTTCGTCGAACACGACCCCGGTCGTGGTCATGCGTTTCGAGGCGGAGTCGCCGCAAGCGCTGGACCGCATCCAGGCCGAGTTCCGCCGCGTGATCGTGGCCGCCAAGCCAGACGCGCAATTGCCGTTCTGAGCGCAGCGTGGCGTTGAATATCCTTCTGGTGCGGGTGTCGTCGCTGGGCGACGTCCTGCATAACCTGCCGATGGTGGCCGACATCCTGCGCCGCCACCCCGACGCCAACGTCGACTGGGTGGTGGAGGAGGGCTACGTCAGCCTGGTGCGCCTGAACCCGCGGGTGCGCAAGATCATCCCGTTTGCGCTGCGGCGCTGGCGCAAGAGCCTGGGCGACCAGGCCACGCGCGCCGAGATCCGGGCCTTCTTCGCGCAGCTGCGCGAACAGCGCTACGACTACGTGTTCGATACCCAGGGCCTGCTCAAGACCGGCATCATCATGGGGGCGGCGCGCATCGGCCGGGGCGGGCAGAAAGTGGGCCTTGCCAACGGCAGCGAAGGCTCCGGCTACGAGGGAGTCTCGCGCCTGTTTCACACCAGGAGCGTCCCGCTCGACCAGCGCACCCATGCGGTAGCGCGCGGCCGGCTGGTCGCCGGCGCGGCACTCGGATACCCGGTCGATACGGCGCCCGACTTCGGACTGCCGGGGCCCGACACCGCCAACCGTCCGCACTGGATGCCGGCGCAGGATTACGCGGTGTTCTTCCACGGGACTGCGCGCGAGGCCAAGAAGTGGCCGACCGCGCACTGGATCGCCACCGCCAATGCACTGGCCCCGATGCCGGTATTGCTGGCATGGGGCTCGCCCAACGAACAGCGCGAGGCCGAGGCGATCGCCGCCGGCGCGCCGAACGCGGTGGTGCTGCCGAAGCTGTCGATGGATGAAGCGATCGCACTGGCGCGGAATGCTGGCCTGGCGATCGGCGTCGACACCGGCCTGACGCACATCGCGGCCGCCTTCGTGCGCCCGACCATCGAACTGTACTGCGACTCGCCGAAGTGGAAGACCGAAGGCAACTGGTCGCCGCGCATCATTAACCTGGGTGACAAGAATGACCCGCCGCAGGTGGCCGAGGTATTGGCTGCGGTGGCGCGCCTGAAGGGCCAGCCTTGACGCGCGGCGTGTATTCCGCGCTGTGGCTGCTGGCGCTGCCGGTGGTGCTCGGGCGCCTTTGGTGGCGCGGCCTGCGCGAGCCAGGCTACCGCCAGCACCTCGGCGAGCGCCTCGGCATGTATGGCCACCGCGACGCCGGCTGGCACACGCTGTGGGTGCACGCGGTATCGGTTGGGGAAACGCGCGCCGCCGAACCCCTGATCGACGCGCTGATGAAGGCCTACCCGGACAGCCGCATTGTCCTGACCCACATGACGCCGACCGGCCGCGCCACCGGCAAGGCGCTGTACGCCAAGCATGGCGCGCGGCTGGTGCAAAGCTACCTTCCTTACGATCTCGAATGGCTGGTGCGGCGCTTCCTGCGCTTTTTCGCGCCGCGCATCTGCATCCTGATGGAGACCGAGGTGTGGCCGAACATGGTCGCAGCCTGCCGGCGGCAGCAGGTGCCGGTAGCACTGGTCAACGCACGCCTGTCCGAACGCTCGCTGCGGCGCGGCCAGCGCTTCGGCGGCCTGATGACGGAAGCGGCGCGCGCCATCACGCTGGTGGCCGCTCAGACCGACGAGGACGCGCAGCGCGTGCGCGCGCTTGGCGCCACCGAGGTGGCCGTCACCGGCAGCATCAAGTTCGACGTGGTGGTGCCGCAGGCGGCGCTCGATACCGGCGCATGGCTGCGCACGCGCGCCGGCGAGCGCCCGATGCTGCTGTGCGCCAGCACCCGCGAAGGCGAGGAGGCGCTGATCCTCGACGCCTGGCAGGCGATGGCGTCGCGTCCCGAAGGCATGCTGCTGGCGATCGTGCCGCGCCACCCTCAGCGCTTCGACGAAGTGGCCGCGTTGGTCGGCGCCCGTGGCCTGTCGCTGCAGCGCCGCTCGCAGCTCGGCGAGGCGGAAGTCAGCGCCGACGTGCTGCTGGGCGATTCGATGGGCGAGATGTTCGCCTACTACGCGGCGTGCGACTGCGCCTTCATCGGCGGCAGCCTGCTTCCGCTGGGCGGGCAGAACCTGATCGAAGCCTGCGCGCTGGCGCGACCGGTACTGGTCGGGCTGCACACCTTCAACTTTTCACAGGCGACCGACGAGGCGATCGCCGCCGGCGGCGCATTGCGCGTGCGCGACGCGGCGCAGATGCTCGAACAAGGCGCGCGATTGCTGCAAGACCGTGGCGCGCGCGCCACGATGGGACAACGCGCCGCAGCCTTCGCAGGGGCGCACAAGGGTGCGACCCTGCGCACGCTTGAACTCGTGATGCCGTTAATTCACTAACAATTTGTTACCATGTCCCCATAAGAAAAGCAGGGGAAGTTCATGTTAGGGTACAACCAATCCAAAATGGCGGGCGCCGAGCCGATGACAGTGGCCGAACCGCGCGGCGCGCTTCACATTGCGATGCCGGCGCTCCAGGAACCTGACGCTTGCCTACCCATTCTGCATGACGATCCTGCGCGCGCGCCGATGATCTTCACGGTCCGCTACTCACTGATGGAGTACTCGGGTTTCATGTGGGAGCATGGCGGCTACCTGATTCGGCGCCGCCGCCTCGGCATGCTGCGCACCTACCTGATGCTGCTCAAGACCACCGGTTCGGCGGCGCTGCATTTCGCGGCGGCCGGCCGCGGCAAGCTGACCTATGAATTCACCATCGACGACCATGGCATCGTGCGCAGCTGCGCGCGCGGCGTGACCCTGATATCGTGGGACGACGTGGTGCGGATCCGCCGCTACCGGCGCGGCTACCTGATGGTGCTCAAGCGCGGCACCCTGCCGATTCCTTACCGCTGCCTTGGCGACGCCGAGCGCGCCGGGATGGAGCGCTACACCGAGATGCTGAAGATCGCGGCGCAAGCGGGGCACGCCCTGACGGGCGCCCCGGCTTAATCGAACAGCACCGGCAGCTCCTGCGAGCGCTGGCGCAGCGCCGCGCGGGCGCCGTCATAGTCCGGATACACGGAACCGACCTGCGCCCAGAAGCGCGGGCTATGGTTCATTTCAAGCAGGTGCGCCAGTTCGTGCGCAACCACATAATCGACCAGCGGCAGCGCGTAGTGCACCAGGCGCCAGTTCAGGCGGATCGCGCCGTCAACCGTGCATGAGCCCCAGCGCGTGCCCGCCGACGACAAGCTCATTGCGCTGTAGCGCACCCCGAGCCGGGCAGCGTACAGGTCGAGGCGCTCGGCAAACAGCCGCTTCGCTTCGCCCTGGTACCAGATCTTGACGCGCTCCTTGAGCTGCCATTCGGAAAGGCCTGGCACCACGCCAATGCGCAATTCGCGCGCCTCGGCATCGAAGACGCAGTGGCTGCGCGCGGCGTCTTCGATGCGCAGGGTGATGTCGGCGCCCAGGTAAGGCAGCTGGGCGCCGTCGATCCATTGCACTGGCGGGCGCTCTTCGCGGGTGGCGCGGCGCTCGCCGCGTTCGTGCAGCTTGTTCAGGATCCAGCGCTGCTTGGCGCGGATGGCGGTGTCGATTTCGGCCAGCGTGATGCGGCGCGGCGCGGTGACGCGCAGGCCGTTATCGTCGATCATGAAGCCGATCGAGCGGCGCGTGGAGCGGCGCAGTTCGAATTCGAGGGTGTGGGCGCCAAGCTGGATACGGCGCAGCGGCGGCCCTGCTGGATCGCGCGGCGGCGTGGGAATGGCTGGCCGCGGCGGAACTGGCGGCGCCTTGAACAGCGGTTGCGGCGGCGTAGGCGGGTTTTTCGCGGCCGGTTCAAGCGACGCGAAAAAATCCTGCGCAAATAATTCGAGTTGGTGGCCGTTGATCTTTGGTGACGCCGTGTTCTGCTGCGGTGCCGATGCGCGGATCAGGGCGCCCATCTCGCTTAGCCAGCGTTGTAGACGTGGGGTGAAATGACGCGCATTTCTGATTCTATCCAATTTTCCACCTCTTCCATCATGCTGTCGGCCGTGTGGCCATCCGGAGATATTGGTTTTCCGATCGATACCGTGATGAGGCCGGGCCGCTTGATGAAGGAGTTCTTCGGCCAGCACTCGCCAGAATTATGCGCGATCGGAATGACAACCGTGCCGGTTTCGATGGCGAGGCGGGTGCCGCCGCTCTTGTACTTGCCCTTCTGGCCAACCGGTATCCGTGTCCCCTCGGGGAACATGATAATCCATTGGCCGTCCGCCAGCCTGCGTTTGCCCTGAGTTACAACATGTTTGAAGGCGTTTTTTCCCTGGCTGCGGTCGATCGGGATCATGCGCAGCAGCGCCATGCCCCAGCCGAAGAAAGGTATATACAAGATCTCTTTCTTGAAGACGTAGACCAGCGGGCGTGTCAGGCTCGGAAGCAGCGCGATGGTCTCCCATGCCGACTGGTGCTTCGACAGCACGATGGCTGGCGCGTCGGGCAGGTTCTCGTAGCCTTTGAATTGATAGCGGATGCCGCAAATGACCTTGGCGCACCAGACCACGAACACATTCCAGCGCGAGGTGACCCAGAACCGTTTGGCATAGGGAAGGGGGGCGGCCAGCATGCAGACCCATACCCAGATGACGGTGGCCAGCACCATCACGACGGTGAACAGCAGGGAACGCAGGAACAGGGTGAAGTTACGCAAAATATCTCCGGACTTTTTATGTTGTTATACGGCGCTGGCGTCAGGTGCCGCCTTGAGGAAGGCGTCGACCATGGCGGCCAGGTCGGGGAAGACCTGGGTGCCCGGCGGCAGGCCGCCGGTCTCCAGCGTCTTCTGGCCTTTGCCGGTCAGGACCAGGTAAGGCGCGCAGCCGCTGATGTAGCCGGCCTGCAGGTCGCGCAGCGAGTCGCCCACCGTCGGCATGCCCTTCAGGCTGACCTTGAAGCGTTTCGAGATCTCTTCGAACATGCCGGGCTTGGGCTTGCGGCAGTCGCAGTTGTCGATCGCCGCGTGCGGGCAGAAGAAGATCGCGTCGACGTCGGCGCCGACCTGCTGCGCGCAGCTGTGCAGCTTGTGGTGGATGGCGTTCAGGATCGACATGTCGAACAGCTCGCGCGCGATGCCCGACTGGTTCGATGCGATCACCACGCGGTAGCCGGCCTGGTTCAGGCGCGCGATCGCTTCGAGCGAGCCGGGGATCGGAATCCATTCGGCAGGCGACTTGATGAAGTCGGGCGAGTCATGGTTGATGACGCCGTCGCGGTCGAGGATGACCATCTTCATGACTGCTCCAATCACGATGCCAGTTTCGAAATGTCGGCTACGCGGTTCATCATGCCGTGCAGCGACGACAGCAAGGCCAGGCGGTTATTGCGCAGCGCCAGGTCCTCGTCCATCACCATCACGTCGAGGAAGAACGCGTCGACGTCGTCGCGCAGGCGCGCCAGCGTCTTGAGCGTGCCGGTGAAGTCGCCGGCGGCAAAGGCGGCCTCGACGTCCGGACGCACGCGGCTGATCGCGCCGAACAGCTTGCGCTCCGCTTCTTCCTTGAGAAGGTCTTCCGACACGGCGCCGATGGCGGCGTCGGTCTTCTTGAGGATGTTGGTGATGCGCTTGTTGGCGGCGGCCAGCGAGGCGCTCTCCGGCAGCGCGGCAAACGCCTGCACCGCTTCGAGGCGCTGGACGATGTCGTCGAGGCGGTCCGGGTTCTGCGCCAGCACCGCTTCCACTTCGTTCGGCGTGAAGCCGCGCTCGCGCAGGATGCCGCGCAGGCGGTCGATGATAAAGGCGCTCACTTCCTGCGACGGGTCCTTGAAGCCGGCCCGGGTCTCGAACTGGGCGGCGGCGAACGCCAGCAGTTCGCTGATGCCGACCGGCAGGCGCTTCTCGATCATCATGCGCAGCACGCCGAGGGCGTGGCGGCGCAGTGCGAACGGGTCCTTGTCGCCGGTTGGCTGCAAGCCGATGCTCCAGATGCCGACCAGGGTCTCGAGCTTGTCGGCCAGCGCGACGGCGGTGCCGGTCCGGGTCGCGGGCAGCGCGTCGCCGGCAAAGCGCGGCTGGTAGTGTTCGGAGGCGGCCAGTGCGACTTCCTCGTGCTCGCCGTCGTGGCGCGCGTAGTAGCTGCCCATGATGCCTTGCAGCTCAGGGAATTCGCCCACCATGTCGGTCAGCAGGTCGGCCTTGGCCAGCATGGCGCCGCGTTCGGCCAGCAGCATGTCGTAGCCGAGGCGCCTGGCGATGGCGCCGGCCAGCGCTGCCAGGCGCATGGTGCGTTCGGCCTGCGTGCCCAGCTTGTTGTGATAGACGACGTTGGCCAGCAGCGGCAGGCGCGCTTCCAGGGTCTTCTTCTTATCCTGCTCGAAGAAGAACTTGGCGTCGGCCAGGCGCGGGCGCACCACGCGCTCGTTGCCGCCGATGATGTGCTGCGGCGAGTCGGTGGCGATGTTCGAGACGATCAGGAAGCGCGAGCGCAGCTTGCCTGCCGCGTCGGTCAGCGCGAAGTACTTCTGATTGGTCTGCATCGTCAGGATCAGGCATTCCTGCGGCACCGCCAGGAACTCGTCTTCGAAACGGCATTCGTAGACCACCGGCCATTCGACCAGCGCGGCCACTTCGTCGAGCAGCGATTCAGGCATCAAGACCTTGTCGGCGCCGGCTTTTTCAAGCAGCGAGGCGCGGATGCGGTCCTTGCGCGCGGCCGGGCTGGCGATGACGCGGCCTTCGGTCTCGAGCGTCGCTTCGTAGTGCTGTGCGTGCGCGATGGCGATGTCGCTGCCGTCGGTCAGGAAGCGGTGGCCGAGCGTGATGTTCGATGCCGACAGGCCGAGGGCGCTCAGCGCGATCACCTGGTCGCCATGCAGCGCGACCAGTTTATGCGCCGGGCGCACGAACTGCACGGTATCGCCGTTGGGCCGCTGGTAGCTCATCAGCTTAGGGATCGGCAGCTTGGCCAGGGCATCGGTCAGCGCGGCCTGCAAGCCGGTCGCCAGCGCGCTGCCCTGCGCGGTGTGGGTGTAGAAGAAGCTCTCGGCCTTGCCGTCGACGGCGCGCTCGAGACGCTCGACGGTAACGTCGGCAAAGCCCATCGCGGCGAGCTTCTTGGCCAGCGGCGCAGTCGGGTTGCCGTCGGCGTCGAGCGCGACGCTGACCGGCAGCACCTTGTCGCGGATCGACTTGTCGGGCGAGGTGGCGCGCACGTTGGTGATCGATACCGCCAGGCGGCGCGGGGTGGCGTAGGTGGTGGCGGCGCTGCCGTCATCGAGGAAATCGCGCGACTTGAGGCCGTTGACGATGGCGGCGGCGAAGGCGTCGCCCAGTTTGACGAGGGCCTTCGGCGGCAGTTCTTCGGTCAGCAGTTCGACTAGTAATGTCTGGTTCATGGTTCTTTTCTTGTCGTTCAGGCGGCGGCGTCGAGCGCCTTCGGGGCCATCGGGAAGCCGAGCTTTTCGCGCGAGTCGTAGTAGGCCTGGGCGACCAGGCGCGAGAGCGTGCGCACGCGGCCGATGTAGGCGGCGCGTTCGGTCACCGAAATGGCACCGCGCGCGTCGAGCATGTTGAAGCTGTGCGACGCCTTCATGATCTGCTCGTAGGCCGGCAGGGTCAGCGCCAGTTCGACCAGGCGCTTGGCCTCGGCTTCGTGGTTGGCGAACTGCGCGAACAGCAGCTCGGTGTTGGCGTGCTCGAAGTTGTAGGTCGACTGCTCGACTTCGTTCTGGTGGAAGACGTCGCCGTACGACAGCGATTTTTTCACGCCCTGTTCTTCCCACTCGGTCCACACCAGGTCGTACACGTTCTCGACGCCCTGCAGGTACATCGCGAGGCGTTCGATGCCGTAGGTGATCTCGCCCAGCACCGGCTTGCAGTCAAGGCCGCCGACCTGCTGGAAGTAGGTGAACTGGGTCACTTCCATCCCGTTCAGCCAGACTTCCCAGCCCAGGCCCCAGGCGCCCAGGGTCGGGCTTTCCCAGTCGTCCTCGACGAAGCGCACGTCGTTCTGCTTCAGGTCCAGGCCCAGCGCTTCGAGCGATCCGAGGTACAGGTCGAGGATGTTTTCCGGGGCCGGCTTGAGCACCACCTGGTACTGATAATAGTGCTGCAGGCGGTTCGGGTTCTCGCCGTAGCGGCCATCCTTCGGGCGGCGCGATGGCTGCACATAGGCGGCGCGCCAGGGCTCCGGCCCGATCGCGCGCAGGAAGGTACCGGTGTGGAAGGTGCCGGCGCCCACTTCCATGTCGTAGGGCTGGAGCAGTGCGCAGCCCTGCTTGTCCCAGTAGGACTGCAGGGTCAGGATAATTTGTTGAAATGTGAGCATCGTGAGTGGCCGTCACGCCGGGGCGCGAACGATTGTGAGGTTTGCCAAAAGACCAATTTTAGCGGGTTTTGAGCGGGGACTGGGGGCGTTGTGGCGACGAAGTCACTTTTAAGCCGCCTGCGAACGGGTTTGGCGGTATTTTCTGCCCATCAGCCAGGCCGCGCCCGCCGCCAGCGCGCACCACGCCAGGAACAGCGCGTTACCAAAGCGGATATACGGGGTGGCACCCTGCATGCCCTGGACCGTGGCGGACAGGGTGCCGCGGCTGTGGGTCGGCAGGCTGGCGCTCACGCGGCCCTTGGCATCGATGACGGCGGTGGCGCCGTTGTTCGTCGAGCGCAGCATCGGACGCCCGGTTTCGAGCGACCGCATTTGCGAAATCTGCAGGTGCTGCGGGATCGCGACCGATTTGCCGTACCACGCCAGGTTCGACACGTTGAGCAGCATGGTGGCCGGCGTCGGCGAGGAGCGCAGCTGCAGCGCGATCTCTTCGCCAAACGCGTCTTCGTAGCAGACGTTCGGCAGCACCATCTGGTCCTTGACGGCGAACGGCGCCTGTACCTTGGCGCCGCGGGTGAAGTCGCCCAGCGGGATCGACATCAGGTCGACGAACCAGCGGAAGCCTGCCGGGACGAATTCGCCGAACGGCACCAGGTGCTGCTTGTCGTAGCGGTAGGTGCGGCCGTCCGGCGCAACGCCGGCGACGCTGTTGGCGTACTGGGTCGGGCTGTCGGCCAGCGGTATACCGTAGATCAGGTGGCTGCCGGTGTCGCGCGAGAATGCGGCCAGGCCGTCGAGGTAGCCGGGCGGAAGCTGCTGCGGAAACAGCACGATCGCCGTTTCCGGCGTCGCGATCAGGTCGGCCGGCGCTGCGCGGATCATGCCGTCATAGAGCGTGAGGGCGCGGTCGATATGGGCCGGGCTGAATTTCTCGTCCTGGGCGACGTCGCCCTGCAGCAGGCGCACCGTGATCGGGGCGCCGTTGGGGCGGGTCCAGTCGACGTAGGTCAGGCCGAAGCCGGCGGCCATGATCGCGGCCAGCATGCCGAGCGCCGGCAGGCGCGCGCGCTGGGTCAGCATCACCAGGCAGGCGGCGCACACCGCGACCAGCACGCCGATGCCGAACACGCCGACGATCGGCGCGTAGCCGGCCAGGGGGCTGATGTTGTGCGCGTAGCCGGACGAGGCCCACGGGAAGCCGGTAAACAGCCAGCCGCGCGTCCACTCCGACAAGCCCCAGCAGGCCGGCAGCACGAGCAGCAGGAAGGCCGGCACCGGCAGCGACCAGCGGCGGCGCAGCCAGGTGGCGGCGCCGGTGGCTAAGGCGGAGAACATGCCCATGTAGACTGCCAGCAGGGCGATGGCGAGGGCCGCGACCGGCGCTGGCATGCCGCCATGCACGGTGATGGCGACATACAGCCAGTGCATGCCGGCGACCGACCAGCCGAAGCCGAAGCCCCAGCCAACCAGCAAGCTGCGCCTGGCCGAGGTGTCCATGCCCACCTGGTAGAACAGCCAGGCCAGCGCAAGGATCCCTACCGGCCACCAGGCGAACGGTTCGAACGAGAGCAGGCTGCTGAAACCGGCCAGCGCGGCGGCCAGCATCGGCAGCGCGGTGGCGCGCCGGGTACGGCTGGCCGGGGCCGCGGCCTGGCCTTGCGGGGTGGCGCGGCGACGCAACATCAGTCCTTGTCGTCTTCGGCCGGAGGCAGTTTTTCCACCAGCACCACATGGACCTGGCGCGCATCGGCGCGCAGCACTTCGAAGCGCAGGTGGGCGATGTCGATGACGTCGCCCTTGTGCGGCATGCGTCCGAGCTGGCTTGCCACCAGGCCGCCGATGGTGTCGGCGTCGGTGTCGGGCAGCGAGGTGCCCAGTTCCTCGTTGAACTGTTCGATCTCGGTCAAGGCCTTGACGCGCCAGCGCGGGCCAAGCTGGCCTTCCTTGATCGACAGGATGTTGTCTTCTTCTTCGTCGAAGTCGTATTCGTCCTCGATGTCGCCAACGATTTGCTCGAGTACGTCCTCGATGGTGATCAGGCCGGCCACGCCGCTGTATTCGTCGACCACGATCGCCATGTGATTGTGGTTGGCGCGGAAATCGCGCAGCAGCACATTGAGGCGCTTGGACTCAGGGATGAACACCGCCGGGCGCAGCATGTCGCGCACGTCGAACGATTCTTCGGCGTAGTAGCGCAACAGGTCTTTGGCCAGAAGGATGCCGACCACGCGGTCGCGGTCGCCCTCGACGGCAGGGAAGCGCGAGTGGGCTGTTTCGAGCACATTCGGCATCCAGTCTTCGATCGGCTTGGAGATGTCGATGACATCCATCTGCGAGCGCGGCACCATGATGTCGCGGGCGGACAGGTCGGACACCTGGAACACGCCTTCGATCATCGACAGCGCGTCGGCGTCGATCAGGTTGCGTCCGTGGGCTTCGTGCAGCACCTCAAGCAGCTCGATGCGGTTCTCGGGCTCAGGGGAAATCAGTGCGGTCAGGCGTTCAAACAGTGACCGGTGGGGTTTGGCGTCCGGGCGGACGTCAGTAGGATGCTCTGGCATAGTTGGCATGACGCCGTTGTTACGATGGGGTGTAGGATACACCAAAAGCCGGATTGCCTGTTTTTTAAGCACGCACTCGCGTGCCGTGGACAGGGGCCGGCGGCTTATTCGGGGTAGGGGTCGGGGTAGCCGAGCGCTTCCATGATGTCGCGTTCCAGCTGCTCCATCTCGTCGGCGTCCTCGTCGTGCTCGTGGTCGTACCCTTGCGCGTGCAGCACGCCGTGCACCACCAGGTGGGCGGCATGTTCCTCGACGGTCTTTTCCTGCTCGGCCGCTTCGCGTTCCAGCACGTCGATGCACAGCACGATATCGGCGCGGGTCGGCTCGTCGTCGGCGATGGTCTCGCCTTCGTTGTAGGCGAAGGTCAGCACGTTGGTGGCGTAGTCCTTGGCGCGGTACTCGCGGTTCAGGGTGCGGCCTTCTTCTTCGCCGACGAAGCGCACCGTCAGTTCGGCCGGCGCGAACAGGGCGCCATGCACCCAGCGTTCGACCAGCTCGGGGGTGATGGTCTTTTCGAGGCGTTCGTCGGGGTACTGGACCTCGAGGTCGAGTTTATTTTTTTCGGACATTTTTAGCGGCGGGACGTTTCGGGAGGACGGCGGCCAGGTCGTCAATCGACGCGGCCGATTCATAGGCGTCGACGATGCGCGCCACCAGCGGATGGCGCACCACGTCGGCACTGGAGAAATGGGTAAAGGCGATGCCGCGCACGTCTTTCAGGACGTGGGCCGCGTCGACCAGGCCGCTGCGCAAGGTCTTGTGCAGGTCGACCTGGGTGACGTCGCCGGTGACCACGGCCTTGCTGCCAAAGCCGATCCGGGTCAGGAACATCTTCATCTGCTCGACCGTCGTGTTCTGCGCTTCGTCGAGGATGACGAACGCGTGGTTCAGGGTGCGCCCGCGCATGTAGGCCAGCGGCGCGATCTCGATCACCTGTTTCTCGAACATCTTCTGGGTGCGGTCGAAGCCGAGCAGGTCGTACAGCGCGTCATACAGCGGGCGCAGGTAGGGATCGACCTTCTGCGCCAGGTCGCCCGGCAGGAAGCCGAGGCGCTCGCCGGCTTCGACGGCGGGGCGGGTCAGCACGATGCGCTTGACGGCGTCGCGTTCGAGCGCGTCGACCGCGCAGGCTACTGCCAGGTAGGTCTTGCCGGTACCGGCAGGGCCAACCCCGAAGCTGATGTCGTGCTCGAGGATGGCGCGCAGGTACTGGATCTGGTGGGGCGTGCGGCCGCGCAGGTCGGTGCGGCGGGTCTTGAGGACCGGGCTGTTGATTTCAATCTCGGGCAGGATGTCGGCCGGTTCGGATTCCGGCGTCGACGGGCGCAGGCCGCTGCGCTGCTCGACCAGGGCCAGCTGCACTTCCTCGATCGGCACCACCTTGTTGGCCACCGCGTAGAAGCGCTCGAGAATCTCGACCGCGCGGGCGGCGTTGGCGCCGCTGACGATGAATTTTTCGCCGCGCCGGAAGATGGTGACGTCGAGCGCGGCCGAGATCTGGCGCAGGTTCTCGTCGAGCGGCCCGCACAGGTGGGCCAGCCGCGTGTTGTCGAGCGGCTCGGGGACAAAGTATTCGGGCTGGATAGGAGTCTTGGTTTTCAACGGTGCCTGACGGATGGTGTTGTCTACGTAAATAGATGATTTGACAATGCGTTGGGCCAGTTTACCGCAAATCCTTTTTCGAGGCCGAGACGGCAATAAACACGTGCGTGAGCATTCGCGTTATTTCCATTTGAAAATATTAATTGCTCGTCACCTTTAGTTGCATATTGCCATATGAAAAGATTAACATTCAATGGATTGTGAACTAAGTATTTCCTGTTGCAAATCAATGAGTTCCGAAAGAATCGTCAGGTCGTGAGTGAATCAAATTTATTTCTTCTGTGCGACACAAATCTGATTCATGTGTTGAAATAATTATGTGACAAGCTTTCCGCACGTTAGCTTGATTTCAAACAATGACGGTTATGCGCTGGTCGGATGTACTGATGGCGTATGAGTCTGATAATTTGTTTGAATTACAAGTGGTCGTTGGAAGGCGCGTAGCGCAGGGAGCCTACGAACCGGTCGCGTTGCTTGGACGGATGATCGGACTTGTTCTGTTAATCACGTTGAAGGGCGTTTTCCGGGAACTTCTATGGGCGAATCAAGGTCTTTAGCAAAGTTCGTAACGGAATCATTTCAACCACACTCACGAGGTAAATCATGGCACACCATGCTCTGGCATCACAAGAAAGCTACAACCCCAACCACCTGCTCGATATTCTGCTGGGTAAGATGCAGCTGAAAAACGACGCAGCGCTGTCGCGCATGCTGGAAGTCGCGCCGCCGGTCATCAGCAAGATCCGCCACCACCGCTTGCCGGTCGGCGCCTCGCTGCTGATCCGTATGCACGAAGTCACCGGGATGAGCATCCGCGACCTGCGCGACCTGATGGGCGATCGCCGGACCAAGTATCGTCTGTCCGACGCGCAAGGTCGTCCGAAGCCAGAAGACAAGGCGGCGGCAGAAGCGGCAGCACAGCAACAGCAGCAAACACCTGGCAATTATGCGCACTGACGCCGTTGGCGTGACCGCGATCGCAGTCATGCCTTCGGACCGTGCCGGCGACGGCCCGCCGCATGCTGCGACGGGTGTTGCCGGCGCCTGATTGCTGGTGCAATGCGCCGGCGCTCGCCAGGCGCTCAGCCCATCAGGACAGCAGAAATTTCTTCAAACTGCATTTCCGTTTCGCGAAACGCGTGCAGGTAAGACTCTTCAGTCAACCCCAGCGCGGTCCAGGCGACCGATGAGACTGCGGGGACGAGTTCATCCTCGTCGCGTGCGAGGTCCAGTGCATGGACGATCGCATTCGCCACGTGAACGATCGTGGCAAGAAAGCCCGCGCCGGGCTCTTCTGGATCATGGTGGTGGGCAATGGCCAGCCGCATGGTATCGGAGAAATTCCAGTGTCCGGCCAAGGCGATTCCCGCCGCCACATGGTCGACCCCCAGCACTTCCCGCTCCGCCTCGATCAATTCGCAGTCGCGTTCCTTGCGCAGCGCCAGCGCCTGCGCGTACAGCTCGGGGAAACTGGTGACCAGCACCAGCCTGCCGATGTCGTGCAGCAGCCCGGCGGTAAACGCGTAATCCTGGTTGAACTTCATGCGCCGCGCCAGCACCTTGGCGCACGCCGCGGTAGCGATCGAATGGCGCCAGAATCCCTTGAAGTCGAAGCCGGCGCACTTGCCTTCGGCGAAGCAGCCGGTCACCGCGGCGGCGATGATCAGGTTGCGCGTGGCCTGGAAGCCGAGGAAGGTGATGGCCTGGGTCAGCGTGGTGACCTTGACTTGGAGCCCATACACCGGCGAATTGGCCAGCCGCAAGGTCTTGGCCATCAGCGCCTGGTCATGCGAGACTTTCCGGGCGAGCACCGAGATATCCACGTCCTCGGCGTCGATGCTGCTGAGCAGCTCCATGACCACATCGGGCAGCGACGGCAGCTCAAGCAGGTTGCGCACCACGTCGTCGATCGATAAGGCGGTCATTCTTCCACTCCCCGTTTCAGGCGGTAGTCTTCGACATAGCGGCGCAGGATGCCGGTCGCCCAGTCGTTCTGGTCGTCGATGTCGTTCTTGCGGAACAGGTGCGCCAGGCGCTGCTCGACCGCCGCCAGGTCGGCCTCGGGCTCCTCGGCGCCGCCGGCCACTTGCACGGATACCGATTCGATTCCGTGGCGCAGCAACTGGGCGATGCTCGCCGCCGTCAGCACGGTGCCGTGCGGCAGCAGAACGTGGCCCTGCTCGTCTAGCAGCTCATCATAGAGAATCATTCCGGGCCGTAACTCGGCCAACGCTTGGTGCTGGTACGCGACGCTCATCAATTTCTCCAAGTGAAGTTTCAATACTACCATCGACCTGATGGGCTATTTGAGGCGGCGTAAGTGACCGTCGCGGTTTTGTTGTATTCTCGGCATTTCGCGATCGCCCCGCACAACCTTCTGTCAAAGGACCATCATGAAACTGTATTTCAGCCCTGGCGCCTGTTCGCTGTCGCCCCGTATCGTCCTGCGTGAAGCTGGCCTCGACTTCAGCACCGAGCAAGTCGACCTGCGTACCAAGCAGACCGCCGGGGGCGCCGATTATCGGCTGGTCAATCCGAAAGGGGTGGTCCCGGCGCTAATGCTCAAGGATGGCGCGGTGCTGACCGAAGGCCCGGCGATCATCCAGTTCCTGGCTGACCTGGTCCCGGAAAAAAACCTGGCGCCGGTGGCCGGGTCGTTCGAGCGCTATCGCCTGGCTGAATGGCTCAATTACATCGGCACCGAAGTACACAAGAGCTTCAGCCCGCTGTTCAACCGTGCCGCCAGCCAGGACACGCGCGAGGCGGCGATCGCCGTGCTGGCAACCCGCTTCGATTTCCTGGCGCGTTCGCTGGAAGGGCGCGACTACCTGATGGGCGAGCGCTTCACGGTCGCCGACGCCTATTTGTTTACCGTACTGGGCTGGTGCGGCTTCACCAATGTCGACCTGGCGCAGTGGCCGGTGCTGCACGCTTTCCACGCCCGTGTCGGCATGCGTCCAGCCGTCCAGCAAGCCTTGAGCGACGAAGGCCTGAACAAATGATGATTCCAACCCGAAGGAGAGCACCTGAGATGTCACTGAAACTTCGCGCCCTGTGCGCCAGCCTTGCCATGTTTGCATCCACCGCGATCGCGGCCGACACCAATCCGGCGGTCTCATCGCTGCGCCTGTACGTGTTTGATTGCGGCACCATCAACGTGACGGACATCTCCTTGTTCAGCCCGGGTATCGACAAGGGCAAGAAAAAAACGCTGACCGATTCGTGCTACCTGGTGGCGCATCCGAAAGGCACGCTGATGTGGGATGCTGGCCTGCCTGACGAGATCGCCAAGGAAAAAGGCGGCAAGAAGCTCGACGATGCCTTCCATGTGCGCCTGCGCAAGCCGCTGGCGCAGCAGCTCAAGGAAGCCGGCTACGCCCCGGACGCGGTGACCTACCTCGGGCTGTCGCACATGCACTTCGACCATATCGGCAACGTCAGCCTGTTCCCCAAGGCGACCCTGCTGATGCAGACCGAAGAACATGCGGCCGCCTTCGGTCCCGACAGCGCCAAGTTCGGCAACGACCCGAAGACTTACCCGACCCTGGCGGCCAACCCGGTGACCAAGCTGTCGGGCGACCATGACGTGTTCGGCGACGGCAGCGTGGTCATCAAGCGCGCCATCGGCCACACGCCGGGACACCAGGCGCTGTTCGTCAAGCTGCCGAAGACCGGCAACATCCTGCTGTCGGGCGACCTGGCGCACTTCACCAAGAACTGGAACAACCGCCGGGTGCCAAGCTTTAACTTTGACAAGGAATTGTCGGTGAAGGCGATGGAAGAGCAGGCGCAGTTCATGAGGGCGAACAAGGCAACCCTGTGGATCCAGCATGACCTGGAACAGAACGCCAAGATCCGGCATGCACCGAAGTATTACGAGTAACCCAGCCGCACAAATAACAATCCCGCTCTGGCAGCGGGATTTTTTTCGTTCTGGCTATTCGAATTTTTCATCGCTGTGCCTGCTGGCGCGCCAGCCGATCAGCACCAGTCCCAGCAGCATCATCGCGAACACTTCCGGCTCGGGAAGTTCCGACATCTGGCCCGGCGCAGCGACAGCGCCGCCGGCAACCATCAGGTCGGCCCGCGAGGCGACGCCGGCGATCGGCGCGGCGGTGACGGTGGTGCGCTCGAATTCGACAAGGGCGGCCTGGGCGGTGCCGGTGAGGCCTGCAGCCAATGCAAGACAAAGGGCGAAGTTTTTCACGATGACTACCTCTTGTTGATCTTGGTCGCGCGCCACGCATGGTGCGACGCAGCGAAAAATACCGAAATCGCGTGTCTTTTCTTCGTCGTATTTAACCATAGGGTTTCTGGTTCTCCTACGGCGATTCGATTGAATCCGACGATTTTTCGTCAGAGTTTGCGAGCGGAATTTTTACGCCACGCGCATCGATGATTCACGGGAAAAATCACGGCAGCGTTACTCGCTATCCCGGGTCAACAAGCCGAGGCAGTAGGGGATGTCCGACAAGTCGATCGGCCCGCCCAGATGGTCTTCCTTCGTGGAAATTGGTGTGCCAAACAAGCGTTGAAAAAAGGCGAGAAAGTAAATCATGACAATCGTCCACGAGGTAGTTTCAAGCATGATGAAACGTCATTGCCAACTCATCAACTGCTGAAACAGAGTGTTACGAATGGCGTCAATTTTATCGGTTCGCCAACGAAGTTTGCCACCTTCATAACGCATTCAATTAGCACCTTGCCATGAGGTGTTGCGACGCGCAATTTTTTTGCGAAAACTGTTTGCGTGCGCCTTTTTATTGGGGGTATAGTCTCCATATCCCTCTTGCCTCCAAGCACTAATTTGATGGCAAATGATCACGACAGGCAAAACCTTCCTGTCATTAGCGTGATCTGTATAGCGACGTTGATGAACCAATATCGAGCGTTGCTGTCGCTACCGCGCCCGACGACTGCGCGTTGAAACAGAACTTTTTACGATGTTGCGGTTGCTGCGTCCACTATTCACAAAAGTACACCATGCCTAATCTCGCCAAACTCCAGATAGCCTTCAAGAATGTTTATGTGCGCATCAGCGCCGGTATCCTGCTTGCCACGGTGATCGCGCTGGCGGTCTACAAGAATGACGTGCCGCAAACGACCAGCCCGATCGTGTACTCGCAGAACATTTCCGAGATCACCGGCCTGGCTGCCCAGAAAGGCAAGCTCGAGTACCTGATGGTGGCCCAGCCGCTGTCGGAAACGCCGCGCTATATCTACAAGTTCAAGAATGCCGAGCAACTGCACGTGGTCAAGGTACCGAGCACCTCGCACCTGAGCCTGGAACGCGAAGTGCTGCTCAAGAACGCCATCCCGTATTCGATTGCCAAGGATGACTACCTGGCATCGCACAAGGCGGTACTGCTCGACGAAGGGCAAGACTCGACCAGCGCCGAAGCGCTGGCCTTCCTCAAGCGCCACGCGCTCGACATCACCATCATCCTGCTGCTGATCTATGTGCTCAAGTTTGGCATTCCCGGCATGGGCGTCAGCGCCAACGTGCTCAGCCCGGACAAGCTCAAGGGCAGCATGGACGACCTGATCGGCATGGAAGACATCAAGCAGGAAGTCTTGCACCTGGAAGACATGATCCGCAACCGCGCCGAATACAAGTCGCACAACATCGACAAGCCGTTCAACGTGATGCTGACCGGGCCTGCCGGCACCGGCAAGACCAAGCTGGTCGGCTACCTGGCCAAGCGCCTCAACGTGCCGCTGATCCAGGCCTCGGGATCGGCGCTGGAATCGGGCTATGTCGGCGGCGGCTCCAAGGCGCTCAACGCGCTGTACCGCAAAGCCTGCAAGCAAGGCAGCTGCATCATCTTCCTTGACGAAGCACAAACCCTGTTCACGCCGCGCGGCCGCGGCGAAAAGAAATGGGAAGACGACACCGCCAACACGCTGCTCGGCCTGCTTGACGGCGTCAAGAGCGACAAGGGCGCCAACGTCATCTGGGTGGTGGCCTCCAACTTCGACGACGCCTCGTCCGAGATGGACGAAGCGATGCTGCGCCGCTTCTCGGTCAAGATCAACTTCCGCCTGCCCAACAAGAGCGAGCGCACCGAACTGCTGCGCAGCTTCCTGAAGCGCAAGAAAGAAGGCCTGGTCGACTGGAACAACCTCGACCTCGACCAGGTGGCCGAGATGACCGCCAACCTCAGTCCGGCGCTGCTGGAGACCGTGGTCGAGCGCGCCAGCATGATTTCGATCCAGGAAAAAGCGATCATCGACACCGACCTGATGTTCCGTGCTTTCGAGCGCTCGACCCTGGGCCTGACCGACCGCGCCACCACGGCAGAGAAAGACAAGCAGCGCGAACGCGTTGCGCTGCACGAGCTGGGCCACTTCTTCATGCAGATCGACCCCTACCTGCGCGCCGGCATGACCTTGGCCGAGGTCAAGGAAAAGTCGCACCTGCTCAAGATCAGCACCGAATCGGTGTCGAAGCTGGGCGCGCTCGGCTACGTGCTGCAATCGGGCGACGACGTATCGCTGCGCACGCTGGAAGAACTTGAGCGCGACGTGATCCAGCTCTACGGTGGTGTAGCGGCCGAAGAACTGTTCTACGGCGCGCGCGGCATTTCGGTTGGCAGCCAAAACGACATCGAAAAAGCCACCAAGATGCTGAACCTGATGGTCAACCGCCTGTCGATGTACTCGCGCTCGAAGATCGACTACTCGCAGCTCAAGCAAGAAGGCAGCGACAACCCGACGATCCGCCAGGTGGAAGAAAAATCGGACGAGCTTTACAGCTACACGCTCGGCGCGATCCGCGACTACAAGGCGGTGATTGAATCGCTGAAAGACACCTTGCTGGACCAGTACGTGCTGTCGAAAGACGCGGTGTTTGCGCTGCTCGAAGAGCGCCGCGAACTGCTGATGGCGCACATCCACGTCCCGCGCGTTGGCGGCCTGAAGCTCTGCACCGAAGGCACCGCCGCCTAAGGCCATCCGCCAACGACCAAACGTTCCAAAATCGGGGACAGACCACCATTTTAGAATCTTCTAAAATGGTGGTCTGTCCCCGATTTTGGAATTGTCACTTTTTGAGGCGATTTCGAACGTTGCTTAGCGACCGGCGTCGGTATCTCTCAGGCCTTCAAGCACATGGCGCGCCATGCTGGCGGCGAGCTCGGTTTCGCCGAGGAAGGTCTTGCCCGACGTTTCTTCGCGCAGCAACTGAGCTTCTTCTTCGTTGTGGGTCCGGATTACGATGCGTATCTGCGGATTGAGCGCGCGCGCGGTCTCGCACATCGCCCGCACGTGGAAGGTGTCCGGCGTCGCGATGACCAAGGTGCCGGCGCGCGCGATGTGGGCCTGGATCATCACCGCCGGCTCGCCAGCGTTGCCGGCAACCGCGGGAATGTTGCGCTTGCGTAGCTGGTCGACCAGTTCGCGGTTCTGTTCTGCCACTACGTAGTGCACGCCGTTCGCTTCGAGCGCCTCGGCAATCTTGCGCCCGACCTGCCCGTATCCGACCAGCACAACCTGGCCACTGAGCTTGTGTTGCTCGACCGTCATCGGCAGCTCGGCCAGCGGGTCGGTCGAGCGCTCCAGCTTCCGCGACAGGTGCGACTTGCTTCGCAACCAGCTCTGCAGCGGCGCGATCGCCTTGAAGATCAGCGGATTGAGCGCGATTGAAATGATGGCGCCAGCCAGGATCAGGCTTTGCCCTTCCGCCGACAGCAAGCCGAGCGACATGCCCAGCGCCGCCAGGATGAACGAGAATTCGCCGATCTGCGCGAGGCTGGCCGACACCGTCAGCGCCGTATTGAGCGGGTAGCGCAGCGCGATCACCAGCAGGAAAGCGGCCAGCGACTTGCCGAACATGATGACGGCCACCACCAGCGCGACCCGGCCCGGGCTCTCCACCAGCACCATCGGGTCGAACAGCATGCCCACCGAGACAAAAAACAGCACCGAGAACGCGTCCCGTAGCGGCAGCGATTCCTGCGCGGCGCGGTGGCTCAGCTCGGATTCGCGCAGCACCATGCCGGCAAAGAACGCGCCCAGCGCGAACGACACGCCGAACAATTCCGATGATCCGTAGGCGATCCCGACCGCGGTGGCAACCACGGCCAGCGTGAACAGTTCGCGCGATCCGGTGGCCGCCACGCGCCACAGAAACCACGGAAACAGCTTGCGCCCGATCAGCATCATGAAGGCGATGAAAGCCGCCACCTGGCCCAGCGTGATTGCCAGCGCCGTCCAGAAATTGCCGTCGCCTCCGGGCGCCGCCGTGCCGCCGAGCGAGCCGGCGATGGCCGGCAGCAGCACCAGCATCAGCACGGTGACAAGGTCTTCGACCACCAGCCAGCCGACCGCGATGCGGCCATTGATCGAGTCGACGATGCCCCTGTCTTCCAGCGCCCTCAGCAGTACCACGGTGCTGGCCACCGATAGCGCCAGGCCGAACACGAGGCCGGCGCCGATGCTCCAGCCCCACATGCTTGCCAGTCCGATGCCCATGCCGGTGGCCGCGGCAATCTGCAGGATCGCGCCAGGCACCGCGATCTTCTTTACCTCCAGCAGGTCTTTCAGCGAGAAGTGCAGCCCGACGCCAAACATCAGCAGCATCACGCCAATTTCCGCCAGCTGGCTGGCCAGTTCAATGTCGGCGACAAAGCCTGGCGTCGCCGGGCCGATCACGATGCCGGCTGCCAGGTAGCCCACCAGCGCGGGCAACTTGAAGCGCACGGCGATCATGCCGAAAATGAGTCCGAAGCCGAGCGCGGCCGCGATGGTGGTGATCAGGGTGATGTTGTGGGGCATGCAGGCAGTTCCTCGTGCGCGTCACTTGAAGGTCAAGTATAAGCGCCAGCGCTGTGCCCGATATTTTTTAGCTAGGGAATGGTCGCGAGCGCGGCCAGCGCCTTGCGCACCGAGGCGCGCACCAGCAAGAATTCGTCGGGACGCGCGTTGCGGTCGAGGCGGAACAGCATCAGCCCTTCGACCTGCGCGACGATCAGGATCGCGCGCTGCATGGTGTCGTCGTCGCTCAGGCCAGGGGCCAGCCCGCGGATCAGGTGATAGATGGTTTTGCGTTCGCGCGCCATCATCTTGTCCATCAGCTTCGAGGCAAACGCGTTGCGCGAGGCCAGCGCCCAGATTTCAAAGAAGATCGCGTGCGTGACCGGGTCGGTGAGCTCGTCGAGGAACATGTCGACCGTCGACAAAAAACGGTCGATCGGCGACTCTTCCCCCATGGCCGCCGAAATGGCGTCGATCTTGGCCTGGAACACATCCATCGTGTACAGCAGCACCGCTTCGAGCAAGGCGTCCTTGCTCTGGTAATAGTGCTGTACATTGGACAGGCTGATGCCGACTTCGCCCGCCACCCGGCGCATCGACAGCCCGGCATGGCCTTCCGCGGCCAGCACGGTGCGCGCCGCCTGCAAGATTTCGTGCGCGCGCCCCAGCCCCTTGCCGGTCGTGTTCGACGGCTTGTGCTTGAGTGCGGTAGCGAGGGAGGCGGGCATGGGCGGATTATCGCATGCTGCTTGGAAAAATAGTACGACTGACCTATAATCGTCGCGATAGGTCGCGCGACCTAATCCATTCATTCAGGAGACTTCGATGAGCCGCAACGTTTATGTAACCGGTGTGGGCATGATCCCGTTCGCCAAGCCAGGCGCCAGCGCCCCGTACGACGAGATGGGCGCGCTGGCCGTCCGCCAGGCACTGGACGACGCCGGCCTGTCCTACGACGATATCGAGCAGGCCTACGCCGGCTACGTCTACGGCGATTCGACCAGCGGCCAGAAGGCCTTGTACAAGGTCGGCATGACCGGCATCCCGGTCGTCAACGTCAACAACAACTGTTCCACCGGCTCGACCGCGCTGTTCCTGGCGCGCCAGGCGATCGCCAGCGGCGCGTGCGACTGCGTGCTGGTGCTGGGCTTCGAGCAGATGAGCCCCGGCGCGCTCGGCTCGGTGTTCAACGACCGCCCCAGCCCGTTCGACCCGTTCGACGCGGTGACCGATGAACTGGTCGGCATGCCGGACATCCCGCTGGCGCTGCGCTACTTCGGCGGCGCCGGCCTGTCGCACATGAACAAATACGGCACGCCGTTCGACGCCTTCGCGAAGATCCGCGCCAAGGCCAGCCGCCACGCGGCCAACAATCCGCTGGCGCTGTTCAAAAAAGTCGTGACGCCGCAAGACGTGCTCGATTCGCCGGCCATCTGGCCGGGCGTGATGACGCGCCTGATGGCATGCCCGCCGACCTGCGGCGCCGCCGCCGCGGTGCTGGTGTCGGAAGACTTCGCGAAAAAGCGCGGCCTGAAAGCCGACGTCTACATCGCTGCCCAGGCCATGACGACCGACCGCCCGGGCACGTTCGATTCGAACGACATGATGCGCGTGGTCGGCTACGACATGAGCCGCGAGGCCGCACAAAAAGTCTACGCGCAGGCCGGCATCGGCCCTGACGACCTTGACGTCGTCGAACTGCATGACTGCTTCGCCCATAACGAACTGATTACCTACGAAGCGCTTGGCCTGTGCCCTGAAGGCGGCGCCGACAAATTCATCAACGACGGCGACAACACCTACGGCGGCAAGGTAGTCACCAACCCGTCGGGCGGACTGCTGTCGAAAGGCCATCCGCTCGGGGCGACCGGGCTGGCGCAGTGCTACGAGCTGACCCACCAGCTGCGCGGCAGCGCCGGCGCGCGCCAGGTCGACGGTGCGCGCACCGCGCTGCAGCACAACCTGGGCCTCGGCGGCGCCTGCGTCGTCACCATGTACCGCGCGGCGTGAGCACCATGGAATACACCTCGCCCTGGATGAACGCGGAGCTGGAAGGCTTCCGCGATGCGGTACGCCGCTTTGTCGATACCGAAGTCGTACCCAACCAGGAGCACTGGCGCAAGCAGCAGCACGTCGGCCGCCGGGTATGGGAGAAGGGCGGCGAGATGGGGATCCTGCTTGCCGACATTCCCGAAGAATACGGCGGCTCGGGCGGCACCTTCGCCCACCAGTCGGTGGTGTTCGAGGAGCTTGGGTACGCCGGCGACATGGCCTTCGGCATCCACGTGCATGCGATCGTCGCGCACTACATCCTCAATCAGGGCACCGAGGAGCAGAAGCGCAAGTACCTGCCGAAGCTGGCCAGCGGCGAGATGGTCGGCGCCATTGCGATGTCCGAGCCGGGCGCCGGGTCCGACCTGAAAGGCATCCGCAGCACCGCGGTCGCCGGGGCCGATGGCTACAAGGTCAACGGCTCGAAGACCTTCATCTCGAACGGCTACCTGGCCGACCTGATCCTGGTCGTGGTCAAGACCGATCCGGCCGCCGGCGCCAAGGGCGTCTCGCTGCTGCTGCTCGAAACGAAGGACAACCCGGGCTTCCGGGTCGGCCGCATCCTCGAAAAAGTCGGCCAGAAGGGGCAGGACACCTGCGAGCTGTTCTTCGACGACGCCCACGTCCCGCTCGGGAATGTGCTGGGCGGCGCCGAAGGCAAAGGCTTCGCCCAGCTGATGACCGAGCTGCCCTACGAGCGCACCATCCTCGGGGTGTCCGGGGTCGCCGCCATCGAACGCGCCTTGAAGCTGACGGTCGAACATACCAAGGAGCGCAAGGCCTTTGGCCAGGCGCTGTTCGAGATGCAGAACACCCGTTTCGTGCTGGCCGAGATCAAGACCGAGGCGACCATCGCCCGCATCTTCATCGACCGCTGCATCGACGACATGATCAACGGCCGCATCGACACCGTGCAGGCGTCGATGGCGAAGTACTGGATCTCCGACCTGCAGTGCAAGGTCATCGACCAGTGCGTGCAGCTGTTCGGCGGCTACGGCTACATGCTCGAGTATCCGATCGCCCAGATGTACGTGGACGCGCGCGTCCAGCGCATCTACGGCGGCGCCAATGAGATCATGAAAGAAATCATCGCACGTTCACTGTAGGAGCACATCGCATGGCAGGACCGCTGGCTGGCGTAAGGGTTGTCGAGATGGTTGGGCTGGGGCCGTGCCCCTTCGCCGCCATGATGTTGGCCGATATGGGCGCCGAGGTGATCCGCATCGACCGCAAGGCGGCGCCAGGCGCCGCCAACCCGTTCCCGATGCTGGGCACGAAATTCGACGTGATGGCGCGCGGGCGCCGCTCGCTGGCGCTCGACCTCAAAAGCCCGGAAGGCATCCAGGTGCTGCTCGAACTGGCCGGCAAGGCCGACGTGATCATCGAAGGCTTCCGCCCCGGCGTGATGGAGCGGCTCGGCGCGGGCCCCGAAGCCTGCCATGCGCGCAATCCAAAGCTGGTCTACGGCCGCGTTACCGGCTGGGGCCAGGACGGCCCGCTGGCGCAGGCGGCCGGCCATGACCTGAACTACATCGCGCTGACCGGCATGCTGCAGGCGATGGGCCGCAAGGACGAGCCGCCGGCGCCGCCACTGAACCTGGTCGGCGACTTCGGCGGCGGCGCCATGATGCTCGCTTTCGGCGTGGTGTGCGCGGTGCTTGAAGCGCGCAAGTCCGGGCAAGGGCAGGTGGTCGATGCCGCGATGACCGACGGCGCCGCCCTGCTGGGGGCGATGATGTACGGTTTTCGCGCCTATGGCTCGTGGGACCTCGAACGCGAAGCCAACCTGCTCGATGGCGGTGCGCCGTTTTACGACACCTATGCCTGCGCCGACGGCAGGTTCGTGTCGATCGGTTCGATCGAGCCGCAGTTCTACGCGCTGCTGCTGCGCCTGGCCGGGGTTGCCGACCCCGCGTTCGACGACCAGATGGCGCGCGCCGAATGGCCGTCGCTGAAGCACAAGTTCGCCGCGCTGTTCAAGAGCCGTACGCGCGACGCGTGGTGCGCGCTGATGGAAGGAACCGACGTGTGCTTCGCGCCGGTGCTCGACATGGACGAAGCGCCGCAGCACCCGCACAACCGCGCGCGCGCCACCTTCGCCGAGGTCGACGGCGTCATCCAGCCTGCGCCTGCGCCGCGCTTTAGCCGCACGGCGCCCGAACTTGGCTTGCCGCCAGCGGCGCCGGGACAGCATGGCGGCGATATCCTGGCCGACTGGGGCTGGAGCGGCGAGGCCGTCGCCGCGCTGCGCGCGCGCCAGGTCATCGGCTGACCAAAACCCACAATCCGGGCCGGATGAGGCGCGCACGCTTGGAGCTTGGCATCAAGTTGTGCTAAACATAAGTCTTTGTCAACCCAGGCATATCGAAGGGGGTCACATGGATGGACTGATGCGTATACACCCGGCCGCCCACGCGGGCCAGCGCGAGGCCGACGCGATGCCCGGTCGCGACCTGTTCGCGGTCGCCAAATGCCTGGTGCCGACCGACGCCTTCGTGATCCAGGGCTGCCTGATGGCCTCCGGCATACCGGCGGTCGTGGCCGACGCCAACCACGTGCAGGCCGACCTCTTGATCGCGCCGGCGCTGGGCGGCGTGCGCATCCTGGTTCCGGCCGAGCACATCGACGATGCGCTGCGCGTGCTCGACGATTTCGAGCGCGGCGCCTTTGCGCTGGGCGACGACGCCGACGTCGGCCAGCCCGAATGACCAAGGAACTCGAACTGCGCAAGGCCAAGCGGCTGGCGCTGGCCTTCCTGCTCGGGGCGGCAGGGCTGTTCGTGCTGACGCTGTTCTTGCCGCGCGTGTGGTGGGCCGAGCTGCTGGCAGCGTTTTCCGAAGCGGCGATGGTGGGCGCGCTGGCCGACTGGTTTGCGGTGGTGGCGCTGTTCCGGCGCGTGCCGATACCGCTGGTGTCGCGCCATACCGCCATCATCCCCAAGAATAAAGAGAAAATTGCCGACAACCTGGCGCTGTTCGTGCGCGAGAAGTTCCTCGATACCGAATCGATCGTCGGCCTGGTGCGGCGCCACGACCCCGCCGCCAAGGTGGCGGCCTGGCTGGCGCTGCCCGAACACACGCAGCAGCTGGGCGCCTACCTCGTCAAACTGGCCTCCGGGATGCTCGACTTCATCGACGACGCCCCGGTGCGCGCCTTTATCAGCCGCGCGGTCCGTTCGGCGATCGGCACGGTCGACCTGTCGCGCAGCGCCGGCGTGGTGCTCGAAGCGCTTACCCGCGACGGCCGCCACCAGGCGCTGCTCGATGCCGGCATCGGCCAGCTGGCCGCGGTAATGAGCAACGAGGAGACCCAGGGCTATATCGCCGACGGCATCGTCAACTGGATGAAAGACGCATATCCGTTCGCCGAAAAGGTGCTGCCGTCCGACTGGCTGGGGCGCAAGGGCGCTGAAGTGGCGGTGGCCACCGCCAACCGCATCATCAACGATATCCACAACGATCCCGAGCACCCGGTGCGGATCAACTTCAACCGTTTCACCGCCGAGTTCATCGAGCGCCTGCAGGCCGACCCGGAGTTTGTCGACAAGGGCGAGGAGATCAAGCGCCACCTGCTCGACGACGAGAGCATGAACACCTATATCGGCGCGCTGTGGGACGAGCTGCGCGAGTGGATCCGCAAGGACCTGCACAGCGAAGACTCGGTGCTGCACCGCCGCGTGGCCGGGGCCGGCGCCTGGGTTGGCAAGGTGCTGCAGGAGGATGAGCGCCTGCGCGCCTCGCTCAACGCCCATCTCGAAAGCGCTGCGCGCGGCGCCGGCCCAGAGTTCGCCCAGTTCCTGACCCGGCATATCGCCGACACGGTCAAGAACTGGGACAGCGGCGACATGTCGGCGCAGGTAGAGCTCAACATTGGCAAGGACTTGCAGTTCATCCGGATTAACGGAACCATCGTGGGGGGGATGATCGGCGTGCTGCTGTATCTCGTCTCGCACCTGGCCACGCTGATGCGCTAGCTGGTCAGCGGCGACACATCTGATGGGTTTGACACAAGTTACATTTAACAAACCGGATATAATTGCCTCGGCATCTGATAAGTTGCGGGGCTAGCGCCGTTCCACCTTCTCAGAACCCATCTATAACGAAAACCAGCCTGCATGGAAAAATACGAAGACAAGCGGCCCTCATTGCTGGATGTGGCAATCAGCGAGAGCGCTCCGGGCACTGTCGAGCGCCTGCTGCAACGCTGGCATTGGCTGGCCGAGAAACTGACGCCCCTTGTGGGCGAGCGCGGCTTTTGCGCCTTGTACAGTCGCGCCGTGCGCCTGGTTTTGCCCAGTTTTGGATGGCTGAACACCAGCAAGTCCTGCACCTCCACCACGGTACTGCTCGACAACTTGCGAAGCGACCTGACTTCCGTCGATAGCGGTACCGCCGACGCCGGCAACACGGCTTTATTTACAACCTTTACCAAGCTGCTGACCGCCTTAATCGGCGAAGCGCTTACGAATCGGCTTCTCGCTTCGGAACCTACCGAGCAAAAGCATGTACAGGAGCACAAGTAATGACCGATAAAGTTACCCTGGGAACGTTATCCACCGGCGTTCCAGGGCTGGACATTCTTCTCGGCGGCGGCTTGAGCGAGTTTTCGTTCAACCTGATCGCCGGCGCCCCCGGCAGCGGCAAGACCACCCTGGCGCACCAGATGATGTTCGCGCTCGCCAACCCGTCGCGCAAGGCGCTGTTCTTTACCGTGCTGGGCGAGCCGCCCCTGAAGATGCTGCGCTACCAGCAGCAATACTCGTTCTTCGAGCTCGACAAGGTGGGCGAGTCGATTCGCTACGTCAACCTTGCCGAAGACTTGCGCGCCGGCGACTTCAGCCATGTGCTCGAACGCATCATGAAGGAAGTCGAAGCGTTTTCGCCGAGCCTGGTGTTTGTCGATTCCTTCCGTTCGGTCGCCCAGACCGCCAAGAGCGGCTACGAGGGCGTGGCCGACCTGCAGTTCTTCATCCAGGAGCTGGGCACGCGGATGACCAGCTGGCAAGCCACCACATTCCTGATCGGCGAGTACGCGCACGCCGACCAGGAAGCCAATCCGATCATGACGGTGGCCGACGGCATGCTGGCGCTGGGCCAGGCCCATGAGCAGAATTCCGTCGTGCGCAAAATTCGTGTCGTCAAGATGCGTGGCCAGGCCCATATGGCCGGCTCGCATACTTTCCGTATCACCGGCGACGGGCTGCGCGTGTATCCGCGCCTGCTGCCGCCGATCGCCGAATCGCTGGCCGAAGAGCGCGATGAGCCTGCAGAGGTGCCCCGCTTGTCAACCGGCACCCCGGAACTCGACGCCATGCTGCATGGCGGCCTGCCGCAGGGGCATTCGGTGCTGGTGGTCGGACCTTCCGGCTCCGGCAAGACCATCCTCGGCACCCGCTTCCTGCAGGAAGGCGAACGCAACGGCGAAACGGGCGTGGCGGTGTTCTTCCAAAAAGGCACCTCGCGCCTGCGCAATGCCGCGCTGGCAAAGATGGTCAAGGCTGGCAGTGTCGTCACCATCGAGAGCCGCTCGCTCGACTTGACCGTCGAAGAGTTGCTGGACAATTTAAACCAGGCGATCGACCGCACCCATGCCACGCGCGTGGTGATCGACTCGCTGTCCGAATTTGGACTGTATGTCGCGCCGGAATTCCGCCAGGACCTGCGCTCGGCCGTGTTCCGCATCCTGTCGAGCCTGGCGCAGCGCGGCGTAACGGTGCTCGTGACTATCGGCATGGACGACCGCTACACCGAGTTGCGCTTCAGCGAAGCGGACATCGCCTTCCTGACCGACGCAATTGTCGCGATGCGCTATGCGGAGGCCGACAGCCGCATCGCCAAGCTGATTTCCGTGATCAAGGTACGCGGCAGCGGCCACAGCACAGATTTGCGGGAATACCGCATCACCGATGCCGGCCTCGAGATCGACAGTACGCCGATGCAGTTCGACGGCCTGCTGTCCGGTCGTCCGACCCGACAACAGCCGCGAGGGTAGGGATCGATATGGGAGCGCCAACAGATGCAAGCTCTGGCTCACAACAGCGCTCCCCCCAGGGCAGCGCGCAGGCATCCGGCATCGACGCCCAGGCGCAGATCGCGGCGCTGAAGCAGGAAGTCGAGTCGCTGCGCGAGGCGCTGCACGAGCGCGCCGCACTGGAAGGCATGGTCACGCAGCTGCGCGAAGCCAACGAGAACCTGGTCTTCGCCACCCTCAACGCGCAAAGCCTGCGCGACGACGCCGAGGCGGCCAACCGGCGCCAGAATGAATTCCTGGCGATGCTGGCCCATGAGCTGCGCAACCCGCTGGCACCCATCAGCATGGCCGCCGCACTGCTAGAACGCATTCCCGCGGCCACCCCGCAACTGCTCAACCTGACCCAGGTGATCGGCCGCCAGGTCGACCACATGGCCCACCTGCTCGACGACCTGCTCGACGCCGCGCGCATCAGCAGCGGCAAGATCACGTTGTCGGTCCAGCCGCTGTCGCTGGCCGACGTGCTGGCGCAAGCGGTGGAGACGGTCGAGCCGCGCGTCGCCGAGCGCCACCAGACCCTCACGGTCGAACTGCCCGATCCCGGCCTGATCATCGACGGCGACCACGTGCGCCTGATCCAGTCGTTCTCCAACCTGCTTGGCAACGCGTCGAAGTACACCGGCGAGCGCGGCCAGATCAGCATGAAAGCGGCGCAGGTCGATGGCGCCGTGGTCATCAGGGTAGTCGACAACGGCACCGGCATCGCGCCCGATGTCATTCCGCATATCTTCGACCTGTTTACGCAGGGCCCGCGTTCGCTTGCGCGCTCCGAGGGCGGCCTCGGCGTCGGCCTTAACGTGGTGCGCAACCTGATCACCATGCACGGCGGCAGCGTGGTCGCGCGCAGCGAAGGCATCGGCAAGGGCAGCGAATTTATCGTTACCTTGCCGCTGTCGGCCCAACGCACATTGGCGGCGACTGCGGACGCGATGCCGGAGGACGGTGCAGGCAGCTGCAGCGTGCTGCTGGTGGAGGACAATGTCGACGCCTGCACGACGCTGGCGTCGTTCCTTGAGACCGAAGGCCACACCGTCAGTGCGGCGCACGACGGGTTGGCAGGACTGGCAGCGGCGCTGCAGGGCAGCTTCGACGTGCTGGTTTGCGACATCGGCCTGCCCGGCAAGGATGGCTTCGCGCTGATCGCCGAACTGCGCGGCTCGGGGGCGGCGCGCCAGCCCTATGCAATCGCCTTGTCTGGCTATGGCCAGGACGAGGACCGCGCACGCGCCATCGAGGCCGGCTTCGACGCTTACCTGGTCAAACCGGTCAGCCTGACCGCGCTGCTGACGGCCATCGGCGCCAGCAGCGCCCGCTAACGGCTACTGCCAGGCCATCAGGCTTGGCGGCACCAGCAGCACCAGCGCCAGCACCAGGTAGGCCAGCTGCAGCGGGATCATCCATTTCGCCCAGGTCAGCCAGGGTATGCGCGCCAGCGCCAGCACGCCCACCGTGATGCCCGAGGTCGGGATCATCGGCGTCGAGAACTCGCCGAACTGGAACGCCAGGATGGCGGTCTGGCGCGTCACGCCAACCAGGTCGGCCAGCGGCGCCATGATCGGCATGGTCAGCGCCGCCTGGCCACTGCCCGAGTGGATGAAGAAGTTAATCACCGACTGGATCAGGAACATCTTGTGCGCGGCGAACACGGGGCTGGACGACTGCACCAGCGGCGTGAGCGCGTGCAGCATGGTGTCGATGATATGCGCGTCGCGCGCCAGGATGACGGTGGCGCGCGCCAGCGCCAGTACCAGCGCGGTGCCGATCAGGTCGCGCGCACCCTGGGTGAAGGCGGCCACGAATTCATCCGAATCGAGGCGGCCGACGATGCCCACGCCAATCGCCATGATTAGGAACAGCGCGGCGATCTCCTCGATGAACCAGTTGAACTTGACCACGCCGAACACCATGATGCCGAGCGTGGCGGCAAACATCCACAGCACCGCCTGGTGACGCCCGCTTAATCCGGTAAACCCTTGCAGCGTATCGACCTTCTCCAGGCGGCGCTCGTTATCGAGCGCGAAGGTGGGGCTGCGCGACGGGTCGCGCTTGACGCGCGCGGCGTACCACATCAGGAAGGCGACGGTGACGGCGGTGGCGATGGACCATACGATCAGCCGGTAGCCGATCCCGGAAAACAGCGGTACCCCGGCGATGCCCTGCGCAATGCCGACATTGAACGGGTTGAGGAAGGCGGCGGCAAAGCCAACCTGGGTGCCGACGAACGGAATCGCCACGCCGACGATCGAATCGTATCCAAGCGCCAGTGCCAGCGGAATGAAGATCAGGATGAACGGAATGGCTTCCTCGTTCATGCCGAAGGTGGCGCCGCCGAGCGAGAACATGGTGACGAACAGCGGAATCAGGCTGGCGCGCACCAGCGGCGAGCTGGCATGGGCGAGGGCGATCTTCTTGATCAGCGAATCGATCGCCTCGGTTTTCTGCAGCACCGCGAAGGCGCCGCCGACGATCAGCACGAAGCCGATGATCAGCGCCGACTCGACGAAGCCCTTGATCGGCGCCATCATCAGCGCGTCGAGCCCCTGCGGATTGCTGGCGATCAGGTGGAACGAGGCCGGGTCGACCATTTGCTTGCCGTCGACCAGCCGGGTTTCGTATTTGCCGCCCGGGACCAGCCAGGTGGCGACCATGATCATCACCAGGATGGCAAACAGCAGTACGAAGGTGTTGGGAAGTTTGAAGTTCTTCATGGTTTATTGGCTCAGCAGTTTACCAGCACGGAATGCCACGGTGCCGGCGACCTTGCCGACTGCCATGCCACGCAACACATAGCGGTGCGCGGTGCGCGCAAAGAATACACCGGCCACGCCGGCGCGCAGCTCGGTGGTGGCGCCCGACACCGGGTCGATCAGGTCGGCCAGCGCCTCGCCGGCCGCCACCTGCTCGCCCAGCCGCTTGCGGAACACCAGCACCCCGGCATGCGGCGCGGCGACCGGTTCGACCGCTTCAAGCGGCGTGGCCGCACAGGTGGCCGCGGGCAGCTGTCCCACCTCCGCATCGATGACCCCCTGATGTGCGAGGAAGCGCAGGATCGCCGTGGCGTCGCTGCGCGCCAGGTCGTAGTCCACTTCCATCTCGCCGCGGAGTTCGACGGTGGCCGCCACGCAGGCCGGCGGAATCGCCGCCTCGCCGAAATGGGCGGCCAGGTCCCACCACAAGCGGCTGCAGGCTTCGTCGAACGGCTCTTCGCCCGCTTCCAAGGCCACCAGCAGCGCGCGCGCACCAAGCAGCGCGGCCAGCGGCGCCACTGCCTGCGCCAGCGGGGTGCCCGCATAGATATGCATGACCGCCTCGTTATCGCAGTGCAGGTCGAGCACGATGTCGGCGTCGATCGCCATGCCGAGCAACACCTTCTTGAGCGTCTCCGCATCGGTGCGCGGCGCCCAGTCGCCGACCGCGCTGCGCGCGTGGCGGCGGATCAGCGCAACGTTGGCCGCAGCATCCGCGCCGAGCCGGCCAGCCAGGGTCGCCTTCAGTTCATCGGCGACGTGCTTGTAGGCGCGGTTGAAGTTGGTGCCAGTGGTCAGGTCGAAGCGGCCGAACGGCGCGCCGTGGATCGCCTGCGCCAGCCCGAGCGGGTTGGCGGCGGGGACCAGCACGACTTCGCCGCGGATGCTGCCGGCCGCTTCCAGCGCCAGCAGTTCATTGCGCAGGAACTGGGCCACCAGCATGCCGGGCACTTCGTCGGCGTGCAGCGCGGCCTGCAGGTAAGCCTTCTTGCCGGCGCCGGGCGTGCCGAAATGGAGGCTGGTCAGGTGGTGGGAGGTGCTGCTGCCGGACGGGCAGATGTCGTGTTTTTGAACTTGCATGGCGGCCGATCTGTGAATTGACGAGGCATATTTTGGTGCAGCCAATTATGTATCAATTTTTTCACGAAGTACATCTTTGGAAATTTTTTTACATAAATGTGTTGAGTTTTGTTTTTGATATGGGTACATTGGAAGCATGAAAAAATCGACAACCGACACCAAAGAAGCAAGCAGCGGCAACAGCGAATCGCGCTCGCCGGAAGTGGCATTCGCCGGCTCGGCGCTTGGCGCGACCTTGCGCGGGGTGCTGGCCGACGGCTCTTCATCGCACAAGACCATCGCCGATTATTTGCTGCGCAACCAGGTGCGCGTGACCGCGCTGGGCATCGAAGAACTGGCCGAAGGCTGCAAGGTATCGACTGCCACCATCAGCCGTTTCGCACGCGACATCGGCTTCAAGAACTACGCCGCGATGCGCACGGCGGTGGCGCAGACGCTGCAGTCGGTGCTGCAGCCGGTTGAAAAGCTGCGCAACAATATCGCGCGCCGCCAGGACGCCGGCACCCCTGCCAGCGAAAGCCTGGCCTACGCCGGCGCCAACATCGGCGCCACCGCGATGGCGCTCGCTTCCAACGACATCAACGCGGTGGTCAAGAAGCTGACCCGCGCGCGCGCCGTTTATGTACTGGGCTTCGGCCTGTCGTCGCACCTGGCCGGCATGCTGGTGATGCACCTGCAGCCGTTCTGCCAGCAGGTCGTCGAGGTGGCCGGGCACGGCGGTACCGAGGTGGCCGCAGGCCACCTGGCCAACATCACCGAGCGCGACGTGCTGGTGGTGCTGTCGTTTCCGCGCTATGCGCTCGACGTCATCCGCCTGACCAATTTCGCGCGCGACCATGGCGCCTGCATCGTGTCGATCACCGACGCCCCGGCGTCGCCGCTGGCGGCACTGGGCGACCACGTGCTGTACGCCGAGAGCAGCCACCCGATTTTGCCGAGCAGCGCTACCGCCGCCGTGGCGGTGATCGAGGCGCTGGCGGTGTCGCTGATGGCCTCCAACAAAGACAACGTCGCCAAGGCGGCGCGCCTGACCGAGGCCATTTCCGCCTACCTGGTCGGCGCCGACGCCAGCGCGGCCGCGCCAGGAAAAGGCGCCGCGCGCCGCCCGCGCACCAAGAACAACAACACGTAGTTCACTCAAGGGAGCAGGATAGATGAGACAGCACACCACCACACTGCCGGCACACACGGCATTGGCCCTCGCGCTGGCAGGCGCATTCGCAGTTGGCGCGCAGCCGGCACTGGCGCAGCAGGCGGACGAAAAAATCCAGCGGGTCGAGATCACCGGATCATCGATCAAGCGGATCGACGCCGAGACCGCGCTGCCGGTGCAGGTGCTGCGCCGCGAGGACATCGACAAGAGCGGCGTCACCACCGCCGCCGAACTGCTCAAGAACATCAGCGCCAACACCGCGCCGCTGTCGGACGGCGCCAGCATCACCGACGGCACCTCGGGCCAGCGCGGCTTCAACGGCGCCAACCTGCGCGGAATCGGCGTGTCGTCCACGCTGGTGCTGCTCAATGGCCGCCGCCTGGCCAACTTCGCTTCGCCCGGCGACAACGCGGGCGTCGACCTGAACAACATCCCGGCCGGCGCCATCGCGCGGGTCGAGATCCTCAAGGACGGCGCCTCGGCGATCTACGGCACCGATGCGATCGGCGGCGTGATCAACTTCATCACCCGCAAGGACTACACCGGCGTCGACATGAACGCCTCGGTGGCGGGCACCCAGCACGGCGGCGCCGGCAAGAAGACCGCCAGCATCAGCGCCGGCCACGGCAGCCTGAGCACCGATGGCTTCAACGTGTTCGGCGCGCTCGACGTGCAGAAGCTCGGATCGCTGCGTTCGACCCAGCGCGACTTCATCAAGGAGCGCCCGCTGGCGACCACGCTGCCGGCGCTCATGTCGAGCAATACCTTCCCGGCCAATATCGACATCTCCAGCGCCCAGCGCAATGCGCTGATCGCGGCCGGCGTGCTGCCGGCCGGGACCACCCGCACCCGCATCAACCCGTCGGCGCCGAACTGCAATCCGCCCGCCACCGTCTACGCGCCGCAGGGCCCGGGCGGCCCGCTTGGCTGCAGCTACGACTACATGGAAGACACCGAGCTGTATCCGGAAGCGAGCAAGATCGGCTTCGTCGGCCGCGCCACATTCCAGGTCAACCCGGACACCCAGGTCTTCGCCGAGCTGGTGCAGTCGCGCGCCGAGAGCCGCTACGTGCTCAGCCCGAACCCGCAGCGCATCCGCAACCTGCCGGTGGCGCTGCTGCCGCAGCCTTACCGCGCCGCGCTGTCGGCGCCAGGCCTGCCAACCACCTTCAGCGGTATCCGCTACCGCATGACGGAAGCGGGCAACCGCACCAATGAAGTGACCAGCACCGCGCAGCGCCTGGTGTTGGGCGCCAACGGCATCGTCGCCGGCTGGGACTACGACGTCGGCGTGGCCCGCGCCGAGAACCGCGCGGTCGACAAGTATGTCGATGGCTACGTCTTGTTCGACCAGTTCGACGCGGGTGTCCGCTCGGGCGCCATCAATCCGTTTGGCCCATCGTCAAGCGCCGGCCAGGACCTGATCAACGGCATCAAGGTCAATGATGAAGCGCGCAAGTCGAAAGGCGTGTCGACCTCGATCGACGGCAAGATGTCGAAGTCCTTGATGACCCTGGCCGGCGGCGACCTGGCGATTGCGGTCGGCGCCGAAGCGCGCCGCGAGCACATGACCTTCACCCCGTCGGCGCTGCTGCTGTCGAATAACATCGCCGGCGACCGCGACTCGGGCCTGGCAGCGGGCGACCCGGTCGACCTGCGCGCCACCGACGACAGCCGCCGCGTGACCTCGGTGTTCACCGAGATCAACGCGCCGCTGACCAAGGAACTCGAACTGCAGGCAGCGCTGCGCCACGACCGCTACAGCGAAGTTGGCTCGACCACGAATCCAAAGATCGGCGTGCGCTGGCAGCCTGTGAAGGCGCTGGTGCTGCGCGGCTCGGCCGGCACCGGCTTCCGCGCGCCATCGCTGTCGGACCTGAAGCGCCCGACCACCTTCGGCAGCGCGGCCAGCTTCCTGACCGATCCGCAGTGCGTCTCGACCGGGCTGGACACGATCGACGGCTGTACCGACCAGTATCCGGTCGAGCGCCGTTCCAACCCCGACCTGAAGCCGGAAAAATCGCGCCAGTTTTCGCTCGGCGCGGTATTCGAAGCGAGCAAGCAGACCAACCTGACGCTGGACTACTGGAGCATTCGCAAGACCGATGTCATCAGCACGCTGGGCGAGCAGATCATCGTCGACAATCCGTCCAAGTACAACGGCACCTACATCCAGCGCGATGGTGACGGCTACATCAGCAATATCCTGCTGCAGAAGGAAAACCAGGGCCGGCTGGAGACCTCGGGTATCGACATCGGCGTCGATTACCGCGGCGCCCGCACCGGCGCTGGCCGCTTCGGCGTCAGCATGACCGGCACCCGGGTGCTGAAGTACGACCGCCAGTTCGGCCCGCTCGAAACGGCGCGCAGCAACCTGGGCCTGTTCCTGAACGACCAGGTGATCCAGAAATGGCGCCATCGCATCAGCTTCGACTGGGATGCCGGTCCGGTCAGCCTGACCCTGGCGAACCAATACTCGTCCGGCTACACCGACCAGAACACCACCTACGACCCGGTCGCCAACACCTTGCTGCCGTCGCGCAAGGTCAAGGCCTACTCGCTGTGGGACCTGACCGGCAGCTACGCCATCACCAAGCAGCTGAAACTGCGCGCCGGCGTACTGAACCTGGCCGACACGGCGCCGCCGTTTTCCAACCAGGCGTATTACTTCCTGGCAGGATATGATCCAACGTACACGGACCCGCGCGGCCGCAGCGCATTTGCTAGCGTAAATTATTCGTTCCGGTAAAACCTGGTGAACCAACGAATGGGGCAGGCTGTGATGGCCTGCCCCATTTTTCATGGAGCTTGTATGCGTCATTATTCCTTCATGCTGGGCAGGCTGGCCGGCTTTTTCCTGCTGCTTGTGGCCGTCAGTGCCCAAGCCGCCGCCAAGGGATCATTGGTGATCGCCGGCGGCGCGCTGCGCGCCGATAACGCGGTGGTGTGGCAGCGCATCGTCGCGCTGGCGGGCGGGCAGGGCGCGCGCATCGCGGTCATCCCTGCGGCGGCGGGCAACCCGGAAAGGTCGGGCAAGCAGCTGGTGCAGACCCTGAGCCGTTACGGCGCGGCCGCGTTCGTGCTGCCGGTAGCGCCGCGCCTGCCGGGCGACGTGCGCAAAGCCGCCAACGATCCAGCGCTCGCTGCGGCGGTGCGGTCGGCCGGCGGCGTCTATTTCAGCGGCGGCGACCAGGGCCGCATCACGCAAGCGCTGCGCAACCCCGATGGCAGCAACTCGCTGGTGCTCGACGCGGTGTGGGAAATGTACCGGCGCGGCGGCGTGATCGCCGGCACCAGCGCGGGCGCAGCGATCATGAGCAGCACCATGTTCTACGAAGCCGGTTCGGTACTGGCCACCTTGCAAAACGGCGTTGAAGATGGCCGCGAGATCGCGCCCGGGCTGGGCTTTGTCGGCAACGAGCTGTTCATCGATCAGCACCTGCTGATCCGCGGCCGTTTTGCGCGGATGCTGCCGGTGATGGTCAAGAAGGGCTACCGGCTGGGGCTCGGCATCGACGAGAACACCGCTGCGGTCGTGGGGCCGGACCGGCAGCTGGAAGTGATCGGCTACAAGGGCGCGCTGCTGCTCGACCTGGCGCGCGCGACCGTCGACAGGCAGCAAACAGCCTTCAACGTATCGAACGTCGCCATCAGCTACCTCGATCATGGCGACCGGCTCGACCTCGCCAGCGGCGCTTTGCTGCCGTCCGGCGACAAGGCCGACGGCAAGGTCGATCCCGCGCGCCCTGCCAATTTCGGCGCGGTGTACACGGCGGACATCCTTGGCAATACGACGGTGGTGGACGTGATGGCGAAACTGGTCGACAGCGACCAGACGCAGGCGCTGGGCCTGGCCTTTGGCGGCCCGCCAGCCGCCGCGGGCAAGGCGGGCTTCGAGTTCCGCTTCAGCCGTACCGCCGACACCATCGGCTATGCGTCGGCGACATCGGAAGCGTATTCGGTGTACCGCCTGCGGCTCGACGTGCGCCCGATCGCGCTCGGCTGGCCGCAGTACGACTATCGCTAGAGGCGGCGGCGGGCGAACAGCGCGGCGACAAGGCCAATGCCGAGCAGGGCCAGCGGCCCTGGTTCCGGCACCTGCACCCATTGCCCGCTCGCGCCGCCGCAGTCGTATTCGCAGTCGGCGCCGAAGTAGGACGTATCGCTGCTGAACCATGAGATCAGGTTGTTATCCATGAACAGGGTGGTGGCGCCGCTATTGGCGAACGCGTTCAGCGTGAGGACGCGGCCGCTGATCGTGAAGTCGGCGATGAACCAGTCGCTGACCGGCGTGTGCAGGCCGGTGCCGCTGACCAGGTCGAAGTTGATGTCCGCCGGCGTCGGTGCGGGTGCATTGGCGCGGAATGCGAATTTCAGGACCGGGCTGCCCGGATCGCCATTCACACAATCGGGGTCATCGAACTCGCAGTTGGCCGGCGCGCTGTAGCTGCCGCCCTTGTCGGCCTGGGCCTGCCTGGTGATCTCGATCCGGCCGACCGCCGACTGGATCGTGGGAGAGACCTCGGTTGTCTGCCACTGGTAGACGACACCCGCCGAGGCGATGC
Organism: Massilia soli; assembly: GCF_016809835.1. GTDB lineage: Bacteria > Pseudomonadota > Gammaproteobacteria > Burkholderiales > Burkholderiaceae_D > Telluria_A > Telluria_A soli. The sequence continues at coordinate 74,057 of NZ_JAFBIL020000004.1, read as the reverse complement.
CGGAAAAAGCCCACAAAAGACAAGCAGCAGTCAGGTAGCGCATGTTCGTATCCATGAAATGTATTAACAGTTCAAATACTGCACGAAACATGCCCGTCAGAAAAGGACTTCGCAATCAAGGCGTTGGGCTCACTGCAAGCTATTTTTTATCGACACTGTCAAAAAAGACGACGGCCATGACCGTCAACTCCGCTGTACAATCCTTTTTTTGTTGCCGTACGGTCATCGACTCACATCCATCGGGCAGGCGTACTATCAATTCCTCCAACTCTCAATCCGGCCTGCTGCGCCGGCGCCAGGTCATGCGCGCTGCACTCGCCGCCACGCTGCCTCTGGCTGTGCCGTCGCTGGCGCGTGGCGCGGCGCCAGCGCCGCTGGTGGTTGGCGGGCTGCCGGTGACCTGCAACCTGACGCTCCCGGTTGCCTGCGTGGCCAAGGCAACAGCGCTGGTCAAGGGCGGCGGCCAGCCGGTCGGCTTCGAGTACGCGAAGTACAGCGGCTGGGCGGAGATCAAGGAATCGCTGATGACCGGGCGCATCCAGGCGGCCTACATGCTGGCGCCGCTGGTGATGGACCTGGTCGACTACAAGATTCCGCTGAAGATCGTATCGCTCGGCCACCGCTCCGGCGCGGTGATCATGGTGCACACCAATTCGGCCTACCGCTCGTTCAGCGACCTGCGCGGCAAGCTGATCGCCATTCCGAGCCGCTTCGCGGTCGACTACCTGTTCCTTCGCAAAATGCTCGCCAGCGCGGGCATGACGGCGAAAGACATCGAGATCATCGAAATGCCGCCGCCCGACATGCCGGCTGCGCTGTACACCCGCACCATCGACGCCTACTGCACCGGCGAGCCGTTCGGCGCCGCGGCCCAGCGCGCCGGCTACGCACGCCCGCTGGCGATGACGCGCGACCAGTGGCGCAACTACATTTGCTGCGTGCTGACGGTACGCGAGGACCTGATCCGCGACCAGCAGCCGGTCGTGCAGGACCTGGTGAACTACGTGCAGGCGTCCGGCAGCTGGCTCGACGCCGGCGCCGTCAACCGCGAGAAGGCGATCCAGATCGCCGCCCAGCGCAAGTTCTTCAATCAGAACCCGAAGATCCTGCGCTTCGTGATGGACAATCCGCACGACCGCGTCACCTACGGCGACCTGCGCATGCTGCGCCCGGAATTCGACGACCTGATGAAGCTGTCGGTGGAGGCGAAAACCCTGAAGCGCCCAATCGCCTTCGACCGCTATGTCGACGAGCGCTTCGTGAAGAACCTGAAACCTGTCGCCATCCCGCTGTGAGTGCCGCCCATGTTTAAATTGATATTCGTCCTTGCGGCCCTGATGTGCTCCGGCGGCGCCGCAACCGCGCCGATTGCCGGGCTGAAGTCCGGCGCGTTCGAGCCACCGCGCGCCGCACCGGCGATCAGCCTGCAGGCGACCGACGGCAGCGCATTCGACCTGTCCAGGTACCGCGGCAAGGTAGTGGTGCTCGAATTTGGCTACACCCATTGCACCGAAGTCTGCCCGGTCTCTCTGATGGCGCTGGCGCAGGCGCGCAAGCTGCTGGGCGCGGATGCGGCAAAGCTGCAGGTCGTGTTCATTACAGTCGACCCTGCGCGCGACACGCTGGCCCGCCTGAAGGGTTACCTCGCCCATTTCGACCCCGGGTTCATCGGCGTTACCGGCAGCCAGGCCCAGGTCGATGCGGTGCTGAAGGGCTATGGCATCGTGGCCACCAAGCGCACCATGGGCGACAGCGATGCCGGCTACATGATGTCGCACTCGTCCTACCTGTACTTTGTCGACAAGGGCGGCATGCTGCGCGCCCTGATGCCGTTCGGCCGGCCAGCGGCGGACATCGCCCATGACGTCCAGCTTTTGCTGCGCAACTAGATGGCGATGATGCACAGCTTGCGGCGTTATCGACTGGCATGGGCGGTGGCCCTGTGCCTGCTGCTGGCGCTGGCCTGGGCCGCGCTGGCGCCGCCCTACGCCGCTTCGCGCGACCTGCTGTTTGAGATTCCCAAGGGCACCTGGGAGCGCCGTATGGCGGGCGACCAGGTCGAGATCCTGCCGTCGGTAGTGCAATTGACGCTGGGCGTGCAGGACGTGCTCCTGCTGCGCAACAGCGATACCGTGCCGCAGCAGTTCGGTCCGGTGCTGATCATGCCCGGCCAGGATTTCCGGCTGCCGTTCGAGCAGGTGTCGGAAAACCAGTTTGCCTGCACCGCGCATTCGAGCGGCCAGATGACGGTGTCGGTGGTGGCTTTCCCCGATCCTGGCCTTGGCCGCTTGAAGTGGCGCCTCGCGGCACTTGGCGAATTATTTAAAGGACACTCGTGGAAAAATTGAAGCAGGTTATGGCGCCTGCCGCGCTCATCACGGCGGTGCTGGCCATCTGGTGGATCGTGGTGGTGCAAAGCGCTAGCGTGATTTTCCCGACGCCATTGCAAGTACTGACCGGCACGCTCGAGCTGGTGGAAGACGGCACACTGTGGGATCACATCGGCAGTTCGCTTTTCCGGGTAGGCTGCGGTTTCCTGGTGGCCGTGCTGGTCGCGGTGCCGATGGGCTTATGGATGGGGCGCATCGACGGCGTGTTCCGCACCGTTAACCCCTTGTTCCAGATACTGCGGCCGATCTCGCCGATTGCCTGGATTCCGCTGTCGATTCTCTGGTTCGGCGTTGGCAACACCTCGCCTATCTTCCTGATCTTTATCGCCTCGGTGTTTCCGATGATCGTGCAGACTGCCGCCGGCGTGCACACCATCGAGCGGCGCTACCTGGACGCGGCGGAAAACTTCGGCGTCTCGCGCGCCATGCTGTTTCGCCGGGTTGTCATTCCGGCGGTGCTGCCCGAAGTGGTGACCGGCATGCGCATCACGCTTGGCGTTGCCTGGCTGGTAGTGGTGGCGGCCGAGATGATCGCGCCGCGCTCCGGACTTGGCTACCTGATCATCGACTCGCGCAACGCCGGCAACCGCTACGACCTGGTGATCGCCGGGATGATCATCATCGGCCTGATCGGCCTGCTTCTGGATGGCCTGATGCGCCTGCTCGAAGGACTCAACTCGGTAAGGTGGCGTTATGGCCGATAAGATCGTCGTCAGCGGCGTCAAGAAGCACTTCAGGTCCGGCAAGCAGTCGCTGCCGGTGGTGGGCGGCGTCAGCCTGAGCGTGGCCGATGGCGAGTTTGTCGCCATTGTCGGGCCGTCCGGCTGCGGCAAGTCGACCTTGATGAAGATCGTGTCGGGCTTCGAGCGGGCCGACGAGGGGCAGGTACTGATCGACGGCGTGCCATTGCTGCGGCCGAGCCCGAAGGGCATTGTGATCTCGCAGCATGGGTCGGTGTTTCCGTGGCTGACCGTGCAGGAAAACCTGATGTTCGGATTGAATGGCGACGGCCATGGCGACAAGGCGGCGCTGGCCGACCACTACGCGGCCATGGTGGGGCTGAAAGGGTTCGAGAACAGTTATCCGCGCGAACTGTCAGGCGGCATGCTCAAGCGTGTGGAGATCGCGCGGGCTCTCGTGGTAAAGCCCGAGATCCTGTACATGGATGAGCCGTTCTCGGCACTCGACGCGCTGATGAACCTGCGCATGCGCACCGAACTGCTGCGGATTTTGCAGGAAGAGCGGCATACCGTGCTGCTCATTACGCACGATGTGGAAGAGGCGCTGTACCTGGCCGACCGGATTATCGTGCTGTCACCACGGCCGACCGTGATCCAGGCGAGTTTCGCGGTGCCGCAGTCGCATCCGCGCAAATTGTCGAGCCCGGAACTGCAGACCTTGAAAGATGCCATCCTGGCTGAACTCGGGCTGTAGATTCGCGATGCTGGCGGTATGTCGCCAATGTCACAGAGCAATTGCACGCGGTGTTACAAATGCTTTCGATTAAATCGTTTTTCCCCATTCGTGTGCGCGCCCGGGCAAGGTAGTCTATTGGCCTCGGCACCAGTAAGCACAGCTTGGGCTTCTCCTTGGAAACAGTGCTTTCCCGGAGTTAATGCGCCCCCTTAACCTGAGCGTGGCGGCAACCCTATGTGCTGAAGGACGCCCGTCTGGCCGAGCCAAATTCATCAATAGGAGTCTCCCTTGTTCGACACAAATAAAGCTCAACCCGAGACCATCATCAAAGTCATCGGCGTCGGCGGCGCCGGCGGCAATGCCGTTAACCATATGGCTTCCTCCGGCCTGCTGGACATCGAATTCATCTGCGCCAATACCGACGCGCAGGCGCTCGCGAATACCCTGACCGAAAAACGGATCCAGCTCGGCGAAAGCGGACTTGGGGCGGGCAGCGACCCGATCATCGGGCGCGAAGCCGCGATTCGTGAACGCACCATCATCGCCGACGCGCTCAAGGGCGCCAACATGGTGTTCCTCACCGCCGGCATGGGTGGCGGCACCGGCACCGGCGCCGCTCCCGTGGTGGCCGAAGTGGCGCGCGAAATGGGCATCCTCACCGTCGGTATCGTGTCGAAGCCTTTCGAGTTCGAAGGCGCGCGCCGCATGCGCGTTGCGGACGAGGGTATCGCCATGCTGGCGAAGTCGGTCGATTCGCTCGTCATCGTCCTCAATAGCCGTCTCGAGGAAGTGCTGGGCGACGACATCACGCAAAAGCAGGCATTCGCTGCCGCCGACGAGGTGTTGAGCAAGGCGGTGTCCGGCATCGCGGAAATCATCACCGTGCCAGGCATGATCAACGTCGACTTCGAAGACGTTCGCACCGTGATGCGCCAGACCGGCACGGCCATGATGGGTTCGGCCCAGCACGCCGGCGACGACCGTGCCGTCAAGGCAGCTGAGGAGGCAATTTCCTGCCCATTGCTCGATGGTTCGAACCTGCATACCGCGCGCGGACTGCTAGTCAACATCGCGGCATCCGAAGAAACACTGAAACTGCGCGAAACCAAGCTGGTGATGAACGTGATTTGCGCGCAAACCAGCGAAGACGCCATTATCAAGTTTGGTGCGGTCTTCGACGATACCCTTGGCGATGCCATGCGCGTGACGGTGGTGGCCACCGGCTTGAACCGGCCCGTTGAGGTGGCTGCTACCGCGGCGCAATCGCCAATGACGCGCTCAGCGCTAGGTGCCGGCCCGGGTCCGGGCTCGCCAGGCCAGTTCCGCAGCGGCGTGCTGAGGGAGACGCCACCGCCACAATCGATCCAGCGCAGGAATGCGTTCCAGGCAGCTGTGCAGGCGGCCTCGGCTGATCAGGCGCTGCGGCCAGGCATGACGCCGCGTCAGCCTGCCTCGAACGTCAGTGAGGATTCCCCGCATTCGTTGACGGCGGACATGAAGAGGTAGTGGGAAAAGGAGGTCCGTGCGGATATGCGAAGCGCACTCGACCTCCAGCCAGCAGTGCTTGCGGAAGGCGCATGCAAAACAAAAAACCCGCATTCTCTCGAGGAGAGATGCGGGTTTCTGTAAGTCCCTGGAAGCCAGGGACATGTTCTTGGTGATAGGTGGAACTGAATAAAGTCTTGAAACCCGCATGGATGCTGGGTGTTGATGATTTTGCCTGCCGCGATACCGTCAACGGTACCGTCAAATATTTTTGCAGTGTGAGCATTGCGATTCCCGACCAACGGCACTAGGCTCACTTCAAGTTCGATATACGCTTTTTTATGCTGTTGGTGGTTTACAACACGCCGAGATCCGGGATGGGGCCGGTGCCGCCCCGGCTGGGTAGCGCGACTAGCACGACAGGTCGCTTATGTCCCGATGTCGTCTTTCGCGCTTAGGGAGCAGACGTTCAGCGCGCGATCATCGGCAGGCCCCGAAAGGCCCTTCCGTTGCGCCGATTGGTTGGACCCCGTCATTTACCGCCTTTTTTTCGGTTGTCCTCGATACAGAGCATCTGACAATTTTCCGCTTCAGTCTTGCCGCCTTCGTGCCACCGCGTGATGTGGTCTGCCTCCATCTCTTCAATTTTGAAGGCGATGCTGCAGTCCCGGTTGTTGAGGATTTTACCCGTCAACGCCTGGCCAGAGCCACCTTTCCGACGTATAAGGTTAGACGGGTTAAACTCCAAAGTTGATGAACGCTACGCCATCGCGGTAATCCTTATATTCTAAGACTTTCACTTTGAAGGCGGTGTACGCAAAGTCTACTATCGTAGTAATCTCAAGCAGATTTCCGATAACACTCAGTTCAGGCTTTAACCTCATTCTTTCTGCTACGACCTACCTTTTTTAACAACAAGCGATCGATAAATGGCTATCTCTAGAACCGGAAAGTTGCGGGAACGATTTTGATAAAATTTAACTTTCCATCATCGATTATATTTATTTCATATTGGGCGAAATAAAGATTCTTCGTTTATTTTTCAGTTCCGCCGTTTGTTTGAATAATGCGATCAGCAAGTTGTGCGGCGCGGTCGTGCAAGTCAGTATCATCATCAAAAGTTTTTCTTATATTGATAATGGTTTTTTCTACAAATTGAGTTTGACGAAGAGTTAAAACCCCTCCGGAATTCACATAGGCGCTAACCCCTTCTATCGTGGTCCAATATGCTTTCTTGGATCGTCCGCGTTCCCACGTTGCTTCAATTCTTAATGTTTCTTCCATCAAGTCTAATGCTTCATTGAAGTAAGCTTGTCGATCACCTACTCCCTCTTTAATACTCGAAAACAAGACTTTTGCAAGCGTGGTCATCGGGAAAGGGTGGTGTTCGATTGCGACAGCGTATCGAGCGTGCTGGATCGAGAGCACTCTGTCCCGGTCGCTGATGAAAAGCGCACGTTGCTCCCAGTAGCGGCTATTCCATTTCCATTTCTCGTGGGTTAGCTCGTAGAACTTATCCACATTTGCCTTCAAAAGTTCAGGCATTAATCCGTCTGCATCGAAGAGTCGTCCAGCTAGCCGTGCTTCTGGCGAACGCTGTTTGATCGTAGCGCGAGTGACAAAGGGAGCTAGCTCGTTGGCAAGCTCAACAACAATCTCCAGTAGACGGGAGGATTTTTTGCTCGCCATTTCTTCGACTAACAAAGCGGCAATTGATCCATTGGCGGGCAACAGGTAATCGCTATTGTCCGGATGCTCAACCACCCGCAGTGGGGCATCAGCCGCATTCAAATCTTTGAGTAGATCATCGCTGGCCATCGCGAGAATAATCTCGCGGTGCACGCCAACTGGATGACAGTAATAGGCGACAGCGGTTGCCAATAGAGCAGGACGTCCAGTTGCAATTGTATCGTTCCATAGGGATCGAACTATCGCTCGAAGTGGTCTAAAATCATTTAGAATCCGGCACACACTTTCTGCAGCAGTGTTTTCTGCGAGTTGATTGGCAAAAGAACGTGGATCAGTGACTGCCGCCGCGTTACCTATCAGCCCCAAATCGGAGTAACGGCGGATAAGTTCCACACTCTCTTCAATTCGCCATTGTTCATCAGGAATAATCCGATTTGGAATACCCTCAAGAATATCCTTCACTAGCCGCATTCTGTATTGACGCTCCTCCGCCAAAATACAGATTCGTTTGGTGCCCCCCATTTCCGCAATAATGTCGAGCAGTTGCTCGCCGTGTTCCGCGAATGAATCTGTTGTCAATAGAATAGGATCGGCTACAGTAGACAAGAAGCGAACCGCAGAATCGGTATCAATACCGCCGCGAGCCTTTAGGTGAAAGACCTGTATCCCATGACTCGCTAACTCAACTGCTACCCTTCGAATTGTTGTGGTTTTCCCTGCCCCCGCGCGGCCGGCCAAACATAGAACCTGATTCTGTTCACTGCTTGCCTGCCATCTGCGAACCTCATCTATTAGCCGAAGTTGTGAGTGCAACGGTACATCCCGCTTCTGCGCGATATCATCCCAATCTGGTGGGCGGCCGAACATAAAGCTGCTAGGCTTGTCTGGCGGTGTGCTTGATTCGGCCTGCGACGGCTGTACGAAGTCGAATTCAGACCAAAATGCCGTACTAGTGAAAACTGGTGTGCCGCCCACGACTCGCGGTCTTACTTGCGGCTCTCGCAGCGCCAGGGGAGTCGGAGGTGGGCCATATTCGGCAGTAAGCCACGCGAGAAAATCCTCCAAAGTCGCCTCAACAAGCACTAAGCGCAGCCGTTCGCAATCCTTACGCGTGCCGGTATCAGGGTAGGGTTCGACAAGTATGGATGGTGCGCGGGCGAGTACCTCCGCATTGCTGGGGCGATGCGCAAAAAAGTATTCGAGGTCAGGTTCAAACAGCGCAGTACCAGCGATTATAAAGGGCTCCGACACTATGAGTCCTGAAAGTACCTGCACCCAGGGATTTAGGCCGCGCTGTAGGGTTGCATATTCCTGTAGCGAAAAAATGAATTTATCTTCAGGTTTTCTTACAAACCCATGGAGATGAACTAACGGTAACTCTTGCGGATTACGGAAAATCTCGTATTCCCGCGTATAGTTCACTGAAACTATAGATTGTAGGCGGCCTGGCTCGGTTTCGTATGCGTTTTCAAGGGCATCGTCAATGTTTAGCGTAAACGCAGTTTTCCAAGAGAACTTGGTAATTGCGCGAACCGTAGGACCGCCCTTGCAACCATGAAAGGGTTTTCTAAGATGCGTTTCGACCTGTTCAGGCGTTAGATGCCCTGCAACGCGCCACAGTGGCGAACTAGCGCGAGAGCCGGTCAGTTCGCAGAGGCTAGTCCTGAGCGCCTCAGCCCCCATTATTGGGTCATTATTGCGGTCATTCGAGTCAAGTGAAACACCAGCCCCAAGCAGCAAATTGTATTTTTGAGCGAACAGTGCGTCTCGGACCCGGCTAGCGGTTTCGGCATCTAACATTAGAACTCCAGTTGGCGAAATTAGATTCTACCGCCGCGAATACTACAGAAACCTCCCGACGAGTATATTATGAGATCGCCGCGAGGGGCGCTTTCCCATCAGCGAACATTCTACCAGTCATGGGTACACTAGTTGGCAAAGTTAGGGCGGAAGCGGAGCGTTCGTTTTCCTGATTGTCGCATCGGGTTAGGGATGCTCAGCGATTTGGCACTCGCATGAGCGCGTTGGATTGAAGTATTAGGAGCAGGATGGAGGTGGACAATAAGGGATTAGGCGGAGGATGGGAGGTGCGATGATTGTTGCAAACGCGTCAAGCTACCTGTGGTCAGTGCTTGCAGAAAACTGCTGTCGATGGGCTGATTCTCAGATTGTGCACACGGAAACATGTTCAACCAATAGGTTTCCACGTTGCTTTCGTTCAGTCTGTGGTTGATCCGGGTGTGACGATTGGCCCTGGCTGAAGAGGATAGAACTGGACCGCGCGGGTTAAGCGTTATTTCTCGCCAGGTGCAACTATCGGGTGACCACAATTCGCGTTTGAGGGGCGACGATTGGGCATTTTCGTCACCGGTCGGACTCACCTCGTTTGGTCACCCCTCAACGGCGTTTATTCTCCGGGCGTGGCGCAGAGTTTGATGGGTAACCAGGGCAATCCAAAGCTAACGCTTTGGAAAAAGGACACGTCCCACCCAAGTCGTCTTCTTTTTAAATCATAAAGTCATCTCCTTTTTTGCTCAGCACGGACCGCACTTTTTTGAGCTGTTTTGCGGCAGCCTGTCGAGTGATCGGTGTGCCAGTCATTTGATGGTAGCGTGCTGCAATCTCGGTCGGACTTTTATACTAACCATGCGGGAGCAGCGCCACAGTGCGTGGCGGCGGGCAAGGGTTGTCGCCGACTCGGCCTCACCAAACGTTGCTGTTCGGCGGGTCGTTCGCAGGTCGTCAAGCAATGCCAGTTGCACCCGCTCGCTAAGGATGGCTGTGGCTTCAGCCTCACTTTTGGTGGGCGTCGAGCGCAGATATGCCGATTCCCACTGCTGGCGCTCCGTCATGCTTAGTGAACCGACGATCTTCCAAGCTGGGCGCTTGCCTTCGAAGATAGCGAACCCAGCTTCACGGTGAAATACGGCATCTGTGCCGATCAATAGCGCCTTACCTCGTTGATATCGCACGGCGCTTGCATGACCGGGGTGCCAGCGGCGCAACCAAGCCAAGTCGGTGAACGCGAGGTCAGCGCGCTGGTTGACGCTGCACCTATCCAGCGCCAGCATTTCATGCCAAAAGCATGGCGGGACGCCGCGCTCTACCAACTCCCCCGCGAGGACGTAGGCAGTCAGCCGCCTCCCGTCCGTAAATGCCGTACGGTATCGCCGGATCAGGTCGGCCCTGCCGAGTTTCGTCACCCTCCGCCGCGCTTCGTCCAAGGCATCAGGCGTGACCGCGTTCCACAGAGACGAGAACGGCGTGTATGTCGTTGCCGATCGTTCGGCGGCTGCTGGTGCATCCCGTTGCATCAGGAGGCCGCAGACCGGTTCTTGAGTTCCACCAGCAATTCGTCAAGCGCGGCGTCTGTGCTCTCGCCCAGGCACAGATAGACAGGCACTACACGCTTGATGCAGTCCAGGATACTTTCCCCGCTGGTGCCGCCAAGTCGCAGTCGTTCGGCCAGTGCGGTATGCGCCTCGGTCCCTTTCGGGAACTCTTTCAGGAACGCGGCGGCCTCGAAGATTTCGCCAATGTGATAAGCGGCGGCGGTGACGACTGCCGTCAGAGTTTCAGCTTCATCGGCAAGCCAGAACACGGCGTGCTTAGTGGTCGGGTCGAGGTTGGAGAATTTGATATTCCGCATGGTCGCTCGCTTCGTCACTGGCCGTCATCAAACCAGACGCCGGACAGCTCGTCGGCCTGCTGGTCGTGGTGCTCGGCGATGAGGATGGGTGCGCCGTGGCGGATACCATGATGGAGCGTGAAGCCGCCCATATGGTAATCCCCCCATTTTTAGAGCATGCTAAAAGTAGAGGTTAAGCGGCAAGGGCCAATTTCTGTTTTGGCGTAATTCCGCCGAGTGCCATGTTGGGCCGGTCGTGATTGTAGGTCCACAACCAGTTGGTGGCAAATTCCTGGATTTCGTCGAGCGTCTCGAACAGGTGATGGGCAAGCCAGTCGTAGCGAACCGTCCTGTTGTAACGCTCGACGTAAGCGTTCTGCTGCGGCTGGCCGGGCTGGATGAAATCGATGCGGATGCCGCGCTTTGCAGCCCACCCCAGGGTCACTGCGCTGATGTATTCAGGACCGTTGTCGCAGCGGATCGCTTCGGGCTTGCCACGCCATTCGATGATGCGGTCGAGCGAGCGGATCACGCGTTCGGACGGTAGCGAGAAATCGACTTCGATCCCCAGGCCTTCGCGGTTGAAGTCGTCGATCACATTGAACAGCCGGATGCTGCGCCCATCGGCGAGCTGATCGTGCATGAAGTCCATCGACCAGCTCTGGTTGATCGCGGCCGGCACCGCCAGCGGCAACGGTTTTTCGCGCACCAGGCGATGGCGCGGCTTGATCCGCAGGTTCAGCTCGAGTTCACGGTAAATCCGGTAGACGCGCTTGTGGTTCCATTTGAAGCCTTTCACGTTGCGCAGGTACAGGAAGCACAGCCCGAAGCCCCAGTTGCGCTGGTTGTTCGTCAGCCTCACCAGCCAGTCGGCAATGAGGCCGTTTTCCGCGTCCAGCTTGGCCTTGTACCGGTAGCAGGTCTGACTGATGCCGAACGCCTGACATGCCAGCTTGACCGTGGCTGATCGCTCCAACACGGCCCATTGCGCCATCTCCCGCCGCTGAGGCGCTACCATTTTTTTGTGAGCGCCTCCGCAACGATCTCGGCTTTAAGGCGCTCTTCGACGTACATCTTCTTGAGGCGTCGGTTCTCCTCCTCCAGCTCCTTCATGCGTGCCATCAGCGAGGCATCGATGCCGCCGAACTTGGAGCGCCACTTGTAGAACGTAGCGTTGCTGATGCCGTGCTCGCGGCACAGCTCCGGTACCGGGCTGCCGGCTTCGGCTTGCTTGAGAATGGCGATGATCTGGCTGTCGGTAAAACGGGAGGTCTTCATGTAGAGCTTTCTGTTTCTTAAGTAGAAAATTCTACTTCTGAACGCGCTCTTTATGTGGGGGGATTACCATATCAATCGAGTAGTCGAGCTGTGATTCGGCCATCGTCTGTTTACAGGTGTCGGCGTCCACAGCGTGAAAATTCTCGACGGTGAGCGGATCGGCATAGGCTTTGCGCTCATTGGGACACCTGCTGGCGGCTGGCGTGCACGCGGGCGGCGATAAAGTCGTCCGTATCGGTGGACAGCCACCCGACAGAACGAGGGCCAAGTTTTACCGGGGCTTTGAAGTCGCCCCGCTGGATCAATTTATACAAGGAGCTGCGGCTGACGCCGAGCCGATGAAGAACGGTAGGGAGTCGTTCGATGGTGGATTCTGACATTCGGTAAAGCTCCATAATGGGTTAGATAGTGTCGAGAGGTATCTCGCTAGCCAATTATAGTAAGAATGAAAGTTACTTCTGAGGCGGAAACTCCACGTGACACCCAAGCACCAAGTGTGTCGTGCGGCAAATATACCAAATGTATCTGTTGCCACCCTGTGTTGTGTCGAGGTAATCGGCGCAGCGCTGCATCATGCTGCCCGCCTCCCGAACCTGCCAGCGATAACCTTGCCGCTGGCGGCGGTGTCGAGGTAGTCGGCATACTGCTGCATCATCACCTTGCGCTCGTCGAGGAACAGGGCGCGGTCGTAGGCTTCCCCATATGTATCGCCTAAAGCATGGGAGAGTTGGCGGTCTACGACTTCATGCCGATAGCCTAAACGCTCTTTGATGACGCCCATTGCAAGCGAGCGGAATCCGTGGCCGGTCATCTTTCCGGCGTAGCCCATGCGCTTGAGTGCTGCCAGGATGCCGAAGTTCGTCGCGGGCTTCTCGTGGTCGCGCTGGTTCGGGAAGAGGTATTTGTTGTTGCCAGTGATAGCGTGCAGTTCGCGCAGAAGTTCCCATCCTTGACGGGGCAAGAACACATGATGGTTTACCTTGCGAGGGTTGACCTTCTTTTTGCCCATCTTCATTCGGTGCCAGTCGATTACCCATGATTCGTTTTCAAGGTCGATTTCTGACCACGGCGTTTCGGTCAGCTCGCTGGTGCGAACGAACGTCAGCATCATCAGCCGGAACATGACTTTTGTCGGGACGAATATGCGGCCTTCGATCTTTTCGAAGGCCCGAATGAATTTCGGCAGGTCGTCGGGAGTGATCGCGGCATGGTGGCCCTTTGCGGTGGCCTTGAGCGCGCCCCGCAGACTTGGGACGGGGTCGGTTTCCGCTTTGCCTTCGGCAATGGCGAATCTGAAAATTTGTCCACACACTTGCCCCTGGCGCTTCGCCATATCAACCGCGCCGCGTTACTCGATCTGGCGCAGTACGTCCAACATGATCGGTGCCTTGATTTCGGTAATCGGATATTTTCCGATCAGTGGAAACACGTCTTTTTCGAGCCGGTGAAGGACGTTCTTGGCGGTACGTTCCTGCCAAGTCTCTAGCTTGTTGGCGTGCCATGCCGCGCCACAGCTTCAAAGGTGTTTGCCGCTGCCGTTTTCCTTGCGGCCTTCTCGATGCGTTTGGCTTGCGACGGCTCAATGTCACGGTCGAGTAGTTTGCGGGCCTCTGCGCGCTTCTCGCGGGCCATCGCCAGCGTGACATCTGGATACTTGCCAAAGGCTAGTGTTCGGCGTGCGTCGCCGAACCTGTAATCCATGCGCCAATATCTCGCGCCGTCGGTATTGATTAGCAGGTAAAGACCGCCGCCGTCCGTCAGCTTGTAAGGCTTGTCTTTCGGTTTGGCGTTGCGTGGCTGGATGTCGGTGAGGGGGACGGCAAGTTTCGGCATGGTGACGGTATCTGTTTTGGCGGTATGTTTCGATACCGTCAACCATACCGTTAAGTGTGCTGGATTTCAATGGACGCTAAAAACGCTTCGCAAACAAAAAACCCGCGTTCTCGAAGGGAGAAGGGCGGGTTTATGTACGTTACTGGACTTCTTGAAACGTGTTCTTGGTGGTGATAGGTGGACTTGAACCACCGACCCCAGCATTATGAATGCTGTGCTCTAACCAACTGAGCTATATCACCCGACAGCCGAGCATTATCCAGATTTTCATCCGGTCTGTCAAGGTTTTGCAAAAAATCTGCAAGACATCGACAGTGCTTGTCGGAATACTATTTCTTCGTTTCCGCCAGCTTGTCCAACATGGTACCAGCAACGTTGGGGCTGAGGCAATCGATAACGACGCGTGCAGGCATCGAGCGCAGCCAGGTCAGCTGGCGCTTGGCCAGCTGGCGCGTGGCGATGATGCCGGTTTCGCGCAGCGCAGCGCGGTCGATCACGCCGTCCAGATAATCCCACGCCTGGCGATAGCCGACGCAGCGCATCGACGGCAGCGTTGGATTCAAATCGCCGCGCGCGCGCAGGCGGGCCACCTCGGCCACCAGGCCCTGGTCGTCGCTCAGGCCCAGCATCTGGTCGAAGCGGGTGGCGATGCGTGCGTGCAGCACAGCGCGGTCGGACGGCTCCAGCGCAAACGACAGCAGCTCGAACGGCAGTTCGGTCTTGGCGCGCTTGGCCAGCAGTTCGGACATCGGCTTGCCGCTCAGTTCAATGATCTCCAGCGCGCGGTTGATGCGCTGGGCGTCGTTGGGGGCCAGGCGGTCGGCGGTCGGCGGGTCGAGCGTGCGCAGCTTGTCATGCATGGCCGGCCAGCCGATACGCGCAGCTTCTTCATCTATCCGCGCGCGCACGTCGGCGTCCGCTGTCGGCAAGTCATCGAGGCCGTCGGTCAGGCCTTTAAAGTACATCATCGTGCCGCCGACGAGCAGCGGCAGCTTGCCGCGCGCGCTGATCTCGGCCACCAGCCTGATCGTATCGCTGCTGAACTGGGCCACCGAATAGGACTCGGTCGGCTCGATGATGTCGATCAGGTGGTGCGGTACGCTCGCCAGTTCTTCAGCGGTCGGCTTGGCGGTGCCAATGTCCATCTCGCGATAGACCAGCGCCGAATCGACCGAGATGATTTCGGACGGTATCTCGCGCGCGATCGCCAGCGCCGCCGCCGTTTTTCCGGACGCGGTTGGCCCCATGATGGCCACTGCCAGCGGCTTCATGGCGCCTCCTTGTGCGCAACCAGGCGCACCGATGCGAAGATCGCCGCGCCGAGGCCGCACGCGGTGAAGGCCAGCGGGAACAGCGTGCCGTCGTATGTGGCGCCGACCACGGTGCCCACGCAGAACGCCGCCAGCATGACGATGGCGCCCATCAGGCCGGCCGCGGTGCCAGCCTGCTGGGGGAAGGGCGTGACGGAGCCGGACTGCGACACCGGGAAGTTAAGTCCGTGCGCGCCCATCGTCATGAACATCGCCACCACCACCACCGACCAGTGCGCGAAACCCAGCGCCACGGCGGCCAGGAACAGCGCGCCGGCGGCGAGCGACATCGTGCTGCCGATACGCAGCGTGGTGGATGCGCCGAAGCGCGGCAGCAGGCGGCGGCAGATAATGGTGCCGCACAAATAGCCGGACACGCCGAACGCGAAGCAGTAGCCGAAGAATTCAGTCGGCACGCCAAGCACGCGGATTAGCACCAGCGACGAGCCGGAGATGAACGCGAAGATCGAACCGTACGACAGCGCGCCAGGCAGCACGTGCGCCCAGAAGGCGCGCGAACCGAGCACGTGGCGGTAGTTGGCCATCAGGCCGCGCAATTCGGTGGCGCGCGGGTTCTTGTGGACGTTGGTTTCGGGCAGGCGCAGGATGACCGCGCCAAGCACGATGGCCGACAGGATCGACAGCGCGACGAACGCCGCGCGCCAGCCGAACGCCACTTGCAGATAGGAGCCGAGGATAGGGCCGGTCAGCGGCGCCAGCGACAGCCAGCTGCTGGCACGTGCGATCACCCGGGCGCTGTCGGCCGGCGCATAGGCGTCGCGCACGATCGCGCGGGCGATGATGATGGCCGAGCAGCAGCCCAGCGCCTGCAGGAAGCGCGCGGTGATCAGCACCTGGATGGTTTGCGCGGACGCGCACAGCAGGCTCGCTGCGACGTACAGCGCGAGGCCCCACATCAGCACCGGGCGGCGGCCGTATCGGTCCGACAGCGGGCCGATAATCAGTTGCGCGCCGCCGAAGCCGATGACGAATACCGACAGCGTCAGCTGCACCGTGGACGCTGGCACGCCGAACACGGTGGCCAGGCTTGGCAGCGAGGCGAGATACAGGTCCGTCGACAGCGGCTGCAGCATCATGAAGCCGATAATCAGCAGCAGGATCGGCGCGTGCGCGTACTCGGGAAGAGGGCGCGGGGTAGGGCTGTGATCCGACATCATTGACCGCGCAGGAAAAGCTTGTCGAGCGCGGAGATTTCGAGCTGGACCCAGGTAGGGCGTCCGTGGTTGCACTGGTCGGCGCGTTCGGTGCTTTCCATCTGGCGCAGCAGCGCGTTCATCTCCGGTACCGTGAGGATGCGGTTGGCGCGCACCGCCGTGTGGCAGGCGAGGGTGCCAAGCAGCTCGTTGCGCCGCTCGATCAATACGCGTGAGCCGCCGAATTCGCGCACGTCGCGCAGCACGTCGCGCGCCAGGGTCTGGGCGTCGGCATTCTTCAGCAGCACCGGCACCGAGCGTACCGCCAGCGTGGTCGGCGACAAGGCGCCAATGTCGAAGCCAAGCTTGCGCAGCGTGTCCTGGTTCTCCTGCGCGGTGCCTACTTCCACCGCATCGGCGAAGAACGTCACCGGAATCAGCAGCTGCTGTACTTGCATGTCCTGGCCGTCGACCTGCGCGTCGAGCGCCGTCTTGAGCTGTTCGTACAGGATGCGCTCGTGGGCGGCGTGCATGTCGATCAGCACCAGCCCCTTGGTGTTCTGCGCCAGGATGTAGATGCCGTGCAGCTGGGCCAGTGCGAAGCCGAGCGGGTATTCGTCGTTCGACATCGCCTGCGCAGAGACAATCGGCTGCTGCATTTGGGTGATCGGCTGGCCTGGCGTCGATGCGAACAGCGCGCCATAGCTGTCGGTGGTCTGCGCCACGCCGGGCGCGTCCCAGCGGCTGCCGGCCGGGTAAGGCGATGGCGAGAATGTAGCCAGCTGCGCGCCGAACGAGGTTTGCTCGTGTTCGCGCCGCCAGGTGGAGGTGCCGCCGCCGATGTCGCCGGCGGTCAGCGGAGCAGGGACGCTGCCGAATGCCGTGGCCGATGTCTGCGCCAGCGCGCGCTGCACGGCGTGGAATACAAACTGGTGCACCGCGCGGCTGTCGCGGAAGCGCACTTCGATCTTGGACGGGTGGACATTGACGTCCACCAGCGCCGGGTCGAGGTCGAGCGCCAGCACGTACGACGGGAAGCGGTCGCCGTGCAGCACGTCCTGGTAGGCCGCACGCACCGCGTGCACCAGCAGCTTGTCGCGTACGTAGCGGCCGTTCACATAAAAGAACTGGCCGTCGGCGCGCGCCTTCGAGGCGGTTGGCAGTCCGGCGTAGCCGTGGATACGCAGGGGGCCGGCCGATTCGTCGATCGGCAGGCGCGCTTCGGCGAAGTCGTTGCCGAGAATATGGGCGCTGCGCTTGGCCATCTCGCAGACGTTCCACTGGTCGATGGTGCGGCCGTTGTGCGACAGCGTGAACGACACGTCCGGCCGCGCCAGGGCGATGCGGCGCACGACTTCCGCGCAGTGGCCGTACTCGGTCTGCTCGGACTTGAGGAACTTGCGCCGCGCGGGCGTGTTGAAATACAGGTCCTGGACATCGATGGTGGTGCCCAGCGCGCCCGACGAAGGCGCGACGGTGCCATGATGCGAGCCGACGATTTCCCATGCGTGCGCCGCATCGGCGGTGCGCGACGTGACGCTGACGGCGGCGACGGCGGCTATCGACGCCAGCGCCTCGCCGCGAAAGCCCAGCGTGTTGACGTTTTCAAGGTCGTGCAGCGACGAGATCTTGGAGGTCGCATGGCGCGCCAGCGCGAGCGGCAGCTGCTCGGGCGGGATGCCGCGGCCATTGTCGGTGATGGCGATGCGCTTGACGCCGCCTTCCTCCAGGCGCACGGTGATCTGGGTGGAGCCGGCGTCGAGTGCGTTCTCAAGCAGCTCCTTGACCACCGCCGACGGCCGCTCGACCACTTCGCCTGCGGCGATTTGGGAGATCAACTGGTCGGGGAGGGCCTGGATGGGGCGGTGTGCGGGAATCGGGGCGTTCATCGGAGAATTATAGCCTGCGGACATGTCGTCGTTCCCGGAACTGCCGGAACCGGCTTCCCGCTTGCGCGCACTGCTGTCCGGAATAGTCTTGTTGACAGTGACATTGCATCAATCGGGCTCGGGGCGCTCACAGCAATTGCGGCATTGAAACCTGGAATGCAAGACTTAACGTCGCCCCTGCGAAGGCAGGGGGCCATACTCGGCATGTTAAGTATGGGCCCCTGCCTTCGCAGGGGCGACGTTGGCCTGCATTGCCGATGTCGTTGTGGCTGTAGCTTCTAAAACGACGCGCGTCGTCTTATTTGGCTTCGCGCACGGGGATCGGGGCGTTACACAGCTCAACATGGCCGGCGGCGACCTTGTTCCACGGCCCGCCACGGTTGCGTTGCGCCTCGACCACGGCCTTGTACATGGCGCTGTCGGTGCGCATCACTTCAAACTTGCTGCGCTCGGCGTCCGGCACGTCGGCGGCGACCCGGAAGCGGCCGATCGGGACGTATTGCTCCGGCTTGTCGTAAAAGCCCATCGGCGCCGGGCCGCGCGTGAGCGACGACAGCAGCGGCATGCCCGACACAACCCGGCCGACCACGGTGATGTTGCGGTCGAGGTGGCGCGGGGCGTGGCCGGTAACGGCGTACAGCGACGAGCCGCCGCCGGAGTCGGCGTCGGTGTCGCGCCCGACCCCGACCATGCCGTAGCAATGCACCAGCCAGGCTTGGCCGGTCTTCGGGTCGCGCGCCGAGGGGAAGCCGTTCGAGTGGCCGACCTGGGCGGCGTAGCCGTCAGGGTCCGGCAGGCGCGTAAAGCGCTTGTCGTTCGCCAGAGGGACGGTAAATTCGGCCTTCAGCTTGGCCTTGGCGTTCTTGAACGGGCGCGGCGTCTTTTCATCGGCGTCGCCCCACTGGGCCACGAAATTGTCTTGCGAGCGGATCACGGCCAGGCCGTCGAAGTAGTTGTCGCGCGCCAGCGTCTTGATGTTGGCAACGTGATTTGGCGCGAAGTCGGGCGCCAGTTCGATGATGACGCGCCCGCCGGGCAGGTCCATGTAGACCGTGTTGTCCGGGTCGAGCGGGCGCCAGTCCGATGGCTTCGAGGCCTTGACCAGGTCGCCAACGGTCGGTTTTTCGGCCAGCGCCTTGGCCGCGTGCGCCGGCGCCAGCGTCATCAGCGCCACCGCTGCGGCGCCTGCCAGCAGCATCGCCTTGTTGTTCGCATCCATCACGTGCATCCCTTGTCTCCTGTCGGTGTTGTTTTTTTCTGCCGCTTGGGGCAGTCGCGTGCCGATTGTAAACTGGAATATCGGCGCGGCGGAAACTTCTGAGCCAGCGCAATCATCTGCCATTGTTGTCGGCGATTGCCCGGATTGCCGGGGCCCCGGAGATGGTATGATGCGGCGCTACCTTTTAGGAAATATATGGACCTGATGCAGTTTCTCGACATGATTCTTCATGTCGATAAAACCCTCGGCATGCTCCTTGCCGAGTACGGAATTTACGTTTACGCCGTTTTGTTCGCGATTGTCTTTTGCGAAACCGGACTGGTCGTGCTGTTCTTCTTCCCCGGCGACACCCTCTTGTTCATTGCCGGCGCGTTCTGCGCCACCGGCGAGATGAACTATTGGCTGCTGATGGCGCTGTTGATCACCGCTGCCGTCACCGGCAACACGCTGAACTATTGGATCGGCGAGAAGGTGGGCCAGCGCATGTTTACCCACGATTACCGGTGGCTCAACAAGGACGCCCTGCACAAGACCCACATGTTCTTCGAGAAGCACGGCGGCAAGACCATCATCCTGGCGCGTTTCGTGCCGGTGGTGCGTACCTTCGCGCCTTTCGTGGCCGGGGTCTCGGACATGACGCACACGCGCTTCCAGTTTTACAACATCACCGGTGCCACGCTGTGGGTCGTCAGCCTGGTCACCGCCGGTTATCTGTTCGGTAACATCCCTATCATTCGTGACAACCTGACCGCCATCGTGCTGGTCGGCGTTGGTGCGGCGATTGTCCCGATCGCCCTTGGCGGCCTGTACAAGTTCGGCCGCAAGATGCTGAGCCGGTAAGTAGCAAATTGGTACCGCGCGATGATTTATCGCGCGGTAGTTGCTCCGCGGACTCAAGTTTCCCGGTGTTTGCGCCGATAAACCAGAATGTAAGCCACCTTTCTGGATTCTCATGCGTAACCTGATCATCCTCTCCGCCTGCTGCTTCGCCATTGCGACAGCCGATGCGAAAGATCCACCTGCCGCAGCGCCAGCGCCCGCGCCTGCCGCCGCCTCTGGCGTCGCGTCGTCGAAGCCGGCAACGGCCGCGCCGGTCAAGCCTGCGCCACGGCCATTGACCGCCGCCGAGCAGCGCATCATCGATGAGCAGGCCGAGCTTGACCTGCAGGCGCGCATCGCCGCCCGCATTGCCGAAATGCGCAACAGCCAGCAGCAGCGCGCCGCCGCCGCGGCCCGCGCGCGAAAGGCCGCCGCATCCAAAAAGAAAGTGGAAGTCGCCGTGGCCAAGCCGCCGCCGCCCGCCAACGGCACCCACTGGGCCTACGATGGCGAGTTCGGCCCGGCAAACTGGAGCAAGATCAATGCCAAATGGAGCCAGTGCGGTACCGGCGGGCGCCAGTCGCCGATCGATATCCGCGACGGCATGAAAGTCGAGCTGGAACAGCTGGCCTTCGATTACAAGCCATCGTCGTTCAGCGTGGTCGATAACGGCCACACGATCCAGGTGAACCTCGCCGGCGGTAATTTCCTGACGGTGCAGAACCGCTCGTACGAACTGCAGCAGTTCCACTTCCACCGGCCGTCGGAAGAGCGCATCAACGGCAAGAGCTTCGAGATGGTGGTGCATCTGGTGCACCGCGATGCGGAAGGCAAGCTGGCGGTGCTGGCAGTGCTGCTGGAACGCGGCGCGGCCCACAACATGATCCAGACGGTTTGGAACAACCTGCCGCTGGAAAAGCACGACACCGTGCAGCCGTCGGTGGTGCTCGATGTGTCCGAGCTGCTGCCCGAGCGGCGCGACTATTTCACGTATATGGGATCGCTGACCACGCCGCCGTGCACCGAGGGCGTGCTGTGGATGGTGATGAAGCAGCCGATACAGGCGTCGCCGCCGCAGATGGCCTTGTTCAGCCGCCTGTATCCGTTCAATGCGCGCCCGGTGCAGGCCAATTCGGGGCGCGTGGTCAAGGAATCGAACTAAGGCTGTCGTTCCCGCGACGGCGCACTGCTGTCCGGAATATTCTGCTTGACACGAATCGCTCGGCAGCCAAGCATCATTGCCAACGTCGCCCCTGCGCAGGCAGGGGCCCATACTAATCGTGCCGAGTACGGACCCCTGCCTTCGCAGGGGCGACGTTAAGTCTTGCATTCCAAGTCTCAATGTCGCGATTTCTGTAAGCGCCCCGAACCCGATTGATGCAATCGCACTGTCAACAAGAATGTCAGGCGTAGACGACGTTGATCTGATGCCGGCCGGTCCAGGTGGCGCCCGCTTCCAGCGTCACCGGCTCGATCAGCGCCGGCTCGATACACACGAAGTGCTGGTACTCGTCGCCTTCCATGTCCGCCAGCGCCGCTGAATCGGCAGCGCCCGGGTTCCACACCACGGCGTCCGTGAATCCCTGCTGATCGAGCCGCAACGCCCCCATCCCCGACCTCAGCACGATCGAGCGCTCGACGCCGAAATAGATATGGTCGTACTTGTCGGTGATGAGCATCTCGCCTTCCTGCACGCCGTCGATGGCGGTATAGGCCAGCCGGTCGATCATGAAGTAGCTGTGCAGCGCGGCGGAGAACGGGAACGGCGCCGTGCCCGCGTTACGCACCGCCATCACGAAGCGCAGTTCATCGAGCAGCACCTCAACCCGCAGCGTCAGGCTGAATGCATGCGGCCAGGCCGCTGCCACGCCGGGGGCCAGTTCTGCTTGCGTGAGCGTGAATTCCGCGAAACCATCGCCGTTGTCGCCTAGCCGCCAGGTGCTGACGCGCGCAAAACCATGGCGCATGCCGTTGCCGCGCGCGGCAAACTGCGGAAAGATCACCGGCACCCCGCCGCGAATGGCACGGCTGCCGTCAAGCGACGACTTCGCGCTGCAGAAGATGCGTTCCTGCCCATCCGACGTTACCCATGACACCAGGTGCGCGCCATACAATGTGACGATGGCGACGGCGCCGTCGGGTCCTTCAATCCGCACCGCCGGCAGGGCGCCGAAATCGGTCATCGAAATTGCTGTCATGTGCACTCCCTCTAGCCAAGCCGACTCTTTGCCATCGGCGGGTTTTTAGCGAAGTAGGTCTTGATGCCCTTCATGATCGCCGAGGCGATCTGGTCCTGGTAGCCGTTGTCGCGCAGCTTGGCTTCTTCTTCCGGATTCGAAATGAAGGCGGTCTCGATCAAGATCGAGGGAATGTCCGGCGCCTTCAGCACCGCAAACCCGGCCTGTTCGACCGCGGCCTTGTGCAGGCGCGCAAAGCCGCCGATCTCGCTCAGGACGGCTGCGCCCAGCTTCATGCTGTCGTTGATCTGGGCCGTCGTCGACAGGTCGAACAGCACGCTGGCGAGCTGGCGGTCCTGGGTGCCCATGTTGACGCCGCCGATCAAGTCGGCCGCATTTTCCTTGTTGGCCAGCCAGCGCGCGGCGGTGGAGGTGGCGCCTTTTTCGGAGAGCACAAACACCGACGACCCGCGCGCGCTCGGCTTCATGAAGGCGTCGGCGTGGATCGACAAAAACAGGTCGGCCTGCACCTTGCGCGCCTTTGCGACGCGGGTGCCGAGCGGGACGAAGTAGTCGCCGTCGCGCGTAAGCATCACGCGCATATTGGGTTCTTCTTCGATCTTGAACTTGAGGCGCTTGGCGATCGCCAGCACGATGTCTTTTTCACGCGTGCCGGCCGCGCCGATCGCGCCCGGGTCTTCGCCGCCGTGGCCCGGGTCGAGCGCGATCGTCACCATGCGCACCACCTGCGGCTTGTCCAGCTTCGGCGCCGCCGGTTTGACGGGCGCGACGACCTCGGGCGTCACCACCGCCATGGCCGGCATTTCGGATTTCTGCTTGGCCAGCGGGTCGGGCGCGGCGGTAGGGGCAGGCAGCTCAGGCTTGCCGGCGGGCGCGAGGTCGTCGCGCATCCACTCGCCTTTTTCGATCATCTGGGCGATCGGGTCGCTCGGCACCACCGGGTACAGGTCGAAGATCAGCCGGTGCTTGTATTCGCCCACCGGCGCCAGTGTAAATACCTGCGGCTTGATTTCTTCCTTCAGGTCGAACACCAGCCGCACCACGTTGGGCCGGTTCTGGCCCACGCGTACCTGCTTGATGTACGGGTCTTCCGATTCGATTTTGGCGACCAGGCTTTTAAGGGTCGGGCTGAGGGTCAGGCCCTCGATGTCGACCACCAGGCGCTGCGGGTCGGGGACGATGAAGTGGGTGGCTTTCAGGTCGCTGTCGTTTTCCAGCGTCACGCGGGTGTAGTCGGGAGCGGGCCAGACGCGCACCGCAAGTATCTGCGCGGCGGCCGCTGGCAGCGGCGACAGCACCGACAACAGCAGCGTGCCGCCAGCCTTGAGCATCGTCCGGCGATTAATCGGCTTGGTCACGGAGGGGGGAGTTCGAGGCGTTCGAGGCATAACAGGCCCAAGGGAGACAACGCTTGCAATTCTACATCACGACCTTGCCCGGCCACGTTCAGTAACACATTCAAGTCGGGCGGCGGCAACACCGGGTCGGCTTTCTCGGGCCATTCGACGATGCAGATGTTGCGACCATTGAACTCTTCGCGGAAGCCGGCATCGAGGAATTCCTCCGGGCTCGACATGCGGTACAGGTCGAAGTGGATCACGTTGACGGCCACGCCGTCCAGTTCGATGCGATACGGTTCCGACAAGGTGTAGGTCGGGCTGCGCACCGGGCCGACGTGGCCGGCCGCATGCAGCATCGCGCGGGTGAGCGCGGTCTTGCCGGCGCCAAGGTCGCCGTGCAGGTGGATCACGAGGCCAGGCGCGAGGGCGCGCGCTAACGCCGCGCCTAGTGCCGCGGTGGCCGATTCGTCGGGGAGGTGGGTGGTCAAATGCTGCATCGAATAGAATGTGAGGTTAAGTCCTGCCTGATCCGGCTGGCGCTATTTTAATCCTGCCGAGCATGCAACACTCAGAACCCGACCTGCAGCAACTTGCGCACGCCATCAAACAGTGGGGCGCCGAACTTGGCTTCGCCGATGTGCGCATCGCCGACGTCGACCTGGCGCATGCCGAAGCAGGCTTGCAGGCCTGGCTTGACGCCGGCCGCCATGGCGAGATGGATTATATGGCAAGCCATGGCATGAAGCGCGCGCGTCCGGCCGAACTGGTGCCCGGGACGGTGCGCACGATCTGCGCGCGCATGGACTACCTGCCGCCATCGACCCCCGCCGACTGGCGCGAGCGCGAGACCGCGCGCTTGCGCGATCCGCACACCGCCGTCATCTCGATGTACGCACGCGGCCGCGATTATCACAAGGTGATCCGCAGCCGCCTGCAGCAGCTGGCCGACCGCGTCACCGCGGCAATTGGCGACTACGGCTACCGCGTGTTTACCGACTCGGCGCCAGTGATGGAATTGCCGCTGGCCGAAAAGGCCGGCATCGGCTGGCGCGGCAAGCACACCCTCATGCTGAACCGCGAAGCCGGCTCGATGTACTTCCTTGGCGAGATCCTGGTGGACCTGCCGCTGCCGGTCGATGCGCCGGCCAGCGCGCACTGCGGCCAGTGCCAGGCCTGCATCGACGTGTGCCCGACCGGCGCGATCCTCTCTCCCGGCAGGCTCGATGCGCGGCGCTGCATTTCCTACCTGACCATTGAACTCAAGAGCAGCATTCCGGAAGATCTGCGGCCGTTGATCGGCAACCGCGTGTACGGCTGCGACGACTGCCAGACGGTGTGCCCGTGGAACAAGTTCGCACAGCGCGCGACGGTGCCCGACTTTGACGAGCGCAATGGCCTGGGCAGTGCCAGCATGGCCGAGCTGTTTGCGTGGACCGAGGAGGAGTTCAACCGCCGCCTGGAAGGCAGCCCGATCCGCCGCATCGGGCATGAACGCTGGTTGCGCAACCTCGCGGTCGGCCTCGGCAATGCTGCCGACGGCGCGCACGGCGACGCCGCCATCGTGGCGGCCTTGCGCTTGCGCGCGGATCATCCATCGGACATGGTGCGCGAACACGTGGAATGGGCGCTGGCGCGCCACACATAGATTCGTCGTTCCCGCGAACGCGCACTGCTGTCCGGAATATTCTGCCTGACACGAATCGCTTGGCAGCCAGGCGTCGTCGCCCCTGCGAAGGCAGGGGTCCATACCAAACATGCCGAGTATGGACCCCTGCCTTCGCAGGGGCGACGTTGACTCTTGCAATCCAAGTCTCAATGTCGCGATTCCTGCGAGCGCCCCGAACCCGATTGATGCAATGGCACTGTCAACAAAGTTATTCCGGGCAGCAGTGCGCGAACGCGGGAACCTACGCGCCCAGGCTTAGAGGCGCTTGAGGCGCAGGGCCGACCAGTCGCTGTCCATCGAAATCATGGCCACGCCGGTGACGCCGTTTTCCTTGGCGTACGCACTGATACTGTCGCGGTTGATGTCGGTGGCCTTCGACGCTGTTTGCTTCAGATACGCAATCCAGAGCGACCCTTTTTCGCCCAGCCGGGCGAGCGCCTCGGGCATGAATTTTTCCAGCTGGTCGCGGTTCAGTGCAAACAGCAGCACGATGTCGGCCGGGGTATCGGCGTCCACCACGAGGGACTGCGGCAGCTGTTCGACAACCCGCGGATGAGCCGTGCCGTTAAGAATGGCCAATGATTTGGCATTCTTTAAATACATCTTGTCCGCAATAGTTTTTTCGCTCATCTGAATAGCCATTTCTGGTTGTCATGTATTACACGGGGACGTGGTCCCGAGCGTGCCTGAGCGATAGTATCAGCAATCGGACTGCGCACGATTCGGGTGGCGTTTCACGCTGGCTGAAGCTGCGCAGGCGTCCGGGCTTTGCGTGCGCGCAGCCGTTCCCACGCACGGTCGTGATACGGCAGCACCAGCACATTGATGACAGGCTCCAGCAGCGCGGCCATGCCGCCCAGCGCCAGCGAGCCGGAGGCGGCGTACATCACGCCGAAGGCGACCACGGTGTGGAGTGCGGTCTGGCTCAGCCTTTCGGCCAGCAGGGCGGTCCGGGCGTTGTCCTGAAGTGCCGCGATGGCGGCGCGCAGACGCTTCCAGCCGTGTTCGTGGAGCGGGAGCAGGGCGACGTTGACCAGTGGTTCGAGCAGCGCCGCAACGCCGCCCAGCGCGGCCGAGCCCGTCATTGCCCAGGTCACCGTGAAGGCGATGCTCATGTGGGTGACTACCTGGCTGAAAGTTTTCGCTGCTGTGACCATGTGATTCTTCCTCAACTGTTGTTAGGGAAGATGATAATCGTTCGCATTTGGAGCGGCCAGTTGAATGAATCTCTCGCGTCAATAGGTGATCGCTATCCCCCCGTCGTTCCCGCGAAAGCGCACTGCTCACAGAAATCGCGACATTGAGACTTGGAATGCAACACTTAACGTCGCCCCTGCGAAGGCAGGGGTCCATACTCGGAACGATTCGCATGGGCCCCTGCCTGCGCAGGGGCGACGTTGGCATGCATTGCCGATTTCCTTGTAGCTTCTAAAACGACGCTTGGCTGCCGAGCGATTCGTGTCAAGCAGAATATTCCGGACAGCAGTGCGCGAAAGCGGGAACCTACACTGACTGTCCATGTTTGCGGCGTATGGTTTCCCGCCTGCGCGGGAACGACGCCGCTATTTCAGCAGTCCGGCCAGTTCGACGGCGGTCTTGACCTGCATTTTCTCGAAGATGTTTGCGCGGTGTACTTCCACCGTGCGCATGCTGATGCCCAGCTCGTCGGCGACAACCTTGTTCAGTTTTCCAGCCAGGATTTTGTCCAGCACTTCGCGTTCGCGCGCCGACAGCGCAGCCAGGCGCGCCTGCACCTGCGCAGCGGCGCCCGCGGCGCGCGACGCTGCCAGCGCTTCCTGCACCCGGTCCATCAACTGGTTGTCGTTGAACGGCTTTTCGACAAAGTCGAAGGCGCCGCGTTTGAGGCTGTCGACCGCCATCGGCACATCGCCATGCCCGGTCAGGAAAATCACCGGCATGCGCGCCGTCAGCGCACGCGCGCCAAGCTGGTCGAACACCGCCACGCCGTTCATGTCGGGCATGCGCACGTCGAGCAGCACGCAGTCGCCTTCGGGCGCGAAGCGGGCGCCGGCGCTGTCGAGGAAGGCCTGGGCGGTCGCATAGCCGCACGCCTCGATGCCGCGCGAGCGGGCCAGCCAGGCGAGCGAGTCGCGAATCACGTCTTCGTCGTCGACGATGTGCAGCATGCAGTCTCCTTATCGTTAGTGATGCGCCGGCGCCGGCTCGGCCGGCAAGGCGAAAGTAAATACCGTGCCGCCGCCCGGGTTGGGACGGTGGCCCAGCGTACCGCCGTGGAACTCGATCGCGGTGCGGCAAATCGACAGCCCCATGCCCATGCCTTCGGCCTTGGTCGAGAAGAACGGCGAGTACAGGCGCGCGCTGACGTCGTCGGGGATGCCGTGGCCGTTGTCGATCACCGATACCTCGACCTGGCCATTGAGCGCGCGCGCCTCGATGCGCAGGATGCGGCGCTCCGGCGCGCTGTCTTGCATCGCCTCGACGCTGTTGCGGGTCAGGTTCAGCAGCACTTGTTCGAGCATCAGGCGGTCGGCGCGCACCGGCGGCAGCGCGACGTCGGCATGCACCTGGAGCGACACGAAAACGCGGCGCGCCTGCAGGTCCATCAGGCCGCGCACTCCCTCGATCACGCCGGTGATGTCGACCAGCTGGCGGTCGGGGTCGCGCTTCCTGACGAATTGGTGCACGCTGCGGATGATCTGCCCGGCGCGCTTCGCCTGCAAGCCGGCTTGTTCCAGCGCGGGGCGCAGCGTGTCGGCGTCGACCGCCTGGCCGCCGCCGGACAGCATGTTGAGCGCGCCCGAGGTGTAGCTGGAGATGGCCGCCAGCGGCTGGTTCAGTTCATGCGCCAGCATCGACGAGATCTCGCCCATGGTCGCCAGGCGCGAGCTGGCCTGCAGCTTTTCCTGCTGCTGGCGGTTCAGCTCTTCGGCATGCTTGCGCTCGGAGATGTCGAGGATCGATCCCATCCAGCCGGTGTGCTGGCCGTCGTTGCCGATCAGCGGCGACTCGAAAATCAGCACCGGGATGCGCTGCCCGTCGGAGCGCTGGAACACGGTTTCGAACTGCGGCGTCACGTGCCCGGACAGCACCTCGGCGAGGCGCTGCTGGTACTCGCCCATCGCTTCCGGCGCCCAGTACTGCATCGGCGGCGCGCGTCCGATCAGCTCCGCTTCGGTCAAGCCGACCATGCGGCAGAACGCCGGGTTCACGTAAGTGATACGGCCTTCGAGGTCGCGCGCGCGCAGGCCGGTGATCATCGAGTTTTCCATCGCGGTGCGAAACGCCATCTGCTGGCGCAGCGCGCCTTCGGCGGCCAGCCTGCGCGTGACGTGGCGCCACAGCGCCGCCAGGCTGGCGACCAGCCCGAGCGCCAGCAGCACGACCGAGCCGACCAGCAGGTTAGGCAGCAGCCGCGGTGCGGTCTTGACGCTGTCGGTGGAGAGCAGCAGTTCGGCGCCATTCAGGTCGAGCGGGCGGTTGTGGGTGTAGACGCCGCGTCCGGGGCCGGCCGACTCGCGCCGCGCCATGACCTTGTCGCCGGCGTCGCGCAGCGCCACCGCGTTGTCCTGCGCGAACCACCATGGCACGGTCTCGTCGAGCAGGGCGTCGAGGTCGTAGCTGAGCACCAGGCTGCCGGCGTGGAAGCCGTCGCGCGTGAGCGGCAGGTGGTAGTCCATCTGGGCAGTCGTGCCGCCGGCGCTGGCCGGCCTGCTGTAGCGGCCCTTGCCGGTCTGGCGCGCCAGCAGCGCCGCTTCGCGCGAGGCCTCGGTACTGGCCGCCGGGGCGCCGGACGAGGCGCGCACCTGGCCGGCGTCGTCAAGCCACACCACCCGGGTCAGGTCGCGCGCGACCTTGCGCATCTGTTCGAGGCGGGCCTGGACCGCTGGCGCCTCGATGCTGCCGGCAGCGATTTCGGCGCCGAGGTTGTCCAGGGTTTCGGCATTGCGCTCAAGTTCGAAACGGATCGCCTGTTCGACCCACAGCGTGTCGGCGATCAGCTGTTCCTGGCGCTCGTTGCTCTCCATCTGGCGCGCCTGCCATGGCAGCCACAGCAGCACCGCGAGGAACAGCAGCACCAGCGTGACCGGCAGGATCCAGCGCAGCGGGCCGGCGAGCTGCATCGGGCGGGGACGGGTGGTCGGTGTATTCATGCCAGGCGGGTGAACGTGGTTAACAGGTATTGTGGTTTTCCATGATAGCAGTGCAGAATGGGGGACGTCAGATCGTCTGAGGAGACAAGATGCAGCTTAGAGCCATGCTGGCGCTACTCGCCGCCGCGGCGAGCTTCAGCGCCTGGGCCGATGCGCCCATCGTCATCAAATTCAGCCATGTGGTTACGCCCGACACGCCGAAGGGGCAGGCTGCCGAGCGATTTGGCATGCTGGCGGAAAAATACACCAAAGGCCGCGTGAAGGTCGAGGTTTATCCGGACAGCCAGCTATACAAGGACAAGGAAGAACTCGAAGCGCTGCAGCTTGGCGCGGTGCAGATGCTGGCCCCGTCGCTGGCCAAATTCGGCCCGCTCGGCGTCAGGGAATTCGAAGCGTTCGACCTGCCTTACATTTTCCCGTCCAAGGCGGCACTGTACAAGGTGACCGAAGGCCCGATCGGCAGGGCGCTGCTGCAGAAGCTGGAACCGAAGGGCATCACCGGACTGGCTTACTGGGATAACGGCTTCAAGGTAATGTCGGCGAATAAGCCGTTGCGCATGCCGGCCGATTTTCGCGGCCTGAAGATGCGCATCCAGTCGTCCAAGGTGCTCGACGCGCAGATGCGCGCGCTGGGCGCGTACCCGCAGGCGCTGGCGTTCTCCGAGGCTTACCAGGCGCTGCGCATCGGTGCGGTCGACGGCACCGAGAATCCGCCGTCGAACATGTTCACCCAGCGGATGCACGAGGTGCAGAAGCACGTGACGATGTCGAACCACGGCTACCTGGGCTACGCGGTTATCGTCAACAAGAAGTTCTGGGATGGCTTGCCGGGCGACGTACGGCGCCCGCTGGAACAGGCGATGCGCGAAGCGACCATCTACGAGAAGCAGATCGCGCAGCGCGACAACGACCTGGCGATGGAAGCGATCCGGCGCGCCGGCAAGACCACGGTGCACACGCTCAGCGCGCAGGAACAGGCCGCGTGGCGAAAGGCTTTACTTCCTGTGCATAAGCAAATGGAGAGCCGGATCGGCAAAGGCTTGATCGATTCCATCACCAGTACGGCGAAATAAGAAGATCGTTTACGTCTAAATGAAGATTTCCGCAAGTGTACAAAAAGCCACAGCGCGTAAATCAAGATAGGCTATTATTGCCACCGAGTTGCACAGGAAGCATTAGGCACACAAGGATTCGGTTTGGGGAGTAGTTGATAAAAGCACGGTATTCAATACCGAAGAAGTATCGAGGAGACACGCGTTTTACAGAATGCCGTTGGCATGACCGACAGCCGGAAACGTGACCATACTTGAAGCGCACCCTGCGGGGTGCGTTTTTTTTTGGCTATGTCTTTTAAATGTGGAAAGCAGCGCTGCCACCCCTACGTCGTGCCCGCGCAGGCGGGCACCCATACTGCGTATGCTGTGCCCGCGACATTCACGTCCACCACCCGGTGTCAGTCTGGATTCCCGCTAGCGCGGAAAGGACGTATTGGATTGCACACGTAACGCTGACATGTTTTTCTTCGCCGGTACCCTGCGGCTACGGTAAACTGCGCGCATGAAACCACAGCAAGGCAGCGACATTTTCAGCGCCATCGTCGGCGCGCCGTTCGGCGCGATCGGCATCCGCACCGACGCCGGCGTGATCCGCGAGCTGGTCTACCTGCCGCCGCACTTCGGCGAGAAGGACGCCACCGACGCGCTCGCCGACGAGGCCGCATCGCAGGTGCAGTGCTACCTGGCCGACCCCGACTTCCAGTTCAACCTGCCGCTGATCGCGGCCGGCAGCGCGTTCCAGCAAAAGGTGTGGGCCGCGATTTCGTCGATCCCGCGCGGCACCGTGCGCACCTACGGCCAGGTCGCCAAGCACATCGGCTCGGCGCCGCGCGCGGTCGGCCAGGCTTGCGGCGCCAACTGGTTTCCGCTGGTGATCCCGTGCCACCGCGTCACCGCGGCGGGTGGCCTCGGCGGCTTTTCCAACCACGACGACGAGAACGGCTTCCACCTGAGCGTCAAGCGCTGGTTGCTGAGCCACGAAGGCGTGAATACTTCCCCATGGCAACAGCAAGCAATCTGGCCCTGATCGACGAGTTCTGCGACAACCTCTGGCTGGAACAGGGATTGTCGAAGAACTCGCTCGACGCCTATCGCCGCGACATGCGGCTGTTTGCGCGCTGGCTCGAGGTCACGCGGCCGGGCAACGATTCGCTGTACCAGGTCGAGCCGCACGACCTCGCCGCGTATTTCGCCGCGCGCCACGCCGAGTCCAAGCCCAGTTCGGCCAACCGGCGTTTGTCGGTGCTCAAACGTTTCTATCAGCTGGCGCTGCGCAACAAGCAGGTGAGCAGCGACCCGTGCCTGCATATGGCCTCGGCCAGGCAGCCAACCCGCTTCGTCCACACCCTGAGCGAGGCGCAGGTGGAAGCGCTGCTCGCCGCGCCCGACGTCGACACGCCGCTCGGCCTGCGCGAACGCACCATGCTGGAGCTGATGTACGCCAGCGGGCTGCGGGTGTCGGAACTGGTGGACCTGAAGATGGTCGAGCTGAGCCTGAACGACGGCGTGCTGCGCGTGACCGGCAAGGGCAGCAAGACGCGGCTGGTGCCGTTCGGGCAGGAAGCGCGCCACTGGATCGAGCGCTATGTCAGCCAGGCGCGCGGGGTGATCCTCGACGGCCAGGTCGACGACGCGCTGTTCGTCACCGCGCGCGGCGGGCCGATGACGCGCCAGATGTTCTGGGTCGTGATCAAGAAGCATGCGGCCAGGGCCGGCATCACGGCGCCGCTGTCGCCCCACACCTTGCGCCACGCCTTCGCCACCCACCTGCTCAACCACGGCGCCGACCTGCGCGTGGTGCAGCTGTTGCTGGGGCATTCGGATATTTCCACAACGCAAATCTATACCCATGTGGCGCGCGAGCGGCTAAAACACCTGCACGCCCAGCATCATCCACGTGGTTAATTCAAATGCCTTCCGCATAACTGCGTCATAATGGCAACGGGGGGCAGTGTTGACTGTCCCATTTAACCTGAGAGGTGACGCATGGCTAAGACCAATTTCTCCTATGAGAAACGGCAGCGAGAGTTAGAGAAGAAGAAGAAGGCTGAAGAAAAGGCCCGTAAAAAAGCGGAAGCAAAGCTGCGGGGTGAGCCCGAGCCGGCGGAAGAGGGCGACACGCCAGAGGAAACGCAGGAAGAGCAGGGCCAGGCATAACGCCGGTTCGCTGAAACAAAAAATTCGGCGGATGACGCGCTGTCGCGCTCTTCCGCCCTACGACGTCAACGGACCGTAGGGCGGAAGAGCGCGACGCGCGTCATCCGCCGATTTGCTTTCGCTTACGCGGCTTCGGCCAGCTCGGCCGGCTGCTTGTGGTCATCCGGCGCCCCCTTGAACCAGCGCGCGGCCTTCTTGCCGAGGTTGTCGAGGTAGGTGTAGGCCACCGGCACCACCACCAGCGTCAGCAGGGTCGAGGTGATCACGCCGCCAATCACCGCACGGCCCATCGGCGCCTGCGACTCGCCACCGTCACCCATGCCGATCGCCATCGGCAGCATGCCGAAGATCATCGCCAGCGTCGTCATCAGGATCGGACGCAGGCGCACCTGGCCCGCATCGAGGATCGCGTCGTGCTGGCTCTTGCCATGGCGCTGCCCGTGGTTGGTGAAGTCGACCAGCAGGATCGCGTTCTTCGTCACCAGCCCCATCAGCATCACGATACCGATCACCGAGAAGATGTTGAGCGTACTGCCGGTGACCAGCAGCGCGATCAGCACGCCGATCATCGACAGCGGCAGCGACACCATGATGGCGATCGGCTGCAGGAAGCTGCCGAACTGCGAGGCCAGCACCAGGTAGATGAAGATGATCGCGATGCCCAGCGCCTTGGCCGCGCCGCCCAGGGTCTCGGCCATTTGCTCGGCCTCGCCGCCGACGTCGAAGCGCACGCCTTCGGGCAGGTCGATGCTGTCCATCGCCGCCTTGACTTCGCTGTTGACGTCGCCGTTCGGGCGGCCTTCGATGGCGGCGTAGACCGCCACCCGGCGCTCAAGCGCCTGGCGCTTGAGGACCTGCGGGCTGGTCGAGGGAACGAATTCCACCACCTGGCGCAGCGGCACCATGATCGGGTTGCCGTCGGCATCCATCTTGCTGGAGGCGAGCATCAGGTCGGCCAGGTCGGACACCTTCTGGCGCCCCGATTTCGGCAGCTGCACGTTGACGTCGTAATTCTGGCCGTCCGGCGCCAGCCAGCGGCTGATCTGGTCGCCGGCGACGAAGGGACGCAGCGCCGTGCCGATCTGCTGGGTCGACAAGCCCAGGTCGCTGGCCAGCTCGTTGTTGATCTTGACGATGGTGGCCGGGTTGGCGCCTTCCTGGCTGTATTCGATGTCGACCACGCCTTTGATCTTGCGCATCTTCTCCATCAGGCGCCGGGCGCCGGCATCGAGCTTGGCTTCGTCCTGGCCGAGAATGGCGATGAAGATCGGCTTGTTCCCGACCGACATCGTGATGCCGGCGATCGGCGCCAGGCGCGCGCGGATCAGCTGCTCCAGCTCCTTCTGCGAGCGCCGTTCGGTCTTCTTCACGTCGGTCAGCTTGAGGTTGACCTGGGCGGTGTTGCGGCCGTCCCAGGTGCCCACCGTGGTGATGACCTTGTCGATTTCCTTGAACTCGCCCAGCGCCGCTTCCACCTGGCGCACCTTGGCCTCGGTGTAGTCCAGGCTCGAGCCGACCGGGGTCTTGAAGCGCAGCTGGATGTAGCCGTTGTCGGTCTCCGGGAACATCTCGCCGCCGACCATCGGCATCAGCGCGAGGCTGCCGACGAACAGCGCCAGCGCCAAGGTCAAGGTCGATTTGCGCCAGCGCAGCGCCAACTCGAGCACGCGGCCGTACCAGACGTGCACGCGGGCGATGCCGTGCTCGACCTTCTCCATCAGGCGGCCGAGCCATGGCAGGTACTTGAAGCGGTCCTTGACCGGATCGCGCCACACCGACGACAGCATCGGGTCGAGCGTGAACGAGACGAACAGCGACACCAACACCGCCACCGCCACGGTGATGCCGAACTGCAGGAAGAAGCGGCCGATGATGCCGTCCATGAAGGCGACCGGCACGAACACGGCGACGATCGCGAAGGTGGTGGCCATGACGGCCAGGCCGATTTCGTTGGTACCGTCGTTGGCGGCGTCGACGTGGTTCTTGCCCATGTCGTGGTGGCGCACGATGTTTTCGCGTACCACGATGGCGTCGTCGATCAGCAGGCCGATACACAGCGACAGCGCCATCAGCGTCAGGAAGTTGAGGGTGAAGCCGAAGTACTTCATCGCGATGAAGCTGGCCATCACCGAGATCGGCAGGGTCAATCCGGTGATCACGGTGCTGCGCCACGAGTGCAGGAACAGGAACACGATCAGCATCGTCAGGACCGCGCCTTCGATGATGGTGCGCTTGACGTTGTCGAGCTGGCTCTGGACCCGCTGCGACTGGTCTTCGAGGATGGCCAGCTTGATATCGGCCGGCAGCGTCTTTTGCATCTTCTCGACCGCGAGCTTGATGCCGGTGCCCACTTCGACCACGTTGGCGTCCTGGATCTTGGTCACTTCGAGCGTGATGGCGCGCACGCCGTTGATGCGCGAAATCGAGGTCTCTTCCTGCTCGCCGTCGATGATCTCGGCCACCTGTTCGAGGTAGACCGGGCCGCTGGCGCGGCGCGCCACGATGATCTTGTTGAAGCCGCGCGCATCCTTGATCTTGCCTTCCACCCGCACCAGGCGCTCTGCCGCGCCGTAGCTGATGTTGCCGGCCGGGAGATTGGTGTTGGTGGCCTGGATCGCGCGCAGTACTTCATCGACGCCGACGTGCTGCGCCGACAGCGCATCGGGCTTCAGGTTGACCAGTACCTGGCGGTTGGTCTTGCCATTGACGCGCACCTGGCCGACGCCGGCGACGCCCTGCAGGCGCTTGGTGATGAGCTGTTCGGTAAGCGTCGACAGGTCGCGCACGCTGCGCGTGTCGGACATCAGGCTCAGTTCGACCACGGCCTGCTCGTTGTCGCCTTCGGCGCGCACGATGAACGGCTCCTTGGCCTCTTTCGGGAAGGTGGGACGCACCCGGCTGATCTTGTCGCGCATCTCGATCATCGCCTTGTCCATATCGGTGGACAGGTTGAATTCAACCGAGACGCCGGCGCGGCCTTCCCACGAATTGCTGCGGATCGACTTGATGCCGCTGACGGTGTTGATGGTGTCTTCGAGCTGGCGCGTGATGTCGTTCTCTACCTGTTCCGGCGACGCGCCTGGGTAGGCCACTTCGACCCACGCAAACGGCAGCGCCACATTCGGCATCGCTTCGACGCCCAGGCTGCGGTAAGAGAACAGGCCGAGCACCACCAGCGCCACCATGACCATGGTGGCAAAGACCGGATTCCTGATACTTGTTTTAGTGATCCACATGGCTTAGCCTTTCGCGCCTGCTGCCGCGGCCAGCACCGGCTTGGCCGCCGGCGCGTCGACCTTGACTTTGCTACCCGGCTTGACGCCATCGAGCCTGGCCACCAGCACGCGCGCGCCGACCGCCAGGCCCTGGGTGACTTCGGCCATGCCGTCGTCTTCATTGCGCAGCCCCAGCGTCACCGGGGTCGAGACGACCTTGCCGTTTTCAACCGTGTAGACGATGTCGCGATTGTTCTCCGTGCGCAGCGCCGCCAGCGGCAGCAGCGGCGCCGGCGCCGACCTGGTGGTGGTCAGGCTGCCCTTGGCGAACATGCCGCCGCGCAGGGCGGCATCGGCATTGGCGACGCGGATATACACCATCATCGAGCGCGAGCCGGGTTCAGTGGTCGGGTTGATGCGCGCGACCTTGCCGGTGAAGCTGCGGCCCTGGTAGCCGTCAACCCTGAAGGCGACGTCCTGGCCGACCTTGACGCGCGGGATATCCGAGGCGGGGACCTGGGCTTCGAGCGTCAGTTCGCGCAGGTCGACGATCGAGAATACCGGCATGTCGGGCGACAGCTTTTCGCCTGCCTGCACATGGCGCTTGCTGATCACGCCGGACATCGGCGCGACGATCACGGTGTCGGCCAGCGCATTGCGCGCCATATCAAGCTGGGCCTGGGCCGCCTTGACGCTGGCGCGCGCCAGCGCCACCGCGTTGGAGGTCGCATCGAACGAGTTCTGCGAGATGAAGCTCTGCTTGAGCAGCATCTGGCTATTGCTGTTGTTCTTGAGCGCGAGGTCGAGGCGG
The DNA here is from genome assembly GCF_016809835.1 of Massilia soli. GTDB lineage: Bacteria > Pseudomonadota > Gammaproteobacteria > Burkholderiales > Burkholderiaceae_D > Telluria_A > Telluria_A soli. The sequence continues at coordinate 37,372 of NZ_JAFBIL020000004.1, read as the reverse complement.
GCGCTGGCTTCGTCCACCATCGCCTGCTGCTGGGCGACGCGGGCGCGCTGGTCGGCCTGGTCGAGCCGCGCGAGGACCTGGCCCTTGGCCACGGAGGTGCCTTCTTCGATGGTGGCGCCGGTGACGACGCCGGACACCTTCGACTTGACGGTTGCCTGCGCCAGCGGCGTCAGCGAGCCCGACAGCGGCAGCTTGATGTGCAGTTCGCCCTGGGCGATGCTGGCCACGTCGCGCGGCGACAGTTCGTACACGTCCACCTTCGGCGCGCCATCGCCGCCGGCCTTGGCGGCCATTGGCGCCGCTGCCGGCTTCCCAGGCTGCATCGCATACCAGCCAGCTGCGCCTATGGCGAGCACGGCCACGGCAACCGCGGGCGCGCGCCAGCGCTTCTTGCTGACGGTTTTAATGGAGGGGGCTGCTGGAGGAAGGTTTTCGAGTTTCATAATCGTTCTTTTTATATGTTCGGTTGAACGGTAGGTCGCGCATGTGCTCCGCCCTGGAAGCCAGGATGGAGCTCCACGCGCATGTTGACACTGTAGGAAAGGCGCGCGCCAAGCGCCAACGGAATGCGACAGGAAGCCGTTTCGGTCCGCTGAAGTGCAAAAACGCGGGACCAAACGTCGGCCCGCACGGTTTTGACGGGAACGCGAAAGCGCAAGGGGGGCGACTTTGCGTGTGCGCAAGCGCACGCCGAATACGCTGCCCCAAAATGGCCCCTTGCAGTAGGCGGAAAGTGCGCCCGCCGCCCTTTAAAGGATGCACCGTGACCTCCAGCCCGAAGGCTTCGCTTTACCAGCACGAACCGGACGGCCCGGGGCGCGAGGCCATCGAGGTGCTGTACCGCATTGTCGCCGCCATCGAACTGTCGCCCACGGTGGCCATTCACAGCGTCGACCGCAACGGGCTTGTGCGCTTCTGGAACCATCGCTGCGCCGAGCTGTTTGGCGTCAGCGCCGGCGAGGCCATGGGCAAGCCGCTGCTGAGCTTGGCGCCGCGCCGCAACGCGGCCTATTTTGCCGAGGTGCTGCAATCGGTCTGGGACACCGGCTCGCCCCAGGCGCATGACTGGGAAGTTGGCTTGCACGACGGCAGCACGCGCTGGATGTACTCGGCCCACTATCCGGTCGTGCGCGATGGCGAGCCGCAGCAGCTGTTCTGCATGGAAGTCGATGTCACCGACCGGGTCGCGCCAAATGGCGCCAACGGCCCGGGCCCCGGGTTCCAGGAGCTGTTTGCGCTGGCCGGCGACGCCATCGTCCTGCTGCAGAATAACGTCGTCATCGACGCCAACCCGGCTGCCCTGCAGCTGTTTCACTGCAGCACCAAAGAACAGCTGGTCGGGCGCACCCTGCCAGACTTCGCGCCGCCCACGCAGGCCGAGGGCGCGCCGCCCGGCGAAGCCGCGCAATCGCTGGCCGACGTCGCCGGGCGGTATGAGTGGCAGTACAGGTTGCCTGATGGCAGCGGCTTCTGGGGCGAGGTGCAGCTGACCCCGCTCATGCTCGACCATGCGCCGATGGCGTATGCCACCATCCGCGACATTACGCTGCGAAAGGTGTCCGAGCGCAACTTGATGATGGCGGCCCAGGTGTTCGACAACAGCCGCGACGCCATCTTGGTGCTCGACCGCAATTACAAGGTCATCGCCGTGAACCGCGCATTTTCCGACCTGATGGGCTACGCGTCCGAGCAAATCGTCGGGAAGGAAGCGCCCAGCTTGCGCTCCGGCGTGCACGACGAGGAGTTCTACCAGGAGATCTGGAGCTACGTCGCGGTGCATGACCACTGGGAGGGTGAAATCTGGACCCGCCGCCACGACGGCGCCGAGTTCCCGTGCTGGGTCGCGCTGACGGCGATTCGCAGCGGCAGCCACGGCCTGGCCGACTACATCGCCATCTTGTCCGACATTACCGACCGCAAGCGCGTCGAGGAGAAAAACCGCCACCTCGCCGAACACGATTTCCTGACCGACCTGCCGAACCGCGTGCTGCTGCTCGACCGCCTGCGGCAGGCGCTGGCCGCGGCGCGCCGCCAGCACACCAAGGTGGCGGTCATGTTCATCGACCTAGACCGTTTCAAGGCCATCAACGACGGCTTCGGGCACCAGGCCGGCGACCAGGTGCTGAAGGAAACCGCAGCCCGGCTGACGCGCTGCGTGCGCGGCGTCGATACCGTCAGCCGCCACGGTGGCGACGAATTCGTCGTGGTGCTGGCCGACATCGGCGGCGTCGACCAGGCCGCCCACGTCGCGCAGACCGTAATGCAGTCGATCATCCAGCCGGTCAGCGTGTCGGGAACCGAGCTGACCGTGAGCGTGTCGATCGGTATCAGCATCTACCCGTCCGACGGCGGCGACATCGATACGCTGACGCAGCACGCCGACGTCGCCATGTACCACGCCAAGCAGGACGGGCGCAACGCGTTCCGCTTTTTCAGCCCCGAAATGAATGCCCATGTGGTGCAGCGGGTGCAGATGGAAAACAACCTGCGCCAGGCGATCGCCAACAACGAGTTTGTCATTGAGTACCAGCCCGAGATCAGCTGCGAAACCGGCCAGGTGGTGGGGCTGGAAGCGCTGCTGCGCTGGCGCCATCCGGAGCGTGGCATGCTGGCGCCGGACGAATTTTTGCCGGTCGCCGAGTCGAGCGGGCTGATCGTGCCGATCGGCGAATGGGTGTTGCAGCAAGCATGCGAACAGGCGGCGCGCTGGCGCGACGACGGCCATCCGGTGTGCGTCGCGGTCAACTTGTCGAATGCCCAGTTCTTTCACAACGACCTGCTGGCCTGCGTCGACCGGGCGCTGGCGCGCACCGGGCTCGAAGCGCGCTACCTCGACCTGGAGATCACCGAGAACGTCATCATGAACGCGGACGAGGTCACCATCGGCGCCGTGCTGGCGCTGGCCGGGCGCGGCGTGCAGCTCACCATTGACGACTTCGGCACCGGCTGCTCCAACCTGTCCTTCCTGCGCCAGGTGCCGCTGTCGAAACTCAAGATCGACCGCACGCTGGTCGGTGAAATCCTGCGCGACCTGAACGACGACAGCATCGTTCCGGCCATCATCGCGGTGGCGCGCGGCCTGAAGCTGCGCGTGATTGCCGAAGGCGTCGAGACGGAAGAGCAGCTGCGCTTCCTGCGCCAGCACGGCTGCGACGAATACCAGGGCTACTACGCCGGCAAGGCGTCAGTCAATCCCGACCTTACATCCCCGCATCGATGAGGCCGTGGGTTTCGTCGAACAGGCGGATGCGCGCCAGCACCTGGCCGTGGTCTGAGGCTTCCGGCAAGGCCAGTACAAGGTGGTCGTTCAGGTAGTTGACCTCGACGACTTCGCCGATCGCCGTCGGCAAGGCGCCGTTGAACTCTTCGGACAGCAAGATATGGTCGATGGTGCTGAAGCGCCCGTCGTGCATGCTGGAAAAGCCGACCTGGCGGATGCGGTCCTGGCTGCGCTGCAGGTCGAATGAGTCGAACATGCGGTCGCCCAGCGGCCCGCCGATGCCTTGCACGATGGCGGTGGTGACCGAGTCGGCAACATCGTTAAAGTCGCCCAGCACCACGCGCGGACGCTTGTTGGCGCGCGCCAGGTCGCTGAGCATGACGCGTAGCCCGACGGCCTCGGTGCCGCGCCGCACCAGCGAGCGCAGGCAGGCCGTCGCGTAAATCTGTGCGTCCTCGCCGGTGTCGCCGTTGCGGTAGTCGGGGCGGCGCGATTTCAGGTGCACCACCACCACATCGACCGTGCAATCGGGCGACAGGATGACCGGAACGTGGATCACGGCGCGGGTGAAGCGGTCGGCGTCGCGGCTGCCCGGCGGCAGCGATATACCGGGCGGGAACAGCAAGTGCGGGGTGGCCGCGCCGCCCAGGGGCAGGCGCGAGACCAGCGCGACGCTCGGCGTCAGGCGCGCGGCGGCCGGGTCAGGGTCGAAGCCGATGTGGTGCGCATCGCGATAGTTGCGGGTGCGCGCCAGCGCTTCGCGCAGCGCGCCTTGCGAGAAGATCTCCTGAAAGCCGATCACGTCGGCATCCAGCAGGTCGATCTGGCGCGCGGTCCAGGCGATCTTGGCCTCGTACTCCTCGGGCGTCGAGGGCAGCAGGTTGTCATACAAGCGCGCACCGCGCGGTGCGAGATTGAAAACATTGAAGGTGGCAAAGCGAATCTCTTGCTGCATAATAAGACTCCTCAATGAACCTTTAGCGTAACACGCATGGCCCGCAAAGAGCATATTTCAGAAACTCAGGCGACCCAGTTCCTGCGCAAGCACCAGGTTGTCTTTACCGAGCACCCTTACGACTACGAGGAACATGGCGGCACCGCGGTGTCGGCGCGCGAGCTTGGCGTGTCCGAACATGACGTCGTCAAGACGCTGGTGATGCAGGACGAAGCGGCGCGCCCGCTGATCGTGCTGATGCACGGCGACTGCAAGGTCTCGACCAAGAACCTGGCGCGCGCGATTCCGTGCAAATCGGTCGAACCGTGCAAGCCCGAGGTGGCGCAGCGGCACACTGGCTACATGGTCGGCGGCACTTCGCCGTTCGGCACCAGGAAGGCGATGCCGGTGTATGTGGAGGAGGGCATCCTCGCGCTGGAAAAGATTTATATCAATGGCGGCCGGCGCGGCTACCTGGTCGGCATTGACCCGCAGGCGGTGGTGGCGCTGCTGGGCGCCAAGCCGGTGCAGTGTGCTTTGGAATAGCGACTGTATATAATCACGCCCGGCCCTGACGCCGGACTATAAAAAGAGAGACACATGAATACAGTATTGTTTGTTATTGCCGCCTACCTGATCGGCTCCATTTCGTTTGCCGTGGTGGCGAGCCGCCTGTTCGGCCTGTCGGACCCGCGCACCTATGGCTCGGGCAATCCGGGTGCGACCAATGTCCTGCGCAGCGGCAACAAGAAAGCGGCGATCGCCACCCTGATCGGCGACGCGGCCAAGGGCTGGTTCGCGGTCTGGCTGGCGATCCGCTACGGCGAGCAGTTCGGCGTTGACGACACCGGCATCGCGCTGGTGGCGCTGGCGGTCTTCATCGGCCACCTGTGGCCGGTGTTCTTCCGCTTTGTCGGCGGCAAGGGCGTGGCCACGGCGCTGGGCGTGCTGATCGGCCTGAACGTGTGGCTGGGCCTGGCGACGCTGGCCACCTGGCTGATCGTGGCCTACGCATTCCGCTACTCGTCGCTGGCGGCACTGATCGCCTCGGTGTTTGCGCCGTTCTACTATGGATTGCTGTTCGGCGCGGATGAGATCCTGTTCGCCGTGGCGGCAATGAGCGCGCTTCTGCTGTATCGTCACAGCAAGAACATTTCGAATCTGCTGGCTGGCAAGGAAAGCCGGATCGGCAGCAAATCGGCCGCGGCCAAGGCTACGGCGAAGAAAAAATAGGCGTTGTCCGCGCTACGTGCCCATCGTCGTTCCCGCGCAGGCGGGAACCTATACCGGGCGAGGTGACAATTCCAGCATGGGGCACCCGGCCGCGCGGGAACGACGACGGGTGACGGCAGGTTCAACATTTAGCTGTGTCAGCGCTAAAAATACGGAGGTATATCGTGGGCAAGCAGGTCAGAATCGATTTTGTATCAGACATCTCGTGCCCCTGGTGCGTCATCGGCCTCAAGTCGCTTGAGCAGGCGCTGGAACGCGCCAAGGACGCGGTCGGCGCGGAGATCCACTTCCAGCCATTCGAGTTGAACCCGGCCATGCCGGCGGGCGGCCAGGATATCGGCGAACATATCGCGCAAAAATACGGCGCCAACGAAGAGCAGCGGGCCGCGACCCGCGCGACCATCCGCGCCCGCGCAGCCGAACTGGGCTTCGATTTCAACATGGACACGCGCAGCCGCATCTATAACACCTTCGACGCGCACCGCTTGCTGCACTGGGCCAATACGCTGGGAAGCGAGTATGCGCTCAAGACGGCGCTGTTCGAGGCGTACTTCACCAAGGGCGAGAATCCTGGCGACCATGCGGTGCTGACGCGGGTGGCCGGGGAAATCGGTCTGGACAGCGCGGAAGCGGCGCGCATCCTGTCCAGCGGTGCCTACGCCGACGAAGTGCGCGAGCGCCAGCAGTTCTTCCAGCGGGCCGGGATCAATTCGGTACCGGCCATTATCATCAATGAACGTCACTTGATCTCCGGCGGGCAGCCGCCGGAAGTGTTCGAACAGGCGCTGAGGAGCATCGCCGCGCAGTCCTGATCGCAAGCGCGCTACGCGCACTTTGGCATCCTGTTTTGGTGCGCTGCACAACGACAGTGCCATAACAACAAGCGATTCGCACCTCTTTGCCCTTGCGCCGCGGTATTTACCGCTGGCACGTCCCTTGCTCATGTAGTGGTAACAGCCACTGCCAACGAGGGAATGATGACGACCGATAGCACCAGCAACCCGATCCGCCGCAGTCTGATCAAGGCGGGCGCCGCGGCGTCGATTACCGCACTCGCCACCGGCGGCGTGTGGGCCGCGGGGTCCGACAAGCCCGAGCTGGCCGAGGTCAAAGTCGGTTTCATCCCGCTGACCGATTGCGCATCGATTGTGATGGCGTCGGTGATGGGCTTCGATAAAAAGTACGGCATCAAGATTATCCCCAGCAAGGAATCGTCCTGGGCCAGCGTGCGCGACAAGCTGGTCAATGGCGAGCTCGACGCCGCCCATGTTCTGTACGGCCTGATCTACGGCGTGCAACTGGGCGCTGGCGGCGCCAAAAAAGACATGGCAGTCCTGATGAGCCTGAACCAGAACGGCCAGGCCATCAGCCTGTCGAAGAAAATTGCCGACAAGGGCGCCGTCGACGGCGCATCGCTGGCCAAGCTGATGCAGACCGACAAGCGCGAGTACACCTTTGCGCAGACCTTCCCGACCGGCACCCACGCGATGTGGCTGTACTACTGGCTGGCCAGCTACGGCATCAATCCCATGAAAGACGCGCGCGCCATTACCGTGCCGCCACCCCAGATGGTGGCCAACATGCGGGTGGGGAACATGGACGGTTTCTGCGTGGGTGAACCGTGGAACCACCGCGCCATCGTGGACGGCGTCGGCATCACGGCCGCAACCAGCCAGGACATCTGGAGGGACCATCCCGAGAAGACGCTGGGCACCACGCTCGAGTGGGTGAAGAAGCATCCGAACACGGCGCGCGCGCTGGTGGCCGCGATCCTCGATGCCAGCAAATGGATCGACGCCTCGTTGTCGAACAAGACCAAGATGGCGGCGACCATCGCCGACAAGTCGTATGTCAACACGTCGGTCGACGTGATCAACCAGCGCATCCTCGGTCGCTACCAGAATGGACTCGGCAAGACCTGGGACGATCCGAACCACATGAAGTTCTTCAACGACGGCAGCGTGAACTTCCCGTACCTGTCGGATGGCATGTGGTTCATGACCCAGCACAAGCGCTGGGGCTTGCTCAAGGCCGAGCCGGACTACCTGGCCGTTGCCAGCAGCGTCAACCAGGTTGCGCTGTACAAGGAAGCGGCGTCGATGGCCAAGGTGAGCGTGCCGAAGTCGCCGATGCGCACCGTCAAGATGATCGATGGCACTGTCTGGGATGGCAAGAACCCGGCCGCCTACGCCAATTCTTTCAAGATCAAAGCCTGACGCAAGGAGCCAATCATGAGTGCAGTCCTGGAACCGATTGTGAGACCTGTCATGGCCGAAGAACCCGTTAAACCGTTGCGCAGCGAACGGCTGGCCCGCCAGGGCTACAAGTTAAGCGGCCGAAGCGCGCGCGCGTCAGGTGTGGTGATGGCCGTCCTGCCGCCGTTCGCCGGCCTGGCGCTGCTGGTGGTGATGTGGCAAGTGCTCGCCGCCAACAACCCGTCATTTCCTACGCCCGCCGCCACCTGGGAGGAGGCGGTCAAGTTGTTCTCCGACCCGTTCTATCGGAATGGGCCGAACGACCAGGGCATCGGCTGGAATATCCTGGCGTCGCTGAAACGTGTCGCGCTGGGCTTTGGCCTGGCCGCAGCGGTCGGCATTCCGCTCGGCTTCATGATTGGCCGTTTCAAGTTTATGGGCGGCATGTTCAATCCGATCATCAGCCTGCTCAAGCCGGTGTCGCCGCTGGCCTGGCTGCCGATCGGGCTGCTGGTGTTCAAGTCCGCCGACCCGGCCGCGATCTGGTCGATCTTCATCTGCTCGATCTGGCCGATGATCGTCAACACGGCGGTCGGTGTGCAGCGCGTGCCGCAGGACTACATGAATGTGGCGCGGGTGCTGAACCTGTCGGAGTGGAAGATTTTCACCAAGATCCTGCTGCCATCGGTGCTGCCCTACATGCTGACCGGCGTGAGGCTGGCCATCGGCACCGCCTGGCTGGTGATCGTGGCGGCGGAAATGCTGACCGGTGGTGTCGGCATCGGCTTCTGGGTTTGGGACGAATGGAATAACTTGAATGTGCCGCACATCATCATTGCGATTGTCGTCATCGGCGTGGTCGGGCTGGTGCTGGAGCAAATCCTGGTCGCCATCGCACGATCGTTCACGTACGAAGAAACGGGGAGTTGAGATGGCCGCAAAGAAATTCATCGAAGTACGGGGCGCGGAGATGGTGTTTGAGACCCGTAAAGGCCGCTTCCACGCGCTGCGCAACATCAACCTGACGGTGGCGCAGGGCGAGTTCATCACCCTGATCGGGCACTCTGGCTGCGGCAAATCGACCTTGCTGAACCTGATCGCCGGCCTGACCGAGGCCACCGACGGCGCCCTGATCTGCGCCGGACGCGAGATCGACGGGCCGTCGCCGGAGCGCGGCGTGGTGTTCCAGAATCATTCGCTGCTTCCGTGGCTGAGCTGCTTCGACAACGTCTACCTGGCGGTCGAACGGGTGTTTGGCGCGCGCGAAGACCGCAACAAGCTGCGCGAGCGCACCGCTGCCGCATTGGCGATGGTCGGCCTGACCGCAGCCGGCGCCAAGCGGCCGAATGAAATCTCGGGCGGCATGAAGCAGCGGGTTGGCATCGCGCGGGCGCTGTCGATGGAGCCGAAGGTGTTGCTGATGGATGAGCCGTTTGGCGCGCTGGATGCGCTGACCCGCGCCCACCTGCAGGACGAGCTGCTGCGCATTGTCGCCAACACCGGATCGACGGTGGTGATGGTGACCCACGATGTGGATGAGGCGGTGCTATTGTCGGACCGCATCGTGATGATGACCAACGGGCCGGCCGCAACCATCGGAGAGATCGCCGAGATCCGCTTGCCGCGTCCGCGCGACCGGGTGGCGCTGGCGCTCGATCCGCTGTACATGGAATACCGCACTCATGTGCTGGAATTCCTGCACCGGCGGCAGGCCAATCCCATGCGGGCGGTCGCCTAGTCCAGATGATGTCGATAACAATCGGCTGGCGCCGAAGAGCAGGGTGGCCTAGCAGGACACCCGAACGTCCCCCTCGCCAGTTCGAAGATCTATTCCGATCCAGCACCGATAGTGGGAATTTGCTGTATTTTCAAGGCGAGCGGTATATGAGCAATGAACGCCTTTTTTTTCTCGCACCCGGTTGCCGTCCGCATCATCACAGACTGGTTTCACGTCAGGCCCGATCTGTTCGAATACCTGCCTGGCGGCTTCACCTTTGAAGGCGACCGTAAAAACGCTATCAAGCTTCGTTGGCGGTTCGGAATATGCCGTGCCCCCCGAATGGATTTTGTAGTTCGCTTGAAGAAGCGCATTCCACTCGTTCAGCTCGTGGAGTTTGTTGTTGCTCTCACCAGCAGTCGCTTGCTGGCAAAGGCCAACAAAAATTAACAACGCGATTTTGCGCATATTCACCCTATCAGAGCAACATGAAAGTGGTCATCGTGACCCTTGGCGGTCTTCACGAACGGGATGCTGGTATCGTTGAAAAGAACGATCTTCACTGGTGCAAACGTCCTGAATAATTCGATCAACTTGGCCGTTCCTTCTTGGTCGTATTGGCGATCTGTCCAGACGACGGGTACTTCGAGGCCGTCCTTACGGACTGGCCGGATGTCCACCTGAAGCCCGTTCAGGTGAGAGCCGTGATCGTCGTCATCAAACCCGTTAGCGCGGCTGATATTGCCAATCCCAATGCGGCGCCAGTCGACGGCTTGCCACTCCAGCGCTACGCGAAGGATCGCCTGCATCATGATTGGGTGCGGGTACTGATATCCGCCCCTGTCCGGCTTCTTGTCCATCTGGCCATAGCTGTAGTAGCCAGATTCCGCCGGTGTACGTGGCAGCATGAAGAAACCGCGCGAGTCTTTCGTAGGCCGCAGCGGATCGGATTTTGCATCGCTCATGACATTCCTCCGTCACGCGCACGACTTGTTGCAGGACAGGTCCCAACCGCCCGCCGTATGGCCGCCCATTCCGCCGTTGATCTTCTGCTGGGTGTATTTCCATTTGACTTTGCTGAACTGAAGGGCGAGATGGTCACGCAGAATGCTGCCCTCGGCCACCATCTGCTCCATGTTCGCGATTAGCACGTTCTCCAGCTCGACTTCGTAATACTTTACGCGGTTGCCATCCCCATCGGCCCGCATGAATTCCAGCTTCGCCTTCGGGATAGTTTTATCCGTTCGCACAGTGCTGCATCAGCGCAGGCGATGCCAGATCTGCGAGCTTTGCCAGCGACATCGAGCGATATTCGCTCCGTCCGGTGGTGCGACCGCCGGCACCGGATCCGGGTGCAATAATGGGCTGCGTCACGCCCCATTGGGCCTGGCTAACCTCGATCCAACCATGGTGCGTCGAATCGGTAGATTCGCCCTTGATGCCATCAATTTGCAGATACACGTCGATTGCCATTGGTCTACTCCTCAGAACTGGATACAGAGAACCATTCTGAGTCTGGACAGGGCCAGGCAAATTGGCGGGGCGCAAGATTTCGTGACTTAACGAAGCGCATCCTTCCTGACCGCTACCTCCAGTTGAGGTATGACGAGCATCCAGTCTAGGTGAGGTCAATCACGATTGGCTGGTGGTCCGAGGCCGCGGTTTCGGACTGCACCGACACGTCGTTCAGGCGCGGTAGCAAATCCTGCGTCACAAAGAAATAGTCGTAGCATTCCGGGCGCTCCGGCCACTTGAACCCATGCAGGCCGGCGGTCGGCGCACGGGCGGTGTCCGGATGGGTATGGCTCCACGCATCCACCAGCGGCAGGGCGATGCTGTCGTCGGTTGCCAGCATCTCCGCGTGCTCAGCCGAATCGTGCGCGAAGTTGAAGTCTCCGCAATAGATCGCGCTGCCGGGCCTGAAGCCAAGCTGGAACGGCGCGTCGAGTCCGAGATTGGGCTGGTACAGGCGCGCGCGTTCGCACGCCTCCCGGTGCAGGTGCTTGATGTGCCTGACCTGCGCCATCCGCTGGATCTGGGAATAGTACTCAAGGTGGGTGGTCAGCACGCGCATCTTGCCGCCGGGCGCTTCGACGACCGCTTCGATCATGCCGCGCGGCATGCCGGCATCGGCTGGATCGGGAGGCCACGGCAGCGAGTGGCGATGCACTTGTGTCATACGGTACTTCGACAGCAGCAGGTTGCCGAACTGGCGCGGCAGATTGTTCTGATAAATTTCGCTGGTCGGCTCCAGCACCGGCTGGTAACCCCCGAACGCGCCCGCAAGCTGGCGGAACTGGTTGGCGCTGGCATTGCCCTCCAGTTCAGGGTGATTCGCCGCTACTTCTTGCAAGCAGATGATGTCGGGATTTAACTTGCGCAGTACATCGATGATCGCGTGGATGCGGATCCGGCTGTCTTTGCCGCAGCCCCAATGAATGTTCCAACTGACAACGCGCATACGCCACCTCCGGAAAAGGACGACCAGGCGAGTTTGACATTATTAGGCCAACAGCGTGACACCTTATGAGGACGACAAAGTTTTTTTCTACGCCGCCTCGATCTCATCAAGGGGCCAGCGCGGCCGTACATTGAAGCCATAGTCGCGCTGGGCGGCGTCAGGATTGATCTGCAGGCGCATCGCGCCGGCGAAGGCGATCATCGCGCCGTTGTCGGTGCAAAACTCCAGCTCTGGATAGTAGACGCGGAACTTCTTCAGTTCGGCGGCGGCGTTGAGCGAGGCGCGCAGCTGCGAATTGGCGCCGACGCCGCCGGCGATCACCAGCCGCTTGAGCCCCGAGTGGCGCAGCGCGCTCACGCACTTGGCCGTCAGCACGTCGACGATGGCATCGACGAAGCCGCGCGCGATGTCGGCCTTGTCCTGATCGCAAATGTTGGCGATCACTTTCTCTTCGTGGTTCTTTACCACGGTCAGCACCGCGGTCTTCAGGCCCGAGAAGCTGAAGTTGAAATCTTTCGAGTGCAGCATCGGGCGCGGCAGCTTGTAGGCGTCCGGGTTGCCGAATTCGGCCAGGCGGGAAATGGCCGGGCCGCCGGGATAGCCCAGGCCGAGCAGTTTGGCCGACTTGTCGAACGCTTCGCCGGCGGCATCGTCGAGGGTTTCGCCGAGCAAGGTATAGCGGCCGACGCCGTCGACCCGCATCAGCTGGGTATGGCCGCCGGAGACCAGCAGGGCAATGAAGGGGAATTTCGGCGGATCGCTGGCCAGCAGCGGCGACAGCAGGTGGCCTTCGAGGTGGTGCACGCCGAGTACCGGCTTGTCGAGCGCCAGGCCGAGGCTGCAGGCGATGGACGAGCCAACCAGCAGCGCGCCGGCCAGGCCGGGGCCCTGGGTGTAGGCGATGGCGTCAATGCCGGACGCTTCGATGCCGGCGTCGGCCAGGGTTTGCTCCAGCAGCGGAATGGCGCGGCGAATGTGGTCGCGCGAGGCCAGCTCGGGCACGACGCCGCCGTACTCCTCGTGCATCGCAACTTGCGAGTGGAGTGCGTGCGACAGCAGGCCGCGTTGCGTGTCGTATAACGCAAGGCCGGTTTCATCGCAGGAGGATTCGACGCCGAGAACGATCATGGGGACTTAACAGGTGGGACAGAAAGGTGACATTGTAGCCGTCGTTCCCGCGTATGCGGGAATCCATGCGGCGCGTTGATGCATGCGATGTATGGATTCCCGCTTGCGCGGGAACGACGTTATGGGCGCTGGAGGAGTTCCTGGTGCGCCGCCTTCAGCATCGCCTCAGTGGTTTCCCAATCGATGCAGCCATCCGTCACCGAACAGCCATACTTCAGTTCCGCCAAGTTGCTCGGAATTTTCTGGTTGCCGCCAACAATGTTCGACTCGATCATCACGCCGACCACCGACTGGTTGCCGTGCTTGATCTGCTGGATCACATCGGACATCACCAGCGGCTGCAGTTCAGGCTTCTTGTAGCTGTTCGCGTGCGAGCAATCGACCACCAGGTTGGCCGGCAGCTTGGCCTTGGCCAAAGCCTGCTCGGCAATCGCGACCGACACCGAATCGTAATTCGGACGGCCATCGCCGCCACGCAGTACTACGTGACCGTAGGCGTTGCCGCTGGTGCGCACAATCGACACGGTGCCCTGGCTGCTGATGCCGAGGAAGGAGTGCGGGTGCGCCGACGACAGGATCGCGTTGATCGCGATGCTGATATCGCCGTCGGTGCCATTCTTGAAGCCAACCGGCGTCGACAGGCCCGACGACATCTCGCGGTGGGTCTGCGACTCGGTGGTGCGCGCGCCAATGGCCGTCCAGGCGATCAGGTCGCCCAGGTACTGCGGCGAAATCGGGTCGAGCGCTTCGGTGGCGGTCGGCAGGCCGAGTTCGCACACGTCGAGCAGGAACTTGCGCGCGTTGCTCATGCCCACGTCGACGCGGAACGAATCGTCCATGTCCGGATCGTTGATGTAGCCCTTCCAGCCGGTCGTGGTGCGCGGTTTCTCGAAGTACACGCGCATGACCAGCAGCATGGTGTCTGCCACTTCTTGTTGCAGCTTCAATAGGCGGCGCGCGTAGTCGAGGCCGGCAACCGGATCGTGAATCGAGCACGGTCCGACCACGACGAACATGCGCTTGTCCTTGCGGTCAAGAATGTTGCGCAGCGCTTCGCGCCCGCGCATGACGGTCTGGAAGGCGGCGTCGGAGAGGGGCAGCACGGCGTGCAGTTGCTCGGGCGAAGGCATCACCGCGAACGAGCTGACGTTACTATTTTCGATATCTGGCGTGATCATTGGTGTCCGCTTGTTGGTGGGAGATTGTGCATTAGGGATCTGCCAGTGTAGTACGAATTTCCGCGTGCTGCATTGCAACAGGCCAAAATCCCCTCACAGTTAAAAGCGCCCGGTGTAAGCTTCATCAATGACGACAAATTTTGAACCATTTCCAGCCGCCCACTTCATCAAGGAAATTGGACGCGGCAAAAAGGGTGCCCGCAGCCTGTCTCGCGACGATGCACGGGCGCTGTACCAGGCGTTGCTCGACGGCAGGGTGTCCGACCTGGAAACCGGCGCCATCGTGCTGGCCCTGCGCATCAAGGGCGAATCGGTCAGCGAGATTGCCGGCTTCCTGGAGGCCGCCGAGGCCTCGTTCCCGCTGCTGCCGGTGCCGGCCAGCCAGTACGCCCCAGTCGTTATCCCGAGTTATAACGGCGCGCGCAAACTGGCCAACCTGACGCCCTTGCTGGCGCTGCTGCTGGCGCGCGAAGGCGTGCCGGTGCTGGTGCATGGCGTCAGCACCGACCCTGGCCGTGTGACGACTGCGGAAATCCTTGCGGCCATGGGGCTCGCCCCAGCCACTTCGCCAGCCGGCCTGCTGGAGGCAGTGGCGCGCCGCGAGCCCTGCTTCATGCCGGTTGAAACGCTGGCGCCGAAGATGGCGCGCCTGCTGGCGCTGCGCCGCATCCTCGGCGTGCGCAACTCGACCCATACCCTGGTCAAGATCCTGCAGCCATTTGACGGTCCGGCGCTGCGGCTGGTGTCGTATACCCATCCCGAATACCTCGAGATGCTCAGCGACTATTTCACCACCTCGGCGCCGCCCGGGCGTGGCGACGCCTTCCTGATGCGCGGCACCGAAGGCGAAACGGTGGCCAACGCCCACCGGGGCCAGCAAATCCAGTGGTTCCACAACGGCGAGGGCGTGCTGCTGGTGCAGAAGGGCGATCCGACCGATGAGCTGGCCGAGATGCCCTCCGCGCGCGACGCGGCCAGCACCGCCGAGTGGATCGCGCAGGCGCTGCGCGGCGAGGTGCCGGTGCCCGAACCCATCATCGAGCAAGTCCAACAATGCCTGATGGTAGCGAAAGCATTGAAGGGCCAAGCCGCGCCCGGTTTACAATCACGTCTTTTGTAAATGCGGAACCTGGCACCAGATGGCTAAACAATATGATGTAGCAGTGATCGGCGCGGGCGCGGCCGGCATGATGTGCGCGGCGGTTGCCGCCCAGCGTGGCAAGCGCGTTGTCCTGATCGATCACGCGGCCAAGCTGGCTGAAAAGATCCGTATCTCCGGTGGCGGACGATGCAATTTCACCAACATTAATGCGGGGCCAGCCAATTTCTTGTCCGAGAACCCGCACTTCGCCAAGAGCGCGCTGTCGCGCTACACCCCGCAGGACTTCCTCGCGCTGGTGAAGAAACACCGCATCGGCTACCACGAGAAGCATCGCGGCCAGCTGTTCTGCGACGATTCGGCCGAGCAAATCATCCAGATGCTCAAGGAAGAGTGCGCCGAGGGCGCCGTCACCTGGCGCATGCCGTGCCAGGTTGGCGCGGTCGACAACACCTCCGAAGGCTTCCTGATCGCCACCGACACCGGCGACATCCTGGCCGACAGCCTGGTGATTGCCAGCGGCGGCTTGTCGATCCCGAAAATCGGCGCGACCGACTTCGGCTACAAGATCGCCACCCAGTTCGGCCTGAACATCATCGAACCGCGTCCGGGCCTGGTGCCGCTGACCTTCGACGGCCCAAGCTGGGAGGCCTACGCGCCGCTGTCGGGCATCGCGCTGGAAGTGGAGGTGGAAACCGGCTCGGGCAAAGGCAAGGGCGCCAAGCGCGGCCATTTCCGCGAGGACTTGCTGTTCACCCACCGCGGCTTGTCCGGACCGGCCATCTTGCAGATTTCCAGCTACTGGCAGCCGGGCACGCCGATTGTGCTGAACTTGTTGCCTGACATGGACGTGGCCCAGGTGTTGATCGAAGGCAAGGGTACGATCAAGAAGCAGCTTGGCAACGTGCTGTCGCAGTGGCTGCCGGTGCGCCTTGCCGAAGGCTTGCTGTTGGCCAACGGTTTCGAGCTCGACGCGCGCCTGGCCGACATGCCGGACGCAAAGTTGCGCAAGCTGGGCGACGCCATCAACCGTTGGGCGATCGTGCCGACTGGCTCGGAAGGCTACCGCAAGGCCGAGGTCACGCTCGGCGGGGTCGACACGCGCGAGCTGTCGCAGCAGTCGATGATGGCCAATAAGGTGCCCGGGCTGTACTTTATCGGCGAGGCGGTCGACGTCACCGGCTGGCTGGGCGGCTATAATTTTCAGTGGGCCTGGGCCTCGGGTGTGGCGGCAGGTTTGGCAGTAGGGGAATGAGGTTTTTGGTGTGGCGCTTGCGAAACAGGAAATCAAAAGGCTTCCCATCATTTTGAAATGCTGCTAGAATCTCGTTCTTCCCATCTAAATCTAACGGTTTGATTTTTACATGACCACTATTCGCCTTAAAGAAAACGAGCCGTTCGAAGTAGCCATGCGCCGCTTCAAGCGCACTATCGAAAAAACTGGTCTGCTGACCGAACTGCGTGCACGCGAGTTCTACGAAAAGCCAACGGCTGAGCGCAAGCGCAAGCTGGCAGCTGCCGTAAAGCGCCACTACAAGCGCATTCGCAGCCAGCAACTGCCAAAGAAGCTGTACTAAGATTTCCAATCGGGACTGGTTCCGGTGAATGGCTTCGTGCCGCGCCGGACGGGTAGTCTTGATGAGTCGCAGACCCGCTCCGGTTTTCCGCAGCGGGTTTTGCTATTTTTACTGGGCCAATTGGCCACGACGCGAGGATGACATGAGCTTAAAAGAACAAATCACCGAAGACATGAAAGCGGCGATGCGCGCGAAAGATGCGACCCGCCTGCAGACCATCCGCCTGATACTCGCTGAAATCAAGCGCAAGGAAGTCGACGAGCGCATCGAGCTCGACGACACCCAGACCCAGGCGATCATCGAAAAGATGATCAAGCAGCGCAAGGACTCGATCAGCCAGTTCGAAGCGGGCAACCGCCAGGACCTGGCCGACATCGAAAAGGCCGAGCTGGCCATTCTGGTGGCCTACATGCCTGCCGGCCTGTCGGACGAAGAAATTGCCGCCGAAGTGGCCGCTGCGGTTGCCGCCTCTGGTGCTGCCGGTCCACAAGACATGGGCAAGGTGATGGCGATCGTCAAGCCGAAGCTGGCTGGACGCGCCGACATGACGGCAGTTTCCGCGCTCGTCAAGAAGGCGCTGACCGGCGCCTGAAGCGTCGTTCCCGCGCAGGCGGGAACCCATGCCGAACCAGCAAGGTAGGGACTCCCGCCTGCGCGGGAGCGACGTTGGAGCCGCAATGGCCGAAAGATCGCCGAAGGAAATCCATGTCGCGTATTGTTTCAGCTCAATGCTGACACTTGCTCGGCGGTATAGTCTGACCTAAGACAAAGACTGTTCATCAAACGTGATTCCACAATCGTTCATTACCGATCTGCTCAACCGTGTCGACATCGTCGATGTGGTTGGCAAATACGTGCAGCTGAAAAAGGGCGGCGCGAATTATCAGGGCTTGTGCCCGTTCCATAACGAAAAATCGCCCAGCTTCACCGTCAGCCCGACCAAGCAGTTCTATCATTGCTTCGGCTGCGGCGCGCATGGCACCTCGATTGGTTTCCTGATTGAATACTCGGGCATGGGCTTCGTCGACGCCGTCAAGGACCTTGCCCAGAATGTCGGCATGGTCGTGCCCGATGCAGACGACAAGATCCCGCCGCTCCAGCGCGCCCAGAACCAGGCGCAAGCACTCGCCCTGTCCGACGCCATGACGCGCGCCTGCGATTTTTACCGCGGCCAGCTGCGCAGCGCGCCGAACGCCATCGAGTACCTGAAGCGGCGCGGCTTGACGGGCGAAATCTGCGCCCGCTTCGGCATGGGTTACGCCCCGGGCGGCTGGGACAACCTGCGCTCCGTATTCCCCGAGTATGACGCGCTGGCGCTGGTCGAGTCCGGCCTGGTCATCGACAAGGTCGACGAAGAGGGCAACCGGCAAAAGCGCTACGACCGCTTCCGCGAGCGCATCATGTTTCCGATCCGCAACGTCAAAGGACAGGTGATTGGCTTTGGCGGCCGCGTGCTCGACTCGGGCGAGCCGAAATACCTGAACTCGCCGGAAACGCCGCTGTTCCAGAAGGGCCTTGAGCTGTACGGCTTGTTCGAGGCGCGCCAGTCGATCCGCGACGCCGGTTATGTCCTGGTGACGGAAGGCTATATGGATGTCGTCGCACTGGCCCAGCTTGGTTTCCCGCAGGCGGTCGCCACCCTGGGTACGGCCTGCACCAGCACCCACGTGCAAAAGCTGCTGCGCCAGACCGATACCGTGATCTTCAGTTTCGACGGCGACAAGGCCGGCCGTAAGGCGGCGCGCCGCGCGCTCGAAGCTTGCTTGCCACAGGTCACCGACGACAAGATCATCAAGTTCCTGTTCTTGCCACAAGAACACGATCCGGACAGCTTCGTGCGCGAGCGCGGCGCCGATGCGTTCGACCAAGAAATCCATGAAGCCATGCCGCTGTCGCAATTCCTGTTGCGCGAGGTATCGGCGGAACATGACTTGTCGGAACCGGAGGGCCGCGCGCATGTCCAATTTGATGCCAAGCCCTTGTTGCAGTCGATGGCGCCATCGGCGCTGCGCCTGCAGATTGTGCGCGGGCTCGCCGGCCTGACCAACTCGACCCCGGCGGAAATCGAGGGGCTGTTCGAGCTGGCCAAGCCGGTTGCCGTTGCGCGCAAGGCGCCGCCGCGCCAGGGCAGGCCGCAGCCGGTCGGGCTGGAAGCGCAAATCCTGCGTCACCTGGTGTCGCATCCGCCGCTGGCGCTCGAGCTGGACGAATCGGCGTTGCAGTCGTTTAACCATTTCGGGCCAGATTCGGCCGAGCGCTTGTTGCAACTGGTCGCCGCGGCGCAGGCGCTGGGGCCGAACGGTGGCTTCGCTGCCTTATCGCAACATCTGAAGCTGGAAGGCCCGGATTACGACGGGCTCATTGCCGAAATCGCATCGGAACCCGAGTCCGATTATGACAGCGTCAAATTGTGGCTCGCAGGAGCTGTGAGGCAGATCAAGATGGACGCATTAAAACACGAGCTCAATCAGTTGTTTTCGTCCGGTTTGACCTCAGATCAGGTGGGAATTCGTTACCGGGAGATTACGGCGATGCAGGACCAGTTGTTGCGCGAAACGCAAGCCGAACTGGCCGCGCGCTAGCTGCGTCAACCGGGCTTTGGCGCCGGGCGTTAGTGACTGGAAAAAGCCGGGGTGCGTGCTATAATAAAACGCTAAGTGTTGTTTTCTTAGTAAGCTTACTTATTAACAGGAAGTGATGTTCTTCCTCTAAGTTAGGCTCTTGATCGGCGCGTTGGATGGCGCCGGCGGCCAGGGCCAGCTTTGGTTGAGCGGCGCGATGCGCGCCACGGCACAATGCCCTCGACCACTCGGCTCTTGCCCCCGCCCGCCGTCCTGCTGCAGCCGAAACCGCCACCAGGCAGTTGCCGGTGGGCGGTATCAGGCGTGCGGCGCTGCGCGGATCGGGCTGCAAGGTGATGTAAAGGTGTAACGAGTGCAGCAATGCCGGACTGGCCCTTCAGGTGGGTCCGGTACGTAGGGCCAGCAACAAATTTTACTTAAACCATCGTAAAGCTAGTCGTTGTGACATCGAAAGCGCCTGTGCCAATCAAGAAACCCGAACCCAATGTGGCTGCAAAGCCGAGAGCCTCCTCCGCCAAAGCGGACAAAGCAGACACCGCCGACGTGCGCGCCCCGGCCGCACCGCCTGCTGTCAGCCAGACAACCGATGCCGCCGCCCTGGCAGCCATCGACACGTCGGGCTATGTGCTGCCGACCGTAAAGGTGCCGGGCCGGCGCGGGCGCAAGCCGAAGGAATTCCAGCCTGAGAATGACGAAGTCGCCGCGCTGAACGCGGTAGAACGCGCCGAGCTGAAGGCGGTCGACAAGGCCAAGGCCAAGGACCGCAAAGCCAAGGAAAAAGCGCTGCTGAAGGACGCCTTCTCGTCCGACACCGAGGCATCCGAGGAAGAACTCGAGCGCCGCCGCACCAAACTCAAGACCCTGATCAAGTTCGGCAAGGAACGTGGTTTCCTGACCTACGCGGAAATCAACGACCACCTGCCCGAGAACATCGTCGATCCTGAAGCGATCGAAGGCATCATCGGCACCTTTAACGACATGGGCATTGCCGTGTACGAGCACGCGCCCGATGCCGAAACGCTGCTGCTGTCCGACAACGTTGCCACCGTCACCAGCGACGATGAAGCCGAAGCGGCTGCGGAAGCGGCGCTGTCGACGGTCGACTCCGACTTCGGCCGCACCACCGACCCGGTCCGCATGTACATGCGCGAGATGGGTTCGGTCGAGCTGCTGACGCGCGAAGGCGAGATCGAAATCGCCAAGCGCATCGAAGACGGCCTGAAAGACATGATCCAGGCAATTTCCGCCTGCCCGGTCACGATCGCGGAAATCATTTCCGCTGCCATCCGCATCCAGAACGACGAAACCAAGATCGACGAAATCGTCGACGGCATGGTCGATGAAGATGGCGAGGCGACGACGCCGCCAGGCGCGCCGGTCGCCGCGTCGGACGACGATGACGACGACGACGAAACCGAAGGCGAAGAAGAAGCCGAGGAAGAAGAAACCACCGCTTCCGGCGCGGCTGGCTATTCCGCCGAGCAGCTTGAGGCTTTGAAAGCTGAAGCGCTGGAGAAATTCGAAGTCATCTCGGTCCAGTTCGACAAGATGCGCAAGGCGTTCGAAAAGGACGGCTACAACTCGAAAGCGTACGTCAAGGCGCAGGAAGCGATTTCCAACGAACTGCTGGGCATTCGCTTCACCGCCAAGGTCGTCGAGAAGCTGTGCGACACGCTGCGCGGCCAGGTCGACGAAGTACGCCACATTGAGAAGCAGATCCTCGACGTTGCGGTGAATAAGTGCGGCATGCCGCGCGCCCACTTCATCAAGGTCTTCCCAGGCAATGAAACGAACCTCGACTGGGTCGACGGCGAAGTCAACGCCGGCCACGCGTACTCCGCCATCCTCGGACGCAACATTCCGACGATCAAAGAGCTGCAGCAGCGCCTGATCGATCTCCAGGCACGGGTGGTGCTGCCGCTGCCTGACCTGCGCAACATCAATCGCCAGATGGCGGCTGGTGAAATGAAGGCGCGCAAGGCCAAGCGCGAAATGACCGAGGCCAACTTGCGCCTGGTGATTTCGATCGCCAAGAAGTACACCAACCGCGGCCTGCAGTTCCTCGACCTGATCCAGGAAGGCAACATCGGCCTGATGAAGGCGGTGGACAAGTTTGAATACCGCCGCGGCTACAAGTTCTCGACCTATGCAACGTGGTGGATCCGCCAGGCGATCACGCGTTCGATCGCCGACCAGGCACGCACCATCCGTATTCCGGTGCACATGATCGAGACGATCAACAAGATGAACCGCATCTCGCGCCAGATTCTGCAAGAGACCGGCGCCGAGCCCGACCCGGCAACGCTGGCGATCAAGATGGAAATGCCGGAAGATAAGATCCGGAAAATCATGAAGATCGCCAAAGAGCCGATCTCGATGGAAACGCCGATTGGCGACGATGACGACTCCCACCTGGGCGACTTCATCGAAGACAACAATACGCTGGCGCCATCGGACGCCGCGCTGCACGCCTCGATGCGTGGCGTGGTCAAGGATGTGCTCGATTCGCTGACCCCGCGCGAAGCGAAGGTGCTGCGCATGCGTTTCGGTATCGAGATGTCGACCGACCACACCCTCGAAGAAGTGGGCAAGCAGTTCGACGTGACGCGCGAGCGGATTCGCCAGATCGAAGCGAAGGCGCTGCGCAAGCTGCGCCACCCATCGCGCTCGGACAAGCTGAAGAGCTTCCTCGAAGGCAATTAAGTCTTGACGGGGCGAGGCAGAGAAACTATCCTCGCCC
The DNA here is from genome assembly GCF_016809835.1 of Massilia soli. Lineage (GTDB taxonomy): Bacteria > Pseudomonadota > Gammaproteobacteria > Burkholderiales > Burkholderiaceae_D > Telluria_A > Telluria_A soli. Next base: position 15,308 of record NZ_JAFBIL020000004.1, on the reverse strand, counting down.
CTTCCAATTTTTCGTCGTCGTTCCCGTGCAAACGGGAACCCATACTGCGCAATCGTGAGCAGTATGCGTCCTCATTCCAGAGGAGCGGACCCTTCAAGGGCCTCTAGCTCATGCTTGGTTAGAGCAGCGGACTCATAATCCGTTGGTGCCGTGTTCGACTCACGGGAGGCCCACCATAATCTTCTGTTGATTGTAAAGACGTGCATGCTAATGTTTGCATGGATGTCTGTCGCGCTGGCCGTCTATTCGGCGTAAACCAAGCCAAAGCAGTCCAACGAATTTGGACATGGCGAGCCCTTCAGCGCGGCTCCCCTCCTTGTCCGTCAGATGACGTTTTGGATCCCGGATGAGCCCCGCGGCTGTGCGCACAGTGTGCGGCCACTCCCTGCAGGCTGCCGCAGCGGTGCGACTAGCCGCGCTCCCGATAACCGCGCAGCTCAGGTTCTCTCCTGTCACAGCTCAAGGTGCTGAACGCCCTGCGAGTTCGCCACTGGTCCCTGCGCGCTGTGCATCCGCGACCCGACAACCTCCGCTCCACGTCCCTGCCGCCAAGCGGCCGGTGAACTTCGCTCCAACGCGATGTCCAACAAATTAATCGCGCGTTTAACTTTCAATGAACGACGGCGTGTGGATGTGCGGTTCTTCTTTGGCTGACGGTGTCGATGAGCCCCCGATGACGCTGCAAAGAAACATGGGAGCGCACGGTCCGACCAACTTGATGGGAGGGTAACATGGCGATTGCGATAATTGATCCTGGCCACGGCGGTACCAGCGAGGTCGGAGGCTCGAGCCCGAACAACGCAAAGGGGCCCAATGGCCTGCTCGAGAAAGACATTGCATTGGACTTGGCGCGCCGCGTGTGCAGCGCGCTGAAAGGTGCGGCGGTCGACGCGCGCCTGACCCGCGACACCGACCGAAACCTCGGACTGAAAGCCCGTGCCGACATCACCCGGCAGGCCGGGGCGGACGCCTTCATCTCGATCCACCTCAATGGCTATAACGGTTTGGCGCAAGGTACCGAAACATGGCATCACAGCGCAGCGTCCAGCGACTCAAAGACGCTTGCCACGCTCGTGCAGGCGGCGGTCCGGAAGGCAACCGGGCTCAGGGACCGAGGAGTGAGGGTGAACGCATTTAGCGTGCTGCGGCCTGACTATCATGCGGCCAACACGGCGGCCTGCCTCGTCGAGGTGAGCTTCATGGATGTCGCGCTTGAGGAGGCACGCTTGCGCTCGAACGACTACAAGGACAACATCGCCGCCGCACTGGCAGGTGCAATCAAGGGATGGCTCGTGGCGGATGGCCGCATGGGGACCGTCGAGCGGATCGCCGTAGCGCTTGATGAGCGTGAAACAGTAGCGCAGGACGGTTTCGAGGCAAGTCAGGTCGAAGCGATGGCGCAGGACAGCTACCAGGCGACATGCGCCGAAGCGGTGGCGCCGGACCTCAGCCAGGTGAGACGCCGCGACGATGTTGTCGCAGCTGAGCCCATCGCGCACGACGACGCAGCTCGCACCAGCCAGCGACGAGCGGAGCGCCCGGTAGTGGAAGCGGACAGCGGGGATGCCTCCCTGCCCATCACCTTCCTTGCCGATCCGGGCGAGCGCAAGGCAACCAGCGCGGCCGGCGTGGAAAATCTCGACGGGATGCTGCGCGGGTGGCGCAAGGAGCTTCTCAGCCCGCCGGGAAGTGATACGGCGCTGCCGGAAATTATCATTGGCCGCGACGAGTCGCTCGACGCTGTCTTCCTGGCCCTGCTCGCCAGGCGGCGCGAGGCGGTCGGCATCATCCGCACCGAGGGTGTCGACTACAACGGCCACCGCGGCAAGTGGTGTGGCACCGGGTTCCTGGTGGCACCCAACATCCTGCTCACCAACCACCATGTACTCAACTCGCCGGCGGCGGCCCAGGCAGCACAGGTGGCGTTTGACTACGAGCTGAGCGCCCACGCACTCGCCAGCGGGCGCAAGAGCGACCCGGCGCGCGGGGTTAGCTATCGGTTGCGCCCCGACCGGCTGTTCGTAACCAGTCCGCTAGTAGGCGGACTCGACTTCAGTTTCGTCTGGATCGACGATGTGAAGCTGGCCGATGGCGCGCTAATTCGTATGGAACGGGTTGCCTTCGCCGTTCAACCCAACGAGCGCGCCTTCGTCATCCACCACCCAGGCGGCCGGCCCAAGCGCGTGTCGCTCGACGATGCCGACATCATCACGGCGCGCCCTGACGGCGCGGTCATTCACTATACGAGCGATACCGAACCCGGCTCCTCGGGAGCGCCGGTGTTCGACCGGTGCGGGCGGCTCATCGCGCTTCACCACGCCTCGCGCCAGAACAGCGCAGGCATCCGCACCTTCGACGGGCTGATGCCGCATTACGTCAACGAAGGCATCAAAGTGGCCGCCATCGCGCTCGAGCTTGAGGCGCGCCAGGCCCGCGAAGCGAACGCAATGATCGATATGGTTCTCGGCGAAGTCTATGGCTCCGATACGCTGACCGGCTTCTTCGGCGCGGCCGGCCGGCAGATAAAGGCTGGACGGCCGGCCGCGGAGCGCGTCATTGAGCTGTACAACGCAACCAGTCAGGACATCGACCTGGGCTTCTGGAACCTCGGATGGTTTGCCGATCGCTACGATGAGAAGGTCGACGAAGTTGCTACTATGGTCGTCGATCTCGGTCTTGACGTTTGGGCCCTCACCGAGTCCTCGCCGGCCGCCACGGCGGCTCTGGCAGAGACCATCGAAAGAAAGTTCGGCCTGCAACTTCAATACCTCCACGCTGAACCCAACGCGACTGGGGCGGCGCGATCGGCTGCGGTCCTCTGGAACCCTGCCACGGTAGACGCAGAACGCCTGCGTTGGCCCGACCAGATCGACGCGCTGTTTGATCTCACGGGCGACGATATCGGGACCGGGGCGCGGCGCGGGGTGCACCCGGGGAAAATTTTCGGTCGCCACCCGGCGCTGTTCCGTTTCCTCGGTCACAACGGCGGCGGAATCGACTTCAACCTGGTGCCGCTTCACCTTGATGCTGCGGGCATCGGCGGGAACCGCCGCCGCATGGCGACGCAGATCCTCGCCCGTGCCATCGACGAGACGATCCAGCGCGACGGCGCCGAGCGCGACTGGGTACTTGGGGGCGCCTTCGATGCTGCGCTTTCAAGCGGCGAAATCGAGGCGCTCATCAAAGCTGGCTTGACGCCGCTGTCGGCGCAGGACGAGGCGGGCGGGGCGCTGAGTTACCTCAAGCATCCGGGCTCGCACATCGAGCATGTGTTCTTGTCGCCGAACATGTCGCGTCTCCATGGGCCCAGCGGCTTCTTTGTCCTCGCCAAGGAGAAAAGCCAGGTGGACTACCTTACGCGGTTCTCTGACCACCGACCGGTGATGCTGCGCTTGTCGGCGCGCAGCGCCAAGGCGGCACCGGAACAGCGTGTGGCACCCGACCGAGCGCTTGCCGAGATGATCGACGAGATCCTGGCCCGTGCGGAGCGCTGAGGAGGGATGAGGCCGCGACCGACAGTCCGATGCGGCTGGCGCCGGGTGGTGCGTTGCGCAGGGCGCTAGCCGGCTCGCCCAACGTCGGGCCCGGCGCGTGAATAGCGACGGGCCTGGTTGAGCACGGTCAACTCAGCCGTAGTCAGGCCCGCGATAATGGCTGAGTATCCTGCGCGCGGAGCACCATATCCAATGACAATCTTAGTGAGCCGGCTGTACAGCGATTACCTCATGCCATCGCGCTTGCCGGCGTACGAGCAGTTCATCATTGCGGCGCGTGAGCTGGGCTATACCCAAACCTCGTTGCGCGATTTCCATGCGTCGATTTCGCGCGGTAGCGTTCACGAAGAACAGAAAGTCGTCGTGCATCGGCATGATATTGATACCGATCTGCGCACCGCGAGAAAGCTGTTCGAGCTGGAGAAAAAATACCAGATCAGGTCATCGTTTTACTTTCGCCTCTCCACCCTCGACTTCAGCTTCATGCGCGAAATCGAAGACTACGGCAGCGAGGCCAGCTATCACTACGAGGAACTGGCAACCTTCGCCAAGAAACACCGCATCCGCGATGCAGCGTGCATCCAGGCACGCATGCCGGAAATCCGCGAATCATTCTCGCGCAACTTCCGCGCCATTGAACGCCAGCTTGGCGCCAAGATGACCACGGTGGCGAGCCATGGCGACTTCGCCAACCGCCGGCTCAAACTGAACAACACCGAAGTGCTGAACGACCAGCAGCTACGCGACAGTTGCGGCATCCGGTGCGAGGCCTACGACCAGGCATTGCTACAAAGCTTTGATTTTTACGTGGCCGACCGCCCGCACCCGAAGTACTACCATCCGAGCCATCCCAACGATGCGCTCGGCACGTACCAGCGCATCTGCTTTCTCACCCATCCCCGGCAGTTTGAAACCAATTGGATAGCGAACACCAGGGACAATCTGTTCCGGTTATACGAGGGCGCGCGCTGGTAACCGCGCGCGGCATGCGATCGTTAACTCTTCCGGTACCTATCTATGAGCGCCGACTTCACGTTTTGGGGACATAACTGCTTCCTGATCGAAACCAATCGCGAAGCACTGCTGATCGATCCATGGCTTAACGATACCGGCGCCTTCTTTGGAAGCTGGCACCAGTGGCCGCCGAACGGCCATTTGCGTCCTGCAGTGCTGAAACGATGCGCCGAGAAAAAGCTCAGTGTCTTTCTCAGCCACGAACATCAGGATCATTTCGATCCATCGACGCTGGCAGCATTGTCCACGCACCCGGATTGCACCATTTTCATTCCGGCGTACAAAGACAAGTTCTTGCTCGACGCGCTTAACGACATGGGGCTGCACGCGCTGGAACTGGCCGCAGCGGAGCCTCGCGGCGGCGACATCCAATTCCATATCTACATCGACGACAGCGGCATCAACCACGATGCGGCGATATTCGTCGCGGCGCCAGGATTCACGTTGTTTAACCAGAACGACTGCAAGATTTTCGACCGCTTGCCAATGCTGGTCAAAGACTTGCCGCCGATTGATTATTATTCGGTGCAGTTTTCCGGAGCCAACTGGCATCCGTCGAACTTTTTGCTCGCGGAAGACCAGCGCCGCCTGCTCGCCAAAAAGAAGGTGCTCAGCAAATTGCGCAACGTGGCGAGCGGCATCAACACACTGGCCCCGCTTTTCTTCGTACCAGCTGCCGGCCCGGCGTTCTTTCCTTTCCTTGCGCCAGCGTTAAGCGCCGGTACCGGCACCATTTTTGTCCACCAGCATGAGCTCGACAAGTACCTGGCCCAGAGCAGCATACGAAACGTGCTGTACCCGCGTCCCGGTGAGCGCGTCGACGGCAACGCCAGCCGCCTGCCGATTCCCGGCCCGACGCCAGAGGAGGTCGCGCACTACGTGGCGACGCACAGGGATGTATGGGCGTCGATCGACGATACGTTCTCGCCTGGCCAGTTTGCGAAGATCCTGCAACGCCGTCTCGCCTTGATCGCCGATATTGCCTTGCCGGCCGACACTCCTTCGATTGGGTTCCGCTGGGGCAGCCAGCCGTCGGAGTCGATGGTGGTCGACCTGGCCGGCAATGCATTGCTGTCCGGGCTGGAACCGCAGCCGCCATGCCTGGTCCTTGGCGCCAGCACCAAGTATTTTTCGCTGATGTGTGGAAAGGACCGCTGGCAGGACATTGCCCTGAGCCTGCGCGCGACCATCGAGCGCCAGCCCGATATCTACAACACCATCGTCAACATCTTCCTGTTCGCGGACGAATCGAACCTCGCCGAGTCCTTGGTTCGCAATCTCAACCTGTCCAAAGAGCGCATCGTGATCACTCACCAGGGGGCGCAGTATGCAATCAACCGCTATTGCCCGCACCAGGGCGGCGACCTGGCCTATGCCATCGTCGACGACGAGCTGCATGTGGTCTGCCCGCGCCACAGCTGGCGCTTCGACCTGGCTTGCGAAGGCATATGCAAGACCTCGGGCATGAGTATTGACGCGGTCAAACTGGCCAGCAAGCCTTCCGAAACAGGCACATAGGCAAATAAACGACACTTTCTGCGATACCTGCAATTGGGCATGTGAGAGGCATATAATGAAATACATTGCCCCAATGCAAAGTTCATTCCTATGCTTCAAGCCCTGCAGGTAGTTGCCGATGCCCCGATGCCCAGGGAAGATGCGATTCAGCTATCGGAGATCATCGGCGCGCTGAGCTATGCGCTCGATATCACCGAAGGGCAACCGGCCGGCCATTGCGTGCGCTGCTGCTGGATTGGCATGCATATCGGACAAAAGGCCGGGTTGCCGGAAAAGCAGCTTTGGGAGCTGTACTACACGCTGTTGCTGAAGGATCTAGGTTGCAGCAGCAACGCGGCGCGCATTTGCGAGCTGTACATGACCGACGACCTCCAGTTCAAGCGCGATTTCAAGACCGTCGGCGACAGCTTGCCGCAGGTGTTGTCGTTCGTGTTCAGCCATACCGGCCTCAAGGCGGGCCTGGCCGAACGCTTCCGCAGTGTGCTGGGGATCCTGCGCAACGGCACCGAAATTGCCCATGAACTGATCGCCACCCGCTGCCAGCGCGGTGCCGAGATCGCACGCTTGCTGCGGTTTCCGGAGGACGTATCGAGCGGCATCTTCTCGCTCGACGAGCACTACAACGGTAAGGGCAAGCCCGCCGCGCTGGTGGGCGACGAAATCCCCGTCTACGCACGCATCGCCTTGCTGTCGCAAGTGATCGATGTGTTCCACACGGCCGATGGCCGCAGCGCCGCGCTGGCCGAGGCGCGCGGCCGCGCCGGCAGCTGGTTCGATCCGCTGCTGGTCGATGCATTCGAGGCGGTGGCGCAAGACGAGCGATTCTGGGACACGCTGGCGTCGCCCGGCGTCGACGCCGCCGTGATCGCCCTGGTGCCAGCCGGCCACGAAGTGCCGCTCGATGAAGATTATCTCGACGATATCGCCACCGCCTTCGGCCAGGTGGTCGACTCCAAGAGCCCTTACACCAGCGGCCACAGCGCGCGCGTCGCGCTGTACACCGACATGATCGGCGAAGCGCTGGGATTATCCGACCAGCGCCGCCGCTGGCTGCGCCGGGGCGCCTTGTTGCATGATGTTGGCAAGCTCGGCGTCAGCAACAGCGTGCTCGACAAGGCTGGTTCCCTCGACCGCATCGAGTGGGACGCGGTCAAGCTGCATGCCCAGTTCTCCGAGCAGATCCTGTCGCGAATCAGTGCGTTTTCCGAACTGGCCGTCGTCGCCGGCGCGCACCACGAGCGCCTCGACGGAACCGGCTACCCGCGCGGCCTGAAGGCCGAGCAGATCAGCCTTGAGACGCGCATCGTCACCACCGCCGATATTTTTGACGCCATCACGGCCGAGCGCCCGTACCGTGGCGCGATTCCGATCCCCAAGGCGCTCGAGATGATGGAGCAAACCGTCGGCACCGCGCTTGACCCCGAAGTTTTTGACGCCTTGAAGCGCGCCATCGCCCGCCTGCCGGTCCCGCTATAATTCCTGGACATTCATGCGGTTCCGCTCGCGGCGCCGCCAGGGAGAAAGCATGGACATCGCCATCTGGTTCGACTTTGCCAGCAACTACAGCTACCTCAGCGTGATGCGGGTTGAAGCGTGCGCGCGCGAGCGCGGCGTCGGCGTCAGCTGGCGGCCTTTCCTGCTGGGACCGGTGTTCAAGTCGCTCGGCATGGACAACTCGCCCTTCGTTACCCAAAAGATCAAGGGCGCCTATGTCTGGACCGACATGGAGCGCCAGTGCGCCAAGTACCGGCTGGGCTGGACCAAGCCGACCACCTTCCCGCGCCGCAGCATCCTGCCGGCGCGCATCGCCACCTTGGCCGACGGCCAGACGTGGCAGGGCGAATTCATTCGCCAAGTGATGCAACTCAATTTCGTCGAAGACCATGACATGGAAGATCACGCAGCGCTCGGCGCGATCCTGGCGTCGCTCGGCCAGGACGGCCCGTCGATCATTGCCGCCGCCGAAGCCGACGCGATCAAGCAGCAACTGCGTGAGCGGACCGAACAAGCCCGGCTGCGCGGCGTGTTTGGCGCCCCCACGTTCTTTGTCGGCGACGAGATGTTCTGGGGGAATGACCGCCTGGACGACGCGCTCGACCTCGCCGCAACGCGCCGCTAGCGGGTACGCAGGGTAGGGACGAACGCGCACAAATAGATCGTAACGCCGGCGGCAATGCTGATCAACAGCGCAACCAGCGCCATGCTGCCAACGGCAAACGCCGAATAGCCGATCGACGCCCACAGCATGGCCAGCGCCACGACCTTGCCGCGCAGCGGAATGCCGCGGCCTTGTTCAACATCGCGCAGGTAGGCGCCGAACACCCGGTTATTGATCAGCCAGGCATGCAGCCGGGTCGAGCCGCGTGCAAAACATGCCGACGCCAGCAGCAGGAATGGTGTGGTCGGCAGCAGTGGAAGAAACACGCCGAGGATGGCGAGCACAACGGCAATTCCGCCAATCAGGTTCAGCGCTAGTTTCATCATTCATTCATCCATCGTGGCGGGAACCGTCCCGGCCATGCTCCGCAGAATCGTATCACCATCGCCGGCGGCGCGCGCGCTGTTGCAAATACACGTTTTGTTACCTGGAAACGCTTGTCGGTATTCGGGGCGCCCTCATACAATCGAGCTTTTCCGGATTGGTGCAAAGGGCGTCATGAAAAAGAGTTCACTTGTTAAACTGGCAGCAGTGCTTCTGCTTCCAGCCGTCCTCAGCGGCTGCGGCGTGCTCGCTGCGCCATGCCGGATCGGCTCGGCGGTCATCAAGATGGTGCCGGTGGTGGGCAAGACCGCAGCCTTGCCGACTGACGCCTGCGCCGCGGTCATCGATCCTTGAGCCGTGAAGGAATCGTGCGCGTGGGTTGCGCGCGATTCTGTCATCATGGGGCATGGCTACTCTTTCCATTCCCTTGTTTCCATTAGGAACAGTACTGTTTCCTGACGGTGTATTGCCCCTGCAAGTATTCGAGGTGCGCTACCTCGACATGATGCGCAAGTGCATCGACAGCGGCAGTCCATTCGGCGTCGTGCTGCTTACGCACGGCAGCGAGATACGCAAGCCCGATAGCGACGAGCAGTTTGAACAGGCGGGCACGCTGGCCACAGTCCAGGAAACGCTCGAAGCCACCCCCGGCCTGCTCAAGGTCATGTGCCGTGGCGCGGCGCGCTTCCACATCGTGTCGAGCGAGCGCAAGCCAAACGGTCTGTGGACCGCCGACGTCGAGCTGCTCGAAAACGATCACGCTGTTCCCATTCCATCCGAGTTGCAGGGCGCCGCCGATGCGCTCGATCGGGTGCTGGAGTCGCTCGGCGACATTCCCGAAGACCGCTGGCCGCTGTTGCCGCCATTCCAGCTGGACGATTGCGGCTGGGTCTCGAACCGCTGGTGCGACCTGCTGCCGCTACCGGCCTCGCAAAAGCAAATGCTGCTCACATTGGACAACCCGCTGATCCGGCTGGAACTACTGCACGACATGCTCGACGAGCATGGCTTGATCACGTCCTGATTCCCGCGTGCGCCCGCGAGGGTCCGGCATGCCGGACCCTCTGCTGCGCAAAACCCTTCCCGTGCTTAATTGGCCTCGCCGCTGGCGTTGGCCGCGCCGTTGCCGCTGGCGGCAGCGCCGACGCTCGCCGAGGGCTGCAGATCCACTGATCTAGCGCTGCTGAGCGCTGCCTGCCTACTGGCGCCTGCCGTGCCGCGCGCGGTGGCCGCGCTGGCGCTGGCATAGCCGCGGGTGGTCCGGGCCTGTTCGCGCACGCCCGCGCCGACCGGTTCCGCCACAGCGCGCATGCCCTGCGCGGCATTGCCGACGCCATCAAGGCCGAGCGCTGCATTCGCGCTGCCGGAGCCGCTGCCGCTGGCCGAACCCTGCGCGCCGCGTGCGGCATCCTGCATTGCCGGTGCCGCCTGTGCCGCGCTCTCTTTGCCGCCGCGGAACCACCCGAACAGGCCGCCCGAGCCGCTGCCGCTGGCAGCCCCCTGCGCCGAGGTTTCTTTCGATGCGCTGCCGGCCAGATTGCCTGCCGTGCTGGCGCTATCGATGCGCTGCGTCGCCGAGCGGGCCATGCCGAGCTGGCCGCGCTCGGCCATCGATCCCATGCCGCCGACCTGGCCGCCAATGTTGCCGGCGCCGCCGATCATGCCGCCGACAGAACTGCCCAGCGCGCCGCCGCGGCCCAGCAATTGCGCGTGTGCCGAAAAGGCCATGCCGATGGACAGGACGAGGACAGCTTGTTTCAGGAAGGTGACTGGTTTCATGGTGGTTCTCCTTGTTGGCGCCGCAGACAATCTGCGGCTGTTGAAAGGAAAACGGTCGAGCTCAGCGGTTTATTCCATCGATCCTGAAATTTTTTTAAAAATTTATCGGAACGCCGATGGATCGTTGCGGTACGCCATGCCGACAATGCCATAGCCAGTCTCGTTGCTGACCGTATTGCCAGCGTCGCCGCGCGCTTGCCGGGTGAGCGCGTCGATGGCCGCGCGCGCCGCCGCCGCCGATGGCGAGGGCACGCCAGGCGCCAGCAGTGCCGCCACGATCGGCGCGGCAAACGAGGTGCCGCGCACCGGGCGGTATGGTGGGCTGCCGGTCGCGGCGCTGACCATCTGGTTGGCCGGCGCCGCAAACATCACTTGCGGCCCGCGCGCCGCTTCCGGCAGCGGACGGCCGCGCTTGTCGACGCCGCTCACGCCGACCACGCCGCGATAACTGGCCGGGTACAGCGGCGGCGCGGCAGGCCCGTCATTGCCGACCGCGGCGACCAGCACATGGCCGCGCTGAACCATCGCCGTCACCACGCGCTCTAACAAGATGTTGGAAGGACCGACGAGGCTGATGTTAACGACGCCAACGTGCTCGCTGGCCAACCATGCGAGCGCGGCGGCAATCTTGTCGGCCGATCCGCCGGTGGCGCTGTCGCAGTAAATGTCGGCGGCATACAGCCGGGCTGCGGGAGCGACGCCGCGAAACGGCGCGGCGTGCCCGACCATCAGCGCGGCCACGGCGGTACCGTGCGGGGCAGGGTGCGCAGCGCCGCCGCAGCCCCAGCGCGCGATGCTGGCGCCGCGAAACACGGGGTGGCCGGCATCGACACCGCTGTCGATCAGGCCGACCCTGGCCGTGCCGGGCGGCGGCGCGGTTTTGCTGTCCGGCTCAGCCTCACGGGCCGCGCCGGCAAGTCCACTGCCAAGCGGCAGCGCCGAGCTGCCCGTATAGATATGGTTAAAATCGTAGGCGCCGTGCGGATCGGCGGCGCGCAGTTTTTCCAGCGCCGCGGCAAGGTCGGCATCGTCCGGCACCAGCAGTACCGTCACCGTGCCCAGCAGGTCGAGCGACTGTTCGCGCACCATCCGCATGCCAGCGGCGCGGGCGGCGGCCAGCCCGGCCGCGCTGGCCGAGAACGCCAGAATCTCGCCCCTGACGACCGGCTCGCCGCGCGGATCGGCCTCGAGCGCATCGCGATGCTGGCGCAACAGGCGCGCCACCAGGCCGAGCCGCACCTCCCCCAGATTGCCCAGCTCAGCCGCGCCGAGCAGCCGTTCGCCGGGGCCGCGCAGGGCGTGCGTGTCGAGCCCTCCGAGACGGTCGGGAAGGGCCAGGTTCAGCGAGGGTACGCGCAACTGGGCGCTTGCGCTGGTAGCGCCCAGCGCAAGAGTGAGTGCTAACGTCGTCGATGCCGCACGGAAGGGATATTTGAGCTTCATGGCCGGATGATAATATAGAGAAATCGGAGATCCTGACCAGTAAACGTTCGGGACAGGGAATAAAATCCCCAGCCGGATCGTTTACCTGCTATCCATGACTTTTACCGCCACACCGCTTCCTGCCCAGATTGCCGCCTTGCTGCCGCGCTTGCGCCGGTTCGCGCGCACCATCACCTTCAACCGTGACGATGCGGACGACCTGGTGCAGATCGCGGTCGAGCGCGCCCTGAACCGCAGCGCGCAGTGGGAAGCTGGCACGCGGCTGGACAGCTGGATCTTCCGGATCATGAAAAATGCCTGGATTGACGAAGTCCGCTCGCGCATCCGCCGCGACGCCGTGTTCGCACCGGAAGAAGCGGGCGAGCACGTCGGCGACGATTTTGCCGAAGCCCACCAGCAGCGCATGGCGATCCAGAAGGCCATCAGCCTGCTGTCGGAAGATCACCGTATCGTGATCGGCCTGGTGCTGGTCGACGGCCTGCCCTACAAAGAGGCGGCGGAGGTGCTGGAAGTACCGATGGGGACCCTGACGAGCCGGCTGGCGCGCGCACGCGAAGCCTTGCAGGGTTTGTTATCCGATCAAGCGAGGAACGCATCATGAAGTTTTCCGACGAAACCCTGATGGCTTACGCCGATGGCGAACTCGACCCTGCCACCCGCGGCGCGGTCGAGCGCGCCATCCGCGCCGACCCCACGCTGGCGGCCAAGGTGCGCCAGCACAGCGCCATGCGCGACAACGTGTTTGCCGCATTTGCGCCGATTGCCAGCGAGCCGGTGCCGCCGCGCCTGGCCAGCGCGGCCCGCTCGGGCAAGGTCATCCAGCTCAAGACGGCGCGGGCGCCGCGCATCGAACCGGATCAGGACAAGCGCCGCTGGCTGTGGGCCGAGTGGGGCGGCATTGCCGCGGCCCTGATGGTCGGCGTGCTGGCCGGCGGCGCCGCCGTGCTCGGGCTGCAGGAACAGCCGCCGCTGGTCGCCGGTGCCGGCGGCGCGCTGCAGGCGCGGGGCGGCCTGGCCGACGCCTTGTCGACCCAGCTGGCCGGCGCCGGCGCGCCCGGCGCCGCGGTAAAAATCGGCGTCAGCTTCGAAGCGAAGGATGGCGGCTACTGCCGCAGCTTCATGATGGGCGCGGCGGCCGGCCTGGCCTGCCGCAACGGCGCCGAGTGGGCGGTGCCGGTCATGGCGCAGGCGCCCGCCGGCCCGGGCGGCGACTATCGCCAGGCCAGCAGCGCGATGCCGCCGCTGGTGCTCGACGCGATCGACCAGCGCATGTCGGGCCAGACGCTCGACGCCGCCGCCGAGGCGGCGGCACGCGATCGCGGCTGGAAACGCTAAACCGGCGATAGTTATCCTTAAGGCAAGTGTTCTTTCAAAATACATGATTCGATATACAGTTGATGCGAATTAGGGTATCGTTTAGGGCGCTGCAATTGTATCTACGTCCGAGCGCCTGTACAGCTGGCGCGATCGTGTCACTACGCAAGCCGGCCACCGGCCCGTCAATGGGCGGCGGCCAGGTCCCCGCCCACTCTGGAGTTCCCCACGTTGGCCTTCATTCCGGGCAGTGCCCGCCGCATTGCCGGACGCAGAGCACCTTCATCAATCGCACAAGAGAACTATGTCTGAAACACCGATTACCGTAGCACCCGATAGCGCGCCGACCGTGCGTTTTGCCGACTTTGGCCTGGCGCCGGAGATCCTGCGCGCACTGTCCGACCAGGGGTACGTACACCCGACCCCGATCCAGGCCGAAGCGATTCCGATCGTGCTGCAAGGCCGCGACGTGATGGGCGCGGCCCAGACCGGCACTGGCAAGACCGCTGGCTTCTCGCTGCCGATCATCCAGCTGCTGCTGGCCCACGCCAGCCCGAGCATGTCGCCGGCGCGCCACCCGGTGCGCGCGCTGGTGCTGGTGCCGACCCGCGAACTGGCGGTGCAGGTCGCCGAAAACGTCAAGGCTTACGCGCGCCACACGCCGCTGCGTTCGACCGTGGTGTTCGGCGGCATGGACATGAAGCCGCAGACCGTCATCCTGCGCAATGGCGTTGAAATCGTCATCGCCACGCCGGGCCGCCTGCTGGACCACGTCGAACAGAAGAACGTCAGCCTCGGCCAGGTCCAGATCCTGGTCATGGACGAAGCCGACCGCATGCTCGACATGGGCTTCCTGCCCGACCTGCAGCGCATCATCAACATGCTGCCGAAGCAGCGCCAGAACCTGATGTTCTCGGCCACGTTCTCGACCGAGATCAAGCGCCTGGCCAACAGCTTCCTGACCAACCCGGTCATCATCGAAGTCGCGCGCAGCAACGCGACGGCCGACAAGGTGACCCAGATCGTCTACAAGGTTGACGAAGACGCCAAGCGCGACGTGGTCGAACACCTGATCCGCCAGCGCAACCTGAAGCAAGTCATCGTGTTCTCGAACACCAAGATCGGCGCCTCGCGCCTGGCGCGCCACCTGGAGCAGGCCGGCATCAACGCCGTCGCCATCCACGGCGACAAGACGCAGCAGGAACGCATGGCCGCGCTGGAAGCGTTCAAGAAAAGCGAGATCGAAGTACTGGTCGCCACCGACGTCGCCGCGCGCGGCCTCGACATCACCGACCTGCCGTGCGTGATCAACTTCGACCTGCCATACAACGCCGAAGACTATGTGCACCGGATTGGCCGTACCGGCCGCGCCGGCGCCTCGGGCGATGCGCTGTCGGTGTACTCGGACAAGGACGAGCGCCTGCTGGCCGATATCGAGAAGCTGATCAAGCAAACCGTCACCCGCGGCACCCTGGAAGGTTTCGCCGTGCGTTCGGCGCGTCCTGCGCGCGACGCCGCGCCGGAACGCCGCGCGCGCCGCGAGCCGGACGGCGCAAGTCGCTCCGCCCCAGAGCGTCCGGGCAGCCGTCCGGGCGGGCCGATGCCGCGCCGCGAGAAGGTCGATCCCTGGTTCCTGAAGCCGTACGAACCAGCCGCAGCGCCTGCGCCGGTTGCCTCGAACACGCCATCGTCGTCGATCAAGCCGGGCAAGCAGAAGCTGGCCGCGCTGTTGGGCGGCATCCCGAAGTAGCCGTAGTCGTTCCCGCGCACGCGGGAACCCATCTCACGCCTGCATCACCAAGCCGTATCGGCTCCCGCCTTCGCGGGAGCGACGGTGCTTAGATCGGCGGCGCTCCGAAGTAGCCGCAGTCGTTCCCTCGGTAGCCGCCGTCGTTCCCGCGCACGCGGGAACCCATCTCACGCCTGCATCACCAAGCCGTATCGGCCCCCGCCTTCGCGGGAGCGACGGTTCGCTTAGATCGGCGGCGCTCCGAAGTAGCCGCAGTCATTCCCGCGGTAGCCGCCGTCGTTCCCGCGCACGCGGGAACCCATCTCACGCCTGCATCACGAACCAATAACGCCTGCATCACCAAACCGTATCGGCTCCCGCCTTCGCGGGAGCGACGGTTTGCTTAGATCGGTGGCGTCCCGAAGTAGCCGCAGTCGTTCCCGCGGTAGCCGCCGTCGTTCCCGCGCACGCGGGAACCCATCTCACGCCTGCATCACCAAGCCGTATCGGCTCCCGCCTTCGCGGGAGCGACGGT
>NZ_JAFBIL020000003.1 GCF_016809835.1 Massilia soli | reverse complement strand
GCATTCCGTTTTTTCGACGATGCCGCTTCCGCCAAAAATCGGGAAACCGCTGAAATCATCAATTGATCAGCGCTTCCCTAGGTAATCTCACCCCGAATGGCAAAGTCAAGCACGTGCATGGTAATGAATAAAATTCGTACACACCGGTAGCCCTCTAACCTTTGCCATGAGTTGATCGCGAAAAAAAATTGCATTTCTACTCAGGCGAATAGGATCAACTTTTAAAATGCCAATCGTCGCACCTAATCAAATTATGGCACATTATCTATCATGTAAATAAAAATAATAGTCGCACGCCCCAATCTCGGCATTCATCGGTACGGTCAAAAGCTGGCCAAGCAGACCCAATGGACTCTCGGGTACGGTGGCCTCAACAGTGATTACGACGTTCTCCGCTGGGAACTCTAATGTTGTTACTTTGCGTAAATGCTGCCTTTTCTAAAGTGCACGGCTCCCAGGCACCGGATAATGGAAGCCTATCAAATATACTTAATAACTTTCTTAAAACTGGTGGCATAGACTCTAAGGAAACATTACCTTGTCGGGCCAATCGCCCTCATCTTCAAAGTTGAGCCAGCCATAGGTCGCGCCATCGCTTTCGTGTTTTTCTGTCGGCCCGAGTGAGAGCCCTTGGACTGTAACAGAAAATCCAGCTACAGCCTTTCTGAAATCATGATCGTACTCCGGTGGCAAGGTTCCCTCATTATTGTCTCGCTTATAGTTTGCACTAACAAATCGCGAAACATTCTCATCCAAGGATTCAGCAATTTCACCCCTTATCGCCGCCTGGACAATGGGATATGTTCGGCTATAAAACTGATACGGATCATGATCCGGTGAGATTTTCTTCTCAATTTCGTCACGAAGCGCTATCGCTTTTCGTTTTAGGCGGATGGGGTCGACCTCGGCCCAATGCCATTCATTGTACTTAACCAGTTTCTTATGCATATGCACCTAAGGAAATATTATACTAGTGAGTCTTGGAGCCGAAAAAATACTGCGGTCGGCCAATAAGGTTTGAAGGCCGCCGCCATTTTGCGACCATATCACGCCATTTGATCCAATTTCTTTTGTTGGTGCAATCACTGAAGTGAAGGATGTCCCCTGCCGAATCGCGGTTATCTCTACAACCTCGAAACGTATGCCCTGCTGCGAAATCAGCGGGATTCCGACTCTGTCTGCGATTTGATCATAGCTCGCGCCTCGCAGCGTCGCAAGTTCCGCTTCGGTCGCCCAGAAAGCGCTGCTAGGCCCGACTTGTCCTCCCTCAGGGATGATCTTGTAAAATTTGTCCCCAATCTCGATTGGATTTGGCAAAGGAATCGTCGAACCGGTCTGCATTAGGTCTTTCGTCTTTTGCACCGCCTCCGCCGGACTCAAACCAGTCTTTTCGAATTCGTGAACCATTCTGCGGCCCTCCGGAGTAGCCATTGGGTCAGCTCTAAGTCCACGAGTCAAATAATCGTCCCAATCACCGCTAAATTCTGGCTTCTTGTGCTGGCGAATGTGCACGCCATTATCCACCTGCAGCGCGACACTGCGCGGGAATTTTGTCGCCGCATCGGAAGCCTTGCTTGCATCAGCCACCCTCGAGGCACGTCCTGCACTTCTGCCCTTCAACCATCCCAGCCCTGGCGTGCCGATTTCCGCAGCGCCGCGGGTGACAGCTTCAACGTAATCTCCTTTAGCCCACGGATCGGTCACTGGCAGGATGATAGCTTTGCCAACATCCAGTGCGCCGCGCCCGATAGTCCCCGGCGTAATGTTACCTATTTTTATATTTTCGCCGAAGATCTTTGCATCGAGCAGAGCAAGAGCTTTGCCCTTTTGCGTCTGGGTCAGCTGTACAACTTTGGGCACTGCCTTAATGCCCTCGTACGCTAGTTCGCCTGCCCCCATCACAAGATCTTTGCCAAACCCAAGCACGCCGCGCGCAACCTCGGCCGCGTAGCCTACGGCCGTGCCGTGCGTACCGCTGATCTGCGCGATAAGGTCACTGAGTGCTTGATTGGATTGGTCGAAATTGACGTACTCATCGAGCGCATCGAGCTCAAGCATCCCGTCCGCGACGCTCGCTCTCGCCTTCTTGAGGGCGGCCAGCTTTTCGCTGGTGCGCTCCCCCGGAGGCGCGGCGTCCTTCGGGGTAGATTCGCCCTCGCCGACAGTCTTCCGCTCCGTGACAAGTTTTCCTTGTACGCCGCCAACACCCGAAGCGTCACAGTTGATGAGGCAGCGGCTGTCGTGGCGCGCGACCGGAATTCCGTTCACTTTGACGTTATCGTGGCCGTCCAGAATCTTGACATGTCCGCTTCCGAGGGAAGTTCCGGAAACAATGTGCTTGCCGGCGTCTCCCTGGACTTTTTTAATCATGTCACCTTTGCGGTACACCGCAGTACCTCTCGCCTTAACATTTGGCGACGCGGCCTGCTGCATGTCCAACGTGGCAAAACTATTGAACGCCACCACGGCATTGCCGACCTTGCAGAAATCAGGCGCAGTACAGATCGCTTGCCAGCCTGCGGAATGGGCAATATGACTCACCCTCCCCTTGCCAGTAGCGTGGGAATTGACGACCGCCGGTTCCATTTGTGCGAGTTGCGCTTCGAGTTCCGCGTTACTGCGCTCAAGCTGAGCTATTCGTTTCTCGTTCTCAATCAGTTGTGCACGCTCGGCGAGCTGATCTTCAATTGAACGTCGGTCCAGGACGACATTTCCTTTAGGACCAGATCTCGTCAGATCCGATAAATTCAACTTGTCGCGTGAGGAACTCATCGGGTGTTCTCGCCGTTCGGCATCGCCGTCATTGACGGGCTATCGCTCATGAGGCCACCCGTGATAGCGGCCAAAGCAATTTCAACGACCGGATCGACAAAATCAAAGTGTGCGCGCCACACCAACGAGGCCTCGCCGGAGTCCAGATCAAAACGAACAGTATCGAGGTTAAAAATGCATAGCGTGCTCTCACCACTAGCGCGTGTGACCGCGGCAACCATGCGCCACCCCGGCAGGCACATTTCTCGATCGTCGGATAATAGGCCGGTCAGTACGACCCGCTCGTCACCAATCAAATACGGAGAACACACCTGGTCTGCAGCAGCGCTTTGGTAGTAGCGCGAATCGAAATCTTTTGGCAACATGGGATTCCTAGCCGCATGCCACTCATCGTCGTATGTCCCTTGCCAGGACAATCTCGGTTCGCACCAGCGTGCTATCGTGCTGAAACCTTGCGCATCCACGTTCTGAAACGGATACCGGACAGGCGTTGCCTCTGATTCAATTTGGGGTGCGGGAAGAAATTTCTTCCCCTTGATCCAATCCTTGATATGCCTACGTGCCGCCCTAGGCAGGTGCTTGTACGCACTTGGCTTCGGGAGCCAGCCGCATCCTGCCGGGTTGCCTGGATGTTTGATCGTATAGGCGATACTTTCTGCCGTAAGGGCCGCTGGAACGTCGATGCATCCTCCATACGCGAGCCGGTAGTCGAGCGGCACGTATGCAACTGGCTCGCTAGGTCCAAGGCGCCATCCAAAGAACGTTTTGTAAAAATTCCTCGGGCCGTGCAGCCGTAAAGTTTTGCGCATCTGCCCGACCCGGACACTGGCGAGCCAAGATGGCTGAGCAATGCCGGCCGGTGCGACCGCATGCCCCACAATCAAGACATCCGTGCCTGGTTTGTAAGGGAGTAGATCTCCGTCCTCAGTGATAACGGCGCGCAGCGGGTCGCTTTCGACGGAATCCGAATAGGCATCGCCGTAGGCAATCGGCTGTTGCTCAGGCGTCACCGTCATCGGCTGGCCATTGACTCCAAAGGCGAAAGTCGCGCGTACAACTAGGACATCAAGGTGTTCGCCGTCCGGCCCGGTTTGTTCGAACCAGAAATGTGGAACCCCGGTGCTGTTCTCAATAGTGGCCATGAGTTACCCCATGCTGTCAAATGGCAACGACGCTGTCGGGTTCATTCCTCTTTACCCTTTGGGCCCAAGGGAGCGCTCTGGGCACTTCCTGAGTTCAGCAATACGTCAGCGGGCCCATCAAGCTGAACCTTGCTGCTGCTCTTGATATGAACATCGTTGCCCTCTATGTAGATGGCAGTTGGCGTCAGCACCAGCTTCGATTGCCCGCAAATAAGCTGAATTTTGTCGCCAGCGGAAATGGAAACCGTCTTGCCGACCTTTGTAAATTGGCTAGCGCCGACAACGGTTGCCATGACAAGTCCGACGTTTAAGTCGTAACCAAGGCCGACGTTTTCCATACGCCCCATTCCGACGTTTTGCATGTACGCCATACCGATTGTCTCGGTTTTCACCTTGGTGACGTTGATGGACCAATTCCTTCCAATGCTGTCCTTCTGATTTTTGACGACCGACTTGGTACGATTGCCTCCAATGTTGATCGTCTCGTTTTTGCCCACATCCTCAGTGCGATTGTCACCTATGCTGATCTTTTCTTCGTGATCGACCCGCTCTGAGCGGTTGTTGTGGACTGTTATCTGTTGGTCGTTCTTGACCTCAACCGTTTCATTGTGGTCAACGGTCTTCCTACGATCGTTGCCAACCCAGTGCGCTTCGTCATGTTCGACTTCTATCCGCTGATCTTTCTGGGCGTGCAGCCACACTTCTTCTTCACCGCGCTTGTCCTCGAATCGAATCGCGTTCGCATGGGCGCTTCTGCCCTCTTTTGTCGAGCGCGTTAGGATCCCGCTCTGCGTCTTATTGAGCGGCAGCTCCCATGGCGGCATGTTGTTCGCGTTGAAGACACAACCAATGATCAGAGGATGGTTAATGTTGCCATCCAAGAAGTGCAATGCCACTTCCATTCCGACGCGGGGAAGACTGATCTGACCAAATTGCGGACCGGCCCAAGTCGTAAGGACGCGAACCCATGGCGAGCTCTTATCGTCAAATTCGCCTTTACGGTCCCAGTGAAACTGCACCTTCACCCGGCCGTAGCCGTCCGTGTAGATTTCCTCTCCAGGAGGACCAACGACGACCGCGGTTTGAACCCCGAAGATCTTCGGCTCCTCGCTGTTGAAGCCGCGTCCAGGCCGCCATGGCAGGTTATGCGCGATGCACGTCATCTCATTGCTGTAACTCGAGACCGCATCGCGTCCATCCTGGTAGTTGTTCGTCGCCTCGTGGCGCACCGAGGTGATGAGATATTTTTGTGCGGCCGTCCCTTTCGCATTGCCTGATTCGGGATACCCGCTCAACGTGAACCATCTCCCCGGCTCCGCGGTGCGATCGTTGCCCTTGGCGCGATATTCGCTGCGCCGAGTATCCAGCTCTTCAATCCGCAGCTGTGCAAGTGCCTGCCCGTCGTCGAAGTCCTTGAACCCGTAGGTACCGGTGTTCTCATACACTTCCAGCTGCGGCTCGGCGCTTCGGCTTTGCGCCGATGTCCTCTCGACGCGCTTAGGCCTGGGATGTTTGAAGTTGAAGCTCACCGCTGTCACCTTATCGGACCCGATACGGCGCCCGGGGCTCCACCCATGGATCCCATCGTCTTCGGCTACGCCGGCCTTGTCCTGATATGGCATATCGGTGCGCTCGCCTGCAATGGGCAGTGCGCATCGGGTGCTGTCGTCGCAAAGGACCAGCGAATGCCCGTCAGCGCGATGCTCGTAATAGTAGTGCCAACCCCTCGCCTCCCAATGCCTGTGCAGGAAGTTATGTTCGCTCTCGTTGTGCTGGCAGCTATAGGTGATTGGTGGATCGGCGGCGACTACGCGATGCCGCCAGTCGCGCTTGATGTATTCGTCGCATATCTTCGTCGTCATATCGATGACGCTCATATCGTGGAACGCTACGTTGTCCTGGCGCAGTCGGAGATAGGACAGCCACGGTTCGAGTACGAGCTGGTAGTAGGCGAAGCCGCCGTCGGTTTTGAGGAAGCTGAAATCGAAGACGAAGCCGTTGAAAAAGCGGAGCGTACCGTCCTCGCGCACCAGTTCGACCGTCACCATCTTGCCAAGCACGTCATCGTGTGGGATTGCTGCGTTGTCAGATAGGACCTCAACTGTGAAAGCGTAGTCTTGCCCCAGCCCCTCACTTGCATCAAGACGATTGGCCAGCATGAAGGCGTTAGCCGGCGCATCGTCTTTCCGAAACCGCAGGCGCAGGATGCGCTTGCCTTGCCGGTCATTGGCCAGGGCTTCAAGCGCGGCCGCGTCGCCTCTAAATTGATTCATGGTTTTAGGTCCGTGGCAGTAATGCAGGGGCGCAGTTGTCGGATACGATCTGGCAGACTCTACCGATTACGCTCGTCGGCTTGTTGACTAAGGTCAAGTTTAGGAAAACCTAGCTCAGCGGATGTGTTCGTACGGCGGACCGTGGTGGCAACGGCGCCGTTGGAGCAATGTGGTAGAACACGTCGTCGCGGTCGCTGGAACTCGACTCACTGATGAGGAAGCTGTTCTGACCTAACCGTGCGCCCACGGCGACCTGGCCTCCGAGAACGATCGGCCGGATATCATCAGCATGGAGGTTTAGCCTGATCTCATAAACTACTGTGTGATCGCCAAACAGCGTCAGCATCTTCGCCAGCGACAATGCTGCGCACCCGCCTGGAAGGAAGGTTTCAAACTGCTCCCTATGCATTGGCCCAACGGACAATCGTGCCCCCAGGTCCGGCCGCCAGGTGCGCTCGCCAAGAATGGTGTTGTATCCGAGGGTGGCGTTCATCAGGCCAGGCGCGCATTGCTCATGCGGTCCGAGTACGCTCCAGAAGCCGACCGACTCTTCCACATCGATCGCGACCTCAAGAACGCACGCAAGCACTCGGGCGAGGACCACTGGTGAGACTGGGCGCTGCTGCAGCACCCCGGCGAACAACGCTATTGTCTCGTCGCTGATGCCCTCGGCGTTATCGTTCGATGCTTGGGGCTGGAAGCCGGCCAGGCTGAGAAGAAGCGGCAGGTAGTTATCCTTGCCGTCGCCAATCGACTGCTCAATACGGTTCTTTCGCCAGGATTCATAGAAAAGCGCCAGTGCGCGATTTGAAAATACATCCAGGAAGGCACGCGGCGCCTCGTCCTTCCCGAGCAACTGATGGGCTGCGATTCGCTCGGTGTAGTGATGAGGCAACGCGCCATTCTCGCCAAGGAAGCCCATAAACGTGGGCGTCACCGTGAATTGCAGCGCCCGGTCTTCATTCAGCTTCTGGGCGAGGTCCTTCTCACTAACGATATCTTCGTCGCAAATCGCGGCCAACCTTTCAATCTGGCTGGGCGGGAATGCCAAGGACAGGCTATTTTCAAACCTCAAGTGATCAAGGAGCGCCCTCTCCCGGGGCACCCCCTGACTACCCAGCCAGAGGACAATCAGATTGACAGCCTGGCCGAACTCAAATCGATACGGTTCATCCAGCAAGCGCTGGATCACGCTTTTTCGGCGCAGCGAGGCTGACATTTCAGTATCTCCTTCCCTGATTGCTCCGAGACGATCTCGAGCTGGGTGAAGCAGTTGAGCTGGCGGTTGAGTGCGAAGTAGCGGTCCATAACCCGAGCAAAGATGTAGAGCGCGCTGCCGACAAAGGCCTGCTCGTCAACCGTCATTCGAATGCCGATGCCAGGCATAAGCGAAGCCACCGGCAAGGTTGGCATCCATGCGCGAACCGTTCCGTGTTCAAGCCCCACGATGCCACCAATCTGCCGTTGTGAAATTGTGGACCGAGGCAGGTCGTACAGCGACAACATTTTGCGAAGGTCCGACAGGCCGGCAGTCGTCAGAGTCGAATAGTTCAATGTGAGGTGCGAGATCAGGCGCCAGTGGGAACCCTTGTCGGATGCGAAGCGGTACGGAGAGGATGGCTTGCGTAATAGCCGGATCGGCATCGTAGTCGCGACGGCATCGCAAGTGAGGTCGCCACTGGCATGACCGTAGCGCAGCTGGGAGGGTAAGTCGCGATTGGTGCAACTAAGCTCGGTCGAAAGCGTCGCTGTCTCGCCGCTGCTAGGGTTGAAGTCCGCATCAACGAGCGTGATCCTGAGTTCATGGCCGGGACTGATCGCAGCGATGGAGTCGTCGCGGCGGGCCATCCAATAGTTGCCCTTGCCTTCGGCCGCGCCGCCAGGGCGAGCCGTATATAGCGGCGTGAACTCCGTCACGGTGTTGCCGGCTGTTGACTCACGGACGAGCCGTACCGAGTTGATAGAATGGACCTCATATCCTGAAGCATGCGTGGCATCGGCAAGCAGCTGATAGTCAGAACTGGTGTGATCCTGCTGAACTGGTACACCGCGCTTTTCAAACAGGTTCACGACTGGCGTGCAGCCCAGTTTGAAATTCTTGTTTGATAGCGCCGCCAGCAGCCGCGCTTCGTTCGAGTCGCTGGACAGGCCCGCGATGGTGAACTGCAGCGTCATGCGTGAGCATTTTTCTGGGAGCAGCGGTGCAATTTCACTGAGGTCGATGTCGATGAAGTTGAATTTTTCTGGATACGAAAAATACTCCGTCAGTAGCCGAAAAGCAGGATGCGATCGGGCTGTGAAAGGAATCATCGTGTCATCGTCACCAAAGCCAGCAACGTCCAGAGGCACACGCTTGAGCGCGTTCCACGCACCCGTGCTTCCGTCCTGCAGGTAGGCGCCCGCCGAGCGGATCAGTAGCGTGTCGATCAAGGAGGCACGCAGTGATGGCTCGGCGTCTATGAAGACGCGGATCTTCTTCAGGCGCCCGGCGAAATCGCCAAGCCCATGCGCGAGGCTATCGATCGTGATGTTTATGCTAGCGGTCACGGTCGGGGGCAGTCGCATCGCGCGCAACGTGTCGTCGATTACCGGCATGAACGTAACCTTGGAGATCACGAGAGGCGCCAGGGTCACGTCGTAGGCTGTAGTGAACAGGCACGTTACCCCTTGCACCGAATCAGATTGCAGCGTGCTCCCGCGCGGCAGGACAGAGATTGATTCGGGCCGCTCATTGTCACGCCCCCCGATTTGGACGATCGAGTAGGAAGGCAGTGGCCGAAGAAAATGGGGATACAGGCTCTCCAGCATCGCTTCGGTGAACTTTGGGTAGTCGCTGTCGAGCCGTTTTGAAATCCGTGCCGTCAACAGCGCGAAGGACTGGATCATCCGTTCAACGTGGGGATCCTCGGAATTCTCGCCCGCGATGAGTAACTTACCTGCGGTTTTAGGGAAGCGCTCCGAGAACTGGCGCGTGTATTGCCGAAAAATACCGAGCTCACGCTCGTAGTACGGAAGAAGGTCATCCAAGGCAACACTCCCCTATGATTTGTTCTGATCAGGACTGCTTCCGTTCAATCAATGGTCCAGCTCATCGTGCGGCAGCAGCTGTTCCACGTTCAACCTCCCACTGGCGCCGGCCGGCGCGCTTTGCTGATGCTGTAATGGAGCGTCGACGGCTGCAGTTGCGCGTCGAAGTTAACCGGCTCCTGTGCTTCGCTGACAACCATCATCGCGGCAATCGAAAAATTAAGGCTGTTAATCGCGCCGTCACGCTCATCGAGCGATGCCGTGACATTGCGCAGGCGCGGTTCATGGCGCGCGATCGCCTGTTCAAGGCAGGCGCAGATATGGGCGCGGTCATCAGGACTGGACAGCGACCTGCCGGCAAAATCGGCCAGGCCATAGGTAAGCACGGAGCGGGCGCATTCGGGGAAGGCCTTCAGCAGGTCTTCGGACAGCGCGGTGCGCGTATTGAGCAGCGCCTCGAGGTCGCGCGCCACCGAATCCTTCAGGTCCTCGACCGATATCCGCGACACCGTCGCGCTGGTCGCGCCGCGCACCGGCACATCCATCAAGCGGTCAAACAAGCCAGGTGTAAAACCCTTCATGTGCCCCCCAAGGTCAGCCGAGCGCGGCCGCAGGATGGAATATTTGCACAGAAAGAATGGAAAAAACAGCGCCAATGGCGGCGACCGGCGCACACCTTGAGCAGGCGCAAGGATGCACAGCATTCGCCTGCAAATGAGCAGAGGAAAGGTTATGTTTGCGAACTTAATCGCTGCAGAAGAGAGGCACGCAAGATGACCGGTAAAGTTCTCTGGGGCGAGGGCCTGTTCCTGCGTCCCCAGCATTTCCAGCAGCAAGACCAGTACCATGAGCATCGGCTGCACGAGAGCGTCAAGTCGGTCCACCCCTACGCCTGGGGCGTGAGCCATTTGAACGTGGACCGCGACGCGCTGGCCAGCAACAGCCTGCGCATCCTCGAACTGGCCCTGCGCTTCCAGGACGGGGAAATGGTCGTCGCCCCGGGCGCGGACGAGTTGCCGGAGCCTGTAGACCTGAGCCAGTTGCTGCAATCCCAGCAAAGCGTGACGTATTACGCCGCCCTCCCCACCTTCAAGCCTTTTGGCGGCAACTTCAGTCAGCCAGGCCAACCCAAGGACGGGGCGCGTTTTGTCCAGGTCAACCAGGACACGCCGGACCTGTACACCCAGGCTGCGCAGGCGCAGCTGTCATACCTGAGGAAGAAGCTGCGCCTGGTCTCCGAATTCGAGCCGCGCGACTCCTACACCCACTTCCCGCTGCTGCGCCTGCGCCGCGCCTCTGCTGGCGGATTTGAAATGGACCCGGCATTTGTTGCGCCAAGCCTGTCGGTGGCCGCCGCGCCGGTGCTGTTCATGCAGCTGCGCCGCTTGCTGGACGCGCTGCAGGCCAAGGTCAGTGCCTTGTACGGTCATCACCGTGAGCCGAGCCGCAATGTGGTCGAATTCCGTTCCGGCGACATGTCGTCATTCTGGCTGCTGCATACCGCCAGCTCGGCTTTCGCGGCCTTGACGCACCATTTCAACCACCCATCGCTGCATCCGGAACGGCTGTACGAACAAATGCTCGGCATTGCTGGCGGTTTGATGACCTTCTCCAAAAGCTGGACGCTGGCCGACCTTCCGGCCTACCAGCACGGCGATCCTGGCCCGTCATTCGAGAAGCTGTTCCAGATTATTCGCGAACTGGTCGACACGGTCATCTCGTCCAAATACTTTGCGATCGCGCTCAATCAAGTCCGGCCGTCGTATTACAGCGGCGCGCTGGACTCGGGGAAGATCGACGACAAAACCGCGTTTTATGTCGCGGTATCGGCCAGCATGCCGCTGGTGGAATTGGTGGATCTCGTCCCGTTGCGCTTCAAGGTGGGCGCACCGGACGACGTTGAGAAGTTCGTGCTGTCGGCATTGCCGGGAGTGCGCCTCCAGCATGCGCCGCAAGTGCCGGCGGCGGTACCGGTACGGCCGGATACCTGCTACTTCACGGTGGACGCGAAAGGCCAGATGTACGAGCGGATGCTGCAGGCGCAGTCGATCTCGATCTACGTCCCGTCAGGCATGCTGGACCTGAAGCTGGAACTGGTGGCCGTGACGTCGTAAGCGCTTATGCGTCGGCGTAGTGGCGCCAGACGCAGCTGCCCTTGACCTGCTTGTCCAGGCCGTCGAGCACGCTGCCATGGTCGGCCAGCTCGTCGTCGGCCGCGCGCAGCACGATGATCTCCGCCAGCGCGACGGCTTCGAGCGTGATGCCGGCGTTGTCGGCTTCCACCTCGTCGTACATCGACAGGCTGTTCTGCCCGCGCGTCATCGACAGGTAGACATCGGCCAGCAACTCCGCATCGAGCAGCGCGCCGTGCAGCTTGCGGTGCGAGTTGGATACGCCGTATCGGTCGCACAGCGCATCGAGCGAGTTGCGCTTACCCGGATGCATTTCCTTGGCATTGACCAGCGTGTCGATCACGCCGCTCGCAAGGCTGACAAAGGGCGGCAGTCCGAGCAGCTTGAACTCGTGGTTCAAAAACCCCAGGTCGAACGGCGCGTTATGGATGATCAGCTCGGCGCCTTCGATATATTCCCGCAACTCTGCCGCAATTTCAGCGAACTTCGGCTTATCGCGCAAGAACTCCGACGTCAATCCGTGGACTGCCAGCGCCCCTTCGTCCGAGTCGCGTTCCGGGTTGATATACCGGTGGAAGTTATTCCCGGTCAGCATGCGGTTATTGAGCTCGACACAACCGATTTCAATGACGCGATCGCCGGTACGTGGGTTCAGGCCGGTGGTTTCAGTATCGAGGACAATTTGACGCATGGAATCTTAGTGATGTAGTGAAACAAGTCGGCGAAGTATAACAGCCAGCGCCTAGCGGCGGACCGTATCGACGCCGCGGTTGGCAAGCACGTCGGCACGTTCATTGCCAGGATGGCCGTTGTGGCCGCGCACCCAGCGCCAGTCCACCTTGTGCTGCTGCTGGGCCAGGTCGAGCGCCTTCCACAGGTCTTCATTCTTGACCGGTGCTTTCGCCGCGGTCTTCCAGCCGCGCGCTTTCCAGCCGTGAATCCACTCGGAGATGCCTTTCTGAACATACTGGCTGTCGGTGTGCAGCACCACTTCGCAAGGACGGTTCAGGGTGCCGAGCGCCTCGATTACGGCGCGCAATTCCATGCGGTTGTTGGTGGTATTGAGTTCGCCACCGAAGATTTCCTTCTCGTGCCCGTCGGCGACCAGCAAGGCACCCCAGCCGCCGGTACCAGGATTGCCTTTACATGCGCCATCGGTAAAAATCTCTACTTTGCTCATCCAGCTGTTACTTTCTATTAGTTGCGGGAACGGCTTGTGGCGCCGATGCCGATTTTTTGTTCCATGCCGGACCGATCAGGGTCATCCCCTTGACCCGCTTGACTGCGTGCACCATGTACACCGCGCCGAGATACGGCCACCAGCGCTTGCCGGCGTTTTCCATGAAGGCAAAGCGATTGAGCCACTGGGTGGTCCGGGCAGGCGGCGCATAACAGCCAAAATGGCTGCGCGTTACGCCAAGATTCAATAATTTTAACCAGTCTTTCATCCGGGGCAAAGAAATGAATTCCCCCGCGACAGGTAAATAAGGGCTGCGCGTGATGCGCCGCACACTCTGCCGCAAACCCCACAGGCTGGCCGGATTGAAGCCGCAGATGATCACCTGCCCTTCCGGAATCAACACCCGCTCCACTTCGCGCAACACCTGGTGCGGTTCGGCCGCAAACTCCAGCACGTGCGGCATCACCACCAGGTCGAGGCTTTGCGAGGCGAACGGCAGCTCGGCAAAATCGAGCGCGACCGCGATCTGCTTGTTCCCCGCTGCCAGCGCCACATCGTCGAGATGGGACAAGCGCGTAGCCGCCTGCCATTTGTTGGGCATGCGGTTGGCGGCCAGTGCGTCGATCTGCGGCAAGCCCACTTGCACGGCGTTGTAGCCAAAAATATCGACAGTCAGCTCGTCGAGGCAGGCTTGTTCCCACTGGCGCACGTAAATCCCGGCGGGCGATTTCAGCCAGCCGTCGAGCGCTATAATGGATTTTTCGGATGCCGCGCTGTCCATGCCTACCCTTTTGTCGAAACCAACACTATGACGTCTATTCTGCGCAACGATTTGACCGTGCTTGCCATCCCCGCCTTTAAAGATAACTATCTCTGGCTGATTCATGACGGCACCAATGCGGCGGTGGTCGACCCAGGCGACGCCCAGCCCATCCTCGATACGCTGGACGAGCACAAGCTCACCCTTGCTGCCATTTTACTCACCCATCACCATGCTGACCACATTGGTGGAGTTCAACAGTTATTGCAGCATGCCAGTGTGCCCGTTTTCGGGCCGCGCAACGACGGGATTTCGGCGGTCACCCAGCCGTTGGCCGAAGGCGACGAGGTCCATGTTCCGGGCCTGGAACTGGCCTTGCGGGTGCTCGATGTGCCGGGCCACACGCTGGGCCATATCGCGTATGTGGCGCAAGATCCGAACTGGCTGTTCTGCGGCGACACCTTGTTCGCCGGCGGTTGCGGGAGGATGTTCGAAGGCACTCCCGCGCAGTTTACCGATTCGCTCGGCAAGCTGGCCGCGCTGCCCGACGACACCCTGGTGTATTGCGCGCACGAATACACGCTGTCGAACCTGCGCTTCGCCCAGGCGGTCGAACCGGGCAACGCGGCGCTGCTGCAACGGGTAAAAACTGAGGCGGAGAAACGGGCGCACGACGAGCCGACGGTACCGTCGACAATCGGGCTGGAGAAAGCGACCAATCCTTTTCTGCGCTACCGCGAACCAGGGATTATCGACACGCTTGTCAAGCAACGGGGGCTGGATGCGGCCGCACCGCCGGTCAATGCGTTCGCGGCGCTGAGGGAATGGAAGAATACTTTTTAACGCGCCTCGCCACGCCCGGCAAGCGGGAGTGGCGGCGGCGTAGCGCTTAAATTTCTTCGTACAGCGGCAAGGTCAGGAACTCGGCGAACGATTCCGACGTCGACATTTCTTCAAATATCACCGCGGCGCGCGCGTAGCTGGGATCCGAGCCGTTCGGCGCCACTTCCTTTACCTTCGCCAGTTCTTCCGGAATCATCGCGCGCACCATCTCGGCGGTTACCTTGCGGCCGTCGTCCAGCACACCCTTCGGCGTACGGATCCACTGCCACACCTGCGAGCGGCTGATCTCGGCGGTCGCGGCATCTTCCATCAGATTATGGATCGGCACGCAGCCATTGCCAGTGAGCCAGCTGCCAAGGTAATGGATACCGACGTTGATGTTGTAGCGCAGGCCAGCTTCGGTGATCGGCGCTTCCGGCTTGAAGTCCAGCAGTTCGAGCGCGGTGACCTCGACATCCGGGCGCTGCTTTTCGATCTGGTTTGGCTTGTCGCCGAGTACCTTCTTGAACTCCGTCATCGCCAGCTCGACCAGGCCCGGGTGCGCAACCCAGCCGCCGTCGTAGCCGTCGGTCGCATCGCGCGCCTTGTCGCTGCGAACGCCGCCCATCGCGACGTCATTTTTCTCCGGATCGTTTTTGATCGGGATCAGCGCCGACATGCCGCCGATCGCCGGCGCGCCGCGCTTGTGGCAGGTCTTCAGCAGGAGCAAAGCGTAGGCGCGCATGAACGGCGCGGTCATCGTGACCTTTGGACGGTCGGCCAGGCAGAAGTCCTTGTCCAGCTTGAATTTTTTGATGCACGAGAAAATGTAATCCCAGCGGCCGGCATTCAGGCCAGCACTGTGATCGCGCAGCTCGTACAAAATTTCATCCATCTCGAACGCGGCCAGGATGGTTTCGATCAGCACGGTCGCCTTGATGGTTCCCTGCGGCAGGCCCAGTTCATTTTGCGCCATCACGAAAATGTCGTTCCACAGGCGCGCTTCCAGGTGCGATTCCATTTTCGGCAGGTAGAAATACGGGCCCGCGCCGCGCGCCAGCTGCTCTTTGGCGTTGTGCACCATGAACAGCGCGAAGTCGAAGATGCCGCCGGAGACGCGCTTGCCGTCGACCAGCACATGCTTCTCGTCGAGATGCCAGCCGCGCGGACGCACCACCAGGGTCGCCACCTTGTCGTTCAGCTTGTACGATTTGCCGTTTTGCTCCATCGCGATGGTGCCGCGCACGGCGTCGCGCATGTTGAGCTGGCCGGTAATCTGGTTCTCCCAGTTCGGCGTGTTCGAATCTTCGAAGTCGGTCATGTAGCTGTCGGCGCCGGAGTTCAGCGCGTTGATCACCATCTTGCGTTCGACCGGGCCGGTGATTTCGACCCGGCGGCATTCCAGCGCCTTGGGAATCGGCGCGATTTTCCAGTCGCCTGCGCGGATGTGCGCGGTCTCGGCGAGAAAATCAGGACGCTCGCCCTCATCCAGGCGCTTTGCGCGTTCAACGCGTGCCGCGAGCAACTGCTGGCGGCGCGGTTCAAACTCGCGCGTCAGCTTCGCCACCAGCGCAAGTGCTTCCGGTGTGAGGACCTGTTCGTAACCGGGCTTGATCTCGGCGGTAATTTCCATGCCGGCTGGGGTCGTGATGCTCATGGGCTGCTGCTCCTGTAGGTGAAGGTGGATGCTGGGCGTTTCAGTTAACTTAAAGTATATTCACTATCTGGTAGCTAAACGAGACAATTAATACATTCATTTGTGCGTTTTTGTCACAGATACGAAAGAATTTGCATGGGACAGTTCCGCCAGATCTCCACCTTCGTTGAAGTCGTCGCGCGCGGCAGCTTGTCGGCTGCGGCACGTGCCGAAGGCATCGCACCGGCCATGATCGGGCGCCGCCTCGATGCGCTGGAAACGCGGCTCGGCGTCAAGCTGCTGCAGCGCACGACCCGCAAGCTCGCGCTGACCAACGAGGGCGCCGCCTTCCTGGAAGATTGCCAGCGCATCCTGAGCGAGCTGGAAGAGGCCGAATCGGCGGTCGCCGAGCGCAGCGCGCGCGCCAGCGGGCACCTGCTGGTGTCGGTGCCTGCCGGCTTCGGCAGGCAGCATGTGGCGCCGTTGCTGCCCTCCTTCCTCGCCGAGCACCGCGATGTGACGGTCAACCTCAACCTCACCGACCGCATCGTCGATGTCGTTGGCGAAGGCGTCGACGTCGCCATCCGCATCGCCAGCCTGTCCGATTCAAGCCTGGTGGGCGTGAAACTGGCCGACAACCAGCGCGTGCTGGTCGCCTCCCCCGCTTACTTGCGGCGCAACGGCACGCCGCGCACCCTGGCCGACCTCGCCAAGCACAACTGCCTGGCGATCAGCAGCGAAGGCAGCCAGCGCGGCTGGTCGTTCAGCGAGAACGGCAAGATCGTGACGCTGAAGGTGGCCGGCAACATGGTGTGCAATGACGGCGCCGTGCTGCACGACTGGGCGCTGACAGGCAAGGGACTGGCGTGGCGTTCGATGTGGGAGGTCGCCAGCGATATCGAGGCAGGCCGGCTGCGCACGGTGCTCGACCAGTTTGCCGCGCCCGGCAACGACATCTATGCGGTGTTCGCGCAGCGCCGCCACCTGCCATTGCGGATCAGGGCGT
Source organism: Massilia soli (assembly GCF_016809835.1). GTDB lineage: Bacteria > Pseudomonadota > Gammaproteobacteria > Burkholderiales > Burkholderiaceae_D > Telluria_A > Telluria_A soli. The sequence goes on along the minus strand of NZ_JAFBIL020000003.1, from coordinate 582,121 downwards.
TCGTCGATTTCCTGCGCCACACCTACGCAGGCAGGGAGTACTGGCGTAAACGATAAAAGGCCGGAATTAACCGGCCCTCTCGTCACCCGTCGCTGTAGCAGCTGGGGCTAAAAAAAATCCCCGGAAGCCGAGGATTTTTTATTGGATTCAGCTATTAGATAGGCTGAATGTTCGAAGCTTGCTTGCCTTTAGGGCCAGCAGTTACTTCGAAAGAGACGCGCTGGTTCTCTTGCAGGGATTTGAAGCCTGCCGACTGGATAGCCGAGAAGTGAGCGAACAGATCTTCGCCGCCTTCATCAGGGGTGATGAAGCCGAAGCCCTTCGAATCATTGAACCATTTTACGATGCCAGTTGCCATTACAATTTCCTATTTCAGTTAAGTGGACTTGCGTCCGTTTTCGATCGTTTGAAGAACCAAGTAAGAAATGACAGACAAACTGCACTACTACCTCGAATCCAACGATCCCGTATTATACCGAATAAAACACAAAAAGCACGTCCCGCACAAAATAAAATGCTGACGGTTGAAATAATTCAGTGCGTCAACTCTTTAGCGCCCGTGTTCACTGCGGCAGTACGGTGAATATAGGCCATCGAAGCGGTACAAGTTTGCGTTATATCAAACGACCATCGTAAGATAACTTGCAACTAGTAAAGGCGTCGCACAATTGCTTTACTGCCCGAATGGGTGTTCAGGGATATTGATCGGCTTTTGGATTGGTTTCCGCCCACGCCACGTATTCATCCAGGCAAACCATCCAGTTTTCCCAATCCTGGGCCTGGACCGTATCGAACGCCATCAGCACGCGCAGCCGCTGTTCAAGCTGGCGCGCCTGCTGGCCAAGCACGCGGAAACCAAACGTGGCGGCCGAGCCGGCGATGGTGTGCAACATCTGGTGCAGCTCGCCGACCAGTGCCTTGTCCGGGCTGTCCGGCGCGAAGCGCACGCGCACGTCGCGCAGGCGCCCCATGGTGGCCGGCACGCTCGCGGCGAACTTCACATTAAGCTCGTTCAGCCTGGCGAAGAAATCCTGGTCGATCAACGTGGCCATGGGGCGCTTATTTCGTGCCGAAAATACGGTCGCCGGCGTCGCCCAGGCCTGGCACGATGTAGGCGTGATCGTTCAGGTGCGAGTCGAGCGAGGCCACGTACAGCTTGACCTTCGGATGAGACTTCTGGAACACCTCAACGCCTTCCGGTGCGGCAACCAGGGCCAGGAAGATAATTTGCTCGTCGCTGACGCCGCGCTTTTTCAGCACATCGATCGCGTGGACCGCGGAGTTTCCGGTCGCCACCATCGGGTCGCACAGGATGAAGATGCGGTCGGCCGTGTCGGGCAGGCGCACCAGGTATTCAACCGGCATATGGGTGTCCGGGTCGCGGTACACGCCGACGTGGCCGACCCGTGCCGACGGCACCAGTTCCAGCAGGCCGTCGCTCATTCCAATGCCTGCACGCAGGATCGGCACGATGGCGAGCTTCTTGCCGGCGATCACAGGGGCGTCGATGGTGACCAGCGGGGTCTCGATCTGGCGCGTGGTCAGCGGCAGGTCGCGGGTGATTTCGTAACCCATCAGCAGGGTGATTTCCTTGAGCAGTTCGCGGAAGGTGCGCGTGGACGTATCGCGCTCGCGCATGTGGCTCAATTTATGCTGGATCAGCGGGTGATTCAGGATAAACAGGTTGGGAAATCGGGGATCTTGTTTCATTGTGTTGTTCATGTAATCGTCTAAGTGAGGCTATTTCGCCATTATCCCAGCCACGGACGGGTTTGTCCGCATTTTGGCAAATAAATGTCCAATGGACACGACAAATGACGCAAATGCATCAGATTGCCAGTGCGCGCGCGAGGATCGCCTCGCAATCGACGCCGTCCGGCAAGCGTCCGTAGGCGCCGCCGGCGTCGCGCGCCAGGCGCGAGGCCACGAAGGCCGAGGCGACGAACGGCGGCGCGTGGCGCAGCAGCAGCGCCGCCTGCACCGCGACGACGATGCGCTCGGCCAGCCGGCGCGCGCCGTATTCGTCCTGCGGCCGCGCCAGGTCGGCCAGCAGCTGTTCGCTGTAGGCGGAAAACGCCGCGTCGCCGCTACCAACGAGTGCCAGCTCGGCCGCCAGCGCGTCGCGCGTTTCGGGCGCCTTGCCGAAGGCGCGCAGCACATCCAGGCACATCACGTTGCCCGATCCTTCCCAGATCGAATTGACCGGAAACTCCCGATACAGCCGCGCCAGCGGGCCGTCTCCCACATAGCCATTGCCGCCGACCACCTCCATCGCCTCGAAGCCAAAGCCCGGCCCGCGCTTGCAGATCCAGTATTTTCCCGCTGGCGTGAGGATGCGCCCGAGCAGCGCCTGGGCCGGATCGGCGGCCTCGTCGAAGCAGCGCGCAAGCCGCATCGCAAACGCGGTGGCCGCTTCCGATTCCAGCGCCAGGTCGGCCAGCACGTTCTGCATCAAGGGCTGCTGCGCCAGCGGCCTGCCGAAGGCCGACCGCCCGCGCGCATGGTGCAGCGCATGCGCCAGCGCCGCGCGCATGATGCCGGCGCTGCCGACCACGCAGTCCAGGCGCGTGTGACTGCCCATTTCAAGGATGGTCGGGATGCCGCGCCCGAGCTTGCCGACCAGCCAGCCGGTGGCGCCGGCAAACTCCACTTCCGACGACGCGTTCGATCGGTTGCCCAGCTTGTCCTTGAGGCGCTGCACGCGGATCTCGTTGCGGCTGCCGTCAGGCAGGAAGCGCGGCACGAAAAAGCATGACAGGCCCGCGCTGCCCTCGTCGCTGGTTTGCGCCAGCACCAGATGGGCGTCAGACTGCGGCGCCGAGAAGAACCATTTGTGCCCGACGATGCGCCACGCGCCCTCGCCCTCGGCGCCAAAACGCGCCTGCGCCGCGCCGGCATCCATCGGTACGGCGCGCGTGGTGTTGGCGCGCACGTCGGTGCCGCCCTGCTTCTCGGTCATGCCCATGCCGATCAGCGCACCGGTCTTTTGTTCGATCGGCAGCGAGCGTGGATCGTACTGGCGCGACAAGATCTTCGGCAGCCACTTGTCGGCGATCGGGCCGGCCTGGCGCAGCGCCGGGACCGACGCATAGGTCATCGTGACGGGACACTGGCTGCCGTTTTCGACCTGCCCGAACAGCAGGTACTGGGCCGCGCGCGCCACCTGCGCGCCCGGCCGCGCCGAATCCCACGGCGAGGCGTGGGCGCCGGCCTCGATCAGCATCGCCATCAGTGTGTGCCACGACGGGTGGAACTCGACCTCGTCGATGCGGTTCCCGCTGCGGTCGAAATTGACCAGGCGCGGGCCGTTGGCATTGGCCTGCCGCGCCAGCTCGAATGTCGCCGCCGTCCCCAGCTGCGCGCCGAGCGCCCCCAGGCAGTCGGCCGCCCAGCCGGCGCCTTCGCGCACAACCGCCTCCATCAGTGCCGGATCGCAGGCGAACAAATTGACGTTCTCAAATGGCGGCGCCTGGTTAAATACCGCGTGCGTGTCGAACTGGCTCATTGTTTCATTGCTCCGGGGTTGGCTGTTGATCGTGGACCGCGCCTGAGGCTAGCGCAAACGCATTTCGGACGCAAGCTTTCGACGGCCGCACGCGGCCGAATGCCGGCGGCGGCCGCGCAATTCCTTTGACCGGCGTCAGATTTAACGAAATCAACGGCTTGCGCCACAATATTTAATGCGTTTTGGCATCTTTGCTTCATCCTTTTCGCTCTAGTTTGGTAGACTTGCGGGATCAAACAGACCCGGCCATTCGCTTCGTACCCAAATTGGATACTTTTCAGGCCTTACGATAAGAAAGTCGCACTTTTTCAGATGCTTTCCAGTCCCCCATCAGTGCCTGAGAGCGAGCTGCGCGCCGCACAGCGAAGCGCCGCCGCCGCGGCGCTTGGGCCACTTCTCGAAGCGGCCGGCGATATCGTTTTCGCCCTCGACCTCGATGGCGCGATCCGGAAAGCCAGCCAGCGCGCCATCGCACTGAGCGGCGCCGCCGGCGACCTGCATGGCCAGCCGCTGGCGAACCTGGTGGCCGAGGCCGACCAGTCGATCCTGCGCCACGCGGTCGCCAATGCGGTCGCCAATGCGGTCGGCGGCCAGGATGCGGTGCGCATCGAGGCGCGCCTGAATACCCCGGAAAAGGAAGTCTGGTTCGAATTCCGCTTCGCCGCACTGGCTTTGCCCGATGGCGACCTCGCCCTGCTGGCGGTCGGCCGCGACATGTCGGTCCAGCGCGCGACCGAAGAACGCCTGCGCCACCTGGCCACCCACGACGGGCTGACCGAACTGCCCAACCGCCTGCTGCTGTCGGACCGGATTCGCATGGTGATCGCCCAGTCGCGCCGCTCCGGCCAGGGCTTCGTGGTGGCGACCATCGGCCTCGACGGCTTTAAAAAAGTCAACGATGGCCTCGGCCATCCGGTGGGCGACGCGGTGCTGAAGATGGCGTCGGCGCGGCTGCGCAAAACCCTGCGCGACAGCGATACGCTGGCGCGCATCGGCGGCGACGAGTTTGTCGCGGTCCTGCCGGGCACCCACACCGAAGCGCAGATCAAGCTGGTCACCGGCCGCCTGCTGGCGACGCTGCAGCCGCCGTTTGAAATCGACAAGCACACCGTCTACCTTGGCGCCTCGGTCGGCGTGTCGATCTACCCGCAGCACGCCGAGGATGAAGTGCGCCTGGTGGCGCTGGCCGACGCCGCGATGTCGCGCGCCAAGGAAACCGGCAAGGCGCGCTGCGTGGTCTACAGCCCGGCCCAGAACGGGCCGCCGGAGCACGACATCTCGCTCGAAGCGGCAATGTTCCAGGCGGTGCGCGAAGGCGAATTCCTGCTGTACTACCAGCCGATCGTCGACGCGGGCACGCGCCAGATCCAGGGATTCGAGACGCTGATGCGCTGGAAGCATCCCACCCTCGGCATGGTGCCGCCGGTGCGCTTCATCCCGATCGCCGAGACCAATGGCCTGATCAACCTGCTCGGCGCGTGGGCCTTGAAGGCCGCCTGCGTGCAGCTGCGCCAGTTCGAGGAAGCGGCGCGCCGCAAGCTGTACATGTCGGTCAACATCAGCCCGCGCCAGTTCCGCAGCGATAAATTCCTCGACGTGCTCGACGACGCGCTGGCGTACTCGGGCCTCGGCGGCGAGCAGCTGGTGCTCGAGATCACCGAAGGCACCCTGATGGTCGACCCGGTCCACGCCGAAACGGTCCTTGCGCGCATGGCCGAACGGCGCGCGCGCATCGCGATCGACGACTTCGGCACCGGCTACTCGTCGCTGGCCTACCTGAAGCGCTTCCCGATCTCGGTGCTGAAGGTTGACCGCGCCTTTGTCAAAGACCTGCCGCACGCGGCCAAGGACGCGGCGATCTGCAACGCGGTGCTCGACCTGGCCAAGCACCTTGGCCTGTCGGTGGTCGCCGAAGGCGTTGAAACCGAAGAACAGCTGGATTACCTTAACCAGCGCGGCTGCGCGTTCATCCAGGGCTACCTGACCGGCAAGCCGATGCCCGCCCACGTTGCCATGGCAGCGTTGACGGAAGACAAATACACAGCCCTGCTGCCAATCGACCTGAGGGCCGGGAACCCATGACGACTACCGCCAACGCACTGCCCCCGATGAGTTCCGAGACCACCCTTGCGCTGCTCTGGGAGCGCACGCGGCGCCAGGGCGACATGCCCGGCTTCACCAAGGCGATCAGCGCGATCCTCGGCGCCATGCGCGGTGAGGACGAGCAGGAATTCAACATGACCCAGACGGTGCTGACCGACCCGGTGCTGACCCAAAAGGTCCTGCGCCTGGCAAACAGCGGCATGTATGCGGCCTTTGGCCAGCGCGTGAACACCGTCTCGAAAGCCGTGCTGGTGCTGGGCACCGAGGCGATCGGCCACCTGGCGCTCGGGCTGAAACTGATCGAAGAGCTGTCGAAGTCGCTGCCCGATTCGGAGGTCGCGCACATCGAAATGGAAAAGGCGGTGCTGGCCGGGATGGTCGCGCAGCAGGTGGCGGCGGGCTGCCTGCCGAAGGTGGCCGAGGAAGCGGTGGTCTGCTCCATCCTGCATACGCTGGGCCGCATGATGGTGTCGTTCTATATGCCCGAGCGCTGGCTGCAGATCACCCAGCGCGGCGCCGGCCGCGCCGAAGACGAAGCGGCCGAGGAAGTGCTCGGCATGTCGCTCGAACGCATCGGCGTGGCCGCGGCCCGTCACTGGGGCCTGCCGGCAAACCTGATCAGCGGCATGCGGCGATCCGCGCCTGGCCAGCGCGGCAACACCTTCGGCCACGGCGACTGGCTTGCCGCGGTATCGACCATGTCGTCGCAATGCGCCGACGCCCTGTGGGGCGACGAACCGGGTAGCACCGAAGCGGTCAGCGCGCTGGCCACCGGCTTTGCGCCGCTGTTGAACATCGCCCCCGACGCCCTGCTGGTCTCGATCGGGAAAGCCAAGGTGGCCGCGGCCGCCGACCTGCAGATCGCACCGCTGGCCAAGCCGGCCGAGAGGCGCGCCCTCGAAGCCGCATCGACCCGCCTGCGCGCCGAAGGCAACCGCATCCTGGTCAGCGGGGTATCGGACATGCGCGACGTCGCTGCCAGCGCAAGCCCGGGGCAGATGTCGTCGATGGCGCTCGAAACCCTGTACCAGGGCCTGTCGTTCACCCACGCGATGGCGTTCATGCGCAACCGCCGCGACAAGGAATATACCTGCAAGATGGGCTTTGGCGAAGGCGTCCAGGCGATGATGCCGGAAATGCGCTTCAACGATGCGTACGAGCCGAACGTCTTCCACGCGGCCCTCAACAGCGACCGCGTCATCTTCATCGAAAATGCACGCGATCCGAAGTTCGCCGCCAAGCTGCCGGCATGGTGGAAGCAGACGCTGTCGGGCGCGCGCAGCTTCGTGATCCTGCCGCTGTGCGCCAACGGCCAGGCGGTCGGTTTCCTGTACGGCGACTGGGACCAGAGCTTCCCGGCGATCCAGTTGAGCGCCGCCGAGTTCTCGCTGATGAACGACCTGCGCGCGCTGGTGATGAAAGCGGTCGAGCGGCGCCGCGCCGGCGAGCTGGAAACCCTCGGCCGCGTCAGCTGACGCGCGCGTCAGGCCAGTCGCGGCGTATTCACCCGCACGTCGCCGCACTGCGCGCGGTGCATCAGGGCGTGATCGATCAGCACCAGGGCCAGCATCGCTTCGGCAATCGGGGTGGCGCGGATGCCCACGCACGGATCATGGCGGCCGAAGGTCTCGACCATCACCGGATTGCCTTCCTTGTCGATGGAGCGGCGCGGCGTGCGGATCGACGAGGTCGGCTTGATCGCGATCGAGACCGCGATGTCCTGCCCGGTCGAGATCCCGCCCAGCACGCCACCCGCGTTATTGCCGATGAAGCCATCCGGGGTCAGCTCGTCGCCGTGCTCGGAACCCTTCTGCACCACGCTGTTGAAGCCGGCGCCGATCTCGACGCCCTTGACCGCGTTAATACCCATCATGGCGAACGCGATGTCCGCATCGAGCTTGTCGTAGATAGGCTGGCCGAGGCCGACCGGGACGTTCTGGGCCACCACGTCGATCCGCGCGCCGATCGAGTCGCCGGCGCGGCGCAGTTCATCCATCGCGTCTTCCATGCGCGCGATCAGCGCGGCATCGGCGCTGGCGGCGAAGAACGGGTTGTCGTGCACGTGCTCCCAGCTCTCGAACGGCACCGCGATGTCGCCCAGCTGGCTCATGCAACCCCTGAACACGGTACCGTACTGCTGCAGCAGCCATTTTTTGGCGACCGCGCCGGCGCCGACCACCGGCGCGGTCAGGCGCGCCGAGGAACGGCCGCCGCCGCGCGGGTCGCGCACGCCGTATTTGTGCCAGTAGGTATAGTCGGCGTGGCCCGGGCGGAAGCTGTCGGCGATATTGCCGTAGTCCTTGCTGCGCTGGTCTTCGTTGCGGATCAGCAGCGCGATCGGGGTGCCGGTGGTGACGCCTTCATACACGCCCGACAGGATTTCGACGCGGTCGGCTTCCTGGCGCTGGGTGACGTGGCGCGAGGTTCCCGGGCGGCGGCGGTCAAGCTCGGGCTGGATGTCGGCTTCCGACAAGGCCAGTCCGGGCGGGCAGCCGTCGATGACGCAGCCGATGGCCGGGCCATGCGATTCGCCGAAGGTTGAGACGGTAAACAGCTTGCCAAATGAGTTGCCGGACATGATGAGGAGAGAGGAAAGGCGGAAAAGCCAATTCTACCGTACGCAGGGCGATGCTGCTGCCCTGCCCCTGGCCCTGGCGCCATTCCTCCCGTGATCAGTCGGCGCAATGGCCCGGCGCGCCGGGATAGACGCCATTGTTGTAGGCGTCGAGGATCGCGCCCAGGTCGATCTGGCGCTGGCATTGGCCGGGCTCGCAGCTGGCGGGTGTGGTGCCGCCGGCGAAGAAGGCCGCCGCTTCGTCGATGGCGGCAATCACGCTGGGCGGCGCCGAGGCGCCGCCGGCGTAGTTGAGCACCGCTGCGATGTACTGCTTGGCCAGGATCAGGTAGCCGCTACCGCGCACCGGCGCATCGAGAATGCCCTGCAGTGTCAGGCCGCTGGCGAAGAACAATGCATCGCGGCTATACGGTGCCGGCCAGATCACGTCCGGCTTGCTGCCCCAGTAGCCCTGGGTGCGTACGCAGCCCTTGATCGGATTGCAGCCGCACACCGTCTCCGGGGCGACCAGGCCAAAGCTGCTGACACGGCCCGGGTTGGCGGGATCGGTCAGCTGCACGGCGGCGGCGCCGCGCATCGTCCCCAGGGTTAGGGCCGCCTCCTCGATACTGAAGCCGTACATCGGCGCCGCGGTGCTTACCAGCGGCACTGCGGCGGCGTTATACGATGGCAGGTAATCGGCGCCGGACACCCGGTTCTGGACCGTGTAATCGACTTTCGCGGCGGTTCCCCTGGGTAAGGCGCTGGTAATCGCGACAATGCCAGAGTAAACCCATTTCCCGGTGGCGGCATTTTCGCAGACGTCCAGCGTGGCAACGCCTTTCGCGGCCGAAGTCTGTGCGTGGACCGGCAATGACAGCGCGCTCGCGGCGACGGCCGCGGCGGCAAGGACGCGCAGCAAGGCGCTGGCGCAAACAGATGTGGTGCCCATGTCGACTCTCCTCGATGGTGACAGCCGGCCGTCGCTGCAGCCGTGCTGACTCCAGTCTGGTCTCGATCTGATGGGCTCGCTTGCGTTATCTCATTCGCAAGTCAGAATCAATTTCAACGCTGCATGAGCGCTTAATCTTCTTGCGCGGTTTCGGCTGGCCAGTCGCGAATGTAGGCTTTCAGCATGCGATTTTCGAAATTCTGGGCTTCCAGCATGGCGCGCGCGACGTCATAAAAGGAGATAACGCCAAGCAGTGTCTTGGCGTTCATTACTGGCAGGTAGCGCGCGTGTTTCTCGAGCATCATGCGGCGCACTTCATTGACTTCGGTGTCGGGCGTGACCGTGATCGGATGGTCATCCATGTACTTGCGCACGGTGCCGCCGCCGATCGCGCCGTCGTTGGAATGCAGCGTCTTGATGACTTCGCGGAAGGTCAGCATGCCGACCAGGTCGCCAAATTCCATCACGACCAGCGAGCCGATATCCTTCTCCGCCATGATGTTGACTGCGTCGACCAGCGGCATGTCGGGGGTGGCGGTGTACAGGATGTTGCCTTTAACCTGGAGGATTTCAGAGACTTTCATGGTGGTCACCCTGTGGGAAGGTTTATCTGCGCTTGCACGGCTGTAAGCTTTATCCGAATGTAGCCTAAGCGTAGCAAAAAATCCAGTATTGCGAATAATCAAAGCTTGCTGGCGTGCGCCGGCATGCTACGATGCGGGCCATTCAATTTCTTGGATGAGCCCATCATGAGCGGTCCCCAATACCCAGGTTTCGACACGCTGTCGCTGCACGCCGGCGCCGCACCAGACCCGGTCACCGGCGCACGCGCCACCCCGGTGTACTTCACGTCCTCGTTCGCCTTCAAGGACTCCGACCACGCCGCGTCGCTGTTCAACATGGAGCGCGCCGGCCACGTGTACTCGCGCATTTCGAACCCGACCAACGCGGTGCTGGAAGAACGCATCGCCGCGCTCGAAGGCGGCGTGGCCGGCATCGCCACCGCCAGCGGCCAGGCCGCGATGCATTTGGGACTGGCGACGATTGCCGGCGCCGGTTCGCACATCGTCGCCTCGCGCGCGCTGTACGGCGGTTCGCAAAACCTGCTCGCCTACACGATGAAACGTTTCGGCATCGAGACCACGTTTGTCGACCCGCGCGACCTGAACGCATGGCGCGCGGCGATTCGCCCGGAAACCAAGGCGCTGTTCGCCGAAACGCTCGGCAATCCGGGACTCGATGTGCTGGACATTCCCAACGTGGCCGCCATCGCGCACGAAAACCACCTGCCGCTGATGCTCGATTCGACCTTCACCACGCCCTACCTATTAAAACCGTTCGACCACGGCGCCGACCTGGTGTTCCACTCGGCGACCAAATTCCTGTGCGGGCACGGCACCGCGATCGGCGGCCTGCTGGTCGACGGCGGCACCTTCGACTGGCAGGCGGCATACGACAAGACCGGCCGCTTCGCCGAGCTGTGCGAGCCGTACGAGGGCTTCCATGGCATGGTGTTCGCCGAGGAGTCGACGGTGGCGCCGTTCGCGCTGCGCGCGCGGCGCGAAGGACTGCGCGACTTCGGCGCGGTCATGAGCCCGCACAACGCGTTCGCCGTGCTGCAAGGGATCGAAACGCTGGGCCTGCGCATGGACCGCCACGTCGCCAACACCCGCAAGGTGGTCGACTTCCTGCTGTCGAATCCGGCGGTGGAATCGGTGTCGTACCCGGAGCTGGCATCGCACCCCGACTACGAACTGGCCAAGCGCCTGCTGCCCAAGGGCTGCGGCGCGGTGTTCTCGTTCACGCTCAAGGGCGACCGCGCGGCCGGGCGCCGCTTTGTCGACGCGCTCAAGATTTTCTCGCACCTGGCCAATGTCGGCGACGCCAAGTCGCTGGTGATCCACCCTGCGTCGACCACCCATTTCCGCGTGCCCGCGGAGCAACTGGCGGCATCCGGCATCGGCGAAGGCACGATGCGCCTGTCGGTCGGCCTGGAGAACGTCGAGGACCTGATCGACGACCTGGCGCGCGGCCTGAAACTGTCGCAGAAAGGAGCCTGACATGATCATTGACGTACAAGGCAAGCAGGCTTACTGCTATACCGGCGGCAAGGCGTTCGACGCCGCGCGCCCGACCGTCGCTTTCATCCACGGCGCCCAGAACGACCACTCGGTGTTCGCGCTGCAGACCCGTTATTTCGCCCATCACGGCTTCAATGTGCTGGCGGTCGACCTGCCGGGACACGGCCGCAGCGCCGGGCCAGCGCTGGCCAGCGTGCCGGAGATGGCCGACTGGCTGCTGGCGCTGCTGGGCGCGGCCGGCGCCGCGCAGGCCATGCTGGTCGGCCACAGCATGGGCTCGCTGATCGCGCTGGACGCGTCGTACAAGGCGCCGCAGGCCGTCACCAAGCTGGCGCTGCTGGGAACCACCTATCCAATGAAGGTCGCTGACGCACTGCTCGATACATCGAAAAACAATGAACCTGCCGCGATCGACATGGTCAATATCTGGTCGCACTCGTCCATGGCGCAGAAACCATCGTGCCCGGGGCCGGGGTTTTACACGATGGGCATGGCGCGCCGGCTGATGCAGCGCATGTCGGCCATCAACCCCGAGCAATTGTTCTTCACCGACTTCACCGCGTGCAATGCCTACGGCAATGGACAGCTTGCAGCCGAAGCGGTGCGCTGCCCGGTGCTGATGGTGTTCGGCGCCAAGGACATGATGACGCCGCCGCGCTCGACAAAACTGCTGACGGCGTCGATGCCTCATGCCAGGATCGTCCATGTCGACGCGGGCCACAGCATGATGCAGGAGCAGCCCGATGCCGTGCTCGACGCGCTGTTCGGCTTTGCAGGGGCAGCCAATTAGCGACCAGGAGAGTCCGATGACGACCCGCTACACCAGTTTCGCCGAGTTCTACCCGTACTACCTGACGCAGCATGCCAACCGCATGTGCCGGCGCGCGCACTTTATCGGCACGTCATCGGCGATTGCCGGCATCGCGCAGTACATCGACAGCATGAACCCGTGGTGGTTGCTGGTGGCGGTGGTGTCGGGCTACGGCGGCGCATGGGTCGGCCACTTCTTCTACGAGAACAACCGGCCGGCATCGTTCACCCAGCCCTTGTACTCGTTCCGGGCCGACTGGAAGATGTACTGGCAAATGCTGACCGGCAAGCTCAGCTGGTAGGCTGGGCCGCCAGCTGGCGCCCATCGAAGTGCTCGCCCACGCTCTGGCCCAGCTGGACCTCAACCGCGCCTTCGACCTGGCGTGCCAGCGTGGCGATATCGAGCGTCATTGGCGAGGACGGGTTCAGGTCGTACGACGCGCCGGCGTCCAGCGACAGGCCGCCGAACACGAACAGCCGGTACACCTCGGATATCTTCAGGCGCGACAGGTTCACCAGCAGCACCCAGTTATCGGCGCCCTCGCGCCCGCGGCGGCGCCATTTCGCGCGGGTGATCAGATCGGTCTGCACCCTGCCGACCCAGCCGACGGCGACCATCTTGCCCATCAGCGCAGTCATCTCGTCGTAGCCGATACGCGTATGCGCGCGGATTTCCTCGCTCGACACCAGCGCCGTGTCGCCCTGCTGTGCGCGGCCATGCATCACCTTCAGGATCGCCATCGCATCGACGAACGCGCCGCCCGGTACCGGCTCGTACCACCAGCGCTCGTACTTCACCACCGGCAGCGCGGCCGTCAGCACGGCGCCGAACAGCGTGATCATCCACGACAGGTAAAGCCACAGCAGGAACAGCGGCAGCGCCGCCAGCGCGCCGTAAATAATGGCGTAGGTCGGGAACTGGCGGATAAACAGCGCGAACAGCCGCTTGGCGACTTCAAAGGCGACCGCGGCCACCAGCCCGCCCCACATGGCGTCGCGCCAGTCGACGAAACGGTTGGGCACGGTCACGTACAGCATCGTGTAGGCGCCGGTGGTCAGCGCGATCGACACCAGCGTGTAGAACACGGTGGCCAGCAGCGGCGCGCTTTTGGCCAGGCCGGTGGTGGCGCCGAACAGCTGCGAGGTCACGGTGATCGACAGGCCCATCAACAGCGGGCCCAGCGTCACCAGTGCCCAGTAGATGGTGATGCGCTGCGCCAGCGGGCGCGCCTGGCGCACCCGCCAGATCTGGTTGAAGGCGCGCTCGATCATGCCCATCATCGCCGCCGAGGTCAGGATCAGCGCCACCGCGCCGACCGCCGACAGGCTGGTGGCCTTGCTGGCGAACTGGGTCAGGTTGCCGATGACGGTGTTGGCGATCCCCTTCGGCATCAGGCTCTGCACGAAGTACGCATCGAGCGCGCTGCGCAAGCTGCCAAAGATCGGGAAGGTGGTGAAAATGGCCAGCACGATGGTCAGCAGCGGCACCAGCGCGAGCGTGGTCGTAAACGTCAGGCTGCCGGCCAGCTGCGGCAGGCGCTCCTCGTTCAGGCGGCGCTGCGCGAACTGAAACAGGTCGCGCATCTGGCTCCACGTCAGGCCGCGCATGGCGGCGGCGCCGACATCGATCATGTCGCTGGTTGACCTGGAGAGCGAGCGGACTGTTTTTGAAAGCATGAACTAGTGAAAATCACGCCCGGCAAAGGCATGACATAATATAAAGCGCCCTATAATACCAACGATGAACCAAACCACTCCGATTATTCTCGTTTTATACTATTCGCGCCATGGCGCCACCCGCAAACTCGCCGAACTCATCGCCCAGGGCGTGGAAAGCGTCCCCGGCGCCGAGGCGCGGCTGCGCACGGTGCCGGCGGTGTCCACGGTAACGGAAGCGACCGCGCCGGATATTCCGGCCAGCGGCGCGCCTTACGTGGAGCTGCAAGACCTGGCCGACTGCGCCGGCCTGGCGATGGGTTCGCCCACCCGCTTTGGCAATATGGCGGCGTCGATGAAGTACTTTTTGGACGGCACCTCGGCCGACTGGCTGGCCGGCACGCTGGCGGGCAAGCCGGCGGCGGTGTTTACCTCCACCGGCAGCCTGCACGGCGGCCAGGAGTCGACCCTGCTGTCGATGATGATCCCGCTGCTGCACCACGGGATGCTGGTCATGGGCCTGCCGTACACGCAGCCCGAACTGATGACGACCGCGACTGGCGGCAGCCCTTACGGCCCGACCCACTGGTCGGGACTGGACGGCGACAAGCCAGTCAGCGAAGATGAAAAACGGCTCGCGATCGAAGCCGGGCGCAGGCTGGCCGAAACGGCGGCGCGCCTCTGGAGGACAAGGTAATGGAATCATCGAAGGTATATCACGTCGGCGCGGCGGCCAGCCTGGCGGTGCTGATCGCCTGGCTGCTGGCCTGGGAGATGCTGGTCGCGCCGCTCAAGCCGGGCGGCTCGCTGCTGGCCCTGAAGGTCATCCCGCTGCTGATCCCGCTGCGCGGCGTGCTCAAACGCGACGTCTACACGCTGCAATGGACCTCGATGCTGATCCTGCTGTACTTCGCCGAAGGCGTGGTGCGCGGCTACAGCGACCTCGATGCGACCTCGCGCTTCATGGGCCTGGGCGAAGTGGCGCTGACCCTGGTCTACTTCGCCTGCGCCTTGCTGTACCTGCGCCCCTATAAAAAGGCCGCCAAAAAAATGGCCCGCGACCTGCTCGACAAGGTCAACCGCGCAACCCATGAGTGAAGAATTCCTTTCGCACTGCCGCCATATCGCCGGCGAGCCGTTCGTCCTGACGAGCGCCGCCGACATGGCGCCCTTCCTCGATGACTGGCGCGGCCGGTACACGGGAAAGGCGCTGGCCGTGCTGCGCCCTGCCGACACCGAACAGGTCGCGCAGCTGGTCAAGGCCTGCGCCCAGTGGCGCGTGCCGCTGGTGCCGCAGGGCGGGCGCACCGGCCTTGTGCTCGGCAGCGTGCCGGACGACAGCGGCACGGCGGTCGTGCTGTCGCTCTCGCGCATGAACAAGGTGCGCTCGATCGACGCGGTCAACCGCACCATGACGGTCGACGCGGGCTGCATCCTCCAGCATGTCCAGGACGCCGCCGCGCTGCACGACTGCCTGTACCCGCTGTCGATGGCCTCCGAAGGCACCTGCACCATCGGCGGCAATCTCTCCACCAATGGCGGCGGCACCGGCGTTCTGCGATACGGTAACGCGCGCGAACTGTGCCTCGGGCTCGAGGTCGTCACGCCGCAGGGCGATATCTGGAGCGGCCTGCGCGGACTGCGCAAGGATAATACCGGCTACGACCTGCGCGACCTGTTCATCGGCGCGGAAGGCACGCTCGGCGTCATCACCGCCGCGGTGCTCAAGCTGTACCCGCTGCCCAAGGCATCGAGCACCGCGCTGGTCGCCCTTGGCACCGCGCGCGATGCGCTCGACCTGCTGACGCTTGCGCAGGACCGCTGCGGCGCCTGCCTGACGGCGTTCGAGCTGATGTCGGACGTCTGCCTGCAGCTGGTCGGCAGCCAATTCCCCGAACTGCCCAAGCCGTTCTCCCGGCCGCATGGCCAGTATGTGCTGCTTGAACTGGACAGCTGCGAATCCAGCCAGCACGCGAACGGCATGCTTGAGCAGACGGTCAGCATCGCGCTCGACCGCGGGATCGCGCGCGACGCCGTCGTGGCGGCGTCCGAGGCGCAGTCGCGCGGCCTGTGGAACCTGCGCGAGCACATCTCGATGGCGCAGGCAAAGGCCGGCAAGAACATCAAGCACGACATATCGGTGCCGATCTCGCGCATCGCGCGCTTTATCGGCGCCACCGATGCCAAGCTGCGCGACGCCTTCCCGGGCGTGGTGCTGGTGACCTTCGGCCACCTCGGCGACGGCAACCTCCACTACAACGTCGGGCCGCCCGCGGGCGTGCCGCATGACGAGTTCCTCGCCAACCAGGCGGCGGTCAACCGCATCGTGCACGACCAGGTCGACGCCTTCGGCGGGTCGATTTCGGCGGAACACGGCATCGGCGCGCTAAAAAGAGACGAGCTCAGCCGATACAAATCGCCCGTCGAAATGGCGATGATGCGTGCGATCAAGGCGACGCTCGACCCACTCGGCATCATGAACCCTGGCAAAATCTTCTGACAAGGAGTGGTCATGTCGCGCGCCCTGGTGATCCTCGCAGGCCTGGCGCTGTGCGCTCCAGCGCCGGCACAGTCGATCTATAAATGCAGCAGCAACGGCAAGGTCACGTACAGCGAGCAGCCTTGCAGCAGCGGCACCCAGGCCATGCTCGATGTGCCGCCGGCGCCCCCGCCCGACCCGGAACTGAAGCAACGCCTGGCGCGCCAGAAGGCACTGGCCGAATCGCTTGACAAGGAGCGGCGCGAGGCGTCGGCGCTGGCCGCCAAAGCAGCGCGGCCGCCCGGCGCAGCACGCGCCACGCCGCAACAGCAGCGTTGCGACAAGCTGCGCCTGCAGCTGAAGTGGGCCCAGGACGACCTGCGCAAGAGCGCCGGCCCTGCCACCGAAGCAATGCGCATCAAGGTTGAACGGCAGGCCGAAGCGATGGCTGTTGAATGCCAGCGTTAGGCGCCCTGTCACGCTGGCTGCTGGTGGGCGAATGGCGCGCCCACCCCCTGCGCGCCATCGTCGCGATTGTCGCCATCGCGGTCGGCGTGGCGATGGGATTCGCCATCCACTTGATTAACGCGGCCGCCTTCAACGAATTTTCCGCCGCTGTCAAAAGCATCGCAGGCCAGGCGGACATCCAGGTAAGCGGGCGAGAAGCGTGGTTCGACGAGTCGGTCTATCCGCGCCTGGCGAGCCACCCGATGGTGGAGGTGGCCTCGCCGGTGCTTGAATTCCAAGTTGGCGCGGTGGGCAAGCAAGGCCCGCTCAAGGTCATCGCCATCGACGTTTTCCGGGCCGCCCAGGTCACGCCCGGCCTGATCGGCGGCGCCGCCGACGGCAAGCTGATGGATACGCTGGCCGACGACGCCCTCTTCCTGTCCCCCGCGGCGCTTGAATGGCTGGGCACGGGCGAGCGCGCCAGCGTGGCGCTGCGCGCCGGCGCGTCGGTGGTCACGCTGCGCGTCGCGGGCAGCATGCTGCAAGCCCTGCCCGGCCAGCGCATGGGCGTAATGGATATCGGGGCGGCGCAGTGGCGCTTCGATAAAACCGGGCAGCTGTCGCGGATCGACCTGAAGCTGCGCGGCGGCGTCAACCGGGATGCGTTCGAACGCGACCTCGCGCGCGAGCTGGAACGCGATTTCCCGGGCCGCTTCCTGGTCGGGCAGCCGGGCGACGAGGCGCAGGAGAGCCGCACCAACAGCATGAGCCGCGCCTACCGGGTCAACCTGACGGTACTGGCGCTGGTGGCGCTGTTTACCGGCGCTTTCCTGGTGTTTTCGACGCAGGCGCTGGCGGTGATCCGCCGCCGTAGCCAGTTCGCGCTGCTGAGGGTGCTTGGCCTGGAGCGTGGAGAGTTGCTGCGCCAGGTACTGATCGAGGGCGCCAGCCTCGGCGTGATCGGCGCTCTGCTGGGCATCGCCGGAGGCTATGCGCTGGCGGCGGCGGCGCTGCACTTCTTCGGCGGCGACCTTGGCGCGGGCTACTTCGCCGGCGTCAATCCCGCGGTCCAGTTCACGCCGGTCGCCGCCGCCGTATTCTTCGCGCTCGGCTTCGGGGTCGCGCTGCTTGGCTGCCTGACGCCTGCGTGGGAAGCGGCGCGGACGCCTCCGGCAGCGGCGCTCAAGTCAGGCGCCGACGAAACCGCGCTGTCGCGGCTGGACCGCATCTGGCCATCGATGCTGTGCCTGGCGATTGCGGGAGCCCTGTCCCAGGCGCCGCCGGTGTTTGAGCTGCCGATCCTGGGCTACCTGTCGATCGCCCTGTTGCTGGTGGGCGGGATCGGCCTGATGCCGCGCCTTGCGCGCAGCCTGTTCGGCGCGGCCAGCCGCCGCCACCAGCGCAGCGCTGCAGCTTCCGCGGTGCCGGCCCTTGCGCTGGCGCGCCTGGGCAACGCCTCGGGACAGGCGGCGATCGCCCTCGGCGGCGTGCTGGCCAGCTTCAGCCTGATGGTCGCGATGGCGATCATGGTGTCGAGCTTCCGGGTATCGCTCGATGACTGGCTGGTGCAGTTGCTGCCCGCCGATCTTTACGTGCAGGTCGGCTCGAGCAGCGGCGCCGGAACCCTGGGACCTACCGAACAGGCGGCGATACAGGGCCTTGCAGGCATCTCCCGCATTGAATTCCAGCGCACGCGCCAGTTGTCGCTCGATCCTGCGCGCCCGCCGGTACGCCTGATGGCGCGCCCGATCGACCCGCTCGACCCCGGCAAGACGATGGTCATGCGCGGCCTGTCGCTTCCGGTGCCGCAAGGCGCGATGCCGGTGTGGGTCTCGGAAGCCATGCTCGATCTTTACCGCGTCAAGCCGGGCGCCACGCTCGCGCTGCCGGTGGGCGGCCGCATGCACAGCTTCTTTGTCGCCGGCACGTGGCGGGACTATTCAAGCCAGTCAGGCGCCGTGCAGATGCACATGAGCGACTACCGCGCGCTGACGCGCGACGCCAGCATCAACGCTTTTGCGGTCTGGACTGCCGAAGGCGTGCCGGCGGCCCGCATCGAAGAGGCGATCCGCGCGCTGCCGTTCGGCCAGGCGCTTGAGTACGCGCGGCCGCAAGACATCCGGCTAATGAGCCTGACGATCTTCGACCGCAGTTTCGCCGTGACCTACCTGCTTGAAGCGATCGCCATCGCCATTGGCCTGTCCGGCGTGGCAGCGACGTTCTCGGCGCAGACGCTGGCGCGCGCCAAGGAATTCGGCATGCTGCGCCACGTCGGCGTCACCCGCGGGCAGGTACTGCGGATTTTGGCGCTGGAAGGCGGCGCGCTGACGGCGCTCGGCATCGCCTGCGGCTTCCTGCTGGGACTCGTCATCAGCCTGATTCTGGTGTATGTGGTCAATCCGCAGTCGTTCCACTGGACGATGCAGCTGCATGTGCCATGGCCGCTGGTTTCGATTGTCGCCGCGGTGCTGCTGGGCGCCTCGGTGCTCACCGCGCTGGTATCGGGGCGCCATGCGCTGTCCGGCGGTCCCATTCGCGCCGTCAGGGAGGACTGGTAATGCGATTTTTGTTTGTGCTTTTGCTGCTGGCGGCGCAGCTGTGCCACGCGGCGCCGCCCACGTTTGCGCCGGTCACGCCGGCTACCGCGCTGGCGTTTCCGAAGGACTTCGGCGCTCATCCGGACTTTCGTACCGAGTGGTGGTACGTCACCGGCTGGCTCAACACCACGGATGGTAGACCGCTCGGCTTCCAGGTCACCTTCTTCCGCAGCCGCACCGCGCATGACCCGGCCAACCCCAGCGCGTTCGCACCCAAGCAGCTGATCATCGCCCACGCCGCCGTCTCCGATCCGGCGCTTGGCAAGCTGGTACACGACCAGCGCAGCGCGCGCGAAGGCTTCGGGCTGGCCTATGCCAGGACCGGCACCACCGACCTCAAACTGGACGACTGGCGCATGCTGCGCCACAGCGACGGCAGCTACACGGTCAGCATCAAGTCGGCGCAGGTGGCGATGGACCTGCGCCTGGCGCCGACCCAGCCGGTGCTGCTGCAAGGCGCGGGAGGCTACTCGCGCAAGGGCGCCGACCCGCGCAACGCCAGCTACTACTACAGCGAGCCGCAACTCAGCGTCAGCGGCACGGTAGCCCATGCCAAGGGCGGCGGCGGCAAGGTGGAAGGTACCGCATGGCTCGATCACGAATGGTCAAGCGAAGCCCTCGACCCGTCCGCCACCGGGTGGGACTGGGTCGGCGCCAACCTCGACGACGGCTCGGCCCTGATGGCTTTCCAGATCAGAAGCAAGCAAGGTGGTAAACTATGGGGTCACGCGATGCTGCGCGACCCCACCGGGAAGGTGACGCAGTATTCGCCCGACCAGGTCAGCTTCATTCCGCAGGCGCGGTGGAAATCGCCGCGCACCAATGCCGTGTATCCGGTGGCGACGACGATCGTCACGGGCGGCACGCGCTGGCAGGTCAAGCCCTTGCAGAACGACCAGGAGCTCGATTCGCGTCAATCGACCGGCGCCATTTATTGGGAAGGCGCGGTGACGATCGACCGCGACGGCGTGCCGGCGGGGCGCGGATATCTTGAAATGACGGGCTACGACCGGCCGATGAAACTTTAAAAACAACAGAAAACGACAGCATTAACACGATGAGCAACAGCACCACCAGCACCACTCAAACCGATCCGCGCACCGCAAAAGGCAGCCTCGCCGCCTTCAAGGGCCTGCTGCCCTTCCTCCGGCCATACCGCCGCCAGTTCGGACTGGCCGCGATCGCGCTGGTATTTGCCGCCGGCGCCACGCTCGCCATTCCCTACGCATTCAAGCTGATGATCGACCAGGGCTTCTCCCCCGCGGCCGGCCAGGGCAGTGTCGACAACGTCAACGACACCTTCCTGGGCCTGTTTGCGGTGGCCAGCGTGCTGGCGGTAGCGACGGCAGCGCGCTTCTACACGGTCTCGTGGCTGGGCGAGCGCGTGACCGCCGACATCCGCAGCGCCGTGTACGCGCACGTCGTCACGCAAAGCCCTGAATTTTTCGAGACCACGCAGAGCGGAGAAGTTTTATCCCGCATTACCACCGACACCACGTTGATCCAGGCCGTCGTCGGCACCAGCATCTCGGTCGCCCTGCGCAATACGCTGCTGTTCCTGGGCGGGATGGTGATGCTGTTCGTGACCAATCCGAAGCTCTCGTCGATCATCCTCGGCATGCTGGTGCTGGTGGTTGTCCCGATCGTGATGTTCGGGCGCCGCGTGCGTTCGCTCTCGCGCGCCTCGCAAGACCGCATCGCCGACGCATCGGCGATGGCCGGCGAAATCCTCAACGCCATGCCGACAGTGCAGTCGTTCACGCATGAACAGATCGAATCGGCGCGCTTTGGCAAATCGGTGGAAGGCGCATTCGCCACCGCGATGAAGCGCATCCGCGCGCGTTCGCTGCTGACACTGATCGCGATCCTGCTGGTATTCGGCTCCATCGTATTCGTGCTGTGGCTTGGCGCGCACGCGGTGCTGGAAGGCTCGACGACCGGCGGTGAGCTCGGCCAGTTCATCCTCTACGCATCGATCGTCGCCGGTTCGGTCGGCGCGCTGTCGGAAGTGATGGGCGAAGCCCAGCGCGCCGCTGGCGCCACCGAGCGCCTGCTCGAACTGCTGTCGGTGAAGTCGCCGATCCAGAATCCCGCCATGCCGATGGCGCTGCCTGCGCGCGCCGCCAATGGCGCCGCGCTCGCGCTCAACGACGTCACCTTCTCCTACCCATCGCGCCCTGAAACGGCGGCGCTGGAGCACCTGTCGCTGCACATCAAGCCCGGCGAGACGGTGGCGGTGGTCGGGCCTTCTGGCGCCGGCAAGACCACGCTGTTCCAGCTGTTCCTGCGCTTCTACGACCCGCAATCGGGATCGATCACGCTCGACGGCGTCGACATCCGCCAGCTCGACCTGCACACGCTGCGCGACGCCATTGGCATCGTCCCGCAAGACACGATCATCTTCTCTGCCAACGCGATGGAAAACATCCGCTACGGCCGCGCCAACGCCACCGACGCCGAAGTCATGGCGGCGGCGAAGATGGCTGCCGCCCACGAGTTCATCGAACGCCTGCCCGAAGGTTACAAATCGTTCCTCGGCGAGCGCGGCGTACGCTTGTCTGGTGGCCAGCGTCAGCGCATCGCGATTGCCCGTGCGCTGCTGAAGAATCCCCCGCTGCTGCTGCTCGACGAAGCCACCAGCGCGCTCGACGCCGAATCCGAGCGCCTGGTGCAAAGTGCGCTGGAAGCTGCGATGGTCGGCCGCACCACGGTCATCATTGCGCACCGGTTAGCGACAGTACAGCGCGCCGACCGCATCATCGTCATGGAAGACGGCAAGATCGTCGAAACCGGCACGCACGCATCGCTGGTATCGTTGGGCGGCATCTACGCCAACCTCGCCGCCCTCCAGTTCCACAACGTCCACGTAATGCACTAAATTCCAAAATCGGGGACAGACCACCATTTTAGAACGTTCTAAAATGGTGGTCTGTCCCCGATTTTGGAACATTTGCAGAGGAGTTTTTGTGACCGACGCCGAGCTGTTGAAACAATGTCATACCGTGCTGCCAGGCCATCGGCCAAGGTCGCCTGCTGAGATGTTCGCGGCGATGGCGGCCTGGTGCGAGACCAACTCCGTGGCGCACGACGTCTATGGCAATGGCGAACTGATTCAGCAGTTTGAGCAGAAAATCGCCAGCCTCCTCGGCTTTGAAACCGCCGTCTTCTGTATCAGCGGCACCATGGCGCAGGTGACCGCGCTGCGCCTGGCGTGCGAGGATCGCGGCAGCCGCCTCGCCGCCCTGCATCCGACCTCGCATATCCTGGTGCACGAGAAGTCCAATTACCAATTGCTCGGCCACTTCGATGCGCTGCAGGTCGGCGACCGCCATCGCCCCTTCACAGTCGCCGATCTCGCCCAGATCCCGGACCGCCTTGGCGCCGTCGCACTCGAACTTCCAATGCGCGAGATCGGCGGCCAGGTGCCAAGCTGGAAAGAGCTTGAGGCAATCAAGGCCCATTGCCGCAACTCCAAGGTACACCTGCACATGGACGGCGCCCGGCTCTGGGAGAGCGCAGCGGGCTATCAGCGATCGGCCGGCGAAATCGCGTCAGGCTTCGATTCTGCCTACGTGTCGCTCTACAAGGGGATCGGCGGACTCGGTGGCGCGATGCTGGCCGGGACCGAGCGCTTCGTCGCGCGCGCGGCCGAATGGTTCCGCCGCCAGGGCGGCAATGTGATCCATCGCTCGCCCTACGTGGTGTCGGCGGCGATGCAGTTCGAGCAGCGCCTCGCCGACATGCCGCTGTACTTCCGGCGCACCGAACGCCTGTACGACACGCTGCGCGATTACCCCTCCATCAAGGTCAACCCGGCCAGGCCGCAAGCCAACATGCTGCACCTGCACCTGCCGGTGTCGCGCGAGCGCGCGCTGGAGATCCGCAACGACGTCGCGCGGGACCACCAGATCTGGCTGTTCGGCCGCGCCGCCCATGGCGCGCTGCCTTGCACAAGCGTGGTCGAACTTTACGTCGGCGACAACCTGACCGGCATGCCGGACCACGTCGTGCGCAAGGCCCTCGATCTGCTATGCGCCGCCATGGAAAAGACAGCCTGAGTTACAATCACGCCTTCACCATAAGAGCCCCTCGATGCGCCAATATCTTGATTTCATGCGCCATGTCCGCGACCATGGCACCGGGAAAACCGACCGTACCGGTACCGGCACGCGTTCCGTGTTCGGCCACCAGATGCGCTTCAACCTGCAGGAGGGCTTCCCCCTCCTGACGACCAAGAAGGTGCACCTCAAGTCCATCATCCATGAACTGATCTGGTTCCTCGCCGGCTCGACCAACATCGCCTACCTGAAGGAAAACGGTGTGTCGATCTGGGACGAGTGGGCCGATGCCGAGGGCAACCTGGGCCCGATCTACGGCTACCAGTGGCGCAACTGGCCGACCCCCGGCGGCGGCCATGTCGACCAGATCTCGCAGGTGCTCGAACAAATCAGGAACAACCCGGACTCGCGCCGCATGATGGTCTCGGCCTGGAACGTGGCCGACATCCCGCAGATGAAGCTGCCGCCTTGCCACGCGCTGTTCCAGTTCTATGTCGCCGACGGCAAGCTGTCGTGCCAGCTGTACCAGCGCAGCGCCGACATCTTCCTGGGCGTGCCTTTCAATATCGCCTCGTACGCGCTGCTGACCCACATGATGGCGCAGCAGGCCGGCCTCGACGTGGGCGACTTCGTCTGGACCGGCGGCGACTGCCACCTGTACTCGAATCACATGGAACAGGTCGACCTGCAGCTGTCGCGCACACCCGGCCCGCTGCCGCAGCTGGTCATCAAGCGCAAGCCCGATTCGCTGTTCGACTACACCTTCGACGACTTCGAGGTGACCGGCTACGAGCCGCAAGCGGCGATCAAAGCGCCAGTGGCGGTATGACATGACCCAGCTGACCATCGTCGTCGCCATCGATGCCGCGCGCGGCATCGGCGTCAACAACACCCTGCCATGGCACCTGCCCGAAGACCTGGCGCACTTCAAGCGCGTCACGCTCGGCCACCCGATCATCATGGGCCGCAAGACCTTCGATTCCATCGGCCGCCCGCTGCCAGGCCGCCGCAACATCGTCATCACTCGCAATGCCCACTGGCGCCATGACGGCGTCGAGGCGGTGACCTCGCTGGCCGCGGCCATCGCGCTGGTCGGCGACGAGCCGGCGGCCATTATCGGCGGCGCCCAGATTTTCAACGAGTCGCTGCCTCTGGCCGACCGCATGATCGTCACCGAAATCGCGCATACGTTCGAGTGCGATACCTTCTTCCCCGAGCTGCCGCCAGACACCTGGCGCGAGTCGGCGCGCGTGACGCAGCATTCGGAATCGAATGGTTTCGACTTTTCCTACGTAACGTACGAGCGCTTGTGAGTATTTATTGATAGAATTGCAAGGGTGCGCCAAGCACGCCAAGTAGTGGTTACTCTTACAAAAGTTTTTCACCGGATTGCGGCCATTTCTGCGAAAATCCGCATCTTATTTTTTTCGGTGCCGTGAGCGACGTCCTGCCTTTGTGGCGGTGACAGCCCTCGCGGCGCTTCGCTTTGGAGCTGCCCATGAAATTTCGTTTCCCAATCGTCATTATCGACGAGGATTTTCGTTCCGAGAACACCTCGGGCCTCGGCATTCGCGCACTCGCAGCCGCGATGGAAAAGGAAGGCATGGAAGTGCTTGGCCTGACCAGCTATGGCGACCTGTCGCAATTCGCGCAGCAGCAGTCGCGCGCGTCGGCCTTCGTACTGTCGATCGACGATGAGGAATTCGGCGCGGGCTCGATCGAAGAGACCAACTTCGCGCTGACCGCGCTGCGCGCCTTCGTCAAGGAGATCCGCCACAAGAACGCGGATATCCCGATCTACATCTACGGCGAAACGCGCACCTCGCGCCACATCCCGAACGACGTGCTGCGCGAGCTGCATGGCTTCATCCACATGTTCGAGGACACGCCGGAGTTCGTCGCGCGCCACATCATCCGCGAAGCGAAGTCGTATCTCGACGGCCTGGCGCCGCCGTTCTTCCGCGCGCTGGTCAACTATGCCAACGACGGTTCGTATTCGTGGCACTGCCCCGGCCACTCGGGCGGCGTGGCTTTCCTGAAGTCGCCGATCGGCCAGATGTTCCACCAGTTCTTCGGTGAGAACTTGCTGCGCGCCGACGTCTGCAACGCGGTGGAAGAACTCGGCCAGCTGCTGGACCACACCGGCCCGGTCGCCAAGTCGGAGCGCAACGCCGCACGCATCTTCAACGCCGACCACTGCTACTTCGTCACCAACGGCACCTCGACCTCGAACAAGATGGTCTGGCACTCGACCGTCGCGCCTGGCGACATCGTCGTCGTCGACCGTAACTGCCACAAGTCGATCCTGCACTCGATCATCATGTGCGGCGCGATCCCTGTGTTCCTGATGCCGACCCGGAATCACCTCGGCATCATCGGCCCGATCCCGCTCGAAGAGTTCACGCCTGAATCGATCGCCCGCAAGATCGAGGCCAATCCGTTCGCCCGCGAAGCCGTCAACAAGAAGCCACGCATCCTGACCATCACCCAGTCGACCTACGACGGCGTGGTGTACAACGTCGAGACCCTGCGCGAAATGTTGGACGGCAAGATCGACACGCTGCACTTCGACGAAGCGTGGCTGCCGCATGCGACCTTCCACGACTTCTACAAGAACATGCACGCGATCGGCAAGGACCGCCCGCGCGCCAAGGAGTCGATGATCTTCTCGACCCAGTCGACCCACAAGCTGCTCGCCGGCCTGTCGCAGGCGTCGCAGGTGCTGGTGCGCGAATCGGAATCGGTCAAGCTGGACCAGGACGCATTCAATGAAGCCTACCTGATGCACACCTCGACCTCGCCGCAGTATTCGATCATCGCCTCGTGCGACGTCGCCGCTGCCATGATGGAAGCGCCGGGCGGCACCGCGCTGGTGGAAGAGTCGATCTTCGAAGCGCTCGACTTCCGCCGCGCGATGAAGAAGGTCGACGCCGAATTCGGCAACGACTGGTGGTTCAAGGTCTGGGGACCGGACACCTTCAGCGAAGAAGGCATCGGTACCCAGGACGACTGGATGATCCGCGCCGAAGACACCTGGCACGGCTTCGGCAAGCTGGCGCCGGGCTTCAACATGCTCGACCCGATCAAGGCGACGGTTGTCACGCCTGGCCTGTCGCTGGACGGTCAGTTCGGCGAAAGCGGCATTCCTGCGTCGATCGTCACCAAGTACCTTGCCGAGCACGGCGTCATCATCGAGAAGTGCGGCCTGTACTCGTTCTTCATCATGTTCACGATCGGTATCACCAAGGGCCGCTGGAACACGCTGGTCACGGCGCTGCAGCAGTTCAAGGACGACTACGACAAGAACCAGCCGATGTGGCGCATCCTGCCGGAATTCGCGGCAGCGAACCCGCGTTACGAAGCCTGGGGCCTGCGCGACTTGTGCCAGTCGATCCATGACTTCTACAAGAAGTCGGACGTGGCCCGCCTGACCACCGAGATGTACCTGTCGGACATGATTCCTGCGATGAAGCCGTCGGACGCCTTCGCCAAGATGGCGCACCGCGAGATCGAGCGCGTCTCGATCGAAGAGCTGGAGGGCCGCATTACCGCCATCCTGCTGACGCCTTACCCGCCGGGCATTCCGCTGCTGATTCCGGGCGAGCGCTTCAACAAGACCATCGTCGACTACCTGCGCTTCGCACGCGACTTCAACGAGCGCTTCCCAGGCTTCGAGACCGACGTGCACGGCCTGGTCAAGCGCGAAGTGGACGGCAAGATGGGCTACTTCGTCGACTGCGTGAAGCTGGACGGCGAACTGCGCTAATCGCCAGCGCCGGCATCATAAAAAAAGGAACCTCGCGGTTCCTTTTTTATTGGCCGTTCCCGCGCAGGCGGGAATCCATACCACCGTTGCTACGCCTTCGGCAGCGTCACCCCAACCTGCCCCTGGTACTTCCCGCCGCGATCCTTGTACGAGGTTTCGCAGACTTCGTCGCTCTCGAAGAACAGCACCTGCGCGCAGCCCTCGCCCGCATAGATCTTGGCCGGCAGCGGCGTGGTGTTCGAGAACTCCAGCGTCACGTAACCTTCCCACTCAGGCTCGAACGGCGTCACGTTGACGATGATGCCGCAGCGCGCGTAGGTCGACTTGCCGAGGCAAACCGTCAGCACGTTGCGCGGAATGCGGAAGTACTCGATGGTACGCGCCAGCGCGAACGAATTCGGCGGAATGATGCAGACATCGCTCTTGATATCGACGAACGAGTTCGAATCGAAGTTCTTCGGGTCGACGATGGTGCTGTTGATGTTGGTGAAAATCTTGAACTCGTCGGCGCAGCGGATATCGTAGCCGTACGAGGAGGTGCCGTAGGAGATGATCCGGCGACCGTCTTCTTCGCGCACCTGGTTCGGTGAAAACGGTTCGATCATGCCGGTGGATTCGGCCATGCGGCGGATCCATTTGTCGCTCTTGATAGTCATCGCTGGAGTCTTCGTGGAGAAAAGGGAACCCAGCGATTTTACGCGAAAAAAATTCAGCCAGGTTGGCCGGCCTGCTTCAACAGCCGTTCTATCATCTCGCGCGTCAGTTTCGCGGTCAGCTCGGGCGACTCCATCGGGAACAGGTGCCCGCCCTCGATCTCGACAAAATTGTCGCCGACCAGCTGCCTGGTGGCGCCGCGCCCGGCCTGGCGCAGTTCGACCGATTGGGTGCCGGCGACGAAACCGATCGGCACCGGGAAGCGCTTTCCGGTCACGCTGCCCATGTGGTGCGGGAGGGCGTTGTAAATTTCGGTCTCGACCTCGCGCGAGAAGCGCAGCTCGACGCCGCCGTCCTGGTGCGGCTTGAGGCCGTGCTCGAGGTAGGCATCGAGCACGCCGGGAGCCCAGGCCGCAAACATGTCCTTGGCGTTGAAATGCTCGTACGCGGCCGCCCGGTCGGGCCATGCCGTGCGCCGCCGGCGCGAGAACCTGGCCGGCGAAAAGCGGTCTGCGTGGCCAAGCCACTTCACAATCCGCCACAGCCACGCACGCCAGCCGGCGACCACCGGCGAGTCGAGCATCACCACGCAGCGTACCAGTTCGGGGCGCTGCTTCGCCGCCATCATGCTCAGCATGCCGCCCAGAGAATGACCGACCAGGATCGCAGGCTGATGGTAGCTTTCGAGCTGTTCGATCAGTTCGGCCACCAGCTCGGGCCAGCCGTCGGTGACCGGGTAACGCGGGTCGTGGCCATGCATGTCGACGCAGCGGATGTCGAAATCGGCGCGCAGGTAGTCGAAGAAGTGGCTGTAGGCGCCAGCGGGGTAGCTGTTGCCGTGGCTGAAGTGCAGCAGGGGTTTGGTCATTGTCTGGTTGGCCGGCGCTTGAGCCGCGCAAGCCTGGTTGGTGTGGCGTGAATTGTAATGCGATTGGCGGCGCCCGGTTAGAAGGAACCGTCTAGCGCAGGTGCCAGTATCTGGCGCGCTCGCGGCGGTATTCGGTCGCGCCCAGCGCGGCGCCGAACCTGAACGTCACCGCGCCTGATTCATCGGTCCGCAAGCGCGTGACACCCATCTTTTCGTAGCGCTCGACCACCTCGGCTTTCGGATGGCGGTAGCGGTTGCGGTAGCCAACCTGGAACAGCGCGACGTGCGGCCCCACGCCCGTCAGGAATGCCTGGGTCGACGAGGTGCCGCTGCCGTGGTGCGGCGCCAGCAGCACCTGCGACTGCAGGCCGTGCGGCGCGCGCGTCAACAGCTGCGCCTCCTGCGCCGCTTCGATGTCGCCCGCCAGCAGGATAGCGTGTTTGCCCGCGCTGATCCGCAGGGTACAACTGCGGGCATTCGCTTTCAGGCCGGTGTCGGCGTAGCTCTCGCTGGTCGGATGCAGCACATCGAAGCGGATCCCATCCCAGTGCCAGCGCTGGCCAGCGGCGCAGCGATGGTGCGATGGCGACGCCTTGACGACGGGGTGATCGGCGCGGAGCGATGAGGCGACCCACCCGGTCTTGATGGCAGCGAGGATGTCCAGCGCGCCGCCAGCGTGATCGACGTCGCTGTGCGAGACCATGATGCCGTCGAGGCGCTCGATGCCCCGCCCCCGCAGATACGGAAGGATCACCCGGTTGCCGCCGTTGGATTCGTCCGAGTAGCGCGGCCCGGTATCGTAGAGCAGACGGTGACTGGAAGTTTCGATCAGCAGTGCGGTGCCCTGCCCCACGTCGAACGCCGTGACATGCATCTCGCCCGCGGGTGGATGGGTCGGGAGATTGGCAAGCATCGGCAGCCATCCGGCTACCCCGATCCAGCGTACCGGCCAGCCGCGTGGCGCCAGCATCCAGAGCGTCCCCGCCAGCGCAAAGGCGAACATCCACGGCTCGGGTGCGGGCGCAGTCCACACCGCAAGCGGCAGGTCGCCCAGCCACCCGAGCAGCGCCGCCAGTGCCGCCATGACCAGGTGCGCGGCGCCGAGCACGATATGCGAGAGCGGGGCAGGAAGCAGGCTGCCGGCCAGCGAGAGCGGCGTGACGATGAAGCTCACCAGAGGAATCGCCAGTGCGTTGGCGATCGGGCTGACCAGCGACACCTGCGAGAACAGCAGCATCGTCAGCGGCACCAGCCCGATAGTCACAACAGCCTGGGTGTGCGCGGCCACGCGCAGCGCACCTGCCATCCGGGCTTCGCGTGGCGCGATCCGGCCGCTGGTCGCGTACAGGATCATGGCCACCGCCCCGAACGACAGCCAGAAGCCAGGTGCCAGCACCGCCCAGGGATCGATCAGCACGACCACCCCGAGGGCCGTGCACAGCACGTGCGATACGCTGGCAAGGCGGCCGCACCACAGCGCGATCGCGACCACGGTCAGCATGTAGAGCGTGCGCTGCGCCGGGATGCCGAAGCCAGCCAGCAGCACGTACACCAGCCCGACCCCGGCGCCGGCCAGCGCCGCCACCTTTTGCGCCGGAATAATCAACGGGAGCTGCGCACTGGTGAAGAACGAGCGGCGCCACAGGCTTGAAGCGATCCACGCGAACAGCCCCGCAACCATCGTAATGTGCAGCCCGGAGATCGACACAAGGTGGCTGATGCCGGTGCGGTTGAACACCTTCCAGTCCGACTGGTCGATGGCGCGCTGGTCGCCGACCACCAGCGCGACGATCACGCCGGCGTACGGCTGGTCCGGCAGGGCCGCGCGAATCCGCGCACGCAGCGTCGCCCGGGCGCTTCCGACGATGCTTGAAAAGCTTGGAACGAAGCTGTCGATGCGCTGGTTTCCGGCGTCCGGCCTGACGTAGCCGGTTGCGCGTATGCCCTGCTCCAGCAGCCACGCTTCATAATCGAAGCCGTGCGGGTTGGCGTTGCCATGCGGGCGCTGAAGGCGCACGGTCAACCGCCAGCGCTCTCCCGGCTGGACATTGCCAACCTGCTGGCGCGCGTCGCGAAAGCCGGTGTACCACGCCAGTGCGAGGCGCGGCGGAACCGGAAATTGCGCGCCGCGCGCCTCCTCGACCTTGAGGTGAAACCGCACTCCCTGGTCGAATGTATATGGCAGGCTGTCGACAATGCCCACCACGGTCAGGTCGCACCCTTCATCGGCCTTCGACAAGTTGGGCGCCAGGGCCAGCTGAGCGATGTAGGCGGCCCAGCAAAATCCTAGCGCTACGCCGGCAAGTAAGGCCAGCGCCGCGTGCCTGAACACCAGCATCAGCACACCTGCGGCGGCCAGGCCGGCCAGCACGGCGTCGCCAGGAAGGCTGGCGCGCGTCTGCAGCAATGCGGCGCCGGAAACGACGCCAAGAATCAGGCAGCGCATGGTGGCGGACCGGACAAGACAATCCGCCAATACTGCGCCACCTGGAGAAGCCATTCTTAACAATCGTCAAGCTTGGATGCGTGTCCCTGGCTTAATTCAGCACGGCGCCACCACGATGAATTTATGGCAACTTTAAGTGACCAAACAATTTGCCCAGCCGGGGCATCGCAGCGACCGCGTTTACCGCGGTTGCTTCCCTGATCGCCGCGACCGACAGCGCGCGCAGTTCGGCGAGCACCGCCCCAATCCCGGGCAGGTACTCCGGGCTGTTGCGGCCGGGATGAATCCACGCCGGCGAGATATCCGGCGCGTCGGTTTCCAGCACGATCGCTTCCAGCGGCAGCGTGGCCGCCAGCCTGCGTATCTGCAGCGCGCGCGTAAACGTCATCGCACCGCCGAAGCCTAATTTGAAACCCAGGTCGATGAATCCCTGCGCCTGCTGGAAGCTGCCGTTGAATGCGTGGGCGATGCCGCCTGCCGGCCGGATCTGCCGCACATGCTTCAAGACCTGGTCTTGCGAGCGCCGCACATGCATCAGCACCGGCAGCTCGAAATCGCGCGCGATGCGAAGCTGCTCGCGGAAGAAGTACTCCTGCTTCTCGCGCATCGCCGGTTCGCACAGCATCGGAATGAAGTAATCCAGGCCGATTTCGCCAACCGCCACAAACCGCGGATCTGCCAGCGCGGCTTCGACTGCCTGGCGCAAGGTGGCCAGGTCGTCTTCACCGGCCTGCGGAACATAGATCGGATGTATGCCGAGCGCATAGCTGGCGTTGGGCGCGTCGGCCGCCATCCTGGCCACCAGCGCGAAGTTATGCCGGTCGACCGCCGGGATGACGATCATTCCGACATTGGCCTCCCCTGCCCGGCCAGCCACCGCCAGCGACTCGCCGCCGAATTCATGCGCGTCAAGGTGGCAGTGGGTGTCGATCCACATCTCAGGCTTCCTGCAGCCCGTTTTCGGTCAGGCGCAGCACGCGGTCGCAGCGGCGCGCCAGTTCGATATCGTGGGTCACGATGACGAACGCGGTCCCGAGCGACTTCGACAGCTCCAGCATCAGGTCGAAGACATGCTCCGCGGTGGCATGATCGAGGTTACCGGTCGGTTCGTCGGCCAGCACGCAGCCTGGCTGGGTGACCAGGGCGCGCGCAAGAGCGACGCGCTGGCGTTCGCCGCCCGACAGTTCGCCCGGCACGTGAATCACGCGCTTGGCCAAGTTGACGCGGGCCAGGATCTCCTCGGCCTTTGCGACCGCCACGGCACGCTTCTCGCGGCGGATCATCAGCGGCATCGCGACGTTGTCGAGCGCCGAAAATTCCGGCAGCAGGTGGTGGAACTGGTAGACGAAACCGAGCATGTTGTTACGCAGCTCGCCGCGGCGCGTTTCCGACAGATTGGCGAAGTCCTCGCCCATCAGGCTGACCGACCCGGTGGTCGGCGTATCGAGCCCGCCCAGCAGGTGCAGCAGGGTCGACTTGCCGGAGCCGGACGCGCCGACGATCGCAACCCGCTCGCCGCGATAGATCGCGAAGTCGATGTTGTTCAGCACCGGCACCGAGTACGAGCCCTGGGTGAAGGTCTTGCCAAGGCCGCTGCATGCAAGCACTGGCGTCTTGTGGTTGATATCATTCATAGCGCAGTGCCTCCGCAGGTTTGACGCGAGCCGCCGAATAGCTTGGATACAGCGTGGCGACGAAGGCCAACACCACCGACATGCCGCCGATTTTGGCGACGTCGAGCCAGCGCAGGTCGGACGGCAAGGCGCTGATCAGGTAGATGTCCTTGGACAGGAACTCCACGCCCAGCATGCGTTCGATGAACGGCACGATCACATCGATGTTCAGCGCCACCAGCACGCCGAAACCGACACCCATCGCGGTGCCCATGATGCCTACCAGCGCGCCCTGGATCATGAAGATCTTCATGATCGAGCGCGGCGACGAGCCGAGCGTGCGCAGGATCGCGATGTCGGCCTGCTTGTCGGTCACCGTCATGACCAGGGTCGAGACCAGGTTGAACGCGGCGACGGCGATGATCAGGGTCAGGATGATGAACATCATCTTCTTCTCGGTCTGCACCGCCGCGAACCAGTTGGCGTTCTGCTTCGACCAGTCGCGGATCAGCAGCTCGCCCGACATCGACTTGGCCAGCTCCTGGGCCACGAAAGGCGCGCGGTGCATGTCTTCGATGCGAAGGCGCACGCCGGACGGCGCTTCCAGGCGCTCCATCTTCTGCGCGTCGTCGATGTTGATGAATGCCAGGCCCGAGTCGAACTCGAAATGGCCTGCTTCAAAAATGCCGGACACGGTGAACGAGCGGGTACGCGGCAGCACGCCGGCCGGCGTGGTCTGGGCCTGCGCCAGCATCATGGTGACCTTGTCGCCCATGTCGACGTTGAGCGAACGCGCCAGCGCGTAGCCCAGCACGATGTTGAACGAACCTGGCTCGAGCGAGTCGAGGCTGCCGCGCTTGACGTTCTTGGCCACGTCCGAGACCTTGCCTTCTTGCGACGGCAGGATGCCGCGGATGACCGATGGACGCATCACGCCGTCCTGCAGCAGCATGCCCTGGGTTTCGACGAACGGCGCCGCGCCTTTGACGGCCGGGTTGGCGAAGGCTTCCTTCGAGGCCTGCTGCCAGTTGGGCATGGCGCCGCGCGCGTCGAATACTTCGATGTGGGCCAGCACCGACAGCATGCGGTCGGTGACTTCCTTCTGGAAGCCGTTCATTACCGACAGCACCACGATCAGGGCGGCGACGCCGAGCGCGATGCCGGCCACTGAGATGAGGGAGATAAACGAGATAAAGCTGTTGCGCCCGCTACGGCGGCCGGCGCGCGTGTAGCGCAGCCCGACCAGCCATTCATACGGCAATTTATGGATGATGCTCATGGAATCCGAATGTTTATATAAGAGCACGAAGTGTGCCACACAAAGCTCATCCGTGAATAGGACTTGCACAATTGAATCGCCCTCGCAGGCGGAAAAATCATCGAACTTGGCGCCCGTTCGAGGAATCGAATGGAGACGGCATATTTGTCCGCGAAGGAGCAGGCCATGGCTTTCAGTTTATTCGATTCCAAGGGCGTCCACGTCGACAACCAGCACTTTACCTGGCGCGACATGGTCCAGAAACCCATCAGCAAACTCGACGATGACGCGTTTACCCGCGTCCGCATCATTCTTACCAACGGGCTCGAGAACGAAGCCCTGCGCTTTGGCCACATGGCGGCGCGCCACAACCTGGCACTCAGGCTGCCGCTGGCAAAGGTCCGCCGCACCGAGCAGCACCAGGCAACCATGATCAACTGGCTGATCGCAGCCGATCATTCGCCGCTCGAAACGACCATCGCGTACGAACAGACCGCCATCGAAGTGACCGCGGCGGTCGCCCAGCGCGAACCCGACACTTACCTGGCGCAGGTCTACCGTTTCGGCCTGCTCGAAGATTTCGACCACCTGTACCGCTTTTCGGCCCTGCTGGACCGGATGGAGGGCAAGGACGCCAACAACATCCTGCAAAGCTATACCGACGTGATGCACGGGCGACCGACCAGCGAACATCACCGCGCGCCTGAAGATGAGCTGCGGCGTCCGTACGTCTCCAGCACAGCCGACCTGATCACCAGGTTGCACGCGCTAATGCTTGTCGCGGGCGAATACCAGACCCACGACTATTACATGAATATCGGGCCGCTATTTGCCGATCCGCTGGCGCGCCAGCTGTACGCCGAGATCGCGTCGGTGGAAGAGCAGCACGTGACGCAGTACTCGTCCATCCTCGACCCGGGCGACAGCTGGCTCGAACAATGGGTGCTGCACGAGGCCACCGAATGCTATCTGTACTATAGCTGCATCGAGCAGGAATCCAACCACCACGTGCGCGCCATCTGGGAGCGCTTCCTCGATTACGAGCTGGGACACTTCCACATGGCGTGCGAAGCGTTGCAAAAGTTTGACAGCCGCGATCCAGCCGAAATCATCGCCTCCAGCATCGACAGCCCGCTCGCATTCCGAAGCCAGCGCGACTTCGTCCGCAAGGTGCTCGCCAGCGAAATCGACGTGCGCGCCGACGGCACCCGGTTCATCGACAAAGCGCAGGAAGGCGCGCTGTCGCAGCGCTACCGCGCGATGGTCAACACCGATGGGTCGCCGAGCGATACCGTGGCGTCCGGCTATGTCTGGTCGCCGGGAACCGAACTTTACCGAAAAAAATGGACGACGCCGGGCGTGCATACGCACTGAAACGGCTCGGCCCAGGGAGGAACAATGAGTACGCAAACTGAACCTGTCGGAATAAACCGCACCGGCATCCAGATGTCGCCCATCGACAGCAAGGCGATGACCGACGTCGACCCCGACCTGATGCAAGGAAACGAAGGCGACGATTCGCCAATGGCCGAGCTGCGCAGTCCCTATATTATCGACGCCGATTCGCTGGGCTCGGTTCCGCTGCCGGGTACTGTCACGGGCATGCTCAGCATGGGGCTGGACATGCTGAAGGGCGAAAGCCCGCAGATCCTGATGGACAAGCTGGGCGAGCGCCTGGCGTTCGAGCGAACCGGCGCCAGGCTGTACGACGCCTTGATCACCAAGTGCGAGGTCATGCTCGACGATACCGAAATCAGCATGACCATCGACGACCTGGACGACATCCGCGAAGACGAGGCGCGCCACTTCCTGATGGTGTCCGACGCCATCGAATCGCTGGGTGGCGACCCGACGTCGCAAACGCCAAGCGCCGACCTGTGCGGCGTGGAGTCGCTGGGACTGGTGCAGGTGCTCAACGACCCGCGCACCAGCATCGCGCAGTCGCTGCACGCAATCGTCACGGCCGAGCTCAGCGACAAGGCGGGCTGGGAGACCCTGATCGCGCTGGCGGACGAACACGGCCTGACCGACATGGTGAGCAACTTCACCATCGCGCTCAACAATGAACGAGAACACCTGGCGCTGGTACAGACCTGGTACGAGGAAGCCATTGGCCTGACGTATGGCGACGTGGAGCTTGGCGGCGGCGACGAGCAAATCTGACGCATCGGATCGGCCTGGGCGGCCGCCGCTGCCTGCGGCCGCATCGGCGCGCCCATCCGCTCGCAATTTCTCCTTGAGACACCAGATGAAATACAATGCGGCATGACCCAGATTTCGCTTGTCCTGCCGTTTGCCCTCCCCCCTCCTGAACTGGCTCCCGACCTGGTGCGCGCACTGGAGGCGCCGGCTCTTGCCAGCCTGATAAGCCGCACATCGTCCTTCAGGCAGGTTCCCTTCGACGGTCCGCAGCGGATGCTGCCGCACGAGCTGTGGCTGGCGCGCGCGATCAGCCTTGACGCGAGCGACCGCCCGGCGCTGGCGGTGCAATCGATGCTCGGATTCGGGCTCGACCCCGGCGACGGCAACTGGTTCATCATCCATCCGATCCACATCGAAATCGCGCGCAGCCACATGCTGATGGCCGACCTGCGCAGCCTGAACCTGGACGACAGCCATTCGCGCATGCTGTTCGAGGCCGCCAAGCCCTACTTCGACGAGACCGGCAAGACGCTGCTGTACGGCGATGCGCACACCTGGTTCATGCGCGCTGACGGCTGGACCACGCTGGACACCGCCACACCCGACGCCGCGGCCGGCATGAATCTGTCAGACTGGCTGCCAAAGGGCGACAAGTCGGTCGAGTACCGCAAGCTGCAGAACGAAGTCCAGATGCTGTGGTTCCAGAACCGGGCAAACAGCGAGCGCGAAGGGCGCGGACAGCGCGCCATCAACGGTTTCTGGCCATGGGGCTGCGCCAGCGCGCTTGAAACCATTCCGGAAGCCGCTCCGCTGCTTGCCACGCGCGACGCACCGGGCTGGCTGTCGTCCATGGCGCACATGCGCGGACCGACCTTGAAGGAGCTTGTCGACGACACCGACGGCGACGCCATTTTCGTCTGCGATACGCTGACCCAGGCTGCCATCGGCACCGAATGGGCCGCCTGGCTGGCGCAGATGAAGCACCTCGACAAGACCGTGTTCGCGCCGGCGCTGGCGGCTGTGCGCGACGGCCGCATCAAGAAACTGCGCATGGTGCTGAGCCACCGCGACCGTCATCTCGAACTCACCACCTCCAAACTGGCGCAGAACATGTTCTGGCGCCGCCCCACGCTTGACCGATTGCTGCCATGACCCGAATCGCTACACGTCCCTGCTCGTTCCGAACCTCCGAGATGCTGCGCCAGGGCGGCGTGCACCCGGTGCTCGCCCGCCTGTTCGCCTCGCGCGGGCTGACCGACGCGCGCGAGCTCTCGAGCGAGCTGGCCGCGCTGGTGCCGCCTTCCGGCCTGCTGCACATCGACGCGGCCGCGGTGTTCCTCGCCGACGCGATCGCCGCGCAAAAGCGCATGGTCATCGTCGCCGATTACGACTGCGACGGCGCCACCGCCTGCGCCACCGCCTTGCGCGGATTGCGGGCGATGGGCGCGCATGTCGATTACATCGTGCCGAACCGCTTCGAGTACGGCTACGGCCTGACGCCGGAGATCGTCGCGCTGACCGCGCGCGAAAAGACGCCTGACATCATCATCACCGTCGACAACGGCATTGCCAGCATCGACGGCGTGCTGGCCGCAAAGCGCCTGGGCATCGATGTCGTCGTGACCGATCACCACCTGCCCGGCGACACCCTGCCGGAGGCACGCGTCATCGTCAACCCGAACCAGCCGGAATGCGGCTTCCCGAGCAAAAACCTGGCCGGCGTCGGCGTCGTGTTCTACGTGCTGCTGGCGCTACGGGCGGAGCTGCGCCGGCGCGGCATCTTCGACGCGCAGACGCAGCCGAAGCTCGACAACCTGCTCGACCTGGTCGCGCTGGGCACCGTAGCCGACGTGGTCAAGCTCGACGCCAACAACCGCATCCTGGTCGCCCAGGGCATCAAGCGCATGCGCGCCGGCCGCATGCACGCCGGCGTCGCCGCGTTGTTCCGCGTGGCGGGCCGTGAAGCGCGCAGCGCGTCGCCGTTCGACCTTGGCTTCGCGGTCGGCCCGCGCCTGAACGCCGCCGGCCGCCTGGACGACATGTCGCTGGGGATCGAATGCCTGACGACCGACGACGAGGGCCGCGCTTGGGCGATCGCCCAGCAGCTCAACGACATCAACCTGAAGCGGCGCGAGATCGAAGCGGACATGCAGGACACCGCCCTGCTCCATCTCGACTCTTTCGAGCCGGCCAGCAGCAGCACGATCTGCGTATTCGACGAGAGCTGGCACCAGGGCGTGATCGGCATCGTCGCCTCGCGCCTGAAGGAGAAGTTCTTCCGGCCGACCATCACCTTCGCGCCGGGCAGCGACGGCTGGCTGAAAGGTTCCGGCCGATCGATTCCCGGCTTCCACCTGCGCGACGCGCTTGACCTGGTATCGAAGCGCGCGCCGTCCCTGATCGACAAATTCGGCGGCCATGCGATGGCGGCCGGCTTGACGATCCGTGCCGAATCGCTCGCGGCCTTCCAGCAAGCCTTCGAAGAAGTCGGCCGCGCGCTGCTCACGCAGCAGCAGCTCGAGCGCGTCATCGAGACCGACGGCCCGCTGGAGGACGCCTATTACACGACCCAGTTCATCGAGGTGATCGATGGCCAGGTATGGGGCCAGGGCTTCGCGCCGCCGCTGTTCTGCGACGAGTTCCGCGTGGTCAGCCAGCGCATCCTCAAGGAGCGCCACCTCAAGCTGCTACTGGAGCGTAACGGCCAGCGCTACGACGCGATCTGGTTCGGCCACACGGCATCGGTCGGCGACCGCGCACGGGTGGCGTTCCGGCTCGACGCCAACGAGTATAACGGCGTCACCAAGGTCCAGCTGATGGTCGAACACGCCGAACCGGCGTAAGGCTGCCTAGCCCAGGCTCTTTTGCACCATCAGCAGCACGCCGCCGACCAGGGCGGCGGTCGCGATCCAGGCCGCCATGCGGGTCAGGAGCGCCAGGTACTTCTCGCGCTCGACCGGGTTGTTGACCCAGTTGCGGCTGAAGGCCACGCCGTCGGGTCCAACCACAAAATACACCGCCGGCAAAAAGATGAAAATCGCCGCGACACCGAGCCAGAGCGCGTTTTCCGCAAGCCCCGATGAAAACGCGCCGCTGCCGGACCAGATGGCATACGGCAGCACGCCCAACCCGGTCCAGATTCCAGCAAAGGCGGCGCTACGGTTGCTCGGTTGGTTATTCATCTCTTCCTTATTGTGAACTCGCGGTTGCTCATTCTGCCATGATATTGCCAGAAGCCAAACATGGCGCATTGCGCACCGCTTGCATCGCTATCGGAATCGGAGTATAACTAATCCATTACCGGAGCTAATTATGAACAATCTAGCCTACGCCTACCCAAAAAGCCGCTTTGAGCCGGCCGTACTGGTTGACCTGAACGCCCGGCCTGAGCGTGAGCGCCTGTCCAAGTCCGCCCTCAAGGGGTTCTTCCAGCTGGTGGCGGCCTGGAAGCTGCGCGATGAAGACGCGCGCGAACTGCTTGGCGGCCTGTCCTCGTCCACCTTCTACGAATGGAAAAAGAACCCTGACCGGGTGCTCGAGGTCGACCGCATCACCCGCATCTCCTACCTGCTGGGCATCTACAAGGCCCTGCACATCCTGTACGGCGACCAGCTGGCCGATGAATGGGTCACGCTGCCGAACAAGAACCCGGTGTTCGGCGGCCGCACGCCGCTGTCGCAAATGCTGGCGGGCGGCCTGCTGGCCATGCAAATGGTGCGCAAGCTGCTCGACGCCCGCCGCGGAGGCCTCTGATCTTGTCGCGCGAACCAAAGCTGGTGCAGCTGCGCCAGTTCGACACCTGCCGACTGATCCCGTCGCGCTTTGCCGACGTCGAGGATTCGGTGCTGAGCCCCCTCGCCGACAGCACCGACGTGCTGCGCGACCTGTTCGAACTCGACAACGCGACCAATGAGCGCCTGCGCGGCGAGTACGGCGGCCTGCCTGGCATCGGCGTCGACGAGCTGGTGTTCGGCGTGCCGAACTTCCGGATCATTAACGCGGCCTATACTTATCCGCGCCCCGAAGGCAGCCGCTTCAACGACGGCGAGCGCGGCGCGTGGTACTGCGCGTTCGACGCCGCCACCGCGCTGGCCGAGATCACCTTCCATAAAACCGTGGAGTACCAGGAGATCGACCGCTTCGACGACAGCGTCACCTACCAGGTCATGCTGGCCGATTTCACCAGCACCTTCCACGACCTGCGCGGCCAGAAAACCTTCGACAAGGCGCTCGACCCGTCGAGCTACATCGCGTCGCAGCAGCTTGCGGCCGCGCTGCTCGACGCCGGTTCGATGGGCATCATCTACCCGAGTGTGCGGCGAAACGGCGGCATCAACCTCGCCTGCTTCCGCCCTGCGCTGGTGGGCAATGTGCGCAAGGGCCAGGCGTATCGGTTAACATGGGCGGGTTCGCCGGATCCGGTGATCGAACCTCTCTGACCTTAATACCGACTCAAGCATGAAAACCAAGCCCGAAAACGATACCGACCTGCGCATCAAGATCAACCGCGAGACCGCGCGCCTGCCGTGGTCCGAACTGGAGAAGCACTTCGCGCAAGGAAACGTGGTGTTCGTCAGCCCGGAACTGGACCTGATCGACGTCGCGCTGCGCGTCTCGCATGACGACAAGGACAGCATCAGCCGCTGGATGGCCGAAGGCAAAGTGGCCAAGGTGACCGATGTGCAGGCGGCCACCTGGTCCGCCGCAGACGCGACAGTGTGGGCCTCGGTCGTCAGCCCGTTCGTGCTGGTGCAACCCGAGAAAACGAAACTCCATTGAAGCCATTGAGCGACGAAAAGATCATCGATTCATGGTCGAAGAATACCGACCCGTGGACCAACGCCGTGCGCGGCGGCGAAATCGAAAGCCGCAAGCTGGTCACCGACAAGGCGATCGTTGACGCGGTGCGCAGCCGCTCGCCGCGTAGCGGCATCGACATCGGCAGCGGCGAAGGTTGGCTGGTTCGCGCCCTCGACGGCGTCGCGATGATCGGCGTCGATGTGGTACCGGGCCTGATCGACAAGGCCAACGCAGCCGGCGGCGGCGACTTCCGGGTCATGTCGTACGAAGAGATCGGCGCGGGAGCGCTGGACGCGGCGGTCGATGTCGCGATCTGCAACTTCTCGTTGATCGGCAAGGAATCCGTCAATAGCCTGCTGCGTGCGGTACCATCGCTGCTCAACCCTGGCGGCGCGCTGGTTGTGCAGACGCTTCATCCGCACGTCGCGTGCGGCGAGGCGGCCTACCAGGATGGCTGGCGCGAAGGATCGTGGTCCGGCTTCAGCGCCGATTTCACCGATGCCCCGCCGTGGTACTTCCGCACCCTCGAAACCTGGGTGCGAACCTTGAGCGACTGCGGTTTCCGGCTTCTCGAGATGCGCGAATCCATTCACCCGACGACAGGCAAGCCAGTCTCCGTCATTTTTATCAGCGAACCAATATGAAGACCATTTTTACGGCGTCGGTTTTCGACGCAACCGTCATCGTCAACGGAAACGAACTGTTCAAGGGACAGGGCTCGGCCAGCATGTGGGCCGAGAAGCTGGCCGCCGAACTGGAAACCACCATCACAGTGGAGAAAATCGGCACCGGCTGGGCCTTGCGCGGCGTGGTCGACGGCGTTGACCGCACCTGGGGCGTGCATGGCCAGCGCCTGATGCAGATCGAGCGCGCCTGACCGAACTGCTACTGCGCGCGATGCCGCATCGCGTGCGCCATTTCCTTTATCAACACAGCGGCCTGGTGTTCATCGCGCTCGAATCCCATCGAGCCGTCCCTCAGCGCCATCGCCTTCTGCTGCATCGCCTCCGGATGGTCGCGCGCCACCGCGGCTTCCAGCCACTTGCGCGCCTCCTCCAGGTTCTCGGCTGCATACAGCATGTTCGACAGCAGGAACATCGCGTTCGGCTCGCCAGCGTGGGCTGATGCCTGGATCGCCTTCGCAGCGTCAGGGCTGCCGGACCTGGCCGCCGCGCCGGATTTGCCCAGACGATTGGCGGCAGCCGCGGCCGACTGGGACAGATCAATCGCATACAGCGCGAAGCCCTTGCCGGCGCCGTCGTCGGCGCGCAGCTGCGAGACATGTCGCAGTCCGGCCTCGTGCGCCAGCGCAGTCAGTCCTGGCGCCGAGTGGAACACCACCGGGCCTGCCGTCTTCACTTTAGCGAACGACCAGCTGCGATTGGCGCCATGGTCCGCGCGGGTAAGGCTCCTGGTCTGCTTGACGTAGGCGATCAGTACCTCACGGTTGTTATCGGGCGAAGCGATCACCGTCTTGCTGCCATCAAGCCCAGGGAAGCCGCCACCGCCACTGGCACGATAGTTATTGGTCGCGACAAGGAACTCGTCTGCCGCGCCAACCGGCTTGCCGCGGTAGCTGAGGTTCTGGATCCGGTTGCCCACCGGCCGCGTCACATCGATCTGGTAGCGCACGTCAGGCGAGGTCAGGGTGTCGAAGTTATACGATGCGAATGCCGGGTTGACCAGTTCCTGCGGTTCCTTGCGGGCCGGATCGATCGTATTGAAGCGGCCGGCCGAATGCTCCAGCCAGGCCTTCAGCTCCAGTCCATTGACTTTGACTGCGTACAGCGCGTTGGGATACAAGTACAGGTCAGCCGCGTTGTTCAGCGCGAGGCTACCGGCCGCCACATCGGTGAAGTCGGTCACGCCGGCGTTGCCGCTTTTGAACGGCGCGGACATCGACAGCACCGGCAGGTTTGCGTACTGGGGCAGCGAGGTCTTGACATAGTTGGTCACATAGTCAGCCTGCGCCAGGTTCACCACCGCCATCGCGGAGACGTCGCCGACGTCGGCGAAGTAGGTCGACATCCGAAAGCCCGTCACACCGACCGGCGTCTTCACATAGCGGATGGTTGCCTCGTGCTCTTCCGCGACCAATGCCGCCACCGCCGGATCGGCAGCGACATAGCGCTTGTCGGGGTGCTGCGCGCCGCGCGCCTCCACGGTGGTGGCCGGCTTGTCGACCACCCAGCGCCGCCCGTCATGCGCGAGCTGCAGGCCGATGACGCCCAGGTGCTTGCCCCACAGGTTGGCCATCACGGTCGGCACGCCGTGCACCAGGCCTTTCGCTTTGTCCACGCCAGGCAGGTTGAATTGCGCGGCGGTGCTTTTCGCATTTGGGAAGACCTGGTGGGAATGACCGATCAGCATGGCGTCCACGCCAGGCACCTGGGCCAGGTAATAGTTCGCGTTTTCCATCGTTGGCGAGTAAGGCGACGCATCCAGGCCGCCATGCGATATCGCGACGATCAGCTCCGCCCCTTTGGCGCGCATCTCGGGAATGTACTTTTGCGCCGATTCGCGCACGCCTTCCGTGTAGACCTTCCCGTCGAGCCAGCGCTTGTCCCAGGACATGATCGTCGGCGGGGCAAAACCGATGATGCCTACCTTGAGCGTTGCCGTGAACGGTTTGCCCGCGGCATCCTGCGCCGTGATCGTCTTGTCGATGATGTGGTACGGCGCGAACAGCGGCTGGCGCGTCTTAAGGCTGTAGACGTTAGCCAGCACCTGCGGGAACGCCGGGCCGGCGCAGCGCGGCTTTGCCGGGTCGACGCCATCGACGTCGAAGCGGTTGCCGGTCACCTGCGACAAGTGCGCAAGGCCATAATTGAATTCATGGTTGCCGATGCCGCCGCCATCGAACCTCAGGTGGTTCATCGCCTTGTAGATCGAGATCACCTGGCCGCAGGCGCGCGGCGCCACCAGGGCCTCGTAGTCCGATAG
This sequence comes from Massilia soli, assembly GCF_016809835.1. Taxonomy (GTDB): domain Bacteria; phylum Pseudomonadota; class Gammaproteobacteria; order Burkholderiales; family Burkholderiaceae_D; genus Telluria_A; species Telluria_A soli. Next base: position 538,389 of record NZ_JAFBIL020000003.1, on the reverse strand, counting down.
CGCGGTTCCCTGGATGGTGTCGCCATTGTCGAGCAGCAGCGTGTTGGCGTACTGACTGCGCGCTTCGGCGATCAGCGTGGCGGTGCGGTCGAAGCCAAGCGACGCGTCGGGCGCCAGCTTGTAATAGTCGTAGCCGACCACATTCGAATGAAGGTCGGTCGTTTCCAGCAGCGCGACGGTGGCGCGGCTGCCCGCCGGGATGCCCACCGCCGTGGTGGCACAAGCGCTTAGCAGCGCTGGAACAAGCAAAGTATAAATTTGATAACGCATGGCCGGCCCGGATGTGAAGTATGGGCTGGATGATACGGGACGGCCGCCTGCCCGGGCAAGCCGGCATCGGGTATAATCTAGGGTTCGATTCAACCAATTATTTAGACCGGAACGCCATGGAAGCCGAACGCATCAACGCCCTCTCCGCCCTGCTGAACGATCTCACCGATCGTGAAGCCGAACTTCGGAGGTATCTTTGACTTCGATACCAAGTCAGAGAAGCTCGAACAAGTAAACGAAGAACTCGAAGATCCGACCGTCTGGGACGATCCTAAACGCGCGCAGGATCTCGGCAAGGAGAAGAAGGCGCTGGAGGCCATCGTCGACACGCTGACCAAGGCCAAGGCCGACCTGGGCGATGCGAACGACCTGTTTGCGATGGCGCGTGAAGAAGCCGACGACGACACGCTCGAGGCGATCATCGGCGACGCCGACGAAATCCGCAAAGTCATCGAAGCGATGGAGTTCCGCCGGATGTTCAACAATCCGATGGACCCGAATAACTGCTTCATCGACATCCAGGCTGGCGCAGGCGGCACCGAAGCGCAGGACTGGGCGTCGATGCTGCTGCGCCAGTACCTGCGCTACTGCGAACGCAAGGGCTTCAAGGTCGAGATCATGGAGCAGTCGGACGGCGAGGTCGCCGGCATCAAGACCGCCACGCTGAAAGTCGAAGGCGATTACGCCTACGGCCACCTGCGCACCGAGACCGGCGTTCACCGCCTGGTGCGCAAGTCGCCGTTCGACTCGGCCAACGGCCGCCACACCTCGTTCACCAGCCTGTTCGTGTACCCGGAAGTGGATGACTCGATCGAGATCGACGTCAACCCGGCCGACATCCGCATCGACACCTATCGCGCCTCGGGCGCGGGTGGACAGCACATCAACAAGACCGACTCCGCGGTGCGCATGACGCACATGCCGTCCGGGATCGTGGTGCAGTGCCAGAACGACCGAAGCCAGCACCGCAACCGCGCCGAAGCGATGGACATGCTCAAGGCGAAGCTGTACGAACTCGAACTGCGCAAACGCATGAGCGAGCAGCAGAAGCTGGAAGACTCCAAGACGGATGTGGGCTGGGGTCACCAGATCCGCTCGTACGTGCTGGATCAGTCGCGCATCAAGGATTTGCGCACCAACTTCGAGACCGGCAATACCAAGGGCGTGCTGGACGGCGACCTGGACGACTTCATCTCGGCGTCCCTGAAGCAGGGCGTAGGCTCATGACCGCAACCCGCCGTGCCTTCGTGTTCGACATGGACGGCACGATCGTCGATAACATGTCGTTCCATACCGACTCGTGGATCGCGTTCTTCAAGCGCCGCGGCATGGACATCGATGCCGATGAATTCTTCCGCACCACGGCCGGCCGCCAGGGCAAGGAGATTATCCGCGCCCACATGGGCGAGGACCTGCTCGACCATGAAGTGCTTGAACTGAACCTTGAGAAGGAAGCGGTCTACCGCGAGCTGTACGAGCCGCACCGCAAAACCGTCACTGGTTTTGACGACCTGGTTGAACAAGCCAGGCTGCGCGGCGTCGCATTGGCGGTAGCGACGGCTGCGCCGAACGCGAATATCGAATTCACCCTCGATGGCCTCGACCTGCGCCGCCACTTCGACACCGTGGTCGGCGCCGCCGATGTCGCGCGCGGCAAGCCGCATCCGGACGTGTTCCTGCTCGCAGCCGAACGCTGCGGCGTCGCGCCGGAGAACTGCATCGTGTTCGAGGACGCGCCGTTGGGCGTTGAGGCGGCGCGCCGCGCAGGCATGCGCTGCGTTGTGCTGACGACCACCCTGCCCGCCGAAGCCTTTGCCGAATTCGACAACGTGATCCACATCGCCAGCGATTTTTCCGAGCTGACGATCGACGAGCTGTTCCCCGCATAATCAATCAAAAACTAGCGATACTTATCATGACTACGGATATCCAAGAACAAGCCGCCGCCCCGGCCGACGAAAACAAGATCATCGCCGAGCGCCGCGTCAAGCTGGCCGCACTGCGTGAAAAAGGCGTGGCATTCCCGAACGATTTCCGTCCACAGCACAAGGCGGCCGACCTGCACGCGCAGTACGGCGCCAAGTCGCGCGAAGAACTCGAAGCCGAAGCGATTCCGGTTGTCCTGGCGGGCCGCATGATGCTCAAGCGCGAGGCCGGCAAGAAGGCCGCCTTTGCGACGCTGCAGGATTCGTCGGGCGATCGCGCCGATGGCCGCATCCAGATCTACGCCACGCTCGACCTGACCGGCGAAGCGGCGATGGAAGCGCTGCACCACTATGACCTGGGCGACATCCTGGGCGTTGAAGGCACGCTGTTCAAGACCAAGACCGACGAACTGACGATCAAGGTCACCAGCCTGCGCCTGATCACCAAGTCGCTGCGCCCGCTGCCGGACAAGTTCCACGGCCTGGCCGACCAGGAGACCAAGTACCGCCAGCGCTACGTCGACCTGATCATGAGCGAAGATACGCGCCGCACCTTCAAGGCGCGTACCGCCGCGATGTCGTCGATCCGCCGCTTCATGGAAAAGAACGACTTCATGGAAGTCGAAACGCCGATGCTGCACACCATTCCTGGTGGCGCCGCGGCCAAGCCGTTCATCACCCACCACAATGCGCTCGACATGGAGATGTTCCTGCGTATCGCGCCGGAGCTGTACCTGAAGCGCCTGGTGGTCGGCGGCTTTGACCGCGTGTTTGAAGTGAACCGCAACTTCCGCAATGAGGGTGTCTCGCCGCGCCATAATCCGGAATTCACCATGATGGAGTTCTACGCGGCCTACGTCGATTACCAATGGCTGATGGACTTCACCGAAGCCGTCATCCGCCAGGCGGCGATCGACGCGCACGGCACCGCGATGCTGACCTACGGCGGCCGCGAGCTGGACTTGTCGAAGCCGTTCAACCGCCTGACCATCGTCGGCGCGATCAACAAGTACGCTCCGCACTACACCGGCGAGCAGCTGAACGACGCGGCCTTCATCCGCACCGAACTGAAGAAATTCGGCGTGAACCCGATGTCGACCTGGGGCCTGGGCGCGCTGCAACTGGCGCTGTTCGAGGAGACGGCCGAAGCGCAGCTCTGGGAGCCGACCTACATCATCGACTACCCGGTGGAAGTGTCGCCGCTGGCGCGCGCGTCGGACACGCGCGAAGGCATCACCGAACGCTTCGAGCTGTTCATCGTCGGCCGCGAAATCGCCAACGGCTTCTCGGAGCTGAACGACTCCGAAGACCAGGCAGCGCGCTTCCTGGCCCAGGTGGCGGCAAAGGACGCAGGCGATGAAGAAGCGATGTTCTACGACGCGGACTACATCCGGGCGCTGGAATACGGCATGCCGCCAGCCGGGGGCTGCGGCATCGGCATCGACCGCCTGATGATGCTGATTACCGACTCGCCGAACATCCGCGACGTGATCCTCTTCCCGCACCTGCGCCGCGAAGACTAAGCAGAATGAGAAATGGGACCCTTCGGGGTCCCATTTTTTTAGCCGGAATTTTCTAAGCGACGTTTTTCGCGATGAAATATACGACCGCAACGAGCAGTGTACCGAAACCGTACAATTTCCACGTGAGCGTATTGATGGCCTTGAGCAAGTTGGTGCCGCGGGATGCTCATACAACAATGATTGTCGTACGCCCGAAACCTGTCAAGCGACGCACCTTACCAACCGCGCGCCGCATGACCAGCCTCAACTACTGAACAATCCGATAACAAGGAATATACGCCTTGCCCGGCAACTTCATCCGGCTCTGCTCGACAAACGACGTCAGCAGCGCGTCCATCGGCCCCATGATCGCCGGGTCGCCGTGGATTTCGAAATGGCCGAAGGCTTCAATCGCCCGGATTCCCTCGTCCTTGACGTTACCCGCCACAACACCTGAAAACGCGCGCCGCAAATTGGCCGCCAGCTGGTGCTTTTCCTGGTTTTTATGCAGGCTGAGGTTGCGCATGTTTTCATGCGTCGGCTTGAACGGCCGCTGGAACTCCGAATCGATGCGCAGCAGCCAGTTGAAATAATATGCATCGCTGCGCGACTTGCGGTATTCGCGCACTTCCTTGATCCCGGTTTGCATTTCGCGCGCCACCAGTTCAGGGTCGTCGACGATGATCTTGTAGCGCTTTTGCGCCTCTTCGCCGAGCGTTGCGCCGATAAAGTCGTTGATCTGCGCGAAGTAGTCGCGCGAGGTTTCCGGCCCGGTGAAGATCAGCGGGAAAGGCATGTCCGCGTTATCCGGATGCAGCAGGATGCCGAGGATATACAGGATCTCTTCGGCAGTGCCGGCGCCGCCCGGGAACACGATGATTCCGTGGCCGGTACGGACAAATGCTTCGAGGCGCTTTTCGATGTCCGGCATGATGACCAGGTCATTGACGATCGGGTTCGGCGATTCGGCCGCGATAATGCCCGGCTCGGAGATGCCGAGATAGCGCCCGCTGCTGCGGCGCTGCTTGGCATGGCCGATGGTCGCGCCCTTCATCGGGCCTTTCATCGCGCCAGGGCCGCAGCCGGTGCAGATATCCAGGTCGCGCAGGCCGAGCTGGTAGCCAACCTCTTTCGAGTAGTTATATTCGATCCGGTTGATCGAATGGCCGCCCCAGCACACGACCAGGTTTGGATTGCGCTGCGGCTGCAGCACATTCGCATTGCGCATGATGTGGAACACCGCATCGGTAATGCCTTCGGTGCGGTTCAGGTCGAAATTCGGGTTATCGGTGATTTCGCTGCTGATGAAAATGATATCGCGCAGTACCGCAAACAAATGCTCGTGAATCCCTTTGATCATTTTGCCGTCGACGAATGCAATGGCCGGTGCGCCCTTGATCTCAAGCTTGATCCCGCGCTCGCGCTGCACGATGCTGATGTCAAACGATTTAAAACGCTCAAGCAGCTCCTTGCCGTCGTCTATCGAGCTGCCGCAATTGAGCACAGCCAGCGCGCAATTGCGGAAAACCTGGTAAAGGCCGCCCTGGCTGGTATCGAGAAGCTTGACGACTTCGGACTTCGACAGCACTTCAAGCCGGCCTTCCGGTGAAATGAGGGTATCGACAACGTCGTGCTCCATAGTACAGATTCCTTTTTCAATTCAGTGTAAAGATCATTGCCTGCACTCTCAATATACGACAACTGGCGCAAATCGGTGCACGGCATTTGCAAGCCGTGTGGCGGGTAAGTACACGCGGAATACCACAGCGGCCAAAAATTCGCAGAATGTGACGGATTTACATTAAAATGCAGCCCAGTTGGAATTTTCACCCTTTTCGGGCCGGGCTTCCACCGATGATCGTATCAACCATAACCAGTCAGGAGACCCCCGCATGAGCGGAGCCGCAACCACACCACATCAGGAAGTTGTCATTCCCGAGTTCAAGCAGATGATGGGACACCCAGGTCCGCTTTGGATGTTATTCATGACCGAATTCTGGGAGCGCTTTGCTTTCTACGGCATCCGTTGGGCACTTGTACTTTATATCGTCGCTCAGTTCCATGACGGCGCCGGCACCGGCGAAGCCGCGGCCAACCTGACCTACGGTTCCTATCTGGCGCTGGTGTATGCCGGCGCAGTATTCGGCGGCTATGTCGCCGACCGCGTCATCGGCTACCAGCGTTCGATCCTGATCGGCGCGCTGTTCATGGCAGCCGGCCTGTTCGCCATCACGATTCCAGACCCGAAGATCTTCAACCTCGGCCTGGCCACCATCATCGTCGGTAACGGCATGTTCAAGCCGAACATCTCGACCATGGTCGGCAAGCTGTACGCGCTGAACGACACCCGCCGCGATTCGGGCTTCACCATCTTCTACATGGGTATCAATGCCGGCGCGTTCGTCGCACCGATCCTGACCCAGATCCTGGCAGAGAAGATCTTCGGCACCGACGTCGCGCCAGCCTACAAGGTCGTGTTCTTCGCCTCCGGCATTGGCATGCTGATCAGCCTCGTATGGTTCTACATCGGCCGCGCTTCGCTCAAGGGCATCGGCGCGCCGGATGAATCTGGCCAGAGCCGCACCCGCGCCATCATGGTCGCCGTCGGCGCCTTGTTCGTGATCCCGGTTGTGTACTTCCTGCTTGAACTGGGCGCAGCGACGCTTCAGGTCATCCTGACCGTCATGTTCGTGATCCTGGCGCTCATGCTGATGATCGAAGGTATCCGCGACGGCAAGGTCGCACGCGACAAGACCATCGCCATGATGATCATCTTCGCGTTTAACATCCTGTTCTGGATGTTCTTCGAACAGGCAGGCAGCTCGTTCACCTTCCTGGCCGATAACATCGTCGACCGCGTCGGCGCACTGGGCATGGAGGTCTTCCCAACCGCCTGGTTCCAGAGCGTGAACTCGGTCGCCATTATCGTGTGCGCACCGATCATCGCCTGGATCTGGGTTGCGATGGGCCGCAGGAACATCAACCCGTCGATCCCGCGCAAATTCGGCCTCGGCATCCTGTTCAACGCGCTGGCCTTCGGCCTGCTGATGTACGCGCTGTCGTTCCTGGTCGACCCGACCTACGGCAAGATCCCGTTCTGGACCCTGTTCGCGGTCTACTGGATCCAGTCGATCGGTGAGCTGTGCCTGTCGCCGATCGGCCTGTCGATGGTCACCAAGCTGGCGCCAGTGCGCCTGGTTGGCCTGGGCATGGGCGGCTGGTTCCTGTCGACCGGTATCGGCAACAACCTGTCGGGCATCTTCGCCGGCCACGTGAGCGGCACCGAAGGCATGTCGATCGCCTCGGCACTGTCGGGCTATACCTTCGGCTTCTGGGCGCTGCTGATCGGCGGCGTGATCCTGTTCCTGATCGCACCGCTGATCCAGAAACTGATGCACGGCGTGAAGTAAGCGTCAGCACCCGCATCGTCAAAGCGGCGGCCTTCGGGCCGCCGCTTTTTTTATGCGTTCTGCTCCAGCTGGCGGCGCATGTCGTCCATCTCGGCCACCAGCCAGGCGCGGAAACGCTGCACCTTCGGCATGTTCTCCTTGCGCGGATTGACCAGGAAGCGATAGCCGCTCGCAAACGGCGCGCTGCGGCAGTTGATCTGCCTGAGCGATCCTTTCAAGATATCCTGGCAGGCGATCCCGAACGTGACCAGCGCGATCCCCTGCCCGGCGACCGCTGCCTGCGCCAGCACGCCCCAGTGGCTGTACCCGCGCGAGAAATCGTACTTGCCCTTCAGCGCACGGTTCTCGTTGAGCAGCTGTAGCCATGATTCGGTCGACTTCTCGTACAGCAGCGGGAAATCGGGCAGGTCCGCCAGCGTCAGCTCGGCCTGGCCCGGCGCCAGCAGGTCGGGACTGTATACCGCGATCAGGCGCTCGCGGAACAGCAGTGCCGGATCGCCGTCCGTGACGGGGCCGTAACGCACTGCCACGTCGGTGGCGTCGTCGTCCAGGTCGACCTGCGCGTCATTCGAATCGAGGCGGATGTCGAGTTCCGGATACAGCTTGGTAAAGCGGTGCATGCGCGGCACCAGCCACTTGATCGCAAACGAGTGCGTGGTCGAGATGCGCAGTACCGATTCTTCACTGCCGGCCTGCAGGGCGCCGACTTTGGCGCGCAGCTCGCCCAGCATCTTGCTGACCGCAATGGCGAGCTCCTGGCCTTTTTCGGTCAGCGTCACGTGGCGCGGATGACGGACAAACAGCGCGAAACCGAGGTTTTCTTCCAGGTGGCGGATCTGCTGGCTGATCGCGGCTGGCGTCTTGTGCAGCTCCTGGGCGGCCAGCTTGAAACTGCCCCAGCGCGCCGCGCAATCGAAATCGATCATTCCCGACAGGCTGCGGAGCGGCTTCACAGAAGTTCCATGGATAAGTTTTTCTTAGTCATTGCGCAAATTTTTCTCGGTTGATCAATTGCCATCATCAGCAGAAAATATACGCGATCCAACAAGGAAATGCCATGCACAAGAATATATTGGTGATCGGAGGAACGCGCCACGTCGGCAAGCTGCTGGTGCAGAAGCTCGTCAATGCGGGGCACCAGGTCACCATCGCCACCCGTGGCCGCGCACCGGACCCGTTCGGCGCCCGCATCGGCCGCATCAAGGTCGACCGGCGCGATGAGGCGGCCATGCGCCGCGCCTTCGCCGGCATCGAGGGATATGACATCGTGTACGACCAGATGTGCTACAGCCCTGTCGATGCCGCGATCGCCGTCCGGGTATTTGGCGGGCGTGTGAAGCGCTATATCGTTGCGTCGACAGTGGACGTGTACCGCGGCCTGATGGGAAGCCAGAACGAACCGTTTTCCGAGGGCGCCCTGAGTGCCCAGGCGCAGCTGATCGACACGCGCTACCCATGGCACGATCCTTCCCGTGCGGTCGAAAGCTACGTGGCGGGCAAACTGCAGGCCGAAGCTTACCTGCTCCGCGATGGGTCGCTGCCGCTGGTGACCGCGCGGATTGGCCACGTGCTGGCGGGCCCCGACGACTTCACCGGCCGCCTCGCGCATTACGTCGACCTGGTGCGCCTGCGCGCGCCGCTGCGCTACTCGAACGCCGCCGCTGCCAGCTCCTTCATCGACGGGCATACCGCAAGCAGCTTCCTGGCCTGGGCAGGCATGCAAGACTTTACCGGCCCGGTCAACGCGGCCTGCGACGGCGGCATGTCGGCCTTCGACCTGCTGCACCGCGCCGGACGCGCGCTCGACGAACCGGTAACGGCGATACCGGTCGCCAAGCCGTCGTCCGCGGGAGAACTGAGCCCTTTCGATTACCCGCACCCTTTGATGATGGATACCAGCCGCGCCGCACGCCTCGGCTACCGCTTCGGCCACATCGACGAATGGGCCGACGACGTCATCCGCCAGCACGATCTCGCCTTCGTCTGACCTTCGGCACCAGGCAATACGGGGCCGCGTCCAATGAAAAGCGCGGCAAGAGCAATCGACTATAATTCGGCCGATGCGAACTTATCCCCGCCCAATGCATACGCCAACGCCTCGTCCACAACGCGGTGTCATTCTGATTACGCTGATCCTGCTCCTTCTGGCCGGCGTCGCCGCGGCCGGCTGGCTGGTCTGGTCGATTCTCAAGAACGTTCCTGAAATCGATGCGGTCACGGATTACAAGCCCAAGATCCCGCTGCGTATCTACACCGCCGACCAGGTGCTGATCGGCGAGTTCGGCGTCGAGCGGCGCGAGTTTGTGCCGATCGCGCAGATCCCCGACCTGATGAAGAAGGCCGTGCTGGCCATCGAGGACACGCGTTTCTACGAGCATGGCGGCATCGACTGGATCCGCGCGATGGGCGCCGCCAGAGCCAACCTGAAGGGCGGCTTTCGCGAGGGTGCGTCGACCATCACCATGCAGGTCGCGCGCACCTTCTTCCTGTCGCGCGAGAAGCTGGTCTCGCGCAAGCTGACCGAGATTGCGCTCGCGCTGAAGATCGAGAAGGCCCTGTCCAAGGACCGGATCCTCGAGCTGTACATGAACCAGATCTACCTCGGGCAGCGCGCCTACGGATTCTCCAGCGCCGCGCGCGCCTACTTCGGCAAGCCGCTCGACAAGCTGTCGGTAGGCGAGATCGCCATGCTTGCCGGCCTGCCGCAAAACCCGTCGCGGCACAACCCGGCCGTCAACCTGAAGCGCGCCACCCAGCGCCAGCACGCGGTCCTGAAGCGGATGTTCGAGCTCGACTACATTACCGAGGCGCAGTACCGCGAGGCGGTCGACCAGCCGGTGCGTGTCAGGCCGGGCGGCCAGCAATTTGCCACCCGCGCCGACTATGTCGCCGAGCTCGCGCGCCAGGCCGTGTATGAGCAGTTCAAGGACGAGGCTTACACGTCCGGCATCCGCGTGACCACGACGATCCTGTCGAAGGACCAGGATGCGGCCTACGAATCGGTGCGCCGCAACGTGCTCGCCTATGACCAGCGCCATGGCTATCGCGGCCCGGAGGGTTACATCGACCTGCCCGCGGACGCCGCCGAACGCGACATCGCCATCGACGCGGCGCTGCAAAAGCGCCCTTCTTCCGACGGATTGATTCCCGCTGTCGTCACGGCCATGTCGGCGCGCGGGGTCACGGTCGAAACCCAGGGAGGCGACACCCTGGACATCAGCGGCGCCGGCCTGCGCTTCCTGGAACGGGCATTGTCCGACAAGGCAAAGGCCGCGATCAAGCTGCGCCCGGGCGCGCTGGTGCGCGTAATGCAGGACAGCCGCAAAGCGTGGTCGATCGTCCAGGTGCCGATCGTTGCCGCCGCCTTTGTCGCACTTGACCAGGACACCGGCGCCTACCGTGCGATGGTGGGTGGCTTCGACTTCAACCTGCACAAGTTCAACCACGTGACGCAGGCGTGGCGCCAGCCTGGGTCGGCGATCAAGCCGTTCGTGTACTCCGCGGCGCTGGAGAAAGGCTATTCGCCGGGAACATTGATTCTCGACGAGGCGCTCGACCTGCCTGGCGAGAACGCCGGCGCGACCTGGTCGCCGCAGAACGACGACGGCAAGTTCGATGGCATTGTCTCGATGCGCGACTCGCTCGCCGAGTCGAAGAACGTGACCACAGTACGCCTGCTGCGCGCGGTGTCGGTGCCGTATGCGCACGAATATCTCGGCAAGTTCGGTTTCGACATTACGCGCCATCCAAAAAATCTCACGCTCGCCCTCGGCACCGGTGCGGTCACGCCGCTGCAGATGGCTGGCGCCTATGCGGTCTTCGCCAACGGAGGCTATGCGGTGCAGCCGTACCTGATCGCGAAAATCCAGGATGCCAGCGGTGCGGTGATCCAGGAAACGCTCCGCGAACCAGCCCCGCCCGAGACCCAGCGCGTGATCGACCAGCGCAACGCCTTCGTGGTCGACAGCATGCTGCGCGCCGTGACCGCCCACGGCACTGGCGCGGCGGCGGGCGAGCGCCTCGGCCGCCAGGACCTCGCCGGAAAAACCGGCACCACCAACGACGCCTTCGACGGCTGGTTCGCCGGCTATGGAGGCGACGTGGTCGCGGTCGCGTGGATGGGCTACGACGAGCCGAAGTCGCTGGGCGGGCGCGAGTTCGGCGCCACCTTGTCGCTGCCAATCTGGGTCGACTACATGAAAGTGGCGATTGCCAAACGCCCGACGCCGGTGCGCGAGCCGCCCGAGGGCGTCACCGAGGAGGCCGGCGACTGGGTCTATACCGAGTACGCGGAGCTGCCCGACTATAAGCTCATCGACGTGACGCCGCTCCCTGACGCCGTACCGGCAGAATCGGCTGGCGAGCAGGAACCGCCGCCGCTGGAGACGCCGGACGACGAGTTAGCGCGCACGCGAGCCGATCCGCAGGAGGGAGCCGCGCACGTCCCACGTGCGCCCTCCCGCTCAGCGCGGAGCGCCCGAGCCCGGGTCCTGCCGGCGGGCCCCTGCGGCAAGCTGCGGGTCGGGCAGCGTCAAGGGATCGCGCAGCTTGATGATCTGTTCAACGCCGTCGCTGTCCAACACCATGATGCTGTTGAGGCTGATGCCGTCCCGATCGATCCAGATCTCGTGCACGTGGGAAATGTTGTGCTCCCAGCGCTCCAGCATAATTTCCAGCATGTCGCTCTTATGGTCGTATGTGATGCCATGTAACGGCGCGAATCGGGACGCCACCTGGGCGCCCAATTCCAGCGATTCCACGTCGATTTCCGCCTGCTTGCCGGCCAATACCTTGGACATGGAATCGAAATACGCCGCCCACGCCTCTTTCTCCAGTTTCTCGATGCTCATGGTGACCTCCTTGTGTCGCACCTGCAGCTAACCCTTCGACCAGCGAACGGGCAGAAAATTCCACGCCCGCGCAAGAGAGGCGCCCGGCTGGCGCCGCACCCGTAGGGTAGAATTGCCCCTGGATACACGCGCACAGATGCCCCGATGATCATGACCTGGATTTCCCGCCTGTTTGGCGCCGCGCCGGCGGCCGGCACCGCGCAGCCCGGCGCGCCAGCCCAGCCGGCCGCGCCCGATCGCCAGGGGGCGCCGCAGTTCGCCATGCCGCCGGCCACCATCGACGCGATGTTCTACCGCTGGATGACCGGCGCGGACGCGCACGACGCCGCGCCTGGCACCGGCCGGCTGGTGCTTGACGAGCTTGCCCGCCTGGTCGACTCGCCCTCCATCGGCGCCAGCCTGGTGCCACGCGTGCCCGCCGTCATTCCCCAGCTGCTGCGCAGCCTGCGCGACGCCAGCATCACCAGCGCGGACCTGGCGCGCCAGCTGTCGCAGGATGTGGTGCTGGTTGCCGAAGTCATCCGCGAGGTCAACAGTCCCTACTACCATCCGACCGCGCCGGTTCGCAACCTGGAAGGCGCGGTGATGCTGCTGGGCGAAAACGGCCTGCGCATGCTGCTCGCGCGGGTGTCGTTTCGCCCGATCATCAGTATGCAAACAGGCAACTACGCACGCATGGTCGCGCCGCAGGTGTGGCGCCAGTCCGAGCACTGTGCGCTGGCCGCCAGCCTGCTGTCCACGCGCATTGGCGTCAATCCGTTCGAGGCCTATCTCGCCGGCCTGATGCAGAACGTCGGGCTGATCGTCGCGTTCCGCCTGATCGACCAGCTCTCGGCCGATCAGTCGCTGCCCTATTCGGGCGACTTTTGCGAAAGGCTGTTCGGCGATGCCCGTATCCTGTCGAGCCGCATCGCCACGCTGTGGGACTTCCCGCAGCCGGTGGCGGCGGCGATCGAAGGCGCCGGCCGGCCCGATGCCGATGGCCTGGCGCAGGCACTGGCCTATGGCGACCAGATCGCCAAGCTGCGCATGATGGTCGACGCCGGACAGCTGGAGGCGGCCATCGCCGACGCGATGGGGCCGGCCGCGCGCGATGTATTCGATAAAATCAAAACCGAGGAAGCACATGGCGTTTCAGATTGAGCACAAACTGGTGATTGGCGTCGCCTCGAGCGCGCTGTTCGACCTGTCCGGTTCGCACCAGGTCTACCTGGACAGTGGCCCCGAAGAGTACCGCAAGCACCAGGAACAGAACCTCGACGTCATCCTCGGCAAGGGCGTCGCCTTTCCCTTCATCCGCCGCTTCCTGAACATCAACAAGTGCTTTCCCGGGCAGACTCCGGTCGAAGTCGTCCTGTTTTCGCGCAATTCCCCCGAGACCGGCCTGCGCGTGATGCGCTCGATCGCCCACTACGGGCTGGACATCTCGCGCGCCGCCTTCATGACCGGCCAGTCGCCCTATACTTACCTCCCGGCCTTCAACGCCTCGCTGTTCTTGTCGGCCAACGAAGACGACGTGCGCAAGGCCATCGACGCCGGCTACCCGGCCGGGCTGGTGCTGCCCTCGAAAATCAGCGACGACGATGACGACATCGAGCTGCGCGTCGCCTTCGACTTCGACGGGGTGCTGGCCGACGACGAATCCGAGACCGTCTTCAAGCACAACGGGCTTGACCAGTTCCACGCCCACGAAACCGAGAACATGGCGGTGCCACACCAGCCTGGCCCCTTGGCCGACATGTTCCAGAAGCTGGCGCTGATGCAGCGGATCGAGGAGCGCATGCAAAAGCGCGACCCCGGCTACCGCAAGGTGCTGCGCATCGCCATCATCACCGCCCGCAGCGCGCCGTCGCACGAACGGGTCGTCACCACGCTCAAAAGCTGGGGCGTGTCGGCCAACGAGACGTTTTTCCTGGGCGGGATGAACAAAACCCGTGTGCTGTCGGTGTTCAAGCCGCATATCTTCTTCGACGACCAGCTGACCCACCTCGAATCGTCCCCCAGCGGTACCATCCCGATGGTTCACGTGCCGTTCGGCGTCGCCAACCGGGGCCAGATATAATGACACCCCACTCTCGCACCCATGAAAAGCCGTCGCCTGCATGCCTTTCGATTTAAAGAAATCACTTCCTAAAACCGGCACCCGGTTTGCGCTGCCAACCCTGTTCGGCTCATCGGATGCGTACGCGCTGTCGGTTGCCGCGCTTGAACTCAAGGCTTCCAGGCAGATGCTCGCCGTCGTGGTGGCCAATGCCAGCGACGCCCAGCGCCTGCTCGACGAGATTCCATGGTTCGCCGAAGGGAAGCTGGCCTGCCATTTGCTGCCGGACTGGGAGACCCTGCCCTACGACGCGTTCTCGCCGCACCAGGACCTGGTCTCCGAGCGCCTGGCGACGCTGCACGAGATCCAGAACGGCCAGTGCGACGTCCTGATCGTCCCGGCCACCACGGCGCTGGTGCGGCTGGCACCGCCGTCGTTCCTGGCCGCCTACACCTTCTTCTTCAAGCAGGGCGAAAAGCTCGACGAGGCGCGCCTGAAATCGCAGTTGACGCTGGCCGGCTACACCCACGTGTCGCAGGTGATGTCGCCGGGCGAATACTCGGTGCGCGGCGGCCTGATCGACCTGTTCCCGATGGGTTCCGTGCTGCCGTACCGGCTCGACCTGTTCGGCGACGAGATCGAGACCATCCGCACCTTTGACGCCGACACCCAGCGCTCGCTCTACCCTGTGCGCGAGGTGCGCCTGCTGCCGGGCCGCGAATTCCCGATGGACGAAGCGGCGCGCACCGCCTTCCGCAGCCGCTGGCGCGAACGCTTCGAGGGCGATCCATCGCGCTCGGTGGTCTACAAGGACATCAGCAGCGGCATCGCCTCGGCCGGCATCGAATACTACCTGCCGCTGTTCTTCGAGCAGACCGCGACCCTGTTCGACTACCTGCCGCAAGGGGCCAGCCTGGCGCTGGTCGGCGACATCGACGCGGCCATCAAGCGCTTCACGCTGGATACCGAGTCGCGCTTCCGCTTCCTGAAATCCGACCGCGACAGGCCGATCCTGGGCCCGGACGAACTATTCCTCAGCGACGAAGCCTTCTTCACGCTGGCCAAGCCATACGGCCGCCTGGCGATTTCGAAGGACAACGACGGCCAGGCCTCGGAACTGTCGGCGCCGATCCCCAACATCGCGGTCAACCGCCGCATGGACGATCCGCTGGCCAACCTGCGCTCCTACCTCATGCAAGGCAGCGGGCGCCGCGTGATGATCTGCGCCGAGTCTAACGGCCGCCGCGAGACGCTGCAGCAGTACTTCGCCGAATACCAGCTGCAGCTCACGCCAGTGGAGGGCTTTGAAGGCTTCCTGCAGTCGGACGCCAAGCTTGCCCTCGGCGTGGCGCCGCTGCAGCAGGGCTTCGAACTGGTGGAAACCCGCGCCGGCGACCTGGTGTTCATCACCGAGACCGAACTGTATGCGGGCTCGGGCCGCCGCGTCGGCAAGAAGAAGCAGGAAGCCACCACCCAGGTCGAGGCGATGGTGCGCGACCTGTCGGAACTGAAGATCGGCGACCCGGTCGTCCACATCAACCACGGCATCGGGCGGTACATGGGCCTGACCAGCATGGACCTGGGCGAAGGCGAAACCGAGTTCCTGCACCTCGAATATGCGAAGGACACCAAGCTATACGTCCCGGTGTCGCAGCTGCACGTGATCTCGCGCTACTCGGGCGGTTCCGCCGACGACGCGCCGCTGCATTCGCTCGGCTCGGGCAACTGGGAAAAGGCCAAGCGCAAGGCCGCCGAGCAGGTGCGCGACACCGCAGCCGAACTGCTCAACATCTATGCGCGCCGGGCCGCGCGCCAGGGCCACGCATTCGAATACTCGTCGCACGACTACCAGAACTTCGCCGACAGCTTCGGCTTCGATGAAACACCCGACCAGCTCGAGGCGATCAACAACGTCATCAAGGATATGACCTCGGGTAAGCCGATGGACCGCCTGGTATGCGGCGACGTCGGTTTCGGCAAGACCGAAGTCGCGCTGCGCGCCGCCTTCATCGCCGTCATGGGCGGCAAGCAGGTGGCGATTCTCGCGCCGACCACGCTGCTGGCCGAGCAGCATGCCCAGACCTTCGCCGACCGCTTTGCCGACTGGCCGGTGCGGATCGCCGAACTGTCGCGCTTTCACACCGGCAAAGAGATCACCGCGGCGATCAAGGGCATGGCCGACGGCACCCTCGACATCATCATCGGCACCCACAAGCTGCTGTCCGCCGACGTCAAGTTCGAGCGCCTTGGCCTCGTCATCATCGACGAAGAACACCGCTTCGGCGTGCGTCAGAAGGAAGCGCTGAAGGCGCTGCGCGCCGAAGTCGACGTGCTGACCCTGACCGCGACGCCGATCCCGCGCACGCTCGGCATGGCGCTCGAAGGCTTGCGCGATTTCTCGATCATCGCCACCGCGCCGCAAAAGCGCCTGGCGATCAAGACCTTTGTGCGCAGCGAAGACGGCTCGATCATCCGCGAAGCCTGCCTGCGCGAACTCAAGCGCGGCGGCCAGATCTATTTCCTGCACAACGAGGTCGAAACCATCCAGAACCGCCTGGCGATGCTGACCGAACTGCTGCCCGAGGCGCGCATCGGCGTGGCGCACGGCCAGATGCACGAGCGCGACCTGGAAAAGGTCATGCGCGACTTCGTGGCCCAGCGCTTTAACATCCTGCTGTGCACCACCATCATCGAAACCGGCATCGACGTGCCGACGGCGAACACCATCATCATGCACCGCGCCGACAAGTTCGGCCTGGCGCAGCTGCACCAGCTGCGTGGCCGGGTCGGCCGCTCGCACCACCAGGCCTACGCTTATCTGATGGTGAACGACGTCAGCAGCCTGACCAAACAGGCGCAGCGCCGCCTCGACGCGATCCAGCAGATGGAAGAACTGGGCAGCGGCTTCTTCCTGGCGATGCATGACCTGGAAATTCGCGGCGCTGGCGAAGTGCTGGGCGAGAACCAGTCCGGCGAAATGCTGGAAGTGGGCTTCCAGCTGTATTCGGACATGCTGAACGAGGCGGTGCGCTCGCTCAAGGCAGGCAAGGAGCCCGACCTGGCCGCGCCGCTCGCCACCACCACCGAGATCAACCTGCACGTTCCCGCGCTGCTGCCGGCCGACTTCTGCGGCGACGTGCACGAACGCCTGTCGATCTACAAGCGGCTGGCCAACTGCCAGCAGCCCGAGCGCATCGACGACATGCAGGAAGAACTGATCGACCGCTTCGGCAAGCTGCCGGACCCGGTCAAGGCCTTGATCGAAACGCATCGCCTGCGCATTGCAGCGAAAGCGGTCGGCATCGTCAAGATCGACGTGCATGCGGAAGCGGCCAGCCTGCAGTTCATGGTCAATCCGCCGATCGAATCGATCCGCATCATCACCCTGATCCAGAAGAACCGCCACATCAAGCTCGCGGGCCAGGACAAGCTGCGCATCACCGCCAGCATGCCCGATCTTGCGGCGCGCGTGAACCAGGTCAAGCAGACCATCAAACAACTCCTGACATGAACATGAACCTGGTATTACAAGGGCCGCGCGCGGACCGCGCCGCCCTCGAACGCATCGCCGCGCTTGCCGCACCGGCACGCACTGTCGTGCTGGGCGAACAGGCGATCCGCTGCGAGCAGTTCGGCTATTCGCTGGAACTGAAACAGGCCATCGAACTGGCCGCCCACGCCGCACAGGTCGATGCGACCTTCATCGCGCCCGGCCGCACCCTCGCCGATTTCAGCCTGGTGGCGATGGACATGGACTCAACGCTGATCACGATCGAATGCATCGACGAGATCGCGGACATGCAAGGCCTCAAACCCCAGGTCGCGGCGATCACGGAAGCGGCGATGCGCGGCGAGCTCGATTTCGCCGATAGCCTGACACGCCGGGTCGCCCTGCTCGGCGGCCTGGACGCGTCGGCACTGGAACGGGTGTACGCAGAGCGCCTGCAGATCTCGATGGGCGGCGAACGCATGCTTTCAGCGGTGAAAGCAGCGGGCCTGAAGACGCTGCTGGTGTCGGGCGGCTTTACCTTCTTCACCGAGCGCCTGCAACAGCGCCTGGGCCTCGATTTCATCCACGCCAACGCGCTGGAGATCGTCGACGGCAAGCTCACTGGCCGGGTGGTGGGCGGCATCGTCGACGCCGCCGAGAAGCAGCGCACGGTCGAGCGCATCTGCGCGCAGCTTGGCGTGAGCCCGGACCGCGCGATCGTCATGGGCGACGGCGCCAACGACCTGCAGATGATGAAAGTGGCCGGCCTGTCGGTGGCGTTTCGCGCCAAGCCAGTGGTCTACCAGCAGGCCGACGTGGCCCTCAATTTCAGCGGCCTGGATGGCTTGCTGACTATTCTGGCGCAATGATGCCGGCGTGCTCGGCACGTTTCACTGTTGTTTCGCGTTGTAACAGAAGGTAATCGGCAAGCGAAGCGCGGCAAAATTACCTATGATGTGGTATCCAGCAGGAGGACCGCGCCATGAGAACAATTATCGTCATTACAGCCGCGGCCATGCTCGCCGGCTGCGCTTCAAGCCCACGCCAGCAGTACGGCAGCAACTACCCGGCTCCGGCCGACCCATCCCAGTGGCGGGTTGTTTCCGTGACCCCAGTTCCGCCGGGTACCGGTGCGCGCGTTGCCGCGAACTCGCCGGATGGCGCGCGGGTGGAATATTCGTCCGCGCCAGCGTATGCCACCCAGCCGGTGTATGTACCGCAGCCGGTATATGTTCCTCCGCCAATTTACGCACCGCAGCCGTCGTATTACTATCCACCGGTATCGCTGAGCCTTGGCTTCGTTTTCGGCCGCCACTGGGGCAGCAGCGGGCGACATCGCGGGCATCACGGCAGGCGTCACCGCTAGGCAGAATATTTATGTCGGGGAATTGTCTTCCGAGTAACAACATGAAATAATCAGGGGCCGGAAATCGGCCCCTGTTACGTTTACCTCAAGGAAGCAGTTTGCCGATGTCAAGAACGCCACAGAAGCGCGAGCCGAACGCATGAAACTTCGCGCACATTACTTCCTCCTCGCGTTTTGCATCGTCATCCCGGTCGCCATCTGCTGCTTTATCGCCCTTAACATGTTGAGCCATGCTCAGCGCGACTCAGCCATCCAGCGCATCAACGAAAGCGCCCGCCTGACAGCGATGGTGATCGACGCCGATATCGAGCGCGCCACCGCGGTGCTGAAGGTGCTGGGCCGATCGCAGTCGCTCGGCGCCGGGTCGCTGGAGCGTTTTCATGCCGATGCAAGTGCCGCCAACGCTGGCCCCGGCGCCTGGATCATCCTGTACGACCTGAACGGCCAACAGCTGGTCAATACGCGCCATCCTTTTGGCCGGTCATTACCCAAGCGCCACGACCCCGTGCAAATCAACGCCTTGCTGGCAAGCGGCAAGGCTAACGTCAGCGGGATCCGCTGGGGCAACGAACTCAAGAATAATTTCGTGATGGTCGAGCGCGCCATCACCGCCCCTTCGGGCGAGCGCTACATCATCGGGCAGGCCTTCTCGCCGAAGTTCTTCTCGCACGCATTTGCTGGGAGCGCGATTCCGGCCAGCTGGCTGATTGGCATTTTTGATACCAATGGCGTGTTCATCGCACGCCGCTACGACGACGAAAAATACGTCGGCAAGAAGGTCTCGCCGAAGGCGCTGGCCACTTTCAACGCCACCGCCAGCGGCAGCCTGCCCAGCACCACCCCCGAAGGCACCCCGCTGTACAACGCCTTCACGCATTCGCGTTTGTCGGGCTGGACCATCGCCATCGGCGCGCCGGCCAGCGAGCTCGATGCCGCGGTCTGGAACGGCATCGGCGTTGTCGCGATCGGCCTGCTGATAGCGATCCTTGGCGCGCTGACGCTGACGATGATGACAGGGCGGCGCCTGGTCGCCTTTATCCGGCGCGCCTCGGACGCCGCGCGGTCGCTGGGCCGCGGCGATACGGTCGCCACGCTGCCGCCGTCGATCATCGACGAACTCGACGAACTCAATGTCGCCATCATGGATGCCAGCCGCCGGCTGCAATCGGAAATGCGCTCGCGCGCGGACGCCGAGAGCGACCGCAATACCTTGCTGGTGCTCGAAAAGAGCGCACGCGCCAAGGCCGAACAACAGAACGATGCGAAGGATGAATTCCTGGCGATGCTCGGACACGAGCTGCGCAACCCGCTCAGCGCCGTCACCAGCGCGGTCAGCATCCTGGAAAGCGGCCGGCCACTGGGCGACGACGTGGTGAAACGTACCCACGGGGTGTTGCGGCGCCAGACCGACCACCTGCGCAAGCTGGTCGACGATTTGCTGGAAGTAAACCGCGCCTTGATGGGCAAGCTCACGCTTGAAAAGATGCCGACCGACCTGGCCGAGGCGATGCAGCGCTCGGTCGATACGCTGCAAGCTGGCGGAAGGACCGAAGGCTTCGAGGTGCGCGTCTCGACCGAACCGACCCAGGTGCTGGCCGATCCGACCCGTTTGCTCCAGGTGATCGACAATATTCTCGACAACGCCATCAAGTACAGCCCGGCGGGCGGCCTGATCGAAGTGTCCGTGCGGACGCACGACGGCCAGGCCGAACTGCAGGTGCGCGATGCAGGCCTGGGTATCGACGCGGAATTGCTGCCAAGCGTGTTCGACGTGTTCGTGCAGGGCGCCCAGACGCTGCAGCGCGCGCAGGGCGGGCTGGGAATCGGCCTGTCGCTGGTGCGACGGCTGGTGGGCCTGCATGAAGGCAGCGTGACAATCGCCAGCGCTGGCACCGGCCAGGGCTGTGTCGTCACGGTGCGCCTGCCGCTGCTCGACGGCGGCGCCGGCATGGCGCCGGGTAGCGCCGCCGCGGTCGTCGCCAGCGGCCGGCGCGTGCTGCTGATTGAAGATAACGTGGATGCGCGCGAGATGATGGCCATGCTGCTGGAGCTGCGCGGCTGCGTGGTCGATTCGGCCGAAAGCGGGCCCGCCGGGATCGCGCTGGCGCTCGCGCAGCAGCCCGAGATCGCGCTGATCGACATCGGGCTGGAACAGATGGACGGGTACGCGGTGGCGCGCGCGCTGAGGGCCGAGCCGCGCACCGCCAGCATCGTGCTGGTGGCGTTGACCGGCTATGGTTCCGAGGCCGACCGCCAGCGCGCCTTTGATGCCGGCTTCGACCACCACTGCACCAAGCCGATCAAGCTCGAGGAACTGGACGCGATCCTGGCGTGACCCGCAGCGCGTCGACCAGCGCCAGGGCGTTCGGCACCGATGCCCCTGACGCCGTGTTATCGAAGATACACCAGACATCCCTGCCCGCCTTGGCATGACCCGCCATGTTGCGGCCCAGTTCGTCAAGATAGTCGTCCGAGTAGGACGAGTAATAGATCCTTGGCGAACCATGCAGGCGCACATAGATGTCGGCGCTGGTTGGCTCATGCGCACCTGGCTGGCCCTTGGCCGGGTCGGCGATCCCCCGGGTGATGTTGCGCGCCGCCAGCAGCGCCGTCGCTTCGGGCGCAAACCATCCCGGGTGGCGCGCCTCGCAGGCGATCATGCAGCCGAACATGGCGGCGGCACGGTCGAAGAAATCGGCGGCGACCCCGGCGTCGAAAGCGAGCTTCGGCGGCAGCTGCAACAGCAGGCAGCCCAGCTTGCCTCCCAGCGCCGACACTTCCGATGCGAACTGCGCCAGCGGAACGGCGATGTCGCGTAAGCCGGCGTCGTGGCTGATGGTGCGCGGCAGCTTGACCGAGAAGCGAAAGTCGTCCGGAACGCTGTCGGCCCAGCGCGCATAGGTCTGGGGACGATGCGGCCGGTAGAACGAGGAATTGATCTCGACGCCGCCGAACACCCTCGCGTAGCGCTCCAGGTGGCTGCCCTCGCCGGGAAATGCCGCCGCTGCGCCGCGTGGAATGGTCCAGCCGGCGCAGCCGATCCTGCAGATGCCTGTTCTGTTTTCTGTCATGGCGCCAGTCTGAACTTTGCCCTTGCCGGGTTCTGTACGACTGCGCACCTAGCGGGACAGCATGCACGCCGATCTGTCATACAATGGCAATATTGACCACATTTTGCAGCGGGAGGAATCCATGAATGAACCACTACACATCGTCTGCCCTCACTGCGACGCAGTCAACCGTCTCGCCCAGGAGCGCTTGAGCGACCAGCCCACCTGCGGCAAGTGCACGCGCGAACTGTTCATGGCCAAGCCGCTCGATGTCTCGAGCGCACGCTTCGCCAAGCACATCGGACGCAGCGACATTCCCGTGCTGGTCGATTTCTGGGCGCCGTGGTGCGGGCCGTGCCGGACCATGGCGCCGGCCTACCAGCAAGCGGCGCAGCGGCTCGAACCGATGGTGCGGCTGCTGAAAGTGGACACCGAAAGCGCTCCCGACGTGGGCGAGCGCTTCAATATCCGCTCGATCCCGACGCTTGCGCTGTTCCGCAATGGCCGCGAGGTCGCGCGCCAGCCAGGGGCGATGGATGCCGGCGGCATCGTCGCCTGGACCCAGGCCCAGCTGCAGGCAAGTACAACCCGATAACAATTTCAGTAAAAGGAGCCGCACATGTCACAACAACTCGTACTCGACGACACATCCGACGCCAAGAACCTGGCGCGCATCCTCTACATTGCGCACGGCATCACCTTCTTCTTTTCGCTGGGCATGCTGTCGATCCTGCCGGTGATCGTCAACCACATCAAGCGGCCGGATACGGCGGGCTCGCTGGTGCACAGCCACCACACGTGGATGATCCGCACGTTCTGGTATTACCTGGCGTGGATGGCGCTGGGATGGGTGTTGTTTGCAACGATTATCGGGCTGCCGCTGGCGTTCGTGATCTGGGGCGCGGCGTGGATCTGGCACGCTTACCGGCTGATCCGCGGGTTCATCGACCTGAACAACAACAAGGCCGAGTACGTCTAACGGCCAGCCTTACAGGGCCGAGAGCGCCTGCGCGATGTCGGCGATCAGGTCGTCCGTGTCTTCCAGGCCGATGTTGAAGCGCACCAGGGTGCCGCCGTCATGCCAGTCGCGGCGCATCGTCTGGATGCGGTACGGCATCACCAGGCTGTTGGCGCCGCCCCAGCTGTAGCCGAGGCCGAACAGCGAAAGGCTGTCGACGAAGCGGTCGGTCTGCTCTTCGCTGTAGCGCGCATCGAACAGCACCGAGAACAGGCCGCCGGCGCCGGTAAAATCACGCTTCCATGTGGCGTGGCCCGGGCAGTCTTCAAACGCCGGATGCAGCACCCGGGTGATCTCCGGGCGCGCCTTCAGCCATGCCGCCACTTTGCGGGCGCTGGCGTCATGCGCTTCAAAGCGCAGCTTCATGGTCGGCAAACCGCGCATGACCAGGAAGGCGTCGTCGGCGCTGACACCCATGCCAAGGCGCATGTGCGCCACCGCCAGGCGCTCGTTCAAGGCGGCGTCGCGCGTGACTAGCGAACCCATCAGCACATCCGAGCCGCCCGACTGGTATTTGGTCAGCGCCTGCATGACGATGTCCACGCCCATGTCGAAGCCGCGCAGCGCGAGGCCGGCGGACCAGGTATTGTCCAGCGCGACCAGCACGCCGCGCGCGTGCGCCGCCTCGCAGATCGCCGGCAGGTCCGGCACTTCCATCGATACCGAGCCGGGCGCCTCGGCCCAGATCAGTCTCGTGTTCGGCTGGATCAGGCCGGCGATGCCGGCGCCGATCATCGGGTCGTAGTAGCGCGCAGTAATGCCGAAATCGTTAGAGAGCCACTTGCCGAGTTCACGGTTGGGGTTGTAGACGTTTTCCGGCAGCAGCACATCATCGCCAGTCTTGAGCAGCGCGAAGTCGACAATCGCGATCGCGGCCAGGCCGCTCGGGGCCAGCAGGCAGTGGGTGCCGCCTTCGAGCTCGGCCAGGCGGGCTTCAAGCGTGAAGGTGGTTGGGGTGCCGTGCAGGCCGTAGGTGTAGGCGGTCTTGTTTTTCCAGTCGCCGGAGCGCATCGCGGCGACGTTCTTGAACAGGACCGTGGAGGCGTGGTGAATGGCTGGCGGGTAGGCGTCAAAGCCCTCCGGAGCCGTGTAGTCCGGGTGGATCAGCTGGGTCTGGAGGGATTTTTTCATGAGCCGACGGTTGAATTCGGCGGATGCGCTCCGCTTATCCGCCCTACGGTTCGGCTATCGTAGGGCGGATAAGCGAAGCGCATCCGCCGTTTTGAATGTAGGTTAAGCGACAGACGCCCACAAATCGTGCGCGTCGGCGTTGGTGATGACAACATCGGCAAACTCGCCCACCACCAGCTTCTTGCCCGGCACCAGCGAGCGCTTGATATGCACCACGCCGTCGATCTCAGGCGCATCCGCAGCCGAGCGGCCGATCGCTTCCTTGGCGCCGACTTCGTCGACCAGCACGCGCACGGTCTTGCCGATCTTCGCTTGCAGGCGCTTGGCCGAAATTTCTTCCTGCAACAGCATCACGCGGGCGCGGCGCTCTTCGCGCAACTGCTCCGGCACCGGGTTGGCGAGCGCGTTCGCGGTCGCGCCTTCGACCGGCGAATAGGCGAAACAGCCCAGGCGGTCGATCTGCGCTTCTTTCAGGAAGTCGAGCAGGTATTCAAACTCCTCGTCCGTCTCGCCCGGGAAGCCGGCAATGAAGGTCGAGCGG
The DNA here is from genome assembly GCF_016809835.1 of Massilia soli. Taxonomy (GTDB): domain Bacteria; phylum Pseudomonadota; class Gammaproteobacteria; order Burkholderiales; family Burkholderiaceae_D; genus Telluria_A; species Telluria_A soli. The sequence goes on along the minus strand of NZ_JAFBIL020000003.1, from coordinate 513,795 downwards.
ATCACCAGATCCGGGTTCATCGCGCGCCATGCCTGGATGCGGTCGAGGTTCTTCTCGCCGCTGGCCGGGCGCTTCATGCGCTTGAGGACATCCGGGTGGGCGTGCTGCATCGGAATATCGAGGTAAGGCAGGATGTTCTCGCCGGTCATCATCGGGATGACCTGGTCGACGTGCGGATACGGATAGACATAGTGCAGGCGAACCCAGGCGCCGTACTGCTTGGCCAGCTGGCCGAGCGCTTCCACCAGCTGCGTCATGTGGGTCTTGACCGGGCGGCCATTCCAGAAGCCCGAGCGGAACTTGACGTCGACGCCGTAGGCACTGGTGTCCTGCGAGATCACCAGCAGTTCCTTGACGCCGGCCTTGAACAGGTTTTCGGCTTCGAGCATCAGGTCGGCGATCGGGCGCGAGACCAGGTCGCCGCGCATCGACGGGATGATGCAGAAGCTGCAGCGGTGGTTGCAGCCTTCGGAAATCTTCAGGTAGGCGTAGTGCTTCGGCGTGAGCTTGATGCCTTGCGGCGGCACCAGGTCGAAAAACGGCTCGTGCGGCTTCGGCAGGTGCAGGTGGACCGAGTTCATGACCTCGCCAACCGCGTGCGGGCCGGTGACGGCCAGTACTTTCGGGTGGATCTTCATGATCATGTCGTCGCCGGCCGCGTCTTTCTTGGCGCCCAGGCAGCCGGTCACGATGACCTTGCCATTGGCGGCAATCGCCTCGCCGATGGCGTCGAGCGACTCCTGCACGGCGGCGTCGATGAAGCCGCAGGTATTGACGATGACGAGGTCGGCGCCCTCATACGACTTGGCCGTATCGTAGCCTTCGGCGCGCAGCTGGGTCAGGATCTGTTCGGAATCGACCAGCGCCTTCGGGCAGCCGAGCGAGACGAAACCTACCTTGGGTGCGGCGGCTGGGATGCCGACGACAGGATCTGGTGCGGGAACGGGGATACGGCGGAGTTCGGACATGGGGGAGCAGGGAAATTGCAGGGGAATCGGCTATTGTACCGCACTGCAATGCCGCGATGTTGGGCGATGTACGCCGGAGACCCGATCGGGTGGCTCCGGCGCAGCCCGGGACTTGCTTATTTTTTATCGACTGGTACCACCGGTACAAACGGGAAGGTGCCGAAGATATTCTTGCTTTGCGACTGCATCTGTTCCTGCATCTGCACGAACAGGTTCTTGCTCTGGTCGATATAGTTGTTCATCATGCCTTGCATCATCGGCCCCTGGACGTTCATGAACTGGGTCCACATTTCAGGGCTGAACGGCTTACCCTCGTAACCGCCGCCGGCACCGCTGGTGAACTTGTTCTGGATGTCGGTAAAGGCCTGGACGTTCTTTTCCAGGTAAGACCCCATCATGCCCTGCATCGCGTGGCCGTAGTAACGGATGATCTGCGACAGCACCACGCTCGAGAACATCGGCGCGCCGTTCGCTTCCTCTTCCAGGATGATCTGCAGCAGGATGCTGCGCGTCAGGTCGTCGCTGGTCTTCGCGTCAACCACTGTAAATTCGTCTCCATCCAGCACCAATTGTTTTACATCTGACAAAGTAATGTACGAACTCGTCTGTGTGTCATACAAGCGACGGTTAGGGTACTTCTTGATCAGGCGTTCAGCGCTCTTTTTTGCACTACTCATCTCAGGTTTCCACTATTGCGCCGCAGCGCATTTGAATGATTACGAAAAAAAAGCGGACGTTGGTCCGCCGTCCTGCCAAGCCCACTCCGGCGTTTTGAGAGTGAATAGTCAGGAACATACCACTTTGTGGGGCGGGATGCAGTATTTATTGCACTGCATACCAAGCGTAAATACACGGCAATAAAGATTGCCGTGGTTCACGGACCACAGTCCTCAATCGCCACGCACTTTCACGTAACGTCCCGGGGCCGGCTCGATCGGCTTGAAGGTCGCATTGCCAGGCTTGGCCGGCGCCTTGATGTCCTTGCCGCCGTTGTCGGCCAAGAACTTGGCCCATTCTGGCCACCAACTGCCTTTGTGCTCGGTTGCGCCCTCGAACCAGGCGCTCGCCGTGGCCGGGCGCGCCTTGCCGTTGCTGTCGTTGGTCCAGTAGCTGCGCTTGTTCTTGGATGCCGGATTGATCACGCCCGCGATATGGCCCGACGCGCCCAGCACGAAGCGATTGGCTTTCGGCTTCTTTGGATTGAGGATGGCCATCGACTCGAACGCCGCGGTCCACGGCACGATGTGGTCTTCTTTCGAGCCAAACACGAATACCGGTGCATCGATGCTGGCAAGGTCGACCGGCACGCCGCACACCGTCAGCTTGCCACTTTCCCGCAAGTTATTTTCCAGGTACATATTGCGCAGGTACCAGCAGAACATCGGGCCTGGCAGGTTGGTGCTGTCGGCATTCCAGTACAACAGGTCGAATGCCGGCGGCTCGTTGCCCTTGAGGTAGTTTGACTGCACGTAGTTCCAGACCAGGTCGTTGGGACGCAGGGCCGAGAAGGTCGTGGCGAGGTCGCGCCCCGGCATCAAACCGCCGTTGCCCAGCGCTTGCTCGCGCATGGCCACCTGGGTCGGGTCGATGAAGACGTCGAGCACGCCGGTGTCCTTAAAGTCGAGCAAGGCCGTCAGCAGGGTGACGCTGGAAGCGGCCTGGTCGCCGCGAGCGGCCAGCACCGCCAGCGCGCTGGCGACAATGGTGCCGCCGACGCAGAAACCGAAGGCATTGATTTTTGGCTGCTTGGAAATCGCGCGGGTGACTTCGATGGCCTTGATGGCGCCGGTTTCGACGTAATCGTCCCAGGTCAGCGATCCCATCGACTTGTCCGGGTTACGCCACGACATCAGCATGACGGTATTGCCCTGCTCCACCGCATAACGCACTACCGAGTTCTCAGGCTGCAAGTCGAGGATGTAGAACTTGTTGATGCACGGCGGGACAATCAGCAGCGGCGCCTGATGCACGGCGGGCGTGACCGGGTCGTACTGGATCAGCTGGAACAAGTCGTTCTCGAACACCACGTGGCCGGGCGCGGTGGCGACATTGCGGCCAACTTCAAACGCCGACTCGTCGGACTGCGAAATGCGGCCCTTCTGCATGTCGGAGAGCATGTTGCTCAGGCCCTTGGTCAGGCTTTCGCCCTTGCTGTCGATGAGCTTTTGCTGCGCCTCTGGATTGGTCGCCAGGAAATTTGCCGGCGACATCGCATCGACCATCTGCTGCACGGCGAAACGGATCTTCTGATGCTCGCGCGGCGGCGCATCGACGGCCTCGGCCAGCGCGGCCAGGAACTCGGCATTGAGCAGGTAGGACGCGGCGTGGTAAGCGGTCAGCGGATTCGCCTGCCACTCAGGCGCCGAGAAACGCTTGTCCGACAGGACCGGCTTGCGCGATGCGATAAAATCCTGCCAGAGCGCGCCCGCCTTTTGCAGGTAGTCGGTGCGAAGCGCCTCCAGTTTTTCCGGCTTGATCGAAACGCCGGCGTCCTTCATCATGCCGGCCAGGGGGTTGGCACTTTGCGCTGGCATCTGAAACCACGACTGCCATCCCTGGGGATTGGCAAACTGCGTCATCCAGGCCGAGGCCATCGCTTGCGGATCGGGCATATTCATGTGGGCATCCATTGTTAAAAACGTGTTTCAAATGAAGGAAAACCTATGTTGATCGTTGCAATAGCCTGGATCTACGTGGTCGCGCTGATGTCCCTGACCGAGACCTCGATCGTCGCCGGCGTCATGACCTTCCTCGGCTACTGCGTGTTGCCATTATCAATACTTTACTATCTTACAGGCTCTGGTCGCCGCAAGCGCGCGGCGCAAGCGAAGGCCGCACGCGCGGCAGCGGCTTCGGCCCCGGCTGCAGCGGGTGACGATGGCACGGGCACGTCGCCGTGATGAAGTGAGCAGTATTGGGCAAGCCAGCCTGCTCTACTTGAGCCAGATCAAACTCGCCTGACGGCCGGTAACATGATCACGCCGGTACGAATAGAAGCTGTCGCGCTCGGTGAAGGTGCAGTGCGTCCCGCCGGAAACCCGGCTGATGCCCTCGCGCGCCAGGAACAAGCGCGCCAGCGCATACATATCGGCGAAGTACTTGCCTTCCCGGCCGGGGTATGGCGCGAACGCCGCCCTCACCTGTTCAATTTCTAGAGTGCCGCGCGCGCCGGCCATAAAACTGTCCAGCACGTCAGTGCCCACCTCGAACGCCTGCGGGCCGATCGCCGGGCCCAGCCAGGCCGTGATCTCGCCGGCGCCGCGCGCGCGCATCGCCGCCACGGTTTCGCCCAGCACGCCAGCGGCCAGGCCGCGCCAGCCAGCGTGGGCGGCGCCGACCACCTTGCCTTCCAGATCGGCAAACAGCACCGGCAGGCAATCGGCGGTCATCACCGCGCAGACCACGCCGCGGCGATCGGACACCGCGGCATCGGCAACCTGAACCGCCGCGCCCGGCACCACGGTGGCTGCGTCGGCCACCGCGATACCGTGCACCTGCGAGGTCCAGGCCGGCGACGCGGGCAGCAGCGCTTGCAGCCGTGCCCTGTTCTCGCGGACCGCCACGGCATCGTCGCCGCAATGCAGGCCCAGGTTCAGCCCGCCGCCGCCGCGGCCGTCATCGTAGGGGCCGGTGCTGACGCCGCCCGCGCGCAGCGTGGCCATCGCCCCGATGTTGGCGGGGGCGTCAGGCCAGTCGGGCGTGATGCTTGATGCTTGCGTCATGCCGCTTCAGGTTCGGGAATGCCGCACTGGGCGATCAGCTCGGCGAAATCGCCGGCCAGCGGCACGATCCACTCCCAGTCCTCGCCGGTGCCGGGATGCACCAGTCCAAGGCGGCGCGCCTGCAGCGCCTGGCGATGGAAGAACGGCGCCAGATGCTGCTTGCCGTACACGGTGTCGCCCACCAGCGCAAAGCCGATCGACATCATGTGCACGCGGATCTGGTGGGTGCGCCCGGTTTCAAGCTGGCACTGCACCAGGCTGACCGGACGGCCTTCCAGCACGCCGCTGGACAGGCGCTGGTAATGGGTAATCGCCGGCTTGGCCGAGAAGTTGGTCGACACCGCCATCTTGACGCGGTCCTTCGGGTGGCGGCCCATCGAAGCATCGATGGTGCCCGACAGCTGCGGCGTGCCCCAGACCAGCGCGAAATACTCGCGCTTGACGGTGCGCGCCTGCAACTGGCGCACCAGGTCGGTCTGCGCCGCCAGCGTCTTGCCGACCACCATCAGGCCACTGGTGTCCTTGTCGAGGCGGTGCACGATGCCGGCGCGCGGCACATTGGCAAGTTGCGGGCAATGATGCAGCAGGCCGTTGAGCAAGGTGCCGGCCCAGTTGCCCGCGCCAGGATGCACGACCAGGCCGGCCGGCTTGTTGACGACGATGATGTGTTCGTCCTCGTGCACGATGTCGAGGTCGATTGCTTCAGGCGTGTAGGCTTGGTCTTCGGGCGCGCTTTGTGGCACGATAACGACCGCTTCGTCGCCATACGCGGTATCCTTGCCGCGCTTTGGCTTGCCGTCGACGAGCACATGCCCGCCGTCAAACCATTGCTGGATGCGGCTGCGCGAAAATTGCGGCACCAGGCCGGCGACGACCTTGTCGAGGCGCTGGCCGCATGCATCCGGCGTGAGTGCCAGGGTAATCGGGGACAGGTCGGAGCCGACCATGGCGGGCGTCAGTTCAACGTCCAGCTCATCGTCAAAGTCCGGGTCTTCAGGTAAATCCGCCGAAATCGGCGTTGGAGTTAATATCACAGCATTCCCATCGGCTATAATCAGCCTTTCGTTGAAACTCGAATCATTCTTGCAAAAAGATATGCAAAAAAAATTGAAAGTAGTTGTTGCTTCGTTCCTTCTGCTTGGTTTGTCCGCTTGCAGCTTGCTCCCGGAGAAAACCGACGCGAGCAAAAATTGGACAGTGGAGAAATTATACGCTGAGGCGCGCGAAGAAATGACCGGCGGTCATTACGAGAGCGCGATCAAGCTGTTTGAACGCCTCGAATCCAACTACCCGTTCGGCACCTACGCCGCCCAGGCGCAGATGGAAATCGCCTACGCGCACTACAAGACCCAGGACCAGGCACAGGCGCTGGCAGCGGTCGAACGCTTCATCAAGCTGCACCCGAACCACGCGGCGGTCGACTACATGTACTACCTGCGCGGCCTGATCAGCTTCAATGACCAGGTTGGCTTCCTTGGCGTGCTGTACACCCAGGACCCAACCGAGCGCGACCCGAAGGCAACGCGCGAATCGTTTGCCGCGTTCAAGGCGCTGGTCGACAAATTCCCGAACAGTGTCTACCGCGAAGATTCGATCGCGCGCATGAAGTACCTGGTCAATGCGATGGCGCAGTACGAAGTACACGTTGCCAACTACTACTACCGCCGCGGCGCCTACCTCGCCTCGCTGAATCGCGCACAGAATGCCGTGCAGGATTACCAGGACGCGCCGGCGATCGAAGAAGCACTGTGGATCATGGTCCAGAGCTACGACAAGCTCAACATGCCCGAGCTGCGCGACGACGCCCGCCGCGTGTTCGTCAAGACGTTCCCGGACAGCCGCTTCCTGAACCCGAATGCACAGGGCAAGCAGTGGTGGAAATTCTGGGGCGGCAAGTAATTTTTTGTCCCCCTGGGGTCAGTTCCGGCATTCGGACATTTCGGACCTAACATGTCCGAATGTCGGATCTGCCCCCCAAGAAGAAATCAAGCAATCTTGCGGCGGAATACCCAGCTTGATTCGTTCGAGGCTTCCTTGACGTAGGCGTAGCCGTCCATGTCGAAGCGCTTGAGCTTGGTGGGATCGGTGATCCCTTTCACCGCCGCGTAGCGCGCCATCATGCCGCGGGCGCGCTTGGCAAAGAACGAGATGATCTTGTACTTGCCGTTCTTCCAGTCTTCGAACACCGGCGTGATCACCGGCACCGACAGCAGCTTCGGCTTGACCGACTTGAAGTATTCTTCCGACGCCAGGTTCACCACCGCCTTGGCGTCTTGCTCAGCAATCACCTCGTTCAGCTTGCCGGTAACAGTGTCGCCCCAGAAGGCATACAGGTCCTTGCCGTGCGCGGTTGACAGGCGCGTGCCCATTTCGAGCCGGTGCGGCTGGATCAGGTCAAGCGGGCGCAGCACGCCGTACAGGCCGGACAGGATGCGCAGCTTCGATTGCGCATACGCCAGCTGCTTCGGCTTCAGGGTGCGCGCGTCGAAGCCGTCGTAGACATCGCCGTTGAACGTCATGATGGCCTGGCGGCCGTCGGCCGGGTCTTCGTTCCAGCTGGCATAGCGGCCGACATTCAGCGTCGACAAGGCGTCCGAGATGCTCATCAGGCTGCCGACCTGAGCCGGCGAGTAGGTGCGCAGCACGTCGATCAGCTCGCGCGAGCGGGGCAGGAAATCCGGCGTGGTGTGCAGCTTGGTGGTGGGAGGCGTTTCGAGGTCGAGCGATTTTGCGGGCGACAAAACAATCAGCATAGAATTAATTGACTAACCAAACGATAAACAATCCGACATGATACCTGCTCCAGCGAAACGCATCGTCATCGATACCAATGTATGCCTCGACCTGTTCGTGTTCCACGACCCGCGCTGGAACACGCTGCTGGCCGATATGGAAAGCGGCGCGCTGGAGGTGGTGACCCGCTTCGACTGCCGCGATGAGTACCATGTGGTACTGCACTACCCTCACCTGCCCCTCGACGAGGCCAGCCGTCCGCAGTCGGCCGCCCGCTTCGACGCCCTGATCAAGGTGGTGGCGCCGGCGCCCAGCCTGGTGCGCTTGCCGGTGTGCAGCGACAAGGACGACCAGAAATTCCTGGAGGTGGCGCGCGACGCCGGGGCCGAGATCCTGATCACCAAGGACAAGGCCTTGCTGAAGCTGGCGCGCAAGACGGCGCAGGCCGGTTTGTTCCGGATCATGTTGCCGGAAGCATGGGTGAAAGCACGGCTGGCCGAAGCTGAGCTAGAATGAAAAATCGGTCCATCATTTTCCAGGCTTTATGAATACCCCACCCCTGCGCACCAAGCTGCCGGCAGTCGGCACCACCGTTTTCACCCGCATGTCGGCGCTGGCTGCCGAACATGGCGCGGTGAACCTGGGACAGGGCTTCCCCGATTTCGCGTGCGACCCGCGCTTGCTTGACCTGGTCGCGGACGCCATGCGCGCCGGGCACAATCAGTATCCGATGATGGCCGGCGTGCCGGCGTTGCGCGAGGCCATTGCCGCCAAGGTGGCGGCGCTGTACGGCCATGCCTACGACCCGCTGGCCGAAATCACCATCACCAGCGGCGCCAGCCAGGCGGTGCAGACGGCCATCCTGTGCTGCGTGCATCCGGGCGACGAAGTCATCGTCATCGAGCCGGCGTACGACTGCTACTTGCCGAATATCGCGCTCGCTGGCGGCGTGGCCGTGCCGGTGTCGATGGCGCTGGGCGACGATGGCTACAGCGTGCCATGGCCGGCGCTGGCTGCCGCCGTGACCCCGCGCACCCGCCTGATCATCATCAATTCGCCGCACAACCCGACCGGCGCAATCCTGCGCGAAGCCGACCTGCACGCGCTGGCCGACATCGTGCGCGGCACCGATATCCTGGTGCTGTCGGATGAAGTCTATGAACACATGGTGTTCGACGGCGTCCGCCACGAATCGGTCTGCCGCCATCCCGAACTGGCCGCGCGGTCCTTCGTTATTTCCAGTTTTGGCAAGACCTACCACGTCACCGGCTGGAAAGTTGGCTACGTTGCCGCACCGAAGCCGATGATGATGGAGTTTCGCAAGGTCCATCAGTACAATGTTTTTACGGTCAACACGCCGATGCAGCACGGAATTGCCAGTTACATGGCCGACCCGGCGCCGTATCGTGAGCTGCCGGCGTTCTATCAGCGCAAGCGCGACTTGTTCCGCGAAGGCTTGTCGGGTTCACGCTTCACCTTGCTGCCGGCCGATGGCACCTACTTCCAGTGCGTGCGCTACGACGCCATCTCGGCGCTTGACGAGGCCGCGTTTTCGGAGTGGCTGACCAGCGAGATCAAGGTCGCGGCGATACCGGTGTCGGCCTTCTACAGCGAGCCGAAAGAATCGGGCATCGTGCGTTTCTGTTTTGCCAAGAAGGATGAGACACTGCAATTGGCGCTGGAGCGCTTGTCCAGCTTGTAAGACCAACGTAGGGAATGCAATGGCAGACATGCAAGCAGAACACGCCGTCAGCGCCGGGCAGGTCTCGGTCCTGCGCAGCCTGAACCAGCTGGCCCAGCGCCTTGACCGGGTCTTGCAATCGCTGGGCAACGGCGACAATGCCGAGACCGAACTGCGCGCCATCGCCAGCGGCGTGATTGCCGCGGCGCACCAGTCGCCCGACGTTGCCCTCGCCACCATTTTCCTGAACCAGATCGCCGGCCCCTATGCGGTGCGCCATTGCGTCGAAGCCGCGGTCGTGTGCGCGCTGATCTCGCCGGTGATGGAACATAGTCCCGCCGAGACCAGCCGCATTGTCGTGTCCGCCCTCACGATGAACGCTGGCATGATGCGACTGGCTGAAATTTTCCAACTGAAAGACGGGCCGCTCAGCGACGACGAGCGCCGCGCGATCCTGCGCCACCCGACCGAAGGCGCGGAGTTGCTGCGCCGCGCCGACATCGACGACGAGGAATGGATCGCCTGCGTGCTGTCCCATCACGAACTCGACGATGGCAGCGGCTATCCGGAGGGCCGCAGCGCCGGCGCCATTCCGGACGGCGCGCGGCTGGTCGGCATGGCCGACCGTTATTGCGCCCTGGTGTCGGCGCGCAATTACCGCCGCTCGATGCTGGCGCCGGACGCTCTCAAGAAACTATGCGGCGAGTGCAGCCAGGCGTGGCTGGTGGCGGCCTTCGAACAAGAAATTGGGCAGTATCCGCCCGGCACCCTGGTACGCTTGAAGAATGGCGAAACCGGGGTGGTGTCCCACCGCAGCGGTCCCGACGGCGCGCGCCACGTTTATTCGATGCGCGATCCGGCCGGTGTACCGTTTGCGCCGATCGAGCGGCGCAGCACGCGTGAACCGCTGTTCGCCATTGCCGAAGTGCTGCACGAAGACAATGCCGCCTTGCGCTTCAGCATGCGCCAGGTCTGGGGCGACGCAGCCGCGGTCTGATTATTTGGCGAACGACGCCATAAACGCCGGCATGCTGGCGATCCGGTCGGCGTTGATTTTCGCAACGGCTGGCCGTTCGCCCAGCCGTTTCAGGTAGTCTTTCACCGGCAGTGCCGCCAGCAGGTCTTCACCGTAAACTTTCTTCGTGGCCGACATCGCCAGCGGCAGGTGGCATACCGCGGCGCAGTCGGCCAGCGTGAATTCATCGCCCGCCACATAGGGCGAGAACTTCGCAAGCTGCGCGAACGCGGCGATGTTCTTGTCGAGCTGCTTGCGCACGCGCTCCTTGGCGCTCTCCGACACTTTGCCGCCAAAAAACGCTTCGCCGTACAGTTCGCGCACGACCAGTTCGAGGTGCAGTTCCATGAACATGACCAGCTCCTGCACCTTGGCCGCGCGGAACGGGTCGGCCGGCAGCAACGCCGGCTGCGGATAGCGCGCCTCGATGTAATTGACCAGCACTTGCGATTCGGCCAGGGTGCCGTCTTCCGTTTCCAGGTACGGCACTTTGCCCAGCGGCGACTTCGTCAGGATCTCGGTCTTCGGCGTCCCCAGCGTCACGCATTCCTCGAACGGCACATCTTTTTCAAGCAGCACCAGTTTGACTTTGTTGTAGTAATTGCTAGCGGCAAAGCCACATAATTTCAGCATCGTTGCTCCAGAAAGTTAGCGCGACAGCAGCGCAATATTGCGCTCGACAAATGCACGCAGTTGCGGGGTCAGTGCCGATGACTGGATCGCGCGATCGTAAGCGACCAAGGCCTCGGCGGTGCGCATGTCGGCCTGCAGCGACATCCCCAGGCCCATCCACCAGACGCCATTGCCCGGCGCGGTGCGCAGGGCCGCCTGATATTGGTCGGCCGCCTCACGGTGGCGCTCGTCGCGCGCAAGGGCGCCGGCGAGAAATGCATGGTACTCGCCGTTGCCTTGCGCATGCGGCAAGGTGCGCATCAGGGTATCGATGCCGGACGTGCCGCCTTCAATCTGGAGGCGCGCCAGCAGCATTGCCATGGCTGGCTGGCGCGGATCAAGCCGCAAGCCGTCCTGCAGCACGCGCATGGCCGGTCCCTTGCGTCCGCGTTCCACCAGCAAGCCCACCAGGGTCTGGCGCGCGGCTTCATGGCGCGACTCGATGCTGATCGCTTGTTCAAAGCCGGCCATGGCGTCGCCAATCCGGCCATCCTGCAAGTTGGCCAAGGCGCGGTTGTATTCGCTTTCGGCGCGCTGCCGCGCCGTCATCTGGCGCCCGGCTTCAGCGGCTGGCTGCATGCGTACCAGTGCCGCGCGCGGCGGCGTCGCGGCCCGGGCTTCCTCGACAACCGGCTTTGGCGCCGCTGCAACGCGCACCGCGCGCTTCGGCTTTTCGATTGATGCGACCTCGACCGGCGCTAGCGGTTCCGCTTCCGGCGCCGCCTCTTGTTCCGGCGCAGGCGCGGGAACTGGCTGGACGTCGATGATCGGCGTCGGCGACGGCAGGTTGTCGACCACTTCCGGCGGCATCGGCTGGATCGCGGTTGCCGGCGCCGTCACGGTCGGCCCGATGACCATCGGGGCCGGGTTGCGCTTGACCCACCAATAGCCGATCCCGGCGGCCAAGGCCAGGGCCAGGGCCACTGCGGCGGCGATGCCAACAGCCACCATCTGCGGGTTGCGCTCGTGGGTGACCGATTTCAGGTTGCTCTGCGCCGATGCGCCCGGCGCGGAGCCGCGCGCGTCCAGGTCTTGCAGCATCTTGTTGATCAAGCTCATTTGGACAGCGCCCATACAAGGCCGCCGGCAGCGGCCAGCAGCGAACAGGCGGCGGTGGCCAACGGCCACAGCCGGCGCCGGGTGGTGATGGTATCGCGCGCCGCCAGCACCACATGGGCGCGGCTGACCTCTTGCTTGCCCTGGCCGTACGCCACCATCAAGGATTTGTGCGCGAGGATATTGACCAGCCTGGGGATGCCGCCGCTGGCGCGGTACAGTTTCGCTACCGCGCCCCGGCTGAACAGCCGCGAGCCCGAATAGCCGGCAACGCGCAGCCGGTGCGCCAGATAGTAGTCGAGGTCATCCTTGCCCAGCGGCCCGAGGTGGTAGTGGAAAATGATGCGCTGGGCCAGCTGGCGAATCGATTCCAGCTCCAGCTTGCGGTTCAGTTCAGGCTGGCCAAACATGACGATCTGCAGCAGCTTGCGCTTTTCCGTTTCCAGGTTGGTCAGCAGGCGCAGCGCTTCCAGGCTCACCACCGGAATTGCCTGCGCTTCGTCCAGGCACAGCACCACGCGCTTGCCTTCCCCCGCCAGCCCCATCAGGCGCATCATCAGCGCCTTGATCAGCTGGTGCTGGTCGACGTCCTTGGCCAGCTCGATCGACAATTCGTCGGCCAGCGCCAGCATCAGCGTGCGCGGTTCGAGGTAGGGATTGGGAATGTAGGCGGTAACGAAATCGTCGCCCAGGGTCGCCATGAACTTACGGCACAGCAGTGTCTTGCCGGTACCGACTTCCCCGGTGATCTTGATGAAGCCTTCGCCATTGCGCGCCGCCACCAGCAGCGTGTTGAGCGCTTCCTGGGAATGCGGGCTGGTGAAAAAGAAGCTCGTATCAGGCGTAATGCTGAACGGAACTTCGCGCAGGCCGAAGTGCTCGCTGTACATTACTGGCGCCTCTGGTTGCCCGGGTCCAGGTCCTGGATGCGGCGGCTGGTGTCGAGCAGGTCCTGGTTCCAGTTGGCGCCGCTTTCGACGATCGTCGGCTTGATCAGGACCACCAGCTCGCGCTTCTGGTTCACATTGGCTTTGTTGCGGAACAGGTTGCCGATCACCGGCAGGTTGCCGGCGCCCGGCACTTGCGAGCGGTCGTTGGTCGACGCCTGGCGCATCAGGCCGCCGATTGCCACGACCTGGCCATTCTGGCCGCGCACCATGCTATCGATTTCGGACGTCGACGAGGCTGCCAGTGGCAGGCTCAGGTTACCCGCACTGCCCAGGTTGATGCCTTTGGTAACCGTGGTGACCTGGCTGACCGACGGGTGCACGTGCAGGATGATGTTGCCCTTGTCGTCGATCTGCGGCGTCACATCGAGCACCACGCCGGAAAAGAATGGCTGCAAGGTCACGCTAGGCGTCACGGTGTTGCCGGTCGCGCTGGTGTTGGTGGTCGTGGTCACGCCGGTGACGTAGAACTCGTCGGTGCCGATCTTCAGCACGGCCTTCTGGTTGTTCAGGGTCGCCACGCGCGGGCTCGACAGGACGTGCACCGTGCCTTGCGATTCCAGGAAGGAAATCAGCGCGGCGAAATTATTGGTCTGGAAGGCCAGTCCGAACAGCGAGTTGCCAAGGCTGCTGGCGTTGGCCAGCGCGAAGCCCGTGGACGCCAGCAGGCCGGTGGCGTCCGAGATCGTCGGCGGCTGGCCGCCATTGAACGGCAATGGCGCCAGGGTGGTGCCCGGACCGACATAGCCGGTCGACACGCGGTTGTCGTGCGAGCTCTTGAACGAAGCGAACGAGGCCCAGTTGATGCCGCTCTGGAAGCTGTCGTTCAGTTCCACTTCGAGAATCTTGGCTTCGAGGATGACCTGGCGGTCCACCGACAGCTGGGTCGCTTTCAGGTAGCGGTCGACATTGCGCAGTTCTTCCGGCATCGCGCGGATCACCAGCACGCCCGACTGCGGGCTGATGACAACGCTGCGCCCGCCCTTTTCGGCTGCGCCGACGATGGCTTCGATGGACGCCTTCAGGTCGGCCCAGAAGTCATTGCTCGACGTGGTGTTGACGCTGGAACTGTCCGACGCGGCGCGGCTGCCGGTGCCGCCGGCATCGTCCTGGTTGTTGTTATTGTTGTTCTGGTTGTTGCCGTTATTGCTGCCGCCGCTGTTGCTGATGCCCGCATTGGCGACCGAGGTCGAGGTCACGCGCAGGTTCGACGTGCCCTTGCGCGCGCCCATCAGGTAATTCACCTGGAACATGCGGGTCTGCATCGTCAGCGGCTTGATCGAAATGCGCGTGCCCTCGATCTTGTATTCGTAACCGTACAGCTCGCGCACCGCGTCGAGCGCCTCGACCATCGTCACGTCCTTCAGGTTGGCCGTAATGGTGCCGGCAACTTCCGGATGCACCAGCATGTTGTAGCGTGTGCCCGCGACCAGCGAGTTGAAGAACTGTTGCGCCGGCACGTTGTTGAAGGACACATTGAAGCGCTCCTCCAACGCCGGGCGCGCCTTCGGCAACTGCGCGGCGAGCGCCGCGGCAGGCGGTAGCAAGGCGTTAGCGACCGCATCGTCGACCCTGGTCGGGCTCACGGGTTTGGCGGCGGCGCCGGCCACTTCCGCGCTGATCTTGTCATACGTTGCGCGCTCGGACGGCGTGCCGCAACCAGCGAGACCAAGGGCGGCGGCGATCAGGAGGAATTTTTGCATGCTGTCTGTCTTCATGGCCTGGCTATTGTTGTACGGACTTGGTGTTCTGGCCGGCCACTGTCGCCGGGAACAATTTCAGCACTTGCTTCTTGCCGCCTTTCGACAGCACGACCTCGCTTTGCGTCATGCGCTCCACCCTGGCGCCTTGATAGGTGTCGCCCAGGCGCACGGTGGCGCCATCGATCACCGCCACATGCCGGCCACCCGGCGTGCGGGCAATCAGGATCGACTGCAGCTTCGGACCGTCCATGGCCACGGCACCTGGCGTCCCGTGTCGCGGCGACATCAGCGATGCCGGCGGGCGCGTCGGATCTTGCAAGGCCTGCGCCAAGGCCGAGCTTGTCACGAAGGCGCATGCTACGGCAAGTGATATACGGCCAAGCGGCTTCAAAGCTTCATCCATTTCCGGTCCAGGCTCAGCGTATGCAGGGTCAGGGTCAGGCGCGAGTCGGGGTATTCCTCGACCTCCAGCGCGGCGCTGCTCCATAACAACTGGGTCGGCATCGTTTCGAGGGCGTGCATATAGTTGATCATGTCGAGGTAGTTGCCGCGCACGGTGACCTGCACGCCGTGGCGGTACAGTAACGCGGGCTGCGCGGCGCTGGCTGCGGGGGCTGCGGCTGGCGCCGGGTTGTAGCTGGTTTCAGCGACGGCCGTGGCCGGCATGGTTTTCATCGACACCAGGGTCAGGCGTCCGTTCCTGGCCAGGATTGCTTCCAGCAACGGCGCGATTTTCTCGGGGGCGACCAGGCCCTGCTCCAGGGCGCGCAACTTGCCGCCCAGCGCGTCGATATCAGCCTTGGCCTTGGCCAGACGGGCACGGTTAGGCGCATCCGGGTCGATCGAGAAACCTTGCAGCTTGGCGCTGATCTCGCTGTCGATGCCGCTGATGTTATTACGGACCTGGGCGATCTGGGTGCCGAGCGCGGCTTTCTTGGCGAACAGCGGACCGAGCATCAGCGAATAGACGATAAACAAGATTGCCGCAGCCACTGCGACGAACACCATGGCGCGTTCGCGCAAGCTGAGCGCGTCGATCCTGGCGCCGAGCGCGATCAAACGAGGACTCATCGCGCCGCCTCCTGCACGACCGACTCAAGACGGAATTCGACGAAAGGCGCAGCGACCGCCTTGCCGCCCTCGCCCTTCATCTCGCCCTGGGCGATCTCAAGGCTGGCAAACGACTTGCCTTGCATGACAGGTTCGCGGGTCAGGCGCGTGATGTAGCCGGGCACCATGCTGCCCTCCATCGCCCGGCCACGGATGCCGATATCCGCGCCCGCCACCGACACGCCGGTCAGCCACAGGCCGCTCACATTCTGGCGCGCCAGTGCCTTGTAGTAAGGGGAAAAACCGGTGGTGTTACCCAGTTCACCACGCTCCAGGACCCCGGCGACGCGCTGCAGCGCGCGTAGCTGGCCGTCCGCTTCGGCGATCTCGGCCTCCAGTGCCGGACTTGGCGTACGCGGCGCGAACTCGGCATTGACCATCGCCTGGCGCGCCTGCTTTTGCACCAGTTGCGCGTTGACCATTTGCGCTTCTTTTTCAAGCGTGTTGACGTGATGCTTGCCGTAAGCAACCATCGCCAGCGAACCGACCAGCAGCACACCCAGCGCTTGCGCCATGGCGAAGCTGCTGAAGATTTTCTTCTGCTTCAGGAAAACCGGGTTGAAAAGATTAATCTGCTGGCTCAAAGCAGGATCTCCTCATGGCGCAGGGCCGCGCCGATCGTGAAGAAGAAACGCTGCTGCACGGTCTTGTCCTGCAACGCAGGAATGCCGCTGATGTCGAGCGCGTCGCCCAGGTCCATGGTCTGGACCGGCGTATACAAGTTGCTCGACAGGTACTCTTCGAGGCCGGTGATACCGCTTGGCGCCAGCAGCAACTTGGAGACACTAATGAAATGGAACTGGCGGTCGAAATGATCGAGCGAGCGCTGCAACTCGAGCGTGATCTTGTCGAAACTGGCATGTTTGCGGTCGTGGTCGGTGTCGAGCAGTTGCTCAAGCGTCACGTCGATCCGGCGCGACAGATACAGCTCGCCGGTGAAGGTGACCGTCAGCAAGCCGCCATCGGCGCCGAACGACAGCATCGCCAGGCCGCGGCCTTCCGGTTCCAGCAAGGTGGAGATGTTTCGCTGCGCCATCTCGGGAATGTCGATCACCGACAGGCCGACCTTGGCCTCGGCGAACACCGCCTGGCGCTTTTCGATCACGCTGTTGCGCGCAGCGACGGCGAACATCCCGTGGTTGGTACGCACAGTCGCGTTCTTGTCAGCCGGGATATCGAGCACATCGATGGTGGCGTCGTCGACGTGGAAGTCGAGCATGTCCTTCAGGCGCCAGCGCACCGCGGTCTTCAACTCGTCGGCGGGAACATTCGGGGCCTCGACCGCCAGCATCTGGTATTCGCCGCCGGAGAGTACGGTGGTGCAGTGGTAGGTCGCGGCGCGCAGTTCGCGGCCAGCCTTTTCCAGCAAGTCCGCGCCCGGATTGCCGCCGTAGAAGACGCAGGTGTCGACGCTCGGCTTGCTGCCAGCGACGCGCGCTATGCTGGCGGCAGCGATGCCATCTGCAAGCATTGCAAACGACAGCCAGGATTCAGTCTTCTTCGCTTTGTTAAAAAAACGCATGCAGGCTTTAAGTTAATTAGGCGACTTGATGAAGACCACGCCATAGTTACTTGATTATATTCAAGTCTCACCCATTATCGATACAAAATTTGCAAGTGGGAAATAAAAAGTGGTACTTGCGTGCAAATTCACCACGCGAAGACGATCAGTGGAGCTCGCGCAGGTAGATCAGGGGGCTCTTGTAGGTGCCGAATTTGAGCCGGCCTTTGGTGCTTGGAAGCCACGGATGGTGGTTCATGATCAGGTCGACCGTGCCGGTTTTGGCAGGGTTGACCTTGATGAAGAAGCCCGCTACGCCTTTGTCGAGCAATAGCAGCGTATCCGGCGTGAAGCTAGGGACGAGTCCGCCCGCATTCGAGAACAGCGCCTTTTTGGGGTCGACCTCGTTACGACCGGTATCGTTTTTGCTCAGTTCCCAATTGGTGCCGGTCCAGTATTGTCCGTTCACCTTCAACGGCAGCGCGAGCCGTTCGGAGCCATGAACATTCGGTACGAACAACCGTCCGCTGACGATCCTGATGCCGACCTCGAACGACTCGCCAGCCTTGTCGGAGGTGACGCCGTCGCCGTCAATCTCCGCGGCACGCAGGTAAATGTCGGCCGGGGCGCTCCATGTTGCCTGGGGCGCAGTGTGGACGAACGGCCTGGTCAGGTCGTAACTCACCTCACCGACCGCTTTGCCGTCATTGTCTTTCAACGCCGTTTTGTTGAAGGACGTGCCTTCGATGGCTTTCAGGGTAGCGAAGCCGGCGACCCGCGGCTGGTCTTTGGCCGCTCCGGACCAGGCCGTCAAACCAACCTTGCGCGCCAACACGCTGTGATAGTTGATGGTTGGCGTACCGCCTTCGGCCAGGGCGGCGACGGTCACCGCGATCGGCTGCAAGGAATAGGCGGCGGTCTTGACATCGGCATCGTCATCGCATTTCATATTCGTCACGCATTTCATCACCACGGCCGATGTCGTGAAGTGGTGCGGAATAAACCTGGCATAGGCACTCTTCAAGGTGACAGGCTTCTGCAGATAGGTCGTGGTGCTGAGGACCGGCGTCAATTTGACGACCCCGACTTCGGGAAAGGCGAAGGTCCCGCTCGCCTTGTTGGCGGCGCCTGAAAATGCCATCTTTTCAATGATTTCCGGTAGCGCACTCATCGCTGCGAAGGCTGTCGATCCTGCCACCCCCCCGTTTGCCACGCCAGGGGCCAGGAATGTCACTGGCGTTGATTCCCTTCCGAAATTAGGCGCCAGCTGCGGCTCAGCTCCGCCGGTATAGGCGCCAACTTCAAGGCTGAATGTGGCGCCAGCCTTGCCAAATACCGTACTGAACTGATCGATCGGCTCATCCAGCAAACCCGGCGCGCCAGTCGTAAAGCGGATCTCATGGGGAACCGATACAAATGTGGGACTGACGATCGAAGCCTTGTCGACACCCATCTGGGCCGCGAGCTGGATAAGGCCAACGTCGTTGTACACAATATTGAGCGCAACGGATGGGATTTTCGACTTGAACAGTAGCGACGCGTTGTTCGACCATATAGCGGCACCGCTGTCATCGACGCTGGCGCACAAGGGCATTTGCGCGCCGTTATACGTAGCACTGACGCCGGCGTTACGGTTCGGATCATGGCAAACCATCCGGATTTTCATGTCAACCGTCATGTCTTTTGTGGGCCCGGTCGGCACCCGGTCCTTGGAAAGCGCCGTCATGTAGATGCGCGCATCTTCGCCCGCCTTCACCTCGGGCAAAATCTCGCTGCAGGTCTGTGTTGGTGCGCCGAACGCCAGCCCGTCGACACATGCGCCAGAAGTAAAGACATAGTCGGCGGCACCCGAAACTACCGTCGATTTCACACTCGCCGCATTGTTCCCGGTCTGGGGATCAAACGTTTTGCCGGTGACCAGCGCGCTGGCTGTGATATCGCCGGTTCCAGTCACCTTCACAGTCAGCGTCAGCGCAGGCAGGGATTTCCCGGCAGACAAGGCGGTGGTGCTGGTACATGTCACTTTCTGGCCTATCCCTTCGCACGACCAGCCATCGCCGGTACCAGACACGTAGGTCAACCCGGCTGGCAAGGTGCTGGTCACCACGGTGGGACTGTTCGCAATACTTGGCCCCAGGTTGGTGACGCCGATGGTGTAGCTGGCGTTTTGGCCCTGGGTCAACTGACCGTTCAGCTGCATCGAGATGCTCAGGTCGGCCAGCGGGATGTTTGGCAACGCGACCACCTCGGCGCTGAGCAAGACCAGATCCTGCCCCGACTGGTAGCGGGTCGAGGCCGTCGTCTGGCCAGATTTGATGACGGGATTGCCGACCGTGTAAGCATCGAAATCGATGCCGTAAGACGCATCGTCGCCGTTGATGCTGCTCTTCGAGTTGAACTGGTTGCCGCTCGGATTGCGCGAATCGGTCAACTCATAATTGTTGAACAGCAGGTCTTCGCCGGAGCCATCCAGGGTCGAATCGCCTTCCCATGTAACGTGCCCTACCCTGCCGGTCGCGGTGCCGATTGGATCGGGGATACGAAAACCACTCAGGTTCAGCGTGAATCCGCTGTAGCGCATGTACTGGAAACCTTCATACAGGTTCAGCATCCGGAACGGCTGGTTGGCGTCGGAATAGATGACGACCAGCGAGAAGCCGCCCAGTACGCCTTCAACCGCGCAATAGGGCGAATCGTAATCGACGGTCAAGCCACGAAATGCGTAGGTAGCGTTACGTTTGATCTTGACCTGCGCCGTGACGTCGGCCGCGCCGGAGAAATAGTTGTAGTTGTTGCCGATCGTCGTCGAGTAATAACGCCGATCGCTCGGGGCGGAAATCGCCGCACCGTCCATTGTGACGGTGAAGTCCGGGTTATACCCGGAACCGGCCCAGTAGAGCTGCGCACTCAGAATCGTGGCCGACGCTGGAATGCCCGTCAGCGCCGCATACCTGTCGACGGACGGGGCAAACACTCGGCAGGGACTGTTGTTCGACCTGTCGCGAATGGTTTTCTGGGTGCCGACAAAGTTGACGTTGCCCACGTGGCTCTGGAACATGCGAATGGGCGTGTCCGCGCGCGCGCCCTGCCATGCCAGCAATAGCAGCATCAGCACAAAGCGCACCACTGGCAAGTTCCAACGCGCCATCAGAAGGTTACCTCCATCACGCGCTGTACGTAGTCGCTGCTGTTGCTCGGGTTCGGGCAGGTGCCCGCCGCACTGGGCGCGTTGCAGGCAACGACGGTCACCTTGCGCTGGTCGAGCGCCTCTGTGTCGCCGCTTTCGGTATCCGGACCTTCGATCAGGGTACAGGCCACCGTCACGGTAAATGCGCCGAGCGATGTGCCCTGTGGCATGGCGAAAGAATTGGTGGCGTTGCAGGGATCGGGACGCTGGTGCTTGAACACGCCCCACTCGATCCCGGCGCGCGCCGCCTGGTACGCGCGCGTACCTTGCACGTCAAGCGCGGAGCTGGTTTGCTGCGTGGTAAAGACGGTAACCATGGCCACCGCCAGTCCGGCGATCACGACCAGCAGGAAAATCGCCGTAACCAGGCCAACGCCGCGGCTGCGCGCCAATGCTGGCGTGACGGATGACATGGCGCGGCTCATGGCGTGTTATCCACGTGGACCTGATGGACCAGCTTGATGCGCTCGCCGTCGTCAGGCGATGCGAGGGTCAGCGTCAGCGACACCAGCGCTCCACGGCTGTTGGCGTCGGTCGAATAGTCGAATTTACAGCTGGTCACGTTTTTCGCCAACAGGTTCGACGGGAACAATCCCGCTGTCGGCTTGCCTTTGACGATGCCGTAGTTGGACTGGCGGCTAAGGGTGCGCGCAACGAGATCGCAAGAATAGGTCACTGGCGCGCCGACCACATGAAAGCGCGCTCCTGGCGATGGCATTGATGGGTTCTGCCGGGCAAACGGATTGTCGTCGAGGGCGATCTGGTAGAGCCCCTTGGCGGCATCGATGGTGGTCAACGATTCGACAGTAGCGCGGTTGCTGCCGGCATACGCATCTGCCTGGTCAATGCCGAGGTTGTACACCACGACATAATCCCCCTTCACGATGGCATTCTTCGCATTCGGCTGGTGCCCAACCATGGTGAATGTCAGGTTGGCCGGGTTGACGAAATCAAGTACGGGCTGGCCTGTCAGATCGTCATCCGGCGTCAGGTAGCGACCACCGGCTTTCGTCATGAAGAAGGAAATCGCGGTCTCGTTCGTTACGACAATGCTGTTTGGCAGCGCCAGCCGAAGGTCGCGCGCCATCCGGCGCAAAGCGAGGTCAGCGGTGTCGGTCAGTTCGGCGCGCTGGACGCTATCGCGGTAGCCCTGTATGGGCATGCGGATGAATACCGCCACGACCGCACCCAGTACGCCAATGATGACGATGACCATCACCGCCTCGATCAGCGTGAAGCCCGCGTGGCCGCCGCGTCGGAACAGCTGCGCGCTCATGGGAAAGTAGGCGCGTAGCGCGTGCGGTAGGTATCGAGTGCCAGCGTGGTGCCGTCGTAAGCCACCTCGACGGTGATGCGCAGCACATCGGTATCTGCCGAGGTCCCGGTAGCGCCAATGCCGTTTAATACGGCCGGGCGGACGGTGACCGTGGCCGTATAGCCATCGACGTCCATCACATTGCCATTGAGATCTGTCAGCTTGCCATTGGCGTTGTCGAAGGCCGCCTTGGCGACGCCAGCCGTGTCGACATAATCATTGATGTTGTCATACGGACGCGTACCAATCGGTTCGCCACCGGTACCCTGGCCGAACGATTCCCTGATATTGCAGTCTGCCGCACCGGTGGCTTGCGTGGTCTTCGGGTCGGTTGGATCGCAATAGGTGAACCCGGCCAGACGAACTTCTTCCAACAGGCTCTCGGCAATCATCAGCGCCTGCTTCTGGCGTACTGGATCGGCACTGTTTCTGGTGGTGAAGTTCAACACCTGCAGCAATGCGGCCAGCGCGACACCGATGATCACGATGAACATGACCAGTTCGATCAGGGTCACGCCGCGCTGTTGGCCGGTTTTAATAGACATAACCAGTTTCCGGCTCGACCGTGATGACGCGATTGCCGGCGATCGTCACTTTCACCCGCTGGAAATTCGCGAGGGCGCCGGTTGTGGTCACGTTATGCGGCTTGCCCAGTGCGTCAAAGGCAAACAAGGATGCCGGTCCCGAAAACGTCTGGGTGACGCCTCCGGGAGCGCCCTCGCAGAACCACGATCCGGAGGTGTCGCAATGTTTGAGAGTAAGTGCGGAGCCACTGTTGGCGCCGGAGGGTGCGGTGACGCGGGCACCGCCCGTACATTCCCGTTCGAAGCACAGGGCAATCCGGTCCGCATTGATGAGCGCGTAGACCGGTCGGTTTTGTGCAACTGCCAGCTTCTGGCCGTAGCGCAGCATCGCGCGCGTCTGGTCGGCGAAGGTGTCGGCGTCAAAGCTGGAACGGTCAAAAAAACGCGTGGCGGCGATGGTGCCAAGCACGCCGATGATGACCAGCACGGCGATCAACTCCACCATGGTGACGCCGCGTTGCGATCGCCGGACGTGACTGTGGCCGGTCACGATCGTCGACATCCGAGAATCGTAGCCGGCCACAAGTGAGAATACGATGAACTGGCTTATTCGCAGTTGGCTGCGGTTGCAACAATCGTCAGCGTAGGAGCGTCAGTCTTGTTGACCGGCTCTTTGTACTTGACGTAGCACGTCAGGCCCGCCGGGGAACCTTTCAGGCTCATAGGAACGATCATGACTTCGCCGGCGACTACTGAGGTGTAGCTGGCGGTATTGTTGGTCCCTGGACCGAACACCTGATAGTCATCGGTCAGGCCGGCGGCTTTTGCCAGTTCGGCGTTTCCTGTCGGATAGCCGCTGCCATTTGCAGCGAAGCTGATCGAAGCACCTTCCACATTCAGTGTGGTCAACGGTGTTCCAGTGCTGTTGACCAGATACTTGCCCTTCGCCATGGCAGCCGTGGCACTCAAAGCACCCTTCGCCGCTTGCAGGCTCGCCAGGCGAGCATCACCGCCAAGGCTGGAGAATTTCGGCAACGCGGTAGCGGCCAGGATGCCCAGGATGACGATAACGACGATCAGTTCGATCAGCGTGAAACCCGATTGGACAGTGCGCTTCATGTTCGGCTTGTTCATCTAAAACTCTCCAGTGCTGTGCTCTTAAGGATGCGGTGCGCATCCATTTCTTGTTTAGTTAACGACGATCTCTTCCGTTACTTGATCCAGGACGACACCCTTATTTCCAGCTGGCAGCCCAGAAGTCTTGCCCTCATGCAAGGTCAAGTCGTTGAATTCTACCTTGAATCTGAGCAATGTTAGTTCCTGACGGGGGAAACTTTTAACTTTCGACTGGATATATACGAGTTCCTTCTTGCCGCGGTCAAAGTACCAACTGTCATCGGGAAGCGCGGCTCCCTCTGGAGAATAGTATTCGCCCAGGTAATTCGCAGGTAGTTCGACCAGCCAGGACATTGGGTTCTCATCAATAATTCGATGCAACTCGTGTTCCCTTTTCGCAACAGATAGTTGCGCACTTCGTACGCTGAGCGCGGTACGCAGGGTGCCAACCAGCTGTTGAACAGCCACCTGCCTGGCTTCTACTTGATAGGAATGCAATCGATACAGCAACAAGGACGTTAGCAGCCCGACAACAATCACGACCACCGCGAACTCGAACAAGCTGAACCCGCGCGATCGCAGCTGCGACATTGCCGGCCGCGGTGTATCGGTCATTTCTTCAGCGCCGCGCTGCCAAGATCCCAAATCGGCAGGAAAATGCCAAGTGCCAGCACCAGCACCATGACACCGAGGAAGGTAATCAGGATAGGTTCGATCTGTGCCGAAAGCGTCTTGAGCTCGTAGTCGACCTCGCGCTCGTACATTTCGGCAATTTCATCCATCAGGTCGTCAAGCGAGCCCGACTCCTCGCCCACGGCGATCATTTGCAGCACGATTGGCGTAAATACGCCAGCCGTCACCGACGTCCGCAAAATCGATTCGCCGCGCTCGACGCCGTCGCGCATCTGCTCGATGCGCGCACACAGGTAGGCGTTATCGACGGTCTGCGAGACCACCGTCAGCGCGTGCACGATTGGCACCCCGCTCTTGGACGACAGTGCAAAGCTGCGCGCAAAGCGGGCCATGGTGCCCTTCAGGATGATCTTGCCGGCAATCGGGATGCCTAGCTTCTTCCGGTCCCACGTGTAGCGCCCGGCCGGTGTGGCAATCCATGCGCGTGCCGCTGCGATGACGCCAACCAGCGCCACCAGCAGCACCATCCAGTAATCGAGCATGAACCGCGATGTCCCCATCAGGATGCGCGTCATCAGGGGCAGCTCGGTGTGCATGGCGGCGAACACCTTGGCGAACTGAGGGATCACAAATATGTTCACAACCACCATTGCTATGACCATCGCGATCACGACGAAAGTCGGATAGCGGGTGGCGGACTTGACCCGGTTGCGCATGTCGCGGTCGAACTCAAGGTGGTCGAACAAACGCAGGAAAACTTCCTCGAGGCGGCCGGTCATTTCGCCGACCTTGACCATCGAAAGGTAGAAGTTATTGAAGACTTCGGGGTGGCGGCGCATCGCCGAGGACAGCTCGCGGCCCGAGTCGAGCGACTCGCGCAGGTCCTTGATCACGCGCGCGAACGATTTGCTCACCGCGGACTCTTGCAGCCCCGCCAGGCCGCGCATGATCGGCACGCCGGACTTGAGCAGCGTATAGAGCTGGCGGCTGAACAGCTGCACGTCCATCGACGTGACCTTCTTTTCGGTCAGCTTGTCCCACAAGGTCTGGCCGCTGGAGCTGGCGGCGGTCTTGTTGGTCAGCGTGATCTCGATTGGCGTCACGCCGGTGCCGAACAGCTGGTCGGCCACCGAGCCGCTATCGAGCCCTTCGAGCACGCCCTGCATCAACTCGCCGCGCGCGTTACGGCCTTTATAGGCGAAGAACGGCACTTAGTCCTCCTGCTGGTTACTGATGCGCATCGCTTCGGCCACGGTGGTGCGGCCCTGCACCGCCAGCTGCACGGCGTGGCGGCGCAAGGTGGCGCCGGCCATCTCCTGGTGCGCGGCCTTGAGGAAGTGCGCCGGGTCCGGATGGTTCGACGCGTCGACCACGGCCTGCGTCATCTCCAGCAGTTCGTACACGCCGGTCCGGCCGCGATAGCCCATGCCGTTGCAGTGCGAGCAGCCCTTGCCGTGGAAGAAGCGGGCCTTGTCGACGTGCTCGCGCAGTTCGTGGCGCAGCCATTCGTGCTCGGCCGGCGACACCTGATGCGGCTCGGTGCAGCTTTCGCAGATCACCCGCACCAGGCGCTGGGCCAGCACGGCCTGCAGCGAGCTGCCCACCATGTAGCGCGGCACGCCCATGTCCATCAGGCGCAGCGGGGTACTGGCCGCGTCGTTGGTGTGCAAGGTCGACAGCACCAGGTGACCGGTCATCGCGGCGCGCAGGCCGATCTGGGCGGTTTCCTGGTCGCGCATCTCGCCGACCAGCACAATGTCCGGATCCTGGCGCAGCGCCGAGCGCAGCACGCGCGCGAACGACAGTTCGATCTTCTCGTTGACCTGCACCTGGTTGATGCCAGGGAGGCGGTATTCGACCGGGTCTTCGACGGTGATCAGCTTCTTTTCCAGCGAATTGAGTTCGGCCAGCGCACTATACAAGGTGGTGGTCTTGCCGCTGCCGGTCGGTCCGGTGACCAGCACCAGGCCATTCGGGCGCTGCACAATGGCGCGGAAGCGCTCGACCAGCTTGGGCGGCATGCCGATGGCATCGAGCCGCAAGGTAGTGCCGCCCTGGTTCAGCAAACGCATCACGACCGACTCGCCGTACTGGGTCGGCATCGTCGAAATACGCACGTCGATGCGCTGCTGCTTGACCTTGATGGCGAAGCGGCCATCCTGCGGCAGGCGCTTCTCGGAGATGTCGAGGTCCGACATCAGCTTCAGGCGCAGCGCCAGCGGCGTGGCAATCTTGATGTCGGCTTCGGTTTGCAGGTGCAGCACGCCGTCGATGCGGAAGCGGATCTGAAGGCGCGATTCCTGCGGTTCGATATGGATGTCGGAGGCGCGGACCTGGGTGGCATCGTCGAACACCGATTGCAGCAGCTTGACGATCGGCGCCTCTTCCAGCCCCGGGTTGGCGGCCAGCGCGCCGAAGTCGACGAAGGTATCGCCCAGGTCCTGTTCCAGCTCGCGCGCGGCCTCGGAGATGTCGTCGGTGCGGCGGTAGATGCGGTCGATCGCAGCCAGCACTTCGGTCTCGTTGACCACGGCCAGTTCGATGTTTTGCTTGACCAGCCGCGCGATCTCGTCGTACGCGAACAGGTCGGTCGGGTCGGACAGGCCCACCAGCAGGCTGCCGCGCCGGTCTTCCAGCACCAGCGCGCGGAAGCGGCGCGCCTGGGTTTCCGGCAGCAGGCGCACCAGCTCCGGGTTGATGTTGTAGAACTTCAGGTTGATGAACGGGATATCCAGCTGACGCGCAAGCGCGCCCGAAATCTGCTCTTCGGTAACAAAACCGTGCTCGACGAACACGCGGCCAAGCTTGCGTCCGGTACGTTTTTGCTCGCCCAGCGCCATGCCCAACTGTTCTTCGGATAAAAGCTTTTGCTGGACAAGGATTTCTCCAAGCCGGACTTTTTCTGGCCTTGCCATTGACTACCCCGTAAGTGTTCTCATCGCGCGACTGCACCGGCGTCGCTCCCGCAGAGGCGGGAGCCTGTAGCGCGGCTGATTGGCGACGCTATGGATTCCCCCTTTCGCGGGAATGACGATACTTCTGACCGCGCGGCCCATTTTAGTCTAGAAATGGTGGACATTTGACGTATGGAATGATTTCTCTGAGCATGTTTGTGAAAACCCGACAGAGTAAGCTACAGTGGTGTTTTCTGTTTGCCACCTTTCCCATGCCGAACCGCGCATCGCAACGCCGCCGCATTTTCCTGATGCGCCACGGCAGCGTCACCTACTTCGACGATTCCGGCAAGCCGGTCTTGCCCGAGACCGTGCCCCTCAACGAGCTCGGGCGCGAACAAGCCAGCGCCGCCGGCCGCGCATTTGCCGCCGACCAGGTGCGCTTCGACCGGGTCATCGTGTCGGGCTTGCCGCGCACTGTGGAAACGGCGCGCCGCGTCTTGATGGAAACGGGTCAGGACATCGAACCAGAAGCCTGGCCGGAGCTGGAAGAAATCCGCGGCGGGCGCCTGTCTGCCATTCCCGACCATCAGCTGAAAAGCGCCTTCACCGGCGTGTTCGAGGGCCTCGTCGGCGAAGACCAGCGCTTTCTCGGCGGCGAGTCGGTCGGCGAGCTGATGGACCGGATCCACCCGGCGATCGCCCGCCTGCGCGCCGACCAGGACTGGGACACGGTGCTGCTGGTGCTGCATGGCGGCGTCAACTGCGCCATCCTGTCGCTGGCACTGACCGGCCAGCGCATGTTCCTGGGCGGCCTGTCGCAGATGGCCGGCTGCATCAACGCGCTTGATGTTGGCGACGCAGAGCACGACTGGGTTGTGCGCTTTGCCAACTACGCGCCACCCTCCCCGCTGCAGGCGCAGGCGCGCAGCACGACCATGGAACAGCTGTTCGAACAATACAAAAAGTTCCGGTGATTTTTTTGCATTCAAAAAGTACGGTCGTTCTATTCATGGGCTAGAATGGGTCGATAATAAGGAGACACGATGTACGAAGACATGATGGGGACCAAACCGGTCTCGGAACGCCAGAAATTCGATGTCAACGCCCTCGACGCCTACATGCGCCAGCACGTGGAAGGCTACCTGGGCGGACCGCTGTCAGTGGAACAATTCAAGGGCGGCCAGTCGAACCCGACCTTCAAGGTCAGCAACGCCAGCCAGCAATACGTGCTGCGCACCAAGCCGGGCCCGGCGGCCAAGCTGCTGCCCTCGGCACACGCGATCGACCGCGAATTCCGCGTCATGGACGCACTGCAGAAAGCCGGCTTCCCGGCGCCCCGCCAGTACGCGCTGTGCCTGGATGAGGCGGTGATCGGGCGCGCCTTCTTCATCATGGAGTTGGTCGAAGGCCGGGTGCTGTGGGAGCAGTCGTTGCCCGGCATGACACCGGCCGAGCGCGGCGCCATCTACGATGAGATGAACCGCGTGATCGCCCAGCTGCACACGGTCGACTACGCCGCCATCGGCCTGGCCGACTACGGCAAGCCCGGCAACTATTTCGCCCGCCAGATCGAACGCTGGACCCGTCAATACCAGGCCTCCAGCACCGAGACCATCGACGCGATGGACAAGCTGATCGAGTGGCTGCCCAACAATATCCCGCCGGGCGACGACACCGCGATCGTCCATGGGGACTTCCGTCTCGACAACCTGATCTTCCACCCGACCGAGCCGCGCATCCTGGCGGTGCTGGACTGGGAACTGTCGACGCTGGGCCACCCGGCCGCCGATTTCTCCTACCACTGCATGAGCTGGCATATCCCGCCGGGCAAGTTCCGCGGCATTGGCGGGCTCGACCTGAAGGAGCTGGGCATCCCCAGCCAGGAGGAATACATCGCTTGCTACTGCGCGCGCACCGGCAAGACCATCCGCGCGGAAGACTTCAATTTCTACCTCGCCTACAACATGTTCCGCCTCGCAGGAATCATGCAGGGCATCATGAAGCGCTATGTGGACGGCACCGCGTCGAGTGCGCAGGCGTTGGAAAACGGCAAGGCGGCGCGGCCGATGGCCGAGATGGGCTGGCACTACGCCCAGCTGGCCATCGCCAAACAAGACTAACCTCAAGGACGATCATGGATTTCGACTATTCCGACCGCTGCAAGGAACTGCAAGCACGCCTGCTCGCCTTCATGGACGAGCACATCTATCCGAACGAGAAAGCCTTCAAGCAGGAAGTCGACAGCAATGGCCGCGACAAGGGCGACCGCTGGATTCCGACCGAGCTGATCGAGCGCCTCAAGCCGCTGGCGCGCGAACAGGGCCTGTGGAACCTGTTCCTGCCCAAGTCGCCACGTGCGCCGGAAGGCTTGTCGAACCTCGATTACGCGCCGCTGTGCGAGATCATGGGCCGGGTCAGCTGGGCGCCCGAAGTGTTCAACTGCGCCGCGCCGGATACCGGCAACATGGAAACCATCGAACGCTACGGCAGCGAACAGCACAAGCGCGACTGGCTCGAACCGCTGCTGCGCGGCGAAATCCGTTCGGCGTTTGCGATGACCGAGCCGGATGTGGCCTCGTCCGACGCCACCAACATCCAGACCCGCATCGAGCGCGACGGCGACGGCTACGTCATCAATGGCCACAAGTGGTGGATCTCGGGTGCTGGCGATCCGCGCTGCAAGATCTTCATCGTCATGGGCAAGACCGACCCTGACGCAGCGCGCCACGCCCAGCAGTCGATGCTGATGGTGCCTGCCGATACCCCGGGCATCACGATCACGCGTCCGCTGCCGGTGTTCGGTTATGACGACGCGCCGCACGGCCACTGCGAAATCCTGTTCGACAATGTGCGCGTGCCGGCGTCCGGCATGCTGCTGGGCGAGGGCCGCGGCTTTGAAATCGCCCAGGGCCGCCTCGGGCCGGGCCGCATCCACCACTGCATGCGCGCCATCGGCGTGGCCGAGCGGGCGCTGGAGCTGATGTGCAAACGGCTCGACAGCCGGGTCGCCTTTGGCAAGAAGATTTCGGAACAGGGCGTGTGGCGCGAGCGGATCGCCGAGTCGCGCATCCGCATCGACATGGCCCGCCTGCTGACCCTGAAGGCCGCGTCGATGATGGACACCGTCGGCAACAAGAAGGCGCAGGCTGAAATCGCGATGATCAAGGTGGTGGCGCCCAACGTCGCCCAGCAAGTGCTGGACTGGGCGATCCAGGCCCATGGCGCGGCCGGCGTGTCGGACGACTTCCCGCTTGCTTACCAGTGGGCCGGCAACCGCACATTGCGGCTGGCCGATGGGCCGGACGAGGTGCACCGCAACGCGGTAGCCAAGCTGGAGCTGGCGAAGCACGCGATTTGACGCAGCGCGTGAGGTTGGCTGGCACCGCCATCGCGGTTCCGGCTAATGCGGCGGAGGCGCACTGCGTGCTTGTCCGCCCTACCTCCGCCGAATTGACTTTATAGGTAGCAGCGCATCACGAATTCGGCGACGCATACCGGCTTCGCTTCCCCTTCGCGCTCCACTGCGACATCCCACACGAGCTGCGTCCCGCCTTCGATGTCGTCACACGCCTGCAGCACCAGCCTGGCCCGCAGGCGGCTCCCTACCGGCACCGGCGCGGGAAACCGCACCTTGTTCAGCCCATAGTTCAGCACCATGCGGAAATTGCGCAGCGTGACCGCGCTTTCAAACATCACCGGCAGTAGCGACAGCGTAAGGAACCCATGCGCGACCGGCACGCCAAACGGCGACTCGCGCCTGCAGCGCTCCGCGTCGACATGAATCCACTGATGGTCCGAGGTGGCGTCGGCGAACATGTTGATGCGCTGCTGGGAAATCTCCATCCACGGAGACAGCGCTGCCTCCGTGCCAACCAGGTCGCGAAGCTGGCCGGCGCTGGTCACTTCAAGCATCCGCGCCCTCTTGCGGGCGGCGGCCGTACATGCCCATGCCCTCAACGGTGCAGACCAGTTCTCCGTTCTGGTTGCGCGCTTCCCAGATCGACCAGACCACCCCGCGGTCCGGGCGCGAGGCCGAGGCCTTCACCTGCGTGGTGACATAGCGGACGCTGAGGGTGTCGTTCGGGCGCACCGGCAGGATCCAGCGCACCTTGTCGAGTCCCGGCGATCCCATGCTGGACGAGTTACCGAGCACGCTGTCGACCACAATGCGCATGATCATGCTGCAGGTGTGCCAGCCGCTGGCGATCACGCCGCCAAAGATCGACTCCTTCGCGGCGTCGCGGTCGACGTGGAAGGGCTGCGGGTCGAAGTCGGTGGCGAACTCGATGATCTCCTGCTCGGTCACGCTGCGCGATCCAAGCTCGATCTGCTGCCCGGGGTAGAAGTCTTCAAAATGCCAGCGGCGGGTACTCATGCGAATGCCCCCTGGGCAAAGCCCGGCTGCGCAATGAAGCGCGCCAGATGGTGGTCCGAGTCGCCCAGCGACAGTTCGATCATCGACAGGCGCTTGAAGTGGTGCGAGGCCGGCAGTTCGTCGGTCACGCCCATACCGCCATGCAGTTGCACCGCCTGCTGGCCGACAAACTTCGCCGCCTGGCCGACACGGAACTTGGCGGCCGATACCACGCGCCGGCGCTCGTTCGCGTCGGCAGAACCCAGCTTGACCGCCGCCAGCAGCGCCATCGACCGCGCCTGTTCGAGGTGGATGTACATGTCCGCCATGCGGTGCTGCAGCGCCTGAAATTTGCCAATCGGCGCGCCGAACTGGTTGCGCGTCTTGAGGTATTCGAGCGTGGCGGCGAAGATCGCTTCCATCGCGCCCAGCGCCTCGGCGCACAGCAAGCCGGCGCCATAGTCGGCGGCGGCGTCGAGGATGTCCCATCCTGCGCCGGCGCTGCCGATCAGTGCCGATGCCGGCACCTGCACATTGTCGAACGCGATGTCGGCGGCGCGCAGGCCGTCCAGCGTGCGGTAGTCCAGCACGCGCACCCCGGCGCTATCGCTCGGCACCACGAACAGGCTCACGCCAGCGGTATCGCGCTGCGCGCCTGAGGAGCGTGCGGACACGATCAGCCGCCCCGCCTGGCCGCCGTGGATGACCACGCTCTTGCGGCCGTTGATCACGTAACCGTCGCCAGCCGCGGAAGCGGTCGTGGCGATGTCGGCCAGGTCGTGGCGCGACTGCTTTTCGCCCAGCGCGCAGGCCAGCTTCAATTCTCCCCCCGCTACCTGTTCGAGCAAGCCTTCATGGCCGCCGCCAAGCTTGAGGAATTCCGCGCCCAGTACGGTCGCGAAATACGGCTCAACCACCAGGCCGCGACCCAGCTCCTGCATCACGACGAACATGTCGACCGCGGTTCCGCTGAAGCCGCCCTGCTCTTCCGGCACCGGCAGCGCCGTCATGCCCAGTTCGGCGAGGGTAGCCCAGGCCGCATCAGACACGCCGCTGTCGGAGTGAATGATCTTCTTGCGCGCTTCGAAGCTGTAGTCTTTGGTGATCCAGCGCTTGAGGGCATCGGCGAACTGCTGCTGCTCTTCTTTGAAATTGAATTCCATGCTCAGTCCCTCACAGGCCCAGGATCATCTGGGTGATGATGTTTCGTTGAATCTCGTTCGAGCCGCCGTAAATGGAGGTCTTGCGGAAGTTGAAGTAATGGCTGGCCAGCGGCGCGGCCGCGTCCTCGCCAGTGACTGCATGTTCGGTGTTGCCTTCGAGGTAGGCCGGGTCGAACGGCAGCGCCAGCGGACCGACGGCTTCAACCATCAGTTCGGACAAGGTCTGCTGGATATCGGTTCCGCGCACCTTCAGCACCGAGGCTTCAGGGCCGGGGGCCTTGTTTGCTTGCGCGAGTACGCGCAGCACCGTCATCTCAAGCGCCATCAGCTCGATCTCCAGCGTTGCGACCTTGGCTGAGAACAGCGGGTCATCGATCAGCGGCTTGCCGTTTTTGAACTGCGCGGCAGCCAGCTTTTTAAGCGACGACAGCTCGCGCTTCGAGCGGCCGACCGCGGCGATGCCGGTACGCTCGTGGCCAAGCAGGTACTTGGCGTAGGTCCAGCCCTTGTTCTCGTGGCCGATCAGGTTCTGCACCGGCACCTTGACGTTATCGAAGAAGACCTCGTTCACTTCGTGGTCTTCGTCGAGCATGATGATCGGGCGTACCGTCACGCCCGGCGCATGCATGTCGATCAGCAGGAACGAGATGCCCTCCTGCTTGCGCACGCCGCTGTCGGTGCGCACCAGGCAGAAGATCATGTCGGCGTGCTGCGCCAGGGTGGTCCAGGTTTTCTGGCCGTTGACGATGTAATGGTCGCCTTCGCGGACAGCGGTGGTCTTGAGCGACGCGAGGTCGGAGCCGGCGCCTGGCTCGGAGTAGCCCTGGCACCACCAGTCTTCGCACGACAGGATGCGCGGCAGGTAGTGGGATTTCTGGGCGTCGTTACCGAACGCCATGATGACCGGTGCGACCATGTTGACGCCGAAGGGCAGGATCGGAGGCGTGCCGGCGCGCGCGCATTCTTCGTCCCAGATGTGACGCTGCACTGGCGTCCAGCCGGTGCCGCCGTATTCGACCGGCCAGGCCGGCGCGATCCAGCCCTGTTCGGCGAGGATCTTGTGCCAGCGAACGTAATCCTCTTTGGACATGCGCAGGTGCTTGCGCACTTTCTGCTGCAGGTCGGCTGGCAGCTTGGCGTCGAGGAAGGCGCGCACGTGATCGCGAAACGCCAGGTCCTCGCTCGAATAGTTCAGGTCCATACAGTCTCCTTGTTAATCGCCGCTAAAAAAGCACGGTCGTTCACAAGAATTGTACATGAAAAAAACGCCGCCAAGGTATGCACCCGGCGGCGTTTTTGCGTCAGCTGTTCAGCTGAAGGTAATCTGTTATTTCGAACGGCGGCGCGCGACGAATCCGGCGCCTGCCAGGCCTGCGAGCAGTAGCGCGATCGAACCTGGCTCAGGGATCTCGGCTGGGCCTACGACGTCGTCGTTTCGACCGTTATTGTTACCTGGGCCAACGGGCACATCGTTGCTGATGCCTCCGCCAATGCCCGGCGCATCGAGCTCGGTCCCGCCGCCGATGCCGCCGCCAATGCCGCCACCGCCACCGATGCCGCCACCTGCACCACCGCCGCCGATGCCGACGCCACCGCCTACCCCAGCGCCACCGCCACCGCCGACACTGCCGGCGGAACCGCCACCGCCGACCGAACCGCCGCCGCCGGCAGAACCGCCGCCGCCAACAACAGCGCCGCCGCCGCTTGCAGCACCGCCTACAACAGCGGCAGGGCCTCCGGTAAATCCGACGCCCAACATGCCGCCTTTGGCATTAGGCGAAAACAGCACCGCAGAAGCGCCTGAGGCGTTTCCGGTAGCAACGCTGGTATGCATGTTCCACGCTTGCGAGAACGCCGCCCAGTTACCGCTGGCGATCATCGCATCGAGGCTGCCAACGACGCTGACCGACCCCGCTTGAAGGGTCCAGCCACTGAGCGTACCAACCGTTGAAGACGTCGGCGTTGCGTGCGCGGATGCCGCACCAGCGAGCAGAGTTGCAATCACGAGTGAACGAATGACCATGAGACCCTCCTTATTTTTTTGCTAATTAGGATGCAATATTTACAACGATGAGTAATATTAGCAATCAATAGAAAATCGTGCAATTTTGATGTATTTCAATCGTGCGCATCGTCGGACGCAAGATGGACGATCAGGAAAGCGGACAAAAAAATGGCCACATATCGCTATGTGGCCATGTCGCGGGCGCTGAAACGGCGGTTAGCGCGTTATGGCGACGATGCCTTGGTGGCTGGCATGTATGGCATTGCGCGCAACGCCATGCGGGTGTCGGTCTTGAGCAGTCCGACCGCGTCGGCCAGCACATTGGCAGCCTCATGCAGCATGACATCCTTGGCATCCTTGGCTGCCTTTTCAGCTGCCAGTTCCGCCGCAAGATTGCGCTCGTCCGCCTGCAGGCCGTCATCCTGGCGCGACGAGCCCTTCACTGCCGCGACGGCCTTCGCCGCCGGCTTGGTCGGCTCCGGCACCTTGCTGCGCGCCTCCTTGCCCTGCGGCGCGGCGGCCGGCTCGACGACGGCTGGTGTCGTCGTGGCGGCAAGGCGTGCTTCGCGCAGCTTGCTGCGTGCTTCCTGGGCGTCACGCTCCTTGCGGCGCACAGCTTCATTCAGCGACACCACGTTGTCCTTGCGCAATTTACGCACGATGGCCAGGTCTTCTTGCAAGAACTTGAAGTCCTTGTCCTTGGCGATGCGTGCATCATGACGTTTTTGCAGCGGCGCAACCAACTCCTTCAGGTCGCCCAGCGGCACAAACGGCGCAGGCTTGATCGCAACCCATGGCAAGGCATTTTCAAAGCTCGATTCACCGAAGTTTTCAATATCGGACGTCACCGGCATCTTAATGTCCGGCGTAACGCCGCGCAGCTGCGTGGTGCCGCCGTTGATACGGAAGAACTGCGCGATCGTCATCTTCAGCTCGCCGTAACGGGCCTTCTCGCCCTGGGCGAAGCGGTCGAGGTTGACCAGGGTCTGGACGGTACCCTTGCCGAAGCTAGGCTCGCCGATGACCAGGCCACGGCCGTAGTCCTGGATGGCGGCGGCGAAAATTTCCGACGCCGATGCCGAACCGCGATTAATCAGCACGCCGACCGGACCGGACCAGGCGAGACCGGCAACGGTATCGCTTTCGACGTCAACCCGGCCTTCGGCGCTGCGCTGCATGACGACCGGGCCCTTGTCGATGAACAGGCCAGTCAGTTCGACCGCCTCCATCAGGGAGCCGCCGCCGTTGTTGCGAAGGTCGATCAGGACATTGTCGACTTTGTCCTTTTTCAGCTCGCCCAGGATCCGGGCGACGTCGCGTGTAGCGCTCTTGAAATCTTTGTCGCCGCGGCGCTTGGCCTCGAAGTCCTGGTAGAAGGTTGGCAGCGAGATGATGCCGACCCGGCGGTTGACGCCGCCTTCCTTGACTTCGATGATCTGCTTCTTGGCGGCCTGCTCTTCCATGCTGATCTTCTTGCGCACCATCGACACGGTGATGTGCTTGCCGTCAGGACCAGCGTCGGCCGGCAGGACGTCAAGGCGCACGGTGGAGCCTTTGGCGCCGCGCACCAGCTGAACGACGTCGTCGATGCGCCAGCCGAGCACGTCGGTGAAGGTCGGGCTGTCGCCCTGGGCCACGCCCAGGATACGGTCGCCGACTTTCAGCTTGCCCGACATGGCGGCCGGGCTGCCCGGGACGACTTCGCGGATGACGGTGTATTCGTCACGGGTCTGCAGCACCGCGCCGATACCTTCAAGCGACAGGCGCATGGCGATATCGAAGTTCTCGGCCGAACGCGGGCCAAGGTAGTTGGTGTGCGGCTCGATCGAGGTGGCGTAGGCATTCATGAACATCTGGAACACGTCCTCGTTGTTCAGCTTGCGCACGCGGGTCTGGTAGTTGTCGTAGCGCTTGTCGAGCGTCTCGCGGATCGCCTTGTCGTCCTTGCCGGCCAGTTTCAGGCGCAGCCAGTCGTTCTTGACGCGCTTGCGCCACAGGTCCTGCGCCTCGTCTTCGCTCTTCGGCCAGGCGGCTTTTTCACGGTCGAGCTGCATGCTCTCGTCCACGGTGAAGTCCATCTTGGTTTTAAGCAACTCGCGGGCATGCGAGATGCGCTCCGCGAAGCGCTGCTGGTAGAGGCTGTAGATGGCGAAAGGAATTGTCAGGTTTTCGTTGTTGATCGCATCGTCGAGCTTGGTGCGAACGCCGCTGAACTGCTCGATATCGGCTTGCGTAAAGAACAGCTTTTCGCCATCGAGCGACTCGAAGTACTTGTCGAAGATCTTTTCCGACATGGCGTCGTCGAGCGGCGTGGCTTTGTAGTGATACCGGCCCAGCAGGCGCGAGGCCCACAGCGCGGCCTGGGTCTGGGCAGCAATCGGCTTGAGCTGGGTCGCAGCCACTTTTTCAGGCTGGGTGGTTGCCGCCTGGGTCGACATGGCAAACGCCAATGCGACCATCAACATATGCTTCTTCATTCGTTGTCTCTCCGAGCGTGAATCTGGTGTAGTTGCGGGCGATCCGGCGCATTGCAAGAGCGCAGAGCCTGTCAAATAAGGAGGTTACCCGATTCTAACAGCACCGCGCGGCAGACAGGGCCAGCTGTCTCGATATTTTGCACTCTGAGCTTACTGCCAGATGGGACCGTGCCATCGCCATTTTACAAATCGAAACAGAAGGAGCGATGTGGCAAGCCCCCCGGGCTCACAGCAAGGTCGCGAGATATGTCACAGCGGCAATGATAATCAGATACGGCCAGGAGCGCGCCGCCAGCCGCCAGTCGCCGCCGGAAGGCCAGAATGACAGGAATTGCGGGGCCAGTGCAAACGCGATCGCCAGGTCGATTGGCTGGAAAGCCCAGCCGGGCTGGGTGCGCCAGTTGGCCACCGCGATCGGCAGCAGGATCACCAGCAGCGGCGCCAGTGCCGCCGGGCCGGCGTTGTACCAGCGAACCCGGGTCAGCATCACCGACCCGAGCTCCCAGTGCGTACCGGCGCGGCGCGGGATCACCGTGAATGAGGCCGGGCGTGCGCCCGTGACCAGGCCGACCACGAAGTGGGCCAGCTCATGGCTGACGGTGCCCAGCACGGTAAACAGGAAGAAGAACGGATGGCTGCGCGCCAGCGCGCGGATGATGATCGCCAGCGCGGCCGACGGCAGCAGGTAGAGAAGGATGTCGCCGTTACGGCAAATGAAGTCCGGTGCGAACGTGCGGCAGCTGTCGATGAGCGTCATCTGCCGCGCGCCGGTCAGGTGGAATAAAAGCAGCGGCCGCAGGCCTGGCGGTAGCGCTCATTGCCGCCGATGGACACCTGCTCGCCCTCGCGGATACGCTTGCCGTCGTCGTCGACCCGGATGTTCATGGTCGCCTTTTTACCGCAGGTGCAGATGTTCTTGATTTCCTCGATGTCGTCGGCCAGCGCCAGCAGGTAGGCCGAGCCCGGGAAAGGTTCGCCGCGGAAGTCGCTGCGCAGGCCATAGCAGATCACCGGCACGCCCTTGACCTGGGCCAGCTGGTGCAGCTGCTTTACCTGGTCGGTGCTGAGGAACTGGGCCTCGTCGACCAGCACGCACGACACCTGCGGATTTTCGGCCAGGAAGTCGGTTTCGGGACCGAAGGTATCGACGTGGCGCTGCGGCCCAAGGCGCGAGGTCACCTGCCCGACGCCATAGCGGCTGTCGATGACGGCCGTGTACAACTGGACCTCCTGGCCCTGCTCTTCGTAGTTGTGCGCCACCTGCAGCAGCGCCGTCGACTTACCGGCGTTCATCGCCGAATACCTGAAATAGAGTTTTGCCACTGCCGGACCTGGGTAAATTGAAGGGGCGGATTATAGCGTGCTACGTCGTTCCCGCGAAAGCGGGAACCTATGCCGAGCAAGATCCCAGTGAGCACCCGTGTTTTAAACACTGCAGCCTATGGGTTCCCGCCTGCGCGGGAACGACGGGTCATTGTCCTGGATGGTAGGTGCGCTCGAGATGCTTCACGATGTCCTCTTTGTAGAACAGCACATCCTTGAACTGGCCTTTGCTGTACATCTCGGCCTGGTCGGCGAAGTGCTTCGATGCCGGATCGCTGCTCTGGCCGCCTGCGAGAATGCTCTTGGCGCGAATGCGCGGCCCGAATTCAACCGCGGCGACAAAACTGTTCCCGCGGTCGCCATAGATGCGTTTGGTGGTCTGCGGCGCCACCATGCCGAACGACGCCAGCGAACCCCATACCGCCGACGGGAACGCAACCGGATAGCTTGGCTTCGCATCGTCGTACTTCTGGCTGACATCGCCGCTGATGCGCTGGAACCGGTTGATGTCGCCCCATGGCGTCTGCCAGGTGCCGAAGTCGGCCTCCAGTTTCGCCGATGCGCGCGCCAGCGCTTCAAGGCGCTCCTGCGCGCTGCCGTTGGCGGTGATGTAATCGAGGACCGGAATGCCCCTGGCGCGCGCCGCCGGGCCGTTCAGCCGAACCAGCTCCTGCGCCCAGTAGATCGCCAGCGATGTCGGCACCGATTCGAGCGAATAGCGCAAGTCCCAGCCGCGCAGCGCAGCGATCTGCGCACCCAGCTTCGCCTTGAGCGGATCGCCCGCGTCGGCCTCGTCGTACGCCTTGACCAGCTGCGGCACCAGCGGTTCGAAGCCGGTCAGGTAATTGTCGTAGGCTGCCGCGATCAGGCTGTCGACGGTGAAGTCCTTCTTGTTTTCCAGGACGCGCAGGGCGTGCAGGCCGCGTGCGTTTTCCGGCAAGGTCCACATGTACTTCGGATAGGCCTGTTCTTTCGGGCTGGCAGAACCGGCCGAACGGAATGGCCAATTGTTGGTATTCTGGATCCAGCCATTGGCCGGATTGAACAAGGTGATGGTCTCCTTGATGCCGTGCAGGCCCTGCCACTCGGTGGCGGCGATGCTGCCGTCTACTGGTTTGGTCCAGTCGAAGCGCGGGTCGCGTTTCGGCAGGAAGTTACCGTGGAAGTAGGCGATGTTTCCATCCGCGTCCGCGTACACGGTATTGTTCGACGAATTGGTGCGCAGCTCCATCGATTTGTAGAACTCCTTGTAGCTCTTCGCCTTGGTGCGCATGTACGACTGGGTCAGCGCCTTGAGCGGCTCGTCCATCATTTTTACGGCCACCCACTTGCCATCGAGCTCACGCACGACCGGGCCGTGATGGGTAAAGTACGCAGTGATGGTCTTGCTGGCCATGCCGGAGGCGGTCTTGTACGGCAGCGTGATCGGCAGCGCTTTCACCGGCCGCTGCTTGCCCTCGTACGTGTAGAAGTACTTGCCGTTTTTCTCAACGACGGTTTCGAGGTACTCGTCGATCACGTCGCCGCCGCCGGACGTGTGCATCCACCCTGCCCGATCATTGAAGCCCTGGTAGACGAAGAACTGTCCCCATGTGACCGCGCCATACGCGTTCAGGCCTTCTTCGCTGACCATGTGGACTTCGGGGCGGAAGTAGAACGACGTGTGCGGATTAATCAGCAGGAGCGCCTTGCCGGACGCGCTCAGCCTTGGCGCGATCGCGAAGCCATTGGAGCCGCGCGGCTCCTCGTCGAAGCCTTTGTCGGCCACCTGGACAGGCTTGGGCAGCTTGCCGTACAGTTGTTCGAGCTGCTTCAGGTCGATCTCTTCGATGTCGCCGCCAATGCTGCCTTCGCTGAATGACAGCGCCATCCACGGCTCGAACTGCGTGATCAGCTTCGGCTTCACTTCCGGATGGGTGTGCAGGTAGTAGTTCAGGCCATCGGCCCAGGCGTTCATCAGCTTCTTCAGCCATGCCGGGCTGGCGGCGTACTTCGCCTTCATGTCTGCCGGTTGGATGTACAGCTTCATGCGCAGGTCGCGCCAGATCTGCGCTTCGCCCTCGACCTCGGCCAGGCGCCCCATCGCGTTGATGAAATTGAGCTCGACCCGGTTGAAGTCATCTTCCGACTGCGCGTACATCAGGCCGAACACCGCGTCGGCGTCGGTCTTGCCAAACACGTGGGGGATACCCCACTTGTCGCGCATGATCGTCACGCGCTGCGCCAGCTTGTTCCAGCGCGCGACGTCGGCTTCGTCATGCGCCGTCTTGACCACCATCGTTGCATCGTAAGGCGCTGCATGCGCTGGGGCGAAAGCGGCACACGCCAGCAAGGCGGTGAAGAGGAAGCGGTTGCTCGACATGGGGCTGTCTCCTGATTGTCGTTATATGTTGTGCAGCTTATCCCTGCGAACCAAGTTGTTCGCGCAGCGACCTGTTCTCGGCGCTGAGCTCATCGACTCGGGCGCGCAGCACGGCTACCTGCGCGCGCAGCTGTGCTTCGGTGTCGGCGGGTTCCGCCGATTCGCCTTCGGCATCGGGCGGCGGCTCCTTGCGCGGACGGGTGGCGGCTTTCTGCTCGCGCACCTGGCGCGCCGCCTGCTGCAGTTCCTTGCGGCCGCCCGCCACCGCCGCGACTTGCATCGCTTCGGGCAGCTGGGCGACGTTCGCCGCGGCATTGATCGAGATGGTGCCGGCGCGGACCGCCTCCACCAGTTCGGGCGTCGCGGCCTTCTGGATGCGTTCAATCTGGCTGATGGTATTGCTCGACACGCGCGCGGCTTTTGCGATGTCCTCGCGCGTGTTCCATGGCGGCGATTCGGGTACGGCAGGCGCGTCGCCCGCTTCGGCCGCAGCCGGCTGCTCGGCGCGCTGCAGCATCCGGGTCGATACGATGTTCTTCTTGCGCAGGGCCAGCACACCGCGTTGGTAGTCCGAGACGCTGCGCCGCGCCAGGTGGTTATCGATCATCCACAGCATCACGTCTTCGAGCGAGGCGAAGGTGGTGTTCTGCACGGTGTTGAACGCGATGCCGTGGCGCTGGCAGATTTCGTAGCGGTTATGGCCGTCGATGAGGGTATCGCCCCACAGCACCAGCGCGTCGCGGCAGCCTTCAGCCAGCAGGCTGCGTTCGAGGGCGGCGTATTCGATGGCGGTGAGCGGGTCGACAAAGGAACGCAGTTCCTCGTTGATCGTGATCTTCAATGCTTATCCTTGATGGTTCTGCACGCGAACCCGCACGCGTGCGCCACGCATCGTACACCATCTTGCGCCAAGGCTAAAGTGACCGCTGCCGCCCTTCACTTCTTGTCTGATGTGCTAGAATCCTGCCCGCTGCCCCGATGGTGAAACTGGTAGACACCCGAGACTTAAAATCTCGTGCTCGTAAGGGCGTGCCGGTTCGATTCCGGCTCGGGGCACCACCTATTTGTATCAAGGCATCGCGCACTGCCTCAAAACCCGCCCTCATTGCTATGACGGCGGGTTTTTTTACGTCTGCGTTTGTCGCAGACAATATTCCACCAGCGCGCAGCACCCATGAAAACGCAACCGATTGGTTGGGGCGCGGCCTGCTCCCTGTCATCGGCCATGCCGCATGGCGATTTGAAGCGCGATGGGAATCGCTGACACGATCCGATCTTGTACAACTTTAAATCACGCCACCTTCTTTCGTTGGCATGTGAGCGACGGTATCCATGTGATGGACCAGCACGCCGCCGGCAACAGGCGGGAGCCGGTCATCGATCAACGGCGCTGGAAATCCCGGACCTGCGCTTCGCCTCCATCCAGCTGGAGCCGCAGCATCAGCGGGCGCGGCACTCCCTGTTAAGATTGGACCTTCGCGTTCCCAAGCGAGGAGCTAGCCGTGACCGTCCCGATCGATCATTCCGGCCTCAGCACAGCCGAAGCGGCAGCCCGGCTGGCTCGCCACGGCCCGAACGCACTCCCCGGTGACGGCAGGCGCACATGGAGAAATATAGCCGCTGACGCCGCCCGTGAGCCGATGTTCCTGCTGCTGGTGACCGCCGGCGGCCTCTACCTTTTACTGGGCGACCTGCTCGAAGGCATCTTCTTGTTCGCGATGGTTTTCGTCACCATCGGCATGACCCTCTACCAGGAAGGCAAGACAGAACGCGCCCTCGACGCCCTGCGCGAACTGGGCAGCCCGCGCGCCCTGGTGATGCGCGATGGCGCACCGCTGCACGTGGACAGCCGCACCGTGGTGCCGGGCGACATCCTGGTCGTGTCGGAGGGCGACCGGGTCGCCGCCGACGGCATCCTGCTCGAAGGTACCGAGGTCGAGGCCGACGAGTCGCTGCTGACCGGAGAATCGCTGCCGGTGCGCAAGTTACCCGGCACGCGGCCGAAAGCAATGCCGCGTCCCGGCGGCGATGATACTGCCGCGCTGTATTCAGGCACCTTGCTGGTGCATGGCCATGGGCTGGTGCTGGTCACGGCCACCGGCCCGCAGACCGAAATCGGCCGGATAGGCAGCGCTCTGGCAAGGATCAAGCCCGAACGCTCGCCCTTGCAGAAGCAAAACGCGCGCCTGGTGCGCATATTTGCGCTTGCTGGCACCGTCGCAAGCGTATTGCTGGTCGTGCTGTTGGGCCTGCGCAGCGGCGACTGGCTTGAGTCCCTATTGGCCGGCATCGCGCTGGCCATGTCCATGCTGCCGGAAGAATTCCCGGTCGTGCTGATGGTGTTTCCCGCCCTGGGAGCGTGGCGGCTGGCACGCGCCAAGGTCCTGACGCGGCGGCTGGCATCGATTGAAACGCTGGGGGCGACGTCGGTATTGTGCGTCGACAAGACTGGCACGCTGACCGAGAACCACATGCGGGTGCAGGCCATGTTCGCTTGCGGG
Source organism: Massilia soli (assembly GCF_016809835.1). GTDB lineage: Bacteria > Pseudomonadota > Gammaproteobacteria > Burkholderiales > Burkholderiaceae_D > Telluria_A > Telluria_A soli. Next base: position 470,830 of record NZ_JAFBIL020000003.1, on the reverse strand, counting down.
AAAACGCGCGAGCTGGACGGTTCGGCGCTGGCGCCGCCGTGGCGCGCGCTGGCCGAGCATGCCGTCCTTGCCAGCGCGCAAGCGCCGTTCGACCCGATGGAACAAGCAATTGTGGCGCTGGCCGCACCAGCGCGAAATGGCTGGCGCATGGCGCGCGAATATCCGCTGTCGCCGGCGCTGCGCGCGATGACGCAAGCGTGGCAGGTGGATGGACAGCCGGGCTACACCGTGGCGGCCAAAGGTGCGCCGGAGGCGATCCTCGCATTGTGCCGGATCGGCAGCGAGCAGGCCGCCTCGATCAGCGCCGCCGTCGACGCGATGGCGCGCAAGGGGCTGCGGGTACTGGGGGTGGCGCAGGCGCGCCACGCCGCGGCGGGCCTGCCGGACAGCCAGGACCAGTTTGCCTTTACATTCACCGGACTGCTAGGACTGGCCGATCCGCTGCGCGACGACATCCCGGAAGCGGTCGCCGCCTGCCGCAGCGCCGGCATCCGCGTCGTGATGATCACCGGCGACTATCCGATTACCGCTGCCGCGATCGCCTCTCAGGCCGGCATCGATCCCGGCAGCATACTCACCGGCGCCGAGCTCGATGGCCTTGACGATGCCGCCCTCGCCGAGCGGGTCCGCGACGTGCGGGTGTGCGCACGCATCGCGCCCGACGAAAAGCTGCGGCTGGTGCAGGCCTTCAAGGCAAACGGCGCAATCGTCGGCATGACCGGCGACGGTGTCAACGACGCTCCCGCGCTGCGCGCTGCCCATGTCGGCGTTGCCATGGGCAAGCGCGGCACCGATGTGGCGCGCGAGGCTGCCTCGCTGGTCCTGCTGGACGACCGCTTCAGTTCCATCGTTGGCGCAATTCGCTCAGGCCGCCAGATCTACCAGAACATGCAAAAGTCGATGAGCTATATCCTCGGCGTGCACGTGGCCGTTGCCGGCATGGCATTGGTGCCGGTCCTGCTCGGCTGGCCGATCCTGCTCTATCCGATGCACATCGTGTTTCTCGAGCTGATGATTGATCCGACCTGCGCACTGGCGTTCGAAAATGAGCCTGCCGACCCGGGGCTGATGCAGGCGCCGCCGCGCGACCCGCAAGCGCCGCTGTTCGGCGGCCGCACCGTGGTGTCCGCCTTGTTGATCGGGCTCGGCAGCCTGGTCACCGTACTGGCCGCCTACGGCCTGGCGCTCACCTACCTCGACGAGGAGCGCGCCCGCGCGTTTGCATTCAGCAGCCTGGTGGCGGCCAACATCGCACAGATATTTGCCAATCGCTCGCACACGCGCAGCCTGCTTGACGGCCTGCGCACACCCAACCGGGTCGTCTGGATCGTGGCCGGGATCGCACTGGCCATGCTGGTCCTGGTCGTCTACCAGCCGCTGCTGGCGGACCTATTCAGGTTCCATCCTCTGAGCGCCGCCGAGTTGGGCGCGTCCCTGGCTGTCGGCGCCCTGAGCGTGGTCTGGTTCGAACTGTTGAAACCAGCGCTCAAGCGGCGCGAGCGGCTCGCTCTGCATGCCGGCCACGGTTAACACCGTCAGAGCGCCTTGCGATTGCCAGCGCGCAACCGAACAGCACGCCGGCCAATAGCATGTCGCGCAGCGGCGGCTCGGGAATCGGCGAGACGCCGACGGCGAAAGCGTTGGCGTCAAGCATCAGCGTACCAGCGCCGGCAAGGTTGCCGGTTATGGCATGTACCGCCAGCGGCCGGCGGCTGTGCCCCGGCGAATCGAGCGACACGAAACTGCTGAACTGGGTGCGCTGACCGGGCGCGGCGGACATCTCGCCGCTCAAGCCGGCGCTCGCCTGGCTGGCCTCGGGACGATTGTTCGGTGCATGCGATACCAGCAGGTCGGCGATGGCGGAGAACACCACATGGGTCATTGGCGTCAGTGTGAAGTCATGGACGGACCGGCCCGAGGCAGCGAATGCGCCGCGCCATGCCAGCGCGCCGGCGGCAGCGCCGTCAGCGTCCATCTCGACGAAGGCGCGTCCGGGCGCCTGGATGATCGATTCCGCGCCGTACCCGGCCAGCGCGCGGCTTTCATCCCACGGGTTTCCAAGAAACGTGTCGCGGTTGGCATGGACCGTGCCGCCCGCCGACTGCACCGTGAAGATCAGCGAGGGCGTGATGCCGTCGTCTGGCGCGAGATCGATCAGCTCATACGTAAAATCAAAGATGGATGCCGACCCCGAGGACGCGCTGGCGAAGCCGGGCCAGGCGGCGGCGCCAATGACCAGCGCACACGTGCCCGCAGCCCGGGCCAGATGCGACCGGGCACGGCACGAGCCGGGCGATCTGGCGCGGCGCGGATGTGGCTCGGCACGGCGCCGCCGCCGCGCGGCCACCAGCAGCGGCACGCCTGCGGCCAGGAACAGCGCGAGCGGGCCGGGCTCGGGCACGGGTGACACGCTTGCCGCATAGGCGTATCCCCGCAGCGCGACATCGCCGGAAAGCGGAAGCGCCGATGACGACGTTTCGATGGCGAGCGGAACGATACTGCTGCCGGTATCGAAGCGCACACTGGTCGACTCGAAGGTGATCGACTCGCCCAGGCTGATCGCTTGTCCGGTCAGGGTCACCACTGCGAGCGCCGACTGGACGGCCTCGGCGCTGACTGCCGATTCCGTCACTGCGCTGAACACGACGCGGGTGTACGGCGTGAGTGTGAAGCGGAAGCTGTCGGTCAGCAGCGCGGTGTACGCTCCGCTGCCCGTCGAAACCGCTTCACCTTCCATCGACTGGTCCTCCAGCACCGCCGTGGCGGCGCCGTTTGCATCGGCCAGCGCGGCCATCCCGATGCCGCTGACACGCTCCTCGCGCAGCGGCGGCCAGCCGGCGTCGGGATAAAGATACTGGTACGCCGCCCCGGACCGTTCCAGCTGGCTGAGCTCCAGCGCGGGATCGATGCCGTCACCCGGGTCGAGGTCGAACAGCGCGATGTCAAGCTGGCCGAAGGCGGCCACGGCCGACGAATCGGCGCGCGCGACGCTGGCCACCAGCGCCAGGACCAGCGCCAGGACCAGCGCAGCCAGACAACTGCTAATAGCCTTCGTCGACAGCATGGCGCCCCCCACGGATCGAACTCCTCCCCCGCCGGCGGGGAGCATGCTTCGACTATGCGCGGACAACAGGCCGATGCCTGATCCGCCATCAATGGCGAGCCCGGAACCATCGGTCGGCCCTGATGTCGTCGCCGCGGCCCGCCAGCGCGCGGCGCTTATGCCGCCGCGCCTGCCTGCCTGACTTCTCCGGCAGCCGGCGACAGGCGCAGGCGGATCTGCTTTTCGATCTCCACGATGACGAACAGTGCCACGCCGGTGGCGAAAATCAGCAGGCCGTCGAGCAGAGCCACAGCGCGCGTGCCGAACAGGTTCTGGAGCGGCGGAAGGTAGGTGATAGCCAGTTGCGCCAGGAACACCACAATGACCGTGACCCACACCACCCGGGTGCCGCGCACCGCCTTCCAGGTCAGCGACGTGCCGTAGATATTCCTGATAAAGAACAGATGAAATATCTCCATCGCCACCAGGGTGTTGAGCGCCATCGTACGGGCCAGCTCAACCGGATAGCCGCGCGCCAGTGCGTAACTGAAGATCCCGAACACCCCGGCCAGGAACAGCAGCGCGACCAGCACGATATGCCACGCCAGCGTGGCGCCGATCAGCGCCTCGGTACGCCGCCGCGGCGCCCTGCGCATGGTGTTCTCCTCGGTCGGCTCGAAGGCCAGCGCAAAGCCCAGCGTTGCCGCAGTGACCAGGTTGACCCACAGGATCTGAATTGGCGTTACCGGCATGGTCATGCCGAACAGCAGCGCCACCACGATCGTCGCGGCCTCGCCGGCATTGGTCGGCAAGGTCCAGCTGATCACTTTCTTGATGTTGTCGTAGACGGTGCGTCCTTCGCGCACCGCCGCCACGATCGATGCGAAGTTGTCGTCGGCGAGCACCACCTTGGCCGCTTCCCTGGCCGCGGCGCTGCCCTTGCGGCCCATCGCGATGCCGACATCGGCACGCTTGAGGGCCGGCGCATCGTTGACGCCGTCGCCCGTCATCGCCACCGTCATGCCATGCGCCTGCAGCGCCATGACCAGCCGCAACTTGTGCTCGGGGCTGGTGCGCGCGAACACATCGCAGGCCATCACGGCGGCGCCCAGGGCCTGCTCGTCCATGCGATCGAGGTCGGCGCCCGTCAGCACCAGGCCATGATGTTCCAGCCCGACCTGCCTGGCGATCGCGGCGGCCGTGCGCGCGTGGTCTCCGGTAATCATCTTGACGCCGATACCGGCGCCGCGGCACTGCTGGACCGCGGCAATGGCCTCCGGCCGAGGCGGATCGATCATCCCGGCCATGCCGAGCAATGTCAGGCTGCCTTCAAGATCGCTCTGTTCCAGCACCGTCTTGTCGCCAGGCACGCCCAGCACTGCGAAGGCCAGCACGCGCTGGCCGCTGTCCGCAATGGCTTCGGCGCGCTGCTCCCATGCCGTCCGGTCGAGCGCTTGCGTGCCGCCGGATGGCCCGCGCTGGTCGCGGCACATGCCGAGCAGGCGTTCGGGAGCACCCTTCACATAGACCAGCGCATGATGGGCGTGATCGTGATGCAGGGTTGCCATGAAGCGGTGGCGCGAATCGAAGGCGATCGCATCGGTGCGGTGCCAGAGCCGCCGCGCCTCGGCGGCCTCGACCCCGATCTTGCCGGCCAGGGCCAGCAGCGCCCCTTCCATCGGATCGCCCTCCACCACCCAGTTGCCATCGCGGCACGTCAGCTCGGCGTCATTGCACAATGCCGCCGCCTGCGCCAGCTGGCCAAGCACGGTGTGCTCGGCGACATTCGCATCGGCCTCGTCGAGACGCACCACGCCGGCCGGCGCATAGCCGTCGCCGTCCAGTGCAAAGGTGTGCTCTCCGGTAAGGACCGACGCGACCACCATCTCGTTGCGCGTCAGCGTCCCGGTCTTGTCGGTACAGATGACCGATACCGAGCCGATGGTCTCGATCGCGGGCAGGCGCCGCACGATGGCGTTGCGTCGCGCCATCGCCTGCACGCCGATCGCCAGCGTGATCGTCAGCACCGCCGGCAAGCCCTCGGGAATGGCCGCGACCGACAGGCCGACCACCGCCATGAACATGCTGTCGAACGGATGACGCGCAACGAAGTAACCATATAGCAGCAGCAAGGCGGCGATCACTAAAATGAGGGCGGTCAGCCAGCGCGACAATACGCCCATCTGTTCGACCAGTGGCGTGCTGACCGTGTCGACCTGCGTGAGCAGCCCGCTGATGCGCCCGATCTGGGTGTCGGCGCCGGTGGCCACCACCAGCCCATGGCCTTGCCCGGTTGCGACGATAGTCCCGGAAAACAGCATGCAGGACTGGTCGCCCAGCCCGGCATCGGCCGCCACCGGGGCGTGCTGCTTGTCGACGGTGGCCGATTCGCCCGTCAGGATCGCCTCCTGCACCGACACCGAATGCGCCGACAGCACGCGCAGGTCGGCCGGCACCTTGTCGCCCGCTTCGACCAGCACAATGTCGCCAGGCACCAGCGCTTCCCCGGACACCATCATGCGGCTGCCCGCGCGCAGCACGGTTGCCGTCGGCGCCAGCATCTGGCGGATCGCATCCATCGCCTTCTCGGTGCGTCCTTCCTGGACCAACCCGACGATCGCGTTGACGCTCACCACGGCAGCGATGACGGCGCTGTCGAGCCAGTGCTGCAGCATCGCGGTGATGACGATACAGCCGATCAGGACGTAGATCAGGGCATTGTTGAATTGCCGCAGGAATACCATCAGAACGTTCGGCCGCTCCGCTTCCGGCATGCGATTCGCCCCGAACTGCACTGCCCGGCGCGCCGCGTCGTCCGCGCTCAGGCCAGCCTTGTCTGCCTGCAGGGCGGCAAGGGCCTGGTCGGCTGTCATCGCATGCCAGGCCTGGCGATGCGCCGGGTGCGTCGCCGGCATGCTCATGGCGGCCAGGCGCGGCAGTGGTGGGCCATCATCAGGGCGAGCGCACAGGACCCGAGGCGCGTGGAGCGCGTCTCGGCTGCGCCGGCAAGCACGATCGGCACCCTGGCCCCCAGCACGATGCCGGCACTGCTGGCGTCGCCAAGGGATTCGAGTTGCCGGGCCAGCATGTTGCCGCTTTCCATATCGGGCACCACCAGGACGTCGGCGTGCCCTGCCACCGGCGACGCCAGGCCGGCAAGGCGCGCCGCGGCGATTGAAACGGCGCTGTCGAAGGCCAGCGGGCCGTCGAGCAGCGCACCGCCAATCTGCCCGCGCTCGGCCATTTTGCAGAGCGCGGCCGCGTCCAGCGTGGCCGGCATGGCGGCATTCACGGTTTCGGCCGCGGCGAGGATCGCCACGCGCGGCTCGGCCACGCCGACGGCATGGGCCAGGTCGAGCGCGTTGCGCACGATATCGGCCTTGTCCTCGAGCACGGGGGCAATGTTGATCGCGGCATCGGTCAGGATGAACGGACGCGGATAGGCCGGCGCCTGCATCAGGTAGCAGTGGCTCAGCCTGCGCGCGGTGCGCAATCCGGGCTTCGCCTTCAGTACCGCGCGGATCAGCTCGGCGGCTGCCAGGCTGCCCATCATCAGCGCCTCGACCCTGCCTGCGGCGGCTAGCTCCGCTGCGCGGGCGGCGCCGGCATGGCTGTGCGGCACATCCTCGATCGGCACCCCCGACAGGTCGAGGCCGGCCTTGGCGGCGAGGTCCTCGAGCCTGGCGCGCGGCGCCACCAGCAGCGGCTCGGCCAGGCCGGCCCCGCGCGCCTCGAGCGCACCTGCCAGGCTGGCGGCGTCGCAGGGATGGACCACGGCGACCTTGACCGGACCCAGCGGGCGCGCCCGGTCGAGCAGGCGCTGCAGCCCGCCGCCTGCGGCCAGACGCACTTCCGGCAAGGTGGCGCTGGGCCGCTCGATCCGCTCGGTCGGCGCCAGCACCGTCGCCACGCCCTCGATCACGCTGACGCCTTCCTGGTTGCTGCAGCGGCAGTCCAGGGTCAGCCGCTTGCTGGCGGCATCGCGCGCCAGCACGGTGACGCCGATCCGCAGCGTGTCGCCGACCCGCACCGGGGCCAGGAACTTCAGGGTCTGTCCCAGGTACACCGTGCCGGGTCCGGGGAGCCGGGTGCCGAGCACGGCCGAGATTAGCGCCGCGCCCCACATGCCGTGCGCAATGACGCCATGAAAGCGCGTCGATGCGGCGAACTCGGCGTCGAGATGCTGCGGGTTGAGGTCGCCCGACAACACCGCGAACAGCTGGATGTCGACGTGCGTCAGGGTGCGTTCAATGCTCGCGCTGTCGCCGATGGCAATCTCGTCGAAGGTGCGGTTGCGGATGGTCTGGCGCACCTGGTGGCTGGGCTGGCTCATGGCGGTGTGGGATGCGCAGTGGGCAGCGTCAGCCAAGGATGTGGTAGCCGGCGTCGACGTAGATGGTATTGCCGGTCATCGCCCTGGCGCCATCGCTGGCGAGAAACACGCACAATGCGCCGACCTCCTCCAGCGCCACCAGGCGCCGCAATGGTGCGCGCCGGGCCGCCTGCGCCAGCAGCGTATCGAAGTCGGCGATCCCCGAGGCGGCGCGGGTGGCCAGAGGCCCCGGCGACACGGCGTTGACGCGGATGCCGCCCGGCCCCAGCTCGGCCGCGAGGTAGCGCACGCTCGCTTCGAGTGCCGCCTTCACCGGCCCCATCAATCCATAGCCGGGAATCACTTCTTCGGCGCCGACGTAGCTCATCGTCACCAGGCTGCCGCCTTGCCGCATCAACGGCTCGGCCCGCCGCGCCATGCGTGCGAACGAGTGGCACGAGATATCCATTGCCCGTGCGAAGCCCTCGCGCGAACTGTCGACGACGCGGCCATGCAGGTCGCCCCTGGGCGCGAACGCGATCGAGTGCAGCAGGAAGTCGAGGCGGCCCCAGCGCGCAGCGAGGGTGTCGAACAGGTGCTCGAGCTGGCCGGCTTGCTCGACGTCCAGCGGAAGCGCGATGGCGGCGCCGAGCTGCCGCGCCAGCGGCTCGACGTGGGCGCGCGCCTTGTCGTTAAACCACGTCACGGCGAGTTCCGCGCCTGCGTCGCGCATAGCGCGCGCGCATCCCCACGCGATGCTCTGGTCGTTGGCGATGCCGACGACCAATCCCTTCTTGCCTTGCAGCGTCAGCTGGTCCATGCGCCTGTTCCCGTAATTTAGCAGCGACAGCAGGATTGATTCGCCGCTGCGGTTTGAGTTCCGCCGCAATGCGGCGCAACTGGCGCAGAGCAAGCCGGCAGCTTCGGCCAGATGGCGAGCGCAAACCGCACGATAAGTTCCATCCCCGCCATTGACGGGGTGCCTGTCACGGCGCGCCGCGCGGCCCTAGACTTCGACACATCAGAGCATAACAGGACATCCATGAGCACCGGGAATGGCGTCAGCGCGCGCGAACCGGCGCAGGCCGACAGCCTGTCGCACCTGCCGGTGTTTCGTATTCGGCACCTTGGCAAGACCTATGGCAGCGGCGCGATCGAGGTGCGCGCGCTGCGCGATGTCGACCTCGACGTGGCGCGCGGCGAATTCATCGTCCTGCTGGGGGCGTCGGGCAGCGGCAAATCGACGCTGCTCAATATCCTTGGCGGACTCGACACTGCTTCAGACGGCCAGGTGTATTTCGGCGACCAGGACCTCAGCGCCGCCGACGAAGCCCAACTGACGGCGTACCGGCGCCGCCACGTCGGCTTCGTGTTCCAATTCTACAACCTGATTCCCAGCCTGACGGTATTCGAAAACGTCGCGCTGGTCACCGATATCGCCGAGCATCCGATGCCCGTCGCCGAGGCCGTGGCCATGGTGGGCCTGGCGGCGCGCAGCGGCCACTTCCCTGCCCAGTTGTCGGGCGGCGAACAACAGCGGGTCGCGATCGCGCGCGCGATCGTCAAGCGGCCCGACGTGCTGCTGTGCGACGAACCGACCGGCGCGCTCGATTACGCCACCGGCAAGCTGGTGCTCGAAGTAATCGAGCGCATCAACCGCGAGCTCGGCACCACCGCCATCGTCATCACCCACAATGCCGCAATCGCCGGCATGGCCGACCGCGTGGTCAGGCTGGGCGACGGCCGCATCCAGGGCATCGAGGTCAATGCCCGCAAGCTCACGCCGGCGGAGCTGGCATGGTAGGCGGGCGGGCGCGGCCATGAAAATGCTGGACCGCAAGCTGGCCCGGGACCTGGTGCGCATCTGGAGCCAGGCGCTGACCATCGCGCTGGTCGTTGCCAGCGGTCTCGGCGGCTTCCTGACCAGCCTGTCGGCGGTCGACTCGCTCGAGCGCGCGCGCGACCAGTTCTACGCCGAGGGCCGCTTCGCCGACCTGTTCGCCGGCGTCAAGAACGCCCCGCTGGCGCTTGCCGCGCGCTTGCGCGACGCGCCCGGCGTGGCCGATGTGCAGACCACGATCGAGCAAGTGGTCCGGGTCGACATCCCGGGTCTGCCCGACCCCATCATCGGACAGCTGATCGGGCTCGACCCGCGCGCGCCGCAGCGCATGAACCTGGTGACGCTGTCGGCCGGCAGGCAGCTCAGCGGGCGGCTCGATGTGCGCGCCGATGCCGAGATCGAAACGCTGGTGTCGGAAGCCTTCGCCCAGGCCCGCGCGCTCAAGCCCGGTTCGCGGCTACGCGCCCTGATCAACGGCAAGCAGCGCAGCCTCGTCGTGGTCGGGATCGCGCTGTCGCCCGAGTTCATTTTTGCCGGCCTGTGGGGCATGCCCGACGCGCGCGGCTTTGGCATCTTCTGGGTCGAGCGCGACGTGCTGGCGGCGGCGTACAACATGGAGGGCGCCTTCAACCGCGCCGCCTTCAAGCTGGCCCCTGGCGCGTTGCCGGCGGCGGCCATCGCCGCCATCACCGCGCTGGTGGAACCGTACGGCGGTCGCGAGGTGATCGCGCGCGCCGACCAGCTGTCGCATTCCATGCTCGACAACGAGATCAAGCAGCAGCGCGTGATGGGCACCTTGCTGCCGGCAATCTTCCTCGGCGTCGCCGCCTTCCTGCTCAACGTCGTGGTGGCGCGCCTGGTCGCGACCCAGCGCGAGCAGATCGCCACCCTCAAGGCCCTTGGCTATGCCAACGCGGCCATTGCCGCGCATTACCTGAAACTGGTGATGCTGATCATTGCGGCCGGCCTGCTCATCGGCAGCTTGATCGGCAAGGAACTGGGCTACCTGCTCACGCGCCTGTATGCGGAGACCTTCCATTTCCCGACCTTCGCGCATCGGCTGGCGCCGTCGCTGTTGCTGCTTGGCGCGGCCATTACCGTGCTGACCGCCGCCATCGGCACCCTGCATGCGATCGCGGCCACGGCGCGGCTGGCGCCAGCCGAGGCGATGCGGCCGCCGGCGCCGGCCCAGTTCCGCCGCACCCTGCTCGAGCGGATCGGCATCACGCGGGTCGGGACCGCGTTGCGGATGATACTGCGCAACATGGAACGCCGCCCCGCGCGCACCGTCCTGGCCACCGCGGGCGTGGCGGCAGCGGTGGCGATTGTCATCATGGGCAACTTCTTCCGCGACGCCATCGACGTCGTGATCGACAACCAGTTCACCCTCGGGTTGCGCGGCGAAGTGACGATGTGGACCACCGACCCGGTCGACGACAGCGTGCGCCACGACTTGCTGCGGCTTGCCGGCGTGCGCCACGTCGAATCGCTCAGGTTCGTCAATGTCAGCGTCGGCAACGCGCAACGCAGCGAGCGCACCATCCTGCGCGGCTATGCCGGCAGGGCCGAGCTGTACCGGGTGATCGACATGCGCCAGCACGAGACCCTGCTTGCCGGACGCGGCCTGGTCCTGACCGACCGCCTGGCCGACAAGCTCGGCCTGCGGCCAGGCGACATGGTGCGCATCGAGGTACTGGAAGGACGCCGCCGCACCTTGCTGGTGCCGCTGCAGGCGACCGTCGACGAAATGTTCGGGCTCAATGCCTACATGGACAGGGAGGCATTGAACCGCCTGCTGTCGGAGGGCGACCTCAGCACAGGCTTCGTGCTGGCGGTGACGCCCGGCCGGGAGGACCAGGTGCTGGAAGCGAGCAAGGAGTTGCCGCGCATCGCGGGCGCCTGGAGCAAGTCGACCATGCTGCGCAACATGGAAGAGATCACCGCTCGCCACGTGCGCATCATGAGTGCGATCCTGACCACCTTTGCCAGCGTGATCGCCGTGGGCGTGGTCTACAACAACGCCCGCATCGCCCTGTCCGAACGGGCCTGGGAGCTGGCCAGCCTGCGCGTGCTCGGTTTTACCCGCGCCGAGGTGTCGGCCATGCTGCTGGGCGAAATGGCGATCGTCATCGCGGTCGCCCTGCCGGCCGGGATGTTGCTGGGGCGCGGGCTGGTCGGGCTGATTGCCGAACTGATGAAGTCCGACCAGTTGCACTTTCCGGTCGTGATCGGCACGCGCACCTACGCCTTCGCCGCGCTGAGCGTGCTGATCGCGGGCGCCGCCAGCGCCTTCGTGGTACGGCGGCATATCGACCGCCTCAATCTGGTCGAAGTACTCAAGACCCGGGAATGACATGCCGGCGCGCCGATGGCTCTACGCGGCAGGCGCCGCCGCCGTACTGGTGGCCGCGCTCGCATGGGCGTTCGCGCCGCGTCCGATACAGGTCGAGGCGGCCACGGTCAGCGTCGGGCATTTCGAGACCGCGATAGAAGAAGACGGCAAGACGCGCCTGCCCGACCAGTACCTGGTGTCGGCGCCGCTGTCCGGCCTGGTGCGGCGCATCACCCTGCGCGAGGGCGACCAGGTGGCCGCCGGATCGGTGGTCGCCTCGATGCAGCCGGCCTACGCGCCGCTGCTCGATGCGCGCGCGCGGCGCGAACAGCAGGCACGCGTGGCCGCGGCCCAGGCCCAGGTGCGTGCGGCGAGCGCGGCGCTCGCGCGGGCCGGGCTTGCCAGCCGCCGCGCCGCCGATGACGCCGCGCGCAGCGAACAGCTGGCCCGCGAAGGCTTCGTCGCGCCAAGCCGCCTGGAAAGCGATCAGATAGCGGCCCTTGCGGCAAAAAAAGAATACGAAGCCGCCCTCGCCCAGCGCCAGATCGCCCTGCACGACGTCGAGCAGGCGCGCGCCGCGCTCGAGGCCAGCGCCGGGCCGGCGCGCAATGCGGCCAGCTTCCCGTTGCGCTCGCCCATTGACGGGCAGGTACTGCGTGTCGTCCAGACCAGCGAAGCCGTGGTGGCCCTGGGGGCGCCGCTGCTGGAACTTGGCGACCTGCGCAAGCTCGACGTCGTCGCCGAGCTGCTGACCGCCGACGCCCTGGCGGCACGTCCAGGCAGCGAGGTGCGCATCGATCGCTGGGGAGGCCCGGTGCTGAAGGGGCGCGTCAGCAAAGTCGAGCCGGCCGCATTCACCAAAATCTCGGCGCTGGGGGTCGAGGAGCAGCGGGTCAGGGTGGTGATCGATATCCTCGACCCACCCGAGGCGGCCGCCGCACTGGGCGTTGGCTACCGCGTGAATGTGCGCATCGTGACGCTGAGCATCGACAATGTGCTGAAGGTTCCGGTCAGCGCTGTGTTTCCCGTGCCTGGCGCAGCCGCCGAGGCCGGCACGGATGGCGCCATGGCGGTGTATGCCATCGAGGGCGGGCGGGCACAGCTCAGGCCGGTGCGGCTGGGCGCCCGCAACGAGCGCGAAGCCTGCGTGCTGGCCGGGTTAAAACAGGGAGCCAGGGTGATCGTGTATCCAGCCGCCGAAGTCCGCGATGGCGTCAGCGTGGTGGTGCGCGAGGTGGCGCGGGCGCTGTAGCTGCGTGCGGCGGCGCGGCGCTGCGTTAGAATGCCTGTGCCTCCCGCAACGCGCCGGCCCCGGCCGGCGCCCCACCTTGCAGCCATCCGCCATGCCTAGTCCAAATCACGACCTCAGCCATATCTCGTTCGACGACCTGCGCGGCCTGCTGGCCAGCATCCTGGCCCGTCACGGCGCTTCGCCGCAGGTCGCCGCCATCCTGGCCGACAACTGCGCCAGCGTGCAGCGCGACGGCGCCGAATCGCACGGCACCTTCCGCATACCCGGATACCTGGCGACGATGGCCAGCGGCTGGGTCGACGCCGCCGCCGTCCCGCTGGTCACCGATGCCGCGCCAGGCTTCGTCAGCGTCGATGCGAGGAACGGCTTTGCCCAGCCGGCGCTGGCGGCGGGCCGCGCCCTGGCCGTGGACAAGGCCCGCGCGAATGGCATCGCATTGCTGGCAATCCATAATTCACACCATTTTTCGGCCTTGTGGCCAGATGTCGAGCCGTTCGCGCGCGACGGCCTGGTCGCCCTCGCCTTCGTCAACAGCATGGCCTGCGTGGTGCCGCACGGCGCCCGTCAGGCGCTGTTCGGCACCAATCCGATCGCGTTCGCGGCGCCGCGAGCGGGCGCCGATCCGCTGGTGTTCGACCTGGCCACCAGCGCCATGGCCCATGGCGATGTACAAATCGCGGCGCGCGAGGGCCGCCTCCTGCCCGACGGCGTAGGCGTCGACCGCCACGGCCAGCCGACCACTGCGCCGGCCGAGCTGCTCGACGGCGGCGCGCTGTGCACATTTGGCGGACACAAGGGGTCGGCGCTGGCGATGATGGTGGAAATCCTGGCCGCCGCACTCACCGGCGGCAATTTTTCGTTCGGGTTCGACTGGTCCGGCCATCCCGGCGCGCAAACGCCACGCACCGGCCAGCTGTTGATCGTGATTGATCCATCCTTGCAAAACGGAAACAACTTCGCCTTGCGCATCGAAACCCTGGTCGAGGCAATGAAGCAAGCTGGCCAGGAGCGCCAGCCTGGCGAACGCCGCTATATTCAGCGCGCCATGTCCGAGCGCGATGGCATTCCCATCCCGCGGGCGGAGCTTGACCGGCTGCGCGCGCTGGCGGCCGCCACCTGATCCTGCCTGCGACCTCGGATCGCAAAATAAGTTTCAACAGAATATTGTGTATTTCACATTTTAATGTGCGGTACAGCACAGTGACGCCCGTAACAAACTGTAACCATAGGGTTTTTGACCGCATTGTATGGCTTACCTGGACCAGCGCACGAACTTAGCAACCGCGACCGTTGTCAATGAAGGCATTGCCTGGCGCGAGACGTACGGCACCCGCAGCGCGGCGGCCTTTCTGGCCCATCGCGCGATTCCGCGTGCGGTCATCCAGCGGGTCGTCAATAGCGGCGAGCTTCGCAGGGCAACGATATCGCCGCGCAGAGCGCGTGCGGCCGGCAACAATACTTAATCAACCAGGCAGATACATGAAAAAGAACATCGCGATCGTTGGCGCCGGATTTTCCGGCGCAGTCATTGCAAACCAGCTTGCACAGGCTGGCTACACCGTCGACGTCTTCGAGACCCGCCCTCACGTGGCCGGCAATTGCCACTCCGAGCGCGACGCCGACACCGGGGTGATGCTGCATGTCTACGGGCCGCACATTTTCCACACCGATAATGAGCGGGCCTGGGAATTCGTCAACCGCTACAGCGAGTTCAAGCCATACGTGAACCGCGTCAAGGCGATCACCAACGGCAAGGTGTTTACCTTGCCGATCAACCTGTTGACGATCAACCAGTTCTTCAACAAAACCTTCCGGCCCGCCGAGGCACAGGCTTTCCTGGCCGAGCTGGGCGACAAGTCGATCGAGAATCCAACCACCTTCGAAGAGCAGGCGCTGCGCTTCGTCGGCAAGGACCTGTATGAAGCGTTCTTCAAGACCTATACCGTCAAGCAATGGGGCCTGCATCCAAGCGAGCTGCCGGCCAGCATCCTGAAGCGCTTGCCGGTGCGCTTCAATTACGACGACAACTACTTCAACCACAAGTACCAGGGCATGCCCGCCGACGGCTACACGGCACTGGTCGACAAGATCCTGCGGGTGCCGGGCGTCACCGTTCACCTGAGCACGCCATTTGACCCGGCGCTCAAGGGCGACTACGCGCACGTGTTCTACAGCGGCCCGATCGACGCCTGGTTCAAGCATGCCGAGGGCCGCCTGCCCTACCGTACGCTGGACTTCGAAGTGTTCCGCGACACCGGCGACTACCAGGGCAACGCCGTCATTAACTACTGCGACAACGCCGAGCCGTACACCCGCATCACCGAGCACAAGCACTTCTCGCCCTGGGAAACCCACGAAAAGACCATCCTGTACAAGGAATACAGCCGCCAGTGCGAAGAGAAGGACATCCCGTACTATCCAATCCGGATGGCGCGCGACAAGGAACAGCTGGAACGCTACATCAACCTGGCGCGCGAGGAAACCAACGTCACCTTCGTCGGGCGCCTCGGCACCTATCGCTACCTGGACATGGACGTCACGATCAACGAAGCGTTGATCACGGCCGACAAGTTCCTCGAGAGCGCCCGCGAAAGCAGCGCGATGCCGGCATTTGTCGTCAATCCGCTAGGATGATGGCCGTACAGGTCGAAATAATGTAACAGTAGGAGTGGGCGCAGGGCAACTGTAGGATAATGCCTACTTTTCCATGATTGGTTCACTCCTTGTCCGCGCAGCTCGCCAACACCGCCCACCTCATTCTCGCCATCGCCGTGCGTTCGGAACTGGACGTTATCGCCTCGCGCCAGCGCGCCCGGCAAATTGCGGAGATCTGCGGCTTCGTTGCACAAGACCAGGCGCGGATCGGCACTGCGGTGTCAGAGCTGGCGCGCGACGTCTTTGGGGTCGCGGCCGCCGGACAAGTGAGTTTTTCGCTGAGCAGTACCGGCATGGGCCAGGCCCTGCTGATCGTCATTGAAGATACCGGCCCGGCCGAGGTCGACCTGCAGCAACTGCTGGGAGGCCACGCCGATCAACGGCTCAACAACAGTAATGGCATGCACGCCGCGCGGCGCTTCATGGACCGCTGCGATTCCCGTGCCAGCGGCAACGGCTGCGGCAGCAACATCATCCTCACCAAGTTTCTGCCGCAGCGCGACGCGCCGCTGGGCTTGGCCGAGCTGAGCGCCGCCGTCTCCCAGTTCAGCTCCTTGCCGAGCAATGTCGCCCTGTCCGAAGCGACCTACCAGAACAAGGAACTGGCCGATGCCTTGTCGGCATTGCAGGAGAAGCAGGAGGAGCTGCTGGAACTGTCGCGCCAACTGAGCGAAAGGAATGACGAAGTCGTCATCCTCAACGGCCGCCTGAAACAGAAAGCCGAGTCGCTGCTCTCCGCCGACCGCAGGAAGGACGAGTTCCTGTCGATGCTGAGCCACGAGCTGCGCGGGCCGCTGTCGGCCACCACGATGGCAGTCGACATCCTGAAGCGACCGCCCTACTCGGCCGAGCAAACCGAACGCATGAGCCAGCTGATCGGCCGCCAGGCCGGCCACATGAGCCAGCTGGTGGAAGACCTGCTCGACGTCTCGCGCATCAGCCGCGGGCTGGTGTCGATCGACAAGTCGCCGATCGACCTGCGCGACGTCGTCGCCGCGGCGGTCGAACAGGTCGGACCGGCGATGGCCGCCAAGCGCCACCAGGTCACGATCTCGGTCAGCGACACGCCTTGCATCGTGCATGGTGACCGAACCAGGATGCTGCAGGTGGTCTCGAACCTGCTTGGCAATGCGGTGCGCTACACACTGGCCGAGGGCGTCATCCGCCTGGCGCTGGACGTGCGCGGCAACAGCGTGGCGCTGACGGTGACCGACAACGGCATCGGCCTGGTTCCCGAATCGATCGCCACCCTGTTCGACCTGTATGTACAGGCGGAAAGCTCGTCGCACGGACCCAGCGGCGGCCTCGGACTGGGACTCGCGCTGGTCAAGAGCCTGGTCGAGATTCACAAAGGCAGCGTCACCGCCAGCAGCGCCGGGCTTGGGCATGGCAGCACGTTCGAGGTCATCCTGCCTCGCGTGGCGGACGCCGCATAACAGACTTGCCGGTGGCGCAGGCGCCGCCGATCAGCATCGCGATGGCTGGCCGGCGCGCGGGGCATCGGCCGGCCCGGTCCGCGCTCAGGCGGCCAGCAACGCAGCCGGGCCCCGGATGTGCGCCGGCGTGGCGCCGCGCGCGCCCGCCGGCCCCTGCTCGGCGGTCTTGAATACACTGACCGCTCGGGTCAGCTCCTCCGCCTGGCGGCGCAGCGATTCGGCCGCCGCAGCGGCTTCTTCCACCAGCGCGGCATTCTGCTGGGTGGCGCCGTCCATCTGCGCGATTGCCTGGTTGACCTGGCTGATACCTTCGTTCTGCTCGGCGCTGATGACGGCGATATCGGAAATCATCACGGTGACGCGCTGCACGCTGGCCACGACATCGTCCATGGTGGCGCCTGCATCGCCGACCAATCTGCTGCCCTCGTCCACCTTGGCAACCGAGTCGCCGATCAAGGCCTTGATCTCTTTTGCCGCTGCCGCCGAGCGCTGCGCCAGATTGCGCACCTCGCTGGCGACCACGGCGAACCCGCGGCCCTGCTCGCCTGCCCGGGCCGCTTCCACCGCGGCGTTCAGTGCGAGGATGTTGGTCTGGAACGCGATACCGTCGATGACCGAGATAATGTCGACAATCCGGCGCGAGGAATCGTTGATCGAACCCATGGTTTCCACCACCCGCGCCACCACGGCGCCTCCGCGCACGGCAACTTCGGAGGCGGTGCTGGCCAGCTTGCTCGCTTCGTCGGCGCTGTGGCCGTTCTGGCGCACCGCGCTGGTGAGTTCTTCCATCGCCGACGCTGTCTCTTCCAGCGATCCTGCTTGCTGCTCGGTCCGCGACGCCAGGTCCTGGTTGCCATGCGCGATCTCGGTCGAGGCAACCGCGATCGCATCGGTTCCATAGCGCACTTTGTCGACCAGCGTCGACAGGTTGCCCTGCATGTCCTGCAACGCCTGCAACAAGATGCCGACCTCGTCGGTGCTCGCCACCGTGATCTGCTGCGTCAGGTCGCCGGATGCCACGGTGCGCGCAATGGCGACGGCGTCGTCCAGCGGGCGCGTGATGCTGCGGCCGAGCCAGACCATCAGCACGATACCGGATGCGAGCGCGACGGCGATGGCCACGCCCAGCCAGCGCAGCGAGCTCGCTTCGACAGCAGTTTGCCGCGCCGTGACCGCCGCCGTCATCGTCACCGACTCGGCATTGATGTAGCTGACGATGTCATCGATTTTCTTGGTTGGCGCGCGGTCCATTCCCTTGACCAGCGCATCGACAATCTTGTGCGCTTCCGGATTGGCGGGATCGTACTGGGCCAGCGCACCCATGTAGTCCTTGAGCAGCTTGTCATGGGCCGCGGTGGCTTCGGCCAGCAGCGGCGTGGTCAAGTTGAGCTCGGCCAGCAATACGCCGACCTTGTCGAGCTTGGCGCGGGTGGCGGCCGACTGTTGCTGGAAGGCGTCCCGGTATTTGGCGAACTGCGCCGGATCGCCGCCGCGCAGCAGAATGTTTTTCCATTCCTGCACCTGGATCTTGAAATCGACCTGAGCGGCACGCGCCGCGTTGATGGCCTGCCCGATGCGCACCTGGCGCGCGAGCCCTTCGGCACTCTGGTTGCCCAGCGTGTGCAGGCCATTCCAGCTCACCGCCCCGATGGCCAGCATCGCGCAGAAAAACAGGCTTCCCAACAGGTAAATGCGGATTGAGATTTTCAGGTTGACCAGCTTCATGACGTCCCTTTAAGCACACTCGAATTTCGTTGCGGCAACTCGCCATGATTGAAATAATGCTGCATGTCAGCATAAAAGCCAAGGACCGTTGCGCACTGTGTCGAAAGTGATACGCTAAGGCCGGTCAGGGAAATGCGCACACGCTGCCCCCTCCCGCGTCGCGCCATTGCTGCTTGCCTAAAAAGCTACGGTGAAAGGGATCGTCCTGCCCCGCCAGCGGCTGGTTTGCGCCAAGCTGACGGATCACATTTCCCTGATGAATCAACACGCCATTCATCCTGTGGAAGACGGCGATCTCCTGGCTGAAGAGCTCGAACGGGGTCATCACCGCGGGCAGATTCTGAACCGCGTAGCCCAGGTAGACGGCGCGGTAGACGCAGCGCATCGCCGGCTGTTCGCCGAGGGCCGTGATGACGAACCGTCCCACCGCGGTGTGGTCGGGATGGTCAGGGTGCAGCAGGTCGATACGTGTTTTTTTGAGCAGGTTGCCATGTTCATCAGGCATCAACCGCTCGTTGTATCCCATTTCGGCAAATCCTGGATCATGCTCCGGAAGATTGACGATCACCAGGCGCCGGCCGCGATGGTGGCGGACCACGATCTGCCTCACGGTCTCCTTCAGCGTCGCCCCCGTGTACCGGTTGCGGCCGGTAATATCCGCCAGCGCAGTGGCAACTCCTCCCGGCAGGAGCTGCGACAACTTGCCATCTGGCAGGTTCAGGTTGTAGACAATGACGTTGCCAATCAAGGTTTTTTCCACGGCTGGAATCTGGGCACTGAACCGTTCGGCTGTCTTGACCGCGGCCGGCGGCGCGCCCGCGCTGACCCAGTACGCAAGCGCGGCGTTATGCGCATCGTGGCGCACCCGGTAGTACGGCTTTCCTTGCTGGTTGTGATCGAAATTGCCCTCGGTTCCTAGCGCGTTCGGCAAGGCCGCGTTGCCAGCGTCGCCGGCGGTCAGGATGACGATGACCGTGGGGTGGCCGCCGCGGATATCGCGAAAGGCGTTCTGGCCCATGAACAGCACCACATCGTCAGGATGTGCGGCAAAAAAGACGGCAGCGGCGGCGGGTTGCGACAGCAAGGCAAGCCCGGCAATGGCACAGGCACGAATCAGGTGCTTCATGATGATGTCTCCGTTTTTTCGATGAGCCGAATCCAGAGTACCCATCAATGAGCCGCCTGAACCATGCGGCCTGGCGGTGCAATTGACTTCCTTTATCGGAGATCAATCGCTTGGCGGGAACGCATGGGAACTTTAATAAAGAGCAGACTGTCTGTTGATCCCGGGGGATCGGGCAACACCTTGATTGCAGAAAACTGACGCCAATAAACTCTTACCTTCGGTGACACAAACGGCGAAAGAAAAGGCAGTCCTGGCGGACTGCCTTCGCTTGCGCTGCCTTGCTTAGTGCTGGTAGGCGCCGATGTCGAAACCGGTGCTGCTATTACGCGGGCGGCCGACGATGTCGGTCGGGTGCGCGTAGGTCGAGGTACCCTTGCCGACCGCCGCCGAGCTCGACGTGATCTTCAGGTTCTGCGTGCCGGTGCGGCTGTACGCGGTGAATCCCGGTACGGTGGCCACGGTGTTGTAGTGCTTCAGGCCGTTCTTCAGTGTCCACGGGTAGGTGTTCTGGTACACCAGGTTGTTACGGTAAGTGTTGCTGGTGCCGGTGCGGCCCTGCTCCGAGATGCCGTACTTGTTGTCGTACACGATGTTGTTGTACACGTGCACGTAGTTGGCGCCAGCCGTGGTGAAGTAGTAATCGCCGCCGCCGACGATGATGCCGGTGCCCGACGAGGTCACGGTGTTGTTGGTGATGATCACGTTGTTCGCGTCGTGCCACAGGTGGATCGCCGCTTCGGCAACGCGGTAGACGGCATTGTTCTTGATGACGCCCGAGGTGCTCATGTAGATACCCTGGACAAAGTGGCAGCCGGCAGGGCCGATGTCGTGCACGACGTTGGAAATGATTTCCGCCTTCACGCCCTTGTAGTAGCTGTCGGCGCCGATGGCCGAACCGCCGCCGCTGGTGCACGAAATATTCTTGGCGATGTGGTGGACGTAGTTCTCGCGAATCGAATCGTAGGAGCCGCCGTTGTAGATGCCGTAGCGCCATTTGGTGCCGTACTTGTAGCCGCTGCCGTTCACTTCGAAGCCGATGATATCGACATAGCTGCCGCGGTTATCCCAGGCGACATCGTTCGGCGAAGTCGTTGCCGGCACGATCTTCGCGCCCCACTTCACGGTCGACACGAAATAGATGCGGCCGCTCGCGGTACCCGATACGGTATTGCGGAAGCCGCCGGTATACGTCCCTGGGGCAACCCACACGGTGGTGCTAGGACGCAGCGACTTGATCGCGCGGGCGATGGTGCGGAAAGGCGCAGCCTTGCTGCCGGACGCGCTGTCATTGCCGGTTGGCGAAACGTAAAGGTTGTAGGTCGTGGCCGGGGTCGCCGCTTGCGCGATGCCTGCGGCAGCCATCAAGGCGACGGCGCCGGTTGCGAGCAAGGCCTTGTTGCGGATCTGGGTTGCGAATTTGTTGCGAGTGGTCATTGAAGCGTCCTGCCTTGGTAAGAAAGTTGCACTGCGATCGGGTCGAAACTGCTGACATTTGCTACTGATACGAAACGTTTGACGCGCGGAAACTGCCATAGTTCAACTTTTGCTCAAAGAAATTTTCCGGGAGTATCAAAACCGCAAAAAAACCGGCGGGAGCCTGTGCGGGCTCCCGCCGGTCTGTTCAGCTGGACTGATTAATGCTGGTAAGCGCCGATATCGAAACCAGTGCTGCTGTTACGCGGACGGCCGACGATGTCGGTCGGGTGCGCGTAGGTCGAGCTACCCTTGCCGACCGCCGCCGAGCCCGACGTGATCTTCAGGTTCTGCGTGCCGGTGCGGCTGTACGCGGTGAATCCCGGTACGGCCGCCACGGTGTTGTAGTGCTTCAGGCCATTCTTCAGGGTCCATGGGTAGGTGTTCTGGTACACCAGGTTGTTACGGTAAGTGTTACTGGTGCCGGTGCGGCCCTGCTCCGAGATGCCGTACTTGTTGTCGTACACGATGTTGCTGTACACGTGAACGTTGTTCGCGCCCGCGGTGGTGAAGTAGTAATCGCCGCCGCCGACGATGATGCCGGTGCCCGACGAGGTCACGGTGTTGTTGGTGATGATCACATCGTTAGCATCGTGCCACAGGTGGATCGCCGCTTCGGCGACGCGGTAGACGGCATTGTTCTTGATGATGCCCGAGGTGCTCATGTAGATACCCTGGACAAAGTGGCAGCCGGCAGGGCCGATGTCGTGCACGACGTTGGAAATGATTTCCGCCTTCACGCCCTTGTAGTAGCTGTCGGCGCCGATGGCCGAACCGCCGCCGCTGGTGCAAGGGATGTCCTTGGCAATGTGGTGGACATAGTTTTCACGGATCGAATCGTAGGAGCCGCCGTTGTAGATGCCGTAGCGCCATTTGGTGCCCGACTGCGAGTTGCTGCCGTCGACCTGGAAGCCGATGATGTCGACATAGCTGCCGCGGTTGTCGAACGCCACATCGCCGCTCGAGCTGGCCGGCGGCACGATCTTGGCGCCCCACTTGGTGGTCGACACGAAATAGATGCGGCCGTTCGAGGTGCCCGAGACGGTGTTGCGGAACCCGCCCGAGTAGGTTCCCGGTGCAACCCACACGGTGCTGCTCGGACGCACGGCCTTGACCGCGCGCGCCAGCGTGCGGAACGGCGCCGCCTTGCTGCCGTCTGCGCTGTCGTTGCCGTTCGGCGACACGTAGTAGTTGTAGGCGGTTGCGGGAGTCACGATCGGTTCGGCTGGGGATGGGGCCGGCGGGCTTGCCGGCGCGGGGCGCTTGCCGCGGCGGCTGCCAGTGGTCGCTGCCGGCGTCACTTCAGTATCGGTTGCGGAGACATTGCCTGCCGCTTCACCGTTGTAGCCAAGAACCTGGAATGCGTCGGCGGTCTGGGCGCTGGCGGTAGCCGGCACGAAAACGGAGGCGGTGGCGGCCAGTAAGGCGACCGCGCTGCTGCACAGCATTGCATTGGTACGAAGGTCCGAGGCGATAGTGGTGAGCTTGATCATCAAATTGTTCCTACCTTTAAAAAGAAATGAGTAACTTTGAGGGTAGGAAACTGCCTAAGTTCAACGGATTCTAGGAAAAATTTCTCGCAAGTATCAAAGAATTAAAGATAAATTCCCGGTAGAAAATGAACAAATAGGTGCAACTACTGAGCTCCGCAGTTGTCTGAGTGCTAGGACCAATCACGCGTGGAGAGCCCTACATGAGCGACAGCAGAAACATCCGAGACACGCTTGGCGAGGGCGAGCATTACGCGGGAATTATTTTGGGAAAGGATGGCGCGCCCGACTATTACCTGATCCTGCTGGCAGGCGAAGTGGCCCAGGCCGGGTGGACTTCGGCAGCGACCTGGGCACAGGAGTTGGGTGGAGAGCTACCGTCGCGGCGCGAGCTCTCCTTGCTGTTCGCGAACCTCAAGGAACAATTCGAGCGCGAATGGTACTGGTCGCGCGAGCCGCAGGCCGGCCATCCCCACCTGGTGTGGGGACAGAATTTCGCCAGCGGCATTCAGACCGTCTACGGCCGCGCCTTCAGGGGCCACGCCCGCGCTGTGCGGCAGGTGCAGGTGGAATGAGGCACACGGCTACCGATCGGCGCACGCGGGCCTTGGCCGTGTCCGCGTGCCTCGCCTTGCCCCGATGATGCTTACTTGGCCGGCTCGATCCGCAGCAGTTGCCCATCCGCCGCATCGGTGATCAGGTACAAATACCCGTCGGGCCCCTGCTTCACATCGCGCACGCGCTTGCCGATGTCCAGGCGTTCCTGCCCGGTCACATTGCCGGCCTTGTCGAGGATCACGCGGCGCACATCGAGCGCCGCCAGACCGCCGCTGAACAGGCTGCCGCGCCACTGCGGGAAATGCTTGCCGGTGTAGTACGCCAGACCGGATGGGCCAGGCGACGGCACCCACGCCACTTTCGGTCCGGTCATGCCCGGCACCACCTTGACGCCCACCGGCTCGGCAGTGCGGTAATCGGCGCCATAGCTCTGCAGCGGCCAGCCGTAGTTGGCGCCGCCGTCGATCAGGTTGAGCTCATCGCCGCCGCGCGGACCATGTTCCGTGGCCCACACCCGTCCCGCCGTGTCGCGCACCATCGCCTGGATGTTGCGGTGGCCGTAGCTCCAGATTTCCGGCAGCGCGCCCGGCTTGGCCGCCAGCGGATTGCCCGGCGCCGCCTTGCCCTGGTCGGTCAGGCGCAGGATCGCGCCCTGGTGGCTGCCCAGGTTTTGCGCCTGTTCGCGCGCCAGCATCGCGCCGATGCGCTGCGGCGGGTTGCCGCCGTCGCCGATGCTCATCAGCAATGTGCCGTCGGCCATCCACAGCAAGCGCGAGCCGAAGTGCTGGCCGCCGCTCTTGTCCGGTTGGACCTGGAAAATCTTCTTGATCGAGTGAACCTTCTTGCCGTCGAAAACACCTTGCACCAGGGTGGTACGGTTGGCCTCGCTGGTGCCCGTCGCCAAGGTCATGTAGATACGCGGATTGGCCTTGTCGGCCGGGTGCACCGAAATGTCGAGCAAGCCGCCCTGGCCACCGGTGAACACCTCCGGCATGCCTTCCAGCGCCACGGTGTCGAAGCGCGTACCGTTGAGCACGTGCAAAGTGCCCTTCTTGCTGGTCACCAGCAGCTTGCCGTTCGGCAGCCACGCCATGCCCCATGGCTGGTCCACGCCGCCGGCCACCGGGACCGCACGCCATCCTTTGACGGAAGGCGGCGCCTCGCTCGCCACCAGTTGGGCCAGCGCGCTTGCGCTCGCCATTGCCGCGCACGCGGCGGCGACATACATCAGGGTCCTGCGTCCAGTCTGGATCATGGCATCTCCTATTTCGGTAAATTGTGAATAAACGTCATCGTACTGGACCAGGGCGGAGATTGCTGAGCAGATATGTGCTCCACCGTACAGTCGGGTCGCCCGAGTCGGGTTATTCTGGATTGTCTTTTTGACACCTATCGCTCTAGAACAATAAAGGAAACATCATGGATCTTATCGTCAACCTCATCGTCTACCTGGTCATCCTCGGACTCATCTGGTGGCTGGTCACCCTGCTGCCGCTGCCGGCGCCAATCGGCACCATCGTCCGCGTGCTGTTCGTCATCCTGCTGATCATGGTCGTGCTGTCGGTCTTCGGCATCATCCCTGGCGGCTACCTGCCACGCCTGAACCTGTAGTCGGTATAAGCGGGGCCGGCCCGTCATGGACCGGCCCCGTTCACGCTGTCCCCGCTTACCGCAATTCCGTCCAGCGTCCGATCGGCTCTTCCATATTCGCGAGGAACCACGTCGTCGACGCCATCAGCGCCACATGCCGGCGCAAGTCTTCCTTGTCCACCTTGTCGAACGTATCGGCCGCCGTATGGTGGTAGTGGAAGTACGTCGAGGTGTCGATCAGCGGCGCAAAACTCGGCACGCCAGCCTTCTCCAGGCCCGACAGGTCGCCCGTCCCCAATACATCCTCGCGCCGGAACGTCCCCGCGCCGATCGGCTGCAGCACCGCCTGCAACGGTGCGAACAGCTTGGCCGCCTGCGGCCCGACGCTCATGCGCATGCCGAACGGACGCCCGGCGCCGTTGTCGCTTTCGATGGCGGCGATGTGGGACTCGACTTTCGCCTTGTTCGCGTCGAGGTAGGCGCGTGCGCCGCGCGTGCCGTTTTCTTCGTTGGCCCAGGCGATCACGCGGATCGTGCGGCGCGGACGGAAGTTGAGCTTCTTGAGGGTGTCCACCACCGCCATCGCGCCGACCACGCCGGCCGCGTCGTCATGGGCGCCGGTCCCAAGGTCCCAGGAGTCGAGGTGGCCCGAGACGATCACGATTTCGTCCGGCTTGTCGGTGCCGGGGAAGTCGGCGATCACGTTGAAGCTGTCGGCGTCGGGGTGGGTTTGCGGGGTCAGGGTCAGGCGGATGCTGATCGGCCCGCGCGCGGCCAGGCGCGACATCAGCATCGCGTCTTCGACCGACACGGCGGCGGCCGGAATGCGCGCCTTGTCGTCCAGCCGGGTCGCGCCGGTATGCGCGAGGCGGTAGTTGGCGCCGCCGACCGAGCGCACCAGCGCCGCCACCGCGCCCATCTCGGCCGCGATACGCGGCCCGTTGCTGCGGTAATTCGAACCTTGTCCATAGGCCGGTCCGGCCAGTCCGCGGTCAGCCATGAACTGGTCGAACGGCACATCGAACAGCACGATACGGCCTTTGACCTCGGCCGCGCGCGCCTTCAGCTCGTCGAAACTGCGCACCACGATCACCTGCGCGGTCAGCCCGGCGGCGGGCGTCGCGCCCGAACCGCCCAGCGCCGTCAGCACGATGCGCTGGCTGACGCCCTCGGGCCGCCCCTGGTAGCCGACCAGCTCGCCGGTCTCGACTCCGCGCACCCAGTGCGGCACCTTGACCGGTTCCAGCGTCACCTTGGCGCCCAGCTTGCGCATCGTATCGGCGACCTGCCGGATCGCCGCCGCTTCGCCGGCCGACCCGGACAAGCGCGGGCCGATCAGGTCCGTCATGTCGGCCAGGCGCTCGTAGGCCCAGTCGCTCGCCAGCGCAGCGTCGCGGATCTTGGCCAGCGAGGCCGCATCGTTGCCGGGCGTGGCGGCAACGGCGTGTGCGGCAAAAATGGAGCTGGCAATTACGGTCAACAGCAGTGGCGTGCGTGTCATGCGGCGTATCCTTCGGATCGGTTTGAACAAGATCCAAAACAATAGCGCATCTGGGGCCAAATTGCTGTCTTTACGTTAATGTTGACATGCAAGCTCAGGCCGCGACGAGCCGCAGCAGCGTGATTTCGGACGGCGCACCGAAGCGTTTCGGCGGCCCCCAGTAGCCGGTGCCGCGGCTGGTATAGACCCACATCGCCCCGGCCTGGTTCAGTCCCGCGGTAAACGGCTGCTGCAGCGGCACGAACAGGTTCCACGGATAGAACTGGCCGCCATGGGTATGCCCGGACAGCTGCAGGTCGAAGCCCGCGGCGGCGGCCGCCTCGGCGCTGCGCGGCTGGTGCGCCAGCAGCACCCGCACCTTGACATGGGCGGGCGCGCCGGCGGCGGCGGCGCGCGGGTCGCTGCGGTGCGCCGGTTCGAAATGGTGGGCGCTGTAATCGGTCACGCCGGCGATCATCACGCCATCGCCTTCGCGTTCGCGCACCACGTGCTCGTTGAGCAGGACCGTCAGGCCGAGGCGCCGCATCTCGGCGATCCACTCGCCGGCGCCGGAGTAGTATTCGTGGTTTCCGGTGACGAAAAAGGTGCCGTCCGGCGCCGCCAGGTTTGCCAGCGGCGCGGTATGCGCGGACAGCCGCCTGACGCTGCCGTCGACCAGGTCGCCGGTGATCGCAATCGCATCGGGCCTGAGGCCATTCACGCGCGCGACGATCGCTTCGAGGTAGCGCCGCTTGATGGTCGGCCCGATATGGACATCCGAGATCTGCGCAATCGCGTAGCCGTGCAGTGAGCTGGGCAGGCCGGGAATCGGCACCTCCACCTCGACCACCCGCGCCAGCCGGCGCGCATTGAAAAAGCCAGCCAGCGTCGCGCCCAGCGCAAGCAGCGGTACCGCGATCGCGCTGCCCCGGTCGAACGTCTCGCCCGCGCCGCCGATCGCGGCCAGGATCAGCAGCGTGACGTCGCGCAGCACGGTCAGCACCAGCAGCGACGAGAACATCCCCATCGCCAGCATGCCGGCCCACGCCAGCTGGTCCGACCAGCGCAGGCGGCGCAGCGCGGAAGCCAGCAGGCCGGTGGGCACCAGCAGCGCCGACGCCGCCAGCACGCCGTATGCGGCGGCCAGCCACAGGCCTTGCGGCGCGATCGCCGGCAGCAGGCGCATGCCCACGTAGAGGTGCAGCAGCGCCGACAAGGACAGCACGGTGAGGATGGCGCGGCGTGGGGGCATGGAACAATCCGGGAGTAGAGAAGCAGCTGTACCAGATGGGGTGGGCAGCGCCGTCCTGCAAGGGCAATGTCTGTTGTTTCGACATGCCGGCATTTGTAAGATTCTGTATTAACAATTGTGCGGATTTTTACGCCCGATATAGTGGTGTCATGCCCGGCGCTGTTTGAGATCATTCCGATCCCGTTGTGGCAGAGGGAAACGCCATGTTTACTACGCTTAACAAAAAAATGATCGGTGCCGCTCTGGTTGCTGCCACGGCCCTCTCGTCGAACGCGATGGCCAGCGACCGCGGCGTCAATACAGCGCTCGGCGCCGTCGTCGGGGCAGCGATTGGCCACTCCACCGGCAGCCGCAATGGCGCGCTGGTTGGCGGCGTGATCGGCGCGGCAGTCGGCAACGCGGCCAGCTCGCGCAACCATTCGTACCAGTCGAACTATTACGACAACGGCCGCTACTACGATGACCGCCGCTACGGCTATGCGCCCGCGCCGGTCTACGTGCAGGAGCGCGTGTACCACCAGCCGCGCCAGGTCTATTACGAGTCCGCGCCGCGCTATTACGGCCAGCCGGCCGTGGTCTACGTCGAAAAGCGCCATGGCCGCCGCGGCCACCATCACCGCCGCGGGCATGACCGGGGCTACGACCGTGGCTACGACCGCGGCTACGGCTACCGTTAAGCACCCGCTTTCCCCCTCCCCCCGCTAGGCAGCGCTGACGGCATGTGCCGTCACGCGCTGCCGCGGGGGGAGCCATGCTGGAAGCAGGACAAGTCGTACCGCTGGGCGCAGGCGCTTATCGTCTGCGCAAGCAGCTTGCGGGATCGAGTTATGGCGTCGTCTGGCAAGCAGCCGGGCCGTCGCACGATGTCGCCCTGAAGCTGGTCAACCGTCCCCAGATGGCGCGCGCGCTGCCCGCCCATCGCGAGCGCTGGATCGCCAGCGCCAATACCGAAATCGCGTTTCTCAGTTCGCTGCGTCCCTGGGACGAGCGCCACATCGTGCGCCTGCTCGACAGCGGCGACCATGACGGCCTGCCGGTGATGGCGCTGGAGCTGATGGACACCGACCTTGGCCGGCACCTGGCCCGCGAACGCGCGGCCGGGCGCCGCGCCAGTCTCGGCGCCATTCTGGGATGGATGGAGCAGATCAACCAGGCGCTCGCCAAGGTGCACCAGTACGGCTGGAAGTACCTCGACCTCAAGCCCGGCAACGTGCTGCTCGGCGCATCGCGCGGCAATGTCAAGCTGGCCGACTTCGGCACCAGCCGCGCGCGTGCCGGGGCGCCTTGCGCCGGCTACGCCGGCACCGCCAACTGGCAGGCGCCCGAGCAGTTCTTTCGATCCCCTTCGAACACCTACGACACCGACTGGCGCAGCGACTACTTTGCGCTTGGCGCGATGTTTTACTACCTGGTCACCGACGGCCTGCCGCTGCGCTTTTGCCGCGACTGCGGCCAGGCATGGCGCGACCACCAGTCCGGCGCCGCGCACCACCTGCTGGCGGCCAACGGCGGCAAGCTCCCGCCCACCTTGCACGATGACGAAGCGGCGCTGTTCGTGCACCGCATCCGCCGGCGCGCGCCCGGCTCGCCGCACAGTGGCGCGACCGCTTCGCTTGCCCTCCTGCGCGCGTTGCTGGCGTCGGAGCGCAGCGAGCGCCCCCATCATGCCATGCCGATCGCCCGCTCGATCGCGGCAATCCGCGCGCGAGCCACGCGATGAAGCCGCGCGTTGACCTCATGCGCGCTGTCGCGGTGTCGGCCCTGGCCTTGTTGTGCGCCCTGCAGCTGCTTGCGCTGCTGCGCGCTCCGGCACTCTGGACACCGGCAGC
Source organism: Massilia soli (assembly GCF_016809835.1). Taxonomy (GTDB): domain Bacteria; phylum Pseudomonadota; class Gammaproteobacteria; order Burkholderiales; family Burkholderiaceae_D; genus Telluria_A; species Telluria_A soli. The sequence continues at coordinate 441,437 of NZ_JAFBIL020000003.1, read as the reverse complement.
CATCGCGGTCAGCCTGGCACGCGGCGCGTCAGTGTCGCTTGGCCAGCGCGAGCTGGCGGCGCCGCTTGCCGATCCGGCGCACATGCGCCTGCGCCGCGACCTGGACGGCCGCTGGTGGGTCCGCAACACCAGCGCCGGCAAGCAGCTGGTGCTGGAACGCGGCCGGCAAAAGTCGCGTACCGGCACGGCCATGCCAAAGGCCGGCCAGCAGCTCGGAATCGGGCAGGAGCGCTTCAACATCGTCTCCGCCGATGCGCGCACGGTGGTGCTGTCGGGAGCGGGAAGCAGCTGGCGCTATGACGGCGCCACCCTGCTGCGCGACGGCAAAGCGCAAGCAGCGTGCCCAGGCGCGTCACTCGGCGCGCGCATCGCGGGCCTGTGGAACCGAGCCGCACCTAGCGCGTTAAGTTTTTCGCGTCCGCTCTCGTTTGGCGGCAATCTCCACTGCGGCAACCGGCTGGGCGGCGCCTGGGTCGAGCCGGGCAGCGCGATCATCCGGCGCGACCATGGCGCCCTGCTGATCGAAGCGGCATCTGCCGACGGCCAGCGCGTCCCGTTGATGCTTGGTGGCGCGGACCTCGGCGAGCAGGAGCTCGCGCTCGATGGCGTCGACGCGATCGTGGCGGGCCGCACCCGCCTGCTGTTGCGGAACGATGGCGCACGCATGCTGCTCGAGCCGCAGCGCCACGTTGCGATGTACGCCGAGCCGCGGGTGCTGCTGGCGCCGGGCCTGCAATGGGAATGGCGCCAGCGCGCGCTGTGGCCGCTGCCCCCGCTGGGCGGCCTGATCGCCGCGGCACTGCTGCTGGCAGCTGCAGCCACCTTCGCCTGGCTGCGCGGCAGCTGGCCGTTTGTCCGCGGCGCCGGCACGCATGTCCGCCTGGCTGCCGCAGCGAACCTGCTGGTTGCCTTGTGCGGCGCCGCCTGCCTGCTGGCGATGCGCGCCGGCGCCCCTGCCGGCGCGGGCGTCTCGGCGCTGCTCGGCTGCGCTGCGCTGTGGGCCTGCCTGCTGGCGCCTGGCCGGCTTGGCATGGCGACAAGCGCAGGCATCCTCCTGATCGCCATCGGCCTGCTGGCCCAGCTCGAACTTGGCCTGTCTGCGATGGAATCGTCGATGCTGCGGCATTTCCAGAAGAGCGCCACGCTGCTGGCCATCGGGCTCGGCGCTGGATCATTGATCCGGCTGCGCATGCGCACCCGCATCGCGCTTGCGCCGCAGGCGCGCATCGAATACGGTCTCGCCGCGCTGGCTGCCGGCGCGCTCGCCGCCCTTGTGCTGCAAGTGGTTTTCGGCGACGAGACCGGTGTGTTCGATGTCCAGCCGGTGGAATTCGCCAAGCTCGCGCTCACCGTGCTGACCGCCCACTGCATCGCCATCGGCCTGGGGTGGCACTCCGGGCAGCACGGCGCCAGCCTGCCGCTGCGCTGGTTCCGGCTCGGTGCGCCGGTTGTCCTGTTCCTCGCGCTGACCGGATTCGCGCTGGTGCAGGTCGATGACTTTTCGCCGCTTATCCTGCTTGCCGTGTGGGCCGCCGCGATGACGTTCGCCTGGTCGCTGGCGTCGCGGCGCTTTGCCTGCGCCGCGGGCGTGGCATGCGCCGTGCTGTCGGTAGCCGGCGCGATCGGACTGATGCGCGGCGCCGGTCCCCAGCAACTGGCCGATCTGGGCTTCTACGCCGACCGCTTCGCGGTGTGGCTCGACCCGTCCACCCACCCCCACACCGGCCAGCAACTGCTGCTGGGGGCGCGCGCAATCGCCGACGGCGCCTGGTTCGGCAGCGACAGCTTGCTCGGCCTCGCCAACCTTGGCTTGCCAGGTTCGAGCGCCTTGCTGGTGCCAGCCGTGCAGGATGACTTCGCGCCCTCGTTCTTCCTTAACCGCCATGGCCTGGCCGGCGGACTGGCCTTATGGGCCCTGCAGGCGCTGTTTATTTTCGGGCTGCTCCACACCGCTGCAAGCGCGCACGCCGCGGCAAGCGCCACCGGCGACTTCCGCCAGGCCTGGCTGGGCCGCTTTCGCTGCTTCGCGCTGTGCGGCGGGGCCGCCTTCGTGCTCGGGCACTTCATTCTCTCGTGGGGAACCAACCTGGCCATCTTCCCGGTGATGGGCCAGCCGATGAGTTTCCTGTCCGCTGGCGGAAGCCACCTGCTGTTTTTCATCTGCCCCCTGCTTATATTCGGTGCGGTCAGTGCACAATCTTTAGAGGAGAGTCGAGATGCCGGTCTATGTCCAACATGAAGTGCTTGGCAAAGTGAACGATGTGTTCAACGCCGAAGCGATCTGGCAGGCTCCTGGCCTTGCCCTGTTCTCGCGCAAGCCCCTGCTGCGCGACCTGCTGGAGCGCTCGCCGCGCGAGCATCGCGGACGTTCGGCCACGCGCTGCTTCTCGCACGTGACCCTGGCGCTGCCGCAGGATGAAGTCGACGACGACCGCCACCTGACCCGCGGCGCGCGGGTGCGCGACCTGGCGCAGTCGCTCGCCGCGCTGCACCAGAAGGACTTCGGCGACCTGCTCGGCCAGGACCAGGTGCGCTACGACGTCGTCGGCGCCGGATCGCTGGAACCCGGTCAGGTCGCGGTGCGCTTCGGCCACGCTGTCTACCTGCCGGCGCCGGACGAGAAAATCCTGTATTCGGTGTCGGCATCGACCGACAGCGCGATCTGGAAGCCGGTCTGCCCCATTTACCCTGACCAGCGCCTGGCCCTGATTGGCCTTGACGGCGCCAGCGCGGGCCACCCGGTGCCAGGCTGGCCGTTTGGCCCGGTCGGCGCAATCCTGCTGATTAACGATGGTCCGGACGCACCGATCGAAGTCCAGGTGCGCCCCAAGGACACGATCGAGTGCGCCTTCGACCCGCTGAGCGGCTACTACGTGCTCAAGGCCGCCAACGCGCGCCTGTTCCTGAAAGTGTCGCGGGTCGGCGAGCCCGCGCCCGACACCGCCCCCGCGTCCCAGCCGGTCAAGCCCGCAGCCGTATGGAAGCAGCGGGCAAGCGAAGAAACCGCGACCAGCATCCGCCCCCCGGCGGAAGGCGACGCCACCTTCGCGCCGGTGGCACAGCAACGCGTCAGCCTTGCGGCGCTGGCCCTGCCGCGCCTGAGCCGCTACCGCGAAACCGGGGCGCGCATGCTGGAAATCGGTTTTAACGCGTCCCTCGGTGTCACCGCAAACGACAACGATTCGGTGATCCGGTTTGCCGTCGACGATGCCGACGCGCTGCACGCCGTGACCGCCGCCGGGCGCCAGCGCATCGGCATCCCCGCCAGCTTCACGCCGGTCGATGCCGCGCCGATCGCGCTGCTGGCCGCGCCGCCCGAGATGGCGGACCGCTATTGCGCCACTGTCACCTTGGCCAAACCCCTGAGCGTGCCGGTTGCCAGCGGCGTGCGGTTCGTGTTCGGCCGCGGCGCGCCGATGCTGGCCAGCCTGCGCGTGCTGGACTCGGCGCGCTTCCTGCACCGCGCGGACGGCATCGATGTCGCCAGCGCCGACCGCATCGGCCTGTCGCGCACCGCGTTCAGTTTCGAGGCGGCCAGCGGCGGCTACAAGATCGGGAGGCTGAGCGCGACACAGGCGCTGTACCACCTTGACGACGCCATGCAGTTCGTCGCCGCGATCGGCGAGGCCAGCGCCGACAAGCCCTACCTGCTGCCGTCGGGGCACCACCTCGTCGCAGGCCACTACGTGCTGCGTTTCGATGCCTGAACCATGGCTACCCTGCTCACTGTCGCCGCCTACGGCCTTGCCCTCCTGCTCACCCTGGTGCTGGCATCGTTGCTGACGCCGGCCAGCTGGTGGCGCCGGCCGAATGCGCGCGCCGCCGCCATCGTCGCCGGCGGAACCTGGGGACTCGGCGCGCTGTTCGCCGGCGCCTTGCACGCCACCGAGCCGAAGCCCTTGCCGCCGACCGCGCAGCTGGCCAGCCACTACCAGGTGTTCCGCGCGCTGAACCTGCGCGACGGCACCGGCACCAGCGCAAAGCGGGTGGCGGTGGTGCCGGCAGGGGCGATCGTCGCCGCAACCGGCATGCGCGAAGGCGACTGGTGGCAGGTGCGCGCGCAAGTCAGCGGCACCCAGGTGACGGGTTGGGCCAGCAGCCTGTGGCTACGGCGCGCCGACGAACGGCCCAAGTGATTGTCCGAAAATCATCGGGTTGAACGCAAGCCCGTTCTTGGTCTGCATGGCCGCGGCGCGCACAAACCCGAGGCTTTCGTACATCGGCACCGCGTAGTTCGACGCGTTGACGGTAAAGACCCCATCGGCGCCGCCCTGCATTGCCACCTGGCGGGCATGCTCCCACAGGCGGCGCCCGACCCCGCGCCGTTGGCACTCCTTCGCGACAAACAGGTGGTAGACGTGGCGCCGTTCGCGCATGCCGATGAAGCCGGCCAGCGCGCCATCGATCTCCGCCAGGTGATAGACATAGCCGTCCGCGACCAGGCGGCGCAGCGCCTGCGCGTCGTTCTCGCGCACGAAGGCGTCGGCCTGCCCAGGTGAGCAGGTGCCGAGGAAGTATTCGCGCCCAAGCACCTCAAGCAGGCGCGCGGCTGCGCCGATATCGGCGTCGTTCATGTCACGCAAACGCATTCCATTTGTCCCAATGTTTTTGCCAAGCTGGCATGAGCGAAAATACCATACATGCACAATGCCGCGCGGGTTTGTTGACGCTATACGGCGTCATCCGTAGACTAGCTGGATGCCGAAGCCGAGCCTGTCCCCATCGCTGTCCGCGCCAACCGTGCGCTTGCGCGTGCCGTTGTCAAAACCATTGCGGCATCCGCGTTACCGGCGACTTTGGCTGGCCAACATCGTGTCGAACCTCGGCACCTGGACCCAGACCTTTGCGTCGGCCTGGCTGATCGCATCGATGTCGCAGTCGGCGACGATTACGACCCTGGTGCAGACCGCCACCTACATCCCGATTTTTTTGTTCGCGCTGTTCGCCGGCGTGATCGCCGACGCGGTCGACCGCCCCAAGTTCCTGTTCTTCTGTAACCTGTACATGGCGCTGTGCGCATGCGCGATGGCGGCCCTGGTCATCACCGGCCATGCGTCGGCGGCGCCGGTGCTGGCGCTCACCTTTGCGCTCGCCACCGGCACCGCCTTCGTCTGGCCAGCCTGGCAAGCGTCGGTGGCCGGGCTGGTCGAACCGGATGAACTCGAGGCGGCCGCCACCCTTAATAACCTCAGCTACAGCGTCGCCTCGATTGTCGGACCGGCGCTGGGCGGCATCCTGTTCAACTGGATCGGCCCCGGCGCGCTATTCCTGGTCAACGCGATCTCCTTCGTCGGCCTGCTCGCCGTGTACTGGGCGTGGTGGCAGGAGCGCCTTCCCCACACCACGGTGCGCCACGGCTTCACCAGCAGCATGAAAACCGGCCTGTCGACCGCGTTCGGCTGCGGGCGCTACCGCCGCATCCTGGTCAATGTCTGCTCGGTGTTCTTTGCCAGTATCGCCTTCGCGGCCCTGCTGCCGCTGTTCGTGCGCGACGTGCTGCACCTCGATTCGAGCGCCTTCGGCACCCTGATGGGCAGCCTGGGCGCCGGCGCCGTGCTCGCCGCCTTCTTCCTTCCGAGCCTGCGCGTCCGCTTCGACAAAACCACGCTGCTGTCGGGCGCACTGCTGGTGTTTGGACTGATGCTGATGCTGATGCCGCTGACCACGTCGCTGTGGCTGCTGGTGCCGCTGATCGTCTGCGGCGGCATGGCCTGGTCGGCGATCGTCTCGACCATGAACGCGGCGGCGCAGTCGTCGTTCCCGCAGAACCTGCGCGCCCGCACGCTGTCGATCTACCTGTTCATCATGGCCGCCGGCTATACGCTCGGCAGCGTGGTGTGGGGACGCGTGGCCGACAGCGCCGGCGTGCGGGTGGCCTTCGCCGTCGCCGGCCTGTGCATGGTGGTAAACGCGGTCGCGCTGGCCACGCGCAAGGCCGACAACCCGATCTGACCAATTCGGCTAAGCTGTCGGTATGACCATCGCGCCAGACAGCCTTGACTTCGGCCCTCGCTTCGACGTCGCTGCGCACAGCAGCATCGGCGAAGGCACGCGACCGCGCAGCGAAAATCAGGACAACTACCTGCTCATCGACGTCAATGGCGAGGCCCGCTACCTCGACAAGCAGCAGCTCGCCGCGCAACAGGTCAGCGGGTGGCCCCAGGGTCACGCGCGGGTTGCAGTGCTGGATGGGATGGGCGGCCACGGCCACGGGCGCGAGGCGGCCGAAGCGGCCGTCGCCGGCATGCTGGCGATGCCTGCCTGCGTCTCGCTGGACGAGCTGTCGGCCCGCCTTGACGCCTTGCACGGCTTCCTGCAGGGCGTGTTCGGCGCCGATTCCGATCTCGAGCGGCGCCCTGGCACCACCCTCACCCTGCTCGAACTGCCCCCCGGCGGACCGGCGCTGCTGTTCCACGTGGGCGATTCGCGCCTGTACAAGGTTGCCGCCGGCAAGGCCCAGCCCCTGACCGTCGACCACGTCCCGGCCACCGCCTTCGCCATGTCCGGCCTGATCGGCGCGCCGGAATGGTGGCAGCAGGTGCACGGCGAACACCGCTCGCAGATCTCGCAGGCGTTCATCCTTGGCAATGCGTTCGCCAGCCCGGTGCGGCTCGAAGACCCGCTGTTTCCGCTGTCGGCGCACGAACTCCCGGTTTTCTTGCGCCACCTCGCCGACCGCCGTGCGATTGAACTCGATCCTGGCGCCGACTACTTGCTTGCCACCGACGGCTTCTGGTCATGTTCGCGCGCCGCCGGCTGGGTCGCCCGCTGGCCGCAGGTCCTTGCCGCCGGGAAAAGCGCTGCGGAGGCCTGTGCCGGCATGTTCACCGAAATGCGCGTCAATCCGCCTCCTGAACTGCACAGCGACAACCTCACGGCGGTGCTGGTACGGGTGCGGCCAGCCGCCGGCACGGACGAAACCGCCCTGCCGGCCTCGTGAGGCCAGCGACGCCGGACGGCGAAAACGGGTAAGCTCGGCAGATGAATGAAAGTCCAGGCGTGCCATGAAAAAATGCAGCGACCCAGCACATCCGTACTGTACCCAGTGGGTATTGCCGGGCGAGCGCGCATGTTCCAGTGGCCACCCACAGCCGCTTGCCGCGCTGGCCGATGACGAGCTTCCGCCAGGCCCGCCCCCGCGTCCGCACATCCACATCAGCGGGTTCGACCCGCGCGCCTCCGGTGGCCGCCAGACCATCAAGGTCGAGCTGCGCGGCATGCCCGAAGACGCCCCGGCCGCCATCACCATGGCGCTGGCGTCGGCGTTGTTTCCCGGCGGCGTCTCGCGCCATACCTTCGAGCGCAACCTGCAAGGCCACTGGCGACCGCAATTCGTCGAGTTCAGCGCACGCGACAAGGAACACGGCCAGTACCGGGTCGAGGCAGAACTGCGCTGCAGCCACGGCAAGCAGGTGCGCCGGCGCTGGGTCTGCACCCTGATCATCCTGGTGCCGCGCCCGGACGCCAGCCTGACCGAGATCCACCAGACCTTCCTGGCTACCCACAAGAACGTCAGCGTGACCGCGGACGACGGCTCGATCGCGCGCGTGAGCGCGCAGGCCGGCGGCGGCCGCCTCGACATCGGCGTCAACGCGCGCAACGCCTCGATCGCCCGGCTCGACCTTGACGCGCGCGATGGCAAGGTGGCGGTCGGGTTTTCCAGCATCGCGTGGGACGAAGACCTGATCGAGATCGAGGTGCCAGAACAACCTGACACGCCTGCGACGCACCCGCATCCTGCGACGTCCGGCGAGATCGTCGCCAGCGAGGGTAACGCCGACACGCCGCGCCATGTCCGCCTGTTCGCCGCGGCCGAATTTGTCCTCGGGCGCGACGATCCCCACGACGGCGTGGCGCAGGTCCGCCTGGCGCACTACGGCGCCGGCCAGCGCGATACCGGCGGCTTGACCCGGCGCCTGTCGGCGCGCCACGCGATCATCCGGCGCAGCGGCGCAGGATTCGAGATCGAGGATATCTCGCGCTACGGCCTGCTGGTCGATGGCGCGTGGCCGGGCAAGCACCAGCCAATGCCGTTGCGGCTGGGCACGCGCATCGAGATGACGGCCAGCGTGCGCGGCATTGTCCAGCTGGTCGTCAGCGCGCTGCTGCCAACAGGCATCGTCCTGCATCGCGAAGACCAGGGCGCCCAGGATGAATGCTTTGTCCTGTTGGCGCCGGGACAGCACCCCGGCCACGACCATGGCCCGGTACAATCGCTGCCGCGTGCGGCGCGGCTGCCGCTGCTGTTCCACCACAACCACGGATTCTGGCGCTTCAATCCGGCCACCGGGTCGCAGGAGGCTATCGTACCGGTGTCCATTCCCGCCAATACCATCTAGGAATCAACATGCAGTCAGCGGCCAGCAGTGTCCCGGAATACCTCGACTCCCTGCCGGAAGACCGGCGCGCGCTCATTGACGCCGTGCGCGCCGTCATCCTGGAGAACCTCGATGCCGGCTATCGGGAGGCAATGCAGTACGGGATGATCGGCTATGCGGTGCCGCACAGCGTGTTCCCGGCCGGCTACCATTGCGACCCGGCGCAACCGCTTCCCTTCGCCGCGCTGGCATCGCAAAAGAACCACGTGTCGCTGTACCTGATGGGGCTCTACGTCGGCTGTACGGACGACAAGGAAACCGAGGAAGTGTTATGGTTTCGCCAAGCATGGGCGGACGCAGGCAAGAAAAAGCTCGACATGGGAAAAAGCTGTGTGCGCTTTAAAAAGCTCGACGACATCGCGCTGGACGTGATTGGCCAGGCAATCCGGCGCATGCCCACCTCGCGCTATATCGAGCGATATCTTGCCGTACTGGCGGCGGGCAGCCGCCGACCTGCCCGCAAAGCCTAGTCTGGAAGCAGCACCAGGACGATCAGCGCCAAACCAGAGAGCAACACCGCCTCGAGGGTGAAGACAATAGCGGGGATACGCAAGTCGTCAGGGATATGCATGACGTCCTCCTTGGAAGTAGAACACGCGCCTGACACTCTCAGTTTTTCGCAACCGGCGTGGCGCGCGCCAGGCACCTTTCGGATTGATAAAAATGACCATGAAGACCGCGACTGTATTAATGACACTGATGCTGGGACTGGCTGCCTGCAAGGAGAAAGTCGCCGTGACGACGACCACGCCTGCTGCGCCCGCCGCCACCACACCAGCCGCGCCGGACAACAGCGTACCGGCCCTGACATCGCAGGGCTACGGCTCAGTAAGGTTTGGCCAGACGCTCAGTGACGTCGAACAAGCGCTGGGAGAAAAAGCGCAGTCGCGCGGCGAGAGCGATCCGGCGTGTACCTATGTGAAGTTTGACAAGCTGCCTGGCGCAAGGTTCATGGTCGAGACCGGAGTGATCACGCGCGCCGAAGCCGATGCCGGAATCCCCAATGAACTGGGCGTGGCTGTCGGCGATACCGTGGAGCAGGCGAAGGCGAAATATCCGGCGGTGCAGGTCGGCCCGCACAAATATGTCCCCGATGGCAATTACCTGACCTTCAAGAAGGTCGACAGCAACAACGCCATCGTGATGGAGGCGGAAGGCTCGAAGATCACCAGGATTCGCTCGGGGATCGAGCCAGCGGTCAGTTATGTGGAGGGTTGTCAGTAGCGTCGAGCTCGCGGACCACGCGGAAGCCGACGATGTCGTTGCTGAGCACGGACGAGTAGCCGTTGCGCAGCGCCGAGCGCAGGTAGCGCGGGTTGTATAACCACGAGCCGCCGCGCAAGATCCGCCGGCCCTGGTCGCCGCCCTCTTCCCAGGCGCTGCCGTCGCGCGGCGCGCCGTCGTAATTGTCGTGCACCACGTCCTGCACCCACTCCCACACATTGCCGTGCATGTCGTACAGGCCCCAGCGGTTCGGCGCGAACGCGCCCGCCGGCGTGGTGCCCTGCCTGAACAAGCCCGTCGGGCTGCCGCCGTAGCTGTAATTGCCGTCGTAGTTGGCGCGGCTGGTGTCGATGCTGTCGCCAAATGAAAACGCGGTCTTGGCGCCGGCGCGGCAGGCGTACTCCCACTCCGCCTCGCTCGGCAGGCGGTAGCGCTGGCCGGTTTGCCGGCTCAGCCAGCTGACGTACTTTTGCGCGTCGTCCCAGCTGACGCCGACCACCGGATGGTCCTCGCCCTGGCGGAAACCGGGCGCTGCCCAGTTGACTTCACCCAGCGGGCGCCAGCCGGTGGCCAGCACGAAGCGGCGCCACTCGCCCACCGTCACCGGATAACGTCCGAGCGCGAAGGCGCGTTCGATGCCGACCCAGTGCTGGGGCGTCTCGCGCTCCAGCCAGGCCAGCTGCGAACCCGCCTCGATCGCCTTCTTGCGCTCGTGTTCCGGAGAGCCCATCTGGAATCGCCCCGCCTTCACCTCGACCAGCGCAGGGCCGTAGCCGCTGCCATCGACAAAGCGGTCGCGCAGGATGCCCGGCTCGGCAAGCGGCTCAGGCGCGGCCTGCGCGGCCTCGGTTACCGGCTGCTCCGCCGTGACGGCGGCGTTTTCGGCGCGCGTACGCTGCTGCTCGGCGCGGTAGGCGGCAGCCGCCCTGGCCTGCTGGACGCGGCGCTGTTCTTCTTCGGCCACGCGCGCTTTTTCCTCCTCGGCGGCGCGGCGCTCGCGCAGTTGTTCGCGCAAGGCTTCGCGGCGCACGCGGCGCTGCGCATCCTGTTCGGCGCGCGCGCGCTTGGCCTCGTCGCGCTGCAGCTTCTGGCGCGCCAGCTTGGCCAGCCGCGCCGCCTGCTCCTTCAGCTTCTCCTGGGAAGGATCGACCACAACCGGCGGCGTCGGCGCTTCATCCTGCGGCGCGCTGCGTAGCGCCTCGACCAGCGCCGCCACGGTCTGCGGCCGCGCCGCGCTGTCGAATGCGAAGCCGCTTTGCAGGACCGCCCATTGGGCCTGGCTGATCGACTCGGGCATCGGCGCCTGGTCGGACGCGGCGCGCGGCGCGCGGAACGGCAGGCGCCCTTCCAGCATCTGGTAAATCATGATGGCCACCGCATACACGTCGAGCGACTGCGCCGGCTCGCGCCTTGGCACGCCGGCCTCCGGCGCGCGGTAGCCCGCAGTGCCCGCGCTGCCCGGCGCCTGCGTCGCCGGGTTGCCGGTGCCCGGGCGCACCCGCGCGGCGATGCCGAAATCGAGCAGCTTGACCTCGCCCTTGGCGGTGACGAACACGTTGCCGGGCTTGATGTCGCGGTGAACCAGCTTGATACGGTCCCACGCGTAATCGAGCGCCGCCGCGATCGGCGTGGTCAGCGCCAGCGCGCGTTCGATGGTCAGCAAACCTTCACGCGCCAGCAGGCTGTCGAGATCCTCGCCTTCAAGGCATTCCATGATGATGAAGTAGCTGGTGGTCGCCGGGTCGCGCGCCCATTCGTAGACGCGGACGATGTTCTCATGGGCCAGCTTGCGCGCTTCGGTCGCCTCCTGCACCAGCAGGCGCGCACGGGTCGCGCTTTGGGTCAGTTGCGGGGGAAGGATTTTCAGAGCGACCATCGCGCTGTGCCCAAGCTCGGCATGCGTCGCCAGGTCGGTGGCCTGCCACACCTGGCCCATGCCGCCGTGGGCGATCAGCCGTTCGAGGCGGTAGCGGCGCTCGGGCGGGCCCACTTCCATGCCGGCCATCAGGCCGATCTCGGTGCCAGGGCGCACTGGAATGCCGCGCACCTCGGGCAGCGCGTATTCTGCGTCGAGGATGGCGTTCTTGCGGTGGTCGAACTCCTGCTGGCTTAACAGCCCGTCTTCATGCAGCGACCGCAGTTCGCGGATTTTCTCGTGCGCGGTATGCATGGAACGGCTCAGGGCTGAAGCGGCGCGCCGCATTGGGCGCAGAAGCGGTCGAGCGGGCCGGCCATGTGGCCGTTCGGGCAGGTGCGCATCAACGGCGCCGCGCCGCGCACCTGGGCCACGCCGATGCCAAGCTGCGACTGGGTCGACAGCGCGGCCTTGTTGACGTCGTTCTGCAGTTTCATCAGGTCGACCTGGTGCTGCCGGTCCTTGTCCATCTCCAGCGCGCGCCGGGCGCGGTCCTGCTGCACCCGCTCGTCGGCAAGGCGCGCGGCCTCCAGAGGGTTCATGCCGCCGAGCGCCTCGAGCTGGCCGGCGCTCATCGTCGCGTGCACCTGGGTTTTCAGCACATCGGCCAGCAGCGCCGCGTTCGCGGCCGGGGCCAGCACCACCTTCGCGGTATCGTCCATGCCGCCGATGCGGTCCATGCGGCGCAGCTCATGCTGCCACTGCGCCTCGTTTTCCTGCGCCTGCAGCGCATGGCGGCGTTCCTCGGCGTCAAGCAGCGCTTCCTGCTCCTTGCGCGTATGGAGCGCGTCGGCCTCGATCGTGCGCAGCAGCTTTTCATGCTGGGCATCGGCGTCGGCCCGGCCGGAGGCGCGCAGCAAGTCGCGCTGGCGGTCCAGCGCGACCTGGTCTTCCCATTCCTGTTCGCGTTCCGCCTCGCGCTGGCGCGCCGCGTTGGCCAGCGCCAGCGACTGCACGCCGCTGCGCTGCTGCTCGCGTTCCAGCGCGCGCTCGTACTCCTGCGCCTCGCGCTCGCTCTCGTGCAGGCGCGCGAGTTCGGCGCGTTTGCGCGTTTCGTCCTCGATCGACAGCGCCTGGGTGATCTTGTTCTGGATTTGCTGTTGCAGCAGCTGGTGAGAGAAGCGCTGGCGCGCCAGCAACTGCGCGTTGCCGGCATCCTGGCGCGCCGCTTCCAGCTCGGTGTGCATGCGGATGCGCGCGATCTGGCGCAGGTGCTCCCAGTCAGCCGATTCGTCGGCGCGCGCCTTGCCCTTTTTGGCCAGTTCGTGCTCAAGCTCGGCGAGCATGTCGCCGGCCCCGCGCACGATCGCTTCCTTGCGGTTTTTCGATTCGACGATGCGGCTGTACAGGTCGATCTCGCGGGCACGGATGGCCTGCACGCGCTCGGCGTTCTGCACCGACATCTCGGCGCGTTCGACGGTTTCTTCCTGGCGGATTTCGGCGCGCCGGTAGCGCAGCCTGACTTCCTGCTCCTCACGGCGGATCCGTTGCCACTCTTCGTCGTTGTACAGCTGGTCGAGGTGCTTTGCGTGTTCGAGCTTGACGTGCCCTTCGTCGGTGACCATCCACAGGCTGCCGATCCGTTCGCGGTTGGCGTCGAATTTGTCGTGGTGCAGCGACAGCGTGTCGACCTGCACCACCGCCAGGCCGTATTCGGCCAGTCGCATTTTGAGGGCGCTTTGCAGGCGCTCGTCGAGCTGCAGGCGCAGGTCGCGGTTGGCGGCCATGTCGCGCAGCGATTGGGCGGCCACGAATTCGGCAGCCAGCTGGCGTACCGACGGCGCCAGCAAGTCGCGCAGGTGCGCGGCCGTGACGGTGCCAGGCGCGGTCATGAAATGCTGCGCAAACATCGGCACCTGGTCAATTTTCAGGCTGACCCGGAATTGTGCGGAGACGGCCAGGTGCTCGGCGGTGCGCAAGTCGCTGAAGCTGAACTCGACCGGCAAGGCGGCGCTACGGGTGATCAGGATTTCGGCATGCTGGTCGCGCAGCAGGTTGTTAAGGCGCGAAAAGAATCCTTCGATCTCGTATTCGCCCTGCGGCACTTCGGTCGCCTTGTCACGCTGCAAGATATACGCGCGCGTCGCGGCTGGAACGCGCAGTGTCTTGACGAACAGGCCGGACAGTTCGCGCACGCCGAAGAACACGGCCAGCTCGCCGTCGCCGGGAATCCAGCGGTTCTCGCGCAGCAGCGGTTCGCGGCGAGGTGCGCCCAAGGTCAGGCCGCACCGGGAACAGTACCCGGAGTCACCTGAGTTCTTGTGCTCGCAGCGCGGACATTTGGCGCCGCCGAATCCAAACATCTGAAACATCGCCACTCCTGGTTGGTGAATCGACGCAATGTGTTGTACGCAAGTTAATTCTAGCAGGGACCGCCGCGCTTCACATTCCGTGCTCAAGCGTGCGCACCCTGCTCAGGGCATGCCGATCCGGTCGATGCAGGCCATGCTGGCCCCTGTTGCGCGCAGCGCGGCGGCGAAACCGGCCGGCAAAGCGCTTTCCCAGGCCCGCGGCAGCAGTACGCGGTCGCCCGCGGCGGCCTGCGCCAGCACCAGCGCGCACTTCGGCGCGCAGCCCTCCACGGTGTCGACCCGGCCCGACTGCCATGCGGACGAGCAGCCGGTGGCGATCACCCTGCCACGCGCCAGGAACTCGCGCCCGCGCGCCATGCGGTCGGCGATCACCAGCGCCAGCTCGAAGGAATTGCCCTGGAAGCGAGGCTCGGCAAAGCGCACGGCGCTGCGCCAGCGCCCTTCGCCGCGGGCATCGAAGCGGCGGGCGCCGGCCAGCGCCTGGCGCACCGCGAGCTGGCGGGTCAGGTCGAGCCCCGGGGCGGCGATGCTATCTTCCTCCTCGCCGGCCGGTTCGGCCAGCGGATAGACCGAGACCTCGACCCAGCTGAGCGTGTCGTTGATGCCGCCGCTATGCAGCGGGAACCAGGCGCGCGCGCTCGCCACCGCCGCGCCGGCGTCGGGCTGTCCCGCCAGCGCCCCGAGATACGCCAGGTGATCCGGCCCGCCCAGCAGCATCGCCGGATGCGCGCCCGCCGGCTTGCCGGTGTGGCCGTCGATGCGTCCGAGCTGCCAGTGATCCGACCAGCCATTGGCATGCAGCGGCGCGTCCGGCATGACGCCGCGCGCCATCCGGTCGGCCAGCACCACGGCCAGTTCCCAGCCGCGCTCCGCCGGGCCGGGGGCGCGGTCCATCGTCAGCAGCACCTGGTCGCGGCTGTCGTGGCGCGCTTCCGTCAGGCGCGCCAGCCGCGCCACCTGCTGCATCCGTTCGGCCAGCGCTGGCCCGCCCGGACTGCGGCACTTGACCTCGGCCCGCCCGCCGCGCGGGCGCCGCACGGCGCTCACGGTCAGCACCGAGCCGTCGCCCAGCGTGCTGCGGCATTCGCTCATGCTCCCTCCCCGTCGGTCATCCGGCGCGCCGCGCTGTCATGTTCCAGGTTGGCGACGATGCGGTCGGCGTCATCGATCACGGCCGCCAGCGGACTGGTCTTCAGGCGCGCCAGCAGCGCCCAGGCTTCGTCCAGCGCCGCCAGGGCGTGCACGCTGTGCCCGGCGCGCGCGGCCTGCCGGCGTTCGTCCAGCCGCCGCCCGGGGGCTGCCAGTTCGAGCGCGGGCATCGTCGATACCGACACGCTGACCTGGTCGAGCCGGCGCAGCAGCGCCTGGTGCTGGCGGAACAGGTCCTGCCCTGGCGGCAGCGTCGCCAGCCGCAGCGCCGATGCGAGCCGCGGCAGCTCGAGGAACAGCCGGCGCAGCGCGCGCGCGTCGGCGTCCGGCGTGCCGGTGCCAGGCGCCCGGAGCGCCTGCGCCGCCGCCGCCGGCATTGGCGTTGGGACCGGCACGGACACTGGCGCGGCCATGAGCATCGCCGGGTAATCGCCGACATCGGCGGGCATGCAGTCCTCGACCGTCACGCCGAAGCGCATATATAACAGCTCGTCCACACCGGCGCGAAACGCATCCCATTCGCCCAGCGACGCGCACGGAGGAAGATCGATGTTTCCTTGCGCCAGTTCGCGCCGGATCGCCGATTCGATCGCCTTTTGCAGGTCGCTTAACGCCAGCCTGGCGCCCACCTCGCTGGCCAGGAACAGGTCGAAGCGCTGCTGCGCCACGCGCGGGTCGGCGCCGTCGACCACAAAGGTAAGCCGCAAGCCCGCCTCGGGAGCGGCGGCGAACGGGACCAGGTCGATGGTGTACGGGCCCGGGTGAAAACAGTACAGCGTCTCGCCCTTCGCCAGGCTGGTGCGCGCTCCGGCAGCCACGCGCCGGGTCGCGCCTTGCGCATCGCAGGCGACCCCGAGGCAACCGGGCGCCAGGTCGGCGGCCGAGGCCACGCGCACGGCGACCGTCCCCGTCCCGGGAACGTCCGCCACCTCGCGCCGCCTGAAGATGCCCATCGCGCTCTCAGGTCCGCACAGGTTCGATGGCGAATCCGCCGCCATGGCGCTGGAAGTGCGGCGCCGGGTTTGAGGCAAACGGCCACGCGCCTTCGCATTCGCCGTCGGCATCGAGATGGCCTTGCAGGACCACCGCCCCGGCGCCATCGCGTACGCGCAGCAGCGGCGGATCGCGCATCAGGCGCGCCGCGAACGGCGCATCGGCAGCCAGCGCCAGGATCACCTGCCAGCGCTCGCCGTCCTCGACAAAGTGCAGCGTCCAGCAGCCGTCGTCGGTGGCCAGGCCGGTCAGCGGTCCCGCGCCGGCCGCAGCGCGCAGCATTCCGCTGCTGCCGAGCCAGGCTTCCGCCGCGCGCCGCTCCAGCGCAAGGTGGCGAAAGCGCCGCAAGGTCAGGGGCGATGCTTCCAGCGCTTCGCGTTCGGCGCGGGCCAGCGGGCGGTTGCCCTCCAGCGCCTCGCGGATGGCCGCATCGGTCAGCATCAAGCGGTCGCCTTCGACACGGCGCCCAAGCATCAGGCGCTCGCGCAGGGTAAGGCTTTGGGTATCCTGGCTGGTCATGCGATTCTCCTGTTATGGATGGGCGGTGCCCATGAGCCTTGCGATTGCCTGGTCGCGCCGTTTGCGCAAGGTCGGCAGCGATATGCGGTCCTGCACGGCAAGCTGCTGCATCGTCGGCAGTGCGCCGGTGGACGGGTCCAGCCATTCAGCGGGATAGGCGTCGTCGTCGGCGCCAACCATTTTCAGGTACACGGCGAGGTAGACGGGCAGCGAACTGCCGGCCAGCGCCTCCGCGGTCCACAGCGCGGCGTCGGCCGATGGCTCGCGCGGCTCCTCCCCGGTATCGTCGGCGGCGCGCGATTCGGCAACCACGCGCCACAGGTCTTCCAGCCATTCGGCCGCTTCGTTCGCGTCGAGCGCGCGGCCGCAGTCGCGGTTCGACGACAGTTCTTCGTACTCGCCTATTTCAGCCAGCATGGCCTGGATTTTTTCGGGACTGGCTTTCAGGTTGGCGAAGCGCTTGGAACGGGTATGCAGCGGTCCGGGGGCGCCGCCGAAGCGTTCGAGCGATTCGCTCCAGCGCAGCACCCACGCGGCCTTGCAATCGCCGGCGCCGCGCATCTGGCGCACCTCGATCGGCACGCCTTCGACCTCGCGCCCAATGACGGCGGAGACCTGCTCAAGGTTTTCGCGCCACGCGGCGAACAGGCGTGCGATCTCGGCGCTGGCCGTGTCGAGCATGCGATAGGCGTACATCTTGTTCGGGCTGCAGCTGCGGCCACAGGCAACCTGGTAGTTGTCGGAGTCGACCTTGTCGCGCAGGACGGCGAACAGGTCGTTGACTTTCTTGCGCAGGATGGCGGCGCCGCCCGGGCCATGCCAAAACGCGCCGCTGCGCGCGAACTCGGCTTCCACCGCGGCGCGGAAGGCCGCCCAGTCCGCAGGCCGGGCCTGCAGCTCGCAAACCAGTTCGATGGCCAGCTCGAGCGTGCTGTCGCCATAGCTGTTGCCGGCTGCGGTGGCGCGCGCGCTGCGGCGGCCGGCATGCAGCAGCTCAGCCATGAGATCGAGGTAGGCGTCCAGGCACGCTTGCTCCTGGGCCGGATCGAGCAGGCGCGGACAGGCGCCGGCGAGCGCCTGCAGGGAGCAATGTCCCAGCAGTTTGCGCACGTGTTCCCAGCCGTGCTCCTGGTAACGGGTTCCCGGCAAACGCATGCCATCCTCGTCCAGAACAAGTGGAACCGCCCGGTCGGCGGCCTGTAAAATCATGCCATATGATTAAGATTCACGCGGCACGGTTGAAACTGCTTATGGTCGAGCTCGCTCCATCGATGCCAGTACCGCGGCCACCACCGGCGCCGCCCGCGCGCCGCCGGTCTCGTCCGAGTGGCTGACGAAGGCGGCGACGGCGAGGCGCCGCGGCTGATTCGGCAAGGTGCCCGGCTCGATCCAGCCGGTGAACCAGACGGTCGCCAGCTCGCGCCCGCCCTGGCTGATCGTCGGCGCGGTACCGGTCTTGCCGGACAGCCCGGCGCGGATGCGCGCAAGCGACGCGCCGCTGAACGCCGCTGCGGCCGTGCCGGTGTCGACCACGCCCTTCATCCCTGCGCGCACCCGGTCCAGCCGCACGCCAAGCGGCGCCGGGCTGGCTTCAGGCGCCGTGCGGCCGTCGAGCGACAGCAGCAGGCGCGGAGTGGCCACGCCGCCCTGCCCGACCGCCGCCGACACCAGCGCCATCTGCAGCGGCGTGGCCTGCATGCGCAGTCCGATCGCCATCTGGCGCAGCTCATGGCGCGTATGCACCGGGTCGACCTGGGCGGCGCTGGCCTGCAGGGCATCCCATTGCGACCACGGAAAGTCGGGCGGCAGCAAGCCGCCGTCGAGCTTCCATGCCTTGCCGAAGCCGACCCGGCCCGCCATCGCCAGCACCGGCCGCACGCTATCGAGCGCGCCGGCCTCCAGCGGGTGCAGGTCGGGGGCGCCGCCGTCGGGGCGGCCGAACAGGCTGCGGTCGGCCAGCTCGCCCGACCAGGCGAACCACGTATTCAGGCTGTAGGTCAGTGCCTGCGACAAGCCAAGGCGGCCATCCTGCGCGCGGCGGTCCAGGTGCTGGTCGCGGAAGTTGGTGATGTGCGCCTGCCGGGTGGCGACCGGATAGGTCGCCGCGTTGGTCTGGAATGCGAAGCCCCTGTGCGCGGCCAGCTCGTTGATCGCGCCAAGCGGAAGGCCCGCGAGCAGCGCGTCGATCTGCGGGTCGCGGCGCGCTGCCAGCTCCAGCCCCAGCGCGCTGATCACCTTGAAAGTCGACCCGGGGCTGCGATGGGCGCCGCCGTCGTGCTGCAGGGCCGGAAGGCGCAAGGCGCTGCGTGCCGGATTGGTGCGGTCGAAGTTGCGGACTTCGTCCCAGTTGGCCCCCGTCACCGTGCCGGCGCCGGCGCCGGCCGCCGCCAGCACGTCGCCGGTTTCCGCATCGAGCACCACCACCCCCGCCTGCCTGCCATTCGGCACCGGCGCAGCGCCTTCGCATGCCGTGCCGTTCATTCTCCCCTGGCGCATGCCGACGCAGTCGAGCACCCGCTGGCTCGCCGCCTGCAGCGCAAGGTCGATGCTGAGGCGCGCGCTGTGCGTACCCGCGCTGGCAGGCAGCCGCGCCAGCATCCCGGCGATGCTGTTTGGATGGTCGCTGCGCATGCCCAGCAGCGCAGCCAGGCCGGCGTCGATGGCAGCCGGCGTCGGGCTGCCGCCGCTCCACAGGACTTCGCCGTTGCGGTCTTCCAGGCGCACATCGGCCATCGCATGGCGTGCCGGCCTGCCCTGGTCGCCACCAAGCGAGTGCCAGGCCAGGCGCCCGTCATGCACGCGCAGGTGGCGGTAGCGCTGGTCGGCGGGCGCGGCCAGCGCCGCCATTTCGAGCGGCAGCGCATGGATGGAGATGCTGCGCGCGCCCGGCATCAGTGCGAGATCGAGCAGCTGGACCGCGTCGCCCGCCGTGCAGGCGCGTCCGGTACAGGCCGCGGCCGGCGCTGACCGCAGGCGTGCCCCGTCCACCGACAGCATGCGCCCGGCCAGCAGCAGCTGGATGACCTCTCCGCCAGCCGCAGGCCCGGGCAGGGCCAGCGTGATCTGTGCACGGGACGCGCCATCGTCCTGCGGCCATGCGGCCACGCGGGTCCATGGCGCCCAGCCTTGCGGCAGCTCGGCGAACAGCCGGCTGGCGGCCAGCGGCATTGCCCCGGTCGTCGACGCCGCCGCGTTGCCGACGCTGGCCTGCCAGTCGCCATGCGCGCCAACCGGGCGCACGCGCCAGGCCAGCAGGCGCCTTTCGCTGTTGAAGATCCTGACCTGTTCGCGCACAAAGGCGCCGTCGGCCATCCGGTACAGGCGCGCGAGCAGCGCTTGCGCCTGTGCGTCGTTCCTGACGTGGCCCCAGCCGGCCAGCGGGACTGCGCGCGCGTCGTCGGACGCGGAGCGCCATGCAAGCAGGTCGCGCGGGGCCAGCTCGGCCAGGCCGCCCGCGCCGAGGCGCACCAGGCCGCGCTCGGCCAGCAGCTGGAACAGCTGCTGGTCTTCCAGCCGCGCGGCGGGAGCGGCGCCGACGGTGTAGTTGCCCGGCCTCATCCAGGCGGACATCGGCTGGCCAGCGCGCGGGAACGCATGCACGATCGCCCTGGCGGCCTTGCCGTCGCCCGGGCGGAACACCTGCATCACCAGGTCGCCGGCATCGGCGCAGGCGCGGCTGGCACGGCGCTGGATGCGCAGCGCGCCCCCCTGCCACGCCAGCCAGCCCTCGCGATCCAGCTCGCCCTTGCCATGCACGCCCTCGGTCACCCGGCCCATGGCGGCATCGGCAATCCAGCGAACCGGCGCAACGCGGCTCTCCCATTCAAGCTGCAGGCGGCCATCGCTAGCGCTGCCGGTAATCCGCAGCCGCGGCAAGTCGGCCGCCTCGGGCGCGGCCAGGGCGACATGGCGCAGCGATACCGAGCCTGGACGAAGCGCATTGCGTTCGGCCCACCGGGCGACGTCGGCGAAGTGGTAGCCGGCGCGGATCGGCAGCAGCTGGCGGCTTGCCGGGCTGGCCCGCTGGTGGCACAGGTCGACGACGACCGCCGGCGAGGCCCGCATGCCAGCCGAGACCAGCAAGGTACCGGCAGCGGATGTCTGGATGAAGACGCCAGCCTCCGCTGGCACGCTGAACACGGCGCCGGGCATCACCGGCTGGAACACATCCGCCGCCGAGCCGCGCGTGTCGGCCGCCACGGCCATCTGCCGCGCATGGCTGGCGATGACGACCGCGCCGCCCAGCGCCGCGATCATGCCGGCCACTGCCATCGACTGCCCCGGCGACGGCGCGGCGAGGCGCCACGCCCGAGCTGCCCGCTGTCCCTTCGCGGCCGCAGCGAAGTTGCGCGCGCGGCGCCATGCGGCGCGCCGTGCCGTTACCGCTTCCAGCGTGTTCGTCAGCCAGCTTTTCATCGCATCCCTCCCGTGCCCGATTTGGCTTAGCGGGGGGCGGCAGAAAGGCCGCCCGCCGATTCGCTTCATCGCGCTTTTTATGCAGGTCGCGCCGCCAAAACAGCGGCTTGTCGCAATCCGATGGAGTCGAAGCGCGCCTTTAGCTACAGTGACTCCATCGAAACCAACATTGAAAGGAACCACACCATGAACATCCTCAACAACATGGAAGCCGTCTTCCTCGTCTCGCTGGCCATCGCCGGCCCAGCCAGCGTGCTCGTCGATGTGCTGCCCGAGGCGAACGCCAGCCGTACGCCACCGGCGGCGGTTGCCAGCCAGCAAGTCATCCCTGTGGTGGTGGTCAGCGCCCGCCGCATGACCGAGGAAGAAAAGCGCCAGTCGCTGGAACAGGAAGCCCGCGACGCATCGTTCAAGGTCGCTTCGCGGGGCGGCGTTTGATCCCGGCATGCCCTCGCGTGCTCGACAGTAAGACAAAAGCCGGCACGCGACGGCACCCGCTCCTACACCAGTTGTAACAAAGGCAGACAAACCCCGCCGAAATCTGTTTCAGTTGTAAGTTGTTGAATCGTGTGCACTATTTCTTAGAGGACGTTTGCTATATTGATCTCACGCCTTTCCACGGAGGATCAAGAATATGAAACGTACACTCACACTCGCCACCCTGATTGCGATCGGTGCTGCCGCCTACCTGCCGTCCATGGCAGTCGCCCAGTCCGACTACACCGTCATCATCGGCTCGGCCCCGCCGACCCCACGCTTTGAAAGCGTTCCGCCACCACGCGCAGGCTATGTCTGGGCGCCAGGTTTCTGGAACTGGAACGGCAACCGCCACGAATGGATTTCCGGCCACTGGGAACGGGCCCGTGACGGCTATGCATGGCGCCCTGCCGAATGGCAACGCAGCGACCGCGGCTATGGCCTGCAGCAAGGCGGCTGGGTAGTCGTCAACGACCGCGGCTATGCGGATATCCGCCGCGCACCGCCTGCGCCCCGCTATGAGCGCGTTCCGAGCGCACGCCGGGGCTATATCTGGGAGCCGGGTCATTGGGAATGGCGCCGTGGCCGCTATGAATGGATGAGGGGCGAATGGATCGTGGCCCGTCCGGGTTATGTCTACCGTCCGCATGAATGGCGTGAGCGCAACGGCCGCTGGTTCCTCGAACAGCCGCGCTGGTCGCAACGCGGCGGCCGCGACCGCGATCGCGACGGCATCCCGGACCGCCTGGAGCGTGGCGACCGCTATGACCGCGACAATGACGGCATGGATGACCGCTACGACCGCGATCGCGACAACGATGGCGTGCCGAACCGCCGCGACGGCGACCGCGATGGCGATGGCGTCCGCAACGAGCAGGATCGCCGCCCTGACAACGAGCGCCGCTATTAAGCGCTAGCCGGCAACGGCGCAAAGCCACCACGGCAGGAGTCGTGGTGGCTTTTTTACTGGGCCTTTCAAAACCTAGTGATATCCCTCATCGGCGTTGACCGTCCCGCGGAACAGCCAGAACACCAGCACCGTGTAGGCCAGAATCACCGGCAACAGGATCGACGCGCCGATCAGGTAGAACATCTGCGACGATGGGTGCGCCGCCGCGTCCCACACCGTCATGGCCGGCGGCACCAGATACGGCACGTTCGACACCACCAGTCCGCCAAAGGCCAGCAGGAAAATCGCGATCGCCGAACCGAACGGCAACAGGGTCCTTCCTTGACGGATGCCGTACCAGCACAGCCATGAGAACAAGGCCGTCGCCACCGGCACCTGGGCCAGGAAGAAGAGATTTGGCAAACTCAACCATCGCTGGGCGATGCGGTCGATCTGCAATGGCGTCCAGATGCTGACCACCACGATAAAGCTGACCAGCGCCCCCAGCAGCGGCCCGGCCATGCGGCGCGCATGCCGCTCGACATCGCCGGCAGTCTTGAACAGCAGCCAGGTCGCGCCCAGCAGCGCATACGCTGCGACGATGCCGAGCCCGCACATGATCGAGAACGGCGTGAGCCAGTCGAACGATCCACCGGCGAACTGTCCGTCAACAACCTTGATCTCCTGTAGCACCCCGCCCAGGATCAGCCCCTGGGCGAACGCCGCCAGGGTCGAGCCGGCTGCGAACGCCGCGTCCCACGCGCGGTGATGGGGCTTGGCCACCCAGCGGAACTCAAACGCCACGCCACGGAAGATCAGCGCCAGCAGCAACACCAGCACCGGGAGATACATGGCCGGCAGGATCACCGCGAAGGCGTTGGGAAAGCCCGCCCACAGCGTAACGCCGCCCAGGACCAGCCAGGTCTCGTTGCCGTCCCAAAATGGCGCGACCGAATTCATGACCTGGTCGCGCTCGGCCTCCTCGCTAAAAAAAGGAAACAGGATGCCGATGCCAAGGTCAAAACCGTCGAGCACGATGTACATCGCGACGCCGACACCCAGCACCAGGGCCAGGATGACCGGCAAGGTGTATGCGAGATCGGTCATGTCGCTGGCTCCTGCGCCTGCGCTGGCCGCCCGCCCGCAAGCGGCCGGTTGGGCAAGGTTTCAGGGCCTGGCAAACTCGGCTGGGGTCCCTTCCCGATCATCTTGTTGATGTACCAGATGCCGATCGAGAACACCACGCCGTACACCAGCACGAACAGCACCAGCGACGTCATCACGGCGCCGGCCGCGACCGGCGAGACCGCATCCCTGGTCCGCAACACGCCGGTGGCGACCCACGGCTGGCGGCCGATCTCGGTCACCATCCAGCCCGCCAGCAGCGCGATGAAACCGGCCGGCCATGCCCGCGCAAGGGGCTGCATGAACCACCTCGCCTGGTCGAGCCGCTTGCGCCACCAAAGGGACACGCCAATAATGCCGGTCAGTATCATCAGCACGCCCAGCCCAACCATGATGCGGAAGCTGAAGAACACCGGCCATACCGGGGGCCGGTCCTCAGGCGCGAAATCCTTCAGCCCTTTGAATGTTCCGTCCATGCTGTGCGTCACGATCAGGCTGGCCAGGCCGGGAATCGACACCTCGGCGAGATTGCGTTCGGCCTCGGCGTCTGGCCAGGCAAACAGCACCAGCGCCGCCGGTTTCGATCCGTCCCAGTGCGCCTCGATGGCGGCGATTTTGGCCGGCTGGTATGTCAGCGTGTTCAGCCCGTGCAGGTCGCCGACGAACGCCTGCAGCGGCGCCAGCACGGCCAGCATGCCCAGGCCCATGTGCAGCATGGCTCGCGCCTCGGTGCGGAAGCGCCCGTCCAGCATGTAGCGCGCTCCGGTTGCCGCCACCACGAGCGAGGTCGTCAGGTAGGTCGCGATCATCATGTGGGTAAACCGGTACGGGAAGCTCGGGTTGAAGATGATCTCGAACCAGCTGACCGGGATGGTGATGCCATTCTCCATCGCAAAGCCGGCCGGCGTATGCATCCAGCTGTTGGCCGACAGGATCCAGAAGCCCGACAGCGCGGTACCGAGCGCGACGAAAATCGAGGCCATCGTGTGCAGCCACGGCGGAAACCGGTTCCAGCCGAACAGCATGATGCCGAGGAAGCTCGCTTCAAGGAAGAAGGCCGTCAGCACCTCGTAGCCGAACAGCGGACCGAGGGTGTTGCCGAACATCTGGGCAAAGCGGCTCCAGTTGGTGCCCAGCTGATACTCGAGGACGATGCCCGATACCACGCCCATCGCGAACGACACCGCAAAGATCTTGGTCCAGAACCGCGCCAGCGTCTGATAGTGCGGCTTGCCGGTGCGCATCCACAACAGCTCAAGCGTGGCAATGAAGGCCGACAAGCCAATAGTGAACGAGGGGAAAATGATGTGGAAAGCAATCGTAAACCCGAACTGGATCCTGGAAAGCAGCAAGGCGTCGACACCAGCGATTGTTTCCATTGATAACTCCGGCACGTTCACGAGCGGCGACTGCGCGCTGCGTCATGGATCAGATCGCACCGGCGCGTCGAAAGTTCGGCCAGTTTGATGAGCGTATTCAATTGGCCGCAAAAACGCTATGCTGCGGGCATGAACCAGCCACCGCCGTTGCAGCACGCCGCCTACAAATCCGAACTCAGCGCCAGCCGCAAACTTGCGGCCTCGGCCGGCATCAGCGAAGACGAGGCGCTGCGCCGCGTCCTGACCGCCGCTGCCGGCCTCGCCGGCCTGGCGGCGCTGCTGGCTGACCGGCGCGCGCTGCGCCAGGCCGATGCGGCAAGAATCCTTGCGCGCGCCGAGCGCAAGGCGGCGATCGAGGCCAGCCGCAAGGCCAGGCACCAGGGTCCGCCTGCCGCATGGCGCGCCTGGTTCGACGGCTCGGCCCACCCGAACCCGGGGCGCTGCGGCATCGGGGCCTTGCTGCTGGGGCCGGCCGGCGTCAGCGTCGAAGTGTCGCAAGCGGCTGGCTACGGCAACAGCAGCGAGGCCGAGTACCGCGCCCTGATCGCGGTGCTGGAGGCTGCGGTGCAAGCGGGCGCCTCCGGCCTGGTCGTCTATGGCGACAGCCGGGTCGTGATCGACGACGTCAACGGCCCGGCGCTGGACGCGGCAGCATCGCTGGAAGAATACCGCTCGGCCGCGCACGCCTTGCTCGCGCAGCTGGACGGCGTATCGCTGCGCTGGATCCCGCGCCACAAGAACGCCGCCGCCGACGCACTGTCGCAACGCGCCGCGGCGCTCGCGCAATAAGGCTGGCGGCCGTCCCGCGGAGCCTGTTCCTGCGTTACTATACTGCTACGTTTTTTACGCCCAATCGATGGGCTGACCGTCCATGACCAGCAGCCCAGCCAGCACCCTCCCGCGCCCCGGCAACCTCAACTTTGTCCTCGTCTGCATTTTCATCGACATGCTCGGCATCGGCCTGATCGTGCCGGTGATGCCGCTGCTGGTGGGTGAATTTGTCGCCGCGCGCGACCAGCAAGCGATGTGGTTCGGCGTGCTGACGATGGTCTTCGGGCTGATGCAGTTCATTTTCATGCCGGCGCTCGGCGCGCTGAGCGACCGGGTCGGACGCCGTCCGGTGCTGATGTATTCGATGGCGGGCATGTGCGTCAACTTCCTGATCACCGCATGGGCCCCGAGCCTGGCGTGGCTGTTCATCGCGCGTGTCATTGGCGGCATGTCGTCGGCCAGCATGTCGGTCGCCTCGGCCTATGCGTCCGACATCTCGACCCACGACAACCGCGCCAAGAGCTTCGGCAAGATCGGCGCCGCGTTCGGGCTGGGATTCATCTGCGGCCCGATGCTGGGCGGCCTGCT
Organism: Massilia soli; assembly: GCF_016809835.1. Taxonomy (GTDB): domain Bacteria; phylum Pseudomonadota; class Gammaproteobacteria; order Burkholderiales; family Burkholderiaceae_D; genus Telluria_A; species Telluria_A soli. The sequence goes on along the minus strand of NZ_JAFBIL020000003.1, from coordinate 415,302 downwards.
GGGCGACGTCAACCTGCACCTGCCGTTCTATGTGGCCGCGGCGCTGTCGGCGGCCAACCTGGTGTATGGCTACTTCGCGGTGCCCGAGTCGCTCGACCTGTCGCAGCGCGCGCCGTTCGCGCTGGCGCGCCTGAACCCGTTCACGGCCATCCTCAAGCTGTTCCGCCGCGCCGACATCCGCGGCCTGGTCTACGTCTACACGCTGATGGTGTTCGCGCAGATGGCGCTGCAGTCGACCTGGGTGCTGTACACCACGTTCCGCTTCGACTGGACCCCGCGCGAGAACGGCATCGCGCTGTTTTGCGTGGGCCTGGCCGCCGCCGTGGTGCAGGCCGGCCTGCTGGGCATCCTGATCCGCCGCTTCGGCGAAGTGCGCCTGTCGCTGCTTGGGCTGGGGTCGGGCTGCATCACCTATTTCTTGTACGGCCTGGCGACCCAGGGCTGGATGATGTACGTCTTTATCTTATGTAACCTGCTGGCATTCGCCGCCGGCCCGGCGCTGCAGGGCATCATCTCGAAGGCCTCGCCGGCCAACGAGCAGGGTGAGCTGATGGGATCGCTGCAGTCGATCACCAGCGTCGGCATCATCATCATGCCGCTGGCCGGCACCACCATCCTCGGCTTGACCAGCCGCTTGCCGCAGCAGGACTGGCGCATCGGCAGCACGTTCTTCGCATGCGCGCTGCTGCAGGCCTGCGCGATCCTTATCGCGGTACGCTACTTCAGGACGCACCGCGTCAAGGGCTAGAACGCTAATTGGTCGACAGCAATAAATTCGCCATTCTTGCCGAGTATAGGCATAATTCAGGATTGTCTTGATTACAGGTAGCTATCGTGTCTCGCCTTAAAGTCCTGCCGCAGTACCTTATGCCTAAACAGGCCATGACCACGCTCGCCGGCCGCGTTGCCGGCGCCAAGGGCGGCGCCATGACCACGGGCCTGATTCGCTGGTTCGTCGGCAAGTACGGCGTCAACATGGACGAGGCGGTCAATCCGGATATCGAAAGCTACACCAGCTTCAACGAGTTCTTCACCCGGCCGCTGCGCGAGGGCGTGCGCCCGCTGGCCAATGCCGACTTCATCTGCCCGGTCGACGGCGCCATCAGCCAGTTCGGCCAGATCGACGACCACCAGATTTTCCAGGCCAAGGGCCACAAGTTCACCACCACGGAACTGGTCGGCGGCGACGCGTCGCTGGCGTCCCATTTCCAGCACGGCCACTTCGCCAATCTGTATCTGAGCCCGAAGGATTATCACCGCCTGCACATGCCCTGCGATGGCCGCCTGACGCGCATGATCTATGTCCCGGGCGCGCTGTTCTCGGTGAACCCGACCACCGCGCGCGGTATTCCGGGACTGTTTGCGCGCAACGAGCGGGTGGTCTGCGTATTCGAGTCGCCGGAGTTCGGCGAATTTGTACTGACCCTGGTCGGCGCCACCATCGTCGGCAGCATGGCCACCGTGTGGCATGGCGTGGTCAACCCGCCGCGGGCAAGCAAGGTGTGCGAATGGCGCTACGACGACCAGCAGATCGTGCTGAAGAAGGGTGAAGAGATGGGCCGCTTCCTGCTTGGATCGACCATTGTGATGCTGTTCAAGCCCGATACCATCAAGTTCAATCCGCTGTGGGCGCCCGAGCGCAGCATCCGCCTGGGCGAGATGATGGGGAACCGCCCGGCGCGTTGAAGTCGAAGCGGCGGATAAGCGCATCCGCCGTTTTCCGCTGCTAAGCCACGCCCGCCTCGCCCCGCTTCTTGGCCTCTTCGCAGCACGTCACCTCCATCAAATCGAGGAACGCGCGCGTCTTGGCCGGCATCAGCCTCCGTCCCGGGAACACCGCCCAGCCGGTGGCAATCGGCAGATGCCAGTCCGGCAGCACCCGCACCAGCTCCCCGCTGTCCATGAACTGCCCTGCGAACAAGTCGGAACTGGCCGCGATGCCGGCGCCGGCGACCGCCATGCGCGCCAGCAGATCGGGCGAGTTGGCCGTCATCCGCGCCGCCAGCGGGCGTTCCCACTGCACCTTCGCGTTCGATAGCACCCAGGGCGCCGGCCCGCCGGTGCGGCTTAGCAGGCATAGCAAGTCGTGCTGCTCGAGTTCGTCGGGATGGGCCGGCATGCCGCGCGCCGCGACATACGACGGCGCGGCGTACAGGCCCATGCGCTCAAGGACCACGCGGCGCGCGTTGAGCGTGGAATCTTCCGGCAGGTCGCCCATGCGGATCGCGATGTCGAAGTTCTCCGACACCAGGTCGACCCGGCGCGGCGACAGGTCCAGCTCCACCGTCACCGCCGGATAGCGCGCCATGAACTCGGTCATCACCGCGGTCAGCCCGATGTTGGCGAAGTCGCCGGGCGCCGAGATGCGCAGGCGCCCGCTCGGCGCCTGCTGGCGGTGCTGCGCCAGCGCGCCGACTGCCTCGACCTCCTCGACCACTTTTTGCGCGTGCTCCAGCAGGCTGGCGCCGAATTCGGTAACCACCAGCTTGCGCGTGGTGCGCTGCAGGAGCCGCTCGCCGAGCTTCGCCTCCAGCAGCGCAAGCCGGCGCGATACGGTCGACTTGGGCAGCTGCACGCGCAGCGCCGCCTGGCTGAAACTGCCGGCCTCGACAATACGGGCAAACAGCAGCAGGTCGTTCGGGTCAAGGTCCATTTGATTGTGCCACTGATGGAATAATCTTATCCATTTTAAGGGCTTCCGGATTGTTTTTGGAACGCCTAAAGTGTACTCCATCGCACTTCAACCCGTAAAGGACACACAATGAACATCCTGCAAATCAACTCCAGCGCCCGTTCGACCGGTTCCGAATCCACCCGCGTGGCCGACGCCATCGTCGCCCGCCTGCAGGCGGCCAACCCCGGCGCCGCCCTGGTGCGCCGCGATCTGGCGACCAACCCGCACCCGGCAATCGACGAACCGACCCTGGGCGCCCTGTTCACCCCTGCCGACCAGCGCACGCCTGAACAAGCCGCCCGCGTGGCGCTGGACGACGCGCTCATCGCCCAGGCGCAGGCAGCAGATGCCATTGTGATTGGCGCCCCGATGTACAACTTCGGCATCACCGTGCAGCTGAAAAGCTGGTTCGACGCACTGGCGCGCGCCGGCGTCACCTTCCGCTATACCGCCGAAGGTCCTGAAGGCCTGTTGAAGAACAAGAAGGTCTACGTGGCCCTGGCGCGTGGCGGAGTGCACAAAAATGGCGCCAGCGACTCGCAGGTGCCCTACCTGAAGACGATGCTCGGATTCCTCGGGCTGACCGATGTGAGCTTCGTGTACTCGGAAGGTCACGGCATGGGCCCGGAAGCGGTGGCCAAAGCGATTGCAGACGCAAACGAGCAGATTAAAGAAGTCGCCTGACTGCCGGGCGGCGCTGACAAGGAGAATGTGATGACTCAACAAGTGACCAACCAGCGCGTGAGCCGTGGCCGCGGCGTTGAACGCCTGGTCAACGGCCAGCCGACCACTGACGGCGCGGGCGTGAAAATCAACCGCGTCCTCACACAGCCGCTGCAGCGCCGCCTCGATCCGTTCCTGATGCTCGACGCGTTCGGCAGCGACAAGCCGGGCGACTATATCGCCGGATTCCCTGAGCACCCGCACCGCGGTTTCGAGACGATCACCTACATGCTGACCGGTAGCATGCGCCACAAGGACAGCGCCGGCAATGAAGGCCTGATCACCGATGGCGGCGTGCAATGGATGACGGCTGGCCGCGGCGTGGCCCACTCCGAAATGCCGGAGCAGACCGACGGCCTGATGGAAGGCTTCCAGCTGTGGCTTAACCTGCCATCGACCGACAAGATGATGGAACCGTGGTACCGCGACATTCCAACGGGAGAAGTACCGCGTTTCACCACCACGTCGGGAGCCCAGGTCAAGGTGATCGCTGGCGCCACGCATGGCGTGGAAGGCGCGGTCCAGCGCTCCGGGACCGAGCCGCTGTACCTCGACGTGACGCTGCCGGCCAACGCCAGCTTCGACCTGCCGCTGCCGGCGGGGCACAACGCCTTCGTCTACCCGTACCGCGGGCACCTGGTGGTTGATGAAAGCTGTGTTCCGGAAGCGCGCATGGCGATCCTGGCCAACGACGCTGATGCCGATGGCGTGCGCATCGTGGCGCCGAAGGAGAGCCGCTTCATCGTGGTGGCCGGCCGGCCGCTCAACGAGCCGATCGCGCAGTACGGGCCATTCGTGATGAACACCCAGGCCGAGATCATCCAGGCGATGGACGACTACCGGGCCGGCCGCTTCGCGGCTTGAATCGCAGCACCCGGCAGTGGCATGGGATAAACTAGCGCCATGCCACTGCTTCCAAAAATCCTTGAGGCCCTTGCCTGGGCCAGCCGCGCCTGCGGGTTCGAGACCGTCAGTTCGTTCCCGGCGCGCCATCCATACGCGCGCACGCACTGGAATCCCGCTTACTTCGATATCGCATCGGACCTTAAACCGGACGCCATCGAACGCTCGATGTGCGAGTCGATCTCCAATACGCCGACCGTCTTCACCTACATCGTCAATCCCACGCCCGGCATGCAGCGCGCCCTGCTGGCCGTGATCGAAACACGCATGCGCCGCTCGTGCGGCAATCCGGTCGACCTGGTGGCGATGCTGATCAACGCTTACCAGAGCCCGCATACGCAGGAAGCCATCCCGGGCCTGCGCGGCGCGATCGAGCGCGGAGTTCACGACGACCTGGCGACACGCTCGCGCGACATCCTCGCCTTTCTCGGCGGGATGCACTCGGCATTCGACGTTATCGAGGCTGAGGCATAAGCGCTGGCCGCGCCGAGTTGGTCGGCACATAGCGGTCGCGCAGCACCATGAACGGCGTCTCCACCAGCTTGTAGAGCAGCCAGCCAAACAGCAGCGACAGCGCCATGATGACGCCGATTGCGACCAGCGAGCCGGGGGCGTAGCCCAGTTCCATCAACGGTTCGCGCGCCAGCATGCCGATCTGCTTGTGGGTCAGGTAGATCGCGTAGGCCCACAGCGCAAGGGGGCCGGCGCCTGGCACCCTGGTGTCGCGCAGTACCGACCGTTCGCTCAGCGCTGCGACGATCAGCAGCGTGAAGCCCAACGCCAGCATCGGGAAGCCCACCACCGTGATTGCAAAGGACTCGCGGTCATCCAGGAACAGCCAGAACGCCGCCGCGCACACCGCCGCACCGGCCGCCAGCGCCGCATTGCCGTTGGTGGTGATTCGCCGCCATGCCCCCTGGTGGTAGTTTTTCAGCAGCGCCAGAGCGACGCCGGCGACCAGTTCATCGAAGCGGCAGAAGGTCGAGTAATAGATATATTTGTAGTAGTTCAGGCCCGGCTGGGCGCTGCCGTCGACCAGCTCCTGCCACAAGGTCGCACGCACCGCCATGCCGGCCGCGAACGCCAGTGCGACGGCGAACCACGCCCAGCGCAGCGAACCGCGCAGCGAGGCGATGAAGATCGCCAGCGCCGGCAGCACGACATAGAACTGCTCTTCGATGCACAGCGACCAGGCATGCGAGAACGCGGTACCTGGCGTCAGGTTGATGTTCTGGACGAAGGTCAGGAACTTCCACAGCGGCGGCATCTCGAGTCCATTGCGGAACCACGGCCACAAGGCGTACAGCGCCACGACCACATAGAACGCAGGCAGCGTGCGCAGGAAGCGGCGCGCGTAGAAGCGCGGCAGCGAGAAGCCGGCCTCGCTGCGCATCGCCGCGAAGATCTGGTTGCCGATCAGGTAGCCCGACAAGGCGAAGAACAGGTCGACGCCGACCCAGCCGATCTCGCCGAACCATCCAAACGTCGTATCGGAGCGGCTGACAAACAGCGTGTAGTGGTGCAGCACGACCATCACGATGGCCAGTGCGCGCAGCGTGTCGAGGCCGAACAGGCGGCGCGGGTGATGAGTTGCGGTCATGGTGGGATGTCAAAAAATGAGGGCCGATGATGCCATGCCAATGCTGCCGATGCCAGCATTTCCCGATAAAATACCGGATGCAGCGCGCCAACGGGGCGCCGCCGCACGACCTATCACGGAAAGCCGGGAAATGACTTCAGCACGCGAGATGCAGTTCAAATCGATCAACTACACCGGCCTGGGCAAAGGGCCGTCCGTCATCATCACCGGTGCGGTGCACGGCAACGAGACCTGCGGCACCAAGGCGATCCGCCGCGTGATGGAAGAACTCGACGGCGGCGCGCTGCAGATCGTGGCGGGCAGCGTGACCTTCGTCCCGATCGTGAATCCGCTCGCCTACGCGCTGAACCGCCGCGCCGGCGACCGCAACCTGAACCGCAACCTGTTCCCCAACGACGCCCCGCAGGACTTCGAAGACCAGGTCGCCAACTGGATCTGCCCGCTGCTTGCGCGCCATGAGGTGCTGCTCGACCTGCACTCGTTCAACGCGCAGAGCCAGCCCTTCGCGATGGTCGGCCCGCGCAACAACGGCGGTCCGCTGGAGCCGTTCAAGCACGCCGAAAAAGAGCGCGCCCTGGCGCGCCGCCTTGGCGTCAAGCGCTTCGTCGACGGCTGGCTGCGCACCTATGGCGACGGCGTGGTGCGCCGCATGGGCAAAGGCGACGCCGCCCAACTGCAGACGGTGCTGCGTTACGGGATGGGCACCACTGAATACATGCGCAGCACCGGCGGCTACGCGCTGACGCTCGAATGCGGCCAGCACGACGACCCGCAGGCGCCCGATGTCGCCTACCGCGCCATCATGAACACCCTCGCCTTCCTCAAGCTGATCGACGCGCCCGAGCCGCTTCCGGTGGCGCTGGACGAGATGGAAACGCTGTCGATGGTCGCGGTGCACGACAAGCTCGACGCCGGCGACACCTTCAGCCGCGTATGGAGCAGCTTCGACGACCTGGCCGCGGGCGACCAGATCGGCGTGCGCGCCGACGGCACCCCGGTGACCGCGGAATTCGACGGCAAGATCCTGTTCCCCGACGTCAATGCGGGGCCGAACCAGGAGTGGTATTACATGACGCGCCGGAACCCGGACTTCGAGCGCTACGAATAAACAAGCCGAAACAGTTCCAAAATCGGGGACAGACCACCATTTTAGAATCTTCTAAAATGGTGGTCTGTCCCCGATTTTGGAAGTTTGTCCCCGATTTGCGAAGTTAGCCTGGCGTTAGCAGCTTCAGCCCGAGAATTCCCGCGACGATCAGGGCGATGCAGCCCAGGCGCATCGCGCCGGCGGGTTCGCCGAGCAGGATCATTCCCGCGATCGCGGTGCCCACGGTGCCGATCCCGGTCCATACCGCATACGCCGTACCAAGCGGCAGCTGGCGCATCGCCAGTCCAAGCAGGAACACGCTCGCCGCCATCGACACCAGCGTCAGAACCGAGGGAACCAGCCGGGTGAATCCGTGCGTGTATTTGAGGCCGACGGCCCATGCGACTTCGAGCAAGCCGGCGATGAAGAGAATAATCCAGGTCATGACACGCTTTGAAAGGCAAGGCCGTCCTTGCCGTGCTCCGTCGATGCGCGGGGTCGTCCCCGCTGGAGCGAAAGGTCGGCGAAGTATAGCACCGTGAAAATAATTTCGCTGCCTGCAGAATTTTTTTATCTACGCCATAATCGTTCACCACTTTGGACAAATGCCACAAGCGACAGGAGCACTTCATGAGTACCTTATTCGACCCGATTACCATCGGCGACCTGCAACTCCCCAACCGCATCATCATGGCCCCGCTGACGCGCGCGCGCGCCGTCGGCGAAGGCCGCGTGCCGAACGCCTTGATGGCCGAGTATTACGTGCAGCGCGCATCGGCTGGCCTGATCCTGTCGGAAGCGACCGCCGTGACGCCAATGGGCGTGGGCTACGCCGACACGCCAGGCATCTGGTCCGACGAACAAGTCGAGGGCTGGAAGCTGGTCACCGACGCGGTGCACAAGGCCGGTGGCCTGATCTTCCTGCAGCTGTGGCACGTCGGCCGCATCTCGGATCCGGAATTCCTGAACGGTGAAGCGCCAGTCGCACCGAGCGCGATCGCAGCCAAGGGCCATGTCAGCCTGCTGCGCCCGATGCGCGACTATCCAGTGCCGCGCGCCCTGGAGACCAGCGAGATCCCGGCCATCGTCGCGGCCTACCGCAAGGGCGCCGAGAACGCCAAGCTGGCCGGTTTCGATGGCGTCGAAGTCCACGGCGCCAACGGCTACCTGCTCGACCAGTTCCTGCAGGACGGTTCGAACCAGCGCACCGATAACTACGGCGGCCCGGTCGAGAACCGCGCACGCCTGATGCTGGAAGTGACCGATGCCTGTATCGACGTCTGGGGCAAGGACCGCGTCGGCATGCACCTGGCGCCACGCCGCGATTCGCACGACATGGGCGACTCCGACCCGAAAGGCACCTTCGGCTATGTGGCGCGCGAGCTTGGCAAGCGCGGCATCGCCTTTATCTGCGCGCGTGAAGGCGTGGGCGAAGACAGTCTCGGCCCGTATCTGAAGCAGGAATTCGGCGGCGTCTATATCGCCAATGAATCGCTGACGCGCGAAAGCGCCGAAGCGCTGGTGCAGGCCGGCTCAGCCGACGCAGTCGCGTTCGGCAAATGGTTTATCGCCAATCCCGACCTGCCGCGCCGACTGAAGACCAACGCGCCGCTGAACCCGGCGCGCGCCGATAAGTTCTATCACCCGACGGCGGAAGGCTACACCGACTACCCGGCCTTGTAACAGCGCCGGTATCGATGGGGGACAGCGCTTTCGCCTGTCCCTTTTTTACACGCGCTTTCCATCGGCGCCGATCACGGCCTCGCCATCTTCCTTGGTGAACGCGCCTTTCTGCGGCAACGGCAGGATCTCGAGCACCAGTTCGGACGGGCGGCAAAGGCGCGCGCCAAGCGGCGTCACCACGAACGGGCGGTTGATCAGGATAGGGTGCGCGATCATCGCATCGAGCAGCGCGTCTTCGCCAAGGGCCGGGTTCTCAAGCCCCAGCTCGGCGAATACGGCTTCCTTGGCGCGCATTGCGCCGCGCACGGTCAGCCCGGCCTGCGCGATCATCGCCGCCAGCGACTCGCGCGCCGGCACCTCGGCCAGATAGTCGATGACCTCGGGCTCGATCCCGGCATTGCGGATCAGCGCGAGGGTGTTGCGCGAGGTTCCGCACTTCGGGTTGTGAAAAATTGTGACGCTCATGCGGTATCCCTTAATCAGTACACTTTTATCATTCGATATTACTCGAATCGTCGAATTTCGACAAGCCGGTTTTGCTTGTCTATCCAACCGCTCAACGATAGAATTCCTGCTTTTTCCGCCATGCAATTTTCATTGCAGGCCGCTTCAGACCGGACTACCGGGGAAAGTAGATACTGATGAGTAACCACGAGCTGCAGCCCGCCGCCCTGCCAACCTGGGGCCAGCGCCTGTCATTGCGCATCCTGCGCATGATCGGCTGGCGCGTGCTGTTCAAGCCCTTGCCGGGACCGCATGGCGTGGTGGTGGTCTATCCGCACACCTCGAACTGGGATTTCGTGATCGGCCTGCTGGGCAAATGGGCGGTGGGCCTGCCGTTCAGCTGGCTGGGCAAGGAGTCGCTGTTCAGCGGCCTCACCGGCAAGACGCTCGGCGTGCTGCTGCGCCGCTGGCACGGCATCGCGGTTGAGCGGCGCACCGCCACCGGTGCCACCGCGCGCCTGGCGCAGAACATGCTGGCCTCGGATTGGTGCTGGATCGCGCTGGCGCCGGAAGGCACGCGCAGCTATCGCCCGGCCTGGCGCAGCGGTTTCTATCACCTGGCGATCGCCGCCAAGGTGCCGCTGCTGATGGTATACATGGATTATCCGAACAAGACCCTGAGCGTGGTCGACACGATGATGCTGACCGGGGACGTCGAGCGCGACATGGGCGCCATCGCCGCTGTCTTTAAAGGCCACCACGGCCTGAACCCGCAAGCCGAAGCGCCGATCGTGCTGGCGCCGCCGCGCGCTCAGGCCTGATCGCCCGGATTCCGGCTGAACAGCGTCTTGTAATAGATCGCGTTGCTGGTCCAGCGCCCGTCGGGTGTGCAGGCGTACTCGGGAATGCCGCCGACAAAGGTGTAGCCGAGCCCCCGGTAGAGCGCTTCGGCAGGCGCGCCCGCTTCGGTGTCGAGAAACAGCACACCGCGTTCATGCGTACGCGCTTGCTGCTGCACAGCTTCCATCAGCGCCTTTGCAATTCCCCGGCGGCGCGCCGAGCTGTGGACGATCAGCTTCTGCACCTCGGCGCGGTTGACGCCATTTTTGCGCTGGCACAGGTCCAGCTGCACCGAACCCCGAACCTCCGCGCCCTCCCCGGCAACCAGCAACAGGCGGGTGCCGTCCGCGACCGCATCCCCGACGCCACGCCAATATGCCTCGGCTTCGGCGCCATCGAGCGCGGCCAGGAAGCCGATTGACGCACCATGGGCCACCGCGTCGAGCAGAAGCCCGGAAAGCTGGGAACGAACCTCGTCGAAGGTCTCAGGAGTGATCAGGCGAATTTTCATGGATTGACCGGCCGGTTTGTATGACCTTCCATGTAGCAGGACGCATGCCAGCCCGGTTAAGCCAGGCGCCGCGCCGCGCCGCCCCCGAAGCGTGCATGCCTGCGCGCTGATGGTGCAGGGACGGGCAGCGCTAGCACCATAACATGGCCTCGGTCCAGCCAAGCTCGCGCAAGTCGTCCGCGCGCGCTTGCCTGTCCATCTCGCTGAAGAATTCGTCGAGCTGGGGCGGCGCCACCGGTGTACCGGCCAGCATCGCGTGGACTTGGCCACGGTGGTGCACCTGGTGGACGAATAGATGCGCCAGCAGCCGTGCGCGCGTCTCGCGCTGCGCCATATCGCCGCGCCGGATCGTCACCACACGCCCCAGCGCATCGTCGCTCAGGCGCCGGCAGTAGTCGATCAGCCGCAGGTCCGCTGTCGACTGGGCCGCTTTCAGGCCTTCGCAGGTGGCGAACGGATGTTCCGGGTCGAAGAACGCCAGGTAGTCGGGATGAGGCGCTTCGCCCCGCTCTTCGCGCTCGAGCGCATCGATATAGAACCAGTCGACCGTGACGATGTGGTTCAGCGTTGCCTTGATCGACGGGAAGAAGCTGGTGCGCGGCGCTTCGAATTCTGCCTGCGTCAGCCCAAGGCACGCCTTCAGCAGGCGGTGGTTGGACCAGCCGTTATTGTAGGCCTGGGTCAGAAGGTAGTGTGACAGCGTCATCGCGCGGCTCCCTGATCAACGCGCCGATGATATGCCGTCCCACGCCATCGCGGCGCTCAAAAAGATCGTCCCGTTGAGCGCGTGCAGGAAATCGCTGCCTGTCAGCCGGTCCATCACCGGCCCCTTCACTTCGGCCAGGTGCAAGCCGATGCCGTGCAAGGTCAGGCTCTGGTTCAGTTCCGACAGCGCGAACAGCGCCGACGTGTCGATCGAACTGACGGCCGTCATCACCAGCACCAGGTTGCGCGTGCCGGGCCGGCTGCGCAACTCTTCCTCGATACGCTGGTTGACCGCTTCGACATTCCCGAAGAACAGGTTGGCGTCGATGCGCAGCATCAGCATGTCGGGCCGCGTCTCGGCCGGATAGCGGTCGATGTTGCGGAAGTGTTCGGTGCCGGCGATGCGTCCAAGCACCGCGATGTGCGGACGGCTGGCGCGCCAGATCAGGGTCCCCATCGACAGCACCACGCCGATGATCACGCCCGCCTCGACGCCCATCACCAGCACGCCGGCTGCCGTTGCCAGCAGCGCCAGGGCGTCGCCGCGGTCGTAGCGCCATGCCGTGCGCAGCGTCGACAGTTCCAGCATGCCGAGCACGGCGACGATGATGGTGGCGGCCAGCGCGGGCAGCGGCAGCAGCGCCAGCCAGCCGGTCGGTGCAACCAGGGCGATCGCCAGCAGCGCCGCGGTAATGATGCTGGCCAGTGGCGTATTGGCGCCCGCGGCGAAATTGACGGCCGAGCGCGAGATGCTGCCGGTGACCGGGAAGCCGCCGCTCAAGGCACTGCCGATGTTGGCGGTGCCGAGGCCAATGAGCTCGTAATTGCTATTGAGTTTCTCCTGCCGCTTCAGCGCCAGCGTCTGCGCGGCGGACATGCTGATCATGAAGGTCATGAAGCCGATCAGCAGCGCCGGCTGCAGCAGTGAGCGCCAGTGCGCCTCCGAGGTCGCCAGGTTCAGTCCCGGCAGTCCGGCCGGCACCGCGCCGGTGACGGCGACGCCAACGGCCTGCAGGTCGAGCCCCACCGACAGCGCGGTGGCCGCGACCACCACCAGCATCGGCGCGAGCCGCACGCTGATATCGGCGGCAATGGCGCGCATACCCGCCTTGCGCAGCAGCGCGCCGAGGGAGTTGCGCGCAAACAGCAGCACCAGCAATGCGCCCACGCCGAGCAACGCGCTGGGCAGGTGGAACTGGGGCAGCTGGCCGCCCACCAGCGGCCGGACCTGCGCGAAGGCGATCAGGATGGCCGAGCCGATCGTGAAGCCGCTCATCACCGGGCGCGAGAAGAAGTTGGCCAGGAAGCCGATGCGCAGCAGGCCGCAGACCAGCAACACGGCGCCCGACATCAGCGCAAGCTGGGCGGCCAGCACCAGGTACAGGCCGGAGCCGGAGGCCGCCAGCGGCGCCAGTGCGGCCGCAGTCATCAGCGAGATGATCGCCATCGGCCCCACCGACTGGGTCATGCTCGAGCCGAACAGCGCATACAGCAACGGCGGCAGGATGCTGGCGTAGATGCCCACCACGGGCGGCAAGCCGGCCACCAGCGCGTACGCCATCCCCTGCGGAATCATCATCATGGCGACCACGAGACCGGCACTGATGTCCCCGGCCAGCATGGCGCGCCGGTAGCGCCTCAACCACTCAAGCATGTATTCATCCTGCGAGCCAAAACCAGAAGCCTATCACGGCGACCCGCCTCGTTGGCTGGAGGAATTTCCCATTGGCACCAACTCGTCGGTGGGCAATCGGTCCGAATGTGTGTAAGCGCACCGTCAAGCGGCGGCGCAGCGCGAATACTTTAGCGCTACAGCGAAGGAGATCAAGATGAGGGTACCCGACGAATCAGGGCTCAACGCGGACGTTGAAGGCACCGCGGACAAGCAGCGCGCCATCCAGAGCCGGCAGGACCAGAAAGATGCCGCCGGCGGCGGGCAGGAAAGCCAGGAGCCGGTACAGGCCGGAAAATTCGCCAAGCCAGTGCCGCCGATGCCGGCCCAGCACCTGGTCAAGCCAGGACTGGAAGCCGAGATGGCCCTCAAGCCGCAGTTCATGGCTGAGGGCTATCACGGCAGCCGCAAGCTGGACGGCAAGGTGGCCATCGTCACCGGCGGCGACTCCGGTATCGGCCGCGCGATCGCGGTGCTGTATGCGCGCGAAGGCGCCGACGTGGCAATCATGTACCTCAACGAACACGAGGACGCGCAGGAGACCAAGCGCTGCGTCGAGGCGGAGGGCACCCGCTGCGTGACCATCTCGGGCGACGTCAAGGACATGGGCTTCTGCCAGCAGGCGGTCGACCAGGTGGTGGCGCATTTCGGCCACCTCGACATCCTGGTCAACAACGCCGCCTTCCAGGAACACGCGCAGTCGCTGCTCGATCTGACCGAAGAGCGCTTCGACGAGACCATGCGCACCAATATCTACGGCTACTTCCACATGGTCAAAGCAGCCCTGCCCTACCTCAAGCGCGGCGCGGCGATCATCAACAACGGTTCCGTGACGGGGCTGAAGGGTTCCAGCAACCTGCTCGACTACTCGGCCACCAAGGGCGCCATCCACGCATTCACGATGTCGCTCGCGTCCAACCTGATCGACCAGGGCATCCGCGTCAACGCGGTGGCGCCAGGGCCGGTGTGGACGCCGCTCAACCCGGCCGACCAGTCGCCCGAGAAGATCAAGGAATTTGGCAAGAGCACCGACATGAAGCGGCCCGCGCAGCCGGACGAGATTTCGCCCGCCTTCGTGTTTCTCGCCTCGCCGGTGTGTTCGAGTTACATCAGCGGCATCGTGCTGCCGGTGACGGGCAGCGTCGGCTGACCATTTTTAAATCCGGCTTGCCGGCGAAAGGACCACCATGGCACGCAGTTTATGGAAAGGCGCGATCAGCTTCGGGCTGGTGCACATTCCTGTCGAGATGTACCCGGCGGTGCAAAACCACACGCTGGACCTCACCATGCTCGACCGCCGTGACTTTTCGCCGGTGGGCTTCAAGCGCTACAACAAGGGCAACGACAAGGAAGTGAGCTGGGATGACATCGTCAAAGGCTACGAGTATTCCAGCGGCGAGTACGTGGTGCTGTCGGAAGAAGACCTGCGGCGCGCCAATCCCGAAGCCACCGGCACCATCGACATCCTGGCCTTCGTCGACGCCGATCAGGTGCCGCTGCTGTTCTACGAGCAGCCCTACTACCTTGCGCCCGGCAAGGGCGGCGACAAGGTCTACGCGCTGCTGCGCGAGACGCTGCGCAAGGCTGGCAAGATCGGCATCGCGCGGGTGGTCATCCGGGTCAAGCAGCACCTTGCGGCGCTGGTCTGCGTGGGCGACACCATCGTGCTCAACACGCTGCGCTACGCAGATGAAATCCGTGAGGCGGACGACCTCAAGATCCCGTCGGCACGCGCCAAGTCGGCCCAGGTATCGGAGAAGGAATTGAAGATGGCGATGGCGCTGGTCGAGGGCATGAGCGAGGAATGGCACCCTGAGGAGTATCACGACACCTATCGCGAAGACGTGATGGCGCTGGTCGAAAAAAAGGTCGCCGCCAACGAGACCAAGACCATCACCATGCCGGGCAAGGAAAAAGCTGCCGCAACATCGGGCAATGTGATCGACCTGGTGGCGCTGCTGAAGCAAAGTATCGGCAAAAAGCCGGGCAAGGCGGCTGCCGCCAACGACGAGGACGAGCCGGACGAGGAAGCAGCAGCGGCCCCGAAGACCCGCAAGGCGCCGGCCAAGTCGGCGGCCAAGACTGCGGCGAAGACGGCTCCGCGCACGGCGGCCGCGAAACCAAAGGCCAAGGCTGCCCCTGCCGCCAAGGCGGCCGCGCCGGCACGGCGCAAATCTGCTTAAGGACCTGGATGGAAGAATTTTTCGCGCTGCTGGAATGGCCCGCCATGGCGATCAGCCTGGCGGCCGCTTATTTGCTCGCATCGCAGAAGCCCGAAAAGCGCATGTGGGCGTTCGGGCTGCTCATTGCCGGAAACCTGATGTGGATCGCCTGGGGGTGGGGCGAAGAGGCGTGGGCGCTGATTGCATTGAATGCCGGGCTGATGGCGTTGAATGTGCGGGGGATCTTCAAAAACGAGCATGGGGCAAAGGGCTAGCCGGCAGAGGCGCTTGTCTGCCTTTTTTAGCCCGCATCACGCCGGCTTGTACCCCAACTGCTTCATCGCCGCCGTCAAGGTCTTCGCACTTTTCGCATACCCCTCCCACGGCGCATTGCCGCGATCGAGCCTGGTGTGCGCGTTCTTCACAGTCCACTGATCCCCGGCCTTGATCGCGGCCAGTTCATCCCACGCCAGCGGCACTGAAATACCCAGCCCCGGCCTGACCCGCGCCGACCACGCGCACGCCGTCGTCGCCCCGCGCCCATTGCGCAGATAATCGATGAATATCTTGCCGACCCGGTTGCGCGGCCCGCTCTTGAACGCGAACCGGTCCGGCAAGGTCATCGCCATGTGCTGCACGATCGCCTGCGAAAAGTCCTTCACCGTGTCCCAGTCCTTGCCGCCCTTGACCGGCACCACCACGTGCAGCCCCTTGCCGCCGCTGGTCTTGAGGAAGTTGGGCAGCCCGAGCTCGTCGAGGAAGGCGTGCATCAGCGTCGCCGCCTCCTGCATCGTCTCCCACTCCACGCCCTCGCCGGGGTCGAGGTCGAACACCATCCGGTTCGGCGCCTCGTAGCCTTTGCCGGTCGCGTTCTGCGTGTGGAATTCAACCACGTTCCATTGGGCGGCCGAGAGGATGCCCTGCACGCTGCCTACTTCCAGCATCGGTGGATGGTCGGGGTCGAGCGCCTGGTTCATTTGCTTGATACCGGGCAGCTTGCCGATGTCGGCGTGCTTCTGGAAGAACAGCTCTCCGCCCACGCCCGCAGGCGCGCGCACCAGCGACACCGGCCTGCCCTTGAGGTGCTCGATCATCAGCTCGCCCACCAGCGCGTAATAGCGCACCAGCTCTATCTTGGTGGTGCCGCTTTGCGCATCGATGAGGCGGTCCGGGTTGGTCACCTTCAGGCTGTCGGGCAGCTTGCCTTGCGGCGCCGCCGGTTCGCCTGCCTTGCCTGCTGTCGCCATCGCGTCCTCCATGTGCTTGGCCTTCTCGCGCTTGATGCCCCTGGCTGGCTTGTCGTCGCGCAGGCCATGGAACACGGCGTGCCGCACCGAGCCGGTCTTGGTCCATTCGGCAAAGCTGACCTCCGCGATCAGCGCCGGCTTGACCCAGTGCGGTTTGCGCCCCGCCACCGCTTGCGGCGGAAACGGGCTGTCGTCCGAGCCGAGCGCGGTGAGCTTCTTTTTCAGTTCGCGCAAGGTCGCCTCATTGAACCCGCTGCCGACATTGCCGGCATAGCGCAGCACGCCGCCCTCGTCGTGCACACCGAGCAGCAGCGAGCCGATGCCGGTGCGCGAGCCTTGCGGGTCGGTGTAGCCGCCGATGACGAACTCCTGGCGCTGGCCGCATTTGAGCTTGATCCATTCTGGCGAACGCCGTTCGACATAGCGCGAATCGCGCCGCTTGCCGATCACGCCCTCGAGGCCCATCTTGCACGCGGCGACCACCAGCTCGTGCGGGTCGTTGCCAAATTCTTCGCTGAAGCGGACCATCCCGGAGGGCGCTTTGGCGAGCACGCGCTTGAGCATCGCACGGCGCGTTTCGAGCGGCACCTCGCGCAGGTCGTAGCCGTTGCAGTACGGTGCGTCGAACACGAAATACACAATCTCGGCTGTATCGGCGCCGTCGAACGCCTGCTGCAGCAGGCCGAAATCGGGTTTGCCGCTGTCGTCGTGAACCACGATCTCGCCGTCATACCAGCCGTCCGGCAGCTTCATGGCCGCGAGGCCTTGTTCAAGCTTGCGCAGCTTGTGGGTCCAGTCGTTCTGGTTGCGCGTGAATAGCTTGACCTGTTTCCCTTCAACCCGCGCCAGCAGCCGGTAGCCATCGAACTTGATTTCAAAGATCCAGTCTTCCGGCGTCGATGGCGGACTGTCGACCAGGGTCGCCAGCTCGGGCGACAGGGTCGCGGGCAGGCCGGCCTTGACGGCTTCGGGTGGCACCTTGGCCGCCTTGGCCGCCTTGGCCGCCTTCGCCGGGGCCGCCGCGGGTTTCGCCTTTGATGTGGCTTTACCCTTCGCCTTGGCCTGGCCCGGCATCGGCAGCGACCTGACGCTGTCGGGCATCTCATCGACCACGGAGAATTCGGCCGCGGGGCGCGCGTAGTCGTCCTTTTCCTTGATCAGCAGCCAGGGCTCCTGCTTCTCGCCTTTCCCCTTCATCCGCACCAGCACCCACTTGCCGTGCATTTTGTGGCCGTGCATTTCAAATTTGAGGTTGCCGCTTTGGTAGCCTTCACGCGGGTCGCCCAGCGGCTCCCATGTACCCTTGTCCCAGATGATGACCTTGCCGGCGCCGTATTGCTTCTCGGGGATCGTGCCTTCGAAGTCGGCGTACGAGATCGGATGGTCCTCGACATGGACCGCCATCCGCTTGTCCTTGGTGTCGTAGCTCGGCCCCTTTGGCACCGCCCAGCTTTTCATCGTGCCGTCGAGTTCCAGGCGGAAATCGTAGTGCAGCCGGCTGGCCCAGTGCTTCTGGATCACAAAGCTCAGTTCGCCAACGCCCGCAGCGCCGCCCTCGGCCGGTTCGGAGGTGATCGCAAAGTTACGCTTTGCCTTGTACACCTTGAGCGGATCGGTCGTCGCCATGGCCTGCCTTATGATTGGGGTAATGCCGAGTCTACGAGGCGCCCGCGTGGAAAACTGTTCGTTAACTAACGGTGTGCAGATGGCGGCGCGCCAGCGCCGCCGAGTTGGTCTACAATCGACTGCGCGCATCGATAACCCAACTGGCAGAGGCCACATGCAAAAAATCGTCTTTCTCGACCGTGACAGCCTTGACGCCACAGTGCGCCGCCCGTCCTTTGAGCACGATTGGACTGACCATCCCGGCACCACCCCGGCCGATGTGGTGGCAAGGCTGAAGGATGCGACCATCGCCATCACCAACAAGGTGCCGTTGCGGGCCGCCGATATCGAACAGCTCCCCGCCCTGAAGATGGTCGCCGCCGCGGCGACCGGTACCGACAACATCGACCTGGCGGCCTGCCGCGCGCGCGGCATCGTCGTCTCGAACATACGGAACTACTCGCTGGTATCGGTCCCCGAGCATGTGTTCACGCTGATCCTCGCGCTGCGCCGCAACCTGCTGGCCTACAGCGCCGATGTGGCGGCCGGGCGCTGGCAGGCGCAAGAGCGCTTCTGCCTGCTCGACCATCCGATCGGCGACCTGGCCGGCAGCCGGATCGGCATCGTCGGTTTCGGCGCGCTGGGACACAAGGTGGCGCTCCTCGCGCGCGCCTTCGGCATGGAGGTCTGCGTGACCTCGCGCTCGCCGGTCGAGGACCCTGGCGTGACGGTGCTGCCGCTGGCCGAGCTGCTGAGCAGCTGCGATGTGGTCAGCCTGCACCTGCCGCTGAACGACCAGACCCGCAACATGATCGGCGCGGCGGAGCTGGCGACGATGAAGCCAACGGCCCTGCTGATCAACACCGCCCGCGGTGGCCTGGTCAACGAGGCGGCGCTGGCCGAGGCGCTGCGCGGCGGCGTGATCGGCGGCGCCGGCTTCGATGTGCTGAGCAAGGAGCCGCCGAGTGCGGACAACCCGCTGCTGGGCATCGACCAGCCCAACTTCATCCTCACGCCGCACGTGGCGTGGGCCAGCGCGGGCGCCATGCAAACGCTGGCCGATATGCTGGTCGATAACCTGGAAGCCTTCGTCCAGGGCCAGCCCACCAACGTGGTCTAGGCCGGCGCCTTAGCCGCGCCCCGGCGGGCAGCTGGATGGCAGCAGGATCTTCTTGTCGACCTGGCGGACGTCGCGCAGCCCGCAGAAGGCCATTGTCAGGTCGAGTTCATTGCGGATGATCTCCAGGCATCTGGTCACGCCCTGCTCGCCCATCGCCCCCAGCCCGTACAGGAACGGGCGGCCGATGTAGACGCCTTTGGCGCCCAGCGCCAGCGCGCGGATCACGTCCTGTCCCGAGCGGATGCCGCCGTCCATGTGTACCTCGATGCGCTGGCCGACTTCATCGACAATCGCCGGCAAGGCCTCGATGCTGGACTGCGCGCCATCGAGCTGGCGTCCGCCGTGGTTCGACACGATCAGCGCGTCGGCGCCCGAA
The DNA here is from genome assembly GCF_016809835.1 of Massilia soli. Classification (GTDB taxonomy): domain Bacteria; phylum Pseudomonadota; class Gammaproteobacteria; order Burkholderiales; family Burkholderiaceae_D; genus Telluria_A; species Telluria_A soli. The sequence goes on along the minus strand of NZ_JAFBIL020000003.1, from coordinate 395,950 downwards.
TCGGCGGCCAGGCGCGCGTCTTCCGGGTCCATGATGCCCTTGATGATCAGTTTTCCGCCCCAGCGCCGCTTGATCCACTCGACATCGTCCCAGGACAGCGCCGGATCGAACTGCTGCGAGGTCCAGGACGACAGCGACGACATGTCCGACACGTCGCTGGCATGGCCGACGATATTGCCGAATCCGCGGCGCTGGGTACCCAGGATGCCCATCACCCAGCGCGGCTTGGTCATCAGGTTGAGGATATTCGCCACCGTCATTTTCGGCGGCGCGGTCATGCCGTTGCGGATGTCCTTGTGGCGCTGGCCGAGCACCTGCAAGTCGAGCGTCAGCACCAGCGCCGAGCAGCGCGCCGCGCGCGCGCGCTCGATCAGGCGTTCGATGAAGGCGCGGTCGCGCATGACATACAGCTGGAACCAGAATGGCCGGGTGGTATTGGCAGCCACGTCTTCGATCGAGCAGATGCTCATCGTCGACAAGGTAAACGGAACGCCGAACTTCTCGGCCGCGCGTGCCGCCAGGATCTCGCCGTCGGCATGCTGCATGCCGGTCAGGCCTGTGGGCGCCAGTGCGACCGGCATCGACACGCTCTCGCCGATCATCTCGCTGACGGTGCTGCGGTTGGCCAGGTTGACGGCGACGCGCTGGCGGAACTTGATCTTCGCGAAGTCCTCGGTATTGGCGCGGTAGGTCGATTCGGTCCACGAGCCCGCGTCTGCGTAATCGTAGAACATGCGCGGCACACGTTTTTTGGCAAGTACACGCAAGTCTTCAATGGTAGTAATGATGGTCATGCGGGGTCCCCGAAGCTGGTTGTTGAGCGGCTTGCCTGTAATCTAACAGATGAGCGGACAATATTATCAATAATCAAAAGCAGTCTTTTGGCGCCGCCTCTGGACAAACCGCCCAGCGCCCCCTACAATGCTGCTTCTTCGGACGCGCAAGCCCGAAGGGCAACCAAGTTTAAGTGTTGAAGTAGAAATTAAAACTTCCGCAAATAAAACGAAGCTGCTACAATGCTTGCCTTCGCGGCTGTAGCTCAGCTGGATAGAGTACTTGGCTACGAACCAAGGGGTCGTGGGTTCAATTCCTGCCAGCCGCACCAGAATCAGGTTAAAAGGCCTGGAGAGAAATCTCCAGGCCTTTTTTCTTTTCCAGATCCGATTCGCATGAAGTCAGCGCCTGCTCGTTTCGGGTCAGGTGCGGCATGCGGACACGGACTCGTCGATACCTCCTGCCACCGCCCTCCCCGCCACCGATCGGATGCCTCATTGCGCTAGGGCCGGTATCCCAATGCCGCACCTGAGCCCCAACGAAACGCAAAAACAAACCGCCAAAAAGCGCCTGCCGACTTGCCCTTTGATATTTTCGAAACTGCTGCTATAATCTTGTCTTCGGCGGCTGTAGCTCAGCTGGATAGAGTACTTGGCTACGAACCAAGGGGTCGTGGGTTCAATTCCTGCCAGCCGCACCAAGAATCAGGACGAAAGGCCTGGAGAGAAATCTCCAGGCCTTTTTTCTTTTCTGCTTTTCCTCCCGCATTTAAATGCGCACCCGACACCCGTCTTGTCGGCAATTGCGCTCATTCAACTCCCATCTGCCGCATTCAGCCGATATGTTCGGTTAGCTCAACCGTTCGTTTGCGCGCCGTCAGTACATGGCGGAACTTAAAGCCACCTTAAAGTGCAGCCGGAATTACGGCAAAGAATCAAAGTCCGCGCCAGAACGCCCCCCGTCTCGACGTAGGACCGGGCCTACGCATCAATGGCAATCCGCTCGATCTGTTCATCGCGGAAATCGAATACGGGGCAGCCCTCCTATGAAGCGATAGCCTGTTCAATTGTGAAATATAAATCAATTTACAAATGAAAAATGTAACAATTGTTACGAATTAAACGGCTACGCAAGCGGATTGGCAACCGAGCTTTGATAGATTGAAGGTCCCCGATTCTTGATTAACCAAGCTGCAGGACGCGGCTGTATCTCAATGAGGTATCACATGAAAAAGACTAAGACACTGGTAGCTGCACTCGTGTTTGCCACCGCATCGTTCGGCTCAAGCGCCGTACTGGCCGAGGACATCAGCCAGGCGCCGGAAGCGCTGACCCTGCTCGACGGTAGCGGGTTCTTCGGCGACTCCTTCGCCATGGACAACATGGGTGACACCTTCTCGGACCGCTTCACCTTCGCGGTGACCAGCGTGCCGCACGACCTCGACGCGATCATCTCGTCGATCAGCGGTTCGGCAAGCACCGGCCTCGACATCACCGGCCTGGGCGTGTATAGCGAAGCCGGTACGCTGATCGCCAACGGCACCTCGCTGATGAGCGGCATGAACGACGTCTGGACCATCTCGACCGACGGCCTGGCGCTGGGTAACTACTATCTGCAGGTAAGCGGCTCGTTGGTGTCGGACACGTCGGGTAGCTTCGGCGGCGCAGTGATGCTGCAGCCTGTCCCAGAGCCAGAAACCTACGGCATGATGCTGGCAGGCCTGGGTGTGGTCGGCTGGATGGCCCGCCGCCGCAAGGTCAAGCCAGAGGCCTGAGCTGCGCGCTCACCTTCAAACGGAAGCTTCGCGCTTCCGTTTCTTTTTTTACGGGAAGCATTGCGCTTCCCGTTGTCGCATGTCAGCCGCGGACTTTCTTGATCAGGCTGCGGTTGCTGAGGATCTCCTCGATCTGCTCGAAGCGCACCGGCTTGACCATGTGGTGGTCGAATCCGGCCTCGAAGGCCAGCTGGCGGTCCTTCTCCTGGCCCCAGCCGGTCACGGCAACGAGCAGGGTGATCGAGCCGCACGGCAGCTTGCGGATGCCGCGCGCCAGGTCGTAGCCCGACATCTTGGGCAGGCCGATGTCGAGGAAGGCGTAATCCGGGCAAAAGCGCGCCGCCGCCGTCAGGGCGTCCGGGCCATTGTGCGTGATCACCACGCTGTGCCCCATCGCCGACAGCAACGCGCCGATGCTGTTGACGAAGTCGACGTTGTCGTCGGCCAGCAGGATACGGTAGCTTTCCGCGCTGATATAAGCCGCCGGCGTGCTCTTGGTCGGCATCTCCGGCTCCACCACGATCGGCAGGCGCACCGAGAATTCGCTGCCACGGCCGACGCCGCCGCTGCTTGCCTCGATCGAGCCGCCGTGCAGCTCGACCAGGCGGCGCGCCAGCGACAGCCCGACGCCCAGGCCGGCATTGGTGCGTTCCAAGGTCGAATCGACCTGGACGAACATCTCGAACACGTTGTCGAGCATCTCCGGCGCGATGCCGATGCCATTATCGGACACGCACACCGTCAGGATCTTGTCCTCGACCCGCGCAGTCAGGCTGACCCGCCCGCCCCGGTTGGTATATTTGGCCGCGTTGTTGAGCAGGTTCGACAGGATCTGCGCCAGCCGCGTCGCATCGCCATGCAAGAACACCGGCCGGTCCGGCAGGTCGATCACCAGTTCATGGCCGTGCAGCTCGATGTACGAGCGCACCACTTCGAGCGCGTCGTTGACGACCGCCTTCAGCTCGACCCGGCCCATCTTGATGGCGAACTTGCCGGTATTGATGCGCGACACGTCAAGCAAGTCGTCGACCAGCCTGACCATCTGGCGCAACTGGCGTTCCATGATGTCGGTGGCGCGCTGGGTGGCCTGGGCATCGCCGCTGCGGATCCGCAGGATGTCGAGGCCGGTGCGGATCGGCGCCAGCGGATTGCGCAGCTCGTGCGCCAGGGTTGCCAGGAACTCGTCCTTGCGGCGGTCGGCCTGCAGCAGCGCCTCTTCGGCGCGGTGGCGCACCTGCATCTCGTGTTCGAGCGTCAGGTTGGCTTCCTGCAGCGCATGCGAGCGGCGGCCGATCTCGGCCAGCATGTCGTTGAAGGCGGCCACCAGCACGCCGATCTCGCCGCTCTGGTGATCCGGCACGCGCAGGCTGAAGTCGCGCTTTTGCATCACTTCACGCGCGACATCGGTGACCGATTGCAGCGGCGTCGTGATGCTCTTTTGCAGGCGCGAGGCGACCAGCGCGGCAATGGCCAGCGCCGCCAGCATCACGGCGCCGAGGATCATGCCGTAATCGACCATGCGGTCGACCAGCGCATAGCGGGCGCGCAGGTACACAGTGCCGAGCAGCTCGCCGTTTTCAATCACATTGTGATACACGACCAGCTCGTCGCGCTCGATGGTGTAGCCGGGCTTGCCTGGAGTGGCCGGATAATCGGGCGCGCGCGACGCCTTGGTGTAGGCCGCGAAGCGGGTCCCTGCGGCGGTGTAGATGGCGCCCGACAAGATCTGCGGGCGCACCTTCAGCACCGCCAGGTTGTTCCGCGCGGTACTACTGTCGTTGAACGCCAGCGCCGGTGCGCTGACGCTGGCCATGATTTCGGCCTGGGTCATCAGGTCATCGACCCAGTATTGCTGGAACGTCCGCAGGTCGTAGAGCAGCATCGCGATCGATGCCGACAGCAGCGCCACCAGCGTGGTCGACACTGCCATGATAATGAGCTTGCTACGGACGGAGCCGGTATCGTGTTGCATCACGGTGCTCCCTTGTGCACGAGGTTCGCCACCGTCAGCAGGCGCGAACTGAGTTTGATTTTATTTTTGTCGGCCGCCTCCAGCGACACGTCGAAGCGCACACGCTCCGCGACAATCCGGAAATTGATCACACTGCCGTGCTGCAAGCCGTTGGCGGCCTCGGTCACGATCAGCAATGGCGCCGCGGGACGCGCGATGCGCGCCAGCCGCGCGGCGTCGCTGCCGCCGACGAACAGCAGATGCAGGCCGTCGGCCGCTTCATCCTCACGCAAGGCGCGCACCACCACCGGGCGCCGGTTGACGGTGCGCCCAGCAACGAGTTGGGCCAGGTCGCGCGCCATCGCGTCGTCGGCCGCCACCCCGATCACCATCGGCGCCGCCGGGTCGGCAAACGCGGTCGGTGGAAACTCGGCAAACATCAAGAACTTGTACAAGAATGCCGCCTTGACCTTGCGTTCCATATCCTGCGCGGCGCTGTCGGCGCGCACCGGCACGACAACAAATGTACAGGCGGCAAGCGCCATCGCGCCCGCCAGCAGGCTGCGGCGCGACGGCAATACGGCCGGTCGGCGCGACACCGGCATTCAGGCGTGCACCGGCGGCGCGGCGGACACCCGGGCCAGCCCGCCAGGCAGGCCCGTCGCCCTAAGCGGATTTGGCAGTGTGATCGGTTGATTATTGCTCATGCTTGCTATCGTAGAACATTTTCAGGCCAGCACAAAGCAGTGCATGAGTAAGCAAACAGCTGGGAACGTCGTATTTTGGGTGTTGACAAAGCCTGGCAACCAGCGCCAATCATGCCAAAACGTCAATCAACACCGAATTCGGCAGCGGCCTTGGCCGCCCACAGCGCTTCGTTGTAGCTGCCGTATGGCCGGTCGTAGCTGTCGACGGCGCCGTCCTTGGCAACGAAACTGGTCCACCAGCCGTCGGGCGCCGCGGTAATCGCGATGTCGCCCGGCTTGCAATGGCCGCCGATGGTCTCGCCGCTGTCGAGCACGACAATGTTAACGTTCCTGTGGCGTACAACTGTCGGCATCGCGCCTCCCGGTATCAAGCTATCAAGTATACAGATTTCAAATAACCAGTATCACCAATTATGACTAGCATTTCTTGTTGCCGTGCGGCATTATGCACATGTCTCCTCTATTCTCCTCCAAGAATAGATTCAGCCCGCTCCTTGTAGCGGGCTTTTTTTTGCGATGCACCGTTAACCGTGGAAACCGGCGCGCCCCCCCACGTCGTGCCCGCGCAGGCGGGCACCCATACCAGGGATGCTGTAAGCGCGATGCCCTGATTCGCTACCCGGCTTCCGTATGGATTCCCGCCTGCGCGGGAACGACGGAGTCGATTCCACACTTAACAGTGCCCTCGCCTTTTTTTTCGCATTTACGCAGCGCCATGTTGAAAGCGGCGCGGCCACCGCCACGTCGTGCCCGCGCAGGCGGGCACCCATACCAGGGATGCTGTAACCGCGACACCCCTGATCCGCTACCCGGCTTCTGTATGGATTCCCGCCTGCGCGGGAACGACGGAGTCGATTCCACACTTAACGGTGACATCGCCTTTTCTCGCATCTACACAGCGCCATGCTGAAAGCAGTGTAGCCACCTCCACGTCGTGCTCGCGCAGGCGGGCACCCATACCAGGCATGCTGTAAGCGCGAGACCCTGATCCGCTACCCGGCTTGGACGGAGTCGATTCCACACTTAAAGGTGGCATCGCCTTTTCTCGCATTACTCAGTGCCATGTTGAAAGCGGCGCAGCCACCGCCACGTCGTGTCCGCGCAGGCGGGCACCCATACCAGGATGCTGTAACCGCGATGCCCTGATTCGCTACCCGGCTTCCGTATGGATTCCCGCCTGCGCGGGAAGGACGGAGTCGATTCCACAATTAAAACGGTGCCCGCGCAGGCGGGCACCCATACCAGGGATGAGGAACGGAGTGAATTCCACAACGTAACGGTGACATCGCCTTTTTTCGCCATTCATACCGCGCTGCCGCGCACGAAAATGGCGAATCGACAAGATGCCGGGTGTTTGGTGTACGATTCGGACCTTGATCCTCTCACTATAATCACACCAACATGAGACAGGCTTCACCTGCCGAACTGGCGACGCTTACGCCCGCTTCGTATGACTGGCAAGCGAGCGCGCTTGGCGCGCGGGCCGGCTGGCCCCATTCGCTCAAGCTGAGCGTCGATTTCCTGATGAACACGCCGCTGCCGATGCTGCTGGCCTGGGGCGCAACCCCGGTGGTGATCATCAACGAGGCCTATGCCGCCCTCGCCGGGCAAGCCGCTCCGCTAGCGACCGGCAACACGCCGCTGCTGGCCGCCTGCGCCGACGCCATGGCGCGCGCGCGCCGGGGCGAAACCATCCGGCTTGCCGGGCAAGTCATCAGTTTCACGTCGGCACCAGGGTCGCAGCAGCTGGCCTGCGATATCCACCTGACCCCGGTCCACGACGAGCAAGACCAGGTTGCCGGGGTGCTGGCCGCGGTGGCCGGCTGCGGCGTGCCGGAAGCGGCGGCGCCTGGCGCGCCGGGCGGCCTGCGCGTCCTGGTGGTCGAAGACAACCTCGACTCGCAATACCTGGTGTGCGAAATGCTCAAGGCCTTCGGCCACCATGCCGACGGCGTCGGCGATGCGGAAGCGGCGCTCGGCATGCTGGGAGCGGCCGGCTACGACGTGCTGTTCTCCGACGTCAGCCTGCCGGGCATGTCCGGCGTCGAGCTGGCGCGCCAGGGGCTGGTGATGCAGCCCTCGATGCAGGTGATCTTCGCCTCGGGCTACGGCGACAGCTTGCTGCGCCACCTGCCCTTCCCCTTTATGTCGCTACAGAAACCTTACGAGATGGAGCAACTGCAGGGAACGCTCGACGCGCTGGCGCGCCAACTGGGCCGATAAGTGCGGCCGGCCAAGTGTGTGGGGCAAACAGCCTGCGCTGCGCTAGAATCGGTGTCGGTCCTGCCCCATGTACAGAGCCGGTTCATCCACGTGCATGCCACACGGCGTGACAGCCAGACCTCAGACAAATGATCATTCCGACCGAGCCTATCGGCAGCATCCCACGCCCGCCCGAGCTGGTGGCAGCGCTTGGCGCCGACCACCCGGACGACGCCCAGCTCGAACGCCTGTTCGACGCCGCGGTGCAAGATACCGTGCGGCGCTTCGAGGCCACCGGCTCGCCGGTGATCACCGACGGCGAACAGCGCAAGGTCCACAATTTCTGGACCTATTCCGTGCATGGCGCCGACAACATTTCGCCCGACGGCTTCCAGATCCCGTTCGCCGGCGGCCACACGCGCCGCATGCCGCGCCTGGCCAGGGCGCCGTTCCGCTACCAGCGCCATGCCGACGGCTACCTGGCGCAGGCGCAGCGCTACGCCAGCGTGCCGCTCAAGCAAGCCATCATCTCGCCGTCGGCGCTGTCGCTGATGTATCCATCCGAAGGCTTGCCGGGCTACTCGCGCGACCAGTTCCTGGCCGACCTGCTCGATGAACACGAAACAGAAATTCGCCGCTGCCTCGCGGCCGGCGCCTACAAGGTGCAGGTCGATTTCACCGAAGGGCGGCTGGCGGTCAAGCTCGATCCGAGCGGCGGCCTGCTGACCAGCTTTATTGAGCTCAACAATATGGCGCTGGGCCGCTTCAGCGATGCCGAGCGCGCGCGCATCGGCGTGCACACCTGCCCCGGCGCCGACCACGATTCGACCCACAGCGAGGAAATCGATTACGCCGACCTGCTGCCAAGCCTGTTCCAGCTGAAAGCCGGCAGCTTCTATGTGGCGCTGGCACGCGAGCCCGACCCGGTACGCGTGCTCAAGGTCATCCGCCAGAACATCAAGCCGGGCCAGCGGGTCTTTGTCGGCGTTACCTCGCCGATCGACCCGGCCATTGAAACGTCCGAGCTGGTGCGCGACCGCGTGCTGCTGGCGGCCGAATACATTCCGCTCGACCAGCTCGGCACCACCGACGACTGCGGTTTCGCGCCGTTCTGCGACGACCTGTCGACCTCGCGCGACACTGCCTTCGCCAAGATCCGCGCGCGCGTCGAGGGCACCGCGCTGGCCGCGGCCATTCTGGGAGGATCGCGGTGAGCGCAAGCGGCGACGACGAACTTGAACAAATGCGTTCGGTTGCGATGCAGAACGCCAGCCGCGTGCTGCACGCGCGCCAGCGCGCCGAGCAAGAGCTGATCGAAGCCAAGGGCGCGCTGCGCGCCGCCAATGAGCGCATGGAGCGCATGCTCGAAAGCCTCACCGACGGCTTTTGCGCGGTCGGGCGCGACTGGCGCATCAACTACATCAACGCGCGCGCGCTGCAACTGCTGGCGCCGCTCGACAAGACCCGCGAAAACCTGGTCGGCCGCATCATCTGGGAAGCGCTGCCGGACCTGCAAGGGACCGCACTCGACAAGCAATGCCGGCGCGCCATGGCCACCCACCGCACCCAGGCGTTCGAATACTATTACCCGCAATTGCGCACCTGGTTCGACCTGCGCGCCTATCCGTCGCCGGACGGCTTGACCGTCTACTTCCAGGACATCACCCGCCGCAAGGCCGATGAACAGGCGCTCAAGGACGGCAACAGCCGCCTGCAGGTGGCGCTGGCGGCCGGACGCCTGGGCGACTGGCGCTGGAATCCCGGCGCCAACACCGTCACCTTCGGCCAGCGCGCCGCCGACATCTTTTCGCTGCCGGCCGAAATCCCGCTGTACCTGCGCCAGGTGCTCGAGCGCGTGCACGAAGACGACCGGCGCCGCACCAGCACCGCGCTGTTCGCCGCGTTCTCGCACAAGCGCGACCTCGACATCGAGTTCCGCATCGGCAGCGGGCCGGACCAGCGCTGGATCGCCGCCGTCGGCCGGGTCGACCACGACAAGGTCAATGGCGTGCTCGACATGGTCGGGGTGGTGCACGACATCAGCACCCGCAAGAGCGCCGAGGACGCGCTGCGCCAGAGCGAGGAAATGATGCGCGCGCTGGCCAATTCGATTCCGCAGCTGGCGTGGATGGCCGAGCCGGCCGGCAACCTGGTGTGGTTCAACGAGCGCTGGTACCAGTACACCGGCACCAGCCCCGAGCAGATGGTCGGCTGGGGCTGGAAATCGGTGCACGACCCGGAAGTGCTGCCGCAGGTGCTGCAGCGCTGGAACGAATCGATCAGCACCGGCAAGCCGTTCGACATGGAATTCCCGATCCGCGGCGCCGATGGCGAGTACCGCTGGTTCCTGACCCGCGTCAACGCGGTGCGCGATCGCAACGGCAAGATCGTCAGCTGGTTCGGCACCAATACCGATGTCGACCAGGTAAAGCGGGTCGAACAAGCGCTGCGCGAGGAATCGAACGTGCTTGAACTGCTCAACAGCACTGGCGCGGCGCTGGCCACGCAGCGCGACCTGCGTTCGCTGCTGCAGACTGTCACCGACGCCGCCACCGGCGTGAGCGGCGCGCGCTTCGGCGCCTTCTTCTATCACGGCAAGGATGCCGAAGGCGACCTGTTCACCCTGTACACGCTGTCCGGCGCCGCGCCCGACGAGTTCGAACGGGTCGGCTATCCGCGCGCCACGCCGCTGTTCGGGCCCAGCCTGCGCGGCGACGGCGTGGTGCGCTCCGACGACATCACGCGCGACCCGCTGTACGGCGCCAACAGCCCGCACTTCGGCGTGCCCGACGGCCACCCGCCGGTGCGCAGCTACCTGGCCGTGCCGGTCATCTCGCGCAGCGGCGAAGTGCTGGGCAGCCTGTTCTTCGGCCACCCGGAAGCGGGCATCTTCACCGAACGCACCGAGCGCATCGTCGGCGGCATCGCGGCCCAGGCCGCGGTGGCGATCGACAACACCCGCCTATACGAGGCGGCCCACCACGCCGCCGAAGAGCGCAAGGTGCTGCTCGAGAGCGAACGCTCGGCGCGCGCCGAGGCCGAACGCACCAGCCAGATGAAGGATGAATTCCTGGCCACCCTGTCGCACGAACTGCGCACGCCGCTGTCGGCGATCCTGGGCTGGGCCCAGGTGCTGCGGCGCGGCTCGCGCGATCCGGCCGACCTGCAGCGCGGCTTGCAGACCATCGAACGCAACGCGCGCGCCCAGGCCCAGCTGATCGAAGACCTGCTCGACATGAGCCGCATCACCTCCGGCAAGGTGCTGCTCGACATGCAGGCGGTGCATCCGGCGCTGTTCATCGACGCCGCCATCGAGACGGTGCGCCCGGCCGCCGACGCCAAGAACATCCGCCTGGAAAAACACTACCGGCCCGACGCCGGCATCATCGCCGGCGACCCGGGCCGGCTGCAGCAGGTGATCTGGAACCTGCTGTCGAACGCCATCAAGTTCACCCCGCGCGACGGCCTGGTGCGCATCGAAGTGGCGCCGTCCGATGGCCATACCGAGATCAGCGTGGCCGACACCGGCGCCGGCATCAAGCCGGAATTCATCAGCCATGTGTTCGAGCGCTTCCGCCAGGCCGACGCCTCGACCACGCGCCGCCACGGCGGCCTCGGGCTCGGCCTGGCGATCGTCAAGCACCTGATCGAGCAGCATGGCGGCACCGTCAGCGTCGACAGCGAAGGCGAAGACCTGGGCGCCCGCTTCACCATCCGCCTGCCGACCGCCGCGGTGCAGCCGGCCCAGGCCCGCGCCGACCGCGTCGCGTTCACCCCGCTGCCGCCGCACACCCCCGAGATCCTGCTGCGCGACTTGTCCGGGGTCCATGTACTGGTGGTGGACGACGAACCTGACGCACGCGACCTGATCAAGCGTATATTGACGGATTGCAATGCAACCGTGGCGACCGCCGGCAGCGCCAGCGCCGCGCTGGCGGCCTTCCGCGAGACCCGGCCCGACGTGCTGGTGTCGGACCTCGGGATGCCGGACGTCGATGGCTTTGAATTGCTGGCCCGGGTGCGCGCGCTGGGGCCGGCCGCGGGCGGCAACCTGCCGGCGGTGGCGCTGACCGCGTTCGCCCGCTCCGAAGACCGGTTGCTGGCGCTGGACGCCGGGTTCAGGGCCCATGTCGCCAAGCCGGTCGAGCCAAGCGAGCTGATCGCCATCGTCGCGTCGATCGTGGCGCCCCGGGCTAGCTGACCCGGACGGAATACTATTCAGGCTCCTACCGCTACACGCGGCGCTGTCCTACAAGAAAGTTTATAGTGTTTGTTACACTACGTGGGCTGTGGAACATTCTGTTCCCGTAGTGCCACCGCCGCCTGTTTGGGGCCATTACCGAGATAACGCATGCCTAGCCGCGAAGACATTCTGAACGCCAAGATTCTGGTAGTTGACGATTCCCCAGACAATATCGAATTGATGGAAGAGATATTGCGCGAGGAGGGTTATACCTGCGTCAGCTCGACCATGCTTCCGGAACAGGTGTGCCCGCTGCATCGCCAGCACAATTACGACATCATCCTGCTCGACCTGCAGATGCCCGGGCTCAATGGCTTCCAGGTCATGAAGGGCTTGAAGGAGATCGAAAAAGGCGGTTACCTGCCGGTGCTCGCCCTGACCGCCCAGCCGAGTTTCAAGATCGCCGCCCTCGAAGCGGGCGCGCGCGACTTCATCAGCAAGCCGTTCGACCTGCTCGAAGTTCACAAGCGCATCCACAACATGCTGGAAGTGCGCCTGCTATATAAAGAGCTGGCCCAATACAGCAAGACCCAGCAGGAATTGGCGCTGCACGACGCGCTGACCGGGCTGCCCAACCGCCGCCTGCTTGAAGACCGCATCGAAACCACCCTCCAGCATGCCAGCCGCAACCATCACAAGGCGGCCATCATGTACCTGGACCTGGATGGCTTCAAGGCCATCAACGATACCTACGGCCATGCCTATGGCGACGAAGTGCTCAAGATCGTGGCCCAGCGCCTGCTTGCCACCTCGCGCAAGGAAGACACCGTTGCCCGCCTCGGCGGCGATGAATTCATGGTGGTGCTCGGCGAAGTCAACAGCCTGGCCGACGCCCAGGGGCCGGCCGCCAAGCTGGTCGAAGCGGTCTCCGAGCCATTCTTCATCAACGACCTGACCCTGCGCCTGTCGACCAGTATCGGCATCAGCATCTATCCGGACGACGCCGAATCGGTCGAGTCCCTGATCAGCATCGCAGATTACGCGCTGTACGAAGCCAAGCGCGGCGGCAAGAACCGCTTCTGCGCCACCTCCGCCTCCCCTGCCCAGATGGTGCCGCCCCCAAAGCTTGAGCTGGTTCCGCGCAGCCGCTGAGGCCGGAACGTCAGGCACGCCGCCACAGCGCGGCGCAAGCCCTTCAGCACATGTGGCGCAATGGCGAATGCAGCGCCGGCACGTGCGCGCCGCCAGGCGCCAACTCCACTAAGAAATCCTTTTGCTGATGTCCGGCCCGCGGCGCCCGCGCTTTGCGCCTTGCCGCGGACGTAAAAAAGGCTGCCTCTGGCAGCCTTTCCGCCGTTTCGGCGCGGCTTAACGGCCCTTGCTGGCCGCTGCCTTGCGTGTATGTTCTTCTACCTCGCCGGCGGCCTGGTGGTCGATGTGGGCATCGACTTTCTCGGGCGCGACTTCAATGCGCGTGATGCCGGCGTCGACCGAGATTGGATCGCTGGCCGGGAAGGTCATTTCGACGGCGTCGTCGAGCAGGCTTTCCTTGGCGAGCTGTTCTTCGGTATCGCACTCCTCGTCGGCGAGCGTGCGGATCGCGCTGGCCCACTTGACGAATTTGAGGTCAGCCAGCTGGCCGATGGTGGTGATGCCAAAGGCCTGGTTCAGGGCTTTGGCGTCCTTGACCGAGACGCCGGCGAGCGCTTCGACCGGTGCATTGCACAGGTCGCGGAAATTGAGGCTGCAGAATTTTTTGTCAATCAGCTTATCGATGTTCATGTCTGTCCTTTCGAGGTTAGTTCCGTTATTTCATCTGCACTGCTAGCCCGCAGGCCCTCGACAACGGTCCATCCCAATATCGCATAATGCTCCACGAAAGTATGTGCGGCAGCGTACCGTAGACCAGTGCCCCACCCCGCGCACGGATGCTTTTGACACATGGTTGCACCATTGTTATGATGTTTCCCCACAACACCAACCGTGCTGGCGGATAAGGCCTGGCGTGATGTGTGAAGAACGGCTGGCACTGTCTGCTATCCTGATGTACGGATATATTGATTAACCGTAACCCAACCAATCGCAGCAGGAATGACGTGCCCAAAATAGAAAAATCCAAGATTCTGGTCGTCAACGACGATGCGGCCAGTCTTCTTGCACTGACAAGCTTGCTTGATCAATGGGCGGAAGAATCGAATTATGAAGTGCTAGGCGCCCGCTCCGGGCAGGACGCCTTGCGCCAGGTGCTGCTGCATGACTTCGCGGTGATCCTGCTAGATGTCAACATGCCCGGCATGGACGGCTTCGAGACGGCCGAGGCGATCCACCAGCGCGCGCGCTCGGCCGACATCCCGATCATCTTCGTCACGGCGTTCCTGGCCGACGAAATCGACCGCCTGAAGGCCTACCAGCGCGGCGCGGCCGACTTCATGTTCACCCCGGTGATCCCGCAGATCCTGCGCGCCAAGGTACAGGTGTTCGTGACCCTCGCCACCAAGAACGAAGAGCTGCGCCAGCAGGCCAACAAGCTGTCGCAGCGCACCACCGAACTGACCGCCACCAACAAGCGCCTGACGCGCGAGATCGAGGAACGCCAGGCGGCCGAGCGCAAGAGCCACGCCAAGGATGAATTCCTGGCGATGCTGGGCCATGAACTGCGCAACCCGCTGTCGGCCATCAGCAGCGCCGCTTCGCTGATCGGCATGGCCGGCGCCGGCGCCGACACGGTGGTGCGCGCGCGCACCATCATCCAGCGCCAGAGCCAGCATTTGTCGCGCATCGTCGACGACCTGCTCGACCTGTCGCGCGCGATGTCCGGCAAAATCCTGCTGTCGCGCCAGGCGACCGACGTGTCGGCACTGGTCGGCGCCTGCCTCGACACCTTCCGCGCCACTGGCCGCACCGGCAATTATTCGCTCAATGTCGACCTGGCGCCGGGCTGGGTCGATGGCGACCCGACCCGTCTCGAACAGATCGCCAGCAACCTGATCGACAACGCCCTCAAGTACACCCCGGCGGGCGGCACCATCGACATCAACATCGCGGAAGACGGCGATTTCGTCGTGCTTACCGTCACCGATTCGGGCGTCGGCATTGCGCCGGAACTGCTGCCGCACGTGTTCGATGTGTTCGTCCAGGGCGCCATCACGATCGACCGCGCCCAGGGCGGGCTCGGGATCGGCCTGGCGCTGGTGCGCCGCCTGGTTGAATTGCATGGCGGCAGCGTCAGCGCGCGCAGCGATGGCGCCTCGGCCGGCAGCACCTTTGAGATCCGCCTGCCGCGCGCGGTCCCGGTACAGGCGGCCCCGGACCAGTCCGACACTGGCGTGGCTGCGGGCAAGGCGAGCGTGCTGCTGATTGAAGACAATGACGATGGCCGCGAAATGATGGCCACCATGCTCGACGCCTATGGCTACGCGGTCCGCTACGCCGCCGATGGCGTCGAGGGCGTGGAAATGGCGTTCGCCAATGCCCCGGACGTTGCCTTGGTCGACATCGGCCTGCCCGGCATCGATGGTTACGAAGTGGCGCGCCGCTTGCGCAAGGATCCGGCCACGCGCAGCGTGAAACTGATCGCCCTGACCGGCTACGGCCTCGAGGAAGACCAGCGCCGCGTGCTCGAAGCCGGTTTCGACTTGCACCTGGTCAAGCCCGTGGGCATCGAGCAATTGCTGGCGGCAATCGGCAGCTGCGAGGTGCAGACGGCCAGCGCCAAATAGCCGACGACGCAGCTTGCGCCGCCCCGGTGCAAGCTGCTGTATGATTTTTGACATTATCACAGGGCGACCGATGACAGCACCGTCAAGACAACGCGCAGGCAGCCATGCCGCTCATTCGCTGGCCGAGCCGGACCTGGCCGGACGCAACGCCGACCTGGTCGAGCTGCTGGGCCACCTGACCACGTGCTGGGATGACGAACGCCGCCTGCTGGCGCGCAAGCTGCACGACAACCTTGGCTCGTCGATGACCGCGCTGACAATGCACCTGGCGCTGCTGGCCCAGCAGATGCCGGCCGAAAAGAACCTGCAAGACCGCGCCGCCCAGATGAAGCAGCTGCTGGCCAACATCATCAACACCAACCGCGACATGCAGCTGGCCCTGTGGAACGACAAGCTCGAATTCCTCGGCATCAAGGCGGCGCTGCGCGAACTGGTGACCGAATTCAATGCCGCGCACAATATCCTCGCACGCATCAGCCTGCCCGACGAAGACCCGACCTACACCCGCGAACAGGGCGTGGCCCTGCTGCGCTGTGTCGAGGAAGGCCTGCGCAATGTCGCGGCCCACGCGAACGCGACCGAAGTCGAGGTGATTCTGGACGATAACGACGAGGAAGTGATGCTGACGGTGCGCGACAACGGCATCGGTCCGGGCGCGGCCTTCATGGCAGAACCGGGCAATTGCCACGGCCTGCGCCTGCTGCGCGAGCGCGCCGCCTGGCTTGGCGGCGCGCTGCGCCTGGCGCCGGCCGAACGCAGCGGCGCCGCGCTGACGGTGATCCTGCCGAAGCAGGTCAGCGCCCTTAGTGGAGCTTGACCAGCGGCGTGGTCCGCCGTATCAGGAAGCGCGCCAGCGCCAGCACGCCAGTACGCACCGAACCGAGCACGGCCCGGTGATGCATCAGGTGCAGGCTGACATACATCGTGCGGGCGAAGAAGCCCTCGACAAACCAGCTCAAGCCCTTTAGCGATCCCATCAGGCTGCCGACCGTGGTGGTCTGGCCGAACGACACCAGCGAACCATAATCGCGGTAGCGGTAAGGCTTGCCTGCCGGCTCCTTGCCGTTGGCCGCGCGCACGAAGAGGTCGAGCAGATAATCGGCCTGCTGGTGGGCCGCCTGGGCGCGCGGCGGCACCGGCTTACCCTCGCCGTCGACGCAGGCGGCGCAATCGCCCATCGCATACACATCGGGCACGCCGCGCACGCGCAGGCAATCGTCGACCTCGATCTGGCCGCCCTTATTGACCGGCAATCCGAGGGTCGACAGGAATTCCGGCGCGCGGATGCCGGCCGCCCAGACGCACAGGTCGGCCGGGTAGGTATGGCCCTGGAGGTCGGTGACCTGGGCCGAATCGATCGCGGTGACCCGGCAGCCGGTCACGACGGTGATGCCGCGTTCGCCGAGCAGCCGCAGCGCTGCCGCCGAGACCCGCTCGGGCAGCGGCGCCAGGATCCGCGGCGCGCCTTCCAGCAAGGTGATGCGCACGTCGCGCGCCGGCTGCAGGTGCTGGAATCCGTACGACGCGTACACCCAGCTGGCCTCGCGCAATTCGGCCGCCAGTTCGACGCCGGTGGCGCCGCCGCCGATGATGACGACATCGAGCCCGCCGGGACGGTCGCCTTCGGCCTTCTGGTTTTCGGTGACGGCGAGCAGCCTGAGCAGCGTCAGTCGGAAGCGCTCGGCATCCTCGGTGGCGTTCAGGGAGATCGTATGTTCTTTGGCGCCGGGCACGCCGAAATAGTTGGAGACGCTGCCCACGGCCACCACCAGCTGGGTGTAGCCGACTTCGCGCTCTGGCAACACCAGTTCGCCGGCCTGGGTGGCGATCGGGCCGACCTTGATTGATTTGTGCGCCGTGTCAAGGCCGGTCATGGCCCCATACAGGAAGGTGAATCCATTATCGTGCGCCAACATCTGGTACGACAGGCCTTCCTGGTGCACGTCGAGCGTGCCGGCCGCCACCTCATGCAGCGATGGCTTCCAGATATGATACAGGCGGCTGTCGACCAGCATCACCTTGGCCGGGCCCAGCTTGCGCCCCAGCTTGCAGGCGAGCTCCAGCCCACCAGCCCCACCGCCGACAATCACGATTTCGCCGCGCAATCTGCTTCTCCTGGTTGTAAATTTAACACCAGTCTAGCATGCGCTGCGGTGGTCTCGCTGGACCCTTAGTGCTTGTCCTTGCCGTGGTGCTTGTCCTTGCCGTGGTGCTTGTCCTTGTGCTTGCCATTGCCACGGCCGCGGTCGTCATCGCGGTCGCGGTGGACTTCGCGGTACACGACTTTTTCACGCACGCGCGGCGCGTAGCTGTTGGTGTACCAGTCGTCGCGCACGAACAGCACTTGCTGGCCGCAGGCATCGTACTTGTGGCAATGCTTGCGCCAGTTCTTGCGGTGGCCAGGCGGCACCCGCAGGTAGACCGGCTCGGCATAGCGCACCTGGCGCTCGATGATCACCGGCTGGGTCACATAGACGCGCGGGCGCAGGTCGGGCACGCTGTTGATTCGGCCATAAAAGCCAGGGTCGCCAATGTTGATGTTGACGTCGATCTGGGCCAGCGCCGGTACGGCGGCCGCGCACAAGGTGGCGGCGATGAGCAGTTTTTTCATGATGCCTCTTCTTTCGAATTATGACCGCGCAATTGCCCGGTTCCATGCTTGAAGTTTAACAGAGGCAACATACTGTTCCGTGCGCCACCGCACCCCTGTAACAACAGTTACACCTCGGGAGATTAATCCTTGTCCCGGCCGTGGCCGCGGCCGTGGCCCTTGTCGTGGTGCTTCGGCTTGCCATGGTGCTTGGGCTTGCCATGGTGCTGGTCGTGGCGGGCATGGACGTCGCGGTAGACGACCTTCTGCACTACCACCGGCTGCGGGCGGTCGCGGTAGACCACTTTCTGGACCACGCGCTGCGGGCGGTCGCGGTAGACCACTTCGCGCACCACATGGCGCGGACGCTCGCGGTAGCCGTCGCGGTAGTCGTGGCGAACCCGCGGTGCGTAGGTGTTGCGGTACCAGTCGTCGCGCACGAACAGCACCGGCACGCCGCACGCGTCGTAGCGATGGCAGTAGCTGCCCCAGTTGTGGCGGTGGCGCGGCGGCACCCGCAGGTAGATCGGATCCTGGTAGTAGCGCACCCGCTCGATGACCACCGGGCGCCGCACATACACCGGCGGCGCCGCATAGCCGCGGTTGTCGATCATGCCGAAGAAACCGGGATCGCCGATATTGATGGAAACGTGGGTCTGCGCCACTGCCGGGACAGCCGCCGCGGCCAACAGTACAGCGCCGATGAGCATCTTTTTCATAAGTCCTCCTGGAAGGGGAAGGCGGAGTGTCCGCCAAATCGTTGAAACGATGGTAGCAGACCGATACCGCGTTTCCGCCTCGCCTTACAGGTCGGTAACAGAACTTACATATTCTTGAACAATGTCATAAACGGCTGGCTGACGGATAAAGTTTCCGGACGGGTACGCAGCTTGACGATGCCACGGCCCGACTCGTCGCGCGCCACCGATGCGATGGCTTTCAGGTTGACGATGGTCGAGCGGTGGATCTGCTTGAAAATGTTCGGGTCCAGCACGTCGAGCAATTCGCGGATCGGCTTGCGCAGCAGCGACTCGCCCTGCTGCGTCATCACCACCGTGTACTTGCTGTCCGACTGGAAATAGGCCACATCGTCGACCATGATCAGGCGCGTCTCGGCGCCCGAGCTGGCGGTCAGCCACACCAGCGGCGGCTGGCGCGACGCCGCCGGCAGCGCCTTGCCCAGCTGCTGCAGCAAGGCCGCCAGCTGGGCCGGATCGGCGCCGGCCGGGGCGCGCTGGCGCAGGCGCTCGACGGTGGCCTGCAGGCGTTCGCGCGCCACCGGCTTGAGCAGGTAATCGACGGCCCCGCGCTCGAAGGCCGAGATCGCATACTGGTCATAGGCGGTCACGAACACCACCCGGGTGTGGGGGCTGGCCTCGGCCAGCGCGCCGGCCACCTCCAGCCCGGTCAGGCCCGGCATGCGGATGTCGAGGAAGGCCAGGTCCGGCTGGTGCTCGGCGATCGCTTCGAGCGCCGCCCCGCCATCTTCGCAGGCGGCCACGATCTCCAGCTCCGGCCAGACCTCCGCCAACAAGCCGAGCAGCGATTCGCGCAGCAAGGCTTCGTCTTCGGCCACCACGCACTTAACCATGTTTCACCCCTGCGGCGGCTGGATATGGCACCGTGATGGTCGCCGCCACGCCGTGCGGGAAGTTGGCCACAATTGCAAACGAGGCGGCATTGGCATAGGCCAGGCGCAGGCGTTCGCGCACATTGCGCAAGCCGATGCCGGTGCCGCCGCCTTCGGCCGAGAAGCCGCGGCCATCGTCAGCCACCGTCACGGCCACGCCCTGCTCGGCCGCGCGCGCCAGGATCCACACGGTGCCGCCGCCCGGCTTCGGTTCGAGGCCGTGCTTGATCGCATTTTCCACCAGGGTTTGCAGCATCATGGTCGGGAACGGCACCGGCAACAGCGCATCCGGGACGTCGATCGACAGGCTCAGGCTGGGACCCATGCGGATCTTCAGGATATCGAGATAGGCACGGGCGCGGGCCAGCTCTTCGCCCAGCGTCGACGGCAGGTCCTCGGTGCGCGGCATCGACTGGCGCAGGTACATGATCAGGTTGCCCAGCATCTGGTCGGCCCGGGCCGGGTCGCTCCGCGTCAGGATCTGTGCGCTGGCCAGCGTGTTATACAGGAAGTGCGGCTCGACCTGGGCGTGCAGCAAGCTCAGCTTGGCCACCGTCAGCTCTTTCTCGGTGACGGTCTCGCGCACCGTGACCTGCTCCATGCGGCGCCGTTCGGCCACGCGGCGCGAGACGGCGCGGCTGATCGCCTCGGCGGTTTCCAGGTTGGTGCCGAAATCGACCAGGAACCAGTCGGTCCAGGCCAGGCGCTGCGGCTCGCAGATCACGGTCACGCTGCCGGCGTCGCCGTTGGGCGTGACGGTAACCAGCACCTGGTTGTTACGGGCGCGCAAGTCCCACGGATCGGTGCGTTTCAGCTTGGCGCGCACCTGGAGGCTGTCGCGCGCGCTCTCGATGTCTTCGGCGCCGGGCAGTTCGCGGATCGCCGCCTCCACCATATCGAACACCATGCCGGCCTCGAACGGCACCTCGATCTGGCGGCGCTGGCGGTTAGCCAGGTGCAACGCGTCGACGCTACCGGCGATCAGGCGCACGCGCCGCAGGTGCGAGAACGCGCTGTTAAAGACCACGAACAGCAACAGCAGTGCCAGCGTAAAGAAGAAGCCGCCCGAGCCATCGATTTCCGGCCCCATCACCTCGTTGATAAGAATGACAAGCGTGATATACGCCGCCATCCACACCAGCGCGAGACGGAAGATAAAAAGGGTACTAGTGATCATGATGGTTTCCAGGTTGTTTTAGCCTGAATACAGCTTAGCAAGACCGCCGGCGCGAGCGGGCGGCAATCCGACGAAACCCCGGCTGGGCCGACGAAAACCCCGAAACGTTCCAAAATCGGGGACAGACCACCATTTTGGAAGATTCCAAAATGGTGGTCTGTCCCCGATTTTGGAACGGTTGGGTTTTAGCGCAGGCTTATTTTTGCGAGGCGATCCATTCGTCGATCAGCTTGCCGAGCACGTCCATCGGCACCGAGCCGGAACGCAGGACGACGTCGTGGAAGCCGGGCAGCGAGAATTTCGGTCCAAGCTCGGCCTTGGCCTTGTCGCGCAGTTCGAGAATCCTCAGCATGCCGAGCATGTAGGCGTTGGCCTGGCCCGGCCAGACGATGTAGCGTTCCACTTCCGATGGCTTGAGGCCGTAGTCGATCGCTTGCTGGCGCGTCCAGCCCTTGCTGTGCAGGCCGGTGTCGACCACCAGACGGCGGGCGCGGAACAGTTCCGAGCCGAGCGCGCCGAGCAGGCCCGGCACGTCGCCTTCATACCAGCCCTCTTCCACCGCAAGGCGCTCGGTGTACAGCGCCCAGCCTTCCGCGTGGGCGCTGCCGCCGCCGAAAATGCGCATCGTGCGGAACTTCGGCAGGCCTTGCAGTTCCTGCTGGATCGCCAGCTGGAAGTGGTGGCCCGGCACGGCTTCGTGGTAGGCCAGGCTGCGCATGCGGATCATGTCGAACACCGGACCGCGCAGCGGCACCCAGAAGATGCCGGGACGGCTGCCATCCGGCGCCGGCAGGCTGTAGTGCGCCGAGGCGCTGCCTTCGGTCAGCGGCGGTTCGCGCCGGACGTCGACGGGGGCCTTCGGCATCAGGTTGAACAGCTTGGTCGAGCGCTGCTCGGCGTCGCGCACCATGGCGTTGTAGCGCTTGATGATCTCCGGCCGCGGGTCGGGTTCGAGCGGCAGCTGGAAGGTCTTGTCGAGGGCGCGCATGCGTTCTTCGATGCTGCCTTCGGTAAAGCCGAGCGCGCGCAGGTGCTGGTCCATCTGCGCTTCGAGGCGCGCCACTTCGCGCAGCCCGATCTGGTGGATCTCGGCGGCCTGCAGCTTGGTGCCGGTGAAGTTGGCCAGCGCCTGGCTGTAGGCGGCGGCGCCGTTCGGCAGCCGGTCGATGCCGGCCGCGTCGGTCGTCTTTGGATGGATCGCGGCGAGGAAGCCGCGCGTGCGCTGGTACGCCGGGAGGATCTGGCCGGCCACGATCGCGGTGGCGCGGGCGATGGCCGCGTCGCGCGCCTGCGGGGTCAGGTCGGCCAGCCTGGCGCTGCGCTCGGCCAGCGAGGTGACCAGCACGTTCTGCTCGGGCGCCGGCTTCAGGAAGGCGTCGACCTGCCCTTGCGCGCGTTCCAGGATGAAGCGCGGCGGGATCAGCTTGCGCTCGCTGGCGCTGCGCGCGCGCGCGGTCGCTTCGTCGAGCCGGGTGCCCACTTGCGCGAGGCGCGCGAGATAGCTGTCGACGTCGGCCGCGTTGCGGATCGGATGGGTCTCGGTCATGAAGGTGACCAGCGAGATATGCGCGCCGCTGAACTGCGAGAATACGAACGCGTGGTCTTCGAATGGCTCGTTGGCGATGCTGTTGGCCAGCGACCAGCGCATGGTTTGCGCGGAAATGCGCTGGGTGTCCTCGAGTTTGCCCGCCAGGAAGCGGTCGAGGCGGGTGATGCCGTTGCGCGCCATCGCCACGTATTTCAGGCGCTGCGCCTTGGTCTGGGGCGACAACTGGCGGTCGAGCGCCTGCTGCTCGGCGCCGCTGAAGTATTGCGACGACGTCGCGCGCTCGGGCGACAGGCGTACCCAGCCGGCGGCGAATTTGTCAGCCCAGGCATCGAAGGCCGGGTTGCGTTGCTGGGCGGCGGCTTCAACGGCCGCCGGGGCTGCCGACGGCGCTCCCTGGGCAAGCGCGCTGGAGGCAAGAAGGAATGAGGTGACAAGCGCGAGGGTAATCTTCGCGGCGCGACGGGTGCTAACTGGCATGCATGGTCTCCGTGTTCGTGAAAGGCAGGCGCTGTGCGCTCTTGCTGCGGGAGAATTTATCACGGATCAATGGTGCCAACCAGATCGAAGTGCCCGATTTTCATAGCGTAAAGACGCGCGTAGCGCAGCGTATTTACCCAAAACGCATTATGATGAAATGGTAAAGGAGAGTCCCATGATCCGTTGCCTCAAGGCTATCGGCGCCCTCGCCTGCCTGCTGTCGCTTGCCGCGTGCAAGGACAGGCACGAACCGCTTAAGCCGACCGTTATCACGCCGCACTTCGCCACTGTCGACCGGGCTTGACCGGTCGCGGCCGATACCTCCGCTGCCCCGCAGCAGGTCTGCGCTTGCGCGCTTGCCATCGTCTCCATCGAACTTTAGCCCTGCCTGTCGTTTACCTGATCTAGCGCAAGCGGAACTGGCGGGTGCTGCCGTCAACAGTCCATGCGCCGCCTTTCTTACCCGCCGATAACCATTGGCGCGGGGGCGGCGACAGCGTTTACGCAACAAAATGTCATTTTTTGTTAAATACCATAAATATAAGTAATGCGTAGGAGAAAGCTTGTTATGATGCCATCGCAAAATAGCAAGTTGAAGGATGGCAACACCTGTAAGGATTGCCAACCGGATTCAAAGGAGCTTGCGCCATACCGGCGCCGGCGAAAATAAACGCCTGAAGGAAGACACATCATGACCAAGCAATTCCGCACTACACTCAAACTCGCCATCGCCGTCGCAGCTGTGGCGATCACCCCGTCGGCACTGGCAGCTGATGCCACGGCAAACACCTCTGCCACAATCATGCAGCCAATCACGATTACCAAGGTGGAAGACTTGGCTTTCGGCAAGTTTGGAGTCGGTGCAGGCGGTTCCGTCACCATCAGCACCAGTGGCGTCCGGTCTTCGACGGGCGTCGTCGAGATGGCAAGCACCACCACCGCGGCAAAGTTCGACGTCGCCGGTGAAACAGGCGCGACGTATTCGATCGCGCTGGCTCCGACCACCTTGACGTCGGGCGCCAACAGCATGACCTTCACCACCATCAGCGACCTGACTGGCGCAAACGCAACCAGCGGCAACGCTGCGACCGGCACCCTGACCGGCGGCGCCCAGTCGGTCTATGTCGGCGGCGTGCTGACCGTCGGCGCGGCGCAGGCGGCAGGCCTGTACTCGGGCACCCTGGTCGCGACCGTCCAGTACAACTAAGCATCACCGGCGCGCGAGCATCCGTCCGATGTTGGCGCGCCGCCTCCACCTTGCCCTATGCCTGGCGCTGCTGCTTGCGGCCGGTCCGGGGCGTGCGCAATTGCTTCCCCCGATTGATGGCGGCGGCGTTTTACCGGGCATGAACCTGCCCGATGGGGGACCTGCCGATGGCTTTTCGTTAGCCAACATCAGGACGCTTAGTTTCGGCAAGTTTGTCGCCGGCAGCGGCGGCAGCGTCACCATTGCGCCGAACGGCGCGCGCTCGCGCAGCGGCGGCGTCATACTCATCAATTCAGCCGGCGCCGGCAGTGCCGGCTTCAATGTGGCGCAACTTAAGGGCGGCACCAACAAGTCGGTCGTCATGTCCCTACCGGCGAATGGCACCGTGTCCATCAGTAGCGGCGCATCAAGCATGTCCCTGGGAAACTTCATCAACGATTCCGGGACCGTGCTGCCGTTGACGGCTGCCGGCCTGATACTCAACATCGGCGCCACCCTGACGGTGGCACCGAACCAGGCGCCCGGCACCTACTCGGGCACCTTCAACCTCACTGTTAACTACCAATAATGACCGGGCTGCGCGTGCAGCGGCCCCTCGAAAGGATCGCCACATGTTTTACCACCTGGCCCGCCCTGCCCGCCTGCTGCTTCCCGTGCTGCTGGCGCTGCTGTCGCAATCGGCACATGCCGACCTGATGCTGCATCCGACCCGCATCGTATTCGAGAAGAACGCCCGCGCAGCCCAGGTTGAATTGATCAACGACAGCAAGGAACCGGCGACCTACCGTATTACGCTGGTCAATCGCCGCATGACCGACGACGGCCAGTTCGAGGCCGCCGACAGTGCGCGACCGGGCGAATTGGTCGCCGAGCCGATGCTGCGCTACTCGCCGCGCCAGATCACGCTCGAGCCGGGCACCGCCCAGACCGTGCGGCTGATGCTGCGCAAGCCTGCGCTGCTGGCCGATGGGGAATACCGCTCGCACCTGCATTTCGAGAAGCTGGCCGTGGCCGAAGGCAGCACCAGCATCGAGAGCCACGCCAAGCGCAGCGACATCGGCGTGGTGCTGCGCGCACTGGTCGGCGCTTCGATACCGGTGATCGTGCGCCACGGCGCCACCGACGCCACGGTGAGCTTGTCGCAGCTGGCCCTCCACCGGGGCGCCGCCGGTGCTGCGCCCTCGGCGTCGCTGCAGTTCGAGCGCGCCGGCAACCGCTCCGTCTATGGCGACCTGGAAGTGAGCTTCACGCCCCAGGGCGGCAAGCCGCAAGTTCTGGCCAGCGCAGGCGGCGTCGCGGTCTACAGCCCCAACCTGCTGCGCCGCGCCAGCCTGCCGCTGCAGGTGCCTGCCGGCATGGCGCTGGCGCGCGGCACCCTGACCGCCACCTTCCGCCATCGCGCCGACGCCGGCGGCGGCGTGCTGGCCCAAACCTCGCTCCCCCTGCCGTAAGGAAAGCTACCAACAGGAGCCGCAAGACAAGCTACCAAAAGGAGGGGGAAACCCATCCTGTTCCCTCGATCAGCCTCAGTACGTTTCGACAATAATTCTAGCTTCCGGAATGGCGCTCGCCGATCCGCCAATTGATAGGGTATTTGCCGATTGATGCAGTTCGCCGCGAGGTTCCTGTTGTGCGCTTTGCTGGCGATCGGGCCGGCGCTGGACGCCTGCGCCCAGGGCCAGCAGCCAGCGCCGCACACCGACGCCAGCGTGCTGCTGTTCGAGGTGCGCATGGGCCGCCACGTACTGGCCGATGCCATCACAGCCTATCAGGTCGAGCGCGAAATCCTGCTGCCGCTCGGTGAACTGTCCAGGTTGCTGACCCTGGCGATCTCCACCACCCCTGCCGAGGCCCGCGCCAGCGGCTATGTGCTGTCGGAAGAGCGCGTCTTCAGCCTCGACGTGATCGAGCGCGAAGTCATCAATGGGGGACGCCGCGAACTGCTCGACCGCGCCATGGTCAAGCTGGCCGCCGACGACATCTATGTGTCGAGCACCCTGCTCGCGCGCTGGCTGCCGGTCGACATCGGGATTGACTTGCCCAGCCTTTCGCTCACCATCACACCGCGCGAAAAGCTGCCGATGCAGGCCGGGCTGGAACGGCGCCAGCGCGGCCAGGCCAAAGGCGCGCGCGACCGCGCCAGCGACCCGGGCTTCGCGCGCCACGACGCGCCATACAATCTTGCCAGCGTCCCCTTCATCGACCAGACGATCGGGCTGTCGATGTCCGACACCGGCTCGGGGCGCCGCACCGAAAGCAATTACAGCGCCTACCTCACCTCGGACTTGCTCGGCATGCAAGCCTCGCTGTTCGCCACCCGCAACCCGGGCGATCCGCGCAACCCGTCCGGGCAGTTGCGCCTGACGCTGGGGCGCAACGACCCGGATGCGGGGCTGCTCGGGCTGCTCCATGCACGCACCGCCCTGGTCGGCAGCGTTGCGGTGCCGGGACTGCCCAATATCTCCTACAGTAGTTCGACCGGCAATGGCGCCGCGCTGTCCAACCGGCCGCTGAACCAGCCGACCCGCTTCGACAAGCACACGCTGCAGGGCGACCTGCCGCCGGGCTGGGACGTCGAGCTGTACTACAACGAAGCGCTGGTCGGCTTCCAGCAGGCCAGCCCGGACGGCAAGTACACCTTCGCCGACATGCCGCTCGCTTACGGCCCCAACGAGTTCCGGCTGGTATTCCACGGCCCGCTTGGGCAGCTGCGCGTCGAACGCCAGAGCTTCCTGCTGGAGCAGTCGGCAGTCGCGCCGGGGGCGTTGTACTACAGCGTGGCGCAGCACCGCGACCGCGACGGCCGCACGCGCAGCCTGGCACAGTTCGAGTGGGGCCTGGCCAGCCACCTGTCGGCCACTGGCGCGCTGGCACGGCTGCCGGTTGGCGCCGTCGAGCAGCGCTACAGCCATCTCGGCCTGCATGGCTACCTGAAATCGTTCATCCTCAGCGGCGAAGTGGCCAGGGCAGGCGACGGCGGCCAGATGGCCCAGGCCAGCATCAAGACGCGGATCGGCAACCTGTCCGTGTCGGCCAGCCGCGCCCAGCTCGACGGTTTCACCAGCGAAGTGTTTCAGCCCGCGCGCGATCCGGTCCGCAGCCGCGACGAGATCCGGGTCGACGGCGCGCTGTTGGCGCCCGGGGTTGCGTTTCCGGTGTCGCTCCAGGCGCGCCGCGACACGCTGGCCTCGGGCCTCGAGGCTACCCAGTTGCAGGGGCGGGTGTCTGCCTACCGTAACGGTATGGCGCTGAGCAATGCGCTGCGCTGGCAGTCAGTCGGCGGCAACAAATACGCCGACGGCGTGGTCCAGGCCAGCCGCCGGGTCGCTGGCGTCAGCATCAATGGCCAGCTCGATTACGCCATCGCTCCCGACGCCGACCTGCGCTCGCTGGCGCTGTCGGCCGACTACCACATGGCCGCCGGCGTCGTCGCCAACCTGGGACTGGTGCGCTGGTTCGCCGATCCGCACTACCGACTGACTGGGGCGCTCAACAAAAGCCTGGGCAGCTTCGGCCTCGGACTCAACGGCTTTTACACCAGCCGCCGCGAATTCGGCGCCGGCGTCCAGCTGTTCATGGCGCTTGGCCTTGAACCACGCCAGCGCCGCATCATGACCGATGCCCAGCCGATGGCCGGCACCGGCGCCGCCTCGCTCCGCGTTTTCCTCGACCGCAACCTGAACGGGGTGATGGACGAAGGCGACGAGCCGGTGCCCAATGCCGGCTTCACCCTCAATGGCGGCAGCCACCTGGCGCGCACCGATGCCAACGGGGTCGCTTACGTCAGCCGCCTGCCTGCCTACATGCATCTCGACATCGGCGTCGATTCCGACACGGTGGAAGACCCGCAGCTGCAGCCCCAGGTGAAGGGCCTGCGCGTGGTGCCGCGGCCAGGCAAGGTGAGCCAGCTCGACTTCGCGCTGTCGATGACCGGTGAAGTGGACGGCACCACTTTCGTGCTGGTCGATGGCGTGCGCCGCCCGATCGGCGACCTGGAACTGGAACTGGTCGGCCACGGCCGCAAGGTGGCCGCCACGATGAAAAGTTCGTCCGACGGCTACTACGTCATCCCGGCCGTGTTCCCCGGCCTCTACCTGCTGCGCATCGCCCCGGCCCAGCTCGCGCGGCTCGGGCTGTCCGACACCGGCATGCACCTGATAGAGATAGCACCTGACGGAACCATCCTCAACGCCCGCGATTTCATCATCGTGGCCGGGAACCAATGAGAACACGTTAAACTGGCGGCCTGTTTAAATTTGCTGCAAGGTATCCTCACATGTCGTTTGTTTCACTCGGTCTGATCGACCCACTGCTGCGCACCCTCGAAGCGCTGGACTACACCACGCCGACCCCGGTGCAGGCGCAGGCCATTCCTGCCGTGCTGGCCGGGCGCGACGTCATGGCCGCGGCCCAGACCGGCACCGGCAAGACCGCCGGCTTCGCGCTGCCGCTGCTGCAGCGCCTGACGATGGAAGGCCCGCAAGTGGGCAGCAACTGCGTGCGCGCGCTGGTGCTGGTGCCCACCCGCGAACTGGCCGAACAGGTGCACGAGAGTTTCCGCGCCTACGGGGCCAGCCTGCCGCTGCGCACCATGGTGGCCTACGGCGGCATCAGCATCAACCCGCAAATGATGAAGCTGCGCAAAGGCGTCGATGTCATGGTGGCCACGCCGGGCCGCCTGCTCGACTTGCACAGTCAGAACGCGGTCAGGTTCGACCAGCTGGTCACGCTGGTGCTCGATGAAGCCGACCGCATGCTCGATCTGGGCTTTTCGCGCGAGCTCGACGCCATCTTCATGGCCTTGCCGGCAACCCGCCAGACGCTGCTGTTTTCGGCCACCTTCTCGGACGCCATCCGCACCATGGCCGGCAAGCTGCTGAAGGACCCGGTGTCGCTGGAAGCGTCGCCGCGCAACACCACGGTCAAGAAGATTCGCCAGTGGGCGGTGCCGGTCGATAAGAAGCGCAAGCCCGAGCTGTTCTTGCACCTGCTGAAGAAACACCGCTGGGGCCAGGTGCTGGTGTTCGTCAAGACCCGCCACGGCGTCGAGGAGCTGGTGACCAGGCTGGCCGCGCACGGCGTCGCCGCCGATTCGATCCACGGCGACAAGGCGCAACCTGCGCGCCTGCGCGCGCTGGAGCGCTTCAAGGCGGGCGAGGTCAAGATCCTGGTGGCGACCGACGTGGCCGCGCGCGGCCTCGATATCGACGACCTGCCGCATGTGGTCAACTTCGACCTGCCGATCGTGGCCGAGGATTACATCCACCGCACCGGCCGCACCGGCCGCGCGGGCGCGTCCGGCGAAGCGGTGTCGCTGGTATGCGCCGACGAGGTGCGCCAGCTGGCCGCGATCGAGGTGCTGACCAGGCAGACCCTCGAACGCATCGACGAGCCCGGTTTTGAGCCGGATCACCGCGTCCCGGTCACCAACACGGCTGGAGAAGTGGTTAAAAAGCCCAAAAAACCGAAAAAGAACAAGGATGCGGCGGTTGTCGCCGAGGACGTGCGTTTTCGGCAGCGATAGCGCCTTATAATGGTGCTCTGCAAGCCCAACGGAAATTTCCATGCCCCAACCCCTGACCTACGTAGCGGAACCCATCACCGTCAGCGCGCTGAAAGCCAGTTGCGCCGGCTGCAGCATGCACCAGTTGTGCCTGCCGATGGGACTCGATGACGAGGACATCACGCGCCTCGACAAGATCATCGGCAAGCGCCGCCGGCTGGTGCGCGACGAGCGGCTCTACCAGATGGGCGAGCCGTTCCGCAACCTGTACGCGATCCGATTCGGGCATTTCAAGACCTACCAGGTCAACGCGGCCGGCGAGCAGCAGATCACCGGCTTCCAGATGGCCGGCGAACTGCTCGGCATGGATGCGATCAGCGGCGACCGCCACCAGTGCGACGCCGTGGCGCTCGAAGACAGCGAAGTGTGCGAGATCCCGTTCACGCGCCTTGAAGAATTGTTCGGCGAAGTGCCGACCTTGCTGCGCCACTTCCACCGCATCATGAGCCAGGAGATCACGCGTGAGCAAAATGTCATGCTCCTGCTGGGGAACATGCGCGCCGAGCAGCGCTTCGCGGTGTTCCTGATTAACCTGTCGGCGCGCTATGCGGCGCGCGGCTATTCGCCGCACAGCTTCCAGCTGCGCATGTCGCGTGAAGACATCGGCAACTACCTCGGGCTGACCATCGAAAGCGTCAGCCGCCTGCTGTCGCGCTTTAAGAAGCAGGGCTGGATCGCGGTCGACAAGCGCGAAGTGAGCCTGCTCAACGGCCCGCACCTGAAGGCGCTGGCGGCCGGCACCGAGGTGTGCAGCCCGATGAACTGAGCCGGGCGGCTCAGATCGGCGGGTTGTGGTCGCCCGGCACCGCGACCAGGTAATAAGTCAGCATGCTGGCCAGCGCGCCCAGCGACCAGAAACCGAAAAATCCGGCGCTGTAGATCGCCATCGGGCTCAAGCCCCCGGCAAGGGGCAGCTGGCCCGGGTCGAAGATCGAAAAGAACAAGCCCTCGGCCAGCACCGCAGCCATGAACGACGGCCACAGCACCACCATCGCCAGCTTCAGCATTCCCTTCCTCATTGCACAGCCTCCGGGTCGGCGCGCAACGCCAGCGCGCGCTGCTGCGGCCATTGCCAGGTGCCGGCCAGCCGCCAGTCGTTGTCGAGTCCTTCGACCACCACGCGCCAGCGCGCCTGTTCCAGCAGCGGCAAGGGCACGCTGAAGCGGCCGTCCGGTCCCGGCACGGCATCGAGCACCATGTCCTTGTGCGGCTGGGTCGAGTGGGCCAGGCGGATCCGGAACGGCGCTGTCAGCGGCTGGCCCCTGCCGGCCAGGGTGCCGGCCAGGGTGCCGGCCGACGGATCGTGGCGCGCCGAGAATGCCAGCTGCATGCTGCTGGCCACCTTGTCGCGCCGCAGGTCCTGGTTGATCGCCTTGCCCTTCTTGTAATAGTCGTCGACCACGACCGCGTCTTCGCGGGTGACCGCCAGGTAGCCGGTGTAGCCGCCTGCCACCAGCACCAGCGCCGGGCCGAGCATCAACAGCCATGGCCAGCGATGCGTGTACCAGGGGCGCTCGCCGGCCGCCTGCTTGTTCAGCTTGGGGTTCATCCAGTTCTCCAGTTATTTCGGCACGAGGAACACGGCCTTCTCTTCAACGCGCAGCCCGGGATCATCGAGCGCCTCGAGGGTGAACGTAATCGGGTTCGAGCCCTTGACGCCGGTCGCATGGTCGATCCGCACCATCACCGGGACCGCGCGCGTGGTGGCGCCATCGATCCTGACCTCGGCCGGGGTTTCCAGCCTGATGCTGTCGATGCCGGCCACGCCGATCCGGAAGGTATGCGCCTGTTCGGACGTATTCATCACCTGCAGGCGGTAGACGTTTTCGATCATGCCGTCGTCCACCTCGCGCCCCATCGACCCGCGGTCGCGGATCACATCCATCTTCAGGGGCGTGCGCAGCGCCAGCGACGTCAGCACGCCGGCCACGATCAGCGCCAGCAGGGCGGTGTAGATCAGCACGCGCGGCCGCAGCACGCGCGCGGTGATCTCGCGCGGCGTCCAGCCCTGCCGCATGGCATGCTCGGTCGAATAGCGGATCAGGCCGCGCGGCCGGTCGACCTTGTCCATCACCATATTGCAGGCGTCAATGCAGGCGGCGCAGCCGATGCACTCGTACTGCAAGCCGTTGCGGATGTCGATCCCGGTCGGGCACACCTGCACGCACATGCTGCAGTCGATGCAGTCGCCCTTGGCCTGGGCGCCGCGCGGTTCGCCGCGCGCCGTATCGTAGGTGACGATCAGGGTGTCCTTGTCGAACATCGCGCTCTGGAAGCGCGCATACGGGCACATGTACTTGCAGACCTGTTCGCGCAGCCACCCCGCATTGCCGTACGTGGCCAGCGAATAAAACAGCACCCAGAACGATTCCCACGGCCCCAGCGCCAGCACCGCGATCGACGCCAGCAAGGTGTCGATCGGGGTGAAGTAGCCGACAAAGGTGATGCCGGTCCACAGCGCGACCGCGCCCCAGGCCAGGTGCTTGGCGGCCTTCCGGGCGGCCTTCTGCACGGTCCACGGCTGGCGGTCGAGCCGGATGCGCGCGCTGCGGGCGCCTTCGATTCTGCGCTCGATCCACATGAACACTTCGGTGTAGACGGTCTGCGGGCAGGCGAACCCGCACCACACGCGCCCCGCCATCGCGGTCACCAGAAACAGCAGGTACGCGCTGATGATCAGCAGCGCCGCCAGGTAGATGAAGTCCTGCGGCCACAGCACCAGCCCGAAGATGTGGAACTTGCGCGCGCCGAGGTCGAACAGCACCGCCTGGCGTCCGTTCCACTGCAGCCATGGCAGGCCGTAGAACAGCACTTGCGTGAGCCAGACACAGACCCAGCGCAGGGTCGCGTAGCGTCCCTTGGCCTCGCGCGGGTAGATTTCCTCGCGCTTGGCATACATCCGGATCACATGTTCGGTTGGTGCTGCGTCTTTCATTTTTGCGCCAGTCCGGGCTTGCTCGCCTGGGTAGGATTCGACAGGCCCCACACATAGGCTGCCAGCACATGCACTTTCGGTTCGCCGAGGAAGTCGCTAAACGCCGGCATGCTGTTGCTGCGGCCCTTGCGAATGGTCTCCATGATGGTCTCGGCGCTGCCGCCATACAGCCACACCTTGTCGGCCAGGTTGGGCGCGCCCAGCGCGGTGTTGCCGGTGCCGCCGGCGGCATGGCAGGCCACGCAGGCTGCGAACTTGCTCTTGCCAAAGGCGGTCTTGATCGGGTCGGCGGTGGAACCGGACAGGCTCTTGACGTAGTGCGCCACGTTTTCGATGTCCTTCTCGGAGCCGACCGCCGCACCCATCGGCGGCATGTGGCCGGCGCGGCCCTGCATGATGGTGGCCTTGATGACCGATGGCGAGCCGCCATACAGCCAGTCGCCGTCGGTCAGGTTCGGGAAGCCCTTGGAACCGCGCGCGTCCGAGCCGTGGCACTGGGCGCA
Source organism: Massilia soli (assembly GCF_016809835.1). GTDB lineage: Bacteria > Pseudomonadota > Gammaproteobacteria > Burkholderiales > Burkholderiaceae_D > Telluria_A > Telluria_A soli. Next base: position 363,009 of record NZ_JAFBIL020000003.1, on the reverse strand, counting down.
GTAAGTCAGGAACAGGCGTTCGCCGATGGCCCGGGCCTGCGGGTCGGCAGCGACTGCCTGCAGGTCCTGGCTGGCGTATTTGGCGAACAGCGGCCCGTATTCGGCCTGCGCCAGTTTCAGCTCCTGCTGGTATTCGCCGCTCGACTGCCAGCCAAGCTTTCCGGCGTAGCTGCCCAGTCCCGGGTAAAGCACCAGGTACACCAGAGCGAACACGATGGTGATGTAGAACAGCCACATCCACCAGCGCGGCATCGGCGTATTGAGCTCGGTCAGGTCGTCATCCCACACGTGGCCGGTGGTGCCGACCGCGTCGTCGGCCGATTTGACCTTGTGGACCGACTGCGACCACAGCAGGATGGCGCAGCCGGCGATCGACAGGATCGTGATGATCGAAATGTACAGGTCCCAGAACCCGTTGGTGAAATCAGCCATTGCCATTCTCCCGCGCGTGCATCGCGTCCGCTTCGGCGTCGGCGAACGGCAGCGCCGCCTGGGCGTCGAAGTCGCGGCCGCGCCGCAGGACGAAGGTCCACAGCAAGATGCCGAGGAAGGTGGTGAAGCTGATCACCGTCATCACGCTGCTTGCGCTGTCAAAAATCTGTTCGAGTGCCATGTCAGTTCCTTGTCTTGATCTGGGTTCCCAGTCCCTGCAGGTAGGCGATCAGCGCGTCCTGCTCGGTCTTGCCCTGCAGCTGGCCGGGACCAGCGGCGATGTCTTCGTCGGAGTACGGCACGCCGAGGGTCTTCATCGCGCGCATCTTGGCCGTCACCTCGGAGGGCACCAGTTCGGCCGTGGCCAGCCACGGGTACGACGGCATGTTCGATTCCGGTACCAGGTCGCGCGGATTATCGAGGTGGGCGCGGTGCCATTCATCGCTGTAGCGCCCGCCCACGCGGGCCAGGTCCGGGCCGGTGCGCTTCGAGCCCCACTGGAACGGATGGTCGTAGACGAATTCGCCGGCGACCGAATAGTGGCCATAGCGCTCGGTCTCGGCGCGGAACGGGCGGATCATCTGCGAGTGGCAGTTGTAGCAGCCTTCGCGGATGTAGACGTCGCGCCCGACCAGCCGCAGCGGCGAGTATGGCTTCAGGCCGGCCACCGGCTCCGTGGTCGACTTCTGGAAGAACAGCGGGACGATCTCGACCAGGCCGCCGATGGAAATCACCAGCACCACCAGCCCGATCAGCAGCCATGGATTCTTCTCGATCCACTCGTGGGAAAATTTCATGAAAGAGCTCCTGCAGGGTTAAGCGTGAATCGGATTGAGCGCCGGGATGCGCGCATCGACGCTGACGGTGTCGCGCATCGTCATCCAGGTGTTGTAGGCCATGATCAGCATGCCGGACAGGTACAGCAGACCGCCGCCGAACCGGATCACGTAGTACGGGAAGGTCGCCTTGACGCCTTCGACGAAGGTATAGGTCAGGGTGCCGTCCGGGTTCACCGCGCGCCACATCAGGCCCTGCATCACGCCGGCGATCCACATCGAGGCGATGTACAGCACGATGCCGATGGTCGCGACCCAGAAGTGCAGGTCGATCAGGCGGGTGCTGTGCATGCTGGTCTTGCCGGCCAGGCGCGGCACCAGGTAGTAGATCGATCCCATCGTGATGAAGCCTACCCAGCCAAGCGCGCCGGCATGGACGTGGGCGATGCCCCAGTCGGTGTAGTGCGACAGCGAGTTGATGGTCTTGATCGACATCATCGGGCCCTCGAAGGTGGCCATGCCGTAGAACGACAGCGAGACGATCAGGAATTTCAGGATCGGGTCGGAGCGCAGCTTGTGCCAGGCGCCCGACAGCGTCATGATCCCGTTGATCATCCCGCCCCATGACGGCGCCAGCAGGATCAGCGAGAACACCATGCCGATCGACTGGGTCCAGTCGGGCAGCGCGGTGTAGTGCAGGTGGTGCGGGCCGGCCCACATGTAGGTGAAGATCAGCGCCCAGAAGTGGACGATCGACAGGCGGTACGAATACACCGGGCGTTCGGCCTGTTTCGGGATGAAGTAGTAGACCATGCCGAGGTAGCCCGCGGTCAGGATGAAGCCGACCGCGTTGTGGCCGTACCACCACTGGATCATCGCGTCCTGCACGCCCGAATACACCGAGTACGACTTCATCGCCGACACCGGGATCGCCATGCCGTTGACCACGTGGAGCACCGCGACGGCCAGGATGTAGGCGCCGAAGAACCAGTTGGCCACATAGATGTGCTTGACCTTGCGCTTGAGCAGCGTGCCGAAGAACACCACGGCGTACGCCACCCACACCACGGTGATCAGGATCGCGATCGGCCATTCGAGTTCGGCGTACTCCTTGCCGCGCGTGAAGCCCATCGGCAGCGAGATGGTGGCGGCGACCAGCACCGCCTGCCAGCCCCAGAAGGTGAAGGCCGACAGCTTGTCCGAGAACAGCCGCACCTGGCAGGTGCGCTGGACCACGTAATACGAGGTGGCGAACAGGCCGCAGATGCCGAACGCGAAAATCACCGCGTTGGTGTGCAGCGGACGCAGGCGCCCGTAGGTCAGCCACGGGGTGTCGAAGTTCAGCGCCGGCCACGCCAGCTGGGCCGCGATGATCACGCCCATCAGCATGCCGATGACGCCCCAGACAACGGTGGCGATCGTAAACTGCCGGACGATCTTGTAGTTGTAATTGAGACCTGTGTCCAAAATGCTTCTCCTGGATTGCAATGAAATTGATGACAGACTCAAGGTTAGGTTTCTGAACCTCAAAAATCCTTGATGTGAATCAAAACCGGCCAGATCAGTGCATCTTTGGCGGAATCGAGTCGTCGTCCTGCAGCAGGCGCAGCGGCGGGCCATCGAGGTCGTCGAACTGGCCACTGTCGGAGGCGCCGAAGAAGATCCAGCCGGCCACCGCGACGACGATCAGGCTGAGGGGGATGAGGAGGAACAGCGCTTCCATTTATACTTTCGCGCGCCGCAGGCGCAGCGCATTGATGACCACCACGGCGGACGACAGCGACATGCCGACGCCGGCCATCCACGGATTGAGCAGGCCGAATGCGGCGGCGGGAATCGCCACCAGGTTGTAGACCGTGGCCCAGGCCAGGTTCTGGCGGATCACGGCAAGCGTGCGCGCGGCGGTGCTGGCCGCCTCGCCCAGGGCTGCCAGGCGGCCTCCGAGCAGCACGCAGTCGGCGTTCAGCTGGGCCAGCGCGGCGCCGCCGCCCATGGCGAAGGACACGTCGGCCGCCGACAGCACCGCGGCGTCGTTGATGCCGTCGCCGGCCATCGCCACCACCGCGCCGTCGGCCTGCAGCGCCTGCACAAAGGCCAGCTTGTCGGCCGGGAGCTGGCCGCCAAGGGCGCGGGCGATCCCAAGTTCGCCAGCGATGGCGTCGGTGACGCCTTGCTGGTCGCCGCTTAACAAGATGACTTCCTTGCCGGCGCGCTGGAACTGGCGCACCAGCGCCAGCGCATCGGCGCGCAGCGCGTCATCGAGCTCGAAGCGCGCCAGCACGCCGGAGCAATCGCCCAGGTAGACGGCCGTCATGCAGGCGCCGTCGGCAGGTGCGGCCAGGCCGCACGCCGCCATGACGAAGCGCGCGCTGCCAAGGCGGTAGGCGCGGCCGTCGATACGGCCTTCAAGGCCCTGCCCCATCACGCTGGTCAGTTCAAGCGCCTCCAGCGCCGGTGCGCTGCTTGCTGCGCGAATCGCCGCGCCAAGCGGATGCGCGCTGGCTTGTTCGAGCGCCGCCGCCAGCTGCAGGCAGCGTTCGCGCGACTCGGGCCCGAACACGCTGACGCGGCGCAGCATCGGCTTGCCTTCGGTGAGCGTCCCGGTTTTGTCGAATACGACATGGGTGGCGCGGTGCAGCGTTTCGAGCACGTGCGGGCGTACCACCAGCACCCCGCGCCGCACCAGCATGTCGGTCGCCGCCGCCAGCGCGCTTGGCGTGGCCAGCGACAGCGCGCACGGGCACGACACCACCAGCACCGCGATGGCCACTTCCCATGCGCGCGACGGGTCGGTCAGCTGCCAGCCGACAAACACCAGCACCGCGAGCGCCAGCAATGCCGCGACGAACCAGGCGGCGACCTTGTCGGCCCACAGCGCCAGGCGCGGCTTGGCCTGGCCGGCGCGCTCCACCAGCGCCACCAGGCGCGCCAAGGTACTGTCGCGCGCGCCGCGCACGACCTGCAGCACCACGGCCTGGCCGGCGTTGACGGCGCCGCCCGGCACGTCGTCGCCCACCTTGCGCTCCTGCGCGCGGCTCTCGCCGGTCAGCAGCGCCAGGTCAAGCTCGGTGGCGCCTTCGACGATCACGCCGTCGGCGGCGAGCGCGTCGCCCGGGCGCACCAGGATGAAGTCGCCCTCGCGCAGTTGCGCCGCGGCGGCAACTTCGGTCTCGCGCACCTGCGGATAGCCGGGCATGCGCAGCGCCGACGCCGGCAGCGCGTGCTGCAGCTTTTCGAGCGCCTGCGCCGCCTTGCGGCGCGCCACCAGTTCCAGGTAGCGGCTGCCCAGCAGCAGGAAGATAAACATCGTCACCGAGTCGAACCAGACGTCGCCGGCGCCGCGCAGCACCGACCAGACGCTGCCCGCAAACGCCGCCCCGATGCCCAGCGCCACCGGCACGTCCATGCCCGGCATGCCCTGCTTCAGGTTCAGCCACGCGCCGCGGAAGAACGGCTGCGCCGAGTACAGCACCGCAGGCAGCGTCAGCAGCAGCGAGGCCCAGTGCATCAGCGCCGTCATGTCGGCGTCCATGGTGCCGTCGGTGGCGAGGTACACCGGAACCGCGTACATCATCACCTGCATCATCGACAGGCCCGCGATGAACAGCTGGCGGAACAGCTTCTTGCGCGCCTTTTCGAGCTGCTCGCCGTGGCGCGCCGGATCGTGCGGCCACGCCGTGTAGCCGACCTGGCGCAGCGCCAGCAGGATGTCGCTGGCGCGGCAGGCGCCGGCTTGCCACTGCACCGACAGCCGCTCGGTGGCGACGTTCATCTCGGCCGACAGCACGCCCGGCAAGCGCGCCACCTTGCGCTCGATCAGCCAGACGCAGGCCGCGCAGCGGATACCCTCGACCGAAAACACGGCGTCGGCAATGCCGCCTTCGGCGGCGGGCGGCTCGTCATACAGCGCCAGCTCGGCCGGCACCAGCGCAATGTCTGCGCCACGCGCGCCAAACTCGGTGCGCGCGTTGTAATAGATGCCGCAGCCCGCATCGACGATGCCCTGGGCCACCGCGGCGCAGCCGGGGCAGCACATTGGGCGGGGCACCGCGTCGATCGCCACCTCCCAGCTGGTGCCCGGCGCGACCGGCAAACCGCAGTGGAAGCATTCGACCGGGGCCAGCACGGCATTCATGGCGCCATCCCGGGAATGCAGACCAGGTCGAGCCAATGGGCCTGGTCGCCGATGGCCGCGCGCGCCAGGCCAAGCAAGCCGAAACCGAGCACCAGCAGGCCGGCGCCGATGCGCACCGCGCGCCGCTGCATTGCCGCGCGCAGGGCCGCGCCGGCCACGCCCATCGTCACCAGCATCGGCAAGGTGCCCAGGCCAAATGCCAGCATCACGGTGGCGCCGGAAGCGGCCGAGCCGCTCAGCATCGCCGTCACCAGCACGCTGTAGACCATCCCGCACGGCAGCCAGCCCCACAGGGCGCCGAGGCCGAACAGTTTGGCCGGGCCATCAATCGGCAGCAGCCGCGCGCCCAACGGTTTCAGGCGGCGCCACAATCCGCCGCCGAGCCGCTCGACTTGCGCCAGCCCGCGCCATGCATCCATCAGGTGCAGGCCGAGCGCAACCAGCATCAGGTTGGCCAGCAGGTAGCCTGCGGTTTGCAGCGCGCCAAGGCCGCCGAGGGTGCGCGCGCCGTTTGCCAGGCCGCCCGCCAAGGCCCCCGCCAGCATGTAGGAAGCGATGCGGCCGGCGTTATACGACAGCACCCGCGCCGGCACCTGCGCGCTGGTGCGGGTGGCGACGGCGACCGGGAAGGCGCGCTGGGCCGGCGCGGCCACCGAAAACGCGCTGACGATCCCGCCGCACATGCCTGCGCAGTGGACGCTGCCGAACAAGCCGACCAGGAAGACCGGTAACAGGTTGATGCCTTGCATGCGGCGCCCGTCAGATGGTCTTCGAGTAGCGCGCCACCTGCGGCGCCGAACTCAGGTAGCGGTCGAACACCATGCAGATGTTGCGGATCAGCAGGCGGCCCTTCGGCGTGACCGTCAGCCATTCGCGGTCGACCGACAGCAAGCCGTCGCCTGCCAGCGCTGCCAGCCGCTCCAGCTCAGGCTTGAAGTAGCCGGCGAAATCGATCGGATAGGCCTGTTCGATGGCCGGCACCGACAGCTCGAAGTTGCACATCAGGGTCTGGATGATCGCGCGCCTGAGCGCGTCGTCCATCGACAGGCGCGCGCCGCGCACGATCGGCAGCTCGTTGCGGTCGAGCGCATCGTAGTAGGCGTCGAGGGTTTTCGCATTCTGGCTGTAGGTCGCGCCGACCGAGCCGATGGCCGAGACGCCGCAGGCCACCAGGTCGGTGTCCGCATGGGTCGAATAACCCTGGAAGTTGCGGTGCAGGCGGCCCTGCCGCTGCGCCACCGCGAGATCGTCGTCGGGCCGCGCGAAGTGGTCCATGCCGATGTAGGTATAGCCGGCGTCGGCCAGGCGCCGGATGCACAGCGCCAGCATGTCGAGGCGGGTGTCGGCGCTCGGCATGTCCGCGTCCAGGATGCGGCGCTGCGGTTTGAACAGGTGCGGCAGGTGCGCGTAGTTGTAGATCGCGATGCGGTCGGGATTGGCGGCGATCACCTTGGCCAGGGTCTGCGCCATGCTGATGACGTTCTGCCTGGGCAGCCCGTAAATCAGGTCGATGCTCACCGAGCGGAATCCCGCGCTGCGCGCGGCCTCGATGATGGCGCGGGTTTCCTCCTCGGGCTGGACCCGGTTGACGGCGCGCTGCACGTCGCCATCGAAGTCCTGCACGCCGAGGCTGACCCGGTTGAAGCCCTGGCGGCGCAGGCTGTGCAGGCGCTCGGGCGACACCGTGCGCGGATCGATCTCGATCGAATATTCGCCTTCCGCGTCGGGCGCCAGCTTGAACCAGTGCCGGATATGCGTCATCAGGTCGCCCATCTGCTCGTCCGAAAGGTAGGTCGGCGTGCCGCCGCCCAGGTGCAGCTGCTCGACCTGGTTCATGCCGGCGAACAGCCGGCCCTGCATCTCGATTTCGCGCTTCAGGTAGCTGAGATAGGTCGTCGCCTTGTCACGGTTTTTGGTCACCACCTTGTTGCAGGCGCAGTAATAGCAGACGGTGTCGCAGAACGGGATGTGCACGTACAGCGAAAGCGGCTTGGCAACGCCGCGCGTCCGCAGCCCGGCCACCGCCTTCAGGTAGTCGCGGTAGCCGTAGCTGTCGCTGAAGCGGTCGGCGGTCGGGTACGAGGTGTAGCGCGGGCCGGACTGGTTCAGCTTGCGGATCAGGGCGCCGTCGAACTCCACGCTCGGGACCCGGTTTGCTGGTACTGCGGATATATTCATAACGTTGCTCCAATCCTGACTGTAGAGCTCAGTCTATTGATCGGCATCGAGAAAATCCTTGCGGTGCATCAAAAACGCCCGAGGCGCGGCGCGCTGCTGCGCCCGAGTTGAAAGACCGACAGCGCTTGCGCCAGTCCTGCCGCCTGCTCGGCAACATTCGACGAGGCCGCGGCCGCCTGTTCGACCAGCGCCGCGTTCTGCTGGGTGATCGCATCGAGCTCGGCGACTGCCTGGTTGACCTGGCCGATGGTCGCGCGCTGCTCCAGGCTGGCGCTTTTGATGCCCGCCATGATGGCGGTGGCGCGCTGCACCGATGCGACCACGCTGCCCATGGTGCCGCCGGCCTCGCCGACCAGCGCATTGCCGTGGCTGACCTTGTGGACCGAATCGTCGATCAGGTGCTTGATCTCCTTGGCGGCGCCGGCCGAGCGCTGCGCCAGGCTGCGCACTTCGCCCGCGACCACGGCAAAGCCGCGCCCCTGCTCGCCCGCGCGCGCCGCTTCCACGGCCGCATTCAGCGCGAGGATATTGGTCTGGAACGCGATGCCGTCGATCAGGCCGATGATGTCGACGATTTTTTTGGCCGAATCGCTGATCTGGCCCATCGTATCGCCGACCCGGTCGACCGCCTTGCCGCCCTGCCCGGCGACCGCCGCAGCGGCCACCACGCACTCGTCGGCGCGCACCGCGCTGTCGGTGTTTTCGCCCACCGTGACGGCAAACTGCAGCATGCTGGTCGCGGTTTCTTCCAGGCTGGCGGCCTGGGCGGCGGTGCGCTCGGCCAGGTCCTGGTTGCCGGTGGCGATTTCACGGGTCGCCGTTTCGATCGAATCGACATTGCTGCGCACGTCGCCGATGATGGCGCGCAGGTTCAGCCCGACCTGGCGCAGTGCCGCCTGCAGCTGGCCGATCTCGCCGCCGGCGCTCACCTCGACGGTGGCGGACAGGTCGCCGCCGGCCAGCTGGTTGGCCGCGCCGATCGCGGCGCCCAGCGGCGCGGCAACCGACACGGCCAGCATCCGCCACAGGGCGGCAGCGAACACGACGCCCGTTGCCGCCAGCCACGTGATCCAGCCGCCCTGCCCGCCGACGGCAACGGCCGCCAGCAGCGCGGCCATGGCGCCCATGGCGATGCCGATGCGGGTGCCGAGGGCGGCGTCGCGCACGGCGCGCAGGCGCGCCGCCAGACCCGCGCGCACCACCGCGCCGCGATGCACGGCCAGTCCCTCGGCCTGGCCCTGCCTGAAGCGCTGGTAGATGGCGCCGGCCGCCGCCACCTGATCGCGGCCCGGCTTGGTGCGTACCGACATGTAGCCGACCGTGCGCCCGTCTTCCATGATCGGGGTGACGTTCGCCAGCACCCAGTAGAAATCGCCATTCTTGCAGCGGTTCTTGACCATCCCGGTCCACGGGCGGCCTTGCTTGAGCGTCTCCCACAGATCGGCGAACGCTTCGGGCGGCATGTCCGGGTGGCGCACGATGTTATGCGGCTGGCCCAGCAGCTCATCGCGCGAGTAGCCGCTGATCTCGATGAACGCCGGGTTGCAGTAGGTGATCTTGCCCTTGGTGTCGGTCTTGGAAACCAGCGACTGGCCGTCGCGCAAAGAATGTTCGATGCCAGTGATGGGCAGATTGGTACGCACGTTGCTCTCCTGTTGCCGTATGGCATTAAAAGAGCCCAGTGTAGTGGTCACGGCCGCAGCAAATCCTTGATCTAGATCAAGTTTACTAGTCCAGCGGCAAGCTCAGATGGACCGAGTCTTCGGCCGGATTGGGCGTGACGGCAAAGCCAAGCTTGCGCACCAGCTTGATCACGCGGGTGTTTTGCGGCAGCGCCTCGCCGACGATTTCGCGGGTGCCGCGCGCGCGGCAATAGGCGATCAGCTTTTCCATCAGCACCCGACCCAGCCCATGGCCCTTCAGGTCGGAGCGCACGGTGACCGCGAACTCGGCCTGGATGTTGTCCGGGTCGGCGACCACGCGCGCCACGCCGATGGTCTGCTCGCCGCCGCCAGGCAGCGGGCGCGTGGCGATGAAGGCCATCTCGCGGTCGTAGTCGATCTGGGTGAAGCGCGCCAGCTGCGACGGCTGCAGCTCGCGTACCCGCACGAACATCCGGTAGCGCACGTCGTCGGGCGTCAGCGCGCCGAAGAACTCGAGGTGCGCCGGGCCGTCCTCGGGCCGGATCGGTCGCAAGGTCAGCGTTTCGCCGTTCCACGCCACCTGCTCTTCCAGTTCGGCCGGATAAGGGCGGATCGCCAGCCGGTCCAGCGAACTGGCGCTCTGGTCGGCCAGCGCGACCCGGATGCGGGCGTCCAGCGCGATGACGCCGTCGCTGTCGGCCAGCAGCGGGTTGATATCCAGCTCGGCCAGCTCCGGAATGTCCGCCGCCAGCTGCGACACCTGCATCAGCACCCGCACGATGGCATCGATGTCGGCCGGCGGGCGGTTGCGGTAGCCTGCCAGCAGCCTGGCCACCCGCGTGCGCGACACCATGTCCCTGGCCAGCACCGCGTTCAGCGGCGGCAATCCGACCGCGTGGTCGGCCGTCACTTCCACCGCCACCCCGCCCTGCCCGAACAGGATCACCGGCCCGAACACCGGATCGGTGGCGACGCCGACGATCAGCTCATGGGCTTGCGGGCGGCGCGCCATGCTTTGCACGGTCAGGCCGTCAAGCCGCGCGCCGGGCTTGAGCTCGGCAAGCCGGTGCAGCATCCGGGTGGCGGCGCTGCGCACCGCCTCGCCGCTGTCGAGATCGAGCGCGACGCCGCCGACATCGGATTTATGGGTGATATCGGGCGACAGGATCTTGACCGCGACCGGGTAGCCGATCGCCTCTGCCTCTTTGACTGCCGCCTCGACGTCGGCCGCGGTGCGGGTCTGGACCACCGGGATGCCGTAGGCGTCAAGCACCCGCTTGGCTTCCGGCTCGGTCAGGATCGTGCGCCCTTCGGCAAGCACCGCGCGCACCACGCCGGCGGCGATCGCGCGGCCGCCCTCGTCGTTCACGCGCAGCGCCGGCGGCACCTGCATCAGCAGGTCCTGGTTGCGCCGGTACTGGGCAATCTGCATGAACGCATTGACCGCTTCTTCGGGCGTGTCGTAGGACGGGATGCCTTCGGCGGAAAAGATGCGGCGCGCCTCGGCGACGGCGTCGCCCCCCAGCCAGCAGCCGAGCACATTGCGCGACGCGCCCTTGGCCATCGGCGCGACCGCGCGCGCGATCTCGGCGCTGGGCACGATGGCGGTGGGCGCATGGATGAACAGCACGGCATCGTTGTCCGGGTCGGCCAACAGCACGCGCAGCGTATCGAGGTAGCGCTGCACCGGCGCGTCGCCGATGATGTCGACCGGGTTGGCGCGCGACCATGTCGGCGGCAGCACCGCGTCCAGGCTGGCCAGCGTCGCCGCGCTCAGGGCCGGCAGCGTTCCGCCGGCCGCGCCAAGCGCGTCGGCTGCCATCACGCCGGGACCGCCGCCATTGGTCATGATGGCCAGCCGGTCGCCGCCGCGGGTGCGCGCATGCGCCAGCGTCTCGACGGCGGAAAACATGTCTTCGGTGGTCAGCACGCGCAGCATGCCGGCGCGCCGGATCGCCGCGTCGTAGACGTCGTCGGCGCCGGCCAGCGCGCCGGTGTGCGAGGCCGCCGCGCGCGCGCCTTCGGGCATGCGGCCGGCCTTGAGCACCAGCACCGGCTTGCTGCGCGCGGCCGCGCGCGCGGCCGACATGAACTTGCGCGCGTGCCGCACATCCTCCATGTACAGCAGGATGGCGCTGGTATCGGCGTCGCTGGCAAGGTAGTCGAGCAGGTCGCCAAAATCGACATCGGCGCTTTCGCCCAGTGAAATGAACTTGGAAAACCCGATCCCGCGCGAGCGCGCCCAGTCCAGCACCGCCGTCACCATGCCGCCCGACTGCGAGACGAAAGCGATCCGGCCCGGCAGCGCATCGGCGTGGGCGAAGCTGGCGTTCAGGCCGATGCCAGGCACCAGCAGGCCGACGCAGTTGGGGCCGAGCAGGCGCAGCACGTACGGGCGCGCGGCGTCGAGCGCGGCCTGCTTGAGCGTGCGGCCGTGCGCGTCGCGCTGCTTGTCGTCGTCCAGGCCGGCGCTGAGGATGATCGCCGCGCGCGTGCCGGCCTCGCCCAGCTGGCGCACGATGCGAGGCACCGTGGCGGCCGGCGTGCAGATGATGGCCAGGTCCGGCGCTTCCGGCAGCGCGGCGGCGTCGGGATAGGTGCGCAGGCCGCACAAGGTGTCGTATTTGGGATTGACCGGATACACCGGCCCCTTGAATCCGGCGGCCAGCACATTGCGCAGCACGGTCGCGCCGACGCTGCGCGGCGTCAGCGATGCGCCGATGACGGCCACCGACCGCGGGGCAAACAGGTGTTCGAGGTTTCGTACGCTCATCGGTAAGCCTTGGTCGTGTGGTGGGTGAGGAAGCTGGGCAGCTTAGAAGGGCAGCGCAGCAAGTTGATTGATGCACATCAAAAATAGTTGAATGCCTGCTTGCGTTTGACTTTTGCTGCTGGACGCGGAGGACCGTGCGGCCTAATCTGAAGATTCCGGATCCACTCTCGCCAAAAGGAACATGCCATGTCGTACAAAACGATACTCGTCCACGCCGACCAGTCGCGCCACGCCGCGGAGCGCATACGGGTCGCGGCGCGGCTCGCGCAGGCTGACGGCGCCCACCTGGTGGGCGCGGCCATGACGGGCATATCGCGGTATCTGTATCAGGACGGCAACATCGACCTGGCTCGCAGCGTCGTGGCGATGCATATGGATGCACTGTACCAGCGTGCCAGCGATTCGCTCGCACACTTCGAGGAAGTCGCCAAGGCGGCCGGGGCGCTGACCTGCGAGCGCCGCCTGGTCGATGACGACTCGGCAGGCGCGCTGGCCATGCAGTCGCGCTACGCCGACCTGGTGGTGGTCAGCCAGGACGACCGCACCGATCCGTCGGCTCACCTGTCGCTGCGGCTGCCGGAATACGTGGTGCTCAACAGTGCGCGGCCGGTCCTGGTGGTGCCCTACGCCGGCAGTTTCGAGACCGTCGGCGAGAATGTGCTGGTAGCCTGGGACGCCAGCATGGAAGCCACGCGCGCGGTGACCAACGCGATCCCCCTGCTCAAGCGCGCGCGCCACGTGACGATCGCCGTGTTCAACCCCAGCCCGTTCGACGAGCACGGCGAGCAGCCCGGCGCGGACATCGCGCTGTACCTGGCGCGCCATGGCGTCAATATCGAAGTCTCGCTGCAGCAGACCGGCATCGACGTCGGCAACGCCCTGCTGTCGATGGCGGCCGACCGCAGCTGCGACCTGATCGTCATGGGCGGATACGGCCACGCGCGCCTGCGCGAGATGCTCCTTGGCGGCGTCACCGAGACCCTGCTGCGCACCATGACGGTGCCGGTGCTGATGTCGCATTAGGAGCCGCCATGTTCAACACAATCCTGGTGCCGACCGACGGTTCGGCGATTTCGCAGCAGGCGGTCGACGCGGCCGTCGAGGTGGCGCGCTGCTGCGGCGCCAGTATCGTCGCGCTGTCGGTCGCCGAGCCCTACCCGCTGACGCCGCTGGTCGAAGGCGCGATGGTCGTCGATCCCGGGCTGGACAGCCGCGCGATGACGGCGCAGGCGCAGGCGCGGGTCGACGCGGTGGCCGCTGCCGCGCGCGCTGCCGGTGTGCCGTGCATGACCGAGGTGGCGCAGTCGTTCCACCCGCATCAGGAAATCATCGCGGCGGCGACCCGGCACCAGTGCGACGCGATCTTCATGGGTTCGCACGGACGGCGCGGGATCAGCCGGCTGATCGCCGGCAGCGAGACCCAGAAGGTGCTGGCCTATGCGCCGATGCCGGTGATGGTGTTCCGCCCGCCGCTGGCCGAGCGCATTTAGGCCTGCCCTTCGGCGCGGTAGGAGGCCAGCCAGGCGCGCGCCGCCTCCAGCGCCGCCTCCAGCTCCACCCCGGTGGCGCTGAAACTATGTTCCAGCTGCTCGCGCGGCCTGGCCGCCCTGATCTCCTGTTCCAGCGCCTGCGACGCCTGCGCGAAGCGCTTCGCACCTATGCTGCCGACGCCGCCGCGCAGCGCGTGCAACAGCCTGGCCGCGGTTTCCTCGTCGCCGTCGCGCCAGCTGGCGCGCGCCTGCGCGAATTCACGCCCCGCATCGTCGACGACCCGCTGCAGCAGGTGCGCAACCCCGCCCAGCCGTTCGCGGTCGCCGCGCGCCAGCGCCACCAGCGGCTCGATGCCCAGCACTGGCAGCGTGGCCGGCTCCTGCGGCGGCGCCGGCACGGCGCGTGGCGCCGCCGGGCCAAAGCGCTGGCGCCGGTTCAGGTAGCGCGCAATCGTGGCCACCATCTGGTCGGCGTCGACCGGCTTGCAGATCAGGTCATCCATGCCGGCCGCCAGGTAGCTGGCCCGTTCGGGCTCGGTCACGCCGGCGGTAACGGCCAGGATCGGCAGGGTCAGCCCGAGCTGGCCGCGGATCTGCCGCGTGGCCTGGTAGCCGTCCATGACCGGCATCTGGATATCCATCAGCACCAGGTCCCAGGCCGCCGGCGAGGCCTGCAGTTTTGCCACCGCCTGGGCGCCGTCGCCGACGATGTCGAGGCGCGCGCCGGCCGGCTCGAGGATGCCGCGCGCGACCGCCTGGTTCAGCTCGTTGTCTTCGGCCATCAGCACGCGCGCGCCGTCAAGCAGCGTCAGCGCCTTGGCCGCCGCAACCGGGCGCTCGCTGCCGGCGCCGCGCGCGCGCTCGACCAGCACCTCGTGCAGCGTGTCGTACAGGCTGGTGCCAGTCACTGGCTTGCTCAGGATGGCGTCGGCGCGCGCGGCCGGCGCCGCCTCATCGAGCTTGCCGCGGCTGTAGGCGTTGGCCATCAGCAGCACCGGCAAGCGCCCGCGCCCGGCGATGTTGCGGATCGACTCCATCGTGCGCACGCCGTCCATGCCGGGCATCTGCCAGTCGACCAGCACCGCGTCGTAGGCGGGGCTGGCCTGGCGTACCAGCGCGATCGCCTGCGCCCCGGAGGCGGCGCAGTGCGCTTCCCAGCCCCAGCCGCGGATGGTGCGGGCGATGTAGTCGCGGCTGGTCGGGTGGTCGTCCACCACCAGCAGCCGCAGCGATGCCATGGCGCCGGTCAGGGCACGGGTGTCGTCGCGCGCCGCCGCGACGCGCAGCGGCAGCGCAACCCGGAACTCGCTGCCTTGCCCTACCTCGCTGTCGAAGCTGATCGAGCCTTTCATCAGGTCGACAAGGTGGCGCGAAATGGCCAGCCCCAGGCCGGTGCCGCCGAAGCGCCGCGTGGTCGACGAATCGGCCTGGGTAAACGGCGAGAACAGCTGGTCGCGGTGGGCTTCGGCGATGCCGATGCCGGTGTCGCGTACCCGCACCTGCAAAATCGCCTGGTCGTCGTCGCGCGCCAGCAGCTCGACCAGCAGGCTCACTTCGCCGTGCTCGGTAAACTTGATGGCGTTGCCGGCCAGGTTGACCAGCACCTGCTGCAGGCGCATCGCGTCGCCCCACAGGACGTGCGGCACATCCGGGTCGATGCCGATGGCCAGTTCGATGTCCTTCTCTCCCGCGTTGACGCTCATGATGGTGGCCACGGCCCCCAGCACGTCGCACAGCAGGAAGCGGCTTTGCTCCAGCTCGACGCGCCCCGCCTCGACCTTGGAAAAATCGAGGATGTCGTTCATGATGCCGAGCAGCGAGCGGCCCGATTCGCGGATCATCTCGAGATAGCGTTTTTGCTCGTCCTTGAGGTCGGTCAGCGACAGCAGGTGGGCCATGCCGAGCACCGCGTTCATCGGGGTGCGCAGTTCGTGGCTCATGTTGGCCACGAACTCGCCCTTGGCGCGGCTGCCCGCTTCGGCGCGGTCGCGCTCATGTTCGAGGTCGGCGGCGCGCGCGGCGCCTTCGGCGGCCAGCCGGCGCCGCTCGGTGATGTCGCGCATGAAGGCGTTGGCGACGTAGCCGATGCCGTTGTGGAAGCCCGCCACCGACAGCTCGACCGGAATCTCGCTGCCGTCGCGGCGCAGCGCAATGACCTCGATGCGCGAATTGATGATATTGCCGGTGCCGGTGCGGATGAAGCGGGCGAAGCCCGCCGAGTGCGCCGGGCGCTGCGCCGGCGGGATGATCAGGCTGGCCATATCGTGCCCCATCGCCTCCGCCGCGCTCCAGCCGAACAGCAGCTCGGCCTGGCTGTTCCAGTCGGTGATGCGGCCGTCGGTGCCGATCGCCACGAAGGCGTCGTTCGAATTTTCCAGGATCACCCGGGTGCGGCGCTGTTCGCGCACCAGCTGCGCCAGCAGCGGGCGCACCTGGAACAGCAGGGCCGACGCGCTCAGCGCCACCAGCAGCACCAGCGCCAGCACCAGCAGGTTGGTGCGCTGGCGCAGCGGCGCGTACAGGGTATCGATATCGTTCTTGACCACCAGTCCGAGCCCGAAACCACTGACTGGCGTGTACGCCGCCAGTACCTGCACGCCGCGCAGGTCGCGCGCGTTGGTGACCCCGCTCTCGCCGGCCACCGCGCGGCCGATCGGCAGGTCGAAGCGCCGGTCAATCCGCGAGATCGGCACGTGAAACGCCTGCTGGCGGCGGCGCGTGGATGCGCAGACTGCCTCGCCGCCGGCGCGGTGGCACAACAGGATCTCGGAAGCGCCGGGGGCGCCGATCGACGCCAGCAGCCGGTCGAGCAGCATCAGGCGGCGCTCTCCCGCCACCCTGCCAACGGCCACTGCGCCGTCGCGCAGCTGGTGCTCGGTGCGCAGCACGTAGCCACGGTCCCACACCAGCGAGGCCGGCAGCCCTTGCACCGTCAATGGGTGGCGCACGCTGCCGTCGAACGGCGCCAGCCGCCCCGCGCTGGCCAGCAGCGCGCCGTCGGCGCCATACACTTCGAGCCCGGCGACGTCGGCGCCCAGCATGCGCTGGGCCAGCGCCTGCACCTGCGCCTGCCGCTCTGGTCCGGCGGGCTGGGACAGCAGCGCCGCCAGCCCGCTCGCCTGCGTGATGTCTTCCATCATGCGGCGCCTGACCTCGAGGGTGTTGCCGATGGCATCGGCGCTGGTGCGCGCGGCCACCATCATGTTCGACGACAGCGATTCTTCATAGCTGTCGCGCATGGCGACGAAGCCAGCGGCGCCGGCGCTGAGCGCGACTACCGCGATGATTCCGAGCGCGTGCCAGGTGATGCGCGACTCGCTGCTGGCCGGGCCGTGCCTGGCCGCGGCGTGGGCCGAGCGCATCGACCACAGGCCGATGCCCAGCATGACGATGCCGACCGCGGTGGGCGGCTGCATGACGTTGGCCGCGGCGATCCGGTACATCAGTTCAAGCTTGAGGATGTAGCCGACCAGGGCGCTGGCGCCAATCACGATCAGCGCCAGCGCGCAGGCCCCCAGCGCGGCCACGCGCGATGGCGAAGGCAGCGCCGCGCGCGCCAGCAGCAAGCCTGTGCCGGCCAGCAGGAACGCGATACAGGTATTCGGCGCCATCCGGCCGGGATACGGCGTATCGGCGGTCGGCGCGGTCGGCACGCGCACGAAGTCGATGCCGAGGCTGATGCCGAACAGGTGCTGGGCCAGCACCAGGGTGGGCACCACCATCAGCAGCACGGCGAGGATGCGCCAGGCCGTGCCCAGCGCCGGGCCGGCGTCGCGGCGCAGCGCGAAGTAACAGCAAAAGCCCGCTGCCATGAACAGCACGGGCGACACAATGCCCATCTTTGCTGACCCGGGTACCAGCATCGCGATGGTGTCGCTGTTGAACACCCAGCGGACCGCGACAACCAGGCCAAGCAGGCCGACGAACACCCCGGCCAGTTGGTCTGCCGAGGTCACCAGTTTTTTCATGTGCGCTATCGTTAGTAGGTGTAAAAAGGTTACCACACGCATTCCGCGCACACGCCGACTGTTGTATGGACGGTACTAAACTGCTGGGTTATCGCAAGGATGCGCGCACGGCTGGCGACGGCGTGCGCGGCGGCCGCGAAGCGGGATAAACTAGTGCTCATGAACAATTCACGAAAAGTCGCCGGCATTGCCGGCATCGCCAGCGTCCTGTGGGTCGGTTTTACCGCCGCGATCGCGGCCAGCCAGCGCCGCCTGGTGTTTAATCCGACCATCAAGCGCGAAGTGCTGAATCCGCGCAGCAGCGGCCACCGCACCCGCCTGGTGACCTTGCGCGCCGCCGACGGCACTCGGCTGTCGGGCTGGCTGATGAAGCCGGCCGTGGTCGGCCCGCACCCGGCGGTGGTGTATTTCGGCGGCCGCTCGGAAGAAGTGTCGTGGGTGGCGCGCGACGCCGGCAAGCTGTTTCCCGGCATGACGGTGTTGGCGGTCAATTACCGCGGCTACGGCGACTCGCACGGCGATCCGGCCGAGAACCACATGGTCGACGACGGCTGCATGCTGTTCGACTGGCTGGCCGCGCGCAGCCACGTCGACCCGGGCCGCGTGGCGGTGGTCGGGCGCAGCCTCGGTTCCGGGGTGGCGGTGCAGGTCGCGATGCAGCGGCCGGTGCATTCGGTGGTGCTGATCACGCCCTACGATTCGATCCTGGCGATCGCCCAGCGCCGCTTCCGCGCGGTGCCGGTCAGCTTCGTGCTGCGCCACCGCTTCGAGTCGGTCAAGTATGCGTCCGAGCTGAAGGCGCCGACCTACGTGGTGCGCGCCGCCAGCGACGACGTGGTGCCCCACTCGCACACCGACCTGCTGGTGTCGAAGCTGGGCCGGCTGCACCTGGACGAAATCATTCCCGATTCCGACCACCTGAACATCCCCTATCTGCCGGCCACGCAGGACAAGATCGCCGGTTTCCTTGCGACCCAGTTCGCGCAGGCACGGCCAACGACTGCCGGCTGAGGCAAAGCGCCGCGGCACACTCCAGGCCGGATCCCCGGCATTGGCCTGGCTGGCGTGTCAACCACGCATGCTGTGCGCCTCGGCGTGCCGGCGAATCGATGCTGCCGGCCGGGCGTCCAACCGGGCGCCGGCAGTGGCGTTGGCAGCAGGCACATGGCGCGGCAACGTCACCGAGAAGGTGCTGCCGGCGTCGCTGCCATCGCTGGTCGCGGTGACTTGGCCGCCATGCAGCGCGACCAGGCTGCGCACCAGCGCCAATCCCAGCCCCAGTCCGCCCTGGCTGCGGTCAGGGGTGCGCTTGTGCTGGGTAAACAGTTCGAACACATGCGGCAGCAGGTCGGCGCCGATGCCGATGCCGTTGTCGCGCACGTGCAGGTCGACCGAGCAGGGGTGCACCACCACGTCGAGCGACAGGCGCCCGCACGCCGGCGTGTACTTGGCGGCGTTGTGCAGCAGGTTGCTGAGCACCTGCACCAGGCGTTTGCGGTCGCCCCAGACGATCACGTCGCCCGCGCCGGGCCCCCTGACCGCTATCGTGTGGCCGCGTTCGTCGATCAGCGGCTGCGTCTGCTCCAGCGATTCCAGTACCACCTGGTGCAGGTCGACGGCGTCCTTTTCCAGCACCACCAGGCCGGTATTGACGCGCGATACATCCAGCAAGTCATTGATCAGGCTAGTCATGTGATTGACCTGGCGCTCGATGATGACGCTCGATTGCCTGACCCGCGCGACATTGTCCGGGTCCATCCCGAGCAGGTGGGCCGCCGACCGGATCGGCGCCAGCGGGTTGCGCAGCTCGTGCGACAGCATCGCCAGGAACTCGTCCTTGTGGCGGCCCGCTTCGCGCAGCGATTCCTCGGCGCGCTTGCGCGCGGTGATGTCGATCGACACCCCGCGCACCCAGCGCGGCACCCCGCCGGCGTCGGCCACCACGGTGGCGTACACCTGAAGCCAGACCAGCTCGCCGTTGTCGGGGCGCACCACCCGGATGATGTCGCCGTAGGTGCCGTCCTGGGCCAGCGCGGTGCGGCGCGCCTGGTCGATGCGCTGCATGTCCTCGGGGACGATGGCGCCCCACACCTGTTCGATGCTGGTCCAGTTGGCGCCAAACAGTTCAGGCGCATTGTCGGAAAAGATGACCTCATTGGTCGACAGTATCCAGTCCCATACCGCCATCCGCGCCACTTTCATGCCCTCGCGCAGGCGCAGCTCGCTGCGTTCCAGCGCTTGCTTGGACATTACCCGTTCGGTGGCATCGAAACCTTCGACAAAAATGCCGCTCACCTCACCGGCGGTAAAGATCGGCTGGTAGACAAAGTCGCAATAGACCTGGGTGACCGGCGCACCCGGCGCTTTGCGCAGCAGCAGGGTGACGTCGCTAGCGGCGAACGGCTTGCCCGTCTCGTATACGCGTTCGAGCAATGCGAAGAAGCCCTGCCCTTCGGCTTCTGGAATCGCTTCGCGCATCGTCTTGCCAATCAGATCGCGATCGCCGATGAAGCGGGTGTACGCCGCGTTGGCGAATTCATACACCATGTCCGGACCGCGCAGGATGCACACAAAGCCGGGCGCCTGCTGGAACAGGGCGCACAGGCGTTCGGCCTCGGCCTCATGCTGGTGGTGCAGCGCCTGTTCGGCCCGGAGCAATTGGGCCGCCTGTTGCGCTTCTAGCTGCTGCGCCTGCTCGCGCTGGCGCACCTGTTCACTGAGCGCCTGGTTGACTTGTTCAAGTTCGGCTCTGGCGAGATGCTGCGCCGTGACGTCGTTGCATACCACCAGCACGCCATGCACGCCGGCGTCGTCTTCGACCGGGCTGTAGCCGTAGGTCCACCAGACATCTTCGCGCCTGCCATGGCGGGTAATGGCGATCAGCTGGTCCTCGTGCCAGGTCGAGCCTTTGCCGTCCATGACAAATGCGATCTGCGGCCCGATGATCGGCCAGATTTCAGACCAGCACTCGCGCCCGCGTCCGCCGAGCGCGCACGGGTGGCGTTCCGGACCCATGGTGCGCGAATAGGCGTCGTTATAAAACTGGATCAGTTCCGGCCCCCACCACAGGAACATCGGATGGCTGGACGACAGCATCACCCTGACGATGCTCTTGAGCAAAGGCGGCCATCCTTCGGTCGGGCCAAGTGGCGAGCTGGTCCAGTCGGTGGTGCGCATCAGCGCGCCCATTTCGCCGCCATGGGACAGGAAATCGAAAATCGGTGGCTTTGCGTCATCCATGGCTTTTACTCACGCGGTGAATTAACCAACCGGGTCAACGCTGAGCTGGACCGGGGTATTGATAGTAACACCACTTGATATCCATTTGACACCACAATCCCACGAAATGTCCGGGTATTTACATAGTTATGTGTGGCACCTGACAGTACCACCTGAAGAAACGTGCTTTCCGCCGGCGTAGGCCTCCTCTTACGGCCATGGGGCACGCGTACTGATGTTGGGAACCCGGGCATGCCGTCACAATTGCGGCATAACTAGTTCCCGGAATTTCTTGCCCTAATGACCAACATGCCAATGCCCGTGCGTGAGCCAATGCTCGCAGCGCCCTGCCCGCCTGCCGCCCAACCAGCGGCCGCGAGCGCCAAGTCGATCTACCTGGCGATGAGCCAGGGACTGGAACGGCAGCCGGAAGCGGCGCATCACTTCCTGCGTCGCTGCCTCGCCGATGCCGAGGCACTGCCGGTCGCCCTCCCGCTGGACCCGTCTCGGCTCGACAACTGGTCGCAGCGCCACGTGCTAGATGTCGGCGCGGCTTATCAGGACTATCTCGCGCGCCGCAAAGCCGGCGCGCCACGCCAGTACTTTGCCAGCAAGGCGGCGGCGCTATATTTCCTGCGCGCCGTCGCGCCTACCAAGCTGGTCGATGGCGCCTGGCTGTACGGCGTGCTGCCGCACTGGCAGGATGTCGCGTTTCACGGCCTGATCCGCACCTACCTGGAGGAGCTTGGCGACGGCGTTGCCGACAAGAACCACGTCGCGATCTACCAGCAGCTGCTGGCCACGCACGGCTGCGACCAGTGGCACGACCTGTCGGACGAGCATTTCGAACAGGGCGCGATCCAGCTGGCCCTGGCCGCGCAGGCGGACCAGTTCCTGCCCGAACTGATCGGTTACAACCTTGGATACGAACAGCTGCCGCTGCATCTGCTGATCACCTCGTACGAGTTGAATGAGCTGGGCATCGATCCGTACTACTTCACCTTGCACGTCACAGTCGATAACGGCTCCAACGGCCACGCGCACAAGGCGATCGCCGCGCTGCAAGCGCTGATGGCGCGCGCCGACGACCCGGCCGCTTTTTACCAGCGCGTGCTGAACGGCTACCGGCTCAACGAACTTGGCGCCTGCACCACCTCGGTCATCGGCGCGTTCGACATCGACAAGGAGCTCAAGCGCCTGCTGGCCGACAAGGCCATCATCGGCAAGGACATGCACTCGGACTACTGCCGCATCGAAGGCAAGGCGGTCAGCGCCTGGCTCGAGAACCCGGCCGCGATCGGCGACTTCCTCGATGCGATGACGCGTGCCGGCTGGATCCAGCGCGGCCAGGACGCCGCTGCCAGCCGCTTCTGGGGCCTGGTGTCGGGTCCGCGCGCCGAGATGTTTGGCGTATTTAGCCCGTACGAGCTGCAGGTGCTGCGCGACTGGATCGAACAGGCGCCCGGTGGTGCTTCCGCCGCCCGGCGCGAGCCGAGCTATCGCGCGCGCCAGCGCAACCTGCGCGAGCTGGCCGGCAGCGCGGAAGCGCGTCCCGCCGCCATGCGCGGCGTGATCCGCCACTGGGGCCAGGCGGCCAACGACGGCGGCGCCGCCGGCCAGAACGCCCTGCGCGTCTTCGAGCAGCAAGTTGCCGAATGCGGCGGCAAGGATGCGGCGATGGCACTGCTTGGCGCGGCGATCGCGCCATCGACGCACCATACGCCGGTCGGGATGATGGCCACGCGGATGTTCGCCCAGCTGCTCGACGCGTAAGACCAGATACAGGAAGTGCCATTGTGAAGATTCTTCGACAACGCCTGCTGCGCGGTGCGAACCTGTATGCCCGCTTCCCGTGCATTCTCGGCCTGATCGACCTTGAAGACCTTGAGCTTGCGCCTCCCTCCGACCTGCTGTCGGTAGTCGAGCGCTTGCACGCACTGGTGCCGACCTTGCGCGAGCGCTGCCTCGCGCCGCTGCCGCCGGGCTTTGACGCTGGCACGGTGATCGCGCACCTGACACTCGAACTGCAATGCCTGGCCGGTGCGCCCGCCGAATTTTGCGACACCTCGCTGGCCGAGGGACCTTCGTCATTGCGCCGTGTGGTGTGCGCCTACCAGATCGAGCACATCGCCCAATCGGCGTTTTCGCTGGCGGTATACCTGGTCGACGCGCTGGCCCATGGCCTGCCGTTCGACTACGCCACGCCGTTCGACCAGCTGGTCCGGCAGTCGGAAAGCTACCGCATCGACCCGCTGACGGCAGCGGTGCTGGCGGCGGCGCACAAACGCGGCATTCCCGCCAACCGGATCACCGAACACGATGCGCTGTACCAGCTCGGCACCGGCAGCCGCCAGCGCCGCTACCATCCGCGCCTGCCAAACGATACCCCGTTGATGGGGCCATGGATCGCACAGGACAGGCAGCTCACGCGTGCGCTGCTCGATGAGGCATGCATACCGATACCGCAGGGAGGCACGGTCGACAACCTCGACGACGCGCTGCGGGTGGCACGCCGCCTCGGCGAACGCGTGCTCGTGATGCCAGGCGATGCCGGGGCCGGCGATGGCGGCATCAGCGAATGCAGCGGCGACCGGGAACTGGCGCAGGCGTTCGCCGCCGCACGCCAGTTCGGACGCCGCGTCACCATCGAACGGCTGGTGGCAGGCGCGCGCTACGTCGGCGAAGCCGGCGCATCCTCCGCCGGCGATGGCCTGGCCGCCCTGTGCGCGCGCGCCAGCGCCAAACTGGGCCTCGAGCAAGGCGCGATTGAGCTGGCCTACGATGAAGCCGACCCCGGTGCGGCATCGGTGATTGCCGTCAAGGCGCCGCCGCCGCTGCGCGGGCATGCGCGCGACATCGAGGTCGACGAATTCCTGGACATGGCCGGCGCCGGCGACGCCGCCCGCATTCCGGTTATCGCCGTTACCGGCACCAACGGCAAAACGACCACCACCCTGATGATCGCGCACGCCGCCGCGCTGGCCGGCCGCCGCACCGGGCACGCCTCGACGCACGGCATCTTCATCGGCGGCAGCATGGTTGCCGAGGACGACTGCACCGGCTACTGGTCGCACCGCGCGGTGCTCAGCGCGCCGGAGGTCGACATGGCCGTGCTGGAAACCGCACGCGGCGGCATCCTCAAGCGCGGCCTGGCCTATGACCAGTGCACAGTCGGGGTGGTGCTCAACGTCTCCGACGACCATCTGGGCATGGAAGGGGTTGATACGCTCGAACAGCTTGCCCGGGTCAAGGAGCTGATTGTCGCCTGCGCCAGCGGCGCGGCCGTGCTGAACGCCGACGATGAGCACTGCGTCGCAATGGCGCGCCGCATCGGCCACGGCGCCGAGCTGATCTACTTCTCGCTCGACCCCGCCAACCCGGCGCTGCGCGATCACCTGGGCGGCGGCGGCCGCGCGCTGGTCCTTGACGGCGCCAGCATGGTGGTGGCCGACGGCGCCGGCAAGCGCATCCTGATCGGCGTCGCCGACATACCGTGCACCCTCGGCGGACGCGCGCGCTACAACATCGCCAACAGCCTTGCCGCCGCGGCGGCGCTGCTGGGCGCCGGGTTCCACGACGCCGAGATCGTCGCGGGACTGGCCAGCTTTGTCTCGGACATCCAGTCCAATCCGCTGCGCACCAACCTGTTCCACGTGCGCGGCATGACGGTGATCGCCGACTACGCGCACAATGCCGCGGCATACGCAGCGCTTGCCGAAGCCGCGCGCGCCATGACCCGGGGCGCCGTGGTCGGCGTGGTGACGTCGCCTGGCGACCGGCGCGACGAAGAGCTGCACCGCACCGGCCGCATTTGCGGCATGGGCTTCGATAAACTGGTGGTGTACGAGTCGGCCAGCCGCGGACGGGTGTACGGCCAGGCGGCCGCGATCATCCGCCAGGGCGCGCTGTCCGCGCGCGCCAGCGCGGATGCGGTGGAAGGCGTCGACGACCGCGTGCTGGCCCTGCGCCGCGCGTTCGCACTGTGTTCGCCGGGCGACGTGCTGGTCTACTGCGGCACCTCGGTCGGCGCGCTGGTTGAAGCGCTCGAGCCGATCGACCCGCAAGCGGCACGCGCGATCGCCGGCCAGGCCAGCTGAGTACATCGCGCTGCGGCCCGCTAGGCGTGCGGATGCGGATTGATTACCTTGCGCAGGAAATCCAGCATCGACGCCGGCAGCGCATCGGCGCGGCCGCCGGTGGGCAGCGCATAGCGCGAGCCGGCCGGCAGCACGTGCAGGCGCACATCGATCATCTCGGGGTTTTCCCGGTCGGCGATGTGCGCGAGATTCGAGTGCATGTGGCGGCCGTCGACAACCGTCACCGCGCCCTCGCCCACCACCTCGATGCCAACCCCGCGTTCGATGACCAGGGCGGTATCCTCATCGATGCCGACGCCGTGCAGGCAGGGATTCTGCGCGACCGCCGTCAGCAGGCGGCCGAGCCGATGCCGCTCGGAGAAATGCTGGTCGATCAGGATGTGCTGGAGCAGGCCAAGGCCGGCCGCCATGCTGACCGCGCCCTTCTCGGGCTGGGGAACGGCTGCGCCGCTTGCCAGCATCTGGCCTGACATCGCCGACGCGCCGGCGGACGTGCCGCCAATGATGGCGCCGCGCTGCCTGAACGCCGCGTGCAGCGCGCGGTCGGCCTCGGTGCCTCCGATCAGCGCCAGCAGGCGCTTCTGGTCGCCGCCGGTCATGAAGATGCCGTCCGCGCGGGATAACATGCCGACCGTGCGTTCACTGTTGGCGTCAGCGCGCGAACTGATCTCCACATGGCTGACGTTGATGACGCCAAGCTCGCCGAACGCCTGCCGGTAGACCTCCCACATCTGGTCGGACAGCCCGCTGGCAGCGGTGATGACGACGATGTCCGCTTGCGAACCGCCCGCCAGTTCGGTAAACCGGGCAAGGATCTTTTTGCCGTAGATGCGGTCTTCAGCGCCGCCGATAATCACCAGGTGGCCGTTGCGCTCACCCATCGCAATGGCCTGCGCGAATGCGCGAAGGTGCACGGTCATTCATTGCCAGCATTGGTCGTCCCCTGGTTGTTGTCACGCGTCGCACTGCTCGGCCAGGCGACACCAGAAAATTACGGGAAGGGCCGACAAATTGCCATATGCGCACGGAAATAAAATGACAATATTCCCGGTTCGATCGCCTCGTCACGGTGACAATGCCAAAAAAAACGCTAAACCAAGGCCACCGTCACGTCGTGCCCGCGCAGGCGGGCACCCATGCCACGGATGCTGAAACCGCGAGAACCCGATCCGCTACCCGGCGTCGTTAGGATTTCCGCCTGCGCGCATACTGTCCGCGACATGCTGCTTGACACGAATCGCTCGGCAGCCAAGCGTCGTTTTAGAAGCTACGGCCGCAACGAAATCGGCAATGCAGGCCAACGTCGCCCCTGCGAAAGCAGGGGTCCATACGAAACATGCCGAGTAGCGACCCCTGCCTTCGCACGGGCGACGTTGAATCTTGCATTCCAAGTTTCCATGTCCCGATTTCTGTGAGTGCCCCGGCTCCGATTGATGCAGCGGCATTGTCAACATGATTATTCCGGACAGCAGTGCGCCTGCGCAGGAAGGACGGAGTGAATTCCATACTTCACGGTGACAGCGCCAAAAAAAACGGCCCGGACGAGAAACTCGTACCGGGCCGCCTTGCCGCTAACGACTGCGGTTAGTGCTGGTCGGTGCCGTGGCCGTGGCTGTGGCTGTTCGTCTGCACCGGCGCATTGGCGCCTTCCGCGCCTTCGAAGAAGAACGGCTTGCGCTGCTTCGGCGTGGCGCCGACTTCGTTCATCGTCGCCGACTCGTACAGGCGGCCGTTGATCATCACGTGGGTGATGCGGTCGGACTGGCGGATGTCCTTGACGACATCGCCGTCGATGATGGCCAGGTCGGCCAGCTTGCCCACTTCGAGCGAGCCGACATCCTTGTCCAGGCCCAAGTACTGGGCGCCGTTCAGGGTTGCCGAGCGGATCGCCTCCAGCGAAGTCATGCCGCCGCCAACCAGCGACCACATTTCCCAGTGCGCGCCGAGGCCTTCACGCTGGCCGTGGGCGCCGATGTTGACCGGCACGCCGACCCTCTGCAGTTCGGTCGCCGTGCGGGCCACGCGGAACACGTTGAAGTCCTCTTCCGGCGCGGTTTCGCGGCGGATGCTGCGCGGCTCGAGCACCGACTTCGGCACGTATTTCGACAGGATCGGATGCTTCCACACATCGGTACGGGCGTACCAGTAGTGCTCGCCGTCCAGGCCGCCGTAGGACACCACCAGCGTCGGCGTGTAGCCCACCTTGGTTTGCGACCACAGCTGCTTGACGTCGTCGTAGGCTTTCTCGACCGGGATCGAGTGCTCGATGCCGGTGTGGCCGTCGACCACCATCGTCATGTTGTGCTGGAACAGCGAACCGCCCTCGGGCACCACCATCATGCCGGTCTGGCGCGCAGCTTCGAGAATCTGCTGGCGCTGTTCGCGGCGCGGCTGGTTGTAGCTCTTGACACTGATGGCGCCGCCGGCCTTGAGGCGGCGCACGTGCGTCATCGCATCGTCCAGGCTGTTGACCGGCGCGGCAAAGTTGCCCTTGGCGCCGTACAGGATGGTGCCGGTCGAGTAGATGCGCGGGCCGACCAGCTGGCCGGTACGCTGCATTTCGCTGTGCGTGAAGATGGTGCCGGTGTCGTTGGATGGATCGTGCACGGTGGTGACGCCGAACGCGAGGCCGGCGTAGTCGACCCAGCTCTGCTGCGGAACGATGCCGTCTTCGCCCATGGCGCCGTGCCAGTGCGCGTCGACCAGGCCCGGGATCACCGTCTTGCCGGCGGCATCGATGCGGGTGGCGCCAGCAGGCGCTGCCACGTCGGAGGCCTTGCCGATGGCGGCGATGCGGTTGTCCTTGATGACGATGCGGCCGTTGTCGATGACTTCGTCGCCCTTCATCGTGACGATGCGTGCGCCGTCGATCACGACCGTGCCGCGCGGTACCGATGCCTTGGCCGCGAAACCGATCTTGACGCCGGCCTGCTTCATCACCGCTTCCGCACGCAGCTTTTCCTTCTTGGCGTCGGAGTCGCTCGGCGCGAACGCCAGCTTCATGTCGCGCGTGAACAGCTGGTCGCCCAGGGTGAAGTGCAGCGCGCTGCTGTTGCCGTTCCAGTGCAGGTATTCACCGGCGTCGACGTCGAGCTGGCGCACCGGCAGCGATTCGGTCTTCTCGCCGATGGTGACGGCCTTGCCGGCCATTGGCAGCGGCGTGACCCAGGTGTGGAAGCGTTCGCCGTAGGCGAGCCACTGGCCGTCCGGCGACACCGCGAAATTGGTCACGAATTCGCCCTTGGCGACCGCGTGCTCTTCGTACTTGTCGAGACGGATGCGTACCAGCGAGGTCATCGAATCGACTTCGTTCGAGCGCGCCACGCGGGTGACGTAGACGTGGTTGCTGTCGCTGGCGAACTGCGGCGCACGGCCTTCCTCGGTGATCAGCACCGGCTTGGCCTTGCCATCGGCCGGCGCCTTGTACACGCCTGGCTCGAGGCTGTGCCATGGCGTCATCAGGTGGCGGCCCTCGCTCTTGACGTAGACCACGTCCTTGCCGTCAGGCGAAAACGCCGGCTCGATGTATTTGCCCGGCACGTCGCTGACGATGGTTTCCTTGCCGCTGCGCAGGTCGATCGTGCGCACCGAGCCGAGCTTGTCGTCGTTCCAGGTGGTGAAGACGATGCGCTGCCCGTCACGCGAGAACTTGGGGAAGTATTCCAGGTGATCGGACTGCTTGGTCAGGCGCTTTGGCTCGCCGTTCGGCAGGTCGCGCACGTATAGGTGGCCCAGTGCCGAGTAGACGACCTTGTTGCCTTGTGGGGCAACATTGGTCCAGCGCAGCTGGCGCACGTCGAACGATTCCGGCGCGACCGCGTGGCTGAAACGCACCGCTTCGCGGATGTCGCGGGTGTCCTTGACGTGGAAGGCGATTTCCTTGGCCGTCTTGGCGAAAGGATCGAGGCGCCAGATCTTGCCCTTGGCCCAGACCACGATCTCTTTGCTGCCCGGCATCCAGCTGAAGGCCGGATACACGCCGTGGATCGCCCAGGCTTCCTGCATGTCACGCTCGAGTTCGCCCCACACCGGCGTTTCCTTACCAGTGGTCAGGTCTTTCAGGAACAGGGTCGACTGGTTGCGCACGCGGCGCACGAATGCCAGGTATTTGCCGTCAGGCGAAGGCGTCGGACGCACCGCGCCGCCGGCGCCGCTGACGAAGGCTTTGGTCTTTTCGCTCTTCAGGTCGCGGCGGAAAATCTTGTAGATCTCGCCGTTCGAGTTCTTGTTGTATTCAAAGACGTTGCCTGGCGTGGTGTCCTGCGAGTAGTACACATAGCGGCCGTCCGGCGAGAACGCCGGTTCGCCCAGGTCTTTCTGCCAGTTCGGTTTTTCGTTCAGCTGGACACCGCCGCCGCCCTGCACGTGGTACATCCAGATTTCGCCCGAGCCCAGCGAACGGGTGCCCGAGTAATGCTTACGCGCGGCAATGTAATTGCCGTTCGGGTGCCACACTGGGTTGTTCAGCAGGCGGAACTTTTCCTTGCTTACTTCGCGCGCGCCGCTGCCGTCGACATTCATCACCCAGATGTTGTCGCCGCCCGCCGCGTCAGACATGAAGGCCAGCTGCTTGCCGTCCGGCGAGAAGCGCGCTTGCATCTCCCACGCCATCGAATGCGTCAGCGGTTTCGCTTCGCCGCCGCCGATCGGCAGCAGGTACAGGTCGCCCAGGAGATCGAACACGATGTTCTTGCCGTCAGGGCTGACGTCGACACTCATCCAGGTGCCGGTGCGGGTATCGATGTTGACCTTGCCCGCCGCGCCAGGCGGATTGTTGACGTCCCATTTTTTCTTGTCGTCCGCTGGCGCATCGGCCGCGAACGCAACGGATGCGGAGGACGCGAGGAATGCAGCGATGGCCGCTGCGCGCAATGTAAACATAGGGCTCCCTAAACTCGTTTTTATGGCGGCAATACTTGCCGATCCACATTCTACTGCTGTAGAGGAAGGGAATCGAGCGATTGCGGACGATGGCATCAAAAATCGACCGAAGCGGGTCTTTTGGGCGTACGTACAGTGCGTTGCGATGACGGTCAAGCGGATCGCGGCGGCCAAAAGCCATTGAGAAATTGCATAAAAGCTATTTACTCGGTAACATCCGGCGCACTTGATCCTTAGGCTCACACCAATGGCAGTCACCCAGCTGGTCTATCTGTTCGAAAGCGATATCCCGGTTGGCAGCGCCCTATCGTGGCCGATTTTCCTCGCCTCGGGCGACTTGCTGGCGCCGGCGGGCTTCATGGTCGCGGACGAGTTCGTGCAAGACCGGCTCATCATGGCCACGCCGGTGCGCATCGGCACAGCCGACGACCGCGGCCGGCCGTCGATCGAGATGGACTCGGACCAACTCAGCACGATGATGGCCTCGCAGGCGAACGACCCGCTGAAGTATTTCCGGCAAAACGCCGAAACCGTCGTGCTCACTTTCAAGTTGCCCGCCGAGACCGCCACACGCAGCGTCAATGCGGACTTCTACGGCCGCATTGGCATGTCGTCGATCATCGTGTCGGCGCCGGCGCTCGGCCTCGGCGACGACAATAAGTGGAAAAATTTCGAAGGCATGCCCATCACGGTGCAGGTGCTGTTCGGCCGCACCCTGTGCATGTTCAAAACCACGCTGCTGCGCTATGCGGTGGTGCCGAACGGCCATTTATTTTTGCGCTATCCGCAAAAGGTCGTCACCAAGGTATTCCGCCAGGCGCTAAGGGTCACCGCGCGCCTGCCGGCATCGATCACCATCGACAAAGGCTATGTGCTGCCTGCCCTGATTACGAACCTGTCCGATTCTGGCTGCGCGCTGGAAACCGGATTGCTGCTCGGCCAGCCCGGTGCGCCCGTGACCGTGACATTCCAGGCCAGGATCGCCGAAGCAAACCAGACGATCTCGGTGCCATGCGTTATCCGCAGCGTCAAAGGCAAGCCGTCCGAACAGATGCGCTACGGCGTCGAATTCGCCGACACCATCTCAGAGCCGGTGTCGCAGGCGCTGAAGGCGTTCATCTACGAGCAGCTTGCCGAAGCCTGAGGAAGGATTTCCTTACTCGGCAACTGCGCCGCTCAATCCCGGCCCGGCGGACGCCGTATCGCGCACGTTCTTCTGGACCGCCACCGACGCGAACAAGCTCAGCACAAATGACATCGCATAGAAGCCTTTCTCGCTGCTGGCGATCGACGCATTCCACAGGCCCGTGGTGATCAGCACCAGGCACAAGATCAGCGAGAACCAGCACAAGCCGTAGTAGATGCCGGTCACCCTGGCGCCCTCGATTCGGTCGCGCACCGCCTTCTGCACCGAGATCGCGGCAAACAAGCCATACATCAGGATGATGAAGTAGTAGCCTTTCTCATTCAAGGCCATGCTGGCATTCCACAGGAAGGCCAGATACGCGCCCATGCCGGCGACCAGGGCGGCCCAGGATGCGCCTACAAATGCGCTTGAAGGTGGTTGGATCTGAGGTGCAGCCATGTTTAATCTCCTTGATGGAAAAGCGACGAGACCGGATGCGCGCTGTCAGGCCAGGGCGTTACGCTGGTCGGGACAACCGCAAGCAAGACAGAACGGCGCAAATACGCTTTTGCGCCCGTGGCAACTGGTGCAGTCGGTGGCGATGCCCATGCCGCAGTGCGGGCAAAAGCTCAGCTCTTTCATTTTCACGTCGATCGACCGCTCGCATCCCGGGCACACCGACTTCGCCAGCCTCGCCAACGCCTTGTCGTACGACAGCGTGGCGCGGCGTTCGGTATCGGGAAGCGCTTCGGCGGCCTGCTGCCGTTCGCGGAAGCGCTGCAGGTAGCGGATCGCATAACGGCCCGCCACGATGGTGAGCACGATGCCGACACCGTAACGGACATAGCCACCGAAGCTTGGCAGGTAAGGCACCAGCTCGACGAAGAAGGCGAACAGCGCGAACAGGATGAAGCCCCAGGCAAATGGCCAGTATGATCCCTTGCGCTGGCGCGCGAACAGCCATCCGGCCACGCCCAGCAAAGGCAGCGTCAACGCCAGGCGGTACCCAAATACGCGCAGCGCGCGCATTTCGTCGGCATGGTAAGCGGCCTCGATGGCAGGGCGCTCCAGCGCGGACCACTCAGCACTGGCCCTTTCCAGCGCCTGCGAGGCATTCAGCTTCGCTTGCTGCTGCGCCTCGACGGCCCCGAGCGCGGCACGTTCAGCCGCTTTCAGAGCGTCGAGGTCGCGGGTCCGGTCCAGCAGTTGGCCGTCGTGCTCCTTGCCCGCCGTTGCCATCCGTGTCTTGACCCAGTTGTTGAACGTGTCCTCGGCGGTGCTGGAGTTCGCTGCCGCCTTTTGATGGGCCAGCCTGGCCTGATCCAGCGCATCGTCGGCATCGGTATGCGCCTGCTTCGCGGCGCGGTAGGCTGCCAGCACCTTCGGACCGCGAACAGGATCGATGAAATCCGATACCGACGCCGGGTCCTCGGCAAAGTCCAGGTTATCGACCACCTTGCCGCCCAGGCCGATCAGGAAACCCGCGAAGGCCAGCGCGACCAGCCAAAGACACAGGTGCATCCACCGCTCGGTCAGTCTCATTCCTTTGCTCATGGCGCCTCCCAATGAAACAGAAAAGCTGCAGGGTATCTTCGAACACTACAACGGACAAAGCGATGCGGAGGAAGTATTGGTTGGCGCTACCGGCCGTAGCGCCGTCGAAAGATTGCTACTGTAGCCCGGCAAAAACGCACGGCTTTGCGCCAGATTCAGTTGACGCTAAGAAACCATCGAATCCGGGCACGACTTTTCCTCGAATATATGTAAATTTCTACAATTTCCTGTAGTAATATTACAGCCAGCACCACCCATTCATGGCCACCCGGCGCCGCAATAACCAATATTAAGGACAAGGCGTCGTGTGCCGCACTCACTCCAAAGGAGTATCAACATGAAGTCTCTTGGTAGTATTACTTCGCGCCTGACGCAGATTCTGACTGCTGGCGCGACCGGCATCCTGCTTTCCGCTTGCGGCGGCAACAGCGCAGAACCGGCCGCACAGACAACACAGCTTTTCACCCAGTCCGCCACCCGTGGCGCCGTCTCCGCGCCAGCGCCCGGCACCATCCGCATGCACTTTCACCGCGCGCAAGGCGATGAGAGCGACTGGGGCGTGTACTCCTGGTCCGGCCCGGCGAACCCGAGTTCGGCGTGGATCACCGACCGCTTCATGATGACCGGCAGCGATGACTTTGGCGGCTACGTCGACATCCCGCTCAATACCAGCAAGACCGCCATCGACTTCCTCGTCACCGACGGCTACGGCAACAAGAACTGCGGCAACGACCAGCGCACCGACTTGCGTTCGGACATTGCAACCGCGGGCCAGGAAATCTGGCTGCTGGAAGGCGACTGCACGATCTACGCATCCGCTCCCCCGCTCAGCTTCGGCAACCTGGCCAACGCGTCGGCGCACTGGCTCTCGGCCGAGACGCTTGCCTGGCCGGGCGCCCCTGCAACCGGCAGCTACAAGCTGTACTACGCCGCCAACGGCGGCCTCGGTTCATCGACCGAAGGCGTTACCGGCGCCGACAGCGGCATGGACCTCGCCATCAGCGGCGAGCTGTCGGCCGCGCTGAAAGCGCAGTATCCGCACCTGGCCGGCCTCACCGCGCTCAAGCTGTCGCCGGCCGACGCCGCCGGCCTCGCCGCGAAAGCCAGCGGCCAGTTCGCCATCGCACAATTTAGCGCGGCCGGCAAGCTGGTGCAGGTCACCTCGCTGCAGGCCAGCGGCATGCTGGACTCGCTGTTCGCGGCAGCGGCAGCCGATGCAAAACTTGGCGCAACCTTCACGGCATCGGGCGTGCCGACTTTCCGCGTCTGGGCGCCGACCGCCAAATCGGTGTCGCTCAATGTATATGCGGACGCCACCAGCGCAAGCGCAAGCACCGTCGCAATGTCCAAGGACGCCGCCAGCGGCGTGTGGCAGTACACCGCGCCCGACGCGCGCTGGACCAACCGCGCCTACTACACCTACACCGTCAGCGTGCTGTCGCGCTGGGCTGGCAACCAGCTGGTCAGCAATGTCGTCACCGATCCTTACTCGCTCAGCCTGAACGCCAACGGCCAGCGCAGCTTTGTCGCGGATCTCGACAGCCCGCTGCTCAAGCCGGCCGGCTGGGACGACCAGCGCATCCCGCGCCTGGACAGCCCTGCCGATATCGCCTTGTACGAACTGCAGGTGCGCGACTTCAGCGCCAATGACCTGTCAGTCCCAAGCGCGCACCGCGGCAAGTTCATGGCGTTCACCGATACCGGCTCGAACGGCATGCAGCACTTGCGCATGCTGCAGCGCGCGGGCCTGACCCACATCCACCTGCTGCCAACCTTCGACATCGCCAGCGTCAACGAAACCGGCTGCGCCACCCCGGTCATTCCGGCCGCCGGTCCAAACTCCGATGCGCAGCAAGCCGCAGTAGCGGCGACCGAGAACAGCGACTGCTTCAACTGGGGTTACGATCCGGTCCACTACACCGCGCCTGACGGCAGCTACGCCACCAATGCGCAGGACGGCGCGGTGCGCGTGCGCGAGTTCCGCGCGATGGTCAAGTCGCTGCACGAACAAGGCCTGCGCGTGACGATGGACGTCGTCTACAACCACACCAGCGGCTCGCAGCAGGGGCCGACGTCGGTACTCGACCGCATCGTGCCGGCCTACTACTACCGTTTGAACGCCAAGGGCGACATCACCAACGACAGCTGCTGCGCCGACACCGCCGCCGAAAACGCGATGATGGAAAAGCTGATGATCGATTCGGCCGTTACCTGGACCAGCCAGTACAAGGTCGACAGCATCCGCTTCGACATCATGGGCATGCACCCGCTGCCGGTGGTCAAGCGCCTGCAGGCTGCCGTCAACAAGGCTGCCGGCCGCGAGATCTACCTGTATGGCGAAGCCTGGAACTTCGGCAACGTCGCCAACGACGCCCGCTTCGTGCAGGCGCGCCAGTCGAACATGGCCGGCACCGGCATCGGCTCGTTCAACGACCGCCTGCGCGACGCGGTGCGCGGCGGCGGCTGCTGCGACGGCGGACAAGCGCTGATCAACCAGCAAGGCTTCATCAACGGCGTGTTCTACGATCCGAATGCGGCCAGCACCCAGACCAAGGATGACCTGCTGCGCCTGGGCGACCTGGTCAAGGTCGGCTTGTCGGGCACCCTGCGCGACTTCAGCTTTACCGACCGTTTCGGCCAGCTGCGCAAGAACGCGCAGATCGACTATTTCGGCCAGCAAGCCGGCTTCGCGGCCAGCCCCACCGAGACCATCAACTACGTCGAAGCGCACGACAACCAGACCCTGTTCGACCTGAACGCCTACAAGCTGCCGCAGGCGACCAGCCTGGCCGACCGCGTGCGCGTGCAGAACCTTGGCGCGGCCATCAACATGCTCTCGCAAGGCATCCCGTTCTTCCATGCGGGCCAGGAGCTGCTGCGCTCGAAATCGATGGACCGCGACAGCTACAACGCTGGCGACTGGTTCAACCGCCTCGACTTCACCTACCAGGACAATAACTTCGGCGTCGGCTTGCCGATGGCCGGCCCCAACAGCGGCAACTGGGAGCTGATGTCGCCGATCCTGGCGAACCCGATGATCAAGCCGACCCAGGCCGCCATCATCGGCGCGCGCGACTACTTCATCGACATGCTTGAAATCCGCAACGACACGCCGCTGTTCCGCCTTCGCACCGCGCAGGACGTGATGGAGCGCGTCCGCTTCCACAACACCGGGCCGCAGCAGGTCGCCGGCGTAATTGCGATGAGCATTGACGGTCAGCGCTACCCTGGTGCAAAGTACAAAGGTGTGACGGCATTCTTCAACGTCGACAAGGTGGCCAGAGACGTCACCATCGCCGAGATGAAGGGCCGCAAGCTGTCGGTACACAAAACGCACCGCAAGTCGTCCAGCGATGCGCTGGCCAGGACCGCCGGCTTCGATGCGGCCAGCGGCACCTTCCGCATTCCGCCGCGGACCACCGTGGTCTTCGTCGAGAATGGCGGCGGCAACGATTAATGAAATACAGACGTCGCTCCCGCGAACGCGGGAACGACGTGCTTACGTCAACGAGAAAACATCAATGCATATCAAAGCCGGCCTCATTATGGCCATTCTTGCCGCCTCCTGCGCCGCACCGGCAGTGTGGGCGGACGAGCTCATCGCAAGTGCCGCCTCACCCAATAAAATACTCAACGTCGATGTCCGCATCGAGACCGGCGGCAAACTCTCGTATGCGGTCAAGCGGCGCGGCGAAGATGTCATCAGCTGGTCGCGACTGGGCTTCATCCTGACCAACGCGCCCAAGTTCGATGGCGGCTTTTCGCTCGACAAAAAAACCCTGAGCGCGCACGACGACACCTGGGAGCAGCCGTGGGGCGAACGCCAGTTCGTGCGCAACCATTATCAGGAACTGCGACTCGACCTGGTTCAGAAGGATTACAAGAATCGCCGCATTGCGGTAGTGTTTCGCGTCTACGACGACGGCGTCGGTTTCCGCTACGAGTTCCCGAAACAGGAGCAGCTCAAGGACGTCAAGATCAGCGACGAGCTGACCGAGTTCGTCGTCGCCAAGCCGGGCAGCGCGTGGTGGCAGGTCGCCGGCGAAGTGACCGCGCTCGAACACCCGGTCATCAACACCCCGGTGCGCGAAGTGGGCACCGCCAACACGCCGATGACCGTCAAGCTCGATGGCGGCACCCACATCGCCTTCCATGAAGCGGCGCTGGTCGACTACGCGTCGATGTGGCTGCGCCGTGTGGAAGGCCGGAAGTTCCGCGCGCACCTGGCGCCATCGGCCATCGGGCCGGCGGTCGAGCGCCGCGCGCCCTTCACCACGCCGTGGCGCACCATGCAGATCGCCAGCGACGCGGCTGGCCTGTACATGTCCGACCTGATCCTGAACCTGAACGAGCCAAACAAGCTTGGCGACGTTTCCTGGGTCAAGCCATCGAAGTTCGTCGGCGTGTGGTGGGAAATGCACCTCAATAAAAGCACCTGGGGCAGCGGCGCAAAGCACGGCGCCAACAACGCCAACACCCGCCGCTGGATCGACTTCGCGGCCGCCAATGGCTTCCGCGGCGTGCTGGTCGAAGGCTGGAACCTGGGCTGGGACAGCAACTGGGCCGGCGGCGGCGCCGACTTCAGCTTCACTAAATCGACTCCCGATTTCGACCTGCCCGCGCTCAGCGCCTACGCGATTGCCAAGGGCGTGCGCCTGATCGGCCACCACGAGACCGGCGGCAACGTCGCCCACTACGAAAAGCAGATGGATGCCGCCTACAAGCTGTATGCGCGCCACGGCGTCGACAGCATCAAGTCAGGCTATGTGACCGATGCCGGCGCCGCGCTGTTCGCAGGTCCCGGCAAGAGCACCCATTTCGCATTCACCGATTCGCAGGAAGCGTCGCGCCACTTTTTGAAAGCGGTGCAGGAGGCGGCCCGCTATCGCATCGCCATCGACACCCACGAGCCGATCAAGGACACGGGCCTGCGCCGCACCTATCCCAACTGGGTCACCCGTGAAGGGGCGCGCGGCATGGAATGGAACGCCTGGGGCAACCCTATCAACAGCGTCGACCACGAGGCGAACCTGGTCTTCACGCGCATGCTGAGCGGCCCGATGGACTACACGCCGGGCATCCTTAGCCTGGAAGGCGTGGACGGCAAGCCGATCCACTCCACCCAGGCCAAGCAGCTGGCCAACTTTGTCGTGATCTATTCGCCGCTCGTGATGGCGGCGGACCTGATCGAGAACTATGAAAAGCACCCGGTGCCCTTCAAGTTCATCAAGGATGTGCCGACCGACTGGGCCGACACCCGCGTGATCCACGGCGCGGTGGGCGAATACGCCACCATCGCCCGCAAGGACCGCCGCTCGGACGACTGGTACGTGGGTTCGGTGACCGACGGCGAAGCGCGCACCCTCGCGCTGCCGCTCGGCTTCCTCGACCCCGGCAAGCGCTATGTCGCCGAGATCTACCGCGACGGCGACCAGGCCGACTACCGCACCGCGCGCCGCTTCGACCTGGTGGCCGAACAGCGCACGGTGGCGTCGAAGGATGTCCTGCAGCTCAAGCTGGCGCCGGGCGGCGGGCAGGCGATTCGGTTCAGTCCTGTGCGCTGACGGCATGGCCGGCGGCGTTGGCGCACTGGCAGTCCAGCAACGCTCAGAAGTTGTGCCGCACGCCGAGATTGAAGGCGCGGTCGCCGGTGCCCGACTCCGAGTTGTTGGCGACGGTATAGCCGGCGCCGTTCTCGTTGTCGATGCTGCCGTACACCGCATACAGGTTGGTACGCTTGGACAGCGGATGCAGGTAGCCCACGCCCCATGACCTGGCGTCCTGGTTGAAGCTGGTCTTGTCATCCTTGCGCATGACCGAGGCCAGCAAGGTGCCGGCGCCGACCGGGGCCGACAGGCCCAGCAGCATCTCGTTGCCGTCGGTCGACGCGGTCGGCGGCACGCCGCCGAACGGGTTGCTATTGTTGCCCAGCGGCGCGCTGTTGAAGCCTTCGTCCTTGCTGTACGCGAAGTAGGCCTTGACCACCTTGAAGTCGTAGTTTGCCGCCAACAGCAGATTGCGGCCGACGCTGCGGTTGACCGGGGTGACGCCCGGCGCCGCGGCAACGTCCGAGTTTTTGTGGTTGTAGGCGAGCCGCACATTGAGCGGCCCGCTGGCATAGCCGACCGACGCGCCGGCCTGCTCGCCGGCCGAGCTGTCGCCGCCCTGCTCGCCTGCGCTGTAGGCAATGTCAGCCGTAAAGCCCGCCGTCGCCGGGGCCGCGTACATGACCGTGTTACTGGCGCGGACGTTTGAACCGAAGTCAGGGAACAGGTTCTTGGCGCCGCCGGCGTAACCGGTCGAAAACGGGTCCCCGACCTGTGTGAGGGCCTGGTGCCATGGCGTGTACTGGCGCCCGACCGTCAGCGTGCCAGCCCTGGTCTTCAGGCCAACGAAGGCTTGCCGGTTGAAGATGGTGCCGCTGGAATCGACTTCGCCGGTATCGAGCCGGAACCCGGTCTCGAGCGTAAACAGCGCGGACATGCCGCCTCCCAGGTCTTCGGTTCCGCGGAAGCCGATGCGCGACGCGGCAGCGGCGCCGCTGGTGATCTTGTTCGACGTGCCTGCCGCACCGCCGCTCTCGCGCACATACGCCGCGTCGACGGTGCCGTAGATGGTGACCGCGCTTTGGGCAAACGCGCTGCCGGAACCGCATGCCAGGAGGGCGGCTGCAATCATGGTTTTTTTCATGTCTTTTCCTTGTTATATCGGCGTGCACCCGTGTTGAATGCGATCGCGCTGACCTGTCCATACAAGCTCCGACCGCCGCCCTTCAAACAAGTTCAGCGATCGCGTGTGGGTCAGGTTCGGGTCAGGTGACGACAAGGGTCCGGAAATCCATGATTAACGTCAGCGTAACAATCGCCCATCCGCCGGAGGACCTGCCAACGGCACCCGCACCGTGAAGATAATGGCTGGCGCGACATACTCGTAGGCCAGGCTGCCGCCGTGCCCGACCACGATCTGGCGCGCGATATACAGGCCAAGCCCGACGCCGTTGCGGTTGCGCGGATTGTTGCGCGAGGTGTGCTTGAAGGGATCGAACAGCTTGTCGGCCACCTTCGCCTCGATCGGCGCGCCGATATTGCGCACTTCGATGACGGCGTCGCCGGCGGCCGCGTACAGGCGCACCCCGATTTCCTGGCCCAGCTCGCCGTGGTGGCGCGCGTTGCTGAGCAGGTTGGCCAGCACCTGGACGATGCGGTCGGCGTCGACCACCGCCGTTACCGGCGCGGCAATGTCGAGCTGGAAGGACGCGCCAGGATGGGCCGCGCCGTGTTCCTCGACCAGTTCGGTGACGATCGCGCCCAGTTCGGTGGGCACGGGCGCCATGCCCAGTCCGATGCCGCCGTTGATGCGGCTCATGTCCAGCACATGGCCGATCAGGCGCTGCATGCGGTTCGATGACGACTGGATGCGCCGCCCGATGGCATGCGAGCTCGAGCCGCGTTCGATCAGCGCGCCAGCCATGTTGATGACGTTGAGCGGGTCGCGCAGGTCATGCCCGAGCATCGCCATCAGCTCGCCGCGGGCACGCTCGATGTCGGCGTTGCGCGCCGCCACCGAGCTGGTGATCCGCGCCAGCAGCTGGGTGGCGATGGCCAGCGCGGTCGGGTCCCACGGCTCGGCCTTGCCGCGCACCGTTTCGCGCCATTCGTCGAACGAGCCGCGCGGCGTCAGGCGCGGCCCCAGCGGGCCATGGGCGATCACCTTGTCCGGCTTGCCGGCCCAGCGCACCACTTCGAGCTGCTCGAGGCGCATCGCCACCACCATGCCTTGCGCAGGCGGATCGAACTTCATGGCCAGCATGCCAACCCAGTTGCCCAGCCTTGCGCGGATCGGCTCGGGCCAGTCGGCCAGCTCGCTGTACTGGAACAGCAGGTCGCCGCCGTCGGCTAGTGTGTGGACGATCTCGGCGGCCAAGCCCTGGTCGAGCGCGCCGTGGACGATCAGCTCGCCCATTTGCGACACGATCAGCGCGTCCGCGCCGAGCACCTGGCACACGCTGGCGGTATAGGCATCGAGCGTGGCGACGACGCTGTCTTCCTGGCTGATCGATTCAAGGATGCGCGAACCGAGTTCGGCGGCGTTTTCGATGCGCGCGGCCTGGCTGCGCGCCTCGAGGCTCTGCACATTCGACGCCACCACCTGCGCCAGCACGTCGGCGGCCATGCGGATCGAATACGGCACCTGCAGCGGCGCCATGTGGTGGCACGCCAGCATCCCCCACAGCCGCCCATTGATCACGATCGACACGCTCATCGACGCTTGCACGCCCATGTTGCGCAGGTATTCAACATGGATCGGCGACACGCTGCGCAGTACGCTGTAGCTCAGGTCGAGCGGGGCGTCGCCGTCGCGGCCGTGCAGCGCCACCGGCTGGTAGGCAACGTCCGAAATGATGCGCAGCGTGTTGATCAGATACAGCCGGCGCGCCTGGGCCGGAATATCGCTGGCCGGGTAGCGCCGGTCGAGGTAGGGTTCGATGTTGTCGGCGCGCGCTTCGGCGACCACGTCGCCGCTGTCGTCGTGGCGGAAACGGTAGGCCATCACACGGTCGAATCCGGTCAGCTGGCGCACCTGCTGCACCGCCATGTTCAGCAGCGCCTCGGTCGACTGCTGGCGCTTCAGCCGGTCGATCGCGGCGTGCGCCTTCATGGCGAATGAGGCGACCGCGTCCGAAGGCAGCGCGCGCCGCTCGAATTCCACCAGCAGGCGGCCCTGGTGGGCGTGCGCGACGCAGTCGAATGCTGCCTCGCCGATGACGATTTCGCATGCCGCGGGCGGCGCGGCGCCCGCCTGCATGTCGGATTGCACCAGTTCGATCAGTTCCAGCGCTTCCGGCAGCAAGCCGAGCGCGCGGTACGAGGTACCCAAGGCTGGGGTGCAGCCAAGCATGCTGGCGGCGTTGGCGCTCCAGGCGATCAGGCAGAGGCCGGCGTCAAACGCCAGCAACGCGCCATGCGGCTGGATCGAGCCGGGAAGATGGATCGGCTCATCGGCACAATTGGAAAGGGTAAATTCCTCGGAAGCTGGCGCCATGCGTTGTCAAGGTAAGCAAAAGGCCGGGACGTGCAGCGGCGTTTGACCGCGACGTGAAAACCGGACAGGAGCAGGAATTATATCCGAAGCATTTCGCGCCACCGCTCTCGGCAGGCGCGTGCTGTGGCCTGGGAGACGCACGCAGCCGCAACATGTCAATAAAGCATTTCTCTAAAACATTTTTTGTGCGAGCATGGGCCTTTTGGGGCAGCCTGAGCAAACCCGCTGACGCCTCGCCTCTTCGGAGCATCAATGTTCGACCTTGACCTTGTCTTCGGCACACCGGACACGAGCTTGCTGTATGCAGGACAATTCGACCCGTTGCTGGTGATGCTCTCGGTCGCCATCGCCGTTTTCGCGGCCTATGCGGCGCTGCTGGCGGGCACGCAGCCTGGCGTCGATACCAGCATGCCCCGGCGGGCGATCTGGCTGTTTGCAGGGGGCCTCTGCCTTGGCCTTGGCACCTGGGGCATGCATTTCGTCGGCATGCTGGCGTTCGCACTGCCAACGCCCACCTTCTACCATGGCGGCCTGACGCTGCTCTCGAGCATTCCCGGCGTGCTCGCCAGCACCCTGGCCTGGCACGTGATCAGGCGGGGACCGCCGAGCCCGCGCCGCCTGTGTGGCGCAGGTGTGCTGCTTGGCGCAGGTATCGCCGCCATGCACCATACCGGCATGGCGGCGATGGAATTTGGCGGCGTGATCCGCTACGACCTGCGCTTGTTCCTGCTGTCGATCGTGCTCGCCGTCGGCCTGTCAACGCTGGCGCTGTGGCTCAGGTTCCACCTGGTGCGCCCACAGGCGCGCTGGCGCCGCGGCGCCAGGGCGTTGAGCGCGCTGGTCCTCGGGCTGGCCGTCGCGGGCATGCATTACGCCGCGATGGCGGCGTCCCACTTTGTGCGCGGCAAGGACAACCCGGGCAGCGCCCTGATGGTCAGCCCGGGTGAGCTGGCAGCGGCCGTACTGGTGTGTACCAGTCTGCTGCTCGTGGTCGCCATCGTCGCGACCTACCTCGACAAGCGCCGCCTGTTTTCGCTGCAGCGCTCCTCCTTGCCGATCGGCCTGCTGGTCGCCGCTTGGACCGCCGCGGCCTGGTTTGGCGCCGGCTACCTGCAACTGCGCATCGAGGACGCAGACTACCAGCGCGAGCGGCAACTGGCGCTCGAACAGGCGGCCACGACCGCCAGCTTCCTCGAACAGACCACCATCTACCTCAACGGCCTGTCGCTGATGCTGGCGCGCGACGCCGACATGACCCGGGTGGCGCAGGTCCATCCGCCAATCCGGCCTGACGAGCGCGCAGTCACGCAGGCCAGGTGGCAGAACGACCCGGCGTTGCAGCGCTTGAACGCATCGCTGGCGCGGGCGGCCGCATCCCTGCATGTGGACAGCATGTTCGTCCTGAATGCCGCTGGCGACGGCATCGTCACCAGCGACCTGGCCAATGCGGCCATCCACGTCGGCAACAATTTCGCCAACCGCGACTATTACAAGCTGGCCATCGCCACGGGCCAGGGCCAGCAGTTCGGCAAGAGCCTCGATGGCACCGGCGCCCTGTTCTTCGCGCGCTCGATCGTGGTTGACGGCCGCACGATTGGCATCGCCATTATCAAGCTCAACATGGCCCGGCTGGCATCGGCGGTGGCGCCGGGCCAGTCATGGATCGCCGACGCAGCCGGCGTCGTCATCCACGCCACGGCCCCGGGCATGCTGCTGGCCGCGATGCCTGATGCGCCGTTAGCGGCGATGAGCCAGGAGCAGCGGCTCCAGCGCTACGGCCGCGCCAGTTTCGACACGCTCCGGCTGGCGCAATGGCAGACCCAGGCGGTGAATGACGTCGTTACCATCGGCGCCCAGGACATGCCGCAGGTCCTGGCCAAAGTGGGCGTACCCGGCAAGCTGAAACTGGTCGTGTACACGCCGCGTCCGCTGCCCGCGCTGCTGCACCATGGGGCGCGGCGCTTCTGGCTGTTCCTGGTGATCGAATTTGCCGGCGGCGTCGTCATCGCCGCGGCCACGGCGACCTTGCTGTACCTGCGCCAGAAACGCAAGGCCGATGCCGACCTGCGGGTCGCCGCCACCGCCTTCGAATCGCACGAAGGCATGGCGATCACGGATGCGGCGAACATGGTGCTGCAGGTGAACCAGGCGTATCTTGCGATCACCGGGTTTTCGGAAAGCGATTTGCTCGGCCGCCCCTTGTCCGTGTGCGACCCTGACAGCCACGACGAGGCGTTCATGCGATCCCTGTGGATAGCCGTGGCAACCGATGGCGCGTGGCAAGGCGAAGTCTGGCAGCGCCGCAAGGACGGCACGCTCTTCCCGAGCGGCATGGTGATCACGGCGGTGCGCGACGCCGCCGGCCAGATCACCCAGCACGTCTGCGCGATGACCGACATCACCGAACGCAAGGCATCGGAACAGGAAATCCGCAACCTCGCGCTGTATGATTTCCTCACCCAGCTGCCGAACCGGCGCTGCCTGATGGAGCGGCTTGCGCACGCGCTGGCGGCCAGCGAGCGCGCCGGCCAGTGCGGCGCGCTGCTGTTCATCGACCTCGACAACTTCAAGGACCTGAACGACACCCTCGGGCACAATGTTGGCGACCTGCTCCTGCAGCAGGTCGCGCGCCGCCTGGTGGCCTGCGTGCGCGAAAACGACACTGTGGCGCGGCTGGGCGGCGACGAATTCGTCATCATGCTGGAAAACCTGGCCGACGACCCGCGACTGGCCGCGGAACAGGCGCGCGAGATCGGCGAGAAGCTGCTGGCGCGCCAGGGAGAACCCTACATTTTCGGGGCATACCAGCACAGCTGCACTTCCAGCATCGGCATCAGCGTGTTCCGCGGCAAGCAGGCCAGTGTCGAAGACCTGCTCAAGCAGACCGACCTGGCGATGTACCAGGCCAAAGCCAACGGCCGCAATACCATGTGCTTCTTCGACCCGGCCATGCAGGCGGTGGTCAGCGCCCGGGCCGCGCTAGATGGCGACCTGCGCCTCGCCCTGGCGCAGCGCCACTTCGAATTGCACTACCAGCCGCAGGTCGATGCCGAGGGCCGCATCACCGGCGCCGAAGCGTTGCTGCGCTGGCAGCATCCACAGCGCGGCATGGTGGCGCCGGCCGAGTTCATCGGCGCGGCCGAATCGTCCGGTCTGATCGTGCCGCTCGGGGCGTGGGTGCTGGAACAAGCCTGCGCGCGCCTGGTGGCATGGCAGCAGCAGCCGCGCCTGGCCCAGCTGAGCCTCTCGGTCAACGTCAGCCCGCGCCAGTTCCACCAACCCGATTTCGTCGAGCAGGCGATGGCCGCGCTGGCGCGCAGCGGCGCCGATCCACGGCGCCTGAAGCTGGAACTCACCGAAAGCCTGCTGCTCGATGACGTCGAGGCCTCGATCGAAAAAATGAGCAGGCTCAACGCCGCCGGCGTGGG
This sequence comes from Massilia soli, assembly GCF_016809835.1. Classification (GTDB taxonomy): domain Bacteria; phylum Pseudomonadota; class Gammaproteobacteria; order Burkholderiales; family Burkholderiaceae_D; genus Telluria_A; species Telluria_A soli. Next base: position 318,267 of record NZ_JAFBIL020000003.1, on the reverse strand, counting down.
CATCTCGCTGGACGACTTCGGCACCGGCTATTCCTCGTTGACCTACCTGAAGCGGCTGCCGATCTACCAGCTCAAGATCGACCGCTCGTTCGTGCGCGATATTGTGACCAGCCCCGCCGATGCAGCAATTACCCGCACGATCCTGACGCTGGCCGACAGCATGGGCCTGTCGGCGATGGCGGAAGGGGTGGAAACGGAAGAACAGCGGCATTTCCTGAACCGCCAGGGATGCCGTGCCTACCAGGGCTATCTGTTCGGCAAGCCAGTGACGGCGCAGCAGTTTGAACAACAGCTGCTTGACGTCGCCTCAATGGCGGCATGTCCAAGCTGACCCGGCGCAGCACCGGGTTGGCGGCGTCCCTGCTCCATTCGCACCAGCCGCCGTCGTAGACGGCGATGCGCTCCCAGCCCATCAACCAGGCATAGAAGAATGCCAGCGACGCGCGCCAGCCGGTGCCGCAGTAAAACGCGGTGTCGCGGCCGGCGTGGATGTCGTTGGTTTCCCACATCCGGCGAATCTGCGCGGCGGGCAGCATGCGCCCATTGCTGTCGTGGTAAGCGGCCATGCTGTTGACATCGTCGCCGTCGCCGGCGCGACCCCAGCGCGCGCCGGCGATATCGCCGCGCGCTGCGATGTAGTGGTAGCCCGACGTCCTTCCGCTAAATTCGTTCCAGGTGCGGATGCTGGCCAGCGTGCCGTCGTGCGAGGCCAGCAGGCTGCGCGCCTGCGTCATGCCGATCAGGTAATCCGGGCGCCCCGGGAAGGCGGCGCCGAAGCTGGCGGCTGCACCATGCTTGCGCTGCACACCTTGCCCGACCGCCAGGCCGGCGCTGTTCCATGCGCTGAAACCGCCGTCCAGCAGGCGCACGTCTTCCACGCCTGCGTACAGTAGCAGGTGCGCGGCGCGGGCGGCGGCCAGGTTGTTGCGGCCATATAACACCACCGTGACGTCGTGGCGGATGCCAAGGCCGAGCAGCAGCTGTTCCAGTTCCGCGTCCGCCACCTTGTTCCACAGCGGACCACCTTCAAGCCGGCTGGTATCGATGTACCCGGCGCCAGGAACATGGCTGTGGGCGAATGCCTCGGCGCCGCCGAAGCCGACTTCAAACAGCAGCCAGCCATTGGCCGGTGCCGCAATGACGGGCGCGCCCGCGACCAGCGCGGCTAACCACGCAGGCGTGACCAGCTGGCGCCAGCGCGGCAGGTCGCGGCGAAAGCCGAAGCCGGCGCTGGCGGCAAGGCCGTTCAACTGGACGGCGGCCGTGGCCCGCTGCCGCCGCCGCCCGGACCTGGCCGGCCAGGCCCGCCCGGTCCACCCGGCCCACGCGCTGCGGCGCCGCTGAACGATCCGAACCGGTACGACAGGCCGGCAAACACCGTGCGACCGCCGAAGCGCCGGATGCTCTGCTCGCGCAGGCGGTCGGTCTCGGTGACGGTTTCCATTTTCTGCGAGTCGAACACGTCATTGACGTTGAGCACGAAGCTCAGTGCCTGCGTCACCTTGCGGCGGTAGTTCAGGTCGGCGGTGCGGGTCGGCTTGCGGTAGCCCTCGCCGAACAGCTGCTTGCCGGTCGCGTTCAAGGACATGCCGAACTGGTTGTTGGCATCCATCTGGTAGCCGATGCGCCCGCGCCCGGTGACCGACACCGCGCTGCGGCGGTCGTCGCCGGGTAGCTCGCGTCCAAGGACCGACTGGTCGCTGTAGCCGATGTTGCCGCTGGCGTTGAGGGTCAGCTTTTCGGTCGCCCTGCCGCCGAAGGTGAACTCGACACCGGCCGAGCGGCTGTCGCCGGCATTGTCGCGGGTGGTGAGGAGCACGTCGTTGGCCTGCAGGATGCGGCGTTCCGAAATCAGGTCCGCATCGCGGCGTGCGTACAGGCGCACGGTCGTCTGCACCTTGCCCAGCTTGGTTTCCACACCCAGTTCAAGCGAATCGGTGCCGCTCGGCTTCAGGTTCGGGTTGCCCGACGAGATGTTCAACTCGTCGCGGTAAATCACGAACGGGTTCAGTTCGCCCGCGTTGGGACGGCGGATGCGGTGCGCGTAGCTCAGCCGCAGCGTGGTGTCGTCCGACAGTCCGTAGGTCACGAACGCGCTGGGGATCAGGTCGGTGGAGCTGTTGCTGGCGCGGATGCTGGTCGTCACCTGGTGCATGTCCAGCTCGTTGTATTCGGCGCGCAGCCCGCCCAGCACGCTCCACTGGCTGTCGATGCGGTACTGGTACGAGCCGTACACCGCGGCGGTGCTGTCGTCCAGCTCGAAGCGGTTGGTGCGAGCGCGGTTCACCGACTCGGCCAGCGTGCCGCTGTCGATATCGAAGAAGCGGGTGTCGAGGCTATTGCTGGTGCGCGCCAGCTTGAAGCCCAGCTTGACGAGGCCGGTACCAAGTGGACGCTCGTAGTCGCCGGTGAGGTCGGCAACCCGGGTATCGCTACCGTTACCCAGCCGCGTCATGCTATCGAGCGCGCCGGATGGACGCACCGTGTACAGGGTGCCGTAGCGGGTGTCGTTGCCGGAATCGCTGCTCGAGACGCGCAAGTCGAGCTTGAACAGTTCGCCCGGCCGCTCGCCCTTGTGATCGAGGCGGCCGCCCAGGCTGACATTCTTGTTGGCGCCCATGCCCTGGTTGGAGCGCAGGTAGTCGTTGGTCACGCTGCCGGTTGCGCCCGTGCCGACGTAGCGGTCGCGCGACGCCGATTCCCTGTTGAACTCGTTGTAGCTGGCGGTCATGCCCACCACATCGCGCTCGCCCAGGTTGTAGCTGATCGAGCCATTAAAGCCGGTGGAGTCGTTCTCGTTGCCGCCCAGCGACGACTGGGTGCTGCGCGCCGCTTCCCCCGTGACCGGGTCGATACGCTCGCGCACGGTCTCGCCGCTGGTGCCGCGGGTGTCGTAGCGGCGCGAGAGGCTGCCTTGCATGCTCATGCGTCCGGTCGTGTAGTTGCCGAAGACCGCCGTGTTGTAGCGGCCGTTTGTCCCGAGGTTGGCGTTGACGCTGGCGAAGCCGCCTGGCGTGCGGTCGCGCCGCATGACCAGGTTGATGATCGGACCGCCGCCGCCCTCGTTGCCGAACTGCGCACCCGGATTGTTGATCACCTCTACCGATTCCAGGTCGGCGGCCGGCAAGCCGCTCAGCGCGGCGCCCCGGTTCTCGCCCTGCATCATGGCCGATGGCTTGCCGTCGACCAGGATCTGCACGTTGCCCTTGCCGCGCAGGGTAACGGCGCCATCGCCGTCCACCGCCAGCGACGGCACCTTGTTGAGGGTGTCGGCCACCGAGTCGTTCGAGGTGGCCGGATCGGCCTTGACGTCATACACCTGGCGGTCGATGCGGTTGGACTGTTTGACGGCGGTGACGGTGACGGTTTCGACTGGCGCGCCTGGCTTCGGCGCGGGCGCCGGCTGCGCGGTGGGCGTCGCGACGGGCTCCTGGGCCTGGGCCGGCACGGCGAAAACAAGCGCGCCGGCCAGGAATGGCATCAGCTGGGTGGGGTAACGACTGCATGGCGGTGCGATGGAAGCTCTCCTTCAGTTCAGGCCGGCGACCGCGACTGCGGTCATGTTGACGATGCGGCGCACGGTCGCGCTTGGACTCAGGATATGCACCGGCCTGGCCGCGCCGAGCAGGATCGGGCCGACGGTCACGCCCTTCCCTGCGGCCACCTTCAGCACGTTAAACAGGATATGCGCGGCGTCGAGCGACGGCATCACCAGCAGGTTGGCGCTGCCGGCGAAGCCGCTGTCGATCTTGTAGATGTCGCGGATGTCCTGCGACAGCGCGGCGTCGCCATGGACTTCTCCGACCAGCGGCAGTTCGGGCGCCTGCTCGGCGAGCAGCGCGCGCGCTTCACGCATGCGGCGCGCCGAAGGACGTTCGGACGAGCCTTGCGACGAATGCGACAGCAGCGCCACCTTTGGCTCCAGGCCGAACTGGCGCAGCGTGGCGGCGGCCAGTTGCGTGATCTGGGCCAGCTGCGCGGCGCTTGGCTGGTCGTTGACGTAGGTATCGGTGATGAACAGCGTCAGCTTGTCGAGTACCAGCGCGTTCATCGCGGCCAGCACCTCGACGCCAGGCGCGGTGCCGATCTCGTTCCTGACGTGTTCAAGATGGCTGTCGTAGCTGCCCTTCATGCCGCAGATCAGCGCGTCGACCTCGCCCGACTTGAGCATGCGCGCACCATGCAGCGTGGCGTCGCCGCTCGTTTCCACCAGCGTATAGTCGACGTCGCGGCGCAGGCGCAAGCCGGCGTCTTTGATCGCACGCTCGACGCTGCCCGCGGGTCCGATCAGGACCGGGCTGGCCAGGCCTTCATCGACCACGGTCTGCACCGCGCGCAGCACGCGCACGTCGTCGCTTTCGGCGTACGCCACGCGGCGCGCCTGCGATTTGGCCTTGGTGAACACCGGCTTCATGAAGAAACCGGTGTGGTAAATCATCTGCGCCAGCTTGTCGCGGTAGGCCGCCATGTCCTCGATCGGACGGGCCGCCACGCCCGAGTCGGCGGCAGCCTGCGCCACCTTCGGTGCGATCGCCGCCAGCAGGCGCGGGTCGAACGGCTTCGGGATGATGTATTCGGGGCCGAACGTCAGGTCCTGGCCTTCGTACGCCGAGGCCACCATGTCGCTCGCTTCGGCTTCGGCCAGTTCGGCGATCGCCGTCACGCAGGCCAGCTTCATCTCGTCGGTGATGCGGGTCGCGCCGCAATCGAGCGCGCCGCGGAAGATGTAGGGGAAGCACAGCACGTTGTTGACCTGGTTCGGATAATCCGAGCGGCCGGTCGCGATGATGCAGTCGGGGCGCGCAGCGCGCGCGACTTCGGGACGGATCTCCGGCTCCGGATTGGCCAGCGCCAGGATCACCGGCTGCGACGCCATGGTCTTGACCATGGCGCCGGTCAGCACGCCCGAGGTCGAGCAGCCGAGGAACACGTCGGCGCCGTCGACGATGTCGCCCAGCAGGCGCGCCTCGGTGGCCTGCGCGTAGCGCGCCTTGTTCGCTTCCATGCTGGCGTCGCGGCCTACGTAAATTACGCCCTTCGAATCGGTGACGAAAATGTTCTCGCGCTTGACGCCGAGCAGCACCATCATGTCGAGGCAGGCGATCGCCGCCGCGCCGGCGCCGGACACGGCCAGCTTGACCTCGCCGATCTGCTTGCCAACCACCTTGAGGGCGTTCAGCAGTGCCGCGGTGGAGATGATCGCGGTGCCGTGCTGGTCATCGTGGAACACCGGGATGTTCATCCGCTCGCGCAGCTTCTTCTCGATGTAGAAGCATTCGGGCGCCTTGATGTCTTCCAGGTTGATGCCGCCGACGGTCGGCTCCAGCATGGCGATCGCGTCGACCAGCTTGTCCGGGTCCATTTCGTCGAGTTCGAGGTCGAACACGTCGACGCCGGCGAATTTCTTGAACAGGCAGCCCTTGCCTTCCATCACCGGCTTCGAGGCCAGCGGGCCGATATTGCCCAGCCCGAGCACGGCGGTGCCGTTGGTGATCACGGCGACCAGGTTGGCGCGCGACGTGTATTCGGCGGCCATGTTCGGATCGGCGGCAATTTCTTCGCAGGCGTAGGCGACGCCAGGCGAATACGCCAGCGACAGGTCGCGCTGGTTGGACAATGGTTTGGTGGCCACGACTTCGATCTTGCCGCGCGTCGGGCTGCGGTGGTATTCAAGCGCGTCGGCGCGCAGCTGGATGTCTTTATCGTTATTGTTGTTGCTCTCGGTGCTCATTTGCTTCTCCACTAGTGTTCTTTGGCAGAATGATAGCAAACCTACCGTCCGGCAAAAGCTAATAGGAAAATGCATGCTCAGCCGATCAGTTGCCCCGCGCTTGCACTGCTTGCCACTTCATACCGGTCGCGGCCGGCACGCTTGGCGCTGTACATGGCCTGGTCGGCGCGGCGGATCAGGTCGTCCGGTCCCATGCCGGCCTCGAAGAAGGCGATGCCGATACTGGTGCTGACGACAACGCTGCGATCGCCCAGCCGGAACGGGCGCCGCACCGCCGCCACCAGCTTCGCGCCGATGCTGGCGGCGACCGCGACGTCGGCTACGTCGTCGAGGATCAGCGCGAACTCGTCACCGCCCAGGCGCGCGAAGATGTCCTGGTCGCGCACCGTGTCGCTGACCCGCCGGGCGAATGCGCGCAGCAGCGTGTCGCCGCAGTCATGGCCGTACGAGTCGTTGATTTCCTTGAAGTGGTCGATGTCGAAGTACATCAGCGCCAGCGGCGCGTGGCGCCGGCGCCGGTTCGACACCGCCCGCTCCAGCAGGCTCAGGAAGAAGGCGCGGTTGGTCAGGCCCGTCAGGGTGTCGTAATGGGCCAGCTCGCGCAGCTTGTTTTCCATCTTCTTGCGTTCCGAAATGTCCTCGTACAAGCCGAGCAAGGCGATGGTGTTGCCTTCCATGTCGGTCAGCGGAATCTTGCTGGTCCGCAGCCAGCTGGAGCTGCCGTCGTCGCGATCCTGGGGTTCCTCGTAGTTGACCTTGGCGATCCCGGTACGCAGGGTTTCGATGTCGTCCTGGCGGTACTGGTGCGCATTCTCGCTCCAGGCCAGTTCGAAATCGGTGCGTCCGATGATCTCGTCAGGATGCGCCAGGCCGGCGTCGGTGGCGACGGCCTTGTTGCAGCCGAGGAAGGCGAAGTTGGTATCCTTCCAGAACACCCGCTGCGGAATGTTGTCGATCACCATTTGCAGCATCTTGCGCGACTCCTGCATGCGCCATTCGCGCTGCTTTTGCGCGGTGATGTTCTGGACGATCGCCAGCACGCTGGCCACCGCGCGGCCCGCCTTTACCGGGATCATGATCACGCTGATTTCCACCTGGACACCGTCGCCGTCGGCCACCGCCGAATTGAACGACACGGCATTGCCGCGCAAGGTTTCCTCAAAGCGCGCACGCGCAGCTTGCTGCTTGTCCTGCACGATGAAGCGCTCGAACGGCCGGCCGATCACATCGAGTTTCCGGGCCTTGAATTCGCTCAAGGCCTGGGCATTGGTGTTGAGGATGTGGCGCTCGACATCGAGCGAATACACAGCCGCCGGATGGTTCTCGAACACCGTGTCGAATTCCAGCTGGGCGCTGCGCTGGTTCCAGCGCGCCTGGGAGCGCCGCGTCCAGCGCAGCATGCCAGCTGCCAGCGCCGCCGACATGACGAAGCCAAACACCAGGATGGCCGCGCCAATCCAGCTGTTGTAGCGCTGCACATACACCGGCTTGGCATAGAACAGCAGTTGCCAGACGCGCCCGCCGATATCGACACCGGCGCGGTGCGCCAGCGGCATTCCCGTATCGCGCTCCAGGGCATGGGCCTGGCGGTCGCCGTCATACAGGATGTTCTCGGCGCGCACCTCGCCGTCGTAGACTTCGAGGTCGAACAGCGCGTGAAACTCCTTGCCCATGACCTGGTCGATCATTTCGCCGATGTAGTAGATCGAGAACACGTAACCGCGCAGGGCGAGCCGCCGTTCCGCCACTGTTGAACTCGGGTGCTTGGGATCGTAGATCGGGGTGACCAGGACCACTACCGGACTGCGCGATACCTTGGCGAGCGGCAGGTGGCTTGGCGTCACGACGCTGCGCCCGCTATCGCGTGCCTGCTGCAGCGCGCGCCAGCGCTCGGGAAACGTGGCATGGTCGAGCGAGGCGACGCTGCGCGCGCGCGCGTCGTGCGGGAAAATGTACAGGTACGGATAAGTAAACGCCGGATCGGGAACGGCTTCCGTCACCGGCGCGGTGCGCGCAGTCGGACGGATATAGCCAAGGTAACTCATCCCAGGGTTGTGGCGCAGTCCGTCGGCCGAGCGCATGTAGGCGTCGAACGAGGCGACGCCGGCCTCGCCGGGGGCCTCGTCGAGCGCGCTGAAATGGGCGGCCAGGCTGTGATTGCGTGCCAGGTAGGCGTCGATCCCCTGTTGCAGCGAACGCTGGAACTGGGTCGCATCGGCCGACGCGTGCATCGCGGCGCGCTCTTCGGCGTGATGCTGCTCGAACAGGCTGGCCATGATCGTGACGATCATGCACACCAGCAGGACGGCAATCGCCGGCGCATGGGGCCGCACTTTGGCAAGGATGGAATCGTTCATCTCGACACCTGGACAATACGGATCGCTGCGGAAGAACGGCTTCAGCAAGGACAGTAATGGGTTGCGCGCCAGAGTGCGATTTTTGGGACAGGAATGGGGCAGCAAGTTGTCAACGCGCGCCGGCAGGGTCCGTTGATTGGGGAGGCGACCTGGAGAAAATCCATTCGCTGCCATGCGGGGCGGAGCGTTATTGACCTAATAGTCTCACGCCTGTTCAATAAGTGCTTTCAATCAAAAACTTTTAGTTTTAGATGTTGTTGCAATATTATTGCTCCGTTGTTAGATGGCGACAGGCAACGCCGGTTTGTGGCAAGCTTGCATTTTTTCCATTCGAACATTCTCTCTCGCCTCATGTCCGACACCCATCATCAATGCGAGGCATTCGCAAGCGATGCGCGCTACCGCGCGCTGGTAATGGCCAGCTGTGCCATTCTCTGGGAAGCCAGCGCCGACGGCGAATTCACCGCCGAGCAGCCGGGGTGGACCGCGTATACCGGCCAGCGCTTCGACCAGTTGAGCGGATGGGGCTGGCTCGATGCGATTCACCCCGATGACCGCGAGCGCACCGCCGCGCTGTGGCGGGAAGCGCTTGCCGGCAGGACCATGTACCAGGTGGAACACCGGGTGCGCGGCCGCGACGGCTGCTATCGTTACCTGAATGGCCGCGCGATGCCGATCATGAACGCGGACGGCGTCCTGGTGGAATGGATAGGCGCGCACGCCGACATCGATGAGCGCAAGCGCGCCGAGGAGCGGCTGCGCCTGCTCGATGCCATGAGCCAGGCCACCCGCAACGCTGACGATCCGATCTCCGTCATGGCGGTGACCACGCGCATGCTGGGCCAGTACCTCGACGTCACGCGCTGTCCCTACGCCGACGTCGAGCCGGACAACGACCGTTTCACGATTCGCCACGACTGGACCGCCGAAGGCGCGAGCAGCACGGTCGGCGTCTATTCGCTCGAGCTGTTCGGCAAGCGCGCCACCGCCGATATGCACGACGGCAAAACCTTTTGCATCACCAACGTCGACCGCGAGCTGGGCGAATCGGACGGCGCCGCCATGTTCAATGCGATTGCCTGCAAGGCGATCATCTGCTGCCCGCTGGTCAAGGACGGCCGCCTGGTGGCCATGATGGCCGTGCACCAGGACCGCCCGCGCAACTGGACCGACCGCGAAGTGGCGCTGGTGGAAGAAACCGCAGAACGCTCGTGGGCCCACATCGAACGGATACGCGCCACCGAAGCGCTGCGCGACGCCGACCGCCGCAAGACCGAGTTCCTGGCGATCCTGGCGCACGAGCTGCGCAATCCGCTGGCGCCGATCCGCAGCGGCCTGCAGCTGCTGCGCGAGACGCATGACAAGCCGGCCACGGCAGCGCGGGTGCGCGACATGATGGAACGACAGGTCAACCAGATGGTCGACCTGGTCAATGACCTGCTGGACGTGGCCCGTATCAACCGCGGCAATTTCGAGCTCAAGCTGGCGCGTGTGGCATTGGCGGACGTGGTTGCCATTGCCGTGGAAACGACAATGCCGCTGATCGAATCGAGCGGCCACACCTTGAACATCGACCTGCCCGCGCATGAGACGCTACTCAATGTCGACGCCACCCGCCTGGCCCAGGTGATCGGCAATGTGCTCGGCAATGCTGCCAAGTACACGCCGGCCGGCGGCCATATCGATATCGTCGCGCGCCAGGAAGGCCAGTCTGTGCGCATCAGCGTGACCGACAACGGCATCGGCATCCCGGACGACGCGGCCCATGCAATATTCGACATGTTCGCCCAGGTGGGCACGTCGACGGAGCGGGCCCAGGGCGGACTGGGGATCGGCCTGTCGCTGGCGCGCCGCCTGATGGAGCTGCATGGCGGCACCATCGAACTGGCCCCCCGGCCCGGCGCCATCGGCAGCACCTTCGATATCCGGCTGCCGCTGGCCGACGTCGTCGTGAAGGACACGCCGCCTGCAGCAATGGACGGCGCCGGTGTGCCCCGGCGCGCATTCCGGGTGCTGGTGGTCGACGACAATGAAGATGCCGCCGACATGCTGGCGACCTTGATGGAAATGAACGGTCACACGACCCGTGTGGCGAACGATGGCGCGCAGGCCCTGCTGATCGCGAAGGAATTTTTTCCCGAGGTCGCTTTTCTGGATATCGGCATGCCAGGCATGGATGGCTACCAGCTGTCCGAGGCACTGGGCCGCATGCCGCAACTGGCAGGCCTGGTGCGCATCGCCCTGACCGGCTGGGGCGACGAGAACGCACGCGCGCGCTCCCGCGACGCCGGCTTCGACCATCACCTGCTCAAGCCTTGCACGCTGGTAGCGGTAGAAGCGCTGCTGCAGGAAATCGCGCAGCGCCAGCGCGCAACAGCCTAGCCCGGCGGGCCGGGCCGCGCGCCCGGGTCTTACAATTCTTCGACAATTGTTGACTATTTCCTGAGCATGAACTGGCCTACTCTTCCAGCTCCCATCATGCTTAACAGGTAATCCGATGAAACTTCGCAGCATACTTGTGGCTGGCGCCGTTGCGTCAGCTTCACTGCTCGCCGCCTGCGGCGGCAGCTCCCTTGACGAACAGACGCCGCAAATCCTTACCACCTTCGCCAGCAGCGTCGACGGCTGGCAAGGCGCGTATGCCGACTACGACGCGGCGACCGAGCCGACCGATGTGGTGTGGCAGACCCGCGCGCTGCCGCTGCCGTTGTCGGGCAACGCCTACTACACCGGCGGCACCAACCGCAGCGACGACCTGTTCATCTATAGCAAAAAGAAATTTGGCGGCTACAAGCCATCCTCGCAATACAAGCTCAGCTTCGAGATCGAGATCGTCACCAACCAGTCGTCGGGCTGCGTCGGCGTCGGCGGCGCGCCAGGCGAAAGCGTCTACGTGGTGGCCGGCGCGGCCCCGAGCGAGCCGAAAACCGTGCTGGCGAACGGCAGCTACGTGGTCAACCTCGATCGCGGCAACCAGGCCACGCCAGGGCCGGCATCCCAGGTTCTCGGAAATGTCGCCAACACGGTGCCGGATTGCGGTCCGCAGGTCTACCAGCCGAAGATCCTGAAAAGCTCGGCCCCGTTGACGGTCAAGAGCGATGCCAGCGGAAACATCTGGATCTACTTTGGCATCGATTCCGGTTTCGAAGCCAAGAGCACCGTATTCTACAAGTCGATCAAGGTAGCGGTCGCCCCCATGCCGTAAGTTGCGCGGCCCCTCTGCGGTTTGCGTCGTCAGGGCCGGTTCGGCGGCTGCGTCGAGGTGGCCTTGCCGCGTAGCCGCAAGGCGTTGCCGATCACTGAAACCGAACTCAGACTCATTGCCAACGCGGCGATCATCGGTGACAGTAATTGCCCGGTAAACGGATAGAGAACGCCTGCGGCCAATGGAATCCCCATCGCGTTGTAGACAAAGGCAAAACCAAGGTTTTGCCGCATATTGCGTACGGTCTCGATGGACAGCAGCCTGGCCCTGGCAATGGCGCGCAGGTCGCCTTTGACCAGCGTTACATGCGCCGAATTGATGGCGACGTCCGTACCGGTGCCCATCGCGATGCCAACGTCGGCCTTTGCCAGTGCGGGAGCATCGTTGATGCCATCACCGGCCATCGCCACCACGCGTCGCTGCTGCTGGAACTGCTCGACCAAGGCCAGCTTGTCCTGTGGCTTGACTTCGCCGTAGACGTCAGCAATACCAAGCTTTGAAGCGACTGCTTTTGCGGTCGTCACGCCGTCGCCCGTCGCCATCACCACCCGCATTCCCGCCGCGCGCAGCGCGGCCAAGGCGTCGGCCGTGTTTTCCTTGACCGGATCGGACACCGCGATCAGTCCGACCAGCCGCCCCTGCTGTGCCAGGTACATGACGCTCGCACCGACGTGCCGGAACTCTTCCGCCGTTTGTTGCAGCGGCGTCCAATCGACCTTCTCGACGTCCATAAGGGCGGTATTGCCCAACGCTACCGCCTGCCCTTGTAGCGTGCCACGCACACCGATTCCACTGGACGATTCGAAGGCGTCGGGCTTGTCCAGCACCAGGTTGCGCCGCCGGGCTTCGGCGACGATCGCGTGGGCCAGCGGATGCTCGCTGCCCTGGTCAATGCTTGCAGCAATCCGCAGGACATCGGCCTCATCGAATCCGGCTGCGGCGACCGCGCGGTCGAAAGTCGGTTTGCCTTCAGTCAGCGTGCCGGTCTTGTCGACGATGATCGTATCGACCTTGCGCATCGCCTCGATCGCTGCGGCGTCGCGAAACAGGACGCCCTGCGTGGCCGCGCGTCCGGTTGCGGCCATGATCGACATCGGTGTGGCCAAGCCCAGGGCACAGGGGCAGGCGATGATCAGGACAGACACCGCGTTGACGAAGCCATACACCCAGCTCGGCTGCGGACCGAACAAGCCCCAGCCAAATAGGGTCAGCAGTGCGATCGCGACGACGATCGTCACGAAGTAGCCCGCGACGACGTCGGCCAGTCGCTGCATTGGCGCCCTTGAGCGCTGCGCTTGCGCGACCATCTGCACAATCTGCGACAGCACCGTTTGCGCCCCGACGCGCTCCGAGCGGATGACCAGGCTACCGCTCGCGTTGATCGTTGCGCCAATCACCGTGTCGCCGGGCCGCTTCGTCACGGGAAGCGGCTCGCCGGTCAGCATCGACTCGTCGACCGCGCTCTCGCCTTCGAGAACCACGCCGTCCACCGGAACCTTCTCCCCTGGCCGCACCCGCAACGCGTCGCCGATGTGCACATGCGCAAGCGCGACATCTTCTTCAATGCCGTCGGCGCGAATCCGCCGCGCGGTTTTTGGCGCGAGGCCGAGCAAGGACTTGATCGCGGCCGATGTCTGGGAGCGTGCGCGCAGTTCAAGGATCTGGCCTAGCAAGGTCAACGACACGATCACGGCAGCGGCCTCGTAATACACGCCGATGCGGCCGTGCATCGCGAACGTGGGCGGGAACCAGCCAGGCGCCAGCGTCGCAATGACGCTGTAACTGTAGGCGGCGGCGACCCCGGCACTGATCAAGGTCCACATGTTGGGATTGCGGTTCTTGATGGAGCGGGCGCCGCGCACGAAGAATGGCCAGCCGGCCCAAAGGACCACTGGAGTGCTCAGGGCGAGCTCGACCCAGCTCTGATACGCAATGCCATCGCTGAAGATACGCTGCCCCGCCATCGCGAGCACCGTGACCGCGACCGTGAGCGGCAGCGTCCAGCGAAACCGCCGGCGGAAATCGACAAGCTCAGGATGTTCATCGTCTTCCAGCGACGGCATCAACGGCTCGAGTGCCATGCCGCAGATTGGACAGTTGCCCGGTGTCGCTTGCCTGATTTCCGGATGCATCGGACAGGTGTAGATGGTTCCAGCAGGCGCCTCGGGGATCTTCGTTGCTTGCTGGTCATTCAGGTAGGCGGCGGGGCCGGCACGAAACTTATCCATGCACTTCACACTGCAGAAATGGTAAACGGCGCCTTCATGCTCAATGCGGCGATCGGGGTCATCTGCGACTTGCATGCCGCACACTGGGTCGGTATGGGGCTTTTCGCGCGGACTGGCAGGATGATGGTGCGTCGCGGAATGAGAATGTTCGTGCGGTTCGAGTTTCATGTCGCCTCCGGCAAAAGGTGGTCGGCCCCGCACCGCCAGTTTGGCGGGTGGACCTCGGGTTATTCGTTTTCTTTTGCGTGATTGATCGAATAGCGCGGGATGTCGACGGTCAGGTCAGCGTCGGCTACGATTGCTTGACACGCCAGCCGGGAGTGTGGTTCCACGCCCCATGCCCGGTCGAGCATGTCTTCCTCGTTCTCGCTTGCGTCGCCGAGGGACGAGAAGCCACGACGAACGACGATATGGCATGTCGTGCAAGCCCCTACTTTCCCGCATGCATGCTCGATGCCGATTCTGTTGTCCAGAAGCGCATCGCAGATGCTGGTCCCTGCAGGCACGGTCACTTCAGCACCGGCTGGAGCAAGTTCAATATGGGGCAACAACGTGATTTTAGGCATCACCGCCCTCCTTCGCCAGGATGACTGGCCGTCGAAATTTGCAGATGAGACACTTGCTTGCCGGTGCTGGCGCCGGTGTCGCGAGCCTTGGGTCCGGTACGGCACCGCGACGCTGTTCAAGGTCGATCATCCGCTCTTGCGCCGCGCCTGCCGAACGACCGGAGGTGTCCGCGGCCTTGTTGGGCATGCCGCGATATCCCCTTGCGGTACGGACGCGATTGACTTTTTCCATTGCGCTCTCCTTGATGTGGACAGGCTCAGATTGATCTTTCCAACGATGGGAAGGTCAAGAAGAAAATCATGCGGCATGTTTTTCGAGAGGAGCGGGCCGGCCCGCCACACGTCACCCACGACCACTGGTAATCGGCCACGAGACCCTCTCGGTAGTGCGTTGTTTTGATGCGATGCCGACGTCGAATGTCTTTACATGTTTATTTCCGTGGATATACTTCTCAGTGAACCCTCGTCCTCGGTTCCCGTCCCGCGCCAGCGCTTTCGCTGTTCTCTCGCCGCTGGTGCACTTCGATTGGCCCCTCCCCCCCGGCCATCACAATCGATTTTTCCATTCGCAGGAGCGCCACATGCGCCTCAACACGCCAGTCACCAACAAGGAATACCAGCTCGCCGAAGGCAAGACCATCGTTTCGACCACGGACCTGCAAGGGAACATCCGCTACGCGAACCCCTACTTCATCGAGGTCAGCGGCTTCACAAAAGATGAATTGATCGGCGCGCCGCAGAACCTGGTGCGCCACCCGGACATGCCGGTGGAAGCGTTTGCCGACATGTGGGCCACGATTCGCGACGGCATGCCATGGACCGGCATGGTCAAGAACCGCTGCAAGAACGGCGACCATTACTGGGTCCACGCCAACGTCACGCCGGTGATCGAAGCGGGCAAGGCGGTCGGCTTCATGTCGGTGCGAACCAAGCCGACCCGCGAGCAGGTAGCCAGCGCCAGCGCGCTGTACAGCGAATTCAAGGCAGGCAACCCGCGCAAGCTGGTGCTGCACCGTGGCCGCCTCCGTCATTCGGGGGTTGCCGATAGCGTTGCCGCGCTTGGCCGCATTTCATTGCGCGCACAAATTAACGGCGGCATGGGGCTGCTGACAGCGACCCTGGTCGCCATGCTGATGCTGACATGGCAAGCGGCCCTGTCGCCGTGGGCAATCGCGGCGATGGCGCTGTCGGTGGCGGTCTCGCTCGGCCTGTGGACGATCCTGCATCAGAAGGTGCTCGCCCCGCTGGACGACGCCATCCTGTTCACCAGGCGCCTGGCCGGGTGCGACCTGACCGGGCGGATCGACCACGACAGTGACAACGAGATGGGCCACCTGGTTGCCGCACTGCGCCAGACCGCCGTCAACCTGTTCAGCGTGATCGGCGACGTGCGCGGCAATTTCGACGAGATCCGCCAGGCCACGGGTGAAATTGCGACCGGCAATATGGACCTCTCGGGCCGCACCGAAGCCCAGGCGTCGAGCCTGGAAGAAACCGCGGCCAGCATGGAGCAGCTCACGCAGAACGTCGCGCAAAGCAGCGACAACGTCAAGACTGCCAACGAACTGGCCATGTGCGCGTCGGATATGGCCAGCCGCGGCGGCAACACGGTCAGCGAAGTGGTCAGCACGATGCAGGCGATCAGCAGCTCGTCGCACAAGGTGCTCGACATCATTGGGTTGATCGATGGGATTGCTTTCCAGACCAATATCCTTGCGCTGAATGCCGCCGTCGAGGCCGCGCGTGCGGGCGACCACGGCCGTGGCTTTGCCGTCGTGGCGACGGAAGTGCGCAACCTGTCGCAGCGTACCGCGACGGCCGCCAAGGAGGTCAAGCAACTGATCGATGTGTCGATATCGAATGTCGATGCAGGCAACCGGCTGACGGCCGCCGCCGGCCAGACGATGGGCGAGATCATCGGCGCGGTGGACAACGTGAAGCGGGTGATGGAAGAAATTGCTGCTGCAACGCGCGAACAAAGCACCGGCATTGTTCAGGTGAATCAGGCGGTCAGCGAGCTCGACTCGATCACGCAGCAGAATGCGGCACTGGTGGAGGAAGCGGCGGCTGCCGCCGGATCGCTGGCCGAGCAGGCTGACAGCGTTGCCAGCGCGCTGGCGGTGTTCCGGCTTCAGGGTAGCGGGCGTTCTCCGGGGCCACGGCACGCGCCGGTAGTCAAGGCGGGTGCGTTGCAGCTGGCGGTGTAAGGTACCGGCGACATGCAAGTGAGGCGATGCGTTTGCCATCGCCTCGCGAGTGCGGCTGGCAGTAGCGCACCGCGGCTGGCCAGCCTGTTCGAATTACCCTACAACGGCGCCCGTGTCCGAATGTCGGCTCTGACCCCTTGCCCTTCCACGTATCGCCGCGCAATACATCGTTCTTAAATGCATAGACCGTAGCATTTGTTACGTCGAGCTTCCTTACATTTCACCTTCTATCTGATCTGGCTCAACCTGCCACGTCATAGCGTGGATTGGTGCACGGCACGGTTCCTGCTAGATGACACCTCGAAGTTCATTCAATTCGGTCTGCCGGATTTCCAGCAACGTCTCAAAGCTTCTTGGTGACTTGCTGCGTCGGGCGCGAACCGATCCATCTACTCATCAGGAGACTCGTCATGCATCTGTTACCGTTCCGCCGCACTAGGCTTTTATCGCTCACGCTTGCCGCGGTCGTTCCGATGTTGCTGCCGGCCGCTTCCGCGTTTGCCTCCAGCCATCGCGAAGCGCCCTTCATCACGACCCAGCCGAAAGTCGACGGCACGGATTTTTATATGTTCAACAGTTATGAAAACGGACGCTCCGCCTACGTCACACTGATTGCCAATTATCAGCCGCTGCAGGATCCGTACGGCGGCCCGAATTACTTCAAGATGGATCCGAACGCGCTCTACGAAATTCACATCGATAACAATGGCGATGCGCGCGAAGACCTGACCTTCCAATTCCGCTTCCAAAACAATTTCAAAGGCATCACCTTGCCGATCGGGTCGCAGAATGTCGCCATCCCGCTGACCCAAGCGGGCCAGGTCAGCGCGCCGAATGCGCCAGCGTTGAATGTGAACGAGAAGTTCACGGTGAATGTCATCAGGGGCAATCGTCGCACCGGACAATCGGCGGCCATCACGCGCTTTGGTTCCGGCTCGGCCAGCTTCGACAAGCCGTCCGATAACATCGGCACCAAGACCATCCCGAACTACGCCGCGTATGCGGGTCAGCACATCTACTCGGTGAACATTCCGGGCTGCGCCACGCCAGGCCGCGTCTTCGTTGGGCAGCGCCAGGAAGGCTTCGCAGTCAACCTGGGCACGATCTTCGACCTGATCAACGCGCCACTGTCGACCATCACCAACCCCGCGCTGATCAACGCGGCGCCAAATATGCTCAGCACCAAAAACATCACGACCCTGGCGCTGGAAGTGAGCAAGTCCTGCCTGCTGTCGACGACCACGGCTGACCCCGTCATCGGCGGATGGACCTCTGCCAGCGTACGCCAAAGCCAGCTGGTCAATGCCAACCCGCCACGCGGACACCAGACCACCGTCACGTACGGCGGCGCCTTTGTCCAGGTGTCGCGCCTCGGCATGCCGCTGGTGAACGAAGTGATCATCGGACTGCCGGACAAGGACCGCTTCAACAGTTCGATGCCGTCGGGCGATGGGCAATTCGCGTCGTATGTCACCAACCCAACCCTGCCGCGCCTGGTCGAGATTGCCTACAACCTGCCAGCAGGCGGCGCCGCGCCGACCAATCTGCCAAGAAACGATCTTGTCATCGCATTCCTGACCGGCATCACCGGGATCAATCGTCCCGCCAATGTGACGCCGTCGGAGATGCTGCGCCTGAACACATCGATTCCTGCGGTGCCGTTCGCACAGCAGAACCGCCTCGGCATCGTCGGCAATATCCTCGCCGGTGGATCGGATAACGCAGGTTATCCAAACGGCCGGCGACCGAAGGATGACGTGGTCGACATCTCGCTGGTGGTTGCGATGGGTGGCCTGTGCATGGCAAACGGGAACAACAATGCGTTTGGCTTTGGTACCGAGTGCAACCCAAGCAAGGTGCCGCTGAAAGCCACTTCGTTTAATCTCCACGACGCAGTCGACCAGGCGGTGCAGCCGTTCCTGACTGGCTTCCCTTACCTGAACACGCCTTTGCCTGGCGCCCAGTAACCATCATTTTCTTGGAGAGACAATATGACTCACGCTTTATCAAAGTTTGCCCTCGCGGCCCTGCTGTCGGTGTCGGCGCTGGCCCAGGCGGAAGTGCTCAACTTCAACACGCCGGGTATCGTCGACATCAACAACGACACGAACGTAGCGACTTACACGGAACAAGGCTATGCCTTTACCGGCGAGGCCGCGACCTTCCTGCCACTGGATGGCGTCGGCGCCAGCGGCACAGGCGGCCTGTTCGTATTGCCGGGCTCAATGCTCGTGCTGCGCGCGGAAACCGGGCTGTTCAACCTGCTGTCGGTCGACTTCGGGCTGTTCGATATCGAGGGGTTCGGCATGCTGACCGTTACTGGCCTGCTGGGCGACAGCACGGAGCTGATGCAAACGATTGAACTGGGCGAGCTGACCACCTTCACGTTCGAGAACTGGACTGGGCTCAGCCAGGTCAGCTTCATGTCGGATATTGAATTCGTCATCGACAATGTCGAGGCGGTGGCAGATGGGACAGCGATCCCTGAACCTGGAAGCATTGCCCTGATGGGACTGGCGCTGGCCGGCCTGATCGGGTCGCGACGCCGTAATAAAGTGCGGGCGTCCCGGACCTAGTTGTATCGTTAGCCTGCTGGCCGCGAAAGCGGCCAGCACAGTGCCCCCCTCCTCCTGCGCGCAGCATCCACCGCGGCGGCATCGCCCCTTGGCGCGCCAACCAGTCACTCGCGTCTTGCCAGGGCAAATGCCTTGCGGTAAAACTCGCCGCAGCATGGTCCTTGACCGTGGTATGTCGGCGATCCGATACAGGTTGCTGGGAGCCTCTACCAGCGGTGGCTTGGCGCCAGCGTGATGGTCAAAATCGTCCGCAGTGCAGCGCCGTTCGACTCCCCCATGGCCGTCAGGTGCCGTACGCTCCATCTGGCCAGGTGGCAGATTCCTCGCGCCACCTTGCAACGGTGTCGCCGATACCCGTGAGGTCCAACGTGCAATCATCGCCTATCCTTCGCCTGACCGAGGCAGCGTCGCTATGAGATGTCGAGACGAGTATCTTCCTGCCCAGTTCCTGCTGCAAACGTTTGGTATTCTCGATGACTGCGCGCGGCGAGATCCTTTGCGAGCAGCACATGACTGCGAGGTCGACGTCATCTACCCGCGACCTCGCAACGAGATCGGTCAAGTTGATCGCGCCTAGCGATTGGCACTGCGCGCCTTCCAGCGTAAATAAGGCTTGAACAAAAAGTAAGCCGAGGAGTGACCGATCCTGCGGCGGTGTGGCGAGCACGACTTTCGGCCCGGTCAAGTGACCGCTTTCGGCGGCGGCCCTGGTGATGGCATTGCGCATCAGAGGCTCGAGCGCGGCAGTCAGAAGGTACGTCTCTGACACCGTAAACTGATTGGCAATCCACCCCGTCTGCACCAGGCTTGTCAATGGAGCGCTGGTGTAGATCACGAAGTCGCGCAAACCATTGCTCATCAGTTGGCCGTTCAGCATCGACCGCAGGTTCGCTCCGTTATGCGCTTTTATCGCGGCCACGCATAGCTGAAGCAATTCCTGCTTGTCCTGCGGTACAGGCGGAGCACCAGCACCAACTTTGTTGCTCAGCGATATCAGATCGTCCATTTCGAGCCGAATGATTCGTCCCGGGCGGTAGCCTCGATCCAGCAACCCCTTGATCAGCCGGAGCCTCGCAATGTGGGCCTCGGAATATTGACGTTCGCCGCTTGCGTTTCGACTTGGGTTCGGGAAACCGTACCGTCGCTCCCACGCGCGCAGGCTTTCCGTCATCACGCCCATCATGTCGGCGACTTCTTTAATCCCCATGAGCACATCGGAGCGGTTTGGGATGTCTGAATGCATATTTTCGGTCATATCAAAAGCTAGGTTCGCAGCTGGAATAATCAGCCGCGGAACACGCGTGTTCGACACTAGTTACGCAATGCCGACCGATATGGATTCAACGCAGAGCAAAAAAATTGGCAACGAATAGAGGCGCCGTTTTTAAACAGTCAGCGCCTTCCCGTAGTGCGCTGTTTGTCGCGAAGCACTACCAGGAAATGTGATCGGAGCGGTGGCATCGTTCAACGGCCTGTCGGGCAACGACGACCTGGGCCAAATGCCGGCCTGGTTCGTCTTTACCGCACTCAGCCCCCATCCGGTAGCGCCCGGCAGCAATGAGTACGCGATCGGCCGTCCCTACCTCGACAAGGCGGTGCTGAACCTGCAGGCGGCAAACGCTTCACCGTGCGCAGTGGTGGCGCTGAACGGCAAGCCGCTCCCGCGCACCTTCCTGCGCCATGACGGAACGGGTGCCCGAGTCGGTGAAGGTGATCTCGCCGGCGCCACGGGCCGGGATGAACTCGGCGCGCACTTCGGCACGGGTCAGGCGCGAAGGCTGTGCGGCAATCGAGAACGCCGGAGTCGGTTCGTTGATCTCCAGTTCGCCATGTGGACGGTAGGCATATCGGGAATTGAAGAAGCTGCCGGCCAGTCCTGGGACGGGGCGGCCAGCCGAGGTGGCGTCGCGATGCGGCGATGACGGTGCAAGTCGGCCCCACGCGCCCGCGTCCCTCGATTGAAATAACCGGACTGAAATGAAAAAACCCGCCGAAGCGGGTTTTTATTAATACTGGCGGAGACGGTGGGATTCGCCTACGTGCCGCAGGCCGCCCGATCGCGAGTACGCGATCGTCTTCGAATCTCACCCGCAAGCCCCGCAGGGGGCTTGCTCGTCTCCGCTTAAAATGAAAAAACCCGCCGAAGCGGGTTTTTATTAATACTGGCGGAGACGGTGGGATTCGAACCCACGATACAGGTATAAGCCGTATGCATCCTTAGCAGGGATGTGCCTTCGGCCACTCGGCCACGTCTCCTTTCCCGGTCCAGCAACGCCAGATCAAGAGACCGGAATGTTACAGTTCACCAGCAGGTTTGGTCAAGGGAACCCGCAAAGTTTTTCGAAAAAAATTATTCTTTTTCCAAATCAAAGGCCTTGTGCAGGGCGCGCACCGCCAATTCCATGTACTTCTCGTCAATCAGCACCGAAATCTTGATTTCCGAGGTCGAAATCATCAGGATGTTGATGCCCTCTTCCGACAGCGTGCGGAACATCTGCGAGGCCACGCCCACGTGGCTGCGCATGCCTACGCCCACCACCGACACTTTGGACACCTTGGCGTCGCCAGAGACGCTGGCAGCGCCAATCTCGGTCTTTACGCCTTCCAGCACGCCCATCGCCTTCTGGTACTCGCCGCGCGAGACGGTAAAGGTGAAGTCGGTCTTGCCTTCCACCGACTGGTTCTGGATGATCATGTCGACTTCGATGTTCGCGTCAGCCACCGGCCCCAGGATGTGGTACGCCACGCCCGGCTTGTCCGGCACGCCGAGGATGGTGATCTTGGCTTCGTCGCGGTTGAATGCGATTCCGGAAATGACTGCTTGTTCCATTTTTGTATCTTCCTCAAACGAGATCAGGGTGCCCGAGCTGGCTTCTTCTTCAAGCGGCATCAGGGGATCGGTCAGCGACGACAGCACGCGCGTCGGTACGCGGTAGTTGCCTGCGAATTCGACGGAACGGCTCTGCAGGACCTTCGAGCCCAGCGAAGCGAGTTCCAGCATTTCCTCAAACGTGATGGTCTTCAGGCGGCGCGCTTCTTCCACCACGCGCGGGTCGGTCGTATATACGCCGTCAACGTCGGTGTAAATCAGGCATTCGTCGGCTTTCATCGCTGCGGCGATCGCTACGGCCGAGGTGTCGGAGCCGCCGCGGCCGAGGGTCGCGATGTTGTCTTCATCATCCACGCCCTGAAAGCCGGTGATGATGACAATCTTGCCAGCGTCGAGATCGGCGCGCACTTTGGCGTCGTCGATCGACTGGATGCGTGCCTTGGTGAACGACGAGTCGGTCTTGATGGCCACCTGCCAGCCAGCGTACGAGACCGCTTGCTTGCCGATCGCCAGCAGCGCCATCGCCAGCAGGCCGACGGAGACTTGCTCGCCGGTCGAGGCGATCATGTCCAGTTCGCGCGGATCTGGCTGGTCCATGATTTGTTTGGCGAGGCCGATCAGGCGGTTGGTCTCGCCCGACATCGCGGATGGTACAACGACGATTTGGTACCCTGCGTCATGCCATTTGGCGACGCGGGCGGCAACGTTCTTGATGCGATCCGTCGAGCCCATCGACGTACCGCCGTATTTGTGGACGATTAATGCCATAAGTGTGAGTAAATCCGCGCAAAAGGTGTAGAAATGAAGATCTTTACTCTACATGTTGCGCTGCAAAATCTCAAGTCATAAGGCGAATATTCCTATAACAAACTGGAATATCGTTATATCCAAATAACGTTTATTCGGACGACTGCCAACGCAGCTTGATCCGCTTTCCCGGCCCTTGCTGGATGTGATGGCAGTCCATGCCAATGCCGGCGGCAAACAGCAGCTCGCGGCCTGCGAACACAATCGGCAGGCGTCCGCGCTCCCACGCCGGCACGTTGCATGCCTGATAGTGGTACTTGAGTCCGCGCGTCGGCCGGTTGTGCGCCGGCTTGAGGCGCTCGCCGCCTTTGCGGAAATCGATCATCAACTTCTGGGCGCGCAGCCATTCTGCATCGAACCCCTCGTCCGCGTCGTCAAAATGCACCGTGCCGCCATAGTCGGGGAACGCCATCTGCGCTTCGCCGCTCCAACTGAACGAGTGCCCTGCCTTGAAGAAGATGCCTTCATCGTCAGGGTCGCGCATGCCAGCCAAATCGGCCAGCTTTGGCGTGATGTGCAGGCGATCGCGATGGCGGCGGATCTGGCAGTCAGGGTGCGTAACAAGCAGCTGCGCGTCGTGGCGCGCCTCAACCAGCTGCGTCACCATCTCGGCCAGCCATGCGGTTGATGGCATACGCAGCGCGCGCGTGTGGAACCAATGGCGCAGCATGTTGTAGGCGCGGTCCTGGCTCATCGTGCGCAGCTTGGCCACGTCGATCGAATCGCCGTCAAGGCACTGCGCCAGGTCTTGCACGGCCAGTTCGTTCAACAGGCGCTGGGCTGACTGATTGTGCGCCGCGCTGCGTGCAAAGCGCTCCTGGTATCCTGGGAACGCCTGCGCGAGCGCAGGCATGACCTGGTGCCGCAGTGCGTTGCGCGCGTAGCGTGGATGGGTGTTGGATTCGTCCTCGACGTAGCTAACGGCGTTGGCAGCAACGTACGCCTCGAGCTCGGTGCGCGAGACCGGCAGCAGCGGGCGCGCCATCACGAGGTCTGCATTGCCGAGCAGTTCAGGCGCGGCGTTCGCGCTGTCCATGCCTGACAAGCCCGCTGTGCCGGAACCGCGCAGCAGCTGCAGCAAGACCGTTTCGGCCTGGTCGTCGAGGTGGTGCGCCGTCAGCATCAGGCGCACGCCGTGTTCGCGCGCCATGTCGCCCAGCGCGGCGTAGCGCAACTTGCGGGCCGCGGCTTCAACCCCGGATTTGGTTTTTGTCAGTGTGACGCGGCGTGCCGCGAACTGCACGCCGAGCGCGGCGCAGGTACGCTCGCAATGCGCCAGCCAGGCATCGGCGTTGTCGCTGATGCCGTGGTGAACGTGGAAGGCATGTAGCGCAATCTCGTGCTCGCGCGCGTAGGCGGCCGCCAGATGCAGCAGCGCCGACGAATCGAGGCCGCCACTGTAGGCGATTGCGATGGAGGTGGGAGCCACATCCGCGCGCAGCGCATCAAGCGCCCGCGCGAATGTTGCCGGGAGTGTCCCGCTTTGCTGCCGACTCACTCTTCTGCCGGCGTCGTTTCTTTGAATTTGCCGTAGCTCATCAGCTTCTGATGGCGGGCTTCGATCAGGTCCTTGGTTTTCATGCCATGGAACTGGCGCAGCGAATCGGCCAGCGCGCGCTTGAGCAGCACGCCCATTTGCTTAGGATCGCGGTGCGCGCCACCGAGCGGCTCGCTGACGATCTTGTCGATCAGGCCCATGGCCTTGAGGCGGTGCGCCGTCAGGCCCAGTGCGTCGGCGGCGTCGGAAGCGCGCTCGGACGTTTTCCACAGGATCGATGCGCAGCCTTCCGGCGAGATCACCGAGTAGGTTGCGTATTGCAGCATCAGCACATTGTCGCCGACCGCAATCGCCAGCGCGCCGCCGGAGCCGCCTTCGCCGATGATGGTGGCGATCAGCGGCACTTTGAGCTCCGCCATCACGTACAGGTTGTGGCCGATTGCTTCGGACTGGCCGCGCTCTTCGGCGTCGATGCCTGGGAATGCGCCCGGGGTGTCAACGAAGGTAAAGATCGGCAGGCCGAATTTTTCCGCGACCTTCATCAGGCGCATCGCCTTGCGATAGCCTTCCGGCTTCGGCATGCCGAAGTTGCGCAGTGCGCGCTCTTTGGTGTCGCGGCCTTTCTGGTGACCGATGACCATGCATGCCTGGCCGTTGAAGCGCGCCAGGCCGCCGACGATCGACAGGTCGTCCGCGTAGGTGCGGTCGCCGTGCAATTCGTGGAAGTCGGTGAAGATCTCGTTCACGTAGTCCATCGTGTATGGACGTTGCGGGTGGCGGGCGATCTGCGACACCTGCCATGGCGTGAGCTTGGCGTAGATGTCTTTGGTCAGCTGCTGGCTCTTTTTGGCCAGGCGGTCGATCTCTTCGGAGATGTCGACGGCCGAGTCGTCCTGGACGAAGCGCAGCTCTTCAATCTTTGAATCGAGCTCTGCGATTGGCTGTTCAAAATTGAGGAAGGTTGTTTTAGTCATTATTACTCCGTGTTATTTCCAGGCCGACGCCAATAAGCCGGGCGGCCGAATTTTCGCTATTCTACCGGAACAGGATCCAAACTACGCCATAAATACCACGTAGCAACGGTCCGCCATGGCTCCCAATTGGCCGATACCTCGCGCGCATCGCTGCGGGATACTGGTTCGCCCGAGAAATAATTCTGGCTGATTCCCTGAATTAAACCGGGGTCGTCGAGCGGCAGGACATTTGGCCGGAGCAGATTAAATATCAAGAACATCTCCGCTGTCCAGCGCCCGATGCCGCGAATCTGGACCAGTTCGGCGATGACGGCCTCGTCTTCCATCTGGTCCCACTGGTTCGCGTGCACGCGCTTGGCCTTGAAATGGTCGGCCAGGTCGAGGATGTATTCGGTCTTGCGCTTGGACAGGCCGCAGGCGGACAGCTGCTCGGCGCCGGCCTTGATCACTTGCGCGGGGGTGATCTTCGGGCAAACGATCAGCAGCTTGTTCCACGCCGCGTCGGCCGCCTTGGCGGTGACCTGCTGGCCAACGACCGAGCGCGCCAGCGTGGTGAACGGATCGCCGTGGCCGACCAGGTGCAGGTCGCCAAACTGGGGAATCAGTTTCTTCATGATGCGGTCGCGCTTCATGAGCTCGGCTTTCGCCTCTTCCCAGTACGACGGCACCTCGAGAATCAGCGAGGTCGTGCCCGCCGTGTCCTTATGTAGCGCCATCATGCACGGCGCCAATTGGTGGTGCCGTCAGGCTTGTCTTCGAGGACGATGCCGGCCGCCAGCAAGTCAGCGCGGATCTTGTCGGACTCGGCAAAGTTGCGGGCCTTCTTGGCAGCGGCGCGCTGTTCGATCAGCGCGCCAATGGTGGCTTCGTCAAAGCCGCCCGCATCAAGCACGCCAGATTGCAGGAATTGCTGCGCGGTGCGGCCGAGCAGGCCGATGACGCCAGCGAGCGCCTTGAACTGGCGTGCGTGCACCGGCGACTTGGTCCGGTTGACTTCAGATGCCAGGTCGAACAGGGCTGCGACGGCGAGCGGGGTATTGAAATCGTCATCCATCGCATCGCGGAACCGCACCGCGTGCGCCTCGTTCCAGTCGACCGTGCATTCGCCCGAGCCGATGTCGACATCGGACAGCGCGGTGTACAGGCGGGTTAATGCCATGCGCGCGTCGTCGAGGTGGGCGTCGGAATAATTGAGCGGGCTGCGGTAATGCGCGCGCAGGATAAAGAAGCGCACCACTTCGGCATCGTACTTTTTCAGGACGTCGCGGATCGTAAAAAAGTTACCAAGCGACTTGGACATCTTCTCGTTATCGACGCGCACAAAGCCGTTATGGATCCAGTAATTGGTCATGGGCTGGCCGAACGCGCCTTCCGATTGGGCGATCTCGTTTTCATGGTGCGGGAACTGCAAATCGGCGCCGCCGCCATGAATGTCGAAATGCTGGCCGAGCGTCGCGCACGACATCGCCGAGCATTCGATATGCCAACCCGGACGGCCGCTGCCCCACTTCGACGGCCACTTTACTTCGTCCGGTTCGGATTCTTTCGACGACTTCCACAGCACGAAATCGAGCGGATCGCGCTTGCCTGTATTGACGTCGACGCGTTCGCCGGCGCGCAGGTCGTCGAGCGATTTGCCCGACAGCTTGCCGTAGCCAGGGAAATTGCGGACGGCGTAATTGACGTCGCCGTCCTCGCCCTGGTAGGCCAGGCCCTTTTGTTCGAGCAGTTCGATAATGCCGAGCATTTGCGGCACGTAGTCGGTCGCGTGCGGGATCACGCTTGGCGGCAGGATGCCGAGCGCGGTCGTGTCTTCGTCCATGAATTTTTCGAAGCGCGCTACCAGCTGGGTGATCGATTCGCCGTTTTCCACCGCGCGCTTGATGATCTTGTCGTCGATGTCGGTGACGTTGCGAACGTACTTGACGTCATAGCCGGACGCCTCGAGCCAGCGATAAATCACGTCGAACGCCATCATCATCCGCGCGTGCCCGATGTGGCAGTAATCATAGACCGTCATGCCGCATACGTACATGTTGACCTTACCGGCCTCGATCGGGATGAAAGTCTGCTTGTCACGCGCCAGCGTGTTATAGATCTTTAATTGGCTCATCGGACTTTGCTTTATCGTGCTGTTTGTCGAGAGTGCCAAGCGCCCGGGCAATAACGAAACCGGGCGCAGTCACCGCATGGGCGTGCGCCGGTCAAACGTGGCTTGCGTCGAGATCGTCGGTACCCTCTGTATTGTTCTTCTTGATAGAATGGGACGTTCTGCGCAAAGTATAGCATTGATAAAATACCGGCTGGCCCCAACCGCGGCAGGTTTATTTTTCTGCGAAAGGCTTGACAGCCCACATGCGCGGCTGCAGCCCGCCCCTCAACTGAAGGAAAACAAAATGCAAAAAACGCTGATGTTCCGTACGCCCCTGCTGTCGCGCCTTGCCATGTTTTGCGCCGGGATGACCCTCGCGGGCGCCGCACTGGCGGCAAGCGCGCCGCAGGTGTCGATCAAGACCACCATGGGCGAGATCGTGCTTGAACTGGACCAGGAAAAAGCGCCGAAATCGGTCGCCAACTTCCTCGGCTATGTGAAAAGCGGCTTCTATAAAGGCACCATCTTCCACCGTGTGATCGACGGCTTCATGATCCAGGGTGGGGGCTATGACACCAAGCTGCAGCCAAAGCGCACCAAGAACGCGATTCCGCTCGAATCGAAGAACGGCCTGTCGAACCTGACCTATACCGTGGCCATGGCGCGCGCCGACAACCCGAATTCGGCAACCTCGCAGTTCTTCATCAACGTGGCCGACAATACGCCGCTCGACTACCCGGGCGCTGACGGCAATGGTTACGCTGTGTTCGGCAAGGTCGTCAAAGGCCAGGAAGTGGTCGACAAGATCAAGGGCGTGCTGGTGGACGACAAGCCAGGCTTCGAGAACGTTCCGGTGATTCCGGTGGTTATTGAATCGGTCAAAGTCGTCAAAGCTGTAAAATAACGCCTCAGCGCATTCACCGAATAATAAATTTAACTGACAGGAAAAATATCATGGCCGTACTGATCAAGACCAACATGGGCAACATCACCGTCGAGCTCGACGCAGAAAAAGCACCGAAGTCGGTTGCCAACTTCCTCGACTACGCCAACAAGGGTCACTACAACAACACGATCTTCCACCGTGTCATCGGCAACTTCATGATCCAGGGCGGCGGTTTCGAGCCAGGCATGAAGCAAAAGCCAGCCGACCAGACCGTCGAGAACGAAGCCAAGAACGGCCTCAAGAACGACGCCTACACGCTGGCGATGGCCCGCACCTCGGACCCGCACTCGGCATCGGCGCAGTTCTTCATCAACGTCACCAACAATACCTTCCTCGACTATCCAGGCCAGGACGGCTGGGGCTACGCCGTCTTCGGCAAAGTTACCGAAGGCAAGGAAGTTGTCGACGCAATCAAGAAGGTCAAGACCGGCCGCAGCGGCATGTTTTCGGACGTGCCTGCTGAGCCAGTGATCATCGAAAGCGTCGAAGTCATCTAAATGACGCTCGGGCATTTGATTCGGGTATCGTCACGATGACAATGCCCCGCACGCTTGCGCTGTTTATCTCAGACCTGCACCTGCAGCCCTCGCACCCGCATAACGCCGAAGCATTCCAGCGCTTCCTGGCCGAGCGTGCGATGGGCTCGCAAGCCCTGTACCTGCTCGGCGACCTGTTCGAGTACTGGGCCGGCGACGACGACCTCGACGCCCCGTTTCACCAATCAATCATTCACGCCCTGCGCACCGTCAGCGATGCCGGCGTGGCGGTCTACTGGATCGCCGGTAACCGCGACTTCCTGGTCGGACAACAGTTTGCCCACGCTGCCGGCCTGACCCTGCTGGCCGAACCGCACGTGACCAACATCGGCGGCCAGCAGGTCACGCTCGTGCATGGCGACGCCGAATGCACGGCTGACATCAAATACATGGAATTCCGCGCCCAGGTGCGCCAGCCTACGTGGCAGCAGCAGTTCCTGGCGATGCCGCTGGCGCAGCGCAAGGCCATCATCGCCGGCCTGCGCGAAGGCAGCCGCGAAGCGCATGGCACCAAGTCATACGAGATCATGGACGTCACGCCCGACGCGGTGAGCGACCTGTTTACGCGGACCGGCAGCGACATCATCATCCACGGCCACACCCACCGCCCCGCCCTGCACCGGCAAGGCGCGCGCCGCCGCTACGTGCTGCCGGACTGGGAAGTGGACGCCGCTCCGCCGCGCGGCGGCTGGATATCGATCGACAATGACGGCGCAATCACGCGTCACGGACTGGACGGCAAACCCCTGGCTTAAGCGCGTTCAAGAACGCGTGCGATGATAACGATTATCATTTATCATTCTGGTTTCGTTACTTCATCAGCCAGGATTCGCCATGACCATGTTCCGTCTCAGCGCCATCGCCGCCCTCTTCGCGGCCAGCGCCAGTTCCGCCTTCGCGCAGCAAAACGAAGTCAACCTGTACTCGGCTCGCCACTATCAAACTGACGAAGCGCTGTACGCGAACTTCACCAAACAAACCGGCATCAAGATCAACCGCATCGAAGCGGGCGAAAACGAACTGCTTGAGCGCATCAAGACCGAAGGCGCCAACAGCCCTGCCGACATCTTCATCACCGTTGACGCGGCGCGCCTGGCAAAGGCCGACGAACTGCAGCTGTTCGCGCCATGGAAATCGAAAACCATCGAAGCGCGCGTGCCGGCACACCTTCGCACCGAAGACTGGATCGCGTTCTCGACGCGTGCGCGCGTCATCGTCTACAACAAGGCGAGCGTGAATCCGGCCGACGTGCAGAACTACGAAGACCTGGCCAACCCTAAGCTCAAGGGCAAAGTCTGCGTGCGTTCCGGCTCGCACCCGTACAACCTGTCGCTCGGCGCTGCGCTGGTCGAACACATCGGCGCAGAGAAAACCGAAGCCTGGGCCAAGGGCCTGGTCGCCAATTTCGCGCGCTCGCCAAAAGGCGGCGACACCGACCAGATCAAATCGGTCGCAGCTGGCGAATGCGGCGTCGCGCTGGCCAACAGCTACTACGTGGCGCGCATGATGCGCTCGGATAAGCCTGAAGATAAGAAGATCGTCGCGAACTTCGGCGTGGTGTGGCCGAACCAGAAGGCTCAAGGCGCGCATGTCAACGTCTCGGGCGGCGGCATTTTAAAGCACGCGCCGCACAAGGAAAACGCGATCAAGTTCCTGGAGTACCTGACATCGGACCAGGCCCAGGTCTACTTCGCCGACGGGAATAACGAGTGGCCGGTTGTCGCCAGCGTCAAGGTCAAGAACCCTGGCCTGGAAGCGATGGGCGCGTTCAAGGCTGACACGATCCACGTTGGCAAGCTGGCGAAAAACCAGGCAGCGGTGCAAAAGATGTTCGACCGCGCCGGCTGGAAGTAACACGTAGGGCGGATAAGCGAAAGCGCATCCGCGTGCGTGCGTCACGTTGACGCTGGCACGCGGATGTGCGGGGGCGCCGAGCCGTTGCTTATCCGCCCTACGTCCTTCTGCTACGCGCGATTTGCCACGACATCAAAATCAACGGCAGCACGCCAACGACCACAATCGCCAGCGCCGCGGTCGACGCCTCCGTCAAGCGCTCATCCGACGCCAAGGTGAACGCCTGCGTCGCCAGCGTATCGAAATTAAACGGCCTCATTACCAAGGTGGCTGGCAGTTCCTTCATCACATCCACAAACACCAGCAGCCCCGCCGTCAGCAGGCTGCCCCGCAGCAGTGGCAAATGAACCTTGCGCAGCGTGGCCGCGTGCCCAAAGCCGAGCGAGCGTGACGCATCATCCATCGTCGGCGTAATCTTGGCCAGGCTGGTTTCCACCGTCTGCAGCGACACCGCCAGGAAGCGCACCAGGTACGCGTACACCAGCGCCCCGATCCCGCCGGTCAGCAGCAATCCCGGCGCGTAGCCGGTCCATGCCTGCACCTGGCTCGAGAGCCATACGTCGAGCCGCGTCACCGGAATCAAGATCCCCACCGCGATCACCGAACCCGGCACCGCGTACCCCAGCCCGACAAACCGGTTGATTGCCTTCGGCAGCAGCGTACCGGTCAGGCGCGCGGCGTACGCCAGCAGCACCGCCACCACCACCGCCGCAAACGCCGTCACCGCCGCCAGCACGAAGCTGTTACGCGACAGCTGGATGAAGCGCTCGCCAAACTGCGCGTCGCCCTCAGACAGCGCCATATGCAGCAAGGTCCCGCCCGGGACCAGGAACCCGAGCATCAACGGCAGCAGGCACACAAGCACCGCTCCGAGCGCCTTCATGCCATGCAGGCGATACCCAGGCATCGGCCGGTTGCGCCCGGTGGTGTTATGAAAGCGTGCGCGCCCGCGCGACAGCCGTTCGAGGAACAGCACCAGCGCGACAAACCCGAGCAGCAGCGCCGCCAGCTGCGCCGCGGCGACCCGGTCGCCCAGCGAGAACCACGCGCGATAGATCCCGCTGGTGAAGGTCGGCACGCCGAAATAGGTGACCGCGCCAAAGTCGGCGAGCGTTTCCATCAGCGCCAGCGCGGCGCCGGCGGCAATCGCCGGCCGCGCCAGCGGCAGCGACACGCGAAAGAAGTTGGCCCACGGCCCAAGTCCGAGCGAGCGCCCTACTTCGAGCATGCCGCTGGCGCGCTCCAGGAACGCAGCGCGCGCCAGCAGGTACACGTACGGATACAGCACGAACACGAACACCACGCAGGCGCCGCCAACGGTGCGGATATCGGGGAACCAGTACTGGCCCGGGCTCAGGTCAAAGGTCTCGCGCAACCATGTCTGCACCGGGCCGACAAACTGCAGCAGGTCGGTGTAGGCGTAGGCCATGACGTACGCGGGCACCGCCAGCGGCAGCACCAGCGCCCACTCGAAGATGCGGCGGCCCGGGAAATCATGGATGCTGACCAGCCACGCAGTCGACACGCCCACGACGACGACACCAATGCCGACGCCGACGCACAGGATCAGGGTATTGAGGATGTAATCGGGAAGGACCGTGGACGCCAGGTGGCTCCACGTATCGCCGGCGCCTGCCAGCAGCAGGTTGGCGGTAACGCTCAGGATAGGCACCGCGATCAGCGCGGCAACCAGCATGGCGGCGACAACCAGCGCCGGGAAACCGCGCCGCATGTGACGCTTCATGTTGAAAAGCCGAGGTGTTTGCAAGGTCAATCCCGAAAATGAGAATTATAATTGATTACTCATCAACTTCGGACCAGCCATGCCCCTACTCGAACTAAAGGACATCTCGTACGCGCACGGCGCCCACGTGGTCGTCGACCGCCTGTCGTTCCAGCTGGAGCCGGGCGAGATCGGCTGCCTGCTGGGGCCGTCGGGCTGCGGCAAGACCACCGTGCTGCGCTGTATCGCGGGATTCGAACATGTCGGCGCGGGCGAGATTTTCCTGGCCGGCGGCCTGATTGGCAGCGCCACCCACCATGTGCCGGCCGAGCAGCGCCGCATCGGCATGGTGTTCCAGGACTACGCGCTGTTCCCGCACCTGAGCGTGGCGGCCAACATCGGCTTTGGCCTGCGCGATCTGGGCGCGGACGCCAGCAGTGCGCGCGTGGCGGAACTGCTTGAAACGGTCGGCCTGGCGGGGCAGGATCAAAAGTACCCGCATGAGCTCTCAGGCGGCCAGCAGCAGCGCGTGGCGCTGGCCCGTGCGCTGGCGCCGCGCCCGCGCTTGCTGCTGCTTGACGAGCCGTTCTCGAACCTCGATGTCGATCTGCGCGAGCGCCTGGCGATCGAGGTGCGCGACATTTTGAAGGCCGAAGGCACCACCGCCATCCTGGTCACGCACGACCAGCACGAGGCGTTTGCGCTTGCCGACCAGATTGGCGTGATGTACGAGGGCCGGATCCAACAGTGGGACGCGCCGTACGAGCTGTATCACTGGCCGGTGAACCGCTTCGTGGCGGACTTCGTGGGCCAGGGGGTGTTCCTGCCGGGGACCATTGTCGAGCCGGGGCAGATCCAGGTCGAACTCGGCGTGCTGCCGTCCGATACCGGCACTGCCGAAGTGGGCGCGATGGTGAAGGTACTGCTGCGCCCGGACGACGTGGTGCATGACGATGCAAGCGAACAGCAGGCCGAGGTGGTGGCCAAGGCGTTCCGCGGGGCCGAGTTTATGTACACACTCAAGCTGCCGAGCGGCGAACTGCTGCTGTCGCTGGTGCCGAGCCATCACAATCACGCGATTGGCGAGCAGATCGGCATTCGGCTCGATATTGATCACGTCGTCGCGTTTCCGGCTCCGCCGCTGGATTAAATTCAATCCGGCGGGTCAGCGTAAGCGCACCCGCCGATCTTCGCCCCCTTCGCTTCTGCGTTCAAAAATAAGTTGACAACGTTTTTCTTGGTGTTATAGTTCACTACAACACCACTTAATCACAACACCTCAGCACCGGAGGAATGATGGTTCACCAAACAAACCCACCAAGGAGAGTCGGCGATGACTATCGGCTGGAATGACAACACCCCCATTTACCGCCAGCTCAAGGAGCGGGTCGTCGGCATGATGCTCGACGGCGTTCTCAAAGCCGGCGACGCACTGCCCTCGGTACGACAGATCGCCGCGGAATACCAGCTCAACCCAATCACCGTTTCGAAGGCGTACCAGGAACTGGTGGACGATAACCTAGTAGAAAAAAGAAGGGGAATTGGCATGTACGTTACCGAAGGAGCTAGTGAAAAACTGCTGGCAAGCGAACGCGAACGCTTCCTGAGCGAAGAATGGCCGGCCATGGTTGAGCGCATCCGCCGCCTTGGCCTGAACCTCGAGCAACTGCTGCGCCCTGCGGCACCGGGAGGTTCGGCATGAACGCCGTGATTTCCGCACGCGGCATGACCAAGCGTTACGGCAAGCGGGTGGCGGTCGACAATATCGACTTCGACATCCCGGCCGGCCGCATCGTTGGCCTGATCGGCCCTAACGGCTCGGGCAAGACCACCACGCTGAAAGCGGCGCTGGGACTGGTGCCGTTTGAAGGCCAGTTGTCGGTACTCGGTTTCGACCCGCGCACCCAGCGCGATGAACTGATGCAGGACGTGTGTTTTATCGCCGACGTGGCAATCCTGCCGAAGTGGCTGCGTGTGAAGGAAGCGATCGACTTCGTCGAAGGCGTGCATCCGCGTTTCAACCGCGGAAAGGCAGAACGCTATATCGCCGCGACCAAGCTGACGCCGGACATGAAGGTCAAGGCGATGTCGAAGGGGATGATCGTCCAGCTGCACCTGGCGCTGGTGATGGCGATCGACGCCAAGCTGCTGGTGCTCGACGAGCCAACCCTTGGCCTCGACATCATGTACCGCAAGCAGTTCTACCAGAACCTGCTGGAAGACTACTTCGACGAGAACAAGACCATCGTCATCACGACTCACCAGGTCGAAGAAGTCGAGCACATCCTGACCGACCTGATGTTCATCCGCGAAGGCAAGATCGTGCTGGCGGCATCGATGGACGAAGTCGGCGAGCGCTATACCGAAGTGATGGTACCGGGCGACAAGCTCAATGCGGCCAACGCGCTGCAGCCGATCGACCAGCGCACGGTGTTCGGCAAGTCGGTGATGCTGTTTGACGGCGTACCGCGCCACCAGCTTGCCGCACTCGGTGAAACAAGAAACCCAAGCGTCGCGGACCTGTTCGTAGCGACGATGAAAGGAAGCTACGCATGAAAACGATGAAATGGCTGGTCCAGCGCGAGTTCTGGGAACATAAGGGCGCGATCTTCTGGGCGCCGATCGTGGTGGCAAGCGCGATTGTCTTGTTTATCGGCGGCTCGATCGTCTACGCGATCAGCATGGGCAAATTTGGCGGCACGATCACCATCAACGGCCGCGACGCGAACATGACGATGGCCTTCAACACCTTGGCGCCGCAGGACCAGGAAATGTTCGTCAACGCCATGACGACTGGTTACCTGGCCGCAGCGGCGCCGCTGTACATCATGCTCAGCGTGGTCATCTTCTTCTACTGCCTGAACGCGATGTTCGAAGAACGCCGCGACCGCAGCATCCTGTTCTGGAAGTCGCTGCCGGTGTCGGACCAGCAGACCGTGTTGTCCAAGGTTGCCACTGCCCTGCTGGTGGCGCCAGTGATCACCATCGCGGTTGCGACGTTCGCGTCAATTCTGATCCTGCTGATTACCTGTGCCATCATGGGTTTCAACGGGGTCAACATAGCCGGCGCGGTACTGACGTCGTCGCAGGTCTACCTTGGCCCACTGCAGATCCTTGGCCTGCTGCCAGTGTACGCGCTGTGGGCGCTGCCGACAGTCGGCTGGCTGCTGATGGTGTCGGCATGGGCGAAGTCGAAGGTGTTCCTGTGGGCGGTCGGTACGCCGGTCATCATGATCCTGATCGTCAAGTGGGCTGAACAGCTGGTTGGCTCGGAGATGAACGTCGACTGGTTCATTCAGAACGTCGTCGCCCGCGGCCTGCTTGGCCTGCTGCCTGGCGCATGGTTCGGCTTCGAACAGGTCCACCCGGCGCTGTTGACCAACGGCCGTGCGATGGACTTCGGCAACGTGTTTGCACAGTCGTGGATGACACTGGCAGCGCCTAGCGTCTGGGTTGGCGCAATTGCCGGCGGCCTGATGATCTTTGCCGCGATGCGCCTGCGCCGCTGGAAGGACGAAGGCTAAGGGTCAAAGTCCGGCGAGCCATGTGGCGGACATGATTCTCGGTTGCCGGCGTGAAAAGACAATCCACCGCCACCCGTCGTTCCCGCGCAAGCGGGAACCCATACCCAGTCCGTATTGGCCAAGACCACCAGCTCTCCTCTGGACGGCTGCAGTATAGGTTCCCGCCTTGGCGGGAACGACGTGCCTGCAAAAACGCCCCGCGCATTTCTGGCGGGGCGTTTTTTATTCGAACTGGCGTTTGAAGTTCTCGAACTGCGCCTTCAACTCGTCCACCTCGCTGCGCAAGGCGGCCACTTCCTGCTCAAGCTGCGCGGTGCGGCCGCCAGATGACGGCGCCGAGACCGCGCCGAATGCAGACTCCTCGCGCGCCAGCGCGGCTTCACCGCCCAGCAGCTGGCCGTAGCGCGGCTCCTTGGTGCCTGGCGCCAGCGCGAGGCGCGCGACGACCGGCGGGTATTTATCGATCAGGAACTGCAGCGCCGATTCGACCTCGGCAACCGATTTGAATTCGTGGATACGGCCGCTTCGGGTGCGGATTTCGCCGGCGGTCTGCGGACCGCGCAGCATCAGGATGGTCAGCACCGCCAGCTTGTCCTGCTCCAGCGTCCATTTGATGCGCATGCGGTGCTCGTACTTGGTCACACGGGCGCCGGCTTGCGTGATGCCGTTGACGTACTTGCGCTGCATGAGCCGTTGCAGCACTTCGGCCACGGTTTCATCGGACAGGTGCATCACCGGATCGCGGCTGGACAGCTGGTTGCAGCCGTTGGTCAGCGCGTTGAGCGACATTGGATAGTTATCGGGCGTGAGCGCTTCTTTTTCAGCCAGCACCGCGAGGACGCGGATCTCGAACGGATCCAGCTCGGCAGCGCTGTCGGCGCCGCCAGTTGATTCTTCAATAGTCATCGATGTCCTTATTCGACCAGTTTGTTCAACTCTGCCGAATCCAATTTATCACACTCGGGCATCTGTGGGCAGGCGATACCGGCCGCCTTCAGGGTCGCCATCATGCGCTCCATCAGGTCGTCCTGGCGTGCCGCGTGGTTAATCAGGCCGTGCAGGGCCTTGGAGAGCGGGTCGTCGCCATTTGGCGTGACGCCGTAGGCCGAGAACATGGTCGCGCTGCGCGCATCGGCGTCCTTGCGCACGATGTGCGCCGGGTTGCCGACGGCGGTGGCGCCGGGAGGCACCGGCTTGATAACGACGGCGTTCGATCCGACCTTGGCGTATTCGCCCACGGTGAACGAGCCGAGCACCTTGGCGCCTGCGCCAATGATCACGCCGCGTTCCAGCGTCGGATGGCGCTTGGTGCCACTGTTGAGCGAGGTGCCGCCCAGCGTGACGCCCTGGTAAATGGTGCAGTCGTCGCCGATGACGGCGGTCTCGCCGATCACCACGCCGAAGCCGTGGTCGATGAACACGCGGCGGCCGATGGTGGCGCCGGGGTGGATTTCAATGCCGGTGATGATGCGTGCGAGGTAGGAGGTAAAGCGGCCCAGCCACTTGAGGTTGGCGCGCCAGAAGGCGTGCGCCCAGCCGTGCATCATGATGGCCTGGAAACCCGGATAACAAGTGATCACTTCCCAAGCATTGCGTGCTGCGGGGTCACGTTCGATGATGCTCTTGATATCGTCGCGGAGCTTGGAAAACATAGGACTGGGATGGGAGGAAACAGTTGCGATACAGTCATGGTAGCGCATTCGCTCCATGCTTGCTTACGAGGGGTCAAGAATGGCTGGGGGGATTTTTCGTGCGGAGAAGCAAGGGCCGTCATTCCCGCGCAGGCCTCGGCGGCCCCGCGGCAACCTATGCCGGATCAGCGATGCCACCGTTAGCGGCATATCGTTAGTCCTATAGGTTCCCGCTTTCGCGGGAACGACGGTTGTGAATGCGGTGGTTAGCCCTCTTTGGCAATCCGCTGGCGGCGCGCTTCGTACAGGCAGACACCCGACGCCACCGACACGTTCAGGCTTTCGACCGAACCAAACATTGGAATGCTGATCAAGACGTCGCAGGTCTCGCGCGTCAGGCGGCGCATGCCCTCGCCTTCCGAGCCCATCACCAGCGCCGCAGGTCCGCTGAAATCCGCCTCGTACAAGCCCTTGTCCGCATCGTCGGACGTGCCGATCAGCAAGATGTCACGTTCCTTCAGCTCGCGCATGGTGCGTGCGAGGTTGGTCACGGTGATGTACGGCACGGTTTCGGCAGCGCCGCTGGCGACTTTGGCGGCGGTGGCGTTCAGGCCGACCGCGCGGTCCTTCGGTACGATGACAGCGTGCGCGCCGACGCCGTCGGCAACGCGCAGGCAGGCTCCCAGGTTGTGCGGGTCGGTAATGCCGTCGAGGATCAGCAGCAGCGGCGGGCCTTCGATGGCATCGAGCAGTTCGTCCAGGTTGCGCGCGAGGGCCAGCTGGCTGGCGAACGCGATCACGCCCTGGTGGCGGCGGGTTCCGACGATCTTGTCGAGGCGTGCCGAATCAACCGGCATCACGCGCACGCCGGCCGCCTTGGCGCCGGCGATCAGGTCGTGCATGCGGCGGTCATTACGCGTCGCATCGACAAAGATCTCTTCCACCGATGAAGCCTCATGACGCAAACGTGAGGTCACCGCATGGAACCCGAAAATCATTTTGTTTTTCATTTCTTGTTATCGCTTCTTATTGCTAGTTTTGGATGCTGCTTTTTTTGCCGGACGCGGCGCCGCCTTGTTTGCCGCAGGAGCCGCATCCTTCGCGCGCTTCTTTGGACGGGCTGGCGCCGGTTCTGGTTCTTCTGCTTCGATCTTCTGGTAGCGCGCCGAGTTGTCGCCGCCCTGCTTGCGCGACTTGGCCGGCTTGGCGTCGAGCGCCTTGTGCGCGGCGCTCTTCGGCTTGCCGGCGCCGGTGTCTTCGGTCGCGCTGGAACCTGCCAGCACCAGGTCGATCTTGCGTGCTTCGAGGTCGACGCGTGCCACCTTGACGGTAACGCGGTCGGTCAGCTGGAAACGCTTGCCGGTACGTTCGCCGCGCAACTCATGGCGCGCTTCGTCGTACTGGAAGTAGTCGCCACCGAGTTCGGTGATGTGCACCAGGCCTTCGACGTACAGCTGGTCGAGCTGCACGAAGATGCCGAAGGTGGTCACGCCCGCGACAACGCCGGTGAATTCCTCGCCCAGCTTGTCCTTGATGAAGAAGCACTTGAGCCATGCCTCGACGTCGCGCGAGGCTTCGTCGGCGCGGCGTTCGTTGGCCGAGCAGTGAACGCCCAGTGCATCCCAGATGGTCAGGTCTTTTTCTTTTTTCTGCGTGCCTGCCGCCTTGTCTTTGGCCTGCTGCTTGCGCGTGGCGTTCGACACGTTGGTGTTCAGGCCAGCGAGCTCGATACCCTTCGGCTCGTACTTTTTGCCGAGCAGGATGGCCTTGATGGCGCGGTGCGTCAGCAAGTCCGGGTAGCGGCGGATCGGGCTGGTGAAGTGGGCATACGCCTCATACGCCAGGCCGAAGTGGCCGATGTTGTCCGGGCTGTAGACCGCTTGCTGCATGGAGCGCAGCAGCATGGTTTGCAGCAGCGGCGCGTCCGGGCGCGTCTTCACCTGCTTCATCAGTTCGGCGTAGTCGTTGGCGGTCGGCTTGTCGCCGCCGTTCAGGTTCAGGCCAACCTGCTTGAGGAAGGTGCGGACCTGGGTCAGCTTTTCTTTGGTCGGCGAGGCGTGGATGCGGTAGGTGCCCGGATGCTTGTGGCGCTCCAGCAGGTCTGCCGCGCAGACGTTCGCCGCCAGCATGCACTCTTCGATCAGGCGGTGCGCATCGTTGCGGGTGCGCGGGATGATCTTCTCGATCTTGCCGAGCGAATTGCAGACGATGTAGGTTTCGGTGGTCTCGAAATCGATCGCGCCGCGCACTGTGCGCGCCTTGAGCAGCGCGTGGAACACGTCGTTCAGGTTCAGCAGGTGCGGCACGATGGCCGGACGGCGCGCCGCTTCAGGGCCCGCCGTATTACCGAGGATGTCGGCCACTTCGTTGTAAGTCAGGCGCGCAGCGGAGTGGATGACAGCCGGATAGAACTGGTAAGCCTGGATGTCGCCCTTGGCCGAGATGACCGCGTCGCAGACCAGCGTCAGGCGGTCGACTGCCGGATTCAGCGAGCACAGGCCGTTCGACAGCTTCTCTGGCAGCATCGGGATCACGCGGCGCGGGAAGTACACCGAAGTGCTGCGCTCGAGCGCGTCGACATCGAGCGAATCGTTCGGCTTGACGTAATGGCTCACGTCGGCGATCGCGACGATCAGGCGGAAGCCGTTTTCTTTGCCCAGCTGGACAGGTTCGCAGTAGACCGCGTCATCGAAGTCGCGTGCGTCTTCGCCGTCGATAGTCACCATCGGCACGTCGCGCAGGTCGACACGGTCGGCCAGGTCGGCGTCGCGCACTTCGGATGGCAGCTTGTTGGCCTGCTTCAGCGCCGCTGGCGAGAAGATGTGCGGCACGCCGAACTTGCGCACGGCGATTTCGATTTCCATGCCAGGGTCGTCAAGCTCGCCGAGCACTTCGACGATGCGGCCGACTGGCTGCTTGAAGCGCGCTGGCTGCTCGAGCAGTTCGACGCTGACGACCTGCCCGGACTTGGCCTTGCCTGGCGAGCCGGACACCAGGATGTCCTGGCCGATGCGCTTGTCTTCCGGCGCGACGATCCAGGTATCGTTTTCCTTGAGTAGGCGGCCGATGACGTGGGTATTGGCGCGGGTGACGACTTCGACGATGGTGCCTTCGAGGCGGCCGCGGCGATCGGTGCCGGTGACTTTCGCCAGCACTTTGTCGCCGTGCAGGACCTTCTGCATTTCTTTATCGTTCAGGAACAGGTCTTCGCCGGGCGCGTCAGGGATCACGAAGCCGAAGCCGTCGCGGTGCGCGCTGACCTTGCCGCTGATGAAACTGGACTGGTCTGCCAGCTCGTAGGTGCCATCGCTTGATGAGCGG
Source organism: Massilia soli (assembly GCF_016809835.1). Taxonomy (GTDB): domain Bacteria; phylum Pseudomonadota; class Gammaproteobacteria; order Burkholderiales; family Burkholderiaceae_D; genus Telluria_A; species Telluria_A soli. The sequence goes on along the minus strand of NZ_JAFBIL020000003.1, from coordinate 277,661 downwards.
ATCTGGCCGTCGCGTTCCATCGCGTTAAGGCGGCGCGTGAGCACGCCGATCGCGGAGGACTTTACCTCAAGCATGCTGGCGATCGACTCGACGTCGAGCGCGACAACTGCGGAACGGAAGATGCCGAGAATTTCCTCGCGGCTAGGAATGGTGTGTGTAGGTTGGTTCAAATCGTTTTCTGTAATTATTTTTGGCGGCACCGGCGCAGCATGCGCAGTAGTTGCCGACACGGTGAATATATTGACACGGTGATATGCGTAGTGTAACGGAAGGCTAGGCGATTCGCCTAACGAAGCGTGCTGGAAAAATACCGTGCATGAGCTTTGACATTTCAAATTGTTCCGCCTATAATTTTGGTCTTTCGCGGCGACGGCAACGTTGCAAGCGAAGAGCAGCAGGAGTATCAGGCGGAAGCGGCGCGGCGATAACGAAAGTTAATCTGGCGCAAAACTGCAAAGCCTAGTATGATAGCACAACTCGGCGGCAACGCCGAAAGCAGCAGCAGTGCCCACGTGGCGGAATTGGTAGACGCGCATGGTTCAGGTCCATGTGCCGCAAGGTGTGGGGGTTCGAGTCCCTCCGTGGGCACCACTCTACCGGATGTGTTTCCGTAGTCTTGCTCTTGCGCCGTGATCATCGGATTACGGCGTTTTAGTTTGGCGGTCAATAAAATGCTGTTGTTGAAGTCGTAGTATCAGTGCCCACGTGGCGGAATTGGTAGACGCGCATGGTTCAGGTCCATGTGCCGCAAGGTGTGGGGGTTCGAGTCCCTCCGTGGGCACCACTCTACCGGATGTATATTCCGAATTTGTATGCCGCAAAACGCCGTCATCTTTGCAAAAGGATGTCGGCGTTTTGCGTTGCGCGTCCCGATTCCGGATAACGCGCACCAGGCACTTTGTGCGGTACGCTTGACTTGAATCACAGACAGGCTATGCTCAGCAACATGAAAACCACCATTCGCCTCTGTCTAACCCTCGTGATCGCCAGCCTGGCTGCCGCGTCCATGGCTGCGCCTGCGTCATGGTTTCAGTGGCGTAGCAAGCTCGACGGCAAGCTGGCTTGTTCGCAGACACCGCTCGGCGCGGGCTGGGAAAAGGCTACCGGGCCGTATCGTGACAGCCATTGCACAAAGTTAGTCGCCGGTAAATAATACAAAATACGTATTGGAGAATCAGAAAGTCGTCGTCCCGCCGCAATCAATCCACCGAGGAGAAGTTAATGTTTACGAATCCCGAACAATTTGCATCCGCCACCAAGACGCTTTTCGAACTCCAGATGAACACCTTTAACGCGCTGACCAGCAAAGCGGTCGATGGCGTTGAGCAGGTCATCGCGCTTAATATGGCTACCGCAAAGAACTCGGTCCAAGGCTCCATGGCTGCAGGCAAGGATATGAGCGAGGCCAAAGACCCGAAAGCGGCAATGGATGCGGCAGCTTCCCAAGTCCAGCCGGCCATGGGCGGCGCCGTCGCCTACGGCGAACAGCTGAAGGTCATCATCGAAGACATCCACAAGGAGTTCACCGAGGCGGCCGACCATCACATGGCAGAAGCGAAAAATACGCTGTCGGCGCTGATCTACGATGTAACCAAAAACGTCAAGCCGGGCTCGGAAAACGCGGTCGACGTCGTCAAGGCCGCAATCGATAACGCCTTCAAAGGCTACGAAGAAGTGACCAAGGCCACGCGCGAAGCGGTAAAGACCGTCGAGCAGGAAATCGCCAAGGCGACCGCCCAGGTCAGCTCGGCCAAGGCCGGCAAACAGGCATAGGCCGATGAATCACGCAGGGCCGGCCGTTCCTGGCCGCCCTGCACTCTTGCGCCTCACGCAGGATAAACCGTAATGCCCATCTTTTTATAAGGTGCGGTCAGCGCTGCCGCGGTAGACGCGAGCGCGACAATGCCACCGATTTCACCGAGCTCCACGATCTGATACGGCGACGCCGTGGCCAGCTTTTCAGGCGACGCAAGCACGATCGTTTCAGCCGCCGCATGGCATAGCGCACGCTTCACGCATGCCTCTTCAAAATCGCCGGTCGATAAACCGGCCTTCGGGTGCACGCTGCTTACTCCCATCAGGTACAGGTCGGCGCGTACCTTTCCGATCGCTTCAATCGTGGCCGCGCCGACGCCGACGACCGAATGCCTGAACAGGCGCCCGCCCAGCATGATCACCTCGATGTTCGGATGGGCGACCAGCTCAACGGCGATCGATGGGCTATGGGTGACGATCGTCGCTTTCAGGTCCGCGGGCAGGTGCCGCACCACCTGCGCCGACGTGGTCCCGCCATCGATGAACACAACCTGCCCTGGCTGCACTAACCGCGCTGCAGCACGCCCGATCGCAACCTTGTCGCTTGGCGCAATCAGGCTGCGCGCGGCAAAATCGCCCAGCGCGGGCGACAGCGGCAATGCGCCGCCGTGGACGCGCACCAGCAGCCCATCGCGCGCCATTTCGCGCAAGTCGCGCCGAATCGTGTCTTCCGATACCGCTAGTTCCGCGCACAGGGTCTTGGCCACGAGCTGGCCGTCGCGCCGCAGTGCATCCATCAAAAACGCTTTACGTTTACTGGTGAGCATCTCAATCCTCTGCACGTATTTTCTTGACCATGCACGATTTTGCACGATATCCTGAAAAATGCCAAGTCAAAGGAAACCCGATGAATGACCGTGTCCGCATCACCGAAGAAAAACTATTGTCCGACAACTGGTACGTGCTGAAGCGCTTCAGCTTCGACCTGCGCCGCCGCGACGGCAGCTGGCAGGCGCAAACGCGTGAAGTCTACGACCGCGGCAACGGCGCCACCATCCTCCTCTACAACCTCGAACAGCGCACCGTGGTGCTGACGCGCCAGTTCCGCATTCCCGCCCACGTCAATGGCCATAGCGGTTTCCTGATCGAGGCCGCGGCCGGCCTGCTTGACAACGCCAGCCCCGAGGAACGCATCCGGCTTGAAGCGGAAGAGGAAACCGGCTACCGCGTCAACGCGGTCAAAAAAATCTACGACGCCTTCATGAGCCCTGGCTCAGTCACCGAGCGGATTCACTTCTTCATCGGCGCCTACCAGCCAGGCGACCGTACCGGCGATGGCGGCGGCCTGATCGAAGAAGGCGAAGACATCGAAGTGCTCGAACTAGGCTTCGACCAGGCCATCGCGATGGTCGCCAGCGGCGAGATCGCCGACGGCAAAACGATCATGCTGCTGCAGTACCTGCAACTGCATTTGATGCGCTAATATCGTTGTGTAGTAGCCAAATATAAAAATACACAATAAGGAGACCTGAATGAGCAATTTCATTTCGCTGCTGCCTACCCTGCTGATTGGCGCGCTTGCGCTGATCATGTTTGGACTGGGCCTGTCGCTCACACTCGGCGACTTCCGGCGCTTGCTAGGCCATCCCAAAGCCGTGGTGCTGGCCTTGGCCTTGCAGGCCGCGGTGCTGCCGGCGATCTGCTACGGATTGATCGTGGGGCTTGGCGTGGCGCCAGTCTACGCGGTCGGCCTGATGCTGCTGGCTGCGTCGCCGGGCGGGGTATCGGCCAACCTGTTCAGCCATCTGTTTGGCGGCAACGTGGCGATGAACATCTCGCTCACCGCCATCAATACCCTGCTCTCCATCGTCACCTTGCCGCTGATCGCCAATTTCGCCATCGAGACCTTCGCCAGGTCCGGCCAGGTGGTGCCGATGCAGACCGGGAAAGTCATCGAAGTGATTGGCATCGTTCTGGTGCCGGTTGCCATCGGCATGATCGTCAAGTCGCGCGCGCCCGGCTTTGCGGCACGCATGGATACGCCGATGAAGCGCTTTTCCATGGTGGTGCTGGCAGCGCTGGCGGTGATCGCGATCGCCAAGGAATGGACCGCCATGACCACCTCCTTCGCGTCGATCGGACTGGCGGTTATCGCCTTCAACGCCATCAGCCTTGGCATGGGCTACTACGTGCCGCGCCTGATGGGACTGGACAAGCCAAATTCGATCGCCATCGGCTACGAGATCGGCATCCATAATTCGACCCTGGCGATTTTTGTGGCGCTGTCGGTGCTGGGCGACTTCCAGCTGATGCTGCCGGCGGCGATCTACTCGGTCAGCATGTACGTGCTGGCAACCGCGTTCGGCTTCCTGGTGCTTGGCAGGACACGCGCGGCGGCCGCGGCACCGGCTTAATTTCGCTGCAGCCCAAGCAGTTCTTCGATATGGGCAAACGCGGATTCGTCCTTGATGACGCCGCGTAGCCAGACATGCAGGGACTGCTCGCCCCATGCCGCGGCCTTGTCGGCCAGGTAGGCCACAGGGCTGTGCGGTTCGGTGCGGCGGAAGTACTCCGCCACCTGGCGCAACTGGGCGATCGCCTGTGCGCGCGTTTGCAGCGGGCCTGGCCCGAGCTGGCTGTCGTGGACTGGCAGCGTCATCGACGTTGGCGCGTCTGCCGGCTTGATTAAGGCGCCTTCCGACGGTGCCAGCGCATGGATCACGCTTTCGATTGCCGACCGGGCGGCGGAGAAGCCAGGTCCGTCGGCGCCCAGGCGCTGATCCACCACGCTCTCCAGTTGAACCAGCGCCGCGGCGCAGCGCATGACGGTGTCGGCGTCCGGACCCGGCATCTCCTTCACCAGCTGCGGCAGGCGCGCCGCGATCCAGCACAGGTTGCCGATGCGCTGCTCGAATGAACCCTCGTCGGGCAGCGGGTGGAGATGATCCCAATGGCGTTCGCATAATGCCGCCACCAGCGCCAGGCCGTCGGCCATGCCTTGGTACGACGAGGTCTTGGCAGCCGCTTCAACCAGCCACACGGCCAGCCGCAGGTCCTTGCTGCGCTGCTCGATCAGCTGGGCGCAACGCGAGGCGACAAACTTCCAGTCGGCCTCCTTCAGGCTGGTGACCCAGGCGCCCTGCTCCAGCGAAGGATCGTCCGCCTGGCGCGCCTTCGAGATCGCGTCGACCTCCGGCGAGAAAGCGATGTCGTCACCGCAGGGCGACGCTTCAGTGATCGGAACCAGCAGCTGTTCGATGTTCAGCATCGTGGTCTCCTTACGCGGGTTCGACGGTGTACTTGAACTTGCCGGCCTTGGTCGCGCCGACTTTGATCGCCGACATCGCCCTGCCCTCGGCCATCCGGGCCAGCACGGTACCTGCGATCTCGGGCAGCAGCGTGCCGTTCAGGATGGTGTCGACATTGCGCGCGCCGGAGTCCACCTCGGTGCAGCGCGCAAGCACTGCCTCGACCAGCGAGTCGTCGAAGCGGAACTCGGCCTGGTGGTTGCTGGCTACGCGGCGCTTGATGTGCTCCAGCTTGAGGCGGATGATATTGGCCAGCACATCATCGGTAATCGGATAGAACGGCACCACGGTCAGCCGCCCCAGGAACGCGGGCTTGAAATGCCTGACCAGCTGCGGGCGGATCAATTCGGCCAGCTGGTCCGGGCCGGGGATCTCGGCCGCGCTCTTGTTCAGGCAAGCCTGCATGATCTGCGAAGATGCGGCGTTCGAGGTGCAGATGATGATCGTGTTGCGGAAGTCGATCTCGCGGCCTTCCGCGTCATCCAGCACGCCCTTGTCGAATACCTGGAAGAACAGTTCGAGCACGTCGGGATGGGCTTTCTCGATCTCGTCGAGCAGCACCACGCTGTAGGGATTTCGGCGCACGGCTTCGGTCAGCGCGCCGCCTTCCCCGTAGCCCACGTAGCCCGGCGGCGAACCTTTCAGGCCCGAGACGCTGTGCGCCTCCTGGTATTCGCTCATGTTGATGGTGATGAGTTTGCGCTCGCCGCCGTACAGCAGGTCGGCCAGCGCCAGGGCCGTTTCGGTCTTGCCGACGCCCGAGGTGCCGACGAACAGGAACACGCCCTTTGGCTTGTTCGGATCATCGAGATTGGCGCGCGAGGTACGAACGCGCTGGGCGACGACCGAGCTGGCGTGGCCTTGGCCGAGGATACGTTCGTCCAGCAGCCCCTGCAGGTTCATCACCGTCTTGATCTCGTCCTTGACCATGCGTCCGAGCGGAATGCCGGTCCAGTTGGCGATGATTTCGGCGACCACGTGGCCGTCGACCTGGACCGGCACCAGCGGCGCCTCGCCCTGTACAACGCGCAGTTCTTCGACCAGCTTGCGCAGCGCGCCGCTGTCGCCCTTGCCGCCGCCTTCCTCCAGGCCGGTGCGCAGGCGCTTGATCTCGGCGCAGATCGACTGCTCCTTGTCCCAGCGTGCGCGCTGGCGTTCCTGCTCCGCGGTCGCTTCCACCCGCTGCGCGCGCAGCAGCGCCAGCTTCGCACCGTGGTCTGCGCCTCCCGCTTCTTCGCGCGACAATGCGGCGGACTCGGCGTCGATCCGCTCGAGCATGCGCGTGCCGCTTTCGATCAGCGCCGGCGTCGCGCTCTGGCCCAGTGCCACCTTCGCGCAGGCAGTATCGAGCACGCTGATCGCCTTGTCTGGCAGCTGGCGACCGCTGATGTAGCGGTGCGACAGGCGCACCGCTTCGGTGATGGCGTCGTCGTAGACGCGCACCTTGAAGTGTTTTTCCATCAGCGGCGCCATCCCGCGCAGCATCGCGCATGCGACTTCTTCGCTTGGCTCCTCGACCTTGATCACCTGGAAGCGGCGCGCCAGCGCGGCGTCCTTCTCGAAGTACTTCTTGTACTCGCCCCAGGTGGTGGCGGCGACGGTGCGCAGTTCGCCGCGGGCCAGCGCCGGTTTCAGCAGGTTGGCCGCGTCGTTCTGGCCGGCCGCGCCGCCAGCACCGATCATCGTGTGCGCCTCGTCGATGAACAGGATGATCGCGCGGGGACTTTTCCTGACCTCGTCGATGACGTTCTTCAAGCGGTTCTCAAACTCGCCCTTGACGCTGGCGCCAGCCTGCAGCAGGCCCATGTCGAGCGTGTGGATCTCGGTGTCGCGCAGCACGTCGGGGACGTCGCCGCTGGCGATACGCAGCGCCAGGCCTTCGACGACGGCGGTCTTGCCGACGCCTGCTTCGCCGGTGAGGATCGGGTTGTTCTGGCGGCGCCGCATCAGGATGTCGATCGCCTGGCGGATCTCAGGGTCGCGGCCGATGACCGGATCGAGCTTGCCGTCGCGCGCGCGCTGCGTCAGGCAGGTGGTGAACTGGTCGAGGGCCGGCGTCTTGCCAGCGTCGGTGGCGGTCAGCTCGCCGACCGGATCGGCGCCTTCGTCCGGCTGCGGCGACGCCGGCCGCGACTCGTCGGAGCCGCGCGTCATCTTGTCGAAATCGTGCTTGAGCCGGTCGAGCGGGATCTGCGCGAACAGGCGCGAGCCGCGGTGCGCCAGCTGAGACAGCTCGGGAACCGTCAAGAGTGCCAGCAACAGGTGGCCGCTGCGGATCTGGTGCGGCTGGCCGTTGCCCAGCGAGGCGATCAGCCAGGCATGCTCGAACAGCGTGGGCAGGTGGCGCGAAAACACCGGCGTGCGCGCGCTGCCGGCCTCGAAACGGCCAACCTCGTTGCGCAAGTCGGACTCCAGGCCCGTCAGGCTGATGCCGCACTGGTAGACGATGCGGACGAAATCACTGTTCTGCTGCTCCAGCAGCGCCAGGAACACGTGCTCGATGTCGACTTCGTACTGACCCAGTCCGACGCAGATATTGGCCGCGCGGGTTGCGGCCGTGCGCGTGGTGTCGTTCAACTTGCCGATCAGGGTTTTCAGGTTGATGTCCATCGCGTGCGTGTCCTATCGAAGGGGTTGGGGCGTACGGAAGCCGCCGCGGCGAACGCGGCGCGTGGATGCTTGAATTTCAATAGCCGGTGCTGACCAGGCCGCCGATGATGACGGCGATAAGTCCTGCAACCGCCAGGCGTTTTTTCAGCCGCATCCGCTCGAGGGTGTCGCGCGTCAGGTTTCTCATGGGGGTTCCAGGCGTGGTGGCACATCCGCGGATGGTGCTGTCGCGGACGTGCGTTCGCATGATTACGCGATCTTGTTTGAGGACAGGTCCCAGCCGCCCGAGGTGTTGCCACCGGAGCCGCCGCCAACCTTTTGCTGGGTGTATTTCCATTTCACCTTCGAAAATTTAATGCCGAGCTGTTCGGTGAGGATGTCGCCCTCGCCCACGCTTGGGCTGACGTCGCCGATCAGGACGTTCTCCAGTTCGATCTCAAAATACTTAATCCGTTCGCCCTGGCCGTCGGCGCGCATGAATTCAATCTTGGCGCGCGGGATGGTCTTGCCCGACGAACAGGTCTGCAGCAGGATCGGCGTGGCCAGGTCGGCCAGCTTGGCGACCTGGATCTCGCTATGCTCGCAGCGCTCGGCCGTGTGGCCGCCGCCGGTCGACGCCGTCGCCGACTTCGGCTGGCTCACGCTCCAGGAGACCGACTTGCACTCGATCCAGTCACGGTGCTTGTCATCGGTCGATTCGCCTTTGATGCCATCGATCTGCAGATATACGTCAATTGCCATGTTGAACTCCTAAGTGGGTGGGATGGTTCAGTTCTTGGTCGACTGCGGCAACTCCGCGACCAGACGGAGCGAAACGGACAGCTCGTCGAGCTGGAAATGGGGACGCAGGAACGACACGGCGCGGTAGACGCCCGGCCGGCCGGGCACTTCGCTGACCTGCACGCTTGCCTCGCGCAGCGGGAATTGCGCCTTCTGATCCTGGCTGGCGTTGTCGTCAAGTAGCACGTACTGGGTCAACCAGCGGTTCAGGAACTCCTCGACGTTGGACGCGGCCGAGAAGCTGCCGATCTTGTCGCGCATCATCGCCTTCATGTAGTGCGCGATGCGCGAGACGGCGAAGATGTACTGCAGCTGCGACGACAGCACGGCGTTGGCGTTGGCGGCCTCGTTGGCGTACTTGCGCGCTTTCTGGGCCGACTGGGCGCCGAAAAAGGCGGCGTATGCGGTGTTCTTGCAATGCACCAGCGAGATGAAGCCAAGGTCGGACAGTTCCTTCTCGCGGCGGTCGGTGATGGCCAGCTCGGTCGGGCACTTCAGCGCGACTTCGCCTTCGTCGGTCTTGAAGGTGTGGGTCGGCAGGTTTTCGACCAGCCCGCCGCCTTCGACGCCGCGGATCGCCGCGCACCAGCCATAGTTTTCAAACGCGCTGGTCAGCTTGGTCGCGAAGGCATACGCGGCATTGCACCAAAGGTATTTGTGGTGGTCGGTGCCGTCCACATCTTCGACGAAGTTGAAGCCTTCGGTGGTGATGCCATCCACCGGGTTGAACGGCAGGCGGCCGAGGAAGCGCGGCAGCGTCAGGCCGACATAGCGCGCGTCTTCCGATTCGCGGAAGGCTTTCCATTTGGCATACTCGACGGTGTCAAACACCTTGGCGAGGTCGCGCGGCTTGCTCAGGTCGCTATAGGTTTCCAGGCCGAACAGTTCGGGCGAGGCCGAAGTGATGAACGGCGCGTGCGCAGCGGCGGCCACGTGCGACATCTGCTCGACGAAATACATGTCCTCAGGCTGGCGCGAGATCTCGAAGTCGCCGATCAGGGTGCCGTAGGGCGCACCGCCGAAGGTGCCGAATTCTTCTTCGTAGACCTTCTTGAAGATCGTGCTCTGGTCGAATTCAAGCGCGGACTGGAAGTCCTTGACCAGCTCTTTCTTGGTCGCGTTCATCATGCGGATCTGCTGGTTGGCGCCGGTCGTCGAGTTGGTGACCAGGTAATGCAGGCCGGTCCAGCTGCGTTCGAGCTTCTGGAATTCGGGCGCGTGCATGATCGCACTGAGCTGCTCTGAAATCAGGCGGTCGATTTCGGCCACGCGCGCGTCCAGCGTGGCCGACAGGTTGTTCGACATCACGACGGTGCCATCCATCACCTGGCTGACCAGCTCGGAGATGATGTCGCGCGCGCGCTCGTGCTCGCTGGTTGACTTGGCGACGCGGCTTTGTTCGACGATCTGGTCCAGCAGGCCGGCGTCGAGCTCGACGGCTTGAGCGACCTTGGTATCGGAAAGAACGGCTGACATTATTTGCCCTCCGCTGGTGCTGCCTTGCGCAGGCCGTCGAGCTTTTCCGTATTGCTGAGAACGTCGCTGAGGATGTCTTCCAACTTGTCGTTGCCTGCCAGCTTGTTGCGCAAGTCGGCGAGCTTGGTGCGTGCTTCGAGCAAGCCCTTCAGCGGGGCGACCTGCTGCACGACCGACTCGGGACGGAAGTCGGCCATCTCGCGGAACTGCAGCTGGACGGCAAACTCGCCACCCTTCTCGCTCAGCTGGTTCGGCACGCGGAACTGGGCCACCGGCGCGACGCCGCCCAGCACTTCGTCAAAGTTGCTGGCGTCGACATTGACGAAGTTGCGGTCTTTCAGGCGCTTTTTCTCGACATCGGGATTGTTGCCGAAGTCGCCCACGACGCCGACCACGAAGGGCAACTCCTTGTTCTCGATCGCGTCGCCGACTTCGACGTCGTACGTCATCTGCACGCGGGGCGCACGCACTTTTTGCAGACGCTTCTGCACACTATTGTTTTTGGCCATGACAACTCCGAGGGGTGGCTGGAAATGGCCGGCGCGAAGGCCGGCCTGGCGGGAACTACTTCAGGTCGGCGAACGGGTCGTCGTTGGGCTTTGGCTTGCCGGTCGCTACGGCCGGGGTGGACGCCTTGGGTGGCCGGGGTGTGACGGCGACCGGGCGTTTCTCTCTGTCTCGTAGAGTAGGGACCAGCTCTTCTTCACCAAGGCTGGCGCGTAACAGCTTGGCAAGGTCCTGCGCTTCCGAGCGGATCGTGCCGGCCAGATTCTGCTTGCGGGTCAGGTCGGCCAGCGCCTTGCTGGCGACGCGCAGGCCGCTCACGGCGACGATGCTGTGCGACACCATGTCGTTGGAATCGCGCTGCAGGGCTTGCTGGGCGAGGATGATGGCCTGGCCGTAGTCATGGGCGTCGTAGCGGATCTGCGCCATGCGAATCCACGGCGTTTTATCGGTCGGGTTGGCCTGTGCCGCATCGTGCAGGATGCTCAGCGCCTTGTCCTTCTGGCCGGCCTTTGCGGCGGCGTTGGCCGACGCAAGCGCTTCGGCCACCGTACCGTGAGTGGCCGGCACCGGCGGCTGCCCGGTGGTGGCGCAGCCGGACAACAAGGCGGCAACTGCAAGGCCGGGAATCAGTCGTTTCAACATGGTTGCTCTCCAGTACCGTTAATCCAGCCGTTATTATTGGACAGGGGAAATCGAGCAAATTGCGACGGGTCAATAGAAGCTGGTTTCCTCCTCGCATCGCTCAACGTCCATGGAAGTTGCGCAAGGTCACGGGCGGCGGATGCGCTTGGCTTTAAATAGGCGCTTCGGCTTATCAACATCTGAAGGATGACCATGCGCCAGACCTGTTTGCTCCCGCTGCTGTTTTCCGCTCTGCTCGCTGGATGTGCTTCGCGGAGCACGCCTGAGCCCACACGCAACGTTGCGATTCGGCTGCACGCGGCGAACGCGCTGAATGTCGACGCCCAGGGCCGGCCGCTCGCCGTGCTTACGCGCATCTACACGCTGCGACAAGACACCGCGTTCCGGCAGGCGCCTTACGACGCTTTTCTGACGCCGCATAAGGAAAAAGAAGCGCTTGGCGCCGACCTGATCGACGTCAAGGAAGTGATGCTGGTGCCGGGGCAGCGCCACGACGTTGTCGAGAGAATCAGCCGTGATGCATCGTTCGTCGGGATCGTGGCGCTGTTTCACGCGCCTGCGCCGCAGCGGTGGCGGCTGGCCTACGCCGCTGCCGAGGCGGCACAGGGAGGCATCACAGTCGGCGTCCACGGGTGCTCACTCAGCAGCGGAGCCGGCGCGAACGCCATCGGCACGAGCGCAACCCTGCCTTCCCCTGTGCGCTGTCAATGAGAAACTCAACATTTCCCGCAAGCTATATCCTGACTAATCGCAGAGTGAGGGAACCGTGAAAACGATCAAACCGATGGCGAAGGTGGCTGCATGACGCCGCATGTCGAACGGCGCGCGGCGCGCGAGGCGGCCAGTGCGGAGTCGGCGGGGCCGCGCACGCTGGTGGACCTGATGTACGAAGGCTTCTACGCGCTGTTTTTGCTCAAAAATGGATCCGGACCGCACGGAAAAACCGGCTTCGTCGACAACATCACCGCGTTCCTGAGCGACGTCGACGGGCGCGCGAAGAAGCTCGGCGTGCCGCCGGAAGATGTTGAAGCCGCAAAGTACGCCTACTGCGCCGCGGTCGACGAGATCATCCTGCGGTCCGACTATGCCATCCGCGAAGCCTGGGAAACCCGGCCATTGCAGCTCAGGATCTTCGGCGACCAGCTCGCCGGCGAGCATTTCTTCGAAAAGCTGGAAGAACTGCGCGCGCGCGGCAGCGCGCACCTGCAATCGCTGGAAGTGTTCCACCTGTGTCTACTAATGGGATTCCAGGGCAAGTATGCGCTCGACGCCCCTGACAAGCTCAACTACATGTGCGCGCGGCTAGGGGACGAAATAGCGCGCATGCGTGGCAAGCAACGCGGCTTCGCGCCGCACGCCGACCGCCCCGACCAGATCGCCAACAAACTGCGCACCGACCTGTCGCTATGGGTGCTGACATCGGTATTCGCCCTCGCCGGGCTCGGCGCCTACCTCGGCTTCAACGCCATGCTCAGCCGCGACACCGACAAGACCCTGGCCGCCTACAACGACCTGGTCAAGCTCCCCCCGCGCGCCGCCAACGTCACCATCACCCTTCCTTAAAGCGACATTCCAAAATCGGGGACAGACCACCATTTTAGAATCTTCTAAAATGGTGGTCTGTCCCCGATTTTGGAATTGTTAAAATGGTGGTCAGCGTGACCCGGTCTGTCCCCGATTTTGGAATTATTACTGGGCGACTTTGAATTCGATGCGGCGGTTGCGGGCGCGGCCGTCCGCGGCGCGGTTGTCGGCCACCGGCCGGTCAGGTCCTTCGCCCGATACCGCGATCGCGTCGGCGGCGATTCCCTTGGTGACGATGTAGGCTTTTACAGCCTCGGCGCGCGCCTGGCTGAGCGAGAGGTTGCTGGCGCGCGAGCCGGAGTTGTCGGTGTGGCCGATCACCTCGACCTTCTTGTTTTTCAGCTTGAGCAGCACGGCGCTCATCTGGTCGAGGATGCCCATGCCCGATTCGGTCAGCGTCGCCTTGCCGGACTCAAACTCGATGATGCGGTCGGCCAGCGCGGCGTCGAGCAGGCCCTGCTCCGATGCGGCCACGCGCAGGCCGTTGTTGACGGTGTAGGTCGGGTTCAGGCTGGTGGCGATGTCGCCGGCAATGCGCTGCCGCTGTACTTCGTTGGCGACGTCGCCGCGCAGGCTGATGGCGTTGCCGTCCACCTTGAGCTGTCCGCGCGTGATCAGCTTCAGGTTCGGCCCGATCAGCCGCTGCACATAACTGTCCCAGTTCGCAGGCGTGGCGACCATGCCGACCGCAAGCTGGTCGACCACCCGCTCGGCGCCGTACACTTCGCGCAGCCGCGCCAGCAGGCCAGCCTTGCTGGATTCGTCGGCAACCGTGCCGGAGACGACCACCGGGCCGCTCTCGACCGAGGCCAGGCAGCTGGCCGCCATCAGCCAGGCGGCGGCGAACAGAATAGGCTTTTTCACGTTGCGGCTCCGATGAAGGTTTGCAAGAACAGCTGGCGCGCGAGCTTGAGCGGCAGCTGCGGCTGGTCGAGGTAGCTGGCGAGTGCGCGCACGTCGATGTCGAAGCCGAGCTGCTCGTCTACCCAGCCCGTGTCGGCAAAGCTGATCTGCTGTTCGCGCGCGATCAGCGGGTCAATGATGGCGTGCAGCGTGCTGGCCGCGGCGCCGCTGAAACCGACAACCAGCACCGGCTTGAACTCGATCTGGGTGATGAACAGCGCGAGCTCGAAATCGGCCCTGGCGAGGAAGGGAGCGATCAATTCGAGCCAGAATGCGGCAACCGCATAGCGCGCGTCGCTATTGAGCGGCAGCGGCAGGACCAGGCTTTTCTGCAGATCGGCAGCGCCGCTTCGCATCACGGGCTGCAGCAGCAGTCCAAGCGCGAGCACGAGTTGTTTGACGTCGGCCCGGCACAGCAGCGCGCCAAGCGAGCTGACCGTGCCAGTGGCCAGGAAGGTCGCCAACGCGTTTCCGCTTTGCTCATCGAGGTCGATCTGCGTTTCGTTAATCGCCTGGAGCTGCGGCGATGGATCGGCCGCTCCCAGCACGTCCTGGGCGAGGCCTTCGAGACGCGTCCAGAGCGGTTCGAGCACCAGCGGGCAGCGCGACACAAACTGCGCCGGCTCACCAACCTCCAGCGTGCGCATCATCAGGAACGGAAAGCGGCGCCCGGATTGGTCGCTGCTGGCCACCAGGTGCCCCGCGATCGCGTGCTTGCGGCGCGGGCCGACAAACGCGAAGCTGACCGGCGCCAGCGCGTCGTAATTGAGCTTCCAGCGCGCGTCGCCAGGCAGCTGGCTCATGACCTGGGCCATCCAGTTATCGAGGACGCCAATCAGCGGCATGTCCTGTGCCGCCTTGATGAAGTCGCTGCGCGTGGGGATCTTGCCGATGTAGCCGATCCGGCCTGACGCCGGCGCCCGCATCATGGCGCAGCTCCCACCGATACCGCCGCCACCGCCGGCGCGGGCGCGTCCATCGCGCGCCCGACGATCGCTTCCGGCAGCCGCAATCCCTTGAAGCCGCGGTCCTGCGACGTTACGTCGCCATTTCCGCGGGCCGAGTTGCTGCTCGTGATTTTGAGGTCGACCGCAACCGACACGTTTCCGTTGGCCCAGCGCAGCTCGAACACGCCGCCGTCCTTGCGCTTGCGTGCCGCCGCGTCGATCATCCGCTTCAGCCCATACTGCCCCGCCTCGTTAAACAGTTCGACGGTGCGGCCGTCGAAGGTCACCGCGCTGATGCGCACGCCGGGCGCGCCCGCTGGACTCGGATGGACCATGTTGGTCCACGCCGGCGGCGTATTGCGGTAGCGGATCACCTGGCCGTCGATGTCGATGGTGTATTCGGTGATGCCGGTGGCCGGCAGCGGCTGCAGCTGGAATACCGTCTGCGGACTGCTGGACGCCGCGACGCCATTGGCCGACAGCGGCGCGACCCAGCCAGGAAACGCCGACACAGCCTGCGGCGCCAGCGTGATGCCCATGTCTGCCCAGGTGCGCGGCGAGAGCACGTCGCCGCGCCTTACCACCAGCGGGCCCATTGACGTGTTGACGAATTTTCCGATGACCCCATCGGGCCCGAAGAACTGGCCGATTTCGGCGGAACTGGCCTCCACACTCGACGCGGGCGAGAACGGATACTTTGTCTCCAGCGACTTCTTGAATGGCTGGACCACCTGCACCTGCCAGGTCTTGTTGATCTCGGACTCGCTCGGGCCGACAATGACGGCGAACACCTGGATCAGCGGCCGCACGAGGATCGGGCGCAGCGCCATCTTCTGCGTGTCGGTCATCCCGATCAGCATCTGCTCGTCCACAAACTTCAGGCCGTCGGATAGCTCGGACCCCGTGCCTTCCAGCGTCTGCTGCATGAACTGCCTGGCGCCGGGCCCCGGGTCGCCCTGGTTTTTCAGCTGGTTCAACCGCGACCGCAGGCGCGACAGGCTGTCCAGGTAGCCGGTCATCAGGGAAGCATCCTTTTCCTTCAGTCCAACCAGGCGGGCCACTCCGGCGAACTCGCGCCCGATCGGCCCCATGACGGGCGCAGCACCGGCGATTCCCGGCTGGTCGATCATCGTGCGCGCTTCGCTTGGCGCGCGCCGCAGCACGGTTTCCTTGAACCAGGCGAAGGCGCCCTTCTCGACCTTAGACATCGCGCCGGCGGACGACGGATTGTCCCACGAGGTCTGCTGATGAATCGTCGCCAGCAGCTTGGCCAGCGGCGAATTCTGCGGATCGCCCAGGCGGTTCATCGCACGCACGCTGGCGTCGAATCCGTTCAGCTCCGTGATCGTCACGCCTTGCACGAACTTCAGCCATTCTTTCGCGTACTCGTTCTTGTACATGTCGACCAGGTTCTTCTGGATCTGTTCAGGGCTCCCTTCCAGCGTCAGGTCGTTCTGCGACACCGTCTTGAGCACCCAGTCAGTACTTTGCAGTTCCTTGTTCGATGCGTCCTTGATGGCGCCGGCGACGAACTTGTCCCAAGCCTCGCGCGTGAAGGCGCCCGGTACCGCGTGGCTGCCATTGAGCAGCTGGTTGTCGGGGTCGCCGACGATGCGCGCCACCGTCATCGACTGGTAGCGGGTCGACGCGCGTGCCTTGATGTCGGCGTACACACGCTCGCGCGCCGGGGTGCCGCGCACCACGCGGCGCAGGTTTTCGCGCGCGCTATCGAGCAGGCCGAGTTTGAGCGTCACCTGCGGCCAGGCCTGGTCTTCGACCTGGCCGAGATAGAACGTCATCAGGCGCTCGGCACTGCGGATCATCTGCTCGCGCGGCATGTTGGCGCGATTCGATTCGAGCCAGCCGCGCCAGTAGCGCGTCATCTGGTCGTTCAGGTGGCTCGGCTCGGCGCGCGTCTTGTCACCCAACATCAGGTAGGTCTTGAGAGCGCCGTAGGCGTCAGCCACGTTGGTCGGCGAGGCGTCCTGGAATGGCTGGCCAGGCCTGGACGGCGCGGCTGCCGGGGCATTGGCAGCTTGCGGCTGCAACTGGGCGGCATTCGCATTCATCTCATTGAGCAGGCCCTCGATGCCGGCGACAACCGGCTCCACCATCACCGCGCGTACACCGGCGAAGTATTCGTCGCGCAGCTTGCGTTCCAGCGTGTCGCCCTGGTACAGGCCAAACGACAGCATCAGCGGCCGGCTGGCGCGGTACTGCTCCAGCTGGGTGATGCGGTCCTGGAGGATGTCTAGCGCTTCGAGGCGCGATTGCAGGTCGATGCGCTTGTCCTGCAGCTTGACGACCTTGTCGAGGTCCGCCTGGACGTTGGCCACCAGCTGCGCATTGCCCATGTACGACCAGCTCCACGCGGCGAGCGAGCCGCCAAGCAGCAGGGTCGCCGCGAAGAAGGCGCCGTACTTGATGCGCTGCGCGTACGGGCTGGTGTAGCGCGAGACGAGGTCCTTGTCGGCGAAGATCACCTTGCGAAACAGGTCGAGTAGGAAGTATCCGGACTGCTCTTCGGCCTGCGGTTCCCCCTTTTCTTCACGCAGTTCGAGGTCGAAGCGGCTGGCGACGCGCTTCGAGGACAGGTTCTGAACCTGCCCCTCCTGCAAGGCGCTGGTGAAGTAGAAGCCGCGGAACACGGGCTTGAACTGGTAGGTATTTTCCTCGAACAGCGTGGCCAGGAAGGCGCGCAGCGGGCTTTTGATCGCCGCGAATTCGAGCGGGAAGGTAAATACGCCAGGACGCATCGGCGCGGCGCGGTTTCCGGCCATGCTGGCCAGGCTCATTTCTTTCAGACCGTCGTGCAGCTCGTCGAAGTGCTCGTCGAAGAAGCCGAGTACGTCCTGGTGCGTGCGGCGCCGGTTGTAGCGGATTGTCGCGCCCCAGACGCGGTCGCGCTCGATGCGGCCGGTGTCGTGAAAAAAGTCGCCGAACCCTGCGATCAGGTCGGCCTTGGTGAAGATGACATACACCGGCGGATGCACGCCAAGGCGTTCGGTCAGCTCCTGCACGCGGGTGCGCAGGTTCTTCGCAAGTTCGACGGCCTTCTCCGCGTGTTCGCCGGTCAGCTCGGACACGCTGACCGCGATCAGGATGCCGTTGATCGGCGCGCGGCTGCGGTGCTTCTTGAGCAGGTCGAGGAAGGAGAACCATTCAGCCCGGTCGCCAGCTTCCACCGAATAGCGGCCCGCTGTGTCGAGCAGGATGCCGTCGGTGGTGAAGAACCAGTCGCAGTTGCGGGTGCCGGCGACGCCGCGTACGGCCTTGCTGCCGGCGATCGGGAACTGCAGGCCGGAGTGGCCGATCGCGCTGCTCTTGCCGGCCGCCGGGTTCCCGATGATCATGTACCACGGCAGTTCGTACAGCGCGGCGGCGCCGCTGACCAGGCCGAGCTTGGATGTCTTGATCGTGGCGATCGCTTCGAGCATGCTCTTGCGCAGGGTCGCCACTTCGCCCGAACCGGGCGACGCCTGCGCGCCTTCTTCGCCAGCCGGCATGATGCTGGCGCCCAGTTTGCCGGCGGCGCGTCGTCGGTACTGATAGCGCGCGCCCCAGAATATGCCCCAGCCGAGCAGCAGCGCGAGGGCGGCGGCTCCGACCCAGATGGCGCCGACCTGCAAGGCATCGGCGCCGAGGAACATGATTGCCGCCAGCGCGGCCAGCCCGATCAAGCCCATAACGCGGCTACCGGTGAGGAATTGCCAAAGTCGGCGCATAGTGGGAATCGTCTCGAGGGTTGGAAAGATAAATCCGGCAGGCAATGTTGGCACCATTCCCGCTGCGGAAATTTGACGACGAACAACAATCGGCCAGCCCCCGGGCCAGCGTTACTTGCGCATCACTCCCTTGACGCGCAGCTCGGTGTGGCCAAAGTCCATCATTGTCCAGCGCCCACCCCAGGTCAGGCCAAGCGACTCGGCCACTTCGCCGTAGAGCCGGTACCCGCGCATCGCCCACGGGTCCTTTTCCGAGATGATCAGCTTGCCATCGCGCCAGAATGCGCAGTCGGCCGCCAGTCCATACTGGTGCCAGCTCTGGAAAGCGCGCGCATTGGTGACCTGGGCGCCAATGCTGGCCAGCAGGTTCTGGCGGTCCGGGCTGCGGTAGCCTTCCAGCAGCGCCATCTCGTAACCGTGCTTTTCTCGCATGATCTTGAAGGCCATCAGCAGGCGCTGGTGGAAGTCCGGATGCAGCATGCCCCAGTTGCGGCTGGCGGTGACCAGCATCGGGCGCACCAGTTCAACTTCGCGCGTGCTGAACGCCATCGGCGGCAGCGCGGCCGGCGGGGCCAGGTTTTCGCCGGCAAGCAACGCGAGCACTTTCGGATCCGGCGGCAGGTCGGCCGATTCGTAGCCAGGCAGCGCGTCCGGTTTGCCGACGGTCAGCACCACCACCATCGGCACAATGATGGCAAGCAGGCCGGCGCCAAGCCAGAGCGCATTGCGCCTTGCGAATTTGAGCTGCCGCGACAGCAGGCGCCCGGTGCCATGCCGTAACTCGGCCACCTCACGCACGCCCACCTGGTGCAAGCTGGACAGGCGTTGATCGATGCGCGACCAGCGTCCGCTGACGATCTGCGCAACAAATTCCCTGCCCGAAGGAAAAACGACCAGCCAAATCGCGCTGCAGGCCAAACAAAAGTACAAAAATGCGATAAAGATCAGCATCGAGTTCCCCAGTTTGTTTCTAATCGGAATGGCGAAGCACCATCATAGGAGTTATACCGTGCGCCCTTCAGACGAAAATCAAAGCGGATCTACAAGGCCGAACCTTATGTCTTCCTCGCGCCGTTCGGCTGCTTCAGAGGACAACATCCTGGCGTCGCTCGAGCGCGGTTCCTCCAGCGGCACGAGGGCGCACCGAAGCTGGCTGATCATCGGCGGCTCGATGGCCGCGCTGCTGACGCTGATGATCGCGTGGCTCGCTTACAGCAACGCCACCAGTGTGCGCGCCTTGCCAGCGTCGGCAGTCAAACGCGAGGCACCCGCGCCGCTTGACGACGGCATGCGCGGCCAGGCGGTTCCGTCGTTCAGCATTCCGGCCCCGCAAGCGGCCATGATCGTCGATGAACCAGCGGTTGCCGCGCCCGCCAAGCCGGCGCTGGTCATGCTGCCGCGCGACGACATCGCCAAGCCGGAAGAGCAGCCCCCCGTGGCGGCCCAGCCGCCGCAGGAGCGCGTGAGCCCGGCGTTGCCCGCCGCCAGAGTCGCGCCGATCAGATCGGCTGCGGCGCCGCGCCAGGCCGCCAAGGCAAGCAAGGTGCCGGCCGCCAAGCCAGTGCCACGCGTTGCCGCCGCAAAAAAAACAAAGACGCCGACACAGGCGCCGCAGTCGGGCGCGCCAGAAGTTGACAGCGATGTCGCGTTGATCAGCGCCATCCTTGCGCATTCGACCCGCCATGCGGCCGAGCGCGCGCAGCTGGAAAAGGAGGCGTGCGTCGGAAAGAAATGCGCGCCGAAGCCGTTGACCGAGCCGTAAATACCCGGAAAAGCCACGTTCCGCACGGGGCAATGCCGAATTTCCTGTGCCTTGGGGCTGACTGGCGATATACTGTATGCATGCACAGTAATCACTGTTTTTAGCGCCAGGCCAGCAGGCCAGTCCGGCAGTCCCCCATGATCAAAGTTCTTGAAAATCCCTTCTATTACCTGGACAACTTTCACCAGGTGCTCGAATGGATCGGCGAACGCTATAGCGATTTGCTGACCGACGAGGAGCGCGCCTTTATGGATGCGTTTGCCGCGCTGCCGCAGGCGTCGCGTGCCTTGTTCGTCCGCATGGTGATGCGCAAAGGTACCCTTTTCCGTGCCAGCAAGCTCAGTTACGCCGAGATCGGCTGCACCGTCGAGGCGGTGCGCAAGCTGCTGCCGACCGGCTGGATCGAGCACGATCCCGTCATCACCATCGACCAGCTATTCGAGCTGCTCTCCAAGCCGGAAATCTGCGCCGTCTTCGGGCTGTCCCAGCACACCAGACAGGCCCGCAAGGCCGATCAGCTGGAAGCCTTGCGGGCCGCTTTCGGCGACGCCCGCGCGTTTTCAAGCTGGTACCGCGATTCGGGCGACGCCGTCTTCAACATCATGGTCAAGCCGCTGTGCGACCGCCTGCGCCTGATCTTCTTTGGCAACCTGCGCCAGGACTGGACCGAGTTCGTGCTGTCCGATCTCGGTGTCTATAAATACGAACAGGTCGAGTTCTCGGCCTCCTCGCGCGGCTTCCGGACCCGCCGCGATATCGACCATTACCTCGAACTCCACAGCTGCAAGGAGCGTTTCGAGGCGAGCGAGCCGCTGGAAGACGTGCTGAGCGCAGTGCCCGAGGCGCCGTTCGACAACGACTGGCTCAATAGCCGGCGCGCGCGTTTGCTGTTCCAGATCGGCCAGCAGTGCGAGCGCCAGAAAGACTGGCCCAACGCCTACCGCGTCTATTCGCGCTGCAGCTTCCCCGGGGCGCGTGCGCGCGCGATTCGCGTGCTGGAGAAAAACGAGCAGTTCAAGGAAGCGTTCGAGCTGCTGTCGGCCGCCAGGCTGGCGCCGGAGAGCGACGCCGAACACCAGCAACTGCTGCGTATCGCGCCGCGGCTGGCGCGCAAATTGGGCCACGTCAAGCCGGCCTCGCGCCGCAATCCGGCGGTCACGCGGCTTGACCTGTGCCTGCCGATGCCGCAGCAAGACTGGTGGGTCGAAGGCGTGGTGCGCGACCACCTGGCGCGCGCGGACGCACCGGTCTACTACGTCGAGAACGCGCTGATCAACGGCCTGTTCGGGCTGCTTTGCTGGCCAGCCGTGTTCTGCGCGATTCCCGGGGCGTTCTTCCATCCGTTCCACCGCGGCCCGGCCGACTTGTTCAGCGCCGACTTTTTCCTGCGCCGGGAAGCGCTGTTCCGCGCCTGCCTCGACCAGCTCGACACGGGCGAGTACACCGAAACGATCCGCCGCACCTTCGCCGAGAAACACGGCCTGCAGTCGCCGTTCGTGTTCTGGGAAGCGCTCAGCGAGGAGCTGCTCGACATCGCGCTGGCCTGCATCCCTGCGTCGCACCTGCGCAAATCGTTCGAGCGCATCCTGCTCGACGTGAAGTCCAACCGCACCGGCTTTCCCGACCTGATCCAGTTCTGGCCGGCCGAGCGGCGCTACAACATGATCGAGGTGAAGGGTCCGGGGGACCGGCTGCAGGACAACCAGCTGCGCTGGATCGAGTACTGCGCCGCGCACCAGATGCCCATCTCGGTCTGCTATCTCCAGTGGGCGGAGCACAGCGCGTGAGCTATGTCGTCGCCGTGCGCGGACTGTGCGAGTTCGCCGCCAAGCAGGGCGACCTCGACCTGCGCTTCACGCCCTCGCCCACCGCGCAGGAAGGCATCCAGGGCCACGCGCTGGTCACAGGACGGCGCGGCGCAAGCTACCGCACCGAGGTCAGCCTGTCGGGCGACTACGGGCCGCTGCACGTTCGCGGCCGCGCCGACGGCTACGACCCGGAGCAGAACCTGGTCGAGGAGATCAAGACCTATCGCGGCGATCTGGCGTCGATGCCCGGCAACCATCGCCACCTGCACTGGGCGCAGGTGCGCGTCTACGGGCACCTGCTGTGCCAGCAGATGGGCATGAAGGAGGTGAACCTCGCGCTGGTCTACTTCGACATCGGCCGCCAGACCGAAACGGTGCTGCGGGAAACCCAGTCGGCTGAATCGCTGGCGCAGATATTCGCGCAGCTGTGCCAGCGCTTCGTGGCGTGGGCGCAGCAGGAGATGGCGCACCGGGCGGCGCGCGACGACGCGCTGGCGACGCTGCAATTCCCCTACCCCGAATTCCGCCCCGGCCAGCGCGACCTGGCCGAGACCATCTTCAAGGCCAACACCAGCGGCCGCTGCGTGCTGGCGCAGGCGCCAACCGGCATCGGCAAAACCGTCGGCAGCCTGTTCCCGGTGCTGAAGGCGGCGCCGCAGCAGCAGCTCGATAAAGTGTTTTACCTGGCGGCCAAGACGCCCGGCCGCCAGCTCGCGCTCGACGCCACCCACACCATCCGCACGTCCGGCAAGGTGATACCGCTGCGGGTGCTCGAGATGGTCGCGCGCGACAAGGCCTGCGAGCATCCGGACAAGGCTTGCCATGGCGAGTCGTGCCCGCTCGCCAAAGGCTTCTACGACCGTTTGCCAGCCGCCCGGTCGGCGGCGGTGCAGGCGCCCACGCTTGACCGGGCCGCGTTGCGCGACGTCGCGCTGGCGCACGATGTCTGCCCTTATTACCTCGCCAGCGAAATGACGCGCTGGAGCGACGTGATCATCGGCGACTATAACTACTACTTCGACCTGGGCGGCATGCTGTATGGCCTGACGCTGGCCAACCAATGGAAGGTCAGCGTGCTGGTGGACGAGGCGCACAACATGGTGTCGCGCGCGCGCAAGATGTACTCGGCCGGCCTGGATCGCGCGGTCTTTCGCGCCGCCCGCGCGGCGGCGCCAGCACTGGTAAAGAAATCGCTCGACAAGGTGAGCCGCTGCTGGACCGCGCTTGACCGCGATATCACCGCGCCCTATCAGGTGCTGCCCGAGCTGCCCGACAAGCTGCTGGCGGCCCTGCAAAATGCCGGCAGCACGATCACCGACCATCTGGCCGAAAACCCGGGGCCGATGGACCCGGCGCTGCAACGCTTTTACTTCGATGCGCTGCACTTCGCGAAACTGGCCGAATCATTCGGTTCGCATTCGCTGTTCGACGTCACGCGCATCGATGCGCGCACGACCGAACTTTGCCTCCGCAATATCGTGCCCGCGCCTTTCCTGAAGCCGCGCTTCGCGGTAGCCCATTCGAGCGCGCTGTTCTCGGCCACCCTCAGCCCGTGGCACTACTACAGCGACCTGCTCGGCCTGCCGGCCAGCACCGCGTGGGTCGATGTGGCCTCGCCGTTCGAGGCCAAGCAGCTCGCAGTGCACGTGGTCACCCAGATCTCGACAAGGTTCCAGCACCGGTCGCGCTCCGCAGCGCCGATCGCGGACCTGATGGCGCGCCAGTACAACGCGGCGCCTGGCAACTACCTGGCGTTCTTCAGCAGCTTCGATTACCTGGACCAGGTCGCAGCGGAGCTGGCGCGGCGCCACCAGGACATACCATCGTGGCAGCAGGCGCGCCGCATGCACGAAGACGAGCGCGCGCAGTTCCTTGGCCGATTTACCCTGGAGAGCCGCGGGATTGGCTTCGCGGTCCTGGGCGGATCGTTCGGCGAAGGCATCGACCTGCCCGGCGCGCGCCTGATCGGCGCCTTCATCGCCACGCTCGGCCTGCCGCAGATGAACGCTGTCAACGATCAGCTCAGGCAGCGGATGCAGGAGATGTTCGGTGCGGGATACGACTACACCTACCTGTACCCCGGAATGCAGAAAGTGGTGCAGGCCGCGGGCCGGGTGATCCGCACGCAGCAGGATGAAGGCGTGGTCTATCTGATCGATGACCGCTTCGCCCAGCCCGAGGTCAGCGAACTGCTGCCCGGCTGGTGGAAGCTCACTGGATAAGGTTCCTGACCTTCTGGTAGCCGCTGCGGCTGATTGGAATGCGCGCGCCGTCCTTCAGGATCGCCATGTGGCTGTCCTTTCCGGACTGCTCGATGCGGCTGATGCGTTCGACGTTGACGATGTACGAGCGATGGATGCGCAGGAAGGCCTGCGGATCGAGCTGGCTTTCCAGTTCCGACAGGCGCTGCGTCTTGAGCCACGCCTTGCCTTCCGCGCTGATGCTGACGTAGTCGTCCTGCGCCTCGATGAAGTCGATTTTACCTGCTGCGATCACGTGGACTTTGGCGCCGTCGCGGATCAGCACCCGCTCCAGCGGCTTGGCGCGCCGGGATGCCTCGCTGATCGCCGCGGCAAGGCCGGGCTGGCTGCCCAGGCTGGAGCGGGCATGCGCCAGCGCTTCGTCGAATCGCTTCTGGCTGAAAGGCTTGAGCAGGTAGTCGATGGCGTGAATTTCAAACGCCTTCAGCGCGTACTGGTCATACGCGGTGACGAAGATGTAGCGCGCCTTGCGCCCCGCCAGCTCCACCACTTCAAAGCCGTCAAGCTTGGGCATCTGGATGTCTAGGAAGACCAGCTCCGGCTCCAGCTCGGCGATCGCCTTGACGGCTTCAAACCCATTGGCGCATTCGGCCACGATCTCGACGTCGGCGTGCGCGCCGAGGTACTCGCGCACAACGCCGCGTGCCAGTTCTTCGTCGTCGACGATCATCACGCGCATGTCACAGCTCCGTTATTGTGCGGGCCGGCAGTGTCAGCTCGACCCGGTATTTATTGTCTCGGCGTGCGTGGTGCACGCTGCTTTCATGCCCGTAGGCCGTGGCCAGCCGCTGCTGCACGTTGACCAGCCCGATCCCGTTGCCAGGCACGCCACTGTCCTGGTCTTCATCGACGTCGTTTTCGACGCTGATGCGCAGCTGAGAGGCGTCGCGCCGCGCCACGATGTTCACCGTGCCGCCGCCGGTCAATCCACCGATGCCGTGCTTGACAGCATTTTCCACCAGCGGCTGCAGGATCATCGGCGGCAGCAGGCAGGCCCGCGCCGCTTCGTCGATCTCGCAGCGCACCGCCAGGCGCGCGCCAAAGCGGACCTTTTCGATCGACAGGAAATCCTGCACCAGCGCGATTTCGTCGTCAACGGTGGCCTGCGTATGCGCTTCGAGACCCAGCGTGTGGCGGAAGAAGTCCGCGACCTTGAGCGTCATCTCGCGCGCTCGCGCCGGGTCGATCGAGGTCAGCGCGCTGATCGAGTTCAGGCTGTTGAACAGGAAGTGCGGGTCGATCTGGGTGCGCAGCATGCGCAGCTCAGCCTCCTGTGCCATCAGCTTCGACTCCAGCTCGCGCCGCTCGGAGATGCGGGCGCGGCCAAATTCAATGGCCAGGTAATTGGCCACCGCGCACAACCCATACAGGATCACGCCGAGGCCAAAGACCATTGCCTTCAGCGCCGGCGGCATCTCGAGGCCGGCCCAGCCGACCTCCAGCGCGCGCAGCATGCCGTTCCACGCCAGCCCCGCGGCCATCCACAATACGCCGGATACCAGGGCGGCCAGGCCCAGCACCAGCACGATCGACCAGATGCTCTTTTGCGACAGCGGATACGCGCGGCACAGATAGTAGGCCGAGAAGCCGGCGGCGAAAGCGTACACCATCGTCATCGGCAGTGCGAACAACAGCGCATTGGTCCATCCGGCATCGGTCGCGACGACCACCATCCCCGCCAGCACCAGGCCCAGCATCAGCCAGACCGGCAGGAACAGCGCGAGCGAACGCCGGATCGACAACGCGCCTTGCATCAGTTGCGCACTTCCACGCCGCCCATGATGGCGTAGCCTTTGACGATCAGGCGCTTGGAGCCGTCCGGGGGCGAGTTGGTCTTCTCGTCGAAGCCACCCATCACCGGCGTGCCGTGCAGGATCACGGTCCAGTCGCGCGGCACCTTGATCGAAATGCCGCCGAAGACCGCGAACACGTTGATCACCGCCTCGCCCTTGATCGAGGAATCGCGCATATCGAGCTCGCAGCCGCCCATCACCGCGGTGATCTCGCCGCCGCGGAAGTCCTGGGTAACGATACGGCGCTCGAACCCGCCGAGGATGGCGGTGATGTCGACCACCGAGTCGTCGCTTTCGCCTGCCTTCAGTCCCGGCACGACGTCGCCGCGGTTGCGCTTTGCCAGCGCCTTGACGATGATGAAACCGCCAACGCCGATCAGGAACAGCGGCCACATGGTGCGGATGTTGAAGTAAATGTAGCCAAGGCGATGCAGGATCATCAGCACGCCGACGGTCGCCAGCGCGCCCCCAATCAGGTAGCCGCTGGTACCGCGCGAATCCCACATCTTGACCAGGCCGATGACGATCAGGATCGTCGGCCAGAAGTGCAGCGCGTGACGGAAGTCCCAGATATCGAGGTTATCGAGCAGGAAGACGACGCCGAAAGCGATTGCGATGGCGCCCATGATCACCTGGCTAGACAGGCTGCGGCTGGTCAGGTCACTTTTCATCGCGCGGCTCCCGGGTGGATGGAAAACGTTGTTGGACGAACGGTTCGACCACCAGTGTCACGCCCCACAAGATGATCAGGATCGGCCAGCTGTTACGCCAGGTGAGCCCGAACATGTTTTCAAAGGTGGCGAACAGCCAGAAGCCGAGGAAGAGCAGCCACAAGCCGTTCGAGAAATGCTTCGCGGTCGGGTAGCCAATCATCTTGTTGATCCCGACGACGACCAGGATCAGCGGCCAATAATGCCATACTGAATCGATGTCGAACAGGTCCATGCGGTCGAGGAAGAAGGCGACGCCAAGGCCGATCAGCACCAGCCCCCACATCAATTGCCGGCGCCACTCATACGATTTTTCGGTGTTCACTTTGCCTCCCGTTGAAAGAACAGCTTCAAGATACAACGGCGCGGCGCGGCGTGACAGCGCTTTTCGGCGAACGGCGGCTGGCGCCCGGTGAACGGCGAACACGCCGGCGAACGGGGCCTAAAATGAAAAAAGCCCGCATCGGTGAGGATGCGGGCTTCTTGCCAAGCGGTTGACAATCAGGCAGGTGGCGCCGACTGATGCGGGGCTGGCTGGCCCTTGACCTGGTTGCGGTATTTGGCGCTGGCGGTGGCCTTTTTCTCGGCTTCGCGTGCGATGTTGGTGCGCTTGGTTTCCAGCTTCTCTTGCTTGCTGCGTTGCTGGGCTTCGTCTTTGTTACCGATACGATTGGTCATGCGTTTCTCCTGTTGGCGTTGTTTCTATCATTATCTGTGCTCGATGCAATGCGACCTATAGGACGACGCGACGGGACATTGTAGGACTCGATGAAGATCAATTACGTGCGGCTGGCAGTTTCACCTGCGGCATCATCATTGCCCACCCAAGCTGGCGGCGGATTTCCTCCGGCGACGGCGGCGGCCCGGCGGCGCGCTTGCGGCGCTCGAGGTATTCACGGACGAGGTGCTTCGGTGGATGAGTGAACGACGACATGGCGGCCTCCGCTTCTTGATGAACTGGCCAGCACACGCAAGGCGGCACTGGCGCTTGAATTGGTGCCGATCCTTGAGGCGACCGGCTAACCTGCTGAGGCGGCTGCACCTTTGGGTCTACCGCAGGGGCGCTCGCTCACACAAGTTCATCTTAATCGCGCGGCAAAAACACAACCGTACGGTGACGCACATTCGGGAAACAATGTGACTGACGACAGAAAAGGCGGCGTCACCATGGAGCTGGCATCGCCATGAAAAACGGGGAGCTTTCGCTCCCCGTTTGCATTACGCCCTGCCGCCTGCGATCAGAACTTGTAGCGCAGGTTCAGGTAGTAGCCGCGGCCACTGACGTCCAGCTTTTGCGGCTCTTCTTCGCTGTAGCGATATTGCGCGCGCTTGGCGTTGGTCAGGTTGGTCGCGCTGAAGGCCAGCGTCAACTGCGGCGTGATGTTGTAGTTCGCCGAGAATGCCAGCGTGGTCACCGGCGCGGCGATCGTCGGGGCGGTCGGCATGGCCACGCCATTGATGATCGACAGGCCCTGGCTGTTGGCCGTCGGCGAAGGCGCGGTGCTGCTGTTGACGTATTCGCCGCGGTAGTTGGCAACCAGGCGCGCCGACATCACGTCGTTCTCGTAGTAGCCGCCGAGGTTACCGGCCCAGTCGGATGCGCCAACCATTGGACGGCCGTCATCGACCTTGGTCTTGGCGCGGCTGACGTTGGAGGTGAAACCGAAGCCGGTCTCGCCGAATGGCTGCTCGTACGACACTTCCAGGCCGGTGATCTTGGCGCCCTGCTGCGAGGACGAATTGATCGCGAAGGTCTTGACGGTCTGGTCGCGCGGGTCGAGCAGGTCGACGGTCGAGCTGCCGGTCGCGCCGGTCTTGACGTAGCCATCGATCTTCGAGTGGAAGGCATTGATCGCCACCAGCGAACGGCGTGCGAAGTACCAGGCCCACGACACATCGACGTTCTTGGCGGTCAGCGGGCGCAGGTCCGGGTTAGGACCGGTCACGCGGCAGCCATTGGCGTCGCATACCGGGGTGCCGAAACCGGCGCCCAGCACGTTGTAGTTCTGGCGGCCGATGGTCTTGCTGGCGCCAAAGCGCACGATCATGTCCTTCTCCAGCTCGTAGCGCAGGTTCATGCTCGGCAGGTAGTTGTCGAAGGTACGGTCGGTCTTGGCCTTGTAGTACATGATGCCGGCCTTCGGATTGAAGGTCGCGCCGTCGTAGAAGCTGGTGGCGTCGCCGGCGGTGGTGATCGCGCCTGGGTAGGCCGCGCAGGTGGTCGCCGGCTTGCCTGGTTCGGTACGGTCGCAAGCGCCGGCCGGGATCGGGGTCGAAATGTTCGCGTTCACCTGGGTGCGCACGACGCGCATGCCGACGTTACCGGACAGCTTTTCCCACTCGAGGTTGGCCATCAGGTAGCCCGAGGTCTGGCGCTCGCGCATGTCGATTTCGGAGTTCACGCGGCGTTCGAATTCCGGCGTGGTGGTTTTGGTTTCGGCATCGAAGTAGGCCTTGACCACTTCTGGCGAATAGGTAAAGCCGGTGTTGTCCCAATTGCCGCCGCCCAGGCCATCGCCGAAGTCGTCCGGATAGGGCATCACGCCGTTCTGTCCCTGGATGGCCAGCGTCGCGGACTTGAATGCAGGACCGAAGCGGCCGCTGGTGCGGTCGTGGTCGGCGTGGCGCACACCGGTTTCGAGCGACTGGAACAGGCCCTTGTCGAGGCGGTACTCGGCGTCGAGCTGGAGGCTCTTTTCCTTGTCGACCGTCTTGATGCCCGAGGCCGCGCGGCCGACCATGCGGTAGCCGCTGCCGTCCGCATTCAGGCCGGGCACGTTGCTGCCGGCGCCGATGTAGCGCGTATCTGGCGCGTCATGCAGGCCATTGAGCGCGTACGAGAAACCGGTGCCGTAGCGGGCGAAGGTGGTGCCGGCGTCGCGGTCGGTCTTGCCGACGCCGCGGGTGACGCTGACCAGCGCCTTGACGGTCAGGTCTTCGCTGACGCGGTACTTGCCGTCCAGGTCGAGGAAGGAGCTGGTGGCATTGGCGCCGTCGCGATAGAAGCCTTCCGAGTTACCGACGAATTGCGGGGTGGTGCCGGCCGGGAACACGATGTCGGCCGCCTTCAGCACGCGCAGCTCATGGCCGTAGATGGTTTTCTCGGTCACGATCACCGGGTTGCGGATCTGCGCGAAAACTTGCTGGCCGTTCGAATTGGTTGGGATCGCGGTGGCCGAGGTGCCGCCCAGCGGGTCGTTCTTACCCAGCAGCATAGAGTACATGCCACCCGAGGTCAGGCGCCCGTGGTTGTTGGCGTTCATCGACGAGTGGAAGCCCGTCATGTTGACGTCGAGGTCGTTGTTCGGCTTGAATTGCAGGGCGAACATGCCGCCTTTGCGGTCGCGCACGCCTTCGACGAATTCCGAGCTCATCGAGCCTGGCATACGCACGCCGTTCAGGTCGGACGCCTTCAGGCCGGTGCCGGCCAGCGATTCGTCGGTGATGCCCTTCATGGTGGTGGTGTTGATCACATCCCAGCCGCTGCTGGTGCCGTAAGCGAAGCGCGACACCGAGTCGCGGCGTACGTAGCGCTTCTCGGCGAAGCCCTGGACGATGACGCCGAAGGTGCCGGCATCGTTTTTCCAGTTGACCGTGGCCGACATGTCGGGCGCGCTCTTGCCTGGCAGTTCGGCGTAGCTGGCGCCGCCGCTGATCACGCCGCTGAGCTTTTCTTTCTGGGCCAGCGGCTTGCGGGTGGTGACGTTGATGGTGCCGGCCAGGCCGCCATCGACGATGTTCGCTTGCGAGGTCTTGTAGACGATGGCCTGGTTCAGGACCGACGACGGCATCAGCGACAGGCTGGTCGAACGCGAGCTCGATCCCTGGTCGGAAACGTACCAGTCGCCGCCGGAGACGGTGTGGCCGTTAAACAGGATCAGCGACATGTCCGGATTGGTGCCGCGCATCGACACTTTTTCTGCTTCGTCGTAGTCGGTACGCACCGCAACACCGGCGAGGCGCTGCAGGGAATCGGCAAGGTTCTTGTCCGGCATCTTGCCCACGTCTTCGGCGGTAATCACCTCGACGTTGGCGGTGGCGTTCTGCTTGACCGCCAGCGACTTGGCCATCGACGCGCGGATACCGGTGACTTCCACCGTCTGCATCTGCTCGCCAGTGCGCTCCGGCGGTTGCTGCGCGAATGCCGGCATGGCGGCAAGGCTCCAAAGGGCCATGGATACAGCGGCCGCTACGGGCGTCTGCTTGAACATCATCGTGATCTCTCCTGTTATATATGTATGCGTGACAAGCTATGCTTCTTGCCATCGTCGAGAGTATTCATGATATGTGGCATGTCCGAAAATCACTTATGTTATTTGATCTATAACCGGGTGGAATAGCCGGCACGGAATGCCGGTTATGGCCCATGCCAAAAATTTCATTGTCAAAGCACGGCAATCAAGGTTAGCGTGTTTATTTTCCCTACCGAACACGTCCAATGCGCATCGTTTCCCTGCTCCTCGCCGCCTCCGCCCTGGCCGGTTGCGCCACCCATCCCATCCCTGCCAGCCAGCCTGCGCCGGGGCCGCGCCCTATGGAAACGCTGCTGGACAAGCAGGTCTTCCAGATGACGCCGCAGGAAGTGCACCGCTACATCGCGCACGCTCAGCAAGCCGAGCCGGACCTGCGCAAGCGCATCGCC
This sequence comes from Massilia soli, assembly GCF_016809835.1. Taxonomy (GTDB): domain Bacteria; phylum Pseudomonadota; class Gammaproteobacteria; order Burkholderiales; family Burkholderiaceae_D; genus Telluria_A; species Telluria_A soli. The sequence goes on along the minus strand of NZ_JAFBIL020000003.1, from coordinate 246,448 downwards.
GCGATCGGCCGCAAGAACATCGGCCAGCCGTACAAGCTGCATTTGCTGGGCGAATATCCATTCGAGCTGCACGACTCCCTGCCGATGTTTAGCCTGGAAAATAGCGATTGTGTGGTGTTTGCGGAACACACGTATGCGATGGCGATGTCGAAAACGTGGGAAGAGTTCTTCTGGATGCTGCAGCGGATCCGCTACAAGGACGGCGTCATCGGCGTGGCGACGCGCAACCACTACACCGAAGTGGACTGGAACATCAACAACAACTGGCTGCTCACCGACATCAGCACCGAGCTGGCCGGACCGTCCGGGCCGTCGTATGCGCTGAGCGTGGACCGCGCCAAATTCCTCAAGACGCGCCACCAGACCGAACGCAGCATTCCCGTGCAGAACAGCCGCGAGTACTACCTGCCGACCGAGCGGGTGAACGAAGCGGCCGCGCAGATGCACGATGGCGATTTCGTGAATGTGGTGTCGACCCGCGACGGCGCTTACTGGGTGTCGCACGTCGGGCTGGTGGTGACCGGGCCGAACGGCGAGCGCCGTTTCCTGCACTCATCCGAGCCCCAGGTGCGCGAGGAATCGTTCGATGCCTTCGTCGCCCGCGCGCGCGAACGCGAACAGCGCAACGCACGCGAAGGCAAGAACGGCCAGAAGCTGGCCGGGTTCAAGTTCTTGCGCCTGAATGACAATATCGTGGTGCCGCCAGCGTTGCCACAACCACGCCCGGGTGCCGCCGCGGCCAATTAAGCCGCTCAATCCCACACCAGCCTGGCCTGGCGCAGCCATTCCTGGCGCTCGGCGAAACCGGTGGTGCCGCCGTTGATGCGGCGGGTGATCTGTTCGAGGTCGTCGGCGTCGGCCAGCTGGTTGCAGCCGCGGCTGGCCCACTCCCCGGCCGCCACCGCCAGGCACCATTGCGGCGCCAGCACGGCGTCGGGCTCCTTGGCGAAGTCGGGTCCGGCTGGCAGGCAGCGCCGCACGCGCTCGGTCGCGGCCAGATAGTTCCCCTTCCCGGTCAGCTGCAACAGGCCGCGCCCCCTATATATATAGCCGTCCTGCGGCGCGGTGTTGCCCATGCGCCCGCCGTACACCTCGTTGGCCAGCTTGCGCGCATTGTGCGCGTAGTCATCCGGATCGAGCGGACCGTGCGGCTGGAAACGCCACGGCCATACCTGCACCAGCCGGCGCGCGCTGTAGTTCAGGTTCTCATACTCCTTCGTCAGGCCGCCCGACTCATGCATCAGCTGTGCAATGAAGTGGGCGACCCGCAAGCGTGACGCGGCAATGCCGAAATCGTCGAGCTGCCGCTGGCCGTCGGCGAACGCCTCGGCGTAGCCGTCGCGCACGCCGGGCGCGAGCTTGGTGATCTGCTCCAGGGTGACCAGGACTCTCATGATGCTTCTCCACGCAGGAATCGTTTCATCCTAAGCGGCATGAAAGCGATCACATCCATTTGAATCAAGCGTATTCCAGATAACGGGTCGGCCAATTTTTCTATATTGTATTTATTTTAATTTTAAACTTTAATTAATTGGTGGAATGGATTGGCGCATCCAGAAATAATATGAGATTCAGCAATTGATGGTTATCAAACCAGTTATTTGAACGTAGCCCGATAATAAACTTACGCAACGATAAGTCATCTAAGCGCGCCAAGAAATAGCCGATCAGGATTTATTTCGCGGCAGATATTAAAATATTAATTTGCGCTCGAGCATTTATTAATCACAGAAAAATAGACCACTCACGCGAACCAGCCGATCGCCCGCCATGTCGACCTCCCCCACCAGCGTTATCAGCCAGTTTTGCGCCGACATGGTTTCCATGCATCGCACGGCCAAGATCGCCCTGGCCGTGGGTGTCGATCTGATTGCGCTGCCGTTCTGTTTCCTGATCGCGATGCTGCTGCGGGTCGGCGACGTCACGCTGGCCATGCGCTATGGCGCCACCACCTACCTGGTCGTCGCGCTGGTCACCATCGTGGCGTTTTCGCTGTCGGACCTGTACCGCGCGGTGATCCGCTTCATCGACCAGCGCCTGCTCGCCGCCACCGGCTTGTCGCTGGGCCTGGCCGTGCTGTGCGTGTACCTGGTCTTGTTGGCCGTCAACGACGAAGGCTTCCCGCGCAGCGCGCTGGCAATCTACTGGTTCATCGTGTTTTCCTACGTCGTCACGTCGCGCCTAATGGTGCGCAATTTCCTGCGCAACCACATCAGCGAACGGCGCAACAGCGACGCCGTCGCCATCTACGGCGCCGGCGAGCCGGGCGCCCAGCTGGCATTGACCATGCGCACCAGCAACGAATACCGGCCGGTCTGCTTCTTCGACGACAAGCATGTGCTGCACGAGCGCACCATCGCCGGGCTGCGCGTGTTCCATACCGACCGCCTGGCCGAGATGGTCAATGCGCTGTGCATCCGCTCGATCATCATCGCGATCCCCCAAGTCTCGCCTGAGCGCCTGCGCAACATCATGCATCGCATGGCCGAGGCTGGCGTCACCACAAAGATCCTGAGCCGCCTGCTCGACCTTGCCGACGAGGAGAAAACGCCGATGGAAGCGATACGCGAACTCAAGTTCGAGGACCTTCTCGGCCGCGCCCCGGTCCCGCCCCGGGTCGACCTGTTCGCGCGCTGCGTGCGCAGCAAGACCGTGCTGGTGACGGGTGCAGGCGGGTCCATCGGTAGCGAACTGTGCCGCCAGATCGTCACCCTGTCGCCCAGCTGCCTGCACCTGCTCGACCACTCCGAGTTTGGCCTGTACACCATCAAGCAGGAACTGCAGGCGCGCTTTCCCACCCTGCCGATCGTGGCCCACCTGGGGTCGGTGTGCAACGCCGCGCTGGTCGAGCGCATGTTGCAGGAAAACCGCATCGACACGATCTACCACGCCGCCGCCTACAAGCATGTGCCGCTGGTCGAGGCCAACATTGTCGAAGGCTTGCGCAACAATGTGCTGGGCGCCCAGGTGCTGGCCGCCGGCGCCGGGCGCCACAAGGTCGAAACCTGCGTGCTCATTTCCAGCGACAAGGCGGTGCGCCCAACCAACATCATGGGCGCCAGCAAGCGCATCGCCGAGCTGATCTTCCAGGCGGCGGCCGTCACCCACGGCCCCGACACCACCTTCTGCATGGTGCGGTTTGGCAATGTGCTGGGCTCGTCGGGCTCGGTGATTCCCCTGTTCCAGCGCCAGATCGCCCATGGCGGGCCGCTGACCGTGACCCATCCGGAAGTGACGCGCTATTTCATGCTCATTTCCGAGGCCGCCCAGCTGGTCATCCAGGCCGGGGCCATGGCCAAGGGCGGCGACGTGTTCGTGCTCGACATGGGCGATCCGGTGCGCATTGTCGACCTGGCGCGCACCATGATCATGATGTCCGGCCTCACCGAAAAAACCGCCGATTTCCCCGATGGCGATATTGAAATCAAGTTTATCGGCTTATTCCCGGGCGAGAAACTCTACGAGGAATTATTAACCGACGGAAAGGTATTTCCAAGCGAGCATCCGCGAATAATGCGCATGAAAGAAAGCGCGCTGCATCCGGGGGTATTGGATACCTATATCACCTGCCTGATGATGGCTTGCGATACGAATGACCGCGGCATGATCGAATCGATGGTGAAAGCCATGGTATCGGATTATACGCCGCAGCCGAATACACCGCCGGTATTGCCGATTACCGGCCCTGCCGTCGCCATTGAAAAGGCCAGCCTGGTCAAGAAAATCGTTTCTTATCGAATTTAAGCTTATCGATTAACACAGCGGAGAAACAATAAAATGCGCGACGCTCATAAACCCGGCCAACTGGCCCAGCTGGTTGGCAAATTCGAGGACCGCAGCGCGGTGATCGGCGTGATCGGACTCGGCTATGTCGGGCTGCCGCTGTCGCTGCGCTATTCGGCAGTCGGCTTCCGGGTACTCGGCATCGATATCGACGCCGACAAGGTCGCGCGGCTGAATGCGGGCAGCAGCTACATCGAACACATCGGGCACCAGAAGATCGCCACCGCCCGCGAGCGCGGCTTCGAAGCGACCAGCGACTTCGCCCGGGTGGCCGAGGCCGACGCGCTGATCATCTGCGTGCCGACCCCGCTCAACGTCTACCGCGAGCCGGACCTGTCGTTCGTGCTGGGCACCGTCGAAGCGCTGCTGCCGTATGTGCGGCCCGGCCAGGTGGTGTCGCTGGAGAGCACCACCTACCCCGGCACCACCGAAGAAGAACTGCGCCCGCGCCTCGAATCGCGCGGGCTGAGCATCGGCGAAGACGTGTTCCTGGTGTTTTCGCCCGAGCGCGAAGACCCCGGCAACCCCAACTTCGACACCCGCACCATCCCCAAGGTGTGCGGCGGCTCCACCGACGCCTGCCTGCAGGCGGGCGTGGCGCTGTACAGCCCGGCAATCGACCAGGTGGTGCCGGTCAGCTCGACCCGCGCCGCCGAGCTGACCAAGCTGCTCGAGAACATCCACCGTGCCGTCAACATCGGGCTGGTCAACGAAATGAAGATCATCGCCGACAAGATGGACATCGACATCCACGAAGTGATCCGCGCCGCCGCCACCAAGCCGTTCGGCTTCACGCCCTACTACCCCGGTCCGGGCCTGGGCGGCCACTGCATCCCGATCGACCCGTTCTACCTGACCTGGAAGGCGCGCCAGTACGGCGTGCACACCCGCTTCATCGAGCTGGCCGGCGAAATCAACCGCGACATGCCGCAATGGGTGATCGGCAAGGTGACCGATGCCCTCAACGAGCGCGGACGCTCGATCAAGGACAGCCGCATCCTGGTGCTGGGGATCGCCTACAAGAAGGATGTCGAGGACATGCGCGAATCGCCATCGGTGGAACTGATGGAGCGGCTGCGCGCGAAAGGCGCGCTGGTCGATTACTCCGACCCGCATGTGCCGCACTTCCCGCGCATGCGCGAGCACCGTTTCGACCTCTCCAGCGTGGCGCTGACGCCGGCGTCGATTGCATCGTTCGACGTGCTCCTGATCGCCACCAGCCACAGCGCCTTTGACTACGAGCTGCTGCGCCAGCATGCGCAGCTGATCATCGACACCCGGGGCGTCTACCGCGAGCGCCTGCCCAACGTCGTGAAAGCCTGACCCTCGCGTCCCATGTAAAGGGAAACACCATGCGCACCTTTCCGCCAGCGGTGCTCGACCGCCGCATCCGCTTTGCCCTGGTTGGCTGCGGCCGCATCGCCGCCAACCATTTCGCCGCCATCGACCAGCACCGCGAGCGCTGCGAACTGGTCGGGGTGGCCGACGTCGACCCGCGCTGCGCCGCCGAGGCCGCCCAGCTGACCGGCGCGCGGCCCTACGCGAGCCTGACCGAGATGCTGGCCAGGTGCGATGCCGACGCCGTGATCGTCGCCACGCCCTCGGGCCTGCATCCGGAACAGTCGATCGAGATCGCCCGCGCCGGGCGCCACGTGATCACCGAAAAGCCGATGGCCACCCGCTGGGAGGACGGCAAGCGCATGGTCAGCGCCTGCGACACGGCCGGGGTGCGGATGTTCGTCGTGAAGCAGAACCGCCGCAACGCCACCTTGCAGCTGCTCAAGCGCGCGGTCGAGAAAAAGCGCTTCGGGCGCATCTACATGGTCAACCTGAACGTGTTCTGGACCCGCCCCGATTCCTACTACAGCAGCGCCAAGTGGCGCGGCACCTGGGAGTTCGACGGCGGCGCCTTCATGAACCAGGCCAGCCACTACGTCGACCTGCTCGACTGGATCGTCGGCCCGATCGAAAGCCTGCAGGCCTACACCGCCACGCTGGCGCGCAACATCGAGGTCGAGGACACCGGCGTCATCAGCCTGCGCTGGCGCAACGGCGCGCTCGGTTCGATGAACGTCACCATGCTGACCTGGCCGCGCAACCTGGAAGGCTCGATCACCATTCTCGGCGAGAAGGGCACCGTGCGGATCGGCGGCGTGGCCGTCAACGAAGTGCAGGAATGGCGCTTCGCCGAGGCCGACGAAGACGATGAACTGGTGCGCGCCGCCAGCTACGAGACCACGTCGGTGTATGGCTTCGGCCACCCGCTCTACTACGACAATGTGATCAAGGTATTGCGCGGCGAGGCCGAGCCCGAAACCGACGGCCGCGAGGGGCTCAAGTCGCTCGAAGTGCTGGTGGCGGCCTACATGTCGGCGCGCGACGGCCGCCGCGTCGCGCTGCCGCTGGAGTACTGACATGCGCCTCGCCATCCACCCGAGCGCCGTGGTTGATGCCGGCGCGCAGCTTGGCGACGGCACCAGCGTCTGGCACTTTTCCCACGTGTGCGGCGGCGCGCAGGTCGGCGCCGGCTGCTCGCTCGGACAGAATGTGTTCGTGGCCAACGACGTACGCATCGGCGACCGGGTCAAGATCCAGAACAACGTGTCGGTGTACGACGCCGTCACCCTGGAAGACGACGTGTTCTGCGGCCCGAGCATGGTATTTACCAACGTTTACAACCCGCGCGCGGCGGTCAGCCGCAAGGCCGAATACCGGCGCACCCTGGTCAGGCGCGGCGCCACCATCGGCGCCAACGCCACCATCGTGTGCGGGGTGACGATCGGCGAATACGCGTTCATTGCCGCCGGCGCCGTGGTCAACCGCGACGTCCCGGCGTTCGCGCTGATGGCCGGGGTGCCGGCGCGCCGCATCGGCTGGATCAGCCGGCACGGCGAACGGCTCGACCTGCCGGCCAGCGGACGCGCCGAGGCCGCCTGCCCGCACAGCGGCGACATGTACATGCTGGACGGCGAGCGCTGCACCTTGGCGGCGCGCACTTTTCCGATTCCCCCCTGAGCAAACCAAACGGAAACGACCATGGAATTCATCGACCTCAAAGCCCAGTACCAGGCCATGCGCGAAGACATCGACGCGCGCATCCATGCCGTGCTTGACCACGGCCAGTACATCATGGGCCCGGAAGTGGCCGAACTGGAGGAGCGGTTGGCGGCCTACACCGGCGCGCGCCACTGCATCACGGTTGCCTCCGGCACCGAAGCGCTGCTGATCGCGCTGATGGCGCTCGGCATCCGCCCAGGCGACGAGGTGATCACCACGCCGTTCTCGTTCATCGCCACCGCCGAATCCATTGTGCTGCTGGGCGCGCGCCCTGTCTTCGCCGACATCGATCCCGCCACCTGCAATATCGACCCGGCGCTGATCGAGGAAAAAATCAGCGCGCGCACCCGCGCGATCATGCCGGTGTCCTTGTACGGCCAGCCGGCTGACATGGATGAGATCAACGCGATTGCCGCCCGCCACGGGCTCACCGTCATCGAAGACGCGGCCCAGAGCTTCGGCGCGACCTACCGCGGCAAGAAAAGCTGCAACCTGTCGCATATTGGCTGCACCAGCTTCTTTCCCAGCAAGCCGCTTGGCTGCTATGGCGATGGCGGCGCCATCTTCACCAGCGACGACGAGCTGGCCACAGCGATGCGCGAGATCCGCGTGCACGGCCAGTCGCGCCGCTACGTCCACACGCGCGTCGGCGTGGGCGGCCGCATGGACACGCTTCAATGCGCGGTGGTGCTGGCCAAGCTCGAGCGCTTCGACTGGGAACTGCAGCAGCGCGCCAAAGTGGCGGCGCGCTACGATGCGCTGTTCTCCGGGCGGCTGGGCAAGGTCGGGCGCACGCGCGACCGCACCAGCGTGTTCGCCCAGTACACCGTGGTGCTCGACGAGCGCGCGCGGGTGCAGGCGGTCTTGCATGAGGCGGGCATCCCGACGGCGGTGCACTACCCGGTGCCGATGCACATGCAGCCCGCCTACGCCGGCTACACGCATGCCGACGCCTGCCCGGTCGCGCTCGCGATGGCTGCCAAGGTGATCAGCCTGCCGATGGGCCCCTACCTCGACCCCGCCGCCGCAACCACTGTCGCCGCGACCCTGCTCGCGGCGGTGGGCGAGACCCTGCCTTCGCGCGGCGACTGGCTGGCGTCGTCCCCATGAAATTCGTGCTGCCGACATTCTGGAAGCACGTCATTACCGTGCTGTCCGGAGCGCTCGGCGCGCAGGCGCTGCCGCTGCTGATGGCGCCGCTCATTACACGCATGTGCACGCCGGCCCAGCTGGGTGCGTTCAGCGTATGGTTCGGCATGACTGCGGTGGTTGCCATCGGCGCCACCTTGCGGCTGGAAGCGGCCATGGTGCTCGATCATTCGCAGCGCCAGCAGCGCACCTGCTTCCGCGTCGTGGCCTGGTCGGCCACCTGGGTGGGCATCGCCGTCACCCTGCTGGCAGCGGGCGCGCGGGCGCTCGACCTGCCTTTCCTGCGCCAGCTGACGTGGCTGGCCATCCTGACCATTGGCCTGGGCGCATGGCTGACCGCGACGATGCAGACCACGCTCAACTACGCTACTTCGCACAACGAATTCGGCAAGGCAGCGCGCGCCAAGGTGTGGGGCGCCGGCACCATCGCGCTGGGACAAGTCGGTCTGCTGTACTCGGGCGCCGGCGGCGCGGCATTAATTACCGGCCACCTGATCGGCTTGTGCGCAGGCTTGCTGGCTGCGCGCTGGCTGCTCTCGCCGCCCGACGCCGGCACCGGCTGGCGGCTCGACGCAGAGCAGCGCCGCTACCTGCGCCGCCATGAAAAATTCTGGCGCTTCTCGCTGCCGTCCAACCTGCTCAACGTCGTGGTTGGCCAGTTGCCGCTGTTTTTGATCGGCATGCGCCATGGCGCGGTCGCCGCCGGCTTGTTCGCGCTGACCCAGCGCGTGCTGGCCGCCCCGGTGGCGTTGCTGGCGGCCTCGGTGCTGGAAGTCTTCAAGCGCCAGTCGGTGCACGATTTCCAGAAGCTGGGCAACTGCCGCCAGGCCTACCGCTACACCTTCAAGGCGCTGCTGCTGCTCGGCCTCGGACCGTCGGCGGCGCTGTTCCTGTTTTCGCCCTCGCTGTTCGCCTGGATCTTCGGCGAACCGTGGCGCGCCGCCGGCGAGCTGGCGCGTCTCCTGGCGCCGCTGTATTTCCTCAACTTTATCGCCAGTCCCCTCAGCTATGTATTCTTTGTGGCGGGCAAGCAGAAGGTTGACCTGGTGTGGCAAGTCGCACTGTTCGCCATGACAGTCAGCGTCTTCCTGCTGCCGCTGCCGCTGCACCAGAGCGTGCTGTATTACGCGATTGGCTACTCGGTGCTGTACCTGGTGTACCTGCACATGTCTTACCAATGCGCGCAAAACCGGATGGAGGCAGCATGAGCCAGCCAGCCGCGGTGCGCGGGCCAAGAGGCGAACAAGCGGTGGCGATTTCCGCCTTCTTCCTGCTGTTCCCGGGCTTCTTCTTTTATCACACGCTGCTGGGCCTGGGCGCGATGGGCGCGTTCCTTGGCGGCTTTTTCGCGCCAGCAGCGCTGCTGGTACTGCCGCCCCTGGCATACATGTACCTGATGCGCATCCGCCGCGAGCCAAGCCGCCTGACCAAGCCCGACATCGCGTTCGGCGTCTACCTGGCCTATTTCTTCGCGGTGGTTACCGCCCATGCGATGCTTGGCGCGAAAATGGTCCATGTAGTCCACCATATCCTCGGCATCCTGTTCCTGCTGAATGTGTTTTTGATTTACAAGTCCATCGATTTCAGCGGCCGCCAGTTCCGCCGAATCGGACTCCTGAGTTTGCTGGCAATGTCGGGGATCGTATTTGCCTATTCGATCGACGGCGTGTTCTACCTGGGGGCGCTGGGCATCGCCAAGGACGCCGACAGCCTGGCGACCTACCAGGGCTTCTCGCGCTCGTATTTGTTCACCTTCGTGCCGATCATCGCGTACACGCGTTCGCCATGGCTGCGCATGCTGCTCTATTGCATCGGCGCCCCTACCCTGTTCTTCAATACCGCGCGCAGTGAATTCATCGCCTTGCTATTCCTGATTCCGGTTGTCGAGTTTTATCACTCGAGAAGCAAATTGCTGGTCGCCGCGATCTTCGTCGCGGTGTTTGTTATCTTGAAAATTTTTATCGACGACATTATCGCAGTGCTGCCCCACAACCGGATTCTGGAACTGTTTGACTTGTCGCAATCAACGTCGGCCAACAAGCGGCACCATTTGACGGTGTATGCGCTCCAAACAATCAACGAACATCCGTTTTTAGGAGATTTCGGAAGTTACCCGCCGGGCCTGTACGCGCACAACGTGTTGTCGGCGTGGGTTGATCTGGGCTTGCTGGGAATCACGTACCTGATGGTCATGGTGACGCTGCCGGCAATCATTATGTTTGCACGTGAATATTTCAGCAGCAAAAATTACTACCAATTCCTGCTTCCGTTCTCGCTCGCAAGCATCACGATATTACTGTTAATGACATCGCATTTCTTCACCGACATGCTAATTGGCGCCACCTTGGGGTGCTATTCAACATATTGGTACGGTCGCCGCCAGGCGCAGCGCGGACCACGGGCAGCCGGCGTTGCCATGCAAGGCGTACACGCCCGCCGTACGTGGTTAAGGCCGGTAGGCACCGCGCCGCCGGGTTAGCCCTGTCGCAGAGGCTGACCCGGCGCAGGACGGCCGGGGCCAGCTAAACGATAGGCAACCATGAAACTGACCGATATAACACATGAAATATGGCGCCTGGTGCGCGCTGGTTCGCAACTGCACCGCATGCCGCGCGTCTTGCTCGAATTTGATTCCAATTTACACCAGGAACATATCAGCGCGACGCATCAAAGTTTTACCAAGCGGCATCCTCGTTATTACGTGATACGAAACAAAACGGTAGGAATTGCACTGATTAATTTACGCCAGTTCAAAACCGCCGACGATTATCTCGATACAGTAAAGAGAAAGGATCTGGCAGGTTACCAGGCCCGCCGGGCCAGCGCGCGGGGATACCAGGTAAAAACAATTGACCGCAACCGATTTATCGACGATATCCACGCAATTCACACATCCACTGAAGTGCGCCAGGGGCGCCCGATGGATGACGCCTACCGGGTCAAGGAGACAGCATTCCAGGATTTACCCCATTTCTCGTATTTCGGCGCAATGGACGACAAACAGCAGCTGGTCGGTTATTGCAATCTCGCCATTCTGGGCAATTTCGCCGCCACCGAACGGGTAATTGGAAACAAAAACAACGACGGCGCGATGTATTTACTTCTGACGGAGATCATATGCAGTCTGATCGAGCAAAAGACGGTGAACTACCTGATGTACGACAGTTATCTGGGCGCGCAACCGGGACTGCGCAATTTCAAGCGCAAGCTCGGGTTCAGGCCTTATCTCGTGCGCTATTCGCTGGCGTGACACCGATCGCGAACTTGCGCCAGTACTGCAGCACGCTGGCGGGATTGATCCGACTGCCGGTGGCGCCGCTGCGCTTCAACACCAGCCTCGAGCCCACCCATGTTCCGCAAGTGTATGCGCAGTTCACCCGGCGTCACCCGCGCTACAAGATCATCCGCAGCAAGACGATGGGCGCGGCGCTGATCGATGTCGGCGACCTGAACACCCGCGAGAAGTACCTCGATGAAATCAAGGGAAAAAACAACGGCGCCTATCACGCCGCGCGCGCGCGCAAGCGCGGCTATGTCTGCAAGGAGATCGACCGCAATGCATATGTCGACGACATCCACGATATCAACATCTCCCAAGGTTCGCGCCAGGGCCGCCCGATGGACAAGGCGTACACGGAGAAGCGCGAACGGTTCGAGGTGCTAAGTAACTTTCAATACTACGGCGTGCTCAACCGCGACGGCAAGCTGGTGGCCTACGCCACCTTCGGCATTTACGGCAACTTCGGCGCCTTCTCCCAGCTGATCGGGCACCGCAACAACGACGGCATCATGCATCTGCTGATCGTCGACGTGGTGTGCCGCCAGATCGGCGACGGCAAGCTGCAGTACATCATGTACGACACCTATTTCGGCGCCCAGGCCGGGCTGCGCCAGTTCAAGACCATCCTGGGTTTCCGCCCTTACCGCGCAAAGTACAGCCTCCAATGAAAACGCCCCATCACCATGCCAGCCCCTGCCTGGCGGCGCCTGCCCTACGGCACGCCGCCATCCTCGCCCGAAGCGCACGGCCATGAACATTTTGCTGATCAATCATTACGCCGGTTCGCTCCAGCACGGAATGGAATACCGGCCGTACTACCTGGCGCGCGAATGGGTGCGGCTGGGGCACAAGGTGCGTATCGTCGCGTCCTCGCGTTCGCACATCCGGGCGCAGGCGCCGCAGATGCGCGGCGCATCCCGGCTCGATGAAACCATCGACGGCATCGAGTACACCTGGTTCGACACGCCGGCCTACGCCGGCAATGGCGGTGCGCGGGCATGGAACATGGCCGCCTTCATCGTGCGCCTGACGCGCAGCGCGCGTGCGCTGGCGCAGTCATTCCGGCCCGACGTGGTGATCGCGTCGAGTACCTACCCGCTCGATATCTGGCCGGCGCGCCGCATCGCCAGGCTGGCGCGGGCGCGCCTGCTGTTCGAGGTGCATGACCTGTGGCCGCTATCGCCGATGGAACTAGGCAATTTCTCGCGCTGGCACCCGTTCATCATGCTGCTGCAGGCGGCCGAAAACTACGCCTGCCGCAATGCGGACGCGGTAGTGTCGATACTGCCGAAAGTGCGCGACCACCTTGAAGCGCACGGCATGGCGCGCCACAAGCTGCACATCGTCCCCAACGGCGCCGACCCGAACGAATGGCTGGCCGAGCCGCCCCAGCTGCAAGGCGAAGTGGCCGCCGCGCTGGCCGACCTGCGCGCACGCGGTAAATTTATCGTCGGCTATGCCGGTACCCACGGCACCGCCAATTCGCTCGCCACCCTGCTTGACGCCGCCGCGCAGCTGACAGGCGAGCGGGCTGTCTTTGTGCTGGTCGGCGGCGGGCCAGACAAGGCGCAACTGCAGGCCCGCGCGCGCGAGATGGGCCTGTCCAGCGTCTACTTCTTCGACCCGGTCGCCAAGCAGCAGGTTCCCGCGCTGCTGCAGTGCTTTGATATTGCGTATATCGGCTGGCCGCGGCAGCCGCTATACCGTTTCGGTATTTCCCCCAATAAGCTGATTGACTACATGATGGCGGCCCGGCCCATCCTGCATTCGGTCGAAGCGGGCAACGATCCGGTCGCCGACGCCGGCTGCGGTTTGACCGTCGCACCCGAAGACCCGTCCGCCGTGGCGCGCGGGGTACTGAACCTGATGCTGATGCCGCCCAATGAGCGCGCCGCGCTGGGCCAGCGCGGCAAGGCCTATGCGCTGCGCAACCTGAGCTATCCCGTGCTGGGCGAACGCTTCCTGAACATCCTGGCGGGCTTGCGTCCAACCACACTCTGACCCCCGCCCTAAAAGGTAACGATCATGGCCGAAGACATCACCAGCAACAGCCCTGCCCAGGTGCAGCCGCAGCTCCCCTTCCTGCCCTTTGCGCTGCCGGACATCGGCGAGGAAGAAATCGCCGAAGTGGTCGAATGCCTGCGCTCCGGCTGGGTGACTACCGGCCCCAAGACCCGCCAGTTCGAGCAGGCATTTGCGGACTACATCGGCGGCGGCGTCGAAGCGATCTCGGTCAACTCGGCCACCGCCGGCCTGCACCTGGCGCTCGAGGCGCTGGGCATCGGCCCGGGCGACGAAGTGATCGTGCCGACGCTGACGTTTACCGCGACCGCCGAAGTGGTGCGCTACCTCGGCGCGCAGCCGGTGTTCGTCGATTCCGACCCGCGCACACTGTGCATCGACCCGGACGCCGTCGAAGCGGCCATCACGCCGCGCACCCGCGCCATCATGCCGGTGCACTATGCGGGCCTGGCTTGCGACATGGACGCCATCCTGGCGCTGGCCGCCCGCCATGGCGTGCGCGTGGTGGAAGATGCGGCGCATGCCTTCCCCACCGTGTACCAGGGGCAGCTGGTCGGCACCCTCAACAGCGATATCACCGTATTCAGCTTCTATGCCAACAAAACCATGACCACCGGCGAAGGCGGCATGGTGGTCACGCGCGATGCGGCGCTCGCGAAACGGGTACGCATCATGCGTATCCACGGCATCAGCCAGGACGCGTTCGCGCGCTACACCTCGCGCACGCCGGCGTGGTTTTACGAAGTGGTCGCCGCCGGCTTCAAGTACAACCTGACCGATATCGCCGCGGCCATCGGCCTGGGCCAGCTGCGCAAGATCGACGATTTTCTGGCGCGCCGCCAGCAGCTGGCGGCGCGCTATACGACTGCGCTGGCGGGCATGCCGCTGTTGCTGCCGCCCGATGCGCCAGCCGGCAGCAGCCATGCATGGCACCTGTACGTGATACGGCTGACCGATGGCGCGCACGTCAGCCGTGATGAACTCATCAGCGGCTTGTCGGGGCGCGGCATCGGCACCAGCGTGCATTTCATTCCCTTGCACCGCCAGCCATACTGGCGCCAGACCTGCGCGCTGACGCCGCAGCAGTTCCCGGTGGCGGAAGCGGCTTACGACGCGATGCTGACCTTGCCGCTTTACACGAAAATGACGGACGCCGACCAGGCCCGCGTCATCGATGCGATGCGCGAGCTGGTGTCATGAGCAAGCGCGCGTTCGACCTGGCCGCGGCGATTGGCGGCTTGCTGCTGCTGGCGCCGCTAATGGCGGCGATCGCGCTGTGGATCCGCGTCGACTCGCCAGGCCCGGTGTTGTTTCGCCAGCTGCGCATGGGCCGCCACGGGGTGCCGTTCAGTATTTTCAAGTTCCGCACCATGACTGTGCAGTCGGAAGGCGCGCAGCTGACGGTCGGCCAGGACGCCCGCATCACGCGCGCCGGGCGCTTTCTGCGCCACTACAAGCTGGACGAGCTGCCCCAGCTGATCAATGTTCTGCAGGGGGCGATGAGCCTGGTCGGGCCGCGTCCGGAAGTGCCGCGCTACGTGGCTTGCTATCCACCCGAGGTGCGCCGGATCGTGCTGTCGGTGGCGCCCGGCATCACCGACTGGGCGTCGATTCATTACAAGGACGAAAACGCGATTCTCGGACACGCCGTCGATCCCGAGCAAGCCTACATCGACACCATCCTTCCCGTGAAGCTGGAGTACTACGTGCGCTATGTCCAGGAGCGAACGTTCTGGACTGACCTGCGGATTATCTTCCGCACCCTCACGGCGCTGGCGCGTTAGCCATGGACCCGGGGATGACGCTGGTCCGCCTCGGCGACCTCGACCTCACCCTGCCACTGGCGGCCGCTGCCTTCGGCTGGCTTGCCGCGGCGCGCGCCTGGCGTACCGCAATGATCTGGGGCTTGCTGTTCGGCGGCGGCGTGATGCTGGTCGGCGCCAGCAAGATCGCCTTCATGGCCTGGGGCTCGGGCCTGCCCGGACTCGGCTTCAAGTCGGTCAGCGGCCACGCCACCGGCGTCACCGCCGTGTTCCCGACTTTGCTCTACCTGATGCTGCACAGCGCCGGCCCGGCCGCGCGCAGGCTCGGCGTTGCCGCCGGCCTGGGCCTCGGGCTGGTGGTCGGCGTGCTGCTGGTCGTCTGCGGCTTTCATTCAGCCGCCGAAGCGGTGGCCGGATGCCTGCTCGGCGGCGCCATCAGCCTGGCCTGGATACGGCTGGCCGGCGCCGGCGCACGGGCGCCATCGCTGCCCAGGCTTGGCTGGTTCGCGCTGGTGTTCCTGGCCGGCGCGTGGCTGATGAGCTTCATGCATGTCGGCTGGTGGATGATCCGCGTCGCCATGCTGTTGTCGGGCAATGACCGCCCCTATTCACTCGGCAGCGCAGACCCCTGATGCCAGCCGTTTGTTTCGCCTACAAGGAGTGAGCATCATGGAAGCCACCGCCAAGCCCCGCATCCGGTTCTGCGAACCCGAACTGGGGGAAGGCACATGCCAGTCCCTGCTGATTTCGCTGCTGCGCGGATTGTGCGCGATCCAGGTCGCCGCGGCGCACCTGCGTGCGGAATTTTTCCCCAGCCTGCGTTCGCTTGCCGAGCCGTCGCTGGCTTACCAGGGCCTGGCGTTCTTCACCGGCTTCGCCCACCAGGCAGTGGTGCTGTTCTTCCTGATCAGCGGGTGGCTGGTTGGCGGCAGCCTGATGGCCAAGCTGGGCCAGCCCCAGGCCCTGCAGTCCTACGCGATCGACCGCCTGTCGCGGCTGTGGACGGTGTTGATCCCCACATTCGTGCTGATGCTGCTGTTTGGCGTGCTTGCCGGGCAACTGCTGCCCAACACCATCGACTATTCGCCGTCGAATAGCTACTCGCTGCTGTCGTTCGCCGGCAACCTGGTGGGCCTGCAGACGGTGACGATGGAACCGTTCGGCGGCAATTTTCCGCTCTGGAGCCTGGCAAACGAGACCTGGTACTACCTGATGTTTCCGCTGCTGCTGGTGGTGGTCAGCGCATCGACACCGGCGCGGCGCGCGTTGGCGATGCTGTCGCTGGTGGCCATCGCGCTGACCCTGCCCTACGATATCACGCTGTACTTCCTGCTCTGGCTGCTCGGGGCGGCCGGCTCGCGCGTGCGCCTCGCCTGCAGCCACCTGGTGCGCTGGGTCGTGCTGGCAGTGTTTTGCGGCCTGGCGGCGTACTTCCGGCTGACGGGTTTCAGCGATGACCTGAACGCGGCGTCGTTCCCGCAAGACCTGGTCTACAGCCTCGTGTTCCTGCTATTTTTGTGCAGCATGCACGTGAAAGCGGATCCCGGCTCGCGCCGGCTGGCGCGGCTGGGCAGCGGCGCAACCTTCTTTGCCGAATTTTCGTTCACCTTGTATGTGTTCCACATTCCGCTCATTCGCCTGATGCAGTATGTCGGGCTGAAAGTCTGGGGCGGATACCGTTTGTCGCCGGACAACTGGATTGACTACGGCATATATTTTTCGCTACTGGGGGTCATCCTGGTGCTGTCGTACGGCAGCTACCTGCTGTTTGAAGCGCACACGCCCAGGGTGCGCCGCTGGCTCAAGGAGTTGCTGTTGTCGCGCCCAGTGGTGCCGGCTGCGGCAAAAAACTGACGCGCTCGCGTGCCGCCGCGGCGGCACGCGTCAGGGCTTTTGCGCCATGTAGATGAAGTGGGATCGCAGCGGCGGGACGAAGGTGGCCAGCAGGTCGCTGACCAGGCGCGGAGCGCCAGACAGGCGGCGCGCGATCGGCGGCGCCAGCAACAGGGTCCGGTAATGGTGCTGCGGCGCAGCTGGCCAGTACGCGCCGACCTCGGGACGGCTGACCCGCCGCACATTGGGATTGTTCGGATTGTTGTAGCGAAAATCGAAGACCATGCACCAGGCCCCGGGCTTGAGCACGCGCCACATGTCGGCGGCCAGCTGGTGACGCATCCGCTCGTCGAGGATGGAGGAAAAAACGGTGTTGGCGACAGCCAGATCGAGGCTGCCATCGTCGAGGATATCGAGGTCGCCAAGGTGCCAGCGGACGCCGCGGGCAGTAGCGGCATTTGCCTGTGCCAGGCGGTCTTCCTGGTATTCGGTGCCGATCAGGTTGGACGGGCGGGCACCCCAGCTGATCAGCTGGCGCAAAAAGCCGCCGCTGCCGCAGCCGACATCGACGATGCGCCGCGTGGAGAGGTCATGGCCGACCGTTGCCGCCAGCAAGGCGCCGGCGGCGCGGCAACGCGCTGCATCCTGCTCCATCACCTCGGGCCGATGCCATGCGTAGGGAGCCAGCTCTTTTCCGCCATGCCATTCACGGTACACCGCGCGGATGCGCGCTTGCTCGTCGAGGTCAGGTGGCATGGAGTTCATACCCTTAATGGTAGGCAGACTCCGAACAGCGACGTTTGATAATTGTTGAATTCGCGACATGGCCGCCGGTGTTTTCGCACCGGCGGCCAGAGGACGATTAGTGCTGGTAAGCGCCGATGTCGAAGCCGGTCGCGGTGGTGCGCGGCATGCCATCGAAATCGTACGGCAACACGTAGCTCGAATTTACACCTTTGCCGATCGCGGGCGAACCGCTATTCAGGTGGAAATCATTGCTCGTGCCAGTGCGCGAATAGCTGGCGAACTGCGGAACTGCCGCCACGGTGCCGCTGTGGGTCAGGCCGTTCTTCAGGGTCCAGTTATAGGTATTCTGGTACACAAGGTTGTTGCGGTAAGTATTTTTCAAACCGGTCTTGCCTTGTTCCGAGATACCGTACTTGTTGTCGTACACGATGTTGTTGTGCACGTGAACGTTATCGGCGCCAGCGGTGGTGAAGTAGTAATCGCCGCCGCCAACGATGATGCCCGTGCCCGAGGTCGTCACCGTGTTGTTGGTAATGATCACGTTGTTGGCGTCATGCCACAGGTGGATTGCCGCTTCCGCCACGCGGTAGACCACATTGTTCTTCACGGTGCCCGAGGTGCTGATATAGATGCCTTGCACGAAGTGACAACCGGCAGGGCCGATGTCATGAACCAGGTTGCCGATCACGTCCGACTTGATGCCCTTGTAGTAACTGTCGACGCCGATCGCCGAGCCGCCGCCGCTGGTGCAGGCGATGGTGTTGGCGATATGGTGCACGTAGTTATTGCGGATCATGTCGTACGACCCACCGTTGTAGATGCCGTAGGCCCACTTGGTGCCGCTCTGGATTTTGCGGCCATCGACTTCGAAGCCGATGATGTCGATGTAGCTGCCGCGGTTGTCCCAGGCCACGTTGTTCGATGAGTTGGCAGGCGGAACAATCTTGGCGCCCCACTTGGTGGTCGACACGAAGTAGATGCGGCCGGTCGCGGTACCGCTGACGCTGGTACGGAAGCCGCCCGAATAGTTACCCGGCGCCACATGAACCGTGGTGCTCGGCTTGGCGACCTGCGAGGCGCGCACGATGGTCCGGAACGGCGCCGCTTTGGTGCCGGGATTGCTGTCCGAACCGGTTGGCGACACATAGTAGTTGTAGGTCGTTGCCGGGATCGGTTGAGGAACCGGCGTTGGCGCTGGCTCCGGCGGTGGCGTCGGGGTTGGCTCCGGCGGTGGCGTCGGGGTTGGCTCCGGGGTTGGCTCCGGTGGAGGCGTCGGGGTTGGCTCGGGAGTCGGTTCCGGCGCCGGCCCGGTGGCTGCGCCAGCGCGCTGCAAGGCGCCGATGTCGAAGCCGGTCGTGGTCGAGCGCACCGTCCCCTCGAGATCGGTCGATGGCGAGGCTGCCGGCAGTGCCGCCTTGACCGCCGGCGACGTCACTGCCGGATGGTAATCGCCGCCGCCAGTGCGGATGTAGTTGACGAACTGCGGGTCGGCATTGACCGTGCCGAGTGCCTGCAGTCCATTGTTGAGCATGAAGTTGTAACCCCGGTTCTTGTAGACGAGGTTGAACGGGTAGCTGTTGTGCGTACCGGTCGAGCCCACTTCCTGGATGCCGTAGCTGGCATTGTCGTAGATGATGTTGTTCGCCACGCGGGTGTAGTCGTTTGGCGCGGTGCCAAGGTAGCCGCCGTTGCCGCTGACGACCACGCCGATACCGGAATTGAACACGGTGTTGTTGGTTACCAGGTTATTGGTCGCGTCGTGCCACAGGCGGATGCCGGCGTTGCTGATGTTGTACACCAGGTTATTGATGACCTTGCTCTGGGCGGAATTAATGTAAATGCCAAGGTAAAACGCGCAACCGCTCGGACCGACATCGTGGACGATGTTGCCGACGACATCATTGGCAATGCCTTTGTAATAGCTGTCGGAACCGATACCGCCGCCGCTGCTGGCGCATGGCACCGTTTTCGCGATGTGGTGGACGTAGTTGCCGCGCACGGTGCCGTACGAGCCCGCGGTGTAGATGCCGTTGAGCCACTGGGTACCCGCTTGTGCCTTGGTGCCATCGACTTCGAAGCCTTCGATGTCGACGTAGCTGCCGCGGTTGTCCCAGGCGCGCGTGTTGCTGGATGACGCAGGAGGGACGATTTTGGCGCCGAAGCGCGTCGTCGACAGGTAGCGGATGCGGGCTTCGGCGGTGCCGCTGACGGTGGTCTGGAAGCCGCCGGCATACACGCCCGGTGCGACGCGGATGGTCACGCCAGGGGTCGCTTTTCGGGATGCCTGCAGAATTGTCTTGAACGGTGCCGACTGTGTTCCGGCATTGCTGTCCGACCCGGTTGGTGAAACATGGAGATCAGCTGGTGCTGCCGTGCCGTTGTAGGTGACGGCCGCGAACTGCGGCGCCTGGTCCGGGGCCTGGAGGCTGCCGGAATCGCTACCGCCGCAAGCGGCAAGCAACAGCGGGAGGCTGCTGCAGAGCATGGCGCGTACGCGGTGTTCAGACGCTAGACTGACTAGTTTGTTCATCAAAGGTTCCTCGCTAAACAGGGTGATTGAGCAAGGTTTGATGCGCGTCAATTGATTGAGTTCAATCTTTTCTCAAATAAATTTCTTCGTAGTATCAGATGTGCAAAAACAATTTCGTGGATGAAATTGGCGGATTGCTTAGGGGTGTGGCTGTTCAAATAAGCGGTCAAATGGTCCCGCGATGATCCTCGCTGCAGCCGAGCGGTGGATGTGATTTTCGGAGCCGCAGCTTCCTCAACATGGGTGCCCGCCTGCGCGGGCACGACGTTGTGCTTGCATTGCCGCGAGGTGCAGGCAGCGTTGCCGCGGGGTGCCGGCAGCATGCCGCGCAGCGGGCAGCTGCGAACTGCGGCGTGTCGGGAATGGGAGGCGCGCCCGTGCGGTCGGGAAGAAGGCGGGCATTGCCCTCGTCCGCGCCGGCGCCGCTGGCGCCAGCGTGGAGACGGTCGATCACCCTTGACCGCCCCACGCCGCGGTGCCGGCCGGCTTGTTCAGGAACTGTAACCGAGCTGGGAGTCTTGTTCGCTATGGAACTGGTAGCGGTAGCCGGACAGGCGCAGCGACAAGTCATTGAACAGCACGCCCTGCGGCGAGATGCCGGCGTGGTTCAGGCGCTTGATCGATTCGTTGATTTCTTCTTCGGTCGTGCGCCCTGCCCGCGCCAGGATGAATACCGCGCCCGCATGCGCGCCGATGATCAAGGCGTCGGCCACCGCCAGTATCGGCGGCGGATCGAGCAGCACCAGGTCGTACTGGGCGCCGACCGACTCGAGCAAGGTGCCGAAATTGAGGTGCAGCAGGAACTCCGAGCGGTTCGGCGGCAGCGCGCCGGTCGGGATGAAGTCCAGGTTTTCAAGCACGCCTCGGTGGATGACCTCGCCCACCGGGGTGGCGCCGGCGATGACGTTCGACAGCCCGTGTTCGCGGCCAACGCCGAAGTAGCGGTGCAGGTGGCCATTTCGCAGGTCGGCGTCGATCAGCAGAACCCGCTTGCCGCTGGCTGCCATCACCGCGGCCAGGTTGGCGGTGATGAACGACTTGCCGAGGTCGCGCGCCGGTCCGGTGATCATCACGATGTTGTTGCGGAAGTGTGGCATCGCAAATAGCAAGGCGGCGCGGAAGCCGCGCAGGCTTTCGACGGCGATGTCTTCCGGTGCGGCCTGCGCCAGCAGCGGCAGGTTGCCGCCATCGTCGCGCGCCCTGCGGCTGAGCTTTTCTTCCGCCGGACTGTGCGGGATGCTGGCGTAGACAACCCGCGCACCGAGCAACCGCTCGATTTTTTGCGGGTCGTCGATGCCGCCATTGAGCGCGCGCCGGGCGAACGCGATCAAGGTGCCGAGGAACAGCCCGCTGATCGCGGCAAGCACGACGATCAGCGGACGGTTCGGCTTGATCGGGCGTTCCGGCGCCATTGGCGCGTCGATCATGCGCACGTTGCTGACGCGGCCGACTGAAATGAGCCGCAATTGCTGGGCGGTGTTGGACAGCGCTGTATACAGATCGGTGTTGACCTTGATGTCGCGCATCAGGCGCGCTTCATCCTGTTCCAGCTCCGGCAGCGCCTTGATGCGCTTCTGGACGTCGTTGATTTCCGCGTCGACTTCCCTGCTCTGGCGGTTCACGCCGCGCACGATCGGGTGGTCTTCGGTGAAGCGGGTCAGCAGTTCGGTCTTTTTCTGCTGCAGCGCGATGCGGCGGCTGCGCGCTTCCGCGGCCTGCTGCAGGCTCATGCGTGCCTCTTCGCGCATGTCGACCGTGCCATGGCTATTGCGAAAATGGTTATAGCGCTCTTCCGATTGTTCGAGCTTGCGCTTTAGCGCGGGCAACTGCAGGTTCAGGAAAGCCAGCGACTTCTCCGCTTCCTCGGTCTTGCGCGCGAGATTCTGGCGCATGTACTCGCGCCCGATTTCGGTGAGCACGTTGTTGATGCGCTGCGGGTCGTCGCCCTGCAGGCGCACTTCGATAATGCCCGATTGCTTGCCCTGTTCGGTGATGACCATCGCGGTCTGGATGGCCTCGATGGTGCCCAGGCGCGACAGGCGGCGCAGGTGGAACTCGGCGCCCGGCCTGGCATCGAGCCGGTCTATGCGCAATTCGAGGTTGCCGCCGCCAGTCTGGGTCTTGAGCGTGGTGCCGACGCGGCCCTCGTAGACTACCGGCTGGCCGCCGCCGCTCAGGCGATAGATGCCGTCGCCCATGGCGGTGACGACGAAGCGCCGGTTCTGCCACGGCTCGGGCACATCGAACACCGACACCAGCGCCTTTTCTGCGCCCCATACAAAGCCGCCATGGCCGAAAATGCCCGGCTCGGACAGCTCGCCGTCGCCGCGCCCGGCGAACCAGAAGCCGATCACGGGGAAATACTTGGGCCGCACCTCGATATACAACTGCAGGTTGTCGACCGCATGCGAGATCACCATGCGCGAGCGCAGCAGCTCCATTTCTGCGATCGCATCTTTCTTGGTCTCGAACAGCGACGATACTTCGGCCAGGATGTTCTTCGACGCATTCGGGCTTTCTTCCTCGACGTGGATCAGCAGGTTGGCCTGGTAGACCGGCTTGGCCACCACCGCGTAGACGATCGCCAGCGCCGTGATCAGGAAGGTGACCAGGCCGATTTGCCAGCGGGCGTTGTACAGGATATTGAAGTAGCTGCGCAGCCCCGGCTCGTCCGGCTCAAGCTGGTGCTCGTAGCGCGGCTCGACCGGCATGTTGAGCATCGGTGGACTGGACAGCACGTTCGAGATCGGATGCTGGTCGGCGGGTCGGTTCATGATGATTGCCTCGTGGCGATTTACGGCCTGGTCGTGACACCGACAGCCTGCGTCAGCGCGCCGGGGAACAGCAGGGACAAGCCGCGGTGCCAGTTGGCCAGTGGCGATGCCGCGACGTAGACCAGGTCCTTGGGGTGCAGCTCGAAGGCTTCGGCCATTGCCAGCGCGCCCTTCTGGCGGGCGTCGAGCTGGAAGATGCGCGTGCCTTCGGCCGCCTTGCGCACCACAAACACCTGGCGCGCGTCACCCGTCATCGGGCTGATGCCGCCCGATTCGCCGAGCGCCTCGTTCAGGCTCAGGCGGCCGTTGTGCATGGTCAGCGCTTTCGGCGTGACGACCTCCCCCGACACGAATACCTTGCTTTCGTCGCGCGAGTGGACCCGAACCACGTCGCCATTGAGCAGCAGGATGGCGCCCGGATTGACGCCCTTCTGCACCAGGTCGCGCAGGTCGAGGTTATAGCGTTTCTTGGCGCGCTCGAGCACGATGCGGCTCTGGTCGGCGGTCGGCTGCAGGCCGCCGGCGCGGTTCAGCGCTTCAAGCAGGGTCATCGGAATGTCGTTGATCGCCTGCAAGCCGGGCAAGCGCACCTCGCCATCCATATAGATACGCTTGCTGCGGTAGGACTGCACGCGCAAGGTGACATTGGGCTGGGCGATATAGCGGGCCAGGCGCTGTGTCAGCAGGCTGCGCGCCTGCTCTTCAGTCAGCCCGGCCAGCTTGAGCGCGCCGGCGAACGGAAACTGCACCTTGCCCTCGTAGTCGACGACGAAGCCCTGGGGCGGCGTGGTCGTTGTGCCGGCCTCGGCGGAACTGCTGGACGCCACCAGCCCATGGCCGGCCAGCTCGGGGTGGTCCCAGACGACGATCGACAAGATATCGCCAGGACCGATTTTATAGGGCGGCGGATCGGCCACGACCAGGTGGCCGAGGGCCTGATGGGCGCGCTGCTCGCGCTGCAGCTTTTCAGCGGCGATCAGTTGCTCGGTGATCAGCTGGGTCTGCGGTGCGGCTGGCGCGGGCCCGGCCTGGTCGGACACATCGGGCATCTCGATGCGGCTGCTGCCGCCCGCGCAGCCGCCCAGCGCAACGGCGCACAGTAGCGCGGCAATGGTGAACAATCGGGTTTGCGCGATATTCTTCATGTTATGACCTCCCACTGTGCTTGCCGGGGACACAGCTTATTTGTGCTCCCGGAAAATTACCTGTCTGATCCAGAGTAAGTGAGCTAGATGACAACGGCTTTGGCGCAAATCAAATGGTGGGCTCAGGCACATTTATGCCATGGAATGATGCGCCGGAATGGGCAGCACGGCGGGCGCCGGCGTGGCTAGCGGACTTCTTCGATCAGCTTGAGC
The DNA here is from genome assembly GCF_016809835.1 of Massilia soli. Taxonomy (GTDB): domain Bacteria; phylum Pseudomonadota; class Gammaproteobacteria; order Burkholderiales; family Burkholderiaceae_D; genus Telluria_A; species Telluria_A soli. Next base: position 222,152 of record NZ_JAFBIL020000003.1, on the reverse strand, counting down.
ACCTGGTCGAAGGTCCAGAGGCGGCGGATCTCGATCACGTCGTAGCGCGACGCGATATTTGGCGGGAACTTTGAGTACAGCGCGTTGATGCGCACGATGCGGCGCACCGCGTCGTCGGTATCCTGGCGGCCGCTGGAACGAACGATGGTGACGTCCTCGATGCTGCCGTCGCTGCGCACGGCAACGCTGACCAGCGGATCGATGCGCGCACGCTCGCCGATCAGCTTGGGGAAATTCATGGCGCCGTTGCGCTCGATCTTCTGGCGCCAACTCTCGACGTACATGCGCAACGGCACGTCGCGCTCGGCACTGTCGACGACCACGCGGCGCGACTGGCGTGCATCGTCCGGGCGGGGGCGCACAGGCGGGGCGCCGGTCAGCAGGTCAAGACCTTTACTGAGGTCGCGCACGCGGTTGGCCAGGTCGCTGCCGTAATTCCCAGGCGGGCTGCTGGTGCGGCCGCTGCCACCCTGCCCGTCCGGCGCGCCGAATGGATCGCCCGCCGGTGCGGCGGTGCTTGCCACCGCCGCTTCGCGCGCGCGCGCCGCATCCTGGCGCGCACGCTCCTCGGCGAGCCTGCGGGCGGCTAGTTCATCGAGGCGCTGGCGCTCCGCTTGTTCTTGCGCGAGGCGCTGCTGCTCCGCCTGTGCCTGCGCGAGACGCTGCTGTTCCGCCTGTGCCTGCGCGAGACGCTGCTGTTCCGCCTGTGCCTGCGCAAGACGCTGCTGTTCCGCCTGTTCCTGCGCAAGACGCTGGCGCTCTGCCTGTTCCCGCGCGAACAATTGCTCTGCCTTCTGGCGCTCGGCAAGTTCGGCATCGCGGCGCAGTTGCGCCAGGCGTTCGTCCTCTTTCTGGCGTTCCAGTAAGTCGTGGGCGATGCGTTGTTGCGTGAGCGCGGCCTGTTCGCGCGCGGCAGCAGCCGCCTGGCGCTCCTCGTCAGCGGCCCGCTTCAGATCCCCGGCCGCCGCGTCGGTGCTTGCGAGGGCGGGCAACTGCAAGTCAGGCAGCGGCGCTTGTTCCTGCGCGGCGTCGGCAACGCCGTCGCTGCCATGCTGGGCCTCGACCGGGTCGATGGTCTGTTGCGCCGCCTCCTCAGGCTGCGGCAATGGAACGACGAAGTCGCTGTCGGGATTGTCGACCTGGGCGATGACGCGGGTCGGCGCATCGGTCTCGGGCTTCGGCAGCGGCGCGCTGATCCTTGGCGCCTTGCGCGGCTTGTCGCTGTTGACCGCTTTCGGACGCGGCGGCGCAGGCGGCGGCTTGGGGACCGGATCGACCAGCCGCATGCCGCTCGCTGGCGCGGGTGTCACAGCTTGAGTGTCAGGAATGGCCGGATCGAAAACGGCAGCGTCGGGCACTGTGGGCACTGGCGGCAGTACCCGTGCCAGCGTGATGTCGATGGCGGCGCGCGCCCCCTGCAATGCCATGCCCGGCACACCGAATTGCAGCGACAGCAGCAATGCGTGGAACAGGAGCGAGGCAAACAGGCCCCACGCCAGACGCCGTTCGGCGGACAGGCGTGGTGCGGCACCATCCGCCAGGACTAGCGCGCCTGCCTGCAGCATGAAGCGGGAAACTGTCGAGTTCGCACCATGGATGGATTCTAGCGAAAAGCGGACGGCGGCGATAGTATCGCGTGGTACAGGTCAAGATAGCGCGCGGCGATGCGTTCCCAGTCAAAGTTGTCGAAGCAAATCTGGCTGGTATCGAAGCCGGCGTAGTTGTCGATCATCTGCTCGAGGCCGCGCCGGATATCGGCCACGGAAGCCGGGTCGACCGCAACCCCGACATTCCCGCTGAAGGTGCCATCGATGCCCTGTCCCCTGGTGAACAATACCGGCAGGCCCTGCGACAAGGCTTCGACGTAGACCAGCCCGAAGGTCTCGTGGTGCGAGGCCATGGCAAACATATCGCTGGCGCGGCAGATGCCGATCAGCTCCGGCCCCGGCGCGACCGGCCCGTGGTACATGATGCATTCGCCGTGGCGCATCGCCAGCTGGCGCACCTTTTCCTCGTGCGGACCGGCGCCGCCGACCAGGCTTAGCCTGAGCTCCGGGCGCGAGGCGCGCAGCGCCAGGAAAGCCTGGATCAGCCGCACTGCATTCTTGTTGCGGTCGAAGCGCCCGATGAACAGGATGCGCTTGGCACAACTGCGCCTGGCGGGATGCAGGTTCTGCAGCCAGAGCTGTTCGATGCCGTTGTTGATCACCAGCGCCTTGCTCCAGTAGCGCAGGGCGAACATGGCCACCAGCGGATGCTGGAAGAAATTGTCGAGATTGGACTGGCTGATGAACACCAGCCGTGCAGCGTTGTCGAGTATCCGGCGCGCCAGGAAAATCAGGTGCGGCTTGTACTTCAGGAACATGTTGATATCGGTATTGCGAACCGAAACGATGTATGGCTTGCCGTATTTCCGGAACAGCTCATAGGCCAGCGCGCCATCGCTGAACAAGGTGGTCGCGTGCACCAGGTCGCAATCGCCGGCCACGCCGAAGGTCTCGAGATCACGATAGAGCGTGCGAATTTTCTGTTTGAAGAAAATGCGGTGATAGGCGCTGAGCACGCCAGAAAACCGGACCGCCGAACCGGGCACGGTGAAATCGATCTGGTTGTTGTTGCGGTTCGAGTGCTTGCGCAAGGGCGTGAAGATATCCTGCCGCACACCGAGCCGGTCGAGCTGGGTGTACAAGTTCCTGTGAACTCTGGTCCACAAGAAATCATTGCTGATATGAAGTATTCGAAGCTGCCCCATCCGAGCTAGGCTACGGGCTGGCGCACTCCCCTTGCTTGATGACGCGCAATTGCCTTGACATCAGGGCGCACGGATGCCGACTGCCGCAAAGTGCAACACCCAGTGTCGGCCCGGATCGGCGCCAACCAGGGCTGCGGCCTCGTCGTCGTAAAAAGCGCCGACCGGGCAAGCTGCCAGGCCGGCCGCGGTGGCGCCGAGCAGCCAGCGTTCGCCGATCAGGCCTGCTTCAAGCAAGCCGTGGCGATAACCGCGCGCGCCCTGCGCGAGCAGCTGGTCGCGATCGGCCGACAGGATCAGCACCGCGGCGGCGTCGCCGATCACATCTTGCGACAGCGCAGCCGAACGCGCCGTCGCCTGGTGGTCGCCGCTATGCAACGTGAGCAACGCGTGCCGTGGAAGGTAGCGGTAAACGCCGGGCGCCAGTCCGGCCACGCGGTTGACGACGACGTTGAGCGTCACCGCGCCTGACAGCTGCGCCGGCTGCGCGGCGGCGGCAAGCAGCGACGCCAGCGCCGACAGCGGCAAGGCGTCCGCGCTGAACCTGCGCTCGCTGCGGCGCTTGACGATGGTCTCGTGCAGGTCGCGCGTAAACGGCTGTGGCGCCGGCAATGCGGTGATCTCGCCTTCCGTCGCTACCTCGTTCCGCATCGAGGTGGCGCGCTGGACGATGCCGGTGACGCCGAGCGCCGACACGCCAGCCATCGCGATTGGTGCGAAGCGCTCCTGCCGCAGCCGCCCAGGCGCGGACTCGCCACTCAATGCCATCACGGCCAGTACGCCCTCCTCGACGCCATCGACCCTGATCGCACGCGCCGCGGCGGCGTCGTCAAATGCCGGCAGCAGTTGCGCATGCATGCCGGCGCGGTGCGCGCCGAGGCGCAGGTTCTCGAGCAAATGCCCGGCATCGGCGGCCGCGTAGCGATAGGCGCGGTTGTGATACTTGTACCCGGTACGGCGGAACACCGCGCTGAGGACGATGGCCGCCTCGGCCTGGTCGGCAGCAGCGGCGCCGAGCGTGGCCGGCAGCGGACCGAGGACATCGAGCCGGTGGTGCTCGGGGTCGTAGTGATACAGGCCAGGCGCCAGCCCGCCGACCGAGCGCGCTAGAACGTACAGCTCGCTCGGGAACAAGGCGCCGGACGACGGCGCGGCGCGCAGCGCGTTGCCGCCGCGCCGCAGCGTGATGCCGGACGAGAGATACAGCATCTCACCGAGCCGGGCCAGGTCGAGGCGTCCGCGTCCGCCAGCGGGCATTGCCAGCATCTCGGCAAGGCTGGCGCCCCCGGGTGCGCCGCGCGCGAGGGCGACTGTGGGCGCTGCCTGGTAGCGTTTGAATGGCGGCGGCGGCGATCCCCATTCAACCCCGGCCGCGCGCTTGAACACGCCGCTGCGCGATGCCGATGAGAACGCGTGATATTGGATCACCGCCTGCACCGATGCGGGCATGTCGCTTGCAACCGGGCCAGCCACGACATCATCGGCCTGGCGGGTGCCGACGAAATAGGCGACGCCAAATGCCGCCGCCAATGCCGCCGCCTGCAGCACCAGCCGCGGCCCGCCGGGCTGGCGGGCCGCTGGCTTGGCTGCCTTGCGGGTGAACCAGCGTACGACGATCGGCAAGTTGAACACAAGGTGAATCGCGACCAGCACCAGCGTGGCGTAGCCGAACAAATAGTGCCAGTCGAAGACCGGCAACTGCTGATTCGCGACCCAGAAAATGCCGAGGCCTGCCGTGGAGAGCAGGTAGGCCATCAGCAGCAGGCTGGTATGGACGTTGATTGCCATGCGCGCGGGCGCGCGGCCGCGCCACGCCAGCACGGCGAGGATGGCGGCGTACACCGCAAGCGGTATCAGGACCCAGGCGAGTTTCGGCATGGCGGCAGGGGCGAAGGAGTAGCTCTCGAATTCTATCCTTGTTCCCGCTGCACCCGCGCCCGCTGCGCAGGTGTCACAATATGGTTTTAAATGTCGGTGCACACACCATGATGACCTTCAACATCGGCCCCCTGAGCATCCAGGCCAGCCACGTCTTCCTGTTGACCAGCCTGCTAATAGCGACCGCGGTCGGCCACTGGGTGGGCCGGCGCGACCAGGTGCGCATCGGCGGGCTGCTGGTCGATATGCTGGTGGTCGGCCTGGTGGCGGCGCGGATCGCATTCGTCGCCAGCTGGTTCGACCTGTACAGCGCGGCGCCGCTGTCGATGATCGACATTCGCGACGGCGGCTTTTCGGTGTTGCCTGGCATCGGCGCGGCGCTCGGCTACGGCGGCTATCGCGCGTACCGGCACCAGCCGCTGCGCAATCCGCTGGTCGCCGGCGTGCTGGCCGGCGCCTTCGCGTGGTTCATGTCCGGCGCCCCTGCGTTGCTTGGCATGAAAGACCAGAAGACAGTGCCTGACGTCGCCATGATGACGCTGGAGGGCAAGCCGGTGGTGTTGTCCGAACTGGCGCCCGGCCGTCCGCTGGTCGTCAACCTGTGGGCGACCTGGTGCCCGCCGTGCCGGCGCGAGATGCCGGTGCTGGCGGCGGCACAGCAGCGCGATACCGGGGTGACGTTCGTGTTTGCCAACCAGCGCGAAGACGCCGCGCCGGTACTGAAGTACCTCAACGGCGAGACTTTGGCGCTCGACAATGTGCTGCTTGACCAGGCCGGCGAGGCCAGTCGCGCGGTCGGCTCGGCCGGTCTGCCAACGACGCTGTTCTACGACGCCAGGGGGACGCTGGTGGATGCCCATATCGGCCCGCTGTCGGCGGCGTCGCTTGAAGCCAAGCTCGTCAAGTTGCGCGGGAACGATATCGCGTCGCGCTAGCTGGCAAGTTTTCTATCTAGGTATGTTGTTAATTTGCAAACTTGAGGGTGCGCGCGTTCTGCCGTGAGGGGTGTTTCCTAAAGAGACTGGCATACTTGATCCTGTGCCCTTACTCGGGATCTAAAACAGCCTTTCCGGACAAATTTAGTGATGCACTTTGCCATAATCGCGACCGCCGTAGGCTTTATCGTACTAGCGACCCTGATGCCGCTGTCCCGTCTGGCCGTCTGGTGGATACGGGACTTCGACTTTCCCCGCCTGCAACTTGCCGTTCTCGCCTCCGCCCTGCTGATTGCGCAGCTGGTCTTTCTCGATCTCTCAGAGTTCGTGTCCCACGCGCTCATCACGATCACCGCCGCTTGCCTGCTGTATCAGGCCTGGTGGATCGTCCCATATACGAAGGTATTCCCGCACGAGGTCAAGGTGGCGATCAGCAACGACAGCGCCGACCGGATTCGCATCATGACGGCCAATGTGCTGACGCCGAACCGGAACACCGACGGCTTGATCGCACTGATCCGCAAGCATGAGCCCGATGTGTTCGTGACGCTGGAAACCGATGCATGGTGGCAGGAACGGCTCGACGTGCTGGAAGACGACTATCCGTTTTCAATGAAGTGCCCACTGGATAACCTATACGGCATGCACGTGTACTCGCGGTTGGCGCTGGAGGATTCCGCGATTCAATTCCTGGTCGAGGACGACATTCCCTCGATGCATACGATGGTGGTGCTGCCCTCAGGCCGCAAGGTGCGGATCCACTTCCTGCACCCCGCCCCGCCGAGCCCGACCGAGCACGACGAATCGACTGAACGCGATGCCGAACTGCTGGTGGTGGCCAAGAGCGTCAAGGGCCTCGATACGCCAGTGATCGTGGCGGGCGACCTGAACGATGTGGCGTGGTCGACCACGACGCGGCTGTTCCGCAAGATGAGCGGGCTGCTCGATCCGCGCATTGGCCGGGGCATGTTCAATACTTTCCACGCCGACCACTGGTTCCTGCGCTGGCCGCTGGACCATCTGTTCCACAGCCAGCATTTCACCTTGTCGTTCATCATGCGGCTGCCGTCGTTTGGTTCCGACCATTTCCCGGTGCTGGTCGAGCTGGCGTACGACCGCGCACGCGGTGCCGAGCAGGAAGGCCTGGTGCCGGATGCCGACGACGAGGCGCTGGCGGAAGAAAAGATTGCGGCCGAGCCCGTGTCCGAGGCGGATGTGCACGAACCACAGGGCTGACCCCAGCCCGTGGCGATTGCCACTAATGCAACAGATGGCGCATGATCGGCCGCGGGCGAGCGGCGAAAGCTATTGCCTGGCGTTGACTCCGGCAAAATGCTTCATGCTATACTTGACCCATATGGATCGCACCCTCAAGACGCTCATGCTCTGGTTTCTGATGGCTCTGGTACCGCTTCAAGCGGGCGCCGCAGCCATGGGCATGTCTTGTGGCCCCGCGCATCAGCAGCGTATGGCCGAGGCGATGCCGGTGTTCATGGAGCATCGCGAGCATGCCAGCGACACGGCTCACCATCACGATGGCGCGGACGCTTCTGCCGCGCTGGCGGATTCGGCCACCTCCGCTGACGCTTCCGACGCCTCCGAGCATGCCGGTCACGCGACCTGCAGCGGCTGTTCCGATCTCTGCGTCGGCGCCGTTGCGCCCCCTTCTTCTTTCAACTCCCTCCCTGCTTTCAGCGGCGCCGAGACGATCGTCATCGCGCCCGCACCGTCGGTCGCCGGTTTCGTACCGGACGGCCCGAAACGTCCCCCCAGAGGCATTTCCGCTTAATCGTTTGATCCGATCGTGCCCGGACACGCTTGTCCGCCGGCCGCTTCCATCGGATAGATCGTTTGTGCTTTGGCACATCCATACCATCGATTTTGGGAAATGACATGACACAAAGAAAATCCATTGCCATCGGCTTGATGGCCGCGTTGCCGTTTGCCGCCCTGGCACAGAGCGCACCCGCAAAATCCGACCCGCTGGACGCGAAGGCCGCCGTCACGGCCACGGCCTACCAATCCGCGTTTGCCGATTATGTTTCCGCTGCGTCCCTTGACAACGAGACAAGCCCGGACAAGGTTTGGCGTGCCGCCAACGACAAAGTTGCTCAGGCCGAAGGCCATTCGGGACATCACGGCAGCCATGGCATGCCTCCGGCCGAGCCGATGAAGCCAGCGCCCGTGAAGCAAGCGCCAGTCGATCACAGCAACCACTGATTAGGTCCAAAAAATTATGCGAGTAATGATTTCACCTACACGTGTCCGGTTGATCGCGCTTGGCGCCTCCGTCCTTTTCCTGGCCGGCTGCACGACGTTTTCCAAAGACGGTGGCCTCGAGGCGGTATCGGCCATGACCAACGCCCGCACCGGGCAGTCGGTGCAGTTTTCCAAGCCGGGCGCCGACGCGACGGCTGTCGAACGCAGTGTGGCACAGCTGCTGGGCAAGCAACTCACCGCCGACAGCGCGGTGCAGCTCGCTTTACTGAACAACAAGGGCCTGCAAGCGTCGTTTGCCCAACTGGGCATTGCCGAGGCTGACCTGGTGCAGGCCGGCTGGATGAGCAACCCAAGTTTCTCGTTTGGCCGTATGTCCGGCGCTCATGCCGTCGAGATCGAGCGCGCCGTCATGTTCGACATCCTCGGGCTGCTGACGATTCCTGTGCGCAGCAAGATCGAGGGCCGCCGGTTTGACCTGGCCAAGCTGCAGGCTGCTTCTGACGCGGTGAAACTGGCGGCGGACACCCGCAAGGCCTACTTCAACGCCGTCGCGGCCCAGCAGACGGCTTTGTATTCGGCCCAGGTACGCGCCTCCGCAGAAGCCAGCGCCGAGCTCGCAAGGCGCATGGCGCAGGCCGGCAATTTCAGCAAACTGACGCAAGCACGCGAGCAAGCCTTTTACGCCGACACGACAGCGCAGCTGGCACGCAGCCGGCACAACGCCACGGTGGCGCGCGAGCAGCTGTTGCGGCTGATGGGCGTATGGGGCGAACACACGGCGATCATGTTGCCCGACCGTTTGCCGGACCTGCCCGCAGCGCCCGCCAACGGTGACAACGCTGAAGCGCTGGCGATGGAACAGCGGCTCGACATCCAGCTGGCGAAAGGCGAAGCGGCCATGACGGCCAGCGCGCTCGGCCTGTCGAAGGCGACCCGCTTCATCAATGTGCTTGAAGCCGGCTATATGAATACCAGCAAGAGTGGCGAACCGCGCGAAAACGGCTATGAGATCGAGCTGCAGCTGCCCCTGTTCGACTGGGGAGGATCGCGCATCGCGAAGGCCGAGGGACTGTACATGCAATCGGTACACCGCACGGCGGACGCCGCAATTCGCGCACGGTCGCAGGTTCGCGAAGCCTATTCCGCCTATCGCACGTCGTACGACCTGGCGCGCCACTACCGCGACGAGATTGTTCCTTTGCGGAAGAAAATCTCGGATGAGATGCTGCTCCGCTACAACGGCATGCTGATCGGCGTGTTCGAGCTGCTGGCCGATGCGCGCGACCAGGTCGGCAGCGTGAACGCATCGATCGAAGCCCAACGGGATTACTGGATCGCCGAAACGGATCTTCATGCAGCAATCAACGGGACGGGGGGCGCGGCAATGCAATTGCGCGCAGAGGCGTCAGCCGAAGCCCCGCAGGGACACTAATTCAAGGAACAACCATGACTTCACGTCGAAATTTCTTCACCGGTGCAGCGGCCTTGGTCGGCGCCGGACTCGTCAGCCGGGCCGGCGCAGCATCGCTGCCGGAAGCACCAATGATGGCCAGCGCCGACACCCAGCCGCCCCTGGCCCCACCGAACGGCCGGCCATACAACGGCGTTGTGACGCTGAACGGCTGGTCGCTCCCATGGCGCATGAACAATGGCGTCAAGGAGTTCCACCTGATTGCCGAACCTGTGGTGCGCGAAATCGCGCCAGGGATGAAGGCGAACCTGTGGGGCTACAACGGACAGAGCCCCGGCCCGACGATCGAAGTCGTCGAAGGCGACCGCGTACGCATCTTCGTGACCAACAAGCTGCCGGAGCACACCAGCATCCACTGGCACGGGCAGCGCCTGCCGAACGGCATGGACGGGGTAACGGGGCTGACCCAGCCCGGCATCCAGCCTGGCAAGACCTTTGTCTACGAGTTCGTGGCCAAGCGGCCGGGCACCTTCATGTACCATCCGCATGCCGATGAAATGGTGCAGATGGCGATGGGAATGATGGGCTTCTGGGTCACTCACCCGAAGAACCCCGCGCACCATGCCGTCGACCGCGATTTCGTGTTCCTGCTCAATGCGTACGACATCGACCCGGGCAGCTACACACCGAAAGCCAATACGATGCTGGACTTTAACCTGTGGACCTTCAACAGCCGCGCCTTCCCGGGCGTCGACTCGATGAATGTGCGCCAGGGCGACCGTGTGCGTATCCGCGCCGGCAACCTGACCATGACCAACCACCCGATCCACCTGCATGGTCACGAATTCGAAGTCACCGGCACCGATGGCGGCTGGACGCGCCCGGAGTCGCGCTGGCCGGAAGTGACCACCGACATCGCGGTGGGCCAGATGCGCGCGATCGAATTCGTGGCAACCGATCCGGGCGACTGGGCCTTCCATTGCCACAAGTCGCATCACACGATGAACGCGATGGGCCACGAGGTTCCCAACCTGATCGGCATTGACCACACCGGCGTCGCCGAAAAGATCAACGCGCTCATCCCGGACTATATGGTGATGGGCGATAAAGGCGGCTCGATGGGCGACATGGAGATGCCGCTGCCCGACAATACCCTGCCGATGATGACCGGCCAGGGCCCGTTCGGCGGTATTGAAATGGGCGGCATGTTCACGACGGTGAAGGTGCGCAAGGACCAGAAACCTGGCGACTACAAGGATCCGGGCTGGTACAAGCATCCGGCCGGCACCGTCGCCTATGAATGGAAGGGAGAAACCCCGGCGCCAGTACGGCAACGCACGCCAGCCAGGCAAGCGACGCCGGCCGCAAAGAGCCGGCCCGACATTGAACTCAACGTGCGCAAGCCTTCAGGCCACAGCGGACACCGTTGACACTCACTCAAAAGGAAAAACCATGAGCTCCAATATTCTTTCACGCGCTGTGCTTGCCGCTGCACTGGGCTTTCCCCTCGCCGCCAGCGCTGCCCTCCCGATTATCGAGGTCTACAAGAGTGCGCAGTGCGGCTGCTGCACCGAGTGGGTCAAGCACCTGAAGGCGAACGGCTTCTCCGTCAAGCCGGTGAACGTCGAGAATCCGTCGGACTACCGGGCAAAGGGCGGCATTCCAGACCAGCTGGGATCCTGCCACACCGGCATGGTGAAGGGCTATGCCATTGAAGGGCATGTTCCCGCAGCCGACATCAAGCGACTGCTCGCAGAGAAGCCAAAGGCACGCGGACTCGCGGTGCCGGCCATGCCTATGGGTTCGCCCGGAATGGAAGGCCCGCGCAACGATCCGTACGACGTGCTCCTGGTCGGCACCGACGGCAAGATCACTGTTTACAAGCATTACAACTAAGGCTCATTGAAAGGATTCACCATGAAAACAATTACCAAAATCTCCGCCGCCGCCCTGATCGCCGCCATGTCGGTAGCAACCGCTTTTGCCCAGCAAGCAAAGCACGACGCCCACGGTGCGCACGATGCCCACGACGCGCACGCTGCCCACGCCGCGCCGGCGGCACATTCCGGTCACGGATCGGCGCACGCCGGCCATGGCGACGCTGTTGAAATGACGGTTGGCGAAGTGAAAAAGGTCGACAAGGAAGCCGGCAAGATCACGCTGCGCCACGGCGAACTGAAGAACCTCGGCATGGGTGCGATGACGATGGTGTTCCGCGTTCAATCGCCAGCGATGCTGGCCCAGATCAAGACCGGCGACCAGGTCAAGTTCGTCGCCGAGCGTGTCAATGGCGCGATCACTGTCGTTCAACTGGTCCATGTAAAGTAATCGGCGCCCCCTGCCCGTGCCGTCCGCCACCGCGGATGGCACGGGAAGAACGGCGTTCAAGGAGAAGCACATGAACAACAAGTACCTGTTCACCGCCGCGGCGGTGTTGCTGGCATCGGCCATGTCGTCGGCCGCCCATGCCCATGCCAAACTGGAAGCGTCGGTTCCAAAGGCAAACGAGACCGTCGCGACTGCACCGAAGGAAGTACGGCTTCAGTTTAACGAGCCGCTGGAAATGGCGTTCAGCAAAATCAAACTGGTCGATGGACGAGGCGCAACGATTGATCCGCTAAAGCTCGCTGTGGACAAGGACAACGCGAAGGTCATGGTCGCCTCGCTTCCGGCCCTCGCCAGCGGCACCTACCGCGTGCAATGGACGACGTTGACGCGCGACGGCCACAAGGTCAAGGGCGAGTACTCGTTCCAGCTGAAATAATGGCGCCCGACCTTCCTGCCGCGCTGTTGGGGGCGACAGTGGTCGTGAACCTGTCGATGGCCGTGTTGACTGGCGCCAGCCTGGCCAGCCGCTGGCTAGCTGCGAGCAGCTCGCAGTGGGCGATGCGCAACCTCGAGCGCTTGCGCCGCACCGGCCTTGCGGCGGTTACCGCTGCCCTGCTCGCATACGTGACTGTGCTATGGCTCGAATCGGCGTCGATGGCGGAGGTGGCTGTCTGGGAAGCCGCGCCGGCAATGCATGCGGTTTTGACGGCAACGCATTACGGGTTTGCCTGGATAATCGGCGGGATAGCGCTCGCCGCCGTGACCATGGTGACGGCACTGCGCTGGCCGCCGCAGCGCAGGCCGGCTGCCGATCTGGTTCGGCTTGGCGCCATCGGCGTCTTCCTGTACAGCCGCAGCATGGTCAGCCACGCCGGAGCGGGCGGCGATTTCACGTGGGCGGTGGCTGCGGACTGGATCCACCTGGTCCTGATCAGCGTATGGGTTGGCGAGGTGCTGGTCGCAGGCTTCATCACCTTGCGCCAGGGTTCAGGCATGCCCGCGCTCGATGGTCCGGAGCGCGCGCGATACACGCAAGCGTTGTCGACTACGGCGACAGTCGCAGTTGCCGGCATCGTCGCCACCGGCGTTATCAGCGCCTGGCGTGGTCTGGGCGGCCTGGATAACGTTACCGGCAACCCGTATGCAACGGTATTGCTGCTGAAGATCGTGCTCGTTGCCATCGCAATCGCATTGGGTGGCCTGAACCGCTTCCTCGTCATGCCCAGCCTGCTGGCAGACCTGCGCACGGCGCATCGCTCGTCGACCAAGCAGGAACGCAAGTTTGTCTTCATCTTGCAGATCGAAGCGTTCGTTCTTGTCGCCGCGCTCGTGCTTGCCGCCGTTCTCAGCGCGACTTCACCGCCGGCCGCCGGATAAGCGGCGGCGTTTCCATCTTCCTACCGGCGCGGTCACCGGCCGCGCCCGGTTGCTGGACAGCGGCCGCAACCGACCAACAGCCGCCAGCACCCTGTTCCAGGTCAGACTTTGAAATCGTCGAACGCGATGCGGCTACTGTCGACCCCCAGGTCCTTCAGCAGCTTCAGCGTCGACTCCAGCATTGCAGGCGGACCGCACAGGTAGAAGTCGCACGCGGCCAGGTCGGGATGCTTGCGCAGCAGTGCATCGCGCGCCGCCTCATGCACCAGTCCAACCGACACAGTGTCCGCGCCACCGGCATCGTCCGACAGCACCAGCTGCCATTTAAAGTTCGGATGCTTGTCGGCGAAGGCCTTCATCTCGTCGACATAGGGCGCATCGCGCTGGCTGCGCGCGCCGTACCAGAAGTGCATCGGCTCGCGCGCGCCGTCGTCGAGCAGCGAATGGATCATCGCCCGCAGTGGCGCCATGCCGGCGCCGCCGCCAATGAAGACCTTTTCGCGCCCGCCCGGCTTGATCGCGAAGTCCCCGAACGCGCCGCTGAAGCGGACCTGGTCGCCCGGCTTGAGCGTATACATATAGCTTGAGCCTTTACCCGGCTGCGCACCCGGCATGAAGCGCACCAGCAGCGTCAGCTGCCCGCCGCTCTTCTCCACCGGCACCGCAAGCGAATACGAACGGCGCAGCGGCTCGGCATTGACCAGCTGCTGCGGCAGCGTCAGCGTGCTCCAGGCGTCGCGGTGCTCGTCCGGCAGCTCGATGTGCGCTGCGTCGCGCTGATAGTCGGGCACGTGCACCTGGATGTACGAACCTGGCCGGCATTCGACTTTCGCGCCCGGGCGGATCGTGATCTCGCGCAGGAACGGGGTGACTGCCCGCACGCTGGTGACCGTCGCTTCATACTCCGTCGACAATGCGGCGCCGCCTGCGACTTCGACATCGACACTGCCGTCGACCGGCAGGTTGCACGCCAGGCGGTAGCCGGCCGCCAGCTTCTCGGGCGACAGCAGGGCGCGGTCCGCGCTGGTCGGCTTGGGTGCCTTGCCGAGGCAGCGCACTTCGCACAGGCCGCAGCTCTGCCCGCCGCCGCAGTTCGACGGCAACTGCAGGCCGCCGCGCGCCAACGCCTGGAACACGGTGTCGCCGCTTGAGGCTTCAACCGAGCGCAGCTTGCTGCCGTCGTCGCCGAACACATTGATGCTGCTGGCGCGCCGCAGCCGCTGCGGGATGAACTCGGCCAGGCGGAAGCTGGTGACCAGCAGCCATACGCCGGTCAGGGCCATGAACAGCCCGCCTACTGCGCTGGTGACGAGCAGGTTGTTATTGAAGTTCTCGCGTTCGGCGTAATCCATGATGTGCAGCATCCAGAAGAAGTCGAACAGCCGCCAGGTGCTGTTGCGGTGTTCGAGTACCTTGCCGGTGTTGGCCGAGACGTAGACGGTGGTGTCGTCGGCATCGCTGAACTCGATGCCCCATACCGGTTCCTTGTGCTTGCGCGTCTCCAGCGTGTATTTAAGCAGGCGTGCGCTTTCCGGCTTGCCGCTGCCCGAGTAGGATGCCTGGGCGATACGCGTGGCGAGCGCCGCGTCCAGCACGACCGGTGTTCCGTTGACCGCATCGACCATCCAGGCGGCCTTGTCGTTCACCATCTGGTAGACCGGCTGCCCGAGCAGCCAGCCCGACGAGATGTTCATCACCTGGGCGCTGCTCTTCGCCAGCACCGCATCGACCGGCATCACGTTGCCCGGCCAGGCCGGAGCCGCGGCCGGCATGATGCGGAACTCGCGCCCCGCGACCTTGCTGGCGTCGAGCAGGCTCATGATCACGCCGCTGGCCATCCACAGCACGAACTGGACCGCGATGACCAGGCCCACCCACTTATGTATCTTCCTCATCCAGGGCGTCATGCTTGCTTCCTCCGCGTGAAACTGTACAGCAGCAGCCATGCGCCGCTGAGCGCGAACAGGACGCCCGTCAGCGCTGCGATGCGCAGCAGGGTGTTATTGACATCGTCACGGGTGTCGTAGTCCATGATGTGGAGCATCCAGACGAAGTCGAAAATGCGCCACAGGTTGTGGCGGCGCGCCACCAGGTCGCCGGTATGCGGCGAAAAATACAGGGTGGTGTCGCCGGCTTCCTCGTAATGGACGGCCCACAGCGGCACCGGACGCTTGCCGATTTCCGACGGCGCCTTGGTGACCCATTCGATGCCGCGAATGCTGCCTTCGCCGACATGCGATTCCTCGGCCAGGGCCATGATCGTGTCGCGGTCCAGCGGGCTCAGTTTTACGCCGGTGGTGACGTCGACCAGCGCAGCATCCTTGCCCTGCTTGATCTCGTAGACTTCCTTGCCGAGCATGTTCTTGACGCGCACCGACGTGATGCCGGGGTAAAGCTGCGCCAGTTTGTCCTGCGCGATGCGGGTCGCGCCGGGCTTTAGCGGTTCCGTGAAGACGTGGGCGAGATGGTCGCCATGGATCACGTCAATCGGGACAATAACCATATACAGGCCGCTGATCATCCACAGCAAGGCCTGGACGCCGACAATGAGTCCAATCCACTTGTGGGCGCGGCGTATCCAGAAAGATAATTGCATTCTGATTCCGATGTTGAGACGTCGTTCCCGCGCCAACCTCAGGCGGCGCGAGAACGACTTGGGCTATAACTTAGAAACGATATCCCAGGCGTACGTGCCAGCGGCGGCCGAGCAAGTCGTAGGTCATCGTGTCGGTGTTACCGTCGGTCCAGCTCTGGATGTACGGCGGCGCCTTGTCCAGCAGGTTATCGACGCCCAGCGACAGGGTCATCGCCTTGTTGAACGCGTACTTCACGCTGGCGTTGTGGTAAGCCACGCTTGGTGCACGCGCGCCGATGTCGCCTTCGGCCGCGTTGATGTCGTCGGCCGATCCGATGTACTGGATATTGTACGAACCCGACCATGGACCATTCGCAGCGGTCAGCCCGGTGGCCGCGCGCCACTCGGCGTAGCTGCCGCGTCCGCCGGTGATCTTGCCTGCGTACGCGATGGTGTCGCCGCCAGGGAAAGGCGTGACGTCGAAGCGGTTCAGGCGCGACACGTCGGCATTGAGCGCCACGTTCCAGCCATAGGCGCGGAAGTCGTACAGGGCGCCCAGATCGATACCCGATACGCGCTGCTGCGCCGCATTCGCCGGCTGCGAGGACAGGAAGTTAATCTCGCCCGTTGCAGGGTCGCGCGTGAAGCTCGATGGGCTGCAGAAGATGTGCGACAGGCCTGGCGAGTTGTAGCAGACCGACAGCTTGGTCGAACCCGGGACGGTCTGGATCGCGTTGTTGATCTCGATGTTGAAGTAGTCGAGGGTCAGCGTCACGGATTTCGACGGGGTCCAGACTGCGCCGACGGTGAAGGTGTCGGCATCTTCCGGCTCAAGATTGACGTTGCCGCCGCCGGTGGTCAGGATTGACGGGCCGAACTGCTTGAAGCCTACTGGCAGGCGCGAAGCCTGGCAGTTCTTGTAGACGTTCGAGTTCGGGTCCTGGGTGTTCCAGCTGTTGCAAGGGTCGGTGGTGGTCAGGTTACCTTCCGATACGCCGCCGAACAGTTCCGGCACGGTCGGTACGCGGAATGCCGTCGACTTGTTGGCGCGCAGCTTCAGCGATGGAATGACTTGCCAGTCCAGGCCCGCCTTGTAGGTGCTCTTGGAACCGAACAGGCTGTAGTCCGAGTAGCGCGCCGCGCCGTTCAGGGTCAGCGATTCAACCAGCGGCAGCTTGGCAAGCAGCGGCACCGACAGTTCGGCGAAGACTTCGCGCGCGCTGTATTCGCCCGCGATCGGGTCCTGGCGGTTGGTGTTGGCCGCGCCGGAAACGATCAGGCTATCCGGGTCGCGCCAGCCTTTTTCCTGGCGATACTCGAAGCCGGATGCGAAGCCGACCGCGCCGGCAGGCATGTTGAACAGCTGGCCGCTGACGCCGGCGTTGAAGCTCTTCTGGTCATTGCCGCCGTTGTCGCGGGTGTCGAAGTGGATGTAATCCAGTACCGCCGGGCTGAGGTTGCCGTAGCCGAGGTAGTTGCCGCAAGGCGCAGACGTTGGGGTCTTGCCGCAGTTGGCAGCGTCCAGCGTGGCATCGACGCGATCGAGGTTGATGATGTTGGTCATGCCATCGACGCCGGTGTTGCGGCCCCAGTTGACCGACGTGGACCAGTCCCACTTGTCGTTGATCGCGCCAGTCAGCCCGGTGGCGATGCGGAAGGTGTTGGTTTCCTGGAAGAAGTTACGTGGGCCGACTTCCGCCACGCGGCGGCGTTCCAGCACCAGGTTCTGGCCGGTCGGGTTGGTCGGGTGCGACGCCGCGATGTTGATCGGGCGGTTAGCGCCGATCGCACCTGGCGTTGCCAGCTGCTCGGATTGGCGATTGGTGAACATCAGTTCGGTGAACAGCTCGACGTTGTCGTTCAGGTTCAGCTTGCCGAAGGCGCTGACGCCGACGCGCTTGATCGGATTGACCGCGTTCAGTAACGGGTTGCTGTTGTAGCCGTGCTTGGCCGCGGAGTACGTTTCGAAGCCGCGCGGGTTGCCGCCGAGATCCTGGTTGAAGTTGACCCTGCGGCCGTCGGCCAGGCGGGCGCGGCCGCCGATGGTCGCCGAACTGCCCGAGCACACCAGTTCGCCGCCGTCTTCGAACAGCGCGCATGGTGCGCGCGAGGCCAGGTTCACGTCGCCGCTTTCGGAATAGTTCAGCGATGCCATCATCGAGCCGCGGTCGCTGCGCGTGCCCCACACGATGTCGGCCGCTTTTTCCTCGCCATCGTTTTGCGCGGTCTTGCCGTAACGGACGGACATCTCAACGCCGTCGATGGCCTTCTTGGTGATGATGTTGACTACGCCAGCGACCGCGTCCGCGCCATAGATGGCCGAAGCGCCGTCCTTGAGCACTTCCACGCGCTCGATCATGGCGACCGGGATCATGTTCAGGTCGACCGAGCTGTTGGCGCCGGTACCGCCAGCGACAACGCGGCGGCCGTTCAGCAGCACCAGGGTGCGGTCGATGCCCAGGCCGCGCAGATTGACCTGGGTGGTGCCGTAGCCGTTGCTGGTCCAGTAGGCGCTGCTCTGGTTGCCGGCGGTGCCTGCCGACGATGGCATGCGCTGCAGCAGCGTTTCAACCGAGATCGCGCCAGAGCGCTGGATGGCATCCGCATCGATCACGGTGACCGGGCCGACGCCGGAGATTTGCTCTTGTTTGAGGTTGATGCGGCTGCCGGTGATTTGCACACGCGCTACCGGAGCGGCTTTGTCGGTGTTGCCGGGAGCCGCAGGCTGCTGTGCGTATGAGCCTTGGCTCAACAGTAAAAGGCCTAAAGCTGTTGCTGTTGGTACATTTTTATAAGACATTCCATCTCCGCTAATTTATGTTGCATGTGCATATGCGCCGCCCCCCAAAACATGACCGGGCGGGCATCCTCTCGACAAAGCTGCAATACAAAAACCATCTGCCTCCACACGTCAGACCTTATACTTGTCTATACAAGTGCGAATTAGGTTCACTCTAGTCCCTGCGCAATCTCAGCGCAAGAGGTTGTCAGATTCTAAGGCGATATTTCTTATTAAATTCGCTAAAAATGAAATTTAGCAAATTAAATTTTTATAAATTGATGAAATCTTTCGAAATGTGGCGATTATTGAAATAGCATGAAATAGCGGACGCGGAGGCGCGCTCGGAAAACCATTTCAGGCTGGCAACTTGCTGGTACTTTGTCGAGGCGCGGCCCTGGAAAGCGGAATCGATCGGTTTGGCGCGCCGATCAGCTCGGGTCGATTCACCGGTCACTGAAGGGTTTGGCAATCACCGGAATGGAAGCACTGCAGCCCGTCAACGCATGCGGTCAGAAGCCGGCAACCGGAAGCCCTGAAGCGTGCTAGTGCGATCAATAAGGTGGGATGCAGGCGAGCGCGGCCAAAGCCGACTTACACGGTCTTGCAATCGAACTAGCTGTTAGTGGCGCATGGAGCACAACCCGGAGCAGCCATTGCACTCTCAGGATGACATTGCACTACTGCTTATTGGCCTGCCCAGCAGGAATCGAACCTGCGACCCTCAGCTTAGAAGGCTGATGCTCTATCCAACTGAGCTATGGGCAGTGTTTGTTGCAGAGAAGAACTCTCAGCGGAAATGAAAAACGGGCCGCCAACTCAATGACAGCCCGTCTTTTTAATTGGTCGGAGTACAAGGATTCGAACCTTGGACCCCCTGGTCCCAAACCAGGTGCGCTACCGGACTGCGCCACACTCCGAAGACTCAATTATACTGCGCCGACCGAAAGTGGTCAATGTGCGCGGGTAAAGTAATTAGAACAGATGTTGAGGGGTGAGAACGTTTTATGGCAAGTCGGCGGATGCGCGCTGCGCGCCTGCTGACACCCTGTTTCTTACTCAGCATGGATTCCCGCTTTCGCGGGAAGGACGTGCTTATGACTCAGTGCTGACACCCTGTGTATCACACTCCGCATGGATTCCCGCTTTCGCGGGAAGGACGTGCTTATGACTCAGTGCTGACAACCTGTTTCTTACTCAGCATGGGTTCCCGCTTTCGCGGGAAGGACGTGCTTATGACTCAGGGCGTCACTTTGTCTGCGATACGGCGCGCGGTGCTTTCGGCCAGTTCTTGCGTCTTGGCTTCAACCATCACGCGGATCAAAGGTTCGGTACCGGACGCGCGGATCAACACGCGGCCTGCGTCGCCCAGCTCTTTCTCGGCCTTTTCTTTTTCGGCAACCATCTCGGCGTTCTTGGTCCAGTCAAAGCCCGGCGCAACCTTCACGTTGATCAGGCTTTGCGGGTACAAGGTCAGCTCGCCGCAGCACTCGTCGAGGCCCTTGCCGCTGCGCTTCAGTGCGGACAGCACTTGCAGCGCAGAAACGATGCCGTCGCCGGTGGTGTGCTTATCGAGTGCCAGCAAATGGCCGGAGCCTTCGCCGCCGAACAGCCAGCCCTTCTCCTGCATCACTTCCAGCACGTAGCGGTCGCCTACCTTGGCGCGCGCAAAGCCGACGCCAAGCTCCTTGAACTTGACTTCGAGCGCCATGTTGGTCATCAGGGTACCGACCGCGCCGGCCACCGGGCCAACCGTCATGCGGTCGCGCACCATCACGTAGAGCAGTTCGTCGCCGTTGTACAGGCGCCCTTTCGAGTCGCACATGATCAGCCGGTCGGCGTCGCCGTCAAGCGCGATGCCGAGGTCGGCCTTGTGCTCGACGACGGCTGCCGCCATCGCTTGCGGTGCCGTTGCACCGAACCCGGCGTTGATGTTGAAGCCGCTCGGCTGGTTGCCGATCGAGATGACCTTGGCGCCCAGCTCGTGGAAAACGTGCGGCGCAATGTGGTACGCGGCGCCATGCGCGCTGTCGACGACGATCTTCATGCCGCGCAAGTCGAGTTCGTTCGGGAACGTGCTCTTGCAGAATTCGATGTAGCGGCCCTGCGAGTCGTCCAGGCGCTTGGCGCGGCCGAGCTGCTCCGCAGGCACGCATTCCATCGGCAAGTCGATACCGGCTTCGATTTCGAGTTCCACCGAGTCGGGCAGCTTGGTACCGTATTGGGAGAAGAACTTGATGCCGTTGTCCTGGAACGGGTTGTGCGACGCCGAGATCACCACGCCTGCCGACAGGCGCAGCGCGCGCGTCAGGTAGGCAATCGCCGGCGTTGGCATTGGGCCAGCGAGCTGGACGTCAACACCGGCGGCGGTAAAGCCTGCTTCCAGGGCGGCTTCGAGCATGTAGCCCGAGATACGGGTGTCCTTGCCGATCAGTACCGTCGGGCGGCCCGAGGCCGAGCCATTGCGGGCGAGCACTTTGCCGGCGGCGTAGCCGAGGCGCATGACGAAGTCGGGGGTAATTGGCGCTACGCCCACCAGGCCACGCACACCGTCGGTACCGAAATATTTACGTCCCATGATTTCTCTTTTTTCTCTAAATTAATGAATTGCGGCTGCTTGCCACACGTTGAATGCATCTACCGTTTCGGCTACGTCATGTACGCGGACGATTCTAGCGCCATGCGCCACCGCCGCCAATGCGCCAGCCAGACTTCCTGCCATACGCTGCTCCAGCGGCTTGCCGGTAACCGCGCCGATCATCGATTTGCGCGACAATCCAGCCAGCACCGGCAGGCCAAGCTCCTGCCGCATCTTGCCGATATTGCGCAGCAAGGCGAAGTTATGTTCCACCGTCTTGCCGAAACCGAACCCGGGGTCGACGCAGAGGCGGCTGCGCTCGATGCCTGCGTCCAGCATCGCTTCGATGCGCTCGCGCAGGAAGCTGATCACCTCGGCAACAACATCGTCGTAGTCGGGATGCTGCTGCATCGTTTCAGGCGAGCGCTGCATGTGCATCACGCACAGCCCGCAGTCGCTATCGGCCACCGCCGCCAGCGCGCCGGGCGCGCGGAAGGCGTTGATGTCGTTGATCATGTCGGCGCCGGCCAGGATGGCTTCGCGCATCACCTCAGGCTTGTAGGTGTCGACCGACAAGGGCTTGCCAAGGTCGCGCAGCGCATATACCGCGGGAATGACCCGGCGCAGCTCTTCGTCCAGCGCCACGGGCGGCGACCCCGGCCGGGTCGATTCGCCGCCGATGTCGATCAGGTCGACGCCTTCGGAAATCATTTCCTCGGCGCGGGACACGGCAAATTCAAGGGAGTGGAAGCGCCCGCCATCCGAGAACGAATCCGGCGTGACGTTGAGGATGCCCATCACCAGCGGGCGAGCATCGAGGTCGAAGCCATAACGGCCGCATTGCAAATATTGTCGCATTCGGTAAGGCAGTGTCTGGGGACGACGTTGCCGCCACAAAGAAAAAATGCCGTTCAGTTTTATCTGAACGGCATTATATCTGTTGCTAGCGAATAATGAGATTTACGCTGGCGCTGTTGCGTTTGGCGACACATCGCCCGAGCCGCTGCCCGGTGGCTGGTTACGTTTTGGCGGCACTTCAAACTTCGGTGCGCGCGGCTCGTTACCGGCCATGATGTCGTTGATCTGGTCAGCGTCGATGGTTTCCCAGTCGAGCAGCGCCTTGGTCATCGCTTCCACCTTTTCGCGGTTCTCTTCGAGCAGACGGCGCGCCAGGGCGTACTGTTTGTCGAGGATCGCACGGATTTCCGCGTCAACCTGTTGCTGCGTTGCTTCCGAGATGGTCTTGGTGGCGCCGCCGAAGAAGCCTTCGTTCTCGCTGTCTTCGTAGACCATCACGCCCATGCTGTCGCTCATGCCGAAGCGGGTGACCATCGAGCGGGCCAGCTTGGTGGCACGGGAGAAGTCATTCGAAGCGCCGGTGGACATCTGGCCGACGAACAGCTCTTCCGCGATACGGCCGCCGAACAGGATCGAGATCTCTTCCAGCATCTTGTCCTTGTAGCCGGACAGGCTGTCGTGTTCCGGCAACTGCCAGGTCAGGCCGAGCGCATAGCCGCGCGGCATGATGGTGACCTTGTGGACCGGGTCAGCCTTTGGCAGCAGCTTGGCGATGACGGCGTGGCCAGACTCGTGGTAGGCCGTATTGCGGCGCTCTTCCTCGCGCATGACCATCGATTTACGCTCGGGACCCATGAAGATCTTGTCTTTCGCGTCCTCGAAATCGCTCATTTCCACCAGGCGTTTGCTGCGGCGGGCCGCAAACAGCGCTGCCTCGTTGACCAGGTTGGCCAGGTCGGCGCCCGAGAAGCCAGGGGTGCCGCGGGCCAGGATATCGGCCTTGACGTCGGTGCCGATAGGCACTTTGCGCATGTGCACATTGAGGATCTGTTCGCGGCCGCGGATGTCCGGCAGGCCAACCATGACCTGGCGGTCGAAACGGCCTGGACGCAGCAGCGCCTTGTCGAGCACGTCGGCGCGATTGGTCGCAGCGACGACGATGACGCCGGAGCTGGCTTCAAAGCCGTCCATCTCGACCAGCAGCTGGTTCAGCGTCTGTTCGCGTTCGTCGTTACCGCCGCCCATGCCGGCGCCGCGGTGACGGCCGACAGCGTCGATCTCGTCGATGAAGATGATGCAAGGCGAATGCTTCTTGGCGTTCTCGAACATGTCGCGGACGCGGCTTGCGCCGACACCGACGAACATTTCAACGAAGTCGGAACCCGAGATCGAGAAGAACGGCACCTTGGCTTCGCCGGCAATGGCGCGCGCCAGCAGGGTTTTACCCGTGCCCGGAGGACCAACCATCAGCACGCCGCGCGGAATGCGTCCGCCCAGCTTCTGGAACTTGGTCGGGTCTTTCAGGAAGTCGACGATTTCGGTAACTTCTTCTTTCGCTTCGTCGCAACCGGCGACATCGGCGAAGGTGACGGTGTTGTTGGTCTCATCCATCATGCGTGCTTTGGACTTGCCGAAGGAGAACGCGCCGCCCTTGCCGCCGCCCTGCATCTGGCGCATGAAGAATACCCAGACGCCGATCAACAGCAGCATCGGGAACCAGGAAATGAATACTTGCTGGAGGAACGAAGGCTCCTCAGGCGGCTTGATGTCGAAGCGCACGCCGTTCTCGCGCAGGTCGCCGATCAGGCCGCGGTCGAGCCCGGTCGCGGTCGAACGGACCTTGGAGTCGTCGACTCGGGTCGCGGTGATGTTCGCACCTTCGATCACCACATCCTTGATGCGGCGCGCCTTGATCTCATCGAGCAATTCGGAATAAGCGATGGACTTGCTGCCGCCGGCAACGGTGTGGGTGTCAAACTGCTTGAACAGCATGAACAACAGCAGTGCGACGACCACCCAGATGGCGGATTTGGAAAACATATTATTCACGAAAACTCCTTCGATGCCGGGGCATCTTTTTTACCGAATATAAGGGCCGATTCTACTCTCAATCAGCGGGCTATGCCACGCACGCCCGCGATCCTGGCCAAAAAAGCCCAGAGAAACCCTCTTGCTTGCGGTTCACCTGCGCAAGATGTGCGGCTATGCGGTCAAATATCAAGAGCAGATTCATCATCTGCAGCGTGATTCTTTTCGGTAGGATTTTTCAGCCCGCGGCCGACCAGGAAGATTTCCGACGACTTATCCCGGCTTGCCTTGGGCTTGACTTGCTTTACGGTCTTGAATTCGGCGCGGAATTTCTCGACGATCTGGCTGAAACCCATGTCCTTGAAACATTTGACCACCAGCGCGCCAGACGGTTTCAGGTGGAACTGGGAAAATTCAATTGCCAGATCGATAAGATGCTCCATGCGTGCCGAGTCGGCCGTCGGGATGCCCGACAGGTTCGGCGCCATGTCCGACAGCACCAGGTCGCAGCGCTTGTCTTCCAGGATGACGTTCAGCTCTCGCAGGCTGCGCGCTTCGCGGAAGTCGCCCAGGATGAAATGGACGTCGGCAATCGGCTCCATCGGCAACATGTCGAGGCCGATAATGGTGCCGTTGATGCCCCCGCCCTCCTTGCCGGACAGCTTTTTCCGCGCGTACTGGCTCCAGCTTCCTGGGGTGGAGCCGAGGTCGACAATGACCTGGCCCGGTTTGATGAGCTTCTCCTGTTCGTCGATTTCCTTGAGCTTGTAAGCGGCGCGTGCACGGTATCCCTCTTTTTGTGCCAATTTGACATAGGGATCGTTTATGTGGTCGTGCAACCAGTTTTTGTTTAATTTGTTCTTTGCCATTCGCGTAGAATACTGCTTTTAAAGGATTATCTTAAAATATTATGCAAAAACTTACCCCCGTCGAGCGCAGCGCACTGCGCGCCGAAGCCCACGGACTGAAGCCTGTTGTGATCATCGGCGAAGCCGGCCTGACTCCGGCAGTGATGAAAGAAATCGCGGCCAGCCTCGATTCGCACGGCCTGATCAAGGTGCGTGTGTTCGGCGACGACCGTGAAGCGCGCGTCACCATTTACGACACCATCTGCGAAGAACTCGACGCAGCGCCGGTCCAGCACATCGGCAAGCTGCTGGTGCTCTACCGCCCGAAAGTCGAAACCGTCAAGGAGCGCAGCTCCAAAGCCGGCAAAGGCATGCGCGAAGTCACCATCGTCAAGGCCAGCGCCAGCGGCACCAAGCGCCCAAGCGTGACCAAGGTCATGATCAAGGGTAATGAGCGGGTCACGGCCGGCGGCAACATCAAGCGCGCCAAGCCGCGTCAGACCAGTTCCAAGAAGAGTCTGGGTTAAACCCGAACCTTTACTGGTTTTGCAGGGCGGATAAGCCGAAGGCGCATCCGCCGGGTTGGCGTCAGCGTGGCGCGAATCCGGCGGATGCGCTTTCGCTTATCCGCCCTACGTTTTAGATTTCAGCACCAGCGTCACACCCAGCACACTCTGCACCAGGTAAATCAGCGCGGCCACGCCGTGCACGATGCCGAACTTCATCCGCAAGTCCGAGTCCATCACGCCCTGCGCGCCCGCCGACTCGCGCAGCATCGCCATCACCGGCTGCATGCCGAAGTAGCCAATGACCGTGCAAGCCAGCATGCCGCCCACGATCAGGTTCAAGGTGCGCTTGCGCCTGGCGTCAAGATCCGTGGCCAGCATCACCAGCACAAACATCGCCAGCGCGCAGGCCACCGTCAGCCACGCCTCGCCGCGGAAAATGCCCGCTGCGATATTGCCGAACATTTTGCGGTCCGGCAGCGTGTTCGACAGAATCGGCGCCACCAGGTAGCCGACCGTCCACAGGCTGCCCGCCCACAGCGCGGCGACCAGCAGGCGCAGGCGCGTCAGCATCAGATGTACTTGACTTCGAGGATTTCGTATTCGCGCGGGCCCGACGGCGCCTGCACCTCGACCACGTCGCCGGCGTACTTGCCGATCAGCGCGCGCGAGATCGGCGAGGTCACCGAAATCTTGTTCAGCTTCAGGTCCGCCTCGTCCATGCCAACGATCTGGTAGGTGACCTTCAGGCCGTTTTCCAGGTCTTCCAGGTCGACGGTGGAGGCGAACACCACGCGCCCTTCGGCGTCGAGGCTGGCCGGGTCGATGATCTGGGCCGAACTCAGTTTGCCTTCCAGTTCCGCGATGCGGCCTTCGACGAACGCCTGGCGCTCTTTCGCCGCGTCGTATTCAGCGTTCTCGGACAGGTCGCCGTGCGAGCGCGCTTCGGCGATCGCTTCAATCACAATGCGGCGCTCCTTGGTCTTCAACTGGTGAAGTTCGTCCTTGAGCAGCTCGGCGCCGTATTTGGTAAGTGGAACAGTGTTGTTCATGTCGTATTCGGTATCAGCTAGAAAGTGAAAACCACAGAGCCCGAGAGACAAAAGCCTCACGAGCTCTGTGGTTAGTGGTACTGCTTGCTGCTTAGTTTAAGGTTTTATGCAGACCTTGTAAATCGTACACGCGCAACTCGTCGAGATGACGCATGCCTTCAACCGCAGCCTCCGCACCCGCTATTGTAGTGTATGTCACGACACCTGCGGCCAAAGCCGAAATACGGATCGCGCGCGAGTCGACAATCGCACTGCGCTTTTCTTCCACCGTATTGATCACCAGCGCGATCTCGTGGTTCTTGATGATGTCGACCACGTGCGGCCGGCCCTCGATCACCTTGTTGATCGCCTGGCACGGAATGCCTGCGGTATTGATGACGGCCGCGGTGCCTTTGGTCGCCACGATCTGGAAGCCCATCTCGTGCAGGTCGCGCGCCACTTTCACGGCGCGCGGCTTGTCGGAACCCTTCACCGACAGGAACACCTTGCCCGACTCCGGCAGCTTGACGCCGGCGCCCATCTGCGACTTGACGAAGGCTTCGCCGAAGGTCATGCCAACGCCCATGACTTCGCCGGTCGACTTCATCTCCGGCCCGAGGATGGTGTCGACGCCCGGGAATTTCACGAACGGGAACACCGCTTCCTTGACGCTGAAGTAAGGCGGAATCACTTCCTTGGTGATGCCCTGCGATTCGAGCGTCTGGCCGACCATGCAGCGCGCGGCGATCTTCGCCAGCTGCAGCCCGGTGGCTTTCGATACGAACGGCACCGTGCGCGACGCGCGCGGGTTCACTTCCAGCACATACACGGTGTCGCGCAGCTCGCCGTCGCGTTCCTGCTTCTGGATCGCGAACTGCACGTTCATCAGGCCGACCACGTTCAGGCCCTTGGCCATCAGCGAGGTCTGGCGCTTGAGTTCATCGATGGTCTCCTGCGACAGCGAGTAAGGCGGCAGCGAGCACGCCGAATCGCCCGAGTGCACCCCGGCCTGCTCGATGTGCTCCATCACGCCGCCGATGAAGGTGGTCACGCCGTCGGAAATGCAGTCGACGTCGCACTCGATGGCGTCGTTTAGGAAGCGGTCCAGCAGCACCGGCGAATCGTGCGATACCTTGACCGCTTCGCGCATGTAGCGCTCGAGGTCGCGCTGCTCGTGGACGATTTCCATCGCGCGTCCGCCCAGCACGTACGAAGGGCGCACCACCAGCGGATAGCCGATTTCCGAGGCCAGTTCGAGCGCCTCGGCTTCGGTGCGCGCGGTACGGTTAGGCGGCTGGCGCAGGTTCAGCGTTTGCAGCATCTGCTGGAAACGCTCGCGGTCTTCGGCCGCGTCGATCATGTCCGGCGAGGTGCCGACGATCGGCACGCCGTTCGCTTCGAGGTCGAGCGCGAGCTTCAGCGGGGTCTGGCCGCCGTACTGCACGATCACGCCAACCGGCTTTTCGAGCGCGACGATTTCGAGCACGTCTTCCAGGGTCAGCGATTCGAAGTAAAGGCGGTCCGAGGTGTCGTAGTCGGTCGACACGGTCTCCGGGTTACAGTTGACCATGATGGTCTCGTAGCCGTCTTCGCGCATCGCCAGCGCCGCGTGGACGCAGCAGTAATCGAATTCGATACCCTGGCCGATGCGGTTCGGGCCACCGCCCAGCACCATGATCTTCTTCTTGTCGGTCGGCTGCGACTCGCACTCTTCGTCGTAGGTCGAATACATGTACGCGGTGTTGGTCGAGAATTCAGCCGCGCAGGTGTCGACGCGCTTGTACACCGGACGGATGCCCAGCGCATGGCGCTTTTCGCGCACCGCGGTATCGGTGGTCTGCAGCAGGAACGCCAGGCGGCGGTCCGAGAAGCCTTTTTGCTTCAGCTTGTACAGCAGCGGCTTGTCCAGCTGGTCAAGCTTCTGGGTGTCGAGCCACAGTTCGATGTCGACGATTTCCTTGATCTGGATGAGGAACCACGGATCGATGCGGGTCAGCTGGTGCACTTCTTCCAGCGTAAAGCCCTGGGCGAACGCGTCGCCCACGTACCAGATGCGGTCCGGGCCTGGCTCGCCGAGTTCTTCTTCGATCTTCTCGCGGTCCTTGGTCTTCTCGTTGAGGCCATCGACGCCCACTTCGAGGCCGCGCAGCGCCTTCTGGAACGACTCCTGGAAGGTGCGTCCGATCGCCATCACCTCGCCGACGGACTTCATCTGCGTGGTCAGGTGCTGGTCGGCCGCCGGGAATTTCTCGAACGTGAAGCGCGGGATCTTGACGACGACGTAGTCGATCGACGGCTCGAACGAGGCCGGGGTCGCGCCGCCGGTGATCTCGTTGCGCAGTTCGTCGAGCGTGAAGCCCACCGCCAGCTTGGCCGCCACCTTGGCGATCGGGAAGCCGGTCGCTTTCGATGCCAGCGCCGACGAACGCGACACGCGCGGGTTCATCTCGATGACGATCATGCGGCCGTCTTCCGGGTTGATCGAAAACTGGACGTTCGAGCCGCCGGTATCGACGCCGATCTCGCGCAGCACTGCCAGCGAGGCATTGCGCATGATCTGGTATTCCTTGTCCGTCAGGGTCTGCGCCGGCGCCACGGTGATCGAGTCGCCGGTGTGCACGCCCATCGGGTCGAGGTTTTCGATCGAGCAGATGATGATGCAGTTGTCCGCCTTGTCGCGCACCACTTCCATCTCATACTCTTTCCAGCCGATGAGGGACTCTTCGATCAGGAGTTCCTTGGTCGGCGAGGCTTCCAGGCCGCGCTTGCAGATGGTCTCGAATTCTTCTTCGTTGTAGGCGATGCCGCCGCCCGTGCCGCCCATGGTGAACGACGGACGGATGATGGTCGGGAAGCCCAGCTCGCGCTGCACGGTCCACGCCTCTTCCATCGAATGGGCCACGCCCGAACGCGCCGAACCCAGGCCGATCTTGGTCATCGCTTCCTTGAACTTGGAGCGGTCCTCGGCCTTGTCGATGGCTTCCGGCGTCGCGCCGATCAGCTCCACGTTGTAGCGTTCGAGGACGCCGTGGCGGTGCAGGTCGAGCGCGCAGTTCAGCGCGGTCTGGCCGCCCATCGTCGGCAGGATCGCGTCTGGACGCTCCTTGGCGATGATGCGCTCGACGACTTTCCAGGTGATCGGCTCGATGTAGGTCACGTCCGCCATTTCAGGGTCGGTCATGATGGTGGCCGGATTGCTGTTGACGAGGATGACCTTGTAGCCCTCTTCGCGCAGCGCCTTGCACGCCTGGGCGCCGGAATAATCGAACTCGCAAGCCTGGCCGATGATGATCGGGCCTGCGCCAATAATCAGAATACTTTTAATGTCACTACGTTTTGGCATGTTATTTTTTCTCCGCGGCTTGCATCAGGCTGATGAAGCGGTCAAACAGGTAACTCACGTCGTTCGGTCCTGGCGATGCCTCAGGGTGGCCCTGGAAGCAGAACGCCGGCTTGTCGGTACGGGCGAAGCCCTGCAGCGAACCGTCGAACAGCGACACGTGGGTGACGCGGCAGTTGGCCGGCAAGGTATCGGCATCGACCGCGAAGCCGTGGTTCTGCGAGGTGATCATCACCTTCTTCGAATCGAGGTCCTGCACCGGATGGTTGGCGCCGTGGTGGCCGAACTTCATCTTCAGGGTCTTGGCGCCGGAAGCGAGCGCCATGATCTGGTGACCCAGGCAGATGCCGAAGGTCGGGATGCCGCGCTCGATCAGCTCTTTCGAGGCCGCGATCGCGTAGTCGCACGGCTCCGGGTCGCCCGGGCCGTTGGCCAGGAAGATGCCGTCCGGGTTCAGCGCCAGCGCGTCGGCGGCAGTCGCTTGTGCCGGCAGTACCGTCACCTTGCAACCGCGCTCGGTCAGCATGCGCAGGATGTTCTTCTTGACGCCGTAGTCGAAGGCGACCACGTGGAATTTGGGATCGGTCAGCTGGCCGTAGCCTTCGCCGAGGGTCCACTCGGTTTCGGTGAACTCGTAGGCCTTGGTGGTGGAGACCACCTTGGCCAGGTCCATGCCGGCCAGGCCAGGGAAGGAGCGTGCCAGCTCCAGCGCCTGCGCCTCTTTCGGCTCGACGCCCTGGTTACCGACCAGGATGGCGCCGCCCTGCGCGCCCTTTTCGCGCAGGATGCGCGTCAGCTTGCGGGTATCGATGCCGGCGATGGCGACGATGCCTTCGGCCTTCAGGTAGTCCGACAGCGACTGGGTAGAACGGAAATTGGACGCCATCAGCGGCAGGTCGCGGATGATCAGGCCAGCCGCGTGCACCTTGCTGGCCTCGACGTCTTCGAGGTTGACGCCGGTGTTTCCGATGTGAGGATAAGTCAGGGTAACGATCTGTCGCGAATAGCTCGGATCGGTGAGGATTTCCTGATAGCCGGTCATGGCGGTATTGAAGACCACCTCACCGGTTGTATGGCCGGCGGCGCCGATGGAAAAACCTTTGAATATTGTCCCGTCTGCGAGGGCCAGGATGGCTGGAACGGCGGGGCCAGAAAAAAATGGCGGCAAGGGCAACTCCTGATAAAGTTACCGTAGCTGCGCCACGTCAGACCGACGACCCTGCGATCCCGAGCATTTCAGCTCGAGGGATGGGGTCATGTTGAATGAGGGATGTGTGGTAGTCGCTACGGTAGATGTAATGAATGGCTAAACCTCCGAATTATAGCGCAAAGCGACCCTCTCGGCAATCGCCCCTTGGCGAATTGATGGCGAATTTTTCCGCCTCTGGACAGCGGCACCGCGCTTCTCTACATTAGCGCACTTGGCGCCTGGCGCAACCTCGAAAACTCAGGAATAAAAATGGCAACGACAGTATTTGGCATGGACACGCCGATGGAGCGTCCCGACCCGGGCGGTCGCGCGGGGGTGTTCGTACCGAGCCTTGACGCGAGCGAGCCGGTGCGCGCGGCGATGAAGAACGGCTCGGGCATGGTCGGCTTTGGCAACCTCGACGGCACGGTCCTGATCTACTTCGAGAACAACAGGTTCAACGACCATGGCTTGCACAAGTGGGAAAACAAGGTCTACAAGTCATACGACCGGATGGTCAACCTGGCGCCCACCGTCAACAAGCTCAACTGCGACGCCGCCAGCCTGGTCCAGGTCGGTTTTGTAAAGGGCCGCGAGATCCTGGTGACGGACATGGACGCGCTGATGGGCTGGCTCAAGCGCTGCGACGCGCTCGACACCGCGCCCGAAAACGCCGAAATCCACGACTAAGCCGGCCGGCCAAGCAAAACGCAAAAAGTTCCAAAATCGGGGACAGACCACCATTTTAGAACATTCTAAAATGGTGGTCTGTCCCCGATTTTGGAACTTTTGACTTTGGAGCTTTTGCGCGGCTTAGGCTGTCAGCGCGGCCATGCCGGCTTTTGCGATCTGCGCGTCTTCCGGGGATTTGACGCCCGAGACGCCAACCGCGCCAATCACGTGGCCGTCAACGATCACCGGGACGCCGCCTTCCAGCATGCCTTCGCTGAACGGCGCGCTGCCGAATGCCGTGCGGCCGTTGTTGATCATGTCTTCGTAGATCTTGGTCTCGCGACGCCCCAGCGCCGATACCCTGGCCTTGGCCGCCGCAATGTGCGACGACAGCGGCGCGGCGCCGTCCAGGCGCTGCAGCCACAGCAGGTGGCCACCGTCGTCCGTGATCGCGATCGTCACCGGCCACTTGTTGGCGACCGCTTCCGCTTCCGCCGCTGCGGCTATCTTCTTGGCGTCGTCCAGGGTCAAATAGGGTTTGCTTTGCATGGTGCCGTCCTTGTCTGTGAGTGATGGCGCCGATTTTAAGGCTGGCGCCCTGCCCTGCGATAAGTTTTGACGTATAGCCGTTATTGCTGTTGCTTCGCTTTGAGCTTGGCCTTGATCTGCGGCATCAGCTCGGCGGCGGCTTGCTCGCCCGCCAGGATCGCCAGGTTGCGGCCGTTGAAGTCGGCGCCGCCCATCTTGCCCAGCGCGGGCTGGATGACGATGTCCGCATCCTTGAGCTCGTAATGGTTCAGCCGCTGTCCCATGATGGTGAAAGTTTGCATCAGCACGTCGAGCGAGCTGACGGTGGCTTGCACGTCGGTCTGCGTTGAAATGTTCACCGCGATGATGAAGTCCGCGCCCATCTCGCGCACGAAGCGCACCGGCACCGGCGCAACCAGGCCGCCGTCGACGAACGAGCGCGTGCCGATCTTTACTGGCTGGAACACGCTCGGCACCGCCGATGAGGCGCGCACTGCCTGTCCGGTATTGCCGCGCTGGAACAGAATCGGCGCACCGGTCTTGAGGTCGGTGGCGACCGCGCCGAAGCGCAGCTTGAGCTTTTCCATCGGCTGGTTCTTGACCGCCTTGTTGACGTAGCTCTGCAGCGCTTCGCCTTTCAGCACGCCCGTCGACGAGCCGAACAGCGGCAGCGCCCAGTCCGAGATCGTCGCCTCGTCCATCTCCATCGCCGTTTTCTGCAGCGCGAAGCCATTCAGGCCGGACGCGTACAGCGCGCCGACCACGCTGCCGGCGCTGGTGCCGACCACGATTTCCGGCTGGATGCCCTGCGCCTCCAGCGCCTTGATCACGCCGATGTGGGCGAAACCGCGCGCGGCGCCACCGCCCAGCGCGAGGCCGATCCGGATTTTCTTGGGAGGGACAACGGCCGCCGGGGCCGGCACGATCGCCGCCGCCGGCTGGACCGGCGCCTTCGGCGTGCTGCCGCAACCGGCCAGGATCAAGGCGAGGGCAATCAGGGAACTGCGTTTGGAATACATAGGTAGACAGGAAAGGACAGAGACCGCGATTGTAACTGGTATGCGCCGCCGGGGCGACCGGACATGGCCCGTTAAAGTTGTTGCGAAGACAATACCTCGATGGCAGAATGGCCGCACCACGACACAGCGAAGCGGCCACATCATGACACCTGCCCCACTGAGCATCACGCCAACCACCATCGCCGATGCCCAGCTGGACATGCGCATCGCGTACTACGACGGCGCACCCGGCATCGTCTGCTCGGGACTGGTGTGGCTGATCGCCGGCATGGTCGCGCTGAACCTGTCCGCCAAGCATGCGGTGTGGACCCTGCTGATCGGCGGCATGTTCATCCATCCTGCCGCGGTGCTGCTCAACAAGCTGCTTGGCCGCAGCGGCAAGCACCATCCCGCCAATCCGCTGGCCTCGCTGGCGATGGCGTCCACCTTCTGGATGATCATGTGCCTGGTATTGGCCTACGGCGTGTCGATGCTGCGGATCGAATGGTTTTTCCCGGCCGTGCTGCTGATCATTGGCGGGCGCTACATGACCTTCGCCACGCTGTACGGCATGCGCATCTACTGGGCCATCGGCATCGCGCTGGGTGCGGCGGCCTACCCCTTGTTTGCCATGGGCGCGTCGCCAGCCGCCGGCGCGCTGGCCGGCGGGGCCATCGAGGTGGCGTTCGCCATCGCGGTGTTCCTGATGCCGGGCCGCGCCGCGCCCGGCAGCGCGCGCCCCGCAGGCATTTAAGCCGCCGGCCCCGGCAGCGACACGATAAAGCTGCTGCCCTTGCCCGCCGCCGACTTGATCGACAGGTTGCCGCCATGGCGCAGCAGCACGTGCTTGACGATCGCCAGCCCCAGACCGGTGCCCTGGGTTTCGCGCGACCGGCTCTTGTCGACCCGGTAGAAGCGCTCGGTCAGGCGCGCGATGTGCTGCTGGTCGATGCCGATGCCGGTATCGGTGACGGCAAACTGCGGGCCGGCGCCATCATTGCTCCAGGAGATGTGAATGGTGCCGCCCTCCGGCGTGTAGCGCACCGCATTCGAGGCCAGGTTGCCAAACGCCGAACGCAGCTCTTCCGCGCTGCCCATCACGCCCGGGCCGTCCACGCTGGTGGTGACCTGGTGCTTGCCGCCCGACAGCGCGCGCGCTTCCTCGGCCACGTCGTTTACCAGCGCCATCACGTCGACCTGCTCGCTGCGCAGCGGGTAGTCGACCGATTCGAGGCGCGACAAGGTCAGCATGTCTTCGATCAGGCGCTGCATGCGGTGCGCCTGGTCGGTCATCAGCTTGAGGTGCGCTTCGCGGGTGGCCGGGTCGAGCGCCATGCCGCTCGACGCAATTTCCAGGAAGCCCACAATCACCGTCAGCGGCGTGCGCAGTTCGTGCGAGGCGTTGGCGATGAAGTCGCGGCGCATCTCTTCGATGCGGTCGGTCTCGGTGGCATCGTGCGTCACCAGGATCTGGCGCCGGTTTTCAAACGGAATCAGCTGGACGATCAGCTTGCGGTCGCGCAGGCTCAGGGTCAGCGGCTGCTCGTAGCGCCCGAGGATGATGTAGTCGATGAAGTCGGGGTGGCGGATCAGGTTGGTCACGCGCATGCCCTTGTCGCGCTCCAGCGTCAGTCCCAGGTGCCGTTCGGCGGCCGGGTTGCACCATTCGAGGAACAGCACGTCGTCCATGATGGCGACGCCGTCGGGCAGCAGGTGCATGGCCTGGCGGAAGCGCGCCAGCCATTCGGTCAGCTCGGCCTGGTGGCGCTCGTCGTCGCGGCGCAGGCGGTACAGGCGGGAAAAGATTTCAGTCCAGGAACCCCAGCCGTCGGGCAGCTTGGAGCTGTGCGGATTGTCGAGCCAGACGTTCAGCTGGCTCAGGTAGGACAGCTGGGTAAACAGCATCGCCATCACCGCCAGCAGCGCGAAGCCGAGCCCGTAGGCGGCGCCGAACAGCCACCAGATGATGCTGGCGCCAGCCATGACAAACACCATGCGCAGCAGCGCGGGGATCCAGAACAGCAGCTTTGGATTCATGTTTTATTTTTCTGAGAGCATGTAGCCGACGCTGCGGATGGTCTTGATCAGGTATTCCGATTCCTTCAGCGCCTTGCGCAGCCGCAGGACATGGACGTCGACGGTGCGCTCTTCGATGGCGACATGGTCGCCCCACACCTTGTCGAGCAGCTGGCTGCGCGAGAACACCCGTTCGCGGTGCGCCATCAAGAACTTCAGCAGCTTGAACTCGGCGTGGCCGATGTCGATCTTCTGCTTGTCGATCTCGACGGTGAAGCTGGCCGGGTCGAGCGTCACCGCGCCGGCCGACATGACTTCCTGCGCATGTTCCGGGCTCTTGCGGCGCAGCAGCGCGCGCGCGCGCGCCAGCAGCTCTTTCGGCGAGAACGGCTTGGTGACATAGTCGTCGGCGCCGGTGTCCAGGCCCGCCAGCTTGTCTTCTTCCATGCTCTTGGCCGTCAGCATGATGACCGGAATGTCCTTGAAGTCGCGGTCCGAGCGGATCCGCGACAGCAGGCGCAGGCCGGTCTGGTCGGGCAGCATCCAGTCCAGCAAGATCAGCTGCGGCGTGCGGTTCTGGATGAATTCCCAGGCCGCCGCGCAGTTCTGTACCGAGCAGACGTTCCAGCCGGCTTCGCGCAGCGAAAAGGTGACCAGTTCGATGATGGCCGGTTCGTCTTCTACAATCAGTACAGTGGTTTTATCGGCTGCCATGACGCGGTCACGCTGGTTGGTCGGCGCTCGGAGCGGCTGGCTTGGTGTGGCGGATGTCCTTGCCTTCGACGACATAAATGACATATTCGGCGATGTTCTTGGCATGGTCGCCAATCCGCTCGATCGCCTTGGCCACCCACAAGGTGTCCAGCGCCGACGAAATCGTGCGCGGGTCTTCCATCATGAAGGTGATCAGGTTGCGCATGATCGAACGGAACTCGTGGTCGACCACTTCGTCGCGCGCGATCAGCTGCAGCGCCTGCTTACCGTCGAGGCGCGCGAACGCGTCGAGCGAGTCGTGCAGCATGTCGCCGGTGGCGGTGGCGATGTTGCGCACCATGTCGTAATGGTTCAGCGCGATCGCGCCGCGCGCATGCAGGCTTTTCGAGGTGCGCGCGATCTTGGTCGCTTCGTCGCCGATGCGCTCGAGGTCGGTGATGACCTTGATCGTCGCCATCACCGTG
Source organism: Massilia soli (assembly GCF_016809835.1). Taxonomy (GTDB): domain Bacteria; phylum Pseudomonadota; class Gammaproteobacteria; order Burkholderiales; family Burkholderiaceae_D; genus Telluria_A; species Telluria_A soli. Next base: position 186,190 of record NZ_JAFBIL020000003.1, on the reverse strand, counting down.
CGCAGGTCGTTGGCGGTGGGCTGGCGCTTGACGATCAGGTGGCTGCAGGCGTCGTCGAGCGACACTTCCAGCTGGTTGACCGTGTTGTCTTCGGCGATCACGTGGTCTGCCCGCTCGACATTGCTGGCGCGGAAGCAGTGCATCGCTTCCTGGAACTGGGTTTCCACGATGCCGCCCATCAGCAACACCTTGGAGCGGATGGTTTCAAGTTCGTGGTCGTACTGTTTGGATGAATGCTCGCCAATCATGCTGCTCTCCGTCTTGTCGTTTTTATAGGATCGTGCGGCTTAGCCGAAACGCCCAGTGATGTAATCCTGCGTCTCTTTGCGCGCGGGGTTCATGAATATCTGATCAGTTTCGCCGAATTCAACCAGCTCGCCAAGGTACATGTAGGCGGTGTAGTCGGAGCAGCGGGCTGCCTGTTGCATATTGTGGGTCACGATCGCAATCGTATAATCCTGCTTCAGTTCACTGATCAGTTCTTCGACCTTGGCGGTCGAGATCGGGTCCAGCGCCGAGGTCGGTTCGTCCAGCAGCAGCACGTCGGGCTTGACCGCAACGCCGCGCGCGATGCACAGGCGCTGTTGCTGGCCGCCCGACAGCGACAGGCCGCTCTTGGTCAGCTTGTCCTTGACCTCGCCCCACAGCGCGGCCTTCTTGAGCGCCCATTCGACGCGCTCATCCATCTCGCCCTTGGACATGTCTTCATACAGGCGCACGCCGAACGCGATGTTGTCGTAGACCGACATCGGGAACGGGGTCGGCTTCTGGAACACCATGCCGACCTTGGCGCGCAGCATGTTGACGTCCTGGTCGGCGTCGAGGATGTTCTTGCCGCGGTAGACGATCTGCCCTTCGGCACGCTGGCCCGGGTACAGGTCGTACATGCGGTTCAGGGTGCGCAGCAAGGTCGATTTGCCGCAGCCGGACGGGCCGATGAAGGCAGTCACCTGCTTCTCGTGGATGTCCAGGTTGACATTGGTCAGGCTCTGCGTCTTCCCGTAGAAGAAGTTCAGGCCAGAGATTTCGATGGTTTTATTTTTCGGCGTCACGGTCGGGATCGGAGTCGGAAGTGGGCTGTTCATAATCATTTTAATGTGGAGTTTTCTGGCTGAACACGGTACGCGACAGGATGTTCAGGAACAGTACGCTGAACGTCACGATCAGTGCACCACCCCATGCGAGGGAGCGCCAGTCATCATACGGGCTCATCGCGAACTGGTAGATCACGACCGGCAGGTTGGCCAGCGGCGCGTTCATGTCCTTGCTGAAGAACTGGTTGTTCAGCGCGGTAAACAGCAGCGGCGCGGTTTCGCCGGCGATGCGGGCCAGCGCCAGCAGCACGCCGGTGATCACGCCGGCCTTGACCGCGCGCAGGCGCACCATGGTGGCCACTTTCCAGCGCGGCGCGCCCAGCGCGAACGCGGCTTCGAGCAGGCTGTTGGGCACCAGGCGCAGCATGTTGTCGGTGGTGCGCACCACCACCGGCACGGCGATCAGCGACAGCGCCAGGGTGCCGGCGTAGCCGGAAAAGTGGCCGACGTTGGCGACATAAATCGCGTAGACGAACAGGCCGATCACGATCGACGGCGCCGACAGCATCACGTCGGTGACGAAGCGGGTTACCTGGGCGAACCAGTTGCTGTCGCCGTACTCGGCCAGGTAGACGCCGGCCAGGATGCCGATCGGCGTGCTGATCGCGGTCGACAGGCCGACCATCATCAGGCTGCCGAGGATGGCGTTGCGCAGACCGCCGCCGGTGCTGTTCGGCGCCGGGGTATCGGCCGTGAACAGCTGCAGCGACAGCGCGCCGAAGCCGTTGAACAGCAAGGTGTAGAGGATCCACGCCAGCGCCAGCAGGCCGATCGTCATGGCGGCCACCGACAGCACGATACCGATGCGGTGGACCAGCAGGCGTTTGCGATAAACAGGGTTCATGGTGTTCACTTGACGCCCTCCTTGCGGGACATGCCAGCAAGCATCAGCTTGGCGGCGGACAGGACGACGAAGGTAATCATGAACAGGATCAGCGCGAGGGCGAACAGCGACGACACGTGCAGCGGCGAAGCGGCTTCGGCGAATTCATTGGCCAGGGTCGACGAAATACTGTTACCGGCAGAGAACAGCGACCACGACAGCGAGTGCGCGTTACCGATCACAAAGGTCACCGCCATCGTCTCGCCGAGCGCCCGGCCGAGGCCCAGCATGACGCCGCCGACCACACCGGTCTTGGTGTAAGGCAGCACCACCTTGCGCACGACTTCCCACTGGGTGCAGCCGAGGCCGTAAGCGGACTCTTTCAGCACCGCGGGCACGATTTCGAACACATCGCGCATCACCGACGAGATGAACGGGATGATCATCACTGCCAGGATCAGGCCGGCGGTCAGGATGCCGATGCCCATCGTCGGGCCGCTGAACAGCTGGCCGATGACCGGCAACTGGCCGAGCGTGCTTTTGAGCAGCGGCTGGACATGGTCGGCGAACAGCGGCGCGAACACGAACAGGCCCCACATGCCGTAGATAATCGACGGCACGCCGGCCAGCAGCTCGACGGCGGTGCCGAGCGGGCGGCGCAGCCAGACCGGGCAGATTTCGGTGAGGAACAGGGCAATGCCGAAGCTGATCGGGAACGCGATCAGCAAGGCGATGAAGGACGTGGCCAGGGTGCCGACAATGGCGATCAAGGCGCCGAACTTGTCGTTGACCGGGTCCCATTCGACGGTGGTAATGAAGGAAGCGCCGAACTCGCTGAATGCGGGTGCGGCGCCGATGATCAGCGAGATGATGATGCCGATCAGGACCAGCAGCACGGACGCTGCGAAGGTCAGGGTGACTTTATGGAAGATGAAATCCTGGATGCGCTGCTTGCGCATGGTGGAATGCATCGCGGCGACGCTGCGTTGCTGCGCTGCGCTTCCCTGCACATCCGTCATCGCTACGGGTGGGTGTACGCTCATGGTATGTTTTTTATGTTAACCGTGCCTCTGACGGGCTTAGGTTGGGTAGATCGGGACAACGCTTTTGCCCCGCAGGGCGGATAAGCGAAGCCGATCCGCCGATTCCGATGCGCCTGGTTGCAGGCAAATCGGCGGATGCGCCTTCGGTTTATCCGCCCTGCGAGGGCGGCACTACTGTTACCAGGCAGCCTTGCCCGATGCGTCTTTCATGTTCGCCTTCCAGGATTCATTGACCAGCTTGACCACCGAATCCGGCAGCGGGACATAGTCCAGCTCGACCGCGGCGGCGTCGCCGTTCTTGAATGCCCAGTCGAAGAACTTGAGCGCTTCCTTACCCTTGGCGGCATCAGCCTGGGTCTTGTGCATCAGGACATACGATACACCGGTGATTGGCCAGCTGTTCTTGCCAGCCTGGTCGGTCAGCACGATGCCGAAGCCTGGGGTCTTGGTCCACTCGGCCGATGCCGCTGCCGCCTTGAACGCTTCGTCGTCAGGCTGCAGGAACACGCCATCCTTGTTCTTCAGCTGGGTGTGCGCAATGCGGTTCTTCTTCGCGTAAGCCCACTCAACGTAGCCGATCGAGCCCTTGATACGCTGGACGTTGGCGGCGACGCCGTCGTTGCCCTTGCCGCCGACACCGGTTGCCCACTTGACGGTGGCGCCGGCGCCGATCGCGCTCTTGAACGATGGGCTGGTCTTCGACAGGTAGTCGGTGAACAGGAACGACGTGCCCGAGCCGTCAGCGCGGTACACCACGGTGATGTCGTCGTCCGGCAGCTTCACGCCCGGGTTCAGCGCGGCGATTTGCGGTGCGTTCCACTTGGTGATCTTGCCCAGGTAGATGTCCGCCACAACCGGGCCGGTCAGCTTTATCGCGCCTGGGGCGATGCCAGGCAGGTTGACGATGGTAACCACGCCGCCCATGATGGCCGGGAACTGGAACAGGCCGGCTGCATCCAGGTCAGCTGCGCTCAAAGGCATGTCGGAGGCGCCGAAATCGACGGTTTTTGCCTTGATCTGCTTGATGCCGGCGCTCGAGCCGACCGACTGGTAGTTCACGCTGTTCTGGGTGGCGGCTTTGTAATTCTCGGCCCACTTGGCGTACACCGGATAAGGGAAGGAGGCGCCCGCGCCGGTCACATTGGCAGCCATCGCCGAGGACATAGCCATCACTACGGTTGCGCCGGTGACCAGGGAAGCCAACATCTTGTTCATTCGCATATCAAGTCCTTAAGAGTGGAACTACGGGTGGAATGCTGCGCAGTGTACCGACTGAATATGACACGTTTATGACATCGCAAAAACTGAACTGACTGCACATTTTCTCGCTGCATGATACCCTCAAATTGTCACAATATTGATGTCACACAAACAATGGCAAGTCATTGGCTTGTCATATTTCCTAACCACACTATCGCGGGATAAGATCACTCATCAGACGATAGAACATCATGAAAACTGCTGCACAAGCCGACATGTCGACGCACACCACGTTTCTTGACCGCGAGTTGTCGCAGCTCACGTTCAACCGGCGTGTGCTGGCGCAGGCGGAAGATCCCGACATTCCCCTGCTCGAACGCCTTCGCTATCTCTGCATCGTCAGCAACAACCTCGATGAATTCTTTGAAGTGCGGGTCGCCAGCCTGCTGGCCCAGGGCAACCCGGCCGAAAATCCGGGACTGAGCGCCAACCTGGCCCGCATCAACGTCGAATGCCATGACCTGGTGCAGCGCCAGTACGCGATCCTGAACACCGAAGTCTTGCCTCAATTGCAAGAAAAAGGCGTGCAGCTGGTACGCCATACCGACCGCAACGACGCCCAGCGCGCCTGGGTCAAGGAGTATTTCGAACGCGAAGTGCGCCCGCTGCTCACGCCGATCGGCCTCGACCCGGCCCATCCCTTCCCCCAGGTCGTCAACAAGAGCCTCAATTTCATCATCGCGCTGACCGGCAAGGATGCATTCGGGCGCGGCACCGGCATCGCCATCGTCAAGGCGCCGCGGGTGCTGCCGCGGGTCATCAAGCTGCCCGACCACCTGTCGCGCAATGGCGGCGCCACCTTCTGCCTGCTGTCCTCGGTGATCCACTCGCATATCGAAGACCTGTTCCCGGGGCGCGAAGTGGCGGCCTACTCGCAGTTCCGCGTCACCCGCGACTCCGACCTCTGGGTCGACGAGGAAGAGGTCAAGAACCTGCGCCAGGCGCTCAAAGGCGAATTGCAGGGCCGCCAGTTCGGCACCTCGGTGCGCCTCGAAGTGGCGCGCAATTGCCCGCCCGAGCTGTCGCAATTCCTGCTCAACCAGTTCAACCTCGACCCGTCGCGCCTGTACGCTGTGGACGGGCCGGTCAACCTGGTGCGCCTGAACGAGCTGATCGACCATGTGCAGACCGCGAGCCTGCGCTTTGCGCCGTTCGCACCCGGGCAGCTGCAAACGGCCGGCGGCGCCGGCATTTTCGAGCACCTGAAGAAGCATGAAATTTTGCTGCACCACCCGTTCCAGTCGTTTCAGACGGTGATCGACTTCATCTGCGCCGCCGCGCGCGATCCCGACGTGGTGGCGATCAAGCAGACGATTTACCGCACCGGCACCCACTCGGAGCTGATGGAGGCGCTGGTGGCAGCGGCGCGCGCCGGCAAGGAAGTGACCGTCATCCTCGAGCTGATGGCGCGCTTTGACGAAGAAGCCAACATCAACTGGGCCGACAAGCTGGAACAGGCTGGCGCCCAGGTGGTCTACGGCGTGGTCGGCCTGAAGACGCACGCAAAAATCGCGCTGGCGATCCGCCGCGAAGAAGGCGGCCTGAAGTTCTACTCGCACCTCGGCACCGGCAACTACCACCTGACCACCACCCGCCTGTACACCGACTTCGGCCTGCTGACCGCGCACCAGGAAATGGGCCAGGAAGTCAACGAGGTGTTCATCCACCTGACCAGCCTGTCCAAGCCGCAAAAGCTGCGCCACCTGTGGCTGGCCCCGTTCACCTTGCAGAACGAGATCATCCGCGCGATCCGCAACGAGGCGCGCCTGGCGCGCTCGGGCCGCCCGGGCCGCATCATCGCGAAAGTCAATGCGCTGGTCGACGAATCGGTGATCCGGGCGCTGTACGCGGCCTCGCAGGACGGCGTGAAGATCGACCTGATCGTGCGCGGGGCCTGCACCCTGAACCCAGGCGTGCCGGGGCTGTCTGAAAACATCAAGGTGCGCTCGGTGATCGGGCGCTTCCTCGAGCACAGCCGGATCTACTACTTCCGCAATGACCTGGCGCACGACGTCTACCTGGCCAGCGCCGACTGGATGAGCCGCAACCTGTTCCGCCGCATCGAAGTCGCCTTCCCGGTGCTGGACAAGGCGCTCAAGCGGCGCGTGATCACCGAAGGGCTGAACCCCTACCTGAAGGACAACTCGAACGCGTGGGAACTGGAACCGGGCGGGCAATACCAGCGCCGCCGCGCGCGTGGCAAGCTGGCCGCCTTCTCGGCCCAGCAACACCTGATGAAACTGCTCGGCACGCCGGCCGGGGAGCACGAATAGGGAGCGTCGCCCCAGCGCGGGCGCGGGCGGCGATGATCTCATCAACAACAAGGAGCAAGGCATGGACCTGATCTTGTGGCGACACGCGGAAGCAGCCGATCCCGAGCGCGGGCAAAGCGACATGCAGCGCGCCCTGACCTCGAAAGGCCAGAAGCAGGCGCGGCGCATGGCCGAATGGCTGACCTCGCAACTCCCAGAAAGCTGCAAGGTGCTGGTCAGCCCGGCGCTGCGCACCCTGCAAACGGTCGAGCCGCTCGGGCGCAAGTTCAAGGTCATGCCCGAACTTGCTCCCGGCGCCGACCCGCACGAACTGCTGCGCGCGGCCAACTGGCCCCATGCGCGCGACCCGGTGCTGATCGTCGGCCACCAGCCGACCCTGGGCCAGGTCGCCGCCCTGCTGCTGTCGGGCCAGCCCCAGTACTGGGAAATGAAGAAGGCCAGCGCCTGGTGGTTTGTCCAGCGCGAGCCGAACGAGCCCGCCAGCCTGTACCTGAAAGCGGTGATGGCGCCCGACCTGATCGTCAAATGACCGACTCCCCTTGTAATGAGTCTGCCATCTGCTAAAGTTTAGATGTATCAATTCTTAGGGGGGACGCCGGAAACGGCGCTGTGAATCATGTTAAACATGCTCGTCATTGCCATACTAGGGGGCATGGTCGGGCTGATCCTTTACGAACTGGTGGATGAAGTCCGCGGAGGCTCGCACGAACTGCACGACCGCTATCACGAATAGCACCCGGCCTGGGGTCGACCCGGCCAAGCAAAAAGCGGCAAGGCCCATCCAGGCGCTTGCCGCTTTCGCTTGTGCGGAAGCGCGAACTTACACGTGCAGCAGCAGGTGCTCGCGCTCCCACGGGCTGATCACGGTCATGAACTCCATGTGCTCCTGCTCCTTGATCGCCGCGTACACATCGATGAAGCGCTGGCCCAGCACCTCGGCCAGCTTGTCTTCGGCGCGCAGCATTTTCAGGGCCTCGGGCAGGCCCTGCGGCAGTTCGAAGTCGAGATGCTGGGCGCTGCTGCCGGTGGCGTCGGTCGGCTCGAGCTGCTCGGCCATGCCGAGGTAGCCGCAGGCCAGCGTCAGGGCAAACGCCAGGTAGGGATTGGCGTCGGCGCCGATCACGCGGTTCTCGATGCGGCGGTCGGCCGGGCGCGAATTGGGCACGCGGAATCCCACCGTGCGGTTGTCCATTCCCCACTGCACGTTCACCGGCGCGTAGGTATGGCGCACGATGCGGCGGTAGGAATTGACGTAAGGAGCGGCCAGCGCCATCGCCGACGGCATGTAGCGCTGCAGCCCGCCCACATAATGGTAGAACGCCCTGGAGGGCGAACCATCGGGGTTGCTGAACAGGTTCTGCCCGCTCTGGGTATCCATCACGCTCTGGTGCACATGCATTGCCGAGCCCGGCTCGGCGGCCATCGGCTTGGCCATGAAGGTGGCATACATATTGTGCTTCAGCGCCGCTTCGCGCAGCGTGCGCTTGAAGTAGAACACGTTGTCGGCCATGCCGAGCGGGTCGCCATGCAGGAAATCGATGCCCATCTGCCCTGCCCCGATCTCGTGGATCAGGGTGTCGACGTCGAGCTGCATCAGCTCGCAGTAATCGTAGATGTCCTCGAACAGCGGATCGAACTCGTTGACCGCGTCGATGCTGTAGATCTGGCGGCTGGTCTCGGCACGGCCGCTGCGCCCGACCGGCGACTTGAGCGGCTGGTTCGGGTCCATGTTCTGCGCGGTCAGGTAAAACTCCAGCTCCGGGCCGATGACCGGCGACCAGCCACGCTCGGCATACAGCTTGAGCACGCGGCGCAGCACCGAGCGCGGCGCGAAATCGACCAGCGTGCCGTCGGCGAAGAAGCAGTCGTGGATCACCTGGGCGGTCGGGTCGGCGGCCCACGGCACCATCGTGATGGTGGCCGGATCGGGCTTGAGGATCATGTCGCGGTCCAGGGTCGAGATGGCCCGCTCGTAGGCGGCGTCGCCGCTGGGATGGTTGCCGGTGACGGTCATCCCCAGCACCGCCTCGGGAATGCGCATGCCGCGCTCGTCGGTGAACTTGAAGCGCGGCAGGATCTTGCCGCGCGCCACGCCGGTCAGGTCCGGCACCAGGCATTCAATTTCGGTGACCCGTTTCTCGTTGAGATACAGGTCCATATCGCTATCGGTAAAATTCTGGCGCAGGACCATTATTTCTCCTGTTCCGGGAAGGACTGTTGTCGATATTGAATTATATCGCGCCCGTCGCCGATGCTCAGTCCAGTTCGCGCAGGCGGTTGAACGCCTCGTCGATGCGCTCCACCGCCACGATCGTCATGCCCTCGATCGGGTGCTTGGGCACGTTCGACTTGGGGATCATCGCGATCGAGAAGCCCAGCTTGGCCGCTTCGCGCAAGCGCTCCTGGCCGCGCGGCGCCGGGCGGATTTCGCCGGCCAGGCCCACTTCGCCGAACACCACCAGCCCGCGCGGCAGCGGCTTGTTGCGCATCGACGAATTGATCGCCAGCAGCACGGCCAGGTCGGCCGCCGGTTCGCTGATCTTGACGCCGCCGACCGCGTTGATGAACACATCCTGGTCGAAGGCGGCGATGCCGGCGTGGCGGTGCAGCACCGCCAGCAGCATCGCCAGCCGGTTCTGCTCCAGGCCCACCGACAGGCGGCGCGCGTTGGGCAGGTGGCTCGAATCGACCAGTGCCTGGATCTCGACCAGCAGCGGGCGCGTGCCCTCCTGGGTGACCATCACGCAGGCGCCGGGCACTTGGGTGCCATGCTGCGACAGGAACAGCGCCGACGGATTCGACACGCCCTTCAGGCCCTTCTCGGTCATCGCGAACACACCCAGCTCGTTGACCGCGCCGAAGCGGTTTTTGATCGCCCGCACCAGCCGGAAGCTCGACTGGGTATCGCCCTCGAAGTACAGCACCGTGTCGACGATGTGCTCAAGCACGCGCGGGCCGGCCAGCGCGCCCTCTTTCGTCACGTGGCCCACCAGGATGATCGTCACGCCGGTCTGCTTGGCCATGCGGGTCAGCTGCGCCGCGCACTCGCGCACCTGCGCCACCGACCCGGGCGCGGAACTGAGGGCGTCCGAATAGACGGTCTGGATCGAATCGATGACCGCCACTTCGGGCTTCAGCGACTCCAGCGTGCCGAGGATCTTTTCCAGCTGGATCTCGGCCTGCAGCTTCAGGCTGGCCGCTTCGACGCCGAGGCGGCGCGCGCGCAGCGCGATCTGGGCGCCGGATTCCTCACCGCTGACATACAAGGTGCTCTTGAGCTGCGAGATATTGGCCAGCGCCTGCAGCAGCAGGGTCGACTTGCCGATACCCGGGTCGCCGCCGATCAGCACCACCCCGCCCGCCACCAGGCCGCCGCCCAGCACCCGGTCGAATTCCTCGATGCCGGTGCCGAAGCGCGGCACGTCGACCGCCTCGATGTCGGCCAGCGACAGCACCGGCGCGGTCTGCGCCAGGCTCTTGAACTGCTGGTTCGACAGCCGGTTGACGCCAGGCGCCTCGACCACCGACTCGACCATCGTGTTCCACTGCTGGCAGGAAGTGCACTGGCCGGTCCATTTGCTGCTGATGGCGCCGCAGTCGCTGCAGGTGTAATTGGTTTTTGCCTTAGCCATGGTTTTCCAGGTCAGCTTCCATCATGCGCACGCGCGGCGCGACGGCGCACATCAATTCATAGCCGATGGTGCCGGCGGCGTCGGCCACTTCGTCGACCGGCAGGCCGGCGCCCCACAGCACCACCTTGCTGCCCACCCGCGCGCCGGCCAGGCCGCTCAGGTCGACCGTCATCATGTCCATCGACACCCGGCCGACCAGCCGGGTGCGGACGCCATCGACGATCACCGGGGTGCCGTGCGGCGCATGGCGCGGGTAGCCGTCGGCATAGCCGCAGGCGACGACGCCGATGCGCATCGGTTCGGTGGCCTCGAAGCGGCTGCCGTAGCCGACGGTCTCGCCGGCGCCGATCTCCTGGATGCCGATGATCTCGCTGGCCAGCGTCATGGTCGGGCGCAAGCCGAAGTGGTCGGCCGTGTTGCCGCCGGGCGTGCCGCCGTACAGCATGATCCCCGGGCGCACCCAGTCGTTCGACAGGTCCGCCGCCAGCTCGGCCTGGTGCAGCACGCCGCCGGAATTCGACAGGCTGCGCGGGCCATCGATGCCGTCGGCGCCGGCGCAGAAGCGGCGCACCTGTTCGCGCACGCTCAGGCGCGGGTGCTCCAGTTCGTCGGCGTTGGCGAAATGGGTCATCAAGGTGATCTCGCGCACCGCGGCGATGGCGCGCAGGCGCTGCCAGGCGTGCGCGAACTGGTCGGGGCGGAAGCCGAGGCGGTTCATCCCGGTGTTCATTTTCAGGTGCACGTCGATCGGGCGGCTAAACCGGGCCTGCTCCAGCATCGCGATCTGCTCGACGCAGTGAACCGCGCTGTTCAAGCCGTACTGATCCAGCAGCGCCGTGTCGGCCGGCTCGAAGATCCCTTCGAGCAGCAGCAGCGGCCGGGTCCAGCCCAGTTCGCGCAGGCGCACCGCACCCTCGGTCTCGATCAGCGCCAGGCCGTCGGCATCGGCGAAACCGCGCAGCGCGTGCTCCAGGCCATGGCCGTAGGCGTTCGCCTTGACCACGCCCCACACTTTCGCCCCCGGGGTGCAGGCGCGCACCCGCGCCAGGTTGTGTCGCATTGAATCGAGGTGAACGGTAGCGCTGAGCGGCCTTGGCATGGACAAAAATGGCGTAGTTTACAAGAGGCTCTATTTTACCCGGCCCTGCCCGTTTCGCATTGCGGATTTCTTTGGGTTCATGGGCATTCATGGTATAAAGCAACCCACACTTGTTTTAGAGCTTTCGAATGAATCGTGGTTTTTATACCATCATGGCGGCGCAGTTTTTTTCGTCGCTGGCGGACAATGCACTGCTGTTCGTAGCGATTGACCTGCTGATTTCCATGAATGCGCCGGCATCGCTGACGCCGCTGCTCAAGCTTTCATTTGTGCTCTTCTACGTTCTTCTCGCCGCCTTTGTCGGCGCCTTCGCCGACTCGATGCCGAAGGGCCGGGTGATGTTCATCGCCAACCTGATCAAGATCTTCGGCTGCGCGCTGATGGTATTCCAGCTGCACCCGCTGCTCTCGTACGCGGTGGTCGGCTTTGGCGCGGCGGTGTACTCGCCCGCCAAATACGGCATCCTCACAGAACTGCTGCCGCCCGAAAAACTGGTTGAAGCAAACGGCTGGATCGAAGGCCTGACGGTCATGTCGATCATCCTCGGCACCGTCATGGGCGGCGCGCTGGTCAGCGCGCACGGCTCGGCGCTGCTGCTCAGCATCGACCTGCCGCTGATCGACACCGGCATCGACAGTACCACCGAAGCGGCGCTCGCCGTGGTCGTGTTCGTCTACATGCTGGCCACGCTGTTCAACCTGCGCATCCCCGACACCGGCGCCATCTACGCCCACCAGGAACGCAACCCGGCCAAGCTCATTGCCGAATTCTCCATTTGCTGCGGCCTGCTCTGGAAGGACAAGCTCGGCCAGATTTCGCTGGCGGTGACGACGCTGTTCTGGGGCGCGGGCGCGACCCTGCAATTCATCGTGCTCAAGTGGGCCGAGAAATCGCTCGACATGCCGCTCGACAAAGCCACCGCGCTGATTGGCGTGGTCGCGCTGGGCGTGGCGCTGGGCGCGGCCGCCTCTGCCAAGATCATTCCGCTGAAAAAGTCGCTGACCGTGATCCCGCTGGGCATCGCGATGGGCGTGGTGGTGATGTGCATGCCGCTGGTGCATTCGGTGGTGATGGCTTACCCCCTGCTGATCTTCATCGGCATCCTGTCCGGTTTCTTCGTGGTCCCGATGAACGCGCTGCTGCAGCACCGCGGCCACGTCCTGATGAGCGCCGGGCACTCGATCGCGGTTCAGAACTTCAACGAAAACCTGTCGATCCTGACGATGCTCGCGCTCTACGCGGTGATGATCACGCTCAACCTCGACCTGAACATCATCATCGTCCTGTTTGGCGCCTTCGTCGCCGGCATCATGTTCCTGATCATGAAGCGCCACGCGCTGAACCAGAAAGAACACGACTCGCTCGCCCTGATTGGCGAGCACAAGCACTAATCCCCACGCTCACAAACATTCCAAAATCGGGGACAGACCACCATTTTAGAAGATTCTAAAATGGTGGTCTGTCCCCGATTTTGGAACTTCCCGATTTGGACCTTTTGTTTATTGCAGGCGGAGGGCGGCGCGGGAGCGCCAGGTGTCGGGGACGATGAAGCCGCGCGCGGTTTCGATGATGTCGCCACCCTCTTCCCGTACCGCCGCTACCAGCGATGGCATCGCGGCGCCAGCCAGCGCCGCTTGCAGCGCTTCCCTTCCCATCACGCTGTCGCTGCCGTCGCCACGGTAGGGCGCCAGCCATTGCATGCGCGGCAGGATCACGAAGCGGTCCGCTTCCAGTGCCGCTACTTCGGCCAGCGCGCACCAGAAGCCCCGGCAGTGCTGCGCCGAGATGCCGCCCATCGGCTGGTGCCCGCCCGATGGGTAGAACAGCCAGCCTTTGACCAGCGCCCGCGCGCGGATCACGGGACGCTCGAGCAGCGCCTGCGCGGCCGGGTGAATGCCTAGTTCGAGCTGGCGGGTGAATATCTTGCGCATCTTGGCACCGAGACTGTCGGCCAGGTTGGGACCGACAAAGGTGTCGAAGCGCGAGGCGGCAGTGCCTTCGAGCAGGTAGAACTTGGTCGCGAATTCGATGTGCTCGACGCCGCCCTCGCCCGCGTCGAGCAGGAAGTCGAACTCGCCAACCGTGTCGTTGCGGCTGCTGCGTACCTGCAGGCCGTGCGCCACCAGTTCACCGCGCTCGCGAAAGTAGAAGGCCATCAGCTTCTCGGCATACAGCCCGAGCCGGGTGTAGACGCGCTCGCCAAGCGAGGCTTGCAGCGCCGACGGGTCGGCGTCGAGCTCGCCCAGCCAGCGCGCGACACCGGGACCGACCTCGCCGAGCGAGGCGATCTTGTGTTCCCAGTAGGGATCGTGCGCATCGAGCAGGTCGGGGGCGTCGAGCAGCCACGCCAGGGTGCGCACGTGCGGCTGGCGCAGATGCCCCCAGCGGCGCGCGAACTGCGCCTGGAAGGTGTCAGCCCGTGCGTCCATCGTGCGCCTTTGCCAGGCACAGGTCGGCCCACGCGAGCGCCTTGTCGGCGCCGCGGCGCAGCAGTTCGCCCGGATGCAGTGTCGCCACCAGCGCTACCTCGCCCAGTGCATGCACCGCGCCACGCGCGGCCGACAGCGGCTCGGCGAGCGGCTTGCCAAGCAGGCCGTTGGCGGCGATCTGGCCCACCGTGAGCACCATCGCGGCGCCGGTCAGCGCAACTTCGCGTTCGAGGTAGGGCCGGCAGGCGCGCGCTTCGTCGATCGTCGGCGCGCGGTCGCCGCCATTGGCGCTGGTCGGGCGGCATTTGACCAGATTGGTGACCCAGGCGCTGGTCTCGCGCGAGAGCTCGACCGCGGCCAGCATGTTACCCAGCAGCTTGCCGGCCTCGCCCGCGACCGGCTGGCCCTCGGTTTCGTCGGCCGCCGTCGTCGCACCCGCGGCGACGACCCATTGCGCCTGGCGCGCGCCGCTTCCGTAGACTGGCTTGCTGCCGCTTGCGCACAGGCCGCAGCGGGTGCAGCCGGCAATCGCCGCGCGCAGCTGTGCCCAGTCCATGGCGGCGATCTCTTCGTCCGTCGCTGCGGGCGCGACATCCGCGTCGGCCCAGGCGCTGCCCGGCGGCTGCGGATGGTTCATCGGCGCGCGCGGCTCGTGGCCGGGCTGGTATACCGGCGGCGGCGGCAGCGCCGGCGATGGCTCGGGACGGTACGGCTTAGTCGCGGGCGCCGCCTGCACCTCCGGCACGGCTTCCGCGGCTGGCGGTTCGGCCGCGGGAGCGCCTGCGCTGCCGCGCAGCGTCCACAGCGGTCCGATGCCCATCTCTTCGAGGAAGGCGGCGCTGCGCTTACTCATAGAACGTACCTCATCACGATCGCATCCTCGCGTTGTCCGTTATGGTCGGGATAGTATGCCTTGCGCCGGCCGATTTCGGCGTAGCCGTACTGTTCATACACCTTCAGCGCGCGCAGGTTCGATGGGCGCACCTCCAGCAGCACCGATTCCATGCCCAGCGCGCGCGCGCAGTCGGCGACCTTGTCGAGCAGGTGGCGCCCCAGCCCTTCGCCCTGGCGCTCGGCGCGCACGGCGACGTTGAGCAGGTGCGCTTCGTCGACCGCCGCCATCAGCAGGAAGTAGCCGACCAGCTGGCCGGCGTCGTCGCGCAGCACGCGGCCCTGGTAGCCGGTGGCGAGCGAGTCGGTGAAATTCCCGCGCGTCCAGGGATGCGGGTACACCGACAGCTCGACGCCGAACACTTCGTCGATGTCGGCCATCGCCATGCGCGACAGGTGCAGACCGGCGTCGGTCATGCGGCGGCCTTGCTGGCGTTGATGACCTGGCGCTCGGCGCTGGTGTAGGCGACCTTGTTGCGCAGGTAGAGCGGCTGCGCTTGCGCTGCCGCCACGCCGTGGCCGGCGGCCAGCGCCGCGCTGCCCAGCCGTGCGACCTCGCCGGCATGCGGCATGATGGCGGCCAGCGCGCCTTGCGCCCACGGACGGCCGGCGAACGCGTCCGGGTAAGCGGCGAAGCCGTTGCCGCAGGCAGTCAGGACGCCGCCGGCATCGACCGGGGCGACGTCGCCCGGCGCGCACAGGGCCGGCTCGGCCACCACCGTCAAGCCGCCATCAAACCGGTACTGGGCCCAATACACCTCGCCCATGCGCGCGTCGAGCACCGTGAGGATCTCGGTGGCGCCGGTTTGCAGGCGGCAGGCCAGCGCCATCGCTTCGAGGGTTACCAAGGGGACCACCGGCAGGCCGGCGCCAAAGGCGAGGCCCTGGGCGATGCCGCACGCGGTACGCACGCCGGTAAACGAGCCCGGGCCCGCCCCGAACGCGATCGCGTCGCACTGCGCGAGCGTCAGCCCGGCTTCGGCAAGCAGCTCCTGCACCATCGGCAGGATCGATTGCGAGTGGGTGCGCACGCCGGACGAGGCGCGCGCCAGCAGCGTTTCGCCGTTGAGCAGCGCGCAGGATGCGAGTTCGGAGGAGGTTTCGATGGCGAGAATGATAGACATACCGTATTTTAACCCGGCCAGCCTGCGCTGGCAGCCCTGCGGCGGGCGTTGTAGAATGCCGCATGCATAGCCTGACTCTCGACCTTGACAACCGCGACACGATCACCCAGGCGCTGGCCGGCGATCGCTGGGTCGTGGCCTGCCTGTGCGCCGCGTGGTGCGGTACCTGCACGGCGTACCGGAACGCCTTCGAGACGGTGGCCGCGCGCCATCCCGACAAGCTGTTCGTGTGGATCGACGTCGAAGACCAGGCCGACCTCGTTGGCGACCTCGATGTCGAGAATTTCCCTACGCTGCTGATCCAGCGCGACGATACCGTGGCCTTCTTCGGCACCATGCTGCCCGATCCCGCACTGGCCGACCGGCTGGTCAAGGCGCAGGCCGAACAGACCCGCGAAGAACTGGCACGCCTGGCCGGCAGCAGCTCCGAACGGCGCGAGTGGCAGCTCGACTGCAACCTGCGCGACCTGATTCGCGACGCCGGCTAGGCGCCGGCGCCCGGGCCGCGCCTAGCCCAGCTCTTTTACCTGCCAGTCTTCCAGCAGCGCGCCCGGCATCACCGGCCGGCTGTAGTAGTAGCCCTGCGCCAGGTTGCAGCCGTGGCGCAGCAAGAACTCCGCCTGCTCGGCAGTCTCCACCCCTTCGGCGATCACCGACAGGTTCAGGCTCTTGCCAAGCTGGATGATCGCGATCGTGATCGCTTCGTCATTGATGTCGGTCGAGATGTCCTTGATGAAGCTGCGGTCGATCTTCAGCGTCTGCACCGGCATCTGCTTGAGGTAGGCCAGCGACGAGTATCCGGTGCCGAAGTCGTCGATCGCCAGTCCCACGCCGATCGCGTGCAGGTCGTTGATGAAGGCCAGCGCGTCGCCGGTATTCATGATCACCGATTCGGTCACTTCAAGCTGCAGGCGCTGCGGATCGAGACCGGTTTCGGCCAGCACGTCGGCCACCATGCTGGCGATGCTGCCGCGCTCGAACTGCTTGACCGACAGGTTGACCGCGATCTTCGGCACCACCAGGCCCTGCCCTTCCCAGCGAATCATCTGGCGGCACGCCTCGTACAGCACCCACTTGCCGAGCTGGCTGATGAAGCCGATGTCTTCCGCCAGCGGAATGAAGCGGGCCGGCGGCACCACGCCCAGCTCCGGGCTGTTCCAGCGCACCAGCGCTTCAACCCCGATCAGGCGGCCGGTGTCGATTTCGACCTGCGGCTGGTAGTTCAGGAAAATCTCGTTCTTGTCGATCGAGCGGCGCAGCATCGCTTCGAGGCGCAGGCGCTCGACGCCCTCGCCCGTCATCGACGGCGCGTAGAACTGGTAGCCGTTGCGGCCGCGCGCCTTGGCCTGGTACATGGCGACGTCGGCGTTCCGGATCAGCATGTTCAGATCGATCGCGTCGCTCGGATACAGGCTGATACCGACGCTGCCGGTGACGAACAGCTCGTAATCGGAGACCAGGAAAGGCTGCTCGAACATGGCCATCAGCTTTTCGGCGACCAGCGCTGCGCCGTAGGCGCCGTCGACGTTTTCGAGCAGGACGATGAACTCGTCGCCGCCCAGCCGCGCCAGGGTGTCGCCCTCGCGCAGGCGCTCCGACAAGGCGCCCGCCACCTTGATCAACAGCTCGTCGCCAACATGATGGCCGAGCGTGTCGTTAACGTTCTTGAAGCGGTCAAGGTCGATGAACAGCACCGCGAGCTGCTCGTCCATCCGGCTGGCGCGCTGCAGCGCGTGCTGCAACCGGTCGTGGAACAGCAGGCGGTTCGGCAGCGCCGTCAGCGGATCGTGGTGCGCCATGTGATCAAGCTTTTCCTGCGATTCCTTGGCCGCCGTGATGTCGCTGAAGACGCCGACATAATGGGTGATCCTGCCGCTGCGGTCGCGCATGACCGACACGGTCAGCCACTCCGGGTATACCTCGCCGTTTTTGCGGCGGTTCCAGATTTCGCCGCGCCAGAAGCCTTTGGTCTCCTGCTCCGCCCACATCGCCTGGTGGAACGCGGCGTCGTGGCGGTCGGAACGCGTGATACTGGCCGGCTGGCCGATCGCTTCGTGCTCGCTGTAGCCGGTAATCTGGGTAAATGCCGGATTGACGGCGACAATGCGGCGTTCCGCGTCGACCACCATCACGCCGTCGGCGATGTGCTCCAGCACCGTGGCGGACAGGCGCAGCTTTTCTTCGGCCTGCTTGCGTTCGCTGATGTCGGCGTAGACCCAAATGCTGCCTTCGTTCGGATGCAGCGGATCGAGCGCGCAGCCGCTGACCATGCACCAGAACGTCGAGCCGTCGCGCTTGTGGTATTCGCGCTCTTCGCTGAAGTCGCGGCCGTGCGACAGGCCAGGATGCTGGCGCATGCCGCCCAGCGCGAAGTCCATGCGCGAGTTGAAGAACACGTCGGTCGAGACGCCGGCCAGTTCGCCGCTGCCGTAGCCGAACAGCTCCTCGCAGCGGCGGTTGGCCGACACCACGTGGCGCCCGCGCACGAACATCACGCCGAACATCACGTTATCGAGAATCGCGCTTTGTTCAGCCAGCAGGCCTTCGATGCGCATCTCGTTGTGTTTGCGCTCGCTGATGTCGGTCAGGATGCCGTCGATCCATTCGACCGCGCCGGCGCCGTCGGCGCGCGGATGGCCCTTCTCGGACACCCAGCGCTCGGTGCCGGTGGCGTCCTGAATGCGGTACTCGATTTCGTAGGGCTGGCCGGTGCGGCTGGCCTCGCGCACCGCGCCGTATTGGAGGCGGCGGTGCTCGGGCGAGACCAGGTCGGTCCAGGCGTCGGTGGTGGCGCGCATGAACTGCGATGCCGGGTAGCCGGAGATATCCTCGATGGCGTCGCTGACGAAGTCGATCGCGCCGCCGCGGCGCGCGCGGAACACCGCGCCGGGAACCTGGGTGACGATGGTGCGGAAACGCTCTTCGCGGCGGCCGATGTCTTCAAACAGGTGCTTGATCGCGATCCGCATCTGCTCCATCTGGCTGCCCAGGCGGCCGAGTTCGTCGTTGCCGTCGAGGTCGAGGCGGGTTTCGAAGTCGCCGCGCGACAAGCGGTCGGAGAACCCCATCAGCTTGCGCATCGGGACAATCAGTCGGCGGTTCAGGAACAGGATAATGAGCAGGAGGGAGATGGCGATCTGGCCGAACAGCACCAGCGCGTATTTCGATTGCTTTGAACGCAGGTCCTGCTGGCTGCGGGCGTCGTCCATCGCGACCAGGATGCGGCCGATGCGCTCGCCGCGCACCATGATGTCGCGTTCGGCCTTGAAGACGTTGCCGACCGGGCGATTGGGCGACGTCACGTCCATGAACTGGGTGTCGGCCTGGCCGATCACCCGCACCTGCAGCACCGATGGGTCGCGCATGACGGAATCGACCAGCGAATGGGCCGACTCGGCGTTCATGTTCCAGAGCGACTCCTGCATGCCGAGCGCAAGAATGTCGGCGTTGCGCTGGAGCGATTCGCTCAGGGCGGTCCCGGCCGACTTCTGTTCCTGCACGCCGATCAGCAGGTAGCTGCCGATAATCGCGGGGAACACCAGTCCGCCGATCACAACCAGTAGCAAGGCGCCGTAGATCGATCGTCCGTACAAAATACCCAGCTTGGCGCGCAGTTGGCGATAGGGCGTGCTATGCATGCAGTGGCAATACCATATGTGCTATCCCCGGAAAGGCCGAGACCTGATCGCTCAATTGATTACAGAAACGAATTACTCTATGGCAAGTCCGATGCCGGCGTCAAGGCATGGCGGGTATTTGCGCGGGCCATGTTCAAAAAGTTGACAAACCGTGATCGGATGACAACAAGCGGCCCCCAGCACGAACGCCGGCAAGTTGTTATTATCGCTGCATCTTTCAACCAGGACCATACCATGAGCTTTTCAATGTACGAGGCCTCCGTGCCAGTTTTCACCCAGATCCTCAACAGCCTGTCCGCCATCATCGACAAGGCCGAAGCCCACGCCAGCGAAAAAAACATCGACCCTGCCGCCCTTCTGCAGGCGCGGCTGTACCCGGACATGTTCCCTTTCCTGCGCCAGGTCCAGGTAGCGACCGACTTCGCCAAGGGCTGTTCGGCCCGTCTGGCCGGCGCCGAAGTGCCGCGTTATGACGACACCGAAACCAGTTTCGCCGACCTGCGCGAGCGCATCGCCCGCACCGTCGCCTTCATCGGCGGCCTGCCGCGCGACGCCATTGAAGCGAGCGCCCAGCGCGACATCGTCACCGGCAGCGGCGCCAAGGTGCGCGAGTTCAAGGGCCAGGACTACCTCGTCCATTACGCGATGGCGCACTTCTACTTCCACGCCACCACCGCCTACGCCCTGCTGCGCCACAACGGCGTTGAAGTCGGCAAGAAGGACTTCATCGGAAGCTATTAATCAGTAGTAATGATCCGGCATCGGGGACAGATCCCGATGCCGGCATGTTTCACGTTATTTGTTGCGCCGCGGGTAGCCCTGCGACAGGATGCGCTTCCAGACCTGTTCTTTCTCTGCAGGCGCCATCGAGACCCAGTGCGCCACTTCGACCACCGAGCGCCCGCAGCCGCGGCAAATCTCGTCGAACGTCGTCGAACAGACCGCCACGCACGGCGTGTCCGGCCGCTCGGGCAGCTTGTCTTCTTCCGTCATCGCGTCCTTATTTTGCTGGGCCGACATTGAGCGCGTCCCAGCCGTCATGACCGAGCTTTTCCATCGTTTCAATGTTCTTGTCGAAGATCTCGCTGGCTTCCGGGAACGCCTCCACCGCGCGCTCGATGCTGTCTTCACGCAGCAAGTGCAAAATCGGGTAAGGCGCGCGGTTGGTGTAGTTGCTGATGTCGTTGATGTCGGTCTCGGCGAACTGATATTCCGGATGGAAACTGGCAACCTGGATTTCGCCGTCAAGCTGCATGTCTTCGACTGCGGCATCGGCCACGTCGAGAAATTCGTTGTAGTCGGCAAAGTCGTTCAGCACGAACGGATGGATCAGCAGCGTCGTGTCGATCTCTTCCGCCGGCGTGTCTGAAAGCAATTGCAGCTCGTTCATCAACGTTTCAAGCAGCACCTCGACGGTGGTGGCATTCGAGACCACGTAACGCACCTGCTTCTTGACGTGGACAGCCTTGGCGAACGGGCACAGGTTCAGGCCGATGACCGCCTGTTCCAGCCAGCGCTCGGTGGCCGCGATGATCTGGTCGTCGTCGGCGTTGATGTTCTGGGTACTCATGGAATGCTTTCAACTAAAAAAGAATGCTCGCGCAAAACCAGATTGTACGCACTCTTTGCGTCTCATCATAGTTTCTGACCCGCGCGGGCGTAGCGTCAAGGCCATGGTTTCACGGGTCGCGCGAAATATCTTTATGGCAACATCGGTGGCAAGCGCGGCGGCGCCCCAAACGACGGATGAGCGATCGCTCCCGCAGCGCGAACTTGAACATACCCCCAGGGGGTACCCATCATGTCGCCGCAATTTGCACGATGATAAATTGATATTTTTTTCGCATACCCCCGTTTATCATTTGATAACTCATCGGAAAAAAATTTGCGGAATATTTGCCTGCGGCAATGCCGATTCGCTTGACGTCGGGGCATTGTCCTACGTACACTCGGCCTTGTTCATGTCAGTCCGATTCTTGGACGCAACAATGGAAAGCTATGAAAACAACTACCCGTCCTACCATCGCACTGGCAGCACTGCTTGTCTTCCTGGCTCCCATCACCCAAGCGGGCGCTGATTTCGCCTCCTCCGCACCGGCGGCGGCAGTGGCCAAGCCCCTCGTTGCGCCTTACGCCCCGCTCAAGGTTGAAGAATTCAAGGAAACGGACGTCTGGGGCCGCATCCGCACCGGCTACGCCATTCCTGACATCGACAATTCCCTCGTCGGCAACCATACCAAGTGGTACAGCACGCGCCCGGATTACCTGGCGCGGGTGTCGACCCGCGCATCGCGCTATATGTTCCACGTCGTCCAGGAACTGGAAAAGCGCGGCATGCCGACCGAACTGGCTTTGCTGCCAATCATCGAATCGGCATTCAACCCGCAAGCCTATTCCAGCGCTGACGCTGCCGGCATGTGGCAGTTCGTGCCTGGCACCGGCCGCGACTACGACCTGAAGCAAAACATGTTCAAGGACGAGCGACGCGGCGTGCTGGCCTCGACCGACGCCGCCCTCTCCTACCTGCAGAAGCTGTACGTGATGTTCGGCGACTGGCAACTCGCCCTTGCCGCCTATAACTGGGGCGAAGGCAACGTCCAGCGCGCCATCAAGAAGAACCAGGCGCTCGGCAAACCAACCGACTTCGAGAGCCTGGCGGCCCACATGCCTGCGGAAACGCGCAACTATGTGCCGAAGCTGCAGGCCGTCAAGAATATCGTCAGCAACCCGGCCCAGTACGGCGTGTCGCTGCCGGTGATCGACAACCAGCCTTACTTTACCGTCATCGACAAGACCAGCGACATCGACCTCGCCGTTGCTGCCCAGCTGGCCGAACTGTCGATGGACGAGTTCAAGGCGCTCAATCCGCAGTTCAACCGCCCGGTCATCACCGGCGGCGAACGGACCAAGATTTTGCTCCCGAAAGAAAACGCCGAGAAATTCCACGTGAACCTGGCGCAATGGGGCGAAGCCTTGTCGAGCTGGACCACGCACCGGATCACCGGCGCCAGGGAAAGCATCAACAGCCTGGCATCGCGCTTTGGCACCACCCCGGAAGTGATTCGCCAAGCCAATAATATCCCGGCGCGTACCGTGTTGAAGGCCGGTTCGACCATCCTGGTGCCGCGCACCTCGGCCACCATCCATACCGACATCGCCGATCACGTTATCGACAACGCGGTCATGGCGTTTGAAGCAGAGCGCAGCGCCAAGAAGCGCGGCGGCAAGAAAATGACCAACTCGCAGAAGGTCAAGGCCAAGGTCGCATCGATCAAGAGCCGCATGAGCCGCACGTCGGCCAAGTCGCGCGCCCCAAAGCGCCGCTAATCGACTCCCGCCACAGGGCGCGGCCCCGCATCGATGGTGCGGGCCGCGCCCTTTGACTTTTCGCCAGCCCCGCGCACGGATCTGCATATTCCGTGCAAACACAGTGAAAGTACTGTATAGTTCGATTTGTGCGCTGCAATACGTTTCTCGCAAATTAGCTTAGCGATGGCAATACGCAGTTACAAAGAAGTAAAACTAGCAGCTTCGCAAGCCTAGGCATGTCCACCGGACAGCCTCAATAAAGCCCTCCCGCCTTGTGTGTCGCACCTGACACCGTCCCGGCGCAAAGCTTTTGTGCCGAAATTTCTTTTCATCTCAGAGTTATTTCGTTTGTTGGTTGGCGTTGCTATTTTGCGCTCGAAGGCATGTGCCCGAGCGCTGATCTATACCGAAAGAAAAGAAAACAATGAGTTTTGAAGCATTAGGCCTCCACGCGTCTATCGTAAAAGCAGCAACCGATGCCGGCTACACCACGCCGACCCCTGTACAAGAGCAAGCGATTCCTGCGGGTATCGCGGGCCGTGACCTGCTGGTGTCCTCGCAGACCGGTTCGGGCAAGACCGCGGCATTCATGCTGCCAGCCCTGCACAAGCTCGCTCTCGCCGAGCAAGCGCCTGTCGCCCCGCGCGGCGCCCCTGGCGAGCGTCCACGTTTCAAGGCAGCACAGCCGAAGATGCTGGTGCTGACCCCAACCCGCGAACTGGCACTGCAAGTGACCAGCGCGACCGAAAAATACGGTACCCAGATCCGCCGCATCCGCGCCGTCTCGATCCTGGGCGGCATGCCTTACCCTAAGCAGATGCAACTGCTGGCCAAGAATCCAGAGATCCTCGTGGCGACCCCAGGCCGCCTGATCGATCACATGGAATCGGGCAAGATCGACTTCTCGCAACTGGAAATCCTGGTGCTGGACGAAGCTGACCGCATGCTGGACATGGGCTTCATCGACGACATCGAGAAGATCATCGCTGCAACGCCAGCTGGCCGCCAGACGATGCTGTTCTCGGCAACCCTGGACGGCATGGTCGGCAATATGGCGCGCCGCATCACCAAAGATCCGATGGTCATCCAGATCACCAGTTCGTCGAGCAAGCACGAGAACATCGTGCAGCGCGTCCACTTCGTCGACGACCTGTCGCACAAAAACCGCCTGCTGGACCACCTGCTGCGCGACGAGACGCTCGACCAGGCAGTTGTCTTCACCGCCACCAAGCGTGACGCCGACACCATCGCCGACCGCCTGAACATCGCCGGTTTCTCGGCCGCCGCGCTGCATGGCGACATGCACCAGGGCGCCCGTAACCGCACGCTCGACGGCCTGCGCCGCGGCAATGTAAAGGTACTGGTCGCGACCGACGTGGCAGCACGCGGCATCGACGTCCCGACCATCACGCACGTGTTCAACTACGACTTGCCGAAGTTCCCTGAGGACTACGTTCACCGCATCGGCCGCACCGGCCGCGCCGGCCGCAACGGCCTGGCGATCTCGCTGGTGAACCACGCCGAAGGCATGAACGTCAAGCGTATCGAGCGCTTCACCAAGCAGCTGATCCCGGTCAACGTCATCGAAGGTTTCGAGCCAAAGCGCACCGCTTCGGCGCCACGTTCGGCGGCACGTCCAGGCACCTGGAAACCGGGCGACAACCGCACCGGCGCCAAGCCAGGCCAGCGCACCTTCAGCAAGCCAGGCGCACCGCGCCGCGAAGGCGCCCCTGCGGGCGGCGGCTACAAGGGTTCGAACCCACGCTCGGCCGACGGCGCACGCCGCACCTACGGCGACCGTTAATCGTTCAGGCGCTTACATGAAAAGCGGCTACCTCGGTAGCCGCTTTTTTTACGCCCTCGTTCAGAATGCGCAGGTGCGGAACCCGGCGAAGATGTCATCGCGCTGCGGCAGATAGAAGTTTCTGAAGCGCGCCGAGCCAAACCGCGACGGCGTCGCAAACGACGCGCCGCGCAGCACCTGGTGCGTCATGAACCACGGCGCCGAATACTCGCGGTACGGGCCCGGTGCGAATCCCGGATACGGCTCGAACGGCGACGCCGTCCATTCCCACAGCTGGCCCCAGGTGAAGCCCGGCTGCCCGGACACCGCTGCGTACTCCCATTCCGCCTCGGTCGGCAGGCGCCGCTCCGCCCACATGCAGTAAGCCTGCGCCTCGAACAGCGTCACATGGCGCACCGCCTCATGCGGATCGAGCGTCTGCAGCCGGCCAAACCGGCTGGCCAGCCAGCGCCCGCCGTCGCGCTGCCAGTAGCGCGGGGCCGACCGCTCCTGCCCCATCAGCCACGCCTGCCCGGCCTGGCTCCAGTAGCCGGCGCGCTGGTAGCCGCCGTCGGCGATGAACTCCGCGTACTGCTCATTGGTGACCAGCGCCGCATCGATCGCAAACGGCGGCACGTAGCACGGGTGCGCCAGCTTCTCGTTGTCGAACACAAAGCCGTTCTCCTGCGCGCCGCCCAGCTGGATCGTGGCGCCGGGATAGGCGATTTCGCGCGGCGCCACGGCCCCGCCGATGTCCTTCATCAGCTCCGGCGGCGCCGCCACGCCGAGCTGCTGCAGCGCGTGCAGCAGCGCTTCGCCGTGCATGTCTTCATGCGCCAGCACCAGCCGGTACGGGTACAGCGCCTGGTCCACGCTGGCTTCGCGCGAAAGCTTGTCGAGCACCCGGTCGAGCACTTCGTTGCAGTAGGTCTTGAGCGAGCCGGTGTTGGGCAGGTCGAGCGTCCAGCGGCTGCGGTGCGCCACCGTGTTGGAGTCGAACCAGTCGTCGCCGCGCGTGAGCAGCGAGTGGCCGGCGGCGTCGGCCGGATGGCTGGACGCGGCCTGGCGCAGCACAAACCACTCGGCGAACCACGCGGTATGGCCGAGCTCCCACAGCGGCGGGTTGATGGTGGCGATGTGCGGCACCCGGGCCGGTACGCCGTAACCGGCATGGGCCAGGCAATCGAACAGGCGCAGCGTATAATTTCTGGCAGACTGCAGCGCTTCTGACAATTGTTGGGGCCTGGCCTGCCTGAACGATGCGGTGATTGGGTTCATGGCAGGATTGTAACGACTTTTGAAGGAGCGGACCCGGTGCAACGCGTAACCATCGTCAGCCCGGCCTTGGCCGAGGCAAATAACGGCAACTGGCAGACCGCCATGCGCTGGGCGCACTTCCTCACGCCCGCCTACGACGTCAACATCAGCGCGTCGTGGTCACCCGTCACCGGCTCGGCCCCCGACCTGCTGATCGCGCTGCACGCGCGCCGCTCGGCCGCCGCGCTGGCCGCCTTTGCCGAACAACACCCCGACCGGCCGCGCGTGCTGGTGTTGACCGGCACCGACCTGTACCGCGACATCCACGACGACCCCGCCGCCCAGGCCTCGCTGGCGCACGCCGATGTGCTGGTGCTGCTGCAGGAAGCCGGCATTGCCGTGCTGCCGCCGCGCTACCGCGCCAAGGCGCGCCTGATCTGGCAGTCGGCGCCAGCGCTGCCGCATGTGCCGCACGCGGCCGGCATCGATGAATTCACGTTCGCCATGATCGGCCACCTGCGTCCTGAAAAAGACCCGCTGACCTTCATGCGCGCGGCCCGGCTGGTGGCGCATGACAGCGCCCGCTTCATCCATATCGGCGGCGCGCTCGACGAGCAGCTCGGCGCCGCCGCCGGGGACACCGCAGAAGCCGACCCGCGCTACCAGTGGATGGGCAACCTGGCCCATCCGGCGGCGCGCATGGCGCTGGCGTGCAGCGACGCGCTGGTGATCGCGTCGGTGATGGAAGGCGGCGCCAACGTCATCATCGAGGCCGTCACCAGCGGCGTGCCGGTGCTGGCCAGCGACATCGACGGCAACCGCGGCATGCTGGGGGCCGGCTACCAAGGCTACTTCCCGCTCGGCGACGCCCCCGCGCTGGCCGCATTGATGGCGCGCTGCATCGACGACCCGGCTTTCCTCGAGCGGCTGCAAGCGCAGTGCGGCGCGCGCGCCGCGCTGTTTGCGCCGCAAGCCGAGCAAGCAGCCGTGCGCGACATGGTGGATAATCTGCTCATCGCACGGCACGCCGGCACCCACTGATATCGGAACCTCCATGAGCACAGCACCAGAGCAAACCATCAAACTCACCTCGTTCTCGCATGGCGGCGGCTGCGGCTGCAAGATCGCGCCGGGCGTGCTGTCCGAGATCCTGAAGAATTCGACCGGCTTCCCGGTGCCGAAAGAACTGCTGGTCGGCATCGAGACCGCCGACGATGCCGCGGTCTACAAGCTCAATGACGAACAGGCGCTGATCGCCACCACCGACTTCTTCATGCCGATCGTCGACGACCCGTTCGACTTCGGCCGGATTGCCGCCACCAACGCCATCTCCGACGTCTACGCCATGGGCGGCACGCCGATCATGGCGCTCGCGCTGGTCGGCATGCCGGTCAACAAGCTGCCGATCGAGACGATCGGCCAGATCATCCGCGGCGGCGAGTCGATCTGCGCCGAAGCGGGCATTCCGATCGCCGGCGGCCACACCATCGATTCGGTCGAGCCGATCTACGGCCTGGTCGTCCTCGGGCTGGTGCATCCGTCGAAGGTCAAGCGCAATGCCGATGCCAGGGCCGGCGATGTGCTCATCCTGGGCAAGCCGCTCGGCGTCGGCGTGCTGTCGGCGGCGCTGAAAAAAGATGCGCTCGATGCCGACGGCTATGCCGCCATGATCGAGAACACGACAAAGCTGAACAAGCCCGGCAAGGCCCTGGCCGACATGCCCGGCGTGCATGCGATGACCGATATCACCGGCTTCGGCCTGCTCGGCCACCTGCTGGAACTGGCGCGCGGCGCCAAGCTTGAAGCACAGCTCGACATGGCCAGCATTCCGCTGCTGCCGGGCGTCGAACAGCTGGCGCGCGATGGCTTCTTCACCGGCGCCTCCGGCCGCAACTGGGACGCCTACGGCAGCGATGTCACGCTGTTCGAGGGCATCGCCGCGGCCCAGCAAGCCTTGCTGACCGATCCGCAGACCTCCGGCGGCCTGCTGGTATCGGTCGACCCGGCCATCGCCGACGAGGTGCTGGCGCTGTTCGCGCGCGAAGGCTTCGCGCATGCGGCCGTGGTCGGCCGGATGGCGGCCGGCGCGCCACGGGTTTGCGTGAGCGCCTGAGCGCTTAAAAGCCGCTGAGCCGGAACAGCCCGTGCGGCCGGTCCGGATTGCTCGCATCCGGGTCATAACTCAGTTGCAACCCTGTGCCGGCAGCCCGCACGGGCAGTTTCTGGATCAGGTTGTAGCGCGCCCCGTCGGCATACGCCGTCGACCCGGCGAAGCTGGCCGACTGCGACAGCCAGCCCAGGCTCGCCAGCTGCCGGTCGATCAGCGTCTCGCAGCACAGTCCCGATCCATACACACCGACGCCATACGGCGACAGGCCGTCGGCCGCGGCCGCGAAGGCCATCTTGATGCCGGCGAAATAGTCGCCCACCGGGCCTTCCAGGTCGGCTTCGGTGGCGTCGTAGTCGACCGCGAAATAGATCGCCGAGCCGGCCGGCTGGCCGATCGTCGCCCGCGCCATGTTGAACGCCGCCGCGCCATCGGCCACGCCTTGGGCGCGGCTGAAAAAGCTGGCGTGGGTCGCGGCCGTCTCCCACACCGCGCCGATCAGCAGGCCGGCGGCCGACAAGGCGCGCGCCTCGCCCAGCGACAGGTTCTTGGCGGCGTTGTGGCTGTAGTAGCGCATCGCGAAGTCATAGCCCTGCGAGCGCAGCGCGCTGGCGTGGCGGGTCAGCTCGGCGGCTGTGTCGAGTCCTTTGAGGGCGGGCATAACGTACTCCTTCACATGAACGATTGGGGCGGCAGCAAGCGCCTGACAGCGGCGCGCGCGGCACCCAGGACCGAGCGAACGGCTAGCAGGCAGGCGATCAGGATCGCGATCCGGACTGAGGTGAGATTCATTTCAGGCATCCTTTTTTTATCGGTGGCGTCGGCAGCTGGCGACGAAAAATCGCTCCGCCGCATCGACTAATGTGCCACCGGGATACATTCATGCAATTGATAAAAAACAAGGCCTGTGACGCGCCGTGCGCGCCGCGCGCGGCGTACTATTGTCAGCTCATCCAACCCCAAAGAGGAGAATGTCATGGCGTACGTCGATGGTTTCGTGGTGGCAGTAAAGAAGCAGGATGTGGAGCGCTACAAGGAGATGTCCACCACCTGCGGCAAGATCTGGCGCGAGCTGGGCGCGCTTGAATTTCGCGAGTGCATGGGCGACGACGTCAAGCCCGGCAAGTTGACGTCCTTTCCGCAAAGCGTGATGCTCGAAGAAGGCGAAGTGGTGTTCTTTTCGTGGATTGTCTACCCATCGCGCGCCAGCCGCGACGAGATCAACGACAAGGTCATGAAGGATCCGCGCATGGCGCAGTGGATGAAGCCGGAGAACATGCCCTTTGACGGCAAGCGCATGATCTACGGCGGCTTCGAGATGGTGGTCGACGTATAAATCAGGCCGGGCGCGTGGTCATCGGCTGCGGCTCGCCGTGCTGCTTGCGCCCTACCCGCTCGTACTCCGATATCACCTGGGCGCCCAGCAGCAGCAAGGCGGCGCCGATCTCAAGGGTCAGCATGACGACGATCGCGGTCGTCATCGATCCATACACGATGTTCACTTGCGACAGCGTCGAGAAGTACCACACCAGCACATGGCGCGCCGCTTCCCACAGCAGTGCCGCGGTCACGGCGCCGACCAGCGCATGCGACAGCGACAGGCGGCCGACCGGCATCACCAGGTAGATCGACGTCAGCACCAGAATCTCGCCGAACAGGCCCAGCAGATACAGCAGCACGCCCGACACGCCGTTCAGCGACCAGTGGTAACCGAGAAAGTTGATCTCTTCCTCGCCCATCACCTGCAAGGTGCCGGCCACCAGCGTCACCAGCATCACGCCGACGCCGAGCGCCAGGATGTAGCAGTAAGGCAAGATGGCCGAGACAAAGAAGTGGCGCCGCCGGATCGCCACGCGGTGGATGAAGATCACGCTCATCGCGTTCTCCAGTACCGTGAACGCGAGCGAACTGAAAAACAGCATCGTCACCAGCAGCACGCCGGTGATCAGGCCGCGCTCGTTGAGGAAGTTCGACACCTCCTGCACGATCGCGCTCGACTGGCCCGGCAGCAGCCACTCGAGGTAGCGGTGCAAGGTCGCCAGCAGCTCGATCGGGTCCATGAAGTGCGACAGCGCCACCACCACCAGCATCAGGAACGGCACGATCGACAGCAGCGCGTAATACGCCACCGCGCCGGCCAGCAGCAGGCCCTGGTTGGCGCGGAAGCCCTTGAGCACCTGGATCGTGAATGCGAGCGGGTGCGCCAGGATGTAGGCGTTGGCGCGCCGGTTGAGGATCTGGATCGGTGCCAGTCGCTTGAAGGTCATCGCGCGAGCCTGATGCCGCTGAACTGCCAGCGCGCCCCGGCCGGGAAGAAGTTGCGGTAGCTGGCGCGCGCGTGCCCGTCGGGCGTGGCGCACGAGGAGCCGCGCAGGACATACTGGTTGATCATGAATTTTCCGTTGTATTCGCCGATGGCGCCGGGTTGTGGCGCAAAGCCGGGGTAAGGTGCGTAGCTGCTGCTGGTCCACTGCCAGCGATGGCCGTACAGCTGGAGCAGGCCGCCGGGGTTGGACGCCGCCACTTCCCACTCCGCTTCGGTGGGCAGGCGCGCCCCGGCCCAGCGCGCGTAGGCGTCGGCTTCGTACAGCGATACGTGCGCCAGCGGCGCGGACAGGTCGAGCGGCTGGGCGCCGTGCAGCGTGAACTCGCGGTCGTCGTCCAGCCAGTACAGCGGACGCTCCAGCTGGCCGGCGCGGACCATGTCCCAGCCCTCCGACAGCCAGAGCGCGGCATCGCGGTAGCCGCCCGCTTCGATGAAGGCGAGATAGTCGCCATTGGTCACCAGCCGGCTGGCCAGTTCGAACGGCGCCACGAACACGCGGTGGCGCGGCAGCTCGTTATCGAAGCAGAAGCCGTCGCCCGCATGGCCGATGTCGGCCAGGCCGCCCTCGAAGGCGCACCATTCCAGCGCTGGCGCCAGCGGCACGGCCGCCGGTACGGTGTCCAGATAGGCCGGGTACAGGGGGTTTTGCGCCAGCAGGTGCTTGACATCGGTGAGGATCAGCTCCTGGTGCTGCTGCTCGTGCTGCAGGCCGAGCGTGACCAGCGCCGCCAGCGCGGCGTCGCCGGCGCGCTGATCGAGCAGGCGCAGCATGCGCGCGTCGACGTCGGCGCGGTAATCGCGCACCGCGTCCATGCCCGGCCGGGTCAGCAGCCCGCGCTGCGCGCGCGGATGCTTGGCGCCGATGCCGTTGTAGTACGAATTGAACAGCACCCGGAAGGCCGCGTGGAACGGCTGGAAATCGGCTTCATGGGGTTCCAGGATGAAGGTCTCGAAGAACCAGGTGGTGTGCGCGAGGTGCCATTTGACCGGGCTGGCGTCGGCCATCGACTGCGCGGTGCAGTCCTCGCTGGAGAGCGGCTCGGCCAGTGCCAGCGACGCCAGGCGGACGTCGGCGAAGCGGCGCCGCAGCAGGTCAGGCGTCAATGGCGCGCGCATGGATGACGGCAAACCACTCGTCGGGATCGGTCCAGCTGTGCAGCGCCTGGAAGCCGGCCTGTTCAAGGAGGCCGATGACCCCGCTCTTGCGGTACTTGTAGCTGTTTTCGGTGTGGATGCACTCGCCGCGCGCGAAGCTGCGCGCAGCGCCCGGCCAGCTGACCTGCATGTCGCGCTGCGCCTCGAGGTGCATCTCGATGCGGCTGTCGTCACGGTTGAAAAAGGCCTTGTGGCGCCAGCCGCGCACGTCGAAGTCGGCGCCCAGCAGCAGGTTGACGTGGCGCAGCACGTTCAGGTTGAAGGCGCCGGTGACGCCGAGCGCGTCGTCGTAGGCATCGGACAGAACTTGTTCATCCTTGATCAGGTCGACCCCGATCAGCAGCCCGCCGTCGCGGTCGCACTGGGCGCGCGCGCGGCGCAGGAAGGCCAGCGCCTGATCCGGCGTGAAGTTGCCGATCGATGAGCCGGGATAGAAGAACAGCCGGCGCGCCGGGCTGACGTCGGCCGGAAGATCGAGGCGGGACGAGAAATCCTGCCCCAGCGCCGTCATCTCGATGTGCGGGAAACGCTGGCGCAGGCTCAGCAGCGATTGCTGCAGGAAATCCCACGAGATGTCGATCGCCACGTACTGGTCCGGGTGCAACAGGGGAAACAGGCTGGCCGCCTTGGCGCAATTGCCGGCGCCCAGGTCGATCAAGGTCGCCCCGGGGCCGATGGCGCGCGCGATATCGGCACCGTATCGGGCGAAGATGGCAGCTTCAGTGCGGGTCGGGTAATATTCGGGCAATTCGCAGATGGCTTCAAACAGCCGCGAGCCGAGCGCGTCATACAGGAACTTCGGCGAAATGACTGCCTCGGCCGCCAGCAAGCCTGTGCTCAGCTCGGCCTGGATGCTTGTCGCGGAAACAGAGCGGCGTGTGTCTGTCTGGCATTGTGTCAGCATGGAATTCACGGTCTGGCCGTTGCGGTTGTGTTGATTTTGTTATCATAGCTGAATATTCATTTTTTTCGCGCTCGCTGGCGTCCTCCACGCGGCGTGTCACTGTCGTCTTTCCTACCTGAAAGCCCTTCATGACCCAACTCTCCACCTTTCGCAGCTTGAAAACCATGCTTGCCGCCGGCTTCGCGATCGCCTTCGCTATCTCGACCGCGCCTGCCGCCGCCCAGGCCGTGGCCGGCACGCTGCGCGTGTCCGCAATCCCGGACGAGGCGCCAACCGAACTGCAGCGCAAGTTCAAGCCGCTCGGCGAGTACCTGTCGAAGGCGACTGGCCTGAAAGTGGTATTCACGCCGGTGACCGACTATGCGGCATCGGTCGAAGGGCTGGTCAACAACAAGCTCGACATGGTCTGGTTCGGCGGCTTCACCTTCGTGCAGGCGCATGCCCGCAGCGGCGGCAAGGTCACCCCGCTGGTGCAGCGCGCCGAAGACGAGAAATTCCGCTCGGTGTTCATCACCGCGTCGAACGACATCAAGCAACTGGCCGACCTGAAAGGCAAGACCTTCAGCTTCGGTTCCGAGTCCTCGACCTCGGGTCACCTGATGCCGCGCTCGTACCTGCTGGCGGCAAAGGTCAATCCCGACACCGACATGAAGCGCATCGCGTTCTCGGGCGCGCATGACGCCACCGTGGCCGCTGTAGCCGGCGGCAAGGTCGATGCGGGCGCGCTGAATATCTCGGTATGGGAAAAGCTGGTCGCCGAACGCAAGGTCGACCCGGCCGCGGTGCGCGTGTTCTACACCACCCCCACCTATTACGATTACAACTGGACGGTCCGCAGCGACATGCCGGCTGAGCTGAAGAAGAAGATCACCGATGCCTTCCTGGCGCTGGACCCGGCGACCGCCGAAGGCAAGGAAATTCTGGCGCTGCAGCGCGCCACCCGGTTCGTGCCGACAAACCCGGCCAACTATGCCACCATCGAAGCGGCCGCGCGCAACGCCGGCCTGCTGAAGTAACAGGCGCGCCATGACCTTCAGGCTGGACAAACTGACAGTGCGGCACCTGGCGCCCGGCGCGCCGGTGGCGCTGCACGAGATCAGCCTGGATGTCGCGCAGGGTGAGCAGCTTGCCATCATCGGGCCTTCCGGCGCCGGCAAGACCACCCTGCTCTCCACGCTCGCCGTCGCGCACCGCCCTGCGCGCGGCGGCTTGTCCGTATTCGACCAGGACCCATGGGCGCTGCCCGAAGACCGCCGCCATGGCCTGCGCGCCAGCCTGTTCCTGGCGCCGCAAACGCCGCCGCTGCCGCCGCGCCAGCGCGTGGTGACCGCCGTGCTGGCCGCGCGCCTGCCGCGCTGGAGCCTGTGGCAGGCGCTGGTCTCGCTGGTGCGCCCGCGCGATCCGGACGCCGCCTTCGACGCGCTCGAGCGCTTCGGCCTCGGCGACAAGCTGTATGCGCGGGTCGACCGGCTGTCCGGCGGCGAACGCCAGCGCTGCGCCCTGGCGCGCCTGCTGCTGTCCGATGCCCAGGCCTTTCTGGTCGACGAACCGCTGTCGGCGCTCGACCCGGCGCTGTCGCAAGTGACCCTGGCCACGCTGCAGCAGGAAGCCACCGCGCGCAACGCGACGCTGGTGTGCAGCCTGCACCAGGTCGACGCTGCGCTGGCCAGCTTCCCGCGCATCGTCGGCCTGCGCGATGGCCGCGTCGTGTTCGACGCGGCCCGCGAACGGGTCACCCCCGAGATGATCGCCGCCCTGTACCGCAACGAGCAGCTCGAAGCGGCCACCCCGCAGCTGCACGAAACGCCGGAACGTCTCGCGGTCGGCGCCTGCTTCTAGAGCGCATGGGGCCAGCGACCACCCGCCATCCAGATCCGGCCTGGCGCTCGCGCGTCGTGGCTACCCTCGCCTGCGTCGCCCTGCTGTGGCCGATGCTGGTGTACTCCGAATTCAAGCCGTGGACCTTGTTCGAGGCGCAAAGCCTGGCCGCCGCGTGGCAGTTCGGCTCGAGCTTCCTGACGCCGGCGCGCGACCCCGAGTTCCTGGCGATGGTGCTGCGCGAAACCTGGCAGACGGTGGCGATCGCCACTGCCGGCCTGACCCTGGCGCTGCTGGCGGCGATTCCGGCCACCCTGGTGGTGACCGAGATCCTGTCGATCTCGCGCCTGGGCACCGGCCGCATGCGGCGCTCGTCGCGCCTGCTGCGCCAGGCCGTGCGCTGGCTGCTGGTACTGCTGCGCAGCGTGCCCGAACTGGTGTGGGCGCTGCTGTTCGTGCGCCTGGTCGGCCTCGGCCCGACCGCCGGGGTGCTGGCGATCGCGCTGACCTACAGCGGCATGCTGGGCAAGGTGTACGCCGAGATTCTCGAATCGGCCGACGCCCGCGCCACCGACGCGCTGCTGGCCGGCGGCGCGGCGCGCCTGCCGGCGCTGTTCTACGGCGCGATTCCCGAATCGGCCTCCGAACTGGTGTCGTACACCGTGTACCGCTGGGAGTGCGCGATCCGCGGCTCGGCGGTGATGGGCTTCGTGGGCGCCGGCGGCCTTGGCCAGCGCATGGATGAATCGATGCGCATGATGGCCGGCGGCGAAGTGGCGACCATGCTGATCGTGTTCGTGCTGCTGGTCGGCTGCGCCGACGTGGTGTCGAAAATGATGCGCAGGAGGCTCGCATGAGGCGCGCGCTGCCGGCCGCGCCGCGGCGCTCGCGGTCGACCATGCTGCTGATGCTCGGCCTGGCCGCGCTGGTGGCGGCCAGCTTCGCCACCTTGCCGCTGGAGTGGGCCGCGCTGTTCTCGGCCGACGCGCTGCGCAGCAGCGGCGAATTCCTGGCCGGCTTCGCGCCGCCCGAAACCGCGCTGCCGTTCCTGCAGAAGACCCTGGCCGCCACCCTCGAGACCTTGTCGATGTCGGCGCTCGGCACCCTGCTCGCAGTCATCGGCGGCATGGCGCTGGCGATGCCGGCCGCCGGCCGCTTCGGCAAGGTGCTGCGGGTGCCGGCGCGCGGCGTGCTCAATGTGCTGCGCTCGATTCCCGAGCTGGTGTGGGCGTCGCTGCTGCTGGTGGCCGCCGGCCTCGGTCCCTTCGCCGGCACGCTGGCGCTGGCGGCGCACACCTCGGGCGTGCTCGGGCGGCTGTTTGCCGACGTGATCGAAAACGCCGAGCCGCATCCCGAACGCAGCCTGCGCGCCAACGGCGCCACCGCCGGCGCGGCCTTCCTGTATTCGACCCTGCCGCAGGCGCTGCCGCAGATGCTGTCGTACACCCTGTACCGCTGGGAGAACAACATCCGCGCCGCGGCCGTGCTGGGCGTGGTCGGCGCCGGCGGCCTTGGCCAGATGCTGAAGTACCACCTGTCGCTGTTCCAGATGGAGCAGGCCGCCACCGTGATCATCGCGATGCTGGTGCTGGTCGCGCTGGTCGATGCGGCCAGCTTCGCGCTGCGCCGCGCCCTCACCCGCTAGGCTTCCATGCTCGAGCTGATCAACATCTGCAAGACCTACAACCAGCGCCCGGTGCTGGCCGCGCTGTCGCACCGGTTCGCGCCCGGCGAATTCGTCGCCATCATGGGCGAATCGGGGGTCGGCAAGTCGACGCTGCTGAACCTGATCGCGGGGCTCGATACGCCCGACAGCGGCGAGGTCGTGGTCGACGGCGCCCCGATCTCGGCGCTCGGCGACGATGCCGCCACCCGGCTGCGGCGCAGCCGCATGGGCTTTGTATTCCAGGCGTTCCACGTGCTGCCGCACCTGACCTTGCAGCAGAACGTGGCGCTGCCGCTGCTGCTCAACGGCCAGGACGCCGGCGCCGCGCTGGCGATGCTCGACAAGGTGGGACTGACAGGGCGCGGCGGCGATTTCCCGCGCCAGCTGTCCGGCGGCGAACTGCAGCGGGTGGCGATTGCCCGCGCGCTGGTGCACCGGCCTGCGCTGGTGCTGGCCGACGAGCCGACCGGCAATCTCGATCCGGAAACGGCGGCAGGCATCCTCGACCTGCTGCGCGCCGAGATCAAGGCCAGCGGCGCCGCCGCGATCATGGTCACCCATTCCCACGCGGCCGCTGAAAAAGCCGACAAGACCTTCGTCCTGTCACGCTCAGGATTGACATTAACGCCACATGGGCGCTAAATAAATCCGGTTCCGGGTTTAATTTGTCAACAATGCTCCGCATATATTCTTAACGTAGTATCATTATTCTGACCCGATCTGCATTTTCCCTGAGCAAAAATCGTAGCGATCGGCAACGTTAAGCGGTAGTCGACAAATCCTGTCAATGTAAAATTGGAGGGGTACGATGAACGTACGGCAGAGAAAACTGGAAATGATCGAGGCGATGAACCGCGCCCGGGCACTGGAACCGTCGAGTTTTGTTCCCAACAAGCTGCTCGACACCTTGATCCAGAAGCTGAACCTCAAGAATGATGCCGAGCTGTGCCGTGTGCTGGAAGTGCAGCCGCCGATCATCAGCAAGATCCGCCATCGCAAGCTGGCCGTCGGCGCGACCATCCTGCTGCGCATGCACGAAAAATCGGACCTGAGCATCAAGGAACTGAAAGACCTGTCGAACGCCTCGATGCACTAGCATCGCGGCGCGAACCGCTGGCGCCAGCCGGTCCGCGCGTCGCGTCAGCTGCTCTTGGGCCGCCCGGTCTTCAGTTGCGGCAGGCTCGCCAGCACGCTTTTGAGCGTCGCCACATCGATCTGGCTGATCAAGGCCACACCCACCCGCAGCAATTCGCTCTTCTTGATTTCGAAGCCGGCCTTCAGGCAGGCCTTCTTCACCAGCGCCAGCACGGCGTATTCTTCTTCCGGCATCGTGAAACTATCGCGCACCAGCTTAGGCTTGCGGGTTTTCTCGCGCTCGCCCGCTGCCGATCCCGCTCCCGCTTTCGGGCTCGCCTTTGGCATGGCCTTGGCCGACGGTTTGGCGGGCGCTTTCGGCGCCTTGGCTACTTTAGGCGCAGGCTTTGGCGTCGCCTCGAGCGGGGCTTTTGGCGCGGCAGCCCTGGCGGCGGCCTTCGCGCCGGTCTTGGCGGCTGGCTTTGCCGCCGCTGCCGGCGGCGCCGCTTTTGCGGCTGGCTTGGCGGCCGCTTTTGGCGCCGCCTTAGCGGCCGGCTTGGCGGCCGGCTTCGCCGCCACCTTGGCAGCAGCTTTGGCCGGCGCCTTTGGCGCGGGCTTCAGCGCAGCCTTGGGCGCGGCCTTGAGCGGCGCCTTGGCGGCCGGCTTTGCCGGCTCCTTCGGCAGCGGGCGCGCGGCGGCCTTGTGCGCTACCGCGGGAATGGCGTCGACCGCATGTCCGTTGGTCTTTTCAGGGGCTGTCTTGCTCATTGGTTCTCCGTCGCTTAATAGTTAAAACAATATATACGATTTATGCGGTTTCCGGAAGGCGGCGGCCGGGCATGGCCGCGCGCGCCCGCCGAGCCGGGCATTTCACCTGTTCAACATACGCCAAAGCGGGCGGCGCGGGGTGTGTGGGATGGCGAGACTTGACATGCATCATTAATTTGAGCACGCGATGTCGATCTTGCGAGACAGTCTGCCGGAAACAGTATTGCTAGATTGGCTTGACCGACAGGTCGATTCCGGCCTCGTCCCACCATTCCTGCTCCTTGTTGATCCAGTAGCTGATGGTGGGATGCTCGTCGAGCAGGTCGCGGCGCGCTTCGATATCGATCCGGTTCTTCATGCGCAGGCGCAGCTGGCCGGGCGCCAGCTCGATGCGCGCGTGCATCAGCAAGATGGCAAAGCGCAGCGCCAGCACCGCCTTGGCGAAGTCGGCGTCGGCCAGCGCCCCGCCCAGCTTGCGCAGGTTGCCCTTCTGGGCCAGGATCAGGCGGCTCATGGTCTTCTGCTCGCCCGCCGTGAAACCCGGCAGGTCGGCGTTTTCAACCATGTAGGCGGCGTGCTTGTGGGCGCCGGTCTGCGACACCACCATGCCCACTTCGTGCATCCACGCGCTCCAGTACAGCAGGCGCACCAGGCTGTCGTCGGCCGGTTTGAGCTGGGCATACAGCATCGCCGCGGCATCGGCCACCCGGGCGGCGCGCTCCTCGTCGACATGGAAACGGGAAGCCAGCATGCGCACCGACTCGTCGCGGCGGTCGCGCTGCGTCGAGCGCAGGTACAGGTCCCACATCACGCCCATGCGCAGGCCCGCTTCCACCGGCACCAGTTCGGCGATGCCCAGTTCGGCCATCAGGCCGATCAGGATCGCCAGCCCGCCGATGATGGTGCCGGCGCGGTCGGCGCGCAGGCCCGGCATGTCGATGCGCGACACGTTGCCGAATTCGATGAAGCGTTTTTTCAGGGCCTCTAGCCCGGCCGGGGTCAGCTTGCCGTCGGCCAGGCCGTTTTTGGCGATGACGTCGGCGATGGTGCGGACGGTGCCCGACGAGCCATAGGCCTGGCCCCAGTGCTGAGGATGGTAGGGCGGCGCGCCATCCTCGAAGTGGCTGCGCGCCGACAGGATGGCCTGCTCGAACGAGCCAGCGTCGATGCGCCCGCCGGCAAAGAACGACAGGCTTTGCTTGACGGTGCCGACGCTGAACGACTCGACGCGCTCGATATCGAGGCCGCGCCCGAGTATCAGCTCGGTGGAGCCGCCGCCGATGTCGACCACCAGGCGGCGCTCCTTGGGCGCGGCCAGCGAACTGGCCACGCCCATGTAGATCAGGCGCCCTTCTTCTTCGCCCGAGATGATCTCGATCGGGTAGCCGATCGCTTTCTCGAGTTCGGGCAGGAAGGCCTGGCCGTTGCGCGCGACCCGCATGGCGGAGGTGGCGACCACCCGTACCGCATCGAAGCGGTAGGCGGCCAGCGCGACCCGGAAGTTGACCAGGCAGGCCAGCGCCGCCTGCTTGGCCGCTTCGGTCAGGTCGCCGTGCGCGTCGAGGCCCGCCGCCAGCCGGATCGGCTCGCGCACGCTCTTCAGGACACGAATGGTTTCACCGTCATGCCGCCCGATCGACAGGCGAAAACTGTTGGAACCCAAATCAACGGCAGCGTACATGCGAGCCTCTGTTTCGCTTATTGTCATCATGGGACCCTGGCCGGAAAAATCGTAACACGATAGCCCGGCTATGTGACGCCCTCATGACGCCCTCACGCGGTTGGCGCAACCCAGGCTTCCGGCGCGACCGGCGTCACCGCCTGCACCACCTTGTTGCGGCCGCCCTGCTTGGCCGCGCGCAGCGCCTCGTCGGCGCGCTGGAACAGGCTGACCGTGGTGTCCTCGGGGCGGATGGTGGTGACGCCGAAGCTGGCCGTCATCTTGATCATTGCGCGCTCGGTCTTGACCGGGGTCGACTCGATCGCGCGGCGGATCCGCTCGGACACCAGCAGCGCGTCCAGCAGGTCGGTACGCGGCAGCAGCAGCGCGAATTCCACCCCGGCCATGCGGCCCAGGATGTCGCTGTCGCGCAGCTGGCGCTTGCAGGTGTCGACCATCGCGCGCAGCACCACGTCGCCGGCCGGGTGGCCGTAGCCGTCGTTGATGCGCTTGAACTGGTCGAGGTCGAGCACGACGACGGCGGTGGGCAGGCCCGGACGGCGCGCCAGCGCCATCCACGGCGCCAGCAGGCCGAAGAAGCCGCGCCGGTTCGGCACGTCGGTCAGCGCGTCGGTGGTCTCGAGCCGCTCGAGCTCCTGCTGCAGCTGCTCGCGCGAGAGCAGCAGGTAGCCGAACGCGGTCAGCAGCATCAGCAGCACGAAGGCCCCCGACGACAGCGCCTGCACCAGCGTGTTGCTGATCCAACCCCAGCCTCCCGGCATGGTCAGCACCAGGATGCCGCGCGCGGCCACCAGCAGCGACAGCAGCGCCAGGGTGACCACCAGGAAGCGGCGCAGCATGCTGCCGCCGCGCCAGCCCAGCGCCAGCGCGGCCGCGCCGAGCAGGTAGAAGCCGCCGAGGATCAGCGAACTGGCGACCACGCGCAGGCCGATCGGGTCGAGCCAGTAACAGGCCAGGAAGGCGGCGATGGACACGCCAAGCAGCGGGTAGGCGAAGCGGCGCCAGCGCGGGCGCCCCGCCACTTCCCACAGGCTGCCCGCTTCCAGCGCGACGCCGGCAAACAGCAGGCCATAGCCGATCGGGATCGAGATCAGGTCGGGGGCGACGCCGCTGCCGCGGAAGTACAGCAGCAACCAGCCGGCCGCCTGGCACTGGCGCGAGATCGCCCAGGTCGACAGCGATGGCGCCTTGGCGCCGCCGAATTCAAAGAAGAACAGTGCCGCGCACAGGGCCAGGTTGCCCAGTGCGAGCACGAACACCATCGTGGTGATATCCATGCCGGGCGCCGGGATCAGATTTCGTGTTCGACGTTGGTGCTGCCGTCGCCGATCTTGCTGGCCCAGGCTTTGACGAAGTAATCGCGTTCGGCGTCGGTCGGCGCCAGGTTCCAGAACACGATCAGCGAACCCTTGTGGTCGTGCAGCTGGGTGAACTTCTCGACGAAGGCGCTGTTGCCGTCCGCGTCGGCCAGCGCCATGACATAGCCGTAGACGCGCGTCAGCCGTTCAATGCGGTCCGGTTCGGTCGAACTGTTGGTCGCGGTAATAGTAGGGTGATCTAAGAACATGGCGTCTCCGGGTGGCTGCAGTGAAGCTTATCAGAAACCAATGCTTATCAACAAGGTATCTTGGCCCGCGCCGACGTGCGCCGGTGTTGCTTTCTTTGGAGTAAATTGAAGTAAATACCCAACAATAATATTTGCGGGTGGCACTCTTTTCGTGACACACTGGCGCACACGATTTCACACCCCGGACGCCCAGCGTTTCGAATTGCAAGCTAGGAACAGGATTTGCCGCATCGCCGCCCGCCATTTTTGTTGACCACCGCTGCGGCCCTGGGTATCGCCAGCCCCCCTGCATCCGCGGCGCTGCCGCTGGTCGCCGCCGGCCTGCCCGACGTCGGCCAGGTCGCGCTGATCGTGCTGGCGTTCGCCGCCGCGCTGGCCGTCGGTGCGGCGCTGGCGATCGGCCTGCTGGCCAAGCGCGCCAGCGGCTTGCAGGCGCTGCTTGACCAGCGCGACGAGGAACTGGCGCGCGCCAACCGCTGCATCGCCGACGACGCCGTGGCGCGTTCGGCCAGCGAACAGCGCATCCACCATATCGCCCAGCACGACGTGCTGACCGGGCTGCCAAGCCGCAGCCTGCTGCAGGACCGCCTTGGCTTGGCCATCAGCGATTCCGAACGCAGCGGCCATCCGCTGTGGGTCATGCTGATCGACCTCGACCGCTTTAAGTACGTCAACGACAGCATGGGCCACAAGGCCGGCGACGTGCTGCTGATGACGATCGCCGCGCGCCTGCGCTCTGCAATCAATGACAATGACACCGTGGCGCGGCTGTCGGGCGACGAATTTGTCGTCATCATGAGCCAGCAAGGCGGCCAGCGCCTGGGCCCGATGCTGGTGCAGCAATTGATGGATTCGGTGGCCCAGCCGGTGTTACTGGGAACCAAGGAATACTCGGTCACCTGCAGCATCGGCGTGGCGGTGTTCCCGAGCGCCGGCGCGCTGGCCGACAGCCTGATCGAGCACGCCGACATCGCGATGTACAGCGCCAAGAAGCTCGGCCGCAACAACTTCCAGTTCTATACGCCGGCGATGAACGACGAGGCGCAGGAACGGGTGCGCATCGAAAGCGCGCTGCGCAAGGCGCTCGAACGCGATGAATTCGTGCTGCACTACCAGCCGCAGGTCGACCTGGCCAGCGGCAAGATCATCGGCATGGAGGCGCTGATCCGCTGGCAGCATCCCGAACTGGGGATGGTGCCGCCGATGCGCTTCATCAGCGTGGCCGAAGACACCGGCCTGATCGTGCCGATCGGCGCCTGGGTAATGCGCACCGCCTGCCTGCAGAACCGCGCCTGGCATGACGCCGGCCTGGGTCCGCTGCGGGTCGCGGTCAACCTGTCGGCGCGCCAGTTCGCCTCCAGCGACCTGCTCGACAATATCAGCGCGGTGCTGGACGAAAGCGGGCTCGACCCGCATTGCCTGGAAATCGAGCTGACCGAGAGCCTGTTCATGAGCGACGTCACCCTCGCCGTCGAGCTGCTGCACAACATGAAGGCGCTCGGCGTGAACCTGTCGATCGACGACTTCGGCACCGGCTACTCGAGCTTGTCGTACCTTTCGCGCTTCCCGATCGATGTGCTGAAGATCGACCGCTCGTTCGTCACCAATATCACGCGCGATGCCAACGACGCCGCGCTGGTCGCCTCGATCATCAACCTGGCGCATAACCTGAAGCTGGCGGTGATCGCCGAAGGCGTCGAAACCGAAGAACAGCTCGACTACCTGCGGCGCCATGGCTGCGACGAAATGCAGGGTTATTACATCAGCCGCCCCCTCCCCGCCGACCAATTTGAACGGTTTTTGCGCCAGCACAATCATGTGGCGGACGACCCGGTTTTGCTCATCGCTGGCACAGACTAAAATAATTCGGGAAAGTCGTTTATTTTAGTTAATTTTGTTGTGGTCACAACGACATCGTTTGCGTACAATCACGCATTGTCACGAATGGCATATGCCAGAGTGCAATCGCGAGCACGACTAAAACGGAACAACATGAGCTCAGAGATGAACAGTAACGGGGCCGGGAACCAGGGCAGCGCGCATATCCGGACAGATTTTCGCACCCGCGACGTGGTTAACCAGGCAGTAGCGGCAATACCCTCGCTGGGGCTTCAGCAGGCGGCAGAGTTTCTGTCGGCGATGAATGTTCCGCCCGAGGTCGCGATACGCGCGCTGGCCTACCCGGCCAAGCGCTAAGCCGGCAGCAGGAAAAAAGACGCCGGGACCGGCTCCTTTGCGGAGCAGGTCCCGGCGTCTTTTTTTGTCGGCGAACGTGTCGCGTCAGCTCGCCTGCGAATCGATGTCGGCCAACGACTCGCGGCCCTTGTCGGTCAGGCTGAAGCCGCCCTCGGCGCGCGCGGCGATATGCGACTTCTTGCCGAGGAACAGCTGGACATCGGCCTCGACCGGCGCAGCCGGATCGGCAGCCAGCGCGCGCAGCGTTTGCACGCAGCGGCGCAGGAACAGCACCTCGTGGCCTTTGTCGGTCAGCTGGACCGGGCCATTGCGCTCGTACTTGATCAGCTTGATGCCCGACAAGCGCTTGGCGTTGCGGCCGACGCAGGCGTTGACCCGGTCGTGCGATGCGCCGCGGCGGATAAATTCCAGTGCGTCGTATTCGTCGGTCGTCAGTTTTTCATTCTTCATTGCAGCAGTTCCAAGTAAGCCAGGCGGCCCACATGGTAACCGCGCAGCCGCCCCGCGGCAAGCCGAAACGCTGCGCCAGCCTAACGCCAGGCCATCAGCGCCAGCACCGCCAGCCCGATCCCGGCGCAGGCGCCCAGCATCAGGGCGGCGCGCCAGCGCGCCGATTCCAGCAGCGACGTGCGTCCGAGGTGAATCTTGTTGTGTAATGAATTGCCCATCATTCTCTCCCTCAGCAGCATCAAACTAACGATAATTCATTATAGAAATCGCCCACCGGCCCGGCATGTGACGGCAAACACAAAAGGCAACATTTATATCCCGAAAGCAACAGTCTTCCGGCGCACCGTACTGCGCGCCCGCCACGCGGCGGCGCTGCTACGATGGCTTTAAATACAACAGGTGCAATGGAGCCAACATGACCGCAACGACACCCCAACACGACCCGCGCATCGCCCCGCCAATGACCGATGAGGCCGACATCGGCAGT
Organism: Massilia soli; assembly: GCF_016809835.1. GTDB lineage: Bacteria > Pseudomonadota > Gammaproteobacteria > Burkholderiales > Burkholderiaceae_D > Telluria_A > Telluria_A soli. The sequence goes on along the minus strand of NZ_JAFBIL020000003.1, from coordinate 142,336 downwards.
GGCGAGAAGCCGCCCGGGCACGCTGAAACCGAGGAAATGATCCGCCAGATTCCGCCGCTGCCGCCCTCGGGCGAAGGCGGCGACCAGGGCGCTGTGCGCAAGGACCCGGACCTCAGGCAGCCTTGATCGGCGGTTCAGGCAAGGTCGGCTCCTCGACCGGCGCGTTGACCGGGGCCGGTACATCGTCCGGCACCGGCACTGGCGCCGGATCCGGCACATCCGGATCAGGGGTTGAATGCGCATAGCGTGCGAAAGTCTTACTCATAGTCTACCTTTCAACAGAAGAAGAATCGTAGCAAAGCCCCAGGTCCGGGGTCTTATCGAAAATCAAGTTTTCACGTACCGGGAAACCTGCATGGTTTTCGGGTATCGTTTCGCCTGACGATGTATATATATTGCAAAGGGAAACCGCATGTGCGGACGCCTCGACCAGAGCCACAGCGCCACCGAATACTTCGCCGCCATGCACTGGCCGCAACAGGCTGCGGCGATCGCCAGCCAGGCCGCACCCAGCTACAACGCCTCGCCCGGCACCTACCGGCCTTTGATGCGCATGATTGACGACCAGCTGGTCATCGACGACTGGTTCTGGGGTTACCGCGCCGCCTGGGCGCTCGGCAAGGTGCCGATCGCGATCAATGCGCGCATCGAGAAAATCTCCAACCGCTACTGGTCGCCGCTGGTGAGGACCGGACGGGCGATCGTCCCGGCCGATGGCTGGTATGAATGGACGGGAGAAAAAGGCAACAAGCAACCCTGGCATATCCACCGCAAGACGCGCGAACCGGTGTTCATGGCGGCCATTGCCGCGCGCGGGCCGTGCAAGGAAAACGCCTGCGAAGCCGGCTTTGTGATCGTCACCGCGGATGCCCAGGGCGGCATGGTCGACGTGCATGACCGGCGCCCGGTCGTGCTGTCGGCGGACGACGCCAAACTCTGGCTCGATCCGGCCCTGTCGGCCGAGGCGGCCGAACAGCTGGTGCGCTCGGTGGCCCTTGGGCCGGATGAGTTCGAGTGGCATGCGGTAAGCCGCGACGTCGGGCGATCGACCAACGAGGGACCGCACCTGGCGGCCCAGCTCGACCTGCCCTTGTGATTAGCTGTGCTTTTGCTTTTGCTTGGCGCCGCCGCCGGCGCCTTCGTCCTGGCCGGCCTTTTCGCGGCTCATGTGGTCATGGCTGCTTTTCTCGGTGTTCACGCCAGCGCGCTTTTTCGCTGCCTCTTCCTCGGACTCATGCGACGATTGCTGGTTCTGGGTACCGGTCGATTTGTTCTGGGTCATGATGCGCTCCTTGTGGTGAGTGGCAAAAATGTCACCTTAGCATGGAAGATCTGAACCGTCGGTACGGCCTTTTCAATCGTGCGCGGGCGGGCGAATCTCGGTATAGTTCAGCAACTTTCAACAACCGGAACCCGCCCGATGACCGACCGCCTTAGCGCCCTGCTCCCTGCCCTGCTGATCTCCAGCGCCGCCGTTGCCGCGCCGATGACCCTGGACGACTACCTCAAGCTGTCGGGCCCGGCGCCGACGGCGCGCATCGCCTACGGCAGCGCGCCATCGCAATTTGCCGAACTATTCAGGCCGCAGGGCAAGGGACCGTTCCCGGTGGTGGTGCTGGTGCACGGCGGATGCTGGACCATCAAGTTCGGCGGCATCGAGCAGATGCGCAACGTGGCCGGCGCGCTGGCGGCCGAAGGGATCGCCGTATGGAACGTCGAATACCGCCGCTCCGATGAACCAGGCGGCGGCTATCCGGGCACTTACCAGGACATCAACGCGGCGCTCGACAAACTGGGCATGGAAGCGGCCAGCTACCAGCTCGACACCAGCCGCATCGTCGCCATGGGGCATTCGGCCGGCGGCCAGCTGGTGCAGTGGATCGCCGGGCGCAGCAAAGTTCCCGCGTCGAGTCCGCTGTTCCATCCAAATCCGCTGCCGGTGCGCGAAATCATCAGCCTGGGCGGCCTGGCCGACCTGCGCGGCGAGAAGGACCTGATCAAGGCCAGCTGCGGGCGCGACACCGCCGAACTGGCCGGCCTGCCCAGCGCCGCCCGGCCCGATGTGTTTGTCGACACCAACGCTGCTGAGCTGATGCCGAACGGCAGCCACACGCTGTTGGTCACGGGCGAGCGCGATACGATTTCGCCGCCGCGCGTGGCGTTCGCGTACGCGTCGCGCGCGCGCGACGCCGGCGACAGCGCCGAGGTGCTGATCCTGCCGGGCGCCAGCCATTACGACGAGGTTGCGGCGACATCGCCCTCATGGCGATTGATCTTGCCATCGATCCGCGCCGCGCTGGGTCTGGCGCCGCTAGCTGGACAATAATGACGCTTGTTGTTGCAACGCAACGAACTTCATGTAATTTCCGCACAGTAACCAAATGAATTGTTCGTTGTTGATGCCAGCGCGCGTACAGTAGGGACGCGCGCTTCCCCTTCCCCGCAGCGCTGTAACACCCGAACAACTCTTCAAGCGCGCCCCCGCCCCACTCCCGCAGCGGCTCTTGAGTTCCATCCCCAACTCGACTCAAGGTCTGCCATGTTGCATACAACTGCGGCTGCGCCCACTGGCGCGCGTGCGCCCGCCGGGCACGACATCGTCACCGAATTTCTCGCCTTTAGCATGGGCGAGGAAGAATACGGACTCGACATCCTGAAAGTGCAGGAAATCCGCGGCTACGAAGCGGTGACGCATATCGCCAACGCGCCCGACTTCTTCAAGGGCGTGATCAACCTGCGCGGCGTGATCGTGCCGGTGGTCGACATGCGCATCATGCTCACGCTCGGCACGCCCACCTACGACGCCTTTACGATCGTCATCGTGCTCAATATCGGCGGCAAGGTCGTCGGCATGGTGGTCGATGGGGTGTCCGACGTGATCTCGCTGTCCCACAACGACATCCGCCCGGCCCCGGAAGTGGGCGGCGCAGTCGATACCGGCTACCTGATTGGCCTGGGCACCCTTGCCGAGCGCATGGTGATCCTGGTCGACATCGACAAGCTGATGGCCAGCCCCGGCGTTGGCATCGCAGGCGTGCTCGCGTCCTGACCTTTTTTCGACTCAATTCCTTCCCGGAGAACGCCATGTTCGATAACCTTAAAGTACAAACCCGCCTGCTGGGCGGCTTCCTGATCGTCGCTCTGCTCGGCGCCATCGTTGCCGCCGTCGGCATCTTCAACATGGGCGCAATGAACGCGCAGGCCGAGAACGCCTATAACAACGACTTGCTGGGCCTGGCGCACTCGAAGGAAGCCAACATCAACCTGATCTACGTCGGGCGCTCGATGCGCAACGTGCTGCTGGCACCAGATCTTGAGGATAAGAAAAGCCACGTCGCCCTGCTGGAAAAGGCGCGCGCCACCATGACCGACGAACTGAACTCCGCGCGCCCGCTCTACGTCACCCCGGCGGGCAAAGCCCTGTTTGCCGAGATCGACCGCGCGATGGCCGACTATAACGAAGGCGTGACCGAGGCGACGACCCGCGCGCAAGCGGCCGCCACGCCGGAGCAGATCGCCGAGGTGGCCGCCTTCATCCAGGGTCCGCTGACCGTCAAATCCCGCGTCGTCGATGACAAGCTGACCGCGCTGGGCGCCCAAAAGGCCGCCGCCGCGCGAGCGTCGAGGGAACAGGCCAGCGCCGTGTATGGCGACAGCCGCGCGCTGATGTTCGGTCTCGCCCTTGGCGGACTGGGCCTGAGCATTGGCCTCGGCGTCTGGATGACGCGCAGCCTGACCCGCCAGCTCGGCGGCGAGCCCGCCTATGCGGCAACTGCGGCCAGCACCATCGCCGCTGGCGACCTGTCGGTCGCGATCGATACCCGCAGCGGCGACACCTCCAGCCTGCTGTACGCGATGGAAACCATGCGCCGCAGCCTGACCGCTATCGTCAGCGACGTGCGCAATGGCACCGACACCATCGCCACCGCCTCCAACCAGATCGCCGCCGGCAACATGGACTTGTCGTCGCGAACCGAAGAGCAAGCCAGCTCGCTGGAAGAAACCGCCTCCTCGATGGAAGAGCTGACCAGCACCGTCAAGCAGAACGCCGACAATGCCCGCCAGGCCAACGCGCTGGCCGGCTCGGCCTCGGCGGTGGCGATCCGCGGCGGCACCGTGGTGTCGGACGTGGTGGTCACGATGGCCGCGATCAACGATTCCTCGCGCAAGATCGTCGACATCATCGGCGTCATCGACGGCATCGCGTTCCAGACCAACATCCTGGCGCTGAATGCCGCGGTGGAAGCGGCGCGGGCTGGCGAGCAGGGCCGCGGTTTCGCGGTCGTCGCCAGCGAGGTGCGCAACCTGGCGCAGCGCTCGGCCGCCGCGGCCAAGGAAATCAAGGAGCTGATCAACGACTCGGTCGAGAAAGTCGACGCCGGCGGCAAGCTGGTCGACCAGGCCGGCGCGACCATGACGGAAATCGTCGCGTCGATCACCCGCGTGACCGACATCATGTCGGAGATCTCGGCGGCCAGCGGCGAGCAGACCGCGGGCATCGAACAGATCAACGAGGCGATCACCCAGATGGACCAGGTAACCCAGCAGAACGCGGCACTGGTCGAGGAAGCGGCGGCGGCAGCGGCATCGCTGCAGGAACAGGCCAGCCAGCTGGCGTCGGTGGTCAGCGTGTTCAAGGTCGGCGGCGCGCAACCGCAGGCGGCCAAGGCTCCGGCGCGCAAGGCAGCGCCGGCCGCCAAGCCGGCTGCCTCGCGTGCGGCGGCGCCAGCGCTGAACGCGCCGGCGGCCCGCCCGCGCGCCCCCGCCAGCAAGCCCGCGGCAGCCCCTCAGCGTGAAGCCGTCGCGGCCGGCGCCGGCGACTGGGAAGAGTTCTAAATGCAGGACTCAGGGTGTAGGTACGGTACCGCACAGACCCTGATGTCCTAGCAGCACTACTCTTGACTCATCGCATCATATTGAGTTCGGGAGTCCCATGAAAAAATTCGCACAACTATCCCTTGCGGTCGCCATCGCGACCGCATTGTCCACCTCTTACGCCGCCCCCGCAGCGCCCGCTCCCGGCCTGACGGTCGAGTCGGTCAACGCGGCCGGCAAGCTGGTCAACCAGGCCAAGCAGCCAGGCGCGGTGATGCTGCGCGCCCAGATCCTGCTTGAGCGCGCGCGGTTCTCGCCGGGCGAAATCGATGCCGCCTACGGCTCCAACATGCGCCGCGCGCTGGCCGGCTACCAGAAGGCCAACGGCTTGCAGCCGAGCGGCATGATCGATACCAAGACCTGGGATGCGCTGAACGCCGATAAGGCCCCGGCCCTGACCGAGTACACGATCACCGAGGCCGACGTCGCCGGTCCTTTCCAGGAAATTCCTGAAGACATGGCCGACAAAGCCAAGCTGCCGGCGCTTGGCTTCGCCAGTGCCGCCGAAGCGTTGGGCGAAAAATTCCACGCCAGTCCGGCGCTGCTGGCGCGCCTCAACCCGGGAAAGGAATTCCGCGCGGGCGAACAGATCACGGTGCCGAATGTCACGGGCATGGCGCCATTGCCGAAGGCAGGCAAGGTCGTGGTCGACAAGACCGACAGCACCCTCAGCCTGTTCGACACCGCCGGCAAACTGATCGCCCAGTACCCGGTCTCGACCGGCACCGACAACGACCCGCTGCCGATCGGCACCTGGAAGGTGAACGGCGTGTCCAAGAATCCCGTCTACCACTACAACCCGAAGCTGTTCTGGGATGCCGAGCCGGGCGAGAAGAAAGCCAAGATCCAGCCGGGCCCGAACAACCCGGTGGGCGTGGCCTGGATCGACCTGTCGAAGGAGCACTACGGCATCCATGGCACGCCGGTTCCTCGCACCATCGGCAAGACCCAGTCGCACGGCTGCATCCGCATGACCAACTGGAGCGTCGCGGCACTGGGCGAATCGGTCGGTGCGGGCACGGTCGTCGAACTGCAAGAATAATAACAACCTGAGGAGTGACGGCAATGAAGTGGATCCTGACATTTATCGGTGGCACCTTGCTTGGCGTGATCGCCCTGTTCATCTACCTGCGCAAGGTGGGCACCGAAGCGCCGCCGCCGGTTGTCGTCCCTCCCGCGGTGACCGCGCCGGCAGCGCCGTTGCCGCCACCGGCCGCAGCCTTGCCGGCCGCGCCAGAGGTGCCGACCGACCTCAATGAAGCGGACCTGCCGATCCGGCCGGCCGCATCGGCAGTGCCGGCCATTGCCAGCGTCGACGGCGTGGGCGCCAGCGCGGCCGTCAAGCTGATGATCCCGGTCGACGGCATCAAGCCGTCCGACATTTCGGACAACTACAACCAGCCGCGCGGCACCGACCGCACGCACGAGGCGCTCGACATCATGGCGCCCAAGGGCACCAAGGTGTTCGCGACGGCCGATGGCAAAGTGGCCAAGCTGTTCAACAGCAAGCAAGGCGGCCTGACGGTCTACCAGTTCGATCCGACCGAGACCTATGCGTACTACTATGCGCACCTGGACCGCTACGCCGATGGCATCAAGGAAGGCGATGTGCTCAAGCGCGGCGACCTGGTCGGCTATGTCGGCGTGACCGGCAATTCCGATCCGAACGGCCCGCACCTGCACTTCGCGGTGTTCGAACTGACGCCGGAAAAGCAATGGTGGAAGGGAACCCCGGTCAACCCTTACCCGCTGATGGGCGACCAGGCTTCCGCAGCCACGGCGACGCCAGCTACGGCTGTTCGCTAACGTCCGGTCCGACATTGATGGCGGCATAGGCGCGCTGCACCGCGGTCGCCTCCTTGCTGTCCATGCCATACAGTTCCTGCGCCGCCGCCAGCATCTTGTTGCGCGCGTCGGCGTAGTTGGTCACCGCGGTGAACTTGGTGGTCAGCGCCTTGAACCAGATGCGGTACGCCTTGTCGTTGCCGATCCCGCTCATGCCGAGCGGCTCCCTGGTCAGGTATTTGCTGTAGTGCTCGCTGGCCTTGTCGGCGTTCGAGCCCTGCGACAGGAAGAAGAACATCCGGTTGTTCGGGCCGCTGCTGTAGTGGACATCGATCCGCTTCAGCGTGCTGCTCCAGGCATCCGGACTGCTGCGATCCTTGCTTGGTTTGAACATCCAGCGCAGCGGCGTGTTGGTCTTGCTGATTTCCGTTCCCAGCATCCAGTCGTTGCCTTGCGCCGGGATCTGCGCGCCGCTGCCGCCCGCGCGCGCATACGCTTCCACCATTTCGCCGGCGATGTCCGAGGCTGATTCGTTCAGCCCGCCCGACTCGGCGAAATACAGCAGGTTCGCGGTGGCGGCGGTGACGCCGTGCCCCATCTCATGGCCCACCACGTCGATCGAGCCAAGGTTGTTGAAGCTCGAACCGTCGCCGATGAACATGCACTTGCAGGTGTCGCTGTAATAGGCATTGTCGTAGGCAGTGTTGACGTGCACGGCGATGTAGGTGGCGTTGTTCTGGCCATCGAGCGATTGCCAGCCCAGCGTGTTCTTCAGCATGTCGTAGGTGTTCATCAAGCCCCACATGGCGTTGACGGCCGCGGTCTGGCCATTCGCGCCGGTGGTGCTGCCGCCCTCGACGAACTGCTTGCCGTCGCCCCAGGTATTGCTCCAGTGCGCGTACAGCTCGCCGGCCGAGGTGCCGTGGTTGGCGTTGGTGACCGCCAGCCCGCCGTGCAGCCCGCCCTTGCCGCGCAGCGGGTCGATCATCTTGTAGGTGTCGCCCTGCTGGGTGGTCGACAGCGGCACCACGCCGTTGTACTGGCTGTTGCCCACGCCGGTCGCCTTGGTTTGCAGCATGCTCCACTGGTTGATGATGCGGCCATCGCGCGCGCTCACCACCGTGTCGTGATAGAACGGCTGGTTGCCGACCACCATGCGGGTGCGCACCAGCCAGGCCAGCTCATACCCTGCCACCACGTCCTCGACGTCAAAGGCATTGAGTTCGGCTTCCGGCTTGCTCAGCGCGGCCGGCACGCGCTCGGTCTTGACGATCGGGTACACGATCAGCTCGGCCGTCGGCGCCACCAGCGGCTTTCCCTTGGGCGCCGTCGACTTCACCGCAAGCGCGATCGCGGCCTGCGAGGCGACCACCGGCTTGACACTGAAATTGGCGGTCACCGCGCCAAGCTTGTTGGCCGGCCCGCGGCCGAGGTACAGGCGGCGGTCGGAGACCGATTCGTTGAGGATCTGCCCGGCCGCATTGACCAGCACCACCGATTCCGAGCCGAACACCCGCACACCCTTGTAGGTGTGGCTGGCGCGCGCCACCGTCGTGCCTTCCACGCCGGGATGCTGGCTGGTGACGACATAGCCGTGGTCGGCGTCGAGTCCCTGCATGCTGCGGTGCGCCGCCAGCTTGGCGACCAGCGACAGCGCCGACTGGGCGTCGATGGCCACCGGGGCGCTCATCATCGCCGGGGCCGCGAATGCCGGGGTCGCGCCACTTACGGCCAGCGCGCAGATCGCGGCCGCCACCTGGGTCATGTTGATTGTCATCTCGCTCTCCAATTGTCAGCTGGCCGCGCACACGCGCTGGGCTCTCTGGCAGTGTGGCGGAGACAGGATCGTCGGATTTGCCCGGTCGCAAAAGCCGAGCAGGCCCATCCGCGCGGCGACTTGCGCGCGCACAACGAATTACAAAGGAGGAAAAACGCCGATGCGCAGGATCATGCCGCGCCGAGCGGCAAGCGGATCGAGAAGGTGGCGCCGTGGCCGAGGCCGGCGCTGGTGACGGTGATGGTGCCGCCATGCAGTTCGACGATGTGCCTGGCGATGTACAAGCCCAGGCCGAGCCCGGAGTCGTTGCCCTGCTTTTGCAGGTTGAACGCGCCAAACACATGCTCGAGGTCGTGCGCTTCGATGCCCTGCCCCGAATCGATGACTTCGATCACCACGTGGCGCGCCTCCTGGCGCACCTTCAACACGATGCGTCCTCCCTCCGGGGTGAACTTGACGGCGTTGAGCAGCAGGTTCCACACCACTTGCTGGAGGCGCTGGGGGTCGGCCTCGATGAGCACGCGCGCGGCGTAATCGGCGGGCGTCACCTGCAGGGTGATCTGCTTGTCGTGGGCATTGATTTCGACGGTCGACACGGCGTCGTGCAGCACCTGGCCGAGCGACACCGGCTGGCGCTCGATCGACATCTGGCCGGTCAGCGTGCGCGAGGCGTCGATCAGGTCGTTGACCATCAGGCTTTCCTGCGCCACGTGCTTGCGCATGATGCCGATGCTGCTCTTGGCCGCTTCGGGCAGGTCCGGCATGGTGCGCTGCATCAGCTCGAGGCGCAGCGACAGCGCCGCCAGCGGGGTGCGCATTTCATGCGACACGGTGGCCAGGAATTGTTCGCGCGCGCGGTTGACCCGATTGAGTTCGGCAATCGCCTCGCGATGGCGGTCGGTCGAATCGACCAGCGTGCGCAGCAAGGACGTCAGCACCGCCATGCGGGCATCCGAGACGGGGGATTCGAGCCGCACCTCGCCCCATAAGGCGTGCCCGAGCAGGCCGACCTGGCGCGCGATGCGGTCGCAGGCCATCGGCGAGCTGAAGTCGCGGAAGCTCCAGCCGTACACGATCACGCCGTAAGTTTTGCCGAACCGGGTCAGCGGCATCGCGCTGATGCGCAAGGCGTCGCAGAAGGTGGTGGCGACCGCGGCGCCGTGGTCGAGCACCTGGATTGCCAGTTCCTGTTCCAGCAAGGCGCCGGGGCCGCCATCGCGCCACAGGTTCGAGCTTGCCAGCAGCGCCGCGGTGCGCGACGAATGCAGTGGCCCGGTCTGGCGCCTGGCGTGGTTGTCGTAGGCCGACACCACCAGGCCGGAGGCCTGCGCAAACTGGCGTAGCGGGGCCGACCAGTCTTCCCAGTCAACCACCGTGTCGCCGTTTGCGTGGACGCTGATCACGACGAAGGTTCTACCGGAAACTCGGCCGAATCAGGCAGTTCCTTTCCATGCGCCACCGCCACTTCGATGCTCGGACTGGTGCGCGACGGCGACCGCGACAGCAAGCCGTAGTAGGACGAGAACGGCAGTTGCGGCACGGTGCCGGCCTCGTCGGCGGTCTCCTCGTCCACCAGCAGCAGGCCGCCCTCGCCGATCAGGTACTCGCGCGTGACCTGGTGGATGCGGCTGCCGCGCACTTTCGGAATCGCGATCGCGCGCCGCAGCTGGGTCGAAATTTCCACATAGTTCAGCAAGATGATGTTGTCGACCAGGTGCGAGCCCTTGAGCTCTTCGCTGATCTGCGAAATGCCCAGCAGTTCGGGGCTTTCGTAGTTGAACAGGATCGTCGCCAGGCGGTCCTTGAAGAAGGTCGCCAGCGCGTACAGGTAGTCGGCCACCTCTTCGCGGCTGGTCATCTCGTAGACGGCGACCGAATCGAACACCACGCAGTCGATGCCATGCTGCTCGACCAGCTTGATGATGCGGTCGAAGTGCACGTCCAGTTCCAGCTCGAGCGGCGACTCGTAATGCACGAACAGGTCGCCTGCCTCGACATGGCCTTCGATGTCGAAGCCGAGCGACTTGGCGTTGCGCATCAGCTGGCGCGGGTGTTCGTCCAGGCTCACCAGCAGGGCCTTGTGGCCCGCCTTGATGGCCGAGGTCAGGAACTGCACGCCGAACACGGTCTTGCCGGTGCCCGAGATGCCGGTGACCATGGTCACCGAGCCTTCGTAGATGCCGCCGTCCATCATGGCGTCGATGGTCTTGGAACCGGTCGACAGGCGCTTGCTGGAGGTCGGCTGGTCGTCGGAGGTGACCGGGCGCGATTGCGCACGCCGGTACACGTGGATGCCGACATCTTTTTCGATGCGCATGGTGTGGCTGCCGCCGATGAATTCCTGGCCGCGCGACTTGAGCACGGTCAGGCGGCGGTGCACGCGGCGCTGCTTTTCTTCGCGGGTCAGCGAGACGATGGTGTCGAACACGAAGCGTTCGTGCGGGTAGACGCCGCCGATGCCCTCGTCCTGCTCGGCGGTGACCATGGTGGTCACGCCGAGCCGGGTCAGGCCTTCGATCAGCAGGTGAACGTCTTCGCGGAACGGAATGTCATGCACTTCGGCGTACAAGCGGATCGGCGTCAGGCCGTCGATCAGCAGGCGCTTGGCGCCGAGTTCCTGCAGCACGCTGGTCAGCACGCCGTCGCTGGAGCGGAACTCGTTGAGCAACACGGCCGGACTGGTCTGGATGATCTTGATCTTGCCCGCGTCGATCAGGTCCTGCATCGGCCAGTTGAAACCGGCGGCGTCGCGCAACAGTTTCTGCGGCTCGAGCTCGAACGAGATGATCGCGCCAGGCTCGTTGTACAAGGCCGCGCCCGCATGGATGAAGCCCAGTCCCAGCGTGGTTTTGCCGGACCCCGGCGCACCTTCGACAAGCAAATTATTATTCCGCGGCACGCCGCCCAGCAATACCTCGTCAAGGCCAATAATGCCCGTCTTTACCAACGTTTCCACAGTTGCCTCTCATACACAAACATGTTTTTGACAGCGGGCGCCCGCGCCCGGCCGATGAGAAAACAGTGTAACAGTGTTACTTCCTATGTGCGGCACGTTACATTGCTAATAATAAATCATTACTTAGAATGTACGGCTGATATTGACTGCCAGCGTGCGCCCGCGGCCCGCGTAGGTGTTGCCCGGATCGGTGGCCGCCGCCGACTGGGAATAATAGCCTACATATTGCTTGTCCAATAAATTCTCGATGCTGACACCAACCTTCCCCAGCCGGGTGTCCCAGCTGGCCGCCGCGTCGACCAGCGTGTAGCCGTTGAAGTGCTCTTCCAGGCGGCTGGTGCCGACCATGCGGCCGATATTGATGTCGCGGTCGAACAGGTGGCTTGCCTGCAAGCGCAGGCGCGAGGCCGGCATCCACTTCCAGTTGGCGCCCAGCACCGCCTTGTCGGGCCCCTGCGAGCGCGCGCCCAGCGAAATATCCAGCGGCGCGCCCTGGGTCGCGGCGGTCTTGCCGTCCGTTTTGGCGTAGCTGCCGAACGCCGACACGGCGCGGGTCGGGCGCCATTCGCCGCTCACTTCCCAGCCCTTGACGGTGGTCGGCACGCGCTCCACCAGGCCGACTCCGGCCGCGGTAATCCGGATCACGCTGCCCAGCTTCGAGCGCGAGTCGTAGCGCGAGATGCCGAACTGGCCGCGGGCGCCGCGCCAGTTGACGCCGATTTCGTTGTTGCGGGTGACGATGGGCTGCAGGCTGATCAGGCTCGACACCGATTGTCCCGGCGTGTTGACGCCGCGCAGCACCAGGCCCGCGTCCGGCAGGCCGAAGCCCTCGGAACTGGCAGCGAAAGCCGACCATTGCGGCGCCCAGCGCCACACCGCGCCGATATTCTTGACCGACTTCGAGAACTCGGCCGAACCGCCTTCGACCGTGCGGCTGCCATAGGCTGCCAGCGTGGTGTAGGTGTCGACGTCGAGTTCGGCGATCTCGTGGCGCACGCCGCCGCGCACCGTGACCGCGCCGAATTCATACTCCAGCTGGGCAAACGGCGCGGTCGAGTTGAACTTCAGCAGCGGCACCCAGGTGCGGTCGGTGATGGCCAGGCGCTGCTCGGTATCGTCGCGCAAGAAATCGACGCCGACGGTGGCCTCGAGGCCCGCAACCAGGGTATCGGGACGCACATAGGTGATGCGCGCGCCGCGCTTGTCGGCGAGGATCTGCGACTGGTCCCACAAGGTGCCGTTCGGCGCGATGCGCGCATCCTGGAACGTGGCCACGCGGGTGGCGCCGTACAGCGAAGCGAACTGGTGGCCGAACAGCTGGGCGCTGAACATGCCGCCGGCCAGGTCGGCGTGGCGGTAATCCAGGCTGGCACTGCGCACCTTGTTGCGCGGCGCCTCGCCGACCGGGGCGCCCGGCAGCGAACTGGTCGGTACACCCTCGGCGACGCTGCCCGGATCGTTCTTGTAGTCGCCGTCGCCTTCCAGGTTGAAGCGGTTCAGCGACAGTTGCAGGCGCTGGTCGCCGAAGGTTTTGCCGACCTTGACGAACAGGTCGTCGCCGTGGGTGTCGAGGGTATCGCCCTGGACGGTGTCGATGCCGAGGCGGCGGCCATTGCCGTCGTAGCTCATGCCGCGGCGCTGCACTGCGGCGTAGCCGAGGAAATCGACATCGCCGGACTTGTGGCTGATCGAATAGCCGGTCTTCCAGTCGAGGTTATCGGAGCGGAACTGGGTCGACGCACGCAGGTTGACGCCGTGGGTGGTGCCGCTGGTGCGCGGCGACTTGGTGATGTAGTTGATGATGCCGCCGGTGGCGCCCATGCCCTGCACCGCCGAGGCGCCGTTGATGACTTCGATGCGCTCGATGATGTAGCTGTCGGCGAAATAGCCTTCGCGCATGCCGGCGCGCAGCGGATTCGACTGGGGAATACCATCGAGCAGGATCAGCGGCTGGCGGCCGCGCAGCGATTCGCCCGTCGAACTCATCTTCTGGCGGCTGGGCGCGTAGCCTGGGATGTAGGTCGACAGCGCCTGCGACGGATCGTCGGCGATCAGGTACTGGGTCGCCAGTTCCTGCTGGCCGATGACGGCGATCGCGCCGGGGATCTTGTCGACCGCTTTCTCGCCGCGGGTGGCCGTGACGACGACTTCGGCCATCTGGCCCTCCCCGGTAGCCACGGCCTGCTGGGCCAACGCGCTGGCGGACATGGTGAGGCAGGCGGCGGCAACCGCGCGGGAAAGAGGCTTCATGGAACGCATGCGAAAAATCCTTGGTGAATGAACGGCTTTTGCTGTTGAGCAATGTACAATGCGAATGATAACGATTCTTATTTGAAGAATCAAGCGTATCGAGAATTATTCTCATTTATACTGGCGTCCTCACTCCTGATTTCCCGCTCATGAAACATTGGATTCGCACCGTCCACCTGTGGACCGGCCTCACCTTCGGCGCCATCCTGGTCGTACTGGGACTGACCGGCTCGCTGCTGAGCTGGATACACGAACTCGACAGCATACTCAATCCCGGCTTGCTGCACGTTGCGCCGCCGCCACCGCTGCGTGCCGGCGAACCGTTGCGGGTCGATGGCGCGCTGGTGCAGGCGGTCACCGGCGTGCTGGCCGCCAATCCGGGTTACGGCCGCCCGAGCATGCTGGAACTGCCGGAACGCGCCGGCGATGTGTTCGTCGCGTGGTACCGCCCCGCCCCGGCCCCTGATGGCGCGCCATGGACGCAGGCAGTCACGCGCCAGGTGATGGTCGACCCGGCCAGCCTGGCCGTGACGGGCGAGCGCAACTGGGGCCAAGCCGGGTTGTCGCGCCCGCTATTGATGCCGACCCTGTTCCACATTCACCGCTACCTGGTGGCCGGCGAGGCCGGCAAGATCGTCATCGCGGCCACCGGCGTGTCGCTGCTGCTGATGACCCTGACCGGCATCGTGCTGTGGTGGCCGCGCATGGCAGGCGCGGCGATCTGGAAGGCGGTCACGGTACGCCACGGCGGCTCCTGGCCACGCTTCAGTTTCCAGCTGCACCGCGCCGGCGGTTTCTTCGCCGCCCCGATGCTGCTGGCGACCGCGTTCTCAGGGGTCTATTTCAACATGCCCGATTGGGTCACGCCGGCCATCAAGGCGGTATCGACCGTCACGCCAAACGGCAAGCTGGCCAACCAAAGCGCGGCCACAGGCGCTGTGGCGGTGGCCGATGCGGTAACGGCCGCGCAAGCGGCCTTCCCGTCGGGGCGCGTGTCGCGCCTGTCGTTTCCGGCCAAGCCCAACCAGCCGTTCGAGGTGCGCATGCGCCAGCCTGGCGAACTGCGCATGGGTCCGGGTGCGACCCGCATCAGCATCGATTCCGGCAATGGCGCGGTGCTGCGGGTAATCGATCCGCTGCGGGCCAGGAGTGGGGATAAATTCATCAGCTGGCTGTTCCCGCTGCATACCGGGGAAGCGTTCGGGACCGCGGGACGGGTGTTCATCAGCCTGTTCGGACTGGTGCCGCTGGCGTTCTTCGTTACCGGACTGGTGGTATGGCTAAAGCTGCGCAAGCCGGTGAAGGCGCCGCGCCGCAAGCAGGCTGCGGCGGTCGCAGCCTGAAGCGCGCTGCCCGGCGCGGCTGGTCGCGCCGCGCCGGCTGAATCACTTGCTTTGTGACGGCACGAATTCCTGCATGACTGCCTTGCGCAGCAATTGCGGCGGCACCAGGCCCTGGGCCAGCACGAAGTCGTTGAACGCCTTGCGGTTGAACTTCTTGCGCAAGGCCACTTCGGCAGCCTGGCGGGTTTCCATCAGCCGCTGGTAGCCGTAGAAGTACGAAGTGGCCTGCCCTGGCGAGCGGAAGGTGTAACGCTGCATTTCCTGCGTTGCCATGCCTTCGGACATACCCACTTCATCCATCAGGAAGCCTTTCACGCCTTCAGGCGAGATTTCGCCGAGGTTGACCATCGGGTCGAGGAAGGCGCGGGCCGCGCGCAGCATGCGCGCCTGCAGCGCGAACAGCTGGCCGTCGAGCGGCTCGTACGGCTGCATCTCGGCTTCGGCATACAGCGCCCAGCCTTCGACATTGACGCTGTTGAACGCGAACACCGCGCGCGCGGTCGACACGCCGGTCTCGATCATCTTGGCAAACTGCAGCTCATGGCCGGGACGCGCTTCGTGCGCGGTGATCGACCACGTGCCGGCCTGGTGGGTAAAGTCATCGAAGGCCAGCGACTTGCCGTTGGCATCAGGCGCCATGCCGGTGGTCAGCACGAACTCGCCGTACTCGCCGGTGTTGCCGATCAGGCGTGGCGGATTCATGTGCGGCGCCGGGCTGCGTGCGTTTTCCGCCGGGCTGGCCAGGCGGATCAGCGCCTTGCGGCTCGGCATGGTCACGATGTCCTGCTTGCGCACCGCGTCTTCGATCTGCGCCAGGCGCTCGGCGTACAGCGGCATCACCTGTCCGGCCGGGATCTGCTCCTTCTTCAACTCCAGCATCACGGCGCGGTAATCCGGGTCCGGCAGCTTGCGCTCCTGCGCGATCAAGCCAGCGGTGATGTTCATCTGGTTGCGGATCTCGGCAAACGAGGTCAGCGCCTTGGCGATCAGCTCTTGCGGCGGAATATCCACCCCGAACTGCTTGAGGTTGTTGGCGTACACCTCGGGCGGCAGGCGATGGTCGGCGCGCGCGCGCGGCAGGATGGTGGTTTTCACGTGCGCGTTGTACGCGGTCAGCTGTTTCTCCAGCGCGGCGAAGGTTGGCTCCCATCCCTTCAGGTCGCTCTTGGCAAGCAGGTCCTTCATGCCGGCGATCAGGGTCGGGCTGTTGTTGATGGCTTGTTCTACTTCACCCTTGTACGGACCGAGCAGGTTCTTGTTGGCTTTCAGGCGTTCCTGCAGGCGCTCGCTGGCCAGGTCGGTGGCCGGGCGATGGCCCTTGGCCAGGCCGGCATATTTTTCCAGGCGGACCAGCAAGGTCTTCTGCCGTTCCTTTGGAATGCGCGGATCGAGGGTCGAGCGGACCACGCCGAAAATCGTCTGGGTCAGGTCGTTGAACGGCATGAAGTACTTGCGCTCCAGGCGGCTCGATGTCATCTGGTCGCGGGCGCTGCCGATCAGGATTTCCAGGTCCTGCTTCACTTTCGGATCGGTCTCGGCCTTGAGGCGCTTCTCCAGTTCCGCGATCGCGGCGCGCAAGTCCTTGTTGGTTGGCTCGTACAGGTCGCGCGACAGGTCGGTGATCTGCTCGTCGAATCCATCCACGCCCAGCGCGCTCGCACCTTCCGGCGAATACTTCGCCACCACGTTCAGCAGCAGCTTGGCGTTGGCATTGCTCTTGGTGACCCATGGCTGTTCGGCGGCGGCCGGAACCGACAGCAGGGCCAGCGCCAGGCCGCTGACCAGAGCGCGGACGGTGAAATTCGATGTCGACATTGAATACCTTTTCAGTGTGTGGGGAGCGAGGCTTGTGACTGCCGGGGAGTATAGAAGCAATCTTTATGACTCGGCAAGCTCGGCGGTATATGCATGCCGGCCGCGGGAATGCAGACTGCAGCCGGGTGCCGACCGGGGTCGGGCGGTTCCAGCATCCCTGGGACGGGTGCCCGCCTTGCGCGGGCACGACGTGACGGCGGCCACGCCGCTGTCCACATGTCACGGCGACAGAGCGAAAAAAAACCGGCTTGCGCCGGTTTTCTGTTGCAACAACTTAGTTCCGAACCGGATCGTTGGGACGACGATCGTCGCGGTTGCGCACGCCGTCATTGTCACGGTCGCGGTCATCGCGGTTGCGGATCCCGTCGCGGTCCAGGTCACGCTGGCCGGCGCGCCAGCCGCCACGGTTGAATTCCCAGCCGTTCGGGCCCTCGCGCCACTCGGCGCGCTGGTAAGACTGGCCGCGGCGAACCTTTTCAAAGTGGCCTTTTACCCAGGTGTATTGACGTCCGGTCCAGTTCCAGTAGCCTGGCGCCCACTCGTAACCGCGGCGCGCGGCGGGAACCCTTTCCTGACGGGCGGCGGGCGGCGCAACGCGCACGATGACCACTTCGCCCTTCGCCATGGCAGGTGGCGCCACGGACACGGTGCTCAGTACAAGTGCGGCGGCGGCTGACAAGAGAACGTTTTTCATGAGAGTTCCTTTCGGTTGTTATGTGTTCAATATACCGATTTCAACCGTCCGCACGATTCATTGAGAGAAACACTTACACAAGTAACACCTTGCCGGTTTCAGGCATAGCTCAGCGGCTGTGCCTTGCCCCAGAAAACCCGGTACGAATACACGGTGTAACCAATGATGGTCGGCAGGACGACCACGACACCGATCAGGATGATCTGCAGCGACTCCGGCGCGCTGGCCGCCTGCCAGATGGTCATCCGGTCGACCAGCAGGTAGGGGAACAGGCTGTATGCCAGGCCGTTAAACGCCAGCAGGAAGATGCCGACAGTGGCGGCGAACGGGATCCAGCAAAATGCATGGTGATCGGCGGCCAGCAGCGCCGGCAGCTTGCGCAGGATCAGATAGGTCAGGACGAACAGCGCCGCCGTGACCGCTGGAATCGGCGCGAGCAGCAATATCTCCGGGAACGAAAACCATTTATCGAAGATCTGCTGGCTCACCAGCGGCGTCGCCACCGACACCGCGGCCACGCCCATCGCGCACAGCAGCATGCTGCCGCGCGCCCAGGCAATTGCCCTCAGCTGCAAATCGCCTTCGGCCTTCATGATCAGCCAGCTGGCGCCCAGCAGCGCGTAGCCGGCCAGCAGCGCAAGTCCGGTGAACGCCGCAAACGCCAGCTGCGCCGGACCGTACTGGAAACCGACGATGTAGAGCCCGATCATCACGCCCTGGGCGAAGGTGGCCAGCACCGAGCCGCCATAGAACGCCATGTTCCAGGCGTGCTTGTGGCCGTCCCGCGCCTTGACCCGGAAGTCGAACGCGACGCCGCGCAGGATCAGGCCGACCAGCATCAGCGCGACCGGCAGGTACAGTTCGCCGAGGATGATGCCGTGCGCCATCGGAAACGCGACCAGCAGGATGCCCACGCCGAGCACGAGCCAGGTTTCGTTGGCATCCCAGAACGGGCCGATGGAGGCGATCATGGTGTCTTTATCATGGTCGCTGGCGCGCCGCAGCAGGATGCCGACGCCAAGGTCGAAGCCGTCGAGGATCACGTAGGCCATCATCGCGACGCCCATCAGCGCGAGGAACACTAGCGGCAGCCAGCCGGCGGGTTGGGACAGGTCAGGCATGGGGGGCTCCTAGAATTTCACCAGTTGTGATTGCGGCGCAGGCAAACCGGGCGCGGGATAAACCGGCTGCGCCCCCTTCCCCGCCCCGGCCTTGCGCGCCAGGTGGAACAGCACCGTGACATAGGCCACGATCAGCGCGGCATACAGCGTCAGGTACATCGCCAGCGTGCTGGCGATCATCGGCGCAGGTACCGCGGACGCCGCCTGCGCGGTGGTCAGAACGCCATACACCAGGTACGGCTGGCGGCCGATCTCGGTGACGTACCAGCCGGCCACGGTGGCGACCCAGCCGGAAAAGCTCATGGCGATCAGCGTGCGCGCGATCCAGGGCTGGATATCGCCGCCGCGCCGCAGCTGCCATGCGGCGAACCACGACGTGGCCAGCATCAGCATGCCGACCCCGACCATCACCCGGAATGCCCAGAATACCGGCGCCACCGGGGGATGCTTGCCATCGAACGCATTGACGCCCTGCAGCTCGCCGTCAAGCTCATGGGTCAGGATCAGGCTGGCCACCCTGGGGATGGCGAGCTCGTAGCGATTGGCGCGCTCGGCCGCATCGGGCAGGGCGAACAGCAGCAGCGGCGCGCCGCGTTCGGTGTCCCAGATCCCTTCCATGGCGGCGATCTTGGCCGGCTGGTGCTTGAGCGTGTTCAGGCCATGCATGTCGCCCACCAGGATCTGCACCGGGATCAGCAAGGCCGCCAGCACGACGCCGGTCTTGAGCGCCGCCATGGTCGAGGCGGTGCGGTCGTGGCGCAGCCAGCGGTACGCCGAGATGCCGGCGACCAGGAACGCCACCGTCAGGCCGGAGGCGATCAGCATGTGGGTCAGGCGGTAAGGCATCGAAGGATTGAAGATGATCGCCACCCAATCGGTCGCATGGGCCTGGCCATTGATCATTTCAAAGCCGGCCGGGGTATGCATCCACGAATTGAGCGCGATGATCCAGAACGCCGACAAGGTGGTGCCGCCCGCCACCAGGCAGGTCGCCAGCGTATGCACCCGGTTCGATACCCGCTGCGCGCCGAACAGCATAATGCCGAGGAAGGTCGCTTCGAGGAAGAATGCGGTCAATACTTCATAGGCCAGCAGCGGACCGGCGATATTACCGACCGTTTCCATGAATCCGGGCCAGTTGGTGCCGAACTGGAAACTCATCGTAATGCCGGACACCACGCCCAGCGCGAATGTCAGCGCAAAGATCTTCACCCAGAACTGGTAGGCCTCGGCCCATTTGATGTCGCCGGTCTTGTTATGCCGGAGTTTGAAGAACAGCAGGACCCATCCGAGGGCAATCGAAATTGTCGGAAACAGGATATGGAAGGTGATATTGGCCGCAAACTGAATGCGGGCAAGCATGAGAGGGTCATCCATCATAGGCTCCGTGTGATTCCGTTCAGGTGTTATCCAGTGTTGCAGCAATCATAGGGACTTACGCGCGCGCGGGGAATGCGTCATAACGTCGCACCCCGCAACTGCCCGGGCGCGCGACGTTATAATCAAAGCATGATTTTTTCCCCTGCCCCCAACGCCCTGCCGCAACACGAAATCCTGCGCCGGCTGATGTGGATGCGTATCATTGCGGTCACCGGCCAGTTCAGCGCCGTGGCAACTGCAAGGTGGTGGCTCGGGATCGACCTGCCGCTGGCGCCGATGTTGACGGTGATTTTGATGCTGGCCGCCTTCAACGCGTGGACCTGGTGGACCTTGCGGACCCGGCGCCTGGCCGGGCATGGCACGCTGTTTACCCAGCTCTTCGTCGACTTGCTGGCGGTATCGAGCCTGTTATTTTTCTCGGGCGGCGCGACCAACCCGTTCGTCTCGGTGTACCTCCCCGCGCTGGCCGTCGCGGCGGCGATCCTGCCATGGGGCTATACGCTGCTGCTCGCCATCTTCGCGCTGGCCGGTTATTCGATCATGATGAACGTGTATGTGCCGCTCCAGATCTTTCCCGCCGAACGGGCGTCGTCCTACCACCTGCTGGGATGTGGGCCAACTTCGCGCTCTCGGCCGCCCTGATCACATGGTTCGTCGGCCGCATGTCGAGCACCCTGCGCGACCGCGACGCCCAGCTGGCGCGGGCGCGCGAACAGCAACTGCGGAACGATCGCATCGTTGCACTGGGCACCCAGGCTGCCAGCGCGGCGCACGAGATCGGCACGCCGCTGGCGACCATTGCGGTGATCGCGGGCGAGCTGCGGCACGAAATGGACAGGGATCCGAGCCTGGTGGCCTTCCGCGACGACATCGCCGCCATCGAGACGCAGATCGCGGCCTGCAAGACATCGCTCGACCGGCTCGGCAAGCACGCCAGCGCCGATGCCGGGCCGAACGCCAGCGCGCTGCAAGTCGATGCCTGGCTGGCACGGTTCATCGAAGGCTGGCGCCTGCGCCATCCGGCCGCGCGGCTCGACCTTGCCATCCCGCGCAGCGGCGCTGTCATTGCCAATACCAGCGCTGTCGGCCAGATACTGCTGACCCTGCTCGACAATGCCGCGCGCGCCGCCGCGCCAGGCGACACCGGCATCGCCGTGTCGCTCGCCGTGGACGTCGGCTTCGCCACCATCGAGGTGCGCGACCGTGGCCCGGGCATCAGCGCGGAACTGTTAAAGCGCCTCGGCCACGACCAGGTCGCCAGCCAGAATGGCGGCCAGGGAATGGGCCTGATGCTGGCGTTTGCGACCGCGCGGCAAATCGGCGCCACGCTACGCCTGTCGTCACCCGCAGCCGGCGGCACGCTGGCGGCACTGTCGGTTCCGCTGGCATGAAGCCCACCTTCCTAATCCTCGACGACGACAAGGTGTTCTCCGCGACACTGGCCAGGTCGCTGACGCGGCGCGGGTTCGACACCACGGTCGCGCACACCGGCGAGCAGGCGCTCCAGGCGGCGGCGGCAACGGCCTTCGACTTCGTGACGATCGACCTGCATCTGGAAAAGGATTCGGGGCTGCAGTGGATTGTGCCGCTGCGCAAGGCGCTGCCAAGCGCCAGCATGCTGGTGTTGACGGGCTACGCGAGTATCGCCACCACGGTACAGGCAATCAAGCTGGGGGCGGACGATTACCTGGCCAAGCCGGCGAATGTCGATTCGATCCTGTCGGCCCTGCAGGGCAGCGCGCCAGGCGAGCCGCTCGCCGACACGGCAGCTCCGGCAGTGCCGCTGTCGGTCGACCGCCTGGAATGGGAACACATCCAGCGCGTGCTTGCCGAACATGAAGGCAATATTTCATCGACCGCGCGCGCGCTGAACATGTATCGCCGCACCTTGCAGCGCAAGCTGGCGAAGAAACCCACGTCACGCTAAGCGCCGGCGCGCCGCTACCGGGATGACTGGACCGGGCCGTGCTGCGCCATCAGTTCCACGATCCAGTCGATGAACACGCGCAGCTTCTTGCTGACATGGCGATTCGGCGGGAACGCCACATACATCGGCATCGGATCGATATGCCAGCCGCCGAACAGCGGCTGCAGCGCGCCGCTGGCGAGATGCGGCTTGGCCATGTACTCGGGCAGCCAC
Source organism: Massilia soli (assembly GCF_016809835.1). GTDB lineage: Bacteria > Pseudomonadota > Gammaproteobacteria > Burkholderiales > Burkholderiaceae_D > Telluria_A > Telluria_A soli. The sequence continues at coordinate 120,200 of NZ_JAFBIL020000003.1, read as the reverse complement.
AGCACGCCTAGCCCGGCCAGGCCGCCGGCCAGGTAAGCATTGCCGTCGTCGATCACCAGCACATGCCGGCCCTGTATCTTGACGCTCTCGCCGCCTTTGCGCATCGCGTACGGAAAGTGGCCGTTGCCCGACCAGCGGTACTTGACGATGCGATGGCGCGCATCCTGCAGCTCGGCGGGGTGGACCGGGGTGCCAACCCGCTCCAGATACAGCGGCGCGGCATAGACGCCCAACTGCAGGTCGCCGACGTGGCGCGCCACCAGCGACTGATCGGTGATTTCGCCTCCGCGCACCACGCAATCGACATTCTCGCCAATCAGGTCGACCTTGCGGTCGCTGGCGCCGAGGTCGAACTGGATATCGGGGTAGCGGGCGTGAAATTGCGGCAGCGCCGGCACCAGGATCATCGTCGCGAACGGGCTCGGCACATCGACCCTTAGCTGGCCCCGGGGCGCCGCCGATGCGTTCGGCAGGCTGGTCTCGGCATCGTCGAGCTCCGCCAGCACCCGCACGATGCGTTCGTAATAGACCGCGCCATCTTCGGTGACGTTGACCTTGCGGGTGGTGCGGTTAAGCAGCTTCAGGCGCAAACGCGCCTCCAGCTGTTGCACCAGCTGCGTCACTGTCGTACGGCTCATGTGGAGCGTCTCGGCCGCTTTTGTGAAACTGCCCGCCTCGACCACTCGAACGAATGCCTTCATCGCGTCAAACCTGTCCACTGACTGCTCCAATATCCCGATTGTTTGGATTATACAAACAGTTCTGATCGATATTGCCTGTTTATCCGCGTGCCAGCGCGCCTTAGAGTTCGGTGTGCACCGGATGGTGTAGTTAATCAGGAGATGGAAATGACAGTTCGCGACGTAGTATCCCCAGCGGGGCGCCATGCGCTCTATGAACAGCACGGCTATTCGCCGGCGGTTCGCTCGAATGGCTTGTTGTTTGTATCCGGCCAGGTAGGCAGCCGCGAAGACGGCTCGCCCGAACCCGACCTGGAAGCGCAGGTACGGCTGGCCTTCAGGAACCTGACCGAGGTCCTGAAGGCTGCGCACTGCAGCTTCGCCGACGTTGTCGACGTGACGGTGTTCATTGTCGACCCCGAAACGCGGCTCGAAAAGGTCTGGGCCCTGGTGCGGCAGGAGTTCTGGGGCCAAGCGCCCTACCCGACAGCGACCGTGGTCGGCGTGACATGGCTGGCCGGATTCCAGTTCGAGATCAAGGTGATCGCCAAGATCCCGGACTAAAACCGGGCGAGCCGGGCCGGGCGCCGCCGTTACTTATTTGTAGATGCCCGAGCCGACCAGCATGTCGTCGACACGCTCGACGTAGCCGGCTTTCGGCTCGACCACTTTGGTCACGGGATTAGGCCACTTGAATTCGACCCAGCCGCTGCCAGCAGCGGACTTGGCGGTCTCGACCATGTTCTTGATCATCGGCTTGCCGTCGCCATCCTTGAGGTCGATGAGGTTCTTGCCGACCATGCGCGGATTGTTGCCGTGCGCCAGAGCCACGCCATTCAGGTCGTAGACATAGATATACAAATCGCGATCGTGGAAGTCTTTGTTGGCTGGATCGGAAATCGCCGCAAATGCTTTTTCCTTGCCTGCGCTTTTGATCAAGGCCGCTGCTTGTTTGACCATCGCGACTGCTTCATCCTTGCTGCCCTTATCTGCTGCGAACGACAGGGACGGCAATACCAGTATCGACAATGACAAAGCAGCGATGGTTTTCGCGAGTTTCATGCAATTCTCCAGGCAAGTTCGCCGATTGCCACACGGCAACGGATCACCTTCATCATAGCCCTGTCGGCTTGCGAAAAACCATTGCGTTGCTGGCTAGCAACGCGAAACGGCGAATAAATAAGCGATGCCCCGGCCACCGGCGGCCCCCTCTGTCCCGGCGCAGGCAGGGCGGCTCAGCTTGCGCCCGCCGCCCTGCCGACCGTTCAGACGGCCTCGACTCGGCGGGCGCTTTTCGCCGCCCAGCGATACAGGCTGCTGACGATGGCGCCGCCAACGAACAAGGCGATCAGCATCCGCACCTCTTCGCTCAAGCCGGTGGTAATTGCCAACGGTTCGCCAACTCCCGAAGCAACGATCAGGCCGGCGAGCGCGACGTTGAACAAGCTTTCGCCGACGATGAAGCCGGACATGATCAGCACCGCCATGCGCTTGGCCGATTCGCCCCACGTGGCATGACTGACCGCGCGTTCGAACATCCAACCGGCAACAGCGCCGACCACCACTGGCGCCGTGACCGCGCTCGGCAGGTAGATCGCCAGGCCGACACCCAATGGCGGCAGACTGTAACGTTTCTTGCTGACGGACCTGACGACGAAGTTGACCACCACCAGGGCCAGCCCCAGCAACGCGCCGTACATGACCAGGTTCCATGGAAGATCATTGCCGATCACGCCCTTGGCCAGGGTGGAGATCAGGGTTGCCTGTGGCGCGGCAAGCGGATTATCCGAGATCGCTTGCAGGTTCGGCGCGCCGGCAAAACCATTGGCGCGATTAAGCAACTCAAGCACCGGCGGAATGACAGCCGAACCGGCGCCCACACCGATCAGCAGCGCGACCTGCTGCTTCCACGGCGTCGCGCCGACCAGCTGGCCGGTCTTCAAGTCCTGCAGGTTGTCGTTGCCGATCACCGCCACCGCCAACACCACGGTCGTGACGAACAGGGCGAACGCCACCAGCGCATGGGCCACTTCCGGCCCCATCACGTGCTTGCCGACCATGCCCACGCTGAGCGAGGCGCCCAGGATGGTCAGGATGGCGATGCCCGATACCGGCGAATTCGACGAGCCGATCAGGCCAGCCATGTAGCCGCAGACTGCCGCCGCGAAAATGCCCGCGACCAGGATGTACCCGACACCGACCGCGACCAGCGAAAAGGACAGGCTCTCCAGCACGCCGCCCTGCAGGAAGGTGGCCAGCAGCCAGCCCGCCGGCACCATCATGATCAGGGTGACCAGGCCGACGATGAAGATCGGCAGATCCTGTTCCTTGCGGTCGATGACCGCGCCTTCGACCTTGGCTGCGCGCGACGCTTCGAGCGCCGAGCGCAGGCCGCCCATGACCGGCTTGGCCAGGCCGGCCAGCGTCACGATTGCCGCCGCGCCGATGGCGCCGGCGCCGATGATCCGGACCTTGGAACTCCAGATGCTGTTGGCGTGGTCGGCCGCCGACAGCGCGGCCGACGGCTCCATTGCGGTCAGTACCGGCACCAGGATGCCCCAGGCGATGACCAGGCCAGCCAGCATCGCCATGCCGACGGTAATGCCCATCAGGTGTCCGGCGCCTAGCAGCGCCAGCGAACTGGCGGCGCCGATGCCGGTGGCGCCCTGTCCGACCTTGAAGTGGACCGCGACTTCGGCTGCCAGCAGTTTGGCGCTGGCAGCGGCCGCGAACAGCGCCGAGGCCAGGCTGCCCCAGACCACCGCCATCAGGCCGGCCTTGCCTTCGGCCGCGCCACTGCGCGAGGACGTGCCGACCTTCAGCACTTCCGCGGCGGCGACGCCTTCCGGGTACGGCAGGTCGGACTGCGACACCAGCGCGCGCCGCAGCGGCACCGTGTACATCACGCCGAGCACGCCACCGATGGCGCAGGCGCCGAAGGTCGGCCAGAACGGCACATTGGCCCACCAGCCGATCATCAACAGGCCAGGCAGGACGAAGATTACCGACGCCAGCGTCCCCGCCGCGGAGGCGATGGTCTGGACGATATTGTTTTCCTGGATGGTGGCGTCGCGGAAGGCGGACAACAGCGCCATCGAAATGACAGCCGCCGGAATCGAGGTGGCGAAGGTGAGGCCCACTTTCAGGCCCAGATAGACCTGGGCCGCGGTAAAGATCAGGGTGATGACAATGCCGAGCAAAATGCCCCGGACAGTGATTTCTTTCGGTCCCGCTTGCGCCAATATGGTCATCCGCACTCCTGTTGAAAAGATAGGTATTTGAAAAAGTCACCGATCTTAACTGGCTAATGCAAAATTCCCAAGCGCCATGTCACAGATGCAAGGCCGGCGATGGATGCGAACTGTGGCTTGAGAAACCGTAAGTACCAACACCCGCGCATTTTGTACGGGTATCATCGATACAGCTGATTTACGTTAACGTTAGCGAGGTCGCCTTGAACCTACCCATCGCATCCGAGTTCAACCGCCAGCCTGGGCGTCTACCCGGCGATGCAGCGCTCTCCATGGACGATCACCGGTTGCGGCGCCTGACGTCGCTGGCGATCCACAGCCTGCAGGCCGACATCGGGGGCATCAGCATTCTCCAGGCCGACCGGATCTGGCTGCCGTCGCATGTCGGACTGGTGACCAATATCATCGAAACGTCGGCCTCGTTCTGCGCCCTGGCGATCGAGGCAGACCAGCGCTGGTTCGAAATTCCTGACGCGCGCCAGAGCGAGCGTTACGCGGTCAATCCACTGGTCCAGCTGTGCAACTTTCGCCATTACGCGGCCGTGCCCCTGACATTGGGATCGGCGCCGGTGCATGGCACCTTGTGGGTAATGAGACTGCGTCCCGGGGAAATGACCGCGGCACAGCGCGAGGCACTGGCCGATCTGGCCGACCTGGCCACCGAAGCGCTGGAGGTAAGGTACTTCGACGAAGTTACCGGCATGTGCAATCAAACGTTTTTCGAGCATCAGCTGCAGAGCCTGATCAACGCCGGCTTGTCGCAGGTGACCGTCGGCTACGTCAATATCCGCTCATTCACGCCGCTGCGGACCGCGTTGGGCGAGCAAGTGGCCCAGACGCTGGTGCGCATCCTCGGCGCGCGGCTTGTCGCCTGGGCCGGCGCCGGCGCCTTGGTAAGCCATCTGGGCGGAGACCGCTTCGGGTTCGCATTACTGACGCCCGACGCCGACGTTGACGCAAGAATCGATGCCGTCGTCGAACTGTTGCAGCGGCCCGTGGAACTGCCGGGAAACCGCCAATACTGGCCCAAGGTGCAGGTCGGAATTCGGACCGCAGCGCCAGCCGACGGGTCCGCCGCGGAACTGCTCAGGAACGCCGGCAGCGCTACCGTGGTCAATCGCGGGTGGGACATCCGCCGTTACAACGAGGCGCATGTCGACGAAGCGATTCTGCTGTCCGAACTATGCGACGTCATACTGGGCAAGCCAGAACATGGCGCGCTTGAAGTGCATTACCAGGCACAAGTCGATATCGCCAGCAGCGCCTTGATTGGATGGGAAGCGCTGGTGCGCTGGCGCCATCCGAAGCATGGGCTGTTAGTTCCGGGGGTATTCATACCGATGGCCGAGAAAGCCGGCCAGATCGCCGCGCTCGACCTGTTGGTGCTGCGCCAGGTCTGCCACGACTTGCGCGAATGGCTCGACAGCGGCGTGATGGTGACGCCGGTCGCGCTCAATTTTTCTCGCAGCACGCTGTTTGAAACCAACTTCGCCGGCTCGGTCGCCTCGATCATGGACCTGCACGACATTCCCGGCGAATACCTTGAATGCGAGATCACGGAGACGCAATGCGCTGACGTGGCTGCGCTGGCCAGCATGCTTGGGCATTTGAGGGCGCTGAATTGGCGCATTGCCATCGATGATTTCGGGACCGGCCACGCCAACCTGGAAACCGTCCGCCAGGTACCTTGCGACCGCATCAAGATCGACCGCCAGTTCGTCCAGGGCGTCAGCAGCAGCCCGGTACTCTCCGGGCTGATGCGCACATTAGGCGAGATCGCCAGGCTGTTCAACCTTGAACTGGTATGCGAAGGCGTGGAAGACGCCAATGACGTACGCTGGCTGTCTGAGCAGGCATTGCCACTGATCCAGGGATGGTACTTCGGCAAAGCGATACCGTCGGCAAGCGTGATGGATTTGCTGCTTCAATGGCCTGCAGGGTTTCAGGCGGCAGGCATCGACAAGCTGCGCGATCAACTGGTGGAAGGTTCGATCGCGGCTCCTGCCTGAATCAGCCTGGCGCTGGCCGTGCGATCAGGGCTGCGACAGCATTGAGCGCACAACGCGATCCTTCTTCAGCACGAAGTCGTAACCCGCCAAGACAAAATTGTTGGTCGGCTCAATCACCTTCAGGTTAACGAAAACGAATTCATTACTGTCTGCATAGGAGCCAACCACGATTGCCTGCGCGCGATGCGCCATTGCGACCTCGCCAATTTCGCGCGTCAGCATCAGCTCGCCCGTATTGCGTTTCAGGTAGACGTTATTCCTCAGCTTCATTTCCACCATTTTCACACCGCCATGTACCAACCGTGTTGTCATCTGCTCCGACAGCAGGCGGCCAAGCGTCGAACTCTGATCGAGCGCATCGATGTTGACGATGGTTGCCATCAGCAATGGCTTGTCCTGGGCCAGCTTGCCGCTCAACTGCGCCAGCAAGGCGTCGCCCGCCTTGTAGCTGACGTTCATGATTGCATCGGGGGAACCGAGCGAAGGGTCCTTGATGGCGCAGCCGCCCAACAGCAGGGGCAATGCCAGCACGGCGATGGCGAGTCGATGTTTGTTCATGTTCAGCCTCCCTGGACCATGAAGGTCTTGGTCGTGGCCTGGCCGTCTGCCGCGCCGTACAGGTTGCGGTCGCTGTCGGTCACGTAATAGACCGAGGTCGAACGGGCGATATAGCGCTGTGCATCGGAAACCGACACGGTCACGATGATCTCGGTCTTCGGGGTCGGCCCTGGCGCAAACTGCGAATGGAACCAGGAATATGCGTCGTACCCGGCGATGGCCACAGTTGCCAGCCACGGATTGGTATGGTCGATTCCGGTGATCACCCAGGCGCCGGCCGCGATGGCGCTGCGCTCGCCGCTGAATTTGTATTGCGGACGGTGACGAGAAAATTCGACGACCTGGGTATCGATGTCGATCGTCAGCGCGCCACCGGCATGTTTCGACACCAGCTGCCCGTCCTGCACAAGCGCGGTGATCAACTGCCCGCGGACTGCCTGGTTGAAAGCGCTAGCCTGCCCCGGCGCGACGTACAGGCTGCGGCTCGGCGTGCCTTTGAGCGTCGGCAGGAGCGTCTTCTCGATATGCGAAGTAATCGCCATCCAGTGCGCCGCCGCCTGCGCCTTCGCCTGGTTCGATGTCGGGTAATTGGTAGCCAGAGGCACCGGCGAATACGGCGTGGCGCAGCCCGCCATCAACAATGCGCCCAACAATGCGATACCGCTTCGAATAGCCATCTCTTCCTCGTTCGTGTTCGTCAAAAACGCTCGGTCGACGCCGGGCGCAGCATGGCCGATTTTACCAGATTATTTCCTATAGGAAACGAAATCCAGTGCACTTGGGCAGCCGCCGTCAAGGTACGCGAAGCGAACGCAGAAGTTGACCTTCCCGTCGTCGCGGCGCATCATGCTCCTTGCAAAGATTTCCGGGTGGTCATGAGCCACCTTTTTTGCTTCCTATCGCCTGCAATCCAGCCCTAAGAGGACCGACTTTGAAACGATATATGCTGAGCACCCTGACCCTGAGCCTGATGGCGGCATTTGCCACGGCCGCACCGGCGTCGCCTGCCGCGCCGACTTCCGGCATTCAAACCCAGTACATCGATCCAGCGGTACGGGTCCAGGATGACTTCTTCGCACACGTCAACGGAAAATGGCTCAACACCACCGAGATCCCGGCCGACAAGGCCAGCTACGGCATTGGCGCCGTGCTGCGCGACGATATCCAGGTGCAGGTGCGCGAGATTATCGAGACGGCGAAGGCCGACAAAAAGGGCGGCCCCGATGCACGCAAGATCGGCGACCTGTACGCCAGCTACATGGACGAAGCCAAGCGCGAGCAGCTCGGCTACAAGCCGCTGGCCGGCGAGCTGGCCAAGATCCGCGGGCTGAAGGATAAGAAGAACGTCCCTGCCCTGATGTCGCACTTGTCGGACATCGGCGTGGCCACGCCGTTCGGCGTGTTTATCGGCCAGGATGCGCGCGATGCAACCCGTTACGCCCCGGTCCTGTGGCAAAGCGGCCTGGGCCTGCCGGACCGCGACTACTACCTGAAGGACGATGCGCGCATGGTCGACATCCGCGCCAAGTATCTCAAACACATCGAAGCGATGCTGGGCATGGTGGGACGCGCCGACGCCGCCAAGGCCGCCGCCGACATCATGGCCTTTGAAACCGAACTGGCGAAGGCGCAATGGAGCCGGGTCGAGAATCGCGACCCGGTCAAGCGCTACAACAAGATGACGATCGCCAAGCTCGGCGAAGTGGCGCCGGGCTACGACTGGAAAGCCGCAGCGGATGCGGGCGGCTTGAGCAAGTCCGATTATGTGATCGTCGGCCAGCCCACCTACTTGACCGGCATGGCCAAGACCATCGCCAATACCGACGTCGCCGTGCTCAAGTCCTACCTGGAATGGCAACTGGTGCGTGCCAACGCGCCTTACCTGTCCAAGCGTTTTGTTGATGAAAGTTTCGCCTTCAATTCCACCACGCTGAACGGCGTCGCGCAGAATTTGCCGCTGTGGAAGCGCGCCGTGAATGGCGTTGAAACTGCCTTGGGCGAAGCGGTTGGCAAGCAGTACGTCGCCCAGCATTTCCCGGCCGAGCGCAAGGCTCGCATGGATACCCTGGTCAAGAACCTGGTGGAAGCGTATCGCCAAAGCATCGACACGCTCGAATGGATGAGCCCGGAGACCAAGAAGGAAGCGCAAGCCAAGCTGGCAAAATTCACGCCAAAGATTGGTTACCCGAACAAATGGCGCGACTACTCGTCGCTGGCCATCAAATCGGACGACCTGGTCGGCAACATGATGCGTGCCAACGCATTCCAGACCAAGCTCAACCTGGCCAAGCTGGGCAAGCCGATCGACCGCGAAGAATGGGGCATGACACCGCAAACGGTCAACGCCTACTACAACTCGTCGATGAACGAGATCGTGTTCCCGGCCGCGATCCTGCAACCGCCCTACTTTGACATGCGTGCCGACGATGCGGCGAACTACGGCGGCATCGGCGCGGTGATCGGCCACGAAATCGGCCACGGATTCGACGACTCGGGCAGCCAGTCCGACGGCAACGGCAATCTGCGCGACTGGTGGACCGCCGACGACCGTGCGCGCTTCAAGGACCGCACCCAGATGCTGGTAAAACAGTACAGCGCCTATTCGCCGCTGCCGGGCTACAACGTCAACGGCCAACTTGGCCTGGGCGAGAATATCGGCGACAACTCCGGCATCTTCATCGCCTACAAGGCTTACAAGATCTCGCTGGGCGGCAAGCCGGCGCCGGTGATTGATGGCTTGACGGGCGACCAGCGCTTCTTCATGGGCTGGGCGCAGGTATGGCGCATCAAGATGCGTGACGAGGCGATGATCAACCAGATCAAGGTCGGCCCGCATTCGCCTGGCATGTATCGCGCCAATGGGGCGGTGATCAACCATCCGGCCTTCCACGAAGCGTTCGGCATCAAGGAAGGCGACAAGATGTACGTAGCGCCGAAGGATCGCGTTTCGATCTGGTAATTTGAAGCGCCGCAGGGCGCGTGGTTGCGGGGGCGGACGTGGCTGTCCGCCTCATACTTTCGTCAAAGACTTACCAGCGAAGGGCGAAATGCCTACTCCAGAATATGCAGGCAAAAAAAAGCTCCCTCGAGGGGAGCTTTTTTCTTCATGCTGGCGGAGAGGGTGTCCGCAGCACTCCCCTATGAAAACCTGATCACTTTTCTGCGCTATCTACCTTTCTATCTACCTTCCCAAACGAGCACGCTAAACTGCAACTCGTGCAAGAATTTTCTCAGCCGCCCATGGAAAAGTCAGTGCGTCAGCGAACACCCACGACCAGGCGCGACGATCTCAATCGCGACCGTTAAACTCTTGGCTCTGACAGCTATGTCAGCGGCTTTGCAGGCCGTTTCGCGCTTCTAAAATCAAGCATTTACGCGAGAACCTCAAATCACGCCCCATGAGCTTGCTTAGCCTCCGGCTGAGCTTGCGCAAAACGCGATGGCTCATTGTCGTATCGCTTGATTGTTCGAGCCGGTAAACGAACGGCGATGTTGTCAGCCTTATGACACCGCCTTGTCCAGAGCTCGGGCCATTCTTTCCGCAAACAACAGAGAGGGTGCCCGTAGAATTCGGTCGACGCCCTACGTCGAGCATATGGGCTGGGAGGGCCACTGCGAGACCGTCCAGCTCCTCCTGCCCGTCAGCGAAATCGAAGTCCAAGACTAGAAAGGCCGGTCGGCCGCCGACATGGCCTTTAAACATGGGCACGACAGCACTGCCGGCCTCATCAAAGCCTACGTGCTGTGCAAGGCCGAGGCAGGTGAACTGCCCGAGGCGATTCCAGAGCGTGGCGGCGACGACGCCATGGCCCGCCGCTGCCGATCACTGTAGTCTCAGCGGGCCAGTCTTTGACTCGCCTCGCTTCATCTGGTTTTCGATGAGCGTGGCTCTGCCAAATCCGAAGCCAAGCCAGAATATGAAAACGGCCGCCGCTGCCCATCGCGCGGTGGGGAGGTCCTGCGTGACAAACTGGTGGACGAAGAGGAATGCAAACGGCGCGTGCAGGATCCCGGACACGATCTCGGTCATGAATGAGGCCATCGGCTTGCGCATTCCCAAAGCTTCGAACCCCTTCTTGATTTTGGCGAAACCCCGGGCGGGCCTCCACCTAAGGTCGGCCCTGTCCGTGCGTTTTGGAATGAGGCAGCTTGCGAGCGCGCAAACGCATGCGATCCCAAACAGGACCTGAGCAATGATCATTTCCATGGTGTTCGTTCTCGGCGCATTGATGTCGAGCGAATTGTATCAGCTGGCTTCCGTCTCATGGAGCCGAGCGCTCTTCAGCGCTTTCGCGGTGGAGCAATCGCAACTCCGACTGCCCATGGGGGACTTCAAAGATTAGGCACGGGAAATTGGATGTAGCGGTCAGGCGCAGTGATGGTCAGTGATCGGGTCGCCCGTGAGATCGCCACATAGAAAAGCTTGGCTTGGGCGTTGCTCTCCTTGAGGAAATGGGTCGCGTCGGGAATGAGAACATGGTCAAACTCCAACCCTTTGAGCAGCAATGGGGTCGAGATGGTGCGCTTTTGAGTCGCGCGTCCAGACAAGCTCGTCCGCTGGCAAATGGAGGACACGGCGTCCGCAAGATTAGAGGCTCTTCCGGCGGCCAACTCGGAGAGCGCCCTGTTGGCGTCGCGCCAAAGCTCGCCGCGGAAAACCCGCCAACGCGGATGCTTGCGCGAAAGGCTGAAGATGGATCTGACGTGCGAGAGCTCGGCAGTTTTCTCATACCGCTCGCCGTGGGACTTCAGGTCGGCGATCACCTGGGCATCCTCGCGCGAGTCGATCTCGCCCGCCGACAGAGGCTTCTGCGAAAAGCAGTCGTTGTGCAGGGATCGCAGCGCTGCCAAGCGCGCCCCAAGCGTCGGCGCTTGGTCCCATTCCATCGCGAACTGCCTCAGGCGCTTGGCGGCGATTTCTTCGATCGATTGAAATGCGCCCCTCGTCGCGCTGGCCAACTTGTCACACATGCCTCGCCTGCAATGGATGGCGGCGATCGAGCCTTCGCGCTCGATGAATCTCTCGAAGAAAGCCTCCATCGCGAACGCGTTCGGCGCTTGTATGAAATTCACTGGGCCGGATTGCAGATCGATGATTTCGCCGCGCATGAGCTTGCCCCTGGTCTGGGCGATCCATGCGCCCAAAGTCGGATCCTTGCCCTCCCATCGACGCGGGACGAGCAGTTCGACCGCCAATGGAAAGTTCGGGGCGACATGTTCCGTCCAGCGGATCGAATCCCCTGTGAACTCAAAGATCCCCTGCATCGGATCGCCAAAGATGACGGTGGGAAGAGTTATCGAGAGCGCCATCACCAAGTCGTGGTGCAGCGAATCGCAATCTTGATACTCGTCGACGAACACTCGGTCGTATGAACATGAGATGACGTTTCTAACGGCCTTGAGGGCCAGCACGCTGGCCGCGCCGCGCGAGATGCGCTCCCAGTCCTCCTTCGCCTTAGGAAGGCCATCAGGTGGGTCTCCGACGCCCGGAAAGGCATTCGCATACTTCAAAGACCATCCGGCAATGGTCTCCACGGAGGCCGCACCTGGGGGAACCCCCAATCGACGGAGCCTCGATCGCAATGCGTGGACGCCTGCGTGCGTGTGAGTCAAGATCAAAGCGCGCCGCCCCAGCTTCGCCGCCTTCACGATCGCCTCGGTCTTTCCGTGCCCCGCCGGCGCCAGAACCGAGCCAAGCCTGCAGGCCCCCAGAATCGCGGCCTCAGGCATACAGCCAATCCTCGACCTTCTTCAAGCATTGGGCGAGCTCCGAATGCGGAGCGCTCTGGGCGATGCGCCATGCGATCGGGGCCAGCTCCCTGCCCGTGCTGAGCTCCTTGAACCAGCTATGCTTCGACGAGGCTTGGGCCAAATAAATCCGAAGTGAACGCGCGTCGAATTCCGTCATAAGTTCCCAATTCGAAAATGGCGACTCGAAAATATCTTTCGACACCGTCGGCATGACTTTGGCCAAGCTGGCGGCCACGGAATCCGCCGACTTCTTCGCTCGCGCCAATTCGATGAGCTCCTGGACAGCGTCGTCATCCGCGTCGAAGAACAAAGCGAACTCGGTGTGCATTTCCGTTTCGTATTCGAACACCTCGATGAGGGGCCCGCCAAATGCGAACGACGCTTTCATGAGATCGGGGATGGGCCGGTCCGAATCGCGGAAAATGGCCACGGCATATCCCATGGAGCGCAGCGCGATCGCCAAGTTGGGAGCTTCGCTGCCATTGCCATCCGCGATGGCCGAGCCCATCTGTTCCACGGGAGCTCCGTTATGGTTGGCCGGCCACAATTCCCTGAGCCCCAACAGAAGACCTTGCTCGGTCACGCCCTCGCACAACAAAATCCTGCGCGCGAACAATGCCCTGGGCGTCTTCTTCATCAGCTTCTCAAATTCCGCCGAGCTTCCCGGCTCATGGACCGTGGCCGCCTTGGTCATTTTGTCTCGCCGGACAGCGACGACGTTCGACGCGGAGGCTTCGGACAAGGCCACGTCCGAATGAGTCGTCAAGAAAAGTTGGCCCACGGGGCGACGCTCTTTCAACGCTTCCGACTGTCGCTTTTTGAGCTGGGCCAGCGCGCCGATGATTCGATGGGGTTCGAGGCCATGCTCGATTTCATCGACCAAGATGATGGCCCCGGAGTGTATGGCAGCGTTTTGGATGCCCAAGGACGCGAGTCGCCGACTTCCCAATCCGGCTAGGCGCAACGGGACGTCGGCGTCGTGGAGCGTAATCGAGCTTGTCGAAAAGCCGCCTCGGGCAAGTTCCAAGCCTGGCCGGTATCCGCTCTCGACGTAGGCGCCAAGAGCCTTCGCCTCATCCTCGGCGTAGCCAGCGGCGTCCATGAGCGGCAGGATTTTGTCGAGCCCTGCCGAATTTTTGGCCGCCTTGTAAGCCGCCGCCAGGCGCTCCGCCGCATTGCCGTTGTCGTCGGTGAGCTTCGATAGGCCGGATCCTTGAGCCCAGGAGGTGTGCCTGGCCTCGTCGCCGTTGAGGCGCGTGAGTCCAAAGTGGGAACGCTCCCGGTTCGACAGATATCGGGAAGTCTCGGATCGATCGCAATAGGCTTCCCAGACCGGCTCCATCGTCGCGTCGACGCTCAGCCGCACGGTGATCACCGGCTCGTCATCGTCCTCAGGCTCGTCGTGAATTTCAGTCCCGGTCCAGCCCCGGATGAAGAGCCCCAATCGATCGTCGGACATCAACTGCGGCGGCAGTTCGCCAACGGTCACTTCGATAACGATCGGCGTCGCCGTGTCCGCGCCGAAGAAATCGCTTTCGACGAAAGAAAACCAACGCGACGACAAAGCCGCCTCGATGGCATCTAGGATGGTCGACTTGCCAGAATCGCCAGGCCCAATGATGAAGCACAGCGCGGCGTCCGGCAGCCACTCCAAAGCGCGGATTCCGCGGAAGTTCGAGATCGAGATTTTTCTTATTTGCATGCGTTCCATTCAAGACAAGAAGGCAACGGCCGGCCACGGCGGCTCGGACATGTTTTCTTGGCAATATCCGATCATAGCTCATCGGGATGCGGCCGCCGCCAGGACGGCGCCGCAATGACGGCGAACCTCGCCTGCCGGGCTTGGCGACTAAGAAGTGGCTGACGCGCTTCGAAGTGCCGGAGGATGAACTGATGCACTACAAGACCAAACTGCTGTCGGAGCCGAAGCTGAGCAAAGAGGTTAGTATGAAGTTTGGTTTTGCGCCGACAGTCACGCACCGGCCACTAGCCCTGGGGGCGCAGAAAGGCAATGCACGCGCCAACGTTGCGCGGCACGTTGTAAAACCCACGGCACCGACCTACGGCTAACAGTGGGTCAGCGCAACGTGTGCACGATACTACCCAGCGCGGACAGTCCGAGGAAAGCCGCCTTGGGGGTGGGTGGTTAGAATATTTACTTCCGCGACTTTCGGTCGTCAGCGCGCTTCTGCAAAATAACCGTTCGAGCCGTATCCAAGTCTCGTTGCCGAATGGCGTCGCGAATCTTTTCTTCGTCCATCGGTCCACTGACACCTCGTCGCAAAATTTGGTAGAAGCGGTTTGATTGCTCTTTGCATGAGTCCGCAACGGTAGGGGCGATCGAATTCACATCTGAAACACTATCGTCGAATTGAAAGGCTGCCTTGTACATGCACAGTACTACTTCTTGATTGGCGTCCTGAGCCTCATCCGCCATCGCGAATCGAGTGGCAAAAATTGAAACCCCAGCCATGAATACCAGAAAAATACGCCGCACGCGCCCCCCAATTCGGAGTTAATTAATCATTTGATTGTAATTGAAAAAAAAGTCACCTAGGAAATTTGTTGCTGTGTTACTACGGCCCGGCGACCTCAAACCGACGCGAAGGGCTAGCATTTAGACGGGCTAGCTCTATTGCACTATTGCACCCCGACTGCAATACGGCATAGCGACGATTTGCTGGACAAGCAACGAAAACGAGTGACGTTGTGCGCCTACAGCCGCGATATCGCATGGTTAACTCGAAGCCTGCTTTAGGCATTGCGAGAATGCTTCGCGCTCTCCCCTGGTGCTCAGCAACATTGCCGCATCAGACTCCCATAACTGGACACTTCCGTCATCTTCGATATCAGCACTAACAATGATCATTCCTGAGCCATGGCCAGCGAATGTCTCCACACGGAACCCTGCGCTCCTTCTTTGCTGGCGCACATTGGTAGTCGCAAGTAACGGCTGACCTGCTTGAAAACCGTCGAGAACGCAATCTGCAAACGCCGGAACAGCGGCGGAAGGGATCCTTGCCGACGCCAAGGATTTGAAATGCTTGGCGTCAGCTCTCGTGTACGTGGTCTGGCACCCGGCTAGCAGCGAGAAAGCAAGCACAAGCCCAACATGTTTGAGGTACATTGAATACTCCAGTTCGAAAAGTGTAATTGTTTAGGCTCGTGCCTAACGTACAAAGTAAGCAATCAATGGTTTCCGGATGTGTTTCGGTACCTGCTGTTAGCTTACGCCGAGGCCCTTCTTTTGCTTGCTCATGCCATTAACGCAATCCCCGTTGGCGAACGAGCGACTCAAGCCGGTGGCGGAAAACGTTCACCATGGCATTCGTCTGTTGAGCGAGGTAAGTGATGACCCGCTGTCGCGTTTCAGGATTTTCTAATGAGTCAACCTTGATCGGAGGGCACTGGATGTATACCTTGCCGTCAGCCTGCTTCTCCCAGCTCAGTCCCGGAAGAACCTTCTCGATTTCGTCGCGCTGGTCATAGAGGCAGTCAAACCATTCAGGCCCCTCCGCGAGCGCTTTGCCGAACGTAAGGAAAACCCCGGCACTGCCTTGGGCTTGCGCGACGAATGGCGAAATCCAGGCATAGCTTGGACCTGGCGGTAAGTAGAGGGCAAGATTGGTGGTTTTGGCAGGCTTAACGGGGGGCGCTTGCTGTTGGTCATCGAGGCGCAATACGGCAAGGAACTCGGTCCAGAACTGGGCCCAGTTCGCAGCCACTGCCGCATTTTTCGCGGTCACCAGTTCCGTTTGTTTCACGTCTTCGCTGTCATCATTGCTGAACGGCTGCATTTGTCCACCGTGCTGCACGATCATGACAGAACGGCGTAGCAGCTCCGTCTTTGCCAGGACCCGCGGCTGCAGCATAAGTGCGCCATCCACGGTTCGGAACGTCGCGACTTCGATCAGTGCGAAATGAAAGCGCAGGTGACCGTAGCGCTCAAGGAAGGACACCAACGCCTCGGCGCCGGTGCGAATGCCATCGCCGGCGATGACGAGAATGAAGTCGCCCACCGCCAGGCTGCGATTAATCCCATCAATGAAGGCCACCTCATCAAGATCCGGATGAGCGGCGCGCACCGCGTTTAACAGATAGCCCGGGCCGCCCTTGCTGGCTACCGCAGCTTCTCGGCTGAGGTCCTCGTATGACCACATCGATAGTTCCTTGGCGTAGTCGAGTATCTGAGCAACTACCTCACGGCGTGCCTCGGCATTTCTCCACAGTTTGGTTTCCACCAGGACCACTTGCCCGGTCCGGGTCACGTACAGGATATCGGCAGGTCCGGCATCGGTGCGTAATTCCATGCACACGGGTACAAGCGTTCCCGCATGTGGGTCGATCTCCCTCATCGGCAGAGCCGCGGGATGATTGAACAGCATACGCTGAAGCCATGATTCGCTGTACTGGCCAGCCACACCCTGCGTAAGAGGCATTCGTTCCAACAACGTCGACACGCCGTCCTGATCGATGTGGATCATATTGGTGTAGGCAGTCATTGTTGGTTAATTCCCGTGTTCCTGAGTTGGGTACATCGTCAAGTGCCGTAGGGCGTGTAGGCGAAACCGTTGCCGATGATGCTGGCAACGCCTGCCTGGTTCTCCGCACTTTCACTCATTGATGCTAGAACCTGCACAGGGCTAGCTGCTTTGGTGTCGAGGATGCCAACCCAGAACTCGAGTCCTGCTTTTTCCGGCTGACGGTGCAAAATATTTTCATAAAAGCGCGTGACAAGCTCGTTGTTGGTGGGGCCAACGCCATAGATGCCTTTGAATTCGCTGGAATTCATGAAGCCCTCCGCAACCGTGAGCAGCGGAACTCCTTTATCAAGCGCATTAATCCAGTAACCCAGCCCTACGGCATCCGGAGCGCGATTGAACGCTGCTTGATAAAGGCGGTACGCCTGCCCAGCATTACCTTCCACATCAAGCGCGATAGCTCCATCAGAAAACGTCAAGCGCTCGAAGTTATCAAGGTAGTTGACACCTTCGGCGCCGCTCTTGTCCGTGATAACGGTACTGTTACCCGATTTAACAACCGTGAAATCTGCGCGCTTGCCGTTGTAGCTGAGCGTGTCCATCCCGATTCCACCGTCGGTATGGTAAGTCCCAGCGCTGCTGTGGAAGTTGTCGTTGCCTGTAGTGCCGACCGGACTGACATTCAAGACGATCGTTTTTTCCTTCGCATCGAAGACGTCTGAAACTTTTAATGTGAAGCTGTCGACGCCGTAAAACCCGGCAGCTGGGGTGTACTTCCAAACCGCTGGATTGGCTACCTCGCCAAACACCACCTTGCCATTCTGCGGGGAGGATTTCACCTCATACGCGAGGTTGAAAAAACCATCGAGGGGTTTGTACGAACCTGTTGTGCTGGTGTCGGCCTTTACTGCTATTCCCTCTGCAAGAATCGAAAAATTGTAGGGTGCCGGGTCGACGACTACGGCAGATGAGCCGTTAATGATTAAGCTCACCACATCAACGTCAAGCGTGCCCTTGCTCTGGGCATCGAAAAGTAGCGTTGCGAATGCGGTAGTCGATGATGGCGAGAGGCTCCCTTTCACGCTAACGGTGCCAACTGTTCCGATGACGCTTGCGCTTGACGTGACGGCTGCTGCGCCCGAATAAGTGATTCGGTCAAACTGAACGTTCGAACCGCTGTAGTTGAACGCAAAATTGAATGTAAATCCTCCAGCCGGCAAGTCGGAGCTGAACAATGCCACGGCGATTTGGCCGTCCGCAGTCATGGTTTGATTGAATGTAACTTTGGACACAGTAACCTTCATAATTGTTTCAATGAGGCACTGATTTTAACTCACCGACAATGGCTCAAGAGTCACCAAATGTCACCGACCTCAGTATATCTGCGGTCGCGCTTCCGCCAGGGACACCCGGTTGATCTGTGTTTTTCCACGCGTCGGGACGGGCAGCCGAGGGACACGCGGTGCGCTATGTACTTGAGCGGAGTTTGAGTTCGAACACTTCTCTTAAGGATGATATATCTCGCAAGTGGCCCGCACCGAGCCGCAAGAAATGAAGAACGTGTGCCAGTGACTGGCAAGCGCGAAGCGCCCAGCGCCGCAGCGCAAGTGTGCCGTCCCTCCCACATTCCGCAGGATCATGGCAAGGGATCAAATTTGACAGCCTGCGCCATCGTCATTTCCGTAGGAAGGATCAAACGTTCGTCGCCAGTCCGATCGCCTAGCTCGAATGGCACTACCCAAAGCGTCATACCCCCGCCAAATGAGAACGGTAGCAAAGGTGCGTTGAAGGCTGCAGTGCCTGGGTAAATCAATACCAGCTCCTTCAGCTGCTGACCTGCATCGATGTACTTATGACCGTACGCGAAGAGTTGATAAAAGTCGCTCTGGGAGATACCGTATCTGTGATCACGCGATGCAGTTAAGCGTTTCCACTTCGCATCTAAAACCACACGCTGACCCGCGTACTCCAGCACTAGATCAGGCCTTAATTGAAAAAAACCGCGGCCGTCGTGGTTGCATAGATGGGCCTCGCGCGATTGGCGCTTTAGGCTTGCCGTATTAGGAAGCTGACGCAGCAGCGTAGCCTCCACAAAGCGCTCGAATAGCTTCTCCATCGGAAAAAGAAGGCTCATCCCATGCCAGGTACCCTGCACTGCCAGCGGCATCTGCTGGCCTAAGACGAGCTGACACCACGGCAGAATGTGTCCATAATGCGCCATGAGTCGACCGCCACGCCACGCTTTAAAGTCGCTTATCAAGTCGCGCGATGGAGGCACCTCTGCTAGCACCTGCAGTAGCTCGTGAGACACGCGCCAGTTGAGCGGATCCTGGGTCGATTGCGCCACGCGCAGCAGGGCCGAACGGATCAGGCGGTTTTCAGGAGAGTCCAGCGAAAACACATCGTGACGAGTGTGAAAGTAGTGCGCCCGGTGGGGGGGTTGGCGCAGTTGGCGGATGACGTCGAGCTGGCCACGCAAATGGCGTTGTTCGTCTTCGATGCGCAAATAGTCGAACTTCATGCCTCGTTTTAGCAGATGTTCAAGTGCCGTTAAAAACTGTCTCCGCACCCATTCCGACAAGGGCGCGTTAAACAGGGCCAGATCCGCTGGCCCAACCTGGCGAGTCGGCAAGTCGAGCGCAGCTTGAATCATGCGAGTCATCAGCGCGCGTGCCGCTTCAGGCGATGCGCCAGCTTCCACATGCTTTGGCAGGATCTCGATCGTAGTGCCGCAGGGCGTCTCGAGAATCCCCACGAAGTTGTCCAGCCGCAGCCATTGGCTGCCCTCTATTTCCAGCAACTGCGCGCCGTCGGCGCGGAACTGTCCCGCAAGACGGCACAGGTATTCGAAAGCGCTTTTCGACACGGACGCACGATCCAGCGTTGGCTGTAACACCGGACAGGTCGTCAGCTTGGCGTACTCTCGGACGACAACAAGTTCAGTCAATTGACTGCCTGCTTCGCGGCCGCCATAACGTGTGCGCCGAGCTGGCGAGTATTGTGCTGGCCACCTTGTGGATTGAGATGATTCACCCCCAATTGATCAGCCAACTTCTTAAGAATTGGCATGGCGACCTGTTCAACGCCATTCTGGTACACCTTGATCGTTTTATCCGTCCATCGTTCTAGCCTAAAACCGCCGAATTCGATACTAGCTTCACTTGCCGATAACGCTGCGGCCTTAACCGCGGATTTGGTGTGCTCGATGATCCCGAGATACGCGTCGACCCGATCAAACGCGTCGTCATTGACTATCCAGGTTTTCTCTTGAACTCGGCCTTCGAAATCGTCGCCGAAGAGCGTACTAATGCTGACGCTGGACGGGAGCACAAAGCAATTTACTGGGGCCTTCCGATGGTCATTGAGCACCCAGCGAATCCGGTTCCAGTCTTCAAAAAAATACTCTTTAAGCAGCGGAACGATTTGCTGCTCAAAGATGCGCGCCAGACGCTCGATCGAGGGCTCATCCTTTAATGGTAGGAAGTAGGCGTGTCCCAAACAGTGTTCGCGATCAAGGAGTGCCTCAATGCGAAGGTTCATGACGGAAAGCAGCTGGTCGATCGCCACACCCTCCACCACAATGCCAGCAAGTAACTCAGGGCGCGGAGGCATTTCCTTGAACACAAATCGGCGCCGCAGTGCGATATCCAAGCCGCTGAGTGAGCGGTCGGAGGTATTCATAGTGCCGATCAGGTAAAGATTACTCGGAACACTGAAGGACTCCTTCGAGTAGGGCAGCGTTACTGACAGCGCTTCTCCACCACCGGCGCGCTTACTGGGCTCAATCAATGTGATGAGTTCACCAAAAATTCGTGAAATGTTGCCGCGGTTAATCTCGTCAATGATCAACACCCGCGCATCCGGGCCTTGCTGGGTGTGGAGCGCGATAGCTTTGGTCGAGAGAAGGTCGCGCAACTTCTCTCGATCGATCACCTCGGCACCCAGGCGATAGATCGCTTTCATCATGAAGTTCTTGGTCATGATCACGTTACATGAAGTGGAGGGGGCAAATACCTTGAGCCAACGCACTGCTCGACTTTGCGAGAATTCATCCTCAGCCTCCTCTCGCGGCAAATGTTCGTACCGTCCGGTGATCTGCCCAATCGCGCGGAACTTCGAATTGCCGTCCGCCACGACGACCAGGTCGCCCACGCCCATACCGAGCACAAACGCGTTTACTGCGGTCACCGGATAATCCGCTGTGGTGTAGACGGTGCCGTTTTGCGCGAATAGCCTGATGATATCGGCCTTGTCTTTCACCGCAGAGAAATCGATGCCATGCCCCCAGCCCAATAAAATTCGATCGTGTTCGATACACTCTTCATATACATAGTTTTCTTCACTACGGTTACCAAGTGACATTTTCCAGATCGTGTTTCCGCTCACGTCGACATCCGGCACTTCGTCCACGACCACCTTCCTGGCAGTAGCGTCCTCGCAAATCGCCTTGAAGACGCCGTCCACCGGGAAGAACTTTAGCTGACGCGTCGCTTCATCAGGATCGGCGCGCAATCCTTCTACGAAGTCTTCATAGCTAAAGCTTTGATGAAAGGTCACGAAGCGTACGTGATTCGAGGCCTCGAATTCTTGAAAGCGTGCCCGCAAAGCTCCCCGATCTCCGCGATGTTGCTCGAGAAAGGACGGATCCAGGATGGCCAAAGTCTCATCAATTGTCGAGTGGGTTTTACCAGTCCCAGGCGGGCCGTAGAGGATTTGATTGAGTGGCGGGCGGACGAGAGTTGGTGTGGTCATAGGGGCGGCGGAAGGTATAGTCGATTGAGCGGCGAACGGATTAGAAAATGTGCGGCTTTGCAAGAACGCGAGGTATTGCTTGATCGCTGCGCGTGGTCCCCCGTGGTAAATATTCCCTTCTGCGTAATCGTCGCCGCCAGAGCCATAACGCTCGACTAACGGCATCAACACATCAGGCATGTTGATAGCAAAAATATCGATTTTTGAATGCTCGGAAAGGTGTTCGATGAACCGTGTGTACTCTTTTGCTGTTTTCTCTTGCTTTCCTGTACCCGTCACAAACTCCCGAAAGTTTTTCCGCACGTCCAATGCAATCTCCTAAAGGAACCAAAGGCCGAGCGATAATTCGCCGACCGGTCGACACCGTATCTTAACGACAAACTAATGTCCACCAGTAGATTCGCCAGCTCGGAAGGCGCGCCAATCTTGGAAGATGTCACGACGTCCGCAAACAGTAACAGGTCTCAATTCGCATTGGGATTCTTGAAGAGTGTGAGCCGCTACATGATGCAGTGCGGTTGTGGTGAAACGAGTCACGGTGGCACGCTTGATATCAGGCTGTCGCGTGAACATTGGAGACATTTCAAGCTGAAATAACAGGTAACATTCGCCTCATGATTCTTCGATATCACCCCTCAACGGCCGAGTGTTCGAATCCGACGGGTGACGCGACGAATACCCAATGTCGGTGGACCGATCGTACACTCAGAACTACCCGAAAACTTGCTTTTTTACCAATCGCCCATAAGAAAGTATCAGTAAAACGATGAAAACGCTGCGCACTGTCATATTCATGGGGGCATTTTTATCTGCCCCAATAGCTAAGGCTGATTTCGCCGACAAACTGAGTCGCCTAGTTGGCTACGCAATCGTAGACGCTAAGACGATCAAAGCTTGGTACGACGATGGAGATGGTGAGAAGGGCGAAGGTGCATTTAAAGGCTGTAAGCACGGCCGAGTAATTGTCTTCGCCGATGATAAAGTACTCACCTGCGCACAATATGGATATCAGTACGCGTATCGGCCAACCGCGGTAATCATTGCAAAGCCAATTACATTGCAAGGACGAACTCATTACGACTATAAAATGGTCGTGGACGATGAGATCTATGACATGCGGCGCTAATGCTTAGCGAAACCGACCTGATTTGAGAAACGTTCAGTTTTCTTCGGCAACTGCAAGCACAGACTTTGTTGATAGATGTGGAGAATCATTTGTGCCGCGCCTCGAGTAGCGAGCGCTACGCCCGCCACACACAGCCACCGTGGGCCAAAGAGGATGCTGCCTATCAGAAATGCCTCTTTAAGAGCTCGTCGCCCAGCCGTTACCCGGCACTGGAGCCCTTCGATGTCGATAAGCTGGGCTTCTAACGAAGCGTACTGCCGTAGTCGTCAATTGTCGATTCACGACCTACCCACCGACGCATTTGCGTCTTGAGTGCACGACAGGCGATCACGTTAAAGTGAAGGATGGCTACCTGCCGGTTCATCGGGTTGCGCCGATCTTGAGATGATGTAGAAGGACCGGCATGTCTTCTCCCTGCTATCCGCTATCGTTCTGGGCCTTGGCACGGCTCACTGCGATCCCTAGGCGTCGAGGAGAGCGCCCCTGGTGTTGAACGACTCCGTTCAATGCTCGAAAGTAGCTCCGACCGCAACGTGTTTCGTTCATCTTGGAGTGAAAGCGGCAAACCCGCGACAAACGCCCTAATTTTTCTTCCCAAGTCCCGGTCAACTGGAGCGGAGGATGCCTCAAGTTCAGCGGCACCTTCCAGCCAAGACGCGCGGACGGCTTTCTGCGTTGCGATGATCTGATTGCGATACGGATTTTCCGACGCTGAACGCCCCGATAGTCCATCGGCTGCTTCCCGCAGTTTCGCTAAACGCACGAAGCCTCGTCCTGGCCTTTTCTCGTCGTCATCGATAGCGAGAACGCGACCTCGCGCTGCCTTCGCGATGACCCCGCGCGTGCGCCTCGGCGTCGCCTCGACTTCGTACCCCTGGTCACGCATCTTCGCAGCGAACACTTCGCGCCACGTCTGTAGATCCGTCTTCTTTGGGTCGAGGCGCGCGCCATCGTACCCCCTCGCCTTCACAGTAAGATGAGCATGAGGATTTTTTGTGTCGTTGTCATTGCCAGGGTGGTGAACCGCCATGAGATACTGGTTCGTCTCGCCGAATACCGATTCAGCAAATGCGCGCGTTGCACGACGCACCGCCTCTGTGTCTGTCCCTGCCGGCATGGACAGGACAATGTTGATGGTATGCCGCTCGTTGCTGCGCGGCGGGCCCAGTTCATCACACCAGGCGCGGTGCTCTTCGCGCAGCCGGTCGCGCGTGGCGATCACCTCACCGCGCTCGGTCTCCACCTCGATCTTTCCGTTTCGGCTGATGTAATCGAAATGTGACTTCAGATGCCTGGCGTCGCGCACGCTCCCCGACACCTTCACCATTGCTTCCGTCGCACGTTCGACGACGCGCCTTATTTTGGCCTTGGCAGCTTCCAGTTCGGGGATACGGTTGCGTCTCGAACGTACCGGTGTATCTAGCGCGAGTCCCACCAGCGGAAAACTTGATTGGGTTCTCATCGTCTACCCTCCCCGCCATAGCGCCCCCAGCTTGCGTTGATCAGGGCGGCCACCTTAGCGCGATGCTCGCCGATGGTGGCGGAGAGCGCAGCAAGGTCTAGCGCTTTCATTTCGTCCTCCGCGGTGTTTGAAGAGTTAAGGCGCTGGGCGATCTGGTTGATGTTGCGTCCGAGGTGGGCCAGCTCGCGATTGGATGCAAGCAGCGCATTTTCCTCAGTGCGGTTGAACTGGGGTGTCTGGCCAAGCGTAGATCGGATTTGGCGACGCACCCACCCCTGCGGCGTTGTCCCTTCCTGGTCGGCTCGGGCACACAGCTCTTCGAACTCCTTGTCGGCTAGACGAAGATAGAGTGCGGCAGGCTTGGTGCGCGTTTCCTTTCTGTCGTCGATCTCCACGAAGTCGGGGCAGACCTTTCTGACCATGAGCCGGAGCATCTGGCCAGGAAGTAAATCGCGTTCGCTGCAGAAGTTTTCAAACGTCTGTTTTTCGCGGGGCGTTGCCGCCATTGAGATCGTTTTGCAGCGCCGTTCTCTTTCATTCGTGTCCATTGGGTGTGCTCCCAAGTACGCTGTCGAAGTCAACCATCTAGATTGATATCTTATTCCCTATCCTGCACTAGTCCTTCAACGTATCTCAACGTTTTCGCTAGCGAAAACGGGAACGATTTTGGCGTCTGGCACGCCAGTCGACGCGCCTCTGGAAACCGTGCCTAGGCGCCATGAAACTGCGATGGTTGCCGACGCTTTCAGTCGGCGTTGAAGCATGCGCCGCAAGCGTCTCGTCTCTGCGCCTTCATAGTCCAGGCCCCGATGCGAGCCTTAGCCGCACTAGCACTTTGCTCGAGACAGCAAGCGCCGCTCGGTTGCGCAACGCCGTTGCAGTGCTCACTGGCGGCGGGTCTATCTGGGTCGTCGGTCATCGTGTCGACCAGCTGCCCAACGCCCTCATTGCCAAGGAGATCAACTTGGATACACCCGACGAAGTAGCGGCCAACGACGCCTTTCACGATGCGCTGAAAGCGCTCCAGCGAGCGCGAGAATTAAGCCTGCGCGCCGGCTATGGAAGTCTCGTGGTGGTCCCGTTGGCGGAAGCGCAGCGCGAGACGCAATACGCGTTCGACACGGCGCGCGAGCGAAACTGAGCCGAGGTAACCAGCGGGGGCATGATGAGGGCGAGCGGGCAATCCGTATCACACGGATCAACCGCGCATGGAAAACGCTGGCGCGTGAAGACTGGACACGGTCCGCGCGAGCAAAGTACCGGGGGATGATCGTCAAGCGCGTGTATGCTCGGCTGAGCCTGGGCTTGTGGCAGGCCCGGTCGCCGTGCCGAAGAGGCAATAGGGCAGCCCGTCCTGCAGCCCGGTGCTTGATGCGCGCAATCTGTGTCAGTTATGCGGCTCGCGCAACATTTTCAATGAGAGCAAGCGCTCGTACTGATCCAGCAGGTCGATGTCGCTCAGCGCAGCTGCCGCGTCGGGCAACCGCGTAAACACCGTCCCCCGCCACGCGACCTCGCATCCCTGCTGGTCGGCGACCAGGTCGCAAAGACGCGATTCAACTAATTGACGAAGCATGATGGCTGGTACCCGATGTCAGATGAATTAGCCTGGGAGAGGCCCGAGCTTGCTGCAGCTTTGCAGCCTTTCAAGTAAGTTCTGAAAATGCAGGTCGCGCTTCATCAACTCCGACTGCGCATGGAGCGAGCCGATGAAGTGCATCAGCACCGCCTCTTCGTCCGGACCAGCAGCCGCTGCGAGCTGGATCGCCTCGATCAACAGCACCACCGGTCCAAATACGTTGTGCACAATCTGGCAGCGCCGGTCCTCGGTGAGTGCGCCGAACGGAAGCGCCGACATATGAGTGGCGATCGCGGCCAGGGCATCGACTGGCTGCGGAACTGGTAAGGCTGAGTAGTTCACGATCTGCTCCGTTTCTTGTGGTGAGATTGCTGTATGTCGCTGCAATACCCCAGCCTAAGAAGCGGCCGGAAATCTACAACGGGTTTGACCGCTACCACGCGATTACTGGCATGCCTCGCAATCAGGCCCGGATTCGCCAGTCCGGTAAGCGCAGGCAGTTGCGGTTCCACCTGTCGGCGGCAACCATTTCAGAACGACGTGCCGAAGCGCGGCGGGCTCGTGATCCAGGTCGATTGATTCGGCGTGCTCGCCGATCATCCGGCCATACACTTCCGCCAACGCACGCAGATCCGGCGACAAAATGTAATTCACTGGTGGTGCGACCTCGCGCACGCGATTAATCACGGTTTCCAGCTGTGTTATCGTAATAATGTTAGGCATCGCATTATCTCCGGCAGTCGAACATTGGCTATTTAAAGATCAGGTTGGCGGATTCCGCTTGTCGCCGCGCGGGAATCCCTTTAAAACGATTCTCTGCCAGACGAGTTGTTTATGGTCGTCCGTCATGACCGCCCATTGCGCGACTTCGGACACGGTCCGGCCACATCCAATGCACACGTCATCATAAGTGGTGGAGCACACGCCGACACATGGCGAATCGCTGGCTGCCGCTACCGTTTTTAACGGATCAGGTTCCGAAATGGCGAACATCATTGAACATGCATGATCGTCGATCGGTGCCGAGTGGAGATCAAGGTACCCGTCAGTCATCGCCGTAACCAAACCATAGGGAGGACTCGATCGCCCGAAGGTTCCTGCCAAAGCATCCAGTGCGGGTACTTCCACACCCACCGCCAGGATCGTTCCGCTCGCAGTCTGCGATTTTGCTGCTGTCATGGCAAGATACCTCCCAAGTCAAATTGGTATTTCGGGACAATCAAAACTGCTGCCGCATCGCTGGCGCGCGTGATATAAAAGTAAAACCGATGTGCGGAATATGAATCTGACGGTGCGCCACTTCCGCTTTTTATTCTAGGCTGGCATATTAATTATTATACTGGCGCGCCTCTGTTATTATTTGATTAAAATCGACTGGGTCGGTGTTATTCACTTCTCTATGATTTTTTCCATTTGGGCCTATCAGCATTATTGGCGTTCAGCGTTAAAAACGCTGCCGCTTTTTAATCAAGGTTTTTAATTAGCACAACCCAACAACGAGTTTCAATATGTCGGATCGGATTCTCGTAAATATCGGCAATGTGCTTCATCATCAAAATAGGAACGGTGGTCACCCCACCGCTCCTTTAGTACCGCCGTGGCGAATGACTTAAAGGTCGGTACGCAACGCCTCAGGGAGCCATTGCATTTCCTTCAAAGCGCGCTCCGCTGCTTCGGCTGCCGCACCCTTTTTCATTTTCTCCAGCGGGACCGCGGCCTGCGCCGATACAGCCTGCGCGACGACCGTGGCCATCCGGTCTTTCGATACGTGGCTGAAGTAGTCCGCCGCGCTTGCGGCCCACCATTGGGACATGTCCAGCCTGAGTCCTTGCGCCAGGGTCACGAATTGCGGAGACGCGCCTTCCCGATGCTGAGTGGCGTCGAGCGTGCTGGCGACGCAGAACGCCAGGACCTCCATCACGGTGGGCGTCGGCTGAAGCGTCAGCCATTCCAGCCACCCTCCCCCTGTCGCCTCATCTGGCAGGCGTTCGAGCAGTTGTTCGCCGCGCTCGCGAAATGCTTCCGCCGCGCGGCTTTTCCGTGCCACGTCGGCCAGCACCGGCTTGCTGACCGCGATCTTGGCCAGGGTGCCAGCAGCGTCGGGCCGGAACACCTCGCGCATCAGCGTGTAAGTCAGATAAATCAGGGCGATATCGCTCTGCGCCATCATTTCCGCCTGCAGCGCAGCCGTGCGCTGCGACGTCAGCGCGTGGGTCAGCCGGTCGGAGTGCACCGGCTTGCTTCTGCGTGAGCCCGCGCCCGCGTCGTCAGGCAGCGTCACCATCCTGGCTTTGTCCGCAGGCCGGATGACATTGCGCTTGATCACCACCTTGCCGCCATCGTCCAGCGTGACCACTGCGCCCGCGAGCGCCTTATCGGCTGGGTTGTCGATGACCGGTCGATTGCGCAACAGCGCATCCCGCTCGCCCTCCAGGGCAGACAACTCTCGACTGAGATCGTCGTACCTCGCGTCATCGTCGCCCCCCTCCAGGTCGTCGATCGCGTGTTCCAGTTGCGTGATGTTCTGGTCGAGCGCGGCCAAGCGTGCGGCTTGCGCGCCGGTGAACGCGCCAACCGAGGTACGCACCACCGCGAATGCCGACAGCGTCGCATAGTCAGCCCTCGGCAGGACATCGACCCACCCGACACCTTCCTTCAACAGTTGGGCACGCTCTTTTTCCAGCTGCTCCAGCGCGAGGCGCTCCAAGAGCGCCATGTCGGACAGGTAGCCGTCGCCAACCTTGCTGAACAGATCGCGGACCACCACGCCGCCCGCCTGTTCAAAGGCGTTCACGCCCACGTATTGCGCGAGCCGGTCAGTGCGCACGTTGACCTGCTGCGCCGTCAGCAGACGCCGAAGTTCATGCGGATACCGATGGCGTGGTCCCAGGCTATCCCAGGCCTGCTGCTGGGCCGCGTGATCATCGGTGATCGCCAGCGCGATCATCTGCTCGAAACTGGCTTCATCGTTGCGGTACAGGTCGAGCAGGGGCGGGAAAATATTCGCCAGCTTCAGGCGCTTGAGAACCACCGATACGTCGAGCTTGAACAGCATCGCGATGTCCTCGACCGACCGGCCGCGCCTGACCAGCTCCATCATCGCGTCGTACACGTCGGCCGCGTGCATGTCTTCGCGGCCGGAGTTCTCGGCCAGGCTGATTGCCACTGCCTCCTCTTCGGTGACGAGCAAATAGGGAATCGCGAAATCAATGGGCAGCAGACCCTCCGCGATCAGTTCTCCAAGCGCCTGATAGCGGCGTCCACCGGCGACGATTTCCACGACGCCGGTCTCGCGGCCATCGACGACCTGCATGAAGGCAACGAGGTTCTGCAGCAGTCCCTGCGCCAGGATCAGCGCCTTCAGTTCGCTGACGTCGGTGCCCTTCTTGCGCACGTTGAGCCTGCTGCGCACCATGTCGCGACAGCGCGCGCTGCGCAGCGTTCCGCACTCGATGACCGTTGCGAAGCCCGGGAGTGGCGGCATTGCCTGCGCGCCGCTACGGATCGGTGCCTTGATGGATGCCAGTTGCATGATTCTTTCCTTTAAGAAGTTGGTCGGTTGGAGAGCTCAAACATCTGATCCTCTCGCTCGAACTCTCTCGCTCCCGCCTGGGCGGGCGGGGGGTGGGAAAGCCCTGCCCTCACGGGCAGGGTTGGGATGGGTGGGGTCCAAGGCAGCGAGGCAAGGGGCCGCCGAATCTGACCCGTTCCGTACGCTGATCCCCCCACAAGCCCCCCTCGCCTCAACCCGGGGGACTTGTGGGGGGATTGGCGGAACGGGTTACCCGCGGCCCGTGCTGGCCAGGTCAGGCGCCAGGTGCGCCGGCTTCACAGCGCAAGCGGCGGCGCAAGGGCTGTGACAGCGCTGTGGGCTGGCGCAGCCCTTGATGCACCTGGCGCCTCCCGGACGAGACGCGGCCGGCTTCACAGCGCAAGCGGCGGCGCAAGGGGCGTGACAGCGCGGGTTTCGCTGGCGCGCCCCTTGAAACGGATCGTCCCCACTTCAGGATTGTTTATCGCGCCCCGATGGCGTTCGTGCACGCCACTGCAGCCGCATCCCGCCGAGCGCCAACGGCGCGCTGGAGCGCAGCGCAAGGCCGCCGGGCCGAGCCCGCAGGGCCGAGACCCGGCACTATCGGGGCTCGGTTCACGACAGACCGGGGTTGCGGCCCCAGCCCTTGTCCCTCGCCTCCCCGCAATCAGCCACGCCAAACGCCCGGCCACCAACGGCCAGCACCTGCCGCGCGCACTCCAACCCCAGGCCGTGCAGCTGAGTTTGACCAGGACTAATGAGCCCAAGGCGCAACGACCTAGAATGGATCGCGCATCACCGAATAACGGCCTGGCTTGGTCGAGCGCAGGGTAAAGCCACACACGCACTGATCTGACGGAGGCATCGTGGCGCAACTCATCGCAATCGAACAACTGGAAGCGATCATCAACCGGGTCCGGCTACTGGCCCCGCCAGTCGACGGCGTCCTGTCGCCGGAACTGCGCATCCTGGCTGAGATCTACGGCAACATGATTGCCGACCCCACCCAGTTGCTCGACCTCGAACTGCTGGCCGAGCAGATCAGGCCAGTCGCGCTCACGCTACTGGGAGCGCCGCCCAGGGACCGGCCGCGCGATGTGCGCCAGTACGGCCTGCCCTTCTAAGGAAAGATATGCCCGAGGAACATGCATGCGCGTCGCGCCGTACCAGTCGACGCGCAAGGGATTGAAAGCAACATGCCCTGCCCTGTTTGTCGACTGAAGGTCCAAACAAACGGCGCAACCGCGCCCGGTGTTCCGCCGCGCGATCACATCCGCCGACCGGAAGCGCCGCGCAATCGGGACGCTCGTTGATCCTGATTCATCATCCAACCGCCAGCTGCGCTACCTTGAACAGATGAACAGCCTAGTACGCACCGTCCTTCGCATTGCCTCCCTGCTCGCCCTGATCGGTGTCCTGCCCGCGCACGCGCTCGAAGTCATTGGCGTGGCCGACGGCGACACCATCACCGTCCTTGATCGCGGCAAGCCGGTCAAGGTGCGCCTGGCCAACATCGACGCGCCCGAGCGCCACCAGCCGTTCGGCGAACGCGCCAAGCTGTCGCTGTCGCAGCTGTGCTACCGCCAGGATGCCCGGGTGGACGTGACCGGCACCGACCGCTACGGCCGGCGCATCGCCCGGGTCAGCTGCGCCGGCATCGACGCCAACCGCGCCCAGGTGGAACGCGGCCTGGCCTGGGTCTACGTCAAATACAACCAGGACCCGCGCCTGGCCGCGCTGCAGGACGGCGCGCGCAAGGAGCGCCGCGGCATCTGGTCCGAGCCCGGGCCGGTGCCGCCATGGGAATTTCGAAAAGCGAGGCACTAGCATGCGCGCCCCTCCCCCTCCGAGCCCGGCCCATCCCGCACAGGCGCCGCGCCCCGCTGAGCAGCGCGCCGGGCCACGCCGCAGGCCCGGCATGACCACGCTGGTCGTCGCCAACCAGAAAGGCGGGGTCGGCAAGTCGACCACCGCCTGCCACGCCGCGTTCTACCTCGGCGGGCAAGCCCGCGCCAAACAACCCGGCGGCGCAGACAAAGGCCGCGTCGCCTTCATCAGCTGCGAAGTCCAGAAAAACAGCAGCAATACCTTGAAGAAAACCTACGGCACTGCCAACGTGCGCGCCGACGCCTTCTTCCGCAGCGAACCGTTCGACGTCGTGCCGACCGGCGCCATCACCGTGTATGAGGGCGGCCCCTTCATGGCCGATATCGAGCGAATACAAGGCGCACATTTCAGGACCCAGGTCGCGCGCATCGCCCCCCACTTCGACTACTGCATCATCGACACCCCGCCCTCGGTCGGGGTGCTGCAGGTGGCGGCCCTGAGCGCCGCCGACTTCGTCCTGTCGCCGATCGAGATGGACGAATACAGCGTCGAGGGCGTGGTCGACATGCTCAAGACCATCATCGGCGTCAAGGAGCGCTTCAATCCGGGCCTGGTATTCCTCGGCATGCTGCCCTGCCGCCTGCAAAACACCTCGCCGCGCCAGAAGGCCCCGCTGGCCAATCTGCTCAAGCACTATTCAAACTATGTGTTCGGGCTGGACGAAGGTTGCAAGACGTCGGTGCGCCAGGCCATCCCCGAAGCCCTGGCCCAGGGCGTCCCGGTCTGGCAACTGAAAAGCAGCGGCGCGCGCGAAGCCGGCGCCGAAATGCTGGCCATCATGCGCCTGCTCGAGCGCGCCATGGGACGGTAGGATGGCGACCCGGACCAGCTCCAGCCCGGTCAACCTGGCCGGCCTCGATGCGCTGGCTGACCTGGGCGCCGTGTCTTACGCATCGCTGCTGCAGGGCGACCCGGACGGCCGGCAGCGCCAGTCCAGCGCCGCGCCGCTGCTTGTACCGGTCAGCGATATCGAGGAACGCCCGCACCAGGTACGCCAGCGCTTTGACCTCACCGAGCTGCGCGCCTCGATCCGCGACAACCTGGACGCCGGTCGCGCGCCCGTCAAGACCCCGCTGATCGTCAAGCCCATCCCAGGCCATCCCGGCAAGTGGGACCTGTGCGACGGCGCCCGGCGCCTGCGCGCAGCGCGCCTGGAGGGCGTCACCGCGCTGCCGGTGATCGCCGATCCCGACTTCGACGACTTCGACCAGGTCGTCGTCAACCTGCAGCGCGACGCCAATACCCCGGTCGAGATCGCCGACTTCATCGCCTCAAAGCTGGCGACCGGCCGCAAACAAACCGAGATCGCCAGGCGGCTCGGCAAATCCAGCGCCTGGGTCTCCAAGCACGCCGCGCTGATCGGCATGCCGGCGCCGATCCGCCACGCGTACGATGCCGGCCGCATCCACGACGTCGAAGCGATGTACCTGCTGGTGGTCGCCTACAAAAACCAACAGGCCAGCATCGATCCACTGTGCATGGAGGGAGCCGGGCCGATCAGCAAATACAACGTCATGCGCTTGCTGGAGGAGGACACGGAGCCGGTCGCTCCAACGCCGTCATCAACTGCTGCCGATGAACGCGCGGAAGGTTCCGCGCCGAATCCGATGCCCATTGCCATGCGTCCCGAAGCAGTCGACGCCGGCGCCCCGACGGCAACGACGTCGCGCGCCAGGCCAGCCTCGATCGCACAGACAAAACCCCGGCCGCCCCCCGCCGCCCTGCTCGAACGCCCCCTTGTGCAGGTCCTGCATGAAGGCCGCGCCGCCACCTTGCTGATGGCCGCCTGCGCCCCCGGCGCACAGGCCTCGATCCGTTACGACGCGACCGGCCATACCGCCCAGGTCCCGATCGGCAGCCTGACGCTGACCGCGATCATCGCCAAGCCCTGACCGCGGTCCCGGACAAGCGCCATTTCTGCAGCGCGAAGTGACACACGCCAACCGCATCGGCCCGCCACCATCACTTTGTCGCGCAGCGGCCAGGCAAGCGCCATCGGCGCGCGCCCCGTTCCCCACTTCAGCGCCTGCAGCGGGGCGCTGCGCGCCGCGCTTGCCGTTGGGGATCAGCCATGCGGCCAAGGGGTGGGGCACCCGCCCCTTGATGAGCAGGTCTGCCGAGAGGAGGACTGCAGGCGGGCCGCAGGCCCCGTCCTGCAGGGACGGCAGCGCAGCGCACCGGCAAGGAGACCATAGGGCCGAGCACGCATCGGCGACATACCAATCGCATTCCTGTACGGATCAATGTTTTATGTATCAGCGTATGAAAATATCGCGTCTAATCGGTCCACTTCCCAAGAGACCATCCGCCCCTCTAGGTACCCAAAATCACTCAAAAAATAATCGTCTTCGAGTTCAATGTCGCCTACAACGATTTTACCATTAACCAATGTACCAGTAATTATATGCGCGTAGCCGTCTCCAATTCTCACAATGCTCGGAACCTTATCATCCTCCGCTTCGCTTACTAGATAGTCGCAAATAATAAACGGGTGTATTTCGACCCAGTATAATTCTCCTTCACAAATATGATAAGGACAAACACTTGCGAAACAGACGAGGTCATAGTCTTGCAAGCGAAGCGTTACCATTTCATCGTCCACTTCGTTTAAGTGGATCAACGTTGCTAGGTACTTCATTAACCGGCTCCAATCGTTATTTCGTTTGCTTTTGACTCTGCACCCAAAATTTTCCAAAAAACATATCCCGTCTTCGTGTGAATAGCTCGAATATACCCAGTATCGCCGATGGGAACCAAAGCGAATTTTGATCGGGCCATCGCCGGCCGTACCAAAACCGAACCTTCTGCCGATTAGGGAACAGGCTAGAGATGAGCGATGGTTGCTCGTTACATCACATGGGCCCACTCAACACAGCAATGACACGCTTGAAGAATCATCAAAATTCGATTTCGTCGAGAATTGTTTGCAGCTTGACCGGATCCGCTCCACCGCCGAAATAGTATTCCCTACCACCGTCGTCCTCCAACTCATCAGCACGCATCATCCAGTAGAGGACATAATAATCCTCGTCAAACTTGTCCTGAAGGGCGTCGGCATCTGCATACGTCGCGACACGAATGTAGGGCCCATACCGCGCGTCCATCCGAACAACAATTCTCTTTTTGGTTTTCGAATCAATCATTTTTTTCTAAGGTAACAATGCTATTACACCGTCGGGGCACATTTATAACCGCTTTTAGCTAAAGTATTCTCGAATACTTTGTCGCGCAGCGGCCAGGCAAGCGCATGGCGCGCGCCCCGTTCCCCACTTCGGCGCCTGCAGCGGGGCGCAGCGCGCCGCGCTTGCCGTCGGGGATCAGCCATGCGGCCAAGGGGTGGGGCACCCGCCCCTTGATGAGCAGGTCTGCCGAGAGGAGGACTGAAGGCGGGCCGCAGGCCCGGTCCCGCAGGGACGGCAGCGCAGCGCACCCGCAAGGAGGACAGGCCCACAGGATTCTGTCGCAATGTCAAGCACCTTTAGTCCATAGAGAGAGTTTCGTATTCGCCCCACGGTGGAGGTACTCCCATGCTTTCCATGTAACTGCGAAAGTCAATAATTCGCCGATCGCCAACATCCTCGACCTTAAGCCAAGTTGCCTCGCATTCTGAGCAAACGAAAATAATATTTGCCAACGCACGGAACTTCAATTTCTCAACATCGCCCTGTTTGCAAATTGGACAGGCTATTATCATCAAGGACCTTTCGAAACGGGATACGCTGATATGTGGCATTCCCCCAGCAGTCCGGACACTACCGAGTGGGTACGTTTAGCCACGGCCACTATGTACGACCTGGTCCGGTCACAAACCCTTCTTCGCAGCACGGCACATCGTATCGATCACGCCATCGTCCTTGGCCGGTTCTCCGATGGCGCGGTTTAACTCGGCAAGGTCGTCGATGCTCGCGCATAATTCGTAGACGTCATAACCAAAGCTACCAGCCGCCACGCCAGTGCCCAGTAATGGGACGAGCTTACCGGCCCCTGTAACAAACTGCCGCTTGATGGCACTTCGCAAGCGACCCGCAGTCCCAATACCGACGCGGCGAGCCGCCGCTGTCGTTGCAGCAAGCTTCTGCCGGGATATCGCAAGCTGTCTGCTTGTAATCGCAAGCTTTTGATTGGTTTGTGCATTCTTGCTGAGTAGCGCAGCGCGCTCGTGATGCAGAGCGGCCACAGTGCTCAAGTGGGTTGCGATGTCAGCACTCAGGCCTGCAATCTGCCGCAAGCGCAGGGCCTCTTGTCGCTTGAGTGCGGAAGCATCAGATTCCCCGGCGCTACCGGCGCGGGGGGTGGCGGCCGACGCATCGGTCATTCCTGTGGCATGGGTCTTAAAGTAGGTGTCGCCGGCAATAAATATGTTGACGATAACTGATCCCGCCAACAGTATAGCGAGTAAAAAAGTCAACTTGCGGGAGCGCAGCGCGGGAGCGTCAAATGGCAACATTGGCCTCGTGTTCGGGATAGCAATCTTCATTGCAAAGGTCTATCGGGAGCATGATAGCTCAGGTGCTAGCGAACCAAAAATTTATTCCTTTTGGTCGTCGAGCATATCCGTCTGACGTGAGCGGTATCTCGAATACAGTAATGCCGTTGCGGCCTGCAGATTCCGCTCTCCCGAGCCGACGCCGTCCTGGCTCTATGGCTTTCATCGATTGCTATGCAAACCTGCGCTTTCGCGGACGGAGTCTCTGCAGAGCTGCCCCCGCTAATCCTACAAGAATGAGCCAGAAGGACCCGGGCACCGGT
This sequence comes from Massilia soli, assembly GCF_016809835.1. Classification (GTDB taxonomy): domain Bacteria; phylum Pseudomonadota; class Gammaproteobacteria; order Burkholderiales; family Burkholderiaceae_D; genus Telluria_A; species Telluria_A soli. The sequence goes on along the minus strand of NZ_JAFBIL020000003.1, from coordinate 84,383 downwards.
ATATCTACAGGTCCAGGAATTGTTCCTGCATTAAGGCTACCTGGATACAGCCAATCGGTTTCAGAGGCTCCGGCACCTTCTCCAAGGAGTCCAACGATATTGTCCGACCAGAAATCGCTCGTTGGAAGTTCGTTGGGATTTGCCAAATTTGCCAACTGGTGGAAGTGCACAAGACCAAACGAAAACCTGCTCGGTGCAACAACGCTATTCGATTCGGCAAGCGTCATTTCCCACCAGATCCACTCGTCATGTCGGGATATGTCTCCATATCCGACCAACGAAAAGTAGAGATCCGGTCGGTTAATCTGACTAACGCTCATCTCGAAGGACGTAATTGCGCCTCGGAAGAATCCTCCCTCCACATTAGAACTCGAGTCAGGGACCGATAATTCGTATGTGAGATAAAAACTGCCTCGTTCAATATTTTCCCCATCCGAACAGTACTTTTCAAACCCTCCTGTTCCAGTGCCGCAGGAGAATCCGACCTCACCCGAAACCCAGACACTATCCAAATGTCCTGCCGAGCTCTGCGCTGCAGCAGCCGAAATAAGCAGGCCGCCAATCAAGCGCAATAAAGCTGATTTGAGTATCACGTTTGAAAATCCCCGAAATATGCGAATATATTTTGGTTATGCACAACCCGTGCCACCGTGGAATAACTAATGGTATCAACGAGTTAAAGAAGCGACGATCTGACACCTGTAAAAGTTTCCGACATGAAAAAGCGCATCGAAAGTAGTTAGCGCCTCTGATATCGATAATGTGTTTCGCTGACAGCCGCCAACCGCATCCACCACCATCACTTTGTCGCGCAGCGGCTAGGCAAGCGCCATCGGCGCGCGCCCGGTTCCCCACTTCAGCGCCTGCAGCGGGACGCAGCGCGCCGCGCGTGCCGTTGGGGATCAGCCATGCGGCCAAGGGGTGGGGCACCCGCCCCTTGATGAGCAGGTCTGCCGAGAGAGGACTGCAGGCGGGCCGCAGGCCCGGTCCCGCAGGGACGCCAGCGCAGCGCACCCGCAAGGAGGACGGGCCCGCAGGGCCGAGCACCCATCAACTCCACCGCCTTCACCGCGCCAGCCGCTTGGCCCACGCGCCCTGCCCTCCCAAGCACCCACTCGTACCCGGATCGGATAAGCCAGCCCTGCCTTCGACTTCCTCCGCGCGTTGGCATAGGTGTCTTGCAGGAGGATACGGTGTCGTGAAATCGACGGCCTACCCACCTACGCGCGGCGCTCCACGTGTCGAATATATTTACATGTGTAGTTAGCAAATCTCCTGAGCTGTTGTTTCTATTAGGAATTTAACGTTGGTACGTAATTTGCATTAGCCATATGGCGGCGTTGAATTACCCTTACCCGGCCGCTGTTGCCGTCCTCGCCTGGCCCATAAAAAAACCTTGAAAGATCGACGAATGAAAAAGCTCACACTCTACTTAGCAACAGTAATGACGCTCATGTTCCTTGCCATCCAGCCGGCGCGAGCTGGTTTGGTGATGGACCTCACGGGCGGTGGCACGGCTACTCCCTGTGGCGGTTGCGGTAGCAACGGTTCGACCTACGGTTGGTCGTTCACGGTCACCAACGCCATCAGGATTGACGGCCTGGGCTTATGGGATGCGGGCTCGGACGGCATCGGCGCAGCGACACGAGCGGGCCTGTGGACCAGCACCGGTACATTATTGGCCAGCGCCCCGATTTCCGACGCCAGCCAAATGGTGGCCTCGGCCAGTGACCAAGGGTCATGGCTGATGGAGGACATCTCCGAGCTGACACTGCTGCCCGGCGACTACCTGATCGGCGCCCTGTTTTACGAGCTCACGCCATTGGCGCAGATCGGCTCGAGCTTCACCAACGTGTCCGACATCATCGTCCGCGGTGGTGTTGTAGGTTCGTTCAACAACGGCCTCGCCGCGCCCCTGTCAAGCTTCGATGTTCAAATATTTGGCCCGACGATGCGCCTGGCGGCTCCCACCCCGGTTCCCGAGCCAGCCAGCTTGGCGCTGGTGGGCCTCGGTCTGATCGGCCTGGCTCGGTTCCGCCGTCGTTCGGTCTGATCGCACTGCACGCTACGGGAGGGCCGGCTATCCCGTAGCATGAAACACGGCGCCATGCTCCTGGAACATGGCGACTGGCACCAGTCCAAAATCAGAATCGCCGACACCGCCGCCGACGCGGTGCGCCAGTCGATTTGCCAGTTGCCCTAGCACGGCTTTTTCCAAGACGGCCTGAATCCCGCCAAGCTGTTTGGCGTCGGCAGTCACACCCGTTTCAATCTGGACGTAGCGTGAGTGCAGGTCACGCTCTCGGCGGACTGGGCCGGTTAGGTGACGGCAACACCCTCCCCGAGCACGGCCTGCGCATGAGCCGGTAAGCCCAGATCACGTCGCCCACGGGCCAGCATGGCAGCGTTGGCCCGTGGACCGATCGAGCACATCGCCGCCAACACGCGGCAGGCCGTCAACGCTGGCAAGGCTTTCGCGACCGCAACACCAGCATTGCGCTCCCGCTGCAAAGGCAGGGACCGCGTCTAAGCAGGACACCTTGCCAATCCCACCGCGCGCTTGCGATAGCGCCAACCGCCAAATGCGCCACGCGCTATCGTGGAACCAGCATCCACATCGCCAGCCGGCCCGACACCCAAGCCTGTCATCCGGATCAGGCGAGCGCGCTCAATCAAAAAGGACCGCTTCGTGAAACCGCATCGATCATCCGAACGCTGGCGCGATGTCGCCAATTACCAGGCGCGGCTCGACCACGCCGCGGAACGCACCGTCGAAGCAGCGCTCGACCTGCAGCGCCACTGCGGCACCGGCTACGCCGCCCGGTACCTGGACGCCAACGACATCAGTCTCCAGGTTGCCCTGCGCACCCTGACCCGCCCCGCCCAGCGTCGTCGCCTGGTGATGGAATAACCTTTGCCGCACAAGCCAGCCCTCCGGCCAGTGTCCGCGTTGATCCGGCGGCGCGAACCAAGCGGCCTGGACGGCAACGCCTCTTCAAATAGGATGTAAATCCAGGCAAGAGTATGTCCATGCCAGTCAGTCGTCTCGAAAAAGCGCCCATGAAATTGCTGTTTTCTTTCTGCCTGTTGATCGTATCGTCTGCGGCCCTGGCGGACACGCCGGGGCAGCCATGCGAGACGTTTGCGCCGACAGACAAGGTTTCCGCACCACTGACCATCGCCAAGGCGGGAGAACATGGCGACACTATCGAAGAAGCTAGAACTGAGGTCGGACTATCCACAAGTGCCGTTCGGGTTCATCAACCCAAAATGGGTGGCGTTTACAGCGAAGGTTCAACCCGGCGATAAGATCGTCAGCTACAGCACGGACAGGCGGTCTTGGGCACACCTCGCTGGCGAAGCTGGCTATGCCTTGATGCGCTCGGGCTGTGTGATTGACAGGTTCCGAACCATCTGGATTGATCGGCGCATCGAAGCAGCAGTAATCGTTGCCTTCTAAATGCTGCGGCTGGTCACGTTACCGCATTGATCAAGGCGCAGTCGGCGATGGCGACAATGTCCCGGAGCAGCCATCGTCGTGCAAGATTACAAAACACGACTTGGAGATGCGAGAGACGATAGACGGCACGTCCTTCCCGGTCCCAGGCCACCAAGCCGTGGTCAGCGAAGATCGGTCAAGGGGACGAAATGCCGACAAAGCGCCCTACGACCAGGCAAAAAAAGTTTTGCCGGGTAGATTGCAAATCAGTGGGTCATGTGCGCCCCCGGCGCCACGCCGACAGATCGCGGCAAAGAGCGGCTGCCCGGCCCACCGCGCGCTCACAGCGGCGGCCACAAAGCCTCCAAAAGCGGAACAGCACGGCATCGCTCGATTCCAGGTCGACTTGTCATAAGCGCAACGCCCCTCTACACTGAGACCTTTCGCGCCCGCGTCCGGCGCGTGCAGACAAAGGTACGCCGCCCAACCGCCGCGATCAAACAACTAACCAGCCCACCCGGACATGCACCAGACTTTCTCCGAACTATTCGATCCCCGTCCCGAACAATGGGGGCTGCGCGGCGACCCGTTGTTGTGGGAAGAGCTTTGCGCCTTCCTGTCGTCGCAAAAAATGCCAAATTCCGCGAACGCAGTCGGCACCATGATCGCGCGCGCCATCACCACGCTGACCGGTGCCCCGTTCGACGGCACCGACCAATTCCGGGTAGAACGGTATCCCACACAGGGCATGTCGGGCGGCTATATCTCGATGCAGTTCTGGACCACGACCGGCATTCCCCTGCTGGTCTCTCGCTTCAGGGGATTGGCCCCAAAGACGCGCGACTATTTTGCGGAGCTGTATGTCGCCGGCCTATTTGGAGACGCCGGATGGGCCGTCTATTTTCCCAAGCGCGACGTCGGCTTCGACTTTATCGTCTCAAAAGACGTCGACGGCACCATGCTGCTGCGTCCGGTTCAGGTCAAGGGCCTGTACCCCACCGCAGAAAAGCGTGACCGCGACGCCTACGGCTTTGAAGGCCAGCTGAGCGCTGTACATCCGGAGATGGTCGTCGCCCTGCCGTTTTTCTCGGCGGCCGAGCACGGCCTCGCGCCTGCATGTATCGCCTACATGCCGCTGGCCCGCATGCGCAGCCGCGAGCGGGGCGGCGTGCGCTGCGCGCCCTGCCAGCTGGTCGGTGGCGTGCCTCAGCCGCGCCCGTCCTACCTCCCATTCATGGATCAGCTCGGCCTTGGTGCGGTCGAGGATCCCCGCTGGAGTGCAGAGCCCGAATGAAGGCGCAGCCTTGCTCCACCAGGCGAACTGCCGAACCCAACCGCCGATGAATCGGCAGCCGATGGACCAGCTAGCCATGTACGAGTTGGAAGTGAGCGAGTAAGCTGACGTTTGTCAGACAGAGACTCCTCTTCCACTGGACGCCAGCGGATGCCACCGTCTCAACGCAACGAGGCGTGACACCTGCGCCTTGTAGATTAACGCCTCCGGCGCCTTTTTCGCGCGGCCCTGGTGGCGCATCCGGTTACACCACAAACATGCAGCCACGACGTTGGTGACGGTATCGCTGCCATCGTCTCGGCGGGCCATGAGATGTTCCGCGGTGCACTGCAAATATCGGGCAAGGCGGGGTGGTAGTCGATGGCTGCGAGCAAAGTCGTCGCTGCCCGTCAACCACATCAGGTAGGAACAGTAAAAGCAGCGGCCATCCTGCTTTTCATAGGCGTGTTGGCGCAATCGGCGTAGTCGCTTTGAACTCATCAAGGGTCACCTGTTTTATCAAGTAAATCCCTGGAGAGCGTCGCGCTTCACACAGGCACCGTCGGTCATCCGAAACGGCTATGCATAAACTCAGTCTATGCGGTCAGGATGTTGTAGTTCCCGAGCATTTGAACTCTACTTCGAATCGCACAGTTACGCAACTTCAAAATCGAAGTGACGATCCCTGCCGCTTCAGCAGCATCGACAGCTCGCCGACCACGTCTGACTCCGGTGCACCACAGTAACGGACGCACCTACATGCCCCGACATCGTCAATTCTTGCGCGTCGGCACGCTGGCGGAGCTCCCGGTATTCGCCCTCGTTCACGCGAACCTTGAACGGCTGCGATCGCAAATTGCCTCCCTACGGCGGCGCCCGCCAAAACACTTGGTTTCTCACTCAAGGGGCCACGATCGCAGACCGCTTTAAGTGTGTATGTGGACTTCCGAAAGCCCGTATTGTCGCGGGTTTCGAAGAATTCCGACTGGGTATCGAAGATTGCAGGGGTGTGTACCGTTCCGCTGTATTGCTTGGGCAATTTGGGTGGTTCATGTGACTCCCCGAATAATGTAGGGGTGAGCCGCAGAGACACCACGAATTTATTTACGTGAGCTTGGAAACCCGAACCACTGTGCACCGGTCACTTAACTGGTTAAACTGCAACTTTTCGTTTAACTCGTTTGCCCGAGACGGCATCAATCTGATGAAGTGAGACATGACCGAATCTAGCGGCTACAGACCGGACCAAGTGATACGAGACGCGGCGAAGCATGGCGAGCTGGTCGTATTTGTCGGCGCTGGCGCCTCCAAGTTGTGCGGCAGCCCGGATTGGCGAGGTTTCGCCGGCCAAGTAGTTGGCAAGCTCGAAAAAGGTGGTGTTCTCAGTTTTTTGGAAGCGGAACAGTTACGTGGGCTCGGCGATTCCCGAAGGACCCTGTCTATCGCAATGGCACTCGCACAGAAGAAAGACATCAACATCGACTTTGACGGAATATTGCACCCTGGGAAGCCCAATGCCATTGGTGTCGAGTTGTACGAACTGCTTTCGAGCCTACGACCGGTCTTTGTTACGACGAACTACGATAAGTGGCTCGACGACACGGGGCCAGGCGAACTGTCTCCGGAAGTAAGGACTGGCGGTGAGTCTGAACCTGCCAAACGGCCAGTCCAAAGGTCGAAGTACTACCTGCGTGAACATCTATCTTCCGCCCTGCTTGCTGAACGGGGAGCTGTAATCCACTTACACGGTTCGTACACAGAACCAAGCTCCATGGTGGTGTCGCTAAAGCACTATATCGAACACTATGCAGACGTGAGAGTTCAAGCATTTCTCAGCGCAATGTTCAAGAACTACACCGTGCTGTTTGTTGGCTACGGTCTCGCTGAACTTGAAATTTTGGATTACATCATCCGGTCCAACGAATCGCTTAGGACTGGCACGGCTGAACCAAGGCACTTCTTGTTGTACGCGCACAGGTCTACGGAGTCCGTTCAGACTGGATTTATGGAAGACTTCTTCCGAGACCAGTGCGGTGTTCGCGTCATCAAGTACTGCATTGACGAAAAAGGATATCAAGAGGTCGTTGAAGTCTTCAAAAGCTGGAATATGGAGCTCGACGTGCGCGACCCAACCACTCTGGACCTTCAAGCCCATCTTGATAGTTGCATTGCGGCGCCAACCACTGCCAACCGTGAGGCGGCGCTGCGCCTCGTCAGCAAACACACCGAGCTTAACTCGTACTTTGTAAATGCTTTGAAGGACCTGTCTTGGTTCAGCGCACTTGACGACGCCGGTTATTTCGCCATTCAGTTCAACCCGGGTGTACGAGAAGTCGCAGATGCAAAGGGTACTTCGTACATGGCAGATGGATGGCCGGCGTTGCGTTATCTCGAAATAATAGCGCCATTGGCAGATGGCGCGCAAGCAAAGCGCATCGTAGAAATTGTTCGCGCAATCAGCTTAGATGCACAACAACGCAGCCTGGACAACTGGCGAACTTTGTGGTCCCTCGCAACCATAGTGTCGAACTTGCCCTTGGATGTCCTCGACGATTCTGACGTTGACATGGTTCGTACCTGGGTTTCAGGTCGCTTCAATTCGAATATGGTGGGACAAGAGCTTGGCGAGCAGCTTTTGCCACGGCTATTGGAGAGTCAAGAACCAGCGAATTGGAAAAGGGCTTTGCTACTGGTTGATGTGCTGTCGATGGTCCGACCACAGGGAGAGTCCGAATGACTGAAAAGACTGGCGTTTTGGATAGCCACCACTTGGGTGAAGTATTAAAGCTCTCGTCGAAAAGGCTCGGCGAACGCTGCGGCGCAGCCGCCGTTGAATTGTTGGCCCGGCGCCTCACCGAGTATATCGGCACTGCAGAGGACGACGGATACTCTTACGTCTGGCGCAATGCGATTGAGGAGCACGAGCAAGACTCATATAAAGACGATGCGCGCTCGGCGCTAGTTGATGCAGTTCGTGACGCGACGTTGGGTGCGAGTGCCATCGACACACCTGAAGCGCGCGAGGCCGTTAAACTGCTTCTTCAATCACCCTATCCAACGCTTGTTCGCGTGGGAATTTATGCTTGCGGCGAGCACTATGGAAGCATCGGCCGGGTTTTTTGGGAATGCGTAAATGACCAATGGTTCGTCGATATCCCGTATTGGCACGAGATTTACTGGTTCATCAAGAAATCGTTTATCAAGTTTTCCGCTGCCGAAAGGTCTAGGTTCCTCGGCATCGTAGATGGACTCAAGGGCGATTGGAACGATGAGTCTAAGCAAGAGGAATGGGACGAGACACAAAAGCGGGACCTCTTGCACCCGGCTTCGGGCTTGGGTGATTCTGAAGTAGACATGAAATATCAAGAGTTAGTTGAACGCTGGGGGCCCGTGCGCGACCATCCCGATTTTCACGCGTACACATCAGGCGGATGGGTTGGAGAACGAAGCCCCATCGCATCTGACGCGCTAATTGCGATGTCAAATGAAGAGCTGATCAAATTCCTTAAGAATTTCGCTCCCTCCGGACATGAATGGGATGGACCTACTTATCGAGGCTTGGCGTCAGCGTTATCGGCAGCTGTTAGGGCCAGTGAAGACGGATTTGCTACGAGCATTGAACTGTTCGCTGATTTGGCACGCCCATATCAACACGGCCTGCTTGGGGGGCTGAAAGAACGTTGGGCCGACGATAAACGAAATATTGATTGGGTAGCGACCTTAACCCTCGTGCGAAGAGTCGTCACCATGCCCGAATTTAAGGCCGAACTGGAGGAAGGCGATACCCAAGGTTGGGAGCCATCAGTCCATTGGGTAATCAGCGACATAGCGGCCCTCCTGAAGAGCGCCACCGGTTCAGAGCGTCATCTTCCGGTTGAACATTACGTCCTCTGCTTAGAAATATTGCGACTCATTCTGTCTAGCATCCAACCGACAGAGGTAGAACAGTCGGCCGACGCAGTATCCCATGCCATCAATTCGTCAAGAGGACGCACCCTAGAGGCTTTCATTCATCTTTCAATTGCGATGCGTCGTGAGGAGGTGGCTGCTAACCAAGGAGATGCCAAAATCTGGTCGGTTGTCGGTCCCATCTTTGAATCGGAACTCGCTAGCAGCGAACGAGGAAAGAATGCAGATTTCGCGGCATTGGCAGGAATGTATTGCGTAAATTTACATTACATGAATTCTCATTGGACGGAATCCAACTTTGACCGTATCTTTTCTTCATCGAACGAAGCAGCTTGGAAGAACGCCGCACAAGGGTTTTCGTACCAGCGCTACCTCTACGACTGGTTGTACAAGAAGCTCGTGGAAGGTGGGCATCTGCGTAAGATGGTCTTCACCGATGGGCTGAAAGACCAAGTAGCTGATAGAGCCCTGCAATTTCTAGGACTTGCCTATCTTCAAGATATGGAAAGTCTCGACGGCGGTGGTCTGCTTACGGACCTAATTGTTGGACTAAAAGTTAAAGAACTAAAGCAACTATGCTGGTTCTTTTGGACGCTAAGAGGTGGCGAGCCTTCGGCTCGTTCGCCAAAAATTTTAGCGTTCTGGCAAAGCGTTGCAGAGCGAGTCCGTCAAAGCGGCCATGACTTACCGGAACTTCAGTCAGCACTCAGCCAGTTGATTGCCTTTATTCAGGAACTAAGTCCGACACTCGTCGAGGCATTGGTTGAGGTCGCTCCGCATGCCCAGGTCGGCCATCATGGATATCTGCTGATTGAACATCTTGCGCGCCTTGCGAGCGAATACCCGAACGAAGTGGCAACAATATACAAAGCGGCCATGACTGGCTTCTTACCGGACTATGACAAGAAGAATATCGTTGAATGTGTCACTATCCTAGCGGATGCAGGCGCGATTGATGAGGCAGAATGGATTTGTAACGAATACGCAAATCAGGGTTCGACCTTACTGAAGGAAACCTACGAGAACATACGTGCACAGCAACGTGCAAAGGCCAACACCGGAAATGACGATATTTAGCGACAGCGCGGGCGCGGATTGCGGTATCAACTAGACAGGAGAATGAATTGAGTATTAGATTTCTGGCCAATGGTGTGGTGATACTGTGGACTATGTTTCTGGCGCAGGCCGGAGCGATGGCGAAAGAAAATAGACTGTCGAATATGCCACCATGCATGGCAATCATTAAGTCGTCTGCGGACGCGGCCGACAAGGCGGATTGGATTGTTGAGGCCAATCTTGACGATGCGATGGTACCGTCAACCGACCAGAATCAATTGTTTTTGACCATATCGGACATGGAAGAGGTCAAGGGAGGGTGGCCGGGGAAGCGCGGCGCGACAGGTTCAGTCCTAGTAGGGCAATGCTTCCCTGGAGGGAAGGTCGCATTTGACGGGCCAGCGGGAAAGCGCTTGTTTGGACAGCGCTTGCGGCTATTTGGAAGCAAACACTTGGACGCCCCTGGCAGACGTGTCTTCTACATCGAGCCAGTGTCAGTAAAAATGGCTCCTATGCGCCAATCCCCACCTGTCTCGCTGGAAACTAAGATATATCGGCAAGATGCAACGAATCCCCTTCCCGGAGGTTGGCATCGTGCGCACTCAACCGGCGGCGAGTTCTCAATCGACATGCCGGCACCGTTTCAGGACGTGACCGCCGCTACATCAGGCAAAGCGGGCCAGATGGCTGGATTCATGGTCAGGACCACGGATGCAAGCGGATTAACGTTCTTTGCTGTTCGCGAACCGAACGGACCAGACCCTTCAATGGCAGGCAGCTTTGACACTGAAATGAAGAGCAAGCGCAACAAAATTGTCCAGTTCAAGGGCGTATCTGCCGTTGAAACAAGCACTACGCAAGGCTCAGTCATCATGCACTCGTTGATGTTCCGCGTACCGGGTGGCACCTATATGTTAGGCGTTTCGGCACCCAAAGAGCGGGAAAAGGAATCAACTCTATTGCGCGAACGCTTTTATCAGTCCCTTGCGTTTGACTAGCAGCGTGAAAAATGGAAAGCACATCTGCTTGAATGCGGACCAGTATGACTCAGTGGATAAAAAATAATGCCTGCAAATCTACATGAAGAGGTTGAAAAGGTGCGGGCGTGGCTCACCACGCACCGCTGGTTGACCAATATGACGGTTGGTGGAGTGATGGCGGCGTTGTTAGTGCCCTCCAACATTTCTTGGCGAGTGTTCAGCCGCAAGACTGGTCTGCGGACAACAAACTTACTCTTGGGCTTTTACAGAATCACTCACCAGGTGAAGTTGGCCGACTAGACGGCCACGTCTGCAGAGAGCGGCCTATTCAGCCCGCAGCCGACTTGAGCCCAGGCTCTTGGCAGCGTGTAAACAGCCCTATCCGGACAATCAGACGACCCCACTGCCACCTCAAATACGGAAATCGGCTAGCTTCTTGCCGCCCGCGATGCCGTCCGCAATCCACCGCGGCTGCCTTCCCCGGCCAGTCCAGGTTTGCGCCTTATTCGCCGGATTGTGATACTGCGCCTGCACCTTCCGGCCCTTTGCAACGTTCGATTTTTTCGTCCCGCTAGCGAGCAGTTCTTCTAAAGAGACGCCCGCCTGTTGGGCGATCGCCAGAATCTGCTGCCGCGCCTTTTCCAGCTCGCCCCGCTCGCGCCGCTTAATCTCTTGTTCGATGTCGTGCTGCAGGCCTTTCAGCTCGCTGAGGTTGTAGCTTGCCAGGTCAGTGTTCGCCATGCGCGTTTCCTTTGCGGTAAGGGATAAATGTACTCTCGACGATTCTACTATGCACCCGGCAAAAAAAACCGCTGTCCGAGCGCCGGCACGTGCTCACGTTCACGGGACAACGACATCGCGCAAGAACGCCCCGCGCGCTGCCTCGACCCGCACCGCGTCGCAACACGGATGACAACGAACCTGTCGCGGCGTTAAAGGACTTTCCCGGGCAGCGGCGGCACCGGCGCCGGCGGCGTCCACTCCCAGAAGCATTGGCCCTGCGCCTGGTACCACGCACGCTTCTGGCGCTTGCGCGCCTCGTATTGCGCATTCCCGCTGATCCCATACACTTCCAGCGGCACCCCGCCCTCCCCCGCATCGCTCAATACGAAATCCGGGAACACCGCGTCCACCGCCGCGTCGTAGCGCATGGGCTTCATGAACCGGCGCTCCTGCTCCACCAGCAGGTCGGCGATCTGCAGCTCATAAGTTGACTCCACCGGAATCGCGCGCCAGTTGGTCAGCATCAGCGCCCCCTGCAGCACCGTCAGGCACGGCGCCCCGCGCACCAGCTTCCAGTGCGCCAGCGCCAGGCACACCACCGACGCCCGCCCGCTCCCACGCGCCTCAAGGAACGGCGCCACCCGCGGATAGCTCGTCATCCATGCCGACAGCACCGCCTTCGGCGCCAACACCGCCTCCCCTCCGCTGGTCTTCAGATACGCCCCACCCAGCGGCGTCCTGGCCATCGATCCCACCTTGAACAGCAATAGCCGGTACGCACCCCAGTCCGCATCCGCCCCAGGCGCCGGCGGCAGCCAGGGCTGTCCCGCCCCGCCCTGCACGCACAGGCGATCCGCCAGGCATCGCTTGTCCAGGTAAATGCGCGCAGCCGCCTCCAGCAGGCTGCTGCGCACCCGCACCCACGGCCGCACCGTCCCCGGCGTCCAGGTATGGAGTTCGCTATGCGTCCACAGCAACGACAGCAGACCGGCCAGTCCCATCGACCCGCGTCGCACCGTGTCCCCAGCGCGCACCCGCCCACCCCGCCCCGCGGCCGGCGCCACGGCAGCATGAAGCGCGAACCCCACCTTAACCTCGGCAACCTCGCCGCGGTAGCGCAACGCTCCTGCATACTCGGCCACGCCGCTCAGCGCGCTGTCCTCGCTGAACATCGGACACCCGCGTGCGTGCAGATGCCCCGTCTCCGGCATGCGCGCAATGTAGTAATGGTCTTGCAGCAGGCGGATCACCAGCGCCGGCTGGCGCCCGCCAGGCTGGCAGCCGCAGCGCAAGCGGTGGGCCTGCTGGACCCGGTGGCGACGCTCCAGCACCAGCTGGCCGGCGGCCGACCCGGTCAGCCAGTCGAGCGTGTGGGCCGTCTGGTCTGGAGGTACGACGATACGCGGAGAGGAAGCCATGGAGGTCGCCTTACGCTGGTTCTTTGACAGTGGCGGTAAACGGATCAGAAAGCTCGGCAGACAAGCCGATAGCGCCAGTAAGAGATCGCGGGATCACCGGATGATATGACGCCGTCGCGTCGTCAGTCATGCGCGATGCCAAGTCGCAGGTTAGCAATGAGATCGACCTAGTATGCACATCAAATTGTGGCTAGGAAATTTGAGTGCTATGCTCGCCCTCAATCTCAACGGACGCCACCTACTTCACATGCGAATTCACAACGATGCACAGCAAATGCGGGACGAACTGGATCAGCAGAACGCTGTACGGGTGTCGGTCGCCCTCTTCGGACAGCCCGGGGCCGGCAAATCGTCGCTGATCAATAAGATCGTTGGCGAAAAAGTGGCGGCCGTCGGGGTCGAGACAGACAAGACCGTTGACGAAGCCGAGTATGAACACAATGGCTTGACCCTGGTCGACCTTCCGGGCTACGGCACCCAGAGGTTCCCGAAGGAGACCTACAGGAGCACGTTCAATCTTGAAAAGTTCGACCTGCTTCTTTGCGTGACAAGCGGCAAATTCCATCAGGCAGACACGGAGCTGTTCCAGGAGCTCGATAGGATGGGCAAGGTATGCATCTTCGTCGTCAACAAGCACGATGAACTCTGGGAAGATGATGTCACGATTGAAGAGCTGGAATCGCGCAAGCGGGACGACATCGTCAAACAGGTCGGCAAACCCGTCGAGGTAACGTTTACCAGCTGCCGCAAAGGCTATGGGCTGGACGTACTGAACGAGACGATCCTGAAGAACCTGGACGCGGCCAAACGCGAACGCTGGCTCAGGGGTGCCAAGGCCTACAGTCTGGAATTCCTGCAGCTCAAACGCGATGTCGCGGATAAGCATGTGTCGGTCGCCGCCTGAGCGTCGGCCGCCAACGGGCTCAATCCGATCCCTGGGGCGGATCTCGCCGTCGACTTATCGGTGCTGCTGAAATTGTTTGCCGAATTGCGCGAGGATTTCGGGCTCAGCGATCGCGTGCTCAGCAAGCTGAAAGAGTCGACCATCCCAACCGTCAGTGCAGTCGCCAGCAACGTGGTGCGCTACGCCGCGAAGGAAGGCATTCTGCTTCTCTTCAAGCAGTTCCTGGGACGCCAGGCACTCAAGACGGTGTCAAAATATGTTCCGTTCATCGGCCAGGCGATCGCCATGACCACTGGCTTCGCGATTACCTACGCGGTTGGAAAAAGCTATCTCAACGACTGTTACACGCTCGCCGAAAAAATCCTGCGGGACGAACTGGAACGCTGATCCATGCGGCGACTTGGCCTCCCCATCGCCCTGGGCTTCGGCAAGCGCGTTTATGCGGCCGTCACCGGCAGTAGCGCGCTTCGAGACGCGCCCGACCACACAACGCTCGTCACGAATCTTCATACCTTGCGGGACCTGACGCGCAAACCCGATCCGAGCCGCGTCGCGTTCTTGGGGCAAGCCGGCGCCGGCAAATCGACCATCGTCGACAAGCTGTCGATGGGACGCGCCCACCCCCGTCCTATCATTGGGGTGCACACCGACGCAACGAACTGGGCGGAGCGCACCGACGTCGATCTGCTATGCCGTTGGCCGGGACAGGTTGTTGCCGACTGCCCCGGATACGACACCCGCACCCACCCGGTCGCCGCATTCGTGGCGCATTTCCCGTTCGGGAATTTTGAAAAAATCATCCTGGTCGTGCATGGCAAGATTCGTGCAGCCGATGTCGACATCTACCAAGCGATTCGTCACGCGGGTATGACGCCGCTGGTGACGCGCAGCCATGCCGAGTCGCTCGATGCGAACGATCGCGACACCGTGACGAAAGACCTGTGCCGCCACCTGGTCGGCCTGCAGCCAAATGCGGTGGTGTTTGTCAGCAGCCGGAATGGGGAAGGTATCGACGAACTGCGTTCGAGACTGTGAAACTGCGCTCGGTTCGAGGATCGGCCATCCCGAATGATCAGCCGGTACGACGTTGCCTAGCCCTGCACCCTAGTGCTCGGCGCCGACCACACTCGGCCGACCTCAACTGATAAATTTAAGTTAACTTTTTGTAAGTTTTTATGGGAGAATGCAACCGCCTGACAACAGCTGAGAGGCCCGCGAACAAGGGCCTCGGCGCTTACCGGCCGATCAGCCAAAGCCGTGAGTGATTCAGGCAGCACGGTCTCGCGCGCCATCAGCGCCGGTCGCGTGGCGTGAACAAGCCAGGCGGTTTTCAGGGCTGGCCTTTGTCTTAACTGAGATTGGACGAACATGCTTTTGCAACCAGATGTGTGGGTGCGACTCCGCGCTTCCACGGCCGACAAAATGCCAGGCCAGTTGGTCGACGCGGTTCGCTGCGCACTGATGATCTATGAGCGCATTGGGCTGCGGGTTGTTTGTGCCGATTCCACCGATTGGGCGGCTTCGGTGGACACGCCACTCGACTGGCCACGCTCTGCCAGTGACGAACATGTCGCCTTCGTCATCGTCGGCGTCGTCCTGAACGGGCCGTCGATCGCCCAGTCACTCGCGGCAGACAAACCAGGCGCCTTGAGCCTGTTCGAAGAGGCAGCGGCGCACCTTCTCAAAGGTGGGATCGCCGTGAACGGGATGGCTTTCGGACGTCAAGAACAGATGACATCGGCGGACGACATTCGCGCATGGCTTTCGACACTGCGTCGCCCTCACCATGACCGCGCAAATCTCTACTCCCGCATGCTGGAGCAATCATGAAACCGATGTCGACCCACCGTTTTTTACCGCAAAACAGCACCTCAAATCAAACTCCGTACTGGTATCTGACAATGAAAAGCATTGGGGCCGCATGTGCGCGCTGACACGATGAAAGACCAGCTGATTGAAATTACTTGGTCGGAGGACGCAGTCGAGTTGTTGGACCTACGCACTGTTACAAACGCCGGCACATGGATTACTACGTACGAAAGCTGGAGCGGACCTGACAGCGTTCACTATCGCGTGTTCGCAATACAGCTGGGCGAAGGCGAGCAGACACGTTATGAGCTGCACTATCGGCGCGATGAGCAACTCTACAAAAAAGCGTTTGCGCGTGCGCGCTTCGGCCGATCGCTTATCTGGCGCGACGAGTCGAGCCAGGCACAAGCGGAGTGGTTAGATGATGAACCTAGTTCGGGTTTTGACGGGCTAGCAATCAAGGTCCGTCTCCTGTCGTACACGGGTGCCGCTGGATCACGCGCTACTGAGAACCGCAGCGGGAGCGGAGGACGGTTTCGTTCCGAACTGCTTGCTACGGTATCGCCAGAACACATTTGGTCGGCCGTGCAAGGGCTGCAGAGCGGAGATTCGAAACTTCACCCATTCGCAGAGTCTACTGATTTTGATCTGGTTTTAGATGACGGACAAAGGCTGCCACCCAAAGCGGTATTTGGTATCGCTCTGAGCAAGAAGCTTGAACTTCCCGTTGAACCTAAGCACTTTTCGGGCGGGGACGGCTCCCCATGCTTCCGAATCCTGCGCGCAGCCGGATTTAGGATCATTCGCAAGGATGAGCCAACGCCGGATAGCGAGCTGGACATCGAGGAAGGCGAATGGGAGGAAGGCCGGCAGGTCATTCGTTCGCACGTCGCCCGCGAGAGAGCGAGTGGCTTGGCAAAGGCAAAGAAAGCACAGTTCGTTCGCCTATA
This sequence comes from Massilia soli, assembly GCF_016809835.1. Lineage (GTDB taxonomy): Bacteria > Pseudomonadota > Gammaproteobacteria > Burkholderiales > Burkholderiaceae_D > Telluria_A > Telluria_A soli. Next base: position 67,922 of record NZ_JAFBIL020000003.1, on the reverse strand, counting down.
CGGCGTGTTGAGATGCGAAGAATGTGGACTCGTTCCGACAGAACATTATTCGACTGCATTGGCCGAGTCTTGTATTGAAATCCACCACGCGGAAACGCTTGTCAGCGAGATGAGTACAGATCACAAAACGAAATTAGAAGACCTTCAGTGTCTCTGCGCGAACTGCCACCGCTTGATACACCGTCAGATGCGCGAGCGCAGACAACAAGAGCTTCTACTTGGCTAATCTGATCAACCGGCGAGGTGTTGAGGTGCGAAGCCGTTTAAGTCGGCTCGGCGAACGCCACTTGGCGCCATCAAACGTCTCGAGCAGGCTGTAGTATAAAAAACTTAAATGCGTCTAGCGAAAGCGTCCATGATGGTGCGGGTGCGAACTACAGTTTAGCTGTACTAGCTCATACTTGACCTGACACGCACTGTCAGATGAGTTAGTGTACTAAGAGGCGCTACGGGCGAAAAAAGCGACCGCAGAAGAACAAGGAAACCAATGATTTATCTCGACTGTTCGGATGTGCATTTTGCTTCGCAACTCGACGAGAAGCATCTGTTTAAGTGGGCGATGGAGATCCCCGGTGTCCTTCGATGGGAACAAGATACGTTGGTGGTCAGAACGAACTTGTCGCAGGCGTCCCTCAGAGACCTGTTAGCTTTGTTCAGTCGATACCAAATACCAATGACTCAACTCGCCCAGTTCCGAACGACTACGAATGAAGAGTGGTTTGCCGCACCGCAGACGTATTGGCACAGCCGTGTGTTCGGTTAGCCTGGGTGCTAACGGCGTGACTGTCCAAGGTCCTCAGTGTGTCGGTAGCGGTCTATCGCTGGTCGACTGCTTTCGGTTGCGGATTTTGCAGAACTGAAGAGGCCATGATTTTTGAACTGTTAGATTCAATTATTGATGCGGGGGCGGAGAAGCACGAGCTCATGCGATTTCGCGATCGGGGAACCAACTCGACGATGACAGGACTTAATTTTTTGGGACCGCCATGGGGATTTTGCTATTGTTTCTCGGGGTGTTTGGCGCGGTCTACCTAGCCGCGCACCTGGTTGGTCGCGCTTGGCCCGCGTTGGGTAATTTATTGCACAGCCAGAAGTCGTGGGTAAGCTTCTTCGTCTTCGCGTTGGCATGCTGGAAGCTTACAGGCGACTTGCACAATAATACTAAAGGCCTTTCACTTGGATTGTTCATCGTTGCGCTGGGCATCAGCTTTCTAGACAAGAAAAAGCGTTTCTAACTAAAAGACCGTATGCCCATGCAGTTTGCTCCTAGCATCTCCAGCGTTACGAGCTTCCGGCCCATCCCCGATCGCCGAAAGGCGGACGCCCACGTATCGATGATCGCGCGGCCCTAACCGGGATCCTATTTTCCTCAAGACTGGATACCGTGGGTGTACCTGCCGCGCGAACTCGACTGCCGGAGCGGCAGGACATGCTGGTATCGCCCTTATGAATGGATGCTGGCTGGCGTTTAGCGCGCTCACGAGGGTACTGCGAAGGCGCCGAGAGCATGACCATACAGGTATGCAGTCGACATATTTTCCAGAAGACTCTCGCTGAACCTTTATAGAAGTTTTGTCCAATGATGTAAAATTAATGGAATGCAATTGATTCCAAGAGAAATTGGACAACCGGAGATCATGACTATCTTCCGACCAGGTCGTATAAGGTAGATCTGCTCATCTGTAAGAGTCCTTCGTCAGGTCGACCCGAACTGCTGTTGTACCGGCGAGAAGACACAATAGCTGGAATTGTCAAATACAGGCTGCTGGGGAGGCTCGATTCCCTGCAACTTCATCTTCAACCTGCAACACAGGCTGCCGCTGGCACTCATCTGACATCATGGGATTTATCAAAGGCACCTTCAACGTTATCAGCAACGTCGCAACCCTTGGAGGCGCATATCGGTTGGAGGAGGCAAAGGCAGCTTACCAGACGAGCTATTCCGAACATGAAAAGCTTTGCAAGGAAACCCGGCGTTTCAAAAACGAGATTGATAGCAACGTCTGCGCGATTGGTGCGTCACTGACCGCGATCCGCCCTCTGTTGATAAAGTGCGGAAAAATTCTGAAGACGACGACACATAACGCGAACAGCATAGAATTCACCTATACCGTCAAAACCATCAGCAGCGTTGAAAAATTCCACAGTGATTTCAATGCCGCGATTGGCATCGGAGCGGGAACAGCCGCCGGCGGTTCGCTCGCGGTTGGTTCGTGGGCGCTTGTCGGTGCCCTCGGGTCGGCCGGAACTGGCGCCGCCATCTCCGGACTGTCAGGCGCAGCAGCCACCAATGCAACATTGGCCTGGCTGGGTGGCGGCACTCTGGCTGCGGGTGGTGCAGGTGTAAGTGGAGGCATGGCAGTACTGGGAGGCATAGTCGCAGTTCCACTTATTGCCATCGCCAGCTACAGCACCCACAAAAAAGCAAATGAAATCCACAAAGAAACGGTCAAGCTTGACCGGGTCATCTGTGAGCAGAAAAAACATCTACTTGCCCTTCCGGATGTGCTGGCCATGACCCACCAGAAAAAGCTTGAAATTACCCGGAGCTGCGACGACTTCAGCACTACAGCCACAAGGCTCATCAAGGTTATCCGCCCATTCGGGATTTTAAGCCTGCTCAGACAGAAAATCCTGAAACTGCTGCGTCGTGAACCCCTGACACCATCCCAGACTGAAGCGTTCGACCAGCTGAGCCGGCAGGTAGCCGGGTTCGTCGGCGCATTCCAGCATAGCGCCACAAAGGCCGGCCATGTACAGGTGCCGCTGCGAGTGACCTAACAGGAACATCTTGGCATTTCCCTGCTACGGTCTGCAGAGAGTAACGCTACACTTTTCTCTTGCCTCTTCATGGTGCTCTGTAGCGGGTTGATGCGAAGTATCCTGTCCTACCCGATCATTGCACCTAATCACACTGCCGGGCTCCTACTGCAGCATTCTAGGTATTCGCAGTTTGACTGCTTACCGAGCCGGCGGTCACCTATTCACATGCTACGTCGAGAATGGAAATTGTCAGATGTGTCAGTAAATGGTTGACTTAACAGAGTAGCTGCTCAATGACTGCTGTGGGTTGCGGATGCAGCCAGTCGGACGTCGTGTGTCAGGCCAAGTCTGAGCTAATCCCGTTTTAGCGCAGGGTTTGCCCATCCGCTGCTAAAGCAGCGTTCGACGCTTGCGCACATCGACGATCTCGACGTACCAGGACTGCGCTGTCGCCTTGCGCGTACCGGGATCGATCTCCATGCCGGCGATCGTCATCACCCCATCATCGATAAACAGCACCACGGCGTCATACAACTCCAGGATCGTCTCCGTCCCTGCCAGATTGCTCACCCGCGCTTTGCGCACCGTGCGCCGCAGCTCCCGATCATGCGTTTCATGCAGCGACAGGATGCCTTCGTGGCTTGGCGCGATAGACACCGCGCGATGGCGCGCCAACGGCCGCCCGCCGTCTTCATACAGCTTTGCCAGGATCACCCGCATCACGAGCCCTGATGCTCGAACAGCGACAGCGCGCGCCCACTGGCATCCACCGACGTCGCCGCTGCGCCGGAAGGCAGCGCAATCCGTTCCACGCCTGAAGAGGCTGTCGCAACACGTGGGCGCTCCGGCTCGTGCGGTGCGACGTCCTGGCGCCCTTCGCGCAAGCCCCCTACCGCCGGCAGCGGCAGATACAGCGGCGCATCGCGCTGCGGCCCGCGCCGCTTCACGAAGCCGATCTCGATCCCGCCCGCCACCGGCCGCAACGCCAGCCGCAGCGGGGCCGGCGACGCGTCCTGGCTTGCCGCCAGCGGACGCAACATGCAAAACAAGGTATGTCCACCCTGCGCCGCCAGATGCAATCGGCGAAGACTCTCGGGCCGCATGTGCGCAGCCCAGAACAGCAAGGCGCCGCAGCTCCCGCTTTTCAACACCTGCTCCGCGGCCCACAGCGCATCGGCACTGCTCTGGCTTTTGACCCACAACAGGCTGGACGGAGTCAACCCCATGCCCGCCAACCCGAGCGTCTGGGGCGCATGCGGCGGCTGCAGCAAGACGATGCGCCGTTCACCGCGCGCCCTCCCCCGATCGTTTGAACCCGACACCCTCACCAGGGCCGGCGCCAGCAGCCGCAGCTCGCCAATCCCCGCCTGCTGCACCAGCAAGTCGATCAGGCTCCCGGTCGGCCAGCCACCGCCCGGCAACTGGCGCGACAGCGTCGCATACCAAGTGTCCACGCACTGCTCACCGGCCCGCGCCAGCTGCGACGCGCGCCATAAGGCCGGATGCAGCGCCTCAGGGTCAAGCGCCCGTTCCGGCACAGGGCACGGTGCATGCTCCCGCGCAGGGTCAACGGCAACTGGCGCCCGCGTCGGCAGCACGTCGGCCACGCACTGCTCTGCTGGCGGAAATAATGGTAAAGAAACGGTCGACATCACGCGCTCGCACAGCTCACGACGCGCCAGCCGCGTACGATCGCACCACGCCGACCACCACGCCCCACACGAACGGCTCGGCATCAACGGCCAAGCGCGACGCCTCGCGGCCCGCCCGCTGCGAGCGCAACTCCATCCGGCCATTGAAGCGGAACAGGCGCGCAATCAGATAGCGCTCACCAATCAGCGCCACGACGATCTGGCCATGCTCGGCCACAAGCGAACGGTCGATTATCACCACGTCACCCGAAAGGATTCCCGCCCCTTCCATTGCGTCGTCATGCACCCTCAGCGCGTAAGACGACGCACGGTTGCGCATCACGCGGGCAGCTGTTCCAGGCATGTCGCCGCAATACGCTCCTGCAGCATCAGGTGCTGCCTGATGCGAAAAATCGTCCCCGTCGGGAGCGTAGCGGTCCTGCTGCGATGCTGCTCGCGGACCCAGCAATGGCGCGTTCCAATCATCCAGGGCAGATTCCGCGCCGGGTATAGCCGGGCAAATATTTCCGAGGTCATAGTCGAGCCGGCAACTGTCAAAGCCGCATGACGGCCCGCTGACCAGCACCGATTTCGCAGGCAGACCAATTAGGGCCACGGGATTCATGGGGAGCGGAACGGACATGGAGGTCTTGGCAAACTACTGTATAAAAACACAGTATAGCCACCGATAGCAAAACCGGAAAGAAATTTTTTCGGCCGGAGTTGCGACGTTTCGTGCTTTCGCGCGCGCCCCGGGATCGACAAAGGACGAGCAACTTAGTCCTCCGGCACCTATGGGGTCGCCCGCATTTGACCCCAGACGCCATCTCGCAGAAGCATTACCGCCTTGCAGTAGCACTGCGTGTTCGATTCGGCACGCGGTGCCCACCCTCGCCATGTGAGAAGCAATCAATCCACCCGACTATCAAGAATAATTGGGCTGGGCGACAGGAACAGCAGCAGGCTGTCATACAACCATCCCGCCATGAAAGCCCCAAAGCTGAACAGGCCTAAGCGCAGTAGCAGCGTGCTGTCCGGATGGATCAACGCGGCGATGCACAGTGCTCCCAGCGATGCCACCGCGCAGAAATTCGTGATTGGCAGTACCAGCATCCTCAGCCACAGCAAGGGGAAGAATGCCAGGACGCGAACCAATACCAGCAGGACTCCCGCGGCTGCCAGCACGACGATGCCGGTAGCCCGCAGGACCCGGTATGCATCGGTGTCGGTCAGCTTATCCATGCGGTCCCCTCGGCGACGATAATCATATTCATGCGATGACTGTATATTTATACAGCCTCGGGACGTTGAGCTATCTCAAGCATATAGGTCCGGCAAGGACGCTCCGACGGCTCCTCGTTTTCGGCAGCTTACCGACTGCTTCTCGAACCAGTTGCCCGAAGTACATCCTGGTTCAAAAATTTTCGCCCTCGATCTGACAATTCGTAAACACAGGCGTGCCCGCGAGAGGACAAGCCATATAAAATGGCAGCCAATGTTGAGCTAATGACCACGTCCAATCCTCTAAAGCAACTTTTTTTCTCAGTCGGTTTTTCAGCCGCGAGAAGCCGGAGCGTGTTGATAATGCGTATTTTTCAATTATCGAAAACATACGCTTATTAGTGTCATTGTAGGGTTAGCCGGCACATCCATCAGCCATCGGTGGGGTGTCGAGCAGTCATTCGGATGGCCTGCTGGATTTGACATAGGTCGCGAACATGGACACCCTCGCCCTGGGAACCGAATGCTTCAACGACGTCGATCGCCGCGTGATGGCCGCCATCGTCAAAGTCGAGTCCGGTGGCCATCCGTTCAGCATCGGCGTCGTCAACGGCGCCCTCCAACGCCAGCCGCGCAGCAAGGCCGAGGCGGTCGCAACCGCGCGCGCCCTGGCAGACGCGGGTTGGAACTTTTCACTCGGTACCAGCCAGGTCAACCGCTACAACCTGGCCCGCATGAACCTCGACTACGAAACCGCCTTTAATCCCTGCGCCAATTTACGCGCCGGCTCGCGCATCTTCCAGGAGTGCCACGACCGCGCCCGCGCCCGCTTCCCTGCCCCGACCCAGGCCCTCGCGGCGGCCCTGTCGTGCTACTACAGCGGAAATTTCCGCCGCGGCCTGGTTCCCGATGAAAAGGGCAAGCCGAGCTATGTCGCGAAAGTGCTCGCTGCCCTGACGGCGGTACCGCATGCCTCGGGGGCAGTCCCCGAAGCGCTGCCGATCCCAGTTCGAACCACACCTGGACGAAAGCCACGTCCGCAGCGCGCGCCTTTATCTCCCGCCGAAAACGCGACACCATCGACTGAAGAAGGTGCGATAGCCAGCGCGCGGAATGGCCGCCAAGCAGAACGTTTTGAATTAGCCGATCCCTTCGATGGCTACGCGGCCAGCCATGAACAGGCGCGCAGTGTTGATGGCTACGCGGCACGACCCTCACCGCAAAGCCTCCCGCGACACGCGGAGAACAGGCGCGAATAAGAATCCCAATTTGATTTAAGTAAAGCCCATCGGGATCAACGCCAGGCCCGCCAACTACCAGCGGATTTATCCGCACGTCAGGCTCCGTTGGAAAGAGGAAAAGCCCATCCTGATCAAGCAGTAGATAGCACCACGCGTCTGGATCAGTGCCAACTGGCTCCTGGGGCACGTAGATCGCAATGACCAATCCGTCGATTCGCTAACAATTTATTTGAGAGGCAATCATGAGCAGGACGACAGCAGCTAAGCCCACCACCGCGCACCGTGCCGATCCGTTCCGGCTCGGTTTGGCGCTGACCTTTGTCATCGTCTTCTGCTGCAGCGCCGAACCGGCGTTCGCCCAATCCAATCCCGTGCAAAACATGCTCAATGGTGTCATCGGGTTCCTCAACTCCGGCGTCATGCGCTCGCTCGCCATCCTGGCCGTCATCGCTGCAGGCATTGCCGCCTACCTGGGCAGAATCACCTGGGGTACCGGCGGCATGCTGATGGGCGGCCTGATCCTGACCTTCGGCGCAGCCTCCCTGGTCGACCAGTTTTCCGGCTTTGTAAGCTAGGGGTGCGCGATGCTCACCACCGACACGCTGTTCGTCGGTGTCACCCGCCCCACCATGGTGGCTGGCGTGACGCTGCCGGCATTCCTGCTCAACACGATGCTCAGCAGCATCGTGTTCCTGGCAGCGAACAATATCTTGTACCTGAGCGTCTGCATTCCGATACATGCCGTCGCCTACCTGGTCTGCCTGAACGAACCGCGCGCCTTTGAACTGCTGTTCCTGTGGGCCGCGACCAAGGGACGCAACCTGAACCGCAGGCTGTGGCGCAGCAGCAGCTACAGCCCGCTGGAGCCGTTCCGTGCCAAGGCCAGGGCCCGCGCCGGGGACCAGCCATGATCACCCACAAGCTCAAGGACCGCAAGGCCATGCGGGCCGAGCTGCCGCTGTCGGTCAATATTCCGTTCGCCGCCCACATCGCGCGCACCACCATCAAGAACCATTCCGGCGACTTCGTGCGCGTATTCCGGCTGGCCGGCATCGCCCACGACAGCGCGGACGACCAGGACATCAATGTCTGGCACGAGCAGCTCGGCTATCTGCTGCGCACCATCGCCAGTCCCCACCTGGCAGTCTGGTCGCACATCGTGCGCCGCATCGAGCAGACCTACCCCGTCGGCGACTACGCACCCGGCTTCGCCAGCCGCCTGAACAGCAAATACCGCGACCACTGCCTGTCCGGCGCCAGCATGCTGGTCAACGAACTGTATATCACCCTGGTCTACCGTCCCGCCGCCAACCGGGTCGACCGCTTTTTCGGTCGCTTCGAAAAACTCAGCCGCGAATCGCTGCTAAACGAGCAGCTGGCCGGTCTGGCCGCCCTCGACGAACTGGAAGACACCGTCAAGGTCGCCCTGCAGCGTTATGACGCCGAAGTACTCGGCGTGTACCAGCATCGCGGCCGCGCCTACTCCGAACTGCTCGAATTCTTCGGTTTCCTGGTCAATGGGGAATGGCAGCCCATGCCACTGCCCCAGGGCGACCTGCGCAGCTTCATCGCCACCAGCCGTCCCTTCTTCGGCACCGAGTCGCTCGCCTACAAGGCGCCGGCGGGAACACGCTACGGCGCAATCCTCGGCATCAAGGAATACCCGGCCATCACCGGCCCCGGGATGCTCGACGCCCTGATGGCCGAACCATACGAATTCATCCTCACCCAGTCCTTCGTCTTCATGAACAAGCAGGAAGCGCAGCGCCTGCTGGAACGCCAGCGCGCGGTGATGATCAATGCCGGCGACCTGGCCGCCTCCCAGATCGACGAGCTCGAACTGGCCATGGATGACCTGATCTCCAACCGTTTCGTGTTCGGCCGCTACCACTTCACCCTGCAGCTGCTGGCCGCGTCGGCCAGCGCGCTGCGCGACTGCGTCGGCCAGGCCAGGACGGTATTGAGCGATACCGGCATGGTGGTCGCGCGCGAGGACAGCGCCAACGAAGCGGCCTACTGGGCCCAGCTGCCCGGCAACTTCGAATTCCGCACCAGGCCCGCGCCGCTCACCTCGCGCAACTTCGCCGGCCTGTCCGCCTTCCACAACTACCCGACCGGCAAGCGCGAACGCAACCACTGGGGCCCTGCCGTCACGCTGCTGCGCACCGCCTCGGGCGGCCCGCTGTACTTCAATTTTCACCGCTTCGATGTCGGCAACACGACCATCATCGGCCCGACCGGTTCGGGCAAGACCGCCACCCAGAATTTCATGATCTCCCAGTTGCAGAAATTCGATCCGACCATCGTGTTCATCGACCTGAACGCCGGCGCCCGCATCTACATCTGCGCCATGCGCGGGCGCTACCAGTCCCTGACCAACGGCATCGCCACCGGCTGGAATCCGCTGCAGCTCGAACCCACCGCGGCCAACCTGGAATTCATCGAAGCCTGGCTGCGCAACCTCGCGCGCGCCCGCGACGGCGCGGGCCGCGCCATCCCCCTGAACAGCCAGGAAGACGGCGCGATCAGCAAGGCCGTCGCCGGCGTGATGGAACTGCCGCGCGCGCAGCGGCGCCTGACCCAGGTGCTCAGCTTCCTCGACGTCACCGACACCGACGGCATCTACTACCGCATCGCGCGCTGGTCCGCCGGCCACCAGCTCGGCTGGGTGTTCGACAACGCCACCGACAGCCTCGATTTCAATGCCTGCAAGATGTTCGGCTTCGACATGACCGAACTGCTCGACAACGATGAGGTGCGCACCAACGCCCTGTTCTACCTGATGTACCGGATCGACTGCGCGATGGACGGCCGCCGTTTCGTCTGCTTCATGGATGAATTCTGGCGCCTCCTTCAAGACGCGGTCTTTGAAGACTTCGCCAACCGCAAGCTCAAGACCATCCGCAAGCAAAACGGCTTTCTGGTGTTCGGCACCCAGTCCGCCAAAGACACCCTGCGCTCGCCGATAGCCCACACGATCATCGAGCAGTGCCCAACGCTGATTTTGATGCCCAACCCAAAAGCCACCCACGAGGACTATGTCGACGGCCTGCATTGCTCCGAACGCGAGTTCGACATCGTCAAGACACTGCCCGAAGGCTCGCGCCAGTTCCTCGTCAAGCAAGGGCACAACTCCGTCATCGCCGAATTGAATCTGCGAGGCTTCGACGACGAACTGGCCGTTCTGTCCGGCACCACCGCCAACAACGCGCTGCTCGACCAGCTGCTCGCGCAGGTCGGTACCGATCCCGATATCTGGCTCCCGCTGTTCCACCAAAGGAGAACTCCGTCATGAAACACGCCGCGATACTTGTGACGTGCGCCGCCCTGCTGGCGGCGCCGTCACTCCGGGCCATGCCCGTCTACGACGCCGCCAACCATGCGACCGTCAAGCTCAACCAGGCATCGAACTACGCCCAGTTTGTCCAGCAGGTCACCCAGCTCAAACTGCAGCTGGATGAGGCCAAGCGCATGTACAACGCGATGAACGGCGTGCGCGGCATGGGCAGCCTGATCAACAACCCGGCGGCCCGCCACTATCTGCCGAAGTCGGCATCGGGCCTCTACAATCTGAGCCAGGGGGCCGGGCGTACACAAGGCCTGTCCGGCTCGCTGGAAGCGATCCGGCGCGCCGCGCAGATCATGACCCCGGCCCAGGCCGCCACGCCGCAGACCGCGCGCATGCTCGACCGACAGCAGACCCAGATCGCGACGATGCAGGCCACCGCCGAAGCCTCCTACAACGCCGCAGGCGCCCGTTTCGACACCCTGCAAACCCTGGTCAACCGGGTCGATCTCGCGCAGGACCCCAAGGCGGCCGCCGATCTCGCCAACCGCATCAATGCCGAAAACGCGATGCTGCAGAACGAGATGATCAAGCTGAATATGCTGGCCATGATCCAAAGTGCCCAGGAAAAGCAATTGAAACAACAAGCGCGCGAAACGATGGCGAAAGTGGGGCCAGGCAAACCAGTGTATGTATCCGGGTACTAATTTCGAGGGGCTTACTCATGAAATCCATAATTTTAGGGTTCATCGCAACCATGTTTCTCATCGCGTGCGAACCGACTCGCGATGTCGCTTTTTATCGCGACAATCCCGAGGAGCGTGAGGCAAAGCTACAAGTGTGCCAATCAAATCCAGGAGGGCTAGGCAATGATCGGGAGTGTATAAGTGCTTGGAATGCCTTAGAAGTTAAGCCTGTTTCCTATTGGCGAGCTCATCGCGCTGAGAGGGGCGTCATCACGAGTATCTGCCGAGATCACAAAGCTACGTTTAAAAATTCGCCAAATTGCGAGAACGCCCTCGCCGCGCAAGCGGCCGTCATGGGTGGTGGAAAACCAGTGTATATACCGCTTAAAAAATAGCAGGGACATGAATCATGCAGCCGGCATACTTCTTCCTCCGAAATATTTTCGAAACGGTTGATGCTGCCGTAGCTGAGTATATCCAGGCGACTGCTGGAAACGTTGTAGAGGCGCTGACACCTGTGGCGAATCAAATGCTAACCCTCTACATCATTTTATGGGGCTTCGCAATGTACCGCGGTCTCATTCAGGAGCCCGTACTTGATGCGGCGTTCAGACTGATGAAGGTGGCCATCATCATGAACCTCGCAATAAGCGTGGGTTCGTATTCAGACTTGATCGCCAACAATCTGTTTGCCCTTCCAGAGTATTTCGTCGGCCTTCTAGGGAATGGTGGAACGACGGAAGATTCAAAAGCGACTCTAGACAGCGTTTTTTCCGATGCGATGTACGCGAGTCAGTCGGTCTACGAGAAGGCAGACATTTTCGATAACCCAGGCGCATTTTTAGTTGCGGCAATAATTTGGCTTTCCGCGCTATTAAGCGTTGGCTACGCTGCGTTCTTAATTATCCTCGCAAAGGTCATGATTGCAGTGCTCTTGGGAATCGGCCCGATTTTTGTCATCTGTCTTATGTTCGACAGTACGAAAAAGTTCTTCGAAGCTTGGCTCGGACTCGCACTTAACTACGCCCTCATCTCTGCGTTATGTATCGCGGTAATCAAATTTATGTTTGGTATGTTCGCCGATGCTGCAAGGGGCGCGCTTGACGCATCAAGAACCGACGAATTTGGTATCGCGTCGATCGCGTCCTTGCTGCTTATGGCAGTCGTTAGCCTCTTATGTCTCATGCAGGTCCAGAACCTTGCTTCATCGCTCGCTGGGGGCATTGCGATTTCAACGATGGGCGCCATCAACTGGGCCACCGACAAACTGAAATCGGCTGCAGGCGCGATGCGACCCAGCAATATGCAGAAGGCCTTCCAAGGCGCCAAAAAGGATGCCCAGGCGCTCAGGGCCGGTGGTCGAATGGCGGCGGCACCCGTCGTGTGGGCAGCGCGAAAAATGCGCGGCAACACCAACTCCATCAGCAAGAACTAACCCGACCGTTGCACTTCGCGCCACTGACCTCAAAGGACATGCACATGAAACTTCTCATCGTCAGCCTGGTGCTCACCTGGCTTTCCGCATGCGCTTCGGCCAACAAACTGGCGACATGCGATGGCGCCAACAAGCGTCCCATCAACCAGCAGCAAAGCGCGGCGCTCGCCTCAAGCACCCAAGCCAGCCGCGGCGCGGAGTAACATCATGGAACCGGTCAGGCAAGATGACGGCAGCGAGTACTTTCGCCAGGCCGCGTCCTGGGACACCGACCATGTGCTGCGCACCAAGCAATCAGAAAAGCGCGCATGGCTGGTTGCCAGTGCTGCGGGGGTGATCGCGCTGCTCAGTGTCAGCGCCAATCTCATGCTGTTCCCGCTCAAGCAGGTGGAGCATCGCATCATCCGTGTCGACGAGACCAACGGTCTTGTCGATGTGCAGCGCACGACGCTCAGCGACGCGACGACCACCTACAAGGAAGTCACCGACAAATACTGGCTACGCCTGTACGTCCGCAACCGCGAGCACTACCAGTACGATCAATACGAGCACACCTATCGGACGGTGGGTCTGCTGAGTTCCGCGCAGGAACAGAAGAAGGTTTATGCCTTCTACCGCCCCGACAATCCCGCTTCGCCCATCCACCAGTACGGATCGAAGGTCCGGGTCAATGTGAAGATCCGTTCGGTGACCTTCATCGGCAAGAACCTCGCCAATGTCCACTTCACCAAGATCGCCGAACAGCCCGGGGCGCCGTCGGTCGAGAGCTACTGGATCGCCACGGTCCCGTACCGCTACGTCAACGAGCCCGTCTCGGACGACCTGCGTGAAATCAACCCGCTCGGGTTCCAGGTGCTTGACGGCTACCGCACTGATCCCGAAACCGGCGTGACCCGGGCCAGCGAGGCAGCCAAATGAAAGCGCTCCTGCTGGCCGTGGCGCTGCTTCTGCCGGCCGGCGCGGCACTGTCACTGACCACCCCCAAGCCGGGCAAGCACGATCCGCGCGTGCGCTACGTCGACTACAACCCGGCCGACGTGGTCAAGCTGGTCGCTCATTTCGGCTACCAGATCGACATCGTTCTGGCCGAAGGAGAAAGTGTGCTCCCGCGCGGGATCTTCATGGGCGACAAGGATGCCTGGACCTTCGCCACCCAGGGCAACCACGTGCTGGTCAAACCAAAGGAGGAGAACGGCCGCACCAATATGACCATCCTCACCAACCGCCGCGCCTACAGCTTCGACCTGAGCTCGCACTGGCGCAAGAGCGGCCGCAGCGACCGACGCGACATGTATTACCAGGTCAACTTCCGCTACCCGCGCGAAGACGCCGCCCGCTCGTCCCAGTCCGCGCTGCGCCTGGCCGAGCAGCAGCGCCTGGCCGAGCGCCTTGGCCAGTCCCACCCGACCGTCAACACGAACTACCACGTCCAGGGCTCCGCCGACCTCGCCCCCGACGAGGCCAGCGACGACGGCACCTTCACCAGGCTGACCTTCAAGGGCAACCGCGACATACCCGCCATCTTCATCATCAATGCCGACGGCAGCGAGAGCCTGGTCAACCGCACTGTCGAAGGCAAGACGGTTGTCATCCACGCCCTCGCACGCAAATTCATCCTGCGCAAGGGAGGTGCGGTCGCCTGCGTGTTCAATGAATCGTTCGATCCGGTCGGCCGCGGACACCCTGCGGGCGCCACCATGCCGGGTGTGCAGCGCGCCGTCAAAAGGAACCCGTCATGACCTTCGATCGTATTAAGCGGATGTTCGCGCACCGCGCGCTAGGCGGCAGGGATGCGCCTGAGCGCGAGGCGGTCGCATCGGCCGACCGCGAAATACCGTCCGTGAACGCTCCCAGGCGCGGCAGCAAGGTGACCAGCGCGCTCGCTCTGGCATTCATCGCGTGCATGGGCCTGTATCTGATCTACCAGCTCAATACCGGCGCCACGCGCCAGGAAAAAATCGCCAAGAAAAAGGAAGCCGACGTCGCCAGGGCCAATACCATCGGCGGCGCGCTCCCCGCGATCATGGTCCCGCCCCTGCCCGCCGAACGGCCCATCAACACGCCCGATGACGCCGATGCCACCGGCGTCCATCTGGTCGGCGGCATGCTCGACGCGCCCGATCGCCCTCCGCCACCGGAGGATACGCTCCAGGCACCAGCGACCGGAACCACCCCGGCCGCCGCCCCGCCGCCACTGACGCCGCAGCAAGTCGCCCGGCTGCGCAAGCAGCGCGGCGCGTTAACCGTGGAGCTGGAGGGAGATACCGCGATAGCGCGCACCGCGATCCCGGAAATGGGCGCAATGAATCTTCCCTTCACCGCTGGCGCGGCCGAATCCGGCATGCCGTTGCAGCTCGCCTCGAACACGGCGACGAGTGGCCAGTCGCAGTCCGGCGACGAACTCCATGCCAGCCTGCAGCCCACCATCACCCGCGCCACCCAGGCCGCCATGCTTCCCGATCCCAGCTACCTCATCACCAAGGGCGCCTCCATGGATTGCGTGCTCGAGACCCGCATCGATTCCACGGTCCCGGGGATGACCAGCTGCGTGCTGAGCCGGCCGATGTACTCGTCCAACCGCAAGCTGGTCCTGCTCGACGCCGGCAGCAAGATCGTCGGTCAGTACGCGGGCGGCCTGAAACAGGGACAGGCCAGGATTTTCGTCCTGTGGACCCGGATCGAGACCCCGCAGGGCATCGTCATCCAGCTCGATTCGCCCGGCACCGACGCCCTTGGCGCGGGCGGATTGAACGGCTACGTTGACACCCACTTCTGGCAGCGCTTCGGCGGCGCCATCCTGCTCAGCCTGATCGACGACGCCCTCACCATCGCCGCCGACCGGTCCGACAGCGCCAGCACCACGATCAACCTGAGCACCACCCAGGCCGCGGCCCAGAACATGGCCA
Organism: Massilia soli; assembly: GCF_016809835.1. Taxonomy (GTDB): domain Bacteria; phylum Pseudomonadota; class Gammaproteobacteria; order Burkholderiales; family Burkholderiaceae_D; genus Telluria_A; species Telluria_A soli. Next base: position 52,753 of record NZ_JAFBIL020000003.1, on the reverse strand, counting down.
CCGAAGCCCTCAAGGGCAGCATCAACATCCCGCCCACCCTGCGCAAGAACCATGGCGACCAGATCAATGTCTTCGTCGCCCGCGATCTCGATTTCCGGAGTGTGTATGACATCCGCGCCCAATAGGCTGGCTGCCGTGCCTGGCGACGACGCGTCGCTGCGCGCCGACCTCGCGCTCAATCACTTTCTGGCGCCGCTGCAGACCTTCCTCGCGCTGCCCGGCACCACCGAAGTGTGCATCAACAAGCCAGGCCAGGTCGTCGTTCAGCGCGAGGGCATCCATGGCTGGTTGTTCCACGACGCGCCACAGCTGGACTTCACCTACTGCGAACGGTTGGCACAGCTGATCGCCACCTACTCGGCCCAGCGCCTCGACGAAAAGCATCCGATGCTGTCGGCCACCCTGCCCGGCGGCCAGCGCTGCCGCATCGTGCGCCCGCCGGCCACGCTCCCGGGCACCATCAGCTTTACCATCCGCCAGCCTTCCAGCGTCTTTCTGACCCTCGACGCGTACGAGCAGCAAGGCGCGTTCGCCGCCGTCGTCGACCAGCCGCGGCAGCTCAGCGCCGATGAAGCCGCGCTGCTGGATTTAAAGCGCCAGCGGCGCTACCGCGACTTCATCGACCTGGCCGTTCAGAGCCGCCAGAACATCATCGTCAGCGGCGCCACCGGCTCCGGCAAGACCACCTTCGCGCGCGCCATCGTCGCCCGCATTCCCGCGCACGAACGCCTGCTCAGCATTGAAAACGTCGACGAACTCAAGCTGCGGGCGACCCACGACAACAGCGTGGCGCTGTTCTACAGCGGCGACGGCCAGGGCCTGTCGGAAGCGACGCCGCAGTCGCTGATGCAAAGCAGCCTGCGCCAGAAGCCTGATCGCGTCTTCCTGGCCGAGCTTATCAGCGGCAACGAAGCCTACTATTTCATGGACACCGTCAGCAGCGGGCACCCTGGCAGCATCACCACCATGCACGCGGAAAGCCCACGGCTGTGCATCGAGCGCCTGATTTCGCTGATCCGGCGCAGCGACGACGGTCGCACCATGAGCACCGCCGATATCCGCGCGATGGTCCATCTGTGCATCGACATCGTCATCCAGTTCAAGGTCGTGCAGGGGCGCCGCGTCGTCACCGAGATCTACTATGAACCAGAACACAAAAAATCCCTTATGGCTTAAGCGCCTGCTGGCCGGCACCGCGCTGTGCACGGTCGCCGCGCTGTGGAACTATCTGGCCGGCGCCGCCGTGCTGCACCTGTTGCGGCGCGATCCCGCCGAAGCAGGCATGCTGACGGTGTACCAGTACTGGTTCCATTACGGCGACCTCGCCCCTGTCCGCAACAAGCTGTTCATTGCCGCAGCCTTCAGCTTCGTCGCGATCGCCCTGCCCCTCTTCCTCGTACTCAAGCCGCGCGCCAGGAAACAGCATGGCGATGCGCGCTTTGCCAGCAGGCGCGAAATGCGCAAGGCAGGCCTGATGGGCAGTGACGGCGTGATCGTCGGGCAGGTCGGCGACACCTTGCTGATGTACGGCGGCGACGCCCATGCCGTCGTCGACGCCGAATCGCGCTCCGGCAAGGGCGTCGCGGTTTGCGTGCCCAATGCCCTGAACTACCGGGACAGCCTGGTCGTCAACGATCCCAAGAACGAACTGCACGACCTGACCTCGGGCTACCGCGCCAGGTACGGCCAGCAATGCTACCTGTTCAATCCCGCCGCCCTCGACTACCGCTCGCACCGCTGGAATCCGCTCGCCTACATCAGCGACGACCCGAACTTCCGCATCAACGACATCCAGAAGATCGCCAATTTCATCTTCCCCGACATCGAGGGCCAGGACCCGATCTGGAGTTCCTCGGCCAGGTCGCTGATGCTGGGCACCGTCCTCTACCTGCTCGAAACACCGGGCCAGCCGGTCACCATGGCGGCGGTACTGCGCTGCGTGACCCAGCAGGAAGAAGCGGGCAAATTCTTCAAGCGCGTCATGGCCGAGCGCATTGCGGCCGGCAATCCCCTCTCGGGCGTGTGCATGGCCGCCCTGAACGACTTCATCAGCACCGCCGAGAACACCCGCACCTCGATCCGCAAGACGTTCTCGTCACGCTTCGAACCCTTTTACAATCCGCTGGTGGACGCGGCGACGTCCGCCAACGATTTCGATTTCCGCGACCTGCGCCGCCAGCGCATGTCGATCTATGTCGGCATCCAGCCAGGCGACCTCGACCGCTTCGGCCCCCTCCTGAACCTGTTCTGGCAGCAGCTCATCGACTGCAATACGGGCGAAACGCCCAACAAGGACAAGCGCCTGAAATTCAAGGTCCTGCTGCTGCTCGACGAGCTGACCGCCTGCGGCCGCATCCAGGCCCTGCTCAAGGGCGTCGCCTATCTGGCCGGATATGGCGTCAAGGTGCTGGCGATCTACCACTCCGAGTCGCAACTGGCCGAAGTCTACGGCGAACGCGGCGCGCGCGCCTTCGCCGGCAACCTCGGCGTGCACATCATGTTCAGCCCCCCGCAGGACGACCCCGAGCGCGCCGACAAGATCGCCTCCATGCTGGGCGACCGGACCTGGAAAGTCACCACCACCGGCAGAACCACAGGCCAGCCAGGCCGCACGATCAACAAGTCCGAGCAGGCCCGGCCCCTGATGCTGCCGCAGGAAATCCGCCAGATCGGCATGTGGCAGCAATTCCTGTTCATGGCCCACCTGTTACCGGTGCTGTGCAAGAAAGTCCAGTACTACACCATGCCCGTGTTCATGGACCGGCTCAAGGAAATCTCCCCCTCGCTGGCCGCCCTTGGCAAGGCCTTGCCGACCAAGGCGCAGTTGGAGAAAGCTGCCGGGCGCGGCGAACTGCGGGCCCCGGTGCCGCTGCTGGAAGTGACCCACCCCACCTACAGCTTTTCCACCCCGCAACCCGACATCAGCGACGGCACGGCCAGGCGAACCATCGAGCGGGTGCTGAACGCGAACGACATCGACCGGGTCGCCACCCTGCCCGCCGATGCCTTCAGTTGCGACTTCAGCGATATCCAGATTCCAGGCGACAAACCCACCGACGCCGAGCTGCAAGCCGGCGTCAATGAACTGCTGTCGCGCTTCGGCATGGCGGCATAGGAGAACGACATGGCACAGGCTACACCGGACCAGCAGCGCTTCCTGCTCGACGACCGCATCGTCACCCAGGTGCGTTACGCGCTGACCTACGAACGCGCCGCCGAACCAGGCGCTGCGAAAGACCAGCGCAGCGCGATCGCCACGGCCGACTTGCGCTTTTACCGCGGACGCAAGGAAGTCGCCGCATTTTCGGGCCTTACCGCCCCCGAAGTCGACACCCTGGTCGGCCAGGCCAACCGGCAGAAGATGGAACAAGGAATCGGGCGGGGCAAACGCAATCAACCCGAACACGGCATCGCCGGCAAGCTCGAAGGCGCCGACCTGATATCGGTCCAGAGTCATAGCACCAGCGTGGCAGCCAAGGCACGGAACAAAGCGGCCGCGAGTACGCGTGGGACCGACAAGGCGCCCGTCCCGACAGCCATGCCTGCCACGCCAGACCCAGTAGCCCGCGCCGACGAAAGCGCCGGCTACCAACTAAAGCACTACGACGAATTCGGACCAGTGGTGCGCGAGCACGACGATCTGAACGATGCGATCGCGGCGTTCCGCCTGAGCGAATTGGCATCCATGCCCGCCCTCGTGCGCGGCCAGACCAGCCTGATGGACCGCGATCCGGATAGCGGGCAGCTGCGCTTCCACGACGACGCCGTGCGCGCCGCCTTCGAACAGCACGCGCAGCAAGACAGTAAGACAATGAGCCCATCCGCGGCGATTGACGAGCCCGCAACGCCGGCGGCGACCAGCGCCATGTCCAGCGCTGACCGCGAACGCTTGAGCGCCCTGGTCATCCGCATGCAGGCCGCCCTCGACCAGCAACAAGCGCGCTCGTTCACCGATACGTCCAACTGGGTCCGCCAGGACGCCGAGGCCCTGCAGGAGATTTCCGCGGAGCGAAGGCATCTGGCCAGAATGGTGATGGTCACCGCCGCACGGCGCCACCCTGACTACCGCGCCGCGCTGTCGCGTCAACACCCAGATGCCGCGCTGGAAGTCGAGAGCGATATCCACGCCGCCGAACTTGACGAGCGCCTGCAGTCGCTCAAGCGTGAACCGGCAACCGCGACCGCGGGCGCGCAACCGCGCCAGACCAGGCAGCCGGGAATGGAAATCAACAGCATCGCGCGCGACGACGCACGCGTCCAGCAGGCAAGCCCCGCTGATAAGGCGCGCGCCAGGCCGACGCGCGGCGTGGGCCGGCAGGTCGATCTGGATAAATTGAAGCATCGGCTGCCTCCCGCTCTAGCTGCCGTCGCCACCAACGTTCCCGAGCCAGCCGACAAGCCCACGCTGCGCATCCCAAGGGAGATCGAAGAGGCCTATCTGCGGGTCGGCAACAAGTTCCACTACCCGCAAAAGCCGACCTTGCAGGCATTCGAAGATAAGGGGACACGGCTGGAGACCAAGTCCAGCAGCGCGCGCATCGTTTCCGACCTGGTCAAGATTGCCAGTGCGCGCGAATGGGACGGCATCAGAGTGAACGGCAGCGACGCCTTTCGCCAGAAAGTCTGGCTCGAGGCGACCCTGCAGGGTATCGCCGTCAAAGGCTACAGGCCATCCGAGGTGGACCTGGCGCTGCTCGCCCAGCGTGATCGCCGGACCCTGGCCAACAGCGTCGAGCGCGACGCGGCGCGCGCCCAGGCGCAGGCGCAAACTGCGCGCGGGCTTGCCCCCGACCATCATGGCAAAGACACAGCGCACGAAGACCAAGTCAAGGCGCGCCTGGCCGGCACCCTGCTTGAGCACGGCAAGGCCCGTTTCAATTTCGACCAAGCCGAGCCGTTGAACTACTACGTGAAATTGCGCGACACGGCCGGCAAAGAGCGCACCACCTGGGGCGTGGGACTGGAATCGGCCATCAAGGACAGCCAGGCTCGGATCGGCCAGCATATCGAGCTGACAAACCTCGGCAAGCAGCCGGTATCGGTCAGCGCAAATCTGCGCGATGACGCGGGAAAGGTCATCGGAAAACAGACGCGGGCGGCCCACCGAAACCAATGGGAAATCAAGGCAGACAGTTTCCGCAGCGAAGAGCCCAGGCAGGCGATGAAGGCCCATCCAGACCTGGTCGGCGCCTACGCCATCCTGCGCGCGGCCCAGGTGGTCGCCGATCAGAACTTTCAGTCACGCGAAGATCGGGAGCGCTTCATGACGCTGGCGAAAGAAACCCTGGCACGCCAGATGGCCGAGCGCCAGGGCGTTCCGGCAGTGCGGATTCGCGAGCAGGCCAGCGAGGTGCGCCAGGAGCACGGTAAGGAAAGGACCATCGGCCGTTGATGGAGCAACGATCTCAGTCGCGTCGCGTGGACCCACTCCCAGCGAGCGCGCCTTAAATGCACGGGTTCCACCTGGTCGATTACGCCGCGGTCGCCCCCCTCCACCGCCCCTGCCCACGCCGCTCATGCCGTGTCTACCATCTTAATGCCAAGGCCAGCTCGTGGCTGGCGATGGCACTACAGTGGGTGGATTTTCCTGGATTTCTCGGCCGCTTCAACCGAGATTGAGCTACCCTCGGCGTGCTTCTTCACGTCCTTTCCACCGATCCAGTTCCATCCGCCGCCACTTTGAATGTGCCAGGTCCAGCGGATAATCTCACCGTACGTCCATTCCGGCCGACCAGTTCACTCGCTACATCAGCGGCCCAGGCGTCGAAATTGGTTGCTTTGTTCATGGTTCGTTTTTCCTTAGATGGCGATGCCGCCGCCTCGCAGCTGCCGCACACCAGGAGCTACCTCACCAGGCATCGGCCCTGATTTTTTAGCCAACGCAAGATCTTGAAGGCCCATATCGTGAAACGTAGCCAACGCCTTGTCGCCACGCTGGATCGCCTTTCTGAGTAATCGTTTCTTGCTCTTAATTTTTTTGGCCAGCACACTTGCTTTGGTTTTTGAGATCGTCATATTTTCCTTGACCACTAGAGGTTTTTGACAGCGGCAGTCAAGTCGGTGATACCACCCGGCGCCGTCGCGGTAAATCCTCCGCTTCCGCCGTCAATGGTGTAACCGACTTCTGCGACAAAGTCGTAGGAGAATCCTGTGGCGCGTGCGATCTCAGCCCACATATAGACCTTAATAGGCTCTGTTTGCGCCTGAAGCATTTCGTTGATCTTCCGCTCAAGTTCCGCAACATTACGATTGTGATCCAGTGCCTTCTGTTGCTTATGTGGGTCTCGACCACGATAGGTATCGCGCCGAATATGAATTGGATAGGAAACCATTTTGTCCTTGTTTGCCGGCACTCCACGGACCCTTTCAATGCCTTAACCCCGTCGACCGGGGCGCAAGGTGTTGCTGGGTATTTTCCGTGCGTTTAAAGTTTTTGCCAGCGGGTGAACTGAAGTCGTTCTAAGCTCAACGGTTTGAAGGCACGAGGCCCGACGTCGTCATACGTTACGCAGAACAGGGTACTCTCGGCCGCTGGCCCGACAGCCCAGAAGAGCGGCGGTCGAGCTGCAGCGAGAGCAGCCCATTTGCGAGCAGCGTTCAACGCCGGGCCTTTCGCGCACGTGCCCACTATCGAGGGCTCTGCAGCGAAGCTATGTAAGTAGCGAATCATGTGCATCAGTTCCCGAGATGATTTCTTAACTTCACACGCCACTGCCATCTCCGCGGAATCTGCATTAATGTAAGCGACGAGATCAAAAGCCCAGTCGGCAGACTGCAACCCGAGCTGTGGCCCAGGCCAGCCGTAATCGCGGTGCAAGCGTCCGAGGGCCGCAATAGTGATGATCGGTTCTAGCCACAACGTTATTGGCCGGGGGAGAACCTGCTTGGAGCCCTCCCAGAATAGAACCTCGGTAGCCATGCTACGCGCGGCCCTGTACCGTCCACCTCCAATGTCCCCAACTAAGCCAGTATCAAGGCAATATGTAAAGTCTGCGGCATCCTGGTGAGCAAGTGATCCGAGGCCGTTCTTGAAACCGCAAACGTTGTAGTTCCGTGCGGGATCGTCGCAGTAGACTGGCAACCACTCCGCGGTAAGCCGGCGCTCGAACTCTAGCAAGGTAGAGTTGGGAATTGAAGTCATCCGTTTTCCTAGTTGCGGTCTTGTAGAAAGATCGCGATGATTTTGGATCGCTCATTTGACCATTCTTCAAAGCCAGCTTTAAGCAAATAGCGTTTCGACCAAGCTTCACACTTTACCCAAAGACTTAGCGCGATGATCAGCAGTGCCAATACCATGAGGTTCAAGCCCCAGCGCGGCATGTCTTCCATGATCGCCCAGGCCACTACTAACGCGAAGCAAACGGCGATCATTTTCACCAGCAGTTTTAACGCTGTCTTCATCTTTTTGCTCCTGATTAAGCGGCGACCGCCGCGCTGCAGCTCGTGGCTGGCATCGGTACCGCTGGAATTTTTCCGGCATCTCTACCTTAGGGTGCTGGCGGCACCGAAAACTACCCCTGGCACAAAAAGGCCGATGAACACGGCATCCCTAAGGCGCTCGTCCAAGCGTGACTTCTTCCAAGACTCACCTCGCTCCGTAACGCCGAACCATGTACCCCAAGCCCCGAAGAATACTCCCAGGGTAGCCAGCGCCTTATACCATGCGACTGGGCTTGACCATTCGACGCGACCTGCTGTCGTCGTTAAAACAACTGCCAGTGCGATAGCTAAACCACTGCCAATTAGCGATTGAAGCAGATGCCTCCTGAAAGACTTCGCGAACTCACTACTGCCGGCTCCCGCGAGCTGCTCGTATCCAGAGTGATTGAACACGATAAGGTAGAGGCCTTTAAGAAGCATGCTGTTTTCCGCTCCGATCTGATTCAGGTACTGACTGCTTCGATATCAGCTAAATTGATATAACAGACAACCCTTGAGTTGCTAGTGATCTTGACGAGGTTCGGCGATTTCGCTTGATCCCAGTTCGCAAGGGAGCCGCTAAATTCTTTGCCTCCACGCGTGAAAACTGTAATCGCAGGGTAATGATCGTGCGAATCCTTTTTCGACAGGGAATCCAGCACTGCTTTGATTGTGTTCATTGAGTATCCTCGTTGGGCCGACACCACGCCGGACCTTCTCATTAAAGTCGCCAGCTCGTGGCTGGCTTCGGTACCGCTTGAATTTTATCGTCTTCTCTACCATAGGGTGCTGGCGGCACCGAAAACCACCCCTGGCACAAACAGGCCGATGAACACGGCATCCCTGAGGCGCTCGTCCAAGCGTGACTTCTTCCACGACGCACCTCGCTCCGTAACGCCGAACCATGTGCCCCAAGCCCCGAAGAATACTCCCAGGCTAGCCAGCGCCTTATTCCATGCGAATGGACTTGACCATTCGACGCGTCCAGCTGCCGTCGTCAAAACAACCGCCAGTGCGATAGCTAGACCACTGCCAATCAGTGATTGAAGCAGATGCTTCCTGAAAGGCTTCGCAAACTCACGACTGCCGGCTCCCGCGAGCTGCTCGTATCCAGAGTGATTGAACACGACAAGGTAAAGGCCTTTAAGAACCATGCTGTTTTCCTAGTGAACGGTGGCCGGGTACACGAAGTCCGATTCTGGCGTGAATTGGTAGTGCGTCGGGTCGCCTTCAAAGACCACGTAACCCTCGATGCCGCGCTCGCGCATGCCTTGCACTGCACGGCGGGCATTCTCAACCGAGAACTGGTCCAGCTCGCCCTGGTCAACCTTCACGCCACCAGTCGATACGCCTTCACCCTCGATTAGCAGCGCCACTTCGTCCTTCGATCCGACCTTGCGGCCATAGATTTTTTTCTTCATCGTATTCCCTGCTCTTTAATAGGCCTGTCCTTCGGTCGGTGCCATGAGGCGAACCAACTGATAGGTCCACTTAGCACCGTAGTCGGTCGACCCGTAGGCGTAACGTTCCGCAGCGGCCGCCTCATCCATGGTCAGCGCGTGCAAGCCTCGCATTTGCGCCTGCCGGAGACACTCACGGAAAACAGCTTCGCGCTCGGCTTGAACCCACGCGTCAACTGTGCGGCCTTTTCGCTTGGAGCCCTCGGTTTGAAAGGCCAGGTAGATGCTCTTCGCCAGCTCATGCCGCGGTTCAAAAATGTCACGCATGGGTTTTCCGATCAAAGGGATGCCGACCAATGGCCAGCGTTACAGGCCTGTTTGAGGGCCGTGGCAAAGCCGTTCGCGCAGCCAGGCGACACCAGTTCGGACACAGCGCGCACACTGGAAATTTTCCGCTTGCGTTCCATCGCGTACATGCGACCAATCCGCGTGGCTTTCGCCATTGCATCCGGGAAGTCGGCCGGATTTGCGTTCAGGTTAAAGAGCTTCGTCATGGCGTCCGTTTTCCTTGACTAGCTAAACACGCTGAGGACCGACCCCAGCAACGCGAGGCCTACCCCAAACGCTTGGGTCTTTAATCCACCAACTGCCGACACTACTACCTTTTTTTCGAGGTCGCGGATGGTGAAAGCTATTTGACTGTTTGCGATCCTGGCGTCCAGTCGTGCCGTGGCGATCGATTCGGTCAGTTCGCTATGGCTTTTTGTAATCAGTGTTGTAAGCTCAACTACAACTCGCTCAAGTTCCGCAACACGTCCATCGATAGTCGAGGGCCGACAGGTGATTGCGCCACTGGTAGTGCAATTGCTCTGGATTGATGCGGCCGCGCTTAGCTCTATCGTTTGCGGCGGCTTGGGATAGTCGTGAACCCACTTCAACGCCTCCGCGATAATGCCACGGCCCTTGAAGAGGCCAACATTGCCATCCAGTGAAATCAGGACAAGCGCTGCACCCACAGCCTGCAGCAAGGCACCCGCAACCTTATTGAAACCTGGACCGTTGCCGTCCATTGTCCAGTTGCCGCCAATAGCGACTACGACCGATACGAGCAACAGAGACCAAATTGGCCAAGGTCTAATAATTAGCCACTGAAACCATCGTTTCATGCATTTTCCGATCAGGTTTTCTCAGCCGCTTTGGCGAGGTGCTAACCGCTTCTTGTTCATCAAAAGATCATTGCCGCAGCGCATGCCTCTGGCGTATCCAGCCGCACCCGAAGCATACCTGGGCCCCAGGAGCTTTGTAACTATCGCTCAATGCTGGCAATCACCTGGCCGGCATCAGGCAATTTGACGCCAAACATGCGAACCATCTCAAAATCCGCATTCAAGACGGCGCAGGCTCGAATGAACGCCTCGCGCGGATCAGACAGACGTTCGTGTGCGACACATTTCAAGGCTAGGCACTTGTCCTGGATATGTTGAGAACCGAACCCGAGCTTGGCGTGACTTATCTTATGCGCGATCTGGTGTGCGAACTCGTTTCTAACCTCGCGTATCGCATGTAAGTCAGCCCTAACTATTTCGCTGATGAGGCCAAGCACGTGTAGCAAGTCTATCTTTGCGGAGAACGTGGCCAGTGGGCCATTGCCTTCAAAGAGACGCTTCCATGCTTTCGATTCCGGGTGCAGGAACGCTTCCAGGGTCGCATGAAGGGCTTCCTCCACCCACGCGGATCCAACTATCGCAACCCCACGGTCGGTTTGCTCAGACATTTCTTCGACGAGTGCCTGCATACGGGCCAGAGCCTCGGCGGAGTAAGGATCACGCGTGCTAGTCATGTGAGTTTTCCTACTTCAATCCGCGCTGCCGGCAGGGCCGAAAACGTCGCCCTCTGCTTCCTCATCATCCGGCGCACCTGGTGCGCGATGGTTAGGATGCCCGTTCGGGTTCATCAGCTTCCCATTGTTTCCCTGAGCCTTGTCGTAGGTGGGATTCGTACCGTTATATCCGATATTCGCGTTCAAGGTATCTGCCTTGTTCTTGTCGGCCGCAAACTGCTCTGCTAACTTTCGCACATCCATATGTATCTCCATAATGCTGGTTACCGACCAGATCGCGGGCGCAACGACAGCGCTGGGATTTTCCTAGCGCACGCGCCTGAAAGCGATTAGGTCAATCAGCCGCCGGCCAGACTCGCTCTCGCAATGCTCGATCGTGATCGTTACCAGCCCTTCCTCTTGCATGCGCTGAACTTCGCGCACATCGCTCTGGAAAGATCCATCAGATTGCTTTGATGCTGGTTGGAGGGTCGCAGTAGCGCCTACAGCCGTTGCCTGGTATTTTTCGCGTGCAGTTGTCGTCATGATCTTCCTCCTTGGCCAGCACAGCCTCTCAATGCCTATGCCCCATCGTGTGGGGCGTAGGTTCTGCCAAATTTTTCCTTGGTTTCTTGTCGCCCTCTTTTTGCGCTGGCGTCCGACCACCGCCCGTATTCGTTCGATGATCGTGGCTGCCATCTTGCTTTCGCTCCCCCAGGTATCACCCCATGCTGGCCAGGCGATGTATCGCCACCGAAGATTTTGTCAAATTATCCCGTTGCAGCTCCCCTGTTTGTCACGGCATGGAAGCGTCAAGCGCTACGTGACATTGCGCTTGAACGTGCGCGGCTATGCTGGATCGACACGAAGTGGCCCGAGGAACGACAGATGGAGTAGCTTGAGCTTGTGTTCTTCGGTTCCGAGGCTGAATCCCCATCGGTGTTCCATGAATTCCAGTAGTTTCAAGCCTCTGACCTTTATCTCGTGCGCAGTCCACTCATCTTTTGCGGCAACCTCGAGCTCGGAGTAAGAGCCGTTGGCATAGCCATTCCTTTTGACAGCGCCAGTCTTGTCGATTTTGGTCTGCTTCTTGCTGGGAAAATCATCATTCTGCAGTTCGGAATTTATGCTTGCCGACAAAGGCAATAGATTACCAAGTGAACCGCGCAAACGCGTTTGCTGCTCTTCGGTAAAATCGCTGAAGCGATTCACCCAATATGGCTCATCCGCGGTCTGTGGATAAACGTGTTCAATCGAGAATCTGTCCGCTGTGCTCTTGATGAAATTGCTCCATCCAAGCTTTTCCACTCCCCGGAATTTCTTGAGTTCCTCCTCGTACTCAAACAGGAAGTATCGGAGATCCCCCCAGCCATAGAAGCCATCGCCATTTGTCGCGAACTTCTTGGAGATGAATTCGAAAAAGGGATTGCTGTTGAATACGCCGTCCTTGTTGAACACCCAAGCCAGATGCTTGTTCAAATCGATCATGACGTCATCGACCGTCTTGTCCCGCTTGTACACCGCGCGCGCGAGACGGTAAAAGTGACTGCTTCCGTAATTTGCTTGTGCCCGACTGACCCGGAATGAGAGGAAGATGAATCGTTCGATACCGTCGAGTAGGTGCATTCTTGCAGAATCGCCTTTGCTGGTGAGTAGCAGCGCCGCCATGACCAAAGGGCGGAAATAGCTTATCTTTATCCGGTTAACTTTATCCATCATCACCTGCTCGGGCAGATCGAGGATGTCCCCCGCGTCTGCCGGATGAAAGGTCGAGAACCAGAACCTCGCTGAAGTGTTCAAGCTGATCACATAATCGTTCAGTTCGGCAATGGTCAGCCTTGAGCGCATTTTCGGGACGAAAACGGGAGGTGAATCGTCCTCCTCTGCGTCAAAGGTGTCGTCCTGAATCTCGATTGACGCAAGTTTGGCCGTGCTCACGACAAGCTTCTCCAGAACTTGCTTTGGGGAGAAATAGTCATTCAGCAGGTAGTCGATATAGTCGCTGCCCTTGTTGCGGCTATATTTGAAGTACATGATCCAATGCGCGTGCAGGAATTCATCGTCGTCCAGGGGCAGTCGCTTGTTGCGTCCTAGCTGGTAGTAGACCTCTCCCCACGTATCGTTGATTTTGCGTCGGGCTGACTCGGCCACATCCGCGCCGACCTCAAGAGGGTCGTACAGGGTGGTCAGGTAGATCAGACGATTCTTGAGCAGTTCCAAATTGGATAGCTTCTTTCCACGATTGTTCATGGTCTCGAACGCCACGAAAACGTCGAAATTACCTTCGATCTCATACAAGTTGAAGAGGAAGCGTCGCGTCAGCTTGTCATACAAGGTCTCCAGTGCGTCCAGTCCCTCCGCCGCCAGAAGAAGTCGAATATTTTCCTGGAAAAACGCTTTGGCATTTTCCAAATTCAGCGTGTAGAACGTTTCCTGCTCATGGGTAGAGGCCTTGTCATTGAATATTCTCGACCTTAAAAATGCGGCAGAATGGTTATTCTTCTCATATCCGAATTTGTATGTGTGAATCGTTCCGTGCCGTGGCTCGGTTTTAACGATAAAGGTCTTCCTGATGTCGTCAATGCTCGAGTGACCAAGGTAAATTTTGTCGGACGGCTTCCCCTGGCTCGCCGGCAGCGCTTCCACCGCCTCGATTAGGCATTGGATGAAGATCGATATTGTCGTTAGACGTTGCTGACCATCGACCACGTGAAATGCCGTGTACTGCTTTCCTTGAATAAGCCACTGCTCGTCATTCCACAGATCTGTCACCTCCGCCGGAACAGGCTTGATGGAGATGACTCCGGTGTAATGCGAGCGCGTACCACTCAAACTGGCGAGATCTTCCCAGAACTCAACCAATTGCTTGGCGCCCCAGGAATACCCACGTTGATAGTCGGGAATGCGAAATAGCTTCTTTGTGAAAATATCGTCCAGCGACTGCAGCTGCTTCATATCCGCTCCCTGAGTTTGTTCATCTGCCCCACTTTGCTTGACCGATCATCATGGTGCCGTTCGCTTGTGGACGTAAACGTCGAAAGCCAAAAGCACCCAACAAGAAAAATTTGTTGCAAGAGTTTAACTAAAGGTTAAAATATTACAGTAAGGCATGCAATTTTTGGCATGCTTTTCTCAAAAAGACGTCTAACGAGAGGTCGATCTCCCTCGCATTAGGGCTAGCATCAAAGCTGTCACATCTTTCCTTGGTGCCGGCACCGGCCGGATCGGGGCACCAAGTGGCGCCAAATTTTCCTTGACGTTACTGTTACTCGTTTCGAGCCGGACTGGCGTTCTATGAGCGACCTTCTTTGTGGGAAACGAGGTTCACCTTGAATGCTTTGGAATCGGAATACGCTCTCGTAATACGGATGGGCATACTGGGGAGCCTCTTCCAACGAAGGACTGTGTCGACTACCGTCTGTTGCGCGGACGCGCCGACGACTATTCCTGTGAGCTGCGTCGGGTTGAACCGCACGGTCCCAGGGCCGCAGTCGTTGAATGATGTGGCGCCTTGACGTCGGTGTGTTCTGTCAGGACTGCGGTTCCGTTTTGATTGCCCTTGCCATCCAGAATCGCATACTCGGTGATGTCATCGCAGCCCATAAAGCCTGTCGTACGGTTCGAAAGCCGCTCGAGTAGTTCCCCTGGTCGAAGACCAACAGCATCTTCAACAGTCTGCTCTGCTTTCATCTCGACGCGCATTATGTATTTTCCACTATGTCTCGTACGAGAGATGAGATCTCGAATACTGGGTTCAATTTGCTCTGATCCTCACTTGGCCAGGCACATCGCCGGACCTTCTCATTAAACCAACTAGACCTGCTTTTGCTTACCAATTCAACTCGTGTATGCGAATACGGGCATGGGGGTCGAGCGTGGACGGTATTTTTCGCGCTCTTGCACCACTTTATCTCGTTGTTCGCGTAACTGGTCATCGCGGTTCCAAGCGCCTGGCTCCTGCGGAGACTGTGGCAAAGCCGCATACTCGCGTAGGCGCCGTGCGAGATCCGATACATCGAGGCCAAGATCTGCGTAGCCAAACTGCCTCGCCCAAAAAAACTCGCTGTACTCGGGAGGGTCGTCAAACTCCCATGTCCCGGCAACATGGCCTTCCAGTTGCTCTATGCGATATGGCATTCCCAATATCTCATACATCAGTTCCGCCGGCAGCGCCTTCCAGTTGACGTCGAACTCAAGCGGATCGAATACAGGAGGACGGACAGTAGATGCCCAGCACCCACCAGTCCCAGCTGGGCGTCCTTCTTCGGTTCCGTCGTCAAGGGCGACGTGGAGGCAGGCATTTGCTAAACGGTCCAAGTGCGCAACGACCAAGATAGCGAGGTAGCTAACCTCCTTCATATTGCGCTCCCGCTCACGTGCTTCCTCGCGCTTCCATGTGAGGCGTCCACCGAGCCACACCCCAGCAAGGCCAGAAACCGCAGTTACTGCGCTCTGAACTACCCCCCATTCGATTTGCATATGTTGTCCTTCGATTTGGATGCGGCCACTACAGAGTGAGCTTCCTCTGTCGAATGCTCGGGTTTAAAAACCCTCCAGTTGTTCTCGAACTGTGCAAGCGCAGTGGGATAAACTCCAGGCATTTTAGGGTCAGCGAACCCTTTCGCAAACAGCGCATCGTTCGACCGTAGCTCGGATCCAGGCACGATGAAGTACTGCACCTGCTCACCAGGCCGGTTCAGTATCGCGAACACGTAGACGTGTGTAGCTTCAATGCGGCTACGGCTTAACAAAAACCAGTTTCGGTGTCTAACAGTTTTGACTTGTACGATGAACACCTTGCCGGTTTGCGGGCGGTGGGCGAGCAGGTCGATCGATTTTGCGTTTCCGAACGTGACAGAAGTCTGCAAACCGAGCTTCAACAGCTCGGCCGCGACAAACAGCTCACCCGCGAGTCCGCTAATCTGACCATCCGCGCGCACTTTTTTTATCGGTTTGGAGATAGTACTTTCCACGCTTTTCCGTTCTATTTCAGACGCACATAAAGGTGCACATGCGGTGAGTTCTCTGCCGAGGCCTCTTTAACCTCCACGAACGGTAGACGACGAATCAATTCGCTGAGCTTGTCACATCCGTAGTTTCTGGAGTCGAACGCCGGCATGTTCTTAAGGATAAGGTTGCCGACCTGGCCTAGTGGCGCGAATCCATCATCTCGGGTGGCGGCGGCGATAGCCTTCCGCAGCGTTTCCTCAGCTTCGCCCATGGAAATGGGCGGTCGTAGTTGATTCGCCGCCGTCTTCGTTGCTCCCCCTGACTGCACGGCACCAGGCCGAAGAATTTCGGTATAGATGAATTTGTCGCACGCGGCAACAAACGCTGCTGGGGTCGTCTTCTCTCCAAAACCATAAACGGCTAAGCCACTCTCCCTAATGCGCGTTGCCAGTCGAGTAAAGTCACTATCCGATGAAACGAGGCAAAATCCGTCCAGTTTGCCGCCATGCAGGAGATCCATTGCGTCGATGATGAGCGATGAGTCAGTGGAATTTTTTCCTACCGTATATCCAAATTGTTGGATTGGCTGGATAGCCATCATGTGCAGCGTTTCTTTCCCCCCCTTAAGATTTGGTGTCGTCCAGTCGCCATATGCGCGTTTGACTGTCGCGGTCCCATAGGTCGACACCTCAGCTAACAACTCTTTGATGATGGATGCTTGAGCGTTATCGGCATCGATAAGAACTGCCAAGTTTAAATTTTTGGTCAAAGTTTTTTCCTTTAATTCGGGATTGGGTCGATCGGCAACCCCATCAACACACCATCCTGTGCAGTGCCGGCGATGGTGATCTGCCCTTTTCCGTCCTCCTCAAATGCGACGCAGCAAGGATGCGGTGTTCCGGCTTGCGTAACCCATTCGCCCAGCATTGCACTTCGCCATCTAGCAGCACCACGATTCGGCCCGGCCGACGTAGCCCCACTGTTCGCGCCAACTACTACTGGTCGCCAGCTTAGGCGCATTAACCGCGACCGCGCGTGAGCGCCGCCATGTCGACTTTACCAGCGATCGATCTCATTCTCATAGCGCTGCGCGATGATCTGCCGGGGTACGAAATCAGCTCAAGCACGTTGCGTGCGTACTGACGATCTGCTGCGCCTCGCTTCTCGTCTTGCGCAATGTCCGCCAATTCCTTCGCCCGATCATCGCGCCTGGAATCGTGATCTGCAGCCAGCAACTCTGCTTCGATGACAGCGCCTGCTCGGTCTGTTGCGATCTTTTCAGCAGCGGGCAGTGTGTATAAATATTCCATTATTTCTTTTGTTCCTGCCACTCCTTCGACAATCTGTCGAAATAGGGACGGCTTTATCGTTCGCAGTACGAGCAGGACAGCAACGACGATTGGGTCGAGGTAATGATTTGGCGGCGTTTGGTGCATTACGATCATCAGGCGGGTTGCACAGCGCTCCCTAGCACGCAGCGTAAGCTGGCAAAGATCGGCCAGTTGCGTGAAGTACCGTACGAAATGTTCGCGGTCATATTGAAGTTCAGCGTTGGACGTCCGTTCGGCGAAGACCTCATCCAACCCAGTCCGCTTCAAGATCAGGTCGGTAAACGGCTTTCCGCCAATTGTCGGTAGGCCCAATTCCAAATCGATAAAACGTCGCAAATACTCGGGCGCGTTGATGCCGCTTCCGTATACAGCAGCGGTACTTGCCTCTAATTGGCGCTTGTCGATCGACAGCACGAATACGATATGCGGCACGTCGAAGAGATGCTTAACGCGCTCGAGGAGCGTAATTGCGAAGTCGGGCCGGCAACGGTCGAGTTCGTCGATAAAGAAGATCAGGTTCTTCTGCTTTCCTGCGGCCGCTAGCTGCTCCACCGCGGACTCAAGGTCGGAGCGGAACTTGGTAAGGATCTCATTCTCTTGTTCAAATCGTTCAACGAGGTCGTTCGCGGTAGCGCCAGTAAGCTCGGCTGCGATGGCTTCAACGTCTGATTCCACATCCAAAACACCAAGAGTTGCCACTTTGATGCCTGCGATCAGGCCACGCTTGGCGAGAACACCTGTTCCCTTCTTTATTGTTTGCAAGCGATCGCTGAAGGTCTTAGCCGCTTCGCCTGCGGGCAATTGGATCTGGTTAATAGCTGACACCATGGGGACCAACGGATCTGCCACATAGTCAGCTTTCCATGCGTTGAAATGGACACATTGAAAATTTTCCTTCCGTAGCACCGCCTGCAGCATCGCGATTAGGGTCGTTTTTCCCGTCCCCCACTCGGAATCGATCGCCAGCACAAACGGGCCCGTGGTGCGACCGACAAGTTTAGCAAGAAAGTCGACCACTTCTTTACGGTTGAGTACATCGTTCAGAAAAGGATTTTCGTCCGGGACTTCGATCTCATGAATTCGTGAGGTCATTGTTGTTCATCCTTAATGAGGACCGCTGAGGTCAAGTGCGTTCATTCCGAAAGCGCGCACCGCTAGAAGCTGATGACGCAGTTTTTTGGCCCTGTTGGAGCGCACTGTTCCCTCGATGCGCGTCGGCCCCGCGGGCCGCGGACCTGTCGGCCCGAGAGGTTGTCCAAACGTGTGATCTCGTACGCTACTTCATCGCCGGCCGTGTGCTGCTTATGCAGCACGGCGGCAAAAGCGCGATAGAAGGCCGCCAGCATCGGCGTTTGTTAACAATGGCCCGTCGCGATCTGAAATAAGCGCTCGTCTTGCAAGGACTTTTTTAAGGTCCCTTCGACCAGACGGGTGGTCGTCAGCCTTAAACTGAATTTTCATATTTTCCTCGCTGGCCAGCCACACTGCCGGACCGTTACATTGACGACGCCAGCTCGTGGCTGGCATCGGTACCGCCGGGATTTTCCGCCGGGTTAGCGTGGTGCGATGCCGCCGTCAACCAGAGCTTTGTCCACGGTTCATCCGCGATTACGCGTGGATCAGCGCACGCAGTTTCGAAACCTTTTTAGCTTTTTTCGGGTCGGCGGTTTCCACGAGATCGAGGAGCTTTAACAGATCATCGTCACGACAGCGATTCGCATGGATCAAACGCTCGCACAAAACGGCGCGCATAGTAGATATCCTGGCGATAAAATTATGCAGATCCCTT
Source organism: Massilia soli (assembly GCF_016809835.1). GTDB lineage: Bacteria > Pseudomonadota > Gammaproteobacteria > Burkholderiales > Burkholderiaceae_D > Telluria_A > Telluria_A soli. The sequence continues at coordinate 34,045 of NZ_JAFBIL020000003.1, read as the reverse complement.
ACGTAGACATGCTTCTGCTGCTTTCCGTAAATTCGTCGCTTTATATCAATCTGGCCAGCTATCTCTGCATTAACGCCGGTGATTACCTTCAAGATGAAATCCAGCATCAGATCGTATCGATCCTCTGCAATTGCCAGTTTCAAATATTTGTCCGCATGTCCCGCGACGGTGGACATGTCATTCGCGTAATACGCAATGGCATCAAGTATGCATCGAACATCGCCTTTGAGTAATCGGGCTTGTTCGAGGACCTCGTAGTACCGCAGGTCTCTCGGATTGCCGATGATCGCTGCCCGTGCAAGTTGGATCGCTTCATCAACATTATCGTTTTCCAAGGCACGGCACGCGTCAACCGCATCTCTCACGTGCTGTGATGAGCGTGACATCTCCTGCCACGCTACGCCGAATCGTCGTAACTCGAGCGCTTGGTAGAAGTCGGTAACAAATCTACCCCCATCCCTGATCGCCCGGGCGCAGCCCTTTTCTACGGTAGGAAACACAGGTGAAAAGCGGCACGCGATCCCTTCAAAATCGTCCTTACCAAACCCTTCGCTAATCCAGTCCTCCGGATCCGTCTCGAACTGACGAATGTTGTAAGGAATGACGCCCAACGCCTCCCATTCCGCGCCTGTCTTCACCCTTCTAAAAAGCGCCACCAACCGGGAATTGACTGCGATCGCCACGGAAAAAGATGGCGTTTCGAGCAAAAAATGTCTGCGGGGCTCCGGGATTCGGCAGGTTTGGAACTGTTTCATATCGCGCGTTTTAATTTCTTCCTCGGTCAAGTTGCGGTTGTGATCTTCTTGAGCCGGCCTACAAAAGCGTCTCTAGAGCCTGTCCGATCCTGATCACAATGCCTGCTTGGCGCCCAGCTTCTTGTGCAAGGAATGACTTGATCTCTCGGCTCTGATGCTCACTCTTGCCCGCTTTGGAGTGACGCACAAAACTCAAGAATTCGTAACGGTTTGGATGGGTGCCAGTCATATCGAGAGCGAACTTTGCGTTGACGACGTTTTGATGCTTCGACTGATTCACGATGTCTGCAAGATATACGTAGTCCTTGTGCGACTGGAGCTCTTCGATCAACGGCCCTAAGACCGGCTGGTGAACCTGGTGTTTCTTGATGACGTCATTAAGATAACCGGTCCATTTCGCGGTACCTAGACTTAAAGCGGTCGCCGTGCCAACAATGTCCGAGACGGAATGCAACGCTTGTACAGCCGCTAGGCCGAACGCAGACGCCCTGAGCGTAATTTCGTCAATACGATTCTCGTTGAAACGAAATATTTCATGCATCAAATCGATTTGCGATCGATCTTTAATCACGTTGGCTTCGCATTGCTCGAGATCTTGCAAATGAATCTTAACGTGCGCGAAACGGTTGACGACCGAACTCCAACTCGCCTGGACAACGTCTCGTTGGTCTCGGTTGAATCGTCGCTCCACTTGACCTAGCAATCCTGAGTAATCCCAACCTGACATTTCTTCCTCTTACGAAACGGTTTTAGTTGCACGTCCACAAAATTATGACACACGTCTAGGCGTAACATGCAGGAACTACTTGCGACTATTTCAATAGGCGGAGCTGATCTTCTCATCTGCTGCCTTGAACCGCGCGATTGCGTTCGATACCGACTGCGACGATATGCCGCAGCGCTCGGCTGCCGCCGACGTTGTCGCACCATCAATGAGTACCAGTCGAGCCGCAGTTCGCGCCGGATCGCGGGAACGCAGCAGTTCGGCAACCACGTCGAATTGCGCAGGAGTCATCAAAAAACTCCCGCAGCGATAGCACCCAGCCGCACCGGGTCTGCGTCGATCAGCGCCTTGGTCGCGCGCAGCGTCTTCATACCCAGCAGTACCTCGATGTGCTTGAGGTCGATCTGGTTGCGCGCCAGGCGAACGGCAAAGGTACGCCGACCGGACATCGCGCTCGCGCCCTCAATCCCCGCTTGCAAATGAAGCTTGCGGAATAGTTGGCTGAGGCTGTCGCAGGAATAGCTTATGGCACCCGTCGCGGTGCGCCGCTCGGTGAGCTTATACGGCTCGCCTTCGTCCGTAAGGAAAATCGCCTCTTCCGGGTCAAGACCGCGATAAGCAGCCTTGCGCGTCGTGACGCGGTGGCGGTGCTCTACTCGGTATTCGAGGTATTTGTCGATGGCTGCGACTACCTTCGTATTCGACCAATACGGAGGGCGCGCTGCGCCGTTGTATGCGATATCCGCCGTGACAGCCGATTCATCCAGAACAGTGCCATCCGGTCGCAAGTATGCCTTGATGGGCAGTCGGGCCAGTTCGGTAAGCATCATGCCAGTGCCGTAGACGCATGTCAGTAGCGCCACGTTCCGCACCGGGAATTCGCCGCTTACTGCGGCCACTTTCAGTAAGTGTTTCAGTCGATGGTCTTCGATATAGGGGGCTTTTGCCATTCCCTTGCATCGCCTTTTACGGCTGTATTCAGAGTTAGTTGACGCGAGATTACTTGGAAACGCGCTCACAAGCAAGGCACGCAGCCACGTCCTCGGAAAAGCCAGCGCTGGCCCGTCGTAGCCGAGCGAGTAGCTCCGGGCGTCCCGTTGGGGTCAGCCTTGCGCGTAGCTTTGGGCGTGCCGTTGGGGCAGCCTTCCGCGCAGCGCCGGGCTTGCAGTTGGGGTCAGCCTTGCGCGCAGCGCTGGGAGTGCCGTTGGGTCGGCCTTGCGCGCAGCGCTGGGCGAGACCCAGACAGAGTAACGCTGCGAAAACGCAGTCTGATACTTATCCACTTGATACGACTCAGGGCACAGCCGAGCAGTTGAGTCATGCTGTTCGCATGTCGAAGAATCTTCCCGCTACGATCATGCAAGATGTCCGCCGGTCTGGTATCGATCGCCGGACAACGTCACCCCTCGCCGAGCCGGTCCTGATTCGATTGCCCGAAGTTATGGCAATTTGTGCGCTATCACGCAGCGGTATCTATGAGCGAGTCAAGAATGGAACCTTCCCTGCGCCGGTCAAACTGGACGGCCGCCCGAGTGCTTGGATCAAGCACGAGGTGCAACAATGGAATGTAAGGCAGATCGCCGTCAGCCGTAACTCGGGATCCAATTCAGGTCATTCAGAAAGCCAATAGCCAGCTCGGCTGAGACTTCGCGCTTCGGGAAGCACGCCCATTCATCCCTCAGTTTCTTCCGCTTTCCCTGCAGGTCGTCGACACGCTACGCTGCCTCCACTTTGCCCGGAAGCTATGGCCACCTAACGCCATTCTAGTTCCATCATGAACTTTGCGCCGCGGTCGATGGTGCCGCTCGACCAGTCCCAGATTGTCCGCTTACGTCCGTCGAAGTTTTCCGTACTTTTTCCGTACTTCGTCCTAAAATGTAAAAAAGGCCTGCGACGTGAGTGGCAAGCCTTTGATCTCAAACGAATTTTGGTGGGAAGTACAAGTTTCGAACTTGTGACCCCTGCAGTGTGAACGCAGGTCGACCCATTGTCGGAATGCGTCGGGCAAAAACCAATGCGGTTCGCGCGGGCACGCAGGAACTGCGGATGCCTAATTTGGTCAAGGTTAGCTGACTAGCCGTTTCCTTCACCTACCAGATAGCTTGCCCACGCTGCCATCAGTTTTATCCGTTTTTCCAGCAGGTCACCACGACGGTACGCTGCCTCAACTTTGTCGGGCAGCTTGTGGGCGAGCGCATGCTCGCACACTTCGCGGGAAAAGGCGTTTGAGGCGTACTCCGCGCACCAGTCCCGGAACGTCGACCGGAATCCATGCACGGTAATATCGCCACGCCCCATGCGCCGCAAGACAGCGGTTATGGACATATCCGACAACATCTTGCCCTGCCGGCCGGGAAAGATGAACTCCGCATTTGCATCCAATGACCGAAGCAATGTGATTGCAGCAGGCGCAAGCGGCACACGATGCTCCCGTCGGCTCTTCATGCGTTCGGCCGGCACCGTCCATATGGCCGCCTCCCAGTCAATCTCGGCCCACCTGGCGCCGCGTACTTCGCCCGAGCGCGCAGCGGTGTGGATAGCAAATTCCAAGGACCGCGCAGCCATGCCTTCGCATGCCCTTAACTCATTCATGAACATGGGCGCATCCGCCCACGGAAGCGCAGGATGGTTCACCACCGGAGCGACCTTCGTGGGGTTTGCCAGGAGATAGTCCAGGTGGCCGCGCCAGCGCGCAGGATTTTCGCCACTACGAAATCGACTGACTGTTGCCCAGTCGAGGATCGATTCGATTCGCCCCCGCAGTCGGACAGCGGTCTCGGTCTTGTCTGCCCAGATCGGCTCGAGCACTTTAACGACCATCGCTGTATCGACATCGGCGACTGATAAGGCACCGAAGACTGGCGACACATAGGTCGCCAGAGTCGACTCCCACTGCTTGACATGTTTTGGATTACGCCACGACGTGCGGTGCGCCTTGATGAAGGCCTTGGCGCAGGCATCGAACGTCATTTGCCGGGCCCTCTCGGCATGGCGCACGGTGTCCTCGTGGCGCCGGTCGGCAAGAGGATTGTGGCCCTCCCGCAGCCTGCGGCCGAGATCCTGTGCCCGGATACGGGCCTGCGACAGCGGCACGTCGCGCACGCCGCCGAGACCCATGTGATGACGCGTGCCGGCGAAGTTGAAGCGGAAGACCCAGCTTTTGGAGCCTGAAGCGCTCACCTGCAGCCACAAGCCATTGCCGTCACTGTACCAACCGCGTTGGTTGACGTTCGCTACCTTAAGTGCCGACAATTTGTTGGCGAGCCTGACCATGCGTTGCCTCCTTGCGGCGCCGCTATCTACCTTTTGACCGACCGGCCTATCTACCTTCCTATCTACCTTCCTATCTACCTTTTAACCGTGGATAGTACGGGAAGTTACAGGACGTGCTCGGACAAAAATCAAGCGAGCTGTCTATGAAGAGCAAAAAAAAAAGCTCCCGTGAGGGAGCTTTTTTAACAATACTGGCGGAGAGGGTGGGATTCGAACCCACGGTAGGGGGAAACCCTACGCCTGATTTCGAGTCAGGTACATTCGACCACTCTGCCACCTCTCCGGTGTTCTAATCGAGCCCTTGGCTAACAAAGCAGCACAAGTGTGGTCTGGTCTTTCTGTCTTGCGACAATCGCATACTGCGGCGAAGACAAGATTATAGACAAGGCCTACCGAAAACGGAAGAGCGAAATTCAAAAAAACCTGATTATTTTGCTCTTCCGTAACTTTCGGGTCAGGCTGCCGGGGTCAGCCGGTCGATGCCGCCCATGTACGGGCGCAGCACTTCCGGGATCACCACGCTGCCGTCGGCCTGCTGGTAGTTCTCCAGCACCGCCACCAGCGTGCGCCCGACCGCCAGGCCGGAGCCGTTGAGCGTGTGCAGCAATTCAGGCTTGCCTTGGGCATTGCGGAAGCGTGCCTGCATGCGGCGCGCCTGGAACGCTTCGCAGTTCGACAGCGATGAAATCTCGCGGTAGGTGTTCTGCGCCGGCAGCCAGACTTCCAGGTCGTAGGTCTTGGTCGCGCCGAAGCCCATGTCGCCGGTGCACAGCGACATCACGCGGTATGGCAGGCCGAGCGTCTTGAGAATGGTCTCGGCGTGGCCAACCATTTCTTCCAGCGCATCGTACGAGGTGTCCGGATGGACGACCTGCACCATCTCGACCTTGTCGAACTGGTGCTGGCGGATCATGCCGCGGGTGTCGCGGCCATAGCTTCCCGCTTCCGAACGGAAGCATGGGGTGTGCGCGGTCATCTTCATTGGCAGCTGGTCGGCGGCAACGATCTCGTCGCGCACCAGGTTGGTCAGCGACACTTCCGAGGTCGGGATCAGGTAGAAGGTCTCGCCCTCGCCTTCCGCGCCGCCCTTTTTCACCGAGAACAGGTCGGCTTCAAATTTTGGCAGCTGGCCGGTGCCGCGCAGCGAATCGGCATTGACCATGTACGGCGTATAGCATTCGGTGTAGCCGTGCTCGCCGGTGTGGGTGTTAAGCATGTACTGCGCCAGCGCGCGGTGCAGGCGCGCGATGCCGCCTTTCATCACCGAGAAGCGCGAACCGGTCAGCTTGGTGGCGACGTCGAAATCGAGGCCCAGCGGGCCGCCGACATCGACGTGGTCTTTGACTTCAAAGTCGAACGCAGGCGGCGTGCCGACCTTGCGTACTTCGACGTTGCCGCTTTCGTCGGTACCAACCGGTACCGATGCGTGCGGCAGGTTCGGCACCGCTTCCATGAAGGCCGCAAGCCTGGCTTGCACATCGGCCAGCGCGGCTTCGTTCGCCTTCAGCTCATCGCCCAGGCCGCCGACTTCCGCCATCAGGGCGGTGGTGTCTTCACCCTTGCCCTTCATCATGCCGATTTGCTTGGACAGCGAGTTACGCTTGCCCTGCAGCTCTTCGGTGCGCATCTGGATCGCTTTACGTTCCGCTTCGAGGGCGTTGAAACCTGCCACGTCGAGCTGGAACTTGCGGGTCGCTAAGCGCGCGGCGACGTTGTCGATGTCTTTGCGAAGTAATTGGATGTCTATCATTTTGTCGGGATGGGCGGATGTGACGAAACCGCAATTGTACCAAGCCGACAGGCATTTCCTGCGAGTTTCACGATGCCGCCAATGGCGCCGTGCCCGCACCCTCGCTCAGATCAATCGAGCTGGGCTTTTTCAGCAGCGGTCAGGCGCTTGCCTTTGATGACGACGACCTGCATGTTGGCATCGCTTGCAGCGGCAACCTGCACCGCGGTGGCGGCGCGGTAGTTCGGCACCTCAGCCGTTGCGTAGGCTGCGAAGGTGCACAGGACGGTCGCTGCGAGGAAGACGGCTTCGGCGTTTTTACGGATGTTCATGGTGTGCTCCTGGTGGTTGATGCGAGTTGGTATGGTGGTACTTTAGCCACCATTGCCAGCAGAAGCCATCAGGTTGCGACGAAGGGCAGAAAAGGCGGGACAGGTTGCAGAAAATGTGGAATGGAGCTGCGCGCGGCGGCCCGACGCCGGCGCCTGCGCGCCGCGGCGTGGGATCAGGCGCGGGCGTCCTCGTCGAGACCGCGCAGCCAGGCCAGCTTCTCGGCGATCTTGGCTTCGATGCCGCGCGGGACCGGCTCGTACCAGCGCGGTTCCGCGATGCCGTCAGGGAGATAGGTTTCGCCGGCCGCATAGGCATGGGGCTCATCGTGCGCGTAACGGTACTCGTGACCGTAGCCGAGTTCTTTCATCAGCTTGGTCGGCGCATTGCGCAGGTGGACTGGCACTTCGCGCGACTTGTCTTTTTTCACAAAAGCCATGGCGCGGTTGTACGCGTTGTAGCCGGCATTGCTCTTGGCAGCGATGGCAAGATAGATCACCGCCTGACCTAGCGCGAGTTCGCCTTCCGGCGAGCCGAGCCGTTCGTAGGTGGCGGCGGCGTCGTTGGCAAGCTGGATCGCGCGCGGGTCGGCGATGCCGATGTCTTCCCATGCCATGCGCACGATGCGGCGCGACAGGTATTTGGCGTCGGCCCCGCCATCGAGCATGCGGCACAGCCAGTACAGCGCCGCGTCCGGGTGCGAACCGCGCACCGACTTGTGCAGCGCCGAGATCTGGTCGTAGAAATTGTCCCCGCCCTTGTCGAAGCGGCGCGAATTGAGCGTCAGCGCGTTATCGACGAATTCGCCAGTAATATGCGTGATGCCGGAGGTTTCGGCCGAGGTCTTGGTTTGCTCCAGCAAATTGAGGAAGCGGCGCGCGTCGCCGTCGGCATAGCCGATCAGGGTCGCGATGGCGACCTCGTCGAACTCAAGATGCTGCAGCACCCTTTCCTGGGCCCGCTTGAGCAGTTGGAGCAATTCGGTATCGGTGAGCGCCTTCAGCACATACACCTGCGAGCGCGACAGCAGCGCCGAGTTGACTTCAAACGAAGGGTTCTCGGTGGTGGCGCCGATCAGGGTCACCAGGCCGGACTCGACAAACGGCAACAAGGCGTCCTGCTGCGATTTGTTGAAACGGTGGATCTCGTCGATGAACAGGATGGTGTGCTTGCCGCCAGCCAGGTAATGCTCGGCCTGCTCGATCGATGCGCGGATGTCCTTGACGCCCGACAGCACGGCGGACAGCGCGATGAACTCGCATTCGAAGGCGTTGGCGGTCAGCCGGGCCAGCGTGGTCTTGCCGACCCCGGGCGGGCCCCAGAGGATCATCGAGTGCGGCTTGCCGGACTTGAAGACCAGGTTCAGCGGCTTGCCGGGAGCCAGCAAATGGCTCTGGCCGATCACCTCGTCGATGGTGGCCGGGCGCAACGCCTCGGCCAGGGGCGGCGAAGGCTCGGTCTTGAAAAGATCATCCACGGGTGGGTCCGGATTGGTATTGAAGTGGCAAAATTATATGACAACGGCTGCGCCAGCCCGGTTCGGATGGCCAGTGTCGAAAAAACCAAGGAAGTTAAATACAGTCCCAGGCGTTGAAACGTCATTCCCGGCCTGATCCACTGCTGTCCGTGACAATGCCATTGCATCAATCGGTTGCGGGGCGCTCACAGAAATCGCGACATTGATACTTGGAATGCAAGACTTAACGTCGCCCCTGCGGAGGCAGGGGCCTATACTCGGCACGATTAGTATGGGCCCCTGCCTGCGCAGGGGCGACGTTGGCCTGCATTGCCGATTTCGTTGTGGCTGTAGTTTCTAAAACGACGCTTGGCTGCCGAGAGATTCGTGTCAAGCAGAATATTCCGGACAGCAGTGCGGCCTGACCGGGAATCCATACAACGCTGACGTCGGATGAGCGGGTTCCCGCTTTCACGGGAACGACGCTACGTCAGTTGCTGTCGAAAACGTCAGCCCCCTTCGGCATCACAAACTTGAACTGTTGCGCGCCGAGGTTGGGGTTCTTCTCGAATTTCTGGAACGCCAGCAGCGAGGTCTGGCCAAATGCATCCTTCAGCTCCATCGCTTCGGGCGTGCCGTTGCGCAGGCCAATGCTGATCTGCTCAAACGCCGTGTCCTTGGTCTTCGGGGTGGCATTCAGCCACTCCAGGCCGTTGCGCGTTCCTGCTTCGCTGAGCGTGAAGTTCTTTTCCAGGTCGTTGCTGCCGAACAGGATCGCCGCTGGCGACGAACCCAGCGCATTGCCAAGCTTCTTGATCGTGACCTGGTTCAGGTCCTTGTCGTAGATGTAGAGCTGGTCGCCATCGGCCTGCAGCAGCTGGTCGTAGGGCTTCTGGTAGGTCCAGATGAACTTGCCCGGACGCGCGAACACAAAGGTCCCGGTGGACGGCGCCGACACTTTGCTGCCTTCCGTCTTCTTGACCTGGCGCTGCGTGAATTCGCCGCGCGCCGACTTGGTGGTCGCCACGAACGTCTTGAACTGGGCCAGCGCACTTGCGTACGCCGAGCCCGTCAGCGCCAACGCGCCTGCGGCAACGACAACGCTCAATGAATGTTTCAAGCTGATACCCATGGTGATCCTTTTTTATTCAGCACTGGCAGCAGGGACCAAAATTTCCCGGTTGCCGTTAGATTGCATTGAGGAGACAACTCCACTGTTTTCCATTTGTTCCAGCAGGCGCGCGGCGCGGTTATAGCCGATGCGCAAATGGCGCTGCACCAGCGAAATCGACGCGCGGCGGTTCTTGAGTACAACCTGGACCGCCTGGTCGTACATCGGATCGGCCTCGCCGCCTGCTTCGCCAGCCGCGCCGCCTTCGGCGCCGCCCTCGCCCTCGAGCGTCCCGCCCTCGAGAATGCCTTCAATGTAATTCGGTTCGCCAAGAGATTGCAGATGTTTTACAACTCGATGCACTTCTTCGTCCGACACGAACGCGCCGTGTACGCGAATCGGCAAGCCGGTACCCGGCGGCATGTATAGCATGTCGCCCATGCCGAGCAGCGCTTCGGCCCCCATCTGGTCCAGAATCGTGCGCGAGTCGATCTTCGACGACACCTGGAACGCGATACGGGTCGGAATGTTTGCCTTGATCAGGCCGGTAATGACGTCCACCGACGGGCGCTGCGTCGCCAAAATCAGGTGCAGGCCGGCCGCACGCGCCTTCTGGGCGATACGGGCGATCAGTTCTTCCACTTTCTTGCCCACCACCATCATCAGGTCGGCGAGCTCGTCAATGATAATGACGATGGTTGGCAGTTTTTCAAGCGGCTCCGGCGAATCCGGGGTCAGCGAGAACGGATTCGGGATGTGCTCCTCGCGCTTGGCCGCGTCGGCGATCTTGGCGTTGTAGCCAGCCAGGTTACGCACGCCCAGCTTACTCATCAGCTTGTAGCGGCGCTCCATCTCGTTTACCGCCCAGTTCAGGGCGTGACCAGCCTGGCGCATGTCGGTCACGACCGGCGCCAGCAGGTGCGGAATGCCTTCATACACCGACATTTCCAGCATCTTCGGGTCGATCAGGATCAGGCGCACGTCGGCCGGGTCGGATTTGTACAGCAGCGACAGGATGGTGGCGTTGATACCCACCGATTTACCCGAGCCGGTGGTACCGGCCACCAGCAAGTGCGGCATCTTGGCCAAATCGGCGACCACGGCCTTGCCGGCGATGTCCTTGCCCAGCGCAATGGTCAGGTTCGACGCGCTGTCGTTGTAGACCTTGGAGCCGACGATTTCCGTCAGGCGCACAATCTGGCGCTTCGGATTCGGCAGTTCCAGCGCCATGTAGTTCTTGCCCGGAATGGTTTCAACCACGCGGATCGAGGTCAGCGACAGCGAACGGGCCAGGTCGCGCGCCAGGCCGACGATCTGGCTGCCCTTGACGCCGGTGGCCGGCTCGATCTCATAGCGGGTCACGACCGGCCCAGGGTAAGCGGCCACGACCTTGGCTTCGACGCCGAAGTCGGACAGCTTCTTCTCGATCAGGCGGCTGGTGAATTCCAGGGTTTCGACGGAAACGGTTTCCTGCGTTTCCGGCGGTTCATCCAGCAGCGACAGCGGCGGCAGGTTGGAATCGCCCGGCAAGTCCTGGAACAAGGCAGCCTGCTTTTCCTTCTGCACGCGCTCGGACTTGACGACCTCTTGCACCTGCGGCTCGATCTTGACGGGCGGCGCGGACACATGCTTCTCGACGTGCTTGGCGCGCTCGTGCACGACCACTTCGTCGCGCTTGACGGCGGCAACTTCTCCCTGCTTGCGGTCCTCGCGGTCCTGATAACGCAGGCGGAACCATTCGATCGCGTTCTCGATTGCCTCGCCGATGCGCTCGGCCACGGCCATCCACGACACCTGGAAGAACAGCGAGAAACCCAGCGCGAACAGCGCCAGCAGCAGCAACGTGGCGCCGGTGAAACCAAAGGCGTCATGCGCGTTCTGGCCGATCAGCCTGCCCAGCACGCCGCCGTTTACAAACGGCAGTTGCACATTGAGCGAGCGCATGCGCAGGTATTCAATGCCGACGCTGCCGATGAACAGCAGCCCGAAGCCGACCCAGCGGATCGCGCCTTCGTGCTCGTGCTCGGGGTCGGCCTCGCGCTCCATGACAAACTTATCTGTCAGCGAGCGGTAACCCTTCCAGACCAGGCGCAGGAAGCAGACGCACCACCACCAGGCCGAAAAGCCGAACACGAACAGCATCAGGTCGGCCAGCCAGGCGCCGGCGCGACCGCCAAGGTTGATGACCTTGCTCACCTGCACCTCATGCGACCAGCCCGGGTCACCCTTGTTATAGCTGAGGAGAATCATGACGAAATACAGGAACACCACGGCAAGCGCGATCCAGCGCGCCTCGGACAACAGGCGGACGAGCCGGTTCGGCAGCGGCTGCCGGACGGTGGTATTACGGGTATAACTGGAAGTTTGAGCTTGGCTAGTCTTTGTCATTCTGGGGAAACGCGTTGCTGCTATGACTGAATTCGCCCATTCTAAGCCATATATTGCAATACATGCCCATCATTCATGCACGTACGCATCATCGTCTATAATCTTGGCTACGCAGTGAGTACCCCAGCGTCACTTGTTCTGGCACAGATTACCCCCAGTTTCGTCTCATACACATTTCGATAGAAGCTTCCATGACCACTACCAAACACGCCAAAGTCCTGATTATCGGTTCCGGCCCAGCCGGCTACAGCGCAGCAGTCTATGCGGCGCGCGCGAACCTGAAACCGATGCTGGTGACCGGCGTCGAGCAAGGCGGCCAACTGATGACCACCACCGATGTCGAGAACTGGCCCGGCGACCCGATGGGCGTGCAAGGTCCTGACCTGATGCACCGTTTGCTGCAGCATGCGGAGCGTTTTAACACCGAAATCGTGTTCGACCACATCCACACCACCTTCCTGAACGAAAAGCCGATTCGCCTGCTCGGCGACAGCGCCACCTACACCTGCGACGCGCTGATCATCGCCACCGGCGCGTCGGCCCAGTACCTCGGCCTGCCGTCGGAACAAGCGTTCATGGGCAAAGGCGTGTCGGCTTGCGCAACCTGCGACGGGTTCTTCTACCGTGGCCAGGAAGTGGCCGTCGTCGGCGGCGGCAACACCGCGGTCGAAGAAGCGCTGTACCTGTCGAACATTGCCACCAAAGTCACCCTGATCCACCGCCGCGACAAGTTCCGCGCCGAACCGATCCTGGTCGACCGCCTCAAGGCCAAGGCTGCCGAAGGAAAGATTGTGCTGGCGTACAACCACACGCTGGAAGAAGTCATCGGCAACGACAGCGGCGTCACGGGCGTCAATATCAAGTCGACGATCGACGGCACCGTCACCCCGCTGTCGGTACACGGCCTGTTCGTGGCGATCGGCCACAAGCCTAACACCGGCATCTTCGAAGGCCAGCTGGACATGAAGGACGGCTACATCAAGACCAAGACCGGCCTCGAAGGCATGGCGACGTCGACCAACATCCCGGGCGTGTTCGCCGCTGGCGATGTGCAAGACCACATCTACCGCCAGGCGATCACCAGCGCCGGTACCGGCTGCATGGCCGCACTGGACGCACAGCGCTACCTCGAAGGCCTGGAGGACTGACGGCACCATGGCGTCGATGAAGGACTTTGCCGACCTGAAATCCTTGCGCGAATCGCTCAAGGTGCAGGAAGAGCAGCGCGCGATTGAAAAAGCCGAGCGCGAGAAGCGCGAACGCATCGCCGTGCAAGAAGCGAATGTGTTCCGCAGCTCGCTTGGCGACGTCAAGAAGCTGCCCGAGTCGAACCGCTATGTGCCGAACGCCCCGCCGGGCGTCAATCCGCCCCCGCCGCGGCAGAAGTTCCGCAACCAGGCCGAGGACGACGCGGCCGTGCTGCGTGAATCGCTGTCGGATGCCTTCGATGTCGAGCACTTGCTGGAAGACGAGCCGGGTGTCAGTTTCACCCGTGCCGGCGTCGGCTCCGACGTGCTGAAGAAACTGCGCAAGGGCTACTGGCAGGTGCAGGACGAGCTTGACCTGCATGGCATGCGCCGCGACACCGCCCGCGACCAGCTTGGCGATTTCCTGCGCCGCGCCGTCAAGGGCAAGCTGCGCTGCGTCTGCGTCATCCATGGCAAGGGTCTCGGGTCGGCAGGCGGCGAACCGGTGTTGCGCTCGATGGTGCACAGCTGGCTGGAACAGAAAGACGACGTTATCGCCTTCTGCGCCGCCAACATGGACGGGCGCCCGCACGGCGCGCTGATCGTCCTTCTCAAGGCAGCCCTGCCGCCGGTCTGAAGCAGTCGAATTGCTGAGTCCAGCATCGCCCTTCCCGCTGCCTTCATGGGCATGGTAAGGTAGCAACATCGCTATCATTTCCCTCCATGCATGACTCTCATTAAATTCATCGAAATCATGGCGATCCTGGTGGGCGCATTCTCGGGCTTTATCGAAGCCCGGCGCAAGCGCATGGACGTGGTGGGGGTGTTCACCGTGGCATTCATCACGGCGTTTGGCGGCGGCACGCTGCGTGACATCCTGCTCGACCTTCGCCCCCTGTTCTGGGTGACGCACCAGGAATATGCCATCCTCATTTTCGTACTTGCGCTAGTGGCCACGCCGCTAATCCGTACCCTGCGGCACATTCTGTCCGAAAAGCTGATCGTGATTGCCGACGCGATCGGGCTGGGGCTGTTTTCGATTGCGGGCGTCTCCGCGGCCCTGGACGCCGGCATGCCGATCTTCATCGCATCAATGATGGGCGTGATTACCGGAATCTTTGGCGGCGTGCTGCGCGATATCGTCTGTAACGAGGTACCGATGGTGTTCCGCGACGGTAAGCCGTACGCGATCTGCTCGTTCCTGGGCAGCTGGATGTACTTGTTGATGCGGCACTTCGAGTTTCCGCATGACTTTGCGCTGTGGTCCAGCGCGACGTTTATCACCGGCCTGCGCCTGCTGACGTGGCGCTTCGATATCCAGATGGGGCGATAGCACGCCATGAACAACAGCTTGCCCGCCCGGCCCGACATCGCCCCGGGCATGGTGCGACTGCTGGCGATTTCCGCCGGCGTCATTGTCGCCAACCTGTATTACGCGCAAACACTGGTCGGGCCGATCAGCGCCGCCACCGGGCTATCGACGGAAGCGGCAGGCCTCATCGTCACCCTCACCCAGATCGGTTATGCGCTCGGTCTGCTGTTCATTGTGCCGCTGGGCGACCTGGTCGAGAACCGCCGGCTGGTGTTCGTCGCCCTGCTTGCCACATCGCTCGCGCTGGCCGCGGCGGCGTTCAGCGCGAGCGCGCTGGTATTTCTTGCTGCCTCGCTGGCGATCGGGCTTGGCTCAGTGGCGGCGCAGGTACTGGTCCCGTTCGCGGCCCACTTATCACGGGAAGAAACGCGTGGAGAAGCGGTGGGCAAGGTGGTTTCGGGCCTGCTGCTCGGAATAATGCTGGCGCGGCCGGTGGCCAGCCTGATTGCCGACTACGCAAGCTGGCATGCGGTGTTCGGCGCCGCGTCGGTCGCGACGCTGGTGCTGGCGTTTGTACTGCGCAGCATGCTCCCGGAGCGTATGCCGTCGCACCAGCTGAACTACGGCCAGTTGATCGGTTCGCTCTGGCACCTGTTGGCGCGCACGCCCGTGCTGCGCCGCCGCGCCGCCTATCAGGCCGGCCTGTTCGGCGCATTCAGCCTGTTCTGGACCGTCACGCCATTGATGCTGGCAGGTCCGCACTTTGGCATGTCACACACCGGCATTGCGATTTTCGCGCTGGTCGGCATGGCCGGCGCGGTTGCATCCCCTATTGCGGGCCGCCTGGCCGACCAGGGCCATACCCTGTATGCCACCGCTGCCGCCCTGATCATGGGCGTTGCGGCATTCGCGCTCGCGCTGTTCCAGCCGGAATCGCGTGGGCTGGCCATCGGGATTCTGGTCGTTGCGTCGATCGTTCTGGACATGGGTGTCGCCGCCAGCCTGGTACTTGGCCAGCGGGCCATCTTTGCCTTGGGCGAGCAAGTCCGAAGCCGCTTGAACGGGCTGTACATCGCGCTCTTCTTTGTGGGCGGAGCGCTAGGGTCAGGGCTGGGAACGTGGGTGTTTACGCATTACGGCTGGAACGCCGCACTACTGACCGGCATGGCTTTTCCGGCTGCGGCACTGGCGTGCT
The DNA here is from genome assembly GCF_016809835.1 of Massilia soli. Classification (GTDB taxonomy): domain Bacteria; phylum Pseudomonadota; class Gammaproteobacteria; order Burkholderiales; family Burkholderiaceae_D; genus Telluria_A; species Telluria_A soli. The sequence goes on along the minus strand of NZ_JAFBIL020000003.1, from coordinate 18,585 downwards.
GGTTAGCTGAGCTGGCGGGACGAAGCGTTACGACGCGTGAGCCGCTGTAAGCGGTACCCGGGACGCAGGTGTCCGGACAAGGGTGTGGATCGTGGATCGAGCGCTTGAAAGCGCGGCGCAATACGCCGCACTCCCTTCGCACCTTACACTGCCTCTGGCCCGGTTTCGCCGGTACGGATACGAATGACCTGTTCAACTTCTTGAACAAAAATCTTGCCATCGCCGATCTTGCCGGTGCGTGCTGCCTTGATGATCGCATCAACCACCTGGTCAACCATGCCGTCATCGACAACGACCTCGATCTTAACCTTCGGCAAGAAATCGACGACATACTCGGCACCGCGGTACAGCTCGGTATGCCCTTTCTGGCGACCGAAACCCTTCACCTCGGTCACGGTCAGCCCGGTGACGTTCACGTCGGCCAGCGCTTCGCGCACTTCATCGAGTTTGAACGGTTTGATCACGCAGGTAATCTGTTTCATGGGCTTCTCCTTGTAGGTGGTTCGCTCTCTATTTTAAACGACGAGCGTGTCCCGTGGTGCTTTCTACAAGGTTGCGTAGCCTCCACGCTTTTGCCGCGACTGGCCAGCCTGATGCAAATCCGCCGCCAGCGCCCGGTCCATCGTCGCCAGATGCTGCTGGAACCACTGCGGCAACAGCATCAGCGCCTCGCGCGCCTCCGCGGGCTCGCCAACCTCGACATGGTGCAAGGCGCTAAGCACGCGCGCATGCTGCTCCCTGTGTTCTTTGACGTCCGGCCGGTCCAGCGCCTCCATCAGGTCTTCTTCTTCGCGAAAGTCACGTTCGAGCTTGTCGCACAACTGCGGCAAGCCTTCGGCCAGTTCGCTGTCCGGTGCCGTGTACAAGCGCATCATCTCCGCAAACAGGGCTTTGTGCGCTTCATCGAGCGCTGGATTGCCCAGCTCCATCTCTGGAGCCCACGCAAATTCATCCATCTCCCCTCCCCCTACGCCATGTACTGGCCGCCATTGACATTGAACGTGGCGCCTGTAATGAACCCAGCAGCATCCTCAGAAAGAAACGCGACCATGCGCGCTACATCGGCCGGGGTTCCCAGGCGCCCCACGGGTATCGTGTCGATGATCGATTTCAGCACATCTGGCGGCACTTCCGCAACCATTGCAGTATCACAATACCCGGGAGCGATTGCGTTGACAGTGACATTCTTGCGAGCGCTCTCCAGTGCCAGGGCCTTGGTGAATCCGAGGATGCCTGCCTTGGCCGCCGCATAGTTGGCCTGCCCGAGCTGGCCCTTCTGTCCGTTGATGGAGCTGATATTGACGATGCGGCCAAAGCGACGCTCGCGCATGCCGTCGATGACGTGGCGCGACATGTTGAACATCGAACCCAGGTTGGTATGGATAACTCGCCACCACTGCTCCGGCGACATGCGGTGCAGCATGGCATCGCTGGTGATGCCCGCGTTATTGACCAGGATGTCGACCGGACCGAGTTTTTCAGCAACCTTGTTGATGCCGTTGCGGCACGCTTCAAAGTCGGACACATCCCACTGGAAAACAGGAATGCCGTGCACATCAGAAAAGGCGCGGGCGGCATCTGTATTGCTTTGGTAGATGGCAGCAACGCGGTGGCCAGCCGCGTGCAGAGCAAGTGTGATTGCTTGGCCTATGCCCCGGGTGCCCCCGGTGACAAGCGCGGTTCGTTCCATGGCGATTCCTTCACAGCTGCGGCAGTAACGCCCACTGTATCGCCGAACCGCGCCGGAGTCGCCATCCTCACTTAAGCTGCATCAAGAATGGTATAAATAATATTCGACTCAGTCTGGAATATTGACCAGGTCATTCATCCAGACCGTGGCCTCGGAATCGCTCGGCGCACGCCAGTCGCCACGCGGTGACAGCGAACCGCCGTTACCGACTTTTGGCCCGTTCGGCACGCACGAGCGCTTGAACTGGCTGGTCTTGAAGAATCGATGCAGGAAGATGCCCAGAACGCGCTTAATTTCTGGCAAGGCATATTCATTGCGGCTTGCATGCGGCGCGTCCGGCCACACGCCGGCGTCGCGCTTGCTCCACGCCGAGTACGACAGGAACGCCACCTTCGACGGCGCGAACCCGTAACGCAGGATGTAGTACAGATTGAAGTCCTGCATCTCGTACGGGCCGATCACGCGCTCGGTGCTTTGTGCAGGCTTGGTGTCGCCCGCCTTGCCCGGAACCAGCTCGGGGCTGATCTCGGTGTCGAGAATATTGATCAGCACGTCCGAGCCGCCGGTCCCGATCGCGCCCGAGTCCGCCACCCAGCGGACCAGGTGCGTGATCAGGGTTTTCGGCACGCTAGCGTTCACGTTGTAGTGCGACATATGGTCGCCCACGCCGTAGGTGCACCAGCCCAGCGCCAACTCGCTCAGGTCGCCCGTGCCGATGACGATGGCATTGTTGAAGTTCGCCAGGCGGAACAAATGGCTCGTGCGTTCGCCGGCCTGGACATTTTCGAAGGTAACGTCGTACTCTTCTTTTCCTTCGGCATAAGGGTGGCCGAGGTCCTTCAGCATCTGGATGCAGCTTGGACGGATATCAATTTCTTTTGCCGCGCAGCCGACCGCGGTCATCAGGTCTTTCGCCTGCTTCAGGGTGCGTTCGCTGGTTGCAAAGCCCGGCATCGTGTAGGCCAGGATGTTCGAGCGAGGCAAGTTCAGGCGATCCATCGCCTTGGCGCAGACCAGCAGCGCATGGGTCGAATCAAGCCCGCCCGATACGCCGATCACCACCTTTGAAATGCCGCTCGACGACAGGCGCTGGACCAATGCCTGCACCTGGATGTTGTAGACCTCGGTGCAGCGCTCGTCGCGGCGCGCAGGATCGGCAGGCACGTACGGGAAACGTTCAATGGTACGCGCCAGCGGCAGATCGCCTTCGCGCGGCACGTCCAGCTCGAATCGGATCACGCGGAACTTGGACACCTCGGCGGCATGCCGGCGCACGGAATGCCCGAAGGTGGTGGTGTGGAAGCGCTCGCGCGACAATCGCTCAAGGTCGATGTCGCCGTAGACGATGTGCGACGCATCGCTGAATCGCTCGGCCTCGGCCAGCAACTCGCCTTTTTCGTAGATGAGCGCCTGGCCATCCCACGCCATGTCGGTGGATGATTCGCCCAGTCCCGCCGAGGTGTAAAGGTAGGCGGCAAGGCAGCGCGCCGACTGCTGGCTGACCAGCTGATGGCGATACCCGCTCTTGCCGACGACCACATTCGAGGCCGACAGATTGACGAGAACCGTCGCCCCGGCCAACGCCGCGAAAGACGACGGCGGCACCGGCACCCACACGTCCTCGCAAATCTCGACGTGGAAGCGCAGCAGCGGAAGATTGGCGACCTCAAACAGCAATTCGGCGCCAAACGGCACGCTCTCGCCGAACAGGTCCACCGTCGTGGTCGATGCGCAATCGGCGGGGCTGAACTGCCGCGCTTCGTAAAACTCGCCGTAATTGGGCAGGAAGCTCTTCGGAACCGCTCCCAGTACACGCCCGCCGGCGACGACGACACCGCAATTAAACAGCTGGTGGCCAACGCGCAGCGGCAAACCGACGATAATGGCGGCTGACAGTGTGGCAGATGCCGAGACGACGTCTTTTAGCGCCACTTCGCAAGCATCAAGAAGCGCGCGCTGCTGGAACAAGTCATCGCAGGTATAAGCCGACAAGCCAAGTTCAGGGAAAGCGACCAGCACTGCACCCTGGCGCGCGGCTTCCTGCGCAAGGCGGATCGTTTCGGCGGCATTAAAGACCGGGTCGGCGACCTTGCAACGGGGAGTCGCGACGGCAACGCGCGCGAAATCGTGCGAGTAAAGGTTGAAAAAGTTATTCTTCATGACTTCCGCGCAAAAATACGAGTGGTTTTATATAAATGAATTATCGCACGCATATCGTTTCTTCCCTGGCCGAGATCGGCCAGCCAATATGGGATGCCCTCGTCGCGCGCCAGGACAAGCCCAACCCCTTCCTGTCGTACGCCTTCCTGCACGCGCTGCACGAATCGGGCAGCGCCAGCGAGGAAACCGGCTGGCAGCCGCAGTTCATCGTGCTGTACGACGGCGAGGCACTGGCGGCCGCGATGCCGCTGTACGTCAAATCGCACTCGTATGGCGAATATGTGTTCGACTGGGCCTGGGCAGACGCGTACCACCGTAACGGGTTCGAATACTATCCAAAGCTGCTGTCGGCGATTCCATTCACGCCGGTGACCGGTCCACGCATGATGGCGGTGGACGCGCCTGCGCGTGCTGCGCTGATCGACATCCTGCGCGCGACGCAGCAAGCGTCCGGCGTGTCGTCGACCCATATCCTGTATCCGCCGGAGGAAGAAGCAAAGCAGCTGGGTGAATCGGGCTATATGCTGCGCAGTGGCGTACAGTTCCATTGGCTGAATCCCGGCTACCGCAATTTCGATGAATTCCTCGCCACGCTGGAACGCAAGAAGCGCAAGAACATCAACGCTGAACGGCGCAAGGTGAAGGAGGCAGGCGTGGTGCTGCGGCGCGTGCGCGGCGCGGATGCGACCGAAGCCGACTGGCAGCTGTTCAACCGCTGCTACCGCCACACCTACCGCGATCACCATTCGACGCCATATCTGAATCTCGATTTCTTCCTGCGCATCGGCCGCACGATGCCGGAAAATATCCTGCTCGTGATCGCCGAGCGCGACGGCCAGCCGGTGGCATCGTCAATGGTCATCCACAACGAAGACACGCTGTTCGGCCGCTATTGGGGCGAGCTGGAACATATCGCCTGCCTGCATTTTGAAACTGCCTACTACCAGCCGCTTGAGTTTTGCATCGAGCAGAAAATCGCCGTGTTCGAAGGCGGCGCGCAGGGCGAGCACAAAATGGCACGCGGTTTTTTGCCGACCAAGACGTGGTCCGCGCACTGGCTTGAACATCCGGCGTTCGCCGATGCGATCGAACGATTCCTGGAACGGGAAAGCGGCGGGATCGAAAGCTACATTGACGAACTCAACGAGCGCAATCCATTTAGAAAAAGCCGAGAATAGGTGACGCTACCATGTGCACATTATCTCAACGGACTGGTTGTGGCCGTGCGTGTCCAACCGATAAATAGCCTTGCATTGCTCTACATTGTCATCCAGCCGCCGGCTCAGTGCGAAATTTCCGGAAGAGCCGTATACGCATGACATCCACACACCATCCTCGTCGGGTTGCCGGGACGCTTTCAACTCGGTCCACTGATCGCCTAGCCATTTCCCGTTTTTTGGTAACCTCTGCGGTTTGAGTACTACGCGCTGTTCGGGCGCCCCCATGGTTAGTTCGATTCTATTGATATGCGCAGGGCCGCCGACAAGCGCCTTCCATCCAGGCGGTGCGGATGGGATAGCCACGTCTTTTTCAGGGATAAACAGCGGGCATTCGATACGCTGTCGATTGGCGGCCGCTGCGAGTATTGGGGTCATGACGAAACCTATCAGTACTAGCAACGCGACTTGACGGTTATGGCGCTTCATTTCAGAACCTTTGGAACTTTCGTTGTTGTCGTGCTAGCTGATGCTCCGGTCTCGATCACGAAAAATGCCTCGGCGTTGTCACTTTCATGTGGCCACGTGCCATCAGCAAATGCCCGACCGCGCGGTCGAATCGTTCGCACCGAGATATCGCGCTTGGCATCGGGACGGGCCGGATCATCTTTCCATTGATCGATAACGACGATGGCCCCATTCTCGTGTCGCAGAAAAAAAGCCGCATGATTGTTGGACTTGTGGCTCAGGTACCGACCATTGCGAAACGTTGCTATTGCCGTACCAATTTTGATGCGTGGATTGCCTAGCACCTTCTCGCCAGCTACCCATGTCCTCGTGAGGCCCACCGACGTGTAATGCTGGACTAATGCCACGCATTCCTTCGATCCAACTTTTGGCTTTCCCACGAGTACACCAGCGTTCGCGTAGACGAATGGCATTTGATTTCCCCAAGAAGGCAGGGAATGTCGCACTTCGTAGCAACGATCCCCTTCGGATTTTTCGCTTTACGATTATTTCCGAGGTGCTCTTGAAAACTTCTGATGCAACTCAACTTTGCTGCCGAGAACGAGGCGATGGTGCGCGAGCGATTGTGTTCACGATGATCGGGACGAAGTATTTGTTTAAGCGTAATTGTGCATTCGTGACTGGTATGCCGCGATTTACGCCCCGACCCGGAGCGGTCGCACCGGCTCGCTCGTCTGCATAAACAGCGAGGGCCTTGCCTCCGCATATTCGCGTAGCAGATTCCACACTGCCCTCACCCGCTGCAAACGATAGAGATCCGTCGGCGCAGCCAGCCAGAACGACCGCTCCGCATGGAACTCGCTGAGCACCGGCACCAGCCGCCCATCATCCGGCACCGCATACGGCGGCGCCATGATCAGCCCCATTCCCGCAGCCGCTGCTTCAATCTGCGCCGGCATACCCGTGCAGCATAGTCTCCGCCGCGGCGTAAATCCAAGTTCGGTCAGATAGCTCAGCTCCGGGCTCGCCAGCCGGTCCTGCACGTAATCGACAAAGTCGTGCGGCGCCAGATCGGCCTGCGACCGAATCGGCGGATGCTTCGCCAAGTACGCAGGCGACGCATACAACTGCATGCGGAAGGTCGCCAGCCGCGTAATCATGTAGCGTCCGGTGGTCGGCGGATCAAGCATCACCCCCAGATCCGCCTCGCGATTGGCCAGGTTGGCAAAGCGCGGCAGCACCAGCAAATCCACGCTCAGATCGGGATGCGACTGCAGCATCTTCACCATCAGCGGCGCCACCACCCGCACCGCAAACAGCTCGGGCACGCCCAGCCTGACGACGCCCTGCACCGACACCTCATTCCCGTCCAGATGCTCGGCCGCGGCCAATGCCGCGCTTTCCATCGCCTCCGCGTGCGGCAGCAACGCCTGGCCCTTTTCGGTCAGCTCATACCCTTCGCGGCTGCGGTCGAACAGCGTGGTACCCAGCTGCGCCTCGAGCCGGTCGATGCGCCGCGCGACCGTGGTGTGTTCTACCTCAAGCCGGCGCGACGCTCCAGACAAGGTTCCGGCACGCGCTAATTCCAGGAAGAAACGCAGATCGGTCCACTCCGGCAGGGTGTGGTTATTCATCGGACGCATATGGTTTATTCATGATCAATATTGTGCACCACTGCACATTGCCGTGGCAATCCCCCTGAAATCAAATATAAATCTGCATCAATACAGGCCATAAATTGCTCTGCTAAGGTGCGCTGCCCTAGCGAGGTGAGCCATTGTGCAATTTTGCACAACCGTTGGGCGCGCTGATAGCTTTCGGACATCACGAAATAGGGGCACACTCCGTTGCGTGCGATTTTTGTCCCGCATACCACTAATAAAAGAAGGAGACACAAGATGCGTCTTACCAAAAAGAAACTAAAACTGTTGAACCGCTCCGCCGCTGCTCTGCTCGCCATTTCCGGCAGCGCCATGGGCATGGCACACGCGCAGACCGCGCCGACCGCCGCCCCGCAATCGACGGCCGCTGATGTCGCCACCGAAGACAACATGGGCAAGGTCGTCGTGACGGCTCGCCGCCGCGAAGAGACCCTGCAGGACGTGCCTGTGTCGGTTACCGCCTTCAGCGCCGAGCAGCTGTCCAAGCAAGGTATCCCGGACATCACCGCCCTCGCGTTCTCGCTGCCGAACACCACCTTGAAGGCGTCGCGCGCCACCAACTCGACCCTGACCGCGTTCATCCGCGGCGTGGGCCAGCAAGATCCGCTGGCCGGTTTCGAGGCTGGCGTCGGCATCTACCTCGACGACATCTACCTCGCCCGCCCGCAAGGCGCCGTGGCTGAGATTTATGACGTCGAGCGCATCGAAGTGCTGCGCGGCCCACAGGGCACGCTGTACGGCCGCAACACCATCGGCGGCGCAGTCAAATACGTCACCCGCAAACTGGCGCCAAATACCGATGTGCGCCTGAAGACCACCATCGGCAACCACGGCCAGCTCGACGGCGTTATTACCGCCAGCACCCCGCTGTCCGAGACCGCGCGCATCGGCGCGTCGATCGCCAAGTTCACCCGCGACGGCTTCGGCAAGAACCTCACCACCGGCAAGGACAACTACGACAAGGACCTGACCGCGGCGCGCGTCTCGGCCGAGTTCACGCCGTCCAGCAACCTGTTCATCCGCCTGTCGGGCGACGCCACGCAAGATGATTCGAACCCGCGTAACGGCCACCGCCTGATCGTCGGCCGCACCAGCGCCGCGCCTATCCTCGGCAACGTGTTCGACACCCGCGCCAACCTGACCCAGGCCCTCGGCCACGACCAGCAGGTCAAGGCGCACGGCGTATCCGCGCTGGTTGAGTGGGACATCTCCGATACCCTGACCTTCAAGTCCGTCACCGCGTCGCGCAAAGACAAGTCGTACGCGCCGATCGACTTCGATTCGCTGGCGGTCACCGACTTCCACGTGCCTGCGCTGTACAAGAACAAGCAGTTCAGCCAGGAATTCCAGGTCACCTATACCGGCGAGAAGATGCAGGGCGTAGCCGGCGTGTACTACATCGACGCCAACGCATTCAACATCTTCGACACGGTCCTGAACGGCGCGGTTCCTACCTCGACCTTCACCCGGGGCGACATCGACACCAAGGCGTGGGCAGTGTTCGCCGATGCGAACTACGAGATCAGTGACCAGTTGAGCGTATCGGCCGGCGGCCGCTACACGGTCGACAAGCGCGAAGCGAATGTCTTGCGCCAGATCTACTTCGGCCTCAGCGGTACGCCAACCCTCGGCAACCCGGGCGCAGTGCTGTTCCGTACCGACACCGACTTCACCCGCGGCGAACTGGAACGCGAAGACAAGAAGTTCACGCCGAAAGTCGGCCTGGCCTACAAGGTCAACGAAGCGCACAACGTCTATGGTTCGTGGGCACGCGGCTTCAAGGGCGGCGGTTTCGATCCGCGCATGAACGTCGTTGGCGGCCGCCTGCCGGTCGCCCAGGCGCGTGCCGGCTACGCTCCTGAAACCATCGACACGCTCGAACTGGGCCTGAAGTCGTCGTTCAACAATGACCGCTTCCTGACCAACATCGCGCTGTTCGACAGTGACTATAAAGACGTGCAGATCCCGGGTTCGGTGGCTATCGACACCAACGGCGACGGCAAGGACGACAGCTTCGCTGGCGTCACCACCAACGCCGGCAAGGCCAAGATCCGCGGCTTCGAGCTGGAAGCGAACGCACGTGTCACCGACCAGTTCACGCTGTCGGGCATGTACAGCTTCATCGACGCAGAGTACGACCAGTTCGTCGTTGCAGGTGTCAACCAGGCGGCCAACCGCGTGTTCCAGAACACGCCAAAGAACTCGGCCAACCTGCGCGGCGCCTACGACATGCCGATGCCTGTCATGGGTCACGGCGGTCGCCTGACCCTGTCGGCAAATGTCTCCTACAAAGGCGCGACCAACCAGTTCGAGACCGTCTCGCTGCTGGACCAGGAATCGTACAAGCTGTGGGATGCCAGCGCCGTCTGGACCAGCACCAACGGCAAGATCCGCGCTGGCCTGCATGGCAAGAACCTGGGCGACAAAGAGTACAAGACCGGCGGCTACCTGTTCCCTACCCTGGGCTTCGAAGGTACCCTCACCGCGTTCTACGGTAATCCACGCACGGTATCGGCAACGCTCGAATACCGCTTCTGATTCACCCGTAACCTGAGCTGAACGCAGCACCCGTGGCTGGCCCTTGTGGCCGGCCATGGAGGGCTGCGCCATCGCTCGACAATGAAAGCGTCGTTCCCGCGGAGGCGGGAATCCATGCTGAAGCCGAACCATGTTGAGTGGATTGTCAATTTACCGCTCGCTCTGTATAGATTCCCGCCTGCGCGGGAACGACGAGTCGGCAGGTGACATGGCCAATCAATACAACCACCTTGCCCGGGATCTGCAGCGTGTCCAATTTTTCTGAAATCCGCTACACCAGCACCGATGGCCTGGCCCTGTATGCGCGGGACTATGCATCGCACAGCGGCCCGGCGCGCCTGCCGGTGATATGCATCCATGGGCTGACACGAAATTCCGGCGACTTCGACGAACTGGCGCCGTGGCTCGCCAGCCAGGGACGCCGCGTGATCGCCGTCGATGTGCGCGGCCGCGGCAAGTCCGAGCGCGACGCCAACCCGGCCAACTACCAGCCGCTGGTCTACGCCGACGACGTCGTCAAGCTGGCGCACGATCTTGGCATCGAGCGCGCCGTATTTATCGGCACCTCGATGGGCGGCATCATCACGATGACCCTGGCCTTGCGCAAATCGCGCCTGATCAGCGCCGCCATACTCAACGACGTCGGTCCGATCCTGTCCGAGAAGGGCCTGGCGCGCATCGCCGGCTACGCGGGCAAGGCGACCCAGCTGGCCTCGTGGGACGAGGCCACCGCATATATCAAGAACATCAACGAATCCGCCTTCCCCGAGAACACGATGGAAGAATGGGGCAAATGGGCGCAGCGCGCGTTTGCAGAAAATCCACAGGGCGATCTGGTCATGAGGTACGATCCGAACATCGCTCGGCCCATCCAGTCCGGCAAACTCAAGTCGCAATCGCTGATGTCGAAATTCGCTTTCCGCCGCCTGGCGCGCAAGCGTCCGACGCTGCTGGTGCGCGGCGCGCTGTCCGACCTGGTCGAGGACGAACAAGCCAGCTACATGAAGAAGACCGCGCCCACCATGCTGTACGCGGAAGTACCCAACGTCGGCCACGCGCCGATGCTGACCGAGCCGCCGGCGCGCGAAGCGATCCGGACGTTTTTGTCGCAGGTAGATTAAGCAGTACCCAATCAAGGAGACACGCATGAACAAACGGACTATCCTGTCGGCCGCCGTGCTGGCCGCTTTCACCGCCACCCTGCCGCTCGGCGCCATGGCGGCACCCGACCTCAAGGTCGCGCTCATCGCCGGCAAGACCGGCGTGCTCGAATCCTACGCAAAAGAAACCGAGACCGGTTTCATGATGGGCCTGGAGTACCTCACCGGCGGCAAGATGGAGATCAACGGCCGCAAGCTCAAAGTCATCATCAAGGATGACCAGAGCAAGCCTGACCTGGGCCGCACCTTGCTGGCCGAAGCCTACGGCGACGACAAGGTCGATATCGCCGTCGGCACCACCTCGTCGGGCTCGGCCATCGCAATGCTGCCGGTCGCCGCCGAATACAAAAAAATCCTGATCATCGAGCCGGCCGTGGCCGACGCCATCACCGGCGACAAATGGAACCGCTACATCTTCCGCACCGCGCGCAATTCGATGCAGGATGCGCTGTCGGCCGCCGCCACCCTCAAGGGCGGCAGCGTCGCCTTCCTGGCGCAGGATTACGCGTTCGGCAAAGATGCGATCAAGGCCGGCAAGGAAGCACTGGCCGCCACCGGCAGCAAGGCCAAGGTCGTCCACGAAGAATACGCGCCGCAAACGGCGACTGACTTCACCGCATCGGCCCAGCGCATCTTCGCTGCGCTGAAGGACAAGCCGCAGCCGCGCGTGCTTGGCATCGTGTGGGCTGGCCCCAGCCCGATGAACAAGATCGCCGACATGCAGCCGGGCCGCTACGGCATCACGCTGGCGCCGGGCGGCAACATCCTGCCGGTGATGAAAACCTGGCGCAACTACGCCGGCACCGAAGGCACCATCTATTACTACTACGACTTCCCGAAGAACAAAATGAACGACTGGCTCGTGGCGGAGCACAAGAAGCGCTTCAAGGCGCCGCCTGACATGTTCACCGCGGGTGGTTTCGCTGCCGCCAGCGCGGTCGTCACCGCGCTTAAAAAGGCTGGCTCGGGCGACACCGAAAAGCTGATCACGGCGATGGAAGGCATGGACTTCGAGACACCGAAGGGCAAGATGACCTTCCGCAAACAGGATCACCAGGCGCTCCAGTCGATGTACCACTTCCGCATCAAGAAGGCCCAGAAAGACGAATGGGACCTGCTCGAACTGGTGCGCGAGATTCCGGCAGCCGAACTGCCTGTACCAGTAAGGAACAAGCGTTAACATGACCACGCCATCGCTGTCGACCCGCGACCTGACCATCCGTTTCGGCGGCCATGTCGCGGTAAACCAGGTCAGCGCCGATTTTTATCCCGGCACCCTGACCGTGATTGTCGGCCCCAACGGGGCCGGCAAGACCACCTACTTCAACCTGATATCGGGGCAGCTACCGGCATCCTCGGGCAGCGTGCACCTGGACGGCGTCGACATCACCCGACACGGCGCCGCCAAGCGCACCACCATGGGTATCGGCCGCGCCTTCCAGCTGACCAACCTGTTCCCCAACCTGACCGTCATCGAGAACGTGCGCCTCGCGGTGCAAAGCCGCGCGCGCATCGGCATGAACATGTTCTCGGTATGGTTCTCGCACAGCGAATTGATCTCGCGCGCCGAACACTACCTCGAAAGGGTCGCGCTGGCCGACCGCCGCGACACCAAGGTAGCCGCGCTGTCGCACGGCGACAAGCGCAAGCTTGAAGTGGCGATCCTGCTCGCGCTCGAACCGGAAGTGATGATGTTCGACGAGCCGACCGCCGGCATGAGCGTCGACGAAGTGCCGGTCGTGCTCGACCTGATCCACCAGGTCAAGGCCGAACGCAGCAAGACCGTGCTGCTGGTCGAGCACAAGATGGACGTGGTGCGTTCGCTGGCAGACCGCATCATCGTTTTACACAACGGCACCCTGGTCGCCGACGGCAATCCGGCCGAAGTCATGGCCTCGGCCATCGTCCAGGAAGCCTACCTTGGAGCACCCGAACATGCGTAACCCGAGCGACGCCGAGCCACTGTTGCAGCTCTCCGGCGTGCATACCCACATCGGCGAATACCACATCCTGCAAGGCGTTGACCTGGTGGTACCGCGCGGCGGCCTGTCGGTCCTGCTGGGCCGCAACGGCGCCGGCAAGACCACCACGCTGCGCACCATCATGGGCATGTGGCACGCCAGCGCCGGCAGCATCGCGTTCGATGGCAAGGACATCACCAAAATGCAAACGCCGGACATCGCCATGTCGTCGATCGCCTACGTCCCAGAATCGATGGCCGTGTTCTCCGCGCTGACCGTGCGCGAGAACCTGTACCTGGCGGCGCGCAACGGCCCGCTCGACACCCAGCGCCTGGAATGGATCTTCGGCTTCTTCCCTGCCCTGAAAAAATTCTGGAACTACCCGGCCGGCCTGCTTTCGGGCGGCCAGAAGCAGATGGTGGCGATCGCCCGCGCCATCGTCGAGCCGCGCAAGCTGCTGCTGGTCGACGAGCCCACCAAGGGCCTGGCCCCGGCCATCATCAACAACCTGATCGACGCTTTCCGCGAGCTGAAAGACACCGACACCACCATCCTGCTGGTTGAACAGAACTTCAACTTCGTCAAGAAACTGGGCGACACCGTGTCGGTGATGGATGACGGCCGCGTGGTGCACGCCGGTCCGATGCAGGACCTGGTCGACGACCGCGACCTGCAACAGCGCCTGCTCGGCCTCTCGCTCGACTCCCATCAATAGGAATCAACACCGTGAATGCCCCACTTCCCCCAACCATGGCCGCGGCCGCAGATACGGTCATTCCCGCGGCCAAGCGCGATTACGCGCCAGCTCTGCTGGCGCCGGCGCTGATGCTGGTCATGCTGCCGCTGATCGGCGACTTCCCGACCTGGGTCACGCTCACCATCGCCGGCCTCGCAATGGGCATGATGATCTTCATCATGGCCAGCGGCCTGACCCTGGTGTTCGGCCTGATGGACGTGCTTAACTTCGGCCACGGCGCGTTTGTCGCGGTCGGTGCGTTTGCCGCCACCACCGTTTTGATTCCCATGAGCGGCGCGCTCCAGGAGGACAACCTGCTGCAGAACCTCGGCGTGCTGGCACTGGCCGTCACGGTGGCGATGGCGTCGACGGCGCTGCTCGGCGTGGCGTTCGAGCGCATCATCATCAAGCCGGTCTACGGCCAGCACCTCAAGCAGATCCTGATCACCATGGGCGGCATGATCGTGGCCGAACAGCTGATCAACGTGATCTGGGGCGCCGAACAGATCCCGCTGCCGCTGCCGGCCAGCCTGCGCGGTGCCATCATCCTGGGCGACTCGGCCATTGAGAAGTACCGCCTGGTTGCCGTGGTGGTTGGCCTGGTGGTGTTCGTGGCGATGCTGCTGATCCTCAACCGCACCAAGATTGGCCTCCTGATCCGCGCCGGCGTCGAAAACGGCGAGATGGTCGAAGCCATGGGCTACCGCATCCGCCGCCTGTTCATCGCGGTGTTCGCCGCCGGTTCGGCGCTGGCTGGCCTGGGCGGTGTGATGTGGGGCCTGTACAAGGAGACGCTGTCGGCATCGATGGGCGCGGAGATCATGGTGATGATCTTCATCGTCATCATCATCGGCGGTCTCGGTTCGGTGGCCGGCTGCTTCATCGGCGCGCTGCTGATGGCGCTGGTGGCGAACTACGCCGGTTTCCTCGCACCGAAGGTCGCGCTGGTATCTAACATTATCCTGATGATCGCCATTTTGCTGTGGCGACCGGCCGGGATGTACTCCAACGGCCGCTAAGGAATCGCCATGTTCAATCAAATCCTCTCCGGCGACCTGCCGCGCAGCCGCGCGCTGTCGGCGGCCCTGCTGCTGGTGCTCGTCGGCCTGGCGCTGGCGCCGTTCATCACCAGCGGCGCGCGCCCGCTCAACACCGCCGCCACCATCTGCGTCTACATCGTGCTGGTGGCCTCGTACGACCTGCTGCTCGGCTACACCGGCATCGTCTCGTTCGCGCACACCATGTTCTTCGGGATCGGCGCCTACGGCGTCGGCCTTGCGCTGGCGGACGCCGAGCCCACCTGGGGCGCGATCTTCGTCGGCGTGCTGCTCGCGTTGCTGCTGACGTTGGCGCTGGCCCTGATCGTTGGCCTGTTCGCACTGCGCGTGCGCGCCATCTTCTACGCGATGATCACGCTGGCTGTGGCGTCGTCGTTCGCGGTACTGGCGTCGCAGCTGTCCGACTTCACCGGCGGCGAGGACGGCAAGACCTTCAGCGTACCGGACCTGCTCAGCCCCAGCTTCTCGCTGCTGGAAAACGAACTGTTCGGCCGCTCGGTGGACGGCAAGGTGATCACCTACTACATCGTGTTCATCGGCTGCCTGCTGCTGTTCCTGTTCCTGCTGCGCCTCGTGAACTCGCCGTTCGGCCGGGTGCTGCAGGCGATCCGCGAAAACGAGTTCCGCGCCGAGGCGCTGGGCTACCGCACCGTGGTGTACCGCATCTGGGCCAACTGCCTGGCCGCGCTGGTGGCGGCGCTGGCCGGCGCGCTGATGGCGCTGTGGCTGCGCTACGTCGGCCCGAAAACCATGCTCGGCTTCGAAGTCATGACCGACATCCTGCTGATCGTTGTCATCGGCGGCATGGGCACGATGTACGGCGCGGTGATTGGCGCGGCGCTGTTCATCATCGCCCAGAACTATCTCAAATCGCTGATGGCCGATGGCCAGGCCACCTTGGCCGGCGTGCCCATCCTCGGCGAAGCGCTGCACCCGGACCGCTGGATGCTCTGGCTGGGCGTGCTGTTCGTGCTGTCGATCTACTTCTTCCCCACCGGCATCGTCGGAAAATTGCGCCCCGCGCGCTGACCCACTTTCTCTCGAAGTAGTTTTCCAGGGCGCCTCCGGCGCCCTTTTTTTTCCTTCGGGGTCAGGTCCGACATTGGCACACGAACTCAAGCTTCGCCAGTGCAATGTGATGCGCAACCGAATCCGTCAACTTTTGTTCAAGATAGTTCATGTCGCAAGTTAGGGCGAGCGCAAAAGTTAGGCGGGTTTATGAACATATGATGGACTCGGCAATGGCCTCGACGTAGCCAGCGCGAGGGCGACCCATGATCTGGCACATAAAAAAGGATCACACCCATGAAAACGACTAAACAACGCGCGGCGGCGGTAACGCTCGCGCTCGCGGCCATTATCCCGGTCACCTCACATGCACAGGCCATCGAAGTACTGTCCGAAAATTTCAACGACGTTGAAATGCTTGAAGGCTGGACGCTGACCAACAACAGCGTACCGGTCGGCGAACCTTGGTTCCAGGGCACGCCGGAGGTGTTTCCCGCCCATCAAGGAGCGCCCAACGCCTACATTGCAGCCAACTTCTTCAGCGCCGGCAACGACGAAGGCACCATCAACAACTGGCTGATCTCGCCCACGCTCGACCTGATCGGCCCCTCCACCCTCTCGTTCTTCACGCGCACCGCACCGATCGCCGGCTACAACGACACGCTAGAAGTTCGGTTCAGCGAAGGCAGCGGCAGCGACCCGGCCGGCTTCGACACCTTGCTCGCCACCATAGGCGGAACCACGCCCTACCCCGAGACGTGGCAAGAGTTCAGCCTGTCGGTGGCGCACGTCGGTGAAGGCCGCTTCGCCTTCCGCTACACCGGCGACGCGGACGTCGCGAACTATGTCGGCATCGACACCGTCAGCGTACTTTCCGTACCCGAACCGTCGGCATACCTGATGCTGGGCGTCGGCTTGTTCGGTTTGACCATGCTGCGCCGACGACAGGCGTAGCAGCAACCTGGAGGATCGAATCATGATGAACGAGAGAAGCTCGCCGGGGGCAACCCTGGCGGCGATGCTGGCGCTCGCCGCGTTATCGCTGCCGCCATTGGCCGGCGCGGCCGGACAGGAAGGCATGGTTGTGGTGCGCGACCGCGAAAGCGGCCAGCTTCGCGCCCCGACGCCCGCCGAACTGCGCACCCTGCGCGCACAGCAGAAAGCCATGGCGCCGACGGCGCCCATCGCGCCCTCGGTTCAACGCCCTGACGGCACCCGCCACCTGCACCTCGGCGAGCGCGGCATGGTGTATTCGGTCCTCTCCCGCGACGCCGCGGGCAGGGAAATCATCGGCTGCGCCGGCGGCGAACATGCCGCCCGCGCCGCCATCGGCCAGCCCGCGCACAGCGCACCGACCGGGGAGCACGGCCATGAGCGCGAATAAACCTGCCCTGCTGCGGCGCGCAGCGCTGCTGGCACTGGCCTGTTCGGTCTGGGCCGGCGCCCACGGCGCCGCCGTGGTCACCATCGTCAACGGCAACGCTCCCGACGAAGGCTTCAACGATCCCACGCCGGTGCAGCCGGTCGGTGGCAACACTGGCACCACGCTCGGACAGCAACGGCTGATCGCGTTTCAGCACGCCGCGACGATCTGGGGCGCCACGCTGACCAGCAAGGTGCCCGTGCGCGTCGGCGCCAGCTTCGTGCCGCTGCCCTGCACCGCCGACACCGCGGTGCTCGGCTCGGCCGGCGCCAACGACATCTTCAGCGACTTCCCCAACGCGCCGCTGCCCAACACCTGGTACCCCAGCGCGCTGGCCAGCAAGCTCGCGGGCGACGACCAGGCCCCGGCGGGCGAACCGCACATCCGCGCGCGCTTCAACTCGCGCCTCGGGCTGTTCGATGACTGCATGGCCGGTTCGGGTTTCTACCTAGGCCTGGACAACAAGCACGGCGACAAGATCAACCTCGTCACGGTGCTGCTGCACGAGATGGCGCACGGCCTCGGCTTCCAGGGCTTCACCGACGAACAGACCGGCGAGCCGTACGAAAAACGGCCCTCCGTGTGGGACCACCACCTGATCGACAACCGCACCAACAAGCTGTGGGTCAACATGAGCAACGAAGAGCGCCGGATGTCGGCACTCAGCGAAACCGGGCTGTCGTGGAATGGCCGGTTCGTCACGGGCCAGGTGCCCACGGTGCTGTCGCCGCAGTCGGTCATGACGGTGACCGGCAGGCGCGCTGGTGGTGCCAAGGGCATGTACGAAGTCGGCGACGCCTCCTTCGGCCCGCCGCTGGCCGCAGCTGGGGTCAAAGGAGACCTGATGCAGGTGGTCGACCAGGAAAACGGCACCGGCCTTGCCTGTGCGCCGCTCTCAAAGGCGAACGCCGCAGGCGTGAAGGGCAAGATCGCCCTGGTCGACCGGGGCGAATGTTCGTTTGTGATCAAGGCCAGACACGTGCAGGATGCCGGGGCCAGGGCAATGGTCGTGGCGGACAACGCGCCGGGGCCGGTGACAGGGCTGGGCGGGGGCGACCCGGCAATCGCGATCCCGGCAGTGCGCGTAAGCCAGGCATCGGGCACGGCGCTGAAAGCGGCTCTGAAGAAGCGCCAGCGCGGCAAGTCGGCGGTGGTGGTCAATCTGACGATCGACCCGGAGCGGCTTGCGGGAACGGACAGCGCGCGGCGGATCCGGATGTTCGTGCCGGCGGAGTTTGATCCGGGGTCGTCGGTGTCGCACTTCACGACCGACGCGAAGAGCAATCAGCTGATGGAACCGTCGATCAATGCCGATTTACCGCACGAAGTGACAGCGCCAAAGGATCTGACGCAGGCGCTGTTGCAGGATATTGGCTGGTAGCGCTGAAGTAGCCGGATGCGGCCGGAGGCCTTATCTGTACTAGCTCATACTTGACCTGACACGAACTGTCAGATGAGTTAGAGTTCTAAGAGGCCGCAACCGGCCATAAGCAATGGGATGGACTCCTCCTCCCCAACGGGCACCGTGGTGCCTAAACTGGAGTTTGCACACAACCAGTTTGAAG
>NZ_JAFBIL020000039.1 GCF_016809835.1 Massilia soli | reverse complement strand
AGAACACGCTTAATAAAACTTTACTTCTTCCAGATTGTTAAAGAACGAAACAGCAATGATCTCTAAAAGATCAAACCAAAATCGCAACCAGGAACTGGCTGACTTTCGTTTGCGCTTTCAAGATCAAGTAGAGTGGTGGAGGATGACGGGATCGAACCGACGACCCCCTGCTTGCAAAGCAGGTGCTCTCCCAGCTGAGCTA
>NZ_JAFBIL020000038.1 GCF_016809835.1 Massilia soli | reverse complement strand
GCCTCGCTGATGGCACGCATGAAGGAGCTGGAGGAGGAGAACCGACGCCTCAAGAAGATGTACGTCGAAGAGCGCCTCAAAGCCGAGATCGTTGCGGAGGCGCTCACAAAAAAATGGTAGCGCCATCTCAGCGGCGGGAGATGGCGCAATGGGCCGTGTTGGAGCGATCAGCCACGGTCAAGCTGGCATGTCAGGCGTTCGGC
>NZ_JAFBIL020000037.1 GCF_016809835.1 Massilia soli | reverse complement strand
GGTGAAAGTGCCGGTATTGTCTCAGGTCGGGCTGCCGATGGAAACGTAAGCGTTTGAATTAATCAGCGCTTCCCTAGTCGTTGGGGTAATCCCCCCACATAAGGAGCGCGTTCAGAAGTAGAATTTTCTACTTAAGATACAGAAAGCTCTACATGAAGACCTCCCGTTTTACCGACAGCCAGATCATCGCCATTCTCAAGCAAGCCGAAGCCGGC
>NZ_JAFBIL020000036.1 GCF_016809835.1 Massilia soli | reverse complement strand
GAGCGGGAGAAGAGTCTCGAACTCTCGACCTCAACCTTGGCAAGGTTGCGCTCTACCAACTGAGCTACTCCCGCATTTGCAAGACAACGATTATCGCAGAAACGGGCCAGCTTTCCAAGGATAACGTGCATCTTTTGCTACGACGACAGGTCCGAAACACTGGAGCGGGAGAAGAGTCTCGAACTCTCGACCTCAACCTTGGCAAGGTTGCGCTCTACCAACTGAGCTACTCCCG
>NZ_JAFBIL020000035.1 GCF_016809835.1 Massilia soli | reverse complement strand
AAGGCCAAGCTGGACGCGGAAAACGGCCTCATTGCCGACTGGCTGGTGAGGCTGACGAACAACCAGCGCAACTGGGGTTTCGGGCTGTGCTTCCTGTACCTGCGCAACGTGAAAGGCTTCAAATGGAACCACAAGCGCGTCTACAGGATTTACCGTGAACTCGAGCTGAACCTGCGAATCAAGCCGCGCCATCGCCTAGTGCGCGAAAAACCGTTGCCGCTGGCGGTGCCGGCCGCGATCAACCAGAGCTGGTCGATGGACTTCATGCACGATCA
>NZ_JAFBIL020000034.1 GCF_016809835.1 Massilia soli | reverse complement strand
CTGTAATCGCCAAGGCATCCACCATGTGCACTTATTCACTTGTCCCTATAACGTTAGCCCCTGTTGCCAGGGATCGTCACAGTTCCAAGCAAGACTTCATTTATTACTGTGTTTGATGAGTTTTACTACTACCCTAAGTGTGTCCCTTTTACAGAACACGCTTAATAAAACTTTACTTCTTCCAGATTGTTAAAGAACGAAACAGCTAATGATCTCTAAAAGATCAAACCTAAACCCCAGAGGCTTACGTTTGCACTTTCAAGATATTAAGTAGAGTGGTGGAGGATGACGGGATCGAACCGACGACCCCCTGCTTGCAAAGCAGGTGCTCTCCCAGCTGAGCTA
>NZ_JAFBIL020000033.1 GCF_016809835.1 Massilia soli | reverse complement strand
GCTTAGAGGCTTTTCTTGGAACCACTTCCGATTGCTTCGCAGCACAAGGCCGCTCGTCCCACTCCCTTGAATTACGCGCCCGGATTTGCCTAAGCGCCTTCTATGAAGCAGAAACTGACTATTCCAACAGTCAGACAACCTTCCGCGATCCGTCCCCCCATCGCATCATACGACGGTGCAGGAATATTAACCTGCTTCCCATCAGCTACGCATCTCTGCCTCGCCTTAGGGGCCGACTCACCCTGCTCCGATGAACGTTGAACAGGAAACCTTGGGCTTACGGCGTGGGGGCTTTTCACCCCCATTATCGCTACTCATGTCAGCATTCGCACTTCTGATACCTCCAGCATCCTTTACAAGACACCTTCACAGGCTTACAGAACGCTCTCCTACCATATCCTTGCGGATATCCGCAGCTTCGGTGACTGGCTTAGCCCCGTTACATCTTCCGCGCAGGACGACTCGATCAGTGAGCTATTACGC
>NZ_JAFBIL020000032.1 GCF_016809835.1 Massilia soli | reverse complement strand
AAGTTCTTTAAAAATTAACAGTCGATAAGTGTGGGCGTTTGATGAAGGTGCCAGTGACTTCGGTCACTGATTACTTAAATTATCAAATGTTCACAAAAAAGAAATACGTTGCTCAGCAATGAGTAACGGTCAGTATTTTGAGTGAGCGACCCGGTAGCAATACCGGTGGCAGAAATGCCAACAAACAGAGATTAAACTGAAGAGTTTGATCCTGGCTCAGATTGAACGCTGGCGGCATGCTTTACACATGCAAGTCGAACGGCAGCGCGGGGCAACCTGGCGGCGAGTGGCGAACGGGTGAGTAATATATCGGAACGTACCCAAGAGTGGGGGATAACGTAGCGAAAGTTACGCTAATACCGCATACGATCTAAGGATGAAAGCAGGGGACCGCAAGGCCTTGTGCTCCTGGAGCGGCCGATATCTGATTAGCTAGTTGGTAGGGTAAAGGCCTACCAAGGCTACGATCAGTAGCTGGTCTGAGAGGACGACCAGCCACACTGGAACTGAGACACGGTCCAGACTCCTACGGGAGGCAGCAGTGGGGAATTTTGGACAATGGGCGCAAGCCTGATCCAGCAATGCCGCGTGAGTGAAGAAGGCCTTCGGGTTGTAAAGCTCTTTTGTCAGGGAAGAAACGGTG
>NZ_JAFBIL020000031.1 GCF_016809835.1 Massilia soli | reverse complement strand
CGGTGAAAGTGCCGGTATTGTCTCAGGTCGGGCTGCCGATGGAAACGTAAGCGTTTGAATTAATCAGCGCTTCCCTAAGTAATCTAATCGCTCGATTTCAATGCTGCTTTTTGCCCAGCTGCCTGCAGCGGCGATGCGCGTGACTGTTGAAACAAGTCCACCGCTTCCGGATTTCCCCCCTGACGTGATCGTTATCTCCCCATTTCGGCCGCATATCGAGGAAGCGCGGGGTGCAAGCACACCTTACGCTAGATGGAGTGCGAACCTCAAGGACACCGTCATGACAAACCCCTGCGATTGCGACATCAGGCTTATAAGAATCGATGAGGTGATCGAAATCACCGGACTTTCCCGCGCGGCGGTGTATCGGATGATCCAGAAGGGAGAGTTTCCCCGTCAAGTCAGGCTGTCCGTCCGGTCGTCGGCATGGGTTCTGCAAGAGGTACGGGAGTGGGCGTTTTCGCGAGTGAGCCCAACGGGTCTAGTGGACTAGACGGCCAGTGGCCAATAGTGCGGAGCCGGAATCGAATTGCGCGACGGGGTGGGGCAAAATTCCCCGCCTTAGCAATCGCACCGGAAAAATACCGTCAAAAATACCGTCATCATTCCTCGCGTCCCAGATGGGGAGCGCTAGGGAAGCGCTGATTAATTCAAACGCTTACGTTTCCATCGGCAGCCCGACCTGAGACAATACCGGCACTTTCA
>NZ_JAFBIL020000030.1 GCF_016809835.1 Massilia soli | reverse complement strand
GGTGAAAGTGCCGGTATTGTCTCAGGTCGGGCTGCCGATGGAAACGTAAGCGTTTGAATTAATCAGCGCTTCCCTAGCGGTTTGAGCGATGCCCAGGCAGCCTCGTGCGCGCTCGTGCTCGCTGTATCAAACATCTTCAACGCATGATGTATCTGTACGTCATCCATAAGTCTTTGGGAAGCTGGTTAGTGGTAGGTCTGCTCTTGGCCGATCTCGGCCGTTCAATACAGGATAGCAGATTGCCAAAGGGGAAAAGTCGCAGACGGTCATGACAGGCAGCTACCGACCCAAAACAGACTTCAAGAGCCGCGTATTGGAAAGGCGGTCAGCCGCCGCACACACTGCGATGACAACGGCTGCAGATAGCTTTGGTCGATAGCAAAGGTAAATCGGTGCTCTTGAGTTAATTGGTCTGGCGTGATCTGCACTTCCATCTTGATTGCGCCTAAAGACATTGCCCTTAACGTTACCGCAATCTCCGGCTCCATGCATTCGAGTTTCGCCTCGCCTTTCAAGGCAACGAACAGCTTGTCCACCGCCACGCTGCCAGTCCTAAATTTCATTGGTGCGGATAAAGGCTCCTCGTACCAGCACGCTTGCACCGTTCTCAGCGCAAACCGCTGTAGCGTTCAGCCAATTTCCATCTGAATCGCCACGAGTTTGCTAGACACTCGCGAGCCTCTCAAAGTACCGCTTCTCAAAATTGACCGGCGAAAGCTTCT
>NZ_JAFBIL020000002.1 GCF_016809835.1 Massilia soli | reverse complement strand
CGCGGGTACGACGCACTGGTGGCCAACACGTCGTTCCCGCGAAAGCGGGAACCCATACCGAGAACGATCAGTAGTGATACGGTTCGTTCCGAACGCCTCTCAATATGGATACCCGCCTTCGCGGGTACGACGCGCTGGTGGTGAAAGCGCATTCCCACATTCACGGTGACATAAAAAAATGGCCGGTGCATCACCGGCCATTTTTTCGGCTGCCTTGACGGCATCAGAACGCTTCACAGTTCTCGCCTTCGGCCGGCGCTCGTTGCGCCGCCTTGGGCGCCGCGATGGCCGCTGTCCGCACCACGTCGCCGGCTTCCTCCAGCGTAAACACGGCCACCACCTCGGCCAGCAACGCCGCTTCCTGCTGCATGGCCGACGCCGCTGCCGCTGCCTCCTCCACCAGCGCCGCGTTCTGCTGGGTGACGTTATCCATCTCGACCACGGCCTCGTTCACCTGCCCGATCCCATGGCTTTGCTCATTGCTGGCTGAAGCGATTTCGCCCATCAGATCGGCCACCCGCTTGACCGAAATGACGATCTCGCTCATCGTCGCGCCAGCCGCATCGACCTGGCGGCTGCCCGCTTCGACCTTGCCGACCGAGTCGTTGATCAGCTCCTTGATTTCCTTTGCCGCCGCCGCCGAACGCTGGGCCAGGTTGCGCACTTCGGTCGCCACGACCGCGAAGCCGCGGCCCTGCTCGCCGGCACGCGCCGCTTCGACCGCAGCGTTGAGCGCCAGGATATTGGTCTGGAACGCGATGCCGTCGATGACGCTGATGATGTCCGCAATCCGGCGCGAGCTTTCCGATATCGAACCCATCGTCTCGACGACGTCGCCGACCACGGCGCCGCCCTTCTCCGCCTGCCCGCTGGCGGCCAGCACCAGCTGGTTGGCCTGGCGCGCGTTTTCCGCGTTCTGCCTGACGGTCGAGGTCAGCTCTTCCATCGTCGCCGCGGTCTCTTCCAGGCTCGACGCCTGCGATTCGGTTCGCGCCGACAGGTCCATATTGCCTGCGGCGATTTCGCTGGAGGCGTGGGCAATCGCGTTGGTGCTGCTGCGTACACTGGTCATCGTGCGGTTCAGCGACGACACGAAGCGGTTGAAGCCTTCGGCCAGCTTGCCGATCTCGTCGCGCGACTCGACCGTCATGCGGCGCGTCAGGTCACCATTGCCGTCGGCGATCTCATTGAGCATGTGCGCAGCGCGTGCCACTGGCGCGGTAATCGCGCGGCTCACCAGGAAGATGATGAACATGCCGATACCGCCGCCGATCAGGCCGGCAACGAGCGCAGCGATCGTCGCCGAGCGCGCCAGGCCGCCGAGGATTTCCGCCTCTGGCACTTCGGCGATCAGGTACAGGTTCAGTTCCGGGATGAACGAGGCGGCGACCAGGCGCGCGCCGTCCGCGCCGTCGATGTTCACGTGGGTGAATTCGGCGTTATTCAGCAGCTTCCTGCTCAGCTCAGGCGTAAAGCCCGGCAAATCTGTCAGCACATGCTTGCCGTCGGCGATCTTCAGGTCGCGATGGATGACGACCTTGCCATCCGGACGAACCATGTAGACGAAACCCGACTTGCCCACCTTGTAGTCACGGATCGCGTTGGCCATCTGCTCGACCGACAAGCCCATGCCGGCCACGCCCAGCCTGCCGGCGCCCGCTTCCACGCGAGCGTTAATGAACAGCATGGTCTTATTCAGGCTCACATCATGGTCAAGCGCCAGTTCGAACGGCTTGCCGCCGGACAGGAACGATCCCAGCCAGGCATCCTTGGCCGCGCCCTGGTCGATCGTGCGGTCGAAGCCGCGCTCGGTAACGAACTTGCCGTTGCTGGCCGATACGTAGAACACCAGGGTGGCATTGCTGGTCTTTTTCAACTGCCCGGCGTAGGCCTGCCAGGTGGCCATGCCATCGTCGGCCAGCCCGCCGTTTTCCCATGGATACAGCAAGGTATTTTGCGCCAGCCCCAGCGACAGCGACAATGGGACCGCGATCTGGCGCCGCACGTCATTGCGGATCTCGCCTATCACGGCCGGCAACTCTTGCCCGACCGCTCGTTCCTTCAGGCCGCTGGCGGTCAGCGTGACGCTCAGGTAAGCCGATATGACGACGAACAACAGCATGCAGCCTGCCATGCTGGCCATCAGTTTGGTTTTAATTGACGCATTGCGTAAGAGTTGCACTTGAGGTCCTTATCGTCTTAACAGTGTTTCAATAAATTTACCTACGGAAACTTATTGCCTTACGCCATGGTCCGATGTTCACTGCTATGCGTCAAGCATACTGTGGCGTTTTTCGCCCTGTACTTTGGTACAAGAGAAGGCCAATACCTGATCGAACTGCTAGGTTTGCTTACCTGTCAGCAATGTAGAATGATTTCCCTCATTAATCGAGGGGCAACTGGTATGGGGACTGTCGAGATGCGCTGGATCGCGGCGAGCGCTGGCCTCACGCTGCTGGCGGGGCTCGCCGTCGTCGCGGCCGTCTTCGCCGTGCCGATACCGCTGGCCCTGTCGGGCGTGATCGCCGCCGCCGCATCGGGCCTGATGATCCACAATGAGCGCCTGCGCCGGCGGGTCCATGCCCGCACCGCGCAACTCGAACGAAGCAACCAGCAGCTGCGCGACGAAATCGCCACCCGCAGCGCCGCCGAAAACGCGCTCGCCGCCAGCGAGCGGCGCCTGCATGACATCCTCTCCACCCTGCCGATGCCGGTCGTGGTCAAGGATGCCCAGTCGCGCATCGCGCTGATGAATCACGCGGCGGAAGAAAAATGGGGCGTGCGTTTCGAGCAGGCCGCCGGCGGCACCGGCGCCGCCTGGATGCCGGCGGCCTACATGCAGGCGGTGCTGGCCGATGAACAAGCGGTGCTCGCCGGCGGCAAAGTCGTAGTCAGGGAGTCGCAGATACCCGACGCCTCGGGCGCCCGGGTGATGGATGTCGAGTCATACAAGAAGCCGGTCTACGACGTCCACGGCAATCCCCTCAGCCTGATCTGCGTGTATGTCGACATCACCCAGCGCAAGCATGCGGAAGGAGCGCTGCAGCGCTCCTTCCTCCAGTTGCGCGAACTGACGGCGAAGCTGGAACTGCTCAAGGAAGACGACCACCGGCGCATCGCCCAGGGCATCCACGACGACCTGGGACAAAATTTGCTTGCGCTGAAAATCGACGTCGAGATGCTGCACGCGCGCGCCAGCCAGCGGCATCCGCGCCTGAAGCGGCGCGTCGGACATGTGCTCGATACGCTCGACGCCACCATCCGCTCGGTGCGCGCGATCATCAACGACCTGCATCCAAGCACGCTGCAGCTGGGGCTGCCGGTGGCGCTGGAATGGCTGGTCGGGCAATTCGAAAAACGCAGCGGCATCCGCTGCGCGCTGCATGTGGCGGGCGCTCACGTGCCGATGCAGGATCCGCGCCGCACCTCGGTCATCTTCAGGATCGTGCAGGAGGCGCTGGTGCATGTGCTCGGCAACGCCGGGGTGAGCCGGGTCGATGTCGCGCTGGTGGCAGGGCCGGAGCAGCTGGCGATCACGCTGGCCGATGACGGTGAAGGCATCGGCGGCGGCGATGCGGCGCAGCAGCGCCTGCGGGCGCTGCGCGAACGGGTCGATGTATTTGGCGGCGACGTCGGGATCGAATGCGCGGCGGCCGGCGGAACCCGGCTGTCGATCCTGATTCCGACCGAGACCGGGGCGACGGCGGCGTAAAAAAACGGCGGAAGCGCCTTCGCACATCCGCCGTCTCGCTGGCTAGCCGCTACCGCTTAGTGGTTGTGCAAGAAGCTCTTCAGCTTGTCGGAGCGCGATGGCTGGCGCAGCTTGCTCATGGCCTTCGCCTCGATCTGGCGGATACGCTCGCGCGTCACGTCGAACTGCTTGCCCACTTCTTCCAGCGTGTGGTCGTTCGACATCTCGACGCCGTAACGCATGCGCAGCACCTTCGCTTCGCGCGGGGTCAGCGAATCGAGCACTTCCTTGATCACGTTGCGCATCGACGCGTGCAGCGCTGCGTCGAGCGGGGCCAGCGTGGTGTTGTCTTCGATGAAGTCGCCCAGCTGCGAATCGCCGTCCTCGCCCATCGGCGTTTCCATCGAAATCGGCTCCTTGGCGATCTTCATGATCTCGCGGACTTTATTCTCCGGCATTTCCATCTTCAGGGCCAGGGTCGCGAGGTCAGGCTCGCTGCCGGTTTCCTGCATGATCTGGCGCGAGATGCGGTTCATCTTGTTGATCGTCTCGATCATGTGCACCGGCACGCGGATGGTGCGCGCCATGTCGGCGATCGAACGGGTGATGGCCTGGCGGATCCACCAGGTCGCATAGGTCGAGAACTTGTAGCCGCGGCGGTATTCGAACTTGTCGACCGCCTTCAGCAGGCCGATGTTGCCTTCCTGGATCAGGTCGAGGAACTGCAGGCCGCGGTTGATGTACTTCTTGGCGATCGAGATCACCAGGCGCAGGTTAGCGACCGTCATTTCACGCTTGGCGTGGCGCGCGCGCTTTTCGCCCGCTGCCATCTGCTTGTTAATCTTGCGCAGGTCGGCCAGCGGCAGCGCCACGCGCGCCTGCAGGTCGATCATGCGCTGCTGCAGTTCCTTGATGGCCGGGACATTGCGGCTCAGTACCGTGCTGTACGGATAAGCGCAATCGACTTCGCGGTCGACCCAGCCAAGGTCGGTTTCGTTGCCTGGGAAGACCTTGATGAAGTGCGCGCGCGGCATGCCGCAGCGGTCGACGCAGATGGCCAGCACGGCCTTCTCGATCGAGCGCACTTGTTCCATCTGGCCGCGCAGGGTGTCGCACAGCTTCTCGACGACCTTGGCGGTGAAGCGGATGCCGAGCAGCTCGTTGGAGATGACTTCCTGCGCCTTGACGTAGTTCTTGCTGCCGTAGCCGTCCTTCTCGAAGGCCTTGGCCATCTTGTCGAACTGGTCTTCGATCAGGCCGAACTTCTCCAGCGCGCCCTTCTTCAGCTGCGCCAGCTGCTCGGTCGAGAAGCCGGCCGCGCCGCCATTGGCGTCGCCGTCTTCTTCTTCGTGCTCTTCCTCGTCTTCTTCGTCATCCGACGACGCGGCCACGTGCGGCGCCGGCGCCGCAGGCGCGGACGACTCGTTCAGGTCGACGAAACCGTCGACCACTTCATCGACCTTGATCTCGTCGCGCGAAATCTTGTGCGACAGCGCGATGATTTCGGCGATCGTGGTCGGGCAGGCCGAAATCGCCTGGACCATGTCTTTCAGGCCGCCTTCGATACGCTTGGCGATCTCGATCTCGCCTTCGCGCGTCAGCAGCGCGACCGCGCCCATTTCGCGCATGTACATGCGCACCGGGTCGGTGGTACGGCCGAAATCGGAATCGACCGTCGACAGCGCGGTGGCGGCGGCGGCTTCGACTTCGTCGTCGCTGGTGGCGGTGGCGACCGTATCGGTCAGCAGCATCAGGTCGGCGTCGGGAGCGCGCTCGTAGACCGCGATGCCCATGTCGTTGAAGGTCGCGATGATGCCTTCGATCGCTTCCGGATCGATGATGTTCTCCGGCAGCTGGTCGTTGATCTCGGCGTAGGTCAGGAAGCCGCGGTCCTTGCCCATGTTGATCAGGTTCTTGATCTGGTTGCGGCGGCGCTCCAGGTCAGCCTCGGAGGTCTTGTCGTCGCCGCCCAGGATGTTCGACAGGCCGCTCTTGGCCTTGCGTTCCTTGGCCTTCGATACCGCCTTCAGTTCGGCGCGCTCGACCGCGTTCAGTGCCGCCACTTCGTCGTGCTCGGGCATGAACTCGCTCGGCTTGCGGCCGCGGCGGCCGGGTACCTTCACCGACGGCAGCAGGTAGCCGGAGGTGTCGATCGCCGCCAGCGTGGCCGCGTCGCTGACCACCGATGCGGTGGTGTGGCTGACCGCCGGTTCGTCGGTCTTCTTCACCGCCACCCGCACCTTGGATGCGCGCGCCGCTGTCGGCGCGGCCGCTTGCGCAGGCGCCTGCACCGCTTCCGGCGCTACCGCGTCGACCACCGGCTCGGCGGCGGCCAGGCGCGAGCGCTTGCGCACCACCACCGGCACCGCGCCCGCTTCCACTGGCGCCTCGGCGACGGCGTCGCCAGCGCTGACAGCCGCCAGGCGCGAGCCCTTTTTGACGACCGTAACCGGCTCCGCCGCTTCCGATTCGAGGAAGTAGGAGGTAGCGGTTTTCGGGACGGCCAGCTGCGCGGTGCTCTTGCGCGGAGCCTTGGCGGCGGTCAGGGTCAGTGTCTTGGCGGTGTTTTTCATCTAAAACTCTCCAGTCGAGGCGCGCTGCATGCCTGCGAAGTCAATAATCCACCTGGACCCGCATGGCGGATCCGATGGAACGTGAATTGGGACGGCCCTAGCTAAGGGCGATACGGCTGGAATGCAAGCACCAGCGATCGCATCGGCGACCGGATGGCAAGGCGTAAATCGATTGTGCGGTGATCAAAATGGCGCTGTACATTACAAAACGAAAAAAAGCCCGCTGGCAAAAACGGGCTTGAATCTACTTTTCAGGGAAAAATAGAGGAGACAGGTATCATTATGTCGCATAGCAACATATCACGATAATTGAATAATCAAATACCGGATATAAGCGCGGCGCATACCAATACGCTATCCTTTTCACCTTCCGGTGAATCCTGCGCAGTGTCAAGCCGTGCGCAAGGCAAGAGGCGGATGATACACGATTTCGCGTCGCCGCGCCCATGTTCGTAGAGGGAGTTAGCCGAACTGTCAACAGTGTTCCGTTCACAGGTTGGCAACTTGTTGCCAATTTGGCCCATCCCTTCCGAATGTGCGCGTGCTATCCTTCCGGTTCCAGCTCTTACAATGAAGTCAATGAATCCAACACCCCTTGCAGCCGAGCCTGTGGACGTTTCCGCACCTGGCGAAGTACCTGCACAAGCACCAGCCCAGGCGGCAGCGCCACAAAGCGCCCGTAGCCTGCTCAAGCAGCTCCAGCAACAATTTCCAGCGTTCCGTAACTGCCTGCCGCTGGCGATCGGCATCGACAAGCAGCTCCTCGCGCGCATGCCAGGCCTCGACCGCAAAACCATGCGCGCCGCGCTCGGCATTCACACCGGATCGCTGCGCTACCTGCGCGTGATGGAAAAAGCGACCCAGCGCTTCGACCTCGACGGCAATGCCGGCGACGAAGTAACGGATACCCACCGCGCCCACGCCAAGGAAGTGCTGCAGCAGCGCTTCAAGAAGGAAGCCGAACGCAAGAAAGCCGAGCGCGACGCTTCCCAGGCCGAAGAAGCCAACCGCCTGCGCCAGGAGAAGCTGCAGCAGCTCGCCTCCAAGTTTTCCCGCAACGGTTAACCGGCCCTGATGACGCCTGATCAGGAAGAACTGCTCCCGCCCTACGACGGCATCAAGATGACCGACGTGCGCATGGTCAAAACCGAACGCGACGCCGCCGAAGCACTGGCGGCGCTGCTCGCGTCGGACACGCTGGGCTTCGACACCGAATCGAAACCCACCTTCGCCAAGGGCGAGCTGTCGACCGGCCCGCACCTGGTGCAGCTGGCAACCGACGAGGCGGCCTACCTGTTCCAGATCGGCGCCTCGCCGTCGGTCGAGGTGCTGCGCGCGGTGCTCGAATCGCCGACCATCCTGAAGGTCGGCTTTGGCCTGACCGACGACGTGCGCCGCCTGCGCAGCAAGCTTGGCATCGATACCGCCAATGTGCTCGACCTGTCGACGGCGCTGCGCCGCGGCGAGCGCAACACGCTCGGCGCCAAGACGGCGGTCGCGCGCTTTTTCGGCCAGCGCCTGCAGAAGTCGAAGAAAATCACCACCACCAACTGGTCGCTGCCGCGCCTGACCGAGAGGCAGATCCTGTACGCCGCCGACGACGCCCATGTCGCATTGCGCGTGTACCGGCGCTGGCGCCAGGACAACTAGCCATGCGCCGCCTGGGCCACCTGCTGTTGTTGGCATGCGCCGCCGGGCCGGTGGCGGCCGAGCGGCCAGCCACCCTGCCCGACACCATCGAACAGCGCGTGCTGGCCTGCGCCAGCTGCCACGCGCGCGCTGACCGCAACGACGCCTTCTTCCCGCGCATCTCGGGCAAGCCGGCCGGCTACCTGTACAACCAGCTGGTCAACTTCAAGACCGGCGCGCGCCAGTTCCCGATGATGACCTACATGGTCAGCCACCTCCCCGACGACTACCTGCGCGAAATCGCCCAGCACTTCTCGCAGCAGCACCTGGCGCCGGTCGCCACCGTGCAGCCGGCGCTGCCCGCGGCAGTGCTGGAACGTGGCCGCGTGCTGGCCATGCAGGGCGACCGCGCCACCGGCGTGCCGGCCTGTATCGCCTGCCATGGCAAGGCGCTGACCGGCGTGGCGCCGTCGATCCCGGGACTGGTCGGCCTGCCGCGCGACTACGTCAACGCGCAGTTCGGCGCGTGGAAAAACAAGGTCCGCCGCGCGACAGCGCCCGACTGCATGGCCGACATCGCCAACCGCCTGAGCCTGGACGACGTGTCGGCGGTATCAAGCTGGCTGGCGGCGCAGCCGGTATCGGCCGCGGCGCGGCCCGACACCAGCGTCGCGCGGCCCCTGCCAATCGCCTGCGGCAGCGCGCCATGAAAAAATTCGTCCTGATCGCGGCTGCCCTTGGCATCGCCGCCGCCGCGGCCATCGCGCTCGCCTGGCCTCGCGACCAGTTCATTCCTGCCAGCTCGCCCGCGGCGTGGGCGGCGACGCCGGCCAACATCGCCCGCGGCGCCTACCTGGCGCGGGCCGGCGACTGCATGGCCTGCCACACGGCGCGCGGCGGCGTCGAATACGCGGGCGGACGCGCCATCGAGACGCCGTTCGGGCGCATGGTCGCCCCCAACATCACGCCCGACAGCGCCACCGGCATCGGCGCCTGGAGCGCCGACGACTTCTGGAACGCGCTCCACAACGGCAAGTCGCGCGATGGCCGCCTGCTCTACCCGGCCTTCCCGTACACGAACTACACCCAGGTCACGCGCGCCGATTCGGACGCGCTGTATGCGTTCATGCGGTCGGTCCCGGCGCACCAGCGCGCCAGCGAGCCGCACCAGCTGCGCTTCCCGTACAACCAGCAGCTGGCACTGGCCGGCTGGCGCCTGCTGTACTTCAAGCCGGCGGTGTTCGAACCGCAGCCGTCGCGCAGCGCCGAATGGAACCGCGGCGCCTACCTGGTCGAGGGCCTCGGCCACTGCGCGGCGTGCCATAGCAGCCGCAATACCCTCGGTGCGCCAAGCGGCGCGCTGGCCGGCGGCCTGATTCCCGTGATCGGCTGGTACGCGCCGTCGCTGACCTCGGACGCCGAAGCCGGCTTGGGCAAGTGGCAGGTGGCCGAGATCGTGCAGCTGCTGCAAACCGGGGTGTCGCCGCGCGCCACCGTGGTCGGGCCGATGGCCGAGGTAGTGCAGCAAAGCCTGCAGCACCTGAGCGAACCGGATCTGGGCGCGATGGCCGTGTATTTGAAATCGCTGCCGCACACGCCGGTGGACAAGCCTGCGATCGTCGTCGGAGCCGAGCATGAGCAGGTTATCGCGCAGGGAAAGCGGCTGTACGAAACGCATTGCATCGACTGCCATGGCGCCGACGGCAAGGGCTTGCCGCCGCATTATCCTCCGCTGGCGGGCAACCGCGCCGTGACCATGGACTCGCCGGTGAACGCCATCCGCAGCGTGATGAACGGGGGTTTTGCGCCAGGGACGGCGGGCAATCCGCGGCCTTACGGCATGCCGCCGTTCAGCCATGTGCTCAATGACCAGGAAGCGGCTTCGCTGGTGACTTACCTGCGCAGCAGCTGGGGCAACCAGGCCGCGCCAGTATCAAGCCGCGAGGTCAATCGCTACCGCGCCGTGCCGCTGGATTGATACGGCGGATGCGCTGTCGCTTATCCGCCCTGCGATCACGTTACCTGTAGGGCGGATAAGCAAAGCGCATCCGCCGAATTGGTCACGCGACGTTGACCATCGCCGCGTAACACGCATCCGCAAACCCGATCCGGTCAGTGGTGGCATTGCGCGCATCTTCCACGCTGATCATCTTCTCGCGCAGCAGGTACACCAGCGCCGAATTCATCGAGTGGCAGCCGGCGTTGAACTTGCCGGTGCCGCCATCCATCAAGGTGCGCACGTCGGCAAAGCGCGCCGACTCCACCATCCGCACCACTTCCGGATTCGAGGTCAGGCATTCGGTGGCCAGGTGATAGCGGTCGCCGTCGAGCGACGGCAGCAGCGCCTGGCACAGCACGCCGCGCAGCGCGTTGGCCAGCGCCTGCGACTGCGCTTCCGAATTGCCCAGCAGGCGGTTCATCTTCTGCAGCCCCAGTTCGGTCGAGCGCGCGTGCAGCGAGGCCAGCACCAGCGGGCCCGATTCGGCCAGCGCCAGCGCTTCCTGCGCGGTTTGCGAATCGCGGATCTCGCCGATCACGATCACGTCCGGGCGCTCGCGCAGCGCGTCGAGCGCGCCGAGGTAGTAGCTTTCAACGTCGCCGTCCTGCCCTACTTCGCGCTGCGTGATGATGCATTTGCGCTGAGGGATCAGGGTCTCGACCGGATCTTCGATGGTGATGATATGGCCCGAGCGGGTCTTGTTGATTTCGTCGACCATCGAGGCGATCGTGGTCGATTTGCCCTGGCAGGTGTCGCCGATGATCAAGACCAGGCCCGAGGTCAGGTGGGCGAAGTCCTGCTCCGCCGTGCGCAAGCCCAGGCTGGCCAGCGCCAGCGGCTCTTTCGGGAAGCGCCGGATCACGCAGCCAAGGCGCTTCTTGCCCTGGAAGGTGAAGCAGTTGGCGCGGATGCGCGCGGTATGCAGGTCGATCGAGCGGTCGAACGCGCGGTCCTTGATGCGCGCTTCCCAGTCCGGCTCGATCACCTCGAAGAACTCTTCCAGCTCTTCCTTGGTGATCGGCGAGTCGGTGACCGCGACCAGGCCCTTGGGCTGGCGCAGCAGCAGCGGGCTGTTCTGGTGAATGATGATGTCGGAGAACACCAGGCGCGAATTGAGCAGGTGCAGGATCTGTTCGACCAGGGTGCCGAAGACCGGATGGTCTTCATTTTCCACATACGACAAGGTGCGGATCTGCGACGACTCGTGGTTTTCCATGGGGCTCTCGGGAATGCGTTGAAACGGATGTCGGTAATTATAAGACTAGTACCATGGAGAAATTGCATAACCGAAATTTAAATTTATATATCCCAAGCTGAAACAGACGCAAAACAACTTGGCAAGCACGGCAGGAAGGCGCAGCATTGGGTAAATACTGGGGAGGAAAGCATCGTGAAAACGTCCTTGTTCACCGCACTTGCCCTGGCCGCTGCGCCAGCCTGGGTAGCCGCTTCGCAACCTGCCGAATGGACGTTCGAGCAGCGCTGCGAACGCGAGATGACGCCGCGCTTCGACGTCGCCTTGAGCGACCTCGGTCACCAGGTCGACAACACCGTGTCCAGCCGCGTGCTCGGCAATAAAAGCGTGCACAACACGTCCAGCGATTTCATGCTGGGGATGACGGCGCTGGAAACCCATGCCAGCGTGCTGCTCGACGGCCCGGCGATCGTCGACCGGGCCACTGGCCGCGAATGCGTGTCGCCGCGCATCTCGGTCGAGCTGGTCGTGCCGCGCATGTCGGTCTACATCGCGCGCGAATTCTCGCCAGCCTCGTGCAGCTACCGCCAGATCCTCGAGCATGAGATGCGCCATGTGCAGCTGTACCGCGAGCAGTTCCCGCATGTGAAGGCGCGGGTGCGTGCCGGGCTGGCCGAACGGTTCGGCGACCGTCCGCTGTACGCCCGCCACGGCGCCGGGCTGGCAGCGCTGCAGGCCGAGGTCGACCTGTGGCTGCGCCCCTTCATCCGGCGCGAGATCGCCGGCATGGAAGTGGCGCAGGCGGCCATGGACACCGAAGAAGAATCGTTCCGGCTATACGGCGCCTGCCAGGGCGAACTGGCCAGCAACCTGACCGGGCGCTACTAGCGGAAGCGGCTCTTGTGGCCGGTTTTCAGGTCGAGCGAGAACTGCACGCCCTCTTCATTGACGATGATCTCGTCGGGCGGCGCGTCGCCCGCCAGCGCGCCGCTGGTGACCGGCAGCCCCTCCCCTTTGCGCACCAGGTCGTCGGCGCGCTCCCAGACGTTGCGGCAGCCCGTTTCGGCCAGCAGGGCCTGCACGATCGGCACCTTCCAGGCATCGACGCCGCCGGCCTGGAACTCGCAGATCAGGTAACCGTCCTTGCCGCCGTAGCCATCCACCAGCAAGCCCGGCAAGCCGTCGGCCTCGGCATTCACGCGCCGCACCACCGTGCCCGGTTTGGCCTTGGCCGCGGCCGCCGCGCTTTTCTCCAGCGCCAGCTTGACCCGGCGCTTGATCAGCGCATGGTCGATCGGCTGGGCCTCGTCCAGCGTCCACACGCGCGCCCGGATCTGCGAGCGCGAGTTGTAGGCCGCGCGCGCCAGGAAGGTGCGCGCCGACGACTGCACGATGGCGGTGGCGCCGGGCTTCATCTTTTCGCTGTTGCGCCCCTCGACCCGCTCGATGGCGGATGCATAGATCCAAGGTTCGCCGGCCAGGATGCTTTTTTCCTTGCCCTGTTTAATTGTGATGATCAGCATGATATTTCCAGAAAAGATGAAGGTGCGCACCGCGCCAGCGCCATTGCGGGGCGCCAGGGCGAGGGCCGACATGATACCGCGCCCGGCCGCACGGAGGCGGAATATCGCGCCGCCGCGCATCCTGGCAAGCCTTGGCTGCAGCCTGTCGCAAAGCCGTGGCATCCCAGCGGGCGCTGCCATACGATGCCTGAAAGTACCGTTTATTACCCTGACCACCAAGGAGACAGCATGAAAACCACCACCACAATCGCCCTGCGCCACCTGGTACTGGCGTTTGCCGCAATCACGCTGGCCGCGCCCGTCGCGATGGTGTCGGCCTCGCCGCTGGACTGGATTGTCGGCGACAAGGTGCGCGGCAACGGCGCGATCAAGAAGCAGTCGCGCGCGCTAGCCCACTTCACCGGCCTGTCGCTGAATGTGCCGGCCCAGCTCGAACTGCGGATCGGCAATACCGAGGGCATCAGCATCGAGACCGACGACAACCTGCTGCCGCTGATCGAGACCACGATCGACAATGGCACCCTGAAGATCCGTCCGCTCAAGAAGAACATGAACCTGAACGCCACGTCGATGAAAATCATTGTGCATGCGCGCGACGTGAACCGCATCGCGCTGGGCGGCTCGGGCACCATCCGCTCGGACGCGCTGCGCGGGGAGCGCATGCAGTTCGACCTGGGCGGGTCCGGCTCGATCGACATCAAGAGCATCGACGGCGACGCCGTGTCGGTGACGGTCGGCGGCAGCGGCAACTTCAAAACCGGCGGCGGCAGCGCTAACACCGTGTCGGTGTCGA
Organism: Massilia soli; assembly: GCF_016809835.1. GTDB lineage: Bacteria > Pseudomonadota > Gammaproteobacteria > Burkholderiales > Burkholderiaceae_D > Telluria_A > Telluria_A soli. The sequence goes on along the minus strand of NZ_JAFBIL020000002.1, from coordinate 629,243 downwards.
TTGGCGGATCGGGCGATGTCGATATGGGCCGCATGGCCGCGGGCGACGCCAGCGTCAGCGTGGCCGGCTCCGGCACCGCTGAAGTATGGGCGCGCGACAACCTCAGCGCAACCATCGCCGGTTCGGGCGACGTCAATTACCGCGGCGACCCGAAAATCAGCCGCTCGGTGGTGGGTTCTGGGGATGTGACGCGGGTGGCGGCGCGTTAAACGCCGTTAATGGTGGCGCGAGGGGCCGGCGCCCGGACCGGCAAAGGTCAGCGGCTTGACCGGCACCTTGAGCGTGATGCGCTCGCGCTTGTTGTCTTTCCCCTCGACGATGATGGTCAGCGGCACCACTTCGCCCGCCTTGAGCTGGCGCTTCAGGCCGATCAGCATGATGTGGTAGCCGCCCGAGGCCAGGTTGACGCCCTTGCCGGCCGCCAGGTCGATGCTGTCGACCTGTTGCATTTTCATCGTCTGGCCACGCATGTCCATCTGGTGGAACTCCGAACGGCTGGCCGCCGGCGTGCTCACGCCCACCAGCCGGCCGTCGCCCGACGACTGCAGATGCATGAAGACGCCGGTGCTTTCCTGCTGCGGCACCGTGGCGCGGATCCACGGTGCGGTGACACTGACCTGGGCCAGCGCGTGGCTGGACAGGGCAAGGATGGCAGTGAGCGCGATCAGTTGTTTTTTCATGGCAATCTCGTCAGAGAGCAGGCAGTGGGCCAGATTATAGCCGCATCCCGGACAGCGGCGGTCAACGGCCGCCGCGCAAGGTGTCGCGCTCCACCAGCACGGTGTTGGCGCCATCGGTCAGGTAGATCTGGCTGTCCTGAATCGTACACTGGAGCTGCATGTTGCGGTTTGCCAGTTTTTCCAGCTGCTCGCTGGCCTCGGCCGGGATATTGATGACGGTCAGGTTGCGCGCCCGTTCCAGCTTGTTGGCGATCTGCTTGTACCAGATATGGCTGGTGGCGCTGTAGCTGTAGACGATCACCTGCTCGGAACGGCCGCAGGCTTTCATGATGCGCTTTTCGTCCGGCTGGCCGACCTCGATCCACAACTGGATCGCGCCGGTCAGGTCTTTTTGCCACAGGTCGGGCTCGTCGGTATCGAACAAGCCCTTGGTGAAGGTCAGCGCCTCGTTCGCGTGGATGGCGAACGCCAGCAGCCGGATCATCATCCGCTCGTCGGTCTCGGAAGGGTGGCGGGCCAGGGTCAGGCCGTGGTCCTGGTAATAATTCCGGTCCATGTCGGCGATCTGGACGTCCGCCTTGTAAATTGTCGCTTTGAGTGCCATTGATGCTTCTTGCCTAAGTTGTTAGAAGACGACAGTCTTGTCGCCGTTTTGCAGGACGCGGTGCTCGACGAACCATTTGACGGCCCGTGCCAGCACCACGCATTCGACGTCGCGCCCGATCGCGGCGAGCGTCTCGGCGCTCATCGCGTGATCGACCCGCTCGACATCCTGCTCGATGATCGGGCCTTCGTCCAGGTCGCCGGTGACGAAGTGGGCAGTGGCGCCGATCAGCTTGACCCCGCGCAGGTGGGCCTGGGCATACGGGCGCGCTCCCTTGAAGCTTGGCAGGAACGAGTGGTGGATATTGATCGCCTTGCCCTTGAGCGCCGTGCACAGGCCCGGCGACAGGATCTGCATGTAGCGCGCCAGCACCACCAGGTCGACCTGGTGGGTCGCGATCAGGTCGAGGATGCGCGCTTCCTGCGCCAGCTTGGCGGCGTCGCTGGCGCCGGTCGCCAGCGGCAGGTGGTGGAACGGAATGTTGTAGCTGGCGGCCAGCTGGTAAAAGTCCATGTGGTTCGACACGATCGCCGGAATCTCGACCGGCAGCAGGCCGCTCTTGTAGCGGAACAGCAAGTCGTTCAGGCAATGGCCGATCTTCGACACCATCAGCATCACGCGCGGCTTGACCCGGGCGTCGTGCAGCTGGCCGGTCATCTGCATGGCGTCGCACAGGGCCGCGAAACTGGCGCGCAGCACGGTGTCGGTGACCCCCGCGTCTTCCAGCGCGAAATGCACGCGCATGAAAAACAGCCGCGAGTCCGGGTCGCCGAACTGGGCCGAATCGATGATGTTGCAGCCATGTTCGGCCAGAAAGCCCGAGACACGGTGAACGATGCCGCGCTGGTCAAGGCAGGACAGGGTCAGGATGTATTCCGCTTGCATGGTAGCCATATGTCAAAGATGAGCCCGTGAACCACGTATTGTCGCACGTGCCGTTGCTCTCGTGCACGCGGCTTGATGGAAACCGTGCACTGCACCATCGGGTGGAACTTGGCGGCGCAATCAACGTCTATCGGATGCTCGTCCGAGCACGCTCGCCGCCCGCACGGCGGCACCCTTCACCGCCTTCTGCCGAGGAAACCCTATGCAACCATTTGCCAACAACCCTGCGTTGCGATCCCATTTCGACACCCAGGTCAATTTTTTCACCGAATTGGCGCAGCGCAGCGTCGATTCGGCGCGCCAGTTAAGCGAGCTCAACCTCCGGCTGGCCCAGCAGCTGATGGAAGAGTCGATCAGCACCTCGCGCCAGCTGCTGGCGTGTTCCGACCCCCTCCAGGCCGGCAACGTGGCCTTGCGCGCGATGGAACCGCTGGCGCGCCACCTGCGCCAGTACCAGCAGCAACTGGTGGACCTGGTCAGCGGCGCCCAGGTCGCGCTGACCCATACCGCTGAAACCCACATCCCTGAAGCCGGGCGCAGCGCCGCCGCGCTCGCCGACGACATGGCGCGCCGCTCGCTCGACGCCGGCGCCGCCTTCGCCACCATGCAGCGGCCGTCCGGCGACGGCGGACTGTGGCGCGGCCCCAACGGCAGCCAGCAAAAACCCGGCTGAGCCATTTAATCCGACAGGAGTGCAACATGGACAAACCACACAACAAGCCGGCGCCGGCGCCGGATGCGCTTGAACTGCTCAAGGCCGACCACGACAAGGTCAAGAGCCTGTTCCGCGAATTCGACAACCTGCGCGGCAGCGACGACGCCGACCAGCGCAAGGGCGAACTGGTCGACGAAATCTGCTACGAGCTGACGGTGCACACGATGATCGAAGACGAGATCTTTTATCCGGTGCTGCGCTCGTTCATCGAAGACGACGACCTGATGGACGAGGCCGACGTCGAACACGCCGGCGCGCGCGAGCTGATCAGCCAGCTGGAAGTGATGTATCCGGGCGACGACCACTACGACGCCACCGTTACCGTGCTGGGCGAAGAAATCGCCCACCACATCGAGAAGGAAGAAACCGACATGTTCGACGCCGCGCGCCGCGCCGGAATCGACCTCGACGACCTGGGCGAGCAGCTGGCCGCGCGCAAGGACGAACTCGACGAGGACCTGTCGTCGCCGGCCACCTCGATCGACGCGATCGAACCGCGCGACATGGGGCGCCGCATGCAGCGCCCGCCGAACTAAGCCCGGAACTTACGACCAGCCCCTCCCTCTAACCCACGAGCGCGGCAATTCAGGCGCGCGATGCACGGAGAGCGGCCGGCAGGCGTTCCGGCCGCATCCAGTTCCCGTACAGAGATGCACCACAAGGAGATCGACATGGCGACAACGAAGGAAGGCGGTAAAAGCGCCGGCTCGCAGCAAAAGGCCGGCGGCGGCAGCGGACAGGGACCGGCAAAACGCGGTTTCGCCGCAATGGATGAAAACCAGCAGCGCGAGATCGCCAGCAAGGGCGGCCAGGCTGCGCACCAAAAAGGAACGGCGCACGAATTCGATTCGGAAGAAGCACGCCGCGCGGGGCAAAAAGGCGGCGAGGTGGTCAGCCGCAACCGCGAACACATGGCCGACATCGGCCGCAAGGGCGGAGAAAGCCGGCAGTCGGCCAGCCGTGCGGCACAGGCCGAGCGCGGGACGGCAAGGGGCGCGGACACCGCGGGCAGCACTGCCGACAACAAGGGCAACCGACAGGGAAGCAAGGAGAAATAATACGCTTGCCACCAACCGCGCCACGCTGCCATCGAATCGATAATAACGCTCTTGTGTTGCACCGGGCGGGATGCACTCCCCGCCCGGTTTTTTTTGGCCAGGTAGCGGCTACGTGCAAACAGCGCAATGGCCGACATGACGCCGTGCGCGGGAAGGATGGCTTTTTCCGGGCCCTGGCCGTGTCCGGCAATGGCGGCCAACTCCCGCGTTACAGTTTCTCGATCTGGCGGTCGATTGCCTTCTGCGCCCGTTCGTTGCGTTCGCTGTAACGTTCGGTGAGATAGGCGGTCCGCCCACGCATCAGCAATGTTATCTTGAACAACTCCTCCATCACGTCGACGACACGGTCGTAATAGGCCGACGGACGCATGCGCCCTTCGTCGTCGAACTCCTTGTATGCCATCGGGACCGACGACTGGTTCGGGATCGTGAACATGCGCATCCATCGTCCAAGCAGGCGCAGGGAATTGACCACGTTGAACGATTGCGAGCCGCCACAGACTTGCATCACCGCCAGCGTGCGGCCCTGGCTTGGACGAATCGATCCCATCTCCAGCGGGATCCAGTCGATCTGGTTCTTCAGCACCGCCGTCACCGCGCCGTGGCGCTCGGGACTGCACCATACCTGGCCTTCCGACCACAGGCACAGCTCGCGCAGTTCCACCACCTTCGGATGCGTGTCCGGCACGCTGCCAGCCATCGGCAAGGTCATCGGATCGAAGATCCTCACCTCGGCGCCGCAATGCTCGAGGATCCGCGCGGCCTCGAAGGTGAGGAAGCGGCTGAAGGAGCGCTCTCGCAGCGAGCCGTACAGCATCAGGATGCGCGGCGGATGGTCCATGTCGCCCACTTGCGCGAGCTGCGCCATCGTCGGCTGTTTCAGCAAGTCCGGCTTGATATTGGGAAGATTCGGTAGCTTGTCCATTCAGTATTCCTCTCAGCTCAGGCGCAGGGCAAGCGCGCACAGGGTCACGAACAGGATCGGCAGCGTGAGCACGATGCCGACGCGGAAATAATATCCCCACGAAATCTTGATGTCCTTCGCCGCCAGCACGTGCAGCCACAGCAAGGTCGCCAGGCTGCCGATCGGGGTGATCTTCGGCCCCAGGTCCGCGCCGATCACGTTGGCATACACCATCGCTTCGCGCACCGCACCCTGGGTCGCGGTCGCATCGATCGCCAACGCGCCCACCAGCACCGTCGGCATGTTGTTCATCATGGACGACAGGATCGCCGTGATGAAGCCGGTGCCGAGCGCGGCGCCCCACACGCCATATTCGGCGCAGCGATCCAGCAGCGCGGTCAGGTAAGTGGTGAGGCCGGCATTGCGCAAGCCGTAGACCACCAGGTACATCCCGAGCGAAAACACCACCACCTGCCATGGCGCGCCGCGCAATACTTCGCGCGTCGAGATGCGGTGCCCGCGCGCGGCGACGGCCAGCAACAGGACCGCACCGGCGGCGGCCACGGCACTGATCGGCACGCCGAGGTCGTCCAGCCAGAAGAAGCCGGCCAGCAGCATGCCCAGCACCCACCAGCCGGTGACGAAGGTCGCGCGGTCATGGATCGCTTCTTGCGGGCGCTTCAGCTGGGTCAGATCGTAGTTTTCCGGAATGTCCTTGCGGAAGAACCAGACCAGCGCGGCGAGCGTGGCGGCCACGGACACCAGGTTGACCGGCACCATCACGGCGGCATAGCGCGCGAACGTGATGCCGAAGTAGTCGGCCGACACGATATTGACCAGGTTCGAGACCACCAGCGGCAGGCTGGCGGTGTCGGCGATGAAGCCGGCAGCCATCACGAACGCCAGCGTTGCGCGTGCGGAGAAACGCAGCGCCACCAGCATGGCGATGACGATCGGCGTCAGGATCAGCGCCGCGCCGTCATTGGCAAACAGCGCGGCGACGGCAGCGCCCAGCAGAACCAGCAGGATGAACAGGCGGCGGCCGTTGCCCCTGCCCCAGCGCGCCACATGCAATGCGGCCCATTCGAAAAAGCCTGCCTTGTCGAGCAATAAGCTGATGATGATCACGGCGACGAAGGCGCCCGTGGCGTTCCAGACGATGTTCCAGACAACCGGAATGTCGCTGACCTCGATGACGCCGGCGAGCAGGGCCACCACGGCGCCGGCCGAGGCGCTCCAGCCGATCCCGAGGCCGCGCGGCTGCCAGATGACGAAGATCAGGGTGGTAAAGAAAATGAGAAAAGCGGTCAGCACAGGGATCCTTCGATGAGCAAGCGGTCACCAGCAAGCTGGCCGGGTGCATGCCCGGCCAGCGGCAGGCATGGGTTCAGGCGTCGATGTGGCCGATTCGGTCGAGCGCGGCCTTGAATGCTGCGCGGTCGCCCTGCAACTCGGCCAGCGGCAAGGCGAGGAAGGCCTCGATGCGTGCGCGCAACGTTGCGTATGCTTGCTCGAAGGCCGCGTCGATCTCGCCTTCGGTGCCGGCCACATGGCTGGGATCCTCGACACCCCAATGGGTACGCAGCACCGGGCCAAGATACGCCGGGCAGGTTTCGCCGGCGGCGCTTGCGCACACGGTCACGACGAGCTCTGGTGTCAGCGGCAAGTCATCCCAGGATTTGCTGTAGTAACCCTCGGTGGAAATGCCTTTGCTTGCCAGCAGCGCGAGCGCCTTGTCATTCAGCTTGCCGGTCGGCTGGCTGCCAGCGCTGATCGCGCGCCAGCCGGCCGGCGCGAGATGGTTGAAGACCGCTTCGCTTATCAGGGAGCGGCAAGAGTTGCCGGTGCAAAGGAAAAGTACGTTCACGGTAAGCCTCGGGTCAAGGGAGTTTATTCGGGAGTGCCGGCGGCGCTTGGCGAACAGGGATTGCCGCCGCAGCAGTTATCGGTGAGGAAGCCCAGCAAGGCATTCATCGTTTCGTAATTTGCTGAATAAATGATGAAGCGGCCATCCTGGCGGGCCGCTGCCAAGCCGGCGTGCGCCAGCTCTTTCAGGTGAAACGACAGGGATGAGGGAGGCAGGCCGAGCGCCTCGGCGATCCGGGTCGCCGGCATGCCGGCCGGACCGGCCTGGACCAGCAAGCGGTAAGTCGCAAGGCGCGACTCCTGGGCAAGTGCCGCCAGGGCGGCGATTGCAGGTTTCGTATCCATCATGTCTGTCCTCTATTTTATAGTTCCATTATATTGGAATAGTAGTATCGACGCAAACAACTGTTGCCGATCGCAGGCCGCGATCCCCGCGCGCCCAAATATTAAGCCCTGATTAAGCTTGCTTAGGTACAATCATGCCCGACGACCAGCTGCGTCGTGGCCCTGACAACCTTATGCCGAACAGTGACGTAACCACATGACAGCCGCCAGCCCCAGCCTGGCCCTGTCCGAACTTTTGCGCCAGGTGGCAAACGATGCCACCGGCGAACGCATCGCCGTCGGCGACCTGCTCGATGCCCTCGGCGACCGGGCCATCGGCGCCCTGCTGTTCGTGTTCGCCGTTCCCAATATCCTCCCGATGCCACCCGGAACCTCAGCCGTACTGGGTGCGCCGCTGCTGTTCCTCGCCGCGCAGCTGACGTTTGGCATGCGGCCATGGCTGCCTTCCATCATCAGCAAGCGCTCGATGGCGCGCACCGACTTTCTCGGCATGGTGGGGCGGATTGCCCCGTGGCTGGAGCGCGCCGAAAAACTGATGCGCCCGCGCTGCACAGTCCTGGCGCTGCCACCGGTCGAATATGCCGTCGGCCTGGTCTGCCTGCTGCTGGCGATCGTGCTGACCTTGCCCGTGCCGTTTGGCAACATGCTGCCTGCGCTGTCGATCAGCCTGTTCGCGCTCGGCCTGCTGGCGCGCGACGGCTGGGCCATCGGCGTCGGCCTCGTTTCGGCCGTCGCGTCGGCCGTCGTCGTATCGGGCGTCGTGTGGGGAATTATCAAAGGTATAATTTTCATGGTTTCCCGTACGATACTTTAGACGCAACAGACGACACAAAGGTTTTGCATGACACGGTTTTTCGCCTTACTTTCCCAGGCCGCCCGCTCACCCAGCCGCTCCGCTGAGGTCGACAGGGCCGGTGCGGCATGATGGGCGCCTCGCCCGTCGGCTGGCTCGAAGCCATCCTGCTTGGCCTGATCCAGGGCCTGACCGAGTTCCTCCCCATTTCATCGAGCGCCCACTTGCGCATCCTGGGCCCGTTGCTGCCGTCCGGCACCGACCCGGGCGCGGCATTTACCGCGATCACCCAGATCGGCACCGAGCTTGCCGTGATGGTGTATTTCAGGCATGACATCGTGCGCATCGCCCGGGCCTGGCTGGGCACGGTGTTCGGCGGCGCTCCGCTGTGCGGCGATGCCCGCCTCGGGTGGCTGGTGATCCTCGGTTCGCTCCCGATCGGCTTGCTCGGGCTGGTGTTCCAGGACGCCATCGAGACCCACCTGCGCAACCTCTACCTGACCGCCGCGATGCTGATCTTCTTCGGCGTGCTGCTGGGCGTGGCCGACCGCTACAGCGTTCGCGCGCGCTCGCTCGACCAGATGACCTGGCGCGACGGCATCCTGTTCGGCTTCGCCCAGGCCATGGCGCTGATTCCCGGGGTGTCGCGCTCGGGCGGCACCATCACCGCCGGCTTGTTGATGGGCTATACGCGCGAAGCGGCGGCGCGCTACTCCTTCCTGCTGGCCATTCCCGCCGTGTTCGCGTCGGGCTTGTACCAGCTGTATAAAAGCTGGGGCGTGCCCGGCCCGGTCGATCCGGGCGCGACGGCGCTGGCCACCGTGGTCGCCTTCCTGGTCGGCTACGGCGTGATCGTGGTGTTCCTGCGCATCGTCAGCAAGCGCGGCTACTGGCCGTTCGTGATCTACCGCATCGTGCTCGGCCTGGTCGTCATCGCGCTGCTTCAGATGGGCATCGTCGCCGCCTGACCGCGCTGCATGGCGCCGATGTGATACATTGCGCGCCATGCAACCGATGAAATATCTCAGCCATTATTCGGACCAGACGCGCGCCCAAGTCAGCCTGTTGATCGAGCAGAACAAGCTGGCCGGCGTGCTGCGCCAGCGCTATCCTGCCGCCCACGGCATCCGCACCGACCGCGCGCTGTACGACTACATCCAGGACCTGAAAACCGAATTCCTGCGCAACGCCGAGCCGATCAACAAGGTGGCGTTCGACAGCAAGATCCATGTGATCCAGCATGCGCTGGGCTTGCATACCGCGATCTCGCGGGTGCAGGGCAGCAAACTCAAGGCCAAGCACGAGATCCGGGTCGCCAGCATGTTCAAGGACGTGCCGCTGGAATTTTTACGCATGATCTCGGTGCATGAACTGGCGCACGTAAAAGAAAAGCAACATGACAAGGCCTTTTACAAATTGTGTACGTACATGGAGCCGAACTACCACCAGTACGAGTTCGACCTGCGCCTGTACCTGACCGAACTGGAGCTGTCCGGCAAGTGCCTCTGGTAAGCCGGAACGGCGGCGCCAGGGCTGCGTCTTTTGTCACAGTTTCTGTGACGACAATCAATCGTTGCAAATACGCACACTTAGTTGGCGCCGCGTCCAGGCAGGGGCCGAATCGCTCGACAATTGCCGTGCGTCACTATAGAGTGATGACTGTCCACGGCACGCGTGCGATTCGCCTGCCATATCCCCGCCGGCACGTCATTCTTCCCGATACCAGACTTGCCCTGCGGCGCCACCGGCGTGGCGGCACACAGCGAGAACACCAGTAATGCACCTGCAACTCCTCCCCTTCGCCTGCCCTCCCCGCATCTGGTGCGCCGCCGTCGTGGCCGCGCTGGCCGGCGGCGCCGCGTCGGCCGCGCAAGGCGATGCTGGCGCCTTTCCCGAGATTGGTTTCAGCGGCTTTGGCACCATCGGCGTGGCGCACGCCCGCATCGACGATGCCGATTTCACGTCGAGCATCCTGAAGCGCTCGGGCGCCGGTCGTTCGGACCGCTGGAGCCCGCACGTCGACAGCCGCCTCGGCGCGCAGCTCGATGTGGCGATCGACAAACAGTGGTCGGCGGTCGTGCAGGCGGTCAGCGAACAGGGGTACAGCGGTTCGTACCGTCCCGCGATCGAGTGGGCCAATATCAAATACCAGGCCACGCCCGACCTGTCGCTGCGTTTCGGCCGCATCGCGCTGCCGGTATTCCTGGCCGCCGATTACCGCAAGATCGGCTACGCCTACGCGCTGGTGCGCCCGCCGGTCGAGGTCTACAACGCGATCCCGCTGTCGAACAGCGATGGCGTCGACATCAGCTACCGCTGGAAATACGGCGCGGTCAAGCACATGACCCAGGCCTTCCTCGGCCGCACCAGCAGGACGGTCGCGGTAGACACCCATCTCAAGGCACGCGGCGTCGCGGGCCTGTCGCATACGGCCACCTGGCGCGACACCACCATCCGCGCCAGCGTGCTCCAGGCCGACCTGACCCTGAACCTGGCAACCGCGCTGTTCGACGCCTACCGCCAGTTCGGCGCACCCGGCATCCGGCTGGCGCAACGCTACGACATCGACGAGCGCCGCGTGTACGCCTTCAGCGCCGGCATCAACTACGATCCGGGCAGCTGGTTCGTCATGAGCGAGCTTGGGCGGATCAAGACCGATTCCTACTTCGGCGATACCTATACCGCCTACGCCAGCGCAGGCTACCGCTTCGGCGACCTGACGCCGTATGCCTCGTACTCGCTGGTCGACAGCGACAGCGCGACCAGCGATCCCGGGCTCTCCACGACGGCGCTGCCGCCAGCCCAGGCACACGTGGCCAGACTTCTCAACGGCCAGCTGAATCGCCTGCTGTCGAGCATCCCGGTGCAATCGACGATCGCGCTCGGCGCGCGCTGGGATATCGTCACCGGCGTGGCGATGACGCTGCAGCTCGAACGGCTGCGCACGCAGTCCGGTTCGCGCGGCTCCCTGATCAACCTGCGCGACGACTTCACGCCGGGCCGCCCGGTGCATGTCGCCAGCGCGGCGATCGACTTCGTCTTCTGAGGGGGCACCATGCGTTCAACGACCCTGCGCTCGCTTCTGGCCGCGGCCCTGCTGGCCATGCCATGCCACGCCGCCCTCGCCTCGGAGATGGTGGTGATCGTGTCGGCGCGCAGCCCGGTGCAGGCGCTGCGCCCGGACCAGGTGGCCGACATCTTCCTCGGGCACGCGGGCCACTTCCCGGACGGCGCCGAAGCCGTCGCGCTCGACCAGGGCATCGGCTCGCCGCTGCGCAACGAGTTCTATGCCCGGGTGACGTCGAAGTCGCCGGCCTTGGTCAAGGCCTACTGGACCAAGATGATCTTCACCGGCCGCGGCAAGCCGCCGCGCGAACTTCCCAACAGCGCCACGGTGCGCAAGGAAGTGGCTGCCAACCCGGCCCTGATCGGCTATATTGAACGGATCGCGCTCGACGCATCCGTGCGTCCGGTGCTGTTCGTCAGGTAGCGGGGGCGCATGCAGACGCAGGTAGACCGACTCAAGATGCTCGCCGATATGCCCGGCGGCGCGCGCGCGTCCGGCGCCCAGGCCGGCCTGCGCCGCTGGCTCGGACGCGGCATGGACACCCACATCTCGCTGCCGATTTTCGCCGCCATCCTGCTGGTGGTGATCTGGGTCGTCACGCTGCGCACCATCGCCAACCAGGGCGAGGCGGCGCAGCAGGCGGCGCGCGCTTCCAGCCGCGAACTGATCGACACCTACGAAGCGCAGCTCGCGCGCAACCTCGGCAGCATCGACCAGACCCTGAAGGTGCTGAAGTATTCGGTCGAGCTCAATGGCGCCAGCGATGCGCTGCGCCAGCTGAACCGCCATGGACTGCTGCCTTCGGGACTGGTGTTCTCGGTGATGGTGGTCGACCGCGACGGCATCGTGGCCGCCAGCAATCCCGCGGTGCGCCAGGTCAGCGTGGCCGACCAGCCGTTCTTCCAGGTCCACAGCGCCAGCAAGGCCGACACGCCCTACGTCAGCCAGACCACCACCGACGCGGCCAATCCCGACTGGCATATGCACTTCTCGCGCCGCATCGGCGATCGCAACGGCCAGTTCGCCGGCGTGGTGGTGGTCGCCGTCGACCCGGCCTACTTCACCAGCGGCTACGAGCGGTCGCGCATGGGCGGGCATGGCGCGCTCGGCCTGTTCGGCAGCGACGGCATGCTCCGCTCGCTGCGCGTGGGCGACACGATATCGTGGGGCGGCGCCATCCCGGCAGCGCTGGACGATTCCGGCCAGCTTGCCGCCAGCGCGTGGGACGGCGTGCGGCGCTACACCAGCATGCGCCCCCTGCACGGCTTTGCGCTGACCGCACTGGTCGGACTGTCGGAAACCGAGCAGCTGGCCGGATTCGAACAGCGGCGCCGCAACTACCTGTGGCTGGCCGGCAGCGGCAGCCTGGCGCTGGTGCTGGTGGTGGCGCTGGTGTGCGTGCTGTCATGGCAGATGACCAGGACCCGGCGCCGCATCCGCCGCTTCCAGGAGACCTATGCGGCCGCGTCCGAGGCCAGCGTCGATGCGTTCTTTGTGATGCGCAGCCAGTTCGACGCCAAGGGCACCATCACCGACTTCGTCATCGAGGCAACCAACACCCGCGCCGAAAAAATGAGCGGGATGCGCAAACAGGAACTGCGCGGCAAGCTGCTGTGCGAAGTGATGCCGGGCTACCGAGCCAACGGCATGTTCGACGACCTGGTCAAGGTCGCGATCCTGGGCGGCGTGCACGAGGCCGAGTGGCAGAGCAGCCACCCGGCCGTCGCCCAGCTCTGGCTGCATCGCCAGGTGGTGCCGGTCGAAGGCGGCGTGGTGGCGATCGTGCGCGACATCACCGAGCGCAAGCTGGCCGAAGAACGCATCCGCCACATGGCCCATCACGACGACCTGACCGGCCTGCCCAACCGCAGCATGATCCGCGACCGGCTCGACCAGGCGATCCGCCAGGCGAGCCGCAACGGCCGCTGCGTCGCGGTCGCCTTCATCGACCTCGATGGCTTCAAGCTGGTCAACGACGGCCTAGGCCACAACGCCGGCGACGAACTGCTCAAGCTGGTCGGCATGCGCATGGGCGACTGCCTGCGCCACAACGACATGCTGGGGCGTTTCGGCGGCGACGAATTCGTGGTGATCCTGGCCGACCAGCCGGACGACCCGCTGTCGGTCACCCCGGTGCTCGAAAAGATCCGCCAGGCCGTCAACGAGCCGATCCTGCTCGACGGCCAGGAAGTCCAGGTTGGCTGCAGCATGGGCGTGGTGATGTACCCGCGCGACGGCGCCGACCCGAACACCCTGATGATGAACGCCGACGCCGCGATGTACCGCGCCAAGGAACAGGGCAAGAACGTATTCCAGTTCTACGCCCGCGAGATGAACGCCAGCGTGGAAGAAAAACTGGTGCTGCTCGAAGGCCTGCGCAATGCGCTCGACTGCGGCCAGTTCAGCCTCCTGTACCAGCCGAAGGTCGACCTGCGCAGCGGCCGCATCTTCGGCGTCGAGGCGCTGATCCGCTGGCAGCATCCGGAACACGGCATGGTCTCGCCGGCGCGGTTCATCGCGCTGGCCGAAGAAAGCGGCTTGATCATCCCGATCGGCGATTGGGTGCTGCAGACCGCCTGCCTGCAGGCCAGGGCATGGAGCGACGCCGGACTGCCGCAGGTGACGATGTCGGTCAACGTGTCGCCGCGCCAGTTCGAGGAAAAGCGCCTGGTCGAACGCGTCGCCCAGGCGCTCAGCGACAGCGGCCTGCCTGCGCATGCGCTGGAAATCGAAGTGACCGAAGGGATCATCATGCGTGACCTGGCCCAATCGGTAGGCAAGATGAGCGAGCTCAAGGCGATGGGCGTGACGCTGTCGATCGACGACTTCGGCACCGGCTATTCCAGCCTGTCGGCGCTCAAATCGTTCCCGATCAGCACCCTGAAAATCGACAAGTCGTTCGTCAGCGACCTGGCCGACAGCGCCGATGACCAGGCCATCGCGCTGGCCGTGATCTCGCTGGGCCACCGCCTCAACCTGCGGGTGCTGGCCGAGGGCGTCGAGACCGAACAGCAGCGCCGCTTCCTGCTCGAGAACGACTGCGACGAAATGCAGGGCTACCTGTTCAGCCGCCCGGTGCCGGCCGCAGAAATGCAGACGATGCTGCTGGCCCAGGCGCAGGCGCAGGCCACGCTGGAGGTGGCCGCTTGAACCCGCAGCCTTCGCCGATGCGCCGGCTGCTGCTCGGGTCCGACCCGCGCCTGCCGCGCATGCTCGGCTACTGGGCCGCCACCTGCCTGCTCTACATCATCGGCGGGATCCTGCTGCTGCTGTCGGTGCGCGCCGGCGCCGCCGACCAGCGCAGCGCACTCATCGTCGTCGCCATGGGCAGCGCCGGCGTCACCGCGTTCGCGCTGCTGGTGCGGGCCAGCGCCGCGCTGGGCATCGCCCCATCGACGCTGGCGATCTGGCAGGCCATGTACGCCATGGCCATCAACGTCGGCGCGTACGTGGTCACCGGGCCGCTGCGCGGCGTGTACCTGATTTTCCTGCTGGTGGTAATGGTGTTCTGCGCGTTCTCGCTGCGCCCGCGCCATACCATGCTGCTGTGCACCTACGCGCTGGGCATGCTGGGCGCCACCATGCTCTGGCTGGTGGCGACCTATCCGGCGACGTATCCGGCGTATGTCGAAGGCGTGCATTTCGCCTCGGCCGCGTGCGCGCTGGTGTCGGTGACGCTGCTGACCGGCGAAATGAGCAAACTGCGCCTGCGCCTGAAGCGGCAGAAGGAAGACCTGGTCGCGGCGATGACCACCATCGGCAAGCTGGCCACGCTCGACGAACTGACCTCGCTGGCCAATCGCCGCCACATGAACGAATTGCTGGTGGCCCAGGAACGGCGCCTCGAACCTGCGGGCGAGCCGACCTGCATCGCGCTGATCGACCTCGATTTCTTCAAGAGCGTCAATGACCGCTATGGCCACGCCGCCGGCGACGCGGTGCTGCGCAGGTTCTCGGAAGCGGCGCGCTCGGAGCTGCGCGCGCAGGATGTGCTGGCGCGCTGGGGCGGCGAGGAATTCCTGCTGCTGCTGGCCGGGACCCCGCTGGCGCAGGCGGTGACCGTGGTCGAGCGCATGGCCGCGCGCGTGGCCGCGGCGCCGGTGACGGTGGCCGGCAGCGACGTCCACATCACCTTCTCGGCCGGGCTGGCCGAGCGCCGCCACGGCGAGCCGTTTGCCGACACCATCACGCGTGCCGACAAGGCGCTCTACAGCGCCAAGTCCAACGGCCGCAACCAGATCGGCGTCGGCTGAACGCCGGCTAGGCGCCGCGCAGGCGCGCGATCAGCGCGTCGGGCTGGTCTTCGACCAGCAGCAGGCTGGCGTGGTGCGGGCGCACGAAACCTTGCTCGCGCTGGTGCCCGATGAAGCTCACCAGGCCATCGTAGAAGCCGTCCACATTGAGCGCGCCGATCGGTTTGCTGTGGATGCCAAGCTGCGACCAGGTCAGCATCTCGAACAGTTCTTCCAGCGTGCCCATCCCGCCCGGCAGTGCGATAAACCCGTCCGACAGCTCGGCCATCATCGCCTTACGCTCGTGCATATCCTTGACCACGAACAGGCGCGTCAGGCCGGCGTGCGCCAGTTCGCGCTCGACCAGCTGGCGCGGAATCACGCCGGACACTTCGCCGCCCAGGCGCAGCACCTCGTCGGCGATCACGCCCATCAGGCCAACGTTGCCGCCCCCGTAGACCAGGTTGATATTCTGCGCCACCAGCGCGCGGCCCATGGCGCGCGCGGCGTCGTCAAAGATCGGGGAGGCGCCGTGCGAGGCGCCGCAATAGACGGCAATCGACTTCATGGGATACCTGCTTACTTGAGTTTTTTGAGATAGTCGTCGGACAGCTTGTTGAACAGGACCCGGGTCTCGCCGCGCAGGTAAGGCGCCAGCTGCGACAGCACCTGGTAGCAGCCGCGCGCCAGCGCGTCGGCCATGGCCTGCTGCTCGGTGTACTTGCGCGGATTGCGCACGTATTCGTACGACAGCCAGTACGTCGCCACCACCACCATATTGGTGGCCATCGCATTGATCTCGGCGTCCGACGCTTCCAGCGACTGCTCGCTGCGCAGGTCTTCGCACAGCTGGGTGGCGACCTTGATCTTGTGCGCGAGGATCAGCTTGAAATGCAGTTCGAGCTTGCGGTTGCGCGACAACAGGTCGTTCAGGTCGCGGTAGAAGAAGCGGTAGCGCCAGATCAGTTCGAACATCAGGTGCAGGTAGATCCAGACGTCGTCGATATTCGACCGGCGCCCGTTCGGCACGGTGAGGATGCGTTCAATCTCGGCTTCGAACTGCACGAAGATCGAGTTGACGATATCGTCCTTGTTGCGGAAATGGTAGTACAGGTTCCCCGGCGAGATGTTCATCTCCTCCGCGATCACCGTGGTGGTGATGTTGGGCTCGCCGAACTCGTTGAACAGCCCCAGGGACAGTTCGAGGATGCGTTCGCGGGTACGGCGTGGGGCTTTCTGGAGCATGGCGTGGAGACGGTGTTTTTCTGCTGGAAGCATACCACCGAATGACGGCGCAACCCTAATACCGGGCCACGCCGCCAGTTCAATACACGGTGATCGCCAGATCGCGTCCCGCCAGCGCCACATTGCCGGCGTAATCGGCGGCGACGATGCGGATGGTGTAGTCGCCCGGCGCCAGCCCGGCCGGATCCCAGCTGCCCTGGCGCGCGACGCCGTCGCGCACCGTGTTGGTCACCTGGTACAGGAAGCGCGTCGCCTTGCTGCCGTAGACCGTGATGCCGCTGCCGTCGGCGTACGCCACCTTGACGCTCTCCTCGTCCGGCGGCAGGCGGTTGAATTCGATGTTGACAAGCGGCGTGTCGAATCCGGGCAGCGGCGCGCCGTCGGCGCCCAGCAGCTGGTAGCCGACCTTGTACAGTCCCAGCCTGCGGCGCGCGGCATTGCCGTCGCTCTGGTCGAAGGCATCGACGACGATTGCCAGCGGGCCGGCGCCAGCGGGCACGGCCAGGCGCCGGGCGCGCTTCCCGGCCAGCTGCTTGCCGTCGCGGTTGACCAGCGAAATGCTGTTGACGCGCGGCGCCACCGCATCGGACAAGCCGGAAAACGGCAGCGCCAGCGCGTTGCGCTCGACGCCGCCCGGACGGTACACCAGATGCACGTGGTACATCCGGTTTACGCTGCCGATCGCGTCGCCCACTGCGAAGCGCGCGCCGCGCCGAACCCGCACGCGCAGCAGCTTGCCGGCGTCGTCGCGGACCGCGGCGAAGCGCGCAGGATCGAGCATCTCGTCACGCACGGTGCGCCCGACCCGCATGTGGATGTAGCTGAAGTGGTCGACGGCGATGCCCTCGCCCACTCCGCCAAAGTCCCAGTTGGGCACCGGGCTGCTGACCTTTTCGGCGGCCACCGCCAGCACCGGCTCGCCCATCGGCGCCTGCACGTCCAGGCCATTGTGGAAGTGGTGGCGGCTCTCGCCGCCGTAGCTGCCGCGCACCTCGCCGACCACGCCGACCACTTCGTGCCAGCTTTGCTGCGGACGCACCGGCCATGGGAACGGCGCCTGCGGCGCGGCGGCGGCGGCCGGCGCAGGCGGCTCTTCCAGCGCTGGCGCCGCGGCGCCCTCGCGCCTTGCCACCTTGCGCAGCGCGCGCTTGAGCGCATCGGCCACATACAGCGACCCGTCGGGGCCAAGCGCGATGCCGGCCGGGCGCCCGAAGCGAGCCGCGCGCTCGTCGCCCACGTGAAAATCGATGCCGATGCCGGTCAGCCCGCGCAGCTGGCCATCGGGCGATACTTGCAGGATGCGCCCGCGCGCCAGGTCGCCGACGTAGAGGAAGCCGTCGTGCGTCAGCGCCAGGCTGGCGGGGCGCCGCATCAGCGGCTTATCGGCGTCCAGCGGCGCGCGTGCCAGGGTCGATACCGCGCCGGCGCGCGTCACCTTGCGGATCGCGCCGTTCTGGGTGTCGGCCACATACAGGTTGCCGGCGCCATCGACCGCCAGAGCGGTCGGCGTATCGAAGCGCGCTGCCAGCGCGGCGCCATCGGCGTTGCCCGGCAAGCCGTCGCCGGCGACGGTGGTCACCACGCCGCCCGGTGTGATTTGACGGATGCGGTCATTGTAGGTGTCGGCGACGAACACGTTGCCGTCCTTGTCGACCGCCACCCCGACCGGGCCGTTGAAGCGCGCCGCGCTTCCCGCGCCATCGACGTAGCCGGGCTGGCCGTTACCGGCAATCGTCGTCACCATGCCGGCCGGCGTGACCTTGCGGATCGCATGGTTGCCGGTGTCGGCGACGTACAGGTTGCCGGCGCTGTCGATCGCCAGCGCCGATGGCGTGTGGAAGGCGGCCGCGGCGCCGGCGCCGTCGGCAAAGCCTTCGCGCCGCCCCGCCAGGCTGGTGATGGCGCCGTCCGGACCGACCTTGACGATGCGATTATTGTCGCCGCCGTCGGCGACCAGCAGGTTGCCGGCGCGGTCGATGGCAACGCCGAACGGATCGGCGAAGCCGGCCGCCGGACCGCCGGCGACGGTGGTGACGTACACCGGCCAGCCAAGTTCGGTGCGCGGCACAACGATGGCGCCGATTTTTGTGCCGATGTGCGAGCCCGGCCCGAGCGGCCACAAGAACGCGGCGGCGGCCAGCGAGCCGGCCAGCGCGGCGAGCAACATGCGTTTGTAATTTTTTCGGATCAAACCAGGGTCCATTTCAATCGAGGCCGGTGCGGCAGACGCATAGCCTACCGTACCGGCCCGCCTGAACGCAAACCCTCAGTTCAGTGCAGCGTCCCTTTGCCGCTTGCGCCGTGCAGCTGCGCATGGGCGCGGAAGCCTTCGCGGATATTCTCGCGCAGGACCGCGCCTTCCCATGGCTTGGTGTAGAAGCGGTCGATGGCGCCGTGGTTGATCGCCTCCATGATCGGCGCCAGGTCGGCGTAGGCCGAGAGCATGATGCGGAACGTGGTCGGGCACAGGTGCTTGACCCGTTCCATGAACTCGGTCCCGCTCATCACCGGCATGCACTGGTCGCACAGGATCACCTGCACGTTGTGGCGCGCCAGGATGTCGAAGCCGTCGGCGGCGCTTTGCGCGGTCAGGATGCGGTAGCCGTCCTGCGCCAGGAAGTCGGCCAGCACGTCGAGCATGAAGGCGTCGTCGTCGACGATCAGCAGGGTTTGCTGGTATTCGCCGGGCTCGTCCTGCGGCGCGTTGAGCGCCTTGCCTTCGCGGATCATGCGCTCGAATTCGGTGGCCGGCACCGGGCGGCTGAAGTAGTAGCCCTGCATTTCGTCGCAGCCGTGGCGGCGCAGGTAGGACAACTGGGCCTCGGTCTCGACGCCTTCGGCGACCACTTCGAGCTTCATGCTGTGCGCCATATTGATGATCGCCAGGACGATCGCCGCGTCGTCGGGATTCGAGGTCACCTCGCGCACAAAGGCGATGTCGATCTTGAGTTTGTCGATCGGGAAGCGCTTCAGGTACGCCAGGCTCGAGTAGCCAGTGCCGAAATCGTCGATCGAAATTTCGATGCCGAGCGCCTTCAGGTTGCGCAGCACGGCGATGGTGTCCTCGGCGTTGGACATCAGCGAGCTTTCGGTCAGTTCCAGTTCGAGCAGCCCGGGCGAAATGGCGTGCCGCTTGATCGCGCCCAGCACCTCTTCCTCGAGGCCGCCGGCGAAGAACTGGATGCCCGATACGTTGACCGACAGGCGCACCGGGCCCACGTCGGACCTGCCCCATTCGCTGATCTGGCGGCACGCGGCGTTCAGCACCCAGGTGCCGACCCGCACGATCAGGCCGGTCTCTTCGAGGATCGGCACGAACAGCGCCGGCGACACCATGCCGTGGCCGGGCCGGTTCCAGCGGATCAGCGCTTCGGCGCCGCTGATGCGGCGCGATCCGATGTGCACCTTGGGCTGGAAGTACAGCACGAATTCGTCATGGTCGATGGCGCGGCGCAGCGCGTTCTCGAGATCGAGGCGGGCCAGCGACTGCGCATTCATCTCGGCGGTGAAGAAGCGGAACGCGTCGCGTCCGGCTTCCTTGGCGCGGTACATCGCGGTGTCGGCGAACTTGATCAGGGTCTGCGCATCGGCGCCGTCGTCGGGGAAGATGGTGATGCCGATACTGGCCGTGGCGGTAACCTCGTGGCCGTGCAAGTCGAACGGCGCGCGCATCACCTCGCGGATTTTTTCGATTACCGGCAAGGCGCCCTGGGGGCCGTCGGGCAGCGCGATGATGGCCGCGAATTCGTCGCCGCCGAAGCGCCCGACGGTGTCGCGCGAGCGCACGCTGTGCACCAGGCGGCTGGAGAACTGGCGCAGCAGCTCGTCGCCGATCGGATGGCCGAGCGTATCGTTGACGGTCTTGAAGCGGTCGATGTCGAGGAACAGCACGCCGACCGCCCAGCGGTGCTCTTCGGCGTAGTGCAGCGCGCCGGTGAGCTTTTCGTAAAATTTGCTGCGGTTCGGCAGCCCGGTCAGGGTGTCGAAGTGGGCCAGCTGCACCAGCTGTTCCTGCGCATGCTTGCGTTCGGTGATGTCGCGCGCGACCGCCACCAGGATCCAGTTGGCGCCCGAGCGCAAGGTGCGGCGCTGCACCTCGACCGACACGGTCGAGCCGTCGCGGCGCTCGATCAGCAGTTCGGCCATCGCGTCGGCGTGCTCGCCGCCTTCCAGCTTGCCGAGCAGGTCGCGCAGGCGCGAGCGCACCTCGACGTGCGGGGCCGGGCCTTCGCTGCCGATGAATTCGTAGCGCGTGTAACCGAGCATGCTGCAGGCGGTGGCATTGACGTCGACGAAGCGGGCATTGGCGCGGTCGACCAGGAAAATGGCGTCGCCGGTGGCGTCCATCGCGGTGCGGAAGCGGCGCAAGTCTTCGTCGAGCCGGATCCGTACCTGCATGTCCGCGGTCAGCTGCGCGTGATGGCGCCGGATCTCCTCGTACAGCGCGAGGTTTTCGTAGGCGGCGGCAATCTGCGCGCTGACGGTCACGGCGACCCGTTCGTCGACTTCGGAGAATTCGGCAGCGTCGTCCTTGTCGACCAGGTACAGCCAGCCGTGCACGCGCTCGCGCGAGGCGATCGGCACGCCAAGGAAGGAATGCACCGCCGGATGCCCGCTGGGCAGTCCCAGCACGCTCGGATCGCCGTCAATCCCGCTGACCCTGACCGGCGCGTGCTGGCCGAGCAGCTTGCCAAGCACGCCGGCGCGCGGCGCATCGCGCACCACCCGCGCCTTGCCCTCGTCGCCGCAGGCCGCGAAGTACTGCAGCGTGTCCATGCCCTCCTCGAGTATGCCGATGCAGGTGTACCTGGCGGCGCAGATGCCATGCGCGACGCGGCAGCCGTTTTCGATCAGCGCGGCCGGGTCGCGCTCGGCGCCCAGCTCGATGCCCAGCTCGATCAGCGCGGTCAGGCGCAGGCTGACCGCCTGCAGGCTTGACAGCGAGGTCGAGAGCCGCTGGGTCATCTGCTGGCGTTCGGTGGGCCCGTCAGGCGCGGCGTCGCCATCGCGCGCGCCGTCGGCCTCGTCGAGGAAATCGGCGACCGCCGCGCCGACCACGAAAGTCGGCCGCGCCGCATCGCCGGCGTCGTCGCCATCGATGCTGGCCGGTTCGCCCATGCCCAGCGCCTCATGCACGGTCCGCAGGATGACGTCCGGCGAGGACGGCTTGGGCAGCACCCAGCGCACCCCGCAGTCGGCCAGCCGGGCCGCTTCGCGCTCGCGGTACAGCGCCGTGTAGAAGATCACCGGCAGGTCGGCGGTGTCGGGATCGGCGCGCAGGCGGCCGACCAGTTCATAACCGTCCATCCCGGGCATGAGCACGTCGGAGATCACCAGGTCCGGCTTGCGCTCCCTGACCAGCCTGAGCGCCTCGGCACCGCTGGCCGCCTCCATCAGGAGGTGGCCGCCGTAGCCAAGCAGGGTGCGCAGGAATTCGCGGTTGAGCACGTGGTCGTCGACGATCAGGATGGTGGCCTGGCCGGCAGAGACGGTGGGCGCGGGCGCCGGTTGCGGGGCGAGGAATTCTTCCAGCTGCACGACGAAGGTGTCCGGCTCGATCGGCTTGGCGATGTAGCCGTCGAAGCCGGCCTCCAGCAGCCGCTCGCGGTCGCCGACCATCGCCAGCGCGGTGACGGCGAGGACGGGAATGTGGCGCAGGGCGGGGTCTTGCTTGAGCTGCGCGACCACGCCGTAGCCGTCCAGGCGCGGCAGGTGCACGTCGCAAATGATCAGGTCGGGAAGGGTCTCGCGCGCCGCTTCGATACCGCCGATGCCGTCGCTCGCAGTCAGCGGCGTGAAGCCAAACGCGTTGAGCAGATAGACCATCAACTCCATGTTGGTGGGGTTGTCTTCAATGATGAGGATGCGTGCTGGCACTGATGCACTCCCGATGGTTAACCTTGCCAGGTGGTCTGGCGCTGCCGCGTGAATGCGTCAGGCCGCCAGGAACGGCCAGGATCACGCCCCCGCGTCCGTTTGTTACATCGTGACACACTTTCACCTAGGTAAGCAAATGCATGATGTCACAGAATCGCTGACAAAGTCTCATCAAAATGTATCATTTCCGTGTCACCTTATTCACGCGGCGCGCTGTCCCGTGCGAGTTCATGCATGATGCATAAAAGGACCTGTTTATTCGAGCCCAGCGCCACGTGGCCGACGCCGCCAACGGCAATATTGCGCGCGCCCGGCAGGTGGCTGGAAGTTTGCGGCGCGACGATGTTGTCGTGGTGGCTATAGATTGACGTGACAAGCGCGCGCGCGGCCTCGCCCTCCTCCCCAGACAGCGCACGCAGCCAGTCGCTTTCCGGCAGGTCGGCGCGGCGCGCGCGGCGCATCTGGCGCGCATTGGCGCCGAGACCGAGATTGGCCAGGCTGGTGCCATGGTGCGGCGTGCCCAGCGTGATCAGGTGCGCCACCCGCGCGGCGCCGTGCCGGCGCAGGTAGGCGCGCGCGACCAGCCCGCCCATGCTGTGGGCCAGGATGACGACCCGCGGCGCGCCGCTGTCGGCGCACAGGGCGTCGATGGCGGCGGCCACGGCCGGCACGTAGCCGTCGATGTCGCCTCCCAGCGGTTCCAGATCGGCGCAGGCATGGCTGATGCTTGCCGCGTCGAGCAGCGGCAACAGGTGGGCCCAGTAGCCGCTGTTGCAACCATAGCCGTGCAACAACAGGACCGGCAAGCGCGGCGAGCCGGGGAAGATGCGCCGGGATGGCCGCGCGCGCGGCATGATCCACGACGATTGCAGCATCGAGGCGCGGAATTCTTCGCCAAACAGGCGCAGCCCCGCCGCGGCGCCGAGCCGGAACTCGGGCGGCGTCGGGCTGGCCGCGCGGCTACTCATCAAGAAATTATTGGCCGAGATCAGCGCCCGCACCAGCACCACGGCCGCCAGGCCGGCGCCCAGCGCCAGCAGCGGCCCGACGCCGTGGTGGCGCGCCAGCACCCACGCGATCAGGCCGGCCGCCGCCGCCTGCAGCAGCAATAGCAATCGCAGCAGCAGGCGCGCACTCATCAGTCCACCCGGTCCCTGAGGATCTGGCGCGCGATGCCGCGCAGGATGTTGACTTCCTCGGTTTCGAGCTGGGTGCGGGAAAACAGCCGCTTCAGGCGCGGCATCAGCTTTTTCGGATTGTCGGCATCGAGGAAGCCGATCGACACCAGCGCCCGCTCGAGGTGGGCGTACATGCCCTCGATCTCGGTCACGCTGGCCGCGTCGCCGTGAAAGCCGATCGCGCTCGGCTCGGCCGCGCCGGTCTCGCCCGCTATCCGGCACTCGTAGGCCAGCACCTGGGCCGCCTGGGCCAGGTTCAGCGACGAATAGGCCGGGTTGGCGGGAATATTGATCAGGACATTGCACTGTTCGACGATATGGTTGGGCAAGCCGAAGCGCTCATTGCCGAAGATGAGCGCGGCGTTGAGCCCCTGCTGCCCGGCCACATGGCCGGCAAAGGCGCGCGGCGCCCACACCGGCGGCGAGAATTCGCGCAGCCGCGCCGACACGGCGGCGGCGAACTGGCAACCGTCGAGCGCCTCGGCCATGCTGCCGACGATGCGCGCGCCGGCCAGCACGTCGAGCGCGCCGCTGGCGAACGCCACCGCCTCCGGGTCCTCGAGGGCGCCGGGAAAGCGCGGATTGACCAGCACCAGCTCGGAAAATCCCATGGTTTTCATGGCGCGCGCCACCGAGCCGATATTGCCGGCGCGGCTGGTCTCGACCAGAATAAAGCGCAGGCGAGTGAAAAGAGATGTGCTGGTTTCGGGCATGTTCATTTAAAATAGCGCCATCGCGCCACGTCGAGTGGTTAAAGCCGGGGCTTCCAAGCCCGCGATTTTAACCTCTTGCCGCCGCACCGCTCTTTAATTCATTCTTGTTTCACTAGCGCACATAGCGCCCTGCCGGGGCGCCGTGCGCGTTAGCGTTCTCTTACCGGAAGCCCACATGCACCCAATGCTCAATACGGCGATCAAGGCCGCCCGCCGCGCCGCCACCGTGATCAACCGCGCCTCGTTCGATGTCGACCGCGTGACTGTCACCGAAAAACAACACAATGATTTCGTGACCGACATTGACCAGGCGGCCGAACAGGCGATCATCGAGACCCTGCTCAAGGCCTATCCCGGCCACGCGATCCTGGCCGAGGAATCCGGTGCATCTGCCAACCTGAACGACGAGAGTGAATATTCGTGGATCATCGACCCGCTCGATGGCACCACCAACTTCATGCACGGCTACCCTAACTATTGCATTTCGATCGCGCTGCAGCAGCGCGGCGTGACCACCCAGGCTGTCGTCTACGACCCGGTGCGCAATGACTTGTTTACCGCCACCAAGGGCGCCGGCGCTTTCCTCAACGAAAAACGTATCCGCGTGACCAAGCACGACCGCGTGGGCGCCGCCCTGTTGTCGTCCGGCCACGGCGCCGGTCCGCGCGCGCTGGCCGACTACCTGAAGATGTACGGCGTCATGGCCGAGCGTTGCCACGGCATCCGCAGCGCTGGCGCCGCCGCGCTCGAGCTGGCCAACGTGGCCGCCGGCCGCAGCGATGGCTTCTTCGAAAAAGGCCTAAAGCCGTGGGATATCGCTGCCGGCGCGCTGCTGGTGACGGAAGCGGGCGGCATCGTCGGCGAATTCAACGGCGAGTCCGACTACCTGCACAAAGGCGACATCATCGCGGCCAGCCCGAAGGTGTTCGGCCAGATGGTCACCCTGCTGTCGCCGTTCGCCTAAGCACGCTTTCGCTACTTGGCGTAAAATACGGCCTGACCTGACGAAGGGGCTCCCAACCCCTTCTTCCCAGCAGTAATTTCCACAGCGAACTTTATCTTTCCATTCGGAATAGTTGTGTTTATACTGCAACATTAAGCGGCACCGCTTCCAGTCTCCCTGCCGCCTCTGATTTTTCAATCGATTGCCTGCGACTGGCGCCAGAAATTCATGGCGACGGGCCGATCTTACCAATAAAGTTACCCATGTCATTTACCACTCTCGGGCTGTCCGACGCCATCGTTCGTGCAGTTACTGAAGCAGGCTATACCCAGCCGACCCCGATCCAGACCCAGGCCATCCCTGCTGTCATGAATGGCGGCGACCTGCTGGCCGGCGCCCAGACCGGCACCGGCAAGACCGCCGGCTTCACGCTGCCGATCGTGCACCGCCTGTCGACCGACAAGATCGGCGCCGCGCTGACCAACAAGACCAGCCAGCGCGGCATCCGCGCGCTGATCCTCGCCCCGACCCGCGAACTGGCGGCCCAGGTCGAGGAAAGCGTGCGCACCTACGGCAAGTACACCAACCTGAATTCGGCCTGCGTGTTCGGCGGCGTCGGCATCAACCCGCAGATCAAGCAGCTCAAGCAAGGCGTCGACATCCTGGTCGCCACGCCGGGCCGCCTGCTCGACCACATGGAACAGCGCACCGTCGACCTGTCGAAGGTCGAGATCCTGATCCTGGACGAAGCCGACCGCATGCTCGACATGGGCTTCATCCGCGACATCAAGAAAGTGCTGGCGGCCTTGCCGCCGAAGCGCCAGAACCTGCTGTTCTCGGCCACCTTCTCGGAAGAGATCAAGGCGCTGGCCGATGGCCTGCTGAACAAGCCGGCGATGATCGAAGTGGCGCGCCGCAATTCGACCGTGGAAGTGATCGCGCAAAAGATCCACCCGGTCGACCGCGACAAGAAGCACCCGATGCTGGCGCACCTGATCAAGTCGAACAAGTGGACCCAGGTGCTGGTCTTCACCCGCACCAAGCACGGCGCCAACAAGCTGGTCGAACAGCTGGGCGCGGACGGCATCGGCGCCATGGCGATCCACGGCAACAAGAGCCAGACCGCGCGCACCAAGGCGCTGTCCGAGTTCAAGACCGGCGACCTGCAGGTGCTGGTTGCGACCGACATCGCCGCGCGCGGCATCGACATCGACCAGCTGCCGCACGTGGTCAACTACGACCTGCCGAACATCCCGGAAGATTATGTGCACCGCATCGGCCGTACCGGCCGCGCCGGCGCCACCGGCGAAGCGGTATCGCTGGTGTGCGTGGACGAGCACGACATGCTCAAGGATATCGAAAAGCTGATCAAGCAAACCCTGCCGCGCCAGGTGATCCCGGGCTTCGAGCCTGATCCGAGCGCGCGTGCCCAGCCGATCCAGCTGCGCAGCGGCGCCCCTGGCCATGGCGGCCGCGGCGGCCGTCCGGGCGGCGGCGGTGGCGGTGGACAGGTGATCCGCGTCGGCGCAGGCGGCCGCGGTTCGGCCAAGCCACGCACCGCCGGTCCTGGCGGCGGCGGCGGCGCCCGCAGCGGTGGCGGCGGACGCTCGTCGGCGCCAGCCCGTTCGGGCGGCGGCGGCGGCCGCGGCCGCTAACAGCAGCCCCGCTCTAAACGAACAAGCCACCTCGGACTGCGGTCCCGGGTGGCTTTTTTTCGCCTGCGCGCGCCGCGAAGCGGCCTTGAATGTTGTTGCAATTTTTGGTGGCAGGAATATACTTGCGCAATCAAGTACCAGTTAACCAATAAGGAGACACGCATGATCGTGCCACAAGAACCCAGCAGCGCCAGCGAGTTGTGCCTGATCATCGCCCGCGTTCACGCCCTGCTGCAGCGGCGCTTCGATTCCGCGCTCGGCAGCCATCACGGCATCAGCTTCGGCGACTTCCAGCTGCTGAACCACCTGCGCACGGCGCCGGGTGCGCGGCTGCGCCGGGTCGACCTGGCCGACAAGCTGGGCCTGACGGCGTCGGGTGTCACGCGCAGCTTGCTGCCGCTTGAAAAAATCGGCCTGGTCACGCGTGAAGCCGATCCGCGCGACGCCCGCGTCGGCTACGCGGCGATCACCCCGACCGGCCAGGAACTGGTGGCCAACGCCGGCGTCACCGTCAACCTGGTCAGCCGCGAAGTGCTGCGTTCGTTGCCGGCCGCACAGGTCGAGACGATGGCGCAGGCGCTGGGCGGCCTGGCCGGCATGGCCACCGGCGCCGCGTGAGGCAGGCCGTGACGCCAGCCGAACCGGCCCCGTTGCGGCGCGACGCCAATTTCCGCTGGATGATGGGCGGCGCGCTGATCTCGGCGCTGGGCGACCAGTTTACCATGGTCGCGCTGCCCTGGCTGGTGCTGACCATGACCGGCGACGCGCTGACCCTGGGCCTGGTGATCGCGCTGATGAGCGTGCCGCGCGCGCTGTTCATGCTGGTCGGCGGCGCGCTGGTCGACCGCTACTCGCCGAAGTCGGTGCTTATGCTGAGCAAGTTCGCCAACGCCATCCTGCTGACCCTGCTGGCCACGCTGGTGTACCTCGGCGCGCCGTCGCTGGCGGCCGTGTGCGCGCTGGCCTTGGGACTCGGGCTGGCGTCGGCGTTCAGCATTCCATCGGGTACCTCCTTGCTGCCGCACGTGGTGGCGCCCGAACTGCTGGCGCGCGCCAACGGCATGCTGATGGGCGTGCGCCAGGTGACGATGCTGTCCGGCCCCTTGCTGGCGGCACTGGTGTTCGCGCTGTTCGGCGATGGCAGCGGCGCCGATTCCGGCAACGGCATGGCGATCGCCTTCGGCTTCGACGCCTTCACCTTCCTGTTCACCGCATGGACCCTGTCCAGGGTGCGCACGCTGCATGCGCCGCCGCGCGGCCTGGATGCGGCGCCGATGCTGCGCGCCATCGGCGATGGGCTGGCGATGGTGTGGAACGATATGACTTTGCGCAGCTGCATGCTGTACTGGGCGGTATGCACCTTCGTCGTCGGCGGCATGATGCAAGTGGCGCTTCCAGTGCTGGCCAGCACCCGCCTGCAGGGCGCCTCCGCGCTCGGCCTGCTGATGGGCGTGCACGGCGCCGGCACCCTGGCGGGCATGGCGCTGACCGGCTGGCTCGGCAAGGTACGTATCGGCACGTTCGGCACCACCATCCTGCTTGCCGATGCCATCTCGGGCCTGGTGCTGCTGCCGATGGGCTTGGTCGATGCGACCTGGCAGGCCGCCGCCGTGCTGGTGCTGCTGGGTGTCATCGGCGGCTGCATGCAGGTGGCGGTGTTCAGCTGGATCCAGCAGCGCGTGCCGCGTGCGATGCTGGGCCGCGCGATGAGCATTTTCATGTTCATCTTCATGGGCCTGGCGCCGATGTCGGCGGCGCTGACCGGCTTCCTGCTGGCCTATCTGTCGCTCGGCCAGATGTTCGCCGGCGCCGGCGTGTTCCTGGTCGCGTATTCGGCGCTGGCCTATCTATTCACCAATATCTCGCGCGTCAGCGACACGGCGGCAAGCGGATAAGCCTGAGCAGATGTATCATCGTGAGATGCCCAAATTTGCCGCCAACCTGTCCACGATGTTCACCGAAGTCGCCCTGCTCGACCGCTTCGCGGCGGCGCGCGAGTGCGGCTTCGACGCCGTCGAATTCCAGTTCCCGTATGCCTTCGTGCCGGGCCAGCTGGCCGAACGGATCGACCGTGCCGGCCAGCACCTGGTGATGTTCAACATGCCGCCGGGCGACCCGGTGGCGGGCGACCGCGGCATGGCCTGCGACCCCGGCCGGGTCGACGAATTCCAGGAAAGCGTCGACCTCGCGCTCGAGTACGCGGTCGCGCTCGGCGTGCGCCAGCTGCACTGCATGGCCGGCATCGTGCCGCCCGGCGTCAGCCGCGCGCAGGCGCGCGACACGTTCCTGGGCAACCTGAAGTTCGCGGCCGAACAGCTGCATCCGCGCGCGATGCGCGTGCTGATCGAGCCGATCAACAGCTACGACGTGCCGGGCTACTTCCTCAACGGAACCCAGCAAGCGGCCGACATCATCGCCGACTGCGGCGCGCCGAACCTGTTCCTGCAGTACGACATCTATCACACCCACCGCATGGAGGGCGGCGTGCGCGAATCGCTGCGCGCGCTGTTCCCCTTGATTCGCCACGTCCAGTTCGCCGATGCGCCCGGGCGCCACCAGCCCGGCACCGGGGAGATCGACTTCCCTGCCCTGTTCGCGCTGCTGGATGAACTGGGCTACGACGGCCACGTCGGCTGCGAATATTCCCCCACTGGCGATACCGCCAGCAGCCTGGCCTGGCGCGGCCAATTGCTGTCGGGCACTCTACAGGGTTGACCTTCAGCAAGATGCCTCACGGATAGAGGCGTAAGAATAGGGACTTCCGGTACGCAACCATGCTGCCTGCGAGGATCCCCATGAATTTTCTCAACCGTGTCACCCGTGTCGCCGCCCTCGCCGCCTGCCTGGTGCTGGGCGGCTGCGCGGGAACCCATGTCAGCCTGGTCGAAGTGCGCGAGTTCGCCGGCGCCTCGGCGCGCCTTGGCGGCTACGCCGAACTGTCGACCCGCTACCGCGACACCTACCTGCGCGAACAGCCCTACCTGACCCCGGCCGCCGACAAGATCGCCAAGGAAAACGACGCCAAGCGCCGCGCCGTGTACGACGATTTCCGCAGCCTGCAAAAATCGGTGGTGCTGTACATGCAGACGCTGGCCTTGCTGGCAGGCGAGGACCGCTTCGACCTCACGCCCCAGCTCGACGATCTTGGCAATGGCCTGAAAGCCAATGCCGAAAGCGGCCTCGAGCAGCGCCACATCGCCGCCTACACCGGCTTGACGCGGCTGCTGACCCGGGCCATCGCCTCGGGCTACCAGGGCCGCAGCGTCGAGACGATGGTGCGCGACGGCGACGCCGACCTGCAGACCCTGCTTGGGGCCATGATCTCGATCACGCGGCTGTACGCCAAGACCAACGAGAATGAGAAAAAGACGATTTTGGGTATTTTCGACATCGAGATCCCGTATGCGAGCCGGCCCAACGACCGCATGCTGGTGACGCTGGCGAAAGTGCATTACCTCGACAAGGCGCGCGAATACAAGCTGGTCGACAAGCGCTATTCGCTGGCGCAGCAGGGCTTGACCAAGGTGTCGCTGGGGCACCAGAAACTGCGCGAAAACCTGAACAACGTGTCCGGCGCCGAGCTGCGCGGCGTGCTGAGGAATTTTGGCCGCGACCTGCGCGTGATTCGCGACAACCTGTCCGACAACTGAAACCACGAGGTGAGCGATGAACAAGGAAACCGACGGCCTGTCCACAGTGGAAGAAGTCGAGGCGCTGGCCGACCAGCTGTCGGTCATTGCCGATGAGCTGCACCAGCGCATCATGGATGAAATCAGGCAAGACCGCAGCAAGCCGCCCAGCGCGACGCGGCAGGCGGCCTTGCGCGCCCTGTTCGACCAGGAACTGGTGCTGCGCCAGCGCGCCAACGGCTTGTATGCCGACGCCGCCAGCTTGGTCGTCAGCGCGCTTGGCCAGCCGCAGCGCCAGCTGGCCGAGCTGACCACCAGGGCCGCCGAGAAAATCCGCAAGATCGCTCTGATCAAGGACATCAGCGGGCTGGTTGCCAGCGTGCTCGGGCTCGCCGGAGCGGTCGCCACCGGCCAGCCGGCGCCGATCATTCTTGCGCTTGAGAAAATCAAGAACAAGGTCGAGGCCCTCGACGCCCACCAGGTCAAGAAATCCGCCTGAGGCCGCCCGGCCGCGGCAGCCGCGCACGTGCGTGCGCCCATGTTCATTACCGCCTGAACGCGCTACACTGGTATCAGCCTGCCATGGCGGCAGCGCGCTTTTTTTCCACAACGCGGGGTACACACAATGAGCGGCCTGCACGCCATGCATGGTCTCGACCAGGGCCAGATCGCGACTCTCGCGGGCTTGCTGGAGCAGCGCCGCGCGGCGCTGGCGCGCCAGGACGATATCGACGTCGTCGAGAGCGCGCACGACCTGCCGGTACAGGAGGTGGAAACATCGCCCGCCGACAAGGCCACCGTGCGCCTGCTGAATGACCTCGCGCTGGAAGCGGCCGGCATGAACGCCGCGCAGATGCTGTCGGTTAAGCACGCCATCGCCAAGCTGGCCGACGGCAGCTATGGCGAGTGCGAAGAATGCGGCAACCCGATCGGTTTTTCCCGCCTGCAGGCGCGGCCCGACGCGCGCCTGTGCATCACCTGCCAGACGCGCGCCGAAAAGCGCGCGCCCTGACGGCGCTACGACATGTGCTGGCCGCCGTTGATGGCGATGTTGGCGCCAGTGACAAAGCCGGCTTCCTGCGAGGCCAGGTAAGCCACCAGCGCCGCCACTTCGCGCGGCTCGCCCAGCCTGCCCAGCGGGATCTGCGGCAGGATCCGCCCGACCAGGATATCCTGCGGCACCTGCTGCACCATCTTGGTGTTCAGGTAGCCTGGCGAGACGGTGTTGACGGTGACGCCGTGGCGCGCAAGCTCCAGCGCCAGCGACTTGGTCAGCCCGTGCATGCCGGCCTTGGCCGCCGCGTAGTTGGCCTGGCCGTAGGCGCCCTTCTGGCCGTTGACCGACGAAATGTTGATGATGCGGCCCCACTTCTGCGCCATCATCGGCTCGATCGCCTGCTTGCTCATGTTGAACACGCTGTCGAGGTTGGCGCGGATCACCGCGCTCCAGTCGGCATATTCCATGTTGCGCATGGTCTGGTCGCGGGTGACGCCGGCGTTATTGACCAGCACGTCCAGGCGGCCGCACTCGGACAGCAGCTTTTGCATCATCCATTCGGCATCGGCGTAGTTGCTCACGTCCACCTTGTACGACATGAAGCGGTAGCCGTCGTCGCGCTGCGCCGCCATCCAGGCTTCGGGTGTAGGATTGGAAGGCGAGAAGGTCGCCGCGACCTTGAATCCCGCATCGTGCAGGCGCCGGCAAATTGCGGTTCCGAGGCCACCCATGCCGCCCGTGACCAAAGCTACTTTATTGTTTTCCATTGCTTGTCTCCATTCTCAGTTGTCCGTTCACGCGTGTGCGCGCGGCGTGAAGGGCCAAGTCTAGGAGTGCTTACGCCCCGTAACATTGAGCGATATCAAAAGATCAATCGGACTGAAGAATTCACCACGACGGAGGTAACAGATGGACTACAAGACGATCCTGGTGCATGTCGACGATGGCGCGCGTTGCGCCGACCGGCTTGGCGCGGCGGCGGCCATCGCCAGGCGCAGCGGCGCGCATGTCATCGGCGCCGCGCTCAGCGGCGTGTCGCGCTTCCTGTACCAGGCGATGCCATCGGAAGCGAACGACCCGACCCTGGCGCTGCATCTCGACTTCCTGCGCGAGCGCGGCCGCGATGCGCTGGCCCTGTTCGACGGCCACATGGCGGCCAGCGGCGTGCCCTCGTACGAGGGCCGCCTGATCGACGATGAAGCCGGCGCCGGCATCAGCCTGCACGCGCGCGCCGCCGACCTGGTGGTGATCGGCCAGGCCGAGCCCGGCCAGGCCACCGCCCCGCTGATGGCCGACTTCCCGGCCTACGTCGTGATCCACTCGGGGCGGCCGGTGCTGCTGCTGCCGTATGCCATCGGGGCAGCCGATCCCGGCCGCCATGTGCTGGTGTCGTGGGACGCCAGCCGCGAGGCGGCGCGCGCGATGCAGTTGGCGATCCCGCTGCTGGCGCGCGCCGACTCGGTCACGATCGCCGTGTTCGACACGCGCAGCGGAACCCGCACGGTGGCCGACGCGACCGCGGCCGATCCGGTCCGCTACCTGGCCCGGCACGGCATTCAGGCGACACTGACGGTGGTGCCGGTCGAGCAAAAGCGCGGCCACCGGCGCCACGAGGTGGGCGATGCGCTGCTGACGCTGGCCTCCGATCGCGGCGCCGACCTGCTGGTGATGGGGGCGTACGGCCATTCGCGCTTCCGCGAAACCATCCTGGGCGGCGCCACCCGCACTGTGCTCGAAGGCATGACCGTCCCGGTACTGATGGCCCATTGACGGAGGCAAGCCGGCTTGCTTTTCTATGCGGAACGTATACAATTCGCATACGAAACGTATATGGAGCAACAAATGGGCATTGTCAACATCGACCAGGACCTGCACGAGCAGCTGCGCAGGGCCAGCAAAGTATCTTGCCGTTCCATCAACGCGCAGGCGGAATTCTGGATCAAGGTCGGCATGCTGTGCGAAACCAACCCGACCCTCGGTTTCAGCGAGATCATCCGGCGCGAGTACCAGTCCGCCGGCGTGTCCGCCGACCAACCGATGCTGAGCGCGGCATGACCAAGCAGCCGCACGAGCTTGCCCTGATGGCCGAATCGGGCCGCCTGCTGGCCCGCGTGTTCGGCATGCTGGACCGGCTCCAGCTGGCTGGCATGACGACGCTGCAGGTCGACACCCTGGTCGAGCAGTTCATTGTCGGCGAGCTCGCGTCGCGGCCCGCCAGCAAGGGCCAGTACGATTACGGTTTCGTGTTGAATTCCTCGGTCAACCAGGTGGTATGCCACGGCGTGCCATCGCAGGCGGAGGTGCTCAAGGACGGCGACATCGTCAATTTCGATGTGACGCTGGAAAAGAACGGCTATATCGCCGACTCCAGCAAGACCTACCTGGTGGGCGAGGTCGACCTGGCCGCCCGGCGGCTGGTTCAGACCACCTACGAAGCCATGTGGAAAGGCATCCGCGCCGTGCGTCCTGGCGCGCGCCTGGGCGACGTCGGCTGGGCGATCGAGCGCCACGCCAAGCGCAACGGCTATTCGGTGGTGCGCGAATACTGCGGCCATGGCATTGGCCGCAAGATGCACGAAGAACCGCAGGTGCTGCATTTCGGCGAGCGCGGCACCGGCCTGGTGCTGCGCGAGGGCATGGTATTTACGATCGAGCCGATGCTCAACAAGGGCGGGCGCAGCGTCAGGACCGAGGCCGACGGCTGGACCGTGGTGACCCGCGACGGCTCGCTGTCGGCCCAGTTCGAGCACACCGTTGCGGTGACCGCGGCCGGCGTGTCGGTGCTGACGCTGCGCCCCGAGGAAGCGCGCATGACGGCCTGAGCAGGACCTGATGCAGCAACAAAAAACCCAGCACGCAGCTGGGTTTTTTGTAGGCGGCGTACGCTTAGCGCACCGGTACCGGGATGCTCAGCGGATCGAAGTCGACCCAGTCGCCATTCTCCACGGTGCCTTCGGCGCGTTCGATGTGGTGGGCGCCGACCCGGCGCAGCACCTCGAGTGCGCGGTCTTCGTCGGCGCCGTCGGGCAGCGCGACGGCCAGCAGCATGCCAGACATGCGCGGCTCGACGCGGTTTTCGCCGCCCTCTTCGCGCTCGCCCGCATCTTTCATTTTCGAGAAACTGAACAGCGATCCAACGTGGGCGCCGAGCAAGCCGCCGACGACCGGTCCGATCGGGCCGGTCACTGGCGAAGTCGCCGCGCCGATGGCCAGGCCGACCGCGCCGCCAGCCACTGCGCCTTCGACCACGCCTTCCGGCGTTTCCTTGGCGCCTGGCGACAGGATGTTGTCGCCGCCGATTTCGGTCAGGTCGTGCTGCCCCGGCTGGTTAACGAAGAAGCCGCTGATGCGGTCTTCCGGGAAGCCCGCGTTGACCAGCTCGCGGCGCGCCAGGTCGACTTCGTCCTGGAGCTGGAAATGACCTGCAATAATTGTGGACATGCTCAAACCCTCCTGCATCAATGATGTTCTCAGGATGCGCCTTTTGCCCGGATTTCTCTGTTCGCTAACGCACTAATGGGTCCGAAACGCGATCGCGTCATTGCCACTGGCCATACGCCGGCTGGCCGTAATACGCGGCCGGCTCAGGCGCAACCGGCGGCGCCAGCCAGGCGCGCGGGTCGACCCGGTAATAGCGCAGGAACTGGTCGAACAATTGCGGGTGATGGCTGGCCATCTCGTAGGGCCGCGCGAAAAACGCTTCGGTGGCCACCGCGAAGAACTCGGCCGGGCTGCTCGCGCCGTAATGGTCGAGCACGCTCTGCTGGCGGTACATCGCGTCCACCTGAAGGTTGGCGAAGTCGCGCGACAGCACTTCGGACCAGCGCTGGTAGCTGGCGCGGTCGCCCAGCCAGGGCGCGCCGTTGTTGCTGCCCGACTCGCTGTCGAGCTGGTGGGCGAATTCATGCAGCACCACATTGTGGCCTTCG
Organism: Massilia soli; assembly: GCF_016809835.1. GTDB lineage: Bacteria > Pseudomonadota > Gammaproteobacteria > Burkholderiales > Burkholderiaceae_D > Telluria_A > Telluria_A soli. Next base: position 593,928 of record NZ_JAFBIL020000002.1, on the reverse strand, counting down.
GTCCAGTTCAGGGTGCCTTGCAGCACATGGTCCCAGGCCAGCACCACCCGGCCATCGCCCCACGATTCGCCCAGCAAGTCCTGGCGCGCCTCGGTGACGACGCCGGCGGCATCGACGTGCTTGCGCGGCGCCATGAACGCGCTCGGATACACCAGCACGGTCTCGAGGCCGCCATAGACCCGGCTGGGCCGGTTCAGCAGCAGCATGCAGGCCTGGGCGGCGATGGTGACGCGCACTTCATCGTCGATGTGCTGGCCGGCGCAGCCGATAAACTTCTTCTGGTACAGGAACTGCTTGATCAGGCGCTGCAGCTGCAGCTGCAGCGCGCCGTCCATGTGGCGGTACACCGGGACGTTCGCGTCGAGGATCTGCAGGTGGTGCGCCGACATCGGCTCGGCCAGCGCGCGCCGCAGGCGCCACTTCGGCAGCGCCAGCGCGCCCAGCACAAGGGCCGCGGCCAGCGACAGGATCAGCGCCTCCATGGGCCCTCCGCCGTCAGTTCGAAGGTCTGCGCCAGCAGGCTGTAGGAACGCGACCGCACCGCGCGCTCGTGCGCCCAGGTGTTGACGACCAGTTCGTATAAATCGAGCCGCGCGGCCAGCGCGCGCAGCGTTTCGGCGACCTGTTCGGCACTGCCGGCGATGGCGCTGCGGCGCATCTCGGCGATCCGGTCAAGCTCGGCCGTGGTGTAGGGATAGGCGGCGGCGTCCTCGGGCGACACCAGCGGCCCGGGCAGGCCCTGCTCGAAGCGCACGCGCCAGTGCTCGCGGGTCTGCAGCTGGTGCAGCGCTTCCTGTTCGGTCTCGCAAGCGAGCGCCCACACGCTGATCGTCGCCTGCGGGTGCGGATAGCGCTCGCTTGGCTGGTAGTTGCTGCGGTACAGGTCGAGCGCCTGTTCGACGCCCTTGCCGTCGCTGAAGAAATAGGCGAACGAATACGGCAGGCCGAGATGGGCGGCGAGCTGCGCGCCATACAGCGAGCTGCCCAGTATCCAGATGGCCGGGCTGCCGGCGCCCTGCGGCTGCGCGCTGATCGCGCGGTACGGATGGTCGGGCGGCAGGCGCCGGCCCTCGACCCAGTCGCGCAGGTCGAGCACCTGCTGGGGAAAGTCATCGGCGCCCGGGGTGGCGTGCGGGTTCAGCGCGCGCGCCGTCAGGCGGTCCGATCCCGGCGCGCGGCCGACGCCCAGGTCGATGCGGCCGGGCGCCAGCGCTTCCAGTACCCGAAACTGCTCGGCCACCTTGAGGGCGGAATAATGCGGCAGCATGATGCCGCCGCTGCCGATGCGGATCCGGTGGGTGGTGGCGGCGATCGCCCCCATCAGCACCTCGGGGGCGCTGCCGACGATGCTGGTGCTGTTGTGATGCTCGGACAGCCAGTAGCGGCTGTAGCCGAGCGCGTCGCAATGGCGCGCCAGCGCCAGCGAGGCTTGAATCGCTTCCGCAGCGTCGATACCGGCGATGGCCGGCGACTGGTCGAGGACGGACAGCCTCATGGCGTGCCGGAAACCGCAGTCGAGGCCAGGTGCTGTTCGAGGGCGTCGGCGTCGCCGATCAGGGTGCCGCCGATGAAGACCTGCGGCCAGGTCGAGGCGCCCGCCACCGCGCGCAGCACGCTGGAATTGATGTGCTGGCTCTGCGAAATATCGGTGTAGCGCAGGCCGCGCTCATCCAGCGCCGCCTTGGCGCGCGCGCAGTGCGGGCAGCCAGGCTTGGAAAATATGACCACCGGCTCGGGCACCTTGGCCTGCGGATTGAGGTAGCGCAGCATGGTTTCGGCGTCCGATACTTCGAACGGATCGCCCTCCTTCTCCGGCTCGATGAACATTTTGTCGATAATGCCGTCGCGCACCAGCATCGAATAACGCCACGAACGCATGCCGAAGCCGAGGTTGCGCTTGTCCACCAGCAGGCCCATCCCTTCGCTGAAGTCGCCGTTGCCGTCAGGAATGAAGGTGATGCTGGCCGCGTCCTGGCCCTGTTTCCATTCATTCATGACGAAGGCATCGTTGACCGCCATGCAGACGATATCGTCGACGCCGCTGGCGCGAAATACCGGCGCCAGCTCGTTATAGCGCGGCAAGTGGCTGGACGAACAAGTCGGGGTGTAGGCGCCCGGCAGCGAGAACACGATCACGGTCTTGCCCTTGAACAACTGCTCGGTGCTGACATCCTGCCACTGGTCGTGCGGCCTGGCCTTGAACGTGACGTGCGGGACAGGTTTGCCTTCCAGGGATTCGGGAGTCGGTAACATGATGGTGTGCCTTTTCGAAGATGTTCGTGGGTGGATGGCGTCAAGGGCGCCGCAGTGGCTCAGGTGGGGTGTGTTGGCGTCTTTTCAATCATTGCTTCGCAAAATGCAAAACGCCGCGGCACCAGGTGGTGCGGCGGCGTTGCTCGGGCGAAGGACAGGGCCCGGTCGGGAATTACGAGTTGCCTTCTTGCTTGGCATTCGGCGCGGCGCCGAACAGCGCTGCCACCAGCGGGTCGCGGGCCACCGGGCTGCGGTTGACGCGGATCGCATAATGGGTGTCGTCGGCCAGGATGTGGAAGTGGCGGCCGCTGCCTGCCATGCTCTGCTCGCGCAGGCCTGGACGCTCCTTGCGCGGAGCGGCGCCTTCGCGCTTCGGCTGCACGATCGCGGCCAGGAAGGCCTTGACGCGCTCCGGGTCTGGCGAGATCTGGTAGACCGCCTTGCCCAGGTAGGTAGCGGTGCCTTCGATATAGCGCGCCAGTTCGATCACGCCCGCTTCGCGCAGGTCGCGGATATATTTACGTGCGCCGGACGGCGAAAACTTCAGGAACCAGGCGATTTCGTCTGCCAGCATTTCGTGGGTCGACAGTTCCTGGATCAGCTTTTGCATATTTTCAATCCGGCGCTGGGTGGCCGAGGTCGAACGCACGCGCTCAATCGGCGCCATCGAAATCGGGGCACGTTCCGCCGGCTGAGGCGCGACGCGCTCGATCAGGGTGGAATTTGCCGAGCGCGAGACATTCATGTCGCCTTGCGCCGCGTGGGATTGAGGTGTCGTTGCATGCATGTTGAGTTACTCCATCTTTAAGATAGTCATGTGGTACGAACCGCCTATGCCATTTGACTGCCTGACAACATCGCTGGTTCCGTACTCCTTGTGATGAAGAATGCCTGTTTCACATCTTCAGGTCTGTGCGCCATCGAACATTCAAGAAATTTCCTGCCTCCCGTCATCTTTTTCTGACGATCATGAAAGCAGGCGCTGCTGTGTGCGTTCCCGTACAGAGCGAGCGGGTCAAAGTATTTATTCTGTGGTTGTCCGCGCTGCAAGCGTGCGCAGCGACATCGATGAACAATTTTTATAAGGAAGCCACCATGAAGATCACCCTACTGGCAGCACTGATGGCCGTCGTCGGCCTGACCGCTTGCGAAAAGACCGAAAGCACCACCGTTATGCCGCCATCGACCACCGTCGTTGAAACCCCGGTAGCCTCGCCTGCCGTGGTACCAGTGCCAGTACCAGGCCCTGCCGGCGCGCCTGGCGCTCCTGGCGAAAAAGGCGAACCTGGTGAGCCAGGCAAGGAAGGCGATACCGTCATCGTCGTTCCGGAACAGCCAGCGAAGTAAGCTTTCGTAGTAACAGACCGCGCTGTACCCGATAAGTTCAGGTACAGCGCTTTTTTTCGTCCTGCGTTGTCCGAAACCCACGGTTTGTTGTAAAAAAATGACAACCAACGCGTCACCGGAACCCGCCGCGCCAAACGGTTGAACTCGTGCCCGTATTCTCCAGTCGAACCTCACAGAACACTGTCAACAATTACGTTTGATTACATTTTGGGAGTTCCTGTGAACAATATTAAAAATATCGCCCTTGCTGCCGGCCTGAGCTGTTGCGCCGGCGCCATCGCCCAGACCGTCAACCCCTCCTGGTACATTCAGCCCGGCATTACCTATGCTGAACCGGACACCGAGTTCGGCGTCGACGAGCGCGACTACGGCGGCAGCCTGCGCCTTGGCAAGCCGCTGTCCGACATGTGGGACCTGCAGATCGGCGCCAGCCATGCGCGCACCGAGACCGGCCCGGCCAGCTACCGCCAGTCGCTGCTGGGGGCCGACGCGCTGCTGATGATGTCGCGCCGCACCTTCCGCCCATTCCTGCTGTTCGGCATCGGGATCCAGCACGACAAGGTCGACAACCCGCTGCGCCGGGTCCATGCGACCTCGCCCTATCTCACCGCCGGGCTCGGCTTCCAGGTGGGATTGACCGAGCAGTGGTCGATGCAGGCCGACCTGCGCAGCGTGCGCGGGCGCCTGCGCCATGACGAAGATTTCGGCTTCGACAAGTCCAACAATAAATACCTGACCATCGGCTTCAATTACGCCTTCAACAAGCCGCCCGCACCGCCGCCGCCGCCCGCGCCCGTCGAGCAGCCGGCGCCGCCGCCCGAGCCGGCCCCGGTGCCGCCGCCGCCGCCGCCGCGGTTTGAAAAAATCACGCTGACGGCCACCGAGCTGTTCGAGTTCGATAGCGCGAAGCTGGGTCCGGTACAGCCGCGCCTCGACGAGATCGCCGCCGCGCTGACGGCCGACCCGTCGATCACCGACGTCGACATCACCGGCTACGCCGACCGCCTGGGCTCGGAAAAATACAACCTCACATTGTCCGAGCAGCGCGCCAACGCGGTGCGCGATTACCTGGTCGCCAAGGGAATCGATGGCGCACGGTTGAAAGCGTACGGCAAGGGAGAGACCAACCCGGTGGTAACCTGCGATAACAAGAACCGGGCTGAACTAATTAAATGCCTGGAGCCGAATCGCCGCGTCGAGGTCGAGCAGATCACGATCGAGCGGCGGATCTCGCCATAAGCCGGCCGGTGACAACCCGGGGCAAATCCTGCCCCATTTATTTTTTTAGGAGAACGATCGATGGATGTAGCGAAGGACTGGGCGCCGAGTTCCACAAAAATGGTACAACTGCTGCGTTGCACGGTGACCGAATGGTTCGCCGACCGCGCCGCCAGCAAGGGAGCGGCGCTGGCCTTCTACACCCTGTTTTCGATCGCGCCCATCCTGGTGGTGGTGATCGCCGTGGCCGGTTTTTTCTATGGGCATGAGGCGGCCCAGGGGCAATTGATCAGCGAGCTCAAAGGCCTGGTGGGCACGCAAGGCGCCGAAGCCGTGCAGCTGGTGCTGGCCGGCGCGCGCGACAAGGAAAGCGGCATGTGGGCGACCATTGTCGCCACCGCCCTGCTGCTGTTCGGCGCCACCAGCGCGTTTGCCGAGCTCAAGGACAGTCTGGACGAGATCTGGAATGTCCCGCCGCCCAAGAACGCCAGCTGGTGGAACATCGTGCGCACGCGCCTGCTGTCGTTCGGGCTGATCCTGGTGCTGGGCTTCCTGCTGATGGTGTCGCTGGTGGTCAGCGCGGTGCTGGCGATCCTGGAAAATTATTTCACCGGCGTGTGGCAAAACGCCACCGTGCTGCTGTCATGGATCGCCCATCTGATCAGCTTCCTGGTGATCGCCACCCTGTTCGGCACCATCTACAAGCTGCTGCCGCGCATCAAGCTCTCGTGGAGCGACGTGGTCGTCGGCGCGCTCGGCACGGCGGCCCTGTTCACCCTGGGTAAATTTGTGATCGGACTGTATATCGGCAACAGCGGCGTGGCCGACAGCTTTGGCGCCGCCGGCTCGATGATCGCGCTGCTGCTGTGGGTGTATTACTCGGCGCAGATCTTCTTCCTCGGCGCCGAGTTTGCCCGCCAGTATGCGCTGCAGCTGGGCAGCCTGCGCCACAAGTCGGACGAGGAAACCGGCGCCGCCAAAAAGGCGGAAAAAGTCGAGGAATACCAGGCCAATCTTACTCGCCCAACAGCTCCGCAATAACTTCCATTCCTTCGATCCGCTCGGCGACGACCTTGATCATCACGACCACAGGCACGCCGAGCAGCAAACCCCACATGCCCCACAGCCAGCCCCAGAACAACAGGCTGACGAACACGGCCGCCGCATTCATCTTGGCGATGCGGCCGGTCATCCAGGTGGCGATCAGGCTGCCGACCAGGGTGGCGATCGCCAGCGACGTGCCCGCTACCAGCAGCACCATCTGCACCGATTCGAATTGCATGAAGGCGGCCAGCGCGGTCAGCGAGGTGATCAAGAGCGGGCCGAAATACGGCATGATGTGCGTCAAGCCCGCCACCACCGCCCAGGCGCCGGCATTTTCCAGCCCGATGGTGCGCAGCGCAACCCACATCATCAGCGCCAGCAAGGTATTGGTCACCAGCAGCATGAACATGTAGTGCTGGATCGAGGTATTGATGTCGTCCAGGATGTGGACCGTGACCTTCTTGCGCGTCAGCGAGGGCCCGGTCAGCTTGACCAGCTTTCGCTTGAAGGTATCGCCCGCAAGGAGCAGGAAGAACACCAGGAAGATCACCATCGTGGCCTGGGTGACGAAGGTCACCAGTCCCATCGAGCCGGCCAGCACCCAGTCCATCACCTTGAAACTGCTGCTGGCGCCAACGGCCGGCGGCGGCTTGCGCGGCGCCGCGCGCTTGCCTTCAAGGCCAGCGCTGGCCGTGGCCTGCTCGATCTGGTTGGCGGCGGCCTGGACCTGCTGGATCGTGCTCGGCTGCCCGCCCGAGGTCTTGGCCAGCACCCGGGTGAGCTTCTCGGTAATCTGCGGCAGCTCGTCGATAATATTGAAAAACTGGTCTTGCACGCGGTGGATCACCAGCCCCATCATGGCCACGATCAGCACGGTGACCAGGGTCGCGCCGATGGCGCGCTTGATGCGCCAGCGTTCCAGCCAGACCACGACCGGATTGAGCGTATAGGCGATGAAAATGCCAAGCAGCAGCGGCACCAGGAATTTCTGCGACCACTGCAGGGCGAAAATGAAGGCGACGGTGGCGATGATGCCCAGCGCAAGGCCGCGCGCATTGACGTGGACCGGCAGGCGCAGGTGGGCCGGGTGGCCCGGCGCGGCATCGGGGAAATCGGAACTGGCGGCGCCGTTGACATTGGCGTCCACGACGACTGCGTCGGTGGCGCGAACCGCTTGCGTGTCTGCTACTTGCATGGTGAATTCACAAAAAAAAAGGGCCGGCCAATTGGCCGGCCCGGGATTGGTCCGGCCGGACCAATGTTTATTTTACGCGTACGTCATTCTTTACCGACTTTACACCCTTGATGCCGCGTGCGATATCAGCAGCGCGCGATGCGTCGCCTGGCTGAGCCACGAAACCGGACAGCTGAACTTCGCCCTTGAAGGTTTCGACGTTGATTTCGGTTGCCTTGACGTTAGGGTCGGCAGCGAAAGCAGCTTTTACCTTGCCGGTGATGACGGCGTCGTCGATGTACTCGCCGGTACCTTCACGCTGTGCCGTTGGTGCGCAAGCAACCATGGTGGTCAGGACGGATGCTGCGATCATCATGTGAGCGATGCGTTGTGCGATTTTCATGGTGTAACTCCTTCAGTGGTTAATCAAAAAATGCTCAAATGAGCTGGTCGGTACGGCGACAGCCTTACTTTCCGTACTGGTTTTTCGCGGTAGTGACACAAGTGTCCTTGGCCGCACCGGCAAACGCATCACACTTTTCCAGTGCGACTTTGTATTCAGCCGTTCTTTTATCGTCGCGCGCATCGTTGCGCGCTTCAATGGTCTTCCGGTCGGCGCGGGCGTCGGCCTGGGCCGCCACCAGCGTTGCCTTGGCTTGCTGCAGGCAGACATCCTTCTCGTTGCCGGTCACGGCAGCGCACTTGGCCTTGTCGACATCAAAATAGGCCGAGGCAATCCGCAGGCGCGCCTGGGTGTAGGCCTTCAGCGTGTTCTTGTAGTGCGCCTGGGCTTGTTCGTCGGCGTGCACGCGGATCGCTTTCGCTTCGGCCAGGCAGACATCCTTCGGGATGCCGGTAATCAAGCCGCACTTGGCGCGCGAGGTCTTGTATTCCAGGGCGGCGCGGTCGCGCGCTTCGTTGTACGCAACTTTCGCTTCCGCCGTCGCTGCCTGGGCCAGCCCGGACATCCAGGCGCCGCTACACAGCAGGGCAATGGCGAGGTGAGCTCTCATATTGTTTTCTCTCCAGTTATCAAAACGATCAGTATGTTGATGTTTTACGCGTGTTGCGCTTACTGATCTGTACGCTGGCGAACACAGGAGTTTTTATTTACGCAAACGTGCCGACGACGCAACGCAAACGCGCATGAAAAAAATGAACTGGTGAGAAATCGCTGTGTCCAAGGTGCGGAAACGCACAGACCTTGTCAAACTGGCAGGACTATCCTGAGCTCACACATTTGCAAAAGGAGAACAAAATGAAATCCACAAACACCAAAATCGCCACACTGATGATTGCCAGCGCAGCACTCCTGGGTGGTTGCGCAAGCACCTCCTCGAATCCGTACAACACCGGCAGCGTCTACGGCTCGCCGTCGACCGCGGCGATGGGCTACGGCACCATTGACTCGATCCAGGTCACCCGCGGCTCGGCCAGCACCAGCGGTACCGGCGCGGTCGTCGGCGGCCTGGTCGGCGCACTGGTGGGTAACCAGGTTGGTAGCGGCAGCGGCCGTACCGCAGCAACGGTCGCCGGCGCGGTCGGCGGTGCAGCACTGGGTAACAAGGTCGAAGGCGACCGCGCAGCCAACAGTGGCCGCGACATGTACCAGATCAATATTCGCATGGACAACGGCGAGTACCGCTCGGTGATGCAGGACAGCGTCTATGACCTGCGCGTGGGCAACCGCGTCCGTATCGTCGATGGCCGCGCTTACCGCTATTAATCGACCGATCTGACAGCAGTCACACACAATGATGGCGAAGCTTATCTCGTCTGGAAATTACTGAGGAGCTACGCATGGGAACAATACTGCTGATCATTCTGGTCCTGGCACTGATCGGCGCGCTGCCGACCTGGGGCCACAGCAAAAACTGGGGCTACGGGCCAGTCGGGATCACCGGTGTACTGGTGATCATCCTGATTATCCTGCTGCTTACCGGGCGGTTGTAAAGCAAGTCGAACCGGCGCCGCGTGCGCCGGTTTTTCTTTTCCAACATACGTTTACAGGAGCTGACATGAAATTTCCGAAGCACAGTTTGCTGCACGCGATTCCCGCCGTCCTCACCCTGATGCTCGCTGCTGCGACTGCGCAGGCCCAGCAGGCCGACCAGCCTGCCGCGTCCGCGACAGCACGGGCGCAAGCGGACGCCACCGTGGTGGCGCAGGATTCAAGCGACCAGAACGTCCCGGCAGCGACCGCACGCAAGCAGGCCGCCGAGGTTGCCAGTGGCGATCCGCAGCGCTGGTACCGCGAAGACATGACAGCGGCGGCCCGCATGCGCACGATGCAAAAGGAAATTGCCGCCGGGCTGCAAGAGGCGCAGGGAAATTGCAAGCGCCAGCCGACCGCCGAGCGCGCGGCCTGCATGAAGGCGGCGCGCGCCACCTATCAGACGGAAATGGCGCAAGTCCGCGCCAGGTCGATGGCCGGCGCCGCCCAGTAACGCGGCGACCCTAGCCGGGCTGGCCGTGGCGGCGGTCGCGGTCCGACGGCAGCTCATGCACCACGACTGCCGTGTCTTCTTCCACGCGCCTGAGCCAGGCCGCGTCGCCCACCGCGCGCATGCCATCGGCGTAGCCCTGCCCCCAGCGCCAGTCGATCGAGCCCTTCGAGAAATTGATGTCTTTCGCCGCCATGTGCCAGTCGCGCCCGGAATACGGCAGGCGCACGATGTGCAGCGTGCTTTCGCAGCCCAGCGCCGCCAGTTCGCGCTCATCCTCGACCGTGCGCTGGTCCGGCGGCAGCCGCGTGTACAGGTCGCGCAGCTTGTCCTGCAGGCGGTGCGTCTTGGCGTAGTCGGCGATATGGCGGGTCGAGCGCGAGGCGTACACCACGTCTTTCTGGCGTGTCTCGACCTGGTCGAGCGTGGTCGGCTCGGGACCGTGCGCGCTCCACAAGTCGACCATGAAGCACAGCGCATCACCTTCCTGCAAGGTACCGAGCACCGATTCGAGCGGCGTGTTCGAATACAGTCCCCCGTCCCAGTACAGCTCGCCGTCGATGCGCACCGGCGCGAAGGCCGGCGGCAGGCTGCCGCTGGCGCGCACATGGTCGGGACCGAGCCGCATGGCGCGGCTGTCGAAATGGGTCAGCTGCCCGGTCGCCACGTTGACGGCATTGACCGTCAGGCGCGTGCTTTCCGGACTGTTCAGGTAGTCGAAGTCGACCAGCTCGGCCAGGGTTTCTCCCAGCGCCGTGGTGTCGTAGAACGATGCCGCCTCCGGCTCGACTGCCAGGCCAAACCCGAAGCCGCTGAACAGGCGCGGCGTGAAGAAGCCGGGCACGCCCTGGAACACGGTCTGGGTGGTGCCGAAGCGGATATGGGTGCGCCGTTCGGCGTCGCTGATGCGCGACATGTCGACCAGGTCCTGGCGCGACACCCGTTCCCAGAAACTGCGCACCCGCGCCAGCCGGTCTTCCTTGGGGTTGCCGGCGATCAGCGCCGCATTGATGGCGCCGATCGAGGTGCCGACGATCCAGTCGGGAGCCAGCCCGTGCTCGTGCAGCGCCTGGTACACGCCAGCCTGGTAAGCGCCGAGCGCGCCGCCGCCCTGCAGCACCAGCACGATGCGCAAGCCGCGCGGGTTCAGCTCATTCGGCGCGCTCACGGGAATGCCTCGCCGCCAGCCGTCAGTTGGTTAGAAACAAGTAAGCGCATGCGGTTCCCATAAAAAAAGCGGCGCCGAATCTGCGATTGCGACGCCGCCCAAGCCCCACCATAAAAGAAAGTATGTTGCTGCCGCTTACACGTGCATGTGCGCGAAGCGCGCACGCAGGTAGTCGAGCGGCGCGCGCAGGTGGGCGAAGCGGTCCTGGTGGCGGTTGGCATACCAGCCCGCGGCGGCGAGCAGCACCGCCACGCCGAGCGCAGGCTTGGCCAGCCGGCGGCGGTTGATGAAGCTCACGGCGCTCAGCGCGTACGGCATGATGGTGCCGACATTGATGCCGGTCGGCCGCAGCAAGCCATCGACCCTGGAACGCAGCGCGAACCCAGCGTGGTCCATGGCATTGTGGAAAATCGTCTCCGGCTTGGCCCCATGCTTGATGTGGGCCTTGGCCTGGACGATGCCGGCGCGGTAGAAATCGCCCTGGCGCAACAAGCGCGCCTTGCGTTCCGACGCGTCCGATGGTGCGCCGTCCTTTTTGATCAGTTCGCTGTTTTTGTCCATGTGGTTCCCCTCTTGTTATTGGCCGGTCACAGCAGCATGTCGCGGTCGTTCTTGAGTTCGTTCATCGTCTCGGGGAAAGCAAGCTTGCCCTCCTTGAGCATTGCCTTGGCCTTGAATACCAGGGCCGCGGTAATGGCGATGAATACCAGGAACATCACCAACAGGATCGTCCATCCCATCGATTCCCACGCCAGCGCGACGATTGTCGCGGTGCCGTACGCGATCGCGAACCAGCTGCACACCAGCGCCATCGCGCCGACCGCCACCAGTGCGATGGCGTGGTTGCGCACCTCGGTTAGCTCGAGTGCCGCCAGTTCAAGGCGCGACACCACGAGTCCGAGGATGTTTTTCGCCAGCCCGGTCAGGCCGCTAAACAAGCCGGGGCCATGTACTGTTGTCGTCGTGTTGTCCATGGCTTCTCCCGGCGTAAATTATTTGCGGCCCAGGATGACGCCGACCAGCAGGCCGACGCTCGCAGCGGCGGCGATGGTGCGCCATGGGTTGTCCTTAACGTAGACATCGGCGGTGTGTGCCAGTTCCTTGCCGCGTACCATAGCTTGACCCTGGTATTCCTTGCCCTTGCCCATGGCCTGGTCCAGCAGTTGCATGCCGCGGGCGCGCATTTCTTCAGCTTTCTCGCCGGTCAGCGAAGCGGCTGCGGTCAGCAGCGACTGCGCGTCCTTGACCAGGGTCTTGACATCGCTCTGGACGTTGTCGAGGTTGTGGTTCACTGCAGCCGAGGTGCCGTTGGTGCGGATATTGGTATCGATCATGATGGACTCCGTAGTTGATTAAAAAAAGGGGTATTACTGGGACAGAAGGTCGCGCATGTCATCCGCGTGCTCTTCTTCCACGGCCATGATGCCAACGAGCATCTGGCGGGTGGTTGGGTCTTTGTCGCCGATCGCGGCGATCATTTGCCGGTAAGACTCGATGGCGACACGTTCGGCGATCAGGTTGGCGCGCACCATGGCTTGCACGTCTTCCGATTCGTCGTACTCGGCATGGCTGCGGGCAGTCAGGGTGGCCGGGTCGAAGTTCGGCGATCCGTTCAGCTGGACGATGCGCTCGGCGATCGTGTCGGCGTGCTCCTGTTCCTGCTGCGCATGCTCGAGGAACTCGGCCTTGATGTGGCCGGTGTTCGGGCCGCTGACGGTGTAGTAATGGCGCTTGTAGCGCAGCACGCACAGCAGTTCGGTGGCGAGCGCGTCATTGAGCATGGCGATCACGGCTTCGCGGTCGGCTGCGTAGCCCTGGGTGACCGCGCCGTCGTCCATGTCGCGCGCCGCGGCGCGGATCGCCTCGACGTCGAATCCATGGCCGGCCGGCTGGTTGGTCTGTTCAGTCATCGTATCTTCCTTACGTTACATGCAATTAGCGTTGCGGAATCGTGCGGCCTTCGTTCGACAGCACGATCTCGACGCGGCGGTTCAGCTGGCGGCTGCTGGCGGTATCGTTCGACGCCACCGGATGGGCCTTGCCGTAGCCGCGCGCGGCGACGCGGTCGCGGGCCACACCCATGCCCAGCAGCGCATCGCGTACCGAACCGGCACGGCGCTCGGACAGGGCCTGGTTATACGCATCGCTGCCGGTGGAGTCGGTAAACCCTTCGACCAACACGGTGCGTTCCGGGTTCTGCACCAGTACTTCGGCCAGCTTGCGCACGGTGGCAACGCCGTTCGGCGTCAGCGTGGCCTGGTTGGTGGCGAACAGGACGTCGCCGATCGTGATGATCATGCCGCGTTCGGTCTTCTTCGCTTGCAGCTCGGCCATCATCGACTCCAGCTGGGCGGTCTTGGCCTGGGCCGCGCGCGCCATCGCTTCGGCGTCCGCTGCCTGGCGCTGCGCTTCGGCGGTCTGGGCCTGGGCGGCGGCGGCGGCGGCCGCTGCGTCTGCGGCGGCGGCGCGGGCACGCTCAGCTTCGGCGGTGCGCGCTTCCAGGCGCACCTGGTCGCGCTGCTGGCCGGCATTGGCGATATCGGCTTCAGCTGCCTTCTGCTTGGCGACTTCCTGGGCGATCGCGATCTTCTGCTTGGCGAGGTAGGCAAGCTTGTCGACCGTTTCCAGGCTTTCCTTCTTGGCTGCGGCGGCATTGGCCTGGTCCAGCGCATCGCTTGCCTGCTTGAATTCAAGCGGCGCGTAGCTCGCTACCTGCGGATTATTGTTCGCCGCGATGAAGTCGCCGCGGGCCTGGTCCAGCACAGGGGTGGTCAACGGGGTGCTGCTGCAGGCGGCAAGCATGACGGCGCTGGCGAGGATGGCCGATTTGAGCAAATGATGTTTCATGGTCGTTCCTTTATTGTTATTGATGGAAGTGCCGGCGCGCCGGGCGCGCCACAACGCCCTGCTTACTTGGCGCGCTCAACTTCTTCGCGCAGCACGCGCAAGTCTTCCTGCAGCACGTTCGACGCGGCGGTCGCCTTGGCCGAGTTGGCCTTGCTCTGGGCCAGCTTGGCGTCGGCCTGGGCCTGGTTGGCGAGGTCGCGGGCCAGGGTGTAATCCTTGGCGGCGAGGGCCTGGGTGGCGCGCTGCATCTTGGCGCGTGCCATGCTGATTTCTTCAGGGGCCAGGTCGGATGCACCGGCGCTGACTGCGTTGGCAACCGCAGCCTTCGAGACCGCGACATCGGCGGTAGCTGGCGCTTTTTGCGACGACGCACAACCCACCATGGCCAGCAGCAGCGAGCCGCACAGCACCGTTGCCAGACGATTCTTCGATTCCATATTCATTTCGTTCTCCATTCATCGTTATTGATGTCGTGTTAACTTTATAAGCGGAATCAAGAGCGAGTTCGGTTCGCTGACGCACATAGCATCCAGATAACAAAAATCAGCGGGGCAATGGGTGCGTCAGCGCACAAAGAGCGCTTAAAAATCAGGCTAAGCTGGGCTCCTCGAAATGGAAGGACTACCATGACCGACGTTACAGCTGGCAGCGGAACCCGCAAACCGATGGCGCGCCGCACCAAGATCGCGCTCGCCATCGCCGCCATACTGGTGGCGGTCCCCGCCATCGCGCTGGCGATCCTGCTGACCTATGACTGGAACAAGGCGCGTCCGTGGCTCAACGCACGCACCAGCGAGGCGATCGGCAGGCCATTCGCGATCAACGGCGACCTGTCGCTGTCATGGGAGCGGCCGGCGGAAAACATGGCGGAACGCAACCGTACCTGGCGCGATTTCATTCCCTGGCCGCATCTTGTCGCCAACGATGTCCATGTCGGCAACCCGGAAGGCATGCCCGCTGGCGACATGTCCAGCGTAAAACAGTTTTCGTTCTCGCTAGACCCGCTCGCGCTGCTCAATAAGCGCATCGCGATTCCGCTGCTGCAGTTTCAGGCCCCGGTGGTGCACTTGCGGCGCAATGCCGACGGCATCAACAACTGGACGTTCGAGAAGAAGGAAAAGAAGTCGCCCTGGGTGCTCGACCTCGAGCGGATCGTGTTCACCAAGGGCGTCGTCTCGCTGAAGGATGCGGTGCGGAACATCGACGCCAGCGCCGATGTCGCCACGCTGTCGGGCGACGCCGACTACGGTATCGGCTGGACCGTGCGCGGCACCTCCAATGGCGCCCGGGTGACCGGCACCGGCAAAGCCGGCGCGGTGCTCTCGCTCAAGCAGCAAACCACGCCCTACCCGCTGCAGGGCGATTTCCGCATGGGCGGCACCCGCATCGTTTTCGAAGGCACCTTGACCAAGCCGACCAGGCTGGCGGCGCTCGACATGAACCTGAAGTTGTCGGGCCCGAGCATGGCGCGCCTGTATCCGCTGATCGGTGTATTGCTGCCGGAAACGCCGGCTTACAGCACCTCCGGCAGGCTGATCGGCGCGCTGGGCCCGGAAAGCCGCCGCTGGACCTACGAAAAATTCACCGGCAAGGTCGGTTCGAGCGACCTCGGCGGCACGCTGACCTTCCAGACCGGCAAACCGCGCGGCAAGCTCAGCGGCAGCGTGCGCTCGAAGCTGCTGCAGTTCGACGATCTGGGCCCGTTGATCGGCGCCGATTCCAACGCCAGCAAGCTCAAACGCGGGATGCCGGCGGTCCAGCCGGCCAACAAGGTGTTGCCGGTCGAAACCTTCCGCACCGAGCGCTGGACCGCCATTGACGCCGATGTGCGCTACTCGGCCGACAGCATCGTGCGCGAAAAGCAGCTGCCGATCCGCAAGCTCTCGACTCACCTGATCATGCAGGACGGCGTGCTGACGCTGGCGCCATTGACCTTCGACATGGCCGGCGGCACGCTCAACTCGACCATCAAGCTCGACGGCAGTGGACGCGGCGGCAAGAACGCCATCAAGGCCACCGCCAAGGTGACCGCGCGGCGCCTGCAGATCAAGCAGCTGTTCCCTGCCATCGAAGGCCTGCAGGCCTCGGTGGGCCACATCAACGGCGACGCCGCGCTGTCGGCGACCGGCAATTCGATCGCCACCCTGCTGGGCGGCGCCAACGGCGAGATCCATACCTTGATCGACCAGGGCACGGTCAGCAAGATGCTGCTGGAAAAGATGGGCCTCAATATTGGCAACATCGTGCTGACCACCTTATTCGGCGACAAGCAGGTGCGCATCAATTGCATGGCGACCGACTTCGCGGTCGACCGCGGCATCATGTATTCGCGCACCTTCATCATCGACACCGAAGAAGCGGTCATCAACGTCGACGGCGTGATCAGCCTGGCCGACGAAACCTTGCACCTGACCATCAACCCGAAGACCAAGGGCCTGCGCATCATTTCGCTGCGCTCGCCGCTGTATGTGCGCGGCCCGTTCAAGAAGCCATCGGTCAGCGTCGACAAGGGCGTGCTGGCGATGAAGGCCGGCGGTGCGCTGGCGCTGGCCACGCTGGCCGCGCCGGCCGCCGCACTGCTGCCACTGGTCAACTCCGGTCCCGGCGAAGCAAGCGAGTGCGGCAAGCTGCTGGCCGCATCGCGCGAAAAGCCGACCGCCCCGCCGCCAGGCAAGCGCAAAGGTCGCTGATACCCAAGGGAATTAGCTCATCAGCACTACGTGCGTTGGCGTACAGACCACGCACGTGCCTGCCTCTAATCTAGCCATAACGGTGCTGGCCTGGCCGCACCGCAACAAGCGACTCCACCACGACAGAGGATAACAATATGAAAAACCTGAAGTTTGCCGCCCCCCTGCTGGCCGCCATGATGCTGACCCAAGTGGTTGGCTGCGCCGCCACTGACAAACAAGCCAGCGTGGGCGAATACATCGACGATACAGCGGTCACTGCCGGCGTCAAGGCAGCAATCCTGAACGAACCTACCCTGAAAGTCTCCGAGATCAATGTCGAGACCTTCAAGGGCGTGGTCCAGCTGAGCGGCTTTGTGTCGTCGGCGGACAGCGTCGCTACCGCATCATCGGTCGCGCGCAGTGTCAAGGGCGTGAAATCGGTCAAAAACGACATCCGCCTGAAATAAAACCAACTAAGGAGTACCCAAGATGAAAACCATTAAACACCTCGCAGCAACCGCAGCACTCGTAACCGTGGCATTGGGCCTGGGCGGCTGCTCCAGCATGTCCGCACAGGACAAGAACACCGCAATCGGCGCTGGCGCCGGTGCAGTGATCGGCGGCGTCCTGACCGGCGGCAGCACCGTTGGCACCGTTGGCGGCGCAGCCGTCGGCGGCGTGATCGGCAACCAGGTCAAGCCATCGAAGTGATCTGTTAGCACGCTTACCTGACGCCCCGCTGGCCGGGGCGTTTTTCATGGCGCGCCGGATCTAGTGGGGATGCGCGGCCGGCTGGCGCTCGAGGAGCTCGCGGATCGCCTTGACCACCGCCTCCGGATTGGCGCTTTGCATTTGATGATCGGAATCGACCATGACTTTCCTGGCGTTCGGATAGAGTGCCCGGATGAACGCCAGATTGCTGGCATCGCGGTTGAAGGCGCCGAAGTCGACCGGAATGGCGGTACTCGCCGTGGGCACATTGATCAGCCGGATCATCGGCTTGCTGTCGATCCCGGGCAAGGCCAGCACTTGCTCGCCGGTCGCATGGATGTTGTCGACCTCGCGGCTGACGGTGTTCGACAGCAGCACCCGCTTGGCAAGGCGGGTCGTGAACGGGAATTCCTCCGGCTTCTTGACCATCCGCGGCAACAGGCCATCAACCAGCACGATGCCCGCCACCTCTTGTGGATACATCCTGGCAAATTGCTGCACGTATAGCGCACCTAGCGAGTGGCCCACCAGCACATACGGCGGCGCCAGGCCCTTGTGCCTGAGCACCTGGCGCAGCTCTTTGGCAATCGTCTGGCCGTCGCGGGTCGTCTCGCTGGCCTCGCTGTTGGCGTAACCGGGGCGATTGTAGGCAAACACCGAGGCCTCGGCACTGACGCCATCGAGCACCTTGCCCCACTGGTCCAGCGTGCCGCGCAAGCCGTTCTCGAACACCACCACATTGTGCGAGTCCGGGTGCCTGATCGTCACCGATTCCACCTTTCGCCCATCGATGAGGTCGATGCGCGCCTGCGCCGCGGCCGCCGACGCCGCGCCGCTGGCAACCGATGCCAACAGGGCAAGCGTCAACGGCAGCCGCCAAGCGGATGAACGGTCAAAAGCGAGAGTGCCCACTGGCTTTCCTTTGCAATAATGAAAGATTCATCATTGCAGAAACGACCAGCAGCCGGGCGGCCAATGCGACGAACGGCACGCTCAGGCGATAGTCCGCGCGAATGCGCGACCGGCTGGCGGTCGCGCCTGTTGCACCAACGGCGCGGCGCCACCCGCGTTGCGTGGCGTGGCCTACACGAACGCCGTGGAAAGCGCTTCCTCGCCGGCATCCTTGACGATCTCGTAGCATTTGCACGAGGCCGCGGTCAGTCCCGGCACATCGAGGATCTCGATATTGCCGCGGCTGTAGATGATCAATCCCTGCTGCTGCAGGGCGCTGGCCGCCTTGGTGACGCCGACCCGCCGCACCCCCAGCGCATGCGCCAGGAATTCGTGCGTGAGGTGGAACTTATCCGACTGCAACCTGTCACGCGTGACCAGCAGCGAACGCGCAAGCCGCGCCTCCAGCACATGGAAGCGGCTGCACACGGCGATCTGGATGGCCTGTGCCAGCAGCGTGTCGGTGTAGCGGTACAGCACCCGCTGCAAGGACGGATTGTGCGCGAACTCGCTGCGGAACTCGGCGCTGTCCATGCGGCTGGCATGGCCGGCACGCTGGACGACCGCCCGCACCTGCGGCAGTTCATGGCCCAGCGCCACGGTGGCGCCAAGCATCCCTTCCCTGCCGACCAGGCCCACCTCGAGCGTCATCCGGCCTTCGGCCACACCCAGCAAGGAGATCAGGCTGTCGTGCGGAAAGTAGATGTGCTGCAATGGTTCGGACGGTTCGCACAGCACCGCGCCCACGTCGATATGTACTTGCTCGAGCATGGGAGCGAGGCGCGCAAAATCATTCTCCGGTAGCGCCGCCAGCAACTTGTTGTCATTGGGCTGCGCTGAGTCGGGAGGAGCAATTGCTTTCATCGGCCCCTCCCGAATGCGTTGCGTGTGTTCAAACATAATTCGGGACCGGTTACAAACATACGTGAATGGAGCTTGCTTGTAGTAGAGCTTACATTTGCAAACAATTTCAATCAGCGTAGCGGCAATAATAGTAAAGGTATGTACGGTGACGCACGGAAGCGCCCGTACTACATAGGGAGAATGGCGGCATCGGACGGACCACGTGCTGGGCCTGTCTGCCACCGGTAATGGCCGGATAACAAAAACAGCAAGTACTAAAAAAAAGGAACCACCATCATGAATACACCAATCAACAGCACCCAAGCCCGCAGCGGCATGCATCCGATGCTGATCCTGGCAGCAATCGCCGTCATCCTGTTCTGCCTGGCCGGCACTGCCGCCATCATGGGCTGGATCCCGTCGTCGGTCGGCGGCACCACCCCGCGCGGCGACCTGACCGAAGCGGACCGCCTGGCCCTGTCGTCGCAAATGGCGCCGGCGACCGCCTCGCAGCTGGCCCCGGCCGGCATCGACCTGCGCGACGAGCCACGCGTGACCGAACGCGCCGCCCGTGCCGACCGTTATGAAGAGCCGGTCAAGCGCGCGCCTGCCAAGGTTGCCGCGACCAAAGCATGGTGCGGCAATTGCGGCAACATCGAGTCGATCCGCGCGATCAAGCAGCGTGCCGAAGGCAGCGGCCTGGGCGCAGCTGGCGGCGCGGTGCTCGGCGGCCTGCTGGGCAACCAGGTAGGCGGCGGCAACGGCAAGAAACTGGCGACGGTCGCCGGTGCGGTCGGCGGCGCCGTGGTCGGCAACCAGGTCGAGGGCAACATGAAAGCGACGACCAGCTATGAAATCACGGTCCGCCTCGACGATGGCAGCTCGCGCAGCTTCCGCCAGGACAATGCGCCGCGCTGGAGCACCGGCCAGCGCGTCAAGATCGTCAACGGCGAGCTGCGTTCGGTCTCCTGAAGCGGGCGGCAGCGCCGCCTGACCACGAAAAACAACGCCCCGCGGCCTGCGCCCCGGGGCGTTTGTCTTTTCATTTGTGCAATGTGAGCCACCGCACGGACCTATTGCTGAGCAAAGCCCAGAATAGATTCACGTCGGAAACAAATCCGGTGGGAACATAACATTGAGGGTCGACACTATGAATAGCCTTGCTTGGATTGGCATTATCGTTTGGGGCCTGGTACTGACTGTCTTCGGCCTGACCATGGCCGGGCCGCCGGAAGCGCAGGCGGCGATGCAGGCGCAAGACGTGGTCTTCCTGATCGCCGGCGGACTGCTGACCTGCCTGATCGGCCTGGTTGGCCTGATGGGATTGATGGGCTGGGTGCCGGGGTTGCGCAATGAACAAAATTCTTGCGCTTAATGTACGGCACCGTACAGAGCGCAAATACACCGCTGTCCATACTGCAGTTACGGCCTACGGGTCTTCTAAAACATCCACCGAGGACAAATCATGCTTTATACAATCGCAGTCATTCTCCTGATTCTCTGGCTCCTGGGCCTGGTTACTTCCTACACCGTAGGCGGCTTCATCCACATCCTGCTGGTTGTCGCAGTCATCATGATCCTGGTGCGCCTGATCACCGGCCGAGGGATTTAGTAACAATTACGACAATAGACATCGTTTGATGTTCGCTAAGATCCGTTTCGCGGTCGTGCCAGGCGCAGCCTGGTGTGACGGCGAAACGGATCAAATTATAAGGAGCACCCCATGAAAAAAATTATGAACAAGTCCATCATCGCAGCTACTGTCTTCGCCCTGGTCGCATCGGGTTGTGCTGACATGTCCGCCACCCAGCGCGGCACCGCAACCGGCGCCGGCGTCGGTGCGGGCCTCGGCGCCATCCTTGGCGGCACCACCGGCGGCGGCGGCGGCAGCCGCGCAGCCAAAGGCGCTGTCATCGGCGGCGCAGCTGGCGCGCTGATCGGCAACATCTGGTCGAACCGCATGGAAAAGCAGAAGCAGGCGATGGAACAGGCAACCCAGGGAACCGGCGTTCAGGTTACCCAGACCTCGGACAACCGCTTGAAGCTGGAAATCCCGGCCGACGTGTCGTTCGACACCGGCCGTTACGACATCAAGTCGAACTTCCGCCCGGTACTGGAGCGCTTCGCCCAGACGCTGAACGAAAACCCTGGCGCGACCGTGACCATCATCGGCCACACCGACAGTGTCGGCGGCGAATCGATCAACCAGCCGCTGTCGGTCAACCGCGCAGCGAGCACCCGCAGCTACCTGGCGCAGCGCGGCGTATCGCCGAACCGCATCACCATCGAAGGCCGCGGCGAGCGTGAGCCAATCGCGTCCAACGATGACGCAAACGGCCGTGCACGCAACCGCCGTGTCGAGATCTACGTCGCGGAACGCGGCTAAATAACGGCCTCCCGTTCGCGGGACTGGCTGCCGGGGACGCCCCGCCACCGCGATGTTTCGCGGGGCGCGGCGTCCTTTTTTATTGCCTCGATCAACAACGTCGTTCCCGCGCAGGCGGGAGCCCATACCATCGGAGCAGCACAGGACAGCGCGTTGTCAGGATGGGTTCCCGCTTTCGCGGGAACGACGATGGCGCTTACTTCTTGGCGTCGGCTGGCTTGCCTGCCTTCGAGAAATCGCCGGCGCTGACGATCGACACCGCGCCAGGCTTGACGTTATTGCGCAGCGCGTCGTTGACTTGCGCCACCGTCAGCGCAGCCACCTTGGCGTCGAGGTCCTTGTCGAAGGCCATCGTGCGGTCCAGCGTCAGGTAGCTGGCCAGGCGCCCTGCCAGCGGGCCGTCTTCGGTGCGGTACACTTCCTCGCCCTGCTTCCAGCCCTTTTTCGCTTCGGCCAGTTCGGCCTCGGTGAAGCCATCCTTGATCGCCAGGTCGATCTCTTCGCGCAGCGCCGCTTCGACCTTGGCGGTGTTTTGCGGTGCGCTGATCGCGTACGCCAGCCACAGGCCAGCCGGGTCGCGCGCCGGGATGTTGAGCTGCGAGCCGACCCCGTACGACAGGCCTTCCTTCTGGCGGATCCGGTCCGCCAGGCGGCTGCGCAGCGCGCCGCCGCCGAGCATGTGGTTGGCCATCAGCAGCGCCGGGAAGGCTTGCGCGTCATCCTTCAGCGCCAGCGGATGCACGGCGATCAGCACGCTGTTGGCCTTGTCCGGTGTTTCCAGCGCGATCTTCTCGCCCGCGGCGTTCTTGATGGTGCTTGGAATCCGCTGGTAAGGCTGGGCCGCTTTCCAGTCGCCGAACAAGCTCGCCAGCTGCGCCTTGACCTGCTGCGGATCGAAGTCGCCCACCGCGGCAAAGGTCGCGTCGCCCGCGCCGTAGAACGCGGCATGGAATGCCTTGACGTCGGCGACGTTCAGCGCGCGCACGTTGGCCAGTTTCTGCGGCAAGGTGTCGACGTGCTTGACGTGGCCTTCCGGCGTGGCGTCGAGCAAGCGCTGGAAGGCGTTGAAGGCCAGCGGTTGCGGCTCCGGCATGTCTTGCTCGATGCGGCCGACGCGCTCGCGCTGCAGTTCGGCGAACTCGCTGTCGGCAAAGGCCGGCTTGCGCAGCACCTCGGCCAGCAGCGCCAGCGCCGGCGCCAGGTTCTCGCGCGTGGTGGTGACCGATGCGCTGACGCCTTCGGCGCCGCCGCCGACCGACACTTGTGCCTTGAGCTTGTCGAAGGCATCCTTGATTTCCTGGCGCGACAGGCGTTCAGTGCCACGCATCAGCAGCCCTGCGGCAAATGAACCGGCATCGGCCTTGCCCTTGAGGCTGTCGGCGCTGCCGGTGCGCAGCACCAGGTTGGCGCTGACCATGCCGCCCTTGGTCTTCTTCGGCAGCAAGGCGCCCTTCAGGCCGTTCGGCAAGGTGAAGCGTTCGGTGCGCGCTTCGATATTGGCCGGGCTCGGATCGAATGCTTCGCCCTGGGCCACCACCGCGCGGCCTTTGTAGCCATTGACCAGGGCGGCGATGTCCGGCGTGCCCGGCACCTCGGTGCGGTCGACCGTGTCGGTCGGGATGAAGCGGCCGAGCGTGCGGTTGGTCGGCTTCAGGTATTTCAGCGCCGCCGCCTGCACGGCGGCAGCGTCGGTCTTTTCGACCCGGTCGCGCTCGAGGAAGAACAGGCGCCAGTCGCCGGCCGCCATCGATTCGGTCAGCGCGATCGCCAGCTGGGCGGTGTCGTTGGTGGCAAGTTCGATCTGCTTGTTGATGGCGATACGCGCGCGCTCCACTTCCGCTTCGGTGATCGGCTGCGATTTCAGGTCTTCCAGCACCTTCAGCATCGCGTCCTGGGTGGCGTCGAGCTTGACGTCCTTCGGCACCACGGCGCCGAAGATGCGGTAGCTCGGCTCGAGGTTGTTGACGGCATCGACCTGGACCCGGGTGGCAAGCTTGGTCTCGACCAGCGCCTTGTGCAGGCGGCCGCCCGGCGCGTCGACCAGGATGCGCGCCAGCAGCGACAACGCCGCCTCGTCGGCATGGCCGGACGGCGCCACGTGGTAGCCGGCGCCGACGAACTGGGTGCCGCCGTTGCGGCGCACCGTGACGGAACGCTCGCCGTCCTGGGTCGGCTCGGCCGTGTAGGTCGGCTGCAGCACGCGCGCCGGCTTGGGAATGCGGCCGAACCGGTCGTTGACCTGCTTGAGCACCTTGGCTTCATCGAAGCGGCCCGCCACCATCAGCACCGCGTTGTCCGGCTGGTAGTAGTTCTTGTAGAACGCGCGCAGGCGCGGAATGTTGACTTGCTCGATGTCCGAGCGCGCGCCGATCGTCGACTTGCCGTAGTTGTGCCAGTCGAAGGCGACCGCCTGCAGGCGCTCGGTCGTGACGCCGATCGGATCGCTCTCGCCCATCTCGAACTCGTTGCGCACGACCGTCATCTCGCCCTTCTGGGTCTTCGGGTTCCACAGGTCGTTCTGGTCGATCGGCGCGTTGACCATGCGGTCGGCCTCGAGCGCCAGCATGGTGGCGAGGTTTTCCTCGTTGGCCGGGAAGGTCGAGTAGTAGTTGGTGCGGTCGTACCAGGTGGTGCCGTTGAATTCGGCGCCGGTCGAGTTCAGCACTTCGACCGGGGTCTTGGTGCCCTTCTTGATGCCGAAGTTGGCGGTCGGCTTGAACAGCAAGTGTTCCAGCAAGTGCGCCATGCCGGTCTCGCCGTAATTTTCGTGGCGCGATCCAACCATGTAGACGATGTTGGTGGTCAGGGTTGGCTTGCTATTGTCAGGAAACAGCAGCACGCGCATGCCGTTGCCCAGTCGATATTCGGTGATGCCTTCCACGCTCGTCACCTTGACCGGCGCCGCAAGGCGCGCGGACTTCACTGCGGCCGGGGCGGCTGGCGCGCCTGCGGCGGAAACGAAAGCGGGCGTCAGGATGCCGGCGCTGAGCATGAAAGCGGTGAGTAATTTCACGTGGTACTTCCTATCGGTAAGAGTAAGTGACGAGAGAAAAGTATGCCATACGCGGATGGGCTGGCAAACCTCTTTTATGTGCATACATCGCGCGAGCGCGTGGTGGCGTTTGCGCGTTTTCCGCTATGCTGGACCGATTCAACCATTCAGGAGTCGCCATGCCAGTCCGACCGATCGCACTTGCCGTTTTCACGTCAACCCTTTTGATCGCCGTGCCATCTTCTGCGCAAAACATCAAGCCAGGTTTGTGGGAAGTCAATAACAAGATGCAAAGCGACAATAGGCAGATGGACGAAGCGGTGAGCATGGTGCACCAGCACCTGGCCAACCTGCCGCCCGACCAGCGCAAGCAGCTTGAGGGCATGATGGCCAAAAACGGCATGCAGATGCCGACCCAGGGCAAGGACGGGGCGTTGCAGATCAAGATGTGCATTACGCCAGACATGGCGGCGGCCAACCAGTTGCCGATGCAGGAGGTCGGCCACTGCACGCAGAAGCGCTCGGCCGTCGTGGGCAAGACCATGAAGGTCTCGTTCGCCTGCAGCAAGCCGGAAGCCAGCGGCGACGGCCAGGTCACGTTCAATACCGACACCGATTACACGATGAAGATGAAGGTCACGACGACGGCCACCGGCACCCCGGAAGTAATGCACATGAACATGACCGGCCGCTGGCTGACCTCCGACTGCGGCAGCATCAAGCCGACGGCGAAGTAGCCAGGCCGGCCGGCGGCTGCCCTATTCCTGCAGCATGAACGCCAGGTAGCGATCCCGCGCCAGGGTCGCGATCGGCCCCACGTCCAGCGTGCGCCCTTCGTAGCGCACGCACGGCGTCACCTTGCCGTAATTGCCGGTGCTGAAGATTTCCACCGCCGTATCCAGCTCGGCCGTGCCGACCGTGCGTCCAACGACCTTCACGCCCGCCTCTTCCAGCAAGGCGATCACGCGCGCGCGTGTGATTCCCGCGAGGAAGGTTCCGTTCGGTATCGGCGTGACGACTTCGCCGGCACCCGTCACCAGGAACAAGTTGGACGAGGCGAACTCGGCAACGTTGCCCTTGCTGTCGACCACGATGGCGTTATCGAAGCCGCGCGCCTTTGCTTCGCGCAAGGCACGGGTGGTGTTGGCGTACAGCGCCGACGCCTTGGCATCGGTCGGCGCCATGCTCGCATCGGGACGCTTCAGCGTCGACAGGCAGGCCGAGAATCCGGTAAATGCCGGCATCGGCGCATCGAACAGGGTCAGCGCGAAGCCGCTCTTGTCGGCGTCGGGGATCAGGAATCCATCGGCCGCATACACCAGCGGGCGTATGTACAGCTCGGCATCGGGCGGAAACTTGGCGACGCCTTCGCGCACCAGCGCTTCCATCTCATCGACGCTGTATGGGCAGGCCAGGCCCAGCTGCTCGGCCGACTGGACCACCCGCTTCAGGTGCAGGCGCAGGTCGGGCATGTGGCCGCGCACCGCGCGCGCGCCGTCAAACACCGATGAGCCCAGCCAGACACTGTGATCCATCGCCCCAAACAAGGGCGTATTGCCTTCTGCCCATTGCCCTTTAAAATAAGTCAGGTACATATTCATCATCCCCGGTAATGTGCCAACTGCGCGCCGCTGTGGTGGCGGCGCGTAAAGTGTACCCGAACTGTCACAGCGCCCGCTGAATGCCCAACTATGGCTGAGTTTGTTCGGTACCGTACAAAGTTCCCGGAATAACAGAAGTACACTGTGCCTTTCGTACCAAACGTCTCGCAAGCCATGCTGTCCACCCTTGAGCGCATCGATCCCCATGATGGCCGCATCGACGTTCTCGTCGAGCTGGTGGATCAGTTGCGCCCGCGCCAGTCACGCGATGCCGACTACGCGACCGCGCGCCTGCGCTTGCTCTGTCAACTGTTAAAAGCCAATCCCAACCGCGCCTCCGCACTGCACAGCTATATGGCGCGCCTGCTCGACAGCCGCCGCCACGCCAGCCTGTACACCGACATCGGCATCCTGTCGACGGACGGCTTCTTCACCGAGCTGAAAACGCGCTTCGCCTACCGTTTCCTGCCGCCCGCGCTGGGCGACACCTACCTGGCCGACGCCATCGACCAGGTGCTGTACTGCGAGACCGACTACCTGTGGGTGAAAGCGGTGCCGGCGGTGTACTGGCTGCAGCTGTACGACCTGGTGCATGACGCCGCGCCTGCCGCCGGTGCGCCGCCTGCCCACGTCAAGCGGACCACGGCGCTGGGCATGCTTGAAGCGATCCGCACCCTCTCCTGCCGCGTCTGCGCGCTGGGGCTGGAGCCGCGCCTGCTTCGCAGCCATGCCGAGATTGAAGATTTCGACTCGCCGTTTTTGATGCAAAACATCGAGGTCAACGACTATCTCGACGGCTATGCCCGCCTGCTGGACGGCGCCGAGGGCGATCTCGATGACGCGCGGCACCTGCTGGTGATGCTGGACCAGTGCGACGCCGTGGTGGCCAAGATCCGCCGCAATGCGATGAACCACGGCACCAGCGTCGCCCTGACCTATTTGCTGGTGGCGCTGAGCCAGAGCATCGACCGCCTGCGCAAGCTGCTGTTCCTGGTGGACGTCAGCGGCGAAGTGCCCGCCGCGCCGACCCGCGACCTGGAGATGATCGCCAGCGACGCCGTCCTGGCCGGCGTTGCGCCTCCCGGCCAGCATCGCGCCGCCGCCATGTCGCTGGCGCGCGAACTGGTCGAGGCGCACAACAACAAGTACGCGGTGCGCGACCTGGTCGCCGACAATATCGACCTGTTGGCGCGCAACGTGACCGAAAACGCCAGCCGTACCGGCGAGCACTACGTTGCCGACACGCGCCGCCAGCTTGGCAGCATGTTCGTGTCCTCGGCCGGCGCCGGCCTGATCGTCGGCGTCATGGCCCTGTTCAAGATTCTGTTCGGCTACCTGCGCGCCGCGCCGCTGGTCGAGGCCTTCCTGGTCAGCCTGAATTATTCGGTCGGCTTCGTGCTGATCCACGTGCTGCACTTTACGATTGCTACCAAGCAGCCCGCGATGACGGCCTCGCGGATCGCCAGCGAGCTGTCGGCCAAGGACGGACGCAACCTCGACATCGACAGCATGGCCGAGCTGGTCAACAAGGTGTTCCGCACCCAGACCGTGGCGGTGCTCGGCAACCTGGCCACCGTGATTCCAACCGCATGGGCCATTTCTTCAGGCTGGCAGTACATGACAGGGCAGCACCTGGTGTCGACCCAAAAGGCGCTGGGCCTGCTGCACGACATCGATCCGCTCAACAGCCTGGCCTTGTTCTACGCGGCGATCGCCGGCGTGTGCCTGTTTGTTGCCGGCCTGATTTCCGGCTACTACGACAACAAGGCGCTGTACACCCGGATGGCGCAGCGCGTGTCGCAGCTGCGCTGGCTCGGACGCCGGCTGGGGCGTGAACGCCTGGGGCGCTTTGCCGCCTATATCGAGAACAACCTGGGCGGTTTGATGGGGAACTTCTTCTTCGGAATTTTGCTCGGCACGATGCCCACCGTCGGCTACCTGCTCGGCCTGCCGCTGGATATCCGCCATGTCACCTTCTCCGCCGCCAACTTCTCTACAGCAATGGTGGCGCTCGACTACAACGTGACGTGGCGCCTGGTGGCGCTGTCCGTGGCCGGCTTCTTTGCCATCGGCACCGTCAATCTTGTCGTCAGCTTCGGACTGGCATTGTGGGTCGCGCTGCGCGCCCGTGAAATCCATTTCGACCAGGGCATTCAATTACTCAGCAGTCTGGGTCGGCGCTTCGTGGCCGCGCCGATCCAGTTTTTTATCGGGCCAAAAGATCGTGGGCCAGACGAATCTGGCATACAAGCAAGGGGAACAAAATGAACGTCGCGCGCTGGCTGGCCACATCGTTGGCAGCACTGGTACTTGGCGGAAGCATGGCGGCATGTGCCTCGCTGCCCGATTCATCCGAATTCAACCAGACGCCGGTTGCCAAGGCCAACCCGACAGTCGCCACCCCCAAAGGCAGGCTGCAGGGAAAGCAGGCGGCAGCACTGCTGAAACGGCGCTGGGCGACCGCCGCGCCCGATTTGAAGGAGCTGGCGGTGCTGGAAGAAGCCGCCACCGGCGTGCCTCTCATCGCCGGCAACAAGGTCACCTTGCTGTTCGACGGCCCGGCAACCATGCGCGCCATGATGGAAGCGGCCAAGGGCGCCAGGAACACGATCAACCTCGAAACCTACATCTTCGACCAGGATGAAATCGGCTTGCAGTTCGCCGACATCCTGATTGAAAAGCAGAAGCAAGGCGTTACCGTCAATGTGCTGTACGACAGCGTCGGCACGATCGGCACGCCGAAGGAATTCTTCGACCGCATGCGCGCAGCCGGCATCAGCCTGATTGCGTTCAATCCGGTCAACCCGGCCAAACGGCTCGGCAAGTGGGAACTGAATAACCGCGACCACCGCAAGGTGATGATTGTCGACGGCCGCGTCGCATTCACGGGCGGGCTGAACATCAGCAGCACCTACGCCAACAGCTCGTTCTTCCGCTCGCGCCGTCCACCGGAAAAAGTGGCTGCCGAAGATGTCGGCTGGCGCGATACGCACATCAAGATCGAAGGCCCGGCCGTCGCGTCGCTGCAGTATCACTTCATCAATGCATGGATCCAGCAGGAAGCCGGCGAACTGCCGCCGCGCGAGTACTTCCCGAAGCTTGCGCCGGCCGGCGACAAGGTGGTGCGCGTGCTGGCCTCGGAGCCGGGCCGCGATTCGGAAATTTACAAGTCGTACGTGGTGGCGATCCAGGAAGCGAAGAAATCGATCCACATTACGTCGGCCTACTTTGTACCGGACCCGCAGATTGTCGAGGAACTGAGCGCCGCGGCGCGGCGCGGCGTCGACGTCAAGCTGATCCTGCCGGGGGTAACCGACCATGGCCTGGTGTTCCATGCGGGCCGCGCGTTCTACGACGAGCTGCTGAAGAATGGCGTCAAGATTTATGAATTGCAGATCGCGGTGTTGCATGCCAAGGCGGCAGTCATCGACGGCAGCTGGTCGACGGTGGGCTCGGCCAATATCGACCGCCGCAGCTTTCTACACAACTATGAACTGAACGTGGTGATCCTGGACCCGGCCTTCGGCATGGAGATGGAGAGCGCGTTCAATGAAGACCTGCGCGATTCGAAGCAGGTGACGCTGGAACAATGGCGCCAGCGCCCGTGGGCAGACCGGTTGAAGGAATTTGCTGCGCGCTTGACCGAGTACTGGATCTGATCGTCTGAAAACGGCGGGTGCGCGCCGCGCGTACCCGCCCTGCCCGCTGGCGCGCGCTTACAATCCGGCCGCGTAGAGCCCGTCAGTATGGGCTGCCCAGACATTTCCTGACCGCATGAACTTCTCGGTGCTCATCACCGAGAATACCTTCCCCAGCATGTCCCAGCCGTAGCGGTCGACTTCCACCTTGTCATGTTCGACCCGCACGACGTTGAAAGAGTTCACCTCGCCGCGTCCGCGGGTGGAAGTGGCAGTGCCGGCCTGCACCACCAGCGCCGCGTATTCGCTCATGTCATAGCGCTCGGCCGTGCTGCCGGAATGGCTGGCGTGCATGTGGCCCGACAGCAGCAAGTCGACGCCGCACTCGGAAAACGCCTTCATCGCCATCGGCGCGCGATCGACCAGCGCGTCCTTGTCGGCATGCGCCGGCAGGTCGAACGGGTGATGGGTGACCACGATGCGCGTGATGTGCCGGTCCAGGTCGCACAGGCGCGAGCGGATTGCCGCCACCTGCTCCTTATTGACGCTGCCGTCCTTGATCGTCAGCGAGCGTGCGGTATTCACGCCCATCACCGCGATTTCGTCGTCGAAGTAGACCGGTTCCAGGTCGTCGGTGATGTAGCGCTTGTAGCGGTCAAGCGGCAGCAGGAAACGGCGGAACACGTTGTACAGGGAAATGTCGTGGTTGCCCGGGACAATAATTTGCGGTCCCGGCAAGGTGTCGAGCCAGGCCTTGGCCTGTTCGAACTGCTCGCTCTTGGCACGCTGGGTCAAGTCGCCCGAGACCACCACAACGTGCGGCGCGATCCGGTGCACCAGGTCATGGAGGGGGCCAAGCAATTCCTCATCGACCCGGCCGAAGTGCAGGTCGGACAAGTGAACCAGGGTACGCATGTGAACTCCTCAGGACGCGCCTCGCGAATTTCCGCCTGCGCAACGTGTCCACATTACAGGGAGTTTGGCCCGAGCGGCCACACAGCAGGCAGGGTCAGCGCGTTGCGCGCGCCGCGCGGCGCCGGCGCAGGGTCGACACGCCGGTAATGCAAATGGCCAGCCAGCCGCACCCCACCGCGATGGCGGCCATCACGTCGCTCAGGTAATGCACGCCAAGGTACATGCGGCTCAGGCCGACCAGGCCCACCATCACGCAGGCGCCAAGCATGATCAGGAAGCGGTACTTCCATTTGCCCGGAAGGCACACCAGGTAAGCCGCGAGCAGCCCGTAGAACAGCGTCGCGGCCACCGTGTGCCCGCTCGGGAAACTGTAGGTGCTCAGTGTCAGCAGCGGGTTGTCCAGGCTCGGGCGCGCGCGCTGGAAGATGTGCTTCAGCGCCACGTTCAGCAGCATGCCGCCGGGCACCGACACCAGCAGCGCCAGCAGCCAGTACTGCGCCCTGCGGATGCTGAAATAGATGCCGAGCACGGTAGCCAGGATCAGCATACCCGCCGTGTTGTGGGCATGCGTAATCACCAACATCACCCGGGTGAACGCCGGGGTGGCGCGGGCGTTGAACCAGCGCGCGATCCAGTCGTCGATGAAGACCAGCTCCTCGGCCTCGATGACCTCTTCCGCGATGCTGCCGAACACCCACACGGCCACCAGCATGATGGCGATGCCTACCGTGAAATGCAGGCCAAGCGCCTCGCCGGGCGTGAGCCGGGCGGCGACGAATTTGTGGACCCGGGGGTAGAGTTCTTTCATATAGCCATCGATATCGTGTTGTTGGTCAAAAAACCACAGATCTTGAAAATACCTGTTTATTCGTACAGTAACTGTAGATTTATACAGTGGTTGTGCTATTCTGGAACCACTCGATCAACGCAAACCTTTAAGGACCTTGTCATGACCACATTGAATAGCACCTTCGGTATGGAATACGCCCCAACCCCGTTCATGATGCGCTTCGGCCGCCGTGAAATGCTGGTCACGCGTGACTTCCGCAAGCGCTTCTATGCAGTCAACCCGTTCATCGAATGCGATACCGGCGTCGAGCCTGGCCACGTCGAGATCCTGCTGTTCAGCCGCTGGTTGCTGATCTTGTCGAAGGCACACTGACCCGTCGGCCACAGTAGAACACAAACCCGGTTCAGGCTGTCCCGCCTACCGTGCGCGGGCGTTTTGAAACCGCGTTATTATCGCTTTCTCAAGCAATGCTGCAGTACCGAGATTTCGATTAATAACAAGGAGACCGGCAATGACGCGCAAGACCGCAAACGATTTCGACCCAGAAGTACTGAAGCTGTTTGACCAGTATGTACACGGCGTGATTGACCGCCGCAGCTTCCTTTCCTCGGCCAGCCGTTACGCGGTCGGCGGTGTCACTGCAGCGAGCCTGCTTACCGCCCTGTCGCCAAGCTGGGCTGCCCAGCAGGTAGCGCCAACCGACTCCCGCATCAAGACCAGCTACGTCACCTACCCGTCGCCTAACGGCTACGGCGAAATGCGTGGCTACCTGGTCCAGCCGGCCAATGCCAAAGGCAAGCTGCCGGCGGTGCTGGTGGTGCATGAAAACCGCGGCCTTAATCCGCACATCGAAGACATCGCCCGCCGCGTCGCTCTGGAAGGCTACATCGCCTTCGCGCCCGACGCGCTGTTCCCGCTGGGCGGCTACCCCGGGGACGAAGACAAGGCGCGCGAACTGTTCGGCAAACTCGACCAGACCAAAACGCGGGCCGACATGGTGGAAGCGACCAAGATGCTGGAAAAGCTGCCGAACGCCACCGGCAAGGTTGGCGTGGTCGGCTTCTGCTACGGCGGTGGCATTGCCAACTATCTTGCAACGGTGCTGCCCGACCTTGACGCGGCCGTGCCTTTCTATGGCCAGCAAGCGCCAGCGGCGGACGCCAAAAAAATCAAGGCGCCGCTGATGATTCACGATGCCGAGAAGGACGAGCGTATCCTGGCGGGCTGGCCGGCGTATGAAGCGGCGCTGAAGGAAAACAAGGTCAACTACCAGCACTTCATCTACCCGGGCACCCAGCACGGCTTCAATAACGACACCACGCCGCGCTACGACGAGGCCGCCGCCAAGCTGGCCTGGCAGCGCACGATGGACTTTTTCAAGAAGCACTTGAGCTAAAGCGCCATACGTAACAACGCCGGGCCGCGCAATCATGCGCGGCCCGGCGTTGTTACGTATGGCGTTAATGACGGTCCGCGTCCCCGCGGCGTCCTTGTTTCTAGCCCGGTGGCGAGCTACCAAGGAAATCAATATCCTCTTCGTCCAGCGCGTCGCCCGGCATCGTTTCGATATGGTCGACATCGATATCGGCGCCGTCGCGCACGACGCTGTCGCGGCCAGCTGTGGCGCGCTCGCCGGTACCGCCGGAATCGCTGTCGCTGTCCAGGTTGGCATCGCCAACGTCAGGGCCGGCAGAGCCGCCTGCGCTGCTGGTGTCCAGGTCGGACGTGGTGCCCCCGCCCAGGTCAAGCGATTCGGTACGCTCAAGGTCCAGGCCAAGGCCTGGACCGCCGGAGATATCGCTGCCGCTATCGGACGAATCGCTCGGTCCAAGTGCGCCGGTTCCATGGCCGCGTCCAACGACACGGTCCGGGCTGTCCGGGAAATTATCAGGATCTAATGTGCTATTGCCAGACATAGTGCCTCCAACGATGGTGAGTGGGTGTGTATGAAGAGGCTACGCTTTCTTGCCGCGAGGCGGCGCACAAGGCAATTAGAAAGCGTGCCGCATGCCGACGTTGATGGCGGCGTTCTTGCTGCCCGCCATAACGGAGCTGTCGATGGCCTGGCCCGCGATGTTGCGGATCTTGGTCACCGAGCAGGTGGTGTAGAAGTCTGTGCGCCGTGACATGGCGTACGTGGCGCCGATGCCGAGCTGGTCGGCATCGTGATTGGCCAGGTCACGGTCGTTCTTGCGGATGAACGAAGCGAGGAAAGTGGTTCTGCCCATCGGCACTGCGATGCCGACCAGCTTGTCGCGGCTGTCGGTCGACGGCGTGGCGCTGAGTGTCGCACCATAAGGATTGTCTGGATTCCACAGTGGCGAGCTGCCCCAGCCGCGGCTGGCGCTGTAGGCGGCATACACTTTGGCGAAGCCGACCTTCATGTTTGCGGCGATCACACTGTTCTTCGCAGACAGATTATTCCCCAAATGCATGTTGGGAATGACCTTGGCGACGTTCTTGTTCTGATGTGCGAGACGCAGGGTGAAGCCACCGCGCTCCAGGCCGAGCGACATGCCCCAGGCCCGATGGCCGAAAGCCCTGCCGCGCGAATCGATGACGGCATGCCGGGAAGCGGGCGATACCTCGTCATCGGACCTGCTGTAATACTGGACGCTGCCGGTAATCTGCTTGCCGGCGCGCTTGGCGCCGAGCGCGAAAGGCGCTTCGGCGACGCCGTCGAAGGCCTCGCCGACTTCCAGCAAACTGAGATAGCGGAAGCTGTACGGATTCAACACTGAAAGGCCATCACTGTGTGGCACGCAATCGGAGCAAACGGTATCGATCACGCCATCTGTTTCCAGCGTGCCGTAGACCGACACAGGTGGTTGGGCATGCGCCATCCCGGCGCAAGCGCTAAGGGCAACGACAACGAGGCAGGATGCTTTCATGACTTTGATCCGGAGTTAATCTTTCGACATGACTCTTTATCCTCTGATTTTCACTCTCGTTCCGTCCGTTACCACACATAAGCGCAGCTTGCTTTAAACCAAGCTCTTCGGACGGCCCCGTAAAATCTCTTGCTACGCCCTTGGGCGTACCGGCGGCGCACGCCACCGTGTATTATTCTCACCGCAACTATTTCTTTTCTTGCTGACAGAAGGCCACAGATGAAATTCACCGCGCGCCCATTCGCTTACCTGATCATCGCGCTGTGCGCCGGCGTCCTTCCTGTCCATGCGCAAACCTCCGGATCCGCCGCTCCCGCCGCGGTGCAGCATCCCGCCTGGTCGCGCGACGCCAACATCTATGAAGTTAACATACGCCAATATACGGAAGAAGGCACGATAAATGCGTTCGCTGCGCACCTTCCACGGCTAAAAAAAATGGGCGTCGACATCCTTTGGTTGATGCCTGTACAACCAATCGGCGAAAAGAACCGCAAAGGGAAGCTCGGCAGCTACTACGCGGTACGCGACTATACCGCCGTCAATCCCGAATTCGGCACCATGGACGACATGAAGCGCCTGGTGAAACAGGCGCACGGCCTGGGCATGCGCGTCATCCTCGACTGGGTCGCCAACCACACCGCCTGGGACAACCCATGGGTAAGCGAACACAACGACTGGTACAAAAAGAACGACAAGGGTGAAATCTATCCGGTCACCTTCCTCGAAGGCGCCGAACCCGAATACTGGACCGACGTGGTCGCACTCGACTACAGCAAGCCGGAAGTCTGGAAAGCAATGACCGATGCGATGGCCTTCTGGGTGCGCGAAGCCGACATCGACGGCTTCCGCTGCGACGTCGCCGGCCTGCTGCCGATTCCGTTCTGGAACCAGGCCCGCGCCGAGCTCGACAAGATCAAGCCGATGTTCATGCTGGCTGAATGGGCCGAACCCAAGTTGCACGAACAAGCGTTCGACATGACCTACGGCTGGGACCTGGCCGACGTGATGAAACAGGTCGCCAAGGGCAAGGCCGACGCCGACGAACTCAAGCGCGTGTTCACGCACCCGGACAAGGTGTTCCCGGCGCACGCTTACCGCATGCGCTTCACCAACAACCACGACTTCAACTCCTGGCAAGGCAGCGATACCGAGCTCTACGGCCCGGCTTTCAAGACGATGGCCGTGCTCGCTGCCACCCTCCCGGGCATGCCACTGATCTACAGCGGCCAGGAATCGGGCCTCGACAAGCGCCTGGCGTTCTTCGAGAAAGACCAGATTGCATGGAAAACTTACCAGTTTGAAGGCTTCTACCGCGACCTGCTGAAGCTGAAGAAGGATAACCAAGCGCTGTGGAACGGCCAGTACGGCGGCGCGCTCGAATTCATCGATACCGACAACGACAAGGTCATTGCCTACCGCCGCAAGCGGGAAGGCAACAGCGTCACCGTCATCGCGAATGTCTCTGCAGCCCCGCAGCAATATGCCCTCGGCGGCGCCAAGGCGCGCACGACGATGGCGGCCTGGAGCTGGAAAATCGACACCAAGAAACAAGGACAACAATGAAACAGAACTATATCGACGGCGCCTGGCTGAACGGTGCAAGCAGCACCGCCAACATCAATCCCTCCAACACAGGCGACGTCATCGGGCACTACGCGCAAGCCGACGCGCAGCAAGCCGAACTGGCCATCGCCGCCGCGTCGGCGGCTGCGCCCGGCTGGGCGCTGTCGAACATCCAGATGCGCGCCGACGCGCTCGACAAGATCGGCACCGAAATCATCGCCCGCAAGGAAGAACTCGGCACTTTGCTATCGCGCGAAGAAGGCAAGACCCGCATCGAAGGCATCGGCGAAGCGGCCCGCGCCGGCGCGATCTTCAAGTTCTTCGCCCAGGAATGCCTGCGCCTGCGCGGCGACAAGCTGCCCTCGGTGCGTCCTAACCTTGACATTGAGATCACCCGCGAGCCGGTGGGCGTGGTCGGCATCATCGCCCCATGGAACTTCCCGATCGCAATTCCCGCGTGGAAAATCGCCCCTGCCCTCGCCTACGGCAACTGCGTACTGCTGAAACCGGCGGAACTGGTGCCCGGCAGCGCCTGGGCACTGGCCGAGATCATCAGCCGCGCCGGCTTGCCGAACGGCGTATTCAACCTGGTGATGGGCCGCGGCAGCGTTGTCGGCCAGGCGTTCCTGAATGACCGCCGCGTCAATGCGATCAGCTTTACGGGCTCGGTCGGCACCGGCGCCAAGGTCGCGCAGGCCGCGATTGGCCGCCTCGCCAAGATGCAGCTGGAAATGGGCGGCAAGAATCCGCTGGTGGTGCTCAACGACGCCGACCTGGCGACGGCCGTCAACTGCGCCGTGCAAGGCTCGTTCTTCTCCACCGGCCAGCGCTGCACCGCATCGAGCCGCCTGATTGTCGAGAAAGATATTTACCCCGCATTTGTGGCCGCAGTAAAAGAAAAGCTGGCCAGCCTGACCATTGGCGACGCGCTCGCGGCAGGCACCGACATCGGCCCGGTCGTCGACCAGAGCCAGCTCGACCAGGACCTGGACTACATCCGCATCGGCCGCGACGAAGGCGCGACGCTGGCGTTCGGCGGCGAACGTATCGACGGCGCGACGCCAGGCTTCTACCTGCGCCCTGCCCTGTTCACCGACTGCAGCAACGACATGCGCATCAGCCGCGAAGAAATCTTTGGCCCGGTCGCGAGCGTAATCCCGGCTGATAATTACGAACACGCACTGGCGCTGGCGAACGACACGCAGTTCGGCCTGTCGAGCGGCATCGTGACGCAATCGCTGAAGCACGCCACCCACTTCAAGCGCCACGCCCAGGCCGGCATGGTGATGGTCAACGTGCCCACCGCCGGGGTCGACTACCACGTGCCCTTCGGCGGCAGCAAAGGCTCCAGCTACGGTTCACGTGAGCAAGGCACTTATGCAGCGGAATTCTTCACCACGGTGAAGACCGCGTACTGCGGCGTTTAAGGACCATATGAAATACGTCATCACGCTTGCCGCGCTGTTCTTTTTGTTCTGGACGATCATGAACAAGGCGAGCAAGCGAGGCAAGCTCAACGAAGGCGCGAACAAGGCGGTGAAGTCATTGGCGACAACCATGCGCTACTTCATCATCGGCCTGATCGTGCTGGGACTCATCGCGTTTATCTTCGTATTCTTCACCCACCAGAACTGAACACCGCGCCGGGATATCAATGAAAAAACTTCTGTTAGCCGCACTTCTCACCGCAGCAGGCTTCGCGCACGCGCAGGCCATACCGGTTCGCGAGCAAGCGCGGGTCGTCAACGAAATTCTGGCGGAACGCCTGGATGTTCTGCTGCCCGAGTTGATGAAGAAGAACAACGTCGACATGTGGGTGCTGATCTCGCGCGAATACAATGAAGACCCGGTCCTGAAGACCATGTTGCCGGCGGAATGGCTCAATGCCCGCCGCCGGACCATCCTGGTGTTCTACCAAAACCCGACAACATCCAAATACGAGAAGCTGGCCGTGGCCCGCTACGACGTCGGCACGGCCATCAAAGGCGCGTGGGACATGAAGCGCTTCCCCGATCAGTGGGACGCGCTGGCTGACGTGATCAAGACGCGCAATCCGAACAAGATTGCCATCAACACGTCGATGTCGTATGGCCACGCTGACGGCATGGACCAGACCGACCATGCCGAGTTCATGCGTACGCTGCCTGCCGGCTTCAAGAACAAAGTCGTGTCAGCCGAGAAACTGGCCGTCATGTGGCTGGAAGCGCGCACCGAACGCGAGATGCAGCTTTACCCGCAGCTGGTCAGCGCGACGCACAAGATTATTGCCACGGGCTTTTCCGAACAGGTGATTACGCCGGGCATAACAACGACTGCGGATGTCGAATGGTGGTTCCGCCAGAAAATTCGTGACAGCGGCTACGACACGTGGTTCCACCCAACGGTATCGATCCAGCGAAAAGATTCTGGCGAAGCCAAGGACTTCGCATCGCGTCCGAAGAACGACGTGATCGTTCCTGGCGACCTGCTGCACGTCGACATCGGCATCAACTACCTGCGCCTGAACACCGACGTGCAACAGCATGCCTATGTTCTGAAGCCTGGCGAGAAAGACGTGCCGGCATCGCTAAAGACAGCCTTCGCCAACGGCAACCGCCTGCAGGACATTCTGACCGGCCACTTCAAGCAAGGACGCAGCGGCAACGAGATTTTGGCGGCATCGCTGGCGCAAGCGAAAACCGAAGGCATCGGCGCGACGATCTACACTCACCC
Source organism: Massilia soli (assembly GCF_016809835.1). Classification (GTDB taxonomy): domain Bacteria; phylum Pseudomonadota; class Gammaproteobacteria; order Burkholderiales; family Burkholderiaceae_D; genus Telluria_A; species Telluria_A soli. The sequence continues at coordinate 555,768 of NZ_JAFBIL020000002.1, read as the reverse complement.
GCTTGGGCTGCACGGCCACGCGGCCGGCCCGACGATTGGCATGTGGGACGCCCAGGGCGGTGTGGCCGGCAGCGGTGATTTCCCGATGCACTACAAGACCGCGTATTCAATTGAGCTTAACGCGGAATCGACTGTGCCGGAATGGGGCAAGAAGGTACGTGTGATGCTGGAGGAAGATGGCTACTTCGATGAAACAGGCTTCCGCTACATTGACGGGCGGCAGAAGCAGATTTACACGATCCCGCGCGCAACGACGCAGATCGGCTACTAGCCTCGTCGTTCCCGCGGAAGCGGGAACCTATACGGAGCGTGGTGAGCATTCAGCATGGGTTCCCGCTTTCGCGGGAACGACGGATGATGCCTAGCGGTTCTCTCTGACAGCAATATCCACCAGGGTCTTGCCATCGGCACTGACCACGCACTTCGCCACCATTCTCGAGGCCATGCCAATCTCATTCTTCGCCGAGAAGTCGATCGACACCTGCAACTGCCCTTGGGGATCCTTGGTGATGGCCGGGTCCTTGTTAATGTAGGAAACCGACTTGGCATTTGTCGCGCGCGACTCGATGGTATTCATGCAGGTTTGACGGGCGGCAGCGTCAAGCGGGGTGAGCGCGTCACCGCTTTTGCCGCATCCGGCCAGAGCAATGACGCCCAAAATCATCAGTTTCTTCATATTCGCTCCAAGGTTTTTTGCAGATAATACACTCCGCCAAAAAAACTCTGCAACTCTGTCGATTTTCCAGCAGCTGAAACGTCGAAAGTGAAGAAGCACCCAATCAACCAACACGAGGGAACACCATGAACAAGCAAATCTTCGTCAACCTGCCAGTCAAAGACCTGAACAAGTCCAAGGAATTCTTCTCCGCATTGGGCTACACGTTCAATGCGCAGTTCACCAACGAGCAAGGCGCCTGCATGGTAATTTCCGACAACAGCATCTACGCGATGCTGCTGACGGAAGAGTTCTTCAAGACCTTCACCGACAAGCAGATCGCGAAGGCCAATGAGGTAACGGAAGTGCTGACCTGCCTGTCGTGCGAAAGCCGCGGCGAGGTAGACAGCATGGTGGCAAAGGCACTGGCCGCCGGCGGCACGTCGCCACGCGCGCCGCAGGACCACGGCTTCATGTATTCCCGTAGTTTCGACGACCTGGACGGACACACCTGGGAGCTTGTCTACATGAGCGGCGAGCCCGCATAAGTCACCGCCCGTCGTTCCCGCTTAAGTCACCTCCCGTCGTTCCCGCGAAAGCGGGAACCCATACTGCGCATCCGACAGCCGCTCAAAATGAAGCATAGGTTCCCGCCTCCGCGGGAACGACCGTGTTCACTGATTCCTCGGCAGCCGGTTGTGCAAATATGACTGAGTCCGAATAGCATTGAAATAAAACTACATCAATAAGCACTTGAGGCTTGTTTCCGGTATTTTTGTCTGTTACTTTACTACATTAACAAAAATATCCGGAGACACAGTGCGCAAAATCGTTCTCGCTATCTCAGCTTGGATTCCCGCGATGTGGGCAAGTGCATCGCCCTATCAAATCCAGCATGTCGAACCAATGAACTGGTGGGTTGGCATGAAGCGTCCCGACCTGCAGGTAATGGTGCATGGCGAGAAAATCGGCGAACTCGAGGCGGCGCTGAGCTATCCGGGCGTGCGGGTTGCCAGTGTGGAGCGCACCGACAATCCAAACTACCTGTTCGTCAACCTGAAGATCAGCAAAGACGCGAAACCGGGCGAACTAAAGCTGCAGTTCAAGCGCGGCAAGCAAGTCGTGGTTAGCCAGCCATACCGGCTGGAAGCGCGCCGTCCACAATCGGCGCAAAGGACCAGCTTTGACTCGAGCGATGCGATCTATCTTCTGATGCCGGACCGCTTCTCGAACGGCGATGCCACCAATGATGTTGCCGGCATGCTGGAAGGCAGCGACCGCAAGGACCCGACCAAGCGCCACGGCGGCGACCTGGCAGGAATGCAGGCGCAGCTTGACTACGTGCGCGACCTCGGTTTTACGATGATCTGGCCGACTCCCCTGCTCGAAAATAACCAACCGACCTACTCGTACCACGGCTACTCGCTGACTGATTACTACAAGATTGATCCCCGCTTCGGAAGCAATGAAGATTTCCGCAACTATGTCGCTGCGGCCAACGCCCGGGGCATTGGCGTGATCCACGACATCGTTCTCAACCACATTGGCACTGGACACTGGTGGATGAAGGACATGCCGGCAGCCGACTGGATCAACCACGGAAAAACCTTCCTGCCGACGAATAACCAGCATACGGTTGCCCAAGACATCCATGTCGCCCCTGAAGAGAAGGCGCGCTTCTTCGACGGCTGGTTCGTCGAGACGATGCCCGACATGAATCAACGCAATAAACTGGTAGCCAGGTACCTGATTCAGAACACGCTGTGGTGGATTGAGTACGCCAATTTGTCCGGCATCCGGGAAGACACGTACTCCTACTCGGATCCAGCATTCCTGAATGACTGGAACCGCGCCGTCGTCGAAGAATATCCAAAGATGAACATCGTCGGCGAGGAAATGGATGCGCGCCCGCACATGGTCGCCTACTGGCAAAAAGGTGTCATCAATCGCGACGGCTACAAGTCGGAATTGCCTACTGTGATGGACTTCCCGCTGTCGGACACGGCGCCGTTGGCCCTGACGGCGCCGGAATCGAGCGGCCAGGGATTGATCAAGATTTACGAGATCCTCGCTGCGGACTATCTGTATGCCGACCCGATGAAACTCATGGTGTTCCCGGACAACCACGATCGGCCTCGGATTCTGGCGCAGGTCGACAACAACGTCGACTTGATGAAGACCAACCTGATCCTCATGGCGACAACGCGCGGCATTCCGCAGATGTTCTACGGCACCGAGATCATGATCGGCAGCCCCAAGCAGCGCGACGACGGTGTGCTGCGTGCGGACATGCCAGGTGGCTGGGCCGGCGACAAGGTCAATGCATTCAGCGGCGCCGGCCTGTCCGACGGCCAGCGCGACATGCAAAACCTGGTACGCAAGCTGTTCAACTGGCGTAAAACGAGTTCGGCAGTAAAGCACGGCAAATTGACCCACTACCTGCCGCATGAAAATACCTACGTGTATTTCCGCCATGATGGCAAGCAGACGGTGATGGTGGTGCTGAACAAAAATCCAGGCGCGAGCCAACTGGACCTCAAGCGCTTTGCCGGGATGATCAAGAACGCGCTCACGGCGAAGGACGTGCTGACCGGCGCGACCGTGGACCTGCGCTCACCGCTGACCCTACCTGCAATGACGTCCGTTGTACTCGCGTGGTAACCAGTCCGGCGTCTGACGTCGCGCGATAAGACTGACAGCGGCGGCAACGCCGTCTGTCAATCGCGAAAATAAGTTGCCATGACAGCCGCGTGTGGCACGCCCCTAGCTCGCGCAGGACAGTCTGATTTGTTCAAAGGCCGCAACCGCGAGAACTGTCCTGACCTGAGCCGCGCAACGCGGCGCCCGACCCGTTGCCAGATTAACGACCCAACTTGACATATCGCGAAATATCGATATGATGTGCTGATGAACTTACTTGAAATCTTCAAAGCACTCTCGAATCGTACCCGCCTCGACATCTTGGAACGGCTGAAAGATCCTGAGAACAACTTTCCACCGCAAGATGAAGGAGACGTTCATAAGGTAGGCGTCTGTGTAAGCAGTATCCAGGAGGGCGTCGGATTGTCGCAGTCGACGGTCTCCAACTATCTTGCAACATTGCAGCGAGCTGGTTTGGTTGAAGTCCAGCGCGTTGGTCAGTGGACATACTATAAGCGGAACGAAGAAGCGATCAGGTCACTCGCGGAACTGATTGGCAAAGACTTGTAAATTTTTTTGATATGATATATCGAAATTCCTCGATATCTCTTTTTGACGAAGTGAGGATGAAATGAAAGCAATGACTCTTAATACTTTTGGCGGTATCGATGCATTTGAACTGCGTGAAGTACCCAAACCCGTGCCTGGAGCAGGACAAGTGCTGGTTCGAGTTCACGCTACTTCCATCAACCCTTTGGACTACCAGGTCCGTCGCGGCGATTACCAGGACTACGTGCCACTCCCGGCCATTACCGGTCACGATGTTTCCGGCGTGGTCGAAGAAGTCGGACCAGGTGTAACGGCCTTTGTCCCAGGTGACGAGGTTTGGTACACGCCCCAGATCTTCGATGGCCCAGGAAGCTATGCGGAGTACCACGTTGCGGCCGAAAACATCGTCGGGAAGAAGCCTGCTTCTCTCAGCCATCTTGAAGCTGCCAGCTTGACCCTGGTTGGCGGGACGGCATGGGAAGCGCTGGTCGGCCGTGCGCAACTGCGAGTCGGGGAAAGCATTTTGGTGCACGGCGGCGCGGGTGGTGTGGGCCATGTGGCAATTCAAGTTGCGAAGGCTATCGGTGCGAGGGTATTCACGACGGCACGTGCGGAACAGTTCGACTTCGTCCGAGGCCTGGGCGCCGATGTCGTTATCGACTATCAGAAGGAAGACTATGTCGACGTCATCATGCGTGAAACAGCCGGCCAAGGCGTCAACGTTGTCTTCGACACGATTGGTGGCGACACCCTCACCCGTTCTCCTGACGCGCTTGCCCAGCTCGGCCGGGTCGTCTCGATCGTCGATCTCGCGAAGCCGCAGAACCTCATTCAAGCCTGGGGCAAGAATGCGAGTTATCACTTCGTGTTCACACGACAGAATCGTGGCAAGCTCGATGAACTGAGCGCGTTGGTCGAACGCGGTCAGCTTCGGCCGCATGTCGGGGCGACTTACTCATTGGCCGACATTCCGCTTGCTCATGCTCGTCTCGAAAGTCGTGATAACGGGCTGCGCGGAAAAATCGCTATCGCCGTCGTTCCGTCGGCGAATACCAACGCTACCCAAGCCCAGTCATAAGCACCGATTACGGAGGATGTCATGATCTACGAAATTGCATCGATACCTGTCAGAACCGATCAGATCGACGCATTCAAAACCGCGTTCGGCGAGGTCACGCACCTGCTTGCGCGCGCGAAGGGCTACGAGGGGCATCTGCTCACACAGGGAGTCGAGACGCCATCGCTGTTCAGTCTGATCGTGCAGTGGCAAACGCTCGAGGACCATACGCAAGTATTCGAACCAAGTGAAGACCACCTGGTCTTCATGACGGGGCTGCAAGCGTACTTCGCCGCGGAACCTTCTGTGTGCCACGTTCGAGCGGCCTTTCCCCACCAAGGAATGGACCTCTCTGCGCAGGAGATGATCGGCTAAGGCACCCTGCCAGACGAACAAAAGCCCCAACTTGTGGGGCTTTTGTTTATTATCCTGGCGGAAGCGGTGAGATTCGAACTCACGAACAGTTTAACCCGTCGCCAGTTTTCAAGACTGGTGCCTTCAACCACTCGGCCACGCTTCCTGCTGGCCCGCATTATACATAAATCATCCCCGAATGGGCAGCGGGCCGCCATCCTGCCGGGTGTCCATCTATCGCCCGCCCTCGAAGTGCGCATGCTGCACAGCAAATTTGATCAGCTCCGCCTGGCCTTCAATCCCCAGCTTGCGCTTAATATTCAGCCGGTGCGTCTCCACCGTGCGCACTGACAAATCCAGGTCGCTCGCGATCTGCTTGTTCGACTGGCCCGCAGCAATGTGCTGCAGCACTTCCTGCTCGCGCACCGTCAGCTGGTTGTCCTGCGCCATCGGGTGCGCGAGTTGCCGCGCCAGCGCAGCGCTGTAGTAAATTCCGCCGGACATCACCGTCTCGATCGCTAGCACAATGTCCTTGCCCGGAGCGTCCTTCAGCACGTAGCCGCGCGCGCCGGCCTGCATCGCCTGGCTGACGTATTCCAGCTTGTCGTGCATCGACAGGATGAGCACGGCAATACCGGGAACCGCGGCGCACAACCTGCTGGTCGCCTCGATACCGTTGCTGCCACGCATGTTGATGTCCATAAGGACGAGGTCCACCTGCTCCGCTCCCGCCTGCCTAAGCGCGTCGTCGGCGCCATCGGCTTCCGCCACAACGCGAAAATGCGGCACTGCCTCCAGCCGCGCGCGCAGTCCGTCGCGTACCAAGGGGTGGTCGTCAACCAGCATGATCCTGATGATGTCTGTCGTCATGTTTTCAATCCGTCGATTTCCACCGAGGCTTTCACCGTTGTTCCTGAAGTTGAGGATGCAATATCCAGGCGCCCGCCGATCGCGTCCATCCGCTCCATCATATTGCGCAGCCCGATTCCGCGTTTTGGGTGCAGCGCGACCCGCTTCGAATCGAAGCCGCTGCCGTCGTCGCTCACAATCAATGTCATGGTCTTGCCCTTTCGTACCAGTGCCATATCGATCCGCTGCGCGTGCGCGTGGCGTTCGACGTTGGTCAACGCCTCTTGCGCGATGCGGAACAACACCGTGTTGGCCACATGCGGCAGGCCGTCGGTATTGCCCTTGGCCGAGAAATGCACCGGCGTGGCGCTGTGCTCGGTAAATTCATGCGCCAGGTAGTCTAGCGCCGCGGCCAGGCCAAGGTCATCGAGAATCGCCGGCCGCAGGTTGTGCGAAATGCGCCGCACCTCGCCAAGCACATCGTTGAGTTGCTCCGCCGTGTGTTCAAAACTGCTGCGCGCCTTCTGCTGCTGTTCAGCATTACCAGACAACCGGATGATCCCTGCCTCGATCTGCAGCTTGATCGACACCAGCCACTGGCTGATACCGTCATGCAGGTCGCGCGACAGCCGCGCCCTCTCCGATTCCTGCGACTCCACCACCCGCTGCGCCAGCACTTTCAGCTTGGCATCGGCCACGCGCAGCTCGCTGATATTCAGCGCCAGCCCGCCGACAGCCACGATCACCGCGCTGACAATCGCCAGCGCCGCAATCCACATCATGGTGCCGCGAATATGCTCGGACTGCTGGGCGTCGATCTTGGCCAGGGCAGCCTCCACGTCGTCGAGGTAAATTCCGGTGCCAATCATCCAGCCCCAGTTGTTCATTGGAATCACATAGCCGAGCTTGGGCGCTTCCTTTTTCGACGAGGGCTTGGACCAGCTGTAGCGCTGGAATCCTCCGCCCGCCTTCGCCCTCGCGATCAGGCGCTGAATCGTCGGCACGCCCGCGGCGTCGCGCATCTCCCACAGGCTTTGTCCCACCAGTTCGGGCTGGCGCGGGTGCATCAGGTTCTTTCCTTGCATGTCGTAGACAAAGAAATAGCCGTCGTTACCGTAGCTGAGGCTGCCTAAAATCTGCTTGGCCTCCTCCATCGTTGCCTCGTCGGTGCGTCCCGACTCATACAGGTGCGCGATGGACCGCGACGCCAGCGCTACGTAATGCTTCAGCTCGGCTTCCTTGCTCGCAAGGTAAGCATGCTGGATCGTCGCCCTTTGCTGCTGAGCAAGCGCGACTGCCTCCTGGCGCACGAACAGCGCGATCGCGCACAGGGCAACAATGAGCGGCGTAATCGCGAGGACTATCACTTTCTGCCTTAACTTCATGCTTGCCGACTTTCCTTTTAACCGATCCATAAGATTTTACGTGCCTTCGGCCATTCGTGTGTACGTGGTACTACGTACACCCTCTGCGTAGTGGTGCGCTTGATCGAAGTGGTGCGTTCTTCAATACTTCGGTGCACGCTGCGCACCAAACTGGCACTGACCGGTCCGTCCCCGCAGAGCCCGCACAATCCTTGGAGGATCCAATATGAAACGTCTTACAAGCCAGCTCGGTTGGGCTGCGCTATCCGTTGCGGGCGCCGGCTCGCTAGCATTTATTGCGCTCAAGCGCGGCGAGTCGATCAACGCAGTGTGGATCGTCGCCGCGGCGGTCTGCGTTTACCTGATCGCCTACCGCTTCTACAGCCTGTTCATCGCCACCAAAGTCTTGTCCCTGGACGAGACTCGCCAGACCCCGGCCTACCGCAACAACGACGGCCTCGATTACGTACCAACGAACAAGAACGTACTGTTCGGCCACCACTTCGCCGCGATTGCCGGTGCAGGGCCGCTGGTCGGTCCCGTGCTTGCCGCGCAGATGGGTTATCTGCCGGGCATGCTGTGGATTCTGGCCGGCGTGGTGTTTGCCGGCGCTGTGCAAGACTTCATCGTGCTGTTCCTGTCGATGCGCCGCGATGGCCGCTCGCTGGGCGACCTGATCAAGTCGGAACTGGGCGAAATTCCCGGCCTGATCGCGCTGACCGGCACGTTCATGATCATGGTCATCATCCTGGCCGTGCTGGCCCTCATCGTCGTGAAAGCGCTGACGCACTCGCCGTGGGGCAGCTTCACCGTCATGGCGACCATTCCCATCGCGCTGTTCATGGGCTTGTATTCGCGCTACTGGCGCGTTGGCCGCGTGGGCGAGGTATCGGCAATCGGCTTCGTGCTGCTGATGCTTGCCATCATCGGCGGACAGTTCGTGCAAGAGTCGCCAGTACTCGGCCCGATGTTCGACTACACCGGCACCCAGCTGACCTGGATGCTGATCGGCTACGGTTTCGTCGCTTCCGTCATCCCTGTGTGGCTGCTGCTGGCGCCGCGCGACTACCTGTCGACCTTCCTGAAGATCGGCACCATCGTCGGCCTGGCGATCGGTATCGTGCTCGTTGCGCCGCACATGAAGATGCCTTCGGTAACGCAATTTATTGATGGCAGCGGCCCGGTCTGGGCGGGCAACATGTTCCCGTTCCTCTTCATCACCATTGCCTGCGGAGCCGTGTCGGGCTTCCACGCACTGATCGCTTCGGGAACAACGCCGAAGATGATCGAGAATGAGCAGCACGCCCGCTTCATCGGCTATGGCGCGATGCTGATGGAATCGTTTGTGGCGATCATGGCGCTGGTGGCGGCATCAACCATCGAGCCAGGCATCTACTTCGCCATGAACAGTCCGGCGGCAGTGCTCGGCACGACGGCGGAATCGGCAGCGGCTGCGATTTCGCAATGGGGCTTCTACATCACGCCAGAAATGCTGACGCAAACCGCAAAGGACGTGGGAGAGAGCAGCATCATCTCGCGCGCCGGTGGCGCCCCTACCCTGGCGGTCGGCATGGCGAACATCCTGTCGGAAGTTATCGGCGGCAAGGCCATGATGGCCTTCTGGTACCACTTCGCCATTCTGTTCGAAGCGCTGTTCATCCTCACAGCGGTGGACGCCGGCACCCGCGCTGGCAGGTTCATGCTGCAAGACCTGATGGGCGCATTCGTGCCATCGTTCAAGCGCACCGATTCGCTGGTGGCCAACCTGACCGCGACTGGCTTGTGCGTCACGGCCTGGGGCTACATCCTGTATCAGGGCGTGGTTGATCCGCTGGGTGGCATCAATACCTTGTGGCCGCTGTTCGGCATCGCAAACCAGATGCTGGCGGGTATCGCGCTGATCCTGGGAACCGTGGTGTTGTTCAAGATGAAGCGTGCCAAGTACGCGTGGGTGACGATGGCGCCAACTGTGTTCCTGCTGGTGTGCACGCTGACCGCAGGCTGGCAGAAAGTGTTCAGCGAAAACGTCAAGGTCGGATTCCTGGCGCACGCTAACAAGTTCCAGGCGGCGATTGACCAGGGAACCGTGCTGGCGCCAGCGAAGTCCATGATGGAAATGGAGCGTATCGTGTTTAACGACTACCTCAACTCGAGCCTGGCGATGTTCTTCATGGTCGTGGTGGTGTCGGTGCTCATCTTCGGTATCAAGGCTGCGCTGGCGGCACGTGCGAACGCGTTGCCGACAACCAAAGAGACGCCGTTTACGGCAGCGGCGGCATAAGGCATGTTCGATAAACTGGCACAGGCGGGTCGCTATCTGGGGCAGAGCATGCGCCTGATGGTTGGCCTGCCCGAGTACGACACCTACGTTTCGCACATGGAGACCACCCATCCGGGACAACCCATGATGACGTACGAAGAGTTCTTCCGCGAACGGCAGGAAGCGCGCTACGGCAGTGCCCGAAGCGGGGGCTGCTGCTAGCTGCCAGCACCGGGGACGGCAGCACGCCGTCCTTTTTCTATTTAGTTCCGGATCACCGTCGTTCCCGCTTAAGCGGGAACCCATCCTCACGACAGTTCAGTTGCGTATGGGTTCCCGCCTGCGCGGGAACGACGCACGTTCCGCACCCGGAACAGCTTGCAACTGCGCAGATTGCAGCCGCGCATTGTCCCCATCCAGCCGCACCCTCCCCCTCTCTTGCGCCCGCTCAAAGTTGACCGGAATCTTTCCCCGTATATTTTTCCTGATGGAATTGCAATACTTTACGTAGTGAAATAGCTCATCCGCCTGCCCACTCGTCGTGCTTTCGCAGGAAAACACATGCTGAACTTTGAGCGCTCCAGTCTGAACAAGAAATTGACCATCATTTCGCTGTTGTCGACGGGCACGGCACTGCTGTTCGTGTTCGTTGCCTTCGCCGTCACATCGGTCTTGAATCATCGAAAGGACGAGGGCATGCAGCTCTCCTCCTTCGCCGGCGTAATCGGCGCAAACAGTGTCGATGCGTTGCTCTTCAAGAACCGCAAGCAGGCGCAGGCGACCTTGTCCGCACTCAAGGCGAAGGTGGAAATTTCCGACGCGATTTTGTACGACCGTAACGGCAAACCTTTCGCGCGCTACCTGCCGCCCGGCCATCTTGAGCAGGAGGACGAAGAGGTCCCCATGCTCGATACCGACGAAGATTCGCTGGCCGCCTACAACGCCCAGAGCACCACGATCTGGACGACGCGCATGCGCCTGTACCGCTCGATTCCCGCCGCCAACCAGCAAGTCGGCGTGGTGATGATCGAGGCCGACCTCACCAATATGTGGCTCGATGTCCTGAAAAGCCTGTCCGTGATCGCCTCCGCCATGTGCTGCTCGCTGGTGGTGGCGCTGCTGCTGGCCAGCCGCTTCAAAGGCAGCATTGCCGATCCCGTCACCAAGCTGATCAACGCAGCCCAGCGCGTGTCGGCCAGCCAGAACTACAGCCTGCGCATCCAGCACGACCGCACCGATGAACTCGGCAGCCTGATCGACAGCTTCAACGACATGCTGGCGCAGATCGAGGGCCGCGGCACCGCCCTGACCAACCATCGCGACGAACTGGAGCGCCAGGTCAGCGTGCGCACCGAACAACTGGAGAAGGCCAAGAATGCGGCCGAGGCTGCCAGCCGCGCGAAGAGCGCCTTCCTCGCCACCATGAGCCACGAGATCCGCACGCCGATGAATGGCGTGCTCGGCATGACAGAAATGCTGCTCGGCACGCCGCTGAATGACACGCAGCGCAATTTCACCAAGCTGGTCAAGCGCTCCGGCGAGCACCTGCTGGTGATCATCAACGACATTCTCGATTTCTCCAAGATCGAGGCCGGCAAGCTCAGCGTTGAATACATCAATTTCAACCTGTGGGACATGCTCGACGATATCAACACGGTCTACAAGCCGCAGGCCCAGGCCAAGGGCATCGCGCTGGACTTCGCCATCGCCAACGATATCCCGATCGCCATCTGCGGCGACCCGAACCGCTTGCGCCAGATCATGGCTAACCTGCTCGGCAACGCGCTCAAGTTCACCGACCGCGGCAATATCCTCGCAAAGGTCCAGGTCGTCTCGGAAGATCCCCAGGCGGTGACCCTGCGCTTTGAAGTCCACGATACCGGCATCGGCGTCTCGCGTGAGGCGCGCACCCGCATCTTCGAAGCGTTCTCGCAAGCGGACAGTTCAACTACCCGCCAGTACGGCGGCACCGGGCTGGGCCTGGCAATCTCGAAGCAGCTGGTCGAGCTAATGGGCGGCAAAATCGGGGTCGACAATGCTCTATCACAAGGATCGATATTCTGGTTCACGGTACCGTTCGACAAGCGCCGGGTCGACCCGGACGAGCCTGGTGCAGGCTTGCACACCATCGAGGGACTACGCGTGTTGATCGTTGACGAAGACCAGAGTAGCCGCCAGGAACTCCAACACCAGCTCGCCGCGTGGCGCGTGCGCACCGACAGCGCCGCCAGCGCGACCGAAGCGATCGACCGCCTGCTCGCCGCGTCGCGCGACGGCACGCCCTACGAAGTGGCGATCATCGACATGGACCTGCAGCGCACCAGCGGCCTCGCCATGGCCGCCGGCATCAAGGCCGATCCGGCCACCCGCAACACCCGCATCCTGCTTCTGAGCAGCGACCGGCTGGCGGCCGATCCGGTGCAGCGGCGCGAGGCCGGCGTGGCCTACCAGATGATCCGTCCGGTGCGTGCCGGCGACCTGTTTGAATGCCTCGCCACGCGCCAGCGCATGCCGGTGACCGCGCCGGGCGGCATCACCTCCCCGCCGCCTTCCGCGCCCCACGTCAACCAGCGTCCGCGCCTGCGCAAGGTGCTGCTCGCCGAAGACAATCCGGTCAACGTGGAAGTGGCCACCGCCATGCTCGACAGCCTGGGGCTCGACGTCCACTGCGTCTCGAACGGCCAGGAGGCCGTCAAGGCCGCGCGCAGCGGCGAGTACGACATCGTACTGATGGACTGCCAGATGCCGGTGATGGACGGCTTCGCGGCCACCGCCGAAATCCGCCGCAGCGAGCACCAGAACAGCCGCTCGCGCACGCTGCCGATCATCGCCATCACCGCCAATGCGCTGCAGGGCGACCGCGAAGCCTGCCTGGCTGCCGGCATGGACGATTACCTGAGCAAGCCATTCACGCAGCAGCAGCTGGGCGCCGTCATCGGCCGCTGGGTCGTGCTGCCGATGCCATCGACGGTGCACCACGACGACGAGCCATCGTATCTCGCGCCGCCCCCCAAGGCAGCTCCTTCGGTGACGGAGCGCGACGTCATCAACCGCCACGCACTCGACAACATCCGCGCGCTATCCAGCGACCGCGGCGACGCGCTGGTGCAGAAGGTAGTCGAGGCCTTTGTCGGCGACACGCCACAGCAGTTGCAGGCGCTGCGATGTGCCATCGCAACCGTCGATGCGAACAACCTGCGCAAGACCGCGCACAGCCTGAAGTCGAGCAGCGCCAATGTCGGCGCCGAAGCGCTCGCGCAGCTGTGCAAGGAAATGGAAAACCTGGGGCGCATCGACACCACCGAAGGCGCCTCCAGCATCCTCACCGACATGGAGCTGGAATTCCAGGCAGTGCGGGATTCTCTCAGTGCCATCCTAGAGAAGGAACATTGACATGCCCGTATCCAAACCTGCCAAGCGCGGTGTCGTCCTCGTTGCGGACGACGATCCGGTCATGCGGCTCTTGATGCTCGAGATGCTCGGCCAGGTCGGACTCGACGCGGTGGAAGCCGAGGACGGCCGCCAGGCCGTATCGCTGTTCCAGAATATGACGCCCGACCTGATCCTGATGGACGTCGACATGCCCAACATGGACGGCTTCGCGGCCTGCCGCGAAATCCGCCGCATTGAAACCGGCTCCGCCGTCCCGATCATCATGGTCACCGGCGGCGACGACATCGAAGCCGTCACCAGCGCCTACGAAGTCGGCGCCACCGACTTCGTCTCGAAGCCGATCAACTGGCCAATCCTCGGCCACCGCGTGCTGTACGTGCTGCGCGCCAGCGACGCCATCGTCAGGCTGCGCATCGCCGACGCCCACAACCGCGCGGTGCTCGCCGCCATTCCCGACACCTTCTTCCGCCTGAACAAAGACGGCTTCTACCTCGACTACGAGCAAGGCCACGACGCCTCGGCCGCCTTCCCCACCGAGAACTGCGTCGGCAAGCACATCACCGACGTGTTCCCGACCGAGATCGCCGAACGCCTGCTCGACCAGATGCGCGCCGTGCTCGAGACCCAGCATATCCGTTCGGTCGACTATGAACTGATCCGCTTCGGCGCGGTGCAGCACTTCGAAGCGCGCCTGGTCGCCACCGGACCCGAGGAAGTACTCGGCCTGGTGCGCGACATCAGCGAGCGCAAACGCACCGAAGAACAGATCCGGCGCCTGGCCTATTGCGACAGCCTCACCGGCATTCCAAATCGCCAGGCATTCCTTGAAACGCTGGAGCGCGAGCTGCATCGCTCAAAGGTCGGCAACAAGAAGTTCGCGGTGCTGTTCATGGATCTCGACGCCTTCAAGCGCATCAACGACACGCTCGGCCACAACGTCGGCGACCAGCTGCTCAAGATCGTGTCTGAACGCCTGCGCGAAACCATCCGCCCCAGCGACCTGGTATCGCGCGGCGACCAGGCCACCAACCTCGCGCGCCTGGGCGGCGATGAGTTCACGATCCTGATTCCTGACCTGGAACGGGTCGAGAACGCGCTCAATGTCGCCCACCGTGTCAAGGAAGCGATGCGCCGCTCCTTCATCATCGAAGGCAACGAGATCTTCGTCACCGCCAGTATCGGCATCTCGCTGTTCCCCGAAGACGGCGACGACTGCGACTCGCTGCTCAAGTACGCCGACACCGCGATGTACCACGCCAAAAACTGTGGCAAGAACAACGCCAAGCTATACAGCTCGTCGCTGACCATGCAGATCATGAGCCACGTGAAGCTGGAAGTCGGGCTGCGCAAGGCGCTCAAGAACGATGAGCTATACCTGCTCTACCAGCCGCAGATCGACGTGCGCACCACCGAAATCGTCGGCGTCGAAGCGCTGATCCGCTGGCGCCATCCCGAGCGCGGCATCATCTCGCCCAACGAGTTTATCCCGCTGGCCGAAGAAACGGGCTTGATCGTGCCGATCGGGGAATGGGTGCTGCGCACCGCCTGCCACCAGGCCAAGCTATGGCAGCGCCAGACCCAGCGCCTGGTGCGCATGGCGGTAAATTTATCGGCAAAGCAGTTCAAGGACGAGAACCTGACGCAGATTGTGATCTCGGCGCTGCACGACACCGGGCTCGATCCGAAGCTGCTGGAACTGGAGCTGACCGAAGGCACGCTGATGGACGATGCGCGCGCGACCATGGTCACGCTGGAACAGCTACGGGCGATAGGGGTGTATCTGTCGATAGACGATTTCGGCACCGGGTATTCGTCGATGAACTACCTGAAGCGCTTCGATGTGCGCGCGCTTAAAATCGACAAGAGCTTCATCAGCGGGCTGCCGCAGGATTCCGAGAATGCGGCGATCACGCGGGCGATCATCGCGATGGCGCATGGGCTGAAAATGGCGGTGGTGGCCGAAGGCGTCGAGACCGATGAACAGCTGGTGCTGCTGCAGCAGCTGGGCTGCGACATGGTGCAGGGCTTCTATCTGGGGCACCCGTCGCCGCATGAATCGATCGCGCTGATGCTGCAGAAGGTCTGCGCGATCGCGGCTCCGGCGAAGTAGCTCGGCGGGTAGGCCGCAGGCGCACCCGCCGAATCACGGCGCCAATACCAGCGTATGCTTCGCCGCCCCCGGCAAAAACGGCGTCGCCTTGCCCGCCACCCAATCCTGATGCCCGCTGAGGAAGAACGGCGACAACGGATGTCCGCTCTGCCCGCCGGGCATGTTAAACACCCCCTCCTCCTCGCGTCCCGGCGACACCGTCATGCGCTGCGACTGCCCGAACTTGGCTCCCGCCACCCGCGGCATGTTGGCGTCCCCGGGCAGCATGTCCGCCGGCGCCGACAGCCAGCGCTTCAGGAACGGCACCGCATTGCCGATCGGATGCACGATGGTCGCGGTATTCCGCTCGCCCCACGTCGCCGCCGACAGCTGCTTGCCGTCCTCGGTCAGATCCTCAATCACCGCATCGATCGCCGCCAGCTGCACGTCCTTCCAGCTCCGGTACGATGACGGCAGCCACCCGGCCGGCTGCTCGTCGAGCAAGCGCGCCACCACCGCCGGCCAGCGCGAACTGGCGCTACCTGCCGTCGCCTTTTCATCCAGCGACGCCATCTGCGCATTCGCGCCGCCATACAGCACTTCGTGCAGCGACCACATGAAATGGCGCGCCAGCCGGTAGCCCACCGAGTCGACACTCGCGCGTCCGCTCCAGCTTTGCTTCAGCAGGCGCTGGAACTCGGCCCGCTGCGGCTTGCCTTCCAGCGCCGCAGCATCGAGCACCTTGAGCGCGCGTTCGCGCCACGGTGTCATGAAAATAGCGCGGTCGTCCATCGCAATGCCGTACACCCCGGCGACATCGGCTCCCGTTCCCAATGCGCTCAGCTGGTCGCGCACCTGGCGGTTGCGCGCGCCGATATCGAAGCCGCCGTCGCCGATCACCTGCGCGCCCGCTCCGTTCAACTGGCGGCTGTTGGCCGTCGACAGCTGGCCGCCCGCCGGATTGCGCAGCACCGGGTAGTCGCTTGGCGCAAGCGCCGTTTGCCATCCCGCCGCCGCGTCGCCCGCGGCCATCGGGAACGTCGATGCGATGCCTGGCTCCGCCCGGCCCGCCATCGCGCCGACGATGGTCCAGCCGATGTTCCCCTGGTCGTCGCCGGCGACGAAGTTCTGGGCCGGGATACCCACCGTCGCCGCCGCCGACAGCGCCGCGTCGAGCGTATCGGCCGATTCGAACTTCATCGGGTTGAGGTTGATGGCCTGATCGGCATGCGCGATCCAGTGGATCGCATAGTTCTTGCCGCCCGCCTCGCGCAGCGGCCCGTACGTCGTGCTGCGGACCTCGAATTGTTCGGCGGGAGCGCCCTTCACGAGGATCGTCTCGACATGCCGTTCCGGCTTTTCCCAACCCGACGGGGTCTGCACTTCACCCGGCCGCGCAGCGTCGGTGCCGACTTCCACCAGGTCGAGGTAGTCGCCATAGCTGTTGGTGAATCCCCACGCGACCTTGCCATTGCTGCCAACGACCACCAGCGGCGGCGCGCCGGGCAGGCTGACGCCGGAAACGCGGCGCATCGTGCCGTCGGCTGACGGGAAGCGCAGCGCCAGCCGGTACCAGGTATTCGGCAGCTGGATCCCGAGGTGCATGTCGTCGGCGACAATCGCGGCGCCATGCTTGCTGCGGCTGCCCGCCAGCGCCCAGTTGTTGCTGCCGACCGAGTCGACGAAATCGACGGCGGCGATGCGGGCCGGCTTGCCGCCCGGCGGCTTGCCCCACCAAGCGGGCGCGCGTTCAGGCAGCGGCACGGCAGGCGCCGCGATGCTGTCGGCGTCGATCGGCGCGTCCCAAGCGGTCGCTTCCGGCAGCAGGAAGGCCAGCTGCGCCGCGCTTGTGTTATCGCGGATCCAGCCGCGCGCCAGTTCGCGCGGTTCGAGCATGCCCTGCAGGTCGAAGTACATCGCCCACACCACCAGCAGCGAATCGGCCGGCGCCCATGGCCGCGGCGCCGCGCCAACCAGCGCATATTCAAAAGGCCGCGACGCCAGCGCGCCAAGGCCGTCGTTGACCCCGGCCGTGTAGCGCTCGAGGAAGCGGCGCTCGGCCGGCGTCATCTTCGCCAGCGCGGCGTCGGCGCGGGCGCGGAAGCGGTGCAGCCGGTGCGATTTGTCGACCGGTATCGCGCGCGCACCAAACAGCTCGGCCAGCTCGCCTGAGCCGACGCGGCGCAGCAAGTCCATCTGGAAGAACCGCTCCTGTCCATGGACGAAGCCGGTGGCATAGGCGACATCCTCGCGGTGGTTTCCGCTGATGGTCGGAATGCCCTGGGCATCACGCACGATAGTCACCTCGGCCGACAGGCCCGCAGCAGGGCGGCGCCCATCGAGCTGCGCCAGGCCGCCGCGCAGGAACAGCCAGACTCCCACCATGCCAAGTACCAGCAGAGCCACCAGTGTCAGCGCTACCCGCACTGTCCAGATCTTTACGCCACGCTTTGCCATCGTTATCCTTTTTTTGTCTCCGGCAGCGATATTGCCAGAAAAACCCGACGCGCAAAATGAGAACGTTCGGGCGCGGCGCAAACACAGGTTCCCCGAATCGGTTTGATGTAAATCACACGTGGTTAATGTAGGGCTTTTAAGCTTGGAGGAAGCTGGCGCGCAGGCGTCTGTCGATGCTTTCAGGAGACCACCATGCTTCGTTACACCGTTTTATTAGTCACGGCCCTGCTGGCAGCCGGGTGCGCTACCCCTGAGCAGCGCGCCGCCAGCATGCAGGCCGAAATGGAGCGCATGATGCGGGTTTACGGTCCCGCCTGCGCCAGACTGGGATTTTCTGCCAATACCGATCAATGGCGCGGCTGCGTTTTGCAGCTGAGCGCCAAAGACGACATGGATCGCTATGGCTACCACCCATACTATTACGGCGGATTGTCGCGCCGCCACTGGAGTGTGGGCGCCGGGTGGGGGCCCTACTGGTAGGTCCGGGCAAAGGCCGCCTTGGTGAGCGGCATGCGCGAGTCGAGCAGGCGGGCGATCAGGCCCTGGGCGTGGCGCACCAGCGCAGGGTGGTGTGCGTCTCGTGGATGCAGCGACAGGCGCACCAACGGCGCGCATCTGAGCAGATAGGCCGTGGTGGAAGCGGCCATCGGCGACAACGCCCTGCCCCCCTTGTTGCGCGCCGCGTACACCAGGCTGGGCGAAAACACCTGCCTGTCGCGCTCCAGCAGGTGGAAATGCGCAAAGGTCGTCGTATAAAGAAAAGGGAAAGTATGGACGGCCTGCCATGCCTTGGGGCCGATCAGCCATGCCGGCGCAACAAAGCCGTGCACCGGCCAGCCGCGCTCGCGAAACCATTCCAGCCCCAGCGCGATGCGGCGCCGCGCATCTTGCTCGTCGATGGCGGCAAACTCGCCTTCGCCTTCGGTGTACACGGTGCGCAGCAGCGCGCTGAACGGACCGGCGCGCGCCGCGCCGTCATCGATATGGGTATACCCGTGCAAGGCAAGCTCATGGCCGTGCGCCAGCATGCGTTCGAGGGTGGTTTCCAGCGCCTGTGAACGCCTGCCACTTCCCCGGTAATGGGGAATCACCAGCCAGGTCAGCGGGATGTCCGCCACCGCGCGCACCGCCTGCATCAGTACTTCGCACTCGGCCCAGGTATCGGGCGCCACGTCATGAATTGAAACACAAACGCTGCCCGGGTCATGCTCTTCATTCTGCAACAATGATTCGCTCCGCTTCGAGTTCCGCCCGTTCACGCGAGGCGAGCAAGCCGGCATAGCGCTGCAGCAGTTGCGGCATGATGTGGTTCCAGTCGTACTGCTCGCGCGCCCGGCGCATGGCGTTCTTGCCAAGCTGCGCCATATCGCAGCGGTAGATCGCCTCAATACCCTCGCAAAGATGCGCGGCGCTGTTCGGTTCGACCAGGATTCCGGTCGACGGTTCCACCAGCTCCGCCACGCCGCCGCCGGTCGTCCCGACCACCGGGATGCCGCATGCCATCGCTTCGAGCACGATCAGCCCGAAGGTTTCGCGGTCGCCGGGATGCACCAGCACGTCGCAGCTGGCGATCAGCCGCGCCAGGTCTTGCTGGTTGCGCTTGAACGGGATGCAGGTCATCCGGTCGAGCGGCGGCAGTTTCATGCCGCCTCCGATCAGCAGCAAGTGGTAGGGATGGCCAAGCCGGCGCACCGCTTCGATTAGCAGGTGCAGCTTTTTTTCGGCCGTAAACCGGCCGGCATAGACCAGCAGCCGGGTGTCCGGCGCCAGCTTCAGGTGCTCGCGCAATGAATTGACGCGCCGCCGTGGCGAGAAGGTGCCGACATCGATACCCAGCGGCTGGTGAAACGCGCCGCGCACGCCCAGGCTGTCAAGCTGCTGCACCATGTGTTTGCTGGGCGCCACGACCAGGTCGAACTGGCGGTAGAGATGGGACAGGTAGGCGCCCGCCGCCCTGGCCGCCGCGCTGCCGATGCGGTCGCCGATCAGGCGCGGCAGGTCGGAGTGATAAAAGGCGACCGCCGGAATGTTCAACCTGCGCTTGACCCGCAACGCCGCCCACGCGCAGTGGCCGGCGTCGCCCACCTCGATCAGGTCAGGCTGCAGGCGCTGCAAAATGCGCGCCGTTGCCGCGATCGACCACGGCATCCGGTAGCCGTGAATGCCAGGAAACGGGAAGGAGGGAACGGTAACAAGCGAGCGCGTCTTGCCGTTGGTGGTCGGGACGTTCGGGCTGACGATGGTATGGCGGATGCGCGTTCGCTGGGTGAGCCAGCGCGCCTTGGCGTTGAGATATGTACTGACGCCACCACCGCGGGCGGCGTAGAACATCGTGATGTCGGCGATATGCATACATTGGCTTCACAAATTGAGAAACCACGATATCAGCGCGGTCGTTGCGGGGTTTGAGCGCACGCAAACGGGCCGACCCGTTCCACGCAGGAATAGCGCTGGCGCAAGGCGCCGCGGTGAATATGGTGTAGATGAGCTCGCTTGAAAGCGTGGCGCCGCGTCAGGTGCTGCGGCGGTCGAGCATGGCCCGCGCGATCGTGCCGGCATCGACATATTCCAGTTCGCCGCCCACCGGTACGCCGCGCGCCAGCCGGCTCACTTTGAGCCCGCGCGCCTTCAGCATTTCGCTGATGTAATGCGCGGTCGCTTCGCCTTCGTTGGTGAAGTTGGTGGCCAGCACCACTTCGCCGACGACGCCGTCGGTTGCCCGCGCCACCAGTTTTTCCAGATGGATGTCTTTCGGGCCGATGCCGTCCAGCGGCGACAGCCTTCCCATCAGCACAAAATACAGTCCCTTGTAAGTCAGGGTCTGCTCGATCATCAGCTGGTCGGCAGGCGTTTCGACCACGCACAGCATGGCCTTGTCGCGCCGTTCATCCAGGCAGGTGTCGCAGATTTCGGTTTCGGCGAAGGTATTGCACAGCGCGCAGTGATGCACGTTGTCGACCGCCTGGTACAGCGCGCGCGACAGCATGGTGGCGCCTTCGCGGTCGTGCTGCAGCAGGTGGAATGCCATGCGCTGCGCCGATTTCGGGCCGACGCCGGGCAAACGGCGCAAGGCTTCGGTGAGGAAATCTAGCGAGCTGGACATTAAGACGCTTAGAACGGCATCTTGAAGCCGGCTGGCAGGTTCATGCCTGCGGTCATGCCACTCATCTTTTCAGCGGACGTGGTCTCGGCCTTGCGCACCGCGTCGTTGAAGGCGGCGGCGACCAGGTCTTCCAGCATGTCCTTGTCGTCGGCCAACAGCGACGGGTCGATCGATACGCGCTTGACGTCGTTCTTGCAGGTCATGACAACCTTGACGAGGCCGGCGCCCGACTGGCCTTCGACTTCGATCAGGGCCAGCTGTTCCTGCGCCTTTTTCATGTTGTCTTGCATGGCTTGCGCCTGTTTCATCAAGCCTGCGAGCTGGTTCTTCATCATGGTGGTGTTCTCCGAAATCTAAGAGTAGGACAAATATTGGTGTGAAAATTCTGTGTTCAAGCCGCTGCGGCAGGCGGCGGGCGAATCGAACCCTGGACCACGAAGGCGCCGAACTCGCGCATCAGGTCCTTGACGAACGGGTTGTTGACCACGGTTTCCTCGGCCTTGCGCTGGCACTCTTCGCGGAATGCCTGGGCTTCGGCGCTAGCCGTGTACCAGACGTGGCCGATCTCGATATCGACCGCAACCTTGGTGCCGGTGAAGCGTTCCTGCAGGGCCGCGGCCAGCTTGTCGCTGTTGCCGCTGGCACGCAGGGTGTCGATCGGCACACGCAGCTTGAAGGTGGTGACGTTGCCGTCGACCGTGCAGTCGACCAGTTCGGTCTGGAACGCCAATTGCTGGGCGACGCCGCGCAGCGCCAGTCCGGCCGCAAGGCCGGGCCAGTTGCCGTCCCAGTCGATCTCGGGCACCGGCGTGATGACATACGCATGGCGCGGCGCTGCCGGTGCGCGCACCGCTGCCGGCGCGGCGGCGACGGCTGGCGCTTCCTGCGCTACTGCGGTGTCGTCGGAAAACTCCATCACCCACGATGGCGGGCCATCGTCGGGTTCCGGCTGGTTGTCACTTTGCTGGACCGCCTGCGGCTGCTGCCGGGGCGGCGCGGCCGGGGCGGATGGCTGCTCCCACGGCGGCGGCGCGCCTGGCGCGGCTTGCACTGCCGGCGGCGCTTCCACCGGCGCAGGCGCTGGCGGCGCGGTTGGCGCCGCCAGCGCCGCTTGCGCGCTGTTCTGGTCGGCCTGGATCGACATCGCGGTCGGGCGTTTCTGACCGCCGCCCTGCCCGCGGCTGGCGGAACGGGCCGCTTCCAGCGCGGCGTTGATCGCGGCGCGCGCGGAACTCATTGCAGGTGCCGGGGCCGACGGCGCCGCTGCGGGCGCTGCGGGCGCTGCGGGCGCTGCTTGCTGCAGCGGCGCCGCTGGTACCGGCACCACTGCCGCATGGCTTGCCACGGCGGCCGATTCGGCGCGGGCCGGCGGCGTCGGTGCGCGCGGCGCTTGCGGCGCTGGGCGCGCGGTGACCGGTGCGGCTGGCGCCACGCCGTCGGCGCCGCCATTGCCCGGGCGGAAAGCCAGCATCCGCAGCAGCGTCATGGTGAAGCCCGCGTATTCATCGGGCGCCAGGCCGATCTCGTTGCGGCCATGGACCACGATCTGATAATACAGCTGCACTTCCTGGGCATCGAACTGCGTGGCCAGGCGCTGGATGTCGGCCAGCTCCGGCAGGTCCGCCGGCACCGCCGACGGCACACTTTGCGCCAGCGCGATCCGGTGCAGCAAGGTGCCCAGGTCTTGCAGCGCGCCGTTGTACGACAGGCTGCGGCTGGCCATTTCGTCGGCCACCGCCATCAGGTCGGCGCCATCTTGTTGAAGCAGCGCGTCGAGCAGGCGAACCAGGTAAGACTGGTCGAGCGCGCCAAGCATGCCCTGCACCGCTTCGAGCGTGACCTGGCCTGCCGCATACGCGATGGCCTGGTCGGTCAGCGACAGCGCATCGCGCATCGAACCGTGCGCGCCTTGCGCCAGCAGGCGCAGCGCCGGCTGTTCGAAGGTGATGCCTTCCTGACCGAGGATGTTTTCAAGGTGGCCGATGATGTGCCCCGGCGGCATCTGCTTCAGGTTGAACTGAAGGCAGCGCGACAGCACGGTGACGGGAATTTTTTGCGGGTCGGTGGTCGCTAGGATGAACTTGACGTGGGCAGGCGGCTCTTCCAGCGTCTTCAACATCGAGTTGAAGGCGTGGTTGGTGAGCATGTGCACCTCGTCGATCATGTAGACTTTGTAGCGCGCGTTCGATGGCGCGTACACGGCCTGTTCGAGCAGTTGCGCCATTTCGTCGACGCCGCGGTTCGATGCCGCATCCATCTCGATGTAGTCGACGAAGCGGCCGGCATCGATGGCGGTGCAGGCGTCGCACACGCCGCAGGGCTGCGCGGTCACGCCGCCGCTGCCGTCAGGCCCGATGCAGTTAAGCGACTTGGCGAGGATGCGCGACAGCGTCGTCTTGCCGACACCGCGGGTCCCGGTAAACAGGTAGGCGTGATGCAGGCGGCCAGTCTGTAGCGCGTGCGTCAGGGCGCGCACTACGTGCTCCTGGCCGACGAGCGTTTCGAAATTCTTGGGGCGATACTTACGGGCGAGGACTTGATAGGACATGCTTGGATTTTACCGTATGTGGCTTGCCGGGTCGTCGCGACGAATCGCGCAAAACGACATTGTATCAGACCGATAATTGGGGCAATTTGCCAAACGTCGTTCCCGCGAAAGCGGGGATCCATGCTGGGCTAGCAGTAGGGGAAACGCAAAATGAGCATGGGTTCCCGTTTTCACGGGAAGTCGGTTCCGGCAATGCCGGGAACGACGCTGAGCTGTTCCGAGGAGATTTTGATACTAAGAAGAGAAAACGAAAGAGGCGAGCCTGATCTGCGGCACTTATGGTGAACAGCCGTGGCTGCTTCCTTCCGGACCTGACCAGGTTAGCCGTGCCACAATGCGCAGGGGCCCGCCAGCGATCATTATAACCGACCCGCGGGATTTATGGGGTCACTTAAATTCCCAGCTCCTGCCACATCGCGTCGACCCGTTTCTTGACCTCATCGGTCATCGAAATCGTCGTGCCCCACTCGCGATTGGTCTCGCCCGGCCACTTGTTGGTCGCGTCGATACCCATCTTGCTGCCCAGCCCACTGACCGGCGAGGCGAAATCGAGATAGTCGATCGGCGTGTTATCGACCATCACGGTATCGCGGACCGGGTCGACCCGCGTGGTGATCGCCCAGATCACTTCCTTCCAGTCGCGGATATTCACGTCCTCGTCGACCACCACGATGAACTTGGTATACATGAACTGGCGCAGGAAGCTCCACACCCCGAACATCACGCGCTTCGAATGGCCGGCGTACTGCTTCTTCATCTGCACCACGGCCATGCGGTAACTGCAGCCTTCCGGCGGCAGGTAGAAGTCGGTGATCTCGCTGAACTGCTTTTGCAGCAGCGGGATGAACACCTCGTTGAGCGCAACACCCAGCACCGCCGGCTCGTCGGGCGGCTTGCCTGTATAGGTAGAGTGATAGATCGGGTCGCGCCGCATCGTGATGCGGTCGATGGTAAACACCGGGAAGCTGTCCTGCTCATTGTAATAGCCGGTATGGTCGCCATACGGGCCTTCCAGCGCGTGCTCATAGCCGCTTGGGTGGTTCTGGTCCGGATAGATATGCCCTTCCAGCACGATCTCGGCATTCGCCGGTACCCGCAGCTCGCTGCCGATCGCCTTCGTCAGTTCGGTGCGGCTGCCGCGCAGCAGGCCGGCGAACTGGTACTCGGACAGGCTGTCCGGCACCGGCGTCACCGCGCCGAGGATGGTCGCCGGGTCGCAGCCAAGCACCACGCACACCGGATACGGCTGGCCCTTGGTCTGGATCGCGTGCTCGCGGAAGTCGAGCGCGCCGCCGCGGTGCGCCAGCCAGCGCATGATCACCTTGTTCGGCCCGATCACCTGCTGGCGGTAGATGCCGAGGTTCTGGCGCTTCTTGTGCGGGCCCTTGGTGACCACCAGCCCCCATGTGATCAGCGGCGCCACATCGCCCGGCCAGCAATGCTGGATCGGCAGGCGCGCCAGGTCGACGTCGGCACCCTCCCAGACGATCTCCTGGCACGCCGCGCCGCGCACCTCTTTCGGCGACATGTCCCACACCGCCTTTACCAGCGAGCCCATGCCCATCAGGTCCTTGAAGCCCTTCGGCGGCTCGGGCTCCTTCAGCCGCGCCAGCACGTGGCCGATCTTGCGCAGCTCGGAGATATCGTCCGCGCCCATGCCCAGCGCCACCCGGCGCGGGGTGCCGAACAGGTTGGCCAGCACCGGGATCGTATGGCCGGCGGGGTTCTCGAACAGCAGCGCAGGCCCCTCCGCGCGCAGCGTACGATCGCAGATTTCGGTCATCTCGAGATAGGTCGACACCGGCGCGGTGACCCGTTTCAATTCGCCTATTTGTTGCAATTGGGAAATAAAGTCGCGTAAATCAGAGTATTTCATCAGTTTCTTCTTTTTTTGAGAACAACGGAGTTGTTGAAATAGCTACGGCAAGTTGTTGATTTATCAGGGAATTGTTGCGTCGCAGCACAGAAAGTCATACCTAAAAGTAATAAAGACCAATCGTGTTAGTATTGACTTGATATAAGGCAGCCCCTACAATTTGCTCTAAATTGATGAGTCAGGGCGTCGAAAGACATGATTTTAGCCTGTTCTCATACTTTCACGGGGTCGGGGCCCCAATGACATTTAATGGAGTGTTTTCTACAGGCGTCTGCCTAACTCCCCCGAAAAAAGTTGTTTAGCCACTGGTCAAATACCTTAGGGAACCACCAGCTGTAGCAAGCAATGACGGCGTAAATCGACCGGATCGCGGCACCCGCGAACGGGATGATGGACGATATTTCTGATGCACGGCAAGAGTCAGACCGTTGCCCTATACGGCAGCGACGGGATCACTTTTTCCGCGACAAAGGGGAATTCGATGACAAATCGTTTCAACGGGGCGACAGCTAAGCTCGCCCAAACCATGGCCATTCAGCCGATCACGTGGGTTTCCGTGACCAAGGCGGCCCGTGGCGTGCTGACTACAGCACAACACACCCTGACCATTTTCGGTCTCTCGGCAGTAGCGGTATTGGCTTTGCTCTACGCCAACCCGGACCTGGCGAAACAGTTCTACCAATTCGTGGCGCCGGAACCAATGCCGGTGGCTAAGATCGAAGCACCGCAGACGTCCGCACTGATGGCCGCGGCGCCGGCCGAAGAGGCAGAAGAACCGCAATCGGTGCACCACAAAGCGATTGAAGGCACCCGCAAGCAGCAGGAATTCGTTACCTCGTGGCTGGCCAAGCGTTATCGCGTCGCCGGCGACGCGGCCGACATGCTGGTATCGACGGCATACCTGACCGCCAGCGAAATGAAACTTGATCCGCTGCTGATCCTGGCCGTGATGGCGATCGAATCGCGCTTCAATCCGTTTGCGGAGAGCCCAGTGGGCGCGCAAGGCTTGATGCAGGTCATGTCCAAGGTACACAAGGATAAATTCCACTCGATGGGCGGCACCCAGGCAGCACTAAACCCGGTCGCCAACATCCGCGTCGGTTCGCAGATCCTGAAAGAGTACGTGACGCGTGGCGGTTCGGTCGAAGCCGGCCTGAAGCGGTATGTCGGCGCGGCGGCTTTCGAGACCGATTCGGGCTATGGCTCGCGCGTACTGGCTGAATACCAGCGCCTGAAGCTAGTTGCTCGCGGCAAGAACGTACCGACCTTCACCCGCCCTGCTCCAGCGACCATGGTTGCGGACAAGGCGGCGCCAGCGGCGCCGGTAGCGCCAGCGCCAAAGGTTGAAGCGCCGGTTGTCACCGAGGCGCCGAACGAGGCGATCGCCGGCCTGTAATCAGCCGCGATCTATATATATAAGAAGGCCACCGCGGATTGCGGTGGCTTTTTTTTGCCTGTGCCGCCGTCGCAGCCGCGAAACCCAAGCCCTGCGCCCGGCTTCAGCATGGAGGCGCACCTGCGCGGGAAGGACGTAAAAAAAGCCACCAGTGCAGCGCACGGTGGCTTTCTTGTGGGCCAAACGCAGCTTAACGGCGCGTCGCCGCCACTTCATCGGCACGCAACACCGGCGCCAGCTTGTCCAGCACGCCGTTCACATACTTGTGGCCGTCGATACCGCCGAACGACTTGGTCAGCTCGACCGCCTCGTTGATGACGACGCGGTAAGGAATGTCCAGGTTGTTCTTCAGCTCATACGCGCCGATCAGCAGCACGCCGTGCTCGATTGGCGACAGTTCGGCCACGCCGCGGTCGATCAGCGGCGCGAATGCTTCACGCAAGGCCACCGACTCCTGGATCGCGCCATACAGCAATGCCGCGAAATAGTCCGCATCGGCCTTCTCGAAGCCGTGCGCGGCGCGGATATTGTTGACGACCGTGGTCGCTGGTTCATTATTCAGCAGCCACTGGTACAGGCCCTGCAAGGCAAACTCGCGCGCCCGGTGACGCGGCGTGCGGTTCTTGCTGGGATTGGCGTGGATCGATTTGTCAGTCATGGTTTCTTACCTGTTCTATTACTGTTCTTCTTAGTCTTCGTCGGCTTGCAGGTCTTCCAGCGCCAGCAGCAGGTTGGCCATTTCAACGGCCACGCGCGCCGCATCGGCGCCCTTCTCTGCCATGCGTGCTTCGGCCTGCTCGTCGTTCTCGGTGGTCAGGACCGCGTTGGCGATCGGCATGCCGTAGTCCAGCGAGATGCGGGTAATGCCAGCGCCCGATTCGTTCGACACGAGTTCAAAGTGGTAGGTTTCGCCGCGAATCACCGCGCCGAGCGCGATCAAGGCGTCGAACTGCTGGGTCTCTGCCATTTTCTGCAGGGCCAGTGGAATTTCCAGCGCGCCCGGCACGGTCACGTGCAGGACATCTTCGTCGCTGATGCCGAGGTGCTTCAGCTCTGCCAGGCAGGACGACAGCAGGCCGTGGCCCACGTCGGCGTTAAAGCGTGCCTGGACGATACCGATGCGCAGGCCAGCCCCTGTCAGATTGCTTTCATAAGTTCCTACGGTCATGGTCGGCCCCTTTTGTCTTGTGGTTAGTGATGAATAGTACCGCGTCAGGCGGCCGGTTTGGCAAGATAACCGGTAACTTCCAGGTCGAAACCTGTCATCGACGGCATCTTGCGCGGGCTTGCCAGCAACTGCATCTTGCCGACGCCGAGGTCTTTCAGGATCTGCGCCCCGATACCGTAGGTGCGCAGGTCCATCGACGCCGCGCGGCCCTGCGGGCGCGCTTCGGTGTCCAGCGCCGCAAACTGGGCGAACAGCTGCTCGGCCGTCTCGCCGCAATTGAGCAGCACCATCACGCCGCGTTCGGAATCCTTGATTGCCTGCATTGCCGACGCCATCGTCCACGAGTGGGTGGTGGCTTTGCTTTCCAGCAGGTCGAGCACCGAAACAGGCTGGTGCACGCGCACCAGGCATTCCAGGTTCGGCGCCAGGTCGCCATGGACCATGGCGAGGTGGGCGCTGCCGCTTGGCTTGTCGCGGAAGGCGATCAGGCGGAAGTCGCCGAAAATCGTGCTCATCGAACGCTCGGCCACGCGCTCGACCAGGCATTCGTTCTCGCTGCGGTAGTGGATCAGGTCGGCAATGGTGCCGATCTTGAGGTTGTGCTCCCTGGCGAACTCCAGCAGGTCTGGCAGGCGCGCCATGGTGCCGTCGTCCTTCATGATCTCGCAGATCACCGACGCCGGCGTCAAGCCAGCCATTTCAGTCAGGTCGCAGCCAGCTTCGGTATGGCCAGCGCGCATCAGCACGCCGCCCTTTTGCGCTTTCAGCGGGAAAATGTGGCCCGGCTGGACGATGTCGTTCGGCACCGCGCCCTTGGCGACCGCCACCTGGATGGTCTTGGCGCGGTCGGCGGCGGAGATACCGGTGGTCACGCCCTCGGCCGCTTCGATCGACACGGTGAAGTTGGTGCCGAATGAGGTGCCGTTACGCGTCGTCATCATCGACAGGTCGAGCTGGTTGCAGCGCTCCTCGGTCAAGGTCAGGCAGACCAGGCCGCGCGCATGCTTGATCATGAAATTGATTGCTTCCGGGGTCACGAAATCGGCGGCGAGAACCAGGTCTCCCTCGTTTTCGCGATCTTCCTCATCGACCAGGATGACCATGCGCCCTGCGCGCAACTCGGCAACAATTTCCTGGGTAGTGGAGATAGACATGAATGTTCCTCAAGACGGACAAGTAAAGCGTAATCCGCTATTTTAAAGGATTTACCAGCTTCCCACCGGCATTAGGCCCAGCAATACCCCGATCGGCTTCGGCCAGCGCATCCCCCGCATCGTTGTTGTTACAAATCAACAACAGATCATGCTGAGGTGGCATTCGGACGCTACAGCGATCGCCCGGCCATAAGGAGTAGAATTCCGGCACCGATACCGATGCCAGGAAGATGTGCCGATGACCACCAACTTCGTCAAGACCGTATGCGTTAGCGCTTTCCTGCTCTTGTATTCGATCGCCGGCCACGCCGCGATCAACCTGGCCGACACCATCCCCGTCGGTCCGCAGGTCAAGGTCGGCAAGCTGCCCAATGGCCTGACCTACTACATCCAGAACAACGACAAGCCGCAAAAGAAACTCGAACTGCGCCTGGTCGTGAAAGCCGGCTCGATCCTCGAGGACGAAGACCAGCTGGGCCTCGCCCACTTCACCGAGCACATGGCCTTCAACGGCTCGGCCAACTTCAAGAAGCACGAACTGGTCTCGTACCTGCAATCGATCGGCGTCAAGTTCGGGGCAGACCTGAACGCCTACACCAGCTTCGACGAAACGGTCTACATCCTGCCGATTCCGACCAACCGCAAGGCCAACGTCAACAAAGGCTTCCTGGTGCTGAAGGACTGGGCCGGCGGCCTGACCTTCAACCACGACGACATCGACAAGGAGCGCGGCATCGTGCTGGAAGAGCACCGTCTCGGCAAGGGCGCGAACGACCGCATGAACAAGGTCCTGCTGCCGAAGATGTTCAACGGCTCGCGCTATGCCGACCGCCTGCCGATCGGCACCGAGGCGGTACTGCAGAACTTCAAATACGACGCCCTCAAGCGCTTCTACCGCGACTGGTACCGCCCCGACCTGATGGCCGTGATCGCAGTGGGCGACATCGAACCGAAGGAAGCCGAGCGCCTGATCAAGCTGCACTTCGGCGCCCTGAAGAACCCGGCCAACCCGCGCCCGCGCGAGTACGCCACGATCCCGGCGCGTTCGGAGACCGAAGCGCTGGTCATCACCGACAAGGAGGCGAGCAACGATTCGCTGCTGATCCGCTATCCGGTGCAGGAATCGATCGAGAAACCGACCTTCGGCGACTATCGCGAAAAACTGGTTGAAGGCATGTTTACCGGCATGCTGAGCCAGCGCATGCAGGAACTGTCGCAGCAAGCCGCCCCGCCCTTCATCGGCGGCAGCAGCAACATCAGCCGCCTGACCGCGCGCTACAAATCGTACACCGCGTTTGCCGCGCTCGGCAAAGGCGGCGCCACGCCCGCCATCGACGCACTGGTGCAGGAGAATGAACGCGCGCGCCAGTTCGGCTTCAGCGCGGGCGAGCTGGAACGCGCCAAAAAGAACCTGATGCGCTTTTACGAACGCGCCTACAACGAGCGGGACAAGACCGACTCTGCCAGCTATGTCGGCGAGTACGTGCGCAACTTCCTCGAGCAGGAAAGCATTCCCGGCATCGAAAGCGAATACCGCTACGTGCAGGAGATGGTGCCGGGCATAACGCTCGACGAGATCAACAAATACACGCGCGAGACCATTCCAGACAGCTCGGCCAAGCTGGTCGTCTACATGGGGAACACCAATAGCGACGCGCCGATCCCGACCAGCGCGCAGCTGCTCTCGGCTGTCGCGGCGGCCGAGAAGACCGTGGTCAGCGCGCGTGACGACAAGGCCGTCGCCGCCGACCTGATGGACCAGTTGCCGAAACCCGGCAGCATCGCCAGCGAATCGCACGACGCCGCGCTGGGTCTCACCCGCCTGACGCTGTCGAACGGCGTCAAGGTGATCCTCAAGCCGACCGACTACCGCAACGACCAGGTGCTCATGAGCGCGGTGCGTTTCGGCGGCCAGATGCTGTTCGACGAAAACGACGCCTACAACTCGCGCTACGCCAGCTCGATCATCGCCAGCATGGGCCTGAAGGACTACTCGCCGCTTGACCTGCAAAAGGTGTTGGCCGGGAAGTCAGCCACGGTGCGCGCGGGCCTGGGCAGCAATACCGATATCGTCAGCGGCAGCGCCGGCAGCAGCGACATTGAAAGCATGCTTCAGCTGGTGCACCTGCAGTTCAACGGCGTGCGCCGCGACTCGGATTTGTACAAGTCGTTCATCGCGCGCCAGGTCGACGCCGCGCGCAACGCGATGACGCAGCCGGAGATGGTGTTCCGCGACGCGATCATCACCACGCTGTACAACAACCACCCGCGCGTGGCACGCACCGCGCGCCCGGAAGATTTTGCGAAGGTGAACCTGGACCGCGCGATCGAGATCTACAAGGCGCGCTTCGGCAGTGCCAAGGGGCTGACCTTCATCCTGGTCGGCAGCTTCGACGTCGCGCGCATCAAGCCGCTGCTGGCCACCTATCTCGCGAGCCTGCCGACGCCCGACATTCCGGTTGAAGCGAGGGATACCGGCGTTCGCCCGGTGGCCGGCATCGTCAAGAAGGATGTGCGAAGCGGCTCCGAGGCCAAGAGCAATGTATCGATCAACTTCACCGGCAAGGCGCAGTTCTCGGAAGAAGAGCAACTGCGCTTCCACGCGCTGCTTGAAGTGATGAATATCCGGATCACCGATATCCTGCGCGAGAAGCTGGCGCTGATCTACGGCGGCGGCATGAACGGAAGCCTGAGCAAGATCCCGTACGAGAACTACGCGATTGCGGTATCGCTGCCGACCGGCCCGGACAATGTCGACAAGGTGCTGGCCGCGACCTTCGCGGAGATCGAGCAGATCAAGGAAAAGGGTCCGGACGTGGCGGACCTGAACAAGGTGAAGCAGAACTGGATCCAGAGCCACCAGAAATCACTGCGCGAGAACGGCTATTGGATCAATCACCTGCAGACGGCGCTGCTGCATGAGACCGACCCGGGGTCGATCCTGACGTACGAGAAGCAGGTGGCGGCGATTACGCCAGCGCAGGTGAAGGAAGCGGCGAAGCGGTACTTCAACATGAACAATTACGTGCAGGTGGTGCTGTACCCGGAGAAGTAAAGCGTACATGCAGTCGTGCAGGGCGGAAGGACGAAGCGTCATCCGCCCTGCGATGTACGCCCGGTTGCCGCTACGACTTCAACGACAACATCCGCTCGACATACCTGGCAATCAGGTCAATCTCCAGATTCACCTTGCTGCCGGCACGGAGATGCTTCAGCGTCGTCACCGAAATCGTATGCGGAATCAGGTTGATCGAGAATCGGCAAGCGCCGTCGATATCCTCAACCCGGTTCACGGTCAGCGACACGCCGTTGACGACCACCGATCCCTTGAAGGCCAGGAATCGCGCCAGGTCTCGCGGCGCATCGATCACCAGCTCCCACGACTCGCCGACCGGCTCGAACCGGTGCACTTGCCCCAACCCGTCGACGTGACCTGACACCAGGTGCCCGCCCAGCCGCTCGGCCAGGGTCAGCGCCTTTTCAAGATTTACTTCACCGGCGGCATCGAGCCCCGCGGTGCAGTTCAGGCTCTCGCGCGAGACATCGACGCTGAACGCCTGTTCGGTTTTCGACACCACCGTCATGCAGGCGCCATTGATCGCAATCGAGTCGCCCAGCGCGACGTCCTGCAGCGGCAGGCCGCCGGACGAAATATCGAGACGGACGCCCGCATCCTGGCCGCCCTCGAGCGGGGTAACGGAGGTAATTTTGCCGACAGCGGCGACGATTCCAGTAAACATGCGGCTTTTAATCCTGTTGTGGGGTGAATCTTGCAAGGATACGCAAGTCGTCGCCAACCTGCCGAACCTCGTGGAATTTGAGGGTGATCTTCGCGTCGAGCCGCTCGGGCGCCTGCAGCGCAAACATGCCCTGCGCGTCGCCAATCAGGCACGGCGCGATGTACACCAGCAGCTCGTCGACGCAGCCTTCGCGCACCAGCGAGCCGTTCAGCTTGGACCCGGCTTCGACATGCAGCTCGTTGATCTCGCGCCGCCCAAGCTCGAGCATCAGGGCCGGAAGGTCCACTTTGCCTGCAGCATTCGGCAACAAAATCACTTCGTTGCCGGCGGCGGCCAGCGCCGCTTCCTTGTCGGGATTACCGACCGCGGCGACGATCCAGGTGCCGCCACCGGCGAGCACCTTCGCGTCCAGGCCGATGTCCAGCTTGCTGTCGACGACGATGCGGCGCGGCTGGCGCGGCGTATCCACCGCGCGGACGTTCAGCTGCGGATCGTCGGCCTTGACGGTGCCGATCCCGGTAAGAATGGCGCAGGCGCGGGCGCGCCAGGCGTGTCCATCCGCGCGTGCTTCCGGCCCGGTGATCCACTGGCTCTCGCCGCTGTGCAGCGCGGTCATGCCATCGAGGCTTGCTGCGGCCTTCATGCGTACCCATGGCCGCTTGCGCTGCATGCGCGAGAAGAATCCGATGTTCATCTCGTAGGCCTGGTCGGCCAGCAGGCCGGCGCTGACCGCGATGCCCGCCGCAGCGAGTTTGGCCATGCCCTGCCCCGCCACCAGCGGATTCGGATCGGCGATCGCGGCGACCACGCGGCCCAGGCCTTCGCGCACCAGCGCATCGGAGCATGGCGGCGTGCGGCCGTGATGGTTGCATGGTTCAAGCGTGACGTAGGCAGTGGCCCCGCGCACGTCGTGGCCGCGCTCCTTTGCGTCGCGCATTGCCATGATCTCGGCGTGCGCCTGGCCGGCAGGCTGGGTGTGGCCCGCGCCAATGACTTCGCCGTCGCGCACGATCACGCAGCCCACGCGCGGGTTCGGCGTGGTGGTGTACATGCCCTTGGCTGCCAGTGCCAGGGCAAGCGCCATGCCATCGGTATCGTTAAGTATCTGCACAGTGCCTGCTATGTTTATGGTGTCTCTGGGCCGGTGCAACTCGCGCCATCGCGGGCGGGGTCGCACGCGCGCGCACGGCCAAGCATGTTGATCTTGATACGCCGCGTTTGCCCGTCCAGCGTCAGCGACAGCGTACCCCAGCGCGCTGCCATGCTGCTGGCATGACTGCAGCTGCGCCCACCGCCATTATAGGCAATGTAATCGGGGGTGCGGGGACTCGTGAAGCCAGACGTGACGACAATTCCCTCCGCGAGCGCTCCGTGGACCGCGATCAGCTCGTCGGCATCGCCCGGCATGCCGTCGCCGTCCTGGTCGACGAACACGGTCCAGCCGCTGCTCCAGCCATCGTCCCCGGGTACCAGGAAGACGCGCTCGCCGCGCGTGATGGCCTGCGACCGCGTGAGGTCGATCGCCCCGAACAGGTCGGATAACGCGGCCTTGAGCTGCTGGTGACGGAGCATGCCTCTCAGGTCGCTTACCGCGATTCCCAGCACGATGGCCGCCACCGCGATGACCACCATCAGTTCCGCCAGCGAGAACCCGCGCCGTCGACTTATGGCCAGCATCGCACCGACCCGCCGGATGGCCCGCGCCTGCCAATGCTGTTCAGTGTCAGGGTGCCGCATTGCGCGTCGCGGAACGTTGCATCGACCTGCCCGGTGCCCGGAATCGCCTTCACCTCGATGCAATCGCTGATGTCCCGGTTCGGGCAAGCCTCGCCGCGCAGTTCGTAGGCGCTGGCGGATGCTTCGCCACCCGACCACCACTTGAAGCGCTGCGCTGCCGGGTCGTCGGATTCTGCCGAGAACGCGACATACGTGTTGTGAAGCGCGTAAAACCGTTCCTGCTGCTGCATGATGTCGAGCAGCGCCATCTGCCCTTCGATCCGCCGCGAGCGCGCGATGTAGCCGGCGTAGCCCGGGTAGGCGATCGAGGCGAGGATGCCGATGATCGCCAGCACGATCATGATCTCCACCAGCGTGAACCCGCCGTTGCGCTTCATTTTTTCTCCCGTTTCGCTGCCTGGTGCAGTTCCAGCCAGTTGGCGACCTCGCGCCAGCTAAGCCGCCCGGACCTGGTCTTGACGGTGATTGGCCTGGACAGCGGCGCCCTGCCCTCTCCGCGCATCCGGACGATATTCACCGTATGGGTGGCAACGCTCGCACCTGTCGCACTGCGCTGCCCGGCAACCATGCCCATGTCGAACAGCAGCGGCGGCGACAGCGAGGCTGCGTTCTCAATCACCTCGCCGGTGACCTGCCCGGCCCCGGACACGCCCGCACTGGTGTAGGCCAAGCCGGTCAGCGCGTCGACGACGTACGACCTGGTAAGCATGTCGGCGCACGCACTTGCACCAGGCGCCACGGAGTCGAACATCACCGCGCCCGAGGCCAGGAACGCCGTCCCGGCCGCGCGCTCGCCTTCGGTACGCCAGTTAGGAAAATCGAGGTACCAGCCTTTTTTGGCACCGCTGCCGTCGAAGCGCAGGGCATCTCCGCTGATGAGGTAAGGCCCTGTTCCGCCAGCGCTCCGGGATGCGAGTTCGCTCCTGCCGGCCACCAGGACGGCGGGCTTGGCAACGCTGTCGCGGATCGCATAGAACGCCTGCCCGACGTGGCTTGCCGCTTCAAGATCGGCATTCTCCAGCAACCGTCCGCTACCGAAAAGGACAAGGTAGCCACCGCCGGGCGCATGCACCACGCGCGGCGCGTGGGTAACCGGCTGGCGATTGCCGGCATCGTCGCGTGCCACGAACAACGGCTCCCCGAGCGCGCCCGGCCCCACCGCTTTGGACCAGGGCGGCTTGCCGGTAAAGTCGAAGCGCCACAGATTGCCCTGTAAATCGCCCGCATAGGCGAATCGGACACTTCCATCAGGCGCCAGCGCGAATGCAGGCGGCGCCAGTGCATTTGCGACCTTCGACTCGGACAGCGGCGTCACCAGCTTGTAGTAGTTGACGCCGTGCTCCCAGCGTTCGGATGCCGGTTTATCGAGGGAGAGAAGAAACAAGGCCCCGCGCGCCGCGTTGTCGCCATCGCCGTCGGTGTAATTATTCAGGCCACTGGCGACGACCGCAAAGTAGCGGTATTCGGGAACAAGGTCTTTCACCGCGACCTTCAGCTTGGCGATCAGCGGCGCGCCGCGCACATGGCCGATCGCCGGATCATCCTGCTCGGTAAATTCCCACAGCGCGCCCGATCCCGAAGCGAAATTGGCAGGGTCGGTCACATCCAGCGCAAACACGCCGCGCGCACCCAT
Organism: Massilia soli; assembly: GCF_016809835.1. Taxonomy (GTDB): domain Bacteria; phylum Pseudomonadota; class Gammaproteobacteria; order Burkholderiales; family Burkholderiaceae_D; genus Telluria_A; species Telluria_A soli. The sequence goes on along the minus strand of NZ_JAFBIL020000002.1, from coordinate 519,746 downwards.
TCCCATGCCGGAGGCCAGGATGCTGCGCCATGTGCCTCCCACCAGCGCCTCGCCGACCCCGGGGCTGGCGTCGACGTAAGGCCGCTGCATGTAGCCTGGTTCGCTTAGCTTGACGAGATCCGGCAGGAGCGCACGCGGAACATAGGCGAACAGTTCGGCGCCCGTCGCCACGTCAAACGCATGGAGCATGCCGTCGTTCGCGCCCACATACACGGCGCCGCGACGCTTGCTGGCACTTGCATGGAACTGCGCGTACCGGGCCCCCACCACCGATACGGAAGGCGCATTGACGATCACCGGCGCACTGTGGACGATGTCACCCAGCGCGCTGGCGCGGCGGCGGAACACGCCGCCGGGCTGCCCCGTCTCGCGGGTTCTGTCACCGCGCAGGAAGTTCAGACGCGCTTCGCCCAGGCCATCGCCGGCAGGGTCAAACAGTGCGCGCTGCGGCTCGGTCAGGCTTGTCCATGTCAGCTCGATGGTGGTCGCGCGGCCCTCGGGGTCGCCGGCCGCGCTGTAGATTTTCCGCTTGTCGTGTGCGTACATGGCGCGCGCCGCGTCCCAGACCGGCTTCGGGCTGCCGATCTCGTAGCGCCGCAGCGTGCCGCTCGACTGCTGCCGGTCGTAGCTTGCCTGTATCAAATAGCTGCCCGAGCTGGCGGCCTTCCCCATCACCTCGCCACGGGGCTGACGCGCAGCCGCGAACAGCTCGCGCACAGCAGGCCCGATGGCATGCGGATCGGCGGCGGAAAAATAGCCGGCAGCGGCCTGCCCCTCGAAACGCCACTCGCTGTCCGCGGCCTCGCCAGCCGTTGTGATGAAAGGGTTCTTGTCGCCATTGCGGTCAAGGAACGCGCCGTACTTGGCTGCGAGGTACAGCGGGCTGGCAAGTGGCCTAAGGGCGGCATCCAGCTCGAGGGTCAAGGTATCGAGCCGCGCATCCGAGTCGCCCCTGAAGGCATTGGTATGCGCCCAGTATGCGGCCCCCGCGAGCAGGTAACTGCCCTCGCCGCCGGGACCATCGGCCTGCGTGTCCAGGTTCGCCAGGTCACCGCCCTCCAGCGCGCCGATCCGCCGCGTCGCCTGCATGGCGTCGAACGTACCGCTGAAACCATCAGCGGCACGTACGGCATCGCCAAGCAAGGCGCGGGTATTCCCAGGCAGGTAGCGGTCGCGCACAAAGCTGGAGTGGCCGATCACCGCCGCGGTCGAGCGCTGGCAGCTTTGCGAGGACGGGTCATTGCGCGTGCTCCACACGGCAAGCCCGTCGTCCGACGCCGCGTCGCCGCTGCCGGTGCTGGGCTGGCGTCCCTGCAGGTAGCGCAATCCTTCGTAGAATAGCTCCGCGCCCGGATCGGCAGCTTTGTAGACGCCGCGCCTTCCGGACAGGTTGATGAAGTTGATCAGGCCACTGGCGGCGCCGCCCGCCTTGTCCGGGTCCGCTTCAAGCACGCCGGTGGCAAGGTTCCATTCGGGACGAAGCGGTCCGGCCTTAAGGTGGCCGATCAACTTGAGCGGCGCACGCAGCACGCCGCCGTAGAAATTCGGGTCGTCAGCGGCCAGCTCGGACAGGTAGCCCATCGCACCCATTTGCATCAGGTCAGCGTTCGCCTGGACGGCGCCCTGGGGCTTGTTGCCGCCTGCGTAAGCGACGCAGAGTTGCGGACGCAGTTCGGTGTCGGCCTTGTCGCAGACCTTGACACGGGCGTTGAACTCACGGGGCGGCGGCGCGCCGCAATCTGGTTCGGCCGGCGATTCGCTGAACAGCAGCCGATTGCGGCACGAGGCGACATAGACCATGGCAGCGCCGAATGGCGTTACCGCGTCCGCCGCGCCGATCGGCCTGGGCGGGAAGTTCTCGACCTTCTCGGGCAGCCATGCGCGCTGCAGCACCGTCAGGTCCTTGTTGTCGATCACCCGATCGCCTCCCGTCAGCGCGAGGCGAAGCAGGTCAAGGCGCGACATGCTTGCCCAGTTCAGCAGGTTGCCGCTGAAGGAATCGCCGCCGCACTGGCGCGTCGGGTCGGCGCGCTTGACGGGCGAGAAGTATCCGCTGTTATCGCCAAGGTCGGGCTGCTGCGCGCCGGCCTTGGTCTTGTAGGGATAGGCGTAGCACAGGCGCGGATTGAAGTAGCCAGGGTATTCGATCGACCCGCGGTACGCGTCCCGATACGCAGCGCCGGTGTCGGCGACGGTCAGCGACAAGTGCAGCAGCAGGTTTGGCGCAACGCGGCTCCCAGGAAGGCCGAGCTGGCCGCCTGGGATGGACAGTAGCGGGGGCGCTGCCTGGGCGGCAAGCGCGCAGGCGGATGCCAGGACCAGCAAGGCGGCCTTCATGGCGCCGCTCCCGCCGATGGCGTGGGCTTGCGATAGAACGACTGCAGTACGACCCTGGTCGCATCGCGCGAGCCGAATCCGATGGCCGTGACCCGATAGAAGTTAGTCACGGGCTCGCTGGCGTCTTCGCCTGCGCGCGGAAACGGCATCAGTTCGATGATGTACTGTGGCGGGCGCGCCGGCAGCGTTCCTGCTCCCGTGGGCATGAGCGCTCCGGTGAAGCTGCCGTACGGGACGCCATCGCCACCGTCCGCCAGCGCCGCGCCGATCCATGCAGGTACGCCAGGCGCCTCCACCCGGCTGCACAAGCCCAGGCTCGGATCATCCGCGCGTTGGCCGCAGCCGTCGACGAATCCAAGCACGCTGCCGGGCGCGAACATCGCGGCGCGCGCAGAGGCGGGATCAAGCGCCGCGATATCGCGCTCGGCGTCGGCCAGCGCCGCTTCCGCCGCTTGAAGGGCGATGTGCCGGTCACGTTCGTTGCGCGCCGATTTCTCGGCGTTCAAAGCCGCCGTCGCCGCCGATACCGCGACGATCAGCACCGCGATGAGGACGAACATCACGGTGACCAGTGCGGCGCCGCCGGCGCGCGCCTGGCGGGCAAAGACCGTTGGCGCGATCATTTGGGCGGATTACGCAGCATGATGGTTGACGAGAACAAGCGCCGCTCACGCTCGCGCAGGCTGCCTGGCATATCGCTTTCGCTGATGCGTGTGCCGGGGTCGGCACTGCCATGGGCGTCGGCGTACACTGGCCCGAACACGTCGAAGGTGACCGGCTGCGCGTTGACCCGCACGCGCTTTTGCCCGTGCAGGATCAGGCCGACCTTGATGCTGGCGACGCGCTTCCAGTGGGTTTTGCGGCGCAGGTCAAGCTCGCGCTCGGCCTCGTCGGCGCCGTCGAGGTCGAGCTCGTCGTCGAGCGCGGCGACGACGCTGGCGTTGACGAACAGGTTGGCGATGCCATCTTCCGGCACATCGGTATCGAGGCCATACAGCACCTGGAATGAATCGACGCCGCCAACAATGGCGTCCGCGCCCCAGCTCGCGCTGCCGCGATACTTGCAGCGCAGTTCAGCGTCGCCGCTCGCGCTGCGGCCGACATAGAAGATGCTCCATCCATCTTCCAGCTCGTTGACGCCGAACCCCGCGCAGCTGGTCATGCTGCCATCGCCATCTGGCCCCGGCCCTGCGCCGGCGAAGCGCAGCGCGAGCACATCGCTGCCATTGGCGACATCCGGCCGCGGATCGGAAATGAAGTCGGCGGTCTTTACCAGCGACCGGTTATCCAGTCCGGCGATGCGCGCCGGCGCGGCGGGGTCGTCGGCAATGCCGGCGTCGGCGCGGTCCCAGTTGACGTATGCCGTCTGCCGAACAGCGCGGGCGATCGCTTCGAGCGCGAAGCGTCCGCTGTCATCGAGCCGCGCGGACTCCTCTTGCGCCGCGTGGCCGCGGTTGGCCGAGACCAGCATGGCGCCGGCGAACAGCAGCACCAGCAAGCCGACGGCGACCGCGACCATCAGCTCCGCCATCGACAAGCCGCGTTGGCGGGCGCATGTCATGCCGGGTCTCCCGATACGAGAATGGCGACGATGGGGACATGGGCCGCCTCGGCACCCTCGCCTGACGGCCGAAGGCGCCAGCCTAGCTTGATGACGACCGGGTCGGCGGCGCCGCCGGTGCAGTCCCATGACAGGCTGTCCTCAGCCTCGCTCCACATTACGGCGTCACGGCACACCAGCAGGCGCGGCGCGGGAAACGCGGCGTGCAATTCGCGCTGCAGCTCGTAGGTGTCGAACGACGCCATGGCGGCGCTGTCGCATGGCGCGCGGTACTGGCAAGGCTGCGCCGGCGCATCAGGCGCGCCGTCACTGGCCGCGTCGTAGTCGATGCGCAGGTATGGATTGACGGCGTCGGGTACGCGCATCTGCGCGCTGTTGGCGCGCATGCGGTCGGCGAACGACGTGGCCAGCTGCACGCCATGCGACATCAGCGCCGATTCGTGGCGCGTGCGCAGGGCGACGGTTTGCGCCGCCAGCGCGCCCATCACGCCTACGGCCAGCACGAACACGGCCACCAGCACTTCAATGAGCGTAAAGCCGCTGACGTAACGTGAATGCACCGGCGCCTCCGTATCGAAGGCCCAAGTTATCAGGCGGCGTCAACTCACGCCTGAGTTACCTCAACTGTGCAGGGGCAATGCGGGGGAACTACTTGCGGGGTTTGCGTTCGTGGCCGACTTCGGCAATGGCTTCCTGGAACTCGGCCAGGTCTTCGAAGTTTTTGTAGACCGATGCGAAGCGGATGTAGGCGATCTTGTCGAGGCGCTTGAGCTCCTGCATGACCAGTTCGCCGACGTAGACGGTGTCGACTTCGCGGCGGCCGCTGGTGAGCAGCTTTTCTTCGATGGTGGCGACGGCGGTGTCGATGGCTTCCGCCGATACCGGGCGCTTGCGCAGCGCCAGCATCAGGCTGCCGCGCAGCTTGGCCGACGAGAATTCGGTACGGCTGCCGTTTTTCTTGACGATGATCGGCATCGACAATTCGATCCGCTCATACGTGGTAAATCGTTTATCGCATTTGCCGCATTTCCGGCGCCGGCGGATGGCGTCGGCCTCCTCCGATACACGCGTATCGAGGACCTGGGTGTCTTCATGCTGACAGAACGGACATTTCATGGGGGCCGCCGTGGACTACTCAATTTAGATCCGGGCCTTCGGCATCGAAGGCCCGGCTGGTACAGCGATTACGACGCGTAGACCGGATACTTGTCGGTCAGTTTCTTGACTTCCTGCTTGACGCGCTCGGTGACCGCGGCGTCGTTCGGGTTGTCGAGGATGTCGGCGATCAGGTTGCCGACGATGGTCGCATCGTCTTCCTTGAAGCCGCGCGTGGTGAACGCAGGGCTGCCCAGGCGGATGCCCGAGGTGACGAATGGCTTCTGCGGATCGTTCGGGATACCGTTCTTGTTGCAGGTCATGTGCGCGGCGCCGAGCAGGGCTTCGGCTTCCTTGCCGGTCAGGCCTTTGGCGCGCAGGTCAACCAGCATCACGTGCGACTCGGTGCGGCCGGAAACGATACGCAGGCCGCGCGCGATCAGCGCCTTTGCCAGCGCGTCGGCGTTCTTCACAACCTGCTTCTGGTATTCGACGAAGTCCGGGCTCAGCGCCTCTTTGAACGCCACTGCCTTGCCGGCGATGACGTGCATCAGCGGGCCGCCCTGGATGCCAGGGAAGATCGCCGAATTGATCGCCTTCTCGTGCTCGGCCTTCATCAGGATGATGCCGCCGCGCGGGCCGCGCAGCGACTTGTGCGTGGTCGACGTGACGAAGTCGGCGTGAGGAACCGGGTTCGGATACAGGCCGGCCGCGATCAGGCCGGCGTAGTGCGCCATGTCGACCATGAAGTATGCGCCGACCGCCTTGGCGACTTTGGCGAAGCGCTCGAAATCGATCTTCAGCGAAAACGCCGAGGCGCCCGCGATGATCATCTTCGGCTTGTGCTCGTGCGCCAGGCGCTCCATTGCGTCGTAATCGATGTCTTCCTGTTCGGTCAGGCCGTACGACACCACGTTGAACCACTTGCCCGACATGTTCAGCGCCATGCCGTGGGTCAGGTGGCCGCCTTCGGCCAGCGACATGCCCATGATGGTGTCGCCCGGCTTGAGCATGGCGAAGAACACGCCCTGGTTGGCCTGCGAACCGGAGTTCGCCTGCACGTTGGCCGCTTCGGCGCCGAACAGCTGCTTGACGCGGTCGATCGCCAGTTGTTCGGCGATGTCGACGTACTCGCAGCCGCCGTAGTAACGCTTGCCTGGATAACCTTCAGCGTACTTGTTGGTCAGCTGCGAACCCTGGGCTTCCATCACGGCTGGCGACGTGTAGTTCTCGGACGCGATCAGTTCGATGTGATCCTGCTGGCGGGTGTTTTCCTTCTGAATAGCGGCCCACAAATCCGGGTCGACATTGGCAAGCGTGTGATCTTTAGCAAACATGAAAAAACTCCAATCGATAACGGTGCGCTGCACCTGGCTGATTGTGGATCGAATGAGGGGCCGGAAAAGACGGCGGACAGCCTCGTCGTGCGCTTCCATCGCGGGCTGCCCAGGCGAACGGCGTTTGAAATCTCACATTCCCCGGTGGATGTCCACCTTTCGCCGACAGGCACGTTATGCCGCGGCTTTTCGCCAGTCATGTGAGACGAAATGGAGGCCAAATTGTAAGTTAAGTCAATGATTAGGGCAAGGAATGGCCAAGCAAACAAGAGGGTTTCCAGCTTATATAGCCAGTTCGGCTACAATCTGGAAAGCCCATCCCACTCCAGGACAATGACATGATCGTATTTATCACCGGCGCCTCGGCAGGTTTCGGCGCAGAAATGGCGCGAACCTTCGTTAAAAATGGCCATCAGGTCGTCATCAGCGCGCGTCGCACTGACCGGCTCGAAGCGCTGGCAGCCGAGCTGGGCGAAAACGCCCTGCCGATCGCGCTCGACGTCACGGACCCGGCCTCGATCGCCAACGCGCTGGCGCTGCTGCCGCAATCGTGGCGGCAGATCGACGTGTTGATCAACAATGCCGGCCTCGCGCTGGGCACCAAGCCGGCGCACGAAGCGCCGCTGGAAGACTGGGAAACCATGATCGGCACCAACTGCACCGGCCTGGTCCGGCTGACGCGCGCGGTGCTGCCGGCGATGGTCGAGCGCGGCAGCGGCCTGGTCATCAACCTCGGCTCGGTGGCAGGCCACTACCCTTACCCGGGCGGCAACGTCTACGGTGCAACCAAGGCCTTCGTCGAACAATTCACGCTGAACCTGCGTGCCGACCTGGTCGGCACCGGCGTACGCGCGACCAACCTGGCGCCGGGGCTATGCGGGGGCACCGAGTTCTCGAACGTGCGCTTCAAGGGCGACGACGCCGCCGCGGCCAAGGTCTACGAAGGCACGACCCCGCTCACCGCCAAGGACATCGCCGACACCGCCTACTGGATCGCGACCCTGCCGCCGCACGTCAACGTCAACAGCATCGAACTGATGCCGACTTGCCAAGGCTTCTCGCCCTTCAACATCAAGCGCACCCAATAACCAATTCCAAGATACCGGCATCGGGGACAACCATTCCAAAATCGGGGACAGACCACCATTTTGGAAGATTCCAAAATGGTGGTCTGTCCCCGATTTTGGAATGTTGCGTACGCTTACGCGGCTTGGATGCGCTGCTTTCGCGGCGCCATGTGTACGCTTGAGAACATAGCGGCGCGTATTTTAGGATAGAATGTTGCCCAAATTCACTTATGACAACTGAAATGCCCCAAGCATTTACCTGGACTGTCCGGGTGTACTACGAAGATACCGATGCCGGCGGTATCGTTTTTTACGCGAATTACCTGAAATTTTTCGAGCGCGCGCGCACCGAGTGGCTGCGCGCTGCCGGCGTTTCCCAGCAGGCCTTGCTCAACGAGGATGGGGCGATCTTCGTCGTCAAGAGCGCCAGCGTGGACTATCACGCGCCAGCCCGCCTCGATGATGTACTAAAATTAACGCTGAGCATCGAGAAACTGGGCCGCGCCTCGGTCAGTTTCGCCCAGCAGGCCTGGTGCGGTGATACGCTGCTGGCCTCGGCCGTCGTCAAAGTCGGCTGCGTCGATGCCGCGACCTTGCGTCCGCGCTCACTGCCAGAGGCAAGCGCTGCTAAAATGCGTGCCGCCTGACCCATACACATTACAAGACAAGACACTTATCCAATGAATGTAGCCCAAGACCTTTCCTTCCTCGCGCTGATCAGCAATGCGCACCTGATTGTGCAGCTGATCATGGCGTTGCTGCTGGGCCTCTCGCTTGTTAGCTGGACCTATATATTCCGCAAAATGTTTGCCATCCGCGCGGCCCGTCGCCAGACCGAGCAGTTCGAACGCAGTTTCTGGGCCGGCGGCAACCTGCATGCGCTGCACCAGAGCGCCAGCAGCAACCGCGACCAGGGCGGCGCACTGGCGCGCATCTTTGAAGCGGGCATGGGCGAATTCGTCAAGGGCAAGGCCGCAACGCGCGAGGCGCTCGACGTCGGCGCCGTCCTCGATGGCGCCCGCCGCGCCATGCGCGCCGCATTCCAGCGCGAAATCGACGGCCTCGATTCGCACCTGAACTTCCTCGCCTCGGTCGGCTCGGTGTCGCCGTACATCGGCCTGCTGGGCACGGTGTGGGGCATCATGAACGCGTTCCGCGGCCTGGCCAGCGTGCAGCAGGCCACCCTGGCCACTGTCGCGCCCGGCATCGCCGAGGCGCTGATCGCCACCGCCATCGGCTTGTTCGCCGCGATCCCTGCGGTCGTCGCCTACAACCGTTTCACCCACGACATCGACCGCCTTGCGATCCGTTTCGAGAGCTTCGTTGAAGAATTCTCGAACATCCTGCAACGCCAGTCCCGTTAAGCGAAAAGGCAGACATGGCTTCATTCTCCAGCAGCCTGCGCGGCGGACGCGGACGAAAGTTCAAGTCGGAAATCAACGTCGTGCCCTACATCGACGTCATGCTGGTCTTGCTGATCATCTTCATGGCGGTGCCGGCCAACAACGAGCCGAACGTGGTCAACCTGCCGAGCGCCGAGAAATCGGCCGCCCCGCCGGACCAGTACATCCAGATCGTGCTCAAGCCCGACGCCACCCTGAGCATCGGCGTCAACGGCAAGAACCCGGTGGCGGCCGAAGATGCGCCCGACCGCAGCGCCGTGCTGCTGCGCCTGCGCGCGCTGCATGCGGAAAACCCCGACTACCCGGTGATGATTTCGGGCGACCGCGACAGCAAGTACGACGACGTGATCCAGTTGATTTCGGAAGCGAAAAAGATGGGAATCAACCGGGTCGGACTCGCCACCAGATGATGACGCAATGGCCACGATGAACCCTGCCGCCCTCGACAGCACGCCCTACCGCGTGCCGCCGGAACCGAGCCGCTGGCGTGCCCTCACGCTGGCGGTGGTGGTGCACGCCGGCTTGCTGTTCTTCCTGTGGGCCGGCGTCAGCTGGCAGAGCACGCCGCCGGTCGCGGTCGAGGCCGAAGTGTGGGACATGAAGGTGCAGTCGGCCGCCCCGCCGCCCGAGCCGGCGCCGGCGCCGAAGGTCGAGCCGGATCCGCCGCCTGCGCCGCCCAAGCCGGTCGAGCGCCCGCCCGAGGTCGAGCCGACGCCGAAGCCGCCGGATATCGCGCTGGAGCAGGCACGCTTGCGCGCCAAGGAATTGAAGGAGCGCGAGGAAAAGAAGCTCGCCGAGAAGAAGCTCGCCGAGAAAAAAATCGCCGACCAAAAACTGGCCGACGCAAAAGCCAAGAAGCTGGAAGAAGAAAAAAAGAAACAGGAACTGGCTGAGAAGCAAAAGCAGGAGAAAGCCGAGAAGCTGGCCAAGGCGAAAGCCGAGGCCGCCGAGAAGAAGAAGCTCGACGCCTTGCGCGCCGCGGAAATGCAGCGCATCACCGGCGCGATCGGCACCAGCGGCAGCGCCGCCAAGGCCACCGCCCCGCGCATCGACAGCGGCTACATCGCCAGCATCACGGCCAAGGTCAAGAGCAACACGACCTTCCTCGGCAATACCAATGTCGCCGGCAACCCGCGGGTCGTCTTCAAGGTCGACCAGTTGCCGACCGGCGATATTATCTCGGCACGCAAGATCAAGAGCAGTGGCGTGGACTCGTTTGACGATGCCGTCGAGAAAGGCATTATCAAATCGTCACCACTACCCAAGAAGAAAGATGGTACGGTAGAACGAACACTTGAAATCGGATTCTCGATGAAGGACCTCGATTGAGGCCTGGTCGGGACCACGAACCTGGATAGAACGGACCCATGAAAAAACTCAGTTACCTGTTTTTCAGCGCTGCCGTCGTAGTCGGCGCCAGCGCGAACGCCCAGCTTAAAGTTGAAATTGCCGGTGTCAGCAGCGGCCAGATTCCGATCGCCGTCGCCATGTTTGCCGACGAAGGCGTCGCGCCAGCGCAAATGTCGGCCATCATCAGGGCCGACCTGGAGCGCAGCGGCATCTTCAAGGTCATCGATGCCGGCACGGTGCTGTCCGAGACCTCCCCTATCGATTATGGCCAGTGGAAATCGCGCGGCGCCGATGCGCTCGTCGTTGGCAGCGTTCAAAAGCTGGCCAACGGTAACTTCAACGTGCGCTACGAGCTGCACGACACCATCAAATCGAGCGAAATCTCGGCCCTCGGCCAGACCCCTACCCCGCGCTACGCGCGCCTGGCAGCCCACAAGATTGCCGACGACATCTACGAAAAACTGACCGGCACCCGCGGCGCCTTTGCCACCCGCATCGCCTACGTCAACGAAAACCGCGCCGCTAAAGATTACCGTCTCGAAATCGCCGACGCCGACGGCGAAGGCACCCAGGTCGCAGTGCGCTCGAACGAGCCGATCATCTCGCCATCGTGGTCGCCCGACGGCACCAAGGTCGCCTACGTATCGTTCGAGAAGCGCAAGCCGGTGATCTACGTGCAAAACCTCGTCACCGGCGGGCGCAAGATCGTCGTCAATGAAAAAGGCAGCAACTCGGCACCGTCATGGTCGCCGGATGGCTCGAAGCTGGTGGTGTCGCTGTCGAAAGACGGCCACACCCAGGTCTACAGCGTCAACGCCGATGGCGGCGGACTGCGCCGCCTGTCGAACAGCAATGGCATCGATACCGAGCCGCAATGGTCGGCCGATGGCCAGCACATCTACTTCACGAGCGACCGCAGCGGTGGTCCGCAAATCTACCGCATGGCGGCCAGCGGCGGCGCCGCGACCCGTGTCACCTTTACCGGCAGCTACAACATCAGCCCTCGCGTATCGTCCGACGGCAAGACGCTGGCCTGGATTTCGCAGCGTGACGGCTTCTCGCTGTATGCGATGGACCTGGCCAGCCGCCAGGAAATCCGCCTGGCCGACCAGGCCACTGAACCGAGTTTTTCGCCTAACGGCAAGTACATCATGTATGCGACCAAAGGAGGGGGACGTACGTCGCTCGCCGTGGTGTCCGTCGATGGACGCGTCAAGCAGCGCTTAACAACCCAAGCAGGAAACATCAGGGAGCCCAACTGGGGTCCCTTCATGAAGTAATTTTTTAACCACCGACCAGGAGAAAAACCATGCGCAATATTAAGAGCGTAGCCTTCATCATCACGAGCGCAGCCCTGCTCGCAGCTTGCAGCTCGCCAGTCAAACTGAACGACGCACCTGTCGTTGAAACGGCACCAGCAGCAGCGCCAGTGACCGACGCCCGTGACGTTCGTCCAGTCGAAACCGGCTCGGTAGACCCGCTGAACGATCCAAAAGGCGTTCTGGCTAACCGCAGCGTCTACTTCGACTACGACAGCTACGTTGTGCGCGACGACGGCAAGTCGGTGGTTGAGAACCACTCGGGCTACCTGAACAAGAACAAGGAACGCAAGATCCTGATCCAAGGTAACACCGACGAGCGCGGCGGCACCGAGTACAACCTGGCACTGGGCCAGAAGCGTGCTGAAGCAGTTCGCAAGTCGATGGCAGCGCTGGGCGTGGCCGAGTCGCAGATGGAAGCCGTATCGCTGGGCGAAGAAAAGCCGAAAGCAACCGGCTCGTCCGAAGCGGCATGGTCGGAAAACCGTCGTGCCGACATCGTCTATTAATATCTGACAGCGGTACCAGAGATAGACAACGGGGCGCTTGCGCCCCGTGTTATTGTAGGGCCCGACGCAAGCGGCGCAAGCGCCGTCCTTGCCAAGCAAGCAGTACAGATTCGACATCCGGTTTTGAAAGAGTCACGACTATGATCACATTCTCCAAATCCCGCCTGGCCGCCGCTGGCCTGGTGTTCGCCGCCCTGCTGCCGCTGCAGGCCTCGGCCGCCCTGTTCGGCGACGATGAAGCGCGCCGCGCCATCCTTGAACTGCGCAACAAGGTCGATAACCTGAGCCGCGAGCTCAATGCGCGCCTCGAGACCAAGTCCGACAAGACCTCCGCGCTCGAAGGCCTGAACCGCCACGAGCAGACGCTGCAGGAAATCGCCCGCCTGCGCGGCCAGGTCGAAGTACTGGCCAACGAACTGGCCAACATCCAGAAGAACCAGAAAGACCTGTACGCCGACATCGACGCGCGCATCAAGAAGCTCGAGCCGCGCCAGGTCACCATCGACGGCCAGGAAGCGGCCGTCGCGCCGACCGAACAGCAGGATTACGACGCCGCGCTGGCGCTGCTGCAGGGTGGCGACTACAAGGGCGCGTCCGCTGCGCTGTCGGAATTCGTGCGCCGCCATCCAGAGTCGGCCTATGCCGCCAACGCGCAGTACGCGCTCGGCACCGCCTACTACGCGCTGCGCGATTACAAGAAGTCCATTGCCGCGCAACAGGTGGTTGCGACCACATACCAGGACAGCGCCAAGGCGCCCGACGCGATGCTCAACATCGCCAGCAACTATATCGAACTCAAGGATGCGAAAAATGCCAAGAAGTCGCTGCAGTCGCTGGTCAGCAAGTACCCGGAGTCGCCTGCCGCGCAGACGGCCAAGAGCCGTTTAGCTGCACTGAAGTAAGAAAAAACGGGGATTTTGTGGTGTCCGGCATTTGACAGGATCGCCATCGCCCCCTATAATCTTGCTTCTTTCGGGTCGTTAGCTCAGCTGGTAGAGCAGCGGACTTTTAATCCGTTGGTCGCAGGTTCGAATCCCGCACGGCCTACCACGAATGCGCAGTAAGCAAATGAAGCAGTTACGAGTGATCGTAACTGCTTTTTTGTTTTACAAACGCCGAAGGCTTACCGCGCGGCGCGTAACTGATTCGCCAAATTCGCACTACCCAACATTTTTAATTTCACGACGGAGGCGGTGAACTGCCGCCTGGGCACCGGCGACAACGATTACATCCCGATCAAGGCTGATTACCACATTTCCCTCGTCCCATCGCAAGAGTCGACTTAAGTTCTGCCGGTAGATCGTAGCGCTTCCCTTGGTTTCGGCAACGACGTAGTTGAGGCTTGCGAGCTCGTCGGCGAGTGAGGAAACCGTTGCCCGACTGGCCCGTGATATTGTGAAGCGAGCTGGAAGCACAGAAATAAGAGACCACGTCGAGCCCAAGACAGCGCCGATCATGATTCCTGACATGGGGAGCTCGTCATCGCCTAACCATGAAAAAATTATTTGTAGTACAAGACAGGTCACAACCGCAATGAGTGCCCAGCTCAGAAACTGGGACCAAGACTGAAATAGCATAAAACAGCGCCATGGTGGACATGCCCGAGCTACCGTCGAGACTATTTGATGAGCGGGCAAGTTAATCATCTCTTCTCCGACTATTCTATAAGATGCGCCAGGATTAAACGCCAGTGCCGCAATGACGCGATACTGGCTGCACCTAACACTCCACTTTACTTTCCCTTGATTGCGTAGAAATACGCCCAGGCCAGACCGCCACCGACCACCGCGCCGGCAACTGCGCCGATTGGCCCGGCTGCGGCACCGAAGAGCCCTCCAAGCCGCGCACCTGCAAATGCTGCTCCTAATTGGCTACCCCCAGTAACCATAGCACCAGTGCTGACAATCTGACCGAAGCTAGCGCCGCCGGATACGTGGTCGATTTCTTGCGAAGACAATGTTTACATAATTTCTCCAATGATAAGTAGGTCGGAAGGTGTGCGACAAATGCAGCCCGCAACCACAGAATACGAAACATTGCAGGCTCGAAAGCTGCGATGCGGCAAATTTCCAGCTACAAAAGAAATGTTTTATCACCTGCCCTAGTCTTGGGTAATTCTGCTGGGCGGAGGTCGAATTATTAGTGATAATGAGAAAGCGACAGAGCTCTTTGCCCAATCTCTGCCATTCGACCGGGTCACAAAAGACGAATCAGCATACGCATGTCGACGAAATGATCTGTAAGGGCTCGTGATTTAAGCCGCTCGAGACCTAAGTGTGTAACCGCTAGCTACTAATATTGCGACACAAGGAGCGGGCGTATTACCTTATTTATGCGTGGACACAGCCTGCTTGGCGACTGTTTCGTTGTCGGGCTGTTTTTTCCCACGGCGATGATTGTGCAGTGTTTGGTGGTAGGCACGGACTGGGTACAATCTCACCTTCGCTTGCGCAGCACCGTCGGATCGGCTGGGGCCTGCCCACTGCCTGCGTCGCGGCATTGGCGCCTGGATTCGGCGCCCCCTTCCACCCCAGCCACACGGCCCTGCTGTCGCTGCCGATTGTTGGCGAACTGCACCCGCCGTCAGCCTTTGCTGGCGTTTGGCGCCGGGCAATCGCTCGGCGCCCGTGAACGCGGATCGCCGGCTGCGATAGCGCATATTGCCGATTGCCTTGGCGCGCTACTCTCTATCAGCCTGCCTCCAAGCGCTGATAAAGGAGCGTCATGATCCCCTGCGTCCTGCTGCTCGCCTTACTGGTTAACAGCGGCGCTGCATTTGCCGCAAACGGGCGCGCTACCCGGGTACACGTTGACAAATCCGACCGACTGATGGCCGTCTATGCCGGAGACCGGGTCATCGCACGCTATCGCATCGGACTGGGCACCCGCCCGCAAGGACACAAGACCCAGGAGGGCGACCGGCGCACGCCTGAAGGACGCTACACCCTCGATTTCAAAAACGCAACACGACCGTCTCCAGGCAAAAAACGCGGCGTCAGTCCTGGTGGAGACATCATGATCCACGGCGAGGCCAACGACCCCGCCGTGCGCAAGGCGCTCCGTCGTTCTCCTTATCGCGACTGGACATACGGCTGCATCTGGCTCCCGATGCCGACATGCAACGATTTTGGGACCAGGTGTCGGTCCCGACCCCGATCGAGATCGTACCCTGAGGCCGGGTCCGCACGCCGTCCCCCCGCCCGTTCCTGAAAGATCGGACGAAAGCGGTTAAAATGATCAGAATGAAAACCTTGCTTGTCGCCTTCCTCCTTGCCATCGTCTCCCTGCAAGCAGCCTTTGCTGCCGCAGGCGACTTTGCGAGCGTGACGGCCAAGTTGGAACAAACCCACACGCGTGCCGCGCTCGACCTCGCAGACGCCGTCGACGCCGATGCCGAAGGCCTGAAAGTGTCGGCCGCGATCGAAGAACTGTCCGACTACGTCATCGCATTCCTGCCGATTCCGCGCGTAACCGCCATCCCTACCCCCTCCGACCCGACCGCGTCATCGTTCGCCTCGATCCGCCTGCCCGGAACCGAACCGCCTCCCCGAGGCTGAACATTCTTCTCTCTACCGCATGACGGAAGCCATTCCGTCTCGCTCGCCGTGCATTGCGTACGCCTTGCAGGACCCCTGGCGTGCGCCGAGATTGCGCGCCGCCGATCGCAACTGGAGAAAATAATGTTCGACACTATCTTGTGGCCCGTCGACGGGTCGCCGCGCTCATTCGAACCGATGGCGGCCGTAATCAATCTGGCGCAGTTGTCCCGCGCCACCGTGGTCGTGCTGTCCATTGCCGAGCCACGCCTGTACCGCGCGGCAGACGCCGAGACGCTGGCATCGGGCGACATCGTCGAGCTTGCCCACCTCAACACCGCCAAGCATGACGTGAGCGCGATCCGGCGCGCCGTCCAGGCGGCAGGGGTCGCCTGCGAAGACATGGTGGCGCTGTCCGCCTCGCCCAGTGCCGAGATCGTCAATGTCGCGCGCCGCCGCGGTTGCGACCTGATCGTGATGGCCACGCGCGGCAAGCTCGGCCTGATCGAATCGCTGCTCAGCCCGAGCTGCACGCAGGAAGTCGTCGCCGCCTCGCCGGTCCCGGTTTTGATCATCCCGTAACCAGCAGCAGACCCCGCCGCGCCTCGTGGGGTGCGGCTCGAAACGAACCGTTGCAATATGATTAAGTCCGGCAGGTGCGCAACGCCGCGCTTGCCGGACATGGAGAATCGCGTGAACACCCAGACCGACAGCCTCACCCCACAACGCTTGCTGCTGGCATCTGACCTGTGCCAGCGCTGCGACCGTCCGCTCGACCGCGCCAAACAGCTTGCCGCCGAATGGCAGGCCAGCCTGAAAGTACTGATGGTGCGCGACGGTCCCGGTTCGCCCGAGGAAGTGTCGTCCTGGCTTGACGGGCGCAACACCGTGCATGCGTTCGAGCTTGCCGCGCGCGCCGACATTGCCGAAGAGTTCGCCGGCACCGGCATCGACGCCACGCTGCAGGTGGTGCGTGGCGACGTCAGCGAGGGCATCCTGGGCGCCGCCGCCGCGATGACGGATGCCGTGGTCATCGTCGGCGCGTCGCGCGAGGAAACCTTTCAGCACCTGCTCCTCGGCTCCACCGCATCGCGCCTGGCGCAAGACCTGGCGCAGCCGCTGCTGGTGGTGCGCCAGCGCACCCGCGGCAGGTATGCGCGCATCGTCGTGGCGAACGATTTCGGCGACGCCGCAGGCCATGCCCTGGCCACGGCCGTCGGCCTGTTTCCCCTCAACCGCTTTACGCTGATGCACGTGCTGGAAGACAGCGGCCCCGGCTTTACTGAAGCGCATCCGGGCGCGCTGCCGGCGGCGCTGGAGCGGAGCGCACGTTTCCTCGACAACTGCGGCTTGTCGGCAACTGCCCGCGCGCGCATCGACGTCGTGATCGGTCACGGCACCGTGGCCGACGCGATCGCCAGCCACGTCCAGGCCGCCGGCACCCAGCTGGTGGTGCTCGGCGTCCATCCACGCTCGGCGCTGTCGCGCGTGTTCATGGGAAGCATCAGCGACGAGCTGCTGCGCCGCCTGCCCTGCGATACGTTGCTGGTGCGGGTAACGGAAGACAGCGTATGACGCGCGCAGTTGCTCCAGCGCGCGCGCGCCAGCAGGACAGGGGCTGACCACGATGCTCTTGTTGCTGCTCCTGCTACCGTTCGCCGCCGCGCTGGCCGCGGCCTGCATGCCGGGCGATTCGCGCGACCGCCCCGCCATCATTGCCGGCGGCGCCACCCTGGTGGCGCTGCTGATTGGCGTTTTCCAGTTCACCGGCATCGCCGCCGGCAATGTGCCGCAAGCCAGGTTCTCCTGGCTGCCGCAGTTCGGCGTCGATATCGTGCTGCGCATGGATGGCCTTGCGTGGGTATTCACGATGATGGTCCTGGGCATTGGCGGCCTGGTGTTGCTGTACGCGCGCTACTACATGTCGCGGCGCGATCCGGTGCCGCGCTTCTATGCCTACATGATGGCGTTCATGGGCTCGATGCTCGGCGTGGTCCTGTCGGGCAACCTGATCCAGCTGGTGGTGTTCTGGGAACTGACCAGCGTTACCTCGTTCCTGCTGATCGGCTACTGGCAGGAACGCAACGATGCGCGGCGCGGCGCCCGCATGGCGTTCACCGTCACCACGGTGGGCGGCCTGTGCCTGCTGGCAGGCGTGCTCATGCTGGGGCATATCGCAGGCAGTTATGAACTCGAGACGGTGCTGGCCTCGGGCGAGGCGATCCGCGCCCACGACTGGTACCTGACGGTGCTGGTACTGGTTGCGCTGGGGGCGATGACGAAAAGCGCCCAGTTTCCGTTCCACTTCTGGCTGCCCCATGCGATGGCCGCGCCCACGCCAGTGTCCGCCTACCTGCACTCGGCCACCATGGTCAAGGCCGGCGTGTTCCTGATGATCCGGCTGTGGCCGGTATTGGCGGGGACCGAGGAATGGACCTGGCTGCTGGGCGCCGCCGGGGTGTGCACCTTGCTGCTCGGCTCTTTCTACGCGATCTTCCAGAGCGACATGAAGGGCCTGCTGGCCTACTCGACCATCAGCCACCTCGGCCTGATCATGGTGCTGCTCAGCATTGGCACCTCGCTGTCGGTGGTGGCCGCCATTTTCCACACCATGAACCATGCGCTGTTCAAGGCGTCGCTGTTCATGGCGGTGGGCATCGTCGATCACGAGGCCGGCACCCGCGACATGCGCCAGCTGAGTGGCCTGCGCAAGGCGATGCCCCATACCGCCGCGCTGGCCATCGTTGCCAGCGCCGCCATGGCCGGGGTGCCGTTGATGAACGGCTTCCTGTCGAAGGAAATGTTTTTCGCTGAAACGATGCACGTCGGCGGCACCGAGAACTGGTGGATGTCGGTGGCGGCGTTCATGATGGGCCTGTTCAGCGTGGTGTACTCGCTGCGCTTCATCAGCGTGTTTTTCGGGCCGCCTGCGCGCGATTTGCCGTCGCAACCGCATGAGCCGCCACGCTGGATGCGCTTTCCGATCGAGTGCCTGGTGCTGCTCTGCATCCTGGTGGGCATGTTCCCCGAGCGCGTGGTGGGCGATGTGCTGGCAGTGGCCGCGCAGTCGGTACTCGGCCCGACCGTACCGGCCTACGATCTCGCGATCTGGCACGGCGTCAACCTGCCGCTGATGATGAGCGCCGCGGCGCTGGTGGGCGGCGCCTTGGGCTACCTGTGGCTGCGCAAGCGCTTCAACCTGGCTGAACGCGACCGGGTTCCGCTGCTGCATCGCCTGAAAGGCGCGCAGCTCTACGAAAGCGCCTTGCTCGGCGGGTCGCTGGGCGCGGCCTGGCTGGTGCGCCTGGCCGGCACCAAGCGCCTGCAGCCTCAGCTGCTGGTGCTGATGGCGGCGATGGTGGCCGTTCCGCTGCTGCTCGCGCCGCCGTGGCAAACCTTCCCGGCACCGTCGCTGGCGAACGCCGATCCGCTGCTCGCGCTGCTCTGGGTAATCGGCGCCGGCTGCGCGGTGGCCGCGGCGTGGAAGGCCAAATACCACCGGCTGGCCGCGCTGGCGCTGGTCGGCGGAACCGGTCTGGTCACCAGCGTGACCTTCCTGTGGCTGTCGGCGCCCGACCTGGCGCTGACCCAGCTGATGGTCGAGACCGTCACCACGGTGCTGATCCTGCTGGGCCTGCGCTGGCTGCCGCCGCGCCGGCGCCCGGCGCACCTGGCCGGCACTATCCCGGGCGCAACCTGGCTGCGCCGTTCGCGCGACGGACTGGTCGCGGCGGCAGGCGGGCTGGGGCTTGCGGCGGCGAGCTACGCGGTGCTGACCCAGCCGCAAGTGCCCAGCATCCGCGACTTCTTCGTGCTGCGCGCGCTGCCGGAAGGCGGCGGCGCCAACGTCGTCAACGTGCTGCTGGTGGACTTCCGCGGCTTTGACACGCTGGGCGAAATCACCGTGCTGTCGGCGGTCGCGCTGACCGTCTACGCGCTACTGCGGCGCTTCCGTCCGGCGCCCGAAAGCATCCCGATTCCCATGCAGCAGGTCGACGACGTCGATCCGGCCGCGGGCCAGCTGCCGGGGCGCCAGGCGCGCGACGGCTACCTGATGGTGCAATCGGTGTACCTGCGCTTCCTGCTGCCGGTGATGGGCGTGATCGCCGTGTACTTCTTCATGCGCGGCCACAACCTGCCCGGCGGCGGCTTCGTTGCCGGACTGATTTTTGCCACCACGCTGATCGTCCAGTACATGATCGCAGGAACCGACTGGGTCGAATCGCACCTGCGCCTGCGCCCGCACCGCTGGATCGGCTGGGGCCTGCTCGCCGCCTGCGCCACCGGCGTCGGCGCCTGGCTGTTCGGCTACCCGTTCCTGACCAGCCACACGGCGCACCTGTCGCTGCCGGTCCTGGGCGAACTGCACGCTCCGTCGGCGTTCGTGTTCGACCTGGGCGTGTTCTTCGTCGTGGTCGGCACCACCATGCTGATCCTGGTCGCCCTCGCCCACCAGTCGCTGCGTAGCCGCCGCGTCGCCGTGGCCGGCAGCGCGCGCGCCGCCATCCCGCCCGCCAAGGAGATTGGATAATGGAAATCGTCATCTCGCTGGCCATCGGCATCGTGTTCGGTTCGGGCATCTGGCTGATCCTGCGCCCGCGCAGCTTCCAGGTGCTGATCGGCCTGATGCTGATGTCGTACGCGGTCAATTTGTTCATTTTCGTGATGGGGCGGCTGGCGATCGACCGGCCGCCACTGACGCCGGCCGGCATCGTCCCTGACCCGGCAGCGCTGGCCGATCCGGTGCCGCAAGCGCTGGTGCTGACCGCCATCGTGATCGGCTTTGCCACCACTGCGCTGTACCTGGTGGTGATGATCGGCGCGCGCGGACTGACCGGCACCGACCACGTCGACGGAGAGGAGCCCGACGCATGAGCCTTGCCTGGACCGACCACCTGATCGTCCTTCCCGTCCTGCTGCCACTGGTCGCCGGCGCACTGATGGCAACGCTGCCTGAAGGCCGCCACCGCATCAAGTTCGCACTCAGCTATGCGAGCGCGCTCGGCCTGCTGGCCAACGCCATCGCGCTGGTGCTGCTTGCCGACGATGGCTGGCCCGGCGCCATCGGCGTCTACTTCGCCGCCAACTGGGCCGCGCCGTTCGGCATCACGCTGGTGGCCGACCGGCTGTCGGCGCTGATGCTGGTGCTGACCGCGCTGATGGGCCTGGCGGCGCTGTATTATGCGCAGCCGCGCTGGAGCCGGATCGGCGTGCATTTTCATTCGCTGTTCCAGTTCATGCTGATGGGGATTAACGGCGCCTTCCTGACGCACGATATCTTTAATTTATTCGTGTTCTTCGAGCTGATGCTGGCGGCGTCCTACGGCCTGGTCCTGCATGGCTACAACGCCGCGCGGCTGCGTGCCAGCATGCAGTACATCGCCGTCAACCTGGCCGCCGCGCTGCTGTTCCTGATCGGCATCGCGCTGATCTATGCCACCACCGGCACACTCAACATGTCCGACCTGGCAAGGCAGGCCAGCGCCTTGAGCGCGCCCTACATCGGCCTGTTCAGGGCTGGCGTGGCGGTAATGGCGCTGGCGTTCCTGGTCAAGTGCGCGATGTGGCCCCTCGGCTTCTGGCTGCCGACCACGTACTCGGTGGCGTCGCCGCCGGTGGCCGTGATGCTGGTGTTGATGACCAAGGTCGGCGCTTACGTGATCCTGCGCATCTGGCTGCTGGTATTCCCGGAAGGCGCCGGCGCCATGGCCCAGTTCGGCTACGACGCGCTGATGTGGGGCGGCATGGCCACCATCGTCTTCGGCGCGGCCGGCATGCTGGCCACCGACACCGCCGGGCGCATGGCCGGCTACGCGGCGACGGTGTCGTCGGGCACCTTGCTGGCGGTGATCGGTTACGGCCAGCCGCAGGTCGTCACCGCCGGGCTGTATTACTTCGTCGCCTCGACCATCGCCATTGCCGCGTTTGTGCTGCTGCTCGAACTGATCGAGCGCATGCGCGCGGCGCCCGGCGCGGCCTTGCTGGCGCTGACGATGGAAGCGTATGCGGTCGAAGACAGCCCCGCCGAGCCCAAGGGCAAAGGCGTGCCGGCGGCGACCGCCTTCCTGTCGCTGGCCTTTGCCGCCTGCGCCTTGATGATCGCCGGGCTGCCGCCGCTGTCCGGTTTCGTCGGCAAGTTCGGCCTGTTCCACGCCCTGCTCAATCCGGGCGCGGGGGCAGCGGCGATCGGCGCCGCCGGCTGGACGCTGATGGCGCTGGTGTTCACGTCGGGACTGGCCGCGATCATTTCGCTGATGCGTTTCGGCGTGCGCACCTTCTGGGCATCCGAACTGGCCGAGCCGCCGCGCCTGCACACGGCCGAGGTCATGCCGGTCGCGGCGCTCCTGCTGGTGTCGGTGTTGCTCACCGTCAAGGCGGAGCCGGTGTTCGCCTATCTCGCGCGCGCCGGCGCGGACCTCCATCGCCCCGCCCTGTATCTCGAGCGCGTGCTTGCCACGCCGGCGCTGCCAGGCGCCGCGAAGGAGCTGCCATGAGCCGCTGGCTTCCCTTCCCCTTCGTATCGCTGGCGCTGTGCGCGCTGTGGCTGATGCTCAACCAGGCGCTCGACCCGGCCAACCTGCTGTTCGGGGCCCTGCTCGGGATCGCGGTGCCGCTGCTGGCGCGCCGGCTGCAGCCGTTCGGCTATCCGCGCCTGCGCGCGCCACTGGTCTTCGCGCGCCTGGTCGCCATGGCGTCATGGGAGATCGTGCGCTCCAGCTATAACGTGTGCCGCATCATCCTGTTCTCGTCCTATCCGGAGATCCGCTCGGAGTTCATCCGCGTGCCGCTGACGCTGCGCGACCCCTACGGGCTGGCGATGCTGTCCTGCCTGATCAACATGACGCCAGGCACGGTCTGGGTGGAACTGCTGCCCGAACAGCATGAACTGGCGCTGCACGTGTTCGACCTGCACGATGCCCAATGGTGGGTCGACACCATCCAGCAGCGCTACGAGCAGCCGCTGATCGCGATTTTTGAAACGGAGAACACGCATGCAAACCCTTCTTGAAACGGCGATCGCCTATGCGCTGGTGTGCATGCTGGTGGCGATGGCGTTTTGCGCAGTCCGGCTGCTGATCGGGCCCACCGCCCACGACCGGGTGCTCGCGCTCGACACCCTGTGGATATGCGGCATGCTGCTGGCGGTGGTGCTGGGGCTGCGCTTCGGCACCCAGGTGTATTTTGAAGTCGCGATCCTGGTGGCCTTGCTCGGCTTCGTGTCGACCATCGCGCTGGCCAAGTTCCTGATGCGCGGGGAGATCATCGAATGAATGGCATCGAACATCTGCCCGGCTGGGCGGCGATCCCGGTCGCATTGCTGCTGGTGCTCGGCGCGAGCATCGTGCTGACCGGCGCGCTCGGCCTGCTGCGGCTGCCGACGTTCTACCAGCGCGTGCATGGCCCGGCCATCATCGTGACGCTCGGCGCCGGCTGCCTGCTGCTGGCGTCGATGGTGTATTTCACCGTGGTCCAGTCGCGCCTGGTGATCCACGAAATCATCATCGGGGTCTTCCTGCTGCTGACCGCGCCGGTCGTCGTCATGACCCTCACCCGGGCCGCGGTATACCGCGACCTGCGCGCGCGCCGGCAAGACACCGGCGTGATCGGCGAGGTCTACCAGCTCGCCGACGATAGCAGCGCGAAGGTTCCTAATGAACAACAACAATAGATCCGGCCACAACGGTGCCACCGTTGTCCTGATCGCATTTGTAGTGGATAATTGTCGCCCATGAACGATACCACCACACTCCCCCCTCTCCCGGACCGCCTGTCGATCGACCCGAGCAGCCCGTTCCATAACCGCGACGTGTTCCAGCACGATATCGGCATCAAGATCAACGACAAGGAACGCACCGATGTCGAGGAATATTGCATCAGCGAAGGCTGGATCAAGGTTGCCGCCGGCAAGACCCTGGACCGCAAGGGCAAGTCGATGCTGATCAAGCTGAAGGGCAAGGTCGAAGCGTTCTACAAGTAATTCGCTTCCGCCGTCCTGACCCACCCGTTCACGCCGGCAGCCGGGCAATCGCCCGGCGCCCGTGAACGCGGATCGCCGCCACACGCCTGCGCCAGCCGGCAACGGGCTGAAAAGCAACATTGCCCAATTCGCTTTAAAATGCCTGACAAAGCAGCAGGCCGCCCCGTCTCGTGCCTGCCTTACCAAAGGAACACATGAGCCTCCTGCTAATCCTCAATCTCACCGTCGCGCTTGCCATCTGCTTCCTGCTGTACCGCATGCAGGCGGCGCATGCCTCGTTCACCACCCGGGTGTTCACTGGCATGGGACTGGGCGTGCTGCTGGGCGCCGCGTTCCAGCTGGTCTACGGCGCCGGCGCCCCGCTGATCGCCGACACCAATGCCTACCTCGACATCCTCGGCACCGGCTATGTCAGCCTGCTGAAGATGATCATCATGCCGCTGATTATGGTGTCGATCATCTCGGCCATCCTCAAGCTCAGGGACGCCTCGTCGCTCGGCAAGATCAGCGCCCTGACCATCGGCATCCTGATCGCCACCACCCTGGTCGCCGCCTGCATCGGCATCGCCATGGCCAAGCTGTTCGGCCTGAGCGCCGTCGGACTCACCGCCAGCGCCGCCGAAGTGGCGCGCGGCGAGTATATGCAAGGCAACCTGGCGACCGCCCAGGGCGTCTCGCTGCCAAGCATGATCCTGTCCTTCATCCCCGCCAACCCCTTCCTCGACATGACGGGCGCGCGCAAGACGTCGACCATTGCGGTGGTCATTTTCTCGATCTTCATCGGCATCTCGGCCACCGGCATCGCCAGCAAGATGCCGGACATCTTCGATTCCTTCAGTAACTTCATCAAGGTCGCGCACGCCATCGTGATGCGCATGGTGACCCTGGTGCTGCGCCTGACGCCGTTCGGCGTGTTCGCCCTGATGGCGATGGTGGTGGGCGGCTCGAAGCCGGACGACATCGCCAAGCTGATCAGCTTCGTGGCGGCATCCTACAGCGCCCTGCTGCTGATGTTCTGCGTCCACCTGCTGCTGATCTCGGCCGTTGGCCTGAACCCGCTGCGCTTCGTAAAGAAAATTTTCCCGGTGCTGGCGTTCGCGTTCAGCTCGCGCACCAGCGCCGGCGCGATCCCGATGAGCGTGCAGACGCAGACCACGCGCCTGGGCACCCCGGAAGGAATCGCCAACTTCGCCGCCTCGTTCGGCTCGACCATCGGCCAGAACGGCTGCGCCGGCATCTATCCGGCCATGCTGGCCGTGATGATCGCACCCACCGTCGGCATCGACCCCTGGACCGTGTCGTTCATCGTGCCGCTGCTGGCGATCATCGCGGTCGGCTCGGTCGGCGTGGCCGGGGTCGGCGGCGGCGCCACCTTCGCCGCCCTGATCGTGCTGTCCTCGCTCGACCTGCCGGTCGCGCTGGCCGGCCTGCTCATTTCGATCGAACCATTGATCGACATGGGCCGCACCGCGCTCAATGTCAGCGGCTCGATTACCGCGGGCACCATCACCAGCCGCGTGCTGGGGCAAACCGACAGCGCGGTGTTCAATAGCGATGCCGACGTCAATCTCGACAGCGACGAGCAGCCCGCCTGACCGGCATCGTTTCGCGGCCTATCGTGCGCTGACGGCCCGCCGGCTCCGTCTATGATCGAGGCCATGTCAACCTTGGCGAGGCGGCGGCAATGGAGCAGAAATGGCCACAGGATATCTGGCTGGTCAGGCATGGCCAGAGCGCCGGAAATGTCGCGCGCGACGCCGCCGAGGCGGCGGCCGGGCACCTGATCGACATTGCCGGGCGCGACGTCGATGTGCCGCTGTCGGATCTCGGCATCCGCCAGTCGCAGGCCCTGGGCGGCTGGTTCGCTTCGCTGCCCGGCGGCCAGCGGCCGAATGTGGTGCTGCATTCGCCGTATGTGCGCGCCGTCGAGACCGCCCGCATCATCATCCGGGCCATCGGCCGCGACAGCCTGATGGCTGTCCAGGTCGACGAGCGCCTGCGTGAAAAGGAGTTTGGCATCCTCGACCGCCTGACCACCCACGGCATCGCGCACAACTATCCCGTGCTGTACGAGCAGCGCCAGCATGTGGGCAAGTTCTACTTCCGTCCGCCTGGCGGCGAAAGCTGGTGCGACGTCATCCTGCGCCTGCGCAGCGTACTCGACACCATCACCCGCGAATACTGCAAGGAACGGGTCCTGATCGTCGGCCACCAGGTCACGGTCAATTGCTTCCGCTACCTGTTCGAGCGCCTCGACGAAGCGCGCATTCTCGATATCGACCGGGCCGGCGACGTGCCCAACTGTTCGGCCACCGCGTATGCATTCGACCGCACCGTCGGCAAGCGCGGCAAGCTGGTACTGCAGAGCGCCAACTTCGTCGCGCCGCTGCTCGATAGCGGCACGCCGATCACGGTGCAAAAAGACATGCCGACCGCGCCAAAAGCCTAGCCACGTGCCCGATGCGGCCCGCTGCCCCGGCATTGCCGGTAGCCGTCGCTTACGCCTTGCCGCGCGACATGCCAGGCCAGCGACATTTCCTGTACCCACGCGACTCCAACGTTGCGGGTTTGCGCCATATCAAACCGACGACGCTCACACGGCCAATTGCGGCGGTTTTGAACAAATCGACGAACTGGCGAGAACCTTCCAAGTCTAATTTTTACAGTCGAATTCGTGCACTGAACGGGGCCACGTGTCTCGCTGCGTCGGTTCCCTGATGGTCCCTTTCGCGGGTCGTTATCAGGCTCAACTGAGGGACTGAATGGCATTTCCTACGTTTCGGCAAGGCGCGAAACGCAGGCGATATTCAATTGACGTGAACGAGGAGCAAACAATGAAATCACTTTCGAACGTAACAAAAATCCTGCTGGCGGCGGTGGTGGTAACGGCGTCGCTCAGCGCCTGCAAGCGTGACGAAGCTGCAACCGGCACCACCGACACCACGATCACGACGACGCCAAGCACCACGTCGGGTACCAGCGGCACCGCCGGCGACACCGGCACCATGGGCGATACCGGCACCACCGGTACTGGCACCACCGGCACTACCGGCGACACCACCACGACGACCACCACGACCACCACGCCACCGGCCGACGGCACCTCGGGAACCTCGGGCACGTCGGGCACGACCGGCACTACCGACACGGGCGCCGCCACCACCACCACAACCACGACTCCCCCGCCTGACACCAAGTAAGCACGGTTTGCCCGCCGGGCTAAGGCCTGGCGGGCCCCAAGCGTGTAAAGCCGGTTATGCCGCTGGCGGCGACCTGGCCGAAAAAAAGGGCCGCTTGCGCGGCCCTCTCCTTACGTCGATACAACGGATCGCTTACCGTGCCAGCTCGGGCACAACGATCGGGTTGCGGCCCGTCACCTTGTTAAACGCCTTCATCACCAGACGGTAGACCAGGCGGATGAAGGTCAGGAAGAAGATCACTTCCAGGAACGTCATCAGGAACGCCGGCAGCGCATGGTAACGCTCGGCACGGGCATGGAACTTGGCGGCCATGTTGTCGCGCTTGATCTCGATACTGTCGTAGAACGTCGGCACCACCAGCAGGGTCAGGATGGTCGAGGTGATCGTGCCGCCGATGATCGCGATCGCCAGCGGACGATAGAATTCGCCGCCTTCGCCCAGGCCCAGCGCGACCGGGAACATGCCGGCGATCAGCGCGAACGTCGTCATCAGGATCGGACGCAGGCGCATGCGGCCGGCGTACATCAGCGCATCTTCGCGGCCGTAACCTTCCGCCTCGCGCTTGCGGGCCGCGTCCAGCAGCAGGATCGCGTTCTTCGCCACCAGTCCCATCAGCATGATGATGCCGATAAAGCTCATCAGGTTGAGGGTATTACCGGTCAACATCAGCGCCAGCACCACGCCGATCAGCGACAGCGGCAGCGACAGCATCACGGCGACCGGCGCGGTGAACGAGCCGAACTGCATCACCAGGATCAGGTACATCAGGCCGATACCGGACAACAAGGCCACCGTCATGTTGGTGAACAAGTCCTTCTGGTCTTCACCGGCCCCACCCAGCTTGCGGCCGTAGCCTGGCGGGTAGTCCATGGCGTCGGCCAGCTTGACCGCGTCCTGGGTCGCTTCGCCAGGCGAACGGCCCTGGACGTTGGCCGACACCGCCATCACGCGCTTGCCGTCCTTGTGCGAGATCGTCGACGGACCCTTGCCCATCGTGATCGTGGCGATCTGGTCGAGCGGAACCATCTGGTTGGTGCCGGTCACGGCGATCGGCAGGCGCTCGATGTTCTCGGCCGATACGCGGTCGGCCGGGTGCAGGCGCACCGCCACGTCGCGGGTTTCGCCGGTCGGATCGACCCAGTCGCCCACTTCCACGCCGGCGAATGCCACGCGCAGCGACTGGGCGGCATCGTTGACGGAGATGCCCATCGAATTCGCCAGGCCGCGGTTCAGTTCGATCTGCAGCTCGTTCTTCGGATCCTGCTCCGACAGGCCGACGTCGACCACGCCAGGCACCTGGCGCAGCTTGTCCATGTAGGCGCCAGTGATTTCCAGCAGCTTGCGCGAATCCGGGCCGGTGAACTCCATCCGGATCGGCTTGCCGCCGCCTTGCAGGTCATCGATGACCGTGTATTCGGCGCCGACCAGCTGGGCCACCTTGGCGCGCAGCTCGACTGCGATCTCCTTGGCGCTGCGCTCGCGGGTGTTGCGCTTGCCGATGTCGACATAGATCTGGCCGCCGCCAAGATTGATGAAGCTGTTGGTGTCCTTGGTTTCAGGAATCGAGCGCGCCAGTTCTGCCGCTTTCTCGACCTTGGCCTGGGAGTAACCGACCGAAGACGATGCCGGCACCCGGATTTCGATCCGCAGGTTGCCGCTATCGGCTGCCGGCAGGAAGCTCGAACCGCCGAACATCACGTGCAGTGCGATCGCACCGATGAAGGTTGTCACGGCAATCAGGGTCATCCAGACGCGGTGATGCAGTGCCCAGCCGATGACGTTGCCGTAGCGGTCGGCCTGGTGGTCGAACCAGTCGTTGAAGCGCTGCAGGACTTTCGACAGGCCTTTCTTCGGCGCCGTGTGGTGGTCGGCCGGGTCGCCCCAGTAGGCCGACAGCATCGGGTCAAGCGTGAACGAAATGACCAGGCTGACCAGCACCGAGCAGGTCACGGTCAGTGCGAACGGACGGAACCATTCGCCGGAGATGCCCGGCATGAACGCCACCGGAATGAACACGGCAATGATCGAGAAGGTCGTCGCGGCCACGGCCAGGCCGATCTCGGCCGTGCCTTCCATCGCGGCCTTGCGGCGGTCCGAGCCCATCTGCATGTGGCGCACGATGTTTTCCCGCACCACGATGGCATCGTCGATCAGCACGCCGATCGCCAGCGACAGGCCGAGCAGGGTCATGAAGTTCAAGGTGAAGCCCGACAGCCAGACCGCGATGAACGAGGCCAGCACCGAGGTCGGCAGCGACAGCGCGGTAATCAGGGTCGAGCGCCATGAATTGAGGAAGGCGTACACCACGAAGATGGTCAGCACGGCGCCGAACACCAGCGATTCGATCACGTTGTTCAGGCTGCGCTGGGCTTCGTCGCCGCCGTCGCGGGTGATTTCCAGCCTGGTGCCTTCCGGCAGGTCTTTCTCGATTTCCTTGACCAGTTCCTTGGCCTTGTTGGCCACGCTGACGGTACTGGCCTCGCGCGAACGGATCACCGAGATGCCGACATTCGGCTTGCCGCTGCGGATACTCACGCTGTTGATTTCAGCGAAGCCGTCCTCGATTTCAGCCACCTGCGAAAGGCGCACCAGCTCGTCGCCGCGGCGCTTGACCACGATCTGCTGGAACGCTTCCGGCGACTCGATGCGGCCGATCAGGCGGATGCTCTTTTCATCCATGTCGCCGCGGATCTTGCCGACCGGGGCGTTGGTGTTCTGGCTGCGCAGGGCGGCCACGACTTCGGACACGGAGACGTTATATTCGCGCAGCTTTTCAGAGCGCAGCAGCACCGACAGCTCGCGCCGCAGGGCGCCGTTGACGTTGACCGCCGCGACCCCGTCGATGCCGCGGAAACGGTCGGCCAGCAAGTCCTCGGCCAGGCGTGAAATTTCCGCGTGGCTTTGGGTGCTCGACGACAGCGACATGTTGAGGATCGGCTGGCTGGCCGGGTCGAAGCGTTGCAGGATCGGCTCGCGCATCTCCACCGGCAGCTTGTAGCGCACCGCCGCAATCGCGTTGCGCACTTCATCGGACGCTTCGATCAGGTTCTTGTCGAAACCGAACTCGAGCCAGAACTGGGCGCTGCCTTCGCGCGCATCGACGTTGACTTCCTTGACGCCGGGAATGCTTTGCAGCGATTTCTCAATCCGGTTGACGACCTCGCGCTCGACCGTCTCGGGCGATGCGCCCGGGTACGGGATATTGATCATCAGCGCCGGGATGTCGACGTCCGGGTTCTGGTTCACGCGCAGCTTGTTCAGGGCCAGCAGGCCCAGGCACATCATCGCAACGATCAGGACGATCGTTGCGATTGGCCGCTTGATGCTGAAATCGGATAAGAACATGGCTTATTTTCCTTGTGCGGCGTTCTGGCCTGCGTTGGCGCTGGCGACCTTGGCGGGCGAAGCCATCTCGACCTTCTGGCCGTCGCTGAACGACGAGCTCACGTTGCGCATGACGAGGTCGCCGGCGGCCAGGCCGCTGCGCACTTCGTACTGGCCGCTGCGGGCGTCGCGCGGACCCAGCTTGACCGGGACCTTCTGCAGGCTCGAACGCTCCTTCAGGCGCCATGTGAATGCCGCATCGCCAGCCTTGACCAGCGCGCCTTCCGGCAGCATCAGCGCGGTAGCCGCTTCGGCTTCGATGCGGCCTTCGCCGTACAGGCCAGACACGCGCGGCTGGGCTGCGCCCGGCGCGAAGCCGACCAGCACTTCCACCTGGCGGGTGACTTCGTTGGCGGCCGGATCGACACGCTTGACGACGCCGCGGAATTCCTGGCCCGCGTAGCCATTGATGCGGAAATTGACCGCCTGGCCCGGCTTGACCACGGCGATGCGGTCGGCCGAGACGCGGCCCTCGAAGCGCATGCTGGTCGGGTCGATGACCTTCAGCAGTTCCTTGCCGATCGAGGCGGTGTCGCCGGCCGATACCTTGCGCTCGCTGACCACGCCGTCGAACGGCGCGCGCACCAGCGTGCGCTGCAGCTGCTGGCGGGCCTGGACGGCGCGGGTGCGGGCCGCGGCCAGGTCGCTCAGGGCGTTGTTGCGGCGCACTTCAGAATCATCCATGGCCTGGGCCGACGTCATGCCCGAGGTGCGCAGCGTCTTCATGCGCTCGACCTGGCGCTCGGCCTGGTCGAGCGCCTGCTTGGACGCGCGCGCCGCCGCTTCGGCCGAGTTCAGGCTGTCGCGGATCGACGTTTCATCGAGCTTGACCAGCACGTCGCCGCGCTTGACGACGTCGCCGTTTTCCTTGAGCACTTGCAGCACCACCGCCGAGACTTCAGCGCGCAGGTCGGCCTTGCGTTCCGGCTGGATCGAGCCGGTGATGATCGGGCCCGAGTTGACCGAGTTACTCTGGACCATCAGCAGGTCTTCCGGAGAAATCAGCAGCTTGACCGCTGGCTTGCCGTCCTTCCCAGCCGCCTGGGCGGTGCCGGTAGCGCCCTTGGCAGGTTCCTTGGCTTCCTTGCTACAGGCGACGAGCGTCGTTGCGACGGCAAGGACAAGAATGGTTTTGCGCAGCATTGTGATATCTCCGGGGAATTATGATGACTGATAATGCGAAACTGGAATGAAAACTGCTAACGCCGAAGTATCCTAGACGGCCTCTACGCCGTCAATTGACGATCTTTCATACTGCAGTTTTCGATGCATGAAGTGCCGTTTTGGACGCCTGAAATGCAATTTGGGGCACTTGAAATGCGGAAATAAGTGCCCTGCAGGGTATTTACAGCGGCGAAAACTGGGAATGGATCGCGAAAGCGATCGCCATGCCGGTGGCAATTCCGCCTGCAATTTCGACCAGCGTATGGCCCATCCGTTCGCGCAGGATTTTTGCGTCAGCGCCAGCGCGCAGCAGGTTGATCGCCGAGGCCTGGCGGCCCACATGCTGGCGCAAGCTGTTAGCGTCGATCATGACGACGAACGCCAGGGTCACCGCTACGCCGAAGGCCGGGTGCGCCATGCCCTCGCGCAAAGCGATCAGGGTCGCCATGCTGGTCACCACCGCGCTGTGATTACTCGGGAAACCGCCATTCCCCACCAAATCAAATGCCCAGCGCCGATGGCGCGCGCTATTAATCAGGAATTTGATGGGACCGACCGCCAGCCAGGTCAGGATCGGGGTAATTAAATAAATGAATTCCATGCTTCTTCCGTAAAAAAATGCTAATCAGAATTATCGCAGAACAAGTCGCATTGCGGCCATCTTCCCTACCCCCATCGACCTGCGCCAGCAGTAATATGTGCAGGTGTGGTATTTTTTGCATGCCCCTCCGGCCAAGGAAAAACAATGAAGCACTTCCGCTTCTCGATCGCTGTCACCGTGGTGCTGATGGTCGTGGCGGGCTGGTGGGGGTATGCGCGCGCCGGCTTGCCGGGCATGCTGGGCGCCCTCTGGATCGCCGCCGTGCTGGGCGTGCTGGAAGTATCGCTGTCGTTCGACAACGCGGTCGTCAACGCGTCGGTCCTGCGCCACTGGAACGCGTTCTGGCGCAAGCTGTTCCTGACGGTCGGCATCCTGGTCGCGGTGTTCGGCATGCGCCTGGTGTTTCCCTTGCTGATAGTCTCCGTCGCAACCGGGCTCGGCCTTGGCGATGTCTGGCGCATGGCCATCAAGACCCCGGACGCGTACGCGCGCCACCTGACCGAGCACCACGCCCAGGTCGCCTCTTTCGGCGGCGCCTTCCTGCTGCTGGTTTTCCTCAATTTCCTGTTCGACGACGACAAGGAACTCCACTGGCTGGGGCGGATCGAAGAGAAGGTGGGCAAACACGGGACCGAAGGGCTGGCCGTCCTGCTCGCCCTGCTTGCCGCTTTCGGCGCGATGGCGCTGGTACCGGAGCACGACAAGCTCAGCGTGCTGGCGTCGGGCGTGTTCGGCGTCGTCATTTATGTTGCCGTTAAATGGATCAGCAGCTTGCTGGAACAACCGGCGGACGACCCCGCGCTCGGCAACATCATCTCGCGCGGCAGCATCGGCGGCTTCCTGTACCTGGAGGTGCTCGACGCCTCGTTCAGCTTTGACGGCGTCATCGGCGCGTTCGCCATTACCAACGACATCGTCATCATCATGCTCGGGCTGGCCATCGGCGCGATGTTCGTGCGCTCGATGACGGTCTACCTGGTCGACAAGGGCACCTTGCAGCAATTCGTCTACCTCGAGCACGGCGCCCACTACGCCATCGGCATCCTGGCGCTGATCATGTTTGCCAGCGTCGAGTACCATATCCCCGAATGGCTGACCGGCCTGTCCGGCGTGGCCTTCATTGCCGTGTCGATCTGGTCATCGCTGCGCTACCGGCGGCGCCACCTGGTCCAGCCGGCACCCTGAGCTGTCCGGCCGGCGCCAGGCGTGGCACAATGCACAGCGTCATTGCCCTCCAATAACAACAACACGACACCATGCCCACACAAAAACGCCTGAGAACGAGCCTTATCCTGCTGGGCCTGCTTGCCGCAGCCGTCGCCGGCTTTGCGCTATACACCTGGATTACCCTCAGCTGGTCGTACTCGGAAGGAGAACGCGCCGGCTACCTGCAAAAATTCTCGCGCAAGGGATGGCTGTGCAAGACCTGGGAGGGCGAGATTCTGCTGTCGAGCATGCCGGGCGCGATTCCTGAACGGTTTGCGTTTTCGGTGCGCGATGCGAAGCTGGCGCAGGAGCTGTCGGCGGCGACCGGCAAGCGGGTACTGCTCAGTTATTCGCAGCACCGCGGGGTGCCGTCGTCATGCTTCGGCGAGACCGAGTATTTTGTCCGCAGGGTGCAAGTGACCCAGTAGGCGGCAGGCGGATTGCAGCAGTGCCCGAACTGGGGCAGCCCTAGCGGTATTTCGCAATAATCGACTCGATGGCGCCGGTACGCAGCAGTTGCCCGATCGCCGCATCGACCTCGGCCACCGTCACTTTTCCGTTGGGCGACACGGCGCACTGTGTCATATAGCTTTTGATTCGCAGCGGCGGATGCACTGCCATCGGCGGGTCGCGCTGTTTCAGGCGGTAGTGATAAATGTATTCGCTGGTGACCGCATGGCGCATCCTGCCAACCGACAGCTTGCGCAGGCTTGCCTCGGTGGTCGGCCCGTCGTCGCGCACGAAGCCGGCGCCCAATGCGCGCTCCAGTTCCGGATGCTTATATCCCAGCACCGTGCCGATCACCTGGCCCGACACGTCCGACAGCTTGCGCGGCCGTTCGGAGGCCACGCTGGTCAGCAGCACTTCGACGGTCGGCAAAAATGGCTGGCTCCAGTTGAAGCGGCCGTCCAGCCATTGCGGGATGTAGCCGCAGATCAGGTCGGCGTTGCCGGTGTCGAGCGCCTTGAGCATGCGCTGGCGCGGCAGTGTCAGGAACGCCGCCTGGCGCCCCATCGACCTGGCAAGCGCCTGGCCGATATCGAAATGGATGCCGCCATTGAGCTGCCAGCCATCGAATCGCGCCATCGGCATTTCAGTGCCGGTGTCGACCAGAAAGCTGATGTCGCTGGCGCCCCGTGCAGGCAGTGCAGCCAGCCACAGCAGGAGCAGGATAGGAAGTGTCCTGAGCATCAATCGCGCATGAAATGGGTAACAGGGTCAATCATAACCCGAACCCGGCGGCAAACCGAAAATCGCCGCCGGCATCACAGCGTCGCAGGATGCGTCAGACGGCCGATCACTTCGCGCGTCATGCTCGCCGACGCGGTACGCTGGGCAGCGCCGGCGACGACTTCGGCACGCTCCACGGCGATCGCGTCCTGGGTCGCGGTCAGCGCCAGGGTGTCGGTCTCGAGCCTGCGCGCCTCCAGCGCCGCCAGCTGCAGCTTGGCGTCCGCCATGGCGCGGGTGGCGATGGCCGCCTTGCGCTGCATGTCGGCGTGGGCCTGGGCGCTTTCCAGCAACTGGCGCTGGGCGTTGCGCTTGTCGATCGCCGCCTGCGCGGCCACTTCCGCGACCACTTCGAGCTGGCGCGCGATGTCCGCTTTTTCCTGCTCGGCGTCGGCGCGCGCATTGGCGGCGCGGCATGCTGCCTGGTCCGATTCGAGCCGCGCGGCCAGGGCCTGGCTGGCACGCTGCTCGGCGGCGGCCCTGTGGCGCTCGGCCACCACCTGCTGCTCCAGCAGCGATGCCGATTCGCGTTCCGCCAGCGCGGCGGCGCGTTCGGCCGCCAGCAGGTCCTGGGTCAGCGCCAGCCTGGCCTGTTCGGCGTGCGCACGCTCCGCCTGCACGCGTGCCAGTTCGGCGGCGGCCTCCAGCTGGGCGGCAACGGCCGCTGCCGCGGCGGCATTGTGCGCCGCTTCGGTATCAATTTGCACCACCAGCGCGCGGGTGGTCTCGAGTTCGGCCAGCTTGGCCTGCTCGGCGCGGCGCTCGGCATCGGCCTGCTCGCGCAGCTGGGCGGCCAGCGCCAGCTCGGCGTCGGCGCGCGCCTGCGCCGCGCTGGCCGCTTCCTGTTCGGCGTCCAGCTTCTCCTGCAGGCGCGCCAGCGCCGCCTCCTCGGCGATGGCGCGTGCGCGCTCGGCCTCGGCCAGCATCGCCGCCTGTTCGGCGTTGCGGGTTGCCGCGGCCGCGGCCTGGCGCTGCAGCTCCACCTGTTCGGCGATCGATGCGACGGCCGCTTGTTCGGCGGCGTTTTCGGCCGCCGCCGCATCGCTGGCTGCCTGCGCCAGCGAGGCCCGTTCTTCGGCCAGGGCGCGGGCACGCTGATGCTCTTCGACTTCCTGCAGCGCCGCCGCGGCCGCGCGTTCTTCGGCCGCGCCGCGCAGCTTGCAGTTTTCGAGCGCTTCGGCTTCCGCCTCGACGCGCGCGCTGACCTTCTCGGCCGCCTCTTCTTCGGCGCGGGTACGCGCAATGGCAACTTCGCGCAACTGGCGGTCGACGGCGATGCGCTGCTCGGTCGCTGCCAGGATGCGCACTTCGGCTTCGCGCCGCGCCTGCGCGCCCGCTGCCGCCATCTGCTCGACGCGCTCGCGGTGCACGGCGGCGTCGCGCAGTTCCTTTTCAGTCTGCAGGCGCAGGTGGATCGATTCGGCCGCCACCCGCTCGGACTCGGCCTGCGCCAGTGCGATCGCTTCGCGTTCCTGTTCCAGGTGAGCCAGCGCGCGCGCTTCTTCCAGCGCGCGTGCTTCGGCCACCGCGCGTGCGAACGCCGACGCCAGCGCCACCTGGTCGGCCTTCTCGCGCTGCACGGTCAGCTCCAGCGCCTCGGCTTCGGCGTCGGCCAGCATCTCGGCGGTCTGGCGCGCGCCCTTGGCGTGGCGCTCGCGCTCGCGCGCCAGGGTCGCCAGGCGCGCGTCGGCGCTGGCGATATGGGCCACCTCTTCGCGCGCCGCGTGCACCGCGGCGACGCGCTCGACCGCCTGCAGGCGTGCCTGTTCGGTTTCGACCATCAGCTGGTCGGCGGCCTTGGCAGCCTGTTTGGCCAGCTTCGATTCGGTCTCGACCTGCTCGGCGGCGCGGCGGCGCGCCTCGTCCTCGGCCTTGGCGCGCGCTTCGGCGGCCAGCTTGATCTGGGTATCGGCTTCGACCCGCGCGCGCAGTTCGGCAGTCTCCTGGCGCACGGCTTCGAGGCGCTCGGTGCTGGCCTGGGCGGCGGCGCGCAGCGTTTCGAGGCGGTCGCGGTGGGCTTCGATCGCCTGTTCGGATGCCTGCGCATTTTGCAGCGCGGCGGCGGCGGCGGCGGCGTCCATCGCGGCGCGCTCTTCTGCCAGCAGGCGCGCGCGCGATTCGGCGTGGGCCCGGCTCTCGGCGGCGCACGACGCTTTCGCTTCGGCTTCGACGCGGGCGATCGCCTCATGGATGGCGCGCATTTCGGATTGGGCGCGGGTCGGCGACTGTTCCTGCGGCTCGCCATCAGGCAGCGGCGCGGTCATCGTCAGGTTGGCGTCATCAATCAGGGCTGCTGCGGTATCCATGGTCTTCTCGCTCGGTGCGGCCACGCGAAGTGCTGGCCTTGCGATCGATTATCGGTCAGGACCGGCTGCGGCCGAGGACCGAGAAAGCGGGGAAAAGCGCCGCAGTTTGGCGCTTTACGGCAGGTTTGTTGGCGAAATTACACCGGCCACAGCGGCGGCTCGTCCATCAGCGCGACCTGCTCGCGCAATTCGAGGATGCGGTCCTGCCAATAGCGCTGGGTGTTAAACCACGGGAAAGCGGCGGGGAACGCGGGGTCGTCCCAGCGCCGCGCGATCCAGGCCGAGTAGTGCAGCAGGCGCAGCGTGCGCAGCGCCTCGACCAGGTACAACTGGCGCGGATCGAAGTCGCAGAAGTCTTCGTACCCGGCCAGCACATCGCTCAGCTGGCGCACCATCTCGGCGCGCTCGCCCGACAGCAGCATCCACAGGTCCTGCACCGCCGGCCCGGTGCGGCTGTCGTCGAAATCGACGAAGTGCGGGCCGGCCTCGGTCCACAGCACGTTGCCGGCGTGGCAGTCGCCGTGCAGGCGCAGCACCGGCACCTGGCCGGCCCGTTCGTAGCAGTGGGCGACGCCGGCCAGGGCCTGGTCGACCACGCTGCTGTAGGCGGCCAGCAGCTCGGGCGGGATCCAGCCATTGTCCAGCAGGAAGCTGCGCGGCTCGGTACCGAAGGTTTCGACGGTGAGCGCCGGGCGCTCCTTGAACGGGGTGAGGCCGCCGACGGCGTGAATGCGGCCGATGAAGCGGCCGATCCACTCCAGCGTGGCCGGATCGTCCAGTTCGGGCGCGCGCCCGCCCCTGCGCTCGAACACGGCCAGGCGGAAACCCTCGAACTCGTGCAGGCTGCGGCCGTTGATGACCATCGCCGGCACCGCCGGAATCTCGCGCTCGGCCAGCTCGTCGACGAAGGCATGCTCCTCCAGGATGGCGGCCTCGCTCCAGCGCTGCGGACGGTAGAACTTGACCACCACCGGCGGCCCTTCCTCCATGCCGACCTGGTACACCCGGTTCTCATAGCTGTTGAGCGCGATCAGGCGGCCATCGCCGCGCAGGCCCACGCTGTCGAGTGCATCGAGGACACGGTCGGGGCCGAGGCCGGCGAACGGATGGAGTGGAGGCGGGTTCGTCATGCCGCAATTGTAAGGTGGCCGGCGCGGCGGCGTACAAGTTTCGCACGCTGGCGCGCCCCAAGCGGTTAAACTAGCGCCTTCAACCTCACCATGAAGCACACCATGCAACTCGACCAGCCCCTTACCGAAAAAGAATTCGACGAACTTGACAAGTTCCTCCTGTCCGACCGCAGCTCCGACGACGCCATGACGATGGACACCCTGCACGGCTACCTGACCGCGATCGCGATCGGCCCGGAGACCATCATGCCGGCCGAATGGCTGGTCAAGGTCTGGGGCGAGGACGCCAGCGCCGCGCCGAAATGGAAGAACGCCAAGGAAGAAGAAAAGATCGTCAACCTGATCATGCGCTTCATGAACGAAGTGCTGGTCACGTTCGAAGTGGCGCCAAAGGAATTCGAGCCGCTGTTCTGCGAGCACGAGCATAACGGCGACGCCATCCTCGACGCCGAAGCGTGGTGCTGGGGCTTCTGGGAAGGCATGGAACTGCGTCCCGGCTCATGGCAGCCGATCTGGGAATCGGACCTGGCGCCATTGATGCGCCCGATCTACCTGCTGGGCGCCGATGAAATCGAAGAAGCCGAGCTGAAGGAAGTGGACGATCCTGCCAAGGCCCACAAGCTGGCGCAGCAGATCGAAGCGAACCTGCCTGCGATCCACAAGTTCTGGGTACCGCTGCGCAAGGCGGCGGTCCAGACGGTCAAGCGCGACGAACCGAAGGTTGGCCGCAACGACGATTGCCCTTGCGGCAGCGGCAAGAAGTACAAGAAATGCTGCGGTGCCGACGCCGGCGCCGCCGAATAAGCAGCGCCATTTAACAAACAGTTCGGGGTCCATGCCCGGGGATCAACCCCGGGGATGGACCCCGAATTGCATTACACGGAATTATTGACCGCGCGGGCCCTTGTCGGCGCCTTTGTGATCTTTTTGGCCGTCATTCTTGTGGCGGCCAGCAACTTCTTCAGTCTCGGCCGCCTGGCGGTTTTCGTTGGCTTCCTGCTGTACCTGCTGCTTTTCGCGTTGCAGTTGTTCGGTCTTGTCCTGGTCGTGATTTTTCATGATTGCCTCCTGTCGTGGTCAGCCTCCACCTTACGTCGGACCGGTCCGCTTCACCGTGCGGCAGACAACATTGCAGCTTATGAATACGATAGCTCGACCCGGTCGGGCATCGTGATCATCGCATCGGTAAAGCCGAGGATGCGCATGTGGCCAAGCGCAAACAGGATGGTCTCAAAGCGCTGCTCTTCCAGCAAACCCATGCCGCGCAGCGCGAAGTTCTGCGTGGCGACCTGATGCGCCGATTCGACATCGATCCGGCCATCGACGTTGCGATAGCTCCAGATCGCGCACAACACCGCCGCCTCATCGGCGCCCACCGTGAGCTTGGTTCCGCCCTGGTGGCGCGCGCACAGCGTCAGGGCGGTGTCGGCCAGCGCCAGCGAATCGTCCGAGACCAGGTTCAGCGACACCATGCTGGCGCGCTCGAAGACGCGCTTCCAGTCGATCGTGATGTGCCCGGACTTGCGGGTGAACACGCCTTGCGCGGGATTATCGTGGTGGAAGATGGTCGGGGGGACGGAGGTCAAGGCGTCCATGAAGATGCCACACAGGTCCGCGCGTCTGTGGAGGTGATCCGTTGCGATGGTGCGTGCAATGGACAGGGTTGCTTCTTCTGCTGCGCGGTCAGTGGTTATTTGCACGGTGAATTGTCGATAAACTTCGATAGCGGAAAGAAAGCATTCTACAGAGTTAGCGCTGCGCCGGACCCGTGCGCACGTAATATTGTGCCGTAGGAATACGTTTTAACACTTTGTGGAACGGCAAGCGAGCACTTTGTGGTGTTTTCATCAGCTCGTCGATGCCGTTGAAGGTGCGGTCGGCCAGCGCCCAGGCCAGCGGGGTGTCATTGCTGGTCGTGATGCCGAACCACAAAAAGCGCTCGGCATCGGGCGGCAGCAGCGCGCTCATGTCGCGCCGCTCGGCGGTGACGGCAAAGGTGGCGCGCGCCGAGCGCGTATTGAACAAGCCCAGCGGCGGGGCCAGCAGCTCCGACAGGAACGTCAGTTCCAGCTGCGCCGCGTTCGGGTCGAGCTTGCCTGACGGCGCGATCGCCCCCGGCGAATTACTGATCACCAGCACCACCGGCTCGATGTCGTAGCCTTGCCTGCGCCATTCGCGCAGCACCGGGCGCATCGCGAACAGCAGGTCGCGCAGCGTTTCGACGCCCGAGTTTTCAAAGTAGCCGCCATCGATCACCCGGCCCCACGGCGCGCGCTCGGCGCCGTCCGCGCATGGCACCAGCACCCCTTGGCGGCGGCAGGCGAATACCGTCCCGGCCGGGCTGAGGTAGCTGAAGCGCGCGCTGTTGTGCACGGCGGTTGCCAGGCTCATGCGCCGCAGGTCGAGCAGTTCGTGGGCCGCGTCGTAGGCATCCGGGAAGCTGCCGTCGATGGCGATGTTGCTGGCGATGAGGCGGTTGCCGCCCTGCACCACCGTCGCGTTCAGCAGTAGCGACGGCACCCGCATCCCGGCCGGCCCTTCCCACAGGCGGTCGAAGCGTTCGGCCAGGCGCGCGCTGCCGACCGCGTCGCTCCAGCTGCTTTGCCACGCCAGCTCCATCGCCCGCGCCCGGTCCGCGGCGGCAATCGGCAGCGGCAGGAAACGCTGGACCATGTCCGGGTACAGCAGGTAGCCGACGATGGGCGACAGGAAATCGCGCCGCAGCACCGCCGTCGCGCAGGCCTGGAAGGCGACGTCCGGATGGCCCGCGCAGCGCGCGCGCGCCAGCGCCCCGCTGTGCTGGTCGGCCACCAGCGCGGCGAACACCGCGCCGCCAAGGCTGCCTCCCGACACGCCGCTGAGCGCAAACAGGTTGTCGGCGAAACGCCGCTGGCTGTCGTCCTGCAATTTGGCCAGCACCATCGCCGTCCAGTAGGCGCCGCGCAAGCCGCCGCCCTCGGCCGCCACCACGAATACCGGAAACGGCTGGCCCGGCATGAGCGCGCCGCTTGCCTGGCGCTCGGCCAGCCATGCATGGAAGCGCGCCGGCCCCGCCGGGCGGACCGATGGCCCCGGCGCGCCGTCCAGCTGCGCGACCTCGTGGTTGTCGTTCCATGAGCTGAACACGACGAACAGCAGCAGCGGCAGCGCGGCCATCGACGGCAGCCGGAAATGGCGGAAGTAATACGTCAGCACCAGGTCGCCGAACAGGATCCAGCTGGCGAACGCAAAGCACAGCAGCGCCGGCGCCGTCAGCACGCTGGTTACCTCGACCGGCTTCCACCAGATCGCCAGCAGCAGCGCGAACGACAGCAGGATCACCGCCACCACCGTGACCACCGTGCGCCGTTGCAGTTCGATGAAGCGCAGCGACGCCTCGCTGCCGGGCATCCGGCTCAGCGGCGACCCGAACCAGCGGTGCGGCGCCAGCACGAACGCGCCGACCACCAGCGCCACGCCGGCAAAGGCCAGCGCCAGCACCGGCTCGCCGAGCAGCTGGTAGCGCACGGTCAGCAAGGTCGGGGGAAGCACGCCGAGCAGGCGCGGCAGCCAGGCGCGCAGCCACGCCACATACGCCGAGCCGGAGCTGTCGACGATGGCGTTGCCGGCGAAGATGCGGCCCAGCGTCAGGCGCGCGCTGTACCAGGCCGCCAGCGACCAGCTCGCCACGGAGACGACAAACACCGGGAAGTTCCAGCCGGGCTGGCTGGCCAGCCGCAGCGACTCGATGCCTTGCGGGATGAACGCCAGGCCGGCCGAGCACAAGATGGTCAGGGTCACGCTATAGAAGCAGCGCCACAGGACCGAACCGGTTTCCCTGAGGCGCTCCCCGGTCGCGCGTACGAATTGGAGCATGGTCGCCGCCGCAGCATCGTATTGCAATACTTGAAATAGTGCCGGATTTACAGCCGGATGGGAAGGCCTGAAGACGGACTCATCTGATGCGCTATTGCGCTGGCCCAATGCGCCTCAGTCTTGCCGTATGAAAATGAACTGGCATCCCCTTCCACCAGCCAGGAACTGCCATGATCCGCTCACTCGCCTTCGTTGCCCTGTTTGCCGCCGCCAGCGCCATTTCGGCCCAGGCCGCCACCGTTACCACCGACCTGCACGGCAAGGCTTGCAAGATCCTTGCATTCGACCGCGGCACCGGCGCGGCCACGCGCCAGTGCGCCGGGGTCGCCGGCTACAAGTTGCTGGTGCATGACGAGGACGGCCGCACCTCGATCGACGTGGTCGCGCCCGCGGCAGGCAAGATGCCGCTCAATTTCTGGGACGTGGTCAGCAATGGCTATTCGATGGTCGGCCGCCAGGCCGAATGGCACCTGGTCAGGCGCAACGGCAAGCTGGTGCCGGTGGGATTGGTGGTGCGGGTGGACACGATCGACAGCGTGGCGCAGGACCGCTACCAGCGCGGCGCGCTGACGACGGTAACGCGGATCGGGCAGAACGACGCCTGCGTGGTATTCAAGACCAATTCCGCATCGCGCCAGGCCAGCCGCAAGGCGCGCGCCGCGGCGCTCGACCCGCGCGCGCCGTGTCTGCCGGCGGTGGAGTCCTAGGGTCACATGGCGGGTGCGCTGCGCTTACCCGCCCTACGCATCGTGACAGGTAGGGCGGATAGGCGCAGCGCATCCGCCGTTTTGACTTACAACTTGATGAAATGCTCGCGGTAGTACTTCAGCTCTTCCACCGATTCCAGGATATCGGCCAGCGCGGTGTGCTTCTGGTGCTTCTTGAACCCGCCAACAATCTCCGGTTTCCAGCGCCGGCACAGTTCCTTCAGGGTCGACACATCCAGGTTGCGATAGTGGAAGAACCCTTCCAGCTTCGGCATGCCGCGCGCCATGAAGCGGCGGTCCTGGCAAATGGTATTGCCGCACATCGGCGACTTGTTGGCCGGCACGAAGTTCTTCAGGAAGGTAATCAACGCCGCTTCGGCATCGGCCTCGGTCACGGTCGAGGCCTTGACGCGCTCGATCAGGCCCGAACGGCCGTGGGTGCCCTTGTTCCAGGCATCCATCTTGTCGAGCGTCTCGTCCGACTGGTGAATGGCGAACACCGGGCCTTCGGCCAGCACATTAAGGTGCATATCGGTGACCACCACGGCCACTTCGATGATGCGGTCGGAATCCGGGTCCAGCCCCGTCATCTCCATGTCAACCCAGACCAGGTTGAACTCATTCGGGCGCTGCGGCGCGGCCGGTGCTGCTAAATCGGTGGCATGTGACATAATTCTCTCTTCGGCCTAAACAATCCTGCATTTTCTCACAGGCACAGAATGTATTCACTCGTGTTTTCGATTTTGTTCGTCAGTTTCTTTGTTCTCTCCCTGTCGCTGCGGTTCTGGCTGGCGGGACGCCAGGTGCGCCACGTGCTCGCCAACCGCGCCCGGGTGCCGGCGGAATTCGCCGCCCGGATCCCGCTCGAAGCGCACCAGAAGGCCGCCGACTACACCGTCGCCAAAACCAAGTTCGGCATGGTCGCCACCTTCTTCGGCGCTGTCGTGCTGATCGGCTTCACCCTGCTGGGCGGCCTGCAGGCGCTGTCGCTGGCGGTGCTCGACGCCACCGGCCCCGGGATGGCGTTCCAGCTTGGCCTGGTCGCCGCCTTCGCGCTCGTCTCCGGCATGCTCGACCTGCCGTTCGACCTGTACCGCCAGTTCGTGCTCGAACAGCGCTTCGGCTTTAACAAGATGACCCTCAAGCTGTGGTTCGCCGACATGCTCAAGGGCGTGCTGCTGGGCGCCGCGCTCGGCCTGCCGCTGCTGTGGATCGTGCTGACCCTGATGGACAAGACCGGCCCGCTGTGGTGGTTCTACGCGTGGATGGTGTGGAGCGGCTTCCAGCTGCTGATGATGGTGCTGTACCCGACCGTGATCGCGCCGATGTTCAACAAGTTCACCCCGCTGGCCGACGACAGCCTGAAGGCGCGTATCGAAGGCCTGATGCAGCGCGTGGGCTTCGCCTCCAAGGGCCTGTTCGTGATGGACGGCTCCAAGCGCAGCGCCCATGGCAACGCCTACTTCTCGGGCTTCGGTTCCAACAAGCGCATCGTGTTCTTCGACACCCTGCTCTCGCGCCTGGCGCCGCAGGAAATCGAAGCGGTGCTGGCCCATGAACTGGGCCACTTCAAGCTCAAGCACATCGTCAAGCGCATCGCCGTGATGTTCGCCGTGTCGCTCGGCTTCCTCGCGCTGCTCGGCTTCCTGAAGGAGCAGCCGTGGTTCTACACGGGCCTCGGCGTGGAGCCGCTGCTTGGCGCCGGCAATGACGCCGTCGCGCTGATCCTGTTCATGCTGGCGCTGCCGGTGTTTACCTTCGCGCTGTCGCCGCTCACCTCCATCAGCTCGCGCAAGCACGAATTCGAGGCCGACGCCTTCGCCGCCAAGCACACCGATTCGAACGACCTGGTGTCGGCGCTGGTGAAGATGTATGAAGACAACGCCTCCACGCTGACGCCCGATCCGCTGCACTCGGCGTTCTACGATTCGCACCCGCCGGCATCGGTGCGGATTCGCCAACTGAACCTGGCGGGGGCGCAATGAGCCTGCGCGACATGCACTGCAGCTTCTCCCCTGCCGCGCTCAGTGCGCAGGACATCGCCAGCCTGCTGGCCGAACTCGATGGCTGGACCGTCAATGGCGAGCTGCTCGAACGCCGCTTCGCCCTGCGCGACTATCATGAGACCATCGCCTTCGTCAACGCGCTGGCCTGGATGACGCACCAGCAAGACCACCATCCCGAGCTGGCCGTGACCTACAACAGCTGCACCGTCAGCTACAGCACCCACTCGGCCGGCGGCAAACTGACCAACAACGATTTCATCTGCGCCGCCAAGGCCGACGCGCTGTACGCGCAGCGGGCCGGCGCATGAGCGGCCTGCTCGGCACCATCATCGCCGCCCACGGGCGCCACTACCTGGCCGACGCCGAAGGCGAGATGCTCCAGTGCGTCACGCGCGGCAAAAAAACCAACGTGGCGGTGGGCGACATCGTCAAGCTCGCCAAGACCTCCGACAACCAGGCCGTCATCGAGGCGATCACCGA
Source organism: Massilia soli (assembly GCF_016809835.1). Taxonomy (GTDB): domain Bacteria; phylum Pseudomonadota; class Gammaproteobacteria; order Burkholderiales; family Burkholderiaceae_D; genus Telluria_A; species Telluria_A soli. The sequence continues at coordinate 474,985 of NZ_JAFBIL020000002.1, read as the reverse complement.
GCGCAAGACCCTGCTCTACCGCTCGGACCAGTACAAGTCCAAGCTGCTGGCGTCGAACCTGACGCGCCTGTTCATCGTCGTCGCCACCGAACCCGGCTTCGCCGACGACCTGATCTCGCGCTCGCTGGTGGCGGCCGAAGCGGCCGGCATCGAGGCCCACCTGATCCTCAACAAGACCGACGTCGCCGCCCTGCTGCCGAAGGCGCGCGAGCGCCTGCTGATGTATTCGTCGCTCGGCTATCCGGTGCACGAAGTGTCGGCGCGCGCCCAACCCGAACACGCGGTCGCCACCCTGCAGCCGCTGCTCGAAGGCCAGTCGTCGATCTTCATCGGCCAGTCGGGCATGGGCAAGTCTTCCCTGATCAACCTGCTGGTGCCGGACGCCGACATCGCGGTGCGCGAAATCTCGGCCGCCCTCGACACCGGCAAGCACACCACCACCTTCACGCGCCTGTACAAGATGCCGGGCGAGTCCCAGATCATCGATTCGCCCGGCTTCCAGGAGTTCGGCCTGTACCACCTGACCGAGGGGATGATCGAGCGCGCTTTCGTGGAGTTCAAGCCCTACCTGGGCGGCTGCAAGTTCTACAACTGCCGCCACCTGATCGAGCCGCAATGCGCGGTGCTCGACGCGGTCGCCGCCGGCAAGATCGCCTCGTTCCGCCACCAGCTGTACAAACAGCTGCTGCACGAATCGGCGCAGACGCTGTACTAGGGCCAGGCGGGGCGTCTCCTGCGGCGCCCTGTTAAAACCCTTATAATTGTATGGATACACGTCTCCAAGTTGTCATCATGCCTACCAATCCGATCAAGCACTTCCTGCAGTTTTCCGACTTCACGCGCGACGAGTTCGAATACGTCATCGCGCGCGCCAGCGTCATCAAGCAGAAGTTCAAGAACTACGAGATCTATCACCCGCTGGTCGACCGCACCCTGGTGATGGTGTTTGAAAAGAGCTCGACCCGCACCCGCCTGTCGTTCGAGGCCGGCATGCACCAGCTGGGCGGCGCCGCGATCTACCTGAACACGCGCGACAGCCAGCTCGGACGCGGCGAGCCGGTCGAAGACGCGGGCCAGGTCATGAGCCGCATGTGCGACATCATCATGGTGCGTACCTTCGGCCAGGAGATCATCGAGCGCTTCGCCGCCAACTCGCGGGTACCGGTCATCAACGGCCTGACCAACGAACACCACCCGTGCCAGGTGCTGGCCGACATCTTCACCTTCGTCGAGCACCGCGGCTCGATCAGCGGCAAGACGGTGGCCTGGATCGGCGACGCCAACAACATGCTGTACTCGTGGCTGCAGGCGGCCGAAGTGTTCGGCTTCCACCTGAACGTGTCGACCCCGAAGGGCTACGACATCGATCCGGCGATGGTCTCGACCGAGCGCTACACCTTCTTCGCCGACCCATCGGAAGCCTGCGAAGGCGCGCACCTGGTCAACACCGACGTCTGGACCAGCATGGGCTACGAGAAGGAAAACGCCGAACGGCTGGCCGCCTTCGACGGCTTCATCGTCGACTCGGCCAAGATGGCGCGGGCAAGCAAGGACGCGCTGTTCATGCACTGCCTGCCGGCCCACCGCGGCGAAGAAGTCTCGGCCGACGTCATCGACGGCCCGCAGTCGGTGGTCTGGGACGAAGCCGAGAACCGCCTGCACGTGCAGAAGGCGCTGATCGAATACCTGCTGCTCGGACGGATCGACACCAAATAACCAACCACCCTGTTTTATCGTTGGCCTTCGCCCCTGCTTGCAGGGGCGGCGTTCCCGGGGCCAGCTGACCATTAACCCTCCCCACGTCTTACATTGGAACTCTCATGAGCGACATCAAAAAAGTAGTTCTCGCCTACTCCGGCGGCCTCGATACCTCCGTCATCCTGAAATGGCTGCAGGATAACTACGGCTGCGAAATCGTCACCTTCACGGCCGACCTCGGCCAGGGCGAAGAACTCGAGCCCGCGCGCGCCAAAGCGATCAAGTTCGGCATCAAGCCTGAAAACATCTACATCGACGACGTGCGCGAAGAATTCGTGCGCGACTTCGTATTCCCGATGTTCCGCGCCAATACCGTGTACGAAGGCGAATACCTGCTCGGCACCTCGATCGCGCGCCCGCTGATCGCCAAGCGCCTGATCGAGATCGCCCGCGAAACCGGCGCCGACGCGATCTCGCACGGCGCCACCGGCAAGGGCAACGACCAGGTCCGCTTCGAGCTCGGTGCGTATGCGCTGAAACCCGATGTCAAGATCATCGCGCCATGGCGCGAGTGGGACCTGCTGTCGCGCGAGAAGCTGCTGAAGTACGCGGAAGACGCCGGCATCGCGGTCGACATGAAGCACAAGAACGGCGGCGCGCCCTACTCGATGGACGCCAACCTGCTGCACATCTCGTTCGAAGGCCGCCACCTCGAGAACCCGAGCGCGGAAGCCGAAGAATCGATGTGGCGCTGGACGGTCAGCCCCGAGGCGGCGCCGGACACCCCGGAATACCTCGACATCGAATACGAGAAAGGCGACATCGTCGCCCTGAACGGCGTGCGCATGTCGCCGGCGACCGTGCTGGCCGAACTCAATCGCCTCGGCGGCAAGCACGGCATCGGCCGCCTTGACCTGGTCGAGAACCGCTACGTCGGCATGAAGTCGCGCGGCTGCTACGAAACCCCGGGCGGCACCATCATGCTGCGCGCGCACCGCGCGATCGAATCGATCACGCTGGACCGCGAAGTGGCGCACCTGAAGGACGACCTGATGCCGCGCTATGCATCGATGATCTACAACGGCTACTGGTGGGCGCCGGAGCGCGTCGCGATCCAGACCCTGATCGACCACACCCAGGCCACCGTCAACGGCTGGGTGCGCATCAAGCTGTACAAGGGCAATGTCATCGTGGTGTCGCGCGACTCGAAGACCGACTCGCTGTTCGACATGAACATCGCGACCTTCGACGAAGACGGCGGCGCCTACAACCAGGCCGACGCCGGCGGCTTCATCAAGCTCAACGCGCTGCGCATGCGCATTGCCGCGAAAGCACGCGAGAAGCGCGGCCAGTAAGCGCGCTGTTCGACAAAAACAGGGGCCGCGTCATGCGGCCCTTGTCGTTCAGACTACTTTTCCGGGAATTTCGGCCACACGAAGGTGTTTTCTCCCATGAAAACACCCCGTTTGGCCTGCCGAAATGTTACGCTCGGGGCACAAATCTTGGTATCGGGAGAATCTATGTTGCAGGACCTAAGCATCAAGCAAAAACTCTACGCGGGATTTGGCGCCATCGTCACTATCCTCTTGATACTGCTGGTACTCGCCTACAATAGTTTCCAGAAAGTTTCCTCTGCGACCAAGCTCGACCGTCATACGCTGGAAGTGCAGCTCGAGGTCGACCAGATCGGCGCCAACATCCTGGACATTCAAAACCAGGTGCGCGGCTACCTGCTGACCGGCCAGCCGCGCTTCCTGACCCCGGACGTCGATGAAGAAGCCCTGCTGCGCAAGAACGTCGCCCATGTCATCAGCCTGACAGCCGACAATCCGCTGCAGCAGGAACGCGTGCGCAAGATCAGCGCCGCGATCGATGTATGGTTCGCCAACGTGATCAACCCGCTGATCGAAAAGCGCCGAGCCCTCGGCAACGCGGCGGACGCCACCGCACAGGCGGCGCGCTCGCCGGAACTCGATACCGGCTTCACCACGGTGGTTGAACTGCGCAAGACGCTGGCCGACATCACGGCGGAAGAAAACCGCCTGCTGGCGCAGCGCTCGGCCGAAGTTGCCGAACTGCAGAAAACGATGTCGCTGATCCTGGTCGGCGGCGGCGCCATCGCGGTGCTGCTTGCCTCGGTCATCGCTGTCATGCTCGGCCAGGCCATCCTGGCGCCGCTCAACAACCTGACCCAGGTGGTCGGCCGCATCGCCGGCGGCGACAAGGGCGCGCGCGCGCCGGTCATGGGGCGCGATGAAATGGGTAACGTCACCGAAGAATTCAACCGGATGGCGCAAGCCATCGAAGACAGCCAGGCCAAGGAACTGGCCGCAGCCAACGAGCTGCGCGCCAAGGTCGACGCCCTGCTCGATGTGGTGTCGAAGGCTGCCGGCGGCGACCTGACCGGCAGCGTCACCGTCAGCGGCGACGACGCCATCGGCCGCATGGGCGATGGCCTCAAGACCATGGTCGAGAACCTGCGCCAGCTGATCAACAATGTCCAGAAGGCCGGCATCCAGGTCACCACGTCGGCCACCGAGATCGCCGCATCGGCCAAGCAGCAGGAAGCGACCGGCGTCGAACAGGCCCAGACCAGCGTCGAGATTTTGTCGACCACCAAGGAGATGTCTGCCAACACCTCGCAGCTGCTGCGGACGATGGAGGAAGCGACCAGCGTCGCCGACTACACCACCAACGCCACCGCCGACGCCCAGAACAACCTGCGCCGGATGGACCTGACGATGCAGAACATGGTCGCGGCGACCGACTCGATCAACGCCAAGCTGGCCGCGCTATCCGAAAAGGCCAGCAACATCAACAGCGTGCTGACCACGATTACCAAGGTGGCCGACCAGACCAACATCCTGTCGCTGAACGCCGCCATCGAAGCCGAGAAGGCGGGCGAAGCCGGCCGCGGCTTCTCGGTCGTCGCCACCGAGATCCGCCGCCTCGCCGACCAGACCTCGGTATCGACCTGGGACATCGAGCAGATGCTCAAGGAGATGCAGTCGGCGGTGTCGGCCAGCGTCATGGGCATGGATAAATTCTCGGAAGAGATCCGCCGCAGCGTCGGCGAAGTCAGCCAGGTGGCAGAACAGCTGTCGTCGGTGATGGACCAGGTGCAGAAACTGGCGCCGCAGTTCGACGTGGTGCTGCAGGGGATGCAGTCGCAGGCGGTCGGCGCCAGCCAGATCAGCGAAACCATGATGCAGCTGAACGACGCGACCCAGCAGACCGTCGAGTCCTTGAAGGCCACCAGCGAAGCGGTGCACCAGCTTCAGTATGCCGCCAGCGACCTGCAGTCGTCGGTGTCCACCTTCGCCGTCAGCAACTAAGCAGCGATGAAGGTCCTGGTCTTCCACATCGGCGCCGACCGCTACGGGCTGCGGCTCGGCGCGATCGCGCGGGTGCTGCCGGCGGCGGGCCTGAAGCAGCTGCCGCTGGCGCCCGCCTTCGTGGCCGGCCTGCTCGACTTTCATGGCGCCCCGGTGCCGGTGATCGACCTGTCGCAACTGGCCGGCGCGCCGGCCCGGCAGCTGTGGTTCGACACCCGCATCATCCTGATCGATTACCCGGCCAACGGCGCCATCCGCGCGCTCGGGCTGCTGGCCGAACACGTGGCCGGCATCGAGTCCATCGACCCGGCATCGCTGGCCGACAGCGGCGTGGCCGCGGCGCCGTTCCTCGGACGCGTCGCCGGCGGCGAGGCCGGCATGCTGCAACTGGTCGAGCCGGAAGGCTTGCTGACAGCCGAGGTGCGCGCGATGCTGTTCCCGGCGCAGGCGGCAGCATGAGCCTGCGCGACCAGGTACGCACGCAAACGGGGCTCGACCTGACCGCGGCCGAGATCGACCGCGCCGTGGCGCGGCGCATGGCCAAATGCGGACAATCCGAAGCGGCCGACTACGAAGCGAACATCACGCTCGATGAAATGCGCGCGCTGGTCGAGCTGCTGGTGGTGCCGGAGTCGTGGATGTTCCGCGACGCCGACGCATTCGCCGCCGCGGTGGCGGCGGTACAGCGCCGCCTGTCGAATGCGCCGGGGCGCGCGGTGCGCATCCTGTCGGTGCCATGCGCCGGCGGCGAAGAGCCGTATTCGATGGCGATGGCGCTGAGCGACGCCGGCGTCGCGCCGGGATCGTTCCGCATCGAGGCGTTCGACCTGTCGGAAGTGGCGCTGGAACGCGCGCGCCGCGGCCTCTACACGCGCAACGCGTTCCGCGGCGGCGACCTGGCGTTCCGCGAACGCCACTTCACCGAGGTCGGCAAGGAATTCCAGATCAGCGACGCGATGCGCGCCCAGGTGCGCTTCAGCCAGGGCAACCTACTGGTCACCGACCTTGCCGCCGGCGGCCGCTTCGACGTGGTCTTCTGCCGCAACCTGCTGATCTACTTCGACGAACCGACCGCCGCCACCGCGATCGCCCGCCTGCACGCGCTGCTGGACGACGACGGCGTGCTGTTCGCCGGCTACGCCGAGGTGCCAACCTATTGCCGCAACGGGTTCGCCTCGGTGCGCGCGGCCAACGCTTTCGCGCTGCAAAAGACCGCGCCGGAAGCGCCGCAGCCCGCCGCCGCGGCGCCGATCGAGCGCCGTACACGGCCGCGTCCAGTGGCGGCGCCTGCGCCGGCACCGGCACCGGCCAAACCCCGGCTGGCGCGGGTGCCGGCGGCGGTGCGGGCGGCTCCCGACATCGGCGCGATGCTCGCGCAGGCGCGCCGCCAGGCCGACCAGGGCGACCACGCCGGCGCCGCCGGCGCGTGCCAGCGCGTGCTCGAGAACGCGCCCGATTCGGCCGACGCCTACTTCATCCTGGGCCTGACCAGCGAGTGCGGCCGCGACCTGGCGGCCGCCGAAGGTTACTGGCGCCGCTGCGTCTACCTCAAGCCCGACCACTACGAAGCCTTGTGCCACCTGGCGCTGCTGGCCGGCGAACGCGGCGACACAGCGCAAGCGGACGCCTTGCGCCAGCGCGCCGCGCGGGTCTACCAGCGCGCCAATGACGGCGTCCGGAAAGGAAGGCCATGAACGACATGGGCTGCTGGAACGTGATCGGCGTGGCCGGCGACAAAAGCTGCGACAAGCTGGCGCCGCTGGTCCATTGCCGCAATTGCGACGTCTACGCGAACGCCGCGCTGCGCAACCTGCAGCGCCCTGCCGGCGACGCCTACCGAGCCGAGTGGGCGGCGGTGCTGCGCCAGCCGCTGGCGCAAGCCGATACCAGCGACACATCGGCGCTGGCGTTTCGCATCGGCCGCGAATGGCTGGCGCTGCCCACGGCGATGGTGGCGCAGGTCGCTCCGCAAGCTGCGGCGCACCGCCTGCCGCACCGCGGCGCCAGCGGGCTGGCGGGCATCGTCAACGTCGGCGGCAAGCTGATGCCGGCCATTTCGCTGGCCGCCATGCTCGGCCTCGACGAACGCGACGCGCCTGCGCGCGAGGGACGCCACACGTTCGCGCGCCTGCTGGTGGTCGAGTGGGACGGCCAGAGCTTCGCCCTGCCCGTCGCCGACCTGTTCGGCATCGTGCGCTACGCTTCGACAGGGCTCACCGCGCCGGCCGCCACCATCAACCGCGGCTTCGAGCGCTTCCTGCTGGGCGTGACCAGCCGTGACGACATGCATATCGGGGTGCTCGACGCGTCCCTGATCGGACACCAGATGACAAGGCTATTGCGATGAGCGTCGATTCGTACGGCGACCTGAGCCAGTTTTCCATGCTCGACCTGTTCCGCATGGAGGCGGAGGGACAGGCGCGCACGCTGACCGACGGCCTGCTGTCGATGGAGCGCGGCGGCGCCGCGGCCGGCGCGGTCGATGAACTGATGCGGGCCGCCCATTCGATCAAGGGCGCCGCCGCCATCGTCAACCTCGACGTCGCGGTGCAGGTGGCCCATGTGATGGAAGACGCGTTCGTCGCGGCGCAGAACGGCCTGCTCGAGATGACCCCGGCGCGGATCGACGTGCTGCTGTCCGGCGTCGACCTCATTGTCCAGTTAGCGGCGCTGACCGAAGACAGCGCGCAGGCGTGGATCGCGCAGAACACCGCCGTCATCTCGTCCACGATCGCCGCGATTGCCGGCATCGCCCACGTTCAGCCGGCTGCGCCGGCGGTGGCGGCGCCGGCCGCATCGCCGGCGCCGCCACCGCCGGCGGACAGTGCGCCGCTGACCCAGCCGCAGCCGCGCGCCAGCCAGAGCTACGACAAGCTGCTGGCCCTGGCCGGCGAGTCGCGCATCAATGCGCACCAGATGCGGCCGCTGATCGAGTCGGTGCAGCGGCACAAGCGCAACCAGTCGTCGGTGCTGCAGGCGATCGAGCAGCTGCACGACGCGATCATGCGCAGCGGCGACGCGGCGCTGGTCGAGCGCTCGGCGCAGCTGATCCACAAGGCCGCGCCGCTCAAGCAGTTCGCCATCGGCCACATGGCCGACATCGAAAACTACGAGCGCCGCGTGCTGGGCGTGTCGGCTGCGCTGGTCGACGAGGTGCTGGCCCTGCGCATGCGGCCGTTCGGCGACGGCGTCCATGCCTTCCCGCGCATGGTGCGCGACCTGGCGCGCAGCCTCGGCAAGGAAGCGCAGCTGGTGATCGACGGCGAAGACACGCTGGTCGACCGCGACATCCTGGCCAAAATCGAAAGCCCGCTCAACCACCTGTTGCGCAACGCGGTCGACCACGGCATGGAGATGCCGGACCAGCGGGTGGGCGCCGGCAAGCCTGCAGCGGGCAGCATCCGGCTCGAGGCGCGCCACCGCGCCGGCATGCTGAACATCGAAATCAGCGACGATGGCCGCGGCGTCGACCTCGAACGGATCCGCGCCAACGTGGTCGCGCGCGGCATGTCGAGTGACGCGATGGCAGCGGCGATGTCGCCGGCCGAGCTGCTCGAATTCCTGTTCCTGCCCGCGTTCAGCCTGAAGGAAACCACCAGCGAGATCTCCGGGCGCGGCGTCGGCCTCGACGTGGTGCAGCAGGTGATCCGCGAACAGAACGGCAGCGTGCGCATCGAGTCGCAGCCGGGACTCGGCTTCCGCACCTCGATCACGCTACCGCTGACCCAGTCGATCGTGCGCGCGCTGGTGTTCGACATCCAGGGCGAGGCCTACGCGATCCCGATCGTCAAGGTCGAGCGGGTGCTGAAGATTGCGCAGTCGGCCATCAGCACGCTGGAAAACAAGCAGTTCGTCGACAGCGGCGGCGAGCACCTCGGGCTGGTGCCGGCCGCGCAGGTGCTGGCACTGGGACAATTCGAGCCGTCCGGCGACGAGCTGTCGGTGCTGGTGATCGGCAGCGGCCAGCGGCGCTATGCGCTGGTGGTCGATGCGATCCGCGGCGAACATAGCCTGGCGGTGCAGGCGCTCGATCCGATCTTCGGCAAGATGCGCGACATCAGCGCGGCCGCCCTTCTCGACGACGGCGCGCCGGTGCTGATCCTCGACGTCGCCGACCTGCTGCTGTCGATCGACAAGCTGCTGCATGAAGGCGGGCTGCACAAGCTGTCGGGCGCCGGCGGCGCCGAGCGGCGCCGCAGCCGGCGCGTGCTGGTGGTGGACGATTCGCTGACGGTGCGCGAAATGGAGCGCAAGCTGCTGCTCGGGCGCGGCTACCAGGTCGACGTGGCCATCGACGGGATGGATGGCTGGAACGCGGTGCGCAGCGGCGACTACGACCTGGTCATCACCGACGTCGACATGCCGCGCCTGGACGGCATCGAACTGGTCGCGCTGATCCGCAAGGACCTTGACCTGCACAAGCTGCCGGTGATGATCGTCTCCTACAAGGACCGGCCGGAAGACCGGGCGCGCGGCATGGCCGCGGGCGCCGACTACTACCTCACCAAGGGCAGCTTCCATGACGAGACGCTGCTCGATGCGGTGTTCGACCTGATCGGAGACCCGGGCCTATGAAGATCGGGATCGCCAACGACGTCGCGATGGCCGCGGAAGCGCTGCGCCGCGCGGTCGCCAGCACCAGCGAGCACCAGGTGCTGTGGATCGCCCGGACCGGCCTGGAAGCGGTGCGCATGGCGGCCGACCACAAGCCCGACCTGATCCTGATGGACCTGAACATGCCCGAGCTCGACGGCGTCGAGGCGACCCGCCAGATCATGGCGCAGTCGCCGTGCGCGATCCTGATCGTCACCGGGCAGCCGCAGGATAGCGTCAACCAGGTGTTTCGCGCGATGGGCGCCGGGGCGCTCGACGTGACGGCGACGCCGGCCCTGCGCGGCGGCGACGCCGCCCTGCTGGCCAAGATCAAGACCATCGGCAAGCTGCTGCGGGTGAGCGGGACCGAGCACCCTTCGCGCCAGGCGGCGGGCAGCGGCGGCGCCAACCCGGTCAGCCACCTGCTGGCAATCGGCGCATCGACCGGCGGGCCGGTGGCGGTGGCCGCGGTCCTGAGCGGATGGCTCCCGCCGGCAGGCACCGCCATCGTCGTGGTGCAGCACATCGACGCCCACTTCACGCCGCAGCTGGCGCGCTGGCTGGGCGACCAGCTGGCCATGCCGGTCCAGGTGATCGCCGACGGCGACATGCTGGCCCCAGGCGCAGTGCAGGTGGCGATGACCAACGATCACCTGCTGCTCGGCGCAGGCGGACGTCTGTACTACGACGCCCATCCGCGCGAGTATGCCTACCGCCCGTCGGTCGATGTGTTCTTTCACTGCGTGGCCCAGCACTGGGCCGGCCCGGCCACCGGTGTCCTGCTGACCGGCATGGGCCGCGACGGCGCCGCCGGCCTGCTGGCAATGCGCGAAGCGGGCAAGAACACCATCAGCCAGGACGAGGCGTCCAGCGCCGTCTACGGCATGCCGCGCGCCGCGGCCGACCTGGGCGCGTCCCAGAATATTCTGCCGCCCGATGGCATCGCGCGCGCCTTACGCAGTAAAATTGGCGTCAAACTATAAATAGGGGCCTGAAGTCAGGGCCGCGAGATCAAGAGAACAATGTCAAAACTCAGCCACGGCAGCACCAACAGCGCATCGCCCGTCACGCATTTCAAGGTCCGCGTACTGCTGGTCGACGACCAACTGATCATCGTCGAAGCGATACGCCGCATGCTCGACGGGCACCCCGATATCGAATTCCATTACGTGAGCAGTGCCGCCGCAGCGGTCGAAACGGCGGTGAACATGAAACCGACCGTGATCCTGCAAGACCTGGTCATGCCCGACATCGACGGCTTCGCGCTGATCCAGGCATACCGCGCCCAGGCGTCGCTGGCGTCGGTCCCGGTGATCGTGCTCTCGGCCAAGGACGACGCCAAACTCAAGGCGCACAGCTTCGCCGTCGGCGCCAATGATTACGTCGTCAAGGTGCCCGACCAGATCGAGCTGCTGGCGCGCGTGCGCTACCATTCCTCGGGCCACATCAGCCGGCTGCAGCGCGACGAGGCGTTCCGCTTCCTGCGCGAGAGCCAGCAGCGGCTGGCCGATGCGAATATCGAGCTGCAGAAGCTGGCGGCGCTGGATGGCCTGACCGGTATCGCCAACCGCCGCCGCTTCGATGAAGTGCTGCCGGTCGAGTGGCAGCGCGCGCAGCGCGAACGCAAGCCGCTGTCGCTGCTGATGTGCGACATCGACTGCTTCAAGCACCATAACGACTCGTTCGGCCACCAGGCCGGCGACATGTGCCTGAAAAAGACCGCGGCGATCCTGACCGAACACCTGAAGCGCCCGGCCGACCTGGCGGTGCGCTATGGCGGCGAAGAGTTTGCCATCGTGCTGCCCGATACCGATGCGGCCGGCGCGGTGCAGGTGGCGGAAGCTTGCCGCGCCCATCTGGAAGCGCTGGCGATCGACAACACCGGGTCAGGCTTCGGCGACGTGGTGACGATGTCGATCGGCGTGGCGACGGTGGTGCCGGGCCCGGAAAGCTCGGTGCGCGAACTGATGGAACGGGCCGACAAGGCGCTGTACGCGGCCAAGTCGGAGGGGCGCAACAGGGTTTGCGTGGCGCCCGGCTAAACGCCAGGCTTAGACGAACACCGGTTCCGGGTCGAGCATGACCCCGTAGCGCGCGTGGACGTCGGCCTGGATGGCGCGCGCCAGCGCCAGCACCTCGGCGCCGCTGGCGCCGCCGTTATTCACCAGCACCAGCGCCTGTTTCGGATACACGCCGGCCGCGCCCAGGTTCCTGCCCTTCCATCCGCACTGGTCGATCAGCCAGCCGGCCGCCAGCTTTTCGCTGCCGTCCGGCTGCGCGTGGTGTACCAGCGCGGGGAACTGCGCCAGCAGCTGCGCGCACTGTTCGCGCGTGACGACCGGGTTCTTGAAGAAGCTGCCGGCGTTGCCGATGACCGCCGGATCGGGCAGCTTGCGGCGGCGGATCGCCACCACGGTGTCGCTGACCTGCTGCGGCGTCGGCCGTTCAACGCCGGCCTCCAGCAGCGCCTGCGCCAGTTCGGCGTAGCGCAGGTTGGGCTGCCAGGCGCGCGGCAACGCGAACGTCACGTCGATGATCGCCAGGCCCTGTCCGTCCGCATGCTTGAACACGCTGTCGCGGTAGCCGAAGCGGCAGGCCGCGGCATCCATCGTGCGCACCATGCCGCTGGCCATGTCGAACACGGTCAGCGAATGGAACACGTCCTTGATCTCGGCCCCGTACGCGCCGATGTTCTGGATCGGCGCGGCGCCCACGGTGCCCGGGATGAGCGACATGTTTTCCAGCCCGCCCAGGCCCTGCTCCAGCGTGTACTGGACGAAGCCGTGCCAGTTTTCGCCGGCCGCGCCGCGCACCAGCACGTGGCTCGCGGTCTCGCCGACGATGTCCTTGCCGGCGCCGCTCATGTGCAGCACCAGGCCGTCGAAGTCGCGCGTGAGCAGCAGGTTGCTGCCGCCGCCGAGCAGCAGGCGCGGCATTGACGCCAGCTGCGCATCGGCCATCACGGCGGCCAGCTCGGCCGCGCCGCTCACGCGCAGGTAGCGCCGCGCGGTGGCGGCCAGGCCGAAGGTATTGAGCGACTTGAGCGGGAAATCGTGTTCGATGGCGAGGTGTGGATGCATGTTGTACCGGGTTTTTTGCTCGATTATAGGGTACCGGCCCAATTTTCCGGCATCGGGAGCGACGATGGGGGCCGGTTGTCCGTTAAAATATCGGCATTCTACAATTAGCAAGTAAAACAACAGAGGAACACTACCATGCCATCGTTTGACGTCGTCTCAGAAGCAGACATGATTGAAGTGAAAAACGCGGTCGAGCAATCGAACAAGGAAATCACCACCCGCTTCGACTTCAAAGGCAGTTCGGCCAAGGTCGAGCAGAAAGAGGCGGAACTGACCGCCTACGCCGATTCCGACTTCCAGCTGTCGCAAGTGCGCGATGTCTTGATCAACAAAATGTCCAAGCGCAAGGTCGACGTGCGCTTCCTCGACGAAGGCAAGATCGAAAAGATCGGCGGCGACAAGGTCAAGCAGGTCATCAAGGTCAAGAACGGCATCGAAACCGACGACGCCAAGAAGATCGTCAAGGTCATCAAGGATAGCAAGATGAAGGTGCAGGCCAGCATCCAGGGCGAATCGGTGCGCGTCACCGGCGCCAAGCGTGACGACCTGCAGGCGGCGATGCAGATGCTGCGCAAGGATGTGCCGGACATGCCGCTGGAATTTAACAATTTTCGCGATTAAGTATTGCCCTGCACACAGCTCAACAGCCGCGCTTTTGGGCATTTTTGCCCATCGGAGTAGAATGGCGGGTGCGCAACGCGCCAACGGCAGCGTGCCGCACCCTGGAAACTCGGTAGTCTAAGGATAGCAATGAAACGTGTTGATGATTTCCGCCTGCGTCTGGGCAACAAGGAATATGTTCCCATCATGATTGGCGGAATGGGCGTCGATATTTCGACTTCCGAACTGGCACTGGAAGCGGCGCGCCTCGGCGGCATCGGCCATATTTCCGACGCGATGGTGCAGGATGTGTCGGACCGCAAGTTCGATACCACCTTTGTCAAAGACAAGACCAAGACCTACAAGTTCAACATCAACAACATGGACAAGGCGGTTGTCCAGTTCGACCTCGAACGCCTGGCCGAGGCCACCCGCCTTCACGTCGGCTCGACCATGGCGGCGAAAAAAGGCGAGGGCCTGATCTTCGTGAACTGCATGGAAAAGCTGACCATGAATTCGCCGAAGGAAACCCTGCGCACCCGGCTGTCGGCGGCGCTGGATGCCGGCATCGACGGCATCACGATGTCGGCCGGCCTGCACCTGGGCTCGTTCGCGCTGATCGCCGACCACCCGCGCTTCCGCGACGCCTACCTTGGCATCATCGTCTCGTCGGTACGCGCGCTGCAGCTGTTCCTGCGCAAGGTGTCCAAGCTCGACCGCTTGCCCGACTACATCATCGTCGAAGGCCCGCTGGCGGGCGGCCACCTCGGCTTCGGGCTCGACTGGGCCGAGTACGACCTGCACACGATCATGGACGAAATCCACGCCTTCATGCGCGCGGAAAACCTCGACATTCCGCTGATCGCCGCCGGCGGCATCTTCACCGGCAGCGACGCGGTCAGCTTCCTTGAAAAAGGCGCCGGCGGGGTCCAGGTGGCAACCCGCTTCACCGTCACCCACGAGTGCGGCCTGCCCGACAGCGTCAAGCAGGAATACTACAAGGCCTCGGAAGAAGACATCATCGTCAACGGCGTATCGCCGACCGGCTATCCGATGCGGATGCTGAAGAACACCCCGGCGATCGGCTCGGGCATCCGGCCAGGCTGCGAATCGTATGGCTACCTGCTGGACGCGACCGGCAATTGTTCGTACATTAATTCGTACAACCGCGAAGTGATGGCGAATCCGGACGCCAAGCAGGTGGTGGTGATGGACAAGACCTGCCTGTGCACGCACATGCGCAACTTCAATTGCTGGACCTGCGGGCATTACACCTATCGCCTGAAGGACACCACCCACAAGCTGGCCGACGGCACTTACCAGGTCTTGTCGGCGGAACACGTGTTCAAGGATTACCAGTTCAGCGTCGACAACCAGCTCGCGCTGCCAGAGAAGCAGGAATCCGCGCTCGCCTGAGCCGCCCCGCCCTGTTGAGAAGCCCGCGCCCGCCGCGGGCTTTTTTCATTGCGGCCGAGCCCGCGAACCAAGTGTCAATCAATGTGTCAAACCTTGGGTCAAGGGGACCACATGCTCGTCAGCGAAGATACGGACATTGCCGCATTGCTCACCGATGCGGAAGGCAAGGTTGTCAGTTGGAACGAGCGCTGTGAAAAGCTGTTTGGCATCCCCGCATCCGCGGTGCTTGGACGCGCGTTGCACGAGCTGCTCGGCGTGGCAGCCGGCGACATGCACCCCGATCGCTGGACAGGCGCCGGCAAGCACTGCGACGTGCTGGAACTGACCATTGCGCTGCCCGACGGCGCGCACCGCGGCGTCGAACTGACCCTGCTCCCCCAATACACAGGCAATGGCGATCTCAGCGGCGCGGTCGGCTTCCTGGTGGCCGCGCCCAGCGGCCAGGAACTGTCGCTAGTGGGCCGCATGCCGCTCAGCAGCGTCATCGACGTGCTTCCCGGTACCTTCTACGTCATCCGCGAAGATGGCACCTTCGCGCTGTGGAACAAAACCCTGGAACGCGTCACCGCGATGACGCCCGAGGAGCTCAAGGCCGCGCATGCGCTCGACATGTACGATATCACCGATAAGCGCATCATCGACGCCAAGGTCAGGGAAGTGTTCCAGCACGACGCCCAGGCCTTCGTCGAGGCCAACTACCTCGACAAGTACGGCAACGCCACGCCTTACCTGCTGTGCGGCGCGCGCATCGAATGCCGCGGCCGCTATTACCTGTGCGGCATGGGGCTCGACCTGACCGACCGGCGCGCCCAGGAAGAAGTGCTGCGGGTGCGCGAACGCGCGCTGCATGCCACCAGCAACGGCCTGGTGATCACCCGCTGCGCCAGGGACGATAACCCGATCGAATACGTCAACCCGGCGTTCGAGCGCATTTCCGGCTACTCGGCGAGCGAGGTCATCGGCCGCGATTCACGCTTCATGGCCGCGCCTGGCCTCGACGAAGAACAACGCGACCGCCTGCGCAAGGCGATCCGCGCGCGCCAGCAAGTCAATGTGGTGTTTCGCAACCTGCGCCGCAACGGCGAGCTGTTCTGGAATGACCTGACCGTCACCCCGGTGGCCGATGGCACCGGCAAGGTCACCCACTATATCGGCGTGATCAACGATGTCACCGCGCTCCGCCAGCGTACCGCGCTGCTCGAGCACGAAGTCAACCACGACCCGCTGACCGGCCTGGCCAACCGCACCTTGCTGTGGGACCGGCTCGACCATGCCATCCACATGGCCCAGCGCAACAAGACGCTGGTGGCCACCGCGCTGATCGACCTCAACGGCTTCAAGCAGATCAACGACGGCTATGGCCATGAAGCCGGCGACGAGGTGCTGAAGGTCGTCGCCAGGCGCCTGCAGGCCTCGGTGCGCGAGAGCGACACGGTGGCGCGCCTGTCGGGCGATGAGTTCGTGCTGGTGCTGGTCAACCAGCCGTCCCTGCGCTATACGGTGCGCATGGTCGAGCGCCTGCGCGCGGCGCTGTCGCGCCCCGTGGTGTTCGACACCACCGTGATTGCCACCGGCGCGGCGATCGGCGTCAGCGTGTATCCGCACGACGGCGCCGACGCGGTCAGCCTGGTGCGGGCGGCCGATGTCGCCATGTACCACGCCAAGGCGGCGCGCGAGCACCGGGCCTGCTTCTTCTCGGCCGACATGACCTCGACCACGGAAGCGAAGCAAAAGCGCGAAGACACGATGCGCCAGGCGCTCGCCGATCATCAGCTGTTCCTGCTGTTCCAGCCGCGCGTCGACCTGCACACCGGCTGCATTAACGCGCTCGAGGCGCTGGTGCGCTGGCGCCACCCCGAGCACGGCGTGCTGCTGCCCGCGGCATTCCTGTCCGATGCCGAGGACAACGGCATGATCGTCGAGATCGGCCGCGAGGTGCTGGAGCAGGCCTGCGCTTTCCTCGTCCGGCGCGCGCGCGCAGGCGTGGCGCTGTTGCCGATCGCCGTCAATTCCTCGTCGCGCGAATTCAGCGACCCGGGCTATGTGGCGCATATCGCCGCGGCGCTCGAGCGCCACGGGCTGGCGCCGGGCATGCTGGAAATCGAGCTGCGTGAAGACGGGCTCAACAGCAATCACCAGCTGGGGTTCGACATCATGACCCAATTGCGCGACCTGGGCGTGCGCCGCTCGCTCGACGCGTTCGGCGAGGGGATGTGCGACCTGAACTACATGCAGAGGCTGCCGCTCACCCACGTCAAGGTGGCGCGCGCGGCGATCAACCGGATCACCGACGAGGCGCGCAGCGGTGCGGTGGTCAAGGCGCTGATCGACATCGGCCATGACCTGGGCGTGCGCGTGATCGCCAAAGGCGTCGAGACGCGCACCCAGATGGAGTTCCTGCGCCTGAACGACTGCGACGAAATGCAGGGCCGCCTGTTTTCCGAGCCGGTGTCCGAATCGGCATTGCGGGCCATGCTGGCCGCCACGCCGGCCTGAGCCTCAGCCTTCGCTGGTGATGCGGTAGCTGAGCGCGCCAAGCACATCGTCGGCCATGTCGTTGGCGACCTGGCAGGTGCCGGCGTTCTCATGCCCGCCGCCGCCGTATTCGAGCATCAAGGCGCCGATATTGGTGCGCGAGCTGCGGTTGAGAATCGATTTACCGGTCGCGAACACGGTGTTCTGGTTTTTCAGTCCCCACAGCACATGGATGGAGATATTCGTCTCCGGATACAGCGCGTAGATAATGAATCGGTTGCCGGCGAAGATCACTTCTTCGCCGCGCAGGTCGAGCACGACCAGGTTCTTGTCGACCTTCGCGCATGTGCGGATCTGGTCCTTGCATTTCTGGCTGTGTTCGAAATACAAGGTGGTGCGTTCCTGCACGTCGGGCATGGCCATGATCTCGTCGATGGTATGGTCCTTGCACGCATCGATCAGCGCCATCATCAGGCTGTAATTGGAGATGCGGAAATCGCGGAAGCGGCCCAGCCCGGTGCGCGCATCCATCAGGAAGTTCAGCAGGTCCCACCCTTGCGGATCGAGCACTTCTTCGCGCGAGAAATTGGCGGAATCGCCCTTGTCGACGGCGGCCATCATGGCGCCCCAGGCCAGCGGGAATTCGCTGGCGCCGCCATAATAGTCGTACACCACGCGGGCGGCCGATGGCGCCCGCGGATCGATGACGTGATTGGCGCGCTCGCCCTTGTTGCGCAGGGTTTCCGACAGGTGGTGGTCGAACGCCAGATGGACGCCCGGCACGAACGGCAGGTTGGTGGTGATGTCGCGATCGCTGACGCTGATCTTGCCGTCCTGCATGTCCTTCGGGTGGACAAACAGGATCTCGTCGATCATGCCAAGGTGCTTGAGCAGGACGGCGCAAACCAGGCCGTCGAAGTCGCTGCGCGTAACAAGGCGGAATGTGGTGGTTTCAGCAGACATGGCGTTTCCTTCCATCAGAAAGAACAACAGGCCGAAGCGGCCCGGGCGATTGGTTATAGTACGCCAGCAGGTTTCATATTTGCACTAATCGTCTGCTTCCTTGCTGAGCAACAAGTTTCACGCGCATTCCAGTAGCCCGATTATGCAGACTGTCGCAAAGGGATGGCCCAGCAGCGGTGCGCAGCTTACAGTTGCACCATCCCAACAGAATTTAACAGGGCAAAATGGCTTTTCCAGCTGCGCGGGCTTACACTGCGTGACAAAAAAGCATAACGCCCACGGAAAACGAATCACATGCCAGCCCGCCCTCCTCTCCAGCAATCATTCGCCAGCAGCCTCGCGTGGTTGCACAAAGGCTTTGACGCGACAGCAACCTGGGTCACCCAGCTGTCGTGGTGGAAGTTTTTCCTGTTCGCCGCGCTGTCGCTGATCGCCGCCTCGATCGTGCAGGAAGAACTGTTCTCCGGCAGCGGCGGCCCAGCGGTGGTGCGCAGCGACAGCAAGCCGGGCAAGCGCAACGCCGACGAGCCGCACATCGTCATCGACGATACCGGCATCCGTTTCAATCCGCGCAAGGGCAAGGTGCCGGCGCCGCCGGAACCGCCGCAGCCGCCGGAACCGGGCGAACTGCCGGTGCCGCCGGCGCCGGGCGAATTGCCGGTGCCGCCAGCGGCCGCCAACGCCAACCCGGACGACGGCTCGGTGCACATCGAACTGCCGCCGCAGATCGGCGAAGAGTTGTCGAACGCGATCGAGGAAGCGGTCGACGACATGGCCGAGCAGAAAGTGGAGCGCTATCACAACCAGGCCTCGACCTGGTTCAAGAGCTTCGTCTCCTTGCTGCTGCTGGCGCTGTTCGCGACCAAGGCGCTGATGGGCGGCAAAAAGCGCGCCGAAGCGGAAACCCAGAACGCCAACGCGGCCGCCGAGCGCGAATCGATGCAGCGCCAGCTGTCGGAAGCGCGCATGCAGATGATGCAGGCCCAGGTCGAACCGCACTTCCTGTTCAACACGCTGGCCTCGGTCGAATACCTGATCGAAACCAACCCGCCGCGCGCCTCGGCCATGCAGCGCAGCCTGATCCAGTACCTGCGCGCGGTGCTGCCGCAGATGCGCGATAACGCCGTCGTCACCAACCTGGGCCGCGAGGCGGACATGGTCAAGGCGTACCTGAACCTGCTCAAGATGCGCATGGAAGAACGGTTGACGGTCGACATGCAGATTCCGGACGAGCTGCGCAGCGCGGCCTTCCCGCCGATGATGCTGCAGTCGATGGTCGAGAACGCGATCAAGCACGGTCTCGAATGCAAGCCCGAAGGCGGCACCCTGAAGATCGTCGCCGAAGTGGCCGGCAGCAAGCTGCGCGTGATCGTGTCCGATGACGGGGTCGGCTTCGGCGTGCATCCGAGCGACGGCACGGGACTTGGCTTGCCGACGATCCGCGAGCGCCTCAAGTTGTTGCATGGCGACCAGGGCAAGCTGACCATCACGGCCAACGCGCCAAGCGGCGTCATCGCGACTATCGAAGTTCCCTACCAGGTGTCGAAGTAAGCGATTGATTTACGCCGGGTTTCATTGAATAATTGTCACTCTTCCTTTTAAAGCTGACCGACTCATGCCTACCGCAATTATTGCCGACGATGAAAGACTGATGCGCGACCAACTGCGCCTGCGACTGGGCCAGGTGTGGCCCGAACTGGAGATCATCGGCGAGGCAAAGAATGGCGAAGAGGCAGTCGACCTGGTGCGCGAACTCAAGCCCGACCTGACCTTCCTCGACATCCGCATGCCGGGCAAGACCGGCATGGAAGCGGCGCGCGAGATCGGCGCGCAAAGCAATGTCGTGTTCGTGACCGCCTACGATCAGTACGCCGTTGAAGCGTTCGAGCGCGGCGCCGTCGATTACGTGCTCAAACCGCCCGAGCAGGAACGCCTGCAGATTACCGTCGACCGCCTCAAGGCGCGCCTGGCCAAGCCGAACGAGCCCGTCGCCGAGAGCGTCACGGCGATGCTGTCGCAGCTGGCCGAGAAGATGTCGAAGCCGAAACCGACTTACCTGCAATGGATCCAGGCCAGCATCGGCCAGGACCTGCGCATGATTCCGGTGGAGGAAATCCTGTTCTTCCGCTCGGATGAGAAATACACCTGCGTGCAGACCGAAAAATTCGAGGCGCTGATCCGCAAGCCGGTGCGCGACCTGGCCGAGGAACTCGACCCGGCGCTGTTCTGGCAGATCCACCGCGCCACCCTGGTCAACGTGAATGCCATCGAAGGCGTCACGCGCGACATCCGCGGGCGCCACCTGGTGCTGATCAAGGGCCGTCCCGACAAGCTCGAAGTGAGCCGCAGCTTCCTGCACCTGTTCAAGCAAATGTAATCCGCCGATGCGGCCCCGCCGCATCGCGAATCCGGCGCTCCGGCGCTCCGGCATCGCAACCTTGCCTGGTCCGGGACAAAGCCGGCGCGCTGGACTGTGTCGATTCCATACGACACGTCCACCGCGTTAATTCTTTCCGCATCGCAAAGCTTGCTCAACATCAAGGCACGGAAAAATTCTCCCACGTATCGTGTGTGGAGGGTTCGCAGCCGCGCGCCCGTTTTTGCCGGGCTTGCTTATGTCTGAGATGCGTCGATCAGGTAAGGGTTTTCAAGCGGTCGTGTTTATGATCGGCATCGCCAGTGGCGCGGTAGCGGCACGCCTGATCAAGACCGGCCGCGCCCCGCGCCTGCTGCGCAACCGCAGCCCGGGCATCATCGAAAATGCCAGCGACGCCATCATCTCGACCGATGAAATGCAGAACATCGTGCTGGCCAACCCGTCCGCGGCCGCGATGTTCTCGACCACCGTGGCCGATATGCAAGGCAGCCCGCTGTCGCACTTCATCAGTCCCGACCCGGTGCTGCTGGCCAGCGCCGGCTCGGCGCCCAACGTCTCGGCCTGGTTCAGCGCCGGCCGCAGCGGCCGCCGCGCCACCGATTATGCGGTGACCGGCGTGCGTGCCGGCGGCGAAACCTTTCCGCTCGAAGGATCGGTGTCGAGCAGCACCGAAAGCGGCGAATCGCTCTACACCATCATCCTGCGCGACGTCACCGAACGCCAGCAGGTGCAGGAAAAGCTGTCGCGCTCGCACGCCCAGCTGCGCCAGCTGTCGGCGGCGCTGCAGACCATCCGCGAAGAAGAGCGCACCCACATCGCGCGCGAGCTGCACGACGACCTCGGCCAGCTGCTGGCGTCGCTGCGCATGGACCTGGCCTTGCTGAAGCAACAGCCCGGCGCCGGCGCCGACGCGCTGCGCCTGATGAACGGCATGGAAGAGAACCTGCTGACCGCGATCACCTCGCTGCGCCGCATCGCCACCAACCTGCGCCCGCGCGCCCTCGATGAAGGCGGCCTGTTCTTTGCCCTGCAAGGCCTGCGCGACGACTTCGTCGAACGCTACGCGATCCCGGTCGAGCTGTACGCCGACGAGAACGAACTGCGCCTCGACGATGGCGCCAGCACCGCCGTGTTCCGCATCGTGCAGGAAGCGCTGACCAATATCGCCCGCCATGCCGACGCCAGCCTGGTCAACCTGAACCTGTACCGCACCGACCACCAGCTGCTGGTGACGATCCGCGACAACGGCCGCGGCATCACGCCCGACGACATGGAGAAAGCCCAGTCGCTGGGCCTGGTCGGCATGCGCGAACGGGTGTGGGCGATGAACGGCGAAATCACCATCAGCGCCGAAGAACCGCCGGGCACCCGTATTGAAATTGTTTTACCTCTTCCTGACTGACAGCGGCCGTTGTTAATTCACCACACTTACCGTCCATGTCATGAAGTTGACACACCGGCCAGCTAGCATGGCCTTCGATTCTTAGCAGTTACTGTAGCAATCTTGAACCTTAATGGAGATCTTCATGCAACGAAAACTCTTGGCAGCTGCCTTGTTCGCGTCCCTTCCACTCGTCGCGGCAGCGCAGTCGAGCGTCACCATCTACGGTATCGCCGATGCGTCGATCGCACGTGAAGACACCGACGTGGCTGGCGGCAGCCGGACCGTCGTCAACTCGGGCAACCAGTCGAGCAGCCGTATCGGCTTCCGCGGCACCGAAGACCTGGGCAACGGCCTGAAAGCCATCTTCAACCTGGAAGCAGGCGTTGCACTTGACACCGGCGCTGGCGATTCGGCGCTGTTCGGCCGCCGCGCGGTAGTTGGCCTGGAAGGTGGTTTCGGCCTGATCACCATCGGCCGCGAATACACCCCGATCGCCTCGATCGCCGGCCAGTCCGACATTCTCGGCCAGGGCTTCTACGGCACCAACCTGTCGTCGTTCAACGCCACCCGCCTCACCCGTCGCCTGAGCAACTCGGTCAACTACAAGAGCAGCACGATGAGCGGCTTCCGCGTCACGGCCGCCTACGGCCTGGGTGAAACCGGCACCGGCCCATCGCTCGACACCGCTGGTGTTGGCCTGGAATACGCCAACGGCGGCCTGTTCCTCGGCGCCGGCTACCACCAGGTCGAGCGCCTGGCGACCGGCGACGACAAGGAATACGCCTTCGGCGCGGGCTACAAGTTCGGCGCGATTGAAGTCAAGGGCAACTACATGGTCGGCGACCGTACCGGCGCGAACAACAAGTTCGAGCAGATGAACCTGGGCGCGGCAATGGCAGTTGGCGGCGCGGGCAAGGTCTTCGTCAACGTCCAGCGCAACGAGCAGGCCTCGGCCAAAGGCAACCTGATCGCCCTGGCCTACAGCCACTCGCTGTCGAAGCGCACCAACGTGTACACCACACTGGCGTCGATGCGCAACAACGGCGCTGGCACCTTCGGCATCAACGCCTCGGGCGTGAACGTCACCCCGCCGGCGACGGCGCCGGGTGCTGACCCGACCGCACTGGCGATCGGCATGCGCCACTCGTTCTAAGCACGGCCTGCAACAAGCAGAAAGCCCGGACAAGTCCGGGCTTTTTTCATTCCAAAAACATTCCAAAATCGGGGACAGACCACCATTTTAGAATCTTCTAAAATGGTGGTCTGCGTGACCCGGTCTGTCCCCGATTTTGGAACTACTAAAATGGTGGTCAGCGTGACCCGGTCTGTCCCCGATTTTGGAACTATTTCAGGCGGCAGGTCAGCAGCCAGTAGTAGTCGAGGCGCGTGATCTTGATCTCGCGAACCGATGAGCCCAGCTTCTTGCGCAGGCCGCTGTCGGACGGGTAGTTCTTTGGAATTTCGTAGCGCTGGCCATCTTCCGCCGTGCGGATCTGGAAGGTGTTGCCTTCGAGGTCGGTGCGCGCGACGGTGTCGCTGCTGCCCTCGACGTAGCAGTCGTCCAGCAGTACCAGCATCGTGTCTTTGCCGACTTTTTTGCTCAGCTGGGCGAGCAAGCGTTCCTGGTCGGCACGCTGCACGTGCGACCACCAGAAGCCGATGAAGATCGCCGTGAAACTGCCGAGGTCGGCCGGCAGGTCGTAGGCGTCGGCCACGCGGTACTGCACCTTGTCGGCCGGCAGCCCGCGCAGCTTTGCCATCTCGATCATCTGTGGATTGATGTCGGTCGCCAGCACCGAGTCGGCGCTGTCTGCGATGACGCGGGTCCAGTAGCCAGGACCGCAGGCCAGTTCCAGTACCACGTGCCCGCTCAGGGTCTCGGCGAGCAGGTCGCGCATCTCGGCCAGGTCGTCCTGGCGCTCGGGTTTGTCGTACACGCGGTCGTGGCTGGAGGCGCTCTTGGCGTAAAATTCTGCGGATCGTTCGGTAATCATGTTCTTGTTTAAAGCTCGTAAGTGTCTTTGGTGCCGCTCATGGCCGATTCGACCAGTTTGCGGTTCAGGGTTGGGGCCAGCAGCTCGATGAAGGTGTACACATAGCTGCGCAGGTAGGAGCCCTGCTTGATCGCGACGCGCGAGGTGTTCATGCCAAATAGCTGGCCGACGGAAATGGCACGCAGGTTCTTGTCGCGCTCCGCATCGAAAGCCATGCCGGCGATGATGCCGATTCCCATGCCAAGTTCGACATAGGTCTTGATGACGTCGGCATCGATCGCTTCGAGCAGCACGTCCGGCTTCAGCCCGCGCAGCGAGAATGCATGGTCGATCTTGCTGCGCCCGGCAAAGGCGCTGTCGTAGGTAATCAATGGATAGCTGGCGATTTCTTCCAGCGACACCGCTTTCGATTTTAGCAGCGGGTGGTCGGCCGGCACCACCACCACGTGCTCCCATTGGTAGCACGGCAAGGTGATCAGCCCGTCCACGCTGGCAATGGACTCGGTGGCAATGGCCAGGTCGGCCTGGTCGCGCTGGACCATGTCGGCAATTTGGCGCGGGTTGCCCTGCAGCAGCGAAAGCCGCACCTTCGGATACTTCAGCATGAAGGCCTGCACCACCCTGGGCAAGGTGTAGCGCGCCTGCGTGTGGGTGCAGGCGATGGTAAAGCTGCCGCTGTCCTGGGCGGCAAATTCCTTGCCGATCCGCTTCAGGCTATCAATTTCCTGCATGACAACTTCGACCGACTCCAGCACCAGCCTTCCAGGCTCTGTCAGGCCGCGGATACGCTTGCCGTGGCGGGTGAAGATATCGACGCCCAACTCCTCCTCCAGCTCGATAATCGCCTTCGACACCCCGGGCTGCGAGGTGAACAAGGCCTTGGCGGCGTCGGTCAGGTTGTAATTCTGTCGCACGGCTTCGCGTACGAAGCGTAATTGATGGAGGTTCATTGCCCTTTTTCTCAGTAAAACTCGCGATACCCGCATTTTATAAGATTGCTATATGCCTCATACGCATATAAGCAAATAAATTCTCAGTCGTTTGGAATAAACGGCAAATTCCTTAGTATTGAGGCTAGTTTGGGGGAATTCTCACACCATCCGCCCACAAAACAGAGCAACAACCAGGATCCGAACATGTATCGCTATGACCAATATGACCATCTGATCGTCCGCGAGCGCATCGCCCAGTACCGCGACCAGGTCGCGCGCCGCCTCAATGACGAACTGGCGGAAGAAGAATTCCTGCCGCTGCGCCTGCAAAATGGCCTGTACATGCAGCGCCACGCCTACATGCTGCGTATCGCCGTGCCCTATGGACTGCTGTCGTCGGCGCAAATGCGCATGTTCGGCCATATCGCGCGCAAGTACGACCGCGGCTACGGCCACTTCACCACGCGCCAGAATATCCAGTTCAATTGGATCGAGCTCGAGCACACGCCGGACATCCTGACCGACCTGGCCTCGGTCGAAATGCACGCCATCCAGACCTCCGGCAACTGCATCCGCAATATCACCACCGACGAATTCGCCGGCGTCGCGGCCGACGAGCACATCGACCCGCGCCCGTTTTGCGAAGTGCTGCGCCAGTGGAGCACCTTTCATCCCGAGTTCGCCGCCCTGCCGCGCAAATTCAAGGTCGCCATCAATGGCGCGGTCGAAGACCGCGCCGCCATCGCCGTGCATGACATCGGCCTGACGGTGCTGCGCAACGAAGCGGGCGAAATCGGCTTCAAGGTGATGGTCGGCGGCGGCATGGGCCGCACCCCCATCCTCGGCAGCGTGGTGCGCGAGTTCCTGCCATGGCAGCACATGCTGACCTACATCGAAGCGATCATGCGGGTGTATAACCTGCACGGCCGCCGCGACAACAAGTACAAGGCGCGCATCAAGATCCTTGTCAAAGCAGTCGGACTCGAAGAATTCGCCCGCCAGGTCGAGCAGGAATGGACCGACCTGAAGGACAGCCCGTCCACGCTGACCGAAGAAGAAATGGCGCGCATCTCCGCTTACTTCCCGCTGCCGGCGTACGAGACCCTGCCTTCGACCGACCCGCGCGCCGGCCACGAAGACAACAAGGCCTTCGCCAACTGGCTGCAGCGTAACGTCAAGCCGCACAAGGTGCCGGGCTACAGCGCGGTCGTGCTGTCGCTGAAAAAGCCCGGCGTGCCGCCGGGCGACGCGACCGCCGCGCAGATCGATTTTGTGGCCGACATGGCCGACCGCTACAGCTTCGGCGAACTGCGCGTGACGCATGAACAGAACCTGGTGCTGGCCGACGTCAGACAATCGGACCTGTTCACCGTCTGGCAGCAAGTGAAGGCGCAAGGCCTGGCCACGCCGAACATCGGCCTCCTGACCGACATGATCTGCTGCCCGGGCGGCGACTTCTGCTCGCTGGCGAACGCCAAGTCGATCCCGATCGCGGCCGCGATCGCGCACCGCTTCGAGAACATCGACTTCCAGCACGACATCGGCGAGATCGAACTGAACATGTCCGGCTGTATCAACGCCTGCGGCCACCACCACGTCGGCACCATCGGCATCCTCGGCGTCGACAAGGACGGCAGCGAGTGGTACCAGGTCTCGATCGGCGGCGCGCAGGGTAACAACTCGGCCATCGGCAAGATCATCGGGCCGTCGTTCTCGGCGCACCAGATGCCGGAAGTGATCGACCGCCTGCTGCAGGTCTACGTACGCGAGCGCACCGAGGAGGAACGCTTCCTCGATACCGTCCAGCGCCTGGGCGTCGCGCCATTCAAGGAACATGTATATGCCACGCCGATTGCGTCCGGCGCACTGGTAGGGGAAGACGAATATGCTTGAAGTTAGCCACCCGCAGATCATCAAGGGCCATGAAGTGGTCGCCGACGACTGGACCGTCCTGCGCCTGGAAGAAGGCGAAACCGCCGATGCCGTGGCTGTCCGCGAAGGCAAGGTCATCGTACCGCTGGCCGTGTGGCTGGCGCAGCGCGACACGCTGGCCGCGCGCGCGCAGATCGGCGTCTGGATCGCGCCGGCCGAACAGCCGGAACTGCTCAAGGGCGACCTCGACAAGTTCGCCGTGGTTGCCATCGACTTCCCGAAGTTTACCGATGGCCGCGGCTATTCGATCGCCTACAACCTGCGCATGCGCCTGGCCTACAAGGGCGAACTGCGCGCCATCGGCGACGTGCTGCGCGACCAGCTGTTCGCGATGCACCGTGTCGGTTTCGATGCCTACGCCACGCGCCCGGACCGCAGCATCCATGACGCGGTCAAGGGCCTGACCGTGTTCTCCGAGGTCTACCAGGCGTCGGTCGACGTGACTGCGCCGCTGTTCCGCCGCCAGCACCGCGAAGTGCGCACCGACAGCGGCGACGTAGGCTACGGCATCTGAAGGACAGCGCCATGCCAGACATCGACCTCATCGCATCCACCCGCGCCACGCTCGAACGCATCGCCGGCGAGTTTTCGCCCGCGGTGTTCGCATCGAGCCTGGCGGCTGAAGACATGGTGCTCACGGACCTGATCCTGAAGGCCCGGCTGCCGATCGCGA
The DNA here is from genome assembly GCF_016809835.1 of Massilia soli. Classification (GTDB taxonomy): domain Bacteria; phylum Pseudomonadota; class Gammaproteobacteria; order Burkholderiales; family Burkholderiaceae_D; genus Telluria_A; species Telluria_A soli. Next base: position 447,533 of record NZ_JAFBIL020000002.1, on the reverse strand, counting down.
TCTTCTCGCTGGAGACCGGCCGCCTGCATCCAGAGACGCTGGCGGTGCTCGACGCGGTGAAGGACAAGTACGGCTACGAGGTGCAGCTGTACCGGCCGCAGGCCGACGCCGTCGAGCGCTATGTCACCGAGAACGGCCGCGACGCGTTCTACAACAGCATCGAGATGCGCCGCGAGTGCTGCCGCATCCGCAAGGTCGAACCGCTCGGCCGCGCCCTGGCCGGCAAAAAAGCCTGGGTCACGGGCCAGCGCCGGGCCCAGTCGGCCACGCGCACCGACCTGGCAATCCAGGAAGACGATCCGGCGCACGGCATGGTCAAGTTCAATCCGCTGGCCGATTGGTCGGAAGACGATGTCTGGAACTACATCCGCGCCAACGACGTGCCGTACAACGCCCTGCACGACCAGGGCTACCCGTCGATCGGCTGCGCACCGTGCACCCGCGCCGTCGAACCGGGCGAGGATGTCCGCGCCGGCCGCTGGTGGTGGGAGAACCCGGAGTCGAAGGAATGCGGGCTGCACATCGTCGACGGCAAACTGATTCGCATTAAACCAGTGGCCGCGTAAAGCGCCACAAGAGAAAACAGGTACAGCTACCATGAACACACTCACCGACAAGACGCACCTGCTCGCCGACGTCAACGCGCGCCACCTCGACGCGCTGGAATCGGAAGCGATCCACATCATGCGCGAGGTAGCGGCTGAATGCGCCAACCCTGCCCTGCTGTTCTCCGGCGGTAAAGACTCGGTGGTGCTGCTGCGCCTGGCGGAGAAGGCCTTCCGCCCGGGTAAGTTCCCGTTCCCGCTGGTGCATATCGACACCGGCCATAACTTCGACGAAGTCATCACCTTCCGCGATGCGCGCGTGGCCGAGCTGGGCGAGCGCCTGATCGTCGGCAGCGTCGAAGACTCGATCAAGCGCGGCACCGTGCGCCTGCGGCACCCTGCCACCGATTCGCGCAATGCCGCGCAGGCAGTCACGCTGCTGGAAACCATCGCCGAACATGGCTTCGACGCCTGCATCGGCGGCGCCCGCCGCGACGAAGAAAAGGCCCGCGCCAAGGAGCGCATCTTTTCGTTCCGCGACGAATTCGGCCAGTGGGACCCGAAGGCCCAGCGCCCCGAACTCTGGGACCTGTACAACACCCGCGTGCACCCGGGCGAGAACATGCGCGTGTTTCCGATCTCGAACTGGACTGAGCTCGACGTGTGGCAGTACATCCAGCGCGAAAAGCTGGCGCTGCCGCCGATCTACTTCGCGCACGAGCGCCAGGTCATTCCGCGCAACGGCCTGCTGGTGCCGCTGACGCCGCTGACGCCTGCGCGCGACGGTGAAACGGTCGAGACGCAGGTGGTGCGCTTCCGCACCGTCGGCGATATCTCGTGCACCTGCCCTGTGAGCTCGGACGCGGCGACGGTCGAAGCGATCATCGCCGAAACCGCCGTCACCCAGATCACCGAACGCGGCGCCACCCGGATGGACGACCAGACCTCCGAAGCCTCGATGGAAAAACGCAAGAAAGCAGGATACTTCTGATGAACGCCATGACTGACAACCTCACCGGACAAAGCGGACTGCTCCGCTTTATCACCGCCGGCTCCGTCGATGACGGCAAGAGCACCTTGATCGGCCGCCTGCTGTTCGACAGCAAAGGCATTTTCGCCGACCAGCTGGACGCGATGTCGCGCTCGAAGCACAAGCGCACCGTGGGCGACGCGGTCGACCTGTCGCTGCTGACCGACGGTCTCGAAGCCGAGCGCGAACAGGGCATCACGATCGACGTGGCCTACCGCTACTTCGCCACGCCGCGCCGCAAGTTCATCATCGCCGACACGCCCGGCCATGAGCAGTACACCCGCAACATGGTCACCGGCGCCTCGACGGCCGACGCGGTGATCATCCTGGTCGATGTATCGAAGGTCAAGCTGCGCGAGGACGGCGGCGTCGACCTGCTGATCCAGACCAAGCGCCATTCGACCATCGCGCACCTGCTGCAGATCGAACACGTGATCGTCGCTGTCAACAAGATGGACCTGGTGAACTACGACCAGTCGGTGTACGACCGCATCGTCAAGGCCTACCAGGAATTCGCCGCGACACTGGGCCTGAAGGACATCACGCCGATTCCGCTGTCCGCCCTCACCGGCGACAACGTCGTCGAGCGCAGCGACAAGATGGCCTGGTACGACGGCCCGCCGCTGATCGAGCTGCTCGAATCGCTGTCGGTGTACGATGAATCGCACGAGGCGCCATTCCGCTTCCCGGTGCAGCTGGTGGCGCGCCACAACGGCCACGAAGCCAACGACTTCCGCGGCTACATGGGCCGCATCGAAGCGGGCAAGGTCAGCGTCGGCGACAAGCTGGTGGTGCAGCCGTCCGGCCAGAGCGCCACCGTCAAGGACATCCTGACATTCGAGGGATCGCATCAGAGCGCCGCGGTCGGCCAGTCGGTTACACTGATGCTGAACGAATACCTCGACATCTCGCGCGGCGACCTGCTGGCCGGCAGTGCGCAGCCGGCCACGCTGCTCAAGAACCTGAGCGCGGACGTGTGCTGGATGTCGGATGAGCCGCTGGACCTGCGCCGCAAGTACTGGATCAAGCACGGCACCAAGCAGACCGCGGCCAAGGTGACGGCAATCGATACGCTGTTGGACATCAACACCCAGCAGCGCCATGGCGCAGACGGCCTGAAGCTGAACGACATCGCACGCATCGCGCTGACCGTGCAGCAGCCCCTGGCCGCCGACGCCTACGATGATATCCGCGCCACCGGTGCGTTTATCCTGATCGATGAAGTCACGCACCAGACCGTCGCGGCGGGCATGATCCGCCTGGCGCAATAACAGGAGAGCAGCATGGCAGCACTCGGAAAAGTCTACCTGATCGGCGCGGGTCCTGGAGCCCAGGACCTGGTCACGCTACGCGGCGCGCGCCTGCTGGCGCAAGCCGACGTGGTGCTGCACGACGCGCTGGTCACGTCCGAGATGCTCGAACTGTGCCCGCAAGCGCTCAAGATCGCGGTCGGCAAGCGCTGCGGCCAGCTGTCGACCGCGCAAGCCTTCATCAACAAGCAGCTGGTCGATAACGCGCTCAAGTACCCGCTTGTAGTGCGCCTCAAAGGCGGCGACCCGATGCTGTTCGGCCGCGCCGACGAAGAACTGCGCGCGCTGGAAGAAGCCGGCATCGAGGTGGAAGTTGTACCCGGCATCACCACCGCGCTGGCGGCAGCGGCGGCGACGAAGCAGCCGCTGACCAAGCGCGGCGTCTCGCGCAGCGTCGCCTTTTTCACGTCCAGCACCGCGCCGGAACTCGATGGGCAAACCGCAATTCCCGATACCGACACGCTGGTGCAGTACATGGGTGGACGCGAGGCGACGGCAACGGCGCAGCGGCTGCTGGAACAGGGCCGCCGTCCGGATACGCCAGTGGTCGTGATTGAAAACTGCAGCCGCCCCGACCAGCGCATCTTCCGCCTGACGATCGAGACGCTGGCGCGCGGCCTCGGCGCCGCGCACGGTCCCGTGCTGGTGATGCTGGGCGATGCGATGCACCAGCGCGCGCACCAGCCACTCGACGCCGACGATGCGGAGCCTGAGCAACGCCGCAGCGCTTAGCCATGGCGGCCATGGCGGCGAGGCGTTTCTGCCTCAGGCGATGTATTTGAGATCGTGCTCGCCGATTTCCCATAGCAGCCGGTCGGCCACCACGTAGGTCTGCTGCGCCACGGCCTGAAGCTGTTCGATCGCAGCGCCCAGCCGCTCCCCGCCCCAACCCGCGCACGATTCAGGCGGGACCGCCGCCATCTCGCAGCGAATGTTGCAGATATCTTCTTTCAGCCCCTTGAGCATGGCCCGGATCGAGAAGTCCGCGTCGACCGCTTCGCGGAACGCGCCAGCGACCAGGCTCGCCTCAAACGACGTGATTTTGCGGCCCATTGCCGTGAGCCGATTCGACAGCGACTCGATCTTGCGGGCGCAGCGCAGCCGCCTTAGAACCGGCGGCATCAGGGCGCGCCAATGCCCTTTTGCACGGTGTAGCGCAAGCAGGATTTCGCAAACGAGGATTTTCCAGGCAAGTGTCAGCATCGCATGCTCGTTCCGGTACCCGGACAACGCCCAGGTGTTCAGTCGAGTGTGTGCCGCTTTAAAAACCGCGTCAAACGTGCGCGCGCCGCGGCGGCTGATGCAGAACAAGGTTCAACGATTTGATCGCGCAGCGGGCGCGCGGCTTGCATTCGCCACCAAGATCGGACATAATCCAAATGAGAATAATTCTCATTCATTGAAAATGCCGACGACAAAACATCCCGCTGCCGCTGACCTGGCGCGCCCCAGCGATGACGCCCCCAGGACCGGTCACGTTCCGCGCCTCGACAGCCGCCACCTGTTCGGCCAGGGCAAGTCCGTGCAGATCGAGCACGAGGGCAAGGTGTACCAGTTGCGGGTCACCCGCCTGGGCAAGCTGATCCTGACCGCCTGACTTCATCCAGCCAGCCATCCGCGCACCACAGCGGTAGCCAGCCAATCACCTCAATTTTAGGAGCATTGCATGGCTATCGAACTTTCGACCAGGGCAATTGAAGAGCCTGGCAACCTGTCCACCCAGCCCGAGCTGCTGGTGTCGGCCGCGCTGCACCTGATGTCGCACTACAGCACGCGCGGCGATGACGCCAGCACCTGCCTGAAGCTGGCCTCCGTCATCGAACGGCACCTGAAGGCGCTGGCCGGTCACGGCGACCTGGCGCCGGTGCTGCGCGCCACGTGCGAGCAGTTGTCGGAGCAGTGGGCCGGCATGGTCGAGCAGGCGATCCCTGCGCGCCAACACGTCAGCTTGCTCGACCGGGTGTTCGGCACCGCGCCGCCCCGGTAAGACGACGCGCGATTACGGCCTGGCGGCCTTGACGCAGTAGTCGGTCATCGCCTTGAGCACGTCCGGGTCTTCGCCGACCGCGCCGGACACCGTGATCGTCACGCTTGGGTGAATCAGGCGCAGCTCGTCGACCATCAGCGGCAGATCGCGCAGCACATGCGCGCCCTGCCCCAGGAACACCGGCACCACGGTGATATCGGTGGCGCCGGTGGCCACCAGCGCGGTGACCTGCGGCTGCAGGCGCGGCTCCATCAGCTCGAGGTAGGCCAGCGTCACCTTCACCTCGGGCATGCGCCGCTGCGTCATGTCGCGCAGGCGCTCGAACGGGGCTTTCCACGATTCGGCGCGGGCGCCGTGGGCAAACAGGATCAGTGCACGGTTTTCCATCAGTGTCTTTCGACCCACCACAAGGCGCCCAGCGCCAGCAGCAGGAATAACAAGCTCGGCGCAACCGCCGTGAAGAAAGCCGGCCAGGTACTGAGCAGGCCGAGGTGCGAGAACAGCGTGTTTATCAGGATGAAGCTCACCCCGATCATGATACCGATGAAGATCTTCAGGCTGACGCCGCCGCTGCGCGTGTGCAGGTAGGCGAACGGCAGCGCCAGCGCCATCAGCACGAAGATCGCGAACGGGTCGATCAGCTTCTTCCAGAAGGCGATCTTGAAGCGGTCGGTCTCCTGGCGGTTCTCGGCCAGGTGACGGGTGTACACCGCCAGTTCATTGGCCGACATGCGCTCCGGGTCGGCCGAGGAGACCAGCAGGATCTTCGGCGTGATTTCGGACGTCAGCGCCATGCTTTCGAGCTTGCGGGTCGTGACGGCGCTGCTCTCCTGGCCGAAAGTCGCCAGCGCCTGCGCGTCGGGGCTGGCGGAGCTGGTAAACAGGGTCTCGGTCACGTCGTCGAGGCGCCACTTGTTCTTGCCCTCAAATACGCCTGACTTCGCGGTAATCAGCGAACGCATGCGGAAGTTGTTATCGAACTCGTAGAGCTTGACGTCGACCAGGCGGCCATCCGGACGGAACTCGCTGACGTTGAAAAAACGCGTGCCGACGACATCGCCCTTGACGCCGTCGCTGCGCACGACGTCCTTGGTCCACATGCCCGACTTGAACTGCTGCGACACCGACGCGCCCTGCGCATTGAGCCTGATCTGTTCGGCCCACGGCGCGGTGCGCGGCGTGATCAGCTCACCGAAGACGAAGGTAATCACCACCAGCACCACGCCGATCTTGAAGAGCATCGCGGCGGCCATCTGGGTCGACATGCTCGAGGCGCGCATGATCGTAAATTCGGACGACGACGCAAACTGCGCCATCGTGTAGATGGTGCCGATCAGCGCGGCCACCGGCATCACTTCATACACGTGGCCCGGCACCAGCATCAGTACATACAGGAAGGCGTGCTGGATCTCGTAGCCGTCCTTGCCGACGTCCGGCAGTTCGCTGGTAAGGTCCATGAACGAGATCAGCGCCAGGAATGCGACCAGTACGAAAGCGACGGCCTGCAGGATCGAGACCGCGAAATAGCGTTGAAGTACTTTCATCAGGCAGGTACTCCTTTGCGCGCGGCGCGCAATCGCTTGAAGGCGCCCCACAGCACCAATGGGTGATAGCGGTGATTCGGGTTGACGCGCCATGCGAACAGCAGCACCACGCACAGGGCGGCGATGAAGTGCAGCGGCCACGAGGCAGCGGAGAAGTCCATCTTGCCCTGCCTGATCGCCGCTTCGGCCATTTTCTCGAGGTTTTTGTAGGTGAAGAAGATCAGCAAGGCGAGGATCAGGTTGGCCGCGCTGCCGGCGCGCGGATTGACGAAGCCAAGCGGGATCGCCAGCAGCATCAGGATCAGGCAGCTGACCGGCGCGGCCACGCGCTTGAGCAGCTCAGCGAGCGTATAGCGGTTAGGCGTGGCCAGCAGCGCCGGCGTCGACAAGGTGTCGACCGGCAGGTCGGCCCCCAGCGCCGGCACCTTGGTCGTGATGCGCATGCTGTAGCGGTCGAACTCCATCGACTGGAAATCGGCTTGCCCTGGTATCCCGTGATAGCGCCGTCCGTTCTTCAGCACCAGGAACTGGCTGCCGTCCGGCTGGCGCTCGATCACGCCCTCCTTTGCCACCACCACCGTGTTGCCGTCTTTTTCAACCGTATTGACGAACACGTTCTGCACCACCGTCGATTCGCCCGACACGCCTTCGACGAAGAACACGCGGTTGCTCGATGTCGATTCCTTGAACTGGCCAGGCGAGACCTTCTTGAGGTCTTCGCGCTTTTCGAAGCGCTGGACGAACTCTTCGCTTTTGAGCTTGGCCCACGGCGTGGCCACCATGCTCAAGGCGGCGGTCAATGCGACCAGCGGCAAACCGAACGTCAGTACAGGCCGGATCCAGCGCAGCAGCGAGATGCCGGAGGCGAACCACACCACCATCTCGGAGTCGCGGTAGCTGCGGGTGATGGCAACCAGCACTGAAATAAAACTGGTGAGAATCAGGATAGTTGGCAGATAATTCAGGATTGCAAAGCCGATCAGCGCGAGCACGTCGCCCGAGTCGACTTTGCCGCCCGCAGCCTTGCCGAGGATGGAAATCAAGGTCCAGGTTGCCAGGACCGAAAACAGGATCGTAAAGGTAGCGCCGGCGGCACTCGCCAATTCACGTCTTAAGGCGCGTTGAAAGATCATTAGAAAGATATAATCGCAGGTTAAGCAGTGCGCGTCACAACATGATATGGAGATTCAAATGGACTTTAGCATAAAAGCATTCGATACAAAGAACACCATCACGTCGGCAAAAACCGGCTGTGTCGCGGTTGCGGTATTCGAAAACAAAAAATTGTCGCAGGCGGCTAAAGCCCTTGATAAAGGCGGTGAAATTACGGCGGCCCTCAAGTCCGGCGACATCACCGGCAAGCCAGGTTCGACCTTGATGCTGCGCGGCGTATCCGATTCGGCCGCCGCGCGCGTGCTGCTCGTTGGTATGGGCAGTGACGAGACGATCAGCGAAAAAAGCTTCACATCCGCAGTGTCCGCAACCCTCAAGGCGTTCGCATCGATCGGCGCCACAGACGCCATTATCGCATTACCGATGGCGGATGTGAAAGACCGAGACGCCAGCTGGGCTGTCCGCTGCGTCGTCATCACCGCCAACGAGCTCGCGTTCCGCACTGACGCGCAAAAGAGCAAGAAGGACCCTGCCCCGGCAGGCGTGCGCAAGGTCACCCTCGCCACCGACGCCAGCGCGCAGGTCAAGACCGCCATGGCGCAGGCGATCGCCATCGCCAACGGCATGAACCTGACCAAGGAGCTGGGCAACCTGTCGGCTAACGTCTGCACCCCGACCTACCTGGCCAACACCGCCAAGGAACTGGCGGCCGAATTCAACTTCGGCGTCGAAGTCCTCGAACGCAAGCAGCTTGAAGCGCTGAAGATGGGCAGCTTCCTGTCCGTGACCAACGGCAGCGAGCAGCCGCCGAAGTTCATCGTCCTCAAGCACATGGGCGGCAAGGCCAAGGACGCGCCAGTGGTCCTGATCGGCAAAGGCATCACCTTCGACACCGGCGGCATCTCGATCAAGGCCGGTCCTGGCATGGACGAAATGAAGTACGACATGTGCGGCGCCGGCTCGGTGCTCGGCACCTTCCGCGCGATTGGCGAAATGGGCCTGAAGCTGAACGTGATCGGTATCGTGGCAGCATGCGAAAACATGCCGTCGGGCCGCGCGACCAAACCGGGCGACATCGTCACCTCGATGAATGGCCTGACCATTGAAGTGCTCAACACCGACGCCGAAGGCCGCCTGGTCCTGTGCGACGCGCTGACCTATGCGGAGCGTTTCAATCCTGCGGTGGTAGTGGATATCGCCACCCTGACCGGCGCCTGCATCGTCGCGCTGGGCCACCACAACACCGGGCTGTTCACGCGCAGCGACGACAAGCACGAGGCACTGGCAGCCGAGCTGCTGGCCGCGGGCAAGCAAGCCAGCGACACCGCATGGCGCCTGCCGGTCGAAGAGATCTACAACGACCAGCTGAAGTCGAACTTTGCCGACCTGGCCAACATTGGCACGCCGGGCGGCGCGAGTGTGACGGCAGCCTGCTTCCTCGAGAACTTCACCCGCAAGTACACCTGGGCGCACCTGGATATCGCCGGTACCGCATGGAAGACCGGCGCTGCGAAAGGTGCGACCGGACGTCCGGTGCCGCTGCTGTCGACGTTCCTGATCAACCGCACCTGAGCGCTGTTTAAAACTTAGGGCGGACAAGCGAAAGCGCATCCGCCGATTCGAGCGTCACGTTGACGCTCAATTCGGCGGATGCGCGTGCGCTTGTCCGCCCTACGTGTTTCTTGACTTAATAAATCGCGTTCGACGCCACCTCATCGACAGCCGCTTCCTGATACGCTTCCGGCTGGCGCATCAGCACCGTCATGGTGTCCGGATACTCGAACCCCGCCCCGGTTCGCTTGTCGACCAGATAGCCCAGCCCCGCCGTCAGCACGACATTGCCGATCAACGCGCCGGCACTGGCTCGCGAGTCCACCACATCCTGCCCTACCCCGCGGCCGTTGCGCCTGCAGTCGACCCACAGCTTGCCCGCGCTCTTGCGTACCGCCACGCGCCCAGGAGATGTCACGAACCAGCGCCCTGCATCATTGGTCAGCACGCAGCCAATGCCGGCCACTTCGCGGTTGTCCTGAATGGTCTGCACCAGCACCACCTGCTGATCCGGTTCGCTGAGCGTCGCGCAGCCGCCAAGTCCGGCGAGTGCCAGGACGGCGACGAGTCGTTTGAAGATTGCCATGTTATCCACCGCGGGTTGTCATACCCTGTTTACGGCAGGACGCGGCGATTCCTGAAGGCTTACTTGAGGGGGATCGGCAAATTGGCCGGAACCGGCACTGCCGTGACGCTGTTCTGCGGGCTGCCCTCGATCAGGCGGTCGGAGTACACGAGGTACACCAGCGCATTGCGCCTCGGGTCCACCATGCGCACCACGCGCACATGCTTGAACAGGATCGAGGCGCGCTCGGAGAACACTTCTTCCTGCCTGGGGAGCTTGCCGTTGAAGGCCAGCGGACCGACGTGGCGGCATGCGACCGACGCATTCGACTTGTCTTCCGCAATGCCGATGGCGCCCTTGATACCGCCCGTTTTGGCGCGCGACAGATAGCAGCTGACGCCGCGCACGCGCGGGTCGTCAAACACTTCAACCACCACCTTGTGATCGGGTCCAAGGAGCTTGAATACGGTATCGACCGAGCCGATGGTCTCGGCCGCGGCGGACGTGAGAACGCCTGACAAAGCCAGGCCAATCGCTGCTTTGTTCAACATGATGATTCCTGGGGAGTGTGGCGAGACCTAGTCGATCGGCACGAAGCGCTGTACCTGCTGGCCGTCGACGTCGATCAGTTCGAAGAATACTGCTTTGGGGCGCGTCCAGATGGATCCGTCCGCGGCCCGGTAGACAATCATCTCGGAGAGGTCCGATTCGAGCGTGGCGACACACACCAGCTCGTAGAGACCGCCCTTGTAATGCCGGAACTTCTGCATCAACCCGCTTTTTCTTCGGCGAGGACTTTTTGCTTTTTCTTCAGGCTCTGGATGACCTTCAGAACGCCTTCGATGCCGTCAGCCTCGTCCAGGTCGCTGAACGCGTCGAGGACTTCGTTGAGCACCTTGTTGCGTACCGTGGCCTCATCGGGCGCCATCGGCGCGGCCTTCTCGGCTGTCTCGGCCTGTGCCGGCGCTTTCGCGGCGGCGAACTTGGCAGTCGCAGCAGCCGACTTCCCATGAGCAAGCGCCGCTTGCCAGATTACCCAGCGGCGTTGCGTCTCGAAAACCAGATATTCGTCTGGCTTATCCTCACGACGGCGGACAATGTGACCATCCCGTTGCGCCCACGCTTCAAATGCACTACGCATTATCTTCCTTTACAAATGCTGTTACCGCATTTCGACAAATGTTGAAAATGCAACTTTGCAAAATAGTACCACCTCCCGGGCTGGCACTGCGAAAAAATCATTATTCCTTACGTGACCACCGTGACAACTGTGGCGAAGGTGCACTATCTCGCGCCCTGCAACACACATAGTACGTCAGCCGTTATAAAAATGCAATTTTTAATTCCTCATGAGTAACAATAGGCAATCTCGGCCGGAAGTGCTTGGCTTGTTACAAATTGCTACAAATGACGGGAATCTTCAAGTAACATGCAACTCAAGCAGAAACCATGCCACTATTTATTATTGTTCAATTTCAATACGTTACAAACTGTAGCGTTCCCGGCATGGGTAGTTGCTGTAAAGATCGTCGACACTTCCGTATTGTCAATCAGCATTGACACCAGCTGCATACGATACAATTCGGCGCTCAACCATCGACACGCGCCCTCATGAAAATTGCAACCTGGAACGTCAACTCGCTCAAAGTCCGCCTGCCGCACCTGCTTCAATGGCTGGAAGTTAATCCGGTCGACGTCTTGTGCCTACAAGAGACCAAGCTGGAAGACTACAAGTTCCCGTTCGCAGAAATTAATGCGGCCGGCTACCAGGTCGCATTCAGCGGCCAGAAGACCTACAACGGCGTGGCTATCCTGTCAAAGCTGCCGATCACCGACGTGGTTCGCAACAATCCGCGGTTCGACGACCCGCAGCAGCGCATCCTCGCCGCCACCATCGGCGGCGTGCGCTTCATCAGCGCTTACGTGCCGAATGGGCAGGCGGTGGACTCGGACAAATACGTGTACAAGCTGGCCTGGCTGGCGTCGCTGAACGATTGGCTGGCCGAGGAACTGCGCACGCACGGCGAGCAGGGCCTGGCGATCCTGGGCGACTACAACATCGCGCCGGAGGACCGCGACGTGTATGACCCGGTCGGCTGGGGCGACGAAGTGCTGTGCTCTCCGAAAGAACGCGCGGCGCTGGCGGGCCTGATCGGCCTGGGGTTGACCGACTCGTTCCGGCTGTTCGAGCAGCCCGAGAAATCGTTCAGCTGGTGGGACTACCGGCAGCTGGGCTACCAGAAAAACAAGGGCCTGCGCATCGACCATATCTTGCTGTCGGAGTCGCTGGCAAAGCGCTGCGTGGCGTGCGCGATCGATCGTGTGCCGCGCAAATGGACGCAGCCGTCGGACCATGCGCCGGTCATCGCGACGCTCGGATAAGCGTGCCAGGTTCGGCGGATGCGCGATCGCGCCCATCCGCACGAACAGCCGGACTACATCAAGGCCATCACCTGGCTAGCCTCCACCGGCTGCGAGAACAGGAATCCTTGCGCGTACTGGCATCCGCTCTCGCGCAGCAGCTTGTACTGCCCTTCGCTTTCGACACCCTCCGCCACCACCGACAGCTGCAAACTGTTCGACAAGGCGATAATCGCGCCGACGATCGCCCGGTCTTCCGCGCTGCCCTCCAGGTCCTTGATGAACGCGCGGTCGATCTTCACCTTTTTGACGGGGAAGCGCTTCAGGTAGGCCAGGCTTGAATAGCCGGTCCCGAAATCGTCAATCGACAGCCGGATGCCCATGCGGTTGATCTGCCCCAGAATTTCCAGCGTCTGTTCGCCATGCTGCATCAGCGCAGTCTCGGTAATCTCGAATTCCAGCAGCGCGGGGTCGATCCCGGTCTCGTCGAGAATGCTGCGGATCGACTGGATCAGCCCGCGGTGCATGAACTGGCGCGGCGACAGGTTGACCGCCAGCGGCACCGGGTCGAAGCCCTGGCGCAGCCACTCCACGCTTTGCTCGCAGGCGCGCCGCATGACCCATTCACCGACCGGCACGATCAGTCCATTTTCTTCCATGATCGGGATGAACTGGTCCGGCTGCACCAGCTCGTTGTCGCCGCGGCGCCAGCGCAGCAGCACTTCCAGCGTGTGGATGCGGCGGGTGCCGGTGTCGATGATCGGCTGGTAGAACAGCTCGAACTCCTGGCGCGCCATCGCGCCTCGCAGGCTGCTTTCGAGCTCGAAGTGCTGCGACGCTGCCTGGTTCATCGTCTGGGTGAAGAACTGATAGTTGTTCCGCCCACTCGCCTTGGCGTGGTACATCGCCGCGTCGGCGTGGCGCATCAGCGTTTCGACATCGGCGCCATCGTCCGGGTAGGTGCAGATGCCGATCGATGGCGTGATGTGCAGCATGCGCCCCTCGAAGGGAATCGGCGAGGCCAGCGACTCGATGATCTTTTCGGCCACCAGGTTGCACTCGGATGCGTCGTAAATGCCCGGCACCAGCACCACGAATTCATCGCCGCCGAGGCGGGCCACGGTGTCGCTGGCGCGCACTGCGCGGCACAGCCGGTTGGCCACTTCCTTGAGCACGTGGTCGCCCGTCAGGTGCCCGAGCGAGTCGTTGATGGTCTTGAAGCGGTCGAGGTCGAGGAACATCACGGCCAGCTTGCGGTCGGTGCGCTGCGCCGCCAGCATCGCGCGGTCGAGGCGGTCGGCAAGCAGCGCCCGGTTCGGCAGCCCGGTCAAGCTGTCGTGATACGCCATGTGATGCACCCGCGCCTCGGCCTGGCGGCGCTCGACGATCTCGGCCTGCAGCAGCGTGTTGGCGCCTGCCAGTTCGGCGGTACGTTCAAGCACGCGTACTTCCAGCTCGTCGCGCGCGCGGCGCACCGCTTCAGCCGCTTCGCGCCGCGCGGTCACGTCGTCGACCACCCACACCGACCGTCCGGTCTCGTCCGACAGGTCGAACGGCCGCCCAGACAGGCGCGCCCAGAAGGTCGAGCCGTCCTTGCGCACCAGCTGGTACTCGCCCATGCTGACCCGTCCCGAATGGAAGTTGCGCGAGGTCTCGATACGGGCCGAGTCCCAACTGGCCTTGTCCGGGTACAGCGACTGCACCGACAGGCCGTTGATTTCACCCGGCCCGTAGCCGAACAGCTCCTCCATCTTGGTATTGCAGCGCAGGTTGTAGCCGTCTTCGACGACCGCGATGCCAAGCACCGCGCTGTCGAGGATGGCCTGGTTCTCCAGCAGCGCATTGCGCAGCGATTCCTCGGCGCGCTTTTGGCTGGTCCGGTCTTCGATGATCCAGATGGTGCCGCGCGACGGGTCTTCAGGATTGACCACGAACGCGATCACCTGGACCCACATCTCGGTACCATCCTTGCGCACCATCGCGACCTCGGTCTGGAACGGACGGCCGACCGACAGCAGCGGGAACGCTTCCTTGCCGAGCTGGTCGTAGACGTCGTCGCTCGGGTACAGCGCGCGGCCCGGGATCCCCAGGGCCTCGTCGCCTTCGTAGCCGAACATCTCGCCAAAGCTGCGGTTGTAGCGCGTGACCACGCGGTTGCGCGTGAAAAGGATGGTAAACGAGGCGTTGGTCATGATCGCCTGGCCTTCCGTCATCGACAGGCGTGCGTCGGTGACGTCTTCCAGGATCCAGATCGTGCCCTCTTCGTTGCGGTCGATATCGACCGCCTTGGCGCGCACGCGGCACCAGAACAAGCTGCCGTCGCGCCGCTTGAACTGCGCTTCCGCCACTTCGAACGGGAGACCCTGGCTTAACAGCGGGCCTGCCTTCCGGCCGAAGGCAGCGTAGACCTCGGGCGAGGGGAACACCTCGACTGCGCGGCGGCCGATCATCTCTTCCTGCGGATAGCCGAACATCTCGGCAAAGCGCGGATTACACGACGACATCACGCCGGCCTTGCTGAACAAGATGCCGACGGAGGCGTTATCGAGGATCGCCCTTTGCTCCAGCATTGACTGGCGCAAGGCCGACTGGTCACGCTCGACGGGCCGCAGATCGGTAAAGGCGAAGACGGCGCCGGGGGACGATCCGTCCGCGGCCAGCGGCTTGGCGTGGACCTGGACGGCGATCTCGCTGCCGTTCGACGCCACCAGGGCGCTGATCCATTCCTGCGCGATTCGAGGTGCGACGGGCAGCAGCGCGGCAACCGCCGGCGCGGTGCGCGCGGTGAACAACTCGGGCAGCTCAAGACCGGCAGCATCGCGCCCGATCAGCCGTGTCAATTCGACGTTAACGGCGAATATCTGGCCGGCCGCGTTGCATGCGCAAGCAGGCAGGCCAAATAACTGTAGAGACTCCGCGACAAAATCAGGATTAGCCCGCACTCGATCCATGTCCCACACTGTAATAAGTACTGCCTCTATAGCGGGCAGCTTCAGTCTGGATCATAAACCACAAATGCCGGAAAAATCGCAAAATTACCAGAATTACATCAGCTGCGGCCCGATAAACGACAGCCGCCCCGATGCCTAGAACGCGTCGCCGGGGACGCGCACCCAGCCTTCCATCAGCACACGCGCGCTGCGGCTCATGATCGCCTTCTTGACGCTCCATTCGCCATTGCTGAAAGTGGCCTGTGCGCCGACCCGCAAGGTGCCCGATGGATGGCCAAAGCGCACCGCATTGGGCGAGCCGCCGCCTGCAGCCAGGTTCACCAGCGTGCCTGGAATGGCGGCCGCGGTGCCGATCGCGACGGCCGCGGTGCCCATCATCGCATGGTGCAGCTTCCCCATCGACATGGCGCGCACCAGCAGGTCGGTGTCGATGGTCGATACCTCTTTGCCGCTGGAAGACACGTACGCAGCCGGCGGCGCGACGAAGGCCACCTTCGGCGTATGCTGCAGCTTCGCCGCTTCAGCCACATGCTTGATCAGGCCCATGCGCACCGCGCCGTGGGCGCGAATGGTTTCAAAGCGCGCCAGCGCCGCTGGATCGCTGTTGATCGCATCCTGCAGCTCGGTGCCGGTGTAGCCGATGTCGGCCGCGTTGAGGAAGATGGTCGGGATGCCGGCATTGATCATGGTGGCCTTGAAGGTGCCGATGCCAGGCACGTCGAGATCGTCGATCAGGTTCCCGGTCGGGAACATCGAGCCGCCCTCGCCTTCTTCGGCCGCCGGGTCCATGAATTCAAGCTGCACTTCGGCCGCCGGGAAGGTGACGCCGTCGAGCGCGAATTCGCCGGTTTCCTGCACTTCGCCGCCGGTGATCGGCACATGCGCGATGATGGTCTTGCCGATATTGGCCTGCCAGATGCGCACGGTGGCGATGCCGTTGT
Organism: Massilia soli; assembly: GCF_016809835.1. Taxonomy (GTDB): domain Bacteria; phylum Pseudomonadota; class Gammaproteobacteria; order Burkholderiales; family Burkholderiaceae_D; genus Telluria_A; species Telluria_A soli. The sequence goes on along the minus strand of NZ_JAFBIL020000002.1, from coordinate 431,635 downwards.
CCGGAATGAGCGCCGGATCGAGCATGCCGCTGCTGATGGCGAACGAGCCGACCGCCGCCGACAGGTTGCCGCAGTTGCCGCTCCAGTCGACGAAGGCCTTGTCGATGGCGACCTGGCCGAACAGGTAGTCGACGTCGTGGCCTTCCTTGCTGCTGCGCGACAGGATCACGGCCTTGCTGGTGCTGGAGGTGGCGCCGCCCATGCCGTCGATCTGCTTGCCGTAGGGGTCGGGGCTGCCGATCACGCGCAGCAGCAGCGCGTCGCGCGCGGCGCCAGGCAGCTGCGCCGGTTGCGGCAGGTCTTGCAGGCGGAAGAATACGCCCTTGCTGGTACCGCCACGCATGTAGGTGGCGGGGATTTTGATTTGTGGTGGGTGGGTCATGTGAAGTCCTGTGTTCGGCGGATGCGGCATCGGCCGCACCCGCCGTTGTTGCCAGCCTTAAGCCGCCTTGACCGACGACGCGAGGAAGTCCTGCGCGAAGCGCTGCAGCACGCCGCCCGCTTCATAGATCGACACCTCTTCGGCGGTATCGAGCCTGCACGTCACCGCCACTTCAAGCCGCTCGCCGTTCTTGCGGTTGACGACCAGCGTCAAGTTCGCACGCGGCGTGCGCTCGCCGATCACGTCATACGTCTCGGTGCCGTCCAGCCCCAGGGTCAGGCGATTCACACCGGCCATGAACTCCAGCGGCAGCACGCCCATCCCGACCAGGTTGGTGCGGTGGATGCGCTCGAAGCCTTCAGCGACGATCGCCTCGACACCCGCCAGCCGCACGCCCTTGGCCGCCCAGTCGCGCGACGAGCCCTGGCCATAATCGGCGCCGGCGATGATGATCAAAGGCTGCTTGCGTTCCATGTAGGTCTCGATCGCCTCCCACATGCGCGTGACCTTGCCCTCCGGCTCAACGCGCGTCAGCGAGCCGGCCTTGACCTTGCCGTCGACGACCGCCATCTCATTGACCAGGGTCGGGTTGGCAAACGTCGCGCGCTGCGCCGTCAGGTGGTCGCCGCGGTGCGTGGCGTACGAGTTGAAGTCTTCTTCCGGCAGTCCCATCTTTGCCAGGTACTCGCCCGCCGCGCTGTTAAGCATGATGGCGTTCGATGGCGACAGGTGGTCGGTGGTGATGTTGTCGCCCAGGACCGCGAGCGGACGCATGGCGGTGAGCGAGCGCTCGCCGGCCAGCGCGCCTTCCCAGTACGGCGGACGGCGGATGTAGGTGCTCTGCTCGCGCCAGTCGTACAGCGGGCTGACCTTCTCGCCATTGTCCACCTGTACCGCGAACATCGGCGTGTAGACCTTGCGGAACTGGTCCGGCTTGACGCTCGATTCCACGATGGCGTCGATCTCTTCGTCGGTCGGCCAGATGTCGGCCAGTCGAATCGGCTGGCCGCTCGCGTCGAGGCCGAGAACATCCTTCTCGATGTCGAAGCGGATGGTCCCGGCGATCGCGTAGGCGACCACCAGCGGCGGCGATGCGAGGAAGGCCTGTTTCGCGTAAGGGTGGATGCGGCCGTCAAAGTTGCGGTTGCCCGACAGGACAGCGGTGGAATACAGGTCGCGGTCGATGATCTCTTGCTGGATCACCGGATCGAGCGCGCCGCTCATGCCGTTGCAGGTGGTGCAGGCAAACGCCACGACGCCGAAGCCGAGGCTTTCCAGCTCGGCCATCAGCCCTGCTTCTTCCAGGTACAGGGCGACCGTCTTGGAGCCCGGCGCCAGCGAACTCTTGACCCACGGCTTGCGCGCCAGGCCAAGCTTGTTGGCGTTGCGCGCGATGAGGCCAGCGGCGATCATGTTGCGCGGGTTGTTGGTGTTGGTGCAACTGGTGATGGCAGCGATGATCACCGCGCCGTCGGGCATCAGGCCCGGCTCGTTCTCGACGACGCCGCTGATGCCGCGCGCTGCCAGTTCCGAGGTCGGCACGCGCTTGTGCGGGTTCGACGGACCGGCGATGTTACGCACCACCGAGGACAGGTCGAAGCTGAGGGTACGCTCGTACTCGGCGCTCTTCAGGCTGTCCGCCCACAGGCCGGCTTCCTTGGCGTAGGTCTCGACCAGCTTGACCAGTTCGTCGTCGCGGCCGGTGAGCTTCAGGTACTTGATGGTCTGTTCGTCGATGTAGAACATCGCCGCGGTCGAACCGAATTCGGGCGCCATGTTGGAGATGGTGGCGCGGTCGCCGAGCGTCAGGTGAGATGCGCCAACGCCGTAGAACTCAAGGTACGACGAAACGACTTTGGACGCGCGCAGGAATTCCGTCAGCGCCAGCACGATATCGGTGGCGGTGATGCCAGGCTGCGGCTTGCCGGTCAGCTCGACGCCGATGATGTCCGGCAGGCGCATGTACGACGCGCGGCCGAGCATGACGCTTTCCGCTTCGAGGCCGCCGACGCCGATGGCGATCACGCCAAGCGCGTCCACCATCGGGGTGTGCGAGTCGGTGCCGACCAGGGTGTCCGGGTAGGCGACGTTGCCGGTCACCTGGATCACCGGCGACATGCGCTCAAGGTTGATCTGGTGGAGGATGCCGTTACCTGGCGGGATCACGTCGACGTTTTTGAACGCCTTCTTGGTCCAGTTGATGAAGTCGAAGCGGTCTTCGTTGCGGCGGTCTTCGATGGCGCGGTTCTTCTCGAACGCGTCCGGATCGAAGCCCCCGCACTCGACTGCCAGCGAGTGGTCGACCACCAGCTGGGTCGGCACAACCGGGTTGACCATGGAAGGATCGCCGCCTTCGAGGGCGATGGCGTCACGCAGTCCGGCCAGGTCGACCAGCGCGGTCTGGCCAAGGATGTCGTGGCAAACTACCCGCGCGGGGAACCACGGGAAGTCCAGGTCGCGCTTGCGTTCGATGATCTGCTTGAGCGATGCGGTCAGCATCAACGGGTCGCAGCGGCGCACCAGGTTCTCGGCCAGCACGCGCGAGGTGTACGGCAGCTTGTCGTAAGCGCCCGGTTCGATGGCTTCGACCGCGGCGCGGGTGTCGAAATAATCGAGCTTGGTGCCCGGCAGGGGTTTGCGGTGTCCAGTGTTCATGTTTATTCCTCAAAGCGTCGTTCCCGCGAAAGCGGGAACCTGTGCGGAGGTGGCTAGCCCACCTTTCTGCAGGTTCCCGCCTGCGCGGGAACGACGTAGTTCTACTTGCGGGCCGAAATCGGCACGAATTGCAGGTCTTCCGGTCCGACGTAGTTCGCGCTCGGGCGGATGATCTTGTTGTCGATACGCTGCTCGATGATGTGCGCGGCCCATCCGGAGGTGCGCGAGATGACGAACAGCGGCGTGAACATCGCGGTCGGCACGCCCATCATGTGGTACGACACAGCCGAGAACCAGTCGAGGTTCGGGAACATCTTCTTCACGTCCCACATCACGGTCTCGAGGCGTTCGGCGATGTCGAACATCTTGTTCGACCCTGCGTCGCGCGACAGCGAGCGCGCCACTTCCTTGATCACCTTGTTGCGCGGGTCGGAGACCGTGTACACCGGGTGGCCGAAGCCGATCACGACTTCCTTGTTGGCGACGCGGTTGCGGATGTCGGCTTCGGCTTCGTCCGGGTTCTCGTAGCGCTTCTGGATGTCGAGCGCGACTTCATTGGCGCCGCCGTGCTTCGGCCCGCGCAGCGCGCCGATCGCGCCGGTGATGGCCGAGTGGATGTCCGAACCGGTACCGGCGATCACGCGCGCGGTAAAGGTCGATGCGTTGAACTCGTGTTCGGCGTACAGGATCAGCGAGGTGTGCATCGCCTTTTCCCAGCTCTTTGGCGGCTTGACGCCGTGCAGCAGGTGCAGGAAATGGCCGCCGATCGAGTCGTCGTCGGTCTCGACCTCGATGCGCTTGCCGTTGTGGCTGAAGTGGTACCAGTACAGCAGCATCGAGCCGAACGACGCCATCAGGCGGTCGGCGATGTCGCGCGCGCCTGGCGCGTTGTGGTCGTCCTTTTCAGGCAGGACGCAGCCCAGCGTCGATACGCCGGTGCGCATCACGTCCATCGGATGGCTCGATGCCGGCAGCGCTTCAAGCGCCGCTTTGACAGCCTGCGGCAGGCCGCGCAGCGATTTCAGCTTGGCTTTGTAGCCGGTCAGCTCGGCCGAATTGGGCAACTTGCCGTGTACCAGCAGGTAGGCGATTTCTTCGAATTCCGAGTTGTCGGCGATGTCGAGGATGTCGTAGCCGCGGTAGTGCAGGTCATTGCCGGTTTTGCCGACCGAGCACAGGGCGGTATTGCCAGCGGCGACGCCGGACAGTGCTACCGATTTCTTTGGCTTGAAGCCTGGTGCTGCTTGTTGCTCACTCATGTTGGGATCTCCAGTAAACGGCAAATTATTTTTTCTGCGCTGCGAACAGCGCGTCGAGCTTCTGCTCGAAATCGTGATAGTTGATGCGCTCGTACAGTTCCATCCGGGTCTGCATGGTGTCGACCACGTTCTTCTGGGTGCCGTCGCGGCGGATAGCGCCGTAGACGTTCTCCGCCGCCTTGTTCATGGCGCGGAACGCCGACAGCGGGTACAGCACCAGGCCAACGTCAGCGCCCTTCAGTTCTTCGGTTGTAAACAGCGGGGTCGCGCCGAATTCGGTAATGTTGGCGAGGACCGGCACCTTGACCGCTTTGGCAAACTGCGAGTACATGGCCAGGTCGGTGATCGCTTCGGGGAACACCATGTCGGCGCCGGCTTCGACGCAGGCGGCAATGCGCTCGATCGCGGCGTCCAGTCCTTCAACGGCCAGCGCGTCGGTGCGCGCCATGATGACGAAGCTGTCGTCGGTGCGCGCGTCCACCGCTGCCTTGATGCGGTCGACCATCTCCTGCTTGGAGACGATTTCCTTGCCCGGGCGGTGGCCGCAGCGCTTGGCCCCGACCTGGTCTTCGATGTGCATCGCGGCGGCGCCGAACTTGATCATCGATTTGACGGTGCGCGCGACGTTGAAAGCCGACGAGCCGAAGCCGGTATCGACGTCGACCAGCAGCGGCAGGTCGCACACGTCGGTGATGCGGCGTACGTCGGTGAGCACGTCGTCGAGGTTCGAGATGCCCAGGTCCGGCAGTCCGAGCGAGCCGGCGGCGACACCGCCGCCGGAGAGATAGATCGCGCGGAAGCCCGCGCGCTTGGCGAGCAGTGCGTGATTGGCGTTGATGGCGCCGACAACCTGCAACGGCGATTCTTCCTGCACTGCGCGGCGGAACAGCGCGCCTGGTGATTCTTTCATTAGTACTCCCCTGTAGTGTTGCATCGGTGACGGTAATGCTTATGTATTGCAAGGTACGTGCCATGCACTGTGAGTGCCCGATAACGCCAAAAAATCAACGTACTAGCCGAAAAACAAGAAAAAGAACGGTGGTTGCATGTTTCATATAACGTTTCATTTGAAACGCAGTGGAACAGATGCGTTAAAATTGAAACATGAGCTATCAACCCCGCCTCCCCGCCGACATCAGCGACAAGCCCGTTATCTGGACGGTGTCGGTGTCGCGGCTATCGGATCTGTTTCGCGACATCACGCTGGAATACGATCACCTCGCCTCGATCGAGCCGATCAATCTCGGCTTTGACGACGCCGCCCGCCACATTCGCGAACGCATGGCCACGGACCGCTGCGACGTGGTGATCGCGGCCGGGTCCAACGCGGCCTACCTGAAGGGGCGCGTGTCGGTCCCCGTGGTCATCGCCAAGGCCAGCGGCTTCGATGTGATGCAGGCGCTGGCGCGGGCGCGCCGCGTGTCCGACCGGATTGGCGTGATCACCTATCAGGAGCAGTTGCCGCAGCTGGCCGAATTCGGCGCCACCTTCGGCGTGCCGATCGCGCAGCGCACCTACGTCACCGAAGAAGACGCGCGCGCGCAGATCAATGACCTGAAGGCCGCCGGCATCAAGGCCATCGTCGGCGCCGGACTGATCACCGACCTCGCCGAGGAAGCAGGACTGACCGGAGTGTTCGTGTACTCCGCCGCCTCGATCCGCCAGGCCTTCGACGACGCGCTGGAGATGGCGCGCCTGACCCAGCTTGAGTCGAACCGCGCGGCGCGCACGGTGGTGCCCGACACGCTGCGCGCCAGGCACGGCCTGAACGACCTGCGCGGCGAATCGGCGGCGATGGAGAATCTGCGCCAGTCGGTGGTGCTGTATGCGCGCTCGCCCGCCACGGTCCTGATCCAGGGCGAGACCGGTACCGGCAAGGAGCTGGTGGCGCAGGCGATCCACCGCGAAGGACCGCGCAGCCTTGGCGCGAATCGGCCGTTCGTCGCCGTCAACTGCGGCGCAATCGCCGAGTCGCTGCTCGAATCGGAATTGTTCGGCCACGAGGAAGGCGCATTTACCGGCGCACGCCGCGGTGGCCACGCCGGCTTGTTCGAAGCCGCGCACCGCGGCACCCTGTTCCTCGACGAGATCGGCGAAATGCCGCTACCGCTGCAAACGCGGCTGCTGCGCGTGCTTGAAGAACGCGAAGTGGTGCGCGTGGGCGGCACGCGGCCCGTTGCGGTGCATGTCCGCGTCATCAGCGCGACCCACTGCGATCTCGAAGCGCGCGTGCGCGAAGGCCGCTTCCGCGCCGACCTGTACTACCGGCTGGCGGTACTGCGCATGGCGCTGCCGCCGCTGCGCGAGCGCCGCGCCGATATCAGCGTGCTGGCCGAATGGTCGCTGAAGAACGCGCTGGCGGCGCTGGGCGCGCGCCCGCATCCCAACCTGCATGCCGAAATCGGCGCCTGCGCGCCGCTGCTGGAGCGCTACGACTGGCCGGGCAATGTGCGCGAACTGCGCAACCTGGCAGAGCGGCTGGCGCTGTTCCTCGCCAACGAGCCGCTGCAGGCGCTGACGCCGGCGTTCGTGCTGGCGGTCGCGCCCGAACTCGCGCGCCCCGCCGGCGAGGCGCCTTCGACCGCCGCCGCCCCGGCGCCGTCCGCCGAAACGGTCGATGACGTGCTGGCCCGCTTCGGCGGGCGCCGCGATGAAGCGGCGCAATACCTCGGCATCAGCCGCACCACCTTGTGGCGCAAATTGCGAAAAAAATAACTAGCACATCCAACAGGTTCCGCTTCCCTTCGCGTCAATACGGACTACCCTGAATCAGCGCAGAATCGTCCAGATATTCCGCCGGGGCCATTCCTCGGCTCAACTTTTGGCCCTGGAGAAACACGATGGCACTGACTCCGCAACCGGCGCTGTTTTCGATGATCGGCAACACGCCCCTGGTCGAGGTAACCCGCATCGACACTGGCCCCTGCCAGCTGTTCCTGAAACTCGAATGTCAAAACCCCGGCGGCTCGATCAAGGACCGGATTGGCCGCGCGATGATCGAGAAAGCCGAGATGGATGGCGCGCTGCTCCCGGGCGGCACGGTCGTTGAGGCGACAGCGGGCAACACCGGCATCGGCCTGGCGCTGGTCGCCCGCATCAAGGGCTACCGCGTGGTGCTGGTGGTGCCGGACAAAATGGCGATCGAGAAGGTGCTGCACCTGAAGGCGCTCGGCGCCGAGATTCACCTGACCCGTTCGGACGTCGGCAAGGGTCATCCCGAGTACTACCAGGACTACGCGGCGCGGCTGGCGCGCGAGATTCCCGGCGCCTGGTTCGCCGACCAGTTCAACAACCAGGCCAACCCGTACGCGCACGAGTCGACCACGGGCCCCGAGTTGTGGCGGCAAAGCGGCGAACGGCTCGACGCGGTGGTGGTTGGCGTCGGCTCGGGCGGCACGCTCACCGGCCTGTCGCGCTACTTCAGCGCAGTGCATCCGGAGATGGAGTTCGTGCTGGCCGATCCGAAAGGCTCGATCCTCGCCGAGTATGTCGACACCGGCAAGGTGTCGCAGGTGTCAGGATCGTGGGCGGTCGAGGGCATCGGCGAGGACTTCATCCCGGGCATCGCCGACCTGTCGCACGTGAGCCACGCCTTTACCATCAGCGACGAGGAGAGCTTCCAGAGCGCGCGCCTTCTGCTGCGCGAGGAAGGCATCCTGGCCGGGTCGTCCACCGGCACGCTGCTGGCGGCCGCGCTGCGCTACTGCCGCGCGCAGACGGCGCCCAAGCGCGTGGCCACCTTTGTATGCGACACCGGCACCCGCTATCTCACCAAGGTGTACAGCGACGGCTGGATGGTCGACCAGGGCCTGCTCAAGCGACCTCTCCTCGGCGACCTGCGCGACCTGATCGGCCGCCGCTACGACGAAGGTGAAGTGGTCACCGTGGCGCCGGGCGACAACCTGCTTACCGCGTTCAACCGCATGCGCAGCGCCGACCTGGCGCAACTGCCGGTGATTGACAATGGCCGCCTGGCCGGCATCATCGACGAGTCTGACCTGCTGCTGCACGTGACCACCGCGCAGGCAAAATTCTCCAGCCTGGTCAGCGACACGATGACGGCGCAGCTACGCACGCTGCGGCCGGCGGCCAGCATGGAACAGCTGCGCGACATCATCGACCAGGGACTGACGGCGGTGATTACCGACGACGGCCACTTCTACGGATTGATCACGCGCTTCGACCTTCTCAACCACCTGCGCAGGACACTATCGTGAACGACTCCGCCAGCAAAAAGCATATCGCCACCCGCGTGATCCACGGCGGCCAGTCTCCGGACCCTGCCACCGGCGCGGTGATGCCGCCGATTTACGCGACCTCCACCTTTGCGCAGCAGAGTCCCGGCGTACACAAGGGCCTCGACTACGGGCGCTCGCACAATCCGACGCGCTGGGCGCTGGAGCGCTGCGTGGCGGACCTCGAAAGCGGCGCCCAGGCGTTTGCGTTCGCATCCGGCCTGGCGGCGATATCGACGGTGCTGGAGCTGGCCGACAGCGGCTCGCACATCATCGCGGGCGACGACATGTACGGCGGCACCTACCGCCTGTTCGAGCGCGTGCGCCGACGCAGCGCGGGACATGACTTCAGCTACGTCGACCTGACCTCGATCGACGCGCTGCTGGCGGCGCTGCGGCCGGAGACGCGCATGCTGTGGGTGGAAACGCCGACCAACCCGATGCTCAAGCTCGCGGACCTGGCGGCGATTGCGAAGATCTGCCGCGAGCGCGGGATCATCTCGGTGTGCGACAACACCTTTGCCAGCCCGATCGTACAGCGTCCGCTCGAAGCCGGGATCGACATCGTGGTGCACTCGACGACCAAGTACATGAACGGGCACTCCGACGTGATCGGAGGGATCGCGGTGGTGGGCGCCGAGCTGCATCAGCGCGACTGGTGCGAGCAGCTGGGCTTCCTGCAAAATTCGGTGGGAGCGATCCAGGGACCGTTCGACAGCTTCCTGGTTTTACGCGGGATTAAGACGCTGGCGTTGCGGCTGGAGCGCAGCTGTGCCAACAGCCTGGCGCTGGCGCAGTGGCTCGAGCGCGAGCCGAAGGTGCGCAAGGTGTACTACCCGGGGCTGGAGTCGCATCCGCAGCATGCGCTGGCCAGACGGCAGATGAACGGGTATGGCGGGATTATCTCGATCGAGCTCGATACCGATCTTGCGGGTGCGCGGCGGTTTCTGGAACGGTGCGAGGTGTTCACCCTGGCCGAGAGTTTGGGCGGAGTCGAGAGCCTGATCGAGCATCCGGCGTTGATGACGCATGCGACCATACCGGCGGCGCAGCGCGCGGCGCTCGGGATCAGCGATAGCCTGATTCGGCTGTCGGTCGGCGTGGAGGATCTGGGAGATCAGCGGCAGGATTTGCGAGACGCACTGGCCGCCATCTAGTTCGCTGGGACGCTTGAGATCCGGCGCCGGTGGGCTGCGCGCTTGCCTGTCCGACCGTGTCGCGTGACGCTCTATAATCGACGACTCCCGTTCCGGTCTCGATCAAGGACTCTCCATGCCAGCGCTGCCGTTCAAACAAGTCGATGTTTTCACCCGCAAGGCTTTCATGGGCAACCCGGTTGCCGTGATTCTCGATGGCGCCGCGCTGTCGACGGAGCAGATGCAACAGATCGCCAACTGGACCAACCTGTCCGAAACAACGTTTGTCGTGCCGGTCACGCAGGACGGGGCCGATTACCACGTGCGCATCTTTACGCCCAACGCCGAGCTGCCTTTCGCCGGCCATCCAACCATCGGTACCGCGCATGCCCTGCTTGAAGCGGGCATGGTGACGGCGAAGGACGGCGTGCTGGTTCAGCAGTGCCGCAAGGGGCTGATTCGCCTGAAAGTGGAGGAAGCGCTGATCTCGCTGCGCATGCCGGAAGCGGTCATCACACCATTGAGCCAGGCGCAGTGCGATGAACTCGATGCGGTGCTGGGCCTGCGCGTCGACCGCACCTCGACACCATGCCTGATCGATGTCGGCGCGCGCTGGGTTGTGGCCCAGGTCGACAGCGCGCAAGCCGTGCTGGATGCGAGGCCGGACTTTGTGCGCATGAAGGAGCAGGACAAACAAGGCCGCCATACCGGCGTGGTGATCTTCGGGCCGCATGCGGAAGGACAGGCGGCGCGCATCGAGATCCGCGCGTTCGCCCCGGCGCATGGGATCGATGAAGATCCGGTGTGCGGCAGCGGGTCGGGATGCGTCGGTGAATTTATCCGGCATTCCGGCCAGGTGGAACGCTTTGGCGGCGAGTTTGTGGCGTCGCAGGGCGCCGCTGTGGGACGCGATGGACGGATAAGGCTCGCGCTGGGCGAGCAGGCGGTGGAAGTCGGCGGTTATTGCGTGACCTGCGTCGATGGCGCGCTTGCCGTCGCAGAGACCGACCCGAAGGGGTACTGAGCGCGCCAATCATCTCCTCGGTTCCAGGCAGGGCCGCTTTTATGATCAGGTATGGGTTCCCGCCTCCGCGGGAACGACGAGTGGCGGCGGATCGGGGAACGACGAGTGGCCCTGGTTCGTCTGCCCACACTTGGTGGCGGCGCCGAAAAAAAACCCGCACAAGTGCGGGTTTTTGGTTGTGCGCCTGGCGCTTATTCGATTTCGACCGTTTCGGCAGGTGCCGGCGGCGGCATGGTGTCGCCTTCCGGGAACTCGATCAGCACAGCGTCGTTCTCGTCCATGTCGACCGTGATCCGTCCGCCGTTGACCAGGCGGCCAAACAGCAGCTCGTCGGCCAGCGCCTTGCGGATCATGTCCTGGATCAGGCGCGACATTGGACGCGCGCCCATCTGCGGATCGAAACCCTTCTTCGCCAGGTACTTGCGCAGCTTCTCGGTGAACACCGCTTCGACTTTTTTCTCGTGCAGCTGTTCTTCCAGCTGCATCAGGAACTTGTCGACCACGCGCAGGATGATTTCTTCGTCCAGCGCACGGAAGCTGATGGTCGCGTCGATACGGTTGCGGAACTCCGGCGTGAACATGCGCTTGATGTCGGCCATCTCGTCGCCAGCGGCTTTCGAGTCGGTGAAGCCCATCGAGCGCTTGGTCAGGCTTTCCGCGCCAGCATTCGTGGTCATGATGATGATCACGTTGCGGAAGTCGGCCTTGCGTCCGTTGTTGTCGGTCAGCGTGCCATGGTCCATCACCTGCAGCAGGATATTGAAAATGTCCGGGTGGGCTTTTTCAATCTCGTCCAGCAGCAGCACCGCGTGCGGCTTCTTGGTGATCGCTTCGGTCAGCAAACCGCCCTGGTCGAAGCCGACGTAGCCCGGAGGCGCGCCGATCAGGCGGCTCACTGCATGCCGTTCCATGTACTCCGACATGTCGAAGCGAATCAGCTCGATGCCGAGGATGAACGCCAGTTGCTTGGCCACTTCGGTCTTGCCGACGCCGGTAGGACCGGAGAACAGGAAGGAGCCGATCGGCTTGTCGGTCTTGCCCAGGCCGGCGCGCGCCATCTTGATGGCCGACGACAGCGCATCGATCGCAGGGTCCTGGCCGAACACGACGTTGCGCAGGTCGCGGTCGATGGTCTGCAGCTTGCTGCGGTCGTCCTGGTTGACGGTCTGCGGCGGAATCCGCGCGATCTTGGCGATGATGTCCTCGATCTCGGTTTTGCCGATGGTTTTCTTCTGCTTCGACTTCGGCAGGATGCGTTGCGCCGCACCGGCTTCGTCGATAACGTCGATCGCCTTGTCAGGCAGGTGGCGGTCGTTGATGAAGCGGGCCGCCAGTTCTGCCGCGGTCGACAGCGCCGACGACGAGTACTTGACGCCGTGGTGCTCTTCAAAGCGCGACTTCAGGCCACGCAAAATCTGCACGGTCTGCTCGACGGTCGGCTCGTTGACGTCAACCTTCTGGAAACGGCGCGACAGCGCGTGGTCTTTTTCGAACACGCCGCGGAACTCGGTGAAGGTGGTCGCGCCGATGCACTTGAGCTGGCCATTGGACAGCGCAGGCTTGAGCAGGTTCGACGCGTCCAAGGTGCCGCCCGACGCCGAACCGGCGCCGATGATGGTGTGGATCTCGTCGATGAACAGGATGCCGTTGGGCGCGTCTTTCAGCTGCTTGAGCACCGCCTTGAGGCGCTGCTCGAAGTCGCCACGGTATTTGGTACCTGCCAGCAGCGCGCCCATGTCGAGCGAGTAGACGATGGCGTTGGCCAGCACTTCGGGCACCTCGCCCTGGGTGATGCGCCAGGCCAGGCCTTCGGCGATGGCGGTCTTGCCGACGCCGGCCTCACCGACCAGCAGCGGGTTGTTCTTGCGGCGGCGGCACAGGATCTGGATGACGCGGTCGACTTCTTCCTCGCGGCCGATCAACGGATCGATCTTGCCTTCGGAAGCGGCCTTGTTCAGATTCTGGGTGAACTGGTCGAGCGGGCTTTCCTTGGTCTGGCCTTCGACCTGGGCTTCCTCGACGCCTTCGGACGCCTTCTGGCTGTCGACCTGCTGGTCCTTGCGCACGCCGTGGGAAATGAAATTGACCACGTCGAGGCGGGTGACGCCCTGCTGATGCAGGTAGTACACCGCATGCGAGTCTTTTTCGCCGAAGATCGCCACCAGCACATTGGCGCCGGTAACTTCTTTCTTGCCGTTGGACGCGGACTGGACGTGCATGATCGCACGCTGGATCACGCGCTGGAACCCCAGCGTTGGCTGTGTATCGACCTCGCCGGTGCCTGGCACTGTCGGCGTGTTGTCGCCGATGAAGTTGGTCAGGGTTTTGCGGAGGTCTTCAATATTGACCGCACAGGCACGCAGGACTTCGGCCGCGGACGGATTGTCCAGCAGCGCCAGCAGCAAGTGCTCAACGGTAATGAATTCATGCCGTGCTTGCCGGGCTTCGACAAAGGCCATGTGTAACGAGACTTCGAGTTCCTGCGCAATCATACTTCCTCCATCACACACTGCAGGGGATGCCCCGCCTTGCGTGCATGCGTTAATACAAACTCCACTTTGGTACACGCTATATCTTTTGAAAACACGCCGCAGACTCCTTTGCCATGGCGGTGAACGGAGAGCATGATCTGCGTCGCCGTTTCGCGATCCTTGTTGAAGTACTCCTGGATGATGGCAACGACAAACTCCATCGGGGTGTAATCATCATTCAGCAGCGCTACCTGGTATAGCGGAGGGGGTTTGACCACCTGCCGCTCCAGCACTTGTTCGGTATCTTGCTTGGTTGCCATACGCTTATTCTAAGGCTTTCGACGATGATGCTATGTGTAAACATCAGGGCAGTTTCATTTGTTTTCCCATCTTACGCGTTTTCGCGACTAAGCGCAGATGGCGACCCGATTCAGGAAAACAAGAGTTGCGTTTTAGACTGGCGTAGTGCATTCGACAATTTCTTTTCAAAAGCCCTTGACTTCAAATATTATTCCGCCAACAATGCGGATATTGACTTGTACTTATGTACTTGTTGATAAGATGTGAGCGACTGAGGAGGGGGCAAGAAGCTTCTTGCTTTTATGGCTCGTGTGATTTGTTTATATTTGAAAGTTCTTTTATGGCAACAGGTACAGTTAAGTGGTTCAATGATTCCAAAGGTTTTGGCTTCATCACCCCAGATGACGGCGGCGAGGATCTGTTCGCACACTTCTCCGCAATCAACATGAACGGTTTCAAGACCCTCAAAGAAGGTCAAAAAGTTCAGTTCGAAGTCACGCAAGGCCCTAAAGGCAAGCAAGCTTCCAACATCCAGTCCGCTTAATACAAGCAGACTTGGTGTGAAAAACCCCGCCCTCCGGCGGGGTTTTTTTTGCACAATCCGATTTACCTGGCGGCGCTCATCAGTTGACGGATGTGATCCAGCCGTGCCTGCACGCTGAGCAGACCGTCGGTCTCGGCATCGCCGGGCACGTTCACCGCATCGAACCCGGATTTTATCTGGCTCATCCGCCCGTCGCCGGCCAGCATTACCGCCGCAACTTCACTGAACTCACGCGCGATGACCGAGCCGGCACCATACCGCTGGCTCAGCACTACCTGTGTTTGGTCGGCATACTGGCTTAGCGGGGTTTCTGGCGTTAGAGGATGGGCGCCCTGCTCCAGCGCCCGGCAAAAGGCATCGAAGCTGCCCCTGACGCGGATAAAACCGTAGATGAAACGGCCAACCTGTTCATAGTCTACTGCGGCTTCCATGCATTCTCCCTCCCTTGTTTATCACACAAGTATTACATGGAAAACAAGCGAGAAGATCAAGCAGGTAGCCGCAACCGGCGCGCTTGCGCACTGCCGCTGTGGTGCGCGCCGCTGTCGAGCGAGAAGGTGGAAACGACACGCGCCAGGTCATCGGCCTGATCCTGCAGCGAACGGGCGGCGGCGGCGGCCTCTTGCACTTGCGCAGCATTTTGCTGCGTCACACTGTCCATCTCGGTGATCGCGCGGTCGATCTCGCCAATGTTCGACTCCTGCTCGGCGCTGGCGGCACTGATCTCGCCCATGATGTCGGTCACGCGGCGCACGCTGTCGACGATTTCATCCATCGTCGCGCCAGCCTTGTCGACCAGCGCCGAACCGGTCTGCACGCGCCCAACCGAGTCGCCGATCAATTGCTTGATCTCTTTGGCAGCGCCGGCGGAACGTTGCGCTAGGTTGCGCACTTCCGCTGCGACCACGGCGAAGCCGCGTCCCTGCTCGCCCGCGCGCGCTGCCTCCACTGCCGCGTTCAAGGCCAGGATGTTGGTCTGGAAGGCGATGCCATCGATGACGGCAATAATCTCGACGATCTGCTTCGACGACGCATTAATCGAGGCCATGGTGTCAACCACCTGCGCCACCACGTCGCCGCCGCGCACCGCCACACCCGAGGCGGAAATGGCCAGTTCGTTGGCGCGGCGCGCGCTGTCGCCATTGAGCCGGACGCGCGAGGTCAGCGCCTCCATCGAAGCGACCGTTCCCTGCAGCGAACTGGCCTGGCGCTCGGTGCGCTCGGACAGGTCACTGTTGCCGGTGGCGATGTCGCGCGATGCCGCCGCGATGGTTTCCACGCCCTGATGCACGCGCGCCATTGCACCATGCATCACGCCCAGCGCTTGCTGCAGCGCCAGTCCGCCTGGGCTGCTTGCCGCCACTTGCTGGCGGCGCAGGTCGATCGCCCCGCCCTGCCCCGACAAGGCGGCAACCGTCGCGGCCAGTTCGTCCGCCTGCATGGTTTCGCGGCGCAGCACGATGGACAGGAAGCACAGCACGCCGGTCTCGACGATCACGTAGGCGGCGTGCACCAGCACGCGGACAAAGCCGGGTTCGGTCATGCAGCGCACGCCATAGCCGAGCTCCTGCAGGTAGTTGAAACTGAGGTGATGCAGCGCGATCACCGCGGCGCCCACCACGACGACGACCCAGTCGCGATAGCACAACAGGAAGGCGAGCAGGACGAAAATGCCGAAGTGCAGTTCGTTCACGCCGCCGGCCTGGTGTATATGCAAGCCGCTGAACACCATCAGCGCGACCGCCACCACCGAGGCGGTCAGCCGGGTGCCGCCGTTCAGGACAATCATTGCGGTGGGAACCAGGGCCGCAGGCAAGCCCACCAGCAACGCCCATTTCATGGTGTCGTGCATCCCGGACAAACCGAGCGACATCAGGAACAAGCCCCAGATAATGAACAGCATCAGGCGGTCTGCCTGGCGATAGTGAACGCGGTCGAATTGGGACATGGGACATCCGTGAAAGTAGAAAGAGCAGCGAGGATATTAACTTAAAGTACTTAGTAGTACTTTTCGGCAATTATACGCACATTGTCACAGTCGACTTTCACGCGACGGCAAACTCTTCACTTTTTCACAACAACAGACCCCGCGAATGTGGACTGAATGCTAATGCGGTCAAAGCGGCGGCGAATCAACTGGCGGCGACCAGACGCTGATAGCGCTCCAGCTCGTGCTGGCAACTGAGCAGGCCAAGGATTTCGTCTTCATCCGGAACATTGTCGAGGTCGACCTGCGCCAGTAACTCATCGAGCCTGGCGCCGTATCGCAGGACCACTTCGATCACGGCGCTGAACCCGGCCACCGCGACCACATCGGCCGCGCGCTTCTGCGCGAACAGCGTAACGCTGCGGCTGGCAAGCTCGTCGAGTTCCAGGTCGGCCGCTTCGCCTTCGGCGGCGCCGTGCGCCAGCATGTCGTACAGCCCGGCAAGGGTTGCCCTCACCCTTTGACACTCGTAAATAAAGCGCCCGACCTGCGCGAACTTCTTGTTCTCGTTCATAAGCCCTCCCGACGGCGATGGCCGATTATTGCATGAACAATAATCAACCGCCCACGAGAAAGGCCCCGTCCTCTGGCGAGGAACGGGGCCTTGTAAATCCGCAGCGCCGCATCGCGGCAGGCAGCGTCGCCTTACATGTTTTCGATCATCACATCACCAAAGCCCGAGCACGACACCTGCGTCGCATCTTCCATCAGGCGCGCGAAGTCGTAGGTAACACGCTTGGAGGTGATCGATTTCTGCATCGAATCGATGATCAGGTCGGCAGCTTCCACCCAGCCCATGTGGCGCAGCATCATTTCCGCCGACAGGATCAGCGAACCGGGGTTCACGTAATCCTTGCCCGCGTACTTGGGCGCGGTGCCGTGGGTCGCTTCGAACATGGCGACCGAGTCGGACATGTTGGCGCCCGGCGCAATGCCGATGCCGCCGACCTGGGCCGCCAGCGCGTCCGAGATGTAGTCGCCGTTCAGGTTCAGCGTTGCGATCACGCTGTACTCGGCCGGGCGCAGCAGGATCTGCTGCAGGAAGGCGTCGGCGATCGAATCCTTGATGGTGATCTCGCGGCCGGTCTTGGGATTCTTAAACTTGCACCATGGGCCGCCGTCGATCAGTTCGGCGCCGAATTCCTTCTGCGCCAGCGCGTAGGCCCAGTCACGGAAGCCGCCTTCGGTGTACTTCATGATGTTGCCCTTGTGGACAATCGTAACGGAAGGCTTGTCATTGTCGATCGCATACTGGATCGCTTTGCGCACCAGGCGCTCGGTGCCTTCGATCGACACCGGCTTGATGCCCAGGCCCGAGGTCGCGGGGAAGCGGATCTTGGTAACGCCCATTTCCTTGATCAGGAAATCCATCAGCTTTTTGGCGCCTTCGGACCCCTGCTGGTATTCAATACCGGCATAGATGTCTTCGGAGTTTTCGCGGAAGATGACCATGTTGGTCTTCTCGGGCTGCTTCAGCGGCGACGGCACGCCGGCGAAGTAGCGCACCGGGCGCAGGCACACGTACAGGTCGAGCTGCTGGCGCAGGGCGACGTTGAGCGAACGGATGCCGCCGCCCACCGGCGTGGTCAGCGGGCCCTTGATCGAGACGACATAGTCGCGCACCACGTCGAGCGTTTCGTCCGGCAGCCACACGTCGGGGCCATACACGCTGGTCGATTTTTCGCCGGCAAACACTTCCATCCAGCTGATCTTGCGCTTGCCGCCGTAGGCCTTGGCCACCGCGGCGTCGACCACCTTGATCATGACCGGGGTGATGTCGATGCCGGTGCCATCGCCTTCGATGAAAGGAATGATCGGATTATCCGGGACCGCGAGTGTCAGGTCGGCGTTGACGCCGATTTTCTGGCCCTCGGCCGGAACGGTGATGTGTTGGTACATTGTGCCCTTCCAAAAAAACATATGAATATGTCTTGCATTATGCACCACTCATCACGCAAACGTAAAACCCTGGCGCGCATGTAAAAAAAACCCGCCGCGGCAGGTTGGCCGGACGGGTTCCTCTTGTTGCGCATGGATTCCCGCATTCGCGGGAACGACACTTAGGCCAGCGTTGCGAGCGCCTCGTTGAAGGTGGCGCTAGGGCGCATCGCTGCCGATACCTTGGCTTCGTCAAGCTTGTAGTAGCCGCCGACATCGACCGGCTTGCCCTGCACTGCCAGCAATTCGGCGACGATTTTCGCTTCGTTCTCAGCCAGCGACTTGGCCAGCGGCGCGAAATGCGCAGCCAGTTCGGCGTCGTCATTTTGCGCGGCCAGTTCCTGCGCCCAGTACAGCGACAGGTAGAACTGGCTGCCGCGGTTGTCGAGCTCGCCGGTCTTCGGCGATGGCGACTTGCGGTTGTCGAGCAACTTGCCGGTAGCAGCGTCGAGGGTGCTGGCCAGGATCTTGGCCTTGGCGTTGCCGGTCTTCAGGCCCAGGTCTTCGAACGACACGGCCAGCGCCAGGAACTCGCCCAGCGAATCCCAGCGCAGGTGGTTTTCTTCGACCAGCTGCTGCACGTGCTTCGGCGCCGAACCGCCGGCACCGGTCTCGTACATGCCGCCGCCGGCCATCAATGGCACGATCGACAGCATCTTGGCGCTGGTGCCCAGCTCCAGGATCGGGAACAGGTCCGTCAGGTAGTCGCGCAGGATGTTGCCGGTGACCGAGATGGTGTCCAGGCCGCGGCTCAGGCGCTCGAGCGTGTAGCGCATCGCGCGCACTTGCGACATGATCTGGATGTCCAGGCCAGCCGTATCGTGATCCTTCAGGTAGGTACGCACCTTCTTGATCAGCTCGTTCTCATGCGGACGGTACGGGTCGAGCCAGAATACCGCCGGCATGCCGGAGTTGCGCGCGCGGGTGACGGCCAGCTTGATCCAGTCGCGGATCGGCGCGTCCTTGACCTGGCACATGCGCCAGATATCGCCCTGCTCGACGTTCTGCGACAGCAGCACTTCGCCCGTTGCCAGGTCGGTGATGTTGGCCACGCCGTCTTCCGGGATCTCGAAAGTCTTGTCGTGCGAACCGTATTCCTCTGCCTGCTGGGCCATCAAGCCCACGTTCGGCACGGTGCCCATGGTTTTCGGATCGAACGCGCCGTGCCATTTGCAGAAGTTGATGATCTCCTGGTAAATGCGGGCGAAGGTGCTTTCCGGGATCACGGCCTTGACTTCCTTCAGGCGGCCGTCGGCGCCGTACATCTTGCCGCCGGCGCGGATCATGGCCGGCATCGACGCATCGACGATCACGTCGTTCGGCGAATGGAAGTTGGTGATGCCCTTGGCCGAATCGACCATCGCCAGCGCCGGGCGGTTTTCCTGGCAGGCGTGGATGTCGCGCACGATTTCGTCGCGCTGCGACACCGGCAGGTCGGCGATCTTGTTGTACAGGTCGGCCATGCCGTTGTTGACGTTGACGCCGAGGCTGTCGAGCAGCGCGCCGTGCTTTTCGAATGCTTCCTTGTAGAACATGCGCACGCAGTGGCCGAACACGATCGGGTGCGAGACCTTCATCATGGTCGCCTTGACGTGCAGCGAGAACATCACGCCGGTGTCTTTCGCGTCATTGATCTGCTGTTCGTAGAACGCCAGCAGCGACTTGCGGCTCATGAACATCGAATCGATGATCTCGCCGTCCTGCAGCGCCACCTTTTGCTTGAGCACCAGCGTGTTGCCACCCTTGGTGACCAGTTCCATCTTGACCTCGCGGGCGCCCTGGACCGTCATCGACTTTTCGCCATGGTAGAAGTCGCCTTCGGTCATGTGCGACACGTGGGTGCGCGAGGCTGCCGACCATTCGGCCATCGAATGCGGGTTCTTGCGCGCGTATTCCTTGACGGCGCGCGGGGCGCGGCGGTCCGAGTTACCTTCACGCAGCACCGGATTCACTGCCGAACCGATGCACTTGCCGTAGCGCGCCTTGATCTCTTTTTCTTCGTCGGTCTTCGGGGCCGCCGGATAGTCGGGGATGTCGTAACCCTTGGCCTGCAGTTCCTCGATCGCCGTTTCCAGCTGCGACACGGAAGCGCTGATGTTCGGCAGCTTGATGATGTTCGCTTGCGGCGTCAGGGTCAGCTTGCCCAGTTCGGCCAGCGAGTCCTGCACGCGCTGCTCAGGCTTGAGGCGCTCCGGGAAGGCGGCCAGGATGCGGGCCGCGACCGAGATGTCGCTCTTCTCGACGGTGATGCCGGCGGCCTTGGCAAACGTGCTGACGACTGGCAGGAAGGCGTGGGTTGCCAGCAGCGGCGCCTCGTCGGTCAGGGTGTAAATGATGGTCTGATCACTGCTCATGCGCTTTTCCTCGGTGTTCGCGATCGTGCCGCGATGGATAGGTCTGGATACTGAAACTGGGTACAATTGTGGGTACGTGCCCGCTGGTCTTCTATAAGACACAAGAGGCGTTTCACATTATGCACCGGTATTTTACTAGGCGCTACGGTTTTAGGCACGGCCTGTGATGAAACCGGACTGACAATTTTTCGACTGACCGCCCTGATGGCCCTGATCCTCTTCAACAAACCGTTCCAGGTGCTGTGCCAGTTTTCGCCCCAGCCCGGGCGCGAATCGCTGGCCGACTACCTGAAGCAGCCCAATATTTACCCGGCCGGGCGGCTCGACGCCGACAGCGAAGGCCTGATGCTGCTGACCGACGACGGCCGCCTGCAGCACCAGATCGCGCACCCGGACCACAAGGAAGCGAAGACCTACCTGGTGCAGGTCGACGGGCTGCCTGACGCCGCCGCGCTGGACAAGCTGCAGGCGCCGATCGACCTGGGCGACTTTGTCACCAAGCCGTGCCGCGCGGTGCGCATCGCCGCGCCGGAATGGCTGTGGCCGCGCAATCCGCCGATCCGCACGCGCCAGGACAAGCCGACCAGCTGGCTCGCGATCACGCTGCAAGAGGGAAAAAACCGCCAGGTGAGGCGGATGACGGCGGCAGTTGGGCTGCCCACCTTGCGCCTGGTACGCAGCAGCATCGGGCCATTCTCGCTGTCGACGCATCCGTTGATGCCGGGGGAATATGTCGAAGTGCCGGCAGACGCGCTGCGGTCAAGCTAAGCCCCGTCGTTCCCGCGCAGGCGGGAACCCATCGCCCGTGAATGTACTGGCTCAGCATAGGTTCCCGCCTGCGCGGGAACGACGCTTGTAACGGAGCGTGTCTGTGCTTGACGCTCGCTCCCCGGGCATGGCTTAATCAGCCACCTTTAGCCAAACGACCAATATGAAAAAAACTTTCGCTCCCGTAGTGGCCGCAGCCCTGCTCTCGCTGGTCGCCTGCAGCGCCAGCGCCCAGAACGCGCGCTTTCCAACCATCCAGCTGTCGGCCGGCATGCACCTGATCCAGGCCGAAGTGGCGGCGACCGACCCGCAGCGCCAGCAAGGTCTGATGTTCCGTGAAAACATGGCCACCAATCACGGCATGGTGTTCGTGTTCGACCAGGCCAATCCGCAGTGCATGTGGATGAAGAACACCCCGCTGCCGCTGTCGGTCGCGTTCATCGACGCCGACGGCAAGATCATCAATATCGAGGACATGCAGCCGAAGACGCTGGAAAGCCATTGCTCGGCCAAGCCGGCCAAATATGCGCTGGAAATGAACCTGGGCTGGTTCAAGAAGAGAAACGTCAAGCCAGGCAGCGCGATCGGCGGCCTGCCCAAGTGAGGCAAAGCGAAAAACCCGCGTGACGCGAGTCAGGCGGGTTTTTTGGTGTCCAGAACTGGAACAGCCTGGCGGAACGGCCGGTGAGGCCGCTGTTCCGCCGCACTAGCGCAATTAAGCTGCCAGTGCTTTCAGGGCTGCTGCCAGGCGGCTCTTGTGGCGCGCTGCCTTGTTCTTGTGGATGATTTTCTTGTCAGCGATGCTGTCGATCTTCGACACGGAGGTCTGGAAGATGGTGGTAGCAGCTGCCTTGTCGCCAGCCTGGATGGCCTTGCGAACTGCCTTGATTGCGGTACGCAGAGTCGAACGCTGAGCGGAGTTGTGAGCGTTTTGTTTAACTGCTTGACGAGCGCGCTTGCGTGCCTGTGCGGTATTTGCCATGGAATTTCCTAAATCGGGGTCAAAGTTGCGTTTGCGGACATATGCGTCTGTCAAACCGGTTTCATAACTGCCGAAGAACCATGTGAGTCAAACCAGTGCCTGCCAAACATTAGTGTCTGCGAAACAGAATTTTGTACAGCCTTCGATTATAGCGCCATAATCGTTCAAGAGCAATTCCAAATTCAACAATAGTTCTTTCTCCCGAAGGACGACCCCGGCGGACCAAAGGCGCAGGCGAGAAAATCCTCAAGGGAACGCAACTGTTGCCGGGATATAATCTCGCCCCATGAACTTGCTCAAAACCCTGGCCGCCGTCTCCAGCATGACGATGCTGTCCCGTGTCACCGGATTGCTGCGCGAAAGCCTGTTCGCGCGCGCCTTTGGCGCTTCCGCGTATACCGATGCCTTTATCGTCGCCTTCCGCCTGCCCAACCTGCTGCGGCGCCTGTTCGCCGAGGGCGCGTTCTCGCAGGCATTTGTGCCGATCTTGTCCGAATATAAAAACCAGCACGGCGAGACCGAGACCAAGAGCCTGGCCGACAGCGTCGCCACTTGCCTGGTCTGGGCCACCATGCTTACCAGCCTGGTCGGCATCATTACCGCGCCGTGGCTGATCGTGCTGGTAATGGGCCAGTCGGCCAACGATCCGCTCGCATTCGACGCGGCCGTCGTCATGACCCGCTGGATGTTCCCTTATATAGCGTGCATGGCCTTCGTGGCGCTGGCCGGCGGCATCCTGAATACATGGAGCCAGTTCAAGATCCCGGCCTTTACCCCGGTGCTGCTCAATATCTCGTTCATCCTGGCCTCGCTGGTGCTGGTCGATTACCTCGAGCAGCCGATCTATGCGATGGCGGTGGCGGTGTGCGTCGGCGGCTTGCTGCAGGTTGGCATCCAGATCCCGGCGCTGATGAAAATCGGCATGCTGCCGCGTATTTCGATCAATCCCGTCGCCGCCCTGCGTAATCCGGGCGTCTCGCGCATGCTGCGCAAGATGGGCCCGGCCGTGTTCGCCGTCTCGGCCGCACAGATCAGCTTGCTGATCAACACCGGTATCGCCGCGCGCCTGTCGGCCGGCAGCGTGTCCGCCCTCACCTACGCCGATCGCCTGATGGAATTCCCGACCGCGATGCTGGGCGTGGCATTGGGCACCGTCCTGCTGCCGAGCCTGTCCAAAGCGAACTCGGTCGGCGACAGCGCCGAGTATTCCTCGCTGCTGAACTGGGGCCTGCGCCTGACCTTCCTGCTGGCGCTGCCGGCGGCAGTGGGCCTGGCCACGCTGGCCGAGCCGATGATCGCCACCCTGTTCCACTACGGTAAATTCACCACCCAGTCGATCACCAACGCCGCGATGCCGCTGGTGGCCTACAGCGTCGGCCTGCTCGGCATCATCCTGGTCAAGACCCTGGCCCCGGCCTTCTATGCGCGCCAGGACGTGCGCACGCCGGTGCGCATCGCGGTCGGCGTGCTGGTGTTCACGCAGCTGATGAACCTGGTGTTCGTGCCGATCTTCGCGGTGGCCGGACTGGCGCTGTCGATCGGCCTGGGCGCCTGCGTCAATGCCGGCTTCCTGTACGGCGGCCTGCGCAGCCGCGGCATCTATGTGCCGCAGCCGGGCTGGATCGTGTTCTTTCTGAAACTGGCGGTGGCGGTGGCGATCATGGGCGCGCTGAGCTGGTACAGCGCCAGCCAGTTCGACTGGGCCGCGATGCAGGCCACGCCGTGGCTGCGCGCGCTGGCGTTGCTGTCCATCGTAGGCGCCAGCGCGGCCACCTATTTCGCCGTGCTGTTCATCCTCGGCTTCCGACTGGGCGACTTCAAGCGCCGCGGCAAGTGATGCGTCGCCGGCGTGCGCCAGCCCACGCCACGCCACGCCACCTCCGGGTTCGGCCTGCTGCCAGGACCAATCTATTGCGTAATATTGTTGCCGGCAAATTTAGCGAAGTAAATCATGCGCTTGCGCAGCTCCACGGGAGCGCGCAAGCGCTTCACGTCAACGAAGCCGGCACCCCCTGGGCGTGGCAGCGCGACTCGAATTCATCGAGCGGCACCGGTTTGCCGAACAGGTAGCCCTGGTAGATCATGCAGCCGTGCCCGCGCAGGAACTCCAGCTGTTCCTGCGTTTCCACGCCCTCGGCGATCACTTCCAGGCGGAAGTTGCGTGCCAGGTCGATGATGGTCTTGACCATCACCGCATCGGTGGCGTCGGTGGTGATGTCGCGGACAAAACTCTGGTCGATCTTGATTTGCGCAAGCGGCAGCTTCTTCAGGTACGACAGCGACGAATAGCCGGTGCCGAAATCATCCATCGACAGGCTCAGCCCGAGGGCGCGCAGCGAGTCCATCTTGTGCACCACTTCGGCCACGTCGCTGAGCACCATGCTCTCGGTCAGTTCGAGCTTCAGGCGCGAAACGTCGCAGGGATGGCGCGCGATGATCGCGCTGAGCATGTCGACGAAATCGGCCTGGCGGAACTGCCGCGCGCTGACATTGACGGCCAGGGTCAGGTGCCGCATCGCCGGCATGCGCTGCCAGCGCGCCAGCTGGGCGCAGGCGACGTCGAGCACCCAGTTGCCGATGTCGAGGATCAGCGAGCTTTCTTCGGCGATCGGGATGAACTGCAGCGGCGACACGGTCCCGCGCGATGGATGATGCCAGCGCAGCAGCGCTTCGGCGCCGATCGGCCGCTGGCTGTCGTCAACCTGGACCTGGTAGTGCAGCGCGAGCTGCTGGCTGCCGATCGCCAGGCGCAGGTCGGCTTCGAGGGCGGCGCGGCTTTCGACCGCCAGCTGCATCGCCGCGCTGAAGAACCTGAACGTGTTGCGCCCGGCATCCTTGGCGCGGTACATCGCCATATCGGCCTGGCGCAGCACCACATCGGCACTGCCCTGGTCGGAGCCGACGAACATCGCCACCCCGATGCTTGGCGACGAGTGCCGTTCGTGCCCTTTGAGATGGTACGGGGCGCTGAGCGAAGCGCGGATTTTTTCGGCGATCAGGGCGATGCGTTGCGAGGCCATCCCGCTGTCGCCCGGCACCGATGCCACCAGCACCACGAATTCATCGCCGCCGAGGCGCGCCACCATGTCCGCCTCCCGCAAGCAGTGCCCGACCCGGGCCGCCGCCTCGACCAGCAGCAAATCGCCAACCGCGTGGCCGAGCACGTCATTGATCGCCTTGAAGTTGTCCATGTCAATGAACAGCACCGTCCCGTATTGCTGGCTGCGCGCGGTGGCCGCCAGCGCTTCGTTGAGGCGGTCCATCAGCATGCGCCGGTTTGGCAGTCCGGTGAGCGCGTCGTAGAACGCCAGCTGGTGGATCTCCTGTTCGGCGTGCTTGCGCGGGGTGATGTCGTCGAACTGGATGACCACTTGCTTGAGCGTGCCATCGCTGTGCAGTTCCGGGAAAGCGTTTACGATCAGCCACACCGGCGCCGTGCGGCCGGGCTGGCGCACGCCCAGCACCTGCGAGTCGATCGCGCGCCCGCTGTCGAGCACCCGGCGGACCGGATACTGCGCCTTTTCCAGCGACACGCCCTGTTCGTCGACGAATTGCCAGACCGGGTCATCCGCATGCCTGGAAAAAATGTCGCTTCCGCTCATGCCGAGCAGCTCATTGGCGCGGGCGTTGCTGTACAAGATGACGGTATCGGGCGCATGCACGACGATGCCGGTGCGGAGGTTGCTCAACAGCTCACGGTAGCGCGTTTCGCTCTCAGCCAGCAGGCGCTGCTGCTCATTTGCGCGCGCCTCGGTCTGCTTGCGTTCGTCGATATTGAAGGACACCCCGATCAGGCGCCGGCCACGCACGCCGTCGCCGCCGTCCATGATCTTGCCGTGATTGGCATACCAGATCCACGCGCCGTCCTTGGCGCGCAACCGGAACTCGCAGCGGTAATGCGGCGTGACGCCCGTCATGTGCTCGGTCAGCGCCGTTTGCACCAGCGGCAGGTCGTCAGGGTGGATCAGCGACAGCACATCGTCGATCATGTGCGCGGTCTCATCGTCGCTGTAACCCAGCTCGCCGAACACGCGGGTCGCGCGGCGCGTGATCGCGCCGGTGAGCACGTCGTTTTCCCATAAATCGAGGTCAGCCGCCTCCAGCGCCAGCTGCAGTCGTTCTTCGTCAATGTGCTGTCTGCCGAACTGCCCCATTCCCGCTCCCGCGTCCACGATGTTTCAAGTGTAAATCAGAATGGCGGAACGGTCGCTTTCAGCATGGCGCTGCGTATGCGAAAAAAGGCGATGTCAGCGTTAAGTGTGGAATCGACTCCGTCTTTCCCGCGCAGGCGGGAATCCATACAGAAGCCGGGTAGCGGATCGGGGTCTGGCGCTTACCGCATCTCTGGTATGGGTGCCCGCCTGCGCGGGCACGACGTGGCGGTGGCCACTCCGCTTTCAGCATGGCGCTGCGTAAATGCGAAAAAGGCGACGTCACGGTTAAGTGTGGAGGCCAATCCGTCCTTCCCGCGCGGGCACGACGTGGCGGTGGCCACTCCGGCTTCAACATGGCGCTGCGTAAATGCGAAAAAAGGCGACGTCACGGTTAAGTGTGGACGCCACTCCGTCGTTCCCGCGCAGGCGGGAATCCATACAGAAACCGGGGAGCGGATCGGGAGTCTCGCGGTTACTGCATCCCTGGTATGGGTGCCCGCCTGCGCGGGCACGACGTGCGGTGGCCACTCCGCTTTCAGCATGGCGCTGCGCAGGCACGAAAAAAAACCCGCCGAAAAGGCGGGTTTTGCAAAACAACCAAGCTACTCAGGCTGTTTTTATTGTTGTGTTGTTGCAGATTAATGCATGTCAATATGCTAGCACGCCACCCCCGCCGCGCGCTCGCACGCACGGTAATTTCGTTAGCATCGGGAAATTGTTGTGGCTATTTTGCAACCGGCACAGGCGTCGTGGTGTCGTCCTCGGCGTCGACTTCCTTCTCTTCAGGCGCGACCGGCTCCGATGGCACAGGTTCGGCCGCTTCGTCAGGAGCAAGCTCGACAATCGGCGGCGCGTCCGCCGCGGCAGGCGCAGGCGGCGCGGAGGGCTCGGGCTCCGGCGCCGGGGTTTGCGTTTGCGCGGGAAGCGCCGGCTCGACCGGCACCGCCGGGCTGTCCGGCGAACCCGGCGCCCCGGCGATCAGGAGCCCCTGCCCGGCCGCGGTGAACTTCCAGTCCGAAATCCTTTCCTTGTTGTCGAAGTTGACAAAGCGCGCATCGAAATTGCCGACCTTGAGCGGCCGGGCATCGGACAGGCTGTACACGCCGGTGATCCAGGTCTTGTCGCCATTGGTGACCAGGCCCCACGCCGCCTTCCCGGTGATCGGGTCGACAAAGACGCGCCGCAGGTGCCGCCGCACGCCGGGAAAGCGCGGGTCCTTCAGCAGCGCGTCCAGGTTCGGCGGCTGCTGCTGCTGCCCTTTCGGCGTGGCCGCGGCGTAGCTGCGCAGGGCATCGCTGAACGCCGCGCCGATCTCCAGCAGTTCTTGCTCGGCCGCCGCACGCTGCATCAGCGCGCCGGTCTTCATGCCGGCGGCGGCCACCAGCCCGAGGATCGCCAGCAGCACGACCAGGCCGATATAGGTGAAACCGCCGCTGCGCCCCCTCGCCGCCATCGCGCTACCAGTCGAGGTAAGGCTTGCCGCTGCGGTCATTGCCCGGCGCGCCGCTCTTGATGCTGTACACCGCGCCCTTGGCGCCGTCCTCCGGCGGCACCACGATCCAGGTCGCGGCGCTCTCGGTGACCGGATCGACCGGCACGTTGCGCAGGTACTTCTTGTCGACCAGCTGCTCGAGCGAGTCCGGATAGCGTCCGGTGTCGGAGTAGTACTGGTCGATCACCTCGCGCGTGTTGCGCAGGTTGTCGAGCAGGATGGTCTCGCGCGCGCCATCGATGCGCGGCAGGTAGCGCGGCACGGCGAGCGTCAGCAGCAAGGCGACGATGGCGAGCACCACCAGCAGCTCGATCAGGGTAAAGCCGGCACGCAGGCGGCGCATCATGGAATCACCATTGGCGGTAAGGGACGTCGTTCAGGCCGACGCGTTCGGAGGTGGAGTAGACGTCGTAGACGTCGTCGCCTTCGCGCGGGTCGATGGCTTCGCTGGCGTAGCTGCGCTTGCCCCAGGTCGCGCCGTCGGCCAGTTGCGGGTCGGGGTTGAACGGGTCGCGCGGGATCCGGCGCAGGAAGAAAATCTTGGCGCGCTTCGGGCTGCGCAGGTCGGGCACGCCATCGACCAGCAGTTCGAGCGTGCGCGGGTAGCCGGTCGAATTGAGGCTTTTGGCGACGCGGCCTTCGTCGTACGCTTTCTTGTAGGCGTCGATGCCCTGGCGGATGTCGCGCAGCGCGCGGCGCAGCTCCTGTTCCTGCTTGCGCTGCACGCTGACCTGGGTCACCGGTATCACCATCGACGCCAGCAACCCCAGGATGGCCAGGCTGACCAGCAGCTCGATCAGCGTGAAACCACGCGCCAGGCTTCGCATTATTCTTCCGTTTCAGCCGGCGGCTCGGCCGCTTCGGTGGTCGTGGTGGTGGTCGTCGTGGTGGTCGTTGGCGCGGCGATCGGCGTCACCTGCGGCGCGGCCGGCACGCCGGCCGGAACCGGCACGGCTTGCGGCGCCTGCGACGCTGGCGCCGCTGGCGGCGGCGCCGACGGAATCGCCGACGGCGCGGCCTGCTGCGGCTGCTGGCGCACCGGTATCACCACCGGGGTGCGTGGCGCCTGGTCCGGGCGCGAACGGAAGCTCGCCTCGGTGCCGGCGTTGAACTCGGACTGCGATGCCGGCGGACGCTGCACCGTACGCACCAGGTGCGGCGTGATCGACAGGACGATTTCGGTCTTCTCGTTGTCGTCGCGGGTGGTCCCGAACAAGCGGCCGAGAATCGGCAGGTTGCCCAGCCCCGGCACCTTGCTGCCGCTGCTGCGGTCTTCGCTGTTGATCAGGCCCGCCAGAACCTGGGTTTCGCCGTCCTTGAGCTGCAGCATGGTGCTGGCCGAACGGCTGCCGATCTGGTACGCGGTGGTGCCATTGGGCGTCGTGATCGTGCTCACCAGGTTGCTCACTTCAAGCGAAATGCGGATCGCCACTTCGTTGTTCAGGTAAATGGTCGGCTCGACGTTCAGGGTCAGGCCAACGTCGATGTAGTTAACCGATTCGGAGGCGAAGCCGCCGGCGCCGGGCGAAATCGTGGTGGTCACGTTGGGGACCTTGTCGCCGATGACGACCTTGGCCTTTTCCTTGTTGCGCACGCGGATGCGCGGGTTGGCCAGGGTGTTCGAGTCGCCGTCGGTCTTGGCCGCCGTGACCGTGGCCGACAGCGCCGAGACGCCGATATCGCGGCGGCGCAGGTCGCGCAGGTTGTCCAGCGTCAGCTGGCCGCCGCCAAACGAGCGCAGCGGCGCCAGCGTCACTTCGTTCGGCCACGCAATGCCCAGCTCCAGCATGCGGCTGCGCTTGATCTCGAGGATCTCGACGTCTAGCATGACTTCGGCTTCAGCCACGTCCTGCAGCGCGACCAGGCGCGAGGCGATGCGGATCGCTTCCGGGTTGTCGCGCATGATCACCAGGTTCAGCTTTTCATCGGCCACCACGTCGCGCGCCTTGAGGATGGTCTTGAGCGTGTTGACGATGGTCTTGGCTTCGGCGTTGGCCAGGAAGAAGGTCTTGACGGTCAGCTCCTGGTATTCCTTGAGCTTGACCGCGCTGTTCGGGTACACCAGGATGGTGTTGCCGTCCATGACCTGGTGCGCCAGCTGGTTGCCGACCATCAGGTAGTACACGGCCGCCTCGACGGTGCTGTTCTTCAAAAAGATCGACGTGCGCTGGTCGGCCTTGACGTCCTTGTCGAACACGAAATTGAGGCCCGAGCGACGCGAGATCACTTCGAATACCTGCTTGAGCGGCGCTTCGCGGAACTCGATCGTGATCGGCTGGCGGAACGCCGCCGCCAGCGCGTCTTCCGGCGCCCGCTCGGTGGCCTGCTCGCCGACGCGCGCCAGCATCAGGCGCGCCTGTTCATGCTGCGGACGCTCGGCCAGGATCGCGGCCAGCTTCAGGCGCGCCTGTTCGAATTCCTTCTTGTCGACCGATGCGGCGGCCGCTTCCAGCATGCGCGCATGGCGCTCGTCCATCTCGACCGACAGCAGGCCGGCGCGGGCGCGCTCGTTGGCCGGGTCGAACGCCAGCACGCGGCTGTAATCCTGCAGCGCCAGCGCGCCCTTGCCTGCCGCGCGGTGGCGCTCGGCCTGGTCGAGCAGGCGCAAGGCGTTGCGGTCGCGCTCGCGCAGGAAGGCGGCCCGGTAGACCGCGTTGCCGGGCTCCTTGGCGATCGCTTCCTGATACTTCAGCAGGCCTTCTTCGACCTTGTCCTGCGCCACCAGGTCGCGTCCGTCGCGGTAGGCCATCTGCGCGGCGCAGCCGGCCAGCGCGATCGCCAGCAGCGACAGCGCCAGCAGGCGGCCTAGTTGTTGCATGCGGGGGGTTGCCATTACTCGAGGACTCCAATGTTAATTTGCTGTACCTGGTTCAAGGGCAGGTAGGTCAGCTTCAGCGTGGGCGGGCTGATGTCGTCGACGCGGTAGGTTCCGTCGATGACCATGTTCTCCCGCACGATATAGGTGGTGCCCGAACGCGCGAGGTAGACCTCGACGGCGCCATCACTGACGGCCTTGCCGATGAACGTAAACGGCAGCGGCGGCGCGCTCGGCGGCGGCGGCGGCGGCGGTGGCGCTTCCTGCTGCACCACCGGCGGCGGATTCCAGTCCTGGCTGCCGAACACGGCGCCGGCCTGGGCGTCATCGTCGTCGCCCAACAGGGCGGCGCGGTCGTGCACCCGCAAAATCAAGGGCTCCGGCGCGCTGCTCGCGGCGCTACGCGCAACGGCGGCCGGCGCCGCCGCCGGCATCGGCGCGCGTTCGACCGCCTCGGCGACGCCGCTGTCGGGCGTGCGGTCGCCAAAGATGAACAAGGCGGCGGCGCCGGCCAGCGCGGCGCCGTAGATCAGCACGCGCCGGTTCATGGCCGCACCCCGGTGCCGGGACCGGACAGGTACAGCGTCAGGCGCAGGCGCGCTTCGACGTCGGCCACGCCGATCGTATCGCGCCGGAAGCTGATCTCGTCGAGCGATGCAAACGGAATCGCGCGCAGCGCCAGCATGCCGAACTTCCACACCGCGCCATAACTGCCCTTGACCGGCAGGATGACCTGGTAGGTGTAGACGCCGGCATTGCGGTCGTAGCCCGCCTTGTACTCGCCCTGGGTCAGCGTCAGGCCCGATTTTCCGGCCAGGCCGAACAAGGTCGCCACCTGCTGCTCGGCGTAACGGCGCTCGCCCAGGGTGTCATAGAACAGCGCCAGGTTTTCGTTGGCGATGACCGGCGCGGCCTTGACGGCCGGCGGCGGCGTGGCCGCAACGCGCAACGCCAGCGCGTGCTCGCGCACCTGCAATCCGCGCTGCGGCAGCAGCCAGGCCAGCGCGGCGGCGCCCAGCAGGCAGCACAGCGCCGCGCCGCAGGCGACCGGACCGAGCGCCCGGGCGGCAAGCCGCGCGCGCAGCAGCAGGACATGCAGGCTGACGTTGTTCATGGCGCGCTCCAGGCAGCGTCCAGCTCGAAACGGATCGGCCGGTTCGGGTCCTGGTCGTTGATCTCGTGGTGGGTCAGCGCGACATCGCTGAACAGCTCTTCGCGCTTGAGGCGTGCGACATACTCGATCATCTCGTCGCTGGTGCGCGCCTCGGCGCTGATGCGCAAACTGCGCTTCCTGGCATCGGGCTCCAGCGCCAGCAGGGCCACGCCGGCCGGCGTGGCGGCGGCCACCGCGTCCTGCAGGGCGCGCCATGGCAGGTTGAGCTGCATGACGGCGGCGTTGACCGCGCTTGCCTGGGTTTCCGAAATCGGCGCCGCGGCGGCGACCGGCGCGGCCAGCGGCACGGCGGCGCGCGCCTGCAGGGCCGCCAGTTGGCGTTCGTGGCCGCGCTGGCGCTCCATCAGGCTGGCGCCCGCCCAGGCCGCGCCAAGGCACAGCAGCAGCGCGAATGCCGCCAGCATCCAGGCCGCCAGCGGCGTGCGGTACACGGTGCGCGCGAAACTCGGCGGCGCGAAGTCGATGCGCACGGGCTTCATGCGCGGCTCCCGGTGGCGGCCAGTGCCGCGGCGGCGCTCCAGCCAGCGCCGGTGTCGTCCAGCACCTGGACGGCGTCGCCGCGCCAGTTGTCCGGCACCTGGCCGGATAACTGCAGCCGCGCCGGCGCCGCCACGCCAAGGCGCAGCGCTTCGCGTGCGGCGTGCGCGCCGAGCCAGCTCGCGTCGGCGCCGGCCGGCACCTGCGAGGCGCGCGCAGCGCCCAGGCCGGCGCCGTCCGGAATACCGAAGGTCAGCACGCCGTCATGCACCAGGCCATACCAGGCGTCGGCCGCGACCAGGCCGCACCAGCGGTTCCAGCCGGCGATAAACTGGGGGACGATGTTGACCAGCGAGAGCGTGTGTTCGGCGGCCACAAGCGACAAGGCGTCGTGCAAGGCGCGCGGCATCGCCGCGGCGGCGAAGGGGCGCGCCGGATCCCAGCTGCCGGCGATCTGCCATCCGGAAGCAGGTTCGCCATATAGCTGCTGGAAACGCAGCGCGGCGGCCGCTTCGAGGTCGGCCATGCGCGCGGCGCCCGCTGGCGGCGTGACCTGCCACAGCCGCGCCAGGTCGTCGGCCACGATCACGCAGGCCGGCCAGCGCGACCAGCTTCCATCGGCCAGGACGGCGCGCAAGGCGTAGGCGACCTGCTGCGCACCCGCCCCTTGCGCCAGGGCGTGCTCGGCCACCACGACGGCGCGTTGGCCGCCCCAGCGGCTGGTTTTCACCAGCGCGATCGCGGCGCCCGATACGCCGATGCGCAAGCCCTGTCCGAAGCGCCTACGCATGCAAGGTCACCCGCTTGATTTCCGACAGCGTGGTGGCGCCGCGGCGCACCAGTGCCAGCGCCGCCAGGCGCAGGCTGCGGGTGCCGTTGGCGTGCGCGGCCGCCTTGATCTGGCGGATCGGCGCCTTGTCGACGATCAGCTCGCGAATTTCGTCGTTCAGGGTCAGGATCTCGGCGATCGACCGGCGCCCCTTGTAGCCGGTGCCGCGGCAGTCGCCGCAGCCCTTGCCCTGCATGAACACGTAGTCGCGCACGTCGTTGCGCTCCAGGTTGACCGACGCCAGTTCGTCGTCGGTCGGGGTGAACTCGGTGGCGCAGTGCGGGCAGTTCATGCGCACCAGGCGCTGGGCCCAGATGCCGTTGAGCGCCGAGACGAACGCGTACGGGTCGATGCCCATGTGGGTAAACCGGCCGAACACGTCGAACACGTTGTTGGCGTGGACGGTGGTGAGCACCAGGTGGCCGGTCAAGGCCGACTGCACCGCGATTTCCGCCGTCTCGCGGTCGCGGATCTCGCCGACCATGATCTTGTCCGGGTCGTGGCGCAGGATCGAGCGCAGTCCCTTGGCGAACGTCAGGCCCTTTTTTTCGTTGACCGGAATCTGCAGGATGCCGGGCAGCTGGTATTCGACCGGGTCTTCGATGGTGATGATCTTCTCGCGGCCGTTGTGGATCTCGGTCAGCGCCGCGTACAGCGTGGTGGTCTTGCCGGAGCCGGTCGGCCCGGTCACCAGCAGCATGCCGTAGGCTTCCTGGGCCAGGCTGCGCAGCGACACCAGCGACGGCGCATCGAAGCCGAGCGCCTCCAGCGTCAGCGCGCCGTAGGCTTCGATCATCGCGCGCTTGTCGAGGATACGGATGACCGCGTCCTCGCCGTGGATGCTCGGCATGATCGACACCCGCAGGTCGATTTCGCGGCCGCCCGATTCGACCCGGAAGCTGCCGTCCTGCGGCACGCGGCGCTCTGCGATATCGAGTTCGGCCAGCACCTTCAGGCGCGAGATGATGTGCTCGGCCACTTCGATGCCGTTGACCGAGGCGGCGTGATCGAGCACGCCGTCGACGCGGTATTTGACGGCCAGGCCACTGGCGGTGCTTTCGAGGTGGATATCGGAGGCGCCGGCCTTGAGCGCGTCGTACAAGGTCGAGTTGACCAGCCGCACCGCCGGACTGGCCGCTTCGGACACCGAGGCGAACGACAGCACCGCCGCGGTCTTGCCGTCGTTGCGTACCTCGGCCACGCCGGCCACCAGGGTATCGGTGGCGCGCGCCGATTCTTCCTGGCGCGACAGGTAGGCCTGGATGTCGGACTGCAGCGCCAGCCTGGTCGACAGCGGCGCGCCCGGCGTGGCGCGGGCGCGCGTGGCCAGCCAGGTTTGCAGGTCGAGGTCGAACGGATCGGGAATCACGCCCACCAGCGCGCCGCCGCCGCTGCGCAGCAGCACGCAGTGGCGCGCCATCGCCTGCGCCAGCGGCAGCAGGTCGAACGCTGGCGCCAGGCTCAGCATCTCGGCCGTTTCCATCACTTCCAGGCCGAACGGCTCGGCCAGCGCGCGCACGATCTCGCGCGGCTCCAGCCCGCTGGCCGCTTCCAGCTCGGCCACCAGCGAACGGCGCGTGGCCGCGCTCTGGAGGCGCGCGCGCGCCAGCATCGCCGAGTCGATCGCGGCGCTCACGACATGTCTCCGGCGAGGTCGAAAATCGGCATGTACAGCAGCACCACGATGGCGCCGACCACCAGCCCGATGGCCGCCATCAGCAGCGGCTCGAAGGTGCGCGTGAAGCGGTCGATCCAGCGCGTGATCTCGCCGTCGTAAAAAGCGGCCGACTGGGTCAGCATCGGGCCCATGTCGCCGGTGCGCTCGCCAACCCGCAGCATGCGCAGCGAGATCGGCGTGGTCAGGCCGTTGGCGTCGAAGGCGCCAGAGAGCGGCAGGCCCGACTCGATCTCGGCGCGGGCGGCGGCGAGGTTGGCGCGCATGCTCGGCGAGACCATCGCCTGCACGGTGCCGATCGCCTGCACCAGCGGAATGCCGCCTTCGCTGAGCATGCCGAGGGTCAGGTACAGGCGCGAGAGTTCATAGATGCGCACGCGTTCGCCGATGCCGGGCAGACGCGCGGCCAACCGGGCGAAGCCGCCATTGCCGGCCAGCCGGCGCAGGCCGAACACCAGCGCGGCCAGCAGCGCCGCGGCGCCGGCCAGCAGCACGCTGGTGTGGCTGGCCGCGAACTGGCCCCACGACAGCAGCATCTGCGACATCCAGGGCAGGTTGCGCCCTGCTCCCTGATAGACCTCGGCGAAGCGCGGCACCACATAGGCGATCAAAAATACGCTGACGCCGCCGCCGACAGCCAGCAGGATCACCGGGTAGATCGCGGCGCTGACGATCTTGCTGCGCACCAGGTCGATGCGCTGCTGGTAGTCGATGTAGCGCGACAGCGAGCGCGGCAGGTCGCTGGTGCCTTCGGCGGCGCGCACGATGCCGATATACAGAGGGGGAAACAGGTCGGGCTGCTCGGCCAGCACGGTCGAGAAGCGCTTGCCTTCGCGCAGCCCGCCCAGCAGGCGTTCGATGACGCCGCGGGTGGACGGGTTGGCTTCCTTTTCGAGCAGGGCTTCGAGGCCCTCGACGATGCCCAGGCCCGCCGTCAGCAGCGCCAGCAGCTCCTGGCTGAACAGCACCAGCGACATGCGCGGGGCGCCGCGCTTGCGCAGGCCGCCCGCGCGCACCGGTTCGACGGCGCTGACGAACAGGCCGCGCGCCTCGACCTGGCGGCGCGCGTCGGCCGCGTCGTGGGCGTCCACGACCTGGCTGGCGATCGACATGTCAGGCGCGAGGGTACGGACAGCAAACTGCATGGTGCCTTGGCGAAATCGTTGGTGGTGGCGCGCTTACTGCGAGCTGATGTCGGCGTTGTCGCCGGTGCCGCCTGGCTGGCCGTCGCGGCCGAGCGAGACAATCTCGTACTCGCCCTTGCTGCCTGGCGAACGGTACTGGTAGGGCTGGCCCCACGGGTCTTGCGGCACGCCTTTTTTCAGGTACGGGCCGTTCCACTTGATGCCGGCCGCCGGCGGCGCGGCCATCAGCGCGGCCATGCCCTCTTCGGTGCTGGGATAGCGGCCGACGTCGAGGCGGTAGGTGTCGAGCGATTTTTCGAATGCTTCGATCTGGGCCTTGGCGATCGTGACTTCCGATTTGCCAAGCTGGGAGAAATATTTCGGGCCGACATAGGCGGCCAGCAGGCCGATGATGACGATCACCACCAGCAGTTCGAGCAGGGTGAAGCCGCGTGCGCGCGGGTTTGCCGAAAGCTCAATATGTGCGCCGTGTTTCGCTGGTCGAACCATGCTGCCGTCTCCTGGATTACAACAATGTTGATGCGTACTGCCAAACTCGATTGGCGTGCAAGGCTACCATGCCGCCAATGGATGAGACAACTTTTCTTTGGCTTGTTTTCGGGGCATGTCAACCAGCCGACACGCATCGTCTTTACAGCAGCGAAAAAGCGCCCCCCAAAACACAAACAGCCGCCTGGCGGACCAGGCGGCTGTCCTACTTCACTTGCTTACTTGTTGACGTTGCTCTGCTTGCTGCCAGCGTCGGCTGCAGGCACCGAAGCGCTACCGGTGTCAACACGCAGGACCGTGGTGGCCTGGACGTTGCCGGCCGCATCGCGGAACTGCGCGCCGCCCACATAACGCTTGCCCGATTGCAGGCCGGACCAGCTCATGCCCACCGTGGTGTTAGCACCAGCAACGACCTTGGCAGGAATTGCCACGGCCAGCTTGCCGCCAACGTCAGCCGGAGTGACGACCCACGACGATAGCTTGTGGGTCATGACGTCGCCGCCACCGTAGGCCAGGACGCAGACGCGGTAGGTACCGGCAGCAGGGCTGCTAATCTGAACCGATTCGTTGGAACCGTCGTTACCCGAGTAGAGCCAGGCGCCGCTTGGCGACAGGATACCCATGTCGTTGTCATCGCCAGGGCTGCTGGTGTCCTGCTGACGCAGGGCAAAGCGCGCCACGATGGTGCCGGCCGGGATCGTGACCTGGTAGGTCTTGACCGAACCGCTCATCGAACCGTTGCCGCACGCCGTGCGCAGGGTAGCGCTGCTGGCCGCGGTTGGCGCCAGCGACGCGGTTGCGCCCATCGTCACGTCTTTCAGGCCGCCCTTGAACGAGGACATCACACCCGAGTACAGCGTCTTGACCAGGAACAGCTTGCTGCCCGAGGTCTTGTCGCTGGTCAGTTCAGCTGGCGCGGTGATCGACTGCGCGGCACGTGCCTGGATCGGGCTGCGCACCGTGGTGGTGCCGTCGCTCCAGACCAGCTGGCCGAAGTACCAGGTGTTGGTCAGCGCGCCGTTCGGGGTCAGCTTGACGGTGAAGTTGGCGCTGGCGCCGGCCGGAATGGTCAGCGTCGAAGGGGTGACGACAGTGGTGTAGTTCGGGACCGATGCGGTGGCATTGAAGGTCGCTGGCGAGCCGCTGACGTTGGTCACGCGACGGCGGACGGTGACGCTTTGCTGGACCTGGCCGACGGTAATCGACGGCAGGTTCAGGTTATACGTTTCGTCCAGGGTGCCGAAGGTGGTGCAATCGGACGCCGGGGTCACCGAAGTACGGTTGACCTTGCACTGGTACTGTACATAGTCAGCCTTGCCTGCATCGTAGACCAGGCCCGGATTGGCAGCCTTGTTCGGATCGATGTGGCCAGCGCCTTGCGACCATGGCAGCAAGCCATTCGATGGTGCAGCCAGGCCGTCGTTCAGGGTGCTGAACGCGGTGGTCATCAGTGCCGACTTGACCGCGGCTGGCGACCAGGTAGGACGCAGCTGGCGCAGCAGCAGCGCGACACCGGCCACGTGCGGGCTCGACATCGAGGTGCCCTGGTACGACGAGTACGCTTCTGGCGGTACGAACGAACCGTCGGCCACGCCGTTGCGCTGGTCCTGGGTCAGGGACGGGGTCACGCTGGCGATGACGTCCACGCCAGGGGCGGTCAGGTCAGGCTTCAGGACATTGAAGTCGCCCTGGTTCGGGCCGCGCGAGGAGAAGCCGGCCATGATCGGCGCAGGCTTGGACACGTTGGCGAAGCGGTTGATCGTTGCCACGGCGCCTGGGGTAGGTGCGTAGGCCTTGATCATGGCGCCGTCAGCAGCGGTGACGTGCACGGTCGGTACCGAATGGACTTCGGACACCAGTCCGGCGCCATTGTCGACCAGGATCATGCCGACACCGCCGGCATTGAGCACGGCCAGGCTCTTGTCGACGCGGGCGTTCTCGCCGCGGGTGCAGACCACGATCTTGCCGGCGACTTTGGCCGGGTCGAGGTTGGACTGGCCGGCAGGCGCCGCGCCGCTGTAGCACAGGCTGGAATTGCCCGCACCGAGGGCGGCGTTTTCCGCCAGGATCATCGGCGTGGCGGTGACGACGGTGGTGTTGGTCGATGCGCCCGAGTAGGCAGCGCCGTTGCCCAGCGTGACATTGGCCAGGAAGTTGCGGTCGTGGGTCGATGCCGCAACCGTGGTCACCCAAGGGCTGATGTGGGCGACGGCATTGGCAGGACCGGAGTTGCCGGCCGAAGCGGCGACGAACACGTTGGCCAGCGAAGCGCGGTAGAAGGCCTGCTCGACCAGGTCGGCCGAGGAAGTCTGCGAGCCGCTGATCGAGTAGTTGATGACGTTGACGCCATCCTTGACCGCCTCGTCAATCGCAGCGATCGTGTCGGAATTGAAGCAGGAATTACGCGCATTCGAGCCGTCCGGATTGGTCGGGTCGTCGTAAGTCCAGCACACTTTGTAGGAGGAAACGCGGGCGCGCGGCGCAATACCGGAGGCATCGCCCATCGGAATGCCGTTGATTACGACTGCGACACCGGCATTGCCGGCAGCGGTCGAGGCGGTGTGGTCACCGTGACCGCCATGGCCCGACGATACGCCGTTGAAGCCGATGTTCGAGTCGCGTGGCGAGTAGTACTCGGTCCAGTTCTTGGTCCGGCCCGAGGCCAGGAAGCCGGCGTTGAAGTACTTCGCGCCAATCAGCTTGTTGTTGCAATGCTTGACTGGATCGAAACCCTCGCCGGCAGCGCAACCGCCCTTGAACGAGGCTGGCGCGCCGGTGTATGCCAGGGTGCCGGACGCATTGAAGGTCGGCTTGCCGTTGGCATCGACGCGGTCAGCGAAGGCTGGGTTTTCTGGCCAGATACCGCCGTCGACGATACCGACGACCATATCTTCGCCCTTGACCTGCGCACCGCCGGCAAACTGCGAATACAGGCCGCCGGAGGCGGTCAGTTTCAGGAACTCGGTGGTGGAAACGGTGTCGACGTGGCGCGCGACGTCGGCGTGCACATCGGCAACGGCGGCGTTGTTCTTGAGCTGCAGCACTTCGGCATCGGTCAGCATCGCGGCGAAGCCGTTCAGCACGACATCATAGGTCGCGATGATCGGCGCATTGGCGACGGTGGCCTGGACCGACTGGCGCTTGTTGTCGAGGTAGCGGACATAGTCCTGCACGTCGCTGGTGTTGTAGTCGAAAGCGGCACCCGGCTGTGGCTGGGTCGCAGGCAGGCCGGCGACGCCGCCGGTGTAGGCGGCGACAGGCTGGTCTTGCAGCTGGATGATATACGGACGGCGTGCTTCCTGGGCCGATACGGCCAGGGTGACGCCGGACAGCAGCAGCATCGCTGCCAGGGAAATTGGGCGGAGTTTGGGCATCATGAACGGTTCTCGATCAGGTCAAATGGTTTGGCAGGGCTGCTCAGGCAGCTTGCTTGCGGCGGCGCAGCGCGGTCATTCCCAGCAGGCCAAGGCCCAGCAGGCCGAGGGTTGCAGGCTCTGGAACGTCGCCGGACGTCACGATGTTGTCGATCGCGAAGTTGCCTGCATTCTGAGTGCGGTTGCACTGGCCGGCGTCGTTGCAGCCATAGCCAAGAATGCGGATGAAGGCGAACTCGGTGCTGAACAGATCACCCAGCACGACGTTGCCGAAGTTGTATTGACCGCTGACCGCTGGCGGCAAGCCGACCTGCAATGCGCCACCCAGCGCCAGGCCATCCTGACCGAAGCCTTGCAGGACCAGCAAACCGCGGGTGAAGACACTGCTGGTACCGATGAAGCTGGCGTCAAAGCTTTCCAGACGGAAGCTGTTGCCGCTGTTCAGTTCCAGGAAGATGTAGCTGTCAGCCAGAGAGGCGTAGTAGGTGCTGGTGTTGTTCTGCGGGCATTTGAGTTCTGCGCCGGCGCAGATATCGCCCTGCTCGGCACCGTCGATCAACATGCCGGAGAAGCCTGGGACGCCGGAGCCGTTATAGCTGGTGACAGTGTACTTGCCATCGGTAATAGATTCACCGGAAAACACGAATGGCGTCGTTGCGCCTTCGAAAGTGAGCACGCCTGCGTTTGCCACGCCTGCGGTGCAAAGTGCTGCTGCCAGAGCCAGCTGCTTGAACAGCTTGCCGCCTACTCGCGTCTGATTGAATGTAGCCACGAAATCCCCTAGTTCTAAAATAATTATGAGTGCGCCAAGACCGATGGCCTGGCGCGTAAAGCAACTTCCGTTGCCCGCCGAAATCAAGACAGCCACTCAGCTATAAGCATGATCTGTGCCTACTGGAAAGACTCCAAACTAATCAACAACTTGGGTGAAGTAGCGCACCGACATCATCGCCGCATGTAAAAAAGGTCGACAAATTTAAGACAAATTTTCCGCATTTTCGTATTTACAAATCCACTCCGATCAACGCCAGGGGCGGCGTCTGACGTCAATACACGCTCGCGCGGTCGAAGTTACGGTGAAGCGATTTCGTTTCGCCACTATCGACGCGGCGCCGGCACCAGCATTCATACATTTTTTTACAACTTTCATTTTTTTCGTCGCGGAAATGTTACGCCACTGCTATAGAATTCTTCTTTCCTCAACGATAATTTCGCCTAATAGCCGTCAACATCATGGATCTCCTCTGCATCGCAATGCAAAAACGTAAATCTTTGCGCAGGATCAATAAAGAAAAGTTGGCTTGCGGAAAAATTCGGGAATACAATGCTTTACGTTAATCGTATTAGCCTTAGGGAAACATTCATGAACGCGCGCACCCTCCGTACCCTCGTGGCCTCGATCGTTCTTGCCGTGCTGGGCGCCTGCGGTGGCCAGCATGAGCCTATGGCGGCCACGGCAGCGCCGGCGGCGCTGGCCGCCACCCCTGCCCCGGCGTTGATGCCGCTCGCGTCGGCTTGCAACGATCCGTCCTGCCTGGGCGGCGCCGATGGCCTGGCCGACCAGTTCCGCACCGCATCGATGGAACGCGCCGCGCAGGCACAGGAAACCAGCCAGCCGGCCTACCCGAACGTACCGGCCCACGCGCTGGTCGTGGCCGAAGCCCGCCTGCCGGAACTGCTCGGTACCGCGACGCTGCAGCGCGCCCAGTAAGCGCGCCGGGCCGCTGCGGGTTCAGGCGCGCCGCGGCGGCGCCAGTGGCGCGGCGCCCGGGTCATGCAGGCCCAGCGCATGGCAGCGCGCCAGTGCATGGGCGCGGTTGCTGACGCCGAGCGCGCGGTACACCCGCTGCAGGTGGTTTTTGACGGTGAGCGCACTGATTCCCAGGATGCTCCCGATCTCGAAGTTGCTCTTCCCTTCCCTCACCCACGACAGAATTTCCGCCTCGCGGGCCGATAGCGGCCGCGCCGCGGCCACACTGGCTTGGGCGGCGCGCGGCGTTTCCTTGTGCGACGAGCGCAGCAGGGCGAAGTGCAGGTGCGGATGCACCAGTTCGAGGAAATAAGCCTGGCGCGGGCCAGGCTTCATTGGCAGTCCCAGCAGCGCAAAAACGCTGGCGCCCCCAGCGAGCACGCCGCTGCCGTTGACCAGCACATTGTCGAAGCCGCTCTTCTCCAGCCGCTGCTGGACGGCGGCCGGCGCCCCGCCCTGCCCGGCCACGGCAATCGCCGGCATCCGCCAGCCATCGCGTCCGGCGCGGGCGATCTGGGCCGCTAGCCCGTGGACCGGATCGGCCAGCTGCCGCTGGACCGGTTCTCCGAGCACCGCGCCGTGCAGGCATTCGAGGCGGCGCAGCGAGTCGCCCGGCCCGTACTCCATGCACAGCATCACCTGGTGCGGCAGCAAGGCCTGCAATTGCCCCTGCGTCCAGAGGAAAAACTGGCGCATGTCGCGCACCCTGGCGCCCGCCTCTATCACGCGCAGCAAATATTCCTGCTCGAGCGGCGACAGGATGACCACGTCGTTCATGGCGTCAGGCCGCGCTCGGCCAGCCCAGCCGCTGACGGGTTTCCGATGCGACCACGAAGCGGTAGCCGCTGCCGCGCACGGTCTGGATATGCTCGTGGTGGCCGCTCGGCTGCAGCGCGCTGCGCAGGCGACCGACATGGGCGTCGACGGTGCGCTCGTCGAGGTAGACGTGGCTGCCCCACACCTTGTCGAGCAGCTGGGAACGGCTATGGACGCGCTCCGGATGGTGCATCAGAAAATTGAGCAAGCGGAATTCGATCGGGCCGAGCGAGATCTGTTGGACGCCCGCCGTCACTTGCTGGGTGCCGGGCTCAAGCCGCAGGCCGGCCATCTGGATGGTGTCCGCCGCCGCGTGCGGCGCTCGCCGGCGCAACAGCGCGTGGATGCGGGCCAGCATTTCGCGGGTGCCGAATGGTTTGGTAATGTAATCGTCGGCGCCGGACTCCAGCGCCAGCACCTTGTCATGCTCGCAACAGCGTCCGCTGACGATGATCGCCGGCAGTTCGCGCGTGCGTGGCTGCGCACGCATGCGCCGCACCAGCGCCACGCCGGACTGCCCCGGCAGCGTCCATTCCGACAGCACCAGGTCGGGCAGATCCTCGTCGAGCATCAACAGGGCCGCCTCGGCACCGCCGGCGGCCAGGACCTGGTAGCCCGCGCTTGCGAGGTTGAGTCCGAT
Source organism: Massilia soli (assembly GCF_016809835.1). Taxonomy (GTDB): domain Bacteria; phylum Pseudomonadota; class Gammaproteobacteria; order Burkholderiales; family Burkholderiaceae_D; genus Telluria_A; species Telluria_A soli. The sequence continues at coordinate 388,770 of NZ_JAFBIL020000002.1, read as the reverse complement.
AAGCTGCTGGACCGCCTGGTCGGCATCCACCACGAGAACCTTTGCTGCCATGAAAAAACCCTGTGCATGAAAAACCTGTCCTATTCTAAGAGACAAGTTGCACAGCGGATAAAAAAAAGCACATCTGTCGTTTCCGAACAAATGTGCTTGCACAACACGGGCCGGTGTGGCCCGTGGCCGCATCGCTTAACGCTGGCGGCGGCGCACCATCGCGCCCATCAGCGCCAGGCCGGTCAGCATCAGCAGCAATTCGGACGGTTCCGGCACCGCGTTGACCGTCACCATGGCGTCGCCGAAGGTCTCGATGCCGACGGCGGCCGCACCGGCCGCGCTCAGCTGGGCGATCGAGAAGATCACGTCGCCTTCTGGGTTGCCAAGCGGCATATAGTCGGCATCGAGCAGCGCCGCCGAGAAGACGCTGGTGAACTCGCCCAGATCGGTCATGAACGCGCCGCTGAACACCACGTCAAAGCTCAGCAAGCCGCCCGCGGTGATGCTGTGGGTCAGGAAATTCGAGCCCTGGTTGTCGATGGAGAAGACGCCGCCCGGCAGCTCGCCGACGATGCCGATGGTCGAATCGACGCCATTGAACGCGCCCTGCAGGTTGGAGATGGTGGCCGTGGCCACCGCCGCACCGTCGAAGCCGTTGAAGTTCATGTCGAGGAAGGTCGCGCCGGCGACGTTCGAATTGAGCGTGACGCGGTAGCTGCCCGCGATCACGTCAGCGTGGGCAGCGATGCTGGCGCCGCACAGTACCAGGGCGAGCATTGCCTGGCGCAAGAGGTTTTGAATGTTGAACATGTTGGTCATTCCTTAGAAAGCGCCGGTGTACACGGCATTGCTGAAACCGATGGCGGCTTTGGCTGGGTTGGTAAAGGTCATCGACACGGTGACGGTCGCGCCTGGTGCGACCGATGCCGCACTGGCAGTGATGTACGGCACGCCGTTGTGCTGGCCGCTCGCGTTGTCGAGCGTGATGCCGGCAGCCAGGCCGCTGAACGTCACATGGAACGGGCCGCTGATGGTGGCGCCGGTCTTGTTGGTGAAGGTCGCCTTGCCGGCGTACTTGCCGGTGCTGCGGTTGTAGGTCGGGCCCGACAGCGCGCGGCTGAAGCTGGCGGTGGCGTCGGCATAGGTTGGCGCCAGGGCCAGGCTGACGACGACCGGATCATGGTCCGACGCGCGGTAGGCGTTGTTGACGTACAGGTCCTGCGGCTTGCCGTCCAGGTTGTAGTCGATCACTTCCGGCTCGTCGGCATTGTTGTGCCACTCGACGGCGCCGGCAACCTGGCCGTTGAGCGAGGCGCTTGCCAGTGCATGGTCGAGGTAGGCGCTCTGGCCGCCGAACACGTACGAGTAAGGAATGCCATGCGGGCGCACGAAGCGTTCGAGCTGGTTGACATAGCCGGCCTTGGTCAGTTCATGGATCGGATCTTCGAAGCCATGCGCGTTCATGTCGCCGATGACCAGCACGTCGCTGTCGCCGCTGGCGGCGACCACCTGCGGGATGAACACGTCGCGCAGGCGCACCGCCTGTTCGACGCGGTCGGCGTTGAAGCACGACTGGCCGTCGCCGAGATCGGCGTTGAGGCCGGACGCGCCGCCGCAACCCTTCGACTTCAGGTGGTTGACGATGACCGAGAAGCGCGCGCCGTTGGCGGCCTTGAAGGTCTGCGCCATCGGCGGACGGTTGTTGACCGCGTCGCCGTCGGACAGCGCCGCGCCTTGCAGCGTGACCTTGGCAGGCTTGTAGATCATCGCCACCCGGATCGCGTCGGTGCCCAATGCCGGCGGACGCGGCACATAGGCGTAGGTGGCAAAGCCGACGGCCTGGTTGAGCGCATCGACCAGGTACGACACGGCGACGTCGTCGTTATTCTGGATTTCCATCAGGCCGACCACGTCGGCGTCGATGGCCTTGAGCGAATGGACGATCTTGTCGCGCTGGCGCACGTACTCGGCCAGGTTGTCGGCGCCGCGGCAGTTCGATGCGCGCGTGGTGCTGCCGACCTTGCAGCCCTGGTTGGTCGCGCCGCTGACGTCGCTGCCGTTGGTGAAGGTGGTGAAGTAGTTCAGCACGTTGGCGCTGGCCACCTTGACGTTACCGGCGGCGACCACTGGCGCCTCGGTGCGCGGGTTGGTGCGCGAGAACATCGGTGCTTCGGTCGGCTGCAGCTTGAAGGCGGCGCCGCCACCGCCGATGGCGCCGAAATCGACCACGCCGGTCAGGCCGGTCACGCTGTCGCCGGCGCGCACGGTGCTGTCTTCGCCGATATACGGAATCACTACCGGCGTGACGAAGATGCTGTCGTCGAGGACGATCTGGTTGGCATTGTTCTCGGCAGCCAGCGCCAGCGCTTCCGGCGAATTCGGGCGGAAGCGGTTGGTCGGCGTCTCGCGGCGGCCCACCGACAGGGTCAGTTCGCCGCGCTGGCCGAGGAAGCCGGTCTGGTTGACGGTCAGCGTATTGGTGAAGTTGACCAGCATGCCTTCGACGTTGGCCAGTGCGGCCAGCGAATCGATATTGGTCGGCGTCACCGCATGGCCGCTGCTGCGCACCAGGATCGCGCTGGTGTCCTTCAGCTCGGTGTAGCTGCGGCTGGCGCCGGTTGGGGTGAACTCGGTGACGGTGCCGGTCACGCGGACCAGGTCGCCGACGCTGGCAGTCACCGGGGTGTTGGCCATGTAGACGAAAATACCGTCCGAGGTGGTGGCGAGGCCGTCGCCGGCCGCATCCTGGATGAAGAAGCCGGTGCTGACCTTGTGCGTGATCACGCCTTCGGTGGTCTGCACGGTGTTGTCGTACGGGCTCTTGGCGTCCGCGCCCTGGATTTCAGGAATCGTATGGGTGACGGCGGCCAGGCCCTGCACGCTGACGTTGATGGTGCAGCTCTTACTCTGCTCCTGGTTGTTGGTGAAGTTGACGACCACCGGATAGCTGCCGACGGCCACATTGGCGGCGACATTCAAGTTCACGGTCGAGGCCTGGCCGTTGCCAGCGGCGGCGCTGAAGCCTGCCAGCGCGATGCCTGCGACCGAACCGCCGGTGATCGACGCGGCGGTGACGATGCCGTCCTCGTCCGACGCCGACAGCGGCGCCGAGCCGGCCACGCCCTGCTGGACCATCAGGCTCGCTGGGCAGCTGGCGATGATCGGGAACACCGGCGTGCCGCCGCACGGCGTCGCCGCGGTGTCGGTATTGCGCGGCGCCGGCGCCTGCACGGCGAAGTCGGCCGCGTTGTTGTCGGTGTCGGTGCAGGCGTTGATGCGGGCAATTGCGGTGGCGTTGCTCGTGCCTGCCGCGAACGCGCCTTCAAAGCCATTGGTCTGGCCCCAGCCAAGCAAGTCCAGCACCGAGGTGGTCGGCTGGAAACCGGTCAGCGGCGCGCTGCCGCTGCTGAGCAAGATCTTGCCGCCCGTGCCGGAAAGGTTGAGGCTGCCATTACCATCGGGCGTGACCGGCAGGTTCGGCTGGGTGCCTGCGCCCGCGGCCATCTGCATCAGCAAGAACTGGCCCGGCTGCAGCGTCTTCGCGGGCAGGACGGCGACGCCCCAGTTGCTGGTGCCGGTCGCGCCGGGACCGTTCGACGAGGTGTACTGGATGCTCATGCCGTCGAGGCTGACCGCGGTCGCGCCGCGGTTGAACAACTCGACGAAATCGTATTTGTAGACAGAGCCGTTATTGCCGCCGCCGCCATACACCTGGCTGATGACGATGTCGGATGCGCCGAAGGCTGGCGCGGCCATCCCGGCGAGCAACGCGGCGAGGACGGTAAGGCGTCCTGGAGCATGAATCTTAGTCATTGAAAGTCCCGTAAAAACGCCAGCCGTGATGGAAAGACCATGCCCGAAGCCGCCGATTGTTAGCAAAAAGTACTGCTTGTTAGCAAAAAGGATAGTAATTGCGTTAAATGACAAGCTGATGACTGCGGCTTAGTCCGATCGGACTAATTTGGCGTTCCGCCCTATGCGCCCTGCATGCGGCGCCGGCGTTGCTAGCGGCGGTAAGGGGTGGCGAGCGGCTCGCCGATGAACAGGCCCTGGGCGGGCCAGGCAACGCTTTTCCAGTAGGCTTCGATGGCGCTGGCGCCGCCGACGTAGTGCTTGAGCAGGATGGCCGGATGGGGGAATTTCTGCCAGTGGTTGCACGGCTCGCTGACCGTGCCGTAGCTGGCCGTGGCGCCCGCCTCGAGCCAGCGCAGGCTGCTCATCTGCGATTGGCCGAGCAGGTCGCCTCCCAGCGACGTCAGGTGGTCGGCCAGCGCGCCGGGGCGGAATCCCAGCGTGTCGAGCTTGCCCACGTGGCGCATGCCGGTCTGGTAGATGATGATGTCGTCGGCGCCTTCGAGCACGTCGGCCTTGACGACCCTGGTGGCGATTTTTCTGGAGGCCAGCCGCGCCGGCGGCGGATAAAACCTGGCGCGCGCATTGCGCGCCGCGTCCGACGTGACCATGAAGTAGGCGGTAGCGGGCAGCACCCGAAAGCCGGCGGCGACGCCGCGGTCGATGACCGCTTTGGCCTGCGGCACCGATTCGGTGGGCAGCAGCATCGATAGCCGCATCCCGTCCTGCGTATAAGGCTGGGTGGCGGCGGAATTGAAATATTTGCTGGGGCGCCCGGGGGCGCAGCTGCGCAGGCATTGGGCGGCGTCGAAACCGAGCGTGAAGGCGCTGGTGATGGCGTTGCATTCGACCGCGTAGGGCGCGGTCCAGATCATCAGTACCGCCTCGATGCCCGCGCCGAGCTGGCGGTCGATGTCCTTCTTGAGCACGGCGAACTGGGCCGCGTCGAGCCGCTGCGGCCGGTTCGGGATGTTGACATGCACCACGTTGGCGTGCGGGATGTCGCGCACCTTGCGGTAATACGCGCCCACCGCGACGCTGTTGGGGTCGTCGTCGTTGATGACGATGGCCAGCTGCGATGGCGTCAAGCGGGCGCGCGGCGCGGCCTTGAACTGCGCGTGCGCGGCGTGCGCCATGCCGGCCAGGCACAGAAAGACGGTCACGGTTACACGCAGTCGCATCGGGGCCCCTGGTCTGTCAACACACCACGCCGGCAGCGGCCGCTCGATTATAGCGGCGCCGCCGCGCGGCACGGGCCGACGCGATTAAGCGCGCGCCCGGTCATTCCTGCGCCACCCATTGGTATTTTCCGCTCGGCAGCAGCGGGATGTCGTCGAGTATGCGCAGGCTGACGTCGAGCTTGTTGCTGATGTTCGGCCATGCCGTATAAATCAACCACCTTGCAGCCGGATACGTCCTGGATCAGTGTTCGCTGCACCGGATACAGCGGCTCGGACCCGGTCACCACCGCGGGCAGCAGCTGTTGCCGGCCATCCGCGCCAGCGCGAGACCGAGGAGGGACAGGCGCGCCGGATCGCGCCGCCCAGCAGCGCCAGCCCGGCCAGCAGCATCGCGTAGGTGGCCGGCTCGGGAATTGGCGACAGCGTGAACACCTCCAGCGCATCGACTTTCACCAGCTGCCCGCCGAGCGAGCGGTCGATGATCGACAAGCCGGAATCGAGCGGATCGCCATAGGTGACCTGCCACGAGAACGCCGCCGTCAGCGCGGCGTTGACGTACAGGTCGTGCCCGGTGCCGAAGGTGGGGCCGTAATCGATGCCGTTGAAGGTCTGGCGCTCGCCCTGGCTGGGCAGCACGTAATCGGACAGCACCTGGCGGTACAGCGCCGGCTCGGTCATGTTGAAGATGAAGGCGCTGCGATACGGATCGCCTGGCGTGTCGTGCCAGCCGTCGCTGGACGACCAGCTTTGCGGATTGAAGCCGCCCACCAGGAAGCTGTGGCCGCTCGCGTTGGTGACCTGCATCAGGGTAAAGGTCGGGCCGCGGCCGTCCGTGGCTGCATGGAAATCGACCGAGCTGTCGTCCAGGCCGCGCGTGAACACGTTCGACACGTCGAACTTGCCCTGCCCCAGCCAGCGCTCGAGCTGGGCGTGGCCGCTGGCGTCAAGCAGTGCGCTGCCGCCAAGGATGGCGCCTGCGGTGGCCGGCAACGCGCAGGCCAGCACCAGGGCGGCGCCCGCCATTTTGATGTTGTTCATCTCATCCCCCTTCAAGCTGCGGTGATCAGTGAAACCTACCACAGTGGCCCTGACAGTCGGTGCGCATTTCCGGACGAAAAAAAAGGAGGCCTGAGCCTCCTTGCTTGCCGCGCTTACGCGCGTTGGTAAATGTCTTCGAACCTGACGATATCGTCCTCGCCAAGGTAGCTGCCCGACTGGACCTCGATGATGTGGAGCGGCACCTTGCCCGGATTTTCCAGGCGGTGGTTCATGCCGATCGGAATATAGGTCGACTCGTTCTCGGCCAGCAGGCTGACCGTCTCGCCGCAGGTGACCCGCGCGGTGCCGCTGACGACAACCCAGTGCTCGGCGCGGTGGTGGTGCATCTGCAGCGACAGCTTTTCGCCCGGCTTGACGCAGATGCGCTTGACCTGGAAGCGCTCGCCCGCATCGATGCCTTCGTAGTAACCCCACGGACGGTACACCTTGGTGTGGTGGAGGTGCTCGGTACGATCTTTGAACTTCAGGTGGTCGACGATCTGCTTGACGCGCTGGACCTGGCTCTTGTGCGCCACCAGCACCGCGTCCGGTGTTTCCACCACGACCAGGTCGGACACGCCGACCACGGCGACGATGCGGCTTTCGGCACGCACCAGCGAATTGGATACGCCGTCCAGGTAGACGTCGCCGCGCTGGACGTTGCCGTCGGCATCGCCCTGCTGCACTTCCCACAGCGCCGACCAGGAGCCGACATCGCTCCAGCCGATATCGGCCGGCACCACCACCGCGTGCGAGGTCCGCTCCATCACCGCGTAGTCGATCGAGTCCGACGGGCTGCCGGCGAACGCGGCTTCGTCGAGGCGGCAGAAATCGAGGTCGCGGTAGCCGAGGCGCACCGCCGCTTCGGCGGCGGCGGCGATGTCCGGCTTGAACTGCGCCAGTTCATTCAGGTAGGTCTGGGCGCGGAACAGGAACATGCCGCTGTTCCAGTAGTAGCCGCCGTCGGCGACAAACCCCTCGGCGGTGGCGCCGTCGGGTTTTTCGACGAAGCGCTCGACCTGGTAGCAGTCTTCCGCGCCGATCGCGGCGCCGCGGCGGATGTAGCCGTAGCCGGTCTCCGGCGCCGTCGGCACGATGCCGAAGGTCGCCAGAGCGCCATCGCGCACCGTGTTGGCGGCGCGCGCGACGGCGCTGGCGAAGGCCTGTTTATCCTTGATGACGTGGTCGGCCGGCAGCACCAGCATGACGGCGTCGGGATCGATCGCCATCAGGTAGTTGGCTGCGGCGGCCACGGCAGGCGCGGTGTTGCGCCCTGCCGGTTCCAGCAGGATGCCCAGCGGCGTGACGCCGATTTCGCGCATCTGTTCGGCCACCATGAAGCGATGGTCATTACCGCAGACAACCAGCGGCGCCATCAGTTCAGGCCAGTCCCCTACCCGCAATGCTGTCTCTTGCAGCATGGTGCGGTCCGTCACCAGCGGCAGCAGCTGCTTGGGCAGCACTGCGCGCGAGAGCGGCCACAGGCGGGTACCGGCGCCGCCGGAGAGGATGACTGGGTAAATTTTCATGTAAATCCTTATTTATTTTGCGTAAATCATGTCGCCTTCGGAGCGGCGATGCTGGCGCCGGTCGCGCGCATTGACCCATTCTTCGGACAAATATTCGGTACTGTGCTTCATCTCGCCTTGACGATCGACACTATAATCTTTAAATACTATCATTTCATGCAACGTTACATCGTGCAACACCCTTGTATATTCAAACAACACGCTGCGCACGATTTCCGCACCCTCGCAGATGTGGCTGCCATGGCCGATCCAGGTCGGCCCGATGATCGTCACGCCTTGTTCGATCAGGCAGCCCGAGCCGATGTAGACCGGCCCCTTGATGACGGTGCCGTTCCAGTCGACGCTGGTGTTGAGGCCGACCCAGACGCCGTCTTCGACCTGCACGCCGGGGACATCCATGTGGGCCACTTCGCCCTTCAGCACATCCTGCAGCACTTCCCAGTAGTCGGCCACGCTGCCGATGTCGAGCCAGTTGAACGGCCGCTTCTGCGCGTAGAACGGCAAGCCGCGCTCGGCCATTAGCGGGAACAGCTCGGAACCGATGTCGAACGACCGCCCCGATGGAATCAGGTCGATGACTTCAGGCTCGAAAATATAGATGCCGGTGCTGATGAAATTCGACAGCGCCTGCTCCTTGGCGGGCTTTTCCTGGAACTGGGTGATGCGTCCATCCTTGTCGGTGACCACCACGCCGTAGCTGGACACCTTGTCCCACGGGACTTCGCGGGTGATGACGGAGGCCAGCGCCCCCTTGCGGCGGTGCTCGAACAGCGCCGACTTCAGGTCGAGGTCGATCAGCGCATCGCCGCACAGCACGATCGTGGTCTCGTCGAAGAAGCCGCCGAATTCCTGGATTTTTTTCATGCCGCCGGCCGAACCGATCGGCTGCGGCACGACTTCGCCATTGTCGTTGGTGTAGCCTTCGAACGAATAGCCGATCTGGACACCGAACTGGTGGCCTTCACCGAAATATTCTTCGATCTTGTCGTGCAGATAGCTGACATTGACCATGATTTCGGTGACGCCGTGCTTGGCGAGATGTTCTACAAGATAAGCCATGACCGGCTTGCCAAGCAGCGGGATCATTGGTTTTGGCAGATCATATGTCAGTGGTCGTACGCGTGTTCCCTTGCCTGCCGCCAGAATCATAGCTTTCATTGGTACATCCTTCTCTCTACTTCGGCGTTGACTGGTATCGCCATGCATCGGCGCACATTTGTGCGACATCGCGTTCAGCCTTCCAGTCGAGCTCGGTTTGAGCGCGGACCGGGTCGGCATAGCACTTGGCGATGTCGCCGGGGCGGCGGTCAACGATTTTGTAGGGAATGGGTTTGCCGCAGGCCTGCTCGAAGGCACGTACCATCTCCAGCACGCTGTTGCCGCGCCCTGTTCCCAAATTGTACGTAACAACACCGGGACCTGTCGCCAGCTTGGTTAGCGTTTTTACATGACCAATGGCCAGATCGACAACATGGATATAGTCGCGCATGCCGGTGCCGTCGGGGGTCGGATAATCGCCGCCGTAGACCGACAGGAATTCGCGCCTTCCATCGGCGACCTGGGCGATGTACGGCACCAGGTTGTTCGGGATGCCGTTCGGCTCTTCACCGATCAGACCGCTTTCGTGCGCGCCGACCGGATTGAAGTAGCGCAGCAGCGCGATGCGCCAGCTCGGGTCCGACACCGACAGGTCGCGCAGCATGTCTTCGATCATCAGCTTGCTGCGCCCGTAGGGATTGGTGGCCGACAGCGGGAAGTCTTCGGTGATCGGCACGCTGGCCGGGTCGCCGTAGACGGTGGCCGACGACGAGAACACCAGCGTCTTGACATCGAACTTGGCCATCGTCTCGAACAGCACCAGGCTGCCGTAGACATTGTTGTCGTAGTAGCGCAGCGGCTGGGCGACCGATTCGCCGACCGCCTTCAGGCCGGCGAAATGGATCACCGCCTCGATGCCGTTGCCGTCGAACGCCGCTTCCATCGCGGCGCGGTCGCGGATGTCGCCTTCGATGAAGGCCATCTGCTTGCCGGTGATCCGGGCGACCTGGTCGCCGACGCTGGTGCTGCTGTTGGACAGGTTGTCGTAGACCACCACCTGGTGGCCGGCATTGAGCAGTTCGACGCAGGTATGGGACCCGATATAGCCCATGCCGCCGGTAACGAGTATCTTCATCTGTGTCCTCTATGTGTAGGTCGTTCGCGCGCAAGCGGGAACCCATCAAGCGCCGGCGCATCGCGCTCGGCATGGATTCCCGCTCGCACGGGAATGACGGAATAAATCAGCGGCCAGCGGCCTCTTTGATGAACAGCCAGATAAAGGCCATGTCATCGATAAAATAACGGCGGAACATGCGGCGCGGCTCTTGCAGGAAACGGTAGAACCATTCGAGGCCCGACTTCTGCATCCACAGCGGCGCGCGTTTCACCTTGCCGATCGCGACGTCGAAGGTGCCGCCGACGCCCATCGCGAACGGGATCTTCATGTCGGCTTGCCAGCGGCCGAGGAATTGCTCTTTCTTTGGCGAGCTGATCGCCACGAACAGCAGGTCGGCCTGGCTCTCCCTCACCTGCGCGGCCACCTGCGCCTCCTCCTGCTCGCCCGTCCAGTAGCCGTCGCGGCAGCCGCAAATGGCCAGCCTGGGGTAGCGGCGCTGGTAGGTGTCCCTGACCGCGCGCACCACCTCGTCGCGCGCGCCGAGCAGGAACACGCGCCAGCCCTTGTCGCCCGCGCGCGCCATCAGCGCCTCGAACAGGTCGACGCCGGCCACTCTTTCTTTCAGCGGCTTGCCGAGCAGGCGCGAGGCCCACACCACCGGCATGCCGTCTGCATTGATCAGGGCGCATTCGTTGATGATACGACGCAGGGATGGATCGCGGCTGGCCTTGACCAGCTTGTCGACATTGACCACCACGTGCTGGTGCGGCCGGCCCGACGCGATGAAACCCTCGACCTTGCCGAGCGTCTCTTCCATCGTCAGGTTATCGACCTGGCACCCCATCAACGTGATGCGCCCGGTCATGACACATACCTCGCGAGAATCTCGACGATGCGCTCGGCCGCCTTGCCGTCCCACAGGTGCGGGCGGCGGCCGGTCTTGCCTTCGCCGCGCAGCACCTTGCGCGCTTCGAACAGGATCTTTTCCGGATCGGTGCCGGCCAGCACATTCGAGCCTTCGTCGACCGTCACCGGACGCTCGGTGTTTTCGCGGATCGTCACGCACGGCACGCCCAGCGCGGTGGTTTCTTCCTGCAGGCCGCCGCTGTCGGTCAGCACCACCGCCGCGTCTTTCCACAGGTTGAGGAAGGCCATGTAGGCCTGGGGGCCGGCCAGCGTGATGTTCGGGCCGAGATCGATGCCGAACTTTTCCAGGTTGGCGCGGGTACGCGGGTGGACCGGGAAGATCAGCGGCAGCTCGCTGGACAGTTCGCGCAGCGCCGCGCCGATGCGGGCGAAGTTGGCGGCATCGTCGACATTGCTCGGGCGGTGCAGCGTCACCACGCCGTAGCGCTGGCTGGCCTCGGTGCGCGCGGCCTTGAATGGCGCGGTGTCGAAGCCGCTGGTGTCGGCGCGGGTCAGCTTGTCGGCCTGGAACAAGACGTTATCGACCATCACGTGGCCGACATAGTGCACCGCCGCATCGGGCTTGCCTTCGTGCTTCAGGTGCGCCAGCGCGGCCGGCTCGGTGACGAAGAACCAGTCCGAGATGCTGTCGGTGACGAGGCGGTTGATCTCTTCCGGCATCGACATGTCGCCGCTGCGCAGGCCCGCTTCGACGTGGGCGACCGGGATGTCGAGCTTTTTGGCGACGATCGAGCAGGCCAGCGTCGAATTGACGTCGCCCACCACCAGCACCGCTGCCGGGCGCTCGGCCATGCACAGCTCTTCGAAGCCGATCATGATCTTGGCGGTCTGCTGCGCGTGGCTGCCGCCGCCGGCGGCCATGAACACGTCTGGCTGCGGGATGCCCAGTTCCTCGAAGAACACCTCGTTCATGTCGCGGTCATAGTGCTGTCCGGTGTGGATGATCTTGAAGGACAGCGCCTGCTGCGCCTGGAACGCGCGGACGATGGGGGCAATCTTCATGAAATTCGGGCGGGCGCCCGCGACCAGGTAAATAGTTGGCATAGCTAACCTTCAGGTAAACATTAAAAAAATGATATTGTAAACCGGCATTCTAACGTTGCGCCGTTCGATTCCGTTGTAATTTTTACTACTTCACATGGCTGTTTCGCCTCGTAGCTGCGAGAGTACCAGCCCAGCGGCGGATGTTCCTGCCCGCGCACCAGTGCCACCGTGGCGCCCTCCCCGCTGATGTCGAGCTGCAGCGCGAAGGCTTTGCCGCGCACCTGCACGCCGCCCGCATTGCGTGTGACCGCCAGGCCCGGGGCGAAGTGCCAGAATTGTTCAACCGTGTGCGCGCCTTTCGCCGCGACCCGGTCGGTGACGACCAGGGTGCCGGTGGCGTCGTCGAACCTCACTTCGCGGATATGGCGCGCCGGATCGGCCAGCCGCATGTAGCCGTTGTGGGTGCCGCGGAAGTCGAACTGGCCCGGCGACTGCGGCATGCGCTCGACATGGCTGCGCGCCTTGCGCATCCACATGAAGCGCCCGCCGCTGACCGACTGGTCGAGGCCATCCACCCGCACCGTGTTATGGGCCGACGTGCCGCGGAAATAATCGCGCCACTTCTGGTCCTGCCAGTATGAATAGGTGCCGGGATCGACCAGGCATTCCTCGCCGGCCACCGACAGCGTCAGCGACAAGGCGTCGGCATGGCCGTGGGCGGCGATGCCGAGGTAGCCGAGCGGCCCGCAATCGAGCAGCCCCTTGATCTCGCGGGCGGCGCCGAAGTCGCGCCCGAACAGCAGGTAGCCGCCCTCGGGGAACGACCAGCCGCCGGGCGGGGCGGGCTGCATCGCGCGCGGGTGCTGGCCGGGAAACGCGCACAGCAGCCAGCGGGCGCTGGCGCTGCGCGGGGTGCGCTCGCCCGCCAGCGCGCTGCCCAGCGCCAGCAGCAGCGCGGCGCGGTCGTTGTGCTCCGGGTCGAGCCGCCAGACGGTGCCGTCGTCGGCGTCGCCGACCATCGGCACATGGCCGCCCACGTCGGTCACCGACCGCAGGAAGTGCAGTGCGCGTTCCAGCGCTGCCCAGTACTGGCTGGAAAAGGGCCGTCCCGCCGCCTGCCCCGCCAGCGCCGCGATGAACAGGAATTCGCTGGAAAACACGTGGTACGAAAACGCCTGCTCGCGGTTGACGCCATCGCTGGAGAACTGCGCCAGCGCCTGGTCTTCGAGTTCGCGCGCGGCCTGCGCGCGCCAGCGCGCCGACTGGTCCCAGCATGGCCACGCGCTGGTGGCGACGTACAGGCCGGCCAGCTCGCCGATCAGGTGGTTGTTGGCCGACGAATGGCGCGACAGGTGGCGCGCGATCGACTGGCAGTGCGCGTAGATGCTGTCGAGCCATGCGCGGCGCAGCGCCTGCCCGCCGTCGCCGCCGAACAGCGCGCCGTCGGCGCCGCCGGCCAGCTGCCATACCAGCGACCAGTTGATCAGGCGGATACCCATCTCCAGCGAGCTGGTCCAGTTCGGGCCCGTCATCGGCGGGCACTGTTCCAGCCAGCCGGCCATCTGCGTGCGCAGTACCGCCAGCCACTGGTCATCGCCGCTGGCCTGCCAGGCCTGGGCCAGCCGCACCAGGTGCAGGTGGCGGTTCAGCTCCCACACGTGCTTGATGTCGCCGACCAGCGCGCGGTCGGTGATGCGGATGTCGCCGGCGAAGACGGCCGGGCCGAGCACGCCGCTGGCCGGGTCGCGGTTCCATTCGGGCCGGGCGCCGACATGGAAGCGGGCGTCGGCAAACAGCATCACGTCGCCGTCGCGGATGCGCGCCGCGTCGGCCAGGATGGCGTCGGTTTCGCCCGGCAGCAGCGGCGGCGTGGCCGCGCGCGGCAGGCCGGTCGACTCGCCGCCGGGCGCCGGCGCGGTCCAGCGGCTCATGCCGCGCCGTTCGATCCGGCCGACCGCCGCCTGCTGCATGCGGTAGCCGACTTCGCCGAACGACATGCAGCGCAGGCGGTTGACCAGCCAGGCCAGCCGTTCGACGGGCGGTTGTCGGCTCATCGCAAGTCTCCTTGGCACAGTTCGCGGTAGACGCCGGACAGCGTGGCGCCGACGACCGCAGTGGAAAATCGTTCCGCCACGGTCTGGCGGGCATGCGCGCCGAGGCGGCGGCGCAGCGCGTGGTCAGACAGCAGGCGCTCCAGCGCGGCGGCCAGCGCCGCCACGTCGCGCGGCGCCACCAGCAAGCCGTTGTCGCCGTCGGTAACGGCTTCGGGGATCGCACCGACGTCCGAGACCAGCACCGCTTTGCCCACCGCCATCGCCTCCAGCAAGGCCATCGGCAAGCCCTCGGCATGGGACGGCAGGCAGAACACGGCGGCGCGCGCCAGCTGGTCGGCCTTGTCCTGCGGACCGATCCAGCCGAGTATGTCGAGCCGCTCCGCGATGCCCAGCTGCGCGGCGCGCGTGCGCAGCAGCGCCAGGTCGCCGTCGCCGCCGAGCGCCAGCCGGAGCGCCGGGAACCGCGGCGCCAGCGCGGCCACCGCGGCGAGCAGCTCGTAGACGCCCTTGGCCGGCTCGGCGCGGCCGAGGAACAGAACGCGCCCGGCTTCTTCTGCGCTGGCCGACGCCAGGCGCGCGACATCGACCGCATTGGGGACCACGCGGACGGTCGCTCGCGGCGCGAATCCGGCCAGGAAAGCAGCCCAGCCCGCCGACAGGGCGATCACCACCGAGCTGGCCTCGAGCGTATGGCGGATCCACCAGCGCGCCAGCGCCCCCGATTCGCGCGTGGCGAAATCGCGAAAGCCGCCGCCGTGCAGGTGGAACACGGTGCGCGCGCCGCAGCGGCGCGCGATCAGCAGCAGCAGGGATTTGCGGAAGAAGCTCGCGTGCGAGGCCGAATGGGCGTGGACGACGGCCGGACGCTCGGTCAGGCAGGCCAGCGCGGTGCGCCAGAAGCCGGCCAGCGCCACGCGCGCCTTGGCCGCGCGCGTGCCGTCGGCGTGGGTCGCCAGGTAGCGCACGCCCTCGCGCGCGAACAGGCCGTCCTGGTCGAGCACCGAGACCACGGCGGCGATCCCGCCCTTGCCGGACAGCGCGGTACCGATCATCAGCACCCTGGGAGCCATGGCCGTCACGCGCGCATTCCGCCGGTGTGTTGCAGCGTTTTCATCATCCAGTAATATCATTGGAGCAATAAATCGATGATACCTCATCGGACCCGGACGGGGTCCTGGCAGTTGTGCGCAGCAAGACAGGTGCGGGCTCATCCGGCACGGTCGGGCAGGATGCGCTCGTACGCGGCGGCGACCCGCCCGGCCAGCACGGTGTAGGTACGGTGGGTCCGCACCCAGGCCGGGCCGCGCGCGGCGAACTGCGACGCCATGATCGGGTTGCCCAGCAGTTCCAGGACGGCATCGCGGAACGCCGCCGCCTCCATCGGGGCGCACAGGCCGGCGGCGCTCTGGGTGACCACGAGCTGCTGGTCGGGGATGTCGTTGGCGACGCTGGGAATGCCCAGCGCGAGGTACTCGAGCAGCTTGGTCGGCGAGGACACGTCGAACAGCACCCCGCGCGGAATCGGCGACAGGCCCACTTCGGCGCGCACCGCGTAGCCGAGCGCGGCGTGCTGGGGCAGCCAGCCAGTCAGCAGCACATGGTCGCCGAGCCCGCGCGCGGCGATGCTGCTGCGCATCCAGGCCATCTCGTCGGCGGACGGCGCGTCCCCGGCGATGACCAGCAGGATGTCGGGCTGGCGCTCGCGCAGCGCCGCGGCCACGTCCAGCAGGAAACCGGAGTCGCGCGATTGCGCGATGCGGCCAAGGTAGACGATCACGCGGCGCCCATCGAGGCGCGGGTCGGTGCTCGGGATGACCGACTCGCGCCGGAACACGGCCGCGTCGACGCCCATCGGCACCGCCGTCATGCGGGCGCGCGCGACGCCCTTGGCCGCCAGCCAGTCGGCCATCGCGTCGCTCTGCACGAAAATATGGCGCGCGCCGGGCAGCACCATCCGGTAGAGCACAAAGCGCGACAGCGCGGCGCGGATCGCGTGGGCCAGCCACAGCAGCGTGCTGCCTTGCCGGCCGAGCTGGTCGCGGCGCGCCTCGAAGCCCTCCACGATCGGGAACGACATCCAGTAGACGAAAGGCAGGCCCAGCGCGGCGGCGGCGACCCGTCCGACCAGTCCGCTGGCGATCTTGTCGCGCACCTGGATCGCATCGAGCGGGCCGCGGCGCCAGGCCCGGACCAGGCCGGCGGCGTCCCAGAACGGCGACAGCACGCTGGCCAGCCGGTGCCTGAGGCTGCCGACCGGGTGGACCGCGCCGCCGTCCCAGCCGTCCGCGGGCGCGGCGCCGCCCGCCTGCCCGACCAGCTCGGTGCCAATGCCGTAGCGCGGCATCTCGGCGCCGAACAGGGTCAGCACGTCGGCACGGATCGGCGGCAGCGGATCGCGGATGACGAAGGCGATGGACAGGGGCGTGCGACGCATGATTTCCTAGTTGCAACGAATGGGGCTGAAGAATTTTAACCCATGTGGCCATTTCGTTATTGCAACAATGGCAATTGTGCGCGCCCGCTCAGGGCAAGCCCACCACCAGCCGGCGCTTGCCATTGGCCGCCAGCGGGATGTCGCTCTCCTCCTCGATGGCGATATCGAAGAAGCCGCCCCACCGGCGCCGCTGGGCGTGCTGCAAGAATCCTTTCTGCGCCGCGCTCAGCGGCCCGTGGCGCCCCACCACCGCGAGCGAAATCGCGCCGGGCCGGGTCTGGCGCACCTGGTACAGGCGCACGAAGTCCCAGGTCGACTCGTCGATGACGATGGCCAGCCCCGGGATATGGTTGCCGTAGCGGTCGACCAGAAATTCGTGGCCGCGCCCGTCGATGGCGGCGCAGCGCCCGTCCGGCTCGATCAGGCCGTAGTCGCCGGTGCGGTAGCGAATCAAGGGCATGACGTCGTTCCACAGCGAGGTGCCGACGATTTCGGCGCGCCCGTCGGCCACCCGGTTTTCAGAGCAGCTATACAAAGGGTCGAAAACATAGGGCGAGGTGACCCCATCGACATGGCTGGCGAACGCGAGGTTGGTGCGTTCGCACAGTCCGTAATTGAGCGAGATCGGGCAGCGGAACAGGCGGGCGATCGCGGCGAGCTGCAAATTGGTGGCTGGCTCCGATGCCAGCAGCACCGCCTTCGGGGGCACCGCGATGTCGTCGGGCGAGAGCAGTTCGGCCAGCGCCGCCGCCGAACTTGGGTAGGCGTGCACAAAGGCTGGCTGGAAGCGCCTGATTGCGCCGCCGATCGCTTCCCGGTGGCGCGGGTTGACGTGGTATGGCGAGAGCATGAGACGGTTGCCGACCAGGCGCCATGGGCTTTCGTGGGCCAGGCGGCGCGCATCGGCGCCAATGCGCAAGGTGCGCGACTTGCTGAAGCTGAACCCGAACCTGCCCCATTCGCGGGTGAAGAACGCCTTCTCGATGTCGGCCACGCGCTTGCTGCGCCACATGCCGATGCCCTGCCCCGACGAGCCGCCGCTGGTGGCGTACAGCAGCTTGCGGGGATCGAAGCGCTGGTCGAGGAAGGCGCGTTGCTGGGCCATCACCTGGTCCTTGGACAGCAGCGGGAAGCGCGCGAACACCTCGTGCAGGGGTTCGTGGCGCGCCTCGCCGGGCGTGACCGGCACGTTGTCGCGGTAGTACGGCACATGGGTCAGCGCATCGACCAGGATATGCCGCAAGCGCACCTTGGCCTGCGCCGCGCCGAGCGCCGGGTCCAGTTCGAGCAGCGCCAGCACGCGGAAAAAATCCGGGTGGTACAGCAGGCGCTCGGGCAGCCATGGCCGCCAGGCGTAGTACTGCGCAGCAAGCCAGGCTGAGAGCGTCATCGCGCTATCCGTTGATGGTGCGGTGGAATTCGGCCGCCGTCAGGTGCCCCAGGCCGAGGCTGGCCAGGGTGCGCGCCCCGGCGCCGAAGTCGCGCCCGAGCAGGCCGCCGGCGATGACGATCAGCGCGTCGGCCACCGGCGTCGGCACCTCCATCAGCCTGCCGATCGAGGACATCAGCGCCAGCCCCATCGGCACGTCTTCGGTGATGAAGCGGGTGTCGAGGCTGGCCGGCCCCTTCGGGCCGCCCTCTTGCGCATAGCGGCGGAACACCGACAGCGGCTCCTGTGCCAGGTCTTGTTCGTTGCGGAAGCGGCACTCGTCGAAATACGGCGAGGGCTTGCCGCCGGTGGCGGCGATGACGGCGTTTTTTTCGGCGTCGAGCCGGGCAAGCAGGCGCAGCACGGATGGCGTGAAGGCTTCGCGGTACATCCAGAAGTCGCCGCGCGCGTATTCGATGCGGCTGGCCGAAAGCAAGGTGCCGATGGTGTGGACGATCAGGTTCGGGTTGTGCAGCGCCGATTCGACCACGTTGGTGCGGGTGGCAACATAGGTGGGAAACAGGCGCGCGGCGCGCGCCAGGCCTTCGGCGCCGCGCGCGCGCGGCACGAACGCCAGCGCGTTGCGGGTGTTGCGGAACAGGATGGTGACGGCGCCGGGCGCCGCCAGGCGCGCGTCGTACGGCAGGCTTTCGCCTTCGGCCAGCAGGAAGCCGGCGCTGGCCTGCCACGGCAGGAAATGGCAGGAACCCATGTAGCCCGGGGCCAGCAGCACCAGCTGGCCGGCCGCTAGACGGGGGCCGATCAGCGCGGCGATACGCGCATGGCACTGGGTCTGGGTGGTGACGATGATGGCCTCGGGCGCGACCGCGAACGCTGCGTCCGGATCGCGCGTGGCCAGCGCGATGGGGGCGCTTTGGACCGCGCCGCCGGCGTTGCCGGCCACGCTGATGGTGCCGCTGGCGCACACGGCATCGAAGTTCTCATCGTGCATGGACCGCGATGTTTTAAGCATCGCCACGCGGTGCCCGTCCAGCGCCAGCAAGGCGCCCAGTGCGCATCCGGCATTGCCGGCCCCGACCATCAATACATTCATCGCCCCTCCCCGCCAGGCATGCCGGCATCGCATGACTCGACGATGCCAGCGCGCGGCTTGCCGGGCTTGCGCTGGCTCAGTCGTGCCGGACGGCGCGTGCGGAACTAATTACGGTCTTGCCGCAAGCGCTCCAGCAGCGGCAGCAGGCCGGCGCTGCCGGCGGCGTCGAGCTTGCGGCAGAACTGCGCGCCGGAGCGGGCAATCTCGTCGAAGTCGCCGGCGTCGAGGATCTTCGGGTTGCGCGCCCCGCCGTCGGGCCAGCGGATGAAGCGGAAATTGTTGGAGACGACGCGGGACGCGAACGGCGAATCCATCACCAGGGTCTGGAAAAACATTTCGTCGGGACAGGCCACGGTGCGGAAGTACGCCTCGATAGACGGCTGCGCCTGGATGCGCTGGAGGATCATCTCGATGCATGGGCGGCTGAGCGCCCACCAGCACGAGCCGCCGAACGGACGCATGCCGGCGGCCATCGCGCGGCGCCAGCCGAGCGCGCGCATCGATCGCAGCAACAGCTTGCCGGCAAGCCTGGCGAGGCGCCCGCCGCGCGGCCAGTGGAAGTACTGGTAGCGCTCCTGGCACGCCCAGCCCTGCGGCCCGATCGCCGCGCATTCGAGCAGTTCGCTGCCGCGCGCCGCGTCGAGCGCGGCGATCAGGGCCTCGTTCGACAGCAAGGGGTAATCCTGGGCGCTGATGAACACGACCTTGTCGAACGCCGGCACGGCGGCGACGATCTCGGCCAGCGAGTTGAGGGTGGCACGCACCTGGCTCCAGTCGCCCCAGTGCACCGCGATGCGCCGGCGGACCTGGCGCGCGCGCGGGTCGATGCGCGCCACATCGAGCGCCGACTTGGCGTCGACATGGACGTACAGGATCAAGCCGTCGTGCGCCAGCTGCCCTACCAGCGCATTGAGCTGGCCGAGGTCCTTGTGGGCGTGGATCAGGATGACCTGTTTCATCGGCATCGCAAACGCATGGCATCCCTGGGCAAAAAAAATGTCCTCCCGTTAGCGCAAGCGCGGACGGAAGGACAATGTTCCCGCCAGCACCGGGCGCACCCGGCGTCGACGATGTTACCTTAATTGAGCGTAATCGACTGCGCCCCAACCGTCACCGTGCGCGTGGCCGAGGCGCCGCTGCCGTTGGTGGTGACGCTCATCGCCGGGCGTTTGCAGCCGACGTCGAGCACCACCAGGAACTCGGTCAGCACGGTGGCGGCGCCGGCCTGCACGAAGGCGCCGTGGTCTTCCACGGTACCTGGCTTGGGCGCCGCGCCGATGCGCTTTTCCCACGCCGCGCCGCCCAGCGAACGCACGCACACCGACTGGCCGTTGATCGCCACCTTGACGTTCTTGGCATCCTCGACGACGAAGGCGATCGGCGCATGCATGTTGAATTCATACTTGCGCGCAACTGCCGAGCTGAGCTTGTCGCGGATGACCACGGCGTTCTGGTTGCGCAGGTACCACAGCTGGCGCTTGGCCTGGGTCAGCTGCGGGCCGTAGGCCAGCTGGGCGTCGCCCTCGGCGAAGTCGTAGGTCGGCTGGGCGGCGAAGCCGGTGATGCGGCCGTTGCGCTGCAAGGTCTCGCGATAGCCGTCGACCAGCTGGCCGACGCCGTTGTCGAAGGTGATCGTGTTCTGCGACTTGCTCTGGTGGTACCAGTCCTTCCAGTACGGCGAGCCGTACCAGTCGTACCAGCCGGCCTTGGTCAGCAGCGGCTGGCCGGCGACCGACAGCAGGAAGGCGTTCTGGTCGCCGTGGCTATGGTTGAACGAGCCGTACGGGCTGGACTTGAAGTACACCGAGGTGCGGCCGGATGAACCGATGTCGCTGTGCATCGCCGCCCAGCCGATGCTCGGGTAGTAGGCGGAGTTCGACGGCGGCGACAGGAAACTGGTGTGGGCAACCGGCAGCGGATACGGCGCTTGCAGCAGGCTGAGCGAATCTTCCAGGCCGCCCAGGCCCTTGACGTACCAGGCCGCGCGCGGCGAGACCAGGCGCGAGGCGAAGGCGCGGAACACGCGGGTGTCGGGCTTTTGCTCGGAACCGTCGCCAAACGAGTGCTTGTTCGAGCCAGGCGGCGTGAACTGGGTGGCGAAGTCGAGGAAGCCCAGGGTCCAGGGCTTGGCGTAGAAGTTGACGCCGGTCGCCTGCGACAGCGGGTCCCACAGCGCGACCAGGTAGCCGGCCGTGTATTCGGCGTAGGCGGTGCCGTTGGCGTAGCCGCCTTCCGGTCCGCTCCATGGCGACGGGCTGTTGGCGTAGGCGCGGAACGAGAAGTCGAACCACTTCTGGGCATCGGGAATATCGCCCAGCGACAGGCTCGAGATCAGCACCATGAACACCAGGCTGGTGTTGGCGTGCGAGTCGAACGGGTACTGGTCGAGGCGGCCGTTGTCGCCCGCCAGGTTGGCATAGATCTCGTTCGAGCGCAGCGTGACGGTGGACAGCCACCTGGCCTTGCGGGTGGCGTCGAGGTTGCCGGCCAGGATGTCGACCGCCTTGATCAAGGACAGCGCGATCTGGCGCGTGGCCTGGTCCTGGTTGACATAGCTGGTCGGGCCCTTGAGGTTGAGCGCGGCGAGCTGGTCGCCCTTGCGCAGCGCTTCATCGAGGAACATCTTGTCGCCCTTGATGCGGTAGACCAGCGCGGCCGCTTCCAGCTGGCGGCTCGCTTCATTGATGCGCTGGCGAATGTCGGTCTGCTGGGCCGCCATTGCCGCCGTCAGCGGCGAGGTGATGACCAGCGGCCAGCGGTTGTCCGACAACAGCGGCAGCGCGGTGATCTGCAGCTTGACTTCATTGGCCAGGCGGCTCGAGTACGCCTCCAGGTCGGTCTTCTTGGCCGTGTTCCAGGTCGAGAACGGGGTCACGGTATGGGGCAGCGAGCGCGGGCGCGGCTTGGCCAGGATGCGCGCGCGCAGCGTGGCATTGTCGGGCACTTCGAAGACGGTCGAGCGCGCGGTGATCGAGAACGGGCGCTGGGCCGACCAGTCGTTCGAGGTGGCCGGACGCACGCGCCAGGTGTAGTTGCCCTGCGCCAGCGCCTTGGTCGGCAGGAACCAGTTGCGGTCGACGATGGCGCGGATCGGCGTGGCCGAGCCCTGGGCCAGGATTTCGATCTCGTACTGGGCCGGACCGGCCGGATGGCGGGCCCAGGTGAAACCAGGCGGGTTTTGCGGCTGGATCTGGTAGTCGCGCGGCGCGGCCTGGATCACCAGCGGGTCGGCTGACTGGGCCCAGTCGGCGCGCGCCGTGAGGCTGGCGCCGAGCAGTGCGGCGATGGCGGCGGCGCGGACGATTCGGTGCGAATGATGTTTCATGAAACTAACTCCGATAAAAATGACATGCTGCGGGTTCGCTGCGGCGCACGATCCACTGTACGCGATTGTTAAATCGCCGAGTCCGCTTTAGCCTGGAGTCATAGTACCGCAAAATAAATTTCAGTGAGGCAATTTTCTCATTCAAGCCCATGATTATGCAAGGTTTCCGCGCCTACGCAACACCCTTTGACTGCCTGTCAATTGATCAAAAAACAGCAAGATCGTCGCGCCGCCAAGCTTAAGATATTGAACAGATATTTAACAATTCACCCAGTACTATGCCTCCTGCCGTAACTGGCGCATGCGTTTCAGGTAGCGCAGGCAGTACACGCCGAAGGCCAGCGGCGCCTTGCCAAGATGGCGGCGGCGCACGCTGAACTCTTCCTGGCGCGCCTTGATCCGGTTGGCCGACGACAGGCTGCCGGCGTGGTCGCGGAACACCGTGAAGGTGCGCCCCACCATCGACGGCCGGGCGAGCGCGCCCAGCCGCAGCCACAAGTCGATGTCCATCGCGTACGTCAGGCGTTCGTCGAACAGCCCTACCCGGTCGAAGGCGGCCTTGCGCACGAACACCGCCGGATGCGGCACGAAAGCCTTGCCGGCGGCCAGCGCGCGGTAGCTGAACGGGTGCATCGGGTGCGGCCGGTGCAGCACGCCCTCCTTCAGCACCCGGATGTTGCCGAACAGCCAGTCGACCTTGTCGACGGCGAAGCGTTCCGCCACGGTGGCAAGCACATCGCTGCAAAAGTAGTAGTCGTCCGAGTGAAGGTGCGCGATGTAGTCGCCGCTGGCGTGGCGGATGCCCTCGTTCATGGCGTGGCTGATGCCGCCCTGGACGTCGCGCAACAACCGCTTGTTGCCAGGATAAGCGTCGATCAGGTCGAGCGTGGCGTCGGTGGAGCCGCCGTCGACAAAGATATGCTCGACGTCTTGCCAGGTCTGGGCCGCCACCGACGCGAGCGTGTCGCCCAGCGTGGCGGCGCTGTTCCAGGTGCAGGTGACGATGGTGAAGGTGGGTTTATTCAGCATAGAAATCCAGTAGTGTCGGAATCACTTGCAGGGCATCGGCGCCGAACGACTGCGCCGGCGCCAGCACCAGCGGCGCGGCGGCCAGCTGGAGCAGCAGCTTGTCAACCAGTTCGCGCATGGTCGCGCCCAGTTGCAGCTGTCCGGGATAACGCTGGTAGCCGGCCAATTCGGGGGTGCCGCCGCGCGCCAGCGCCAGGCAGGCCTTGCCCAGCGCCAGCGCTTCCAGCACGGTGGTGCTGCACGCCTCTTCGCATACCGACGGCACCACGCACACCTGGCTGCGCACCGCCAGCGCGATGGCCTCGTCGTATTCTTTCCAGCCGAGGAAGCGGATGGCGGGCCTGGCGTATGCCGCGGCCAGCGCCGCGCGCCCGGGGCCGTCGCCGACGATCAGCAGCTGCGCGTGCGGCGGCAGCCGCGGCGCCGCTTCGGCGAGGAACTCGGCGAAACCCTTGCCGGCGTCGATGCGCCCGACCAGCATCACCTGTCCCCGGTTGACGTCGCCCGCGGCGGCGCGGCTGTGGCGCGCCAGGCGCGCATAGTCGATGAAGTTGTGGATCACGCGGCTGTGCGACAGGTCGGCGCCAGGCACCGCGCGCAGGAACTGGCGGCGCAGGAACTCGGACACGAAGATGGTCTTCTGGCGCCCGAACGAGGCGGCGGCGCCGCCGCGGTAGCCGCGTACGGCCAGCGCCGTGACCGACTTGCGGATCGGCCCGGCGCTGGCGGAAATACATGCCGAGCAATCTTGCGCAACGACCGTCGTGCATACCGCGCCGGCGCGGAAACGCAGGTGGGTCAGGCATTCGCTGCCCTGGTCGTGGCGGGTCTGCACGAAATTGATGCCCGGCTGCAGGTACAACCCGGTCATCGGCAAGTGGCCGTGGTAGTGCACCACATCGTAGCCGCCGGCATGGTCATCGATGGCGCGGGCGATCTTGGTGGCGAAGTAAGGCCGCTTGAGCGGATTGAAGACGCCGAGCTGCAATTCCTTCCAGCCCGGGCGCGCGTAGTCGAAGCCGGGGATCAGGCGTCCGTGGAAGCCGATCTGGGCCGCGCCGGCGCCGGGGCCGCGGTCGTTGCGGCCCAGGATGTCGACGTGGTGCCCCTGCGCAATCAGGCTGTTGGACAAGGTCACGACGTGCTTGCCCAGCCCGCCGATCTGCGCGCCGGGCAAGTCTTCGGACACCATCAGGATCTTCAAGCCGGCTTCCCCCGCGTGTGGCCGAGCGCCTTCTTGAGCTTGCGCCAGGCGGCCTCGCGGTCGCCGCGCTCGATGACGAACAGCATGCCGTGCGCAAACAGCAGCGCCATGGTGGCCATCAGCAGCCAGGCGAAATTCGACACGGTCGGCGCCAGCCGCTCGCCCAGCAGGTGCGCGCCCAGCGCGATGGCGGAAACCCCGGTCAGGGCCGGGAAATAGCTGTGCACCAGCAAGTCGCGCAGCGAGGTGCGCACGGTGCGGCCGTGGACGAAACCCAGGAAGGCGATGGTGAACAGCACCGACGCGGCCAGGTGGGCCCAGGCGGCGCCATCGATGCCGCCCAGGCGCACGCCGAGATAGACGATCACCAGCCCGGTGCAGGCGCGCGCAACCGCGAACAGGCCCGACACGCGCGGGTGCCCCATGCCGTCGTTGACCAGGGATGGCAGGCTGGTCAGCGAGTCGATGAACTGCGACATCGCCATCACGGCCAGCACCAGCGCGCCGTTGCGGGCGAAATCGGGGTTCATCCAGTAACGCAGGACCGGTTCGGCGAATACCGCGACCAGCACCAGGATCGCCGCGTTGAGGAACACCACGTAGCGGTTGGCGGTCAGGTACAGGCGGTTCAGGCGCTCGAACTCGCCGCCGGCGGCCAGCGCGCTGGCCGCCGGAAACAGCACCCCCGACAGCCGGTAGGTCAGGCCGAGGATGCGGTTGGCCAGGGTGGCGGCGACGGTGAAATAGGCCAGTCCGGTGACGCCGACCAGCGCGCCGATGATCAGCTTGTCGGCATGGGCGTAGGACAGCGAGGCGAAGCGCGACAGGAACGAGTACGCGCTAAAGCCCAGCAGTTCGCGGCGCACCTGCGCGCCGGCCCAGCGGAACGCCAGCGCCGGCAGCAAGCTGCGGATCGCGCGCCACAGGATCAGGCAATGGACGCCGCTGGCGGCCACGCGCAGCAGGACCACTTCGAACAGCCCGTAGCCGAGCATCAGCACCGCGACCGTCAGCAGGGGCACCAGCGTTCCGAAGACCATTTCGATGCGGCTGGAGATGTCGTAGCGCATCAGCGCCTGCGGGACGCTTTGCAGGTAGGTCTGCAGCTGGCCGAGCAAGAAGCCAAGCGCGGCCAGCCGCAAGGTGGCGAGCGCTTCGGGCACGAGGGCCGGCGGCACGGCAAACACGTCGTTGATGAAATAGCTGGCGCCGAAGAACAGGCCGAGTCCGCCCAGCAAACCTATCAGCGCGTACACGATGATGCCGAAGAACAGGGTCTGGTTGATCTTGTCGCGGTCCGCGCGCGCATTGTGCTCGGCGATGAACTTGACCGAGCCGGCAGTGACGTTGATGTCGATCACGGCGAAGTAGCCGACGATCGCCGTGACCAGCGAATACATGCCGTAGCCGGCCTCGCCCAGCCCCTTGACGACCAGCGGCACGGTGCCCAGCGCGACCAGCGCCGGCACCACCGCGCCCATCAGGTTCGACATCGCGTTACGCATCAGGCGCAGGTTCATGGCGGTTGCCTGCTGTCGAAGGGCGCGGCCCTCATTGCCTCACCAGCCCGGCGCCGCCGAAGCGCAGCGGCGCGGCCGCCGGCGCCGTCTTCGCCGCCGCTGTGCCGGCCATCGCGAGATACGGCAGCGCCATGCAGAACGCCAGCAGCTGGGTGGTGCGCAGCTGCGGCACGGGGGTGCCGATCAGGAAGTCGGGCAGCATGAAGGCGATGCCGGCCAGCCCGGCGGTACCCAGGCCGACCAGCTCGGGCGGCAGCTGGCGCAGCGCGCGCCGCGTGAACGCATAGAAGGCGAACGCCAGGCCGAGGAACAGCGCCAGCCCCAGCAGGCCGCTCTTGAGCGTCAGGTGCAGCACCCCGCTGTGGATGAAGGTGCCGCCGTCGGGGCCGGACTGCCAGCTGATCCGATGAAAGCCGGTGTACCGGCCCCACGAGCCGATGCCGGTGATCGGGTTCGACAAGAAATCGGCCAGCGCGTACTTCAGTTCCAGCACCCGCTCGCTTTCGGCGCCGAAGCGGCGCGAGCCCATGTCGTAGAAGAAGCGCTCGATGCCGCCGCCGGTGGCGCCCTTGGTCTGCGACAGGCGCCGGATCGCGACGAACAGCACGGCGGCGCCGGCGGCCGGCAGCCCGAACAGCAGCATTTGGGTGCGCCGCGCCAGCGGGAAGCGCAAGGCGACGACGACCAGCGCCAGCAGCAGTCCGATCCAGGCGGTGCGGCGGTACGACAGCACGATGCAGGCGCTGGTGGCGAGCACGGTGGCCCACTCGACGCTGCGCCACCAGCGCGACCCATGGGCCTGGCCGACCTGGAACAGGTTGACCGCGGCGATCGCCAGGGCGATCGCGCACAGCAGGCTGTCGTTGATGTCGAAGAAGGTCAGCTTGATCTTGATCGCGTTCATGTTCGCGTAGACATTGTTCGGGTCACCGCCGCCGAGGGCCCAGCGCGCCAGGCCGTAGCTGGCCCGCCCCAGGCCCATCAGCATCACGAAGCGCGACAGCTCGATCACATGGGCGCGCGTGCGGAACGACAGCAGCAGCAGGGAAATCAGCGGCGCCATCCACACGATGTTGGAGAATCCCGACGGCGCCAGCGCGTCGCGCAGCTTGACGTCGAGGAAAAAGGCGGTCACCACGTGCAGCGCCAGCAGCGCGGCCCAGCCCCAGAACCAGGGAATCAGGTTGCAGGGCTGCACCGGCTGGCGCGAAAACGTGGCCGCCACGCGCGCGCAGCACCAGGCGCCCAGCAGGTACCACAGCAGCAGCGGGAAATACAGCAAGCCGGAACCGCGGCCGTAGATATTCCCGCCGGACATCAGGGCGAGGTTGCCGTAGGTCGAGGAGTTAAACAGGAAGAACACGCCGAGATAGGCGTAGGCCAGCATGCGCGGCTGCACCAGGCCGATCCCGATGCCCACCACCGACAATAGCGCCATCGCCAGCACGACGATGAACGGCAGCGCGGTCAACACATACTGCAGTAGCGAATCCATCAGCGCGCGGCCGTGCGCTCGGCGCTGGCTGCCCCGATCAGGCGCACCCGGTCGCGGCCGCCGACCACGCCCAGCATGTCCTTGATAAAGCGGTCCTGCACCCGGTAGGCCGCTGCCGGGCTTGGCCCGATGGTCGACACCCGCACCAGCATGCCGTCCGGGATCTTGCCTGACAGCCCGTAGGCGAAGCGCTGCATCTTTTGCTCGATGCCCGACTTGATGGCCTTGTCGCCGACCGTGATCCAGTACGTGATCGGTTCGTTGCGGGCATTCTGCCTGGCGACCAGGCGCTTGACCGGCACGATGCCGTGCCCGGTATCGAGCGACTCGTTGCGCGCGTCGAGCATGTCGAAGCCCTGCGCCACGTAGCACACTTCGGGCAGGTGGATCTGCAGCGCGCGGCTCTGGTCGCCGCCGTAGGCGATCGACAGCATCACGCGCTGGCCGTCGCGGTCGACGTAAGTGCGCGACAAGGTCTGGTCGTAGATTTTTTCCAGCAGCTCTTGCTGCTCGGGGTCGGCCTGCAGCGGCACGATCGAGGCGTCGACCTGCCAGTCGCCGAACGCGGCCGGGATCATCGTCTCCAGCTGGAACTTGCCCTGCTGTTCGGCCAGCCTGACGGTGGGCGTCAGCGCGCCCGTCAGCGCCGACGCGCTGACCATCGCGGCGGCCAGCACCACGCTGGCGAGGACGCGGCGGTTCATGCCGTCCCCCGCGCCGGCGCGGATGGCCCCTGCCTGCGGCGGATGATCCACTGCAGCAGCGTATCCATGCCCAGGATCAGCACCAGCGCCGTGATGAACAGCACCATGCCGGCAAAGCCGTGCAGGAAGCCCTGGCCGGCGGCGTCGCCAAAGTAATAGGTGATCAGGGTCAGCGTGATCACGCGGATCACGTTGGCCGCGAACGAGATCGGGATGATCAGCACCGCCAGCGCAATGTTGCGAAACGCCGAAGGGTGGCGGACCAGGTTCAGGTAGAACAGGCCCAGCGCTTCCAGGGTCAGCAGGGTTTGCAGGCCGGCGCAGGCGTCCGCCACCAGCAGCTGGTACTGGCCGATCTGCAGGATCACGCCGGAACGGCTGATCGGATAGCCGGCCATGAACAGCAGGTTCTCGGTCACGTAGGACACCGCCATCTTCATCGGCATCGTCACCATCGCGACAAATTCGGCCGGCAGCGGCACCATGAACAGCAGGAAGAAGAACGGGAACCACAGCACCTTGAGCGCGCGCGCGCCACGCTTGACCAGCAGCACGGCGGCGGGCACCAGCACGATCGACATCACTTCGAGCATCAGGATGTTCTGCGAGCGTCCGAACATATACAGCAGCAAGCCGATGGCCAGCAGCGGCCAGCCGGTCCAGGAGCTGTCGCCAGGGTTGGTGGCGGCCAGCATCTCGGGCCACTTGCGCCAGGTCAGCCAGGCGAACAGCGCGAAGATGATCGGGCCGTGGCCTTGTTCCTCGGTGCCCCAGGCGCCGGTGGCCAGGCGGTGGAAGGTCGGCACGAACAGCACCAGCAGCCCCACCACGACCGGCAGCCACTCGGGCATCGCGGCGCGGGCGCGCTCCAGGTCGAAGCGCATGCCACGCTGTACGTGCGCGCTCATCAGAAGTCCACCACCACCGAACCGATCACTTCGGCGCCGGCCTGCGCCATCTGTTCGGCCATCCGGCTGACGCTGGAGATGCGGGTGCGGTCCTTGCGCGCGACCAGCAGCACGCCGCCGGCGCGGCTGGCCACGGCCAGCGCGTCGACGCCCTTGGAGAACGGCGGCACGTCGTACAGCACGACGTCGTAGCGCGACTCGAGCTGGGTATTGAGGGCGCGGAACGAGGCGCGCGCCAGCAGTTCTTGCGGATTCGGCGGCAAGGTGCCGGCCGGCAGCACCGACAGGTCGACGAAGGAAGGAATGCGCTGCACCACGTCGAGATCGGCGCGTCCGGCCAGCAGGTCCGACAAGCCCTGGCGCCCCTTCAGGTCGAAGATCTCGTGCTGGCAAGGATGGCGCAAGTTGGCATCGACCAGCAAGGTCTGTTCGCCCAGCTGCGAAAACACCACCGCCAGGTTGGCCGCGAACTGGCTCACGCCATCGCCCTCGCCCACGCCGGCGATGGCCAGCGCGCGCCGCCCGCGCGCGAACCAGCGCAGCATCAGCTGGCTGCGCACCGCGCGCAGCGCTTCGACCTGCGGCGAGAACGGCTCGAACGCGGCCACCAGGTTGGGCGAGAAATTGGCTTCGCCGCGCTGCAGGTAGGGATACTCGAACTGGCGCGCCAGCACTTGCTGGATATCCGCCTCGGTGACCAGCCCGAGGCGCTGGGCCGCTTCGCCAAAGCGGATGCCCAGTTCCTTCTGCATGCGCAGCACGCGCTCGGCGTTTTCGGCGCTGAGCTTGCCCGAGTCGAGCAGCATCGCCCCCATGCTGGCGGTCTCGGGCGCCGGGCGCTCCCCCCCGGGACGGTCGGCCGGAGGAAAGATGTGATGATGGTCGGGCGCTGGCGTCGCCGCCGATAGCACTGGAGAGTTCATGGTCTGGTCCGTCCCTTTAGTTCAAGCGCAACCGGCGCGGATTCAACAGGTTCTTCAGTCCCGCGCGCTCGTGGCGGCGCGGTGGATTCCATTCGATCGTGCCGAGCACCGGAATGCCGAGCGCCTCTTTCAGGTCGCCCGGCGAGCGGATCGGACGGTTGAGCATTTCGGCCAGCAGCGCGATGGCGACCCCGAGGATGGTGCCCAGCAGCAGCGACACCAGCGTATTGAACAGCACGCGCGGGCCGTCCGCGGCCATCGGCGGCGTGGCCGGATTGAGCACCGAGATATCGGACTGTTCCGACTGGCCCTCGATGCGCGTCTGCGACAGGCGCTGCGAGGTGGTGTCGAAGGCGCGCTGGGCGCTCTCGACGTCCTTGAGCAGCACGCCCAGCTCGTCGCGCGCGCGGTTAAGCTCAAGCACCTTGATCTTTTGCGCCGCCACCGCGCTGCGCAATTCGTTCTCGCGCTGGCGCAGCACTTCGGCGTTGTTGCTGACGCTGGAGGACACGTTCGACACGATGCCGTTGAGCTGGCGGCGCAGCTGGTCGACTTCGGCCTTCGAGGCGACATATTGCGGGTGGTTGCGCGCCAGCCGCTGGCCCATCTCGGCCAGTTTCGACTCGGCCATGCTGAGCGAGACGCGCAGGCTCTGCACCATCGCGTTGTTGGCCACGTCGGGCGAGCTGCCGCCGGCGCCGTTGGCCATGCGCTCGCGCGAGCCGGCCTCGATCGACTGCGACTGCGACGCCACCATCTGGGCCGACAGGTCGTTCAGGCGCGACAGCTCGACATCGACCCGGTTGTTGTCGAGGCTGACGATGCCCTTCTCCTGCTGGTACTTCGACAGCCGCGCCTGCGCCGCTTCGAGGTTGTCGCGCAGCTGCTTGGTCTGGCCGTCGAAATACGTGGTGGCCTTTTTCATCGGTTCGGTTTTCAGCTGCACCGACAGCTTCTGGTATTCATCGGCGAAGGCATTGGCCACCGCCGCAACGAAGGTCGGGTCGGCGCCCTTGAACGAAATTTCCAGCACGCTCGATTCGCGCGAGGGCACGATCTCTAGCTTGCGCAGCAACAGCTCGGCCAGCCAATCCTGCACCGTGCCGCGGCCGTCGGAGGCGTCGTTGAACTGCTGCACGACGGCCGGGCTGCTGGCCAGCTTGAGCTGGTCGACCACGCGCAGCGCGACGTTTTTGCTGCTGATGATGTCGATTTGCGTGGCCATGTAGCCCGGCAGCAGCTGGCCGGGCATGGTCAGCCCGGTCAGCGGATCGATGCCCTTGTAATTCAACAGCACGGAGGCGGTCGCCTTGTAGGTCTTTGCCTGGAGCAGGCTGTAGCCCAGGGTCAGCAGCAGCGTGGCGGCCAGCACCGCCAGGATCAGCTTTTTACGCGCCAGCAGGATCAGCAAGAATTGGTGGACATTCATGGTTGCCCCTCGTTGCGCTGCTCTACAGGAGAAAGCTTAGAACCAGCTTTCCTTGACCGTGATCACATCGTCGACCTGCACCAGGTCGTCGTGCTTCGCCTGGATCATGACCGGCTTGCCGCTGGCATCCTTGCGGGTGATCCTGATGCCGCGGTCGGTGCCGCGCTGGGTCAGGCCGCCGCCGGCCGACAGCGCCTGCAGCACGGTCATCGAACGCTCGACCCTGAACGCGCCCGGGCGCTGGACTTCGCCGACGATGTAGAAGCGCGGCGCCCGTTCGACGTAGATCACGTCGCCGCCGGACACCTCCATGTTCTGGTCGAGCTGGCCCGAACGCACCATCTGCACGATGTCGATGGTTTCCCTGCTGACGGCGCCGTTGCGGTTGCGCACCAGGCTGATCGAATCGCCGCCGTCTGCCGCCATGCCGCCGGCCAGCGCCAGCAGGTCGAGCACGCTGCGCTTGCCTTCGACCGGATAGCGGCCCGGACGGTTCACATGGCCCAGCACCGCCACCTGCTGGCTTTGCAGGGTGGTGACGATCATGTTGACCTGGGCCTTCTTCAGGTAGCCGCCCTTCTCGAGCATTCCGGCGATTTTCCTTTCGGCGGCGGCGACCGACAGGCCGCCGATGTCCACCTGGCCGACCAGCGGGAAGGTGATGGTGCCCGCTTCGCTGATGCGCGTCTCGAGCGCCAGGTCAGGGTTGCCGTAGACCGACAGCTTGACCACGTCGCCCGCGCCCAGCGGGGTTTCGGCGGCGTCCGCGGCGCCCGCCATTCCCATGCCCGCTACCAGGGCGCCTGCCATCAACCAGTGTACGAGTCGTTTCATGATGTGCCCTCTTCCGTGGAGTTAAGGTTGCTCAATTGACGTTTACTTCAGTCCGGCGACACCGCGCTCGAGTGCCGCCTTGTCGGCCGCGTCGCCGCCTGCCGCGGTCGCGGCCGGCAATGCCGGCGGCGCCGCCGGCGCCGCCGCATCCGGCGCCAGGTCCTTGTTCAGGTACGCGATTTTGGCAGTCGAGCGCAGGCGCGCCAGTTCGGCATCGGCGGCCTCCTTGTTCTTTTTGTTGATCAGGAATTGTTCGATCTGCTGGGCGGCGACATCGACGCTGACCGGCGCTTCGCGCACCTCGGCAATCGATACCAGCAGGCTGCGCTCGCCTTCGCGCACGGCGAAGATCTGGCCGTTCTGCATCGACATCAGTTTGGCCGACAGCTCCGGCGGCATGTCGGCGGTGCTACGGGTCACCCGGTTGCGCGCGTACTTGACGTTGTTGGCGTCAAACCAGGCCGCCATCTCTTCCAGCGACCTGGACGCTTCGGCGGCCTTCCGCGCTTCCGGCGTCAGGTCGCGCGTGGCGATCACCAGCTGCTGCATGTCGAAGGCCTTGCGCTTGCTGAAGAATTCCGGGTGCGCGGCGAAATAGGCTTCCACTTCCGCGCGGGTCGGCCTGGCCTGCGTGCCGATGTGTTTCTGCATGTAGGCCTGGGCGATGATCAGCGCCTTGGCGCGTTCGATCGCCTGCATGACTTTCGGATCGCGGTCGAGCTTTTCCTTCTCGGCCTCGTGCTGCAACAGCTGGCGGTCGACCAGCACGCGCACCAGCTGCTTGCTGGCGGCCTGCTGCTGCGCCGGTGCGATGTTGGCGCGCTGCAGCTCTTCGTTCAGCTGCATCGTGGTGATCTCTTCACCGTTGACGCTGGCGATCGCCTGGCCGGGCTTGCTGGCCCCGGTCTGCTTGTCGCCGCAGCCGCTCAGCGCGGCAGCGGCGAGGATCGCAACGATCAACGGGGCGGCGCCCAGTGCGCGCCGTGGTGTCGGTGGGGTCTGGTAGTTCATCGGATCGCCATGTCAGTGTTGTTAAAGAGAATTCCTCGTATTTTTTGCCGTCAATCAGGTGTTACTGAATCAACAATACGCTTTACAACGACACGCTCGGGAAGACCCGCTCAGCCCCCCCTTCTTCACTCAGACATCACCGCGCCGGCTGGGTTTCCAGGAAAGCGCGGTAGGCGCTGTCGAGGCCGTCGGCAAGCGTGGTACGCGCGGTCCAGCCGAGCGTGCGCAGCTTCGAGACGTCCAGCAGCTTGCGCGGCGTGCCGTCGGGTTTGCTCGCGTCGAACACGATGTTGCCGCCATAACCGACCACCTTGCCCACCAGCCTGGCCAGCTCGGCGATGGTGACGTCCTGGCCGGTGCCGACGTTGATGTGCGAATGCATTGGATCGGTGTTGTTGCCGTAGGTCTCGCGGTCGAGCTGCATCACGTACACGCTGGCCGCGGCCATGTCGTCGACGTAGAGGAACTCGCGCATCGGCCGGCCGCTGCCCCAGATCACCACTTCGGCCGCATTACCCACCTTGGCCTCGTGGAAGCGCCGGATCAGCGCCGGAATCACGTGGCTGTTTTCCGGGTGGTAGTTGTCGCCCGGGCCGTACAGGTTGGTCGGCATCACGCTGCGGTAATCGGTGCCGTATTGGCGGTTGTAGCTTTCGCACAGTTTGATGCCGGCGATCTTGGCCATCGCATACGGCTCGTTGGTCGGCTCCAGCGCTCCGCTCATCAGGTACTCTTCGCGGATCGGCTGCTCGGCCATGCGCGGATAGATGCACGACGAACCAAGGAACAGCAATTTCCCAACGCCGCTCTTCCAGGCTTCATGGACCACATTCGCCTGCACCATCATGTTGTCGTAAATAAATTCCGCCGGATAGGTATTGTTGGCATGGATGCCGCCGACCTTGGCCGCGGCCAGGTAGACCTGGTCGATTTTCTCGCTGCGGAAGAATGCGCGGACCTGGGCCTGGTCGGTCAGCTCCAGCTCCTTATGGCTGCGCGTGACGATGTTGCTCAAGCCCTGGCCCCGAAGGACGCGGACGATGGCCGAACCGACCAGGCCGTTATGGCCGGCGACGAAAATGCGTGGTTGCTCGATATTCAAAACTCACTCCAGAGAAATTGCTACGTTATATCCATGCGACTTCAGCAGGGCATGGCGGCGCGCCTTGTCGAGGTCATGCGCCACCATCTCCTGCACCATTTCTTCAAACGTGATGCGCGGCACCCAGCCGAGCTTGTCGCGCGCCCGGCTCGGGTCGCCCAGCAAGGTCTCGACCTCGGTCGGACGGAAATACTGCGGGTCGATCGCGACGATGGTCTGGCCGACCCGGGCGCCCCTGGCGCGCTCGCCGCGGATGGCCGCGATGGTGCCGGTTTCGCCGCTGCCATGGCCGTGCCATGCGATGTCGATGCCGAGCTCGCGCGCGGCCACCTCGACGAAGTGGCGCACCGAATACTGGCGCCCGGTCGCGATGACGAAGTCTTCCGGCTGGTCTTGCTGCAGCATCAGCCACTGCATTTCGACGTAGTCGCGCGCATGGCCCCAGTCGCGCAGCGCGTCCATGTTACCAAGGAATAGCTTCGGCTCCAGCCCGAGCGCGATATTGGCCAGCGCGCGGGTGATCTTGCGGGTGACGAAGGTTTCGCCGCGGCGCGGCGATTCGTGGTTGAACAGGATGCCGTTGCAGGCATACATGCCGTACGCCTCGCGGTAATTGACGGTGATCCAGTAGGCGTACAGCTTGGCCACCGCATACGGGCTGCGCGGGTAGAACGGGGTGCCCTCGCGCTGCGGGGTTTCCTGCACCAGCCCGTACAGCTCGGAGGTCGAGGCCTGGTAGAAGCGGGTGGTCTTTTCCATCTTCAGGAACCGGATCGCCTCGAGCAGGCGCAGGGTGCCGATGCCGTCGACGTCGGCGGTGTACTCGGGCGACTCGAACGACACCGCCACATGACTCATGGCGCCCAGGTTGTAGACCTCGTCCGGCTGCACCTCGTGCAGGATGCGGGTCAGGTTGGAGGTATCGGAGAGGTCGCCGTAATGCAGGAAGAAGTGGGGGTTCGGCGCGTGCGGGTCCTGGTAGATATGGTCGATGCGGTCGGTATTGAACAGCGACGAGCGGCGCTTGATGCCGTGCACCTCGTAGCCCTTGGCCAGCAGCAGCTCGGCGAGGTAGGAACCGTCCTGGCCGGTGACCCCGGTAATCAGCGCTTTTTTCATGATGATCCCACCCCTTCTTGTCTGCCGTGATGACAACATGCTACGCCGTTCGGGCGTTATTGAAAACATGGCAATTTTCAGGACATTCTAACGGCTGGAAAACCAAATTCAACCGCGCCGCCAATCGAGCGGCGACGGCTTAAGCAGGGTAAAAGGATGCGCCGGTTGATGGAACTTTTGCTGCATTGATCAGTGCGCGTTCTCGCGCGTCAGCACCACCTTGACCGTCTTCAGGATGATCCACAGGTCCAGCCACAGCGACCAGCTGCGCAGGTAGTCGAGGTCGTACTGGATGCGCGCCTCCATCTTTTCGAGCACCTCGGTTTCGCCGCGCATGCCGTTGACCTGGGCCCAGCCGGTGATGCCCGGCTTGACCTTGTGGCGCAGCATGTAGCCCTTGATCAGTTTGCGGTACAGCTCGTTGTGCGCCACCGCGTGCGGGCGCGGCCCGACGATGCTCATGCGTCCCTGCAGCACGTTGACGAACTGCGGCAGCTCGTCGAGGGAACTGCGGCGCAGGAATGCGCCGATCGGCGTGAGCCGCGCGTCGTTTTTGCGCGCCTGCACGATGGTACCGCCGTCGTCGGTCACCGTCATCGAGCGGAACTTGTAGACGATGATTTCTTCACCGTACAAGCCGTAGCGGCGCTGGCGAAAAATCACTGGCCCCTTCGAGCTGAGCTTGACGGCGGCGGCGATCAGCGCCATCAGGGGCAGCAGCAACAGCAAGATGGCGCTGCCGAACACGATGTCGCTGGTGCGCTTGACCATGCTGTTGACGCCCATGAACGGGCTCTCGCAAATTGCCACCACCGGCATCCCGCCGACATTGTCGAAGCGCGCCTGCATCAGGTCGAACACATACACGTCCGGCAGGAAATAGACCGAGGCGGTGGTGTCCTGCAGCTCGGCGAACAGCGTGCGGATGCGCGGCTGCGCCGAAATCGGCTGGCTGATGAAAATCATCTTGATGTTGTGGCGCCGCACGTAAGCGGCGATGTCCTCCATCTTGCCCAGCATCGGATGGCGCAAGGCCTCCGGATGGCGATCGCTGGCGCGGTCGTCGAAAAAACCGCGCACTTCCATGAACAGGTTGGGCTGGCGCGCGCAGTTGCCGGCAAACTTGAGCCCGGTGCTATTGGCGCCCACCACCACCACCGAGCGCACCCCGCCCTTCCTGCCCGGCCCGATCGACGAGCGCCGCACCGCCAGGTGGCTGGCCAGCAGGATCAGCGGCGTGGCGACGAACCAGGCGAGGATGACGCGCTCTTCAAAATAATACGACAGTCCGCTGGCCGAGCCGAGGAACAGCAGCACGCCGATCGTCACCACCCAGCCGAGCACGGTATCGCGCACATACGCGCCGATGCGCCCGCGCCGCCACGGCTTGTACGGGTCGACATGCTGGTACACGGCCGATGAAATAAAGAACGCCAGCACCATCAGCACCAGCGAGTAGCCATTGAACGGCTCCCGGTACAGCAGCGTCGCGGCGTACAGCGTGCCCATGATGATCAGCGGGTCGAGGACCCGCTGGAAGAAAGAGATCAGCGGGATGTCATTGACGGTCATGCTCAGAACTGGGCGTTGGCGACCAGCGACACGGTGTTCGCCTTGAACTTGCCGAGGCCGAGGAACGGCGAGCCGCTGCGCCGCTGGTGCGCCAGCGCAGCGGTGAGCGCGAGGCTGCGGCGCGGGGTCCAGGTGGCCGCCAGCGAAGCTTGCTTGAGCGAGTCGTCCAGGTCTTGCGCGCCGCTCAGCGGCACGCGCGCGTTGTAGGCGCGCTGTTCGTAGCTGGCGTTGGCCTCGACCCGGACCTTGGCGCGCGCGTCCCAGGTGGCGCCGATGCTGGCGCCGCGGTTCAGGCTGTAGCTGATGACATTGCTCTCGACCGCCGAGAACTCGCGCCATGCCGCCGCCGTGTAGCGCATCTTGCCGCGCGGCTGGTGGCTGGCCGTGATGCGGCCGTTGAAGCCGCTGGCGTCGCGCTCGGAGCGCGCCCTGTATGTTCGCCTGGCGTGGCCGGCCAGCACCTGCACCGTGCTGCTGCCGCTGGCGATCCAGTGGATGCGCGCCTTCAGCTCGTCCTGCGTGAAACGCTCGTCCAGCGCCAGCCCGCCGAACACGCGGCGGTTGTCGTATTCGCCCTTGATCCTGCGCGCCACCAGGCCGACCGTGCTGCCGCTGCGTGGCAGGTAGTCGGCGCCCACTTCGACCGCATCCTCGGCGCGGTTGTTGAAGCGCTGCGCCAGCAGCTCGTACTGGTACGTGTCATGCGAGGCGGCGGTACGCGCGCGCCAGCTCGGATGGAAGCGCCAGGCGCCATCGAAAAACTGGCGGCGGTGCTCGCGCAGGTTGCGCTCGTTGCTGCGGAAGTCGGTGTACGGCGCCAGCGTCTGCAGGTAGTGGGCGCCCAGCACGCCGTCGAAGCGATTGCCCAGCTGCCAGTTCCAGCGCGCCTGCAGGTCCTTGCCATCGTAGTCGAGCTGGTCGAAGTGGTCGAATTCGACCTTGGTGATCTTGGCCTGCGCGACAATGTTCTGGCGGCCGTAGGTCTTGTTGAAGACCAGCCCGGCATGGGCCTGGCGTGCCGAATCGCTGCGCCGGCCCTCGAAGCCGGGCTGCCCGTCCGGCAGGCGGAACAGGTTATCGTCATGAAAGTAGCCCAGCCCGGCCATCACGTCGAGACCCTCGTCGCCGGGGGCCGCGGAGGCGGCGGGGATGCTGCAGACGGCGCCGATCAGCAAGGCGATCCGGCAGGCGCGGGGCGCACCGGCGCCCAGGCAAGTCTTGAAAGGATTCAGCATAGCGGCCATGTGTCGATGGTTGTGCCGCCGAACCCTCGGATTACCTATTACCAATAAGTCCAGTTACCGGTATAGACGATCCAAACGCCCAGCAGGCCATTGGTTAAAGCATGGGCCAGGATCGGCGACCACAAGGTGCGATGTCGAATATACAAGGCACTGAACGCGACGCCCGCGACGATTCCGGCCAGCCAGAGATTGTGTTCAAAGCCGAACAATAAAGTTGTGACAACAAACGCTTTCAGGCTCACTGCCGCGGGTTCGACCTTCTCAAAATCCGCGTCATCGATCCAGCGCATCAGGAACGAGCGCCAGAATAATTCTTCCATCACCGGCACCACCAGCGCCGCGCCAAAGACGCGCACCGCCACCATCATCCAGTCGACCCGGCCATCGGTGGTCGGGTTGAAACCGTCGGGCGATCCGATCAGCATCCAGTCGGCATTCAGGCTCACCCACAGCACCAGCACCGCCACGCCGGTAATCAAGGCGGCGACGGCGGCGCCACGACCCAGCTTGGCATGGCGCAATTCGGTGTAGTGGCGGCGGAACAGGAACAGCATCAGCATGACGGCGCTGATTTTGACGGCGTAGACCCATCTCAAGTCGTGCGCATTCCAGCCGAAACGGCCGAGCAGGTCGACGACCAGGATGAAACCGATATAGGTGAGGAACGGCAGGATGCGCGCCCAGGCGGCGCGGCTGAACATCGGCACGTCGTCGGCGGGCCCGCCGTCCGGGGCGGCGGCGGACACCGGCGGCGTCTGGTCTTTCTCTTGCATGGCGCTCCCTCGTGCCGGGTTACAAGCCGTTACCCATTGGTGCGCGCCTCGATCTCCTCCCAGCGCTCGAGCGCCACCAGCAGCTGCGCGTCGATTTCGGCGAAGCGCGCGTTGATGCGGCGCGCGTCGGCCGGATTGGTCTTGTAGAAGTCCGGTGCGTTCAGCTGCAAGGTGATCTGGCTCTGCTCGTCCTCGAGGCTGGCGATCAGCAGCGGCAGCTCTTCCAGCTCGCGCTGTTCCTTGTAGCTCAACTTTACTTTTTTCGCAACTGGCGCCTCAACCGTGCCGGCCGCCGCCGCTGGCTTGACGGCCGCCTTGGCCGTCGCCGGCGCCGGCATCTTTTCCTTCACGCGCTCCCAGTCGGTGTAGCCGCCGACGAACTCGCGCCAGCGGCCCTCGCCTTCGGCGACGATCACCTGGGTGACCACGTTGTCGAGGAAGGTGCGGTCGTGGCTGACCAGGAACACGGTGCCGGTATAGTCTTCCAGCAATTCTTCCAGCAGCTCCAGGGTATCGATGTCGAGGTCGTTGGTCGGTTCATCGAGCACCAGGCAGTTGGCCGGCTTGGCGAACAGGCGCGCCAGCAGCAGGCGGTTGCGTTCGCCGCCGGACAGCGACTTGACCGGCGAGCGCGCGCGTTCCGGCGCGAACAGGAAGTCGTTCAGGTAGCTCATCACATGCTTCTTGGCGCCGTTGATCTCGACCCAGTCGCTGCCCGGCGCGATGGTTTCCATCAGGTTCGCTTCCTCGTTGAGCTGGGCGCGCATCTGGTCGAAGTACGCCACCTGCAGCTTGGTGCCGAGCTTGACCTTGCCGCTGTCGGCCGCCTCTTCGCCCAGGATCATCTTCAGCAAGGTGGTCTTGCCGGCGCCGTTGGCGCCGATCAGGCCGACCTTGTCGCCGCGCAGGATGGTGCCGCTGAAGTCGCTGACGATGACCTTGTCGCCGTAGCGCTTGTTGACGTTTTCCAGCTCGGCCACGATCTTGCCCGAGCGGTCGCCGGCGGTGACGGCCAGCGTGACCTGGCCCTGCTGTTCGCGGCGCGCCGCGCGCTGCAGGCGCAGCGCTTCGAGGCGGCGCACGCGCCCTTCGTCACGCACCCGGCGCGCCTTGACGCCCTTGCGGATCCATACTTCTTCCTGCGCAAGGAACTTGTCGAACTTGGCCGCTTCAACCTCTTCGATCTCCAGCTGTTCGGCCTTGCGGGTCTGGTAGGCCGAGAAATTGCCCGGGTACGACAGCAGCTTGCCGCGGTCCAGTTCGATGATGCGGGTGGCGACGTTGTCGAGGAAGCTGCGGTCGTGGGTGATGAACAGCACCGAGCCCTTGAAGTCGCGCAGCAGCCCTTCGAGCCACATGATGGACTTGAAGTCGAGGTGGTTGGTCGGCTCGTCGAGCAGCAGCACGTCGGGCGCCGACACCAGCGCCACCGCCAGCGCCACGCGCTTTTGCATACCGCCCGACAAGGTGCCCATCAGCGAGGCGCCGGCCAGGTTCAGGCGGTCGAGCGTGGTGTCGACCTTGTTCTGCATGCTCCAGCCATCGGTCGCGTCGAGCTTGACCTGGAGGTCGTGCATGCGGTCCATCAGCGCCTCGTCGTCGCCCTGGCCGAACTGGCCGGTCAGCTGTTCGTATTCGGCCAGCAGGGCGGCCTGCTCGCCCATGCCGGCGGCCACCGCGTCGAACACCGACATGGCCGGGTCGAACGTCGGTTCCTGCTCGACATAGGCGATTTTGATGCCTTGCTGCATCACCAGCAGGCCATCGTCGAGCTTGAACTTGCCCGAGATGACTTTCAGCAGCGAGGACTTGCCGGTGCCGTTACGGCCGATCAGACCCACGCGCTCCGTGGTTTCAAGGGAAAATTCCGCGTGATCGAGCAGCGCGACGTGGCCGAACGCAAGTTGCGCCGACGAGAGGGAGATGACAGCCATGACTAATTTACCGGTACGAGGCCATGCTGGGAATGCACGGCCGAAATGAAAGAAACACGCATTGTACCGATAGATCGGGCCAGCCATTCTATTTGTCGCCCGTCCTCGGCTATAATTGCGCTCGATTCACGACACCGGCAACGCCAGCGCGGCGCCGATCGCCGAATCCAGAGCGTCCTCCCCGTAGCACAATGGATAGTGCACATGCCTCCTAAGCGTGGGATACTGGTTCGATTCCAGTCGGGGGGACCAGTCAATGCGCGGCATGCAACATGCCGGCGAAGCGCGCCCCATCCAGCGCGCCTGAAAACAGCCTGCCCTGGGCATAGTCGCAGCCCGCCGCGGCCAGCACGGCCTTCTGCTCATGCGTTTCGACCCCTGCCGCGATCACCCGCAGCCCCAGCGCATGCGCCATGGCGATGATCGCCCTGACCATTGCGGCCTTGGCGCCATCGGCGCCGCGCACCAGCGCCGGGTCGAGCTTCAGGCTGTCGAGCGCGATCCTGGTCAGGCCGGTGACCGATGCACAGCCGGCGCCGAAATCGTCGACGCACACCCGCACGCCCGCGCGCGCCAGCTGTTCCAGCTTACGACGGGCGCCCGGCGCATCGCTCAGCAAGACCGCCTCGCGCAGTTCCAGCGTCACCGGCACGGCGGCTGCGGCCAGCCGCTCGATGACGGCTTGCCAGTGGCCGTCGGCCGGTTTCCCGGCCAGGCCCGATGCCGACTTGTTGACACTGACAAAAATCGGCGCCGCGCCGCGCTGCGGCCAGCCGCGCGCCGCCGCCAGCGCCTCGTTCAGCACCCACTCGTCGATCTCGCCGGCCAGCCCGGCTTCCTCGGCCAGGTCGACAAAGTCGGCCGCCGCGATCAGCCGGCCCGACGGATGCTGCCAGCGCAGCTGCGCCTCGGCGCCGACGATCGCGTTGTCGGCCAGCGCGACGATCGGCTGGAAGTACACCCGCAGCTGATGGCGCGCCAGCGCGGTGCGCAACTCGCCGAGCATGGCCATGCGCGCCTGCGCGCTCTCGCGCATCGCGGCGGTAAAGAACGCGAAGTGGCCGCGCCCGCCGTTCTTGACCTGGTACATGGCCTGGTCGGCGCGCCGGATCAGCTCTGCCGCGTTGGCGGCGTCCTGCGGAAACACGGCGATGCCGATGCTGCCCGAAATGGCGACCTCCTTGCCGGCGATCGCAAACGGCCGGCGCAGTTCATCGAGGATGTGGCCGGCGAGGATGTCGACGTGCTGCATGTGGCGCACCTCGGTGATCAGGACCGTGAACTCGTCGCCGCCCAGGCGCGCCACGGTATCGGAGTCGCGGATGCACGCGCCGATCCGCGCGGCCGCCTCGCACAGCAGGGCGTCGCCCGCGTCATGCCCGTGCAGGTCGTTGACGTCCTTGAAGCCGTCCAGGTCGATGAACAGCAGCGCGAACGGCAGGCCGATCCGGGCCGAGCGCTTGATCTCTTGCTCGAGCCGGTCGAAGAACAGGCTGCGGTTGGGCAGCCGGGTCAGCTGGTCGAAATGGGCGCGGCGCTTGCTTTCCGCTTCGCTGGCGATGCGCTCGGTCACATCGCGCGCCGTGCCGGCCACCGCCTCGACCTCGCCGTGCGTGTCCAGCACCGGCACCAGCAGGTATTCGTAGGTCACGCGCTGGGCCGCGCGGGCGATCGTCAGTTCGCCGCGGCGCGTGCCCTTGTCCAGCACCGCCTGGCGCACGTCGTCGTTCAGCGCGGCCTGGTCGGCGCCGGCGCACTCGCCGAAGCGCTTGCCGCGCAGCGCGCTCGGCGCCATGCCGTACAGGCTGGCGACGGCCGCGTTCGCATAAATCAGGCGCGCCTCGCGGTCGAGGATGAAACTCAGGTCAGGCGACGAGGACAGCAGGGTTTCAAACAGCCGCGTACTGCGCTCCTTGTCCTCGGAGAAACCGACCAGCGATTCGCTCAGGGCCTGGTCGATCGCCTCGTTAAAGCGCACCAGGTCGCTGAAGGCGGCGCCGCTGCGGGTGGCCGCCGACTCGGTCCACAGCCGCAGGATGCTGGCGCGCAGCGCGCGGAACTCCGCCATCGCGTCATGCACCGTCACGCCTTCCAGCAAGCGCGCCGAGCCGTGCTGCTCGGCCTCGCTGGCCTGGCGCGCACGCGGCGCCCGGCCCCTGGCCTTGAGCGCCTGCTGTTCGCCGGTCTGCGGCTGCAACAGGTCGGCCTCGA
Organism: Massilia soli; assembly: GCF_016809835.1. GTDB lineage: Bacteria > Pseudomonadota > Gammaproteobacteria > Burkholderiales > Burkholderiaceae_D > Telluria_A > Telluria_A soli. The sequence continues at coordinate 345,805 of NZ_JAFBIL020000002.1, read as the reverse complement.
TGGCGGCGAGGATGCCGAGAATGTGGTCGCGCAGCACCTCGTCGGTGAAACTCTGCGCCGACGCCAGCTCGCGCGCGAACGCCACCCACTCGTCGACGATCGCCGCGGTGTGGTTGCGGATGAACTCAGCAAGGGAAGATGGTTCCATGGCGGCCAGCGCTGATGATCGCGATGCGCCCTATGATGCCCCTGCCACGCGCCGCGCACAAGCGAGCCGGGCCTTGTTGGCCGGCGCCCGGCACCGCTGCGCCGGACGGGCGCGCCAACCGGCAGTTTCGCTATATAATTGCTAAATAGTTACCAACGGAAATTGTTGTCAATTTCGTCCAAGGCTGGTTCCCGCCCTGTCCGGAGCCGGCTGCATCGCATGACGACCATAAGCGGACAATGACGAACCAAATCCCTTCCCTGACCCTCGACGAGCGCCAGCGTTTGCTGCTCTCGGGCATCCGCGATTACGCCATTTACCTGCTCGACGCCGAAGGCCGGGTCAGTTCCTGGAACGCCGGCGCCGAGCGCTTCAAGGGCTACCTGGCCGATGAGATCGTCGGCCAGCATTTCTCGCGCTTCCACACGCCGGAAGACCAGGCCCGGGGCGTCCCCGCCGCCGCGCTGCTGACCGCGCGCCATGAAGGCAAGTTCGAGTGCGAAGGCTGGCGCGTGCGCAAGGACGGTTCGCGGTTCTGGGCCAGCGTCGTCATCGACCCGGTGTTCGACGGCGTCGAACTGCTCGGCTTTGCCAAGATCACCCGCGACATCACCGATAAGAAAGCTGCGCGCGACGCCCTGCACGCCAGCGAACAGCATTTCCGCCTGCTGGTTCAGGGCGTGGTCGACTACGCGATCTATATGCTGTCGCCCGGCGGCGAGGTGTCGAACTGGAACGCCGGCGCCGAACGCATCAAAGGTTACCGCGCCAGCGAGGTGGTCGGCTCGCATTTCTCCCGCTTCTATACCGAGCCGGACCGGCAGGATGGCATGCCGCAAAAGGCGCTCGCCACCGCCGAGCGCGACGGCAAATACGAGTCCGAAGGCTGGCGCGTGCGCAAGGACGGCTCGCGCTTCTGGGCCCATGTCGTGGTCGACCCGATCCGCGACGACAGCGGCACCCTGCTCGGTTTTGCCAAGATCACCCGCGACGTCACCGAGCAGCGCCAGGCCGCGCAGTCGCTCGAGCAGACCCGCGCCGCGCTGTTCCAGTCGCAGAAGATGGAAGCGATCGGCCAGCTCACCGGCGGCATCGCGCACGATTTCAACAACCTGTTGTCGGTGGTCTCCAGCGGCCTCGAGATCATCAAGGTCCAGGCCCACGCGATCGACGCGCGGGTGCTCGACAGCATGAACCGCGCGATCGAGCGCGGCGCCTCGCTGACCCAGCAGTTGCTGGCGTTCGCGCGCCAGCAGCCGCTGGCGCCGGCCACCTACAACGTCAACCGCCTGATCGAGGGCTTTGAAGGCGTGCTGCGGCGCGCGGTCCACTCCTCGGTGGTGTTCGAGATGGCGCTGGCGAGCGACCTGCGCACCACCTGCATCGATGAGGCGCGCTTTGAAACGGCGATCCTCAACCTGGTGGTCAACGCGCGCGACGCGATGCCGGACGGCGGGCGGCTGCTGGTGCAGACCCGCAACGTGGTGCTTGACGGCCACGCACGGCTGGCGCCCGGCGCCTACGTCGAAGTCACCGTCAGCGACACCGGCACCGGCATGTCTGCCGACGTGGCAACGCGGGTGTTCGAACCGTTCTTCACCACCAAGGCGATCGGCAAGGGCACCGGGCTGGGCCTGGCCCAGGTGCATGGATTCATTGTCCAGTCCGGCGGCGACATCGCCGTCGAGAGCACCCCCGGCCAGGGCGCCACCTTCCGCATCCTGCTGCTTGCCAGCGACGAGCCCGATGGTGATTGCCCGCCGAATGCCGATGGCCGCGAGAAAGTGCTGATCGTCGAGGACGAGCCGGACCTGGCGCAGCTGGCGGCGACGCTATTCGACAGCCTCGGTTACGACGTGCTGGTGGCCAACAACGGCAGGGACGCGCTGGCCCTGCTCGAACGCAATGTCGATGTCGACGTGGTGTTCAGCGACGTGATGATGCCGCACATGTCAGGGATCGAGCTGGCGCGCATCGTGCGGCGCGATTATCCGAACGCGCGCATCGTGCTGGCCTCGGGCTATCCGATGCCGGCGCTGCGCCAGCAGCAGGGCGACATCGACGAATTCGCGTTCGTTTCCAAGCCCTACCGGCTGTCGGAGATCCTCAAGCGCCTGCGCTAGCGGCAGCGGCTCGAAGGGCGCGTCGCGCCGACGCCCATTCGGCGGATGACGCTGCGCTCTTCCGCCCTACCCGGCGCACCGCGTCGCACTACGTGTCGCCCTGCCCGATTCCGTCCAGCCGCTGCTTCATTTGCGCCAGCAGTTCGATCATCTGCGCCTTTTCCGCGCCAGACATGTCCTTCAGCATCGACGCGATCCATTCCTCGTGCACGATCGCCATTTCGGCAAACGCGCGCCGCCCCTCCTCGGTCAGCTTGACGCTGTAGCCGCGCCGGTCGGTCTGGTGCGGCACCCGCATCACCAGCTGCTCGCGCTCGAGCTGGTCGGTGATGCCGGTGACGTTGCCGCCGGTGACCATCATGCGCCTGGACAGTTCGCCCATGCGCAGGCCGTCGGGGTGACGCTCGAGCTGCGCCATCAGGTCGAAGCGCGGCAGCGTGATGTTGAAGCTGGCGCGCAGGCGGCTGCGGATCTCGTTCTCGATGCGCACCGTGCATGACAGCATGCGCAGCCATAGCTTGAGCGACTGGTGGTGCTCGTCGGTCAGGCGGCTGGCCAGGTCCGGGTGGCCGTCGTCCTGCTGGTCTTCCTGGTCGCGCATCGCGTCCTCGCTGGTGATGGGAGCAGCTTATGGGTGGCGCAGCTTGAAGCGCTGCAGCTTGCCGGTCTCGGTGCGCGGCAGCTTGTCGGCAAACTTCACCGAGCGCGGATATTTGTACGGCGCGATGTCGGCCTTGACGAAGTTCTGCAGCGCCAGCGCCATCTCGGGCGTCGCCTCGAAGCCCGGCTTGAGCACCACGTGCGCCTCGACCACCTGCCCGCGCTCCTGGTCCGGGCAGCCGACCACGCCGCATTCGGCCACCGCCGGATGGCGCAGCAGCACGTCTTCGACCTCGGCGCCGGCGATGTTGTAGCCGGCCGAGATGATCATGTCGTCGGTGCGCGAGCGGTAGTAGAAGTAGCCGTCGGCGTCCATCTCGTAGGCATCGCCGGTCAGGTTCCAGCCGTCGACGACGTAGGCGAGCTGGCGTTCGTCGGCTAGGTAGCGGCAGCCGGTCGGGCCCTTGACCGCCAGCCGCCCGACCTGGCCGGGCGCCGCCGGCTTGCCGCTGGCGTCGAGCACGCAGGCCTGGTAGCCGGGCACCGGCTTGCCGGTGGCGCCGGGGCGGATGTCGGCGCCGGCGGCCGAAATGAAGATGTGCAGCAGCTCGGTGGCGCCGATCCCGTCGATCATTGCCAGCCCGGTTGCCGCCTGCCACGCCTCGCGCGTGGGCAGCGGCAGCGCTTCGCCGGCCGAGACGGTTTCGCGCAGGCTCGACAGATCGTACGCGGCGGCCAGCGCCGCCATCTGGCGGTAGAACGTCGGCGCCGTGAAGCACACCGTCGCGCGGTATTTTTCGATATTCGCAAGCAGGGTGTCGGGCGTGAGCTTCTCAAGCAGGACACCGGCCGCGCCGACCCGCAGCGGGAACAGCAGCAAACCGCCGAGCCCGAAGGTAAACGCCAGCGGCGGCGTGCCGATGAAAATGTCGTCGCGCCGCGCGCCGAGCGTATGGCGCGGGAAGCAGTCGCAGATCGCCAGCACGTCGCGGTGGAAGTGCATGGTCCCCTTCGGAATGCCGGTGGTGCCCGAGGTGAAGCTGATCAGGCAGACGTCATCGGCGGCGCTGTCGGCAGCCGCGAACGGCGCCTGGTGGCGCGCCGCCAGCGCTTCCAGCGAACGCGCATTGCCAGGATCGTTGAAGAACAGCGCGCCATGCGCGACGCCGCCGCTGTCGCCGGTCTCGAGCGCCGCGTCGATTTCCTCGCGCAGCGCGGCCGCGCACAGCACCGCGTCGACCTTCGCCTTGCCGATGATGGTGGCCAGCTCGCGTGCGCGCAGCAGCGGCATGGTGGGCACCGCGATGCAGCCGGCCTTGAACACCGCCAGCACGGCGGCGGCCATCGCCGGGTTGTTCGCGCCGCGCAGCAGCACCCGGTTTCCGGTCGCCAGCCCCAGGTCGTCGCGCAGCACGTGGGCGAAGCTGTCGACCCGCGCCTGCAGCTGCGCGTAGGTCAGGGTCTCGTGTTCGCCGATGACGGCGATGCGCTCGCCCTCGCCGCGCGCGATGGCGCCGTCCAGCAGTTCGGTCACGCAGTTCAGGCGCTCGGGATAATCCAGCCCGGGCAGGTCGAACAAAAAGGCCGGCCACTGGTCGGTCGGCGGCAGGTGCGCTCGGGCGAACCCATCGGTGTAGCCGGATGGAGTCAGTTCTGCTGCGTTCAGCTTTGCCATGGTCACGCCGTCGTGGAGGTAAGTTGCGGAAACTTTAATCCTAAACTATTCCCCCGGCAAGCCCTTTTTGATCTGCGTCAATGTCCTGCCAGAAGCGGCTGCGCGAGGGCCGTCTGGGCCAGCACCGAACGCAGCGCCTCGAGCAAGACCGCATGCACCTGGTCGCCTTCCTGCCCGCCCGCTCCGAGCGCGTCGAACGCGTCGGCGGCGCCGGCCAGGCCGAGCGTGGCGCAGCCCTTGCGCAGGCGCTCGATGCGCTCGCGCGCCGCCTCCGCTTCGCCGCGCGCGGCCATGGCGTCGATCTCGCCGCTGGCGGCGGTGAGCTGGGCCTGGAACCCGCCCAGGTAGGCCAGCAGGCGGCGCGCGTCGATGCGCAGCCGCGCGATGGTCGCGGCCGGCGGCTCGGCGCGGTGCACCCAGCCTTCGGGCGCCTCGGAAAATGCCGCCAGGTGCACCTTCACCTGGCCGGCCTGGAACGGCTTGACGATCAGGCCCGAGACGCCCAGCGCGCTGGCCTGGTCGAGGGTCGCGCTGTCGGTGCTGGAGGTCACCAGGATGAACGGCATCGCGCTGAAGGCGTGGTCGGCGCGCACCCGTTCCAACAGCTCCAGTCCGGACACGCGCGGCATGCGCAGGTCGCAGAACAGGAGCGCCGGCCGCAGCCCCGCCTGCAGCTGCTCCCACGCGTCCTGGCCGTCGGCGGCCTCGCTGATCTGATACCTGCCGCAACTGTCCACCAGGTGCATCAGCACCATGCGCGAGACCACGTCGTCGTCGACCACCATCACCTTCATGCAGCATCTCCAGTATTCATGCGGGCGGCGGCAAAGCCGTCCAGCAGCGCGTACAGCGGCGCACGCGCGGTATCGATCAAGTCCCAGTGGCCGGCGTCGGCGGCCGCTTCGAGTTCGCCGCACAGCGCCTGCAGCGCGCTTTCATGCAGGTGGGCGGCGCTGCCTTTGATGCCGTGCAGCAGGCGCGCCGCCGCTTCCTGGTCGCGTGCCGCGATGGCAGCATCCAGCTCGGCGCGGCGCGCCGGCACATCGGCGGCGAATGCGGCGCGGATACGCCGCTGCAATGCGTCCTCGCCCGCGCCCGGCGCTGCGGCCGGCCGCGCCCCGGTCTGCACGCCGAACATCGCATCGAGTTCGCTGGTGCTCGGTCCCTGAGGCGGCATCGGCGCCAGTGCGACGCCGCGCGCCAGCTGGCGCACCACCGCCTGGCCCAGCTGGGCGTGCAGCGCCGCTTCGTCGATCGGCTTGGTCAGGAAGTCGTCCATGCCGGCGGCCAGGTAGCGCGCCCGGTCTTCTTCGCTGGCGTTGGCGGTCAGCGCGACGATCATCAGGCCGGGATCGCGCACCGGCGCGCCGGCCGGGCCGCCGGCGCGGATCAGCCGGGTGGCGCTGGCGCCATCGAGTTCCGGCATGCGGCCATCCATCAGGATCAGGTCGTAGTCGGTGCGCGCGCAGGCCGCCGCCGCCAGCGCGCCGTTGCCCACCACGTCGGCGTAGTGGCCAAGGTCTTCGAGCATGGTGCGGATGATGATCTGGTTGGTCGGGAAGTCTTCCGCGCACAGCACCGTCAGGCGGTGCGAATGCGGCGCCAGCGGCACTTGCGGCGCCTGTTCGGGCTTGCGGCCCGGGGCCAGCGGCAGCACGAAGCTGAAGGTGCTGCCGGCGCCCTCGACGCTCTCGGCGGTCACGGTGCCGCCCATCAGCAGCACCAGCTCGCGGCAGATCGCCAGGCCAAGGCCGGTGCCGCCGTAGCGCCGCGTGGTGGTGCTGTCGGCCTGTTCGAACTTCTGGAACAGGCGCGCCAGCGCTTCCGGTGCGATGCCGATGCCGGTGTCCTGCACCGAGAAGCGGATCATGTTGACGCTGGACGGCGCATCGCCGGCGGCGCGCTCGACGCGCAAGGTCACCCTGCCCTGCCTGGTGAACTTGAAGGCGTTGCCGACCAGGTTCACCAGCACCTGGCGCAAGCGGGTCGGGTCGCCGGCGACAAAGCGCGGCAGGTCGTCGCCCAGTTCGATGATGAACTCGACCCCCTGCGCCGCCGCCTGCTCCTCGAACAGGCTGGCGACGGTGTCGATCTTGTTCTCGAGGCTGAAATCGATGTGTTCGAGCGCCAGCTTGCCGGCCTCGATCTTGGAGAAGTCGAGCAGGTCGTTGATGATCGCCAGCAGCGAGCGGGCATTGGCCTGGCCGCGCCCGACCTGCTCGCGGGTGGCCGGCTGCAGCTTCTGGTCGCGCAGCGCGAAGCCCAGCATGCCGATCACGCCGGCCAGCGGGGTGCGCATCTCGTGGCTCATGTTGGCCAGGAATTCCGACTTCTGGCGCGTCGCTTCTTCAGCCCGGCGCTTGGCAAGGCTGAGCCGCTCGGACAGCACCGAGATGTCGCGGTGCGCCTGTTCGACGTTTTCCTTCTGGCGCTGGACCTCTTCTTTCTGGCGCTCGGCGTCCGCGCGGCGGCGCTCGGCCTCGGCGCGCTGGCGCTCGGCCTCGAGACGCTCGGCTTCCAGTTCGCGCTTCTGCTGTTCCAGCAGCCGGTTCTGCTGTTCGATCTCCTCGGTGCGCGCGCTGACCTGGCGTTCGAGCAGCGCCTTCTGGCGCCGCAAGCCGGACAGCCGCCCGCGGTAGGCCAGCCACGCGCATCCCAGCAGCATCAGGGTGGCCAGGGTGCGGAACCACCAGGTCTTCCACACCGGCGGCAGGATCGTGATGACCAGCGGCTCGCCGGGCACGCCCCACACGCCGTCCTTGTTGGCGGCCTTGACGCGGAAGGTGTAGGTGCCCGGATCGAGGTTGGTGTAGGTGGCGAAGCGGCGCCCGGCGCTGGTATCGACCCACTCGCGGTCGAAGCCCTCCAGCTGGTAGGCGAAGCGGTTGCGCTGCGGCGCGGCGTAATGGAGCGCCGCGAACTCCAGCGAGAACACCGAGTCGGAGGCATCGAGCGTGAGCGCGCGCAGGCGCTCGACCGGTCCCTTGACCAGGCCGGGGCGCGCCTGATCCACCGGCTGGTTGAAGATCTGCAGCCCGGTCACCACGGCGCGCGGCGGGATGCGGTTGTCGGTAATCGCGGCCGGGTTGAAGGCGGTAACGCCATTGAAGCCGCCGAAGTACAAGGTGCCGTCGGGCGCACGCAGGGCCGACCCGTCGAAGTAAGCGCCCTCGATGGTGCCGTCGCTGGCGCTGTAGTTGCGCCACTTGCCGGTGCGCGGTTCAAGCCGCGAGATGCCGGTATTGGTGCTGACCCACAGGAAGCCTTCGCCGTCTTCAAGGATCGCGGCGACGGCATCGTCGGACATGCCGTCGCGGACGGTGTAGCGCCGGAAGCTGACCTTGCCGCGCGCGTCGATGTGCATGCGGTTCAGGCCGCCCGCGGTGCCGACCCAGATGGTGCCTTTGCTGTCTTCCAGCAGGTAGTGGATTTCGTCATGCGACAGGCTGGCGGGATCGTCGGCCGCATGGCGGAAGTGGCGGAAGGTGCCGCTCTTGCGGTCCATCAGGTCCAGCCCGTCGAAGGTGCCGACCCAGAAACGGCCGGCGCGGTCTTCGAGCAGCGGGCGCACCACGTCGTCGGCCAGCGAACCCGGGTCGCCCGGTTCATGGCGGTAGCTGGCGACCTTGCGCGTGGCCGGGTCGACCCGGTGCAGGCCGCCGCGCGTGGCCACCCAGATGCTGCCGCCCCGGTCGGCCAGCATGCCGCGTACCTTGTCGCTTTCCGGGTCGCCCAGCGAGGTGCGGGTGAAGCGGCCGGTGGCCGGGTCGAAGCGCGTCAGCCCGGCGTCGCCTCCGGCCCACAAGGCGCCGCCGCGGTCGCGCGCCAGCGCGCCGACACCCATGTCGGCCAGGCTGTTGGGGTTGTCCGGGTCGTGCCGGTAGACGCGCGCCATGCCGGTCAGCGGATCGTAGTGATTCAAGCCGCTGTTGGTGCCGAACCACAGCTTGCCTGCGCCGTCGTCGGCGATCGCGCGCACCTTGTTGCCGGACAGCGCGCCGGCGGCGTCGGGCTGGCGCATGATGCGCGAGAAGCCGCCGCTGTTCAGGTCGACCCGGCTGACGCCGGCGAACCAAGTACCGACCCACAGCGTGCCGAGGCGGTCGCGGTACAGCGCCGATATGCGGTTGTCGGCCACGCTGTGGGCGTCGCCCGCGAGATGGCGGTGGGCCTGGAAGCGGCGCGCGCGCGGGTCCCAGCGGTACAGGCCATCGGCGTAGCTGCCCACCCAGATGCTGCCGTCGGCGTCCTCGTACAGGCTGGCGATCATGCCTGCCCTCAGGCCAGCGGCCGCGCCGAGCCGGCGCCGCACCAGCGGCTCGCCGTGGGCGCGCACGGCGGCCGCGCTGCGTTCGAGGCCGCCCATGCTGGCGATCCACAAGGTCTGCTGGGCGTCGACGACCAGCGCCTGCACCGCGTTGAAGCGCAGGTCGCCGTCGCCGACCGGGTGGTGCACGAAAGTGCGCGCGCCGGGCGCCAGGCTGTCAAGGCCGGTCGCCGTGCCGACCCACAGCTGGCCGCTGGCGTCGACCGCCAGCGCGTTGACCTGGTCGTCGGCGAGGCTGGACAGGTCGCCAGGCACGTTGTGCCACACCGTGAACTTGCCGGTGGCCGGATCGAGATGCTGCAGGCCGTCGCTGGTCGCGACCCACAGGCCGCCCTCGCCGTCGTCGGCGATCGCGCGGATATGCCGGTTGCCATTGCCGCGCCTGACCGTCTCCTGCGGGAAGTAGTGGGTGAAGGTATTGGTGGCCGGATCGAAGCGATCGATGCCGCCGTCGGTGCCGATCCACAGGTCGCCGCGCTCATCGACATGCAGCACGCGGATCCAGTTGTTGACCAGGCTGCCGGGATTATCGAGCTCGTGGCGGTAGACCACCACGCTGTAGCCGTCGAAGCGCGACAGGCCGGCCTGGCTGCCGAACCACATGAAGCCGGCGCGGTCCTGCACGATCGCCAGCACCGACTCCTGGGCCAGGCCGTGCGCCACGCTGAGGTGCTCGAAGCGCAGCGAGCGCGCCGGCGCGACCGCCTGGCTGCTGGCGACCAGTAAGCCGAACAGCGCCAGTGCCGCCAGCCATTGCCTGGCGGTGCGCGTCATGTCACGCCTCATGAGGCGAAGAAGGCCAGGACGTCGTCCTTGCGCTGCTCGGTGTCGGTTCGCCCCAGCGCGATCAGCTCGCGCGTATAGCTCGCTTCGAACAGCAGGTAGGACGCCAGCGCCGAACCGCGCGCCTCGGTGGCGCCGATCCCCGACAGCAGCGTGCGCACCGGCTTGGGCAGGCTGCCGATGTGGCGGCTGGCGATATCGTCGAGCCGTTCGGACGGCGCGATCACCAGCAGGTCGACTGGCTTTAGCGGCGTCATGTCGCGGTACTCGCCCGGCAGCAGCGACAAGGTCAGGTTGATGCGGTTCAGGCGCTCGATATCGACCGCCAGGCTGTCGAGGAAGATCGAGGACATCGCGTGGCCGGCGATCTGCGCCAGGCTCGGGTAACCGGGGTTGGCCGGGCCGTTGTGGCGCGGCTCGGCCAGGCGCCCGGCGCCGACCACCAGCACCTTGGTCGCGCCGAGGTGGATCGCCGGCGAGATCGGCGCCAGCTGGCGCATCGAGCCATCGCCGCAGTATTCATGGCGGCCATCGACGAACAGCGGCACCGCCGGGAAGATGAACGGGATCGCCGCCGACGCCAGCAGGTGCTCGACGCCGATCTGGTCCTGCAGCGCGATGCGCTGCATGCGCACCCACGGCGCGATCTGGCTGGCGGACTGGTAGAAGGTCAGGTGGTTGCCGGCGGTGTATGACGAGGCCGTCACGGCCAGCGCATGCAGCAGGCCTTCGGACAAGGCGGCGTCGAGGCGCGGCAGGTCGAGCATGCGGTGCAGCAGGCCGACCAGCGGCGTGTTGTCGAGCAGCGAAGCCGGCGGCGCGGCGCGCCATTTGCGCAGCAGCCAGCCGAACGACAGCAGCGACAGCCAGCGCGCGCCCGAGCGCAGCACGCCGATCGAGTCGGCGCGGTAGACCTGTTCGACGGCGATGTTCTCCCACACGTCGAGCAGCTTTTGCACGCCCTCGCCGAAGTTATCGGCGCGGCAGGCCAGCGCGGTGGCGTTCATCGCGCCGGCCGAGGTGCCGCAGATGATGTCGAAGGGCGAGCGCGCAGGCGGCCAGCCGGCCTCCCACAAGATGCGCGATATCGCCTGCAGCACGCCGACCTGGTAGGCGGCGCGTGCGCCGCCGCCGGTGAGAATCAGCCCGGTTTTTTGATTTAATCCCATACAGCAAGGTTAGCAGGCAATGTCCTCCAAGCGGTAGCAAAAGTTGCCGCCAAGTGGACACTTAGTCGCCCTTGGCAACGCCTTCGCGGCGCGGATCGGCGCCGCCGAACCAGAACTGCTGGCCGTGGATCGTCAGGCGCTGGATGCCGTGCAGCCCCGAGTTCATGTCGTAGCTGCGGATCTGGTGGCCGCGCGCCTTGAGCGCGTCATGCACGGCGGGTGAAAAGCGCCCCGCTTCCAGCTCGGTCGGGCCGTTGCGGCTGCCGAAGTTCGGCAGGCTGATGGCCTGCTGCACGTTCAGGCCCCAGTCCAGCGTGCCGACCAGCACCTTGGCGACGTAGTTGATGATGGCCGGGCCGCCGGGCGAACCGACCGCCAGCACCAGCTTCCTGGTCTTCTTGTCGAACACGATGGTGGGCGACATCGCGCTGCGCGGACGCTTGCCCGGCTCGACCCGGTTGGCCACCGGACCGTCGGCGTCCTTCGAATCGAACGAGAAGTCGGTCAGCTGGTTATTGAGCAGGAAGCCGCGCACCATCTGGCGCGAACCGAAGGCGTCTTCGATCGTCGTCGTCATCGCCAGGCCCGCGCCGCTGCTGTCCATGACCACCAGGTGCGAGGTCGACGGGGTTTCGATCGCATTGTCGGTACCCCAGGCGACATCCATGCCCGGCGGCTTGCCGGCCTTGGCCACGCCGATAGACTTCTCGCCGATCAGCGCGGCGCGCTGCGCCAGGTAGGTCTTGTCGAGCAGGCTCGGGATGCCGCGCCCTGGCAGCGGGACGAAGTCGGTGTCGGCCGCGTAGCGGTTGCGGTCGGCGTAGGCCAGGCGTCCGGCTTCCGAGAACAGGTGCACCGCGTCGGCGCCGACCTTGCCGTCGACCGGGGCCAGCGCGCGCATGTCCCTGGTCTCGAGGATGCCGAGCATCTGCGCCACCGCGATGCCGCCCGACGACGGCGGCGGCATGCCGCACACCGTGAAGCTGCGGTAGTCATTGCACACCGGGGTGCGCAGCCTGGCTTGGTAGCCGGCGATGTCGGCAGCGCTCAGGAGGCCGGGATTGGTCGGATGCGCGGCCACCTTGGCGGCGATGTCGCGCGCGATGTAGCCCCGGTAGAAAGCGTCGGCGCCGCCGGCGGCAATCGCGCGCAGCGTATCGGCCAGCGCGGGATTCTTCAGCAGGTGGCCGACCGGCCATGGCTTGCCGGCCTGGTCGTAGAAGTAGGCCGCGGCCACCGGGTCCTTGCGGATATGCTTGTCCCACAGCAGCATGCCGTTGAGGCGCTCGCTGACCGGGAAGCCGCGCTCGGACAATCCGATCGCCGGCGCGAACAGCGTCTTCCAGGGCAGCTTGCCGTGCTGCTTGTGCGCCATCTCGAGCATGCGCAGCAGGCCCGGCGCGCCCACCGAGCGGCCGCCCACCACACCCTCGGTGCGCGAGACCGGGGTGCCGTCGGGCTTCTGGAACAGGGTCTCGGTCGCCTTGGCAGGCGCGGTCTCGCGGCCATCGAAGGCCTGCACGTCCTTGCCGTCGTAATGCACCAGGAAGGCGCCGCCGCCGATGCCCGACGACTGCGGCTCGACCAGGGTCAGCACCAGCTGGGTGGCGATGGCGGCGTCGATCGCCGAACCGCCCTGCTTGAGGATGGTGTAGCCGGCTTCGACGGCCAGCGGGTTGGCCGCGGCGACCATGAACTTCTTCGACGCCCAGCCAGCCTTGTCGGTGTAGTTGATGCCCACTTCCGGCGCGGCTTGCGCGGCGTCCTGCGCAAGCACCTCTGCCTGCGCGAACGCGCCTGCCAACAGCGCAGCGAGCGCCAGCATCTTCAACTTGACCATGAACTCTCCTCCGGAATAAAAAAAGGCGCGCGACCAAGGCCGCGCGCCCGATACTCTTGCAATGCTACATCAATTACTTCGGCTGCATCCGGATCGCACCGTCCAGGCGGATCGTCTCGCCGTTGAGCATGGTGTTTTCGATGATGGCCTTGGCCAGGTGCGCGTATTCGACCGCACGGCCGAGGCGCGGCGGGAACGGCACCATCTTGCCGAGCGACTCGCGCACTTCTTCCGGCATGCCCATCAGCATCGGGGTCTCGAAGATGCCCGGTGCGATGGTCATCACGCGCACGCCGTTGCGCGCCAGGTCGCGCGCCATCGGCAGCGTCATGCCGGCCACCGCCGCCTTCGATGCGCCGTAGGCGCACTGGCCCATCTGGCCGTCGAACGCCGCCACCGAGGCGGTGTTGATGATGACGCCGCGCTCGCCGGAGTCAAGGCCTTCGGTCTTCGACATTGCGTCGGCGGCCAGGCGCGCCATGTTGAAGGTGCCGACCAGGTTGATGTTGACGGTACGCTGGAACACGTCGAGCGGGTGCGGGCCGTCCTTGCCGACGGTCTTGACCGCCGGCGCGACGCCGGCGCAGTTGATCAGGCCGCGCAGCGTGCCCATCGCGGTGGCAGCGGCAACGGCGGCCTGGCCGTCGGCCTCGGAAGTGACGTCGCACTTGACGAACTGGCCGTTCAATTCGGTGGCCAGCGCGGTGCCCGCGTCGACCTGCACGTCGGCGATGACAACCTTGCCGCCCGCTTCGGTGATCATGCGCGCGGTCGCAGCGCCCAGGCCCGACGCGCCGCCGGTAACGATGAAGACATTGTCTTGGATTTGCATGGTTTCCTCAGAAAAGTTCTTTTAACGTTTACGTAAACGTCAACCTACAGGATTGTAGCGAACTTTTTACCGGGTCGACCGAAAAACTGCCATTAAAAGCATTGCACGGTGGTGCCGCTGCGCGTGCAGTTGCGCCCGTTCTGGTCGAGCACCGTGTTGCCTACCCCGCCGGTGTAGCGGGCGCCGCCGGTGTCGGTGCAGCCGCCGCCATCGCAGCTGTTCACTTGCGACGGCATCGGCGGGGCTGGCGGCGGCAACGCCGGCATGGGCTGGCCGGAGACGATCGGGCCGCGCGGGGTCAGGGTCGGCCGGTAGCCCTCCGTGACGATGGGCGGCGGCGTGGGCATCCCATCGATGCGCTGATGCACGGCGCGGCGCTTGACCAGCGGCTTTTTGAGTGTCGACGGGTCGGGTTTGAGCGGCAGCGCCTCGGACGCTTTGGCCGCGGACGCTTTGGCCGGCGCTTGCGCCGGTTCCTTGTCCTGCCCGGCCGCGCCAGTGCTGGCCGTTGCCAGTACCACTGACAGGATGGTGACGAATCTCGCGAATCTCATGGTGCGCTCCGGCTGCCTGATCGGTATGCTGTCATTATTGCCCATGCGGAGGGCGCGCACGACCGTCGATACACACCGTAACATTCGGGCCAAGTCAGCGCGCGGTCAGCTTGCCGCGATAGCATGGGCGCACAGGAGACAGCAATGCAAACACCACAACAGCAATACGCCGCAAAAATCTGCAGCGCGGAAGATGCACTGGAGCATGTTCGCGATGGCGACATGATCGTCGTACCCACCGGCGTCGGCGAACCGCCCGCCCTGCTCACGGCGCTGTCGGCCCGGCGCACAAGCTTTCACGACGTCAAGGTCGCGCAGATCCTGGCGATGCGCAAGTTCGGATATTTTGACCAAGAAACGTCACACCACGTGCGGCATGCCGCGCTGTTCTTCGGAGGCGCCTCGCGCAGCGCCGGCCAGGGCGGCTGGTGCGACTTCATCCCCAACTATTTTTCCGAGATCCCGGTACTGATCGAACGCGGCCTGATGCCGTCCGACGTGGTCTTCGCGATGGCCTCGCCGATGAACGAGCAGGGCTTCTTCGCGCTCAGCCTCGGCACCGACTACACGATGGCGGCGATCGCCAGGGCGCGCGCCGTGGTCCTGGAAGTGAACCCCGGCGTGCCGTTCGCGCACGGCCAGTGCCACGTCCACATCGCGCAGGTGACGGCAATTGTAGAGAGCAACGACGCGATCCTCGAAGTGGGCCTGCCGAAGATCGGCCAGGTGCAGGAAGCAATCGGCAAATATGTGGCCGACATGATCGACGACGGCTCGACCCTGCAGATCGGCTATGGCGGCATTCCGGACGCGGTGGTCATGCAGCTGACGCACAAGCATGACCTGGGCATTCACACGGAAATGCTGGGCGACGGCATCCTGACCTTGATCGAGGCGGGCGCGGTGACCAACCGGCGCAAGACCTTCATGCCGGGGAAGATGGTGGCGACCTTCGCGCTCGGCTCGCAGAAGCTGTACCGGTTCATGCACCACAACCCGATGATCGAGATGCACCCGTCGAACTTCACCAACGATCCGTACATCGCCGGCCAGAACGATAACCTGATCTCGATCAACGCCAGCCTGCAGGTCGACCTGCTGGGCCAGTGCGGCTCCGAGAGCATCGCCCACCTGCCCTATTCGGGCACCGGCGGCCAGGTCGACTTCGTGCGCGCGGCGAACCGTTCGCGCGGCGGCAAATCGTTCATCGTGCTGCCGTCGACGGCGAAGGACAACACCATTTCGCGCATCGTGCCGGTGCTGGCCGCAGGCACCCACGCGACCACCAGCAAGAACGACGTCAACTATGTGGTGACCGAATACGGCGTGGCCCAGCTGCGCGGCAAATCTGCCAAGCAGCGCGCGCAGGCGATGATCGCGATCGCGCACCCGGACTTCCGCGCCTCGCTGCGCGAAGCCGCCGACAAGCTGTGCGTGCTGTGATGCGCGCGCTGATCGCCGGCGTGCTCACCTGCGCCATCGGCGCCGCGCAGGCCGGGCCCGGTACGCTGGCGCAGCTTGGCTGGCTGCAGGGATGCTGGCGCGCCGCCGGCGCCGAAGCGGGATCGGGCGAACATTGGATGGCGCCGGCCGGCGGCACAATGCTCGGCATGAGCCGCACCGTCAAGGGCGGCAAAACGGTGGCGCATGAGTTCCTGCAGATCCGCGACAGCGAGCCTGGCAAGCTGGCGTTCATCGCAATGCCGTCCGGGCAGCCGACGGCCAGCTTCGCCGCGCTTGAACTGAGCGGCAACCACGTGGTGTTCGAGAATCGGGCACACGACTTTCCGCAGCGCGTGATTTACCGCCGCGACGGCGACGCCAACCTCACAGCGCGCATTGAAGGCACGCTGAACGGCACACCGAAGGCGATTGATTTCCCGATGCAGCGTAGCGGCTGCGGGCCTTGAGCGGGGCGATGGCCGCCCCGCGGCCGGCGGCTAGGCCGTCGGCGCTCCTTCGTGCATTGCTTGCTTGAGCTGCCCGCGTAACTCCGGGCTGTCCTGGTGCCCGTGCACGGCGACCGCGTGCTGGACGGCCGCGTCGAGCAGTTCGTTTTCGCTGTCCGCTGCGATCGTGACGGAACAATGAGACTCGCTCGGAACCTCACGGCAGTCGATGAATTTGCGTCCCATGGCAACCTCCTGCGATAAGTCATCTGGCCGTTCCAGTATACGCGGCAGCCACGGGACTTCAAGCCGGCGCGGCGATAGCCGGCCAGGCGCCTGACGGCGACCGGCCGGGCCGCGCTTACTGCACAGGAGCCGGCGGAGGCGCCACGACCGGCGTGTCGATCGTGGTTGGCGTGATCGGCGCCGGGGCGTGCATCGCCGCAGGGTCGGTGACGGCGATCCAGCCCTTGACCGGCAGCAGCGGCACCATCAGCAACGCCACGATGTTGATAATCTTGATCAACGGGTTGACGGCTGGGCCGGCGGTGTCCTTGTACGGGTCGCCGACGGTGTCGCCGGTGACCGCGGCCTTGTGCGCCTCGGAGCCTTTGCCGCCGTGGTTGCCGTCCTCGATGTACTTCTTCGCGTTATCCCATGCGCCGCCGCCGGTGGTCATCGAGATCGCCACGAACAGGCCAGTGACGATGGTGCCCATCAGCAGGCCGCCCAGCGCCGCGGAGCCAAGCAGCATGCCGACCAAGATCGGCACCACCACCGGCAGCAGCGACGGGATGATCATTTCCTTGATGGCCGAGGCAGTGAGCATGTCCACCGCCTTGTCGTACTCGGGCTTGCCGGTACCGTCCATGATGCCCTTGATGTCGCGGAACTGGCGGCGCACTTCGATGACCACCGCGCCAGCGGCGCGCCCTACCGCTTCCATCGCCATCGCCCCGAACAGGTAAGGAATCAGGCCGCCGATGAAGAGGCCGACGATGACCATCGGGTCCGACAGGTCGAACGCGATGTCCTGGCCGACGTCCTTCAGCGCGTGGGTGTAATCGGCGAACAGTACCAGTGCCGCCAGGCCGGCCGAACCGATCGCATACCCTTTGGTGACCGCCTTGGTGGTGTTGCCGACCGCGTCGAGCGGGTCGGTGATGGCGCGCACCGAATCGGGCAGGCCCGACATTTCAGCGATGCCGCCCGCGTTGTCGGTGATCGGGCCGTACGCGTCGAGGGCAACGATGATGCCGGCCATTGACAGCATGGCCGTCGCTGCGATCGCAATGCCGTACAAGCCGCCCATCTGGTACGAGGCCAGGATCGCGACGCATACCGCCAGCACCGGATAGGCGGTCGACTTCATCGACACGCCAAGGCCGGCGATGATGTTGGTGCCGTGGCCGGTGGTCGAGGCTTCGGCGATGTGGCGCACCGGTTTGAATTCGGTGCCGGTGTAGTACTCGGTGATGTAGACCATCAGGCCGGTGAGCACGATGCCGACGACGGTGCAGCCGATCATCGTCATGCGCATGGCGTCGCCGCTCCAGACCATCCAGGTGACGACGCCGAAGCCGATCAGCGACAGGATCGCCGCCCACCACAAGCCGGTGTACAGCGCCGACATGATCTTCTTGCCCGGCTTGGCCTTGACCATCGAGCAGCCCACGATCGAGCCGATGATCGAGACCGCGCCAAGCAGCAGCGGGTAGACCATCGCCCGCACCGCTTCGGCGTCGACGAACACCAGCGCGCCAAGCAGCATGGTGGCGATCAGGGTGACGACATAGGTTTCGAACAGGTCGGCGGCCATGCCGGCGCAGTCGCCGACGTTGTCGCCGACGTTGTCGGCGATGACGGCCGGGTTGCGCGGGTCGTCTTCCGGGATGCCGGCTTCGACTTTGCCTACCAGGTCGGCGCCGACGTCGGCGCCCTTGGTGAAGATGCCGCCGCCGAGACGGGCGAAGATCGAGATCAGGGAGGCGCCGAACGCCAGCCCGATCAGCGGCTCGATGATGTCGTGCGGGGTGGCGTCGAGGTTGCCGTATATCGTGAGATACCAGTAGAACAGCGTGACCCCGAGCAGGCCCAGGCCGACCACCAGCATGCCGGTGATGGCGCCGCCTTTGAAGGCGACGTCGAGCGCCTCGTTCATGCCTTTGGTAGCCGCTTGCGCGGTGCGGACGTTGGCGCGCACCGACACGTTCATGCCGATGAAGCCGCAGGCGCCCGACAGCACGGCGCCGATCAGGAAGCCAACCGCGGTCTGGGCGCCAAGCAGCAGCCAGATCCCCACCAGCAGCACCACGCCGACCATGCCGATGGTGCGGTACTGGCGTCCAAGGTAGGCGGCAGCCCCCTCCTGGATCGCCTGTGCGATCTCTTGCATCCTGGCGTTGCCAGGGTCTTGCTTGAGAATCCAGCTACGCGTCCATAGGCCGTAGATTACCGCGATGAGTCCACACGCTACCGCAAATACGAGAAAGCTCGCTGCCATAAAAGTCCCCTTGTTTTTCTAATCAAGTAACACAAAAACACATCCGAAAGACCGCTTACCAGTCCAACAACTGCGTACTGCAAAACTTTGAAACCAAAAAAACCGGACTACCCGCGCGACGACTACTCCGCGCGCAGGCTTTATTCAGCGAGCATGAAAAAAGCGGACCGCGGTCCGCTGTTCTTGATTATTTCGACAGTGCCGCGAACGCGCGGTCGCGCACTTCGTCGACTGGGCCAACACCGGAAATCTTGCGGTATTGCGGGGCGCCAGGCAGGCCCGACTGCGCCCACTGGTTGTAGTAGCCGAGCAGGACTTCGGTCTGGTTGTGATAGACGGCGAGACGTTTCTTGACGGTCTCTTCGAGGTCGTCGTCGCGCTGGACCAGCGGTTCGCCGGTGATGTCGTCGACATTGTCCACTTTTGGCGGATTGAATTTGGTGTGGTACACGCGGCCCGAGGCCGGGTGCGAGCGGCGCCCGCTCATGCGCTCGACGATCAGTTCGTCAGGCACGTCGAATTCGAGCACGAAATCGACATCGATGCCGGCTTCCTTCATGGCGTCGGCCTGCGCGATGGTGCGCGGGAAACCGTCGAACAGGTAACCGTTCTGCGTGTCATTCTCTTTCAGTCGGTCTTTCACCAAACCAATCATGATGTCGTCCGACACCAGACCGCCGGTGTCCATCACCTTCTTCGCAGCCAGGCCAAGTTCGGTCCCGGCCTTGATCGCCGCGCGCAGCATGTCGCCGGTCGAGATTTGCGGGATGTTGTACTTTTCCTTGATGAAGTTAGCTTGAGTGCCCTTGCCGGCACCTGGTGCTCCTAACAAAATGAGACGCATGAAAATTCCTAGACTGATTTAAATATGATTATAGTTTTAGCAACAAATCCACATTGATGCATATCTGACTACCTTGGTACGAAACTTACCACAAAAGTCATTGATTAAGCCAATCGGAAATGCGCCGCTATTTTTTGTTTGATCTTGCGCAGGACCTGAAAATGAACGGTCACTGGGGGTAATGCTGGCGCACGCGCGCGAGGTCTTCCGGGGTGTCGACGCCTGCGGCCGGCGCGCTGTCGGTGATGTGGACCGCGATCGGATAGCCATGCCACAGCACGCGCAGCTGCTCGAGCGCTTCGACCTGTTCCAGCGGCGACGCTTCGAGGCCCGGATAAGCCTGCAGGAAGGCATTGCTGTAGGCGTACAGGCCGATGTGGCGCAGCGGCGTATACGCGGCCGGCAGCGTGGCCGTCGATTGCGCAAAGGCGTCGCGGTGCCAGGGGATGGTGGCGCGCGAGAAGTACAGCGCGCGGCCATGCTTGTCGAGCACCACCTTGACGACGTTCGGGTTGAAGCAGTCGGCGGCGTCGTCGAGCGGATGGGCGCAGGTGGCCATCGGCACCTCAGGCGAGATAAGCGCCGCGCATGCCGCCAGCAGTTCCGGGTCGATCAGCGGTTCGTCGCCCTGCAGGTTGACCAGCACGTCATCTGGCGCCAGCGCCATGGCGCGCGCCACTTCGGCGATGCGGTCGGTGCCGGACGGATGATCGGAGCGGGTCATGACCGCTTCGACGCCGTGCAACGCGCAGGCGGCAGCGATGTCGGGGTGGTCGGTGGCGACAATCACGCGCGCGGCGCCCGATAGCTGCGCGCGTTCGGCGACGCGCACGACCATCGGCTTGCCGCCAAGGTCGGCCAGCGGTTTATTCGGCAGGCGGGTCGACGCGAGGCGCGCCGGTATGATGACGATGAAGCGCATTACTTCGGCTCGACCTTGCGCGCTTCTTCAGCCCACATGATCGGGATACCGTCGCGCACCGGGAACGCCAGGCGGTCGCCGTGGCAGATCAGTTCCTGCGCTTTCTTATCGTATTCGAGGGGGCCTTTGCACAGCGGGCAGACCAGGATATCAAGCAGGCGAGCATCCACGACATTTCTCCACAATTTGTTCGGCCAGCGCGCGGTCAAGCTGCGCCGTCACCGGGACGACCCACAGGCGTGGATCGTTGATCAGGTTTTCAAGTTGCCCACATTTTACTGCATCCTTCTCGGTGATCAGGATGATGTCGGCGTCGACGGCGGCAAACGGGTCGTCGAGGAAGTCGTGATGGTCGGGCAGCGGCAGCTCGGAAAACGCCAGGCCGGCAGCGCGCAGCATGTCGAAGAAGCGCTTCGGGTTGCCAATGCCGGCGGCGGCCGCAAGGCGCTTGCCGGCCAGGGACGACAGCGCCACGCGCGCGCCGCCAGCGAGCGGCTCGGCGTAGTCGCCGGCCAGGCGCATCTGGAACGGCGAGCCGCCGACCGCCTGCGCCAGCTGCGGCGTGATGTGCGGCGCATTGACCACCGTGACATCGCGGCGCCGCGACGGCGCCTCGCGCAGGGGACCGGCCGGCAGCAGCCAGCCATTGCCGACGCCGCGGGCGTCGAACAGCAGCACCTCGACATCGCGCTGCAAGGCGTAGTGCTGGAGGCCGTCGTCGGCGATCAGGATGTCCACTTCAGGATGCGCGGCCAGCAGCGCCTGCCCTGCCGCGGCGCGCTTGCGTCCGACCACCACCGGGCAGCCGGTGCGGCGCGCCATCAGCAGCGGTTCGTCGCCGACGTCCTGGGCGCGCGAGGTTGCGTCGACCGCACGCGCGGCACCGGCTTCGCCGCCGTGGCCGCGCGAGATGATCCCCGGGGTGAAGCCGGCCGCGCGCAGCGACTCGGCCAGCCAGATCGTCAGCGGGGTCTTGCCGGTGCCGCCGATGAAGATATTCCCGACCACGACCACCGGCACCGGCAAGCGCGTCGACGCCAGCACGCCCGCCTTGAACAGGCGCACGCGCAGCGCCGCCAGCGCGCGGAACAGCAGCGACAGCGGCAGCAGCGCGCAGGCCAGCGGCCCGCGCCGCAGCCAGGCGCGCGACAAGGTCGATTCGAGAGAAGGTTGATTGTGCGGCATGCGATAGGCGGGGCGAAGCGGCTTCGCCCGCGCTGCTACTTCTTGGTGCCGGTCTGCGCGGCGAAGGTCAGCTTGTCGTAGCCGGCGATGCGCGAAGCTTCCAGCACGTTGATCACCATCTGGTGCATGGCGAACTGGTCGGCGTTGACGATGACGACCGGGCTGGCGGCCGGGGTGGCCATCGGCTGGCCGTCAGGGCCGGTGCGGGCGGCGTTCTTCAATTCTTCGGCCAGCCCAGCCACGCTGTGGAAGGACACCGGCACGTTGTTGACGGTGTAGTTGCCCTTGGCGTCGACGGTCACGTTGATCTCGAACGGCCTGTCGAGCGCCTTCTCGGCGTCGGCCGTCGGCAGCGTGATCTGCAGTTCGGTGAACTTGCTGTAGGTAGTCGTCACCATCAGGAAGATCAGCACGACCAGCAGCACGTCGATAAACGCGATCAGGTTGATCTCGGGGTCTTCGCGGCGCTGGCCGCGGCGAAAGTTCATCATTTGCGGGCGCCGTGCATGATGTCGACCAGTTTGACCGACTGCTGCTCCATGTCGATGACGAAGCTGTCGACGAGCGCGCGGAAGTGGCGATAGAAGATCATCGACGGCATCGCGATGGCCAGGCCGAAGCCGGTGTTGTACAGGGCGACTGAAATACCGTGGGCCAGCTGGGCCGGGTTGGTGCCGGTGGCGTTCTGCGCGCCGAAGATCTCGATCATGCCGACCACGGTGCCGAACAATCCCATCAACGGCGCCAGCGAGGCGATGGTGCCGAGGGTGGTGAGGAAGCGCTCGAGCACGTGGGCGACGCCGCGCCCGGCCTCCTCGATCGATTCCTTCATCACCTCGCGCGGCGCGTTAGCGTTGCGCAGGGCGGCGGCCAGCACCGTGCCGAGCGGCGAATTCTGTTCCAGCTTGTCGATCACTTCCTTGGTGATCTTGCCATTATGGTAGACCCGGACGACCTCGTCGAGCAGCTGGGGAGGCAGGATCCTGGCGCGGCGCAGGTAGATGAGGCGTTCGATAATCAGCGCCAGTGCGATGACGGAGGCGATCAGCAACGGCCAGATAGGCCAGCCTGCAGCTTGAATAATGGCGAGCAAAACAAACTCCTGAGTAAATGGAACAGCCGGGGGTGAGACAACCCCGGCAATGTAACGTGTTGCCAGCTAGACGGCAAGTAGGGTTCTGCACAGGATGTGTGGATAAGATTGTGTGCAAGCACGCATGCATATACCTAAGCCGTTGATTCCACAACGTTTTTTTGCATTGATCAAAATCAAGGCAGGATTGGACGACGTGTCCCCTCGCAGCCCGCGCGGCGAGGTCGGCGTTGCAGACCTGCGGTTGTACACAAGTTGCGAACAGAATCTGTGGATAAAATTGTGCGCAATCGGGCGGGCATGGCCCTAAGCGATTGATTTCAAAGGAAGAAATTGCATAGCCTAAAATACGGGCAGATTCGCCCGGCCCGGGTTTCGGTTAATTTCACACATTAACTGTGGATAAAATTGTGCGCAACACCCCTGATCGAAGTGCAAGTCATTGATTCAGCGAGACAATTTCCTCTCGCCTAAAATTTCATCAGCGCACCGCACACCGCGTGATCCCGGCGCCGGCCGGCTTCTTCACACTTACTGTGGATAAGATTGTGAGCAAGCTGATTTCTTTGATGCAATCCCCTTGATTTGAAACACTTTTCTTTCCTTGCATAAATAGTATGCAAGCGGGGTGATGGATGGGTTTTTGGCTGGTTTTTGGGCCTGGGCGAACGGATCCAACGCAACTGGCGACCGGGACAAGCGGACCGACCGCCGTTCTGCACAGCTTCTGTGGAGAACACTGTGCGCAAGCCGCCCAACACTCTGCAAGCACCTGATTATTAACGATAAAATGGTATCGCTTAAAAATATGGCAGTGGATAAGCTGCTGCGGCCGACGGCCGTTCAAGCGCTTTCTGCACACCTTCTGTGGACAACACTGTGCGCAATTGGATTGACAAACAACTAAGTCCTTGATTCATAAAGAGTTTGTTTCCAAAGCTCAATTTTTCATCACGCGCCGCGCTCTCGCAACGGCAAAACTTCCCCACACAAATTGTGGATAACTTTGTGCGTAAATCCGACTGAGCTAGGCAAAGTCCTTGATCCATAAAGGTTTTTGCGTCCTGCGGCAAATTGAGGCAGCCGTTAACTTCTTTGAAAATCAATCACTTATGCAGATAACTTGATACCATGGCGGCTTTGCGACAAAAAGCCGCACGCGCCCCGTCTCACCATGCATACCATTTCCGACGACGCCCCTGAATTTGCCGCCCCGCCGGTCCTGACCGTCACCGCGCTCAATGCCCAGGTGGCGCGCCTGCTCGAGCGCAGCTTTCCGCTCACCTGGATTGGCGGCGAAATCTCCAACTTCACGCGCGCCAGCTCCGGGCACTGGTACTTCACCCTCAAGGACGACGCGGCCCAGGTGCGCGCGGTGATGTTCCGCGGCCGCGCGCAGTTTGCCGGCTTCATTCCGCGCGAAGGCGACAAGGTCGAAGTGCGCGCGCTGGTGACCTTGTATGGCGCGCGCGGCGACTACCAGATCAATGTCGAAGCGATCCGCCGCGCCGGCGTCGGCGCGCTGTACGAAGCCTTCCTGCGGCTGAAGGACAAGCTCACCGCGCAGGGCCTGTTCGACCAGGACCGCAAGCGCGCGTTGCCGATGTTTACCCGCTCGGTCGGCATCGTCACCAGCCCGCAGGCGGCTGCGCTGCGCGACGTGCTGACGGCGCTGCAGCGGCGTGCGCCGCACCTGCGCATCGTGCTCTACCCGGCGCCGGTGCAGGGCCAGCTGGCCGCGCAGAAGCTCGCCGACGCGATTGCGACCGCATCGCACCGCGCCGAAGTCGACGTGCTGCTGGTGGTGCGCGGCGGCGGCTCGATCGAAGACCTGTGGAGCTTCAACGAAGAAGTCGTGGCGCGGGCGATCGCCGGCTGCAGCATGCCGGTGATTGCCGGCGTCGGCCACGAGACCGATTTCACGATCGCCGACTTTGCCGCCGACCTGCGCGCCGCCACGCCGACGGCGGCGGCCGAACTGGCGGCGACGCCGCGCGCGGACTGGATGGCGTCGTTATCGGGCGACGCCACCGACCTGCGGCGCGCGATGCGGCGCATGCTGTCCGAAGCCAACCTCAATCTCGACAACTACACGCGGCGCCTGCTCAGCCCATCGGCCCAGATCGGGCACCAGCGCCTGAAGGTGGTCGCGCTGTCGACCGCCCTCACCCACGCCGTGCGCGCGCCGGTCAACCGCCACGGCATGGCGCTGGCGCAGCTGCGCGCGCGCTGGGCGCGCCATCGTCCGGACGTGCGCGCGCTGCGCGCAGAGCTGGCATCGCAGCAGCGCCACTGCGCGGCCAGCATTGCCAGCCAGCTGGGCCAGCGGCGCGACGCGCTCGGCGCGCTGGCGGCCCAGCTTGAACTGCTCAACCCGCAGCGCACGCTGGAGCGCGGCTATGCGATTGTCAGCGACAGCCGCGGCAAGGTGCTGCGCTCGCCGGACCAGATTCACGCGCGCGCGGCGCTGACGGTGCGGCTGGCCGAAGGCACGGCCGAGGTTGGCGTGGCGAGTGTCCAGAAAGCGCTGGAATAGGCCGTCGTATTTTCCGGCGCGCAGCAATGTGCACTGAATCCCGAGACGAATTACAATAAGCGTCGTTTCTGAAGAAATAACGCATTTCCAATCAATAAAAGGACAACAACATGGAACACACTCTGCCGGCACTGCCATACGCGATGGACGCCCTCGCACCGCACATCTCCAAAGAAACGCTCGAGTACCACTACGGCAAGCACCACCAGACCTATGTCACGAACCTGAACAACCTGATCAAGGGCACCGAGTTCGAGACCATGACGCTGGAAGAGATCATCAAGAAATCGAGCGGCGGCGTGTTCAACAACGCAGCCCAGGTATGGAACCACACCTTCTACTGGAACGGCATGAAGCCGGCCGGCGGCGGCCAGGCAACTGGCGTGGTGGCGGACGCGATCAACGCCAAGTGGGGTTCGTTCGACAAGTTCAAGGAAGAGTTCACCAAGTCATGCCTCGGCAACTTCGGTTCCGGCTGGACCTGGCTGGTCAAGAAAGCGGACGGTTCGGTTGACATCGTCAACACCTCGAACGCCGGCACCCCATTGACCACAGGCGACACCCCGCTGCTGACCTGCGACGTCTGGGAGCACGCCTACTACATCGACTACCGCAACCTGCGCGCCAAGTACGTAGAATCGTTCTGGGGCCTGGTCAACTGGGACTTCGTCGCCCAAAACGCCGCTTAATTCAAGCCGCGCCCAAAAAAATCCGCTACGGCGGATTTTTTTTCGCCAACATTCCAAAATCGGGGACAGACCACCATTTTGGAATCTTCCAAAATGGTGGTCTGTCCCCGATTTTGGAATGTTGTCCCCGATTTTGGAATGTTTTCGCGGTGCGCTTTGTCATTCAAATGTATCCATTTGTCGTCTTGTCCCCGCATTCGTCCTTTTTGCGATTTGCTCTTATACAATGGCCGGTTAGGAGATTGCGATGCACAAATTACTGCTGGTGGAAGACGATGCGCGCCTGGCGCAGTTGGTGACGGAGTACCTGACGGCCTACGAATTTTCGGTCGATGTGGTCACGCGGGGTGACGAGGCGCTGCAGCGCTTTCGCGAGCTGTCGCCCGATGTGGTGGTGCTTGACCTGATGCTGCCCGGCCTCGATGGCATGGTGGTGTGCCGCCAGTTGCGCGAGCTGGGCGATGTGCCGATCCTGATCCTGACGGCGCGCGAAGATTCGTATGATGAGGTGTCCGGCCTGG
The DNA here is from genome assembly GCF_016809835.1 of Massilia soli. Classification (GTDB taxonomy): domain Bacteria; phylum Pseudomonadota; class Gammaproteobacteria; order Burkholderiales; family Burkholderiaceae_D; genus Telluria_A; species Telluria_A soli. The sequence continues at coordinate 319,572 of NZ_JAFBIL020000002.1, read as the reverse complement.
AACAGGGTGCCGACGATTTCGTCAACAAGCCAGTGCAGCCGCGCGTGCTGCTGGCACGCTTGCGCGCCTTGATGCGCCGGACCCAGAACCGCAGCGCGCCCGATACCGGCATGCTGAGCTTCGGCGCGCTGTCGATTTCGACCAGCGACCGCAGCGTGACCTGGCGTGGCCAGCCTTGCGTGCTGAGCAATACGGAGTACAAGCTGCTGCTGGTATTGGCCGAGTCGGCCGGCACCGTGCTGTCGCGCGATGCCTTGCTCAAGAAGATGCGCGGGATCGAGTTCGATGGCCTGGACCGCAGCATCGATAACTGCATCTCCAAGCTGCGCCGCAAGTTCGACGACGCCGAGTCGGAGAAAATCAAGACGGTGTGGGGCGAGGGTTACCTGTTCTCGCCATCGGCCTGGGCCTGAGCCCGGCGCTTATTCGATCAGCGCCGCAATCGACAGCGGCGCGTCGGTCATCACGATTTGCCCTGGCGCCGCACTGTCGGCGAAGCGGTAGCTAACCACGCGGAAGGCCGCGTTCGGGTCGTCGCTGAACGCGGCGCCGGTTACCGCCGGAATCACCGTTTCCCCCGCAGCCCCCCTCCTCAGCCGGACTTCCGGTTCGCCCGCCGCGCCGGTAAAGGCGAAGCGCACGCCCACGCATTTCTTGGCGCCCGCGCTGGCGTCGATGTGGCGCTGCCACGCGAGCGCCTGTTCGCAGGCGGCGCGCAGTTCGGCTGTTTCATACAGGCCATCGGCTTGGACGACAATCGAGATGCGCGGACGGAACACGTAGCTGGCGACCTTGCGGTTCAGTACCAGCGCGGCGTTCTCGTCGTACGCAGCCTTCAGGAACGGGAACACGGTGCGGCCGGTCGCGTCGAGCGGCAGGTTGACCTGCATGGTCTTGCCCTGCAGGCTGAGCTGCACGCCCTCGAGGCTGACGCCCTTGTCGCGCGCCATCACCTGGTAGTGGTTCTGGAGGTAGTTCTTCGGCTTGCCATACTTTTCGAACAGCACCATCGCGCGGTAGGCGTCGCGATAGCTGACCCATTCCGGCGCCGCGGCCAAGGCCGCACCGCTGCCTGCCGCAAGCAGCAGGGCAACAAGAGCCGGAAGGTGGCGGGATGGGCGCATGGTCAGAATCGGTAAGCCAGTGCCGTCGACACGGTCAGGTTGGTGGGCCGCTCGGTGAGCGGGCTGTCGGCGGCACTGCCGCGCAGGCGGCTTGCCTGGATACCGGTCGTCACCAGCCAGGACGGGCTGAACGACCAGTTCCAGCGCGCATTCACATGCACGTCCTTGAGGCCGCCATGGGCCGCGTACTCGGGATTCAACCCGCGCAGCGACTCGACCTCGGTCACGCCAAAGTAGGCCTGGTTGTGCTTGCGGTTGGCCAGCGTCATGCCGACCCCGAGCGACACGAAATGGTTGGGCGCGAGGTGGCGGCTGACGTGCTGCACACCGATGCGCAACAGCGCGCCCTCGCCTTCGTTGCCGGAACCGACCAGCAGGCTGTTGGTCAGGCGCAGCTGCGGCGTCAGGTAGTAATTAAAGAACCCGCCAGCCTGCAGGCGCGCACGCTGCACTTCCATGCCGCGCAGCGGGCTGCGGTCGCCGACCTGCGACTTCAGCGGGTTGTACTCGCCCGGCGGCGCCAGGGTCTGGTCCGAGCCGCTGACCACCATGCCAACCTCGCCGGACAGCCCCGATTCGCTGCGCCGCGGGTGAATCGCCAGCAACGGCCCGAATTCGACCGATGGCTGGTTCGACAAGTGGATGCCCGCGCTGAGCCCGGAAATGAACACGCCATTGCTGAAGGCAGCCTGCAAGACCGGCAGCGCGCGCACGCGGCGCTGGCCCGAGCCTTCGTACACCGGCGCCGTGACGACGCCCAGCCCGACATACATGTCGTGGCTGCCGTCGGGCATCGGGTTGCTGGCGGGCGTCTGGGCAGCAGCTGCACTGCAGGCGCCGGCCAGGGCGAGGGCGAAAAGCTTTTCCATTGTCATTGTGTCGAGTTCGGGTGCCGTATTTTACGGTGTACCACGCGGCAACCCAACAATTCCATTACTGGATGGCCTTTACCTGTGACGTAAACTCGACAGGAGCGTCGGAGCGCTCGACCATCACGATGTGCGCCGGGTGGACGATCGCCAGCGTGCACATGACGCCGGGACCGGGTACGGTGTCGGTGCGGGCGACCGTCACCTTGCCCTGTGCGCGCGCGATAGCGTCGATCGCGGTGGAATGGCAGCCGTTCGGCTGGCTGCCGGCGAACACGCCGATCACCATGTGGCGCTGGAAGTCGACCTGCGGCAACGGCGCCGGGCCGCCATGCTCTGCCCAGAGGGCGGCCAGCGCGGCGGCATCGCGCACCACGACGTTCTTCGGCTGGGCCACCAGCGAGCGGCTGCTCCGGTCGAGCTCGCGAAACGCCAGCTGGACCGGCTTGAGGTCGACGAATTGAACCGCCGCATCGGTGCGCGCGACAGTCACGGCAACCATCGGCGAGCTGACCGCCTGGGTGCAGATCGCGAAGGTCTGCAGGTCGCGCTCTTCATAGCTGACGACCAGCTTGCCTGCGTCAAGGCTGATCTTGTCGATACGTATCTGGCGGCAACCGCTGCCAGAATGGCCGGCAAACACGGCCACCACCATCTGGGCGCTGAAATTAACCGATGGCATCAAAGGCGCTGGGCTGCGGCCATTGCTGTGCTCGGCCCACAGGGCGGCCAGCGCGTCGGCGTCGCGCACGACCACGTTTTTCGCTTCGCGGACGCCGGAAAACGCGTCCTCGGCAACCGTGGTCACACGCAATTCAACCGGGGCTTGGCTGGCCGAAGGGGGTGGCTGCCCGACCACGGTTCCCGGACTGGCCTGGCGGTCGGCCTGGACGGCGGCGTCCACCCCGCCTCCGCAGCTCGACAGCAACATGAGGCCGGCCAGCGACATCATGCCAATCAGGCGATCCAGAAATCTCATGGTAGCAACACTCCCCTTGAACCGGTCAGCGCTGGTGGCGCCCCGACTGAACAAGAATAAAAAAAGCCCACGACACTTGTCGTATCAGTGGGCAAACGGAAAAATCCATACGTCTATCTTAAGGACGGCCGGGTTTCCATTCACCCTGCACATGTCAGGCAATTGTCTGGAATTTGTAATTCCCCACGGAAGCCGCTGCTCTTATACAATGCGCGTCAGGGAGAAAAACTATGTTTTCGGCAAGTTTGTTAATCGCCAGAGATAGCAGGCAAGGCAAAGGCGCGCGCCTGTGAACCGCATTTTCTTCCGTTTTTTCCTGCTGGTGATGCTGTCCATCACCGCCGCCACCTTCGTCATCTACTTCGCGATGAGCCGGCTGTTCGGCGATCCGCTCGACGACATCGCGCGCCGCCAGGCCGCCGCCCAGATTTTCCTGATTGAACAGTACGTCGACAAGGCCCCCACCGATGAATGGCTCGAGCGCCTGAACAAGGTGCGCGAGGTGTCCGGCGTCAAACTCGACCTGATACCCCTGCCGCAGGCGCGCGCGCTGCTCGGCCGCACCCAGCTCGATGCGCTGGAGCGCGGCGAGGTGGTGCTCGATGCCGGCAGCAAGGCGTTCTTCCGGCGGGTCGACCTGACCGGCCACCACTACATCGGCAGTGAAGAAGACGTGATCCATGCGCAGGACCTGCCGATCGACGTCGGGCTGGCGCTCGAGATGGAGGCGGTGCGCTACGTGATCGTCGCGCTCGCACTGCTGATCCCGATCTTGATGTGGTCGCGCTCCCATTGGAACGGCTTGCAGGCGCTGTCGAAAGTGGCGGATGATTTCGGCGCCGGCGACCTGTCGGCGCGCGCGCGCATGCAGCCCAGCGCCAGCATCTATCCGCTGGCCGAACGGATCGACCACATGGCTTCGCGCATCGAGGGCTTGCTGGACGCCCAGCGCAACCTGGTGCACTCGGTGTCGCACGAGCTGCGCACGCCGATCGCCCGGCTGGAATTTGCGCTCGAGCTGCTGCGCGGCGCCGCCGGCCCTGCGCTGGGCGGGCGCATCGCGGCGATGGAAGGCGACCTGCAGGAGCTCAACACGCTGGTCGGCGAGCTGCTCAGCATGACTAGGCTCGACAGCCCGCAGGCGCTGCAGCTGGAACGGTTCGACCTGGCGCAGGCGTTGGCCGGCTGCCGCGATTCGCTCGACCCTGGCGGCCCCGCACCCGTGTTCGGCCCCCTCGACGGCCTGGGCGAGGTGACCGGCGACCGCCGCCTGCTGGCGCGGGCGATCTGCAACGTGATGCGCAACGCCCAGAAATACGCGCAGGGCCGGGTCGAGCTGAGCGCGCGCCGACTGGGCGACGGCGCCATCGAGATCATGATCGACGACGACGGCCCCGGCATTCCGGTCGACGAGCGCGACAAGATCTTCGAACCGTTCTACCGGCTCGACCGCAGCCGCGACCGCGCCACCGGCGGCTTCGGACTGGGCCTGTCGATCGCCCTGAAGGCGCTGGCCTTGCATGGCGGCGCCATCGCCGTGGCCGGCTCGCCGCTGGGCGGCGCGCGCTTTGTCATCACGCTGCCAGCGGCGCGCTGAACCGTCCTATCGCTGGGCAGCCAAGCGTCGTTTTAGAAGCCACGGCCACAACGAAACCGGCAGTGCAGGCCAACGTCGCCCCTGCGAAGGCTGGGCCACGTTAAGTCTTGCATTCCAAGTCTCAATGCCGCGATTCCAGGCGCCAAATAAAAACTCCGCCGCAGCGGAGTTGTATTTACTTGACCTCTTCCGGGCTCAGGTGCCTCACCCCGTACCACAGGTGCTGCCACCAGTGCTCGCGCGAGGACACCAGTTCCAGGCACTTGCGGTCGACTTCGCCCTTGAAGACAGGATCGGCACACTGCTGGGTCATCAGCGCGTTGCGCTGGTTCTCGGCGTTGATCAGGGCGATCGACAGCCAGATCACGACACCGAGCAGCACCACCACCAGCGTCCAGGCCACCTGGTTGATGTAGGGGATCTCGAACAGGCCTTGCTCATCCGGCCGCGAGCCGTCGTAAATCTTCAGTAATTTCTCTTCTGCTTTGCTCATTTCGGTCGCCTTTTCATGTGCCGCCAAGGGGCGCCAGACGCTTCATTTTAAACAATCGCAGCAAGTTATTCCAGTACGCTTGCGGCAGGCCAAAAAAAACCCCGCCGCAGCGGGGTCTTGACTGGCCTGAAAACGGCTTACTTCTTCGCCGCTGGCGCCAGTCCTTTGTCCTTCTGTACCTTGGCCACCAGCGCGTCCATCACCTGCAGCGTCGACTGGGCGATGTTGGCGTTGGTCGAGCCCTTGACTGCCGCGCCGACCACCGATGGCGATGTCATGTAGCGGCCGTCGACGATCAGCGTCGGCACCGAGTCGACCTTGTAGGCAGCCAGTACCTGCTGGGTACGCTTGAGTTTCGACAGCACGCCGAACGAGTTCCAGTATTCGAGGAACTTGGCCTTGTCGACGCCATTCTTGGCGACCCATTCGATGATCGCGTCGTCACGGTTCAGGCGCTGGCGCTCGACGTGGAAGGCGCGGAACACCTTCGGGTGCATCTCTTCGAGCTTGCCCATCGCCTCGAGCGTCAGGTACAGATGCGCCTCCGGGTCGTTGGCGCCCTGCATCGGCATGTGCACACGCTTGAAGTTGATGTTGTCGCCCTGCTTTTTCACCCACGCGGCCAGCGATGGCTCGAGTGCGTTACAGGCCGGGCAGTGATACATGAAGAATTCAATGACTTCCACTTTCTTGCCAACGACTTGCGCAGGCTGCGGCTGGGCCAAGGTGACGTATTCAACGCCGCTGGTTGGCGCGGTTGGCGAGGCAAAGGCCGTGCTGGCGATGAGACTCGCGGCGGCAAGGGCAAAACGCAGGGAACGCATAATTATCCTTCGTAGTGTGGTTAAGCAACGAAACGGAGGTTACCACTTTTTCGCGCTTGAAGTCGTGATCCAGGTCGCTTTTTGCATTTGCTTACCTCTGTAACGCGGCGTAATGCTGTCGTTACATCCCCTTCGAAGGCCGCCGCTTGCGTGCCGTTTCAAGACGCTCGCACAGCTGAGCCACCCCCTGCGGCAGGCGCGGACCGGAGCGCGTCAGCAGCTCGCTGTCGAGGGTGAACAGGTTGCCGCGCCCGACTGCCGTCATGGTGCTGAACGGCTTCCAGATCGTGATCCCGGCGTCGTCCGGGCCATGCGGCTCATCGCCGACGATGGCTTCCGGGTTTGCCTGCATCACCGCCTCGATGCTGACCGACGGCGCCTTGACCTTCAGGCCCGCGAAGATGTTCTCGCCGCCGCACAGGCGGATGGCGTCGCTGACCATGTGGTCGCCGCTGAGCGTGTAGACCGGCTTGTCCCAGATCTGATAGAACACCCGCACCGTCGGGCGCTTGCTGTGGCGCGCAGCCAGCGCGGCGATCTGCGCGCGGTAGTCGGCTGCGGCCTTGCGGGCCACCGCGTCGGTGCCAAGCAGCTGGCCGAGCCGGGTCAGGCTGGTGGCCACGTCGTCGAGCCTGCGCGGCTCGCTGAAGAACACCGGCACGCCCAGCTTGCGCAGTTGCTCCAGCTGGCGCGCGGTGTTACCGCTCTGCCAGACGATCAGCAGGTCGGGCTTGAGCGCCACCGCGCGCTCCATGTCGATCTGGCTGTTGCTGCCAACCAGGGGAATGCGCTTGGCGGCATCCGGGTAATTACTGAAGTTCATGGCGCCGACGATGCGCTCGCCGCCGCCGGCCGCAAACAGCAGCTCGGTCACATGCGGCGACATCGAGATGATGCGCTGCGCCGGCTGCTGCAATGTGATGCGGTTGCCGGCGTCGTCGACCACGCTGACGGCGGCATGCGCCACAGGGATGACCGCCGCGAGGGCGAGCAGAATGAAGTGGAATGGTTTGGTCATATCGTGGTCACGTTGTGGTTGCGTCGCCGGCGATGAACACCGTGCGTTCGCCATGGCGCAGCATCTCGATCGGGTGGCCCAGGCAGCGGCCAAGGATAGGCGGCTGCATCACCTCGCCGACGCTGCCGGCCAGCCAGCTGCCGTCGCCCATCAGCAGCAGCGCGTCGCTGGCGGCGCTGTGGGCCAGGTTCAGGTCATGCCCGATCATTATCACGGTTTTGCGCTGCTCGCGGCACACGCGCGACAGCAAGCGCATCACCGATACCTGGTGCGCCAGGTCGAGCGCGTTGGCAGGCTCGTCGAGCAGCATCAGCGGCGTATCCTGCGCCAGCAGCGCGGCGATGGCCACGCGCTGGCGTTCGCCGCCCGAGAGCGTGCGCACGTCGCGCCGCGCCAGGTGCAGCACGTCGAGCGCGGCGAGCGCCTGCTCGGCTGCCATGTGGTCGTCGCTGCCTTCCCAATAACGGTCGGCGTGGTAAGGGTGGCGCGCCATCAGCACCGTTTCGATGACCCGGTAGGCAAACGCGTCGCTGCGCGACTGCGCCAGGAACGAGCGTTCGCGCGCCAGCTCGGCCGGGTCGCGCCCGAGCACCGGGCAGCCACCGATCGACACGCTGCCGCCATCGGGCGCGCGGATGCCGGCCAGGGTGCGCAGCAAGGTGCTCTTGCCGGCGCCGTTGCGGCCGATCACGCACCACAGCTGGCCGGGCCAGGCGCGCCAGGTCAGCGCGTCGACCAGGGTGCGTTCGCCCGCGCGCAGGGTGAGGGAGGAGGTTTCGATCATGGGCGGCGCAGCTTGAGTTGATGGAGCTGGAACAGGAACACCGGCACGCCGATCAGCGATGTCAGCACGCCGACCGGCAACTGCTGCGGCGCCAGCACGGTGCGCGCCAGCGTATCGGCCAGCACCAGGAAGGCGCCGCCGGTGATCGCGGCGGCGGGCAGCAGCAGCCGGTGGTCTGGGCCGAAAGCGTGGCGGCAGGCATGCGGCACGATCAGGCCGACAAAGCCGATGCTGCCGGCCGTCGTCACCGCGCTGGCGGTCAATATGCCGGAACAGATAAACAGCGAACGGCGCAGCCGGCCGACATCGACGCCGAGGGTGGCGGCGCTATCGGCGTGCAGCGCCATTACATTCAGCTGGCGCGCGATACGCAGCGCGAACAGCAAGGCGCCTGCCAGGATCAGCCAGGGCAGCACGCGCCACCCGGCGCCGGACAAGTCGCCCACCATCCAGAACACCATGCCGCGCAGGCGCGATTCCGGTGCGATGGACAGCATCAGGGTAACCAGCGCCATGCAGGCGGCGCCGAGGATCACCCCGGTGAGCAGCAAGGTATTCGGGTCGGCCGGCGCATCGCGCAAGGCGCCGCCGCCAAGGTCGCGCCGCGCCAGCAGGTACAGCACGGCCGATACCGCGACCGCGCCGCCCAGGGCGCCAAGGTCGACCACCCACAACGCGGCCCCGCCCAGCAGCGCCGCCAGCGCGCCGACCGCCGCGCCGCTCGAGATACCGAGTACGTACGGGTCAGCCAGCGGATTGCGCAGCAGCGCCTGCATCATCACGCCGGCCAGCGCCAGCGCGGCCCCGGTGACGAAGGCGGCGCAAGCGCGCCCGAGGCGCAGGTCAAGCAGCGTGGCTGCCATGCCGCCCTCCCCGCTTCCCACCAGCCCGCCCAGTGCCGCGGGCAGCCCGGCCAGCGGAATGCTGACCGAGCCGACCATGCTGGACCCGAGCAGCACCAGCAGCGCCGCCGACAGCAGCAGCGCGAGCACGGTACGCTGGCGGGACGCATTGTGGATCATGCGCCAGCCTTAAAAGTCGTAGCGGGCGGAGACCCGGAACTGACGGCCATCGGCCGGGTAGATACCGGCGCGGCAGCTGAACGCGTTGCTGTAGTACTCCTTGTCCCCCAGGTTCAGGCCCGCCACTGCGAACTCCCACTGGCCAACACGGCGCGCGTAGCGTGCGTCGACGGTGGTGTAAGAAGGAATGCGCGCACCGCAGCTGTTGGTGAAGTCGCTGCCGAAACGCTGGCTGTCGACCCACTGCACGCCGATGTCGGCGCTATGGCCGCCAGCCGGCGCCCACGACAAGCGCGCGGTGGCCACGTACTCCGGCACCAGCACCATCTCGCGGCCGGCGTTCGGGCCATCGGTGAACTCGGCCTTCACGTGCTGAAGGCTGGCGCTCAGGCGCCAGTCCGCGGCGATGAGTGCCTTGGCGTCGAGCTCCACGCCCTGGCGGCGGGTCGGATCGAGGTTGGTGTTGACGCCGAAGTTGATGGTCGGGTCGTAGAAGATCTCGTCCTTGAGCTTGTGGCGGAACACGCGCGCACCAAGCTGCTGGTCCTGGCTGCCGTAGGTGGCGCCCAGTTCGAGGTCGCGCGAGGTCTGCGCGCGCAGCGGCGCAGGACCGGAGCGGAAAGCGTTCTCGTCCGAGTTGGGCATGCGGAAGCTGCGGCCCGCCTTGCCGTATACGTTCAGCAGCGGCATCAGGTCGCCGCTGGCCTGCACTTCCCATGCGTTCTGCGTCTGCTTGACACGTTCGTTCAGCGCCGGGAATGCCAGCGCATCGACGGTCTCCTTGTCGAACGATTCACGGCGCGCGCCAAGCGACAGGCGGGCGTTGTGCGCGGCGTTCCAGCGGATTTCGTCGCGCAGGTACAGTGCCTTGGACTTCTGGGTGGCGTCGGCGGCAGAGAAGCCCGATTCGGTGTCGCGGGTCCAGCGAATCAGGTCGACACCGGCGACGAATTCGTTGAGCATGCCGTCGAACCCGCTCAGGTGACGCAGGCGCGGCGAGAACTGGGTCTGGCGGCTGTCGTAGGTGGCAGCCGACGCGCTGGTGACGCCGCCGAACGTGAAGTAGTAGGTCGCGGTGACGGTCTTCTCGCGCTGCGACAATTCGGCTGCGAAGTCGGTCGCGCCGACCTTGTGCTCAAAAAGCGCTGTCACACGGTCGGACTTGAGGCCGCCGAAGTCATCCGGCGTGCTGTCCATTTCGGGGTTCAGGTCGAACTGCGCCTGGGTGAGCGAACCTGGAAACTCGGCGTCCTGGCGTGCGCTGTCGAGGCGCACGGCGACGCGGCCGGCGCTCGTGCTCCACTGCAGGCCGCCGCTGAAGCTGCGGTTCTCGAAGCGGTTATGGTCACGGTAGTTGTCGGTCTTGAGATCGCTGACCGAGGCGTCGATCGCGAATGCATCCCAGCTGCGGGCCGCACTGGCGCGTACGTCGCGCAGGCCGAACCCACCTGCTTCGACGCTCAGCATGCCGCGTCCTTCGTTCTTTCCCGCGCGCCTGGTGAAGATCTGGATCACGCCGCCGGTCGCGCCGTCGCCGTACAACACGCTGGCGCCGCCGCGCACGATCTCGATGCGTTCGACGCTGTCGATCGGGATGGTCGACAGGATCGGACCGCTCAGTTCATTTTCCGACATGCGCACGCCGTCGAGCACCACCACCATGTTCTGGCTGCTGTTGGAACCGAAGCCGCGCAGGTCAAGGCTGAAGTCGGGCGAGCCGTCCAGGCTCTGGCGGCCGTAGACGCCGCCGATCTTGCGGATGGCCTGGTTGACGTCGGTGACGCCGGCGCGGCGGATCTGGCCCGCATCGATGACGGTGGCGGCGATCGGGTACAGACCCGGATCGCTGGCAAAGCGTGCGCCGGTCACGAGGACCGAAGGCATGGTTTGCTGGGCGAAGGCGTTAGCGGTAAAGCAGGCGGACAGTGCGAGGGCGAGCGCAAGCGGCCTGGCGGCCGGGGCGCGGCGAAATGCTGCGTGAAGTTTCATGGTGCTTTTTTTCGAATGTGAGCATCCGGCCTGCGTCCCCGCAAGCCGGATTCAACGGAAGGCGGGCCAGGGGCGCGCGCTTCCACCTGCTTTGGCCGGTATCCGGGCTCGCAAGTCAGACCGCCCCACCTTCCTATGCCATGGCACAGTGGTGTTCGGGGCGGCCAGTCGCCGGCATGCGGCGACGCTTGTTTACCGTTGCGGGGGCAGCACACGCAGGCCGCTGGCGTATCGCGCAGCAGCGTCGTGTTTCCCGTTTAACTGCCAGCGTGATCACGCCGGCGGGCACCAAAACACCGATATTATAAGCGCAACGCGCGCGCCGGATGTTTACCGGCCCGCCGCATACGGTATAAGCTGCAACGAATCGAGATCGACACTCACCGCACCGGAGGCAGCATGGCCAACGCCCTACCCACGTATTTCCTGTCGCATGGCGGCGGTCCCTGGCCGTTCATGAAGGAGCAGTACGGCTCCACCTACGATGTGCTGGAAGCGTCGCTGGCCGACATTCCGCGCCAGATCGGGATGCGCCCGAACGCCATCCTGGTAGTATCGAGCCACTGGGAAGAGCGCGAGTTCACGCTGTCGTCGAGCGCCAAGCCGGGCATGATCTACGATTTCGGCGGCTTTCCGTCGCACACCTACCAGGTCAAGTATGCGGCGCCGGGCGCGCCGGAACTGGCGGCGCGCGCCGGCATCCTGCTGGCGCAGGCGGGCTTCAACGCAGGCCTCGATCCAAACCGCGGTTTCGACCACGGCACCTTCAGCATGCTGTATCCGGTGTATCCGGAGGCCGACGTCCCGGTGGTGCAGATGTCGCTGCGCCACGGCTTCAATCCGCAGGCACACCTGGACGCGGGCCGCGCGCTGGCACCGTTGCGCGACGAAGGCGTGCTGATTATCGGGAGCGGACTGAGTTATCACAACCTGCAGCAGTTCGGCCCTTCCGGCCGGCTGGCGTCGCATGCATTCGACGACTGGCTGCGCTTCGCGATCCTGGAACTGCCGCCGGCTGAGCGCACCAGCGCGCTGCTGCACTGGGACCAGGCACCGCATGCGCGCATGGCGCATCCGCGCGAAGAGCACCTGCTGCCGCTGTTCGTCGCATATGGCGCCGCCGAGCATGAAGCGGCGGCCTGCGTGTACCACGAAGATGAATTTTTCGGCCACCTGGCGGTGTCGAGCTTCCGGTTCGGCCATTCTGCTCAGCCTTGAACCACTTCCACCTCGGCCAACCGCGGACGTTCAGTTGCTAACAGCGACGGCCGGGGGGCGTTGATCGCCGATGTGCTTGTCGAGGAAGGCCTCGATGCGGGTCCACAAGTTGATCCGGTTGGCGCGCGTGCGCCAGTCTTCCACGTTCGACTTGTAGGACAGCCATTCGATGTGCGGATTGCCCGGCTTGAGCGCTTCATATAACTTGCGACCATGCCGGAACGGAACGCGCTGGTCGTCCTCCCCATACGCCAACAGCAACGGCGACTTGAGGCGCGCCGCCTGGTGCAGCGGTGATGTAGCTTTGAACTGCACCGCGTCCTTCTCCGGATCGCCGACAAGTTTGCGCAGCGCCAGATCTGCGTGGCCGTAAGAGTCGGCGATATGTTTCCAGTTCCGGTCGAACATCGACTGTATGTCTGTGATGCCGGACCAGTTCACGCCGCAGCGGTACAGTTCCGGCGTCTTTATCAGCCCCATCATGGCAGCATAGCCACCGTAACCGCTGCCAGCGATGCAGACACGGCGTGGGTCGGCGATACCTTCGGCCACCGCCCATTTGACGGCGTCGGCAAGGTCGTCTTGCATCGCCAGACCCCACTGCTTGTCGCCGGCCGTCGAATGGCGCACGCCGAAGCCGGACGCGCCACGCGGCTCCGACTGGATGACGGCGTAGCCACGCGATGCCAGGAACTGCACTTCCGCCTGCCAGCCCCACATGCCATTGCGGGTCCATGGAAGCTCACCCGGGAGCACCACCATCGGCAGGTTCTTCTGGACCTTCGTATTAGGCAGAGTCACGTACACGGGCACCTTCAAGCCGTCGCGCGCGGTAAAGTGCGCAAAATTCATGCGCGACATCTGGGCCGGATCGATGCCGGGCCGCCGTTCGCCGAGCATGGTCCGCTTTTTCGTTTCGCGGTTAAAGAGCATGTACACATGGTCCTGGCGGTCGGAATCTGCATTGATCAGGACGTATGGTGTCTCGCTGCGCGCGCCGACCGACAAGGTATTGATCGTGCCGGGCAGAATTTGGTCAATTTCTTCCTGGGCTGCCTTCATGGCCGCATCAAACCAGACCGTCACTTCGGCATCGATGTGGAAACGGAAGCCCAGCATTTTTTTGCTGTCCACCAAAAAGTAACCGTTGACGTCGAAATCGGGTGACACGATCAGGGGCTTGGGGTCGATGGTCCTGGTGGCGACGTCGAACAGATAGACCGCCGCCTTGTCCTTGCCGTTGTGAGCTCGCACGTACAACTTGTTGTCCACATAGAGCAGGGGAATAAAGGTATCCGGGGATTCGTCTTCCTGGTCGTGAACCTTGACCCACTCCTTGTCGTCTGCGCGGAAATACACGGCCTTGCGACCGTCGCGCCGCGTCATCGCGACCTTGACCTGCCCGTCGGGCCCCATCAACCAGCGACGGGTGTATCTCGGCACGGCAATCGACGACGTGCGGCCCGTTCGCGTGCTCATGCGCCTGAGAGTGCTGTTGTCGTCGTCGTGCGCGATCACCAGCATCTCGTCCTTCGTTGTAGAGGGGAAGCCGTCAACGCTGGGCTCGGCCAGATAGCCATGGCCGCCCCCATCGCTGTCGGCGAAGGATCGGGGACGCTGAAGCGTTACCGAAAGTGCGTTCAGATTTTTCCCGTCACGGTCAATGGTGTAGAGCCCGGGCTCGCCGACGTCGCCGCCTTCGTCCACATTGATGACCGAAAAGGCAATACGGTCATCGCTGAGCCAGGAGAAGCTGTCAATATCGGCATTGCCGTAGTTGGCCAACGGTTTGCCCTTCCCGCTCTCGACGTCCAGCACCGACAGCATGACGCGGCCAGTGCGCGAGATGCTGCGCAACGCGACGTGGCGGCCGTTCGGCGACATGCTGGCCCCGGTAAGAGCAGCTTTCTTGAAGAACTGCTCGACCGGAATCGACGCAGGGGAAGCAGGCTCGGCCGCCGGCGCCGCGCTGGCGCAGAACGCGCAAGCCAGCAGAATCAAGGTAGGGAAGGATATGCGCATGCGTGGCTGATAGCGGGGAAAGCTCTTACGATATCCGACAAACCACGCTCTGTGTTGGTTTTTGAGCAATATCCTAATTGCATGGACCTGGCCCCAATGTCGTAATACTGCTGCGCTGGGACGAGGCCCCGCATGCGCGCATGGCCCATCGGCGAGAAGAACACTTGATGCCGCTGTTCGTCGCGGCTGAGCATGGAGCGGCGGCCTGCGTGTATCCACGAAGATGAATTCCTCGGCCACCTGGCGGTATCGAGCTTCCGTTTCGGCAAGGCCGCCAACCCGTAACTGGATAGCGCAGACACTGTTCCTGTGACTTTTCGCGCATTTTTTTTCATGACGTTATGGTAATTTGAGAGCGATGAAAAACCACAATACTTCGCTTGTCTACCTCGCTGCGGGGATCTCCCTCGTTGGCGTCGCTATCCATATCGCCGCTATTGCAGGAGGGCCGTCCTGGTATGCATTCTTTGGGGCGCCGCCCCAGATTGTGGCCTCAGCACAAGCCGGTACATGGCCTGCTCCAGTTTCGGCTGCAGGTATTGCAGTTCTGATGGGTATCTGTGCGGCGTATGCCTGCTCGGCCCTCGGATTGGTCAGGCGCCTGCCTTTATTGCGCACGATGCTTGCCGGGATCGCGACGATCTGCCTGTTACGCGCGCTGCTACTCGTCCCTTTGGCAATCACACATACCGAACTGCTCAATCTATTCGAAGTCGTGGCTGCACTTACCTGGGGAGTGGCAGGCATCGGTTTTGTCGCTGCATTCGTGATGACCAGTAGCAGATCCGCGACGGTGCCCGCCTGAATCTTCTCGAACTGTTCGCTGCATTTCTTTTCCCGTTGATCGAGCGTCTACCCGGTTGGCACGGGCTGCTTTCGGCTGCGATCCCGGTCCTTCGTGATAGTCTGCGATTTCTCGGCCGTGGAGGGCTGATATGCTGAGTTAACGGCCACCTTCGGCCAGCAGCGGACGTCTGGCCCCATCAGCAGCGTTGATACGTTTTCAAATTGGAGGAGTGCGGTGTCAGACCAAGATCAAGAAGCCTTACGCCCTCTCCGTCCCGAAGAGCACTCATTGATACACGCTCTACTTGGACATGTAAGCGGCGGTGATCAGCTGCTTCGCCAACTTGAGCATGCCCAAGTACGCGATATGAATGATGGCGGCATGGGTAGCCTAGAATTTGCGGGAGGGCGCCGGCCGCTAGGCAGGCATCTTGTAGAGGCAGAATATGTAGATTACGATGGTGTCCTGGTGCGTATCGCGCTCAGTTCAGACCAAAGCGGGCGGCTCTATGAGCTCGACATGTGGAAGGTGGACTTTGCCCCACTCCAAGAATTCCCGACTCTTGAGCACGTGACGATCAAGCCTTTATGTTGAAGATTGGTGCGTCTGCTCTGGGTTGTGCATTCAATCGGTACTCGTAACACATTGGTTAAACCGCAGGAATTCCCACTCAAACCCAAGTAAGCGCACGGTTGAGGCCTGCTTCAAGGTCTACAAGGGCAAACTTCGCTGAAGGAAGCACAACCGCTGTTAAAGCTACGCAGTCAATCTCTACGTTCAACTGTTCCGGCCAATGGTTTCCTGGAAACTTGCGTAGAGAAAGGCGAACCGTTGTCTCGCTGAGCCAATTACTTGAATCAACTGACCAAGCTTCGTCGCCAAATGTAAGCAACTGGCACTCTCGTTCTGTATCCCAAGTGCTCTTCAAGGTACGTATGAAACAGCTTCTTCCACACATCCAGATTGGAATGTACGAGCAGAGCAGATGTGTCCTTGTCGTCGACGACTATGAGCTTTTCGATTTCATTTCCGACTATCTTGGCGACGAATGCGATCTACCGCATGAGTCTCAGTCATCAGAGGCGCGTCCAGGCGGAGAAATCATTACGATGTATTTTCCGCTGTCGGTAGCAGCTGCAACAGTAGAGCAATGTCTGTTGAAGATATCACCTGCAGAAATCGAACGAATCCACAGACTCAACAATTAGGTTGGCTGGTTCTGGTACGTCCGGAATGAGTCGACAGCTGCCTTACATTGAACGGCCGAGAACGGCCAGAAGCAGCCCTCCGCTGAAGCGCCCGCAGAACGCTTCCACAGCGTCGTTCGCCAGTTACCCGATAGTAGGCGTGAATCCGCCAAAGCTAGCGTGCAACGGCAGCGCTTAGCTATACTGTCGGCAACTTCGCACAACGAAGCCGGCCCATATAACTGAAGGAGACAAGCTTGACACTGCCACGCCCATCCCGCGTCGCCGCGCTGTTCGCGCTGACCGCCATCGCAGCCGCCACCAGCGCGCTGGCCGCACCGAAGGCCAAACCGACTGTGGCCGAGGCGGAGAAATTTATATCCGCCACCGAAACCCGCTTCGCCAACGAGTACGAGAACATCGTCCGCGCTCAGTGGATCGGCGCCAACTTCATTACCGACGACACCGAGGCGATTGCGGCCTATTTCGGCGAAAAGGCCCTGAACTCACAGGGCGAAGCGGCATTGGCCGCGCGCCGGTACAACGGCCTCAAGCTGAAGGATGACGCTGCACGCAAGCTCAAGCTGCTGCAGCTGACGTTGATGCTGTCGGATCCAAAGGAGCGCGCAGACTACGCCAGCAAGCAGGCCACCCTGTCCGGCGCCTACGGCAAGGCCAAATACTGCCCGAGCGGGGCGCAGGATGCCTGCCTCGCGCTGGGCGAGCTGGAAAAGATCCTGGCCACTAGCCGCGACCCGCTCAAGCTGAAGGACGCCTGGGCCGGCTGGCACCAGCAGGCGCCGAGCTACAAGCAGACATACGTCGACTATGTGGCGCTGTCCAACAAAGGCGCGCGCGAAATGGGCTTCGCCGACACCGGCGCGCTGTGGCGCTCGCAGTACGACATGAAGCCCGAGCAGTTCGCCGCCGAGATGGAGCGTATGTGGCAGCAGGTTAAGCCGCTGTACGAATCGCTGCACACCTACACCCGCCTGAAGCTGCGCCAGAACTATGGCGCCGCCGTGGTACCGGCGACCGGTCCGGTGCCGGCCCATCTGTTCGGCAACATGTGGAGCCAGAACTGGGAGCACATCTATCCGCTGCTCAAGCCGTCGACCGGCGGCGGCAGCTTTGACCTGAGCAAGGTGCTGGTCGAGCGCAAGATGTCGGCCAAGGAAATGTCGCAGTACGCCGAGCGCTTCTACACCTCGATCGGCATGCAGAAGCTGCCAGCGACGTTTTGGACGCGTTCCCTGCTGACCAAGCCCGCCGACCGCGACGTGGTGTGCCATGCATCGGCCTGGAGCCTTGACCGCCTGGACGATGTGCGCATGAAGATGTGCATTACACCGACCGCCGAAGACTTCAAAACCATCCACCACGAGCTGGGCCACATCTATTATTTCCTGGCCTACAAGAAGCAGCCGATCCTGTTCCAGAACGGCGCCAACGATGGCTTCCATGAAGCCATCGGCGATACGGTGGCGCTGTCGATGACCCCGAGCTACTACCAGCAGCTCGGCCTCATGGACAAGGCGCCCGAAGCCGATGCCGAGATCGGCGAATTGCTGCAAGTGGCCCTGTCCAAGGTGGCCTTCCTGCCGTTTGCCTACTCGGTCGACAAATGGCGCTGGGATGTCTACGCCGGCAAAGTCAAGCCGGACGACTACGACAAAACCTGGTGGCAGCTGCGCGAGCAGTACATGGGCGTGAGCCGCCCGGCGCCGATGACTGCCGGCGGCTTCGATGCCGGCGCCAAATACCACGTCGCGGCCGACGTGCCTTACGCACGCTACTTCCTGGCCCATCTGCTGCAGTTCCAGCTACATCGCTCCCTGTGCGCGGAAGCCGGATACAAGGGACCACTGCATCGCTGCTCGATCTATGGCAGTCAGAAGGCAGGCGCCAAGTTGCAAACTCTGCTGGAAATGGGAGCGAGCAAGCCATGGCAGGAGGCGCTGAAGGCGGCCACAGGCGAAGACAAGATCGACGGTTCCGCCTTGCTCGATTATTTTGCGCCATTGAAAACCTGGCTGGACGAGCAGAATAAACAGTTGGCCGCTGTGGATGTAAAGCAGTAAAGCGGCCGGAGGGAATGGCGGTTGAGGGTGGCAGGACCTTAGGTCGTGCCGCGCTTGCCGCGCGCGTTGCGTTCGGCTTTTTCAGCCGCCACGGCGGCAGCCTTGGCGGCCTTGGCGGCCATCTCGGCTTCATGCTGCACCAGGCGCGCGGCGCGGCTCTCCGGCGTTTCCAGGCTGATGCGGCCTAGCGCGCCGCTGCGGTAGTCCTGCAGGAAGGTGTGCGCGGCCTTTTCGAAATCGAGGTCGCCGCCCTTCTGGCGGAAGCCGCGCCGCGCCGCCACGCCTTCGACCACGGCAATCGCGTCCATGCCTTCCAGCTTGAAGCCATAGCGCGCGGTCAGCAGGTGCGGATACCGCTCCAGCAGCACTTCAGCCAAAAACACCGCGACTTCTTCTTCGATCAGCGCGTTCGAGCCGATCGCGTGGCTGGCGGCCAGCATCATGCCGTCGCTGGCCATGGCGATTTTAGGCCACAGCATGCCGGGCGTATCGACCAAAATGGTGTTCTTGCCGAGGTAAAGCTTCTGCTGCATCTTGGTGACGGCCGGCTCGTCGCCCACCTTCGCCACTTTCTTCTTCAGCAGCGCGTTCATCAGGGTCGATTTG
Organism: Massilia soli; assembly: GCF_016809835.1. Taxonomy (GTDB): domain Bacteria; phylum Pseudomonadota; class Gammaproteobacteria; order Burkholderiales; family Burkholderiaceae_D; genus Telluria_A; species Telluria_A soli. Next base: position 300,972 of record NZ_JAFBIL020000002.1, on the reverse strand, counting down.
CCGACGTTCGGGATCCCCATGATCATGATGCGCAGCGGCTTGGTCGGCACGCCCCGGTGCGGCGCCAGCGACTGGCACAGGTCCGGGATGCGTGCCACGTCGGCCGGCTTCTTGGTGGTCATCGGGTAAGCGGTCACGCCTTCCTGGGCGTCGTAATAGGCGCTCCAGGCCTTGGTCGCTTCCGGGTCAGCCAGGTCGACCTTGTTGAGGATCTTCAGGCACGGGCGCTGGCGGAACAGGCGCAGCTCTTCGACCATCGGGTTGCAGCTCGCTTCAGGCAGGCGCGCGTCGAGCACCTCGATCACCAGGTCGGTGTTCTCCATCTGTTCCGCCGCCTTCTTGCGGGCGGCGTTCATGTGGCCCGGGTACCATTGTATCGACATGCTGCGCTTTCAAAATCCTCTGTAGAACCGCTATTTTACGGCACTGGCGGCGCACTGGCTCGCCGGAGGCGGCTGGGCGGGATCGAGCGCGGCCAGCGCGGCCCTGGCCCGGGTGAGGTCTTTGGAGAATTCTTCCAGGTGGCGCGTGCGTTCCTCGCCCGCGTATTCAGCGTCCGAAAAACTGCGCAAGGGGTGCGCCTTGCCGGTGACGACCTTGCCCTCGAGGCGCGGCATCAGCGCGCGGTCGGGGTCGACGTTCTCCTTTAGCAGGTAGCCGTCGACGTCGCGCAAGGTCAGCGGCATGGCCGGGGCCTTGTCGTGCAGGAGCTTGCCAAATACCGTCAATTTGATCTCGTTCGGACCGGCGCGCAGCACGTCGTTGAAGGTCGCCAGCGCGAACGGCTTGCCCTTGGCATCGTCGACACGGCCGGTGACGATGTAGCGCCCGGCCTGGCGCACGTCGGCCTTGAGCACATACGACAGCGAGCCGTCGTCGATCACCTCGCGCGCCGCGCCCGCCCACAGCGCGGGGACTTCCGGACTGTAGATGACGTCGAATAGCGCCACACCCGCGCGGCCATTGACGGTGTAGCGCACTTCGGTGCGGATGGTGCCGTTGAACTGCGCGAGCGAGGTTTGCGCAGGCGCCAGGACCGCCGCGTAGTGGCTGTCGCCGCTGACCGGGTCGGCGCCGGAGCCGTCGTCCGAGAACGCCAGCGACACCTGCGCCGCCGGGCGCGCCCCACCAAAGGTCAGCCCGCCCGACACCGCGCGCGTGACCACCAGCGGCAAGGTGCCGCCCTGGGCGTTGACGGCCCGCAGCGAGAACGCCACCGCTTCGCCGGCCACCATGAACACGCGCGACTGCGATGTCTGGAGCAGCACGTTGGGGTCGCCGCCACGACCGCCCTCGCCGCGCATCGGTGTGGTTTCGGTGACCAGCTGGTTCGGATAGACCTGGTCGGGATGCTCGGCGATCGGACGCGACGACACCGGATACCTGGTGCTCGCCAGGTAACTGCAGTAAGTGTGGTCGGCGAGCTGGAACTGCTCGGCCAGCAAGCGTGCTTGCTCGGCCCGCTCGGGTCCCGCGGGCAGCAAGCCCAGCGGGCCGCCGGGCTGGGTCGAGGTCTGGACGGCGGCTGCCGTGCTGACCGGCGCCGGCAGCGGCGGCGCCGCCTCCTGGCCCTCTCCGGACCAGAACACGACCGCCAGCGCCACCGCCACGGCGACGACGACGCCGACCAGGCCTGCTTTGCTTCGTTTAGTAGGCACTATTGACTACCGCGTTGCGCACTACCCCGACGATGCCGCCCCAATTACCATTGGCGTAATGGTTGTACGCTTCGTTATCGTCCCTGAAGCTAACCGAATGGTAGCTCCACTTGGTCCGCCCTCCTTCATTGGCCGCAGTGCCGAGCGTGAGGTCGTTGCACAGCCAGTCGCTCGGGTTGCACCACGAGCCGCCCGAGGAGCCAGACACGCCGCCGGTGCTGTGATAGGCCACCGCCTCGTCGTCCTGCCCCGGCAGGATGCCCGAGTAGGCGGTGCCTTTGGCGCCGGCGTACATGTAGAACCAGACGTTGGCGGTCGCGTTGTGGTTGTACATGGCGCGCGCGGTGGTGGTCTTGAGGTCCTTGACCAGCGGCTCGGAGGTGGTCCACGAGCCGGCATCGGACAGCTCGGAGCCGCCGCCCGCACCGGACGCTGCGCGCACCCACTTGATGTTCCAGCCGGTCTGCGCGCTGCCGTCCGCGTTACCGCACACGCCGGCCGAATTCGGCGTGGCGTTCTTCTTCATGCGCGAGGAGCTGCCGTAGTTCGCCATGGTATAGCCCATCATCAGGTCGCCCGCGCTGTGGGTCGCGACATAGCACCAGTTGGTGCCGGTACAGAAGCAGTCGAGCGCATCGCGGATCTTGCCGTTCTGCGAGGAGATGCTGTTGTAGCCGTCCCAGTTGACCGATTTCTTGTTGACGCCCGCGGCCGTGGTCCCCGGTCCCCAGTAGGTGAAGCTGTTGTAGTTGCCGACCACTCCGCCGCCGGTGCGGCCGTTGATCCAGAGCGTGTAGTTGGCGGCGCTGGCCAGGCCGGATGCGGCGGTCAGCGAAAGGACGAAAAGCGTGACGAAGATGCGCGTGAATCGACTCATGTATTTCTCCTTGTATGGGAACAACGGACGAAACAATCGGGTGAGACGGCTGGGCGGTTGGCGTAAAAATAGAACGACCGTGCTGCCGGTCAGCAATAAATTTACCGATGGGATATATGCATGTCAATCCGCACGGTTGAGATTGCCTCAACTGTGCGTTTATGGAGACAGAAAACCAAACTCAGTCGAGTTCGGCAAGCACCTTGATGTGGGCCACGACGCTGCGGGCCAGCGCCGACAGGTTGTAGCCGCCTTCGAGGCAGCTGACGATGCGGCCCTGCGCATGCTCGCGCGCGACCGCCATCAGCTGCTGGGTGATCCAGGCGTAGTCGGCCTCGACCAGGCCCATCTGGCCCAGGTCGTCTTCGGCATGGGCGTCGAACCCTGCCGAGATGAAGATCATTTCGGGCCGGTGCGCGTGCAGCGCCGGCAGCCAGTGCTCGAGCACCAGCTGGCGCACCACGTCGCCTTTGCTGTAGGCCGGCACCGGGATGTTGACGTGGGTGGCGCTGATCGGTTCGGGCGCGCTGTATGGGTAGAACGGGTGCTGGTAGAAGCTCGCCATCAGCACGCGCGGATCGTCGTGGAACGACTCGGCGGTGCCGTTGCCGTGATGGACGTCGAAGTCAATGATCGCCACCCGCTTGAGGCCATGCGACTCCATCGCGTGGCGCGCGGCGATGGCGACGTTGTTGAACAGGCAGAAGCCCATGGCCTCGCCGGGACGCGCATGGTGGCCCGGCGGGCGCACCGAGCAGAACGCGTTGTCGATGGTGCCGGCGATGACGGCATCGGTCGCCGCGACGGCGGCGCCGGCGGCGCGCAGCGCCGCCTTGTAGCTCCACGAATTGATCAGGGTGTCGCCATCGAGCGGATAGTAGTCGCCGGGATGCTCGGGCGTGTTTTCGCGCACCCGCGCGATCGCCTCAAGCGAGTGGTTGCGGGCGATGATCGGCAGCTCGGCCAGCGGCGCTTCGCGGTGCTCGATCAGGTCGTCGATGCGCGCCAGGATCAGCTGGTCGTCGATCGCCTCGAGGCGCGCCGGGCATTCGGGATGCCATTCGCCCATCTCGTGCATGCGGCAGTCGATATGGCTGTAGATTGCTGTGCTCATGTTCTCGGTTTCTTTGGCGCTGTCATCAATCCCGCACGGCCCTGCTGTTCTCGCATAGAATCGACGGCACGGATGACGGATGAATAATGGTTCGATAGCGCTAATCTAACACGCCAGCGGCTGTCTTTACGGTACACGGGGAAGCACATGTTTGAAAAATTGCACGCAGTCGCGCGCCAGGTTGGCACGGTGATCGTCGGTAAGGACCAGCAGGTGCGGCAGGCGCTGACTTGCCTGTTGGCCGGCGGCCACTTGCTGGTCGAAGACGTCCCCGGCGTGGGCAAGACCACGCTCGCGCATGCGCTGGCCATTTCGCTCGGCCTGCGCTTCAACCGGGTCCAGTTCACCAGCGACCTGCTGCCGGCCGACGTCGCCGGTATCTCGGTCTACGAACGGGAAAAGAACGGCTTCGTGTTCCACGCCGGCCCGATTTTCACGCAGGTGCTGCTGGCCGACGAAATCAACCGCGCCACGCCGAAGACCCAATCGGGCCTGCTCGAGGCGATGGAAGAACGCCAGGTCACGGCCGACGGCGTCACGCGCGCGCTGCCCGAGCCGTTCTTCGTGATCGCGACCCAGAACCCGACCCACCAGGTAGGCACCTTCCCGCTGCCCGAATCGCAGCTCGACCGGTTTTTGATGTGCCTGTCGCTGGGTTATCCGGACGCCGCCGCCGAGCGCGCGCTGCTGATGGGCGAAGACCGGCGCAGCATGCTCAAGACCCTGGCGCCGGCGATGCAGCCGTCCGAGCTGGCCGCCGCCCAGCAGGGACTGCGCCAGATCCATACCTCCGCGTCGCTGATCGATTATGTGCAGGCGCTGGCGCAGGCGTCGCGCCGCGACGGCCTGTTTGCCGAAGGCCTGTCGCCGCGCGCCGCGATCGCGCTGCTGCAGGCGGCGCGCGCCTGGGCCGCGCTGGAGGGGCGCGACCACGTAATTCCCGAAGACGTGCAGGCCGTGCTGGTGCCGGTGTGCGCGCACCGCCTGCGCCCGCTCAAGTCGGCCCATGGCACCGCGCTCGCCAGCCGCGACCTGGTGCTGCAGTTGCAGAAATCGGTAGCGGTCTGAGGGCCTGATGCTGGCGGCATTGACAGGACTGGTACGCGGCAAGGCCGACAAGTGGCTGTTCCGGCTGCAAGGCGCCGAAAGCGGCGAAGTGGTGTTGAGCCAGCGCCGCGTGTTCATCCTGCCCACCGGCGCCGGCATGGGCTTCTTCGCGCTGCTGCTGGTGCTGCTGGTGGGATCGATCAACTACAACCTGGGGCTTGGTTTCGGCCTGACTTTCATCGCCGCCACCAGCGCCGTGGCCGACATGTACCTCACGTATAAGAACCTGGCGCACCTGCGCCTGCGCGCGGGGCGCGCCCAGCCGGTGTTCGCCGGTGAAGAGGCCAATTTCGAACTGCATCTTGTCAACCGCACGCGCCTTGACCGCTTCGCCATCTGGATCGACTTCGCCGCCAGCGCCGACCCGCGCCATGCGCTCGATGTAGCGGCGCGCACCGACAGCGTGGCGCGCCTGAGCATGCCCACCACGCAGCGCGGCTGGCTGCCCTCGCCGCGCGTGCGCCTGTCGACGCGCTTTCCGCTCGGGCTGTTCAGCGCATGGAGCTACTGGCAGCCGGATGCGCGCGTGCTGGTCTACCCTTTCCCGGAAACCGACGCGCCGCCGCTGCCGATGCGCGGCAGCGACAGCGAAGATGGCACCGGCCACGCGGGCCAGGATAACTTTGCCGGCATCCGCAGCTACCAGCCGGGCGACCCGATGCGGCACCTGGCATGGCGCCAGATCGCCAGGGTCGATCCGGCCTATGGCGGCCAGCTCGTGACCAAGCATTTCGAAGGCGGCGCCAGCGAAGAGCTGGTGCTCGACTTCGACGCCATGCCGCGCTTCATGGACCTGGAACTGCGCCTGTCGCGCATGGCGCGCTGGGTGCTGGACGCCGAACAGCGCGGCCTGCCCTACGGCTTCCGCATGGGCGCGCATCAGTTTGCAGCCTCCAGCGGCGATGCCCATCGCGCCGCCTGCCTGCGCGCGCTGGCCTTGCACGGCATCGGGGACCGCGAATGACGAAGCTCGGCGCGATGGCGCAACGGCTCACGCGCGACAAGGCCGACACCCTGCTGCTGCTTGGCGCGGCATTGCTGGTGCTGGCGCCGCACGCGATGCACCTGCCGCTGTGGGTATCGGTGGCGTGCGGCGCGACCTTGCTGTGGCGCGCCTCGATCACCTTCCGCGGCACCCGCATGCCGCCTGGCTTCCTGCTGCTGCCGGTGTCGCTGGCGGCGATGGGCGCGGTGTACGCCACTTACCATACGCTGCTGGGCCGCGATGCCGGGGTGGCGATGCTGGTGCTGCTGGTGGCCTTCAAGATGCTCGAGATGCACGCGCGGCGCGACTTGTTCGTGGTGATCTTCCTGTGCTTCTTCCTGGTGCTGACCAACTTCTTCTACTCGCAGAGCATCGCCACCGCGGCCGCGATGATCGTCTCAGTGATCGCGCTGCTGACGGCGCAGCTGTCGTTCCAGTTCACCGGGGCGGTGCCTCCGCTCGGGCGGCGCCTGCTGATCGGGGCGAAGATCCTCGCGATGGGCATGCCGCTGGCGCTACTGCTGTTCTTCGTGTTCCCGCGTATCCAGGGTCCCCTGTGGGGATTGCCTGGCGACGCCGCGAACGGCCGCAGCGGGCTGTCCGAGAGCATGGCGCCGGGTAACCTGTCGAGCCTTGCGATGTCGGGAGAGACCGCCTTCCGCGTCAGCTTCGATGGCCCTGCCCCGGCGCCACCGCAGCTGTACTGGCGCGGCGTGGTGCTGGGCGAATTCGACGGCCGCACCTGGACCCGCGTACAGGGCCAAGGCGCGGCGTCGAACATCGCGCTGAGCGTATCGGGGCGGCCGGTGCGCCAGCAGGTGACGCTTGAACCGGGCGGCAAGCGCTGGCTGTTCGCGCTCGATGTCCCGGTCGCCTTGCCTCAGCTTGCGGGCAATCCGGCGTCGGTATCGCCCGAACTGGAACTGACCGCCGCGCGTCCGATCGACGAGCGGGTGCGCTACGACGTAACGTCCTACCTCAGCTACCAGGTGCAGCCGAAGCTCGAACTGGGCGACCTGGTGCAGTCGCTGATGATCCCGTGGGGCTTCAATCCGCGCGCCAGGCAGGCTGCGGATGTCCTGCGGCGCCTTCCCGATCCGGCGCGGCGCGTCGCGGCGGTGCTGAAGATGTTCAGGACCGAAAACTATGTTTACACGCTGCAGCCGCCGCGCCTTGGACGCGACTCGGTCGATGAATTCTTGTACACGACGCGGGCCGGCTTTTGCGAGCACTATGCCAGCGCGTTCGTGTTCCTGATGCGCGCGGCCGGCGTGCCGTCAAGGGTGGTCACGGGCTACCAGGGCGGCGAACTGAATCCGGTCGACGGCGTGATGACGGTGCGCCAGTCGGACGCGCACGCGTGGGCCGAAGTCTGGCTTGCGGGCCGCGGCTGGGTGCGGGTCGATCCGACCGCGGCGGTGGCGCCGGAACGCGTGCGGCGCGGATTGGCCGCCGCGGTGCCGCCAAGCGACCCGTTCGGCATCGCGGGACTGGGCAGCCTGATCGAGGGAGTCAGCGAGAACAGCGTCCTCGCGCAGCTGCGCAATCACTGGGGCGCCTTGAACAACAACTGGAGCCAGTGGGTGCTGAATTACACGCCGCAGCGCCAGAACACCCTGCTGGCGGGCCTGCACGCGGCGCTGGCCGAATGGCGTGTCTGGGCCGGCATTGTCCTTCTGCTCACGCTGTTGTTTATAGGACGCGCATGGCGCGTCCGGCGTCAGGGCGACCCGATCGATGCGCTATACTCGGCCATGTGCCACCAGCTTGGCCGGCAGGGTTTTGCGCGTGCGGCGGACGAAGGCCCGAGCGCTTATGCGCAGCGCTTGTCGGCGTCGCCGATCGACCCTGCGAAGAAGGCCGCAAGCAGCCGCTTCCTCGCGCTGTACAGCGCCTACAAGTATGCAGCCGCGGCGCCCGATGCGCGGCTGGCCGCCACCTTAAAGAATTTGTTAAACGAGTTACGATGAAATTTTTGCAGCTGTTTGTCCCACGCCGGGTGTCGTCCCTGCTGTTAGCCCTGGCGGTTGCCAGCGTGCCCGCGGTCCATGCCGCGCCGCAGTCCCAGACATCGAAGCAAAAAGCCGCCGCGGCGAAAAAAGCCAAGGCCAGGAAACCCGTCGATCGCAAGACCGCCGCCAAAGCCGCCGCCAGCAAGGCCGCGCGCGAAGCGATCAAACGTACCTCGAACGTGAACCACGTCGGCGAGAAGGTCAACTTCCGCGAGTGGTCGGCGGTGCAGCAGTTCGCCGGCGAGATGGTGGCCAAGCACGGCTTCGAGCGCGAGTGGGTCGATGGCCTGATGGGTCAGATTCACTTCATCGACTCCGCGGTCCAGCTGGTCAAGCCGGCCCCGCCTGGCAAACCGAAAAACTGGGCCGCGGTACGCGAGCTGTTCATCGAACCGGTGCGCATCAATGGCGGCGTCAAGTTCTGGAACGAGAACGCCGCCGCGCTGGCCCGCGCCGAGGCACGCTTCGGCGTACCGGCAGATATCATCGTCGGCATCATCGGCGTCGAGACCGTGTATGGCCGCAATACCGGGCGCTTCCGCGTGCTCGACACGCTGGCCACCCTCGCCTTTGCCTACCCTGAAACGCCGAACCGCGCGGCGCGCATGGCCTTCTTCCGCGGCGAGCTGGAAAATACATTGCTGCTGGCGCGCCAGTCGAATGTCGATCCGCTCGGCCTGACCGGCTCGTTTGCCGGCGCGGTCGGCATTCCGCAGTTCATGCCGGGGAGCATCCTCGCGCATGCGGTCGACTTCGATGAAGACGGCAAGGTCGACCTGACCAACTCCACCACCGACGCGATCGGTTCGGTGGCGAACTTCCTGCGCAACCACGGCTGGCAAGCCGAAAGCACCGGACCGCTGGTGTACGCGGCCAACGTATCGCCAAGCAACGCCTGGGAGAAGTTCATCAACCAGGGACTGGAAGCGAAATTCGGCCAGGATGAGCTGGAGGCCGCAGGCGTGCTCAGCAGCGCGTCCCTGCCGCAGTCAACCCTGTTCGGCCTTGTCGACTTGCAAAATGGTGCCGAACCGACAGAATACTGGCTCGCGACAAATAATTTTTTCGCGATCACCCAGTACAACCGAAGCTATTTCTACGCGATGTCGGTCATCGAACTGGGTAAGGCAGTCCGCGCCAAGCGCGCTGCGACCATGGCAAAAGCGTGACGGATTTGTAATTAAATGTAACTGCGACTGTCGCCCAACGGTAGTCGATCCCTGGTGCCGCCGCGCATACCCCCACGGGGTACCGGCGGCATTGTCATGAATGCACCACGGAAATGATCATCATTTCAACATACTCCCCCAGAACTTGTTTTACCGACAGGTTTTCCCGGTACCGTGCACCGTCCACCGCGCGATTGCATTACACTTAATTTTTACGAAAAAACAATTAATCTTTCTGTGAGTTTGTGAGAGAATTGCATTCAAGCTATGTTGCGATTAGACAACATGATATGCAAGTATTATCAGATGGTTCTAATTGCTTACGAGAATAAGATTGGAATAACTTGTACAATTGTGTATATTTTATAAAAAGTTGTTTCAAACGGAATCCCTCGTCGTGACGCGCTACACCGAACTACGTGTTTGACAAGCAACACAACTCACAATAGGAATTATTAACATCATGACAAACCAAGTTGGCATTGATATGAACAGCGATTCGGATTCCGACGAACTGCTGCAGTACAACCCGAACCGGTTGCTGGACACCCTGATCGAGAACCTGCGTTTGAAAAACGACGCAGCACTGTCGCGCGCGCTGGAAGTGGCGCCACCGGTGATCTCGAAGATTCGCCACCACCGCCTGCCGGTCGGCGCATCGCTGCTGATCCGCATGCATGAAGTCAGCGACCTGTCGATCCGCGACCTGCGCTACCTCATGGGCGATCGCCGCAACAAGTTCCGCATCAGCGACAAGCAGTTCAAGCCAAAAGAAGGCGCGACCCCTGGCGCGAGCAGCGACCAGCAGTCCTGATCGGTCGTTGTTGACGATGTCCCGCCGCGTGGCGGGACATTGCATCGCGTATGGGCCATGCCGGCCCTGGTTTCCTATGCCGGAAACACGCCTGTCGACAGGTAGCGGTCGCCGCGGTCGCAGACAATGAACACGATGGTGGCGTTCTCCACCGTCTGTGATACGCGCAGTGCGATCTCGCATGCGCCCGCTGCGGAGATCCCGCAGAAAATTCCCTCTTCCGCCGCCATCCGGCGCGCCATGTGCTCGGCAGCTGCCTGGCTCACGCTTTCCACCTGGTCTACCCGCGCCTTGTCGAAAATCTTCGGCAGGTAGGCTTCCGGCCATTTGCGGATCCCTGGAATCGACGAGCCCTCTTCCGGCTGGGCGCCGATGATGCGCACGGCATCGTTCTTTTCCTTCAGGTATTGCGAGACGCCCATGATGGTGCCGGTGGTGCCCATCGCCGAAACGAAATGGGTCACCCGGCCTTCGGTGTCGCGCCAGATTTCCGGGCCGGTGCTTTCGTAGTGGGCACGCGGATTGTCGGCGTTGCCGAACTGGTCGAGGATGATGCCCTTGCCGTCACGCTGCAACTGGTCGGCCATGTCGCGGGCGTATTCCATGCCGCCGGTTTTCGGGGTCAGGATAATCTGGGCGCCGTAGGCCGCCATGCTCTGGCGGCGCTCGATCGACAGGTTGTCGGGCATGAGCAGCAGCATCTTGTAGCCGCGGATCGCCGCCGCCATCGCCAGCGCGATACCGGTGTTGCCGCTGGTCGCTTCAATCAGCGTATCGCCCGGCTTGATCTGGCCGCGCTCCTCGGCGCGTTTCAGCATCGACATGGCGGCGCGGTCCTTGACCGAGCCTGCCGGATTATTGCCTTCCATCTTTCCGAGGATGATGTTGTTGCGCTCGCGCGCTTCGGCGCCCGGAATCCGTACCAGCTGCACCAGCGGGGTGTTGCCGATCGTATCTTCGATGGTCATGTAGGGCATGAGAACTCTTTTGCAGAAGAACAAAACGTCATTCTAATGCACGGCGACCATCTGCGTATGCGGCCTGTCAGCGCAAGGGCAAGTAGCGGACTGGTCCGCATACTTGCCCCCGGGTTGCCGGCTAGCGCAGCGGCGCCGGGTAGGTGGCGACGCTGGCGTTGCCATCCTTGTCGACCGACTGTACGCCGAAGAAATAGTTATCCTTCGACAGGCGCACCGTGGCCTCGGTCACGTTACCGACGTACATCGAACCCTGCCACTGGGACGCGGTGGTTTCGCGCCAGACGATGCGATAGCCGGCCAGGTCGGGCTCGGTGTTTGGCAGCCACAGCAAGGTTGAATTGTTGTCCAGCTTGTCGGTGCGCACCTGCACCTGCCGTGGCGCCGCCGGTGCCAGCGACAGCGATGCGAGTGCTGCCGCGTTGACGCGCGTTACCCGGGCGATATAGTTGTAATCGTTGAACTCAGGCAGGTCGCCGTACTGCATCGCGCCTTCCTTGCGCACGTTCTGGTGCTGGTGCGCAAAGTCCTCGTTCGGTTCGGAGAAACGCAGGGCCGCGAAGCCGCGCGCCAGGAAAGGCATATGGTCGCCGCCGCGCAGGTAGCGGTCGCGGCGGTGGACGATGTTGACCTTGAAATCGGGAACGTAGCGCTCGCCCACTTCCTTCACATGGCGTGCCAGCTGGCGCGAGATCGAATCGTTTTCGCCGCCGGTCGAAATCAGGGCACGCACCGCCTCGCTCATCTCCTTGGTGGCGGGAATGCTTTCGGCGAACAGGCGCACCTGCTTGTCGTCGACGCGGCCGTCATCGGCGCGCGAACTGCCGATGATATCGTTGGTGAACATGCCGGCGATATGCAGTTTCTTTTCAACTGCCTGCTCGGCCCAGTGGGTGGCCCCGATCAGGCCCTGCTCTTCGGCGGCAACGGCCATGAAGACCAGGGTTGCGTCAAAGTTATAGCGCGCCATCACGCAGGCCATCTCCATCACGGCCGCGGTGCCGGAGGCATCGTCATTGGCGCCAGGCGACGCGCCCTTGGCATCCATGATATCGGTGTTGCGCGAATCGTAGTGGCCGCTGACCACGTAGATACGTTCCTTCGACTGCGGCTGGCTGCCAGGCAAGGTTGCGACAATATTGACGATCTCGGTCGGGCGCGAGATGCGTGCCGACACCGGGGCCACGTGGCTGTCGAACGCCACCTGCAGGCGGTTGCCCGACTGCGCGCCGCAGCGCTCCAGCTCCGCCTTGATCCAGCGGCGGGCGGCGCCGATGCCGACCTTGTCCGATTCCGTCTCCGACATCGTGTGGCGGGTCTCGAAGCTGACCAGCTTGCGCACGTAGGCCTCGATGCGCTGGGGCGAGATCTCGCTGACGATCTTGTCGATCTGGGCCTGGTGGCCGGTGACGTCAGGCGAGACAGGCGCGGCGGCCGACGCGGTGCCAGCGGCGATGGCGAACACGCCTGCGATCAGGCTGGTAGCGGAACGAACATGGGGCATTAGTGGTCCTCTTTCGTATAAACAGTTGTCCGGTTGAAGCGCTGTATCTTCGCACAGCGCACCGCGGTTCGTCTGTCCATACAAGCAAAAAAAACCCCGCAGAAAAGATTGGCGGGGTGTGTCGCGTGGCGGTGCCGCGGCAAGGCTTACATCTTGGCGGCCTCGGCGGCAGGCTTGGCGGCGGGTTTGGCAGAGGCCTTGGCTGGCTTGGCGGCGGCCGCGGCGGCGCCATCCAACGCCTTGCCGTTGACCTGCAAACCTGCCTCGGACAGCTTGACAGCTTTTTTCTCGCCGACGCCTTTGACACGTTTCTGGAAATCGGCCCAGTCCTTGAATTCGCCGCCCTTTTCGCGCTCGGTGAGGATGGCTTTCGACATGGCCGGACCGACGCCCTTGACGCCATCGAGGGCGGCGGTATCGGCCTTGTTCACGTCGACCTGGGCGAAGGCCGCGCCCATCGAGGCGCACAGGAGTGCGACGGCAAGCATCAGTTTCTTGATCATGTTGATTTTCTCCGTGAGTAAGTCAAGCGGGGAAAGCGGATGCGATCCCTCGCGCTCAACGGCTCAAGCGTGGGGCATGGCTGACCTGCTCCGGTTGAGCCGAATCAACCGTGCGCCGCAGCCCATCAACACAGCGAATCTGGTCAGAAAGATTCCAAAATCGGGGACAGACCACCATTTTAGAATCTTCTAAAATGGTGGTCTGTCCCCGATTTTGGAATTTTTGAAGTGGGGGGATTTAGCTGCCGAATAGCTCTGCGCGCGTGACGGTGGCGGTGCCGAGCTTGCCGACGACGATGCCGCCGGCGCGGTTGGCTGTCATGATGGCGTCGGACATCGTCATGCCTGCGCCAAGCATCGCGGCCATCGTGGCGATGACCGTGTCGCCGGCGCCCGAGACGTCGTACACTTCGCGCGCGTCGGCGTGGACGTGCAAGACTTCGTCGGCCGTGTACAGGCTCATGCCTTCTTCCGATCGCGTCAGCAGCAGCGCGTCGAGGCGCAGTTCTTCGCGCAGCGCCTGGGCTTTGGCCGTCAGCTGTTCTTCGCTCGACCAGCTGCCGACCACGCGCTTGAGTTCCGATTTGTTTGGCGTCAGGACCGTCGCGCCCGCATATGGCGTGAAGTCGTCGCCTTTCGGGTCGACCATCACGATCTTGCCGGCCGCGCGCGCGGCGGCGACCATCTGCCTGACGTTGACCAGGCTGCCCTTGTTGTAGTCGGACAGGATCACCACGCCGTAGTCCGGCAGCAGCGCGTTGAATTGGGTGAGCTTGTCGCGCAATACCGTGTCGGTCGGCGCTTCTTCGAAGTCGATGCGCAGCAGCTGCTGCTGGCGGCCGATCACGCGCAGCTTGATGATGGTCGATATCGCCTCGTCGCGCTGCAGGAAGCTGTGGATCTGCGAGTCGTGCAGCAGCGCTTCCACCTGCGCGCCCGCTTCATCGGCGCCGACCACGCCGAGCAGGCCCGAATAGGCGCCCAGCGCCGCGGCGTTGCGCGCGACGTTGGCGGCGCCGCCGAGCCGCTCTTCGCGCTTCTCGACACGCACGATCGGTACCGGCGCTTCGGGCGAAATGCGGCTGACTTCCCCGAACCAGTAGCGGTCGAGCATGACGTCGCCGACCACCAGGATGCGGACGTTCTCAAGGTTGGGCGTGGCGATGTGCGGATAGGTATCGGTGGAGAGCAGGCGACTGATCATTGTTGGTTATCGGTGTTAGTTCATCACATTCAGTTCTTCGGTGCGGCGCGGCGGGTACGAGTCCCAGCGGCTGCAGCCCGGGCACTGCCAGTAGAACTGGCGCGCCTTGAAGCCGCAGTGTCCGCACTGGTAGCGCGCCAGCTTTTGCGTGTAGCCGTGCACCAGGTTCTTGACCATCGAGAGTTCGTCGAACACTTCCGGCGGCGCGTCCATCATGCGCGCTTCCAGCAGCTTGTCGAGTCCCAGCAAGGTCGGGGTGCGGCGCAGTTCTTCAACCACCAGGTCTTTGGCAGCCTGCGCGCCATCGAGCTCGGTGACGGCCTTGAACACGACTTCGATCAGGTCGATCGACGAGGCTTCGGCGAGGTAGGAGCGCAGCAGGTTGACGCCTTCCTGCGGGCGCCCTACCTTGCGGTAGCCGTCCATCAGGCGCGCGGCGACCAGCGCCACGTGCGGCACGCTTTGCTGTTCGACGCGGCGCCACGTCATCAAGGCGCCTTCGACATCGCCCTTGGCCAGCTGGACGTCGCCGATCAGGATCGTGGCGCGCACATTGGTGCGGTCCGACAGCAACGCCTGCTCCAGCAGCGCCATCGCCTCGTCGGTGTGCAGGTGCACCAGCGCGTCTTGCGCCAGTTCGCAGTAGAACTGGGCGATTTCTTTCTGGCGCATGCCGGCGCCGGAGGACTGCAGGCCCTGGGCAGCGGTGATCGCGCGCTTCCATTCCTTTTCGCGCTGGTAGATTTCAAGCAGCGCGCGCTGCGCCTGCACGCCGTACTGCGAGTCGACCAGGCCGTTGAAGGTCTCCTCGGCGCGGTCGAGCAGGCCGGCCTTCAGGTAGTCCATGCCTAGCTCGTAGCCGGCGTGGTGCTGCTGTTCGAGCGGCAGGTCGGGACGGGCCAGCAGGTTCTGGTGCACGCGGATCGCGCGTTCGACTTCGCCGCGGCGGCGGAACAGGTTGCCGAGCGCGAAGTGCATGTCGGCCGTTTCCGGGTCGAGCTTGACGATCTCGATGAAGGCGTCGATCGCCTTGTCGGGCTGTTCGTTGAGCAGGAAGTTCAAGCCCTTGAAGTAGCCGCGCGGGAGCGTGCGCGATTCCGATACCAGCTGCTTGATGTCGACGCGCGCGGCGATCCATCCGAGGCTGAAGAAAAGTGGGATGCCAAGCAGCATCCAAAATTCAAATTCCATGCGATTCTTTTTGTTGGTGTGATGGGTGTTGCTGGATTTAGTTGCGGGTGTTCACGCTGTCCGGCTGCGGTTGCACGGTGCTGGTGCGCGCCACGCTTTGCAGCGCGTCGATGGTGTTCTGGTGCTGCGAACTGAGGCGGCGGTGGCGGAACACGGTCGGCGTGACGGCCAGGATGCCGAGGGCGGCGCCGGCGATGAAGAACGCCAGCAGCATCAGCACCAGGGGGCCGCGCAACTCATAATTGAGGAAAAAGTGCAGGTCGACTTCCTGGGTGTTTTTCAGCGCGAAGCCGAAGAACAGCACGAACAGGATAATGCCGACAATAGTGGATACAAATTTCATCTGCGGGGTCCAAATGGAAGGGTTCGCGGGTGTGGCATCTTACCATTATACGTAGTAGCAATTGAGCCTTGCCGATGCCCAATCGACTAGTTCATGCGTCGTTCCCGCGAAAGCGGGAATCCATGCTCACCTGTAAAGCCAGCGCACCATCAATTCCCGCCTGCGCGGGAATGACGGCGTGTCACGTTGCGTTTGCTTGTCCCATAAAAAAACGGCATCCGAGGACGCCGTTTTCTATTTCGCCAGACGACTTAGTCTTCGATGATCGGTTGCCCGACCATCGCGTCTACGCGCTCGCGCAATTGCTTGCCCGGCTTAAAGTGCGGTACCCGTTTTTCGGGAACCATCACCTTGTCGCCGGACTTCGGATTGCGTCCGATGCGTGGCGGCCTGCTATTCAGGGCAAAACTGCCGAAACCGCGGATCTCGATGCGCTGGCCGGTCGCCAAAGCGTTGGTCATGGCATCGAGAATGGTCTTGACAGCATACTCCGCATCCTTGGCCACCAGCTGAGAGTAACGCTCAGCCAAGCGGTTGATCAACTCGGACTTGGTCATCTGGCAGTCCCGAAGGTCTTAGTTCTTGTTGTCGAACTTAGCCTTCAGCAGTGCGCCCAGGCTGGTGGTGCCCGATGCTGCATTGCTGTCGGAAGTGGTTGCCATCTTCTGCATCGCTTCCTGGGTGTCAACATTGTCTTTCGCCTTGATCGACAGCTGGATGCTGCGAGCCTTGCGGTCGATGTTGATGACCAGTGCTTCAACGCTGTCGCCAACCTTCATGTGGGTGCCGGCATCTTCAACGCGGTCGCGCGAGATTTCGGAAGCACGCAGGTAGCCTTCAACTTCTTCGGACAGCTGGATGACAGCGCCCTTAGGCTCGACCGACTTGACCGTACCCGTTACCAGGGAGCCTTTGTCGTTCATTGCCGCGAAGTTGTTGAACGGGTCGCCTTCGAGCTGCTTGACGCCCAGGGAAACGCGCTCGCGCTCAACGTCGATTGCCAGAACAACTGCTTCCAGTTCGTCGCCCTTCTTGAACTTGCGAACAGCTTCTTCGCCAGCTTCGGTCCACGACAGATCCGACAGGTGTACCAGGCCGTCGATGTTGCCAGCCAGGCCGATGAACACGCCGAAGTCGGTGATCGACTTGATGGCGCCACGGACTTTATCGCCCTTCTTGTGGGTCATGCCGAACTCGTCCCATGGATTTGCTTTGCACTGCTTCATGCCCAGCGAAATACGGCGACGCTCTTCGTCGATCTCCAGAACCATCACTTCTACTTCGTCGCCCAGCTGGACAACTTTGTTTGGAGCGACGTTCTTGTTGGTCCAGTCCATTTCGGAAACGTGTACCAGGCCTTCGATGCCCTGCTCGACTTCCACGAACGCGCCGTAGTCGGTGAGGTTGGTGACCTTGCCGAACAGACGGGTGCCCTGTGGGTAGCGACGCGACAGACCGGTCCATGGGTCATCGCCCAGCTGCTTCACGCCCAGCGAAACACGGTTCTTTTCCTGATCGTACTTCAGGACCTTGGCGGTGATTTCCTGGCCAACGGTCAGCACTTCCGATGGGTGACGCACACGACGCCATGCCAGGTCGGTGATGTGCAGCAGGCCGTCGATGCCACCCAGATCCACGAACGCGCCGTAGTCGGTGATGTTCTTGACGACGCCGGTAACCACGGTGCCTTCTTTCAGGGTTTCCATCAGCTTCTGACGCTCTTCGCCCATCGATGCTTCGATGACAGCGCGGCGCGACAGCACCACGTTGTTGCGCTTGCGGTCGAGCTTGATGACCTTGAACTCGAGGGTCTTGCCTTCGAATGGGGTGGTGTCCTTGACTGGACGGGTGTCAACCAGCGAACCCGGCAGGAATGCGCGGATGCCGTTGGTCAGAACGGTCAGGCCGCCCTTGACTTTACCGTTGACGGTACCGACGACGATTTCGCCCGATTCCATCGCTTTTTCCAGTGCCAGCCACGATGCCAGGCGCTTCGCCTTGTCGCGCGACAGGATGGTGTCGCCGAAGCCGTTTTCCAGCGACTCAATCGCTACGGAAACGAAATCGCCGACTTGAACTTCCAGTTCGCCCTGGTCGTTCTTGAATTCTTCGATAGGAATGAAAGCTTCGGACTTGAGGCCGGCGTTAACGATCACGAAGTTGTGGTCGAGACGAACGACTTCAGCGGAAATAACTTCGCCCGAACGCATGTCCTGGCGTGACAGCGACTCTTCGAAGAGCGCTGCGAAACTTTCCATACCGGTTGCTTCAGTTGTTGCAGTAGACATAGTTTTGATAGAGTTGGCCAGCAGGGCGTCACAAATGCGCACTGAACTGGGTTAAGTTGAGACAACACCCTTCCCCGACACATGCCGGAGCCGGGCACCTGAAAGGCTGAAAAG
The DNA here is from genome assembly GCF_016809835.1 of Massilia soli. Classification (GTDB taxonomy): domain Bacteria; phylum Pseudomonadota; class Gammaproteobacteria; order Burkholderiales; family Burkholderiaceae_D; genus Telluria_A; species Telluria_A soli. The sequence continues at coordinate 283,112 of NZ_JAFBIL020000002.1, read as the reverse complement.
ACCAGCCCGTTACTTCAGTTGCGCATACCATTTCAACACCTGTTCGATGGCTTGATCAGCCGTCATATGGGATGTATCGAGGAAATGCGCACCTTCTGCCGGAACCAGCGGGGCAATCGCCCGATGAGTATCACGGTCGTCGCGCGCCTGCAAATCTGACAGGAGGTCTTCCATGTTAGCAGAAAACCCCTTGTCAATCAATTGCTTATATCGGCGTTGCGCCCTTGCCTCAACACTTGCGGTGAGGAACACTTTGAGCTGGGCGTTCGGGAAGATGACGGTCCCCATGTCGCGTCCGTCCGCCACCAGGCCTGGCGCCTTGCGGAAGCCCAGTTGCAGCGCGTACAGCGCCTGGCGCACGGTCGGCATGGCGGCGATCTGCGATGCAAGATTACCAACCTCTTCGGCGCGGATCGCTTGCGAGACATTTTCGTTCGCCAGCAGGATTTCGCCGCCGGCGAAGCTGACCGGAAGGTGCTCGGCCAGCTTGGCGATGCCGTGCTCGTCGCGCAGGTCGGCGCCGCGGCGCAGCGCCGTCAGCGCGGTCAGGCGGTACAGCGAGCCGGAGTCGAGGAAATGGAAGCCCAGCTTGTCGGCCACCTTGTGGGCCACGGTACCCTTGCCCGAGGCGGTCGGGCCGTCGATGGTAATGACGGGAATGTGCGAATTTGGCATGGTGTCTTATGAGTGATTGCTGCGGCGCGAACGCTTAGAACAGCTCGTTGCGGGCGATGGCGGCAAAGGCCTCGAAGTAATCGGGGAAAGTCTTGGCCACGCATTTCGGGTCCATGATGCGCATCCGGTTACCGCGCCGCGCCTTGCCGTCGAGCGTCGCCAGCGAGAAGCACATCGCCATGCGGTGGTCGTCGTAGGTGTCGATGCTGGCCGGCTGGATTTCCGCTGGCGGGGTGACGCTGATGTAGTCCGGGCCCTCGTCGACGGTCGCGCCGAGCTTGCGCAGCTCGATCGCCATCGCCGCCAGGCGGTCGGTTTCCTTCACGCGCCAGCTGGCGATATTGCGCAGGGTGGTAGTGCCTTCGGCGTACAGCGCCGCCACCGCCAAAGTCATGGCGGCGTCGGGAATGTGGTTGAAGTCGGCGTCGATGGCGTTCAAGACGCCGTTCGAGCTCGCCTCGATCCAGTTGTCGCCGCGGGTGATGGTGGCGCCCATCATCTCCAGCGCCTCGGCAAAGCGCACATCGCCCTGGATGCTGTCGCGCCCTACTCCCTCGACCCGCACCGGGCCGCCGGCGATTGCGCCGGCCGCCAGGAAGTACGAGGCCGACGAGGCGTCGCCCTCGACGTGGATGCTGCCCGGGCTGGCGTAGCGCTGGCCCGGTTGCACCGTGAACGACTGCCAGCCGTCCTGCACCACCGTCACGCCAAAGCGGCGCATCAGGTTCAGCGTGATCTCGATGTAGGGCTTTGAAATGAGCTCGCCCTCGACGTCGATGACGACCGGGTGCTCTTTCGCCATCAGCGGCGCGGACATCAGCAGCGCGGTGAGGAACTGGCTGGAGACGTCGCCGCGCACGCTCATGCGCTGCTGCGCATGGATATGGCCGCGGCGGATGCGCAGCGGCGGAAAGCCCTGCACGCCGGTGTATTCGATCTGTGCGCCGACCGCGTTGAGCGCGTCGACCAGGTCGCCGATCGGACGCTCGTGCATGCGCGAGACGCCATGCAGCGTGTAGTCGCCGCCGATGACCGCCAGCGCCGCGGTCAGCGGGCGGATCGCGGTGCCCGCGTTACCCATGAACAGGTCGGCCTCATGCACCGGCAGCGTGCCGCCCTGGCCGTGGACGATGTGGGTGCGTTCGTCGACCTGCTCCCAGGCGATGCCCAGCGAGCGCAGCGCGCCCAGCATCACCAGGGTGTCGTCGGACGCCAGCAGGTCGTGGATGGTGGTGCTGCCTTCGGCCAGCGCGGCCAGCAGCAGCGTGCGGTTCGAGATGCTTTTCGATCCCGGCAACCGCACCACGCCCTCCACGTGCATGACAGGTTCGAGGTCGGTGAAATGCGGGTATTGCTTTTGCTGCGTCATGCCGGATTCCTTGATGTTTATTCTGGGCTGCCGTGGCGGGGCGGCGTTTCGGCCGCTTCAATGGCTTCGATCCATTGGCGGCGGGCCTGCTGCGCGTTGGCGTAGACCGATTCCAGCGCGGCGCCGTCGGCGCACGCCAGCATCGCGCGCAGGCCGGTTAATTGTGCCAGATATGCGTCAAGCTCGCCGATCAGGGCGTCGCGGTTGGCCAGGCTGATGTCGCGCCACATTTCGGGCGACGAGCCGGCGATGCGGGTGAAGTCGCGAAAACCGCTGGCCGCGTACTGGAACAGCTGCTTGGCGTGGGGCTTGCTGGCGATGTCGTCGACCAGCGCGTAGGCCAGCAGGTGCGGCAGGTGGCTTACCGCGGCGAACACCTTGTCGTGTTCAGCGGGCGACAGTTGATGGATCAGCGCACCGCAGGCGCGCCAGGCCGCGGCCACACGCTCGACATCGGCCGCCGTATTTTCAGGCAGCGGCGTCAGGACGACTTTCTTGCCGACGTAGAGGTCGGCAATCGCGGCATCCGGTCCATTGGTCTCGCGGCCGGCAATCGGGTGGCCGGGCACGAACTGCCCGACCCGCTCGCCCAGCGCTTCGCGCGCGGCCAGCACCACGTCGGACTTGGTGCTGCCGGCATCGGTGATCACGGTTCCCGCTTCCAGGAAAGGCAGTATCGACGCGAGGATCGCGCCGGTCTGCGCCACCGGCGCGGCGATCAGCACCAGGTCGGCGCCGCGCATGGCGTGCTGCGGTGACTGGGCCACCGAATCGATAATGCCAAGTTCAAGGGCACGCGCCATCGCCTCGGGCGAACGGCCGACGCCAACCAGGGTCGCGGCCGCGCCAGCGCCCTTGAGCGCGCGCGCGAACGAGCCGCCGATCAGGCCGACGCCGAAGATGACGACCTTGGCCGCCACGTCAGCCCAGCGCCTGCTTGAGCGCAGCGATGAAGACCGCGTTTTCCTTCGGCAGGCCGATCGAAATGCGCAGCCATTGCGACAGGCCGTAGTTGCCGACCGGGCGCACGATCACGCCCTGCTTGAGCAAGGCGAGGTTGACGCGTGCGCCAGCCTGGTCGTCGTCGCCGACGCGCACCAGCACGAAGTTGCCGAACGACGGCACATATTCCAGGCCAAGTTCATCGAAGGCTTCGACAAACTGCTGGTAGCCGGCAGCATTGTTGCGTGCGCCCTCTTCCAGGAACGCCTTGTCGTTCAGCGCCGCGATCGCGGCAGCCTGCGCCATCGAATTGACGTTGAACGGCTGGCGGATGCGGTTCATCAGGTCGGTCACAGCCGGCTGCGCAATCGCGAAGCCGACGCGCAGGCCAGCCAGGCCATAGGCCTTGCTGAAGGTGCGCGAGACAACCAGGTTCGGATACTTGCGCACCCACTGCGCCGACTCGAACTGGTGTTCCGGCGCCAGGAACTCGTTGTACGCCTCGTCCAGCACCACGATGACCGTTTCAGGCACCTTGTTGAGGAATGCTTCGACCTGCGCGGCGGGGATGAAGGTGCCGGTCGGGTTGTTCGGGTTGGCGATGAAGACCAGCCGGGTGTCGGCATCGATGGCGGCGGCCATCGCGTCGAGGTCATGTCCGTATTCAGTTGCAGGCACCACGATGGCGCGCGCGCCAACGCCCTGGGTCGCCAGCGCGTACACGGCGAACGAATACTGCGAATAGACCACCGCCTGGTCCTTCTGCACGAACGCGTGGGCGGCGATCTCGAGGATGTCGTTGCTGCCGTTACCCAGCGTGATCCAGTCGGCCGGCACGTCGTAGCGCTTGGCCAGCGCCGCTTTCAGGTCGAAGCCATTGGCATCCGGATAGCGCCCGAGGTCGGCGACCGCCGCGGCCATCGCCTTCTTGCTCGACTCGGGCACGCCGAACGGATTCTCGTTCGATGCGAGCTTGACGATGTTGGCCTCGTCGAGGCCGAACTCGCGCGCCACTTCCGCGATGGGCTTGCCGGCCTGGTAAGGAGCGATGGCACGTACGTAATCTGGACCGAAATGCTTGGACATGTAAATCTCGATTAAAAGTGGTTAGAGGCTGAGCGGGTACGATCCCAGCACTTTGAAGAATGCAGCGTTATCTTTCAGTTCGACCAGCGCGCGCGCGACCGCCGAGTCCTGCTCGTGGCCTTCGATGTCGACATAGAAGTAGTATTCCCAGGTGCCGATGCGCGCCGGTCGCGACTCGAAGCGCGTCATCGACACGCCGTGCGTGGCCAGCGGCGCCAGCAGGTTATACACCGCGCCCGCCTTGTTCGGCACCGCCAGCACCAGCGAGGTCTGGTCCTGGCCCGATGGATTGGTGTGCAGCTGGCCGATGACGGCAAAGCGGGTGCGGTTGTGCGGGTCGTCCTGGATGTGGCCAGCCACGACCGCCAGGCCGTACTGCTGGCCCGCCATCTCGCTGGCGATCGCCGCGATCGACGGGTCCTTGCTGGCCATGACGGCCGCTTCGGCGTTCGAGGCGACGGCGCGCCGTTCGAGATGCGGATAGTGCTGGTTCAGGTACACCTGGCACTGGGCCAGCGCCTGTGAATGCGCGCAGACGACAGCGACACCGTCCATGCTGCCGGTTTTGGTCATCAGGCTGTGATGGACCGCGATGGCCACTTCGCCGCTGATGACGGTGGTGGTGGCCAGCATCAGGTCGAGGGTGCGGTTGATCGCGCCTTCGGAGGAATTCTCTACCGGAACCACGCCGAAATCGGCGGTGCCGGCTTCGGTGGCGCGGAACACTTCATCGATCGACACGCACGGCAGGCCTTCGACCGCGCGGCCGAACTGCTGGTACACGGCCTGCTCGCTGAATGTGCCGGCCGGGCCCAGGTATGCCACCGTGACGCGCCGTTCGAGCGAGCGGCACGCCGACATGATCTCGCGGAAGATGGTCTGGATCTCGGGATCCTTCAGCGGCCCCGCGTTGCGGTCGGCGACGCCGCGCAGCACCTGCGCTTCGCGCTCGGGCCGGAACACCGGCGCGTTGGTTTCCGCCTTGACGTGGCCGACGTCCTGCGCCAGCCGCGCGCGGCGCGACAGCAGGTCGAGGATCTGCACATCGATGGCGTCGATCTGTTCGCGAAGGGGTTTTAGTTTGTCTGTCATCGTCTGCCACTACGGTAACGTCGTTCCCGTGAAAACGGGAACCCATACTGAGCATGCCAAGTATAGGTTCCCGCCCGCGCGGGAACGACGGTGAATTATGCGTCGCCGCCTATTCTAACGGCCGGCGAACTCGTTCAAATAATCGACCAGGGATTGCACCCCGTCGATCGACATCGCGTTGTAGATCGACGCCCGCATACCGCCGACGGACTTGTGGCCCTTCAGTTGCAGCAGCCCGCGCGCTTTGGCGCCGGCCAGGAATTGTTCGTTCAGTGATTCGTCGCGCAGGTAAAACGGCACGTTCATGCGCGAGCGGCAGTCTTGCGCCACGCGGTTCTGGTAAAAGTCGTCGGCATCGAGCGCAGCGTACAGCAGCTCGGCCTTGGCGATATTGCGCTTTTCGATCTCCGCGACGCCGCCCTGGCGCTTCAGGTGAGCGAACACCAGTCCCGCGATGTAGATGCCGTAGGTTGGCGGCGTGTTGTACATCGAATCGGCGTCGGCCACCAGCTTCCAGTCGAACGCCGAAGGGCAGATCGGCAGCGCGTGGCCGATCAGGTCCTCGCGCACGATGGCCAGGGTCAGGCCGGCCGGGCCGATGTTCTTTTGCGCGCCCGCGAAAATGACACCGTATTTGGACACGTCGATCACGCGCGACAAAATGTGCGACGACATGTCGGCGACGATCGGCGTGTCGCCCTGCACCGTCGGCACGAAGTTGAATTCGACGCCGTCGATGGTTTCGTTGGTGCAGATGTGCAGGTATGAGGCGTCGCGCGTCAGCTTCCAGCTTTCCTGGTGCGGCACCGAAGTAAATTGTCCCGCTTCGGCCGATGCCGCGACATTAACGTTCGCGTAGCGCGCCGCTTCCTTGATCGACTTGCCCGACCAGCTGCCGGTGTGGACGAAGTCGATCGTCGCTGGCTGCGCATTGCGTCCGACCATGTTCATCGGGATGACCGCGTTCTGAGCCAGTCCGCCGCCTTGCAGGAACAGGATACGGTAGTTGTCGGGGACGTTGAGCAGCTCGCGCAGGTCGTGCACCGCTTGCTGGTAGATCGAGATGAACTCGGGACCGCGGTGACTCATCTCCATGACCGACATGCCGCTGCCATGCCAGTCCAGCATTTCGTCAGCGGCTTGCTGCAGCACTTCCTTCGGCAGAACGGCCGGGCCGGCGGAGAAGTTGAAGATCTGGGTCACTGACGGGTCCTCTGTAGGTTGAACAGGTAGATTTTCGCATGAAATCGCCAAGGCGGTCGAATGAACGGCCAGCTGCGACCAGCGTCGTTCCCGCGAAAGCGGGAACCCAAGCTGCGCGCGCATGCAAATGACGTATGGGTTCCCGCCTTCGCGGGAACGACGGGCAATAAAAAAGCCAGGCGTCTCACCTCGCGGCGAGAACAGCCTGGCCTTTCCAAGCACCGTGCTTACTCGGCGGCGTCGCTCGAATCGGTCGAGTCGGCGGCGTCAGCCGAACCGCTGGAATTCTCCGGCGACAGCTCGACTTCTTCCAGGTCGGTTTCAACCACGCGCTGCAGGCCCGACAGCTTGGTGCCGTCTTCCACCGCGATCAGGGTCACGCCCTGGGTAGCGCGGCCCATCTCGCGGATCTCGGCGACACGGGTGCGGATCAACACACCACCGGTCGTGATCAGCATGATCTCGTCGGTTGGCTCGACCAGGGTCGCGGCGACGACCCGGCCGTTACGCTCGCTGGTCTGGATCGCGATCATGCCCTTGGTGCCGCGGCCGTGGCGGGTGTACTCGGTGATCGGAGTACGTTTGCCGAAGCCGTTCTCGGTTGCGGTGAGCACCGACTGCTGCTCGTTTTCGGCCACCAGCAGCGCGATCACGTTCTGGCCATCTTCCAGGTTCATGCCGCGCACGCCGCGCGCGGTACGGCCCATCGGACGCACGTCGTTCTCGTCGAAGCGCACTGCCTTGCCTGCGTCTGAGAACAGCATCACGTCATGCTTGCCATCGGTAAGTGCGGCGCCGATCAGGAAGTCGCCGTCATCCAGGTCGACCGCGATGATGCCGGCCTTGCGCGGATTGGAGAAGTCCTTCAGCGGCGTCTTCTTGACGGTGCCAAGGCTGGTCGACATGAAGACATAGTGATCTTCAGGGAAGACGCGGTTCTCGCCCGACAGCGGCAGCACCACGGTGATCTTCTCGTTGTCCTGCAGCGGGAACATGTTCACGATCGGCTTGCCGCGCGAATTGCGCGAGCCTTGCGGCACTTCCCATACCTTCAGCCAGTACATGCGGCCGCGGTTCGAGAAGCACAGGATGTAGTCGTGGGTGTTGGCGATGAACAGCTGGTCGATCCAGTCCTCGTCCTTGGTCATCATCGCCTGCTTGCCGCGGCCACCGCGCTTCTGCGCGCGGTACTCGGTAATCGGCGTCGACTTCATGTAGCCGGTGTGCGACAAGGTCACGACCATGTCCTGCGGCGTGATCAGGTCTTCGGTTTCCAGGTCGGTGGCATTGTGCTCGATGACGGAGCGGCGCGCATCCTTGCCGTTGGCCGTGTACTCGTTGACGATCTGGCCCATCTCGTCGGTGATGATGGCGGTGACGCGCTCTGGACGTGCCAGGATATCGAGCAGGTCGGCGATGTGCGACATCACTTCCTTGTACTCGTTGACGATCTTGTCCTGCTCAAGGCCGGTCAGGCGCTGGAGGCGCATCTGCAGGATCTCTTGCGCCTGTTCGTCCGACAGCTTGTACAAGCCGTCCTGCTGCATGCCGTAGTGCTTCGGCAGGTGCTCGGGACGGAACGCCTCGATACCGCCGGCCGCGCCGGTCTCGGTACGGCTGAGCATCTCGCGTACCAGCGACGAATCCCAGGCGCGCTGCATCAGTTCGGTCTTCGCGATCGGCGGCGAAGGCGCAGCCTTGATGATGGCGATGAAGTCGTCGATGTTCGCCAGCGCCACCGCCAGGCCTTCCAGCATGTGGCCGCGCTCGCGTGCCTTGCGCAGCTCGAACACGGTGCGGCGCGTGACCACTTCGCGGCGGTGCTGCAGGAAGCACACCAGCATTTGCTTGAGGTTCAGCAGTTTCGGCTGGCCGTCGACCAGCGCCACCATGTTCATGCCGAAGGTGTCTTGCAACTGGGTCTGCTTGTACAGGTTGTTGAGCACAACCTCAGGAACTTCGCCGCGCTTCAATTCGATTACCACGCGCATGCCCGACTTGTCGGACTCGTCGCGGATATCGGAAATACCTTCGAGCTTCTTGTCGCGCACGTTCTCGGCGATACGCTCCAGCAGCGACTTCTTGTTGACCTGGTACGGCAGTTCGTCGACGATGATCGCGATGCGGCCGCCGTCCTTGCCGTACTCTTCGAAGTGGGTCTTGGCGCGCATGACAACGCGGCCACGCCCGGTGCGGTAGCCATCGCGCACGCCCGATACGCCGTAGATGATGCCGGCGGTCGGGAAGTCAGGCGCCGGAATCAGTTCGATCAGTTCGTCGATCGAGCAGTCAGGGTTATTCAGTACGTACAGCGCGCCCTTGATCACTTCCGACAGGTTGTGCGGAGGGATGTTGGTCGCCATGCCGACCGCGATACCGGACGAGCCGTTGATCAGCAGGTTCGGAATGCGGGTAGGCAGGACGGTCGGCTCTTTTTCCTTGCCGTCGTAATTGGGCTGGAAATCGACCGTGTCCTTGTCGATATCGGCCAGCACTTCGCTGGCGATCTTGTCGAGGCGGCACTCGGTGTAACGCATCGCCGCGGCGCCGTCGCCGTCGATCGAACCGAAGTTGCCCTGGCCATCGACCAGCGTGTAACGCAGCGAAAAGTCCTGCGCCATGCGCACCAGCGTGTCGTAAATCGACGCATCGCCGTGCGGGTGGTACTTACCCATCGTTTCGCCGACCACGCGCGCGCACTTGACGTACGGGCGGTTGTGCACATTGTTCATCTCGTGCATGGCAAACAAGACGCGGCGGTGCACCGGCTTGAGACCGTCACGCACATCCGGCAAGGCGCGCCCCACGATCACGCTCATCGCGTAATCGAGGTAACTCTTGCGCATCTCTTCTTCGAGGGAAATAGGGATTGTTTCTTTGGCGAATTGATCCATTGGCGGGTCGACTGCTCTCAGGCTTTGTTGATGGGTGGTCGCGAAACTGCACGGAACGTGGCAGACAAGCGTGGGATTTTAGCATGCGCCGTATAGTGGCAGCGCAATTGCTTCCCTTCGCCTTGCGCAGCACATTTTGATGACCGCATGATGAAATTGTGCCGTTCAAGCAATATGTTGCACGAAAACAACGTGGCTGGCAATTGCGTGGGAGTTTGATTTAACGCTGTTCGTGCTATTTGTGCGTATGTGGCAAAATGGCCGAGAAGTTAATTGCATGTTTCACAATGAAGACGAACAGTTGCGCAGAAATCGCTGCGGAGACAACCCCCGAAAGGAAGACCATAAAATGAAGAAAATTACGCTCATGCTTGCCGCCTTTGCAGCGATTGCGGGTAGTGCATTCGCGCAGTCCTCGCCTCCGTTCGCTCCAATCACCACCGACATCAAGGCCAAGACGCCTCACAGCGCCTACGTTCAGGACTCCCGCGGCGTCATCGTCCGCAACCCGTTCGGCCTGTGCTGGCGCACTGGCTACTGGACCCCGGCCGACGCGGTGCCAGGCTGCGACCTGCCGATCTGCGTCGAGCCGGAAAAGCTCGAAAATGGCAAATGCGTAGCACCGCCGCCACCACCGGCACCAGCGCCGGTTGAGCCAACCCCTGCGCCAACGCCTGCACCAGTGCCAGTACCGACCACTGAAAAAGTATCGTACGCCGCTGATGCGTTCTTCGATTTCGACAAGGCCGTGCTCAAGCCAGCTGGCAAGGCATCGCTCGACGAGCTGACCACCAAGCTCGAAGGCATGAACCTGGAAGTCATCATCGCCGTCGGCCACACCGACTCGATCGGCACTGACGCGTACAACGAAAAGCTGGCGATGCGCCGTGCTGAATCGGTCAAGGCTTACCTGCGCGGCAAGGGTATCGATGCAAACCGCATCTACACCGAAGGCAAGGGCGAGAAGCAGCCAGTTGCAGACAACAAGACCTCCGCCGGCCGCGCCAAGAACCGCCGCGTAGAGATCGAAGTTGTGGGCACCCGCACCACCACGACGAACTAAGCCTCACCGGCCTGACCAGACCCCGCTTCGGCGGGGTTTTTTTATGGCTCTACCAACGTTAAGTGTGGAAAGCAGCGTTGCCACCACAACGACGTACCCGCGCAGGCGGGCACCCATACGCAGCAGGCTGCGGCCGCGAGAATCAGGTCCACCATTCGCTCGCAGTATGGGTTCCCGCCTACGCGGGAACGACGCTCTTCACGTAGCAGTGACATCATCTTTTTTTATGCACCCGTCCGTCGCGTGCGCAATTTTCCCGCTATTATTCCCGCTATGAATGCAGACCCACACGAAATCCAGAAATTCAGCGAGCTCGCCCACCGCTGGTGGGACCCGACGTCCGAGTTCCGCCCGCTGCACGAGATCAACCCACTGCGCCTTGAATGGATCAATGCGCGCGCGCCCCTGCGCGGCAAGAAAGTGATCGACATCGGCTGCGGCGGCGGCATCCTGGCAGAATCGATGGCGCGCAAGGGCGCCGACGTCACCGGCATCGACCTGTCCGAGAAAGCCCTGAAGGTCGCCGACCTGCACAGCCTCGAATCGGAAGTGAGCGTGCGCTACAAGCACATCGCCGCCGAAGAGATGGCGGCGCAGGAACCGGGCCAGTACGACGTCGTCACCTGCATGGAAATGCTGGAGCACGTCCCTGACCCGTCATCGATCGTGCGCGCCGCGGCCGCCCTGGTGAAGCCAGGCGGGCTGGTATTTTTCTCGACCCTGAACCGGAACCCGAAGGCCTACCTGTTCGCGGTGGTCGGCGCGGAATACCTGCTGCGCATGCTCCCCAAGGGCACCCACGACTACGCCAAATTCATCACGCCGGCCGAACTGTCGCAGTTCGTGCGCGAAGCGGGCATGCACGTTGACGCCTTCAAGGGCCTCAGCTACAACCCGCTCACCAAGATCTACGCGCTGAACCAGGACACCGACGTCAACTACATGGTTGCCTGCAGCCGTCCGCTGTAAAAATCCACCCTTTTTATTCCATGACTCGCACTCCAACGCAGGCACCGCGTGCCGTTCTGTTTGACCTCGACGGCACCCTGGCCGACACCGCGCCCGACCTGGCGGCGGCGGTCAATTACCTGCGCAAGGTGCGCGGCCTGGAGCCGACGCCCTACGCTATCCTGCGTCCGACGGCGTCCGCTGGCGCGCGCGGCATGATCGGCGCGGCGTTCGGCCTGACGCCGGCCGACGACGGCTACGAAGCGCTGCGTCTTGAATGGTTCGACCGCTACCAGTCCGCGATGGCGGTGGAAAGCACGCTGTTCGACGGCGTGCCTGAACTGCTTGAAGCACTGACTGCGGCGGGCATTGCATGGGGCATCGTCACCAACAAGCCAGCGCGCTTTACCGATCCGCTGATTCCGCAGATTGGCCTGGCCCACGCTGGCTGCATCGTGTCGGGCGACACGACCCCGCATTCGAAGCCGCACCCGGCGCCGCTGTTCGAAGGCGCGAACCGCCTTGCTATCGCGCCAGAGCAATGCTGGTACGTTGGCGACGACCTGCGCGACATCGAAGCTGGCCGCGCGGCCGGCATGGTGACGGTGGCATGCGCATGGGGCTACTGCGGTGCGCACGAACCACTCAGCTGGGGCGCCGACTACCTGGTTGAAACGCCGCTCGACCTGCTGCGCGCGATCCAGGCGATCGGCGCGGTACAGGTCAACGCAATGGTCGCCTGAATCCCCCGGGGGCTGGCTTACACATCCTTACGATTGATACAGCCGCACGTCTATCCCTGAACCGGCAAGGCCCTTAATCTACTCCTGCACGACACACCAACGTTACAGGAGCAGACCATGGAATCAATCAAAACCGCGACTCGCATTCACCCGCTGATGGCAGCGGCGGCTTTGTCCGTCATCACCGTCAGCATCGCCGGCACCGCGGCCATCACTGGCCTGCTGCCAACCTCCAAGGCCAACGCGCCGCTCGCCGCGACCGCGCCGCTGGTGCAGGCCAACGCCTTGCAAATGCCAGCCAACGCGGTTCCGGTTGCGTACTACGCCGCGCCGATCGCCGCCGCGCCAGCGCCGCTGCCGATGGCCGTCAAGCCTGCGGCGCCGTTGCGCCTGGCCGCCTACGACGAAGAGCCTGCGCCGAAACCACGGCCGAAGCCGCGTCCACGTCCGCAGGTAAAGGAAGTTCATCACCATCACGTGGCACGCAACGACGCGCCGACCTACCAGGCGCCTGCAGTGCAGCCAGCCCCAAAGCAGCCTAACTACGTGGGCATCGGCGCCGGTGCGGTGATCGGTGGCCTGCTCGGCAACCAGGTCGGCGGCGGCAACGGCAAGAAGCTCGCCACGCTGGCCGGCATCATCGGCGGCGGCATGATCGGCAACGAGATCCAGAACCGCAACAGCAACCGCTAAGCTGCGGCCAGCGGCGCCGGTCAGCGTTTGCGGAACATGCAGACCACGGCGTCGCTTGGGAACATGCTCAGGACCGGAATCGCGCAGACAATGGATACGTACTGCGCCCACAGGATCGCCCGGTTGGACTGGCCGGTAAAGCGCAGCCGCTCCATCAAGCCGCGCATGCGCAGGGCAGGCAGCTCGAAAAAGTGAACCGGGAAGAAACCGCTGCTGCTCACCAGCCGGCTCAGGTTACGGTGATTGAAATAGTGGACGTGCGGTGACGGCAGTCCCTTCTGCCACAGGCGCTCGAACGGGCCGCGCACGCCAAGCCGCGCAAGCACGGACGCCAGCCTGTAGAAAAATCCGCGGCTGCTGGGCAGGTTCAGGATCAGCAGTCCATCCGGCGTCAACCGCTCGCGGCACGCTGCCAGGGCAGCATGAATATCCGTGATGTGTTCGATCACGTCGTTGAACACGATGACATCGAAGGCCTCGCCCTCCTCCAGCACGCCGGGAAAAAACCCTGCCCGCACCGGCAGCCCTTTCGCCATCGCCTGTTCGCTCAGCGCCGCATCGGGCTCGATACCCAGAACGTGTTTGAACTGGCCGCGCGCGGCTTCGAGGAACCAGCCGTGCGCGCATCCCACATCGAGGATCGCATTGGCGCCGGCCGGCGCGAAGTGGATGGTCTCGTCGAGGATAGCCTCGAAATTTTCGACCCGCAGCGCGCGCAACGCCGTCTCGCGGTCCCCTTCGTCAAGCCCGGCGTGCGTGTTCCGTTCATTGATACCGGCGGCCAGGTCGGCGCTCTCATAGTCGCAATAACGGCAGGTGGTATGCCACGGCGCCAGGCCGTTCGACGTCATGCTTCCGCACACTATGCAGTTCATCGCTACTCCCGCCGGGAAGCCAGATTTGGGGCGAACCATTCGCTGAATCGGCTACGCAAGCGGTAGAGAATAGATTTTTAGTGGTTTTCGGGGTTATCTGGCATCAATAGATCAGACGGAACTTGTAAGTGTCTGTAGCAAACCGGCGCTGAGACGTGGAGTTTGCTACAATGCTGACTGTAGGGGGCGACCTGGTTTCGACGTGGGTTGCAAAGCAGAGCAGGGCATACCGAGGGCGGGCTACCTCGTAAATACAACCTGAAAAACTTAACTGCAAACGATAACTCGTACGCACTCGCAGCTTAATTGCTGCTAGCTCTAGAACACCTCGTCCCTGGGGTGGGCCGTCAAAAGCTCTAGAGTCATTTACAGGGACTCGTCTTGAACTGGGTTACTTAGTTCCGGACTAAATAATAGGTAACTCGCTTGTACACAGCGTGCACGTCCGCGTTGTACCGGTTAAATTAAATGGCAGTGCTAAGTATGTAGAACTGTCTGTAGAGTGCTTGCGGACGCGGGTTCGATTCCCGCCGCCTCCACCAAGTATGCTAAAAAACCGCCGATGGCGGTTTTTTTTCGTTTGCGCCAACGGGCGGCGGGACTCGAACCCGCGTCGCGGGGGATTTTCGGGGTTTCGCCGAGCACCGCTCGGCGCCGGGAATCCGCCTTTCGCTTGCAAGCGGTGGAGCAGGGAATTGGCGCGGCATGCCGCGCCCCTGCGGAACGGGTCTGCCTTGCAAGGCAGACCTCCTTGGCAAGGCAAGGCTCTCCGATTCATCTGACTAGGGGAAATCGCTGTGCGATTTCTTGCCTTCCGCCTCCCCTGCCTTTCCTTAAATCGCCGAAGGCGATTTCACTTCCAAAAACTTAACCAACTGCATCAACGCATATCACAACCCCTGGTTCAACTCCCAGAACCACAATTCCTTCGCTAACCAAAAGCACGACATGCCGCAGGGTGCGGACGCCAGCAGCGAAATACACGACATCGATGTCGAGCCTAGCACGGCGAACAGTTAGGATTGCTTTACCAAGTGGTGGATAGCTTTCAAGGATCCACGCTGCTCATCGTCCAGTACCGCTCACGGCAGTGATGTGGGGAAGATCGAGAAAGGGACGTGGTCGCTCCGGCATTGCTACCGAGCCGATGTACGTTAGTCGGCACTGACCCCAGCCCTGTTTCCGTGAACACTGACTTATGTCTTAAAATAACGTATTGTGCATAGTCGCACCACCACCCTACTTCCGATGCCCCAGTCCACCGCGCAGCAAATCACCCACTCAGACGTCAACTGGTTGTCCGGTGGCGGTGAAATGGCGGCGCTGATCGGAACCATCGACTGGTCGCAGACGCCGCTCGGTCCCCTGCACGCGTGGCCGCAGAGCCTGCGTACCTCGGTGAGCCTGTGCTTGTCGTCGACCTTTCCCATCCTGGTGGCCTGGGGTCCGGAATACATCCAGATCTACAACGATGCCTACCGCCCTATTTGTGGCGGCAAGCATCCAGCCTCGATGGGCGAACCCTTCAAGGTATGCTGGGCAACGGCCCTGCCTGTCGTCGGCGACAAGTTCGACCGCGCCCAGCAAGGCGAAGGCACCTATATCAAAGACCAGCGCATGTTTCTGGATCGCTACGGCTATTTGGAAGAAGCGTTCATGACCTTTTCCTTTTCGCCGATCCGCGACGAATCGGGCGAGGTCGGCGGTATCTTCCATCCGATCACGGAGACGACCGCGCAGGTACTGAACGCGCGCCGCACACAAACCCTGCGCGACCTCGGCGCCGCTATCGATGGCGCCCGCACGGTGGAGCAGATCGGCCACCAGCTCGGCACGCTCGGCATGGACATGACGCTGGACCTCCCGTTCCTGCTGTTCTACCAGCTCGATGCGGATACGGGGACGCTGCACCTGCGCGGCAAAGCCGGGATTGAAGCAGACCATCCACTGGCGAGCCCCTCGCTCACGCTGGACGACGCCTGCTGGCCATTCGCAAGCGCCGCCAGCACGCGCGAGGCGCAGCGCGTGGACGGCTTGGCCGGCCGGCTGGGCACCCCCTGCGGTCCCTATGAAGAGCCACCGTCGACAGCACTGGTGCTGCCACTAATCATGCCAGGACAGCAACAACCGTGTGGCTTCGTGGTCGCCGGCGCCAGCGCGCGCCGGGCGCTGGACGCCGACTATCTCAATTTCTATACCCTGCTGGGCGCCGCCCTCAGCACGGCGATCAACAATGTGACGGCCTACGCGCAAGAGCAGCGCCGGGCCGAAGAACTGGCACGCATCGACCGCGCCAAGACGACGTTCTTCTCGAACGTTTCGCACGAATTTCGCACGCCGCTGACCCTGATCCTCGGGCCGCTCGACGACGCGCTGGCGTCCGACGGCCTGGCCCCCGCGCAGCGGCGCCACATTGAGACGACGCACCGCAACGCCCTGCGGCTGCTCAAGCTGGTCAATTCGCTGCTCGATTTTTCGCGCATCGAGGCCGGCCGCGTGCAGGCGCTCTACGCGCAGGTCGACCTTGCGCGGCTGTCCACCGACATCGCCAGTGTGTTCGAATCGGCGATGGCCAAGGGCGGCCTGCGCTACACGCTCGACCTGCAGCCGCTCTCGCAGCCGGCCTGGGTGGACCGCGACATGTGGGAAAAGATCATGCTCAACCTGCTGTCGAACGCGTTCAAATTCACGCTCTCGGGCGGCGTCACGGTGACTCTGCGCGAGCACGACGGCATGGCGCGCCTGTCCGTGCGCGACACCGGCAGCGGCATCGCCGAAGCTGAACTGCCGCGCGTGTTCGAGCGCTTTCACCGCATCGAAGGCGCGCCGGGTCGCAGCCTGGAAGGCAGCGGTATCGGCCTGGCGCTGATCCAGGAGCTGGTGCGCCTGCACGGCGGCACCATCACCGCGCGCAGCGTGGTCGGCGCCGGGTCCGAGTTCATCGTCGACATCCCGCTGGGCCATGCCCACCTGCCCGCCGAGCGCATCGCCGCTGGCGGGGCCGACGCGCCGCGCCTGAGCGCCGCCTTCGTGGAAGAAGCGATGCGCTGGCTGCCGGACGCGGACGATGGGCGCCCCAGGCCCGCCCCGCGCGAGGCCGACTCGCCCCTGCAGCCGGAAGCGGTGCGCCCGCGTATCCTGATCGCGGACGACAACAGCGATATGCGCGGCTATCTGAAATCGTTGCTCGAACCGCACGCAGACGTGACGGTGTGCGGCGATGGCGAAGCGGCCTTCGCGCACCTGCTGGCCGATATGCCGGACCTGCTGCTTAGCGACGTAATGATGCCGATCCTGGACGGCTTCAGCCTGATCGCGCGCATCCGCGCGACCGACACGCTGCGCCAGTTGCCGATCATGCTGCTGTCCGCCCGCGCCGGCGAGGAAGCCAAGGTCGAAGGCTTGCAGGCCGGCGCCGACGATTACCTGGTCAAGCCGTTTTCGACCAGCGAGCTGCTGGCGCGCGTGCGCCGCCAGATTGTGCTCGGCCGCACCCGCCTGCAGCAGCAGCGCGAGACCGCCAACCGCAGCGCCTATGTACGCTCGCTGATCGACGCTTCACCGGCCACGCTGTGGACGACCGACGTTGACGGCCAGTGCACCTACCTGAGCCAGCGCTGGTACGAGTACACGGGACGCACGCCGGAGCAGGACCTGGGCACCGGCTGGCTGGAGAACCTGCATCCGGACGACCTGGCGCGCTGCACCGCGATCTTCCTGCAGGCGACTGGCGACCGGGTGCCGTTTTCGATGGATTACCGGCTGCGGCGCCGCGACGGCGAGTATCGCTGGGCGGTCGATACCGGCATGCCGCACGTGGACGAGGCAGGACGCCCCGACGGCTATGTCGGCACCGTGATCGACATCCACGACCGCATTTTGCTGCAGGAAGAGCAGCGCCGCCTGACCCACGAGTTGACCGAGAAGAACCGGCTGCAGGGCGAGTTCCTGTTCACCCTGGCCCACGAACTGCGCAACCCCCTTGCGCCGATCCGGGCCGGCCTGGAAGTGATGCGCACCGCCCCCACCGCCCAGGCTGCGGCCCATATCCAGAACGTGATGCGGCGCCAGGTCGACCACATGGTGCACCTGGTCGACGACTTGCTCGACATGGCCCGGCTCACGGAAGGCAAGGTCACGCTCAAGCGCGCCGGGGTGCCGCTCGCGGACGTGGTCAAGGATGCGGTCGACATGAGCATGCCGCTGATCGAGGCCGCGCGCCACCGTCTGACCGTGCAGCTGCCAAGCGCGCCCGTGGTGCTGCACATCGACCGCCACCGCATTGCCCAGGTGCTGAGCAACCTGATCAATAATGCGGCCAAGTACACGCCGGCAAGCGGGCATATCGAGGTGGCCGCGCACCGGCAGCAGGGCGAACTGGCCATCACCGTCACCGACAATGGCATCGGCATCGATGAGGAATTGCTGCCCGTCGTGTTCGACATGTATGCGCAAGCACCGGCCGGCCAGGGCATGGCCCAGGGTGGACTGGGCGTCGGGCTCAATCTTGTACGGCGGTTGGTACAGCTGCATGAAGGGCGGGTCAGCGCCGAGAGCGGCGGCGCCGGCCAGGGCAGCCGCTTTACCGTGTGGCTGCCCTTGCCGCTGCAAGGCGAGGAACTCGCGCCGCAGCCGGAAGCGGCGGCCGCCCCGGCAGCGCCAGCGCCGGGGCAACGTGGCTTGCGCATCCTGGTGGTGGACGACAATGTCGACGCGGCCGACGTGCTCGCCTCGCTGCTGGAATTTGGCGGCCACGATGTGACCGTGGTACACGATGGCGCCTCGGCGCTGGCCAGCGTGGCAGCCGATCCGCCGCAGGTCGTCTTCCTCGACATCGGCTTGCCCGACATGAGCGGTTACGATGCGGCGCCGATCCTGCGCAATATGCACGGGATGGGAGACTTGACGCTGGTCGCACTGACCGGGTGGGGCGCGGAATCGGACAAGCTGCGCTCGACCGCGGCGGGCTTCGATCACCATCTGACCAAACCGGCCGATTTTGCCCAGGTCAGCGCGCTGCTCGACGCGGTGGCGGCCCGCCTGGGCTAGGCGTACCTTAATCACCGGGCGCGGCGCGACCCGGTCGTGACGGTGCCGCCCTCGATGCCGCTACGCTTCTTGATCCAATTGGCGCTTTGCAGAGCGGTTTTGCGCAACACCGTTCAACGCCGCGCGCCGATCGAATCTTGGCGACTCCTGAATGTCGCGACACGAATCGCTCGCCAGCCAAGCGCCGTTTTAGAAGCTATAGCCACAACGAAATCGGCAATGCAGGCCAGCGTCGCCCCTGCGCAGGCAGGGGCGACGCTAAGTCTTGCATTCCAAGTCTCAATATCGCGATTTCTGTGAGCGCCCCGAACCCGATGATGCGATGGCATTGTCAACAAGATTATTCCGGGCAGCAGCGCGCCTTCGCGGGAACGACGCGGAGGGCGATGAGGCCCTGTCACGTAGCCGAGCCCCTCACTTAGCCGCAGTCAGCAACTCCCTCAGTGCCGCGATATCCACCGGCTTCACAAAATAATGATCGAACCCCGCCGCCAGCGACCGATCGCGATCCTCGACCCGGCCATACCCGCTGATGGCGATCATCACCGCGGACGCCGCCTCGGGCAGGCTACGCAGCCTGCCAACCAGCTCGTTTCCATCAAGATCCGGCAACCCGATATCGAGCAGACAAAATGCCGGCGGCTTCTCGCACGCGGCCAGCAGCCCCTGCTCGCCGGTATAGGCAACGGTCACGTCGAATCCTGAAGCCTCAAGGTACATCGACAACATGTGCGCCGCATCCTTGTTATCGTCAACCACCAGGCACCGCGCGCCCGCAGGGATCGGCGCAATCACCGCACCGGCTTCACCTTCGCGCCGCACCACATCGCCGGCCACGCGTGGCAG
This sequence comes from Massilia soli, assembly GCF_016809835.1. GTDB lineage: Bacteria > Pseudomonadota > Gammaproteobacteria > Burkholderiales > Burkholderiaceae_D > Telluria_A > Telluria_A soli. Next base: position 263,634 of record NZ_JAFBIL020000002.1, on the reverse strand, counting down.
TTCAAGCGTCAAGGTACTGCCATGCCCCAAGCCATCGCTCTCGGCGGTCACGGTACCGCCATGCAAGCCAACCAGCTTCTTCACCAGCGCCAGGCCAAGGCCCAGGCCGCCATCGGAACGGTCCGACGCGCGCTCGCCCTGCGCGAACAAGTCGAACGCCCGTGCCAGCAAGTCAGGCGCCATGCCGATGCCGTTGTCAGTCACCGCGAGCAACACCAGATCCTTGGTGCATCCCACATTGAGATTGATCCGTCCGCCAACCGGCGTGTACTTCGCCGCGTTGTTCAGCAAATTCGCCACCACCTGCACCAGCCGTTTGCGGTCACCGCTCACGCGGCAAGGTTCCGGCGAGATATCGAGGGTCAGCTGTTGTGTCTTGCGCGCAATCAGCGGTCCCACCTGCTCCACGGCGTCGTTGACGATATCGCCAAGCTCCAGCGTTTCGTTATGCAACTCGATAAAGCCCCGATTGACGCGCGACACGTCCAGCAAATCGTCAATCAAGCGCGTCATGTGCTCGGCCTGCCGCGCGATGATCAGCGCCGCCTGCGCCGTCGACGTGTCGGCCGTCGCCGAGCGCTTCAGGATCTCCGCGCCGGCCGAAATCGGCGCCAGCGGATTGCGCAGCTCATGCGCGAGCATGGCCAGGAATTCATCCTTGCGCCGATCCGCCGCCTTCAGCGCGGCTTCGCTCTCATCGCGCTGGGCATCCTTGCGCTGCAGCGCTTCGGCCATCTCGTCGAGCGAGCGCGCCAGCTCGCTGATTTCTTCATTCCCGTAACGCATGCCAGTGCGCGTGGCCAGCGAACCGGACGCGATCAGGTTCGCGGTCACGGCAAGCCTGCGCATGCGCTGGACAATCAGGATATTCCCGCCGAACCAGGCAGCCAGGCCCGCCAGCAACACGGTGGTGATCAAGCCGATAATCACGAATCGCTGGTCCTGCTCGGCGGATGCAAGGAAATCATTTTCCGGAACACCGATCAGCACCCGATAATCGCTGAGCTCGCCCTGCCCGACGCCAGCCGACGCATACAGCCGCTCGACGCCGTCGAAGTCGCGCACGATCACCGGCGCGCGGCCGCTGCGCGCCACCTGATGCAGCGTCGGCGTGGTTTTCTTGCCCAGCCATTCGGCAGAGTCAGGCCGCCGCGAGATCACGGTCCCCTGGTCGTCCAGGGTCCACAGCAGCGTACCCGGAGGCAGCTTCACATCGGCGACAAATTTGTCGAGCTCGGTCAAGTCGAGCGCCGCGAACAGCACCCCGACGACTTGCCCGCGCTTAATCACCGGATAGGTCAGGTTGATCGTATGCTTCTGGATGACGCGCCCGAACACATAGCGGCTGGCGATAAAGCCCCGCTCGGTCACCGCGCGCTTGAAATGCAGGCGGTCGCCCAGGTTCACCGGCGCGGCCAGCGGCACCGCGCTGCAGCTGACGTTGCCGTTCATTTCGATCAGGCCGAAGTTGGTATAGATCGTATTCTTGGAAAGAATATCGGCCAGTAACTCATTGCACTTGTCGGTGTCGGTGGTGATGTCCGACACGCTCGACAAGTCGCGCAGGATCTGGCGCGCCCCCGCCAGCGACTGCGCCTCGTTCGCAGCCGCCAGGTTGGCGAGGCGCTGCAGGTTCTGGCGCGCATTCACCAGCGCGTTCTCGCGCTCCTGGATGCCGGCGGCCACCGTCATTGCCACCATCGGCGCAATCGCCAGGCCGACGAGCAACAGGAGCCGCCAGCGCAGGCTATTCAGCCGCGCCGTATCGAACCCTGGGAAAGACCATCGTGAACGCGCCATTGTGCTTACCTGTTGTTCTGTTTCATCTGCGGTCCGAAGGCGATAATCGCTGCCAGGCCTTTGCGCAAGGTGGCAATGTCATCGGAAATGAATCCCATGCGAATGAAGCCTGGCATGCCCAGCGCATCGCCCGGCATGATGGCGACGTGCTTTTCCGTCAGCAGACTTTCGGCAAACGCGACGGTATCGCACCCGAGCGCGGTCACGTCAACCCAGATATAAGGGCCCGACTCCGGACTGCGCACCCTCATCCAGGGCACCGGCGACAGCATATCCATCACCAGCGCGCAGCGCGCCCGGTAGTCGCTCACAAGGCGATGCGGCTCGCCCGAGAAGAACGCCGCCTCGCAGGCAACCTGCGTCAGCGCCGACGGCGCCGCCGTGATCGGGCCTTGCAGTGTTTCCATCGCGCTCACCACGTCGGCAGGCCCGACCGCGAAGCCGCAGCGCCAACCCATCATGGCGTAGCTTTGCGACGCCGAGAACAAGGTCACGATGCCGAGCTCGCGCCAGCGCGCACTGCTCGACAGGCTGTGGTGGCTCTTCTCGTACAGCAGCTTTTCGTAGCTCTCGTCAACAATTGCAGCGCAACCGGTGCGCGCGAGCCAGCTTTCCAGCGCATCGAGTTCGTCGCGCGTGAACACCTTGCCGGTTGGATTGTGCGGGTTGTTCAAGATGAGCAAGCGGGCCGGCGGCAATGCGTCCAGCACGGCGCCGGTCAACACCTCCGGCAGGTCGACCAGCACCACTTCCAGCCCCAGCAGCCGTGACGTGGCGAGATAGGCCGGCCAGTAGGGGCGGAAAACAATGACGCTGTCGCCCGGATCGGTCATCGCATACATCGCCTCGTACAGCGCCTGCTTGGCGCCATTGGTCACGATGATTTCGCTCGGCCGCGCATCGACAGAATTCTCGGTACTTAGTTTCTCCGCAAGGCGTACGCGCAAGCCATGCGCGCCGCCCACAGCGGTATAGGGCAACACCGTCCTGAGCGCCATCTCGGACACCGCATCGCGCACCGATTCCGGCGCGGCGAAATGAGAGATGGCGATCGAGAAGTCGATCACTTCCTGGCCCATCAGCTTCATCTGGTCGACCCGCCCGTGCATTGCGGTGGTGGCAAGCGGGGCTGCGGAGGCGATTCGTTTGGATATGCGCATACCGATTTTTTTTGAATGGCGATCCTTATTTTACTTGGGAAACATTATCCGGTGCGCGCGGTCGATGCCTGCGCAACCTCCCTGCAACAACTTATAAAAAAATACCTGAATGGGTGAATCTGATTGTCAACTTCTCACGTACAAGCCCTTGCACACGCACATAAACCTATTGGGGGAGATAACATGTCACACATAATCAAGCAGTCCTTGCGGGCGATGCTGGCCGGGGTAGCGCTGGCCGCCATCGCGGCGCCGAATGCGATGGCATCGAGCCACCGCGAAGCGCCCTTCATCACCAAGAGTCCGAAGATTGACGCGACCGACTTTTACATGTTCCGCAGCTACGAAGCGGGCCGCTCGCAGTTCGTCACCCTGATCGCCAACTACATTCCGCTGCAGGATCCAGGCGCGGGCCCGAACTATTTCCAGATGGACCCCGACGCGCTGTATGAGATCCACGTCGACAATAACGGCGACGCAAAAGAAGACCTGACGTTCCAGTTCCGCTTTACCAACACCGGCAAAGACGCGCAGTTCACCATCGGCGGCAAGAAAGTGTCGATTCCGCTGGTGATCAACGGCGGGCCGATCTCCGACGTCAACGCCGCTGGCACCAACGTGCGCGAGACCTACACCGTCAACGTGGTGCGCGGCGACCGCCGTTCGGGCGCCCGCACCGCAGTTACCAATGCCACCGGCGGCACGACCACCTTCGACAAGCCGATCGATAACATCGGCAAGAAGTCGATCCCCGACTACGCCGGCTACGCGGCCAAGCACGTCTACGCGGTCAATATCCCGGGCTGCTCGACTCCTGCGCGCATGTTCGTCGGCCAGCGCAAGGATCCGTTCGTAGTCAATCTTGGCGAGACCTTCGACCTGATCAACATCAAGGCACCTGCTGTCGAATTCCTGGCCAACGCCGAACGCAACGCGCGCGACGACCTCGCTGGCAAAAACGTCACCTCGATCGAGCTTGAAGTAGCCGCATCGTGCCTGACCGCCGGCGCCGACCCGGTGATCGGCGGATGGACCACCGCCAGCATGCGCCAGGGCCGCCTGCTGAACCCGACCCCAGGCGCCAACGCGCCTTCGAAAGAAGGCGGCGCATGGACCCAGGTCTCGCGCCTCGGCATGCCACTGGTGAACGAAGTCGTTATCGGCCTGAAGGACAAGGACAAGTTCAACGCCAGCAAACCATCGGGCGATGGCCAGTTTGCCGACTACGTCACCAACCCGACGCTGCCTGCGCTGGTTGAAGTGCTGTACGGCGCCGCCGGCGCCAAGGCGCCGACCAACTTCCCGCGTAACGACCTGATTGCCGCCTTCCTCACCGGCGTCAAGGGCGTCAACCAGCCGGCCACCGTCACGCCTGCAGAAATGCTGCGCCTGAACACCTCGATCGCCGCGACCGCGGTCGGTTCGCAGAAGCGCCTTGGCGTGATCGATGGCGACAACGCCGGCTTCCCGAACGGCCGCCGCCCTGGCGACGACGTGGTCGACATCGCACTGCGCGTCGTCATGGGCAAGCTGTGCACGCTGAACCTGGGCTGCGTACCTGCCGACGCACCGGCCGGCGCGATTCGCTTTACCGACGGCGCCTACCTTGATGAGACCTTCTTCACCGCGGGCTTCCCTTACCTGAAAACGCCGCTGGCTGGCTCGCCGCAGCAATAAGGAGATCGCCATGAAGAAGCTTCTACTCATTGCCGCCATCGCCGCCACGCTAAGCGCGTGCGGCGGCAGCAGCTACTCGGAGAGTTCGCCTCCGCCTGCGCCAACGCCAACGCCGACGCCACCGCCGATGTCGATGGTCGACGCGTTCTTCGCCGCAGTCCAGGCGCTGGTCGCCTCTGCTCCGGAGGACACCGAGCCGGTATCGATTGACGCAGTCGCAGTTACCGCGCCCGAGAATACCGAGCCGGTGCAGTAAGCAGTCAGGCCGGGCCATGCACGACGCATGGCCCGGCTTTTTTCATTCATCGTCAATGTCGATTTCGCTTCCCATGAAACTACTCCTGCTTCTCGCGCTATGCCTGTCCGCGCTGGCTGCCCACGCGGCGCCGTACCTGCCCTCGTCCGGATCGCAGGTCATCGAGACCCTGCCGCGCCGCGCAGACCCAGTACAACAAGACATCGAGCGGCTGCGCAAGCAAGTTCGCTCATCCCCGAACGACGTCAGGCTCGCGACAACGCTCGCACGGCGCTACATCGATATCGGCCGCGCGGAAACCGATCCACGCTACTTCGGCTATGCACAAGCGGCGCTCGCGCCATGGTGGAATGCCAAAGCCCCTCCGCATGAAGTGCGCCTGCTGCGCGCCACGTTGATGCAATCGACCCACCACTTCCAGGAAGCGATGGACGACCTCGACGCCATCACAGCCGCCGACCCGGGCAATGCCCAGGCATGGCTGACGCGCGCGACAGTGCAGACCGTACGCGGCGACTTCGATGGCGCCACGGCAAGCTGCGCGCGGCTGTCGTCGATCGCCTCGCAGCTGGCCAGCTTCACATGCGTGGGCAATGTCGCCGGCGTCACCGGCCGACTCGCCGCGAGCGAACAACTGCTGGCGCAAACGCTGGCCCGCAACAGCGACGCGCCGCGCGAAGAACAAGCCTGGGTACTGACCCTGCTGGCCGAGATGGCAACCCGCCGCGGCGACCCCGCAAGCGCCGAAGCGCGCTTCCGCAGCGCGTTGGCGATCAGTCCGCGCGACAGCTATCTGTTAGGCGCCTACGCCGACTTCCTGCTCGACCAGAAGCGTCCGCGCGAAGCGGCGGACCTGCTGCGCGATCACCAGCGCATCGACGCCCTGCTGCTGCGCTATGCGCTGGCACTGCAGCCGCAAGCGGCGCGCAAGGCTGACTATGACGCGGCGGTAAAGGAGCTCGACGCCCGCTTCGGCGCGGCCATGCAGCGCGGCGACAGCGTCCACCAGCGCGAGCAGGCGCGCTACACGCTGTTTCTGAAACGTGACGCGAAGACGGCCCTCGTCCTCGCGCAGCAGAACTGGCTGGTGCAAAAAGAACCCGCCGACACCCGGCTGGTGCTCGAAGCTGCGCTGGCGCAAGGCAATCGCGAAGCCGCCGAACCGGTGATGCGGTGGATCGAGAAGCACCGGCTTGAAGACGTGGCCATCGGCGCGCTGATGCAGCGCCTGAGGGTGCCGGCATGATCGGCCGCGTGCTTGCCATCCTGGCCCTGCTGCTCGGCGCCGTGCTGCCCGCCTCGGCGCACAAACCCAGCGACAGTTACCTGACCCTGGCAGTGGAAGGCGAGACGGTGCGCGGCCAGTGGGACATCGCCCTGCGCGACCTGGAGTTTGCCATCGGCGTCGATGGCAATGGCGACGGCCAGCTGACCTGGGACGAAATCCGCGCGCAGCACCAGGCGATTGCGGCGTATGCGCTGGCACGGCTGACGATTGCGGGCTGCCCCGTCACTGCTGGCGAACAGCTGATCGACAACCATACCGACGGCGCGTACACGGTGCTGCGCTTCACGGCAGCGTGCAGCGCAGCGCCAAAGCAGCTGGCGATCGGCTACCGGCTGTTTGCCGATACCGATCCGCAGCACAAAGGCCTGCTGAAGATCACTGCCAACGGCGCGACCCGGACCGCGATTTTCGGTGTCGACAAGCCGGAGCAAACGTTCGTGCTTTCCGGCGCGTCAAGCCGCATCGGCGAGTTTTTCGACTATGTGAAGCATGGGGTGTGGCATATCTGGATTGGCTTCGACCATATCCTGTTCCTGCTGTCGCTGCTTCTCCCGGCGGTGCTGGTATGGCGCGGCGCGCGCTGGGAAAAGGCGCCCGACTTCCGCAGCGCCGCCATCGATGTACTGAAGATCATCAGCGCGTTCACGCTGGCGCACTCAGTGACGCTGAGCATGGCCGCGCTGGGACTGGTATCGCTGCCTTCGCGCTGGGTGGAGAGCGCGATAGCGGCGTCGGTGGTGATTGCCGCGCTCAACAACGTGGTGCCGATCGTGCACGGGAAGCGCTGGATTGCCGCGTTTGTGTTCGGGTTGATTCACGGGTTCGGATTTGCCAGCGTGCTGGCCGACCTGGGGCTGCCGCAAGGTTCGCTGGCGTTGGCGCTGATCGGATTCAATGCCGGTGTCGAGCTGGGACAGTTGGCGATTGTGGCCGTGTTCCTGCCGCTGGCGTTTGCGGCCAGGGATAGCTGGTTCTACCGGAGGATGGTGCTGGTTGGCGGATCGGCGGCGATTGCGCTGCTGGCGGCGGTGTGGCTCGGTGAACGCGCGCTCGATGTTGAATTGATGGCGCACCTGCCGGCCGCCTTCACGTTCGGCTAAACGTCGATTCGGCGGATGCGCTTCCGCTTATCCGCCCTACCGGTATCGATTACGGAGGGCGGATAGGCGTGGCTGCTGCCGAATCGGTCGAGCCGCTACATTCTCACCCATGCGCCCTTGTACAACACCGGACCGGTCGGCCCGTTTGGATCCTTCGATCCGCCGGTCGGCTCCAGGCTGATCGCCAGCATCACCACGTCGCCGCCGATCGCGCGGTCGGTGAGCGCCAGTTCCACGGTCTTATCCTTGGATACCAGGCCAAGCGAGCGCGGTGCACCCTGCTTCGGAATCGCCCACAGCTCCAGCACCTTGTCGCTTGCCACAGCAACGTTGTCCATCACGCGCACGGCGATGGTCTTGCGGCGGGTGTCGGCTGTGACCAGCAAGGCAGTCTGCGATTGCGCATCGGTGAGCGTCGCCACATGGTCAATCGCCGGCGCGTCAAGCGTCCTGGTTGCCAGCACCACCACCAGCACCGCGGCCAGGGCGCTGGACGCGAGGCCCAGCGAGCGCCAGAAGCCAACTGCTTCAGCGCCCCACAACTGCCAGGCGCTGCGCTCCGTCTTCAGGTTCAGGCGCCGCTCGATTCCGGTCCACACCTGGGCACGCGGCTTGACCGCGCCGGAGAATTCAGCCATCGGCATCAAGCGGTCCTGCCACTCCGCCGTGGTGCGGCGCAGTGCCGCGTCGTTGTGCATCCATCCTTCGAAACGGCGGCGCGCGTGGCCCTTCAATGTGCCGAGCACGTACTCCGCGGCGAGCTTCTCGCGTAACGGCAGGTTGTCGCGGATGTTCATGCTTGCTCCCGTTTCGCCAGGCAGGTCTTCAGGCGCTCGAGGCTGCGGCGAATCCAGGTTTTGACTGTGCCCAGCGGCACTGCCATCTTCTGTGCGACTTCGCTGTGCGAGAGGTCGTGGAAGAAGGCCATGCCGACGACCTGGCGATGCTGCCCTTCCAGCGTGGACATGCAGTAGGCCAGCGCGCGCGCGTCGCTGCTGATCTGCAGCGCCTCAATCGGCGTCGCAGCCGGGTCGCGGAAGGCGTTGAGCACTTCGCTGTCGAATTGCGCGGCGTCGATCTCGACCGCGTCGTCGGTACGTCTTACGATATCCAGGGCTTTATTGCGCACGATAGTCGCCATCCAGGTCATTGGCGCGGCCAGCTGCGCATTATAGTTGCCGGCGTTGTTCCAGATCGAGACGAATGCTTCTTGCATCGCCTCTTCCGCCAGCTCCCTCTTACGTAATATACGTAGCGCAAAGCCAAACAGTTTCGGCGACGTCGCTTCGTACATCAAACGGAAGGATTTGGCGTCGCGGCGGGCGGCGGCGAGCAGCCAGGTGCGCAGTTGTTGCGGATCGAGATTGGAGTCAGTGGACACTGCAAGCCTTGTAAAATTTTTAGACGGTACGGCTGTGCAGCAAGGCTATCGGCTTCGGAATATGATTGCAAGTAATCAATTATCTAAAGACACAATTTAAATTAGACAATCGATACGAATGATGCGCCCGTATTAATTTTTCGGTCAGCTGGGGCTGTTGACGCGCCTGCCTGGCCAGTGCGCGCGCCAAACTGGCCGTGCGGTACGCAAGGCCAGCGTGTCGCCGTCATCGGCTGCTTACGACGAGGGCCCCATGTCGGCCACTTGCGCGTCAATGCGCAGCTCCCTGAACAGCGCGTCATTGAAGGCGGGAATGTCGGCCGGCGTGCGGCTGGTGATCAGCCTGGCGTCGATCACGACTTCAACGTCGCTCCACTCGGCGCCCGCGTCGATCAGTTCATCTTTGCTTTCCGGCCAGCTGGTCAGGTGGGCGCCCTCGGCGATGCCGGCGTCGATCAGCGCCAGCGGAGCGTGGCAGATTGCCGCGATCGGCTTGTCTTCCAGCGCGAACGCGCGGATGAAATCGATGGCTGCAATGCTTTGGCGCAGCTTCCGCGGGTTCTCTTCGCCCCCGGGCAGCAACAGGGCGTCGTAGTCGCCAGGCTTGGCGTCGCTGACATTCATGTCCACCGTGAAGGTGTCGCCGTCGGCGTCGTGGTTTTTGCCTTGCACAACGTCGCCTTTGCTTTTTGGCGAGATCAGGGTGACGACCGCGCCGTTCTTCTCGAGAAACTCGCGCGGCTGCGTGTATTCCACTTGCTCTACCCCGTCCGTCATCAGCACGGCGACGCGTTTGCCTTTCAGCGCGTTTCCTATGTTCGTTTGCATCATTTTTCCTTTTTGCTAGTCTTGTTGTCTTGATATTGAAGTGTAAGGTTCATCCGGCAACCGCGTCGCCCGGATGAATGCCCGCCACGCAAGCAGCTGAGTTGTTGTGCATCAAGCCCCGGAATAGCGCCAGTAGCATAGTCCGTACATCAGCCCGGTTCGAGGGAGGTTGCATGTCGCATGGTCGCCACTGGATGCCGCAGGGGTGCTTATCGGGCGCCCAGCACGGCGAGCCGCGCCCGCAGGCGGCGGATTTCGTCGCCCAGGTCAACCACCAGCGCCGCGAGGTCTTCGTTGGCGTCGAAGTCTTGTTCGATCCGCAGCAGGCGCCGTGCTCGCCCGAGTTCGCTGCCGCCGAAGCGCCACTGGGTCAGTTCGACTTCCACGTTATCGCCCAGCACACCTGCGCGCACATGCTGGATGACCCAGTCCGGTTCGACGCCGCAGGCATGGGCAAGTTCCTCCAGCGTCAGCGCAGTTTCATCCAGCAATTGGGCGGCAATGGAATCGCTGCGCATGGTTCACACTCCGATGCCGGCGCGCGGATTGAATGCCAGTTCGCGCGCCATTTTTTGGTAGAACTCGCGCGCCCGTTCGTCCCTTGCAGGCGGCAGCACGAGGTCGAGGATCAGGTACAGGTCGCCGGGCGGGTGACCGGGAATGCCGCGCGCGCGCAGGCGCAGCTTGCGCCCGGATTGCGAACCGGCCGGCACGCTCACTTGCACCGGTCCGGAAGGCGTCGGCACATCGATCTGCGCGCCGAGCGCCGCTTCCCACGGCGCCACGGGAACATTTTCATACACATCGCGCCCTTCTACGCGGTAGCGCGCGTCGGGCTGCAACTGGATCTCCAGGAACAAGTCGCCGGCCGCACCGCCGTTGACGCCGGGGTGCCCCTGGCCGGCCAGCCGCAATTGCTGCCCGGGAACAATTCCTTTCGGCACATCGACGCTGAGCGAGCGCTCGCGCGTCACGACCCGGCCGCTGGCGTCGCGCTCGGGTGCGCGCAACGTGATGGTGCGGGTGGCGCCATGGTAGGCGTCGTGCAGCGGAACGGTGATGCCTGCGTGGATATCGTCGCCGCGCATCTTGAACTGCGCGCCGCCGCCGCGCGCGCCGGCGCGCCGGCCGGCGTGGGCGAACAGGTCGGAGAAGAAGTCGTCGGCGCTGCCGCCGCCGGCGCCGAAATCATAGCTGGAGCCCCAGTCCGGCGGTGGCTGGAACGGCTGGCCGGGGCGCTGGCCGCGACCGAGCTCATCGTAGGCCGCGCGCTTTTCGGCGTCGCCCAGCACATCGTAGGCTTCGTTGATTTCCTTGGTTTTTTTCTCGGCGTCGCTCGCCTTGCTGATATCGGGATGGTGCTTGCGCACCAGTTTACGGTACGCCTTTTTGATGTCATCGGCGGATGCGCTTTTTTCGACTCCAAGCGTCTGGTAGTAGTCCTTGTATTCCACGGTCGGCACTCCGGAATCGGTTTGAACAATCGTACAGCGCAGCCGCGTCCGGAGGCGCACGTTTCCGCGCTGTTTTCTTTCCGTTCGTCACGCATTATCAGCGGCCAGCAACACGAAGAGGCATAGCATGAAAACCTGGATCAAGTCGGTTGCCGCGGCCATTGCCGCACTGGTGCTGCTGGGCGTTGCCGGGCTGGTGCTCGGCGTGGTGCTCGGCGAGCGCAAGATGGCGCGTCTCATCACCGTTCCGGTGTCGAAGGTCGATTTGCGCACCGACGCCGCGCACCTTGAAAATGGCCGCTACCTGTTTTCAACCCGCGGCTGCGCCGACTGCCATGGCGCCAACGGCGCCGGCAAGGAGGTCGTCGCTGAAGCCGGCACCCTGGTCATCTCGCCCAACATCACGCGCGGCGCAGGCAGCGCCACCGCGCACTACGCGACGATCGACTGGGTGCGCACCCTGCGCCACGGCGTCAAGCCGGACGGCACGCCGGTGATGGTCATGCCCAGCGAAGACTACAACCGCCTCACCGACGACGACACCTCCGCCATCATCAGCTACGCCCGGCAGCTGCCGCCGGTGGATGGCCAAGGCGCGGTGATCGAACTGCCGTGGCTCTACAAGGTGCAGTACGGCTTCGGCATGATCCGCGACGCCGCCGAGAAGATCGACCATGCCTTGGCACCGGCGACCCCGCACGTGGTGGCCGCCAGCGTGGTGCACGGCGCCTACGTGGCCAACAGCTGCATCAGCTGCCATGGCGCCAACCTCAGTGGGGGCAAGATCCCCGGCTCGCCGCCCGACTGGCCGCACGCGGCCAACCTCACGCCAGGCAAAGGCAGCGTGATGCCGCGCTACGCGACGGCGGACGCGTTCAAGGCGATGCTGCGTAGCGGACGGCGGCCCGATGGCAGCGCGGTGAGCCCGATCATGCCGTTCGCGTCGCTGGGCGAGATGACCGACGTCGACGTCGACGCGCTGCACGCCTACTTGTCCTCGCTGCCGCCGCGCGCCGCCGGCCAGCAATGAGTTCACCGCCCGCGGCGCGGGCAAAGCCGTTAGAATCGACGGTTTCGCCTCCTCCGCGCAGCCATGCAAGCCAACACCGCCAGTCCCCGTCATTCCGCAAGATCCGAAGTCAAAGCCCTGTGGCAGCTGTCCTGGCCGATGCTGGTCGGCCAGCTGGCGACGGTCGGCATGGGTGTGGCGGACGTCGCGATGACGGGCCACGTCAGCGCCGGCGAACTGGCGGCCGTGTCGATCGGCACCTCGGTGTGGTCGATCCTGCTGGTGGCGGTGATCGGCACCATGATGTCGATGAACACCCTGGTGGCCCATGAAACCGGGGCCGGCCAGTTCGAGCGGATTCCGCACGTGGTGCGCCAGGGCCTGTGGAAAGGGTTCGGCGTCGGCGTCGTCGCCATGTTGCTGACCAACCTGGCGACGCTGCTGTTCTACCATATCGGGCTCGATCGGGCGGTCGCCGACCGCGCCGCGCTGTTCGTCCATGTCATCAGCCTCGGAATGCCGGCCTTTGGCTGCTACCGCGCGCTGTACGGCTACACCACCAGTCTCAACGCCACCAAGCCGGTGATGGTGATCGCCATCCTCGGGCTGCTGTTCAACGTCTTCGTCAACTGGCTGCTGGTGTTCGGCAACTGGGGCATGCCCCGGCTGGGCGGCATCGGCTGCGCGGTGGCCACGGCCACCGGCATGTGGCTGATGCTGGCCGCGATGATCGCCTGGATCCGCGTGGCCCCGGTCTACCGCGCCACCTACCCGTTCACCCACTGGGAATGGCCGCACCTGCCGGAGATCGCCAGCATGCTGCGCCTGGGCGTACCGATCGGGATCACCTACTTTGCCGAAGCCAGCGCGTTCGGCGCCATCAGCCTGCTGGTCGCGCGCTTCGGCGTGGTGCAGGTGTCGGCGCACCAGATCGCGCTGAACTTCTCGGCGCTGGTATTCATGGTGCCCCTCAGTTTCGGCATCGGCATGATCACACGGGTCGGCCAGGCGCTGGGCCAAGGCGACCCGGCGCGCGCGCGCTTCGCGTCGTGGATCGGCGTGGCGATGTCGGTCGCATTCGGCGTGCTGTCGGCCGCCTTCATCGCCCTGTTCCGCTGGGAGATCGCGCGCGCCTACACCTCCGATCTCGCGGTGCAGGCGATGTGCGCCGAGCTGCTGCTGTTTGCCGCGCTGTTCCAGCTGTCCGACGCCACCCAGGTGGCCACCGCCAGCGCGCTGCGCGGCTACCGCGTCACGCGCCAGCCGATGCAGATCCAGCTGCTGGCGTTCTGGGGCTTCTCGCTGCCGGTCGGCTACCTGCTGGGACGCGCACCGTCGTGGTTCCCCTGGGCGCCGGCCGCGCCGATGGGCGCCAGCGGCTACTGGATCGGCCTGGTGCTGGGACTGACCATCGCCGCGGCGCTGCTTACATGGTCGCTGCAGCACCTGTCGCGCGAGCGCGTGCTGCAGTCGCGAAGCTGAAATAAGCAGGGGGTATTTACAGCGTTTTGGCAGCGACTCTGGTATCGTCTCGCAGTTGTTCCGATCCAATTAATCAATACTTCGAGACCATCCATGCGTTTTCTACTCCCCTTGTTAGCCGCACTGTCGTGCGTTCCCGCATCCGCGGAACGCCTGACGCTGGACCGCATCCACGCCGACCCGGCGCTGGCGGGACCTGGCGTGCGCAACCTGCGCGTATCGCCCGATGGCGCCCGCGTGACCTTCCTGCGCGGCCGTCCCGACAACCAGTTCCAGCTCGACCTCTGGGAATACAACATGAAGGACAAGACCACCAAGCGGCTGGTCGACTCCAAAGTGCTGGTGCCGAACGAGACCCTGTCGCCTGAAGAAAAAGCGCGCCGCGAACGCGCGCGCACCGCGAGCCTGAACGGCATCATCAGCTACAGCTGGTCGCCCGACGGCAAGCAGCTGCTGGTGCCGATCGCCGGCAACCTGTACCTGGTCGACGCGAACAAGCCGGAAGCGGCGCGCAAGGTCGCATCGGGCAATGTGGGTGATCCGAAGATTTCGCCGAAGGGCCGCTACCTGTCGTTCGTGCGCGACCAGAACCTGTTCGTGATCGACCTGGCCAGCGGCGCCGAGAAGCAGCTCACCAGCGACGGCAAGGGCACGATCCACAATGGCGAAGCCGAATTCATCGCGCAGGAAGAAATGGGCCAGCGCACCGGCTATTACTGGGCGCCGGACGATTCCGCGATCGCCTACAAGCGCTACGACGAAGCACCGGTGCCGGTGGTGCGCCGCTTCGAAATCTTCGCTGACCGCACCGAAGTCGTCGAGCAGCGCTACCCGGCCGCCGGCGACCCGAACGTGCTGGTCGATCTGATGATCGTCTCGCCCGTCACCGGCGAGCAGCGCAAGATCGACCTGGGCGCGGAGAAGGACATCTACCTGGTGCGCGCCGACTGGAGCAGCGACGCCAAACAGCTGGTATACCAGCGCCAGACGCGCGACCAGAAGCGCCTCGACCTGATCGCGGTCGACGCCGCCACCCTGGCGCAGCGCCCGCTGTTGACCGAAACCTCGCCAACCTGGACCACCATCCATGACGACCTGAAGTTCCTCAAGAAGCGCAAGGCGTTCATCTGGGCGTCGGAGCGTACCGGCCGCAATCACCTGTACCTGTACGACATGAACGGCAAGCTGCTGCATCCGATCTCGCGCGGCGAATGGGGTGTCGATAACATCCTGGCGGTCGACGAGAAATCGGGCCGCGTGTTCATCGCCTCGAACAAGGACGCGATCATCGACAAGCAGGTCTACGCCCTCAAGCTCGATGGCAGCAGCGCCGACAAGCCGGTGCGCATCACCAAGGCCGACGGCTGGCACGAAGCTTCGTTCGCCAACAACGGCGAGATCTTCGTCGACACGTTCTCCGACCCGGCGACCCCGCCGCAAGTGGCAATCCGCCGCGCCGATGGTTCGCTGGTTGAATGGCTCGAAAAAAATGAGCTCAATGACAGCCACCCGTACGGCAAATACAAGGCCGATCACCTGAAGACCGAATACGGCACGCTCACGGGGAACGGCGGCCATACGCTGCACTATTCGATCATCAAGCCAGCCGGCTTCGACGCGGGCAAGGGCCATCCGGTGTATCTGTCGACCTACGGCGGCCCGCACGCCCAGCACGTTGCGCGCAAGTGGGGCAATAACTTCGACCAGTACATGGCGCAGCAAGGCTTCGTGGTGTTCCGCCTCGATAACCGCGGCTCGTCGCGGCGCGAGCGCAGCTTCACCGATGCCATCTACGGCGGCCTGGGCAAGCATGAAGTGGAAGACCAGCTGACCGGTATCGAATGGCTCGGCAAGCAGAGCTTCGTCGATCCGAAGCGTGTCGGCGTATTCGGCTGGAGCTACGGCGGCTTCATGACGCTGCGCCTGCTGGCACAGGCATCGGACAAGATCGCCGCCGGCGTATCGGTCGCGCCGGTAACCGACTGGTCGCTGTACGACACCCACTACACCGAACAGTTCGTCGGCGCGACGCCAAAGTCGAATCCGGAGGCCTACAAGGACAGCGGCGTGTTCGCCCACCTCGACGGCATGAAGTCGCCGCTGCTGCTGGTGCACGGCATGGCCGACGATAACGTCCTGTTCAGCAACACCACGCAGCTGATCGACGCACTGGTCAACCGCGGCATCAAGTTCGACCTGATGACCTATCCTGGCGCCAAGCACGGCATCTCGTCGCGCCCGGGCCAGCGTCACGTGTACAGCACCATCGAAGCATTCTTCCGCCGCCACCTCGGCAGCGACGCGCGCTGATTTCCAGCCGCGCAACGGAAAAAGCCGCTTGGGAAAGCGGCTTTTTTTTGGCTGAAACTGAACGATTTAGTTCAGTGCATCCTTGATGACTTCTTTTGCATCGCCCACTTTTTCCTGGGTTTTGCCTTCGACCTGGTTCGCCAGGCCCTTTGCCTGCTGCTCTTGGCTACCGGTCAGCTTGCCGGTCTCTTCTTGGATTTTACCGCCGAGGTCTTTCAATGCGCCGTTGACTTGGTCTTTGTTCATGGTGAACTCCTTAAAGGTGCAAGGCCACATGGCCGATGCGATGAGTTCAGAATATCCGCTTGCATCGAACTCTTCTGTTCGCGCACGCACATTGCTAGCATTCGGCAGGTTTGCGCCAGACGCTGGCCAGCCACGGTTGCTGATCACGCGGCAGTCCTTCGGGACGGTAATAATGATGCAGTGGTGCGAACCCGGCCGCAGTGACGAAGCGCGCCCAGGAGTCGTAGTCATGGTAGCTGCCGTAGCGTTCGCCGTTCCAGCCTTCCTGGTTGTGGCCGCGCGGGTTCGATGAAAACAGCACCCCGCCCGGCTTGATGGCGTCGAACAGGCGCTTGAGTACGTGCGCCAGCGCCTGGCTCGGCACGTGGAACAGCACCGCATTGGCATAGATGCCGTCGAACATGCTTGCGGGCAGTTCAAGGTGCAGCAGGTTCTGGTGCCAGACTTCGCAGCCGCTGTAGTCGCGCGCCATCTCGACGAAGCGGCCGGCGCCGTCAAGCCCGATGGCGCGGTGCCCCATGCCCTTCAAGGTTTTCAGGTCGCGGCCTGGCCCGCACCCCAGGTCGAGAATCGTGTATGGCGCAGGTGCTTCGATGGCGCCGAGCAGCGCGGCGATGTTCTGGCTGACGTCGTGCCCGACGGTGCCATTGAAAAATTCCCGCGCATTGTCCTGGTAGTGCGCCAGCGTGCGCTGGGCGATGTCGTGTAGTTGGTCCATCAATGCATTTTACCCGCGCCGCGTGTGACCGCGGGCGGGTTGTCGCGATAAGCGGGAACGTTAACGGTTTCCGCGGTTGGTCTTGGCAGCTTCTTTCACGTCGCCAGCTTTTTGCTGGATATTGCCCTCGGCTTGATTCTTCATGCCTTTGAGCTGCTGCTCCGAGCTGCCGACAACATCGCCGACGTTCTTTTGAACCTTGCCCGCAACTTCCTTGGCCTTGCCTTTTACCTGGTCCTTGTTCATGTCGAGTACCTCGCTAAGTGAGTAAATCGTTGACGTCAGGGCCACATAACGCATGTGACCGGTACACGATAGAACCCTTATCGACGGGACTCTGTTCGATACCTAACAGATGACGCGAACAACCGCGGCGTTGCGCTGTCTGACTAACTCAGCATTTGTGAGCGAGGACGTCGATCCCGCCGTCCCGTATTTATTCATGTGGAGAAGAACAAAAATGGGCACATCGATCAGCAGGGGTTTGGGGGTAGTCGTGTTGGGCATGTTGGCCGCGGCGCAGGCGCAGGCGCAGCTTGCGGCGCAGCCGAAAGAGGTGGTGGCGCGGATTCGCGCCGACAGCAGCGAGCGGGTGGCGCGCGCGTCGCAAGCCCTGCAATCGTCGCGCAGCATCCTCGGCATCGGGGCCGATAGCGAGTTCGTGCCGATCCGTTCGGATGTCGATCCGTTCGGCATCACCCACGTGCGCTTCCAGCAGCGCTACCGCGGGCTGAAGGTCTGGGGCGGGCAACTGGTCAGCCATGTCGATGCCGGCAACCGCGTGCTGCCGTACTCGCTGTCGCTGCACCACTCGCCTGTGGTCGATGTGGCGCCACGCGTCTCCGAGGGCACCGCGATCCGCACCGCGGCCGCCAAGGCCGGCATCCAAGGCGGCTTCACCGTCGCGCCGCAGGCCGAACTGCTGGTCTACCCGGTCACCAGGCGCGCAATCGCCGCCCGCTACCGCGGCTCGCGCAACATCGACGCAACCATGATGGAGCGGCGCCTGGTGCGCAACGCACTGGCCTACCATGTGCACCTCGAGACGCGCAACCGGGTCGATGGCGACGTCTCGATGGAAGTCATCGTCGACGCCCATTCCGGCGAGGTCCTCGACAGCTGGCCGAGCCTGCAGACGGCGCACGCACGCGCCGACGGCGCCAGGTCGCAGTACAGCGGCACGGTCAGCATCAACGCCAACAGCACCATCGGCGGCTACGAGATGCGCGACATGCAGCGCGGCGCAGCCGGCCAGCCCGGCCGGCCGGAAGGCCAGTACGCCAACAACCTGGTGCTCGACTACGTCGCCGACACCCCGGCCGCCTCCCATGCGATGCGCGACGAGACCAATACCTGGGGCGATGGCGCCAACTATACGGCCGGATCGAGCAACCCGGATACCCAGCAAACGGCGGGCGTTGACGTCGCCTTCGGCATGCAGGCCAGCTGGGACTTCTACCGCAACGTCATCAACCGCAGCGGTATCGACGGCCTCCATGGCTGGGCCACCTTCGCCGTGGTCCACGACCCGCAGTCGCAATCGGGCGGCGCCAACGCCGCGTGGTATCCGTCGTGCTTCTGCATGCGCTATGGCGACGGCAGCCCGGAGTCCGGCATCCGCAACCTCACCTCGCTCGACATCGTCGCCCACGAGATGGCGCACGGCGTCAACCAGTTCGCCGGCGACCTGATGTATGCCGCCGAGCCGGGGGGCCTGAACGAAGCCAACTCCGACATCTTCGGCGCGATGGTGGAATTTTACGTGCGCGGCGGCGGCCTTGCGTCCGGCGCCGCAACGATTCCCCAGACCGGCGGCAACTGGACCATCCTCGACGAAGCGAGGGTCCCGAACTACCGCATCATGTACAAGCCGAGCCTGACCGGCGGCATCGACGAATGGACGCCGAAGCTGCACCAGGCCGGGCCGCACCGGGCCAGCGGTCCGATGAACCGCGCCTTTTATTTTCTGGCCAACGGCGCCGCGCTCTCCGGCTCGCGCTTCTCGCCCCACCTGCCGGACGGGATGACCGGCATCGGCAACGACAGCGCCTTCCGCATTTGGTACCGGGCGATGAACTACTACTTCACGATGATGAGCGACTACGTGGCAGCGCGCCAGGCCTTGATTACCGCCAGCCAGGACCTGTTCGGCCCGGGCTCGCCGCAAGAACAGGCGGTGTGGAATGCAATGCGGGCAATTAACGTCGGCCCGGCGTGGAGCGCGGGCGCCACGTGCGGACTGCTGGAATCGGGAAGGCAGCTGTCCAGCGGATCATCGGTCAGCTCGTGCGATGGCCGGTACGGGCTGGCGATGCAAGGTGACGGCAACCTGGCGCTATACCGCCACCCCGGCACCGCGGTCTGGAGCAGCGGCACCGGCGGCCACCATGGCGCCTACGCCGCGATGCAAGTGGACGGCAACCTGGTCGTGCAAAAGGCCGGGCTGCGCGCGCCGCAAGCGGTGCTGTGGCACGCCGGAACCTGGGAATATCCGGAATCGTCGCTGCAGGTCACCAACGACGGCAACCTGGTGGTGCGCACGGCAAATGGATTGCCGGTCTGGTACCGCACACCGCCGACCGGCGCGGCGACGGTCGCCACCAGTTCGGGCACCAACACCACCATCGATAGCGCCGACGCGCTGAACGCGCCAGCGACCGGCGCACTGGGACAAATGCGCTTCGGGACCGATCACTACTTCCGGATCCAGGTGGCGGCAGGCGCCAGCCTGACGCTCGACTTCGTCGGCAGCCGCCTGATTCGCTCGGACAGCTACGCGTCCGATTTCTGGGCTGTGGCCATCGTTAACGCCAGCGGCGCGCAACTGGCGCAGGCCAGCACCGACCCGTACAACACCAGGGCCACCACCAGCTACCGCAACACGTCGGGCAATCCAGTGACGCTGCTGGCCAAGGTCTCGCGCAATATTTTCTGGCCCGGCGGCGACCTCAACATCCACCGCTACGCGCTCGCGGTCCGGCACCACTGACGCGGGGCCGGCCAGGCGCGCGTGCGCCCTACCAGACGCGCACGCGCTGCCCGGGGGCCAGGTACAGCTTCTGGCCCGGCTTGACGTCGAACGCCTTGTACCAGGCATCGAGATTGCGCACCGTGGCGGTACGATACTCGCCCGGCGCGTGGCCGTCGGTCAGGATGCGCTGGCGGGCCGCGCCTTCGCGCATCTTGGTGCGCCAGGTGTTCCCGTAGCCGATGAAGAACTCGCGGTCGCCGTCCACCATCGATGCCTTGTCCGAACCGGTGGCCTTGTAGGCGTCGTACGCCGCCGCCAGGCCGGCCAGGTCGGCCAGGTTTTCGCTCAGGGTGAGCTGGCCGTTGACCGCCAGGTCAGGGAAAGGCTTGTAGTCGGAGTACTGCGCGATCAACTTGTCCGATGCGGTCTTGAAGTGCGCCAGGTCTTCCTTGGTCCACCAGTCGCGCAGGCGGCCCTGGGCGTCGAACTGCGCGCCCTGATCGTCGAAGCTATGGCTGATCTCGTGGCCGATGACCGCGCCAATGGCGCCGTAGTTGACCGCGTCGGATGCCTTCGGGTCGAAGAACGGCGGCTGCAGGATCGCCGCCGGGAAGTTCAGCGCGTTCTGCATCGGCATGTTGACGGCGTTGACGACGTGCGGCGGCATCGACCATTCGGTGCGGTCGACCGGCTTCTTCAGCTTGGCCAGCGCCTGCGCGTAGCCGAATTCCTCGGCCCGCATCGCGTTGCCGAGCGGGTCGCCGCGCACCACCTTCAGGCCCGCATACGATGTCCACCTTTCCGGGTAGCCGATGCCGACGTAAAGCGTGCGCAGCTTCTCCTGCGCGTGGGCGCGGGTGGCGGGCGCCATCCACTCGAGCTTCTCGACCCGCTTGCTGAATGCGGTCACGATGTTGCTCACCATTTGCTGCAGGCGCTGCTTGTTCTCGGCTGGGAAAAAGCGCTCGACATACAGCTTGCCCACTGCTTCGTCGACGGCATTGTTGGTCGCCGCCAGCGCGCGTTTCCAGCGTAGCGACTGCTGCGGCGTGCCGGACATGGCGGTGCCATAGAACGCGAAGTGCTGGTCGGCGAAGGCCTTGGGCAGCACGGCGGCGTTGTGGTTGATCGCGTGGAAGGCGAGGAAGTCCTTCCAGGTCGCCACGTCGGTCGAGGCGACCAGTTTCGCCGCGCCGGCCATCGCGCTCGGGTGCCACACGATGAACTTGTCCTGCCCTGCCAGACCGGCGGCCTTGAAGAAGGCGTTCCAGTCGATGCCCGGGGCCCTGGCAGCGAAGTCCTTGACGCTCCAGTTGTTGTTCGCCTTTTGTACATCGGCCGAGTCTTCGCGCGGCGCGTGCGACTGCGCGATCGCGGTCTCCAGGGCGAATACCCTGGCGGCGCGGGCGCCGCCATCGGCATAGCCGGCCAGCGTGAGCATCGCGGCGATGTGCTGCTGGTACTTGGTGCGCAGTTCCGCCATGCGCGGGCTATCGGCCAGGTAGTAGGCGCGGTCGGGCATGCCAAGGCCGCCCTGCAGCAGGTAAGGCGTATTGCGGGCCGGGTCGTTCAGGCCCTGCGCGACCCACAGGCCGAACAGGTTTTCGGTGAAGAAGTCGGTGGCGTTGAGCGGGTCGACGTCGGCTCGCACCGACGCGCCCAGCGCGCGCACCAGCGCCGCCTTGTCCTTGATGGCGTCGATCTTCGCCAGCGCCGGCTTGAGCGGCGCGGCGCCTTTGGCCTCGATCGCCGCTTCGTCCATGAACGACGAATAGTAGTCGGCCACAATGCGCGCGTCGCCGCCGGCGTTCTTGTCCGCTGCGATCGTTTCAATCATGTTGCGGATGCGTTGATTGGTCTCTTCGGCCAGCGCGGCGCCTGCGCCCCAGCTGCTGCGGTCGGCGGGGATCTCGGTGTTCGCCAGCCAGCCGGCATTTGCATAGGCGAAGAAGTCGTCGCCCGGCAGCACCGTCATCGATGCGGCAGGCACAGGTTTGGCGGCGCTCGTTTGCGCGTGCGCCGAGCCGATCGCGAAAGTGGCGTACAGGGCCACCGCAATGGCGGTACGGGCAGGCTTCCAGCTTGTTTTCATCATGGTCCTTGGTCGGTTAGTTGAGGGCGGCGCGCACTTGCGGCAGCAGCAGCGCCTTTTGCGCAGCGCGCGTACGGATGGCATTGGCCACACGCTGGGCCTCGGCCTGCGCGTCGGGGCCGAAGTTGGCCTGGACATAGGCTTCAAGCCGGTCGGCATGGCGCACCTCTGACGACGAACTGACGATGTTCGGGAACGCGCGATTGCGGCCGAGGGAATCTTCGTTCTTGATCAGCGCGTCGCGGTTGTTGACGGCGAACGCCCAGGCCTGGTCGATATGCTCGCTGCGCGCGACCCCTGGCACGATCTGCGTGGCCAGCTGCGGCGGCAGGTCGGGCGACAGCGCCTTGTCCAGCGTGCGCGCCGACAGCGCCGGATCGAGCACGTTGGTCAGGGCGCGCCCGTAGCGGTTGCGCTCTTCCCCGGTTTGCGCCGTCATCGCCTTGGCCGACAAGGCTTCCCAGGTCGCGGCGTCGGCGTACCGGCCGGTCACGCTGAACGTGAAGTCGATCATCTCCGGGCTTACGCTGGATGGATCGGCCTGGAAGCGTGCGAAGCGCGCGCGCGCCTGCGCGATCGCCTCGGCGTCGCCCGCGCGTGCCAGGGCTGCGGCCATCGACGCGCGCAGCTGCTTGTCTTCGATCGTGTCGGTTGGACGCTCTTCCCATCCAAGCCTGGCAAAGCGCGGCTTGATTGTCTCGACCAGGTAGCGGCGGATCAGCTTTTGTTCAGGCTCGCCCTGCGCCATGCGGTCGAGCGTGTTCAGGTGGCCCAGGATGGTCGACCACACCACCAGGCGCGGCTCGTCGCGGTAGCCCGACACCAGCTTCAGGTAGCTGCCAAGGTCCTGCCGGTCGGCCTGCACCATGCTCCAGGTATCGGACAGCAGCTTGAAGCGGGTGGTGTCGGGAAGCTGGGCTGACTGCCTGGCGAGCGCATCGAACGAGGCGCCGTCGTACTGCACGCGGAAGTAGCCGACGCTGTGCGGATCGACCACCAGCGCGGCGTCGCAGCCGTGCTGCGTGAGGGTGGTACTCGGCCCTGCCAGCAGCGTGTAATACGCCTTGCCGCCGACGGTACCGACCTGCACCGGCACGTTCCACAAGCGCTGTTCTTTGGCCGGTTCATCGAGGCGGAACTGCTGCTGCGACAAGGTGACCTTGCGTTTGCCGCCTTCGCAGCTCTGCGCGACCTTGAGTACCGGGAAGCCCGGCTGGGTGGTCCAGTCGGACGCCAGTTTTTCGACCGGCTTGCCGGATGCCTTCTCCAGCGCGGCCCACAGATCGCCCGTCGTGGTGTTCGAGTACTGGTGCTTCTCCATGTAGCTGCGGATGCCTTTGCGGAAGTCGCGCTCGCCGAGGTAGGCTTCCAGCATGCGCAGGAAAGCCTGGCCCTTGGTATAGGTGATCGCGTCGAAGGCGTCCGCCGCCTGCGCTTCGTTCAGCACTGGTGTCTGGATCGGATGCGTGGTCTTGCGCGCGTCGAGTTCCATCACGTAGTCGCGCTCGGACAGGCTGTGCAGGAACGGGCGCCAGTCGGGATAGAAGTGGTCGGTGGCCTTGGTGGCCATCCACGAGGCGAAGCCTTCGTTGAGCCACAGGTTGTCCCACCACGCCATCGTGACCAGGTTGCCGAACCACTGGTGCGCCACTTCGTGGGCGTTGATCTCGAAGGAACCCTGGCGCACGCTGTCCGGGCTTTTCTTCGGGTCGTACAGCAGCGTCGATTCGCTGTAGACGATGCCGCCCCAGTTTTCCATCGCGCCGTTGAAGCCGCCCGGCACGGCGATCTGGTCGAGCTTCGGCAGCGGGTAAGGCTGGCCGAAGTAGTTGTTGAAGTACCCGAGCAGGCGCTTGGTCGATTCGAGCGCGAACCTGCCGGTCTCCTTTTTGCCCTCGGTGGTCACGACGCCGATCTCGACGCCCTTGTGGCGCTCGCTGATGCGTTCGAGTTCGCCCGCGACCAGCACCATCAGATAGCTCGGCATCTTCGGCGTCTGGCCGAAATGGATGCGCTGCATGCCGCCGGCGAGCGCTTCCTGCTTGTCCACCGGCGTATTCGAATAGGCTTTGAAACTGCCCGGCACGTCGACCGACAGCCGGTAGGCGGCGCGGAAGGCAGGCTCGTCCCAGGTTGGCAGCATGCGGCGCGCATCGGTCGGTTCCATCTGGGTCGACAGCATCTTCTTGCTGGCACTGCCCACCTTGTAATCCATATGGAACATGCCGCGCGCTTCGCGGTTCATTTGCCCGCGGAACTGCAGCGACAGCTGGTAGCGGCCCGGGGCAAGCTCGCGGCCCAGCTCGAAGGTCACGGTTTCTTCTTTGGCGTCCACTTGCGGGCGCAGGACAATCTCCGTCATTCCCTTGCCCGACAGGGTGGCGCCATTGAACGCCATGTCGGCGGCGTTGAGCATGATGCGCGACGCCGGCGTCAATACATCGATGTCGACGGTTTGCGTCCCACTGAAGGTATTGTCTGAGAGATTGGGGACGAGGTGGGCGGTGTAGAGCACCGGCACCACGTTCTTGGGAAGCTTGCCCGGCGTGGCGGCGAAGGAGAACGGTGCTTCGGCCTGGGCCGGCAAGGTGGCCAGCGCCAGTGCGGCGGCCAGCGCCAGCTGTTTCATGTGTGGATGTCTCATCTCGCCTCTCTATTATTGTACGGTCGCGCCACATGCCGCAGCGCCCCAGACTGCACTGTATGCGAAGGCGCGGGCGGCAACCCACGCAATTGCGACAGGATGCGAAAATCCTGCGCCAGAATGCAGAAAACGCGGAATACGCCGGCGCTGCCACAGGCTATACCGCGCCGCGAGAAAGCGCGATATAGTCAAGGGAACGTGGCTGCGACAACGAGGAGAGCCGTAATGACGCTGGATGAACTGCTCCATAATCCCAAGGCCTTGCCGACCGCGCCCAAGGTTCTCGCCGACCTCCTGCAACATTTTGACGACCCCGGCGTCCCGGCGGCGCACATCGCCAGGTCGCTGTCGGCCGACCCGGTGCTGAGCGCAAAGCTGCTGCGCCTGGCCAACTCGGCCTACTACAATGTCTCGCGCAGCGTTGCCACCGTTGACGACGCAGTACGCATGCTCGGATTTGTGACGGTGCGTACGCTGGTCATCAGCAGCGGACTGGTGAATGGCTTCAAGAGTCCGCCGCCCGGCCTCGACCTGCCCCGCTTCTGGCGCTACAGCCTCAATACCGCGTGCAGCGCGCGCTGGATTGCGCGCAAAACGGGCGACGATGCCGAACTGGCGTTCACCATCGGGCTGATGCATGCGATCGGACTCGTCATCATCCACGCCGGCATGCCGGCCGAGGCGCAGAGGCTGGACCAGCTGGCGGGACCCTACGATCCGGCACGAATGCGCCATGAGCTCGACGCGCTGGGCTTCAGCTTTTACGACGTCAGCGCCGGCCTGGCTCAGCGCTGGAAATTCCCGAGTGTATTTACCAACACGATCGGCGATGTCGCCGCTCCGCTGCTCGGGTCGCCTCCTGACCGGCTGGCAGCGGTCATTCACCTCGCGGCCTGGCGCGCACAGCTGAACGAAGCCAGGGAAGCGCCGGACGACGTGGCCGGCGAGGTGCCCTCGGCAGTCGCGGCGATGCTCGGTCTCGAGCCAAGCGAGTTGCTAGGGGAAATGCCGCCGTTGACGGAACTCAGCGCAGGGCTGGAAGAATTGATTAATTAGCAATAAAACCGGCAATGCCAATTATTTTCAATTTTTTTCAAAAAACGCCTAAAGTTTCCTAAACGGGTACCGATATAGAGGGACACGCGGTAATCCGCTCACTATCGGCCAGGTGTCCCATGACCTCCAACGAAGTCCTCTCGATGTACGAAAATATTGCTGGCCTCACTGCCAAGATGGCAGGCGCCGCAAAAACCGCCGACTGGAATGGCTTGGCCGCGATGGAAAAGGCCTGTGCAGCACAAGCTGCCGGTGTCGAGACCGGCGTTCCGGAACTGGCAGGCGCCGCCCGCCTGCGCAAGATCGACCTGATCAAGCAGATCATGGCGAACGACCGCGCCATCCGCGAAGTCACCGAGCCTTGGCAGTTGTCGGATGTGATGGCGCACTAAGCCCTTCCCTGCCGAGACATCGACAGCGCCTGCGGGCGCTTTTTTTATGGGCGAAAGGCATGCTGAAGCCGGACGACGGCTGACAGCCCCTGGAGGGGCTGGCGCATCACACAATGGGATTGCTACGGGAAGGAATTCTGGAGAGCGAACACCAGGTATCTCCTGGTGTCGCCTCGTTGCCGGTTGCATCCGGCGGCTGCGAGACGTCGTTGCCTTGCAGTCAGCTTCCAGGACAGGCGTTTCTTCAACGGTCACCTGTTTGTCGCGCCACGCTATCGGTGGTGGCTGCGCCAGGCCCATGCCCTGTTATCGGCCTTAAAGACCATGAAAAGAGTATAGCCCAGATTTTTCGCTCATGCAGAGCACGCACAAAGTATTTTTGATTTTTTCTTAAGATTAACTAAGTTGCACCATTTACGCCTCATCCACCGGCTCAAGCCGTTCGCCGGGACGCTTGTCACGGTTGAGCGCGTCGCGCAGCCGACCCATCATATTGCTCTTAGGCCGCACCGGGGCGACGACATCGACCTTCTTGCGGCGCTTCACCACGAGCGCCGCCACAGCGGCGGCAGCGGCGAGTGCGGCGAGTGCGACGCCCAGCCACATCCATGGGAAGCCGCCCTCTTCCACCGGGGCTGGCTTGTCCTTCTTGCGCGCAACGGTGCGAATCGGCGGCGGCGCCAGCGTGGCAGGCTTGGCGGCGACGGCTTTCGGCAGCACCGGGGCTGCGGCAAAGGGCGGCGCGTCGAGCGCTGCCTGCAAGGCCTTGACCTTCTCTTCGAGTTCGACGATCTGGGCTGACAATATGGCGTTCTTGTAATCGCGCGTTGCGCAGGCCCGCACCTCCTCGTCGCTGTAGCGGGGTTTCGGGCAGGAGGCAGCGGGCACAGCGGCCGGGACAGCGCCGAGTGGCCGCTTGCTGGCGGGCTTCTCGGCCAGCTTCTCGACCGGCTTCTCGGCCAGCTTCTCGACCGGCTTCTCGGCCGGCTTCTCGACCGGCTTGACGACAGGCGGCGCGAGTTTCGGCGCGGGCGCAGCCGCCGCAACAAGCGCGACCGGTTTGCTATCGACTGGCTGTACCGGCGCGGCAACGGGCAAAGCTGCAGGCGGCGGTGACGCCGGGCGTGGATCAGGCGTCAGCGGCAGGCTGACCTGGCGCACATTGCGGCGCCCGCCCTCGCCCAGGTCAAGAAACAGGTGGACGTACTGGGTCTGGACCGGCGTGACGGATGTGATCCGCAGGAACTGACGGCCATCGCGCCGCGTCACCGCCATGCGCGCATTCGACAGCACCGGGTTGACGGCAAGGTTCGCGCCCTTGAAGACGTCCGGGTGGGCAAGGCGCGCGTCGAGCATCGCGCCGTCGGCAAAACTGGTCAGTTCGATGTCGGCCACCAGTGGCTGGCCGAGGTGCGAGCGCACGACCACCTCGCCAAGCTCGACCGCAAAGGCACTGGCCAGCGAACCGCTGAGCGCCAGGATACCGGCGGCGCGTAGGAAAACAGCGAGGCAAGGACGAAGCATAAAATCTGGACCAATGACTAAAGTGTGGCAACGCGAATTTGCGGCCCTGACGACATTAACGAGCGTTGGAGTAAACTCTTTAGCAAAAACCCTTTATAACAGGAAAAACATCATGGAAACCAGGATGGAGAAGGACAGTTTCGGCCCGATCGCCGTGCCGGCAGGCCGTTTATGGGGCGCGCAGACGCAGCGCTCGCTGGAGCATTTCCACATCTCGAGCGAACGCATGCCGGCCGAACTGGTCACCGCGCTGGCCGAGGTCAAACGCGCCGCGGCCGCTGTCAACCGGTCGCTGGGCCTGCTGCCAGCCGACAAGGCCGAGGCCATCATGCGCGCCGCACTGGAAGTACTCGAAGGCCAGCATCCGGACGAGTTCCCGCTGGTGGTCTGGCAAACCGGCTCTGGTACCCAGAGCAATATGAACATGAACGAAGTGCTGGCCAACCGCGGCTCCGAACTGATGGGCGGCGAACGCGGCGAGGCGCGCCTGCTGCACCCCAACGACCATGTCAACCTTGGCCAGTCATCCAACGACATCTTCCCGACCGCGATGCATGTGGCCGCCGCCCAGGCGGTGGTCAAGAACCTGCTGCCGGCGCTGGTGCAACTGCGCAGCACGCTGGCCGTCAAGTCGCGCACGTTTGACGACATCGTCAAGATCGGCCGCACCCACCTGCAGGACGCGACACCGCTGACCCTGGGCCAGGAATTCTCCGGCTATGTCGCGCACCTCGAGTATGCCGAGCAAATGATCAAGGCGACGCTGCCGGGCCTGCTGCAACTTGCCGCCGGCGGCACCGCGGTCGGCACCGGCCTCAACGCGCATCCCGATTTCGCGCCGCGCATCGCCGCCGAACTGGGATCGCGCACCGGGATGGCGTTCAAGAGCGCGCCCAACAAGTTCGCCGCGCTGGCTGGCCACGATGCGCTGGTCGCCGCGCACGGGGCGTTCAAGACGCTTGCCACCGCTTTGATGAAGATCGCCAACGACGTGCGCTGGATGGCGTCGGGACCGCGCTCGGGCCTGGGAGAAATCACGATTCCGGAAAACGAGCCGGGCAGCTCGATCATGCCGGGCAAGGTCAACCCGACCCAGTGCGAAGCGCTGACGATGCTGTGCTGCCAGGTGTTCGGCAACGATGTCGCCATCACCATCGGCGGCGCGTCCGGCAACTTCGAGCTGAACGTGTTCAAGCCGATGATCGCCCACAATTTCTTGCAGAGCGCGCGATTGCTGGGCGACGGCATGCGCTCGTTCGACGAACATTGCGCGCGCGGCATCGAGCCGAACCGCCTCCGCATCGGCGAGCTGATGGAGCGCTCGCTGATGCTGGTGACTGCGCTGGCGCCGCACATCGGCTATGATCGCGCGGCCCAGATTGCCAAGAAGGCACAGCACGAAGGCACCACGCTGAAGGAAGCGGCATTGGCGCTGGGCTACGTCACGGAGCAGGAATTTGGCCAGTGGATCGTTCCGATGGACATGACCCATCCTGCCCAATCAGCATGATTTAGTATCAAAAAACCAACAATTTTAATCGAGGATAGAATGCAAAACGTCACTTTTGATCTGGAAGGCGAGTTCGTCGAGCTCAACCAGCTGCTGAAACTGGCTGGCTTGTGCGACAGCGGTGGCGCCGGAAAGAACATGGTCGCGAGCGGTGTTGTTGCCGTCGACGGAAAGCGCGAATTGCGCAAGACCGCGAAGATCCGCTCGGGCCAGACCGTCAGTGTCGGCGACGTGCGTATTCGCGTGCAGTAAGCGCTGGCGACGCGTCGCGGTTGACGGGGTAACGAGGGAACAAGGCGGGAATCTGGCGGGTGTTTGGCCCAAGAATAAGTGCCCGCATTCATTTGCGCGGAGACAAACTCAGCCGTTCTTGCTTGTTTATATTGTAACCATGATCAACCGTTGGAGGAGGCCGCCATGAATAGCCCTCAAGAAAGGTCTCAGACGCAGGAAAGGCTCATCGGAGACCTGCGACTCGTTATCGCAAATGCGGAGGAACTACTCAAGAACACCGACCAGTACACCAGTGTGATTTACCAGAACGCACGCGCCAAGCTCGCCAATGCGCTCAATGCCGCGACCGAGGAATTGGCGCGCTTCGAAGACGCCCAGCTGTCACGGATGATCGAAGCGACCAATGCCGCCGCAGTCCAGCACGCCGACCAGAGCGGCGAAGCGCGCATCCTGCGCGCGTTCCACTGAATCGTTCCAGCAAGTCCCGTGCGGCGCCAGGGCCCGGCGCCGCATCCTCAAGATCCCTCTTCCAGCGAACCGAACGCACCGAGCGCGATCCACTGCGCCAGATGGGCGGGCACGTCGACGTCCTCATCGAGCGCGCAGGCCGCATCCAGCGCGGCCCCGAACGTGCCGCCCGAGACCAGTACCATCAACGCGGCATGGGCGCTGGCGGGGATGGCGGCGACCTCGCTCTTCCAGCGCGGCCTGGCGATGATGCCGAACGAGGGCGCGGCCATGTCTTGCGGGAAGGCGGCCTCGGTGCCAGCCTGATGCGCCTGCCAGAGCGGAATAATTGCCCAGGGCGACTCGAACATCGTGCAGGCAGGATGCAAACGGGCACGCGCTCGTTCGAAACGCAGCGGGTCGAGTGAAGCGAGCTGCGCCGCGGTGACGACTGCGCCATCGGGCGCGAAATGATTGCGGTGCAGCGCCCATTCGAAGCGCGCCATGTCCGGCAGGTAGGGAAATTGGGCAACGTGCTCGAAGTGCGCGAGGAAAGCGGCGAAACCGGCGCCGAAATTGTTCAGGTCGGCATCGGTCGAGGGGCTGGCCATGCCGTATGCGCGGCTCAGCGCGGTGAAAAATTCTTCGCCGACAAGCCGGCGGATGACCGGGTAGGCAGCGGACAGGACCTTGTCCCAGGTGACCGTGAGATTGCCGCGGTACAGGCCGAAGCGGCCCGCACCGGCGTCGTTGAAATGCGCCAGCACATCGGCTTCAGCCGCCTGGTCGAACAGCGCCCTGGCGAACCAGGCCTGCTGGTCGGCGAGGCAGTCGCGTGCCGCGATGGTGGCCGCCAGCGCCGGCACCGGAACAGGGGCATCAAGCGGCGCGAACGCCGCCGCGATCGCGTCGGCCTTGCGGGCTTCGCCAAGCAGCACTGCCAGCGGCGGTACGTCGGTATCCCACTCCACCAGTGTCGGAACGCGCCCGAAGCGCGCCAGCGCAGCCTGGTACAGCGCCCACACCTGGGGCGCCACCTCGGCCCCATGGTGGTCGATGACGGCCGCCGGGGTCACCATGTGCCCGGCCAGGTGAATTTCGCCGACGCTGCCCGGTGCGATGGCGGCGATGGCGGCAAGCGCGTCCTCGCCGTGGTTGCACTGGTTGACGTACAGGTTGTTTACGTCCAGCAGCAGCCGGCATCCGGTGCGCCGCGACAAGGCCGCCATGAATTCCGCTTCGCTCATCTGGTCGCAACGGAAGCGCACATAGGTCGAGACGTTCTCCAGCAGAATCTGGCGCCCGAGCGCATCCTGCACCCGCCCTACCCGCTCGCACAGCAAGTCGAGCGCGGCCTTGTCCAGCGCCAGGGGCAGCAGGTCGTTCAGGTGGCGGTCGCCCACCGCGCCCCAGCAGAGATGCTCGGACACCAGCATTGGCTCGACGGCGGCGACCAGCGCGCGCACTCGCTCAAGATGGGATTCGGAAAACCCGCGCGCCGAGCCGAGGCCCAGCCCGACGCCGTGCAGGCTGACCGGATAGTCGCGACGCAGCTCGGTCAGGACATGCCAGTCCCAGCCCGAACGCTCAAGAAAGTTTTCTGTATGGACTTCGAGCCAGCCCACTGCCGGCCGCTGCTCAAGGACGTCGCGGTAATGCGGAGCGCGCAGCCCGACGCCGGCCTGGAGAGCCGGCGCCGAGACTGCGCGCTGGTTGGGTGTCACGGTGGCGTATTACTTTTTCTCTGGCAGCTTGCCGCCGAGCTTTTCGCACGTGCCCTTGGCGACTTTTTTCCACTCGGTAGGATCGTTGTCGGTCTTGGCCTGGCCTGCACAGCTGTGCGCGCCATTCGAGCTGGCGCAGTCGTTGGCGCCGGCCTTCGCGACGCCGTAGCATTTTTCCTTCTCGACATCAGCGGCCTTGTCGCCTTTTTCGCCATGGTTATGGGCAAAAGCGGTGCTGCTTGCAGCTGCGCACATGCCGGCAAGGGCAGCGGCGATCATTGCTTGACGTTTATTCATGGGGCTCTCCTGAGTTGGATGGCGGATTTTACCGCGATTTCCGACTGTAGCAGGCTCAAGCCGTTGTATTGATGTTATTGCCGAGGTTCGACGGCAGCCGCTGCACCGGCTGCGCGGTCTTGATGGCGTCGATCAGCTGGGTCGCGACCGAGCCTTCGATCTGCATCGCGCGCTTCATTACCGCGGCCTGGACTTCCTGGCGATTACCGGTTTCAGCGATCGATGTTGCTAATTTTGCAATTGAAGTGACATCCATGGCATTCTCCGTAGGTGGGGCTATCCCTCGGTAACGGCGCAAGGCGCGATAACTTTAGCCCATCCGGCACATCAGCCAGGCCAGTATTTGCGGCGCGTCGTTCAGGTCGAGCCATTCGAGGCCCTCGCGCAGGCCGGGCGGCCGCGCGGCATCGCTGGCGACGGCCACGATGCCGCCATCGGCTGGATACAACGGCGGCTGCCCCAGTGACGGCCGATGCACTTCCAGCTTCGCAATCGGCTCCCACTTGTAGCCTTCGACCAGGGTCAAATCGGCCGGGGCCAGGCGCTGCAGTTGCTCGGACAGCGGCGGCTCGGCGGCGCCGCGCAGTTCGCGCATGATGGCGACCCGGAATGGCGAGGCGATCATCACCTCCGCCGCGCCGGCCATCCGCAGGCGCGCACTATCCTTGTGCGGCGGCTCCAGTGGAATGTCGTGGTGGCTGTGCTTGACCACATTGACGCGCAGCCCGCGCGCAGCCAGCTGCGCGACCAGGTATTCGAGCAAGGTGGTCTTGCCGCTGCCGGACCATCCGACCACGCCCAGCACCTGGCCAGGCGGCGTTTCATTGTGCATCTCGGCGCTTTCTAGTAAGGGAGGCGGTAACGGTAGCCGCGGTAGTTCATCACCGCCGCTTTCGGCAGCAGCCGTTCCAGTACCAGGCCGGGCGCCACCTCCTCGCCTTCGCGCCGCAGCACCTTGTCGATCAGGAGCAGGCGGTCAGCCGGGTTGGCCGAGTAGATGTAGCCGCCGACTGCGACTTTCGGCACTTCGCGCTGGATCGCTTCGGGCAGCTGGCTGAGCGGCGGCGTGGTGTCCTCGATTGGCGCAGGTTCAGGCGCCCGCGCCGCTTCGACACGGTCCGGCTTCGGCTGGGGCTGCGGTTCTGGTTGCGGCGGTTTCACCGCTGCCACCGGAGGAGGCTTGGGTGCGGGCTTGGGCGCTTCAACGACAGCCGGCGGCGGCGGCACGGGCGCCGCGACCGGCGGCATGGGCGCCGCGACCGGCGACTGCGGCGCCGCTGCCGCGGCCACGACGACCGGCTGCTGCTGCGGCGCGCTTTGGCGCAGCATCGCAAACGCGGCTACGCCAGCGAGCAGCGCACCGGCGCCAAGGCCGATCAGCAGCGGCTTGCGGCTGGTTGCGAAGCGCACCGGCGCCGCGTGAATGGTGGTTGCATGGATGGTCGGCGCGGAGCCACGTTCGCGTTCGGCCTGCGCCTTTTTTAGCGCCTCAAGGATGTATGACATCGGCTTATTTTTCCTTGCGGTTGGCGAGCAGCCGCGGTTCGGCGACGCCACCCAATTGGTTCAGGCGCATGTAGGTGCGCGGTCCGGCCATGCCGTCGGCCTTCAGGCCTTGCGCCGCCTGGAACGCGCGCAGGCGCTGCTGCATGGGCGCGTCGAAAAGCTGCCCCTGTGCCGGCTGTGCGCTGCGCTCGACCTGCGCCAGCCGCGCTGCGATCCAGTCGACATCGGCGCCCGCGCCGCCCGCCGGGACGTGGTCGCGGAACGCGCGCGGAACGCGCCAGTAGGTGGTGAAGCTGCCGTCGAAGCGCGCCGCCAGCGACGCGACGCTCACCTGCTGGCGCACGCCGCCGACCGCCAGCGTCGCCTTGTCGTCGTCCAGCGCAACCAGCACCGCGTGGCGTTCTTGCGGGCCGTCGCGCAAGGTCAGTACCGCCGGACGGTCAAGCTGGCGCAATTCGTACAAACCGCCCTTGCCCTGGTGGCAGCGCAGCTCCTGCTGTTGCGCGGCCTCGCACGGGTCGCCGGCGCCAGGCGCGACTCCCCACAGCGCGGCCAGCTCGCGCAGCGCAGGCTCCGGCGTCGCATGGCCTGTTGGCGCAGCCGCAGGCTTCGCGGGCAGCGCCGCCGGCGATGCTGCCACCGGTGTGCCGCGCGGCTGCGATGGAATTAACTGCAGGGCGGCGGCACTGAGCGCAGCGCCAGCGAGCACTCCCCCGGCCAGCATCGCCCAGCGTTTCGGCGCCGGCGTATCGGTTTCGCTGAAAACTTCGGATGCCGCCTTGCGCAGGATCGCGCGGCTTACCTGGTGCGTGCCCTCGACGTAAGCCCCAAGCAGCGCGCGGTCGCACAGAAGGTTGATCCGGCGCGGCACACCCTTGGACAGGCGCTGGATCAGCGGCGTCAGCGCGGGCGGGAACGCCGGCGGCCCCGATGCGCCGGCCACCGCCATGCGGTGACTGACATAGCTGCCGGTTTCGTCTTCCGACAAGGAGCCAAGATGGTAGCGCGCGATGATGCGCTGGGCGAGCTGCTCAAGTCCCGGTTCGGCCAGTATCGTGCGCAGCTCCGGCTGCCCGATCAGGATCACCTGCAGCAGCTTGCGTTCGCTGGTTTCGAGATTGGTCAGCAGGCGCAGTTGTTCGAGCACGCCGGGCGACAGGTTCTGCGCCTCGTCGATGACCAGCACATTGTTCTTGCCCTGCGCGTGGCAGTCCAGCAGATAGCGGTTGATCGCATCGACATACGCCTTGACGCTGGCGCTTTCCGGCAGCGCGATATGAAATTCTTCGCATACCGATTGCAGCAGTTCTTCGACGCTGAGGCGAGGATTGAAGATGTAGCCAAGCTCGCAGTGCTCGGGCACCTGTTCGAGGAAGCAGCGGCACACGGTCGTCTTGCCCGCCCCGATCTCGCCGGTCAGCAGCACGAAGCCGCCGCCGCTGCCGACGCCAAACAGCAGGTGCGCAAGCGCCTCGCGATGGCGGTCGCTCATGAACAGGTAGCGCGGATCGGGTGCGATCGAGAACGGCGGCTGGGTCAGATTGAAGAATTGGGTGTACATGCTTATCTGGCTGGCGGCTGGCGCGTTGGATGCAAAGGTTTGTAGCGTGCGCAGTAAATCTTGGACTTGTCGTTGAAGTAGACGATGCTGCTGCCCGGGACCGAGCGGCGCACCGGGAAGGCCGACTTGTCCGCGGCAAGATGGCGCACGCCGGAGGCAGAGCGGATCGACTGTTCCAGCTTGTCGGGCGTGGTTTCGGCAACTGCGCCGACGAACACCAGGTCGGTGGTGTCATCGCTGACGATGATGTCGGTGACCTGGGCGCCCCACAGGCTGCCCTCGGCCTTGAACCAGTAGGCGCCGCCTTCATGCTTGTACGACGGGCCGAAGGCAGTGGTAAGCCAGGAGTGGAAGTATGCGTTATCGAGATGGCTGCGGCACAGCAGCGCGCTGCCGATCACCGGGCCGAAGGTCGATGGCGCGGCCAGCAGCAGCGGCGGCGCGCAGCCGGCCAGCGCCACGGCCAGCGCCGCAAGGCGGCGCCTTGCTACAGCTTGGACAGCCATTGACGGTTCGCCGCGATCTTGGCTTTGGCCGCAGCGGGCAAGGCTTCGTAGCAGCCCGGGTGCTGTTTCAGCGCGCCTTCGCGCACTTCCTTCTGCAAGCCGTTTACGAGGAATACGTAGACAGTTGCACCGTCCGGGTTCTTATGCGTCCCCAAATAACGAATCATTGCAGTTTTCTCCACTTGCGCGCGCAGCGCCTTCGGGCCCGCGCCATTGCCGCCATTATGACACCCGGGCACCCCTGCCGCTACCGGTTGGCCCAACAAGACGGCCCGGCCGGCCCGGTGACCTCGGCGTCGGCCAGCCACGGATCGCATTCCGGGCGCGGGAAGCGGGCGGCCAGGAAGTCGATGAAGGTGCGGGTTTTCCACGACATCAGGCGGCGGCTCGGGTACACCATCATCACCGAGGTCTGCCCAAGGTGATGCCCCTTCAGCAGCTGCACCAGCCGTCCGCTGGTCAGGTCGTCCTCGATCGTGAACGACGAGCGGATCGCCACGCCCATGCCGGCCAGCGACGCATCGCGCAGCAGGCCGCCGTTATTCGAGATCATCCGGCTGTGGATCGGCACATTCACGTGCTGGTCGTCCCACTGGATCGGCCAGTGGTGGCGCACCTGCTCATACGCGAAGTTGAGGCAGTCGTGGCTTGACAGGTCGGCCGGCGCGGACGGCTCGCCGCGGCGTGCCAGGTAGTCCGGGGAAGCGCACAGGATCAGGTTCGAGGTGGCCAGCTTGCGCGCCACCATGCTGCTGTCGAACTTCTGCACCCCGAGGAAAATGCCGATGTCGAAGCCCTCCTGCACCAGGTCGACGCCATGGTCCGACAAGGTCACATCAAGCACCACATCGGGCATCGCGCGCGCGTACAGCGGCAGCAGCCGGCCAAGCTGCGCCTGGCCGAACGCCGGATGGCAGTAAATCCGCAGCGTGCCGGTGGCATTGCGCGACTGCGACGACACCTCGGCGTCGGCGTCATCGATATCCGCCAAAATCTGCCGCACCCGGGCAAGGTACACCTGCCCCGATTCGGTCAGCGACAGCTTGCGCGTGGTGCGGTTCAGCAGCCGGGTACCCAGGTGGGTCTCGAGATCGGCAAGGTTGCGTGTGACAACCGTGGCCGACAGGTCGAGCGACTCCGCCGCCTTGGCGAAGCTGCCCATTTCGACCACTTTGGCGAAAACACGCATTGATTGCAGTCTGTCCATATTGTCCTTTGATTATTGCGCCATACGCAACGGAGCATTGCGATTATTCGCCTTTTTTGCTGCCTGCGCAATGTGTAGACTGGGTTCATTGGACGAGCAATACCGCGATGCCATTCACTCACAGGGAGAAACACCATGAAAGCCACCAAATTCTTCGCCGCTGCTGTTGTGTTCGTCGCAGCAGGTACCGCATTCGCCGCCGACGCGCCGCTGGCCAACGCCGCCGTGACTGCGGCAGCAGCGACCGCCGCCGCCAACAGCGTCAGTGCCGACAAGCTCAACCTGCCGACCGTTACCATCCGCAGCGCCTCGGGCGCCGACCGCGCCGCCGTCAAGGCCGAAGCCGTCGAGTTCGTTAAAAACCACAAGACCACGCTGGCCGTGCAACTGGAGCAGTACAAGAACTAAGCGCCCGCGCCGCGAGCGCGGCGCCGGTGAATCGAAGGCGGCGGTTTATCCGCCGCTTTTGCATTTGAGGCCACGTTTTCGTACGTCTGTCGGTTTCCTGTCGCGCAGGATGCGATGCTGCCCTATTCTCATGCTTCGCCCAGGCCCATCACGAAAAGAAGACATGAAAACGATGCTCAAGCAAACCAGTCTCGCCGTCGCCATCGCCGCCGGCCTCCTCGCCGCTCCTTCGCTGCAGGCCGCGCCTGACGACACGCCAGTGGTCTCGGTGCAGCGCCAGGTCGGCGCCTTCACGTCGGTCGAACTGGCCGGCCCTTATCGCGTAATCATCAAGGCGCAGGGACGCAGTGCGCTGAGCATGTCCGGCCAACGCAAGGACCTGGCCGACGTCGAGGCCTTCGTCAGCGGCGACACCCTGGTGGTGCGCCCGGTGAAGCGGCGCGGCTTCAGCTTCAGCATCAACAAGGTGCACGAACGCGTCACCATCAACATCACCACGCCGATGCTAGCCAGACTGGTCAACTCGGGCAGCGGCGATGTCGAAATCGACCAGGTCAGCGGCGAGCGCCTGGTCATCTCGCAAACCGGGCCGGGCGATGTGCGCGCCAGCGGCGCGGTGCGCGAACTGCAGATCGACAGCTCGGGCAGCGGCGATCTTGACCTGCACCTGATGCGCTCCGTGCGCGCCAACGTAACCATGTCCGGCCCCGGCGACGTCAGCATCGCCGACATCAGCGGCACCCTTGCGGCGCGCGTCAGCGGTTCGGGCGACCTCGAAGCGCGGCGCCTGCGCCTGGCAAGCGCCACGGTTGACCTGCATGGCCCCGGCAGCGCGCGCATTGAAGGCAGCGCCGGCGACCTGCGCGCTGAAGTGCACGGCTCCGGCGACCTCGAAGCCTGCTCGCTGGCGGTGGAAGCGGCCAGCGCGCAACTGCATGGCCCGGGTAATGGCTGCATCGCCGGCAAGCTGAAAAAATTCGACGGCCAGGTGCATGGCTCGGGCGACTTGTCGGTCAGCGGCCTGGCCGCGCGCGATGTGCGCGTGCGGATGTCCGGTCCTGGCAATATCGACCTGGCCGGCAGCACCGGCGCGCTGCATGCCGAACTGTCCGGATCGGGCGACCTCGATGCGTCGCACCTTGCGGTCATCAACGCCACGCTGCGCAACCGCGGCCCTGGCGCTGCCGAACTGGCCACGGTGGCCGGCACGCTTGACGCCGAACTGCACGGCTCGGGCGGACTGGCGGCAGCGCTGGCGGGAAAACGCCTGGTCATCAAGATGAACGGGCCGGCAGACGCCGACATCAGCGGCACGGTTGAACGCGTCAATGCGCAGCTGTCGGGGTCAGGCAGCCTGAATGCCCGCGCGCTGGTCGCCGGCCATGCCGATGTCGTCGTCAACGGTCCGGGCACTGCCGTCGTCAACGTGCGCGCGAAACCCGAGACCCGCACCGCGCAGCTCGACAAGCCGCGCCTGGTCACCATCGACCGCAAGGGCGCGCGCGAAGAGCGCCAGTAAGGGCTGCGGCGGCGCCATACCACCTCCCCCGCCGCACCAAGCCAATTTTGCGCCCGGCCTTTTAAAATCAAGGGCTTGGCGCACTTACCGGCACCCAAATACAATACCAGTTCAAACCAACATAATACCAATTAAATACCTGTTGACACCCGAGTTTGGCGTCCCTATAGTGCCCTGATCACATTGCGGTTCAGGATTGCACATCATATGATCGACTATCTCATCGGCGTCGATGGCGGCGGCACCGGCACCCGGGTGCGCATCGCGCGCGCCGGCGGCGGCGAAATCGCGCAGGCACAAGGGGGACCTTCCGGTCTCGCCCACGGCATCGACAAGGCATGGAAGGCGATCGGCGATGCCGTCGCAGCAGCCTTCGCCTCGGCCGGCATCGCCCACCCTCCGCTGTCGGCGATGGCGATCGGCCTTGGACTGGCCGGTGTCCACAACAAGGAATGGGCCGCGCAGTTCGTGGCGGCCAACCCCGGTTATTCGGCGCTGCGGCTGGAAACCGACGGTTTCACGACGCTGATCGGCGCCCATCAGGGCAAGCCTGGTGCGATCGTCGCCATCGGCACCGGCAGCGTCGGCCAGGTCCTGCTGCCGAACGGCGAGCAGCGCGAAGTGGGCGGCTGGGGCTTCCCCGCCGGCGACGAAGCAAGCGGCGGCTGGATGGGACTGCGCGCCATCAATCACATCGAACAGGTTCTTGACGGCCGCAAGCCGCATTCGGCGTTTGCGCAGCACGTCATCGACGCCTGCGGCGGCAATCGCGACGCCATCCAGGTCTGGCTCGGCAAGGCCTCGCAAACCGCATTCGCTTCGCTGGCGCCGATCGTGGTGGCCAATGCCGGCGACCCGGCCGCGCGCCAGATCCTGGCTGACGCAGGCGCTGAAGTGGCGGCCATCGCGCGCGCCCTCGACCCCTCCGCCGAACTGCCGCTGGCCTTATGCGGCGGACTCGGACAGGTGCTGCGCGCCTGGCTGCCCGAGGAACTGCTGGCACGCACCGTCACCGCGCACGGGGACGCCGCCAGCGGCGCACTGCGCATGATCGAACAGCATAGCGAGAAAGGCGTGCAATGAGGAACGCAATCAAGGGCAATATCCTGACCCCAGGCGGCTGGGTCAGCGGCGAAGTCCGCTTCGGCAAACGGATCGACGCGATCGACGGCGGCGCTGCCGACCCGGGGCTCAACAGCGACGACTACATCATCCCCGGCTTCGTCGACCTGCACGTGCACGGCGCCGGCGGCAAGGACATCATGCAGGGCGGCGACGCGCCGCATGTCATCGCGAAGATGCATGCGAAGCACGGCACCACCAGCCTGCTGGCGACCACGATGACCGCGCCGCCCGAGGACATCGTAATGGCGCTCAAAGCGATTGGCGCGGCCTGCGCCAACCCGGTCGCCGGCAGCGCGCGCATCCTCGGCGTGCACCTTGAAGGCCCGTACATCAACGCCGGCAAGCTGGGCGCGCAGCCGCCGTACGCGCGCTCGGCCACGCTCGGCGAAGTGAACAAGCTGGGCGAACACGCGCCAATGCGCCTGATTACCGTGGCGCCCGAACTGGAAGGCCACCTGCAGCTGGTGCGCGAGCTGGCCGACGCCGGCATCCGGGTGCAGATCGGCCACACCATGGGCTCTTACGACGACGGCGTGGCAGCGCTGGCGCACGGCGCGGCAGGCTTCACGCACCTGTTCAACGCCATGAACGGCCTGCACCACCGCGAGCCGGGCATGGTCGGGGCGGCGCTGGCGCACGCACAGTACGCCGAGCTGATTCCCGACCTGCTGCACGTGCACCCGGGCGCCATCAAGGTCGCGCTGCGCGCGATTCCGAACCTTTACTGCGTCACCGATTCCACCGCCGCCACCGGCATGCCGGATGGCGAGTACATGCTGGGCCGCCAGGTCGTCCACAAGTGCATGGGCGGGGTGCGCCTGCCCGACGGCACGCTGGCCGGCAGCACGCTGACGATGGACCAGGCGCTGCGCAACCTGGTCTCGCTCGGCCTCGACCTGGCCGACGCCTCGCGCCGCGTCTCCACCTATGCCGCCGACTATCTCGGCGAGACGCAGATCGGGCGCCTGGCGCCCGGCTGCTACGCCGACCTTGTGGTCCTCGACCGCAACCTGAACATCAAATCTGTTTATATCGAAGGAGAAGCCTGTGACCTCAATGATGCTTAAAGAGGCCGTGTCCGCGGCAGAATGCGTCGCGCTGCAACTGTCGCAAGACGCCGACCGCTACGCCGCGCTCGGGCAAACGCTCCGCACCACCCAGTTCAACACCGCGCTCACAATCGCGCGCGGCAGCTCGGACCACGCGGCGAACTACTGCGCCTACCTGATCATGGCGCGCATGGGGCGCGTGGTGGCGTCGCTGCCGATGTCGCTGCTGACCCTGTACAAGTCGCCGCTGGTCACGCGCAACACGCTGACGATCGCCATCTCGCAGTCCGGCCAAAGCCCCGACGTGGTCGAGCCGACCGGCTATTTCCGCAACGGCGGCGCGACCACCGTCGCCCTGGTCAACGACATCAGCTCGCCGCTGGCGCAGGCCGCCGAATGGGCGATGCCGCTGCACGCAGGCAAAGAGCAGAGCGTGGCCGCCACCAAGAGCTTCATCACCAGCCTGGTCGCCGGTGCGCGCCTGGTGTCGGAATGGCAGAACGACCCGGACCTGAAACAAGGCCTGGCCGCGCTGCCCGATGCGCTGGCGCTGGCCGCGCAAGCGGACTGGTCGCCCGCCATCGAGGTGCTGGCCCCGGCCCGCAACATCATGGTCGTCGGCCGCGGCATCAGCTTCCCGATCGCGCTCGAATCGGCGCTCAAGTTCAAGGAAACCTCGGCCCTGCAGGCCGAGGCATTCTCCGGCGCCGAGATCAAGCACGGCCCGATGGCGCTGATCGAAGAAGGCTATCCGCTGATGATCTTCGCCACGCGCGGCCCGACCCAGGCTGGGCTGGTGCAGCTGGCCACCGAGATGCGCGCGCGCGGCGCGCGCGTCCTGCTGGCGGCACCGGCCGACATCGCCGAGCGCGACCTGACCCTGCCGACGGCGCCGACGCCCGACCTCGACCCGATCGTCGCGGTGCAGGCGTTCTATGTGATGGCCGCCAAGCTGGCCGAAGCGCGCGGCATGGACCCGGACCGTCCGCGCCACCTCAGCAAAGTCACCAAGACAAACTAAGCAAGGCACGGAGCTGTCAATTGAACCAATACCGCAAACTCGCCGGCCAGCTGATCATGATCCGCTTCCCCGGCCCCGTGCTGGACGACGCCACGGCCGAATTCATGCGCGCCAACAGCGTGCGCGGCGCCTGCCTGTTCCGCCAGAACATGACCGACGCCGCGCAGCTCAAGCGCCTGACCTCCGACCTGCTTGATGCCATGGGAGCGGGCGCACTGATCGCGCTTGACCAGGAAGGCGGCGCGGTGGTCCGCTCGACCTGGGTACCGGCGCCGCCATCGGCGATGGCGCTGGGCGCGGCCGACGACGAGGACCTGGCGTACCGCACCGGCGCGGCGGTCGCGCGCGCGGTCAAGGCGCTCGGCTTCAACTGGAACTTCGCTCCGGTGCTCGACCTGAACAACAACCCGCACAATCCGGTGATCGCCGAGCGCTCGTTCGGCGCCGACCCGCAGCGCGCCACCGAGCTGGCGATGGCCTGGATGGCAGGCAGCGAATCGGAAGGCGTGGCCTGCTGCGTCAAGCACTTCCCGGGACACGGCGACACCCACGTCGACTCGCACCGCGACCTGCCGACGGTCGACAAGCCGCTGGCCGAACTCGAACAATTCGAATTCGCGCCGTTCCGCCTGGCCTCGGCCAGCGCGCCGGCGATGATGACAGCGCATATCGTCTACCCGGCGCTTGACCCGGACCACCCGGCCACGATGTCGCGCCGGATCCTCGGCGACCTGCTGCGCGACCAATGGCAGTACCAGGGCGTGATCATCACCGACGGCATGGACATGCACGCAATCGCGGGACGCTACGGCGTCGGCCACGCCGCCGTGCTGGCGCTGGTCGCGGGCGCCGACATGGTGATGGCGCTCGGCACGCCGGTCACGCAAGAAGAAACGATCGATGCCATCGCACGGGCGATCGAATCGGGCGAGCTGGCGATGGCGGAGGTCGAACGCAAGCTCGAACGACTGGCGTCGCTGACGGCGACTTACGCCTGCGCGCAATGCGACTACGCGGCCGACGAAGACGACCGCGCCGTGATGGCCGAAGGCTGGAAGCGCGGCCTCACCGCGCGCGGCGATCCGCAGCGCCCGCCGCTCGGCGCCAGGGTACGGCTGGTGATGCGCCAGGATGCCGTCAGCGACGGCGTATCCGAAGCCGGCGTTACCGCCGGCGTGCTGGCAAAAGTACTGGCGCGGCGTTTCGACGTCGACACGGTGACTTACGCCGATGCGGAATCGTTCGACTGGAGCACGCTGCCTGCGGACGGGCGTTTCGTGATCCTCGCCTCGACCTCGCGGGTGCGTTACGGCCCGAACGCGCGCGCGCGCTTCAAGCCGGACCTGCACCTGGCGTTGTGGAACCCCTACCAGGCGCTCGACTTCGACGCGCCCGCCCTGCTCACCTACGGCTTCGCCGCGCCCGCGCTGGACGCAGTCGACGCCTGGCTCGCTGGCGAACTGGAAGCCAACGGCCAGGTCCCGGTCCCCGGTTTCGACAACGCCTGAACCCCACTGCTCCAAAATATTCCAAAATCGGGGACAGACCACCATTTTGGAAGATTCCAAAATGGTGGTCTGTCCCCGATTTTGGAACTTCCCGATGTTGGAAGTTGCGGGCGGCGGAAACGTTTGCTCACACGATTGCAGGGTCGGTTTGTCTACTTTATGCCACAATGTGCGCTTTCTGCGACCGGCGTCGCTGAAACTGCCTTGTGCACCGATTGCCGGACTCGCGCGTTGTAGTACCGGTTACACCACCTCTTTGTTCATTTGTCGAAGGATCATTCATGTCCCAATTCCGTCTTGCTCGTATCAGCTTGCTCCTGGCCGCAATCGGCCTGAATGCCGCGCCTGCCCTGCTGACCAGCGCGCATGCCCAGGCGAAGCCAGCGGCTGCCCCGGCCGCCGAACCGGCGAAGGACACTGTCCGTCCGGAAATGTTCAAGCTGATCGATCCGAACGTGTTCAAAGAAATGTTGGCGAACAAGAAATTCGCCGAGATGCAGGAGCGCATCACTCAAGCAGAAGCGTTCCCGAACCGCACCCCGTATGAAGACTATGTGCTCAACCGCATGAAGCTGGCGCTGGGCTCGTCGTCCGGCAACGATGCGATGGCGATGGGCGCGCTGGAAGCGGTGATTACTTCGGGCCGCTTGCCGGCCACCGAGCAGGCTGACTTCGTTCAGGCGCTGGGCAACTATCACTACAACGCGAAGAACTATCCAAAAGCAATCGAGTGGATGAAGCGCTACCAGAAGGAAAGCACCACGCCCGAGAAAGTGCGCGGCCCGCTGGTGCGCGCGTATTACCTGAGCGGCGACTTCGCCAACGCCAAGAACGAAGTGCTGCCGATCATCGCCGATGCCGAAAAAGCAGGCAAAGTGCCTGAGCTGGAAGACTTGCGCCTGCTGGGCAGCTCGGCGGCGAAGCTGAAGGATGATGCAACTTACATCATGGCCATGGAAAAGCTGGTCGCCCACCACCCGAACGACGATTTCTGGACCGACCTGCTGAGCCGCATGCAGCGCAAGTCGACCTGGAACGACCGCTTCCGCCTCGACGTGCTGCGCCTGCAGGACATGGCGATGACGACCCTCGATCCGCTCGAGTACTCCGAAATGGCTGAGCTGGCATTGCTGGCAGGTTTCCCGACCGAAGCCAAAAAGGCGATGGATGAAGGCTACGCTGCTGGCGTGATGGGCAAGGGCACCAGCGCCGGCCCGCACAAGGCATTGCGCGACAAGGCCAACAAGCAGGCGGCCGACGATGCGAAGAACATCGCCAGCGGCGAAGCGAGCGCGATGAAGTCGAAGGACGGCACCGGACTGGTCAACCTCGGTTACGCGTATGTCACGATGGACCAGTTCGACAAGGGCATCTCGCTGATGGAGCAAGGTATCGCCAAGGGCGGCCTGAAGCGCGCCGACGAGTCCAAGCTGCGCCTGGCGATTGCCTACGCGAAGGCTGGCCGCAAGGCAGATGCGATCA
This sequence comes from Massilia soli, assembly GCF_016809835.1. Lineage (GTDB taxonomy): Bacteria > Pseudomonadota > Gammaproteobacteria > Burkholderiales > Burkholderiaceae_D > Telluria_A > Telluria_A soli. Next base: position 219,142 of record NZ_JAFBIL020000002.1, on the reverse strand, counting down.
AGGCGTTTGAAGGCTTGAAGGGCAACGATGGCTTGACCGACCTGTCGAAGTACTGGATCACCTACCTGAACGCGGCGCCGCGTGCAGCGGCGGCCCCGGCGGCGGCTGCGGCACCGGCGGCGCCGCCTGCGCCGGCAGCTGCGCCAGCGCCGACCAAGTAAGTTTCAGCGCTGTTAAAGAACCTGGCTGCGGCCAGGTTTTTTTTCGCCCTGTCACCGTTACATGTGGATAGCGGAGTGGCCACCGTCACGTCGTGCCCGCGCACGCCCGCTGTTGTCCGGAATAATCTGCTTGACACGACTCGCTCGGCAGCCAAGTGCCGTTTCAGAAGCGACAGCCACAATGAAATCGGCAATGCAAGCCAACGTCGCCCCTGCGCAGGCAGGGGCCCATACTAATCGTGCCGAGTATAGACCCCTGCCTGCGCAGGGGCGACGGCGTCAGTACCGATTCCCGCCTGCGCGGGAATGACGGAGTCAATTCCCCACTCAACGGTGACATCGCTTTTTTTTCGCCCGTAGCCCGCTCGGGTTCGCCATCTAACATTGCGCCTGCCTTCCGTACTGCATACTTGTGCATCAACAACGGGAGCAGATGATGGTCGATGTACGCAAGGGTCAGGCGCCGGACAAGCTGGGGCGCGACGAATTCCGGCTGGTGTTTCACCGCTCCTTCATGGATCCGCGCTTCGAGGCGGTGGGCGACGCGCTTGCCGCCGTCGAGGAGGTCGCCTGGTCCAACTACCGCGACAGCCGCAAGGCGCCCGTCACCGCGAAAGCCGGGCCCGGCTTCGCCGATCCGGACTATGACCTGTCAGTCGAATGGCGCGCCACCCGCGACCGCCTGATCGACGCCGACAAGCACCAGAAAAACCCCGCTACCCGCTCGCGCGTGCTGCTGATCAATGGCTCAGCGCGCAACGATGGCACCTGCCCCGGTGAGATGTCGAAGAGCTTCCGCATGACCGAACTGGCCCAGGAGGTGCTGGAGGCTGCCGGGATGGAAACCGACCTGCTCGACCTGAGCCTGCTGACGTCCGACTACGACCGCCACATCCACCCCTGCAAGGCTTGCGTGTCGACCGCAATGCCGCTGTGCCACTGGCCATGCAGCTGCTACCCCAACCATGCCGAGCGCCAGACCAATGACTGGATGGCCGAGATTTACGAAAAGTGGGTGGCGGCGCACGCCGTCATCATCCTGACGCCGGTGTACTGGTACAGCGCGCCATCGGCGCTCAAGCTGATGATCGACCGCCTCGTGTGCGCCGACGGCGGCAACCCCGATCCGACGTCCACCCATGGCAAGAAAGCCGAGATCGCGAAAGAACTCGAGCTGGCTGGCTGGGATTATCCCAAGCACCTGGCCGGACGGGTGTACGGCGTGGTGGTGCACGGCGACGTGGCCGGCATCGAAGGCACGCGGCGCGGCCTGTCGGACTGGCTCGACTGGATGGGGCTGATCGACGCGGGACGCATGGCGCGCCTGGACCGTTTTATCGGCTACTTTGAATCGTACGCCGAGAGCCACGAAGTGTTCGACCGCGATACCGATGTCCAGGAGGAAGTGCGCAATGTAGCGCGGGCGGTGGCGCGGGCGGTGGTCGAACTGCGCGCAGGCCGGCTGTCGCAGCCCGATTCAGCACTGAAGGCGCCACGCCCGAAATAGGAGCGGCGCCTCAGATGGCGCTAAGCCCGCCGTCGACCGCCAGCTGGTGCCCGGTGATGAAGGCGGCGTGGCTCGAACACAGCCACATGGCGGCATCGGCGATGTCGCCAGCCTGGCCCAGGCGGCCGATCGGGTTGGCGTCCTTGAGCTTTTGTTCGCGGCCAGGTTCGCGCTTGAGCGCGCGCGCCAGCAGCGGCGTGTCGATCAGCCCAGGGCAGACGCTGTTGATGCGGATGCCGGCGCGGCCATATTCCACCGCCGCCGTCTTGGTCATGCCCACCACGGCGTGCTTGCTCGCCGCGTAGATCGCCTGCGTCGGCGCCCCGACCAGACCGGCCACCGACGCCGTGTTGACGATGACGCCGCCGCCTTCCTGCTTGAGCATCTGGCGAATTTCGTACTTCATGCACAGCCAGGTGCCCTTGACGTTGACGCTCATGATGCGGTCGTACAGCGCTTCGTCGGCTTCGGCCAGCGGCAGGTATTCTTCCTCGATGCCGGCATTGTTGAAGGCGCAGTCAAGCCGGCCGTAGTACGAGACCGTCTTGTCGATCAGCGCCTCGACCTCGGCGTCGCGGGTGACATTACATGCAACGAACAGGGCTTTGCCGCCAGCCTCGACGATCATCGCCGCGGTGGCATGGCCGCCATCGACCGAGGTGTCGGCCACGACCACGCAGGCGCCGGCCCGGCCGAACGCCAGCGCAGCCGCCCGGCCAATGCCGCCGGCGGCGCCAGTCACCAGCACAACCTTGCCCGCGAACGAAATTCCTTCAACCCTGCTGCTGCCTGCCATGTGATTCTCCGTTGCTATGCATACAGGGCAATAGAAGATGCCCGAAAGCAACATGATAGCATAGCGCTCCCTTTCCATCTGTGGGCTTTACGCTACTGCTTGACGCGCTTTTCGTGCGCTTGTTGGTGCGAGCTGATGCGCGACAGCTCGCCCATCTCCTCGGCCAGGAACTCGAGCAGGTCGTCGACGCTGACGATGCCCGTCAGGCCCCCGGCGCTGTTGACCACCGGCACCCGCCGGATGCCGCGAAAGCGCATCCGCTCGATGGTTTCATAGACGTCGTCGTCTTCAATGATGGTCAGCAGGTCGTCGCTCATGATGTCGCCGACCAGCAGGCTGGCCGGATCGAGCCCGAGCGCGATAACCGACACCACGATGTCGCGGTCGGTGACAATGCCGACCGGCGTGCGTTCGCCGTTGGGCTGCTCGATGACGACGACGTCGCCGACATGGTGCTTGCGCATCAGCGCGGCGGCGCCCTGGACGGTCTCGTCGCGCATGCAGTAGATGGTTTCAACGGTACAGAGTTCCCCAACGCGCATGGTGTGCTCCCCTGCGGCGAACCGCGTATGCAGGCGCAGCCCCGATGGCCGCGCACTGGACTACGCTAACGCGGGGTCATCAAACTCGTTTGATCTGGCTCAAAGCGGCGGGGCCGCCCGATTAGGCCTGTTCGCCGGGCTCGGGAAGGATGCAGGCGTCGATGATCTGCAGGTCGTTGTCTTTGGCAAAATTGACAACGAAATGGTAGGCGAGCGCATCGAGGTTCTTCAGCGCATTGTTGACCACGACTGCCTTTACACCGTTGAGCACGGTCGGCCAGACGTAGGGGGAATACTTGAGGTGGGTATTGCGCCCTTTTCCGCCCTCGGGCTGGAAACAGGACATGACGCCGCACAACCGCTCAGCCCAGTCGCTGGGGCGGAACTGCCTGCCATCACTGGTCAGGCCAAGAATAAAGAACTCGTCAGCAAGTTCTTTCTTGGTAAGCGGTAACTCGGCCATAGTGCGGCTGCTACATGAATGCTGCGTGGATGATCCCCGGCGCGCCTGGCCGGGTTCGGAACCGAACGGCAGTATTATATCTTATAGAAGAGTTGATGCCGCAGTTTCACTGTCGCAAGCAGGGCACACACGCCCTGCCCGGCGTTCGGCCTTAGCCCAGCCAGGCTGCGCTGGAGGCCAGCAAAAGCAACATCATCCATAATAACAGGGCCCGCCAGACCAGTCCCACCGTGCTCTGAAGCGCGCGCAGGTTGGGTTCTTCGCCCGGCAAAATGTCGCCGTCGCTGTCGCTGCTGTCGACCAGCGCGGCGTCCAGCGGCAGCAGCTTGGCCGCGTTCTCCTGCGGGCTGCCCAGGCGCACGCCCATGGCGCCGCCGCCGGCCGACAGGATGATGCCGAGCGCTTCGTCGGTCCAGCGGTGGGCGAAGTTGCGCCAGGCGTAAATCGCGTCCTCGAAGTTGCCGACCACCGCGAATGCCACCGCGGTCAGGCGCACCGGCGCCCAGTCGATCCAGTAAAAGGCCTTGGCGGCGAACTGGCCGAACGCTTCGTTGCGCATGTGCTCAGGCTCGTTCCAGGCGCGCGCCAGGTATTCCGACACCCGGTACATCACGGCGCCGGCCGGGCCGAGCGGCATCAGGAACCAAAAGAACACGCCAAATACATTGCGGTGCGTGGTGATCAGCGATTTCTCGACCGAAATGCGGATGATTTCGGTGGTTTCCATGCCAACCGTGTCGACCCGCGCCCATTCGGCCAGCAAGGTGCGCGCGGTGGCTTCGTCGCCCGAATTGAGGGCCAGCTGGATCGAGGTGAAGTAGTGGCTGTAGTGGCGGAAACCGAGGGTCAGGTAGACGATCAGCACGTTCCAGGCGAACGCGGCAAAGATCAGGTCGTAGTGCATCAGGGCCCAGTAGATGGCGGCCGTCGGCACCATCAGCGCGGCCATCATCAGGATCCAGCCGAGGCGGCCATGGCTGGCGTCGCCCGCGTTGAACCACCGTTCGATGCGCATTGCGAAGCTTTTGATCTCTGCGTAAATCATATTATCTGCGCGCAAAGGCTTCAATTGCTCGATCAGGAGCGCGCAAAGAATGGAGAGAAATGTCATCAAACGTCCTTTTTGGTATGAAGCAATACAGCAATGCCCGCTACGATAGCGCAGAGCAGTGCCGGAATCAAACTTATTGCCGATTTAAGCGCGCAGCAGGTGGAACAGGTTGCGCAGCATGCCGGCAGTGGCGCCCCAGATGAAGTGGGGGCCGTAGGGAATCGCGTAGAAGTGGCGCCGCCCTGCCCCTTGCGGCAATTCGACCGACAGGCGCTGGTGGTTCATGCCGTCCATCAAAAATGCGAGCGGCACTTCGAACGCGGCGGCCACTTCGTTCGGGTCAAGCGTGAGCTCGAACGGCGGATGCACCAGCCCGACGACCGGCGTGACCCGGTAGCCGCTGCTGGTGACGTAATCGGGCAGCAGGCCGATGACATCGATGTGGCTGCGCGCCAGGCCAATCTCTTCTTCGGTTTCGCGCAGCGCGGTGTCGATGGCCGAGGCGTCTTCCGGCTCGGCGCGGCCGCCCGGGAAGCTGATCTGGCCGGCATGCGCGGTCAGGTGGTCGGTGCGGCGCGTCAGCAGCAGGTGCAGGCCCTCGGGGCGCTGCACCAGCGGCACCAGCACCGACGCGGCCACCATGCGCACCGTCGCGAGCGACTCGTCGGCGGGCTCCGGCATCCAGTCGGGCGGCGCGGCGAAGCGCTGGCGCAGCCAGTCCTCCAGCATGCGCTCCTGGCCCAGCGCGGCTTCGCCGGCGATGGCGTCGACCGGCAGCGATTCAGGATCGAAGGAAAATTTAGACAATGGCATTTCGGGACTATAGATGAAAAAAAGGCATCCTGTGAGGGATGCCTTTTCTCTAGTGCAGCGGCCGATATTACTTAGCAGCAGCGGCGCTAGCGCGACGGTTTGGCAGTTTCTCTTTGATACGTGCCGATTTACCCGAACGCTCACGCAGGTAGTACAGCTTGGCGCGGCGAACATCACCACGACGCTTGACTTCGATCGAAGCGATCAGCGGGGAATACAGCTGGAACGTACGCTCGACGCCTTCGCCGGACGAGATCTTGCGAACGATGAAGTTCGAGTTCAGGCCACGGTTACGACGGGAGATCACGACGCCTTCGTATGCCTGGGCGCGCTTGCGGGTGCCTTCGACGACGTTGACGTTGACGATGACGGTATCGCCTGGTGCGAAGTCAGGAATAGTTTTGCCGATACGGGCAATTTCTTCTTGCTCAAGTTGTTGAATCAAGTTCATTTTTATAACTCCAATAACCATCGTGCTGGCACTGGCCGGAACGGGTATAAATGTCCTGCAACATTCTGTTCCGGTCGGCCCAGTAGAGGATGGGGTTTAAACTGTGGGCAACATGCACACAGTTTGGTGCTGCTACAACACGGGTTTTTCTAAACCCGCCAAAAACTTCTCATCGGCTTTGGTCAGCAGGCCGGCGTCGCGCGCCTTGCCAAGCAGATCAGGCCGCTTGTTCAGTGTGGCTTCCAGCATGCGCTGGCGGCGCCATTTGACTATCTCCGCGTGGTTGCCGCCCATTAAAACAGGCGGCACCTCGGCGCCTTCGTACGACTCGGGCCGCGTGTAATGGGGCGAATCGAGCAGTCCGTTGACGAAACTGTCTTCGATCGCCGAGGCATCGTCACCCAGCACACCGGGTAATTGACGCACTACCGCATCCATCAGCACCATCGCCGGTAGTTCGCCGCCCGACAGCACGAAGTCACCGAGGCTGATTTCCTCGTCGACGCAACGGTCGAGCAGTCGCTGGTCAACCCCTTCGTAGCGGCCGCACAGCAAGACCAGTCCCGCTTCGTCCTTCAACTGCATGACCTTTTCATGGGTCAGCTGCTTGCCTTGCGGCGACAGGAACACCACCCGCGGGGCGGGCAATCCCAGCTCGGCCTGGCGCTGCTTTGCCGCCGCGATCGCCGCTTCCAGGGGTTTGGCCAGCATTACCATGCCGGGACCGCCACCATAGGGACGGTCATCGACGGTGCGGTGCCGGTCGCTCGTGAAATCGCGCGGATTCCAGATCGTCAGGCCCCAGCGCTGCTGCTCGTGTCCGCGCCGGGTCACACCCGACTGCGTCAACGCGGCAAACATCTCGGGAAACAAGCTCACGACATCAAACTGCATCTGGCGCCCGCTTCAACCGGGCCTTAATAATCCAGGCCCCAGTCAACAGTAATTTTTTTGGCTTGCTGGTCGACTGTCTTGACGAAGTGGTCCACAAACGGAATCAGGCGCTCAGGCGCCTTGTCAGCGGCGTCGGTGGAAACCGGCGCCACGCGCAGAATCGACTGCGCGCCGTTGTGCATCAGGTCGCTCACCGTGCCGAGGTGTTCACCCTGCAGGTTAACGACATCAAGACCGATCAGGTCAGTCCAGTAGAATTCATCGGCCGGCAGTTCGGGAAACTCAGCGCGCGAGACCAAAACAGCTGCGCCCTTGAGCGCCTCCGCAGCATCCCGCCCGATGGTTCCGACCAACTGGGCCACGACGTCGCCGCCGTGTATTTTCGCGGTCCGTACCTCGACGGTCCGCAGGCTGGGCTTATCCACCCACCAGGTTTTGATGTTCAGCAGCGCATCCGCATCTTCGGAGAACGGGGTGACCCGAATCGAACCGGTGACGCCAAAGGCGCCGGAGACGTAGCCGACCTGGGTCAGGTCGTCGGGGACTTGCACCCCGGGTGCTGCCGAACTGCTCAAAACAGGAACGACTTAAGCTGCAGGCTGGTTAGCAACCAGGCGAGCAACGGTTGGCGACAGTTGTGCGCCAACGCCTTGCCAGTAAGCCAGGCGGTCTGCGGTGATGCGCAGGCCAACTTCCTGACCCGACGCCATCGGGTTGTAGAAACCGATACGCTCGATGAAGCGACCATCGCGACGATTGCGCGAGTCCGTTGCAACGATGTTGAAGAACGGGCGCTTCTTGGCGCCTCCACGAGCTAAACGAATAACGACCATAATAATTCCAAAAAGTTGTGCTGGGCGGAAAAAGCCGACAATTATAGCGCGCAATGCCGCACAGCAGCAAGCGTTAATGACAACAGGCGCGCAGTTCGGGCCAATTGAGCATTATCCCTGATTTTGGCCTTCACCGCCACCTGTACCGTCAGACTGCACCGCGTTGCTGCCGCTTCTTCGGGGATGCGCTGCTGGCAAGCAAGTGAAATATGACCGATACTTTCACCTTTCCTGTTTTCAAGAATGCACAGTCCATGTCCACGCCGCACAAGAACAAGACCTTCGCCACCTTTCTCGCGCTGATCCTCGGCGGCCTGGGTGTCCACCGCTTCTATCTGCGCGGCACGTTCGACAAGCTCGGGCTGATGCACCTGTGCAGCCTGCCGATAGCCGGCATGGTGTACGGCCTGGCGCCCGAGGCCGACGGCTTCTTCAAGCTGCTGCCGATCACCATCTCGTATATCGTCGCCTTCATCGAGGCGCTGGTGCTGGGCGTGAGCGCCGACGAAAAATTCGACGCGCAATACAACCCCGGCTCGGGCCAGGCCTCGTCGTCGCGCTGGATCCTGGCGGTGCTGCTGGTAACCACCATGATCATCGGGTCGGTCACCCTGATCGGCACCATCGCGCGGGTGTTCGATTTGCTCTACACCGGCGGCGCCTACGGCTGACCAAAGCCGTCAACCTTAGTGGCTTGAGGCAACGCTCACACAGCCGGTTTTCAGCTGGCTACCGAGCACGAACTTCGCCACCGTGTGGCGAGCGCAGCTGTTGTCCGACCACAGCACGAAATGCCCGCCTTCCCTGGCCGTATGCAGCTGCACCGGCCCCGCCTTGCGCAGGGCCGCGATGTGGCGCACAGCGGCGTCGTGCGGCGTCTTGCCGTCGCGGTCGCCGTGAATCACCAAGGTCGGCGGCAGCTTCTCAGGGAGACGGGCAAACCAGGCGTCGCGCGCGTACAGCGGCAGCGGCGCGCCGACCAGATCGCCAGGCAGGCTGCTGGTGAACAGTAAGCCGGCCTCTTCCTTGCGCACTTCCTCCACTGTCCGGCCCGGTTGAAGGTTGTTTTCCGCACCGCTGATGACGATCACCAGCGGTATCGACGGCGGCGTTTGCGGGAACCCGCCCAAGGGCGCCATCTGCCGCTCCACGTCGGCCAGCACCGCCTTCACCGTATCGGCCCTGCCTTCGTTTAAGTCCTTGATCATGGCTGGAATCTGCGAGGCCGCCGTAGGCACGTCGAGCAGGCTGCCGAAGAAGCGTTTCAGGTTGCCGCCGGGGACTGCGGCCAGCAAGGCCGGATCCTTGTCGGCGCGCGCCAGCAGCGCGCGATAGATGGTCTCCACCGGTGCGCCCATGCGGGCGCTGCAGCGCGCGCTGGCGTCGCAGCCGGCCAGTATCTGGCGCCCCACCGCATCGGCCACCAGCGAGCGCCGGCTCAGGTCAGCCTTGTCGTCGTCCTGCAGCGACACCAGCGAATCGAGCACCACGCCATCGATGTTCGCCGCGCCCAGCGCGACCGTGCGCAGCACCAGCTGGGTGCCGTACGATACGCCGTAGACATAGGTTTTTCCTCTGGCCGGTAGGCGCTCCAGCAACAGCTTCAGGTCATGCGCGGCGTTGGTCTGAGAGAACTGGCGTGCGTATGCGGGGTTGGCGTTGAGGCTGGCGAAGCAGGTGCCCCACTCCGCCCCGTCCAGGCTGGCGCCGCCCGTCGAACCGGCCGCCTCCTCATCCGGACACATGCGGGTCGATAAACCGGTGCCGCGATGGTCGGGCACGATGAGGTTGAAGCCGGGAAAGCTCTCGCGCAGCTTCGGCAACAGGCCGTAGAACGACGCCCCTGACTCGCCTGGACCGCCGGCGATCAGCCAAGCCTGGCCGCGCGACGCCCCCATCGCCGGGAACTTTCGGATGAACAACGCGATATCGGCCGCCGGCCCGCCCGAGGCGCCCGCCGGGTCGCCCGGCACCCGCTCGGTGGCGCACAGGCTGCCGTTCAGCTCGGGCCGGGTGGCCGCGTCCGGACACGGCGCGAAGCCGGCGCCATGGGCCGCACCCGCGATAATGGACAACAATGCGGCGCTGAGCACCCGGTTAAGCATGGTCATGTGCGGCCTTATCCTGACGAAAAAGGCCAGCGTAACCCGGGCGCGATGAATTGTCGAGAAGGCAATATTACCGACTTTATCTCATGCTAACCGCATGCGGATCGTCAGTCGCGCGGCTTGCGCGCATCCTCACGCAGGCGTTGCGCCGCTTCCTGCTTCGACACGATCTTGCTCGCCGAGATCCCCGACAAGCCCGAGCTTCCACCCAACACCAGGTTGGCATCCCAGGTCTGCCCCACGCGCATCAGTTGCGCCGCCGGCAAGGTGTCGACCACGGCCGGGTCGATCCACGGCGCGACTTGGGCCAGCACCAGTTTGATGCGCGGCTTGATGGCCGCCTCGGCAATGCGTCCGCGCTGCCCCCACGCCACCAGTACCTGGCTGCTCGGCATGCCGTCCCGGAGCGCATTGGTGAACGCGATGTCATACCGGATGCCATGGCGATAGACCATCATGAACTCTTCAAAGAGCATCGCCAGGTCTTCGCGCGGGGTCGAATACGCATACTCGTCGTTGGCCAGGTCGGCGCCGAAGAAGCGCCCGACATCGGTGGCGCTGTACGCCTTCTGCACCTCGGTCGCCTTGATACCCTGGAACATCACCTGCCCCAGCCCCGCCATTTCCACCGAGCTCAGCGGATAGCGGGTGGACAGCGCGTCGGACACCAGCGTGCCCCCGCTGATGCGGCCGACCACGTTGCCCCAGATCGACAGCGATGGGTCGAGCGTGCGCTGGGCCGGCGTGAAGAAGTCGGCCGCGTGCGCCAGCTCGTGGTACAGCAGACGGCCCAGTCCGGTCAACAGCTCGTCCACCGAACGGGTCATGCGCTCGGTGGACGGCAGAGCGCGGCGCGCATAGTCGTTGCCCCGGACCTGGCGGCCGAACGAGCTGAAGTTCAGTTCGTCGTCGAAGGCGAGCCGGTAATCCGGCACTTCCGTCACCACGTCGCGCTGCTCGGCCGTCAGCCACAGGTTGTTGGCGTCGAGGTAAATGGCGCCGGTCGCCGACATGTAGAAGCTCGGCCTGACATGCGAGCCGAGCACGATTGCGGTGGTGCCGGCCAGCATGCGGCGGAAGTCGCCATGCGGGTCTTGCGTCAGCAGGAACTGTTCGAAATTGGCGCCGAGGAAATCGTGCGACACCAGTACCCGGCCCATCACCTGCGCCACGGTCGGTACCGCGCCCGGGCCAACTTCTTCCTGCAGCAGCGGCAAGGTGGATGCCTTGCAGAAGTTGTTGCGCACCGAGTCGGTGTAGTACAGCGCGACATCGTAGGTGCACTGCTTGAGCACGCCGGCATAGCGCGCGGCGCTGCGGTAGGGGTGGACGCGCTGGGTCATGTCCAGCAGGGAATCCTTGGCCAGCGTCTGGCGTTCGACCGCGATGATCACATCGTCGGCATCCTGCCGGCCGAGGCTGGTAGTCATGGTTGCGCGGAACTTGAGCGCGGTGTCGGACGCCACCGTCGGCGCACGGAACATCAGCACCCGCTCGTCGCTGGTGTTCATCTCCACCGTCGGGCCGGACACCTGGGTCCAGACGATGCGCGTCAGGTTCTCGCCCGCGGCCAGGGTTGGCCAGGCACGCACCGACGTGTCGGTTCCCGGCCGTACCGAATGATCGCTACGCACGGTCACAAAACTGCCGGCGCCACGCGGCTCGACGGTGATGTCAACCGTGGGCGATTCGGTGGCGCCGCTGGCCAGGCGCACATCGGCGCGCAGTTTGACAACGCCGGGACCGGCCGCGTCGAACGACACCGTCGGGCTTTGCGCAGACAGCATCGTGATCGCCGGGCCGCTGACCTGGGTCCAGCTGACGTCGCCCATGAGGCCACTTCCGCAGGCCAGGACGCTGGCGGCTGCGGTCTTGCCGGCTTGTACTGTTGTGTCGGCCACGACCTGGGTCACGCAGGATGCCGGCGGCGCCGGTACCGGGACGGGCGCGGGAAGCGGTGCCGGCGCGGGTGCAGGGGCGGCGCCGGGACTGCCGCCTCCGCCGCCACAGGCTGCCAGAAGCATAGCAAGCAGGAGCGCGGGGACGGCCCGCAGGGACTTTGCATTGTTCATTTCGGGGCAACCTTTTCAGTTCTGGCAACACAGCGCTACGGCTGAGGATGCTCCCGATTATAGACGCGAAGTTTCAGTCCGCGATGAAATTGACGAACAGCCATCGCTGTCTGTTTTACGCCTAATCACACGCCCCGAAAATTGACATTCACGAACAACAAGATTCTAATATGCAATAAGAAAACTATCTGACAGGAATTGTTAATGGACTATCGCGGCACCGCCAACGACGACATCATCGACCAAAAAGCACTCGGCATTGCTGACCACAGCAACATATGGGGCGGCGCAGGAAACGACACCATCACCGCCAGCACCGGCAACCTGATCGGCGAAGCGGGCAATGACACGCTCACAGGCATCGGCATGTCTGTCGGCGCCGCCTACTGGACCTCGCCGGCCGGCATCAAAGTGAACCTCGCCACCGGCATCGCTCATGATGGTTACGGCACCGTCGACCGCCTGGTCGGAATCCGCCACATCCAGGATTCGAACTTCAACGACGAAATCATCGGCAGCGCTGCGCCTGAGGAATTTTGGCTCAACCGTGGCAACGACACCGTCATCGGCGGCGGCGGCGGCGACAAGGTCGTGCTGTACGGCGTCAAGTCGAGCGAGGTGACGATCACCTACGACAAGGCCAGCGACACCTTCACCCTCAAGAAGCACACGGCCAACGGCGACAACGGCACCAGTACGGCCAAGGGCGTGGCGGCTATTTCGTTTACCGGCCCCAACTCGGACGAAGTCACGGTGTCGCGCGACATGTACAACGACAGCACCGGGTTCCTTCGCAGCCCGACCAGCCTCAAGGCCGGCGAGATGAAATTCGTGCAGCAGTTGCGTGCCGGCGACTTTAACGGCGACGGCAAGCTCGACATCCTGGTGGTGCGCTCGAACACCGACGACATGGGCGTGACGGCCTCGCCGCTGCAAATCCTCGCCGGCGACGGCAACGGCAACTTCACCGACCAGTCGGCCAAGATTTTTGGCGCCATCCCGAACATCAACTACGTGCCGCGCATTTTCGCCGCCGACTTCAACAAGGATGGCATTACCGACATCTTCGCACCGGATTTCGGCGTCGACGCGCCGCCATTTCCTGGTGGGCAGAATTCGCTGTACCTGTCGTCGCGCACGACCGGCACCATCAACGTGGCGACGGCCAACCTGCCCCAGGCGCTGCGCCAGAACCATGGCACGTCGGTCGGCGACGTCAACAAGGACGGCCACCTCGACTTGTTCGTCAACGCCCTCAATGAATCGAGCGGCAACGCCAACCAGTTGCTGATCAATGACGGCACCGGCAAGTTTGTCGTTTCGCAGCAGCTGTTGCCGGCGTCGCTGACGCAGGCTGGCTACAACCCGGGCAATACCTGGTCGATGCTGCGCGACCTGAATAACGACGGCTACGACGACATCGTGCTTGGGACCTGGGACGCCAGCGCCAGCCCGAGCCAGGTGTTACTCAACGATGGACGCGGCAGCTTTGCGTCGTCGGCGCTGATCAACCTCCCGCGCAGCGGAATCGCCAAGGAAATCGTGATCGGCATCGAAACGATCAACCTCAACGGCGACGCCTTGCCGGACCTGGTGCTGTCAGTAACCAATGGCGGCAGCCACGGCGACTTCTACACCACGCCTTACCTGCAATTGCTGGTCAACGACGGCAACGGCCAGTTCCATGACGAGACCCAGGCACGCATGCCGCAGAGCACCGCGACGCGCCCCCCGGGGAATGCGAACTGGTTCCTGTCCACCACCGCAATCGACGTCAACGGCGACGGCCACCAGGATATCGTTGCCGACGGCACGGCCAGCGAGACCTCGAAGGTCTTCCTCAATGACGGCCTCGGCAAGTTCACCATGAGCTGGGAAAGCAGCACCGGCGCGCACATCGTCGCCGCCGACGTCAACGGCGACGGCAAGCCCGACCTGATCGAGGCGAGCAGCTCGGGCTTCTCGGTGCTGAATAATGTCGGCCCGTCGACGATTCCCGCTTCCGGCGTGTATCGCGCCAGCGACCGCGGCGACAAGGTCAATGGCGGCGCAGCCGCGGAAACCATTTACAGCGGCAAGGGCAACGATACCGTCAACGCGGGCGCGGGCCTCGATACGGTGATCTTCAGCGGCAATCGGGCCGGCTACACGGTGGCCAAAACCAGCTCGGGCTTTACGGTCAGCGGCCCGGATGGCGTCGACACGCTGGCCAACGTTGAACGCCTCAAATTTGCCGACGCCAGCGTCGCGCTCGACATCAGCGGCAGCGGCGGCCAGACCTTCCGCCTGTACCAGGCGGCCTTCGACCGCGCCCCCGATACCGGCGGCCTGGGTTATTGGATGAAGCAGATGGATGGCGGCGCCAGCCTGGCCGGCGTTGCCGCTGGATTTGTCAACAGCAAAGAGTTTGCCGATCTGTATGGAGGCAACAATCCGACTGCGGAACTGTTCGTCGAAAAGCTGTACACCAATGTACTGCACCGAAAGCCCGATGCAGGCGGCTACGAGTACTGGGTCAAGGTCGTGAAGGACGGCGCGCCGAAGGCGGACGTGCTGGCCGCGATCAGCGAGAGCCAGGAAAACATCGACGCGCTGGCCACCCTTATCGGTAACGGCTTCGTCTACGTCCCGTACGCTGGCTGATGCCGGAACTGGCAGGGCGGACACGCGCTTTGCGCCTGTCCGCCCTGCCCCGACAGCTTAGAACTGCTCGACGTCCAGCGCCATCACGCCCGCGCTGCCGTCGACGATCGCACTGCGCAGGCTCGACGCCTGCGACAGCACATGGTCGGCGAAGAAGCGTGCGGTGCCGATCTTGGCTTTGTAGAACTGCGCGTCGCCCGCGCCCTCGGCCAGCTTGCGCTGGGCCGCCAATGCCGCGCGTCCCATCTGCCAGCCACCGAGCACGATGCCGGCCAGCTTCAGGTACGGCACGCTGCCCGAGAACACGCCCTTGATGTCACCCTTGATGTTGGCGACCATGTAGTCGACCACTTCCTCGAGCGCGCGGCTGCCCTCGGCCAGCTGGCGCGCAATCGCGGTGAAGTCGGCGTTGTCGCCGGCACGCAGTTCGGCCTCGGTGGCGCGCACTTGCGCGATCAGGCCCCTGGCGACAGCGCCGCCGTCGCGCACCGTCTTGCGGCCAACCAGGTCGTTGGCCTGGATCGCGGTGGTGCCCTCGTAGATCGACAGGATCTTCGAATCGCGGTAGTGCTGCGCAGCGCCCGTCTCTTCGATGAAGCCCATGCCGCCGTGGACCTGCACGCCGTCGCGCGTGACCGTCTCGGACATCTCGGTCGACCAGCCCTTGATGACCGGGACCAGGTATTCGTACACGGCCAGGTTGGCCTTGCGCGTGTCGGCGTCCGGATGGAAGTGCGCGACATCGCTGATGCCCGCGCCGACATACGCCAGCGCGCGCGCTGCCTCGACTTGCGAACGCATCGACATCAGCATGCGGCGCACGTCCGGATGGTTGATGATGGCGACCGGGCCTGCGGAACCGGCCAGGTCGCGCGACTGCACGCGGTCCTTGGCGAAAGCCGCAGCTTGCTGGTATGCGCGGTCGGCGACCGAAATACCCTGCATGCCGACGCCGAAGCGCGCCGCGTTCATCATGATGAACATGTACTCGAGCCCGCGGTTCTCTTCGCCCACCAGCGTGCCGATGGCGCCGCCGTGGTCGCCGAACTGCAGCACCGCGGTCGGGCTGGCCTTGATGCCCAGCTTGTGTTCGATCGAGACGCAGTACGCGTCGTTGCGCGCTCCCAGCGAGCCATCGGCGTTGACCAGGAACTTCGGCACGATGAACAGCGAGATGCCCTTCACGCCCGCAGGCGCGTCCGGCGTGCGCGCCAGCACCAGGTGGATGATGTTCTCGGCCATGTCGTGCTCACCGTAGGTGATGAAGATCTTGGTGCCGAAAACCTTGTAGGTACCGTCGCCTTGCGGCTCGGCGCGGGTGCGCACCGCGGCCAGGTCGGAGCCGGCCTGCGGCTCGGTGAGGTTCATGGTGCCGGTCCACTTGCCGGCGATGAGCGGCTCGAGGTAAGTGGATTTCTGTTCGTCGGTACCGGCCGTCAGCAGCGCTTCGATGGCGCCGTCGGTCAACAGCGGGCACAGTGCGAACGACAGCGACGAGGCGTGCAGCATCTCGATGCATGGCGTTGCGACCAGCTTGGGCAGGCCCTGGCCGCCGAATTCGACCGGATGCTGCAAACCCTGCCAGCCAGCTTCGCCGAAGCTCTTGAAGGCTTCCTTGAAGCCTTTGGAGGTCGTCACCTGGCCGTCGTGCCAGAAGCTTGGCTCCTTGTCGCTCGGGTGGTTCAGCGGGGCGATCACGCCGCCACAAAATTTCGCATTCTCTTCGAGCACCGCTTCGACGGTGTCGGCGGTTGCGTCTTCGCAGCCTGGCAGCTGGCTGATGGCGGACATGTCGGCCAGCTCGTTCATCACGAACAGCATGTCTTTCAGTGGGGCGTTGTAGCTCACTTTGATCTCCTGGTTTTAATGGTCACGTAGGGTGGAAGAGCGAAGCGCGATCCACCGATTCACTGTCAACCGGTGGATAACGCTGCGCTCTTCCACCCTACGGATGGATCGCGATTATGTTGTTCTTAGCCGAGTTCTTTGACCAGCGCCGGAACCACTTCGAACAGGTCGCCAACGATGCCGTAGTCGGCGACCGAGAAGATCGGCGCTTCCGGATCCTTGTTGATCGCAACGATGGTCTTCGAGTCCTTCATGCCGGCCAGGTGCTGGATCGCGCCGGAGATGCCGACGGCGATGTACAGCGATGGCGCGACGATCTTGCCGGTCTGGCCAACCTGCCAGTCGTTCGGCACGTAGCCCGCATCGACCGCCGCGCGCGACGCGCCCATGGCGGCGCCGAGGCGGTCGGCCAGCGGCTCGAGCAGCTTGAAGTTGTCGCCCGAGCCCATGCCGCGGCCGCCGGAGACGATGATCTTCGCAGCCGTCAGTTCCGGACGGTCCGACTTGGCCAGCTCGCGGCCGACAAAGCTCGACTTGCCCGAATCGCCAACCGCCGTCACCGCTTCGGTCGCAGCCGAACCGCCGGTGGCGGCAGCCGAATCGAAACCGGTGGTGCGTACGGTGATGACCTTGACCTTGTCGCCCGACTGCACGGTGGCGATCGCGTTGCCGGCGTAGATCGGACGCTCGAACGTGTCCGGCGAATCGACCTTGGTGATTTCGGAGATCTGCGCGACGTCCAGCTTGGCTGCCACGCGTGGCAGGATGTTCTTGCCGTAGGCGGTAGCCGGGGCCAGGATGTGCGAGTACGAGGACGCCAGCGCCAGCACCTGCTCGGCGACGTTTTCGGCCAGGCCATCGGCGAAGTGGGCGGCGTCAGCCACCAGCACCTTGGTGACGCCGGCGATCTGCGCGGCTTCGGCGGCAGCGGCGCCGCAGTTCGAACCGGCGACCAGGATGTGCACGTCGCCGCCGCACTGTGCTGCGGCGGTGACGGTGTGGTGGGTGCTTCCCTTGAGGGAGGCGTTGTCGTGTTCAGCAATGACTAATGCGACCATGATTGTTCCTAATGTTTTGTGTGAACGGCCAGGCCGCGATCAGATAACTTTGGCTTCGTTGCGCAGCTTGGCAACCAGTGTCGCCACGTCAGGCACCTTGATGCCGGCCGAACGCTTGGCTGGCTCGACGACCTTGAGGGTCTTCAGGCGCGCGGTCACGTCAACGCCCAGGTCTTCCGGCTTGACGGTTTCGAGCGGCTTCTTCTTGGCCTTCATGATGTTCGGCAGCGTCACATAGCGCGGCTCGTTCAGGCGCAGGTCGGTGGTGATGATCGCAGGGAGCGTCAAGGCCAGGGTTTCCAGGCCGCCGTCCACTTCGCGCGTCACGGTGACCTTGCCGTCTTCCAGCACGACCTTGGAGGCGAACGTCGCCTGCGGCCAGTCCAGCATGGCCGCGAGCATCTGGCCGGTCTGGTTGGAGTCGTCGTCGATCGCCTGCTTGCCCAGGATGATCAGCTGCGGCTGCTCCTTGTCGGCCAGCGCCTTGAGCAGCTTGGCCACCGCCAGCGGCTCGAGTTCGGCGCTGGTTTCGACCAGGATGCCGCGGTCGGCGCCGATCGCCATGCCGGTGCGCAGGGTTTCCTGGCATTGGGTGACGCCGCACGATACCGCGACCACTTCAGTGACCTTGCCCGCTTCCTTCAGGCGCATCGCTTCTTCCAGCGCGATCTCGTCGAATGGATTCATCGACATTTTGACATTGGCGATATCGACGCCGCTGCCGTCGGATTTCACGCGCACTTTGACGTTGTAGTCGACCACGCGTTTGACGGGTACCAGGACTTTCATAGGTGTGCCTTTGGGAAATTAGAAATTGGGTGTCTGACTAAAGTGGCCTAGATTATAAGAGAAAAAGCTCAACTCGACAGAATTAAAGCACGATCGTGCGATTTTCGGCTAGAGGATTTCGCCTAAATTTGCTCAACGTTACCACGAACCCCGTTATTGCGGGTCGCGCACGCTGGCGTCGGCCAGCGCCCAGCTCACTGCCAGGTCGCGTCGTACCGCTTGCGCCTCAAGCGTCTTGCCCTGCCCCGCCAGCGCCTTTTCCAGGCCATTCAAAGCCCAGCCGTTAGCGGGATGCTGTGCCAGGCTGGCGCGGTAGGTTTGTTCAGCCTCGGCGTAACGCCCGGCGCGCATCTGCAGCGCGCCGAGGCGAATCCGCGGTCCGCCCGCCAGCATCGGCGGCTCGGTGCGGTCTGCCGCCGCACCGGCTTCAGCGGCCTGCGCCTGCAGCTTGAGGGCGTCGTCGAGACGGCCATCGGCCAGCGCGATCTCGGCCCCGAGCTGCGCTTCGGAACTGGTCGCGACCCCGCGGATCATTTGCGCAAAACGCCCTGCGCCGGCATGACTGGCGGCCAGCGCCGCCACCTTCGGTTTGAGGACGGCCAGCGTGGCGCGCGCTTCAACGGGCTTGCCGCTGCGTGCCTGCGCGATCCCGCGCCCCATCTGCGAGATCACGGCGTAGACCCCTTTGTCGCCCGGAGCCAGCGGCTCGCTGGCAAGTTCATCCCAGCGCTGCAAGTGCAGCAAGGTCAGCACCGGTACGCTGCGCATATAGTCGGCCCACACGCTGTCGCCATTTGCCAGCGCCGCGGTGGCGCGCGCCGATTCCATGGCGAGCGCGGTGCGCCCTTCCATCAGCGCACCGTACCACTGGAAGTGCGTATTGTGCTCGCGCCAATCCATGCTGACCTTGTAGCCCTGCTTTTTCAGCTCGGCGAAGAAGGCCAGGTCGGCCGCCACCGCAAGCTGGTTGACCCGGGTCGCATCGGCGTAACGGCCAACGTTGGCATAGGTGTGCGACGGCATGTGCAGCAAGTGCGGCGACTTCGGCGCCAGCTTGCCGAGGCGGTCTGCCGCGGCCACCGCGCGCGCGGCCACCGGCACCGCATCCACCGCATGGATCATGTAGTGGTTCAGCCCAACGTGGTCGGGCTGCTTCCCCAGAGCGGCTTCGACCATGCTGGCCACTTCGCCGATGCGGCCCTTCGGCTTGCCGGTTGCCTCGTCCCACCAGCCGCCGCGCGTGGCCACCATTTCGGCTTCGGCGTAGAAGATCAGCACATCGGGATCATGCGGATAGCGCGCCGTCAGCTCGCGCATCTGCGCGGCGTAGGCGAGGTCGAGCGGATCAGCGCGTGGGCCAGTCTCCGCTGCGCGGCAGATGGCGGCATACGTGATCGCGACGGCGCTGGCCGACTTGTGGCCATAGCGCAGCGCCAGGGCAGCAATCAGGTCGCGGTCGCGGGCTGAGGCGCCGGCACTGCGGCGCACCGCGTAGTCGGCGTATTTGATCGCTTCGGTCAGGTCGCCCCGGCTGCTGTTGTTGATGTTGGGACCCATCATCGCGGCCGCGCCCCAGGCGCACAAGCCGCATGCCGGATCCTGCGCCAGCGCGGCCTTGAAGGCGCGGATCGCCTCCGGGCGGTTGAACGCATATGCCTGCGACATTCCTTGCGCGAACAGGGCGCGTGCGGCGTCGTTGGCCTGCGACGGTACCAGCGTGGCCGCGCCGTAGCCATCGAGCACCGGCGCGGTGGCGCTGGTGTCGACCGCCAGCGGCAGCATCGTGCAGGCGCCGATCACCGACAGCGACAATGCGAGCATGCTCAGGCGGTGGAAGTGACGCGGGCGAAGATTGATGCGCATGGGAATAGCCAGTGCAAGTCGGTGAGGAGCCGCAAGCTTGCGCCAAGATTGGCAAGAGTGCAACAGCTATCGTGATATGCATAGGACGTGCCGATGCCGTGCGTGCATGGCGCCGCACTGCAATCGGTGGTCAGGGGGAGAAAAACACGATGGATGCGGGCGGGCGCCCGCACCATGTTGCGGTTTTACTTGCGGCGCATCAAAAATACAAATTCGTGGCCGTTTTGGGTGTGCGATACGAGGGCATTGCCGGTCTGCTTGGCAAAGGCCTGGAAATCGCGCACCGAACCGGAGTCGGTTGCGATAATCCGCAGGACTTCGCCTGTTTCCATTTCAGCCAGGGCCTTTTTTGCCTTGAGAATAGGCAAAGGGCAGTTCAAGCCTCGTGCGTCGAGTTCTTTCTGGTATTCCATGATCTCGCTGTCGAGTAGGGTGTCGCTCATCGATTGCTCTGCAGGTTTGTTGGGTTACGCAATCGCATACTACTCCTATTTCCAGATCATGACGCACCGCACCAATATTTATCTTGGACGTTGTTAAATCACAACCACAGTTGACGAACTGAAAACAAAGAGCTTAGGCCCGGCAAGCGCCGGGCCCCGTAGCGGGTGACGATAATTAAGCGCGTTCCCCGACCCATGCCGCCACTGCGGCGAGTGCCTGCGGCAAGCCGCTCGGATCGGTGCCGCCGGCTTGCGCCATGTCCGGGCGTCCGCCACCCTTGCCGCCGACCTGCTGTGCCACGAAGTTCACCAGTTCGCCCGCCTTGACCTTCGCGGTCGCGTCAGCGGTCACGCCGGCGATCAGGCTGACCTTGCCGTCCGAGACGCTGGCCAGCACGATGGCAGCGGTCTTCAGCTTGTCCTTGAGCTTGTCCATGGTCTCGCGCAGGCCTGCCACGTCGGCGCCGTCCAGTGTCGCCGCCAGCACCTTGATGCCGTTGACGTCGACCGCCTGCGAGGCCAGCTCGTCGCCCTGCCCTGCCGCCATCTTCGACTTCAGCGCGGCCAGTTCCTTTTCCAGCGACTTGACCTGGTCCTGCACCTGCGCGATGCGCGAGCCCAGTTCGTCCGGGCTGGTCTTGAGCGCGGCGGCAGCTTCCTGCAGGCGGCGGGTCATGGCCTGCACCAGCGCCAGCGCGCCTTCGCCGGTAACCGCTTCAACCCGGCGGATGCCGGCTGCGACGCCGCTCTCGCCAATGATCTTGAAGAAGCCGATGTCGCCGGTGCGGGTCACGTGGACGCCGCCGCACAGCTCTTTCGAGGTGCCGATATCGAGCACGCGCACTTCGTCGCCGTACTTCTCGCCGAACAGCGCCATCGCGCCGTGCTTGACCGCGTCGTCGAACGACATGTGCTGGGCGCGGGTTTCATGGTTGTCGATGATCTCGCGGTTGACCAGCTGTTCAACTTTGGCGATCTGCTCGGCGCTCAATGGCGCGTTGTGGCTGAAGTCGAAACGGGTTTTCTCGGCGTCGACCAGCGAACCCTTTTGCGCCACATGGCCGCCCAGCACTTCGCGCAGCGCCTTGTGCATCAGGTGCGTGGCCGAGTGGTTGCGGATGGTGCGCGCGCGCTTGGCTTCGTCGACATTGGCCGCCACCTGCTCGCCCACTTTCAGCACGCCCGACTTCAGCACGC
Source organism: Massilia soli (assembly GCF_016809835.1). Lineage (GTDB taxonomy): Bacteria > Pseudomonadota > Gammaproteobacteria > Burkholderiales > Burkholderiaceae_D > Telluria_A > Telluria_A soli. Next base: position 197,610 of record NZ_JAFBIL020000002.1, on the reverse strand, counting down.
CGTGGTGGCCTGGTACGTCGGCCTGGATCTTGAGGGTGTCTTCGACCTCGAACTGGCCGGCCGCGCCGACGATCAAGCCCTGGTCGCCGACCTGGCCGCCCGACTCGGCGTAGAACGGCGTGGTGTCGAGCACCACGATGCCCTGCTGGCCGGCGCTCAGTTCCTGCACCTGCACGCCGTCGGCGTACAGCGCGATGACTTTCGAGTCATGCGCCAGCTTGTCGTAGCCGACGAACTTGCTCTTCTCGCCGGTGTATTCGACGCCGGCGGCCATTTTGAACTTGCCGGCCGCGCGCGCGGTTTTCTTTTGCTGTTCCATCGCCGCGGTGAAGCCTTCTTCATCGAGCACGATGCCGCGTTCGCGGCAGATGTCGGCGGTCAGGTCGAGCGGGAAGCCGTAGGTGTCGTACAAGGTGAAGGCGGTCGCGCCGTCGAGCTTCTGTGCGTCCTTGGCCAGCTGCGCTTCGAGGATCTTCATGCCGTTTTCGAGCGTCTCGCCAAAGCGCTCTTCTTCCGCTTTGAGTACCTGGGCGACGCGCTCTTTTGCCTCGGCCAGCTCTGGATAAGCGGTGCCCATTTCGTTGGCCAGGTCGGCGACCAGCTTGTAGAAGAACGGCTTGGTCTGGCCCAGCTTGTGGCCGTAGCGCAGCGCGCGGCGGATGATGCGGCGCAGGACGTAGCCGTGGCCTTCGCTGCTCGGGATCACGCCGTCGACGATCAGGAACGAGGCGGCGCGGATGTGGTCGGCGATCACGCGCAGCGATTTGCTTTCAAGGTCGGTGACGCCGGTCTCGCGCGCGGCGGCCTTGATCAGTGCCTGGAACAGGTCGATCTCGTAGTTGCTGTGCACGTGCTGGAGCACGGCGGCCAGGCGTTCCATGCCCATGCCGGTGTCGACGCACGGCTTGGGCAGCTTGTTCATCACGCCCGCTTCGTCGCGGTAGAACTGCATGAACACCAGGTTCCAGATTTCGATGAAGCGGTCGCCGTCTTCGTCAGGCGAGCCCGGAGGACCGCCGGCGATATCGGCGCCGTGGTCGTAGAAGATTTCGGTGCACGGGCCGCATGGGCCGACGTCGGCCATCTGCCAGAAGTTATCCGACGCGTAGCGCCCGCCCTTGTTGTCGCCGATGCGGATGATGCGCTCTTTCGGGACGCCGATTTCCTTTTCCCAGATATCAAACGCTTCGTCGTCTTCCATGTAGACGGTGACGGTCAGCTTGTCGGCCGGCAGCATGTAGACCTTGGTCAGCAGCTCCCAGGCGTACTGGATGGCGTCGCGCTTGAAGTAGTCGCCGAAGCTGAAGTTGCCCAGCATTTCAAAGAAGGTGTGGTGGCGCGCGGTGTAGCCGACGTTTTCCAGGTCGTTGTGCTTGCCGCCGGCGCGCACGCAGCGCTGCACCGAGGTGGCGCGCGAATACGGGCGGGTGTCGGCGCCGGTGAACACATCCTTGAACTGCACCATGCCGCTGTTGGTCAGCAGCATGGTCGGATCGTTGCCCGGAACGAGCGGGCTCGAACGGACAATCGTGTGGCCCTTGGATTCGAAGAACTTGAGGAATTTGTCGCGGATTTCGGATGATTTCATGTTGGGGGCGAGTTCGGGCAGCATGCTATAAAAAAACGATTATAGCGTAGGTCAGCCTGCGAAATCTGCCCCGATGATATCGATCCGGTCGGTGCAAAGCGCGTCCACGCCCCAGCTGAGCAGCTCGCGCGCCCGCACCGGGTCGTTGACGGTGTAGCAAAACAGGCCGAGGCCGGCGTCCCTGATGTCGCGCGCGAACTGGCGCGTGAGCTTCTTGTGGTTGACGTGGATCGCCACGGCGTCGAGCCGTTTGGCCTGATCGCGCCAGTCGGCCGGCGCGTCGTCGAGCAGCAACGCGCGCGGAATCGCGGGTGCGGCAAGCCGGGCTGCCTCCAGCGCGACCGTGCTGAACGAGGAGAACAGCGGCACCTGTAGCGGGTCGTCGGCGGCGATCTGCAGCCCGAACAGGGCCTGGGTCAGGGTAGCGACGGCCCTGCCCGTTTCCTCCTCGAAGCCCGGGGCCGGCTTGATTTCGACATTCATCCAGATGCCGTGCTGTCGGCAGGCATCGACGAACTGGACATACAGGGGCACCGGTTCGCCCTTGAAACGCGGCGCGAACCAGCTGCCGGCATCCATGGTGACGAGCTCGGCGGCATCGTAGTCGTAGATATTGCCGGAACCGGGGATGGTGCGGCCAAGATAAGGATCGTGGACAACCACCGGCACGCCGTCGCGCGCCAGCATCACGTCGAACTCAACCGCGTGGAAGCCATACTCCAGCCCGCACAGCAATGCCGCGAGGGTGTTTTCGGGAGCCATCTTGCCGCCGCCACGGTGGGCGACAACCTTGGGATAGGGCCACATAGTCAATGAAGTGTCAGGAACCCGGTAACGTTATCACATTCGCGCCGGCCGCGAACAGTACTGCCACCAGCACGATATTGAGCACCACCGTCCACCAGAATTTGATCTGGAAAGCACGCTTCGATGACTTGTGGCGCAGCATGACCTGGGCCAGGAAGGCGCCCGGCCAACCGCATGCCAGGCCAAGCAGCAATAGCGTCTGTTCGTGCGTGCGGCGGCGGTTCGTGCGTGCGGCGCGTTTATCGATCGCATAGGCCGCGAAGCACACCAGGCTGGCGCAGGCGTAAACGACGGCAAGGACTGGAATCGGCTGCTCGATCATAACAACTCTTTACTTTGGGAAATACAGAGCTTACGGCTTGCCGAGTCCGCTGTCCAATTATCCCGCTGGTGGGTGAAGTGCCGAACAGAGGCGCATGGTGAATCAGCCTACGCTCTGCAGGTCGGCATTCACGGACCTGATCCCGAGTGCCCGTTCTCTTTCCAACCTACAGTGGAGGTCGATATGGGTTTCGATTTAGGAAATCTGCTTCAGCAGTACATGGCCGGCACTCAGAACAATAGCGACCGCGCGGCGGACGACTTCGACCAGGTCGCCAGCAATGCGCCGCGGGTGCAGGTTGCGCAAGGCGTCAGCGCGGCATTGCGTTCGGACCAGACGCCACCGTTTCCGCAGATGGTCAGCCAGATGTTCGGCCAGAGCGATCCCAACCAGCGCGCAGGCATGCTCAACCAGCTGATCAGCGGCCTCGGCCCTGGCTTGCTGAGTTCGATTGCCGGCGGCGCGCTCGGCAACATCTTCGGCGGCGGCAACAACAACACCCAGCCGCACGTCACCCCTGAGCAGGCGGCGCAGATGACGCCCGAACAGGTGCAGGAAATCGCGGCCAAGGCGGAGACGGAAAATCCGGGCATCGTCGACCGCATGGGCGACTTTTACGCGGACAACCCGATGCTGGTGAAAGCCATCGGCGGCGCCGCGCTCGCCATCGTACTGGGCCAGGTTGCACAGGGCATGCGTCGTTAAACAACTTTAACCATCAGGAGATAAAACATCATGGGTATCCTCAGCAATATTTTCCGCAAGATCTTCCCTTCGTCGCACCCGGCAGCGGCGCAAGCCAAGCCACAGGCCACGCCAGGCTCGATGCAGTCGCAGCCGACCCAAACCGCCCAGCAGACCTCGCCGCAAGCGGCGCCGCGCCCTGCCACCGCTCCGCCGGCGGCGCCAATGGAAATGGTCGACGTTGAAGCCATCCTCAACAAGATGGCGCAGTCGGCCGGCCAGCCGCTCAACTGGCGCAGCTCCATTGTCGACCTGCTCAAGCTGCTGAATCTCGACAGCAGCCTGCAGTCGCGCAAGGAACTGGCGCAAGAGCTGGACTACAAGGGCGACACCGGCGATTCGGCGTCGATGAATATCTGGCTGCACCGCCAGGTCATGAACCGCCTTGCGGCGAATGGCGGCAAGGTACCTGCCGACCTGCGCGACTAAGTCACGCGGCGGCGAATTACACTACCCCGCCGCGTGCGGGGTAGTGCGTTCTTGACCATGCCACTCGCGCATGGAATACTCCGGTGCAATCCTTCCTGCCACCTGAGAACCCCACATGAAATTATTGATTGCCCTGCTGCTTGCCTCCGGACCCGCGCTGGCCGATGAAGCGGCGTTTTTCCGTTGCCGCGATATCGGCGCCGATAGCCAGCGGCTGGCGTGTTACGACGCGGTGAAGAAGCCGAGCGCGGAGCAGAAGCGCGAAGTGGCGGAGAAAGCGTTTGGCCTGACCGTGAAGCCGGATATCGAAACAATACAGAGCGTGATTCCGGGATCGTTCACTGGCTGGGAAAGCGACCAGCGCATCAAGCTGGCCAATGGGCAGGTCTGGCAAATTGTCGACGACGGCAATGGCTTCATCGCCGGCAAGGATTTGAAAGCGACCGTCGCGCGTGGCGCGGTGGGCGCGATGTATATCGAAATTGAAGGATTGCGCCAATCACTGCGGGTGAAGCGGATCAAGTAAATTTAGTTCGCTCACCAAATTGCAATAAATCACCCTGCATACTCGATGCTTCGTTCAGCCTAATCCGCTACCGACCGGCATTCACCGAGGCGCCTTGGGGTTCGAGCGCGGTTAGCTTGACATACTGGACATTCAGGGTGATGGCCTCGCTATAGCGGAGAACAAAGTTATCGCCATCGATAGGATAAAACCGATCTGATCCATTCCCGTCCAAAGGCTTATCGGAGGCCAGCGGTCGCCTCGACACTTTCTGAAGTATCAAGCGATCAAGTTGTCCTTCCGAGTCGAAATAAAAGTCATCAAGGACGCCAACGTACAGGACGGCTTCTTTTGCTACTTCAACGATTGCCGAGACGATAACCATGTCAGGCTGCTCGTCCTCCGCAAAATCTGCACCCGTCAGCAAGTAGTACCAAGGCGCGTCGTGGAACCGGAAAATAGCACTGAAAGCCGCGCTATCGCGGTCCAACCTGAATCGACTAATTGCAGTGCGCACGACAATGGGGATGGCGTGGGATAAAAGCAGTACAAAGACGATATAACGAGCTATCGAAGCAAACTCAGCCCCGACAAGTTGCACCGCCTGTGCTTGTATGACGGGTGCTGACGATAGCAAGTTCATCAATATCGTCGGCTCAAACTGACGAGCAAAAACAGCGGAAGAAAGCGAAAGCAGAGCAAGGTGAATCAGCACTGCCCAAACAACTGACTCGGCTACCGCTCGTCCAAACGGAGAAAAATCGACTGAGGTTCGCTCTGCACGTTTTAAGCCGCTACGAAAGATAAATCCGGGAAGCAGTATTATGAATACGATCAGTGCCGGGAGAGCTACGTTCATTAGCTCGGGGACTAGGCTGCCTTGGCAGCCTTCGGCACGACGGTGGCCATCACCTGAAGGGCGCCGCTCTTGCCTCGAACGACAAACTGGCCCGTCGCGCCTTGGCGCACCGAGCTGTTAGCCTTTTGGCCTACCAAAAACTCACGGAACTGGTTGCCAGCCATTGGGTCAGCGAGTAGTTGGGATGCGAGCTTACTTTTAAGTGCTTTCATAGCGCTACTATGCCATAGATAACCATCTAAAAGAGCGCATCAGTCGAATGCATGTTGCTAATACGCAATGGCGTCGCACACTGTTTGTCAGAAGTAGCTCAAACCCAGCGCCGCACGCACCTCATCCGCCGTTTTCGCCGCCACTTCGCGCGCCTTCATGGTGCCGTCCTTGAGCACCTGCATCACGTAACCGCGGTCTTGCGCCAGCGCTTCACGGCGCTCGCGGATCGGCGCCAGCATTTCCTGCAGCACCACTTCCAGCCGCTTCTTGACGATGCTGTCGCCCAGCCCGCCGCGCACGTAGTGCGCCTTCATTTCTTCCAGCGCCGCCTTGTCGGTATCGAACGCGTCCAGGTACATGAAGGCGACGTTGCCTTCCAGGTGGCCCGGGTCCTGCACGCGCAGGTGCAGCGGATCGGTATAGACCTGCTTGACTGCCGCGCGGATCTCGTCGGCCGTCGCCCCCAGGTTGATGGTATTGCCGAGCGACTTGCTCATCTTGGCCTTGCCGTCGATGCCAGGCAGGCGGCCGATTTCCGGCACCAGCGCCTTGGCCTCGACCAGGATCTCGCAGTTGTACATGCGGTTAAATTTGCGCACGATTTCATTGGTCTGCTCGATCATCGGAATCTGGTCTTCGCCAACCGGCACCAGGCTCGCCTTGAAGGCGGTGATGTCGGCCGCCTGGCTGGCCGGGTAGGTGAGAAAGCCGGCCGGAATGTCGCGCTCGAAGCCGCGCAGCCGAATCTCTTCCTTGACGGTCGGGTTGCGCTCCAGCCGTGCGACGGTAACAAGATTCAGATAATAGAATGTCAGTTCTGCCAACTCTGGGATCTGTGACTGAATCAGGATGGTCGTCAGCGCGGGGTCGATGCCTACCGCCATATAGTCGAGCGCAACTTCAACCACGTTGCGGTGGACTTTGCCGATGTCGTCCATGTTGTCAGTGAGCGCCTGGGCGTCAGCGAGCATCACGAATTGCTGATAGCTATGCTGATAGGCAACGCGGTTGCGCAGGCTACCCACGAAGTGGCCAAGGTGCAATGGGCCTGTCGGGCGATCACCCGTCAGGATGACCGGAAGTTGTTTGGTCTGGTTCGGCGTTGTCATCGTAAATCCTCTGGATTGCCCCGATGTGCCGCGCCAACAAAAACGCCGCCCAAATCGAGGCGGCGTTTAAAAGCATCACATTGCTGTGGAACGGCCGCGCGCTGTCAGCGACGCCACCAGATAGCAATTTGTGAGCGGAATAGATTCATCCCAGCATCGTTACAGAGTAGACGCTGTCTGTCAAGAACAGAACACCAATGCCGGCAAGCGAACTTTCGACTTTTGAAGGGCCTCTAAATTATTAAGTTTCCCAATAAAAACAAGGCGCCGCGGCGCGCGGAAACTTCCGAATAACCAACCGGCTGAATTCATGAATAACACTAACAAGCTTGAACCAAGCGCGCCGCTCCAATTGTGGGGCGGCCTCGAATGCACAGTCAATCGCGTCTACGACGATTATCACAGCCAGATGGACCGCAATGGCCACGCCCACCGGCTCGACGACATTGCCCAGTTTGCCGCGCTCGGCATCCGCGCGATCCGCTACCCGATCCTGTGGGAACGCACCGCGCCCAACGGCATCGCCGATGCCGACTGGGAATGGCCCGACGAGCGCCTGCCGGCGCTGCGCGACGCCGGCATCAACCCGATCGTCGGCCTGGTGCACCACGGCAGCGGCCCGCGCCACACCAGCCTGGTCGACCCGGCCTTCGCGCCGCAGCTGGCCGACTACGCCGGCGCCGTCGCCCAGCGCTATCCGTGGGTCGAGTACTACACCCCGGTCAACGAGCCGCTCACCACCGCGCGCTTCTCCGGCCTGTATGGCCTCTGGTATCCCCACGGCCGCGACGACCTGACGTTCCTGAAAGCCTTGCTGATCCAGTGCCGCGGCGTGGTGCTGTCGATGCAGGAGATTCGCAAGCACAATCCGGACGCCAAGCTGGTGCAGACCGATGACCTCGGAAAAACCTACAGCACCCGCGAGATGGCCGACGCCGCCGCGTTCTACAACGAACGGCGCTGGCTGGGCTGGGACCTGCTGTGCGGCATGGTTGGCCCGGACCACGCCTTATGGAACTACCTGATCGACAGCGGCATCCCGGAGACCGAGATTCTCTGGTTCCGCGATCATCCCTGCCCTCCCGACATCATCGGCGTCAATTATTACGTTACCAGCGAGCGCTGGCTCGATCACCGGCCCGAGCGCTACCCGGAGCACCACCGCGGCAACATCGCTGGCGTGCCCTGCGCGGATATCGAGTGCGCACGCGTGCTGGCAACGCCAACGGCCGGCATCGGCCCGCTCCTGCAAGAAGCATGGGACCGCTATCAGATTCCGCTGGCCGTCACCGAGGCGCACATCGACGCCAACCGCGAAGACCAGCTGCGCTGGCTGCTCGAAATCTGGGAAGCCGGCAAGCAGGCCCAGCTCAACGGCGTGGATATCCGCGCGATCACGGTCTGGGCGCTGCTCGGCTCGTTCGACTGGAACAGTCTCGTCACACGCAACCACGGCTATTACGAATCGGGGCCGTTCGATGTGCGCTCGCCCGAGCCGCGTCCAACCGCCCTGGCGCACATGATGCGCGAGCTGGCCGACGGTACGCCGCTGTCGCACCCGGTATTGCGCGGCCAGGGATGGTGGCGCCGCACCGAGCGCTTCGTGTGCCAGCCGGTCGCCACGCCGCTGGCGCTGACCTCGATCTCCGCCGATGGCCATCGCCTGGTAGGCAAACAGGTGCGCCCTATCCTGATCACCGGCGCGACCGGCACGCTGGGGCGCGCGTTCGCACGGCTGTGCCGCGAGCGCAGCCTGGCCTACCAGCTGCTTGGCCGCCACGACATGGACATTGCCGACCCTGATTCGGTCGAGCGCGCGATGGACCGCTACAAGCCATGGGCGGTGGTCAATGCGTCGGGCTATGTGCGGGTCGACGATGCCGAGACCGATATCGAACGCTGCTTCCGCGAAAATGCCCATGGCCCCGCGGTGCTGGCGGCGTCATGCGCACGCCACGGCGTACACCTGACCACCTTCTCCAGCGACCTGGTGTTCGACGGGCGCCAGAATGACCCGTATGTCGAGAGTGACCGGGTGTCGCCGATCAATATCTATGGCAAGAGCAAGGTGCAGGCTGAAACCTCGGTGCTGGAACGGCATCCGGGCGCGCTGGTCGTACGCACCAGTTCGTTCTTCGGACCGTGGGACCAGCACAATTTCGTCAACCAGGCGTTGCATGCACTGGGCGGCGGCGCGGCCTTCAAGGCGGCCAGCGACATCGTGGTCTCGCCGACCTATGTGCCGGACCTGGTCAACACCTGCCTGGACTTGATGATCGACCGCGAATGTGGCGTGTGGCACCTGACCAACGGCCATCCGATCAGCTGGGTGGAGCTGGCCAACAAGGCGGCCGGACTGGCCGGCGTGGATGCGGGCCGGCTCGAAGCGCAGCCGGGGTCAATGATTGCCTATGCGGCGCCGCGGCCGCTGTACACGGCGCTGCATAGCGAACGAGCGATGCTGCTGCCGACGCTCGATGATGCGCTGGGCAGGTTCCTGATGCAGCGCGGCGAGCCGATGCAGGATGAGGTGGCGTGTTATCCGGCGCCGGTGGCCAGGTAAATCCCAGCCATTCGGCGTCGACGTGATGCACGCGGATGCGCACTGCGTGCTTATCCGCCCTGCCGCCCGTGGCGAAGCGTAGGGCGGATCAGGCCGCAGGCCCCATCCGCCGAATTGCGCCCTGAACTTTTTCCAAGCCTCTTCCCCCGGTCGACGTTATAGAATAGATATCGGGGTGTCCGTCATTTTGCGCGCCCTCGACGATCCACCATCAAGAGGCCCGACCCAGTGCAAGAGCAACATGCCTTCCCGTTCCTGCGGGAGATACTTCTGTTCCTGACCCTTGCGGGCATCCTCATTCCACTGCTGCAGCGATTCCGCATCAGCCAGGTCCTCGGCTTCCTCGCTGTCGGCGCCCTGCTCGGTCCGTTCGGACTGGCCCTGTTCGCCAACGACGTCCCCTGGCTCAGTTACCTGACCTTCCCGAATTCCGACGGCATCAAACTGCTTGGCGAACTGGGCGTGATATTTCTGATGTTCATGATCGGGCTGGAACTGTCGGCCGCGCGCCTCTGGGCGCTACGCAAATGGGTATTTGGCGCCGGCGTCGCCCAGGTGGGCCTGTGCGCGGCCCTGATCGGCGGTGCGGTGCTGCTGCTCGGCCACCCGGTCGAGACCGCGATCATCCTCGGCTTCGTGCTGTCCTTGTCGTCCACCGCGGTGGTGATGCAGCTGATGAACGAGAGCCATACCTCAACGACGCCGCTCGGCCTTGCCGGGTTTTCCGTGCTGATGCTGCAGGACCTGGCCGTGGTGCCCCTGCTGATCCTGATCGGCGCGATGAGCCAGAGCACCGGCGCCGACCCGACCTGGCTGATCGCCGGCGCCATGCTCAAGGCCGCCATTGCCGTCACGCTGATCTACCTGGTCGGCGGCCGCCTGCTGCATCCGCTGTTCCGCACCTTCGCCCGCCAGCGCCAGCCAGATGTATTCATGGCCCTGATCCTGCTGGCGACGCTGGGCATCGCCGGCTTGTCCGCGATGGCCGGCCTGTCGATGGCGCTGGGCGCGCTGATCGCCGGCCTGCTGCTGGCCGAAACCGAGTTCAAACATGAAATCGAAATGATGATCGAGCCCTTCAAGGGCTTGCTGATGGGCTTGTTCTTCATGACGGTCGGCATGGGCATGGACGTTCGCCAAATTGCGCTCAATCCGCTCTGGCTGGCGTCTGCCGTGCTCGGCCTGGTCGCGCTGAAGGCCGGCGTGGTGGCCGCCTTGTTCCGCTTCGGCGGCCTCGGTCGCGGCCGCGCGATCGAAGGCGGACTGATGCTCGCCCAAGGCGGCGAGTTTGCCTTTATCGCGATCGCCTATGCGATCGCCGGCAACCTGGTCGCGCCCGAACTCGGCCAGCTCGTGGTGCTCACGGTCGGCCTGACCCTGTTCATCACGCCGATGCTCACGCGCCTTGGCCGCATGATCGGCGACCGCTGGGAGCACCACGAAGACACGCTGCTCGCGGCCCAGGATGGCGTGGCGCTGGAACAGGTGCGCAAACGCATCATCATTGCCGGATACGGCCGGGTCGGCCAGCAGCTCGGCAAACTGCTGACCGCACAGAACATTCCGTTTGTGGCGTTCGAGAACAATGCCAAGCTGGTCGCCAAGATGCGCGCTCTCAACTTGCCGGTATTCTTTGGCGACGCGTCGCGCACCGAACTGCTGCGCCGCGTCGATGCCGGCTCGGCACCGGCCATCGTGCTGACGATGGACCATCCGATCGCGGCGCTGCAGGCAGTGCGCGGGATCCGCCGCGAGTTCCCCGACGTGCCGCTGCTGGCACGCTCGCGCGACGCCCGCCATGCGCTGGCGCTCAAGCAGGCCGGCGCCACGACCGTGGTGCCGGAAACGCTGGAAGCGAGCCTGCAGCTATCGGCATCGGTCCTGACGACCATCGGTATCGAGGAACAGGACATCGACCGCATCATCGACGACGAACGCGACCTGTTCAGCGCCACGCTGACGCGGGATGCCCAACTGCGGCAGCCGCAATCGCAGCTATAATCTGACCCGATCGCAACCAGAACCCGACCTTATGACACAAGAAACCCCGAAGGCGCTGGACCATATCCGCGTGCTTGATTTGTCGCGCGTACTGGCCGGCCCGTGGTGCTCGCAGAACCTGGCCGACCTCGGCGCCGACGTGATCAAGATCGAGCGTCCCGGCGTCGGCGACGACACCCGCGCCTGGGGCCCGCCGTACGCGAAAGATGCCGACGGCAACAACACAACCGAAGCGGCGTACTACCTCGCCGCCAACCGCGGCAAGCGATCCGTGACCGTCGACATCGCCAGCAGCGAGGGCCAGGCGATCCTGCGCGAACTGGCGCGCGACGCCGACGTCGTACTGGAGAACTACAAGGTCGGCCAGCTGAAACGTTACGGCCTCGATTACGACAGCCTGAAGGAAGTCAATCCGGACATCGTCTACTGCTCGGTGACCGGCTTCGGCCAGGACGGGCCGTACGCACACCGCGCCGGCTACGACTTCCTGATCCAGGGCATGGGCGGCCTGATGTCGGTGACGGGCGAGCGCGATGACCTGCCCGGCGGCGGCCCGCAGAAGGCCGGCGTTGCGATCACCGACCTGATGACCGGCATGTATGCGACGGTGGCGGTGCTTGCCGCGCTGATGCACCGCGACCGCACCGGCGAAGGCCAGCATATCGACATGGCGCTGCTCGACACGCAAGTGGCGATGCTGGCCAACATGGGCAGCAATTACCTCAACAGCGGCAAGCCGCCCAAGCGTTGGGGCAACGCCCATGCCAACATCGTTCCCTACCAGACCTTCGCCTGCGCCGACGGCCACATCATCGTGGCGACCGGCAATGACGGGCAGTATCAGAAATTTGTCGACGCCGGCCAGCGGCCCGACCTGGGCGCCGACCCGCGCTTTGCCACCAATCCTTTGCGCGTACAGCACCGCGACGAACTGGTGCCGCTGCTGGCCGAGATGGTCAAGACGCGCAGCCGCGCCGAATGGATCAGCCTGCTGGAAGAAGTCGGCGTGCCTTGCGGGCCGATCAACGACCTCGCCGAGGTGTTCGACAACCCGCAAGTCAAGGCGCGCGGCGTGGCATTCGAGATGGACCACCCCGCCGCGGGCAAGGTCAAGCTGGTACGCAGCCCGATGAAGATGTCGGTGACGCCGGCCATCGCAGAGCTGCCGCCGCCCATGCTCGGCCAGCATACCGACGAGGTACTGCGCAACTTGCTCGGGCGTGACGACGCCGCCATCGCGGCCCTGCGCAACAAGGGCGTCATTTAACCCGGGTACCCGTGGCGGGACGCAACTTGCGCCCCGCCGCTTACCGCTAATGCAGCTGGTGCTTCAAGTCGGATAGTTCGTCGTGGACACGGGTAACGACCGCCGCCACCTGAGGGTTGACCGCGCCCTGGTTACGGCACACGCGCTTGGCTTCATCACCGATCGATTCCAGATCGTCCACACACTGGCGGATGCGCGATTCATCCTGCGACTGGATGACTTGCTGGGCAGCGCTGGTCTCGCGATCGAGGCGCTGGATGCATTCTTTCAATTCCATTGGGATACTGGTCTCGGACTGCAGCGTTTGCGATGCCTGGCCAATTGCTTGTTGAATACTGCTGAACCTTTTCTGAATTTCCGATGATTGCAACATTTCAGCCTCCATACGTGAACTGGCACTGAAGTATGCCAGCGTATTAGACCGCCTCGCTTGTGGAAAGGTTCGGAAAAGCGGGCGCGGCGTCCAGCGGCGCCAGCCGGCGCAAGCGCAGTGCGATCAGCATGCCTAGGCCAAGCGTGACCAGCAACAACGAAACCAGGCCGGTCCATCCAGCCGCGCCCCATGCCAGTCCTGCCAGCGACCCGACCAGGCTTGAGCCCAGGTAATAGAAAAACAGGTAGAGCGCCGAGGCCAGCGCCTGTGGCGCGCGGGCACGCCTGCCGACCCAGCTGCTGGCCACCGAATGCGAGGCGAAGAAGCCGAAGGTGGCCAGCGCCATGCCCGCCACCAGAATGATCAGCTCGCCCGACAGCGTCAGCGCCAGCCCGGCCATCGTCAGGCCCATCATCATCCACAACACCTTGCGGCGGCCCATCCGGTCGGCCAGCCGGCCGGCCCATACCGAACTGAACATACCGGTCAGGTACAGCACCGACAGCAAGCCGACCGCCGTTTGTCCAAGCCCGAACGGCGCCGCCAGCAGGCGGTAGCTAATGTAGTTGTACAAGCTGACGAACACGCCCATCAGCAAGAAGCCGAGCGCGAACAGCCACGGCAGGCCTTCGTCGCGCAGGTGCATGCGGGCGCCGTCGCATAGCGCCTTGAGGCCTGGGCGAGCGGGACGGAAGTTGCGCGAATCAGGCAGGCTGCGCCAGAACTCCCAGCCGGCGTACAGGCCGGCCAGGCCAAGGCCGAACAGCGCGAAGCGCCACGATGAAACATCGGCGACGACCGACGTGAGCACGCGCGACGACATGCCGCCCAGGGCGGAGCCGCCAATGTACATGCCCATCGACACGCCCAGCGACTGCGGCGCGATTTCTTCACCCAGGTAAGCCATCGCCACCGCCGGCATGCCGCCGAGCGCGACGCCCAGCAGCGCCCGCAGCACCAGCAGCTGGGTGAAGTCCTGGGCGAACGCGCACAGCAGCGTGCAGGCCCCGCCGCCGACCATCGAGGCCGTCATCAGCGCCTTGCGGCCGATGCGGTCGGACAGCGCGCCGCCCAGCACCAGCGAAATCGCCATGGTCAGCGTCGATATCGACAATACCCAGCTGCTTTCGGCTGCGGACAGCGTGAACTGCTGCGCCATCAAAGGCATCAACGGCTGCACGCAGTACAGCAGCGCGAAGATCGAGAAGCCGCCGAACAGCATGCCGCGGTTGATGCGCCTGGCGTGCAAGGTTGCGGAGCTGGCGACGGTGGACATGGTTTGTTCCTGCAAATGAATGGTGAATTCATCTTAGGATTGCGCATTAATACTGTCCAATATATATTTAATGGACTAATCATCTGAAAAATCAATTACTCATGGAACTGCGCCACCTGCGCTACTTCATCGCAGTTGCCGAAGAGCTGCATTTCACGCGCGCTGCCGAACGCCTGCACATTGGCCAGCCGCCGCTCAGCCAGGCGATCCAGGCGCTCGAGGCCGACATCGGCGCGCAGCTGTTCGCGCGCACCAAACGCTCGGTGCGGCTGACGGAGGCGGGCAAGCTGTTCCTGACGGATGCACGGCGCATCCTGGCGCTATCCGAGCAAGCCGGCGCAACGGCGCGGCGCGCAGAACGCGGCGAGGCTGGCCAATTGCGCGTCGGCTTCACCTTCTCGACGCCGCTCACGCCGCTGTTTGCGGCGGTGATCAACCGCTACCGGCGCGCCTACCCCCACGTCACCCTCACCCTGCATGAGATGGCGACCTTGCGCCAGCTCGACGGACTAACGCAGCGCACGATTGACCTGGGCTTCATCCGCCCGCCGGACCGCAGCCATGGCGAGGAGCTGAAGCTGACGCCGATGCGCGAGGATCCGCTGGTCGCGGTACTCCCGACCACGCTGGCGCTCGCCCGCAAAAAGACGATCGCCATGCGCGACCTGGAAGGCATGCCGTTCGTGATGTATCCGGCCGGTGCCGGCACCGGCATCTATCCGCAGATTTTCCGGCTCTGCCGCGAGGCCGGCTTCGTGCCGAACGTCGCGCTGGAAGCTGGCGAGGCCTCGACGATCATCGGGCTGGTCGCGGCAGGCTGCGGCGTGTCGCTGTTGCCCAAGGCCTTCGACCGGATCAGGATGGACGGGGTGTGCTACCGGCCGATCGCCGACGAGGCGGCGACCACGACCTTGCTGCTGGCGCAGCGCGGCGACGAGGTGTCGCCGCTGGTGGAAGCATTTGTCGCGCTGGCCATGGATGCGGCGCGCGACTAGGCGCAACGACGGCGGCTGTGCCTGTCGGCCGCATGCGCGCGCCAGCGGACTTATTTCGGCTTGCCTTTCGACGACCAATACACGCTGACGATCTTCCATTTGTTGTCGGCGACCTTCAGCATCTGCCACGCTTCGAGCCCGTGGTTGATGACCTTGTCGCCGATCCGGAAATCGAAATCGAACAGCACGAACGCGATATGCCGGTCCTGCGTAATGCGCACGTTGTAGAAGCGCTCTTCCACCATTTGCTTTTCGGTCTTGATGAACTCCGCGAAGTCGGGATAGCCGGTAATTGGACTGAGCCCGTCGAAGTTGACGTCGATCGTTTCGCGGACCTTCGCAATACCCTCAGGGTTCGCCGGGCTCGCCCACAAGATATTCGAGTTCAGCATCAGCGACGACAGCAGCTTGACGTCCTTGGTCTTGAGGGCCGTCTGGAAGTCCTGCACCACCTTGTTGATGGCGGCGATATCCTCAGGCGTGCTGTCATACTTCCCCACATGGGCGGGACCATCGGCGGCAAACACGGGGGGGCAGATCAGGGCGGCAGCCAGAACGGCGGCGCGGAAGAAAACGGACATCGGACACTCCTGGTTGACTGGAGCGCCGATGCTAACCCGGGGTTAAGCGATAGGCAACAAGTAGTTACTACGCATAATCCGCATCCAGTTCGGAGCCCGCGTAGTTCTCCAGCTCGGCGAACAACGTCTTCATCGCCGTGCGGCCCTGGATCTTCTGGATCACCGTGCAGTGCTCGCGATACGACGCGATGCGGTCGGCCAGCACCGCCTGGTGCTGCGCCGGTATCTTCGCCATCAGCTCGGCCCAGCCAGCCTCGTAGTCAGGCTTGTTCTTGCGCACCGACGCCACCAGGCGCTCGAAATCCTTCTGGCCGGTCTTGGCGACGATGCGCCCGCCGCCTTCGATTGCGAAGATCACCGCCAGCGCGATCACGCCTTCGGCATTCAGGTCGGCCTCATTGATCGGGCCTTCGTAGTGGTGGCGGCGCAGCCAGTTGGCGGCGCGCACGATCGCTTGCACGCCCTTGCGCTGCACCAGCTGGATCTCGTAGCGTTCCGGCCCCGACCAGTTCTGGTTCGGGTCGGCGCTGCAGATGTCGACGAACAGCTCCTTCAGGCGGCGCTGCATGTACACAGGGTCGTTGTCGTATTCGCCGACCAGCGAATCTTCCGGCAGCGCGGCCAGGTCGCGGACCATGCGGAAGCCGACCTGGAACGCGTGCTCGGCGCCCTCCTCGACCAGGTAGTCGAGCGCGGCTTCCTCGTCGCCGTCCTGCACGTCATGCTCGATGCCGAGCGAGACGCAGCCGACCGTCAAGAAGTAGGCGCGCTGGATGCCTTCGGCGGTTTTATCGTTGGTGAACTTCTCGGCGACCATCGCGGTGATCCCGGCCAGTTCATCGGCCAGTATCGCCGGCTCGTCGCCGTTGTCGCCGGCGCCGAAACAGCGGATCGCGCGCACCAGGCGCGGCAGGCGTTCTACAACGAGTGCTGGCAGCATGGAAGGTTCGGCCATCATGAGAAGATATCGGTGCCGAGGCTCTTGCGCGAGCCGCGCTTCGGCGCCGTGCTGCGCGCCGACGGCACCTGCTTGCGCAGGCGGTACAGCAGTTCGCGCGTCGAGCGCTGCAGGAAGGCCGGCTCGTCGTCCGGGTCGTCCGAGAATTCGGCGTCGGCCAGGTCGGCGCTATGGCGGAAATCCGGGAACAGCTCGAACAGCGCGCGGTCCCAGCCGTCTTCATTGGCTTTGACCAGTTCTACCGCCAGCGGGATGATGTCGCTGTCGGAGGACGAGTGCGCGGTAATGTACGAACCCTTCGAAATGACTTCGCCGGCCAGCTCGAGGATGTCTTTCGGCGCCATCGAGAACAGGATCGCGAACGCGGTCGCGCCGTAGTCGGTGGCCGAGGCTTCGGCCAGCAGCGCATGGCGGCGCTCCTCGTCGTCGGTCGAGAACACCACGCCGTGGATGTGCGCGAACAGCGATTCGGCCACGCGCTCCGGGTCGTCCTCGATCATCTCTTCCGACCAGGTGGCGGCGATGAAGGCCAGGCTGTCGGCCCAGGCCTTGGGCGGCACCAGCAAGGTCGCCAGCGAGGTCTTGCCGCCGTCGAAGCCGGACAGGTGCAGCGCCGTCACTTGCGGCGGCAAGGTGCCCAGCACCTCCGAGACCACCAGGTCGCCATGGGTTTCCGCCGCTTCCGAAAACGCCTGCTCGGCGTGGCCCAGCGAGCCGGCCAGCACCAGCTCGGTCACTTGCTTCGACAGCGCGGGCAGATAGGTTTTTTCGGTCATTATCGGTCTCCGTCCTGGTCGAACATCTGCGCGAAGTCGTCGGTGGCGCCATCGTCGTCGCCGACATCGTCGCCGTCGTCGTTCTCGCCCAGCTTGTCGAACGAGTTGTCCTCTTCTTCCCACATGCGCGGGTGCTTGAACAGGAACGCGGTGATGATGGCCTGGCGCGCCAGGTCCGGGTGGTTCGCGGTCATCGCCGCGTACATCGGCGCGTCGTCGCCCTCGACCGAGGCCATCTCGAATACCTTGGACGGATCGCCGCCTTCGTACTCGTTGGCCTCGCGCAGCAGCCCTTTCGGGTTGCTGAACTTGATGCGGTCGACCAGCGCGAAGCTCATCATGTTGACGTCTTCGATGCCGCCGCCGTCGGTATATTCGCTGACCAGCGCGTTGACCATCATGTCGTAGTTCTTGCGGTTCGGCGGATCGCCCAAAATGCCGTCGATCTGGCCGCCAAGTTCGCGCGACTGGTAGGCAAATTCGGGATGTACTTTTGTCATGATAAAAATCCTGGTGGTGTTGCGTGTATCTGGAGAGCGGCGCCGGGATGGCGCCGGCGGGCTCAGGCTGGCAGCGGAACGCCGTTCAGCTGGAACAGCGAGCGCCACAGCTCATAGGCTTCGGCCTCGGCATCGAGGATGATGCGGTGATTGACGCTCTGGTCGTATTCCTCGCGTTTGGCGCGGTCGGACAAGATTTCATAGGCCTTGGCGACGCTCTTGAAGCGCACCGCCGCCGCTGGGGCGTCGTTGCGGTCGGGGTGATAGCGCATCGCCAGCGAACGGTAGACCTTCTTGATCTCTTCGTCGCTGGCGTTCGGCGCCACGCCCAACACCGCATATAAATTTTCCAATCGAAACTCCCGGCTGTCGCTCAACACATTAAAGCGAGATTATCCTATAGATCACGCCCGGCTGTCAGGGTTGGCGCGCTGGGGCTGCGCGTACGGTAAAATGCAGCAACCTGATTCCACCCTATCTATTTCCATGAGCAACGAGAAAAACAAACCGGACGCGGCGGCGAACGCGCCGGCGTCGAACTTCCTGCGGGCCATTATCGACAACGATATCGCCGCCGGCACCCATGCGCGCCCGGGCCTGCCGCCTGTCATCACGCGCTTCCCGCCGGAGCCGAACGGCTACCTGCACATCGGCCACGCCAAGTCGATCTGCCTCAATTTCGGGCTGGCGCGCGACTACCAGGGCCTGTGCCACCTGCGTTTCGACGACACCAACCCGGCCAAGGAAGAGCAGGAATACGTCGACACCATCATCGACAGCGTCAAATGGCTGGGCTTTTCGTGGGAACAGCAGGGCAAGGACCACCTGTACTACGCCAGCGACTACTTCGACCAGCTCTACGCGATGGCCGAGTACCTGATCACGGCCGGTTTTGCCTATGTCGACAGCCAGAGCGCCGAAGACATGGCCAAAAACCGCGGCAACTTCGGCACGCCGGGCACCAACTCGCCGTTCCGCAACCGCCCGGCCGAGGAATCGCTGGCGCTCTTCCGCGACATGAAGGCCGGCAAGTACAAGGACGGCGAGCACATCCTGCGCGTGAAGATGAGCGAGGACGCGATGGCCGCGCCCAACATGAACCTGCGCGACCCGGCCATCTACCGGATCCGCCATGCGCACCATCACCGCACCGGCGACACCTGGTGCATCTATCCGATGTACGACTACACGCACCCGATTTCGGATGCGCTGGAAAACATCACCCATTCGCTGTGCACGCTCGAGTTCCAGGACCACCGCCCGTTCTACGACTGGCTGCTGGCCACGCTGTCCGAAGGCGGCTTCTTCAAGCAGCCGGTGCCGCGCCAGTACGAATTCGCGCGCATGAACCTGACCTACGTCGTCACCAGCAAGCGCAAGCTGCGCCAGCTGGTCGATGAAAAAATCGTCTCGGGCTGGGACGACCCGTTGATGCCAACCATCGTCGGCTTGCGCCGCCGCGGCTACACGCCGGCATCGATCCAGCTGTTCTGCGAGCGCATCGGCGTCTCGAAGGCCGATGGCTGGATCGACATGAGCACGCTCGAAGGCAGCCTGCGCGACGACCTCGACCCGAAAGCGCCGCGCTGCGCGGCCGTGCTGCGTCCGCTGAAACTCATCATCGACAACTTCCCGGAAGGTCAATCGGTCGAATGCAGCGCGCCGGTCCACCCGCACCTGCCGGAACTGGGCAACCGCAGCTTCCCGATCACCAAAACGCTGTGGATCGAGCAGGAAGACTTCATGGAAGTGCCGAGCAAGGGCTACTTCCGCCTGTTCCCGCCGAACGGCGACACTCCGGGCAGCCGCGTGCGCCTGCGCTACGGCTATGTCATCGAGTGCACCGGCTTTGAAAAGGATGCCGACGGCAAGGTCATCGCCGTACACGCCAACTATTTCGAGGACAGCAAATCGGGCACCGAAGGCGCCAACACCTACAAGGTCAAGGGCAATATCCACTGGGTGTCGGCCGATGCCGCGCTGGCCGCCGAAGTGCGCCTGTACGACCGCCTGTTCCTTGACCCGAATCCGGATGCCGGCGGCAAGGACTTCATGCAGGCGCTGAACCCGAACGCGCTGGAAGTGATCACCGCCTACCTCGAACCAGGCATGAAGGACGCAGTAGCCGACCAGCGCTTCCAGTTCGAACGCCATGGCTACTTCGTGGCCGACCGCGTCGATTCGGCGCCTGGCAAGCCGGTGTTCAACCGCATCACCACCTTGAAGGACAGCTTCGCGAAGTAAGCGGACTGCACTTCCCTGACGGCGCCTTTCACGGCGCCGTTTTTACATCTGTCACTTCTAGCAGCTATGCAGGGCGCGCGCCAACTGCGATGCTGGGGTTTTCCTTCCCCGCGCACGCTCAACTGGAGAGACCATGCTTTCACGATTTATTGCCGGTGCAGCCGCACTGGCATTTTCCGCCCTCGCCAATGCCACCCCGTCGGACGACCTGCACACCGCGCTGGCAGCTGCCATGGCCGGATCCAGGGTGCCCGCCGTCGGCGCGGTCATCTTGCGCAATGGCGCCATCGAGGCACAGGCGGTGCAGGGAGTCAGGCAGGCCGGCGCCAAGCCGGCAGTGGGCGCGGACGATGTCTGGCTGATCGGCTCGACCGGCAAGGTGATGACGGTCGCCATGATTGCGCGCCTGGTAGAACGTGGCGTGCTGTCATGGGAGACGCCGCTCGAGGCCATGCTGCCTGAACTGGCGGCCGGCATGCGCCCCGAATACCGCAAGGCCACCCTGGTGCACCTGCTGTCGCACAACGCCGGCCTGCCGCGCGACCTGCGCAATGAACACACCATGGTGAGGTTTTTTGCCGATGCGCGCCCCACCGCGCGGCAGCGCCTGAGCTTTGTCGCCGCGTCCCTGAAGGACAAGCCGGCGTCAAAGCCCGGCACCTTCAGCTACAGCAACGCTGGCTTCATCGTCGCCGCCGTCATCGCCGAAAAAGCGGCCGGGGCAAGCTATGAACAGTTGATGGAGCGCGAAGTGTTCCAGCCTTTGGGCATGCTGCGGGTTGGCTTCGGCAACACCGGCAAGGGACAGAACCGCGGCCACCAGCGCGGCAGGCCGGCCCTGAAGATGGTCAAGCTGGATGACGGCGCGCCGACCATGTATGCCCCGGCAGGCTTCCTGCACATGAGCCTCGATGCCTGGGCCCGCTTCAACCTCGACCAGCTGGCCGGCGCGGCCGGCAACGGCAAGCTGCTCTCGCGCGCCTCCTACCGGCTGATGCAGACGGCGCAGGCGGACGGCCCCGCCGGGCTGGACTGGGGAGTACAGCCATCGATTGCCGGGCGCGCAGGTCCGGTGCTGGTGCACCAGGGATCGGACGGCAACTGGCTGGCGATTGCCGCCCTGTTCCCGGAACAGGGCAGCGGCGCCCTGGCGGTGGCCAACGCCGGGCCCGGCATGGGCGCCGACCAGGTGCTGATGGGTTTGTTCGGGCAATTGTTTCCGTCGTTGAGCCCGCCTAAAAAGGCGCCCTGACCGGGTCCGCGACGCCACCGCTGCTGGTCGCCATCCATCCCGCCGCGGTGTCATCCGAGGCGGGATTTTTGTTGCAATAAAGCTATAACTCCTTGTGTTTTTATATACCCTATCAATACTAATAGGTCCTTTCGCTTGTAACAGTAGGTAACGTAGGAATACGCCCACCCCCCTTCCTATATTCCGATACAGCCATGCCCCCCTGGTTCCATCGACAGCAAGCCTACACGAAGCATCAGGCCGTTTGGTACGGAGCCCTGTTCTCGGCTGTCACAGGGCTGTTGTTCTACCTTGGCGCCACCAAGTTCATTGAAGGCGACATCCGGGAACGCTTCACAAATCACGCGCGTACCAGCCAGAACACCATCAATGCCCGCATCAAGTCGTACACCGATGTCTTGCGCGGCACCGCCAGCCTGTTCAGCACCATCGAACCCGTCACGCGCGAACAATTCCACGACTATGTGCAAGGCCTGAACGTGCGCCAGAATTTTCCGGCCATCGAAACCATCAACTATGCCCAATATGTGCGCCAGGAAGACCTGCCGGCCCTGGAGCGGCGCATGCGCGCCGAGCAGCAGGCCGGCAGCTTTGGCGGCGCGCCGTTCAAGGTCTCGCCGATTGCCGAGCCGGACCACTCGATCATCACCTTCATCGAGCCGGACGTCCCATGGTACGGCGCGTTCGGCTTCGACCTGCACTCCAATCCCTACGTGCGCGCCACCATCGCGGCGTCGCGCGACAGCGCCAGCCTGATGACCTCGGGTACCCGCATCGTCGCGATGTCGACGCCGAGCCAGACCGGGCTTGGCATGCGCCTGCCGACCTACCGTCCCGGCATGCCGATCGCCACCGTCGAGCAGCGCCGCGCCGCGTACATCGGATCGGTCGGCATCGCGTTCAGCGTGCCCAAGCTGATCAAGGGCGTGCTCGATGAAATGCCGGTCGACTCGGTTCGCCTGACACTGGTCGACATCGGCCAGGGAACCAAAGTGGTACCGCCGCGCGCAGGCCAGCCACCCAACGTGCTGTTCGACAGCATTGCCACCGATGCGCGGCCGAGGCCGGCTTTGGCGAGCGGTAACGACGTCGTCATCGTCAAGCTGCCGGTCGACTACAACGGACGGATCTGGGAGGCGACCTTCAGCGCCCGCAAGGAAGCGCTGTACAGCGGCATCGAACAGCACTTCCCGCTGTTGGCGATGGCCGCCGGCTCGGTCAGCGCGATCCTTATCTACGCCCTGCTCTACACGCTTACGACGGCGCGCATCAATGCGCTGCAACTGGCGCGCGACATGACCAAGGAACTGCGCGAGAGCCAGGCCAAGCTGCAGCAATCGCACGAGAGCCTGCGCCGGCTGGCGGCGCACGCCGAGAACATCAAGGAAAGCGAACGCAAGCGTATTGCGCGCGAGATCCACGACGACCTCGGCCAGAACCTGCTGGCCTTGCGCATCGATGCCGACATGCTGGCCTCGCGCACGCGCGAGCGCCATCCGCGCCTGCATGAACGGGCGCGCGCCACCTTGCTGCAGATCGACGCGATCATCAAGAGCGTGCGCCAGATCATCAACGACCTGCGTCCCAACGTGCTCGACCTCGGCCTGAATGCGGCCGTGGACTGGCAGATCAGCGAGTTTCGCCGCCTGACCGGCATCAGCTGCCAGCTGGTCGAGAACGAACACGACGTCGACATCAGCGACCATTGCGCGACCGCGCTGTTCCGCATCTTGCAAGAATCGCTCAGCAACATATCGCGCCACGCGCACGCCGACCAGGTCCGGGTCGAGCTCAATGTGGACGGCGGCCAGATCTGCATGAAGGTATGCGACAACGGCGTCGGCCTGGTGCGCGACGGCGTCGGCAAGCCGGGATCATTTGGACTGGTGGGCATCGAAGAGCGTGTCCACCTGCTGGGCGGAACGTTCAACCTCAGCAGCAACGGCGGTACCGGGACCTGCATCAGCGTCACCGTACCTTTTGCAAACGAAAACTCTGCGCTGCGCGTGCGTCCCGTTGGACAGATGCACGGCAGCGACCATTTCATCATCGCCTGAGCCGCTCAGGTCAACGCGCGCTTTTCTTCGCGAATATCAACAAATCGTGGGGATTCCGCAACGCGTTGCCCTGCCCGAAGGGTAGTTGACGGCAGTCAAGTCTCGAACCAAACACGTGAGCAAGAATGGGTTCTCGTGCTTTTGGTCAACAGTGAACTTGACGCCTATCTATCCCTGGTGAAATGGAGGTTACCTATAGACAACTTATTCGGTCTCAAAAGTAACCAAAAGTATACAAAAATTATTCTCTCCAAAACAAAGGAACTGCCATGAACTCGACCGTAGACTGCAAAGCAATTTCGGAACTCAATCTTGACCAGATCAAGCAAAAACTGATGCACCTTGAGTCCGGCGAAGGCTGGACGCTGGAGCAAGCGAATGCGGTGGAAGTGGAGTACCGCCGCTTTCTGTATCTCATGAAAAAGTTCCCGAATGAGCAAACCTCGCCGTCGGTGGCAGTCGACACGTTCTGGCACTATCACATCCTGGACACCATGAAATACGCGGTCGACTGCGAGCAGGTGTTCGGCTATTTCCTGCACCACTACCCGTACGTCGGCATGGTCGGCGAAAATGCCAGCGAAGAACATCACGACAGCGGCGAGCGCATGCGTGAACTCTATGAACAGACCTTCGCCGTCAGCTACAACCCGGGTGCGGCGTTCTGCGGCATCGTGCATCCGCCCAAGCAGGAAGCGGCATTCTGCGGCATCGTCAAGCCACCCAAGCAGGAAGCGGCGTTCTGCGGCATCGTCAAACCACCGAAACAGGAAGCGGCTTTCTGCGGCATCGTCAAGCCGCCCAAGCAGCAGGCGGCTTTCTGCGGCATCGTCAAGCCGCCGAAACAGGAGGCGGCTTTCTGCGGCATCGTTAAACCACCGAAACAGGAGGCGGCATTCTGCGGCATCGTTAAACCGCCGAAACAGGAGGCGGCTTTCTGCGGCATCGTCAAGCCGCCGAAACAGGAGGCGGCTTTCTGCGGCATCGTGAAGCCGCCCAAGCAGGAGGCGGCTTTCTGCGGCATCGTCAAACCACCGAAACAGGATGCGGCGTTCTGTGGCGTCGTGCCGCCCGCGGGCAAGCAGGCGAATTCGCAGGCGGCATTCTGTGGGATTGTGCCTCCGGCCGCCAGTCAGGCCAGCTCGCAGGCAGCATTCTGCGGCGTGGTGCCGCCGGCCAGCCTGCAGTCGGCCACCGCTTATTGCGCGCTCGGCAGGCTGCCGCATGGTGCGAAAGGCGATGCCATCAAGACCAATGTCGGCGTCGCGCTAGCGGTGCAATAAACGTAAAAAGGGCGCGCCGCAATGGCGCGCCCTTGTCGCTTCCGGCGTCGCCGTTCGACTCACGCCGCAGCCGGCCCCCCAGGCTGGACTGCCATCAGCGCGCGCAGTTCGCGAATGCTGAAGTGGCTCACCTCATGCATGCGCAGCAAAATGGTCGCACCGATCGGCAAGGTACGGTGGCGGATCTTGCTGATCACCGGTGGCGCCACCTCAAGCGCACGCGACAGGGCAGCATCGTTCTTCAAATGCAGCTTCTCCATGATCGCGTCCAGGACGCGATTTGGATCGTAGATCGCCGCATCCGGTATTTTTCTTCCTGACATACAAATCTTTCAACAGATTCAGACCGTGCCTAATTCGACCCGGAAAGGTTACTTCGAATAAATAGATGGTGCGTTACCTCAAAAGCCATTGAAAATGCGGCGTTTTGCGGGAACGGCATGATGATACACAGCTTTGATGACGTCTGCTTAACACCGGCAGATTTCGTCGAGACGCTGTGCGGGAGACGCGGCTACTTGTCGCCCGGCGCGGGCGGAATCAGAGCGACCGGAGCGAACAGCAGGTCGATGGCAATTCGGGCTGCCAGCTGGCCCCAGGTGGATGGGATCAGGCAGAACTGGACCAGCGCGCGGTCATGGTCCGACGGTGCCAGGCGCCAGTTGAGCTGGCGGCGGATTTCTTCAGGGGGCGGCGGCGGCCGGCGCTCAGCTTCGCGCGCGGCCATATAGGCGCGGACCTGTTCCTTGGTGGGTTGATTGATGCGATGCGGCATGGTGAGCGCCCTAACACAAGTCAGCAATCGGATAAGGACTTAGCTCACGATAAGCCCGGCATGCCTTTCGCACTTGAGGCAGCGCAATCGTCAATACAATTGCTCCGGGCAGGCGACCGCCTGTGCCCGGGAAACCACGTTGCTACTTCTTTGCGGCGGTGAACAAGGTCTTGGCATCCTTATGCGCCTGGTCCAGCGTGCGCAGCTGCTTGTTTTCATCGTGTTTGATGAAGAACTCGGCATCCTGCGCCGCCACCACCAGCTTGATCGCCGCTGCATCGCTCAGGTCGTATTTTTCCGCGATCAGCGTGGTTACTTCGTCAAGGTATTCTTCGTAAGTCATGGTCGGTTCCAGTGAGTAAGGACGCTATTGTGCCAGAGCCATCGCTGCCACGGCAGCGCCAATGTCGGGATGGTGCAGCCGCGCGCCGAGTTCCTGGCGCAGGCGGCGGTCGTCCAGCCTGCGCGACTCCGACATGAACGACAGCAGCATCGGCGACACCTGCGCTTGCAGGTCGGCGCGCGCAAGCCGCGGCGGACGCGGCATGCCGAAGGCGTCGGCCACGGTATCGAAATAGTCGCCCATCTTCAGATGGCAGCCATCGACCGCATGATAGACCCGGCCAGGGCGCGCGCGAAACAGCGCCAGCGCGACGATCCGGGCCAGGTCGTCGGCGTGAATGTGGTTGGTGTAGACGTCGTCGGACGGCAGCAAGGCGGGCGTGCCCTGCTCCAGCCGCTTGATTGGCAGCCGCTCCGCGGCATAAATGCCGGGCACGCGCAGGATCGCCAGCTGGGCGCCGCTGCGTACTGCCCAGTCGCGCAGCACCCGCTCGGCATCGACCCGCCGCTGGGCGCGCGCATTGCGCGGCGCTACCGGGCGCGTTTCGGTCACCAGCTCGCCGGCGCAATCGCCGTACACGCCGCTGGTGCTGACGTACACCACCCGTCCGCCGGACGGCAACAGCTGCGCCAGGCGCCGCGTGCGCAGGTCGAGCTGGCCATCGGCCTGGGGCGGCGCCATGTGCACCACGTACTGCGCCAATCCGGCCAGGCGCTTGAGCGTTGCGGGCTGGTCGAGGTTGGCGACGATCGGGACCGCACCGGCCCGGCGCAGCTCGGCGCAGCGCTCAGATGAACTGGTCAGGGCGAACACGCGGAAACGCTGCCGCACCAATGGCAGCAGGCGCATGCCGACGTCACCGCACCCCACGATCAGCAGGTGCGGGCGCTTGAATTGTCGAAGTTTGTTCATATCGTCGATTGTATGGCAAGGCTGGAAGAATGGTCCCTGTGCTATCATTTCCGGCTCGCGCCAGCACCTTTTCCAGACATTTTACAGATGACTTTCCAGATTACAGTACAGCCCAGCGGCCACCAATTTTCCTGCGAAGCCGATGAAACCGTGCTGACAGCCGCGCTGCGCGCCGGCATCGGCCTCCCCTACGGCTGCAAGAACGGCGCCTGCGGCTCGTGCAAGGGCAAGATCCTTGAAGGAACGGTCGAACACAAGGCGCACCAGCAGCGCGCGCTGACCGAAGAAGAACGCGCGCGCGGCATGTCGCTGTTCTGCTGCGCGGTGCCGGGCAACGACCTGGTGATCGAAGCGCGCGAAGTGGCCGGCAGCAGCGAATACCCGGTACGCAAGATGCCGGCGCGCGTGGCCAGCATTGACAAGGTCGCGCCCGACGTCGCCATCGTCACGCTGCAGCTGCCCGCCAACGAAGCGCTCGCCTACCGCGCCGGCCAGTACATCGAATTCCTGCTCAAGGACGGCAAGCGCCGCAGCTACAGCATGGCCGGCGCGCCCAGCCTCGAAGAGCCGATCACCTTGCACATCCGCTACATGGCCGGTGGCCTGTTTACCGAACACGTATTCAATGCGATGAAGGAGCGCGACATCCTGCGTTTCGAAGGTCCGCACGGCACCTTCTTCCTGCGCGAAGAATCCACGAAGCCGATCGTGCTGCTGGCCTCGGGTACTGGATTTGCGCCGATCAAGGCGCTGGTCGAGCACCTGATCCACCTGAAATCAACCCGTCCCGTCAGCCTGTACTGGGGCGGACGCCGGCCGATGGACCTGTACATGAACGCGCTGTGCGAGCAATGGGCCGCCGAGTTGCCGAACTTCCGCTATGTACCGGTCATTTCGCACGCGTTCCCGGACGACCACTGGACCGGCCGCACCGGCTATGTCCACGCGGCGGTCATGCAAGACATCCCGGACATGTCCGGCTACCAGGTCTACGCCTGCGGCGCCCCGATCGTGGTGGACTCCGCGCGCGCCGACTACGTCGCCACCTGCCGACTCCCGGCCGACGAATTCTACGCCGACCCCTTCACCACCGAAGCCGACCTGGCCACCTGACCAGCAGCCACCACCGAAACGAAAAAGTTCCAAAACCAGAAAGTTCCAAAATCGGGGACAGACCACCATTTTAGAAGATTCTAAAATGGTGGTCTGTCCCCGATTTTGGAACTTTGGTCTGTGCCCGGTGTGGGCACTGTGCGGGCTTTTTAACGGCGGCGAACCGAGTCGGCGTCGAATTGCTGGCGGTGCTTGCCCTTGACGCCGCTGTAGAACGCGCGGATGTCGACCATGTCCGCTTCGATGTCGCCACTGGTGGTGTACATCTTGCCGATGCCGCCGACCTTGCGCGAGTAGTCGAGGTAGGCCAGCCCGATCGGTACCCCGGCACCATGGGCGATGTGGTAAAAGCCGGTCTTCCAGTGCGTGACCTTGCCGCGCGTGCCCTCCGGCGCGACGATCACCGCCAGCCGCTCGCGCGCGGCGAACGCGTCCACCGTCTTTTGTACCAGGTTCGATGAGGCGTTGCGGTCGACCGGAATGCCGCCCAGCCAGCGTGCAATCGGTCCCAGCGGCCCGGCGAACAGGCTGGCCTTGGCCATCCAGTACACCCGCAGCCGGAGCTCGAACGCCACCATCAAGGTCACCGGAAAGTCCCAGTTGCTGGTGTGGGGCGCGGCGATCAGCACGTACTTCGGGTATGCGGCGATCTGCTCGGGCGTCATGCCGTCGATGCGCCAGCCGGTCAGGCGAAGCGCCACCCGCGACAACGCGCGCATGGCGGTATTGACGACAGGCGTGTCAAATATAGTGGTCTGCATGGATATCCGGATTGGGTAAGACGCTCGGGCGGGGCGGATATTTTACCTGAGTTGACGGCGTTACTGTTGACGTACAGAAAGCCGTACAAAAGATGTAAGATGAATCCAACAAGACATCAATTTTTCCGATCAACCAGGAGTGAGCAATGCAAATCAACGTCAACACCGACAAGACCATCGACCGCACGCAGGGCCTCGACGAACACGTTCAGACCGTGGTGGGCGCCGCCGTCCAGCGCTTCGGCGAACAGATCACCCGCATCGAAGTCCACCTGTCGGACGAAAACAGCGAGAAGTCGGTCGACGGCGGCAGCCGCTGCACCCTCGAAGCGCGCGTCACCGGCTATCAGCCGGTCGCGGTCAGCAACCACGCCGCCACCCTGCACCAGGCCATCAACGGTGCCTCGGACAAACTCAAGCGCGCGATCGACAGCGCGTTGGGCCGCTTGCACGACAAGAAATTGCATGAGAAACCGCAGGTCGCGGAAGAAGTCCTGTCCGAGCAGCGCGACGACCAGGGTAATTACTAAGTAGCCGCCTTACAGCCCTTCCTGCGCCAGCTGGCGCAGGTAGCGCACCCCCGCCAAAGCGCGGCTTCCGTACCACGACATCATCTCCCCGTCGACCAGCCGCACCGGCTTGCCAATCTGCTTTTCCAGCGCCTCCGCATGGGCTTCGGTAAATCGGTAGGGCTCGGTCGACAGCAACACCCCATCGATGCCCGCCACCAGCGCGTCCGACCACTCGAAGCGCGGGTAGCGCTCCTGGCCCAGCTGCGGCACGCTCCAGCCGATCTCGGCCAGCATGCGCGCGATATAGGTGTCGGCCGAGATGGTCATCCACGGGTCTTGCCAGATACAGTAGAGCACCGACATCGGCCTTCCCTGCGGCGCGGCGCGCAGCTGCGCCAGTTCGGCAGCGAACGCCGCGCACCATGCGTCGGCCTTGGCGCCGGCGCAAAAAATGCCGCCCATCAGGCGCGCCACGCCGAGGTTGTCGTCCGGCGCGACCGGATGCGTGACCACGATGTTGAGGACGAATTCGGCCAGCGCATCGACGGTCGGTTTCTCGTTCTCGTCGATGTTAACCACCAGGTGGGTCGGCGCCAGCGCACGGATCTTGCCGATATTGACATCCTTGGTCCCGCCGACCTTGGGGATGGCGGCAACCAGCTCGGCGGGATGGATGCAGAACCCGGTCCTGCCGACGATCTGCGGCGCCAGGCCCAGGTCGCACAGCAATTCTGTAAGCGACGGCACCAGCGACAGGATGCGCGCATCTGGCGCCGGCTGGAATTCGCGCCCGAGGGCATCAAGCAGTTTCATGGATTCATTGTTAAAGTGGATACCCGCTATTGAAACACTGTTGTTTCGCGCGCGCCAGTGCTCCTGCACGCAATGCAATGCGTTATCATTCGTTTCCTTAGCAGAATTGTATTCCCGCAACATTTCGGAAAGCGCACTGTGGAACAGATCGGCAACTTTGGCGCCTCCTCGTATCGGGTCGGCGACCTGCAGCTCTTTGACGGCACCAACGTCGAGACGACCGCGCGGGCGCTGGCCGGCTGCGCCATCGTGCGCCTGGCGCGCGGCGCCAAGATTGCCGACAGTTATCGCGCGCGCCTTTACATCGTGCTGCGCGGCGCGCTTGAAGTCGAGGCCGATATCAGCAGCGGCATGAACGACGGCACGGTCAGCAAGATCTTGCCCGGTGAAAGCGTCGGCGAGCAAGCGGTGCTGGACGACACGGCGAACCTGTTCGCCATCACGGCCAGCGAAGAGTCCGAGCTGCTGGTCATCGAAGCCGAGCTGGTCTGGCGCCTGATCGACGAATCGAACGGCCTGGCGCGCAACCTGCTGCGCCTGCTCTCGTTCCGCATCCGCGCCGCCAACGCGATCTTGCGGCGGCGCCAGAAGCTGGGCGAATTCTACCGGCAGATGTCGCTCAACGACAGCCTCACCGGGCTGTACAACCGCGCCTGGCTGAACGACATGCTGCCCAAGATGCTCGCCACGGCGCAGCGCAGCGGCGCCCCGCTGGCGCTGGTCATGATCGACCTCGACCACTTCAAGCGCTTCAACGACACCCACGGCCACCCGGCCGGCGACGATGCCCTGCGCGCCGCCTCCGGGATTGTCGCCGCGGCCCTGCGCCCGAGCGACTTCGCGGTGCGCTACGGCGGCGAAGAGCTGATGGTGATCCTGCCCGACACCAGCGAGCAGCTGGCCCTGCTGGTGGCCGAGCGCCTGTGCTGGCGCCTGCAGGAGGCGGTGGTGTTTGCCGACATGCGCCTGCCGCTGCCGCACATCACCGGCTCGTTCGGCGTGGCCGCGCTGGCCGCCGGCGAAGACGAGGCGGCGCTGGTCGCGCGCGCCGATGCGGCGCTGTACCGCGCCAAGCAAGACGGGCGCAACCGCGTCGCGCTGTAACGACCTTGCGCGCCGGCCGGCATCGGCGCGGCCGAAATCAGTACAATACACCCCATGACAACCCACACCTTCCTCTGGCACGACTACGAGACCTTCGGCGTGCAGCCGCGGCGCGACCGCCCGGCCCAGTTCGCGGCGATCCGCACCGACGCCAACCTGAATGAAATCGGCGACCCGATCATGCTGTACTGCCAGCCGGCGCCGGACTTCCTGCCCGATCCCCAGTCCTGCCTGATCACCGGCATCACGCCGCAGCAATGCCTCGAATGGGGCGTCCCGGAACACAAGTTCGCTGCCGCCATCGAGGCGGCGTTCTCGCAGCCCGGCACCATCGGCGTCGGCTACAACACCATCCGCTTCGATGACGAGGTCACGCGCTTTCTGTTCTGGCGCAACCTGATCGACCCGTATGCGCGCGAGTGGCAAAACAACTGCGGCCGCTGGGACCTGCTCGACGTGGTCCGGATGACCTATGCGCTGCGCCCCGAAGGCATCACGTGGCCGCTGCGCGAGGACGGCCGCCCGAGCTTCCGGCTGGAAGAACTCGCCAAAGCCAACGGCCTGGTGCACGAGGCGGCGCACGACGCGCTGTCCGACGTGCGCGCCACCATCGCGCTGGCGCGCCTGATCCGCGACAAGCAGCCGCGCCTGTTCGATTTCTGCCTTGGCTTGCACAAGAAAGACAAGGTGTCGGCCGAAATGGGCCTGCACCTCGACCCGGGCGTGCGCCAGCCTTTCCTGCACGTGTCGGGCATGTTCCCCGCCGAGCGCGGCTGTATCGGCCTGGTCTGGCCGCTCGGCATCCACCCGTCGAACAAGAACGAAGTACTGGTCTGGGATTGCAGCCATGATCCGTCCGAGCTGTTCGGCATGGACGCGGACACCATCCGCCTGCGCATGTTCACCCGCGCCGCCGAGCTGCCCGAAGGCGTGACGCGCCTGCCGGTCAAGAGCATCCACCTGAACAAGTCGCCGATGCTGGTCGGCAACCTCAAGACCTTGAGCGCGGCGCAGGCCGAACGCTGGGGCCTCGACCTCGAACGCGGCCTGGCGCATGCCGCCATCGCGGCCACCGCGCCCGACATGCGCATGGTGTGGGAGCAGGTGTACCAGCGTCCCGCGGCGGCCCAGGATACCGATGTCGACGAAGACCTGTACGGCGGCTTCGTCAGCCGCGACGACCGCCGCGCACTGGAATCGCTGCGCGCCGAGGCGCCTGCGAAACTGGCGCAGTTGCGCACCACGTTCGAAGACGAGCGGCTGGCCGAGCTGGTGTTCCGCTACCGCGCGCGCAACTTCCCCGAGACCTTGAGCGACGCCGAAGCGCAGCACTGGGAGCAGCACCGCGCGGCGCGCCTGTTCGACGGCGCCGCCGGCGCACGCACGGTGGAGCAGCTGTTTGCCGAAGTCGATGCGCTGTCCGAAGACGCCGATGAACGTGCCGAAGATATCCTCGGCGCCCTGTACGACTACGCCGAGCAGATCGCGCCGCAGCGCTTGTAGCGCGGCCGCCGCGCCGATTCACGGCGCGGGCCGGGGTCAGTTGCGGTAGCGGTTGATCTCGTCGCGCGTCTGCAGCGCCACGCGGCGGGCGGCGGCGGCGAAATCTTCGCTGCCCTGCGGGGTCGCGTACAGGATCGCGCGCGACGAGTTGATCATCATGCCGGCGCCACTGGCGCTCTTGCCGGCGGCGACCGTGGCCGCCACGTCGCCGCCCTGGGCGCCGACGCCGGGCACCAGCAGCGGCATGTCGCCGACGATGGCGCGCACCTGCGCCAGCTCGTCAGGGAAGGTGGCGCCGACCACCAGCGCGCACTGGCCGTTGCGGTTCCACTTGCCGGCCACCAGGCGTGCCACGTGCTGGTACAGCGGCACCCCGTCGACATTCAAAAATTGCAGGTCGGAGCCGCCCGGATTGGAGGTGCGGCACAGCACGATCACGCCGCGCTCCGGCCAGGCCATATAGGGCTCGACCGAATCGAAGCCCATGTACGGGTTGACGGTGACGGCGTCGGCGCCGTAGCGGTCGAACGCTTCACGCGCATACTGGTGGGCGGTGGCGCCGATGTCGCCGCGCTTGGCGTCCAGCACCAGCGGGATGTGCGGGTAGGTGTCGCGCAGGTAGCGGCAGATTTGTTCCAGCTGGCCCTCGGCGCCGAGCGCGGCGAAGTAGGCGATCTGCGGCTTGAAGGCGCAGGCCAGGTCGGCGGTGGCGTCGATGATGGCCTTGCAAAAAGTGACGATCGCGTCCGGCTGGCCCTGCAGGTGCGCCGGAAAACGGTCCAGGTCCGGGTCGAGTCCGACACACAGCAGCGAGTTATTGGTGGTCCAGGCGGCGGACAGCTTGTCGATAAATTTCACGGGAGCCTTCGTATTCAGTGCAAACGCGGCATTGTACCGCGAGCCGGGTGCGCATTTGTACGCACATTATTGGTGGTTTAGGGTATATTTTTATTTATTCGACAACTACTCGGGATAGATACCATCATGACACTTAACGGATTCGCGCGCACATCCCAGATGCTGCTGGCCTTCGCCCTGGCGGCCTTGCTGTCGGGTTGCGGCTACAACCAGTTCCAGACCAACGACGAGGCGGTCAAGGCGGCATGGGGCGAAGTCGTCAACCAGTACCAGCGCCGCGCCGACCTGATCCCTAACCTGGTCAACACCGTCAAGGGCTACGCCTCGCACGAGCGCGAGACGCTCGAATCGGTCACGCGCGCACGCGCCGCGGCCACCAGCTTCCAGATCACCCCCGAAGTGCTGAACAACCCGGAAGCATTCCAGAAGTTCCAGCAGGTGCAGGGCGAATTGTCCGGCGCGCTGTCGCGCCTGATGGTGGTGGCGGAAAAATATCCTGACCTGAAGGCTGACGCCAGCTTCCGCGACCTGCAGTCGCAGCTCGAAGGCACCGAAAACCGCATCACCGTGGCACGCCAGCGCTACATCGCCTCGGTGCAGGAATATAACGTGCATGTGCGTAAATTCCCGACCAACCTGACCGCGATGATGTTCGGCTACGACGTCAAGCCAACCTTCACCGTGGAAAACGAAAAAGCCATCTCGACCGCACCGACCGTTGATTTTGGCAAGTAAGATGACCTTGCTGCGAGTATTCTGGGGCGCCATCCTGGCGCTGGCCATCGCCGGCGGCGCCCAGGCGCAGTTCGTGCCGGTGCCGGCGCTGACCGGCCATGTCACCGACCAGGCCGGCATGCTGACGGCCGAACAGCGCACCCGCCTCGAAGCGGTGCTGACTGATTACGAAGCCAAGACCGGCAGCCAGATTGCGGTGCTGCTGGTCAAGACCACCGAGCCGGAAGCCATCGAGCAATACGGCATCCGCGTCACCGACCAGTGGAAGCTGGGCCGCAAAGGGATCGACGACGGCGTGCTGCTGCTGGTGGCGCGCGACAATCCATCGGCCTTGCGGCGACTGCGCATCGAGGCCGGGCGCGGGGTCCAGGGCGTGCTGACCGACGCCCAGTCCAAGCGCATCTTGCAAGATGTGATCGCCCCGCACTTCCGCCAGGAAGCGTATTACGATGGCCTGGTGGCCGGCGTCGGTGCGATCGCCACCCTGCTCAATAAAGAAATGTTCCCCGCCCCGCCCGAGCAGCCCCAGCGCCAGGCCCAAGCCGAAGGCGGCGGCATCCCGATTCTTCCCCTGATCATCGGCGCTTTCGTGCTGATGTCGATCTTCCGGCCGCGCCGCCGATCGCGACTGTCGCGCGGCGGCTGGGGCAGCGGCGCCACCGGTTTCATCCTCGGCAGCATCCTCAGTAATGCCGGCCGCGGCGGCGGGTTTGGCGGTGGCGGATTTGGCGGCGGCGGCTTTGGCGGCGGCGGTGGCGGCGGCTTCGGCGGCGGCGGCGGCAGCTTTGATGGCGGCGGCGCCTCGGGAGACTGGTAATGGGTAGTTCATTTTCCACGCGCCTTGCGCGCGCGATGCGCCACTGGCGCACCACGGCGGCGGTCGGACGCAAGGCGTTTCCAACCGAAAGCCTTGGCGACCTCGGCGCGGCCATCACCGAGGGCGAACTGCACCATCGGGGCGAGGTACGCCTGATCGTCGAAAATTCGATGCCGTTCGATGCTGTTTGGAACGACGTCAGCAACCGCCAGCGCGCCCTCGCCCTGTTCGCCGAGTTCGGCGTCTGGGACACCGAGGACAACTGCGGGGTGCTGATTTACGTCAACCTGGCCGAGCACAAGGTCGAGATCGTCTGTGACCGGAACATCGGCCGCCGGATCGACAGCGCGACCTGGCAGGCGATTTGCCAGACCATGACGCAGGGATTCCGGCGCGGAGAATTCCACGACAGCACCCTGGCGGCGATCCACCAGGTCAATCAATTGCTGCGCCAGCACTTCCCTGCCGAAGGCGAGGCCGTCAACGAACTGCCGGACCACCCGATCGTGCTCTGAACCGGCGCCTGACTGGTTACAATTGCCGCTTTTGCCACACCATGGATCAGACAATGAGACTAGCCAATAAAGTAGCCATCATCACCGGCGCCACCCAGGGCATCGGGCTGGCCTGCGCCGAGCGCCTGCTCAAGGAGGGTGCGCGCGTGATGATGGTCGACGTCAAGCCCGAAGGCGCCGACGCCGCCGCCAGGCTGGGCGAGGCGGCGCGCTTCTTCGCTGCCGACGTCAGCCAGAAAGCCGACGTCGATGCGATGCTCGCCTTGACGCTCAAGGAATTCGGCCAGGTCGATATCCTGATCAACAACGCCGGCATCACCCACGCCGCCGATTTCCTCGACCTGGCGGAAGAAGACTTTGACCGCGTGCTGCGCATCAACCTCAAGTCGATGTTCCTGTGCGGCCAGGCGGTGGCGCGCGAGATGGTCAAGCGCCAGTCAGGCTGCATCATCAACATGTCGAGCGTGAATTCCGAACTGGCGATACCGAACCAGGTGCCGTATGTGGTGTCCAAGGGCGGCGTCAACCAGCTGACCAAGGTGATGGCGCTGAACCTGGCGCAACACGGCATCCGCGTCAACGGCATCGGGCCCGGCACCATCCTCACCGAGCTGGCGAAAAAAGCCGTCATGGCCAGCCCGGAGGCGCGCCGCACGATCCTGTCGCGCACCCCGATGGGCCGCTGCGGCGAGCCCGAGGAAGTGGCCTCGATCGCCGCCTTCCTCGCCAGCGACGACGCCTCCTACATGACCGGCCAGACGATGTACGTCGACGGCGGCCGCCTCGCCCTCAACTACACGGTGCCGGTAAAAGAATGAACAGCCTACTGAAGCAGGACGGCGCGCAGCCGGTGGATATCCTCGCACTCGAGAACCAGTTCTGCTTCGCGCTGTATTCGGCATCGCACGCGATGACCAAGACCTACAAGCCGCTGCTCGACCGGCTGGGCCTGACCTATCCGCAATACCTGGTCATGCTGGTGCTGTGGGAACAGGACGGCATCCTGGTCAAGGACATCGGCGCGCGCCTGTACCTCGATTCGGGCACGCTGACGCCGCTGCTCAAGCGCCTCGAAGCGAACGGGCTGGTGGCGCGCAAGCGCGACCCGAACGACGAGCGCCAGGTCCGCATCTCACTCAGTGCCGCAGGCCGGAGCCTGCGCCTCACCGCCCAGGAAATTCCGTCCCAGGTGGTGAGCGCCAGCGGCCGCCCGGGCGAAGCGCTGGGCAGCCTGCGCGGCCAGCTGGCCACCGTGCGCGACGACCTGTTCCGGTCGCTGGACGGGGCCTGACCAGGCGCTTCCCGCCCAGTTATAGCAAAAAGGTATGACTGGTATCTAAAATGACAATTGGACGTATATGTGGCGACGCAGCATAATTGCACCTGTCTCCACTATTCTCCTCCAAGAAAATAGTTTTAAGCCCGCTTTCACCAGCGGGCTTTTTTTTTGCCTGCGCACGAGACCGGCACCTCCCGGCGAAGTTCTTCCCAAGCAGCCATTCCTTTGAGGCACGTCATATCGCGGTCATATTGCCCGCCTATACTCCATTCATCTGCTGTACACGCACCCGATATGCGTGACGGCAGGCAGGTGTGCTGACCTCTCACGGCAGCACACCACTCCGAATTCACGTCTCTTGGCCCGATCTTGGGTTTTGCCCGCTGTAAAGCGGGCATTTTTTTGGGCGAAAGGTTCCGCACGAGTTTGATATATGTCTAACGCACCGCGAATACCGCCTTGAAGACGAGTGTTTTTCCACTATCATGAATATCCTTTGCCATGCATGTCCCGGCCAGCTTGCCGCCGTCACCGGAGTAGATGAATGAGTGAACACTTGCTTGAACCCGTACAGGGCAATGCCCAGCCGATTCCCGCCGGACGCCGGCACCACGCTGCCAACGAAGACCGCCTCATCCTGCGCGAACTGAATCCCGACGATGTCATCGACCAGCTCGCCCGTGACGGCGAGGCGATCGACGCTGTCAGTTTTGGCCCAGTGCGAGAAACCTGCCCGCACTGCGCCACCAACCACTTGCAGCTGGTGCTGCGCCAGGAGTCGGTGCGCGTCGCCCACCTGTTCTGTGTCGACTGCGAAAGCTGCTTCGATGCCTGTTACGCCAACGGCACGCCGGCGCTGACGATCTGACCGCCGCGCGGCCGGCGTGCTGTGCGGCCTGGCATGGTAAGGTTGCCGATTTCGACGCGCGCAAAAGCCCATGCCTGCCCTGCTCTCCCTGCTGGTCCTCGACCCAAAACTGCGACGCCTGCGCTACAGCGCGGCGTTCCTTGCCTACGCCGCCATCGTGGCGATGGGCGCCGTTCCCGGCGCCCGCGCAGAGATCGGCAACTATGCCTCGGGCATCGTGCTGCACACGCTGGCCTACGGCGCCATCACCTTCCTGCTGTACACGGGCAGCAGCGGCAGCGCAGCTGCGCGCGCGCTGAAGTCGGTGCTGACAGTGGCCGCCATGGGCGCCATTGACGAGCTGATCCAAAGCTTCCTGCCCTACCGCCGCGGCGCCGTCAGCGACTGGCTGGTCGATTGCAATGCCGCGCTGCTGGTCGCCGCCCTGCTGTGGGCTTTCCTGCCCCGCCAGCCACAACCGGCCGGTGCCGGTCGATAGATCCAGGCGCCGGAAATTCACCGAACTGGTCCGCTGTTTGATTTGGCTCACGTAACGACTGTGTAAGTTGGAACGTTGGCCGTGTTCGCGCCTCTTACCACAGTGGCACGCGGCATTGTCACGCACACAAGGAAAACACCCAACCTAAGGAGTTGATTATGAAGCGTATAAAACATAGCGTGCTGCTGGCCAGTTTGCTGACACTCGCGCTGACGGCATGTACCCGGGACAGAATGGGCGACACCGCCGCCACGACATCGCCTGACGCAACCAGCAGCGCGGGCTACGGCACCTCC
Source organism: Massilia soli (assembly GCF_016809835.1). GTDB lineage: Bacteria > Pseudomonadota > Gammaproteobacteria > Burkholderiales > Burkholderiaceae_D > Telluria_A > Telluria_A soli. The sequence continues at coordinate 159,226 of NZ_JAFBIL020000002.1, read as the reverse complement.
GGCACCAGCGGCCAGGCCACTGGCAGCATCGCCAGCGATACCGGCACGGCAAGCAGCGGCGCCACCGGCACCGGATCCATGGGCGCTGGCACCGGCGGCACTGCCGCCACCACCACCGACCCGCAAAGCGCAGGTGCGCAAGCGTCCACCGGCGCGGCACCCAACAGCGTCGTCACCATGATCGAAGTGGTGCCGCGCTCCGGCGAGGCAACCGGGGCAGGCAGCATGGCCGGCGCCGCAGTTGGGGGCACCGCCGGCGCCAGCGGCGACCGGGTTTATCGCATCACCTTGCGCATGGACGATGGCAGCACCCGCGTGATCACCCAGGAATCGGCGCCAACCTTCCGCAGCGGTGACCGGGTCAACCTCAGCGGGGGCGAAATCCAGCGTCCTTAGGCGCGCTCGCCTGGACCACGCGCTCGACGCGGTAGCCGCGCTGCGCCAGCAACCGAGGCAAGCCATTTGCGCCGAGCAGGTGCAGCAGGCCGACGCCGACAAAGCTGACTTTCCCGTCCTTCATGATGTGCGCGATGCGTTGCGCCATCTCGGGGTTGCGCCGGTCAAGCAAGGTGCGCAGGGTAAAGTCGGACGTCACGGTCCCGGCGCCGATGGTGTCTGGAATCAGCGCCTCGAGGGCGTCCGCGTCGCCGGAGGTCCATGCATCGATGACCGCCCTGGCCTTCTTCATCGCGCTGCCGCTGGAGAGGTCATCGAGTGCTTCGCGCAAGTAGCTTTCGGCACGATCCTCGTCAAGCGTGTCGAACAGCGACAGCTGGTAGTCGGCGCTTTCCAGTTCGGCAAGGCGGGCCCCGCGTGCTTGTACAGCGTCGAGCAAGAACGACTCATTGCCGTGGGCGCGCTGGAAGCCGTTTTTTTCCAGTGCGATCCCGGTCAGCATGTTTGCCAGCAGCCACGGTTTCAGGTGGCCGACGTCCGAGAGCGGAATGCCCACGGCATGCAGCGCCTTGACCAGGCGGCGCAAGGTATCGGCAGACACATGATGGCGAATGTGGTCGCCGCCGGCATAGCTGGCGTGCCTGGCGACGGCCTGGTCGAACGCGGCGTCGGCGCGCGTATCGAGTTCGAGTACCAGCTGGGTAGCCTCGGCCAGCGCCTGGCTGACCTGGGGCGCGAGCGGATAAAACGAGGTCGCGCCAACATGAATGGTGCCGAACAAATAAGCCATCTCGCCATCGCGCGAGATGCGAAACAGCGCGCCGTGGCCAGGTCCGGGCCGGATGCCTGCGCGCGCCGGTTGCTGCGCCGCCAGCGTGTGCGCGCTGTGGGCGGCGGCGCCTGCCACCGCGATCCCCGATGCCGGGGCGAGTTCGGCAGACGCCTCCGGCGCACCCTCGGAACCGGACGCGGCGAACGCGGCGAGACTGAACACCAGTCCGGCCAGCGAGCGGATAATACAGAGCGGCAGCGGCAGGTAAGGCGACATCCAGGATTCCGGCAGGACCAGCAAATACAGAGCGGTTATCTTAGAACACCTGATGCCTACGCGGAACCTTCACGCGAAGAAAATTTCGCTGCATTATCGTTTTCATACAGGGAGCGCTCCGGCGCGCGAGCCGCGGCGCAGTGCAGGCACGCGGCGGCGGCGCGCCGCGCGGCACTGGCGCAAGGTCGCCGCACGCATCCGATGCAGCGGCAGCCTGGGCGCACGGTCATGCCCGACGGCACCACAGCAGCGCACGGGGCCGTAATAAGGTAAGGTGGCGCGACACCACAGCAAGGAGCAATGCATGAGCCAGAAGACCATCCGCAGCCTGCATCCGGCCATCCGCGACGATATCGGCGACCTGATCACGCAGCGGCCCCTGCCGGGACCTGGCATAGAGCAGCTCGATCCTTTCCTGTTCCTGAATCACCACGGCCCGCAGACCTACCCGCAGGGCAACCGCGGCTTGCCGTTCGGCCCGCATCCACACCGCGGCTTCGAGACCGTCACCTTCATTATCGAGGGCATGCTGGCGCACCAGGACAGCGCCGGCCACGAAAGCGTGATCAAGGCTGGCGGCGTGCAGTGGATGACCGCCGGGCGCGGCATCATCCATGCCGAAGTCTCGCCGGCCGAGTTCCGCCAGCGCGGCGGCGCGCTGGAGATCCTGCAACTGTGGGTCAACCTGCCGGCGCGGCTGAAGATGACGCAACCGGCATACATCGGCTTGCAGCGCGGCGACATCCCTGCCCTGGCCGCCGCCGATGGCAAGGCCACCATCAACCTGGTGGCGGGCGAATGGGACGGCGCGCACGGTCCGGTGCGCTCGCTGACCGGCGTGTTCATGAGCACGATCGAGATGCAGCCGGGGGCGCGCCTGTCCCTGTCTGCGCCGATGGGCAACAATGTCTTCCTGTATGTGGTGCGCGGTTCGGTCGCGGTCGGGCCCGACACGGCCAGCGCCTTCCACCTGGCCGAGCTGTCCGAGCAAGGTGACGAAATCGTGCTCGAGACCAGCGACGGCGCCCTGCTGCTGTTCGGGCACGCCGAGCCGACCCGCGAGCCGGTGGTGTCGCATGGTCCGTTCGTGATGAACACCCGCGACGAGATCGCGCAGGCGATCAGCGATTACCAGGCGGGGCTGTTTGGCGCGCCCTTATAGAGCAGCGTCAATAGGCATGCCAGAACCAAGCTGAACTGGCGGGGTCACAGCTGAGTACGGTATTACGCCGGAGCCGCCGATGACCTTGCCAATAAAAAAGTTGTTGTGGATTGCACTCGACGGCCGCGTGGCTGGACCGCCCGACGCGCTTCACGGATGGACGGTATGCAGCGCGCGCACCCTCAAGGACGCGGAGCGGGCACTGCGTTCGAATGATTGCCGGGTCGGGCTCGTCTCGGGCATCGGCGCGGCCAGCGATGCCGCGGCGCTGGACCGCTTTCTCGGCCAGCACGGCAAGCTGGTGTGGCTGGTACTCGCCGCGCCAGCCGCGCTGAGCCAGCCGGCCTGGCGCGAACTGCTGCGCACGCACGCGCATGACTTCCATACCGAACCTGCCGATCCGCACCGCCTGGCTTACGGTCTCGGCCACGCGCACGGCATCGCCCTGCTCCATGGCCACGCCGATCCCGCGCCGCACGCCGCGCTCAACACCGGCCTGGCCGGCCGCAGCGCCGCCATGACGCGCCTGCGCGCCCAGGTCGCACGCCTGGGCAAGTCGGATGCGCCGGTGCTGATCTGGGGCGAAAGCGGCAGTGGAAAGGACGTCACGGCGCAGGCCATCCACGCGCACTCGCGCCGCGCCGCGGGGCCCTTCGTGCCGGTCAACTGCGGGGCGATGGCGCCCCAGCTGATCCAGGCCGAATTGTTCGGCCACGTGCGCGGCGCTTTTACCGGCGCCGAACGCGACAAGGCGGGCCTGATCGAATCGGCAGCCGGCGGCACCATCTTCCTCGACGAGATCGCCGACCTGCCGCGCGAGCTGCAGTCGAACCTGCTGCGCTTTCTGCAGGACAGCACGATTTACCGCGTCGGCTCCACCCGCAGCCTGAGCGTCGACACCCGCGTGATCGCGGCGTCGAACGTCAACCTGAAACAGGCTGTCGCCCAGGGACAGTTCCGCGAAGACCTGTACTACCGCCTCAACGTGCTGCCGGTATCGGTGCCGCCGCTGCGCGAACGGCGCGACGACCTGCCGCTGCTGGTCGATCATTTCTTCCGCCGCTATGCGGCCGACAAGCCGCGCCTGCTCAAAGGCTTCAGCGGCGCGGCCATGCGCGCCATCGTCAACCATGACTGGCCCGGCAATGTCCGCGAGCTGATCAACCGGATCCGGCGCGCGATGGTGTTGGCCGAGGGCCGCCAGATCACGCCCGCCGACCTCGACCTGGCCAGTGACGGCGCCGCCGCGGCGCCGGCCGGCGACGGGCTGGGCGAGCTGCGCTTCGCCGCCGAGCGCGCCGCCATCGGCGCCAGCCTGCAGCGGGCCGGCAGCAACATCACGCTGGCCGCGCGCGACCTCGGTGTCTCGCGCATGACGCTGTACCGCCTGATGTCGAAGCACGGCATCGCCGCCCCCAGGTAAGCGTCACGCTGCTGTGACGACGGGCGCCGCGCGCGGCCGAGTGGCTGTCGCCGGCCGCGTCGGGACGACTGTCACATCGCAGTGACACGGTTCGATACGGAAAATATGTGCAGCCAGCCCATGGCGCGAAGCGCAAACCAGACGCGCCGGAAATCCCGCTGTCACGCGGGTGAGACAGCTGCGCCGGCAATCGCACGGCGCGCGCTGGCGCCTGCGTCAGCGGTCCCTGCGGCCCGCCTTTGCATTCAATGACTTGGGTGCCACAGCGGCGCGCTGGCACCGAGCTTGCATTGCCAGTGCTGGCTGCACCGACATGCCGGACTCACATCACCGACATCAATCTTATTAAGGGGTCAACATGAAACGCACTCTCCTGGCTGCTGCCATCACGCTGGCTTTCAGCGCGCAGGCTTACGCCAACCCAAGCAACACCGCCACCAATCCGTCCGGAAGCACCGGCGGCGCGATCACCCAGACCGCCACTGCCGAAAGTGCCCAGAGCGGCGAAGGCGCGCAAGCGAATGAATACTCGAGCGCCATCCAGGCCAACGACAACAGCACCGATCAGAACAACAGCGTTGGCGAAGCCGTCGCTTCCGGCGCCGGCACGGCGGCGGCCAACAACGGCGCCACCGCGACCGCCACGATCACCGATTCATTCAACAGCGCCAGCGCGACCGCCACCAGCAGCCTGGGCGGCACGGTCAGCGGCAATACCATCAGCAACGTCGGCAACATCGCCAGCCATACCGGCAACAGCAGCGGCGGCGCCGCTACCGGCGGCACGGGCGCGGCCGGCACCGGCGGCGCGGCCAGCGGGGCTGGCGGCGCCGGCGCCGCTGCGGCCGGCGGTAGCGGCGGCGCCGGCGGGTTCGCCTCGGGCGCCACGAGCGGCGCCGGTGGCGCCGGCGGCGCTGGCGGAGCAGGCGGCGGCGGCGGCACGGCGACCAGCGGCATGGCCGGCAGCGGCGGCAGCGGCGGCAGCGGCGGCATGGCCATGGGCGGCACTGGCGGCTCCAGCGCGGCGCTGGGCGGCAACGGCGGCGCCGGTGGCCTTGCGCTGGGCGCGGTGGGCGGCACCGGCGGCTCTGCCACCGGCGGCAACGGCGGCGCCTCGGGCGACACCAGCGGCGGCACCGGCGGGTCGGGCGGCTCCGGCGGCATGGCGCTGGGCGGCACCGCGGTGTCGGGCAGCGCGACCCAGGGTGGCGACAGCACCCACCTCGGCAGCATGACGATGCCCTCGGCTGGCGCCGGCGGTGCCGGCGGCGCCGGCGGCGGCGCTGGTGCCGAGCCCGGTTCGGCTGGCGGCTACGGCGGCGCTGGCGGCGACGCCTCGGCTGACGCCAGCGGCGACCACAGCGGCACGGGCGGCGCGGCCAGCAGCACGGCGGGCGACGCCAGCGCCGGCGCCGTGACCGTTGAGCGTGGCGGCGAAGGCGGCGCCGGCGGCAGCGGGGCCAGCGGCGCCGGCGGCGCCGGTGCGGCCTTGAGCAGCGACGGCGGCGCGGCCGGCGACACCACCGCCGGCGGCGGCGAGGCGGGCGGCGCCGCCACCAGTTCGGGCGGCACCGGTGAATCCGGCATCGGCGGCGCTGGCGCCGCTGGCGCGGCCGGCGGCGACAGCGGCGCGGCAACCGGCGGCGCCGGGGCCAGCGGGGCTGCGGCCGGCAACGGCGCCGCCAGCGGCGAGGCATCCAACACCGGCGGCAGCGGCGCGGACGGCGGCAGCGCCACCGGCGGTGCGGGCGGCGAAGGCGGCGGCAACACCGCTGGCGCAGGCACCGGCGGCAGCGGTGCCGGCGGCACCGGCGGCAACGCCGGCACCACCACGGTCGATGCCGGCACCTTCAACATGTCGAGCACCATGACCAGCGTCGGCCAGTCGGCCGCCGGCATCATGGTGGTCAGCCAGAACAGCGGGTTCTCGTCGCTGGTGCAGCAAAGCGTCAACGTGCAGGCCAACGTCAACGTCGGCCGGTAAGCAGCGGCGCCGCATCCGCCACCACGGCTGCGGCGCTAGTTTGCGTGCCAGCGACGATCGTAGCAAACCAGGAGGACCTATGTACTTGAACCGCTGTATTGCGGCCGGCTTGACGGCCGCTGCGCTGGCGCTGCCGGCAACATCGCTGGCCGGCCAGCCCGACAACTGTTACCGGGGCAACGGCGCCTTGCCGCGCGCGCCAGCGACGAAGGCGCAGCCAGCCGACGCGTTCGGTCCGGCAGCCAGGGCGGCAACGCTGGACGACACCCGCGGCGGCGACGGCGGCACTGCCAGCGACACCAAGCTGAGCGGCACTGTGAGCGGCAACACCGCCACCAATGTCGCCACCGGGGCCAACATCATCCAGTCCGGCTCGTTCGCCAACGCATCAGGCGTGCCGATCGTTATCCAGAACACGGGCGCGAACGTGCTGATCCAGAACGCGACCGTCATCAACCTGCAGCTCAAATGAGGGCGCTGCGGCTTTGCGCAGGCGCCGCGCTGCTGTCGCTGGCAGCGCAGTACAGCGCCCACGCGCTCGACCTGGCGCTGCCCGGCGGCGCGCGCGTGCAGGTGCCGATTGCCGGCATCAAGCAGCTGCGCTTTTCGACCACCTTGCGCCAGCAGTTCGATTTCAGCTGCGGCTCGGCGGCGCTGGCAACCCTGCTGACGCACCACTACGGGCATCCGGTCACCGAACAGCTGGTGTTCGAACGCATGTTCATGCGCGGCGACCAGGCGCGCATCCGCAAGCAGGGCTTTTCGCTGCTCGACATGCAGCGCTTCCTTGCCGAACGCGGCTTTCGCGCGGACGGCTTCCAGTTGCCGCTGCAAAAGCTGATCGATGCCCAGCTGCCGGCCATCGTGCTGGTGTCGGACAAGGGCTACAACCACTTCGTCGTCATCAAGGGCATCAGCGGCGGCCGGGTGTTGGTTGGCGACCCGTCCAGCGGAGCGCGCGCTCTCAGCCAGGCCGCGTTCGAGGCGATCTGGAGCAACCGCCTGCTGTTCGTAATCCATGGCAGCACTGCGGCTCCCGCTTTCAACACCGTTGCCGACTGGCGCAGCGCGCCCGCCGCGCCGCTCGGCCAGGGCATCGACCGCAGTTCGCTGGCCGCCGTGACGATGCCGAAGCTTGGCCCCGGCGAATTCTGACAGGAGCTCCCATGCACATCCTCCGCGCCGCTTGCAGCTGCCTGGCACTGGCACTGCCGGCCTGGCCCGTTTTCGCCCAGCCGCCGCAACCGGGGCCAGGCGCCGGCTGGGTCCCGGTCGCCGAGGCCGTACTCGCGGCAGCGCGCGGCGGCTTTACGCTCGATACCGGCTTGCTGATGACACTCGGCATAGAACGCGAAATTTCCATCAACGGCGAGGTCGTATCGCGCACCAGCCTGCAGTTGACCGATATCAGCCGCCTCAGCGCGGAGCAGGCCCTCCAAACAAGCGAAGCCCTGTCCGCCGTCAAGCTGGTACAGAACGGGCATGACAACATTGTCGTCGATGCGCTGCCGGCGCAGGCGCTGGGCGGCACGGTCATTCAGAACAGCCTGAACGACCAGCTGATCCGGAGCCATACCGTGATACACGCCAGCGCCAACAGCATGGCGATGCTGAAAACATTGAACTTCCACGCCAGCCTGGGCGACGCCATCGCGCGCGCGGCTGGCCCGAATTGAACCGGAGAGAACATGCAAAAAAGCGGCAGCGGTTGGCAAGGCGCGGGCCTGGCGGCGGTATTCCTCAGCGCGCAGGCGCATGCCGGGCAAGCGCCGGCCGCGCCAACCGACCTGCAAGCGCAGCTGGCCGCGGTGATGCATGAACTGGCCGAACAGCGCCGCGAAATCGATGCGCTGCGGCGCGACCTGGCCGCACAGCGCGGTGTCCAGGCAGCGCCGCACGTGGCCGGGCCGGAACAGTTAGCCAGCACGCGCGGCACCGGCAACGCGCAGGCGCCACAGGCGGCGCCGCAAACAACGGCGCCAGCAGCCGCGCCACGTCCGCTGGTGGCCGCGGTCGGCAAGCCACCCGGGCGCGACAAGCGCCCGCCGCAGGTCGCACCCTTGTTCGAGCAACCCGGCGTGCTCACCCCGCGCGGCAAAGTCATCGTCGAACCCGGCTTCCAGTTCGGCTACGCATCGAGCAACCGGGTCGCGCTGGTCGGCTACACGGTCATCCCCGCGCTGCTGATCGGCCTGGTGGATGTCCGCGAAGTCAAACGCAACACCTCGACCGCATCGCTGACCGTGCGCACCGGCATCACCAACCGCCTGGAAGCCGAATTGCGCGCGCCTTATGTGTACCGGTCGGACTCCACCGTCAGCCGCGAGATCTTCACCGGCACCTCGGTCGAGCGCGTGTTCGACACCAGCGGCCGCGGCGCGGGCGACGCCGAAATCGCGGCGCGCTACCAGATCAACAACGGCGGCCCCGACCAGGCTTACTATGTTGGCGGCCTGCGCTTCAAGTCGCGCACCGGGCGCGACCCATTCGAGGTCGTCACCGATTGCACCAGGCGCTGCATCGGCGACAACGCCACCGGCACCGGCCTGCCGCTCGAACTGCCGACCGGCTCGGGCTTCTACTCGCTGCAGCCGTCCTTGACCTGGCTGTTCCCGTCCGACCCTGCCGTGTTCTTCGGCAGTGTCAGCTACCTGCACAATGTCAAGCGCAGCAAGGTCAGCCGGACCGTGCTGAATGGCGAGCAAGAGTTCCTCGGTGAAGTCAAACCGGGCGACATCTTCGGCTTTAATTTCGGCATGGGACTGGCGCTCAACGACAAGGCCTCGTTCAGCCTGGGCTACGACCACAACTCCATCGCCCGCACCCGCCAGGGCGGCGCGCCGGTGCCGGGATCGGTCCGTACACAGCTCGGTACGCTGCTTGTCGGCTACTCCTACCGGCTGTCGGACAAGCGCACCCTGAATGTCTCGCTCGGCGCCGGCCTGACCCGCGACACGCCAGACGTGTCGCTGTCGATCCGCATTCCGACTACCTACTGAGGGCTGCGCGCGGCCGAGCGGTACGCCGCCAAATCGCGGTTTTCCGCTACATTGGCGGTTCTCCCCCTCCCGTCGAGATCGCCATGCATCCTGTTCCCCTGGTCGAAACCACCCGCGGCTATGCTGCCAGCGGCAACGTGGCCGAGAACATCCACTATGGTTCGGTCGCGGTGGTCGACGTCAACGGCAGGCTGCTCTGGTCGGCCGGCGACCCGAACTTCATGACCTTCACCCGCTCGGCGCTCAAAGCATTCCAGGCCCTGCCCTTCATGTTGTCGGACGGTCCGGCCAGGTTCGGCCTGAGCCAGCCTGAACTGGCGCTGCTGTGCGCCAGCCACTCGGGGGAACCGATGCACCTGCGCGGCGTGCGCGCGATTCTCGCGAAGATCGGCCTCGATGAAAGCGATCTGGAGTGCGGCTGCGGCGTGCCGCTGTTCTACGACACGGTTGGCCAGCCGGTACCCGAGCAGGCGTGGACGCCGCTGCACCACAACTGCTCCGGCAAGCACGCGGGCTTCCTGGCATGGTGCCGCCTGCACGGAGAACCGACGGCGGGCTACGTCGCCTTCGGCCATCCGCTGCAGCAGGCGATCCGCGCCACGCTGGCTGCCCAGACCGGCGCCGCCGGCCTGCCTGCCGGCCTCGACGGTTGCTCGGCGCCGAACTACGCGATGCCGCTGTCGATGCTGGCGCACCTGTACGCGCGGCTCGGCCAGGGCGCGGCCGACCCGCGGCTGGGCAGCGCGATGGGCGACTTGTACGACGCCATGACCGGCCATCCGCAGATGGTGTCCGGCCACGCGCGCAGCGACCTGGCGTATACGATCGCAGGCGACGGCGACTGGGTGTGCAAGGTCGGCGCCGACGCGGTGCAAACGATCGGCATCCGCTCGGCCGGTATTGGCATTGCAGTCAAGATCGCCGACGGCGCCGCGCGCGCGCTGCACACGGCTACGGTCGGCGTGCTCGAGCAGATGGGGCTGCTCGATGCACGCAAACGCGCGATCCTCGAACCGTATCGCCAGCCTGTGATCAGGAATGTGCGCGATGCGGTGGTCGGCGACATCCGCCCGGTGTTCCGGCTTCAGTCGGCAAAGGCGTAGCTGGCATTGCGGCGCGGACGCAGCACCACGTCGGTGATGCGATCGCCGGACTTCTCGTCGAATGACAGGATGGTATCGATGCCGGGTGCAATGAAGACCTTGTGCCCGACCGGGACCAGCGCGGTGCGGTGCTGGCCGTCGATCTCCGCCACCAGGCGATTGCCCTGGACCGAGACACGCATGGATTTGCCGTTGTTCAGTGCATAGACGCCCTTGACGTCTTCCTCGGCCTCGCGGTCGAGATGGTAGCGCTTCAGGGGGACGCCTGAAATCTGAACTGCGGTGGCGGCTTCGCCGGTGTTGACTTCCTGCGCTGTGGCCTGCGAGAAGGTGGCGAAGGAAGCGGCGGCGGCAAGTGCGATGGCGTAAAGGGTGCGCATGATAGATTCCAATCCAATGTTTTTGTTCAAAACACACGCGGAACCGGAGTGGCGCCGCGCAGCTGGTGTTGCATCGGATCGCCATGTTTTTGGTTGATGTGCATGGCGACTGAAATCCAGTGTAGGCATGCGGCGCCGGTGTCGCCAGCGATTTGGGACTGAAGGCCTAAAGTGCGGGGCAGGCGGCAAAAAATCGCGGATGAACGGTAAAAATCCGCGCCCAAAGTGCTCAGGCAAGCACGTCGGTCGGCAGCACCAGGGTTTCCTTGATCTCTTCCATCACCACATAGCTCTTCGACTGCGCCGCGCCCGGCAGCTGCAGCAGCATGTCGCCCAGCAGCTTGCGGTATTCGGCCATCTCGTGGATGCGCGCCTTGATCAGGTAATCGAAATCGCCCGACACCAGGTGGCATTCCTGCACTTGCGGAATGCGCAGCACCTCGCGCCGGAACTGCTCGAATGCCGAGGCCGATTTCTGGTTCAGCGTAATTTCCACAAACACCAGCAGCTTGGCTCCCAGCGCGGCCGCGTCGACCTTGGCGTGATAGCCGCTGATGACGCCGTCACGCTCCATCCGCTTGACCCGTTCGATGCACGGCGTCACCGACAGCCCGACCCGCTCGCCCAGGTCCTTCATCGAGATTCGCCCTTCCTGCTGCAGGATTTTCAGGATGTGGCGGTCGAGCTTGTCGAGCATGCGACTCGATTGCTTTTGAATTCTCATGAATATCCGCTAAATATGCGCTGCAAAACGTGAACAAACACTAGTTACAAGCAAATACTATAGCGGCAATTCTGGAAAATCCATCTAAATCTACTAGCGGAGTCATTCATGCGCATCGTGATCCTTGGCAGCGGCGTCATCGGCGTGACCAGTGCCTATTATCTGGCCAAGGCCGGCCATGATGTCACCGTGATCGACCGCCAGCCTGGCCCTGCGCTGGAGACCAGTTTTGCCAACGCCGGCCAGATCTCGCCCGGCTACGCCTCGCCATGGGCAGCGCCCGGGATTCCGCTGAAAGCGATGAAATGGATGCTGCAGCGCCACGCGCCGCTGTCGATCACCCCGGACGGCACCACCTTCCAGCTGAAATGGATGTGGGAAATGCTGCGCAACTGCACCGCCGACCGCTACAGCGTGAACAAAGAACGCATGGTGCGCCTGGCCGAATACAGCCGCGACTGTTTCCGCGAATTGCGCGAGGAGGCCGGCATTCATTATGAAAGCCGCCAGCAAGGCACGATGCAGCTGTTCCGCACCCAGCAGCAATTCGACAGCGCCGCCAAGGACATCGACGTACTGAAGGACTCCGGCGTGCCGTTCGAGCTGCTTACGCGCGACCAGCTGGGCCAGGGTGAACCGGCGCTGGCCAATGCCGGCGCCAAGCTGGTCGGCGCACTGCGCCTGCCGAACGACGAGACCGGCGACTGCCAGCTGTTTACCACGCGCCTGGCCGCGATGGCCGAAGCGCTGGGCGTCAAGTTCCGCTACAACACCCCGATCGACCGCCTGGCCATCTCGGGCAACGCGATTGCCGGCGTCCATTGCGGCGACGAGCTGGTGCAGGCCGACAGCTACGTGGTGGCCCTCGGCGCCTACTCGACCGCGCTGCTCAAGCCGATCGTCGACATTCCCGTGTATCCGCTGAAGGGCTACTCGATCACGGTGCCGATCGTCGACGCCGCGCGCGCCCCGGTGTCGACCATTCTCGACGAAACCTACAAGATCGCGGTGACCCGCTTCGAAGACCGTATCCGGGTCGGCGGCATGGCCGAAATCGCCGGCTTCGACCTGCGCCTGAACCCGCGCCGCCGCGAAACCCTGGAGATGGTCGTCAACGACCTGTTCCCGGGCGCCGGCGACACCAGCAAGGCGACATTCTGGACCGGCCTGCGTCCGATGACGCCGGACGGCACGCCGGTGGTGGGACGTACCGCGATGAAGAACCTGTTCATCAACACGGGACACGGCACGCTGGGCTGGACGATGTCGTGTGGCTCGGCGCAGTTGCTGGCCGACCTGATGTCGGCCAAGCGCCCGGCGATTCCGTTCGAAGACCTCGGTGCCGGGCGCTACAGCAGCGGTGGGCGCAGCGCACGGCTCGACCTGGCCAGCGCGTAAGGAAGCAAGCTCAACCGGCGGATAAGGCCACGGGCCGCAGCCGCCCGATTTGTCGCTGAAATTTTCGAAAGGAAATGGACGCCGCGTGTTCAAAAACCCATGCTAGGATTTCCGTTCGACGAAGTCAGCGACGGACGCGGAACACGCATGAACAGCCAGCAACAACCGGACCAGCAACTGGTGGCCAGGGTGCAGCGAGGCGATTGCCGCGCCTTCGACCAGCTGGCGGCGCGCTACCGCGGCCGGCTGCTGCGCCTGATCCTGCGCATCGTCCACGATCCCGCGGACGCCGAGGATGTGCTGCAGGACACGCTGGTGCGGGCCTATCGCGCGATCAATGCCTTCCGCGGCGACGCCGCCTTCTACACCTGGCTGTTCCGCATCGGCGTCAATACCGCCACCGCCTTCGTTACCGGCCGCTATCACCGGATCGATTCCCGCACCGACAGCGCCACCCCCGCCAACGCGGCCGACCTGGCCGAAGAGACCGATTCGATTACCCCCGAAGACATTCTGCTGGGCAAGCAGATGGCCGAGATGGTCGACCGCGCCGTCGCCAGCCTCGCGCCGGAACACAGCGCGGCCATCACGATGCACGAAGTCGACGGCCTCACCTACCAGGAAATCGCCGACGCCATGCTGTGCCCCATCGGCACCGTGCGTAGCCGGATCGCCAACGCCCGCCTCGTCATCGCCACCCGTCTGGCGCCGCTCAGCCGCGCTTCCTGAGCGCCGGGAGGCCGCAAGTTACCTTATATTGCCGGAACATGCGCGCGAGAACGCAGAGATTCCCGCGATAAATGTTTCGATGCATAAATGAAAACTTTGAGAAAACGCTCACATGTTACGATTGTTACATCTGTCTTTTGTAACGGTGCTGTGAGCCATGAGCGATACCTTTTATACCCTTGAACTCGACAAGCCCGATGGCCGCCGCCTCACCGCCTACAGCCGCACCGAGATCGCCCCTATCGCCAGTGCGCCAAGCCCATTTGCCGAGCCGGCCAACGCCAATCCGCACCTGCGCTGGCACCCGCTGCGCGGCGAATGGATCACCTACGCCGCGTTCCGCCAGAACCGCACCTTCCAGCCGCCGCCGCAGTACAACCCGCTGGCGGTCACCACCGATCCGGCCGCCCCAACCGAACTGCCGCCTGGTAATTACGAGATCGCGGTGTTCGACAACCGCTTCCCCTCACTGGCCCTCGACGCCCATACGCCGCCCGAGCTGACGGTGGAAACCGCGCCCGGCACCGGCAAGTGCGAAGTGGTGGTGTTCACGCAAGACCCGACTTCCGCCCTCGGCGCGCTCAGCCTCGGCCGGATCGCGCTGCTGTTCCAGGTCTGGGCCGACCGCACCGAACGCCTCGCCAGCACCGGCAAGATCAAATACGTGCTGCCATTCGAGAACCGCGGTGTCGAGGTGGGCGTCACGCTGCACCACCCGCACGGCCAGATCTACGCTTACCCTTTCATTCCGCCGGTTCCGGCGCGCATGCTCTCGCAAGAGCGCGACTACTTCGACAAGCACGGCCGCGCGATGCTGCCCGACCTGGTGGAAAGCGAAATCGCCGCTGGCGTGCGCATCATTTACCAGGGTCCGCACGCGGTAGCGTTCGTACCGGCCTGCGCGCGCTATCCCTACGAGGTCTGGGTCACGCCGATCGCGCACACGCCCGACTTCGCCTCGCTCGACGACGACCAGCGCGCCGACCTGGCGCTCGCGCTCAAGACCGTGCTGGCAAAGTACGAAGGCCTGTGGCAGCGGCCCTTCCCCTACCTGATGGCGTGGTACCAGGCGCCGACCGACGGCCGCCCGCACCCTTACACCCAGTTGCACGCGCAGTTTTCGCCTCCTTACCGCACCCGCGACCGCCTCAAGTATCTGGCTGGTACCGAACTGGGCGCGGGCATGTTCGCGATGGATGCGCTGCCCGAGGAAAAAGCCGCCGAGCTGCAGGCAGTCGACGTTACGGTAAAGGACTGACATGGCCAAGCCCGCGTCTCATAGCGACGAACACCAGCGCGAAGCCGGCATGGACGCCGCGACCTTCTTCGGCGCCCAGCCATTTACCGTGCAAAGCGCGCCCGGCCGGGTCAACTTGCTGGGCGAGCACACCGACTATAACGACGGCTTCATGCTGCCGGTCGCCACCCCGCAAAGCACCACCGTCAGCGTAGCGCTCAACAATAATCCCGAGTTCGAAATCTACTCGGCGACCCTGGGCAGCGCGGTCGCCTTCGGCCAGGACGACAAAGCGCCGGAGGGCTTCGCCCAATACATCGAAGGCTGCATCCGGCTGCTGCAGCAGCGCGCCATCGAGATCCCGCCGCTGCGCATGCACGTGACCTCCAACGTGCCGCTGGGCAGCGGCCTGTCCAGCAGCGCCGCACTCGAAGTGGCCACCTTGCGCGCCATGCGCGCCCTGCTCGGCTTTGAGCTCGACGACCGCTCGCTGGCGCTGATCGCGCAGCAATCCGAAATCCAGTACGCCGGCGTCAACTGCGGCATCATGGACCAGATGGCGTCCAGCCTTGCCGACAGCGAACACATGCTGTTCCTCGACGCCCGCACGCTTGCGACGCGGCTGTTGCCGATCCCGGCCGACAGCGAACTGATCGTCATCGACTCGGGCATGCCGCGCACCCTCGCCGCCAGCGCCTACAACGTGCGCCGCGCCGAATGCGAGGCCGCCGCCAGGGAACTGGGCGTGCAGGCATTGCGCGACGTGGCCGCGGTGGACGACGTCGAGCGCCTGGCGCCGCCGCTGCGCGAGCGCGCCCGCCACGTGGTCAGCGAAAACCTGCGCGTGCTGGAAGCGGCCGAGGGCGTCGACGCCGCGCGCTTTGGCGAGCTGATGAACGCCTCGCATGCCAGCCTGCGCGACGATTACGAAGTATCGATCCCCGAGCTCGACGAACTGTGCGACCTGCTGCGCGCAGCCAACGGCGTGCATGGCGCGCGCCTGACCGGCGCCGGGTTCGGCGGCGCGGTGGTGGCGCTGTGCCGCACCGGCGCCGCCGCTGCGGCTGGCGCCGCGGTCGTCGAGCGCTTCAATGCCGGCGCCAGTGGCCGCTCGGCGGCCCTGCTGCTGCCAATCACAACCGACACGAGGACTCAATGAGCGATTTTATGTATCCGCGACCGCAGCTGGTCCGTGACAACTGGACGTCCCTCAACGGCACCTGGAGTTTCGCGTTCGACGACGAGCACCGCTACCACCTGCCGACCGACGAGATCGAGTGGAGCCATCAGATCACCGTGCCGTTCGCCCCTGAAGCCAAAGCCAGCGGCATCGGCGACACCGGCTTCCACAAGGTATGCTGGTACCGCCGCGAATTCGATCCGGGCGTCGGCGAAGGCCGCGTCAAGCTGCATTTCGGCGCCGTCGACTACATGGCGCGCGTATGGGTCAACGATGTGCTGGTGGCCGAACACGAAGGCGGCCACACGCCATTTACCGCCGACATCACCGCCGCCTTGCGCGGCGATGGCGGCGCACAGGTGCTGACGGTGCAGGTCATGGATGACCCGGCCGACCTGGCCAAGCCGCGCGGCAAGCAGGACTGGCTGCTCGAACCGCACTCGATCTGGTACCCGCGCACCACCGGCATCTGGCAGACCGTGTGGCTGGAACGGGTCGCCGACACCTACATCCGTTCGCTGCGCTGGACGCCGTACTTCGACGGCTTTGAAATCGGCTGCGAAATCCTGGCCGCCGGCGACCTCGAAGAAGACCTGATGGTCGAAGTCAAGATCTGGCACGGCGAGGTGCTGCTGGCCGACGATATCTACAAGCTGGTCGGCCAGGAAGCGAACCGCAAGATCGCGCTGTCGGATCCCGGCATCGATGATTCGCGCAACGACATGCTGTGGAGTCCCGAGCGCCCGACGCTGCTCGATGCCGAAGTCACCCTGCGCTACCGCGGCCAGCTGCTCGACACGGTGCGCTCGTACACCGCGCTGCGCTCGGTCAACATCAACCGCGACCGCTTCATGCTCAATGGCCGCCCCTACCCGCTGCGCCTGGTCCTCGACCAGGGTTACTGGCCCGACACCCTGATGACCGCGCCGAGCGACGAGGCGCTCAAGCGCGACGTCGAACTGGCCAAGGCCATGGGTTTCAACGGCGTGCGCAAGCACCAGAAAATCGAAGACCCGCGCTATCTGTACTGGGCCGACAAGCTGGGCCTGCTGGTATGGGAAGAAATGCCCTCGGCCTACCGCTTCAGCCCGCGCTCGATCACCCGCATCGTGCGCGAATGGACCGAAGCGATCGAACGCGACTACAGCCATCCGTGCATCATCGTCTGGGTGCCGTTCAACGAATCGTGGGGCGTGCCGAACCTGACCTCGACCCAGGCCCACCGCAACGCGGTCGAGGCGCTGTACCACCTGACCCGCACGCTCGACGCGACCCGCCCCGTCATCGGCAACGATGGCTGGGAGGCATCGGCCACCGACATCCTCGGCATCCACGACTACGAGTGCGATCCGGAGAAGCTGCGCGCCAAGTATGAAGTGGCCGATCCGGTACGCACGCTGTTCGACCAGCGCCGCCCGGGCGGCCGCATCCTGACCCTGGATGGCTTCCCGCACAGGGGCCAGCCGATCGTGCTCACCGAGTTCGGCGGCATCGCCTTCGACAAGTCGAAGGCCAGGGAAACCGGCACCTGGGGTTATTCCCGTGCCCACACGGAAGAGGAATTTTCCGCGCTGTACAGCAGCTTGCTGAAGGTCGTCAACGAGACCTTCATGTTCAGCGGCTTTTGCTATACCCAATTCGCCGACACGTTCCAGGAAGCCAATGGCTTGCTGTATGCAGACCGCACCCCAAAGATCCCGATAGAACAGATCAGTGCGGCAACGCGAGGTACCCGAATCGATGTCACCCGTATCTAACTAAAACGCCCGCACCGGGCCCGAAAGGAAGTTCATGCCTACAATTATCGTTTTCTGCCACTTGCGCTGGGACTTCGTCTTCCAGCGCCCTCAGCACCTGCTGACGCGCCTGGCGAAGCACTACAACATCATCATGGTCGAGGAGCCAATCCACCATGACGGCGTCAACTTCCTCAAGAAAACCGAGGTCGCCCCCAACGTCACCGTCTGCCAGCCGCACACCAACATCGCGGTATGGGGCTTCCACGACGACCAGATTCCGTCGCTTAAGCCATTGCTGGCCGACCTGGTGCCCGACGGCGAACAGCCGATCGTCTGGTTCTACACGCCGATGGCACTGCCGCTGCTGCAAGACCTCGACCCATCGCTGGTCGTCTACGACTGCATGGATGAACTGGCCGCTTTCAAGAATTCGCCGAAGCAGCTGCTGCAGCGCGAAAGCGCCCTGCTCGGCCTGGCCGACATCGTTTTCACCGGCGGGCCAAGCCTGTACGAAGCCAAGCGCGAGCGCCACGACAACGCCCACTGCTTCTCGAGCAGCGTCGACGCCGCCCACTTCCGCAAATCGCTCGACCGCAGCATCGCGCACGCGTCGCATGACGGCATTCCGCATCCGCGGCTCGGTTTCTACGGCGTGATCGACGAACGTTTCGACATCGACCTGCTGACCGCGCTGGCCGACGCACGTCCGGAATACCACATCGTACTGGTCGGACCGGTCGTCAAGATCGACCCGGCGTCGCTGCCGCAGCGCCCCAACATCCACTACATGGGCCAGCAGTCGTACGACGCGCTGCCGACCTTCCTCGCTGCGTGGGATGTCTGCCTGCTGCCGTTCGCGCTGAACGACTCGACCAAGTTCATCAGCCCGACCAAGGTGCTTGAATACATGGCGGCAGAACTGCCATGCGTGTCGACGCCGATCACCGATGTCAAGGTGCCGTACGGCCACGTCGTCGCGATCGCCGAAACCCACGACGAATTCATCGCCGCCTGCGACGCCGCCGTCAACATGACGGCCGAACAGAAAGCCACGATGGTCGATGCGATGCGCGCCGTGGTTGCCGGTACCTCGTGGGACGTGACCGTCGAGCGCATGAAGGCGCTAATCGACGCCGAGCCGCGCGGACCGAAAGCGGCGTCGTCGCCCTTGTTGTCGCCCCAGGATCACAAGCAGGACAAGGGAGTTGCTTCAGCGGCTCCCCTCAAGGCCCACGTGGCCTGAAGCCGGACAGGCTAGCCAACAGAACTTCGCGCTACCGGCCCTGCCTGTAGCGCGATTTTTTTTGGCGATGTCACTGGTCAGTGTGCAATTCACGCCGACCGGGCACAGCGTGTCGTTGCCGCAAGAACGAGAACAGTGGCGATCGTTCTCGCGCATGTGTAGGCGTACATCCCGGCTCGGTCCTATCCCTTGTCGTGCGTACGTCCACGCACATACCAACATTGACCGCGCTGACAACATACCAACACTGCAACTAACCACATACACAGGGGAAACCACATGAAGACGGAAAAAAATGACGCGATTGCGCTGCTGATCGAAGACCACAAGAAGGTCAAGGACCTGTTCGAGAAATTCGACAAATTGAGCGACCGTTCCAAGGTTAACAAGAAGAAGATCGCCGATCAGATCTGCCTTGAGCTGACCGTGCACGCCCAGGTCGAGGAAGAGATCTTTTACCCGGCGGTGCGCG
Source organism: Massilia soli (assembly GCF_016809835.1). Lineage (GTDB taxonomy): Bacteria > Pseudomonadota > Gammaproteobacteria > Burkholderiales > Burkholderiaceae_D > Telluria_A > Telluria_A soli. The sequence goes on along the minus strand of NZ_JAFBIL020000002.1, from coordinate 140,009 downwards.
CACCGATCAAGGACGAGGACTTGATGGACGAGGCGGTTGTTGAGCATGCCAGCGCCAAGGAGTTGATCGCGCAGATCAGCGAAATGGACCCGGGCGACGACCTGTACGATGCCAAGGTGAAGGTGCTGTCCGAGCAGATCGAGCACCACGTCGAGGAAGAAGAAGGCGAGATGTTCCCGAAAGTGCGCAAAACCAAGGTCGACCTCGTTGCATTGGGTGAAGAGATGGCAGCGCGCAAGGAAGAATTGATGGCCAGCGCCGCTTAATCGGCGGCAAGGTCGTTCCCGCCTCAAGCGGGAACGACGGGCTTCAATGCTGTGCCCAAAATTCTTTCCGCAACAAGACCCTTCTCGTACAAATTACCGATATCTCTGCCGCTTGCCAATACCGCATCATCGCAGCGACATAATCGGGTGTAACTCCACGCGCAAGCGTGCATCAGTCCAATTTGCTTATCCAACCATCGGTGCGTCCACAAAGGGCCGCGCATCGAGCGGCATGTCGATCGAGAACGTCGTACCGCCTTCGGAGGTGCTCGACACCAGCACGCTGCCGCCATGACTCTCCGCGACCTGGCGAACGAACGGCAGTCCGACACCCCAGCCGATACTTTCGCTGCGCGCCGCTTCCGCCCGGTGATACATCTGGAACAGGCTCTCGGTATCCTCGATCGGGATCGGCTTGCCCTCGTTATGCAGCGACACCTTGATCCGGCTCGCTGTCTTCTCGACCCATAGCTGGACCAGCGCGGCGGGCTCGCCATGCTTGATCGCATTGCTCACCAGGTTTTCCAGCGCGCGCTGCATCGATCCGCGGCACCAGTGGCCCACGGCCGCGACCGCCTCGAGGCGGATATCGATGCCGTGGAAGGTGGCGGCATGCTCGACCGTCTCGGTGGCGAGGGCCGCCATGTCGAACTGCTCTATGCGCAGCGGCAATCCTTCGCCGCCGACGAACAGCAGGTTGTCGAGCAATTCGCGCGCCATGGTTTCAATGCGTGCCGTGTTCTGCAAAACGCGGCGGGCCAGGCCCTGGGCTTGCGGCAGCGTCGCCGCGCGCAGGATCAGTTCCGCGGCGAGATGGGCGTTGGCCAGCGGCGTGCGCAGGTCATGCACCATCGCGGCGGCGAACTGCTCGCGCAGCGCGGCCTGCACGCCGGCGAAGGCGTTGGCGCTGTCGCGTATCGCGCTGTCGATGCTGACGTGGATGGCATTGCTTTGCACCGGCGTCAGCTGGACGTCCTGGTCATGCAGCGCCTGGAAAAACACGCGCCGGAAAATCTGCAGTTCATGGATCAGCGTGGTCGTGTCGTAGCGCGTCAGGCGCGCCCGCTCGCCACCATGCTCTGCGGCGACCACCGCGATATCGACTTCGCCGCGGCCATGAAACGCGGGCGTCAGCAGCAAGGCCAGGCTGTCGTGAAACGACGGCATCGTGTTCTCGAGGATCGGCGGTTCCAGCTCATCGGCCCTGCCGAGTTCGAACTGGACATTGGACTTCCAGGCGTCGACAACCTTCGGCCGCAGCGCAAGCACGGCCCGTGTCAGGTCCGATAGTTGTTCCGGATCCGCGTTCGCGAGACCGATGATTTTGTCAGTCAATTGAGCTTCCGTTCGGTCGTTGGGCAGTGCCCGCAGCCGGGGAAATCGGCGAGATTTTTTGATGCCGAAATTATAGTCCAACGCCACATTCCGCAATGTTCGCTTGAATAAAGAAAAGCCCGGCTGCGTCTGCTGCCGGGCTTGTCGTTACTGGTCTGGGGCGGCCGGTGGGCCGCCACGCTAGTTGATGTTGGCGCGCGCTGGCCGGACGTTCATGCGGAACTTGCGGCGGCGGTCGCCCATCAGGTCCTGCAGGTCGTTGACGCTCATGCCGGTCAGTTCGCGCAGGCGCATCAGCAGATAGCCGCCCAGCGGAAGTTTATTGCTGCGCACCTTTTCGATAATCGGGGCCTCAACCTTCAGCGCGCGGGCAACGGCAGCGTCGTTTTTCAATGCAAGCCGTGCAGTGACCGCATCAATCAGATTGTTCGGGTCGTATTTTTTCTGGTTTGTGTTCAGGTCGGTCATGTGCTTTTCTTGAGTCGCTTCGGGTTACTCGAATGACGATATTGTCGCATTCCGCCGGGTCCGCACGCGTAGGAAAACGCCTCGTGTCAGGGTCGGATAACAGAGCAGTTCTAGCGCGCGGACTGGCGCTGCGGAGGTAAGCCATAATGTGCATTCCTATCCACTTTGCGCACGAAGGTGTATGCCGTTCCTGATCTTGACCCGCAGCGGTTTTGACGACCTCGCCGCCAGCATCGACGCTGGCGCCGTGGGGTTCCACATCAACCCGGGCGTCGCCTCGGATGACGAGCTCGCGCGGCTGCGCTCGGCTGGCGCGCGCGTCCATGTCCTGGCGGCGCTGGTGGATCCCACCGACACTGGCGCCGTCGAAGGCGCGCTGCGCACCGCCGCACGCGACGGCGAGCCGGTTTGGCTGGAACGCGGCAGCGCCCCGGCGCCGCCCGCGGCGCCGGCCATCGAACGCGCGCCTGCGACGCCGGCGGCCGCCGAAGAGCACCAGGCGCTGCATCACCGCCTCGCGCGAACCGCCGGCGTGGTGGCGCGCGCGGCGTTGCGCACGCTCACCGACCCCGGTGGCAGGCAACCGATGATCGTGCCTTACATTGGCTTCGGCAATCCCGGCAAACTGTGGGTAAAGGGCCGCGTGCTGGACGAATCGATCTTCCGCGAACAGCATGGCGACGACAGCCGCTGGCGCAATTTCGTCGCACTGTACCAGCGGCTGGAATCCGACGAGGTCGCAGGCGCGCGCGTGCGCGCGCACTTCCAGGGACAGGCCTACGACACCGTCTCGGACCGCGGCGGCTATTTTTCGTTCGAGATCGCGCCGCAGCAAGCGCTACCGGGCGGGTCCCATACGGTCGAACTGGAGCTGCCCGACACCCGCGGCCCGGCACGGGCGAGCGCGGACGTGATCGTCGCACCGGCGAGCGCGCGTTTCGGGATCATCAGCGATATCGACGACACCGTGTTGTGGACCAACGTCACCAACAAACTCAACATGGCCTTGATGCTGGCGCGCTCGAACGCCCATACGCGCAAGCCCTTCAAGGGCGTGGCCGCGTTCTATCGCGCGCTCAAGCGCGGCGCCAGCGGCAATGAAGACAACCCGGTGTTTTATGTGTCGAGCAGTCCCTGGCACCTGTTCGGCCCGCTGGTGGAATTTCTGCGCGTGCAGGGCATTCCGCTCGGCCCGCTGCTGCTGCGCGAACTGGGCATGCGCCAGGTCTTCAAGCTGACCAGCCACGGCAACCACAAGCTGGAAAAAATCGAGCTAATCCTCAGCTACTACCCCGACATGCAGTTTGTGCTGATCGGCGACAGCGGCGAACAAGACCCGGAGATTTACGCCGAGGTCGTGCGGCGCCACCCGAAGCAGGTCAAGGTGATTTATATCCGCAACGTCAATCCCGATCCGGCGCGCATCGATGCGCTCGACAAGCTGATCGAAGAAGTCAGCGCCACCGGCACCCAGCTGATTCTGGCGCCCGACAGCGTGTTCGCCGCGTCGCATGCGGCGGCCGATGGCCTGATCAATGTAGACCGGCTGGCCTCGGTTCGCTCCGACAAGAAGGAAGACGATAGCGTGCTGCCCGGCGTCTGACCGGGCAGCACGGCGTTACGGGTAGCTGACCGGACGCCCCGGAATATCCGGCATCGGAATGAATTCGGTTTCGCCAGGCACTTTCGGGAAGGTCTGCGCGATCCAGTCCTGCTTGGCCTGCTCGATGCGGTCTGCCGAACTGGAGACGAAATTCCAGCTCAGGAAGCGCGGGCCATCCATCGGCTCGCCGCCCAGCAGCATCAGGCGCGCGGCGCCGGTGCCGCCTGCGCCAAGCGTGACGACCGCGCCAGGCTTGAGCACCACCAGCTGGCCGCGCTCGAACAGTCCGTCGCGGCCGAGGTCCAGCACGCCTTCCAGCACGTACACCGCCTGCTCCGCGTAGTCCGCCGGCATGGTCAGGCGCGCGCCAGGCTGCAGCTGCAGGTCGACGTAGAACATGGGCGAGGCCACCGGCACCGGCGAAGCCTGGCCGAAGAAGCTGCCCGAAATGATGCGCGCGGTGGCGCCATCGCCTTCGATGACGGGCAGTTGCGACGCGTCCAGGTGCAGGAACGACGGATCGACTTCCTCATGGCTTTTCGGCAGCGCCACCCAGCACTGCAGGCCAAACAGCGGCGTCGGATGGATGCGCTGCTCGGCGGCGGTACGCTCGGAGTGCACGATGCCCTTGCCGGCCGTCATCCAGTTGACTTCGCCCGGACGGATCGACTGGTTGGTGCCGAGGCTGTCGCGGTGCTGGATCTCGCCTTGCAGCAGATACGTCACGGTCGCCAGGCCGATGTGCGGATGCGGGCGGACGTCGAGTCCGTCGCCGGCGTTGAAGGTATGCGGCCCCATCTCGTCGAAGAAGACGAACGGGCCGACCATGCGGCGGTCGCGGTTGGGCAAGGCGCGGCGCACATTGAAGCCGCCGCCGAGATCGTGGGTGCGTGGAACAACGAGAGTGGCAACTGCGGTGTCAAGTTCTGGGTTCATGTCAGGCTACCTCGGTAAGAATCTGCATCTGGCCCGTCAGCGTTTTATGGACGGGGCATTTGTTGGCAATGTCGGTCAGGCGTTGCGCTTCTTCGGCACTCAGCGCGCCGATGTAGCGGATGGTCCGGCGCAGCACGTAGGCCGCGCCTTCCTGGCCATGCTTGACCGCTACGGCGATGTCGTCGAGCGCCCAGCCCTTGCGCCTGGCGTACATGGTCACGGTGAGCGCGGTGCATGCAGCCAGGGCCGCGGCCAGCAGGTCGTGCGGCTCCGGTCCGCTCGCTTCGCCGCCCGACTCGACCGCCGCGTCGGTCAGCACCCGGTGCGGTCCGATCTCGATTACCTGCTGCAGCTTGCCTTCGCCGCGATGGGTGCGCACTTCCATGACATCTCCTTGTTGTCGTGAAAACGGGGCGTTGCCGCCCCGTCAAATCATACCGTGTTGCTTCAGGCCGCGCTGCGGCCGAGCGAACTGAAGCCGCTGGCGCGCTCCGCCGCACGCAGGCGCTCGGCGCCGACCACCATCAGCAGGCCGCCAAACACCGCGACGTTCTTCAGGAAGTGCGTCAGCTGGCCCTGGAAACCGGCCGCGTCAGCGCTCCAGAAAGCGTGGAAGAGTGCGGTCACCGGCACCAGGAACAGCGCCAGCGCTGCGGCGGCAATCCCGGCCTGGAATCCGGTGATCAACAGCAGGCCGCCAACGAGCTCCAGCAGGATCGTCGCTGCCAGCAGCACCTCGGCCATCGGCAGGCCCGAACTCGCCATCCAGCCGGCGACGTAGGAAAAGCCGAGGATCTTGTTGACGCCGGAGACGGCGAACAGGACGCCGATCAAGGCGCGGCCAATCGGGTAAAACTTGTTCGTTGCGTTGTTCATGATAATCCTTGTCTGGTTACTGTGATTAATACGGCAGGTCGAAAACGAGCACTTCAGAATCGTTGGCATCGGTCAGGCTGATGCCCGCTTCCTTCTCGACATGCACCGCGTCGCCGCCCGAGACGGCAATGCCATTGACCTTGACGCTGCCGCGGATCACGTGGACATACAGCTGGCGTCCCGGCGCAATCGCGTGTTCGACCGCCCCGGCGCCGTCGAGAATGGCGGCATAGATCGAGGCCTCCTGGCGCAGCGATACCGAACCCTCGCGGCCATCGGGCGAGGCGATCAGGCGCAGCTTGCCCTGCTTTGATGCGGCATCGAAATGCTTCTCTTCGTACCCTGGCGCGTCGTTGGCGGTGTTCGGGATGATCCAGATCTGCAGGAAGTGCACCTGCTCGGTCTTGGAGTGGTTGAACTCGCTGTGCACGACGCCCGAACCTGCGCTCATCCGCTGCACGTCGCCGTAGCGTAGTACCGAACCGTTGCCCATGCTGTCCTTGTGTTCCAGTGCGCCGTCGAGCACGTAAGAAATGATTTCCATGTTCTTGTGTCCGTGCGATTCGAAACCGCGGCCAGCCTGCACATGGTCTTCATTGATCACGCGCAGCGGGCCAACGCCCATGTGCGCCGCGTCCTGATAGCTGCCGAACGAAAACGTGTGCTGCGAATTGAGCCATCCAAAATTGGCACCACCGCGTTCGTTGCTTTTGCGTACTTTCAACATGTTGTCGTCCTCTTCAAGTTAGGTTCAAACTGATCGAACATTTCTGGCGCCGGCGTTTCAGACTCGCCACACCTGTTCCCAGTCCATGAATCGTATTATGGCCGCACTCCGGAAAATCAAAAAGCGAGTTATTTGCCACGTCATGTTCGATTCCATCGATGATATGATTCCAGCTCCGCAGCCCTCGAAACCACTCATCCCATGCTCAAAATTAGCCTCGATGCGCTCGTTACCGTCGATACCATCGCCCGCCGCGGCTCCTTCGCCGCCGCCGCCAAGGAGCTGTTCCGGGTGCCGTCGACGATTTCGTACACCGTCTCCAAGCTGGAAGAAGACCTGGGCGTGCCCTTGTTCGAGCGCTTCGGGCCGAAAGTCACGCTCACGCCCGCCGGCGCCGAGTTGCTGAAGGAAGGCCGCCACCTGCTGAAGGCGGCGGGCGACCTGGAACGGCGCGTGCGGCGCGTCGCGTCGGGCTGGGAGACCGAGTTCACCATCGCCATCGACTCGGTGCTGTCGCCTGCCGGGCTGATCGACGACATCAGCGCCTTCTACGACGTGGCCGACCAGACCCGCGTACGGCTGATCAAGGAAGAATTGTCAGGAACCTGGGAAGCGCTGCTCGACCGCCGCGCCGACTTGCTGGTGGGCGCGGCGGGCGCCGGGCCGTCGGGCGGCGGCTATACCGCCGAACCGATCGGCACCGCGTCCTTCGTGTTCGTGGTCGCGCCGGCCCATCCGCTGGCGGCGGTCGAGCGTGCGCTGACCAAGGCGGACCTGGCGCAATACCGGGCCGTCGCCGTGTCGGATTCGGCGCGCCAACTGCAGGCCCGTACAGTCGGCTTGCTGTTCGGGCAAGACACCCTGTCGGTGCCGGACATGCAGACCAAGTACCAGTACCAGTTGGCCGGGCTGGGGTTTGGGTTCTTGCCCGAGCCGTTTGTCCGCGGCGACCTGGCGAACGGCTTGCTCGTCGAGAAGCAAGTTGAGGAGTCACGCAGCGCCGAGACCCTGTATCTGGCCTGGCGCAGCGGCGAGGAAGGCGCGGCGCTGAAATGGTGGCGCGACAGGCTGCGCGGATCGCCGCCGCTGGACCGGATGTGGCCGCGCTAGCGTGTTCGATTTGCGGCGATGCGCCGCTTTCCCCGTCCCACTGATGAGCGTGCCGCATACGCCATTTTTGCACCATCGAAACACCCGCGTTTTCCGTCCAATCCCGCCCTCCATGCATGAATGCGGTTCATGAGACTATGCGCCGTACCGGACAAGACATTTGTAAAAATTGACATAGAATGTTATTCGGGCAGCGACGCCATCAGCCAAGAGGATGCGAACAAACATGGACGATATCAGTGACATCAAACTAACCCGGCGCGACCTGCTGATTGCAGGCGCGCTTTCCGTCTCGGCGGCCGCAGTGCCATCGGTCGCCAGTGCCGAGCAAGCACCTCCCGGCGCCGCCGCGCCGCCAGTGCCCGGCAAAGTGTCGCTGACCGTCAACGGCAAGGTGCACCAGCTGGAGCTCGACACGCGTACCTCGCTGCTCGACGCCCTGCGCGAAAACCTGCAGATGACCGGCACCAAGAAAGGCTGCGACCACGGCCAGTGCGGCGCCTGCACCGTCATCGTCGATGGCCGCCGCATCAATTCCTGCCTGACGCTGGCGGTGATGCACGATGGCGCAAACGTCACCACCATCGAAGGCCTCGGCAGCAAGGACAACCTGCATCCGATGCAGGCGGCCTTCATCAAGCATGACGGATTCCAGTGCGGCTATTGCACCCCGGGCCAGATCTGCTCCGCCGTGTCGGTGCTGAGCGAAATCAAGCAAGGCATTCCAAGCCACGTCAGCGCCGACCTGAACGTGCGCCCGATGCTGTCCGCCGAAGAAATTCGCGAGCGCATGAGCGGCAACATCTGCCGCTGCGGCGCCTACTCGAACATCGTGGACGCGATCACCGAAGTGGCCGGGAGGACAGCATGAGGGCCTTCACTTACCAGCGCGCCACCTCGCCCGCGGAGGCAGCCGCCGCGGCAGCGCGCACGCCAGGGGCCAGGTTCATCGCCGGCGGCACCAACCTGCTCGACCTGATGAAGCTCGAGATTGAAACACCGGGCCACCTGATCGACGTCAATGGCCTCGGCCTCGACAAGATCGAAGCGACGCCAGAAGGCGGCTTGCGCGTCGGCGCCCTGGTGCGCAATACCGACCTCGCCGCCGACGCCCGCGTGCGCCGCGACTACGCCGTGCTGTCGCGCGCCTTGCTGGCCGGCGCGTCGCCCCAGCTGCGCAATGTCGCCACCACCGCGGGCAACCTGCTGCAGCGGACGCGCTGCCCGTATTTCTACGACACCAACCAGCCATGCAACAAGCGCCAGCCCGGCAGCGGTTGCTCAGCGATTGGCGGATTCAGCCGCACGCTGGCCATCGTCGGCAGCAGCAACGCCTGCATCGCGACCCACCCGAGCGACATGGCGGTGGCGATGCGCCTGCTCGACGCCGAAGTCGAAACGATCCGGCCAAATGGCGCCACGCGCGTGATCCCGATCGCCGACTTCCACCGTTTGCCGGGAAACACCCCGCACATCGACAGCATGCTCGAACCTGGCGAACTGATCACCAGCGTGAAGCTGCCCCGGCCGCTTGGCGGCACGCACATCTACCGCAAGGTGCGCGACCGCTCGTCGTACGCGTTTGCACTGGTGTCGGTGGCAGCCGTGATCCAGCCGGACGGCTCCGGCCGCGTTGCACTCGGCGGCGTCGCACACAAGCCGTGGCGCGTCGAAGCGGCCGAGCAGAACATGGCGAAGGGCTCCAAAGCCGTCGCCGATCAATTGCTCGCCGGCGCCAAGCCAACCCACGACAACGCGTACAAGGTCCCCCTGGTCCAGCGCACCCTCGCCGCAGTGATGGCGCAAGCGAAGAAAGGCTGACGTCATGAAATTCACCACTCCTGCGACCACCAATCCGATCGACCAGCTAAAGGTTGTCGGCCGCCCGCTCGACCGCGTCGATGGCCCGTTGAAGGTCAGCGGCTCGGCGCCGTACGCGCATGAACAGCACCAGGCCGCGCCGAACGCGGCGCATGGCTACGTGCTGGGCTCGGCAATTGCCAAGGGCCGCATCAGCGCGATGAACATCGACGAGGCGAAGCGCGCGCCCGGCGTCATCACCATCGTCACCGCCGCCACCGCGGGCAAGCTCGGCAAAGGCAATTTCAACACGGCGAAATTACTGGGCGGACCTGAGATCCAGCACTATCACCAGGCCATTGCGCTGGTGGTGGCGGAAACGTTCGAACAGGCGCGCGCCGCCTCCAAGCTGATCCGGGTGAAATACACCAAGGAAAAGGGCGCCTTCGATCTTGCCAAGGCAAAATCGTCCGCGACCAAGCCAAAAACCAAGGATGCCGACAGCAAGGCAGGCGACTTCGCCGGCGCCTACGCTGGCTCGCCGGTCAAGCTCGACGCCAACTACACCACGCCCGACCAGAGCCATGCCATGATGGAGCCGCATGCCTCGATCGCGTCATGGGAAGGCGACAAGCTGACCGTCTGGACCTCGAACCAGATGATCGACTGGAGCAAGGGCGACCTGGCGAAGACGCTGGGCATGCCAAAGGAAAATGTCCGGCTGGTGTCGCCATTCATCGGCGGCGGTTTCGGCGGCAAGCTGTTCCTGCGCTCCGAGGCGTTGCTGGCCTCGCTCGGCGCGCGCGCGGCAAAGCGCGCCGTCAAGGTCGCGCTGCCACGCCCGTTGATATTCAATAACACCACCCACCGCCCCGCGACGATCCAGCGCATCCGCATCGGCGCCACGCGCGACGGCAAGATCACCGCGATGGGCCATGAGTCGTGGTCGGGCGATTTGCCGGGCGGCCAGCCAGAGACCGCCGTCATGCAAACCCGGCTGCTGTACGCCGGCGCCGGGCGCATGACGACGACCCGCCTGGCCGTGCTCGATCTGCCCGAAGGCAATGCCATGCGCGCACCGGGCGAAGCCCCTGGCCTGATGGCGCTGGAAATCGCCATGGACGAGATGGCCGAAAAACTGAAAATCGACCCGGTCACGTTCCGCATCCTTAACGACACCAAGGTCGACCCGGAGCATCCCGACCGCCGCTTCTCGCAGCGCCGCCTGATCGACTGCATGCGCATCGGCGCCGAGCGTTTCGGCTGGAATGCGCGCAAGGCCCAGCCCGGCATGCACCGCGACGGCCAGTGGCTGGTCGGCATGGGCGTGGCGTCGGCGTTCCGTAACAACCTGGTCATGAAGTCGGCGGCGCGGGTGCGCCTCGACCGCAATGGGGTCGTGACGGTCGAGACCGACATGACGGACATCGGCACCGGCAGCTACACCATCATCGCGCAAACCGCCGCCGAGATGATGGGCGTGCCGATCGACAAAGTGGTCGTGCGCCTCGGCGATTCGGCCTTCCCCGTGTCGGCCGGTTCGGGCGGACAATGGGGCGCCAACAGTTCCACCGCTGGCGTCTACGCGGCCTGCGTCAAGCTGCGCGAGGCGGTGGCCCAGAAACTGGCGCTCAATCCGGCCGACGTCGAGTTCACCGACAGCACGGTACGCTCGGGCGGACGCTCCGTTCCGCTTGGACAAGCCGCGGCCGACGCTGACATGGTTGCCGAAGACACAATGGAATATGGCGACCTCGACAAGAAGTTCCAGCAATCGACGTTTGGCGCGCACTTTGTCGAAGTCGGCGTTGACATGGCCACCGGCGAAACGCGGATCCGGCGCATGCTGGCCGTGTGCGCGGCCGGCCGCATCCTGAACCCCAAATCGGCGCGCAGCCAGGTCATCGGCGCGATGACGATGGGCGCCGGCGCCGCCTTGATGGAGGAACTCGTGGTCGACAAGCGCGGCGGCTTCTTCGTCAACCATGACCTGGCCGGTTACGAAGTGCCGGTGCACGCCGATATTCCGCACCAGGAGGTGATCTTCCTCGACGAGACCGACCCGATGTCGTCGCCGATGAAGGCCAAGGGTGTTGGCGAGCTGGGCATTTGCGGCGTGGCAGCGGCGATTGCCAACGCGATTTACAACGCCACCGGCGTGCGGGTGCGCGAATATCCGATCACCTTGGACAAGCTGTTGCCCAAGATGCCGGAATATATCTGACCCGACTGTTGTTCTGATAACACCGCCGTGCCACGCACGGCGGCTCTACCCTTCCGCTCTTGACAAGCTGACCACGCCGGCCTCGCGCCGACGCCAGTTTCCCCGCCAGACCTCCCTTTGCCAACGGTAATCGTTTCCGGCAAGCCCTCCTTTATTGTTGTAGGATATGCCCCTTGCGGTTAGGAAAAGTCCTAGCGCAAACTCCGTCATTAAAGGAAAGCGGGATGAGTTTCTGGTCGCCCTCGGCACCCCCACACGTCGCCAATATCCGCCGGGTCCGGCGCCGCCGCATGCTGGCGGCCGCCTGCATCGCGATCGTGCTGGCGGCGTTCGGCGCCGAACTCAAGCGCTGGACGCGCGACGTCAGTGAATACCGCTCCCCTGCCCTGAGTCAACTTTCCGATCCCGCGGGCGTGCGCATCACGGCCCATTCCTCCTCCCTGATTCCGATGCCGGAGAACGTGCCGTCTGCCCATGCAAGCGCGATGGCGCCGCTGTCGGGTGACCGCATGGTCGCTTTCTGGTGGGCCGGCAGCCGCGAGAGCGGCCCCGACGTCAAGGTATACGCATCACGCTGGGCCGATGGGCAATGGGGCCAGCCGTGGGTGGTGGCCAGCCGCGCCTCGCTCGGCCAGGCGCTTGGCTTCGGCGTGCGGCGCATCGGCAACCCGGTTGCCTGGACCTCGGCTGACGGGAAAATCAATTTATTTGTCGTCGCAACCGGACTTGGCGGCTGGGCCGCGGCGCGCGTGGTGCAGCTGGTATCGTCCGACTCCGGCAACAGCTTCACCGTCAAGCGCCTGCTGCCGATGTCGCCGCTGTTCAACACCAGCGTGCTGGTGCGCACCGCGCCGGTGCGCCTGGCCAATGGCGGCTGGGGCCTGCCGCTTTACTTTGAACTCGGCATCAAGTACCCGATCATGCTGGCTTTCGACATGCATGGCGACCCGAACTGGCTCTCGCGCATCGGCTCGCGCACGACCGCCTTGCAGCCAACCATCGTCCCGGTGTCGAACAACGAATTCCACGCATGGATGCGCGACGCCAGCGACGAGCAGCGCGTGCAGTATGCGCACAGCCGCGATGGCGGCGTCAGCTGGTCGGACAAGCCAGCGCTGAACCTGCCCAACCACAGCACCTCGCTCAGCGCTTTACGACTGAGCAACGGCAGCATCGTGGTGCTGCATAACCATGTGATTCCCGGCGGATCGTCGCGCAACATGCTGCGGCTGTCGATCGTGAAAGACACCCACACCTGGACGCACGTGATGGACGTGGCGCACGGCAAGGCCGGCGAAGAGTTTTCCTATCCCGACTTACGTCAGATCGGCAAGCAATTGCACATTACCTACACCTCGCGCCGCGAAGCGATTGCGCACCACGTTCTCGACCTCGCATTCGGGGAGGTTCTGTAATGGACTTGCCTGCACTCGACTGGCAATTCCTGTATGGCCGCCTGAGCTGGAGCATCGTGCTGGCGACGACCGTGGCGCTGCTGTTGCCGCCTGCGTTGCGCCAATCGCGCCGGGTCGTCTTGGGATTGCTGGCAATGGCCTGCCTGGTGATGGCGCTGCCGAACGAGGCCTCGCCCGCGTACTGGCTGGTTCTGGCGTTCCAGTGGCCAAGCGGCGTGTTGCTTGGCCTGTGCCTGCTGACGCTGTCCAGGGCATGGCCCGGTGCCGGCGATGTGACGCCGATGCCGGCCGGCCTTGCCGCGGTCATTGCGATCACTGGCACCGCGCTGTACCTGGACGCGATTGGCCTGCTATCGCTGGGAATGTATTACTGGGGTTTCGGCCCCTTCGCAGCACCGCTGGTGGCGCTGGCGGCGATCGCTGGCTGCGCGCTGGCGGCGGTGCTGGGCCGGGCCCGGCCGCATGCGCTGGTCGCCGTTGGCGCGCTGGCCCTGTTCTCGGTTCTTCGCCTACCCACCGGCAACCCATGGGACGCGCTGCTCGACCCGCTGCTGTGGGGCTGGGCGGTCGGCTCGCTGGGCATCAGGGGGGTGCTGTGGATTGCACGAAAAGTACGCGGCACGCAGCCGCGCATCGCCCCCGCCGCAGCGGCCGGCACCGAACGTTTTCAATAAAAGGGAGTAAGGGTAGTGGCAACTAGCAAATGGTATTCGCATCCGGTGATCGCCGCAGGTATCGCGGTCAATGCATTCATCCTGGCACTCGCAGTGGCATGGTCCGGCCCGGACCCGACCCGGCTGTGGCGCCTGCTGGGCGAAGACGGCATCGTCGAATGGATGCAGTTCCTGTGCTTCGCCGTGCTTTCCGCGATGCTTGGTTTCGTTGCCAGCGAACGCTGGAAGCGCGCACCGCGCATCAGCCTCGAGCTGCTCGCGCTGGTTGGCCTGAGCGCGCTGACGGCGCTGGCCGCGCTCGAAGAAATCAGCTGGTTCCAGCGCATCTTGAATGTGCAATCGCCAGAATTTTTCCTGCAGAATAACCGTCAGGCCGAGACCAACCTGCACAACCTCGCGCTCGGCAGCGCCAGCCTGCACAAGACGGTACTGCTGAAGCTGATCTTCATTGTCGGCATCACGCACAACCTGATCCTGCCGCTGCTGGCGCGTTCGCGTCCGGCTGTGAAGACCTGGGTCGAGTCGATGGGCCTGTACCTGCCGCCGCTGCGCGCTGCCGTTGCGTACCTGGTGCTGGTGATCCTCTCGCACCTGCTGATCGAGCACCCGCGCAAGGGCGAATTGGGCGAAATGTTCGGCGCTGTGCATTACCTCGCGACCGTGTTCACGGCCTATTTCATTGGCGTTGCGTACGGCAAGCCGCCGGTGTTCGAGAACGCCGCCGACGCGCGCCGCGTGTCGACGCTGTTCGTGATAGTGGTGCTGTTCCTGCTGATGCTGTCCTGGCTGCTGAGCGCAGGGGCTGGCGCGGTGGGCGCGCCGGCTGCTTGATCAGCGCATCGCAGGCCACCTTCGGGTGGCCTTTTTTTTGCTGCGGGCCCGTTAGCTGCGCGAACGGAAGCGCTCACGCGCCAGCTCGGCCAACGCGCGCAGCGCAGGTGGCACATGGCGGCGGCCGGGATAATAGAGGCAAAGCCCGTCGACGCTAACAGCCCACGCCCCCAGCACCTGCTCCAGGCTTCCCTGGGCGAGGGCGTCGGCAACGTGCCATTCTGCGAGATACGCCAGGCCAAGCCCCTCGAGCGCGGCTTCACGCATCAGCGCCGGATGATCGAAGGTCAAGGTGCCATGCGCGTCGATCGCGCTTGGCGTGCCGTTATGCATGAATTCCCAGCGATAAATTGCCCCACTGGGCAAGCGCATGCGCACGCATGGCATCGCCAGCAAATCAGACGGCGTGGCCGGACGTCCGATCGCGTCCAGGCACGCCGGACTGGCAACGACGACATAGCGCAGCGCGGGCTCGATTTGCACTGCGATCATGTCCTGTGGAACACTTTCGGCAAGCCGGATGCCGGCGTCAAATCCGTTTGCCACAATGTCGATCAGCCGGCCTTCGGTGACGACATCCAATTTCACTGACGGATATTTCCTGGCGAATTCAGTGAACAATGGCATGCAGCGTACCGCGGCGGCGGCGGAGGTGTTGATACGCAATGTTCCCGACGGTGCGCCGCCGCTGCTGCCGGCGATCTCGAATGCCCTGCGCAGCTCGAGCAACGCGGGCGTGATGTTGGCGACAAACTCCTCGCCAGCGGCCGTGACCCCGACGCTGCGCGTCGTACGGTTGAACAAGCGCACGCCCAGGCGCTTTTCCAGCGCCGCAATGGTGTGGCTCAGGGCGGAGGTCGATACATCCAGCACATCGGCGGCGGCGCGAAAGCTGCGAAGGCGCGCGACGGCGAGTACGGCATCGAGCTCGGCAAGTGTGGTCATCCGTGGATTGGGTTATTGTCGGCGGAAATATTATCCCATTTATTTCACTAAGCCATCCTTGATTATGCGGATTGCTTCAACAGACTGCAGGGCCTATGCTGGCGCACATGGCGTTGACCACGCTGCCGCTGATGGAATTCACCCAATGATCACTACCCCTTTCGGTTTTGCCTCGACCGCACACGACGTGCTGCGCGATATTGACCTATCTGGCCAGCGCGCCATCGTGACCGGCGGCTCGTCGGGCATCGGCATCGAGACGGCCCGTGCGCTGGCTGCGGCTGGCGCCGAAGTCACGCTGGCGGTACGCAATATGGATGCCGGCCAGCAGGTCGCCGATGCGCTCAACGCCGCTGGCCGGCACAACAATGTCCGAGTTGCCCACATCGACCTCAGCGACCAGGGATCGGTCACGAGTTTTGTGGCCCACTGGCAGGGACCGCTGCACATGCTCATCAACAACGGCGGCATCATGGCACTGCCGACCCTTGAACTAACGCGGGAAGGATGGGAGATGCAGTTCGCCACCAACTTTGTCGGCCATTTTGCGCTGACTGTCGGGCTGCATCCTGCGCTTGCCGCCGCCGACGGTGCACGGGTCGTCTCAGTCAGTTCCAGCGGCAACCTGTTCGCGCCAGTGTTCTTCGATGATCTTCATTTTGACTTCATCCCATATGATCCGTTTCTCGCTTATGGGCAGTCGAAGACCGCGTGCGCCTTGCTGGCGGTGGAAGCAACACGGCGCTGGAAGGCGGAGGGCATTGTCGCCAACGCGCTCAACCCTGGCGCGATCGCCACCAACCTTCAAAAGCACACCGGCGGATTGAAGACGCCGCCTGAGCGTCGCAAGAGCGTCGCCCAGGGCGCCGCCACCTCCGTGCTGCTGGCGGCATCCCCGCTGCTCGATGGAGTCGGCGGCCGCTATTTTGAAGACTGCAACGAGGCGCAAATGGTCCTGCAACGTCCAGCCGATTACCGCGGCGTCGCAAGGTATGCGCTCGACCCTGGCAATGCAGAACGGCTGTGGGACAGGACGCTGCAGCTGATCTCGGCGCGCTAAGGTTTGGCCAGCACCGACGAATCGCCCTTCAACGAGAACGGCACCGCCCTCGCCCATCGGTTGGACGACAGCGAGAAGGTCAGCGACCGGACCTGGTGATACCAGCCGGCAGGCACGTACAGCATCTCGCCCGGATTCATGATGCACTCGATCATGGTCGCCTCGCGCGCGAGGGGAAACTTGTCGAAATCCGGCGCCTCCGGGTCGAACGGCGAGCCGAACAGAATGGCGTTGGCCTCGCGCGGATACAGGAATGCGTCATGGTGCGGCGGCGACAGGAAGATGCGCTTGGTGCCCCACACTTGCGCGAAAATATTGTCGTCGTAGTCGCAATGCAGCGGCGTGACGGTGCCCGCGGGTCCGAGCCAGAAACGCGGCGGCCCCATCTTGTCGAAATACGTTGGCCAGTGACACAGCTTGTTCAATTCGCGCAGTTCCAGATTGCCGAGATAGGGCGGCAGCTCATGCTTGCCTTCGGCGACCAGCTCAAGATATTCCAGCATCGACATGTCCTGCATGGCGCGGTCGGCCGCGAAGGCGGTGTTGATGTAGTCGCCGACCCTTGCGCGGACGGGCAAGTGGCTGAACCGCTCGCGCAAGGTCTCTGGCGTCAGGCTAAACAGCGGCCATCGCTTGACGATGCCGCTGGTGACGAACGGCAGGCCTTCGGCTGCGCGTGCGCGGAACGCCTGGGTATCGATCTGGCCAAGGCGCGGCACTTCGGCGATGACAGGCAGGTCGCGCGCCGCGCGTTTGATCGCCTCCCGCATCTCCTGTATTGAAGCGACACCGCGGACGTGCGCGTCGCGCAGCTCCCGCTCGTGCTTCCTTGCAATCGCGTCCTCAGGCGTCGCCGGCCTTGATGACTCGAGAGCGGGCAAGGCACGCGGTTTCGACTTCTTCTCTGTTGACATCACCCTTCATCACCCTCTCTTCGTGAAGGCAGGATTATAGCTGGGCGAGGTACGGATCACGCAGCGCGGCGCCGTCGATGCATTGCATGGCACGGTCCAAATCCGTAGAATCAGCATGATCAAATGAACAATCGAGTCTATTTCCAAAGGGATTTGAGAAATGGGAAAATCGGATGCATTGGTATTCGAGACGAAGCTGCATCGACCGTCGAAGCCCGGCATGGACGAAGGGTGGCGCTATCTCGTTCTGCCGAAGAGCGTGAGCGACAAGTTGCCGCGGCGCGGACGCACCTCGGTCGAAGGCACACTGAACGGCGCACCTTTCGTCGCCACGCTCGAACCGGACGGCCAGTTGAGTCACTGGCTTAAGGTGAGCAAGGATCTGGGCGAGGCTGCCGGAGCGAGCGCCGGAAACACGGTGACAGTTCAGATCGCTCCGGTGGACCGGGAACCAGAACCGGATCTTCCGGCCGACCTGAAGACGGCGCTTGCCGCAGCGCCTGCCGCCAAGGCGGTCTGGGACGACACGACGACAATCGCGCGTCTCGACTGGATCCACTGGATCGAGACGGCCAAACAGGCAGAGACGCGGCAACGGCGGGTGGACAGTGCGTGTGACATGCTTGCCTCAGGAAAAAAGCGGGTCTGCTGCTTCGATCCTTCGGGCTACTACAGCAAGAGCCTGAGCGCGCCGCAGGCGGCGGAGTAGCGGCAAGCGCAGCGGCCATGTACAGCTGGGCGCTACCATCAGCGATTCAAGCCGGCGCTCTCGTCAAAAACGGTACAGGGTCAGCGGTACAGGGTCAGTGCCGACATTCCGACACCGAGGCACAGGGTCAGCGACGTACAGGGGCAATGCCGACATTCCGACACCATATTTTTAGGCTGCGGCGTTAAGGAGGTTAAGGAGGTACAGGGTCAGTGCCGACATTCGGAAACCGGAGATTTGTTGGCACTGACGCCACTGTGCTGAGCCGGCAACTGTAGAGCCCGTGTACGTTTGTCGGCACTGACCCCACCCGCTGACCCCACCCGCCTGCTGACCCCACCCGCCTGACCCCACCCGCTCTGACCCCACCCGCTCCTCCTTGCCAATGGGAAATTGCGCTGCGCGCTGCGCCTCCGGCGCGCCGCCGCTTGCGCGGCGGCAGATGGGCGATTCGGAGAGGGCTGGGCCGGTAGGCCCAGCCCTTCGAATACCCGTCGCTCCGTCCGAACAAACAAAAATGGCCACCCGCAGGGGTGGCCATTTTTGTTTGTTCTGGCGGAGAGACGGGGATTCGAACCCCGGATAGGCTATGAACCTACGTAATGGGGGATCTGAGGGGGTACGGAGGGGGCCGCCTCCCTATGACGCCCTCCCCTCGAGGCCCCGTGAATCCCCCCAAAAATCCCACGAATAATCCCATAATACCCAAGCTGCCTTGATGGTACTCGACCGTGTGCAGACAAAGCATAACGTCCTCTTTAAGTCGGTCGGTAGCGGACGCAGCACGGCCGTAGCGGCATCGCTCCCGTCAATTTTTTGGCTGATCTGGTTCGTCCAACGGAAGCTCCAGGGTGCTTCCCTTCTTCGGAAGAACCTGGTCCACCATTTTTACGAAGCGATTCCAGCCGTAGCCGTTAGCTATGGCAAGACGCTGGAACATCACGAGTGAATGCATGTGCTGGGCAAGCATAGGATTGCCGATTTCATCACTCAGCCACTGATGTAGCTTGTGAGAACGATTGCCCTTTTCATTTTTTGGACTCTTGCTTTCAAGTTCAGGCAGCAGACCTGGAGCGAGCCGTTCGAAGACCAAATCGCGGGTATAGGTGCCGACCACGCTATAGCGGTTCTTACCCATTCCGGGCCAGGTCCACCCCCGCAGTTTATAAATATTCTCGTAGAATTCGTCCGGGAATTTCTTTACCCATGCTGCAAGCTCTTTGCTGATCACCTTTTCCAAGTACGCCTGTAACGCATCTTGAGGCCGTATTGCTTGATATCCAGTCGCCTCATCCACGAGTGCGACGATACCAGTGCTTGCAAGACCGATGAGCAGAACTCGCGCTTGCACTGCAATATGCTTTTGGCTCGACAACAGGGCGCCTGCGGATTCGGCTTTTAGAAAAACCTCGCAAACCTTAGGCAATAGTTCAGCGGCATAACCAAATGCCTTTGTCCCTCGTGCAGTTTTGAACTCCACCTGACTCGACGTCACGGCCAAGTCGATGGGAATAAAGGGTTTTAGGTTCTTTGCGGTCAGGAATGCAGGCATGTTGACGTCGCCATCATAGTGCTGCCTACCCTTGGCTTGCCGCGCGCGACCAAGAGCTACCATAAAACCACTCTGTGTCAAAAGGCGACGACCGTCATCCAGCACAGCGCATGGAATGGATGCCTCCCCGATCTTTAAATCGCCCTCATGTGTGGCCGTGGGTAGAGTGACCTCGGCATTCCACCTCGCCGCCGCAGCCTTCTTCGCGATCTCAATCCTCTCCTCAGGTGCGAGCGCGGCCTTTCTCGCTCTGCCACCGATTGCCTTGCTCATATCCTTGTTTTCGTCGCTCATGCAAGCACCTTTTGAGTTAATGCTTGCATCCTAAAGGCTTAACCTGCCGCTTGCAAGCATCTTTTAAATAAATGCTTGCACACAGCGCGGCGGGTTGGGGCTCGAAAGCCGCTGTATGAAACAGCACAAACCTTCCACGCCCGCTGCCTTTGTAACAATCGAGTTCGCAGAGTCGACGCCGACTATAGGGGATGTTCTGCATTCAGGGAAGTCGAGGTCAGGGGCGCTGGACCTCCCGCTTGCGCACATCCACAATCTCGACGTACCAGGACTGCGCCGTTGCCTTGCGAGTCCCCGGATCGATTTCCATGCCGGCGATCGTCATCACCCCGTCATCGATGAACAGCACCACGGCGTCATACAGTTCCAAAAGTGTCTCCGTCCCCGCCAGATTGCTCACGCGCGCTTTGCGTACTGTGCGCCGCAACTCCCGATCATGGGCCTCATGCAACGACAGGATACCCTCGTGGCTCGGCGCGAGAGACACGGCGCGATGGCGCGCCAACGGCCGCCCGCCGTCTTCATACAGCTTTGCCAGGATCACCCGCATCATTCGCCCTAGTGCTCAGACAGCGACGGGTTGCGGCCCTTGGCATCCGTCGACGCCAGCGATGCGCCCGATGGCACCGCGTGGCCCAGCACACCTGAAGTCGCTGTCGCCATGCGTGAGCGCCCCGGCTCGGTATGTGCGACATTCTGGCGCCCTTCGCGCAAGCCGCCTACGGTCGGCAGCGGTAGATACAGCGGCGCATCGCGCTGCGGCCCACGCCGCTTTACAAAACCAATCTCGATTCCGCCCGCCGCCGGCCGCAAAGACAGCCGCAGGGGGGCGGGCGACGCGTCCTGCGCCGCCCCCAGCGGGCGCAGCATGCAGAACAAGGTATGGCCGGCCTGCGCAGCCAGGTGCAATCGCCGTAGACTCTCGGATCGCATGTGCGCAGCCCAGAACAGCAAATGTAGATAATGAATAAAAACTTCACTGGCTGAATAGAATCGTCATCAATCGAATAAAGTTTCCACTTCCTCCCCACCTGAGCATTCATATGCGGGCGTCGTTGAGACTACAGGAATAGCAAAGCAGTTGAACATGGGAAGCAGTATTTCCATGGGGCTTGCAAGCGTCCAGCAAACTTGTGGCGATTCACACACCAGGTCTGAACGGTTCGTTCTGATCGAAAGACGCGGGCGACTGCCATGGTATGGCCCGTCGCTCGCGCCCTTAGCTGCCATCGGCCGATTTGGGTAAGCTACTCTGCCAAACATCCCGCTGGTCAAACGGGCCGCCGCTATTAACCGGCGACGGCGCTTGTGGGCATCCGGGTGCAGCGCAACCGCGAGTGTACCTGCCAGAGACGTTGGAGGCGGTAATGACGGATCATCTGCTCGGCTTCGACGGGCAAAACCTGCGACAGCAGTCACAATGAACCGGGCCACCTAAAAAAACGCGCGCTAGAAAGCAAGATGGTAATTTTGAGATATGCTGGATGCATTGAAATAGCTGGTCACCCGGATTTTTTATCTGCGGCGCGTGCTCCGCGTCCTGCCTTAGAGCTTTGGCTTTTTTAACTTATCTCAACACGAAAGCACTCATCATGAAGATCTACGACTACGAAGGTTTCCCTAATCCGGCCCGAGTTCGAATCGCTTTATCTGAAAAGGGGCTGACTGACAAGGTACAGTTCGTGCATGTGGATGTCATGAAAGGTGAACATCGCCTCCCCGCTTTCGTAAGCAAGAACCCGAGCGCGTCCGTGCCGGTGCTCGAGCTCGACGATGGCACCTTCATTAGCGAATGCTCGGCCATCACCGAATATATAGACCATGCATTTGAGGGGATCTCATTGACCGGAACTACTGCCAAGGAACGAGCTGTAATCCACATGATGCAGCGTCGCGCGGAACAAGGAGTTATGGATGCAGTGGGCGCATATTTCCATCATGCCACCCCGGGGCTGGGTGCGCTGGAGCTCTACCAGAACAAGGAATGGGGCATGAAACAGCATGAGCGAGCGCTGTCGGGCATGCACTACTTTAATAGTGTGCTGGCTAATCAACCGTTTGCCGCCGGTGAAAATTTTTCGGTTGCCGACATTACGCTCTTCGTCGGCCTGTCGTTCGCCGACTTTGCTAAGATCACTATTCCGGCCAACTGCAACACGCTGCTCGCCTGGCGCTCCCGCATGGCCCAGCGCCCCAGCATGGGTGGTGGTACGAGCGTTTAATCAACTGGTTCCTAACCGATTCGCACAGCACAGGACAATGACCGAATCAACCCATGGATATTAACGCCGATTTCAGCCTGCGCGTCGTCTTGCATGGTGCCGCCATGGCTTGGGCGGACTCTCCCGTAGCCGGCGTGCAGCGCCGGATGCTGGACCGAATCGGAGATGAAGTCGCCCGTGCTACTACTATCGTTCGCTATGCACCGGGAAGTCGATTTACTGCGCACACTCATGGTGGCGGCGAGGAGTTTATCGTGCTTGATGGCGTGTTCCAGGACGAACACGGCGAGTACTCACCGGGCTCCTATATTCGCAATCCCCCTACAAGCCGGCACACTCCGGGTTCGACAGAAGGCTGCATCATCTTCGTCAAACTTTGGCAGTTCGCACCCAAGGACCGTACGCATGTCATCGTCGACATGAACAAGATGGGGAAGATTGGCGATCTGTTGCGCCCTGGCGTAGCGGTCACGCCGCTGTTCGAAGATGAACGCGAAACCGTCCAGCTAGAACACTGGGAACCAGGCGCGCAAGTGCAGCTTACTTACCCAGATGGCGCAGAGCTGCTCGTATTGGCAGGCGACTTCTGCGACGCCGGCGACCATCTGCACGCCATGTCTTGGATGCGGTTACCACGCGGTGGCCGACTTGCTGCATTAGCCGGGAGCCAAGGTGCCCGGGTCTGGATAAAGCAAGGTCATCTGCGCTTTATCGACCTGCCGATTGTCCTCTGATTTTATTAACGTTATCAGAAATGAGCAGTGCCAAGCGACCTCCTGACCCATTTTCCCCCTTACATTCGTGGAAGGAGCACTTTCGGTTCCTAAGAAGCAGGTTAGCGCGACCTTCTTGAGTCTCAAATGCCCAATTCCTTTCCAAGCGGCTGATCGGCGCATCGCACGCAAAAAGACAGCCACGTGAGAAAACCTCTGGCGGCGATCGATCCGTTAATCGATCGCTACATTATTTTTTTTCCAGGAGTCACTTTCTTAAAATCTTCCTTGCGGATCATCGCATATACGACAAGATCCTCACGCCCAAAAAGTGTCGATGGAATCCTGCGGGTCAGAGGATGAGCTTCGGCGCCCCTCGCTCTTTAGCCGGGACAATGTTCTATCCTAGCTTCTATAATTTGTTCTTCATATTCAGCAAGCTAGCACTTCCCGGCACAGGCTGATTCACGCTCATGTTCGAAGAAACTTGCTGGCGCCCCTTGGAGCGTCGATTACACGGAGATATGCAATGAACTGGAACTTACCTTACCCATCAGGTCGTCAGCCTGTCATGGGGCGCAATGTGATCGCTACTTCGCAGCCCCTGGCAGCGCAAGCCGGCGCTGCTGCCTTCGCTCGAGGCGGCAACGCGATCGACGCCGCGCTAGCCGCGGCAATTACGTTGACCGTCGTTGAGCCAACCATGAGCGGCATAGGCGGCGATGCCTTTGCGTTGGTATGGGAAGACGGGAAGCTGCATGGCTTGAACGCGTCTGGACGCGCGCCAGCTGCTTGGGATTCCGACCGTTTCAAGGACCTGAGAATCATGCCAGAGCGCGGATGGGAAAGCGTCACGGTGCCGGGCCAGGTGGCCGGCTGGATCGACCTGTCGCGCCGTTTCGGCGCCCTGCCCTTCGCTGACCTGTTCGTCGATGCGATTCGCCATGCCCGCGATGGTTTTCCGGTCAGTCCCGTGATCGCGCGTCAATGGAAACAAGGCGTCGCCGACCTGCGCACGCATCCAGGTTTCGACGCGTTCACGCTAGAAGGCCGGGCCCCCGAAGCAGGCGAGATCTGGCGTTTCTCCGATCAGGCCGATACGCTCGAGGAAATCGCCAGGACCGAAGGCGCATCGTTCTATACCGGTCGCCTTGCCGCTGCGCTCGTAGACTTCGCGCAGGTACACGGCGGTGCGATGACAAACGACGATCTGGGCGCGCATCGCAGCGCCTGGGTCGATCCGATCGCCGTCGATTTCCACGGCTACCAGCTCCACGAAATTCCCCCGAATGGTCAGGGGCTTGCGGCGCTGCTCGCCCTTGGCATCCTGGAACGCCTGCCGTACAAGGGCACGGCGGTCGGGTCGGCCGCACGCATGCACCTGGAAATCGAAGCGATGCGGGCCGCGTTCGCAGATACCCACGCCCATCTCGGCGATATCGAGCACATGCGCTTTACCCCGGCCCAGCTGCTCGCCCCGGCTTATCTGGATGCCCGCGCAGGCAGCATCGACCCGGCGCGCGCGAGCAAGCATGTTTCCGGCGCTCCGCCCATCGGGGGTACCGTCTACTTGTGCGCAGCCGATGCGCAGGGCCGCATGGTTTCCTATATCCAGTCGAACTATCGTGGCTTCGGTTCGGGTGTCGTACTGCCGGGCACTGGGATTTCGCTGCATAACCGTGGCTCTGGGTTCGTCACGACGCCGGGTCATCCAAACGAAGTCGGCGGTGGCAAACGCCCCTCGCACAGCATCATCCCGGCGTTTCTCACCAAGGACGGCAAGCCGGTTATGGCCTTCGGCGTCATGGGCGGCAATATGCAGGCACAGGGTCACGTCCAGATAATCTTGCGTCATGTCGTGGAAGGCCTGAACCCGCAGGCGTGCTCGGACGCGCCGCGCTGGCGCATTAACGACACCGCTACGCTTACGGTCGAGCCGACCGTGCCGCCCGACGTAGTAGCGGCATTGACAGCAATGGGTCACGCGCCGGTGGTTCTGGCGGCGGATAACCTCGACTTCGGCAGCGCCCAGCTCGCAGCTTGCCTGCCGACCAAACCTGGCGAAGGTGCAGCATACGTCGCCGGTTCCGATCATCGCCGCGATGGCCAGGCCATCGCAGTATAGGCTCCAGGCAGGCGTGCAGTGCGTGGCCTCCTAGCTCCACTGGCAATGGAAGTCGGCGCCCTTTTTCTTCGCGTTCCATTTGCATTCGCCAAGCGTTTTGATGCCGGTGTTGTCGACCAGAAGGAGCAGTCCTATCGTCGTCGGCTGCGCCCCTATCGTTGGCACAAACTGCTTCTGGCACCGGCTGACGGTCCGTAAGTCGAGAACCTGCCAGTCCAGACCGGCCAGCTTGAGCATGCTCTGCGCCCCCCCCTTCGCCTAATGCAGAGGCAGATTTAAAGGACTCTTAATCGTCAGGCAGAACTAAATCGCCGCGTCGCTATATTTGGACTTCGACCTCGCCTGCCGATGGCACTGCCATGCCACCACATCTTTTGTCCAATATGATTAGCGGAGGGCCATGCTTCTTTGACGCTGAGTTGTACTCTTTTCAGGTGGTCGTTCAATACTTCGTGTTTGCCGGCGCACTCATCTCGCAAGTTCAGATGCAGTGGGCAGATTTTTGCAAAAAACCCTGACAAAACAACACTTGGCTGCTGCAAAATTCAGGACAGGTGTCATAGCAGTTTATTTCATCTAGAATAATGTTTTTATCTTCATTGCCAACCGGAGATATCGCATTAGACACTCGCTCGTTCTGCTGCGTATCCTAATTATTGCCATTGTACTAATGCCTGCCGCGGCAGTTTTTCTGTATGCCCAGCTTCCCGGCGGCGCCAGTGGTTCTGACCATGCGATTCCTATTTTCATGCTGGCAGCGCTCATGCTGGTAGTGTGGCTTACGCTGAAACGCTTCGTCCTATCGCCGCTTTCACAGCTATACGACTGGCTGGATGCTGCAGACGACATCTTCGATGCGTATGCGCGCATAGACCCCGCAAACTTAACACGATGGGACGACATCGTGGACCGGTTCAACCTGCTCATCACTCGTACCCAGGCAAGTCAGCAAGTATTGCAAGAAAACGAAGAACGGCTTCAGCTGGCCCTGTTGACGAACAACCAGGGTCTGTATGACCTCGACATTAAAACCGGCGAAGTCACCGTTAATCCGGCATACGCGACTATACTTGGTTACCCGTTCGAGGGCTTTCGCGAAACCGACACAAGCTGGCGTGAGCGCCTGCATCCGGAAGACCGTGCGATGGTAGGGACTATATACCGCGACTACATTGCGGGCGTCCGTCCGGACTACCAGGTTGAATTTCGCTTGCGTTCGGCTGACGGCACTTATCGATGGATCTCTTCTGTCGGCGCTATCGTCGCGCGCGATGACCAAGGCCGACCTCTACGGATGCTGGGCACGCACCTAGATATCACCCAGCGCAAGGAAGCGGAATTACGCCAGCAGGAAAGTGACCAGCGCCTGAGCTTTGCCCTGGAAGCGGCTGGTATCGGTGACTGGAACATGGACCTGCGAACTAACGTGGCCTATCGCTCGCTGCAGCATGACCGATGTTTCGGTTATCAAGAGGCCGTGCCACATTGGGGTTACGACACTTTTTTGGCACACGTTCATGAACTTGATCGCGAGCGTGTCAACGAAGCGTTTCAACGAGCACTGGGAGGGTTGGGCAATTATGACGTCGAGTTTCGCGTCGTCTGGCCTGATGGCTCGATTCACTGGTTGCTTTCTAAAGGTCGTTTTTATTTCGATGATACTAAAACACCCTATCGGGTTGCAGGTATTCAGGTTGATGTCACCGCGCACAAGAATGCGACGACGGCTGCGGCGGACAGCGAGAATCGGTATCACTTGCTCTTCCAGAACAGCATGGATGGTGTACTACAGACGACGAGCGCTGGCGAGGTCATTGCCGCAAACACTACGGCCTGCACTATGTTAGGGTTGAACGAAGAGGAAATCCGTCGTCGTAGCTTTGAAGAACTCGTCGACACGAGCGTCCCGCGCCTGCCCGCATTACTGGCCAAACGCAGTCAGACTGGAAGTGTCAATGGCGAGCTGTTCATGGTCCGTGGCGACGGCAGTCGGTTCGAAGTCGAAATCAGCTCCCGAACTTACAAGGATCAGGCCGACCAGACCTACGCAAGCATAATCATCCGGGATATCACGCAACGCCGCGAAGCCGAGGCCGAGATCCACAAACTAGCCTTTTTTGATTCGCTCACAGGCCTTCCCAACCGACGCCTCCTGATGGACCGACTCGGTGAGGCACTATCAGATGGCCCCGGTGTCAACAACCTCGCCGCCCTGCTCTTCATTGACCTGGATCATTTCAAGTACATTAACGATGCGCGGGGGCACGGAGTGGGCGACGCCGTCCTTCAGCGCATTGGCGCTCGTCTGTCAGCTCTGCTACGTGAAGAAGATCTACTTTCCCGCATCGGAGGCGACGAATTCGTCGTCCTGCTTAAGAACCTCGGGCTTGACCTTGATGACGCCACTCGTATTGCGCAGGCTACAGCCGAAAAGATCCGCGATGAGCTGGTTTTGCCAGTGCGGATAGAAAACCAGGAATACATCGTCAGCGGCAGCATTGGTGTGACCTTGCTACCCAGGTTCGGGTCAACGGCAGACGATCTCCTGCGTGAGGCCGACACAGCTATGTATCGCGCCAAGGCCACCGGGCGCAACCGCGTCGCGTTTTTCGAAATGTCCATGCAGGATGAAGTCGAGGAACGCCTGTCCATTGAACGGGACCTCGCGCTAGCCATCGCCGCGGGTCAGCTGGAAATGTTCATGCAGCCCCAAGTCAATGCGGACTGCAAGACCGTTGGCGCGGAGCTGCTGATGCGGTGGAATCACCCTGTGCGCGGCGTCATCCCGCCTGCGGTTTTCATACCGGTCGCGGAAGAATCGGGACTAATTCTGCAATTGGGTACCTGGACACTGCACCAAGGTTGCCAGGCGCTGGTTAGTTTAGCTAGCGCGGGCCATGACCTGTCACTGTCGATCAATGTCAGCCCATATCAGTTCCGTCAGGCTGATTTCGTTCAGCAGGTGGAGAGGGCGATTGACCAATCCAGCGCCGATGCGACGAAGCTGATCTTCGAGATTACAGAAGGACTTTTAATTGAAAATGTCGAACAGACGATTGACCGCATGCGCGAGATTGCAGCCCTGGGCATCCGCTTCTCGATCGACGACTTCGGCACCGGTTATTCAAGCCTGTCGTACTTGAAGCGGCTGCCGTTATTTGAAGTGAAAATCGACAAGAG
Organism: Massilia soli; assembly: GCF_016809835.1. GTDB lineage: Bacteria > Pseudomonadota > Gammaproteobacteria > Burkholderiales > Burkholderiaceae_D > Telluria_A > Telluria_A soli. The sequence continues at coordinate 112,030 of NZ_JAFBIL020000002.1, read as the reverse complement.
CTTCATCCAGGACATACACGACAACAGCGACGACACGGCAATCGTGCAGTCGATTATTTCAATGGCGAAGCTCCTGCGGTTGCGCGTGGTGGCAGAAGGGGTAGAGACGCGCCAGCAAGCGGACTTCTTGATTAAGTCGCAATGTCAGGTTTTTCAGGGATATTTATACGACAAGCCAATGCCAATTAGCGCTTGGCTCTATAGGCAAGCAGGTTGTAGAGACGTTCTGTTGCATTAGAAAACTTTGTGATCTGCGTGACGTTCAAGCAGATCTTGACAGCTAACCTATATCACAATCGTTGGCTAGAATGCGGTCAAGGTCTATACGCTTGACGCCGTATCAAAAAAGTTGCCATTGTCCCGGTTGCCGCACTACCGCACGGCATCTGAGCTTCCGATGGCAGCATTCGGATGTACATCAGTCCGGAAAACAGTGACGCGGTGAATATGATTGATACCGCGTGTAATGAGGAGTAGGATTGGAAAGGTCGGGCGTTCGCCGAAGCAATAATTTAAAAAATCCAAAGGAGACAACGATGTCGTACATACTGGAAAATGCCGACCGGCCGAACCCCATTACCAACCCAAACCGTCGCCGTCTGCTGGCAGGTAGTACTGCTGCCATGGCAGCAGCAGGGTTAGCCGGATTCACCAGATCTGCAATGGCACAGGCGGTGGCAGATACTGCTATTGCAGCAAAACCGTTACCAGCGTATGTCAACTGGAAAAATCCGGAATCGATGATCGTGCATACCGCTAGCACGTTGGAGACGAAGCGCAGCGCGTTCGGTACAAGTATCGTAACTCCAACCAGCCAGCTCTACATCCGCAATAACCTGCCGGCGCCCGATGCATCGGTTGTCGCCGACCGCGACGGCTGGCAAGTAGTGATCGAGGGCGTAAAGAATCCCCGCACATTGAGCGTGAAGGATTTGAAATCGATGGGCTTGGAGACAATGGCGATGGTACTGCAATGCTCAGGCAATGGCCGTGGCCTGTTTCCGAACAAGCCGAGCGGCACTCCCTGGCAGGTTGGCGCTGCGGGCTGCGTCGTTTGGAGCGGTGTGCCGGTACGCGTCCTGACGGAAGCGCTCGGCGGCATTATCGACGGCATGCAGTATATGACTGGTACTGGTGGAGAGAAATTGCCGGAGGGTTTGGACCCAAAAAGCGTGATTGTTGAGCGGTCGGTACCCGCGAAGGCCATGGCTGACGCCATGCTGGCCTGGGAAATGAATGGCGAGCCGATTCCCCTCGCGCATGGTGGGCCGCTGCGTTTAATCGTGCCCGGCTACACCGGTGTCAACAACATCAAGTACATCAAGAGGCTGGCGTTTACGGCAGCCCAAACCGATGCTGCCATCCAGAAGACCGGCTACCGCATCTCACCACCGGGACAGAAGGGCGACCCGAGCCATCCTTCGGTATGGGAGATGTCACCGAAATCATGGATCAACTCGCCAGCGCCCGAAACTGGTGCGGTATCGGCCGGAAGGGCACAGATCAAGGGCGTGGCGTTTGGTGGCCTGAATGCGGTGAAGTCAGTCGAGGTATCAGTCGACGGTGGCAAGACGTGGAAGACGGCGCGCCTGGTAGGGCCGGATCTGGGCCGCTATGCATGGCGCCAGTTCGTTTTGCCGGTGAAGCTCGAGCCCGGTACCCACACCATCGCCTGCGTCGTGACTGATTCACGGGGCAATCGCCAGCCAGAGGGCCGTGTGGAAAATACTGGTGGCTACAACAATAACAGCTGGCGTGATCACGCGCTGACCATTACCGTCGTTTAAGGGATATCAATGTTTTCGTCGATTACACACATGGCCACGTCCGCCGCAATTGCAGCAGCACTTGTTGGCTCGCCAGCTTTCGCGCAGGACAAATTAGAGGCTGGCAGAACGCTGTTCAACAAGACGGCCGTGCCAGCGTGCGCGGTGTGCCATGCACTAAAGAATGCTGGCGCGGAGGGTGCCATCGGGCCCAGTTTGGATGAACTGAAGCCTGACGCAACAAGGGTGGAAAAGGCGGTTCGCAACGGTATCGGCCAAATGCCTGCGTTTAAGAATTTGACCGACGAGCAGATCAAGTTGCTCGGACAGTACGTGGCTACCGTTACCGCGGCAGGGAAGTAACGCGGGTTCCGTGACTATTGGGCGGATTCGGAATAGCGTAGCTTTACGCACATTTATTCTTTAATTCTTCACCTGATTTCTGACATAGAACATTTTTGTGATCAAGCTTTGCCATAGGCGTCCAACGTGTTTTCAGTCTTACGACTGACCTGCGACGGCCAATAGGGCTTCAAGAGAAGTCAGCAGGCTCACAAAACGTAGATGACGATCGTTACCGCCAATTGCTTTTGGCGTCGACTGACGGTGCCGAAGTAGGGACCCTCCTAATCTAGACCGTCCAGCTTGAGCAGGCTCTGCGACATCCATTTCGTCTGACGCAGAAGCAGATGAACAGACCCTTAATCGCCGGGCAGGAATGAATTGCAGTGTCGCTGTGCTTTGGACATCGGCCTCGCTAACCGCTGGTACGGCCCTGCCTGCACATCTCCTTGTCCAACCAGGTGAGCAGAGAGTCAGGCGCCCTAACGCTGCGTTTTACTCTTCCGAGTTGATCGTTCAATACTTCGTTTTTGCTGGCACACTCATCTCGCTAGTGTATCTACGCTAACTCACTACGACTATTGTCGACGCTCCCTAGCTAAAATTCCCTTTAGCAAGTGGTCACCATTGCTTTGCTTTCCTGCGCAGTATGTGGCGCAGGAAAGCACGGCATGCTGGCAGGAGAGAAGCGCAGCATGCTGATTCCCGTTCTTTAATTTCACTATCCTTGCCGTGGCTTGCCGGCTTATTGCATGCTCATCAGCACCGCTTTGCCCGGATCTGCGGGCACATCGCCTTCCATGACTAGAATGCGGCTGGCCGTGCCCTGCTTGGCGGAAAGGCTTCCGACGACTTCGCGCATTGGGCCGATGGCCGTGCCATTGGCCATGCCTTTCGGATTTGTCCTAAAACTGGCTACCGGCGTCGCCTGGCCGCTGGCGTACACCTTGTACACAGTTTCCGGCTTGAGCTTGTGCAGCGTTACCTCTAGCGCATCGGTAACACCCAAGTTGCGTGCCACGACCGATCCCGTTGCGTCGCCGCTGCCCGCTTTAAGCGCGATGTTGAGTGGCTCGCTATTCGCGCGCGGACTGAGGTTGGCCTTGCCCTCCCCGGCGGGTGCTGCCTTCGAAACATAGACCAGTGCCTGTGGCGCTTGTCCAACCGGCACGCGCGCGATGACCTTGTTGCTGGCGCTGTCGATGACGTCAACCGCGTCGCCATTCTCGAGGCCGACGTAGAGACGGCTACTATCATCTGAGCTCCAGATTCCGTGAGGCAGGGCGCCAGTGGGGATGCTCGCCACCAGTGTGGGCGCGTTGCCGGTAGTGAAGACCTTAACGACGTTTTCGCCGCCCACGGTTACGTAGGCATGCGTGGCGCTGGCGGTCTTGACGAAGGCCAGGTGATTGGTGATGAAGCCGGTGTCGATCACGCCTTTGACAGCAAGCGTAGCGGTGTCAATGCGGGTGACCTTGCCGACGTCCTTATGGGTCATCCAGACTTCTTTGTTGTCCGGAGTGAACTGCAGGAAGGGTGAGAACGGGCTCGTCACCGGAATGCGCTTGACGACCTTGTGCGACTTGACGTCGATGACGTCGACAGTCGGGTTGAAGCTCGACACTACGAACGCGAGCTTACCGTTCGGATGGAACAGCACCATCCCGGGTCCGCCAGTTGTTTGGATACGGCGCTTTTCCTTGAACGTGGCTGGGTCGATCACCGAGATGTAGTCTTCGCCGCGCACCACGACCCAGACCTCACGCCCATCGGCCGTGAAGAAGCCCTCGTGCGGCGAGCGGCCGATGTAGGTCACGCCCTTGACCTTGTTGGTCGCGGTGTCGATGAAGGTGACTGAATTGGAGCCATTGGACACCACGAGCAGTGTCTTGTGGTCAGGCGAGAAGCCCAACCCGTGCACGTTGATCTCGCCCTTATACAGTGGCGAGAGCACGTCGGGGCGCTGGTTGCCCAAGCGGATCTGGCCCAGCAGGGTATTCGTGGACGGGTCTATGACCGAGACGGTATTGCTGTTCTGGTCCGCGGTGTAGACACGATCCTGGGGGCCGGGAAGCGCGTATGCGGGCGTTGCCAGCACGACGAGAGAAGCGAGGGCAATAGCAATTGAGGCGCTTGTGCTCGCGCAGCGGATTTCATTGGTGTACATGTGAGTCCTTTTCGGTGGAGGTCTTTTGCGGCTTGCTACGGGAGGCCTGGTAGCGTTGTAGCCAGGCCTGCATGATCTTGATTTCGTTTTGCTGTTCTACAATAATTCCTTGGGCCAGGTTACGAAGCCCTGGATCTTTGCTATGCACCAGGATGGCTTTGGCCATGTCAATGGCGCCCTGGTGGTGCGGAATCATCATCGTGACGAAGTCGTGCTCTGGAACCCCATTGGTATTCGCGCGCCGCATGCCCTGGTCCATAATCGCCATCGCGTCGCCCGCCAGCGCTGTGTAGGGCCTGTTGCTACTGGCGACGAAGTAAGGTGGTGCGCTCCCATTATGGTTGTGGAGTGGCACTGGCTGGCCCTGAGCCGCCGCTGCAGTGCTCCAGAGTACTGCGGTAAACAGTTGCGAGAATTTCATACGGGTGTCTCCAGTTGTTCGTAGACGGCGCTTGCCACCCGCGCTAGTTTTCCCTTGTCGATGCCGGCAGAGAGCGCATAGCCAAATTTGCCGTCGATCCAGTAGAAGACGTTAACGGGACCTTCTGCAGCAAAACGGAAGCCCGTATCGCGGTTGTGCGCCTGTTCGTTAGAAACATACAGCGTGAGGCGCTGGCCAGTGCGGTCATGGTACATAAACTGGGCCACCGGGCCGCTGGTACCAGGCAGGAGGCGTCCGCCGATGAGCTCGTAGCCCAGCTTGCCGAGACGCGGTGGATGAATCTTGCTGCCAAGCCGTTTCGATAGCCATGCGACCAACTGATCTTCCTGTTCTGCGCCGATTTCAACCGGGCGACGCACGTCGGGGCTGTACACCACATGGGCAACAGCGGCCTGATGCGCCAATCCTCTGGCTGGCTGGCTGAAGGCGGGACGGGTGTAATCGGACGCGAGCCGCGGGTCGTAGTCGGTGGCGCCGCGCAGTCCCCAGCCCGCGCCGCCGCCGAGGACGGCGATAGCCAGCCCCGCGGCCAGGTTTTGCCACCGCCACTGCCACCCAAGGCGCACTGGCGCACTAACGCGCGACGGCACGATTTCCTCGAGCACCGGATCGAACAAAGCGTGCAGGGCTGCGTTCTGGGCCGCGTAGACTTGCAGTCGATCTGCTTCATCCGGGTGCGCTGCAAGATAGGCTTCGACTTCGGCCATGCGGGCAGAAGGGAGGCGCCCATCGACATAGGCGTGCAGGTCGGCTTCAGTAATGGGGAAGATACTCATTTGACGACTTTCAGGGCAACGACGGGGGCACGGCCTTCCATCAAGACACGCAGTTTCTCGCGGGCGCGAGACAGCCGGGACATAACAGTCCCGACCGGGAGGCCCAGGGTCAGCGCCACGTCCTCATAGCGCATTTCTTCGAGTCCAACCAGCAGCAGAATCTCCCTATGCTCCTCCGGCAGCAGGCGCAACGCGGCGTCCACGTCGCGCAGTTCTAGGCCGGCAGAGGCACGTTCCGGGGCAGCGGGCTGGGGCGTCTCGTCGTCCAGCGGCTCGGTTGGCACTTTGCGCCGCCGCCCTTGGTCGATACGTACGTTATGCATGATCGAGAACAGCCATGCCCGCATGTCGCTGCCCGGCTGCCATGCAGCGAGCTGGACCCAGCCACGTTCCACCGTGTCCTGCACCAGGTCGTCGGCGTCGGCACGATCCCCGGCCAAAGCGCGGGCATAGCGTCGCAGCCTCGGAATACAGGCAAGGAGCTGCTCACCGGCGTCGGGTGGCAAGGTTCGCATAGTTTCGTGGATCAGTTGGCGGCCGGCTTGGGATCGACCTGCCAGGTTTCGTTCACGAGCTTGCCGTCGCGGTAGGTCAGCACGTAGCGTACCTTGACCTGGGTTTTCCCGTCGAAGCGTACGGTGGCAACCACTGTGGCGCCCTTAGGGTTGGCCGTTTCGTCTATGCCCATGACGGTCACGCGGGCCGGCCCGGCGGCAGCGCCGAACTTGTCCCAGACCGCGCCGATGGCTGCCGGGCCGGTATAGGTGCCGTCTAGAGGGCCGCCGACCCAGGTCAAGCGGGCGTCGTCGGAGTAGTCGCGCACAATGACGGCGCGCTCGCCGGCGCCGACTGCTGCAATATGGGCTTGGGCGGCGTCGAGGGCCGGTCCGGCGAAGGCCGGGTGTGCGACACCAGCAGTGATGGCAAGCAGAAGGGCAAGAGGTGAAGTTTTCATGATGGGCTCTCTAGTGTGGTCTGATAGAACGAACTGTTCCTACATGGGTGAACGGATCTACCGCTGCTTTATTCCATTCCGGAGCAATTATTTTTTTCGGCTGCCCGGTAGAGCAGCAGCATGCTGTGCTTTCGCGTGCAGGGGCGATGTTTTAGAACGTCGCGGTGGCACACTTGCCGTAGCGCTCTGGGTGGCGCAGCATAGAAAACGTGCGAGGCATGTACCCGACCAATATGACGGAGCCGCCAAATCCGAGTGCACCCAGGCAGAGCATGTAGGGGACCATCTGCCATGGTGTGTAGCACGGTTTACCGTCGCCGTTTATGGCCTCGTTCATATAGAAACCTTTGTCGTTCAGAAAAATACGTATGTAGCCAGTCGAGTCTGGCCAAGCCGACAGAATTGAAACATATCCTGATGCGGAGCAGTAGAGGCTACTGCTATAATCGCGCCAAATTCACTTGGTGATTCTTTTGCGCCGCATCGTCTACCTCTTCCTGCTGTTGTGCTTGCCTTTGTATGGTTTCGCCATGCAGGGTAGCTTGCCGCCTGCTGCCGGCGCGGCGTCCCTCGTTCACGAACTGGAGCACGTGGTGGAGCACAATGCGGGCGCCCATCATCACCATGAGGACGACGGGTCGGTCCATTACGACGAATCCGATGAGTCCCTCGATCATGCCCAGGAACACTCCTCTCCTTCACAGCCGGCGGGCTTCGGCCTCTCGCGCCTGACAGTCCCTCCTGAACAGGCAGTGTCAGAACTTGGGCCTTATGTTGCCCAAGCAGTCCCGGAACTGTTCCTCGATGGACCGCACAGACCCCCTGCCTTCGCCCTCGGCCATGCTGCCGGGGGAACGCTGCACGCATAATCGATAGATTCAGGCGCGACGTATGTTGCGCTGACGTGCTCGCCCTCGGTGATTCTGAATATCACCCGATGGAGAACACATGCGCACCTGCCGCCTGTCCCTTTACCTTATCGGTGCTTCCCTTGTCCTGCCCTGCCAGGTCATAGCTGCACCGCCCGCGCCGACTGCGATCGGCATTACATTAAAACAAGCCGTCGATAGTGCGTGGCAACGCGCGCCTGCCGCCCGCACGCTCGAAGCGCGCCAGGACGAAGTGCTTGCTGCGCGCGACAATGCCCGTTCCTGGCTCGCCTCCAACCCGACGATCGGTTTGTCCCAGCGGGTAGACCAGGGTGCGACCGAACGCGATCAGCGAGAATCCGAGATCTCGGTATCGTCATCGCTTTGGCTGCCAAGCCAGAAAAGCGCTCGCTCAGCACTAGCCGCACGCAGCATAGACGAAGTCGCCGTTCACATAAGCGCGACACGCCTGGCCGTTGCCGCCGTGGTACGCAACCGCATATGGGAAGCCGCTGCCGCCCAGGTCCGTCTTGAGGAAAAGCAGGACCATCTGCACCATCTCGAGGAACTCCGTGACGAGGTACAGCGGCGTGTCAAGGCCGGCGACCTGGCACGCAGCGACGGCCTGCTAGCGCAGCAGGAAGCCCTAGCCGCCCAGATCGACGTAACGAATGCCCGCACAGCAGCAATCGAAGCACTGTCGCGCTACCGGGTCACGACGGGTCTCTCAAGCCTGCCGGCACTCGAACCCGAGCCGCTGCACGATACGGCCGCTTCTGCTAATCCACGCCTGGTGGCGGCGCAGGCGTCCGAACGGCGTGCACGCGCTGTCCTGCGCCTGGCTGCGGCATCCCGCTCGGCGCCGCCGACTATCGCCTTGTCGGTTCGTCGCGAAGACGAAAGGCTGCTGCGCGAGCCTGTCAACAGCATCGGCTTGGCCCTACAGATCCCGATCGGAACCGCTGCACGCAATCGTACCGTTGAAGCCCAGGCGCAGACCGTGATCGCGACCGCTGCTGCGGAGGCGGCCGAGATACAGGCGAATGCCGATGCAGACATTGAGATCGCCAAGGAGCGGCTTGCAAATGCACGTTCCGCGCTAGAGACCGCTACTGAACGCGCCGCGGCCCTGCACGAACACACAGCCCTCTTCGAAAAAGCGTTCCGCGTAGGTGAACGGGGCCTAGCTGAACTGCTTCGCTCGCGGGCTCTCACGCATGAGGCCGATGTTGCCGTGGCCCAGCAAAAAGTCGCACTCGGGCTCGCCCATGCCCAACTCAATCAAGCCTTAGGAATCCTTCCATGAGATACCTGAATCTGTTTTTCGCCGCCATGCTCGCCATGTCGTCGACACTCGCCAGCCCCGGCGCCCACGGACCGAACGGTGAACACCTCGACGGCCAGGCAAACGCTACGGGTGCCACGACCACCGTCCCCCGCATAGAGACCTTTACCGAAGCGTTCGAACTGCTCGGCCACCTCTCCGGTGGCGAGCTGTCGATCATGATCGATCGCTACGAGACGAACGAACCTGTACTGAACGGCGTGCTTGAGGTTCAGTACAAAGACCTCAAGGCCAAAGCTAAGTTTCACGCCGACCTCGGCGACTACGCGATCGATGATCCGAAATTTCTCGCTGCAATTGCCAAACCGGGTAGCCATGCCCTGCTGTTCACGCTGGTCGCCGGTGAAGAAAGCGATCTGCTCGAAGGCACGCTGACGGTCGCCGCAGCGGCCGATGACCACGGGCACGAGCACGGCTTGAGCCGCTGGCTGCTGGCTGCAATTGCCACCGCCATTCTCGGAGCCGCCGCAGTATTCGTCACCCGCCGTCGCCGTCAACGCAAGGAAGTTTGATATGAAGATGACTCAACGAATTGTTGCCGGCCTTGTCGCTGGCATGTTTGCGACCTCCCTGCTGGCAGCCCCTGGCGCACACGGCCCGAACGGCGAACATCTGGATGGCCAGGCCACTGCCAGTGTCGGTGGCCTCGCGCGTTTGCCTGACGGCAGCGTCAATGTGCCAAAACTGGCGCAGCGCCGCATGGGCGTACGAACGTTAATGGTCAAAGAAGGGGAATTTGCACGCAGCGTGGCTTTGAACGGCCGCGCAAGCATTGATCCGAACGCTGGCGGCCGAGTACAGGCGCCGTTCGCCGGGCAAATCACGCCGGGGCCAAATGGCCTGCCGGTCGCGGGTCAACGTGTCGTCAAGGGTCAGGTTCTGGCTCGCCTGCGCCCAACCGGTGCTGCAATCGAGCGCGGCAACCAAGCCGCGGAGCTTGCCGAACTGCGCGCCAACAAGACCTTACTGGCCAAGCGGGTAACACGCCTGAAATCGCTCGAAGGCGTGGTGCCAGCGAAGGAAATTGAAGCGGCCCAGGCAGAACTGACCAGCACGATCGGCCAGGAACGTGCGGTGGCCGGATCGATCAGCGGCAGCGAAGCGATTGTTGCCCCTGCCAGCGGCATCATTGCGAGTGCGTCGGTCCTCAACGGCCAGATCGTCGAATCGCGCGACGTGCTTTTCGAGATCGTCGATCCGCAGCGCATGGTGATTGAAGCCTTGTCTACCGATGCGGGCATAGCCCGCAAAATCAGCACTGCAACGCTCGTTGACGTGCCGGACGTCAAGCTGTCGCTGCTGGGCGGCGGCCGCACTCTACGAGACGGCGCCGTGCCGATCAATTTCCGTGCGAGCGGTACAAACCTCGACCTCGCGGTAGGTCAGCCGGTCACGGTGTTGGCCAAGCTAGATACGAAGGTCAAGGGAATTGCCCTGCCTGCGGCGGCACTGGCGCGCAATCCGGCCAATGAAACAGTGGTGTGGATCAAATCTGGTGCCCAGCGCTTCATTGCCCTGCCGGTGGAGGCAAACGCGCTCGATGCGCGTACTGTCATCGTCACCAAGGGGCTTACACCCGACAACAGGGTGGTGGTCATTGGCACCTCCCTGATCAACCAGATCAGGTGACCATCCATGTTTAATTCTATAGTTCGCTTCAGCCTCCACAACCGCCTGTTCGTCCTGGCGGCGGCAATGATGCTGATGGTCTACGGTGCCATGACGGCATGGCGCACGCCAGTAGACGTGTTCCCTGACCTGAATAAGCCGGTCGTCACTGTGCTGACCGAAGCCGGAGGCATGGCTCCGGAAGAAGTCGAGCAGCTGGTCTCGTTCCCGATCGAGACCTCGCTCAACGGCATGCCAGGGGTAACGCGCGTGCGCTCGGTCTCGGGCGTAGGTCTGTCAATCGTGTATGCCGAGTTCGACTGGGGTACCGATATCTACCGCAACCGCCAGCTTGTATCGGAGCGGATCACCTTGGTCAAGGAACAACTCCCTGGCAACATCGCGCCCGTAATGGGACCGGTGTCCTCGATCATGGGCGAGATCATGCTAATCGCGTTGCCGATCGACGTCGCCAAAACCGATCCGATGAAGGCGCGCGAGTATGCCGACTTCGTGTTGCGGCCACGCCTGCTGTCGATCCCGGGCGTGTCGCAGGTGATCCCGATCGGCGGTGAAGTGCGCCAGTTGCGGGTCGAGCCTGATACGGCCCACATGGCGCAATTTGGGGTATCTCTCGAACAAGTTACTACTGCGCTACGCGGCTTCGCGGCCAACACCAGTGGCGGGTTCGTCGACCTGAACAACCGCGAATACCTGATCCGCAACCTCGGCCGTACTAATCGCCTGGAAGACATCAGCGGCCTGGCTGTAGCCTATCGCAACGGGGCACCAGTCCTTCTCGAACAGGTCGCCAGCGTGCGCTACGCGCCGGCATTCAAGCGCGGCGATGCAGGCCTGAACGGCAAGCCGGCGGTGATTGTCAGCGTCCAGAAACAGCCGGCGGGCGACACGGTGCGCCTGACGCGCGACATCGAGACGGCGATGGCGGAACTCAAGCAGGGTCTGCCGGCCGGCATTTCGCAGCCCGTGGTCCTGTTCAGGCAAGCCAACTTCATCGAGTCCTCGATCGGGAACGTTGTAGAGGCCCTCCGCGACGGCGCCATTTTAGTCGCCATCGTGCTGTTCGCTTTCCTGCTCAGCGTTCGCACTACGCTAATCTCGTTGATTGCCATCCCACTTTCGCTGGCGGTGACTGCGCTCGCCTTCCACCTGCTGGGGCAGTCCATTAACGTGATGACACTAGGGGGCCTGGCCATCGCGATCGGCGAACTGGTTGACGATGCCGTGGTCGATGTCGAAAACATCGTACGCCGGCTCAAGCAGCGCAAAGAAGACGGTCAGTCAGTACTGGAGGTGATCTGGCATGCCTCCGTTGAGGTGCGCTCGGGCATCGTCTATGCCACCGTGATCGTGGTACTCGTGTTCGTGCCGCTGTTTGCCCTGCCTGGTATCGAGGGACGGTTGTTCGCGCCGCTGGGCATTGCCTACATCGCCTCGATCCTGGCCTCGATGCTGGTCTCCATGACGGTTACGCCTGCCCTGGCGTACTACCTGCTCCCCCGCATGAAGTCCCTGCACCGTGGCGACAGCCCGATCGTACGTCGCATGAAGCAATGGGATACCGCCGCGCTGAACTGGACCTTCCCGCGTATCCGCCTGATGCTGGCAATTGCCCTCATCGCTGTCGTGGCGGCCGCTGCATCGGTTCCTTTCTTCCCGCGTGCATTCCTGCCGGCGTTTAACGAAGGCTCGCTGGTGATGGGCATGACGTTCACGCCGGGTACCTCGCTTGCGGAGGCCAATCGCATGGGTTCCCTCGCTGAAACCCTAATTGCCCAGGTGCCGGAAGTCACCAGGGTCGGGCGTCGTACTGGCCGCGCGGAGCTGGACGAGCATGCCGAGGGCGTCCATTCATCCGAGATCGACGTCGACCTGAAGCCATCCGAGCGGTCGCGCGAAGAGATCATGGCCAGCATTCGCAACCAGCTCTCTGTTATTCCGGCATCGGTAGCAATCGGGCAGCCCATCTCGCATCGTCTGGACCATTTGTTGTCTGGGGTGCGCGCGCAGATTGCCCTGAAAATCTACGGCGACGACATTGATACCCTGCGTGGCCTGGCCGACGGGTTGCAGGGGCGCCTGCGGGCCGTGCCTGGACTCGTCGACTTATCGGTGGAGCGTCAGGTCCTGATCCCGCAGATCAAGGTGCGCATCGACTACCGCAAGGCTGCGCAGTATGGTCTGGCCGCAGGTGACGTGCTCCAGGCGCTGCAGTCGCTGGCAGAAGGCACGCGTGTCACACAGGTGATCGACGGCGCGCGCCGCTTTGACCTCGTTGTGCGCCTGGCAGACGTGGACCGCTCACCACAGGACCTCGCGCGCGTGATGCTCACCACCCCGGCGGGACAGATCCCGCTGTCGAGTGTTGCGACTGTGGAAGAAGGCGATGGCCCAAACCAGATCGGTCGTGAAAATGGGCGCCGCCGCATAGTCGTATACGCAAATACGGACGGCTCTAACATGTCTCGGATCATCGAAGACGTGCGCAAGACAGTGTCCGCCAGCCAGCTCCCGGGCGGCTATTTTGTGAGCGTCGAAGGCCAGTTCCAGGCCCAGGAACAGGCTCAACAGCTCATTGCCGGTCTGTCGCTGGCCTCGCTCGTGCTGATCTTCCTGGTGCTCTATTCGCGCTATCGATCCTCGACACTGGCACTCGTCATCATGGGCAACATTCCGTTCGCCCTGGTCGGCAGCGTCGTCGCCATGTGGATTGCCGGGGTGTCACTGTCGGTCGCCTCGATGGTTGGCTTCATTACCCTGGCCGGCATCGCGACCCGTAACGGCATCTTGAAGGTGAGCCACTACATCAACCTCTGCAAGTTCGAGGGCGAGACCTTCGGCTGGCCAATGATCGTGCGTGGCTCGATCGAGCGTTTGACGCCGGTCCTGATGACGGCGCTCGTCGCTGCCTTTGCATTGACGCCGCTGTTGCTGGCTGCCGACGCACCGGGCAAGGAAATCCTGCATCCGGTCGCGGTCGTCATTTTCGGGGGACTGATCAGTTCCACCCTCCTCGATTCGTTGCTCACACCGCTCATCTTCTGGAAGGTCGGCCGCAAGCCGCTGGAGCGGTTGCTGGCTGAAAAAGGCGGCTACACCTATTGATTCATATGGGCCAAGTGGCGGCGCCCATCCCAAGCCGCTACAGTTTTCTGGAGCATGAAATGAAAAAGATCTTTGCAGTAGTAGCCCTCGCGGCCAGTGTTGCCCTGTCAGGTAACGCTCTTGCGCACGGTGCCAAGGCCAAGCACGGTGGCATCGTGCAGAGCGCAGGCGACCTCGCGTTCGAACTGGTGGCTAAAGAGGGTAGCACTACGATTTACGTCGACGACCACGATCAGGCATTGCCGACCGCAGGTGCAACCGGTACCTTGACGGTGCTCAAGGGCACGCAAAAGACGGCGCTGCCACTCGGGGCCGGCGCAGACAACACCTTAGTCGTCAAGGGCGACGCTAAGCTGGCACCAGGCAGTAAGGCGGTTGCGGCAATCACCTTCGCGGACAAGAAGGCTGTCAGCGTGCGCTTCTCAATCAAGTAAGCGCAGTTCCGGTGGCCGTTCCGACGTCCACCGGAATAACCAAGTGAAAGGGAGAACAATGAAGTGGCTCATCACAAAATACTTGATTACCGCGGCGGTCGTCGTACTGGTGTCGGAGGTGGCGAAACGTAGCGATCGCTTCGGTGGGTTCGTTGCCGCGCTGCCGATGATCACGTTGCTCACCTTGGTGTGGCTACATATCGAAAACCAGCCACAGGCTAAGCTCGCGAATCATGCGTGGTACACCTTCTGGTATGTGGTGCCGACTCTGCCAATGTTCCTTGCATTTCCGTGGCTGCTGCAGCGGTTGGGGTTCTGGTGGACCTTGGGTTCCTGCGCATTGATCACGATCGCTTGTTTTGGAGCGTTTGCACTGGCGGTAAAGCGATTCGGAATTACCCTTCTTTAAGGTCGGACACTGGACGAGGCGTTCCCGGCGGTTCGGCGATAGATTTCGCTGAAACTGCATTACTTGACTGCTTTAAAAAATCGGTTTTGGTACACTTAGCGGTCAGCAGCATCAGACACCGAGCCAGATACGATAGCTTTTTAATCCTGTTTAAGAGGTCTCCATTTGAGAGTGCCGGATATCGAATTGACCGAGCGCGAGATGGGTCTCTTGACTCAAATCAAATTCCGCCATACATCTCATGACGAGCTACGCGCATCTCTCGTGCCGATGGCTGCCTTGACCGAGTCCTTATTGAAACGCGAAGCGATTCCTGAAGTACGCCTTCTAGACTTCACCGATCCTGAGCACAATCCGGGAGGGCGTGGGAAGTCTCGTCAGCAGATTTTCGAAAAAACGGCACCTCGGGCGAAGAAATCTATGCTCATCCGCACTTCTTGAAGTATCTCGAATACTTCATTTATGGACCCAACCTCCCGTCGAGCATCGTCGCGAAATTCAAGGAGACCATGTCGTTCTCCGGGTATTTGACCGCTGGGGACATAGATGACTTGGTTCCTGATGCACGTGCCTCTGTGCGATCGGCTCGACTTAGCCCTCACGATGCTGCGGAGGAGTTTCACAAATTAGCGCTTGAGTGCGGGCCATGCCGTCGAGCGCCGAGAGTATTCGAAAGTCAATCCTTGCAATTCGATAGTGCTAATTTGACTATCCAAACAGCCCGTGGAGGAACCAGCGTGGTTCTGGATCCTCGCCTGCTCCGGCGACCCGCTCCCGATAGACCCAGTACAAAGCGTGTTCCTGGCCTTCTGCAATCCAGTAATCTCTAGCAGCCGTATCTCCCCACCACCCTGCTTCTACGCGCTCTGGACCTGACACCATTCGCAGTGGAGATCCGTAGAACGGCCTATGGTTTCGGACAAGCAGTGGAATAGGCTTAACCAGCAACCAGATCGGTCGCTGCATGCTCCCCAAGTTTGGCGGAAGCTGACTAGCAACCCCCGCTTCCCGAACCTTTTCATGAATTGGAACCCAGGCATTAGCGATCTCCGGCCGATGATCTGCGATTGGCTTCACTTGACGGACCTTATCGCTCCCAAGGCGTGCTACCAGCAACTCAATCATGCGCACCTGGTCTTCCTCTGTGCCACCTGGCTCCGGGAAAAGCGACTCGGTCGGAGGCTCCATTGGCTAGGGCGTCGCCGCTGCTCTGGCTCTTGCACGGCGCGCCATCCGCCCCGGCATCCAGACCCAACAGGGTACCCTCCTTGAGCACCGTTACTGTGGATGACATCGATCGGCCACCATAACGCGGCGTCTGCAAGGAACAAGTACCAAACGTAGATGACATGTCGACCTCAAGACTACTGTATAAAAACACAGTATAGCGAGTAACCCCGGAAACGGGAAGAGCGATCGCAAGTTGCAACAACGACAAATGGCGAGCGCTGCCGAGGCCATCGGTAGCGAGCGAACTCGGTCGATGCGCGTAGGTAAACCCGGATGAAGCTGCTCATATGTTGAGTCTTGTTAGAGTCGTTTGGGCGTACTGGTTCGGTTTGGTCGGTAGAAGCAAACGGCAGTACCGGATTCCAGCGGTGAAAAGGGCATACTCCAAAGGACTAGGTAGGTGGCCAAAAGCCTGTCCCATCGTCTCCTACTAATGCAGTCCGCATTCGCGGTCGTGTTACGATGCCAAGAGACAACAGTGGAGATTTCACCTTGAATCCAAGCGAAGAACTTGCGGTCGGCCAAATTGAACTTGTGGATGCAAAAAAAGACCTTGCGGCGCTGACTAAAGAAAACGCGAAGCTCGAAATGCGAGTCGCTAATGGTATCGCCGGTTCCGCCGGTGTCAGAGCTACAGTGCTGGAGGCTGCAAAAGCATTCACAGTTCTGAACAGTGCAGGCGTAGCCGCTATGCTTGCAATGACTCAAGCCCTGATCGTCAAAGATAGTTTCGGTCCGTTCAAATGGTTTGCAATCGCCATCCTCAGTTCGTTCTTGATCGGCGCGGTAAGCGCTTGTCTAACATTTCTCGTTCACACTGAGTCGGCGTTGATCGCCCTCATCGAGGACACACCTGCTCCAGCAATTGCTGGAGTTATGTGGTGCATTAGGGCGAGTATTTTTTTCTTCATCCTGGGTGCGGCTTTGATGGTTTGTGGTGTGGCTACTAGATACTGAGATCCGGCCCCGCTAACAAATGCGAACTACCGTCTGGCTGCAATGACGCCTCCAGAGTTGCATGCCGCGGGAATTCACAGTGACTTGTACAGTGACCTGGATACAGCTCACGCCTGAGCGTCCGGAGATCACGCTTGACCTTAATCGGGTCAGGCTCTAAGCCGCACGATTGGCCTAGACCTTTTTTCTTACTTTATCTGCGGACAAACCATGACCAATGGTCGAGAACCAAGCGAACGCGAATTGGCTAAATTTCTGGATGTAACGCATCAAAACGAACGGCAGATCAAAAACCAGCATCCGGAAATCTATGCCTTGATGGACAGGATTCATCAGAGCTTTGAGAACTTGATGGGAGGATCGTACGAGGGGCGACCAACTCCTGCGTTCCTACTACTTACTGCCCACGGTTACTTTTTGGCTGGAGTAAGAATTGCCTTGGGCGGGCAAATGCCGCCTGTGTATCCAGTGGTGCGCGCAGGACTGGAAAGTGTTTTGTTCGGTTTGATAATGACAGCGGACCCAGGTAAAGAAGAGATTTGGACGAACAGGGCAAGGAGCAAGTCAGCCGAAAAAAAGTGCCGCGAAAGCTTCACGGCGTCAAATGGACTGCGGGAGCTAGCGAAGCTCAATCCCGAACTGCATACCGTAGTACAAACTTTTTATTCGATGGCGATAGATTCCGGTGCGCACCCTAATGTAGATGCAGTGCTTCCGCACATGAACGTTGAGGATGGCGGAGAACATTGGTTAGCCCAACTGCGTTGCATTCATCCAGCTGACTCTCTCGCTGTTTTCCATATCACCAGCAACGTAGTTGCCGCAGGAGCGTATATGTTGGCGATGATGTCTTACGTACTGGATGGACATCCGCCGGCAAAGGTAGCATACGACGACGCACACACGATTGTTGCGGAGCTAAATCAAATACACGGCGTCGACCACATGGAGCAATAGCTAGCTGCTGGGCGTCGCGCATGCGTTCCTCCTAGACTTTTGCTGCCGCGTCGCCCAGAACAGGGCGCGGTGTTGGTATGCCTGGCCCGCCTGGCGCGATAATCCGTTGCATCCTCGATCGCCGGTTTTTTGATATCCTGGTGACCTATATACAGCTCAATTGTGAGCTTCGTCGGGGCATCGCCGACCGTAGGCGGGTCAATCCGCCGTGACTACCAGCGAACCAAGATGGTTGCGGTCAGGTCAAGGATTGAACAGGGCGGCTAGTTGCTGCATTTCCAGCGGCCGCCCCGGTACTGCTACCGCTTCGGCTGAGCGAAGCCGTTACCTAAGAAATCGCTCAGCAGTCCTGTTGGTTTCCATGTCGAGGACGCGCTTTCGATCGCATGACCTAACAATCCGGCGCTAGCAATGGACGCGCTAGAAAGCATTCCTTTACTCGCTGGGATTGATTCGATTCCAGCCATTGCTGCCCGCCATGGAGACATCAAGCCGGTGCCGAAGGCGGAAGCCATCAGTGTTAGGTCGCGAGTCGGATAGTTGTTCATCCCGTTCACCAGTTGAATAGCCTTCACGCAGTCGGCCTTGTTGTGGTAGCTCTCACCACTGCAAATGTTCTCGTGGTTCGCCGACTTCAGGTTCCATCGGAACTGGCCTTGCTCGGCCGGGTAGATCGTGAAATACATATGTAATCCTTACAGGACATGCCCAACCTACCAAAACCATTACCGAAAACCCTTGTATTACAGAGGTCTTAAATAATGGTGAAGCTGTCGAACCGGTAGGTCGTGCGTAGTTACCAGTGCGCAAATGCTCACTGGGGTGGTACCCGCAATAACATCATTGCGAACTCGAACGGGCGTTACACTACCGCTGGCAACCCGTCCTTAACTTCACCCCCGCGCTGACCTGTCTTTCATCGCTCTTTTGACGACTAGACACTGTATTTAAATACAGTATAAAGCCGAAATTGATCCGTGTCTACTCTGCGGGTCTTTTGATGCGAAGACAATTGAAAGGTTGCGAGAGCGACCCGTAAGCAAGACCTACCGCTCTGCCGGCTTCGCTCAGCAAGCGACGAGGACTGCAGCATAGCGCTCTATCGAATGCTTCTTTGGGCCTCGCCTGGGAGTCAATCACCGTTGAGGTGATCAATCTAAGTGACCTGTAAGCGGGACCTACTACCTACTCGGCTAATCTTCACCCCTACTTCAATGACCCTCGGGGTTTGACTCCCACTCACGCTCCGGCCAAGCGCAACTCAAGCTGGCACAGTAACGCCAATTTCGCGCCGGGAGCTGCCGCAGCGAGCGCGTCTGCTTTTAGGCTAGGGATGCCGTTGGAAAGGCGCTGGAAGCCCGAAGGGGCGAGACTCCACCGGAGGCTCGATGAGCTCGCGCACGACATAGCCGGTTTTCGCGCAGCGAAAATTCCCCTCCCCATAGTCAACGGCTTTGCACGCTCTGTTTGATGCGCAGCATTTGTTTCAAGGATTAATCGAGCTATTCTGCACTTGAGCGTAACGAATATTTCGGATCCTCGAGATAAGCTTTTACGACTAGCTACGAGGCACTGCAGGGGAACGCTAGCAATTGTTACCTGAACGAGAATTTAGCGGCTAAAATCTCCTAACAAACAATAACTAAAAACGGCCGTGTACTTTTATCACATCATTTTCTTTACCAATATCCTTCGTATCCTGGACGAAAAGGGACTTACGAAGTCAGATCTAGCGACCAAAGCCAACATTTCCATATCGTTCCTATCGGACCTGACGACTGGCCAAGGTAACCCCTCGCTGCGGATCATGGAACAGATTGCGGCAGCACTGGAAACGCCGCTGGCGACCTTGCTTGAGTCAACGGACTTGGACAAGGAATCGCTGGACGTACTAGCAGGCGGTCATGCCCGGCTTAGTCTTCCCGGCGGCTACGTTCGAGTGGCCGCCACTCTGACGGAATTCCAGGCATTCCAGGTCCGGCAGTGGGATCAGGAGAATCGTAAGAAGCTGGCAAAAATGAACCCAGACAACCGAAAGGTTGAACGCCAGGAAAAGAAGCTTTAGCGGCTAAATATTCAGGCGAGCGCGCAACGCCTCGCCTTCCTGCCTCCCCCGACAGCGGCTCGCCCTCCCCTTCCGACAGGACCAATGCGCTTTAGTTTGCGCTTGGTCAAACCTGAGTAAACCAACGCGCTAGAAATCCCCCTTGTTTGTCCTGTGTCTGCTTTCGGTATATCCGCAGCGATGTATTATCGAGGCGGTCAGTAGGGGATAAGCTATGGATGAGCCAGACGACAACTTGGCGACCGTGAAAGATCGGGCGAAGGTTAAGCTAGAGCGCGACATGGGTCCTACGCTCATGACTGCGCTTAACGATCCGCGGACGGCAGAGGTGATGTGCAACCCGGACGGGCGGCTGTGGCATGAGCGCCTGGGCGAGCGCATGAAGTGCATCGGCACGCTTCGTCCCGCTCAGGCCGAGGCGATCATAAAGACGGTCGCTGCCTATCACGGCAAGGAAGTCAGGCATCTAAAGCCGCTGATCGAAGGCGAACTGCCCATTAAGGGCATGCGCTTCGCTGGCCAGCTGCCGCCCGTGGTCCAAGGGCCGGCGTTCTCGATCCGAAAAAAAGCGATCCATATTTTCACCCTCGACCAGTACGTCGAGGCCGGAATCATGACGTCGGCGCAGCGCGACGCGATTATCAAGGCCGTACTTGCCCATCGAAACATCCTGGTTACAGGTGGAACCGGCTCGGGCAAGACAACGCTGGTGAACGCAATCATCAATGAAATGGTTGTCAGCAATTCCCACGAGCGGATCTGCATCATCGAGGATACCGCCGAGATTCAGTGCAACGCCGAGAACTTTGTCCAGTATCACACCTCGCTTGAAGTCTCGATGACCGCGCTGCTCAAGACCATTTTGCGGATGCGTCCGGACCGGATTCTAGTCGGCGAGGTGCGCGGCGCCGAAGCGCTTGACCTGCTTGATGCCTGGAATACCGGGCACGAAGGCGGCGCCGCCACACTGCATGCAAACTGCGCGCATGCCGGCCTGACCAGGCTCAAATCCCTGATTTCACGTAACGAATCGGCCCCGGCCGAAATTGAACCGCTGATCGGCGAGGCGGTTCATGTGGTCATTCACATCGCCCGTATCCCCGAAGGCCGTCGCGTGCAGGAAGTGCTGGAAGTTTCCGGCTACGCCAGCGGCGATTACCTCACCAAAACTCTATAGGAGCTTGTCATGCGCGCAATACCCATCAGCCAGTCCGATGCCTACAAACGTACCCTGACGTTCTACGCTTGCGCCGGACTGCTGCTCTTCGTCATCGTTTTTGCCCCACATACGGCGTTTGCTGCCGAAGGAACGGGCGGCTCGCTGCCGTACGAAAGCTGGTTGACCAACCTGCGCAACTCCGTGACCGGGCCGGTTGCGTTCGCGCTGTCGACGATCGGCATCGTCGTCGCCGGCGGCGTGCTGGTCTTCGGCGGCGACCTCAATGGTTTCTTCCGTACCCTGATCTTCCTGGTATTGGTAATGGCCCTGCTGGTCGGCGCGCAGAACGTCATGAGCACCTTCTTCGGCCGCGGCGCTGAAATTGCCGCCATCGGCGATGCGGCCGTGACGAGCGTCCGCATGATGGCAATGGCGGCTGCAGGCCAGGAGGCATAGCGATGGCGCTCCGCACGATACCCATTCGTCGGGCCGGCAATCGACACAACCTGTTCATGGGTGGGGATCGTGAACTGGTGATGTTCTCGGGGTTGCTGGCGTTCTCACTGATTTTCAACGCACAAGAGTTGAGGGCAACGGTGGTCGGACTCTCGCTATGGTTCGGGGCGCTTTTTGCGACCCGGCGCATGGCCAAGTCAGACCCTCAGATGCGCAAGGTGTACATGCGGCACCGGAAGTACAAGCCGTATTACGCCGCGCGCAGCACGCCATTCCGCTTGAACACAGGCAGTCAAGGGAGGCAATACAAATGATAGTCACAACCATCGCATACGCCCTGGCTGGCCTCGGCGGACTGATGCTGCTGTTGCTCTACGCGCGCATCCGCGCCGTGAACAACGAGGCCCAGCTGAAAAAGCACCGGTCCAAGGCGGCCGGGTTCGCCGATCTGCTGAACTACGCGGCCGTGGTCGACGACGGTGTCATTGTCGGCAAGAACGGCTCGTTGATGGCCGCCTGGCTGTACCAGGGCGACGACAACGAGAGCAGTACCGAAGAGAATCGGGAAATGGTGTCATTCAGGATCAACCAGGCCCTATCGGGCCTTGGCAACGGCTGGATGATGCACGTGGACGCGGTGCGCAGGCCAGCTGCTGGCTATTCTGATCGTGGCCTGTCGCATTTCCCCGATCCCGTGTCGGCCGCAGTCGAGGAAGAGCGGCGCCGCCTCTTCGAGCGCCTGGGAACAATGTATGAAGGCTACTTCGTCCTTACCCTGACGTACTTTCCGCCCTTGCTGGCTGAGCGGAAGTTTGTCGAAATGATGTTCGATGACGAGGCTGTAGCGCTCAACCACCAGGCGCGCACGCAAGGCCTGATCGATATGTTCAAGCGCGATTGCGTGACGATCGACTCCCGCCTGTCAGCTGCGGTGAGGCTGTCACGCCTTCGGTGTAACAAGTTCGTACAGGAAGACGGCGGCACGGTCACGCACGATGATTTCCTGCGCTGGCTGCAGTTCTGCACAACCGGCCTGAATCAGCCGATTCAGCTGCCCAGCAATCCGATGTACCTGGACATGCTGATCGGGGGCCAGGAACTTTGGGGCGGCGTGGTGCCGAAAATAGGGCGTCACTATATCCAGGTCGTCGCGATCGACGGCTTCCCACTTGAGTCTTCGCCCGGGATCCTGTCGGCTCTCGCGGAACAGCCTTGTGAATATCGCTGGTCGAGCCGCTTCATCTTCATGGACCCGCACGAAGCCGTTTCGCACCTGGAGAAGTATCGGAAGAAGTGGAAGCAGAAGGTCCGCGGCTTCTTCGACCAGGTGTTCAATACAAACACCGGGTCTATCGACCAAGATGCTGTGTCGATGGTCAGCGATGCCGAATCGGCCATCGCGGAAGTGAACAGCGGCCTGGTGGCAGACGGCTACTACACCAGTGTCGTGGTGCTGATGGACGAGAGCCGCGAGCATGTGGAAGCTGGCGCGCTGCAGCTGTCGAAAGCGATCCGCCGCCTTGGCTTCGGGGCGCGCATAGAGACCATCAACACGCTTGACGCGTTCTTGGGAAGCCTGCCAGGGCACGGCGTCGAAAACGTGCGCCGGCCGCTCATTAACACGATGAACCTGGCCGACATGCTGCCGACAAGTACGATCTGGACTGGCCTGAATTACGCGCCTTGCCCGCTGTACCCGCCACATGCGCCGCCCTTGATGCACTGCGTGACGAATGGTTCGACGCCGTTCCGGTTCAACCTGCATGTAGCGGACCTGGGCCACTGCTTCATGGCCGGCCGGACCCGCTCCGGCAAGTCGACCAAGCTGGCACTTCTCGCGCTGCAGGCGCTGCGCTATCAGGGCATGTCGGTCTACTGCTTTGAAAAAGGCAAGTCAATGTATCCCACGACAAAGGGCGTGCGTGGCCTTCACTTCGCTGTCGGTGCCGAGGGCAGCCGGTTGGCCTTCTGCCCGCTTCAGTTCCTCGACACCAAGGGCGATCGGGCCTGGGCGATGGAATGGATTGACACGATCCTCGCGCTCAACGGTCTTATCACGACGCCGGCGCAACGCAACGAAATTGGCACTGCGATCATCAACATGCATGAAAGCGGCGCCCGCACCCTGTCTGAGTTCACGATGACGGTACAGGACGAGCCGATCCGCGAAGCGCTGAAACAGTACACGGTCGACGGGATGATGGGCCAGCTGCTCGACGCGGAGCATGATGGCCTGAAACTGTCGAAGTTCACCACCTTCGAGATCGAAGACCTGATGAACCTGGGCGAAAAGTACGCGCTGCCGGTGCTGCTCTACCTGTTCCGTCGCATCGAGCGCAGCCTGCATGGCCAGCCGGCGATCCTGTTCCTGGACGAAGCCTGGATCATGTTGGGGCATCCCGCCTTCCGGGAGAAGATCCGGGAATGGCTCAAGGCATTCGGGAAGAAGAACTGTTCGGTTGTGATGGCGACGCAAAACCTGACGGATGCCGAGAACAGCGGCATCCTCGATGTGATCGTGGAATCGACCGCGACCAAGATCTTCCTCCCCAACGTGTACGCCCGAGATCCTGATACCGCGGCCCTGTATCGCCGGATGGGCCTCAACAAACGCCAGATTGAAATTGTCGCCACTGCCATTCCGAAGAAGCAGTACTACTGCGTTTCGGAGAATGGCCGGCGCCTGTACGAGCTGGCCCTCGGCCCGATGGCCCTTGCATTTGCGGGCGCTACTGACCTCGATTCGATCGCGGAAATCGAGCGGCTTGAAGCGAAATACGGCGATGAATGGGTACACGAATGGCTGTCAGCGAAGGGACTCAAGCTCAGCGATTACGTGGGAATGGAGCAGCCGACGAAACAGCAACGCAAAGATGAAGAGGTGACAGCATGAATATGAGCTTCGGAGAGCGGATCAAGAAACTGGTCATGAAGCGGCCGGACAGTGACACGCGCCGCGATAAGGAACTGGTCGACGGCGGTCGTCGCCATGGCGAGAGCGAAAACCCGTGGCTCTCAGCGCGCCGGACCTGGAACGACATTTACGCGGCGAGTGCCGCCAGTCGTCAGATGTGGCAAGTCGTCGCTATGGCGGCGTTGCTGCTTATGCTGGCCAGCGTGGGCGGCATGATCCATATCGGCAGTCAGTCCAAGTTCGTGCCCTACATCGTCCAGGTGGACAAGCTGGGCCAGGTGGTGGCGGTGGCCCCGGCCCAGCGCACCACAGCAGCCGATCCGGCCATCCTGCGCGCCAGCGTGGCGGCATGGATCAGCGACGTACGTCTGGTGACGCCCGACGTATCGTTGCAACGCAAGGCGGTATTCCGCGTGTACGCGATGCTCGCACCAAATGACCCAGCCACTGCGAAGACCAACGAATGGCTTAACGGTACGGACAGCAGCAGTCCATTCAAGCGGGCAGAAAAAGAACTGGTCAGCGTCGAAATCGAAACCGTCCTGGCGCAGACACCCGACACGTACCAGGTCGACTGGATCGAAACAACGCGCGATCGGCAGGGAGTCTTGAAGAGCAAGCCCCAGCGCTGGCGTGCGCTCTTGACGGTCTACACGGTGCCGGCCGGCCCGGAAAAAACGGAACAGGAAATGAACGATAACCCGCTGGGTATCCACCTGCGCGACTTCGCTTGGTCGAAACAACTTTAAGGGGCAATTCCATGAACAAGCATTTGATAGCGATGATACTGAGCGCTGCGCCCTTGTTCGCGATAGCGACCAGCGGTAACGCGGCCAGCGGCAAGCAATCAGGCAAAAACACAACGCCCGTTCAGGAACGCGACGCAGCAGAGGCCTATTTCTCGAAGAAAGCGCCCAAGCTCACGGCACAGGAAAAAGCTGCACTGGCGATTGCTCAAAAATGGCAAGCCGCGAGCGCCACCGGCATGAAGCCAGTGGCCGGTAACGACGGCATGGTGCGCTTCGTGTACGGCACCCAGCAAATCAGCGTCGTGTGCGCAGTGTTGAAGGCGTGCGATATCGAGCTGCAGCCGGGCGAACAGGTCAACAACCTCAACGGGGGCGATCCGCGCTTTATCGTGGAACCGGCCGTGAGCGGGTCCGGCGCAACCGAAGTGCAGCATTTGATCCTGAAACCGCAGGACGTCGGCCTCAACACCAATCTGATCGTGACCACCAACCGCCGTTCCTACCACATCAATCTGCGCTCGCACCGTACCGAGTTCATGGCCCGAGTCGGATTCATCTACCCCGAGGATGCTCTGGCCAAGTGGGATGCCGTCAAGATGCGGGAGGCGAAGCTAATGCAGGAACAAATTATTCCGGAGACCAAGGAGAGCATTGCTAATCTCAGCTTCGCTTACGACATCAAAGGCAAGGCCCCCTGGAAGCCTGTTCGTGTCTATAACGATGGCGTCAGAACCATCATTCAGATGCCAGCAGCAATGGCGGAAACGGAAGCGCCAATCTTGAGGGTCGTTCTGAAGGACGGCGGCCTGTTCAGCGACGATGTGATGGCTCAGGTGAACTACCGCATCCATGAGGATCGCTACATCGTCGACGCCGTATTCCACAAAGGTATCTTGTCAGCCGGCGTCGGCCGGGATCAGCAAAGCGTCACCATCATTCGGGAGAAATAACATGCGTACAGCTACGCTCCCCGTCCTGCTGCTGGCTTGTCTCGCCGGTTGCTCAGCCACCAATCAACGGACGGCCGGCTACGGCAGTTATGCGACCGTCAGCCCGGCCAATGAGAAAGTCGTGGTTCAGGATGTTGTGAAGCGCCTGACCAGCGTATATCCGCCTGCGCGGACCAGGCTCAACCTGCGACATCCGGCGACGGATCGGTTCGGAACCGCCCTGGTGGCGACCATGCGCACCAAGGGCTATGCGTTGGATGAATATACGGCCACGCAGGCCGCCCCGGCGCCCGGATCGTATGCCTTTGCGTATGTGTTCGACCAGCTGGCCGGCACCGACCTCTATAGCGTCACCCTGTTTTTCAATCATGAAGCCTTGTCGCGGGTGTACGCGACCAAGGACGGGGCGCTGACTCCCGCCGGCTATTGGGCAAGAAAGGAGTGACAGGCCATGAGCACGATTTCAGAAGATGACATGCTGCCAGACGCCTCGCCCGGCGCCCGTACCGGGGGAATCCGGCGCGTAAACAATCTGCCCGTCTATATCATCGGCGCGCTTATTGGCGTCTTTCTCCTCATCATGGTCTTGGTCGCGTCGGACAGGGCTGCACAGCAGAATCAACCGGCCCAACAGCAGCAACCCAAGACGGGCTCTACCGTAATGTTCGCCCAAGAGCTGGCCGGCGACCAGAAGGACGGCATCATTCAGGCGAAGGCGTCGCCGCTTGTGGTCCCTGATCTTGCATCTGCCGAGCAGCCGGGCAGCATTCCGATCGCCAGGCCTGCAGACCTGGATTTGCCGCCCCAGCCGCCGACGTCGCAGGAACGCGCCGGGTCAGGGCCGCAAGCGCAGGGAATGGCGCCACGTAGTACACGCGAAGAAGAGGCTGAGCGCATCCGCATGATGAAGCTGCAACAGCTCGATGAGGCCGTCAAGGCGCGGACGGGTATCCAGCTCAGCACCCCGCGCAGTTCGGGTTCGCCACCGGCCGCCCTCGCCGCGGCAGGCACGGCGCCCGCCAGCAACGCCGAGGTCCTGGCGGGTCTTGCGGCCGTGAGGCAGCAGATCGATGCCGCAACCCGGGACGATCCAACAACGACCTATCAGGCGCGGCTCCAGCAGCTGCAGCAGCTGCAAGGCGCGGCACGTACCGGCGCAGGCGAAGCAGGCGCCAATGCTACCCAGCTCGTCCAGGCTGGCGTCGGCAGCAACGATATCGCCCGCTTTGCCGGATCGGGCCATGGTGACCGCTGGCGGCTCGACTCGAAGCCCGAAGCGCCAAGGACGCCTTACGAACTGCGCGCTGGCTTCGTTGTTCCAGCCTTGCTCATTTCCGGAATCAATTCAGAATTGCCCGGAACCATCGTGGCGCAAACCAGCCAGGACGTGTACGACACGCCGACGGGCAAGTGGCGGCTGATCCCGCGCGGTTCGCGCCTTTTCGGCGCATACAACAGTGAGGTTATTTACGGCCAGTCACGAGTGCTAATCGCGTGGCAGCGCATTATTTTCCCTGATGGTAAAGCGATGGACATTGGCGCAATGCCTGGGGCCGACAGCGCTGGATACGCCGGCTTCAAGGATGAGGTGAACAACCATTACTTCCGCATCTTCGGGTCTGCCTTCCTCATGTCCGCTGTAACGGCTGGCATTGCGAAGAGCCAGCCCGAGAGTACGCCATACGGCAGCCCGAGCTTTAGCAGCGCGCTCAGCCAGTCCGTGGGGCAGCAACTGGGCCAGGTCACGGCGCAACTCATCGCAAAGAACCTCAGCGTCTCGCCCACGCTGGAGATCCGGCCAGGCTACCGTTTCAATGTCATCGTCACCAAAGACATGACGTTTTCCAAGCCGTATCAAGCCTTTGATTATTAACCTTAAGGAGAAAAATCATGGAAAGGAAAGGTCGTCACGTTTTAGCCGCCAAATTCGGGGCAGCTGTGGCTTTAGCAGCCGCAATTGGCGCGGCAGCGCCGACACTGGCGAGTGGACTGCCAGTGTTCGATGCCGTGAATGCGTCGCAAAGCACGATTTCGGCAATTGAGAGCGTTTCTCAAACCCTAAAGCAAATCGAGCAGTACAGGACTCAGTTGCAGCAGTACGAGAACATGCTGCGCAATACGGCATCGCCGGCGACGCATATTTGGGACCAGGCACAGCGCACGATGACTGCACTCCGCGGCTCGATCGACACGCTGAATCACTACAAGACTCAAATGGGCAACATCGATGCATATCTGCGCGAGTTCAAGGACACGGCCGGCTACCAAGCGCACCCGTGCTATTCGGTGAATGGTTGCACGCAAGCCCAATGGGACGCGATGAAGGCGCAAGAGCGCCTGGGTTCAGAGGCTCAAAAGAAGGCGAACGATGCGCTGTTCCGCGGGATCGACCAGCAGCAGGACTCGCTGGAAACGGATGCGCATCAGCTGGAGCGCTTGCAGGCCTCGGCGCAGGGTGCCACCGGCCAAATGCAGGCGATCGGTTACGCAAACCAGCTGGCCAGCCACCAGTCGAACCAGCTGCTGCAGATTCGTGGCCTCCTGCTCGCGCAGCAGAATGCGATTGCGACGCGCAATCAGGTGCTCGCCGATCGGGAAGCAAAAGAGGCTGCAAACGCAGCGTTGCAAAGGGCTGGCACTTTCCAGCGTAGTCCTGTCAGAACTTGGTAAGGAGGAGCAATGTCGAGAACAACACGTTATATCTCCCTGGTGGCCGCGTTGGCGGCCTTTTCAGCAGTCACCGCTTGTAGCGACAGTGTCGCATACGTTGATTGCAAGGCGCTAGAAACAAGGACCGATGCCGCGGCAAAAGCAGAGCTGGAAAAGCGCTGCCCGCGCAGAGGCGCGGTACATACGCCGAGTCCGGTCCGAAATTGGTGAGGTAACAAAAATGGAAAAGCCTGTCATCCTTAAACACCCATCGATACTTGTGCTTATTTGGCTGGCACTCTTTTCAGTGCAAGCCGCTGCAGCTATCGACAATGTGGGGGTCCTCGATACCGTTCTTGAACGCTACACAACTGCGGCGGCTACCTGGGGCGCGATCATAATCACGCGTGCAACCTGGTTGTTCTGGACGCTGGCAGTTATTAGTATGGTCTGGACCTTCGGAATGATGGCACTGCGCAAAGCGGATATTGGCGAGTTTTACGCCGAGTTCATCCGATTCACAATCTTTACAGGCTTCTTCTGGTGGTTGCTGACAAATGGCTCGGCGTTCGCGGAGTCGATCATGCGCTCACTCCGAATGGTCGGGGCCGAAGCTGCTGGAATTCCTAACACCATGGCACCTTCTGGAATTGTCGATATTGGTTTCGATATTTTTGTGAAGGCGCTCAATCAGACCGATATGTGGAAGCCGATTGATAGCTTGATCGGGATGATTATGGCGCTCATCATTTTGGTTGTGTTCGCACTAATCGGGGTGAACATGCTCCTCCTATTGGTCAGCGGCTGGATCCTCGCATATGCCGGCGTTTTCTTCCTTGGCTTTGGCGGCTCGCGTTGGACGTCGGATATGGCGATCACTTATTTCAAGACGGTCCTGGGTATCGCCGGCCAGCTTTTCGCGATGATTCTTCTTATCGGGATTGGCAAGTCGTTCGTGGACCAATATTACGCCGGCTTGAGTAACGGCCTGCTGATTAAGGAATTGGCTGTGATGCTGCTTGTCTCGATAATCTTGCTGGCGCTGGTCCGTACTGTTCCCGGCGTTGTTGGCAGTCTCGCAGGCGGTAGCACCGGGGCGCTTGGCCAAGGGTTCGGGGCGGGCGCGGTGGTAGGGGCAGCGGCGATGGCTGGTGCTGCAATTGCGACGGCCGGTGCCGCGATCGCGGCCGGTGCCGCAGGGGCAGCGGGCGGTGCACAAGCGTTGATGGCGGCATATTCGAAGGCGAGTGCCGCGGAGGGCGCAAGCGGCGGCGCCGGTTCCCTGCTGGCAGCGGCTGGGGGTGGCGGTGGTAGTGGCGGCGATGATGCAGCTAACGATGCGGCTGTGGGCAGTCCTCTCGCGGCAGCGATGGGCGACGGCGGCGGGTCTAGCACGGGTAGCTCGAGCGGCCTCACCGGCTCGGGCAGCTCGGGCAGCTCGGGTGGCGCGACAGAAGGCGCAGAGCAGGCCGGGGGAGCCGGCGAAGGCGCCGGCCAGAAGGAGGCTGCAGCTGAAGGCGGTGACAAGGGCGCTGCAGCGGCAGATAAAGGCGAGGCGGCAGGAGACGCGAAGCAAGGCGGGTTGGGTATAAAGGCGGCCCGTGCCGGCAAGATCGCGGCCGGCACTGCTGCCAACCTGGCTGTGGGCGCCTGGGACGTTGCAAAGGCAAAGGGCGCTGATTTGCGGCAGAGCGCGGCGGACCGAATAGGCGAATCAACGGGCGGCAAGATAGCTAACGCGATCAATACTCGGGCCGCAGCCGACAAGGTGGCGAAGTTCGGCACTGACAGCCTGTCGGCCGCGGTCGACGACAAGGGCCTGGATGCGGAGTCGGAGGTGGCCGCTTTTCGCGATCGCGGTAACAAAGCGTCCTAACCAGCAGCGGGGTAAATCATGCCATTTCTCGATCTTCCTCCCCAAATGCAGGAACGGGTGGTGTGCTCAATCTCGGCCGCTGTCAAGTACGAGGTAGCGGCAAACGTCGTCTTGGCGGTGGACGAGAAAGAAGGCGGCAAACCTGGGCAGTGGGTTCGCAATAGCAACGGGACATATGACGTGGGTTATATGCAGGCGAACACCAGGTATTTGGCGGACCTGGCGCGCTACGGGATCAAGCCAGAGCATGTGGCCGCTGCGGGCTGCTATTCGCATGACCTGGCCGCCTGGCGGATCAGAATGCACATCAAAAAGGATTCCGGCGATCTTTGGACACGCGCATCTAATTATCATTCGCGCACGCCAGCGATCAACGCCGTGTACCGTGCCGACCTGATACGTCGCGCGGTTAAGTGGGCCGATTGGCTTGAGGCGCGGTTCCCGACCCACAATGTGCTTGCGCCTGATACCCAACAGCGGGCGGCACGGGTGCCGGTAACGATCGTGGCTGCAGTTCCTGCAGCCCCTGCAGCCCCTGCAGCCAAGCCGCAAGCGTCGCCGCGGATCTGGCCGACACCGAGTTACGTTCCACGCAAGCTGCTGGTCAGCGCCGAACCCTGATGCACTATCGTCTTAAGCGGCTAAACATGAACCGCCACCTCGCTCTACAAGGAGTCAGTATGCGTAGTACCAAGTCACTTGCCATTGGCCTGATTCTCCTGCCTGTCGCCTTGGCCGCGCATGCGCAATCGAACGAGTATGCAGGTATACCGGTTTCCACAACGGTGTATGTGCCATTTGCGAACGGCAGTGCCCGTTTTACCCCAAATATAGAAGGGATCGCGCTCTTGGCAAGCGCGCCGACCGCCGCGCTGGTTACAATTCGTGGCCGCACGAGCACCGCGAAGCCGACCACGAAGGATGAAGCTCTAGCCCTCGCCCGAGCGATCTCGGCTCGCGCCTATCTGATCGAGCGCGGTGTCTCGCCGTTAAAGATCACGCTCAACTACGTGTCAGCGGCCGATTTTGTAGCTGACAATTCGACTGTTGCCGGCCGTGAGTTGAACCAGCGCGTCGAGATAGACATTATCCATTTGGGGAACGAGGAGGAATACTAGAATGGACACCCGTGACCTTGCGACATTGCTTTTGCTGGCTTTCTGCGGCTACCTGGCGTATCGACTCATTCGATGGTTATGGCCAATCTACGAGCAACGAAAAGAACTAACAACCTTCGAAATGCTCGATCGCGCGATCATGTCCCCAATGGAAGAGCAACAACGCCAGGCGACCAAATACGGCTCACGGTCGCGGACGCTGACGATCCACTTGGTGAACTTGGGGCTGCTTCTGGCATGGATGTACTACGCGCCGGCTTCCAAGCTAGTCTTCTGGAGCTTGTTCTTTTACCAAGGCATTGGCTTCTTCGTCCTGAACCGCGCCGGAGTGCCAACGGCCTCGGATTTGACGGGATTGAACATGAACGACCGACTCTGGCTTCGCCTCTTTCACGCTTGGCTGTGGCCGGCCTATCTGATGCACAAATTTCTTCAAAAGTAACCAGCGTTTCCTGTCGTGACGACATGCTGATGGCTCCACATACTCAGGAGCATCAGCCATGCTGACAAAAAAATATTCGTATTCCTGCCCCGCGATCGGCGTCCGGGTCGTCGTCACCAGGCAGACATTACCGGCGATCGCCTGCATTGGCGACGTCGCCGGCTACTCGCAGAGCGATTACGACTGCTCACACCAAGACCAGTGCGAACGCCGGCATGACCAGGCCTGCGCGGTCTACCGCTTAAATACTGGTGGCGCAAACGCGCACAGCTAGTACGAAACCTTAGACTTGGGACTGTTCTCGGGTAGCATGTACAAACGACTTCGTAAATTGGGCTTCGACCACTCCGGCGCACAAGCGGCGGTAGACATGTGGGACATGCACACGAACGAATAGGAAATCACGAAGCATTGCGCTTCCCCTTCTAGCTGCGATCGGGTCGATTGGCAACCACATCAATGCGCCATCCTCTGCGGTACCGGCGATGGCTTTCCATCCTTTGCCGTCCTCATCAACTGCGACGCAGCCAGGTTGCCAATCATACGGGGTGCGCAACTCCTTCACCCAGCTTTGCACCTTACCGTCATTCACCACGACGACGCCGCCGCGGCCGGTATAGTCCCACTGTTCACGCCAGCGCTGGGCAGTGGCCAGGTAGTCCACCATTGACGTCATGACTCCCCACTAAATTTCGAGGTGCAGGTTCATCGCCGCTTCCTGGCGTTCCAGCATCTGGCCCAGTTCTTCGGCAGTGTCGGCAATACCACTCCAGAATAGCTCCGTCGAATCGATTCCGGTTGCGTCCGCCACCTTGCGCAGATAACGCATCGTTTCGGTTTCGCGTAGACGTTCGAGCGTAATACCCATTGCGTCTGCTTCCTGTTGAGTCAACGCATCGATATATAACCTGATCTTGGGGTATCCCTCCAGGAATCGCTTTCGTCCCTTTGCTAACTGTTCTTCGGTAAGGTTCATGATGTGTCCTCTAATTGTTAGACGAACCAGGCGGCGCTGAATAGCCGCCTGGCGATCATTACGCAACCTTGGCCACCTTGCGCTGACGTTTCGGCTTGTCATCCTGGAGCGGCTGCACTTTTGTTTGCTCCTGTTGCTGGACGTCCATCTGGTCGAGTGGTTGCAGCTGGTCGACCTGCACGCCGTGGTGCTTCGCGATCACGACATCAACGAAGGAGCGCACCTGGCGATCGACCCCTTCACGCCCAAGCGCACTCCGGTTGGCGACGTCGTTGAAGTCGGTGTGCCGTTTCATTTGCTCGATCGCCGCCAGCTGCTCGCCGCTGAGCGTGTTACCAGTCTTCTGGTGTTCACGGTAGGAGTCGGGCGTGACTGGATCTAGCCCGGCCGGGTAGCTGGCCTCCCCTGGCGCGAAGACGGGCAGCAGTGCCTTGCCGCCGACAAGGTCGGCAGCTTCCTCGGCTTTGGTCCGGCCAGGGTTGACGCCAAGGGTGAGCTCCAGATGGCGGTCGTCGTCTCCGGCAATGACCATTGGCTTGCCCGGGAATTTTTGGTGCAGGGCCTGCGCCACCTGGATAAGGTTGCCCGAGTCGAATGCCGAGACGGTTGCAAAGCCGAGCGACCTGGTCACGTCGGACATGGTGGCATACCCTTCGCCAACGACGATCGCGGGCGCCTTTGCCAAGTCGTCCAGGTCACCGCCGACTACGTGGAAACACCCCTCCTTCCGGCTATCCTTGGCGAAGCGCTTGGTCCCGTTGGCCTGAATGTACTGCATGGTCCACTGCTTGCCATCGACGTCGACCGCTGGGAGGTAAGTCTTCTTGCCATCTTTGTCAGTGAAAGCCCCGGCTTGCGGCTCGATGCCCTTGGCCAGCATGTACGGCGTGGCATGTTCGACCGGGTCCAGTTTGCGCAGCTGCGTCGCGACCCGTTTTGCGGCCTGCTCCTGCAGCTGGCTCTGATGGGCCTCGCG
Organism: Massilia soli; assembly: GCF_016809835.1. GTDB lineage: Bacteria > Pseudomonadota > Gammaproteobacteria > Burkholderiales > Burkholderiaceae_D > Telluria_A > Telluria_A soli. The sequence continues at coordinate 78,317 of NZ_JAFBIL020000002.1, read as the reverse complement.
CTGCTGCAGCTTTTGCGCCGCCTCGGCCGCCAGCTGCGCCCTGTCTTCGGCGGACAGTGTGTAACCCTTCGACTTCCAGGTCAGTTCTTCGCCGGTTTTGTTGTTCTTCATGTAGCCGGCTGGGTGACCGTCCATGTGCCCAACGTAAAAGCCGGAGCCGGAATTCTTGCTGAATTTCTCGCCCTCCACCGAGATACGGTGCGGCTTGCCGTCCAAAACAGGATGCTCACCACTGATGATGCAGCCGATCGATGTCAGTGCCTCGGCAAACTCCTCCTTTGGCGTCATCGCCGGGGTCTGTTGCGCCGGCACGTTCTCAGGCTTCCACTTGTCCAGCTTCGCCATGTCAGCGTCGGGACCGGCGTACCACGACTTGGCTACCTTGTCCCACACGGCACCGGCCGCCTTGGCATCCATCCGTTCGCTGTACGGCACCGCAAGGTAAATGCGGCCCTCCGCGGCTTTCGCGGCGGAGGGCTGTGCTTCGGCCGCCGCCGGCGCTTGCGCCTCGCCTGGCGCCCTTTGGGACGGCTTCCGCGCCCATTTGGCGAACGGAGCCGGATCTATGTTCTGAGGAACGTACCAGGACTGTTCGTTGCGGTCCCATTTGGCGCCCTTCGCCTTCGCTTCTTCCTTCTCCTTGTAGGGCACAGAGATCAGGTTTTTCGGCGCAGCCTTGTGGGCGTCGACCGGCGCGGCCTGCTGGGTGCGCTGGAGCTCTTCAAGCTCGATCCTCCGCTGCAGTTCGGCGTCGTTGGTGCTGGCAACGAACTCGGCGTTCTTCCGGGCTTCTTTAGCCGCTGAAATGTCCTCGTCTGTACTGTCCGGGTTGCGACGAACCCGTTGTTCATTAATGCGAGCCAGCTTGGCCGCCTTCTCGTGCTCGCTGACAGTGGAGCGAGCATCGATCACGGCCAGGCGTTCGGCCAGATCGTCAGCCAGTTGCTCGGTCGGCCGGTCGTCCAGGAATTCGTACAATCCGTCGCTGACCTGTGCGTACACGCCCCATGACTCGGCCTCTACGCCCTTTGCTTCCGCCATCGACACAATCAGCTTGCCATCCACTTCCTCAGTGACGTTGCCCCGAACGTACGTGCGGCCGGTCCAATCGTGCGGCAGTACGAAGCCAAGGTTCCCCTTGGCCTCGCGATCCAGCGCAGCGCCGAGACGCTCGCGGTCAACGGCTTCGCCCGAAACTAGATCAAGCCTGGCGGCGGCAACGACGGCATCGGACTGACGTACTGTTACCAGCTTTTTGGCACTCTCAATCTGGTCAGCCAACGCTGGTACGTCCCGCGGCAACTCATGGCGCTGCCAGAACGAATTGGTGTCTGCCGATAGCGGCTCCATGTCAGCAAAGATGGTATGGACACGCTGGAGCTGTGCCAAGGTAGCCCCGTCCAGGGAACGCGCCAGTTTGCCCGTGTCGATGCGCGCCAGCGTCCACGCTTCGGCACGATCGGCGCTAGTGGCCCCAGCAAGCGCTTTCGAATCGTCCGCCGGAGGCATGATCGGCTGGCGCGCCAGCTGCACGGATTCGGCCAGCTGGTGAATTTCACGCAGACGGGCCTCTAGCTCGTTTGCGTTCGCCAGCTCCAAATAATCGGCCATTGTTTCGTATGATCCATCTGGCCTTTCGCCTGTGAGGCGATAATAACTCGGTATTTGATCCGATTTAGCCTCGACATTGTCTTCGATCATACCCAATATCTGGGTGCCGCCGGTCCATTCGGGTGGTATAGAGACAGCCTCGGCCAGCCCTGCATCGATGGCCGCATCGAGCTTTTCAAGGGCGGTCACTTCGGCAGCAAACGTATGGCGCGCCTGATCCACGGCAGCCGACCTGATGTACGCATTCCTGATTTCCCGCAGGTTGCTGGCGATGTCAAGATTTTCCCGCTCGATTTGCTTCTGCGTCAGGCCCATGATGTACTCCTGAATTTTTTCAGCATCGGCCGCTGCCCGAAAGATCTCCAGCGGGTCATCTTGGAGGGCCTTGATCCAAGACCCAACGTAGGCGGCGTGCTGCTTAGGATCGTGTCCGATACCAAGTTCGTCGCCAAGGATCATACTGGCTATCTCCGCGCGCAGCTCTTCCTTGGCATAGCCTTCGCTGCCGAAGGGATGCGCCAGGTCGCGGTTCAGACGCGTGCTGTGGCCGGTCCAGTGACCCAGCTCGTGCAGGGCCGTCGCATAGTAGTTGTCCGCCGTCGCGAACTGTTCTCTCGCCGGCAGGTGAATGCTGTCGCTCGATGGGCGGTAGAAAGCGCGATCATGTTCGCCTTGGCGAAATGTAGCGCCCGATGCCCGCAGGATCTGCTCGGCATTCTCCTGGGCGCTCCATCTTTGTTCCATACGCGGCGCCAGTGGCGGCAGCCCGTCGATCTGCTCGGCATTGAACACGGTCGCCAAAAACACGCGCGGCCGTTCCAGCATCACGGTTTCCTTCACAGGTTCACCCCTGTTGTCGAAAACCTGCTTTCCATCCACCATCTTGTTCTGCTCGTCGGTGAATTTCCAGTACTGGATCGGCGTGCCCTTCTCGCCCTTGCGCACCTGGGCGTCGAGCCCCTCAGCCTGCTTGTAAGTCAACCAGCGCTGGTCCGATCGACCCTCGCTCATGAGCTGCAGTGCATTGATTCCCCTGTAGCGTTTGCCAGTTGTGGGATTGATGGGCATAAACGCGCCGACCTCGCCCGGCTCCCACGGTTTCTGCCACGGCGCGGTGCCTTCGCGCAGCTGCTCGATAAGCTTCTCGGCGACGGTTTCGTAGAACGGCTTTTGATCGTTTTTCATTTCGATTCCCTTCCGTTTGGTTCCGATGAGTTGATCTGCCGGCGCGCTAGTCGTGGGTGCTTTCGATCGCGTCGACCTCGCTCAGCGCACTTTCCTGGAAGGCGCCGGCGGCCTCCGCTTCGACCGGATCGAACTCGGCCTGAAAACCTGGCGTCATGGCGTCCGCGAGCTTGCTGCGCGCGCTCTCGCTTGTCGTTGTCGCGTCCTGCTGAACGACGATAAAAAGGCGCTCTTCGTCGGTGATGGCCAGCCCGTGCAGGTTGTCGGCAGGGTCGGCTGGATCAGCCTGGAAAGTCGTTGTGTCGTTGCTCATGATTGGCTCCTGGTGGTGGGTTTAAACTGCGGCTGTAACCTTGCTGTCGTCCGGTCGGCGCTTGCTGTTGGGGTACCTCTGTTCGCACTCCTCCTACCACGTGAGGACCGGAACGATAACGGTCTTGATTTGCGAGCGCCCGATCGGCCCGGTGTAGCGGCCGTCGAACGACGTACCGCTCAGGTCGGACATGAGCAGCACTTCCGTGTTGCCGATCACGAAATTGGTGGCCTGGAAACGTGGCAGTGGGCGGCCGGCGCCGTCTTGTGAAAGTGGCGCGCTATGTGGCAGCAATTCGCCGTTGACTCGCACGCCATCGGCGGCAATGGTCACGTGATCGCCTTTGGCCGCTAAAATTCGCTTCATCATGTAGCCGTAATTGCCGGGGCAGAATCCCGCCGCCAGGTAGCCCCGGCGTTTCGCTTCCTCGATGACGCCAACTTGCGGGGGACAGAAAAGCACGTACTCGCCCTTCTCCACCGGCTTGCCACTGATCCAGTACAAACCGACCGGGATGCTCTTGCTCGTGTTGACGCGCACGCCTACGGCGTAGCACACCATGCCCAACGCAACGACGCTGGTACCGGCCAGGCTGATTCCCGCGATGATCTTCTTGAAAGTGGGTTTCATATCGTTATCCCCGCCTCATTTTGGCGAGTTTTTGTCGGCCGCAACTCGTCGCTTTTTTGCGGTGCCGGCACGGCGGCGCGCGCGGTAAAGATGGGATCCTGGAAGTAAAGCGGCTGCCGGCCGTAGATGGCGGGATAGCCCGCCACATAGACCACCATGTCGCCCGGCTCGACAATCAGTTCGCCATCCTTCCTGGGCCCTGGCATGCGCAGGCACTCGTCAGGCGTCAGCAGCGGACGCTGGACCTCCTGGATGGTGCGCGAGACTTGACCGAGCAAGGCGCTGGTACGCCGGCCGCTGGTGGTTACCTGTTCCTTTGCCACGGTTGTGGTGCCGGTCAGTTTCGACAAATGTTCGGCCGTTTCAACCCGGTTCGGCGGATAGGCGTTCTGTACGTGGCAGTTCGATGTGATTGTTTCGTCCGGGCCGTAGCCGGTTTCCCGGCTTTTTAGCTGGTTGATGTCCTGACAGATCAGATAAAACTTGATGCCGTATCCGGCCACAAAAGCCAGACTTTCTTGCAGGATTTCGAGTTTTCCAAGACTCGGAAATTCGTCGATCATGCCGAGCAGCCGATGCTTGTAGTTCTTCTTGGTCCGCACATACGTCGTCGCGGCCCGCTTGAAACCGATCTTCGCCAGCATGCGCCGCCACAACGGCATGGTCGAGCTGATCCGTTCAAACTCCATCTTGTCGGCAAGCAGCCGTACAACCTGGTTGATAACCACGCGCACCAGGGGGCGCAGCCGCGCCTTGTCGTTCGGCTGGGTGACGATGTACAGGCTGACCGGGCTGTCCTGGTTCATCAGGTCCTTGATACGGAAGCTCGACCGGCTTACGTTGCGCGCCACAACGGGATCCCGGTACAGCGCGAGGAAGGACTTGGCAGTGGACAGCACCGATCCGGCTTCCTCCTCGGGGCGGTCGATCATGTCCCTTCCGGCCGATCCCACGGCCGGATGATTCTGGCCGTTGATATGACCGTACGTGACCATTTCCATCCACAGCTCTGCCGTGCTGCGGTTGGGATCGGCCAGCATGAAGTCCACTTGAGGAAGATTGCCCGGCGTGCCCTCGTTCTTGGCCTTGTACAGGACATGCAGAATCAGGCCGACAAGCAAAGCCTGGCTGGTTTTCTGCCAGTGCGTTTCCAACCCTTTCCCGTCTGGATCGACGAGCAGGGTCGCCAGGTTCTGCACGTCGCCAACCTCATACCCGGTGCCCAGCCGGACTTCCTCCATCGGGTTAATGAATACATCGTTGTTCGGATCGGCCGGCTCGAAGCGCAGCACTTTGTTCTTGGCATATTTCTGCCGCCAGCCGGCCGTCATTGCCCACAGCTCGCCTTTCAGGTCCGTCACCAGCGCGCTTCCGTCCCAGGACAACAGGGTTGGCACGACCAGCCCGACGCCCTTACCGGAGCGCGTCGGTGCATAGGTCAGAACGTGCTCCGGTCCCTCATGACGCAGATAGTGCAGCTTGCCGCTCGTGTCCGCCCACGCGCCCACATAGACGCCGCTGCTCTTCGTCGCCTGGACACCGCGCGCAATTTCGTGCCACTTGCGCGGCTGCGGCAGCAGGCCGGCATCCTGAATGTCGCTCTTGTTCGCCCAGCGGGCCGAACCGTGCAGGTATTCATTAGCCCTGGAGGTATTGGACGCAACCATCTTCGCAATAACGAGGCCGATCAGACCGATCCCGGCGAACGTGATGCCGACGCTTCCCGCACGCATGAAAGCGTCGGGATAATGGGCGTACCACTTCGATGCCCACTGGACGATCCCCCAAGGCGCGTAAATGTGGTCGATGTGGGGTCCCAGTGCTGCCTGATAGCGCATGTCGTGCGCGAAGAACTGCGTTGCTGCCTGCATCCCGCCGCCGAGGGTGAGTGTCGCGAGCGCCGGTATGACCTTGTTCGGGCGCCGCCTCTTGGTCCGCACCTGGGGACCAACCGCGTTGTTGAACCTGTCGTTCATCTGCTTCGTCCTTTCCTTTTAACGACACCCTTGCTGGACACGTCCAACTGCGTTCCCAACGAGATCCGCTTGAGGCGCAGTGCCGTGGCTTCGTCCACTGGCAATATCTGAACTTCTTCACCCGTACTGAGCAGAGCCATCGCTTGCCCATCAACACGGCGAAGGCCGGCATAGATTGCTGTGAGGCCGTTATCTCCAGTATAACGTTCGTGTTTCGGTATATCGAATCCAAGCGCCCTTTTTTGATCTCGCTCAGCGATATACTTGGCAACAGCATGTGCTGCGTCTGCACCCTGCCTGCCAGCCGTCAATCGCGTCGTCGCGCCTGCCTTCGGCGGCGTCGCTGCCGGTGTCGTTGACGTCACCTGGACAGCCGGCAGCAACGGCGCGAACGGTACTTTCGCTGCCGGCGTACCACTAGCGATTGCGATGGCGCCGAGTTGGGACAAGCGCTGTAGCCTGTCCTTGCTGGCCGGTGGCGGCGACGTGCCCATGCGCTTTACCCGCGGCTTCGTTGCAGCACTGGACTTGGCCGGTTCCATCCGGATGCCGACCTGGTCGGTACCGACTTGTGGCAGCTGCTGCAGAGAGTCGTTGTCCACCGGCGGCCGGGCGGCGCCGGGCCGGCTGACAGAGGGCTTGCCGCCGCCTGCGGGCGGGATGCCTACTCTTCCTGCCCGATGAACAGGCCGTCGCAACCCGTGATCTGATTCGGGTCCTTGGTGCTCCACACCACCACGTACATGACCCGGCAATAGCACTTGACCTCCCTCGGGCTGCTGAACCACACCGAGTTTGGGCATGTCTCGCACACCGTCGCGAGCGGCGGGCGGCGCTGTTTTGGCAACCCTTGCAGGGTCGGACTCGGGACGGATGGAATCTCCGACACCGGGTTTTCTGGCGCCGCTTCGGGCTGCGAATGCGGCTCTAGCGTCGCCATGTCGATCTTGCTCATCGCGTCTGCCAACAGGTCCTCGTCCGATACTGTCGTTTCCATGTCTCTTCTCCTTCGTCGTGGATGGGTTGGTCAACTGCTGACGACGACGCTCCAGGGCTTCGTCATCGAAGGTCACAGGCAGGTTCGCCGAAGCAGCCACCCATGCAATTTTTTCCTTGAAAGCCGCCGAGCCGTTGACCGTGATACGGTTGCCGTATCGCTCCATCGCCAGCCGCAAGGCCGCTTGCAGCCCAGCCTCGTCGATGCCCTTTGACACCTTGAGCTTGTTGCCGTCATCCCGGACGGCGCTGGCGCCGACGCTGTAGATGATCGTGCCCTTCTTGGTGATGCTGTCGTGCTGGGAATGCCTGGCTGCAGCCGATGTACGACCCTCGCCGGCGACGGTGTTTCCCTTGAGGCCGGTGGCAGATTCCCGCGCGCGGAGCGCGCCCAGGGCCTCCCCGTCGCCGGCCATTGCCTTATCGCGCAGCCAGTCAGCCCACGTCCGGCGCTGAAACCTCGTGTAGATCTCCTGGCGTTCATTGCGATACGTCCTGTTGATATTGTTGATTTCGTCCTTGAGTGATTTGCTGGTTGCCATGTACATCAGTTTCTTGGCGATGCCCGATGCGCTGACGAGCCTGATCGCGGCGCGCTTGAGCCGTCCGCTGCGCTTTGCTGCCTCGATCAGCCTGTCCTTCTTCGCTTTGGCCTTCGCCCATTCGTCGGCCCGGGTCGTGCTGGCGGTCGCTTGAGCTGTCTGGTACCGCGCGTACAGTTCGACCGTGTTGGTCCTCGATGCCACCGGCTTCTTTTCGTAGCGATTCCGTGACTTCACGCTCGCCAGCCGTTCTGGCGCCGCCCGAAAAGCGCCGTAACGCTGCTCCAGCTTCCCCTTGGATAATTCGCGGCTGACCGAACTGGCTTTGACGGTGACACCGTTCTCGGCGGTAATAACCAACCCGTTCGCCCGTTCGTGGATCTGCAGTCCGTTCTCGCGCATGACCTGGTGCAGGCTCTCCCATGACTGCGCGCCCTCGATCTGCCCTTTGCATTCGCGCTTGAGCCAGCCCAGCAGGCTCTCCACGCCAGATTGATGCTCCATGTCGGCCGTGCGATTTTCGGCTTCGGTCTTGTTGGGCTTATGGTTGTCGACTTCCAGTCCGAACTCGCGTTCTAGCTTCTCGGCTAGTTGGCCCAGCTTGTAATAGGCGTTGAATGGCTCATGGATCGTGTACCGGCTGGGATGGATCTTGTTGATGGCAATGTGAACGTGCAGGTTGTCGGTGTCGTGATGCACCGCGCTCATCCGCTGGTGGCCGGCAAAGCCCAGAGCATTGCAGATACGTTCCTCAATCGCCTTCAAGGTCGCATCGTCCGGCTGCTCCCCCTCCCGAAAGCTGACCATCAGGTGATAGGTCTTGTCGGCGGTCGAGCGGGTGTTTTGTGCTTGCGTGTTACGGATCTCAAGCACGGCAAGATCGATGTCATTGGAAATGCAGTTGGTAAGGCTCACAATCCCAACACGTACGTTCTTCTCTTGCGGATCAGTGATGTAATCTGCCAGGCGCCCAAAGCTGCTTTTTTGGGGCGCAGTCAGAGGCATGTGCTTGACGATCACGACAAGCTCCAATGCGGACAGACCAGCGAGAGGCGCGACGCTGACATGTTGTTCTCAGATGAGCCGCAGGTTCGCGAGGCGATCGCGAATATCCATATATTCGGTAACCTTCATTGCACCCTCCTTTAGCGGCTAAAATTCCTACCGCTCCGCACGCGGCATCACGACCGTGCGAACGACGGCATGTATCTCGTCTTGAGTAGCTTCAAGTTTGAATAGCAGCGCTCGAATGGTCGATTCGCCAAAAGCCATCGTTCGCTCGTCGTTGGTCAGCCAGAGCTTGAGTAGGCCACCCAAACGTCCAAGGTCCCCATTGATGCGCAACAGGTCTTCTACGCGGCGGTTATCCAAGATCCCCCGGACTTCATAGCCAAGGCCAACGCAACGCAGATAGTCGGCAACGGATTTGTTTGCGGCTTTCGCCAATCGCTTGATTTCCGCTTCCTCGTCCGGCAGCACTGGCACGCGTAAGTGCTTCCGATCGCGAGTCGGACCTAACGACTTCTTCGTCATGACGGCCTCCAGGTTCTTTAGCGGCTAAAGCTGCGTACGCTTATCGACGGCGGCAGCCGGCTGGCCTCGCAGAGCAGGATCCCGTTGAGCGCCGAAGGCGCGAATAAGGGAATGGGAAGATAGATAACCAGCTCCGCTGGTTAGCTAACTTCACCTATCCTGCCCGCCTCTACGAGCCGATTACGCCAAGTCAGGGTACCACCCGACTTTCGATTTAACCTCGACTTCGTCAAGAAAACAGGTAGTTTTTTCAGCGGATATAGCGAAAACTTCGGCAGCTGAGCCTATACTTAGACCCAAGCGTAGGCGGGTTACACCCAAACAAAGCAACATCCAGTAGGGCAAGAAAGGCGACATGGCTAAGTCATATACAGAACAGCTGGCCGAGTGGGTAAAGCGCCGGCCGGCCCCGACCAGACGCGACAAGAACCTGGTCGCATTCCTGGCCGTGCGCGACGATGTGAGGCAGGCCCTGGATGAGGGGTACGCTGTCAAAACCGTGTGGGCACATATGCACGACAGCAAACGGATCGAGTTCGGTTATGACACCTTCCTTAACTATGTCAACCGCTACCTTCGCTCGGTCGACCAGCCTGTGCTCGCGACCAGCCAGGCCGCCAACGTCCCAACCTTTCGGAAAGCGCATCTGCGCAATGCTGCTGACAAACCTGTTCCGTCGAAACCCATCCCGCACCAACGAGCCGCGCCGGCCGCCAGTGAACCGGCCGGATTTACCTTCAACCCAGCACCGAACATTAAGGAGCTAATGTGATGAAGCCGAAAGTACATATAAAGCTGCAGGGAAAAGGCGGAGTCGGAAAATCGACCGACGCCGCGTTTTTGGCGCAGTACCTGGCAAGCAAGGGACTGGCGCCGACGAATATCGACACGGATCCTGTCAATGCAACCTTTCATAGCTACAAGGGCCTCAACGTTAAGCGCCTTAATATCATGGAGAACGACGAGATCAACCCGCGCAGCTTTGACGAGCTGATCGAAATGGTCGCGGCCGCCTGTGGTGATGTGGTGATCGACAATGGCGCATCCTCGTTCGTGCCGCTTTCGCACTACCTCATCAGCAACCAGGTACCAGCGTTGTTGGCGGAGATGGGCCGCGACCTGGTGGTCCACACTGTCATTACCGGGGGTCAGGCCTTGGTCGATACCGTCAGCGGGTTCAACCAGCTTGTGACGCAGTTTCCCGAAAACACCATGTTCGTGGTGTGGCTGAACCCGTACTACGGCCCGATCGAACATGAAGGTAAGTCGTTTGAGCAGATGAAGGCGTACGTGAACAACAAGGCCAGGGTATCGGCGATCGTGCGGCTTCCAACCCTCAAGGAAGAAACGTATGGCCGCGACCTGTCCGAAATGCTGCAGCAGCGCCTGACCTTCGATGAAGCGCTCGCGCTCGACTCGCTGACCATCATGACCCGGCAACGGCTGAAAATCATCAAGGCCCAAGTCTTCGCACAACTTGACAGTTCCATGGTGCTCTGATGGACCAGTTCGACGCCTTAATACGGGAGATCGCCGAGAAGCACGGCATCGTAGTAGGCCGGGATGATCCGATCCTGGTACTGCAGACGATTAATCTGAGGCTGATGCAGGAAAGCTCAAAGGCCCACCAGGTGCAGCTGGACCAGTTCAAGGAAGAGCTCGAACTGCTGTCCCAGCGTTGGGGAAATGACGCCAAGGAAAAGGCCGAGCGCATCCTGAATGCTGCACTCGATGCCAGCAAAGGTGCGATGGAGCAGCTGATGCAGGACGGCGCTAAGAAGGCCGCGGCAGCTGTGGCGGCCGAGGTGAGTACGGCGTTGAGTGGGTCTGCGTTTCGTGTTCAACAGGCCCGCACGATCGCCTGGCTTAATGTGTTCGCGTCGTGCGCGACGCTGTTTGCTGCGGCGATCGTGCTGTGGGCTGGTTCGTGATCGACCACGTAGCGGCAACTGCTGGACTGCCGCGCGCGAGCGCGGTCAATTTGCTAGACTAGTCGATTGCTTATCGTCAACGTCTGCGACAATCCGGCAGCTGTTCGCTGCTGCTCCCGCTGCTCTTTCTCTTTCTGCATCCGGCGCTGGTGCGCCTGGTTCAATCGTTGAGCCTCTTGAAGTTCGGCCCATTGCGAAGCCAAGCCAGGATCCTGATGACGAAGCCTGCGAATTGCAAGTTCCTCGATTCGCGGCCCGTGGATGCTCATGCCATCCTTGATCTCACGCACTCCTTCCAGACGTCCCTGTAACCGCTGCATCGTACTCTGCTGCTGCTCCAATTTCTGCTGCCAGCGCGCACGTGCACCAGGCAACGCGATCAGGGCAGGCTGTTCCGATCGGCACTGCTGCAGTTTTGATGCTTGCTGTTCGATAAGCTTTTCAAGCCGGTCCTCGATCCGTTCAGCTTGGTCATGTTTCGCCTCGATCTGGACCGCGAGCGCCGTTCCGTACGATTCCTCAACCGTGTTGAATTCGGCCAATGCGGCCTGCTCGACCTGCAGTTCCCGGCTTCGCTCCATCAAGCCGTCGGCTTGGGCCTCGGCGTCCTGGGCCTGAATGCCGGCCTGCCCGGGCCTCGTTTGTTGCTGTAGGTGCCTCTGCTTCTGATCCATGACTGCCTCCGATTTTAGCGGCTAAAGTCGATCAAGAGATTCCTCGGCCCAGTTTGAGCGATGTGGACTGCGACGACTGAGCAGCGCCCTGCTCATATCTAATGCTGGAATTACTGCCGATCTCAGGTACTTTATCGAAATCAGAGAGAGCGTGCTTTACGAATGATTTACCGGTCTGCTGATAAATATGCGTGTGGTCATGGTAGATGATCATCCCTTCGTGCGTCTTGGCTTTGTCCGCCTGAACGGCCAAGTGAATGTTGTAGATGCCAGGCTTCAATGCCCCGGCCTTCTCCACCTTATCAGTCGCCCACTGGCCCTCTTTCTCGATCTGTAGAAGGCGCTGGCCGTTCATTACAAGAAGGCGCTGCTTCATGACAGTCTCCGTCGAATTGGATGGATGCGGGCGGGTGGCATAGGAGATTTGATTACAATCAAGCAAGCCATTCTAGCCGATTAAAGCATAAGCAGTGCGAAATCGTAGGCTGTTTTGCCGCCTTCTGCCGGATCGATGACGACCCGACATATCCATTGAAACCCTATTCCTTGCCGGAAGGCTTGACTGTCTGCAGCAACAGCGAATTTTGCACTCCGGTCGAATCATCTGACCCCGCAGTTGGTTGTCTGTTCCCTTGCACGTGCCTCCTGGCCGCGGAGTGCCAGGTGCTGGCGTGTCTGTTCGCGCCCGGGCCAATTAATCAGGCGAAAAAAAACTCGCTGGTGCGAGTTCTTGATGTCTGACATAGCAAATGTTGGACCCAGCAATGTGATGGCGAGCCGCCTGCTAGATGCACGACCATGATGGCGTGACGACACGCCGGCATGGTCGAAAAGCACCTATCCTTCGATCAAAGCAACGAGCCGCACATCGGTCAGGCTGGCTTCAAATTGCTGGCCATCGTCTTCGTACTTGATCCATGCGTAGCCTTCGGCCGGCGGGCGCTTGCTCAGCATGAGGCGAGCTGGACGTCCGTCATGCTCGACCTGTACGATCGCCTTTTTAAGCTTGTCCGGGTCAGTATTGCGTCCCTTTTCCTTCTTAGGCTTGTCGCCTTGCGCGCCCTCGTCGGCTTCAGCGTCCGTTTCACCAAAGACAATATCCAGCGTATTTGGATCACGCATGGTTGAACCTCCTTTGTTCTTCTCAGCCAGGAACTCGCGCAGCAGCCTGACCTCGCCACGGCTGATTTCCTGGGTTGGAACACTCAGCCAATCCGTGACCTCTTCGGGATTGCCCTTATAGGCAGTCACGAGCTCGTTGACCACGGTGACGTCATTCGCCCGGCCGGCATTAAACACAGCTGCGATCGGCTCTGGAAGATCCAGCAGGGTCGCATACTGAGTAACCCATGATCCGGATTTGCCCCAGCGTGCCGCGATGTCCTTGTTCTTCGCGCCCGCAGCCTGCTTGATGCCAATGCGCTCCGCAATTTCTCGCGGAGACTGGCCCTCACGCTGAATGTTCTCGATGATCTGGTCGTCGACGTCGTAGTCGTTGTCGATGAATGCCGGTACCTCATCCAGCTTCTTGACCTTGCAGGCACGGAAACGGCGATGACCGTGGTTGATGATGTAGCGCCCCGACTCCTTAGGATTATCGCGCAGGGACAATGGCGTCTTCGGCCCTTTGGGTCCAAAGCTGTTGGCCAGCTCCTGGATGCTCTCCGGCCGGAAGCCGGGATTGTCAGCCGAACGCGGCTGCTCGGGGTCCTCGTCAATCAGGTCGATCGAAATCATCAGCGGCCCGCGATCGCGCGGTACCGCTGTAGCCTCCGCTGGCGCCGCGGCGGGTGCCGGGTCCGTTTGCCGCGCTGCTGCACCAATTTTCATTGTTTGGATTCCCGTTTCAAGGCGGCTTGCTGTGCCCATTTCTTCACGATGAACGCCTGCTGTTCTGGCAGTACCACTGAGACTCGCTCGTAACCTTCTGGCAGGCTCTTCTCCAGGTGGGCCGTCCAAACCCGATTGACGGCTTGCGATACTGCGCCCCTGGTCAGGCCCAGCGTTCTTACGAAGCTCGATTGCTGCAGCCCTTCCACCAAGACGCCTCGCGCTATCTCGATTGTCTGCTGGCCTACTTCCAGGTCCATGATGCTTGTCTGGAACTGTGCCTCGGTTACCCGCTTCTTCATCCGGTTCCCCAATGGTCATCGCTCCGCGCCTCGGTTGAAAATTGCGGGTGTCAGCCAGCGATCATATCAATTATTTAGCGAAACTTTACTGACATCTCAAATGAATTTAGCGGCTAAAGTCTACTGTGACGCTTGCTGCATCACCTCGCAGCTGGTCATTCCCAACTCAGCGCACCTCCGGTCTGATATTCGGTCACGCGTGTTTCAAAGAAATTTCGTTCCTTCTTTAGATCGATCATTTCACTCATCCACGGGAACGGATTTGCTTCGTTCGCGAACAGTGGATCGAGGCCGATCTGCACTGCGCGACGATTGGCAATAAAGCGCAGGTAACCCTGGAACATCGCCGCGTTCAACCCCAGCACGCCCCGCGGCATGGTGTCCTCCGCGTAGCGGTATTCCAGCTCAACAGCGTCCAAGAACAGGGTACGGATCTCTTTACGGAAGGTGGGCGTCCACAAATCCTGGTTCTCGCCCTTGACGGCATTGATGAGGTCTATGCCGAAGTTGCAGTGCATCGACTCGTCGCGCAGGATGTAATGGTACTGTTCGGCGGCGCCAGTCATCTTGTTCTGTCGACCAAGCGCGAGGATCTGTGTAAAACCGACGTAGAAAAACAAGCCTTCCATCAGGCAGGCAAACACGATAAGCGAGCGAAGCAGCTTTTGGTCGGCCTCAACCGTACCCGTTTTAAACGCCGGATCGGTTAAGGTATCGATAAATGGAATCAGGAACTGGTCCTTGTCGCGGATCGACGGCACTTCATTGTAGGCATTGAAAATCTCCTGCTCGTCTAGGCCCAGCGACTCAACAATGTACTGGTAAGCGTGTGTATGGATCGCTTCTTCAAAAGCCTGGCGAAGCAGATACTGGCGGCATTCGGGTGCCGTGATGTGGCGGTAAGTGCCGAGCACAATATTATTGGCGGCAAGGGAATCAGCCGTCACAAAGAAACCAAGGTTGCGCTTGACCAAGCGACGCTCGTCATCCGTCAAGCCGGCCGGATTCTTCCAAAGCTCGATGTCACGCTGCATGTTCACTTCTTGTGGCATCCAGTGGTTCGCGCAGCCGGCCAAGTACTTGTCCCATGCCCACTTGTACTTGAACGGGACAAGCTGATTAACGTCAGTCTTACCGTTGATGATGCGCTTGTCATCGGCGTTGACACGCTTGGCGAGCAACCCCGCACCGTCCGATGGCATCGATTGAGCCGGAGTTGTCCCTTCCTGGCCAGGTCGTTCATCATCCCAAGTCAACATGATCGTCTTCTTTGCACACAAATGAGAGATTGCGTTCAGCCGTCACGAGCCGGACCAGTATTACTGGCACGCCTCACATGAATCAAAGCCAGGATCACCAGTGCGATAGGAACATGCCTGCGAGGTTCCAGCAACGAAAGGCTCGACGTCTCCAGGTATCCACAGGAATACCTCATCCCTAATTGAATTCGGCAAGTTGTCCAGCTCTAACGTCGATGCTTTCTGGTAGATCATCTGGCTATAGACTTCGGCCAACATCTTTACGCTCCAGTGCAAAACACAGTCGATCGGAGGGTGCTGATCCCGGGCGCGATTGATAGCAGACTCAAGTTGCACGATCGTGATGACGGTCATGACTTTCTCCAGCTAAACCACCAATCAAAGACCCTTTGGCTGATACACAGAAACGAACCAGGTCAGGCCGGTCAGAACCGCAAAGTGAAGCATGAAAGTGAACCCGGCGTAAGTGCCTGGGGTATCCCAGAACCAGAGCATGCGGAAGAACTGGTAGACGCAATCGAGAATGACGACGTAACGGAGCACAGGCCACAGCAGGACAGTCAGTACCCAGATAGCTTTGAGGACTAGATTGCCACGCTCCTGTTCTGCAGGGCCAACAGGCACAATCTGGCTTGCCGTAGTCGTGGGCGGCACGGTCTCTGGAGCCGGAAACTTGATGACGTTCTTCATGGCTTGACCCTTTCCCGGTTTCCAGGTTCAACGGAGGTACAGGTATCCGCGCCTGCGTCTGAGTATGTCAGTGCTCAATCCAAGCCCCCCGAGCATTCCGGGGTACTTCCGCGATCAGGACATAAGTGCCTCGTCCATACACACAGTATAGGGCAAAATGTCCTAATTAGCCGAAATATATAGCTAAACATTGATACACATTCATGAATTTCCCCTGGCGTACAAACGTCTTTCAATCGCTCTTCCAGATGCAGCCCAAACCCGCGAACTCGCATAGCAAAGCCCAACAGGCATAGGGGATTGCCGACTCTTCGCTGATCCAGCGCCGCACAGTCCGGTCACCTTGGGCACCAAGTCCGACCGCTCTCGATGCCTGACCAGCTGTAAAACCGGCAAGATGCAGTACTTCGCGTACTTCATCACCGCTCGGCCGCTGAAAGTGAGGTCCTGCAGGTTGCAAGCACGCGCCCCTGATGTTGCTGTTCATTCTTCGTATATTCCTTATCCGATAAGCCCGTTGACCAAGTCAAACACCCGAGTACAGGTAACAGTCTAGGGCAAAACTGCCCTAATCTAGCGCTAGCGGCGGCTAGAGGGCTGTGACAGCTGGGTTTGCTGGCGCAGCCCTCAATGTCACCCGCCGACTCGGCGACGAACCACTGCCGGCTTCACAGCGCAAGCGGCGGCTCAATGGGCGTGACATCACGGGTTTCGCTGGCGCGCCCCTTGAAGCGGATCGTCCTCACTTCAGGGTTTTTCATGCTCCCCGATGGCGCACCTGCTCGCCGCCAGCAGCAGCATTCCGCCGAGCGCCACAGGCGCGCTGGAGCGAAGCGCAAGGCCGCCGGGCCGAGCCCGCAGGGCCAAGATCCTGGCTTTATCGGGGCTCGGTTCACGAGAGACCGGGGTTTCGGCCCGGACGTCGCTTTTCGTCTTTCGGCCTCTAATGCATCAAAAGTCAGTCAATGCACGCCGATGCCCGGACCAGTCGAAGCGAAATTAAAAGGTTCATCCTCAATTCCAATTTGTGCCTGTGTTACGCTAGAAACAACGGCGAGCCCGGCACATCGAGGGAAATTATTGTGACCGAACCTAAAAAACTTCTAGGCTGGAGCGACTCAAGCTCGCGAACGTAATGGATGGGCGTGCTGAATGCTGTGTTTCAGGTCGTTGGTTGCAATTTGCGCAAACGGCTCAGCAGAACCCGAATGGGTGGGGCGGACACGAGGAACTGACGTTCGTGAGTGTCATGACCCAGAACGAGGACGGTGTGAGTCGGAAAATTTGTGAACTCGTGTTGGAGCGGCAGGGCATGTTGGATATTTTAAAACGAATGACTGTAAAACTTCGACAAAATATGGAGAATTAACGTGACCTTTGACATCTCTGTCATAACAGCGCTTGAAAGCAGTCCCTTCAAAGTGCAAGCGCGCTGCTTCTGCTGCAACGAAGAACTGAAGACTGCGGCGGATGGCCCTGTCGTCTCGTATGACGCCTGGCCGACACCAGATGTCCTAACCCGCGTGATCATGCACCGCGACTGCGCGTTTGCAATGGCCCAACGCATTATTTGCGACGCGTGGCCGAAGCGTCACGTTGGTGACGCATTGATGAGGAACGATCGTTAGGCAAAGCAAAACGATCGATATTAGGGTCCGCGAATGAGCACGAGTGATCTTCGCGACGATAATCGCTAAGGGAGTGGATGGATACTGACCAGTGGCTCAAGGTTGCGCCAATTATTACAACAATAGCGCTCGGTGCGAGCACGTTATGGCTCGCAATAAAGCAGTACTTTGATGGCAATAAAAACGCGCTGCGTGAAGAATACAAGTTCGCAAAGATCTTTTTCCAGGACTTGGAAGACAACCCAGGGATGCACGCGTTCGCCCGTAAAAAGGGATTTCAAGCTATAGGCAAGAATCAAGATATGCCGCCCTCGGTCATAGAATATCTAATGGCGTTTGCCGACCCGGTGCAGGCTTTAAGCGACTATGAAGCGTCCAGGGGATATTTAACCAGTGTCGAAGGACGCGGAAAGCGCCAGCTCCAGTTCGCAAGTTCATTTCTCTTCGCGACAGAGAAACGACGTAAGGTCCTGAGCGTGGCATATCTGCTCTGCGCCAGCGCGTTCTATTTTCTCGCATTCACCCCGTGGTTTCTTTTAACCGTTGGGAAGATTTCGACGACGATTGCGATTAACTCAACTATCGTTTTTTTTCCGCTCGGAATAACGGTAACCGTGATTACTACCCGGGAGTTCATCCAACTGCGGCGTGCCATGCGTCTGGTTGATGTTCAGAATCGCCGGGCCGTCGAAGAGGATTCAGCTTCAGTCCAATAAGAGCGACACCAAGGAAAAACGTACCACTCTGATACAAGGCATCGAACTTAAGGAGGCCCGTCTCACTTCCGGGTGTTTTCACGGGGACCGATGAATAAGGAACCTTCGGCCAGCAGCTGCACTCCGCCAAGCGCAGACAGGCGCGCTAGAGTGTGGAAGACCGCGGGGCCGACACCCGGCATTGATCGGGGCTCGGCTTACGAGAGACCGGGTTTCTGTCCCTCGCCTTTCGTCTTCGATGCAGTCTGCGGTGCGCGACCCCTGAATTTCCTTCGCTACAATGGGGCCATGTGCGGCCGACTCGACCAGAACGACATCAGCAGACTGATCCTCAATTTCGATTGGGCCGACGAGGTATTCAATCGCAGCCAGGCCGAAGACAAAGTCAACGCCTCGCCTGGATCATTCAGGCCCCTGCTCCGCCTCACCGACGGCGCACTATTCGTGGACGACGTCCACTGGGGCTACCGCTCCACATGGGCCGAAGCCTCCGGCAAGATCCCGATGGCCATCAATACCCGGCTCGACAAAATAACGAACCGCTACTGGAAGCCACTGCTCAAAACCGGCCGCGCAATCGTTCCCGCGCAAGGCTGGTACGAATGGACCGGCGAAAAAGGCGCGAAGCAGCCTTGGCACATCCACCGCATCGACCACGCCCCACTCTACCTGGCCGCACTGTTCGGACAAGGCAGCGAAGACTCCAAAATGGCCAACGGCTTCACCATCGTCACAGCAGCAGCCGAAGGCGGCCTCCTCGACGTGCACGACCGGCGCCCGATCGTCCTCAGCGTCGCCGACGCCGCCATGTGGATGAAGCCAGACCTGCCGCCCGACGAAGCTGCGCATATGCTAGCAAATTTTGGAGTTCCGCCGGAAGCGTTTGCGTGGCACATGGTAGACAAGGCCGTCGGCAATGTGCGTAACCAGGATCAGCGTCTGGCCAGCCCAATAGCGGGCTGAAGTCTGAGCTTCTCATGTCCAGCCTGGCATCCAGCTTCCCAGGCCTTATCAGGTAAACGGCGTTACTCGCTACCGCCCGTTCGCGCAGCCATGTCGACTTTCCCGGCAATCCAACTCATCTTCAACGCGCTACGCGAGGATCTGCCGGGATATGACATCATCTCAAGCACGTCGCGTGCGTACTGACGATCCGCTGCAGCGCGCTTTTCGTCTTCCGCAATGTGCCCCAATTCCTGCGCCCGTTCGTTGCGCCTTGATTCGTGATCGGCAGCCAGCAACTCTGATTCGATTGTTGGCGCTGATTGAAATCTGACCCACTCTGCTGATTGAATTTTGACCCAGGGGCGGGGTGCCGCGTTTGAAGCAGCGGCTGTGGATAAGTGTACCAAAGTACAAGGGGGATGCGCGTAGGGCGCAGCCCGCAGCGAATTCCCCTTTGGCTTCGGATGTGACCATTTAACGATATAAACGATTTATCTTATTATCCATTGACATGAACGTCAGAACGGATCTGGCTGCGGCACCGCCTTCCCTGCCTTACGCTTTTGCTCGCGCTCCTTGATGCGCCCCTTGGCGGCCATACTGCTGTGCTGGAAGCGGTAAGAGTCATTGCCTGTTTCGACGATATGGCAATGGTGCGTCAACCGGTCCAGCAGCGCCGTGGTCATCTTGGCGTCGCCAAACACGGCCGACCATTCCGCAAAGCTCAAGTTGGTGGTGATGACGACGCTGGTGTGCTCGTACAGTTTGGAGAGCAGGTGGAACAGAAGCGCGCCGCCGGCCTGGCTGAATGGAAGGTAGCCCAGTTCGTCCAGAATGACGAGGTCCATGCGCAGCAGCGACTGCGTGAGCCTGCCTGCTTTTCCCTCGCGTTTTTCGCGTTCCAGCATGTTGACCAGGTCAACCGTCGAGTAGAAGCGCACCCGCTTGCCCATCGCCGCGATGCCCGCGACCGCGATAGCCGTCGCAAGGTGCGTCTTGCCAGTGCCTGGTCCTCCAATGAGCACTGCATTCTGTGCCGTGTCGGTAAAGGTCAGCGTGGCCAACTGGCGCACAAGTGCCTGGTCCACCTTGGATGCCTCGAAGTCAAAGCCTGCCAGGTCGCGGTGGACGGGGAATTTGGCAGCGCTCATTTGATGGCTCACTGAGCGCAGGGCGCGGTCAGTGTGCTCGGCCCGCAGCAGGTGCTCGATCAACCATTTCGATGTGGCCACAGCGCTTTCCCCTTGTGCCAGCAGGTCAGTCCAGGCACTGGCCATGCCGTGCAGGCGGAGCTCTTTGAGTTCGGCGGTCGCATCACGCATGATTGACCTCCATGCTGCCGACGTCGCCTTCTCGCAGGGTGTCGTAGCGGCTGGTGTTGGCCAGCGGCGCCTCCTTCAGTTCCAGCGTGGTTTCCACTCGTGCAGGCTCCGGTACCGCCGTTAGTCGTGCCAGGACGTTTTCTACATGCTCGGCGCTGAGCACGCCCGATTCAATCACCAGTTCCACTGCCACCAGCACTGCTGACAGGCCCGCCACCGGCACGGTCGCCAGCACCTTCGCCATCACTCTGTCGCCGCCGGCATGGCGCAACAGGCCCTGCTTGAGGCGTTGCAGCGGCGCCGGCATGTCAGCGAACGGGGCACCATTGCGCAATGCGCCTGGCTTACGCTGAACCAGAGGGATGTAGTGCTGCCAGTCGTAGCAAACCTGTTTTCGGTCGACGATGCGTTCGTGATCGGCGACTTGCGCGTCGCCGGCCACCACGCATACGCGCGTCGGATAGAGATGGGTGCTGACCATGTGACCGGCAAGCTCGCACGGCACCGAGTAGCGGTTGCGCTGGATCGTCACCAGACAGGTGGACGACACTCTGGCGGGCTTTTCCACGTAACCATCAAAAGGCGTCGGCATGGGCATCAGCTGCCCCTGCTCCTGCGCCAGCATTTCAGCCACGCTGAACGATGGATGATCGGGATGACGCAACTCGCCCCATAGCGCCCGGCAGCGCTCACCAAGCCAGGCATTGAGTTCAGCGAAGGTGCCGAACGGGCGGGACTGAGCTTCAATCCAGATGCGGCGCCGGCTGTCCTGAACGTTCTTTTCGACCACGCCTTTTTCCCATCCCGAGGCCACGTTGCAGAAATCAGGATCGAACAGGTAGTGCGCGCACATGACGGTAAAGCGGGCATTGACGATGCGGCCTTTGCCCTTCTTAACCTTGTCCACGGCAGTCTTCATGTTGTCGTAGATGCCGCGGCGTGCCACGCCGCCCAGCGCAGCAAAGGACCGTGTGTGGGCGTCAAACAGCATCTCATGCCCCTGGCTCGGATAGGCGACCAGCCAGAACGCGCGGCTCGCGCACAGCTTCATGTGCGATACCTGCAGCCGGCGGTAGATGCCGCCGATAACCAGGCCTTCCTCGCTCCAGTCAAACTGGAAAGCCTCGCCCTGCTCAAAGATGAGCGGAACGAAGGCCCGTGGCGTCTTGCCTTCTGCTTCGCGCCAGGCACGAATGAAGGCGGTGACCTGGCAGTAGGCGCCCGTGTACCCGGCCGCCTTGATCTCGGCAAACAATGCCTTGGCGGTGCGGCGATTCTGTTTGATGCGATGGGCATCGGCCTTGAGAGCCAACTCCAATACGCCGTGAAACGGCGTCAGCTTGCCCGGCTTGGGCTTGCGCTGATACGCCGGTTCAGCAACCTCTTCGGCGGTGCGCAGCCACTTGCGAACCGTGTTGCGAGACAGTCCTGTCCGCTTTGCAATTTCATGCAACGACAATTTGTCGCGCAGGTGTAGACGTCGAACCTTCCCAAGCATTTCCATGGTGATCATCCTCTTTGGTCTCCCGCCCAAAAATTGGGCAGGAGAAGTAGAACACCTGGGTCAGTTTTCGATCAGCAAACACCTTCAAAGTGGGTCAATTTTCGGCCAGCGTCAACATCAGACGAAATAAATGGCGTTAGCTTGTCACTGCCGCGCACCAATAGCACTGGTTCGTTCCCGATCGTCACTGGACACGCCCCTCTCGTCGCCAAGCGCTCAAAAATCGCGGCATCCCTACGCCCCAGCCACATCAGGATGTCCACGTAAATCTCCGTTTTCCGATCTCAATCGAGATTCCAAGAGCCTTCCCGATATTTGTACGTGCTGGTTAATATTCCCTCTAACCAATCGTGCACGGTCGCGCACTTCCCTGCCCCGAAAAGGACTCTCTGTTCGCCGCCGGTCTCCAACATCGCCACCGGTAGCTCGGGGAGCATGCCTGTTCCGATGCCATCTTCCGGGAACACGTTTCCGAAATCACGCTTCAAGAGCAAACGTGATGTGGCCTTGCTCAAGGTCAAGAACGTTTCGTGGCGAACCAACCAAAAACACTCAACCCCCGATACCGTGTATCTATCCTGGCGCCGCATAAAGTCGCGGAGGTGCTGGTAGGACCGTTGCAACTCAATAGCGATGTTGCGTCGGTCGCTCGAAAACAGCACATCTGCCTCCCACTTAGCCCCGCTAGGTGACAGACCGGGCACCTCTTCTCGTCCTTCGATGCCGAGTTGGCGTAATGATCCCAACACCGCGGCCTTTCCATTCTTGTGCCACTTCGTCTCAGGCGCGGTTGAGCATTCATCCGACACGTGGGCGAAAAACGGCAACCCATTGATGCTCGTTTTGAGGACGGCAGGCGACTTGCAACAGGGCATCACGAAGTCGCCGAGTTGCGCGACCTGCTTCAACGCTTCCCAATCGCTTATGCGGAATTCACTCGCATCTACCGGCCGCCCATCGCGGGTCCAAACAGACTGTGTCATGACCTTCTCTCGCAATGGTTTCTTATGTTCAATAGGCCATCCTTGATGAGGCAACTTTTTAGCGATTTATCGCCTGTTAATCGATCTCGCCTCGCCTTCCGGATTTCGACGGGCTTACGAATGCCGCAGCAATCTCGCACTTTGACACTCTCTTGCGGGCGCAGTAGGCACATCCGTATTTCCCCAAATTTTCGTGCTGATACGGTAACGTTAGGATGCAGGGGGTGGAGCAACCGGATGGCCTCAAGAGCCGTGTATTCGTCGAGCCTTCCTTCGCGCACCCACCCAGCAAGTGGAGCGGTAAGAAGAAAAGCGAATGTTGCGG
Organism: Massilia soli; assembly: GCF_016809835.1. Classification (GTDB taxonomy): domain Bacteria; phylum Pseudomonadota; class Gammaproteobacteria; order Burkholderiales; family Burkholderiaceae_D; genus Telluria_A; species Telluria_A soli. Next base: position 55,422 of record NZ_JAFBIL020000002.1, on the reverse strand, counting down.
CATCGCCCCAGCGCCATCCGCAGCCAGTTTTTAGGCGTTGTTGAGCTACATTAGTTTTTGTGTCATGAAACTTTTCTTCATCTAAGCTGGCCGCAACGGGCCAGAGTCTTTCGCAACCCCAAGCTTGCGATAACTGACAGTTCTGTGGAAAGGCGGATTCGTGCTTGTAGAGTCAAGGATTTCATATTGCGCTACCAATCGGCCTTCGGGATTAAAAACGTCATACGACTCGACGTCTGAATCTTGCCCTTTTCTGACATCGCGGCGATCGCCTGTCTTCGTTACGACGAATGCCGGGTCGATCCCTAATTGCTCACGGTACGTATGTTCCATAGTGGTCCGATTTTCGCGGCAACCGGCCGCATGCGGGGCGCCACAGGGCGCGAAATTTTTATGGTTCCATTTTGGCCTGAGATCGCACCGCATGACCGCTCTAACTGCCGTGAGGAGGCGCTCGACATCCTCATCGGCTTAGCGACGGCGGGTTTGCTTGTGCATGGTTCGCACACTTCGTCGGTGCACTCGACGTAACGCTTTGCGCGGCACTTGTAAGGTTTGCTAACGGTCAGGGCGGACAGTTCCTAGTACGCAGTCGATCAACGCTGCTTGAAGATTGGGGGTGCGGATGAGGTGCACCATTAAAGTGTTTCTTTCCCAGGCGCCGAGCAACGTAGATCATTGCAATATCATAATACTTCTGCGAATGCACGACGAAGTATTTCGTTCGATACCTGCTTCGCCCGACGTGCAGTTGCGGTAGCCTGGCGCGCAGCGCCGGGCGTAGGGTTGGGTTAGCCTGGCGCGCCGCGTCAGGCGAGCCGTTGGGCGGAATCAAAGTAACTAATCTAGCAACTTGTATGATTCACGCATGAACCGGCGAATGACAACACGACGACATGACCGCCTAGCAGCGATAAACATTGATGTTGGCCTAATCATTCTGCCGCAGTTGGGTATTGAAGCATTTGTGACTGAACTCATTGGAATTGGTGTTACCGTCAACACGATTAATCGCGTGCTTTCACAGCCAACCAAGCGTCGCCCGATTCCGCCAGACGAAGTTACAGCGAGACGGGCGACTGCAACGCGAACGTCGCAAATCGTATTGCGGCTAAAAAGTTGGATGTCGACTCGTACCGTTCAGTGAAGCCAGAGCATCAATTTTGCTAAACCGCGGTCACCCCACAACTACTTCGCAACCTACCCGCTTCGGACGGCGAGACCTCCAGTAATGGAAGTGGTGTACCCTCGAAATCGAATTTCTGCAGGCCACCCTCACGAGCCCGGTGTCAGGTGCACTGATGCACAGACATGAAGTGGAAAATTGATCTCTCACATTATTAAACTTGAAACGCGATGATAGCCTGCGGCAATGTCTGTCCATCGCCTAGAAGGGAAACCATCATGGATTCGGGGACCGTGGCGCTCCAACTCGAATGGATGCTCATGCCGCTGTTCTGTACGTGCACGGGCTATTCAACAAAAGCCGTCGAGCGTAAGATTGAAGACGGTAAGTGGATCGAAGGGCGGATGTATAGGCGGGCGCCGGACGGCCGCATCACTATCAATTTGCAGGAATACTACCGGTGGGTGAGCGGGGCGAGCGCAAGGCCAAATATGCAAGAGCGCCGCATGCGTGCAGGCGAACGTCGCCGTTCCATCGGCGGCAGCTAGGGTACACAGGCAGAGCACTCAGATGCCGTCACCAATTAGGGGCATACTCTGGCGGCGCGTTGAGCTTACGCTATGAGCAAAACACCAGGCGTAGAGATTAGAGCAGGCTGTATTCGAATCGTTTTTCGCTATCAGGGGAAACAACGACACGAACGGTTATGCCTGGACAATGAGGGCCTTGCCCCGACGCCGGCAAATATTAAATACGCAACCCGACTTGCCGCCGAGATCAAAGACAAGATCAGGCTGGGTACGTTTAAGTATGTGGACTACTTCCCTGGCTCGTCTCAAGCCAAGATCGAAGCAACACCCGCATCGGTACCGTGGCTGTACGACGTTATGGATCATTGGCTGCGCGTGTGTGATCTCAAAGCATCAACACGCGAGCAGTACACTACGAGGATGAACAGTTTTTGGAAGTCGCATCTCAGAAATGTTCCGATCGATCAAGTTCGCTACTCCGACATCATGGGAGCACTGGCCGCCGGATCTTGGAAGAGTGCAAAGAGTCGTAACAACGAACTGAGCATGATCCGAGGTCCATTCGAGCTTGCCATCCGTGACAAACACCTTACCGTCAATCCCTGCGACGAAATCAAGCCAAAGAAGGTGCAGAGAAAGTCACCTGATCCGTTCACTCTTGACGAGGCAAATCTGATCCTTGCGCTCCTTAAAACACACAGACCCGAGCCGATTTACAATTTTGTCCAATTCATGTTTTTCACAGGTTTGAGAACAGCAGAGGGCATCGCTTTGCAATGGAAGAATGTTGACTTACGGCGCAACGAGATCTTGATTGAAGCTGGAATGACGAGCGATGGCGAGGAAGACACGACTAAGACCGCGCAGGCTAGAACGGTAATTTTGAGTGCCAGGGCTCATGAAGCCCTGCTGCGTCAAAAGTTCCACACGTATCTTCAAGGTGAATATGTCTTCCACGATCCAAAAACGGGAAATCCTTGGTCCTACCAGACAATTACTGACGCGCGCAGTTTTTGGGCCATCACTCTTAAAAGCTTGGGCATTCGGTACCGTCGTCCGTATAACATGCGTCATACTTACGCCACAATTGGACTGATGAGTGGGGCTAAACCTGCCTTCCTGGCCAAACAACTAGGTCACAGTCTACGCATGTTTTTTGATGTTTATGCCAAGTGGATCAGCAGCGTGGATGACCAACTTGAAATGGCTAAGGTCAATGCTGCGATCAAACGCCGTGAAGCGCCGCAGAAATTACGGTGAGTTGATCTAGCCGCTACAAGCCATTGGTGATCTCGTATCGAAATGCTGCATGCAAGTTGTAAAAATACCCGCTTAGGTACTCCAACGATTCAAGTACCTTAGGAATTGGCGAGCTATTAAAATTGTAGGCTTCCACTATCTCGTCGTTTTCGTCCAACATCAAGGTGCATTTCACAGGCACTTTAGAGTCTGCCATTTTTTCAAAAATTGAATTTAAGCGTTCAGGTTGAATCGACGATTTTCTCGCATCGTGGGCACTGGTGGCCGATTCTGGATAGCGGAAGTATGTACTTTTTGGGTCCGACCCACTAACCAGCTGTATTTTCCTCTCGACGTCGGGCGCAATAGTCCAGTCGGCTTTTGAAGGAAGTTGAGAAATTGTGGCGGCAAGAACCGACCGAAAATAGCTGAACAAATCAGAAAGATTGTGAGTGCTTGATAAGGCTATCCATTTTTCGCCCACTTTGGCTGCCGGTTTCTGAGCAGAAAAGCCTTCACCGTAAGCAATTTCATACTTTTTATGCAGAATTACAATGAGCGATTTAAGAAACAGCTCGACTGCATGTCGCTGAAGGTAGCAAAGCGGAAGCACTCCATCCATCGCATTACCCGCGCGCCGAAGAGTATCAGCAGCTTGGGAGAAGTTACACGCAGTAACTCCGAGGCCTCCATCATAGTGGGTATTTGGCGGCGTTATAAGGTAGTTCATCTCTTCCAGTGTCCAATGCTCAACTCGATAAATGGTCGTGCTTGGCGCATGCCTGAAGCACAAATCGTGTTCAACCAGAATGTCCTTTACACCGGCCTTGCGGCAGACGACGGGCTAAAGTCACCGAATATTTCTCTTTCGATCCTATCCTCCGAAAAGACCTGCCCCTCCTCGATAAATTTGCATAGAATGCGTGACAAGATGGTCCGTACTTCTAGAACATGTGTTCGTAATTGCTCGGAGCTGAGCTTCGCCCCGTGAACGGCTTTTGACCTTGTCCCATATAATTTCTTTATTTTTTGGTACGCCTGTCGCCTCCTAGGACCTGAAGGCTCAATGACGACCGCAATATACGTCGATAGGCGAAACCCAAGTTCACTTTGAATACCAAACAGAGATTCGATTCCGGCCCAAAGGGTGGCCGCCATCATACGCTCGCTCGTCTGGTGCTGGTGCGTAGACAAAGACTCAACCGCGAGGCGGAAACAAGGTATTTCAAGCAAACGGGCAAACGTTGGAACGTTCGCTCCTACCCAATCAAGGTCAGCAGTTTGAACCGGTGAATCGGCGTCCAGCTTCGTAGCCGTTGGAATGTCCTCTACAAAAGTAACCGAGCACTTTCGCTCATCCAAGCCCGCGATGACTGACCATGAATAATCAGCGGCGACTGGCACTAAGAATTCAGCTAATGTACGAACACGAATTAGCGAAATAATCCACCAGGCCAAGTCAAATGAGCCTTGTTCCGATTCAGCCATATCGTGAATTCTAAGTTGATAGCGAATGCTGTGTGAATATCGCGCGACTGCACTAAAGAGGTGTCGATCCTTTAGCGAGGAGGCCAGCTCAATTTCGCCTGGAGGCTCTACCACCCTTTCGAGAATTGCCAAGTCTTCTACAATAGCGTGGGACGTACCAGGCATGTCAACGTCAAGACCGACAATCCCAAAGTACCATCCGGTTTGCGAGTCAATACAAAGCCGCTCTTTCGCGCGAAGCTCCCTTTCCACGAAGTGATTGCATTGCGCTCTGAGTTCGGAAAGGTCAACTTTCGCTATCACATCAAACTCCCCATCATCCATGTCTGCTGCAAGCGCGGAAGATGGCTTGCCCGATTTTGTTCAGAAACCGTCTTAATCCTCGAACACGAACAACTGGCGTTCGATCAATCCTGAGGGACTGAAGTCGACGGTGGCGGTAAAAGTCCGTCGTCCCAGACGGTTGCTCCCCACGACTCGATTTGCGCTTTCGGCAACCATTTGTGTTCGTGCAAACAATCAAATATTGGCTCTACAGACACGACGGTGAGATAGCCTATTTCAGTTGGCTGCCCCATCTCAAGCAAACTATTCGTAACCACCCCCAACAAGCATCCATCTATAAGTGCCGGGCCTCCGCTAAACCCGCCACGCGCCATTGCCGACAGGACGAAATGAACGTGCGGGGCGTGGCGAACGTCTATCACGGCACTGATCTCTGCACGCGTCGCTACGAGCAGTGGTTCTGAAGTCATTGGTATAGGCGGGAATCCCATTACGGTGGCTTCCCACAGAACGAAATCGTTGTCGCCAATCCAGTCATCAAGATGACCGCCGAGTGGAATCCATGGGAGTTCTGGATCGATGTCATGGGCGCGAAATACGGCCACGTCGACTTGGGGGTTATCGTGGAAGAATGGCCCTTCTGAAATGATAATGTCACGACGAGAAATATTGTGCATGGCCTGCAACGTACCATCGCGCCTAGCCACAAAACTAAGTGCGTTCTTTGCGCGCTCGCCTTCGACTGGCACCTGGTGGTCCCTAACAGTCGCAATGCGCTCTACAACACAATTTTCAAGCACGTGACGCGCCGTGACAAACACTCCTTGGCCGACATGAAAAGCCGTTCCAATTCCACGATCACCAGCGGCGTTGCAAACGTCGACAAACGCAACAGCAGCGGAATATTTTTGTAATGTGTCGATAGGCGAGAGCATTACGCTCCTTTCTGAAAGCAGTCCATCACGAAAATTCTCGCTAGCCTCGTCGCTCTAGATCTTCTGGATCTAACCCCAATGGATGGGGATGTTGCTCCCATACCGTTGAGGCCGCGACCAGGACAGTCTTTACTTCAACCCCATTTTCGCGAAGCACTTGTGCACAAGCCCTCAAGTGAGACCCCGTAGTCTTGACGTCATCGATCAACACAACCTTCTTGCGTTTGACTGCAGAGGACACGACTAAGGAATCCCGCAGGACATTGACGTTCCGTGTACCACCGTCGCTCGAAGCGGAAGGCATGGCATGGCGAAACCGCAACCACGGTTCCACCGAGATTTCGTCCCGTTGCCCGATAGTGCGAAGCGCGCGTGCCATGCGTTGAGGCGCTGAATCCAGCCCGAACTCGACGCATTTGCTCGACGGAACCGGAACAAGGACGACATCGCCCAGGTTCAAACGGCGCAGTCGGCGCACGCCCCAGCAACCGAAGATTATTAAGGCGTTGTCCGGGTTCGACTTATCGAACTGGAGGCGCGTGCCATGCATGTCGGTGAGGCCGCCGGCACCTCTGAACTCTTTATGCTTTAGCGCCTTAACAAATTTATTGATATCGTAGTCAATAGCACGCCAGTTGATTACTTCGCGCTTATAGCTGGCGTAAGCACTGAGGGCATGGAGGATTAATGACATAAGGTCCTTTAAAGCGCGTCGAAATCTTCAAACGGATTTGGCAACACTCGACGTGCCAGGAACATGCCGACGACTCGCCTGTCGGGGTATTGTCGCAAGATGGTACTCCGCGCGGCGACAAAATGCGCACCGGTTGTAAGCACGTCATCGACCAGGATGACAATTTGACGAGGAGGCGGCCCTACCAATTCGTAGATAGCTTCCAGCTCATGCGGCTTTTTGCCCTCGCCACTTTGCTGGGTATGCGAAGCGACGTAGCTCACTGTCTGCATGACCAGCTCGCGCGTCTCTGCCGCGGTGTTAGCGCATCCGAGCAATGCTATTCGATTCACACGGTCATCGAATTCTGGGTCACTGCGTACCTTTGACGGGGGGATCGGCACAACTGTTGTAGTGGGAAGCAACGGTGCTGCCGCACTCAATACCCTGTGTAACAAATTGCCCGCACTCGCAATTGCCCTTTCCTTGTACCGATACTCCGGCTGGCCGCGCCTGAGTACTGACTTCTTTATGTTCGAAACTAACTGATTGCCTTCGCTAAAAGCGTAGCCTTGTCTCGCAGCGTATTCGTAAAAGAAGAAACACTCGTGCTCAGGCCCGAGGTAATGGTGATCGCCGATATTACTGGGATCAATCTTGAGTAGGTGCGGTGGCATTCAGATTGGTCAGAATATCGCTGAAATCGCGGATGCGGATGGCACCCTTCTCTTCATATTTGTGCGGCCAAGTTAATCCAGGCACGCCAAAATTGCTGTTTAGGATGAACAGCTTGCGACCCTGTTTCAACGCAGCACGGGCTTGGATCAGAGTGCCAGAAGTCTCCCCAGCTTCAACGATTACCGTCGCCTGGGTCAGAGCGGACATAGTGATATTGCGCTCCGGGAAAAACAAACGATTCACGGTAGGGGGCCGGCGCGCGTAAACCAGTACGGGCACCTGACTGATGAGCAGATGTTCGCGAGCAATCGCCTGCTGTAGCGCTTGATTCTGCTTTGGGTAAACCTGGTCGAGCGGCGTTCCGATCACAGCAATTGTGTCGCCGCCACATTTGATCGCAGTTTCGTGTGCAATCGTGTCGATGCCAGCGGCAAGACCAGACACTATGGTGAACCCGTCGTGCACCAGCGTCGCTACGAGCTTGGCCGCACGTCGCTGACCGAGTTCGGACGGGTTGCGAGTACCTACGATGGCAATACGCTTTGGCGAATAGGCAAGGTCCCAATTACCCTGGTAGTACAGGAACTGCAACGGGTGGTCGGCGTGTTTGAGCCATTCTGGAAAGTCGGCTGCGCCTTGCATGCGGACGCTGAACTGGCCAATTCCTTTCTTACTGAATCGCTCAAGGACTTTCTCCGCACAAGCGCGCGCATCTTCCTCACTGACGAGCTGAGAAGGCCCCTGCCCTGGATTCGCGCGGAACAGTTCCGCAAGGTTCTTGAACGACGGTTTGGTAGGACCAGTGTCCTGCTGCCACAGCCATTCATAGGCACCCATTTCTAGCATGGGCGAGATAGCACCAAAGTCTGATCGGAAGGTTGAGTGAATTGACATATCGCACCAATCATAGCATGTAGCTGGCTGTATGAATATACAGTACCACAGTCGATCTGGCCGTGGTTTGGCCGCTTTCAATCGCGTACCCGTACCTTAAAGGAAAACCCCCAACCGAAGGCGCCTCCTCGCAAAAATCCCAAAACGATCCCAAAGCCCGAAAATTCGGCAAAATTGCAGAGCTTCGCTGATGGGCCAGACGAAAAAAAGCCCCTGGATTCAGGGGCTTACTCATTCTGGCGGAGAGACGGGGATTCGAACCCCGGATAGGCTATGAACCTATACACGCTTTCCAGGCGTGCGACTTCAACCACTCATCCATCTCTCCTGATTCTTCGCTTTCACGAAGCCGCAGATTATAGCAAAGATTCTGCTGAGTATGGTGAAAATTGGAGCCACATCCGATCTGGCTCAGCATGGGTTCCCGCTTTCGCGGGAACGACATGAGTTAGGATGCTTCCTTCAGTTGCTCCAGAATCGCCGGGTTCTCCAGGGTCGATACATCCTGCGTAATCGTCTCGCCCTTGGCCAGCACACGCAGCAGGCGCCGCATGATCTTGCCCGAACGCGTCTTCGGCAGGTTGTCGCCAAAGCGGATTTCCTTCGGCTTGGCAATCGGACCGATCTCCTTGGCAACCCAGTTGCGCAGCTCCAGCGCCAGCTTCTTGGCCTCTTCGCCCGTCGGCCGCGCCTGCTTCAGCACCACGAACGCGCAGATCGATTCGCCCGTCGTCTCGTCCGGCTTGCCGACCACCGCCGCTTCCGCAACCAGCGGGTTCGCCACCAGCGCCGACTCGATTTCCATCGTGCCCATCCGGTGGCCAGACACATTCAGCACGTCATCAATGCGGCCGGTAATGGTGAAGTAGCCCGTTTCCTTGTTGCGAATCGCGCCATCGCCCGCCAGGTACATGCGGCCGCCAAGTTCTTCCGGGAAGTAGCTGGTCTTGAAGCGTTCCGGATTGCCCCAGATGGTGCGGATCATTGATGGCCATGGACGCTTGACGACCAGAATGCCGCCCTGCCCGTTCGGCACATCCTGGCCCGCTTCGTCGACAATCGCCGTCATGATGCCAGGCAGCGGCAAGGTGCACGAACCCGGCACCATTGGCGTCGCGCCCGGCAGCGGCGTGATCATGTGGCCGCCGGTTTCGGTCTGCCAGAAGGTGTCGACGATCGGGCACTTCTCGCGGCCGATGTTTTTGTAGTACCACATCCAGGCTTCCGGATTGATCGGCTCGCCCACCGAGCCAAGCAGCCGCAGGCTGGAGAGGTCGTAGTTTTTCGGGTGCACTTTCGGGTCCACGTCCGCAGCCTTGATCAGCGAGCGGATCGCCGTTGGCGCGGTGTAGAAGATGCTGACCTTGTGCTTGTCGATGGTTTCCCAGAAGCGGCCGGCGTTCGGGTAGGTCGGCACGCCTTCGAACACGATCTCGGTGCCGCCAACCGCCAGCGGGCCATACGCGATGTAGGTGTGGCCGGTCACCCAGCCGATGTCGGCGGTGCACCAGAACACGTCGTCCGGCTTGAGGTCGAACGACCATTTCATCGTCAGCGCCGCCCACAGCAGGTAGCCGCCGCTCGAATGCTGCACGCCCTTTGGCGTACCGGTCGATCCGGACGTGTAAAGAATAAACAGCGGATGCTCCGCGCTAACCCATTCCGGCTCGCATTCGGCCGGCTGCGCCGCAACCAGCTCGTGCAGCCAGATGTCACGGCCGCTATCGAATGGAATATCGCTGCCCGTGCGCTTGTAGACGATGACGTCTTTCATCGTGGCGCAGCCGCCCAGCGCCAGCGCTTCGTCGACGATGGTCTTGAGTGGCAGCTTTTTGCCGCCGCGCAGTTGTTCATCAGCGGTGATGACGGCGACAGCGCCTGCGTCGATGATGCGCTCCTGCAGCGATTTTGCCGAGAAGCCGCCGAATACTACCGAGTGGGTCGCGCCGATGCGCGCACATGCCTGCATTGCGGCGACGCCTTCGATCGACATCGGCATGTAGATCACCACGCGATCGCCCTTCTTGATGCCGCGCGACTTCAGGCCGTTGGCGAACTTGCAGACTATTTCGTACAGTTCTTGATAGGTAGCGCGCGTGACCGAACCGTCGTCCGCTTCGAAAATGATCGCGGTCTTGCCGGCGTTGCCGTTCTTGAGGTTGCGGTCGAGGCAGTTATACGATACGTTCAGCTCGCCATCGGCGAACCATTTGTAGAACGGCGCGTCCGATTCGTCGAGCGTGCTCGTAAAGGGCTTGTGCCAGTCGAGATTTTCACGGGCAAGGCGGGCCCAGAAGCCTTCGTAGTCGCTGGCGGCTTCCGCGCACAGCTTGTTGTACGCGTCCATGCCCGAAATGGCGGCGTTGGCCACAAACTCCGCAGGTGGTGCGAATACGCGACTTTCCTGCGAGCCCTGAATTTCTTGATCAGCCATGCTTGTCTCCCTATAGTTGCTTTAGTTTTACGACAACATTAGCCGCCGTCGCTTACTGCCCCCTTACAGTGCAAAAACGCCCGCGATGTCCGCTCGTTGTGGTGCGCTTGGGAGGTGTGCTGTGTGATTTTACCAATCTTTCAACGGCGATTGCGGCGGCCGCCAGCCTGCAGCTGCCAATGCATGCTTTTCCACCCGAAGGTTTGCGCCAAATCAAACTGCCGAGCAGGTGTAAAATGACGCATCGCAAATTTCTGCCTGTCCTGGAGCATTACTCGCATGTCTGAGCCGCGTTTTTCGACCACCCCTCCCCCAAAGCTAACGCCGTTAAACAACCTGATTTTCGCCAGCCGCTGGCTGCAGTTGCCGTTGTACCTCGGCCTGATCCTGGCGCAGTGCGTCTACGTGTTCCATTTCTGGGTCGAACTGAAAGACCTGATCGGCGCCGCCATGGGCAATGCCGCCTCGTTGCAGCACCTGCTTGACGCCGTCACGGTGCCGGGCGCGGTACGCCCCACGCGCTTGAACGAAGCGACCATCATGCTGGTCGTCCTGGGCTTGATCGACGTCGTCATGATCTCGAACCTCTTGATCATGGTCATCGTCGGCGGCTACGAAACCTTCGTCTCGCGCATGCACCTGCAAGGCCATCCGGACCAGCCGGAATGGCTGTCGCACGTCAACGCCTCGGTGCTGAAGACCAAGCTGGCCATGGCCATCATCGGCATCTCGTCGATCCACTTGCTCAAGACCTTCATCAACGCATCCGCGTACACCGAAAAGGTGCTGATCTCGCAGACCGCGATCCACTGCGTGTTCCTGCTGTCGGCGCTGGCCATTGCCTACACGGACAGCCTCATGACCAAGACCCAGGCCCTGGCCAAAAACAATCACTAACGTCCAATCGAGAACTTCATGACCGTCATCAAACAGGAAGACCTGATCGAATCCGTCGCCGCAGCGCTTCAGTACATCAGCTACTACCACCCTGCCGATTACATCCAGCACCTTGCGCGCGCGTATGACGCCGAGCAGAGCCCTGCGGCCAAGGACGCAATCGCCCAGATCCTGACCAACTCGCGCATGTGCGCCGAAGGCAAGCGACCGATCTGCCAGGACACCGGCATCGTCAACGTGTTCCTCAAGATCGGCATGGGCGTGCGCTTTGAAGGCTTCTCGGGCACCGTCACCGACGCCGTCAACGAAGGCGTGCGCCGCGCGTACAACTTCGACGACAACAAGCTGCGCGCGTCGATCGTGGCCGACCCGCAATTCGACCGCAAGAACACCAAGGACAACACGCCGGCCGTGGTCCACATGGAACTGGTCGAGGGCAATACCGTCGACGTCAAGGTGGCAGCCAAAGGCGGCGGCTCGGAGAACAAGACCAAGTTCGTCATGCTGAACCCGTCCGATTCGCTGATCGACTGGGTCATGAAGACCGTGCCGACCATGGGCGCCGGCTGGTGCCCGCCAGGCATGCTGGGCATCGGCATCGGCGGCACCGCCGAGAAGGCGATGCTGATGGCGAAAGAAGTCCTGATGGACGACATCGACATGTACGAGCTGAAGCAGCGCGGCCCGCAGAACAAGACCGAAGAACTGCGTATCGAGCTGTGCGACAAGATCAACGCGCTGGGCATCGGCGCGCAGGGCCTGGGCGGCCTGACCACCGTGCTTGATGTGAAGATCAAGATGTACCCGACCCACGCCGCGTCCAAGCCAGTGGCGATGATTCCCAACTGCGCCGCCACTCGCCACGCCCACTTCGTGCTCGACGGCTCGGGCCCGACCTACATGGAACCGCCGGCGCTGTCGACCTGGCCTGAAGTGCACTGGACCCCGGATACCGAGAAGTCGCGCCGCGTCAACCTCGACACCCTGACCAAGGAAGAAGTGGCATCGTGGACGCCGGGCCAGACACTGCTGCTGAACGGCAAAATGCTGACCGGCCGCGACGCTGCGCACAAGCGCATCCAGGATATGCTGGCCAAGGGCGAGCAGCTGCCGGTCGACTTCACCAACCGCGTGATCTACTACGTCGGCCCGGTCGATCCGGTGCGCGACGAAGCCGTCGGCCCAGCGGGCCCGACGACCGCCACGCGGATGGACAAGTTCACCGACATGATGCTCGAGAAAACCGGCCTGATCGCGATGATCGGCAAAGCCGAACGCGGTCCTGCGGCGATCGAATCGATCCAGAAGCACAAGTCGGCCTACCTGATGGCGGTAGGTGGCGCGGCTTACCTGGTGTCGAAGGCGATCAAGAGCGCCAAGGTACTCGGCTTCGAAGACATGGGCATGGAAGCGATCTACGAGTTCGACGTCGTCGACATGCCGGTGACGGTAGCGGTCGACTCCAACGGCACCTCGGTCCACAACACCGGCCCGAAGGAATGGGCAGCGAAAATCGAAACGCTGAACATCCCCGTCGTCACCAAGTAAGCAATCCCTGTAGGGCGGATAAGCGCGCTAGCGCGCATCCGCCGCTTTTATCCGACTAGCCGGAAGCGTTTGCACTACCATCCAAACATGGAAACCATTTCCCTTCCGACGCCAACCTCCCCCATCGGCATTTTCGACTCCGGCGTCGGCGGCCTCTCGGTCCTGCGCCACATTCACGCGCAGCTGCCGCAAGAACACCTGCTCTACTTCGCCGATTCCGGCTTCGCTCCCTACGGCGACAAGCCCGAGCACGTCGTCGCCGAACGTTCGCTGGCCATCGCCGCGTTCCTGGTAGCACGCGGCGCCAAGGCTCTCGTCGTGGCCTGCAACACCGCCACCGTGGCCGCCATCAGCCTGATCCGCCAGCACTATCCTGACCTGCCGATCGTCGGCGTCGAGCCCGGCCTGAAGCCAGCGGCAGCGGCATCACGCAACGGCAAGGTGGGTGTGCTGGCCACCGAAAGCACACTGGCCGGCGCCAAGTTCCTGCAACTGCGCGAACAGGTCGCGCTGGCAGGCAAAATTGAATTCCTGCTGCAAGGCTGCACCGGTCTGGCCGACCAGATCGAACTGGGCGAACTGGATTCGGCTGCCACCACCGCCATGCTGGAGCGCTACATTGTGCCGCTGCTCGATCAGGGCGCAGACACCCTGGTGCTTGGCTGCACCCACTACCCGTTCGTCACGGCGAGCATCGGCGCCATCGTCCGCGCGGCAACGGACCGTGAGGTTGCGCTAATCGACACCGGCGACGCCGTGGCGCGCCAGCTCGCGCGGCTGCTGACGGCGGCTGCCTGCGGCAACCCAGGCAGCCAGGGACCGGCCAGAATCGAAGGCTTCACCAGCGCCAGCGCGACCGCGCTGTCAGTCGCATTTTCCAGCCTGCTGGGGATCAATGCGCCCGTATCCGAAGTCGAACTGGCCGGCAAATCACTAGCCCAAGTGAATCTCGACATTTAGATTTGCCAATCGATAGATATGTTTGTATAATCTCTGCCTGTCCCGGAAGCATCGGAACAGATGTAACTCAGTGGTGGCTGTAGCTCAGTTGGTAGAGTCCAGGATTGTGATTCCTGTTGTCGTGGGTTCGAGCCCCATCAGCCACCCCACAAAATTCGGTTTAAGCGCTAAGGGCTTGATTTCTAAGGGAATCGAGCCTTTTTTGCTTTCAGGGATAAAACCATCTGCTACACGGGCTGTTACACACAACCCATTGGAGCAGCTATGAAAGTCCTCACCGAAAATATCTACTTGCGCGGCGTCAAAAAGATTGCCTATGTGCGCCGCCGCATACCGACGGCCATCCGCGCCGCCTATCCCCCGAACGTTACGCACATCATCCGTAGTCTAGGCACCGCCGATTTAGCCTTGGCCAAGAGGCTCGCGCGCAAAGAACTGACTGCAATCGACGAAGAGTTCGACCAAAAGAGAGAAAAGCTGGATTTGGGGCTTGCTTCAGTAACGTCCAAGAGGATTGCAAGACTCTCGACCAAGCAGCTTGACGATACCGTTCAGTTCTTCATGCGCTCGGTCCTCCAATTTGACGAACACAAAAGGCAGCAAGAAACGACTGATGACGAATTCGACGAAACCTCCGAGCGCCTGAACTCACAACGAGCAGAGCTAGGCAGAGCTTTGGCGCAAGGAAAAGCGATGACGATGTTTCCAGCACTGCACGGGCTCTTGCACCTTTGCGGTCTCGACTATGTGCCCGATGAAGACGAAGCCAAGCGCGCTAGCCAAACGTTCCTGCGGGGCGCTATTTTGACCTTGGACCATCAAATTTCACGTCAGACCGGAAATATCGTCGACACAGACTCAGTCGCATCGCCGGTACTTCATCCGCTGCAAATCATCGCTCCTGAACGTGCGCCAACGCCTTCCGGCCTGGTGACATGGGAAAACGTCTTCAATGAATGGAATACGTTTACCGACAACCGTCCCAAGTCAACGACGATTGCATCGCAAACTCCTTGGCGTGACCTGCGTCGGTTTGCGGCATTGAGCAACGTCCTTTATCCTGGCCAGGTGACTCCGAAACTGATGAATGAGTTCGCGAAGGATATGAAGAGTCGCGGCCTGGCAGTGGATACAATCAATGAGCGCGTTTCGAAAATAAAAGGGATTTACCGCATTGCCGTAGGGCGGCTTTTACTTGACGTCAATCCGGCAATTTCGACCCTCGGATATAAGGAAAATACAGTCCAACGACGTCAAAAGCGCCGCCTTCCCTTCGACTTGGCCGACCTCAATGTGCTGCTTGGGTCCGAAATTTTCGTAGGACACGCTCGGTCTCAAGGTCAGTCTGGCGAGGCAAGTTACTGGATTCCCCTACTTATGTATTACACAGGTGCCCGTCCTGAGGAAATTGCTGGCCTTGCGTTGAGCGATTTGATTGAAGACCCTGAATACGGTTGGTACTTTAGTATTGTCGACCGCCCTACGTCTGAAGACCTTGACCTGTTTAGCGACATACCTAAAAGCCACTGTCGAACGCTCAAGAACGCGGCATCGCTGCGAAAAGTACCCGTCGCAAAAGAGCTCATTGAGCTGGGTTTGCTGCAGTATGTAAGCTGGTTACACGCGCGCGGTTCGATGGTGTTGTTCCCGACCCTAGTCAAAGACTGGCACGGGAAACTGTCGGGCTCGTTCTCGAAATTTTTCGGCCGGTATATGCGCGCGCAAGGAATCAGTGACAAAAGAAAGGTTCTCTATTCCTTCCGCCACACAATGAAGGATTTGCTCGAAACAGCGAAAGTTCCGAGCAAATACCTGCAGCGGCTTCTCGGACATACCACTGGCGACGGCGCGATGACTGACAGATATGGGTCAGACCTGCCGTTCGAAGTAACCGCGGAGCATTTCGCGCGAATTAAGTTCCCGCCCATTCCGGCGAAACCTTGGGAGCCGGGAAAGTCGTCGGTATCCCTCAAGAAGAAGACTTAACCACGCATGGGGCGAACATGAGCCGCTCAACAGTTCAAAAAGAATTGTTGGGCGGCTTTTCCCCGTCGCCCAGTACAAGTGTAAGTGGGGCAACGTCGGAAAAGGCCCTTTAAACTCTACAAAAAAATATTGCCACATGGAATTTTTTCTGGCATAGTTCATTCACTCCCCGACCGAGAAACCGAATGACAGAGCCCACAACGCGGCGCTGTTCGAGCCCTCACGCTCTAAATTCGGTTCTCTAAAAATCTGGCGAGACAGGTCTATAGCCCGGAGCAAAAACTCCCGCTGAGCCTGAAATCAAGGTGCGTTTCCTCGACGCACAAATACCCTTCCCCAACAAATACCGCCTCCCCTAGCCAGTTTCTTCTGACCAGGTTCGCACATCTACACTTTGATTTACCGAGCCCCACAGGGGCTCTTTGCATTTCCAAATCCGCACGTTGAGGTAACTCTGCCTCCGTGCCTTCAACCACTAAGGAATAGAAAATGATTAACAAAGAAGCCGTCGAAACCATGACCCAGATGCTGGCCCTCATCACCAAATACTCGAAAGGTGCATTCCCAGAAGTCGAAACCGAAGCTTCCAGCGAGAGTCGCCGGCGCGCATGGGCGGTCACATGCATGCTCGCCAGGTTCGCTGAGCTTGTCGCGAAGAGCGACATGTACTTCGTGCTTGCAGATGACCCGTACAAGACCGACGCCGAACGCAACCATTGCTACCAAATCGCGAGACAGGTGGACCGCGGGTTTATGCGTGAGCTGAGTGAATTTCAAAAGTGCGCCGAGGAATTCAAGAATGAGCCGGTCACTGGAAAGCTTAGAACCGACAACGACATCGTGCGTGAACTGGAAGTCCTCCTCCAAGACGTAAAAGTACTGCAGCAGTTCGACGAAAATCTGGTCGTAAGCCCCGGGACCAAGGTGTCGAAAAAGGAACGCGAACGGAAGGACGCAAACCGTGCGGTAATTGCGGAACAACTCGAGAACGTGAGGCTGCGACTCGAAACCACTGAAAATCTGGCCCGCACCCGCGGCATCGTCGTGGCGCTGAACCGGCACCGTACTGTAATCAAGCGTCTACCTGTTCCAAACATCAAGCCAGCAACTTCGGCGACCAAGACCAAGAAGGCCCCCGTCCTGAAACTGGTCACAACCGGGCCTGCTCCGCGGACCAAAGCCAAGACGGCGCCGTCGAAGAAATCTGCGTAGGGCCGACCATTTCGCCCGTAAGCCGGCTCAAGCCTTCTTCCGGAGGGCTTTTTTCATTCCTCAAGCACGGGGGTCTATACAAGACACCACATAGGCCACCGAGGAGACTCAATTGGATACAGAAACACACGCAGCAGCCTTAACCATGACCGCCGCGATACTTGCACTCGAGCGTGCTGGCGCGAAATGCTCGCTAATTGAAAGACATGCCGAGCAGCCTTCCGGCCGGTTCCGGCATTTGGAGACAACCGTCGAATACTCCCGAATGCCATTGCCGATAACTACCGCTTGCTTGTGCGACCACCCGGAGCCAACACACTGGCTCATGCTGGCGCAGCACTTGCAGCACCTCGCGGCGCAGTTCGCGGCTTTATCCAGCGACTGATTCATTATTCAAGAGCCTCCCGGTGGGAGGCTCTTTTATTGCGGCAAACTGCCATCCCTCCTAGCCTCGCGCCGCCGTGCCTTACTGGGCCTGGTGTCTCACCCCGCCCCCCAGCTCGCTAACGGCGTTCCTTTCAGAGGCTGGAAAATATAAACCGCAATACCTTCATTCCGTATGCACGTGTGCACGTGTGAAGCGTGGTCGCTTCCAAAGCGCCACCCAAGCCGCCAGTCACTACACGTAGCACAGGCACATCGGCTGCAGCCTCCTGAACGGGGCCGTGGCCATCATCGGACAAAAAATATGAAGGAGAAAATTTTGACAGCAAAAATAATCGCCGTCGCCAACCAGAAGGGAGGAAGCGCGAAAACCACGACGTCCCTTACCGTCTCAGGCGAGCTCGGAATTCGTCCGAGCATCGAAAATCGCAGCAACAGAGTCCTCGTCGTCGATGCAGATGCCCAGGAAACGGCTGTAGCTTGGGCACGTTCGGCACCGGACAACAGACCATTCCCAGCAACGGTAATCGGAATGGCTTCTTACGCCGGAAAAATGCATCGCGAAATTCAACGACAACTCGAAAATTATGATTACATCGTGATTGACTGCCCTCCCTCGGTCGATACGATAACGACGCAATCTGCACTTTTAATTGCGGACCTGGTCATCGTTCCAGTGCCGCCCTCGCCGGCCGATGTTTGGTCGTGTCGGGCTACGCTGGCGCTCATTGAACGCATCCAGGTCATAAATCCGGGATTGAAGGCAGTGCTCTTGGCGACAAAGATTCAGCGAACGTCCTTGTCCAGAGCCGTCCTCGACGAGCTCGCGACTTTCGAAGTTCCACTGATGAGGTCACGCATGGCACATCGCACTGCATACCAAGAAGCCATCCTCGCCGGCACGACCGTCGCTGCCCTGGGCAGAGATGCGCGCGCTGCAGCAAGCGAAGTAAGCGCACTGGTCGACGAAGTTCTCGAAATACTCGGAGGTCAGAATGACTAAAAAAGATTTCAAGGCAAGCATTGAGGCCGGCATCAGGTCACACGATACTGCAGACAAAGACCGGTTTGAAAAAGTCGATTCTGTACTTGCGAACTTGGAGGCAGAGGCGGAGAAGCAGCGCCAGGCAGAGGAGCCGATGCCGTCAAAGACGCTGGTGGTACGCCATACGTTTTCTATGTCGGATAGTGACTACGCGTTGGTCGAAATGCTTCGCAGAACGTCCGCAGCTCACGGTCCAATTCCTACGGCGAGCGATATCTGCCGCATCGGACTACACGCAATCAGCGGCTACAGTGGTGAAGAGGTCGCCGCAGCCATCGACAAACTCGAGAGACTGAGACCAGGAAAAAGGTCCTGAGGATTGATTCAATTATTCTTGATGCCACGGTCGTGACTTAGGTCGCCATCGTGGCATTTTCCTTTGGAGCCGCCCCCGTCCCCTCAAGTGGTTCAACGGGGTTGCCGCAAGTCTGCGGGCAAGACGTCGCGAATTTCAATGCGATGGTCTGACGACATGACCGTGTCACCGTTTGGGCGTGTATGCAGAAAAGCAGACGATTATCTTCCTCCGGCAACAAGACAAGTCTCGATGATGGCAGAGTGACTCCACCTTTGAATAGAGTCCGTCCACCGCCAAACGCATTGGCGAATACTGCTTCCGCCCGAAACAGCTGTGGACGGGCGCAGCGTTCGTGAACACTAGCAGTCCGCCTAGCGTTTCAGCTTCCTTTGTTCTGCTGCGATGTCTACTCGCTTTGCATTTCCATCCCACTCTTCCGCTATCCGCTCCAGCATCGCCGTGGTGCGAGACGACGATGTTTGCTCTGCCCATCTGCGATAAAGTGAAGCGAGCTCACGTTCCTGTTCGCCGCCCTCGTCGGGCGCTTTTGAATGTACACCTCTCATATTGAAGCGCTCAATTTCGATACCTCGCTCGACAATGTCAGATGCGATTTTCTCAAGCACAGAGGCAACTCCTGGTGGCGGCCAGGCCCCATTGACCGAGTCCGGTTCGGCGTGCGCAAGGAGTTGGCCTATGAATTCGTCTGCGATGTCTTCGCGACCGCTCTCGGCGGCCAACCGTCGAACTTCCAACACCCAATTGGTAAGTGTTGGCTCGTTAATGGCGCCGTTCTTGTCACCTGGAATGGTATGAAAAGATTTAAGGAGGCGGTAGGACAGTTTAGCTCTCGTCAGCTTTTCTTCTGTCGGATTGGGGTCTGGTTCCTCATGCTTGCTTACATAGACGTCGTTAAGGATAGCAGCGTATTCAGTCGGTTCTTCCGCTAGGAGAGCGTGAACAGAAAGTCCTTTGACGCTCTGCTCGATTAGCGGCAAGTAAATATACTCTCGCCGAGCCACCTCCAATAGCGTTACATCCTCCCGGCCAGCTAGCGTCTCAAACACTTCGCTAATCGCATACGAAATCATCGTATTGGCACCGCCTCCTTTGACAATCTCGGCGACAGCCTCATCAAGCAATGACAACAGCGTCTTCGAGTCCAACTGTCCCTCGCGCTTGTGTAACGAAGTCAACACTCTCAAGCTGTGGCCGGCGCGGCGGAGCTCACTGATAGCTTCATCGAACTCTTCGACAGGCCCATTCCACGGCAGCGAGCCCACTTCATTCCAGTAGGTATTTGCAACGTCTTGTCCCAGCGATTGAACAAACGCCCACGTCTCGGCATTGTTCGGCCAGTTCGCGAGGAGCCAGACCGTATCCTTCGTGGACTTGCATCGGGGAGCGATAAACATTGTGAAATAGCTGACCCAAGCAACTCCTCCGTCACGTCTCAATACACCGGAAATCATACAGGCCAAGTTGTAGCATTCACCACCTGCGGCCATGAGGTCGAATATGAGTTTATCCGCATCGTCAAATGCCAGGTCCAATGCCTCAAAAGCCCGTCCCATCTGGCCCGGCAGCTTGACTGTATTGGCCAGTCGGAAGAGTCCTTGAATACCGAGTTCGTCATAAACACGTCGAAGTTCCATCGCTCTGGCAGCCTCAACATCTTCCATAGAGGTCTTCTCGTTCGTCCCGACGAGCGGCATCCAATCATCGAATAGATGCCGTGCTTGGGCGACACTATCAGACGGGCGATGTTGGTCCAACAGCTTCTTAAGAAAAACAATTTCCTCACCCTTAAGCGACCAATCTGAGTCTGGAAAACCTTCGTGATGCGCGACGAACTCCCTGAGCCTATGCCAAAGGACGCTGCCTTCAGGATTGGAATGGAGGCTCAGGTTCTCCTCAAATACAGCGACCAAACGTGCACGGTTGGGGGGCTGCAAATTGCCTAGATGGGCAACGAGCGAAACTACACGTAGCTCTAATCCTTGCGAAAGCGCAATCGCTCGGTCCAGAACACGAGTCTCGGTGTCCCAAACCAGTCCGAACGTAATCTGTTCGGATTCAAGGGGCTTCGTGTCACGCAGGATTGGCCTCGCCGTTGGAGAACTCGTGTCATGTGCGCGGGGCATCAACAGAAGCATCAACTCCCAAGCAATTTCTGGAAGCCCTCGCACCAAGCCATCAATCGCAATAAGCCGTCGATTCAGGTCAGCATCGGTGTTGGGCGACCAAGGTATAAAGATTCGCCTCAGGCTACTTAATGGACGGTTGCCATTCTTAGAACCTTTACCTGGGTCGATACTTGCAAGCCTCCCAAGGACGACCGTCACCCTAAGCAGATGGGAGGGATTCCACGCTAAGACTTCCAATGCCCAAAGCACGTATACATGCGGGCTGGTTGCGGCGAAAAAGTAGTCATTGCCACTTGGTTCCTGGAACAGGCCGAGAGCCTCGCTAGATTGGCCCTCAAGGGTTCTCTCGAGGGCCTCCAGGAAAGGGATAGGGGCAGCCTCCGCGACAGCCGAAAGTTGCGAAAGAATTGGTAGCATCCATTGATGGTTCTGTGCGAATCCGGGAAGCGAGCGAATTACATCATCTACATACCGTTGAGGTGTTGTTCCGCTCAATCGAAGCCCGCCAACCTCCGGCATGACAGCGAACAGCCTAAGGGTATATACCAGGCCATCTCGTAGCCATGTGCTGTAATCTGCCGGCGCTCGATAGCCAAAAGAAAACTTCTCTTCGGCGCTTGGTTGCGCTACTTGATGACCAAGAACGCGAATCGCAGCCACCTTGAGACGCATGAGGTCATTCTCATCGACGAGGTGCCCATAGTGCGGGAAAGCGTCAACAGCTGCGCGGACTTGCCAAACTTGCGCCACTTTGTCAAAAGGTGGGTCACACATGTTCAGAGTCTGCCGAATTGGCGCCTCTACCGCCACGTAATCCGTCCCGCCGCCGAGACTCGCGACGACCTCCTTGTCGAGTTCCGAGTCGGTAGTCCATCCGCCGGCTAACAATGCAGGTTTAAGTGATGCCGCCAAGTGCTCCCATTCAGCTGGCGCCGCGATACCGGCCGCCGGACGCAGTCGGCGAAGAATAGTAAGACTTCGACCGCACTTAAACGCCAAATCGTAGCCTTCTTGCCGGTCAATGTTCATAGACTCCATTGCCTCGGCCATAGCGCTTGCGGTTGGTCTCTCGAGAGTGGCAATTCCCTGTCGATTGCGCTGCTGACCGGTCGCCGCAGTGAGCGTCGGGCCTTTCTGTCCGAGAGAACCACCGAGGTCTTCAGCACCTTTCCAAATGAGGAAGGTCATGTCCTTCATTCCCAACAGGAACTGCGCGGCGTCGTAGGTTTCAACAACCATTGTCCGAGCCTCGAGCATCTTGCGAAGCTCCACTGGCGCTGTTCGAATCACCGCTATGGCAAATGCAATAACCTCCTCCGCCGAATCTGCACCCAACGTGAAGTTCTGTGGACCGCCGCTCAGCACATGAAGAAGTTGCTCAGCTTCCCTTTCTCGACCACAGAGCAGCATCTTTTCTGAAAGGGCTGGTTTAAAGCTCTGGCTATAGCGCTCCCAGAACTCATCCGTACTTAGCGCGCCATTTCGAGGAGCCTTCTCAAGAACGGTTTTCGCATACCGTGCTGCGACCGCCGGCTTTTCTTCGAGCCACTGGACAAGAGCGGTGCCGTCAATGAAATAGACTTCTCGCCACTTTTCTTCGGCCTCGCGTTCGGCCAACCACGCGACGAGAGTCTTCTTGGGTGTATCCCAGGAATGCAAATTCAGCATCACGAAAGCGTTCTCGGCCATCACGTCTGCGGAGGTGCTTAGAGTCCGCTTGTCATAGTCACCCTGCGCTTTACTCTTGCCAGTAGGTGTCGTGCCGAACTCCCACTTGGAGTGCCCGGCTGGGACTCTCGACACCGCTACTGTTGTCTCTAGGTCACCATCAAAGCCGCGAAGAGTTCCGGCACTCTGACCAGGGAACCTGAACTTCGTCACATCTGCGACGGTCGCACGAATAAGGTCGCCGACGAGGTCTATAAAGAGCTCACGGGCATCAGTCCTGCGACTCCAAGTTTTCAGGTCTTCGTCGGTAATCCATCGCATGTTTCATCGCCCCTTTAGTTGGTATGGGCTGTGGGCCCTCAATTCGACTGGTTCCTGACAGTTGGTGTCGGCTTCCGCCCCATCACGCCCGCAGTACCGACTATCCGTAATTATCCACCACCTATCCACCGCCCGGTCTCGATGGCCAGCAATGAGTCGCGCCCGCAGTCTCCCCCATCGCACGGCGCCAGACCTCATGAGGAAAGTACCCTCGCTTCGTGAGCGCACCATAGAATTCATTTCCTCCGAGGGCCTCAGTAAGCACGACGACCGGCGTCAGGCCACCCTTGAGTTCAATGGAAATCCTATCCGACGAATACAGTCCGTCATCAGTAAAGCAAACGCGCTCGATTTGCTCCCAGCGAAAAGACTGATTCCACGTTGTGTCCATCTGGCCATGTGCGGCGACCCGGACCTCCTCGTCGTCAAACGTCACAGAGAGGAGCTGGTCCATCGGCTGCGGCCGGCGGGCCTTCCACCATGAAGAAAGTCGCACGAAGATTGGCATCAGCGGTCCCCATTCAGATTTGTTGGCAGCGCCAAGTCGCACTGAATGTTACCGTGCCATGAGAACACAATGGCAACGTGTTCCCATTGGACGATACCCGAGCCTCACCGTATTCGCATATGGGCGGATGCACATCCGCACATATGCCGGTAATGCGGTATGACCGTCATACTGGTAACGGTTGCAAGAGGTCGACGACGTCAACACCTAAGGCGCCGGCGATTTGCTCCAGCTTATCAACCGAAATGTTGTTCTTCCCAGTCTCAACCTGGGACAGAAACGTCTGAGAAATACCGGCGGTCGCCGCCAAAGTATCTTGGGGAACTCCGCTCTTCTTCCTCAGTTCGCGGAGGTTGTAGGCAATGCGCTCACGCGCTGATGTTTGATTTTTTTGACTGCTCATAGCGGCGGTAGCATGGCGTCAAATATTATGCTAGTCTATTAAATATATTTAATATTGGGAACGCTCAAGGAAGCCGACTCCCCAACGTTTCAGCTCGAGGGTTAGTCAGAGCAAACACAATCTGGACTATCGGGCCGCCCCGTCGCCTCGCTAAATGAAACAGGAGAGCCTGATGTCAATTTCGTTATTCAGCGCCGCGCTTAACTCCCAGCCCGAGCAGAATCTGATGCCAAGCAACTGGCCAATCGAAGTTTTGATTATGTGGTGTCGAACACTGGCCCTGCACGGTGACCGGGCTTTCAGCCCGCGCCAGAATGAGGAGCTCTACGCTGCGCTCGGCTTATACGTTGAACGAATACTTTCGCAACAGGACACAGAACGCTTGCGCATCTTTCGTGACAATAGTGACTTGATGTTTGACCAGTTGGTAGCTGAGCTCGACGAAGCTATTCGCAATGAGCTGATATCCCAAACAATTCACTACGGGACTGGCCGCGTCTCACTGGAAGACCTCTTCCACGCTCACTTCACGGAGAGGACACTTTCGCAAGAATGCAACGACCTCGACCGAAAATGACCGAACCCAACAGCACACGACCAGCAACATGCAGGTACTTCAAATGCCTGCGCTGCGGCTGGATGCACATTGGTATCCAGCCGAATAACGCCCAAGAGCAGGTACGCCAGGCTGAAGCGTTCTACGTCGTCGCGAGCAAAATAAACCGCGTGACGACCCGAGGGCCGGACGCATATCTTGAGTGCTACGAGCGCTGCTATTGGTGCGGCGCCGCAGCTTCAGACTTCATACCAATTCGAGAATGTGACGTGCCCATTTCAAGCTCGTCCATAGCTGAAGTCATCATGCCAGAGCTCCCCACGTTTCGCGACCTACAGCTCAACTACGAGCAAAAATTCGAGGTATGGGCATACGTCGCTCGATGCAACGACGCGGGCGTGCCGTGGGACACAATCTCGCTCGACCGCCTGCTCAGCGACCTACTAAGCGACGAAGATGGTGACAATGACTGACATCACGGTTCCCGACGACTTCCCCCGGCCAAAGCACTTGGGTGCGGTGCCGGGCGTCCAACAGAAATTCCTGGCGATTGAATACAAAGGCCGCTACTACACCCCTGGCTGCACGCCTCCCGAACTTCATGAGCGCTGGCAGCACTGCATGCAACTCGTACCGCAGTTCGTGACGAGCTGCATTGAAACCAAAGCTGGGAAACGCAAGGACATGGCAGAGGCCGACATACTCGACCAATACCTGGTGCGCCTTATTGAGGCGAAATGGGTCAGTGAAGACGAAGCACGCTGGGTGATTCGTGAGACCGCGAAACTACTGGGCTGGCCGGCGCCGGAAGCTGCACATGACAACTGACGACTTCGAGCCGTTTCGCGGGCTCCCGCTCACGCGAGAGCAAGACGCAGAGATACGCACTTACATTGCGCACAAAATCGCGATTGACGAGCCTTGGGACACGCTCGGCCTCAGTTGCATGTTGAAGGACATGCTCAACCCTCGCGAGCCAGGAGACGAGTGCCCATGAGCGACAACGTCACAATTGCCCCAACAGTCTACCTTGGAATTTCGGGTGTCTTGCACCCGAGCGAGTCTACGTACAACCTTATTCATGGGCGGTCGCCCTTAACGGATGGGCACTCCAAATATGAAAGCGCGCCGGTCCTCGAGCATGCCCTGGAGAATTGGCCGGAAGTGGAACTTGTCCTGACATCGACGCAACCATGGGCACACGGTCTTGAATCAGTGCTTGAACTCTTAGGCCCATCGCTCGCCGCGCGCGTAGTTGGCTACACCTATCAGGACCTGACCACCAAAGTCACGCGCGGAGTAACCACACGCAGCGGCACAATGCGAGCATTGCACATCTCAAACGAGGACTACTGGCGGATGTCCAAATCGGATATCGTCGCGACGCACGTTGAATGGCGCAGACCGGACCGCTGGATAGTAATCGACGACGAAGACATCTTGTGGCCGCATGATGTGCGTCGTGACCGGCTCGTTCTGACCGACGGTTGCGTTGGCCTGCAAAGGGCGGAGGCGCAGGACCGGCTGCGAACAGTGATGCACATGAATTTCGGACGAAACACAAAATGAAAAATCTCGGCGAGTTCAACTGCCCCAAATGCGCCTGGGTTCATGCCGGAATTTCCAGGGTCGACGCTATCACGGCGGTCTCTGATTTCAATGCATATTTTGCGACGCTGAGTCTGAGGCCGCAGACTTCAATTGGCAGAGAGCCAACATCGCTTGAGATAGGTGCTTCAGGTGCGGCGCGCCTGCTTCCAGCTTTTTGCCGGCGATGCATAATGACGCGCCAGGTGGCTGCACGTTGCAAGTCGTGATTGCGCCGCATGTGCAACGTCGCGCCGACTAGAAGGATTCAAATATGCGCCCAGTAGTCATTTGTGATTTCGATGATGTGCTTGCGGTTCACCGAGAACACAACTCTTTTCAGGTGCTGGAGGCGTTCAAACGAGCAGCGCTCGACGATGCTCCGGCCCTTTGGAAATTTCTCTTTGACGCTTCTGCATGCAAAAATTTGCGAACGTTGTATGAGGAATTCGTTCCTGAGTTTGTCATCAGCTCCTCTTGGACGTCGTTCCTCGACCGCACGCAGATTAGCGAAGTGTTACGGCGCACAGGACTCGCGTTTGTCGCTGAGAATTTGCATCAGGATTGGTGCACCCCGCGCGACGAAGGTTCGTACCGGCTGACAGAAATCGACGGGTGGCTCGACCTGCACGCGCTCGGCACACCGCTACCGTACGTCATCCTCGACGACCACTTAAGTGGCCAATCCTTGCCCGGCTCCCACCTTGAGGAACGAGCAGTGCTTTGCGATGCTTGGGTCGGATTCACACATCCAAAACTGCGGTCGGCCCAAAAAATTTTGCGTGGCCAACTGCGGTGACCAGCTGCCGCGCCGCCAACGCGAGGGCCGCTACGTACCTCCGAAAAATGTCAGTCGGGCGCCGTTACATTCAGCCCGGCGCGGACACCGAGCGCAATCCGAACCATGGCTGCGATGTCTCCCGAGCCCTGGAGCAGTTCCGGCGCCATTCCTTGCGCCTTCAGTGCAGCTTTCGCCGCACAGAAGCCTGACTCCAGCAATAACAGCTCACCATCGTTTGTGACGACCTGAATGCAGTATGTCCAGCCACGGTCGGTTCGACGATGATGGTTCGCCTCTCCTTCGAATAGCACATCCCCGGGCATCAACTCTTCGTCGCCCCGATTAATACGGTTCGCTTAACCAGAAAGTGGCCGATGCGGAGATGCGTCGACCGCCTTTCAATGCAATCAAATCCAGCGTACGGAACACGAATGTCATTTGCCCCCAGTACTTCGACCGGAAGAGGCAGTGCCTGGCCCCCGCGAACAATTTTCGCCCAGTGGCGGCAGCGCGAGTCAAGGGGCTTGAAGTATATTTGGCGGAAATTCGTGATGATTAATTTCGGCGAGCGCGGCGCATGTGACTGCCTTGCTGAACTATAAGGAGCGAATTGCTGCGGAATTGTGGGCGCCAGCCCCGGCCAGTAGGTTTTGGCCGTATGAGCGTCCTCCGAAGTGATGGTGCACCGGCAAGAAGGCTGTAGCGCATAATGTCAATTTCGCCATGCTGCGCTGTGCTTGCAATCTCAGCACACAAGGTTGTGCTGGCAAGTCCAAGCGCCCCACCGAAAATAGAAGGTATCAGGAACGCTACAGTCAAAGAACTTGAAGAAAGCATGGACGATGACGCAACATCAGATTGACTCCAATGGGTTGCGTGCTGAGCTACGAGCCCTGCCTCGCGGCACCCTTCTCCTTATCGCCGAGCGGGCCATTGAACTCGTAACCCGGGACCAGTTGGGCGCATTGCTGGGCGATATCGTGCAACTCAATGTGGACTCTACCGACGCCCGTTCAGACGACGCCGCAACCAACGTTGTGCCATCACTGCTCGACCAGGTGCGTTCGTTTCACAATATCGCCATGGGCGGGGAGTACTACGAGCAGGTTGAAGACAATCGCAAGGGCCGACGGGAGCAGTCAGCAGGCACGGATGCATTTATCGCTGAATTCGACCGCCTGATGCGCAAGTGCGTCACTTCTTCGGAAAATACTGGGCCGAACACGGGTGATAGTTTTGCGCATGAGGTACGAGATTGCTTCGCACTGTTGTTCGCATTGCTCTGCCACATCGACAAGGGGAACGACGACGTATTAGCGTTCTCAGACGATGGCAGCTCGTCTGATGTTGGGGTCAATTGGGGCGTGGTAATGCCGGCGTATTTCCAATGCCTGGCCAAGACAGAGGCGTCATCGCCAGGAAATTTTGCGCGCGCCGTGAATGAGGCCATCTCGAAGTTTTCAGAGCACGACCGAACTCGCTATATGGATGCCGCACATACAGCCGCAAATAGAGCTCACGAAACGCAATGATGAGCAAGTAAGCACTGTTGCAGCTACCATGACGGAGTCGCTCATTTCCGCAGGCCACAAATAGAATGAAATCAGTCCATCAGAATGAGCAATTACGGCAAGCGCTCTATTCCCTCTATGTTTCGCAGTTCCAGGTCTTGAAGAATTTTCCGACCGTATTTACAAGGGCCGACGCGACAAGGATGTTGACCGGAATGATGGGGTCTAGACCTTGGTCTTGGAGAGTCATCGGTATCACCGACGCTGCGCTCGAAATCTTTGCCTCAAATGAGTTCAAACGACAACCTGGCGCCATCCAGCGTGGACACCGCGCCGACCGCTCAAGCACGGCTAAGGTACTTTTCTACGACAGAGACTTGCCGTTCGCGCTAGAAGAATTCTTCGCTGTATTCCTCGAGCGGGACCAGACCGTGTTGATGACAAAGGAAGAGAATAAGCACCGCCCTGGTGGACAATTTCCTGCTTTTTCTCCGATTGACCCAACCGAGGAACTCTTTCCCTGCGGCACATTGGTAGGTTGACAGCATCGAAAGGCCGAAGTCGATTTCCTACGCCGTCTCCACACCGAAAAACTAGCGTTTAGGGGAAAGTGAGAGGGAGCCGTGCAGCATTCGCTCCTCAGTCGCACGCGCCTCTTTCATCGTGCTCCCCGGCAAGTGGTTTTTCGGCACAGTTCGCTCATCAAGAAAATCTCAAAGGTCCGTTTCAAAACATGGCTACGACATACAAATGGCGGTTTGCTCCCCGGTTCCGTCGCAATGCGTTCGGTTGGAAGTCAGATACGCCCATCCAGCGCATTAAAGAGGCCCTCACTGAAATTAAGGCAATCGCCAAGAAGGAGCCGGTTCTAGCCGGCGAGGGCGCGGTGCTGTTCCTGGAGAAGCTGGCGCCGGCTATCGAGCAGGTTGACAGCAGTTCCGGCGGGATTGGTTCTGCGGTCAACCGAGCAATCGAGACCCTCGTGCCAATCATCGCGAAGGCCGACGTCAGCCGCGCTGTGCGCGAGAAGTGGCTGGACCGTCTTTGGGACGCGCTCCAGGAAGACGACATGCCCTACCTCGAGTACTTGGGGGAATTTTGGGGCGAGCTGTGCGCGACGCGCGAAATCGCATGTTATTGGGCTGATTATTCGTCGCCGACGCTGACGACAATGTGGGACCACTGCGCGCGCACTGGCGAGTATGGCTACTACAAAGGGACGACAGCATGTCTGAGCGCGCTCTACGCGTCTGGTCGTCACGAAGAGCTGTTAAAGCTGATTGCCAAGTCTGAATATCGACACAAGTCGTGGCATAACCGAATATGGGGTGCCAAGGCTCTAGCTGCTTCCGGCAAGCCCGCAGAGGCCATCCGCTACGCTGAGGAGTCGAAGGGCCTGAACGCGCCTCTGGCGGCCATTGCGGAGTTCTGCGAGGGTGTTCTGTTGCACTCTGGGTTTGCGGATGAAGCGTACGCGCGCTATGCCGTTGAGGCGACCTACGCGACGACCAACCTGGCCACGTTCAAGGCCATCGCCAAGAAATACCCGGATAAGCCGCGGGAGGCCATTTTGCGGGACCTGGTTGCGAGTCAGCCTGGCCAAGAGGGGAAGTGGTTCGCCGCGGCAAAGGACGCCGGATTCTTCGAACTGGCCATCGAGCTGGCGAATCGGAGCCCGTCAGACCCGCGGACGCTGATACGTGCCTCTAGGGACTTCGCGGTGGAGAGACCCGAGTTTGCGCTGGCTGCTGGCATGACCGCGCTGCGCGGTATCACCGATGGGTGGGGCTACGACATTACGGGCAGCGACGTGCTGGACGCGTACGCGGCAGTGTTGGCGGCGGCCGGGGCGGCGGGCGTGGATGAGAGCGTTGTGAAAGCGGATGTACGGGCGTTGATTGCAGCAAACCCCAATGGCGGCCAGTTTATCCAAAGAATGCTGGAACGGCAGCTGGTTCATTAAATGTGTGGCGCTTTCGCCGGTAGGCAGGATATACCTTGCTCCCAGCGGCGAAAGCGCTGGGAGCAACCGAATACTGCGATTTTCGCGAATGATGGAGAACCTTAGGGGCTTCACGATAGACCAGGGAAAGCGCAGTGTGCTCCAATTGAGGGGCAACATTTTTATTGAAAGTACGACGTGCAATGGCAAAAGTAATCAGTCAGTTTTTCGCAGACTTAGGGTATCCGTTCCGGAACATTCGGTGGTCGTGGGGAGCACGCAGCGGCGATGCCATCTTGCTACGTACCTGGGATGACGAATATGCATTCAAAGAGAAGAAGTTAGGACTCCTGGATATGGTCGACGCGGACGAACGGACCGACTCGTTTGGGCTGGACGAGCGCATCGTCCAACTTAAGGCGCTTTGGGACGGCGGTGTCGCTGGTTACACCGTTATTGCGACGGCAAAGGACAAGAACGCACGACCGCGGGAAATCGTCGCATACCGCGACGATGGTGTGTTTGCGCTGTCCCGACTTGAGCGGAAGTCGAACGGGGATATCGTCGCTATTGTCGGCGAGTTAGTGCCCATCTCGGCCTTAGCAGAGCACGCCCGGTCTCACCGGACCGCGCCAGGCGATGGCGTGTTCCCGGTAGATGATGCGCATCGGTCAGGTCTGTCAACGGATTCGTACAAGGAAAAAATCCCTGCTATTCGTACATGGCTTGTCGAGGTTTGCCACGCTCGGGGGATGGTGACCTACTCGGATGTCATGAACCGGTTTGCTCTTACGTTCTACCCCCTGCGCAACGCGATGAGCCGTCTCGGCCATGATTGCAAGGACGCCGGCGAACCCATTATCACGGCGCTTATAGTTGACAAGGAGACCCGCCGCTGCTCCCAAGGGCTCTTCGACGAGTTTCACATTGACGATGATGAATTGGAGCGGGAGCGCTGCTACGCGCACTGGAGGCAGGAGGGAACGGCTGCTTCACCTGGTCCGGCTTCCTCGGCGCCGGCCGAAGAGCCAATCAAGACCAGCGATGACTTTGAACAGCGTGCGGCACGCTTCAGGCAGGTGCAGACGCGACCAGACCAAGGGCTGTTCCGTGACGAGGTATTTCGAGCTTGTGGCGGTCAATGTGTCGTCAGTGGATGCGCCGTGCCGGAGGCCTTGGAAGCAGCTCACCTGTTTGGCCGCGATTGGCGCGAGGGGCACAACACCGGGACCGACGGCATTCTGCTACGCCGGGACCTGCACAGCTTGTACGACCGCGGACTGCTAAAAATTAGCGATGCCGGTCAGGTTGCTCTATCGGGCGACACGTGCGATTACTATGGAGAGTTTCACGGCAAATCAGTCACCACCCGCTTGGGTTAGGAGAATTCGGTGACCGCTTCCGCTACCAAAACGCGCTCACAACGCCGCCCGCGCTATCTCAATCCGTTTGAGGGCCGCAAAAAGCCTATAAATCTGAGCGGCCTGTTTCTGTTTGACCCCGAGGTATTAATGCGACTTCGAGGTCAATCCGTGCGTACTACTTTCATCGAGATTGGGGAAGAGTCACTTTTCAAGGGCTTGGAGCGCGCTGGCCGAACGGGCCAGGTCACGAAGGCTTTGCGAGGCCGGTTCTTGGACCTCTTGCCGCCGGCAACTGCCGAAGCCTTGGCAGCAGCATTTGATTCACCCGATTCGCCTACAAACGCTTTTGCACAGATGGGGATGTGGGAAGCTCACCTCCTTGGGGCGCTGCGCGACGATAACGGACAGCCCGTCGAGTGGCCGGCATCGGCGCAGTTCCTCTGTGACGTAGAACGCGCCAGCCGTCAGGCGACGATGCTTTTTGACGAGGGACAGTTCCAAGCTGCTGCGCAATACCTCGCCGGCCATTCGCTCCTGCGGCGCTTCATGTCACCAGCGTCGCTGCACGGCCTAGCTCAACCCCTCCATCCAAACGACCGACTAGCGTTACGGACTGGCGCCGCGTTGGAAGTTTGGCTAAGCTTGCTCGCACTTTGGGATATCGAGGCGGGGGCGGACGATGTCGACGGTGACCACTCCTTCATCGAGCAGCTACTGCCCCCGGACGATAACACCGCCAAGAACACCGTCGCGCAGCTATTTGACTGGCTTTTGAAATCCGCAAAGGTAGCAACACCGGCGGCGCTGATGAAAGACCCGCGACTAAAAGCGTTCGGCGTCCAAGTTGGAACGCTCGGCGCCTGGAGCCGCGGAAAAAATTTCCCAAGCGCGAGTTATGGGACCGCCATCGCCAAGGCACTACTCAGCGCCGAGGACGCTGTCACCTTTAGGAGGCTAAGCGCCGCCGCCCGCCAGCTCAACTTCCTGGGCTACGTTGCACAGCACATCAAAAATGTCGTGGGAACGCTGGAGGGCGCCAAGGCCGAACAGGCCAAACATCTCGGCCTCGGTATGCCGTTTGGCCACGATAACATTGAGGCGTGGATGCGTTGTCGATACCCGGTTTGGCTGCAATTCCACCGAGCCAATCTCGCAGGACTGGCGCAGGCAAGTTCGGCGGCGACCGGACCATGACCAGCCTTTAGCGCACTGGACAGAGCTGACAGTTTACTCGTCGTCGTCCTGGTCCTGGCCTTGATAGCGCTCATTGTTGGGATTCAACTGGTCCGAGCGATTGTCTTGGCTGTCATCATAGGCGTCATTGTTGGGGTTCATGCTGTCGCTGCGGTCATCATTTGAGGTGCGGCCCATAATTATCTCCTAGTGGAGTCGGCGAAATTGCCGACAAACCCAGTGTATTAGGTAGCAAGAAAAATTGTAATACGACGGTTTGGAAAACATGTATTGACGGCGCCGTCAGCGAGTGGCGCGGCCGCATAGCAGAAGGACTGTTTCCCTTACTGCGCGCCCTCACCTACCATCCACTGGGAACTGGCCACCCAAATGGAGCATCA
Organism: Massilia soli; assembly: GCF_016809835.1. Lineage (GTDB taxonomy): Bacteria > Pseudomonadota > Gammaproteobacteria > Burkholderiales > Burkholderiaceae_D > Telluria_A > Telluria_A soli. The sequence continues at coordinate 22,448 of NZ_JAFBIL020000002.1, read as the reverse complement.
TCTGCAGGCGGTGATGGTCGCACAGACGTGGGAGATGCATGCAGAACGGGATAGGGGCGCCTATCAACGTACGTCACCCAACCATCAACTTCCCCGGCGTCGACCACCAGGTTCGCATCTATGAGCGGCTGCCGCTCTCGAGTCAGCGGTCGACCGGCCCGCGATGGCCGCCAAAAATACTTTAAAGAGAAAATTCCGGACAATGGCTACATCTTACAAATGGCAGTTCGCTCCCCGCTTCCGTCGTAACGCATTCGGGTGGAAATCGGCCACGCCCATCAAGCGCATCAAAGAAGCCCTCACTGAAATGAAAGCGGTGGCCAAGATGGAGCCCGTGTTGGCTGCCGAGGGCGCCTTGCTATTCCTTGAGAAGCTGGCGCCGGCGATTGAGCAGGTCGACAGTTCCTCGGGCGGCATCGGGAGCGCTGTGAACCGTGCCATTGAGACCGTCGTCCCAATCATTGCGAAGGCCGACGTCAGCCGAGCGGTTCGCGAGAAATGGCTGGACCGATTGTGGGACGCTCTCCAGTACCTCGGGGAGTTTTGGGGCGACCTCTGTGCGACGCCGGAGATTGCGGCACAGTGGGCCGACTACATGTCGCCCAAGTTGACGACAATGTGGGACCACTGCGCTCGTAGCAGAGAGTATTGATACTACAAGGGAACGACCGCATGTCTGAGCGCCTTGTATTCAGCTGGGAGGCACGAAGAGTTGCTCGCATTGATTGCGAAGTCGGAGTACCGGCACAAGTCGTGGCATAACAGGGTGTGGGGCGCCAAGGCATTGGCCACAGCCGGCAAGCCCGCGGAGGCCATCGCCTATGCCGAGGACTCGAAAGGCCTGAACGCGCCACTGGCGGCCATTGCGGCATTCTGTGAAGGTGTTCTGCTGGACTCTGGGTTTGCGGATGAAGCATACGCGCGCTACGCGGTTGCGGCGACGTATGCGACGACAAACTTGGCGACATTTAAGGCTATCGTGAAGAAGTACCCGGGTAGGCCAAGGGAGACCATTCTGCGTGACTTGGTTGCGAGCCAGCCTGGTCAGGAGGGGAAGTGGTTTGCGGCGGCCAAAGATAGCGAGCTGTTCGAGCTGGCCATCGAGTTGGCGAATCGGAGTCCGTCAGACCCGCGAACGTTGACACGAGCTGCACGGGACTTTGCTGTTGAACGGCCGGAATTTGCGCAGGCTGCTGGCATGGTTGCACTGCGCGGCATCGCCAATGGATGGGGTTACGACATTACCGACATCGACGTGCTGGACGCGTACGCGGCTGTGATGGCGGCGGCCAGCACTGCGGGAGTGGATGAGACTGTGGTCAAGGAGGATGTGCGGGAGCTGATTGCTGCCAGCGGTGCCGGGGGCGAGTTTGTCCGGCGGGTGCTGGCTCGGCAGTTGACTGATTGATTTTTGGCGCGTTGCTGTTAGAAGAAGATTAGCAAGCGTACCGAAGCGGCGTAGAGCTGGCGCACGAAACATCTCAACAATATCACCACAACAACAACGCTGGCAATCCCACGAGAATAAGTGGCACCGTTCTGTAGGTTGAAAACGCAGCCATCTCCAGCCAGTGTACAAGCGCGTCGCTCCCAAACAATGATTGTTCAAGCCATTAGTCGCCCAGGATGCTGTCATCTTCAAGAACCTATTTCAGACGCAGCGCTTGCTTCCAGACTGGCGCCTGCCACTCCCAAGCATGAACCGATTCAAATATCTTAGGAAGCAACATGCGTCCAATCTCGACGCTCGCGCACAACGGCGTCGCTGGTAGGATGTGCAACAAGCGAACCCCAGCGGCATTGAGGGCATTTAAGAACGCGTTGAATTGCCGGCGGAACTCGAGCACGTGCGCCTCTGTTCGAATGATTCCTCTATTGGGCGCCTCAGCACGGAATTCCAGGACCGGCATCTGGAGGTCGGGCGGCGTAGCCAGTCCTGAAATATTGACTACAACCGCGACTTCTCGAGGGAGCTTGTCGGGAACGTCAAATTTGTACTTCGGTGCTGGACATTCCGGCCGAACATCCCACAGCCACCGTTCGACCGGCAAGTCGAGCACCGATGCCTCTATTTTGTCACCCAGAAGCGCCCCCAACTTCATGAGCATCGGAATCGGCGCAAATGCCGCAATCGTCAGGTGTGTTGGGCCGTTCTTCTCTGTCAGTGCCGGGCGAATACGCTGCTCAAAAATGGTCTGCAGCGCCGCTTCAGCGCGCGGCCAAAAATCATCGGCGCTGTCGAGGATGTCGAAGTCTACGCGGTCGACGTGGATGTGCGGGCTCCTGGGAGCGCGCGTGAATCGGCTATTCTCGAGCATCGCATAGTTCACCTGGCGTACATCAAATATCGGCAAATGGGTTCCGACGGGGAACGACATCAATATCGGCAGGCTGTCCATCACCCCAGTGGCACTGTATATCAGCTCGATGCGCGCCTCGTGCTCACGTTTCATGGCGAGTAACTGCGCCGCAGTGTATTCGCTGTTTTTCCCGTTGCGGTCCACGCGTGCGTGACAGTCATAACAAGCGAGCATCAGATTATTCGCATCGTCAGCAAGCTTTTCTGAAAGCCCCACCACGCCGCGAGCCCCGGCCGGGCTGTCGGCAACAATGTGGGCCAGTTCGCCGATTTTTGCCGCTCGTTTCGTCAGGAAATCACGGGACACGGGCTTATTGCAGCCCCGAAATTGACATCTTCCTGCAGCGGCAATCCAAAGAGCATGCCTTGTCGCAGGTGGGATTGCAGCTCGGGCTTGGGTCCTAGCCATTCTTTTCCTCTTCTTTCAATTCGAAAAACGCTCCGTTGGTGGTCATCGCCCACACGCGAATTCGCTCTATGCCAACTATGGGGAAGAACAGCATGTCCCCGTAAAATGTATCTTTCGACAGCGCTTGCTTCCAGTCCTGACGGTCGACCCCACTAGGTGTTGGGTCTCGTTCCGGGTGGGTGTGCCAGAGGCCCAAGTACGCGAGCGTGCTTGCCTCTTCGGACCATCGTCCCTGGGCGATTACCCCGTGCTTCTTAGAGCGGAAAAAGCTGAATCGGCTACGGCGGTCGGACTTCTGCGGAGTCGTCACCTCATCGACCACTATGTCGTCCGTGTCTATAAGATGGCGACCCAAGAGGGCGCCGCCGGCCTCTGCCTGCCACCACGAGTGCTGGCGAAACGCAAGCATCTGTTGGACAGCCTCTTCCACGAAGATGAGGCGCTGATTACTTGATACGCGGAAGACAAATTTCATTTGGTAGCTCTACATGTCTTGCAGGGCCTGCCGAATGCCCGCTTCGATTGCGCGTCGCTCGGCACGGTCGTTCGTGCCGCATCCCACCATGGTGTGGTTTGCAGATTCTGTTCGGCAGCCGCTTTGCCTTCGCCAGCCCAATAGCGGTATGAAGGACCCGTCGTGCCAGAGAGCGCGGAGAGGATATGTTCCGCGGCCATCAGCGCGGTACGCCGGGACTGCAGTGCGCCGTACGGCACGAACACGCTCCCGCAACCGGTAATCGTCTTGGAGACCGGCTGGTTGGGGGCAAGGAATGCGATGCGGGACTGAAGGCTCGGAACACCTTCGTCGTCGCGATAGAGACAGTGGAGACAACCTTCACCCTGCGTCCATGTCAGTACAGAGTGCCCGCCCAGGTCAAGGGGTTCCAGCCACGTGAAGAGCATCGGCAACTGCTTACTTTTCTTCCGCAGTGCGCGGGAGAAGGCCTGTTCAAGTGTTGGCAGCCCGAGCGCAAAGACGACTGCATCTACATCGGAAAGGTCCGCGCCGCGGAGCCAGTCCTGTCCGTTGGTAGCGTGCCGCGTGACTTTGAGGCCAGGGTAGTGTGTCTCGAGCTGAAACTTAAGACCGAATACTTTTGAAGTATCAATCCAGAACGGGTCGAGGATATGTCGAAACACGTTATCTTCAGAGTACTCGTCGTAGTCGACAAGCGTAAGTCGACCCACGCCTGTCGCCGCAAGTGCGTCGGCAATAACGGCGCCAATGGCCCCGCACCCGATGACGACGACATGCTTTGAGAACATCGCCGCGGATGCACCTCCCCGTTCGCGCATATAAGCAGCTGTGAGGCGTCGCATCGTCAGGGGCTTGACGGGCGCGTTAAGGTCGACGTCGCCATTTCGTGTCCCGAATTCGATGCCGACCACGGAAACGCCGCCAGCCGCGCGTGGGACGGATATCAGCAGCACCGCTCGTTTAGGATGATTCTTGTTGGACGACGGCCGAACAAGTCGGGCCCAGAGCTCAAGTTGGGAGGTGGACATCTTGTCGCGCACGGCCGCCACGAACGCAGCGGTGAGCTTTTCAGGATGCGCAGGCGGAGGAACCAACTCCTCCATATGGACGTATAACGCGCTTTGAGCAGCAGCCCCCTTCACATCGAACGACTTATGCGGCTCGGCGTCGCGCTCCGTAAAAAACCACTGAGGTCTCTTGTTCTGAAGCTTGTGATAGTACGTGACTAGCCGGTCCTTCCCATCGGCGTCAATGGCACCTGATGTCCCAATCGAGTCCGGCAGCCCGCCCCAGTAGCCCTCCACCTCGTTGAAGAACTCAGCATCACTCCCGACCTTGTCCGCAGCCCACTTTTCCAGCAAGTCGAAGGCAGCGAGAAATGTGTAAGCGACGATGTCGGCTGGCCTGTCGGGGTCGAGCGAGAGGCCTTGGTTGTCACTGACACACACAGTACCGTAGTAGCCCACATGAGGATGCAAGCTTCCCGTCGGCTGCAATCGCACACGCGGCAGCCGCGTGAGTGACTCGCTCAGGCATTCGATTTTAACGTCCCAACGCTGAGAAGCACCATCAACAACCACATGAACGTACTTCTCAGGCGTGACCTCCAGGACTTCTACCTGGAGGCCCCGGTCGAGACTGGCTTGCCGGACTGCTTCGACACAAGCATTGACTAACGCTTCGTTTGCGCTATCTGCGCCCATCAGGCCGAGTTACCTGTGCTAATCACAGGCGATACCACGGCGCGCGCAGTGGCGGCCTTTTCGGGCACGGTGAAATCGTCACCAAATTGCTTGTTGAGCACCTTGCAGGCAACCTCTGGCAGGTCCTCGTAAAGGGCCTCTTGGAGCGCATCGCGAAGGACCTCAAACTTGGCCTTCACTGTGCTCATCTGCCCTTCCGTCATCCACCCCATGAGGTCGCTGTACGGGATAACAGGCAGCGTCACCGCAAGGCGCAGCTGATTACTTCCGTTCACGCTTGCCCATTGAAACTCGCCAAGGATTGCATTGACCCAGTTCACCAAGGCTTGAAGGTCGCCAGCTTTCCCGGACATCTCAAAATACGGCTTGAACCATTTCTGTGCAGCGACCGTGAGCGCAATGCTCAGGGGGGCGCCGGAAGAAAATTGGACTTGACGCCACCGTTTGAGGTACCGAATACAGCGGCGGTATTGCGCCAGGTCGTAGGTGTTGGTAAACGCGGTGCAAATAACCTCGGTGAGCTTTTTCGGGTCCGACAGCTCCCAAACGCGCTTATTTGCCTCCGAGTTCTCTTTGCCTTTCGCGATATCGAGATAACCGTCATCACGCTTGGCGTACACTGCCAGGTCAACGTGATAGGCAATCTCGTCACCGCGCATGTAGTTCACGGTGACACATGGCCGGCGTATATTTACGCTACGGCCATGGGTGTCTAACGCATCGCGAATCTTCTTTTTGAGCGCGACAGGGTCAGGATATTTGTCTTTTTTGCAATCAAAGACAAGGCCGACGTCGATATCGTAGTTCCCGTCCAAGGGGACTACGCCGGTGTGCATGGAATAGCTACCTTGATGGAAGTTGTCGTACTTCGGTACGTCATCGGGAAGATTCGCGTCGAGAACCCGCAGAATTGTGTCGCGCTTCTCGCGCAATTTTGCTTTTTCGTCGTCGTCGTCAAGTTTGATTTTTGAATGAAAATCGTCGAAGTGTTTTTGGACTGCGGGCATTGGAAATCCTTAATTAAGAGTCGAAACTCGCCGCTGCACTCCTCTGCAGCCTGGCGTTAGGTAGCTTGCAGACAACTATTAGCACTCTCATGTGTTGAGTGCTAACTCAACGATAACATACCTTCGACTAGATATGGGTGGCCGGGCAGATGCTGCGGGCCTATAGGTAAGTCGCCAATTCAAAGCTCGTCAAACAGCGCCCATCAGTTCAAGACGAAGGTACATTTTTTCGACGCACAGCGTGAGACTGGGGCGCACTACTGTATGCCTAAACAGTATCACGTTTTGCTCTCTGAACTTTTATTTCACTTTCCCCAAGGATAAGCATGCGGGGGAGCTGAGGCGAATGGGGGCGGCGCGACAAGCCCGAATCGCGGGCAGACTTGGTGCTAATTAACCAAGAGCCCGGCCACCGGACGCATAGCGCCCTCGACATCGCCAACCTCACTCGCGGTGCCAACCACGAATGCTTGAGCCAACGCGCCAAGACCGCCTACTCTCCGCGAAAAGAGACTGAGACACCGAGGCGGTTCAAGGTGTTCAAGTGGCTTGGCGCAGGCCAGGAGCCCCCCGGCGTTCTAAATGCGAAACGCCTTGCCTCCAGCGGTCGATGGCGGTGCGTCCCGCAGTGATGGAAAATCAGAACCGAACAGCGGCGCTAGCGAGGCCGCCGAATCGGAAATCTCGACGTCGCCAAAGCACTTTTCGAGCGTGAGTTCAAGACTCTTCAATTGCTCTTTGAGCGCAAGCATTTGCGGGTCCGTCAATCTCTTCATGAGGTCGCTCTTGGCGATGCCAGGGAGGCGTACGGCGAGCCGGCTAAAGTTCCAGTCATTTCCGAAATTACTGCGCATTTTGTTTACGAGAAAGTGCAGCGCTTCGACGTCTACGTACACTCCGTCCCCAGTTCGCTTCGGTTCAAACCAACAGGCTGCTGCCAATGTGAGCGCGATACTAAATGGCGCGCCCGTACAGAAATTTTCGTCACGCCATCGCTTGAGATATCGAATACATCGACGGAATTGAGCTTGGTCTTCACCGGCAAACTTTGCAAGCACGTATTGAGTTAGCTCGCGCGGCGCTGACCACTCCCATTCACGATGTTGAGGCTCCGAAAACTCTCGCCCCCTTGCGAGTCGCAATCGACCGTCTGCCTGCCTAAGGTATAAAGCAAGGTCGACGTGGTAGTCCGGAACGCCCTTTCTTATGTACTCGACTGTCACGCACGCTCGTCGAATCTTCACGGTGCGATTGTTCGCCACTAACGCGTCGCGAACTAAGCACTTCAAGGTCACCGGGTCTGGAAAGCGTTCGCACGGGCAGTCGAAGATGAGTCCAACGTCGATATCATAGTTCCCATCTTTTGGGACCACACCAGTTCGCATCGCATAGCTGCCTTGGTCGAACGCCTCAAATGACAGCGATTGGGTGGCTAGTTTCCTCTTCAAAGTCGAAAGGATAACCTCACGCTTCTCGCGCAGTTTGCGACGCTCATCATTTTCGTCGAGCTTAATAGCATCATGGAAGCGTTCGAATAATCCCTGCAGTTCAGCGCTAATCCTCGGTCTTTGACGGGAAAACGCCCAAATGAAGGCACCTACCAGAACTGCGCTGATTGCCCGCTCGACGCTCATTTTCTCATCCAGTAACCGTTGAAGAGCTACGGAGAAACAGCCAATCGAAAAGGCGACTAAAAAAACTGTGAACCAAACTCATCATTTGGAAGTTCCTATCACTCTACATTTGCGATGAACGCACCGCGACGCGCTGCCAAGCTACCGTCTTTAACGATGAAGCATTCCACGGTATGCGCGCCCGAGTATGCATTGCCCTCTTTTCACAGGGCCCAACCTCTACCGCTAACTCTCGTCATTGATAGGTCAGCGGCGGCTGAACCGAACGACATAATTGTCGTCATCAAGCTCGACAACTTCGCCAACCAGGTCCTCTCGCGCTGCAAAATCTTTCTTTACCCTGCTAGCATCCTCCCCGGACTCCACGTGGTCGATATTCTCCGTTTGCACAACCACGAGCCTCACCGGCGAATGGCGTTCAAAAGCATCGGAAATATTCACGCGAAACTCATTGTTTCCCGGCCCCGCCCACCGTGACAGCTTTCCAAAATACTCGGCCGACCCATTGTCCCCCTTGCGATAATGGTGAGCCCAGAGACTGAGTACCAGTTCGCCGGCAGGATTCCACGCGGAGACCGACCAATTCACGTTCTTCAGTCGCGCTCCGTACTTCGCAAACGCCTCAGAAATCCCTTTGGTTGCCATACGCTATTCCACTCCCAGTGCTTTGAACACCGCATCAACCGGGTCGGAGTAGAAGCTTGTTTGAAACTTGGCGAACAATTCACCTGGAACCGTTGCGATGTCCGTCACACTCGACATTGGGAGCAGAATCCGTTTGGCGCCGGCATCGAACGCGACCTGCATGCACTCAGCCAGGTTGCGCACCTGCACGATGGTGCCGCCCAGACTCATGTCGCCCATGACGGCCAACTGGGACTGCACTGGCTTGACCAGCGCCGCAGAGCACAGGGCAATGAAGCTTGCTAGAGTCAGTGCCTGTGGTGCGCCGCTATTCTGCAACTCGACGAGGTGGGTGTGAAAGTCACGTTCGCCCGGCTTGATGGACGCGCTGACGCGGGATGAGTTGGCTTTGAAATAGTCGAACGCCACCCTTACCGCTTCACGCGGCGCCACTCCTGATACGTTCGCTTTGCCCGTGCCGGGAATAGATTGAATCTCCAGTCGGTAGATGCCAGGCATCTCGGATGAGCCCATGCTGATGGTGTGCAAAGTGCCGGGGTTCAAGCGTCCTTCAGGGACTAACGCACCGCCAGACTGTTCCGGCACGGTCACGAAACGTTCAACGCCATCCTCCAAGTCGATATAGCTGAAATGGACGTCATAGAACTCCATGCCGCCAATTTTTTTGAGCTGCTCTTTGATGCGGCGACGAGCCTCCAGCGCATATTCCAAGCACTTGCGCACTGAGTCCTTGGTGTATTCGCCGTTAGGGCACACCAATTTGAGCAGGCCTGACGTCGTGCGCCGCACCGCGATGGTGTCGCGTTGATTCAGATTGTTGCCGAGCTTGAACCATTTGTCGATGGCGTCGGCAAAACTTTGCTTGCGCATCTCGCGCAGGTACTCTGCCAGGTAGTCGACAATCAGCCCATACTGGTTAGTGAAAAACTCCGGCCGCATCTTGGGGATTTCCCAGCCTGGCACGTAGGCGTGGAAGCGGTCAAAAAACGCCGAGTCAATCATCGCTTCCGGAAATGGCGCCAACAGGTGCGAGGTCTTGACCAATGACTCCACGCTCTGGTTGATGTTGCCAACGAAGACCATCGCAGCACTAGCGTTAATGGACTCGCGGCCTCGACTGAACGAGCCTGATGCCATGTAGTCCTTCATGATTTGCACGCCATCGTGGTCCTTGAAGTTGATGCCGGCCACTTCATCGAATGCCACCACGTCCCACAGCCCGACGAGGCCTACCTTGCGCGCGCCCATGTTGTAAAAGAGGTTTGCCACGGTTGTTTGGCCACCAGATACTAGGATGCTGTTCGGGCTGATTTCCTTGTAGATGTGGCTCTTGCCTGTGCCGCGTGGGCCGAGCTCACAAAAGTTATAGTTGTTCTCTACCAGTGGCACCATGCGCGCCAGCAGGTGCCACTTGACGCGCTCCTTAAAGTGGCTGGGCTCCATGCCGGTCGAGCGAATCAAGGCATCAACCCACTGCTCATCCGTAAACGACTTGCGCGCTTCGAACAGCGCCGCCATATCCATGTTGGGCATCTGGATAGGCTTAAGCTCCGTCACAGTAAAGGGTGACCCCTTCTGGTCCTCTTCATAGAAGTACTTCAGTGTGACGATGCACCAGATGCCGCCGACGAGCAATTTTTCGAACTGGCGGACATAGCTACTGGAAATCTCGGCGTTTTTCACTCCCAAGTTGGAAAGCAGCGCCTCGTACACGTCCCGCTTTTCGTTGAGCTTGACGGTGACCTTGTCGATGACCTTGTACGTGCCGCTCTCGCGCACCTTGGACTTGACCTTCTCCGCCTCGTCCGCGCGTACGTAGTTTTCCGTGAGGATGCGCTTGACGTTGACCAAACCGCTCTGGATGACGGCCTCGTCATTGCTTGCGCAGTACATTCCCAACAGGTACTCCAACACATACACCGGAACGTTCGCCCCCTCTTTAATCAGCTTCGTCAGGTCTTTGCGTACGACCTTTCCAGCAAAATGGGTGTTGAGCAGAGTGTCCAGGCTGGTATCCGGCAGCTCATTGGCCAGTGTTGCGGCGGGTGTCGGAGTTTGCGTCATTTCGATTTTCAAAAGTCGTTACCAAAGGCTAAGTCTACCTTGACGGGAAGGCGCAGCACTTCCACGTTACTTACCGCATCACGCATCACCAGGTCATAGTACTTGTGCGGGTCATGCGCGCCTGCCAGCACAGTCAACAAAACTGAGCGTTTGCGCTCATCGAGCAACTGTGAAGTGCTGTCAAAAGTGATGGATTGCAGGTTGCTGATGGGCTTGTCGTTATCCGAGCCATCACGCAGCGAGACCACGACGGAACGGGCCAGCACCCGGTCCGTAACCGCGTCGGTCTGGATGAACTCGAAGCGCTGGGTGTTGGTCACCACCTTGTTCACCGCACCCAATAGGCTAACGCTCACGTATTTTGTCTTTGCATTTTCTGCATCGCTTACCCGTACTGTGATGACCGGCACCACAATCTCTTGCGGCATAGCGCTGCCATGAACGAAGCGTGCCCCACCGGCAAAGTGGAACCGGCTGGCGCCTTTGGGCACCCAGAAATCCACGCTGCCTTCCAATGTAGTGCCGGCCGTCACCTCAGTATTGCCAGACCAGGCTTTCGCGGTGGCTCCCAAATCACGGCCAATCAGGTAGCGTTTCTTGGCTTTCAATGTTCCCGCAGGCTTGTCGTCCAGCGTGGACTTGTCCGATTCACCCAGCGCCGATTCCTGGTACATGAATCCATGGTCCGCCGTGACCAGCACTGCGGACCCATTGAGACCATTGATGATGAAACCGAGCAGGTTGGCAAGTTCCTGCACCGTTTGCGCCGCCGCTTCAAACGTCTTGGTCTCCGACGCCTGCTTGTCGCCAGTCATGTCGATGCGGTCGTGATAGATGTAAATGAGCTGCTGGTCGCGCACCAGTTCCCGCCCCTTTTCCTTACCTAGTCCCATTAGGTCTTCAGCCTTAATCGCGATACCGCCAAAGGCTTTCAGATGCTCGTGGCGCTGGTCGAGGGTTGCCACGGAGTGACCATCGGCCAACACATCCAGATTTGCACTCTCCTTATACGCCAGCGACTTGTGCGGCAGCAGCGCGGCCATGCCCAGCGCGGTATAGCTCGGCAACACGCCCAGCATGCCGTTCAGCGACGCCTTGAAGCGGCTCTTGCTGTTAGTGTGCTGCACCAGCTCCTGCGCCACCTCGTACCGGAACGCATCCGAAATCACCACGAACACCCGTTTTACCCCACCTTCAAACAGCGGCAGCACTTTGCGCTCATAGAACGCCTGTTGTGGCGTCACCTCGGGCAGCTTCCAGTGCTTGAGCAAGCCCTGCGGCCCCTCCACCACTTTGGACCAGGCAGTGCTCAAGTGCGGTATGAACCAGCCGGAGTACACTCCTTCAATCGTCTCGCGCAACTCGTGCAGCACGGCCCAGCCGGTGGGTTCGACAGCATCAGCCGCCGTGTGAAAATGCCGGTACAACTGGTCAAAGCGGAAGAGCTCATCGCGGTATTGTGCAAATGCGGTCCCCGCGTCAGCAAAACTGAAGCCCGCGGCATGGCTCGATTTCAGACTGAAAAAATCGGCTGCAGCGGTCAAGGCGTCGTAGCAAGCAGCCAGCGCCCGGGTGCGTTCGTTGGCACTGGCCAGCAAGGGGTTCGCCCAATGCCCGTCGCGGCGGCGCGCCATCAGCGCGCGCACGACATCCATGTTGGCGCCTCCACCGGCCACAATGCGTTTTTTAAGCTCTTGCACCATCCGCAATTCGACATCTTCAAACGTCATGCATTCCACCAATTGCTCGGCGGACTGGCCCGACAACAAGCTCACCAGGTCAAGTTCGTTGGCCACGGCCTGCGCCAGCGCGTTGTAATTGGCAAACTGCGCGATATCCGAGCGCCAACGCCCCACAAACACCGACGCATTCGCGGCCAGAGTACGGTCAGGGAGCACGAAGTGCGCCAATTGAGGTGGTGCATCACCCTGCAGGCTCCGGCAGAAATCCGTCACCAGAATGCGCAACAGCAAGTCGCGCAGGCTTGGGTTGGCCGCAAGATAGCCTAGTTGTAATTGCACCAATTCCCAAAATGCGGGCGTCAAATCGTTGGCAGCGATGTCTTGCCAAGCTTTGGGCGTGGCCGACAAGTCCGCCACGCCATCCACCACCACGCCTCCGTAAAGACGCTGCAATATGGAAAACAACTCGGGTTGGTCGGCGCGGGTCAGCACCGCCAGCATCTTGCGGTCCAGGTCCGGCGCGCCGTCGGCCGGCAGAACCATTCGCTTGAGACGGTCCACCCTGTCTTTGGCGCGCAGGAATTTGGCGCGCTCTTTCAGGTGCTGCCGCAGTCCTTGCGTTGTCAGACCCAAGTCTTCCAGCAGAATGGAGGTGGAGTCCGCCCGGAACGACTTGCTGCGCATGCGCACATCGAGCAGCCAGTCCTTGGTCGGTTCCGGCTCGGGCTTGACGCTGTAAATCAGCCAGCGCTGTTCTGGGGCGCCCTCCATGTCGAGCTTCACCCGCAGCACCGGCGCATCGTCCAGGCGCACCAATTGCACGCCCTCAAGCTGCAGGGTATCTACCGCGGAGGCAAATTCGCCGTCCACGTCATGCCAAAATACCACCGAGTGGGTGGCGAACAAGGTGGTCAAACTATCAAACAGGCGTTGTTGACTCATTGGTAAGCGCCTTCTCGAACACCTTCACAGTGCTTAAAATTAGTCATCACTACCGCCTGTAACCGCCTTCACCTCTGCCAGCAAATCCCCAAACTTGCCATAGTTGACTTTAACACCGTCGTCTAGGTCGAGCGTGATGCGCGTGTCTGCGTAGTGGCGCAGCTGTTCATCGTAGGCGAGCAGTTCGACATGTTTCTTTTTGAGCTTTTCAACTTCCTTGGAAAGTTTGTTGCGGGCAGCGGTGCTGGAGGCTACTGCCGCGTCTTTCTCCAGCATGTCGATGCGAGACTGGATTTTTCCGGTGAGCGGAACGACATACTCGGCGCGCATGCGCGATAAAGTGCCCTCGTGGTATCGGTGCAGATAGACAAGGGCCTGGAACGCACCTTGTTTGCCGCTGCTGAAGAGCCAGTAGATGGGACGCTTCTTGTAGGTTTGCAGGTGGTCCTTGTAAAACTTGTCGGCCAGGTAGCGGCGGATGGTTTCATCGGGAGTTTCGCCAGCCTTTGCGCCCAGGCTTTCCGCCAGCCAAGCCATGTTCTCAGCTAACGTGTCGACGCCCCACACTACGAGCAAAAATTCGCGGATGCGGCTGGCGGCTTCGTCCTCAAACCAGAGCTCGTCGGTTAGCGGCACGATGCCGTCAGCGTCTGCGGGGAAGAAGGTGTAACGGCTGGCATCGAAGCCGACGTTCCCTGCTTTGGCATAAATCAGACCAGGCGCGTCTAAGCTATAGCGCCCCATCATGCAGCCGATGGAGTAGGAAATTAGTCGCTGGCAGTCTTTTGCGCGGTCAGCGCGGTTCAAAGAAATTCTTGACTCAGCCACCTCCGGTTCAATTTCATCGCGCAGATTAAAAGCATCAATCAAAACAGTATTAATTTTATGCTCGTAATCTTTCATTTTTTGAATGCGTCGTCCAGCCTCGCCGCTCCATTGCGCCCAAGCATCCGCTAAAGACGAACCACCCAATAGATTGAAATGTTGGAAGTCACGCGAAATTTCAAAGCTATCCCAATCAACTTTCGCCAAATTTATACAATTTTCAACCATCCCTGAAACATCGACATCTACGGATGGCAACTTTAATATACTGCCTGGATTAGCGTTAATTGTTGGACTCAATATTTCAAGCATCCAAGAAGATACATTGGAGTTACATATCCCTAGTCCATTTAGTAAATCAATATCATCATTGTCTTTTGGAAAAATCGAGGGCGCGCCTGAACTGTAATGAGCGTCGGCATTCTTTAACCTAAAACTATTTGCCGCCGTTGTAATTGCTGACCAAGTTATTGCCTGTCGATTCCAATAAGAAGGCTGAGTAATTCCTCCATTGGATAAATAAAAATTACGAGCTTCATCAGACCAGTCAATTACATTTATTAAATTTCCGTACCATTTTCTAAAATCGCCACCCTTTTCATAAGGCAGCCATTTCTCACTTGAAAAATCTATTTCCCAAAAAAAACGCACATACAATTCGTCATTATGGGTCTTACACCGGCCGCCCGATTCAAACTTTTCAGACAACGGGCTCTGAGAAAATAATGCTCGATACGATGATTTATAGGCAATAAGGCTGCCAGGTATTTGGTTGAAGTCCTCCTGACAAACAACGAAAGACATCGATTCATCGCGACTCAAATAGGCCTTCGATTTATCTTCGGATTCTCGGGCATTACTCAAATTGATGTAATTTCCCACATAAGATTCGATATGCGAATTCCCAATAGTAAAACAACAAGCTTGCGCAATTTTCGAGTTCATTTCAGGGAAGCTATTAATACCAATTTGAACAAGAGAATAAATTTGCTTTTCTCTTAGTAAGCGACTGCGCATTGCTTCAAGGGACGATAAAAACATCCACCCTTGCATGGTTACCATACTATTAATACCGTTCGGTTTGCACCACCAAAACCCTCGCTCCAAAAACATGGCAAATAAATCTGATTTACTTCTAGGAAATTTATCTTTAGCGAAATCTTTTAAAGTCGAATTCATCCCCTTAGTACCTAAGTACGGCGGATTCGCAACCACTGCATCGTATTCCATTGCAAGGATTTGGGCCTGTGCCAACAAAGGCAACAATTCCTGTGCGGCTGCCTTTGCGTACAGGTCACCACTATTTGAAACCCTCTGCAAATATTCAGCGAATCGACTTAGTTGTGCACCTAAATCCGGAGGAACTCGAATGAGAGCGCCCAGTGTCTTGGCATTGGCAAAAATATTTACTAAAGTTGAAACTACTGAAATCGTGGCATCTGCAGGTTCACTATTTTTTTCTCCAGCAATAATATCGCCCAAACTACGTTGTGGAAGGGAAGCAGGAAACAGGTCGCCTTCACTCAATCCTCGAACTGTAGTATCCCGAACATGCTCTGAAGAACTCGCTTCCTTGACTGCTTGCAAGGTGCGGACAAGCTCCGTGGAATCTAGTCCTGCACTCTCTTTAATGGACATCACATGCAGACTCAGAGGCTCTTTGAAGAGATGACGGTCATCAGCCCGGGCTTTCATCATCAACGCGAAGCCAGCCATTTGCGCGGCACGGTCATCAATATCTAGTCCGTACAGATTCTTTTCCAGAATGAGCCGCGGTATCGTACGCGGTTGATAACCGCGTTCTAAGTATATAGATTTAAATACTCTATATGCTTCCACCAGGATGTGTCCGGAACCACACGCCGGGTCAAGCATAGTGATAGTTTCAGGATTTAAGCTACCGCCGTCGTACTTCACCCTACTTTGGACAAGAGCGTCAAGCCGGACCTGCACCTCAGAACTTTGGCCTACAGGGGTAATGTAATATGGCCACTCGTGCCTTAAGCTACTCGCCGGGTTAGCCATCTGCCATAACCGACCTACACTATTTTGCACCAAGTATTGGACTATCCAATTCGGAGTAAACAACTGTGTCTTTGCCGGTATTTCGTGCGCCGCGGCCGGGCTGCCTGCCTTTATTTTTCTGTCGATGCGTTCTTTTTCTTCCGCTATGTAAAATTGGTACAGCCATCCGATAATTTCGACCTCTTTCCAGTCTTCTTCAGGAATGCTGGCGACAAGCTTTGCAATGACGGAGTCCGTACGCAACAGGTTGTCAGGCAGCAGCAACTCGGTTTCGTCATCGATGTGCTCAAACAGAAACGGCATGACATTGCTAAGCGCATTGCACTGGGCGACCAAAAGTAGGCGATACAACTCTCCGTCGCGGTTTCCAGCCAACTTCATCTCAACGACTAATTCAGGCTTCAGCCCCGGCAATCCACCATTGCCAGCGCTATCTTGAGTTAAGTCTTGGGCGTGGGTCAGGATGTCTGGCAGAGTACCTTCCAAACTGGAAAGCGCGCGGTAGCCATGGCCTAGATAGTCGTGTAACTCCATATAGCGCAGCGCCGCAATTCGGTTAAACCAAGTATAAGCCACAGCTTCCATTGTCTGGGCAAAGCCGTCCTTCCTGATTCGTGCGATAAGTTGCTGCCGTTGGCCATGGACTTTTACAGGCCAAGCCTGGCCTGCGATAACAGTGACTCCTCCTTGGGGTTGACTGGCAGCCACGTCCGGCTTGCCCATTTTTTCTGACAGGCCGAGCAAATTGGCGCGTGCAGTGACAGCGGCAATGAAGTCTTTGCGGGCTTGCGGGGCGTAGGACTTGAGTTTGGCTTTATTCATGAGTCAAAAAAGGTTTTCAGCCCCCGCGCATGGTCGCGGGCAGCTATTGAATAGAATCGGATGAGGACAGTGGTGGTCTCTCGATTACGTTACTGAATTCTGGCTATTTGACCGGCTCGCACTGCGGCCAGCAGTGCGTCTTTCAGTTCGGCTACATAGGTATCCACGTCGGCTTCGGTTTCCAGATAAGTCTTGCTGGAGAGTTCGGCAGCGCGGATGACGCGGGTGGTCTTGGCGACGGGCGCTGGCACATTGGGCTCTCCGGTTTGTAGCGGCTTGGTCGTATCACCCGGCGTGGCAACGTGCAGTGGGACTTTGGCGACAGCCACTTCAATCAGGTTGATGGCATCGTCCATGGCGTCGCCGCCCGCTCCCTGCAGCAACAGGATTTGCGCAATGCTGGTCTGACTAGCAAGGCGGGTTTTCAAGTCCTGCAGTGGGCGAAGCGCCTTGTTGCTCAGGTCCGGGGTGGTAGCGGCTGAGGCACTGAGCTTGGCCTGCACTTCGGCCAACTTTGCTTCGATGGACAGTAAAGCTCGCTCACGTTTATCTTGCGCCAGTTGCTCATTGATGGCGGTGACGGAGGCAAGTAGCGGCTCGATGCGGTTGACTTGGCCGTAGGGCTTGGGGTTGTCACGAATTTGGGCCAAGTCAACCAGGGCGACGGCGGCTTGAGGCACTTTGGTCAATGCTTCACGATTGCTTTCAAATCCGCTCAGGCCCTCTAGCAGCTTGCGCCAGGCGGTAATCTGGGTCTTGTAGAAGTTGACCAGGTCATGAATATCGTCCGCAGCATCGAGCCACTCGCTCTTGGCCGCCAACAGGGCTTCGATAAACGCAAAGCTGTCACGCGTACTGAGTTGTTGGGCGATACGGGTGAGCGCGGCGTCAATGTCAGACTTGCCAGGGTGGTGTGGCGTAGCGGCGGTGTGAGCGTAGCTCTTGAGCTCGCCTTGCCAATCCGTTAGGCGCGTCCGGAAGTCAGCAACCAGGCTGTCCTCTTCTTCGCGACCCATTTTTTGAAACAGGTCCTTGTACAACTCGCGCGCGCGCTTGATTGCGGTGGCATCGGCAGTCTTGCGCTTGAGGATGGACACCTGTTTGAAACGAGCGGACTTGGTGAGCGGGTCGGCGGCAGATGCGGGGTCAAGGTCTGAGCCTTCGAGCATGAGCTTAATTTCGCCGGACATGAACAGCCGGGCGATAAGCAGCACAGTTTCCCACTCGGGCTTCCAACCCCATGGGATGCCGGCAAAGCGGTCCACCACATCTGACAGGAGTACCCGGTTCTGGCTAGCGGCGAGCTGCAGGTAGTCGCGCATTTCCTTGATGGCGAGAGCGTTGCCGGCGTCGCCGTCCAAGCCCAACGAATGCTGGCCCAAGTCGTCCGCATTGAGCACTGCCTTGATTTCGGCTATTGGGTCAACTTGGCGCACCTTCAGGTATGGCAGCTTGCTGTATGTGTTGGTGATGAGGTAATTGAGCAGCTCGTCGAGCACTTTGTCCGGGCTGGCGGTCTTGATTTGTACTGGCTGGCCCAGCGCGTAAAAATCGCCTGACGCGATTAGTTCGGAAAGCTGGTGTACCAGGCGCATACGGCGTTCACGGTTTTCATCCTTGCGGTCGGCCAGGATGCGCTTGAGCGACGGACTGGCCTGGTCGGCTTTGGGGCTGACAATGTATTTTTCGATTTGCAGGTATAGCGCCAATTCGATATCTAGGCGCTCCCCTTCCGGCAGGCGCACCAAGGCGCGGCCGTTGCCCTCACTGCTGCGCAAGATGCAGCGGGCTGGCTGGAGACGCTCATATTCATCACCCAGCGGGGTGAGTACTTCAAAGCTCAGGGCATGGCTGGCCTGGCGCCATGGCGCACCATCAAGCAGGCGGTTGAATTCGTAGTCGGCCTTGGTGTCGCGGTGGCGCACCTTGGTTTGGTCCTTGAAAATATCCTCAAAAATCAGCTTCGCCAGTTCGCGGGACTTTTCAGCAGCGGAGACCTCGACATGACCGATTTCGCGGGCGACATCACGTTCTTCGTTCGTCAGGAAGAACCACAGGTCACCGTTGCGGCTGACCAGTCGCTCCCGCTCCAGGCGCGCCAGACTTTCCTGAATCTTGCGCTTGAGAGCGAGTTTGTCCGCGTCAATCTGGTCGATGCACAGGGTGGCAAGGTTGTCGATGGTCGGCTTGACGATGTCGGGGATGTACCGGATGAGGAACATCGCCTTCAGCAGCAGACTGTCGTAAGGCTGCAAGCCGGGATTGTCCGGCGCCTGGTCTATCGAGCGCTTGGCAACGCCGTCGATGAAGCTCTCGATAGCGGGATAGAAGTCGTATAACGGAATGAGCACATCAATGTCCTGGCTCGCATTCCGCACGGCTGCGGACTGGAATGCATCGAGCAGCGAACGTTCGCCCCGTGACAAGTGCTTGCCGGTGGCGCCCACCTTGCGGATGGATTCGAAAATCTTTTGCAGCAGCGTGAACTGGTATGGCGCGAACGGGTAGCAGGTGACGAATTCAGCGGCGTCCTTGTAACCACGCAGGGTCACCGAGTTGCCCGAGAACCCAAGCTGATTGTTGATGACATCGCTCTTGCTGGCAAACGCATCGCGCAGCGCAACGTGGGCAGCCTCCGTCTTGGACAGCAGGCGCTCGCCGATGACTTCGTCGGTGTTGCTGCTGGCCAGCGATAAACGGGTGTGAAAGCGGGCTTGAATCTTGGAGAAGTCCTGGCCTTTGGACTTATTGTCCTCGCCAATGGCCGCGTCGATATCTTCCTGGCTGGTGACGATGACCCATGCGCGGCCCTTACACTGGGCACCGAGCTGCTCGGTGATTGTCTGGAGGTTGAGCATCAGTGGCGAACTGGCCCCGATGAACTGGCCCACTTCATCAACCAAAAATATGACCTTGTGGCTGGCCGGGCAAGTAGCCAGATATTCGTTGACGACCTTGGCAAACCCTTCAAGCGTGATGCGGAAGTCATCTCTTGCATTGTCGAACCATTTGCCCGCTGATTCAGGCGTCATTTTCAAGGCCTGGGCAAGTGCGGTCACGATGTCGTCGCGATAGAAGGCAACCGCATCACTCTCCAGCTCCCAGGCGCCACCGTTGGAGGCAGCAAAGGCGGCCTTGAAGGTCTCGAACGCCCCCTTGGCTATCAGGTGACGTTCCATGTCTGCGATGTGCGGCGTATCGCCCGACAAGCCGACCTTCTCATTGAACACACGCAAGAAGACCTGCAGGATGGCGTCGGGGTCTGACTTGTTCGCTTTGGCGTCGATGTTAAACAGGATGACGTCGGCCGTGCCCTGCACTGCTCGCTGAATGTCAGCGTGCAGCATGGCGTCCTTGATTTTTTGGTGGTCAAAGAACTCGGCAGCGTTGCGCGTCGCCCCAGTCTCGGGGTTTCTGGCTTCGATGTTTTCCAGCAAATAGGAAAGTATTTTGATGAAGTGCGACTTACCCGAGCCGAAGAAGCCGGACACCCAGACACCCATACGGTCGGTGATGGCGGCGTCATTGGGACGGTCCATGGCCGCCAAGTAAGCATCGAAGAACTTGCGCAGGTACTCGCTAATCTGCTTAGTGACAACGTACTCTTCCAGTTCTTGCCAGACGCTTGCGGCATCCATCTGGTCGGCTTTGATGACGCCGTTAATTGGACGGTCGATAGGTTTGAGGAAGAGTTCGCTGATTTTCATGTTGTTCTGGTTTCCTGATTGACTGGAGTGTGCTGCCTGAGCTGTCTTAACTGCCCGAACGGTTAGCTACGTGGTTTCTGGTACCAGGCGGAAGGCTCGGTAGTAGTGGTCTTCGGCCAGCGAGTTGAAAAGACGTAGCGAGTGCCCGTCGTATCGACCGGGGAAGAACATCAGCAGAGGCGTGTTACCCATGATGGGGTGCAGAGCAGACAGTAGCGTGTGCGTGCGGAGCATGGGGTACACGGAGCCGACACCGGTCAAAATCAATAAGTCGAGATTTGGAATGTCGTGCTCGGATGCGATTTTCTGTGCAATCTTGTCTTCTTTGAGTACCGAGCGCAGCGCGGCCAGCGTACTGTCGTCGCCGTTCCTGAGCTGCATGTCCATCGTCTTGCCGAGCAGCTTGCGCTCCTCAAGCAAGCCTGTCACGAGTTGAAGCAAGTCGATAGTTTCAGCGCGCAAGGCTGGCACCTGCTTTGCTATCGCTGGTAGCACGGTTCCATAGAGGAAGCTGCGCATGTCCAGCTCGCGGTCGGGCGGGTAGTCAAAAATCCAGAACCCGATTTCATTTCCCAGTCCTTTGCTGTCCAAGAAATCACGCGATGTCACGCGCGGCAGGATTTGGTTTAGGCGTTCGTCAAAGCTCAGAATCATCTTGTACGTTCCAGACAGTCAAGTACATACGCTTCATCGTGTGCGCTCAAGTAACGCCGCACATCGGGGTGTAGGGATTGGGGGGTCAACTTCATAGATTTCGAACTATCAATGTACTTCGCCTCGACCAAAATGCGCAGGATGACTTGAAGCATCTTGTCCTTCGTGGATTGAGGCCATCCGGCCAATGACGGGTCGTGATGTTCGCATTCAGCCAAGAAATCCTGCCAGTCGGACCGAGCCAGAGCGGGCTCGAGTCGTCGCTGCCGGTCCGCATAGACGCGGAGCATAAAGTCACCTAGAAGCAGGCTATGTTTGACGGCTGCAGCCATGAGCATCTGGATGACCACTTCGCTCTCGCGTTCGTTAATCATCTTCCAGCCTTCGGCATCCAACGTGGTCAACCGACGACGTAGAAGTCTGGCCTGTCGAGCTGCGGTGGCAGCGGTCCTCTTCTGCAGGATATTTTCTGTCTCGATGGCATGCATCCACGCCGCTTGGTCCGGCTCGGTCAGCAGCAGTTTTGCTATGCGTCGGCTCTCCATCGGCAGTAGAGCGCCAACGTAGATTTCTGCGTTATACCGCGTCATGCAGAAGCAATAGTTCGATGGTTGTGACGCGCTTCATAGCACCCTAAAATCAATGTTCGGAACCCGTCAGTCTAACTGAAGGCATTCCGCATGTGCAATGTCATCCATGTCATACACATGCTGAAATAGCAAAAAGAAGCGACGCTAAAACTTTAATTTTTTCACTGGCAAGCCTGGGCGAGGCGGCACACCAAATTTCGCGCTCCTTCTGCATTTCATTGTAGTTAAAGGAAGCGGTCATAACCGCATCTACCTAAACCTCCCTCAGTAGCATTTGGCCTGTGATTTTCGCACTTGTACCAAGAGGTATGTAACCGTGGATACGACGAAGGTGCTTTAGAAGATTGCGTTCGCTGATTCTTACTTGGCAATCCGGGCAGCGAAGGAGTTCAATTTGCGAGTGCTCCTCCTTGCTCACAGAATCTTCTACCCGTGTCGCCGGCGCCGCGAGTTTAACCGGTTGAGCTGCACTGACTACCTGCGGCACTGCACGCAGCAAAGGATTTCCAGTTGGGTGTTTTAGAAAATGCGAGTGCAGTTTTGTTCGCTTTAGCGGCAACGCAACAGCATTCAGAGCCTCCTTAGTGCTAAATAGCGAGCCTGTCCATATTGCCCACTCACCGTGTGGTGCATGGAAATCCAGAATTGAGACCAGAAAAACGCCCTTGTCCGCTGGCTTAACTCGAATGACCTCCGCCATCACGATTTCACGGCTCTTGAAGAAAAAACGATACCTCCGGCCGCCGCGCATGCCGTTCAGGCGATACACATCAGTTTCGCCAACTTCCATCTCGATGGAAGCCTCTGTGATGGGGAGCCAATCCCTAGGGAAGCGCTGATTAATTCAAACGCTTACGTTTCCATCGGCAGCCCGACCTGAGACAATACCGGCACTTTCACCG
>NZ_JAFBIL020000029.1 GCF_016809835.1 Massilia soli | reverse complement strand
GGCCATAGAGGGTGATAGCCCCTTACACGAAATGCGATGTGTGGAACTAAGTATGCGACAAGTAGGGCGGGACACGAGAAATCCTGTCTGAACATGGGGGGACCATCCTCCAAGGCTAAATACTCGTAATCGACCGATAGTGAACCAGTACCGTGAGGGAAAGGCGAAAAGAACCCCGGGAGGGGAGTGAAATAGATCCTGAAACCGTGTGCATACAAACAGTAGGAGCGGACTTGTTCCGTGACTGCGTACCTTTTGTATAATGGGTCAGCGACTTACATTCAGTGGCAAGGTTAACCATATAGGGAAGCCGTAGAGAAATCGAGTCCGAATAGGGCGACAGTCGCTGGGTGTAGACCCGAAACCAAGTGATCTACTCATGGCCAGGATGAAGGTGCGGTAACACGCCCTGGAGGTCCGAACCCACTAATGTTGAAAAATTAGGGGATGAGCTGTGGGTAGGGGTGAAAGGCTAAACAAACTTGGAAATAGCTGGTTCTCTCCGAAAACTATTTAGGTAGTGCCTCAAGTATCACCATCGGGGGTAGAGCACTGTTATGGCTAGGGGGTCATTGCGACTTACCAAACCATTGCAAACTCCGAATACCGATGAGTGCGAGCTTGGGAGACAGACGTCGGGTGCTAACGTCCGGCGTCAAGAGGGAAACAACCCAGACCGCCAGCTAAGGTCCCAAAGATTGGCTAAGTGGAAAACGAAGTGGGAAGGCTAAAACAGTCAGGATGTTGGCTTAGAAGCAGCCATCATTTAAAGAAAGCGTAATAGCTCACTGATCGAGTCGTCCTGCGCGGAAGATGTAACGGGGCTAAGCCAGTCACCGAAGCTGCGGATAT
>NZ_JAFBIL020000028.1 GCF_016809835.1 Massilia soli | reverse complement strand
CCGTTTTTTCGACGATGCCGCTTCCGCCAAAAATCGGGAAACCGCTGAAATCATCAATTGATCAGCGCTTCCCTAGCTGAGGAATACCACGCACTGAACAATAACTGCGTAACGACTGCAATGCGAGGGGCGGCCGTAGCAATTCGCGATCTAGACTTCGAGCTACCCAGGTTTAACCAAGGCACAGGCATGAGTACTACCGAAAAGATCGGTGCGAAAATGGCTGGTTGGCCTGCACATATTTTTATGCCTGGCGATTTGAAAAATATGCTGGAGAATAATTCGAAGCGCCGGCCGTCCCGCGTCGAAAAATTTGGTGGTGGAAAATGAAGCTAAAAATCCCGGTCAACACCGGAATGACGACAATTCTCATTGCCGTAACGTTCAGCCTTTTTATTTGGAAGAAAACAATGGATACCAAGACGCTCTACCGACTCAACGAACCCATGCTGATTGCTAATGAGAACGGCTCGCCTTACTACATGATCCCGGCCAAAACGGTCCTTCGTTTGCAAAAAGGCTTCGCCGAAGGACATCAGCTTTATACAATCGAAGTGCTGTACAAGGGCAAACTTCCGGCAGACGTGCTCCCTTCCGACGCGTCGGGAGAGTCGACGTGGCTTTATCAAATCGATTCGGACGACGTGTCAAAGGTGCTCACTCAATATCCCCTATCGAAAGAGGATCTGGTGCAGATCCTGAAAGCGCGAAAGATGACACGTGACGATCTCGCGCAGATCGTGCGTGAATGGAAAGATGACTGATCCATTCAATGGAAAGCACTTCATCCGAAGGGGGATGGGGTCACCGCCGCTTTCTTGTAATTTGGCTGTATAGGGATAATCATGCCATTAGCGATCATCACTGTTGGTGACAGTACAGATCATGGCGGCACGGTGATCAGCGGGTCGCCAACCGCTGATATTCGTGGGCGTGCAATCGCCAGACTTGGAGATCAGGTCAGCTGCCCGCAGGTCTACCCTGGAGGTAAACCACATGGAATTAACAAGATCGTTACGGCTCACCTGTAGTAGTTCCGATCTGATCTGACACATCGCAGTACGAAGGGTGGGGTTACCCGGTTTGATAGAGGTGCGAATCTT
>NZ_JAFBIL020000027.1 GCF_016809835.1 Massilia soli | reverse complement strand
TAGGGAAGCGCTGATTAATTCAAACGCTTACGTTTCCATCGGCAGCCCGACCTGAGACAATACCGGCACTTTCACCGCACCGTCATCGATCATGCAAAAGAGTTTTTCCGACCTTGAGTACGCCGCCAAGAAGAAGTTGACGCGCCGCGACCGCTTCCTCGCTGAGATCGACGTGGCGACGCCGTGGGGCAAGCTGCATAAGCTGATCGAGCCACACTACCCGAAGGTGACTGGTCCTGGTCGTCCGCCGATCGGCTTGGCCCGCATGCTGCGCATGTACGTAGCCCAGCAGTGTTTTGGTCTGTCCGATGAGGGTATTGAGGACGCCATTTACGACAGCCAGGCGATCCGCGCTTTCGTCGGCATCGACCTCAATCGCGAGAGCGCACCGGACGCGACGACGCTGCTCAAGTTTCGCCACTTGCTCGAAGCAAAGGGGCTGACGCAGAAGATTTTCGAAGCGATCAATGCGCATCTGGCGGCCAAGGGATTGATGATGCGCGAAGGGACCATTGTGGATGCCACCTTGATTGCCGCGCCACCGTCGACCAAGAATAAGGACGGCGAGCGCGACCCGGAAATGCACCAATCGAAGAAGGGCAATGACTGGCATTTTGGAATGAAAGCCCATATCGGCGTGGACGCGGCATCGGGCCTGGTGCACACCGTTGTGGGCACCGCTGGCAATGTCTCCGATGTGACGCAGGCGCACGCGCTGCTGCACGGTGATGAGGTGGCAGCCTTTGGCGACGCCGGTTATCAGGGCGTCGAAAAGCGCTCCGAGAACATCGGCAAACCGGTGACTTGGCACGTGGCGATGAAGCGCGCTAAACGCAAGGCGCTGCCGAAGAACAAGCTTGGCCGCATGACCGAAAAGCTTGAGCATCTCAAGGCGAGCGTGCGTGCGAAAGTCGAGCATCCATTTCATGTCATCAAGAACCTGTTCCGTCATCGGAAGACGCGCTACCGTGGCTTGGCGAAGAACACCGCCCAGTTGTTCACGCTGTTCGGCTTCGCCAATCTGGTGCTGGCCGGCCGGCGATTTACGATCACTGAAACCCGAAGAGCGTCCTGAGCGCCGAAAGGCGCAAGGATTACTGCATATTTGCTGCAAAAACCGCTGAAATGGCCCTCGAAAAACGCATTCCGTTTTTTCGACGATGCCGCTTCCGCCAAAAATCGGGAAACCGCTGAAATCATCAATTGATCAGCGCTTCC
>NZ_JAFBIL020000026.1 GCF_016809835.1 Massilia soli | reverse complement strand
TGTAGTAGTTCCGATCTGATCTGACACATCGCAGTACGAAGGGTGGGGTTACCCGGTTTGATAGAGGTGCGAATCTTTATCAACCAATGCGCGTAAGCGCAAGGAGTAACCCCATGAGCAGTGTTCCCCAAAAAGCCATCAAACACAAGATGGGCCTTTTGAACCTGGCCAATGAACTTGGCAATGTTTCCCGTGCCTGCAAGGTGATGGGTTTATCGCGCGACACCTTCTATCGCTATCAGTCCGCTGTTGCCGCTGGTGGCGTTGAGGCGCTCATCGATGCTAGCCGCAAGAAACCAAATCTGAAGAACCGCGTCGAAGAGGCCACGGAGAAGGCGGTCATCGCTTTTTCGGTGGAGCAGCCGGCGTTCGGACAGGTTCGCGCGTCGAACGAGCTGCGCAAGCGGGGCATCTTCGTTTCTCCTTCTGGAGTGCGTTCAATCTGGCTACGCGGCGATCTGGAGTCATTCAAGAAGCGTCTGGTGGCGCTCGAACGGCACGTCGCCGAAACCGGTGAAGTGCTCACCGAGTCGCAGGTCGTAGCGCTGGAGCGGAAGCAGGACGACGACGTCGCATGCGGCGAGATCGAAACGGCGCACCCTGGCTACCTTGGTAGTCAGGATACGTTCTACGTGGGCACGATGAAGGGCGTCGGCCGGATCTACCAGCAAACATACGTCGATACCTACTCGAAGTGGGCTGCAGCGAAGCTCTACAGTACCAAGACCCCGATCACGGCCGCAGATCTGCTTAACGATCGTGTTCTCCCGTTCATGGAAGAGCAAGGCATGGGAGTTCTGCGCGTACTAACCGACCGCGGAACCGAGTTCTGTGGCAAAGCGGAGACCCATGACTACCAGCTCTTCTTGGCGTTCAACGATATTGAGCACACGAAGACGCAGGTCCGGCACCCACAGACAAATGGCATTTGCGAGCGATTCCATAAGACGATCCTGCAGGAGTTCTACCAGGTGGCGTTCCGCCGCAAAATGTACCGAAGCATCGACGAGCTACAGGCCGATCTCGACGAGTGGATCTCCTATTACAACAACGACCGCACCCATCAGGGAAAGATGTGCTGCGGCCGAACCCCAATGCAAACACTGATTGACGGGAAGGAGGCGTGGCACGATAAAATCACCACATTGAACGACTGAATTTGACCTGACAATCGCAGGCTACAAACCGGGCAACTGTCAGATCAGGTCGCGTTTACTACAG
>NZ_JAFBIL020000025.1 GCF_016809835.1 Massilia soli | reverse complement strand
TGAATCGCCACGACTTCTGCAGACACTCTTGAGCCATAATTCTGGGCTAAAGGAGTGAGTATGAGTGGCAAACGATACACGGAAGAATTCAAGATCGCCGCGGTCAAGCAAGTGGCCCAGCGTGGGCACCCAGTCAGCGAAGTCGCGGAGCGGCTTGGCGTCAGCATCCACAGCTTATACGCCTGGGTGAAGCGCTACGGAATGCCAGAGGAAGAGCGGAAGGCAGTCGATGCCCAGTGCGACGAGATGCGGCGATTGAAGGCTGAATTGAAGCGCGTCACTGAGGAGCGCGACATATTGAAAAAAGCCGCGGTGTACTTTGCCAAGACGTCCGGGTAAGGTACACCTTGATTGTTGCGCTTCAGGACCATTACTCGGTGCGTCGGCTTTGCAAGATGCTCGATGTGCACCCAAGCGGCTTCTACGCTTGGCGCCACAGCCCAGAGAGCCAGCGTGCAAAGGAAGACAAGCGCTTGCTGGTTCCGATCAAGCAGTCCTGGCTTGAAAGCGGTGCCGTGTACGGCTATCGCAAGGTCAGCGACGATCTGCGCGAGCTCGGCGAAACGTGTGGCATCAATCGAGTTCATCGGCTGATGCGGTCTGC
Source organism: Massilia soli (assembly GCF_016809835.1). Classification (GTDB taxonomy): domain Bacteria; phylum Pseudomonadota; class Gammaproteobacteria; order Burkholderiales; family Burkholderiaceae_D; genus Telluria_A; species Telluria_A soli. The sequence goes on along the minus strand of NZ_JAFBIL020000025.1, from coordinate 625 downwards.
CGGCATCCGTTCCCAAACGGGATATGGAAAGCGCAAGTACAAGCGCGGTGGTGCGCCGTCCTTGGTGGCGCCGAACCACCTGCAGCGCCAGTTTGACGTGAAAGAACCGAATCGGGTTTGGGTCACGGACATCACCTATATCCGTACCTACGAAGGTTGGTTGTACCTGGCCGTCGTTTTAGATTTGTTTTCACGCCAGGTGGTGGGTTGGTCGATGAGCTCGCGAATTGACCGCGAACTGGCGATGAATGCGCTCTTGATGGCCGTCTGGCGCAGGCAGCCGAAGAATACGGTGATGGTGCATTCGGACCAAGGAAGTCAGTTCAGCAGCTACGACTGGCGAGACTTCCTCGATGCCCACAACCTGCAGCAGAGCATGAGCCGGCGGGGAAACTGTCACGATAATGCCGTCGCTGAAAGCTTCTTCCAGCTGATCAAGCGTGAGCGTATTCGACGAAAAATCTACGCGACACGTGCGGAGGCCAAGGAAGATGTCTTCGACTACATCGAGATGTTCTACAATCCAAAACGTCGGCATGGCTTCAATGAGAAGCTTTCGCCGGTCAATTTTGAGAAGCGGTACTTTGAGAGGCTCGCGAGTGTCTAGCAAACTCGTGGCGATTCA
>NZ_JAFBIL020000024.1 GCF_016809835.1 Massilia soli | reverse complement strand
AAGCAATGGGATGGACTCCTCCTCCCCAACGGGCACCGTGGTGCCTAAACTGGAGTTTGCACACAACCAGTTTGAAGAAGGAGTCCACCATGAAGATTATCCGCGTTGGCGTCGACCTAGCCAAGAATGTCTTTCAAGTACATGGGGTTGATCGCTTTGAGAAGGTGGTATGGCGCAAGAAACTCAGCCGAGCAGAATGGCTGCAGGCCTTGCTCGACAAGATTGAGCCTGGCTGCGAGATCGGCATGGAAGCCTGCGGTGGCGCGCACCACTGGGCGCGACTGTTGCAGCAACGCGGCTTTACGGTCAAGCTGATTGCGCCCCAGTTCGTGAAACCCTACGTGAAGAGCAATAAGAACGATGCCAATGACGCTGAGGCGATCTGCGAAGCAATGAGCCGCCCCAATATGCGCTTCGTCGCGATCAAGAGCGTTAAGCAACAAGATTTACAGGCCGTGCATCGCATTAGGGCGGAACTGTGTAGCCAACGCACTGCCAAGGCCAATCAGATTCGTGGCTTGTGCGCGGAGTACGGACTGGCGGCTGCAAGAGAACTGCTACAACTACGAACAGCCATCCCGCGCTGGCTTGAGAACATGGAAAATGGTCTGACGCCACACTTTCGCCGCCTGCTCGATGGATTGTGGCAAGACCTGAAGGCGCTCGATGGCAGAGTCAAAGACCTGGATCGCGAAATAGAGATCGTCGCCGCGCTCGACCCGGTCGCCATCCGGCTGCAGCAACTGCGCGGCGTTGGCCCGGTCATTGCAACTGCGATAGTAGCCAACGTCGGTGACGCAAAGCAGTTCAGCAATGGAAGGCAGATGGCAGCGTCGCTTGGGCTTACTCCAAGACAGCACAGTTCCGGTGGCCGAGAACGATTGCTTGGAATTACCAAGCGGGGCGATGCTTACCTGCGAACTTTGCTGATCCACGGTGCGCGTTCAATGCTGCGCACTGCGGCCGGCAAGAAGGATCGCTTGAGTCGATGGGTCGCACACATTGCCGAGACCAGGCATCACAACATTGCAGCTGTTGCGTTGGCGAACAAAACGGCGCGAATTGCCTGGGCAATGATCACCAAGGGAACCGACTATGAGCCGGGTATGATTGCGGCTTGAGTTGGAAAAGAGGAGTAGGTAAAAAGGAGCATCCAACCACGATTGCAAGACAAGCCGTTGATGGCCAACAGGTCGAACCGGCGCTGACAGAACCCGAGAATGTCCGAGGCCAACAAGCCCGCAGAAGCGATAGGGAGTCAGCGCGCGAATAGCCCATTATGGTCCTTGCCCTCAGGCGGGCGAAGCAGTCAGAGACCGAATATACGTGAGCAGTCGTACCTAACAGCCAAAGACGGAATGTTTGCAAACAAGGAGGAGTCCATATACGGTC
>NZ_JAFBIL020000023.1 GCF_016809835.1 Massilia soli | reverse complement strand
CGGGAGTAGCTCAGTTGGTAGAGCGCAACCTTGCCAAGGTTGAGGTCGAGAGTTCGAGACTCTTCTCCCGCTCCAGTTATCTGGTAGCAGTAGTAAAGCGGTAAAAGTAAGCTCCAATGCGGGAGTAGCTCAGTTGGTAGAGCGCAACCTTGCCAAGGTTGAGGTCGAGAGTTCGAGACTCTTCTCCCGCTCCAGAATTCCTGAAACTACGCGGCCAGGCCGCGTTTTTTCTTACAGCCCCTAAAAGCTGTGCAGCAAGTTTCTGGCGAGGTAGCAAAGAGGTTATGCAGCGGCCTGCAAAGCCGTTTAGACGGGTTCGATTCCCGTCCTCGCCTCCAGAAATCAATGACTTAGGCCGTTCGAGGCTGGTTCATTGCTGGTTCGACCTCCGTCAATGCGGAGGTCGACCACATCTCAAAAAGGCCTGCAAACGGCCTGCATCGACTTGACACCTCACGAACGTCGGACAAGAATAAATGCTAATAGGATACGTGACCGTCAGTAACCGCGTGATGATCGACAATTGTCCGGTCGGGTACTTGTACCGTGAAGAGTCGGACGATGCGAATGACAGTGGATGGCGAATCTTTGCAGGAGATGAGACCCAGGACTATGCTGAGGTGTCGTCAAATTTCGCGTTATACAATGCTTCGACTATTGTTGAGCGAGCGCCGCAACTTCGTACCTTGCTGGGTGCGCCTTACCCCATAGCATTCGAACGCGATGCGAATACAGGTGAGTTTGTGGAAATTGACGAATAGCTCGGTCGTGTTGGATTAAACGCTGAAAGCTACTTCACGGGGTGCTTCATGAAGGAATAGAAGAGGCTCGGTTCGCCGTTTGGCAGACCGGTCTCTCCTTAGACGAACAACTTGTTTGGCGCCGAAGTTGCAAGGTCCGAGTAGGTGTCGAGCATCAAGTCCGCACTCGCTCGTGTACGTAGGTGCGACCGGCCTCGACGCCCACAGAACTATACGCACGGAAGTTGACCCCGTGAGCCGGAATTTTCGTCGAGGCCGTTATCGCTCCTTTTGCGACAGAGCCGTAACAAGTGATTGCGGTTGCCGTCGGCAGGGTGAACACAAGCGCAAGGACGGCAAGACAGCGACTCACCGTTTCGAGCTGTGGATAGCCGACGAGTTGGCGACGAATGCAGGTACTTTGAGGATCATCCGCAATCACGCACGTGGCGCTCAGCGACTCGCCGGTAAGCGCAGACGCGACTAGGCGACCGTTGCCGGCAGGTTGCCAATCAGTTTGCAGCCGCATTCGGTTATGCACCCGTCTGTCGCAACCGGCACACCGTTGACAGTGAAGGACGGGTGAGCTGTAGTAAACGCGACCTGATCTGACAGTTGCCCGGTTTGTAGCCTGCGATTGTCAGGTCAAATTCAGTCGTTCAAT
>NZ_JAFBIL020000022.1 GCF_016809835.1 Massilia soli | reverse complement strand
GCGTAATTCAAGGGAGTGGGACGAGCGGCCTTGTGCTGCGAAGCAATCGGAAGTGGTTCCAAGAAAAGCCTCTAAGCTTCAGTCATACGAGACCGTACCGCAAACCGACACAGGTGGGCGAGATGAGTATTCTAAGGCGCTTGAGAGAACTCGGGAGAAGGAACTCGGCAAATTGGTACCGTAACTTCGGGAAAAGGTACGCCCCAGTAGCTTGGCTGATTTACTTCAGTAGGGCGAAAGGGTTGCAATAAACTGGTGGCTGCGACTGTTTAATAAAAACACAGCACTCTGCAAACACGAAAGTGGACGTATAGGGTGTGACGCCTGCCCGGTGCTGGAAGATTAAATGATGGGGTGCAAGCTCTTGATTGAAGTCCCAGTAAACGGCGGCCGTAACTATAACGGTCCTAAGGTAGCGAAATTCCTTGTCGGGTAAGTTCCGACCTGCACGAATGGCGTAACGATGGCCACACTGTCTCCTCCCGAGACTCAGCGAAGTTGAAGTGTTTGTGATGATGCAATCTACCCGCGGCTAGACGGAAAGACCCCATGAACCTTTACTGTAGCTTTGCATTGGACTTTGAACCAATCTGTGTAGGATAGGTGGGAGGCTTTGAAGCGGGGACGCCAGTTCTCGTGGAGCCAACCTTGAAATACCACCCTGGTTTGTTTGAGGTTCTAACCTTGGTCCGTTATCCGGATCGGGGACAGTGCATGGTAGGCAGTTTGACTGGGGCGGTCTCCTCCTAAAGTGTAACGGAGGAGTTCGAAGGTACGCTAATTACGGTCGGACATCGTGATGATAGTGCAATGGCATAAGCGTGCTTAACTGCGAGACTGACAAGTCGAGCAGGTACGAAAGTAGGACATAGTGATCCGGTGGTTCTGTATGGAAGGGCCATCGCTCAACGGATAAAAGGTACTCTGGGGATAACAGGCTGATTCCTCCCAAGAGTTCATATCGACGGGGGAGTTTGGCACCTCGATGTCGGCTCATCACATCCTGGGGCTGTAGCCGGTCCCAAGGGTATGGCTGTTCGCCATTTAAAGTGGTACGTGAGCTGGGTTTAAAACGTCGTGAGACAGTTTGGTCCCTATCTGCCGTGGGCGTTGGAAATTTGAAGGGGGCTGCTCCTAGTACGAGAGGACCGGAGTGGACGAACCTCTGGTGTACCGGTTGTCACGCCAGTGGCATTGCCGGGTAGCTAAGTTCGGAAGAGATAACCGCTGAAAGCATCTAAGCGGGAAACTTGCCTTGAGATGAGATTTCCCGGAGCTTTAAGCTCCTTGAAGGGTCGTTCGAGACCAGGACGTTGATAGGTCAGGTGTGGAAGTGCAGTAATGCATTAAGCTAACTGATACTAATTGCCCGTACGGCTTGTCCCTATAACATTAGTAGTTATAGGTCTGCAAGACTTCAAAACTGATTTTGATATAAAACTTACTTCTTCCAGATTCAAAGCGCTGTTGCCCC
>NZ_JAFBIL020000021.1 GCF_016809835.1 Massilia soli | reverse complement strand
CACTAATGACGGTACCTGAAGAATAAGCACCGGCTAACTACGTGCCAGCAGCCGCGGTAATACGTAGGGTGCAAGCGTTAATCGGAATTACTGGGCGTAAAGCGTGCGCAGGCGGTTTTGTAAGTCTGTCGTGAAATCCCCGGGCTCAACCTGGGAATTGCGATGGAGACTGCAAGGCTAGAATCTGGCAGAGGGGGGTAGAATTCCACGTGTAGCAGTGAAATGCGTAGAGATGTGGAGGAACACCGATGGCGAAGGCAGCCCCCTGGGTCAAGATTGACGCTCATGCACGAAAGCGTGGGGAGCAAACAGGATTAGATACCCTGGTAGTCCACGCCCTAAACGATGTCTACTAGTTGTCGGGTTTTAATTAACTTGGTAACGCAGCTAACGCGTGAAGTAGACCGCCTGGGGAGTACGGTCGCAAGATTAAAACTCAAAGGAATTGACGGGGACCCGCACAAGCGGTGGATGATGTGGATTAATTCGATGCAACGCGAAAAACCTTACCTACCCTTGACATGGATGGAATCCCGAAGAGATTTGGGAGTGCTCGAAAGAGAACCATTACACAGGTGCTGCATGGCTGTCGTCAGCTCGTGTCGTGAGATGTTGGGTTAAGTCCCGCAACGAGCGCAACCCTTGTCATTAGTTGCTACGAAAGAGCACTCTAATGAGACTGCCGGTGACAAACCGGAGGAAGGTGGGGATGACGTCAAGTCCTCATGGCCCTTATGGGTAGGGCTTCACACGTCATACAATGGTACATACAGAGGGCCGCCAACCCGCGAGGGGGAGCTAATCCCAGAAAGTGTATCGTAGTCCGGATTGTAGTCTGCAACTCGACTACATGAAGTTGGAATCGCTAGTAATCGCGGATCAGCATGTCGCGGTGAATACGTTCCCGGGTCTTGTACACACCGCCCGTCACACCATGGGAGCGGGTTTTACCAGAAGTAGGTAGCTTAACCGCAAGGAGGGCGCTTACCACGGTAGGATTCGTGACTGGGGTGAAGTCGTAACAAGGTAGCCGTATCGGAAGGTGCGGCTGGATCACCTCCTTTCTAGAGTAGCACCGGGGCCTAGAGCCCACTCATTGAGCGTCCACTCTTATCGACTGTTGAAATTGAAAGAAACAGTAGCAGTGTCCAAGTCGGGGCTGTAGCTCAGCTGGTTAGAGCACCGTGTTGATAACGCGGGGGTCGTTGGTTCGAGTCCAACCAGCCCTACCACGTATTCCTTGGGGGATTAGCTCAGCTGGGAGAGCACCTGCTTTGCAAGCAGGGGGTCGTCGGTTCGATCCCGTCATCCTCCACCACTACCTACTAAGAGTGCAAACGTAAATCGCTGGATTTAGGTTTGATCTTTTAGAGATCATTGCTGTTTCGTTCTTTAACAATCTGGAAGAAGTAAAGTTTTATTAAGCGTGTTCTGTAAAAGGAGCACACTTAGGGTAGTAGTAAAACTCATCAAACACAGTAATAAATGAAGTCTTGCTTGGAACTGTAACGATCCCTGGCAACAGGGGCTAACGTTATAGGGACAAGTGAATAAGTGCACATGGTGGATGCCTTGGCGATTACAGGCGATGAAGGACGTAGTAGCTTGCGATAAGCTGCGGGGAGCTAGCAAACAAGCTTTGATCCGCAGATTTCCGAATGGGGAAACCCGGCCTTTTAGGTCATTGCATACTGAATACATAGGTATGCAAAGCGAACGCGGCGAACTGAAACATCTAAGTAGCTGCAGGAAAATAAATCAACCGAGATTCCCAAAGTAGTGGCGAGCGAAATGGGATGAGCCTGCATGATTTAGCATGACGCATAGTGGAACGGATTGGAAACTCCGGCCATAGAGGGTGATAGCCCCTTACACGAAATGCGATGTGTGGAACTAAGTATGCGACAAGTAGGGCGGGACACGA
>NZ_JAFBIL020000020.1 GCF_016809835.1 Massilia soli | reverse complement strand
ACCGAATATACGTGAGCAGTCGTACCTAACAGCCAAAGACGGAATGTTTGCAAACAAGGAGGAGTCCATATACGGTCCTTCGGGCTGAGTCGGATCAGGCATAGGCAGAACTGCGAACAACATGAAATTTGATAAGAATCTGACTTCACGACTGCCGAAGAACGGCAACGATGTCGAGGGGGCCAAAGAACTGCTGGCCTTAGGTTATCCCGCGATAGCGCCTGTGTTGCCACATCTTTTCCAGTGGCTGGAGACAGGTGGTCCCGTTGTCGAATCTGTCATTCAACCTTTCTTTGCAAAGTTGGGCGCGCCTGCTCGAGATCTGGTCTGCAAGGCGCTTGAGGCTTCCGTTAAACCCGCGCTGAAGTATCGTCTCTTGCGCTACGTGCTCCCCGCATGGCCGCGTGAAGCACTGATCACTCTACCTCTAGAGCCGTTGCTGCAGCAATACGATTCCCATGGACTAGACGTCTGGGCACTCAAGTTGATGATTGATAAAAACATTCAGGCCCACGCCTGCCTGGAGGAATGGAGGGAGCTTAAAATCAGGCGCTTAAAAGAGCAATTAGAGGTGCTAGAACGTTAGAGCGTTTCTAAGGAAGCGTTGATCTATTGAAAATCTGGCGCCAGCGCCAGAGGTCAACTACTTTGATCCGACCACGGATTGACCTGTATGTGGCGAATGACTGCTTCGGGTCGGATGCAGTGCCCCCAGTGATAGACTGCTACCGGCCAGAAGCAGAGCTTTGTACTAAGCCATTCCCGCTGCTTGGCTATGTTTCAGCGAAAATAGTCAAACAATGGCGCGTGCGGCCTGCAGTGGGCGCTGCCGGCCAACAAGTAATAGCCAGGGAAGGATATAAGCGTGACCATTGGGAAAAAACCGGACGGCGCTCGGCTGGACAAAATTGTCGCCGACGCACGGCGCGCGGCCGACCAGCGCGAGCTGGGCTATCGCGAGCGCTCCCTGAAGATGTATTCGTGGGTGTGCGGGCGCTGCATGCGTGAATTCACACATAGCAATGTGTCGCAACTGACGGTTCACCATCGTGACCACAATCACGCCAACAATCCGCCTGATGGCAGTAACTGGGAATTGCTGTGCCTTTACTGCCACGATAACGAACACTCGCGTTATCTTGAAGCCGACCGCGGAACTGGTCTCAAATCGGCCGAGGTCGCGCCCGCAACGCATAACCCCTTTGCCGCATTGGCCGGTCTGCTGAAAAAGAAAGAATAATGGTGGGGTCTTGTCGGTGTGATGCGTCCGGAGGCCAGACGGGTCCGTTATCGGTCAAAAGCGGACCTATGACAGCCGTGTCCACCTTACTCAATACTATGGTTGGAACACGTGCCATCCGTAACTCACCGCTATCACTAGTCCAGCAAACACCAAAAGAAGAACTACGCTGTAGAGGATGCGGACTAGTGAGAACGACTGTGTGGCTGTTTTCTGCTCCACGAAACGCGTTGCTTTGTTGTTCCAGACAAGATCACCTAGGAATTCGAAAGCCAATTGAAGCGGGATAGCAAGTAGCAAGACCCACAGCCATGCGCTTGGTGTGGACGGGATATTGGGGTAGGAAAAGATGGCCCAGCTCAGTAGAAGGAAGACTGACAGGCCAATGTAAATGCCTATAAATTTGATCGCGGTACGCATCAACTGATAGTACTAAATTTCGGCCGCTTTGGGTCGACATGAGTCGTGTAGTGATAGACTGCTTTCGGCTGCGGATTCAACCGGTGGTCGCAACACTCTAACCCAAGAGCGTCAGCAAGGGGAGTGTTGGAGATGAAACAGAAACCTCGGATCTATTACACGGAAAGCCAGAAGGCGTTGATGTGGGAACGCTGGAAGCAAGGTGATTCCCCCCAAGTTATCGCCCAGATGTTCGGTCGAAATCATTCTTCGGTTCAAGGAATCCTTGCTGAGACAGGCGGTAAACGCCCGGCGCCGCGATCTCGATCGAGACTTGCGTTGACGTCGGCCGAGCGCGAAGAAATTTCTCGGCATGTGGTCGCGAGTCATCCGGGGTGGTTCGCCGACATTACAATAGTTCCGCAGTCGGCCAGAAGCAGACAGCAGAAGCTTATTAGCTTCCCATACGCACGGTCTTACGAGCGATCAACTAGTGGAGTTCGACTTGCCTTTTTCATTCCTGCTTGTTTTGATGTTCATGCTTAGTGCCTTCATCAGCCCATTCGTCGCGATTGGGGTCATTTGGTCGCTAAGTGTCAAACGATGGCATCACGTCGGAAAACAGGCAGGCAAGTGCGGCATTGGTTTGGGGGTGATATTTATTGTTGCGTGTATTGCTCTAAACGCCGCGGTCGGTGAAGGAAGTCCTATCCCACCGACGTCCGTTGCACTGTCGGGTGGTGCCGGCTTCACTGGAGGCGCACTGGTCTACTGTGCATGGGTCTGGGTAAAGGTCCGAAAACGACTGGCGTCGACCACCTGACGTCCGCCTCGGGTCGGTTGCAGTCGTTCCGCGATTGACTTCCAACGGCCAAGCCGACATACAAACACGACCATTTGGCCCCTAGGATATTGAAATTGAACTGTCACTTGAACGAACTGGGCGAGCCGCATCTTCAGGTCGCCGGCCTAAAGCATTGGGTTCACGAATACCAGTATCGGGACGTGGACGACTTTTGGGATTGAATCGCCACGACTTCTGCAGACACTCTTGAGCCATAATTCTGGGCTAAAGGAGTGAGTATGAGTGGCAAACGATA
>NZ_JAFBIL020000001.1 GCF_016809835.1 Massilia soli | reverse complement strand
TAAGTAATCAGTGACCGAAGTCACTGGCACCTTCATCAAACGCCCACACTTATCGACTGTTAATTTTTAAAGAACTTGTTCTGTATTTCTTACTTGCTACTTGTCGACAAAGCGTTGTGTTTGTCAGCAGCAGAGAAGAGAGATTATGCAGCGTTTCGCAATTTTCGTCAACTTCTTTTTTCCTACTTTCCCCTCTCAAAACAGCAGCAATTCAGCGTCGCTTTCAGCGGGGAGGCGAACTATAGCAAAGGTCCTCGCCCCTTGGCAAGGCCCTCCCGGTTAAAATGTCGGCTTTCCTGTCTCACCGCCCGCCATGACCATCCTGCTGTCCACCCTGAACGCCCGCTACACCCATGCTTCCCTCGGGTTGCGCTATCTATTGGCGAACATGGGTCCGCTCAAGGAGCAGACGCATATCCACGAGTTCGTCATCGGCGCGAAGACCACCGACGTCGTCGAAAAGCTGCTGTCGTACGAACCCAAGGTAATCGGGTTCGGCGTCTATATATGGAACGTCGACGAAACCACCAAAGTGGTCGCCATGCTCAAACGGGTGGCGCCGCACGTGTCGATTGTGCTGGGCGGCCCGGAAGTCTCGTTCGAGCCCGGCGAACAAGCCATCGTCCAGCTGGCCGACTACCTGGTCACCGGCTGGGGCGACGTCACCTTCCCCAAGCTGTGCGGCGAGATTATCAACGGCCCGAAGCCGATCATGAAGATACACGCCGGCGCCCAGCCGCCGCTGGCCGAGATCGCGATGCCGTACGACCTGTATTCGGACGATGACATCGCCAACCGCACCTTATATGTGGAGGCATCGCGCGGATGCCCGTTCAAGTGCGAATTCTGCCTGTCATCGCTGGATAAGACCGCCTGGCCGTTCCAGCTCGACGCTTTCCTGGCCGAGATGGAATCCCTGCATGCGCGCGGCGCCCGCCTGTTCAAGTTCGTCGACCGCACCTTCAACCTGAATATCAAGACCAGCCTGAAGATCATGCAGTTCTTCCTCGATAAGCTGGAAGCGAACCCGGACGACCCGGTCTACGCTCACTTCGAACTGGTCCCAGACCACCTCCCAGAGGCGCTGAAGGAAACGATCGCCAAATTCCCGGCCGGCGCGCTGCAGTTCGAAATCGGCATCCAGAGCTTCAACCCCGAAGTACAGGCGCTGGTCAGCCGCCGCCAGGACAACGCCAAGGCCGCCGACAACATCCGCTGGCTATGCACCCAGTCGCACGCCCACCTGCACGTCGACCTGATCGCCGGCCTGCCCGGTGAAGACGTCGCCAGTTTCGCGCGCGGCTTCGACCAGCTGGTCGCGCTCAAACCGCATGAAATTCAGTTCGGCATCCTCAAGCGGCTGCGCGGTACGCCGATCATCCGCCACACCGAGGCCTTTGGCATGGTGTTCGACCCGTACGCGCCTTACACCATCCTCGCCACCAACCTGATCGACTTCCCGACCATGCAGCGGCTGGTGCGTTTCGCCCGCTACTGGGACCTGGTCGCCAACTCCGGCCGCTTCGCCAATACGATCGAGCACATGCTGGGCGCCCGGCCGTTCGAGAACTTCATGGCATTCTCCGACTGGATCTACACGAAGACCGACGCAACCCACCGCATCGCCCTCGAACGCCTGGCCAAGCTGGTCGCGGAGTGGCTGCACGTCACCGGCATGGGCAAGGCGGAGGCGACCGCGCTGGTCGCCAGCGATTACGCCGGCCGGGTCGATGCGCCGGCGGAGAAACAGGCATCCGCAATCGTCGCCCCGATTCGCCAGGCTCGCCATCTTGCAGCCTGAACACTGTAGAGAACAGCGGTAGCAGGAAGGCCGAAAGTCTTTTACACTGCCGCAATGCCAATTGAAAATGCGCCAACATTAACCATCAGCCACTCCACCGGTGACGCGGCGCAGTCCGTCGTTGCCACAGGGATCTGGCAAGTGCATGCATTGGCGCAGTGCGGCGCGATCAAAAAGATCACCGCCACCCTCAAGTCGCTCGATAATCAGCCCGGCCTTGATTGGGACCTCTCGACCGTCACCAGCCTCGACCATATCGGCGCCCAGATGTTCTGGAACGCCTGGGGCAAGAAGCGCCCGGCATCGCTGAAGCTGGCGGGGCAGCAGGAAGAACTTTTCAAGCGCCTGGAGGCGGCCAACGAACTGAAGCTGCCGCGTACGCGCCGCAGCCACCTGAACTGGGTGATGGTGCTGGGCTTCGGCATCCTGTCGTTCTTCGAGCACATGCACGGTTTTATCCGGCTGATCGGCCAGGTCGTCCAGGATATCGGCCGCTTTATCCGCCATCCGCGCACAGGGCCGTGGCGCGAAATCTCGGCCAATATTTTCCACTCCGGCTTCCAGGCGCTTGGCATCACGGCGCTGGTGGGCTTCCTGATCGGCGTGGTGCTCTCTTATCTGTCGTCGCAGCAGCTGCGGATGTTCGGCGGCGACATGTATATCGTGAATATCCTCGGGATGAGCGTGGTGCGCGAGCTGGGCCCGCTACTGGCGGCGATCCTGGTGGCTGGCCGCTCGGGCTCGTCAATCACCGCGCAGCTGGGCGTCATGCGCGTCACCGAAGAACTCGACGCGATGCTCGTCATGGGCATCTCGCACGGCTACCGCCTGATCATGCCGAAGGTCGTCGCGCTGGCGATCTCGATGCCGCTGCTGGTCGTGTGGACCGATGCCATGGCCTTGCTGGGCGGGATGGCGTCGGCGATGGTGGAGCTGAACCTGTCGCCGCGCTACTTCATCCAGAAGCTGCCCGACGCGGTGCCGCTGGCGAACTACACGATCGGCCTGATGAAAGGCACCACCTTCGGCATCCTGATCGCGCTGGTGTCGTGCCACTTCGGCCTGCGCATCAAGCCGAATACCGAAAGCCTCGGGCGCGGCACCACCACCTCCGTGGTCACGGCGATCACGGTGGTAATCCTCGCGGACGCCGTATTCGCGATTATCTTCAGCGACGTGGGATTCTGATGACCGACACCGCAACCCAGCGCCAGCCGCAACGCCTGAACATGCGCCCGCACGAGGACGTCGGCCCGCCGGTGGTCGAAATCCGCGCGCTGCGCACCCAGTTCGGCCGCACGGTGGTGCACCAGGACCTCGACCTCGATATTTACAAGGGCGAAATTCTCAGCATTGTCGGCGGGTCGGGCACCGGCAAGACGGTGCTGCTGCGCCAGATGCTCGGACTGGAGACGCCGGCACGCGGCAGCGTGCGCGTGTTCGGCGAAGACATCAGCGAAGCCGACGCGCAACAGCTGCAGCGCATGCGCAACCACTGGGGCATGCTGTTCCAGCAGGGCGCGATGTATTCGGCGCTGACGGTGTTCGACAATATCGCCCAGCCGATGCGCGAACTGCGCGCCCTGCCGGAAGACGTGATTCGCGACGCCGTGCTGCTGAAGATGGACATGGTAGGCTTGAGCGTCGGCGACGCCAACAAGATGCCGTCCGACCTGTCGGGCGGGATGATCAAGCGCGCGTCGCTGGCGCGCGCACTGGCGCTCGAACCGCAGCTGCTGTTCCTGGACGAGCCGACCGCCGGCCTCGATCCCGACCTGTCCGACGCGTTTGTGGAGCTGATCCAGTCGCTGCATCGCGAACTGGGCTTGACGGTAGTGATGGTTACCCACGACCTCGACACGTTGTTTGCGCTGTCGTCGCGGATTGCGGTGCTGGCCGAGAAACACGTAATCGCCATCGGGCCGCCGCCCGATGTGCTCAAGGTGGACCACCCGTTCATCACACAATTTTTCCTGGGCGGCCGCGGCCTGCGAGCGCTGGAAGTGCTCGACGAGCGCTGCGAAGAAGCCAACCAGACAGAGGACTAGGATATGGAAAACAGATCACATGCACTAATGACGGGCTTCTTCACCATCGCGCTGCTGGTGGCGTCGGTGATGGTCGGGCTCTGGCTAAACCGCGACAAGACCGAGTGGGTGCCTTACCAGATCGCCACCACCCAGTCGATCCCGGGCCTGAACCCGCAGGCGGCGGTGCGCTACCGCGGCCTCGAAGTGGGCAAGGTCGACGCCATCACCTTCGACCCGACCACCTCGGGCCGCATCATCATCAGCCTCGCGGTCGACCCGGAAGCGCCGGTCACCACCAGCACCTTCGCCTCGCTCGGCTACCAGGGCGTGACCGGCATCGCCTTTATCCAGCTCGACGACGACAAGACCGGCTCGCCGCTGCTCAAGACCGGCGAGGACAAGGTCGCGGTGATCCCGCTGCGCCCCGGCTTCCTCGACCAGCTTGAAAAGCGCGGCCTGGTGATCCTCGAGAAAACCGAAGAACTGATGACGCGCGCCGACAACCTGCTCAGCCCGGAAAACCAGAAGACGATGCTGGCCGCGTTCGAGAGCATCAGCAAGACCGCAGAAGCATACGGCGAGATTCCACGCCAGCTCGAGCCGACCCTGGCGCGCCTGCCGGCGCTGACCCGCCAGGCAGAACAAAGCATGGCGTCGTTCAACGAACTGTCCAGCAGCGCCACCAGCATGACGCGCAACTTCGACCAGCTGGCTACCACCCTGCAGGCGCCGGACGGCCCGATCGCGCGCCTGAACACCACCGTCGAACGGGTGGGCGGCTCGCTGGAAGCCGTCACCACCGACCTCGAACTGACAACCTTGCCGCATCTGGTATCCATGACCGACGAGGCACGCACCTCGCTGCGCGCGGTGCGCCGCACCGCCGACAGCCTGAGCGACCGCCCGCAAAGCATCCTGTTCGGCGCACCGGACGGCGCGCCGGGACCGGGCGAGCCAGGCTTCACCGCACCGACCAAATGAGGACCACCGTGAACCACACCATCAACCTGACCTTCCGCCGGCTCGTGCTGGTCATCGCCCTGGGCAGCGCAGCACTGCTGGCAGGCTGCTCGAGCACCGCCAAAAAAACCGGCAACTCCACCTACGACTTCGGCCCCGCGCCCATGCCCGTCGCCGCGCAGGCGCCCTCGCCGCTGGGCGTGCTGGTGGTGACCGACGTGACCGGGGTTGCGGCACTCGACAACGAACGCATGTTCTACCGCCTTGCCTACGCCGACCCGCTGCGCGCACGCACCTATTCGAACAGCCGCTGGGCCGGCACCCCGCTCAGCATGGTCACGCAGCGCATCAAGTCGCGCCTGTCGCAAGCCGGCGTCAAGGTGCTCACGCCCACTGACGCCGCTGCCGGCATGCCGATCCTGCGCATGGAGATGGACGACTTCACCCATACCTTCGACAGCGCCACCCAGAGCTACGGCCAGCTGACCCTGCGCGCCTCGCTGTTCCATGGCCACAAGCTGATCGACCAGCGCGTCTTCAACCAGAAGACCAATGCCGATTCGCTCGACGCTGCCGGTGGCGCGCGCGCGCTGGCCGCCGCCACTGACGCAGCCGCGGCGAACATGCTGGTCTGGCTCGACACGCTGCAGTTGCCCAAACAATGACGGAGCCTGAAGCGCCAGTGCAGCAACGCGCGTCGGCCGTATCGCGCGCCTCGCTGCTGGCCTATCTGCTGCTGATTATTTACGCCAGCTGGTTCCCGTTTTCCGGCTGGCGCGGCAGCGGCCTGTCGCCGTTCATCTTCCTCAATACCACGATGCCGCAGTACTGGACCGGCTTCGACGTGGTGGTCAACATCCTTGGCTACATCCCGCTCGGCATGCTGTTCGCGCTGGCGGCGTATCCGCGCATGCGCGGCATCTGGGCGATCGTCGTGGCCAGCCTGCTTGGCATGCTGGTGTCGGGCACCGTCGAGGCGGTGCAGACCTACCTGCCAAGCCGGGTGCCGTCCAACCTCGACTTCTTTACCAATTCGGCCGGCGCCTTCGTGGGCGCGATCATCGGCGCCTTTGGCGCGCGCACCTATCTGGACGAGAGCCGCCTGTACCGGCTGCGCCAGCGCCTGTTCGCGCAGCAGGCCAGCCTGGGCCTGGTGCTGCTGGCCCTGTGGCCGCTGGCGCAGATCTACCCACAGCCCTACTTGTTCGGCCACGGGCAAATCCTGCCGATCCTGTCGAACTGGCTGTCCCGCCTGCTCGACACCAACGTCGACCTGATCGCGCTGCTGCGCCCGGGCGCGGCGATGAGCGTGGAACAGTACTGGCTGTCGGAGACCATCATCACCGCCTGCGGCATGACTGGCGCGGTGCTGACCTTGCTGTGCATCGCGCGCCGCGGCGCCCCGCGCGCCTTGCTGGTGGCGGGCCTGCTGGTCGCCGCGCTGGTGTTCAAGGCGCTGGCCAGTTCGCTCTTCTTCACGCCCGAGAACGCGTTCGTGTGGGTGACGCCGGGCGCGCAAGGCGGCTTCCTGATCGGCCTGATCATGGTGTCGGGCCTGGCGTTCGCGCCGCACGTGGCCCAGCGCCGGCTGGCCGCGGTGACCCTTGTGCTGAGCCTGCTGGTGGTCAATACGATTCCGGTCAACCCGTACTTCAGCGCTACCCTGTCCGGCTGGGTGCAGGGCAAGTTCCTGAACTTCAATGGCGCGGCGCAGTTCCTGTCGCTGATGTGGCCGTTCTTCGCGCTATGGTTCTTGCTGCTTCCTTCGCATAAGCTCAATCGGCAGTAAGAGCGTATCATGGCGGATTGCGCATTCCGCACGACAACAAGCTGAGATCATGAGCGAACAATTCTTTCAACACCACGTTTTCTTTTGCATGAACCAGCGCGAGGACGGCCGTCCTTGCTGCGGCAAGCAAGGCGCCGAAGTAGCCCAGAAGCACGCCAAGAAACGCGTCAAGGAACTGGGCATCAATGGCCCGGGCAAGATCCGCGTCAACCAGGCAGGCTGCCTCGACCGCTGTGACGAAGGCCCGGTGCTGGTGGTTTATCCCGAAGGCACCTGGTACACCTACGTCGACACCAGCGACATCGACGACATCATCGACACCCACCTGGTCGGCGGCAAAGTCGTCGAGCGCCTCAAGATCTGAGGCGAACGGGCATGCTGAACATTCACTCGCAAAAATTCACCCTGACCGGCAAGGCCGGCACCATGGAATGCCTGCTCGACACGCCGGAAGGTCCGGCCATCGGCATCGCACTGGTTGCCCACCCGCACCCGCTGTACGGCGGGACCATGGAAAACAAGGTTACCCAGACCCTGGCGCGCACCTTCGTCACGCTCGGCTATGTGGTGGCGCGCTTCAACTTCCGCGGCGTCGGCGCCTCCGAAGGCGTGCATGACCGCGGCTTCGGCGAGACCGACGACATGGAAGTGATGCTCGACCATATGCAGCAGCGCTATCCGAACCTGCCGGTGGTGCTGTCCGGCTTCTCGTTCGGCACCTTCGTGCAGGCCACGCTGTACCAGCGCCTGCTGGAACAAGGCCGCCCGATCGAGCGCATGGTGCTGGTCGGCACCGCCGCCGGCAAATGGCCGGTGCCGGACGTGCCGCAAGACAGCATCGTGATCCATGGCGAACAAGACGAAACTATTACCCTCACACAAGTGTTCGACTGGGCCCGCCCGCTCGAAGTGCCTGTGATCGTGATTCCCGGCGCCGACCACTTCTTCCATCGCAAGCTTGGCCACATAAAAAATCTCGTCATTCAACTGTGGCGCAAGCCCGGCGCGGCCGACAGCTGAGGCTATAATTATTCGCCTCAGCAATTCTCACCTTTTTAAGTAGCAAACCATGAAAAAACTGTTCACGGCACTTGCTGCCAGCCTCATCGCCATCTCCGCTGCCCACGCGCAGTCGGTTCCTCCGCCAAGCATTGCCGCCAAGTCGTGGACCCTGCTCGACGCCAGCAGCGGCCAGATCATCGCGGCCCAGGACCAGATGGCCCGCATCGAGCCGGCCTCGCTGACCAAGATCATGACCGCCTACGTCACCTTCGGCGCGCTGCGCGACAAGAAGCTCACGCTCGACCAGATGGTCAACGTCTCGGTACGCGCCTGGAAAGTCGACGCCAGCAGCTCGAAGATGTTCATCGACCCGGCCGTCCCGGTCAGCGTCAACGACCTGCTGCACGGCCTGATGGTTCAGTCGGGCAACGACGCCGCCGTCGCGCTGGCCGAAGCGGTCGCTGGCGACGAGGGCACGTTTGTTGTGCTGATGAACCGTGAAGCGCAGCGCATGGGCCTGAAGAACACCAAGTTCGCCAATCCGCACGGCCTGCCGAGCGCCGACAACTACTCGACCGCCTACGACCTGTCGATCCTGGCGGCGCGCGTGATCGCCGATTTCCCGCAGTTCTACAAGATCGACTCGGTCAAGAGCTTCACCTACAACAAGATCACCCAGCCGAACCGCAACCGCCTGCTGTGGCTCGATTCGACCGTCGACGGCATGAAGACCGGCCACACCGACAGCTCGGGCTACTCGATGATCGCCTCGGCCAAGCGCCCGAACGGCAACTACAACCGCCGCCTGATTTCGGTGGTGGTCGGCACCAACTCGGACCAGACCCGCACCCAGGAAAGCCAGAAGCTGCTGAACTGGGGCTTCCAGAACTTCGACACCGTCAAGCTGTACTCGAAGGGCCAGGCGATCCAGACGCCGCAGGTGTTCAAAGGATCGCAGGACACCGTCAAGATTGGCTTCACCAACGATGTGATGGTGACGGTGCCGAAGGGCGTCGCCGGCAAGCTCAAGCCGGTACTCGAGCGCAAGGACCCGCTGGTCGCGCCGCTGGCCAAGAACAGCCGCGTCGGCACCTTGAAGATGATGGTCGATGGCAAGCCGCTAATGCAGCTGCCGGTGGTCGCGCTGGAAGAAGTGTCGGAAGCATCGATCTTCGGCCGGGCGTGGGATTCGATTCGCTTGATGCTCAAGTAAGCGCGCAGCACCCTGCGTTGGGCGGATGAGGCGAAGCCGCATCCGCCGTGTTGGCGCCACGTTGACGCGAGCACGGCGGATGCGGCTTTGCCTTATCCGCCCTACCAATGACAACTATTAGCTTTCAGGAAATCCACATGCCCCACCGCCTCCCCGCCGACCTCCATTGCCCGCGCATCCAGACCACGCCCGGCGGCCCGGAACTGTCGCGCATCGTCGCCGGCATGTGGCGGATGACCGAGTGGGGCATGACGGTCGACCAGCGCGTGGCCTTCATCGAACAATGCCTGGCACTGGGCGTCACCACCTTCGACCACGCCGACATTTACGGCAGCTACGGCGTCGAGGCCCTGTTCGGCGAGGCGCTGGGCCGCAAGCCGTCGCTGCGCGACCAGATGCAGCTGGTGAGCAAATGCGGCATCAAACTGGTGGCGCCGCAGCGTCCTCAGCATGCGATCCAGCACTACGACACCAGCGCCGGCCACATCATCGCCTCGGCTGAAGAATCGCTGCGCCAGCTGCAAACCGACCGCCTCGACCTGCTGCTGATCCACCGCCCCGACCCCCTGATGCATTTCGACGAGGTCGCCGAAGCGTTCAGCCTGCTGCGCAAGTCCGGCAAGGTGCTGCACTTCGGCGTGTCCAATTTCAGCCGCCACCAGTTCGACAGCCTGAACCGCCGCATCCAGCTGGCGACCAACCAGGTCGAGCTGTCGCCGCTGCACACCGCGCCGATGTTCGACGAGACCCTGGACGGCCTGCAAGACCTCGGCGTAACGCCGATGGCCTGGTCGCCGCTGGGCGGCGGCCGCCTGTTCAACGGCACCGATGCCGCAGCCGACAAGCTGCGCCTGGTGATCAAGGATATTGCCGACCACATCGGCCAGCCATTCGCCAGCGTGGTATTCGCCTGGATCATGCAGTTGCCGTCGCGTCCGATACCGCTGACCGGCAGCGGGCGCATCGAAGCGATTGCGGTGGCGGTCGCCGGCACCGGCTTCACGCTCGAGCGCGGCGACTGGTTCAAGATCTTGCGCGCGGCCCGCGGCCACGAGGTCGCCTGATGGCCGGCGGCGCGCTCAGCGCGGAGCAGAAGAAGGATTTGATGCACCGGCTGGCGCGTGTCGAGGGCCAGTTGCGCGGTGTGCAGAAATTGATCGCGCTGGCCGAGACGCCGTCCGATTGCGACGCCGTGGCCCAACAGATGTCGGCGGCGCGCAAGGCGCTCGACCGCTCGTTCGTGCAGCTGCTGGCCGGCGCCATCGTCACCCAGACCGGCAACGCCGGCGACCTGCCCGACGCGCAGGCGCGCGCCGCGCACCTGGCGGCGATGCTCGACAAGTTTGCCTGAGACCTAGTCTTCGTAGACCTTGGGCGGCGCCAGGCCGCGCCATCCCAGGTTCCAGCCTATGTTGATCAGCAAGGTGACGCTGATATACAACAGGAAGAACAGCACAAAGAAGCGCATCTGCAGCCACGCCAGCAAGCCGAGCCCGACCACGATCAGCAGCATCACCAGCTTGTTCATCGGCTGCTTGGAGCTCGGGAAGCGGATCGTCGAGACCATCAGGCCGCCGACCGACACCATCAGCAGGATGATGCCGAACGCATGCATCAGCGAATTGGCCGGGTCCGGCCACGCCACCACCACCGACGCCACGCATGCGGCACCGGCCGTGATCGGCATGCCGACGAAATAGCGCGGGTCGGTACGGCCGACGCTGACGTTAAAACGCGCCAGGCGCAGCGCGCCGCAGGCCACGAACATGAAGCAGGCGAATGCGCCGGCGCGCAGCATGGTCGGATGGTCGGCGCCGAGCGGCACGAAGCCATAGGTATAGAGCAGCAGTGCCGGCGCGCAGCCGAAATTCATGACGTCGGCGATCGAGTCGAGCTGCACGCCAAAATCGGACGAGGTGCCGGTGGCGCGCGCCACAAAACCGTCCAGCGCATCGAACACGCCGGCGAGCACCAGCAGGATTGCCGCGAGCCGGTAGTTGCCCGGGTCGCCGATATGGGAGTTATCGACCGTGATCACGATACTGCCGAAACCGCAGGCGATCGAGAGCAAAGTCACAAAGCTCGGCAACGCGAATTTAGCGCGCGCAAGGTGTTGTCGTCGTGTTCGTTTTACATTCATATTTGGCATTCTACAGGCCATGCAATTGCATGGCGCTTTGGACGACCAAATCAAATCTCACCAATTCTCATTTTCACCTAGAATTGATGGGTGAGGTAGATACGCAGGGGGTAGGAAATGAGCACGTTGCATCGATGGAAGCTGAACACGGCCGGGCTTGTGGCCGTCCTGGCGCTGGCGGCGTGCGGCGGCGGTGGCGGTGGCGACAGCCCTGCGCCAGCCGCGGCCGTCACGCCGGCGTCGGCGCCGCCAACGGCGCTGCCGCAGGAACCTGGCGCGCCTACCCTGCTCAACAACGTACCGCAAGACGGCATGAACTGGATCAACTACCGCCGTGCCCAGGCCGGCATGCCGGTGCTGACCCGCAACGAACTGCTCGACCGCGCCGCGGCCGGCCACTCCGAGTACCAGAAAGCCAACAACATCGTCAGCCACGAGCAGACCGTCGGCAAGCCCGGCTTCACCGGCGTGACCCAGGGCGACCGCATGCTCGCCGCCGGCTATATCTATAACACCTCGACCTACGCGTATGGCGAGGTGATCTCCGCGACCTCCAGCGGTTCGGGGTTCTACATGGCGGAAGAACTGATCACTGCGATCTACCATCGCTTCGTCATCTTTGAACCAAAGTTCAAGGAGATTGGCACCGGGTCGGCCCGGACCAGCGCCGGCTACACCTACTTCACCACCAATTTCGCCGCGACCTCCGGCTACGGCCCCGGCATCGGCAGCCGCAACCTGGTGACCTGGCCGTTCAACGGGCAGGTCAAGGTCGCCACCAATTTCTTCAGCGACTACGAAGCGCCGGATCCGGTGCCAAACCTGAACGAAGTTGGCTACCCGGTCAGCGTCCATGCGGACATCGACGTCAACGTGGTGGTGCAGACCTTCACGATGCGCCCGCGCAACGGCAGCGACCTGGAAACCCGGCTGATCAAGGCGGGCGAAAACACCAGCGCACGCAGCTCGCCGGCGGCCGCGATCGTCCCGCTGGCGGTACTGAAAGCCAATACCATCTACGACGTGACGTTCACCGGCACCCTGAACGGGATTCCCACGACGAAAACGTGGTTCTTCACCACAAAGTAGGGTTTCCAAATTACATCATTGACTTGAAAATCTGCTATGGTATGCAGATGACATCAATGCAAGAGTGCGTAGGCCGATGAAAGAAGACGAGACCCCCGGGACGATCGAACGTCGCGCCGATGCTGCGGCGCGCGAGCTGGTGGACGTCGCCGACGGAATCGACCGGGTGATGGGCGACCGCGAGCTATACGGGCGCATGCTGCGACGATTTCGCAAGGATTATAGCGGCGGCGACCAGCCGATCCGCACGGCGCTTGCAAGCGGCGACCGCGCCCTGGCGCACCGGCTATCGCATACGCTCAAAGGCGCGGCCGGCATGATCGGAGCGCGGCAGCTGCACCACGCCGCGTCGGCGCTGGAAACTGCGCTGCGCACGTCCTCTGGTGACGAATTTGCCTGCCTGAATGCGCTGACACCCGCGCTGTCGGCAGTGATGACGGTGCTCGACCATCTGCTCAGCGACGCCGCGCCTGGACCGGCCAGCGCCGCTGAACCGCAGGCATCGATTGCCGACCCGGCGCTGCTGGCGCAGCTGCTCGACTTGCTGATGAGTGGTGACGGCGCCGCGATCGACCTGCTCGACGATTCCGAAGCAGGCCTGCGGACGATCCTGGGCGATGCCCAGTTTGAAGAGGTGGCCGCTGCCGCCAACGAGTTCGATTACGACCGGGCGCTGGGCGCCTTGCGCCGCCCGGCCCAGGCCGGCTAGCAAGCGCAGCGCGTCAGCGCGTGTACTCCGCTTCCTCGTCGAACGAATCCGCGCAATCCTTGCCGCAGAACCGGCGCACGCTGTCGAGCGGCTTTTCGCAATACCAGCACGATCCCTTGGGCGGCAATGCCTGGCGCGCCAGTACGGCACCCATGACCGGGGCGGCGGGCAACTCAACGTTGCCGTCATTTTCCGGCAAATTCTCCTGTGTCGTTCCCAAGATTCACCCCTTCGCAAGCTGTCCACTAAAGTCGTAAAGCAAGATTACTCAGTTGGAACTCGTTGGCAATGAGAATCGTCAAGCCCGGCATGAATGGCCCCAAGTCGGTGAATTCTTACCACAGAAAAACAACTGGTCCCACCACGCCCCCGCGCTAGCTAACCACCAATTCTTTGCACCTAAGCAACCACACTCCGGCGACACCCGGCTACGATCGCAGTCGTTGGGCAGCGCTGTATAAAACTCAGCTGGATAAATAATAGCAGGAATGCTTAGCGGGTAAAGCGTTGCCGTGGACTCCGATGCAGGTATTTTTTTTTGCAGTCTGGCGAGGAAATCTAGCGCATGAGATCGGTGTATTTTCTGTCAATAATGCTCTTGCTGACAGCCGTTTCGGCCTGCTCGGAGCGCGAGTCGATGGCGCACGTGCGCGGCGAGTCGGACCCAAAACCATACGTGCTGGAAAACACCGAAGTGCGCGAGATCCGCGCCAAGGAGCTGCACCGCGATTACCAGCTGTTCATCAGCCTGCCGCGCGGATACGCCGAGAGCACGCGGCGCTATCCGGTGTTGTTCGTCACCGATGCGAACTACGCCTTCCCATTGATCAGAAGCATCGCCAGGCGCATCCGCAACGGTGGCGAGGACATGGAAGACTTCATCCTGGTGGGCTTGTCGTATGCCAAGGGCGAAACACCCGAATACAGCCGGCGGCGCGACTACACCCCCACTGTCAACGGCGACAAGGAGGCCGTCTCGGACATGCTCAGTCCGCCGCCGGTGTATGGCGAGGCGGAAGGCTACCGCGCATTCATCGCCGACGAAGTGTTCCCGATGGTGGAGCGGCACTATCGCGCCGACATGAAGCGCGCCATTTATGCCGGCCACTCGTATGGCGGACTGTTTGGACTGCACGTGCTGTTCACCGCGCCGTCGATGTTTGAGAAGTACATCATCGGCAGCCCGTCGCTATGGTTCGACCGGCGCGTCGCCTTTGCCACGGAACGCGGTTACGCCAAGGCGCACAGCGACCTGCCTGCGAAAGTGTTCATGGCGGTGGCGTCGTACGAGACGCTGAATTTCAGTTCGACTGACCCGCGTTACAACAAGACCGTGGACATGGTGCGCGACCTGCAGGCGATGGAGCATGTGCTGGAGTCGCGCAGGTACAAGAGCCTGGAGGTGACGAGCATTGTTATTCCGGACGAGGATCACCTGACGGTGTTTCCGACGGTGATTACGCGCGGGTTGAAATGGGCGCTGCCGCCACGCAAGGGGGATGCGGACTGAGCTGGCACATCGGAGGGCCGATGCGCGTGGCTGCCGCCCTGCGAGTGAGTAAGTGCTAGCGCACCGGCTCCAGCGTCACCACCAGCGCATGGCGCGCCGCGGTGATCCGCGTCGGCACGAACTGCACGCCTGCGTAGCGCAAATCCTCCGGCCTGAAGCTGTACACCGGCGTATCGCGCACCAGCTGGTCGACCAGCAGGTTGGCCACCTTGGTCACCTGCCGCTGCCCCGACGAATCCATCCCATCGACGGAGAACCGGTCGACCTGCGGCTCGGCCATCATCACGGCGCCGCGCGCGGCATCCACATACAGGCGCCCCGACATCGCCATCGACCCGCTCCACGACTTGCGCAGGAACGGCGGCGCCACCGATGCATCCATCGTCAGCGCCACGCGGTTGGTTTCAGGCAGCAAAGCCAGCTGCGGCCGCGTCAGCCGAATCTCGAACAACTCCAGCACGCGATTGTTTAGCGGGAAGCGCCGTTCCATGCCGGCCTGCAGTTTATAAAGCGGCAATTCGACCTGGCGCGGGCCGAACACGCTGGCGCAAGAGGCCAGCAGGGAGCAGGCCAGCAACGTCGTTGCGAGGCGAATTCCAGTGAGTGTTTTCATGCCAAAAGCGTAGCACAGTTCGCCAGGCCCGGACGTCCGCCAGATCAGCCCGCGCCCAGCCTGCGGCCGCAATCGCGCGCCCGCGCCAGCAGCAGTTCGCGCTCGCGCAGGTTGTTGGTCAGCGCCGCCGCGCGTTCGAATTCGGCGCGCGCTTCGGCATCGCGGCCAAGCTTGGCCAGCAGGTCGCCGCGGACACTTGGCAGCAGGTGGTAGTTGCGCAGCTGCGGTTCGCCGGCCAGCTGGTCGGCCAGTTCGAGGCCCGCCGCGGGACCGTACGCCATCGACAGCACCACCGCGCGGTTAAGCTCGACCACCGGCGACGGCGCCAGTTGCGCCAGCGCGTCGTACAGCGCCGCGATGCGCATCCAGTCGGTGTCTTCCGGGCGCAGCGCGCGTGCATGGCAGGCCGCGATGGCGGCCTGCAGCCCATATGGCCCCAGGCCCTCGCCCGGCCGGGCGGCGCGTTCGAGCGCCGCGAAGCCGCGCCGTATCAGCAGCTGGTCCCAGCGCGCCCGGTCCTGGTCCATCAGCAGGATCGGCACGCCGTCCGGACCAGCGCGCGCGCGCGTGCGCGAAGACTGGATCTCCATCAGCGCGACCAGGCCATGCACCTCGCCTTCATCGGGCATGCGCGCGGCCAGGATGCGGCCAAGGCGTAGCGCCTCCTCGCATAGCTTGGGACGCTGCCAGTCGTCGCCGGCGCTGGCGGAGTAGCCTTCGTTGTAGATCAGGTAGATCACCTGCAGCACCGAGCCGACGCGCGCGGCCAACTGGTCCGCCGCCGGCACCTCGAACGGAACGCGCGCTTCCGACAGGCTGCGCTTGGCGCGCACGATGCGCTGCGCGATCGCCGTCTCCGACGTCAGGAAGGCGCGCGCAATTTCGTCGGTGCTCAAGCCGCCCAGGAGGCGCAGGGCCAGCGCGGCGCGCGCCTCGGTCGACAGCACCGGGTGGCAGCAGACGAACATCAGGCGCAGCATGTCGTCGCCAAGGTCGTCGTCCAGCCCTGCCTCGATATCAGGGGCGACGTCCTGCAGCTGCGTCTCGATGGCGTAAGTGAGCTCGGCTTCCTTCGACTGGTGCAGCCTAGTGTGGCGCAGATGGTCGAGCGCGCGGTTCTTCGCCACTGCCATCAGCCACGCGGCCGGATTGTCGGGGATGCCCGCCGAAGGCCAGCGCTCAAGCGCCCCAACCAGCGCATCCTGCGCCAGCTCCTCGGCCAGCCCGACGTCGCGCAGCATCCGCGCCAGCGCGCCGATGATGCGCGCCGACTCGATGCGCCAGACACCTTCGATGACGCGATGCGTGCTGTCTTTTGTCATCGACGGCGCCGGCTAGCGAGTCGCGTCAAGCTGCATCTGGCGCATGCGCTGCTCGGCCTCGCGCAGCTCCGGCGTGAAGTCGATATCGAGATCATCGAGCTCGTACAGCGGGCGGATTTCGACCTCGACATCGGGCCCGGTCGGGTACGGATTGCGCTTGGCCCATTCGATGGCTTCATCCATCGACGCCACGCGAATCAACCAGTAGCCGGCGATCAGCTCCTTGATCTCGGTGAACGGGCCATCGAGCACCGTCGCTTTGCCGCCGCTGAATGTCACGCGGTTGGCGCGCGCGCTCGAACGCAAGCCGTCGGCGCCAAGCAAAACGCCCCGCGCCGCTTCGGCGGCGTTGTGGGCGTCCAGGCGGTCGAGCTTCTCTTGCGCCACCGGCTGCTCCGCTTCGAGCGCCGCACTGGATCGCAGCAGAACGGCGAAGCGCTTGCCCTCCTGCGCCGCGCCGGCGTTCGGCCGCACGTCCGCGCAGCCGCCCGGGCAGCCGGCTTCGCGAATTTCAACGGTCACATCGCCGTCTTCTTTCGGCCACTGCCTGATCCAGTCGACCACTTCATCGCGCGACGCCGCCTCAAAGACCGACAGGCCGGCGATCAGCTCTTTGGTTTCTGTGAACGGGCCATCGATGACGGTGGCCTCGCCATTGGACAGCTTCAGGCGCACGGCTTCGCGCGTCGGCCGCAGGCCTTCGCCAGCGCGCATCACGCCGGCGTCCACCAGGCGCTGGTTATAGGCGCCCATCGCATTCAGGAGCGCGTCGCCCGGCATCGCTCCCTGCTCGGTGTCGGCGTCGGCTCTACGGAAGATCAGATAGCGCATGTCGCTTCCTTTATTGGTGTTTGGCTGCGATCTGCTCACGCAGGGCGTCTTCCTGCGCGCGCAATTCGGGCGTGAACTCGTCGCCGAAGTCGGACGCCTCGAACACCTGGCGGATCTCGATCTCGGAATCGCCCTCCATCGGGTTGGGGCAACGCTTCACCCACTCGATGGCTTCTTCGCGCGACTTGACTTCCCACAGCCAGAAGCCGGCCACCAGCTCCTTGGTCTCGGTGAACGGCCCGTCGACGACGGTGCGGTTGGGGCCCGAGAATTTGATGCGCGCGCCCTTCGAGCTGGGGTGCAGGCCTTCACCGGCCAGCATGATGCCGGCCTTGACCAGCTCTTCGTTGTACTTGCCCATATCGGCCAGCAGCTTCTCGGTTGGCATCTTGCCCGCTTCGGAATCGGCAGTCGCTTTTATAATGACAATGAAACGCATGTTGTTCTCCTTAAAATATCGTTATTGGCAGCCCGTCTTTGCGGCTTGCTGCAACTCGTCGTCGGTCATGTCCTTGACGTGCGTGGCGACCGACCAGCTGTGGCCGAACGGATCGACAAGCATACCGTAGCGGTCGCCCCAGAACATCTCGGCCACCGGCATCGCAGGCGTCGCGCCGGCAGCGACTGCCTGGGCGAATACCGCGTCGACATCCTCCACGTACAGGTGGATCGTCACCGGCGTGCCGGCCAGGGTCTTCGGCGATTTGCTGCCCCACTCCGGGTATTCATCTGCCAGCATGATCATCGAGTCGCCGATGCGGACCGCGCCGTGCATCAGCTTGCCGCCGGGGCCGGGGATACGGTGAATCTCGACCGCATTGAATGCCTTTTTGTAGAACTCGATGGCGTCGGCCGCACCCGCACAGACCAGGTGCGGGGTGATTGCGTGCGCGCCTTCGGGGATCGGTTTCACGGTTTGAGTTGCCATGATAATTCTCCTTTGCGATGAAGTTAACCCAGCATGGGCTGGATAAAGTCGGTGACAGAAAAGTGAGCGGTCAGGTGCTGCTAACTGTACGACGTATCAGGCTCGCCGAAATCGACAGGGGTTGCAAAAAAAAACGGCTATAACCGAACAGGGCCGTCACGCCTCATCGTTATCCTTCGGGCGAAGGAGTGCTTCGTAGTTTCGTCCTCCATAGAAGACGCCGACGATCGTGACGCAACTATCCGCATCGTCCACTGCGATCGCAATGGCGGTGTTCTTTCGATAGTTAACGATCCTTAGCCCGGGCCGAATGTCGTCGCGTCGGACGCCTCTGTGGGGGAATTCGTCCAATGCAGCGCTGTAACTCACGATTGCCATCGTGAAGCGAAACGCTGCATCCGGCGTCGATCTGTCGGAGATATATTGATAGAGCTCGGCGAGATGTTCTTCCGCCTCGGGCGTGAACACGACCCGATAGCTGCTCATTTTTTACGTGCAGCGGCATCCTCAGCAATAATCCGCTCGCGCACGCAACCGATGCTGACGGCGCGCGACGGGTCCGCTTTGATAGCGTCATACGCTGGCGCGGCCTGGTCATGCAACCAGTCGTCCAGAAAATGCTCACGTGCAAGTAATACGCGCAATCCGTCATGGATGACATCACTCGCTGTGGCGTACTCGCCCGTCGCAACCTTAGCCTGGACGGCATCGGCCATCTCGTCTGTCAACGTAATAGAAAACTGCTGTGTTGTTCCCATCGTCTACCTCGTTGGAAGTAATAGTCTTCAACTTTACCCTAACCGGTCGGGTCATAGGTAGACTGGGCTGACGGCGGAAAGGTTCTACTTGCCGATGCAGAACCGGCTGAAGATCACACCCAGCAAATCATCCGGCGAGAACTCGCCGGTAATCGTCGACAGCTGCGCTTGCGCCAGTCGCAGCTCTTCCGCAAACAGGTCCAGCGACTGGTCGCTCTGCGCGGCGTGTGCCGCTGCGTGATCGAGATGCTCACGGGCATTGCGCAAGGCGATCAGGTGGCGTTCGCGCGCCAGGTACAGCGATTCGCCGGTCTGCTGCCAGCCGGCGATGCGCAGCAGCTCTTCGCGCAGCAGGTCGATGCCCTGGTGCTCGTTGGCCGACAGATATAAATGGGTGGCGTCCGACGCCACGTCGAGCCCTGGCTTGTGCCCCGACAGGTCGATCTTGTTCCAGATGCGCAGCACCGGCACGCCTTGCGGGAAAGCTGCGCAGATGTGCTCGTCCGAAGCGCTCGGGCCAAGGTTGGCGTCCAGCAGGTGCAGGATGACGTCAGCCTTGGCCACTTCGCCCCAGGTGCGCTCGATGCCGATGCGTTCGACCACGTCGACCGCTTCGTCCACGGTGCGGATGCCGGCCGTGTCGATGATGTTGAGCGGAATGCCTTCGATCTGGATGGTCTCGCTGACCTTGTCGCGCGTGGTGCCGGCGATTGGGGTGACGATGGCCACGTCCGACCCGGCCAGCGCGTTCAGCAGCGACGACTTGCCGACGTTCGGCTGGCCAACCAGCACCACATTGAGGCCTTCGCGCAGCAACGCGCCCTGGGCCGCCTGGCGGAACACCTGGTCGAGCGAGCCGATGATGACGGCCAGCTGGCCGCGCGCGTCGGATTTTTCGAGGAAGTCGATCTCTTCTTCCGGGAAGTCGAGCGTGGCTTCGACCAGCATGCGCAAGCCGATGGTTTGCTCGACCAGCGTGTTGATGGCCTTCGAGAACGCGCCCGACAGCGATTGCGAAGCCGACTTGGCGGCCGCTTCGGTGGAGGCGTCGATCAGGTCGGCCACCGCTTCGGCCTGGGCCAGGTCGAGCTTGTCGTTAAGGTAGGCGCGGCGGGTGAACTCGCCCGGCTCGGCGAGGCGCAGGCCGTGTTCGCGGCCGGCTTCGAGCACGCGGCCAAGCAGCATCTGCAGCACGACCGGGCCGCCGTGGCCTTGCAGTTCGAGCACATCTTCGCCGGTGTACGAGTGCGGGCCCTTGAACCAGATCGCGATGCCCTGGTCGATGATGCTGCCATCGGCTTGCTTGAACGGAATGTAGGTGGCGTGGCGCGGGGTCAGCGTGGCGCCCGGAAACAGCACGCTGAGCAAGGGCGCCAGCGATTTGCCGGAGGCGCGGACGACGCCGATGCCGCCGCGGCCAGGTGCCGTCGCGATGGCGGCGATGGGGGATGTGTCGAGGTTCATTATGCGATTGTAATTTATTGGCATGGGAGGCGTAGCGCACTCAGCATGGGCTCCCGCTTTCACGGGAACGACGCGTAAAAAAAATGCCCGCGCAGCGCACGGGCATTTTCATCTCAAGCTGCCGTGTTACTTGGCTTTGCCCGATTCAAACTTCTTGGTGATCACCCACTGCTGCGCGATCGACAGGATGTTGTTCACTACCCAGTACAGCACCAGGCCGGCCGGGAAGAAGAAGAACATGACCGAGAAGATCAGCGGCATCCACAGCATCATCTTGGCCTGCGCCGGATCGGCCGGCTGCGGGTTCAGCTTGGTGGTGATGAACATCGAGATCGCGTACAGCACCGGCAGGATGTAGTACGGGTCAGGTGCGGTCAGATCCTGGATCCAGCCCACCCATGGCGCGCCGCGCATCTCGGCCGACGAGTTCAGCACCCAGTACAGCGCGATGAACACCGGCATCTGCACCAGGATCGGCAGGCAGCCGCCCAGCGGGTTGATCTTTTCGGTCTTGTACAGCTCCATCGTGGCCTGGTTCATCTTGGCCGGGTCGCCTTTGTACTTCTCGCGGATCGCCTGCATCTTCGGCGTGACCATCTTCATCTTGGCCATGCTCTTGTAGCTGGCCGCCGACAGCGGGAAGAACAGCAGCTTGATCAGCACGGTCAGCGCGATGATGGTCCAGCCCCAGTTCTGCAGGACCAGGTTGAGCTGGCTCATGACCCAGAAGATCGGCTTGGCGATGATCGTCAGCATGCCGTAGTCCTTGACCAGTTCGAGGCCAGGGGCAATGGTTTCCAGCTTGTTCTCATCTTGCGGACCCGAATACAGGCGCGCTTGGTTGCTCAGGGTCGCGCCTGGTGCGATCGGACCCAGCGGGATCAGGTTGCCGATGGCGTACAGGTTGGTGTCGACCTTCTTGGTGAAGATGTCGCGCGGCGCCTTGTCTTGCGGGATGAACGCCGAGACGAAGTAGTGCTGCGAAATCGCGATCCAGCCGTCGTTCGACTTGGTCGAGTGCTCGGCCTTGCCGTGCTTTTCGATGTCTTCGAAGGTCAGCTTCTGGTATTTGTCGGCGTCGGTGAACAGGGTCGGGCCGGTGTAGCTTGCGTTGAACCAGCTTTCGCCTTCCGGCTCGTTACCGTGGTGCAGCAGCTGCATGTACAGCGACGGCGCCACCGCGGCGGTGCCGAGGTTGGTCACGTCGTGGCGCAGGCCGATCAGGTAGTCACCCTTCTTGAAGGTGTAGGTCTTGGTCAGCTTGACGCCGCCCTGCTCGGCTTCCAGCACCAGCTGGACTTCGCTGTTGCCGTTGGTCGCGCGTGGACCTGGCTTGGCGGTGTAGCCGGTGGTGTGGTTCGGCAGCGCGACGCCGGTGTTGCTGATCAGGCCGGTCTGGGCGACATAGATGCCGGTCGGCTTGACGTCGAACAGCACCTGGTTCTTGGTCTTGTCGAGCTTGTCGCGGAACTGCAGCAGTTCCAGGCGCTTGATGACGCCGCCAGCGGTGTCGATGTCGGCCTTGATGACGTCGGTGGTGATGGTGATGATTTCTGGCGTGAACGCCTGCACTGCCGGCGCGTCGCCTGGCAAGGCGGCCGGCGTGGCGGCAGCTACGCCTGGCGCGGCCGGTACCGTCGACGCAGGCGCCGTGGCGACAGGCGCGGTCACCGCTGGTGGTGGTGGCGTCAGCGAGAACATGGACTGTTTGCCGTTGGAGACCATCCAGTCGTTCCACAGAACGACCAGCGAGACGGAAAACACGATCCACAGGATAGTACGTTTATTGATTTCCATTGGAATTTCGGTCAGGAGTGGTTGCAGCCGCAATGGGCTGTTGATGGATGCTTGCTGTGCGCAGGCGGCACGAGATCGACGCCACCGTCATTGAACGGATGGCATTTGCAGATGCGGCGCAGGGCCAGCCAGCTACCGCGGGCAGAGCCATGGGTGCGGACGGCTTCGATCGCGTAATTCGAGCAGGTCGGATAAAAGCGGCAATTTTGCCCTAGCAACGGCGAGACAGCCAGTTGATAGGCGCGCAGGAACCAGACGAGCAGTTTGTTCATGAGGACACCGTTTTTGCCGGGCGCGGCGCCTGCGACTGGAACAGGCGCGCGATTTCCACGCGCAGTTCCGCCTTCAGCGCGGCGGTGGTGGCCGGGCCGGTTTTGGCGTTGACGGGGCGCGACAAGCGCACCACGCAGTCGACGGCCGGCAGCTTGGCGACACGGAACAGTTCGCGGGTAACGCGCTTGATCGTGTTGCGGGTCACGGCGCGCGGCGCAAAGCGCTTGGCCACCACGACGCCCAGCCGCGCATGCGGCAGTTCGTTCGCGCACGTGTAGAGCACGAAATGCGCCGTCTTTTGCGCAGGGCGCAAACGAAAAACGGATGAAAATTCATCCGTTTTAACGATTCGCCGAACGCGCGCGAAGTCGTGTGAACCTTCGCTTGACATGGTCAGGTGCGTCCTGGCTGCAGCTGGCAGCTTTATACTGCCAGGCGCTTGCGGCCCTTGGCGCGGCGTGCGTTCAGAACCTGGCGGCCGCCACGGGTAGCCATACGTGCGCGGAAGCCGTGCGTGCGCTTGCGACGGACGACGGAAGGTTGGTAAGTACGTTTCATGGTGGTCTCGCTTAAAGCAAAAGTAAATGCAAAATCGGGTCTGACGTCCCGTCAGTTTTCGGCGCTTAGGTCATTTCGCAGATGGTTAAGCCAGCGACACGCCACAGCAAAAAATACTCTTTTCTACCCGTGTAACCAGCGTGATCGGAAGGTAAGGACTTACCAATTTGCACGGAGTACGGGCGGGGAACCCTGAATTAGACAGCATTTCGGGGTCCAATGTCAAGGATAGCTGTGGTTTTCGGCGGTTTCGGGGTCGAATACATTTGCCGCCGTATCACAACGTCATTCCCGCGAAAGCGGGAATCCATCGTTCGCTACCGAAGTCACTCAGCATAGGTTCCCGCCTGCGCGGGAAGTCGGGTCCGCCAATGGTGGACCCGACGACTGATCGAAGTTTACCGCGAAAAACTGGCTCGTGCCTGTGGATAACTTTGCCCATCGCAGGTAAAATAGCGTGTTACGTGTGGCGAAGCTCGCGCGCAAACCTGGCGCGGGGACTCAGCATCGAACCGCCCTTCACACACCTTATTTTCAAAGACGATTCATGGACAATTTCTGGCAGACCTGTTCCGCGCAGTTGGAACTGGAGCTGACTCCGCAGCAATACAGCGCTTGGATTAAACCGCTTGCCCCGCTCGACTACGAGGATGGCAAGCTGCGCATTGCTGCACCCAACCGTTTCAAGCTCGACTGGGTAAAAACGCAGTTCGCCACCCGAATCACCGCGCTGGCCTGCCAATATTTCGAAGCGCCGACCGAAGTACAGTTCGTGCTCGACCCGCGCAACGCCCTGCCGAAGAAGGCCACCGTGCACACCCCGGTACCTGACGGCCCGGCCAACGGCCTCGGCATCAGCCAGGACCACCGCAACGACGGCCACATCGACGGCGCGCCGGCCTTTAACGTCGGCAAGCAGCCGATGCGCGAACAAAGCCGCGTCAACACCGAATTGACCTTCGACAGCTTCGTGACCGGTAAAGCCAACCAGCTGGCGCGCGCCGCCGCGATCCAGGTGGCCAACAACCCGGGCGTGTCCTACAACCCGCTGTTCTTCTACGGCGGCGTCGGCCTGGGCAAGACCCACCTGATCCATGCGATCGGCAACCAGGTGATGGCCGACCAGCCAGGCGCGCGCATCCGCTACATCCACGCAGAACAGTACGTGCGTGACGTTGTGACCGCGTACCAGCGCAAAGGTTTCGACGACTTTAAGCATTACTATCATTCGCTGGACATGCTGCTGATCGATGATATTCAGTTCTTCGGTGGCAAGAGCCGCACGCAGGAAGAGTTTTTCTACGCGTTTGAAGCGCTGATCGCCGCCAAGAAGCAGATCATCATCACCAGCGATACCTACCCGAAAGAGATCACGGGCATGGACGACCGCCTGATTTCGCGCTTCGATTCCGGCCTGACGGTGGCGATCGAACCGCCGGAACTGGAAATGCGGGTGGCGATCCTGCTGAAAAAGGCGCAGTCGGAAGGCGTGAGCTTCTCGGACGACGTGGCGTTCTTCGTTGCCAAGCACCTGCGTTCGAACGTGCGCGAGCTGGAAGGCGCGCTGCGCAAGATCCTGGCGTACTCGCGTTTCCACGGCAAGGACATCACGATCGACATCGTGAAAGAAGCGCTGAAGGACCTGTTGTCGGTGCAAAACCGCCAGATTTCTGTTGAGAACATCCAGAAGACGGTGGCGGACTTCTTCAACATCAAGGTTGCGGACATGTACTCGAAGCGCCGGCCAGCGAACATTGCGCGGCCGCGCCAGATTGCGATGTACCTGGCCAAGGAATTGACGCAGAAGAGCCTGCCGGAAATCGGCGAGCTGTTCGGCGGACGCGACCACACCACGGTGCTGCACGCGGTGCGCAAGATTGCCCAGGACCGCACCAAGAATCCTGAATGCAACCACGAGCTGCACGTGCTGGAACAGACCCTGAAAGGGTAATTATTTGGCCAGGGCAATTTCTGGCAAAATGGACGTTTTGGAATTGTTTTGAAGTCGGCGGATCACGTATCGAAACGGCGGATGACGCTGCGCTCTTCCGCCCTACGTTCGCGATGATCGACCGGTAGGGCGGGCAAGCCAAGCGCACCCGCCATGAGTCGCAACAGGCTGTAGGGCGGAAGAGCGAAAGCGTCATCCGCCGAATTGAGCCACAAAAGCAAGCACTAACTAACAACCTTACCGAGGATTACTATGCAATTGGTCAAAACAACCCGAGATACCCTTCTCCGGCCACTGCAAATCGTGAGCGGTATTGTCGAGCGTCGGCACACTATGCCGATTCTGGCCAATATCCTCATCCGCAAGGACGGCGAAAACGTATCTTTCCTTTCCACCGACACCGAAGTGCAGATCACCACGCACGCGAATATCGGCGCCGGCCCGGAAGTGGAAGGCACCACCGTCGCGGCGCGCAAGCTGCTCGACATTTTGCGCGCGCTGCCTGAGTCCGGCGACGTGACGATGACGCTGCTGAACAAGCGCCTGACCGTCCAGAGCGGCAAGTCGCGCTTTGCGCTGCAAACGCTGGCCGCGGAAGAGTTCCCGACCGTCGCCGTGGCCGAAACGCACAACGCCTCGGTAACCCTGCCGCAAAAAACCTTGAAGCACCTGTTCAACATGGTGCACTTCTCGATGGCGCAGCAGGACATTCGCTACTACCTGAACGGCCTGCTGCTGGTCCTCGACGGCCGCAACGTGATCGCCGTGGCCACCGACGGCCACCGCCTGGCGTTCTGCCAGGTGGAAACCGAACAGGAATTCACGCGCCAGGAAGTCATCATTCCGCGCAAGACCATCATCGAACTGCAGCGCCTGCTGGAAGAGAACGAGGAACCGGTCCAGCTCGACATCGCCGCATCGCAGGTCAAGCTGACCTTTGCCGACATCGAACTGGTCTCGAAGCTGGTCGAAGGCAAGTTCCCTGACTACACCCGCGTGATCCCGAAGGGCTACACCAACGACTTCACGATCGGCCGCGACGAGCTGCTGCGTTCGCTGCAACGCGCCGCGATCATGACGAGCGACAAGTTCAAGGGCGTACGCTGCATCATCACCCCAGGCAGCATGAAGATCAGCTCGACCAACGCCGACCAGGAAGAAGCGGTTGAAGAACTCGAGATCGACTACGGCGGCGACAGCGTGGACATCGGCTTCAACGTGACCTACCTGCTCGACGTGCTGAACAACCTGAAGTGCGACCAGGTGAACATCGCCCTGGGCGACTCAAATTCGTCGGCGCTGATTTCGATCCCTGACAACGCGGACTTCAAGTACGTTGTCATGCCGATGCGGATTTAAAGTAATCAAGAGGCGCAGGAGAACACCCCTCGCCCTCGAACCCGTCATTCCCGCGAAAGCGGGAATCCATACTGAGCCTGAATAACTAACTCAGCATAGGTTCCCGCCTTCGCGGGAACGACGACACAGCAGTATTTGCAATCGTTTTTTGAGAAAGCAGTCCATGTCCGAGAACACACCAGCAGTCCCCGCGAAAATTGAAGAATACGGCGCAGCCTCGATTCAAATCCTGGAAGGCCTGGAAGCCGTGCGCAAACGCCCTGGCATGTACATCGGCGACACCTCCGATGGCACCGGTTTGCACCACCTGGTGTTCGAAGTGCTGGACAACTCAATCGACGAATCGCTGGCTGGACACTGCACCGAAATCCACGTCACGATCCACTCCGACAATTCGATCTCGATTACCGACAACGGCCGCGGCGTACCAACCGGCCTGAAGTTCGACGACAAGCACGAGCCTAAGCGCTCGGCAGCTGAAATCGTGATGACCGAACTGCACGCCGGCGGCAAGTTCGACCAGAACTCGTACAAGGTATCGGGCGGCCTGCACGGCGTGGGTGTCTCTTGCGTGAACGCGCTGTCGAAACTGCTCAAGCTGACCATTCGCCGCGACGGCAAAGTGCATTACATGGAATTCGTGCGCGGCGTACCGCAGAACCGCGAAATCGAAGTGGTGAACGGCGTTGAAGTCTCGCCGATCAAGGTGA
This sequence comes from Massilia soli, assembly GCF_016809835.1. GTDB lineage: Bacteria > Pseudomonadota > Gammaproteobacteria > Burkholderiales > Burkholderiaceae_D > Telluria_A > Telluria_A soli. Next base: position 936,838 of record NZ_JAFBIL020000001.1, on the reverse strand, counting down.
TCGGCGAAACCGACAAGCGCGGCACCGACGTGCATTTCTGGGCCGACGAAGAGATCTTCAACCACGTTGAATTCCACTACGACATTCTGGCCAAGCGTATTCGCGAACTGTCGTTCCTGAATAACGGCGTCAACATCAAGCTGACCGACCAGCGCGTCGGCAAAGAAGAGATCTTTGCGTTTGAAGGCGGCACCCGCGGCTTCGTTGAATACATCAACAAAGCCAAGACCGTGCTGCACCCGACCGTGTTCCAGGCGACCGGCGAGCGCATGTCGGACCAGAACACCAACATTACCGTCGACGTATCGATGCAATGGAACGACGCGTTCAACGAACAGGTACTGTGCTTCACCAATAACATCCCGCAGCGCGACGGCGGCACCCACCTGACCGGACTGCGCGCGGCGATGACCCGCGTAATCAACAAATACATCGACGAAAACGACTTCGCCAAAAAAGCGAAAGTGGAAATCAGCGGCGACGACATGCGCGAAGGCCTGACCTGCGTCTTGTCGGTAAAAGTACCTGAGCCAAAATTCAGCTCGCAGACCAAAGACAAGCTGGTGTCGTCGGAAGTGCGCGGCCCGGTTGAAGAGATCGTCGCGAAAACGCTGACCGACTACCTGCAGGAAAAACCAAACGACGCCAAGATCATCTGCGGCAAGATCGTTGAAGCTGCCCGTGCGCGCGAAGCGGCACGCAAGGCGCGCGACCTGACCCGCCGCAAAGGCATCATGGACGGCCTGGGCCTGTCGGCCAAGCTGGCCGACTGCCAGGAAAAAGACCCTGCCCTGTCCGAACTGTACATCGTCGAGGGTGACTCGGCGGGTGGATCGGCAAAGCAAGGTCGTGATCGCAAGTTCCAGGCGATTCTGCCGCTGCGAGGCAAGGTATTGAACGTCGAGAAGGCGCGCTTCGAGAAGATGCTGTCGTCGGAACAGATCACCACCCTGATCGCGACCCTGGGCACCAGCATTGGCCCGGACGAATTCAACGTCGACAAGCTGCGCTATCACCGCATCATCATCATGACCGATGCGGACGTCGACGGCGCCCACATCCGCACCCTGTTGCTGACCTTGTTCTACCGCCAGATGCCGCAGCTGGTTGAGCGCGGCCATATCTACATTGCGCAGCCGCCGCTGTACAAGGTAAAGGCCGGCCGCGACGAGCGCTACCTGAAGGACGACCTGGAAGAAGCAAGCTACATGATGAGCGTGGCGCTCAACACCGCCGCGCTGATTCCGCGTGAAGGCGCCGACCCGATCATGGGCGAGCCGCTGGGCGAACTGGTGAAGACGTTCAACATGTCGAACGCCATCATGATGCGCCTCACGCGCGTGATCGACCGCGCAGCACTGACAGCCATCATGACCGGCGTGCAGCTCAATCTGGACACCGTGGAAGCGGCACAAGTTTCGGCCGAAGCGATGGAAAAGACGATCGGCGACCGCGCAGTGAAGGTAAGCGTGCATTCGGACGACCTGAACGAGAAGCACGCCCTGCGCATCGAGCGTATGCACCACGGTAACGTGAAGGTCAGCTCGATTGATGCGGACTTTGTACAGGGCGCCGACTACGCGACCTTGTCGAACGCTGCAGCGACCTTCCAGGGCCTGATTGGCGAGGGCGCGTTCATCCGCCGCGGCGAAGGCGACCGCGTGAAGGAATCGGCCGTGGTCGACTTCCACCACGCGATGCAGTGGCTGCGCGATGAAGCGGAACGCACTGTGTCGAAGCAGCGCTATAAGGGTCTGGGCGAGATGAACCCGGAACAGCTGTGGGAAACCACGATGGACCCGACCGTGCGCCGCCTGCTGAAAGTGCAGATCGACGACGCGATTGCCGCCGACCAGATCTTCACCACGCTGATGGGTGATGATGTTGAGCCGCGCCGGAACTTTATTGAGTCGAATGCGCTGCGCGCGGATAACATCGACGTGTAAGACAGCGAAGGCGACACAAGGAGTGTCGCAGTTTGCTAAAAAGCCAGCCTGAGCGCTGGCTTTTTTACATCTGTACGCCGTTGAGCGCGTAACCGGCTCCCACCCACCAACTCGTCGTTCCCGCGTAGGCGGGAACCTATCCTGAGCTTGCCGAAGCGGACAATGTCAACGCTGCGAGGCATTCGTATGGGTTCCCGCCTCCGCGGGAACGACGTATGCAACTACCGTCGATATATCGCTTTCACCAATTAGACATTGGGCCGACATCGAAGATTTTCATTAAGGTTGACAAGTTTCAACAGTTTCTCCGTCCAGCGCACATAGAGTTCGATAGAGCATACAACCCCATTCCAGAATGAACGATCGCCTCCTGCTACTTATCATTGCTGCAGCCGTCGGAAATGCCGCATGGGCGTTCTGGCACTTCTTCGGTGACGATGCGTTTGCTGCCCTCTCCTTGATTGCCTTGGTCGGGGTCGTAGCCGACAACCACCGCCTGCGCCGAAAGCTTCGCGATCGCCCGACTCAGTAGACGAGCACGGCCATTCAAGCTTTACGCTTCGCATTGCGCCCTCGCTGCGCTGGCCCCTTCCCTGCGCCGATAAATCCACGCCAAAACCGGTGAATGTTGCGCCATCAATTCGGGGCATCACAAATAGGTCCTCCTTTTTCCCACACAGCAGTACACTTACGGAAAAATGATGGCAGGTCAGCAATTCCGTGACCGCCGAACCAGCAATACAACCTTTCATTCCAGAACCGCCGTAGGCATCAAATTTGACAACAGCTCTCTTCATTCAGCGCGAGCCTGCTCGGTTGAGCACCGCAGTGGTTGTCTCGTTGCTGTTTCACGCCCTACTTTTGAGCGTTGCCTTTAGCGGCTCGACCCTCGGGCTTCCGGGCCTGAACCTTCCCTGGAAGGAAAGACGACTGGGCGCCGACGATCTGCGCATCATGCTCTCGCCCGCGTTGCCGAAGCTGCCTGCACCTGTAGCGGCACCAGCGGTCCCTTCTCCTGCAGCAATTGCTAGCGCCCCACCCGCCGCAGTAAACGAGCCCAAAGTCTCGAGCAATCCGCCACCGATAATATTGCCTCCTCCGGCCAATGTTCGGAGCGAGGCGGCATCCGTGTACGTTCCCCCGCCGCCAGCCCCCTCACAAGCGCCAGCTGAAGTGCCGGCGGTGTCGACAGTGAAACGGCCCGACGTCACGCTGCCAATTGCACCGGATGCACCAAAGTTAAGAACCCCGTCAGCCCTGGATTCACCAAGCATTCCAATTCAGACGAGCGAAGCACCGGTTCGAGCCATTTCGGACGAGGCAGCGCAAAAACAGCTTGAACTGGCCAGGCTTGAACAAGAAAAGCAGACGGCAGAAAAACTGCGACAAGCCGAACAGTTAGCGAACGCGCGGCGTGAAGCGGCGCGGCAAGAGCAACTGAGACAGGATGCCGATCGGGCCGAGCAAACAGCCAGGACCGAAGCTGCACGAACGGAGGCGGCACGCCAAGAGCTTGCCCGCCAAGATGCCTTGCGACAGGATGCACTGAGGCAGGAACAGGCGAAACAAGAGGCGAAGGCGCGGCAAGATGGCGCCCGCCAGGAACTGGAACGTGCCGAGGCCGCACGTGCCGAAGCAGCGCGTCGAGAAGCGGCAAGACAAGAAGCGGCAAGGCAGGCACAGCTGGAATCAGTCCGGCAGGCTCAGCTTGAGGCCGCGCGTCAGGAAGCGATCCGACAAGAACAGATAAAGCAGTCGCAGCTTGAAGCAGAGCGGCAGGCACAAGCTCAAGCAAAGCTAGAGGCCGCGCGACAAGACGCACTCAAGCAAGAGGCGGCACGCCAAGACGCGCTCAAACAAGAGGCTGCACGGCAGGACGCCGCAAAGCAAGACGCAGCAAGGCAGGAACCAACACGAGAACAGCTGGTACAGAAAGAGCGCGCTGAGCGAGAGGCGAAACGCCAGGAAGGACTGCGCGCACTCGGCGAGCAGATGAAGAGAGAAGCGGCCGAGCGCGATGCGCTGAATCGCCCATCAAGCACGTTGCAGCCAACGGTAAGCACCCTTCGCCGCGGATGGATGTTTGGACGCGCCGATGCCAATGCCGATCTTCAGCTCTATGCCCTATCCATGAGCAAGAAGATCGAGACGCGCACGTCGTTCGACATGGTGAGCGAGGCCGCCAAGCAGCCGCACGCCCGGCCAATGGTAACTGTGGCAGTTCGTGCCGACGGTTCAGTCGAGAAGGTAACCTTCATGTCCTCCAGCGGCGTGCCGGCGATCGACGAGGCGATACGAAAAGTGATTACCAGTCAGGCGCCATATGGCGCCTTCCCGCCGAATTTGGCGCGCCAGTACGATGTGATTGAAATTCGTAGAACCTGGATCATTAACAACGATATTCGGCTGCAATAGCGACCTGTTCTAGGGCACTCGTCGCTTTTATCACCGAATTTGCTCACGCAAGCTACTTCGAGTTCTCCATATCGGGCTCGAACTCGTTCAGCGTGGCCATCACGCGCGGTTCATCGGCGTACTTCTTCTTGAGTTTGTTAAGCTGCTTGTCCGTACCGGTGCATAAGCGCCTTATCTCGCGCTGAACCTCACGCATTCGCGCCTTCTGCGCCGGCTCCGGGACCTCACCGCGCATATGGTCGCATCCCTCGCGTCTGGAAACAAAACTTTCCACATCCCCGGGCAACTTGCCACCGGCATGTGATTGCCCCATGAGGGCAGACAGCAACACAAGCAAAAGAGTCAGTTTCATGGCATTAGTGGCTTGGTATGGTTGTCTGCACAAAAGCGCGGCCAGAACAGTCCGGGCATTAGAGATAAATGATGCGACCGTTCCTCAATGTGAGAGAACCAGCGCGTAGGTGGTTAATGCCCCATACGCCCGTTACGCCACCTGCAAATGTCACGTTCCCGCTTACATAACATGGAGACCAGTCGAGCATGTGCAGATAGTCGTGCCGGGTGACCTCCCGCGCCTTGCGAAGGTAGGCTCGCACCTCTGCCTTGGACAGCACAAATCGTCCGCATTGTTCGACAGACTCACGCGCGGCTCGGGGCGGGGCCGCCACCGCCTTGATTTCGACTGACTTAACCGCAGGGAGCCTCGGGTCTCGCATCTTGGGTTCGATACCGTCTCCGCGCGCGGCCATCGAAACGATCACTAATCCAACAGCAACAAGTCCGGGGATGTTCACCATAGGGCGCTCCTTGCTTCGGTCGGAGTGTCGCGAAAGATGCCGGAAGAGTTCATTCATGGGGACCGAGAACTTGATTGCGAACGCATCTACCAGCCCGTCAGCTAATCATTTTGCTTTTCGTTGACGGATTCATATACGCCCTCTTCCGGATGGCGCCCTTTTGCGCCCTAGAGGACTGGCCAGAACCAGATTTCACGCGACTTGAAGTAGCATGACATCGCGCACGCATGAAACCCCTGTTCATCCGGCTTAACGAGGTCGATGTGGCCTTGCTGTGTGCCGTCGATTCCCCAAAACGAGACAACGCCGGAGTGGTTCCCAATCCCTCGTTGGGCGGCATCCTCGCTCTTGAAAAGTTCTGGCTGCCCCCAACGCTCTTTAAGCCACCTCGAAAGTTTGGCTTGGGACGGTTCAATGCTCTTGCCCTTCAAAGGACCAGCTTTGACTCGTAGCCATCCAGTTAAAGGCACACCAGCCGTGTTAAGTGCCAGGCTCATTCTAATCGCGCACGTATCCTGGAATGCCGGGTGGGACTTCAAGTCGGACCAACCCAAATTGTCATAGAGCGCTTCACGCATGTACTGGTCTCTGCGTGGATAGCCCTTGGCTAATAACGCGAAACTAGGCTTCATGGCGACCTCTGCTTTGCCGGGCAAGGGAATCGACGTCGAAGAGCGTCGGCGACTAGCGGCGCGGCGCGGCCGCGCAGGTCTTTTGCAGGTAGCTTTATTAGCGCAGCGGCAATGTCGTCGTTCAGCTCGTGAGGTTTTCCGGCGACGTAGCACCAGACTGTGCCTTCTGCTGCGTCCTTTATGCCGTTCATGTACCCGCGCGCCATCTGCTGATTCACGATGTCGCCGCCCTTGAGAAATGGATCGTCGCGCGGCCCCTGGGGGCCCATGTAGTCCCGAAGGAGTGCATCGCCCGTCAAGGTGCCTGGGTAGCTTCGCCTGAGGTCGATGTTCGATTCAAATAACGCGCCCGACTGCGTGGCTAACAACGTAGCCAAGAGCAATGAGCTGCCCATCAGGCGATCCTATTGGTTGCCGCATCCCACCCGCCGGAGGTATTGCCGCCAGCGCCGCCACTGGCTTTTTGTTGGGTATACTTCCATTTAACCTTGGAAAATTTCAGGGCGACAGTCTCGCTCATGATGCTGCCAGGAGCGATGCTCGGCGCGAGATGACCGATGTGAACGTTTTCCAACTCCAGTTCGTCGTATTTGACGCGCTCACCTTGCCCGTCCGCGCGCATGAATTCAAACTTCGCTTTTGGAATGGTTTTGCCGGCCGCGCACGTTTGCGCCAGGATAGGCGACGTCAAATCGGCTAGTTTTGTAAACGTGATGTCCGACAATTCCGCGCGCTCTGCGGTATGACCTCCACCCGTCGAAGCCGTTGCCGAACGCGGTTGCGAGATGGCCCAGCTTACCGCCTCACATTCGATCCAACCCTGGTGCGTGGAATCAGTCGATTCGCCCTTGATACCGTCAATCGTCACGTAAACGTCGATAGCCATAGTTTCCCCCTTTAAGAACAGCGTTCATTCTTGCCCAGAGAGTTTCTATCGCAATTGTCGCGTATCAATATTTCCAACGAACAGGCTGGAACAACGCTGCGCGTTTGTACCTGGTCAGGCTTTTTCTGCCGCAATGCTTCGTAATAAGCCTGACAAGAGCGTGCCTAGGCCGCACCCTTAAAAGCCGCAGGAAGAAAGCTACTCGACACGAACAGGCAAGGCAGGCACAGCTTGAAGCAGAGCGGCAGGCACAAGCTCAGCCGAAAGTAGCGGCTGCGCGTCACGACGCCCTCCAACAAAAGGCGGCACGTCGGGACGCAGCCAAGCCGGGCGCAGCATGACAGGAACCGACACGAGAACAACTGGCACACAAGGAGCGCGCTGAGCGAGAGGAGAAACGCCAGGAAGGCCTGCGCGCACTCGGCGAGCAGATGAAGAGAGAAGCGGCGGAGCGCGATGAGCTGAATCGTTCATGAAGCACCTCGCAGCCAACGGTAAGCACCCTCGCCGCGTGAATGTTCGAACGCGCCGATGCGAATGCTGATCTTCAGCTCTCTGCCCTAGCCATAAGCAAGACGATTGAGACTCGCACGTCGTTCCACATGGTGAGCGAGGCCCCCCAAGCAGCCGCACGCCCGGCTGATGGTAACCGTTGGAATTCGTGCCGGCGGTTCGGTCGAGAAGGTAGCGTTCCTGTCTTCCAGCGGTGTACCGGCGATCGACCATGCGATACGTAAGGTAATTGCCAGTCAGGCGCCATATGGCGCTTTCCCGCCAGGTCTGGCACGCGAGTACGACGTGATTGAATTCGAGGTACCTGGATCATTAACATTGAGATTCGGATTCAATAATTGCCGCCCTTACCTTTCCGGCCCAGCGGTGTTGCCAGCGGTGTTCGTCGCCACAACCTCGACGCTTACAAATGGGAAAACTGGTTCCGCCTACCGAAATTGAACGCTCGGCAGCGTTTTAATGTTGGGCTTTTAAACGTGCCTGTTCATGCGCTGAAAGTCTCCCGCAAACACGACGGTATGTGCCGTCGTTCACTAGGCATTAGCGGCACCCTATAAGCCCAGCATCAGGTGTTTGGAAACCAAAGTCGAAAGGCGACGGAACGCCGCACGTTTATACGACTAACCCAGCACCCGAGAGTAAGAAGGCGACATCCGATAATAGGTCACAAAATTACTCATTAACTCCTCGGCGTCTGCTTCATCAGAACCGACGTAATACCCGAGCGCGTTCCGAATATCGGTCGATGCCCCACCAGGTAAAAGCGATTCAATGAATAGTCGCTCTTTCGTCGACAAATCCGGGATGCTAATCGACCGAGGCCGCACCCAATCGAGGCTGCTGTGAGGCCAATGCGCCAAACGCGTCTGCGCCAAAAAAGCATCTTTATCTAGCTTATCCAAGATGATCGCTGTCGCTGTGATCATTTGCTGGCCATCTTTGTAGACGAATGCCGTAAGCGGCTGGACGTATAGTCGAGGTGCACCGCTCACTCCTCGTTTGCAGGCACTAAAGAGCGCATGCAAAAGTAGGTTTGGAAATCTTCTCGTGGTGACATCGTCAACATCTAAGACCGCAGGACCGTAGTCCGCAAGGCGCTTTGCAGCTTCCGCTGCGCGGAACGCGCGTAAATCGCTCCCATCTCTGGGGCGGCCTAACGGTTCAGGACTAGCGTTAAGGGTGATTTTAAAGATATCTCCCGCAGCAAGTTTTGAGACCAAGGACTGTGCCTCTGCCAATTGACTACCTAACTGGCTTGGAACCGCATAATCGAACCAGACGATCGATGGTGCGTCAAACGTATGCCTCGTCAGGAAATCGCCACTGAGCTCGTTCGAAATTGTGATGCAGGAAGTGGGAAGATTAAATCGTTGTCGCTCTGCAACATTTTTATCCGACTCGATCGAGATCATGGTTTTGATTCTTAGGGCGCTATGCAACGTTCTGAAATCCTCCAGAAACGGCCCACCAAAACCGATATAGGAATACGAAGAGATATTACGATACCGGTTGATTCTACTGAGAAGGTCAATAAACAAGGATCTATCGATAGCCTTGTTCTGACGAAGGTGATACGGGATCGATCCAGCCCCGCTCATTTTTTAGCCCGGTCGAGGACGTCATCGAAGCATTTGGCGCCCACATCCCCAGCCGAGCGACCTGTGTCATCAAAAAGGTAAGAAGCAACCTCGGCAATTTCGCTCATGCGCCGCGAAAATCGTATCTGTCGACTTGGATCATCTTCGCTTGGCAGAGGAAGATTCGGCTTGTAGCGCCTGCCGTCATTTCGATGGACATTTGACCACTTGTCGGCCGGGACTCGAGAAAATGCGATCTCAGGGTCTACAGTTGTAGTCTGAACATTGATCGCGCGGAGTTCTTTCGACGATTTTTTCCATTTATTGGTAAAGTTAGTGAAAAGTTTCAATCCCTCGCGCATATATTCTTTAACTTCTAGATACAACTCCGAGTTTCCATCAACCCCCCTTTTAGTTGTCGTTAAAGGCAACAAGCGTGCGTCGTTTGACTTAAATGTCACCGTCCCGGCGATGGAAATAAACTGTGTGTGGTATTGCGGCACTGTTGCTTCACCCCATCCGGTCACCCGAGTTTTGTCAGCAAACAAAACCACCCTGTCATTGCACACTACTGTCCAACCTGCCTTCTCGGTCGAAGGACGGCCCTCCATAGCAGCGTCCTCTTCATCTTCGTTCGGAAGCGCACGGTAGAGCCCAACAGTCACCACCACGTCGACGCCCTTTATGTTCCCTTCGTAAATATAGGGTGTTATTCCGTCTTTAGTCTGAAAATCATCCGTAACTAACGCCACCTTAACCGGAGAAATCTCTTCATCATTAACGAAAACCGAGAAACCCTTGTCAATAATGTAGCCGTAGTAAGCCGAAATGGCTGTCTTGAGGGTTCGCTCGAAGTCCGTCTCGTCGGAAAAGATTCGGGGAATTCCGTCGCGCAGCTCAGTAACCACAATTTTTGTCCCGGCCTGACTTAGAACGTTCTCCGATTCCTGCAATGGCAGAGACCAATCATTATCGTCCTCGAGCCAAGCTGGCAAAATTTCTACCTTAAGTCCGCCTTGAGAAGTTTGGCTCTTTATCTCAGCATGCCTACCCAACTTAAAAATAGCACGCTTCATCCCGATGCCATAAACACCAACGGTCGGAAGATCTTTATCACGACCGACGTCGGCACGGCCCAAGCGGAATGCATACTGTTCTGCAAGAGCTAACGGGATTCCACCACAATTATCCTCGACAATGAATCGATTTTCGTCAAACGTTATGCGGGCTTCACTGCCCTTGTATGGTAACGAAATCCCCGCGTTCCCCGCCGAGCCAGCCTTTCGCATAGCGCCATCAACGCAGTTATCTAGGAGATCAAGAATCGCGTCATGCAAGTCAATGTCCCTGACGAGCATGTCGACGAAAAATTTCTTTGCAGGACTTGCGCTAGCGGTCTTTCCTGGTGTTGCCAAGGGTGCTGATGAGCTAACCATACTTGCTCCAAAAGTGGACTATCGATCATTCTATGCGAGTCGCATAAAACTAGAAGAACTTGCCAACCTTGGACTATTGCATAAAAAATTTTTGAGGGCAAGCGGCGATGAGTGCTAGCCATCGCTAAATAATTCGGCAAAACAACTTTGCAGGAGTAAAATAGTAATTACGACGCACCAGGAGGTGGCGATGCTGCCGCGTCCAATCAAGGATTTCTACATGACGAAAACGGACAAATGGGGCCCCGCCGAGTGGTTCGGCGTAAACGTCTTTAAGGCTGATGAGGCCACTCGGCTATCGTTAGCCGCAGATGCGCAGAAAAAATACACGGATGCGAACCGAGAGTGCCGACACTTGTCAGCGCTGACTGGCCAGATAAAGACTTGTGCAAAAGAAGGTGGGATTTGTTCAGTGCAGTTATATCGAGAGTCCCTGGAAGGTCATGTGGAAGGCGCAGGAATACCAGTGGCTATCTGCCCACATCGCATTATTTCCAAATCAATCTTAAAAAAAATATCGGCCAAGATTCTTGGAGTAGAAGCTCAGCCTGTTCTGGTAAAGGAAGTTCCATACTCTATAAGTTTGATCAAAACTTTGAAGTCTGGCAAGCCGGCTTATGCGGGGCGGATTGATTGGCTGCTCGTCGACAAGGTAAATCCCCAGAATTTTTGCGCTGTCGAAACCCAGTCGGTCTACATGTCGGGGAAGACCCAAAAACATGATTTTGAGAGTGTGGTGCGAAATAATGGGGCGCTTAGCATGCCCCCAAATTATAGACATCCAGATTATAAAAGTTCTGTTCCCAAAAGATTGCTTCCTCAGTTGCAAAGCAAGGCTCAACATCTTTACGCAACAGGTAGGAAAACGGTAGTCATCGTTGATGAGTTCGTGTTCGAAAACATGCACAATGTCAGAGAAATCGAAATTCCGCCGACATTTGCAAATGACCCAGAAAAGGCGGAAGCACACAGGTTAAATGCTAGCTCTGTTATTTTTGCAATCGTATCAATTTCCGAAAACAAAGTCACGCTCGTGAAAATGCTTTACTGCTCAATTGCTGCGGCAAGCGATGCGTTGAACGCTGTTACGCCAATGTCGAGAACAGACTTTGAACATATTGTGAGCTCAGCGGTAATGCCGATGAAAAAAATACCGAAAAAAAGCAAAGTGTTTTCTTTGGAGTTGGAAGAAATTTAACATTCTCTTGGCTCAGCGATTTAGTTTCCTGCGCAAGCGTGAGACGAATGCGATTGGGTTACGAAGCCGACATTCCCAAACTCGTATCACCGCCCAGCCATCTTTTCTTAGTTGGCGCGATACTCGCAAATCACGGCTTTTATTAGCAATAATCTTCGGCGTCCAGTATTCGATATTCGATTTGGAGACCTTGCCACACGTAGGACACCCGTGCCAAAAGCAGCCATCCACAAATACAACTACGCGCTCTCGATGGAAGACAAAATCTGGTCGACCAATAAGATTTGACTTCCTTCGCCATCCGGCTATACCAAGACGCCGAAAAATTTCTATTACACGCAATTCGGTGCTTAAATTCCCACTTCCACGAATCCGCGACATCAATTTACTTCTGAAGTCAGCGTCAAATACGTCCATCTTTGCTATGCAACCAGCTTCTCACTCAACGCGGCCTTCGCTAACCCGTCCAACAGGGAACGGCCAACGGCTGCAGCAAGCAGCGGGGGAACAGCATTACCAACTTGCCGACCCTGCGCTGTCTTAGACCCGCAGAAGATCCAGTCATCAGGGAAGGACTGGATCCGCGCAGACTCCCTTACGGTTAGCTGCCGCGGTAGCGAGTAGTGGATCGGTGGATGGAATCCAGCTAAGTGATCTCCTTTAGGCCCATACCCCCCCCCAGCTCGGATCGTTGGGCTAGGACGGTCTGAATATATCCGACCACGGCGGTAATTCGGATCAACTTCACCCTGAGCGAGCTTTTCCCACCTAGCTACAACATGCGGAGCGTGGTCATTCGGCTGATGATTTGGAAACACTTTCCTACGTTGTAAGTCACCGATAGCTTCGCGCGCAGGGACAAGTCTCCGTGATGGTTCGACTGCAGGTAATTGCGGCTTCCACCCCAAGCCAGCAAGGACAATCAAACGCTTGCGATGTTGGGGGACACCGAAATCAGCTGCATCGAGAATTCCACTCGTCACCTGATAGCCGAGCGACTCAAGTTTTTGCTTGAATTCTTCCAAATGATGGGCATTCTTTTTCGAGGCCATACCGGAGACATTTTCGAGCAATAATGCTCGCGGGCGAACACGTTCAACGATGCGAAAATATTCACGCCAAAGAAAATTTCTCGGGTCATTTGGATTCCCCTTACCCGCAGTGCTGAACCCCTGGCAAGGGGGGCCGCCGACAACAAGATCAAACTTCCCTGAGGGGGGCTGAAATTCGCGGACATCACCTTCAAATACCGTCCACTGAGGACGGTTAAATCGTAATGTACTACACGAATCATTATCGTTATCCACACAAGCAACCGTATCAAAACCAGCCATTTCTAGCCCGATATCGAGCCCGCCGCCCCCTGTGAACAGTGAAAGAACCTTTGGTGCATGCTTCAAGAATAATTCTCCATCAAATTCAGATCTTGCCGTCCCATCAGAGACAAGGGCGCGCCGCGTCGAGCAACGCAACCATTATACATTCGGCGTTTTACTCAGCATGAACAACAGCAAAAAATGTCCATAGCGGCCACAGATTCGATTACTGTGTTTATGTACAGTATATATCCGCAGCCAGCCTAAATCAATTTCATTTTGACGTAGCGCTCGCCTTGTCGCCGCCCTGAACCGTACGGGGTAGTGCTTTTCTCCACCGACAGAGAGATGTCCCTCTGTTTTGCTGAGGAAGCCGGTATCCATTCCACAACGTATATTCCGATGGGTCGGTCTCACCCCGCCGAGTCAGATCAGATCTGATCAAGCATGCGCTCTGCCGCTCTCTCGCTCAACACCAACACCAGCTTCAACCTCGCCCTTGTCATACCCACAAACAGCTTTCTAAACACCAGCTCATCAATCGACTCAAAATCGATCTCCGTAAAAATCACCGCCGGTGCCGACTGCCCCTTAAACCTGTACACCGACTCCGCCAGCAATCCGCCGTCTCGGAAAATAGGACTTCCAAACAAGTCGTACGCCCCCGTGAACGACTTCAGCGTATGCGCATCGCCCAGCGTATCCCTGCCCAAAATGGCCGACTTCTCCCGCCCCCTGAACGACGCAATCGCAATATCCTGCCGCGCGAACCCTGCCGCAAGGCACAGCGTAATCGCATGCTTGGTCTGCGCCAGCATCGCCTCGACATCGCCCTCCTCATACACCAGCGCCTCGATATCCGCGCCCTCAAACGGGCTGGCCGCCTCCACCGGCTGGCGCGCCTCGCCGATCGACGCCAGCATGTCAACAATCTGCCTCGGGCTGCGATAGTTAGTATGCGAATTCAACGTCACCCACCCCGGCAGCGGCACCATGTCGCGGCCGTACAGGTTCTGCGTCGGGTCCTCCAGCCAGGTGGCGCGGCCGCCCTCCTTCAGCATGCGCAGCAGAATGTTGCGCCAGGTGACGGAGAAATCTTGCCCCTCGTCGACGATCAGCACGTCGTACATCCAGGTTTCCGGCAGCTCGGCGGTGGACAGCGCCCGCTCCATCTCGCCCCACACCTCGGGCGATGAGTAATCGGGCGTGATGCCCTGCGCGCGCATGAAGGCGTCGCCAAGCATATGGAAGTTGGCCACCCTTCCGCCAGCCGGCACCAGGCGCTGGATGTGGTCGGCAAGCGGCCGGTTGTAGCACACATACAGCGGGCGCAGGCCTGCATCGATCGCGTCCGCGTATTCGGCCAGCGCCAGCTGGGTTTTGCCGCTGCCGGCGGTGCCGACCACGCGCAGCCGGTGCGGCGTAAAGTCGAGCCGGCGCGCCCACGTTGCCAGCCCGCCCGACAGGCGCGTCACCATGTCGGTGGCGCAGCCGATCATGGCGCTGGGGTCGGGCCGCAGGCTCAGGGTGTCGCCGAGAAAGCGTGTCACTTTCTCGAACTGGTCGCTGAAGTCGGAAACCGGCAGCACATCGCGGATCACCTGCGCCAGCCGGGCTGCGGCAGTGGCGTCGATGATGTGGCGCGGGTCAATGCCAGCCAGGTGCGGGTCGCGAACGGTGTAGTCGGGGCAATACAGCAGGTAATCGATCGATAGTTCGCCGCCGAAGCGCTTTACCAGGCCTTCGATGGTGCGCAGGATCTGGTTGCGAATTTTGCGGGGCTTGCCCTGGTAGCTCTTGACCAGGCCTTCCGGTGTTTCAGTCAGAAAGCCGGATTTCTGTTCAATCAGCAGTACCCGCCCGTTTGGGGCGACGATGATGAAGTCGATTTCGCCGTAGGCTGAGAAACCTTGCTCTACGTTGGTCCAGTGGACGCCGTGGTAAATGCTGTAGGGATCACAGGAAAGTTGCTCGTCCAGGTAGGACAGCGTTTCAATCTCGCGCGCGGCGGTGCCGGTGATGGACATCTCGCGCCAGCCGGTCGGGTGGATGTGGGCCATGGAGTTGCAAATTGTCGAGGCGAGGCGTGCTCAGTATGGGTCCCCGCGTTCGCGGGGACGACGAGTGGGGTCAGTCGAAGTCGAACAGTTCGCCCAGGAAGCCTTCGCGCTTCTTTTTCTTGTGGTGCGGGTAGCCGTGCGATGGCTGCGAGTGCCCGAAACCTTGTGGATTGTGTTGTCCCTGGTACGGGTCGTGGCGCACCTGTTGCTGCTGTACCGGCTGGGCCGCACCCGGCACCGAGCGGTCGATGATCTTGTCGAGCTCGCCACGGTCCAGCCACACACCGCGGCAGGTCGGGCAGTAGTCAATCTCGATACCCTGTCGGTCCGACATGACGAGTTGTACGTTTTTGCACACAGGACAATCCATTGCCTACTCCTTCGTTCATTTAAGTTGTTCATCAGCTTGAGCCGATACCTTACCTTGTTCATCGGTCAATCGCTGCGCACGATACGAAATGTACAGCATCCAAAACATATGGGGCCTGAGTACAAAAATACAACGATCGGTGCGCTAGAATGAACCGTCTGTACACCCACAACCGGTCCTCGCACTCGATTTTTCAAAGGAGAATTCCATGAAATCAGTCAGCTTTGGTACTGCCGTTCTGTTCGCCCTCGTCAGCCTTTCCGCCCACGCATCCGATGCCCCAGTCAAAAAATCCGACGGCATGCTCGTTGATGCAAAGGGTATGACCGTTTATACCTACGATAAAGATTCCGCCGGCAAGAGCGCCTGCGTTGCCAAATGCGCGGAGAACTGGCCGCCGGTCATGGCGACCGACGCCAAGGCCATGGGTGCCGATTATTCGATCATCACGCGCGCCGACGGCAGCAAGCAGCTCGCTCACAAGGGCAAGCCGCTGTACACCTTTATCAAGGATAAGAAGCCGGGGGACAAGACCGGCGACAAGGTGATGGATGCGTGGCATGTCGTGACGGACTAGCATTCGCCGCATATTCACCGTCATTCCCGCGAATGCGGGAATCCATGCGCCACGGATCGGCGTCCGTTATCCGAAAAAGGACCGTGTGCATGGGTTCCCGCTTTCGCGGGAACGACGACGGGCGATGTCGATGCCTGCAACTTATTTAGCCACTGCAGGGCTTATGGGCGATAATTGTTCCACTTTGGTAACCGATCGCCCGAATGCTGCGCTCTTTCCACTTCGCTTTGCCGTCTGATGGCCTGACGTCGTCGGGACTCGTCCCGTGAAGCCGACGTCCCGCGTCTCACGCTTGTACGAAGTGATGGACCTGATGCTCGATTCGGTCGGCGATCCGCTTGCGCTTAAATCGCTGGCGGCATCGGCCAGCTATTCCTCGTTCCACTTCGACCGCATCTTCCGCGAGCTCACCGGCTTTTCCGCCGTTGAATACCAGCGCAAGCGCCGCCTGCGCCGCGCCGCGCACCTGCTGCGCCACGAACCTGACGTCGCCGTCTTCCGCATTGCGCAAGATTGCGGCTTCCCGTCCAATGCGGCTTTCGCCAAAGCCTTCAAGCAGCAGTTCGCAATGTCGGCCAAGGAGTGGCGCGATGGCGGCTGGCGCGCCTACATGGACCAGCAGGTCGGCCGCGATAGCGATGTCAGTTTCTTTGTCGCCGAGCCGGACAACCTTGAAGTAATACTCGCCCCGTACCGCGCGCCGGAGCCTGGCACCATTGCGGCGCGCATCACGGTGCGTTCGCTGCCTGCAGTCACGCTGCGCTACCAGCGCTTCTTCGGCCAGTCGGGCGCCGCGCTGTCGATCGCCTGCAATGACCTGATCCGCCACTGCGAAGAACTCGATGGCGTAGACCGCTGCGCGCCGTGGTACGGGGTGTTCGACGAAGATCCCGGCTTCACCGGCGAGAGCGAGTACTGCTACGACTTCGGTATCCAGAGCGATGCCGTCACCGACCCGCACCTCGGCGTGCGCATCCTTCCGGCGGGCCATTACGCCGTTCTCGAATTCCATAAGGAGTGGCCGCGCTTCCGCTCCATGTACGAAGACTGGCTCGACAAGCAAACCGTCTGGCGCCTCGACAGCACGCGTCCTCACATCGAGAAAGTCGAACGCGACGCGGACGGCCAGTGGCAGGGCTGGCTCGCCCTGCCGGTCAAGAAGCGCTAGTCTGACTTTCAAGCCGGACGAAGCGTATCAACAGCAGCACCGGCAGCGCGGCGCACACCACCCACAGGAAGAATGAGCGGTAGCCCAGCGCCTGCTGGATATCACCGCTGATCATCTTAAAGAGCACAAACCCCAGCTGCATAAAGCCGGTTCCCAGCGCGTAGTGCGCGGTTTGATAAGGGCCGCTGGCCACCACCTGCATGATGAACAGGATGATGCCCACAAAGCCAAAGCCGTAGCCAAACATCTCCAGCCCCAGCGCGGCGGCGATCACGCCCAGCGATTCAGGCTGCGCCACGCTCAGGTAGTAGAAGACGAGGTTCGGCAGGTTCATCGCCAGGATCAGGTAGATCATCGCGCGCTTGAGCCCCAGCCACGACGTGAAATAGCCACCGGCGATGCTACCGGCCAGGAAAGCGATGGTGCCCGCCGTGCCATACACCGCGCCTACTTCGCCGGTCGTCAGTCCAAGCCCGCCAATGTCGCGCGCATCGCGCAGGAACAGCGGGCCAATGGTCTGGATCTGCCCTTCGCCCGCGCGGAACATGATGATGAACAGAATAGCCAGCCAGATGCCCGGCTTGGCGAAGAACGCGCGGATCACATCGACCAGCGTGTTGGCGATGCCGCGCGCCGAGGTGCCCGTCGCCGCACCGGCCCTGCGCACCGCGCCGCCTGGCAGTGCCCACAGGTGGTACAGCGCCAGCGCGACCATGGTGGCTGCAAGCAGCGCAAACACCACCGTCCATGCGGGCGCTGTGCCAATGCGCTTTTCCAGGTAACCGGCGAGTATCACCAGCCCGCCCAGCGACACGAACTTTGCGGCATTGAAGAAGGCGCCCTGCCAGCCGGCGTATGCCGCCTGCTGGCGTTCGTTGAGGCTGGCGATGTACACGCCGTCCGCCGCGATATCGTGCGTGGCCGAGGCCAGCGCCACCACCGCAAACAGCCCAATGCTGATGGCGAACCACGCAGGCAGCTGCAGCGCCAGCGCCACGCCGGCAAGCGCCACGCCGCCAATCAGCTGGAAGGTGACGACCACGTGCTTTTTGCTGCGCGCCAGTTCAAGGAATGGACTCCACAGCGCCTTGAATACCCACGCCAGGCCCAGTAGGCCAGTCCAGCGCGCGATCTGGTCGTTGGGCAGGCCCATACTTTTCAGCATCAGGCCAGCGACCAGCGCGACGGCGTAGAACGGCAGGCCCTGCGCCAGGTACAGGGTCGGCACCCACATCAGCGGATGGCGGGGAGCCGGCAAAGTCACGGTGCTGGCTGTGGTTGCGTTAATCATGGGGCGTCTTCAGGGTAAAAGGTAACGGTACGGCTCCTGCGGCCACGTGTGTCCAGCGTGGCTATCCTGAACGCTGGCCAATCAGGCGACACCACCAACGGCGCTCTGTATCGCCGGCTGCCGATGCCCGGCTCGCTGCCGTCTGTAGTGTAATGCAGCGCCAGCCCCGGTAGTGCGACGTTGGCATGCAAGGCCCCGTCTTTCAATACCAGGCCAGGTGGCGGCAGACGGTAGCCGTAGGCCAGTGGTGCCTCGTCAAGCTGTGGCAGCACGCGTTGGCCAAGGCGGTTCGCAAATTCGTTCCAGTCGCTGTCGATGCGACTGGCTCGTTGGTCGGGGTCGGCGATGAGATACCAGCCGGGGTCCGCGGCCCACGCGCGCTCGGCGAGGGCAATCAGCCGTGGCGCGGCGAGATACTCGATCCGTTCGCGCGACCGGGAGTTTTCGCCCCATAGCTGTCCCTGGATGCCGGCAATGCGCGCGGCGCCGGCACTGTCCAGCGGTTCAAATACCGCAGGCGTGATGTCGTGGCCCATCGCGTTGCGCCCCGGCGTGATGGTGGTGTCCAGCGGGCAGAAGGTGAAGGCCTGGCGGGTTTCGACGAAACCAGCCCAGTAATAGCCTGGTTCGTCCGGGTCCTTGGCGTAGGCCATGTCGAAGTAGAGGCTGGCCGCGTTGGAGAGCACCACGTTGTAGCCCGCATTGGCCAGCCGGTAGGCGCAGTCTTCAGTCCCCGATCCCCAGGTGTTGTTCCAGACGTAGACGCGCGATTCCGGGCCGCCCAGTTCCGGCGCTGGCAGCAGCTGCTGGCGTCCGCCAACGCAGGCGTGGATCAGCGCTGTTTCTTCCCAGCCTGCGTACGCGAGTCCGTGCCGCGCGAGGATACGGCGGCAGCGCTGGACGAAGTCGGCATGCAGCTGCGATACCTCGGTCCAGCCCTGCTCCTTCATCCGCGCGTGGCAGATGGGAGAGCCAAGCCAGGCGCCGGCTGGTACTTCGTCGCCGCCGGTGTGCACGGTCCGAAGCGGCACGCCCGCACTGCGGTACAGGGAAGCGACTTCGCTTACCACGGTATCGATAAAGCGGTCGACGGACGGCAGCGCAATGCAGATGACGTTGTCGTGCCAGAGCTGCACCGATTCGTACACTGATTCGTCGCCGGGGTCGCTAAGCAGGTATTCGCTGGCGCCTTCAATGTCGCCAGCGGCGCGCAGCCTGTCGTAGCGTTCGCGCATCGCCATCACGGCGGCGCGGGCGTGGCCGGGCATGTTGAACTCGGGGACCACTTCGATGTGCCGCGCATGCGCGTAACGCAGTATCTCGGTGAATTGGCCTGCGTTGTAATAGCCGCTGCCCGCGGATGCCGCCACGTCCGCGCCCGAGCCGAACGATGGCGGCAGCGATGGCTCGCCCTTGGCCGCCACGCCGCGCCTTGCACCGATATCGGTCAGTTCGGGCAGCGCGGCTATCTGCAGGCGCCAGCCTTCGTCATCGGTCAGGTGGAAATGGAAACGATTGAGCTTGAAGCGCGCCATGCAGTCGAGTAGCCGCATGACCGTCTCTTTCCCAGCAAAATGCCGCGCCACGTCGAGCATCATGCCGCGATACCTGAAGCGCGGCGCATCGATCACATGGCCTGCCGGTACAGTGCCGTCCGCAGAGAGCAATTGCGCAAGCGACTGGATGCCGTTGAAAACACCATGCGGGGTGTTACCCCGTACGACGATTTTGTCGGGCTCTATCGCGAGCATGTACGCTTCTTCGCCCGGGGCGCCATCAAGCGCGATGGGCCCAACTTCCAGCTCGATGCGTGCGCCGTCGCCGGACGGGAGCCGGTCAAGCATGGCGCGCAGCAGCCGCTCTTCACTATCGAGCGCCGGGTTGTGCGATATCTGCGATCCTTTCTTCAGAACGCACACCTCGGCGGAGAAGCGCGCCGATAGCGGGCGTGGCGTGATTCTTCCAACTTGATCCAGTGGCAGCAAGCGTGTTTGTTCATTCTGCCGGAAGCGCTGCGCCGCGTCGGATGCGGGCACGCGGTCGTCATTGTGCCTGTGCCGCTGCTGGGCGAGTTCGAACGGCATGATCACCGGGTCGCCCAGGTCGATCACCGGCCCGGCGTCGCCCGGCACAAGGTAGAAACCGAGCGGTGCGTCGGTGTCGCTGATCGCCCAGTGCTGGGCGTCGTACTTGATTGTGTGGGCTTCGCCTGGCTGCCATGCCTGATTCGTCTCGGCGGTAACGCAAAAGAGGTCGCCGTTTATGTGCTTCATCGTGTAACCCGGCGTCACCGTGCTGTCCAGCGTCTTGCGGCAGGTGTTGAGGTACACCGTCCAGCCTGGCGCGATCGCTTGATTCGATACATTGCGCATTGATAGCCGTGCGCTGAAAGTGGCGTCGCTTGCCAAGTTGGACAAACACTCCCACTCGATGGCGATCGGAGGCATCCGCCCATTAAAATTTGTCGGCATCCTGATCCTTCATCCCGCATAAAAAAAGGGCAAGGCCGAGTACCGCCGTCGTTCCCGCGCAGGCGGGAACCCAAAGCTCGTGTGAGCAGATGGGTAATAGATTCCCGCCTGCGCGGGAACGACGTGGCTACTCAGGCTTGCCCAGTCAGTCCTGCTCCAAATTACAGCTTGGCGCGCAGGCCGAGGTAGAAGGTGCGGCCATTTGAGTAGAAGGCGCGCGGACGATCATGATTTTCTGCGTACATCTTGATCGTCTCGTTGGTGATGTTGAGCGCGTCGAAGGTGAGCGTCAGGTTCTCGCTCAACTTGTAGTTGATCGACCCTGCCAGCGACGGCATGTCGTCAACGTGCTGGCTCGCGCCACGGTCCACACCCGCCTTGTACGCCGAGCGGAAGTTGTACGCCAGCCGTGCGCTGAAGCGCTCATTCTCGAAGTAGCCTGTCAGGTTGTAGGTACGCTTCGACGAGTTAAGCAGTTCGCCGCCGCCGTCCAGCTCACCGTCCGCGTAGGTGTAGTTGGCCAGGAAGCCGAAGTTCTGGCCCAGCGGCTGCTGGTAGCTCAACTCCACGCCCTTGTTGGTGCCGCTGGTGTTGAACGGCGACGTGATCTGGTACTCGGCCAGCGCGCTACGCTTGTTGTTGTAGTAGGTGCCGGTGGACGTACCTTGCGCAACGATCGAACGCAGGTCCATGTAGAACAAGCCTGCCGACAGCAGGGCCTTCGGTGCGAAGTACCACTCGGCCGAGATGTCGAAGTTGGTGGAACGAACCGGGTCCAGGTTGACATTGCCGCCGCTGCCGCTCAGCGCGTCGTCGTTCAGCGACACCGAGCCACCGAGCGCGCTGTAGTCGGGACGGGCGATGGTTTTGCCCAGCGCGGTGCGCACAACCAGGTCAGGCCGCACATCGAACTTCAGGTTGGCGCTTGGCAGGTAGTCGCGGTAGGTGCGCTCGAATGTCGTCGGGGTGTAGGCGCCAAACGCCGACCCGGTAATCGGGTTGGGACCGCCAGCGAGATTGACGACCGTGGTCTGGCGCGTTTCGATGGCGCGCAGGCCGATGTTGCCGCTCCAGCCGTCGCCGCCCATGTCGGCCATCGCATACAGCGCATTGGTTTTTTCCTGGACCTTGAATTCGTCCATCCAGTTGTGGCGCAAGGTGTAGTCAAGCAGGCGGTTGCCCGGCACCGCGCCCCATGCGCCGAGTGCCGCGCCGTCGTACTTGAAGTAGGCCGACGACAGGTTGCCGCCAAGGTTGCTGGCGAAGTCCGATGGGTACATCTGGCCGTTCCAGGCCGGGCCTGGGTTGCTGAAGCCGACCGGGCCCGGGCGCGTTTCGAGCGGGTGCTCGGCAGTGCGGGTATGGTCGGTGAAGCGGGCGCCGAAACGCACCGCCTGCACCAGGTCGCCACGGGCGCGCCAATCGCCGTCAATCTGCGCGTACTTTTCCTGATCCACCGACTGGGCTTCGCCGCCGCCCGCCCATGCGGTCGATCCTGGCTTGGTGGTGGTGCCGCCCGGGTAGCTGACGCTTGCCGGCGACAGGCCGTTGAGCGCGTAGACCATGCCGCCGTCGACGTTGTTCTGGTAGTAGACGTCGTTGCGGTCGTAGCCGATGCCGTGGGTTTTGCCGAGTTTGCCGGACAGGGTCAGGTCATCGTTGACGCGGAACTTGCCGTTGACATCGAGGTACCACGACTCGCCACCTGCGTCAGGGCGGTAGATGTTGTCGACTTCACCGGAGTTGCTGGCGAACGAGGCGGCCACCAGCGTGTTGTTGCGCACCGTCGACGTGAGCGGCACCAGGTTGCTGCCGTTGATCGAGTTGGCCGGCGCGGCCAGCCAGTTGGTGTTCTGGTGTCCCGCTTCCAGTTTCGAGTAGAAGCCATTGACGTCCAGCGTCAGCGCGTTCGATGGGCGCACTTCAACGTCGAAGGCGCCTCCGGTGCGCTTTTTCACCTGTTCAAAAAAGCTGGCGCCGATGAAGGTCGGCACCATCACGCCAGCGAGCTGCGGGTTGGCGACGGCTGCCGCGCTGGTTGCGCTGATCGGCGTGTAGCCGAGAATCTCCTGGCCATCGCGGCGCACCGCGGCTTTCTCGGAGAAAGCCTGCAGCAGGACGCCGGCGGTGTTGGTGTCGTTCTTCCAGTTGACCAGGCCCGACAGGTGCGGCTCGGCCTTGTCGGACAGGTCGTTGTAGTTGGCCTGCACCGAACCTTCCACCGTCAGCTGCTTCTTGAAGTCGAGCGGGCGGCGGGTGATGACGTTGATGGCGCCGGAGACGCCGCCTTCGACCAGGTCGGCCGTCGGGCTCTTTTGCACCACGACCGAGCCGACCAGCTCGGATGGCAGCAGCGAGAAGCTGCTGGAGCGGCCGACGTTGCCGCCGATCTGGTTGAGGAGGAACCAGTCGCCGGTGCTGATGGCGTGGCCGTTGAACAGGGTTTGCTGCAGGCTTGGGCTGGTGCCGCGCAGGCTGACCCGGTCGTTTTCGCCGAAGCCGCCTTCGCCGCCGGCGGACGACTGGGTGTTCACGCCCGGCAGGCGCTGGATGGCGTCAGCGACGTTCTTGTCCGGCATTTTGCCGATGTCTTCCGCCGTCACCACCTCGACCACCGCATCGGCGCTGCGCTTCTGGCGCAACGATTGCTCCAGCGCGGCGCGCACACCGGTGACGATGACGGTTTGCGGCTCGCCGGCCGTGTCCTGCTGTGCAAGCTGTGCGTGCGCCGGCAGCGTGACGCCCATTACCAATACCGATACAGCGGCCGCAATCGCGGTTTTCGTGTGCTTTTGCTGCGCCATCAACTTGTTCATGTTCTCTCCAAGACTCTTTAGGTTCGATTACCGTGGGACTTCCAGTACCGAATTCGGCGGACGCTCGAGCGTCTCTCCTCTTCGTATTGAACGCATTCTGTCGTTATATTTATCGCCACGTTTGTCAAATCTTGCTATGGCTTACGGCTGTGTCATTTTTTGAACATGCGGCATGCATACGTCCGGGGCTTAATAAAAGGTCTATGCAATTTAGAAAGAGGGAATTGTGGCGGTTTTCGCCCGATTGGCCTGGCGGCGGCTGCGTCATCATGATGGGAGATTAACCAACTTCGACGCCGGAACCCATCATGACCACGCAAAGCACTGCCATCTTCGCGCCTGACCTGCCTCAGCAAGCCAATTTGCTGCGGCCCGCCGTGCTGGCGGAAGCGTCGGCACTATCGGCCGATGCGCGCCGCGAGATCATGGCGTTATCCGGTGCGCGGCCGGTTCGCTTTGCGGCCGAGCTGGCGCTGACCTGGGCGTCGATTGCGGCGTTTATCGCAGCTGGCGTGTACTTCGATCATCTCGCGGTCACGCTGGTTTGCATTTTCCTGATCGGCACGCGCCAGATGGCGCTCGCGCTTCTGCTGCACGAACAGGTGCACCGCCTGGGCATGCGCAGCAAATACGCGGACTGGTTCATCAATGTATTTGCCGTGTATCCGCTGTTTGTGACGACCGTGGAAGACTACGCGAAAGTACACCTGTCGCACCACAAATACTGCTTCACCCAGGATGACCCTGACTTCTTGCGCAAAGCCGGCGACGAATGGACGTTCCCGAAGTCGCTCGGCCAGCTGGTAATGATCGCGGTAAAAGACCTGACGGCGATGAACCTGATTCGCCTGATTCGCGGTAAAACCGCGCCGCGCACGGACGAATTCACGCGCCGCAATCCATCACCGAAATGGCTGCGCATTGCGTTCTTTGCCGTTGCTGCGGGCGTGCTGACGGCGGTCGGCGGCTGGACGGTATTCCTGATTTACTGGGTGGTACCGGCGATGACCGTCACCCAGCTGATGGTGCGCTGGATCGCGGTATGCGAGCATGAATACAATATCGAGAACGGCACCATCCACGAAACCACGCCGCTGATCCAGCTGACCTGGTGGCAGCGCGCACTGATGCCTGATTTGAACTTCGGCCTGCACGCTTATCACCACATGCACCCGGGCGTCTCGTTCGCCAACCTGCCGAAGGTACACGAGATCTACAAGCGCGAAGGCCTGGTCGATGAAAGCGCGATCTTCCACGGCCAGGGCGCCTACCTGAAGCACCTGCTGGCGCGATAAAGGACAGCCGAGGCCGTACGGCGGAAGAGCGCGCAAGCGCGTCATCCGCCGAATTCGCGCCGGACTAGTATTTAACCGCTGGCGCCGGCTGCGGCTTGGCGTCTTTGGCCGCTGGCGCCGGACGCACCGCACCTGCCGACGTGTGATCGTTTGCTTCGCCGGTCGGGGTTCTGGTCGAGGTGCCTGTCGTGCCCTTGGTTCCGGACGTGCCTTGCGACGTATCCTTCGCCGCCGCCGGTGGCAGGGTTGCGCCCGGCGAGGTATGGTCGTTCGCTTCGCCGGTCACGGGAGGCTTGGTGCCCTTGGCATCGGCCATGCCGCCGCTCTTTTTCGCCATCGGCATGGACCTGGCCGCGGTCATGTGCTCCTCGACAGCAGGCATCATCTTCGCGGCCAGCGCCTTGACGTCAGGATCTGTTGCGCGGGCCGAATCCTTCTTCAGCATCGCATGCATTTTGGTGTGGTCGCTTACGCCGGCCTGCTTCATGTATTCGCGGTCGAACTTATCGCCTTCCATTCGGTTGAGCTTCGCGGCCATCGCCTTGTGCTTCGCATCGAGCTCGGTTGGCAGGGTGACGCCCTTGCTCTGGGCCAGGTTGGTCACGTCGGTCAGCGCCCTAGTGTGCTCATCGACCATGCGCTGGGCGTACGCCTTCACTTCGGGACTTTGCGCCTTATTGACGGCGATCTTGCCGGCCTCGATCTCCGCCATGCTGGCGCGCGCCATGTCCATGACGATTTTCTGGTCGGCCTTGTTGAGGGCGCTGGCGGCCGGCGTGTTCATTCCCGCAGCGGACGTTTGCGCCTGCACGGCCATCGGTACGGCGAACGCGGCGATCAGGCTCGCGCTCAGCAGGGACTTCAAAATTTTTGTTTTAAGCATGTGGATCTCCATTGGAAGTGAATAACAACTGCCGGATAGACATCCCGGTGTTGCTCAAGTCTAGCTTTGTCATATCTTTACGTGCGCTCGGTAGCCTGCCCGCAATTTCAAGTTCCTTTCGTCATGCACTGACTTCGCCGTATATGTTCCCCATCAAACCGAAGTTTGATCCATGCAAAGCGCTCCCCGCCTCAAAGGTAGACACTTGAATCCAATGGCGGGGTAGCAAAATGGCAATGCGCCAGCCTGCAAAGCTGGCTAAGTTGGTTCGATTCCAACACCCGCCTCCAGCTTTTTCGCGGAGGTCGTTGCGGACCTCCGCTTGTCGTTCTGCGAGGACCCGTCGATGACTTTTATCCGTGCTGCAAGAAATGCATGTACCGGTTTGCTGATCTGTACCGGCCTGATGGTCCTCCTCGCGCACGCAGCGGCGGCGCCGCCGGACAGCAGGGCAGCGCCAGCAAGCAAATACAACTACTACGTCTCGCCAGACGGTTCAAACAGCAATTCCGGTACCGAAAGCTCCCCCTTCCAGACCATCCAGCACGCCGCTGGCGTCGCACTGCCCGGCACCACCATCCACGTCGCCAAGGGAACTTACGCCGGCGGCTTTCGCACCAACATGAACGGCGAATCGAACGCCCGCATCGTCTACCGGTCGATGGTCAAATGGGGCGCACGCATCGTGCCGCCCGTAAAGTCCACCACCAACACGGCGTGGGACAACCGCGGCAGCTATGTCGACATTGTCGGCTTCGACATCGACGGCCGCGGGTCGACCACGGGCACGGCGTGGCTGCACGGCATCTACAACGGCGGCTCGTTCGTCTCGGTGCGCGACAATCATGTGCAGCATGTCGGCGAGACGAGCGCATGCGGCGGCGCGGGCAGTTCCGGCATCGGGCTCGACAGCTATTACAAGGGCGTCAATTCCGCCGTGATCGGCAACACCGTGCACAACATCGGCACCCCGGGATGCAAGTTTTCTAAGGGCATCTATCTCAACACGACCGGCCGGGTGCAGAACAATGTGCTCTATGCAATTGGCGGCGCCGGCATCCAGCTCTGGCACGACGCCCATCACGCTATCGTCTCGGGCAATACCGTGGTCAGGTCGACCAGCGGCATCCTGGTGGGCGGCGGCGACTATTACCACACCAAGGGGCCAAACGATTACACGAGCGTCCACAACAACATCGTGTTCGACAACCAGACCGGCATCACCGAGCATGGCTGGACCGGCAAGAACAATACCTACCGCAACAACCTGGTGTTCCAGAACGCCAGCGCCGACTGGGGTTTGCGCAATGGGCTCAAGCACAGCGGCACGATCAGCGCGGCGCCGCAGTTTGTCAGCTATCCAAAAGATGGCACGCCAGACCTGCGCCTGCTGCCGGGCTCGCCGGCGCGCAAGCTGGCGGCATACGGTGCGGCCACGCCCCAGCGCTAACCCTTGACGCAGACCACCTGTTTCAGCGTGTGCACGACCTCCACCAGCTCGCGCTGCGCGTGCATCACCGCGTCGATGTCTTTGTAGGCCATGGGAATCTCGTCAATCACCGCCGCGTCCTTGCGGCACTCGACGCCTTTGGTCGCGCCCACCTGGTCTTCCACGGTGAAGCGGCGCCTGGCTTCCGTACGGCTCATGATGCGGCCGGCGCCGTGGCTGCAGCTATTGAAGCTTTCCGGGTTACCCTTGCCGCGCACGATAAAACTCTTCGCGCCCATCGACCCCGGAATAATGCCCAGCTCTCCGGCGCGCGCCGATACCGCGCCCTTGCGCGTCACCAACACATCGCGGCCGAAATGCCGCTCCCTCTGCACATAGTTGTGGTGGCAATTGACAGCTTCGATGTGGGTGTCGAAAGGCTTGGCGATCACCGTGCGCATGGCCGCAATCAGGTTCTGCATCATCACTTCGCGGTTGATGCGGGCAAATTTCTGCGCCCAGCCGACCGCCTCGAGATAGTCGTCGAAATGCTGCGTGCCCTCCGACAAGTACGCCAGGTCCTGGTCGGGCAGGTTGATGTGATGCTTGCGCATGTCTTGCTTGGCCAGTTCGATGAACTGGGTGCCGATGGCATTGCCCACGCCGCGCGAGCCCGAATGCAGCATCAGCCAGACGAAACCCTGCTCGTCGAGGCAGACTTCGACAAAGTGGTTGCCGCTGCCCAGGGTTCCCAGATGCTTGTAGTTGTTGGTGTTTTTCAAGGTGGGACGCTTGCGGCAAATCTCGTCGAACTCGTCCTTGAGCTGCAGCCAGCCGGCATCTACCGCCGAAGGCGCCTTGCTCCATGAACCCTTGTCGGGGCCCTTGAAGCTGCGCGTCCTTGGCGACATTCCGTGCGGGATCGCCTGTTCTATCGCGCTGCGCAGCCTGGCCAGGCTGTCGGGCAGGTCGTTCGCGGTCAGGGTGGTCTTCGCAGCCATCATGCCGCAGCCAATATCGACACCGACCGCAGCCGGAATGACCGCGCCAAGCGTGGGAATGACGCTGCCGATGGTCGACCCCTTGCCTAAATGCACGTCCGGCATCACTGCGACGTGTTTATAGATAAAGGGAAGCCTGGCCGTATTCGATAATTGCTGCTTTGCGGACTGTTCAACCGGCACGCCGCTGGTCCACAGTTTGATCGGGCGGGCGCCTTCATTGTTGATGACGTCGTAGGTGGGGTCGGGTGTCATGGGGTCTCCGCATTGCGCTGCCAGCCGATATGATCGCAAAATACATGCCGCCCGGGTGCGCGGGAGGATCATGCCGATGGACACGACAAGGTGTGCAAGCGAACGGACGGGCTGGGGTGTCGCCTGTAGCATGACTGGCAAGACTCCCAACGAACTATTTCATGACAACAATTCACTGGATTATCCTGATCGGCTGCCTGATGCTGGCACGCGGCCTGTTCGCGACCTCGATTTCGCGGCTCCCGGTTTCCTCCAGCATTGTGTACCTGGCCGTGGGCTTGATCCTTGGACCGATGGTGCTGGGCGTTTTTTCCTTCAATCCTACCGAGCAATCCCACCTGCTGGAAACGCTGACCGAAATCGCGGTGCTGATTTCCCTGTTCTCGGCGGGCGTAAAAATGCCGGTGCCGATCACGCTCAAGCGCTGGGGGACACCGATCCGGATGGCATGGGTGTCGATGTCGTTGACGGTCGGGCTGATTGCCGCCTTCACACACTTTGTCCTCGGACTGCCGCTGGGCGCCGGTGTCTTGCTCGGCGCCATCCTGGCGCCGACCGATCCGGTGCTTGCGACCGACGTCCAGATCCGTCATGCGGGCGACCGCGACCAGTTGCGCTTCGCCCTGACGTCCGAGGCGGGCATGAACGACGGTTCGGCCTTCCCTTTCGTGATGCTCGGGCTGGGCTTGCTTGGCGCGCATGAGCTCGGTGAGTTCGGGTGGCGCTGGGTTGCCGTCGATGTGGTCTGGGCGACGCTGGCCGCGATTGGCATCGGCATTGTCGGCGGTGCATTGCTAGGCCGGCTGGGCTGGCATCTGCGCAACCGCGCGCCAAAACATGAGGTGCTCGACGACCTGGTCGCGCTGGGCTTGATCGGGGTCGTCTATGGCTTGACGGTGCTGGCCCATGCATGGGGTTTCCTGGCGGTGTTTGCCGCCGGCGTGGCCCTGCGCCAGACCGAACTGGTTCTTTCTGGCGCCCACAAGGACCGCCAGGGGGTGCTGGTGGCCGAACAACCCGAGGCCAATGCGGCCGGCCCAGAGCACGACGTGCCGCTGACGGTCAGCGGCGAATCGCTGGTGTTCAAGGAACACCTCGAGCGGCTGTCCGAACTGACATTGGTACTTCTGCTGGGTGGCATGGTGGCCGTTACCGACTTCAACTGGCGCTCGATCAGCACCGCGGTGTTCCTGTTCGTGATCGCGCGGCCGCTGAGCATCATGCTCGGGCTGGCAGGCTCGAACGCGCCGATGCGGGTGCGCTCGATTACCGGGTGGTTCGGCGTGCGCGGCATCGGCTCGCTGTATTACCTGATGTATGCGATCAACCATGGCCTGCCGCATCATCTGGCGCGCGACCTGATTCAGCTCACCGTCGTCACGATCATTTTGTCGATTGTCGTGCACGGCTCCAGCGTCACCCCGGCGCTTGAACGTTTCTGGCCCAAGGGCCGTCGAGGGCGCGGCGGGAGCCAAGTTTAGACGGTGGATATGACCCACGGCAAGACCGGGGAAAGTTGCACGCCTACAATCGGACTGATCAGTAGTCACGAAACGGAAAGGCGGTGCGGCCATGTCGCTGTTTTCCTTCCACCCGCGCTGGTGCGCGGGCCTTGCATTGCTCGCCTGCGGTGCGGCCCATGCACAAGCGCCGGTGCCGCAGCAAGAGACCGTCCATTTCGGCACCTACGAGAACGATTCGTTCTTCGATAGCGACCGCTTTTATACCAATGGCGTGCAGCTGTCGATCAAGCGCTCGCGCGACCGGCGCGGCGAGTTCGCCAAGGCGCTCACGCGGCGCGCCTGCGCCTGGCTCGGCTGCGAAGACAGCGTTTTCCTGACCAGCCAGACCAACTACGGCCAGCTGATGTACACCCCGCGCGACATCACGATTGCCCAGCCCCAGCCGGAGGACCGGCCGTGGGCAGGCTTGCTGTACGTCGAACATGCCTACGCGCTGCTGTCGCCCGACCAACGCACCCTGACGACGCTGAGCGCGCAGGTGGGGGTGACCGGGCCGGCCTCGCTGTCTGAAGACGCGCAGAAACTCTTCCACAAGATCATGGACCGTCCCGAGCCCAGGGGCTGGCACAACCAGATCGGCGGGTCGCTCGCGCTGATGGCCAGCGCCGAGCGGCGCACTGCGCTCGACAGCCTGTCGCTGGCGCTTCCGGGCGATGTCCAGCTCAACACCGCCGGCTACTGGCGCCTGGCAGCGGGCAACACCATGACCTACGCGGCGGCAGGGCTGGCGGTGGTGGTCGGCAAGGACCTGCCGGCCGTCTCGCCACCGCCTCCCGGCATCGGCAACAAGCTGGTGCAGGACGCGATCGGCACGACCACCTGCATGCTGAAATGGCTGCAATGCACGGCGTTTGCGGTCGTCGAAACGCGGCTGATGGGACGCAACATCTTCCTCGACGGGCGCATGTGGCGCGACGATCCCTCGGTCCAGCGGCGCAAGGTCGTGACCGACCTGATGGTGGGGACGCGTATCGACTTCCCCGACACGCGCAGCGCCAGCCATGGCCCGTGGTTCCTGCAGTTCAAGGTCACGCGCCGCTCGCGCGAGTTCCGCTCGTCGATTCCGGTGCCGCGCCACCGTATCGCGGCGATCACCGTCGGCACCGAATTCTGAGCTTGTTGCAACGGGACAAGCACCGCCTTATACTGCGCTGACTACTTTCGAGGAAAGCTTACATGCGCGGGACATGGGTATTGCTGGCGCCGTTGGTGCTGGCTGGTTGCGTCAAGGACTCGGCTTCGCACTACATCAACGGCAACGAGCACACGCTGAGCGTGCGCGTGGCGCAGGACTATTTCTGGAAGAAGACGGTCGGCGTCACCGTCGTCGCCGCGCGCTGGCCGGACTGCCAGCGGCAGTTCAACTTTGGCGAACTGCCCCAGGCCGAAATGGAACTGGAGCTGTTCGAGGCCGGTGACAATGTGTTCAGCTTGCGCTCCGGCGAGCGCATGTGGCAGCTCGAAACGCAGAACTGCACCTTGTTGCCGACCCCGGCACCCGAGGCGCTGGGCCAGCCGGTCGGCGTGTTCAGGATGGATGACAGTGGCAAGTATGTGTTCGAAAAGGCGGCCGCGCCGGGCTGAGACACAGGCGGCACACCCGGTCGAACCTTCATTGGCCGCCGCCACATCTGCGGCGGCTTTGGCGGATGCGCGCCCGTGCTTATCCGCCCTACACCGTGCGGCGTTCGAGTAATTCCTTCAAGCGCGCCATGGCCTTGGGGCGGCCGGCTTTTTCCAGCGCCAGCTCGAGCAAGGATCGCTCGCCTTCGCGCGCCATGGTCCATTGCGTAAAGTATTCGTGGACCGTGCGCCATGGAGGAAATTCCTTCGGCAAGCTGCGCCAGGCGGTGCCGGTGTCGAGAAAATACAGCATGGCGTTGAAGACGTCGTACAGGTCGTGCTTACGTGGCCGCGTCTTGCGGCGCGCCGCTTCCAGCATGCCGCGTACGGCGTCGAATTCCTCGCGCGAGATGTCAGTCGCGAATTCGGGTCTGGCCATCGCTTTCGCCTCAAATGATCATTTGAGACAAAAATAAGGAACAGGTTCCCGTCAACCCCCGTCCAACGCCGAAAAAACCGCTAGCGGTCGTTGCGCCGCTCGCCCTGCCCGGCCAGGTCCACGGCCATCTGGCGCAGCGCCAGTGCGCGCTCGCCGCGCCCGGTCCAGACGCCGAGCTTGCCGGCGATCTGCGCCAGCTGCGTACCGTTGCGCTGGCTGGCCGGCCCCACCATGTCCGACAGTTCACTCATGATCTGGCCGGACAGCAGCTCGATACGCGCGATGTCATGCGGGGCGAAGTCCACCAGGCCCTGCAGGTAGGTGGCGCCCCATTGCAGCCGCGTGGCGCTGCCGCGCGCGCCCGCCCAGGCTTGCTCGTACCAGTCGATGGCGCGCGCCGGGTCGCCGCGTTTCTTGGAGATTGTTGCGAGCGAGTGCATGAAATAGAACGGCGAATGGGACTGCCCCAGTGCGCCGGCCAGCAGTGCGTCGGCCTCGTCCAGCAGGCCGGCGTCGGCCAGGATGCCGGCCCCGGTATTGAGCACGGCGTGGCGCAGGGCCGGCTCGCTGACCGCGGCAAGGGCGGCCGCGACGCGTGCGCGCGCCAGCGCGGCCATGCCGTCGATCGGCGCGCCCAGCCGCGCCAGCCTGACCCGCACGCGCAGCGCCGACAACTGGTCGGTCAGGTCGAGCGTGGTGTCCGATTCCAGCGCTTCCAGCGCGGCGGCCCAGGTTTGCGCAAAGGCGATGCGCGCTTCCGAGCCGGGCTCGGTCAGGAAACGGACCAGGTCGACCGCGTAGGTGATTACCAGGTCCATCTGGGCGCACACCGTGTTCGGGTCGGCCAGCGCGGCGCCGATGCGGGAAATCACGGTGCGCTGGTCGATGCCGGCTTTGCCGCCCATCGCCGCCGCGTGAAGCGCGTGCCACTCGAGGCGCAGGCCGGCGTGCGGCAGGGTGCAGGCGCGCGTCATGCTGGCCAGGGCGGCGGCGAAATCGAGGTTCTTCAGTACCTGGTGTTCGTCGGTGTCCCAGGCGTAAAAACTGAGCAGGCGCCACTCGTCGTCGGCCAGGCGCCGTTCGCGCGACAGCGCGGCGCTGAGCGACTGGGCGACCGTGTAGGTGGCGCGCAGCGCCAGCCCGAGCGTGCGGACAAAGCGCGCGCCCGACACTTCGCACGGCAAGCGGGTAACTTCGGTGCCGTCCGGTTTGAATACCACCAGGGTGGGATAGCTGCGCAGCTTGTACTGGGCGGCAAGCTGCTGGGCGCCCGGGGCGTCGCCGTCGATGTGCAGCGCGACGAACGAGCCGGCCAGTTCGGCGAAGTCGGCCCGCGCGAACGTGGTCGACTTGATACGGTTGCACGGCGGGCACCACTGCGCGCCCCAGTACAGGAACAGCGGGCGGTCCAGCGCCTGCGCCTGCGCAAAGGCGGCGGCCGCATCGCCCTCGAACCAGTTGAGTTCAGCCATCCGGCCTACGCGTCCCGCGCCAGCGCGAGGAATTCGGTACGCAGCCCCAGGTTCGGCTGCAGTTCGCCGAGCATCGCCGACGTAATGGTCTCTTCGCCCGGCGTGCGGATGCCGCGGCTTTCCATGCACAGGTGGCGGCACTTGATGACCACGCCGACCGCTTTCGGTTCCAGCACTTCCATCAGCGCGTTGGCGATCTGGATCGTCATCCGTTCCTGCACCTGCAGGCGCTTGGAGAAGCAGTCGACCAGCCGGGTCAGCTTGGACAGGCCGACAATCTTGCCGTTTGGCAGATAGCCGATCGTTGCCTTGCCGAAGAAAGGCGCCAGGTGGTGCTCGCAGTGGCTGTAGACCGGGATGCCGCGCACCACGATCAGCTCGTTGTACTGCTCGGCGCCGTCTTCGAACGCCTTCAGCAGCTCGACCGGGTCCTGGTCGTAGCCCGAAGTCCAGTGCTTCCAGGCCTTGGCGACGCGGTGCGGCGTTTCCACAAGGCCAGGGCGGTCCGGGTCTTCGCCCAGGCTGGACAGCAGGCGGCGCCAGTCTTGCTCGGAGAAGGTTTCCTTGGACATATATTCTTAACCCTAAATATTTCGATTGCCGACAGTATATAGAAAATGCGGAGGCCTGACCGGCAGCAGCCTCCCTTCGACTGAGCCACTGCGGGTCATTTGCACCGATGGCGACGCTGTTTATTGCGCTAACCGGACTCATCAAGACCGGCTCCGCGCTAGCGTCAATACATGTCAGTCCACTCGGGAGAAAGCCATGTTTGGAAGCACTGTATTGGAAGTGGCAATTGGCCTTACCTTTTGCTACGCCGCGGTGGCGCTGATCGTCAGCACCGTCCAGGAGGCGCTCGCCTCGCTGCTGCGCCTGCGCGCCCGCACCCTGCTCGACGGCGTCAAGACCATGCTCAACGACCCCCACTACAGCGGGCTGGCGCGCGCGCTGTACAGCCATGCGCTGGTCAACCCGCATGACGACGGTACCGCCGCCGACGAGCGCGCGCTGAAGTTCAAGCCATCGTATATCGAACCGAAGCTGTTTGCCATCGCCATGCTCGACACCATCCAGACCCTGCCCGGCAACTGGGTCCAGCTTGGCCGCGACATCGATGCGGTCGGCGACGAGCAGGTACGGCGCGCGCTGCAAAGCATTTACCAGCAAGCCAATGGCGACCTGGCCAGCCTCCAGGCTGGCATCGCCGGCTGGTTCGACAGCGCCATGGAGCTCGTTTCGGGGGCTTACAAGCGCAAGTCGCTGATGGTCAGCCTGGCCTTGTCGCTGCTGCTGGCGATCCTGTTCAACATCGACAGCATCCACCTCTTCAGCACGCTGTGGCAGCAACCGACGCTGGCCGCGCACCTGTCGGCCGATGCGATCGACAAGGGCGCCGTCAGCGCGCTGATGACCCTGCCAATCGGCTGGCAAAGCTTTCCGGCCCAGGTCGACGGCGCCTTCGCGATGCAGGTGGCGGGCTGGCTGTTGACGGCATCGACCGCGCTATTCGGCGCGCCGTTCTGGTTCGACCTCTTGCAGCGCACCGTGCAGATCCGAGGCACCGGCGAGAAGCCCCAGCAGCGCAGCAAGCAAGAACCGTCAGCTGCGCGGCCGGTGAGCGTCGACCAGAACGCTTGAAATAGAGATGTGCGGCACGCGTTCGGGCCATTCGTCGTTCGGCCCGAACCAGCGTGCCTCGGACAGCTCGTTGGCGTCGATGCGGATGTCGCCGTCCAGGTAATCGGCGGTAAACGCGATCATCAGCGAATGCGGGAAAGGCCAGGACTGGCTCGAGAAATACTTCAGGTTGTGCACGCGCAGGCCGACTTCCTCGTACACCTCGCGGTGCACCGCCTCCTCGATCGACTCCCCGGCTTCCAGGAACCCCGCCAGCGGCGTGAAACGCTTGCTCGGCGAGGCAATATGCATCGCCATCAGGTAGGCGTCGCCCTTGCGGATCAGCACCATCATCGCCGGCGAGATGCGCGGGTAGGCGGCCATGCCGCACTTGACGCACTTGAAGCAGCGCTCGCCGCCGAGCCGTTCCATTGGCGACGCGCAGGCGCCGCAAAAGCGGTGGGTGCGCGCCCACTCGGCGATTTGCGAGGCGCGCCCGGCGATTGCCAGCAAGTCTTCATCGACGGCGCCGAACAGCGAGCGCAAGCCGCGCCACGCATAGCCGTCGGGAGGAGCCGGATCGCCTTCTACCCATGCGGTCTGGCAGTAGCGGTCGCCGAACATGCCGACCGGCTGCAAGTGTTGCGCGTCCGCTCCTGCTGCGGCGGCAACAAACAGGTCCGGCAAGCTCAGGCTGTCCTCGCGCATCAACAACTTGCCGCCGTTGAACACGAAGGTCAGCGGATCGGGGTCGGTACGCGGGTCCATTACGGGGCTGAATGAAAGGGGGCTTTTTAGCATGTCGCGAATGCCTTCAATGTAGAAGTGTGGACATCATACCGCCGGCAATGCCACTGTGCAGCGATGTCGACGAATCTTACAGATGAGCCTGGCGAAGCGAGGGACGCGCGCGGTAAGGGCTTGATTTCATTCAACATCCGATTCAGGGCATAAAAATTGCTTTTATGCATTTATCAAACTTATCTGCAGGTATGTCATGTTCAAGAAAGCCATCGGGATGATCAGCGCGGCCGCGTGCTTCGCGTCGAGCGCCATCGCGGCCCCTGTTTCCATCAATTTCGCTGATTTCGCGGTGGGTACCGCCATCACCAACCAGATTCCGGGCGTGACGTTCTCGCTGATCGGCGGACCCGGCCCGGGCGGTGCGCCGGTGATCGGCGGATTCGACAGCCTTGGCCTGACCAACAGCGCCGGCGGCGATTACGAAACCGCCCAGATCCTGAACCTGCGTTTCGATGGCCTTGCCAGTGACGTATCGTTCAACTTCTTCAACGAGGGTGTCGAATTGTCGGGCGCCGGCCACACCTACTTCTCCGCGTTCAACACGGCCGGCGAGCTGCTGCAGACCGGCTTCGTCGGATTCGGCGGCGCCTTCTCGCTGTCGGCGGCCGGCATTGCCGATCTTCAGTTCAATAACAACACAGGCGGCCTGTCGAGCTGGATGTTCACGCTCAACACACTGGACGCCGACGTCAGCGCCAGCGAAGTACCGGAACCGGCATCGCTGCTGCTGGTCGGCCTGGGCGCGCTCGGTTTTGCGTTGGCGTACCGCCGCAGGGCAGCGCGTAAGCCGGCCTGAAACGCACCGCGCCAGCATCAGCCCGCCGGAGCTCCGCGCGGGCTTTTTTACGTCCTCGCGCGGCCGAATCCGACTGCTGATTCGGCTTCAGCGATGCGAACTAAAGCTCTCGCGCCTGCTCCAACTGGTATCGCCGCCGCCGAGCTGCGCGGCCGCCAGGCAGGGCCCCGACGAGAACAACATGACAAACGAACCGCGTGTACTGGGCGTCAACCGCACGCAAGACGCCAGCGCCTGCCTGATGCAGGGCTCAACACTATTATGGGCGATCCAGAAGGAACGCCTGACCCGTAAAAAGCATCACTGGGGCAAGCAAGGCGACATCGCCAGCATCTACCGGCCGCGCCTGCCCGGACTGGACCGCGAGATCGACGTGCTGGTCGAGTGCTATTCATCCGACGCTGAACTGCGCCACCTCGCGCACTATGAGCAAGAGCTTGGCGCATCGCTGCGCCTGGCCCCCGGCTGCAGGCGCGCGCACCTGTCGCACCACCTGGCCCACGCGTACAGCGTGTTCCATCCCTCGCCGTTCGCCGACGCCGCGGTCATGGTCATCGATGGCCAGGGCAGCGAAGCGTCCACTTTTACCGAACACTGGGCGGGCGCCGCCGAAACGCCGGGCCACTGGCGCGAGGTGTCATCGTTCTACCGGGCCGACCGCAAGCGCGTCGAGTGCATCGGCAAACAGCTGTGGGACCGCGACGACAACCGCCTGGCCGGCCTTGGCATGTTTTACTTCATGCTCACCCAGGCCATGTTTTCCGGCGAAGGCAGCGAAGGCAAGGTCATGGGCCTGGCGCCCCATGGCGATGCCGGCGCTGCCGGGCTGCCGCCGCTCGATGTCTCCGGCCCCCACGTCGGCATTCCGCGCCAGTGGCGCGAGGTGCTGCGCGAACGCGGCCGATATCGCTACGACACCACGGCCAGCGGGGCCCGCTTCAACGCCATCGCCAACCTGGCTGCGGCAGGCCAGCGCGCGTTCGAAGAAGCGCTGCTCGAAGTGGCACGCTGGCTGCACCGCCACACCGGCGCCGACAACCTGTGCTTCGCCGGCGGCACCGCACTCAACTGCTCTGCCAACGACCGCCTGCTGCGCGAAACACCCTTCAAGCGCGTCTTCATTCCACCGGCACCAGGCGACGCCGGCACTGCCCTGGGCTGCGCCATCTATGGCCTGACCGAACTTGCCGGTGCACGCTGCGACTTTCGCTGGCACCACGACTACCTCGGCCCCGAACCGCTGCAAGCCGATATCGCGGCAGCGCTGCACGGCGCCGACGACCTGGTGGTGGCAAAAATCGACCAACTTCCCGACCTCTGCCAGCAGCTGGTCGGGCTCTTGAGCAACGCCAAAGTGGTGGCGCTGTACCAGGGCCGCAGCGAATTCGGCCCGCGCGCGCTTGGCCACCGCAGCATTCTTGGCGATCCGCGCAACGAGCGCATGCGCGACTGGATCAATGCCGAGGTCAAGCAGCGCGAGTGGTTCAGGCCGCTGGCGCCGGTAGTGCTGCTTGACCGCGCAAGCGCCTACTTCGGCATCCAGCGGGCGTCTCCCTTCATGCAGTTCGCGGCCCCGGTGCGCCAGGATGCCGCGCCGGTGCTGCCGGCGGTAACCCACGTCGACTTCACCGCAAGGCTGCAAACAGTCGGCGATGACGACGACCCCCTGCTGTGGACATTGCTAAACGCCTTCGAGGCAAGCACCGGCGTACCGGTACTGCTCAACACCTCGTTCAACCGAAAGGAAGAACCCATCGTCGAAACGCCGGCCGAGGCGCTGGAAACGTTCCGGAACACGCCGATCCACGCGCTGGCCATGCCGCCCTACCTGATCCGCAAGCGGCGCGAACCACCCGCTGTCGCCTGAGAGCCTGCTCCATGCCGCGGGCCTGTGGATGATCGCCGGATACCCTGCCAGCGCCAGCATCGCCCGGGGCGCCACGCTGGTGCTGCACATATCGACGACGGCGCGCCGATTCCGCGTGCTGTTCTACCGATGGTCCGATGAACTCGTGCCGGTGCACATCACCGGCTGGATGCCGGGCAAATATGCTGCACCACGCGGCCCAGCGGATGACTGGGACTGGCCCGCCTATCCGTTCAAGCTGCAAGGCAACTGGCCGTCCGCCGTCTACCTCGCCTTCCTGGACGACGGACGGGGCGCCGCGCCGTCGCTCGCCGCCAGCAGCGCGGCCGTCCTGTTCGTCGTGCGCGGCATGGGCGAGGCCCGGCTGTTGTACAAGCTGCCGCTCGCCACTTACCACGCCTACAACTTCAGCGGCGGCGGCTGCTTCTACAACAACCCACCATGGTCGGCCGACCCTCCGGGCGGAAAGGTCTGCTTCCAGCGGCCCGGCGGCGGCATTGGCGGCGCCGTCTGGTGCGCGCCCGATCACTACGACCCGGGTTCGCCACGCCAGACCTTCGCCCACTGGGACGCGCCGTTCATCCGCTGGCTCACGCGCAATGGGTATGCGGCCGACTTTTGCACCGGCCTCGACTTCGCTCACGGCGAACCTGTTCCCGACAGCCACCGCCTCCTGCTCACGGCGGGGCACGACGAATACTGGAGCGAGCCGGAACGCGACGCCGTCGAATCGTTCATCGCGCGGGGCGGCAACGTCGCCATCTTCGGCGCCAATACCTGCTGGTGGCGCGTCCGGCTGGTCGATGACGGCGCATCGATGGTCTGCCACCAGGGCGGCCCGGACGGTGCGCGCGACCATTGGTGGCCCGCCAGCGGCGTGGGCCGGCCTGAAGATTCGCTGAGCGGCCTGAGCTACCGGCACGGCGGCGGCTGGTGGGACGGCGCGCGCGAGACCGATGGCTACATCGTCCAGCAGGCGGCGCACTGGGTGTTTGCGGGAACCGGCCTGGCAGACGGCCAATCGTTCGGCGCCCACACCAGGCCGCCGCTGATCGGCTACGAATGCGATGGCATGCCGATCGCGGCATTCGACCATCGCAAGCGGCGCGCCACGCTGTCACCACCATGCGCGCGCGGCGCGACGCCCGCAGGCTTCGCGCTCCTCGCCGCAAGCGTGCTCGGGCGCGGGTGGCAGGAGCTGCCGCGCCGCGAACCGGAAGCAGAGCGCGGCGGCATCCATGCCGCGGCAATCGGCCTGTACGCCAACGGCGGCACGGTGTTCAGCGCCGGCACCACCGATTGGGCGCGGGTGCTTGGCACCATGCAGGAACCCTGCGTCGACACCATCACACGCAACGTGATTGACCGGCTACAGGAAAATTGAACATCAACTGAACTGTGGCTGGCCGTGCCGGTCGAACCGAAGAGCAGAACCAAGCGCGCTTCGGCGCAGGAGGCAATGAATGAACGCCGAACATACGCTTCGCACCAGCGCTAATTCCCACCTCTGCGTGGCCGATCGCGCACCCGGTTCCCTCGTCATCTTCCGCGCCCTTCAGCTCGGCGACATGCTGTGCGCCGTTCCCGCGCTGCGGGCCTTGCGCGCCGCATTGCCGACCACACGGATCGTGCTGGTCGGCTTGCCCTGGGCGACGCAGTTTGCCGGGCGCTTTGCGGGTTACATCGATGCTTTCCTCGCCTATCCTGGCCACCATGGCCTGCCGGAGCAGCCGGTACAGGACCGCCTCGTAGCGCCCTTCTACGCGGCAATCACCAGCAATAAGTTCGACCTCGCCCTGCAGTTGCACGGCAGCGGCGAGATCACCAATGCGATTGTCCAGTCGTTCGGCGCGCGCTGCGTTGCCGGTTTCGGCATTCCAATGCGCCCGGCGGGCAAGGACGATTACTTCTACCCCTACCCGGACTGCGGCCCGGAGCCACTGCGGCTGCTTGAACTAACTCAACAGCTCGGTGCGCCGACAATCGGCGTGCACCTGGAGTTTCCGATCACGGATGCAGACGAACGGGAGCTTGCCGCAAGCGGCATCGCCAGCGGCCTCAGGGCCGGAACATACCTGTGCGTCCACCCGGGAGCGCGCTGGCGCGACAAGTGCTGGCCGCCGCAGCTGTTTGCGCAGGTCGCTGACCGGCTTGCCGCCGAGTTTGGCCTGCAGGTGGTGCTGACAGGATCAGCGGATGAAGCTGCCCTTACCGCCGAGGTGGCGCGGCATATGCGCACGCCTGCGCTGGACGCCGCCGTCCCGATGTCCATCGGGGCCATGGCTGCGCTGATGAGCCGTTCCAGACTTCTGCTGTGCAACGACACCGGCGTCTCGCATATTGCTGCAGGGCTCAGGTTGCGCAGCGTGGTCATTTTCAGCAAAGCGGACATACGGCGCTGGGCGCCGCTCGATCAGCAGCATCACAAGTGCCTGTGGGATCCGGCAGGTGAGCGGGCAGATGAGGTTCTGGAGCACGCGCGGGTGCTGCTGTGCGGTGTGTAGCCGCCGTGTCGTTGCCTGCGCGCGGGCTGGCAAGCTCAGGTGCGTAACATCGTTGACTCAAACAACTCCAGTGCCATCTCCCTGACATGCTCAACCGGGACATCGTCGACAAAGCAGACGTCGTGCTCGCACCGCGACTTGCGGTTCTCTTGGCCGCAAACCGGGCAATGTATTCTTGTGGACATCGCGGCGCGATGCATGTTCTGGCGCAGGGGACAGGCCTCCATCAGGTTGGTCAGCCAGTACACACCCACGCATGGGGTGCCCATCGCCAGCGCCAGGTGCAGTGGACCGGAGTCATTCGACAGCACCATCGCCGCGCGGTCGATCACTCCACACAGGCCCGACAACGACAGCGCGTCAGTGAGATCGATCGCCGCGTTGCGCATGTGTCCGATCACACCCTGCACCAGGGCAGACTCGTCGCGAGTTCCATTGACGGCGATGACCGCCCCCGCCTGCGCCAGCGCATCGGCGACAGCCGCAAAACGCTCGACAGGCCAGCGCCTGCGCGGGTCGCTTGAACCTGGGTGCACGACGACCACGCGCGCAGAAGGCGGCACTGGAAACGCCGTCGCCGCCTGAACCCGGTCCCCTTGGGTGACCTGTAGTTCGCGTCCTGTGCGCCACATGGTCGCGCCGGCAAGCGCGGCAATTTCCAGCATCTCGAGGCGGCGGTTGTTGAAGTCGCCGTAAGCGATCCACCTGTCGAGCGGCTCGGCATCGGGCGTGCGCGCACCGACGGTCACCCTCGCGCCGAGCCGCTTGATGAACGGATTCGAATAGCGCCCGCCGCCGAACATCTGCACCGCAAGGTCGAACCCTTCGCTGCGCATCGCAACGACAAACGCATCCACCGCGAGCTGGTCCACCTTTGCCTCCGGGTGGGCGCCCACGCCGGGTATCGGCGGCGCGACCACGACCCGGTCGATGGGACCAGGCCGGCCCAGCAAAAAGTCAGCATGCCATTGCTTGCCGACATACCAGATTTCCGCAGCTGGATAGGCAAAGCGCAGCGCGTGCAGCGCCGGCAATGCGAACACGAAATCGCCGACAGCGTTGGGCCGCAGCGCCAGAATTTTTTGCACGCCGGGAATGGTGCTGTTCGAAGCGCGCGTCATGCGCTTCGCGCTGCGAGCAGCATTCGCGGCGCATCGCATCGGCGCGCCTGGACCGTGGTCGGCAGTTCCATGTGAAAAGCGCCGGAGGGAATGATTCCACAGCCGCCATACTTCGCCATCACGCGCAGCTGCGCCAGAACGTCCTCACCGCAATGTTCGGGCGGCAGCTCCTGCCAGAAGTCGAAACCGCCGGCGTCGCGCAGTTTGGCCGTATCGAACAGCACGCACCCGCCTACCCAGGCGACCCGATAGTGCCGAGTGTCTTCGCGCGCCAGCTTCAGCGCCGACTGGACGTGATACAGGTTGGCAGCGCTGTGCAAATGGTGGCGCGCCCAGGCGGCGCAGTCCGGAGTGATGATTTCCGGCGTAACCTGGCCTTCCCAAAACTCGATGTGCTGTTGATGCGGCCGTTGTTCGGCGCTGTAGCTCAAACCATGCAGCGCACTGCCGACGAACCCGCACTGCTGTTCGCGAATCGCGGCGTACAGGCGTTGCAGCAGGTCAGGTTCGAGGATGACATCGTCATCGAGGAACAGGCAATACGGGCCGGTAACGGCTGCCAGCAGGAATGCGCGTTGCTCCGCCATGCCGCGGCACGGCACGTTGCGCAGGGTAAGTACGGGCACCTCGCGCGCGCGCAAGACGCGCGTCACCGCGACCACCTCGGGAGTTAAGAACACACCATCATCCTCCGACTGGTCTGAAACGATGATGCGGAAGCGCTCGAAATTTTGCGACGACAATGCGGTGAGAACAACCGCGAGCGCGCAAGGCCGGTTACAGGTGGGTATCAGGACATCGATCACCGCCTCGCTGCTCATGGTGCCGCCTTGCCCGGTGCCGAGGCTTGCTGCGCATACAGGTAGGGATTGAGCGCGGGATCGTTGTACATCTTGAACTGGCGGTAGACCTTGAAGTAGGCAAGGCCCAGACGCGCGTCCGCAAGAAGGTTATCGAGGCAAGAGGCAAGGTCGGCGCGCTGCATGGCGAGGCGCCGCAGCCTGGTGTTGCAGGTGTCGATGTGATCGGCGCCGGCATCGTGACGCC
Source organism: Massilia soli (assembly GCF_016809835.1). Lineage (GTDB taxonomy): Bacteria > Pseudomonadota > Gammaproteobacteria > Burkholderiales > Burkholderiaceae_D > Telluria_A > Telluria_A soli. The sequence goes on along the minus strand of NZ_JAFBIL020000001.1, from coordinate 893,750 downwards.
GGGTTTGCTCGCGCATATGGAATATCTTGAGCGACAGAATCGACAGCCGGTCGATCATCGCACCGGCAGTTTCGCTGCTGAGGCGCGCTCCCGGCGAGCGCATGGTGTTGCCGAGTAGCTGAAGAACCACTTCGTCGATCGCCTCCACGGCGTCGTTGCGCAACTGATTGTGCCGGTCGATCAGGCGTTTGCTGGCGGCTATCTCGGCTGGCTCGACGTCGGTGCGCCTGGCACGGTCTTCCTCGTTCCACAACAATCCATTGAAACGATGGTTGGCATCGATCCAGCGCCACGCACCGTCGAGCGCGTGCGGCGGTGCCGCATTCGGCCATGCGGGATCGACCAGCTTGGCATCATGAAAATGTGCGATCGACAGGGCCTCGAGATCCTCCAGCATGGGTATTCTCCTTGCAAGGCTGAGCGGCTGCGAATGCAACCGTGCCAAGCTTGGAGAAATACTGATGCGCTGAAGTTCTGCGCGGCCGGGACATCATTGATGTGCCCCAAGCGCCTGCTGGTTACGCGAAAGGACGTGGCCGACGCTTCGCGCGCATGACCAGCCCGAGAAGGCCAAGGCCAGCGAACAACATGTTCGATGGCTCGGGGACGTCGACAACGTCGAGGACAAGGTTGTCGAGGTTAAGAATATAGTTCGGCCGATCGGGCAGAATCGAGAAGCTGGCGATGGCTTCGGAGGTCGTGACGGACAACAAACCCTCCATCATCGCGGTACCGGGGCCGAAGTGTTCGAGGCGATGGATCGCAAGAACGTTTCCGGACGCGCCATAGGCTGTCAACGTCGCATCCCAGTACGACTTGCTCATCATACTGATACCAAAGACCGGCACGCCTAATGAAATAATCGGGTTGTCAGAGCTTAGGAAATGATTTGCAGGATTCCCATCAAAGAATCCACTTTGGTGAAGGCTGCCACGGACGAACGTAATGCCCATCGTTGCAAATTCATCGCTAAGCCGCCAGATCATATTGTGGGCAGGGACGTCATCCGACGTGCCCAACTTTCCGTCAAGGCCTGGGTAGGATTCAAAATCAATCGTAATCGGTGCCGCGAAGGATGGGGCGCAGGTCAATAAAAGAGATGCAAAAAGCAGAGTTGCGAGGCGGCTGAACATCGTGACGTTTCCTATACGTGGTTGCCCTGCCGGACGCTATCAACGCGATCGGACGAGACTTATGCGGTTGGGGTAGTTTCATAAATAACAACAACCAGGAGTGTAAGCGTACGCATCTTTTCTGTCTAGAAGCAGTAAAAACCCGGCCAGCCGAAGTGCCGGGTTGCGATATGGCTTCAGACAATCAGCTGAATGCTTCGAGTGACACTTCAGACTGAAGGTGCGTCGGTACCGCATTCGGTGATACCCACACTTGCGTCGGCGCGTTGGTGCCGCCGCCGTTGGATTTGCAGACCATGACCTTGTCTTGCTGGCAGCGCGCATCGACGACCGGCACCGTTACTTTGGCTTCAGCGGCGCGACCGTCGGTGGCGCTTTCCCGCGAATAAAAAACCCCTGCAGCGCCGAAACGTTGCAGGGGTTTGGTTATTTCCGTACGTCAGGTACGTTTTAGAACGGAATGTCGTCATCCATATCCGAGAAATTCGGTGCCGGACGCGGCGCCGGGCGCGCGGCCGGTGCCGGAGGGGCCTGGCGCTGTGGCGCTGGACGGCTCTGCTGTGGTGCATCGTAGCCGCCGCCGTCGTCCATGCCGCCGCCAGCGTCGCCGCCCATGCCCTGGCGTCCGCCAAGCATCTGCATGTTTTCAGCGATGATGTCGGTTGCGTACTTCTCGACGCCGTCCTTGTCGGTGTACTTGCGGGTCTGCAGGCGGCCTTCTACATAGACCGACGAGCCCTTTTTCAGGTACTGGCCAACGATTTCAGCCAGGCGGCCGAAGAACGAAATGCGGTGCCACTCGGTCAGCTCTTTCTGCTCGCCGGTGTTGCGGTCCTTCGACTTGTACGAGGTCGCGACGGCGATGTTGGCGATGGCGTCACCGCTCGGCATGTAGCGGATCTCCGGATCGCGCCCCAGGTTGCCGACGATGATGACTTTATTCACTGATGCCATGTATTACTCCTAATGAACGCGACGGCGCGCGACGCGATGATTTATCCCTAAACGACGATTATATGTCAGCCATCCAGTGAAAAGCACTCAATATTGTGCACTCAACATGCGTTTGCAGGGAGCATGAATACTGGTATTATATACAGTACCCCGCGATAGATTCCTGAGCGATCTCAATATGCTCTCCCCCCGCTTACGGCCTCAGCCAATCGAAGCAGCCCGGAACGTCCGAAGTGAATCGCGGCTATAGTATGTGGCTGACCATCAAAGGCAAAAATACATGGAACAAATCCGCATTCGCGGCGCTCGTACGCACAACCTCAAGAACATCAATCTTGACCTTCCCCGCAACAAGCTGATCGTCATCACCGGGCTGTCCGGTTCGGGCAAGTCTTCGCTTGCTTTCGACACCTTGTATGCCGAAGGCCAGCGGCGCTATGTGGAATCGCTGTCGGCGTATGCGCGCCAGTTTTTGCAGCTGATGGAAAAGCCCGACGTCGACATGATCGAAGGCCTGTCGCCGGCCATCTCGATCGAGCAGAAGGCCACTTCGCACAACCCGCGCTCCACAGTCGGCACGGTCACCGAAATCCACGATTACCTGCGCCTGCTGTACGCGCGCGTCGGCACGCCCTACTGCATCAACCATCCGGAAAACGCGCTGGCCGCGCAAACCGTGTCGCAGATGGTCGATGCGGTACTGGCCATGCCGGCCGATACAAAACTGATGATCCTCGCGCCAGTGGTCGCCAACCGCAAGGGCGAGCATTCCGACCTGTTCGAGGGCATGCAGGCGCAGGGCTTCGTGCGCTTCCGCATCCAGAGCGGCACGCACGCGGCCAAGATCTACGAGATCGACGACCTGCCGAAGCTGAAGAAAACCGAAAAGCACACCATCGACGTGGTGATCGACCGCGTCAAGGTCAACGACGAGATCAAGCAGCGCCTGGCCGAAAGCTTCGAGACAGCGCTGCGCCTGGCCGATGGCCGCGCCGTGGTGCTCGAGATGGATGGCGGGGAAGAGCACGTCTACTCCAACAAGTTCGCCTGTAACGAATGCGGCTACTCGCTGCAGGAACTCGAGCCGCGCCTGTTCTCGTTTAATAATCCGATGGGCGCCTGCCCAGAATGCGACGGCCTTGGCCACATCGAGTTCTTCGACCCGAAGCGCATCGTCGCCTTCCCCAACCTGTCGCTCGCATCGGGCGCGGTAAAGGGCTGGGACCGGCGCAACCAGTTCTACTTCCAGATGTTGTCGAACCTGGCGGCGTACTACGAATTCGACATCGACGAGCCGTTCGAAAAGCTGCCGGAAGCATCGCAGAAAGCAGTCCTCTACGGCTCGGGCAAAACCTCGATTCCGTTCACCTATGTGAACGAGCGTGGCCGCACCGTGATCCGCGAGCACACGTTCGAAGGCGTTGTCACCAACCTGCAGCGCCGCTATCGCGAAACCGATTCGATGGCGGTGAAAGAGGAGCTGTCGAAGTTCATCAACGAGAAGCAGTGCCCGTCGTGCGACGGCGCGCGCCTGCGCACCGAAGCGCGCTACGTCAAGGTCGGCGAAGGCAAGCAGCAGCGCGCAATCTACGAAGTGGCCAACAAGCCGCTGCGCGACTGCCTCGAGTTCTTCGAAAAGCTGAAACTCAAGGGCGCCAAGAAGGACATCGCCGACCGCGTGATCAAGGAGATCGTCTCGCGCCTCACGTTCCTCAATAACGTGGGCCTCGACTACCTGTCGCTGGACCGCAGCGCCGACACCCTGTCGGGCGGCGAAGCGCAGCGCATCCGCCTGGCGTCGCAGATCGGCTCGGGCCTGACCGGCGTGATGTACGTGCTCGATGAACCGTCGATCGGCCTGCACCAGCGCGACAACGACCGCCTGATCGAAACGCTCAAGCACCTGCGCGACATCGGCAACAGCGTGCTGGTGGTGGAGCACGATGAAGATGCGATCCGCACCGCCGACTACGTCGTCGACATGGGTCCGGGCGCCGGCGTGCATGGCGGCCAGATCATCGCCGAAGGCACGGTCAAGGAGATCCTGAAGAACAAGAACTCGCTGACCGCGAAATACCTGAACGGCACGCTCGGCATCGCGGTCCCGAAGAAGCGCCACCCGTCGAATCCCGACCGCCAGCTGGTGATCACGGGCGCGACCGGCAACAACCTGAAGAAGGTATCGCTCAAGCTGCCGGTCGGTTTGCTGACCTGCGTGACAGGCGTATCCGGTTCGGGCAAGTCGACGCTGGTCAACGACACGCTCTACCCTGCCCTGTCGCGCCACCTGTATGGCTCGCAGACCGAGCCTGCGCCGCACGAGTCGATCAGCGGGCTTGAGCACTTCGACAAGGTGATCTCGGTCGACCAGGCGCCGATCGGCCGCACGCCGCGTTCCAACCCGGCCACCTACACCGGCGTGTTCACGCCGATCCGCGATTTGTTCTCTACCGTGCCGACGGCGAAAGAGCGCGGCTACAGCGCCGGGCGCTTCTCGTTCAACGTCAAGGGCGGGCGCTGCGAAGCATGCCAGGGCGACGGCGTGATCAAGGTCGAAATGCACTTCCTGCCGGACGTGTACGTGCCGTGCGACGTCTGCCACGGCAAGCGCTACAACCGCGAAACGCTCGAAGTGCAGTACAAGGGCAAGAATATCACCGAAGTGCTGAACCTGACGGTGGAAGACGCGCACGAATTCTTCAAGCCGGTGCCGGTTATCGCGCGCAAGCTGCAAACGCTGCTCGATGTCGGCCTTGGGTACATCAAGCTGGGGCAAAGCGCGACCACGCTGTCGGGCGGCGAGGCGCAGCGGGTCAAGCTGTCGCTCGAGCTGTCCAAGCGCGACACCGGCCGCACCTTGTACATCCTCGATGAGCCGACCACGGGCCTGCACTTCCACGATATCGACTTGCTGCTGAAGGTGATTCATCGCCTGCGCGACCAGGGCAATACCTTGGTGATCATCGAGCACAACCTCGACGTGATCAAGACGGCTGACTGGCTGGTCGACCTCGGGCCGGAAGGCGGCGCGGGCGGCGGCAGGATCATCGCCAGCGGCACGCCGGAAGAAGTGGCGGCCAATCCGGAGAGCGTGACCGGCAAGTACCTCGGGCCGCTGTTGAAGGTGAAATCGAAGTAAGCGGTATCCACCGAATTGCGTGCACAAAAAAAGGGACTGCGAAAGCAGTCCCTTTTTCACTTGAGGAAGTGCAGGCCGGTTACGCCGCCAAGCGCTTCTCCAGCTCTGCCTTGGCCTTGGCCAGCTCCTGCGGCACGTTGCCTTCCAGCTTCTGGAACAGCTCGTCATGCAGCTTCAGCTCTTCCATCCAGGCATCGGTGTCGATCGACGTGATCTGCTCGAACTGCTCGCGCGTGAAGGCGATGCCGTTCCAGTTCAGGTCTTCGTAACGCGGCGTGGTACCGAAGATGTTCTCGGTTCCGCCAACCGTGCCTTCGATGCGATCGAGCTTCCACTTCAGTACGCGCATGTTGTCGCCAAAGCCAGGCCAGACAAACTTGCCATCCGCATCGGTACGGAACCAGTTCACGCAGAAAATCTTTGGCAGCACATCGCTGCCATGCTGCTCGCCAACCTTCTTGCCCAGATTCAGCCAGTGCTTGAAATACTCGCCCATGTTGTAGCCGATGAATGGCAGCATCGCGAACGGGTCGCGGCGCACGATGCCCATCTGGCCCGCAGCCGCGGCGGTGGTCTCGGAACCCATGGTCGCGGCCATGTACACGCCCTCTACCCAGTCGCGCGCTTCAGTTACCAGCGGCACGGTGGTCGAGCGGCGGCCGCCGAAGATGAATGCCGAAATCGGCACGCCGGCAGGGTCATCCCAGGCCGGATCGATCACCGGGTTCTGGGTTGCCGCGACGGTGAAGCGCGCGTTCGGATGCGCGGCCTTGGTGCCGGACGCCGGCGTCCAGTCCTTGCCCTGCCAGTCGACCAGGTGCGCAGGCGCTTCCTTGGTCATGCCTTCCCACCACACGTCGCCGTCGTCGGTCAGCGCGACGTTGGTGAAGATGACGTTTTCGCGCAGCGATGCCATGCAGTTGAAGTTGGTCTTCTCGTTGGTGCCCGGCGCCACGCCGAAGTAGCCTGCCTCGGGGTTGATCGCGTACAGGCGGCCGTCGGCGCCCGGCTTGATCCAGGCGATGTCGTCGCCGATGGTGGTGACTTTCCAGCCTTCAAAGCCGGTCGGCGGGATCAGCATCGCGTAGTTGGTCTTGCCGCAAGCCGATGGGAACGCCGCCGCGACGTAGTGCTTCTTGCCCTCTGGCGACTCGACGCCGAGGATCAGCATGTGTTCGGCCAGCCAGCCGGCGCCGCCCTGCTCGGCTTCCTGGTGGCCCATGTTGGAAGCGATGCGCAGCGCGAAGCACTTTTTGCCCAGCAGCGCGTTGCCGCCGTAGCCGGACCCGAACGACCAGATTTCACGGGTTTCCGGGTAGTGCACGATGTACTTGGTCGGGTTGCACGGCCAGGACACGTCCTGCTGGCCGGCACGCAAAGGCGCGCCAACGCTGTGCACGCACGGTACGAAATCGCCGTCGGTGCCCAGCACGTCGTACACGGCCTTGCCCATGCGCGTCATGATGCGCATGTTGACGGCCACGTAAGGCGAGTCGGACAGCTCGACGCCGATGTGGGCGATCGGCGAACCCAGCGGGCCCATCGAGAACGGCACCACGTACAGCGTGCGGCCGGCCATGCAGCCGTCGAACAGGCCGTGCAGGGTGCGGCGCATCTCGGCCGGGTCGGTCCAGTTGTTGGTCGGGCCGGCCTGCTCTTTGGTTTCCGAGCAGATGAAGGTACGGTCTTCGACGCGGGCCACGTCCGACGGGTCGGACCAGGCAAGGTAAGAATTGGGACGTTTGGCTGGGTTGAGCTTTTGCATCGTGCCCGCCGCGACCATCTCGCCGCACAGGCGGTCATACTCTTCCTGCGAGCCGTCGCACCAGTAAATGCGCGCAGGCTTGGTCAGGGCCGCCACTTCGGCGACCCAGTTGATGAGCTTTTGATGTTTGATGTAAGCTGGGACGTTCAGTGCTGCAACGCCGCCCATGACGGGCTGATTCATAGTACCTCCAATGCCAATTAAAATTCTTTGGTCCTGTACGGCAGATCGTCGTCAGCTGGAGAGCTCTTGCGCACGTGACTGCTGGAACGGGAAGGCGATCCGATGGTCCGGCGGTACGGCGGTCATGTCGCCAACCTCTTTGACGAGGCTGGTGGACTTGGGTGTTGCAGGGATTTGGAGGGCCTCCGGCCCGGGCAAATCCCGATTTTAGAGGGCGATTGTACACCCGCTATTAGTCGTTTAATATGCAAAACCCACAAAAATGTAGGAATAATGCCCGACTAAAGTAGTAAGCTATTTCGATACTCACGAAACCTGTTATTTACCTACGTAGGCAAGCTCAACATCTGGCATCTCCCATGAAAATTGCAATTCTCGACGATTACCAGGACAGCGCGCGCGGACTCGCGTGTTTCAGATTATTGGACGGCTACGAGGTCAAAACATTCACCAATTCCTCACGCGGACTGGGCCAGCTGGCGATCAGGCTGGCGCCTTACGACGCGCTGGTGCTGATCCGCGAACGCACCGCTTTCCCGCGCGCGCTGCTGGCGCGCCTGCCGAATCTGCAGCTGATTTCCCAAACCGGCAAGGTCAGCGGGCATGTCGATGTCGAGGCGGCGACCGAGTACGGGATCGCGATCGCGGAAGGCACCGGCTCGCCGGTGGCGCCGGCCGAGCTGACCTGGGCGCTGATCATGGCGGCCACCCGCAAAATCGTCCCGTATGCAAGCAACCTGAAGGACGGGCTGTGGCAGACCGCCTCCATCAATCCGCAGCTAAACGGACTGGGCACGGTGCTGCGCGGACGGACGCTGGCGATCTGGGGCTACGGAAAAATTGGCCGCATGGTGGCCGGCTACGGCAAGGCTTTCGGGATGCAGGTGCTGGTATGGGGCGGCGAAACGAGCCGGGCGGCGGCTGTGGCCGATGGCTTTGAAGCGGCGGCCAGTTGCGACGACCTGTTCGAGCGCGCCGATGTGCTGAGCCTGCATCTGCGCCTGGCCGACAGCACGCGCGGTATCGTCACCCACGCGCGCCTGGCGCGCATGAAGCGCACCGCGCTGTTTGTGAACACGAGCCGCGCCGAACTGGTGGCCGAGGGTGCGCTGGAACAGGCACTTGGCGAGGGGTGCCCTGGCTTCGCCGCGCTCGATGTGTTCACCAGCGAGCCGCTGGCGGCGGGCGCGCCGATCCTGCGCATTCCGACCGTGCTGGCCACGCCGCACATCGGCTATGTTGAACAGGACAGCTACGAGATGTACTTTGGCGCGGCATTCGAGAACCTGGTCAATTTCGCCAGGGGCGAGCCGAGCAATATCCTGAATCCGCAAGCGCTGGGCAAGCAGCGCCTCTAGCGCTGGCGCCGTTCCCGCGCAGGCGCACTGCTGTCCGGAATATTCTGCTTTACCCGAATCGCTCGGCAGCCAAGCGTCGTTTCAGAAGCGACAGCCACAAGGAAATCGGCAATGCAGGCCAACGTCGCCCCTGCGCAGGCAGGGGCCCATACGAATCGTGCCGAGCATTGGCCCCTGCCTTCGAAGGGGCGACGTTAAGTCTTGCATTTCCAGTCTCAATGTCGCGATTTCTTTGAGCGCCCCGAACCCGATTGAGGCGATCGCACTGTCAACAAGAATATTCCGGACGGGATGTCAGCGCTCTTCTTCCTGCGGCGTCAGGCGGATCTTTGGCGCCGGCATCACATGCGCGCGCGTCCACAGGCCGGCCCAGCCCGGCGGCCAGCCGATCGCCGGCCCGCTATAGGCTGGCAAGGTGGCGCGTACCGGAATCACCGGCACTGGCGGCGTATCGCGCAAGCCGCCCGCGACCGGCTTCTCCATATCGAGGCTGTACATGTAGCCGGGCAGCAGCGCGTCGCAAACATCGGCAAACCACGCGCTGTGGTCTTCATCGCGGCCAAGGGCCTGCGCCAATCCCTGCGGATCGAATTTGGCCAGCGCGTGCACCAGCTCCTCGGTGGTGGCGCCCGGCGTATCGCCCCAGCCCATCACCGGGTTGACGTTGTAGTCGGCGCCCGACCCATACCAGCCCTCGCGCCAGGGGCGCTGCATCCAGTCGCGCTGGCCGGTGAACAAGTGCCAGCGCCAGTGCAAGCCGGATGGCTTGGGCCAGGAGTACAGGTACAGCTTTTCGTAGCCGGCCTCATGCAGCGAACGCACCATCGCCATCAGGCGCGCATGCGGCATGCGGTCGGGCGGCGCGCGGCGGAACAGGATCGGCTCGCCGTCGGCGTGCTGCACTTCATCGGATGACAGGTTGAGGTCGAGCGTACGCGCTTCGGAGCCGAAGCGTGCGGAGATCCAGCCGGTCAGCAGGTTGACGTGGGTGATGACGCCGTAGCCGCGATGGCGGTGGAAAATAACAGTACCTGGAGCAAGCGCTTTCATCGGGTAAGCCGGGAAAAATAAAGGATCAGTGTACTGATGGGGTATCGGGGATTCCAGCCCGGTCACAACCTGAAACATCATCGCCGCGTATTTCGACAGCAGCTGTGGTAACGGCTATCATAAGCCACTTTTACCCAACTACGATACGACCATTATGAGCTTGCGCATCATTGCCACCGGCGGCACCTTCGACAAACACTACGACGAACTGACGGGCATCCTCGGCTTCTCCGACAGCCATCTTCCGCAGGTGCTGGCGCGCACGCGCATGACGATTCCGGTCGAACTGGAAGTGCTGCCGCTGCTCGATTCGCTGGATATGAAAGAGGAGGACCGCCAGCGCGTGCTCGCCTCATGCCGCGGCGCCAAAGAGAAAGCGATCGTGATCGTGCATGGCACCGATACCATGAAGGAAACCGCCGAGGTGCTGGGCAATGCGGGACTGGAGCAGGCGATCGTGCTGACCGGCGCGATGATTCCTTACGAGATTGCCAACTCGGATGCGCTGTTCAACCTGGGCTTTGCAACGGGCGTGGCGCAGACCTTGCCGCCGGGCGTGTATGTGGCGATGAACGGGCAGGTGTTCACGTGGAATAACGTGACCAAGAACCGCGCGGCGGGCGTGTTCCAGCCTTTGTAAGTCAGATCGGCGGATAAGGGCGCAGCCCGCATCCGCCGGATTCCCTTAGGCCTTGGCTTCTCCGCCCAGCGCCTCGACGATGTCGCCCATCATCTTCGACAGTTCGCCCGTCATCAACATCATGTCGTTGTCGAAACGCTCTTCGTCATTGCGCGTGCTGGTGTCGTTTTCCTTGATGACGTCCAGCGGCTTGATGCCCTTGATCGCCAGCGACTCGGTCAGCACGAACGAGACCTTGTCGTTCCACGTCATCGCCAGGCGCGTGCACTGCTTGCCGGCGGCGATATGGCGGCGGATGTCGTCCGGCTCCAGCGTGTGCTTCACGTAACGCACCGCGGCCTTGCTCTCGCCGGTGGCGCGCAGTTCGGTGTCCTGGTCGACGGTAAAGCCGTGCGGCGCTTCGTCCATCTCCAGCCATGCCGTCATCACCGCGACCGGCGAGCGCTGCACGCGCAGGCTTTCCAGCGGCATGCGGTCGACCGCCTTCAACAGCAGCTTGATCACATCATCGGCCTTCGACGGGCTGGCCGCATCGACCACCAGCCAGCCGTTGACCGGATCGATCCAGGTCCAGACGTTGCTGCGGATGCTGAATGCGCGCGGCAGCAGCTCGTCGGCAACGCGTTCCTTCAATTCTTTCATCGCCTTCTTGCCGGGCGCGAAGCCTTGCGCCTCTTCCAGCTCGGCCGCCTTGGCCTTGGCGACCTGGTTGATGACCGACGTCGGCAGCAGCTTCTTTTCGGTACCGAGCAGGATCATCATCTGCTTGTTTACGGTGTGCACCAGATTGCCATTACCGCGCGGCGAATCCCAGCCCTGGCGCAGCAATTCATTGCTCGATGCCGGAGCAAAGCGGGTCGGCGCCAGCGCCTCTTCCAGCTGCTCGGGTGTGTAAGCCCACGGTGCGGGCAGGCGGTAAATCTGTAGATTCTTAAACCACATTTTGCTAAACCTTGTGTCAGTCAGTATGTCCAGAGGAACGCCATTCTACACGCTCGATCCGGCCCGGGACGGCTGGATGTTGCATACGATGACGCTTAAATATCGCTGCCGCTCTCGCTAAACAAGCTCAGCTGTTCGACGCCCTCGGCCTCGCCCAGCCGCACGCCCAGGCCCAGCAGGCGCACCGGGCGCTTGCCGCGTTGCCAGGCGGTTTCAATCAGGTTCTCGAAATGCCCAAGCGTGGGTGCCGACGTGGCGGACTCGACGGTCGTCTGGCGGAAATCCGAAAACTTGATCTTTACAAAAGGTTTCTGCGCGGCCGACTCGGTGCCCGAGCGCTTGATGCGCGCCTGCAGGCGCTCGAACAACTCGGGCAGCAATGCGATGCAGTTCTGCAGGTCCGGCACATCGGGCGTGTAGGTTTCCTCGACGCTGACCGACTTGCGCTCGCGCGAGGTCGACACGGCGCGGTTATCGATGCCGCGGCACAAGTCGTGCAAGCGCGCCCCAAAGCTGCCGAAATGGTGCTCCAGGTCGGCCAGCGTCCAGCTGCGCAGGTCGCCGCAGGTCTGGGCGCCGAGATGATTCAGTTTCGCTGCCGTCACCTTGCCGACGCCCCACAGCTTCTTGACCGGCAATACGGCGACGAAAGCATCGACCTCATCCGGGCGAACCAGGAACAGCCCATCCGGCTTGTTCCAGTCGCTGGCGACCTTCGCCACAAACTTGTTCGGCCCGACGCCCGCCGACGCGGTAATGCCGACGGTGTCGAAGATGCGCCGCCGGATTTGCTGGGCGATCAAGGTCGCGCTGCCCTTGCAGTGGGGCGAGTCGGACACATCGAGATAGGCCTCGTCGAGTGACAGCGGCTCGACGATCTCGGTGTAATCATTGTAGATGGCAAGGATCTGGCGCGACGCCACGCGGTACTTCTCCATGTTCGGCGGAATCACCACCAGATCGGGGCACAGCTTCATGGCCTGCGCGGTCGCCATGGCCGAATGGATGCCATAGCGGCGCGCCTCGTAATTGCAGGTGGCGACGACGCCGCGCTGATCGGAGCGCCCACCGACGGCCAGCGGCACATCGCGCAGCGCCGGGTTGTCGCGCATCTCGACCGACGCATAGAAACAATCGCAGTCGCAATGGATGATTTTTCGGACGGGGTCGTTCACTCGGCGGGGTGCCACAAGGCGGGCAACTACTGTAATTCCATACAGTATTATCTGAAATCGCTTTTGTTGCAAGTAATCCGCGCCGCCTCGGGGGTCCAACATGACCCCAACGAGCTGGGCCCCAAAGAAAAAGGGCGGGAAACCGAAGTCTCCCGCCCTGCTGGCACTACCCTCGCTGGAAACTTACCAGGTCAGCTTGAGCGTGTAGGTGCCGCTGGTCGAGCCGGTGCCGCCACTGTAGTACACCACGCGAACGTAGCGGGCCGAGGTGGTGCTGCCGGTGTTGGTGACATTGACGGTGTCGACCGAGCCGGCGCCGTTTTCGCTCTTGCCGAGCTGCGTGCCCGCACTGTTGTACACGTACAGGTCGTAGTCCTTGGTGCCAGGGGTGAGCACCGAGTTCAGGGTTTTACCGGCCGGCAGCTGGACCACGAAGTAGTCGGTGTCGGTCGTCGAACCCAGGTTGGCGTTGACGGTCGTGCCGCTGGTCGCGACCGGATCGGCGGTGCCCAGCGTGTTGTTGGACTCGGTTTCGGCCAAGGTGGTGCCGGTGGTGGTGCCGATGGCCGCATCAACCGCGGCGTTGGCATCGACGATGCCCGAGCCGCAGCTGGTGCAGGTTGCCGGGAAGGCGCGGGCAGTCGACTTCAACATGCTCTCGATCTGGTCCGGCGTCAGCGTCGATTTCTTCGACAGCATCAGCGCAGCGACGCCGGCGACGTGCGGCGTCGCCATCGAGGTGCCCTGGAAGAAGGCGTAGTTGTCGGCGCCTGGCGCGCCGGTGCCGGCGTTCAGGGTCGACAGGATGCCGTTGGCGGCCACGCTGGTGTCGCCACCTGGCGCTGCCACGTCAACCACGGTGCCGTAGTTCGAGTACCAGGCGCGGCCGCCGGAGCGGTTGGTCGCGGCAACAGTCACCACGCCGGCGCAGTTGGCCGGGTTGGAGTTGCTGGCGTTCTGGTTTTCGTTACCGGCCGCGACGATCACGACCGTGCCGCGCGAGCGGGCGCTGTTGATCGCGTTCTGGCTGGTGGTGTCGCAGGCGCCGCCGCCGCCGAGCGACATGTTGATGACCTTGGCCGGGTAGGCGTTGGCTGGCACGCCGCTGACGGTGCCGCCGGACGACCAGATGATCGCGTCGGCGATGTCCGAAGTGTAGCCGCCGCACTTGCCCAGCACGCGTACCGGTACCACCGTGGCGCCATAAGCAACGCCAGCCACGCCGGCGCCGTTGTTGGTTGCCGCTGCGATGGTGCCGGCGACGTGGGTGCCGTGCCAGCTGGAGTTCTGGGTCTGGGTAGGTTGGCCGCCGCCGCATTCGCCGGCCAGCACACGGTCGCCCGGATCCGACGCGTCCGAGTCGCGGCCGTTGCCGTCATTCGAGATGAAGGTGTCGGTGATGAAGTCGTAGCCGCCGACGATCTTGCCGCTCAGGTCGGCATGTGGACGGTAGCCGGTGTCGATGACGGCGACGCGTACGCCGGTGCCGGTCGACTTGTCCCACGCCAGGTTGGCGCGCAGGCCGCCGGTGGCTTCGAAGTAGTGCCATTGTTCGTTGTAGCGGGTGTCGTTCGGGGTGAACAACTTTTGCATGATGCGGTCTGGCTCAGCATATTCGACGTTCGGATCGCGTTCCATCAGGTCGCGCGCCAGGGCCTGCACTTCGGCGACGCTCATGCGCTTGTTCAGCTTCATGACATGCGCGCCGGTGGCGATGCCGTGCGACAGTTTCATGCTCAGGCCGAACTGCTGGCCGGCGCGGTTCAGGATCGCTTCGCGATCCTTGCCGACCGCGGCGTGCTTGGCAGCACCCTTGCCGGCAGGCTTGGAGTCCTTGTACTTGACGATCATGCGGTCCGTATGCATGGTCTGGGCTTCCACCGTGGCCTGGAACTCCGGCACGGCGGCATTGGCGGTCAGAGGCCCGCCGATGACTACTGCAGCTGCAAAAACTCCCAACACTGCCGGGTACGTCGAATGCTTCAGCTTCATGTCAAATCCTTTTTTCCGTAAGAATCTTATGGTGGCAGTCGCAACTGGATGGCCAGCTGTGCTGCCGTTTTTTTTCTACGCAATTGTTACGCAGACTCGCTTTCAAGCAAGCTCTGCAGATTACGACGAAACCAAAAGAAAGATTCGGGAATTCAATGACATTCGCGGTAAACACAACACTTAGGCGGGAAGTTTGAGCAAAATCAAATGTTGTTTGGTTAAGAGCGGGTATGGCCGTTGAATCGGTTGTTTTTATTTGAACGGGTTTCGTGGGAAATGTTAAAAAATGGATGGCAGATTGGCTCGGCACAGTGCGCTGTGGAATGGGTGTTGTTACTGCAGAATTGAAAAAGGGCCCGACAGTGTCGGACCCTTTTTTGACTGGCGGAACGGACGGGGCTCGCCTACGTGCCGCAGGCCGCGGATTTCCTTGCAAGGAAATCCCTTCGAGCCCCAAACCGCGTTCCCCGCAGGGGGAACGCTCTGACCGTGGAAACGAAAAAAGGCCCGACACTGTCGGACCTTTTCTCTTTTTGCTGGCGGAGCGGACGGGGCTCGCCTACGTGCCGCAGGCCGCGGATTTCCTTGCAAGGAAATCCCTTCGAGCCCTAAACCGCGTTCCCCGCAGGGGGAACGCTCTGACCGTGGAAACGAAAAAAGGCCCGACACTGTCGGACCTTTTCTCTTTTTGCTGGCGGAGCGGACGGGGCTCGAACCCGCGACCCCCGGCGTGACAGGCCGGTATTCTAACCAACTGAACTACCACTCCGTTTTTACTCTGATCGGTGTTGCTGATCATGATGCAGGACTCTGAGTCTTGGTGGGTGCTGAGAGGCTCGAACTCCCGACCTACGCCTTGTAAGGGCGCCGCTCTACCAACTGAGCTAAGCACCCATATGCTCGCTTAACTCAGAGACTTCTTGCATCCGACGCTTGTCATCGCGTCTGAAGAGGCCGAATCATAGCAAATACCTTTCGACCTGCGCAAGGGTTTTTCGAAAAATAGCGAAAATCCCCGCGCTTGCTTAAGCGAACTTGAGCATCGGCTCGCCATTCTTCACCCGGTTGCGCCCGCCACTCTTGGCCTGGTACAGCGCCTGGTCGGCCCGCGCCAGCGCGGCGTTGATGTCTTCGTTGGGGTCGATCAGCACGACGCCGATGCTCACCGTCATCGCGTAGCCGTGATTCGGCAAGATCACCCGTTCGACCGCTTCGCGCAGCCGCTCAGCGGCCTGCATTGCGCCAGTCAGGTCGGTGCCCGGCAGCGCCAGCGCGAATTCCTCGCCGCCCAGCCGGCCCATGATGTCGTGCTCGCGCAGCTCCGAACGCGCGGTGTCGGCGAACACGCACAGCGCCTGGTCGCCGCAGGCGTGGCCGAAGCGGTCGTTGAGCGACTTGAAATGGTCGATGTCGAGCATCATCAGCGAGATCGGCTTGCGCAGCCGCGCCGCCAGCATGCGCGCCGCTTCGGTGCGCTCGAAGAAGGCGCGCCGGTTCGCCAGCCCGGTCAGGCTGTCGGTGGTGGCCAGCAGCGCCATCTCGCGGTCGTCTTTTTCCTTGCATAGCAGCAGGAAGCCGAAGCCGTTGACGATCACCAGCAGATAGCCGGTGACAAACGTGAACGCGTGCGCCGCGTGCGGCGACAGCAAGGTGAAGGTGCCGGGCATCAGGTCCGACAGCGCACGCGCGCTCATCGCCAGGAAGAAGCTGGCGTCGTTGACGCCGATAATGCGGCGCAGCAGCGTGCTGTCGCTTGCCGGACGCAGCAGCGCGAACGCGATCGCGCCGATCATCACCGCGACCACGCTCGACATCAGGCCTGTCGCGTACGGCAACGCGGCGCCGGATAGGCGCAGGCCAATGTAGGCAATGATCGACAGCGCCGCGAACGGGTACAACACCCGCTTCCAGCCCTTGAAGCCGAAGAAGGTGCAGTAAGCGGCCACTTCCAGCGTAATGCCGACCATCACCAGGGAGTTCGCGGAAACGCTGTGCCACAGCGCCGGCACCGGCGCCTGCAGCCAGCCCATCAGGTAGGCCGAGCCGACCACCAGCTTGGACCAGGTCCAGATGCGCATCGCGGCATGGCGCTGCGAATGGGCGTAACCTGCCATCAGCACCGCCAGGCCAATATTGCCGATGGCGAGCACCAGCACGAAAGTTTTAATGTCGATCACTACAGTTCCTCGCTTGAGAGACTTCCTCCGGCCCGCAGGGATTGCCGCGTCCGATCAATTTTCCGCTGCAAAATGGCGTTGGATAGCTTGCATTTGCATAGCAAAATTGTAATAGGTGTTTCCCAAAGGAACTATATTACACGGTATTGATGGTTGTACGGTTGTACCGTGAAGAATTAGTGCGCAGCTTCTAACGGCGCGCGCCGTCGGCAATCGCCAGCTGCGCCTTGAGCATCGCGTCGAATTCGGCGGCAGGCAGCGGCGGCGCGAACAGATAGCCCTGGCCGTAGTCGCAACCGGCCCGCAGCAGCAAGGCGCGCTGCTCGGCCGTTTCGACCCCTTCGGCAACCACTTTCAGGCCGAGCTTGTGGGCCATCACGATGATCGCTTCCGACAGCGCCATGTCGCTCGACTGCGGCGCCAGGTTGCGGGTGAACGAGCGGTCGATCTTGAGGTAGTCGATATCGAATTTCTTCAGGTAGGACAGCGAGGAATACCCGGTGCCGAAATCGTCCAGCGCGACCTGGATGCCGTGGTCGCGCAGCTGCAGCAGCTTGTCGGTGACGCCGCTGCCTGCGTCCAGCAGCAAGCCTTCGGTAATTTCGACCAGGATCGCCGAGCCTTTCAGCCCCAGCTCTTGCAAGTGCGCGAACCAGTGCTCGTAGCCCTGCCCGTCGCGCTGGAACTCGAGCGGCGACTGGTTGACGCTGACCTGGAAGTCCGGGTGATGCTGGCTGCGCCACTGGCGCACCCAGCGCGCCGCCTCCTTGAACACCCACTCGCCGATTTCAACGATCAGGCCGCTCGACTCGGCCAGCGGGATGAATTCGAGCGGGCTGACCAGCCCGCGCTGCGGATGCTGCCAGCGCACCAGCGCCTCGGCCTTGTGGATGCGTCCCGTGCGCAGGTGCACGATCGGCTGGAAATACACGCGCAGCTGGTTGCCCTTGACGGCGCCGCGCAGGTCGTTGGTCAGGCGCATGCGGTTCAGTGCGGCCACCTGCAGCGCCGGGGTGAAGTAGCTGAAGCGGTTGCGGCCCGCGCCTTTGGCCGCGTACATGGCCTGGTCGGCATGTTTCAGCAGCTCGTCGACCTCGGTGGCGTCGTCCGGGTACAGCGTGATGCCGATGCTGGCCGACACGAACGCCTGTTCCTGGCCCAGCACGAACGGCGCCTGCAAGGTGTCGAGGATCTTTTGCGCGATCACGTCGCTGCAGGTGGCGCTGTCGAGCCCCGACAGGATCACGGTGAACTCGTCGCCGCCCAGCCGCGCCACGGTGTCGGTGGCGCGCACGCAGGCGCGGATGCGCTCCGATGCCTCGATCAGCAGCACGTCGCCCTGATGGTGGCCGAGGGTGTCGTTGACTTCCTTGAAGTGGTCGAGGTCGATGAACAGGATCGCGGTGCGCAGCGCTTCGCGCCGGCTCCTGCCGATCTCGACTTCCAGGCGGTCGTGGAACATGCGCCGGTTCGGCAATTGCGTCAGCGGGTCGAAATTGGCCTGCTGCCAGATCAGCGCTTCCGATTTCTTCTTCTCGGTCACGTCTTCGATCATGCACAGGTGGTGCGGGTGGGCGCCCGCCTCGGTTTCGACCGCCACCACCGACATGGCGATCCACACCACCGAGCCGTCCGGATGCACCAGCCGCGCCGTGGTCTTGGCGTCGGCGCCGCCGCCCGGGCTCAATCCGACCGCCCCGGCGGCGTCGTCGGGGTGCAGGAAATCGGTCCAGCTGCCGCTGATCACTTCGTCGAACGAGCGGCCCGCGATCTGCGCGTAGCGCGGGTTGATGTCCTTGTACTCGCCAGTGCTCGAATCGATCAGCGCGATGCCCATCGGCGCTTCCTCGAACATCGTGCGGAACCGCCGCTCCCCCTGGCGGATCGTTTCGCGGGCGCGCCGGCGTTCGCGCGCCAGCCGTGAAAACTGCAGCGCGGTCGCGCCGATCAGCAGCAAGGCGCCCAGCACCGCTATCCGGAACGGCCAGGTCCTGTACAGCGGCGTATCGCCACGGTACAGGAAACCGTCGAACGAGGCATTCGCCGGCAACATGCCCAGTGAGGCATAGGTGTCGGCGATATGGCGCCAGCGCTCGGGATTGGTGTAGCCAAGTTCGACCAGTACCGGCTGCACCAGCGGCACCATCTGGCGCGCTTCGTACAGCAGGTGCTCGCGCTCGTGGCGCTTGCTGTACCTGGCGCGGATCAGGTCGGCGATCTCTTCGGGGTGATTCATCGCATAGGCCCAGCCGCGCATGCTGGCCTCGCGGAATGCGCGCACCCGCTCCGGACGGCGGGCGATCTCGCTTTCGCTGGTAAACAGGTTGTCGCCGTAAAAGTCGATGCCGGCGGCGCGCGGACTGAAGACGTCGTAGGCAAAGCCGATGCTGTCGAGGAAATACGGCTCGTTGGTGATATAGCCGGAGTAGGCGTCAACCTTGCCGTCGACCAGGTCCTGCGGGTCGAAACTGTGGTCGACCCGCACCGTGCTGGACATCGGGATGCCCTCTTTCTTCAGGAACGCGACCAGCTCGTCGGCCTGGGTCAGTTCGTCGGTCAGCGAACCGATCATGACGCGCTTGCCGATGATCGAGCGCAGGTCCTTGACGCCGTCGCGGCGCGCCACCAGCAACACGTATGGCGAGTGCTGGAAGATCGTGCCGAGCACAACCACCGGTTTGCCGGCCAGCCGCGCCAGCAGCAGGCTGCTGCTGCCGACGCCGAACTGCGCCTTGCCGGAAATGACATTGCGCTCCGGCTCGTTGCCGTCCTTGCCTTCCAGAATCTGCACCGCCAGCCCTGCGTCGCGGTAGTAGCCCTTTTCGACGGCCGCGTAATAGCCGGCAAACTGGAACTGGTGAAGGTGCTTGAGCTGCAGCGTGACTCGCTCGAGCGCGTGGGCCGGCAGCGCGGCGCCGAGGACGAGCGCCAGCACCGCCGCTTGGCGCACGGCGGCCAGGGCACGGCGAGTCCGGTCAGCCAGGTGCAGGAACGTCATCTCGGGATAGCGGCCGGGTTACCGGTGCGCAGGAGCAATATATGAGTGAGATTGTACGTAAGTTCGCTGGCCGCCAACCCTGATTATTGTAACAACGGGGTCGCCGCGCCACACTCGTACCGTGGGCGCGGCGGGGCACCGGGCCTACTTGCGGCCCGGGCGCGCGGCCTTGGCGGCCGCGGCGGGCTTGGCCTTGGTCTTGATGGTCGACAGGATCGACGGCCGGATCTTGCTTTCAGGCGCCATGAACGGCGTCGAGGTCGCGGCGCGGGGAACCGCGCGTTTGCCAGGCGGAACAAACTTCTCCGGTCCGAAGCCAGGCGCCAGGCGCTTGCCGCGTTCGCCGCCGGCCGGCGCCGCATCGCTGCCGGTGGCCGGAATCAGGTGCTTGTCGCTGTTGCCGATCAGGTCGCCCCGGCCCATCTTGACCAGCGCCTCGCGCAGGATCGGCCAGTTTTCCGGGTCCTGGTAGCGCAGGAACGCCTTGTGGATCTTGCGGATCTTGCCGCTGCGCGCCGTTTCGACGATCTCGGAATCTTCGGTCACCTTGTGCAACGGGTTCTTGCGCGTGTGGTACATGGTGGTGGCCATCGCCATCGGCGTCGGCGTGAAGGTCTGCACCTGGTCGAGCTGGAAGTTGTTCTTCTTGAGCCACAGCGCCAGGTTCAGCATGTCCTCGTCGGTGGTGCCCGGGTGGGCCGCGATGAAGTACGGAATCAGGTACTGCTTCTTGCCCGCTTCCAGCGAGAACTTGTCGAACATGCGCTTGAATTCATCGTAAGCGCCGATGCCCGGCTTCATCATCTTGGTCAGGGTGTTTTCTTCGGTGTGCTCGGGCGCGATTTTCAGCAGGCCGCCCACGTGGTGGGTCACCAGTTCCTTGACGTATTCCGGCGAACGCACCGCCAGGTCGTAGCGCAGGCCCGACGAGATCAGCACCTTCTTCACGCCGGGGATCGCGCGCGCCTTGCGGTACACCGAGATCAGCTTGCTGTGGTCGGTGCCGAGGTTGACGCAGATGGTCGGATACACGCACGACAGGCGGCGGCAGCTTTCCTCGATGGTCTTGTCCTTGCACTGCAAGCGGTACATGTTGGCGGTCGGGCCGCCGAGGTCGGAAATGGTGCCGGTGAAGCCCTTGGTCTTGTCGCGGATATGTTCGATCTCGCGCAGGATCGACGGCTCGGAACGGCTCTGGATGATGCGGCCTTCGTGCTCGGTGATCGAGCAGAAGGTGCAGCCGCCGAAGCAGCCGCGCATGATGTTGACCGAGAAGCGGATCATTTCCCATGCCGGAATGCGCGCATTGCCATAGCTTGGGTGCGGGGCGCGCGCGTACGACAGGTCGAACACGCCATCCATCTCGTCCATCTGCAAGGGCAGCGGCGGCGGGTTCAGCCACACGTCGCGTTCGCCATGGGCCTGCACCAGCGCGCGCGCGTTGCCCGGGTTCGATTCCAGGTGGAACACGCGCGAGGTATGGGCGTACATCACCGGGTCATCCTTGACCACGTCGTACGACGGCAGCCGCACCACGGTCTTGTCGTGCTTCTCTTTGGCGGCGGCGGCGCGCTCTTCGCGCGTCATGATGCGGATCGGCTTGACGACGTCGGCTTCCTTGGCCCCGGCTTCCGTCGCGCAGGCGGTCTTATCTTCCGGCATCATCGCGTACGGATCGATCGGCGCCTCGACCTTGCCGGGAATATCGATACGGGTCGAATTGTGCACCGACCAGTCGTCGGCCGGCAGCCAGCCCGCCGGCACCATGAAACCGGTACCGCGCAGGTCGCGGATGTTCTTGATGTTCTCGCCCGCGTTGAGGCGGTGCGCCAGGTCGACGATCGCGCGTTCGGCATTACCGAACAGCAGCAGGTCGGCCTTCGAATCGGGCAGCACCGAGCGGCGCACCTTGTCGGACCAGTAATCGTAGTGGGCGATGCGGCGCAGCGACGCTTCGATCGAGCCGACGATGATCGGCACGTCCGGATACGCTTCGCGGGCGCGCTGGGCGTACACGGTCACGGTGCGGTCGGGACGCTTGTTCGGCTCGCCGTTGGCGGTGTACGCATCCTCGGAACGGATCTTGCGGTCCGCGGTATAGCGGTTGATCATCGAATCCATGTTGCCGGCGGTGATGCCGAAGAACAGGCGTGGCTTGCCGAGCGCGCGGAACGGGTCGGCCGACAGCCAGTCCGGCTGGCTGATGATGCCCACGCGGAAACCCTGCGCTTCCAGCACGCGGCCGATCAGCGCCATGCCGAAGCTGGGGTGGTCGATGTACGCATCGCCGGTCACGACGATGACGTCGCACTGATCCCAGCCGAGCTTATCCATCTCCGCACGGGACATGGGAAGGAAAGGCGCAGCAGCAGCGCGGCTAGACCGCTTCGGGACGGTCGCAAACAGGTTCGATGGGGAGCTCATTGGCCGGTATTGTACCGGAAAACGCTATGCAAAGCCGATGACCGGCCGTTTTGGGAGGCCGGACGGGCTCGAAAAATGTCTTAACTATCAATAACTTGTGTCGCGATTGCGACAAACACCTCGTCGTTCCCGCGAAAGCGGGAACCGATACCGGCCATGCCATTGCGATGGCCGTCGAATGCCGCGAACGGGTTATGGATTCCCGCTGTCACGCGAATGACGGTCTAGATGCCCATGTTCTGCAGGATTCGGCCCAGCTCGCGCAAGGTCGGTTCCAGGGTCGGATGCTCGACTGCGAAGCGCGCCGTGATCTCCTGGGTCCGTTCGGCCAGGCCGTAAGGACCGCCCTCTTCCTCGAGCTCCTCCTCGGCGCCTTTGTCGAGCAGGGCCTTGATATCGCCATCGAGCTGGCGCAGCAATTCCTGCAGCTCGTCGTCGACGTGTTCGGTCTGCTCGAGGTTCGCGTGCAGGCTTTTCAGATGGTCCTTCAGGTTCGATGCATTGTCGTTCAACATATCAGGCTCGCTTTAGTTGGTAAAACGCGTATTCAGGTATAAATCCTCAACTTCCTTGCGTGCCCACGGCGTCTTGCGCAGGAACTTCAGGCTCGACCTGATGCTCGGGTCGCTGAGAAAACAATTAATCACGATCCGCTTGCCCAGCTGGTCCCAACCATAATGGTCGACCAGCCTGGTCAAGATCGCTTCAAGGGTAATACCATGTAATTCCTGAACACTCATTGCTGCGGCGCTTCCGGTTGCGTTGTTGTGAGAAAGTATATACCGATCACGGCCCAGCGGCTCGCACGGGCAGCGGCTGCAGGTCGGGGCCAACGAAGCGCTCGCGCGACGCCTGGCTGTCGAGGAGCTGGCTGGAATAGTGGCGGGCGAGGACGGCGCGCGCATCATGCATCAGCTCCTGGTTGGCGTTAACGAACTGGTACCAGCTGATGTCGCGCTCACCAGCGCCAGCGGCGCGCAGCAGGTGCATCAGCGCGACGGTGATGGTGGCGTGAAATTTGGTGGCGGCGCCGAGGTGGGTAGCGTAGGCGCGGATGCCGCGGCAGGTAGCCTCGACAGCCGGCTCAAAGTCCAGGCGCTGCAGGTTGATCCAGGCCAGGCGGATATGGCCGGCGTGGCTGAACTGCTCGGGCGGCAAGGTGCAGGCGCTGAAGCTGGCGAGGAATTCGTCGTCGGTCATATGGTCGGCTCGTCAAAAAAGTGTAGGGCGGATAAACGGAGTGCATACGCGTGCTTGCGTCAACGAGACGCGTGCACGCGGATGCGCTGTCGCTTATCCGCCCTACGAGTTACGGTCCTGCTTTTTAATTCGCCGTCAGGCCGCGGCGGTCCAGCAGCGGCTCGATCTTCGCATCACGCCCGCGGAACTGGCGGTACATGTCCATCGCGTCCATGGTGCCGCCTTTCGACAGCAGCATCTTGCGGAAGTAGTCGCCGTTCTTGCGCGACAGGCCGCCGTTTTCCTTGAACCATTCCACCGTGTCGGCGTCCAGCTTTTCGCTCCACAGGTAGCCGTAGTAGCCGGCCGAGTAACCGCCCGAGAACACGTGCGAGAAGTAGGTGGTGCGGTAGCGCGCCGGTACCGGGGCGAAGTCGACGCCCGCGGCCTTCATCGCTTCAGCCTCGAAGCCCAGCACGTCCGTCGGGATCTGGTTCGCGCCAAGCTGGTGCCAGCGCTGGTCGAGCATCGACGCGGCCAGGTACTCGGTGGTGCGGAAGCCTTCGTTGAACTTCTTCGAGGCGATCACCTTGTCGAGCAAAGCCTTCGGCATCGGCTCGCCGGTCTTGTAATGCTTGGCGTAGTTGGCCAGCACTTCCGGATAGACCGCCCACATCTCGTTGACCTGCGACGGGAACTCGACGAAGTCGCGCGGCACCCGGGTGCCTGCGAAGCGCGGGTACTTCACGTCCGAGAACATGCCGTGCAGCGCGTGGCCGAACTCGTGGAACAGGGTGCGCAGCTCGTCGTAGGTCAGCAGGGTCGCTTCGCCGCTCGGGGGCTTTGGAATGTTCAGGTGGTTGCCGATGACCGGCTTGGTGCCCATCAGCTTCGATTGCGAGACGTAGGCATTGGCCCATGCGCCGCCACGCTTGTTCGAGCGCGCGTAGAAGTCGGCGACAAAGATCGCCAGCGGCTTGCCGTTGGCGTCGATCACGTCGAACACGCGCACGTCAGGGTCGTACACCGGCAGGTCCTTGCGCTCCTTGAAGCTCAGGCCATACACCTTGTTGGCGGCGAAGAACACGCCGTTGGTCAGCACGTTATTCAGTTCGAAGTACGGCTTGAGCTGGTTCTGGTCGAACGCGAAGCGCTCGGCGCGCACCTTGTCGCTGTAGTACGACCAGTCATGCGCGGCCACGCCGAAGCTGCCTTTTTCGGCGTCGATCATCTTCTGAATCTCTTCCGCTTCCTTCTTCGCGTTGGCAACCGCCGGCTTGGCGAATTCGGCCAGCAGCTTGTTGACCGACTCGGTGTTTTTCGCCGTCTGGTCTTCCAGCGCGTAGGCGGCGTGGCTTGGATAGCCGAGCAGCGCGGCGCGTTCGGCGCGCAGCTTGGCGATCTTGACGACGACATCGCGGTTGTCGAATTCGCCGCCGCGGCTGCCGCGTCCCATCGACGCTTCGATCAGGCGCTGGCGCGTGGCGCGGTTGGTCAGCACCGCCAGCGGCGCCTGGCCGGTGGTATTGGTGACCGGGATGACGAACTTGCCGTCCATGCCGCGTGCCTTGGCGTTGGCGGCCGCCGCGTCGATCGCGGCATCCGACATGCCGGCCAGTTCTTCGCGCTTGTCGACCACCAGGGCGGCGGCGTTGGCTTCCTTCAGGACGTTCTGAGCGAAGGTGGTTTGCAAGGTCGCGAGCTGGGAGTTGTACGCCTTGAGCTTGTCCTTGTCGGCGCTCGAGAGCTTGGCGCCGGCGCGCACGAAGTCGGTGTGATAGCGCTCGAGCAGGAACTTCGATTCCGGGTCGAGTTTGAGCTGGTCGCGCTTGTCGTACAGGCTCTTGATGCGGGCGTAGAGCTTTTCGTTGAGGCGGATCGCGTCGTTGTGGGCCGCCAGCTTTGGCGACAGGCCGCGCTGAATCGCCTGCATGGTGTCGTTGGTGTTGGCGCCCGACAGGTTGCCGAACACGCTGCTGACGCGGTTGAGCAGCTGGCCCGAACGCTCCATCGCGACGATGGTGTTCTCGAACGTGGCCGGCTTCGGGTTGTTGGCGATGGCATCGACTTCGACCATCTCCTGGCGCATGCCTTCGGCAAAAGCCGGCTCGTAGTGCTCGTTCTTGATCTTGTCGAAGGCCGGGTAGTTCATCGGCAGCGTGCTGACCTTGGCGAACGGATTGGATGCTTCCAGCAGCGACGCAGGCGCGGCGTAGGCGGCATTGGCTACCGCCAGGCTGGCGGCGATGATTAACATGTGGGGACGATTCATTTGTTGTCTCTCCTGGGTGGTATCAGTGGGCGCAGGTATGTCGTGGTCAAGTGTGGACTCGGTTTTGGCAGTCGCACGTCGTTCGCGCGAAAGCGGCTCCTGCCAGCTCAGCATGGGTGCCCGCCTTCGCGGGCACGACGTGCTGAGGTTCACACTTGACGCGGCATTGCTTCCTTACTCGCCGGTCAGGCCGCGGCGCTCAAGCAGCGCTTCGATCTTGGCGTCGCGTCCGCGGAAGTTGCGGAACAGGTCCATCGCATCGGCGGTGCCGCCGCGCGACAGCAAGGTCTTGCGGAAGTGGTCGCCGTTCTTGCGCTGCAGGCCGCCGTTTTCCTTGAACCATTCGACGGTGTCGGCATCCAGCTTTTCGCTCCACAGGTAGGCGTAGTAGCCGGCCGAGTAGCCGCCCGAGAAGGCGTGCGAGAAGTAGGTGGTGCGGTAGCGCGGCGGCACCGGCGCGAAGTCGACCCCGGCTTCTTTCAGCGCGGCCGCTTCGAACCCGAGCACGTCGGTCGGCACCTGGTTGGCCGCCAGCTGGTGCCAGCGCTGGTCGACCAGCGAGGCCGCCAGGTATTCGGTGGTGATGAAGCCCTGGTTGAACTTCTTCGACGCGACCACCTTGTCCAGCAGTTCTTTCGGCATCGCGGCGCCGGTCTTGTAATGCTTGGCGTAGTTGGCCAGCACCTCAGGCCAGATCATCCACATCTCGTTGACCTGCGACGGATACTCGACGAAGTCGCGCGGGACGTTGGTACCCGAGAAGCGCGGGTACTTCACGTTCGAGAAGATGCCGTGCAGCGCGTGGCCGAACTCGTGGAAGGTGGTCTTGACTTCGTCGTAGGTCAGCAGGGTCGGCTCGCCGCTTGGCGGCTTCGGAATGTTCAGGTGGTTGGCGACCACCGACTTGGTGCCCATCAGCCCGGACTGCGAGACGTACTCGTTCATCCATGCGCCGCCCTGCTTGTTACCGCGCGCGTACATATCGGCCAGGAAGATCGCGATCTGCTTGCCGTTCGCATCGAACACGTCGAAGACGCGCACGTCCGGGTTATACACCGGCAGGTCCTTGCGTTCCTTGAACGACAGGCCATACAGCTTGTTCGCGGCGAAGAACACGCCCTTCACCAGCACGTTATCGAGTTCGAAGTATGGCTTGAGCTGGTTCTCGTCGAAGCTGAAACGCTCGGCGCGCACCTTGTCGGTGTAGAACGCCCAGTCATGCGCGGCGACCTTGAAGCCGCCCTTTTCGGCGTCGATCACCTTCTGGATCTCGGCCGCTTCCTTCTTCGCGTTGGCGACCGCCGGCTTGGCCAGCTCGGACAGCAGCTTGTTGACCGCCGCGGTGTCCTTGGCGGTCTCGTTTTCGAGCGAGTAGGCGGCGTAGTTCGGATAGCCGAGCAGCGCGGCGCGTTCGGCGCGCAGCTTGGCCAGCGCGACGACTTCATCGCGGTTGTCGAATTCGCCGCCGCGGCTGCCGCGCGCCATCGACGCCGCCTGCAAGCGCTCGCGGGTGGCGCGATTGGTCAGCACCGCCAGCGGGGCCTGGCCGGTGGTGTTGATCAGGGCGACCGCGAACTTGCCTTCCAGGCCGCGCTCCTTGGCGGCGGCGGCTGCGGCGTCGATCGCCGCCTCGGACATGCCGGCCAGTTCGGCGCGGGTGTCGACCACCAGGGCTGACGCGTTGGTTTCCTTCAGCACGTTCTGGGTGAAGGTGGTTTGCAGTACCGCGATCTGGCCGTTCAGCGACTTGAGTTTTTCCTTGTCGGCGCTTGAGAGCTTGGCGCCGGCACGCACGAAGTCCTTGTGGTAGCGGTCGAGCAGGTGCGCCGATTCCTTGTCCAGGCCCAGCGTGGCGCGCTTGTCGTACAGGGTCTTAACGCGCTGGTACAGCTTTTCGTTGAGGAACACCGCGTCGAAGTGGGCCGCCATCTTCGGCGACATGTCGCGGTCGATCTCGTCCAGCCTGTCGTTGGTGTTGGCGCCCTGCAGGTTGGAGAAGGTGGTCGCCACGCGCGTGAGCAGCTGGCCCGAACGCTCCATCGCGACGATGGTGTTGTCGAAGGTCGGCGCCTTCGGGTTGGCGGCGATGGCGTTAATCTCGCGCAGGTGCTCGCGCATGCCGGCCGCGTAAGCTGGCACGAAATGCTCGTCCTTGATCTTGTCGAAAGCCGGATAGTGGAACGGCAGCGTGCTGAGTTTCGCAAACGGATTCGACGCTTCCAGCACTGCCGCGGCGGGTGCGCCCGGGGCGGCGTGGACAACGTTGACCAGCGCGAGGCTGGCGGCAAGGATAAGCATGTGTGGACGGTTCATGGCATCTTTCACGAGCGCTAATGTAAAGCTGCCCGCGGATGGCAGGCAGCGCTTGAACGTTCGATCATAGCAGCATGGAACTCAACCGTCACGGGCCGGTTTGTATGCATATGTGTACGGCAGCGCGCGGCGCGCGCCCCGTATTGACGGGCGCGAAGGCCCAATGGTCAGTAGTGCGGCGGCGGCTCGTTGAGCGGTCCGCCGCCCGCTTGCGCGCTGGTGCGGATGTGTTCGGCAAGGCCGGCCACCATCGCTTCGAGCTGGTCGATGCGGCGGCTTTGCTGGTACACCATCTGGTTCAGCGATTCGACCAGGTCTTCCTGGTGCGCCAGCTTGATTTCGATATCGACGAAACGGTCTTCGTTACTCACGGCATAGTCCTTGCGGCAAAGCCGCCATTATGCCAGCGCGCGGCAACCGCGGACCTTGGTCAGCCGAGCCACGGGACATATTCGATGCCGTGCTCGATGGCGCCGATCACCTGCGCCTTGTTCTCGATGCTTTCGCTGAACTCGATCAGGATATCCTCGCGCGGGACACCGCGGTCCAGCGCGGCCACCCAGAAATTGAAGCCGTCCTGGTCGAGTGGCCGGTTCAGCACGTTCAAATACAGTTTTTCAACGTAGTCCTGGGTACTGAGGTTGGCGCCAAAGCGATCGAAAAACTCTTCGCTGGCGAGGAAGCGGCTGGCCACATAGTTGAGCGTCAGGCCGTCGTCCAGGTGATCGATCCAGAACCCGAGGCCGACCAGATCAGGCTCGCGCGCGAAGATCGCGTTGTACACCCGGTAAGCCATGCCGCCGTTGCCTTCAATGTCGATCGCCACCGACATGTCGGAGAACTTGAGGCGTTCGACCCCGATCAGCGAATCGCGGCCGTCGGCAGCCGAAGCGACGATATAGCCGTTGGCCGAGGCATCGATCGCGTAGCCGGCGCGCGCGCCCGTGTACAGCGCGGTGTCGATGCCAGCCATCCCTTGCAAGGCGTTGTTGCCGGAGGTCCCGGTGATGACGTCGTTTGCCGCCGTACCGACCCTGTTCAGGGAGCTGTTGACCACGAACGTGAACGCCGTCGCGGCCGTCGTGTTGTTGTCGGCGGCATCGAAGGATTTCACCGACACGTTGTAGTTGCCATTGGCCAGTGGATTGGCGCTGCTCCACTTGCCCGTGCCATCGACCAGCGCTGTGGCAATCAGCTCGCTGCCATTATTGAACAGCTTGATCGTGCTTCCCGCTTCACCGGTTCCGGAGAAGGCAGGCTGGTTGCCATCGGCCGCCGCGGCCTGGAAGGCGACCGTCGGCGCCACGGGCGGCGTGCCATCGACCTTGAACGTGACGCTGCTTGCCGGAGATCGGTTGCCGGCCGCATCGGTGGCAACGGCGCTCAGGGTGTAAGTGCCGTTGCCCATCCCCGCCAGCGTGACCTTGAATAAACCGTTTTCGTCCGATTTTCCGGTGCCGACCGCGGTCGTGCCGGCAAAAATGGTAACCGTCGAGTTAAGCTCCGTCTTGCCGAACAGCGTAGGCACGTTGCCGGCAATATAGCCGTTCGCATTCTTGGCGACATTGACCAGCGGCGCTACCGGCGGGGTGGTGTCGATGACTTGCCCGCGCAGGAACACGCCGTCCGCGAACTGGAACAGCTCGACCGACGTGAGCGTATCGGTGCCATCTGCGCCACTGACGATCAGGGTGTCGCCAGCCATCACGTTGAACACATACCCGTCCCGGTTGCCGCTGAACACCGCGGTATCGGTCCCGGCGCCGCCGTTGATCGTGTCGTTGCCCTTGTCGCCGCGCAGCGTGTCATCGAATGGGGTGCCGTCGATGGTCTCGGACAAGCGGCTGCCGCTCAGGTAGCGCGCGCCGGTGACCGAGTTGATGCCGAGGTTGCCGCCGAGGCCGTCCCGGCCGTACAGCCAGTCGAGCGCCGCGATATCCAGGCTGTTGAACTGGGCATAAGGGCCGCCCAGATGGTCGTACGACATGATGGTCTGGGACGTATTGTCCTGCGACGGCGACAGCTGGATGTCGTCTTCGTGCGGGTGCTTCAGGCCGAGCATGTGGCCCAGCTCGTGCAGCAGGGTTTCATAGCCGCTGCCGCCGGGCGCCAGGTTGGCGTTGTGGGAGGCCCATTCGCGGTTGTCGAGGTAGACCCAGGCATCGGCCTCGTAGCTGGTCAGTTCTCCGGTGACGCTGCTGGCGCCGTACGACACCCTCCAGCTGCACAGGCCGACCGTGTTCGCATCGGCGATGTCCATGTTTGCCAGGTGGACGTGGGCGGAGGCGCCGTCGCTGGTTTCCACGAAAACGATCCCGGTCAGCTTGGAAATGTAGTCGATCGCGCTGCGTGCGTTGACCTGTTGGGAAATCGAGAAGCTCGACTGGCCTGAAATCGGCGTGCCGTTGCGTACCTCGTTGCCAGATGCGACCGAGAACGTGTACAGGATTGTATTGTTCGAGGGCATCAGGTAATTCCAGTCCGGCCCCGAGTCAAGCAGCGCATTGACGTGGTAAAGCGGAGACAGGGGCGTCGATTCGATGTCGGAAAGTTTAGGCATGCTGGGCGCGATGTCGTTAAGTAGTCACGGATTGATCCTGTCGCAACTGGCGGGTGCCGGGCGCGGGCCTCCCGACGTGCTGCGGGAGTCCCAAGTATTTCCTGCCGGACCTTCGGTGTCAAATAAAACCGGGTTCAACCGTGCGCGCTGGCAGCTGGCTGTTTTTACACTTTTGGCGTCGCCAGCAGCGCCTTCAGGCTGGCCAGCCGGTCCTTCGGCGAAATGGTTTCGGCCTCGGTCGGGACGGCGTCGCCGACGTCGAGCGCCATTTCCTTGATGAAGCGCGACACATCGCAGTGCACGTGCTCGCCGGCGCGCTTGCGTTTCTTGCACCAGGTGATCTGCAGGGTGCGCTGGGCCCGGGTAATGCCGACGTACATCAGGCGGCGCTCTTCCTCCACCCGCGCGGCGATGGTTTCCACCGGCGCATCCGGATCGCCCTTGTGCGGCAGGATGCCTTCTTCGACGCCGACCAGGAACACGTGCGGGTACTCCAGCCCTTTCGAGGCGTGCAGGGTCGACATGCGGACCGCGTCCTGCTCTTCGTCGGCGCCTTCCAGCATCGACATCAGCGCCACCATCTGGGTCAGTTCGAGCAGGTTCTTTTCCTCGCCCGTCTTGTCGCGGCCGCCGCAGCCGCGTTCTTTCAGCCAGTTGGTAAATTCCAACACGTTCTGCATCTTGCTCTGGGCGGCGCGTTCCTCGAAGGTGTCGTACAGATAACCTTCGTAGTTAATTTCCTTCATCATGTCGTCCAGCACCGAGGCGGCGTTCTCGCCGCTGCCCGACGGTCCCGGCCGGCTGGCGCGCGCTTCCAGCTGGTTGATAAAGTTACAAAATGAGCGCAGCGGCAACAGCTGGCGGTCCGGCAGCTTGGCTTCCAGCCCGCCCTTGAAGACGGCCTCGAACAGCGAGCAGTTCCACTGCTTGGAGAATTCGCCCAGCACTTCCAGCGTGGCCATGCCGACCCCGCGCTTGGGCGTGGTCACCGCGCGGATGAAGGCCGGGTCGTCGCCCTCGTTGGCGATCAGGCGCAGGTAGCTGATGATGTCCTTGATTTCGGCCTTGTCGAAGAAACTCTGGCCGCCGGAGATGGTGTACGGGATACGCTCCTTGCGCAGGCACTGCTCGATGATCCGGGCTTGATGGTTGCCGCGGTACAAGATCGCGTAGTCGGACCATTTGTTCTTGCGCTGGAAATGGTCGGCCGAGATCATGATGGCCACCTGCTCGGCCTCCTGCTCGTCGTTCTGCATGCCCAGCACCTTGACCGGCTCGCCCAGGCCGTGCTCGGACCACAGCGCCTTCTCGAACAGTTTCGGGTTGTTCGAGATCACCGCATTGGCCGCCTGCAAGATGCGGGTCGTCGAGCGGTAATTCTGTTCCAGCTTGATGACCTTGAGGTCGGGGAAATCGTCGCCCAGGGTCTTCAGGTTCTCGACCGAGGCGCCGCGCCAGGCGTAAATGGCCTGGTCGTCGTCGCCCACGGCGGTAAACATCGGCTTCTTGCCGATGCCGGTGACCAGCAGCTTGACCAGCTCGTACTGGCAGGTGTTGGTATCCTGGTACTCGTCCATCAGCAGGTAGCGCAGGCGGCGCTGCCACTTGTCGCGGATCGGGTCGTTATTCCGGAACAACTCGACCGGCAGGCGGATCAGGTCGTCGAAATCGACCGCCTGGTAGGCGGCCAGCGTGGCGACATAGCTGCGGTAGATGCGCGCGGACTGGGCCTCGTCCTCGTCTTTGGCGTTCCTGATGGCCAGCTCCGGGTCGACCAGGCCGTTCTTCCATAGCGAAATCGCATTCTGGATCTGGCGCACCAGTTGCTTGTCGGTGGTAATGGCCAGGTCGGAGACCAGCGCGAAACAATCGTCGCTGTCCATGATCGAGAAGCGGTCCTTCAGCCCGACGCCGCCGGCTTCCTGGCGCAGGATTTTCACGCCCAGCGAATGGAAGGTCGACACCGTCAGCTGTTTGGCCTGGCGCGGCTGCTTGAGCAGCTTGGCGATGCGCTCCTGCATTTCCAGCGCCGCCTTGTTGGTGAAGGTCAGCGCGGCGATGGTGCGCGGATCGTAGCCGCGGTCCTCGATCAGGTGGGCGATTTTCTGGGTGATCACGCGCGTCTTGCCGGAACCGGCGCCCGCCAGCACCAGGCACGGACCGTCGAGATACATCACGGCTTCGCTCTGGGGAACGTTCAGGCCAAACTTGGGGGCGGTCGACATCGGGACGGACTTCTTTTTTGGACAAAACAGCCGCCCATTGTAGCGCAAGCGCCGGCGCGTCCAGCGCCAGTGGCTGTGGCGGCAGGTCCTGTCGTAGAATGTGCTTGTGAAAAAATTACTCTTCCTGATGATGGTCGCCGCGATGCCGCTGGCGCAGGCCGGCACGCTGCTGGTGGCGGCCGCATCCGACCTGGTTTATTGTATCGACGAACTCAGCGCCGCGTTCCGCAAGCAGGTGCCGGGGGCCGAGGTCAAGGTGTCCACCGGCGCCTCGGGAAACTTCTTCGCCCAGATCAAGCGCGGGGCGCCATTCGATGTATTCATGTCGGCCGACATGGACTACCCGCGCCAGCTGGCGCAGCAAGGCGCGGCCGACCCGGCCTCGCTCACGCCCTATGCGATCGGACGGCTGGCGGTGTGGACGCTGGACCCGCGCCTTGACCCCGCCGTGGGCATGCGGCTGTTCGCCGACGCCCGCCTGCGCCGGGTAGCGATCGCCAACCCCGAGGTGGCGCCGTATGGCCGCGCCGCGCGCGCCGCGCTGGTGCATCACGGCGTCTGGCAGCACGTGGAAGGCAAGCTGGCCCTTGGCGACAATGTCGCCCAGGCCGCCCAGTTCGTCCAGACCGGAAACGCCCAAGTCGGCATCGTCTCGCTGGCGACGGTGCTCTCGCCACGCATGAAGGGCGTGGGCCGCCACTATGTGGTGCCGCAGCAGGGCCTGGCGCCGCTCGAGCAGGGCGTGGTGCTGACCCGGCATGGGAAAGACAATCCGCTGGCGGCGCGCTTCCTGCAGTTCCTGCACACCCCGGCCGCACGCGACATTCTCCAGCGCAGCGGCTTCGGCCTGCCGGGGGCAGCGGCGGACGGCACCGAATGACCGGCCTGCCACCCGAACTGTGGAACGCGATCGGCCTGACGCTCAAGCTTGCCTTCGTTTCATCGCTGGTGCTGCTGGTGCTTGGCATGCCGCTGGCCAACTGGCTCAACAACAGCCGCATGCGCGGCGTCATCTTCATCGAAACCCTGGTCAGCCTGCCGATCGTGCTGCCGCCGACGGTGATCGGCTTCTATTTACTGGTGCTGATGGCGCCGCAGCAACCGATCGGCGCCGCCTGGGTATCGGTATTCGGCCAGCCGCTGCCCTTCTCGTTTGCCGGCCTGGTGATCGGCTCGGTGATCTATAGCCTGCCGTTCGCGGTGCAGCCGTTCCAGGCCGCGTTCCGCTCGGTGCGGCGCGAGATGAAGGACACCGCCCTCGCCCTCGGGCTGACCAAACGGCAAGTGTTCTGGTCGATCGTGATGCCGCTGTCAAAGCACGGCATCCTGACCGGCGTGTCGCTCAGCTTCGCGCATACGATGGGGGAATTCGGCGTCGTCCTTATGCTCGGGGGTAATATCCCCGGCCAGACGCGGGTGGCGTCGATTGCGCTGTATGACGAAGCCCAGAAGCTGAACTACGACGCCGCCCACGCCTACGCGCTGATCCTGCTGGCGATTTCGTTCAGCATCCTGGTCGGCATCGCTTTCCTGCAACGTCGCCAGAACGGGATTCTGCTGTCCAATTAATGCTGGAAGCTCAGCGCTTCGAGCGCGCCGGCTTTCGGCGCAGCAGCAGTATGCCGGCGAATGCCGCGCCGAACAGCAGCAGCGTGCCCGGCTCCGGCAGGGCGTGTTCCGGCTCGCCAGGCGTGTGCGGCAGCTCGGTTGGCGGGAACACAGGCGGCTCGGGCACAACCGGCGGCAAAAACGGCGTACCCGGGATATCGCCAGGAGGAATTCCCGCAGGCGGATTGGCGCCTGGCGGCGCGGGCCGCGGCGGCGGTCCACCCGGGCCCGGAGTGACTGGACCACCGGACGGCGGCGGGGACAGCTCGGGCGATGGGGCCGGCGATGGTGCCGGCGGCGGGGCAGGCAGTGGTGCCGGCGATGGGGCAGGCGTGCCGCCGCCCGCAAGCGGAGGAGTTCCTGGCGTATTGCCCGGGACGCCATCGTTGCTTTGCGGCGGCGGAACCGCCACCGGCGTTTCCGGGGTGGCGCCGGAGGACGGGTCGGACGGCTCCGGACGCAAGGTGGTGGCGCGGCCCGAGACCGGTTTCTTTGCCACCAGCGCGGTGCGGCTGGCGTCCGGCGATGCCTGGCCAGCGTTGTTGGCGGAAGACGGTTCGCCGCTGGCCGGGCCAAGGCCAGGGCCATACCCGGTTCCCGCGCCAGTGTCGTCGAGTCCGAGGTCATCCAGGTCCATCGACACGGCCATCACCGAGTCGAGTTCTTCCGCGCTTGGTTCGTTCACTTCGACCGGGAACTGCGGCGTGTCGGAAATCCGGTTGGCGCAGCGCGCACGCATTTCATTGCGCCCGTCCGAGAGCAGCATTTCGCCTTTGACCAGCATGAGTTTCCTGGACGTCCAGTACACCTGGTCGCCCTTGCGATACGAGACGTACACCGCGCGCGGCTTCTGGACGGTCAGCTTGAAGGCCTTGGCCACATCGAATGACGCGTAGTGCGCTGCGACGACCTTGTCGGTCTTGATGACGCTGGCAAGCTCTTCCTTGCCAGAAACCCCGCCCGGAATGATCGAATACGGATAGACGCGCCGCTCCGCGGCCGCTGGCGCCGGTGCTGGCGCAGGCTGGGCAGTGCCCGGCGCCGTTTTAGGCGGTACAGCCGTTTCTGCCATCGCAGAGCGCGCCGCGATGGCGTGCTCCGGCTCCACCATCAGCCCGACCACCGCCAGGCCAGCCACGGCAGCCACCACCGCCACGCCAATCAGGCGCTGCTTCAAGGCGGAAGCCGCTTTGCGGGAGAGATAGTTGTCGCGACGGTTCATACAATGGCACTGTAGGAGAGTTCCTACAGCGTACCATTATTTCCAGTAATAAATACATACTTGTATCGGAAAAAACCATTAGCGTTGTGTAAACACCGAATGACGCCAGGCGGCGTCGGTGCATGCGAGCTTTCACAGCAGCAGCATGTGGGCCTTGCGCTGCTCCGTCAGCTTGTCAATTGGCTATGCGCAACACGGCCGTTCCGCGCGCACGACTCGCTTCCGGACGCCATGCGCCCCATTGCGTTACCATCACGCCTTCACTTACACGGCCCGCACCATGAAATTTGAACACCTGATTGAAATTAACGACCTGCTCAATCCACTAATGGATACGATCACCCGCGAGCAGCTGTGGCGCGGCCTGGTGCTGCGCGCCGAGGCGCCGAAGCTGTTCGTGCCCCAGCTCGACGAGGCGACGATCGACCAGAAATCGGACCAGGGCTTCCGCCGCCGCCTGCGCTACGGCCAGCTGGTGGTGCTCGACCATGTGCGCCTGACGCCGCTGGAGACGGTGCGCTACGAGGTGCCGGCCCAGGGGGAAATCGTCGCTTCCAGCCTGGTGATGGCGATCGAGGCGCCGGCCGAAGGCCGCCTGTTCGTGCGTTTCACCTACGACGACGGCCATGGCCCCTCGTCCGATCCGGCCAGCGAAATGTACGACGATATCAAGCGCTCGCACTACCAGGCGGCCGACATCGACACCATCAAGATCCTGCGCGAAATGGCGGCGTCCGGACGCCTCGACAGCGACTACGTCAACTGAAGGTTCAGGCGCCCGGCACGCAGTCGGGCGCCTTGCTTTGCGCAGGCGCGCCCTTTTCCAGTTCGGCGGCGAGGTCGCGCAAGGCGGTGCGCATGCCCTCTTCGATCACCGGGTGATAGAACGGCATGTCGAGCATCTGCGCCACCGTCATGCGCGCCTGGCATGCCCACGCCAGCGTGTGCGACAGGTTTTCCGCGCGCGGCCCGATCATCTCGGCGCCCAGGAACAAGCCACTGCCATATTCGCCATACACGCGCAGCATGCCGTGATTTTGCAACATCACGCGGCTGCGTCCCTGGTTTTCAAACGATACCTTCCCGACCGCGAAGGTGTGCTGCCCTTCCGCGCACAGCGCGCGGTATGACGCGCCCAGCGTGGCGATCTGCGGTTCGGTGAACGCGATCGCCAGCGGCGTGCGCCGCAGGCCCGGGTGCACGCTCGGATAGCGTCCCGCATTGTCGCCGGCGATCTTGCCGTGGTCGGCCGCCTCGGGCAGCAAGGGGCGCTCGTTGTTGGCATCGCCGGCGATGAAGATCGCACTGGTACCGCACTGCATGGTCATCGGGTCGAACACTGGAATACCTCTGGCATCCAGTTCCAGCCCGGTGGTCTCGATGCCGATGTTGTCGACATTCGGCGTGCGGCCCGCGGTGACCAGCACATACTGGAATCGTTCGCTGCGCTCGGCCCCAAGCGGGTCGCGGGTCGTCAGCAGCACTTCGGAGCCGTCCTGGCGCGCGCTGACCAGCTTGTGCTGGAAGCGCAGGTCAAGCTCCGCGCTCAGGACCGTGGTGGCAACGTGCAGTACTTCGGGATCGCTGATATGGGCCACGCTGCCGCCGCGCGCGTAGATCGACACGCGCACGCCGAGGCGGTGCAGCGCCTGGCCCAGTTCGAGGCCGATCACGCCGGTGCCGATCACCGCGACCGATTCCGGCAGGTCGGTCCAGTCGAACACCTGGTCGCTGACGATGACGCCCGGCCCGACATCGCGCAGTTCTTCAGGAATGTAGGGGCGCGAGCCGGTCGCGATCACGACCCGCGCGACATCGATCTCGGTGTGAGCATCCACCTGCAGCGAATGCGGCCCGGTAAAGCGCGCGTGGCCGATGATCTTGTCCTGGTCGGGAATATTGTCGACGCCTTCCAGCACGAAGCCGACGAACCGGTCGCGTTCGCGCCGCACCCGTGCCATGACTTCCTTGCCATCGATGCGCACCTGGCCGGCGTGGATGCCGAAGCCGGCCGCCGCCTGCACCGTGTGCGCCGCTTCGCTGGCGGCGATCAGCAGCTTGCTGGGCATGCAGCCGACGCGCGCGCAGGTCGTGCCATAAGGGCCGCTTTCGATCAGTACGGTGCGCTTGCCTTGCGCGCGGGCAGCGCGGTAGGCCGTGAGGCCCGCGGTGCCGGTGCCGATTACCGCTACGTCCACTGTCAACTTGTTCATTGCATGTTCCTTCCGGCGCCTGGTTCCAGCCCCGATTCTATTGGAAATTCAAATATCGAGCGGGTCTACCTCCAGCGACCACTTGACCCGGCTCTTCATGTCGCGCAACGACACAATCCACTGTTTCAGAAAAGCCTGTAGCGCGGGGCGCGACGGCGACTCCACCAGCAGCTGGGCACGGTCGACGTTGTGCACCCGCGTCATGGTCATCGGGATCGGGTCATTGATGGTAATGCCTTCGACCGCGCCGACGTCGCGCGCCGCTTGCAGGAACGCGATGGCGATGGCCAGTTCGCGCGCCTCGGCGCGCAGCAGCGCCTGGTACATGAACGGCGGCAGCGCCGCGCCGCGGCGTTCGTCGAGCAGGGTGTCGGCGAAGCGGTCGTAGTCGTGGTTGACCAGCGCGCCGTACAGCGGATGCGAGGCGTAGCGGGTCTGCACCAGTACTTCGCTGGTGCTGCCGCCTTCATTGCGCGCGGCCCTGCCGGCGCGCCCGGCAACCTGCATCAGCTGCGCGAACAGGCGTTCGCTGGCGCGGTAGTCCTGCGAGAACAGCGCGGTATCCGGGTTGAGGATGCCCACCAGCGTGAGCTTCTTGAAGTCGTGTCCCTTGGCGACCATCTGGGTGCCGATCAGGATGTCGACCTCGCCGCGGTGCACCGTGTCGAACGCCGCCTGCGCGCTGCCCTTGCGGCGCGTGGAGTCGGCGTCGATGCGCAGGATGCGCGCCTCGGGGAACATCTGCTGCAGCCCTTCTTCGACGCGCTGGGTGCCGCGTCCGAGCGGCTGCAGGTCGACGTTGCCGCAGGTCGGGCAATTGCGCGGAATGCGCAGCTCCAGGCTGCAGTGGTGGCAGCGCAGCCGGTGCTCGGGCTTGTGCAGCACCATGAACGAGGTGCAGCGGGTGCAGTCGCTGATCCAGCCGCAGGCGTCGCACGAGATCACCGGGGCGTAGCCGCGCCGGTTCAGGAACAGCAGCGATTGTTCGCCCCGGTCCATGCGCTGGCGCAGCGCCGCGATCAGGTGCGAGGTCAGCCCGTCCTTCGGCTTGTCGCGCTCCATGTCGAGCAGGCGCACGCGCGGCAACACCGCGTCCTTGACGGCGCGCTCGCGCAGCTCCAGCTTGCGGTAGCGGCCCGACCCGGCGTGGTGCCAGCTTTCCAGCGACGGCGTGGCCGATCCCAGCACGATCGGAATGGCCAGCTGGCGCGCGCGCCATACCGCCAGGTCGCGCGCCGAATAGCGCAGGCCTTCCTGCTGCTTGTACGAGGGATCGTGTTCTTCGTCGATGACGATCAGTTTCAGCCGCGGCAGCGACGCCAGGATCGACAGCCGCGTGCCGAGGATGATGCGCGCGCGGCCCTGGTGCGCGGCCAGCCAGTGCAGCATGCGCTCGCCTTCGGACAGGCTGCTGTGCAGGGTCGCCAGCATCACGCCCGGAAAGCGCGCGCGGATGTTGCCTTCCAGCTGGGGCGTCAGGTTGATCTCGGGGACCAGGATCAGGATCTGGGCGTCGGCCTCGCGTTCCAGCACCTGCGAGCAGGCCTGCAGGTAGACCTCGGTCTTGCCGCTGCCCGTGACGCCGTACAGCAGGATTGGCGTAAAGCCGGTGGCGCCGCCGATCGCGTCTGCCGCCAGCTGCTGCGCGCCATTCAGCCGCGGCACCGAGATCGGCGTGGCGTCGTGCACAGCGTCGTGCTTGTCCATTTTTTTGAGGGCGCGGTCCAGGTTGACCGTGGTCGGCACGCGCAGGTTCTTTGGCAGCCCCGGCAGCGCCACCTCGCCCAGCGGACGCTGGTAATAGTCGGCGGCGAAGGCCGCCAGCGCCAGCCACTGGGCCGACAGGGGCGCCAGCTGGCTGCGCACGGCCAGCGCATCCTTGAGCTTTTCAGGCGCGACATCGGTCGCCTGACCTACTCCGACAATGAGCCCGACTACCTCGCGGGTGCCGAAACTGACCAGGGCCAGCTGGCCGACCGCAGGTTCGGTCCCCGGTTCGCAGCGCCAGCGGTAGTCGAAGCAGCTATCGAGCGGGGTATCGAGGGCGACCCGAAGGATGCAAAAGCTCATCAGGTTGACACCTGGCCGCGCGAATCGACGGCGCGGCTGGCCGAAAACGCATGTTTTCCCACGATGCCAGCGGTTTGCGCGAAGTTGTGGACAACTTTGTGAACAAACTCTGGATTAAGGGCAAAAAATTTGTGCTTTGCACAAGACATGCAGGGCTCCGGAAAAAATCAAATATATTTTTTCGTTTAATTTCAAGTACTTGCGTACTGTACTTATGCACAGTGTTTTCTCGTCGCCCGGTAGCGCCATTGTGCATAACTATCAGTTCAGACGAAGTTTTTGTAGTCGTTTGCGCGCTATTTTCTAGTTTGCCGTGCCGCACTAGCCCGAACGCCGCGCACCGGCGAGATATGTAGTTGAAGCCTCAACTGTCCGCCGATCCCGCGCCAGATATATATCATGCGGCGCAACACACAGTTCATCTGTTGCATGAGCTTTTCCGCTAAGTCCCCGTAAACGCTGAACATTCTTCCCTTATCCACAAAACCTGTTG
Organism: Massilia soli; assembly: GCF_016809835.1. Taxonomy (GTDB): domain Bacteria; phylum Pseudomonadota; class Gammaproteobacteria; order Burkholderiales; family Burkholderiaceae_D; genus Telluria_A; species Telluria_A soli. The sequence continues at coordinate 853,665 of NZ_JAFBIL020000001.1, read as the reverse complement.
ATAACTTTGTGGACAATGTTGAAAAACGCCGATTCTTACAGGGGAAATGCTTAATTTCAATACAGCTGAGCGCCCAGGCAAAAAATAAAAACTTCTTTGTTTTCAATCACTTGCAAATTCACTTACAAGAGCGCAACGTCTGGGCAGCGAAAATAGTGCTTAAGCTGCAATATGTGAATAAGTGTGATTTTCATCGTTTCGGCGCGGAGCCTGGAAAGGGCCGGCAAACCTGCCAGCCAGCCCTTTTTGTAGCAGAACTACATCAACCGCGCTGTTTGCGGCTGAAGCTATGGACCGCATCGACCATCGCGGTGACCGACTCGGGCGGCGTAAATTGCGAAATGCCGTGGCCCAGGTTGAACACGTGGCCATGGCCGTCCGACGGCGTGCCGTAGGCGGTCAGCGAGCGTTCGACTTCGGCGCGGATCTGGTCAGGGTTGGCAAACAGGATGGCCGGGTCCAGGTTGCCCTGCAGCGCGACCTTGTCGCCGACCTGCGCGCGGGCGCGGCCCAGGTTGACGGTCCAGTCGAGGCCCACCGCGTCGGCGCCGATACCGGCGATCTGGTCGAGCCACAGGCCGCCGCCCTTGGTGAACACGACGGCCGGAATGCGCACGCCGTCCTTTTCGCGCTTCAGGCGGCTCACGACCTGCTGCATATAGCTGAGCGAGAACTCCTGGTAGGCGCCATCGGCCAGCGCGCCGCCCCACGAGTCGAAGATCATCACCGCCTGCGCGCCCGCATCGATCTGGGCGTTCAGGTAGTCGGCCACAGCCGCCGCGTTGATCTTCAGGATGTGGTGCATCAGGTCAGGACGGCTGTACAGCATCTTTTTGATGGTGTGCCATTCCTTGGAGCCGCCGCCTTCGACCATGTAGCAGGCCAGCGTCCATGGACTGCCCGAGAAGCCGATCAGCGGCACGCGGCCGTTCAGCGCCGTGCGGATCTGGGTAACGGCGTTGAACACGTAGTCGAGCGAACCGAGGTCCGGCTCGCGCAGCGCCAGCACATCGGCTTCGGTGCGCAGCGGACGCTCGAACTTGGGGCCTTCGCCATCGGCGAAATACAGGCCCAGGCCCATCGCATCGGGCACCGTCAGGATGTCCGAGAACAGGATCGACGCATCCAGCGGATAACGGTCGATCGGCTGCAGCGTCACTTCGGTGGCGTAGTCAGGGTTCTTGGCCAGGCCCAGGAAGGAGCCGGCGCGTGCGCGGGTGGCGCGGTATTCGGGAAGATAGCGCCCCGCCTGGCGCATCAGCCACACCGGGGTGTAGTCAGTCGGCTGGCGCAGGAGCGCGCGCAGGAAAGTGTCGTTCTGGAGCGGGGCGAATTGTGGCATGGCAGACAATAAGGCAGGGGAAAGGCGTTATTATCGCATTCCCCGGCCCGGCCAAGCGCATGCACAGGGCGCGTTGCGGCGCGCCGGTGTATTCTTTATCATGCTGGCCTGCCCCCAACCTGCGCAAAATCCCCCATGACCACACCTGAACACACAGCGCCATTCGGCGCCTGGCCATCCCCCATCAGCGCCAGCATGGTCGCCGCCGGCGCCGCCCCGCTGTCGCAGGTCGCGCTCGATGGCCTTGACTGCTACTGGCTGGTCGGCCGTGCCAGCGAAGGCGGGCGCACGACACTGATGCGCCAGCGCGGCGAATCCGTCACCGAGGTCACCCCGGCGCCGTTCAATGTGCGCTCGCGGGTGCACGAGTATGGCGGCGGCGCATGCCTGGTCGCGGGCGGCACGGTGTGGTTCTCCCACTTCGCCGACAACCGCCTGTATGTTGCCGCCGACGGCGCCGCGCCCGTGCCGCTGACGCCAGAAGGCGCGATGCGCTACGCCGACTTCGTCGCCGACACGGCGCGCTCGCGGCTGGTCACGGTGCGCGAAGACCACAGCGCGGGCGGCGCTTACCCCGTCAACACGGTATGCGCGGTCGGCTTCGACGGCAGCGAAACGGTGCTGGTGCAGGGCAGCGACTTTTACGCCGCGCCGCGGCTGTCGCCGGACGGCCGCTCGCTGGCCTGGCTGAGCTGGAACCACCCACGCATGCCGTGGCAGGGCACCGAGCTGTGGCTGGCCGACCTTGGCGCGGACGGCGCCGTGTCGAACCCGCGCCTGGTCGCTGGCGGGCCTGAAGAATCGATCTGCCAGCCAGAATGGTCGCCGGCCGGCCTGCTGCATTTTGTATCGGACCGCAGCGGCTGGTGGAACCTGTACCGCCTCGCGGGCGGCAGCGCACAGGCGCTGTGCAAGCGCGCGGCCGAATTCGGCGCGCCGCACTGGAATTTCGGCGGTTCGATGTACGGCTTCCGTTCAAGCGACGAGATCGTCTGCACCTACATTGAGAATGGCGTCAGCCGCCTGGCGCGGCTATCGAGGGACAGCGGCAAGCTGGAATCCATCGCCAACCCGTACCAGGAGATCCGCGAGCTGCGCGTCTTCGGCGACAGCGTCGCGCTGCTTGGCGGGGCCCCGGCCATTCCGCTCGAACTGGCGCGCATCGACCTGGCCAGCGGCCGCCGCGAGGTGCTGGCCCATTCGATCACCGAGCTGCCGCCGGCGGCCTACCTGTCGGTCCCCGAGAGCATCAGCTACACCAGCACCGGCGGGCGCACCGCGCACGCGTTCCACTACCCGCCGTGCAATGCCGGCGTGCAGCCGGCCGATGGCGGCAAGCCGCCGCTGATCGTGATCGGCCACGGCGGCCCGACCGGCATGGCGACCAGCACGCTGAAGCTGGCGACCCAGTTCTGGACCAGCCGCGGCTTCGCGGTGCTCGACGTGAACTACGGCGGCAGCACCGGCTTCGGACGCGACTACCGCGATGCGCTCAAGGGCCAGTGGGGCATCGTCGATGTCGAAGACTGCGTCGCCGGCGCGCGCTACCTGGCCATGCGCGGCCTGGCCGACCCGGACCGGCTGGTCATCCGCGGCTCCAGCGCGGGCGGCCTCACCACGCTGTGCGCGCTGACCTTCCATGACGTGTTCAAGGCCGGCGCCAGCTATTACGGCGTGTCCGACCTCAAAGGACTGGACCTGGACTCGCACAAGTTCGAATCGCACTACAACGAATACCTGATCGCCCCCAAGCCGGAATCGGAAGCGCTGTACATGCTGCGCTCGCCGATCAACCACACCGCCCAGCTGAAGCGCCCGATGATCTTCTTCCAGGGCCTGGACGACAAGGTGGTGCCGCCGCAGCAGTCGTCGATGATGGTCGACGCCCTGCGCGCCAGCGGCGTACCGGTGGCCTACATGACGCTGGAAGGCGAAGGCCATGGCTTCCGCAAGGCCGACAGCATCGTCCGCACGCTGGAGGCGGAGCTGTACTTCTACCAGCGCATCTTCGGCCTTGCAGGGCCCGGCGCGGTGGCGCCGGTGGAAATCGAGAACATGCCGGAAACTGAATGACGGTATTCGATTCACTCAGGGACGAAGACAAGCTGCTGCTCGCCCTGCTGGCCCTGGCGGGCGAGCCGATGGGCGCGGTCCGCATCAAGGAACACCTGACGGCAGCAGGCCTGCCCGCCTTTGACGTGGAAGACAGCATTGCGCGCCTGCGCAAGGCGGAACTGGCCAGCACCATCACAGGACGCGGCCATGCGGTCGCGCTTGACGCCGCCTGGCCCGCCATCAGGCATGCGATCAACAGCCGCACCCTGCTTGCGCTGCGCCGGGCTTACGAGGAGTGCACGCCGCTGCGCAAGAACTGGCAAGGTTTTCTCATCCTGCGCAGCTATCGCCAGGGCGTCGCGCTGTTGCGCATGGCGCTGTTCGGCCGCGACGACCCGCGCCACATCGCGATGCTGCTGGCGGCCTGCCTTGAATGCCACGAAGCGGCCTACCTGCACCCGCTGGTCGACATCTGCGCCCGTCCGTTCGATGCGGAGCTGATCGGCTACATCCATCCGCAACTGGTGGACGAGGTGCTCACGGTGGTGGTCTGCCATGTCCAGCGCGACCCGGCCAGCGCCAGCGCGGTGCGCGCCTGCGCCGAGCGCCACGTGGCGCAGCACGCCGCCTCGATGAGCTTGCGCATCGTGCTGGCCGAACACCTGATCCTGTGCGGCCGGCTGGACGACGCCGGCGCGCTGCTGTCCGATCTCGACGCCTCGCTGGCGCTGTTCTTCCGCAGCGTCATCGAACTGCTGCGCGACGGCCACGCCCCTGCGCTGGCCGGCTTCGAGCAGGCCCTCAAGCTGCTGCGCCGCGAAACCGGCAAGCGCAAGATGTGCTTCTCCGGCATTGGCGGCCATCTGTACGTGCTGGCGCTGATCCGCTCAGGCGACCCGAAATGCGACAAGCTCGCCGAGAGCTACCTCGATACCGCCACCCGCGCCGTGCAGAGCCACGACACCGCGGTCTACGAACAACTGAGCATGCTGCGGCGGATTCGCGGCGGCACCGTCGATGTCGACGTGCTGCCGTCACGGAACTGGGAAGCGGCGATGCAGCCTTTCATGTTCCGCGCGCTGATGCACTACTGGCTGTCGCTGCCGCAGCTGGCCGAGCGCCGCGCCGGCCTCGAACAGATGCTGGAACAGTCCGAGCTGGCCGGCTTCGACCTGATTTCGGCGCAACTGGCCGCGCTGCTCGGGCAGCTGGGCAGCATCGTCCATGAACAGCGCGCCATCGCGCTGCGCCAGCGCCATCGCCTGCCCGACATGACGGCATGGTTCGAGCGCGAGGAAGCATGGCAGCGCCAGCTGAACGCGCTGATCAACCTGCAGCCGGCAACCACCACCGAGGTGGTCAAGGAAGGACGGCTGGCCTGGCTGATCGACTACGACGCCAACTACGGCGTGCGCGACGTCGAGCCGCTGGAGCAGCGCCGCGACGCGCGCGGCGGCTGGAGCAAGGGCCGCCCGGTCAGCCTCAAGCGGCTCCACAGCGAGGCGAAGCAACTCGAATTCGTCAGCGCGCACGACCTGGCCGCGATCGCCCTGATCGAGACGCACCGCTTCTACGGCGGCAATCAATACCTGCTCGACGCCCACAAAGCCGTGCTGGAACTGGTTGGCCATCCGCTGCTGTTCTGGAAAAGCGCGCCCGGCACCCGGGTCGAGGTCCTGCCGGGCGAACCGGAACTGCTGGTGCGCGCCAACCGCGACACCGTCACGATCACCATGCAGCCGCCTATCGGCGCAGGCGAAGACGATGTATGCGTCACGCGCGAAACGCCGACGCGGCTGCGGGTTGTGCGGGTCAGGCCCGAGCACCGCAGCGTCGGCGCCATCATCGGGCAGGGCCTGGAAGTGCCGCTGCACGCGGAAAAGCAGGTACTCAAGGCGATCAGCGCCATTTCCTCGATCGTCACCGTGCAGTCCGACATCGGCAGCAGCGCCGCCGACATCGCCCAGGTGGCGGCCGACGGCCGCATGCACGTGCACCTGCTGCCCTACCAGCATGGCCTGAAGATGCAGGTGCTGGTGCGCCCCCTGCCCGACACAGGCGCCTATTACGCGCCGGGCAGCGGCGCTGAAGGCGTGATCGCCGACGTCGATGGCGTGCGCACCGAAGCCAGGCGCGACCTGAACGCCGAGCGCGAGGCGGAGCGCCAGCTGATCGGCGCCTGCACCGCGCTGGAAGAGGCGGAATCGGATCACGGCGAATGGCTGCTTGGGCAGCCGGTGGCGTGCCTGGAACTGCTCGCCCAATTGCAGGAACTGGACCCCGCGCAGGTGACCATCGCCTGGCCGGAGGGCCAGTCGTTCAGGGTGACGCGCAAGGTCGATTCGAAATCGGTGCGCATCTCGATCAAGCGCGACAAGGACTGGTTTGCCGCCGACGGCGAAGTGCAGGTCGATGAGGACAAGGTGCTCGACCTGCGCACCCTGCTGGAGATGCTCAAGTCCAGCAAGGGACGTTTCGTCGAACTGGCCGACAACCAGTTCGTGGCGCTCAGCTCGGAACTGCACCGCCGCCTGATGGAGCTGGCCTCGTTCGGCGAGCAGCACGGCGACGACGTGCGCGTGCACCCGCTGGCCAGCTTCGCGCTGCAGGAACTGGCGGCCGATGCCGGCGGCGTCAAGGCCGACAAGCTGTGGAAGGAACACCTGGCACGCATCGACGCCAGCGCCGTCTACACGCCGACGCTGCCGTCGACGCTGCAAGCCGACCTGCGCGACTACCAGGTCGAAGGCTTCGAGTGGCTGGCACGGCTGGCCCACTGGGGCGTCGGCGCCTGCCTGGCCGACGATATGGGCCTTGGCAAAACCCTGCAGGCGCTCGCGCTGATCTTGCTGCGGGCGCCAGGCGGGCCAACCCTGGTGGTGGCGCCGACCTCGGTGTGCATGAACTGGATGAGCGAGGCGGCGCGTTTCGCGCCGACCCTGAACGTCAAGCTGTTTGGCGCCGGCGACCGCGGCGCGATGCTGGACGACGTCGCGCCATTCGACCTGGTGATCGTCAGCTATGGCCTGCTGCAGCTCGAGGCGGACCGCTTCGCCAAGGTCAAATGGAACACCATCGTGCTCGATGAAGCCCAGGCGATCAAGAATACGGCCACCAAGCGCTCGCACGCGGTCATGGCGCTGCAAGGCGAATTCCGCATGGTGGCCACCGGCACGCCGCTGGAGAACCACCTGGGCGAGCTGTGGAACCTGTTCCGCTTTATTAATCCGGGCTTGCTCGGCACCAGCGACCAGTTCAACCTGAAGTTCGCCGGTCCGATCGAACGGGCCCAGGACAAGCGCGCGGCCGCCGGCGCGCGCGCCCGCCTCAAGCGCCTGATCCAGCCGTTCATCCTGCGCCGCACCAAGGCGCAGGTGCTGTCCGAACTGCCGCCGCGCACCGAGATCGTGCTGCCGGTCGAACTGACCGAAGACGAAGCGGCGCTGTACGAATCGCTGCGGCGCGACGCGCTGGCCAAGCTGGCATCGATGGAAGGCCCGGAGAACCAGAAATCGATCCAGATCCTGGCCGAGATGATGAAGCTGCGCCGCGCCTGCTGCAATCCGCAGCTGGTGGCGCCCGAGCTGGGCCTCCAGAGCAGCAAGCTGACCGTGTTCGGCGGCCTGCTCGACGACCTGCTGGAAAACCGCCACAAGGTGCTGGTGTTCAGCCAGTTCGTCGATCACCTGACCCTGATCCGCAAGCACCTCGATGCGCGCGGCATCGGCTACCAGTACCTCGACGGCGCGACCCCGATGCAGGCCCGCAAGGAGCGCGTGGATGCCTTCCAGGCCGGCCAGGGCGATGTTTTCCTGATCAGCCTGAAGGCGGGCGGGGTAGGCATCAACCTGACGGCGGCCGACTACGTGATCCATATGGACCCGTGGTGGAATCCGGCGGTCGAAGACCAGGCTTCGGACCGCGCCCACCGCATGGGCCAGCAGCGGCCCGTGACGATCTACCGGCTGGTGGCGAAAAACACCATCGAGGAAGGCATCGTCGACCTGCACAAGCACAAGCGCGACCTGGCCGACAGCCTGCTCGACGGCAGCGACGCGGCGGCGCGCATGTCCCCGGCGGACATGATGCGCATGCTGCAGGAAGGACTGGGACATTGACGTCCGGGCGATGTTACAAAACGGGCTCCGCTTTAGCGATTAATGCTAATCTGACGGCCCGTCGCGCGTGCGCATCATCACGCTTCACGCCCAAGTATTTACGAGGCCATACACATGATTAAAACCAAAATAGCCCTGGCTATCCTGCTAACTTCCTTCGCCCTTGCGCCTGCCGGCGCGGCCAAGCCAAAAAAGCAGGGCAAGGCCAAGGCCACCAAGACGATCAAGGGAAAGACCGCCAAGGCCAAGGCGCCAGTGGCGAAGAAGAAGGCAGTGGCAGCCGCGGCGGCGCAGCCGGCATCCACCGACAAGGCGCAGGACCGCACCTTCAATACCCGCAGCATGCAGTTTTTGGTCGCGCTGTGGAAGATCGATCCCGAGTCCGCGATCACCGTCGGCAAATATGAAGGCGCCGCCAACCTGACCATCCCGAGCGCGGCGATGCGCACGCAGTACCTGGCGTTCACCAGCGAGTGGCTGGAAAAATTCGGCAGGCTCGATCCGAACAAGCTGTCGGACAAGCAGCGCACCGACCTCGCCCTCCTGGTCAACAAGCTCGAAAGCGACCGCTGGTACCTGACCACGTTCAAGGAATACGAGTGGAATCCCTCGCTGTACAACATCGCGCAGCCCATCGATGTGGTCCTGAATACCCCGTACGCCTCCAAGCCGCAGCGCCTGCGCACCCTGCTCAAGCGGATCACCCACGTACCGGCCTACTTCGCCGCCGCGCAATCGAGCATCAAGAACCCGACGCATGAACACCTGCAGCTGGCGCTGACCCAGGCGCCCGGCACTCTGGCGGTGCTGGCCGAACTTGGCAAGGCCGCGCAGGAATCGATCCTGACGACCGCGGAAAAGAACCTGTTTGCCTCGCGCATCGCCAATGCCGGCACCGCGCTGCTCGGCTACGTCGACTTCCTGATCGCGCTCGACCGGCAGCAGCAGACAGCAGGCAACGCGCGCCCATTCCGCATCGGCAAAGCGCTGTACGAACAGAAGTTCAAGTACGATATCCAGTCCGGCAATTCGGCCGAACAGACCTACCGCAAGGCATTGGCCGCCCGCGACGAACTGCACGCCCGCATGAACGCGCTGTCCGACGAGCTGTGGCCGAAGGTCATGGGCGCGACGCCGAAGCCGGCCGACCGCATCAGGAAAATCGGCATGGTGATCGACCGCCTGTCGGCCAACCACGTGCCGCGCGACCAGTTCTTCGCCGAGATCCGCCGCCAGATCCCGGTGCTGCAGGAATGGGTCACCAGCAAAAACCTGCTGACGCTAGATCCCGACAAGCCGCTGGAAGTGCGCGAGACGCCGATGTACCAGCGCGGCGTGGCCGGCGCCAGCATCGAGGCGCCCGGCCCGTACCGTCCGCAGGACCGCACCTTCTACAATGTCACACCGCTCGATGGCCTGAGTGCGGAGCAGGCAGAAAGCAACCTGCGCGAATATAACCACTGGATGCTGCAGATCCTGAATATCCACGAAGCGATCCCGGGCCACTACGCGCAGCTGGTGTACGCGAACAAGTCGCCGTCGCTGGTCAAGTCGCTGTTCGGTAATGGCGCGATGATCGAGGGCTGGGCCGTCTACGGCGAGCGCATGATGCTCGAATCGGGCTACGGCGACAACACGCCGGAGATGTGGCTGATGTGGTCGAAGTGGAACCTGCGCGTGGTCACCAACACGATCCTCGACTACAGCGTGCACGTGCTGGGCGCGAACGAAGCGCAGGCGGTGGACATGCTGGAACGCCAGGCCTTCCAGACCCGCAGCGAAGCGACCGAAAAGTGGCACCGCGCCAAGGTCAGTTCGGTGCAGCTGACCAGCTATTTCAGCGGCTACAGCGACATCATGGAGCTGCGCGAGGAGCGCAAGCAGGCGCTCGGCGCGCGCTTCGACCTGAAGGACTTCCACCAGCAGTTCCTCAGTTACGGCAGCGCGCCGGTGCGGGTGATCCGCGAGCTGATGCGATAAAGCGACGGGAAGAAGATAAGAAAAGGCGCTGCGGCGCCTTTTTTTACACGCGTCGTGCGCGGGGATGACGCTGGATCCCACACTGAGGCGTTTTTTATCTTCACCCTCGCTTGACCCCAGACAAGTTGCTCGCCGGGCACAGCGCTACGATAGCTGGCACACCGAAGTCCGATCAACTTGACCACAGGAACCAGCCGATGAAGAACGCAAGCGCCATTGTCATCCTCCTGCCGCTGCTGCTGAGCGCATGCGCCAACATGCAGCCCAGCCTGGGCGATCCGTCCGCCAAGACCGTGGCCACCGGCTCGGCCGGCGGCGCCACAGCGCAGAACGCCAACAGCCAGCTCGAGCGCTGCGACAAAACGCTCGGCACGCTGGCCATCGTGGAGGAGGCCAACCAGCCATGGCTGCACCAGCTCACCGCCGAATACCGCATCCAGAGCACGGTGCCGCTGCTGCGCCTGATCATCCAGCAGTCCAACTGCTTTGTGATCGTCGAACGCGGCCGCGCCTTCAACAATATGCAGGGCGAGCGCGAACTGATGCAGTCGGGCGAGCTGCGCAAGAGCAGCAACCTGGGCAAGGGCATGATGGTGGCGGCCGACTACACCGCCACGCCGTCGGTGTCGTTCGCTGCGAAGGGCACGCGCGGGCTGGGCGGCCTGGTGGGCGGGCGGATCGGCGCGGTGGCCTCGCTGATCGGCGGGTCGATGACCTCGAACGAAGCGTCGGCCATGTTGCTGTTGACCGACAACCGCTCCGGCATCCAGCTGGCGGCGGCGGAAGGCAGCGCCAGCAACTGGGACTTCGGCGTGGTCGGCGCGCTGTTCAATGGCGCCGGCGCGGGCGGCGGCGGCTTCTCGAAGACCCCGCAAGGCAAGGTGCTGACGGCCGCTTTCATGGACTCGTACAACCAGATGGTCAAGGCGGTGCGCACCTACAAGGCGCAGTCCGTCGAGGGCGGCCTGGGCACCGGCGGCGTTCTCAAAACCAATTAAGGCAGGCCAGCGGTTTCACCCGCGTGTGCATTTACGCACACGCGGCGTGCCAGAACGAACCGCGAACATCCGTTTTTCTTCCAAACAATCGCAGTACACTTGCTCCGGGCTGTGATTTTCTGCGTATATTGCCCGGCCGCCAATGCCTCCCCGCGCGGTCATCATCTTCACCATTCCACACAACCACGTTCCGGATGCGGCGGCATCGCTTCGCCTGTCCTCCTCGTGGACGCCGCACCACACTTTATATATACAAGAACGGAGACAGGACATGGCATTCAGAATGACACCGACACTGGCAGCATGGGGCGCGACACTTGCGCTGTTGGCGCCTGGCGCCGCCCAGGCCCAGGTCCAGGCCGGCCCCGGCACCTGGAGCGCGAACCAGACATGGGCGAACGACACCGTCAATGGCGGCGCCCTGACCGGCTACTACTACTGGCCGGCGACCCAGCCCGCACTGGCGGGCAAGCGCGCGCTGGTCATCGTGCTGCACGGCTGCGCCCAGACGGCGGCGGGCGACGTGATCAACAGCGCCACCGATGGCGGCTTCAACTGGAAAGCCGCGGCCGACCAGTACGGCGCGGTGGTGGTCGCGCCTAACGCCACCGGCAACGTGTACGGCTCGCATTGCTGGGATTACGCGCGCACCACGCGCAACCGCAGCACCGGCCATGACGGCATCCTGCTCGACCTGGTCAACCGCTTCGTCAACAACACCCAGTATGCGATCGACCCGAAACAGGTCTACATCACCGGCCTGTCGTCGGGCGGCGGCCAGACGATGGCGCTTGGCTGTATTGCACCGGACATCTTTGCCGGCACCGGCATCAACGCCGGTCCGCCGCCCGGCACCACGACCGCCCAGATCGGTTACGTCCCGGCTGGCTTCACCGCCACCACGGCCTCAAACAAGTGCACCCAGTGGGCCGGCAGCTATGCGCCCAGCTTCAGCACGCAGATTGCCAGCGTGATCTGGGGCACCACCGACTATACGGTGGCGCAGGCGTACGGTCCGATGGACGCCGCTGCCATGCGCCTGAGCTATGGCGGCAGCTTCACCCAGAGCGCGGCGGTCCCGGTGGCCACCGGCGGCAGCGATATCCAGTACAAGGACAGCAATGGCAAGGTACGCACGTCGCAAATCACCGTGACCGGCATGGCGCACGCCTGGCCGGCCGGCACGGGCGGGCAGAACGCCAGTTACGTCGATGCCACCAAGGTCAACTACCCGATGTTCCTGATGAACTTCTGGTCCACCAACAACCTGCGGGTGGCGCAGGTGCCAGCGCCGGTGATGGCGTCGTGCAGCGCGACGGTGTCGGGCAGCACGGTGACGGTGATGGGCGCCGGCAGCAGCGTCGGCGGTTCGGTCACCAGCTACAAGGTGGTGCTGAACGGGCCGACGCCGGTCAATGATGCGGCCGCAGGCAGCAGCGCCAGCTTCAGCAAGCAGTATGCTTCGCGCGCCGACGGCAACTACAGCGGCACCGTGACGGCGACCGACAGCGTCAAGGGCTTGACCTCGGCGGTGTGCAACATTCCGGGCTTCCTGGTCGGCTCGCCGCCGGCGGTGCTGCCGCCGTCCGGGCTGGCGATCGGCACCAAGACCGCCAGTTCGATCGCGCTGTCGTGGAGCGCCGCCTCCGGCGCCACCGGCTACAACGTGTACCGCAATGGCGTGAAGGTCAACGCCTCGCCGGTGGCGGGCACCGCTTTCACCGACACCGGCCTGGCCGCCAGCACCACCTACAGCTACCAGGCGTCGACCTTGGCGGGCACGTCGGAAAGCGGGCTGTCGGGCGCGGTGCAGGGCACGACCAATTCCTCGTTCACCTGCACCACGACCAACTCCAGCAACTACGCCCACGTGCAGGCGGGACGGGCGTACAACAGCGGCGGCTACGCGCTGGCGACCGGTTCTAACCAGAATATGGGATTGAACAACACTTTCTACACGAACACGCTGGCGCAGACCTCGGCCGGGTATTACGTGATCGGCAATTGTCCGTAAGTCAGACCGGCTCTTCCGGGGCCTGCGTTGCGCGCACGAAAATCGGCGCCAGCAGCAGGCCCAGCTCGTAGAGCAGGCACATCGGGATGGCCAGCGCCAGCTGGCTGACCACGTCCGGCGGCGTGACGATGGCGGCAATCACAAACGCGCCAACAATCACGTACGACCGGATTTCCTTCAGCTTGGCGACGCTGACGATGCCCATGCGCACCAGGATCACGACGACCACCGGCACCTCGAAGGTCACGCCGAAGGCCAGGCACATCGACATCACGAAATCGAGATAGTTTTCAATGTCCGGCGTGACCGCGATCGATTCGGGCGAGAAGCCCGAGATGAACGCGAATACGCGCCCGAACACAAAGAAATAACAAAACGCGACGCCGCCGACGAACAGCAGCGAGGACGAGACCACCAGCGGCAGCACCAGTTTTTTCTCGTGGGCATACAAGCCGGGCGCGATGAACGCCCAGACCTGGTAGAACACCCAGGGCAATGCCAGCATGAAGGCCAGCAGCAGCGTCACCTTCATCGGTACCAGGAACGGCGAAATCACGCCGGTGGCGATCATTTTCGATCCGACCGGCAACGCGGCGATCATCGGCGCGGCAATGATGTCGTAGATCGCGGCCGGGCCGGGCCACATGGCCAGCACGCCGAACACCAGGGCAATGCCGATCGAGGCCTTGACCAGGCGGTCGCGCAGTTCGATCAGGTGGGAGATGAAGGTCTCTTCGCCCGCAGATTTTTCAGTCATTTAGAAGAACGAAGATTTGGATTGAACGCCGGGGCGGAACTTGCGCACGCGGGCCGCGCCCGACATGATGTGGGTCTTGCCGCCATGGCGTTTTTTGTACCAGCCGGGCACGGCGGAATTGCGCACCAGCTTCTTGCGCCGGAAGTCGCGCGCCTTGCGCTCGAGGTCTTCCATGGTAGCGGCAACGCCGGGCGACATCTCGTGGCCGCGCCATGCGGCCTCGACGTCGTCGCGGCTCTCGGCCAGGCTGTGCTCGACATTTTCCTTGATGGAGTGGGCGGTTTCTTCCACTTCCTTCTGCAGGTTGCGCAGTTCGTCGAGCTCGATTTCGCGGCTGACTTCGGATTTGATGTCGTGCAGGTAGCGCTGGGCACGGCCGTACAGGGTCCCGGCCATGCGCGCTACTTTGGGCAGCTTTTCGGGGCCGATGACTACCAGTGCGACCACGCCGATAATGGCGAGTTTGGAGAGTCCGAGATCGATCATTGAGGGTGAAACCTGGGCTGGCAGGCGTGTGACGACACACGCCGCGCCGGCTTACAGCTTCGTCTTCTCTTTCGTGTCGACGTCGATGGTGGACTTGTCAGCGACGTGCTGGGTTGTGGTTGCCGCAGGCTTGTCTTCCTCGCCCTTGACGCCGTCCTTGAAACCCTTGACTGCCTTGCCGATATCACCACCCATATTGCCCAGCTTTTTAGTGCCGAACACCAGCAGAATTACGACCAGCACGATCAGCCAGTGCCAAATACTCATTGAACCCATCATTTTCTCCTTGCGGGCGACAACGGCCCATATCCATGAAACCTGCGGTATTTTACGCGATGCGCTTTGGCTACGTCAGAATTAGCGCTGGCCCTTCCAGGGGCGCGGACCGCCGTACATGTGCAAGTGCAGATGGTACACCTCCTGGCCCCCGTCCGGGCCGCTGTTAATCAGCGTCTTGTAGCCGCCGCCCGGCTGGCCCTGCTCATCATAGCTGACGGCGCAACCATGTTCAGCGGCAAGCTGCGGTACCAGGGTCATCATGCGGCCCAGCATCGCAGCATGGCTGCCGTTACATTCCGACAAAGTGGCCACGTGCTCCTTTGGAATCACCAGCAGGTGCACCGGCGCGGCCGGGTGGATGTCCTTAAACACAAGCAACTCGTCGTCTTCATAGACAATGTCGGCTGGAATCTGTTTTGCAGCGATCTTGCAGAAAATACAGTTGGTCATGGTGGCGTCCAGGGTCGGTTATTCATTCTCGTCGTTCCCGCGCAGGCGGGAACCTATATCCCGCTGGCACTTGCATGGGTTCCCGCTTTCGCGGGAACGACGGAGTCTTATTCTTTGCGGGAGGCTTTTTCGTCGATACCCGACAAGCCCTCGCGGCGCGCCAGCTCGTTGAGCACCTGCTGCGGGCTGAGATCGAAGCGGGCCAGCAGCACCATCGAGTGGAACCACAGGTCGGCGCACTCGTACAGCACCTTCGAGCGGTCGGCGCCGGCGCGCACATCCTTGGCGGCCATCACCAGCTCGGTGGCTTCCTCGCCGATTTTTTTCAGGATCGCGTCGTCGCCCTTGGCCATCAGCTTGGCGACATACGAGGTGGCGGGGTCGCCGCCGTTTTCAGGTTTGCGCGCTTCGATGGTCTCGGCCACGCGGGCTAAAGTCTGGCTCATTTTTTTATTTCGGTTTGGTATAAATGGTGGCCGGGTCCTGCAGCACCGGGTCGACGGCCTGCCAGTCGCCGGTCATGACGTCGCCGTCGAACTTGTGGAAGAAGCACGAGTGGCGCCCGGTATGGCAGGCGATGCCGCCAGCCTGTTCGATCTTGAGCAGCACCACGTCTTCGTCGCAGTCGAGGCGGACCTCGAGCACCTTTTGCACATGGCCCGATTCTTCGCCCTTGTGCCACAGCTTCTTGCGCGAGCGGCTCCAGTACACCGCCTCGCCCAGCTCCACGGTCTTGCACAGGGCGTCGCGGTTCATCCAGGCGAACATCAGCACGTCGCCGCTGCCGGCTTCCTGTGCGATCACCGGCACCAGGCCGTGTTCATCCCACTTGATCTTCTTGAGCCATTTGGCGTTTGGCGCCGTTGTCGCTACAGTAGTAACCATACGCTGTTCCTGTTGTCCCTGGACGGTCATGCGAGGCGCATCGGAATGCCCTGCGCGGCCATGAAACGCTTGGCTTCGCCGACCGTATGATGCCCGTAGTGGAAGATGCTGGCCGCCAGTACCGCATCGGCATGGCCTTGCTTGATGCCGTCGGCCAGGTCCTGCAGGCCGCCCACGCCGCCCGATGCGATCACCGGAATGCCGATGGCGTCCGAGACCGCGCGCGTCAGGCCAAGGTCGAAGCCCGACTTGGTGCCGTCGCGGTCCATGCTGGTCAGCAGGATCTCGCCGGCGCCCAGGGTTTCGAGCCTGCGCGCCCAGTCGACCGCGTCAAGGCCGGTGGCGTTGCGCCCGCCGTGGGTGAACACTTCCCACTTGCCCGGCGCGACCTGCTTGGCGTCGATCGCCACCACGATGCACTGCGAACCGTGCTTCTGCGAGGCGTCGAACACCAGCTGCGGGTTGGTGACGGCCGAGGTGTTCATGCTGACCTTGTCGGCGCCCGCGTTGAGCAGGCGCCGCACGTCCTCGACCTTGCGCACGCCGCCGCCGACCGTCAGCGGGATGAACACGCTGGAGGCGACCTCCTCGATGATATGCAAAATGAGGTCGCGGTCGTCGCTCGACGCGGTGATGTCGAGGAAGGTGATTTCGTCGGCGCCCTGCCCGTCGTAGCGGCGCGCGATCTCCACCGGGTCGCCGGCGTCGCGCAGCTCGGTGAAGTTGACGCCCTTGACGACGCGGCCGTCGGTCACGTCGAGGCAGGGAATGATACGTTTAGCTAGCATTGCCGCTTTCGGTCAGTTCGTCGGCGCGATCCTGCGCTTCCTGCAGGTTGATGGTGCCTTCGTAGATCGAGCGCCCGCAGATCACGCCTTCGATGCCCTCGTCCTGCACCGCGCACAGCGCTTCGATGTCGGCCAGGTTGTGCAGGCCGCCGGAGGCGATGACCGGGATTTTCACGGCCTGCGCCAGCTTGACGGTCGCCTCGATGTTCACCCCGCCCATCATGCCGTCGCGGCCGATGTCGGTGTAGATGATCGATTCGACGCCGTAGGCTTCGAACTTCTTGGCCAGGTCGATCACTTCGTGGCCGGACATCTTGCTCCAGCCGTCGGTGGCGACCTTGCCGTCCTTGGCGTCGAGGCCGACGATGATGTGGCCCGGGAAGGCGCCGCAGGCATCATGCAAAAAGCCCGGATTCTTGACCGCGGCGGTGCCGACGATGATGTAGCTGATGCCGGCGTCCAGGTAGCGCTCGATGGTGTCGAGGTCGCGGATGCCGCCGCCCAGCTGCACCGGGATCTCGTCGATGTCGTTATCGATCGCGAAGTCCTGCACCACCTGCAAAATGGATTTCACGGCGGCCTCGTTCTTCGGCTTGCCGGCGAAGGCGCCGTTCAGGTCGACGAGGTGCAGGCGACGCGCGCCCTGCTTGAGCCAGTGCAGCGCCATCTCGGCGGGATCTTCGGAAAATACGGTGGCGAGTTCCATATCGCCTTGTTTCAGGCGGACGCAGTGACCGTCCTTGAGGTCGATGGCAGGAATGAGCAGCATGGCGATGTTCTTAATGGGTGAGTGGTTGAGTCAGGGATTCCAGTGGACGAAATTCTTGTACAGCGTCAGGCCTGCCGCCGCACTTTTCTCCGGGTGGAACTGGGTTGCGACGATGTTGTCGCGCGCGACCGCGCAGCAGAAATCGCCGCCGTAATCGGTCTCGCCGATCACGCTTGACGCCTGCTCTGGCTGCGCATAGTAACTGTGCACAAAATAGAAGTAGCTGTTGTCCTCGATGCCGGTCCACAGCGGATGCTGCGCTACCTGGCGCACGCGGTTCCAGCCCATCTGCGGCACCTTGAAGCGCGAACCGTCGTTCTGCAGGCGCCCGTCAAGCTGGAAGCGTACTACTTTGCCCGGCAACAGGCCGAGGCCAGGCGTGTCGCCTTCCTCGCTGACGTCGAACAGCATTTGCTCGCCCACGCATACGCCCATCATCGGGCGGGTTTTGGCGGCGCGCAGCAGCGCTTCCTTCACACCGGATTCGCGCAGGCTGCGCATGCAGTCGCGCATCGCGCCCTGGCCCGGCAGCACAATGCGGTCGGCGCTGTCGATGTCGGCCACTTCGCCGGAAATGAGCACGTCGGCCTCCGGCGCCACGGCGCGCAGCGCCTGCGCAACGGAGCGCAGGTTGCCCATGCCGTAATCGACTACTACGATTTTATTCATGAGAGTGAGCAGTCAGGTGGTTACAGGCTGCCTTTGGTCGACGGGATGGTGCCGGCCGCGCGGTCGTCCAGCTCGGCGGCCATGCGCAGCGCGCGGCCGAAGGCCTTGAACACGGTCTCGCACTGGTGGTGGGCGTTCTCGCCGCGCAGGTTATCGATGTGCAGCGACACCAGCGCGTGGTTGACGAAGCCCTGGAAGAATTCGTGCGCCAGGTCGACGTCGAAATTGCCGATCATGGCGCGCTTCCATGGCACGTGCATCTCCAGCCCCGGGCGGCCCGAAAAATCGATCACCACGCGCGACAGCGCCTCGTCCAGCGGCACGTAGGCGTGGCCGTAGCGGCGGATGCCCTTCTTGTCGCCGATCGCCTGGGCGACCGCCATGCCGAGCGTGATGCCGGTGTCCTCCACCGAGTGGTGGGCGTCGATATGCAGGTCGCCGATGCACTCGATATCGAGGTCGATCAGGCCATGGCGCGCGATCTGGTCGAGCATGTGGTCGAGGAAGGGCACCCCGGTGTTCAGCTTTTGCTGGCCGGTGCCGTCCAGGTTGATCGCGACGCGGATTTTCGTCTCGTTGGTATTGCGCGTTATTTCTGCGGTGCGGGTCATGAAATGGCTCGGTTATACGACATCAATGCAAACTCGTCGAAGAATCTATCGCGTTTCGAGCGAGGCCCGCAGGGCATCGACGAAGGCGGTATTTTCTTCTGGAGTACTCACGGTAACACGGATGCAATTCGCCAGCAGTCCGTGCATTTTACTCATATTTTTGATCATGATCTTGTCCGCCAGGAGTTGCGAGCAAGCACTATCAGCATCGGGCACGCGCACCAGCAAAAAGTTCGCGCGCGACGGGAAAACGGTTACGCCAGGCAGCGCGGACAGGGCAGCGGCAAGCCCGCTGCGTTCGGCGTTGATCGCGTCGGCCTGGGCGTTGAGCACATCGATATGATCGAGCGCAAATTCGGCCGCGACCTGGGTCAGCACGTTGACGTTGTAGGGCGGGCGCACCTTGTCGAACTGCTCCAGCAGCTCGGCGCCGGCGGCCAGGTAGCCGAGGCGAATCCCGGCCAGGCCCAGCTTCGACAAGGTACGCATCACCACCAGGTTCGGGTAGCGCGGCAGGCGGTCCATGAAACTGGCCTTGGCGAACGGTCCATAGGCCTCGTCCACCACGGCGATGCCGGTATCGCCCAGCGCTTCGACGATCGCTTCGATGTCCGCTTCGTCGAACAGGTTGCCGGTCGGGTTGTTCGGATACGCGAGGAACACCACGGCTGGCTGGTGTTCGGCGATCGCCGCCAGCATCGCTTCGCGATCGAGCGAGAAATCGGCTGTCAGCGGCACGCCGACAAAGTCGCAGCCGGCCATCTGGGCCGAGCGCGCGAACATCACGAAGGCCGGGACCGGCGCCATGATGACGGTGCGCCTGTCGGTACGCGCCACCGCGCTGATGACGATGCTGATGATTTCGTCGGAGCCGTTACCGAGGATGACGTCGAAGCCTTCAGGCACACCGAGGGTGGCGCGGATTTTCTGCTTGAGCGTCGCGTAGGTCGGGACCGGGTAGCGGTTCAGCACCGC
The DNA here is from genome assembly GCF_016809835.1 of Massilia soli. Classification (GTDB taxonomy): domain Bacteria; phylum Pseudomonadota; class Gammaproteobacteria; order Burkholderiales; family Burkholderiaceae_D; genus Telluria_A; species Telluria_A soli. The sequence goes on along the minus strand of NZ_JAFBIL020000001.1, from coordinate 834,489 downwards.
GTCGGCCAGGCGCATCGCCAGTTCGTTGCGCAGGCGCTCCGGCAGCTGGTACGGGTTCTCCATCGCGTCAAGCTTGATGTAGCCGCTGGCGTCGGGCACGTGGTACGACGACAGCGCGCGCACGTCGGGGCGAATGGTGTTTTCAATCAGCTTGCTGGTCATGCTTGCTCCTCGGTGGCCACGGCGGTGGCGGCGCTCTTGCGTTTGGCGGCCTTGCGGGTCGGTTCCAGCTTTGGTGCGGCCAGGCGGCTCTCGATAATCGCGCAGTAATCGGGATTGAGCTCGAAGCCGACGAAGTTGCGCTCGCAGCGCTGGGCCGCCAGGGCGGTGGTGCCGCTGCCCATGAACGGGTCGAGCACGACGCCGCCCGGCGGGCACGACGCCTTGATCATGCGCTCGATGATTTCGAGCGGCTTCTGGGTCGGATGGTCGGCACGCTCCGGGTGCTCGCGGTGCAGGCGCGAGACGCTCCACAGGTCTTTCGGGTTGTAGCCCACTTCGAGCCACTTCGCGCCGATGAAGATCGAGCGCGAACGGGCCTTCTTGGTGGCCGCGTCATACGGGATGCGCACGGCGTCGAGGTCGAAGTAGTAGTCCTTGCGATTGACGAAGAAGCCGATGGTGTCGTGCACCGACGAATAGCTGCGCACGCTGCCGCCCATCGACGGCACCCGGCGGTCCCAGATAATCTCGTTCATCATCGTCATGCGCTTTTTCAGCATCACGAAGATCTCCGGCGAAAAGCGCCAGGTCAGGAAGATGTACAGGCTGCCGTTGGCTTTGAGCTTGGGCAGCGCGGCGTCGATCCACTGCTCGGTCCAGGCCAGGTAGGCGTCGACCGTTTGCTGGTCGGACGCGTTGCCATAGTCCTTGCCGAGGTTGTACGGCGGGTCAGTCAGGATCAGGTCCACCGATCCGTCCGGGATGCGCGCGAGGCCCGTCAACGCGTCCTCGCAGAACACCTGGTTGACCCAGGAAGTCATGCTGGCTTCGTCATGCGCAGTTCGGCGCTACGGGCGTGCGCCTGCAAGCCTTCGCCATAGGCCAGTTCGGCCGCCACCTTGCCCAGCGTTTGCGCACCGGCTTCGCTGACGAACAGGATCGACGAGCGCTTCTGGAAGTCGTACACGCCCAGCGGCGACGAGAAGCGCGCGGTGCGCGAGGTCGGCAGCACGTGGTTGGGGCCGCAGCAGTAGTCGCCGAGCGATTCTGACGAGAAGCGGCCGAGGAAGATCGCGCCGGCATGGCGGATCTTGTCGGCCCACTGCTGCGGGTTGTCGGCCGAGATTTCGAGGTGCTCAGCGGCGATCGCGTTGGCGAGATCGCAGGCTTCCTCCATGTCGCGCACCTTGACCAGCGCGCCGCGATCGGTCATCGAGGTGCGGATGGTGTCCTGGCGCGTCATCGTCGGCAGCAGCTTGTGGATGCTGGCCTCGACCTGGGCGATGTAGTCGGCGTCCGGGCACAGCATGATGGCCTGGGCCAGCTCGTCGTGCTCGGCCTGCGAGAACAGGTCCATCGCGACCCAGTCGGGGTCGGTGGTGCCGTCGCACAGCACCAGGATCTCGGACGGACCGGCGATCATGTCGATGCCGACGGTGCCGAATACGCGGCGCTTGGCCGCTGCCACGTAGGCGTTGCCGGGGCCGACGATCTTGTCGACCGCGGCGATGGTCTCGGTGCCGTAGGCCAGCGCGCCGACCGCCTGGGCGCCGCCAATGGTGATCACGCGGGTCACGCCGGCAATCGCGGCGGCCGCCAGCACGATCTGGTTCTTGACGCCGTCGGGGGTCGGCACCACCATGATGATCTCGGCGACGCCAGCCACCTTGGCCGGTATCGCGTTCATCAGTACCGATGACGGATAGGTCGCCTTGCCACCCGGGACATAGATGCCGACCCGGTCGAGCGGCGTGATGCGCTGGCCAAGCACGGTGCCGTCAGGTTCGGTGTAGCTGAAGCCGCCGAGTTCCTGCTTCTGGCGCTCGTGGAACACGCGGATGCGCTCGGCGGCTACCTGCAATGCTTCGCGCTGCGCCTGCGGCAGGCTGTCGAGCGCCGCCTGCAGTTGATCCTGGCCGATATCGAAGGCGGCCATGCTGGACGCGCTGACGCGGTCGAAACGGTTGGTGTATTCCAGCACGGCGGCGTCGCCGCGCGCTTTCACATCCTGCAAAATCGTCGCCACCGCGCTTTCGATCGCGTCGTCGGTCGACGCCTCGAATGCCAGCAGGGTGTCGAGCTGCTGCTTGAAGCCTGCACTTGAAGAGTCGAGTTTGCGGATCTGGATGGTCATGGTTACTTTTCGATGCGGGAGGCGCGTTCGAACGCCGCCAGGATTGGTTGCAGGCGCTCGCGCTTGAGTTTCAGCGCGGCCTGGTTGACGACAAGGCGCGACGAGATATCCATGATCTTTTCGACTTCGACCAGGTTGTTGGCGCGCAGCGTGCTACCGGTGGAGACCACGTCGACGATGGCGTCAGACAGGCCGACCAGCGGCGCCAGCTCCATCGAGCCATACAGCTTGATCAGGTCGACGTGCACGCCCTTGGCTGCAAAGTGCTCGCGCGCGGTCTGGACGAACTTGGTGGCCACGCGCAGGCGCGCGCCCTGGCGCACCGCGGTCTCGTAGTCGAAGCCGGCATGCACCGCCACCGACATGCGGCAGCGCGCGATATTCAGGTCGATCGGCTGGTACAGGCCTTCGCCGCCGTGCTCGAGCAGGACATCCTTGCCGGCCACGCCAAAGTCGGCCGCGCCATACTGGACATAGGTCGGCACGTCGCTGGCGCGCACGATGATCACGCGCACATCAGGGTCGCTGGTGTCGAGGATCAGCTTGCGCGAGGTCTCCGGATTTTCGGTGACGCGGATGCCCGCCGCTTCCAGCAGCGGCAGCGTGTCTTCGAAAATCCGGCCTTTGGACAGCGCCAGGATCAGCTGGCGCGTGGCCGGTTTGAATACGCCGCTCATTTATTTGATCCGCACGACGTCGGCGCCAACCGCAGACAGCTTCGCTTCCATGCGGTCGTAGCCGCGGTCGAGGTGATAGATGCGGTCGATGACGGTGGTGCCTTCGGCCGCCATCGCGGCGATCACCAGAGAGGCCGATGCGCGTAGGTCGGTCGCCATCACGGGCGCGCCAACCAGGCGGTCGACGCCCTTGATGAAGGCGGTATTGCCGTCGGTCTGGATCATCGCGCCAAGGCGGTTCATCTCCTGGACGTGCATGAAGCGGTTTTCGAAGATGGTCTCGGTCACGCGGCTGGCGCCGCCGGCGATGATGTTCACCGCCATGAACTGCGCCTGCATGTCGGTCGGGAAGCCAGGATATTCGGTGGTGCGGAACGATACCGGGTGCGGGCGGCTGTTCATCTGCGCGCGGATCGCGTTCTCGCTGACGGTCATCTGCAGGCCCAGCTCGCGCAGCTTGTCGAGCGCGACATCAAAAATGTCGGTGCGGGTGTTGGTGATGTTGATGTCGCCGCCGGTGGCAGCAACCGCGCACAGGAAAGTAGCCGCTTCGATGCGGTCGGAAATCACCGCGTGCTTGGCGCCGTGCAGTTCGGCCACGCCCTGGATGACCAGGCGGTCGGTGCCGATGCCGTCGATCTTCGCGCCCATGGCCACCAGCAGGTTGGCCAGGTCGGTGACTTCAGGCTCGCGCGCCGCGTTCTCAAGCACGGTCTCGCCTTCGGCCAGGGTCGCGGCCATCAGCAGGTTTTCGGTGCCGGTCACGGTGATCATCTCGGTGCGGATGCGCGCGCCCTTGAGGTTTTTGCACTTGGCGTGGATGTAGCCGCCTTCGATCGAGATCTCCGCGCCCAGCGCGCGCAGGCCCATGATGTGCTGGTCGACCGGACGCGAACCGATCGCGCAGCCGCCCGGCAGCGAGACCTTGGCTTCGCCGAAGCGCGCCAGCAAGGGGCCCAGCACCAGGATCGAGGCGCGCATCGTCTTCACCAGCTCGTACGGCGCTTCCAGCTTGTCGATGCGGCTGCCGTTCAGCGTTACGCGCTCGTCGTCCTGGTCGACCGTCAGGCCGGTCTGTTCGAGCAGCTTGAGCATGGTCTTGACATCGTGCAGGCGCGGCACGTTCGACAGTTCGAGGTCGCCTGCGGTCAGCAGGCCGGCGCACAGGATCGGCAATGCGGCGTTCTTGGCGCCGGAGATTTTGATGTCGCCATTGAGGCGCTTGCCGCCGACAATCTGGAGCTTGTCCATATTTTTATCCTTGGTATTCAGCAGGGGTAAGGGTCTTCATCGACAGCGCGTGGATCTCTTCACGCATGCGGTCGCCGAGTGCGGCATAAACCAGCTGGTGGCGCTGGATCAGGCGCTTGCCTTCGAAGGCTGGCGATACGATCAGGGCCGTGAAATGGCGGCCGTCGCCATCCACTTCGAGGTGGGTGCAAACGAGCCCGTTGCTGAGGTAGCTATGAATGAGTTCTGGCGTAGTTTCCACGTGAAGTCCTATTGAATTTAGTGGCGCAGCTTGTAGCCGCGCGAAAGCATGTTAACAGCGAACGCCGACAGCACCGCGAAGAACACCAGGGCGATGCCCAGGCTGGTCCATGGCGACACATCCGACACGCCGAAGAAACCGTGGCGGAACCCGTCAATCATATAAAAGAACGGGTTGAAATGCGAGACCGCCTGCCAGAACGGCGGCAGCGAGTGGATCGAATAGAACACCCCGGCCAGGAAGGTGGCCGGCACGATCAGGAAGTTCTGGAAAGCGGCCAGCTGGTCGAACTTCTCGGCCCAGATGCCGGCGATGACGCCCATGGTGCCGAGAATGGCGGCGCCGATCAGCGCGAACACGGCGATCCATACCGGCTGCGCGAAGTGCAGGTCGGCGAACCAGGCGGTGATGGCGAACACGCCGGCGCCAACCACCAGGCCGCGCGTGACCGAGGCCAGCACGTAAGCCGAGATGATTTCCCAGTGCGACAGCGGCGGCAGCAGGATGAACACCAGGTTACCCGTGATTTTCGACTGGATCAGCGAGGACGACGAATTGGCGAACGCGTTTTGCAGCACGCTCATCATCACCAGGCCGGGCACCAGGAAGGCGGTATAGCTCACGCCCGGATAGACCTCGACGCGGCCTTCGAGCACGTGGCCGAAGATCAGCAGGTACAGCATGGCGGTCAGGATCGGCGCGCCGATGGTCTGGGTGGCGACCTTCCAGAAGCGCAGCGACTCCTTGTAGAACAGGGTCTGGAAGCCTACGGAAAACAAACTCATACGGTACCCTTATCCATAATCTGCAAAAAGATGTCTTCCAAATCGGCCTGCTGCAGCTGCATGTCGTCGATGACCGCGCCCGATTCGCGCAGGCGCGCCAGGATGCCTTCGACCTCGCTGTACTCATTGACGCGCAGGCTGTACTTGTTGCCGTCCTGGTGTTCGTCGTGCGACACCAGGTGGCGCAGGCTTTCCGGCAGGTCGCCGCTGGACAGGTGGACATTCAGCTGCGAACCCGAGATACGGCGCAGCAGCGTCGACATTTTCTCGAGCGCGACCACCTTGCCGCCCTTGAGCATCGCCACGCGCTGGCACATGGCCTGCGCTTCTTCGAGGTAGTGGGTGGTCAGCACGATGGTGTGGCCCTCGCGGTTCAGGCGCGAGATGAACTTCCACAGGGTCTGGCGCAGTTCGACGTCGACGCCGGCGGTCGGTTCATCGAGCACGATGACGGGCGGCTTGTGCACCAGCGCCTGGGCGACCAGCACGCGCCGCTTCATGCCGCCGGACAGGGCGCGCATGTTGGCGTCGGCCTTGTTGGTCAGGTCGAGGTTTTCCATGACCTCGTCGATCCACTTGTCGTTGTTCTTCAGGCCGAAATAACCCGACTGGAGGCGCAGCGTTTCGCGTACCGTGAAGAACGGGTCGAATACCAGCTCCTGCGGCACCACGCCGAGGTTGCGGCGGGCGGCGCGAAAGTCGGTGACGACGTCATGGCCGTGGATCGACACGCTGCCCGCGTCCGGCCGGATCAGGCCGGCGATGGTGGAAATCAGGGTGGTCTTGCCGGCGCCGTTGGGGCCGAGCAGGCCGAAAAACTCGCCTTGCTCGATGGTCAGGGACACGCCGCCCAAGGCCTTGAGCGACTTGTAACTTTTCTCGACGTTGGTGATCTGGATAGCACTCATGCGTTTTTTGTTCTTAGCCTGTATAGACAGCATGCCCTGTAACGGCGGGCGCGCTTCGAAGCCCGCTTGGGGAAACAGGCAATTATAGGGGAAATCGGGGTCTGGCGAGTTGGGCGGCAATTGCAGCCCGGGGAAACCGCCGGCACGGGGCCGGCGTTATGACAGCAAGGTCAATGGTGATGCAGGTCGGCAGGGCTGTCGCACAGGAAGTCGTCGACGCCGTAAAGCGAGGTGAGGCCTTTAAGGCTGTCCGGCATATTGGTGTATGCCAGGGTGGTGCCATTCTTGCGTGCGGCGCGATGCCACGCCAGCAGCACCGCGACGGCGGACGAATCCGCTGTCTTGATACAGCCCAGATCAAACACGGTCTGGCCGTTCTTGATCGCCGCCAGGCCGCGCTCGAGCGCGGCCGTGGCGTTTTCAACAGTCAAGGTTTCAAACGATTCCAATGTCGTCTCCGCTGCCTGGTTACTTGGCGGCTTTGATTGGCTGCTTGGCGAGCTTCTTGTTACGCTCGGCCAGGGCCTTGATCAAGCCATCGATGCCCGATTTGTTGATCTCGGCAGCGAAGGTACCCTTGTAAGTTTCCACCAGCCACGCGCCCAGCACGTTGATGTCGAAAATCTTCCAGCCGGTGCCCGACTTGGCCAGCCGGTAGTTCAGCTGGATCGGCTCGCCGCGGGTGACGTTGACCTGCGAACGCACTTCGACTTCCTGGTCGGCAGGATCGGCGCGCAGCGGCTTGAACTCGACGGTTTCATTCTTGATCTGCGCCAGCGCACCCGAGTAGGTGAAGATCAGCAGCGTCTTGAACTCGGCCGCCAGCTGTTGCTGCTGGGCAGGGGTCGCCTGGCGCCAGAAGCGGCCGGCTGCCAGTGCGGTCATGCGCTGGAAATCAACGTGCGGCAAGATCTTCGTCTCGACGAGGCTCATCACGCGTTGCTGGTTGCCGGCCTGGATTTCCTTGTCGGCCTTGGCCGTTTCGATCACATCGGTGCTGATGCGCTTGATCAGCGCGTCTGGCGCCTCGGTCTGGGCGCTGGCGCCAGCGGCAGCGAACGCGAAAGTTGCTGCGGCGAAAATTTGTTGTACGAGTTTCATAGGCTCTCTTCTTAAATAGGTTAAGTGCGTACCAGTCTAGCCGTCATCTGGCGATTTGCAGACGACAGTTACAATGGTTAACTACTTCGAGGGCTTTTCGGATGACACGGGTTGCGTTGCCGGTGCTGCCGGCTCCGCGGTCGGGCCTGGATCGTCGGCGTAGGCGTCGCGGATGCTCTTGGCGTCCATCGGCGCGTCGTCGGCCTTGGCCTTGCCCATCGGCTTGCGCGAACCTTCACCGTCGAACACCTGGCTCTCGCGGCGCTGCAGGTAGCCGTCGCGGATGAACACGTAGCGGTCGAGGGCGGCGCCTTCGACCAGGTTCGATGCATCGAGGTACTGCGCGCGCTTGTCGACGATGCGCACCGCGGTACCCCAGCTGCGGGTCGAGGTCGGGTCAACGTAGGTCCACGGGTCGGCGGCCATGTCGAGCGGGGTGGCGGCGGCGTCACGCACGGTCGACGGTCCCAGCAGCGGCAAGACAAAATACGGTCCCGACGGCATGCCCCAGTAACCGAGGGTCTGGCCGAAATCTTCGTTGTGCTTCTGCAAGCCGGCTTCGGACGCGATGTCCAGCAGGCCGCCCAGGCCGAAGGTGGTGTTCAGGGTGAAGCGGGTGAAATCGCTCATGCCTGCTTCGCCCTTGCCTTGCATCAAGTTATTCGCCGCGCTCCAGACATCGCCCAGGTTGCCGAAGAAATTGTTGACGCCGGTTTGCACGAACTGCGGCAGTACCTGCTTGTAGGCGGTGGCCGCCGGCTTGAGCGCGACATTGTCGACGGTGTCGTTGAACTTGAAGACAGCGCGGTTGTACGACTCGAGCGGATCGCCGGGAGTGCTGCCTTTGGTGGCGCAGCCGGCCAGCAGCAGGGCTGCGGTGGCCAGCGCGACAGTGCGCAATGCGATGTTATTGGTCTTGTTGGTCATTCTTTGCTTTCTTCTGGGCCTTCAGCAGCCTTGCTGTAGATAAAGCGATTGATCAGGTCTTCCAGCACGGTTGCCGATTGGGTGCGCAAAATGCGATCGCCATTGGCGAGGTTATTCAGGTCGCCACCCGGTTCAATTCCGATGTACTGCTCGCCCAGCAGGCCGGCAGTGAGGATCTTCAGGGAGCTATCTTTTGGGAACTTGTAGCCCGACTCGAGCTCCAAGGTTACCAAAGCCTGGTAAGTCTTGTCGTCGAATTGGATGCCGCCCACGCGGCCGACCACGACGCCGGCGCTTTTGACCGGCGCCTGCGGCTTCAGTCCGCCGATGTTGTCGAACTTGGCGTTGACCGCATAGGTCTTTTCGAACGAAATGGTCGACATGTTGCCGGCCTTGAGCGCCAGGAACACGAGGGCAGCCAATCCCAGAATGACAAACAGGCCAACCCAGACGTCGATGGTTTTACGATGCATGATTTATTTCCTAACTCTTGTTATTCGCCGGCACAGCTTGGCCGGATTCAAAATCAGTTGTTGAACATCAGGGCGGTAAGCACGAAGTCGAGCCCCCATACCAATAGCGAAGCGATGACGACGGTGCGGGTGGTGGCGCGCGAGACGTCTTCCGGCGTCGGCTGCGCGTGGTAGCCCTGGAACAGCGCCGTGAACGTCACGGCGATGCCGAAGATAAAGCTCTTGAGCACGCCGTTCAGGATGTCGGCCCGCACATCGACGTTGGCCTGCATTTGCGACCAGAATGCGCCTTCGTCGACGCCGATTAGCTGCACGCCGACCAGGTAGCCGCCCATGACGCCAACGGCGCTGAAGATGGTCGCCAGCACCGGCATCGCAATCACGCCAGCCCAGAAACGCGGGGCCAGCACGCGCTGGATCGGGTTAATCGCCATCATTTCCATGGCGGACAATTGCTCGCCAGCCTTCATCAAGCCGATTTGCGCGGTCAGCGAGGTGCCTGCGCGGCCGGCGAACAGCAGCGCGGTCACGACCGGGCCCAGCTCGCGCACCAGCGACAGCGCCACCACCTGGCCAAGCTTTTGCTCGGCGCCGTACGGCGTCAGGGTGATGTAGCCCTGCAGGCCCAGCACCATGCCGACGAACAAGCCGGACACGATGATGATCACCAGCGAGTAATTACCGATAAAGTGGATCTGCTCGGAGATCAGCGAAGGGCGCGCGAACGCGCCTGGCGACAAGCGCAACAGGGTCAGGAACGAACGCGTGGCAAAGCCGACGTTCTCCATGCTTTCGCGCACGTAGCGGCCAATGGCCTCGAGCACGTTCAGGAAGATATTCATCACGGCGTTCATTTCACTTCTCCGAGGCCAAGGTCTTCGGCGAACGACTTGCCAGGGTAATGGAAAGGAACCGGGCCGTCCGGCGCCGCGTTGACGAACTGCTTGACGTATGGGTCTTCCGACACGCGCAGCTCCGCAGGAGTTCCCTGGGCCACGATCTTGCCGGCAGACATAAAGTAAACGTAGTCGGCGATCGCGAAGCACTCGTGGACGTCGTGCGACACGAGGATCGAGGTCGAGCCGAGCACATCGTTCAGGCGGCGGATCAGGTTGGCGGTCACGCCCATCGAGATCGGGTCGAGGCCGGCGAACGGCTCGTCGTACATGATCAGTTCCGGGTCGAGCGCGACGGCGCGGGCCACCGCGACGCGGCGTGCCATGCCGCCCGAGATTTCTGACGGCTTGAGCTTGGCGGCGTTGCGCAGGCCAACCGCGTTGAGCTTGAGCAGCACCAGGTCGCGGATCAGTTCCTGCGGCAGGTCGGTATGCTCGCGCATCGGGAAGGCCACGTTGTCGAATACGCTCAGGTCGGTGAACAGTGCGCCGAACTGGAACAGCATGCCCATCTTGCGGCGCATGCGGTACAGGCCGGCGGTATTGAGCTGGTGGACCACTTCGCCGTTGACCGACACGGTGCCGCGCTGGGGGCGCAACTGGCCGCCGATCAGGCGCAGAACCGTGGTTTTGCCGCAACCTGAACCACCCATGACAGCCACGACTTTCCCACGTGGAAAGTCCATCTGCAGGTCAGAAAGGATGGAGCGTTTACCGTAGGCGAAGTGAAGATCGCGGATTTCAACAAGATTTGGCACGGCGGCAGTTCAGATTTGGGAATCCGGTATTGTAGTGCAGAAAGGTCAAGCTCTGCTGGCGGCCCCCCATTTCTGGCCGGGGGCGCGACGTGATAATACAACACTACTGAACGAGGAGTCAGATATTTCCAAGTGTAAGTAATTGTTTTTACTGGGAAATATACTGACAGACACGCATGTATGCATATTAGGCGTCTCTATCGATCTCGAAGTGCCAATCCATTTTGAAAAGCAACGCTTGGACTTCGGCTTAGAATTTTAGTGCGGTGTCCGGAGTGGACTGTTCGACGAACGTTGCGTAACCCCAATTGTGATCTCTGCGGTATCGATAACATTCATAGCTTGTCGCTGATATCGATTACTGCGAGGAAACCGATGAAATGCTCATTGCTGTGCGCCGACTGCCGAAAATCGTTAAGAATGTTCGGATACGCCTTTGACTATGCGCTTGAGCGCTATAAGCAGGAGCACTGCATGTGCCAAAGCGCGCCCGTTGGTGCTGCCGGCAACGCAGCAGTTGGTGGCGCAGTTGGGGGACTGGCAGGTTTGCGAGCAAACCGAGAGCAGGTATTGATGGTGGAGGGCGCTCCGGTACCGGGACATCAACTTTTAGCCTAATGAACCATGCTGCGGCAAAACGGTGGGGGTACTCAGTTGCCACACGAAATCGGATCACCAAAGTTCTGCGGAAGGTGCCGTACGTCGGCGTTGCCGTGGCCGCGTACCAGGCCTATGACGCCTTTTCTTGCGAGTGATCTCGATGGCAAGCGACCTGTCGAACGAATTGCGCCAATACCTCAAGCGCTGTGGCCTGTCTGAACGCAAGATTTCGCGATGTAGTGGTAATACGCGGATGTATCATGATCTTGGCCTTTACGGCGATATCGCTGAAGCCTTCATGCAAGAATTGGTAGATCACTATCACGTTGACCTTAGCGGCTTCGAGTTCGATAAGTTCTTTCCACCTGAGTTTGCTGGAAAGAATGCATTTATTGGCGCATTGCTCTCAGTCGTACCGTTTGCTAGCTATGTAGTCAGGCAACGCGGTAAGTACTTGCCGCTGACGTTGAGAATGATGGAGGACGTTTTGCGCACCAAGCAGTGGCGCGCGGTGGAGCGCTTATGACAAGTACGCTCACTTTCCGTGTCCGGTAACGGTAATTGCGACTGGCACAGCGAGGGCTTAACCAAGGTTCTTCAAAAGGACAGGGTTTAGTAATGTGTCAGATAGCTACCAGTAAATGCCCTGTGTTGGGAATGCGATTACTGCATTTGCCCGGGGACGAGCTCCACCGGCAAATTAGTAAAAATGAGTGACGACTCGGGGCACACCTCGTTTGGGTATGACGGCTTCGGCAGGTTGGCGACAACCAGCCAACTTGTCGCCATCGCGATTAGTTCTCGGCGATTTAACTTGACATATACTTACGGAACCAAAGGAACGAGCACTGGACATGTAAAGTCTATTACCTTTCCCAGCGGCAACCGCGTGGACATCACGTATGGCAGCGACGGCCAACCGGCCAGTCTGTCGTTTGATGCACCAGACAAGGCAGCCCCAATCGCCCTGATCAAAACGATTGCCTACCGCCCATTTGGGGATGTTGAAAGCTGGACTTGGGGTAACAGCACATCCTCAAAACCCAATCTGTACGCGAGAAAGTTTGACGCAGAGGGAAAGATCACCGGTTTCCCGCTGGGTTTCCCAGGCAAGAATGGTGTGGCGCGCACGCTGGGTTATGACGCCGTCGACCGGATTGCCACGGCGCGTCACGCTGGAACGGCGACGGCGGCAAGCCTGGACCAAAAGTATTTCTATGACGACCTCGATCGGCTTACCGGGTTTGACTCGGCAAGCGTCAATCAAAGTTTCAGCTACGACGCAAACGGGAATCGAACGAGCGCAAAGTTCGGCAGTAACACGTACAAATATACGATCAGTACGACCAGCAACCGACTGAACAGTACGACCGGGCCTGCACCGGCGAAGGTTAACGCACACGACGCTGCAGGGAACCTTATCTCCGACGGCAATATCAAATATTCGTACGGTGCCAATGGTCGCCTAGCGAGCGCCCTCGCAGGCGGCATTACAACGACATATCACTACAACGGCCTCGGGCAGCGGGTGGCCAAGTCTGTGCAAGGACGCCCGATCGCACATTACGTGTACGACGACCAAGGCCACTTACTAGGTGAATATGACGGTGCAGGCCTACCTGTGCAAGAAACCGTCTATTTTGGCGACTTGCCGATAGCAGTGATCAAACCGGGGGTAGGGGCGCTGCCGCCGTCGGTCCACTACGTGTTCGCAGATCACCTTCAAACTCCGCGTGTGATTACCCGTGCGACTGACAACACTATCGCATGGCGCTGGGACCAAGCCGATCCGTTCGGCCTACAGCAGCCAAACGAAAATCCTAGCGGAGCTGGAGAATTCACTTATAACCCGCGCTTCCCAGGGCAGGTGTACGACAAGGAAACGAACAACCACTATAACTACTATCGGGATTATGATCCGCAGACGGGACGGTATATCCAATCGGATCCGATTGGACAGAACGGGGGAATAAATACATATGCCTACGTTCGGGGGAACCCCATCAGCCGCACTGACGTACTTGGCCTCGCAGATATAAACCTGTTCTCGCCATATCAACCCCGCTTCCATGGTCCTGCAGAGGCTTGGAACCCGAAAGGCGTGTTCTCAGTTGCAGGTCATGGAAACTTCCGTAACATGTCGGATAGACAAGGTCGCATTGTATGGCCTCATGATCTCGCAAAAATGATCCGTGCGCATCCCAACTTCCACGGGCAACGAATCGTTCTTGGATCCTGCTCAACTACTAGGCCCACTGGCGTCCCAGGCGAGCCGAATTTTGCACAACGACTCGCCAACTATCTCGGGGTGCCCGTTACTGGGCCCACCGACCTCACCTATCCTCCAAGAGGAGATCTCGAACAAATTCCGAGCGGCGGAAATGGAGGACTTTGGATAACAATATATCCACAAGCAACGTACAAGGGGCCCAGATTTTGAAAAATTTCGGTAAATCACCGTTCGAGCTTTTAGCAATAATCACAGCTGTGGGCGTTATTTTTGGTGCCGGATTTTCTGCGTTGAACTCGTCGCAAAGTACAAACGAATCGCGACCCCAAGTCAGAGAGTTGGACACTAATGAGCTATCAATACTTAGCGCGAAAGGGCTAAAGGGTAATTGTATTTCGGCCTATCAGGTTGGCCTGCATCATTTGTATTTTTCTCTGGACGATCACCTAGCGGTTACTTTTTTCCGAATAGCCGCAAAGTGCAAGAATCCAGATGCGTATGCCAGTTTAATTACGCTGCTCGCAGGTCGCCAAGAGTTTGATGAAGAAGTCGATCAAGCCTTGACGACACTTGCCAAAATTGACCCTGAACTAGCAAAACGAGCCGAAACCGAAATCGGGCTTCGCCGTGACGAACGGTTAAGAAGCCGGTAAGCGGAAAAGTGAAATCGAAGCGTCATGTATCATGAACAAAATTGTGTGGCTGTGCAAGATCACGGACCAGTACAAAATTGGAAGAACCTCGTCAATTCCCCGGAAAAAAGGCTTGTTTCCCGTTCTTTTCTCATCTTGACGAGTCATAGAATGCATCAGCGTTACTTGCCGCGCGCGAGTTCTGAGCCCGCGTTGAGAAAACCTCTATGCCAGATAGCGGTGGTCGCTGAACTGCGAGGGAAATCCGACCCAAAATCATCACCGAAGCTGTGCTAGCGCCGATTTACGATGCCAGCGAGATACGCAGACAGAAACCGTTCAGAATTGCGCAAAGGGAGCGCACGTGCATAGTTGAAGGAAGCACACCGGCTGATCGCGGTGTTCCATATTTCGGCGGACACTTCACGAATCACATCGATCGTGCAAGCGATGCAATTACTCATTTGTCGCATTCAAAGTTGCCTGCGCACTGCAAGCGGGAAGTGTTGTGCTATCACGGTGCTCGCAAAATCGGAGGATGCGCGCTTACGCGCATCCTCCGTTATGACACTTATCGCGGCAGTACTGACGATCCCATCAGGAATTCATCGACCGCACGCGCAGCCTGGCGCCCTTCGCGGATCGCCCACACCACCAGCGACTGCCCGCGGCGCATATCGCCCGCTGCGAATACGTTAGGCGCCGAGGTCTTGTAGCAGCCATCGCCATCGGTCGTGGCGCGCGCGTTGCCGCGGCCATCCTTCTCGACGCCGAAGGCATCGAGCACCGAGCCCACCGGCGCGACAAAGCCCATCGCCAGCAGCACCAGGTCGGCCTTCATCTCGAATTCCGAGTCCGGCACTTCGACCATCTTGCCGTCTTTCCATTCGACACGGCAGGCGATCAGCTTCTCGACCTTGCCGCCCTTGCCTTCGAAGCGCTTGGTCGCCACCGCGAAATCGCGCTCGCAGCCTTCTTCGTGCGAGGACGAGGTGCGCAGCTTGGTCGGCCAGTATGGCCACACCAGCGGCTTATTTTCCTGTTCCGGCGGCATCGGCATCAGTTCGAACTGGGTTACCGACAAAGCGCCATGGCGGTTCGAGGTGCCAACACAGTCCGAGCCGGTATCGCCGCCGCCGATCACCACCACATGCTTGCCGGTGGCCTTGATCTGGTCCTTCACCTTGTCGCCGGCGTTGACCTTGTTTTGCAGCGGCAGGAAGTCCATCGCGAAATGCACGCCCTTGAGCTCGCGGCCCGGCACCGGCAGGTCGCGCGGCTGCTCGGCGCCGCCGGCCAGAATCACGGCGTCGAAATCATTTTCCAGGTCTTCCGGGAAGATCGTTTCCTTGGCCCAGTTATTGACGCTGGCAGGGAAGTCCTTGCCGATCAGTACGCTGGTGCGGAACGTGACGCCTTCGGCCTGCATCTGCTCGACGCGGCGGTCGATGTGGGACTTTTCCATCTTGAAGTCGGGAATGCCATAGCGCAGCAGGCCACCGATGCGGTCGCTCTTCTCAAAGACGGTCACCTTGTGGCCGGCACGCGCCAGTTGCTGAGCCGCCGCCAGGCCGGCCGGGCCCGAGCCGACCACCGCGACCGTCTTGCCGGTCAGCGCTTCCGGCGGTTGCGGTACTACCCAGCCGTGCTCCCAGCCGGTGTCGATGATCTTGTGCTCGACCGACTTGATGCCGACCGGGTCGTCGTTAATGCCGAGGGTACAGGCGGATTCGCACGGCGCCGGGCAGACGCGGCCAGTGAACTCGGGGAAGTTGTTGGTCGAGTGAAGGTTGTCGAGCGCGGCGCGGTAGTGGCCGTGGTAGACCAGGTCGTTCCAGTCGGGAATCAGGTTGTTGACCGGGCAGCCGCTGTGGCAAAACGGAATGCCGCAATCCATGCAGCGCGCCGTTTGTACCTTGGCTTGCCCGTCACTGAGGTGAACTACGAATTCCTTGTAGTTCTTGACCCGAATGGCAGGTTCGATATGCGCTTCTTCCTGGCGCTCAAATTCCATGAAACCGGTGATTTTACCCACGATAATCCTTCACAAATATTCTTCTTGGCGGTACCCAAATCCCGTCGTCGTTCCCGCGTAGGCGGGAATGACGGCGTCAGGCAGGGATTTGCTCGGCAGCTTCTTCCATGCTGCTGTTGTGCATTTCTTCCAGCGCGCGCTTGTACTCGGTCGGGAAGACCTTGACGAACTTGCCGCGGCAGCTGGCCCAGTCGTCGAGCAGGTTGCGCGCGCGCGTGCTGCCGGTGTGCTTGAAGTGGCGCTCGATCAAGCGGCGCAGAATCGCTTCGTCGCATTCGCGCTCGCCGTTGCGGGTCTGGCTGTGCCAACCGGATTTGTCCGACTGTTCCTTGGAACTCAGTACACGCTCCAGGTTGACCATCGCCATGTTGCACTTCTTCTCGAAGTCGCCTTGCGGGTCGTAGACAAATGCCACGCCGCCCGACATGCCGGCCGCGAAGTTGCGCCCGGTATCGCCGAGGACGACGACGGTGCCGCCGGTCATGTATTCACAGCCGTGGTCGCCGCAGCCTTCCACCACCGCGGTGGCGCCGGAGTTGCGCACTGCAAAGCGTTCGCCCGCCACGCCGTTGAAGAACGCCTCGCCGGATATCGCGCCGTACAGCACGGTGTTGCCGACGATGATGTTGTCCACCGCCCAGCCGCGGAACTCGGTGTTAGGACGCACGATGATGCGGCCGCCCGACAAGCCCTTGCCGACGTAGTCGTTGCCTTCGCCGACCAGGTCGATCGTGATGCCCGCCGCGAGGAAGGCCGCGGCCGACTGGCCCGCCGTGCCCTGCAGCTGGATGTGGATGGTGTCATCCGGCAGTCCGGCGTGGCCGTAGCGCTTGGCCACTTCGCCCGACAGCATGGTGCCGACCGTGCGGTTGACGTTGCGTACCGGCGAGATGAACGACACCCGCTCGCCTTTTTCCAGCGCCGCTTTGGCCTGCGTGATCAGCTTGTTGTCGAGCGCCTTGACCAGGCCGTGGTCCTGGAACTCGTTGTGGTACAGCGCCAGCGCCACGTCGGTTTTCGGCTGGTAGAAGATGTTGCTGAAATCGAGGCCGCGGGCTTTCCAGTGGGTGACGGCTTTCGACTTGTCGAGCAGGTCGGAGCGGCCGATCAGCTCCTGGAAGGTGCGGATGCCCAGCTGCGCCATCAGCTGGCGCGCTTCTTCGGCAACAAAGAAGAAGTAGTTCACCACGTGCTCGGGTTTGCCGGAGAACTTGGCGCGCAGCACCGGGTCTTGCGTGGCGACGCCGACCGGGCAAGTGTTCAGGTGGCATTTGCGCATCATGATGCAGCCTTCGACGACCAGCGGCGCCGTCGCGAAACCGATCTCGTCGGCGCCGAGCATGGCGGCAATCACCACGTCGCGGCCGGTCTTCATCTGGCCGTCGGCCTGCACGCGGATCCGGCTGCGCAAGCCATTGAGCACCAAGGTCTGCTGGGTTTCAGCCAGGCCAAGCTCCCACGGGGTGCCGGCGTGCTTGACCGACGACAGCGGCGAGGCGCCGGTGCCGCCGTCATGGCCGGCCACCACCACGTGGTCGGCCTTGGCCTTGGTGACGCCTGCGGCAACCGTGCCGATGCCCACTTCCGACACCAGCTTGACCGAGATCGAGGCTGCCGGATTGGCGTTCTTCAAGTCGTGGATCAGCTGGGCCAGGTCTTCAATCGAATAAATGTCGTGGTGCGGCGGCGGCGAAATCAGGCCGACACCCGGCACCGAGAAACGCAGGCTGGCAATGTATTCCGAGACCTTGTGACCAGGCAGCTGGCCGCCCTCGCCGGGCTTGGCGCCCTGCGCCATCTTGATCTGGATCTGGTCGGCCGAGTTCAGGTATTCGGCGGTGACGCCAAAGCGGCCGGAGGCCACTTGCTTGATGCGCGAGCGCAGCGAGTCGCCTTCCTGCAGCGGGATGTCGACCATGACGCGATTGGCGCCGAGCACCGATGCCATCGTCTCGCCCTGCTTGATCGGGATGCCTTTCAGCTCTTGGGTGTAGCGCGCCGGGTCTTCGCCGCCTTCGCCGGTGTTCGATTTGCCGCCGATGCGGTTCATCGCGACCGCCAGCGTGGCGTGGGCCTCGGTGCTGATCGAGCCGAGCGACATGGCGCCGGTGGCGAAACGCTTGACGATGTCCTTCGCCGACTCCACTTCCTCGAGCGGAATTGCCTTGCTCGGGTCGAGCTTGAATTCGAACAGGCCGCGCAGGGTCAGGTGACGGCGGCTTTGGTCGTTGATCAGCTGCGCGTACTCTTTATAGGTCGAGAAGTTGTTGCTGCGGGTCGAGTGCTGCAGCTTGGCGATCGCATCCGGTGTCCACATGTGGTCTTCGCCGCGCACGCGGAACGCATATTCGCCGCCGGTATCGAGCGCGTCGAGCAGCAGCGGGTCGTCGCCGAACGCCAGCGCGTGCAGGCGCAGCGCTTCGTCGGCCACGTCGAACAGGCCGATGCCCTCCACATTCGACGAGGTGCCCTTGAAATACTTGTCGACCAGCGACTTGTTCAGGCCCACCACCTCGAAGATCTGCGCGCCGCAGTACGACATGTAGGTCGAAATGCCCATCTTGGACATGACCTTCATCAGGCCTTTGCCGACTGCCTTGGTGTAGTTGTAGATCGCGGTCTCGCCCGACATGTCGCCGGTCATGCCCTGCGCCAGTTCGACCAGGGTTTCCATCGCCAGGTACGGGTGCACGGCTTCGGCGCCGTAGCCTGCCAGCAGCGCGAAGTGATGGGTTTCGCGGGCCGAGCCAGTCTCGACGACCAGGCCGGTGGACGCGCGCAGGCCGCGCATCACCAGGTGCTGGTGCACGGTCGAGGTCGCGAGCAGGGCGGGAATCGCTACCTGCACTTCCGACACATTACGGTCCGACACGATCAGGATGTTATGGCCGGACTTGACCGCGTCGACGGCTTCGGCGCACAGCGACGCCAGCGATGCCTCGATGCCTTCCTTGCCCCAAGCGACCGGGTAGCAGATGTTCAGCTCATACGACTTGAACTTGCCGCCGGTGTGCTGGCTGATATTGCGCAGGCGGACCATGTCGTTGAAGCCCAGCACCGGCTGCGACACTTCGAGGCGCATTGGCGGGTTGACGTTGTTAGTGTCGAGCAGGTTCGGCTTCGGCCCGATGAACGACACCAGCGACATCACCATGCTTTCGCGGATCGGGTCGATCGGCGGGTTGGTCACCTGCGCGAACAGCTGCTTGAAATAGTTGTACAGCGGCTTGAGCTTGTTGGAGGTGACGGCCAGCGGCGAATCGTTGCCCATCGAGCCGGTCACTTCTTCGCCCAGCAGCGCCATCGGCGCCATCAGGAACTTCAGGTCTTCCTGGGTGTAGCCGAACGCTTGCTGGCGGTCCAGCACGGAGGCCATTTTCTTTTCGCCCTGCGCGGCCAGGTCCTTGCCCTGGTTGCGCTGCAGTTCGCTTTCGGCCAGCTTGATTTCGCCCAGCTTGATGCGCACGGAATTAATCCATGCCTTGTACGGCTTGGCGTTGGCGTAGGTGTCCTTGAGTTCCTTGTCGTCGATGATGCGGCCCGCTTCCAGGTCGATCAGGAACATCTTGCCCGGCTGCAGGCGCCATTTCTGGACGATGCGCGATTCCGGAATTGGCAGCACGCCCGATTCCGACGCCATCACCACCAGGTCGTCGTCGGTGACGATGTAGCGGGCAGGGCGCAGGCCGTTACGGTCCAGCGTGCCGCCGATGTGGCGGCCATCGGTGAAGGCCATCGCGGCCGGGCCGTCCCATGGCTCCATCATCGACGCATAGTACTCGTAGAACGCCTTGCGGTTGTCGTCCATCATGGTGTGGTTTTCCCATGCTTCGGGAATCATCATCATCATGGCCTGGGCGATCGGGTAGCCCGACATGATCAACAGTTCGAGCGCATTGTCGAAACAGGCGGTGTCGGACTGGCCTTCATAGATCAGCGGGAACAGCTTTTGCAGGTCTTCACCCAGCACGGCGGACTTCATCACGCCTTCGCGCGCGCGCATCCAGTTGAAGTTGCCCTTGACGGTGTTGATCTCGCCGTTGTGGGCGATCAGGCGGTACGGGTGGGCCAGCGGCCACTCCGGGAAGGTGTTGGTCGAAAAACGCTGGTGCACCAGCGCCAGCGCCGAGATGCAGCGCGGATCCTGCAGGTCCTTGTAGTACACGCCGACCTGGTCGGCCAGCAACAGGCCCTTGTAGACAATGGTGCGCGCCGACATCGACGGCACGAAAAATTCCTTACCGTGGATCAGCTTGAGGGCCTGGATCGCGTGGCCGGACGACTTGCGGATCACATACAGCTTACGCTCCAGCGCGTCGGTCACCATGATGTCCGGGCCGCGGCCGATGAAGATCTGGCGGATCACCGGCTCCTTGTCGCGCACGGTGGGCGACATCGGCATGGTTTCGTCCAGCGGCACATTGCGCCAGCCGAGCACGACCTGGCCTTCGATGCGCACGGCGCGCTCGATTTCCTGCTCGCAGGCGATGCGAGACGCGTTTTCTTTCGGCAGGAACACCATGCCGACGCCGTATTCGCCAGGCGGCGGCAATTCGACGCCCTGCTTCGCCATTTCATCGCGGAAGTACTGGTCGGGAATCTGGATCAGGATGCCCGCGCCATCGCCCATCAGCACGTCGGCGCCGACAGCGCCCCGGTGGTCGAGGTTCTTCAGGATCAACAGGCCCTGTTCAATGATCGAATGGCTCTTGTTGCCCTTGATGTGGGCGATGAAGCCGACGCCGCAGGCATCGTGTTCGTTGGACGGGTCGTATAAACCTTGGGCAATCATGAGCGTTCTCCGCAGCTTTTTGAAGTCGAGGGACAAGATTAGTGCAATGCACAAGAAACATCAATGGAAACAATTAGGGTCGGAGTCAGATTAAATTGCGCTGCGTCGCTCCAATTTTTAAATAGGGACATAGTGGGACGAGTTTGGATTAAATGAAAAGGCTTATGAATTGATGGACGAAAAAAATGCCCTTGCGGGCATTCTTGACCTGTTACAGATGATTCAGGCTAGTTGTGCTGTGGCAGGTGTATGCTGAAAGTCGTGCCGATTCCCTCGGCCGATTCCACGCCGATGCTGCCCTTGTGGGCATGAACGATTTCGCGGGCGATAAACAGCCCGATGCCGAGGCTGCCGTGTGCCGGATATTCGTCCCCATTCGTGCGCGCCAGTCGCACCAGCGGTTCAAATATCGAACCAAGCTGTTTCGGCTCAATCAGCGGACCGAGGTTATTCACCGTGATCGTGACTGTCGCGTCCACTTCGGCAAGGGTCACGTTGACATCGCCGTCGCCGGCGCCGTACTGGATCGCGTTGCCGATCACATTCGACAGCACCTGGGCGATACGGTCGTTGTCGAACACCGCCATCAGGGCGCTGGGGCTGGACAGGCGAATCACCCGTTCCGAGTGATAGGTGCGCAACTCATCGACAACGTTTGCGGCCAGCTGGGCAAGATCGCCGGGCTTCGGGCGCACTGGCAAGCCGGAGCCCAGGTGGGTACGCGTGAAGTCGATCAGATCATTGATCAGCTTGGTCATGCGCTGGCCACTGTTATAGATGCGCGAGGCAACGACGATGAACTTCGACGGTATGTCGGTTGCCTGGGTGATGAAACTGGCCCCGGTGATGACCGTGCCCAGCGGGTTGCGCAGGTCATGGCCCAGGATCGCAAGAAACATGTTTTGCGAGCGCTTGACCAGCTTGGCATAGCGCGCCACCGACTCGGCCAGGGCCTGGTCGATCGCTTCGTTGAAACGCGTCACGTCGTCCATGTCGGTGAGGATGCCCGTCTTGGCGCTTTCCGCCCACAGGCGCAGCACGCTGGAACGCAGGGCCCGGTATTCGGACACCAGCTGCTCGACCGTATAGCCCGACTGCAGGCGCGCCTCGGCATGGATTTCAGACGCGGTGTCGTGGACGGTGCGCGGCGCGTTTCCCTTGGATTTCTCCGCCTGCTGATGATCGCTCTGTGGCGTCTGCAAGTCCGCAGCGATAACCTGCAGCATCTGGCGCGCATGGTCGCGCAGTTCGACGTCGTCCATCGTCAGCGCCGGCGGCTCGATGGTTCGCGCAAATTCTTCCCATGCCTGGAGAATCACTTCCATGTTGGCAAGTATGAAATCAGACAGCCGTACTTCAGTATTTTGTTGCATATATCCCTAGTTAATCCACCAGCGATCGCTTATGGATCAACCCAGCTTACCACCATAGCTGGTTCAGACTTGCGGATGAACATAATAGAAGGATGGAAAGCAACAATCGGATCAGGTGTCCGGCCTCGCCTTGAACGGCCGGCCGCGCTTTGCAGGCAGTACCTGGCGCTTGGCTTTCAGCTGCAGCTGGGTCTTGAATGCATCCGACCCGAGCGGCCATCCCTTCAGCACCGCCTGGTTGATGTTGTCGAGCTCAGCGGCCGACAGCGGCTGGCGCGCCAGTTCGATATATGCGGCTTCACGCTGGAACGGCGTGTTTCCCAAACCCCAGTAAAGCGCGTGATCGATGATCAGGGACTCCTGGCGAACGCCGGCATGATGGGCGTAGCTGGACCATGGATAGTCGGTCGGGTCGCCAACGGCACCGCTGCGCACCGGATTGAACTCGATGTAGCGGCTGCACATCATGAAATAGCGATCGGAATCGATCAACGAGGTTTTGAAGCGTCCACGGAACAGGCCGCCAAGACGCTGGTATTTCTGGTTAAACCACGGCACGTAGTAGCGTCCGACCCGCTGCATCATGCGCGCCAGCCCCTCCTCGGTCGATGGCGACGCCAGCAGGTGCAGGTGATTGGGCATCAGCACGTAAGCGTGGACGGCCACCTTGAATTCGCGCGCGCTTTCCTTCAGCCAGCCGAGAAAGCGCTGGTAATCCTCATCCTCGCGGAAGATCAGCTGCCGGTCATTGCCTTCCTGGATGATGTGGTGCGGATGACCGGGCAAGACAAGACGGGGAAGGCGGGCCATAAACAAAGGGAGGCAAGGTAACGATGCGCCTATTTTAACGGATCGCCGCCACTCCGTCCCCATTTAATCGCGGCAAAAACCGACTGCCGCCCGACTCTGTCCCCAGGGCCGCGTTCAGCGCGCGGTCCGCCCGATCGCAGGCGCTATCACGACGCCAGATAGAACCCCGCCGACAAGCTGTATCCCTCGCCATACGCGCTACGCAGCGGCAGATCCTGTCCCAGCCCCAGCCGCGCCTTCTTGCGCAAGCGGTACACCAGCATATCCACGCGGCGGCTGGCATCGGGATCTTCGCCGCCCATCCGAGCAACGATGACCTGGCGTGGCACCGGCCTGGTATTCATGGTCAGAAGATGCAGGAAATTGCATTCCTTTTCGGTCAGGTCGATCGACACGCCCATCACTTCCAGCTGGCGCGCGGTGACTTTCAGGGTCCACTTGCTGACCGCCGGGCTCGGCTCTTGGGAATGCGGACGCATGCGGCGATCGAGCGCCTCGATGTGCGCGGCCAGCTCCGGGAACTTGATCGGCTTGGTCAGGTAATGGTCGGCGCCGAGGCGCAGGCCCAGGATGCGGCTGTCGAACGCCACCCGGCCGGTCAGCACCAGCAGGCCGATTTCCGGATACAGCTGGCGCATCCGCGGTATGACATTGAAGCCATCTTCGTCAGGCAGGCCAAGGTCGAGTACCACGACGGCATGCGGATTGCGCGTCAGCGCGGCCCACATCTCACCTGCGGAGGTGGCAACTTCCACCTGATGGTCCAGTCCCAGCAGGAACTCCGCCATATCAGCGGCGTAGTCGCCGTTGTCTTCAACGATCAAAATTTGCGTCATGGGCGCGCCATTGTTGGTGTTCTATTGGTCAAGCTAGTATTGCTTACTTTCGAGCGCATACCCTTTGTACAGCCGGTGAATTATCACTGCTGCCCTATCCCGGTGCAACCTTTTTCCCGGCTAATTGCTGGTGCGGCAACCATATTTTGAACACCGCACCACACTCGTCATGGTTGGCCGCGGTCAGGCTGCCGCCGTGAACCTCGACCACCGAGCGCGCCATGTATAAGCCCAGCCCCGATCCAGCGCGGCTGCCGGCGTTAGTGCCGCGGTAAAACTTGTCGAAGACGCGGTCGAGCTCGCCGACCGGTACCCCGGTGCCCATGTCGCGCACCTGCAAGGCCAGGCCGCCGGCGTCAGGCACGCCGGACAGCTCGATAACGGTCGTTTCCGGAGAATATTGAATGGCATTGTCAATCAATACCTTCAGCGCCAGCCGCAAGCCATCGGGCGCGCAGCGAATCTGCGCGGGCAAGCCGGCCGCATGCACCGTCACCGCGCGGTTGGCGGCCCGGACAATGCCGGCCGCTTCGTCCAGCAGCTGCTGAGGCCGGGCATGATGTTCCCTGGATTTGTGTCCCGTCTCATCAAGGCGGTCGGGCGACAGGTAATCGTCGAGCATCTCGATCATCCGGTCGACGGCGGCGCCAATCTTGCGGTAGCGCTGGCGCGTCGCGTCGTCGGCATTGCTGCCGGTGGCCTCAAGGCGCTGGATGGCGCCGTCGATGGTCGACAGCGGCGTGCGGAACTCATGATTGAGCATGCTGGCGAAGCGCCGTTCGGCCGCGGCGGCCTCGCGCCGGGCGCTCAGATCGCGGATGGTGCCAACCACGCTATGGGCGTTGCCGCCATCGGTGACCAGCAGCATCGAGGCGACTTCGACCGGCACCATGCGGCCCTGGGTGCCGTGCGGAACATCAAACTCGCGCACGACGCGTAGGCGCGATGCATCGCCATCGGCAAAGCGCTGCAGGCGCTGGCCGAGGCCATCGCCCAGCTGGGCCAGCGGCCCGTCGCCGCCATTCAACCATTGTTCCCTGAGCTGGGTAGCCGGATAGCCGAGCAAGCCGGCAGCAGACGGGCTGATGTACTCCAACACCCCGGTGCTGCAATCGACGATCCACACGATGTCGCCATGCAGTTCGGCAATCGTGCGGAAGCAATCGGCCATCGTAAAACTGCTGGGCATGACGCACTTCCAAAGACACTGACCTGGTGAGTATAAGCGGAGTATTGCTCTCCTGCATATATTACCGAGGTCTATGCTGGGTGCTTATTCTTCCAGCGGCGCGAAGATCGCTTGCAGGTCTTCCTGGGTCAGTGCCAGCTTGTGCGATTCGCCCTCGGCCAGGACGGAATTGGCCAGGTCCGACTTTTTCTGCTGCAGCAGCTGGATCTTTTCTTCCAGCGTGCCCTTGGCGATCAGCTTGTAGACGAACACTGGCTTGTCCTGCCCGATACGCCAGGCGCGGTCGGTGGCCTGGTTCTCGGCCGCCGGATTCCACCACGGATCGTAATGGATCACGGTGTCGGCAGCGGTCAGGTTCAGGCCGACACCGCCTGCCTTCAGGCTGATCAGGAAGATCGGCACCGCGCCTTGCTGGAACGCCGCCACCTGGGCGGCGCGGTCGCGCGTTTCGCCGGTCAGCAGCGCGTACGGGATGCGGCGCGCGTCGAGCTCGGCCTGGATCAGCGCCAGCATGCTGGTGAACTGCGAGAACACTAGGATCTTGCGGCCTTCTTCGAGCAGGTCGTCGACCATCTGCAGCAAGTCGATCAGCTTGGCCGAGCCGCTGTCTTTCTTGCGGGCTGGCAGGGCCTTGACCAGGCGCGGGTCGCAGCACACCTGGCGCAGCTTGAGCAGCGCCTCGAGGATGACGATCTGGCTGCGCGCCACGCCCTTCTTGTCGATTTCCTCGCGTACTTTCTTGTCCATGGCCAGGCGCACGGTTTCGTACAGGTCGCGCTGGGCGCCCGACAACTCGACCTTGCGCACCATCTCCGTCTTCGGCGGCAGTTCCTTGGCCACATTGTCCTTGGTACGGCGCAGCAGGAACGGTCGGATCCGGCGGTTCAGCAGCGCGCGGCGCAGCGGATCGTCCTGGCGTTCGATCGGGTGGCGGAACTGGGTGTTGAAGGTCTTCTCGTCGCCCAGCAGGCCAGGCAGCAGGAAATGGAACTGCGACCACAGCTCGCCCAGGTGGTTCTCCAGCGGCGTGCCCGACAGGCACAGGCGGTGGCGCGCATTGAGCAGGCCGGCGCTTTGCGCCGCCTTCGACCGGGTGTTCTTGATGTAGTGCGATTCGTCGAGGATGACCAGGTGGTATTCGTGCTCGCGCAGCTTTTCCTCGTCGCGCGGCAACAGCGCGTAAGTGGTCAAGACCAGGTCGTATTCTTCGATCTTGTCGAACAGGTCCATCCGCTCTTTGCCCTGCAGCAGCAGCACGCGCAGGCTGGGCGCGAAGCGGGCGGACTCTTCCTGCCAGTTGGTCATCAGGCTGGTCGGCGCGATCACCAGCGCCGGCTTGGTCATGCGGCCCGATTCCTTCTCGATCAGGATATGGGCGAGGGTCTGCACGGTTTTTCCCAGGCCCATGTCATCGGCGAGGATGCCGGCGAGGTTGTATTCGCGCAGGAACTGCATCCACGCCAGGCCGTCGGCCTGGTAGTCGCGCAGCGTCGCTTGCAGGCTGGCCGGGGTTGGCACTTTCTGCACCGAGCCAAACTGGCTCAGCTTGCGGCCGGTTTCGCGCAACTGTTCGCCGCCGGTCCAGCGCAGCTCGGTGCCGCGCGCCAGTTCTTCCAGCCGTGCCGCATCCAGCGTCGACAGGCGGACCTTGTTCTTGATCTTGTCGTTGAAATACAGCTCGCCCAGCGTGCCGAGGATCGGCTTGAGGCGGCCCCACGGCAGCGCCACGCGCAAGCCATCGGGCAGGGTGGCCAGCATCTGGTCGACATCGGCGTGCGCAGCCAGCACCTCGGCGTCGAAGTCGCTTGGCGCGCCGCGGATCAGCTGCACCAGCACCGGCAACAGCGGCACCCGCTTCTGGTTGACCACGATGCCCAGCTCAAGTTCGAACCAGGCGTTGCCGGCTTCGGCCGGCTCGTCGATGTCGGCGTACCAGTCCTCGACCGCGACCACGTCGTAGCGGTATTTCGGCGACTTGACCAGCTGCCAGCCGTGATCCGGGAGCGTGTCGAGGCCGTCGGCGGCGAAGCGCAGCCAGTGCGCCTGGCTTTCCAGCTGCAGCGCGCCGGCCAGGCCGTTCAATGGCGCGGTGGCAGGCTTGTGGAAGCCGAGTTCGGCCAGCTGGGCCAGCGCCGCCGCTTCGGCGGCACTATCGCGGGCGATGATTTCGGTAACGTCGCCGATCTGGCGCACCACCCGCTGCGCCGGGTCGAACGACACCCGCTCGCCATCGTAGTCATAGGAGAGCACCGCGAAGTCGTGCCAACGGGTGGTGTTGCCGTCAGGAAGCGACACGCTATCGAGCAGCAATACCGGACGCGGCGCGACGTCATCGCGCAGGCGCTGGGTCAGCGGCTGCGGCAGCGGCATCAGCTGCTGCAGGCCATGCGCCAGCAGCAACTGGGAAACACGCTTCTTGTCGTTGCCGGTCAGGGCGGGGGCCTGGGCCACCAGCGCCTGCAGCTCGGCCAGCGAGATGTCGACGCCGCCGCGGTTCAGCGCCAGCGGACCGCATGACAAGTTGTCGATGTACCACGGCGGGTCGGTCGGCAACATGTAATCGATCTGGTCGGCGGCGGTATGGGTCGCGCCGTTGGGCGGCTGCACTTGCCAGCCGAGGCGGGCCGTGCGGCCCTCGTCGCGCCACACCAGGTTCGCGGCGCGCTCGGCGCCGGCCTTGAGCGGGTAAATCAGGCCGTTGGCCATGTCGGCCCACGAATTTGCCCACAGCAGTTTGTCTTGTTCCAGCAACATTTGCAGCAGGATCGCGCCAACCTTGCCCTTCGGTTCGGTGGCGCCGCCGCCGGCCGAGGCCGCGCCGCTGCGCATGGCAATAAAGAACCGTACCAGGTCTTCGTCGTCGCCTTCCAGGTAGGTCGGCGGCGCCGACAGCAGCGAAAACACTTCGCTGACCGGGCTGGCCGCGGCCACGTCGCCGGTCGGGCGCAGGCGCGCCTTGCACAGGCACAGGGCCACGTGGCGGCCGCCGCTGGTCGGGGCGAGCACGTACACGAAGCGGTACTGGGTAATTTTCGGGTCTTTGATCTCGGCCGTGAGCCGCGGCTGCGGGTGCGCTGCCGCCTCGACACGCTGCAGCCAGCTCGCCACGGGCGCAGGAAGGGCGGGCGCAGGGCTGGCGGGGCGGGGCGCCGCCGTCGCTATTTCGCGGTGTTCTTCGCGCGTAAATTCCATCGTCTGTACTTGTTCTGTAAAGGCCGTATCAAAAACGACAACAACCGATATTATCTAACATTCGCGCTGTCGTGGTCTGTTCTCTTTCACACCTATAAATCGTCGGCGCGGGTGATTCCTTGCCTTTGATCAATCGATGTTAAATCAAATCCGGCCCATCGTGTTGCCCGATTGACAACCGTGCACACGCACCTGTGGCTGTCAAGACTGGCGCATTCGCCCTGATTGCGTAATCATCACGGGCTCGACTCACCTCAGATTGACCCCATGCTGCCTTCTATCGAACAACGTCTCGCCCTCGAACTTGCCGCCAAGCCGGTGCAGGTCGCCGCCGCCATCGCCCTGCTCGACGAAGGCGCCACTGTGCCTTTTATCGCACGCTATCGCAAGGAAGCGACCGGCGGACTGGACGACATCCAGCTGCGCCTGCTCGAAGAGCGCCTGCGCTACCTGCGCGAGCTGGAAGACCGGCGCGCCGCGATCATCGCGTCGATCACCGAGCAAAACAAGATGACCCCGGCGCTGATGCAGGCGATCGCCATGGCCGAAGACAAGACCCGCCTTGAAGACTTGTACCTGCCCTACAAGCAGAAACGCCGCACCAAGGCGCAAATCGCCATCGAAGCCGGCCTGGCGCCGCTGGCCGAAGCGCTGCTTGCCGATCCGGCCCTGACGCCGGAAACCGAAGCGGGCAAGTTCCTGCGCGACGCGTTTACCACCGACGACGGCAACAACCCGGGCGTGCCCGATACCAAGGCGGCCCTCGACGGCGCGCGCCAGATCCTGATGGAACGTTTCGCCGAAGACGCGGCCCTGCTGCAATCGTTGCGTGAATACGTCAAGGATCACGCGATCGTCGAGTCGAAAGTGGTCGAAGGCAAGCAGGACGAAGGCGAGAAGTTCGCCGATTACTTCGATTACTCCGAAACCATTTCCACGATTCCTTCGCACCGTGCGCTGGCGCTGCTGCGCGGCCGCCGCGAAGGCGTGCTCGACGTAATCATGCGCCTCGACACCGAAGCCGAAAAGCCGAAGTGGGACGCGCCGCACAACCCGTGCGAAGGGCGCATCGCGGCCGCCGCCGGCATCAAGAACCTGGGCCGCCCGGCCGACAAATGGCTGGCCGACACGGCCCGCTGGACCTGGCGCGTAAAAAGCTTCATGCACCTCGAAACCGAGCTGATGGGCGCGCTGCGCGAAAAGTCCGAGCTCGACGCCATCAATGTGTTCGCGCTCAACCTGAAAGCGCTGCTGCTGGCGGCCCCGGCCGGCCCGCGCGCCACCATGGGCCTCGACCCGGGCCTGCGCACCGGCGTCAAGGTAGCCGTGGTCGACGCCACCGGCAAGGTGGTCGACACGGCCGTCATTTACCCGCACCAGCCGAAAAACGACTGGGACGGCGCGCTCCATCTGCTGGGTAACCTGGCGGCAGAGCACAATGTGTCGCTGATCTCGATCGGTAACGGCACGGCTTCGCGCGAAACCGACAAGCTGGCACAGGACCTGATCAAGCAGCGGCCGGAACTGAAGCTGACCAAGATTGTCGTCTCCGAAGCGGGCGCGTCGGTCTACTCGGCGTCCGAATTCGCTTCGCGCGAACTGCCGGACATGGATGTCTCGCTGCGCGGCGCGGTATCGATCGCGCGCCGCCTGCAAGACCCGCTGGCCGAACTGGTGAAGATCGATCCGAAATCGATCGGCGTGGGCCAGTACCAGCACGATGTGTCGCAAACCCAGCTGGCGCGCTCGCTCGATGCCGTCGTCGAGGATTGCGTCAACGCGGTCGGCGTCGACGTCAATACGGCATCGGCGCCGCTGCTGGCGCGCGTGTCCGGCCTATCGGCCAGCGTTGCGCAAGCAATCGTGTCGTACCGCGACATGAAGGGCGCGTTCACCTCGCGCGCGGCGCTCAAGTCGGTGCCGCGGCTGGGCGACAAGACCTTCGAGCAAGCCGCCGGCTTCCTGCGCGTGATGAACGGCGACAACCCGCTGGACGCATCGGCGGTGCACCCGGAATCGTATCCCGTGGTCGAGAAGATCCTGGCCGACATCAAGAAGGACATGAAGGCGGTGATCGGCGACGCGTCGCTGCTCAAGACGCTGACGCCGTCGCGTTATGCGGACGAGAAATTCGGCGTGCCGACGATTACCGACATCATCAAGGAACTGGAAAAGCCGGGCCGCGACCCGCGTCCGGAATTTACCACCGCGACCTTCAAGGAAGGTGTCGAGGAAATCAGCGACCTGCGTCCGGACATGATCCTGGAAGGCGTGGTGACCAACGTCGCGGCGTTCGGCGCGTTTGTCGATATCGGCGTGCACCAGGACGGGCTGGTGCATATTTCGGCGCTGTCGAACACCTTCGTCAAGGACCCGCACACGGTGGTCAAGGCGGGGCAGGTGGTCAGGGTCAAGGTGCTGGAAGTCGATCCGAAACGCAAGCGCATCGCGCTGACGATGCGCCTGACCGACAGCGCGCCCCAGGCTGGCTCGAAACCGGAGCAGCGCGGCGACCGCACCGACGGCAAACGCCTGGCCCAGCACCAGAACAAGCAGCCGGCGCCGATTGGCGGCAGCATGGCGGCGGCGTTCGCCAAGTTGAAGGGATAACACCACGTCGTTCCCGCGCAGGCGGGAACCCATCCAACGTGTTCAAGATAGCAATGCATGGGTTCCCGCTTTCGCGGGAACGACGCCCGCCCGGCCTTCAGCGTCGATTTCTTATAAAATGCACGCCATCCATTCATTTTTTCACTGAGGCAGCCATGAGCGACGTACAAACCTGGATTAAAGAAACCGTGTCCAGCACCCCTGTGGTGCTGTTCATGAAGGGCACCGCCCAGTTCCCGCAGTGCGGCTTTTCCGGCCGCGCGATCCAGATCCTGAAGGCCTGCGGCGTCGAGAACATCGCCACCGTCAACGTGCTGGAAGATCCTGAAGTCCGCCAGGGCATCAAGGAATACTCGAACTGGCCAACCATTCCCCAGCTTTACATCAAGGGCGAATTCATCGGCGGTTCCGACATCATGAACGAGATGTTCGCCTCCGGTGAACTCAAGTCCCTGATCGACGGCTGATCGCCACATAAGGCGCAGTTGCGCAACATGACGGCGGTAGCGGAGATGGGGGATCGTCTTCCCGCCGCTGCCGCGCTCTTGCAAGCCGGCGGGCATCGAGGAAATGGTCGACCACGCCGTGGGACGGGTCATCGACCTGTTTGGGCCTTGAGCACGGCCTCGCGCCGCGCTGGGGCGGACTGAAAGCGTCGGGCGAACCCGATCAAACCGTGCCAGGCCGCTGCGGGCTGGTGCTGTTAGCGTTTGTCGTACTGCCAAGCCTCCGCTTTTTTCAATTCTTTCGCTTCTTCAAGCATGCGGCGATGCTGGATGCGCTTGCGCATCACTTCCGCGTGCTGCTGGGCGGTCATCGGCGGAGCAGTCATCAGGTCTTTCAATTGCGCGGTATTGGCGTAGTTACTTTTCATAGACAGCTGATCCTCGGCTTTGTTTCAGAACAGGTGAAAATACGGCGCGGTGCTCGCTGATTATGAGCCACTATCGCGATTCTGTGCGTTTTCTACGCGCAAAAAATTGCCTGACAGTATTTACGACAAGCGGATGACTCCGACAGTGTGCATGAAGACGGCGATTTGAGCATGACAAATGCCAATACCCTGGCCCGGCGAGTGTGCTAACCGAGACTTATTTGACGGGTCGATTTCGGAGGAGGCGCGCGTTAAAAAACGCGCAGTGGGGTCGCCGACAAGCCGCCAACGTGCGCGGCAGCCAGTGCAATAATGAGGAAAATGCTACTTTTGGTTATTCATTCGGACCAGCATCCGGATGAATTCTCGCGCAATCTGGCGGTGATGCTCATCCAATCTCTGCAGATCGGCAATTAATTTTACGTCTGCGGACTCGAAACGGGCGGTGCCGTTGGTCGTTTCGCCATGGCCGTTGAGGTCGCCATCGGTGCCGCCAAAGCGCAGCCACTCGGCCGGAACGCCAAGCCAGTGCGCGATCATTCGTAACTTTTCTTGCGTCGGAATGGCTTCGCCCACCAGCCACTTGCGCGCTGCGTGCACTGTAATAGGGCGTCCTTCGAAGCGAATGTTAAATTCGCGTGCGAGGCGGGTGGGACTGTCGGGAGAATAATGGGCGTTCTTCAGGGCTTGTTGAAGGCGTTCGCTGAAGCTTTCCCGTTCGTTAGATGAATTCATTATGGCACTATTTCATGCTAAGCCATGAAAGTCAGTCTCTTGCAAGATGAGACCAAATGTGACGATATTGAACAAGGTGCGTAACATTTATACCTGCGGTCACCCAACCCGCCTCTGTCGCAGTTTATGCGACAAAATGTTAATTACCCGAAAACAATATTGCCGTTAACACATCCGATGCGTGCTGCTTCCGTTCAAGGATCGATGTCGAAATAGCATACTATATCCGCCGCAGTGCCGCACGCCATGCCGATCATTGGCCTAGGTCAGATGAAAACGCAGCACGCCGTCCGCACCTGCGCTGCGCTGCACGGTCCCGGCATGCCAAAGATAGTGCAGGTGGGCCAGTGCCTCACCCAGGGCAAATGTGAGCTGGTGGGCGTCGAGCTTGCGGCGGAACATGATCGGTACGATATCGGCTGCCGACTGCGGCTCGCGGCACGCCTCGATCACCTCGGCCAGGCGCGCGGCATGGTGCTCCCGCAGCTGTGCGATTCGGATATGCAAACCGCGGAACGGGCGCCCGTGCGATGGCAGCACCAGGGTGTCGGAAGGCAAACCGGCAAATTTGCCCAGCGAATCGAGGTACTGCGCCAGGGGATTCCCCTCTGGCTCGACCGCAAACACCGACACGTTGGTGGAAATACGCGGCAACACCATGTCGCCCGAGATCAGCACCTTCAAGGCCTCGCAATACAGCGAGGCATGCTCCGGGGAATGGCCAAAACCGGTGATCACCCGCCAATGCTGCTCGCCCACGGCGATCAGGTCGCCGTCCTGCATCCGCGTGTAAGCATGAGGTACCGCTGGTACCAGCGATGGGTAGTAATTCCGGCGTTCGCCGATACGCGCCACCAGCTCCGGGTCGGCCAGGCCGTGGCGCTGGAAATGCGGCAGCGCGGCCGGCCCGTCCACGCCCGGCAGCGCGGCCGCCATCATGCGTGCGAACGCATACTCTCCGGTGGTCATCCACAGCGGCGCGTCGAAGCGCCGGCACAGCCAGTCGGACAAACCCATGTGATCAGGATGACAATGGGTGGCGAACACGCGCAGCAAGGGCGCGGAGCCGATGCCATCGGCCAGCACCTGGTCCCAGTTGGCGCGGGTGGTATCGTTGGCCACGCCGCAATCGACGCTGGCCCAGCCGCTGCGGCCATCGAAGCGATCGCGCAACAGCCACAGGTTGATATGGTCGAGGGCGAATGGCAGCGGCATGCGCAGCCACTGCAGGCCCGGCGCCAGTTCGGCGAGCGCGCCCGGCGCCGGCAGCAGGTCGCCGAGGGGATAGTCCAGCTGGGATTCAAGTTGATTCATCAAGCTCTTTCATGGCCCTTGGGCCGGTGGCGCGCTACAATGCACTTTACGTTGACGTAAACGGAAACTACTGCGCTATCCGCGATTCGGGTGGCGCATTTTACCAACCGCACACAGAAACCCGATCATGGTTACCTATACGATTGCCGAGCTGGCGCGTGAATTCGACGTCACCGCGCGCGCCATCCGCTTCTACGAAGACCATGGCTTGCTCAGCCCCTCGCGCGAAGGCGTGGGCGGACGCAACCGTGTCTACACCGCGCGCGACCGCACCCGCCTCAAACTGACCCTGCGCGGCAAGCGCCTGGGGCTCACCCTGTCCGAAATCAAAAGCATCGTCGACATGTACGAATCGCCGAAGGACACGGTCGCCCAGATGAACCGCTTCCTCGCGGTGCTCGCGCACCAGCGCGAAACGCTGGAACAACAACGCGCCGACATCGACATGGCGCTGGCCGAAGTGGCCGCGCACGAAGACGAATGCCGCCGCATGCTGGCGCAGAGCACCGAAACCGTTTAACCGAGGCTACCTTACGTTTACGTAAACGTCAAACATGCGTATGATTGACGCTTCCATTCCGCACTTTTCCACGAGGACGACATGCTGCATCTTCCAGGCTTGACCTTTGACCACGGCGACGACATTGCCGCGCTGCGCGAAGCAGTCCAACAATTTGCAGCTGCCGAAATCGCGCCGCGCGCTGCCGAGATCGACCGCAGCGACCAGTTCCCGATGGACCTGTGGCGCAAGATGGGCGACCTGGGCGTGCTCGGCATCACGGTCGGCGAAGAATACGGCGGCGCCGGCATGGGCTACCTGGCCCACATCATCGCCATGGAAGAAATCTCGCGCGCCTCGGCCTCGGTCGGCCTGTCGTACGGCGCCCACTCGAACCTGTGCGTCAACCAGATCAAGCGCAACGGCACCGAAGAACAAAAGCAAAAGTACCTGCCGAAGCTGATCTCCGGCGAGCACATCGGCGCGCTGGCGATGTCCGAGCCGAACGCCGGCTCCGACGTGGTCAGCATGAAGCTCAAGGCCGAATTCAAGGGCGACCGCTGGGTGCTCAACGGCACCAAGATGTGGATCACCAACGGCCCTGACGCCGACGTGCTGGTGGTGTACGCCAAGAACGACCTCGAAGCAGGCCCGCGCGGCATGACCGCCTTCCTGATCGAAAAAGGCTTCAAAGGCTTCTCGATCGCGCAAAAGCTCGACAAGCTCGGCATGCGCGGCTCGCACACCGGCGAGCTGGTATTCCAGGACTGCGAAGTCCCGGCCGAAAACGTGCTTGGCGGCCTGGGCAAGGGCGTCAATGTACTGATGTCCGGCCTCGACTTCGAGCGCACGGTGCTGTCGGGCGGTCCGCTCGGCATCATGGCGGCGTGCATGGACTCGGTCGTTCCCTACGTCCACGACCGCAAGCAATTCGGCCAGCCGATCGGCGAATTCCAGCTCATGCAAGGCAAGCTTGCCGACATGTACTCGACGATGATGGCCTGCAAAGCCTACGTCTACGCGGTCGGCCAGGCCTGCGACCGCGCCACCTCGCCGGAGCAGATCCGCAACCTGCGCAAGGACGCCGCCGGCGCGATTCTGTACAGCGCCGAGAAAGCGACCTGGATGGCGGGCGAAGCGATCCAGACGCTGGGCGGCAACGGCTACATCAACGAATACCCGGTAGGCCGCCTGTGGCGCGACGCCAAGCTCTACGAGATTGGCGCCGGCACCAGCGAAATCCGCCGCATGCTGATCGGCCGCGAACTGTTCTCCGAAACCAAGTAATTCCAAAATCGGGGACAGACCGGGGCGCGCAGACCACCATTTTGGAAGATTCTAAAATGGTGGTCTGTCCCCGATTTTGGAAGTCTGATTTTTGGCACGCTTACGATGAAACAAGCTGCGTTTCCCAAGCTGCTGTCTTCGCAGATCGCGTTCGATATCGCGCGCACGATCCTCGATGGCTTCGATAAGCACTATCGCTTGTTTCGCCAGGCTAGCCAGGCCGCGCGCCGCTACTTTGAATCGGCCGAGTGGCCCGCCGCGCAGCAGGCCGCGCGCGAGCGCATCGGCTTTTACGACAAGCGCGTGCAGGAGTGCGTGCAGGTGCTCGAAGACGAGTACGACGGCAGCGAACTGACCGATAGCGTCTGGCGCGAAACCAAGCTGCATTACATCGGCATGTTGTCGGGCCATAAGCAGCCCGAGCTGGCCGAAACCTTCTTTAATTCCGTGTGCTGCAATATCTTGCACCGGACGTATTTCCATAACGATTTCATCTTCGTGCGCCCGGTGATCTCCACCGAGTACATCGATACCGACGAGCTGCTGCCGACCTATCGCGTGTACTACCCGGCGGCCGACGGCCTGCATGTGGCGCTCAAGCGCATCGTTACCAACTTTCAGCTCGACTGCGAATTCGCCGGCCTCGACCGCGATATCGCCCAGGTCGAAGCCTGCCTGCTGCAGAAGCTGGGCGGCGAGCCGCCCGAGCCGAACTATCAGATCCAGGTGTTGTCCAACTTGTTCTTCCGGAACAAGGGGGCTTACGTCGTCGGCAAAATCATTAACGGTATCCAGGAATTTCCGTTCGTCGTACCCATCCTGCACAACCGGCATGGCCAGCTGGTGCTCGATGCGGTGCTGCTCGACCACGCGCAGATCACGATCCTGTTCTCGTTTACGCGCGCTTACTTCATGGTCGACATGGAGGTGCCGTCGGCCTACGTGCAGTTCCTGCGCACGCTGTTGCCGCGCAAGCCGCGCAGCGAGATCTACACCATCCTCGGCCTGCAGAAACAGGGCAAGACCCTGTTCTACCGCGATTTCCTTCAGCACCTCAAGCACACCGCCGACCGCTTCGAAATCGCGCCCGGCATCCGTGGCCTGGTGATGCTGGTCTTCGCGCTGCCGTCGTTTCCCTACGTGTTCAAGGTGATCAAGGATTTCTACCCCGCACCCAAGGAAACCACGCGCGCGCAGATCAAGGAAAAATACCTGCTGGTGAAGCACCACGACCGCGTCGGCCGCATGGCCGATACGCTGGAGTATTCCAACGTCGCCTTCCCGGCCGGGCGTTTCTCGGAAGCGCTGATCGCCGAGCTGATGCATCACGCGCCGTCGCTGGTCGAGTTCGAAGGCGACCGCATCATCATCCGCCACCTGTACATCGAACGCCGCATGGTGCCGCTCAATATGTTCCTGGCGAACGCGGAAGCGGCCGGCAACGACGCGCTGATCGAACACGGCGTCGTCGAATACGGCAACGCCATCCGCGAACTGGTCGCCGCCAACATTTTCCCCGGCGATATGCTATACAAGAACTTCGGCGTGACGCGCCAGGGCCGGGTGGTGTTCTACGATTACGACGAGATCGAATACATCACCGATTGCAATTTCCGCGACATTCCGCAGCCGCGCAACGAGGAAGAAGAAATGTCGGCCGAGCCGTGGTATTCGATCGGCAAGCACGACGTGTTCCCCGAGCAGTTCGGCGCTTTCTTGCTGGGCAACGCGAAGATTAAAAAGTACTTCATGCAGCACCATGCCGAACTGTTGACCAAAGACTTCTGGCAGTCGCGCAAGCAGCGCATCATGGATGGTTTCATCGAAGACGTGTACCCGTATCCGCAGCACATCCGTTTCCGTCATCAGGCACCGGCCTCCGCGCCCGCCACACCCTCACCTCATTTGGAGAACTTACATCATGAATGATCCAGTCGTAATCGTCGGCGCCGCGCGCACTCCGATGGGCGCCTTCCAGGGCGATTTTTCTTCCAAGACCGCCAGCGACCTGGGTGCCGTGGCGATCGCCGCCGCGGTCGAGCGCGCGGGCATCGATCCGAAGCTGGTCGAGCATGTCTACTTCGGTAACTGCCTGATGGCCGGCCAGGGCCAGGCGCCAGCGCGCCAGGCTGCGCTCAAGGGCGGCCTGCCCATGTCGACCGCCGCCGTCACCCTGTCGAAGATGTGCGGTTCGGCGATGCAGTCGGCGATCTTCGCGCACGACACGCTGATGGCCGGCAGCGCCGACGTCGTCATCGCCGGCGGCATGGAGTCGATGACCAATGCGCCCTACCTGATTCCGAAGGCGCGCGGCGGCTACCGCATCGGCCACGGGCAGATGCTCGACCACATGATGTACGACGGCCTGGAAGACGCCTACTCGCGCAACGAGAAGACCGGCGAAGGCCGTTCGATGGGCACCTTCGCGGAAGAATGCGTGGCGACCTACTCGTTTACCCGCGAAGCGCAGGACGCGTTCGCGATCGAATCGGTCAAGCGCGCGCAGAACGCCACCAATGAAGGCCACTTCAAGTGGGAAGTCGCGCCGGTCACCGTCACCACCCGGCTCGGCGACACCGTCGTCGAAAAGGATGAAGGCCCGCTCAAGGCCAAGCTGGACAAGATCCCGACCCTGCGCGCCGCGTTCAAGAAAGACGGCACCATCACCGCCGCCTCATCGTCGTCGATCAACGACGGCGCCGCCGCACTGGTCATGATGCGCGAATCGAAGGCGCGTGAACTCGGCCTGACCGTGATTGCCAGGATCCTCGGCCACGCGACCCACGCGCAGGAGCCGAACCTGTTCACGACCGCACCGATCGGCGCGATGAACAAGCTGATGAAGAAGACCGGCTGGACTGCCAAGGATGTCGACCTGTTCGAGATCAACGAGGCCTTCGCGGCGGTGCCGATGGCGGCGATGCACGAGCTGGATATCCCGCACAGCAAAGTCAACATCCACGGCGGCGCATGCGCGCTGGGCCACCCGATTGGCGCATCGGGCGCGCGCATCATCGTGACCCTGCTTGGCGCGCTGAAGGCCACCGGCGGCAAGCGCGGCATCGCCTCGCTGTGCATCGGCGGCGGCGAAGCGACCGCGATGGCGATCGAGCTGGCGTAATACCGTCGTTCCCGCGAAAGCGGGAACCCCTCCACCGCTGCCACATTCGGAACCCGATATGCCAACAGCCCTCATCATCGGCGCCTCGCGCGGCATTGGCCGCGAACTGGCCCGCCAATACCTGGCCGACGGCTGGCGCGTGATCGCCACCGCCCGCAAGCCTGACGACTGCGCCTCGCTCGCCGCGATGGGTGCCGAGCCGCACCAGCTCGACGTCACCAGCGCCGACGCGATCGCCGCCATCGGCTGGAAACTCGACGATGAACGCATCGACGTGGCCATCCTCGGCGCAGGCCTGTACGGCCCGCGCCACGACGGCTTCCCCACCGAAGCCGATTTCGACGCGGTCATGCACACCAATGTGCTGGCCGCGATGCGCCTGCTGCCGATCATCGGCCCGCTGGTCGCGTCCACGCATGGCAAGCTGGCCGTGATCTCGTCGCTCATGGGCTCGATCGGCCAGCGCCACAGCGCGATCGGCACGCTGTACCGCGCCAGCAAGGCCGCACTGAACTCGGTGCTGGCCGATACCGCGCTCACCTTCGGCCCGCAAGGCGCGACCTGCGTGTCGCTCCACCCGGGCTGGGTCAGGACCGACATGGGCGGCGAAGGCGCCGACCTGGCGGTCGAAGACAGCGTCGCCGGCATGCGCGCCACGCTTGCCTCACTTAGTGCTGCCGATAACGGCAGATTCCTGAACTACGACGGCGCGCCGCTTGCCTGGTAAGCCGTCCAACCTCCTGCGACCATGATACTGAACGAAGAACACCAGATGATCCGCGACGCCCTGCGCGCCTTCTCGCAAGAGCGCCTGGCGCCCAACGCCGCGCGCTGGGACAAGGAGGCCCACTTCCCGAAACAGGAACTGAAAGAGCTGGCCGAACTCGGCGCCTTCGGCGTGGCCGTCCCTGAAGAACTGGGCGGCGCGGGCCTCGACTACGTGTCGCTGGCGCTGGTGCTCGAGGAGATTGCGGCCGGCGACGGCGGCACGTCGACCATCATCTCGGTCAACAACTGCCCGGTGTGCAGCATCGCGATGATGTATGCGAACGACGCCCAGAAGGAACAGTGGCTGCGCCCGCTCGCGCAGGGCAAGATGCTGGGCGCCTTCGCGCTGACCGAACCGCACACCGGCAGCGATGCCTCGGCGCTGCGCACCACCGCCACCCGCGACGGCGACCATTACGTCATCAACGGCACCAAGCAGTTCATCACCAGCGGCAAGAACGGCGACGTGGCGATCGTCATGGCGGTCACCGACAAGGCGGCCGGCAAGCGCGGCATCAGCGCGTTCTGGGTACCGACCACCACGCCGGGCTACATCGTCACCGGCGTCGAGCACAAGATGGGCCAGCACTCGTCGGATACCGCGCAGATCCTGTTCGAGAACTGCCGCATCCCGGCCGAGAACCTGATCGGCGCCGAAGGCCAGGGCTACAAGATCGCGCTGTCCGGCCTCGAAGGCGGCCGTATCGGCATCGCTTCGCAGTCGGTCGGCATGGCACGCGCCGCGTTTGAAGCCGCGCTGGCGTATTCGAAGGACCGCGAAAGCTTCGGCAAGCCGATCTTCGAACACCAGGCGGTGCAGTTCAAGCTGTCCGACATGGCGACCAGGATCGAAGCGGCGCGCCAGCTGATCCTGCACGCCGCGTCGATGAAGGATGCCGGCCTGCCATGCCTGAAAGAGGCTGCGATGGCCAAGCTGTTCGCCTCGGAGATGGCTGAACGGGTCGTGTCCGACGCGATGCAGGTCCTGGGCGGCTACGGCTACGTCAGCGACTTCCCGGTCGAGCGCATCTACCGCGACGTGCGCGTGTGCCAGATCTACGAAGGCACCAGCGACATCCAGAAGATCCTGATCGCCCGCGCGCTGTAATGGCACTGACGATCCGCCGCGCGGTCCACACCGACCTGGCGGCGCTGTTCGCCTACCTCAACGATCACCTTGCCGACAACGGCAAGGACGGCGCGCCGCTGTTTCAGCCAATGGCGCGCAGCGAGTCGCGCCTGCCGCCCGAAAAAGAGGCAGGCTTTATCACCGGACTGGGGACGCCGGTCGGCGAACCCGGCTGGCGCAGGGTCTGGCTGGCGTTCGATGGCACGGGCGCCATCGCCGGCCATATCGACCTTCGCGCGCGGCTTGAAAAGCCCGCAGCGCATCGCGCCCTGCTTGGCATGGGCGTGCACCGCGACCAGCGCCGGCTTGGACTTGGCGCGCGCTTGATCGAGGCGGCGATGGACTGGGCCCGCGCGGAGGCGGGCATCGACTGGATCGACCTTGAGGTGCTGTCGTCGAACCGCCCCGCACGCGGCCTGTACGAACGCTGCGGCTTTACCATCGTCGGCGAAATCGCCGACATGTTCCGCATCGATGGCGAAGCGCTTGCCTACACCTTCATGACGCGCAGGCCGTAAGCGCTATTTGCGCTGCAGCGCCACCGCATACGGGTGCAAGGTTGCGGTCATCACCCCGGCCACCACGGCCGGATCGGATTCCATGAAGGCCCGCGCGGCCTTCTCGTTGTCGGCTTCAAACACCACCAGGCCAAAGGTCTTGTCCAGCTGCTCGGTGGTGCGGCCGGCCAGGATCACCTTGCCCTCCGCCGTCGCCTTCTTGAGCCGCTCGAAGTGGCGCGAGGTCGCCGCCTTGTCCTTCTCGCTCCACTTGCTGTCGTCGTGCAGATGCGGCGCCACGCGCAGCATGTACACGAATTGCTGTGGCTTCGAAGGCACCGGGGTCTCCGCCGCGGCGCCCGGCGCGATCAGTGCCGCTGCGAGCATGGCCGCCAGTAGTTGATTCCGAAGCTGCATGTCGATTCCCGTTCCAGTTGTCCGTTAGTCAGCGCTCATCTTGCCATAGCAGCGAGCGATTGTGGGTGCAGCAAAAATGAAACAATTCGATAGAATTGCTTCTGCTTATTGTTGCACTTTTGGTAAAAAGCGTTCTACACTTGATTCAAGTTACCGGCATGAAGACCAGGTGACATCGACAAAAAAGTGCATCCCGCTTACCCCGGAGACAGCACGCTAAGCTCACGGGAAAAAAAACATGACGTCGTATCCGCACCTGGCATTCGCCCATTCTCCACCCGGCACGTCCCGCCCTTCGGCACCCCGCGTCAGTTCGATCGCGTAAGCCGCGCGCCAGCAGAAGGGGCCGTATGCTTTCCATCGCGACCAGAGTAGAACAACTCGTCGCCGAGTCGCCGTTCCTTACCGAAGGGATGTCGCTCGGCTTGATCAACCTGTCCGAGCTGGCCCGCCAGCTGCGGCCGCAGATCGAAGCGGACCTGTGGAAGCCGGTCGGCCAGGCTGCCGTGGTGATGGCGCTGCGGCGGGTGTCCGATCGCCTGCCGCCGCTGGACAAGGCGCACCCGATCATGATCGCGCCGCGTTCGGGCGAGCTGACCACACGCACCGAGCTGACCATCTCGACCTACCGCCTGTCGGACAACAGCAATGAATGCCAGCGCCAGCTGTTGGCCCTGGCCGAGCCGTTCCCCGGAATGTTCGTCACCGTCACGCGCGGCGTGCATGAAGTGCTGGTGGTAAGCAGCGGTTCGCTGCTGCCCATCGTCGAGGAAGCGTTCGGCGGCGAACGCCTGCTGGCGCGGGTGAACAACCTGACCGCGCTGACCTTGCGCCTGAATCCCGACACCCAGAAAACCCCCGGGATCTACCACGCGGTGCTCAAGAAGCTCGCATGGGACAAGATCAGCGTAACCAACATGATGTGCACGTTCTCCGAGCTGACCATCCTGCTCGAGCAGTCGCAGACGGCGCCGGCGTTTTCGGTGCTGTCGAAGATCGTCTCGCACTGACTAGGCGACCGCCGGCTCCAGCAGGGTCAGGGTCTGGCGCTCGGTATCGAGGCGCGCCATCACGCCGACCGGAATCGTGAACTGGTGGCGGATATGCCCGAACGAATAGCCGCTCACGGCCGGCACGATCAGGGGCTTCAGGTGCAGGTCGAGCGTCTCCTGCAGGGTCAGTGACAGCTCCGGGTCTTCCGGAACGCAGTCGTCGCAGATCCCGACCATCAGCGCGGCGGCGTTCTTGAAGCCGACGGCCAGATCGAGCTGGGTCATCCAGCGGTCGATGCGGTAAGGCTCCTCGTTGACTTCTTCGAGGTACAGGATGGCATCCCTGAAATCGGCCGCGTACGGCGTACCGGCCAGCGCGCTGACCAGGCTCAGGTTCCCGCCGATCAGCGGTCCGGTGGCCTGCCCGTGCGTCGCGGTGCGCATGGCGAAATGCGGCTCTTCAAGCGCGCGTCGGCTGTTTTCCAGCGCCATCGGTATGGTGTAGTTCGGCTGCGGATCCATCAGCACCGCCAGCAGGTGCTCGCGCGCGTAGTCGGATTGGCCCGAGATCGCCACCGGGCCGTGGAAGGTCACCAGTCCTGCGTGGCGGTAGAACGCCAGGTGCAGCGCCGTGATGTCGGAGTAGCCGAGCAACACCTTCGGGTTCGCGCGCACCAGCTTGTAGTCGAGCGACGACAGGAGCGAGATGCAGCCCGAGCCGCCGCGAATGCACCACATCGCCTTCACTTCCGGGTCCTGGATCATCGCGTGCAGGTCGGCCACGCGCTGCTGCACCGACCCGGCGTAATTGCCATGCACCGCGCGCAGGTTGGCGCCCAGCTTGACGCGGAAGCCCAGCGCTTCGATATTGCGGACCGCCTTTTCGATCGAGGCGTCGTTGGTGCGCCCGCCCGGCGCGATCAGGCCGACCAGGTCGCCCTGGTGCAGGCGCGGCGGTTTGATCAGGGTGTGTTTCATGGGTCGAGATGCACGCTTGCCC
Organism: Massilia soli; assembly: GCF_016809835.1. Lineage (GTDB taxonomy): Bacteria > Pseudomonadota > Gammaproteobacteria > Burkholderiales > Burkholderiaceae_D > Telluria_A > Telluria_A soli. Next base: position 791,244 of record NZ_JAFBIL020000001.1, on the reverse strand, counting down.
CGTTCGTGCGCCGAGGCCGGCAACGCGACGGCCGCGGCCATCAATGCGCCGAAATGTCGCCGGCTGATCTTGTCGCTTGGGGGCATGTGTTTGAGGAATCCAGTGATAAAAAAGGCCCGCTGAGGGGAAGCTTACGCCTCCCCGCAACGGGCCGCTACGCCGCCGTTATCAGAGGAACTTGTAGTTCGCGGTGAAGGTGAACGAACGGCCGCGTGGATCGGCTACACGTGGCTCCCACGAGCTGCCTGCGCCGGTGTTGCTGTCGTAGGTGATCGCGAACGGCGGATCTTCATCGAAGATATTCTTGATACCGGCCGTCAGCGTCAGGTTCTTGATACCCGAGTAAGACAGGCTGGCATGGAAGATCGAGTATGGATCTACCTTCGCGTTGTAGTTGCTCGGCGTGACTTTGCCGCTTGCAACGCCTGGCAGCACCTGGTCGAGGTAGCCATGACGATAGATGTTCTGGAACAAACCGCTCCAGTCACCCTTCTTGTAGCTGACGTAGGCGGTGTGCTTCCACTTCAGGCCAAGGTCGCCGGTGAAGGTGAACAGGCCGACTTCGCTCTTGCCGAACGGTGCGCTTTCCAGCGCGCGGCTCTTCTTCTCCAGCAGGTAGGAGCCGTCGATACCGGCGGTCCAGTTGCCTTCCCACAGCTTGCCGTTGGTGCGTGCGCCCGCTTCGATGCCGCGGGTGATCGATTCGCCCGCGTTGACCCAGCGCTGGTCGATGAACGCCAGGTTGCCACTTGGATCGCGCAGGAAGCGGTCGGTGAACAGGCTGTAGTTCGCCAGCATGTCGGTCAGGCCGACCGACTTGATGGTGTCGTAGCGACGGATTTCCCAGATGTCGAGGTTGGCCGAGAAGTTGCGCATCGGCTCGAATACCACACCGAGCGAAGCCTGCTTGGCGGTCTCTGGACCGAGGTCAGGCTTGCCGCCGGTAAGGGTGTTCGGGGTAACCGATTCGCAGCCAGGACGTGCGCTGTCAACCTTGCCGGTAGGGCACTTGAGCGGATCGACCAGGTCCTTGCCGGTGTAAGGCGACTCGGTGATGCCGTTGTACAGCTGGTTGAACGACGGCGCACGGAAACCTTCGTTGTACGAACCGCGGAACAGCAGCTGTTCGACTGGCTGGTAGCGGAACGACACTTTCGGGTTGACGGTATTGCCGAAGCCATCGTAGTCGTCGCGGCGTACTGCCACGTTCACTTCCAGCGCCTTGGTGACCGGGATGATCGCTTCGGCATAGATTGCCTTGACGTCGCGGCTGACGTTGGCCAGTGCATTGGCATCGTCGAAGGCGGCGTTCAGGATGGCCGGACGCTCGGAAGCGGCGCGGCGGTCGCCGTTGAATTCGTACTCTTCCTTGCGCAGGTCGGTGCCGAGCGCAACCAGCAGCGGGCCAGCCGGCAGGCTGTACACCTCGCCCGACATCGATGCATCGAACGCGGTCAGGATGGTCTTGCCGCCGTACAGCACGACACCAGCCGCCGACGCGCCTTTGATGAGGTCAAGCGCGGCCTGCGACTGGGTTTCGCCAGCCTTCAGGAATGGGTTGATGATGCCGCTGCCGAGTGCATCGCGCAGTGCCGCGGTGTACTGGTAGCCGCTGCCGAGCTGCGATTCGGATTCGCTGAAGGCGCGCGACAGGCCGATCTTGTAGTCGAACGCATAGTTGCCGATGGCCAGGGGGCCGTCGGCGCCCAGCTGAAGGCGACCAGCCTTGCTCTCGGTAACGATTTCGCGGTTGCCGCATTCCATGCAGCGCCAGCGGTAAGCGATCGGCAGGCCGCGGTTCGCTTCAATGCTCGGGAACACCTTGGCGATGCTGTTGAATACTTCGTTGTAGGCCGCGCCAGTGGCTGGGTAGAAGGCGCGCGCGTCGAAGGTGCTGGCGCTCGGCGAAATCTGGTTCGGCGAGAAGCGCTTTGCCACTTCGGTCTTCGAGCCCACCGCTTCGGCGAACATCTCGTGGTTGCCGCGGCGGAAAGTGGCGCGTGCGACGAAATTGCTGTTTTCAACTGGCTGCTGCAGCACTGCGGCGCGGCCGGTATCCCATGCGCAGCCGAATCCGGCGGTGGCGGTATCCCACAGCTTCTCGTCGTAGGCGCCCATGCCATCGATCGAGTTGCAGCCCGGGCCGCCAGGCAAGTCGAGGATGCTGATGCCGCTGTAGGCCTGGGTCGTGCCAGGCAGGATAGGCCCCGTATTGCTGCGGCGGCTCAGGATGGTGTCGCCCAGCGAGGTGGCGAACACGTTCGCGTGCGGTGCGCCGCGGGTGTCGACCGACAGGCCGCGATTCGGCTGGAAGGTGTTGACGAAGTCGCGCTGGTCGCCGCGCAGCGCCTTGTTCTCGCTGGTCGACGCGGCGATCAGGACGTTGTAGCCCTGCTCGGCCAGGTCGCCGAAGCCGCCGGTGATCTGCAGGCGGCCGATTTCCGCGCCGCCGGCTTCGGTGACGTCGGTGAAGACCTGTGCTTCCAGGCCCTTGTAGTTGTTCTTGAGGATGAAGTTGATCACGCCGCCGATCGCGTCGGTACCGTAGATCGCCGATGCGCCGTCCTTGAGCACTTCAACCCGGTCAACCGCGGCAAACGGAATCGAGTTCAGGTCGACCGCCGAGCCCTTCATGCCGTGGGTTGCGATGCGGCGGCCGTTCAGCAAGACCAGCGTGCTGTCGGCGCCCTGGCCGCGCAGGTTGGCCGAGGACGCGCCGTTGTTGCCGCGCTGCGAACCGGAAGTGACGTCGGCGTTACTGGCCAGGTTATCCGAACCGTTGCCGTTGACGTTCAAGGTGGCGATGAGTTGCTCGGCGTTGACGATGCCCTGCTCTTCAAGCTGCTTGCGGGAAATGACTTCAACCGGCAGTGCGCCTTCCTTGGCGATGCGCTTGATGCTACTACCTGTGATTTCTACACGCTGGATGACCTGCTGCGGTACATCCTGCGCGAGCGCCGGGCCTACAACGCCGATCAGGGCGATCAAATGCGCAATCTTCTTCAACTTCACGGTTCTCTCCTCTTGGGGGTCTAGCAACCTGACTGTGCAGGTATGCATATCGGGTAATGTGCTTGGCATTACGCTATTGGTGATTTCAGAGTACGCGCAGCAAGACAAGGCGTGCCAATGAAAATTCCGGCGGCAACCATAACTTACGGGAATGTATTGCCTTACAACATTACCGGGCTATTCTACCGAGGCGCTCGCGCAGTGCAAGGTCTAGCTGCAGATAGCGCCAGGTAGTGAACTCGACAGGGTGGCGCTTGTAGTTTTTAAGCCACGGGTGGCGGATATCGGCCGAAATCGGGTGCGTCAGCGGCACCCATGGGTTATACGCATGGATCAGCTGGTTCATCTCGCGGTACAGGCGCTGGCGTTCGGGCGAATCGGCCAGCTTGCGGGCCTGCTCGTAGCGTTGGTTGTAGGCCGGCAGGTTGAAGCGCGCGTAATTGGCGCGCCCGCTGTTGGGACCGTAGAGCAATTGATAGAAATTGTCGCCGTCCGGAAAGTCGGCGATCCAGTTACTTTCAAACATCTGCACTTTGCCCAGGCGAGACGCCTTGATGATCTCGGTCTTCTTGTCGCTGCGGAACACAGTGCGCAGGCCGATGGCGGTCAGGTTCTTGCGCCATAGCTCGTCGCGCAGGCGCCCGCCCACCGTGGCTTCGCTGTGCATCGTCAGGGTCAGCGGGGCAGTATCGCGCCCGTTCGGCTGTCGCCGAAAGCCATCGGGGTCGCGCTTGCCATAGCCGAAGCGGTCGAGCAGGGCGTTGGCCAGCACCGGGTTATAGGCGACCGGGCTGCGGTAGGCGGGATCGTAGCCGAGCACGTTGGGCGGCAGCGGCGACTCGGCACGGATCGCGAAACCCTTCTTCAGCAGGGCGATGTCTTCCGCGCCGTTATAACTGAGGGAAATGGCGCGTCGCAGGGCAACCTTCTCTTTTGTATAGCCGCCGATCACCGGGTCTTCGGTATTCATCCACATGTAATAGGTTTGCAGCACCGGGAAACGGGTCAGTTCCATGCCGCGCTCGACCAGCGATTCCTTCAGCCTGGCATTGTCGATAACCATGTCGGTCATCGATTCGGGCACCTGCTCGATGTAATCGTATTCGCCGCTGAGGAAACCGAGCATGCGGCCCTGGAATTCCTCGGCGATCTTCACTTCGACCCGGTCGAGCAGCGGCAAGCGCTTGCCGTTGAGCGCCGCGGCGATCGCCTGGTCCTGCGGGTTGTCGCCCGGCGTGCCCTTGAACACGGCGGTCGAGTCCGGGTTCGCCAGCAGCACGATGCGGTCGCTGCGCTTCCATTCGCCGATCATGAACGGGCCGGTGCCGACCGGGTGATTGCCGACCTGGCCCGGATAGGCGTCGACGACTTCGCGCGCCACCACCCCGGACGCCGGGGTGGTCAGGTACAGCAGGAAATTGTTGTCCGGCGCGCTCAGGCGAATCTGCAAGGTGTAGCGGTCGAGCGCCCGCAGGCCGGGAATGCCCTTGGCATAGCTGAAGTTTTTCTTCAGCTCCGTATCCCCGGCGATTTTTCCTTCAAATAAAAATAGCCACGGCGATTTCAGCGCCGGATCGTACAGGCGCGTGAAGCTGTAAACATAGTCGGCCGCCGTCATCTCGCGTTTCTTCCCTTTGAACGCGGGATCGGGCGTGAAGAAGATCCCTGGGCGAATCTTGAACGTGTAGGTCAAGCCGTCCGCCGATACCGCCGGCATGGCCGTCAGCGTGTTTTCGCGCAGCTTGAGCGGGCGCGCCAGGTAGTCGTAGCGCAGCAGCGGGTCGAACAGGTTTTCCAGCAGGCTGAGCGTGGCGATATCGGACGCCACGGCGGGGTCCAGCCCGGTCTCGCTGGTGGACAGGAAGGTATGCAGCACCTGGGGCTGCGGCGCCGCGGTGGCCGGGGCGCCGGCACAGCAGGCTGCAAGCAGGGCGGCGACGACGGTTTTGCGCAATTTCATCGGGATAGTCCGGGTTGGTCGATGCGTATCATATGCGAGCCAGCGCCACCGTGATCGCCCGCGTCAATGAAATGCGCTGCTTGCTGCATAACTTTTTTGCATAGTCATGGTGCATTCTTTCATCATTTCGCCCCGGCCTGCGCCTATACTCTCGCTGCACAATCTTCATCTATCCCACACGCAAGAAGAGTACTCATGCTGAATTACATCTGGTCCGGATTTTTTCTTGTAGGTTTCCTTGCTGCATTGGCCCAGTGGATTTTCATGGGCGACACGGAGATCTTCAAGCGTGTCATCGACGGCACGTTCGACTCGGCCAAGAGCAGCGTGATGGACATTGCCTTGCCCCTGGCCGGCATCATGACCCTGTGGCTGGGCATCATGAACATCGGCGAAAAAGCCGGCGCGGTCGGTTTCATCGCGCGCATCATCGCCCCCTTCTTCTCGCGCATCTTCCCCGGGGTGCCGAAAGACCATCCGGCCACCGGCCACATGGTAATGAATTTCTCGGCGAACATGCTTGGCCTCGATAATGCGGCAACGCCGTTCGGCCTCAAGGCGATGGAGAGCCTGCAGGAAATCAACCCGCAAAAGGACGAAGCCAGCGACGCGCAGATCATGTTCCTGGTGATCCAGACCTCGGGCCTGACCGTGATTCCGCTGTCGATCATGGCCCAGCGCGCCATCCTCGGCGCCGCCGACCCGTCCGACATCTTTATTCCCTGCCTGATCGCGACCTATGTGGCCACCCTGGTCGGCATCATCACGGTCGGCCTGCGCCAGCGCCTCAACCTGCTCCATCCGGTGGTGCTTGGCTGGCTGGGCGGCGGCACCGCGCTCATCGGCGCGCTGGTCTGGTACATCGCCGAATTCATGACCAAGCCTGAAATCGAACTGTTCTCGAAGGTCACGGCCAACCTGATCCTGTTCTCGATCATCGTCACGTTCATTTTCGCTGCGCTGCGCAAGCGGGTCAATGTGTACGAGGCTTTCATCGAAGGCGCCAAGGGCGGCATCCAGACCTCGCTGAACATCATTCCCTACCTGGTCGGCATGCTCGTCGCCATCAGCGTGGTGCGCAATTCCGGTGTGCTGGGCATGATCGTCGACGGCGTCAACTGGGTACTCGCCTCGCTCGGCCTGCGCAACGACTGGACCGGCGCGCTGCCGACTGCACTGATGAAGCCGCTGTCGGGCAGCGGTTCGCGCGCCATGATGATCGATGCGATGAAAACCTACGGCGTCGACTCCTTCGTCGGCCGCCTGTCCAGCATCATGCAAGGCGCGGCCGACACGACCTTCTACATCATCGCCCTGTACTTCGGCTCGGTCGGCATCCGCAAGACCCGCTATGCGATCTCGGCCGGCATGATCGCCGATGTCGCCGGCATGGTCGCCGCCGTATTCGTCGCCTATCTCTTCTTCGGTTAAGGAGCCCCATGCTGCGTCGCACCGCCTTCGTTACCCTGCTCGCGTGGAGCGTTGCCGCCCACGCCCAACTGCCGCAACCGGTCAGCAGCGTGCTTGCCACCAACGGCATTCCGGAAAGCGCGATGAGCGCGCTGGTCATCCGCGGCAACACCATCATGGTGTCGCAGCAGCCTGAACGCCCGATGGCCCCGGCCTCGACGATGAAGCTGGTAACCACGCTGGTCGGACTGGAACAGCTGGGCCCGGTGTTCCGGGGCCGCACCGAACTGCTCAGCAACGGCGAGATCGTCGCGGGCCACCTGAAGGGCGACCTGGTGCTGCGCGGCGGCGCCGACGCCGACCTTGATGGCGACGTGCTGCGCCGCATGCTGCAGGCGCTGCGCAACCAGGGCATCCGCAAGATCGACGGCAAAGTCATCCTCGACCGCAGCCTGTTCAATCCATCGCGCCTGGATGTCGGCGTGCCGCCGTTCGACGAATCGCCCGAAGCGTATTACAACGTCATTCCCGACGCGCTGCTGGTCAACAAGAACATGCTGCAAATCGACATGCGCTCCACCGCCAAGGGCATCAAGCTGGCGATGGAACCGGCGCTCGACCGGGTCGGCATCGAATCGGCGATGACCTTGATCGACGGCGACTGCGCCAAGTGGGAAGATGGCTGGAAGCAGCCGGAAGTAAAGAAGGACAACGACGGGCGCATCCGCATCGTACTCAATGGCACTTTCCCGAAAGACTGCGCGCGCACCAACAGCATCAATGTGCTCGACCGCCAGGATTACGTCGAGCGCCTGTTCCGCCTCACCTGGAAGCAGCTGGGCGGCGGCCTGAAAGGGCCGGTCATCGAAGGCAGCGCGCCCCTTGACGCCAAGGTATTGGCCGCGCACCTCTCGCGCGCGCTGCCGGAAGTGATTCGCGACATCAACAAGCCGTCCGACAACGCGCTGGCGCGCACGGTGTTCCTGAGCCTGGGCACGCTGCAAGCCGACACCGTGCTCGGCAGCCGCCCGATCGCCGGCGTCAACACCCAGACCACGTTCGTCCGTTCCGACCTGGCGGTGCGCGACTGGATGCGCGGGCAAGGCATCAACGATACCGGGCTGGTGATGGAAAATGGCTCCGGCCTGTCGCGCCTGGAGCGCATCACGCCGCAGCAAATGGCCGGCTTGCTGCAAGCGGGCCTGCGCAGCAAATGGGCGCCCGAGTTCCAGGCCAGCCTGCCGATCGCCGCGGTCGACGGCACCCTGCGCCGGCGCCTGCCGGACAGCCCGGCCGCCACCCGCGCGCGCATGAAGACCGGCACCCTGCGCGATGTCGTCGCGCTGGCGGGCTACGTGCCCGACGCCACAGGCCAGCTGTGCATCGTGGTGGCGATGATCAACAGCGACGAAGTCAAGGACGGCAAGGGCCGCGCCGCGCTTGACGCGCTGGTCGACTGGGTGGCACGTTCGGGCGCGGCGAATGGCACGTAGCGCGATTGGCGGCCTGGTCTATTCGACGGAAACCGGCCGCATGTGCCCGGCATGCCGCAAGCCGCTCGCCGACTGCACCTGCAAGGCGGCATCAAAGCCCGTGGGCGACGGCCAGGTGCGCGTGATGCTGCAAACCAAAGGCCGTGGCGGCAAGGCCGTCACGCTCGTAAAAGGCCTGGCGCTCGATGCCGGCGCCCTGAACGCGCTGGGCAAGCAACTGCGCTCGGCCTGCGGCTCGGGCGGCACCGTCAAGGATGGCGTGCTGGAAGTGCAGGGCGACCACTGCGAGCGCATCGTGGCCGAGCTCGAAACCCGCGGCTTCAAGCCCAAACGCGCCGGCGGCTAGCGCGGCGCCAGAGTCGGCATCGTGAGGAACAGGTCGGCGGCCCACTCGACAAACACGCGCACCTTGGCCGACAAATGGCGGTTTTGCGGATACACCGCGCTGATCGGCAGTGGCGCAGTCGTCCAGCCTGGCAAGACAAGTTCGAGCTGGCCGGATGCAAGGTAAGGCTCGGCGGTGAAGGTTCCCATCTGTACGATGCCCAGCCCCGCCATGCCGGCGCTGTGGTAAGCGGTCGAATCGTTGACCGCCAGGTTGCCCTGCCCGGCAATCTTGACGGTTTCTCCGTCGCGGATGAAATCCCACTCGAACACCTTGCCGGTCTTGGACGAGAAGTAATTGACGCAGCGATGCGCGACCAGGTCCTGCGGATGAAGCGGGCGTCCGAACCGCTCGAGGTAGGCGGGGCTGGCGCAGGTGACAAACTCCATCAGGCCGAGCCGGCGCGCGATCAGACCGGAATCGGGCAACTCGCCGCCGCGGATCGCGCAATCGACGTTTTCTTCGATCAGGTCCACCGGGCGGTCGCTGCAGCCCATGTCGAGGAGGATGTCGGGATAGCGCTCGAAAAACGACGGCAGCGCGGGAATCAGCAGCTGGCTGGCCATGCCGGTCGACACGTCGATGCGCAGCCGTCCACTGGGACTGGCGCGGTTGCGCGACAGCGACTCCTCCGCTTCCTTCACGTCCGACAAGATTCGCAGGCATCGTTCATAATATGCGGCACCATCGGTCGTGACATGCACCTGTCGCGTTGTGCGGTGCAACAACTTGACGGCCAGCGCTTGCTCCAACCCTTGAACCAAGGTTGAAACGGTCGCTTTCGGCATCTGGAGGTTCTCCGCGGCACGCGTGAATCCGCCCGCATCGACCACCTGTACAAACACTTCCATCGCCTGCAATTTATTCATAAATCCCTCATTGTTCCGATTTCTGAACAATCAATTCGGTTTTGCCATCTTTATCAGATTCTAATCTGAATATACAGTGTACGTACTGTGTCAGTTGATCCAGATAAATCCAAGCCGAAGGAATATGATCATGCGTTATCAAAATGGAATCGTTGCTGTAGCAACCGTCCTGTTGGGCGTATTGATGTTGACTGGTACTTTGTTCACCGGCCATTTCCCACAGGCGACACGCGCCGAGGCGATCGGATTTGATGCACTCGCACATGACCTGTTCGCTGTCGCGCCCGCCGCCGAGCAGGGCAGCAACAACAAGAAGGCACTGTAATGAACAAGCCAGTTGAAGCCTGCATCAACGTCGCGCGCCGCGAAATCCAGGTGCAGGGCGCCGAGGGTCCGCTCGAAGCGCGCGTGTATTCGAGCGGCGCGCGCAAGAAGGTCGACCGGCTGATGGTGTTTTTCCATAGCGGCGGCTTTGTCGAAGGCGATCTCGATGAGAGCGATCAGTTCCTCTGCCGCCTGGTGGAATGCGTGCCTGACTATGCCGTACTGGCATCGCGCTACACGCTGGCAGGCGAAAAGCCATTCCCGGCCGCGGTCGAAGATGCGCATGCGGTGCTGAAGTGGGCAAAAAAGAACAAGAGCAGTATCGGCTGGACCGGCAAGAGCATGGTGGTCGCCGGTATCGAAGCAGGCGCCAACCTGGCAGCCGTCTGCACGCTGATGTCGCGCGACCGCGGCGCGCCGGCCTTGGTCGGCCAGGTGCTCGTGATGCCGATGCTTGACCCTGGCCTGTCGACCTGCTCGATGCGCGAAGTGGCGCCCGGCGCCGACACGCTCGACGTGGCCAACAGCTGCGCCGCCAGCTACCGCGGCTACCTGCCGAATGCGGCAGACCGCAGCCACCCATACGCGTCGCCGCTGCAGTCGAGCCGCCTGCGCAACCTGCCGCCGGCGTTGATCCTGTCCGCCGAAGACGACCCATTGCGCGACGAGGCTGAACAATACGGCGCCAAGCTCACCAGCTGCGGCGTGTCGACCACGATGAAGCGGCTGGTGCCGGTATCGGTCCAGGACGCAGCCGCCCGTAACGAGTGCGCGTGCGAGGGCGCCGCGCTTACCGAAATATCACGCTTCCTGGGAACCCTCGACGGCCCCCTGAGCACCTCCTGACGTAACTCCACTTTCACCCCTGCGACGCCTTTATCAAGGCGTCCGGGGACCGCTTTACCTTCGACTTTGCGTTCAGCCCTTCACACGGCCGGGCCGGGGCCACTTTTCGACTAAAAAAAGGAAACATCATGAAACCAGCGCATCGAATCTCCGTCCTTGCCAAGCCGCTGACTGCCGCCCTGGCCATCGCCGGCCTGGCAGCCGCGGTGCTTTCCGGCTGCGACAACGCAACCGCCAACACCGCTGGCGCGGCACCGGCGGCCCCGCCAATCACTGCCGCCCTGGTCATCGAAAAGCCGGTCACCGAAACGCAGGAGTTCTCCGGCCGCCTGGAAGCGGTCGAGCGCGTCGACATCCGCGCCCGCGTCGGCGGCTTCATCACCCAGGTCTATTTCAAGCCGGGCAGCCTGGTCAAGAAAGGCGACCTGCTGTTTGAAATCGATCCGCGCCCATTCCAGGCTGAAGCCAGCCGCGCCGAAGCTGCCGCCAATTCGGCGAAGGCGCGCGCCGACCTGGCCAAGCTTGAACTTGACCGCGCCGAGCGCCTGCTGGCCGACAGGGCCATCGCGCAGCGCGAGTTCGACGAGAAGGCCTCGTCGCTGAAGGAACTGGACGCCAATGTGCGCGCCGCCCAGGCATCGCTGCAAGCCGCGCGCCTGAATATCGCCTACACCAAGGTGCAGTCGCCGATCACCGGGCGTGTATCGAAAGCCGAGATCACCACCGGTAACCTGGTTGATCCGACCGCGATCCTGACTTCGGTCGTCTCGAACAATCCGATCTACGCGACCTTCGACGGCGATGAAGCGACCTACCTGCGGGTCGGCCGCGACGCCCACAAAGGCGCGCCGGTAGCGGTCAAGGTCGGCCTGGCCAACGAAACCGGTTTCCCGCATGAAGGCAAGCTTGAATTCGTCGACAACCGCCTCGACTCCGAAACCGGCAGCGTACGCATGCGCGCCACGTTCAACAACGACGACAACCTTCTGGTGCCGGGCCTGTTCGCACGCGTCCAGCTGGGCGGCAGCGCCGGCAGCCAGTCGAACGCGATCCTGATCAACGACCGCGCGGTGGGCACCGACCAGAACCGCAAGTTCGTCTACGTGATCAGCGCCGCCAACAAGGCTGAATACCGCCCTGTGGTGCTGGGTCCGACGATTGACGGCCTGCGTATCGTCCGTAGCGGCGTCAAGCCAGGCGAGAAGATCGTGGTCAACGGCCTGCAGCGCGTGATGCCAGGTGCGACCGTCAATGCGCAGCTGGTGACCATGGAAGCGAGCCGCAAGACAGAACTGAAAGTGGCCGCAACGGCTGCCGCAGCCAAGGAATAAATCATGAACTTTTCCAGATTCTTCATCGACCGGCCGATTTTCGCGGCCGTCCTGTCGATCATCATTTTCGTCGCCGGCCTGCTGTCGATCTTCAACCTGCCAATCTCGGAATACCCCGACGTGGTGCCGCCATCGGTGGTGGTGCGCGCGCAGTTCCCTGGCGCGAACCCGAAGGTGATCGCCGAAACCGTCGCCAATCCACTCGAAGAGCAGATCAACGGCATCGAAAACATGCTGTACATGTCGTCGCAGTCGACCTCCGACGGTTCGCTGGCGCTGACCGTCACCTTCAAGGTCGGCACCGACGTCGAGCAGGCCGAGTCGCAGGTGCAGAACCGCATCCAGCGCGCCCTGCCTCGCTTGCCCGAAGAGGTGCGCCAGATCGGCGTCACCGCGGTCAAGAGCTCGCCCAACCTGACGATGGTGGTCCACCTTGTTTCGCCAAACGGCCGCTACGACGACGTCTACCTGCGCAACTACGCGGTGCTGAACGTCAAAGACCAGATGGCGCGCATCAACGGCATGGGCGAAGTCCAGCTGTTCGGCGCCGGCGACTACGCCATGCGCGTCTGGCTCGATCCGCAGAAAGTCGCCGCGCGCGGCATGACCGCGTCCGATGTCGTTGGCGCGATCCGCGAACAGAACGTGCAGGTCGCCGCCGGTGTGATCGGCGCGTCGCCATCGAAAGATGCCGACTTCCAGCTCACCGTGAACACCCAGGGCCGCCTTACCTCGGTCGAAGAATTCGGTGCGATCGTGGTCCGTACCGGCACCGATGGCGCGATCACCTACCTGAAGGATGTCGCCCGCCTCGAGCTGGGCTCGAACTCGTACGCACTGCGCTCGCTGCTCAATAACAAATCGGCAGCCGCAATCGCGGTGTTCGAAGCCCCTGGCGCCAACGCACTGCAGCTCTCGGCAGACGTGCGCGCCACCATGGCCGAACTGAAGAAGAACTTCCCGGAAGGCGTGGACTACAGCGTCGTCTACGATCCTACCCAATTCGTGCGTGAATCGATCAACGCGGTCATCATCACCTTGCTTGAAGCCGTCGCGCTGGTGGTGCTGGTGGTGATCGTTTTCCTGCAGACGTGGCGCGCATCGATTATTCCACTGCTGGCAGTGCCGGTATCCATCGTCGGCACCTTCGCGGTGATGCTGGGCCTTGGCTTCTCGATTAACACGCTGTCGCTGTTCGGCCTTGTGCTGGCCATCGGTATCGTGGTCGATGATGCGATCGTGGTGGTCGAAAACGTTGAACGTAATATCGAAGCCGGCCTGACCCCGCGTGAAGCGACGGTACAGGCAATGAAGGAAGTCAGCGGCCCGATCATCGCCATCGCGCTGGTCCTGTGCGCCGTGTTCGTGCCGATTGCCTTCGTCGCCGGCCTCACCGGCCAGTTCTACCGCCAGTTCGCACTGACCATTGCAATTTCGACCGTGATCTCGGCATTCAGCTCGCTGACCCTGTCGCCGGCACTGGCCGCCGCCCTGCTCAAGCCGCACGGTGCGCCGAAAGACGCGCTGACCCGTGGCATGGACAAGGTATTTGGCCGCTTCTTCGCCTGGTTCAACCGCTTCTTCGGGCGCGCATCGACCCGCTACGAAGGCGGCGTCAATGTGGTCCTGAAGCGCAAAGGCATCTCGGTGGCGGTGTACGTGCTGCTGACCGTCGCCGCGGTATTCATGTTCAAGGCTGTGCCAAGCGGCTTCGTTCCGGCGCAGGACAAGCAGTACCTGGTCGGCTTCGCCCAGCTGCCTGACGCGGCCTCGCTGGACCGTACGGAAGCGGTCATCCGCCGCATGTCCGACATCGCCGCGACGGTACCTGGCGTCGAGTCCTCGATTGCCTTCCCGGGCCTGTCGATCAACGGCTTTACCAACGCGCCAAACGCCGGCATCGTGTTCACCGCGCTCAAGCCGTTCGACCAGCGCACCGGCAAAGGCCTGTCCGGCCCGGAGATCGCGCAGGAGATCAACAAGCGCATGGGCGAGATCCAGGACGCCTTCATCATGGTGTTCCCGCCGCCGCCAGTAAACGGCCTTGGCACCATCGGCGGCTTCAAGATGATGGTCGAGGACCGCGGCAACGTCGGTTACGACGAGCTGTATAAATCGGTACAGGCGCTGCAGGGCAAGGCCTGGCAGGACCCGCAGCTGGCAGGCGTGTTCTCGAGCTTCCAGATCAACGTGCCGCAGCTGTTCGCCGATGTCGACCGCGTCAAGGCCAAGCAGCTCGGCGTGCCGCTGGCGACGATCTACCAGACCTTGCAGATCAACCTCGGCTCGCTGTACGTGAACGACTTCAACCAGTTCGGCCGCACCTACCAGGTGCGGGTGCAGGCCGACGCGCAGTTCCGCTCGCAGCCGGAGCAGATCGCCCAGCTGAAAGTCCGCAACGACAAGGGCGAGATGATTCCGCTGTCGTCCCTGATGACGGTGAAAGACAGCTATGGCCCGGACCGCGTACAGCGCTACAACGCTTACGTATCGGCTGACATCAACGGCGGCCCGGCCCCTGGCGTGTCGTCCGGACAGGCGCAAGCCGCGCTCGAGAAGATCGCCGCTGAAGTGCTGCCGAAAGGCGTGAGCTTCGAATGGACCGAACTGACCTACCAGGAGATTTTGTCCGGTAACACGATGGTCCTGGTGTTCCCGCTGTGCGTGCTGCTGGTGTTCCTGGTACTGGCTGCCCAATACGAAAGCTGGACCCTGCCGCTGGCGGTGATCCTGATCGTGCCGATGTCGATCTTGTGCGCGCTGATCGGCGTGAAGCTGACTGGCGGCGACAACAACATCTTCACCCAGATTGCCCTGTTCGTCCTGGTGGGACTGGCGTCGAAAAACGCGATCCTGATCGTCGAATTTGCGCGTGAACTGGAAGACCATGGCCGTACCATCGTCGAAGCCGCGCTGGAAGCCTGCCGCCTGCGCCTGCGTCCAATCCTGATGACATCGATCGCTTTCATCATGGGCGTCGTGCCGCTGGTGTTCTCCACCGGTGCCGGTTCGGAAATGCGCCATGCGATGGGTGTCGCGGTATTTGGCGGCATGCTTGGCGTGACCTTCTTCGGCCTGTTCCTGACGCCGGTGTTCTACGTCATCCTGCGTACCTTCGCCGATGGCCTGGGCAAGAAGAAAACACCTGTGGCAGTCGCCGCGAAACTGGAAGGAACCGTGTAATGAACAAGCTCACTCGACGACTCTCGCCGCTGCTGCTCGCCCTGCTGCTGGTTGCGTGTTCCACGGTGCCGGAACTGAAACAGCCGCAGGTGGATGTTCCGCAGGCGTTCAAAGAAGTACAAGCGCCCGATGGCACCCAGTGGAAGCCGGCGCAGCCGGCCGAAGCGCAGGCGCGCGGCCAGTGGTGGCTCGCCTTCGACGACCAGACGCTCACCAGCATGATCGACGAAGCCACCCGCGCCAACGCCAGCCTGGCGGTGGCGGCGGCGCGCGTGAAGCAGGCGCGCGCCATCGCCGGCATCACCGATGCGGAACGCGGCTTCCAGCTGGGCGTGGGTGTCGGCGGCCAGCGCGGCCGCCCATCGGCAGTATCGCTCGGCCTGCCCGAAGGCACGCCGGTGGCAGCAAGCACCTCGTACCAGGCGGCGCTGACCGCCAGCTACGAGGTTGACCTGTTCGGCCGCCTCGCCGCCGGCAGCAGCGCATCGCAGGCCGATGCGCAGGCATCCGAAGCGACCTACAAATCGGTGCTGCTGGCACTGCAGGCGGACGTGGCGCAAACCTGGTTCAGGCTGCAGGCCGCGAACGCCGAGCTGGCGACCTTGAACCGGGCGGTGGAACTGCGCACGCAAAGCGTCAAGGTCAACCAGAGCCGCTACGACAACGGCGACATCGGTGAATTCGACCTGGCCCGCGCCAGGACCGAGCTGGCCACTGCGAAGGCCGAAGCCATTGGCGTGCAGCGCAAGCGCACGCAGAACGAGCACGCGCTGGCTGTCTTGCTGGGCAAGCCTGCGTCGTCCTTTACGGCGGAAGACAAGCCGCTGGCCGACGCCGGACTGCCTTCGATTCCAGCTGGCCTGCCATCGAAGCTGCTGGAGCGCCGTCCCGACATCACCGCCGCGCAGCGCGCGATGATCGCATCGAACGCCCGCATCGGCGTCGCCAAGTCGGCGATGTTCCCGGTACTGGCGCTGACCGGCAGCGGCGGCGGCGAGTCGGCCAGCCTGTCCGATGTCTTCAAGTGGAGCAGCCGTTCGTGGGTGGTTGGCGCGCTGCTGTCGGCGCCAATCCTCGACGGTGGCCGCAACAAGGCCAACATCGCGCGCAGCGAGGCGGTGCTGGAAGAGTCGGTGGCCTCGTATCGCCAGAGCGTGCTGGTGGCGTTCGCGGAGGTCGAAGACAATCTGGCCGGCCTGCGCATCCTGGCCGGACAGGCCGCGCAGATCGACGCCGCCGTGGTATCGGCGCGCCGCTCGGCGGACCTGGCGCAAAAGCTGTACGACGCCGGACGTTCGAGCTACCTCGACCTGCTCGATGCGCAGCGCAACCTGTCGGCCGTCGAACGCAACGCGGTGCTGCTGCGCGGCGACCGCGCCGTCACCACCGTGGCGCTGATTCGCTCGCTGGGCGGCGGCTGGGAGTAATCTCCCACGACATTGGCTCCCCCCTTTTAGCCGCCGCAGTATGTTAACCTGACATACCAAATCGGCTAAAAAGGGGCCTGCGTTGAACCTTCGGAATTACCATCCCGGCGATGCCCGGCGCATCGACGAACTCGCCGTCTCGGCGTTTTCGCAATTCCGGGACGCCTACACCGATTGGCCGGTTTTCTCCGCCAAAATCTCCACTATGTCGGACCTGTCCGAAACCGGCGAAATCATCGTGGCCGAACTGGCCGGCGACATCGTCGGTGCAGTCGCCTATCTCGGCCCCTTCAAGCAAAAGGCCCCTTTCTTCCGTCCTGAATGGCCCGTCATGCGCATGCTGGTGGTGGCGCCGGCGGCACGCGGGCATGGTGTGGGCAGGGCGCTAGCCGAGGAATGCCTGGCGCGCGCGCGGCGCGATGGCGCACGCAGCTTTGCCCTGCACACCAGTGAACTGATGAAGGTGGCGCTGCCGATGTACCAGCGCATGGATTTCACCTGGCTCGCCGCGGCACCGGATATCCATGGCGTCAGCTACGGCATCTATCTCAAAGAACTCGACAAGGCACACGCATGACCACCTATATCGCCCTGCTGCGCGCCGTGAATGTCGGCGGAACCGGAAAACTGCCGATGAGCGAATTGACCACGATGTGCGAAGCGGCCGGATTGACCAATGTGCGCACCTATATCGCAAGCGGCAACGTGGTTTTCGACAGCGCCTTGAGCGAGAAAGCGGTCGCGAAAAAGCTCGCGGCCAGCCTCGAAGACTATGCCGGGAAGCCGGTCGGTGTCATGATCCGCACCGGGCCGGAAATGGCCGCAGTGCTCAACGGCAATCCGTTCAGGGAGTGCGCTCCCAATCTGACGTTCGCGATCTTTCTCGATGCCGCCCCGCCCGCCGACGCCATCGACGCCACACGCGGGCAGCGGGACGAATTGCTGGCCCTGGGCAAGCGCGAGATCTATGTCACGTATCCGGGCGGCAGTGGCACGTCCAAGCTCAAGATCCCGGCTGCGGCAAGCGGCACCGCGCGCAACATGAATACCATCGCCAAGCTGGCCGAGATGGCGGGCGCATAGGATGTTTACGGTCTCGATCAAAGGCGTTTTCGCGACGCCATCTGGTGAAGTGGTGCTGCTGATGAACGAACGCGACGAATGGGAGCTTCCGGGCGGACGGATCGAAATCGGCGAGACGCCGCGCCAATGCGTCGAGCGCGAGGTGCGCGAGGAACTTGATGTCGCCGTGAAGGCCGGCGAATTATTGGACAGTTACCTGTTTGAGGTCATACCGGGAAAGCATGTGTTCATCGAGACCTATGCATGCGTGCTGACCAGCGACTTTGTGCCGCGCATAAGCGAAGAGCATGTGCGGATCGGTTTGTTCATGCCCGACGCCCTGCCTGATCAGCTTCCGACTGGGTACCGATCGTCAATATCGGCGTGGGGTAAACGACGCACTCACCGTTCACTAAGGAGCAACGACTTATGACTAAGTTTCTCATTTCTTTCCCTGCCAGCGCGATGGATGTGACTGCTGAGGACCTGCCTGCGGTCAGCGAAGCCGCGCATGCGGTGATTCGACAGGCGAAGGCCGCTGGCGTGTATGTGTTTGGCGGAGGAATCAACAGCGACGTCGCGCCAGCCATGGTCGCAGCGGATCGACGCTGCACCGCCGAGACATACCGCGAAACCAGGGAGCTTGACGGAGGCTTCTGTGTGCTCGAGCTTCCATCGAGGGAAGCTGCGATTGAATGGGCCGCAAAGATTGCCGCAGCCTGCCGCTGCGCGCAAGAGCTCCGGGAATTCGGCTACGATCCCGAAAGCTGAGTCGTTAGAGCACGCGCCTGAAGGTGCGGCGCACTTGTTCGCGGTCGCCGCAATCGAAATGCCACCATTCGCTGTTGATCCCCATGAACCCGGCGTGGGCCATCGCGTCGCGCAGCAGCTGGCGGTTGGCGATCTGCTCGGCCGTGAGCTCGCCGCGTTCCAGCAGCTGCGCTTCCAGCGCCGGATGCGATTTTTCGCTCAGGTCATCGAAACCGGTCCCCATATCCAGCTCGCGGCCTTGCTCGTCGAGAATCGTCAGGTCCAGCGCCATGCCGAACGAATGAATCGAGCCGCGTTCGGGATTGGCCAGGTACATGCGCAGGTCGGTGCCGTCGAGCGCGTCCCACAGCTGCTGCTGTACGCGCTGCGGGCGCAACGCGTCGAGGATCAGCGGCTTGTATCCCGGCCGCCTGCCGGCCAGCCATGCGACCACTTTTTCCAGCCCGGCCGCGGCGTCGCGGTGCAGCCATGCACAGTCGAACGGCGAATACAAATCACGGCCGACGAAATTGTTCGGCGTGCCATAACGTAGTTCAACAGCGATTCCTTCAATCGTCGACAGGTGGCGGAACTCCTGGCTGCTTTCGATATCTTCGCTGGCAATACCTTGAATCACGAACATCCCCTCTCAATACATTTGCGCGCGGTCGCGCCGATACTGTTGGCCAGTTCGCGCGCGACGTGCGACAGCGGCGAATGGCTGGCGGTCAGCAGATAAAGCTGCACCGGAATCGCCGGCGCCCACGCGCGGCGCTGCAGCTTGTCGCTGGCAGAAGCAGCGGTGAACGGGTCGACCACCGCCATGCCCGCGCCGGCCTCGACCAGCGAGCGGGCGATCTGGTAAGTCTGCACCACGGTGTTGAACACCGGGTGGATGCCCTGCGCTTCGCAAGAGGCAACCAGCAGCTCGCCGAGCGGGTCGTTGTCGGTCATGCCGATCAGCTCACCTGTGAGCCCTTCAGCCGAGAGCGGCTGAAGGCATTCTTCGTCAGTCCAGGTGCGCGCGGGCGCGATCACGGTCAGCACGCCCTGGGCGATCGGTTCGGCCACGATACCCGGGTGGCGCGGGTCTTGCAACGACAGCGCGAGGTCGGCTTCGCCAAGGCGCAAGGTGTTGACGATCTCGCTGGTGTGGTGGGTGCCAAGCTCGCAGCGGGTTTCCGGATACTCGCGCCGCCACATGGTCATCGCCTCGGGCAGCACGCTGATCGCGATGGTCGGCGTCGATACCAGCCGCACGGTTTCGAGCGCGCGGCCCTTGAGGCTGGCGGCGAGGCGGCGAATGCCCTGCAGGTCGCGGTGAAGCTTTTCGGTTTCGACGAACAGGCGGTGCGCTTCCGGCTTCGGGTACAGCTTGCCGCGCACCCGTTCGAACAGCGGCATGCCGAGCTGGAGTTCGGCATGCTGCAGCACCTTGGTCACCGCCGGTTGCGAGATGTGCAGGACCTGGGCGGCGCCACTGATGGTGCCGACCTGCATGATGGCGTGGAATACTTCTATATGGCGCAGCCGCATGGCGTGATCCTCGTGTCGATATCAGGTTTGGGGCGGAACGACCGGCTCTGGCACCGCAGGAACCGCCGGCACGGGCACTGGCGCAGGCGCCGCAACAGGCGGCGATGGCACCAGCGCTTCCAGCATTGCCGCGGTTTCGGCGTCCGGGTTGCCGTCGATGGTCATCGGACGGAAGCGCATCTGGAACGCCGTGATCACGTTGCGTGTTTCCTTGTCGAGCAGGCCGGTGCGCGCCACCGCGTAGCCGAAGGTACCGAGCTTTTCCTGGAACCACAGCGCGTCGGGCAGCAACTGCTCGAAGCCAGGCTTGGCGGCGGCGACCTTGGCGGCGTCCGGCCATACGGTCAGGCCGTGCTTCGCCAGTTCATGCCATGGGAACATCGGGCCCGGGTCCTGCTTACGCTGCGGCGCGATGTCGGCGTGGCCGATGATGTTTTCCGGCGGGATATTGTGGTCCTTGACGATTTTTTTCAGCAGCGGGATCAGCTCGTCGATCTGTTCTTTCGGGAACGGGTACCAGATGCGCTTGCCATCGGCGGTCTCGGTAAAGCCCGGGTTCACGATTTCAATGCCGATCGAGCTGGTGTTGAGCAAGCTGTAGTTCTTCCAGTTCGACACGCCGGCGTGGTTGGCCTGGCGCGTTTCGTCGACCAAGCCGTAGATGACCGGCTTTTTCTCGTCGGTCAGCAGGTAGTGGCTGCTGACCACCTGTTGGGTCAGGATCTTGATCGAGCTTGGCAGGTTGGCCACGGTGTAGTGCAGTACGACAAACTTGACCCGGCTGCTCTGGCCTTTGGCCGTCAGCGACTTGTCGATGCGCGGCCCGGTGGCGCAGCCCGCGAGCAGGGCAATCAGGGAGAGGGAGAGCAGCTTCTTCATGTGTCGATTCCGTAAAGTTAATCGTTGGCGCGTGCGGCGATGCGGGCAGCGGCGTGGTGCGCGCGCCCGACCGTGTGGGTCATTTGTATGTTGGCCGGCAATGCCGCGCGCATCGACGCGGCGATCGACGGGTGCAGTGCCGAGGCGCGGCCGGCCAGCACCACCGGGCGCGGGCCGAAGCGGCGCGTCAGTGCGCTGGCCAGGCGGGCCAGTTCGCGGCCAGCTTCGTCAAGGATGCGGGCGGCAACCGGGTCTTGCCCGGCGGTCGCGGCGACCGCCAGCGCCAGCTTGCCGACCTCGCCGCGTTCCTGGCCGTAGATGAACTGGCGCGACAGCGACCAGTCGCTGCCGCCGATGTGGTCGAAGGCGGCGCGCGCCATTGGCGATTTTTCCCAGCAGCCCGGGTCTTCGTCCTCGGCGCGCCAGATGTGGCGCAGCGCTTCGCGGGCGATCCAGAAACCGCCGCCGCCGTCGTCGAGCATCACGCCGCGCCCGCCGGCGCGGTGGAACTCGCCGGCGCCGTCGATCCAGGCCCCAATCGAGCCGGTGCCGGCGTAGACCAGGTAGCCTTCGCCGGGCTTGAAACTGTCGAGATAAGCGATTTCGATGTCGTTGCAGAGGGTCACTGCGGACGGCGCGATGCCGAACAGGTCGCCGAGCCAGGCTTGCAGCACCGCGCCATCGCCGCCGAAGCCGGTCAGGCCGGCGGACACGCGGCCGGGACGGCCGTGCGCCAGCGCGGCGGCGGCCAGTTCGCTGAAACTGGCGTGCACGCGGTCGCGGCCGTCGGTGCTGCCCATCTGCAGGGCGGACAGGCCCGCGACCTGGCCTTCGGCAACGATGCTGCCGTCGCGACGTGCCAAGGCCCAACGCGTCTGCGTCCCGCCTGCATCGATGCCAAGGCCGAGCTTATTCATCTTTTGTTCCGCTTTAAATCTCAACATCAACTATAGGTAGGGCGGTTACGCCCATGGGCGCATCGGCGCTGCATCATTTCGCTGCGATGCCGGACACCGACACGCGCTTGCCTTCATTGCCGAGGCGGTCCACCGCGCTCACGAAGACGGCGCTCGCTGGTCCCAACGTCGCATCATCAGCCACCGTGAACTCCGTTGCCGCGCCTGGCGCGACCGCGAATTTCCACTGGTCGCCATGGCGCGACCAGATTGCATACTGGGCGGCGGCCTTTCCCGGGGCCATCTTCAGCTTGACGCCGCCAGCGGCGCGGGTGGCGCGCACGGTTGGCGTGCCAGGGGCCATGTTACCCAGCCATGGCGTCGCCGGCACCAGCGCAGGCACCGTGTAGTGCACCGCGTGCAATTGGTCGGCAATGCCTTCGCGGTTCTGCATGATCGCGGCCATGCTGAAATGCACGTGGCCGGTGGCGGCAGGGCGCTCGCGCGTGACCTGGATCTGCTTGAGCACCTCGGCCGGCGCATACGACCGTGTCGCCGCGCCAATCCGGCTGGTGAACAGGCCTGGCCAGACGTGGCGGCCTTTCGGATTTTGCGCCAGCCAATAGTCAAGCAGCGTGTCATACGCCTGCGGCGTTTGCGAAATCGGCCAGTACAGCTGCGGCACGAAATAATCGACCCAGCCGTTTTCGAGCCACAGCTCGGCGTCGGCGTACAGCTTGTCGTACTGGCTGAAGCCGGAAATCGTCGGTGGGCGGCGGTCCGGACGGGCGATGCCGAACGGGCTGATGCCGAAGCGAACCCAGCTCTTCTCGCGGTGCACGCCCGCGTAGATCTCCTTGATCAGGCGGTTGACGTTGTCGCGGCGCCAGTGGGCGCGGTCGAGCTTGCCGCCGCCGCGCACATAGCGGTCCCAGGCCGGCTGGTCCGGGAAATCGAGTTCGGTCTTCGGCGCGGAGCCATCCAGCGCAGCCGCTTCGGCGCCGGTCTGGCCGGGCGCTTCGATCGGGTACGGATAGAAATAGTCGTCGAGATGCACGCCGTCGATGTCGTAGCGGCGCACCACGTCGAGAATGACGTCGAGTGTCTGCTTCGAGGCCGATTCCTCGGCCGGATCCATCCACAGGAACTTGCCGTAGGTTTTTACCGCGGTTGGGTTGCTGCGCGAAATGTGCGAAGCGACATTGGGCGATTTGGCGGTCGCATGGCGCGCGCGGTAGGGGTTGAACCAGGCATGCAGCTCGAGGCCGCGGGCATGCGCTTCGGTCACCCAGAACTTGAGCGGGTCGTACCACGGTTTCGGCGCTTCGCCTTGCGCACCGTTCAGGTACTCGGTCCATGGCTCCAGCTTCGACGGGTAGATCGCGTCGGCGCTCGGACGCACCTGCAGCACGATCGCGTTCATGTTCATGGCCTTGGCGCGGTCGAGGATGGCGATGGCTTCAGCCTGCTGCTGCGCGGCGCTCAGGTTTTGTTTTGTCGGCCAGTCGATATTGGCCACCGTCGACACCCATGCCGCTCGGAATTCGCGCGGCGCCGCTGGCGGTTCGCTCTGCTTGCCCACCGCCGGCACCGTCAGCGGCGCTTTGGCGACCGGCATGTCGGCGCCCGGCGTGGCGACGCCCGGCGCTGCCGGGCGCACCGAGGTGCAGCTGGTGAGCAGTCCGCCCATCGCCATCGCGCCGGCAATTCCCGCAAGCGCAAAGGCGCGTTTTTTCAAATCAGGCTGCACTATCGTTCCCCTCAATATTCTATTTATTAAACTTTTACAAACCACTTCTTGCGCCACATGCACCATGCGAGCGCGAACATGCCTGCGTTAAACAGCAAAGCATAAAGCAAAGACGTGTTCACCGGCGCGATCGGCAGTGCGCGAATCGGTGCATACAGGCTCTTGCCGAGCGACACAGTGGTGCCGTCGGCTTGGGCGAATTTGATGAAGCCAAACATCTTTGCCACCAGGCCGGAGAACGCGAAAATGAACAGCGCGTTCATGCCGTAGATGACGAACGGCTTGGTCCAGCGCGCTGCCGCCGCGCGCACGGCGGCATGCGGATTGACATCGAGCAGCCAGTAGAACGCGGCGAACAGCACGGTGGCCCAGCCGGCCGCCAGCAGGCTGTACGACGGTGTCCACAGGCTTTTGTTGATCGGCATGAGAATGCTGTCGAAGATCAGCCCCAGCCACACCAGCAACAGGCCGCCGAGCAGCATCCAGACGGTCTGGTCGGTGCGCGGCTGGCGCGCCAGCAACCAGCGCCCCACAAGCACGCCCAGCAGCTGGCTGGCGACGGCAGGGAGGGTGCTGAGCATGCCTTCCGGATCCCAGGTCCTGGATTGCACCCACATGTGGCCGTCGAGCAGCATGCGGTCGAGATAGGCGCCGAAGTCCTGCCCGGGTTCGAGCACGCCGGCGCCAATGCCGGGTACCGGCACGGCCAGCATCAGCACGCTGTAGAACGCATACAATCCGGCGATCCACACCAGCTGGGCGCGCCAGCTGAAATACACGACGATCGGCGCGGCCAGCAGGGTGCACAGGGCAATGCGCTGCAGCACGCCAGGAATCCGCACGGTGTCGAAATTAAAATTGGGAATCAGGTTGAGCAGGAAGCCGATCAGGAAGATCAGCGCGGCCCGCCTGGCCAGCTTGGCCAGCAGCTGCGGCTTGTCGGCGCCGGCGGCGGCGAGCCGCCCCAGCGACAGCGCCATCGAGACGCCGCCGATGAACAGGAAAAACGGGAAGATCAGGTCGGTGAAGGTCCAGCCGTGCCACTTGGCATGCGCCAGTTGCGGATACAGGCTGGACCAGTCGCCCGGGTTATTCACCAGCACCATGGCGGCGATGGTGAAACCGCGGAATGCGTCGAGCGACGTGAGCCTGCCTGCCGGTGCCATCCCTTATTGCTTCTTCCCGAATTCCGGATCGATCTTGACCAAGGCTGCCATGATGAATGCCGGAATCGTCGCCACGCAAACCCAGATGAAGAAGTTTTGGTAGCCCAGGTATTCCTGGATACGGCCGCTGAACATGCCCGGCACCATCATTCCGAGCGCCATCAGGCCGGTGCAGATCGCGTAGTGCGCGGTCTTGTGGGCGCCTTCCGACACCATGATCATGTACAGCAGCATGGCGGTGAAGCCGAAGCCGTAGCCGAACTGCTCGATCGCCAGCGCCGCCGACACCACATAGATGCTTTGCGGCTGCTCGCTGGCGAGGTAGACGAACACCAGGTCGGGCAAGTGCACCGAGAACACCATCAGCCACAGGCAGCGCTTCAGGCCCAGGCGCGAGATCAGGAAGCCGCCGGCCAGGCCGCCGAGGGTCAGCGCGGTGACGCCGACGGTGCCGTAGGCGATGCCGACCTGCGAGGTGGTCAGGCCGAGGCCGCCCTCGGTGACCGGGTCCATCAGGAACGGCGTCACCAGCTTGATCAGCTGCGCCTCGCCCAGCCGGTACGTCAGGATGAAGCCGAGGATCATCCAGATATCCTTGCGCCGGAAGAAGCTGGCGAAGGTGGCGAAGAACTCTTTCAGGTAATTGTCGCCTTGCACCACGGCGTGGTCCGATGGCGGACGCGGCAGGATGAAATGGTGGTACACGAACAGCGCGATGAACATCGCGGCCAGCACGAAGAACACCGCCGACCAGGCGTAGGCGACGTCGCCGGTCGACTTGATCAGTTCGCCTGCGAGATAGACCAGCAAGCCCTGGCCGGCGATATTGGCCAGCCGGTAGAAGGTGCTGCGCACGCCGACGAACGCGGCCTGCTCGTGCTGCTTGAGCCCAAGCATGTAGAAGCCGTCGGCGGCAATGTCATGGGTGGCGGAACTGAACGCCATCAGCCACAGCACGGCAAGGCTGATCTGGAAGAACGACGGCATCTCGATCGTGAATGCCACCAGCGCCAGCGACGCGGCAATCAGGCCTTGCAGGCCGACCACCCACCAGCGCTTGGTGCGGAACATGTCGATGAAGGGAGACCACAGCGGCTTGATGACCCATGGCAGGTACAGCCAGCTGGTATACAGCGCAATGTCGGCATTCGAAATGCCGAGGTTCTTGTACATGGTGACCGACAAGGTCATCACAACAACGTAGGGGATGGCCTGGCCGAAATACAGCGTCGGAATCCATGCCCACGGATTTCTCACTTGCGCGTTTTGCATAATTCTTTCTGAACGAGGGAGGCGGAGGCCCCCCGCATCTTATGCGGCGAGTGCCCGGCGCACGCTGCCGCGCGCCGTATCGAGCAAGGCCCTGGCCTGTGGTACATCGGTGTTCCGCTTCAGGGCCACGACGGCAACCTTGACATGGAAATCGCATTGTTCCAGCACCGCCCGCGCTGCCGTTTCGTCGGCGCCTGTGGCAATCATGGTCAGGCGGACCGCGCGCCGGATCAGCTTGGCGTTGGTGGGCTTCAAGTCTACCATCAGGTTGCCGTAAACCTTGTTCAAACGCACCATTAAAGCGCTGGAGAACGTGTTCAGCGCGATCTTTTGCGAGGTGCCCGCCTTCAGGCGCGTGCTGCCGGAAATGATCTCCGATCCGGTATCGAGCGTGACGCCGATCTCCGCTTCGTTGGCGACCGGCGCGTCGGTGTTGTTGGCAAAGCCGACCGTCAGCGCGCCAAGCCGGCGCGCGGCGCGCAGCGCGCCCAGTACATACGGGGTGCCGCCCGATGCCGCGATCAGCAACACCACGTCGTTCGGTCCGGCGTTGACGGCGAGCAAGTCGGCTTCGCCCTGGGCCACGTCGTCTTCGGCGCCCTCGACCGCGACGAACATCGCCTTGTGGCCGCCGGCCAGCAGCGCGACGGCGCGCTCGGTCGGCCATGAGAAGGTCGGGTACAGTTCGACGCTGTCGAGCACGCCAAGGCGGCCCGAGGTGCCGGCGCCCACATAAATCAGCCGTCCGCCCGCTTCGATACGCGGCAGCGCGGCGGTGACCGCCGCGGCAATGCGCGGCGCGGCCGCACGGACCGCGTTGACGGCGTTGATCTGGTCATCGACCAGGGTATTGACCAGCTCAACGGTCGGATACTGGTCGAGTTCGGCGTGCTGCTGGTCGGGGGTTTCGGTTTTTAGCATCTGGGGCTCGCTGCGCATCGCATTCGTCGGAGGGACTGCGCAAGCGACTACCGCCCGATAGCAATCCGATAAAACCAGTGTAATACCAAATTTGCGGGGCGCCCCATGAAAGGATTGCCCGTAGTTATTCCGAAAAGTTATGAAACACGCCTCATCTCGGCCACGAAATCGTAATGATCGCTGCGGCAATACGAATGGGTCAGCTCGACCGCCTGGCCCGAGTCGAGGTAGCCGACGCGGGTGATGAACAGCACGGCCTTGCCTTCCGGGATGCCGAGCTGCTCGGCCAGGGTAGCCGGCGCGTTCATCGCGCGGATGTGCTGCAGGGCGCGCACCGGCATGTGGCCGGTCTTGTCCAGGTGCGCATACAGGGAGTCGCCGACGCTTTCCGGGCGCGGCAGGACGGTAGCGGGAATCACGCTCACCTCATAGGCCATCACGATGTCGTCCGCCAGGCGCAGGCGTTCCAGCCGCGCCACCCGGGTGTTCGACGGCAATCCGAGGCTCAGCTGCTCGTCGGCGGCGGCGATGGCGATGGCGCGCTTGAGCCAGCGCGAGCCGGCACGGTAGCCGCGCAGCTCCAGCTGCTCGGAGAAACTGGACAGGTTCGACAGCGGCTGCTCGATGCGCGGCGCGACATAATTGCCGGAGCCGCGGCGGCGCACCACCAGGCCCTGCTCGACCAGCTGGTCGATCGCCTTGCGCGCGGTGACGCGGGAAATATCGAGCTGGTCCGACAGCAGGCGCTCGGACGGCAGCGCCTGGTCGACCCGATAGCGGCCCTCGCGCACATCCTGGATCAGCTTGCGCGCGACCTGCATATACAAGGGTGAATTGTCGTTCAGGTCGACCCTGAAGTCGGTGATGCTGTTGCTCATTGCGATTCCGCTTATGCTGACGAGTCCGGTAATGGTGCTGCGAGCCCAGTGTAATTGCAATATTTAACGCTGAATATTCGCGGCGCATGAAAGAAAGGCCCACGAATATACTAAAAGGTTATGGCGCGCGATGTACATTTCATTGGCAGCGGCGAGGGCGCCAAACTATGCTCGGTGAACAACAAATGACGGAGACAGCATGAAACAAGGCAGACGGGCGGTACTGGGCATGGCGTTGCTGGGCGGCGTAGGCCAGGTGTTCGGCGGTTCGGCCAAGACCTCGGTGGCGGTGCCGCCGGCGCCATACGGCGAACTCGATACCGCGCTGACGGCGATCTCGCGGGCGCCGGCACTGCAGCTGGCGAGCATGTCGGTGCTGGCGATCCGCGACGGCAAGATCGCCTACGAATTCCAGACCGGCATGCGCTCCATCGGGGTCCACGGCGCGCCCTCGAAAGCGGCCAACGAGCGCACCCTGTACCGGATGGCGTCGATTTCCAAGATGATGACGACGCTGGGCGTGATGCGCCTGGTGGAAGACGGCAAGCTGGCGCTCGACGCCGACGCCGGCGACTATCTGGGCTATCCGCTGCGCAATCCGCACTTCCCGAACCAGCCCATCACGCTGCGCACCCTGCTGAACCACACGTCGACGCTGCGCGACGACCTCGGCTATTCCTTCCCCGCGGCCACCTCGCTGAAATCGCTGCTGCTGGCTGGCGGCGAACTGTATGGAAATGGCGCGATGTGGGCGCCCACTGCGCCGCCCGGCCGCTATTTCACTTATTCGAACCTGAACTGGGGCGTCATCGGCACGATCATGGAACGGGTGTCGGGCGAGCGTTTCGACCGCCTGATGAAGCGCCTGCTGCTCGACCCGATGGGCCTGCACGGCGGCTATAACCCGTCGGAATTCTCGGCCGAAGACCTGTCCAACCTGGCCACGCTGTACCGCAAGCGCACCACCGACACCGAGATCTGGCATTCTGCCGGCCCGTGGATCGCCCAGGTCGACGACTACAGCAAGCGGCCGCCGGCCAAGCCGGCTGGCATCGACAGCTATGTCATCGGCACCAACGCCACCCCGTTCAGCCCGACGGGCGGCATGCGCATGTCGGCGCGCGGCATGGGCAAGGTCATGCTGATGCTGATGAACGAGGGCAAGCACGAAGGGCGCCAGATCCTGCGCGCCGACACCCTGGCCACGATGTTCTCGCGCCAGTGGTCGTTCGACGGCAGTAATGGCGACACCGACAAGGGGCTGTTCAACTACTGGGGGCTGGGCAACCAGCACTTCGTCGACCAGCCGGGCATGCAAATGGTCGAAGGCGGCGGGTTTGCCGGCGTCGGCCACCTCGGCGAAGCGTATGGGCTGATGTCGGTGTTCGCGGCCGACCTGGCCGCCAAAAACGGCATGATCGTGCTGGTCGGCGGGGTATCATCCGACCCGGCCGCCTACAAGAGCAAGTCGTCGGCCATGGCGCGCTTCGAGGAACAGATCCTCACCGCCATGCACCGCCACGTCATTGTTGGCAAGGAAAACTGATGGCCGACGCTCCCTGGCGGTGCATGAGTGGTGGTTATGGCCCTTCGATCTACATTCATTGGCTCGAACAAGGGCCAGCGCCTAAGCTCATGCACTAAATTGTAACTACTGGGCCGGAAATGCAGCATGTGATCGTAATCGGTGGCGGTGTCGTTGGCCTCACGTCAGCCTGGTGGCTGCTGGAGGCCGGCTATGCCGTCACGCTGCTGGAACGCGAAAATGCGGTCGGCACCGCCGCGAGCTACCGCAATGGCGGCCAGCTCAGCTACCGTTACGTCGCCCCGCTGGCCGATGCCGGTGTGCCGCTCAAGGCGCTGCAATGGCTGATGCAAGACGACGGCCCGCTGCGCTTCCGTCCCGAAGCCGACCTGCGCCAATGGCGCTGGCTGGCCAGCTTCCTGGCCAACTGCACGGCCGGCGCCAACGCCACAACCACCGCCCGGCTGCTCAAGCTCGGAGAGCTGAGCCGCAAGAAGATGGGCGAGCTCGAAGTCGCGCTGCCGCTGGACGATTTTTCCTGGCGCGACGCCGGCAAGCTGGTGGTGTACCGCTCGCGCGGCGTGTTCGACGCCGCGGTCGGCCGTCCCGACTCGGAAGAATCGCGCCAGGTGCTCTCGCCGGCCGAATGCGTGGCGCGCGAACCGGCGCTGGCCGACGCCGAAGGCGTGCTGGCCGGCGGCATCTTCAACAGTGGCGAAGCGGTGGCCGACTGCCACGCCTTCTGCCGTGCGCTCGAAGACCGGCTCGCCGCCAGCCCGCGCTTTCGCGGCGTGATCCACGGCGCGGCGAACGGCTTCATGATTGAAAACGGCAAGGTGACCGGGCTCGACACCACCGCCGGCAAGCTCTCGGCCGACAGCTACGTGCTGGCCGCCGGCATCCAGAGCCGCACGCTGGCCGACAGCGCCGGCATCTACCTGCCGCTGTACCCGCTCAAGGGCTACAGCCTGACGGCGCCGATCCGCGCCACCGACCGCGCCCCGGAAGTAAGCGTGACCGACTTCGAGCGCAAGGTACTGTACGCGCGCATCGGCGACAAGCTGCGGGTGGCGGCGATGGTCGACATGGTCGGCGAAGACACCACGATCAACGCCAGGCGCATTGCCGGGCTGACGCGGCAAGTACGCGCGACGATGCCGCGCGCGGCCGACTACGACCACATTGAAACCTGGGCAGGCCTGCGGCCGGCCACGCCGAACAGCGCCCCGATCGTCGGCGCGACCAAATATCCGAACCTCTGGCTCAACGTCGGCCACGGCCCGCTTGGCTTCACGTTCGCCTGCGGCACCGCCAGCATCCTGGCCGACCTGATCAGCGGCAAACCCGCCCCGATCCCCCTCGCCGGCCTGACGCTCTAACAAGAAAAGAGAGATGTTCCAAATCCAATGTTCCAAAATCGGGGACAGACCACCATTTTGGAACATTCCAAAATGGTGGTCTGTCCCCGATTTTGGAAGACTTCACAAAATGGTGGTCTGCGCGCCCCGGTCTGTCCCCGATTTTGGAAGAATTCATGCGGTCAACTTTGGGCTGCGGTGGTTCAGATTCGGCTGATTGAATGCGACGGCGGCTAAACGTATTCTGTACTTGATCAATTGATGCCGGGAGCCTTAGTGAGTACTCCTTCCTCTGCCGAAGCTCAGCCGGGCCAGCCGAGTCTTCGCCGCGTCATGGGCCCCGGGCTGCTGTTGCTGTTTATCGTCGGCGACATTCTCGGCACCGGCATCTACGCACTCACCGGCCAGGTCGCCAAGCAAGTCGGCGGTGTGGTGTGGCTGCCTTTCCTCGTGGCGTTCGCCGTCGCGCTGATGACCGCGTTCAGCTATCTCGAACTGGTGACCAAGTACCCGCGGGCGGCCGGCGCCGCGTTGTACACCCACAAAGCCTTCGGCGTCCACTTTATTACCTTCATCGTCGCCTTCGCCGTCATGTGCTCGGGCATTACCTCGGCGTCGACGGCGTCGCGGGCGTTCGCGGCAAACATGTCGAACGCCTTCGATCTGAACCTGGCCGGCATCGGCATCACCGTGGCCGGGCTGGTCTTCATGGCCGCGGTGGCCGCGATTAACTTTCGCGGGGTGAGCGAGAGCGTCAAGTTCAATGTCGTCCTCACCTGCGTCGAACTGAGCGGCCTGCTGATCATCGTCGTCATCGGCCTGATGGCGATCTCCGCCGGCGAAGGCGACGTCGCGCGCGCCCTCGAGTTCAAACGGGCCGACGACGGCGGTATGTTCTGGCCGGTGATCGCCGGTACCACGCTGGCGTTCTTCGCCATGGTCGGCTTCGAGGATTCCGTTAACATGGCCGAGGAGTGCAAGGACCCGGTGCGCCACTTCCCGAAAGTGCTGCTGGCCGGACTGGTGATCACCGGCGTGATCTATGTCGCCGTGTCGGTGGCCGCCATCACCCTCGTGCCCGCCGATAAGCTCGGCGAGGGCGAGACTCCCCTGCTGCAGGTGGTTGCCGCCGGGGCGCCCGACTTTCCGCTGTGGGTGTTTGGCATCATCACCATGTTCGCGGTCGCCAACAGCGCCCTGATCAATATGCTGATGGCCAGCCGCCTGTTGTATGGCATGAGCAATGTGCACGTGCTGCCACCGCTCTTCGGCAAGGTCCATCTCAAGCGGCGCACGCCCTATATTGCAATCCTGTTCACAACGCTGCTGGCGTTCGGCCTGATCACCTTTGTCGGCGAGGTACCCGCGCTGGGCGGCACCACCGCCTTGCTGTTGCTGTGCGTGTTCGCCGTGGTAAACGTCGCCGTGCTGGTGCTGCGGCGCGATCCAGTCGCGCATCAGCATTTCAAGACCCCGGTCTTCCTGCCCTTGCTCGGCGCGCTGTGCTGCGCTTTTCTCGCGGGTCCATGGACCGGGCGCGATCAGGTCCAGTACAAGGTTGCCGGCGTCCTGCTGGGCATCGGCGTGGCGCTGTGGCTCGTCACCGTCCTGCTCAACCGCGCTACCGGCCAGAAGCCAGCCGAACCCATCATCGTGCCGGCGCCGCCCGAATGAGTCGTACCGGGTGTCAACACTGACGTAATGGCGGATAATGTCGCCATGCCAAAAATATCAGCGTCCTGCCCCTGCGGCGGCCCGTCATTTGCCAGCTGCTGCGGGCCGTATCTGTCCGGTGCGGCGGTCCCCCAGACCGCTGAAGCACTGATGCGCTCGCGCTACACCGCCTATACCCTCGGCAACGAGAGCTATCTGCGCGCGACCTGGCACCCCAGCACCCGCCCCGCGGAACCCATCGTCAATGAAAACGAAAGATTGCACTGGCTGGGACTTGAGGTAAAATCTGCTTTACGTTTACGTCAACGTAAAGTAAATACAGAACAGGCCGACACTGTGGAATTTGTCGCCCGCTACAAGATCGGCGGGCGCGCCCACCGCTTGCATGAGGTCAGCCGCTTCGTGCGCGAGGCCGCCGGCGGCGATGTGCCGCGCTGGTATTACCTTGACGGCAGTTTCCCCGAATAAGACGCAGGTCAGAAAAGGATCGCAATGCCCCATATCGACAGCAAACTCAATCCGCGCGGTGACGACTTCAAAGCGAACGCCGCTGCGATGCAGCGCATCGTCGACGACCTGCGCGCCAAAGTGGCGGCGGCGTCCGCTGGCGGCGGCGCTGCCGCCAGCGCCAAGCACGTCGCACGCGGCAAATTGCTGCCGCGCGACCGCGTGCAGATGCTGCTTGATCCCGGCACGCCCTTCCTCGAGCTGTCGCAACTGGCGGCCTACGAGATGTACGACAACGCCGCCCCTGCGGCCGGCATCATCACCGGCATCGGCCGGGTGGCCGGCCAGGAGTGCGTGATCGTCTGTAACGACGCCACCGTCAAGGGCGGCACCTACTACCCGATGACGGTCAAGAAGCACCTGCGCGCGCAGGAGATCGCCGACCAGAACAACCTGCCGTGCATCTACCTGGTCGATTCGGGCGGCGCCAACCTGCCGAACCAGGACGACGTGTTCCCCGACCGCGACCACTTCGGCCGCATCTTCTACAACCAGGCCAATCTGTCGGCCAAGGGCATCCCGCAGATCGCCGTGGTGATGGGGTCGTGCACCGCCGGCGGCGCCTACGTGCCGGCCATGAGCGACGAGTCGATCATCGTCAAGGAACAGGGCACCATCTTCCTGGGCGGCCCGCCACTGGTGAAGGCGGCTACCGGCGAAGTGGTCACGGCCGAAGACCTGGGCGGCGGCGACGTCCACACGCGCCTGTCCGGCGTGGTCGACCACCTGGCCCAGAACGACCTGCACGCGCTGTCGCTGGCGCGCACCATCGTCTCCAACCTGAACCGCACCAAGCCGCAGCAGATGGCGCTGCGCGAGTCAAGCGAGCCGAAGTACGCCGCCGAAGAACTGTATGGCGTGATCCCGGTCGACACCCGCAAGCCTTTCGATGTCCGCGAAGTCATCGCGCGCATCGTCGACGGCAGCGAGTTCGACGAGTTCAAGGCGCGCTACGGCACCACGCTGGTGTGCGGCTTCGCCCATATCTACGGGGTCAAGGTCGGCATCATCGCCAACAACGGCATCCTGTTCTCGGAATCGGCGCTCAAGGGCACCCACTTCATCGAGCTGTGCTGCCAGCGCAAGATCCCGCTGGTGTTCCTGCAAAATATCACCGGCTTCATGGTCGGGCGCAAATACGAAAACGAGGGCATCGCCCGCAACGGCGCCAAGATGGTGACGGCAGTGGCCACCGCTGCCGTGCCGAAGTTCACCGTCATCATCGGCGGCAGCTTCGGCGCCGGTAACTACGGCATGTGCGGCCGCGCGTTTTCGCCGCGCTTCATGTGGATGTGGCCAAACGCGCGCATCTCGGTGATGGGTGGCGACCAGGCCGCGTCGGTGCTCGCTACCGTCAAGCGCGACGGCATCGAAGGCAAGGGCGGCCAGTGGAGCGCCGAGGAAGAAGCGGCGTTCAAGCAGCCGATCAAGGACCAGTACGAGCACCAGGGCCACCCTTACTACGCCACCGCGCGCCTGTGGGACGACGGCGTGATCGATCCGGCCGACACCCGCATGGTGCTGGGCCTGGGCCTGTCGGCAGCGCTGAACGCCGAAATCCCGGAGACGAAGTTCGGCGTCTTCCGGATGTAAGGAGAGCACCTTGAATACGCATCAAACCCTCGACGTCGCGGTCGACAACCGCGTCGCCACCGTCACGCTTAACCGCCCGGACGTGCGCAACGCGTTCAACGAGACCACCATCACCGAGCTGGCGCTGGCCTTCGATGAACTGGGCCGCCGCGACGACGTGCGCGCGATTGTCCTCGCCGCCAATGGCGTGGCTTTCTGCGCTGGCGCTGACCTGAACTGGATGAAGAAGATGGCGGGCTATTCGCACGCCGAAAACCTCGATGACGCCACCCGCCTGGCCGACATGCTGCGCACGATCTACCTGTGCCCGAAGCCGGTCGTCGCCAAGGTGCAGGGCGACTGCTACGCCGGTGGCATGGGCCTGGTGGCCGCATGCGACATCGTCGTCGCGGTCGAGGAAGCAAACTTCTGCCTGTCCGAAGTGAAGCTTGGCCTGATCCCGGCAACCATTTCTCCCTACGTGATCAAGGCGATGGGCGAGAACGCCGCGCGCCGCTACTTCCTGACCGCGGAACGCTTCGGCGCGCAGGAAGCGCACCGCATCGGCTTCGCGCACCAGGTGGTGGCCGCCGACAAGCTCGATGAGCAGGTCGCCGCCATCGTCAAGGCGCTCGTCACCAACAGCCCGAACGCGGTTGCCGAGGCCAAGGTGCTGGTGCGCGATATCGCCGGCAAGCCGGTCACCGACGCGCTGGTGCTTGATACCGCCGAGCGCATCGCGCAGATCCGCTCGTCGCCGGAAGGCCGCGAGGGCGTCGCGTCGTTCCTCGACAAACGCAAACCGTCCTGGCTGAACTGATTGGAATCACGCATGTCACAAGATTGGGTCGCCCGTAGCCTGAAGAGTGTCTGGCACCCATGCACCCAGATGCAGCACCACGAAACCGTGCCACTGATCCCGGTCAGCCACGGCCGCGGCGCGTGGCTGTACGACCATGACGGCAAGCGCTATCTCGATGCGATCAGCTCCTGGTGGGTCAACCTGTTCGGCCACGCCAACCCGCGCATCAACGCCGCATTGAAAGACCAGCTGGACATGCTGGAGCACGCGATGCTGGCCGGGTTTACGCACGAACCTGTGGTCCAGTTGTCGGAGCAGCTCTCCGACATGACCGGCAATGTGCTCGGCCACGCGTTCTATGCCTCGGACGGCGCATCGGCGGTGGAGATCGCGCTGAAGATGAGCTTCCACGCCTGGCGCAACGGAGGCCAGGCCGACAAGCAGGAGTTCGTCTGCCTGGAAGGCAGCTACCACGGCGAGACCATCGGCGCGCTGGCCGTTACCGATGTCGCGCTGTTCAAGGACGCCTACGGCCCGCTGCTGCGCGCCGCCCGCACCGTCGCTTCGCCGGATGCGCGCAACGCCCGCGAAGGCGAAACCGCGCAGGACGTGGCGAGGCGCGCGGCCGCGGACGTGCAGCGCCTGTTCGAAGAACGCGCCGGCAAGATCGCCGCCATCATCATCGAGCCGCTGGTGCAGTGCGCCGGCGGCATGGCAATGCACGACCCGCTGTACCTGACGCTGGTGCGCGAGCTGTGCGACCGCCACCAGGTGCACATGATCCTCGACGAAATCGCCGTGGGCTGCGGGCGCACCGGCACCTTCTTCGCCTGCGAACAGGCTGGCATCTGGCCCGACTTCCTGTGCCTTTCCAAAGGCATCAGCGGCGGCTACCTGCCGTTGTCGCTGGTACTGACCCGCGAACAGGTCTACCAGGCCTTCTACAGTACCGATGTGCGCCGCGGCTTCTTGCACTCGCACTCGTACACCGGCAATCCGCTGGCCTGCCGCGCTGCGCTGGCGACCTTGGCGATCTTCAGCGAAGACGACGTATTGAACCGCAACCGCGTTCGCGCCGAACGCCTGACGGCCGCGCTGGCGCCGCTCGCCAACCATGAGCGCGTGAAGAACTTCCGCCAGCGCGGAATGATCTGGGCGTTTGACGCGATCGAGCCGGACGCCGGGCGCGCTTCCACCTTCTCGCGCCGCTTCTTTGCCAGCGCGGTGGAAAACGAACTGCTGCTGCGCCCGATCGGCGGCACCGTGTACCTGATGCCGCCGTACGTGCTGAACGACGGCGAGATCGACGGACTGGCGGCGCGCACGCGTACCGTGTTCGAGTCCGTGATTGCAGGCTGACCATGGAACTGATCGCATCCCTTGACCGGAAGCTGAAGGCGCTCGACGAGCAGAGCCTGACGCGCCGCCGCCGCGTCGTCGATACGCCGTCGGCACCGAGGCTGGTGGTCGATGGCCGCCCGATGCTGGCGTTCTGCAGCAACGACTATCTTGGCCTGGCGGCGCATCCGCTGGTGATCGAAGCACTGCGCGAAGGCGCATCGCTTTACGGCGCCGGCAGCGGGGCATCGCACCTGATCAGCGGTCACACCCGCGCGCATGACGTGCTTGAAGAGCGCCTGGCCGACTTCCTCAGCCCGCACCTTGAATCGGCACGCGCGCTGTCGTTCTGCACCGGCTACATGGCCAACCTGGCGATGCTCACTGCGCTGGGCGCCGATGCCGATGCCGAGATTTTTTCGGAGTCGCTGAACCATGCGTCGCTGATCGACGGCGCCCGCCTTGCACGCGCCAGCGTCAAGGTATATCAGCATGCTGACGTCGAAGCGCTCGCCGCGCTGCTGGAGGCCAGCCGCGCCAGCACCAAGCTGGTGGTCACCGACAGCGTCTTCAGCATGGATGGCGACCTGGCGCCGCTGCCGCAGATGCTGGCGCTGTGCGAGAAGCACGGCGCATGGCTGGTGATCGACGACGCGCACGGTTTCGGCACGCTCGGCCAGCACGGACGCGGCGCGCTCGAACACTTCGGCCTGAAGTCGCCCAACCTGGTTTATATGGGCACGCTCGGCAAGGCGGCCGGCGTCGGCGGCGCATTCGTCGCTGCCCACGCCAGCGTCATCGAGCTGATGATCCAGAAGGCCCGCCCTTACATCTTCACCACCGCCGCCCCGCCGGCGCTGGCGCATGCGCTGCTTGCCAGCCTGGATATCATCGGTGGCGGCGAGGGCGCCGAGCGCCGCGCCCACCTGCAAGCGCTGATTGCCCGGCTCGACGCCGATCTGCGGCTGTCGCGCTGGGAACGTCCCGTGTCGACGACCGCCATCCAGCCAGTTATCATCGGCAGGAACGACGAAGCCATGCGCATTGGCGCAGGCTTGTACCAGCGCGGACTGTGGGTGGCTGCGATCCGCCCGCCCACCGTGCCTGTGGATACCGCGCGCCTGCGCATCACGCTGTCGGCAGCCCACACGCTCGACGAAGTCGCGCTGCTGGCCGGTGCGCTCAACGAAATGGAAAGGACATGGGATGAGTCTCAATGATCCGCTTGAAACGGTAGCTTCCACCAAACCGGTGCTGGTGGCCGAAGCCGAACCGGCGCCCGCACATGAGCGGTTGCCGTCGCGCTTCTGCTGCTTCGTTACCGGCACCGATACCGAGATCGGCAAAACGCTGGTATCGGCAGCCCTGCTGCACAAGCTGGTGTCGAACGGCGTGCGCGCCTGCGGCATGAAGCCGGTGGCGGCGGGCGCCGAGATGCGCGACGGCGAACTGCATAACGACGACGCCGACATGCTGGCAGCGGCCGGCAACGTGCACCTGTTATCGAGCATCACCACCCCGTTCCTGCTGCGCGAAGCGTGCGCACCGCACATTGCGGCAAAGCTCGACGGCGTCGACATCACGCCGGTGCCGATCATCGCCGCGTATGCCGAAATCGCCGCTGCCGCCGATGCCGTCGTGGTGGAAGGGGTCGGCGGTTTCGTCGTCCCGTTTTCGGATGATTTCGACAGCGCCGACATGGCCCAACAGCTCAACCTGCCGGTGATCCTGGTGGTGGGCATGCGCCTTGGCTGCATCAGCCACACGCTGCTGACGATCGAAGCGATCGTCGCGCGCGGCCTGGTGCTGGCGGGCTGGGTGGCCAACGAGGTCGATCCCGACATGGCGTACTTTGACGAGAATCTTGAAGCACTTGCACGACGTATTCCAGCGCCAATGCTGGGGTGCGTGCCTCACCTATCGAATCCGACGGCCGCAGCGGCCGCTGATTTTATCGAACTCGCGGGCATGCCAGGCTGGCCGCCCGTGCGCGACTGAACCACGAACAAGGAATCACAATGACCCAAGTAACCGCCGTCTCCTTCCATCCGCCAGCGGACCCGATCGGCCTGCCAAAAGAAGCAACCTGGCCGCTGGCCGACGTGCTGGCGCTGTTCGAGCTGCCGTTCAACGACCTGATGTTCCGCGCCCAGACCGTGCACCGCGCGAACTTCCCGGCTGGCGATGTCGAACTGGCGACGCTGTTGTCGATCAAGACCGGCGGCTGCGAGGAAGACTGCAGCTACTGCCCGCAGGCGGCACGCTACGACACCGGCGTCGAAGCCAAGAAAATCCTCGGCATCGAGACGGTGCTCGACGCGGCGCGCCAGGCCAAGGCCAACGGCGCCACCCGATTCTGCATGGGCGCCGCATGGCGCAGCCCGAAAGAGCGCGACATGGAGAAGGTCGAAGAGATGGTGCGCGAAGTAAAGGCGCTTGGCCTCGAAACCTGCGCGACCCTCGGCATGCTCGAAGAAGGCCAGGCCCAACGCCTGAAGAAGGCCGGCCTCGACTTCTACAACCACAACCTCGACACCGCGCCAGAGTTCTACAACAACGTGATCTCGACCCGCGAATACCAGGACCGCCTGGACACGCTGGGCCAGGTGCGCAACGCGGGCCTGAAGGTCTGCTGCGGCGGCATCGTCGGCATGGGCGAATCGCGCCAGCAGCGCGCCGGCCTGATCGCCCAGCTGGCCAACCTGAACCCGTATCCGGAATCGGTGCCGGTCAACCACCTGGTGCAGGTGGAAGGCACGCCGCTGCACGGCCTCGACCCGCTGGACCCGTTTGAATTTGTGCGCACCATCGCCGTTGCGCGCATCACCATGCCGCAGGCGCGCGTGCGCCTGTCCGCAGGCCGTCGCCAGATGGGCGAAGCGGTGCAGTCGATGTGCTTCCTGGCTGGCGCCAATTCGATCTTCTACGGCGACAAGCTGCTCACGACCGACAACCCGGAAGCCGAGGACGACCGCGCGCTGCTGAACAAGCTTGGCCTGGTAACCCGCGCCGCTACCCTCGACTCCGCGCCGAAGGCAAGCTGCGGCGGCTAATCCAATAACTGTATAAAAACCGATCGGATACCACATGTTCACAAAAATCCTCATCGCCAACCGCGGCGAAATCGCTTGCCGGGTTGCCGCGACCGCGCGCCGCATGGGCATCAAGACAGTCGCCGTGTATTCGGAGGCCGATGCCAACTCGAAGCACGTGGCGGTATGCGATGAGGCCGTGCTGATCGGGCCCGCGGCGGCCAAGGAAAGCTACCTGGTGGGCGAGCGCATCATCGCCGTCGCGATGGCGACCGGCGCGCAGGCGATCCACCCGGGCTACGGCTTCCTGTCGGAGAACGCCGAATTCGCCGACGCCTGTGCCGAAGCGGGCCTGGTGTTCATCGGCCCTCCGGGCTCGGCGATGCGCGCGATGGGATCGAAGTCGGCCGCCAAGTCGCTGATGGAAACGGCGAATGTGCCGCTGGTGCCGGGCTACCATGGCGAGCGCCAGGAAGCGGACTTCTTGCAGGAACAGGCCGACCGCATCGGCTACCCGGTGCTGCTCAAGGCCAGCGCCGGCGGCGGCGGCAAGGGCATGCGCGTGATCGAGCGCGCGGAAGACTTCAAGGCGGCACTGGACTCGTGCAAGCGCGAGGCGATCAGCTCCTTCGGCGACGACAAGGTGCTGGCTGAAAAATACCTGACCCGCCCGCGCCACATCGAGATCCAGGTGTTCGCCGATACCCATGGCAATTGCGTCTACCTGCACGAGCGCGACTGCTCGGTGCAGCGCCGCCACCAGAAAGTGCTGGAAGAAGCGCCTGCGCCGGGCATGTCGGCCAAGCGCCGCAACGAAATGGGCGAGGCCGCGGTAGCCGCGGCGAAGGCGGTAGGCTACGTCGGTGCCGGTACCGTTGAATTCATCGCCAACCAGGACGGTTCGTTCTACTTCATGGAGATGAACACCCGCCTGCAGGTCGAGCACCCGGTCACCGAAATGATCACCGGTACCGACCTGGTGGAATGGCAGCTGCGCGTGGCAGCCGGCCAGCCGCTGCCGAAAACCCAGGACGAACTGGCGATCAACGGCCACTCGATCGAAGCGCGCATCTATGCGGAGAACCCTGAGAAGGGCTTCCTGCCGTCGATCGGCACGCTGCGCCACATGGATACGCCGGGCGCCGTGTCGTTTGAGCTTGGCGGTACGCCGGGAGGCGCGCCAGCGGCGGTGCGTATCGATTCGGGCGTACGCGAGGGCGATGCGATTTCGCCGTTCTACGATCCGATGATCGCCAAGCTGATCGTCTGGGGAGCGGACCGCAACCAGGCGCTGGCACGCATGTCGCAGGCGCTGGCGGAATTCCAGATCGTCGGCCTGGCGACCAACATTGCCTTCCTCAAGCGGCTGGTCGAAGGCGCGGCGTTTTCCAGCGCCGACCTCGATACCGGCCTGATCGAACGTAATGCCGACACTTTGTTCCCGCGTTCGCGCGCCGCCCCAGTGGGCGCGCTGGCACTTGCGGCCGTGGCGCTGATCGGCGAAGAAACCCACAAGTCGGCGGCCGCATCGGCCAACCCGGACGACCCTTGGGGCAATGCACGCGGCTGGCGCCTGAACAGCGCCTACCAGCGCCAGCTCTCGTTCAGCGACGACTACAGCGCCGCCACCGACACCAAGGCCTACGCGGTCGGCCTGACCTACCATCCGGGCGGCTGGCACCTTGACGTGGGCGGTGTCGACGCCGACCTCTCCGTCACCGCCCGCGCGGGCTCGGAAGTGTCGATCAAGCTCGGCGCCACCTCGATCCACGGCAACGTGCGCCGCGACGGCGACGTATTCCACGTCTTCACCGGCGGGCGCCACTTCACGCTGGCCTACAACGACCCGATGGCGCATGCCGGCGAAACCGAAGCCACCGGCGGCCGCCTGACCGCGCCGATGCCAGGCAAGGTGGTCGCGGTGCTGGCCAAGGCCGGCCAGGAAGTCAAGAAGGGCGACGCGCTGGTGATCATGGAAGCGATGAAGATGGAGCACACCATCGCCGCGCCATCCGACGGGCTGGTCGAGGAAGTGCTGTACGCGGTCGGCGACCAGGTCTCCGACGGCGCGCCGCTGCTGGCCTTCAAGGCCGCGTAAGCGCCATGCGCATCCTTCTGCACCGCGCCGACGGCGTCACCGAGCCCTGGGTTCGCGACTTCGCCGAGCTGCTTCCGGAAGCGGAAGTCGTGGTGTGGCAGGAAGGCGCCAGCATCGCACCGTGCGATTACGCGGTGCTGTGGATGCCGCCCGAAGCCCTGCTGGCCGAACTGGCGCAGGTCAAGGCGATCTTCCTGACCGGCGCCGGCGCCGACGCCATCCTCAAATACGGCGACGCGCTGCCGCCTGTGCCGATCATCCGCCTGGGCGACGCCGGCATGGCGATACAAATGGCGGAGTACGTGACGTACTTCGTCCTGCGCTATTTCCGCCGTTTCGACGACTATGAACAACAGGCCCGCAGCGGCACCTGGGCGCAGCTCGCTCAGCACCGCAAGGAGGATTTTTCAATCGGTGTGATGGGCATGGGCGTGCTGGGCATGGGCGTCATCGATGCGTTGCTGCCGTTCGGCTTCCCGGTGCGGGGCTGGAGCCGCTCGCCCAAGCAGGTCGATGGCGTGCAGTGCTTCAGCGGCGCCGAGAGTCTGGGCGAGTTCCTGTCCGGGACGCGGGTGCTGGTGTGCATGCTGCCGCTGACGCCCGACACCCACAATCTGCTGGACCGTGCGCGCCTGTCGCTGCTGCCGCAGGGCGCTTACCTGATCAACGTCGCGCGCGGCGGCCACGTGGCCGAGCCCGATTTGCTGGCACTGGTAAGATCGGGGCATATCGCCGGCGCCGCGCTCGATGTGTTTAGCGAAGAGCCGCTGCCGGCAGCTCATCCGTTCTGGGATGAGCCGCGCATCGGCATCACGCCGCACATCTCGGCGCTGACGATCCGTACCGAAAGCATCCGCCAGATGGCCGGCAAGATCCGCGCGCTGGAGAACGGCGAGCCTGTGGCCGACGTAGTCGACCGCACCCGAGGTTATTGAGACGAGGACGAATATGAGCACCCAGCCAGAACTGCCGAAGAAGGTAAAGATCATTGAAGTCGGTCCGCGCGACGGCCTGCAGAACGAAAAGGAAGCTGTGCCGGCCGACGTCAAGGTCGAGCTGGTGAACCGCCTGTCGCGCGCAGGCTTCAGCAA
Source organism: Massilia soli (assembly GCF_016809835.1). Classification (GTDB taxonomy): domain Bacteria; phylum Pseudomonadota; class Gammaproteobacteria; order Burkholderiales; family Burkholderiaceae_D; genus Telluria_A; species Telluria_A soli. The sequence goes on along the minus strand of NZ_JAFBIL020000001.1, from coordinate 748,897 downwards.
TATCGAGGCGGCGTCGTTCGTGTCGCCGAAATGGGTGCCGCAGATGGCGACCAGCGCCGAGGTGATGGCCAATATCACGCGCCGCGAGGGCACCATCTACTCCGCGCTGACGCCCAACATGCAGGGCTTCGAGGCCGCGCTGGCCAGCCGCGCCGACGAGGTGGTGATCTTCGGATCGGCATCCGAGGCGTTCTCGCAAAAGAACATCAACTGCTCGATCGCGGAATCGATCGCGCGCTTTGAAAGCGTCGCCAAAGCAGCCAAGGATAACGGCCTGCGCCTGCGCGGCAGCATCAGCTGCGCGTTCGGCTGCCCATACCAGGGCGAGGTGCCGCTCGACGCGGTGGCCGACGTGGTGCGGCGCATGCGCGACCTGGGCTGCGACGAGATCGACATCGCCGACACCATCGGCGTGTCGACCGCGCGCAAGACCCAGGCGGTGATGCAGGTGGCGGCGCAGGAGTTCCATGTCGACCGCATCTCCGGCCACTTCCACGATACCTACGGCCAGGCGCTGGCCAACATCTACGCCAGCCTTGAAGTGGGCGTGTCGATCTTCCACTCCTCGGTCTCTGGGTTGGGCGGCTGTCCGTACGCCAAGGGCGCCACCGGCAACGTGGCTACCGAGGATGTGCTGTTCCTGATGAACGGGCTGGGGATCGAGACCGGCATCGACATCGACATGGTGGTCGACGCCGGCCATTTCATCTCGCAGCACCTCGGCCGCAAGGGCGCCAGCCGCGCGGGCAATGCGCTGATCGCCAAGCGCGCCGGATAACTAGCGCCGGCGCGACAGGCCAGCGAGCGCGAGGCCGGCCAGCACCAGCGCGAACGTGGCCGGTTCATTGACTTGAAAAACCTGGTCCGGCGGCGGCACGCTGGCCGGGATATCGGACAGCTTCGCCGTGACGACGTTGAAGTCGTCAAATGAGATCGAGTGCGCGTCATTGCGGCCGTGGATCTCCAGCAGCGTCGCGTTGGCGCTCGCGTACAGGCCGGAAAACGTCGCCTGCGACATCGGGCCGTTCGCCGCCAGCAAAATATCGTCCAGCAGCACCCCATCCCAGAACACCGAATACTGGCCCTTGCCCTTGAAGCTGCGGATCCAGAAGCTGAGATCGTACTCGGCTCCCGCGACCGTGGGCAGCAGCTGGCTGATATAAGCGCCTGACATCAGCGAATCGACGCAGTGCAGCCCGGTGCAGCTGGTGCGCGCCATGCCGGGGTCGGTATGGGCCCACAGCGGATCGTTGCCGATGACGAAAAAGGCGGAGTTCCAGAACGCCGTTCCTTGCTCGAACCCCGGGTTGCGGACGATGTTGATCGGCGTTGCCGCCGCCGGCAGCGCCATCAGGCACAGGACGGCGGCGGCGGCGAAGTGTCGTGCTGTCTGGATCATGGTTTCCTCGCAAGCGGTTGGCGAATCACGCAGGGTGATGATATTTGCCGCGAAGAAAGTTGACGCCGAGATAGATCAAGCGGCGGGGGAGCACGGCTTGCACTTGCTCAGGCTTGTCACGAATGAGTGCGCCGCAGCAATCGTTCCGCGTCGCGGGCGGCGTGCGCGGCTGGCAGGCGATATAAGAAGTTGCCGCACAAAACAAAACAGGCCGACGAGAATAAACTCGTCAGCCTGCATGCTGAAAACTGGTCGGAGTACAAGGATTCGAACCTTGGACCCCCTGGTCCCAAACCAGGTGCGCTACCGGACTGCGCCACACTCCGAAGAGGCAAGATAATAACGGTTGGCTCAGCAGCCGTCAAGGGGGTATGAAAATATAGCTCCCCGACGCGGGGACGACGCCAACGCCGGGCCTTGCCCAAGCCGCAAATATAAGAATTTGTAAGCGCGCTATTGGCAGAAAAGCATCCATGGCACCATATGACGCTGCGACGAATGGGAAGCCAGTGAACGCGAATACAGCACCGAATCCAGCCGGCAGTTGGGCGCCGAAGCGCCCGTACCGGCTCGCCGTAGGCATCGGGGTCTCGCTGGCCCTGCATGCGGCGTTGCTGTTCGCCTGGCGTCACCAGCAGCCTGCCAGCCCTGTGCTGGACAGCCAACCCGCCAGCACCACCATTGCCGTGTGGCTGCGCCCGCCGTCGCCCGAGCCCAAGCCAACGCCGCAACCCGCGCCCGAAACCAGCAAGGCGCGTCCAAAACCAGTCAAGGAGAGGCCACAAACGGCCAGTACCGCCGGGCGCGACAAGCCTGCCCGCGCCACCGAACTGATCGCGATCCCCGATCCAAGCCCAGCGCAAGCCGAACCAGACGCTGTGTTTTCGGTCGAGCCCCGGAAGGACCCGGCCGGCGGCAAGCGCTTCGACCGCGACGCCGCGCTGCGCATGGCGCGCGAGATGGCGGACGACCCCGATCCCGCCAAGGCCGGCACCGCGGTTGGCCAGATTCCGCCCAAACCGTACGCAACCGAGACCAAGATGGCGCGCGCCATCGCCGGCGCCAAGCGGCGCGACTGCAAGGATGGGATACCGGGAGGCCTGCTGGCGCCGCTGATCCTGCTGATGGACAAGAAGGACAGCGGCTGCAAGTGGTAATGCAGGTACGCAGGTGGCGCCCGGACGCCTGCAACCGTGGCCCCCGATTTTGCCACTGCTGCCGGGCTTCCCGCCGCCGCCTGCGCCTCGGTTAGACCGTGCAAGGCGGCGACAGTGCGGCTTGCCGTCAGTCCTGCTGGCCCTTGATTTCCAGCGCGCGGTCGTACAGCGCGTTTTTCTTCATGCCGGTGATCTGGGCGGCAAGGCTGGCCGCCTGCTTGACCGTGCATTCGGACAGCAGGATGTTCAACACGCGCTCGGCTTCGACTTGCTGGGCGTCGCTGCTCTCGGCCGCGCCTTCGAGCAGCACGACGAATTCGCCGCGCTCGCGGTTGGCATCGGCCTTCACCCAGGCAATCGCGTCCGACAACGGGCAGCGGTGGATTTCTTCGAACAGCTTGGTCAGCTCGCGCGCGAACACCACCTGCCGGGTCGGCTCGAACACCTCCGCCAGCGCGCCGACGCAGTCGAGAATGCGGTGCGGCGCCTCGTAGAACACCATGGTGGCGCTTTCGGTCAGCAGGCCGCGCAGCATGTTCTCGCGCTGCTTGGCCTTGGCTGGCAAGAAACCGATGAACGAGAACCGGTCATTGACCAGGCCGCTGGCAGACAAGGCGGTGATCGCGGCCGACGGGCCCGGCAGCGGCAGCACGCGCAGGCCGGCCGCCAGCACCGCGTCGACGATGCGCGCGCCCGGGTCGGACACGGCCGGCGTGCCGGCGTCGGAGATCAGCGCCACCCGCTCGCCCTTGAGCAGGCGCGCGATCAGCTTGTCGGCCACTTCGCGCTCGTTGTGCTGGTGGGCGGCGATCATCGGCACCGACAAGCCGAACCGGCTCATCAGTTTTGAACTGTTGCGGGTATCTTCGCAGGCGATCACGTCGGCAATCGACAGCAGGTGCAGCGCGCGCAGCGTTATGTCGGTGACATTGCCAATCGGTGTCGCCACGACATACAGGGTTGCGGTAGGATAGGACTGTAAAGCCGCTTCGGCGAAAACTGGAAGTTGTGCAATCTTGCTTGCGTGAGGTTCTGTCATTTGGGGATGAAATGCTAATAAAAAGTCTGAAAGGCGTGCTGGCCGCCATGGCCGTGACGCTGCTGGGCGCCTGCAGTACGCCTTGCGACGTGTCGGGGCGATTGTGCGCGCCAATTGATTCAAATACAAGGGCGCCGCTGGCCCAGCCGGCCGTTGCGCCACCTGTCCAGCCCGCAGTCCAGGAAGCGGACGTGCAGACCATGCCGATCGATTCGCCCGACAGCCAGTCCGCGCAGCCGCTCCAGCCGGCGCTGCCGTCCGGCAGGCAGGTCACGCTGGGATTGATGCTGCCGCTGCGCTCGGCAACGCTGGCGCAGCCGGCCGAGATCCTGCGCGCCGGCTTCATGGCCGCCCATGCGCTCGAGGGCGCCGGCTTCGCCGTCAACCTGATCGAAACCGGCGACGGCGGGGCCCAGGAAGCGCTCGACGACTACCTGCGCGCGGCGCAGGATAGCGACATCATCGTCGGACCGCTGTCGCGCCCGGCCGTCAATGCGGTGGCCGGCAGCGCCGCCGCGCGCAAGCCGACCATTGCGCTGAACCACCCCGATGCCGGCACGCCGGTACCGCCCAACATGCTGGTCATCGGCCTGTCGATCGAAGACGAAGCGCGCCAGGCCGCAGCCTGGGTCAGCAGGGAGCAGCCCGGCGCCAACGCCCTGATCGTGTCAGGCGCCTCGGCATGGCAGCGCCGCATCGCCACCGCGTTTGCCGACGCGTGGGCCAAGCTTGGGCACGAATCGCAGCTGGTGGAACTTGCGTCGGGCAGCGCCTACGACACCGAAATGGCCGTCGGCAAGCTCAACGCAAAGGTCCAGAACGAGTCGCCGAGCCTGATTTTTGCCGCGCTCGATCCGTTCCAGACCCGCCAGGTGCGCGGTGTCATCGGCAATCACGTGCCGTTCTACGGCGCCTCGTCGGTCAATTCGCGCGTCGCGGCCGGCGATACGCTGCCCGAACTGGACGGCATGCGCATGCTCGACCTGCCATGGGTCGTGCAAAGCGACAATGCCACGGTCATGGCGTATCCGCGCTGGACCGGCGCCCCGCTGGGACTGGACATGGAGCGCCTGTACGCCCTCGGCATCGATGCCTTCCGTGTAGCCAAGGAAGTTGCCCTGGGCCGCACCGCGTTTGAACTGGACGGCGTCACCGGCAGGCTCAAGGCCAGGTTCGGCGACGGCAGCACCCAGTTCACCCGAGTCATCCCAGCCGCCGTGTTCCAGGCCGGCACCACCCGCGCCATCCTGACCCAGTAACATGTGCTCCGCCCGGCTCAGCGCGAAGCAGCAGCAGGGCCGGGTGGGCGAACAGCAAGCGCTCGCTTACCTGCAGCAGCAGGGGCTGGCGCTGGTCGATACCAATTTCAGCTGCAAGGCTGGCGAAATCGACCTGATCATGCGCGAGCGCGACACGCTGGTGTTCGTCGAAGTGCGCAAGCGCAGCGGCGTGGTGCCGGGCGCTGCCGCCGAAAGCATCACGCCCGCCAAGAAACGCCGCATCATCCGCGCGGCCCAGCTGTATTTAACGCGCTTTGCGCGCATGCCCGCGTGCCGCATCGATGTTGTGACCATCGATGGCGAGGTCCTGGAATGGTTGCCTGACGCCATAGAGGTGTAAGCATTTTTAACCGCACTTGCCCGGTTTTTTTTCTAGCTGCACTATAATCGGCACTTATGAATACTCAACGCATCCTTGCACACTTCCAGGAAAGCGCCGACCTGAAGCTCCAATCGGCAACCACCCTCGCCCAACCGATCTCGCAGGCCGTCGAACTGATGTTCGGCGCTTTGTCGAACGGCAACAAGATTCTCGCCTGCGGCAATGGCGGCTCGGCCGCCGACTGCCAGCACTTCGCGGCCGAACTGGTTGGCCGTTTCGAGCGCGAACGCTTCCCGCTGCCGGCACTGGCCTTGACCACCGACACCTCGATCATGACCGCCGTCGGCAATGATTACAGCTACAAGGAAATCTTTTCCAAGCAGGTGCAGGCCTTCGGCCAGGCCGGCGACGTGCTGCTGGCCATTTCGACCTCGGGCAATTCGGCCAACGTGCTGGCCGCCGTCGAAGCGGCGCTGGAGCGCGAAATGCGTGTCGTTGCCATGACCGGCAAGGACGGCGGCGCACTGGCCAAGATGCTCACCGACGCGGACGTGCACATCAACGTGTCGCACTCCCGTACCTGTCGCGTGCAGGAAGTCCACCTGCTCACGATTCACTGTATTTGCGACGGTATCGATGTCGCCCTGTTTGGAGGAGATGTAAATGAATAAGCCTGGTTCCCTGATGCGTCCGGTGGCGAAAGCCCTTGCCTGCGTCGCGCTGTTGTCCACACTGAGCGGTTGCGTCGGCCTGGTGGCCGGCGGCGCCGTCATGACGGCGGTCTCCGCCAACGACCGCCGTACCCTCGGCGCGCAGACCGAAGACAAGGCGATCGCACTGAAGGGCGAATCGCGTGCCCGCAGCATCGTCGGCGAACAAGGCCACGTCAACGTCAGCAGCTTCAACCGCAAGGTACTGCTGTCGGGCGAAGTGCGCGATGAAGGCATGAAGGCTGCGGTCGAGCGCGAAGTGCGCGCGGTCGGCGGCGTCACCAGCCTGGTCAACGAACTGGAAATCGCTGCGCCAACCAAGTACACCACCCGCTCGAATGACGCGCTGATCACCGCCAAGGTCAAGGCCAGCCTGGTCGACATGCAAACCATTTCGGCCAACTCGTTCAAGGTTGTCACCGAGCGCGGCAATGTCTACCTGATGGGCATCGTCACCCCGCGCGAAGCGCAGATCGGCACCGATGTCGCACGCGGCGTGTCGGGCGTCCTGAAAGTCGTCAAGGTGTTCGAGTACATCAACGACGTCGACCTGCGCGCATTGCCGCCGGTCACCAACGCGACTGGCTCTTAAGGCACCGCCAATGGCCAACACCAGTTCCCGCCGCTTCAGCAAGGCACCGATCATTGGCGCGCTGATCGGCGCGCTGGCCGTCGCCGGCTATGTCGCCATGACCCGGACCACGCCGGCGCCGGATGTGACCTTCATCGACCTCAAGGGGCAGAAGGTCAGCACCGAAAGCCTGCGCGGCAAGGTCGTGATGGTCAATTTCTGGGCGACGTCCTGCGTCACCTGCGTCAAGGAAATGCCGCAGATGGTCGACACGTACAACAAGTACAAGGGACAGGGGCTGGAATTCGTGGCCGTGGCGATGCAGTATGACCGCGCCGACTACGTCGTCAACTTCACCGAGACGCGCAAGCTGCCGTTCACGGTGGCGCTCGATTCGGGCGGCGATATCGCCAAGTCGTTCGGCGACGTCACCCTGACCCCGACCACCTTCGTCATCGACAAGAGCGGCAAGATCATCAAGCGCTACGTCGGCGAGCCGAAGTTTGCCGACCTCCACAAGCTGCTGGAGAAAGAACTGGCCGGCTAAGCGCCGGCTTGTTGCTTACTTCGGGTACAGAATCATCTGGGTGCAACGGAACAAGGCGATCGTCTTGCCGTTCGCCTCATTCGTCACCACCACATCCCATACCTGCGTTGTCCTGCCGAGGTGCACTGGCTTGGCCAGGGCCGCGATCGCGCCGTCGCGCGCGGTGCCCAGGTGGTTCGATTTCAGTTCGATGGTGGTGAAGCTGTTGGCGCCTTCCGGCAGGTTGGCCATGCAGGCGTAGCCGGCGGCGGTATCGGCCAGCGTGACCACGGTGCCGGCGTGCAGGAACTCGTTCGGCGCCAGGTGATGCGGCCCGATCTCGATGCGGGCGCCGACTTCGCCGCCTTCAACGCGGGTGATTTCGATGCCCAGGTAGCCAGGCAGGCGCTTGGCGCCGAATTTGTTGGCGAAGTCGACGGTGAAGGCTGATGCGGTCATGGCGTGGTCCGAGTAGATGAATTGCCAGCATTTTAACGCCGCTTGCCGCCACCGTGCTTGTGCGCCCCCGGTTTCACGGCGCCGCTGTGCTTCTTGCGCGCCGCCGCGTTCTGCGCATGCAGGATCGAGTCGACCCGCTCCGAGGCCGCGCGCGCCAGGTCCTGCGCCAGGGCGATACTCGGGAAATACTCGGGCACCCGGTAGCTGAGCCACGCGTATGCCGAATACATGCGGCAGGTGTCCTCGACCTCCTGCAGGTTCTGGACCAGCAGGTCGTTCGGATGCGGCTGCAGCTTGCAGACCTTCTTCTTGGCCAGCGAATACGACCAGTGTTCCCATGCGCTTTGCAGCGTCGGCACCTTGGTCGAGACCGGCACCAGCGACAGCATGAATTTTTCGGCCAGCGACAGGGTCAGCGTGTCGAGCCACAGCGCGCGCTCGGACTGCTCCTCGGTGATGCGCGGGTAGAAGAAGCCGTCCGGCACGTCGATGTTGTGCACGAAGCGCTTGAGCAGCTTGACCAGCGAGGTCTCGCCGGTGACCGAAGCGATGCGGTGCAGGTGCTCGATCGACGGCGCCACCGCGAAACCGCTGGTGCCAACCTGCGGGATCTTCTCCTTCAGCAGCGAGCGCATCACCTCGTGGGTCTCGTCGTCGTAGCCGGCCACGAAGCCTTCCTCGTGCACGCCGTAGCGGCCGGCGCGGCCGGCGATCTGGCGCGCCAGCGCGGCCGGAATTTCTTCTTCGTCGACGCCGTTGAACTTGACCGTGGTGGTCATCACGATGCGCGAGATCGGCAGGTTCAGGCCCATCGCCAGCGCGTCGGTGCCGACCACCACGTCGGCGCTGCCATCGCGAAAGCGCTCGGCCTGCGCGCGCCGCACCTCCGGCGACAGGTTGCCGTAGACGGTGGCGACCGACAGGCCCATGTCGGTGATCATGTCGCGCCATTTCAGCACTTCGCGGCGCGAGAACGCGATCACGGCGTCGCCGCGCTGCAGGTTGCGCAGCTTGCGCACCGCGCCCGGCTCCATCGACAGCGGCGCCTTGCGCTTCAGGACATGCACTTCCAGCTCGCATTCGAGGCGCTCGGCCAGCGCTTCGATCGCGCGCCGCGCTTCCGGCGCGCCGACCAGGTACACCACATTGGCAGGCGCTCCGCACACGGCCGCCGTCCAGGCCGCGCCGCGGTCGCGGTCGGCCAGCATCTGGATCTCGTCGATGACCGCCACATCGACCGCGTTGCGGGTATCGAGCATTTCGACCGTGCTGGCGACGTGGGTCGCGCCTTCGACCACGCGCCGCTCCTCGCCGGTGATCAGGCTGACCTTGAGGTCTTCGCCCGCCTGTTCGACACCCAGCAGGCGCTCGTAGTTTTCCAGCGCCAGCAGGCGCAGGGGCGCCAGGTACACGCCGCTTCGGGCCTTGGCCAGCGCTTCCATCGCCTTGTGGGTCTTGCCCGAATTGGTCGGCCCGAGCAGGGCGATGAAGCGGCGCCGCATGCGGCTGGCCACCTCAAACGTGGCCGGATACTCGGCCAGGTTGATGCTTTCCTTGGTGCGCGCGGCGTGGCGTTCTTCCTGCTCGCGCTCGACCGCGTGGGCCAGGCGCTGGCGGATCCGCTCGAACACGAATTCCGCCGGTTCCGAGGTTTCCAGCTCGTCGAGCACATTCAGGAAGGTGAGGGCGTCGAGCCCGGCGTCGTCGGCCGCCTCGTAAATCTCTTCGACGAAATCGACCGCGCTGCGGTGCAGCTCCTGCGCGGCGGCGTCGGTAACGCGTTCGGTCAGCACCGCGGCGCGCGCGTCGCGGTCCATCTTGCGCCACTTGCTCGGCTTTGCCAGCACGCCCTGGCCCGGCACCAGCTGGTATGGTACGGTAAGGCCCGCCGTCTCGACGACGCCGGAGAAGCGCACGAACACGCGCCCTTCCATCTTGATCAGCTGCGCGCCGCGCGCTTCGAGGCCAAGTTCCCGGACCAGCGCGTCGTCGTCGCCTTCTTCACGCATGTCGGGCGAAGTAGGTGACAATACTGGTTTCATCCGGGGCTCCGAGGCGATGTTGGCATAGCCGCCACTATAGCGTAGAAGGCCCTGAAACGCGGGCGCCTGGCAGGCTCGCACTATTAGTTTGACACTCAATTTCACCTGATGCTATAGTCGGGAAAAGTCAATGGTAACGTTTCCAAAAGCGTGCCGTCAATGACGCGATTTGATCGGAGACAAGATGTACCAAGCATATAAACTGGCGCTGGCTGCCGCCTGCCTCGCTGCGTCCGCGGCCCAGGCGCAAGTCAAGCCTACCGCGGAAGTCATTCACTGGTGGACCTCGGGCGGCGAATCGGCTGCCGTCAGGCAGATCGCGCAAGCCTACCGCAACGCGGGCGGCGTCTGGATCGACACCGCGATCGCCGGCGGCGACCAGTCGCGCGCCGTGACCATCAACCGCATCGTCGGCGGCAACCCGCCTACCGCCGCCCAGTTCAACACCTCCAAGCAGTTCCTCGACGTGATCGAACAGGACATGCTCAACAACGTCGACGACGTGGCGCGCAAGGAGAACTGGGACAAGCTGCTGCCCGAGCCGATCATCAAGGTGATCAAGGTGGACGGGCATTACTACGCCGTTCCGCTCAACATCCACATGCAGGCCTGGATCTGGTATTCGAAGGCGGCGTTCAAAAAGGCCGGGATCGCCAAGGAGCCGGCCACCGTCGACGAGCTGTTCGCCGCGCTCGACAAGCTCAAGGCGGCCGGCATCGTGCCGCTCGCGCACGGCGGCCAGTCATGGCAGGAGACCATCCTGTTCTCGGCGCTGCTCTCGAACATCGGCGGCAAGGACTTGTACCTGAAGGTGCTGCGCGACCGCGACCAGCGCGCGATCGGCTCGGCGCCTTTCCAGAAGGTGCTGGCCGCCTTCAAGCGCATGCGTGGCTACGTCGATGCCGGCGCGCCGGGACGCAACTGGAACGACGCCACCGCGATGCTCATCAACGGCAAGGCCGGCGTGCAGGTCATGGGCGACTGGGTCAAGGGCGAATTCACCGCCGCGCGCCAGCTGCCGGACCAGCACTACGGCTGCATCGCCGGTTTCGGGCCGGCTTCGCCCTACCTGATCCAGGGCGACGTGTTCGTGTTCCCGAAAACCAGCAACCCGAAAGCGGTGCAGGCCCAGAAGCTGCTGGCCAGCGTGGTGGTGGCGCCAGCCACCCAGCTGAGCTTCAGCCAGCACAAGGGCTCGATCCCGGTGCGCAGCGACGTCGATGCCAGCAAGGCCGACGCCTGCGCCCGCAAGGGCATCGCGATCATGAAGGACCGCAGCCGCCATGTCGGGGTCTCCGAGGTTTACCTGACGCCCGACCAGAACGGCGCGCTGCAGGACGTGCTGACCGCCTACTGGAACTCGGCCCGCATGACGCCCGAGCAGGCCCAGAAACGCATCGCCAGCGCGCTGCGCAACTGAGGCACGGATGCAAGCGCTGAGACTTGGCAGGCTGACCCCGCACGCCGCGCTGCTGCCGATGGCGCTGACGGTGATCGTCGCCTACCTCGGCACCTTGCTGTGGACGCTCAAGGTCTCATTCACCAGCTCGCGCACCTTCGCTTCCGATAATTTCGTCGGCATGGCGCAGTACACGCGCCTGTTCGAGAATGAGCGCTGGCTGCTGTCGCTCAATAACCTGGCCGTGTACGGCGTGCTGTTCGTGGCCGCCTGCATCGTCGTCGGTTTCTTGCTGGCCGTGTTCATCGACCAGAACGTCACCGGCGAAGGGGCGCTGCGCACCATCTTCCTGTATCCGTACGCGATGTCGTTTGTCGCCACCGGCCTGGTATGGCAGTGGATGCTCACGCCGGGCAATGGCATCGAGCAGGCGGTGCGCCAGCTTGGCTTCAGCGAGTTCCAGTTCGACTGGATCATCGACCAGGACATGGCCATCTATACCATCGTCATCGCCACCGTGTGGCAGGGCGCCGGGCTGGTGATGGCGCTGATGCTGGCAGGCCTGCGCGGCATCGACCCGGAAATCTGGAAAGCCGCGCGCCTCGATGGCATCCCTGCCTGGCGCGTCTACCTGTCGATCGTGCTGCCGATGCTGGGGCCGACGATTGCCACCGTATTCCTGCTGCTGTCGACCGCCGTCATCAAGCTGTTCGACGCGGTAGTGGCGATGACCCAGGGCGGCCCGGGCACGGCCAGCGAGGTGCCGGCCAAGTTCATCATGGACCATTTGTTCCTGCGCTCGAACATCGGGCTGGCGTCGGCCGGCGCGATCGTGATGCTGGTGCCTGTGCTTGCGCTGCTGGCGCCATACGCCTACGCGCGCAGCCGCCGGAGGCGCGCATGACCCATTCGGCCACCGGCCAGCCCCTGGTATCGGCCAGCGCGAGCGCGCCTGCCCGCCAGCGCAAGCGCCTGCTGACTCCTGCGCGCATCGGCATCTACGCTTTCCTCCTCAGCGCGGCGCTGTTCTTCCTGCTGCCGTTGTACGTCATGCTGGTCACCTCGCTCAAGCCGATGGACGAGATCCAGCTCGGCAGCATCTTCGCGCTGCCGTCCAACCTCACCTTCGAGCCGTGGCGCCAGGCCTGGAGCGAAGTGTGCACCGGCGCCTCGTGCGAAGGCGTGCGCGCCGGCTTCTGGAACTCCGTCGCCATCACGGTGCCGAGCACCATCCTGCCGATCCTGCTGGGCGCGATCAACGGCTATGCGCTGTCGTTCTGGAAGCCGCGCGGCGCCAACCTGCTGTTCGGCATCCTGCTGGCCGGCGCCTTCATTCCGGTGCAGGTGATGATCTACCCGCTGGTGCGCCTGCTGGCCGGCATGGGCATCTTCGGATCGCTGCCGGCCATCGTGCTGGTGCACCTGGTGTTCGGCATGCCGATCATGACGCTGCTGTTCCGGAATTACTACGCCTCGGTGCCGCACGAGTTGTTCCAGGCCGCGCGCATCGATGGCGGCGGCTTCTGGCGCATCTTCCTGTACGTGATGCTGCCGATGTCGGTGCCTATCATTGTCGTCGCCGCGATCATGCAGGTCACCGGCGTGTGGAACGATTACATCCTCGGGCTGGTGTTCGCGGGCCGCGACAACCTGCCCATGACGGTGCAGCTCAATAACGTGATCAACACCACCACCGGCGAGCGCCTGTACAACGTCAACATGGCGGCGACCATCCTCACCGCGCTGGTTCCGCTGGCGCTCTATTTTTTCTCCGGCCGCTGGTTCGTGCGCGGCATCGCCGCCGGCGCTGTGAAAGGCTGATGCATGTCGAGTGTTCATTTACGTAACTGGTCGATCAACCTGGGTGGTGCAAGCATCATCAAGGACCTCGACCTGCAGGTCGACCAGGGCGAGTTCCTGGTGCTGCTGGGGCCTTCGGGCTGCGGCAAGTCGACCCTGCTGCACAGTATCGCGGGCTTGATCGACGCCGGCAGCGGCGCCATCGAGATCGGCGGGCGCGACATGCGCTTCACCGATCCGAGCGAGCGCGGCATCGGCATGGTGTTCCAGTCGTACGCGCTGTATCCGACCATGACCGTCAAGGACAACATGTCGTTCGGCCTGAAGATCGCCGGCACGCCGAAGGCCGAGATCGCGCGCCGCGTCGGCCGCGCCGCCGAGATGCTGCAGCTGGAGGCCGTGCTGGGCAAGAAGCCGGCCCAGCTTTCGGGCGGCCAGCGCCAGCGCGTGGCGATCGGGCGCGCGCTGGTGCGCGAAGCGAGCGTGTTCCTGTTCGACGAGCCGCTGTCGAACCTCGACGCCAAGCTGCGCGCCGAACTGCGCCGCGAACTCAAGCTGCTGCACCAACGCCTGCGTTCGACCATGATCTACGTGACCCACGACCAGGTCGAGGCGATGACGCTGGCCACCCGCATCGTGGTGATGCAGGGCGGCGAGGTCCAGCAGACGGGCACCCCGGCCGAGGTCTACCAGCGCCCGGCCAACCGCTTTGTGGCTGGCTTCCTCGGTTCGCCGGCGATGAACTTCATCGATGGCGACATCGACCCAAACGGCCGCTTCGGCGCCGGAGCGATGTCGCTGGCGCTGGGCGAGCAGGCGGAAGCCGGCGCAGCGGTGCTGGGCGTGCGTCCGGAACACGTCGCTATCGATGCGCACGGCGCGCTGGCCGGATCGGTCGCGCTGGTCGAGCCGATGGGGAACCACCAGGTGGTCTGGATCGACTGCGGCGGACACTTGCTGTCGTCGATCGCGCCGGACCAGCAGCACTTCGCACCGGGCCAGGCAGTAAGCTTCACGGTCGATGCGGCGCGGGTGTCGCTGTTCGATCCGCACACCGGGAAGCGCCGGTGATCTCCGCGTGCGGCGGCGCCACGCATGAAGTATGCTTCACCTGTTTTCATTGTGCCGATCAGCTTAAGGATTGTTTGTGGCCACTATCAAAGATGTAGCGCGCCTGGCCGGAGTCGGCCTCGGAACCGCCTCGCGCGTCGTGAGCGGCAAGGGCTCGGTATCGCCCGCCACGCTGGCGCGCGTCAAGAAGGCGATCGACGAGCTGGGGTTCCGTCCCTCGCACGCCGCCCGCGCGCTGCTGTCCGGATCGAGCAAGATGATCGGTGTGTACATCCCCGTCCTTAGCGGTACCTTCTACACGCCGATCCTGCAGATCATCGACACCGAGCTGCGCGCCGTCGGCCTGCACATGGTGGTCGCCTTCGGCGTCGGCCTCGGCAACGAGCGCCGCCAGGCCATTGAAGGCGTCGAATTCCTGATGGAGCGCGGCTGCGACGGCCTGATCGTGATGACCAGCGCACTGCTGGAAGAAGATGTGACCGCGCTCGGCGTCAAGCGCGACCGCATGGTCGCGTTGAACCATAATTTCACCAGCATGCCGGAGCAGTGCTTCCTGGTAGACCATCGGCTGGGCGGCAAGCTGGCGGCGCGCGCGCTGCTCGACCACAAGCACCGCGACATCGCCGTATTCGCCGGCCCGTCCGTCCTCGAGGATAACATCGAGCGTATCGCCGGCTTCATGGACGAACTGGACGCAAACGGCATCGACACCAAGAAGATGTGGGTCGCCGAAAGCGACTTCTCGCCGGCCGGCGGCTGGAATGCGGCCAGGGAGCTGGTTGAATCGGGCCGCAACTGCACCGCCCTGTTCTGCGCCAACGATGAAATGGCGGTAGGCGCGCTGTCGTACTTCCAGGAGGCCGGCATCCGCGTGCCGCACGACCTGTCGGTGATCGGCTACGACGACACCCCAAGCGCAGCGTTTTCGGCGCCGCGCCTGACGTCGGTGCATATGCCATGGCGCGAGATGACGCTCAATGGCCTGAACGCGCTGCTTAACCGCTGCTATGGCCTGGATCGTCCGGTCGAACGCAGCTATCCGACCACGGTGACCCTGCGTGCCTCGCTCGCCAAGGCCGGCGCAGCGGCGAAGCGAAAAGTTAAATGAATTCCGCTCCGCCGGTTGGCGGGCTTTTTTTTAAGCTGTAACTGGAAAGCTTTCCATTTTCTGACCGAATGCACGTTAACCGAACCACTGACATGACGACACCTACCAGCAACGCGCCAACATCCTTGTCCCGCGCCGACTTCGCCCACGACTTCCTGTGGGGCTGCGCGACGTCGTCGTACCAGATCGAGGGTGCGGGGGCCGAAGACGGCCGGGTCGAATCGATCTGGGACCGTTTCGCCGCCACGCCGGGCAAGGTGCGCGACGGCTCGAACGGTTCGGTCGCCTGCGACCACTACCACCGCTGGCCGGAAGACCTCGACATCGCGCGCGGCATGGGCCTGCAGGCCTACCGTTTTTCGATCGCCTGGCCGCGCATTTTTTCCGAAGTCGGCGGCAAGCCGAACCAGCGCGGCCTGGACTTCTACTCGCGCCTGGTCGACGGCATGCTGGAACGCGGCATCCAGCCCTGGGCCACGCTGTACCACTGGGACCTGCCGCAGTACTTGCAGGACCTGGGCGGCTGGAACGAGCGCGCAACCGTCGATGCCTATCTCGAATTCGTCGACGCGATGACGCGCCGCCTGGGTGACCGCGTGCAGCACTGGATCACCCACAACGAGCCATGGTGCACGTCCATGATCGGCAACTTCGAGGGCCTGCATGCGCCCGGGCTGACCGACTTCAAGACCGCGCTGCAGGTGTGCCACCACGTGCTGCTCTCGCACGGCAAGGCGGTGCCGCTGATCCGCGCCAATGTGCCGGACGCGAAGGTCGGCATTTCGCTCAGCCTCCATCCGGTGCGGGCGGCCAGCGACAGCGCCGCCGACCAGGCGGCCACGCTTCGCCACGACGGCTTGCGCTACCGCTGGTTCCTCGACCCGCTGTATGGCCGCGGTTATCCGGCCTCGACGATGGCCGACATTGGCGCCGCGGCACCGGCCGTGCTGGCGGGCGACATGGAGGCGATCGCCGTGCCGACCGACTTCCTTGGCGTGAACTACTACTTCCCGGAGACGATCGCCGACGCTCCAGGCCACGCGCCGCTGTCCGCGCAGGTACTGCCCCCGGCCGGCGTGGAAACGACCGCGCTGGGCTGGGAAGTCGCACCGCAAGGCATGACGGAACTGCTGGCCCGCATCGCCAGCGACTACCAGCCGGGCGACATGTACATCACCGAGAACGGCTCCTGCTACGACGATGAAGTCGGGGCCGATGGCGAGATCGACGACGCCGGCCGCCGCAGCTACCTGCAGCGCCACCTGGCGGCGATGAAGGATGCGATTGCGGCAGGCGTCAAGGTGAAGGGCTACTTTGCCTGGAGCCTGATCGACAACTTCGAATGGGCGGAGGGCTACCTGCGCCGCTTCGGGCTGGTCCACATCGACTACGCCACGCAGCAGCGGCGCCTCAAGGCGAGCGGCAAGTGGTACAGCGCCTTCCTCAACAACAAACAATAACGACAGGGACACCGAAATGAACACCAAGCTACGTTTGATGGGATTTGCCGTCGCCGCCGCCATGGCCCCGGCCTTCGCCGCGCCGCTGGCCGACTGGCCGAAGGTGCAAAGCGAGATCCGCAAGGATGCCGCGCTTGAAGCGCGGGTGGCCGCCATCGTCGCCAAGATGACCCTGGCGCAGAAGATCGGCCAGATGACCCAGCCCGAAATCAAGAGCGCCACGCCGGCCGATGTCACCACATACTATCTTGGCTCGGTACTCAATGGCGGCGGCAGCTGGCCAAACCTGAACAAGCGCGCCACTGCCGCCGACTGGGTGGCGCTGGCTGACAAGTACCACGACGCGTCGATGGCGACCGACATGGCGGTCAAGGTGCCGGTCATCTGGGGCATCGACGCCGTACACGGCAATAACAATGTGTTTGGCGCGACCATCTTCCCGCACAATATCGGCCTCGGCGCGGCGCGCGACCCGGGCCTGGTGCGCGAGATCGGCGCGGCCACCGCCAAGGCGGTGCGCGCGACAGGCATCGCCTGGGTGTTCGGGCCGACCCTGGCCGTGGTACGCGACGACCGCTGGGGGCGCACCTATGAGAGCTTCTCGGAAGACCCGATGCTGGTCAACAGCTACGCCGGGCCGTACGTGCGCGGCCTGCAGGGCAGCTTCAAGAGCGACGCCAACGTGGTGGCCAGCGCCAAGCATTTCATCGGCGACGGCGGCACCGAACACGGCAAGGACCGCGGCGTCACCAAGGCCAGCGCGGCACAGATGATGAACATTCATGGCCAGGGCTATTATCCTGCGCTGAAGGCCGGGGCCCAGACCGTCATGGCCTCGTTCAACAGCTGGCACGATGTCGACGCCGGCGTCCTCTACGGAAAAATGCACGGCAGCCGCGCGGTGATGAACGATATCCTCAAGGCCAAGCTGGGCTTCGACGGCTTCATCGTCAGCGACTGGAACGGCATCGCCGAAGTACCGGGCTGCACCAACGACAGCTGCGCGCAGGCGGTCAATGCCGGCATCGACATGTTCATGGTGCCGGACGACTGGAAAGCCTTCATCGCCAATACGACCAGGCAGGTGAATGCCGGGGAAATCCCGATGTCGCGCATCGACGACGCGGTAACCCGCATCCTGCGCGTCAAGCTGCGCGCCGGCCTGTTCGGCAAGCGTCCGTCGCAGAATGCCCACGCCGGCAAGGCCGAGGCGCTGGAAGCCCGCGCACTGGCGCGCCGCGCCGTGCGTTCGTCGCTGGTGCTGCTCAAGAACGAAGGTCCTGCGCTGCCGCTCGCAAAAGGCAAGAAGATCCTCGTGGTCGGCAAAAACGCCGACAACATGTCCAACCAGGCCGGCGGCTGGTCGCTGACCTGGCAGGGTACCGACAATACCAATGCCGACTTCCCGAACGCCGACACCATCCTGTCGGGCATCCGTGAAGCCGCTGGCGCTGACAACGTCACGTACAGCGCCGATGGTCGCGATGCCGACGTGTCGCGCTTCGACGCGGTGATCGCCGTGATTGGAGAACGCCCGTATGCGGAAGGAGATGGCGACATTGGACCATCCGGCACGCTGCGCCACAGCAGCCGCCATCCCGAAGACCTGGCCGTGCTGGAAGCGGTAGCGGGCAAGGGCAAGCCGGTAATCACCGTGATGGTGTCCGGCCGCCCGCTGTTCGTCAACGACCTGCTCAATCTGTCGGACGTGTTCATCGCGGCATGGCTGCCCGGCACCGAAGGCAAGGGCGTGTCCGACTTGCTGGTGGCTGGCGCGAAAAAATACGATTTCACCGGCAAGCTGTCGTTCTCGTGGCCGAAGTCGGCGTGCCAGACCAGCCTTAACGTTGGCGACGCCGGCTACGCGCCGCTGTTCACTTATGGCTACGGCCTGAAGAACGCGACCCGCTCGCGGCTGGACAAGCTGGATGCGTCGTACGCGCCGGGCGGCTGCGGCGTCACCAACAGTTATCCGGTCTTCGGCCAGCCTGACCGCGCCAGCTTCCCGCTCGCCATCCGCAGCGGCGAAGCCGTCAAGCCGCTTGGCGACGACCTCAATGCCACCATCGCGCTGCCTGGCGTGACCGCGCAGACCGCGCAGATCAACACCCAGCAGGACGCCAAGCTGCTGACCTGGACCGGCCCGGCCACGCTGGAAGCGCGCGGCGAGCGTGCGATATCCCCGCCGGCGCAAGCGTTGGCAGGCGGCGTGCTGCGCTTCGACACCATCGTTAGCGCAGCGCCAGCCGGCAAAGTCACCATCGCGATGCAGTGCGCACCGGCATGCGGCACGCCGCTGGACGCGACCGCGCTGTTCAAGCGCCTGGCCGGCAAGGGCAAGCAAAGCGTCAAGATTCCGCTGTCCTGCTTCGTCGCGAAAGGCGTCGAGCTGGCGCGTGTCGTTGCGCCGTTTGGCGTCGCCAGCGACGCCGCTTTCGCGGCCTCCTTCGCCAATATCGAGATTCTCGGTGGCGCCGCCGCCGACGCCGACGCCGTGCGCTGCGAGGACCTGCCATGAGCCTGCGCATGCTGGCCGATATCGGCGGCACCAACGCGCGCTTCGCGCTGCAGTCCGATGACGGGCAGCTCGAGCACATCGAGGTGTTATCCTGCGCCGCCCATGCCACGCTTGGCGACGCCATGACCGCTTACCTGGAAGGCGCAGCCCGGCGCGGTGCGGAAGTACAGTCGGTGCGCCGTGCAGGGATCGCGATCGCCAATCCTGTGGAGGACGACCTGGTCAGCATGACCAATCACCACTGGAGCTTTTCGATTTCCAAGCTGCGAACGGAGCGCGCGCTCGACACGCTGCTGGTCGTGAACGACTTCGCCGCGCTGGCGATGTCGCTTCCCTACCTGGCGCCGTCGCAGCGCACCCGCATCGGCGGCGGCGTCGAACTGGCAGCGCGCCCGATGGGACTGATTGGACCGGGAACCGGGCTGGGCGTCTCGGGCGTGATACCTGCCGGGACCGAATGGATAGCGCTGGCCGGCGAGGGCGGCCACGTCAGCTTCGCGCCAGCCAACCGCGAGGAATACGCGATCCTCGACATGCTGTGGAACGAGTACGGCCACGTTTCGGCCGAGCGCCTGCTCTCCGGCAGGGGACTGGAGCTGATTCACCGCGCGCTGTCAGGCAAGCAGGCTGGCGCCGCTGACATCACCTCGGCGGCGCTCGATGGAAGCTGCGCTGACGCGCGCCGCACGGTAGACTCCTTCTGCGCGATTCTGGGCAGCGTTGCCGGCAACGTGGCGCTGACCCTTGGCGCCACCGGCGGGATGTATATTGGCGGGGGGATCGTGCCGCGCTTCGGAGCGCTGTTCGCGCAGTCGGCGTTCCGCCAGCGGTTCGAGGACAAGGGACGGCTGGGCGGATACCTGGCCCGCATCCCGACATATTTGATCACCGAGCAGTATCCGGCACTGCGCGGCGTGGCGGCGATGCTGTCGCGTGCACACTAACATTTAGGAGACACCATGGAAACCTCAGCAAACAACACCACGGCTTTGGCGCCGGACGCCAGCGGCGCATCGAACACCATGCCGCTGGTGATCGTCACCATCCTGTTCTTCATGTGGGGTTTGCTGACCTCCCTGAACGACGTCCTGATCCCGCACCTGAAGTCGATCTATACGCTGACCTACCTGCAGGCGATGCTGGTGCAGTTCTGCTTCTTCGGCGCGTACTTCATCGTGTCGCTGCCGGCCGGGATGCTGATCAAGAAAATCGGCTATCAAAACGGCGCGGTGACCGGCCTGCTGATCGCCGCCGCGGGATGCGCGCTGTTCTACCCGGCCTCCAAGGGCGGGTACGGGCTGTTCCTGTTCGCCTTCTTCGTGCTCGCGAGCGGCATCACGATCCTGCAGGTGGCGGCCAATCCGTACGTGACGGTGCTTGGTTCGCCGCGTACCGCCTCTAGCCGCCTGACGCTGACGCAGGCCTTCAATTCGCTCGGCACCACTGTGGCGCCTTTCCTGGGCGGTATGTTGATCCTGTCGGCCGCCGCGCTTGGCGCCGACGAACTGGCGAGAATGTCAGCCGCCGAGCAGGCCAGCTATCGCGCCGCCGAAGCGGCTACCGTGCAGGGGCCTTACCTGGTGCTGGCCGGAGCGCTGGCCCTGCTGGCGATGCTGTTCGCGATTGCGCGGCTGCCGAAGATCACCTACACGGCGGAGGCCAACGAAAAGGGCTCGGTCACCTCGCACCGCCACCTGGTGCTGGGCGCGATTGCGATCTTCGTGTACGTGGGCGGCGAGGTCAGCATCGGCAGCTTCCTGATCAACTTCCTCGGCGAGAGCAATATCGCCGGCATGAGCCACGCGGCTGCGGCCAACTACGTCAGCCTGTACTGGGGCGGTGCGCTGGTGGGCCGGTTTATCGGCTTTGCCGTGATGCGCTATGTCAGCCCGGGCAAGACGCTGGCGTTCAACGCGCTGGGTGCGATCGCGCTGATCGTCACGGCGATCGTGGGCGAAGGACAGGTCGCGATGTGGGCCATCCTGGCGGTCGGCCTGTGCAATTCGATCATGTTCCCGACGATCTTCAGCATGGCGCTGCACGGGCTGGGCAAGTTCACCGGACAGGCGTCCGGCGTGCTGTGTACCGCGATTGTGGGCGGCGCGCTGGTGCCGTTCGTGCAGGGCGCGCTGGCCGATACCATCGGGCTGCAGCTGTCGTTCATCGTGCCGGCTGCGTGCTACGGCTTCATTCTCTTCTACGGCATCAAGTACGCCAACCTGCACAAGGTATAAAAGTAGGGCGGATAAGCGAAAGCGCATCCGCCCAAGGTTCGCGCCACGTTATCGATGGCGCTCGCATTCGGCGGATGCGCTGCGCTTATCCGCCCTACGTTTATTGGCTCGGTGCGCGGCAGAACCTCTCAACATACTCCTGGTGCTGCGGCAGCTGCATCACGGTCTTTTCGATCCTGGCGCTGATACTTCCCAGGAAGTGGGCCAGCTCTTCATCTCCCATCAAATCCGCAGTCTGGTGGTGACGCTTCGGCATGATTCCCTGGCCCAGCATCACCTGGATCCACGAGTTCTCGGCAAATAGTTCGTTCGGCACGCGGAACACCCGACCGGTTTCGCGGAACAGGTCGATCCGGTGCTGCAGCGAGGCCGGAATCGCCATGCTGCGGCAATCGCGCCAGAACGGCGTGTCCTGGCGGTTGGTGACGTGGTAGTGCAGGATGATGAAGTCGCGGATATGCTCGATTTCGGTGTTGGCCTGCTTGTTGTACTCGTCGACGTCGGACTGGCAGATGCCGTCCGATGGGAACATCTGCATCAGCCGGATGATCCCGCGCTGGATCAGGTGAATGCTGGTCGATTCGATCGGCTCCAGGAAGCCGCTGGCCAGCCCGATGGCGACGCAGTTTCCCTTCCATACCTGGCGGCGCTGGCCCGGCTTGAACTTGATCACGCGCGGCTTCATCAAAGGCTCCCCCTCTATGTTGGCCGTCAGGCAGGCAATCGCCTGCTCGTCATCCATGTAGCGGCTCGAGAACACCAGGCCGTTGCCGACCCGCGACTGCAGCGGAATACGCCACTGCCAGCCCGATTCGCGGGCGATGGAACGGGTCAGCGGCACGGCCGGCCCGGTCGACGCGGTCTGCACCGCCACCGCGCTGTCGCAGTACAGCCAGTGCGACCAGTCGTCATACTCCACGCCCATGGTCTGGCCGATCAGCATGCCGCGGAAGCCGGTGCAGTCGATGAACAGGTCGCCCTCGATTTCAGTGCCCGAGTCGAGCCGGATCGAGCGGATGTCGCCGCCATCGGCGTGCTGCTTGACTTCGACGATCTTGCCTTCGATGCGCTGCACGCCGTAACCCTCGCTGAACTTGCGCAGGTAGCGCGCGTAGGCGCTGGCGTCGAGGTGATACGCGTAGTTCATGCCGTTGCGCGGCAAGTGGGCGAACTTGTTGGCTTGCGCGGCCTTCAATTCGAGGCAGTAGTCGCCGTAGTCGCCCGCCAGTCCGCGCTCGCGGCCCTTCATCCAGAAGTGCTGGAAGCCCGCCGTCCAGTGGTCGGTGCCGGTCAGGCCGAACGAGTGAATGTAGTCCTGTTTGAGGTCGCGCCAGTTCTCGAAGCTGATTCCAAGCTTGAAGGTTGCCTGGGTGGCGGCCATGAATTCCTGCTCGTTGATGTCGAGGAGGTGATGGAAGTTCATCAGCGTCGGGATGGTAGCCTCGCCGACGCCGACGGTGCCGATTTCGTCCGACTCGATCAGCTTGATGTCGAGCAGCTTGCCGAGGGTTTTGGACAGGCCCGCCGCGACCATCCAGCCGGCGGTGCCACCGCCGGCGATCACGACGCGGCGCACTTTCTTGTCCCGATTATCTTGTCCCATGCCTGTCTCCTCAGCGGTTCATGCGTTTTAATAGTTGTGCGCGCAGCGCGCGGGTGGCGTCGGCGTCGAGCGGCGCCAGGATGCGGCGCGCGTCCGGGGCGATATGCCCGGAGCTTGCGTCGCCGGCCTCGAATACGTAGTGGCGGAACAGTTCCTGCCATGCCTTGCGCTGCGCCGGCGGCAGGTCGCGCACGCTCATGATCGCGTGCATCAGGGCGTTGGTCGGCGTGTCCATGTAATCGGGCGACTGGCGCCACCAGTAATTGGCCAGCACATTGAAGCTGTCGAGCGCTTCGACGTGGTGCCACCACATGCTGGGGATGAAGATCGCGTCGCCAGGCCCCAACTCGGCGACCTGCGCGTGCTCCAGCGCGGTGGCGAACTTAGGGAAGCGCTCGACATCGGGCTTGGCGAAGTCGACCAGGCTGATGGCCTGGCCGGCGGGCGTGAAATCGAGTGGCCCGATGTACAGGTTCTCCAGCTGGTCAGGCGGGAACAGCGTGAAGCGGCGGTGGCCGGCGGCGACGCAGGCCAGGTTGTCGGGCAGGTCGTAATGGGCGGCGATCCGGGTGCGGTTGCCGATCCAGACGCTCATGAGCGCATCGCGCTTGCCCAGGTCGATGTCGTTCTCGGTACGCAGCCCGGGCAGGCAGGTGTCGACCGTGGTCGAGCCGACGTAAATGGATGGCGGCCGGGCGTCCTGGCGGCGCGCTTCCAGCTCGCCCAGCACGGTGTCCAGCTTGACGTGCACCGGCCGGAAGTTAAACCCGCTCAGGTTCTCGTTGTAGAAGAAGCGCCCTTCGATGTCGGGCGCGCCGAGCATCGCGACCACTGTCGCATCGCGGTAGAAGCGGCGTAGGTACGCATCGGCGGCCTGCGCCGATTCCAGCCCGGCGCGCACCAGCGGCCAGTGCGACACCAGTCCGCGCAGGATTACCGGCTCGGTCGAACGAAGCAGCGCGTCGTCCGGCACCAAACCGGCGCCGTCGATTTCGCGCATTGGACTAGGCATGGCCGTTCTTCCGTTCGATCAGCGCGCGGAAATTCGACAGCGACGCCAGCGCGAAATAGACCGCGGCCAGGTAGCCGGCGCGGTTCATCCGCTCCAGCACCGCGCCATCGAGGGCGGCAAGGCGGTCCTCGTTGATCGTGTAGAAGCCGGCCAGCCGGTTTTGCGATCCGTCATTGAGCTCGATGTCGAACACGAACGACTCAAGCAGTTCGTTCTGCAGCAGCGCCTCGGTGAAGCCGGCGATATCCTGCAAACCCTGGTGCAGCGCCAGCAGGGTGGAATTCATCCGCTCCAGGAATTCGGTATTGCCGCCATGCGGCAGGAACACCGGCTCGCCCTCGCTGCTGCTCACGCGCGGATTGTCGAGGTCGACGTGCATAATCAGTTCCTGGCCACTGACGCCGATCATGAACGGCAGGCGTTCCACGGACAGCGGCAGGTCGGTGGCGTCCCAGCGGCCGTCGCGCAGGAACAGGTTTTCGCCTTCCTGGAAGCCAAACAGCGCCACCGGCTCGAAGGCGCCTTCGTTTGACTTGCGAAATACGATCGGATAGTGGCCCTGCAGGGTGCGGAATTCGGCGGGGAAGGTCACCGCCAGCATCAGGTTGTCGCCCCATGCGTCGCCGCGCCGGGTGATCACGCGCAGGTCCTTGTGGTCTACGTTGTTAAGCAATACGGGATTGGCCATGTCTCTTCGCTCTTTGTCGTTGTGTGGTTTGCTTAAATCCTGGGCAGCCCATGATGCGCGATGTGCGCGAGCAGCGTGCGGTTGTCGGGCAGGGCCGCCAGCATCTTGCGGGTCAGGTCGGCCGCTTCGCGAAAGCAGCCGTCCGCGCTGCCTGCGTACTCGGCCTGGCGCAGCGCCTGCTCAGGCTCCATGCCGGCGCCCATCCCGTACAGGATGTACTGGTAGCTCGCCGACGGGAATACTTCTTCGATACGGTAGAAATCGTGGCGCGATGGGGCGCGGTGGCGCCATAGCGTGAGCAGCTCGGCCAGTCGTTCGGGCACTCTGCTGCAGTTGTCGCGCCAGTAGTCGCTGTCACGGCGCTGGCTCAACACGTAGTGCAGCTTGAGGAAGTCGATGACCCGCTCCCAGCGATAGGTAAAGGCGTCGTTGAAGCGGCGCGCGGAAATATCCATCGCCGCGCGGGTGGCCGGCATGTCTTCGCTGATCATCGCGACGGACAGTTCGACCAGTGCAAGCGCCGACGCTTCCAGCGGCTCGATGAATCCGGCCGACAGCCCGATCGCCACGCAGTTGCGGTGCCAGAAGTGGCTGCGGTAGCCCGGCTCGAAGGTTAGCTTGCGCGGCGTCGCGATGTCCTCCGGGCCGCCATTGGCGCGGATATAGGCGCGCAGTTCGCGTTCGGCGTCGTCGTCGCTGATGTGGGCGCCGGAGTACACGTGGCCGATGCCGCGCCGGGTCGGCAATCCGATGTCCCAGATCCAGCCGCTGCTCTGGGCGGTCGACGTGGTTTGCGAGGCGATCGGATCGTTGTCGTTCGCGTACGGGATCTGCACCGCGAGCGCGCTGTCGTTGAACAGCACATGCTTTTGCGGCAGCAGCGGCACGCCATAATGCTGGCCTAGCAGCATCGAGCGCATGCCGCTGCAGTCGATGAACAGGTCGCCGCTGACGGCGCCGTGCGCGCGCGTTTGCAGCGCGGCGATGTCGCCATTGTCGTGCGATGCGATGGCGTCGACATGGTCGGCGATGTATGTCACGCCCAGCTGCTCGACGCAGTGGCGGCGCAAGAAGACGCCGAACTTGCCGGCGTCGAGGTGGTAGCCGTAATTGGCCACTGCCGCGTATTCGGGGGTCGATGCCTGCTTCGGCGCGCGGCCGTTCACGCACAGGTGTGGCTGGAAGCTGACCAGGTCGGCGAACGGCACGCCACGGTGGCGTGCCTGCCAGCGTGCCGCGAGATCGGCATCGCCATACCCCTGGGGCAGCACGAACGGGTGGAAGTAGTAGTCGGCATCGCCGCCGGTGACCCAGCGGTTGAAGCGCGAGCCCTGTTTGAACGACGCGTCGCATTCGCGCAGGAAGCTGGCCTCCGACACGCCGATCTTGCGCAGCGTGTCGCGCATGGTTGGCCAGGTCCCTTCGCCCACGCCAATTGGCGCTACGTCGGGCGACTCGATCACCGTCACCTTGATGCCGGTGACCGAATTGGCCCGGTGTTCGGCCGCGATCACGCCAGCGGTCAGCCAGCCGGCCGATCCGCCTCCCAGGATAACGATGTGCCTGATGGCTGTACTCGTCATGCAATGCCCTTTGACCTAAGTCCTCGACATTAACCCAAAAAGGCCGCAGCAGGCTGCGGCCTTTCCCAAGTCACTATTATTGTCGATTAGAACTTGTAGCGGGCACCTAACATATAACGCGGGCCGGACTGCGTCACGAACAGCGCCTGGTTCTTGGTGCGCCCGTGCGTGCGCTGGATCTCGTCGGTGACATTGATCGCCTCGAACTGCACGCTCAGGTTGTCATTGACGTTGTAGCCGACGCTGATGTCGAGCTGCCCGTACGCTTCCGTGTAGTTCGGGTTAGGACCCGAGCCATCCTGGGTCGACGACAGGAACTTGTCGCGCCAGTTATAGGCGGCGCGTGCGCTCCACTTGGCGTTCTCGTAGATGGCCACCAGGTTGGCGGAATTGCTCAGACCTACCAGCGCGAACTGATCGCCGACGCTGGCATTGTCGTACTCCAGTCCCGAATTCACGTAAGTGTAGTTGGCAGACAGACCGAAACCGCTGTTGCCGAACATATGCTGCACGTTGACCTCGACACCATCCAGGTCCGCCTGCTTCTGGTTGGCGAACGTGGTGATGACGAAGTTGGCGATCGGATCGCCTGGCTGGCCGACGATCGTGCCGGTGGCATTGCCCGCCGCATCGTTAGGCCCGACCGTCACACCCGGCGCGTTGGCATGGTTGCGGAAGATGTAGTTGCGGATGCAGGTGGTGTCGCCGCCGGTACAGCCGCTGGCGATGGCCTGGTTCCACAACGCGCCGCCGACTGGTGTGCGCAGGTTGAACGGGGTCGCGTTCAGCTGCGATTGGCCGGCATAGTTCTCGAGGTCCTTGCGGAAGTAACCGACCGAGAAGAAGTTCTGCGGCGAGTAGTACCACTCGTACGACAGGTCGAGGTTCTTCGACTTGACCGGCTTCAGTCCCGGGTTGCCCTGGGTGCCGACACCGCCGTTGATACGGGCCAGCTGGTCAAGCACCGTGCCGCCCTGGATCTGGTCGTAGCGCGGGCGGCCGATCGTATGGCCGTAGCTGAAGCGCAGCTTCATGTCCTTGTTCAGCTCAATGTCCGAGTCGAAGCTTGGCAGCACGTGGCGATACTTGCCCTCGAGGGTAGTAAAGGTAGGCGGGCCAAAGGTGATCGGGAACTCGTTCTGCGCCACCCACGAGATGCTGGTGGCGCTTGGCACCAGCGCGGTCGAGACGACATCTGTCTCTTCATAGCGCACGCCGATGGCGGTGTGGATCGGCAGCGTGGTATCCCAGTCGGTATTGATCTGGAGGTAGGCGCTCTTCGATTTTTCCTTGGTGCGGCGGTCGGTGTCGAAGGTGTTCTTCGGCAGGTACAGCTGCGGCAGTCCGGACGCTTTCGCGGCGAGCTCGCGCACTTCTTCGAAGTTAAAGGTGTAGAACTGGTTGAACAGGTTCGGGTTGTCGCTGCCGTCGATGCTGTCGAAGTACTGGCGCACGGTCTCCGGATGCCAGACGCTGCTCGGGTAGTCGGCCGGCGAGGTGGCGCCGCCCCAAGTGTCACGCTGCTGGTTCGAGAACGCGGAGCGGTTTTCCACCGTGGTGGCGGCGGCGCCGAAGTTCAGGTTGGACGATTCCAGCAGGCGCAGGCGCCCTTTGAGCTGCAGCTGTTCGATGTCGCCCTTCATGTAGCCGTTCTGGAAGGTCGAGCCGGTGACCTGCTGGCGAGCGCGCTGGAAATCGGCGCCCTGGATCGACAGCACAGGGAAGTCCTGGCTGAAGTCGGCGGTGGTGGTGCCGCGGCTGAAGCTCGCGGTGCCGATCGTGCTGTTCGAGCCGAACGGGCTGTCGGCCATCGATTCGGCGGTCGACTTGTGCGCGTCGAGTTCCAGCTTGAGCGAACTGTTGACGCGCCAGGCCGAGTTGAAGCCAATCGACTCGTTCTGGGTCTTGGTCGCAAACAGGCCCGCGCCCATCGCGATGTCGCTCACCGCAGGATTGATGATCTCGGTGTAGATCAGGGGGCTGGACACCGGTCCGGGGGTCCAGCTGCTGCTCGACGGACCGAAATTGAACCAGGCCGACAGGTCGTTGCGGCGGGTCTGGATCTTGTTTTCGGAATAGGTGAAGTCGAGCGTGTTGGTCCAGTCCTTGGTCGGTGCGAACTGCAAGGTCAGCTGGCCGTTGGTGCGCTGGCGCTGCACGCCGTTCATGCTGTAGTTCAGGTTCTGCGGAACCGAGTATTTGTCGCCAGGCGCAGGACGGTTGGTGATGTTCTCGGAACCCGGGGTGCCAGGCTGGGGAATGGTGCCCCAGTTGTTCTCGTCGCCGCGGAACGGGCCCTTCCAGCCATTGGACACGGCAGCCTGGTTGAAGCCCAGATTGCGCTCCTGGTAGCTGCCGGTGATGGCGATGCCGAAGCGGCCGTCGGCGGAGGTGTTGCTGTAGATGCCGGACACCTCCGGCGTCACGCTGTTACCGCGCTTGACGTCGCCCGGCAGGTTCGATGCGGAGGTGTCGTGCACCGCCTTGATACCCAGGCTGGCCTGCTGGCCCGGGCGGTCGAGTGGACGCGCGGTCATGACGTTCAGGGTGGCGCCGATACCGCCGGTCGGGGTCTCTGCGCGGCTCGATTTGTAGACGTGGATCTGCGAGATCGCTTCCGACGCCAGGTTGGCGAAATCGAAAGCGCGGCCGCTCAGGTCGCCAAGGTTCGAGGTCGGCATCTGGCGGCCGTTCAGCAGCACCATGTTGAAGTCGGGACCGACGCCGCGTACCGTGATCTTGGAGCCTTCGCCGATCGAGCGGTCGATCGATACGCCGCTGATGCGCTGCAGCGATTCGGCCAGGTTGGTGTCAGGGAATTTGCCGATGTCTTCGGCGACGATGCCGTCGACGATGCCGTCCGAATTACGCTTCAGGTTCATGGACGAAACCATGCTGTTGCGCATGCCGGTCACGACCACCGTTTGCACGGGAGTATCGGATGCGGCGCCGGTGGTGGCCGCGCTGGCCACCTCTTGAGCGTAGGCCGGCGCGAGCGCGGCGCAGGCAGCGGCAACTGCCAGGCTCATTAATGTCTGATTCGCCTTTGGATAGTGCATGTGTTCTCCTCAATCTCTATTTTTATAGATTTGTTCTAGTGCTACCGGTCACCGCGCCTGCCTGTTTGCTTCGATCCCTGCACCCGTGAAACGGGTGCAGCACCCAGCTCGCCTGCTCAGTCAGGTGAAGTCGGATGCGAGGATGCTGCTATCTTTTCCAGCGATTTATGGAAACGTTTCCATATCTGCTGACTGAATATTAGGGTCAGGGAAAAAAATTGTCAACGAAATATTTTGCGTATGAGTACCGGCGGGCCGCGACAGGCCAGCGACGCAACAGAATCAGGGCGAACGGCAGCGCGCGAGGAAAATTGACATGACAAAAACGTGAATGTATAGTGAATTGGGAAACGTTTCCAACTTTTGAGGAATCCACATGACGATGCGTGCGCTATGCGTGCTCGCTGGTGCCTTGCTGCTGCAGCCCTACCCGGCTGCGGCGCATCCTGCGCCTGGGCCGGGATGGGTGCTGGACTGGAGCGACGAGTTCGACGGCGCGGCGCTCGATGCGCGCACCTGGGTTGCCGAAACCGGCGGCCATGGCTTCGGCAACAACGAGCTTCAGTACTATACGGCGCGGCCGGAGAATGTGCGCGTCAGCGATGGCTTCCTGGTGATCGAGGCGCGCAGGGAGAAGTATGAAAACCGCGAGTACACGTCGGCGCGGATTAAGACCGCGGGGCTGAAGGAGCGTACCTACGGTCGCTATGAGGCGCGCCTCAAGTTACCCAAGGGGCAAGGCATCTGGCCGGCGTTCTGGATGCTGGGCAGCGATATCGGCAGCACCGGGTGGCCGCGCAGCGGCGAGATCGACATCATGGAAAACATCGGCAAGGAGCCGTCCACGGTGCATGGCACCTTGCATGGCCCGGGGTATTCGGGCGAGCACGCGTATGGCAAGCCGTCAGTGCTGGCGGGGGCGAAGTATGCCGATGATTTTCATGTGTTCGCGGTGGAGTGGGAACCCAGTGAGATTCGCTGGTACCGGGACGGGCAGCTGTATCACACGGCGCGTCCGGCGCTGGTGAAGGGCGACTGGGTGTTCGAGCACCCGTTCTTTGTGCTGCTGAACCTGGCGGTGGGAGGCTACTGGCCGGGCTATCCGGATGCGACGACGGTGCTGCCGCAGCGGATGCTGGTCGATTACGTGCGCGTGTATAAACGCGCACCGTAAGTCGTAGGGCGGATAAGGCCGAAGGCCGCATCCGCCGAACCGCATGCAAACCGGCGGATGCGGCCTAGGCAGCCACGCCCGCGTTATGCGCCTGCACGTCGGCGTGGTACGAGCTGCGCACCATCGCGCCAACCGCCGCGTGCACGAAGCCCATTTCATAGGCCTTCTCTTCGAACATCTTGAAGACGTCCGGGTGCACATAGCGGCGCACTGGCAGGTGCGAGTTCGACGGCGCCAGGTACTGGCCGATGGTCAGCATGTCGATGTTATGGGCGCGCATGTCGCGCATTACTTCGAGAATCTCTTCGTCCGTCTCGCCCAGGCCCACCATCAGGCCCGACTTGGTGACCGCGCTCGGATACATCGCCTTGAAGTCGCGCAGCAGCTGCAGCGAGTGGGCGTAGTCGGCGCCGGGACGGGCTTCCTTGTACAGGCGCGGCACGGTCTCCAGGTTGTGGTTCATGACGTCCGGCAGGCCGTCCTTGAAGATGTCGAGCGCCTTTTGCAGGCGGCCGCGGAAGTCCGGCACCAGCACTTCGATCTTGGTCGCAGGCGTCAGCGCGCGGGTCTGCTGGATGCAGTCGACGAAGTGGCCGGCGCCGCCGTCGCGCAGGTCGTCGCGGTCGACCGAAGTGATCACGACATAGGTCAGGCGCAGGTCGGCGATGGTCTTGGCGAGCTTGCCCGGTTCGCTGGTGTCGAGCGGGTCAGGACGGCCGTGGCCGACGTCGCAGAACGGGCAGCGGCGGGTGCACTTGTCGCCCATGATCATGAAGGTCGCGGTGCCCTTGCCGAAGCATTCGCCGATGTTCGGGCAGCTGGCTTCCTCGCACACCGTCACCAGGTTGTTGGCGCGCAGGATGTCCTTGATTTCGTAGAAGCGGCTCGAGGCGGTGGCCGCCTTGACGCGAATCCAGTCAGGCTTCTTGAGGCGCTCGATCTGCTCGATCGGGACGATCTTGATCGGAATGCGCGAGGTCTTGCTTGCGCCTTTTTGCTTTTCGCTCGGGTTGTAAGCGGGGACAGTGCCGGTTTCGGTGTCGGTGGTCATATGGCTGCTTGGCCTTCAGGGGCCTGGTTGATGTTGTTCGGTTCGGCCAGCTGGCGTATCAGTTCTGCCGCCAGTTGCTGCTGTACGTCGCCAAGGGCCGCCTGCACGCCCATGGTGCGCATGTCGACGGTGGCAAGGCCGGAATAGCCGCACGGGTTAATCCATGAAAACGGCGACAGGTCCATCGCGACATTGAGCGACACGCCGTGGTAAGTGCATCCGTTGCCGCGCACCTTGAGGCCGAGCGCGGCGATCTTGGCGCCTTTTCGCGGGCCGGCGGCGATGTAGATGCCCGGCGCGCCTGCGACGCGTTCACCGTCGAGATTATACGCCTGCAGCACATTGATGATCGCCTGTTCGATTTTTGTCACAAACTGGCGCGCATACAGCTTGCCGCCCGGTTTGTTCCGGCGCAGGTCGATCAGCAGGTAGATGACCACCTGGCCGGGTCCGTGGAAGGTGACTTCGCCGCCGCGGTCGGTCTGCACCACCGGGACGTCGTGCTTTGGCACGCCGGGACCGGCCAGCAAGTGGCCGCGGTCGGCGCCCAGCCCCAGCGTGAACACGGGCGGATGCTCGACGATCCACAGCTCGTCCGGCGTGGCGGTGCCGCGCGCGTCGGTGAAGGCGCGCATGGCGGCGAACACGGGTTCGTAGTCGGCGCGGCCGAGATCTCGGATGATCGCCGGCGCGTTGGCGGTGGAGGGCATGGGAAGGCGGTGTGGTTGCGGCACCCGCCATTATAAGCCAGCGCCGGTTTGCTGCTGGCGCCGGCCCTGGTGTGGCTTACATGACAATCTTGACCATCGGGTGCGCCGACAGGGCGCGGTACAGGTCATCGAGCTGGGCGCGGCTGGTGGCGCGCACGGTGACGGTCAGGCCGGTGTAGTTGCCCTGGGCCGAAGGACGCTCTTCGAGGCGGCCGATGTGGAATGTCGGGTCGAATTCGAGGACCACATCGACGATGGTGGCGGCGAAGTCGATATGCGTCGCGCCCATCACCTTGATCGGGAAGTCGCTCGGGTATTCGATGAGGGATTCTTGGGTCGTGGTCATACACATTCCAGTTCAAACGCGTTCAAAGACACATTGTAGCCAATGTTCGGCGTTTGACCAGCCGCCGCAAAAAAAACGGCCAGCGCTAGGCTGGCCAGAAACTATTCCCATCGTGGGGGGAAAATAGCGGAGGGACAAAAGCCGGTAGCGGGGGAAATCAATGCGCTACCGACAAATGCCACTCTACCCATCCACCCGTCTTCATGCAGCGCGAATGCGATGAACGGTGCGTTTTGCCGCCTGCCCTGCAAAAAAGGCGGAACGAACTGCACCGCGCCAGGGCATCAGTGCTGGTCGTGGCCGGCGCGGTCGCTGCGGCGCTGCGCGTTTTCGCGGCTGCTGCGCTGCTGCGGGACCGCGGGGCTGGCGGCCTGGGGTGCCGGCGCCGCCATTTGCGGCTGAGGCTGCGGCGCGACCCGGCGCGGTTCCGGCTGCGCCTGCGGCATTTGCTGGATCTGCGGCTGCTGCGGAACCGCCGCTGGCTGCATTGCCTGCATCTGCGCCTGGCGTGCGCGCCGCATTTCGTCCATCTGCATGCGGCGCAGCTGGTCGCCCTGTCCACGGCGCGCTTCTTCCATCTGCGACTGGCGCAGCTGGTCAAGCTGGGCGCGGCGGGCCGCTTCCATCTGTTCGCGGCGCGCTTCTTCCATTTGGCCACGGCGCTCGGCGCGCCAGTCGGCACGCTGATCGTTTGCGCCGCGCTCGTCGCCGGCGCCGCGGCCATCACGGCGCGGCGCCTGCACCTGCGCCGGCATGCCGACCGACGGCGCCTGGACTTCTGCCTGCACCTGCTGCGCCGGCGCCAACGGCACCGGCCGGCGTACCCGGTACGACACGCCATCGGCTTCTACCGCACCATCGCGGGGACGGCGATAGCGCTCGTTGCGGCCTGGCTGCGGGGCCTGGGGCGTCAGCACCGGCGCGTTCTGCAGCGCCAGCGGCGTGACCACCGCGCGCGGCGTCGACGGCACCACGATCGGTGCGCGGCGCTGGAACTGGTCATGCGGGACCACGGTCAGCCCGTGGCGGCGATGGTCGTCGCGGCCGCGGCGGCCGTCATGCGGACGCACGTGGCGGTTTATGTAGCGCAGGTGGTCATGCTTCATCCGGTAGCCCGGGACGTAGTTGTCGCCGAAGCCAAGCGGGTACCAGCCTTGCGCCGGCGCCGAACGGTGCAGCGATCCGCTGTTGAACGCGAGGCTCCAGCCGCTGCCGCCAACCCAGCCCACCAGCGCAGGCGCCCACACCGGACGGGTGATATGGCGTCCTGGCGCCCAGCCCCAGCGCTGATTGATCATCACCCAGCGGCCGTAGTGCGATGGCGCATAGCCCCACGGCGCGTTGTCGATCCAGGTCCAGCCCCACGGCGACACCCAGGTCCAGCGGCCGTCGCGGTACGGCGCCCAGCCGGACGAGACGTGGCGCGGCAGCCATACCGGGCCGTATTCGGTGTTGTCGCTCCAGCTGCCATGGCGGTCCAGCTCTTCGTAGCCGGTCATCTCGGTGGTGACGTAGCGGTCCGAGACCACGCGGTCGTCCTGCTGGTCGCGCAGGCGCGCCCAGTCGTCGAAGCTGGTGCGCACCGCCAGCGCGGTCAGCAGGTCGCCCTGGCGCATCTCGACGCGGCGCCCGGCGCGCAGCGAAAAGGTCGAGCCGTCGGCCTCGACCAGCGCGACGCCGTCGAATACGTCGACCAGGCTGGCGTCGGCGCTGGCGTCGACGCGGATGCGGCCCGCCTCGCGCATGCGCACGCGGCCCTGCGGCGTGTCGATCGAGAAGCCGTCGAGCACCTCGGCGTTACGCACGCGGATATTCGCGCTGCCGTAGTGGAGCATCA
Organism: Massilia soli; assembly: GCF_016809835.1. Taxonomy (GTDB): domain Bacteria; phylum Pseudomonadota; class Gammaproteobacteria; order Burkholderiales; family Burkholderiaceae_D; genus Telluria_A; species Telluria_A soli. Next base: position 714,739 of record NZ_JAFBIL020000001.1, on the reverse strand, counting down.
ATTGCAGGCGCTCGTCGTCGAGTTCCAGCACTTCCAGCGACGAGTTGCCGTCGAGGCGCACGGCGGTCGAGCCGATCCGGATCTCGGTGCGGCCATTGCGCTCGGTGGTGATGCGGTTATCGCTGGTGACCGGCCAGTTGACCATGGCGTCTTCGGCGCGCTCGCTGTCTTCGGTGCTGATGATGACCGGACCTTGTACCAGGGACACCCGGCCAACGCGCGCCGGCGCTTCCGTTTGGGCCTGGGCAACGACGGAGCAAGCCATCAGCGCCAGCACGGCCGCAGCTTTCAGAAAAGGACTACGCATGGGGTTCTCCAAAGGAGTTAGGGCATCTGCCAAGTATAGAACGCACCAGGGCGCGCTGCGGATCACAGCCGTTACAATCGGTTGCAATACGGGTTGCGGGCAGCAACAGCCGGGCGGCTCAGGCGGCGGAGGCGCCGCGCTTGACGAAGAACAGGGCGGCGCCGACGGCCATCAGCACGCCGCCAAAGAAGCGGTTCTGCTTTTTGACGGCGCGCGCGTCGCGGAAGAAGCGCTGCATCGACGAGGCCAGGAAGGCGTAGCCGTTCATGACGATCGAATCGATGCAGACCATGGTGACGGCCAGGATGCCGAGCTGGGGCAGCAGCGGGGCATCCTTGGCAATGAACTGGGGCAGCACGGCGACCATGAAGATGATGCCCTTCGGATTGGTCGCATTGGTCAGGAAACCGGTCAGCACGCGCTTGCCGACGCTGGGCACCAGTGTCCGGACGGGCGCCATGTCGTTGCCTGGCATGATCTCGACCTTCGAGCGCCACTGCGCAAGGCCAAGGTAGATCAGGTAGAGGGCGCCGACGGTCTTGACGATGTTAAACGCCAGCTCGGAGGCCAGCAGCAGCGAGCCGACGCCGGCGCCGGCGATGGCCAGCACCAGCAGTAAGCCAAGCTGGAGGCCGAACACGGTGGCGCCAGCCTTCCTGACGCCATGCGACAGACCGCTCGACATCGCCAGCACGGCGCCCGATCCAGGCGACACGGCAATGATCGATGCGGCGAAGACGAAGGCAATCCAGGTGGCGAAGCTCATGGGGGGAATTCTGCGAGGGAGGGGATGCGGCGCCGCGCAGCGGCGCCCGGAAAGCCGGGGGTTGCCGCTGCGCGCACGCGCAGGTGGTGCTTACTTCTTCTTTGGGTTGACAGCCGACTTCAGGGTCGCGCCAGCCGAGAACTTAGGCGTCTTCGAAGCAGCGATCTTGATTGCTTCGCCGGTCGATGGATTGCGGCCCTTGCGTGCAGCGCGCTTGGCGACCGAGAAAGTGCCGAAACCGGTGATGCCTACCGTGTCGCCCTTTTTCAGGCGCTCGGTGATGATGTCGATGATCGTGTTGACGGCACCGTTCGCGGCTGCGCCGGACATTTCCGTACGCTTCGCAAATTCTGCAATCAGTTCGCCTTTTTTCATACTATCCTCCGGGGTTAAAAGAGCGGGAAGATTAGCATAAATATTGCTTTGTGTAATAAATTCTGAAACGGCGATGCAAAAGTAAGCCCCGCTGTGACTGGCTTGCGACGGATTTGGTGCATCGCGGCGGGGGCGCCGGCGCCCCCTCGTCGCCTAGTCGGCCAGCGCGGTCTCGCCCTGGGCGGCCGGGGCCAGCCGTGTGCGCAGCGCAGCATTGATCAGGGTCTGATAGCCGGTACCGCAGCGCTCGGACAGCGAGCGGAACTCTTCCAGCACCTCGTCGTCGAGGTAAATGGTGATGCGGGTCTTGCGCTTGACCGGGCGTGCGGCAGTACGCGCGGCGGTGGTGGAGAAATCGTATTCGGTCTTCATGATGTACCTCGCGGAAAAATCGGCAGCCTGTTGATGGAATCGACTATACGGAGAGGCGGCGCGAAAACACGCGCAAAGCGACGAGATGCTGATTTTGCGGGCTGAACTGCAAAAATCGGGGCTTGTGTGCGTACGCATGTTGGCGGCCCCGTCAGGTAATATGCTGTTTTGACATTTACTCGGAGCAGTGTCCATGGCAAGCAGCTTGCTGGCTTTACTCGACGATATCGCCACCATCCTTGACGACGTAGCCGTCATGAGCAAGGTGGCCGCCAAAAAGACCGCCGGCGTGCTGGGCGACGACCTGGCACTGAATGCGCAGCAAGTTTCGGGCGTGAAACCGGACCGCGAACTGCCAGTGGTCTGGGCGGTCGCGAAGGGATCGTTCGTCAACAAGGCGATCCTGGTGCCGGCCGCGCTGGCGATCAGCGCATTCGCGCCGTGGGCGGTGACGCCGCTGCTGATGCTCGGCGGCGCCTTCCTGTGCTACGAAGGCTTCGAGAAACTGTCTCACAAATACCTGCACAGCGATGAAGCCGCTGCCCACGAAGCCGAGCTGGCCGCCGCGCTGGCCGATGGCTCGGTCGACATGGTGGCGCTGGAAAAAGACAAGATCAAAGGCGCGATCCGCACCGACTTTATTTTATCGGCGGAAATTATCGTCATCTCACTCGGCACCGTTGCCGCCGCCACGTTCAGCGAGCGGGTGCTGGTGCTGACCACCATCGCGCTGGTGATGACGGTCGGCGTGTACGGACTGGTGGCAGGCATCGTCAAGCTGGACGACGCCGGACTGTACCTGAGCAAGCGCGCCAACGGCGCGGCGCGCCGGTTCGGCGACTTTTTGCTGTGGATGGCGCCAAAGCTGATGAAGACCCTGTCGGTGGTCGGCACCGCTGCGATGTTCATGGTCGGTGGCAGCATTTTGCTGCACGGCGTGCATGCGCTGGCCGTGATCGTCGAAGGCTGGGCGGCGGCGAGCGCAACCGTGCCGGTGATCGGCGGCGTGCTCAAGTTCCTGACGCCAACGTTGGTCGACCTGGTCGCTGGACTGATTGCCGGGGGCGTGGTGCTGTTTGTCGTGACCATGGTCCAGAAGATGTTCAAGAAAGACAAGGTCGTGGCGCACTAAAGACGGCCGCTCGGCGCAGGGCGGAACAGCGCAGCACCGCTCCGCTGCGTGTTTCCGCTGAGTGCTGCTTACGCGAAACTGACACCCATTTCTTATTGTGTTGTTATCTGCGCCGTGAACCGTGTTGCAGAATTGACTTCGTTGCTTGTACGTACGAGTATCAAAAGAGGTTCGCCGCTTTTGTTATCCGTACTTTCATCACGAGGAAAAAAACAATGCAAAGATCGTTTGTACCAAAAAAACAAGTTCTCGCCTTAACCATCGCCTCCCTGTTCGCCTCCGCCCCGACGGTCGCGCAGACCATCAGCGACGACACGCCAACCACCGTCGTCGTCACCGGCACCCGGGTGGCGAACCGAACCGCCCTCGATACCGTCGCCCCGATCGATATCATTTCCGCAGAGACCCTGAAAGCCAGCGGCAGCACCGAGATGAACCAGGCGCTGTCGGTGGCCCTGCCGTCGCTGAACTTCCCGCGCCCTGGCCTGGCCGACGGCACCGACACGATCCGTCCCGCCACCCTGCGCGGCATGGCGCCGGACCAGACCCTGGTGCTGGTGAACTCGAAGCGCCGCCACGCGTCGGCGCTGGTGAACGTCAACGGCACCATCGGCCGCGGCTCGGCGGCGGTCGACATGAACACGATTCCCACCGCGATGGTCCGCACCATCGAAGTGCTGCGTGACGGCGCCGCCGCCCAGTACGGCTCGGATGCGATCTCGGGCGTGGTCAACATCCGCCTGCGCACCGACACCAAAGGCGGCGAAGCCACCGTGTCCTACGGCACCCGCGACTCCGAATACGACATCGTCGCCAGCCCGACGCCTGCCGGCGCGACCTGGTCGGCGCCAGCCTCGCGCAAGCGCTCCGACGGCGAGACCGTGACGGTCAGCATGTGGAAGGGCCTGAGCCTGGGCGAAGACGGCCACCTGACCCTGGCCGCCGAAATCAAGGACCAGAAGCGCACCGAACGGGGCGGCTGGGATTACCGCCAGCAATATCCGCTGGTAAATGGCGCGTTCGACCCGCGCGAAGCCACGATCGACCGCTTCAACGCCTGGTACGGCGAGCCGGAAATGGAGCAGGCCACCCTGTTCGCCAATGCCGGCTATAACCTGGGCAACAACGTCAAGCTGTACGGCTGGGCCAGCTACCAGAAGCGCGATGCGCGTTCGGCCGGCTTCTACCGGCGCGCGCTGCAGGACCAGAACATCATCTCGATCTACCCGAACGGCTACCTGCCGATCATCGCACCGGAGGTGGATGACCTCAGCGCCACCGGCGGCGCGTCGTGGACGATGGGCGACTGGGACATGGACGCGTCGCTCGGCTACGGCAAGAACAAGATGGCCTTCACCATCGAAAACACGCTCAACCGTTCGATCGGGCCGAGCAGCAAGACCGAGTTCTACGCCGGCGGCTTCTCGTACGACCAGCTGGTGGCCAACCTGACCGGCGTGCGCTCGGTGCCGATGGCCAACCTGGCCTCGCCGCTGAACGTCGCGGTCGGCGCCGAGGCGCGCCGCGAAGGCTACAAGCTGTTTGCCGGCGAGCCCGATTCCTACCGCCACGGCGGCCAGACCCTGGCCAACGGCACGCCGGCGCCTCCGGGCGCCCAGGTGTTTCCTGGCTTCCGCCCGGCCAACGAAAGCGATACCCACCGCACCGCGATCGGCGCCTTCGTCGACCTGGAAGCGAACCTGACGCAGGAATTGCTGGCATCGGTGGCGATCCGCGGCGAGCATTATTCCGACTTCGGCGAGAGCCTGGCCGGCAAGCTTGCGCTGCGCTACGACTTCAGCAAATCGTTCGCGCTGCGCGGCTCGCTGCAAAACGGCTTCCGCGCACCGTCGCCGCAGCAGCAGAACTTCACCACCACCTCGACCAACTTCATCAACGGCGTGCCGTTCGAGATCACCACCTTCAAGCCGAACGATCCGGTGGCGGTGGCGCTGGGCGCGAAGCCGCTGGATGCCGAAAAGTCGCTGAACGCGTCGCTCGGCGCGGTGATGCGCCTTGGCGCCGTGAACGTGACGGTGGATGCCTACCGCATCGATATCGAAGACCGCATCATTCTGTCGGAAAACCTGACGGCAGTGAACGTGCGCAACTTCATCCAGAGCCAGGGCTTCATCGGCGTGGGCGGCGGCCGCTTCTTCATCAACGGCGTCGATACCACCACCCGCGGCGTCGACGTGGTGGTCAGCTGGCCGATGAACATGGGCGAAGCCGGCAAGTTCGACTTCACTGTGGCAGGCAATTTCACCGACACCGAGGTCACCAAGGTGCCGGTCACCGCCCAGCTCGCAGCACTGACCCCGGCCCCGTCGCTGTTTGACCGCGTCAACGTGCTGTCGCTTGAAAAAGGCCAGCCCGCGAACAAGCTCAACGCCAACGTGAACTGGAAGCTGGGCAAGCTGGGCGCGACCTTCCGCGCCACCCGCTACGGCAAGGTGCTGTCGCCTGGCACCACGGCGGCGCTGGACTTCAACATGGGCGCGCAGACCGTGGTCGACCTCGAGGCACGCTACGCCGTCACGCCGCAGCTGAACCTGGCGATCGGCGCCGACAACGTGTTCGACGAGTATCCTGAGGCGCTGCCACCATTGCTGAACACGACCGGCAACGCGGCGTTCGCGAACTACGCGCCATATGGCCGCTCGGGCCGCTTCATCTACGCGCGCGCGTCGTACAGCTTCTAAATCAAGCCAAGCGAAAACAGGGGGATGGGCGCCGCGGCGCCGATCCCCCTGTTTTTTTTCGTGCGCGCCGCTTCCATGGCTGGCTTACACTAGCCGCATTGCGGTGCAGTGCAGTTTCCACTAATCCATAACGTCCTCGCGCGAATGAATTGTCACGCGCGATGGATGATGAATGAAGCGGCGTGGCGCGTCGTTGTTGGCGTCGCGGCATTTTTCGCCTTCCTTGCAGTACTTTATTTGATGGTAGCTAAACCGGCCTGACACGCCGCGCCGGGGACGCAAGATGGCGCGCCAAACTTACTTAATAATGACTGAAGCACGACTGACGAAGCACGAGGAGATTTCATGGCAACAATACGACAAGCAACAAGCGCAGATCTGCCCACGATCGGCGAAATCCTCGAGAATGCCGGGCTGCCGTTTTCCGACATCGGCACCTCCCTGTTGCCGGACTTTCTGGTGGTTGAAAAAGACGGTGCGATCGTCGGTTGTGTCGGAATCGAGCGCTACGGTAGCGATGCGCTGTTGCGTTCGCTTGCGGTTGATGCTTCCCGGCAGGGAACCGGGCAAGGCCGCCACCTGGTGGAGGCGATCGAGGCGCACGCGCGCAATACCGGTATCGCCCACCTGTTCCTGCTGACCACCAGCGCATCCGGATTCTTTGAAGATCACGGCTACCAGGAACTGCCGCGCGATGCCGCGCCGGAGGCATTGCGCGAGAGCGCACAGTTCGCCAGGTTGTGTCCGGCAAGCGCGGTATGCATGGGGAAAACCTTGAGCGCCGGATGAGTAACTGCGCCATCGATAGATGGCGCGTACGCGACGAAAAATTTCCAGCCGTATTCAAATAAATTGCGCGACCGCACGTAAGGCGCGAAAAACCCGTTTGGACGCCCGGAACGGTTCGTTAACGCACAGTCTTGGCGCTGTTGGGAACGATAGTGTGATTCCAACAGCTTCTGTAGCGGGTTATTTTTTATGAATCGCCGTCCGAAAGATGAACGAAAAGCATACGCGATGCAGCGCATGGCCGCAGCAATTGGGCGCGCAATGAGTTCCGAATCTTCGCAGGAACAAGAGCGTGCCAAGCGCTGGGCAGCCGCATGGGGCGTGGTCAGCGGCATTCGCTCGAGCGGCGTCCGGCTCAGGCGCAGCGTCCTGTTCGACCGCCGCGGCAAAGGCGGCCCGCGAATGGCCTGATCAGCGCGCGCGCAGGCTTTGAAGCACCTTGTACTGCGCGTCCAGCATCGCCGCGTTCGGATCATGGCCGACCCGTTCGAGCAGGATCAGGTCTTTATGCGGCGCCGTGATGCTATCGAAATACACTTTCGTCACTTCTTTCGTCGTCACAAGGTCCTCGGTGCCCTGGATCAGGTAGACGGGGATGTCGAAGCGCGTGCCGAGCTTTGGCAGGTCGATTGTGCTGAGCATGCCGTTGTTGTCCATGCCAACGAACTGCAGGAAGGCGTAATCCTCGCCGGCCTCGTACTCGGCCTCGGCTTCGGCAGTGGCGTATCCCGGGGCTTTTGTCCACCAGGCCTTCGGCGCCGGATCGGTTGCCTTGCCTTCGTAGACACGGGTGGCGCGGCGCAGAACGCCGAAGTTGCGCGGGTTCTTCCATGGCGGCGGTCCGAGGGCTTCAATCGATGCGACGGTCTTGCTATCGCCCGCCGCGCGTGCGCGTTCGAGCACCCTGTCATAGCTGGCGGCGATGTTCGCGGGATGGCTGACCAGCTGGCTGGTGCCGACATAGGCCGCAAACAGGTCCGGCCGCATCTTGGCCATATGCACGCCCAGTACCGAACCCCACGATCCGCCCTTGAGGATCAGTTTCTGCTTGCCCAGGCGGCCGCGCACATATTCGGCCACTTCGATACCGTCCTTGGCCATCCGCTCAACCGACAGGATCGCGTCCGCACTGCCCTTGTTGCGGCCGAAGGTGCGCCCGGCGCCGCGCTGGTCCCACTGCACCAGCGTGAAATCCTTTTCCCAGGCGCCATAGAGCCGCTCCGCATACGGGGTCATGGGATTGCCAGGGCCGCCGTGGACGATCAGCACCACCGGATTGGCGCAGCTGGCGCCCCGGATCGTCATCCATTGCTCAATGCCGCCGATCCGGACAAAGCGTTCCTCGGCGATGTTGCCGCCGTTTCGGACGCACTCATGGGTCGCGGCCACGGGGGGTGCGGCGCTTGCCGCGATCGGCTGCAGAAGCAATGGAACGAGACAGAGACTGACAAAAGCGCGCATGACTGGCCGAGGGTGAAAGTTGATTTTTAACTATATCCCAGCCAGGGAATGCAAGGTGGATATTTTGTCACTGATGCGCACCGGGTTCGCCCGGGTAACGGTAATGGCCTGTCAGCTTGTAGGCAAACAGGATATCGCTCTCCTCGGTTCCCGCGCCGATGTTGTGAATGATGAGTGGGGTTCCGGCGTTGGAGCGGCGGTCGGACACGATGCCAATATGCGGAAGGGCGCCCGGTAGCAGCCAGGCGACGACATCGCCAGGACGGTAATCGTGCTTGGCTTGCGTGGGCACCAGCGCGCGGCCATGGCGCTTGAAAAATGCCGCCAGGTTCAGCACCCGGCGGTGGTCGATGTTGGTATCGGGCCTCTTCAAGCCCCACGCCGGTGGATGCGGATAGGACTGCCATGCCTTGCGCATGTCCTGGTGCACCTTCTGCTGAAGATCGATGCCGAGATGGCGGTAGGCGCGAATCACGACATCGGTGCACACGCCCACATTGATCGGCACGTCCCCGCCCGGATAGGCCAAGCGCTGGTAGCGCCCATCGTAGAGCAGCGTGACGCCGATTTGCTTCCTGGCGGCAGTGACCAGCTGGTCCCCCATCGCCGCATGGGCAGGCGAACTGAGCAGCAAGAAGACGAGGGTGAGCGAAACCAGGCGCATGTGCTTGGAACCATTGGCGATGTCGACGCTCAAGCGTAGTCTTTCCCATGCGCGTCATGTTGACGGCGCGCATTCGCAGGCGCGCGGTTCGCCGGCAAGAAAGCATTGCCAGAAAAACCCCGGCGCCCCACTGGTTCGGCCCTGCGAGGGTAAAATGGTTCCAGCTGCGCCACCAACAGGACCATGGAACATGAGGCTGACCGCTTACACCGATTACTCGCTGCGCACGCTGATCTTTCTTGCCTTGAACCGCGAGCAGCTTGTCACCGTCCGGCATATTGCCGATGCCCATGGAATCGCCAAGAACCACCTGACCAAGGTGGTCCACCATCTTGGGCTGCTTGGGTACATTGTCACTGTGCGGGGCCGCAACGGCGGCCTGCGGCTGGGGCGCGAGCCGTGCGAAATTATCATCGGCGAAGTGGTTCGCAATACAGAAACCGACTTTTACATGGCCTCATGTTTCGACCAGGCGTCAAGCGGCTGCATCTATTCGGCGGCATGTTCGCTGAAAGGCGAGCTGGCGAAGGCGACGGCGGCATTCCTGGACGTGCTCGATGCAGTCACGCTCGAGCAGATGGCGGTCAAGGAGGAACGCAAGCGGGTCGCGGAGGGCGGCACGTCGGCGGTGCAGCTGCATTTCAAGGCGAAAAGCAATTCTGCCTGACGTTTCACTTGCCTGGCCGCGCTTCGGGCCGCGCCTTCACCTGCCTTGCGCATTCCCGAAACCGGCTTTGTATGCGTGGCGCGACAGTGCCTGTCCGCTCGCGCCAATGTTGCCGTTGCGTAGCGTATGATTCGATACCGCAATTAATTTATGGAATGGAGAAGGCAAATGGCACGCCAGGAAGTCACATTCGACGAGGTATCGGCGGCGGCCATCGGCTTACAGGACGACGGCGAGCAGGTCACCATCGACACGGTTCGCGAGCGTCTGGGCTCGGGTTCACCGCACGCAATCCACAAGCACCTGGCAAGCTGGCGCGAGAGCCAGGCCAAGCCGGCCGCGCCGATCAAGGCCGACATACCCGAGGCGCTGGCCGCGGCGCTGGGCCAGTGGGCACAGCAATTCGCCGAGGACGCAGGCGCCGCGACGCGCGACGCGCTGGCAGCGGCCGACAGCGATATTGAAGTGCTGCGCAAGTCCGGCGAGGCGCTGGAAGCCGAACGCGAAGAACTGGCCGCCGAGGTGGACACGCTGACGTCGGAACGCGACCAGTCGATGGCGATGGCAAGCGAACGCAGCGACGAAATTGAGCGGCTGACCATTGAACTGCGCGATGCGCGCAGGCTTGCTACCGATGCGCTTGTAGGAAAGGCAAAAGACCAGCTGGCGATCGACGGCAAGGATGCGCAACTGGCGATCTTGCGCGAACAAGTCGAGCGCAACGTCGCCGCTCTGGCGGCGGAGTCCGATGCGCGGCTGGCTGCCGAGATGGAACTGGTCGGCGCCGTCACTGCGCGCGATAACTTCGCAGCGGAAATCACCACGCTGCGTTCGCAGTTCGATGCAGCGAAGGCCGAGCGCACTGCCTTGCGCGAACAGGTTCGGCGCGCCAAACCCGCTTAAGCGAAGAACATGCCAGAAACAGCTGCGGGCGAAAGCACGCAGCTTTTTTTTTGCGTGTGTCACCGTGGAGTGTGCGAAGCGCGCTTGCCACAACAACGTCGTGCCCGCGCCGGCAGGCGCCCATCTTGAGGATGCCGCGGCCGCGTAATTCAAGTCCGCTGCCCGGCTTTAGCATCGGTTATCGCTGCGCCGCCAAGCCTTGCACAGTAAGGGCTTATTGGATTCCGCACTCAACAATGACATGGCGTTTTTGATGCGCCGGCGTCAACCATGCGACAGGGGCTGCCTATAGTCGATATGATTTAGATAATTAAAATCCTCAAAAGGACAATCCCATGTCGCCCCACGCCACGGCCATCCCGGCCTATCAATCTCCTCCTGGCCTGCTACATACGACCTTACTCGCGGGGACAGTCCCATTATTCCTCGGCGCACTGCTGAGTGACATCGCCTACTTCAAGAGCTATCAAATCCAGTGGGCCAATTTCGCATCGTGGCTGATTGCCGGCGGCTTGCTGTTTTGCGGACTCGCGCTGCTATTTGCCTTGGTAAACCTCATCCGGGCCAATCATAAAAAAGGTCAGCCGCTGGTGTACGTCCTTTTGCTGCTGGCAACCTGGGTGCTTGGGCTGTTCAACGCCTTCCAGCATGCAAAGGACGCCTGGGCGGCAATGCCGGCCGGTTTGGTGCTGTCGATCATCGTTGCAGTGCTGGCCTGCGCGGCAGTATGGGTTGGACTGAAACTGCGTACGGGAGGCGGACAATGAAACCACTGCACACACTAGCGCTAATAAGCACGACCCTGATGCTGGCGGCATGTTCCGAGAATGGCAGCGACACCTCGGCTTATGGGCCGGATCCCAAGTTGCCAGCGCCCCAGCGCGGTGTCTTGCCGAGCATGGAGATCGCTGAACCTACGGCATGGGGCGACCAGAAGCCGGCCGTGCCAAAGGGCTTCACCGTCACGGCGATTGCGACAGGCCTGAAGATTCCCCGGCAAACGCTGGTGCTGCCAAATGGCGATATCCTGGTGGCGGAAGGCCGTGGCGGCAACGCGGCGAAACTCAAACCCAAAGACGTCATCGCTGGTTATATCAAGGCGCAGGGCAATACGAAAGTCAAAGGCGGCAACCGCCTGACTTTGCTGCGCGATGCCAATGGCGACGGTGTGTATGAATTAAATACCGTCTTCGCGGAAAACCTGAATGCACCGTACGGCCTGGCGTATGCCAATAACAAGTTGTATGTCGCGAACCAGGACGAGCTGGTCAGTTTTGACTACCAGGACAACCAGACCCGGGCCAGCGGCGCGCCGACCAGTATCGCGAAGCTGCCTTCCCAGATCAATCACCACTGGACCAAGGCCATGACCATTAGCCCCGACGGGCGCTTCCTGTACGTCGGCATCGGATCGAACAGCAATATCACCGAGCGCGGCATGGAGGCGGAAGTCGACCGTGCGATGGTATGGCAAATCGACAGCAAGACCGGCGCCTACAAGCCGTACGCGACGGGCCTGCGCAATCCAACGGCGATGGCGATTCAACCGGAAACCGGCCAATTGTGGACGGTGGTCAACGAGCGTGACGAACTGGGACCGGACCTGGTGCCGGACTACCTGACCTCGGTGCGCGAAGGCGGATTCTACGGCTGGCCTTACAGCTATTGGGGACAGAACGTGGACACCCGGGTCAAGCCACAGGATCCGAACAAGGTCGCGGCCGCCATCAAGCCCGACTACAGCCTGGGCTCGCACGTCGCTGCCCTTGGCCTGGATTTCTCCAAGCCATCGATGGGCGAAAACTTTACCAATGGCGTTTTCATCGGCGAACACGGCAGTTGGAACCGTGCTAAGCCGGTCGGCTACAAAGTGATCTTTGTGCCGTTCGTCAATGGGCGTCCTTCGGGCGAGCCAGTTGACTTCGTCACCGGTTTCCGCGATGCCGCAGGCAAGACGCGCGGGCGTCCGGTTGGCGTGACTGTCGACCCGCGCGGGGCACTGATTGTCGCCGATGACTTGGCGAATACGGTGTGGCGTGTGGTGCGGGTTCCCTGATCCGGCATGCCGACTGTGCAGGGGTGGGTGATTGCGGGGCTGGAGCGCTGGTGCTACAGCCCTGCGGTCACGCGCTTGAACTGCTGAAGCCGCTCTTGGTTGACGCAATAGCAAACCCGCTGCACATCGGACGATCCTTCGATCAGGCCGGCATCCTTCAAGATCGAGATATGCTTGGAGATAGTGGAGGGCGCCAGGGGAAGGACATCGGCCAGGCTCCCAAAATAGCACTCGCCATAATCGAGCAGGTGCCGGAACAGCTGAACGCGTGCGGGGTGCGACAACGCCTTGCACATACGCGCAAGATCCTCTACATCGATGTCGGGACTCGCAGTGCGGAGGGTGACGGGAGAGCTGCAAGACTTTGACATGGCAGTGGCTATTCGTTATTTGGCGAACTAAGCTTAGTAGTCAGGCGGGGTGCTTGTCAAAGGCTTTCGCGATCGACAGCGCGCGCCATCTGCACGGCACGCAGGTAGAAGACAAGCGAGGCGATCGAAACAGCCAAAAGCACTGCGAGCAGCGGCGTAGTCCCACCCTCGGGGCGAAGCAGCAATGCAGCCGCGAACGGCCCTGCCGCCTTGGCGATTAACGATGGACCTGCCATGGCGCCAGCGATCGCCCCATAGTCCTCGCGGCCAAACAAGGCTTGCGGAATGGCGCCGCGCAGAATCGTCATGATGCCGTTGCTCATTCCATACAGGATGCAGAACAGGGCCGCCATCCAGGCCTTCGATCCGAACAAGCCAAGCACGAGCAGCGCAGCGGGCAGCATGGCGAACGCCAGCATTCCGATCGTTTGCGCTTGCGCATGACGTCCGAGCGTCATTTCCCCGACCCGTCCGGCCACCTGCATGGGCCCGATCAGCGATGCCAGCAAGACCGCGGTGGATAGCGACAGCCCGAGGCGTTCGAGCAGTGGGAGCAGGTGCGCCGACATTGCTGAAAACACGAATGTGCTCGCCGAAAACGCCAGTGCCAGGGTCCAGAACGCGGGATGGCGTAATGCCTGTTTCAAGCGATGCCCCGAGCCCTCTTTACGGCGGTCAAGCCGCACCTTCGGCACCGGGTCAGCATCGAGCCAGAGGTGCAAGGGCATGCAGAGTAATACCTGCATCAAGGCGAAGCACAGATACGTGTCACGCCAGCCCAGCGCCGACTCCATGCTGGCGGTGAGCGGCCAGAACAGCGTACTGGCAAAGCCGCCAAACAGCGTCAAGGTGGACATCGCTTGCCTGGAACCGGTCTCGACCTTTCGGTTGATTGTTGCGAATGCGGCTTCGTACAGGGTCAGGGCCATTGCGGCGCCGATCAGCGTCCATGCGATGTAAAGCGACACGGCACCGCCCGCCTGGCTCAGCACGGCCAGACCGATCGCGCAGGCCAATGAACCCGACGCCATCACGTGGCGTCCGCCGTAGCGGTCAAGCAGGATGCCAGCGGGTGCCGCCGCCAGGCCAGCAGTCAGCAAACCCCAGGAGAATGCGCCGAACACGAGCTCTGGCGCAAGACCGAGGTCACGCTGCATGCCCGCCGCCAGGACGGTGAACGCGTAGTAAAGCGTTCCCCAGGAGACGATTTGCGTCACCGCCAGGATGCCGATGGTTTTCAACGGCCGGGACACCGATTGCGCGCTCAGCCAGATCAAACGCAGCAGCGCACTTCAGTCCGCGTGCGGCAGCCGCCGTCATTGGACGGCGACGCAACGCCACAGGAGGCAGGTGCGACCTGCTGCGCCACGTAGGCCTGGCGGGTGTTGCACACGCCCGTTTCCGGCAAGTTCAGCTGGACATCATCCGCCGCGGCCAGGTCTCCTGCCAAGGCGGCGACCACCGAGCGCACTTGCTCGTACCCAGTCGCCAACAGGAAGTTGGGGGCCCGGCCATAGCTTTTGGCGCCGACCGCATAGTAGCCAGGTTCGGGATGTGCCAGTTCCCGGTGCCCGTGCGGGCGCACGCTGCCGCAGCTATGTTCGTTTGGATCGATCAACGGTGCAAGGGCATCCGTGCTCTCAAGCCAGGGATCATGGCGCACCCGCAGTTCGCGCGTGAGCGCCAGATCGGGCCGAGCGCCGGCAGCGCAGATGATCCTGTCGATGCCGTCGATAACCGGAGCAGGTCCATCCAGCGGCTCGCCCGTCACGACAATCTTGCCGGCCGTGTCGGTCAGCGACAGGATGCGGAAGTTCTGCCGCATTTCAAGGCCACCCGCGTCGCGCAAGGCTTTCAAGCGCATGCCAAGCTCGCCACGCGCCTTGAGGCCGTCCGCGTCTCCGCCGCCGAACACCCGCGCCAGCTGGTCACCACGTGTGGCCCAGACAAGCTGGGTACCTGGATGGTGCTGGGCAAGCTGCGCGAGGGCGAGCAAGGCACCTGCCGCCGAATGTCCGGCGCCTACCACCAGGATCTTTTTCCCGGCATAGGTTTCGCGCTCCGCGCCGAGCACATCGGGCATGCCATAGCTGATGCGGTGGGCGAGGGCCTGCTCGCCAACGGCTGGGATGCCGTCAGCGCCGAGCGGATTTTGATGGGACCAGGTGCCTGTAGCGTCGATGACTGCGCTGGCCAGGAATTGGCGCGGCCCGTCGGGTGTATCCGCGCGGATCAGGAACGGTGCGCGCTCACGTCCTTTCGTTTTCACCTTGTCGAATCCGCTCCGCGTGATCGCAGTAACGCGCGAGCGCAGCAGCAGATTCGTGCCGAGGGTAGGGATCGCAGCGAGCGGGGCAAGATATTGGTCGAGCAATTCGCCTGCGGTAGGCAGATCGTCGCCTGCGGGCTCGTTCCAGCCGGAGGCCAGCAGGAGGCGGCGGGCCGCCATGTCGATGTTGTACTGCCAAGGCGAAAACAGGCGAACGTGACGATAGGTCGCCAGGTTGGCGCCGATGGCGGCGCCGGCCTCGAAGATCAACGGCGTCAAGCCCTGCTCTATCAGATGGGCAGCAGCGGCAAGCCCGACTGGTCCGGCACCGAGGACTGCGACTGGCAAATTTTGTACGTTTTCATTTTTCATGGTGAGCTCCTGGAATGGATTGCTTCAGCTGATTAGATCTGCTATTCGTTGTTCGTGAAATAGCGAACATTGGGTCGAAAAACAACGAACGCAGATTGGCCTCCGGTGTCAGCGAGGTCGCAAACTTCTCGGCCGGCGCCTAATTCGTTATTCGACGAATGAAGAATACAACGGCAGCACGTCGCGGTCAAGACATTTCGATATATATGGAAGTGTTGCGGATGAACGTCGGAGCCCACTCGTTGCGCCCGTATCCAGTCCACTATCGACTGCTAATTCACTCGTCCGACGCAACGGCTTGTGCAAATCGTCCAGCTGCATTGCGAAGCAGCCACACCATCAGTATCAAGAGGCCGCAATATACGGCAATATTGGCGACCAGAGCATCTACGCGCAGCTTATCTTCGCCAAAGGAAAGCTGACGCTCTACCGAGACGCCTGGCGTATCGAACAAGAACGGAAATGGGAACCCGCCTTTCAACACGGGCTTATAGCACTGATCGGAGCCGGTTGGCCCACACAGATTCCCATATGACGCCTTTTCCGGGCCCACACGCTCGATGTACGCTGACATGAGTGCCAGCGTGATCGATAAGATGAGTGCAAGCCCGAGGAGACCAGGTTTTCGAAGAATATTTTTCATGTCGACGAGTATCCAGACCCTGACTGTCGATGGCCAAAGCGGCCCTGAATCGCCACGAGTTTGCTAGACACTCGCTTTTCCAAAGCGGATCACTGTGCGCACAAAATTATGTTGCTTACAGGGCGACGCGAAAAACCTTACGGTGCAAGGACTGAATGTCGACAATCCCCACTAGAGTCGCTTACTCATGAAGGCGACACTGAAGGTCTGAGCAGAGCTTTCGCCGGGGTAGAGAAATATTGTCGATTACCGGGCGGTATAAAACATCCACGTGTCAATGCAGCAACCGAAAATCCTGCACATCCTCCCGGATTTGACCCATTCGTCGCGCCTTAATTCACTGCCAGGATTGCCGGTTAACAAAACTGCCGTCGCGTTTGTATCCAATTACGACGTGCACTGCAAAGTCGTAGAGTAGTTGCGTCTTGAACGCTTGGAGCTTAGCAATATCATATGAATTGTTGACTGATGAGGACGCCTTCTTCACCTCGACGACAAGCAGATTTGCGTCTGAAGTGCCTCGAACGTGAACAATAATATCGGGAAAAACTGTTATAGCGTCAAGCCGGTCGGCGCGAACTGTCCGTTCATCCAACTGAAGTTTTTTGACTTCGAAACCGTCCCGATTGTATTCGCAATCCACGTGATAGCCAGTAAAATGCTTAGATAAATGCGTCGCCAATTGATGGGTAATGCTACGTTCGCTACAATTGGCGTCAAGCAGAAGAGAGTCCGCACTAATGAGCTCTAATATCGCACTCTCCACCGCCTTGCGGACGTATTCTTCGCTATGTGGCATCGTGAAAATGTTCCTTTAATTACGACTCGGTCCAAGTTGGCCGCCAACGTCAGCTACCAATCGGTGGCCAAAATTGCAGTAACATGCCTGCGTTATAAGCGGCTTTTACTCATGCCCGGCACATAACACTACCCACCGCCGCCGACATTCGCTGCATTTTTGCACGACGCAGAAGGTGCTGACCTACATCCAGAAACGCCCTCTACAACGTCCCGTTTCTGCTACTGCGAAATTTCCACGAAATGAGTCCGGGCCGCAAAGGCCTACAGCAAACCCGCTCAGAATCGCTCAAGGTCAATCTATTGCATGTAGCCATGTTAAATCGCGTAGACTTGTCACTTGTTAAATTATAACTTCACCACCAAACTGACTCTAGTTCTTTGTTGTCGAACATGCAATACGCTTGTTCAAGGCCTGCTTAAACCCAATCGGTGATTTAGGTGGTACGCGCCGCTATCTTTAATGTGCGCTGACCTACGCGTCTTGGCCTTTTAAAGCGTTGGACCATCGAGCAGCGTACGTTTCTCCCGTTTGGGCAATTTATCAACTACTAATGAACTATGCATACTTGTCCCGTACCTGTCTCTACATTAAAAGCTTGGCTCAAAGAATCGGCAACGACGGTACCGGGATATACGCATCTACTTTTGGAGTCGAGCGCGACGGCACCTGCAGACCTAGCTGCGCAACTGCGTCCGTATTTTGAGTCGGCGCACACAGATGCCAGGCGTTTTTTTCATGAGTACGCGAAAATCGACCTTCATCCGGATTCGCTAGGTAGCAGCTCCACATGTCAATATCCAACTAGCCTCCCCCAGAAGGCCCGGCACGGAATTTTTGGTGAAGTATTCGCAGGTTTAGTGGTTGAAGCCTACCAGGCACAACACGAAAAGCACTCGTGGTCAGTACCGGTTTTCCTATTTCGCCATCACGATGACGCCGGCAAGTACCTCTTTTTTTTGGCGAGAGACCCAAGTCGTACTCGTCAGCTATGGGGGCGACTCGGCGATGATTTTATCGGAGTTGGGTTTGACTCAGACAAGAACATCGAGAGGATTATCGTTGGTGAGTCAAAATATAGAGGTTCCCTTTCCAAACTTAGTGTTGAGGACCTTCTGCTTGGAAGTCGAGAGACGGCGAAAACTGGCGGGATGCCGCTTCGTGGAAAAGACGGTATTTGGCGCGCTTTCGAGGAAGCACCTACGGTTCCAGAGGGACTGCTCCAGTTACAAGCCATTCTGATTGAACGGGAACCGATAAAGTATGCAAATGCAATTCTTTCGTTGGACAAAATTCTTGCAATCAACCCATCGCATACTGTACCCCGAACGGATTTGGTTGTCTTTTCCGGCGGGAGCCCTAGCAAGAGAAAACCGGGCGAGACTTTTGTCCGCTCCGATACACTACCGAGCGAATATCAGGCAGGCAGGGAATTGTACGTAGTGGAGGCGTTCTTGGAAAAGGGAGGGGATTTAATAAAACAAGTCTACGACACCTTGTGGTCTGGAGTGACAAATGGCTGACCTCAACGAGCAGCGGCTGGAAATCGCGAATCAAGTGCATGCAGTCTTGGGCAAAGAGAACATATTAACGGCGTCGCAAGCAAGGCTTTTCGTTCGGTGCTTACAGTTGTCTTGGGACGTCCCGTTGAATCGTTGGGGCGAACGCGAATCGAACGACCAATTCAGAGATGCAAAGCGTCTGTTGCATGTGGCGGGAATCTTTCGTCAAACGCAAGGGAGAAATTCGCCCCATGCCTTGGATTGTTACCGCCGGGCTGGAGAATTGCTTGAATGGCTCGTGCGGTCGGGGGAAGGGAACGTCGCGGCGGAAGCGCCAATCGAGCTTTTGGCGGCCGGAGCATACCAACTTGGCGGGCTTCCTGCAATGGCTACAGGGCTGTTACGCCAAGTTGACGATAGCGAGCCGGGCGCAGCATTAATCGCTGCGTTTTTAGGAGGCGATTTCGATTCGGTTGTCAGCCACGCAACTGAATTTTGGGTGCAACACCCTTCCCTTACATCGGTGGAGGGGGCTAGAGGTTTACTTGATGAACAAGCTGAGGACCGCTTCGAGTGGCATATTACTGTTGAGTTGGTCCGCGGCGTTGGGCTCTTCTCCGACGCACTCCGTCGGGGTAATGACATTAGACTTAACCAAGCCCTGTCTAAACTAAAAGCCTTGGCGAACTATGCCGCTCGTACCTGCAGCGAGGCTATGTCTGCGCTCCTGAATCTGATAAATGACTCAGCTGAGGGGTATGTCGTAAATAGCATATATGCTCCTGCGAACGCCCTTGCATCGCTGAACAATGATTTTGCTGGTCGACTCCAGCTATTCGCCAGGGAACAGTTCAGCCGCGCAAGGGGCACACTCTGGCCATCACAACAACGTGGCCTTAGCAGACTGCTTGAGAGCAGTTCGTTCGCACTCTGCACACCCACTGGTTCTGGGAAAACTCTAGTAGCAAACTTCGCATTACTCAAAGAACTGTTAGTTCCTGTGGTAGAAGGGCCAGCTCCTTTAGCACTGTATCTCGTCCCGTCCAGGGCACTGGCCGGAGAAGTAGAAAGCAAACTGTCCAGCGAACTGGGACGCGACCTAATAATCACGGGCTTGTACGGCGGCGCAGACTGGGGTATCACCGACTACTGGATAAACTCCAATAAGCCAAGTGTACTGATTGCGACCGTGGAAAAAGCCGATGCGTTAATGCGCTACGCAGGGCCCCTTCTCCTTTCGCGACTACGCCTGCTGATAGTAGACGAGGCTCACCAAGTTGTCGCAGATGACACCAAACGCGGAGAGGATTCCTTTGCGGAGCATAACAATCGGTCAATTCGGCTTGAAAGCTTTGTTTCCAGGCTTTTGGCTAGAAAGCCCAACATCGTACGAATAGCACTGACAGCTGTTGCCGGCGGTGCCGCTCAACCGGTTGCAGATTGGATTGAAGGTTCGACGAACGCGGTTCCGGTAGGTGCCAATTATCGGAGTACAAGGCAACTCGTCGGTGCTCTGGAAGTTTCTCCTACTGGGCCTGGTCGTATAGTGTTGGACCATCTCAACGGCCAGCCGCTTTTCGTCAGAAACCGCCAGGAACCAGTTTTCATCGGTTTGCGGTTCCAACAAATGCCAAAGCCTGGAGCGACGATTAGAAATAGCCTAAATCATTTTAATCAATTACAGGTTCTATGGACAGGACTTCAACTTGTTGAAGGACGGCGGCGTATCCTCATTTCCGTCATGCAGTCGCCGGAGAGGACAATGAAGTGGTATGCCGAAGCGTTAAATATGAAGGGGTGGGAAGGCTTGGGAAATCCCGCAGTCCATGGAAACGCAACGCTTTCTGCATTATTCCAGGAGGCTCGGGAGACATGCATTGACTATTGTGGTGTCGACTCGCATGAGCTCGCCCTCCTAGACCGGGGAATCGTAACGAGCCATGGCCAGATGCCGCAGCGGTTGCGGCGCTTGATGGTAAGTCTAATTGAGCGAAAAGTATGTGCGATTGCTGTCGCTACTGCTACCTTGACCGAAGGAGTGAACCTGCCATTTGACCTGATTTTCCTAACGTCACTTCAACGAAGCTCTTTCGATGAAGCAAATGCGGTTCGTATCGTAAACGAAATGCCAACCGCAGAGTTTCGGAACTTGGCGGGCCGCGCTGGGCGCCCTGGGTCAGCGGATGGGATGGAAGGAATGATATTGGTCGCGCTGCCGCAGACGCCTAGCACAACCGCAAAATCCCAGCGCGCATCGCAAGGCAGGCAAATTGCCGAGCTAAACCAGAATTATTCAAACTTGCTTGGACGGCTACTTGCGGAAGAGCGCGCTGCACATGAGGTTGTAAGCCCTCTTGGATTGTTGATAGCCACACTAAAGGACAAAGTTGAAAGCGTATTGAATTTACGCGCACCAGGTGATTTTTTGCGATGGCTCGAAGTGACGGCTCCGCTTCAAATTTCTGATGAGGCGGGAAGCGGGGCAAGTTCAGCACCTGCGCGATTAGCGGACACTCTCGACGAGCTTGACTCAATTCTACTGAATTCAATCGAAGAGTTAAAAGCCTCTGCGGATGAGCTGCTTCCAAGCCAGGTAGAAAGTTTACTTGCTGAGGTATGGAAGACGACGTTCACTGCTGTTGTGAGACGGAGCGAAGAATGGCTTGAGGCGGCATTCATTAAGCGTGGCGTGGCGGTCGTAACAACGCTATATCCAGATGCAGACGAACGAAAGCGGCTGTATCAATATGGGTTCACCCCTATTGTCGGTAGGCGCTTCGAGAAGACAGCCACAATCTTGCACTCATTGGTCGCCGACGCGACAAATTATGGTATCGAGGCTCCCGAGCAGCGACTTCAGCTTTTTAAGGACCTGGCCATGCCACTCGTTAGTGACAGAGGCTTCGGCTTCAAGACACAAAATTCCGTGTCTGGGCGAGTTTTGATGTCTACATGGCCCACAGTGCTTGGGTGGTGGATGAATGTTCCGTCCGCGCATAAACCCACGCCGGATGACCTCCGAAGCTGGCAACGCTTTGTTTCAGAAAATCTTGAATTCAGGCTTGGGGTAGCTCTTGGCGCCGTCGCATCACAGGCTTGGGCGAAGGGAATTGATGACCCGCTTAAAGTCCCGTCTCTGGCGGAATGGAAGGAAGCAACCGGACTGCCATGGATTGGTTTCTGGGCGAAGGAACTTCTCCGTTGGGGCACCCTTGAGCCATTCGTAGCTTTTGCCATGACCCAAGCGCTGGCAAAGACCCGGACTGCCGCAGAAGAAATGCTGCCGCAATTCAAAAAATGGCTTGTAGGTCAAATCCCATCCCCACAAGCCGACGATTTTATAGACCCTCAACTCTTTTTGGCATGGCAACAAAGCCTTGAACTTCCAACGTCGAACGTCAGCGGTGTTACCTCCTGGCCCGCTAAGCTGTCCGGTACAAATGGCGCCAAATTTAGGTACGATGTCGTGCCGCTACGGCGAGGTAGCAGCATAGATTGGATTGACGCAGCTGGGTATAAACTTGCGGAGTCGAGCGATGACGACAAATTCTTGAAAACCTCGAAAAGTAGCGACTTTGTATTACGTATAAAAGACGCAGAGGTAACCGTGGAGCGAACGTTTGTTGCGCGTTAATGGAACTCAGCTTCGACGTCCCTCGGGATTTTATTCGGTCGACAATCTGGACCGGTCAGCTCCTTGAGCTGACCGACTCACTCTCCGCACATTCCAGAATGACTGCATCCTTGTGGACGTTGTCCCGACATGCGGTCGCCGGAACCACGTCTTCCCTGACTTCGTGCGCGCCTCCGCTATACGACGAGCTTCAGTGTCAACTTTAATTTTGCGTCAACTTTCGTTTCGCATCAGCACGAGCTTCAGCTTCGCCGATTTGCCGTTCAAGTACCATTGCCATCGTTCCGGGGCACCTGACAAGAAGACTGATTCGTCATCGGAATCTCTCCAACATTTTTCTGATATTCTCCTGCACAGTTCGGTCACTTATGCCGGTTCGGTCATCAGTCAACACTAACTTATCTTTGTGCGCATCGGGCCAGCCAAGGCCATCGTTGTCAATGGCAAACCAACTCGCCGGGTCACGACGATGAACGTCGGCGAGGACCTGCGCGCCCCGAGACATATTATCAAAATCGAATTTTTGAATTTCACGGTTGTGGTACGTGGCACCTACAACGCGCGCCTGCAGCGCTGGCGATAATTCACGCTTGGCGAACTCGAAACTCTTGACTCGTACCCACGACGTCGATAGGACAATCCTCACATCAGGGTAGGGGAGGAGGAGTTTTTCGAGGACCGGCATCCACTCGAACAACGTGCGACCAGGCTGCCGGATGTGGATGCCAATCTTTGAGTTCCAGTAAACTGAATCGTCATGCAAGACACCATCAAAGTCGAGGTAGCAAACCTTTAGCCCACCACCGCCTCGCGGTGTCTTTGATTCACATCCTTGCTGCATAGCGCCCCCTTCCACAGGGTTACCAACGTTTAACTTGCCTAAGTTGAGGAGTTCCCCTCTGTCTCGTCGAAAGCGTCACTTTAAATCTTCTTGAGCGGATGCAACAGACGACGGCGCAGGCCAGTTTAAAAGCTCAGCAGTCCGCCGAATGACCCACTTGGCCTCCGCTTCTGAAGTCCAGTGGGTGGCGATGAGGCGCGGCAGGTACTGGTCTAATATTTCCGCCTCGGTCAAATGCGAACGCTTGCCCGCTTTCGATTCGAGTGACTTCGTAGCAAGCTGTTGTGCCAAGTCTTCACATACGGTCCATCGCTCGAATACTTCGGGCGGACTACTGCCAGGCGCGTAGAACCGCCCGTTGTAATGCGAAGCCAACAATTTTGGCTGTGCCCCTGGTAGCGCGCCAAGGCGAACAGGGCGTGGGAAGTTTGAAGGAACCTGTGCGTATGCTTCCTCATCCGAAATAGACGAATTCACTTTGTCAACCATTAGCTCCTCCGCGAAATTGCAGTTGTGATGCCGCATGGTGAACGTCGCTGGCAACTTGAGGCATCCAAGTAGGAACGTCGTAAATCGCCGTCCCGATACGAAGCATCATGGGCGTAGTAGGAAGCTCGAACCGAATATCAACCGACATCAACTCCGCTGCCAGCAAACCCCCGTGCATTTCCACGCCCCATGCCCAGCCTTGTATGCTTGCCTTTGGCAGCGTCAGTCCAAGACGGCCCTGATGAGCGTGGCGGAGTACGCTCGTCCAAGAGCGCCGTGCGTCATCGCAAAGAGAAAGCCACGCCAGGCGCCGAAGGAGCAGGTCGCTTGGCTGGGAAGATGCGAGCTTCCGACTTGCCGAGCATTCTATGAAATCGCCCCTGTCCTTGGCCGCGCTGACATGAATATCCAAACCGTTCGGAGTCATCAAAATTGAGCCGGCCCGCTTTGACCAGTACCAAAGTGCCCGAATAAGCAGCATCGCAGGAACGTAGATAGGACCTTGCTCTGTATCGACGATATAGACCGCGTGTTCAGAACGTCGCGCGGCGGGAAGAATGTGTCCTATGAACCTTCCTGGCTCGATGAGTGCTGACAGATTGGACATATCCCCTATATCAAATTTAAGGTTACTCCCAACTAAACGCTTGAAGGGACTCAGGGATGGTTCGAAGCTCCGCGATGTCAGCAAAAAATCACGTAGGACTGGTACCTCCGCCCAGCGTAGCCCTTCCGGAACAAGTGCACGCAACTCCATACCGCTTCGCGCACGCGCCCACCCAACAACCCATCCAACACTTGAACTTGTGGCCATGCTCATTTGCATCCCTTAGTTTTTATCTTGCGAAAAAATGCTAGCCGAAACGGCGGCGGCAAGTAATGCCGCGCCACCGTCGGCGAATCTTGCAGCATTAATGCCGGCTCGACGTAGCGCTGCCGATGGTGATAGTGGCCTTCCACTTGTCCGCTGTTTCGAAACCTCAGCTGTAAGTCTCCGTAGATGAAAATCGGGGACGCCCTCGCACATGGCGTTAAGGGTCGCAACTGTCCTTGGAAGCTTGTCGCCATAATGGTGAACAAGTGCGCGAAGTTCCAAATTGGCGAGCACGCGATTTTTCGACGCTCTAAGAGGAGGGCAGCGACTTCTCAATGAAGCTACCTCGGCCAGAACGGTTTCGCTCAGCTTATGGTCTCGAGTGGCCCAACAAACGCGAGCGCTGTTCCTACCGTTGTTTGCCGCCAACCGTAACGGCCCATGAGTCATCAGCCACTGCCGGTCCGCTCGATAAAGGCGAGCGTAGAGCGACGGGTCCAACCGTCTTAGCTCCGTTCGGGATGCGTTTGGATTTTCCCTCCTTAAGCCCAACCATGCGCCCTGGTCCCGCTCATCTTGTTGGACGCCGCGCCGCGGCTCCGATACGGGGAGTGAAGAAAGCATTCGCTCGGCCGTCTTCCAGTCCACACCTAGCTTTGCCGCGACAGCGTTCGTCGAGAATCCACGGTCGGCGAGCTCTCGCGCTTCCGCACGACGGTGCTCTACACGGTATATGCCCCATGTCTTTTCCTTCTGTGGAACAGCGGACTCCAGAAGCCTACGCGGGTGGCGTTCGATAAAAAGCGAAATCGTTAGGTGCTTCAGAGGATGCAGAGCGCGGCGCGGCTTGCGCACAATCTCGTCAATCCAGCCGACGCGATTCCCATCAAGTCGCGGCTTAAAAAAATACTTCAGAAGACCTTCGCCGTAAAATCGCTCGAAATCCGCTTTCAACCCGGCCGTTCCTTCGTGCCGCCCCACGTAACCTAAAAGCTTGAGCGCAGGGCGATAGTCATAAACTTGGTCCGCCACGGGCGAATCTAAAAGCGCGACAGATGCCTTCGCCAACTGCCATTCGGCTCCATATTCTGGAGGTGACATGTAGTCTATGACGTTATCCAGCATGCGAGGATGTGCTGCTATATGTTCATGTCGTCCCTTCGGTCTAAAGGGAAACTGACAAACGCTCAACGGAAGCCCGTGTCTAGCGCATACCAGTACTCCCGGCAGGTGATGGGACCGCCGCCAATAGGTCTCACCATAAACTGACATGTCGTCAGCTGTACATGCAGCGCAGAGGTGAAATTTGGAAGGCGCGATAACGTTGCTCGCACAGATTCCCAGACTTAAGTGCAGGTTGCTTGATGAAACTTGCATTTTGATGAGTACCTGCCGCCGCTGCTCTACCGAGCGAAAATGTGTGTAGTAGCCGACAAGGGTGTGACGGAGCGCCAGCTGCGTTGTGGTTATGCCCCAAACGCCATTTGAGACTTCTTCAAGTAACCCCAGCGAACCTGGTAAGTCCGGGCACGCAAGGATGCCTTGGTGGCCGTAAATCTCCCTAGACAAGGACTTTGGACCCCACTGTCCTAGATACTTAGCCGAGCGAGCGATGGCGCTGTATAAGAGCTCGTCGGGAAGTGGCTGCGGTAGGCCCACAATCGCCCGATTGCGTACAGCTGTGCGGCTTTCGATAGCACTCATTAAGAAGATTCCTCCGACATTCTGAAGTACGCAGAGAGCGCAGCTTTCGTAATGGCCTGGACGGTCTGTTGCGAACCGTCGAGCACGTGCACAACGAGCTTTCGCGCGTCTGGTTCGGTCAATCCAAGGGTGGAACGGACATTAGCCGTAGCCCGCGCGGTCAACGACGAGGCCTCCGCAGTCGGATTTTTTTCCGGCTGCCCATGGGTGATAAGCCGCTGCTCTTTCTCAATCAACTCCTCAATATCGTAACCAAGAGCATCTTCGAACTTTTTCAAACGGTTAGGGTCCTTCGAGCGCAACGCGTTCAAAAACGATTGGAGAGGTTCAAACTCAGTTCTGGCAACAGTCTTGAACAGCTTTGAGTTGAGTGACTCAACGTTGTTCCTCAGCGCATAAAGCTGCGCAATCAAGAACATGTCAACCACGAAGGCATTGACACCCTGGGTCTCGTCGAATATCACCTGTGCCATTTCGGAAGTAAGCTCTCCCGGATTTCGCAACCACTGGTATTCCCATATGTTTTGAAGGAGCTGTAAGAATTCAGGTCCCATTTCCATCGGCCGCCAGGTCGCACTCCCCGTGATGGCATTGCGCCGTGAGTGACGGACATCCAGCTGCAAAACGGACCGCGCCTTGAACGTGCCCATCATTACAACAGGGAGTCGCAACTCATTAACAAGCTCTTGAAACCAGTTCAGCATCTCCTCACGACCGCCACTTTTCTTAATGCTGAGGTTCTGAAGTTCGTCGAGCACCAGGAGACCCAAGCTGTAAGTTAAAGCGAGATGATTGACCTTGTTGGTGAGGAAACTGGTGGTAATGTTGCTAGATTTATCGGGTGCATGACGAGTTCCCAGCACACGGTCAAATCCTCTTAGGATGCTGAGAGCAAGTTCCTTAACGCTGCCATCCTTCGGACATTCAACTTTTAACCAGACTATCTGGAACAAATTGTGAGACGGATGCAGGATGTACTGCGGATAGGCATTGAGAATAGACTCCATCGTTGTGCTCTTACCCAAGCCAGAAGCACCGACCAGCGAGTAGCTACAGATGGGTTGATTCTCCGCAAAAACTATCCTTTGGTGCCCCCTGGAGGCTTGCGCTCGCTCATATGATTTCTGCAGAGCTGACGCTCTTTCGGGCAACAATGGGTTCCGCTTTCGATACCCCCATCGAATCAGCTGGTCAATCCTTCGCGCAACGGATAAATGCCTTGCGCTCGGAATGAACGCGTTCTTTAACTCAGCAACACAATATGAACGCAAGTACGCCTCCAATTCCAGATGACCTTCATCGAATGTCGGCAAGGACAGCAATTGCTCAAGCCACCCCGTGTCGTCTTTGATTGCTGGAAGTGCCTCAATGAGTGGATTGCCGAGTTCTGAAGGTAGTGTCGCCGCCAGGTACACGGCGTGAATGGGCACCACCCCGAAACTGTATGGCGAGCCAATAAGGGCTTCGGGTGCAGCGGTTTTTTTGGGGGGGAGGGAACTCATGTGTTTGCCTTCCTGCGAAGCGTCCGGCTCTCAATGAGTTGCCGAACAGCGATTAGGGTTTGGTCCTCTTCCACAGACGGAACGAGCATTTCCGCACGGACCGCTGCGCCGAAAATTTCTCCGCCAGTCAGGGTGGAAATCACCTCCTCGGTCAACGCACCGATTTCGTCGGCACGATTATCGCGGACCGCTCTCAGTCTCTCTGCCTTCGACAGTGATTTGTCGACCTGCTCTGCTGAGCGACGCCGCGCCTCTTTTACTGTGTCATGTATTTGTTTTTCCAGGGATGCCTGGGTGGGCTGGTTTTCCCACTTAGCAGCGGCATTGGTCCTGTCGGCGTGTCCTTGAAGAGCCATTACTTCACTTAATGAATATCCTTTAAAGCGATTGCACCGCTGCGTGAGTTCAACGTGATAAGTAGCTACACGGTCTTCGTCGCGTATAACTACCGCTGTGGTCATCTCCGATGGGTGGTATGCAACCTCCAACTCCCGCCGCTCAATAAAGGATTTTGCAAACCAGGGTTGCGAAACGAGGTCGACGCCCATGTAGAACAGACCTCTCGTGAGATGAAGTGCCTTGCGGTTAAGCCTTGTTTTTCCTCGGGGCCAGAGGTAACGCACCAAGTGAGCCTCATCGTACTGACGGGCGTCACATCGTAGATTTTTCGCTCCCCAATTCCAAAGCTCTACTGGAACAAACGGAACTCCCGCTGCAACTACCTCGGGCCACCCCTCGTAATCACGGACTACGCGCAAGTTCGTGTGGAGCACTGCTAGGACCATTGCCCGGGTAATCTCGAACACATCCATAGCGCTGCGTAGTGCAGGAGGCTCGGCTCCTCGACCGAGAAACTCCTTGTCGACATACCCTGGCAGGTAGGGACCAAATTTCGTCTGCAAAGTTCCGAAAACGCGCTCGGCCACACCCTTTGCATCACCGGCGTAGGGACGGGAATTTTCCACGTCGATTGAGAATCCCTCCGAAAGCGCATCTGCCTGAGAGGAAGTGAGCTCTCCCCGGTCGCCCATGAGGTGCACGGGCATGTGAGCAGTTGGCCAACTCTCGGCTGAGATATCTACGTTGTATTTAGCGCAAAACGCCACTTTGTCGATTGAACAGTTCCAAAGGGCGAGCATTGCGCCTGTCCAGCATGGGGGCTCTAAACCAACGTACATGCCGACAATCATCCTTGAGAATTGGTCTACTACGACATATAGCGTCGGTCGTCCCACAATCCGATTGCGATTCAGGCGCGAAACGCAATAGACGTCGAGAACGGTCGCGTCGATGTAGTAGCGCGTGCCGGGGCCCCGTACCTCTTTCATGGTACCGGTCAACAACGGCTTGAATGCGAGGTCAAACCTGCGTTGCTGCATACGGTTCAACTGGCGCAGTTCGTAGGAGTGCTCAGCTTTCCAATGATATTGAAACTGTTCGAACGTCGGAACGGAATCGTAATTGCTCAGCACGACCTTCTGCTTTTTTTTACCTGTTTCGATAGATACATGCTCGGGATAACGAGTGATTAGCATCCACGAATACGCGCCTTCAAGCCCCTTGCCTGTCGTTCCTACGGGCGAGCGCGACCAAGCAATGCGCATGTTAGCTCTATGAAATTCAGTGGCAGCCACACCGACGCCTGGTTGCACCGTCCGCGGTCGGCCAGGCTTCGGTGAGCTGTTCGATGCGACACGACGTTCGCCAGGGCGCCCGCAGTTAGGGAAGTTCGAAACCAAGCTCCCCTTTCCCCCGCCGCGTTGCCAATACAGTCTCAGGGTTTTATAGAAAAACGGCTTAGAGGCTACTTTAGCGATGACAAGTCGCTTTGCTTCCTGCCCTCTGAACGACTCATCGAACAAAAGGTCGCCATGGACGGTGAGGCTCTGTATGAGCGACCATCGTCTTTCTACAATCGCATGTTCGCTGGGGGTGAGGGCGGCGAGGTTTATAGAGTCGCTCTGCTCATGAATAGATTTCAGCTCGAAGTTAGCTATCCGTTCCAACAGCTTCGTTTTTCCCACTACCTTCGGCATGGCACGTGCGTCGTTGATATCTATGACGACCGCATGGGTCGACTCGTTGTCGTTGGGTTTACCCGATGTGAGCTCAGCTAAAAGACGGATGACTGCGCCCGTCAACCGGTCTTCAAATAGCGTGTTCTTGACGAGAATCATTGGAGCGGCTCCTCGGAATTCTGAGCCAGTTCGAAGTCAGAAAGAAGCCTTCGCTCCAAGCCAAGAGTCCGACTGTAGTCGACAAGGATGCCGCCGCGAGCAATCAGATGCATAGCAATCGAAAATACGATTTGCGGGTCGCTCGCATGCGACAGCGCGATATGGGCGCATGCGCTTACGAGGTCTTCGGGACGCCGTTGTACGATTCTGTCCCTGATTGCTTGCGCTACTAACAGCACGTTCGTATGTCGGAAAAACGCGAGGTTTGAGATTTCGAAGTAGGTTCGGACCGAGTCGTAGTTCAGCACGAGTGCTTCATCGAAGAAATTCTCGTCAATGACGCGGAGTTGGAAGCCGTTGTCCTTCCAAAACGCCTCGGCGATTTGAATGAGCTCGCTATCTCTTTTGCTGAGCGTTGCCGGGGCATACTTGAACGTGTACGGTTCAATCAAATATTTTCCTTCAACTCGTCGAGTGATAAGGAAATCGACGGTCATCACATACGGCGTCCCATCCAGGGTGATGGGATGTTTGTACCCGAGCTTCATGGCCGCCCGCAGTGTTTGCAAACGGTCCATCGGAAATTGTTCACGAATATCGACCACACTAGGGTCGGCTTCGAATTTCAGAAACGACTTCCATTCTCCATCAGAGAGGAAGTGGTGGACACGGCGGGTCTTGATTCCGTAAGGACGATGAGACCGGCCAAGCGACGGTACGTCTTGAATCTGCAACCATGGTTTGTATGTCGGTCCTTGACCTTGGCCGCGACCTTGCGCAATGAACTTCTGGACGCGTTGTTCATCGAACACGTATCTCCTCCGCGCCATCATTGCACCTCAAGAAAACTAGGGCGCGGCCGGGTGGACGTTAGCCTGACCCAGCGCACAAGGGAACACTGTCCAGCACGATTGCGGTCGGCAATGCGGGGTTGTGGAGGGGCTACGTGGGAAACGTGAAAGCGCACCGATACCCCAAGGTATCGCGGGAGGAAGGCTAACGAGAAGAAAGGAAATTTGCGATGGCAAGCCATGAGCACTCCTGAAGAAGCATTAGCTCCTCCGCAGAGCGCTCCGGGACAGCAGTTGCCGGTGCGCGATTCGCGGCCGAATGGCCGCCAGCCTCAATCAGCTGTTAAATTTTAAATGGGAACTCAACATCAGGTCGTTTTTGCCATAAGCCGTTGGGCCTTTGCTGCGGCAGGGGACCTACTCCTATTCCCAGCTAAATCGTAACACAGGGAACTGCCGCTAGCAAATCGTTGCAGAGCGGTACATTTGCCATGTCCGCAGACCCGTCGAGCTTCATTATGCGATGTAATTCCGCTCTCAACGCTTAGCCGGATAGCCAACACAGCAGTGATGCACAAGCTGCCTTTTCTTGCCTAGGAGAATTATACCGGCGGCAGATAATTCGGTATAACGCGAAAGCGGTTGCGCGTTGTCACGGGCGCTGGGGCTCGGCAGAGAACTGCTGGATAACGCGGTCTCGCCGGATTAGCGCGCAAACACTCGGCGTGTTGGACCGACCAAGCCAGCGGCCAGTCGCATTCCAATGCTTTTCAACCATCCCTTTTGATGTCAAATCGCATCTCCATAAAGTGTGTGTTCCAACGCCTCATGTTGCCGCTGCCAATCGGGCATGTGTCGAGCGAGCAAGGCCCAGAACGCCCTTGTGTGGTTCTTTTCCACGGTGTGGCAGAGCTCGTGAAGAATCACATAGTCTTGAACGCTCGAGGAAAGCTCCATTACCCTTGGATGAAACTCCAGCACATCCTGCGCATTGCAGCTGGCCCATCGGCTCTGGAAATAGCGCACACGAACACCTTGCGCCTTCAAGTCAGTCTGGCGCTCCCAATGACGAACCCGCGACGGCAGCTTGTCATGTGCGCGGTCACGATAGAAACTCTCCAGTACGGGCATCAGTGCATCGGGCTGAATACTGATGCCATTTGGATTCTCGACTACGAAACGCGATGCGGTAAAGGTTAGGCGGGGTTTGGACAGGTCCGGACAATGTCGCACCTCGGTGAAGTATGTCCGGCCGCAGTAGCGTAGCCGGCTTCCCGTGGTGATGGCCTCGGCGCTCTGTGGCATGTTTACCAATGCCAGCTTTTCCCGTATCCAACGGGCACGACGGCGCACTAGGGTCTCTTGTAGTGCCTCGTCCACTATCGGCCCACGCAACAACACGGACTGCCCCCGCTCCACGGTGACGTAATGGCGCTTCAGCTTGGTATCGGGTTGAAAGCGCCATTCGATGATGGTCTGGCCGTATTGCAAAACGGGCATGGT
Organism: Massilia soli; assembly: GCF_016809835.1. Lineage (GTDB taxonomy): Bacteria > Pseudomonadota > Gammaproteobacteria > Burkholderiales > Burkholderiaceae_D > Telluria_A > Telluria_A soli. The sequence goes on along the minus strand of NZ_JAFBIL020000001.1, from coordinate 683,134 downwards.
CAGTTCTTGAGCAGAATATCCAGGATGCGGCTTGCGTGGTCGCGCGCGACCGAGCGCTCCCAACCGCCCAAGGGCATCAACAACTTGCGCAGCAAGTCGCGGACTTCCGGGTGGAGGTCATGCATCAGTTTCCAGTTGGCCGCAGCAATTGCGCTACTTAGGCGGACATCTTGGAACAGCTTGGTAGTTGCCACCCTGGCTGTTTCATCCGCCAATAAGGCGGCCAAGTAGTGATACACGGCTGAATGCGCCGGATGAGAGAAGCCGGTATTGTCCTTGTCTTTGATACGTTGACCAAACAGGTCGAGCTGCTCCAGAAACTGGGCCTGACTGATGCGGCCGGCGGCTTCTTCCGCCAGCAGCTTTTCCAGTTCCTCGGCCAGCTTGTCGAAGAAGGCTGGGTCTTTGTCTCTGCCGGTGACAATGGTATGCTTCAACTGGTTTTTCATCACCAGCGCCTGACTACCCGGGCTCGCCAGTTTCCGAAGACGGGCCATATCGCTGGCATCCAGAATCGAAACCTCCTTGCCCAGCAGACTTTTGGCCGGGCTCGCGGCGATATACTCATCCAGCAGTTGCTGCAAAAGTACAGACTCTAGCTTTGTGATGCGCTCGCGGTAGGTGTTGCCCGGCAGCTTGTCACGCAGCATGAGGCGGATTTCCGCGAACAGCGTGAAGTACGGCTTGAAGGGTACGCCACGCGCATCGGGCAAGATGATGTCGATGCTGCGGTTAAACTGCTTGACCAACTCCAGGAAGTCTTCTACCGCGTCCAGCCTACTTGACGGGTCAAGGAAGCGCTCAGCATCATCCTTGTAATCCTCGCGCTGCCCGGCCGGGTCGTGCGTTTTCGGCAGAAGTTTAAGAATACGGTCGAGTGTCGCTTGCAGCTTCGGTAATTCGGTCTCGACGCCTTCCCACACTTGGGCTGGCTGCACTGCACCACCGTAGACTTTCAGCGCATGGTCGAGGTGTTCCACCACCCCATGGTAATCGACGATATAGCCCGCATTCTTACCCGCCATGGTGCGGTTGACCCGAGCAATCGCTTGCAACAGCGTGTGTTCCTTCAATGGCTTGTCGAGGTACATGGTTCCGACAATCGGCGCGTCCCATCCCGTCAACAGCATATCCGAAACGATGATGAGGCCCACATTATTCCCCTGGGGCAGACCGTCCCGGCCCTTGGTCTCGTCGCCATAAGGAAGCGGGAACAACTTGCTGACGAAGTTCGCCACTTGTTCCGCGGGTACGGCAACCGGTGGTTTGCCGTCACGCAGCTCTGCCCGGATACGTTCTTCGATGGTCTGAATCTGTTCCCGGCCCAACTTGTACTCGGCGGCGGCTTCCTGCACCGAAAGGCCGGTGCGTGACGCGGTCGCACTCGCTAGCGAGATGACAACTCGACTTTCGAAGGTCGGCAAGCCGTTGGCTTTCCGTTCTTCCATCAATCCGTCCAGCAAATCTTTGTAGCGCACAGCCATGTCGCGGCCGTCGCAGACCAGCATAGCCTTCAGCCCTTTGGCCTGGACGTTAGCGACAAAGTTTTCGAGCAGATGGGCTGCGACCTGTTCCATACGGTCGCCAGCCTGCCTCCACCGGGCCAGCAACGCTTTTTTTAGGGCTTGCTGTCGTCCCTCCACTTCGTTGTCGAACTGGTCCTTGAACGCCTGGTCCAGCTGCGCATCGGGGGTCAAGTCCACCCAGGCGTCCTGATACTTTATGGGCAGGGTCGCGCCATCGGCCACAGCCTCATGCAAGCGGTATTCGTCGATGTACGCGTCCCCGCCAAACTCGGCCAGCGTGTGCTTGTCGTCGTTGAGCAGCGGTGTGCCAGTGAAGGCAATAAATTTGGCGTTGGGCAAACTCGCGCGCATGAATGCGGCCAGGAAGTCGTACTGGCTGCGGTGTGCTTCATCGACCAGCACATAGAAATTCGGCTTTGCGCTCAGCACCCTGAAGTTGACCTGCTCCCGGCTCACCTCTTCCCACTGGGCGTCCTGCATTACCCCGTCGTTGTCAAACTGACCGAAGCATACATTGCGTTCCCCCACAATGAAGAAGTCCTTACCCTCGCGCACGCGCCGATATCGCGTTGGTTCAAGGGTGGTGGCGTCCGCATCCGAAGAGGCCTCGGCGGGGGCGTCCGACTGTTCGTTCTCCTGAAACTTTTGTACCGTGCTGGTGAAGATACTGCCGTAGTCATTGCCCAGCAACTTAAACAAACCATCCACCGACACGGCCTGAATCGCCTTAATGCCGACGGCGTGAAAGGTATCGAAGATTTGCTTGTCGAGGTCTTTGCGGTCGGTGAGTACCAGCACGGTCGGGTTGTTCAGTCCCGTGCTATCGGCCCGCAGCATCCGGGCCAGCAGCGCCATGGTCAGCGATTTGCCGCTGCCCTGCGTGTGCCACACCACGCCGCCGATGGGCTTGGGCGCCGCCAGCCGGGCGATGGTTTTGCGCACCGCGCGCCATTGTTGGTAACGCGGCAGCTTCTTGACCGTCTTGCCATCGCGTGTTTCGAACAGCACGAAATGGGTAACCAACTCCACAAGACGGCTGGGCTCAAAAAGTGCCCACAACAACTGGTCTTGTGCGCTCGGGTCCGCCCCTAGCACACTGGAAACTGTCGCCATTTCGGTGTCCTGCAAGCGGTAACGTGCGTAGAACGCTGGCTTGGTGAGGATGGCACCGTACAAACCCTCGCGCCGGTTCAGGCCCACGCAGACCTGATTGAATACAAACTGCGCTGGAAAACTCGCTTGATATCCGTCCAGTTGCGCCAATGCTTCATCCAGCCGATGATGACTGGCCTTGCATTCGATAATCGCCAGCGGCAGGCCGTTGATGAACAACAGCAGGTCAGGGCGAAATACGTCACCGTTAGCATTCCTTCCCACATACTGGTCCACTACGCAGAAGTCGTTATTGGCCGCCGAGGTCGAGTCGAGGAAACGCACGCTCCGAGGTTTGCCGTCGGCACCCTTAACCTGGATGTCGGAGCGGTGTATGACCTGTTCCCAAAACAATCTATTCGCGGGCATCAGGTCGTCGTTCACCCGCTTACGTAGCTCAATTAGCGCCGCATCGACGCCGCCAGGTGCGACGCTCAACCAAGGGTTCAGAATTAGGAGTCTGGGACGGAGTATGGTTTCGAGTATCGGGGCAAGGTGGCGGTGTTCGACCTGAAACTTATTGCCGGGGAGATGAGTGTAACCCAGCTTGACCAGCAAATTGATTGCTGGGATTTCGACACCCACTTTCTCTGCGCCCCCCATATGCTCTTCCTCTTTTTCTTGTGATTGTGCCCGTTCGGGCAATTATTGCTTTGACACGTTGACCCGCCATTCTCCAGTAAGGAGCTTTTGCATCAAGCCACGTTTGAGAGTTTCAACATTTGTCCGTCTCAATTCAAGCGCTTCAAGTTTGGCGTCGACCCCATCAAGAATTTGACTAATCTTTTGCTGCTCAATTAGCGGTGGCAAAGGTATGGTGATGTTAGCCAATGCACCCAACCCAAGCGTTTTGTTTCGACCAGCTCCTCCGGGAGAGGCCAGCGTAAGTGAGGCAATTCCTGAAGGTGTAGTCAGATATCTGAATACATAAGAGGTATCAGCTTGAGACTTGTTCACGACGCAGGTCATATATCGGTGTGAACCAAATCGTCCGTCATCTTCACGCTTTGCTACCGCCACAGCACCTTCCCACGCAAATACGTTTGAAAACAGAAGGTCGCCAGCTTTGATTTCAAATAGCCGCTTGTTGCCTACCTCTTTGCCAAGAAGTGCTGGCTTATGAAATGTTCCCTTGCCATAGGAACGCAGTCCAACCTCTGGGTAGGCGGAGTCAGGATTGATATCAACGGGACGCCTAATCAACGGCGCTATGTCGCCAAGCCGTCTTACATTCCACACGGCAGGTATATCTAGCGACGATTTGTTTATGAACTCAGTATGTGGCACCCAGCGGCCATCGGCGTTTTGGATGCCAACGCCCCGGCTGAACAGAGTCTGCATCAGCCCGCGTTTGAGACTCTGCGTGGCCACAATCTGGCGGGCGATGATGTTCAGCTTGTCGTCCACGGCCGTGAGAATGGCAGCGATTTTTTGTTGTTCGGGGATTGGTGGAAGACCAATAGGGACTGATTTAATGATTGACAAATTGAGGCCACCCCGTCCACCTTCACCAGACGACAGTGAGCGCAACTCCTTGTATCGCCAATCAAGATTGTGGAAAAGAAAGTCTGTCTCAAACTGGTCAGACGGATAAATGGCAGCCAGTGACTGGTTAGTCGCGACTTCCGATTCCAGGACAGCCACACATCCCCTCGTCTTACCTTGTCCAGCCAACGCCATGACAATTGACTTTTTGGGGAAGATTTTTGCTGCCGAGTTCTTCAGTCCAAGGTATGAAATTTTCTTCTCGGTCGAATGGATTCTCCGCAAGCGAACCTCGCCAGAACTCATCCATGGCACCTCTGGTGGATTCCAATACTCCTCATTGCCGGTAGCAGGCGTGCCGCCTGCACTGACCTCTGTCATCTCTCCGATTTGCGTCGCTTTCCACTCAGTGGGAATCCAGCCGCATGCGGTTTCCTGATATCCGGATTTACCCAACAGGCTCATACTCCGGCCTCCAGCAACCCTAGTTCAGCCAGATAGTCATTTAACCGCGCGTCAATCTGCGCCTGTTCCTCGGTCAGTGCTGCCAGTTGCGCCAAGGTCGCGACCACATCGACGGCTTCCTCGGTCTCACCGTTGTCGATGTAGCGCGTGATGTTCAGGTTGCCGTCGTTGCTGCGGATTTCGTCCAGCGTCACCACCCGGCAGTAGTTCTCCACCTCCGTCTGCTGGTCGAACGCAGCCGTGTGGGTGCTAACGATGCGGTTAATGTCTTCAACGCGCAGGCTGTTCTGAACCTTGTCATTACCAAAGTCAGCACTTGCATCAATGATGACTACCTTGCCCTTAAGTGCGGGCGGTTTCTGCTTGTTGAGAACTAGCACACAGGCCGGAATGGGGGTGTTGTAGAAGAGCGCCGGGGGCAGGCCAATGATGGCTTCAATGAGGTCGCCGGGCTGGTTGCCGTCGGCGGCATCGGTGCCGAACAGCAGCCCCTCACGAATCTTGCCTTCTTCGCCGCTACGGAACAGTACGCCATGCGGCAGAATAATGCCCATGCGGCCGTCGGCCTTCAGGCTGGCCAGCATGTGCTGGGCAAAAGCGAGGTCGGCATAACCGCGCGGCGGGATGCCATAGACAAAGCGGCCATAGGGGTCGCTGACTTGTTTATAGCTGGGTGCTTTGGGCTTCTTATCGCTGTTCTGCTCTGCTTCATTGGCCAGTTCCAGCGGTGCCCACCAGGATTTAGCCGAGAACGGAGGATTCGCAATCACGCGGTCGAAGGTCTTGAGGTAATCGCCATCCAGATGCTTGGGTTCGACTAGCGTATCGCCGCGCTCAATCTCGGCGCGCATATTGTGCAGGTAGAGATTTAGCTTGGCGATAGCCCAGGTGCCAAGGTTCTTCTCTTGGCCAAACAACAGCACATTCGGTTTGCCCATGATGGTACCGTCGGGCAGACTGGCAACATGATGGGCGCTTTCCACCAGCATGCCGCCACTGCCGCAGGTTGGGTCATACACCGAATGACCCGGTTGCGGGTCGATGAGTTCGACAACCAGTTGCACCACGGTTTTGGGCGTGTAAAACTCGCCACCCTTCTTGCCGGCGTCGTCAGCAAACTGCTTGATGAGGTACTCGTAGGCGTCACCCAGCATGTCCGACTTGTACAAGTCGGCGTTACCGAGCTTGTACTGGTTGAAGTGGCGCAGAAGTCGCTGCAGGGTAGCGTCGGACAGAACACGCTTGTCGCCATACTGGGTGGCGGTCAGCACGTGCTGCAGTTCGGGGTTGTTGGCTTCGATGGTAGCGAAGGCTTTGTCCAGCGCCTCGCCGATGTTCTCAGTTCGAGCAATTAATTCGTGCCAACGAGCGCTGATGGGGAAGCGTCCCCACTTGTCTTCGACCTCTTCCTCGGCTTCTTTGCCGGTCAGGCCCTCATCCTTCACCAACTGGGCGATGCGCTCTTCGAAAACATCGTTGAAACGCTTTAGGAACAAGAGGCCGAAGATGTAGTTCTTGAAGTCAGATGAGTCGATGGAACCGCGCAAGATATTTGCGGATTCCCAAAGCCATGATTCGAGGGCTTCGAGGGTGAGTTGATTTGCCATTGCTACCTAAAAGTCCGTCGGCTCCGACAACTTATCGGCGCCGGCCAAAGTGAAAAAGGCCGGGAAACCGGCCTTGTGGGTGGGGCAAATTGTACACCCGCAACAAATTGGAAGTCCAAGGTGATGACGATGGCCCGTTGAATGGGAAGTCACCTGCTTTGCCCCGGACCAGCTGCTCCGAGTACACCACGACCCGCCATCGAACCGGCGCCCACCCCAAGTCAATACTTTGGCTCCTAAACTTCAGAGGGCAATGCGGATTGGCTCTTGAGGTGAATTTAACATTAGCAAAAAGTGCAAGGTCGATGAAGCACAGTCAGTAACTGACCGTGTTCTTCGGTAACCGCCAATGTTTGCTGGTAAGTGTGTTTATTTTGCCCGCACAATCACGTCGTATGCAACGCTTCGATTACTCGACGGTCACCGACTTGGCCAGATTGCGCGGCTTGTCGACGTCGGTGCCACGCGCCAGCGCGGTGTGGTACGCCAGCAATTGCAGCGCGGCCACGTGCAGGATCGGTGACAGCTGGCCGTAGTGTTCCGGCAGGCGGATCACGTGGACGCCGTCGCCCGAGTTGATGCGCGAGTCGACGTCGGCAAACACGTACAGCTGGCCGCCGCGGGCGCGCACTTCCTGCATGTTCGACTTCAGTTTTTCGAGCAACGCGTCGTTCGGCGCAATGGTGACAACTGGCATCTCATCGGTGACCAGCGCCAGTGGGCCGTGCTTCAGCTCGCCGGCTGGGTAGGCTTCGGCGTGAATATACGAAATCTCCTTCAGCTTCAGCGCGCCTTCGAGGGCGATCGGGTAGTGCAGGCCGCGGCCGAGGAACAGCGCGTTTTCCTTGCGGGCAAACTCTTCTGCCCAGGCGATGATCTGCGGCTCCAGCGCCAGCACCGCGGCGATGGCCACCGGCAGGTGGCGCATCTGCTTCAGGTAGGCAGCTTCCTCGTCGTCGCTGAGACGGCCGTTGACTTGCGCCAGCGTCAGTGTCAGCAGGAACAGCGCGGCCAGCTGGGTGGTGAAGGCCTTGGTCGATGCCACGCCCACTTCGACGCCGGCACGGGTGATGTACGACAACGCGCACTCACGCACCATCGCGCTGGTCGACACGTTGCAAATGGTCAGCGTGTGTTCCATGCCCAGGCTGCGCGCGTGCTTCAGCGCGGCCAGGGTGTCGGCGGTTTCGCCGCTTTGGGTGATCGTCACGACCAGGGTGTTCGGGTTCGGCACGCTGTCGCGGTAGCGGTATTCGCTGGCGATCTCGACGCTAACCGGTACCTTGGCGATCGATTCGATCCAGTACTTGGCGGTCAGGCCGGCGTAGTAGCTGGTGCCGCAGGCCAGGATCAGCACGCGGTCGATCTGCTTGAAGACTTTGTAGGCGTTGTCGCCGAACAGCTCCGGCATGATGCCGGTGACGCCCTCGAGGGTGTCGCCGATGACGCGCGGCTGCTCGAAGATTTCTTTCTGCATGTAGTGGCGGTAAGGGCCGAGTTCGGCCGCGCCGGTGTGGGCGTGGACGACTTTGACTTCGCGGTCGACCGGACGGCCTTCGCTGTCGACGATCCAGTACTTGCCGATCTGCAGGTCGACGACGTCGCCTTCCTCCAGATAGATGATGTTGTTGGTGGTGCCCGCCAGTGCCATTGCGTCGGAAGCGACGAAGTTTTCGCCTTCGCCAACGCCGAGGATCAGTGGCGAACCCTGGCGCGCGGCGATCACGCGGTGCGGCTCTTCGCGGCTGAAGACGGCAATCGCGTAGGCGCCGTGCAGGCGCTTGACGGCTTGCTGGACGGTGTCGAACAGGTCGCCGTTGTACATGTGATCGACCAAGTGAGCGATTACCTCGGTGTCGGTCTGGCTCTGGAATACATAGCCGAGGGCGGTCAGTTCGGCGCGCAGTTCGTCGTGGTTTTCAATGATGCCGTTGTGAACCAGGGCGATGCGGGCGGACTCTTCGGTTGGCGAAAAGTGCGGGTGCGCATTGTGCGAGGCCGGGGCGCCGTGGGTTGCCCAGCGGGTGTGGGCGATGCCGGTGAAGCCGCCCAGGTTGGCTTCCGCCATCTGGACTTCGAGGTCCGCAACGCGCGAGGTGCTGCGCGATCGCTTGAGGCGGCCGTCAATGTGCAGCGCGACGCCGCAGGAATCGTATCCGCGGTATTCGAGGCGCTTCAGGCCTTCAATCAGAATCGGGGTGATGTTGCGTTGCGCTACTGCGCCGACGATGCCGCACATAAAGACCTCTTTGAATTGGTAAATTAACAGTAGGGCAATACTAAGATAGAGCCGATGAAATAAGCTTTCTAAATACGCCAATATTCGTTATATTATTTCACCTGTTTAGAATGATGAAATATTATTTCAATTTAACAGATTATCTGAATTTTTATTTCAAAAGCCATGACAGAACAACAGTACGAGATGGACGATTTGGATCGTCGCATCCTCAATACGCTTCAGCTTGACTCATCGCACACCAACGCCGAACTGGCAGAACTGGTGCATGTCTCGCCGCCGACCTGCCTGCGGCGTGTCAAACAGATGCATGAGGCAGGAATCATCGCGCGACAGGTGACGATCGTCGCCCCGGAAAAAGTCGGCGCGCGGCTGACCGGCATCGTCGAGATCACGCTGGACGTCCAGGCCGCCGAGCGCATGGATGAGTTTGAACGCCATGTCGCCGCCGACCCCGCCGTGATGCAGTGCTACCGGGTCTCGCCAGGACCCGATTTCGTGTTGATCGTCCAGGTTGCCGATATGCCGGCCTATCACGCGCTAGCGCACCGCCTGTTCGCGGCACACGCCAACGTACGCAATGTGAAGACTTACTTTTCGACCTTCCGCAGCAAATTCGAAACCCGCATCGCAGTCTGACATGAATTGATGCGTCACAACTCGTGCCACGAGGAAATAGTGTCTACTGGCAACAGATAAGCCAGCGCCCTGCTGGCCGCTGACGATGCGAGGCGAGTTGCGATGGACACGATCCCCAATCTGCATGGCGGGCCCCCAGTGGTGGCACAGGCAATTGTCGAGTTGAAAGGTGTGCACAAGCGGCACGGGCTGGGACTGTCCGGCGTCCAGGCGCTGCACGACATCGACCTGACGCTGGCGCAGGGCGAAATGGTGGCCATTTGCGGCCCCAGCGGCAGCGGCAAGACCAGCCTGCTCAACATCATCGGCATGCTCGATACCGCCAGCGAAGGCAGCGTGGTGATCGGACGGCTGCTGGTGTCCCAGATGCCGGACCAGGCCCGGACCGACCTGCGCAGCGACATGATCGGCTTCGTGTTCCAGTCCTTCAGCCTGATACCGGTCATGACCGCGCATGAAAACGTCCTGCTGCCGCTGATGCTGCGCGGCCACCTTGACGAGGCCGCGCTCGAAGCGGCAGAGCAGCGCGCCGCCGACCTGCTCTCACGGCTGGGCCTGGCAACACAGATGCGCCACTATCCGGCCCGCCTCGATCCCAGCCAGAGCCAGCGGGTGGCGATCGCGCGGGCGCTGGTGACCCATCCGCGCCTGGTGGTGGCCGACGAGCCGACCTCGCGCCTCGATAACGGCTGCGTACGGCTGGTGATGGACCTGTTTGCGCGCTTTCAATATGAGCATGGCACCGGTTTCGTGATCTCGACCCGCGACCAGCGCCAGTTCAGCCGGGTCAACCGAACCCTGCAGCTAAACGAAGGCCGGCTCTCGGCAACCCCCACTGAGGCGCGGCGGCGCCCGCTCCGGGTGCAGGTATGAGCCCGCAGCGGCTGGCGCTGCGCACGGTGCTGCTGGGGCGCCCGCGCACGGTGCTGGCCGTGCTGGTCATCGCGGCCAGCCTGTCGGCGCTGGACTTGTTCGCCGGCCACATCGCCAGTAACCGCGCGCGCCTCGAATACCGTGCCGTCATTGGCGACCGGCTCGGCCATCTGGCCGTCCAGCGTCCGCGCGGCAAGCACGATAACAGGGCGCCGATGTTCGACCAGGAAGAGGCGGCGCGCATTCGCCAGCTGGTCGAAGGCACCGCCGGGGTGTTGTTGCTATTGCCGCAGATGAGCGTAGGCGGCCTGGCCTCCACCGGCGAACGCTCGGCCCTGTTCCACGGCGAAGGCGTCGATTCCGGCACGCCGGCGGATGCGCCCGGCAAGCTCAAGGCAGGGGTGCGTAACGGCATTGCGGTCAGCATCGGCCATGCGCGCACGCTCGGTTTGCGCAACGGCAGCAATGTGACCTTGACGGGCGCCGCGCCCGACGCCCCGGGGCGCCCGCTCAGCGCGGAAGTGGTGGACATTTTCAGCACGGCCGGCCTGAACCCGGACGCGCGTTCGGTGCTGATGCCCTTCGAGATGGCCCAGAGCCTGCTCGACACCCAGCGCACCGAGCGCTTCGTTATTTTCTTGTCGAATCCGGAACAGATGGAAGAAAAGCGCGACGAGCTGAGGCGCGCGCTGATAAGCGGTGGCGTGGCGGCGGAAGTGCGCACCTGGAAAGAGCAGTCGCAGACGTTTATCGTCGAAGAAAAAACTGCCAAGGTCTCGTTTGACAGTGTGGCGGGCATGGCGTTCGCCGTCATCGCCGCCGCCATTGCCGCGACCATCTCGATGAACGCCTTCGAACGCCGGCGCGAGGTCGGCACGCTGCGCGCGCTGGGCATGCGCAACGTATCGGTATTCCTGATGTTCGCGGCCGAAGCGCTGTGGATGACGGCCATTGGCGTGGTGGTCAGCCTGGTCGCCAGCGGACTGATCGCGTGGGTGGTGAACCGGGCGGCGCTGTCTTATTCCGCCCACCATGCGCTGCGGCCGGCGCCGATGCTGGTCGAGCTCGACCTGAACCGGATGGCGATGGCGGTGGTGACGGTGATGGCGGTGGCGCTGCTGGCGGCGCTGGTGCCCGCCTTCAAGGCCGCGCGCGGCGGCATTGCCGACGCTTTAGCGTAAACGTCATTCCCGCGGAGGCGGGAATCCCTAGCGCGCCTGCGCATGGGCGCGATGGACTCCCGCCTGCGCGGGAGCGACGGTGGACCTGACGCTATCCGTTTATTTCTTGACCTTGACAGGGCGCTTCCAGCCTTCGATGGTCATCTGCTTGGCGCGCGAGATCGTCAGCTGTCCAGCCGGCGCATCCTTTGTCAGCGTCGTGCCGGCTCCCAAGGTCGCACCGGCGCCGACCGTCACTGGCGCTACCAGCTGGCTGTCGCTACCGATGAAGGCATCGTCGCCAATAACCGTGCGGAACTTGTTGGCGCCGTCATAATTGCAGGTGATGGTGCCGGCGCCGATGTTAACCCGCGATCCGACCGTGGCGTCGCCGATGTAGGCCAAATGGTTGGCTTTGCTGTGCGCGGCAATCTGGCTGTTCTTGATTTCGACGAAGTTGCCGATGTGAACGTCTTCGGCGAGCTCCGTGCCGGGACGCAGGCGCGCATACGGCCCGATCACCGACTTGGCGCCCACTACCGCGTCCTCGATATGGCAGAACGGCTTGATCTGGGCGCCAGCGGCGACCTTGGCATTGACGATCACCGTGTGCGCGCCAACAGTCACGCCGTCGGCCAGTTCTACCTTGCCTTCAAACACGCAGCCGACGTCGATGGTGACGTCGCGACCGCAGACCAGCTCGCCGCGGATGTCGATGCGGGCCGGGTCCATCAGCGTGACACCTTTTTCCAGCAGGGCATTCGCGAGGTTGAGCTGGTGACGTCGCTCGAGCTCGGCCAGTTGTACCTTGCTGTTGACGCCGGCCACTTCCCACTCGCCCGACGGCTGGGCCGAGACCACCGGCACGCCGTCCGCTACCGCGCGCGCCACGATGTCGGTCAGGTAGTACTCGCCTTGGGCATTATTGTTCTGCAGCGAAGACAGCCATTGCTTGAGGTGGCGCGTCGGCATCATCATGATGCCGCTGTTAATTTCGCGGATCGCGCGTTCTTCCGGCGTTGCGTCCTTTTCCTCGACGATGCGCACAATCTGGCCGCCTTCGCGGACGATGCGGCCAAGGCCGAACGGGTTTTGCTGCTCAACCGTCAGGATCGCCAGCTTGTCGGTGCCGGCAGCGGCCACCAGGCGTTGCAGCGAATCGAGGGTGGTCAGCGGAACGTCGCCGTACAGCACCAGTGTCGGCGCATCTTCGTCGATCTGCGGCAGCGCTTGCATGACGGCGTGGCCGGTGCCCAGTTGCGGCTGTTGCAGCGCGGTGTCGATGCTGGTGCGCGTGCCATTATTCTGTTTGGCGACCATCTCGGGCACCGCTGCGCCGCCGTGTCCGTAAATCACGCATAATTTGCTCGGCGACAGCCCGCGCGCGGTGTCAATCACGTGCGCCAACAGCGGCTTGCCGGCCAGCGGGTGAAGTACTTTCGGCAGCGCGGATTGCATCCGCTTCCCCATACCAGCGGCGAGTATCACTACATTCATGAGCAGTCGTTCAGAAAAGTTGAAAAGATGAAAAAGTTTAACACGCAAGATAACTTATTCCACCGGATTCGATTGCTGTGCATGATCGGCCTCGTGCTGACCGTCGCCGCCTGCAGCAGCATTCGCCTGACCTATAACAACGGCGACAGCCTTCTTTATTACTGGCTGAACGCCTATGTCGACATCGACAGCGATCAGTCGGACTGGGTCAAGCAGGACATCGACGACCTGTTCCAGTGGCACCGTAGCACCCAGCTGAAGGATTACGTGCAGCTGCTGCAAAAAGGGCAGCGCCAGTTGGCCGGCAACATGACCCAGGCCGACTTGCTGGCCAGTTACCGTGAAGTGCGCGAGCGTGGCGAGAAGCTGGCCAACAAGGCGGTGCCCGATCTGGCCCAGCTGGCGATCTCGCTCAAGCCCGATCAGATCAATACCCTGGCCCGCAAGTTCGAGTCGAACAACGACAAGTACCGCAAGAAGTTCCTGCGCGGCGATCGCGACGACCGCAACAAGGTGCGTTACAAAAAGGCAATGGAGCAGTTCGAGCTGTGGTTCGGCAACTTCAGCCGCGAGCAGGAGGCCGCGCTGCGCAAGGCCTCCGACGCCCGTCCGCTCGACAATGAGATGTGGCTCGACGAGCGCATGCGCCGCCAGCAGATGATCCTGGCCATGCTGCGCAAGGTGCACGATCAGAAGCTGAGCAAGGAAGCAGCGATGCCGCTGGTCCAGCAGCTGGTGCGCGACGTCTTTACGCGCATGGACTCGCCGGAACGCAAGGCGTTCTACGATGCATCGCTGGACGGCACCACCAAGATGATGCTGACCGCGATCAAAATCGCCACGCCTGAGCAGAAAGCCCATGCCCACAAACGCATGCAAGGCTGGATCGACGACTTTAATGTGCTGGCCGCCAGCAAGCAGAACTAGGACCGGCCGGCGCGGGCGGCTGGAAAGGCGCATGGTATAGTCGCGCCGCGTTAATTTCACCTGATACCCATGCCTAAGAAACCAGCCAAGCCCGCCAAAGTCCCGGTCCACCGCGCCCCGCCTCCCCAGCAGGTGCGCATCATCGGAGGCGAGTGGAAACGCACGCCGTTGCCGGTGCTCGATGCGCTGGGCCTGCGCCCGACCCCTGACCGGGTCCGCGAAACCGTGTTCAACTGGATTAACCATCTGCGCGGCGGCGACTGGAACAATGCCGCCGTGCTGGACTTGTTCGCCGGCAGCGGCGCGCTCGGGTTCGAGGCCGCCAGCCGCGGCGCCCGCTCGGTGCTGATGCTCGACAGCCACACCCCAGTCGTGCGCCAGCTGGAAGTCATCAAGGACAAACTCAAGGCAGGCGCGGTAACCATCATGCGCGGCGATGCGTTCGTTACCGCGCTCGGCATGGCGCAGCGCGGCCAGCGTTTCGACCTGATCTTCCTGGATCCGCCGTATGGGGAGCAATTCCTGGTCAAGGCCTTGCCGCTGTGTGCCAGCTTGCTTAACGAGGGCGGACTGGTGTACGCCGAAGCGGGCGAGCCCCTGCCTTTCTCGCCCAGCGACGGCGCGGCGCCCGACTGGCTGGCCCCCTGGGAACAGGTACGCGCTGACAAAGCGGGCATCGTGTTCTATCATCTGCTCAAGCTGCACGAAAAGTCGGCATAAACGCCACAGTTGAGTGCTTAACAGTGTGGCAAGCGCCCCACCGAGGGGTGGCTGGCCGAAATCAGGCATAATGCGCGTTTAAATGGTGCATCGCAAGGGAGCCGCAATGGTTGTAGCCGTCTATCCGGGAACGTTCGATCCGCTCACCCGCGGTCATGAAGATTTGGTGCGCCGCGCATCGGGTCTGTTCGACGGCCTGGTCGTTGGCGTGGCCGACAGCAAGAACAAAAAACCGTTCTTTTCCCTCGACGAACGCCTGGAGATCGCCAACGAAGTGCTTGGCCATTATCCGAATGTGCGGGTCGAAAGTTTTTCGGGCTTGCTGAAGGATTTCGTGCGCAAGCATGATGCGCGCGTCATCGTGCGCGGCCTGCGCGCCGTGTCCGACTTCGAATACGAGTTCCAGATGGCGGGCATGAACCGCTACCTGCTGCCGGATGTCGAAACCATGTTCCTGACGCCTTCCGACCAGTACCAGTTCATTTCCGGCACCATCGTGCGCGAAATCGCCATGCTGGGCGGCGATGTATCGAAGTTCGTGTTCCCGTCGGTCGACCGCTGGTTGCAGAAAAAAATCGCAACCATGGCACCGCCTGCTGCGTAACCAGGCACCACTATGGCCTTGCTCATTACCGACGATTGCATCAACTGCGACGTCTGCGAACCGGAATGCCCCAACGAGGCCATCTCGATGGGACCGGAGTTCTACGTCATCGATCCCAACAAATGCACCGAATGCGTCGGCCATTTCGATGAGCCGCAGTGCCAGCAGGTGTGCCCGGTCGCGTGCATTCCGCTGGACCCGGCCTGGCGCGAATCCCCCGACGAGCTGATGCTCAAGTACCAGCGCCTGACCGCCGCCAAAGCGGCGTAATCAGGGCCGCTCAGCCGGCCAGTTCCCATCTGCCGCTTGTTTCATCCTTCCGGTACCTCTTTTTCACTGCGCTCCAGGCAACCTTGTGCGCAGTTTCCTCACGCTCGTCGGCGCCGCGCTCCAGGTATTGCTCGTAGGCGCTGTTGAACGCTTCCTTGTAGATTTCCTGGGCGTGCTTCGGCACGTTGTCGCGCACGCTGTCGGGCAAATCGGCGATTGATTTGTAAGGCATCGGCTGTCCTCCTTTCAGCGCCAGTTTGCCAAAACCGGTGTCCATGGCGCGCACCGCTGCGCGTTGTTTGTACACGCCAATGCGGCTGTGCAGCATGGAAATAATGCCATTGAGTTACTTTCTAATAATTAATGAATGCTATATTTGTTTGATAAAAAATTAGCACGCCCATACTTTTTAGAGGCTTACGGAGAAAATGAAAGTCAGAGACATGCGGATCGGCCAGCGTTTGGCCATTGGTTTTGGCATTGTGATTACCTTGCTGGTAATGCTTGCCGGGATTTCCTACAACCAGATCGCCACCCTGAACAAGGAAGTGGCGGCAATGATCGGCGAGCGCTTGCCCAAGACGGTCGCCGCCAACCAGGTCAAGGCGGACGTCAGCGAGGCTACCCGCAGCATGCTCAGTGTGCTGGTGATGGGCGACCCGGATCAGATCGCCAAGGAACTGGCGAACGTCGAGGCCCGCAGTGCCAGCGCCACCGCGGCGATCGCGGCGCTGACCGCCACCACCCAGGACGCGCGCGGCAAGGAGATATTGGCCGACATCGCCACCATCCGCGCCAAGTTCCTGCCGGCGCAGGCAGCGTTCGTCAAGCTCGTCAATGACGGCCTGAAGGATGACGCGATGGTCAAGTTCATGTTCTCGCTGCGTCCCCAGCAAGCCAAGTATTTCGCCCAGATCGACCAGTTCATCGCCTATCAGGATGCGGTCATGGCCAAGGCCGGCGCCGAGGCCGCCAAAGCCAGCCAACGCACCCAGACCCTGATCCTGATCCTGGCCGGCGTGGCCGCGGCCATCTCGATCGGCATCGCCGTCATCACCACACGCGGCATCACCGGCCCGCTCAGCTACGCGGTCAAGGTCGCGCGGCGCGTCGCGGAAGGCGACTTGACCAGCGTAATCAAGGTCAACAGCCGTGACGAAATGGGTCAGATGCTCGACGCGCTCAACCACATGAACGCGAGCCTGATCAAGATCGTTGGCGATGTCCGTCTGGGTACGGAATCAATTTCTTCGGCCTCGGGTCAAATCGCCAGTGGCAACCTCGACCTGTCGTCGCGCACCGAGCAACAGGCCGCGTCGCTGGGCCAGACCTCCGGCGCGATGCGCGCACTCACCGATACCGTCCAGCAGAACGCCGACAACGCGCGCCAGGCCAACCAGCTGGCCGCCAACGCGTCGGAAGTGGCGGTGCGCGGCGGCAAGGTGGTATCCAGCGTGGTGGTGACGATGGGCTCGATTACCGATTCGTCGAAGAAGATTGTCGATATCATTTCCGTCATCGACGGTATCGCGTTCCAGACCAACATCCTGGCGCTGAACGCCGCGGTGGAAGCCGCGCGCGCCGGCGAACAGGGCCGCGGCTTCGCCGTGGTGGCGTCCGAAGTACGCAACCTGGCCCAGCGCAGCGCCGCGGCGGCCAAGGAAATCAAGACGCTGATCGGCGATTCGGTCGGCAAGGTGCGCGAGGGCAGCATGCTGGTCGAACAGGCCGGCGCGACGATGCAGGAAGTGGTGGCCAGCGTGCGCCAGGTGACCGATATCATGGCCGAAATCACCGCCGCCAGCCAGGAACAGAGCAGCGGCATCGCTGAAGTGAAGCAAACGATCCTTGAAATGGACGAGACAACCCAGCAGAATGCTGCCCTGGTAGAGGAAGCGGCAGCGGCGGCGGCGTCGATGCAGGACCAGGCGGCCAATCTGGCACGCGTGGTCGGCATCTTCAAGGTCGATTCGGCACCGCCGAAGGCGCCAATTGCAGCGCCCGTGTCTACCAATCGGCGTCCGCCTGCGTTAAGGAAACAGATTGCCCTGGCTCAGAGGGCGAAAACGGTAGTAAAGCAGGAACCTGAACTGACCGCCGCTGAAGAGTGCTGACATCAGTCCGATAATAGTTAAATAATGGAGACACCATGATTGCTTCAAAAAACATTGGTTTCAAGAGCGTGTTGACCGGCCTGGCGCTGGCTTGTTCGCTGGCATTGCCAGCCCTGGCAGCGGAGATCAACGGCGTCAAGTTCGCCGATACCGTCAAGGTTGGCGGTAGCGACCTCAAGCTGAACGGCCTGGGCATGCGCACCAAAGTCGTGTTCAAGGTTTATGCCGCCGGCCTCTACCTGACCGAGAAGAAAACCACCCCGGCCGACATCCTGGCGGTGCAGGGCCCGCGCCGCGTGACCTTGGTCATGATGCGCGACCTGACATCGGACGAATTCGGCCAGGCCTTCATGACTGGCCTGAACAACAACCTGTCCCAGGCTGAAAAGACCAAGATCGTCAGCCAGATCAGCAAGTTCGGCGAGATGTTCGCCAGCATCGATGGCTTGAAGAAAGGCGACGTGCTGAACATCGACTGGATCCCGGCCACCGGCACCCAGACCGAACTGAACGGCAAAAAGATCGGCGAAACCGTCCCTGACGTTGCTTTCTACAACGCGATCCTGCGCATCTGGATCGGCGACAAGCCGGCCGACAGCTCGCTCAAACCAGCATTGCTGGGCGCCAAGAGCTAATCAAGCGCGCAATAAAAAACGCGGCGCCGGTTACCCGGACGCCGCGTTTTTCTTCACCGCTGCCGTTTAGCTGCGGGCAGCCAGCGCACGCAGTTCAGCCGCATGGCTAGGACCCTGCGATGCATTGATCATGTTTTGCAGCATCTGTGCGTCGCGCATCTGGCGGCGCGCCAGGCGCTCTTCCTTGGTCAGGCGTGGGCGCACGACCAGCAGCATGGCGCGCGCGATGCCGACCAGCAGCGGCTTGAAGAACACCAGCAGTGCGGCCACGGCGGCAAGGCTGAACACCCCGCGCACCAGTGGAAAAATCTGCACGCCGGCAGCGCTTTGAAGTAGTGTAGCAGTTGTTGACACGTTATTTCCTAAAGCCAATTATCGTTATCCATGACTATACGGCGGTGCAGCATATAATGCCAATTCCAATTTCCGATATGCATTATTCGCTTTGTGAATAATCTGCGGTACTATTTGGTAACACCATTTATTTCGGTTTCCCCATGAGCTTCCTGACGCTTGACTTGAACCTGCTGCGCGTTTTCGACGCAGTGATGACCGAGCAAAACCTCACCCGCGCCGCCGGCCACCTGGCGATGACCCAGCCGGCCGTGTCGAACGCCATCAAGCGCCTGCGCGAGAGCCTCGGTGACGAACTGCTGATCCGTACCGCCTACGGCGTCAAACCGACACCGCGCGCCGAAGCGCTGTGGCCGGCGGTGCGCTCCGCCCTTGCCGGGCTGGAAGCTGCCGTGATGCCGGAAACGTTCGATGTGTCGCAGGCTCACGCTACCTTCCGGATGGCGATGGCGGACGCGACCGCAGTGCTGTGGCTGCCTTCCCTGATGCGCTCGATCGAGCGCGAGGCGCCGAAGGTGAACGTGCGCATGGTGCCGCTGACCACGCGCGAACCGCGGCCGATGCTGCTGCGCGGCGATATCGACCTGGCCGTGGGCTTTTTCCCCGGTGTCGCGGCCCAATTGTCGAGCGAAATGAGCTCGCCGATCCGGCACGAGCGCCTGTATTCGGGACAATATGTCTCGGTGATGCGCAAGGATCACCCGCTGGCCAAGGGCGAGCTGACGCTCGATAGCTATTGCAAGGCGAACCACCTGCTGGTGAGTTTCTCGGGACGGGCGCACGGACTGGTCGACGAGGCGCTGGCGCAGCTGGGGCGTGAGCGCCGGATCTGGCTGACCGTCAACCAGTTCTTCACGGCGGGCAAGGTGGTGGCGAATTCCGACCTGATCACGGTGCTGCCGAAGCACTTGATGGCGTCGACCGGCATGACCAACGCGCTGACCTGGCGCGAATTGCCGTTCCAGATGCCGGCGGTGCACCTGGACATGCTGTGGCACGAACGCGACGCCCGCAGCCCGGCCCACCGCTGGCTGCGCAAGCATCTGGAAGGCATGAATACCACGTCGATCAAGTCGGCGATGGAAAGCGACTGACCGCGTCGTTCCCGCGTATGGGCGCGATGCATGGGTTCCCGCGTTCGCGCACTACTGTCCGGAATATTTTGCGTGACACGAATCGCTCGGCAGCCAGGCATCATTTTAGAAGGTCTAGACACGACGACATCGGCAATGCAAGACTTAACGTCGTGATTTCTGTGAGCGCCCCGAACCCGATTGATGCAATCGCACTGTCAACAAGAATATTCCGGACAGCAGTGCGCGTTTGCGGGGACGACGGCTCAGTGCTTACTTGATCGGCAGCTTGGTCGAGTTCTTCACTTCTTCCATCACCGCATACGTGTGCGTTTCGCGCACACCCTTCTGCAGCAGCGTCTTGCCCAGGAATTCGCGGTACGCCGCCATATCCTTCACGCGCGCCTTGACCAGGTAATCGAAGCCCCCGGCCACCATGTGGCATTCCAGCACCTCGGGAATCATCTGCACGCTGCTCTTGAACGAATCGAACACCTCCGGTGTCGTCCGGTCCAACACCACCTCGATGAATACCAGCAACGACACATCGAGCAAGGTGGGATTCAGCTGCGCCGTGTACCCCATGATGTAGCCCGATTCATGCAGCTTGCGTACCCGCTCCAGGCAGGCGGCCGGCGACAAGTTCACCCGGGCAGCGAGCTCAACATTGCTGATGCGGCCATCATTTTGTAGCTCTGAAAGAATTTTTTTGCTAATCTTATCCAGCATGCGAATCGTCCCCAAATTAATATTATTTGGTTAAATTCTCTCACCAAAAACTATCTATGGCTAGTCTTCTGTAATACCAGAATTAATCCAGAAGATTTCGCTCTACAATCGAATCATCTTTTCGCGCAACTTTCTCTCCTTTCTTTCATCAAAAGCGGGAGCGGGAGCTGCGCGCATTCACGTTTCCATGATTCTTTTGTGAAGAGCTTTACCCATGCATACAGCGCCAACCGTCCCTTTTTCCGCACTCCAAGCCGAGATCAAACACGAGCAATCGCCGCTGCGTGCCGCCATCACTGGCGCCTACCGCCGCAGTGAAACCGAGGCTGTGGACTGGCTATTGGCGCAAGGCGCGACACCGTCCCCGCAGGCCGCGCCGCTGGCCCACCGCCTGGTGTCGGCGGTGCGCGAAAAACGCACCCGCTCGTCCGGCGTGGACGCGCTGATGCACGAGTTTTCGCTGTCGTCCGAAGAAGGCGTGGCGCTGATGTGCCTGGCCGAAGCACTGTTGCGCATTCCCGACAGTCAGACCGCCGACCGCCTGATTGCCGACAAAATCAGCAAGGGCGACTGGCGCAAGCACCTTGGCGAGTCGCCTTCGCTGTTCGTCAACGCGGCGACCTGGGGCTTGCTGATCACCGGCAAACTGGTCTCGACCAACAGCGAAAACAGCCTTGGCTCGGCGCTGACGCGCCTGATCGGCAAGGGCGGCGAGCCGTTGATCCGCAAGGGCGTCGACATGGCGATGCGCATGCTGGGCAACCAGTTCGTCACCGGCCAGACCATCGGCGAAGCGCTCAAGAACAGCCGCGACAACGAAGCGCGCGGCTACCGCTATTCGTACGACATGCTCGGCGAAGCGGCGCTCACCGAGGCCGACGCCAAGAACTACTACGCCTCGTACGAAGCGGCGATCCACGCGATCGGCAAAGCATCGAACGGCCGCGGCATCAAGGATGGCCCCGGCATTTCGATCAAGCTGTCGGCACTGCACCCGCGCTACAGCCGCGCCCAGCACGCCCGCGTGATGGACGAACTCCTGCCGCGCGTGAAAACCCTGGTCCTGCTGGCCAAGAAGTACAACATCGGCCTGAATATCGATGCCGAAGAAGCCGACCGCCTCGAAATCTCGCTCGACATGATGGAAGCGATGGCCTTCGACGCTGACCTGGCCGGCTTCGACGGCATCGGCTTCGTGGTGCAGGCTTACCAGAAGCGCTGCCCGTTCGTGCTCGATTACCTGATCGACCTGGCCAAGCGCAGCGGCCGCAAATTCATGGTGCGCCTGGTGAAGGGCGCTTATTGGGATGCGGAGATCAAGCGCGCCCAGGTCGACGGCATGCCTGGCTATCCGGTGTACACCCGCAAGGTCTACACCGACGTGTCCTACCTCACCTGCGCACAGAAACTGCTTGGCGCATCGGGCTCGATCTACTCGCAGTTCGCCACCCACAACGCGCACACGCTGTCGGTCATTTACACCTGGGCGAAAGAGAAGGGCATTGAAGACTACGAGTTCCAGTGCCTGCACGGCATGGGCGAGACGCTGTACGACCAGGTGGTCGGCGCCGACAACCTCGGCAAGGCCTGCCGCATCTACGCGCCGGTCGGTTCGCACGAAACGCTGCTGGCCTACCTGGTGCGCCGCCTGCTGGAAAACGGCGCCAACTCGTCGTTCGTCAACCAGATCGTCGACGAGAAGGTGTCGATCGATACCCTGATCACCGATCCGTTCGAAGCATCGCGCAAGCAGGGCGGCGTGCCGCACCCTGGTATTCCGCTGCCGCTGGAGCTGTTTGGCCTCGAGCGCAAAAACTCGGCTGGCATCGACCTGACCGACGAAAACGTACTGCGCGCGCTGGGCGAGGCCCTGGCCGCACCGCGCACCTACGACGTGGCTCCCCTGATTGACGCACCCGTGGTTTCCGAAAGCTGGACCGAGATCGTCAACCCGGCCAACCATGCTGACATTGTTGGCCACGTCAGCGACGCCACCGCTGCCGACGTCGACACGGCACTGGCGCGCGCCGATGCGTTCGCGATGGACTGGCAGGCGACGCCGCCGGCAGAACGCGCCGGCATCATCGCGCGCGTTGCCGACCTGTTCGAAGAACATCGCGACGAGCTGATGGCGCTGGCCGTGCGCGAAGCAGGCAAGTCGCTGCCGAACGCAATTGCCGAGATCCGCGAAGCGGTCGACTTCCTGCGCTATTACGCGGCCCAGGTTCACGGCGCGAAAAACATCCTCGCACTTGGCCCGGTTACCTGCATCAGCCCATGGAACTTCCCGCTGGCGATCTTCACCGGCCAGATCGCCGCGGCACTGGCCGCAGGCAACGTGGTGCTGGCCAAGCCGGCCGAGCAAACGCCGATCATCGCGCACCGCGCCGTGCAGCTGTTCCACGAAGCGGGCATCCCGAAAGCGGCGCTGCAGTTCCTGCCGGGCCGCGGCGAAGTGGTGGGCGCAGGCCTGTGTAACGATGCGCGCGTCAAGGGCGTGATCTTCACCGGGTCGACCGAAGTGGCGCAATTGATCAACAAGACGCTGGCCGAACGGTCGGTGCGCGAATCGTGCGATATCGCCTTGATCGCCGAGACCGGCGGCCAGAACGCGCTGATCGTCGATTCGTCGGCACTGCCCGAGCAGGTGGTACAGGACGTGATGACGTCTGCCTTCGACAGTGCAGGCCAGCGCTGCTCGGCGCTGCGCGTGCTGTTCCTGCAGGAGGAAATCGCCGACAAGACCATCAAGATGCTCAAGGGCGCGATGCTGGAACTGCGGGTCGGTTCGCCAGACCGCCTGTCGACCGACATCGGCCCGGTGATCGACAGCGAAGCGCAAGGCAACCTGCTGGCGCACATCGATCGGATGAAGGGAAAAGCCACCGCTCACTATTCGCTGCCGCTGTCGCCAGCCGCTGCCGCTGCCGGAACCTTTGTGCCGCCGACGGTGATTGAAATCGGCGCGCTGTCCGAACTGACGCAGGAAGTGTTCGGACCGGTGCTGCACGTGATCCGCTATCGCCGCGCCGACCTGCCGAAGGTGATCGACTCGATCAATGCCACTGGCTTCGGCCTGACGCTGGGTATCCATTCGCGCATCGACGAGACCATCGACTTCATCGTCTCGCGCGCACACGTTGGCAACATCTACGTGAACCGGAATATCGTCGGTGCGGTGGTTGGCGTGCAGCCGTTCGGCGGCGAAGGCAAATCGGGCACTGGTCCGAAGGCTGGCGGCCCGCTGTATATCAAGCGCCTGCAGCGCACCGCGCCTGCATTGCTGCAGCATCAGCGCCAGCCAACTGCATGCTTCGACGCGCTGATGGTCTGGGCCAAAGCCAACGGCCACAATCGCATCGTCGAACTGGGCACCGAATACATGCGCACCACCTTGCTCGGGTCAACCCTGGCCTTGCCAGGACCGACCGGCGAGCGCAATACGCTGTCGTTCTTTGCGCGCGGTGTCGTGCTGTGCGCTGCAACCAGCACCGCCGCCCTGATGAATCAAGTGGCAGCCGCACTGGCTACCGGCAACCGCGTCGTGCTGGTCGCGGCATCGCGCGATGTGATTCCGGACAGCCTGCCGCCAGAAGTCAACGATCGTATCGAGGTCGTCGCCAGCGTTGAAAATTGCAAGTACGATTATCAGATCGCGCTGGTTGAAGCTCCGCTGGCGCCAAGCCTGCGTCCTGCGCTTGCCGCTAATGCATGGGCGATCGTGGGCGTGATCGAAACGTCGGCTGATGCAGCCATCCCGCTGTGGCGCCTGGTGGCCGAGCGCGCGGTCTGCGTGAACACCACTGCGGCTGGCGGAAACGCAAGCCTGATGACCCTCGGTCTGTAATAGTATGAGGATGTAAAAAAAACGGGGACAACCCGAGCCGTTGCTTTAATAAAACTTGGAGGTTTCACATGATAGTAGGCGTTCCAAAAGAGATTAAGAATAACGAGTATCGGGTTGGCCTCACGCCACCGAGTGTCCGCGAACTGACGCAGCGCGGGCACCAGGTCCTGGTCCAGAAAAACGCTGGCGGCGAGATCGGCTTGTTCGACGAGCAGTACGTCGCCGCAGGCGCCACCATGGTCGACACGGCCAGGGAAATCTTCGCGCGCGCCGACATGATCGTCAAGGTCAAGGAACCGCAGCCAGGCGAATGCGCCATGCTGGGCGAAGGCCAAATTCTCTACACCTATCTGCACCTTGCTCCCGATCCGGAGCAGACCGCTGCGCTGGTCAAATCGGGGGCGGTCTGCATCGCTTACGAAACCATCACCGGCCAGGGCGGCGGCTTGCCGCTGCTCGCGCCTATGAGCGAAGTCGCCGGCCGCATGGCTATCCAGGCCGGCGCTGCGCATCTGGAAAAATCAAAAGGTGGAATGGGGCTGCTGCTTGGCGGCGTGCCTGGCGTGGCCGCCGGCCATATCGTGATCATCGGCGCCGGCGTGGTTGGCGCCAACGCGATGCAGATGGCTGTGGGAACCGGCGCGCGCGTCACGGTGCTCGACAAAAACGTCGACCGGTTGCGCCAGCTCGATCTCATTTACGGCAACCGCATCTCGACCCAGTATTCGAACGCGCATGCGATCGAAGAAGCCGTGCTGTCGGCAGACCTGGTGATCGGCGGCGTGCTGGTGCCAGGCGCCGCGGCGCCGAAGCTGGTGACGCGCGAAATGATCTCCAGGATGAAGAAGGGCGCGGTTGTCGTCGACGTGGCGATCGACCAGGGCGGCTGCTTCGAGACCTCGCACGCCACCACCCATGCCGATCCGACCTATGTCGTCGACGGCGTCATCCACTACTGCGTGGCGAACATGCCGGGCGCGGTGGCCCGTACCTCGACCTTCGCGCTGAACAACGCCACCATCGGCCATGCAGTGGCCCTGGCGAGCAAAGGCTGGCAGCAGGCGATGATCGACGACCCGCACCTGAAGAACGGCCTGAACGTTTGCAAGGGCAAGGTTACCTACGCCGCGGTGGCGCAGGCGCTGGGCTACGACTACGCGCCGGCCGATTCCATGCTGGGCTGATTGCCAATCGCCGTCGTCTGGCAATAACGCCGGACGATGTGAAATGCATACCGCGCGGCCACCGATTTCACGAATCGCATGAAATCGGTGGCCGCGTCTTCATTGGCGTTGTCCGAAATCGTACGGATGACCGCAAACGGCACGCCCAGTTCGAAACAGACCTGGGCCACCGCCGCCCCCTCCATTTCCACAGCCAGTAAACCCGTTAATGATTCATTCAGTTGCGACATATGCTTGCCGCAGCTGACAAAGCGGTCGCCGCTTCCGATCAGCCCGCGGTGAACCCGTGGCAGCGCCAGGCGGAAGACCGCCCGTTCCTGGCCGTCGATGGAAGCTTCAAAGTCGTGTGCCAGGAACTGATGCGCAGCATCCGCAACCCGGTTGCTGATGTGGACATCGGACGGGAAATGCGACAAGCCGGTCAGCGGCACCTCGAACTTTGGAAACAAAGGACTGGCATCCATGTCGTACTGAACCAGTGAATCGGCCACCACGATGTCGCCAACGGCCACCCCCGCGTCTCCAGCTCCGGCAACCCCGGTAAACAGGATGTGGGTAACTCCGAACTTTTCCACAAGCATCGTAGCAGTGGTGGCTGCTGCAACCTTCCCAATACGCGACAGGACGCACACAGCGTCGATTCCAAAGAGTGTTCCCTGGGTGTAGTCACGCATGCCATGGATGAGCGTGGTGGCCCCTTGCATGGCTTCCACGAGACCCCGCTGTTCTTCGTGGAGAGCGCTGATGATACCTAAACGCATATTTTTTTCCGTGTTTGTCGTTCTGGAAGACCGGTTTTCGGTGCTGCCGGTTTGCTGGCAGTTGAGTTGTCCCCGAAGTTCCGCTGTTCTGTTGGTTTACATAGTAAGTATGTATACAAAAATAGTAGTGATAGTAAACGCGCTTATTTTTGTGGATAAGTCTGTTTACATCTTTACGATCATCGACTTAGGTGACTTGTAAACTGCTGAACAAGGATTGTATCTAGCAAGGATGGTTGGTGGATAAAAATCGCGTTGTTCACAGGAAGGTGGCTTCTGCACATCTCATCCTGTGGATATACAGTGACTTATCCACAGATCGACCGGCGCGTAGCGCCGGTTTTTTGGTTTGTCAGGTTGGCTTTTGGGCTTGCCAGGGTCGAGCTTTTAAAAAAAGACAGGACTTCCGCTTTTTCAAACGCATCGTGAATTTCTTTAAAACAAGTTTTGCAAACGGAGGCCGGGTGTGACGATTTTGCATCGCAGGCGAAGCCGCGGTGCTTTTCTTTTTGTTTCTTGTTTACTTAAAAGGTATGTATACAAGCATAGTAGTAATGGTTAACGCAGGCACTTTTCTGTGGATAAGCCCATATTTTCCACTGCAATCAAGCGTTTACGCGTTTTATAAGCCAGCGGCCAACTCTGTATGTGGCTGGTATCAATTCTGGACAAAAATCGGCTTGTGAATAAAGTCAGGTTTATCCACAAACCGTACCTGTGGATATTCATAGAGTTATCCACACCCTGCTCGTCCTGCCCCCTGCCCAAGTGCTTTCGCTTCTGTTAATCTTGTGTTTCAGACGAGGGAGGGCCCATGGAATTGCAATCGCTGTTCAAGTTTCCGATCGTCCAGGGACCGATGGCGGGCGGGTCTTGCACACCCGAGCTCATTGCCGCGGTCTCGAACGCGGGTGGGCTAGGGGCGATGCCGGCCTCGCTGCTGTCACCGGACGCGATGCGCGACCAGGCCGCCAGGATTCGCCAGCTCACCGATCGCCCTTTCCTGATCAACCTGTTTGTCCTCAAGACGCCGCAGCCTAGCCGCGAAGAGATTGACCGGGCCGCCGAACTGATGCGTCCGATATGGGAAAGCCTGGGCTGGACCGGGCTTCCGACTCCTTCGCAATGGTGCCAGGACTTCGAGGCCCAGTTC
The DNA here is from genome assembly GCF_016809835.1 of Massilia soli. Taxonomy (GTDB): domain Bacteria; phylum Pseudomonadota; class Gammaproteobacteria; order Burkholderiales; family Burkholderiaceae_D; genus Telluria_A; species Telluria_A soli. Next base: position 656,120 of record NZ_JAFBIL020000001.1, on the reverse strand, counting down.
GCCACGCTGATCGACCTGAAACCTGCGGCCGCCAGTTTCACCTTCGATATCCTCACAGCGACACAGGTCGAACGCTTGCACGACGCCGGCATCCTTGTCATCGGCACGGTTACCACGGTGGAAGAAGCCGAGGCCTGGGAACAAGTTGGCGCTGATGCGGTGGTCGCCTCCGGCATCGAAGCAGGCGGACACCGCGGCACTTTCATCGGCGCGCAGGAAGAAGCAACCTTGCAGGCGCGTGTGCTGTGGCCAAAGGTTGCCCGCGCCGTCGAGATTCCGGTGATCGCCGCCGGCGGCATCATGACCGGGATCGACATCAACGAAGCCCTTGCTGCCGGGGCAACAGCGGTGCAGATGGGAACCGCGTTCCTGGTCTGCGACGAGTCCGGAATCTCTCCCGACTACAAGTTCCGCCTGATTAATGCGGGCGACACGCCCACCCGCCTGACCCGCGCATTCTCCGGACGTTATGCCCGTGGCCTCGAAAACCGTTTCATGAAGCAATTAGAAGATGTTGAAAAACAACTTCCCGCGTATCCTGTACAAAATGCTTTAACGACATCAATCCGCGCGGCAGCCACTGCCAGCGGCGATACCGAACTGATGTCGCTGTGGGCCGGGGCGGAAGTGCGGCGCGCCCGCGCCATGCCGGCGGCAAAACTGATGCAAACCCTCGTTGCAGAGATGCGAACCGAGTAGAGGAGAGTGGATTGGAATCGGCTGGGGAATACGACTACATCATCGTTGGGGCCGGAACAGCAGGATGCGTTCTCGCCAACCGTCTTACCAAGAATCGCGACATCGACGTCCTGCTGATCGAAGCAGGCGGACGTGACGACTACATGTGGATCCACATCCCCGTCGGGTATCTGTACTGCATCAACAATCCCCGCACCGACTGGCTGTACAAGACCGAGCTCGACGCCGGCTTGGGTGGCAGGGCGCTGATTTATCCGCGCGGAAAAGTGCTCGGGGGAAGCTCATCGATCAATGGCATGATCTACATGCGCGGCCAGGCCAGCGATTACGACCGCTGGGCCGAGCTGACGGGCGACGCCACCTGGGGCTGGAACGAGGTGCTGCCACTGTTCATGAAAAGCGAGGATTACCACGGCGGCGCCGGGCCGGTACACGGCAGCGGCGGCGAATGGCGTGTGGAAAAACAGCGCTTGTCGTGGGAGATCCTGGATGCCTTCCGCAATGCGGCCGAACAGGCGGGCATCCCGAAAACCGATGATTTCAATGGCGGCGACAACAGCGGCTGCGCCTATTTTGACGTCAACCAGAAGCGCGGCATTCGCTGGAATACGGCAAAGGCTTTCCTGCGCCCTGCTTCAAAACGTCCGAACCTGACGATCATGACCGGCTGCCATGTCGAGCGCCTGATCCTGGAAGACTCACCGCAGGGCAAGGTCTGCCGCGGCGTCGAATTTACCGGTGGCGGTAAAGCCTGGCGCGCGACCGCCATCAAGGAAACCTTGCTGACGGCTGGCGCGATCGGCACGCCGCAGATCCTGCAGGTGTCCGGCATCGGGCCGGCGGCCGCCTTGCACGCACTGGGCATCACGCCCCAGGTCGACCTGCCTGGCGTCGGCGAAAACCTGCAGGACCATTTGCAGCTCAGGATGATCTACAAGATCAAGGGCGTTCCGACACTGAATACGCGTGCGGCAAGCTGGGTAGGGCGGATGAAGATTGGCATGGAGTATGCGATGTTCCAGAGCGGGCCGATGTCGATGGCGCCGTCGCAGCTGGGCGCCTTTGCCCGGTCGGACGACAGCCAGGTGACGCCGAACCTGCAGTATCACGTCCAGCCATTATCGCTGGAGAAGTTTGGCGACCCGCTGCATCCGTTTCCTGCTTTCACCGCCAGTGTGTGCAACCTGCGCCCGAGCTCGCGCGGGCATGTCCGCATTGCCTCGAACGACTCGTACGCGCCGCCGAAGATCACGCCGAACTATCTCAGCACGCCCGAGGACCGTAAGGTTGCCGCCGCCGCGCTCAATGTCACGCGCAAGATCGTTTCGTCGCCCGCGTTGTCTAAATATGAGCCGGAAGAATACCGCCCTGGCATTCACTACCGCACCGAAGACGAACTGGCGCAAGCGGCCAGCCTGATCGGCACCACGATCTTCCATCCGGTCGGCACCTGCAAGATGGGCCGCGCCGACGACCCGTCTGCAGTCGTCGACAGCCGCCTGTGCGTAAAAAATGTGCGCGGACTGCGGGTGGTCGATGCGTCCATCATGCCATTTATTACTTCGGGAAACACCAATTCACCGACCTTGATGATCGCCGAGAAAGCCGCCGTCATGATCCTCGAGAAAAGTAATTAGACGACTTTCGCGCGCCAGGGTTGCCTAAAAAATGAGCGATTTTGCGGGGTGCCGGTTATGCAAACATGGTATTTATACTGTGTTGTGAGCCATATCCATTGTGTGTATTATCTAAATTAAAAGCTTGCAAAACGGTATGAAAACATAATACTGGAGACCCAATGACAGACGTCATTCTGGAAACAAAAAGCTTGACCAAGGAGTTCAAAGGTTTCACGGCGGTAAGTGACGTGAACCTGAAAGTCCAGCGTGGTCACATTCACGCGCTCATCGGCCCAAACGGCGCCGGCAAGACCACTTGCTTCAATCTTCTCACCAAATTCCTGGTGCCGACGTCGGGCGAAATCCTGTTCAACGGCAAGGACATCACGCACGCCAAGCCTGCGCAGATTGCCCGCATGGGCATCATCCGGTCGTTCCAGATCTCGGCGGTGTTTCCACACCTGACGGTGCTGCAGAACGTGCGCATCGGATTGCAGCGCGGGCTCGGCAATACTTTCAATTTCTGGGAAAGCGAACGCGGACTCGACCGCCTCAACGACCGCGCGATGCAGTTGTTGCACGAAGTCGATCTCGAAAGCTTTGCCGACACCGTCACGATCGACATGCCTTACGGCCGCAAGCGCGCGCTCGAGATCGCCACCACGCTGGCGATGGAACCGGAACTGATGCTGCTCGACGAGCCGACCCAGGGCATGGGCCACGAGGACGTGCACCGCGTGACCGAACTGATCAAGAAAGTATCGGCAGGGCGCACCATCCTGATGGTCGAGCACAATATGAGTGTCGTGTCCGGTATCTGCGACAAGATTTCCGTGCTCCAGCGCGGCGCCATGCTGGCTGAAGGAAGTTATGCGGAAGTGTCGAAGAATCCACAAGTAATGGAAGCCTACATGGGTACCACGAGCGTCGAGCTGGAAGGAGCGCATTGATGACGGCTGCGCTTGAAATCACCAACCTGCAGGCCTGGTACGGCGAGTCGCACATTCTTCACAACGTGAATCTCACGGTCAACCAGGGCGAAGTTGTGACGTTGTTAGGTCGTAATGGCGCGGGCCGCACGACCACGCTGCGGGCGATCATGGGCCTGACCGGCGCGCGCCAGGGCTCGATCAAGATCAACGGGGTTGAAGCGATCAGCCTGCCGACGCACAAGATTGCGCACCTCGGTGTCGGTTACTGCCCTGAAGAACGCGGCATTTTCTCGTCGCTGTCGGCCGAAGAAAACCTGATGCTGCCGCCAGCGCTGGAGAGCGGCAAGGGCATGTCGGTCGAAGAGATCTACGAGATGTTCCCGAACCTGAAGGAACGCCGCAACAGCCAGGGCACCCGGCTGTCGGGCGGCGAACAGCAGATGCTGGCCGTGGCGCGCATCCTGCGCACCGGCGCGCGCCTGCTGCTGCTCGACGAAATTTCCGAAGGCCTCGCGCCGGTCATCGTGCAGGGCCTGGCCCGCATGATTACCACGCTCAAGGCCAAGGGCTACACCATCGTCATGGTGGAACAGAATTTCCGCTTCGCCGCGCCGCTGGCGGATCGGTTTTATGTGGTGGAGCATGGTCAGATCGTCGAGACCTTCGCCTCATCCGAATTGGACGCCAAGATGCCGGTACTAACCGAGCTGCTCGGTGTTTAAGAAGTGCTTAAGATTTTCATTACTGATACTACTATTCCAATAACGGAGACAAAATGAAACGTAAAGCTATCGCCATTGCCGCTGCCGCCACCTGCGCCATCGGCTTCTCCCTGCCTGCAGCTGCGCAGGTTTCTGGCGACACCATCAAGATTGGCATGTTGACCGACATGTCGGGCGTGTACTCGGACATCGACGGCGTCGGCGGTGCTGAAGCGGTCAAGATGGCGATTGCCGATGCAGGTGGCAACATCGCCGGCAAGAAAATCGAATTTATTTCGGCCGACCACCAGAACAAGGCAGACATCGCCGCCAGCAAGGCGCGCGAATGGTTCGACCAGCAAGGCGTCGACATGCTGATCGGCGGCACCAACTCCGGCGCCAACTTGGCCATGGCCAAGGTTGCTGCGGAAAAGAAAAAAGTCTTCATCTCGATCGGCGCCGGCTCGGCCCGCCTGACCAATGAAGAATGCACGCCCTACACCGTCCACTACGCGTACGACACCATCGCACTGGCACGCGGCACCGGCGGCGCGATCGTCAAGCAGGGCGGCAAGTCGTGGTTCTTCCTGACCGCCGACTATGCGTTCGGCCAGTCGCTCGAGAGCGACACCACCGACGTGATCAAGAAGAACGGCGGCACCGTGGTGGGCAGCGTCAAGCACCCGCTGTCGGCATCGGACTTCTCGTCGTTCCTGTTGCAGGCGCAAAACTCGAAAGCGCAGATCCTGGGCCTGGCCAACGCCGGCGGCGACGCGATCAACTCGATCAAGGCAGCTGCTGAATTTGGCATCAACAAGAAGATGAAGCTCGCTGGCCTGCTGATGTTCATCAACGACGTCCACACGCTCGGCCTGAACATGACCCAGGGCATGTACCTTACCGACGGCTGGTACTGGGATCAGAACGCCGAGACCCGCGCCTGGTCGAAGCGCTACTTCGGCAAGATGAAGAAGATGCCATCGATGCTGCAAGCGGCTGACTACTCGGCAACCATGAATTACCTGAACGCGGTCAAGGCAACCAAGACCGACACGGCCGACACGGTCATGGCGCATCTGAAGAAGACCAAGATCAACGACATGTTCGCCAAGAACGGCGTGATTCGTGGCGATGGCCGCATGGTGCACGACATGTACCTGATGGAAGTGAAAAAGCCATCCGAGTCGAAGTACCCATGGGATTACTACAAGGTCGTCCAGACCATCCCAGGCGAGCAGGCCTATGCCACCAAGGCGGAAACCAAGTGCGCGGCCTGGAAGTAATCGTTTAGTTCTAGCATCATCGTAGGGCGGATAAGGGCCGCGCCCGCATCCGCCGAACGCATGCATCGCCGCGAATTCGGCGGATGCGCGCGCGCGCTTATTCGCCCTACGTCCGCACCACCTCTTAGCAGACATAATCCATGGAAATTTTCGGCGTCCCCTTGCAGGCAATGATGAGCCAGCTCCTGCTGGGCCTCGTGAACGGCTCGTTCTACGCGATGCTGTCGCTCGGCCTTGCCGTCATTTTCGGCTTGCTCAATGTAATTAACTTCTCCCACGGCGCGCTCTACATGATGGGCGCCTTCCTCGCATGGATGGGACTCAACTACTTCGAGGTCAACTACTGGGTGATGCTGATTGTCGCGCCCCTGCTGGTTGGCGCGTTCGGCATCGTCATCGAAAAGACCATGCTGCGCTGGCTCTACAAGCTGGACCACCTGTACGGCCTGCTGCTGACCTTCGGCATCACCTTGCTGCTTGAGGGCATTTTCCGCTCGTTCTACGGCGTCTCCGGCCAGCCTTACCCAGTGCCTGACGCACTCGCGGGCGCAACCGACCTGGGCTTCATGATCCTGCCGAACTACCGCGGTTTCGTCGTGTTCGCCTCGCTGGTGGTTTGCCTGGCCACCTGGTTCGTGATCGAAAAGACCAAGCTCGGCTCCTACCTGCGTGCCGGCACCGAGAATCCCAAGCTGGTGGAAGCGTTCGGCATCAACGTGCCGCTGATGGTCACGCTGACCTACGGCTTCGGCGTCGCTTTGGCGGGCTTTGCAGGGGTGCTGGCGGCTCCGATCATCAATGTGACGCCCCTGATGGGTTCGCACCTGATTATCGTCGTGTTCGCCGTTGTGGTGATCGGTGGCATGGGTTCGATCATGGGCTCGATCCTGACCGGCCTCGGGCTCGGCGTCATTGAAGGCCTGACCCGCGTGTTCTATCCACAAGGTTCCGAAGTGGTCGTGTTCGTGGTGATGGTGATCGTCCTTCTGCTGCGTCCCGCCGGTCTGTTCGGCAAAGAAAAGTAACCGAGAAGATTCGAGCAAATCATGAACAAAAAAATTCTTTACCTGATTGCACTGGCCGTGGCGCTGGCCATGCCTTTCTTCGCCTATCCGGTATTCCTGATGAAGTTGCTGTGCTTCGGCCTGTTCGCCTGCGCATTCAATTTGCTGATCGGATTTACAGGACTGCTGTCGTTCGGCCATGCGGCATTCTTTGGCGCTGCCGGCTACGTCACCGGCTACATGCTGCGTGATATGGGCTTGCCGTTCGAACTGGCGATCCTGGCCGGCGTCGGCGGCGGGGCGCTGATCGGGCTGGTGATGGGCTCGCTGGCGATTCGCCGGTCAGGCATCTACTTCTCGATGATCACGCTGGCGCTGGCCCAGATGGTGTCGTACGCGGCGCTGCGCGCGCCATTCACCGGCGGCGAGGACGGCCTGCAGGGTGTACCGCGCGGCAAGCTGCTCGGCATGGTCGACCTGACCAACGACATCACGATGTACTACGTTGTGCTGGCGATCTTCGTGGCCGGCTTCGCGCTGATCATGCGCACGGTCCATTCGCCGTTCGGCCAGGTGCTCAAGGCGATTAAAGAGAACGAGCCACGCGCCATTTCGCTGGGCTACGACGTCGAGCGCTACAAGCTGATGGCGTTCGTGCTGTCCGCAGCGCTGGCAGGCCTCGCAGGGGCCACCAAAACGGTCGTGCTGGGCTTTGAGACGCTCACTGACGTGCACTGGACCATGTCGGGCATGGTGATCCTGATGACGCTGGTAGGCGGCATGGGCACGCTGGTCGGACCGATCCTGGGCGCGTTCATCATCATCACGCTGGAGAACAAGCTGGGCGATGTCGGAACGTTCCTGGCGAGGGCGACCAATATTGAATGGTTCGGCACCCTGGGCGAGTCGGTCGGGATGGTGACGGGGCTGATCTTTATTGCCTGCGTATTGCTGTTCCGCCGCGGGATCGTGGGCGAGATTGGCGCCGCGGTTGCGGCGCTGGCGCGCAAGCGCCAGGCGTAAGCAGCAAGGAATAGGGCGGATACGGCGAACGCCGCATCCGCCGAATGAGCGTCGACTTGGCGCAAATTCGGCGGATGCGGCGTTACCTTATCCGCCCTACTTTTTTACTACGCAGGATAGTAGCGCGGAAGAGCGCAGCGTCATCCGCCGAATGTCAGCCGCTACGATTACAAGGCTGCTGCGTAAATCGCATACGCATCCGCCCGCGTCAACTCCCTCGGATTATTCCCCAGCAGCCTGGTCTGCAACATCGCGTCATCCGCCAGCCTGTCCAGGTCTTTCTCCGCGATCCCCACCTGGCGCAGCGAGGTTTCGATCCCGGTCATCCGCGCCACTTGCTGCATCGCAGCAATCAAGGCTTGTGCACGCGCCTCGTCACTTCCTGACACATGCGGCGCGACAACCGAGGCCAGCTCGGCATAGTGGGCTGCGGCCTCCCCCAGGTTGAATCTCAGCACATGCGGCAGCACCAAGGAATTCGACAGGCCGTGAGGCACATGGAAGATGCCGCCAATAGGGTAGGCCAGCGCGTGCACCGCGGCCACCGGCGCATTCGAAAATGCCTGGCCCGCGAAGCATGCGCCGAGCAGCATCGCCTGGCGCGCATGCAGGCTGGTGCCCTGCTCGCACGCCGTCATTATGTTGCCAGAAAGTAATCTCAATGCCTGGACCGCGAGGCTGTCCGACATCGGGTTCTTTTTATGCTTGCTGGTGAACGCTTCAATCGCGTGCACCATCGCGTCAATGCCGGTTGCTGCCGTCACCAGCGCGGGGAGCCCGAGGGTGAGTTCGGCGTCCAGCAATGCCAGGTCAGCGTACAACTGTGGCGCGACCACGCCCATCTTGGTGGTTTCACCGGTCGTGACGATGGCGATGTTGGTGACCTCCGACCCCGTCCCTGCCGTCGTCGGCACCTGTACCAGGGGCAGGCGCTTACCCTTCACATTGCCGATGCCATAGATTTCGGCAATTGGCTGGTCGCTGCCCGCCAGCACCGCGATGAGTTTGGCAACATCCATCGAGCTACCGCCGCCCAGCCCGATCACGATGTCGGTGTCATGCGCCCGCGCGAAATCGACCGCGCTCAGCACCACAGACTCCGGCGGATCGGCCATCACGTCCGAGAACACTTGCACGGCCAGGCCATGACGCTCGAGGCTAAGACGGGGCGCCTCGACCAGGCCGGTGCGAAGGAAGCCCGGATCGGTCACGATCAGCGCCCGTCGCGCATTGGGAAACAGGGCGGCGACGTGCTTGCCCAATTCCCCTGCGCAGCCCGGCTCGGAGACGATATGAGGAACAGTGCTGAAGGTGAAGGCTTTGAACTCGCTCATGACTAAATGGCTCCGGTGCGTTAAGCATCCAGCTTACACCAAGCCGGCTGCAGAGGAAATCGCCCTCCGGCAGGTGCAGTCGTTCTTCCGTACAATATTACCTTTCGCGGACGGGGACAGTAATGATCGATGTGGTAATGCTGGGAAGCGCGGCTTTCCTCGCCGGCCTGGTGGATGCGGTGGTAGGGGGCGGCGGCCTGATTCAGCTTCCTGTGATGTTCTCGGTGTTCTCGAAGGAGGTTCCAGCCACCCTGCTGGGCACCAGCAAATTGGCTGGCATTTTCGGTACTGGCGCCGCGGCGGTCAATTACGCCCGGCAGGTCAGGGTGGCGTGGAGCGCCGCCGCGCCGGCCGCGATCGCCGCATTCGCCCTGTCGTTCGCCGGCGCCTACACCGTAACCAAGGTTCCTGCCGATTTCGTTCGCACCCTTCTGCCGATCCTGCTCGTCGCCGTGGCCATCTACACCTTCAAGAAGAAGGACTTCGGCAGCGTCCATGCGCCAGTACACAGCGGCAATGCCGAGCGGATGTTTGCAGTGGCGATGGGGGCGGGCATCGGCTTCTACGATGGCTTCTTTGGCCCGGGCACGGGCAGCTTCCTGATGTTCCTGTTTGTGCGTTTCTTCGGCTTCGATTTCCTCAGCGCGTCCGCCGCTGCCAAAGTCGTCAACGTCGCATGTAATCTGTCGGCGCTGATGTGGTTCGGTTATAGCGGACACTTGTTGTGGCAGCTTGGCTTGATGATGGCGGCTTGCCAGGTGGCCGGTTCACTGATCGGCACCAAGCTGGCGATCAAGCACGGCACCACCTTTGTCCGCAAATTGTTCCTGGTAGTCGTGTGCCTGTTGATCTTGAAAACGGGTTACGACGCATTCTTCAAGTAGTTCTCTGCTCTATTGTTTCACGTGGAACATACCCATCGGCCGCTATCTCGACTGTTCCACGTGAAACAATTTCTTTGTTTTCCGTCGTAATTCCGGGCCTTTCCGAGTCTTCAATACGAAAAGACTCTATAATTTGGCCTCACTCCTCGTATTGCGCTTTCCATCATGCTATTTCCAACTGAATTCGACGTCATCGTCGTCGGCGGCGGCCATGCCGGTACCGAAGCCGCTTTAGCTTCTGCCCGCATGGGCCAGAAGACTTTGCTGCTCACCCACAACATCGAAACCCTCGGTGCAATGTCTTGCAACCCGTCAATTGGCGGTATCGGCAAGGGCCACTTGGTCAAGGAAGTCGATGCCATGGGTGGCGCAATGGCCATTGCCACCGACGAAGCCGGCATCCAGTTTCGCATCCTGAACGGTTCGAAAGGGCCGGCCGTACGCGCCACGCGCGCCCAGGCCGACCGCATCCTGTACAAGCAGGCGATCCGCTCACGCCTGGAAAATCAGCCTAACCTGTGGCTTTTCCAGCAGGCTGTGGATGACTTGATGGTGGAAGGCGAGCGTGTGGTTGGCGCCGTCACGCAGATTGGCCTGCAGTTCCGTGCCGGCGCGGTGGTGCTGACGGCGGGTACTTTCCTCGACGGGAAGATCCACGTGGGCATGCAAAGCTATTCAGCGGGCAGGGCAGGCGACCCGCCGGCGATGTCGCTGTCGGCCCGCCTGAAGGAGCTGAAGCTTCCCCAAGGGCGGCTGAAGACCGGCACGCCGCCACGCATCGACGGCCGCAGTATCGATTTTTCCGCCATGTCCGAGCAGCCGGGCGACCTCGATCCGGTGCCAGTGTTCTCGGTGATGGGCAATGCCGCCATGCATCCGCGCCAGGTGCCGTGCTGGGTCACGCACACCAATGCGCGCACCCACGACATCATTCGCGCCGGCCTCGACCGGAGCCCGATGTACACCGGCATGATCGAAGGCGTCGGCCCGCGCTACTGCCCGTCGATCGAAGACAAGATTCACCGCTTCTCGGCCAAGGAATCGCACCAGATTTTCCTCGAGCCAGAGGGCCTGACGACCAATGAGTTCTATCCGAACGGTATCTCCACCAGCCTGCCATTCGACGTCCAGCTGGAGCTGGTGCGCTCGATGAAAGGGATGGAGAACGCGTTCATCCTGCGGCCCGGCTATGCGATTGAATACGATTATTTCGATCCGCGCGGCCTGAAAGCATCGCTGGAAACCAAGGCCATCAAAGGCTTGTTCTTCGCCGGACAGATCAACGGCACCACCGGCTACGAAGAAGCGGCGGCGCAGGGCATGCTCGCCGGTATCAACGCGGCGCTGCAGACCAAGGGCGAGGAAGCCTGGGTGCCCGGCCGCGCCGAAGCCTACCTGGGCGTGCTGGTCGACGACCTGACCACGCAGGGTGTGGCCGAGCCTTACCGCATGTTCACCAGCCGTGCAGAGTACCGCCTGAGCCTGCGTGAAGACAATGCCGACATGCGCCTGACCGAGATCGGCCGCAAACTGGGCGTCGTGGGCGACGCACAGTGGGAAGCCTTCGAGGCCAAGCGCGAATCCGTTGCGCGCGAACTTGAGCGCCTGCGTTCGACGTGGGTTAATCCGCGCATCCTGGCGGCGGCCGAATCCGAGCGTGTCATTGGCCAGGCGATCGAGCGCGAATATTCGCTGGCCGACCTGCTGCGCCGCCCGGGCGTACAGTACGACACCCTGATGGGCATGGTTGGCGCCGAAGGCCAGGCCCTGGCCGGCCCAGGCGTCGAAGATCCTGCCGTCAAGGAGCAGATCGAGATCCAGCTGAAATATGCAGGCTATATCGACCGCCAGGCCAAGGAAGTAGAGCGCCACGAGCACTACGAAAACCTCAAGCTGCCGGAGACCTTCAACTACCTCGACGTCACCGCGCTGTCGATCGAAGTGCGCCAGAAGCTCGACAAGCAGCGCCCTGAAACCCTGGGCCAGGCGTCAAGAATTTCCGGAGTGACACCTGCCGCAATCTCGCTTTTGCTGGTACATTTAAAGAAACGCGGCGCGAAAGGCTTTGCCTCGCTGAACGAGGAGCTGGCTGGATGAAATTCTTCGACCGCGCCGCAGTGGCGCCTGTACTGGCAAATGGCATCAAAGAACTGAAGCTGGACCTGAGCGACAAACAGCACGAACAGCTGCTCGATTATCTCGCGCTGATGTTCAAGTGGAATTCGGTGTACAACCTGACCTCCTTGCGCGACCCGATGCAGATGGTGACGCTGCACCTGCTCGATTCGCTGACCGCGGTCCCGGCATTCGCGCAGGCGCAGAATGTGCTGGACGTGGGAGCAGGGGGCGGTTTGCCAGGCATTGTGCTGGCGATCGCGCGGCCAGACATGAAAGTGTCGCTGATCGACACGGTACACAAGAAGACAGCATTCCTGACCCAGGTAAAGGCAGAACTGGGACTGGCCAATGTCACGGTCTACACGGCCAAGGTGCAGGAACTGCAGGTGAAGCAGCTTTTCGACGTCATCACATCGCGGGCCTTTGCCGACCTGTCCGATTTCGTCAACTGGTCGGGACACTTGCTGGCCGAGGGCGGGCAATTCATCGCGCTGAAAGGCGTGGCCCCGCCGGAGGAGCAGGAAAGACTGCCGGCAGAGTGGAAAACGACAGGGCTTCAGCCGATCAAGGTTCCAGGGCTGGAAGCGGAGCGGCATCTCGTTTTCATCAAGCGATCCGATCAAACCATATAAACGGTATAAATAGTTTATACCCGATATACTATATAAATCGTACAAACGGTTTTGATAGTATAAACGGTATAAATCGTTATTGTTGCGTCTACGATAAGAACATACATGGCAAAGATATTCTGCGTTGCAAACCAAAAGGGCGGGGTAGGCAAGACCACGACCAGCGTGAACCTGGCCGCGGGACTGGCCAAGCTTGACCAGCGCGTGCTGCTGGTCGACCTTGATCCGCAAGGCAACGCGACAATGGGCGCCGGCATCAACAAGGCCGGCCTCAAGTCATCGATCTACGAAGTGCTGCTGGGCGAGGCGGATGTGACGACGGCGCGCTTGCGTTCGGAGGCGGGCCGTTTCGACGTGCTGCCGTCGAACCGCGAGCTGGCCGGCGCCGAGGTCGAGATGGTGCAGCTGGAGAACCGCGAGCGCCGCCTGAAGGATGCGCTTGCTGCGGTCGACAGCGAATACGACTTCGTGCTGATCGACTGCCCGCCCGCCCTGTCGATGCTGACGCTCAATGGCCTGTGCGCCGCGCATGGCGTGATCATTCCGATGCAGTGCGAGTACTACGCGCTGGAAGGGCTGTCCGATCTGGTCAACACGATCAAGAAGGTGCATGCCAACCTGAACACCGACCTGAAGATCATCGGCCTGCTGCGCGTGATGTTCGATCCGCGCATGACGCTGTCGCAGCAGGTCTCGGCCCAGCTGGAAGAGCACTTCGGCGACAAGGTATTCAATACCATCATCCCGCGCAATGTGCGGCTCGCCGAGGCGCCGTCGTACGGCATCCCTGGCGTTGTGTTTGACCCGTCCTCGAAAGGCGCGCAGGCGTATATCGCTTTCGGCGCCGAGATGGTCAAACGTATCAAGACAATGTAATCAGAGAGAGTAACAACGAATGGCAACCAAAAAACTCAAGGGCCTCGGCCGCGGCCTCGACGCACTGCTCGGCGGCGCTGACGGCAATGGCAACGGCGCGCTCGCCGACCAGGACAAGCCTTCGGTGCTGTCCGTGAGCCAGATGCAGCCTGGTAAGTACCAGCCGCGTACCCGCATGGACGAAGGCGCGCTGGCCGAGCTGGCCGCGTCGATCAAAACCCAGGGCATCATGCAGCCAGTGCTGGTGCGCCCCGTGGGGCAGGACAGCATCACCGGCGAAGTGAAGTACGAGATCATCGCCGGCGAGCGCCGCTTCCGTGCGGCGCAGCTCGCCGGGCTGGACCAGGTGCCGGTGCTGGTGCGCGACGTCGACGACCAGGCCGCCGCCGCGATGGCGCTGATCGAGAACATCCAGCGCGAAGACCTGAATCCGCTGGAAGAAGCGCAGGGCATCCAGCGCCTGATCTCGGACTTCGCGTTCACCCACGAGCAGGCCGCCAACGCGGTGGGCCGTTCGCGCAGCGCGGTGTCGAACCTGCTGCGCCTGATCAACCTGGCCGGCCCGGTGCAAACCATGCTGATGGCCGGCGATATCGACATGGGCCACGCGCGCGCGCTGCTGGCGGTCGACGCGGCCAGCCAGATCAACCTGGCCAACCAGGTGGTCGCCAAGCGCCTGTCGGTACGCGAGACCGAGAAACTGGTCACCCGCACGATGGAAGAACAGTCGTCGCCGCCGGCCGAAGCGCGTCAAAAGGAAAAATCAGGCGACATCGTGCGCCTGGAAGAGGAGTTGTCGGACAAGCTGGCCACACCGGTTGTCTTCAAGATGGGCACCAAGGGCAAGGGCCAGATGATCATCGACTTTGCCGACCTCGACATCCTCGACGGCGTGCTGGCGCGCCTGCGCGCCTAGTCAGTAACAATCACCCGAGCGCCAGAACGCCATTCCCGCGACAGCGCACTGCTGTCCAGAATTTTCTGCTTGACACGAATCGCTCGGCAGCCAAGTGTCGTTTTGGAAGCGGCAGCCACAAGGAAATCGGCAAAGCAGGCCAACGTCGCCCCTGCGCAGGCAGGGGCCCATACGAATCGTGCCGAGTATGGACCCCTGCCTTCGCAGGGGCGACGTCAAGTCTTGCATTCCAAGTCTCAATGTCGCGATTTCTGCGAGCGCCCAAACCCGATTGATGCAATGACACTGTCAACAAGACAATTCCGGGCAGCAGTGCGCGACAGCGGGAACCTGTACTGGGCATGAAGACCAACATCGCCAGATCTGGCCCAGCATGGGTTCCCGCCTTCGCGGGAACGACGTGAAGCGGGTCTCCCCGTTACGGTGCGGATACCCGTACTTACGTCCGCAAGCGCACATAAGCCTGTGATTTATCGTGGTTTTTCAACAATTCGCACCATATTGATGACTCACTGCGTTTGACTCAGTTCATCATCAACCGCTATAATCCCGCTGATTCACGTAATCCTGAACCCGAAACACGGCATTTCACAATGGCTGGCGCGAAGAAGAAAACATGTTGCGCTTAGTCTCCCTGCAATTGATGGTAACGGTAGTCGCTGGCGCAATCGCCGCACTGCTCGGGGGACTGCCTGCGATGTTTTCGACCGTTCTGGGCGGATTATGTTGTGTCGTGCCCAACGGATTGATGGCGTTTCGCCTGTATGTCAATTCGAAAACGCCAGGCGGGGTCAACCCGTTCTCGTTTTTCATCTGGGAATTTATAAAGATTGCATTAACGCTGGCGCTCCTCGGGGCGACCGCGTGGCTCTACCGCGATTTGAACTGGCTGGCCATGTTGGCCGGGTTCATCGTGGCGCTGAAAAGTTACATAATCTTATTATTTAGGCACTGACATGAGCACACCAGTTGAAGGCGCAGCGGCAGGACATGCACCGACTGCATCAGAATACATCAGCCACCACCTTGGCCACCTTTCGAACAAACACCAGGACTTCGTTGTCGACTTTACCGTCTTCAACATCGATACCATTTTCTGGTCGATTTTCGCAGGTACCCTGGGCTGCTTCATCATGTGGCTGGCCGCGCGCCGCGCCACCTCCGGCGTTCCTGGTCGTTTCCAGGCCGCCGTTGAAATGCTGGTCGAAATGGTTGAAAACCAGTCGAAGGCCATCGTCCACGGCGACCGCAGCTTCATCGCGCCGCTGGCACTGACCGTGTTCGTCTGGGTAGCCCTGATGAACTCGCTGGACTTCCTGCCTGTCGACATGTTCTCGTCGTTCTTCGCACTGATGGGCTGGGATAGCGTGATCGCTTACCACCGCGTCGTGCCTACCGCCGACCTCAACGGTACGCTGGGTATCTCGCTGGGCGTGTTCGTCCTGATGATTTACTACGGCATCAAGATCAAGGGCTTTGGCGGCTGGCTGCACGAGCTGGTGGCAGCACCGTTCGGCATCTGGATGGCACCGTTCAACCTGCTTCTGAACATCATCGAATATTTGGCAAAAATGGTGTCGCTCGGTATGCGACTCTTCGGCAACATGTACGCCGGTGAATTGCTGTTCCTGTTGATTGCACTGCTCGGTTCCATGGCAACTACGTTCGGCTTCCTGGGCCATGTGGTGGCAGGTTCGATTTGGGCGATCTTCCACATCCTGATCGTGTTCCTGCAGGCATTCATCTTCATGATGCTGACGCTGGTGTACATCGGTCAGGCCCACGAAGGCCACTGATCGACGCTGTAAAAGATTCGAAAGATAGTGGTTGTAACGAAGTTGTAGTTTTTTAATCAAGTTTTTAATTTAACCTTTTGGAGTACTTTCATGACTGATACCTCTTTTGTTGCTCTGGCTTGCGGTTTGATCATTGGCCTGGGCGCTATCGGCGCTTGCATCGGCATCGCACTGATGGGCGGTAAATACCTCGAGGCGTCGGCACGCCAGCCTGAACTGATGAACACCCTGCAGACCAAGATGTTCCTGCTGGCTGGTCTGATCGACGCGGCATTCCTGATCGGCGTTGGTATCGCAATGCTGTTCGCATTCGCATCGCCATTCACCCCAATGGTTGTCCCAGGCTAATAGCACGCATCGTTGTACTGAATAGCCGAACCATCGCGGTTCGGCATCCGTTTTTGTGAGAAGGAAAATACCGTGAACTTAAACGCAACCTTGTTTGCCCAGTTCGTGGTCTTCTTCATCCTGGCCGGTTTCACGATGAAATTCGTGTGGCCTCCACTGATGAAAGCGCTCGACGAGCGCGCCGAGAAGATCGCGAGTGGCCTCGCCGCCGCTGACCGTGGCAAGGCAGAAATGGCTGCAGCCGAGAAGCGCGCACAAGCCGAACTGGCTACCGCACGCGACGAAGGCCAGAAGCGCATTGGCGACGCTGAAAAGCGCGCTGCTGCGATCATCGACGACGCCAAGAAAACCGCATCGGAAGAAGCTGCACGCATCATCGCCAGCGCCAAAGCCGAAGCAGAGCAGCAGGTAGTACGTGCACGCGAAGAACTGCGCGGCCAGGTCGCGACCCTCGCGGTCCGTGGCGCCGAACAGATCCTCAAGCGCGAAGTGAATGCAGCGGCACACGCCGACCTGCTGTCGCAACTGTCTGTCGAGCTGTAATCATGGCTGAACTCGCAACCGTCGCCCGTCCTTACGCCGAAGCGCTGTTCCGTGTCGCCAAACAAGGCAACATGGCAGCCTGGTCCGAACTTGTGTCCGAACTGGCACAGGTTGGCGCCAACCCTGATGTGCAGGCGTTTGCGGCTAACCCGAACGTCACCGACACCGACATGGCCGCTACCCTGGCCTCGCTGGTGAAATCGCCGATGACGCCTGAAGCGAACAATTTCGTCCAGATGCTGGTCGAAAATGGCCGCGTCACGCTGCTGCCGGAAATCGGCGAGCAGTTCCAGGTACTGAAAAATGCCGACGCCGGCGCCGCTGACGCTGAGATCACCAGCGCATTCGAGATCTCGGATGCCCAGGTAGCCCAGCTGGTCGCTCTGTTGGAAAAGAAATTCGGCCGCAAGCTCAACCCAACGGTCAAGGTGGATTCCGCCCTGATCGGTGGTGTGCGCGTGGTTGTAGGCGATGAAGTGCTCGACACCTCGGTGCGCGCCAAGCTGCAACAGATGCACGTTGCGCTGGCTGCCTGACCGACATTCGCACTCGCCCGCGGCAACGCCCTTGCCCTACGCATCAAGAAACTATTAGGAGTTAGCATTATGCAACTTAATTCATCTGAAATCAGCGAACTGATCAAGAGCCGCATCCAGGGCCTCGAAGGTTCCGCTGAAGTTCGCAACCAAGGCACGGTAATCTCCGTCGCTGACGGTATCTGCCGCATCCATGGTCTGTCGGACGTGATGCAGGGCGAGATGCTGGAATTCCCAGGCAACACCTTTGGCCTGGCAATGAACCTCGAGCGCGACTCCGTCGGCTCGGTGATTCTGGGTGCTTACGAGCACATCTCGGAAGGCGACGTGGTCAAGACCACCGGCCGCATCCTGGAAGTGCCGATCGGTCCTGAGCTGCGTGGCCGCGTGGTCAACGCACTGGGCCAGCCGATCGACGGCAAGGGTCCAATCAACACCACCCTGACCGCACCAATCGAAAAGATCGCACCAGGCGTGATCGCCCGTGAGTCGGTATCGCAGCCAATGCAGACCGGCCTGAAGTCGATCGACGCGATGGTACCAATCGGCCGTGGCCAGCGCGAGCTGATCATTGGCGACCGCCAGACCGGTAAATCGGCTGTGGCAGTTGACGCGATCATCAACCAGAAGGGTCAGAACATGACCTGCGTGTACGTTGCGATCGGCCAGAAAGCATCGACCATCAAGAACATCGTGCGTTCCCTGGAACAGCACGGCGCGATGGAGTACACCATTGTTGTCGCAGCATCGGCGTCGGAATCGGCAGCGATGCAATACATCTCGGCCTACTCGGGCTGCGCAATGGGCGAATACTTCCGCGACCGCGGCGAAGACGCACTGATCGTCTACGATGACCTGTCGAAGCAAGCAGTTGCTTACCGCCAGATCTCGCTGCTGCTGCGCCGTCCACCAGGCCGCGAAGCTTACCCTGGCGACGTGTTCTACCTGCACAGCCGCCTGCTCGAGCGCGCAGCACGCGTGAACGCCGACTACGTGTCGAAGTTCACCAACGGCGCCGTCACCGGCAAGACCGGTTCGCTGACCGCACTGCCAATTATTGAAACCCAGGCAGGCGACGTTTCGGCGTTCGTTCCTACCAACGTGATTTCGATTACCGACGGCCAGATCTTCCTGGAAACCTCGCTGTTCAACGCCGGTATCCGTCCTGCGATTAACGCAGGTATCTCGGTATCGCGCGTCGGTGGCGCCGCCCAGACCAAGGTCATCAAAAACCTGTCCGGCGGTATCCGTACCGACCTGGCGCAGTACCGTGAACTGGCTGCGTTCGCGCAGTTCGCTTCCGACCTGGACGAGTCGACCCGCAAGCAGCTCGACCGCGGTGCCCGCGTGACCGAACTGCTCAAGCAGGCTCAGTACTCGCCGCTGCCGGTTTCGCTGATGGCCGTGTCGCTGTTCGCAGTGAACAAGGGCTATTTCGACGACATCGAAGTCAAGAAAGTGCTGCCATTTGAAGCAGGCCTGCATGGTTACATGAAGACCAAGCAAGCTGCGCTCCTGAGCAAAATTGAAGAGACCAAGCAACTGGACAAAGATGGCGAAGCCGCCATGGCTGCCGCAATTGCTGACTTCAAAAAATCCGGCGCATTTTAATGGCGGTTCGGCGTCGCAGTTGACCGCGGCGCCAAATGCATAAGGAGTAAGGACTCATGGCAGTAGGCAAAGAGATACGTGGCAAGATCAAGAGCGTAGAAAATACGAAGAAGATCACCAAGGCGATGGAAATGGTCGCCGCATCCAAAATGCGCAAGGCGCAGGAACGGATGCGTGCGGCTCGTCCCTACAGTGACAAGATTCGTAACATCACCTCCAACCTTGCTACTGCTAATCCAGAGTACACGCACGCATTCATGGCGCAAGCCAAGGGCGTGTCGGCAAAGACGATTGGTTTCATCGTGGTCACGACCGACAAGGGTCTGTGCGGCGGTATGAATACCAACGTGCTGCGCCTGGTGACGCAAAAAATGCGCGAGCTGGAAACAGCTGGCAACAAGATTGAAGTTGTTGCGATTGGCAACAAGGGTTTGGGGTTCATGAACCGGGTGGGTGTCAAGGTCGTGTCGCACGCGATCCAGATCGGCGACCAGGCGCACCTCGACAAGCTGATCGGGCCTGTCAAAGTCATGCTCGACCGCTACGAGGCAGGTGAGCTCGACGCGGTGTACGTGTGCTACACCAAGTTCATCAACACGATGAAGCAAGAGGCGATGGTCGAGCAACTGCTCCCGCTGTCGTCCGCGCAGCTGTCGGCTGACAAGGATAGTCTCTCCTGGGACTATATCTACGAGCCGGAAGCGCAGACCGTGATTGATGAACTGCTGGTGCGTTACGTTGAAGCGCTGGTTTACCAGGCAGTTGCAGAAAACCTGGCGTCCGAGCAATCGGCGCGTATGGTGGCGATGAAGTCGGCAAGCGACAACGCCGGCAACGTCATTGGCGAACTGAAGCTGATCTACAACAAGACCCGCCAGGCTGCGATTACCAAAGAACTCTCCGAGATCGTCGCCGGTGCGGCAGCGGTCTAAACCCAGTTTTATCTAAATATTGAAGGAACGAACATGGCTGATGGCAAAATCGTTCAGTGTATCGGTGCAGTTGTTGACGTTGAGTTTCCGCGCAACGCAATGCCGAAGGTTTTCGACGCACTGAAAATGGCAGGCTCCGAACTGACCCTGGAAGTACAGCAGCAGCTGGGTGACGGCATCGTCCGTACCATTGCGCTGGGCTCCTCCGACGGTCTGCGTCGCGGCATGATGATCCAGAACACCGGCGCACCGATCATGGTTCCAGTGGGTGTTGCTACCCTGGGCCGTATCATGGACGTGCTGGGCAACCCGATCGACGAATGCGGCCCGGTATCGCACGAGCGCATGGCATCGATCCACCGCGTGGCGCCTGCGTACGACGAACTGTCGCCATCGCAAGACCTGCTGGAAACCGGCATTAAAGTGATTGACCTGGTCTGCCCGTTCGCAAAAGGCGGTAAGGTTGGTCTGTTCGGCGGTGCAGGTGTGGGCAAGACCGTCAACATGATGGAACTGATCAACAACATCGCAAAAGCACACTCGGGTCTGTCCGTGTTTGCCGGCGTGGGTGAGCGTACCCGTGAAGGTAACGACTTCTACCACGAGATGGCCGATGCCAAGGTAGTTGACCTGGAAACCCCAGAGAACTCCAAGGTAGCGATGGTCTACGGTCAGATGAACGAACCACCAGGCAACCGTCTGCGCGTCGCGCTGACCGGCCTGACCATGGCGGAAGCGTTCCGTGATGAAGGCAAGGACGTTCTGTTCTTCGTCGACAACATCTACCGCTTCACCCTGGCAGGTACCGAAGTATCCGCACTGCTGGGCCGTATGCCTTCCGCAGTGGGTTACCAGCCTACCCTGGCCGAAGAAATGGGCCGTCTGCAAGAACGTATTACGTCGACCAAGACCGGTTCGATCACCTCGATCCAGGCCGTCTACGTTCCAGCCGATGACTTGACCGACCCGTCGCCAGCAACCACCTTCGCCCACCTGGACTCGACCGTCGTTCTGTCGCGTGACATCGCCTCGCTGGGTATCTACCCTGCGGTCGACCCACTCGACTCGACCTCGCGCCAGCTGGACCCGCTGGTCGTTGGCCAGGAGCACTACGACACCGCGCGTGCTGTCCAGGGCACCCTGCAGCGCTACAAGGAACTGCGTGACATTATCGCGATTCTGGGCATGGACGAACTGGCGCCGGAAGACAAGCTGCTGGTGGCACGTGCACGTAAGATGCAGCGTTTCCTGTCGCAGCCGTTCCACGTCGCTGAAGTCTTCACCGGTTCCCCAGGCAAGTATGTTTCGCTGAAGGACACCATCAAGGGCTTCAAGATGATTGCATCGGGCGAGCTGGACCACCTGCCGGAACAAGCGTTCTACATGGTTGGCACGATCGACGAAGCAATCGAAAAAGCCAAGAAGCTCGGCTAAGACTGGCACAAGCGCCGCGCTGGCGACAGCGCGGCGACTTAACCCGATAGGACACACATGGCAAACACATTTCACGTTGACGTGGTATCGGCCGAAGAGAGCATCTTTTCGGGCGAAGCCGAGTTCGTCGCGTTGCCGGGTGAAGCAGGTGAGCTGGGTATCTACCCGAAGCACACCCCGCTGATCACGCGCATTCGGCCGGGTGCTGTACGGATCAAGGTGCCTGGCCAGGCGGAAGAAGAGTTCGTCTTCGTCGCCGGCGGCATCCTGGAAGTGCAGCCGAATTCGGTGACGGTCCTGGCCGACACCGCAATCCGCGGCGGCGACCTGGACGAAGCGAAAGCACTGGAAGCGAAGAAGCAGGCAGAAGAACTGATGGTCAACCGCGAGTCGGAAATCGACTACGCCAAGGCGCAATCGGAACTGGCCACCGCGATCGCCCAGCTGGCTGCAATCGCCAAGCTGCGTCAAAAGCGCTAAGCAATACCAGTAGTACATTGAAAAGGCAGCCTCGGCTGCCTTTTTTTATGCACCACCGTCGTTCCCGCGAACGCGGGAACCTATACCGCGGCGACGGGTGCTCCCCACGTCGCAATCTCCATCATGCGTCCGATAGGTTCCCGCATTCGCGGGAACGACGGTTCGCGCGTCAGCGCAGCGAGTCGGTCAGCCGCGCATTCGCGGGAACGACGGTTCGCGTGTCAGTGCAGCGAGTCGGTCAGCCGCGCATTCGCGGGAACGACGGTTCGCGCGTCAGCGCAGCGAGTCGGTCAGCCGCGCAATCTCCACCGACCCCTTCTCGTCAAAAATCGGGCACGCTTCGGCCAGCTTGACCGCGGCGTTGAAATCGGCCGCTTCCACGATCGAATAGCCGGACAGGGAACTGCTCGACAGCTTCGGCCCGAGCAAACGGCTGGGGACCTCGACACTGCTGTGCGTCAGGCTGCCGCGGTCGACGACCGATGAGCCGAGCGAACCGAGCCAGGCTGTCCACTTGCCGGGATGATGCTCTGGTGCATCGGACGAGCCGTCCGCTGCGCCGCGGTAGACAATCAGGAATCGTTCCATGCTGGCTCCTCTGTTCTGAAATTAGGTTGAGAAACCTTAGCAGAACCGCCACGCCGGCGACGCACTGCTGCATCTATGCCGGCCGCGCCATCAGCGCGTCAAGCATCGCGTCGATCCGCTCGTTCACGCTGCTCAGCTCGCAACGTAGGCGCTTGCGGCGATACCGGATCGCATGGATATCGGTGCTGGCGTGCTCTTGCTCCGGACGCACGTACAACGAGACGCTGAGCGAGCAATCGTTGCCGATGATCGCCTCGATACTGGCCTGCGCCGATACGCCCGGCTTGCTGATCCGCTCGGCGCAGGCGCGGGCGATCCACTCGATCGCTTCCGGGGAGAACACATTCTTTCCAGCCACAGTCGTCGCGAAGCCGCGCCCATCGATGAACAGCACGTCGCGCGCACTGCGGCTGCGGCGCATGACGAGCAGGGCGCCGCCCACACCCGTGCCTTGGAACATCTTCTCCGGCAGGCCGACCACCGCGTCGACCAGGTTGTCTTTCAGCAGGCGCATGCGGATACGCCCCTCCTGGCCTCCGCGCGACAACACGCCGCTGGATACGATCGCCGCCATGCGTCCGGTAAAGTCATGCATGGACGCGGCCATGTGCAGCAGGTAGGCGTAGTCGCCGTTGTTCTTCGGCGGCATGCCGCGCCGGAAGCGCTCGTGGCGTTCCGGCGGCGGATTCTCGGCCCGCCATTCCTTGATGCCCCAGGGCGGATGTGCAATCACAACGTCGAACTTGCATTGGCCGCCTTCGTACTCCAGCACGTTTTCGGGCTTCAGCGCGTCGGCCATGCGGATATGTTGCGACGAAAATCCGTAGTACAAAGCGCTCACCTTGGCGATGATCCATGCTGCCGGTTTGCGCTCGGAACCATACACCCGGACTTGCTTCGGCCGGCAGGCGAGCGTGCCCTGCATATGAATCAGCATCTGTCCGGTGCCGCAGGACGGGTCGTACACGGTGTCATCGCGCTGCGGCTGCATGACGCGGGCCGTCAGTTCGCACAGCGACGCCGGCGTATTCAGCTCGGGCGCGGTGAAACACGTAGCAAGGCAGTGCCGCGAGGTGAGGAGCGCTTCCCTCATCAGTTCAAAACTGCACTGGTCGCGATCGCGGAACCACAGGTTTTCGACTATGCGGGTCAGCAAGCCGCGACTGTCGTCGTTGCCCAGGAAACGAGGCGACGCGAAGTTCAGGCCGGTGAACAGGCCGCCCAGTTCGGCTTTGTTCAACTCCTCAAGCTGCTCGAACATCGCCACGAACCAATGGCCGAGCTGGTTGTCGTCGAGGGTCAGCGGGGTGTGATACTCAAGGCAGCCGGGCAGTTCGAGCGAACAGGGCAGGGGGCGCGATTCGCGCTTGGCGTCGGCGAACCAGCGAAGGATGACGAGGGCGATCAGGAAATGGACGGAAGGGGCGGGCTGGAATGCTTGGCGGAGCAGGCTGAAGATGTCGTTGATACCCGCTCGCGCATCCTTTTTTGGTGGTTTAGCCATGCAAGCCTCGTGGTGCGAGTAGCGCCTCGCACGCATGCTCGATCTCGGCGTGGTCAAGTTGTTCAAGCTCTTGCCGCAGGCGCGAGCGCTGCTCCGCCAGCGCCTGCAGCTCGGCAATGTACTGCTGGCGTTCAAGCGGCGGCAAGGCGACCTCGATACGCAGCAAGCTGGACTTGTTGAGGGCCTGGATCGCCGAGCCGGCCAGTAGCTGGGTGATACCGGCCTGGATATCGGGGCGGTTCAGGTACCAGCACAGATAGCTTGACTGTACGCCCTGGTGCGGCCGAATCGCGAAGATCTGTCCCGACGTGAACACCGGCAGCGGCGCACCCCTGAACAGGCGTGCCGGGTAGGATGAGCCACGTCCGGGCAGCAGGATGTCGCCCTCGCGCAGCTGGTCGGCCAGCTGGTCGTCATTGGCATCGACCTTTGGCAACGATGGATAATCGGCCGGCCAGCGCGAGACGATGTCGCGAATGGCGAGCACGCAGGCGTTACCGTCTCCGCCGTCAAGCGGAGAGCGGTCCCGGAACGTCATCAAAGTTCGGACGGATGCAATTTCATCGAGTTTCACGTTGATCGCTTTGCATCTGCCTCCGCCAGGACTGCTGGCGAAGGCGCGGTGGCTACTGCTCAGGACGTTTTTGACCGTCCGCGCATCATGCTCAGTACGGCTAGCAGGATTATGCTCACGATGAGCCCACCGATGGGATGATCGTCGATAATCAAAATTGCACGAGTCGACGCTTCGATGACATTAATCAATGACTGGTCCATGTGAGGCTCCTAAATGCAACGTTATGGAATTCAACAAAACAGGTTTCGCGTAAAGCTGACACACAAAATTTCCTCCTACCTCGAAGAGTTATCCACCCAGGTCAACCGTGCCCCTGAGTACCGTGCCTACACTAGCTCCACGAGCCACACGCTGTTCGCCCCAGCTGGTATCGGCGGTACGCGCTCTACTCTGCCTGCACATCCCATACTTCTCGCGTACTGATCATTGGAGTTGCACGCGGCGGCGGCGTTCCTGCTGATCAGCTGGCATTTGCTCTGCCTCAATGTCCTGACCGCCATGGGGCTCGCGCAAGCCGGCTGCATTTCAGGGTCAAAAAAGGGCGTTTTGTCGGAAACATTGTTTTTTCAGAATCACAATCTTTTAGGATGATTGTCTTGCGAGGCCGAGCGCGGCTTCCAATTCTCCAAAGGATTGCATCATGCCGAGACTTACCGCCGTCAGCCTTGCCGCACTACTGTTATTGCCTGCCTCGTTTAGCGCCGTCCATGCGGCGCCTGCGGCGGCGCCCGCCAGCGACGCCCTTGCCGGGCGCATCGACGCCAGCGTGCGCGGCTATTACAAGGCCGATGAGCCGGGCGCCACCATCATCGTCACGCGCGGCGGGGCCACCGTTTTCCGCAAGGCATACGGCCTGGCCGATGTCGCCAGCAAGCAGCCGATGGACGCGGCGATGACGCTGCGCCTGGGCTCGATTACCAAGCAATTCACCGCCGTCGCCATCCTGATGCTGGCCGAGGACGGCAAGCTGGCCCTGACCGACGAGATCACCCGCTTCCTGCCCGACTACCCGACACAGGGCAAGAAAATCACCATCGAGCATTTGCTGACCCACACCTCGGGCATCCAGAGCTATACCGGCAAGCCGGCCTACGCCGACACGATGGACAAGGTTCTGACCGTCAGCCAGATGATCGACAGCTTCAAGAACGACCCGATGCTGTTTTCCCCGGGCGAGCGCTTCGACTACAACAACTCGGGTTATTTCCTGCTCGGTGCCATCATCGAAAAGGTGTCGGGCAAGTCGTACGCGGACTTTCTCGCCCAGCGCATTTTTACGCCGCTGGGCATGGACCACACCGCGTTCGAGGGCAATGAACGGGTCAAGGGCGTGCGCGCCGCCGGCCACAGCAAGGGCGACTCCGGCTTCGGCGCGGCCCGTCCGCTCAGCATGACGCAGCCGTACGCGGCAGGCTCGCTGGTATCGACGGTCGATGACCTGGCGCGCTGGGACAAGGCGATCGGCGCGGGCAAACTGCTCAAGGCGGCCAGCTGGAAGAAGGCGTTCACGCCTTACAGACTGGCCAGCGGCGAATCGACCGGTTATGGCTACGGATGGGAATTGGGCAAACTGCAAGGAGGCGCCAAGATCGCCCACGGCGGCGGCATCAACGGGTTCTCGACCTACGCGCTGAGCGTGCCGGCGCACAAGGTCTATGTGGCGGTGCTGTCGAACACCGACTCAGGGCGGACCCATCCGGAGATGGTCGCGACCAAGATCGCCGCCCTTGCCATGGGCAAGCCATTCCCGGACCACAAGCCCGTCACGGTCGCGCCGGCGACGCTGCAACAATACGTCGGCGTGTACACCATCGACAAGGACAACACGCGCACGATCCGCCTTGAGGACGGCAAGCTCACCATGCAGCGCACCGGCCGTGAGCGCATTCCGCTGACGGCCTACAAGCAGAATGGGTTTTACCTCGCCGATTCCCTTGCCACCCTCGAGTTTGTCCGCAACGCGAAGGGCGAAGTAAGCCACCTGAACATGACCAACGATGGCGGCGATCCGGTCAGTCACGCGCGCACTGCCGCCAAGCCGCTTGAGCGCACCGCGGTCAAGATCGCGCCGGCAACCTTCGACGCCTATCTGGGCCGCTACGAGCTGGCGCCCGGATTCGCCCTTGAAGTGAAGCGCGACGGCGAGAAAATGCTTGCCCAGGGAACCGGCCAGCCA
This sequence comes from Massilia soli, assembly GCF_016809835.1. Taxonomy (GTDB): domain Bacteria; phylum Pseudomonadota; class Gammaproteobacteria; order Burkholderiales; family Burkholderiaceae_D; genus Telluria_A; species Telluria_A soli. Next base: position 629,574 of record NZ_JAFBIL020000001.1, on the reverse strand, counting down.
GCTGTCGAGATCCTGCCGCTGTCGGACACGGTGTTCTTCTCGAACATGGTCGACGCCGAATTCCACTTCGAGAAAAACGCCGACGGCGTGGTGCAAATGGTGCTGCACCAGGGCGGCCAGAAAATGCCGGGCAAGCGCCTGTAAAGCTGGCTTACCGCGCGTGCGCCAGGCGTTCGGCCACGCGCTTGTGGAAGTAGCCGTTTTCCAGGTAGCGGTACAGGTTGGCGCCTGGGCAGGCGGTGTGGGCATAGTCCTTGTGGCCGTGGATGCGGTCCACGGGCACATTGTGCTTCGCCGCCAGCAAGGCCATCAGGTCGACCACCGCGTCGAGCTGTTTGGTGTTGGGCTGTACTTCCTCAAAGTTGCCGACGACTTCGATCAGCGCGTGGCCCTTCGGGTCGTAGCTGGTGTTGGTATCGCCCGCAAAGGCGATGTCGCGCCCGCCGTAGATGTTGCCGTCCAGGTCGATGATGTAGTGGTAGGGAATGTCCGCCCAGTTCCTGGTATTGCGCGACCAGGTCTGCAGCTTGCGCAGGTAGGCGCGCGGATCGGTCCCGGGCTTGAACGGCTCGCCCTGGTGATGCAGGGTGATGTGGTCGATCGTATGCGTGCGCACCTTGGCCGGATCGGCCGGCGTGCCGCCCCAGGCCTGCACTGTGACGATACGCTGTTCGACCTTGGCCAGCGGCGCCTCGCCGAACGAAGTACAGCCAGCCAGGCTCAGGGCGGCCAGGGTGAGCGCGACGGTGGTGCGTATAGTCATGGGGTTCTCCAGTCAGTCAGGCCGTCATCTTTCCACAGTTGGGTTCGCCCCGGCAATCGTTTTTCAAGGCCGCGCCGCGTCGGGATGCCTGTCTGTTACGATTTGACAAATGACAACCCAGGGATGCCCAGCATGCGTTCGATAAAAGAAATTCTTCAGGAAAGCAAGACCATCGCCGTGGTCGGCATGTCGACCAAGAGCGAGCGCGACAGCTTCATCGTGGCGCGCTATCTCCAGTCGCATGGCTACCGTGTGGTGCCGGTCAACCCGACTTACGCCGGCACCGAGATCCTCGGCGAGACGGTCTACGCGTCGTTGCAGGAAGCGGCCAACGCGCTGGGCGCGGACGGACAGAAGATCGATCTCGTCGACTGCTTCCGCAAGTCCGCCGATATTGCGCCAGTCGCGCATGAGGCGGTCGCAATCGGGGCCAGTGTGCTGTGGATGCAGCTCGGCATCGACAACCAGGCCGCGGCCGACATGGCCACTGCCGCGGGGCTCGACGTGGTGATGGACCGCTGCCTTAAAATTGAGCATGCCAGGCTGCAGGGGTAGATCATGAAGGCGCGCGAGCACTTCCGGTTTCGCAAGGGCGTCGCGCTGCTCGAAGATGACGCCTGCGCCAAGCCATTGCGCGACGACGCCGCCAGTGGCGGCGCCGGCAAGGACGACGTCAAACAGCGCGAGCGCGAGCTGACCGCGCAGCTGATCGAACAGATCGCCGTGCACCAGGAGATGCTGTACGCGCAGCGCAAGCACAAGGTGCTGCTGGTGCTGCAGGGTCTCGACACGTCGGGCAAGGACGGCACCATCAAGGCGCTGTTCAGCCAGATCAATCCGCTCGGCCTGCGCGCCGTCGCCTTCCGCGCCCCCAACGACGACGAGCGCGCGCATGACTATCTGTGGCGCGTACATCGTCACGTGCCCGCGCTCGGAGAGATCGCGCTCTTTAACCGCAGCCATTACGAGGATGTGCTGGTACCGCTGGTGGAAGGCGCCATCGATGGCGATGAAGTGCAGCGGCGCTACCGGCATATCCGCGACTTCGAGCGCATGCTGGCCGAGACCGGAACGCTGGTCGTCAAAATTTTCCTGCACCTATCGCGCGGCGAGCAGCGCAAGCGCTTGCAAGCGCGCATCGACGACCCGGAAAAACAGTGGAAATTCGATCAGGCGGACCTCGACAAGCGCAAGCACTGGGATGACTACCAGCGCGCTTACCAGCAGGCGTTCGAGGCGACCGATGCCGGCGTGGCGCCCTGGTACATCATCCCTGCCGACTCCAAGACGCACCGCAACCTGATGGTCGCGACGCTGCTGCTGGAGATCATCGAGCAGCTGAAGCTGGCGTACCCGGAGCCCGATTGCAAGCTCTCCAGGCTAAAGATCGAATGATGGCCGGCGGCCGGTGCGCCGCCTTATCCGCCATTGTCCATTGATCGCAATTGCCCCAGGCGCTGGACCATCGCCAGCACCGCCTTCGCTTGCGCCCCGTCGCGCGTGTGGAAATCCGGCAGGAACGGATTCGCCGACGAGTATCCCCAGTAATCCCAGCACCCGCGCGGGTTGTACGGATAGAACCGGCTGGTGCGCACCTGCGGATACAGCACGATCAAGCGGTTCGCATCGGCCACCTCGTTGTACCCCGCCCGGCCATAGAAGTGATTGCCCACTAACTCCGCACCCTGCCTGCAGCCATGAAACGCCACGTGCACGTGGCATGGCTGGGTACGGCAAATGGCGGGGACATAGACGTATCCCGTGTCAGCCAGTCCGGCGCTGAAGCCGGCGTAGGGGCGCTGGTCGAATCGCAGCACCGTCGCGCTCAGCCTGGCCGAGGGTGGCCCCAGGCCGGGATACAGGTGCGCCAGCAGTTCGCGTGCCAGCGGCAGCCCGCAATTGTTGAAGTAGGGCGCGGCGGTCAGCGGGCAGGGATGGTCGCGCGCGTCCGCCGTCACCATGCCATGCCCCGCGTCGAGATTGTCGCGATAGCGGATCCGGCTGGCGCCCGCGAGCGCATGGAAGTTGCGCGCCTGGTCGACCACGACGGTGGTCACTGTCCGATCCGCGCCTCCGCTGAACAGGTAGACCGACTGGCGGCGCAGGTGCCCCACATGATCGATCAGGCCCGCGCGCGCGAACGCCTGCGCCTGCTGCCACAGCAGCACGGCATCGGGAGGATCTGTACCGGCCTCTTGCGGGTTCATGCACACGCTCAGGGCGTTGGCGAGGTAAGGGATGAAAGGGGGGCGCCCGGGATGGCCCGCGCAATAATACGGTCCGCCCGCGATCAGGCCCGCGCCGGTGACCAGGCTGGAGTGGATGACGGCGAACTGCCCCGCCATATAGGCGCCGGAAGACAGCCCGGACACCGTGGTCTGCGCCAGGTCGGCCTGCAGGGCGGGCAGGCGCGGCGCGCTGGTAGCCTCTGTGCGCACGGCCAGCGCCACCAATAGCCAGGCGGCCAGCATCGACAATGAGCGGGCGACGCGCATGAGTTGTCCCGGCATGCGTTTGCCGCGGACCTCGTACTGGCGGCGGCAGTGGCATAATAGTCATTCCACTCACTCAGACCGCAGGACGACGCCAAATGTTCAACCCTACCGTATTCGCCATGGCCGCGTTGTCCGCCGCCGCGCTGACCAGCGCGCCAGCGTTCGCACAAACGGCCAGCGCGGCGCCCGCCGCGACCGCCCGCACCAGTTGCCCGGCCACGCTGCGCCACACCTTCAAGCGCCTGCAGGACGAAGCGCCGCAAGACCTCTGCCAGTACGCCGGCAAGGTGGTATTGGTCGTCAATACCGCCAGCTATTGCGGGTTCACGACGCAGTACGAGGGGCTGGAGAAGCTGTACGCCAAATATGGTCCGAAGGGCCTGGTGGTGCTTGGCTTCCCGTCGAATGACTTCGGCAAGCAGGAACCGGGTAATTCGAAAGAGATCGCTGACTTCTGCTTCAATACCTACGGCGTCAAGTTCCCGATGTTCGCCAAGAGCTCGGTCAAGGGTGCGGAAGCCAATCCGCTGCACGCGGAGCTGATCAAGATTACCGGACAGGAGCCGAAGTGGAATTTCACCAAGTACCTGATCGACCGTAACGGCAAGGTGATCGAGCATTATCCGAGCAAGGTCAAGCCTGAGGATAAGCAGATCGTCAGCAAGATCGAACAGGCTCTCGGCTCGTAATTTGTAGGGCGGCAGCCAAGCTGATCCGCCCTACGAAATTTTTACCGCGCGCAGCGGACCCCGGAGGGCATTGCACACCACGATCTCTTCAGCGCTGTCGAGCACGGCGCGGGTGATCGCACGCTCGCTGGCCGCCCATGCCGGATCGGCCAGCATCGCCGCGCGCATCACGCCGGGCAGCACGCCCGCCGGCAGCGGCGGCGTGTACCAGCGCCCGTCCAGCCTCACAAATACGTTTGAACGCCCGCCTTCGGTCAGCTCGCCGCGTTCGTTGAAGAACAGCGTATCGAACCCGCCCTGTGCCTCGGCGTCGCGCCACGCCGCATCGTAGCGCCCGCGCACGCTCGTTTTATGACGCAGGAACAGGTCGTCCGAATGCGTCGCATCGGGTGCCAGCAGCACCTTCACCGGCTCCTGCAGCGGCGCCAGCGGCGCCGTCCCGACCGACATCGCGCCGTCCTGTTGAAGCGCCAGGCGCATGCGGAACGCACCATCGCCCAGTTCGCCGCACGCTTCGTTCAGCGCCGCCAGGGCGGCATCGCGGTCGAACGCGAAACCAAAATAGGCCGCCGACTTGCCGATCCGCGCCAGGTGCATGTCGCGCTGCGCAATGCCGTCGTGCGTCGCGCGCATCGTCTCGAACAGCTCGAAATCGTTCCCCAGGCCGGTGAGGAAGCGCGCCTTGAGCCGGCACTCGGCAAATTCGTCCACCGGATCGCTGTCGAACACGATGCCGGCGCCAACCCCCATCTCTCCCTGGCGGACACCGTCGCGCTCAGGCTTGAGCATCAAGGTGCGAATCGGTACCGACATGCAGAAGTCGCCGATTTCCTGTCCGTTCGCCGGCGGATCGAACCAGCCGATCGCGCCCGTGTAGATGCCGCGCGGCGCAGGTTCCAGTTCGTCGATGATTTCCATCGTGCGCCGCTTGGGCGCGCCGGTAATCGACCCGCACGGGTACAGCGCCTGGAAAACGTCGGCCAGCGACACGCCGTGCCGCAGCTTTGCGCGCACCGTGGACGTCATCTGCAGCACGCTGGTGTAGCGCTGGACGTCGAACAGCGCCGGTACCTCGACGCTGCCGGTGGCGGCGATGCGGCCCAGGTCATTGCGCAGCAGGTCGACGATCATCAGGTTTTCGGCGCGGTTCTTGGTGTCCTGCGCCAGTGCCGCGGCGCGCCGCGCATCCTCGGCGTCGATGCCCGAGGCGGGCGCGGTGCCTTTCATCGGCCGCGTCACCAGCTCGCCGCCGGCGTGGCGCACAAACAGCTCGGGCGACAGCGACAGCACCGCGTCGCCGCCTGGCAGTGCCACCAGCGCGCCGTAAGGCACCGGCTGGCGCGCGCGCAGGCGTGCGTACAGGGCGTGCAGCGACCCGAATGCGTCGAAGCGCAGGCGGTAGGTGTAGTTGACCTGATAAGTGTCGCCAGCGGCGATGTAGTCGTGGATGCGGTTCAGCGCCCGGGTGAATTCGTCCTGGCCGACGTTGGCGCGCACGGCCGATATGCCGGCCGGCCGGGCATCGGCCTGTGTAGCGAGCCATGCCGCCACTTCGGCTGGCGTCAGGCGCGCGCATTGGGCAAACAGCAGCACTTGCGCCAGCGGCGTGTCGCCTGCCTTGACCGGAATGCGCTGCAGCGCTCCTCCCAGTTCGTACGCCAGCAGCGGCACCGCGTACAGGCCGCGCGCAAGGGCGCCTTGCAGGTCCGCCAGCAGCTGCGGCCAGCCGCCGATGCCGTCGCAGCGCAGCACCGCTTGGCAGTCGCTGTACAGCCGCGAACGCGCCTGGCCAGCATCGGGGCTGGCATCGTCAAGCAGGGCAAAGCAATCGGCGAGTTTCATGGTGCAGCGCGAACGATCATGCGGCGAGCATCAGGGCCAGCTGGAGCGACGTGCCTTCGGTAGGATTCTGGCGGAAGCCGCTCTTGGCGAAGCGGTGCCAGCGCCCGACCGTGTAGCTGACCAGCAGGCTGGCGCGGGCCGCGACATCGGCTTCGTTGCCGTGGCCTTGGGTGACCGCGATGCGCAACGACTGTTTGCAGGCCAGTTCCACCTTGTCGTAGAACTGGTTCATGCGCAGCTGAAGGCGTTCGTCTTCGTTGACCAGCGCGTCGCCAATCAGCACCCGCGTCATGCCCGGGTTGTTGGCGGCGAAGGCCAGCAGCATCTGCAGGATCGCATGCGCCTGTTCGACGCCATTGGCTTCGCGCTCCGAGATCTGGTTAATCAGGCCGAATACGCTCGACTCGATAAATTCGATCAGGCCTTCGAACATCTGCGCCTTGCTGGCGAAATGGCGATACAGCGCCGCTTCCGACACGCCTAGCCGCGCGGCCAGGGCCGCGGTGGTGATCTTCTCGCCTTTGGGCTGCTCCAGCATCGCTGCGAGTGCCTGGAGGATTTGCAGCTTGCGCTGTCCCGGCTTGGTGCTTGCCATGTCGTCTCTGCGGGTTGGGTTGATTGGCTCAGCGCAGCCGATGCAAGCGGGCGGCCAGCTGACGTAGCGATTTTACTTTGACATCGACGTAAGCGGGGCGTTTTAGCATTTTGGGCAGGGCCGCGGCGCCAATCGGGTCGCTCATGCGCAGGTACTGGGTGATCCACACGGTGCGCACGCCCAGCTGCTTGGCGCTGCGCAGGTTGTCCAGCGTGTCTTCTACCAGGATCGCGCGGCGCGCCGAGACGCCGTATTTGCGCAGCACGCGGCGCATCATCAGCTTGGACGGCTTGGGCCGCAGCTGGCCGTGCACGAGCATGTCCTCGATCGCGACATGGTGGCTGAAGTGGCGCCGCAGGCCGAGGTGGCGCACCACGTCGGTGGAATAGCGGGTCGGCGCATTGGTGAACAGGATCTTGCGGCCGGGCAGGTGGCGCAGCAGGCGCTTGAGCCCACGTTCGCTGCGGATCATCTGCTGCAGGTCGCCGAGGGCGTGGGTCTCTTCAAGGAAGTGGGCCGCGCTGACCTGGTGGTGCCGGATCATGCCGAGCAAGGTGGCGCCGTAGCGCTTCCAGTACAGCAGGCGCGCGGCGTTGACGGCTTCGGGTGTGGCCGGCGTAACGCCGTCGCCCAGCACCCGCGCGATGAACACGTTCATGTTGGCGGTAATGGCCGGGAAGATCGAATGCGATGCGTCATGCAAGGTATTGTCCAGATCGAACAGCCAGAGCGGGGAGGACGGGTTAGTATGCGGCACAGGCACCTTTGCAAAGACGACGAGGAAAACGAATGCGACGCCAGATTATAGTGATTTTGCTTAGCCTGTTTTGCTTTGCCCTGCCTTCGGCATGGGGAGCGGACCGCGGCGCGCTGTTCAAGGTGAGCGCCAACGGCCACACGATGTACCTGTTTGGCACCATCCACGTCGGCACGCCGGCGTTTTATCCGCTCGAGCCGCGCATCGCCAAGGCGGTCGCCGGCGCCTCCACGCTGGCGCTGGAGATCGACCTCGCGCGCGATCCTGCCGCGATGTCGCAAGCCTTGAAGGAGCATGGCATGCTCGGTCCTGGCGGCACGCTGTACCAGCGCATGACCCCGGAACTAGGGGCGCGGCTGCGCAAGGAGCTTGCCCGCGTCGGCTTCGATCCTGCGATGGTCGCCAATATGCAGCCGTGGCTGGCCGCTACCTTGCTGACACTGGGTGAATTCGGTGCGCAGGGCTATCGTCCCAACCTGGCCGTCGACCTGCATCTGGCCGACCTGGCGCGCGAGCGCGGCGTGCCGGTGACGGAGCTGGAAACGATCGGCGCCCAGCTTGCCTTGTTCAGCTCGGTGTCCGAGGCCGAGCAGCTGCGCTTCCTGGAAGAGGCGCTACTGCTGTCCGAACAGGGCAGGCTGGCTTCCGAGGCGCGCGAAGCGGTAGTGGCCTGGGAAACGGCGAACCAGGCGGGACTCGATGCGATCGCCAAGCGGATCGAGGAAGACCAGACCAGCGGCGGACGCTTCATGCGCGAAGTGGTGCTCAATCAGCGTAACGTCACGATGGCGGACAAGCTGGCGCAGCTGCTCAAGCAGAAAAACAACAGTGTCGCGGCGGTCGGGGTGCTGCATCTGGTCGGAAAGACAAGCGTACCGGTGCTGCTGCGCGCACGCGGCATGGCGGTGGAGCGGGTGTACTGAGAGGGGAGTGGTGCCCTTTACGTGGATTGAACACGTGGCCTCTCCCTTACCAAGGGAGTGCTCTACCACTGAGCTAAAAGGGCGACTGAGTGGCGGGGAACCCCGCCACAAATCTTTAGTGCGACCGAATCATAGTTCCGAAAGCCTGCTCGGTCAAGACTTCGAGCAACAAAGAGTGCTCGATGCGGCCATCGATGATGTGCACCGTGTTCACGCCCGACTTGGCGGCGTCGAGTGCCGAGGAGATTTTAGGCAGCATGCCGCCCGAAATCGTACCGTCGGCAAACATCTCGTCGATCTCGCGCGCCGACAGGTCGGTCACGAGGTTGCCTTTTTTATCTTGCACGCCGGCGATGTTGGTCATCATGATCAGCTTTTCCGCTTTCAGGATTTCCGCGATCTTGCCTGCGACGACGTCGGCGTTGATGTTGTAGGCCTGGCCATCCTGGCCGAAGCCGATCGGCGAAATGATCGGAATGAAGGCGTCGTCCTGCAGTGCCTTGACCACGGCCGGGTTGATCGCGTCGATCTCGCCGACGAAACCGATGTCCAGGAACTCGCCCGGCTTTTCGCGGTCAGGCATGCTCATCTTGCGCGCACGGATCAGGCCGCCGTCCTTGCCGGTCAGGCCCACAGCCTGGCCGCCGTAGTGATTAATCAGCATCACGATATCCTGCTGGACCTCGCCGCCCAGCACCCACTCCACCACTTCCATGGTTTCTTCGTCGGTGATGCGCATGCCCTGGACGAACGTGCCTTGTTTGCCGATCTTCTTCAGTGCATTGTCGATCTGCGGCCCGCCGCCATGGACAACCACCGGGTTCATGCCGACCAGCTTGAGCAGGATCACGTCGCGTGCGAAGCCGTGCTTCAGGCGCTCGTCGGTCATGGCGTTGCCGCCGTATTTGATGACGATGGTTTTGCCGTGGAAGTTACGGATGTACGGCAGGGCCTCAGCCAGGATCTGTGCCTTGATCTGCGGGGACACCGAGGTCAGGTCATTGTGCTGGTCAAGATTCAGATTAGGCAAAGGAGCGGTCATGGCGGGTCCGAAAAAGAATTGGCGAGATTTTACAGGCAAACCGGGCAGGTCTTGTGGGCATTATAGGGCCATCTTGTTGAAATTTAAGTCCTGCTCGGCTAAGGTGCGTTTGTGAGGCAGTTATCGAGGATTTAACATGAGCATATGCACACGTTGCGGTACCGAGTTCGGCTGTGCGATGGCCGATGGCCTGGACGCGCCATGCTGGTGCACCGAGTTGCCGCCGGTGGTGCCGGTACCGGGTGCCGCGGCGGCCTGCTGGTGCCCCGACTGCCTGCGCCAGCATATCGCGTCGGCCACCGAACCAGTTCCACTCTCCCGGATCTAACCATGATCACCGAGCAGGAGCCTGCCATGAGCAAACTCTACGATGGCGATCTCGTCGCGTGGGCTTACGAACAGGCCGCCTTGCTTCGCAGCGGCAGCCTTGAGCAGATTGACCGGCTCAACATTGCTGACGAGATCGAGGACGTGGCCAAAAGCGAACATCGTGAACTCACCAGCCGTTTTGCCGTCCTGATCTGCCATTCGCTGAAATGGCAGTTCCAGCCAACGCACCGCAGCCAGAGCTGGCAACGCACAGTGCGTGACCAACGCTTAGCGATCGAGCGCAGGCTTGCCAAGATGCCCAGCCTGCGGCCATTGCTCGACGATGAAGAATGGCTGTCCGACGCATTCAACGATGCGGTGCGCCTCGCCTCTGAGCAAACGGGTCTGGAAGAGTTTCCTGACACCTGTCCCTGGACAATCCCGCAGATCCTCGCGCCCGATTTCCTACCCAGCTGAAATATAATGCCGCACCTGTTTTGTTTCGGAAGTATCGGATGTTCTTGGATATCAACCAGCTTGGCTACATCGCCGCGGCCTGCACTACCAGCGCCTTCGTCCCGCAAGTGCTGATGGTATGGCGCCAGCGCGGCGCGCCCGGCATTTCCACCGGCATGTACCTGATCTTCATCGTCGGCGTCGTGATGTGGACGCTCTACGGGCTGGCGATCTCGTCGTGGCCGGTCGTGATCGCCAACGCGCTGACCCTGATGCTGGCGTCCGGCGTGCTCGGCATGAAGTGGTACTTCGAGCGCGCCGTCGCCGCGCCTTAGCGGCTGGTCTGGAAGAAGCGCATCATTTCACGGCTGGCATCCGGACCCTTGCTGTCCGTGTAACTGCCGCTCGCATGCCCGCCCGACCAGGCATGTCCCGCACCGTGGATCAGCCATTGCTCGGCATGCGGCTTGCCTGCCTCCGAGTGATGGACGATGCGCGTGTACTTGTGGCCATTCGGCACGCTGCCCGGCTCGGTGACCGGCTGGCCTTGCAGGTGGCGCGCGCCACGCTTGATCAGCTCGTCGCCATTGGCAGGGTGCACCGTGTGGTCCTTATCGCCATGGAACACGATGATCGGCACGCCGCGGGTTTCGATATCCGGACGCTTGAAATCGCCGCGCATCGCCGCCAGCGCCGATTGCAGGTCGTTCGCTGACGCGAACGGCAGGCCGGAGTGGACGCCGACCGCCGCATACAGCTCAGGGTACAGCGTGCCCATGATGGTCGCCATCGCGCCGCCTGCGGACAAGCCCGCTACATAGACCTGGCTACCGACGACCGCATGGCTGGCCATGATGGTGCGCGTGATGCCGGCGATAATCGACGGCTCACCCTGGTCGCGTTGCTGGTCGAGCGCGTTGAACCAGTTCCAGCAGCGCGACGAATTGGCCTGCTGCGACTGCGCTGGGTAGACCACCAGGCAGTTCAGTTCCTCGGCCAGCTCGTTCATGCGCGTACCGGCGGCGAAGTCGTCCGGGTGCTGTGTGCAGCCGTGCAACATCACGACCAGCGGCACCGGCGTGCCGTTGTAGGTGCTTGGGATGTAAAGCTTGTACGCGCGCGTGCCCGCAGCATTGGTATAGCTGCCATCGACAAACTGCCCTGGCAGCGGCGCGCTGGCCGGCTTGGCCGGGTCGATGCCGGACATGACGCCTGGAATCAGCTGGTCGAGCAGGTTTTGCACGCTGGCCGGGGTCTGCGGCATGTGCTTGCCCATCGGCGCGCTTGGCAGGTTGCGCAGCGCGTCCTGGATTTTCTTGGTGGCAGCCGATGGCGAATTGCCCATCAGGTTCTTGGTTGCCGCGCGCATTTGCGCGATCAGCTTCGGATTGAGATTCATGAGTGGTCCTCGGTGGCGTGCTTCTTCAGTCTACCCATTGCGATCTCAGCGTCAACTGCATTTCGCTGCGGTGCGATAATGGCGGTTTCGCTAGCTGGGCAAACAAAACAAAAAGGAACGCGACGTTGCGTTTGACATAAGCAACACCGGGCAAAAAATGCTGCGGTGCCGCACTGATGCCACCTTACCGCTTTTTTGCTCGCTGTGGCTGTTCCGTTTGAAAAGGAAATTGAGAATAATGATCGGCTTCCCCCTTAACTTCGGCGCTCCTCAGGGGCGTACAGACGCAAATGATCGCGCGTGTGGGACTACTCCCACAACCACGCAAGTTGCGCGTAACCGACAAAAAATGATGCGTCGCAGCAAAGCGCTGCTGAGCGCGTCTGCGGGTGGCTTGTGAGCGGCGAACTGCAAACCCCGGTGCCATCGCCTTGCATCAACCTGTGCGAGATGGCGCCGGACGGCCTGTGCCGCGGCTGCATGCGCACGCTCGACGAAATCGTCAACTGGAGCCAGGCCAGCGACGATTACAAGCGCGCGGTGTGGATGGAAATCCGCCGCCGCGAGCAAGGCATTCAATTCGACTAAGCCATGAACTTCTATAAACCAGAAAAGACTGTCACCGGTCCCGCCTACGGCACCGGTTTCAAGCTATTCGCCACCCTACTCACCGTCATCCTGGTCGGTTACTCCGCCAGCGTTGTGATGCGCTTCCCGCTGCTGCAATTCGGCGCCGGCGTCAAACTGCTGCTCGCCTTCTCGGCCTTCATGCTGCTGATCAGCTATTACTGGTTCCTGCGCGCGCGCACCACCATCGACGCCGAAGGCATCCGCCAGACCTGGATGTACGACAAAAAGGTCGAATGGCGCGACGTGCGCGGCGCCAAGATGATCGGCATTCCCTACCTGTCCTGGCTGTTCCCGCCAAGGATGGTGATCAGGACCGGCAACTCGTTCACCACTTTTAATGGCGGATCGCGCGAAATCCTGATTGAATTCGCAAAAATCGCGCTCGCATTCCAGATGAAACGATGACCGACAACGCCATATCAATTCCCGCCTCGATGCGGATTCTCGAGCGCGGCTGGCTGTCCTCGAACAATGTCCTGTTTATCGGGCGCGACGACACCGCGCTGGTCGATACCGGCTACCTGACCCACGTGCCGCAAACGCTGGCGCTGGTGCAGCACGAACTTGGCGGGCGCCGTTTGGACCGCATCCTCAACACGCACCTGCACTCGGACCACTGCGGCGGCAATGCGGCCCTGCAGGCCCATTACGGCAGCCGCATCGCCATTCCTGTCGCGGAAGCGGCAAAAGTCGGCGCATGGGATGAGGACGCGCTCAGTTTCAAGGCCACGGGGCAGCAATGCCAGCGCTTTACGCATGACGAGCTGCTGTCGCCTGGCGACCAGCTGGTGCTTGGCGATATGCCGTGGCAGGTGCTTGGCGCGCCGGGGCACGATCCCCATTCGGTGATTTTGTACTGCGAGCGGGAGCGCATCCTGATCTCGGCCGACGCGCTCTGGTTCAACGGCTTTGGCGTGATCTTCCCGGAACTCGATGGCGAGTCGGGCTTCATCGAAGCGCGCGCGACGCTCGAGCTGATCGACAGCCTCGACGTGCGGCTGGTGATACCGGGGCACGGGCCGGCTTTCGCCGACGCCAAAGGCGCGGTGCAGCGGGCGCTCAAGCGGGTCGATTTCCTGGAGGCCGACCCGAAGCGGAATGGCGAGAACGCGGTGAAGGTGCTGCTCAAGTTCCTGCTGCTGTCGCGCCAGCGCATCGCGCTGGACGAAGTGTGGACGATGTTCGAGACGGTGCCGCTGCTGGTGTCGACGGCGAAGCGGTATTTCGGCTGGCCGGCCAGCCAGATGGCCGAGTGGACCGTGCACTCGCTGGTCAGGGCAGGGGCCGCGAAGCGCGAAGACGGGTACCTGGTGAACCGGGAGTTTTAAGCCCGGCCGCCAGCGTATCCGCCCCCGCCAGGGCGGACAGTTGTGCTAGAAGTGATACTCGGCGCGCACCATCGGCGTCCTGGCAATATGCCCGACACCCCCTGTGGTCGCGCCGGTGTTGCCAAACTTGTTGCGCCAGTACTGATACTCGATACCAACGCGGAACTTGTTCTTGGCATAGCCCATCGTGGTGCCGATGTCGTACATGATCTGCATGTCGATGTTGGTCTCGACGCCGGTATCGCGGCCGACTTCATCCTTGCCCTTGGACGCGATCCAGTTCAGGTAGCCTTCGAACGACACGCGCTCGCCCAGCGGAATGCCCCACACCGCATTCAACATCGGATGCACATCGTAGGTATAACGGCCTTTGACGCCCGAAATCGGTGGAAATGCCCCGCTCGGTGCATTACTTTCATGCATAGCCAGGATGCTGGTGTTCAGGAAGCCGGGCACGTCCCACATCAACGTTGGCCCGGCCACCAGCATGCGCTTGCGCGAGTTGTAGCCGACGTCGTTCTTGGTGTTCCAGTCGAAACCAATGGTGGCGCCGGCGCCGCGTACCTTGCCGAACTTGATGTCGCTGCCGCGCAGCTTGCCGAAGTCGAGGGTATGGCGGTAGACCACGTAGGCTTCCTGCGCGCCATCGGTCTGGGTCAGCGAACCCGGGTCGGTGTCGTCCGATTGCAGCAGGTCGACGTTGACGAAGTTGCTGCCGTATTTGTAGCCGCTGGCATGGGTCAGGGCGAAAATGTGCTTCTTGACGTGCTGCGGGTTGAACGGCTCGGCGAACCTGGTGCCGTATCGCCAACTGATCGAGGTGTCGCTCCAGTCGGCTGCGTGCGCGCCCGCGCTGATGGCAAGGGCGGCGGCTGCCAGGCCAAAGGGCAAAAGGCGTACCTTCGAGTGATGCATGTTGACTCCAGAATAAGTGCAGAAAAAGTTTGTTGCCTGACATCATCGTGCTTCGGACAACGTTGGTGGCCGAAATTATGCGCCCGCCGGGCACGTAATAACAGGGTTGTTGTTTCCATGCCGAATGCGCGCCGCTTTCCCGTTCGCGAAACCAGCACGGTCGTTCTTTTTTAGAACTATAATAAGTTTCTTGTTCCGATCAACTTCCGTCTGCGAGTTCCCGCCATGGCATTACCCGCCGCGCTTCAAAACCTCAGCCTTCCCGTCATCGCCTCCCCGATGTTTATCGCCAGCGGACCGCAGCTGGTTGCCGCGCAATGCAAGGCGGGCATCGTCGGCGCCTTCCCGGCGCTGAACGCCCGGCCCGCCGAGCTGCTCGACACCTGGCTGACCGACCTGCAGAAAGAGCTGGCGGAGTTCCAGCAAGCCAACCCGGGAAAAAAGGTCGGGCCGATCGCGGTCAACCAGATCGTCCACCAGTCCAATGACCGGCTGGAGCACGATGTCGAGGTCTGCGTGCGTCACAAGGTGCCGATCATTATTTCGTCGCTGCGCGCGCCGCCGAAGGAAATGATGGATGCGGTGCACGGCTACGGCGGCATCGTGCTGCATGACGTCGTATCGATTCGCCACGCGCAGAAGGCGCTGGAGGCCGGCGTCGATGGCCTGATCCTGGTGGCTGCTGGCGCCGGCGGACACGCTGGCGCGCTGTCGCCGTTTGCACTGGTCGGCGAAGTGCGCAAGTTCTTCGACGGCCCGCTGGCGCTGTCAGGCGCGATCGCGACCGGCGACGCGATTCTTGCGGCGCAGGCGATGGGCGCCGACCTGGCGTACATTGGCTCGCGTTGGCTGGCGACCAGGGAGTCGAATGTCAGCGACGAGTACCGCAACGCGATTGTGGAGTCGAGCGCGGCGGACATCGTCTATACGAACCTGTTTACCGGCGTGCACGGGAACTACTTGAAGAAATCGATCGTCAACGCGGGACTCGATCCGGACGCGTTGCCGGAGTCGGACAAGAGCAAGATGAGCTTCGGTTCGGGCAGCGCGAAGGCGTGGCGCGATATCTGGGGCGCGGGGCAGGGCGTCGGCCTGATGGATGATGTGCCGACCGTGGCGCAGATGGTGGAGCGTTTGCAGGACGAGTACCAGGCGGCGAGAAGGCGGCTGGGGATTGCTTGACGCCTGATTCGGCGGATGCGCGCTGCGCGCTTATCCGCCCTGCGATGCCGCTTTACGTAGGGAGGATCAGCCCCATCGGGGCGCATCCGCCGAATTGGCTTGCCTAGTCGCGCGGCGTCAGGTCTTGTTCGCGGATCGCCCACAGGCCCGGCAGGTTGCGCCAGTAGCCGTACACGTCCATGCCGAAGCCGACCACGAACTTGTTCGGAATCGTCAGCCCGACGATATCGGCCTGCACCGGCTTGGCCTTCTTCAGGTCCTTGTCGGCGAACACCACCAGGATGACTTCCGCGGCGCCCATGTCCAGCAAGCGCTGCTTGACATGCGCCAGGGTCTCGCCTTCGTCGAGGATATCGTCGACCACGATGATCGTGCGGCCTTCGACGTTCGAGCGCGGAATCACTTTCCACACTACTTGGCCACCCTTGTCGTCGTCGCCGTAGCGGGTGACGTGGATGTAATCGAACTCGAGCGGGAAGTCGAGCTGGGTCAGCAGCTGGCCGGTGAACACCACCGCGCCGCCCATCACACCCAGTACCAGCGGGAATGCTTCATCGGCAGGGTTGCCGAATTGCGCGTTGAGGGTGCCGGCAACGCGCGTGACAGCCGCCTTGACGGTGTCGGCGTCGAAAATTTCTTCGGCGTTCTTGATCAGGTCGCGCGAGCGCTTGTAGTGGAAGTCTTGCATTATGGTCATCAGAAAAAGGATACCCGGTAATTATCCTTCATATCCCCTTTGCCGACCGGACAAGAGTTGGTTTCGCACCACATGCTACGTATAGTCGCGCGCATCCTCGATCAGTTTGCCGTCCGCCGGCAGCGAACCGGCCGCCGCGAATTCAACCTCGCCGCGCAGCTTGGTCACCTCGCGAATCGAATCGACGATCGCCGCCGCGAGCTCCGGCCGCGCTTCGCCCGCGACTTCGCAATGCAGCGTCATAGCGTCATTGGCCATCCGGCCCGAGACCACCAGCCTCGCCTTGAGCACCTGCGGATGGCGGCGCACGATGTTTTCGACCTGCGATGGATGCACGAACATCGCGCGCACCTTGGTGGTCTGGTCGGCGCGTCCCATCCAGCCCTTGATGCGGCTGTTGGTGCGCCCGCATCTCGACGGTGCGGCGTCGATCAGCAGCGCCGACATGTCGCCGGTCGCAAAGCGGATCAAGGGATAGTCGGGGTTGAACGAGGTGACCACCACTTCGCCGATGTCGCCCGGCGCCACCGGCTCGCCACTGCCGGGCCGGACGATTTCGACGATCAGGTCTTCGTCGAGCACCATGCCTGGATTGATCACGCCATCGGTGACGGTTTCGTAGGCGATGCTGCCGATGTCGGCCGTCGCGTAGGTCTGGATCACATTCGGCACGCCGTTTTCCTGGAACCAGGCGCGCAGCGATTGCGGCAGCGCTTCGGCGCCCATCACCGCATTGCGCACGCTGCTGATGTCGGCGCCCATTTCGCGCGCCTTCTCGATAATGATGCGCAAGAACGAGGGCGTGCCGACATAGGTGTCGGGCTTCAGGTCGGCCATCGCCAGCACCTGCATCTCGGTTTGCCCGGAACCGGCTGGAATGACCGTGCAGCCGATCCGGAAGGCGCCGCCTTCGACCATGAAGGCCGCCGGCGTGAAGTGGTAGGAGAAGCAGTTCTGCAGCAGGCCGCCGTCGCGCACCCCGCCCGCATACAGCGGCCGCGCAAAGCGCCAGTAGTCCTGGCCGCGTCCTTCCGGGTCGTAGATCGGCCCAGGGGAGACAAATACCCGCGCCAACGCTGACAGCGGCGTGGCATTCAGGCCACCGAAGGGCGCCGGTTCCTTCTGCAGTGTCTTGAGGTCGGACTTGCGGGTGATCGGCAAGGTCGCCAGCGCGGCGCGGCTGTCAATCGTCGCGGGATCGAAACCGTCAAGGATGCGCTGCCATCCCGGCGCGCGTTTTGCCAACGCCACCAGCTGCGGCAGCCGCGCCATCAGATCGCTCTCGCGATCGGCGGGGTTGCGCGTTTCAAGCGCATCCAGGGTATCGAAAGTCATGCCAATTCTCCTATTTCGCGCTGAAGCTTCTTGGTCAGCTTCGCGAATGCCAGTTCGTACGAGCGCCTCAGCAGCAAGGCCGCTTCGCTGTCGCTTAACGCCCTGGCGTCGTCTGTGTACACCCATTTCAAGCGCGCCATGTATGGCGCGGGGATGATGCCGGGGCGGTCGGTCAGTTCAAGGAAACGCTCGTCGTCCACCTTGAAGCTGATGCGGCTTGCCGGAAGGTCGGCATTGGTAGCGGCGAACATCTTGCCGCCAACCGAAAACACCGTGACTTCGCCCCACTTCAGGTCCTGGGCAGCGCCAGGGAAGCCAAGGCATACCTCCTTCAATGCTTCAAAGTCCATGTTCGCCAATTTCGCGCTGCAGCTTCTTGTACGGTGCCTTGGCACGCTCAAAATCCATGATGCTGTCTTTCGTGTCCGTCATGCCAGCCAGCGCTTGCGGCGGCGATAGAACTTCATGTCGCGGAAGCTCTTGCGGCCGGCGCCCGACACGCCAAGGTAGAACTCCTTGACGTCCTCGTTGTTGGCCAGCTCCTTCGCTTCGCCTTCCATGACCACGCGGCCGTTTTCGAGGATGTAGCCGAAGTCGGCATAGCGCAATGCGACCGTCGTGTTCTGCTCGGCCAGCAGGAACGACACGCCTTCCTTGTGGTTCAGGTCTTTCACGATGTCGAAGATCTCTTCGACGATCTGCGGCGCGATCCCCATCGACGGTTCGTCGAGCAGGATCATCGACGGCTTGGCCATCAGCGCGCGGCCGATCGCGCACATCTGCTGCTCGCCGCCCGAGGTGTAGCCGGCCTGGCTGGTGCGGCGCTCCTTCAGGCGCGGGAAGTACTGGTACACGGCGTCGAGCGAATCTTTCAGCTCCGCGCGCGATATCGAGCGCGTGTAAGCGCCGGTCATCAGGTTTTCTTCGATCGTCAGGTGGCCGAAGCAATGACGGCCCTCCATCACCTGCGACAGGCCGCGCTTGACCAGTTCGTTGGGCGTGAGCTGGTCGACCCGCTCGCCCTGGAACCGCACTTCGCCTTTGGTCACGTCGCCCCGTTCGCCGCGCAGAAGGGTCGAGATGGTTTTCAGCGTGGTCGATTTGCCGGCGCCGTTGGCGCCAAGCAGGGCCACGATCTTCCCCTTCGGTACCTGCAGCGACACGCCTTTCAGGACCAGGATCACATGGTCGTAAATGACTTCGATGTTATTCACCGACAGGTAGGGCTGGCTGGCTGCGTCATTCGTCATTGGCATTTTTCACTTGTTCGTCAAACGCCCCGGCCGCGACAGGCGGCCGGGGAGCGGTCTTGCCGATTACTGCAGGCAGGCTGGCGTGATGTTCTTCTCTTTGGCATACGCCGCCGAGGATTCCTCAACCAGTTTGCGGGTCAGCGCCTTGTCGCCCACCACCCAGTTCGGCGTGATGGCTTTCCACTTGCTGCCGTCCCACTGCTGGACCTTCACGGCGCCCGAACCTTCGTGGTCGTCGCAGCTGGTCTTCACGGTCGGGAACATGCCGAACGCGCCCAGCGCCTTCTGGCGTGCTTCGTCGATGTTCAGGTTTTCCAGGCCCCAGCGAACTTGCTCGCCCGTCATGACCTTGCCCTTGCCGTACTTTTCCTGCGCCTTGCGGATACCTTCGGCCCACAGGATGCCCATCGTCATGCCGCGCATGTGGTACACGCTGCCGATGCGCTTCTGGTCGGCCAGGTTGCCGTTGCCGGCGCCGTAGACGGTCTTGCGGATCTGGTCGATGACCGGGTAGTTACCCGGCGTGTTGAAGGTCATCGAGGTGTAGCCCTTGGCCGCGTCGCCCGACGGGATGGTGTCTTCTTCCGAACCTGCCCACCACACGCCAAGGATCTTCTCGCGCGGGAAGCCGTTGCGCTGCGCGGTCTTGATCGCGACCGAATTCATCACGCCCCAGCCCCACAGGATCACGTGATCAGGCTTGGCCTGGCGGATCTGCAGCCACTGCGACTGCTGCTCGCTGCCCGGCGGCGCGACGGCGATCTTGATCAATTCGAAGCCGTACTGCTTGGCCTGGGCTTCGAGCACCGGCAGCGGCTCTTTGCCGAACGCCGAGTCGTGGTACAGGTGGACGATCTTCTTGCCCTTCAGCTTGGCGTAGCCGCCATTTTTGTCGGCCAGGTACTTGACCATCGCCGCGGCCTGGTTCCAGTAGCTGGTGATAAGCGGGAACACGTATGGGAACACCTTGCCGTTGGCAGCGTCAGAGCGGCCGTAGCCGAGGGTGGTCATCGGGATCTTGTCCTGTGCGACGCGGTCAAGGATGCCGTAAGCAATACCGGTCGACAGCGGCTCGACCAGGGTGGCGCCGCCTTCCTGGGTTTTCAGTCGCTCGTAGCATTCGACGCCGCGCGATGGGTTGTATTCGGTTTCGCACTCCTGCCACTTGATCTTGACGCCGTTAATGCCGCCGGTGGCGTTGACCAGGTTGAAATAGTCGATCGCGCCGCCGTAGAAGCCGGAGCCGCCGGCCGCGTACGGGCCGACGCGATACGAAGGCAACGCGACAAACTGGTCGGCTGCGCTTACTTGATTGAATGCGCCTGCGAGCGATGCGCACAGCAAAAGCTTGGTGGTCAGTTTCATTTTTTGTCGTCTCCAAAGGTCCGTCAATAGCTACCGTTTTGTATTGCGTCCGCGCGGCCGGGTTAGTGCGGGAATGGCCACAGGCGCAATTTTTCTTTACCCACTTGCCACAAGCGCGCGAGGCCATGCGGCTCCACGATCAGGAAAAATATGATCAACGCGCCAAACACCATCAACTCCAGGTTCGATGCCACCGACGTGGGCAGGGACATCCCGTGCGCCACGATGTTGAGGAAGACCGGCAGCAGCACAATAAAAGCGGCGCCAAGGAACGATCCAAGGATCGAGCCGACGCCGCCGATGATGATCATGAACAGGATCCGGAACGACAGGTCGAGGTTGTACGCCTCCGGCTCCACGGTGCCCAGGTAGGCGTAGGCATACAGGGCGCCGGCCACGCCGCAGTAGAACGAGCTGACCGCGAACGCCAGCAGCTTGGTGCGCATCGGACGGAATCCGATCACCTCCGCCGCCACGTCCATGTCGCGCACCGCCATCCAGGATCGCCCGACGTTCGAGCGCACCATGTTCTTGGCCAGCAGCGCCATCAGCGCCACGATCGCCAGCACCAGCATGTACTTGGCGGCCGGGGTGTCGAAGGCGTAGCCGAAGATCGTGATCTGCTGCGCGGTGATCACGCCGGACGAGCTGTTGCCGGTCAGGTAAGGGATCTTGGTCAGGCACCAGACCACGAAGAACTGGGTGGCCAGCGTCGACGCCGCCAGGTAGAAACCGCGAATGCGCAACGACGGCAGGCCGAAGGCGATGCCCACCATGGCCGCGCACAGGCCGCCCAGCACGAACGCCAGCAGCATCGGAATGCCGGGAATGCGGAAGATGAAGTTCCACGAGGCGAAGGCGCCCACCGCCATGAAGGCAGCGGTACCGAGCGACAGCTGGCCGCAATAGCCGGTCAGGATGTTGAGGCCCAGCGCCGCCAGCGAGAAAATCAGGAACGGAATCAGGATCGCCGACAGCACGTAGGGCGAGGCGATCATCGGCACCACCAGCAGCGCGACGCCGACCAGCGCAAGCATGGCGACGCGGTCCTGGCGGATCGGGAATACCTGTCCGTCGGACTGGTAGGTGGTTTTAAACTGTCCGGCTTCACGGTAAAACATGTCAAATCCTCCTGATGATTTTTTCGCCGAACAGCCCTTCAGGGCGAACCAGCAGGAACAACAGCGCGAGCACGTACGGGAACCAGCCTTCGATGCCGCCGCCGACATAGGGACCGAGGTAGACCTCGGCCAGTTTTTCCGACGCGCCGATGATCAGGCCGCCGACGATGGCGCCCGGTACCGAGGTAAAGCCGCCGAGAATCAGCACCGGCAAGGCCTTGAGCGCGATGAACGTCAGCGCGAACTGCACGCCGTTGCGGGCGCCCCACAGCATGCCGGCCACCAGTGCGACCAGGCCGGCCACACCCCACAATACCGCCCAGATGCGCTGCAGCGGAATGCCGACCGCGAGCGCCGCCTGGTGATCGTCTGCCACCGCGCGCAGCGCGCGGCCCACCTTGGTCTTGGAGAACAGCAGGGCCAGCGCGGTGACCAGCACGCCGCAGATGGCGGCGGCGGTCATATCGAAGTTGGACACCAGGATGTTGTAGTTATCCATCAGGTAGGTGTTCGGGATATCGTCGATCGGCAGGTCGAGCTTGCGCACCTGCGATCCCCAGATCAGCTGCGCCAGGCCTTCGATGAAGAACGCCAGGCCGATGGTGGCCATGAACAGCGTGATCTCGGGCTGGTTGACCAGAGGGCGCAGCACGACGCGCTCGATGGCGATGCCAAGCAGGATCATGACGACCATCGTGGCCGGTACCGCTACCCACAGCGACACGCCGAACTTGTCGATGATGCCGACGCAGGTGAGGGCGGCGAAGAACACCATCGCGCCCTGGGCGAAGTTGAAGACGCCGGACGCCTTGTAGATCAGGACAAAGCCAATGGCCACCAGCGCATACATCACACCGGAGAGCAGGCCGCCGAGAAGCACTTCAATAAAAAAGCTCATGTCGATTCCTTAAATCGCAGCCCGTCGTTCCCGCGCACGCGGGAACCCATGCTGAACAAATCCTGGCGCGGCGTTTGGGTTCTCGTATTCACGGGAACGACGTTAATGGGCGACGCCGAGATACGCATTGATCACATTCTGGTTATTGCGCACTTCATCCGGGGTGCCGTCGCCGATCTTCTTGCCGTAGTCGAGCACCACCACGCGGTCGGAGATATCCATCACCACGCCCATGTCATGCTCGATCAGCACGATGGTCGTTCCGAACTGGTCGTTCACATCGAGGATGAAGCGGCACATGTCCTGCTTTTCCTCGACGTTCATGCCGGCCATCGGCTCGTCGAGCAGCAAGATCTCCGGCTCGGCGGCCAGCGCCCGTCCCAGCTCCACCCGCTTCTGCAGGCCGTAAGGCAGGCGTCCGACCGGCGTCTTGCGGATCGCCTGGATCTCGAGGAAGTCGATGATCTCCTCGACCTTTTCGCGGTGGGCGATTTCTTCGCGCCGCGCCGGGCCCAGGTACAGCGCCTGCATCAGGAAGTTCGACTTCATCTTCAGGTTACGGCCGGTCATGATGTTGTCGAGGACCGTCATGCCCTTGAACAGCGCGATGTTCTGGAAGGTGCGGGCCACGCCGGCTTTTGCGGCCGCGTAGCAGTCCATGTTCTTGCGGTGCGCGCCGCGCAGCACGATCTCGCCCTGCTGCGGGCGGTACACGCCGTTGATCACGTTGAGCATCGAGCTTTTGCCGGCGCCGTTGGGCCCGATAATCGCCCGGATCTCGTGCTGCTTCACGTCGAACGAGATGTCGGTCAGCGCCTTGACGCCGCCGAATGCCAGCGAGATGTTCTTCAGGTCGAGGATGACCGGGCCGATCTTGCGCGCCGCCCCGCTCATGGCGCTGGGTTCATTCATTTGCATGGTATCTGGCTCCGTCACGCTGCGCGCTCCATCGAAGGGAAGGTTTTCGCGTCGGCGATGCGCAGGTCGGCGCTGACGACGCCGGTGCGGCCGTCCTCGAACTTGACCTGGGTACTGATGTACTGGCTGGCCTTGTCGCTGTAGAGCGCATCGATCAGCACCGCGTACTTCTCGGCGATGAACTTGCGGCGCACCTTGCGGGTGCGGGTCAGCTCGTCGTCGTCCGGGTCAAGCTCCTTGTGCAGGATCAGGAAGCGCTGGATCTGGGTATCGCCCATCATCGCTTCGCTGGCCAGGTCGGCGTTGACCTTCTCGACGCAGTCGCGGATCAGTTCATACGCCTGCGGATGCGCGGCCAGGTCGGTATAGCCCGAATACGAGATGTTGCGCCGTTCGGCCCAGTTGCCGACCGCTTCCATGTCGATGTTGATAAAGGCGCAGACGCGCTCGCGCGCATTGCCGAAGGCGACCGCCTCTTTGATATACGGGAAGAACTTGAGCTTGTTCTCGATGTAGTTCGGCGCGAAGATCGCACCGCCGTTCATCTTGCCCACGTCGGCGGCGCGGTCGATGATCTTCAGGTGGCCGTCGGCGTCGAAGATACCGGCGTCGCCGGTATGGAAGTAGCCGTTCGCGTCGATCACTTCGGCGGTGGCGTCCGGGCGCTTGAAATAGCCGTCCATGGTTGCGGCCGAGCGCACCAGCACTTCGCCGTTGTCGGCCAGTTTGACTTCGACGCCGGGCGCGGCCACGCCGACGCTGTCGAACTTGATGTTCCCGTCCGGCTGCAGGCACACGTAGGCGCAGGTTTCGGTCGAGCCGTACAGCTGCTTGAGGTTGACGCCGATCGAGCGGTAGAAACGGAACAGGTCGGGGCCGATCGCCGCACCCGCCGTGTAGGCGACGCGGATGCGCGACATGCCAAGCACATTGCGCAGCGGGCCGTACACCAGCAGCTTGCCGAGCGCGTACTGGAGCCGGTCGCCGGCCGCCACCGGCTTGCCATCGAGGATATCGGCGCCGCAGCGCCGGGCGACGTCCATAAAGTGGTGGAACATGCGGCGCTTGATGGCGCCCGCGTCTTCCATGCGGATCATCACCGTGGTGAGCATGTTCTCGAACACGCGCGGCGGGGCGAAGTAGTAGGTCGGCCCGATCTCGCGCAGGTCGGTCAGCACGGTGTCGCCCGACTCGGGGCAGTTGACCGTGAAGCCGGCCACCATCGCCTGCGCCAGCGAGAACAGGCAGTCGCCCACCCAAGCCATCGGCAGGTACGACAGGATGTCTTCGCGGTCGGTCAGCTTGTCGAAACCGACGCCGCCGGTGCCTGCCGCGATCAGCGAGGTATGCGACTGCACCACGCCTTTCGGCTTGCCGGTGGTGCCGGAGGTGTACAGGATGATGGCCGGATCGCTGCCGCTGCCCTGTTCCACCTGCGCTTCGTAGAAGCCCGGGTTGGCCTGGTCGTAGGCGCGTCCGAGCCTGGCCAGTTCGGCCATCGACAGCAAGCCTGGCTGCGAATAGTGCCGCATGCCGCGCTCGTCCTCGTAGGCGATGTGCGCCACCAGCGGGCATAGCGACTTCAGTTCGAGCAGCTTGTCGACCTGTTCCTGGTCCTCGACCATCGCGAACGCCACTTCTGCGTCGTTCAGGACATAGGCCATGTCGGCCGCCGGCGCATCCTGGTACAACGGCACGGGCACGCCGCCGATGCTTTGCGCGGCCAGCATCGCCCAGTACAGGCGCGGCCGGTTGTCGCCGATGATGGCCAGGTTCATGCCGCGCTTGAAGCCGATCGACGCCAGCCCGCACGCCATCGCGCGCACTTCGGCGTTGACCTCGGCCCAGCTGTAGGTCTGCCAGATGCCCAGGTATTTTTCGCGATACGCCGGCCGCGCCGGGCGGACCTGGCCGTGGGCCAGCAACCGCCGCGGAAACGTCTGCAATTGCAATCCGTCGGGTGTAGTCACCGCGTGTCTCCTTCTGTTGTCACGTCATTCCCGCTGCGCAAAAGGTTTTGCAGGGCGGGATGCGCTTTTGTGTGATGATATTAGCTTGCGTTTCAATTCAACGTTGTCATTTGGATGACAATTGCGCCGACTTTCGATGCTGCGACGCACAATGGACAATCAAGCACAAACACTGACACAACATCTCCGGGCCACTATCTGGGCGCGCTGCCTGAGCGCTTCACAGATGCAGCGGGTCGAGGCCGACACCTTCGAGCAGTTCGTGCCGAAGGGTGGATTCGTTTGCCGCAAGGGCGAGCCGATGGAAAGCTGGACCGGCATCATCGATGGCCTGGTGAAGATGAACAATTTTTCTGCGGCAGGAAAGAACGTCACCTTCACCGGCGTGCCCGCGGGCGGCTGGTTTGGCGAGGGCTCGCTGCTGAAGGACGACCACCGCAAGTACGACGTGATCGCCCTGCGCGACACCCGGGTGGCGCAGATGCCGCGCGCGACCTTTGAATGGCTGCTGGAAACGAGCCTGCCGTTCACGCGCTTTCTTTTGATGCAGCTCAATGAGCGCCTTGGCCAGTTCATCGGGCTGGTCGAGACCGATCGCCTGCTGAACGTCGACACGCGAGTGGCGCGCTGCCTGGCGTCGATGTTCAATTCGCACCTCTATCCCGGCGTCGACAAGGTCGTGCAAATTTCGCAGGAAGAGATTGGCTACCTGTCGGGCGCATCGCGGCAACGCGCCAATCAGGCGCTGCAGTTGCTGGAGAAGGAAGGCCTGGTGCAGATCGACTACGGGGGCATCCGGGTGCTCGATGTCGAAGGCTTGCGCCTGTTCGAGACCTAGGCGGCGGGCTGGCGAGCCGGGACGAACGGCTCTCAAAACACTTTAAGTTGACGAAGATCAATGTGCGGCAAGGCCAGCAAGGACTGTCGCCATTGCCGTGTAACGTTTCCGACACGAATTCGGTCTGCGCGACCGGCGTGTGCAGGAGGTATCATAAGAAGAACTCACCATCTCACCGACTCAATGGATATTTCAACAGCAGGCGACCGCGTCGCCGCCCTGCGCGGCGCAATGCAGCGCCATCGCATCGACGCCTTCGTGGTGCCGTCGGCCGACCCGCACCTGTCCGAATACCTGCCCGGGCACTGGAAGGGGCGCGAGTGGCTGTCCGGTTTTACCGGGTCGGTCGGAACGTTTATCGCTACCACGACCTTCGCCGGCGTGTGGACCGATGCTCGTTACTGGACCCAGGCGGAAACCGAACTGGCCGGCAGCGGCGTCGCGCTGATGAAGATCCCGTCGGGCGCCAGCCTGCTGCACATCGACTGGCTGGCCGCGACCATGGCGCCGGGCCAGACGGTGGCGGTCGACGCGCGCGTGCTTGGACTGTCAAGCGCGCGCCTGCTGGCCGACGCCCTGGCCGCGCGCGGCATTGTGCTGCGCACCGATATCGACCTGCTCGACGAGGTCTGGCCCGAGCGCCCGGCACTGCCCACCGATCCGGTGTTCGAGCACGCCGCGCCATTCGCGGCCACGGCGCGCGCCGCCAAGCTGGCGGCGACCCGCGAGGCGATGGCGAAGGCGGGGGCGAACGCCCACTTCGTCTCGACGCTGGACGACATCGCCTACCTGTTCAACCTGCGCGGATCGGACGTCAGCTTCAATCCGGTCTTCCTGGCCCATGCGCTGATCACGCCGGAGCGCGCCACCCTGTTTGCCGGTGACGGCAAGGTGCCGGCGGACCTGCGTGCGGCCCTGCAGGCTGACGGCGTGCATCTCGCGCGCTATGACGACGCAGCCGGCGCCCTGGCGACGCTCGGCGCCGGCACGGCGCTATTGATCGATCCGCGCCGCGTCACCGCGGGCATGCGCGCCGCGGTCGATCCGGCCAGCCGGGTCATCGAAGCGGTCAATCCCACCACCTTCGCCAAGTCGCGCAAGACCGGCGCCGAAGCGGAGCACGTGCGCGCGACCATGGAACAGGACGGCGCGGCCCTGTGCGAGTTCTTCGCCTGGCTGGAGGCGACGCTGCAAGACCCGCAGCGCGACGCGCTGACAGAGGTCGCGATCGACCGCCACATTACGGCGGCGCGTGCGCGCCGCCCGGGATTTGTCAGCCCAAGCTTCGGCACCATCGCCGGCTTCAATGCCAACGGCGCGATCATGCATTACCGCGCCACCGAGCAGTCGCATGCGGTCATCGAAGGCCACGGCCTGCTGCTGATCGATTCCGGCGGCCAGTACCTGGGCGGCACCACCGACATCACCCGCGTGGTCGCCGTTGGCGACATCGGCGATGCGCACCGGCGCGACTTCACGCTGGTGCTCAAAGGGCTGATCGCCCTGTCCGCCGCCCACTATCCGCGCGGTACCCGCTCGCCGCTGCTCGACGCCATTGCGCGCGCGCCGATCTGGGCCGCCGGCATCGACTACGGCCATGGTACCGGGCACGGCGTAGGCTACTTCCTGAATGTGCATGAGGGTCCGCAGTCGATCTCGCCCAGCACGCCGCCCGATCCGCACACGGCGATGGAGCCTGGCATGATCACCTCGATCGAGCCTGGCATCTACCGGCCCGGCAAGTGGGGCATCCGCATCGAGAACCTGGTGCTCAACGTCGATGCGGAATCGACCGAATTTGGCGAGTTCCTGCGCTTCGAGACCCTGACCCTGTGTCCGATCGATACGCGCTGCCTCGACCTGGCTATTTTGCGCGCCGACGAGAAGGCATGGATCAACGACTACCACGCGACCGTGCGCGCGCGCCTGGCACCGCATGTGGCGGGCGAGGCGGCGGCATGGCTGCACACCCGAACGGAGGAAATCTGATGGCAAGCGGACGTTCAACCCGCGCAAGCAGCGCGGTCGACCGGCTCAAGGAGCGCACCGGCAACCAGGGCTACTCGATGGTCCGCACTGGCGACGGCCTGTTCCAGCTAAGCGAGAAGCCGGGCGAGCCGCCTCTGTGCCAGCCGCTCGAACTGGACGAGTTTGTGGCGTTCGTCAAAAAGCTCGGGCCGCAGGAAGTCAGGCGGGTCAGCAAATACGACGTCGCGTTTGAAAAACAACTGGTAAAAAAACCCACCACCTGAGCGGGCAACCGCCGAAAGACAGCGCATGCCGTCGAACCAACTGCTGGCCTCTTACTGGTCGCAACCTGAAATCGCCACCAACCTGCTGGTGCTGGCCAACATGGTGGGGGCGCTGCTGCTTGGCCTGCTGGTCGGCTACGAGCGCAGCTACCATGGCCGCGCAGCCGGCATGCGCACCTACGGCCTGGTGTGCATGGCATCGGCGGCGCTGATGATGGTGGCCGGTTATCCGGATTCCTGGTACGGCGGGCAGGGCACGGCGATGACGCTGGGGATCGACCCGACCCGTGTCATCCAGGGGATCGTCACCGGCATCGGCTTCCTCGGCGCGGGCGTGATCATGCGCGAAGGCTTCAGCATCAGCGGCCTGACGACAGCTGCCTCGATCTGGGCCGCATCGGCGATTGGCGTGATGGTCGGCGTCGGCTTCTACCTCGCGGCGATCGGTTTGGCGCTGCTGTCGGCAGGGATCATGATCTACCTGTCGCGACTTGAGGGCATCCTGCCGTCGCGCCATGCCATTGCGATCACGCTGCGCTTCAGCCCTGGCTTCGTTCCGCGCGAGAGCGAGATGCGCAGGCTGGCGCTCGAGCGCGGTTATGAAATCGCCGGCGGTTCGCTCATGATCAGCAACGACCATGGCGTGCACGAGTGGCGTTTTGTCGCGCTCGCGCTGTCCAAGCGCAGCGGTGCCCCGTTGTCCGACCTGGCGCATGAACTGACAGGCTACGAAGGTATCGCCAGCTTCAAGCTCGCACACGCACGCAACTGACAAGGAATGCCGTGACCCCTCAAGATGTTCTCGATTTCTGGTTCCTGCCCGCCTCCGACGAGGGCCACGGCAAACCGCGCGCCGAATGGTTCCGCAAGGACGCCGCGTTTGACGCCGCCATCCGCGAGCGCTTCGGCGCGCCGATCGCCCTGGCCGTCGGCGGCGGCCTGCGCGACTGGGATACCCAGGGCCCGCAAGGCAAGCTGGCGCGCATCCTCGTGCTGGACCAGCTGACCCGCAACAGCGCGCGCGGCACCCCCGACGCTTTTGCTGGCGACGCGCTGGCGCTGGCCGCGGCGCGCGAACTGGTCGACAGCGGCGACGACCGCAAGCTCACGCCGGTGCAGCGCTCGTTCGCCTACATGCCGTTCGAGCATGCCGAAGACGCCGCCATGCAGGAACTGGCGGTCCAGCTGTTCAGCGAGCTGTCGCGCGAGCATCCCGGCTTCGAGTCCTCGCTCGATTACGCGCACCGCCATCGCGGCGTGATCGCGCGCTTTGGCCGCTTCCCGCACCGCAATCCGATCCTCGGCCGCACATCGACGCCGGACGAGCTGGAGTACCTGGCCCAGCCAGGCAGCGGATTCTGATGGCGCCTTCATTGAACATCATCGGCGCCGGCCACGTCGGACGCGTGCTGGGGCGGCTGTTCGCCGCCAGCGGCGAGTTCGAGGTCGGCGCGGTGCTGACGCGCTCGGCCGCCAGCGCCGCCGACGCCGTCGCCTTCATCGGCGCCGGCCAGGCGGTGACGGATATCGCGCAGATGGATCGGGCCGACGCCTGGATGCTGGCAGTGCCGGACGACCAGATCGCAGCCGCCTGCGCGCGCCTTGCCGCCGCCGTGCCGCTGGCGGGCGCGCTGGTGTTCCACTGCAGCGGCGCCAAATCGTCGCTTGAGCTGGACGCTGCCGCACAGGCGGGCGCGCTCACCGCCAGCGCCCATCCGATCCGCAGCTTCGCCGACCCGGATGCGGTGGCGCACGGGTTCGGCGGCACCTGGTGCGGGGTCGAAGGGGCGCCGGGCGCCATCGCGATGCTGGAACCGGCGCTGCTTGCCATCGGCGGGCGGGTCGCCCAGATCGACGCGTCGGCGAAAACCGTGTACCACGCCGCTGCGGTGTTCGCATCGAACTACCTGGTCACGGTGATCGACGCGGCGTTGCGGGCCTACCAGGCGGCGGGCATCCCGGAAGCCGCTGCGCGCGAGCTGGCGCGCCCGCTGGCGACCGAAACCCTGGCCAATGTGTTCAGGCTGGGACCGGAAAGCGCGCTAAGCGGTCCGATTGCGCGCGGCGACATGGCGACGGTCGCGCGCCAGCAGGCCGCCGTCGCGACGTGGGACCCGGGCGCCGGCAGGCTCTACGAGGCGCTGGCCGAGGCCACGGTGGGCCTGGCGGCCCGGCGCCATTAGCGGCTTTGCCGGCCCGGGCATTGCCTGTTTTGGAACAAGCTGTACCGTTTTACCCTCGTCATTTAAAAAAGATGCAACGATTCATCGACAAAGTCGACAAATCGCAATAAGCTTGTTCCGCTGGGCAACACATGCCCATGCTTTGCCTAAAAGATAAGCCTTGGCAGCCGTCAAGCGGAGAAAAAAATGTTATTCCTGAAAACGACATCTGTGACAAAAGCCCCGGGTATCTATGAAGTAGATATCGCGGCTAAACCGCCTGGCAAGACTTTCGGCATTTTCATGGCTACCGATCCAGACAATCCGCCAGAGGGTATCCTGGCCGAACTGGAACAGATGGGCTTCCATAACACCTACAAGCAAAGCTACATCCACAAGGACAAGGGCAAGGTGCTCGACCTGCATTTCCAGAAGGACGGGACCGACCTGTTCAAAGGCTGGAAGACGGAAGAGAACGAGGCCAACATGGCCGCGATCGAGGCGCTGTTCAGCAAGGCTGGCATTACCATCACGCCAAGGGTGATGAGCCTGGCCGAAGCCTACGCCTGAACCTCGATGTGGCACAGCGCCGTCGGGCACGATCATAGCGATCCGGCACCAGGATGGACCTGTTCACCCCAAGCAACGCACTGATCCCCATCGCCATTCCCGATGGTGAATTGCTATTGCTGGAGCAGTTGCCGCTAGCGCTAACCAACGATGAGGTGCTGGCCCGGCTGGTGGCCGACACCGCCTGGCGCGCCGAATCGATCACCTTGTGGGGGAAGCGGCACCTGCAGCCGCGCCTGACCGCATGGCACGGCGAGGCGGGTTATAGCTATTCCGGACTCGATCTCGAGCCGCTGCCGTTCACGCCGCTGCTGCTGACACTCAAGCAAGCCGTCGAACTGGCGACGGGGCACTGTTTCAATAGCGTGCTGCTCAATTACTACCGCAGTGAACGCGACAGCATGGGCATGCACAGCGATGACGAGGCCGAGCTCGGCCCCGAGCCAGCGATCGCTTCCCTGAGTTTCGGCGCCTCGCGCAGGTTCATCCTGCGCCACAAGCACACGAAACAGACCCTACGGCTCGAGCTGAGCGCAGGTAGCGTGCTACTGATGAGGGGAAAGACGCAACACTTTTGGTTGCATGGAATTAACAAATCAACACGCCCAATGGGACCGCGGTTGAATCTAACTTTCCGCAACATACTCGCATCTCCCACGAAAACACGCTAAAGCGGATATTGAAATAGCTGAACGGCGAGTCATCTATTTGCGTTTTTCGTTACATCTCCTTACAAGTCTTACGGGATACCCACGGACTCTGCCTTGTCGTTGATGCTATCTTGGCTACCTCGCAATTCAATATCGAATTGCGGACCAGACGTGTCAACAACAACAGGAGTCCGTATGAAAAAGCTTATCTTCGCATTGATCGCAGGTGCAACCGCCATGGGCGCAGCCCAGGCACAGAACCGTCCTTACGTTGGTGTTGGTGTGGTTTCGGCCGACAACACGTTCGAAGTCGCCGGTACCACCAACCGCAGCGCTGAAGGCTACAAGGCCGGCGGCAAGATCTTTGGAGGTGTCGAAATCGACCAGAACTTCGGCATGGAAATTGGCCACGCAGACTTCAAGAAGACCGATGTCAGCTTTACCCAGGCTGGCGTGAATGGCCGCGGTGAAGTCGACGGCCGTGCAACCTACATCGCTGCCAAGGCAACCGCGCCAATGAACGAGCAGTTTTCGTTCTTCGGCAAGCTGGGCGTTGCCCACACCAAGAACAAGCTCAGCAGCGCTACCCCTGGCATGAACCGCAGCGAATCCGATAACGGCCTTTACGCAGGCCTGGGCGCTCAGTACAACCTGAGCCAGCAAGTTGCGCTGACCGTGGAATACGAGCGCTACGGCAAGAGCCGCGATTTCGGCCCTAAGCCGGACGCAGTGACCGTGGCAGCACGTTACAACTTCTAAACTGAAGTCGTAAAGTATCAACGCAGGGCGGGAAGGGCCAATCAGGCTTTCCCGCCCTGTTCTATTGTGGCGGCGATGTTAGCTGGATGGGGTGTAGCCGGCCGCAACGAAGCGGTGCAGCGACGACCATGGCCAATCGTCGAGGCGCTGGCACATGCCGTGGCGCAGCGGATTATGGTGGACATAATCGATCAGCCGGGCGTATTCGGCGTCGTCGTGGACCAGGTGGTCCTTGTAGTGGCGGGCCCAGATGGTGCGTTCATCGGCTTGCGACAGGCCAGTCTTGCGCAGCGACTTGGAGAACGCGATCTTGACCGCGCGCCAGCGCGCAGCGCAGTCGTTGTCGCCCGGTGGCAGTGTCCAGATCGCGTGGGCGTGGTCGGGCAGGACCACCCATGCGTCTATATGAAACGGCTTGCGGGTGCGCACCAGCCGGATCGCTTCGCCGAAGGCTGAGATGTGCTCGGTTAGCAGCGAACTGCCCGGATCCCGAAGCCTTACCGTGAAGAAGTACGTTCCTCCCGGAACGCGATTGCCTTGATACGCATTCATCAGCCTAGTCTGGGGGACGAAGCCCCGCTGCCATGTCGATTGGCTCAAATGGGTGGGGCTTCTCTCAGGCGGCCTCATCATTGAGAATCTTACACAACCGGATTCCGGGCCGATGTTCGTTTGCCTTTTAGAAAGCAAAAAAAAGGCTCCCCGCAGGGAGCCTTCACCGAGGCTTACGCCGCTTACACAGTCAGCGGCTTGTAGCGAATACGCTTCGGCTTGGCGCCTTCTTCACCCAGGCGCTTCTTCTTGTCGGCTTCATATTCCTGATAGTTACCGTCGAAGAAGGTTACCTGCGAATTGCCTTCGAATGCCAGGATGTGCGTCGCGATACGGTCAAGGAACCAGCGATCGTGGGAGATCACCATCACGCTGCCGGCAAACTCGAGCAGCGCATCTTCCAGCGCGCGCAGGGTTTCCACGTCCAGGTCGTTCGACGGTTCATCGAGCAGCAGGACGTTGCCGCCCTGGAGCAGCGTCTTGGCCAGGTGCAGGCGGCCGCGTTCGCCACCGGACAGGTTGCCGACGACCTTTTGCTGGTCCGAACCCTTGAAGTTGAAGCGGCCCAGGTAGGCACGCGACGGCATTTCAAAGCGGCCAACGGTCAGCATGTCGGCGCCGCCGGAAACGTCCTCGAAGACCGTTTTCTTGTCCGACAGTTCGTCGCGGTGCTGGTCGACGATCGACACGCGCGCGGTCTTGCCGACCACGACTTCGCCGCTGTCCGGCTGTTCTTTGCCGGTGATCATCTTGAACAGGGTCGATTTACCGGCGCCGTTCGGGCCGATGATGCCGACGATCGCGCCGGCAGGCACCGTGAACGACAGGTTGTCGATCAGCAGGCGGTCGCCGAAGGCCTTCGACACATTCTTGAACTCGATGACTTCGTTGCCCAGGCGCTCGGCCACAGGGATGAAGATCTCCTGGGTCTCGTTGCGCTTCTGGTATTCGTGCTCGGACAGCTCGTTGAAGCGGGCCATGCGGGCCTTCGACTTGGCCTGGCGCGCCTTCGGATTCTGGCGCGACCATTCGAGTTCCTTCTGCAGCGCCTTCTGGCGTGCCGACTCGGTCGATTCTTCCTGCTTCAGGCGGGCTTGCTTCTGGTCCAGCCACGAGCTGTAGTTGCCTTTCCACGGAATGCCGCTGCCGCGGTCCAGTTCCAGGATCCACTCGGCGGCGTTGTCGAGGAAGTAGCGGTCGTGGGTAATGCCGACCACGGTGCCTGGGAAACGCACCAGGAACTGCTCCAGCCAGTCGACCGATTCCGCGTCAAGGTGGTTGGTCGGCTCGTCGAGCAGCAGCATGTCGGGCTTCGACAGCAGCAGCTTGCACAGCGCCACGCGGCGCTTTTCACCGCCGGACAGCACGCCGATCTTCTGGTCCCACGGCGGCAGGCGCAGCGCATCGGCGGCCATTTCCAGCTGCAGGTTCAGGTTGCCGCCGTCGGACGACGAGATGATCGCTTCCAGGCGCGCCTGCTCGGTGGCGAGTGCGTCGAAGTCAGCGTCTTCGTCGGCGTAGGCCGCGTACACGGCTTCGAGCTTGGCTTGCGCTTCGAACGCTTCGCCCAGGCCCGATTCCACTTCCTGGCGCACGGTCAGTTCAGGGTCCAGCTGCGGTTCCTGCGGCAGGTAGCCAATGTTCAGGCCCGGCATCGGGCGTGCTTCGCCCTGGATGTCGGTGTCGATGCCTGCCATGATTTTTAGCAGGGTCGACTTGCCGGAGCCGTTCAGGCCCAGCACGCCGATCTTGGCGCCCGGGAAGAATGAGAGCGAAATGTCTTTCAGAATCTGGCGTTTAGGCGGAACGATTTTGCCCACGCGGTTCATGGTATAGACGTAATTTGCCATTGAGAGTCTCGGTTAAAGCGAAAGGTCAACAGGATACAGTAATCGGCAGCGCTTTTGACCTTTTCACATCCATTTCACACGGTGCGGCGCAAGCTTGGGTCATTCATTACCTAGGAGAACGAAATGACCCGCACTTTACTCCGCGCCGCCGCCTGGCTGGCCGCCTTCCTCGCACTGATCGCCGCACTGGCGTGGGGACGCTACCTCAGCTACGACCTCGACAGCATTCCGAAGGCCAATGTGCATGCCACGCCGGCCGACGTGCCTTACCTGAAGCAGGCAGCCGGCGAACAGCGCGGCCGCATCCTGGCCATCGTCAGCAGCGCCGAACGTGGCGGTCCGCTGAATAAAAGGGCGGGTTATGAACTGACCGAGCTGTCACGCGCCTACTACGCGTTCAAGGTCAACGGCTACGACGTCGACATCGCCTCGCCCCTGGGCGGCAAGCCGCCCGCGCGCATCGACACCGACGACATGCAGGACATCGACTATGCCTTCCTCAACGACGCCGACGCCCAGGCCAGGGTGAATCAGTCGCTGCCACTGGCCCAGGTGGACTCCGGGCGCTACGATGCCGTGTACATCGTCGGCGGCAAAGGCGCGATGTACGACCTGCCGGTCAACCGCGACGTGCCGCGCATCGTGCTCGATATCGCCCAACGTGGCGTGGTCGGCGCGGTATGCCATGGTCCGGCAGCCCTGCTTGGCGTGATGACGGCGGACGGCAAGCCTTTCGTGGCAGGCAAGCAGATGACCGGCTTCACCAATGACGAAGAGCTGTTCCTCGACCAGAACGCGCGCGAGCAGTTCCCGTTCATGCTGCAGGACCGCGCGATCGACCGCGGCGCGCGCTTCGTCGCAGCGCCGAACTATCTCGACCACACCATCGTCGATGGCCGTCTCGTCACCGGGCAGAATTCATGGTCGACCTGGTCGACAGTGGAGGCGATGATCAAGGCATTGGGCCATGCGCCGGTGGCGCGCGAACCGGGACTCGACGAGAACAGCGTGCGCATGCTGGCAGCGTACCAGCGCGGCGGCCTTGCGGCGGCCAGAACCGAGCAGGCGAGGGTGGTGCAGTTTGATAAGATGCTGGTGCTGATGCACGCGGCCGTGGCTGCGATGGAGTGGCGCCTCGCCGACGCATTCCAGCTACAGCGCCTGGCAAACCGTTAAAGGACCGCAGTCCGTGCACATACTCGTCGTCGAAGACCACGCGCCGCTGGCGCGCAACCTGGCCGAAGGCCTGGAGCAGCACGGCCACAGCGCCGACTTCGCGGCCGACGGCACGCACGGCCTGCAGCTCGCGCTCGACAACCATTACGACCTCGTGCTGCTCGACCTGACGCTGCCCGGTCTCGATGGACTCGAAGTATGCAGGCGCCTGCGCGAGCAGCATGCGCGCCGCGTTCCGGTGTTGATGCTCACCGCGCGCGACGCGCTGCACGACAAGCTGGCCGGCTTCGATTGCGGCGCCGACGACTACCTCCTCAAGCCGTTCGCGCTGGAAGAACTGCTGGCGCGCTGCCATGCGCTGGCGCGACGCCACACGCTGCACCAGCATCACAGTCTTGCCATTGGCAGCCTGACGCTCGACCGCCAGGCGCAGAGCGCGGCGCGCGATGGGCAGGCGCTGCGGCTGCATCCGGCCGGGTACCAGCTCCTGCTGGCGCTGGCCGAAGCGCACCCGCGCACGGTGACCCGGTCCGAACTCACGCATGCATTGTGGCGCGACGACCCGCCCGATTCCGATGCGCTGCGCAGCCATATGTACCTGCTGCGCCAGGCGCTCGATAAACCGTTCGCGCGCCCGATGCTGCTGACGGTGCATGGGGTCGGTTTTCGTCTGGATGCGTCGGCATGAGCGCCTCGCCGCATAGCCTGCGCCGCCGGATCGTCACCGCCTTCACCGTGTTCGCCCTGGCGACGGCGCTGTGCTTCTCGGCCTTCAGCCTGGTGTTTGTGTACACGGTCGAAGACAGCTTCTTCGAAAACATGCTGCGCCAGGAGACCGAGCACCAGCAACAGGCTGGCGCGCCGGTCAAGCCGTTGCGCGATTTCGTCACCATCCATCGCGGCCAGGGCAGCTTCCCGGCCGATCTCGCGCGCCAGTACGAGCCGAACCGGCGCGAATACTACGGCGACGCCGGGCGCCACTATCACGTGGTGGCGCCGGGCAGCGTCCCGTACTTCATCGTCGCCGAAGTGAGTCGCGAACTGGTGGTGCGTCAGCGCCTGCCTTTCCTCGGCGGCGTGCTGGCGGTACTGGCGCTGCTGATGGTGACCCTGACCGCGGGCTTTGGCTACTGGCTGGCGCGCCGCGCCACCGCACCGCTCGATCGCCTGGCCGGGCTGGTGGCGGAGGCCGCGCCTGGCCATCTTCCGCGCGGCTTCGCGGGTCAATTCCCGGACAATGAAATCGGCGCGCTGGCGAAGGGGCTGGAGCAGGCGATGGACCGCATCGCCGACTTCATCGAGCGCGAGCAGCACTTCACGCGCGATGCCAGCCACGAGCTGCGCACGCCGCTGGCCGTGGTCGGCGGCGCCGCGCGCCTGCTGGCCAGCCAGCCGCTGGCGCCGCAGCAGGCGGCGCAGGTGCAGCGCATCCTGACGGCAGCCGAAGCGATGGCGCAATCGGTCGACACCCTGCTGGCGCTGGCGCGCGAAGACCTGGGCCAGACGCCGCCGGCGGAACGGGTGCTGCTGCTGCCGCTGGTGGAAAGCATCGTGGTTCAGCATGCCCACCTGCTCGATGGCAAGGCGGTGGAGGTGGTGGTGGATGTCGGCGCGAACGATAGCGTGGTGTGCCGGCGCGCCAGCCTGGCGATCCTGCTGTCCAACCTGGTCAGCAACGCGTTCGGCCATACGATGGAAGGCCAGGTTCGAATCAGCATGGAGCAGGGCGGCCTGGCCGTGACCGACAGCGGACCGGGTATCGCGCCCGGCCTGCATCGGGCCGGGGCGAGGGGGCAGGCGAGCGAAGGACTGGGGCTTGGCTTGTCGATCGTCGACCGGCTGGCCGCGCGCAGCGGCATCGACTTAAGCATTGCCAGCTGCGCCGTTGCCGGCACCAAGGCGAGCTTGCGCTTCCCTCGGGCTGCCGATGGCGCCGCCAGCTTGCCTCGCCAGTGGCCAGCCCGGTAAACTCAGCCTTTATAGAAAGAAAAAATATGCCGACTCGCGAAGATATCGTTTTATTGGCGTCGTATAACGCGTCCATGAATCAGCAAGTGTATTCCGCGGCAGCCACCTTGCCGAAGGAAGCGCTGGCCGCCGACCGCGGCGCCTTTTTCGGATCGATCCTCGGCACGCTGAACCATATCGTCGCCGGGGACACGATCTGGCTGCGCCGGTTTGCGGCGCATCCGTCAGGCTTCGCATCGCTGGCGGCAGTGCTCGACATGCCTGCTCCCGCTTCGCTTGCGCATATCCATAGCGAGGACCTGGCGTCGCTCACGGCGCATCGCGCGCGGCTCGATGCGATCATCACTGCCTTGGCGGCGGAAATATCCGAAAGCGACCTGGGCCTGCAGGTCTGCTACCGCAATGCGCGTGGCGATCGCCGCACATATTTCGGACCCTTGCTCCTGCACTTTTTCAATCATCAAACACACCATCGCGGCCAGGTCAGTACGCTGTTGTCGCAAGCTGGCGTGGATGTCGGCGTGACCGACCTTCTCGCATGGATTCCCTAGCACCCGGCGGCGCCCTGGCGCACTAACCGTAGGTGGCGACATCGCGGTGCGAAGTAGCCTAATCTGGCAGCTACCGAGCTGATGAGGCGACTGCCGGCTTGTGCGCAACAGGGCGCACTGGCGCGGACGGCCGCGTCTCCCCAGCGAAACCGCTTCCACTTGCCACAGGAGTCTTAAGAATGAACACCCCCAGCCTACTTCCCTCCGCCCTGATTGGTGCTGTCGCCAGCGCCCGTTCGATGACCCCGATGGCGACGCTCGCCACTGCCCGCGCCGCGGGGCGCGGCACCACGGGCGAGCTGATGCTGTTGGATCGCCCCCTGTTTAAATATGGTGCGATGGCAATGGGCGTTGGTGAGTTGCTCGGAGATAAGATGAAAACCGCGCCTGACCGGACGGTGTTCCTTGGGCTGCTCGCACGCGTGATGAGCGC
Organism: Massilia soli; assembly: GCF_016809835.1. Classification (GTDB taxonomy): domain Bacteria; phylum Pseudomonadota; class Gammaproteobacteria; order Burkholderiales; family Burkholderiaceae_D; genus Telluria_A; species Telluria_A soli. The sequence continues at coordinate 590,931 of NZ_JAFBIL020000001.1, read as the reverse complement.
CGCGATCGCCGGTGCGGCGTTGGCGCCGGCCGGCCGGGAGAAGGCCGGCGCCGCTGTCGCGGTGGCAACTGCCGTTCCGCTGGCCTATCTGACCCTGGCCGGGCGCAAGCAGGCGATGGCCCGTATCGGCCAGACCCGCAGCGGACTGATTGAAGACGCGCTCGTCGTGGCCGCGGGCGCTGCCGTGGTGGCACTGGCGACGCGGCCGGCACGCGATTAACGCGCACCTCTGTCAGTTAGCGCGCTTCCACAGTCCTTCGGCCGCGTACAAGGCCAGCGCGCTCCAGATCATCAGGAAACCGACCAGTTTGCCCGAGGTGAATGCCTCGTGGAACAGGAAGATCCCCAGCGCGAACTGGATGGTCGGGCCGATGTACTGCAGCAGCCCCAGCACCGACAGCGGGATCTTGCGCGCGCCCGCCGCAAACAGCAGCAGCGGGATCGCCGTGATCGGCCCGGCCGCCGCCAGCAGCCAGCGGGTGAAGTCCGATTCCGTATTGACGAAGGCGTTGGCGCCGGTCATGGTCAGCCACACGACATAGCCGAGCGCGAACGGGAACAGCAGCATGGTCTCGAACGACAGGCCTTCCAGCGCGCCCAGCGCCGCGGTCTTGCGCATCAAGCCGTACAGGCCGAACGAGGCGGCCAGCACCAGCGCGATCCAGGGCATGCGCCCGGCGTCCCACGCCAGCCAAGCCACGCCGCATGCGGCCAGCCCGATCGCCGCCCACTGGAAGGCGCGCAGGCGTTCCTTCAGCACCAGGTAGCCCAGCATGACATTGACCAGCGGGTTGATGAAGTAGCCCAGGCTCGATTCGATCACGTGGCCGTTGTTGACTGCCCAAATATACAGCAGCCAGTTCCCCGACAGCAGTAACGCGCTGATGGCGAAGCTGCCAATCACGCGCGGCGTGCTCATCAATGGCCGCACCCAGGCCCACTGGCGCCGGATGGTCAGCACGATCATCAGGAACAGCAACGACCAGAGCACCCGGTGCACCAGGATCTGGGTCGGCGGGACATCGTTCAACGCGTGGAAGTAAATAGGAAACAAACCCCAGCACAGGAAGGCCAGGGCAGCGGACAGAACGCCGGTGCGCATGAGAAACAATCAAAATATTCGCTAGGACAACATTATCTACCAGCTGAAAAATCGCCGCTGGGGTTGCCCAGAATGTGAGGAATTTCGCTTGCAAATTGCCTTACCTTGGCATATTGTGCAACGCATCAAAAACAAAAACATGGTGCAATTTTGACCCCGGAACACAAGAAAAGCAGCATCGCGGCGCTGACGCTGGCCGCTGTCGGCATTGTCTATGGCGACATTGGCACCAGCCCGCTGTATACCCTCAAAGCTGTTTTCGACACCACCCACGGCCTCGCCCTCAACACGCCCAACCTGCTCGGCATCTTGTCGCTGATCTTCTGGGCGCTGACGACGATTGTCTCCCTCAAGTACGTGACCTTGGTGCTGCGCGCGGATAACCGCGGCGAAGGCGGCGTCATGGCGCTGATGGCGCTGGCGCTCAATTCGGTCACCAAGGGCTCCGGCTGGTACGTGCCGCTGATGATGCTCGGCGTGTTCGGCGCCACCATGTTCTATGGCGACAGCGTGATCACGCCCGCCATCTCGGTGCTTGGCGCGATCGAAGGCCTGGAAGTCGCCGCGCCCGGCATGGAAGCGTATGTCGTGCCGATTTCGATCGTGGTGCTCGTTGCGCTGTATTCGGTGCAGTCGCGCGGCACCGCCGGCATCGGCCGCTGGTTCGGCCCGGTCATGCTGGTCTGGTTCCTGACGCTCGCCGTCATGGGCGTGTACCATATTTTTGAAGCGCCAGAGGTGCTCGCCGCGCTGAATCCGCTGCACGCGCTGCGCTTCATGCTGGAGAATAAATTCACCGCCTTCGTGGCGCTGGGCGCGGTGGTGCTGGCGATCACCGGCGCCGAGGCGCTGTACGCCGACATGGGCCACTTTGGCAAAAAGCCGATCCGCATGGCGTGGTTCGCGATCGCCTTCCCATCGCTGGCGCTGAACTATCTGGGCCAGGGCGCGATGCTGATCCAGCATCCGGAAGCGGTCAGCAATCCGTTCTTCCACCAGGTAAGCGGCTGGGCGGTGTATCCGCTGGTGGCGCTGTCGACGATGGCCGCGGTGATCGCCTCGCAGGCCACGATCTCCGGCACCTTCTCGATGACCAAGCAGGCCATCGCGCTCGGCCTGCTGCCGCGCATGCGCGTGCTGCACACCTCGGCCAGCGAGATCGGCCAGATCTACATCCCGGCGGTGAACTGGCTGCAGCTGGCGGTGGTGCTGCTGGCGGTCGTATCGTTCGGTTCGTCCGACGAACTGGCCGGGGCCTACGGTATCGCCGTTACCGCGACCATGCTGTGCACCACGGTGCTGACCTTCTTCGTTACGCGCTACCGCTGGCACCTGCCGCTGTGGCTGTGCTTCGGCGCGACCGGCTTCTTCTTCCTGATCGACGTGATGCTGCTGTCGTCGACATCGCTCAAGCTGTTCCACGGCGGCTGGTTCCCGCTGCTGCTCGGCGCGATCCTGTTTACCGCGATGATGACCTGGAAGCGCGGCCGCGGGCTGGTGTTCGAGAACCTGCAAAAGCATGCGATTCCGCTGCCCGATTTCCTCGATTCGCTGTTCGTGGCGCCGCCGGCGCGGGTGTACGGCACCGCGATCTTCCTGCGCGGCGAAAGCGACGGCGTGCCGCACGCGCTGTTGCACAACCTGTCGCACAACAAGGTCCTGCACGAGCGCGTGGTGTTCCTGACGGTACACATCCTGGAAGAGCCGTGGGTGCCGGAAGCCGAACAGGTCAAGGTCGTCGACCTGGGCCACCAGTGCTACCAGCTGAATGTCTTCTATGGCTTCAAGGACGAGCCGGACATCCCGCATATCCTGAAGCTGGCCGCGGCCCAGGGCGCCGAATTCGAGATGATGGAGACCTCGTTCTTCATCGCCCGCCAGACCGTGATCTCGGCGCCGGGCGGCGGCATGGCGCCGTGGCGCGAGCATCTGTTCGTGGCCATGTCGCGCAATGCCCGCAGCGCGGCCGACTACTACCAGATCCCGCCTAACCGGGTGATCGAGCTCGGCACCCAGGTGACCATCTGACAATGTCGCGTTTGCTTGACGATTTTACAATATCCATAGCGCGCGTCTGATCTGGCGCAGACCATCGCGGTCTGCGCGCCAGCATGCTTGGGATTCCAATCGAAAGGAATCCCTATGTTCCTCAAAGCAAACATTACAGCCCTGCTCGCGGCGCTCGTGTTGTCGGCTCCAGCGGCCCGGGCCGCTCCCTTGTATTCCATCACGGCCTTGCCGGCGTCGACCTACGCGCACGCGATCAATAACGCCGGCCAGGTGGTCGGCGAGTTTGGCGCCGGCAGCGCCTTCAGCTGGACCGGCGGCGTGCTCACCGACCTAGGCGTGGCCGGCGCCAGCAGCGCGCGCGCCGTCAGCAGCAATGGCCTGGTGGCGGGGTATACCTTTTCCGGCGAGTCCAGCCGCGCATTCCTGCGCAACGGCTCCGGCACGGGGTTCCCCGGCACGCTCGGCGGCGCCAGCAGCTTCGGCCTTGGCGTCAATGCCAGCGGGCACATGGTCGGGCAGGCCAACAATGCTGCCGGCGAGTTTCGCGGATTTCTCTATTCCGGCGGCGAGATGCGCGACATCGGCACGCTGGGCGGCGATTTCGCGCTGGCCGCCGGCATCAACAATGCCGGGCAGGTGGTGGGAGAATCGTCGATCGATAACGAGCCTGTCTCCACCGTCAACGCGTTCATCTTCGAAAACGGGACGATGCGCAGCCTGGGAACGCTTGGCGGACGCCAGAGCAGCGCCGCCGCCATCAACGAGTCTGGCCAGGTGACCGGCTATGCGTACACCGAGGGCAGCGTCGAGCACGCGTTCCTGTACGTCGACGGCATGATGATCGACCTCGGCACGCTTGGCGGCGGGCGCAGTTTCGGCTATGGCATCAATGCGCTGGGGCAGGTGGTGGGCAGCTCCGGCCTGGAAGGCGACTTCGACACCCGCGCCTTCCTGTACAGCGGCGGCGCCATGACCGACCTGAACTCGCTGATCGATCCGGCCTCGGGCTGGGTGCTGTACGAGGCGCGCGGCATCAACGACCTGGGCCAGATCGCCGCGTTTGGCTGCCTGGGCGACAATTGCCAGGCGGTGCTGCTGGACGTGGTGCCGCAGGTGCCGGAGCCGGCCTCGATGCTGCTGGTGCTGGGCGGCCTCGGCCTGCTGGCGCTGCGCCGCTCTAGCGCAGCATCTCGACGTGCATGATGCCGTCTTCGTCGTAAGGCGCTGACACGGTCCTGAAGCCAAAGCTGGCGTAGAACGCTTCCAGGTACTGCTGGGCGCCAATGCGCAGGCGGTGGCCCGGATACAGCTGCTCGGCGCGCGCGATGCCTTCCACCAGCAGCTCGCGGCCGACCCCGGTTCCGCGGGCAACGCTGGTCGACAACACGCGCCCGATCGACATTTCGGTGTATTTCACGCCGGGCGCGATCACGCGCAGGCTGGCGGCCAGCTGGCGCTTGCCGTCGATGATTTTCCAGCCCAGCAAGTGCCAGGCATCCTGGTCGTAGCCGTCCAGGTCCGGGTACAGGCATTGTTGCTCAAGCACGAACACGTTCTGGCGCTGGGCCAGCAATTCGTACAGGTCGGTGTTGGGGAGATCAGCGAAGCTGCTCCACTGCCATTCGGTCATGCGGAAAATCCTTTGAAAACTTTAAGCGGCGGTCTCGAAACCTTCGAGCACGTTGACGACATTGACGCCGATTTCATCGACCGCGTAGCCGCCTTCAAACACGAACGCGGCCGGCAGGCCAAGGTAGCCGATGCGTTCGCCGATGCGCAGGAAATCGGCGCTTTGCAGGGTGAAGCTCGAGATCGGGTCGCCGGCCCAGGTATCGACGCCCAGCGACACCACCAGCGCGTCGGGCGCGTAGCTGGCGATGCGGATGCAGGCCGTTTCCAGCGCGGCGAACCATTGCGCCGGCGTGGCGCCGCGCGCCAGCGGCAGGTTCATGTTGTAGCCGAGGCCCGCGCCGTCGCCGGTTTCGTCGGCATGGCCAAGGTAGAACGGAAATTCGGTGCGCGGGTCGCCGTGGATCGACACGAACAGCACGTCGTCGCGGCGATAGAAAATGCTCTGCGTGCCGTTGCCGTGATGGTAGTCGATGTCGAGGATGGCGACTTTCCTGGCGCCGTCGTCAAGCAGGTGCTGGGCCGCCAGCGCGGCGTTGTTCAGGAAGCAGTAGCCGCCGAAGAAGTCGGCGCCGGCGTGGTGGCCGGGCGGTCGGGTTAACGCGAAGGTGCCTTTTTCGCCAAGGCGCAGCGCATGGGCCGCGTTGACGGCGCAGTCGGCGCCCGTCTTGGCGGCGATCCAGGTGCCGGCGGTGAGCGGCGTGCCGCTGTCCATCGAGTACAAGCCCATGCGGGCGCTGAAGTTGTCCGGTTCGATGTCGTCGCGCAGGCTGCGCACCGGCCACACGGATGGGAAAGCGTCCTTGCCGGCATTGGCCGGATCGAGCGCGAGCCAGTCGTTCCAGGCGTTGCGCAGGAAGTGCAGGTAGCGCGGCGTGTGGATGCGCTCCAGCGACGCCAGCGACACGCCGCGCGGCGTGACGATCTGGCCCAGGCCGCGCCGCGCGAACTCGGCTACCACCAGGTCGGCACGTTCCGGCTTCTCAAAGCAGGGCACCATCTCGCCGCGGTAAATCTCGACGCGGCCGCGATGCTGGCCGTGGTGTTCGTTATAGAAGGCGAGCACGCAGGACTTTCGCTTATTCGCCGCACAGGGTGCTGCTGTTGTAGGCGGCGACGAAGTCGTCGAAGCTGCCGGTCTCTTCACGCTCGATGCGGGCCTGCTCGGCCAGCGAGGCCGCGGCCATCTCGGCGAACATCGCTTCCTCGGCCGGCATGAGCGGGCTTTCGCGGAAATAGGCGGCGTGCAGCTCGCTCTGGCGCAGGCCGAAGGCGGCGCTGGAACCCAGCGCGCGCACTTCTTGCAGCACCCGTGCCGATGGCGTGAGGTCAGGGTTGGCGATCTTCGCTTCCTGCACCGCCAGCGATGCCGCATGCACGCCGGCCTCGTTGTGCTGCTCGTCGAGCAGTTTCGCCACCGGGCGGATACGCTCGATCAGTTCGCGCGCCCAGTCCTGCAGCGCGATCTCGTCGCCGCCGCGGGTCAGGGTCAGGCCCGGCTTGCGGCCCTCCTTGACGGTGCGCGCGAAGTTGCGCGCATGGACCTGGCTTTCGACGCTGTCGATCACCGGGCTGTCGTCCATCGCGCAGAACAGCAGGAAGGCGTCGAGGAAGCGGCCGGTTTCGACGCTGATGCCGACCGGTTCGAACGGGTCGACATCGAGGCAGCGCACTTCGATGTACTGGACGCCGCGCCGGCACAGCGCCTGCACCGGACGCTCGCCGGTGCGGATCACGCGCTTCGGACGGATCGTCGAATAGTATTCGTTCTCGATCTGCAGCACGTTGGTCGACAGCTGGATCCATTCGCCGTCCCTCTTGGTGCCCAGCTCCTGGTAGGCCGGATACGGGCGGTTGACCGCGTCCATCAGGGTGGTGACATAGCTTTCCAGCGAATTCTCGTGCGGCGTCAGTCCCGATTGCGCGGCGTTCTGGTAACCCAGGTCGCTCATGCGCAGGCTGGTCGCGTAGGGCAGGTACAGGGTATCGCCGGACAGCGTCTCGAGATCGTTCGGGCGGCCGCGCAGGAAGCCCTTCGACAGCGCCGGCGACGCGCCGAACAGGTACATCAGCAGCCAGCTGTAGCGGCGGAAGTTGCGGATCGTGGCGATGTAGCCTTCCGACTGGAAGTCGCGCAGCGGGCGGCGGCGTTCTTCAGGGACGCCTTCGCTGGACAACAGCAGCTGCCAGAATTTTTCAGGCAGCGAGTAGTTGTAGTGGATGCCGGCGATGCACTGCATCGCCTTGCCGTAGCGCAGCGCCAGGCCGCGCCGGTAGACGTGCTTGAGCATGCCGATGTTCGAGGTGCCGTAGTAGGCGATCTGGATGTCTTCTTCAGCCGGCAGCTCGCACGGCATCGATTCGCTCCACAGCATCTCGTCGCCCATGTGCTGGTAAGCGAAGCGGTGGATCGCGTCGAGCTGGTGCAAGGTGGTGGCGATATCGTGTTCGGCCGGGGTGATGAACTCCAGCAGCGCTTCGGCGTAGTCGGTGGTGATCTGCGGGTGGGTCAGGGCCGATCCCAGCGCCACCGGGTGCATCGTCGCCGCGAGGTTGCCGCGCGGGTCGACGCGCAGCGTTTCGCGTTCGATGCCGCGCAGGCCCTGGCCGAGCAGGGAACGGTGCTCGTCGTCGTCGAGGAGTGCCAGGCGGCGGCTTAGTTGATTGGACACGTGGGATCCCTTTCTTCTACTGCTAAGTTGTAAGTTGTGCAGAGATTAACCGAAAACCGGAGACTGCGTTTGCCGCCTTCCCATTTTGCTGTCGCAGCTTGTTTTCAGCTCCCATTGACCGCCCGCGGCGGCGCCGGGAGCGGCGCCGCCTCCAGCGTTTCATCAATCCAGCGGCCGACCTGGCGTTCGAGGATCGGCAGCGGCAACGGTCCGTTAGCGAGCACCGCTTCGTGGAACGCGCGCACGTCGAAACGCTCGCCCAGCACCATCTGCGCGCGCGAACGCAGCGCCTGGATGCGCAACTGTCCGGCCTTGTACGACAGCGCCCTGGCCGGCTGCGCGATATAGCGGTCAACCTCGATTTCATTATCGGCAAGCGCGTTGGCGGTGTTGGCGTTCAGGTAGTCGATGGCTTGCTGGCGCGTCCATCCCATGGCGTGGATACCGGTGTCGGCCACCATGCGCGCGGCGCGCAGCAGCTCGGAGTTAAGCTGTCCGAAGGCCGAAAACGCATCCTTGTAGAAGCCCATCTCGTAACCGAGCGACTCGGCGTACAGCGCCCAGCCCTCGCCGAAAGCCGGATACCAGGCGTGGCGGCGAAACGCCGGCAGGCCCGCCAGCTGGTGCGCGCGCGCGACCTGCAGATGATGGCCCGGGACGCCTTCGTGCAGCGCCAGCGCGTCCACCTCCCAGATCGGACGGGCATCCAGGCGCGCCGTGTTCACCACCAGCCCGGCCGGCCGCCTGGCGCTGCCTTCTTCGTAATAGGCGGCGCCGACGGATTCGCCGTTCTCGCGCGCCGCCGGCTTGATCACCAGGTCTTCGGAAGGCAGGGTCAGGAACAGGCGCGGAAGCTGCGCATTGGCGCGGCTGACCACGCGGCGGTAGCGCGCCAGCAGCTTGTCCGGCCGTGTGTAGAACATGCGCCTGTCGCTGTTGACGAAGGAAGAGAACTGGGCGAACGAGCCTTTGAACCCGGTGCGCGGAATTACTGCCCGTATCAGGGCGCGGATGCGCTCGACCTCGCGCAGGCCCAGCGCGTGAATCTCGGCCGGTGTCTGGGTGCCGCCGGTGTGCTGCGCCGCCAGCAGCGTGTAGTAGGCGTCGTCGGGCAGCGCGGAAGCGGCGATCGAGTCGCGCGCGGCCGGCAGGTACTCGTTGCGGATGAAATCTTCCAGGGTTTGCAGCGCCGGCGCGACTTTCGTGCGCAGTGCGGCCGGCCCGGCCTGCGCGAACTCTTCGCGGGCCGCAGGCGTGATGGTGGCGGGGATGCTGTTGAAAGGCGCTGCCAGTGCGCCGCTCTCGATCGATTCGCGCATCGCCCGCAGCATCGCCGGCACCGCCGCCACCGTGGTCTTCGGCGCCACCCAGCCGGTGACCACCGCCTCGCGCATCTGTTCGACCAGGCCGTCGACATGGGCCGGGACGGCGTCGAGGCGCGCGAGGTAATTGCGGTAGTCGTTTTCCGAGGCGAACGGCATCTGCGCAACCATCTGGCCAAAGCGGATATGCAGGCCGTCCTGGTTCGAGATCGGCAGCAGCTGCCAGGGGTACAGGGCCAGCAGCCTGAGGGTTTCCTCCTGCTCGTGGATGAACAGTTCGAGCGACAGCCGGTCCTGGGCCGGCAGGCGCTCGGCGGCGATGGCGCGCGCCTGCAGCAGCACGCTGCGGTGATGCAGCAGGGCGGCGCGGCTGGCGGCCAGCGAAGTATCGGACAAGGTATGGTTGAAACGGTGCTCGCCGATCGCGGTGGCGTATTCGGGACGGGTCTGCAGGCGCCATTGCCAGTCGGCGCTCAGCAGCGTACGCACCTGCTGTTCAGCCGTGTCGACCGCCCCGGCCACCAGCGGCAACAAGGACAAAACACAGATGGCCATCAGTTTGCGCATGCAAGGCTCCCTTGGGTGGGTAGCCATTTTAGCAAAGGCGCTCATCGCGGGGAGCGCGCCTAGCCGCTACCTGAATTGCGCGATCGCTGTTCTGGCCACTTCGGCGCAGGCGCGCTTCGCGCTGGTCCGTCCTGCCGGTAGCCATGGCGTCAAGCTGCCCGTCGGCCGCCCGTGACGCGTTCGATGCCGGCCAGGTCGCGCCAGCTCGCCACCTCGTCATAGCCGTGCGCCGTAAGCAGGTCGCGCACCTGCTGCGCCTGGTCGTAGCCGTGTTCCATCAGCAGCCAGCCGCCGGCTTCAAGGTGGGCCGGCGCGCCCTTGACGATGGTGCGCAGCGCCGACAGGCCGTCGGCGTGGTCGGTCAGCGCGCCGGCGGGCTCGAAGCGCAAATCGCCCTGCGACAGGTGGTCGTCGCCGCTGGCGATATACGGCGGATTCGATACCACCATGTCGAAGCGCTCACCCTCGATCGCGCCAAACCAGTCGCTCTGCACCAGCCGCACCCGCGCGCCGTGGGTGACGGCATTCTGGCGCGCGACATCGAGGGCGGCGGGACTGACATCGAGGGCGGTGACCTGGGCATCGCGGCGCGTGTGCGCCAGCGCGACAGCGATGGCGCCGCTGCCGGTGCCCATGTCGAGCACCCGGCCCTGCGGCGCCAGGCGTTCGAGCGCCAGTTCGACCAGCAGTTCGGTATCGGGGCGGGGAATCAGCACGGCGCCGGTCACCAGGAAGTCGAGTCCGAAGAACTCGCGGCGCCCGACGATGTAGGCGATCGGCTCGCCGTGCAGGCGCCGCGCCACCAGCGCGCCAAGGGCGTCCGCTTCCGCTTGCGTGATCGCGCGTTCGGACTGGGTTATCAGGCCGACCCGCGTCAGGCCGAGCGCGTGGCACAGCAGGATACGGTTCTCCAGCGGTTCAAGCGGCAGCCCCGACTGCAGCGCCGCGACCGTGGCCCCGGCCTGGAACTCCATCAGCGGCTGCGGCGCAGCAGCGCGAACAGCAGGGCGATGGTGACGACGGCAAATCCGAGCGCCGACCACTGCGGGATCGACAGGCCGAACAGGGTGTCGGTGGCGTCGCCGCACAGGCCCTCGGCGCGGAACAGCCATGGCATGTATTCAGCCGTCGGGATCTTGTTGAGCATCGTCTCCATCGGGTCGATGCCGCACGAGAAGCCAGGGTTGGCCAGCACGTACAGGTGGTTCGCCACGTAGCCCGCGCCGGTCAGCGCGGCGAGCGCCGCCACCGCGGTCCAGATCCTCTGCTGGTTGGCGAACGCCGCCACCAGGCTGAAGATGCCCGCTGCCAGGTAGGCGTAGCGCTGGATGACGCACAGCGGGCACGGCATCATGTCCTTGGCGTGCTGCAGGTAGAGGGCGGCGCCGACCAGTGCGAAGCAGGTTGCGGCCACGGCCAGGAGCAGGGTGCGGTTGTTGGGCATCGTCTCGTCCAGTGAATGATAAGAGTGACGTCGTTCCCGCTTGCGCGGCAGCGACGACGGTGATTTTACAGATTATTGCTGAGCAAACTTATCGCTGGCTTAATCGCCCAGCGCCGCCAGCAGCTCGGCCTGGTGTTCGGAGGCCAGCGCGTTGGTCAGGTCGGCCAGGTCGCCGTCCATGATGAAATCGAGCTTGTACAGGGTCAGGTTGATGCGGTGGTCGGTCATGCGCCCCTGCGGGAAGTTGTAGGTGCGGATACGCTCGCTGCGGTCGCCCGACCCGATCAGGCTCTTGCGGGTGGCCGCTTCCTTCGACTGCTGCTCGCGCAGCTGCACGTCCTTGATGCGCGCGGCCAGCACCTTCAGCGCCGAGGCCTTGTTCTTGTGCTGGCTGCGGTCATCCTGGCATTCCACCACGATCCCGGTCGGCAGGTGGGTGATGCGCACCGCCGAATCGGTCTTGTTGATGTGCTGTCCGCCCGCGCCGGAGGCGCGGTAGGTATCGATGCGCAGGTCGGCCGGATTGATATTCACATCCTCGACCTCGTCGGCTTCGGGCATCACCGCCACCGTGCAGGCCGAGGTGTGGATGCGGCCCTGGGTTTCGGTGGCAGGCACGCGCTGCACGCGGTGGCCGCCCGATTCGAACTTGAGTTTCGAGTAGGCGCCGTTGCCGACCAGGCGCACGATGACTTCGCGATAGCCGCCCAGGTCGGACGGCGACTCGGACACCATCTCGACCTGCCAGCGATTGCGCTCGGCGAAGCGGGTGTACATGCGCAGCAAGTCGCCGGCGAACAGCGCCGATTCGTCGCCGCCGGTACCGGCGCGGATCTCGAGGAAGATGTTGCGTTCGTCGTTGACGTCCTTCGGCAGCAGCATCTTCTGCAGGTCCAGTTCGAGCGCGGCGACGCGCGCCTTGCCGGCTTCGATCTCTTCCTGCGCGAAGTCCTTCATGTCCGGGTCTTGCAGCATCTCGTGGGCTTCGGCGATGTCGGCCTGGGCCGCCTGGAAGTCCTTGTAAAGCGCCACCAGCGGTCCGATTTCGGCGTGCTCGCGCGTCATCTTGCGGTAGGTGTCCATGTTCGACGTGGCTTCCTGGTGCATCAGGAGTTCGTCCAGTTCCACAAGGCGGTTGGCCAGTTGGTCCAGCTTGGCCAGCATCGATGGTTTCATAGGGCTGTTCTAATGAGGTGTGGGAGATGCGCGGATCGCGCGCCGGTGCGGGCGCCGCATGCGAGCGGCGCGGAGAGGCCGGGTCGCTAACGGCGGCCGCGGAACAGCTGCGGCAGCAGCGATGCCAGCTTGGCGCGCTCGTCGCCCTGGGCGCGGTGAAGCGCCTGCTGCGGGCCGTGCAGGAACTTGGCGGTCAGGCCTTTCGACAGCGCTTCGAGCACGGCCTCGACATCGTCGCCGCGCGCCAGCATCTTGCGCGCGCGTTCGACTTCGAACAGGCGCATCGCTTCGCTGTTTTCCTGCAGGTCCTGGATGACCGGGACCACGGCGCGGTCGTCCATCCAGTGCATGAACGACTGGACCCGCGTTTCGATGATGGCTTCGGCCTGCGATACGGCGGCCTGGCGACTTTCGAGTCCGGTCTGCACCACCTGGCCGAGATCGTCGACGGTGTACAGGAAGGCGTCGTCGAGGCGGCCGACCTCTTCTTCGATATCGCGCGGCACCGCCAGGTCGACCATGAACATCGGCTTGTGGCGGCGCGCCTTGAGTGCGCGTTCGACCAGCCCGAGGCCGATCAGCGGCAGCGTCGATGCGGTGCACGAGATGACGATGTCGAACTGCGGCAGCTGTTCGGGCAGCGCCGACAGGGCGATCGCGCGGCCGTTGAATCGGTGCGCCAGCGCTTCGCCGCGCTGCATGGTGCGATTGGCGATGGTGATGCTTTTCGGGTTCTGCGCCGCGAAATGGGTGGCGCACAGTTCGATCATTTCGCCGGCGCCGATGAACAGCACGTTCTGGTCGGAGACCTTGTCGAAGATGCGCTGCGACAGGCGTACCGCGGCGGCGGCCATCGACACGCTGTGGGCGCCGATTTCGGTGGTGCTGCGTACTTCCTTGGCGACCGAGAAGCTGCGCTGGAACAGCTGGTGCAGATAGGTGCCCAGGCCGCCCGCTTCATCGGCGTGGCGCACCGCGTCTTTCATCTGGCCGAGGATTTGCGGCTCGCCCAGCACCATCGAATCGAGGCCTGACGCGACCCGGAACGCATGGCGCACGGCCTGGCCCTGCGGCAGCATGTACAGGTGCGGACGCAGTTCGGCAAACGGCAGGCGGTGGTAGCTGGCCAGGAAATGGGCGCTGGCGTCGAGCGGGTCGGGTACGTGGCTGGCCGCGTACATCTCGGTGCGGTTGCAGGTCGAGAGGATGGCCGCTTCGTCGGCCCCGCGCGAGTCGATCTTGGCAAACCAGCCGCGCGCAGCCTGCACCGCCTGACCGAGCTGGTCAGGCGCCAGCGCCAGCTGCTCGCGAAGCGAGACCGGTGCGGTGGTGTGGTTCAGGCCGACGGCGAGGAGTTGCATGTCTTTACATTGTGCGGTGGAGTACCGCGATTATACCTTGCCCGGTCTTGTCCTACAGCGGCAAGGCCCGCTTCTTGGCAGGATGGAAACGCCGGGGCGCTCAAGCGCCCAGTTTTTCGAGGCGGTAGCCGTAGCTATACACCGGCACCAGGCGGAAACCGTTCTCCGGCTTGAGCTGCAACTTGTTGCGTACGCGCGAAACGTGGGTGTCCATGGTGCGCGATGGCACGTCGGTTTCGCGGATCCAGACCGCTTCATGGATGAAGGCGCGCGACAGCGGACGACCGATGTTGCGGAAGAACAGCAAGGCCAGGTAGAACTCCTTGTGCGTGACGTCGATGACCGAACCGTCCATCATCAGGCGGCCGGGGCGGGTCTCGAACACGTAAGGGCCGAACTGCAGCATCTCGGCGCCATTCTGGGCCGGGTAGGCGCGCCGCAGCATCGCTTGCACGCGCGCCACCAGCTCGCCGCGGCGCAGCGGCTTGATCATGTAATCACTGGCGCCGGCGCCGACGCCGGCGACGATGTCGTCTTCGCCCGAGCTGCTGGTCATGAACATGATCGGGGTGTGGGCCGGCATCTTTTCACGCGCGCGCCGCACCACGTCGACTGCGCCCATGTCAGCCACCTGCCAGTCGAGAATCACCATGTCGGTGCTGTCCTTGCGCAAATGCGCGAGCATCTCCTTGCCGCTGTCGTACGACTGGCAGGAGTGGCCGGCAGCCGTCAGCACCTGGCATATCAGATCGGCCTGGCTGCGGTCGTTGTCGAGGACTGCGATTCTCATAATGGAAGTGTGGCGTAAATCGTTATTGTAGGATGCATCCTACATTTAATTAAAGAATAGTTACTCGAAATATAACAGGCTTTTACAATTAAGTCGCAGATGAGACATTTTTGTTGCTTCTCATCACAAGCGCACGCCGCTGCCAGCCGTGCACCGTAGTAAATTTATAACAAGGTACACTGCATAAACAGCGATATCAATATCTATAAATCTTTACAGAAACTTTTGGTGAGGGAGAGCGAACATGATGAGCGCCGAAGCGACGCAGTGGGGAGCCATCCCCGTCAGTACCCAGGACATCAGCGACGTACGCGAGCGCTGCCGCCAGATGGTGCGCAGGAAAGCGATGATGGCGGCCGGTGTGTCCGCCTTGCCGATCCCGGGCATCGATGTGGTGTCCGACCTGTCGATGTTCGCCAAGCTGGTCGACGATGTCAATACCTCGTTCGGCCTGACGCCGGAGCAGATCGACCGCTTGCAGCCCAGCCACAAGCTGATCGCGTACAAGGCGGCGGTCGGTATTGGCGGTATGTTGGTGGGAAAAATCGTGTCGCGCGAGCTGCTGCTGGGCGTGTTCAAGCGGATGGGCATGCGTTCGGCGGCCAAGTCGGCCACCAAGTTCGTGCCGATTGCCGGGTCGATTGCCGCGGCGGGCATTGGTTTTGCCGTGTTCCGCCACCTTGGCTACAAGCACGTCGAGGCTTGCGCCAACGTCGCGCGCGAACTGTCCGGTTCGCAGCCGGCGCCGGCGCCGGCGATGTAACCGGGCCAGATGGAAAACCGGCCACGCTGTTGAGGCGTGGCCGGCAGGGGCCGGTCAGGTATCCGGCAGCACCACGTTGACGTCGAGCACTTCAAGGTTGCCCTGGCGATCCAGGGAAATCTTGATGTCGTCGGCGTTGACCTTGGTGTATTTCGAGATCACTTCGATCAGCTCGCGGTGCAGCGCCGGCAGGAAGTCCGGTCCGGTGCGGTTGGTGCGTTCACGCGCGATGATGATCTGCAACCGTTCCTTGGCGGCGGTTGCGCTCTTCGGCTTCGAAGGGAACAGGAATGAGAGCAGGGCCATATCACTTCGTCCCAAAGATACGCTGCAGGAAGCCTGGCTTTTCATAGCTGGTGAAACGCAGCGGCAAGTCTTCGCCGAGGAAGCGTGAAATCACATCTTCGTACGCTTCGGCAACGTCGGTACCCTTGAAGTGAATCGCCGGGTTGCCCTGGTTCGACGCGTGCAGCACCGACTCCGATTCCGGAATGATGCCGATCAGCGGGATGCGCAGGATTTCCTGCACGTCCTGGTACGACAGCATCTCGTCGGCTTCGACCCGCTTCGGCGAGTAGCGCGTGATCAGCAAGTGTTCCTTGACCGGCTCGGCGCCGGTTTGCGCGCGGCGCGACTTGGCCTGGATGATACCGAGGATGCGGTCGGAATCGCGCACCGACGACACTTCCGGGTTGGTCACGATGATCGCTTCATCGGCAAACGTCAGCGCCATCAGCGCGCCGTGCTCGATGCCGGCGGGCGAATCGCAGATGATGTATTCGAAGCCCATGTTGATCAGGTCGTTGAGCACGCGCTCGACGCCTTCTTCGGACAGGGCGTCCTTGTCGCGCGTCTGCGAGGCCGGCAGGATGAACAGGTTGTCGCAGTGCTTGTCCTTGATCATCGCCTGGTTCAGCGTCGCTTCGCCATTGATGACGTTGATCAGGTCATACACCACGCGCCGCTCGCAGCCCATGATGAGGTCGAGGTTCCGCAGGCCGACGTCGAAGTCGAGCACGGCGGTCTTGTGGCCACGCATGGCCAGCCCGGTGGAAAAGCTGGCGCTGGAAGTGGTCTTACCGACGCCACCTTTGCCGGACGTCACAACAATAATTCTTGCCACAGAAAGTCCTTTTCAGTATCTGGTTTTCAGGCGCGGGTGGCCGAACTGAGCGATAGTATATCCAGTCGGTCTCCGTGCAAACGGATTTGTGCAGGCCGCAGCGCCAGATCGGCCGGGAAGCCGTCGTCGAAGGTGCGGTACACCCCGGCGATGGAGACCAGTTCCGGCTGCATCGACAGCGCGAAGATGCGCGCGTCTGCATTGCCGGACGCGCCGGCGAGGGCACGCCCGTGCAAGGCGGCGTACACGTGGATGCTGCCGTCGGCGATGACTTCGGCGCCATTGTTGACGGCAGCGGTAATGATCAGGTCGCAGCCGCGCGCATACACGCGCTGGCCGGCGCGCACCGGGGTATCGACGATCATGGCGCCGACCGGCATTGCCGCCGGCGCCGCTTGCGGCGCCGCGGGGGCTGGTGCTGGTGCTGGAGCGGCCGGCTGGGCGGCCGGCGCGGCTTCTGCGCGCGGCTTCGCGCCGCCGCTGCCGTCGTCGATCGACAGGCCGCGCGCGCGGATCGCGTCAAACATGGCCGGGGTTGCGCCGCGCACGGCGACCGCGTTGAGGCGGTATTTTTTCAGCACGTCGACCAGCATGGCCCAGTCGATGTACGGCACGTCGGCGGCGATCGCGCCAACGTCGATCACCGCGAATTCATCTTCGAAGAAGTCGGACACGCCGCCCGTCATCTGCTTCAGGGCGGCATCGATCGCCAGCGGCTCGGCCGAGTGCAGGATCGTCGAGATCGCGACGACGGTGGAAATCTTGATTTCGATGGGCAGTTGGGACGGGCTTTTGAGCATAAGTGTCTGGTTGGGGGTTCGGCGCGAGCGGTCGTTCCTGACGGCAACTAGGCCTTGCGGATGCAGGGCCCGTGCATTCTACTGTGAAATTTGCCGGAAGGGGAGCATGCGACAAGTCGCGCGTGCCGGTCGCGGCCGCCGCGTCCCGGCGATCGGCCTCCGATCTGGCGCCAAAGGGTGGATTTTTGTGAATTAGCTGATAAGATTGATTTTGCTCAAACGCGTACCGGGTCAGCTGATTAGGATAGATGACTTTGCCGCCTGGGCCGCTACGCCCTGAAACCCTTCGGCCCCGGCCGGAACATCGGAGAATCACATGGAAGACGTCGTAATCGTGGCCGCCGGCCGAACCGCAGTCGGCAAGTTTGGCGGCACGCTATCCAAGATCCCTGCTGCGGAGCTGGGCGCCCACGTCATTCGCAGCCTGCTGGCCAGGACCGGCATCGACCCGGCCACCATCAGCGAAGTGATCCTCGGCCAGGTGCTTACCGCCGGCGTCGGCCAGAATCCGGCGCGCCAGGCCGCCATCAAGGGCGGCGTCCCGACCATGGTCCCGGCCTACACCATCAACAAGGTGTGCGGCAGCGGCCTGAAGGCGACCCACCTGGCGACCCAGGCGATCCGCTGCGGCGACGCCAGCATCGTCATCGCCGGCGGCCAGGAAAACATGAGCGCCTCGCCGCACGTGCTGAACAACTCGCGCGACGGTTTCCGCATGGGCGACGCCAAGCTGATCGACACCATGATCGTCGACGGCCTGTGGGACGTCTATAACCAGTACCACATGGGCGTCACCGCCGAAAACGTCGCGAAAAAATACGAGGTATCGCGCGCCGAGCAGGACGAGTTCGCGCTGCAGTCGCAGCTCAAGGCCGAAGCGGCGCAAAAGGAAGGCAAGTTCAAGGACGAAATCATCCCGCTTGAAATCCCGTCGAAGAAGGGCGCGATCATGTTCGATACCGACGAGTATCCCAAGCATGGCTCGACGCTCGAATCGCTGGCCGGGCTGCGCCCGGCGTTCGACAAGGCTGGCACCGTCACCGCAGGTAACGCGTCCGGCATCAACGACGGCGCCGCCGCCGTGATCATGATGAGCGCATCGAAGGCGCGCGAGCTGGGACTGACCCCGCTGGCGCGCATCAAGGCCTACGCCTCGTCCGGCGTGGCGCCCGAGATCATGGGCATCGGCCCGGTATCGGCATCGACGCTGTGCCTGAAAAAGGCCGGCTGGACCCACCAGGACCTGGACCTGATGGAAATTAACGAAGCGTTTGCCGCCCAGGCAATCGCAGTCAATCGTGAGATGGGCTGGGACACGAGCAAGATCAACGTCAACGGCGGCGCCATCGCCATCGGCCACCCGATCGGTGCGTCGGGCGCGCGCATCCTGGTCACCCTGCTGCACGAAATGGCGCGCCGCGACGCCAAGCGTGGCCTGGCCAGCCTGTGCATCGGCGGCGGCATGGGCGTCGCCCTGGCCATCGAGCGCGATTGACGGTCAAAGAGCAGTTCGCAATCACTTAAAAAAATTGGAGAAGACACATGGCTAGAGTTGCATTGGTAACGGGTGGTATGGGCGGTCTGGGTGAAGCGGTCTGCTTCAAGCTGGCTGCATTGGGCTACCGCGTCGTGACGACCTATTCCCCTGGGAACAAGAAGGTCGATTCCTGGCTCGCCTCCACCAAAGACATGGGCTATGACTTCAAGTCCTACGAGTGCGACGTGGCCGACTACGATTCGGCGCAGGCCTGCGTGGCGAAGGTCGAGAAGGAAGTGGGTCCGATCGATGTGCTGGTCAATAACGCCGGCATCACCCGCGACATGACCTTCAAGAAGATGGACAAGCCGAACTGGGACGCCGTGATGTCGACCAACCTCGACTCGGTATTCAACATGACCAAGCCGGTGTGCGACGGCATGGTGGAGCGGGGCTGGGGCCGCATCATCAACATCTCGTCGGTCAATGCATCGAAGGGCGCGTTCGGCCAGACCAACTACTCGGCGGCCAAGGCAGGCATGCACGGCTTCACCAAGGCGCTGGCGCTGGAAGTGGCGCGCAAGGGCGTCACCGTCAACACCATCTCGCCGGGCTACATCGGCACCAAGATGGTGACCGAGATTCCGAAGGAAGTCCTGGAAACCAAGATCATCCCGCAGATCCCGATGGCGCGCCTGGGCAAGCCGGAAGAAGTCGCCGGCCTGGTGGCTTACCTGGCGTCGGACGAGGCGGCGTTTGTCACCGGTGCCAACATCGCCATCAACGGCGGCCAGCACATGTCCTAAGACGCAGCAAATGAAGCACCGTCATTCCCGCGCAGGCGGGAATCCATGCTGGCGCGCAGTACAGGCGGTATGGATTCCCGCCTTCGCGGGAATGACGTTTTGAGACTGTGTTGTTCCCAGACCTCGATCCATGCCAACCACCACCTACCGCCTTGCCTGCACCGCCGACATCCCGGCAATGTCGGCGATCCGCCTTGCCGTGCATGAGAACCGGCTGCGCGACCCGTCGCGCGTCACGCTGGAGATGTACCAGGACTACCTCGACGCGCTGGGCCGCGGCTGGGTGTGCGAACGCGATGGCGTCATCGCCGGTTTTGCGTACGCGGAGCGCGACGCCGGCTCGATCTGGGCGCTGTTCGTCGATCCGAAGCACGAAGGCGCAGGCATCGGCAAGCAGCTGCTGGCGCTGGCCACCGGCTATCTGTTCGAGCATGGACATGCGAAGGTCGTTCTGAGCACCGGCCCGGACACCCGCGCCGACCGCTTCTATACGGCCCTGGGCTGGCGGCGCAGCCATCGCGAGGGCGACGCCGAAGCCTGCTTCATGCTGGAGCGCGCGTGAATGCCAGGCCCTACCTGCGCGAGGTCGTGCTCGCTCCCGAAGCGGACATCGACTATTCGGCATACCCGTTCTCGATTCCCTCGTTGCGGCGGCTCGGCAAACTCACCCTGCATGCCGACGTCACTTTTCTCGTCGGCGAGAACGGCAGCGGCAAGTCGACCGTGCTGGAGGCGATCGCGGTCGGCATGGGAATGCCTGCGGAAGGCGGCAGCCGCAACGTCAATCGCCAGCAGCAGGAAGTGTCGCCGCTGCAGCGCCACCTGAAATTCATCCGCAGCTACAAGAAGCCCGATGCGACTTACTTCCTGCGCGCGGAGAGCCTGTTCGGGGTCTTCAGCTACCTCGATGACGTCTACGGAAGGCAGCCGGGCGACGCGCGTTCCCTGCATAGCCGGTCGCACGGCGAAGCCTTCATGGAAGTGATCCTCGGCCTGCGCAAGAACGGCCTGTACCTGTTCGACGAACCGGAAGCGGCGCTGTCGCCGGCGCGCCAGCTGGCGGCGCTGTCGGCCATGCACCAGCTGGTAAGCCAGGAATGCCAGTTCATCATCGCCACGCACTCGCCGATTTTGCTGGCCTACCCGGGTGCTAAAATCCTGCACTTCGACGACGCTGGCATCAGCGAGCGGGCCTACGAGGACACCGAACACTTCGCGATCACCCGCGATTTCCTGAACCATTATCCGCGCCGGCTCGAACAACTGCTGGGCGACGGCTAACCGAGGTAACACCATGTTCACACTCCAACGCGGCGGCATGACGCTGTCGGCGCTCGACGAGCAAATGCTCGATCCCGGCGTCAAGGGCCTGCCGATCACCGAACCGCTGCGCCAGGGGGCGATCGGCGTCCAGGGCTGGAACGTGCTGCGCGCCGATACCAGCTTACCGGTCGCGGTGCTCAAGACCTCCAGCCTGCAGCACAACCTCGCGTGGATGCGCGACTTCTGCGAGCGCTACGGCGCAACCTTGGCGCCGCACGGTAAAACCACCATGAGCCCGCAGCTGTTCGGCGCCCAGCTGGCCAACGGCGCGTGGGGCATCACGCTGGCCACCGCGGTCCAGGTGCAGGTGGCGCATCGCTTCGGCGTGCGCCGCGTGCTGCTGGCAAACCAGCTGGTCGCCAGGGCCGATATCAACAGCGTGCTGCAGCTGCTGCGCGGCGACCCTGACTTCGAACTGGTCGCGCTGGTCGACTCGCTGGCCGGCGTGGCGCGGCTGGGCGAGGCGGTGGCGGCATTGCCGCTGGCGCACCCGCTCCCGCTGCTGGTCGAACTTGGCCTGCCCGGCAAACGTGCCGGATGCCGCAGCGCCGACGAAGTGATGGCAGTCGCGCGCGCCGTCGCCACGACGCCCGGGCTGCGGCTGGCGGGCATCGAAGGCTATGAAGGTTTGCTGGTCTCGAACGATCCCGAAGCCGACGTGCGCGCGGTCGAAACCTTTGTCGGGCGCATCGCCCAGCTGGCCCGCGACGCCGATGCCGAAGGCCTGTTCGACGGCGCGGAGATCCTTGTTTCGGCAGGCGGCTCCGCCTATTTCGACCTGGTCGCACGCGGCTTCAACGGCATGCGCGGCCTGTCTCGCCCGGTGCGGCCGGTGCTGCGCAGCGGCTGTTACCTGACCAGCGACCACGGCTCCTACCAGCGTCTGATCGGCAAACTCGACGAACGCGAAGCGCGGGGAGCGGGCCTGCTGCCGGCGCTGGAAGTGTGGAGCATGGTGCAGTCGCGCCCCGAGCCGCAGCTGGCCATCCTCACGATGGGCAAGCGCGACGCGTCGTACGATGTCGACCTTCCGGTGCCGCTGTTCACGCACCGGCCGGGTCCCGGCGCGCCTACCGCGCTGCCGCAAGGCTGCAGCATTGTCAAGATGAACGACCAGCACGCTTACCTGCAGCTACCGGACGGCAGCCCCTTGTCCGACTCGCTGTTGGTCGGCGACCTGGTTGGCTGCGGCATCTCGCATCCCTGCACGACCTTCGACAAGTGGCCGCTCATGCTGGCGGTGGACGACGCATACAATGTGCGTCACGCGCTCAACACGTTTTTCTAGTGCGCTACAATCTGCCATCGACCACGATACGACCGACCATGCCTGCGATTCCTACCTCCCTGTTCCCGCCGATTCTGCCGACGCGGCAAGGCATGCTTGAAGTCGACGAGCTGCACACGATCTACTGGGAGGAGGTCGGCAATCCCGACGGCGTGCCGGTGGTGTTCCTGCACGGAGGCCCCGGCGCGGGCCTGTCGCCCCAGCATCGCCGCTTCTTCGACCCGAAGTACTACCGCGTCATCCTGTTCGACCAGCGCGGCGCGGGCAAATCGACACCGCTGGGCGAGTGGCGCAGCAATACCACCGGACTGCTGGTCGAGGACATCGAAACGCTGCGCGTCAAATTCGGCATCGACAAATGGCTGGTATTTGGCGGCTCCTGGGGCTCGACGCTGGCGCTGGCCTACGGCGAAGCCCATCCCGAGCGCTGCCTGGGCTTCATCTTGCGCGGCATCTTCCTGTGCACCGCATCCGAAATCGACTTCTTCCTCAATGGCGTGCGCTGGTTCTACCCGGAGCTGTACGACGAATTCGTAGCGCCGATTCCAGAAGCCGAGCGCGCGGACCTGCTCACCGCCTACACCCAGCGCATGCTCAGTAGCGACCCCGAGGTCTACTGGCCGGCCGCGCGCGCATGGAGCCGCTACGAGGGCCGCCGCGTGTTCCTGCTGCCGCAGGACGAAGAGCCGTCGTCCGACACCCTCGACCTGGGCGTGGGCCGGCTGGAATCGCATTACATGGCCAACCTGGGCTTTTTCAGCGACGACCAGCTGGTGAAGAATGTCGGCCGGATCGCGCACCTGCCGTCGGTGATCGTGCAGGGCCGCTACGACGTGATCTGCCCGCCGCTGTCGGCCTACCGACTGCACCAGGCGTGGCCGGGCTCGCGCCTGCGCATGATTCCTGACGCCGGCCACGGCGCGCTGGAGGCTGGCATCGCCAAGGCGCTGGTGGCCGCCACCGAGCAGTTCAAGCGGAGCGGCAGCTTCGGGTAAGGCCCTGTGGGCCCCGGGCGCCTGATACACTAGCGCCAACAAGCCCGATAAAAACAACCGCGCCAGACCCATGAATATTCAGATCAGCGATATAGGCCACGTCATCCAGCTGGCAATTGCACCGGTATTCCTGCTCACCGGCGTCTGCACCATGCTGATGGTGCTGACCAACCGGCTGGCGCGCATCATCGACCGCTCGCGGGTGCTGGAAGACCGTCTCGAGATCGCCGCCCATGACCCCTACATGGACGAACTCGACACGCTTGACCGGCGCGCCCACCTGATCAACTACTCGATCACGCTCAGCACCACCTGCGGCTTCATGATCTGCCTGCTGATCGCGCTGCTGTTCCTTGGCGATACCACCAACCTGCCGCTGGACCGCTACATCGCGGGTCTGTTCGTGGTGGCGATGGTCGCCCTGATCGGCAGCTTCACAGCCCTGCTGCGTGAAATTTTTATCGCCTCCAAAGCGATGCGCGCGAGCGCCGCCCGGCGTCCGCGCCGCCAGCGCATGGACGGCGCCTAACCACACAACTTACCTATGCACGATTACAAACGTCCCCCGACCCTTTACCGCTACTCGCTGCGCTCCGAACTTGAAAAATCGCTCAAGGAAGGCGAGTTCATGCTGGTTTCCGCGAACAGCTTCCTGACCCTGTCGTTCTCCCGTTCGTGGGACAAGTCGCTGTTCGACGCACTCGGCGCCGACAGCTGCCTGGTGATCCACAACACCGAAGAATTCGGCGAGCGCCTGCACCGCGCGGTACAGCGCACCTTGCCCAACTGGGCCGGCATCGATGGCGCCGTCGAATACGGTGCGCGCGCCGCGCTTGGCGCCGCGTTCACCAAGTCCAGCGCCGAAGCGAACGAACAGGAATGGCTGTTCGCATGGCGCGCGATGTCGCCGAACATGAGCATGAATCCGGTCACGGTCCGTATCGGCAATATCGAAAGCTTCGCCGAGCTGCGCGGGCCGGACTACTATCCGTCCTGACGGCAGCGATTAGAACCCGGCATCTACAGGTTTCGGGTTCTAATGCGGATTGGCGTCGAACCACTTAAAACAATGACCAATCCAAGCTACCCGCACCTGCTCGCCCCGCTCGACCTCGGCTTCACCACGCTGCGCAACCGCGTCATCATGGGCTCGATGCACACGGGCCTGGAAGACCGCTTCTACAACTACGGCAAGCTGGCCGAGTTTTACCGCGAGCGCGCGCGCGGCGGTGTGGGATTGATCGTCACCGGCGGCATCTCGCCGAACCGCCAGGGGTGGCTGCTGCCGTTCGGCGGCACCATGAACTTCGCCGGCGACGTCTTCAACCATCGCCGCGTGACCAAAGCCGTACACGAAGAGGGCGGCAAGATCCTGATGCAGATCCTGCACTCGGGCCGCTATGGCTACCAGCCGTTCGTGGTATCGGCGTCCAGCGTCAAGTCGCCAATCTCCAAATTCAAGCCGCGCGCGCTGACCGAAGAGGGCATCGAAGCCACCATCCGCGATTACATCCGCTGCGCCAGGCTGGCAAAGACGGCCGGCTACGACGGCGTCGAGGTGATGGGCAGCGAAGGCTACCTGCTCAACCAGTTCCTGTGCGCGCGCACCAACCTGCGTACCGACCGCTGGGGCGGCAGCATCGACAATCGCATGCGCCTGGCGATCGACATCGTCACCCGCATCCGCCAGGAAGTCGGCACCGATTTCATCATCATGTACCGCCACTCGCTGCTCGACCTGGTCGACGGCGGCAACAGCTGGGACGAAGTGGTCACGGTTGCCAAGGCGCTGGAGCAGGCCGGCGTCACGATCCTCAACACCGGCATCGGCTGGCACGAGGCGCGGGTGCCGACCATCGTCACCTCGGTCCCGCGCGCGGCGTTTGCCAGCGTGGCCGGAAGGCTGCGGCGCGAAGTGAAGGTGCCGGTGGTGGCGTCGAACCGGATCAACATGCCGTTCGAGGCAAACGACATCATCGAGCGCGGCGACGCCGACATGGTATCGATGGCGCGGCCGTTCCTGGCCGACCCGCTGTTCGTGCAGAAGGCCGCGCAAGGCCGCGCTGACGAGATCAACACCTGCATCGGCTGCAACCAGGCCTGCCTCGACCATACCTTCTCGAACCAGCGCGCCACCTGCCTGGTCAATCCGCGCGCCTGCTACGAGACGGAGCTGGTGTATTCCAAGGCCAGTGCGGTGCGCAAGGTCGCCGTGGTTGGCGCCGGCCCTGCGGGGCTGTCGGCCGCCACAGTGGCGGCAGGGCGCGGGCATGACGTCACGCTGTTCGATTCCAGCGACAGCATCGGCGGCCAGTTCCGCATCGCGATGCAGATCCCTGGCAAGGAAGAATTCGCCGAGACCATCCGCTACTTCGGACGGCAGATCGAACTGACGGGCGTGAAGCTGCGGCTGGGCCAGCGCGTGTCGCGCGATGAGCTGGTGGCGGCGGGCTTCGACGAGGTGATTGTCGCTACCGGCATCAAGGTGCGCATGCCGGCGATCGACGGCATTGGCCACAAGAGCGTGCTGTCGTATATCGACGTGCTGCAGAAAAAGGCGCCGGTGGGCAAGCGCGTGGCGATCATCGGCGCGGGCGGGATCGGCTTCGATGTGGGCGAGTACCTGGTGCACGACATGTCGCATCCGCTGCCGGTGCCGATCCCTGCATGGACCGGGGAGTGGGGCGTCGACCTGAACGCGACCAGCGCGGGCGGGCTGGTGAAGCCGGTCGAGGCGGAACCGGCGCGCAAGGTGTACCTCATGCAGCGCAAGGCGTCGAAGCTGGGCGCGGGCCTGGGCAAGACCTCGGGCTGGGTGCATCGCGCCACGCTGGCGCGCAATGGCGTGGTGATGATGGCGGGCGTGCAGTACGACCGCATCGATGACCAGGGCCTGCATGTGACCGTGGGCGGCGTGCAGCAGCTGATCGAGGTGGACAACGTGGTGATCTGCGCGGGGCAGGACAGCCTGACCGAGCTGATGCCGCCGGATGGCACGCAGGGCGGGCCGCGGTTCCACAAGATTGGCGGCGCTGCGCTGGCGGCGGAGCTCGATGCCAAGCGCGCGATCAGGGAAGGCGCCGAGGTCGCGGCGAAGCTATGACGTCGTTCCCGCGCAGGCGGGAACCCATCCATCGCCACCGACGATGTTCAGCATGGGTTCCCGCACGCGCGGGAACGGCGGTGGGGTTATTTTTTGCGCACGACGACGCAGCCGATCGAGTAGCCGGCGCCAAACGAGCAGATCACGCCCTTGGCGCCCGACGGCAAATCGTCGCTGTGCTTGTGGAACGCGATGATCGATCCGGCCGACGAGGTGTTGGCATAGGTATCGAGGATCACCGGCGCCTCGTGCGGCTCGGCGTCGCGCCCAAGCAGCGTGCGCGCGATCAGCTGGTTCATGCTCAGGTTGGCCTGGTGCAGCCAGAAGCGCGAGATGTCCGCTACCTGCAGCCCCGCGCGCTCGACCGTTTCCTTGATCATGGCAGCGGCCATCGGGCACACTTCCTTGAATACCTTGCGGCCCTGCTGGCGGAACAGCTTGTCGGCCTTGCCCACGCCCGACTCGTCGAAGCGGTTCATGAAGCCGAAGTTGTTGCGGATGTTGTTCGAGAACTGGGTCTTGAGCTTCGATTCGAGGATCTCGAACTGGTTGCGGCTCCTGGCGGTTTCCTCGGCTTCAATCACCATCGCCGTGCAGGCGTCGCCGAAAATGAAGTGGCTGTCGCGGTCGCGGTAATTGAGGTGGCCGCTGGTGATTTCCGGGTTCAGCACCAGCACCGCGCGCGCCTGGCCGCTCTGCACCGCCGCCATCGCGGTCTGGATGCCGAAGGTGGCCGACGAACACGCGACGTTCATGTCGAAGCCGAAGCCCTGGATGCCGAGCGCCTCCTGCACTTCGACCGCCATGGCCGGGTAGGCGCGCTGCATATTGCTGCAGGCGACGACCACCATGTCGATGTCGGCTGCGGCGCGGCCGGCATTGTCGAGCGCCTGGTGCGCGGCCTTGACGCAGATTTCGGCCTGCAGCGACAGCTCGTCGTCGGCACGTTCGGCAATCCGCGCGGTCATGTGGGCCGGGTCGAGGATGCCCGACTTTTCCATCACGTAGCGCGATTTGATGCCGGAGGCTTTTTCGATGAAGGCGGCGCTGGACGGTTCGATCGCGGCGACGGTGCCGTCGGCAATCGCCTTGGCGTTGTCGGCGTTGAACAACTCGGCGTAGCCGTTGAAGGCGGTGACCAGCTCTTCATTCGTGATCGAATTGGCCGGCGTGAACAGGCCAGTGCCACTGATAACGACTTTTTTCATATGCGACTTTCAAATTAGGTAAGCCGGGCGTGCCCAGGCAGGTCGTGTGATTTTACACGCGGGGTATCCGCAGGGGATAAAAATGTCGGCCACTTTGGAGGGCGCGCTCGAACCACACTGTTGCGTATCTTGCCGTGCGAGAATAGTTGACCAAACGCATATTTTGATAATCATTCGTCTATAATTCTCTGTTATTCCGGCATTCTCAAGATTAGGCGCAGCGAAACATGACTGATAAGTCGCACAACAAGACCGTACTGATGATTGCCATGGAGGTGCCGCCCGCGCGCAGCGCCGGCGTGCAACGGCCGTACCGCTTCGCCGAATATCTGCTGGAAATGGGCTGGAACCCGGTGATCCTGACCGCCACCACCGATGTGTACGGCCGCTTCGACCATGAATTGCAGGTGCCGCCTGCGCTGGCGGCCAATATCTACCGCGCCAAGGCCAGCGACATCAACAAGGTGCTGTCGATCGGCGGACGCTCGCCGGACTTCCTGGCCCTGGCCGACCGCTACTGGCCGTGGTATTTCAGCGCGACCAAGCTGGGCGCCGAGATCATCCGGAAGCACAATGTCGGCGCGATCTGGTCGACCTACCCGGTGCTGACCGCGCACCTGATCGGCCGCAACCTGGCCAACCGCTTCAACCTGCCATGGATCGCCGACTTCCGCGACCCGATCCAGTGCCACTACAACCCGCACTACAAAAACTTCAACGGCCTGACCAGGCACCTGGAGCGCAAGATCGTGGCGTCGGCCAGCAAGGTCTGCCTGACCAGCGGCGAATCGGCCCAGCTGTACCGCGAGCTGTACCCGCACCAGCCGGCCGACAAGTTCTTCGTCATCGAGAACGGCTTTGCCTCGATCGAGCTGCCGCCGTCGGCGACGCCGGAAAAATTCATGCTGCTCTATAGCGGCGCCCTGTACGGCAATGGCCGCGACATCAACGGCATCTTCCGCGCGCTGCGCCAGCTGAAAGACCAGCAGCTGATCAACGCCAGCAATTTCGTGCTGCGCTTCCGCGGCAGCGCCAAGCCGGGCCGCTTCGATGCCGAACTGGCCGCCCACGGCGTCGCCGACATCGTCGAATTTGCGCCGCCGGTGCCATTTGCGCAGGCATTGGCCGAAATGCAACAGTGCTCGGCGAATATGCTGATCCAGGACGAGGTATTCCGTTATCAGGTTCCTGGCAAGCTGTACGATTACATCCAGAGCCGCAAGCCGATCCTGGCCATTTGCCCGGAGCGCAGCGCCACGGCCAACGTGTGCGCGGCGATCCCGAACGTGTGGCGCGCCTGGAGCGACAGCGAGCTGAGCGCCGCGCTGGCCGGCATCCTCAAAGGGCAGTTCGCCGCGCCGCTGGCGGCGCCGGAACTGGAACAGTACAGCCGGCGCGGACGCACGCGCCAGCTCGCCGCGGCGATCGAAGGCCTGGTCGCGGCCAAACAATAACGTGGAATCATAGTGGATCAGCTTAAAAGTAAAACCCTGCAGGGCCTGATGTACCTTGGCGTTGGCAAGGGCCTGGGGCGGCTGATCTCCTTCGTCAATACCCTGCTGCTGGCGCGGCTGCTGTCGCCCAAAGACTACGGCCTGATGTCGATCGTGATGGTGGTGGTCGGCTTCATCGGCTTCTTCAACGAGATCGGCCTTGGCAGCGCGATCAAGCAGCGCATCGACATCACCAAAGAGCAGCTCAATGGCGCATTTGCGCTGGCGGTCCTGATCAGCATTCCGCTGTACCTGGCGCTGTTCGCATCGGCCCCGCAGATCTCGGCGTTCTACGAGCAGGACATTACCGCGGTGCTGCGCTTTATCGCCCTGACCTTCATCATCGGCGCGGTAGCCACGGTGCCCGACGCGCTGATGTCGCGCGACATGCGCTTCAAGATCTACGGCGGCATCGACTTCGCCATGATCCTGATCCAGTGCGTCATCACGCTGGTGATGGCCTGGCTCGGCTACGAAGTGTGGGCACTGGCGTGGGGCTTCGTCGCCGCCCAGGTGTTCAAGACCAGCTGCATTTTCTACTTCAGCAACTGGCGGCCTACGCGCCTGGGCAACCTGGGCGCCGCGACCGACCTGATGAAGTTCGGCGCCACCGTCACCTATTCGCGCCTGACCTGGTACTTCTACAACAACGCCAAGACCCTGATCATCGGCAAGGTGCTCAACCCGCAGCTGCTGGGCGTGTACTCGATGGCCTCGACCCTGGCGACGCTGCCGTCGACGCACATCACCAGCATGGTGATCCAGATCACCTCGCCGCTATTCTCCAAGCTGCAGCTCGACCTGCCGCGGCTCGACAACGCCATGCGCCGCCTGACCTCGGGCATCGCGCTGATCGCGTTCCCGGTCATGGCCGGCATGGCGCTGACCGCCACCGAACTGGTGCCGGTGCTGCTGGGACCGAACTGGATCGAGGCGGTGTTCCCGCTGCAGATCCTGTGCATCCTCGGCTTGTTCAAATCGGTCGACCCGCTGATCACGCAAGCCTTCATCTCGATCGGCAAAGCCAACGTCACGGCGCGCTACACCACGCTGTGCGCGGTGGTGATCCCGCTCAGCGTATACGTCGGCGCCGTCACCGGCGGCCTGGTTGGCGTGGCGATCGGCATGGCGATTTCGTATCCGCTGTCGTCGATCTACCTGTTCCGCTCGGCGCAGGTGCACCTCGACTTTTCGATGCGGCGCTACCTGCGCGCCCTGCAAACGCCAGTCGAGGGCTGCATCTTCATGGCCGTGATCGTGCTGGGCTACCACTACCTGTCGCTGCGGGCCGGCTTCGACCTGCCGCTGTGGCTCTTGATCAGCAAGACCGTGGTTGGTGGACTGAGCTACCTGCTGTTCCTCGTATACATCCGCCGCAGTGGCCTGAACGACTGCTACGAAGTGCTGCGCGAGCTGGGCGTGTCGGCCAAAAAGCTCGACCGCTGGCCCTTCAACCGCATCACGCCCGCCTGAGCGCCACCCACACACCGGAATTCGCATGCAAGTAATCAAAGACATACAACGCGCGTGGACGCTGCTTGGCGAGCGCAAGGCCGATACCGCCTACCTGCCGTACTGGCGCCAGCTGGTCGAGATGGCGGCGTTGTGGGGCGTGCGCGGCATCGGTCCCGGCTACTACCTGCAGGCGCGCTGGTGGCGCCCGAGCGTGCCGTTCGCCGACAAGTGGGCGCACACCAACCGCAAGGAATACAACGCCTTCATCGACCGCTGGAACGCGCGGCCGTACCAGAAGGCGTCGCAGCACAAGGTGGTTGAGAAGGCCGTGCTGCAGCTGCTCGGCGTGCCGACGCCCGAATTCATCGGCTTCCTGCACCCGGACAGCGGCGCGCGCGCCGACGGCAGCCCGCTGCGCGGCCTCGACGACCTGACGCGCCTGTGCCGCGAGATGGTGGGCCAGAAGATCTGCTTCAAGCTGGTAGAAGGCTACGGCGGTGCGGGCTTTTCCGCCTTCCGCATCGAAGCGCCCAACGGCGAGCCGGTGTTCGTCCATCCGATCAGCGGGGCCGCGACCAGCATCGCCGACTGGCATGCCAAAGCCGCGCGAGACCGCGACGGCTACATCGTCGAGCACTACCTCCAGCAGCATGAAGTGCTGTCGAACATCCACCCGAACTCGGTCAACACCCTGCGCATCTGGCTGTACCAGGCGCGCGGCGAAGTGAAAATCGCCGGAGCCTTCCTGCGCGTTGGCCGCAAGGGGAGCCTGGTCGATAACACCAGCAGCGGCGGGGTGTTCTGCCCGGTCGACCTGGCCACCGGCGTGCTGCGCTACGCGGCCAATGCCAAGAACCCGCTCGAGACGATGGACAGCCATCCGGACACCGGCGGGCGCATCGCCGGCGTGCAGTTGCCGTTCTGGCGCGAATGCCAGGACGTGGCGGCCCGCGCGATGCAGGCTTTCCCGCATGTGAACGTGGCTGGCGTGGACGTGGCCATCGCGGTCGATGGCCCGAAGATGATCGAGCTGAATGTGCGGCCCGACCAGATTGGCTGCGCCCGTATCGACCTGCCGCTCAAGCAGGTCGACCAGTGGATGCGCGGCGGCTAAACCGCGCTGGTGGTCACGGCTTGAGCGGTTGCGCCGGCTTGGCGGCGCGCTGTGCGATGGTGGTTTTGGCCTGCGTCTTGGACAGCTGCACGGGCTGGCCTTTCAGGTGGTTCAGCGCCTGCTTCAGCTGGAAGTCTTCGGCGCTGCCAAATTCGAGCGGACCGCGTTTGCGCTCGAGCGCGATGATGCGCATCTGTTCTTCCATCTCGTCGTTGCGCGCGCCCGCGGTTTCTTCGTCGCGGTCATTGGAGAGGTGTTTTTCCAGGTCCGATTCGCGTACCCGCAAGCCGTTCAGGCCATCGCCATCGGCGTTCTCATCGACCAGCAGGTCGGGCACGATGCCCCTGGCCTGGATCGAACGGCCCTTCGGCGTGTAGTAGCGCGCCGTCGTCAGCTTGACCGCGGTGTCGTTGGTCAGCGGACGCACGGTCTGCACCGAGCCCTTGCCGAAAGTCTGGCTGCCCATGACGATGGCGCGCTTGTAGTCCTGCAGCGCGCCGGCCACGATTTCGGAGGCCGATGCCGATCCGGTATTCACCAGCACCACCAGTGGAACGTTCTTGATGGCCAGCGGCAGGCGCGCCAGCGGATCGCTGTTATTCAGCGAATAGTCTTCAACGCGGCCGTAGAAGCTCTCCTTCGAGGTTGGCAGCTGGCCGTTGGTCGATACGATTTCTGCGTTCTTCGGCAAAAAGGCCGCGGACACGCCGACGGCGCCTTGCAGCAGGCCGCCCGGATCGTTGCGCAGGTCGAGCACCAGGCCTTTCAGGTTCGGCTCCTGCTTGTACAGCGCCGCGATCTTGGCGGCCATGTCGTCCACCGTCGGTTCCTGGAACTGCGAGATGCGCAGCCACGCGTAGCCGGGTTCGACGATTTTCCCCTTGACGCTTTTTTGCACGATCTCTTCGCGCATGATGGTGAAGGCCAGCGGCTGCGGCGCGTCCTTGCGCAGGATGGTCAGGTTGACCTTGGTCTTCGGCTCGCCGCGCATCTTCTTGATGGCTTCGTCGATCGCCACGCCCTGGATCGGCACCGAATTGATACGCGTGATCAGGTCGCCTGCCTTGATGCCGGCGCGGTAGGCCGGCGAATCTTCGATTGGCGAGACGATGCGAATGTAGCCTTCTTCGCTTTCGGCGATCTCGATGCCGAGGCCGACGAACTTGCCTTCGGTGCCTTCGCGCAGTTCGCGGAAGGCTTTCTTGTCGAGGTAGGCCGAATGCGGGTCGAGCGACGCGACCATGCCGGAAATGGCGTCGGTCAGCAGCTTTTTGTCCTGCACCGATTCGACGTAATCGCTTTTGATCAGGCCATACACGTCGGCCAGCTGGCGCAGCTCGTCGAGCGGCATGCCCGGATTGACCGGACGCTGCGCCAGCGCGGAGAACTGCATCGAGACCGCGACGCCGGCGATGACGCCCAGGCCGACGAGGCTGGTATTTTTAAGTGTTGAGCCCATGAGATCACCTGACCGATGCTAGATATTCAATGTTTGCGCCTGAGTCCGCGCACGGCCCAGTATAAACCCGATTGCCACTCGTGCGCACAGGCGGCGCAAGCAACGGCGCCTTATGGCATGCATACATTGTGTCCTTCTGTATCGAAAAGTAAAAAAGGGCTTCCGAGCATTTGCAACCAAGTAACAG
Source organism: Massilia soli (assembly GCF_016809835.1). Classification (GTDB taxonomy): domain Bacteria; phylum Pseudomonadota; class Gammaproteobacteria; order Burkholderiales; family Burkholderiaceae_D; genus Telluria_A; species Telluria_A soli. Next base: position 558,264 of record NZ_JAFBIL020000001.1, on the reverse strand, counting down.
AAGCTAAAATGCCATCATCCCCCATCCCGGCGCGCGTTCCGGCCGCGGTAAAAATCTGAATGGCTCAATGAAAAAAATAATCCCCCTCGCTTGCGCAGCCCTGCTGAACGGCGGCGCAGCCCACGCCATGGCGCAGGCCGCCAGCGAACCGGTGGCCGGCCAGGTGGCCGCGCCAGCGGCGCCAGCGGCCAGCGCCGACCCGGCCAAGCTGCAGCAGGTGACCGTCACCGGAAGCCGTGCCAACGACACCGAAACCCGGCGCAATTCCACCGCAGGCAAGATGGTCTTCGGACGCGAAGAACTGGACCGCAACGGCGACAGCAATGTCGGCGACATCCTCAAGCGCCTGCCTGGCGTGACGATGGGCGGCGCGCCCGGACGGGGCGGCGGCGGTGTCCGCATGCGCGGCCTCGGCAACGGCTACACCCAGATGCTGGTCAACGGCGAGCGGCCGCCACCAGGCTTCTCGCTCGAATCGCTGGCGCCTGACCAGGTCGAGCGCATCGAGGTGATGCGCGGCCCGGTGGCCGAATTCTCGACCAGTGCGATCGCCGGCACCATCAACATCGTGCTGCGCGAGGGCTACCAGCAAAAGGACATCCAGCTGCGCCTCACCGATTCCATCGAAAACGGCCTGCACAGCCCGGACGTGTCGCTGACCGTGCCTGGCAAGCAGGGCGCGCTGACATGGCTGCTGAACGGTTCCATCGGCGTGCGCCGCGAGCGCGATGCGAGCTACTCGTTCGACCAGGATATCCTGGCCAATGGCGAGATCCAGAAGGAGCAGGAGATTGTCGGCAGCGGCGAGCGCCGCTCGACGCGCATCCACCTCGGTCCGCGCCTGTCGTACAAGTTCGGGAACGGCGATACGCTGACGTACCAGCAGTTCCTGATGCACGCCCAGAGCGTCGGCACCACCGACAGCCTGCTGGCGCAGCGCATCGGCCTGATCGCGCCGGAGTATGCGCTGTCGCAGGGCGGATCCGAGTCCAGCGCCACCTTCACGCGTGGCTTCGGCAACTGGGTGCACCGCTTTGCGGGCGGCGGCAAGGCCGACATCAAGTTCGGCCTTGGCGGCGGGCGCAGCGAAAGCGACTCGGAGCGCTATCACTACAATGCCGCCGGCGCGCTGACCGACCGCTTCGTCGATGCCGACGAATCGCGCAGCACCAGCTTCAGCTTCGGCGGCAAGTACACCAAGCCGGTCGGCACCGGCCACACGCTGGCGACTGGATGGGATGTCGAAACCGGCGAGCGCCGCACCACCCGCGTCTCGCTCGACAACGGCCTGCCGCAGTTCGAGGACTCCGGTTCCGACCTGTCGGCCGACACGCGCCGCCTGGCCGCCTTCATCCAGGACGAATGGGACATCAGCAAAACCTGGTCGGCCTACTTCGGCCTGCGCTGGGAAGGCATCCGCACCCAGAGCACGCGCGCCGGCGCCGACGTTGAAAACACGACCAGCGTCTTCAGCCCGGTGCTGCATACGGTCTGGCGCATTCCCGGGTTCGAGAAGGACCAGGTGCGCGCCAGCTACACGCACAGCTACAAGTCGCCCGACCTGAACGACCTGATCGCCGCGCCGACGTTCTCGCGCCTGAACAGCGCCACCCGGCCCGACCGCATCGGCAATCCGGACCTGAAGCCGGAACTGGCCAAAGGCATCGACGTCGCCTACGAACATTACCTCGGGCGCAACGGCATCCTTTCGGCCAGCGGTTTTGTGCGCGACATCGACAACCTGATGCGGCGCGAGATCAGCCTGCGCAACGGCCGCTGGGTTTCAAGCCCAGCCAATATCGGCAGCGCGCGCACCAGCGGCATCGAGCTGGAAGCCAAGTTCCAGCTCGCCGAGCTGATGACCGACGCGCCGGACGTCGACTTCCGCTTCAATTACAGCCGCTTCTGGTCGGATGTCGACGGCATTCCGGGGCCGGACAACCGCCTCGACCAGCAGGCTGAACAAACTGCCAACATCGGCGCCGACTACCGCATCAAGGCGATGCCGCTGACGCTGGGCGGCAGCTTTAACTGGACGCCGGCGATCGCGGTGCAGAGCAGCCTGACCGAGCGCGTGAGCAGCGGGCCGAAACGCCAGCTGGACCTGTACGGCCTGTGGAAATTCAAGCCTGACTTGCAGCTGCGTATATCCGGCAGCAACCTGCTGGGCGACGACTACGACACTGGCCGCATCGTCAACACCGGCGCCCTGGCGCAGACGTCGTTCACGGCTGCGCAAAGCTACCGCAGCGTCAGTGTTAAGCTTGAGATGAAACTGTAGTGAACCGGGCCGGTGGAGACCCGGCCCTCGCACCACCCATATGGCCACGAGCCATTTTTACCAGACCCATAAGGACGATCCTGTGAAACGATATTTGCTGACTACCCTGTCCCTGAGCCTCATCGCCGCCTTTGCCGGCGCGGCCGACACGGCCAAACCTGGCGCCCCGGCGTCCGGCATCGACGTGCAGTACATCGACCCGTCCGTGCGCGCGCAAGACGACTTCTTCGTGCACCTGAACGGCAAATGGCTGAAGGCGACCGAGATCCCGGCCGACAAGTCGAGCTGGGGCAGCTTCGCCAAGCTGCGCGACGACACCCAGCCGCAGCTGCTGGCGCTGATCGAAGCGGCGCAGAAGGACACGAGCGCCAAAGCTGGCTCGGAAACCCGCAAGATCGGCGACATGTACGCCAGTTTCATGGACCAGGATCGGCTGGAAAAACTGGGCTACAAGCCGCTGACCGGCGAGTTGCAGCGCATCCGCGGCATGCGCGACAAGAAGGCCGTGCCGGCGATGATGGCGCGCCTGACGCAGATCGGCGTCTCGGTTCCCTACGGTATCTACATTGGCCAGGACGCGCGCGCATCGACCCGCTACGCGGCCTACATCAGCCAGAGCGGCCTTGGCATGCCCGACCGCGACTACTACCTGAAAAAAGACGACGAAAAGCTGGCCAAGACCCGCGCCGCCTACGAGAAGCATGTCGCGAAGACGCTGGCGATGGCAGGCGAGAAGAACGCCGCCGCGGCAGCGAAAGCCATCCTCGAGTTCGAGACCCAGCTGGCCGAAGTCCAGTGGACCAAGGTCGACAACCGCGACCCGGTCAAGCGCTACAACAAGGTCGACATCGCCAAGCTTGGCGAACTGACGCCGGGCTACGACTGGAAGGCGGCGCTGGCTGCGTCAGGCATCGCCAACAAGGTCGACTACGTGATCGTCAACCAGCCGAGCTACCTGAAGGGCTTCAACGACATTCTCGCCAGGACCGACCTGGCGACCCTGAAATCGTACTTTAAATGGCAGCTGCTGCGCAGCTACTCGGAATACCTGTCGAAGTCGTTCGTCGATGAGAACTTCGGCTTCTACGGCACCACGCTCACTGGCGTCACCGAAAACCGCCCGCGCTGGAAGATCGGCGTTTCGACGGTCGAAAGCGCGCTTGGCGAAGCGGTCGGCAAGGTGTACGTTGGCCAGCACTTCCCGGCCGAGCGCAAGGAACGCATGCAGGTGCTGGTCAAGAACCTGATGGAAGCCTACCGCCAGAGCATCGATACGCTCGACTGGATGGGCCCCGAGACCAAGAAGGAAGCGCAAGCCAAGCTGGCCAAGTTCACGCCGAAGATCGGCTACCCGGACAAGTGGCGCGACTACTCGACCTTGAGCGTCGACCGCAACGACCTGGTGGGCAACGTCATGCGCGCCCGCACCTTCGGCTACAAGCGCAACGTCAACAAGCTGGGCAAGCCGATCGACCGCAGCGAGTGGGGCATGACGCCGCAAACCGTCAACGCCTATTACAGCTCGACGATGAACGAGATCGTGTTCCCGGCCTCGATCCTGCAGCCGCCGTTCTTCGACATGCTCGCCGATGACGCGGTCAACTACGGCGCCATCGGCGCCGTGATCGGCCATGAAATCAGCCACGGCTTCGACGACAAGGGCAGCCAGTCCGACGGCGACGGCAACCTGCGCGACTGGTGGACGGCCGAAGACCGCGCCAAGTTCCAGGCCAAGGCCGACGCGCTGGTCAAGCAGTACGACGCCTACAGCCCGCTGCCTGGCTACAACGTCAACGGCGCGCTGACCCTGGGCGAGAACATCGGCGACAACTCGGGTGTGGCGATCGCCTACAAGGCCTACAAGCTGTCGCTGGGCGGCAAGCCGGCGCCGGTGATCGACGGCCTGACCGGCGACCAGCGCTTCTACATGGGCTTCGGCCAGGTATGGCGCAGCAAGATGCGCGAAGCGGCGCAGATCGTCCAGGTCAAGACCGACCCGCACTCGCCAGGCCAGTTCCGCGCCAACGGCACGATGCGCAACCAGCCCGGCTTCTACGAAGCATTCGACGTCAAGGAAGGCGACAAGATGTACCTGGCGCCGAAGGACCGCGTCACCATCTGGTAACGGTCGCTTGAAACGAAAAAGCCGCTTCCTATCGAAGCGGCTTTTTTGTATCCGACAACAACGTCGTTCCCGCGCAGGCGGAAGTGTGGCATCCAGTACGTCGTTCCCGCGCAGGCGGGAATCCATACTGACGCCGATTAGCGAACCTGGTCTTCGCGGCGACAACATCCCGAGCCGGCCACGACGTGGTAGTGGCCATTCCACTTGCCACACTTAACGTTGAGATGGCGAAAAAAAAGGCTATGTCCCCGCTAAGTGTGGAAAAACGCCGAGCGCGGCCATAAGCATTGCCGCCGGCGTATCGATTCGCTGAGCATCGACTGCCCATCGCCAGCCAAGATAATTCGGAAGATAGTGGGTTGCCACTCCATGGAACCGTGACATCCACTCTCGGAATCGACTGTGGTACGCATTCACGTTTTGCACATGGATTGCACCTCGCACTCGGACACCTTGTCTAATATTGACCGCTTCGTGAGAAATGCCGGCATCGCGGGCGAAGTATCGGTATGATGCATTCCCATCCGATACCAAGAGCGTGTCTTCGGCCAGCACCGGTTTAAGGCAACGACGTAACTGGGCTTTGGAAACTGGTCCCCGTCCGGTGACGAAATCGAGCGTTTTCCCCGTCCGATCACGCGCGACCAGCACGCAAACTTGCTCATTAGACGTGCCACGCTTTTTTGCCGAGCCGCCCCTCTTGCGCGGAGCACGCTGCAGGTTTCGCGCCCCCTTTTCCGACTCAAGAAAATAGATTTCGTCGGCTTCTGCGATACCGCTTAACTGGGACGGCCTATCAGTTTTTGGGAGCGTCAGGAAGCGGTGGCGCCACCGAAAACTCGTGTTCTTATGCACCCCAATAGATTTGGCGGCGCGGCGTACCGTGGTGGCCATAAGCAGACAATCCACGTAGCGTAGCCATTTACCTTTAAGACGCAGCCTGGACAACGGCGTCCCGGTCAGGGAATTGAATGTCTTAGAACAGTCCCTACACCGATAACGATGAAGTCCGTGTGCTTCACCGTGGCCGTAGAACTTCGTTGACCTACAACGGGGACACGCTAGGTTCGCCGCTGCTGCTTGTTCTAGAAGCGCCGTTGTTTTAGCGTCGGCTGATTGATGTTCCAGCATCGCGGCGACCTTGATCAACTGTCTACTGCTGAGAGTGCTCAACAGCTTGGTGAACATCTCGAAGGAGCGAGCATCCATGCGGCCTCCAGTCAACTGATCTGATACTGGTCAGACCTCAGCCGCTCGAAGAGATTCCACACTTAGCGGGGACATAGCCAAAAAAAACCGCCCTGCGAGGGCGGTTTCATCGAAGCCAGAAGGCTTACTTGGACTCGGCAACCATGTAATCAACCGCTGCCTTGACTTCCGCATCCGACGCGGTCGAGCCGCCCTTAGGAGGCATCATGCCAGCTTTGCCCTGGAAACCCTTGATCGCGTGCTCGTACAGCACAGCGTCGCCTTGCTTGATCCGTGCTGCCCAGTTAGCCTTGTCGCCCAGCTTTGGTGCGCCGGCGATGCCAGCGCCGTGGCAAGCAGCGCACGAAGCGTTGTAGATGCCTTTGCCGATGTCGCCCGACAGTTTGCCCGGTGCCGCTGCGGCAGCGGCGGCGGCAGGAGCGACAACGGCTGCTTGCGCTTCAGCCGGCACAGCTGCAGGAGCAGCAGGCGCCGCATCAGCCGTTACCGCAGCAGGCGCTGGCGCCGGTACTACTGGTTCCTTGAACGACGCGCCGCTCTGGTTAGCCATGTAGACCACGGCGCGTGCGACTTCCACGTCATCCAGGTCAGGATTGCCGCCCTTGGCAGGCATCGCGCGGATACCCTCGATAGCATGCTTGACCAGGGTATCGTAACCTTGAGCAATACGTGCACCCCAGCCAGCGTTGTCGCCCAGCTTGGGAGCGCCGGCAGCGCCACTGGTGTGGCAGGCTGCGCAGTTAGCGGTGTAGACCGCGTCGCCGGCGAGCAATACTTTAGGTGCGTTGACATCTTTCAGGGTAAAACCTTCGTCAGCGACAGGCGACAGGCGGGCAGCAACTGCTTCCGCGCTCTGGCTGTCGGTGCCGGCGCCTTCCAGGGTGCCGGTGGTGACGAAAGATACCAGCAGGATGATGCCGATGACGGTCACCAGGAAGAAGGCAGCGACCGCAGCTGCGAGCTGACCAGGGGTCCGGATAGGGGAGTGGTGTTCGTTGTGTGCGTCGCTCATGATGTCCTTAAAACCAATTTTCAAACCTGCAAGGCGAAAACGCCCGCCAAACCCGCGATTATAGACGTAAAGCACGGGCTTTGGAACGGAAATCAGGGGCCAGCACGACAGTTTCCATGGACGGAAGGTTGGAAAAACTGTATCCTTCGCCTCACTTCAGAAATTCCCCTACGCGGCTGTAGCTCAGTGGATAGAGTATTGGCCTCCGAAGCCAAGGGTCGTGGGTTCGATCCCCGCCAGCCGCACCAGTTTTTCCTCAATGCAATTACGTCAACTCAGCACAGCGTCACCCGCTGCGCGTAGCCGCGTGTCATTCGCTGGATCAGGCGACACTAATTTTCGCTAGGCACTATTATTGACGTATTGTTAAAGCAACTGTACGTCAATAGGAGTCGTCATTACATGAATCTGCATGCCATTCAAGAACAGGCCCTGGTCACGCGCGCTGCCGCACTCGGCGCCGTCGGCCAGCTGCCCGATGGCGTCTCGGTCGACTCCTTCCTCGCTGCCGCCTCGCAGGTAGGCGACTTCGACCACTACAAGGTCGTCCCTGTCGAGGCGCGCGATATTGCCAGGCAGGTGGCAGCCAGCGCTGGCGAACTGGGCGTGCGTGCATTCCTGCGCGCCGTCCTGGCGCAGGGCGCCATCAACGCGCTGGCTTCATCCGAACTCAGGCGCCTGCCGCCTTCCGTCATGGCGGACCACGCGCGCGAGCTTGGCCGCGTGGTCTCGAATACGGATCCGCATGCCGACTGGCTATGCCTCGACAACGATCTGTTCCAGAAAGAGTTCGGCATCGTCAGTTTCCGCCTGTATGCCGCCGGCGCACAGCTGATCGATCCGCGTTGCGGCATTCCGCGTTCCTACATGCTCAAGGGCGGCCTGGCCGATGCGCCACGCCGCCTCCTGATGATGCTCGGGCTGGGTGGCTTCCGCCCGTTCTTCCAGGTGCACGCGCACGAGTTCATGCTTGACCTGCTCAACGAGCAGGGCAGGGAAGACACGTACCGCGGCTGCATCGCACTGTTCGACCTGTTCCCGGCTGTACGCGGCATCATCGCCGGCAGCTGGTTTTACGACCCGGCGGTCACATTGATCAGCCCCCGTGTTGCCTATTTCAGCAGCACGCCGCTCAAGCATGGCGGCCACGTGATGTTTGTCGAGGAAGGGGGCAATGCGCTGGTCGATGCCCTGGCCACGTCGCCTACCCGCCGCAAGCTGCACGCGGAGGGCAAGTACATGCCCAAGACCTACATGCTGATCTGGGGTAAGAAGCAGATGATCGCCTGGGCTGCGCGGCAGCCGCAGGTGGCGCTGGCTTAAGAGTAAGCCGGACTGGCGGCGCGCCCGGTGACGCGGCGCAGGAATTCGGAGAAGCCGCTCATCTCGGCTTCGAATTCCAGCATTTCAACGTCGCGGCCGTCGAGGAAGCGCGGCAGGAAATAGGCTTGATCGTTCTCTGCCTTGGAAATCAGGCCAGGAATGCAGGTGGTGGCGGAGACGACGCCCAGCTCGCCCAGCGCCACCGGCGCATCCGCATCAAAGCTGCCGCTCGGATAGCAATAGTGCTTCGGCACAGGCAAACCCAAGCCCTGGATGGACTCCGAGCACAGTCGCAGGTCGTTTTTCAACGCCGCCGGGTCGCCTTTCGGGTAGCGGTGCACGTGGCCGTGAAGTTCGATCGCGCAGCCGCGCGCGGACAGTGCGCGCAATTCTTCGCCGGTCATGTACTGGAAGCGGCGCGATCCGAGCTGCAGGTCGGCCGAACTGACCTGCATGTCTTTCGCAAACTGCTCCAGCGCATCGCTGGCCGCGACCTTGTCCGAACCGAATCCCTCGATCCATGCCGCCACCTTCTGGCCGAGCTGCTCGCGCACCGGCGCCGCCGACAGCGCATACTGGCCGTCGACCGCAAGCGCATAGCCTTGCAGCGTGACGTCTTTCAGCTCGGATTTCCAGATGATGTAGCGCGCCGCGACGTCGGCAACCGGTGTGCCTTCCAGCACATGGCTGGTGCACAGGTAAAGTGTCGACGGCATCGCGAGCTGGTCCAGCACGGGCAGCAGTTCGCTGCCGGTGGAGTACCAACCGTCATCGAAAGTGATGACCGTGGCCAGCGGCGGCGAGGCGCGCTGGCCGGCCGCGCTTTTCACGGCGTCGTCCAGTGTGACGACATTGAAGCCTTTTTCGCGCAGCCATTTCATCCGCTGTTCGAAGGTTTTCTTCGAGAAGAATAGTTTTCCGTTGTACTCGCTCTCGTCGCCGATCGCGCCACCGTGGTAACACAGGATGCGCAACTGGGACTGGGTCAGGCGGCGGAATAGCTTAAAGACGCCGAGCGTGCGTGCGGCGCTGAGAAAGCTGAGTTTTAACTGTTTCGACATGTGGCTACTGGCGTGAGGCGAGCTGAAAGTTTATCTGAAAATGACAAGCAATATAGTTGTTCAAAATTAACAAGTGATGACATTGCAGTGGCGCAGGGCGCTGTCAAGACGGCGCCAGGTGAACTTGCGTGTTTGCATTTAATAACGAATGATATACAGTTTTTGACAAAGGCCTGTTCCGTTGGTGCCTATTCGTAATTTTTCCAATCAGACAGTCGTGAAACAGGGTCTTCCATGAACAAATCTTTCCTGATGGTCGGCGCGGCCGCTGCAATTGTTGCCGTCGGCGCCGCGGTTTACTACACCCGGCCGCCTGCGCCCGCGATGTCCAACTTCATTTCCCCGTCCGATACTGCCCAGGTCGCGCGCGGAAAGATTATCTACGACAATAACTGCGCGTCGTGCCATGGCGCCAAGCTGGAGGGCCAGCCGAACTGGCGTCAGCGCCTGCCGAACGGACGCCTGCCGGCGCCGCCGCACGATGTCAGCGGCCATACCTGGCATCATCCCGACCAGGTCCTGATCGACATCGTCAAGCATGGGCTGGTTCCGGGCAAGACGGCGCCCGAGGGCTATCAGAGCGACATGCCCGCCTATGCCGCCACCCTGAAAGACGACGACATCGCCGCGGTCCTTGCCTACATCAAGAGCAGTTGGCCGGCCGACGCGCTCGACGCGCAACGCGGCATCACCTTGCAAACCGAATAAGCTTGTGTTGTTCTGCAGAACTGAATCCTGCCGGACATGTTGAACATCATGGTGGGATCGGTTACTTTCACTAGTATGTTTCTTTGAAGTACGATTACTTCCGCGAATGCTCGAAACTGTTCGCGCAACACAACGTTTCTTGTTGTTTTGTTGTTATCTCGATATAGAATGAGGGAATCTTTCTATCGTGCACGGCGGCTTGCTGCCTGACGATTCTTCCATTCATTTAGTTGTTACAAGGTAAGCCATGCGAAACACACGGAATACGAAACTCGTCAGCGCGACAATGGCGTCGGCCCTGCTGTTGCTGGGTGGCCTGAGCGGTTGCAGCAAGTCGGAAAGTTCGGAAACGCTGGTTGCCGATGCCAAGCAATTCATCCAGAAAGGCGACACCAAGGCGGCCGTCATCCAGCTCAAGAACGCATTGCTGAAAAACCCGTCGGATGTGGAAGCGCGCCTGACCCTTGGCGCCTTGTACAACGACACCGGCGACGCTGCTTCGGCCGAGAAAGAATTCCGCAAGGCTGCCGAACTGGGCGCCACGCCGGACAAGACCGTGCCTGGCCTGGCCGCGGCGCTGATCGCCCAGAACCAGTTCCAGAAGGTCCTCGATGAAACCGCTGCCACGGCGGCAGGCAAGCCCGGCTTGCTGACCCTGCGCGGCGACGCCCAGATGGGTCTGGGCAAGGCCGACCTGGCCAAGCAGGAATATGAGCTGGCGCTGCAGGCCGACCCGAAGTCGGGCGCGGCCCTGATCGGCATGGCGCGCCACGCGCTGACGCAGCGCGACATCGACGGCGCCAAGCGCCTGACCGAGCAGGCCAGCAGCGCCGAGCCAGCCAACGCCGAGGTCTGGATGTTCAAAGGCGGCCTGCTGCGCGCCGACGGCAAGTCCGACGAGGCGCTGGCCGCTTACGACCAGGCATTGAAGGTCAAGCCGGGGCATCGCAGCGCGAATATCGAAAAGGCCTACATCGAAATCGCCACCCGCAAATTTGACGCCGCGCAGGCCGACATCAACGCGGCCGGCAAGGCCGCGCCAGGCAGCCTGATGGTGCTGTACACCCAGGCATTGCTCGACCATACCCAAGGCAAGCATGCGGCAGCGAAGGAATCGCTGCAGAAAATCTTGCGCGTCGCGCCTGACCATATGCCAAGCGTCCTGCTGGCCGGGTCGGTGGAGCACTCGCTCGAGTCGATGCCGCAAGCCGAGCAGCACCTGAAGAAATATGTCGAGACCGTGCCGGGCAACGGCTATGCCCGCAAGCTGCTGGCATCGACGCTGATCAAGCTGGGCAATATCACCGAAGCGCAAGCCGTGATGGCGCCGTTGATGGCCGATGCCGACAAAGACCCGCAAGTGCTGGCGCTGGCGGGCGAGCTGGCGATGCATTCGCGCGATTTCGGCAAGGCCACCGATTACCTGGAACGTGCCGCCAAGATGGCGCCAAACGCCGCCGCCGTCCGCACCTCGCTGGCGATGAGCAAGCTGGCGCAGGGCGACGATACGCGCGCGATTGTCGAACTGGAAGAATCGACCCGGCTCGACAGCAAGTCGACCAAAGCCGCCACCTTGCTGGTGCTGACCGAAATGCGCCTGAAGCGTTTCGACAAGGCGCTGGCGGCCGCCAACGCGATGGAAGCGCAGCAGCCGAAAGATCCGGTCGTGCAGAACCTCAAAGGTGGCGTCTACCTGAGCAAGGGCGACCTGGCCAATGCCCGCGCCAGTTTCGAAAAGGCGCTGAGCCTGCAGCCGAGCTACTTCCCGGCCGTGGCCAACCTGGCCCAGCTGGAAATGAAAGACAAGAAGCCGGAGGCCGCGCGCAAGCACCTGACCGCCTTCCTTGAAAAAAACAAGAAGAGCGTCGAGGCGATGTCCGGCCTGGCGGAGCTGGCTCAGCTGGAAGGCAAGACCGCCGAAGTGACGCAGTGGCGCGAAAAGGCGCAGGCCGAGAATCCCGATGAAGTGATTCCGGCAATGCTGCTCGCCACGCACCAGCTGCGTAGCGGCGACAAGGAAAAGGCATTGAACCTGGTGCGTAAGTTCCAGGTTGCCAACCCGAAGAACACCGAGCTGCTGGACCTGCTGGGCCAGGCCCAGATGGCCAACGGCGACCGTGACGGCGCGCTCGAATCGTTCAGCAAGCTGGCCGGCATGGCGCCGAAATCGGCGCAGGCGCAGATGCGCCTGGCATCGGTGCACATGGCGCAAAACAATCCGAACGCCGCCGCCAACGACCTGAAGAAGGCGCTGGCGCTGGACCCGAATTTCCTCGATGCCCAGCTGGCCCAAGCCGAACTCGCCGTACGTAGCGGCAAGTTCGACGAAGCGCTGGCGCTGGCACGCCAGATCCAGAAGCAGCGTCCGGACAACGGTGTCGGCTACACGCTGGAAGGCAGCGTGCTGCAGGGCCAGGGCAAGGATGCCCAGGCCGTGCGCGTCTACGAACAGGCGCTGGCGCTGTCGAACAATGTGCTGATCAAGACCAAGCTGCACAGCGCCATGGTGCGCTCGGGCAAGACCAAAGAGGCCGAGGCCCGCCTGGCCGAGTGGCAAAAGCAGTCGCCTGGCGATCCGGTGCTGGCGATGTATGCAGCCGACACTTTGCTGGCGGACAAGAAATTCAAGGAAGCGATCCTCAAGCTCGAGCCAATGCAGCAGCGCGCGCCGAACAATCCGATCGTGCTCAACAACCTGGCCTGGGCTTACCAGCAGGTCAATGATCCGCGCGCGCTGGCCACTGCCGAGCGGGCATTGGCCGCGGCCCCCGACAGCCCGGCCATCCTCGACACGGTTGGATCGATCCTGATCGACCAGGGCAATTTCAAGCGTGGCCTCGGCTACCTGCAGAGCGCAGTGGCCAAGTCGCCGAACGATGGCAATATCCGCTTCAACCTGGCCAAAGGGCTGGCGAAGTCCGGCGACAAGGCGGCTGCCCGCAAGGAACTCGACCAGGTGATGGCGGCGCGAGGCTTTACCCGCATCGAGGAAGCGCGCGCCTTGCAGCAAACGCTGTAAACGCGGTTCAGCAAATACGGTGGCGACCCGCTGTCGTCACCGTATTTACTGCGATAAATGCAACAAACGATGCACAGAAATAATTGATTTTTTTGCAGCATTGTTTCGTAAGTGATACGATCTTGCTCAGTTGTACCTGTTTTTTTATGCGTTTCCCTGTATTAACCTGGAGTAAAAACTGATGGAAAAGACCTTTGATGGGCTGATTACGATCGGGTTCGACTCCGAAGGACAGGGCGCGCACGATAGCGAGCTCAACGGGACACGTTCAGAATCATCTGATAACATCAGCGAGATGACGATCAACGAAAGAGCCTTCGGCATCCGCGTAGCAGATACTGAAGAAGGCCGAAATCACGCAAGCATGCTCATCAATAAGATGTATGCCTGGCGCGGCTATGCAGGAAGTCATCGCGTTGACGACAATCCAAACCGGATCACATTGTCGGCCTCGGACAAGGGCGCCGTCATCGGAACGGTCACGCTCGGCATCGACTCGGCCATCGGGATCCTCGCCGATGAAGTGTTCCGCGACCAGATCGACCAGTTCCGCCAGCGCGGCGCCAAGGTGTGCGAGATCAGCAAGCTGGCCTTCGACCCGACCGTGCGTTCGAAGATGGCGCTGGGCTCCTTGTTTCACATTCTCTACATTTACGCGCACCACCTGTATCAGTGCACAGACGCGTTCATCGAGATCAATCCGCGCCATCGGCGCTACTACGAGCACATGCTCGGCTTCAAGACACTGACCGATGTGCGCTGCAATCCGCGCGTTGACGCGCCGGCCTATCTGCTGTGGCTGAGCCTTGAACATATGGGCAACGAGATCGAGCGCCTGGGCGGCACCAGCGACCATCCTGGCAACGAGCGTTCGCTGTATCCGTATTTCTTCTCCAAGCGCGAAGAAATCGGTATTGCCAACCGCCTGTTCAACATCGGCTAAACTAGCCCGTCGTTGTTTCCTCCTGAACAAACCAGCCCTTCACGGGCTTTTTCGTCATGATCAATCCATTTTCCTATTCTGAAGCTTTCTCGCGCAACATCGGCTGGGTCACGCGGGAGGAACAGGAAAAACTGCGCGGCGCGCGCGTGGCGATCGCCGGCATGGGCGGGGTCGGCGGCATCTACGCGGTGACGCTGGCGCGCCTCGGGGTCGGCACCTTCCACCTGGCCGACTTCGACACTTACGACATCGCCAACTTCAACCGCCAGGTGGGCGCCATGATGTCGACCCGCGGCAAGGCCAAGGTCGAGGTAATCGCCGACATGGTGCGCGACATTAATCCCGAAGCGAACATCACCATCTTCCCCAACGGGATCGATGCCGCCAGCCTGCCGGCCTTCCTGGACGGCGTCGACCTGTACGTCGATGGCCTCGACTTTTTTGTGTTCGACATCCGTCAGAAGACTTTTGCCGCCTGCGCTGAGCGGCGCATTCCGGCCACCACGGTGGCGCCCCTGGGCATGGGCGCGGCGGTGCTTAACTTCCTGCCCGGCCAGATGACGTTCGAGGAATATTTCCAGTGGGGCGAGCTGCCCGAAAACGAAAAGGCGATCCGCTTCCTGGTTGGCTTGTCGCCAGCCGGCCTGCACCGCGCTTACCTGGTCGATCCGTCGGCCGTCAATTTTGCCGAGCGGCGCGGACCGTCGACCATCATGTCGGTGCAGATCTGCGCCGGCATCGCCGCAACCCAGGCCCTGAAGATCCTGCTCAAGCGCGGCAAGGTGCTGGCCGCCCCGCACGGCCTGCAGTTCGATCCCTTCCGCAACAAGATGGCCCACACCTGGCGTCCGGGCGGCAACAAGAACCCGATCCAGCGGCTGGCGATCGCGATCGGCCGCCGCCACCTTGCCAGCCTGCTGCGCCAGGGCGCGCCTTCCGGCGCGCCCCAGGCCTCACCTACACCAGCGAAGAACATGATGACTCCCTCCAGCCATGAGCGCATCGTCGCCATCCTCGACAAAGCCCGCTGGGCGCCCAGCGGCGACAACGACCAGCCGTGGCGCTTTGAAATTCTCGACGGCGCGCGCGTACGGGTGCACTGCAGCGATACCCGCGACATCTGCGTGTACGACCTCGAGGGCTGGCCGAGCCAGATCGCGATCGGCGCGATGCTGGAAACCATGGCGATCGCCGCCACCGCGCATGGCCTGGCAACCGAGGTGGTGCGCTGCGACGGCTCTACCGACAAGGACCCGGTGTTCGATGTCAGCTTCACCGAGCAGCCGGGGATGGCCGCCGATGCGCTGATCCCCGCCATCGAGGTGCGCAGCGTGCAGCGCCGCCCGATGAGCCGGCGCGCGCTGACCGTGCACGAGAAGCAGGAACTGGCGCAGTCGGTCGGACCGGGCTACCAGGTCCAGTGGCTGGAAGGCCCGGCGCGCATGGATGCGGCTAAGCTGATGTACAACAACGCCCGGCTGCGCCTGCTGATGCCGGAAGCCTACGAGGTCCACAAGCGCGTCATCAAGTGGGGCAAGGTCCAGTCGGAGTGGGGCGTGCCCGACCAGGCGCTGGGCGTGGACAACATGACGATCCACCTGATGAAGTGGGCGATGGTCAGCTGGGGCCGCCTTAAGCGGATGAATACGCTGATGGGCACCTGGGCGCCGCGCCTGCAGATGGACCTGGTGCCCGGCCTGGCCTGCGCCGCCCATTTCGTGATCCGCGCCGAGGCCGAGCCGCGCTCGGTGGCTGACTATATTGCCGCCGGCCGCGCGATGCAGCGCTTCTGGCTGACCCTGACCAGGCTCGGCCTGGTGATGCAGCCGGAAATGACGCCGCTGATCTTTTCATCGTATGTACGCAACGGCAAAACGTTCACCGCCAATGCCGGCCTGGCGGCGATGGCGGTCGGCTTGTCGGGGCAACTCGACCGCGTATTGGGCGACAAGCCAGGGTTCCCGGTCTTCATGGGACGCCTTGGCCAGGGCAAGAGCGCCACTGCGCGTTCTACCCGTCCGGCCCTGGCGCACCTGATGGTCACGGACGTGGGCAAACGAGGCTAAACGCGACGCCGCTATGTGAGTTAGCGCACTGTCGGTTTACTTTACAAGGGCTCAACAGTACACATCAGTCAGCTTGCGTTTGATCATATAAGTCATTGATTTTAAACAAAGCTGCCACTGCTGGCACGGAAGCTGCTTATACAGGTTGGCAAGCAAGAATTTTTAAAGATTCCAGCGACATCAACCAAATAAAGTAAATCGGAGCCACAAATGATCAAATTCAACAAAATCGGCAAGCTGGTAGCCGGCGCAGTCCTCGCAATGTCGAGCTCGGTAGCCCTGGCTGACCACGTTCCAGGCATCGCGTTCAACGAGAAGTCGTTCACGATCAACCCAAGCGCAATCGGCGAAGCCGGCTGCGGCGGCGGCACCTGCACCGCAACCTTCCTCGATTTCAGCTACAAAGCTGAAGTTGACCAAGTCCAGACCGGCGCGGCCACCGCATCGTTCAACGAAACCGGCGGCGGCTACTTCGGTACCTTCCGCACTTCGCTGGGCGGTCCAGTTGTCGGCGGCACGGGCCTGAACAACAACTACAGCATGTACTTCGTGTTCAGCGCAGCTGGCAACACCGCACTGAGCGGCAGCACGATCGACGGCACCTTCACCAGCTTCAACTACACGATGTATGTTGACCGTAACATGGACACCATCATCAGCGACGCACAAGCTGGCGGCGCCGACCAGTCGATCGCAGTTAGCGGCGGTAACGCTGACGACGTCGCTGTGCTGACTGGTTCGTTGCGCGAAGGCGGTTTCCACATTGCCCAGGGCCTGGCTAACGGCGACTTCAACGTCATCGCTACCGCATTCGCAATGAACGGCTTCTTCGGCGGCGAAGCATTCGCCAGCGGCCAGGCATACACCGACATCAACGGCGTGAACTCGATCATCCGCGGCATCCCACAGGGTAACCCGTTCGCTAATACCACCGACATCACCATCGACGGTTCGGGTAACACCTCGTTTGAGCCAATCGAAGGCGAAGTACCAGAGCCAGGCAGCCTGGCACTGTTCGGCCTGGCACTGGCTGGTGTAGCATTCGCCCGCCGCAACAAAAAAGCATAAGAAAAAGCGCTGCTTCGGCAGCGCAGGTTGACTCGCTCAATCGCTCGATGCCGTTCAGTCTGACTGAACGGCATTTTTTATTGGGACAAAGAAAAGCGCACCGCGGCGCGCTTGTTGCGCTTCGCGCCACAGATCAGGCGGTTTTCGGCGAGAGGAAGGCTTTGTGGAACAGGTGGCGCGCCAGCAACAGCGGCGGCATCCGCAGCCAGTTGGCGCGAATGTACAGCATCAGCCGGGCCGGCGCGGTTGCGGGCCGGTCGATGCTGGGATGCGCGGGCAGCATGGCGTGGCCAAGCAGCCAGTCCATCGCCCCCAGCACGAGCCGGTTGGGCGCGTCCAGCCTGCTGTTTTCCATGACGTGCCCGGGCACCGCGGCGCCCAGCAGGCGGTCCGCCCAGCGCAGCGCATAGAATAGCGGCCGCCCAAGCTCCAGCTCGCGCGCCCGCGCCACCAGGCCGTCCCAGAACGCCGGGTCAGCCGAGAAGTGGCGCAGCAGGCGCTCGATGTCGACCAGGTCGCGCAGGCCGTGCTCGAATTCGCCGTAGAACAGGTGGGTGGTGCTGTGCAGCACCATGTCGGCGGGGGCCAGCGTCAGGAATCCCGGTTCGCCATCGATTGCCACTGCCGCGGCGCGCAGCCTGGCTGGATCGGGCCGCGCGCGCGCCGTCTCCGGCAAGATCGCGTGATGCACATCGATCAGGGTATCGCGCTTGATATTCTGCATCGGCGGCAGTTCGTGCATCCACTCGCGGTAATAGCGCTGGTCGTAGGCGTCGGTGTGGGTGCCGACCCAGCCGTGCATCATTAATGCGGCCTCGACTTCATCGAGCATCGGCTTGGGCACCAGGATATCGATGTCGGAAAACATCCTTCCGTCGGCAGGCGGCAAGCCGGCCACCGCGTAGGCGGCGCCCTTGAGCAGCACCGGCCGCAGGCTGAGCCCGGACAGCGCGCGGCGGATCTGTTCGACTTCCCAATGCACCGCGCGGCGGTGGCGCAGCGCCAGCGTCGCGGCCCAGTCGAGGTGAGTGCGCGGCTGCGGCGGCACCGTGTCGAGCAGGCTGCGCTCGGTCAGCAGGCTGCGCAGCCTGCCGACCAGGCGCGCGCTGCCGGCCTGGCGCAGCAGCAGGTCCCAGTCGGCAAGCCCGAGGCCGGCCATCAGCGCCGGCTGGCGCAACACCGCGATCAGCAAAGGCGCGCCGCTCATGCGGGATCCTGCGCCAGCCGGGCGAACGTGGCGATCGCATCGTCCAGCGCGCTATAGGTGAAGCTGTAGCAGGCGCTCTGGTCGATCACGTCGCCAAGCGCGTCGAAGCCGGCCTGGCCCAGCACCGTGTAATTGAACGAGTTGGCCGCCAGCTGCATGAACGCGCCAGCCTTGGCGAGCGGCGCGAGCACGGCCGCAGTCCCGGCCTCGTATTTCGGAAAAACCACCCATGCGGGGCGGGCGGTCTCGGCGGCGCGCGCCACGCTGGCGCCGGGCGCTTTCAGGTGCGCGACCGTGCCCTTGACGGTATCGTGGACCAGGCGGCTGAACACGGTGCCGCGGACATACTCGCGGATGATGCCGATCGAGGCGTTTTTCAGGCTGACCGGGCGCGGCAGCGGTTCAATCAGGCCGTCGCGCAGCCTGATCATGGCCAGCTCGTCGGACAGCAGGCGCCAGCCGTGGTGGATCAGCGCGGCGCACAAGGTGCTCTTGCCGGAACCGGGCGGGGCCGGCAGGATCACGGCGCGGCCGTCCTTCTCCACCACCGCCGCGTGGATCACCAGATAGCTGTGGGCGCGGCTCGAGATGCACCAGTTCAGGCCCCACTCGAACATCGGGAACGCCTGGTCGAGCGGCAAGGGGCGAAACATCGAGCCGCCATCGTATTCGAACCTGACTTGCGGGCGGAACCAGCGCCGCAGCCCGGGCGGGCGCGACAGTGCGATATGAAAGTCGGCGAACTGCGCGTCGTCGCGCAGCGGATAATCGGCGTACAGCAGGGCGATGCCGTCGGCCACGCTGGCAATCGGGGTGCGCACCTGCGTGATGAAGGCGCCGGTCTGCAGGCGCAGGCCGGGTCCGGCCATGCGTTTGCCCAGTTCGGCGCGGGTCAGCGACGCCACGGTCAGCATGGGGTGTGCTCGATCAGCGCAAGCGCGCGCAGCTCGTCGAGCATGGCGGGGATTTCGTCGATTTCCTGCTGGTCGAGTCCGAGCGCCAGGCGCAGGCGTTCGGCCAGCGAAGCGGCGCTACCGGGGGATTGGGCAACGGCCAGCAATAGCTGCATGGCGCCGCCGTCGAGTAAATGGGTGTCGCCCGACAGGTTGTTGAAGACCAGGTAATCGTCATCCCAGCCCCGCTGGCGCAAAGCCTGTCCGGGCACCACCCGCCAGCTGCAGTTGTTCACGTACCGCTCAGCCCATCGTACCCTGGAGGTAGTCGACGACATCCTGGGCATACCAGTTGACGCCGGCGGTCGGGTTGTACACGCCGCGGCGGCTGATGTCGTTCCAGATCTCCTGCAGCGCGGGAACGGTCAGGAATCCGATCTTGCCGGACATGATGTTGAGGTAAGTGGCGACCATGTGGCGGCCGATGCCGTTGCGGTCCCAGCGCTTGGGGACGAGCATGTCGGCCAGCGTGCAGGCGTGGTATTTCGAACTGGTGCTGCACGAGAAGATCGTGCCGAACGTCATGGCGCGGTCGGTCGGCCAGCCTGCATGGTTCTTCCAGTAGCCGGGGGAGCGTCCTTCGCAGGCGATGACCTCGCCCGGCTTCTGGCTTTGCAATCCGCCCGAAAGCGAGCCCGACGGCGCGGTGCAGATATCCACCGCCATGCCCGCCTTGCTGGAAATGGTGACCAGGGCGGCGGACGCGCCGACACCGGCACGGGCGAAGCGGCGGCGTGCGGCGCCGCGCGCGCTGATCTGGTTGTGCGGCGCCGGTTCGGCTGCTTGCTGTTCTTGATAGGTCACGTCAATTCCTCGAAAACTGGCCGGGGGCCGGCATGCGTTATAGCTGCGCGCAGCGCGCACAGAATATTGTCCAAAGCAATATCCATTCCAGTTGGAAACATCGCCGCTGGAATGTCGTTGCCGATCAAGTACTTACGCCAAGACGGCGCGGACAGATGTCAGCCACCGACTTGACATGGCACAATGATTTGTAAGGTATCTCGACAGTATGTGCGCCGATGATGACACAGGACAGCATGCAAAAGCACGTCGCTTGCTGAAATACAACGCCAGGTGGCGTGAGGCAAGGAGCGGCGCGGCCCCGAGGCCGCGCCGGTCTGCTTAGAAGTAGCTTTCCGGGATGACCAGCACGTCGCCTGGGAACATGAAGGTGTTGGCCGAAATATCGCCATCCTTGATCAAGTCTTCCAGGCGCACCTTGACGGTCTGCTGCTGGCCGTTGACGGTGCGGATGATCGTGGCCCGGTTGCCCGAGGCGAATTCGGTGACGCCGCCGACGGCAATCAGCACATCCATCAGCGACATGTTGCGGCGGTACGGCAGCGCCTGCGGACGGGCGGCGGCGCCGATGACCCGGACCTGCTCGCTGAAGTTGCCGACGAAGCCGGTGACGATGACGGTCACGACCGGCTGCTGGATGAACTTGGCCAGCGCTTTTTCGATGTCGCGCGCCAGTTCGGTCGAGGTCTTGCCGGCTGCCTGCAGGTCTTCGACCAACGGCGTGGTGATCTTGCCGTCAGGACGCACCGGTACGCTCTGCGAGACTTCCGGATTGCGCCAGACCACGATCGACAGGTTGTCGCCAGGGCCGATCAGGTAATCGTTCTGCGGCGCGGCAACCTGCGGCTGCTGCGGGCCGGCCGGCTTGCTGAACATCGCGCATCCGCCAAGGGACAGCGCCGACAGCGCGAGCGCGGAATAAGCCAGCAGTTTCATCATTTTTTGTCGAAGAATGTTCACCTGGAGTTCCTTTTGCCTAAATGGTGGAGCGCTTGCGGCGGGATCAGCGGTCGTCGTGAGCTTGATTCCCGCAAGCAACTATGCTTTCAAGAATTTCTATTTTAGCATGCATTTTTTTTCGTAAAAGCTGCACGATTGCAAATTTGTTGCTTAGTCGTTTTTCCGATCCAGCAGCTGGCGAATGTACGTTGCCGGAATAGCGTAAGTAATGCCGCTCGGCGTAGAAATCGCCGTTTCTTTCAAGCCTTTGACCAGCACGGCATTAATAATGCCGTATACGACGCCGTCTTCCGGATCGTACAAGGGACTGCCGCTGTTTCCCGGATACGCAGTGCCGTCGAGCTGGAAGATCAGGAACGGGGACTTTTGCAGCTGGCTCAGCACGCGCGGGTTGAGGTTGCGCGAACCGAGCTGCGGCATCACCGCCGGCGTGATTGCCGCCAGCATGGCGCGGTGGGTCGCATGGTTCAGGCCCAGCAGCATGCCCAGCGGAAAGCCGGTAAATGCCAGGTCGCGCCCTTCCAGCACCGTGGCGGAGTCGCCGATGGTCAGTGCCGGCAGTGGCGCCCCGCTCAGCCGCAGATGCGCCAAGTCGTGTTCCTTGTCCAGGCCTGCCAGCGTGGCGGGCCGGAATTGCGCCTGGCTGCCGCTGCCGACAACCACGCCCAGCGTCTCGCGGTTGGCCACGTCGAGCAGGTCGGGAATGCTGTGCGCATTGGTAATGACGGATAGCCCGTCGCCCACCACGAAGCCGGTCGCGGCGAAGCGTACCGCCGGGGTACGGGTGCGCTGGTGGGTGCCGATCCCGACCACCGATGGCTTGACCGCTGCGATCGTGCGGCTGAGCTCAGCGGCCTCGACGGGCGTATGTGCAACACAAAACAGCACGAGGACGGCGGCGAGGGCGCTGGCCGACGCGAAAGCGTTGCGATAAATAGGGTTGCGAGCGATCATAGGGCAGACAATTGATAAGCACGCCAGGAGAGGCGACGGACCAGACTATACGGCTCCCTAGAGAAACGCAAGAATTGCCCAAAAGAACGTTGATCAGCACGGTTGAGTGTTGTCATTTTGTCTTATTTGACGCGCACGATTGCGTTTTGGCATCGCAATTTTCTAGTCTGTGCGAAACTCTTTTTTCGCAGAAATAACGAAATCCATTTTGGGTTTTTTCACACTTCGCCCGCAGGCTTATCTTGCTGTCGAGGCAAGGAAAAATCACGGATTTAGTAGCAACAAGTAATGGAATGTCATGTATGATATGACATTAATCAATGCCTGAAGGCAATTTTCCTCTAGCTAGACTGTAGCTGGCAGGGGTGGCTTGCAGTGCATCCAACAATACGTGGCGGCCTTTTGGCCGCTCTTGGCGTGGCCGGGATCCGGCCAGCTATTACAGGCGAGAACGACAAGATGGCAGAATTAAGCGCCCTGATGACCACCTTATTGAAGGCGATCTGGAAATACCGCTGGTACGCGGTCATTGTTTCCTGGATCGTCGCGATTATTGGCTGGGTTTTTGTATACCGCATGCCCGACGACTACCAGGCTTCGGCCCGGGTCTACGTTGATACCCAAAGTATCCTCGCGCCGCTGCTGGCCAGCATGACCACCGTCCCGAACATCAACCAGCAGGTCGGCTTCATGCGCCGTACCCTGATCAGCCGTCCGAACGTCGAGAAAGTCATGCGCACGGTCGACCTCGACATCAAATCGAAGACGCCGGCCGAGCACGAAGCGATGGTCGATGAGCTGATGGAGAAGATCACCATCACCGGTACCGAGCGCGACGATATTTACACGATCTCCTACAGCAATCCAAACCCGAAGCTGGGCAAGGACGTGGTGCAGGCGCTGTTGAATATCTTCGTCGAAGGCAGCTTCGGCAACAAGCGCCAGGATTCCGAACGCGCGGTCCAGTTCATCGATGACCAGATCAAGACCTACGAGACCAAGCTGGCCGAGGCCGAGAATGCGCTCAAGGACTTCAAGATCAAGAACATCGGCATGCTGCCGCGCGAAGGCGGTTTCAGCAGCCAGATGAATTCGGTGACCGACCAGCTCAGCCAGGCGCGCCTGGAGCTGTCCGAAGCCGAGCAGGCGCGCAATGCGATCGCCCGCCAGATCGGCGCCAACAGCGGCGCCACCCGCGTCAACGGCGCCACCCAGGTACCGTTCGACAATCCGGAACTGGACGCCCGCATCTTCAACCTGCAGAAAAACCTCGACCAGCTGCGCATGCAGTACACCGAAGCGCATCCGGACATCGTCGCGGCCAAGCGCCTGATGGTCCAGCTGGAAGCGAAGAAGGTCGAAGACGCCAAGCGCACCCGCACCGCGGCCGACCCGGTGATGCCGGTCAGCCCGATGATGCAGCAGCTGAAGGTCCAGCTGGCAAGCGAAGAAGCCCGCGTCGCCTCGCTGCGCGCCCGGGTCAACGAATACGCCTCGCGCAGCGCCAAGCTGAGCTCGCAGCGCGAGATCGCGCCGGAAGTCGAAGCGCAGCTTGCCCAGCTCAACCGCGACTACGAAATCAACAAGGACAACTACGAGAAGCTGGTCGGCCGGCGCGAAGCGGCCAAGCTGTCGGGCGACCTGAGCTCGGCTACCGACATGCTGACCTTCCGCGTGGTCGATCCGCCGACCGCGCCGCTGGTGCCGTCCGGTCCTAACCGTCCGCGCCTGATGTCGGTCGTGTTCCTGATCGCACTGGGCGCCGGCCTCGGCGTCGCATTCCTGATGAGCCAGCTGCGCCCGACCTTCATGGCCCAGAGCACGCTGCGCGAAGCCACCGGCCTGCCGGTGCTGGGCGCGATCAGCATGAACTGGACCGCCGAGCAAAAAGTGAAGCGCCGTTCGCGCCTGTATGCGTTTTCCGCAGCCGTTGTCGTGCTGTTCGGCGTATATGGCGGCGTGATGGCGGCAATTCTGATGAGGCCGTCGCTGTAACAGCGGCGACCAAGAGGGAATATTATGAGCATTATTGAAAAAGCAGCAGGCAGGATCGAACAAAAGAAGGAAGAGCCGACCATCGGCGCTCCAGCACCGTTGAGCGCGCCTGAAGGCATCATCGAGCGTTCGATGCATGCCAAGGCGCCGGCCGCGCCGGAGGCTTCCGTTGCGCCGGCCGCCAAGGCCGCCCCGCAGCCAGGCGCCGCCCCGGCCAAAGAATCGCCGATCGCCCCGCGCCCAGGCGCCCGCGTCGTCGAACTCGACCTGGCACGGATGCAGGCCATGGGCCTGGTCACCGCCGCCGGCGGCCGCACCGCGCTGGTCGAAGATTTCCGCATCATCAAGCGCCCGCTGCTCAAGCGCGCCTTCGCCGAGCCGGCCCAGAACGGCCGTCCGGGCAACCTGATCATGATCACCAGTTCGCTGCCGGGCGAAGGCAAGACCTTCTGCGCGATTAACCTGGCGATGAGCATTGCCATGGAACTCGACCACACCGTGCTGCTGATCGACGCCGACGTGGCCCGCCCATCGGTGCTGAGCACCCTCGGCCTGCCGGCCCACCCGGGCTTGATGGATGTCCTGCTGGACGAGTCGCTCGACGTCGCCGACGTCATGCTGCGCACCAACGTCGACACCCTGTCGATCATTTCGGCCGGCAGCAGCAATCCGCGCGCCACCGAACTGCTGGCCAGCCAGACCATGAACGCGCTGGTCGAGGAAATCGCCAACCGCTATCCGGACCGCATCGTGATCTTCGATTCGCCGCCGCTGCTGCTCACCAGCGAAGCCCACGTGCTGGCTGCCCACATGGGCCAGATCGTGGTTGTGGTGGAAGCCGAGGCGACCACCCAGCACGCCGTCAAGGAAGCGCTGGGCCAGCTCGAAGGGCTGGACAATGTCAATCTCATCTATAACAAGACTCACGAGTTCCCGGGAACGGAAACCTATAACTACAACTATGGCTAAGCAGCGTCGTCAAGCAGTCCTGGCGCTGGCCCCGCTGGCCCTGCTGCTGTCGCAGCCAACCCAGGCGGCGTGGAAATTCACGCCGACGCTGGAGCTGCGCGAAACCTACACCGATAACCTGCGCCTGGCCCGCGAAGGCCGCGAACAAAGCGACTGGATCACCGAAATCACGCCCGGCTTCACCGTCTCGAAACGGTCGGACCGGGTGCGCTTCGACGCGACCTACCAGCTGCACTATTTCGCCGGCGCCAGCGACATTGGCGGCGAAGTCGACCGCGCCCAGTCGGCGCTGGCCGCGCGCCTGAACGCCGAACTGGTCGGCGACTGGCTGTACTTCGACGGCGCCGCCAGCATCAGCCAGCAGCCGGTCTCGGCCTTCGGCCCGCTGCTGAGCGACCGCGCCTACGCCAACATCAATAACACCGAAGTGCGCACCTATAGCGCCAGCCCGTACCTGCGCCACCGCTTCGGCTCGACCGCGACGGCGGAGCTGCGCTACGTGCGCGACAAGGTCGACACCGGCCGCAACCGCCTCGGCAACAACGATGGCCAGACCATCGCGCTGTCGGTCGCCAGCGGTTCGCGCTTTACCGATCTGGGCTGGAACGTACTGCTGCGCGAGCAGCGCATCGACGACGACCTGGCGCCGGAAACCAGCGCCGCCGTGGCATCGCTGGGCCTGCGCTACCGGCTCGGCCGCACCATGGCGCTGACCGGCAACGTCGGTTACGACAAATACGACTATGCCGCGCTGGGCGGCGTCACCGAAGGCCGTTCGTGGTCGGTCGGCGGCATCTACACGCCGAGCAGCCGCACCCGCATCGAGGCCAGCGCCGGCCGCCGCTTCTACGGCGACAGCTACAGCCTGTCGGCCAGCCACCGCGCGCGCCGCGCCGTGTTCTCGCTCAGCTACAGCGACGCCGTCACCAACACCCGCTCGCAGTTCCTGCTGCCGTCGACGGTAGACACCGCCGCCTTGCTCGACAGCCTGTTCCTGTCGGCGATCCCGGATCCGGTGGCGCGCCGCGCCGCGGTCGAGGCCTACATCCTGGCCACCGGCCTGCCGCCGTCGCTGGCCGACAGCATCAACTACTTCAGCAACCGCTACTTCCTGCAGAAGCAGCTGCGCGCCGCCGTGGTGCTGCGCGGGGCACGCACCCGCACCGTGCTGTCGGTGTACGGCACGCGCCGCACCGCGCTCTCGACCGCCGAGGCCGACAGCGCGATCCTCGGACCGAGCTCGCTGACCCAGAACGACAACACCGAGCAGCGCGGCGCCAGCGCCGTGTGGAACTACCGCCTCGATGGCAAGACCGATTTCAACGCCAGTGTCGATGCCTACCGCGTCGAATCGATCACGACTGGCCTGGTGCGCAACCACAGCGCCACCCGCCTGTCGCTGCACCGCCAGTTCGAGCGCAAGCTGTCCGGCGTGCTTGAGTTGCGCCGCATCACCGGGCCGGTACTGGGCGGACGCGACAAATATGTCGAAAACGCGCTCTCGGCCGGCGTCATGATGAAGTTCTAAGAGAAGCGAGCAACGCATGTATGAAAATTATTACGGTCTCTCCGACAAGCCGTTCCGCCTGAGGCCAGATCCCCACTTCTTTTACGGCAGCAAGGGCCACAAGCGCGCCATGGCTTACCTCGAATACGGCCTGTCGCATGGCGAAGGCTTTATCGTCGTGACCGGCGAAGTCGGGGCCGGCAAGACCACGCTGGTGCGCAACCTGTTTAACCAGCTGCCGTCGGACCAGATCGTCGCCGCCCACATCGTCAACACCCACCTCGATGCCGAAGACACCTTGCGCACCGTGGTGGCGGCATTCGGCCTCGAATACGAAAACGCCAGCAAGACGGCGATGCTGGCGCGCCTGGAACAGTTCCTGCGCGCCTGCGACGAGCAAGGCAAGCGCGCCTTGCTGGTGGTCGACGAAGCCCAGAACCTGACCCCGCGCGCGGTCGAAGAACTGCGCATGCTGTCGAACTTCCAGACCGACGAAAAGTCGCTGCTGCAGACCTTCCTGCTGGGCCAGCCGGAATTCCGCACCACCTTGCACAGCGCCGGCATGCAGCAGCTGCGCCAGCGCGTCACGGCCAGCTACCACCTGGGGCCGATGGATGCGGAAGAGACCCGCGCCTACATCGAGCACCGCCTGCACACGGTCGGCTGGCGCGACGACCCGACCTTCAGCGACAACGCCTACGCGGCGATCTTCGACTACTCGGGCGGCATTCCGCGCAAGGTCAACGCCTTGTGCGACCGCCTGCTGCTGATGGGATATCTGGAAGAGCTGCACGCGCTCAAGGAAAAGGACGTCAACGAGGTAATCGCCGACATCCAGTCCGAATACCAGGTGCCGCAAGGCGCCGCGCCCGCGCAGGATGATGCCGGCGCCGATCACGAGCGCCATGCGCATGTCCCGAACCTGGACAACCCGGGCTACATGGACGAGCGCATGATGAAAATGGAAAAATCAATGGCTTCGGTCCTGTCGATACTGAAAAAGATCGTCACCGCGCTGCCGGCGCCAACGCAAGCCACGGACAATAATCAAGATGAACGACCGACTGCACCCTAAGGCGATTGCGGACACCGTGATCCGCAACGCCATGACGATCGACGTCGAGGACTACTTCCAGGTCTCGGCGTTCGCGCCGGTGATCGACCGCGACAGCTGGGCCGGGCGCGAATGCCGGGTCGAGCGCAACGTCGAACGCATCCTCGCGCTGCTGGCGAAGCAGAACGTGCACGCCACCTTCTTCACGCTGGGCTGGATCGCCGAACGCTATCCGCAGGTTGTGCGCAGTATCGTCGCCGGCGGCCACGAGCTGGCCAGCCACGGCTACGGCCACCTGCGCGCGTCCGACCAGACCCGCGACGAATTCAGGGACGACGTCACCCGCAGCAAGGCGCTGCTGGAAGATATCGGCGGCGTCCGGGTATTGGGCTACCGCGCCCCGAGCTTCTCGATCGGCACCGCCAACCTGTGGGCGCTCGACGTGCTGCAGGAAGCCGGCTACCGCTACAGCTCCAGCATCTACCCGATCCAGCACGACCACTACGGCATGCCGGACGCGCCGCGCTTCGCGTTCTACCCGAACGGCCCGGACGGCCTGCTGGAGATCCCGATCACCACCGTGCAAGTCATGCAGCGCAAGCTGCCGGCCGGCGGCGGCGGCTACTTCCGCCTGCTGCCATACGCGCTGTCGCGCTGGATGATGGAACGCGTCAACCAGGTCGACGGCCAAAGCGCGATCTTCTACTTCCATCCGTGGGAAATCGACCCTGGCCAGCCGCGCCCGGAAGGCGCCAGCATGAAGAGCCGCTTCCGCCACTACGTCAACCTGGACCGGATGGAGGGCCGCATCGCCCGCCTGACCCGAGATTTCAAGTGGGACCGCATGGACCGTATTTTTTTGGGTAAGTAATGAGCTCTATCATCGAAGCAGTACAAGAAAAAAAAGCGGCCGCCGCGGCGATCGCCGCGCGTCCGACCGTCCACCTGCTTGAGCCGAAGGACATGGCGCGCTGGGACGCGTTTGTCGACAGCTGCCCGGAGGCGACCTTCTTCCACCGCGCCGGCTGGCAAACCGTGATCCAGCGCGTCTACGGCCACAAGACCTGGTTCTACTACGTCGAACAAAATGGCAAGATCGTCGGCGTGCTGCCGCTGGCCGAGATCAAGAGCCGCATGTTCGGCCACTCGCTCGGTTCGCTGCCGTTCTGCGTGCTGGGCGGGATCGTCGCGACCTCGGATGCGGCGCGCCCGCTGCTGGACGACGCCGCCGACAAGCTGGCCCGCTCGCTCAATGTCGGCCACCTCGAAATGCGCAACCTGCTGCCGCAGCACGCGGGCGATCCGAACTGGTACCAGAAGGAGCTGTACGTCACCTTCCGCAAGGAGATCAGCGCCGACGACGAAGCCAACCTCAACGCCATTCCGCGCAAGCAGCGCGCGATGGTGCGCAAGGGGATCAAGCTGGGCCTGACCGGAGAGATCGACCAGCATGTCGACCGCTTCTTCATCGCCTATTCGACCAGCGTGCACCGCCTCGGCACCCCGGTGTTCCCAAAGTCCTACTTCAAGGTCATCAAGGAAGTATTCGGCGACGCCTGCGAAATCCGCACCATCGTGCGCGGCGACCAGATCATCGCCGGCGTCCTGAGCTTCTACTTCCGCGACGAAGTGCTGCCGTACTACGGCGGCGGCATGCCGGCCGCGCGCGAATGCGCCGGCAACGACTTCATGTACTGGAACCTGATGCAGGCCGCCGCCGCGCGCGGCTGCCGCATCTTCGACTTCGGCCGCAGCAAGCTCGGTACCGGCGCATTCGACTTCAAGAAGAACTGGGGCTTCGAGCCGACCCCGCTGGCCTACGAATACCGCCTGTACGCGTCGACCGAACTGCCGGACAATAACCCGCTCAATCCAAAGTACCAGCTGTTCATCAAGGTATGGCAGAAGCTGCCGATCAAGCTGGCCAACTTCCTTGGCCCGTTCGTGGTCAGGAACCTGGGGTAAGCCGTGCAAGACCTGCTCCTGCTGATCCACCGCATGCCTTATCCGCCCAACAAGGGCGACAAGATCCGGTCGTACCACTTGCTCAAGCACCTGTCGCAGAGCTACCGCGTGCACCTGGCCACCTTCGTCGACGATGCCGACGACTGGCAGCACGTGCCGCGCGTCGAAGCGATGTGCGCCGGCAGCCACTTCGCCAGGCTCAATCCCTTGGCGGGCCGCGTGCGCAGCCTGGTTGGCCTGATGGCCAACGAGTCGCTGTCGCTGCGCTACTACCAGGACGCCGGCATGCGCGACTGGGTCGCCAGGACCATGGCGGCCAACCCGATCAGCCGCATCGTGGTGTTCTCGTCGCAGATGGCCCAGTACGCCGAGCCGTACGGCGACGCGCGCCGCGTGGTCGACTTCTGCGATGTCGATTCCGACAAGTGGCGCCAGTACGCCGACAACAAGCGCTGGCCGATGAGCGCCCTGTACCGCCACGAGGCGCGCCAGCTGCTGCGCTACGAGCGCAAGGTGGCCGCCGAGTGCGACGCCTCGCTGTTCGTGTCCGACCCCGAAGCGGAGCTGTTCCGCCAGCTGGCGCCCGAGAGCCGCGCCAAGATCGGCTTCTTCAACAACGGCGTCGACACCGACTACTTTTCGCCGCTGCGCAGCTATGACAGTCCGTACAAGGACGGCGAGCGCGCGCTGGTGTTTACCGGCGCCATGGATTACTGGCCGAACGTCGACGCGGTGCAGTGGTTCGCGGCCGAGGTGTTCCCGCAGCTGCTGACCAAATTCCCCAAGGCGCGCTTCTACATCGTGGGCGCGCGCCCGAGCCCCGCGGTACAGGCGCTGGCGCAGAACCCGGGCGTGGTCGTCACCGGCACCGTGCCCGACGTAAGGCCGTACATCGCCCATGCCGAAGTGGCGGTGGCGCCGCTGCGCGTGGCGCGCGGCATCCAGAACAAGGTGCTCGAAGCGATGGCGATGGCGCGCCCGGTGGTGGTGTCGCCGCAGGCGCTCGAAGGCATTCAAGCGGTGCCAGGCACCGACCTGGTGCTGGCCGACGGTGCGCAGGCGTTTGCCGCGGCCGTGTCCGAACTACTCAACCAGGCCGACGGCGACCTGGGCCCGTCGGCGCGTGCGGCCGTCGAGAGCCTGTACAGCTGGCCGAGCAACCTGGCGCGCATCGATGCGAGGCTTGAATGTACCTGAACCCGTCGTCCACCCTGGTGAACGCACCGCGCTCGCGCCTTGACGGCGCGGCCTGGGTGCTGATCGCGCTGGCGTTCCTGTCGCCGTTCGTGCTGTTCTTCGACACCGCGCGCTCGGTGGTCTCGATCTGGAACACCTCGGAGACCTTCGCCCACGGTTACGTGATTTTGCCGATCGCCCTGTGGCTGGCATGGCGCCGCCGCGCGGTGTTCGAGGCATTGCCGCCGCAGCCGTTCTGGCCCGGCCTGGTGCTGCTGCTTGGCGCCGGCGCCGGCTGGATGCTGGCCGGGATGGGCGAAGTGCGGGTGGTGCAGCAGTTCGCGCTGGCCGCGATGATCCCGCTGGTGGCGCTGACCGTGTTCGGCCCGCGCCTGGCGAAGGAGTTCACCTTCCCGCTGCTGTTCGTGCTGTTCGCGGTGCCGTTCGGCGAAGTGTTCATTCCGCCGCTGATCGAATTTACCGCCGACTTCACCGTCTGGGCGGTGCAGCTGACCGGCATCCCGGTGCTGCGCAACGGCACCCGCTTCGAACTGCCAACCGGCAGCTGGTCGGTGGTCGAAGCCTGCAGCGGCGTGCGCTACCTGATTTCGTCGTTCACGCTGGGCTGCCTGTACGCCTACCTGACCTACCGCTCGACCACCCGCCGCCTGGTTTTCATCGGCTTCTCGATCCTGGTGCCGATCATCGCCAACGGACTGCGTGCCTACATGATCGTCATGATCGGCCACACCAGCGGCATGACCATGGCGGTCGGCGTCGACCACCTGATCTACGGCTGGGCGTTCTTCGGCGTCGTGATGTTCATCCTGTTCTGGGTCGGCAGTTTCTGGCGCCAGGACCACCTGCCTGAAGCCATTCCGGCGGCCAGCGCCGCGCGCGGCCCGGTGCCGCTGGCGCCGATCGTTGCCGCCGCCTTCGCTGCGATGGCGATCTGGCCTGCGCTGCTGACCTATCTCGACCGCGCCGCCTACAACCCGGCGCCGGTGGTGCTGGAAGCGCCGGCATCGCGCTGGGCGCCCGGCCAGGACTTCAGCTCGTGGCGCGCCGCCTACCAGGAGCCGGATGCCCGCTACAACGGCGTGTTCCTGGCACCTTCCGGCTCGACCCCGGTGGCGCTCGACGTGCTGTACTACCGCAACCAGACCCGCGACAAGGCCTTGATCACATCGGTCAACCGGCTGACCGCTTCTAAGGATGCGTTCCACGAAGTGGGCTCCTCGGTACGCACCGAGAAGGCCGGCGAACGGACCATCGCAGTGCGCGAAGCACGCATGCGCGGTCCGCGCGGCACCTTCATCGTATGGCACTGGATGTGGATCGATGGCCGCGCCACCACCAGCGCCTATGCCGGCAAGATGTGGCAGGCCGGCGCCAAGCTGATGATGCGCGGCGACGACGGCGCGGCAGTGATGCTGTCGGCCCCGTACACCGAGAGTCCGGACGAGGCGCGCGCCGCATTGCGCTCGTTCCTCAACGAGAATTTCGCCGCGGTGGAAGCCGCGCTGGCCAAGGCCCGGGGCGCGCAGTGAGCAGCTTGACGCAAGCGCCGCTGGTGGTGCACCTGATCTACCGGCTCGACTTCGGCGGGCTGGAGAACCTGATGGTCGAGCGCATCAACCGCATGCCGGCGCAAGCCTACCGGCACGCGATCGTGTGCCTGACCGGCTATACCGATTTCTCGAAGAAGATCAGCCGTCCGGACGTGCAGATCTACTCGCTCGACAAGCAGCCCGGCCTGTCGCTGGGCACCCACGCCGCGCTGTGGAAGCTGCTGCGCCGCCTCAAGCCGGCCATCCTGCACAGCTATAACCTGTCGGCGATCGAGTACGCGCCGGCCGCCATCCTGGCCGGCGTGCCGATCCGGATCAACGGCGCCCATGGCCGCGACCATGACGACCCGCACGGCACCAACCGCAAGCACAATGCGCTGCGCCGGGCGATGCTGCCGTTTTACGACTGCTGCTACGCCAACTCGGCCAGCATGTTCGACTGGAACCGCGATGTGATCGGTGTCCCGGACCATAAAAGCCGGATGCTGCCGAACGGGATCGACTCGGACAAATTCCATCCACGCGCCGCGGGGCAGGGCAGGGCGCTCGACGTGTTCGCGCCTGACGCCATCGTGATCGGCGCGGTTGGCCGCATCCAGGACGTCAAGGACCACGCCACCCTGGTGGCGGCCTTCATCGTGCTGCGCGAACGCCTGCCCCAGCTGCGCGCGCAGCTGCGCCTGGCGATTGTCGGCGACGGCCCGCTGCTGGCGAAGCTGCGTGCGCAGGCCGCCGCGGCCGGCATCGAAGACGCGGTGTGGCTGCCCGGATCGCGTACCGATGTCGCCGATATCTTGCGCAGCATCGACATTTTCGCCATGAGTTCGATCGCCGAGGGCACCCCCGGCTCGGCGCTCGAAGCCATGTGCACCGGCCTGCCGGTAGTGGGCACCCGCGTCGGCGGCCTGCCCGAAGTTATTGAAGACGGTGTGACCGGCGCGCTGGTGCCGGCCTCCGACCCGCAGGCGATGGCCGCGGCGCTTGAGCGCTACGTGCTCGACGCGGCGCTGCGCGCCGCGCACGGCGAAGCCGGGCGCATGCGGGTCCATCGCAAATACAACATGGCGGCGATGGTCGCCGCCTATCAGTCGCTGTACGACAGCTTGTGCGAACGTAAGACCAAATTCAGGAATCAGGTTAAATCATGTGTGGAATAGTAGGAATTTTTGACACGCGCGGCGCGCGTGCGATCGACCCGGCGCTGGTAAAGCGGATGAACGAGACCCAGCATCACCGCGGTCCGGACGAAGGCGACGTGTACACCGAACCTGGCGTGGGCTTCGGCCACCGCCGCCTGTCGGTGATCGATATCGCCAGCGGCCAGCAGCCGATGTTCAACGCCGCCGGCGACGTCGGCGTGGTGTTCAACGGCGAGATCTACAACTACCCGGAACTGACCACCGAGCTCGAGCAGCTCGGCTACGTGTTCCGCACCCGCAGCGATACCGAGACCATCGTGCATGCGTGGGAAGCCTGGGGCGAAGAATGCGTGCACAAGCTGCGCGGCATGTTCGCCATCGCTGTCTGGGACCGCAAGGCGCAGACCATGTTCATGGCGCGCGACCGCATGGGCGTCAAGCCGTTCTTCTACGCCGAACTGCCGGACGGGATGTTCATCTTCGGCTCCGAGCTGAAGTCGCTGCGCGCCCACCCTGGCTTGCCGCACGCGATCGACCCGCAGGCGGTCGAGGAATATTTCGCCTACGGCTATGTGCCGGAACCGAAAACCATTTACGCCGGCGCCAAGAAGCTCTCGCCAGGCTACTGCCTGACCGTGAAGATCGGCCAGCCGGTGCCGCAGCCGAGGCAGTTCTGGGATGTGCCGTTCAAGCTGCACCACGCGATGACCGAATCGGACGCCAAGGGCGAGCTGGTCGAGCGCCTGCGTGAAGCGGTCAAGATCCGCCTGAAGGCCGAAGTGCCGCTGGGCGCCTTCCTGTCGGGCGGCGTCGATTCGAGCGCGGTGGTGGCGATGATGGCTGGCCTGAACAAGGACCCGGTCAACACCTGCTCGATCGCGTTCCAGGAAAAGGCCTTCGACGAGTCGCAGTACGCCGAACAGGTTGCCAAGCAGTACAAGACCGACCACGTCACCGAGACCGTCGAGACCGACGACTTCGCGCTGCTCGACACCTTGGCCGACCTGTACGACGAGCCGTATGCGGACAGCTCGGCGATCCCGACCTACCGCGTGTGCCAGCTGGCGCGCAAGCGCGTGACCGTGGCCCTGTCGGGCGACGGCGGCGACGAGAACCTGGCCGGCTACCGCCGCTACCGCTACGCGATGGCCGAAGAAAACGTCCGCTCGCGCATTCCGGAAGGGATGCGCAAGATGGTCTTCGGCCCGCTCGGCAAATACTATCCGAAGGCCGACTGGGCGCCGCGCGTGTTCCGCGCCAAGACCACCTTCGAAGCGCTGTCGCGCGACCTCACCGAGGGCTATTTCCATGGCGTGTCGCTGATGTCCGACGCGATGCGCGACCGTCTGTTCTCCGACCGCTTCAAGGCTGGCCTGCAGGGCTACAGCGCGGTGGAAGTCATGAAGGGCCATGCCGCCAAGTCGCCGACCGACGATCCGCTGTCGATGGTGCAGTACCTCGACATGAAGACCTACCTGCCGGGCGATATCCTGACCAAGGTCGACCGCGCCAGCATGGCGCACGCGCTCGAAGTGCGGGTGCCGCTGCTGGACCACAAGCTGGTCGAATGGATCTCCGGCCTGCCGCCGGAGATGAAGCTCAAGGGCAGCGAAGGCAAGTACATCTTCAAGAAATCGATGGAGCCCTACCTGTCGGAAGAGATTTTGTACCGCAAGAAGATGGGCTTCGCAGTGCCGCTGGCGGAATGGTTCCGCGGCCCGCTGCGCCAGCGCGTGCGCGAATCGCTGCTCGGTTCGACCCTGGCCGACACCGGCATCTTCAACACCGCGTTCCTGGCCGAGATGGTGGAACAGCACCAGAGCGGACGGCGCGACTACAGCGCCCCGATCTGGTCGGTGCTGATGTTTGAAGCCTTCTTGCGCAAAGAAGCGAACGGAGAATGAGCGTGGGCAAACCAGAAAATATCGGCGCCATCACCGGCAAGCCGCTGCGCGTGCTGCACGTGCTCGACCACTCGATCCCGCTGCACAGCGGCTATACCTTCCGCAGCCGCTCGA
Source organism: Massilia soli (assembly GCF_016809835.1). Taxonomy (GTDB): domain Bacteria; phylum Pseudomonadota; class Gammaproteobacteria; order Burkholderiales; family Burkholderiaceae_D; genus Telluria_A; species Telluria_A soli. The sequence goes on along the minus strand of NZ_JAFBIL020000001.1, from coordinate 523,177 downwards.
TCCTGCAGCAGCAGCGCGCGCGCGGCTGGGAAACCCATCACCTGACCGGCTCCAAGCAGGGCAGCGCCAGCGCCTCGAGCGACATGGTCGACGGCCTGATGTTCCATCGCACCGCGCCGGAAACCGGCCTGATGTCGCGCCTGCCGGTGCTGAACCAGAAGGCCGTGATCGACGGCCTGGCGGCACGCCTGCTGCCGCTGGCGCAGCAGATCAGGCCGGACGTCATCCACGCCCATTCGCCGGTGCTCAACGCGGTTGCCGCGCTGCGCGTCGGCCGCCGCCTCGGCATCCCGGTGGTCTACGAAATCCGCGCCTTCTGGGAAGACGCGGCGGTCGACCATGGCACCAGCCGCGAGTGGGGCCTGCGCTACCGGCTCACCCGCGCGCTCGAGACCTGGGCCTTGAAGCGGGTCGACGCGGCCTTCACGATCTGCGAAGGCCTGCGCGCCGAGATCGTCGGGCGCGGCATCCCGTCATCCAAGGTGACGGTGATCCCGAACGCGGTCAATATCGAAGACTTCAGCACCGACGGCACCCGCGACGAAGCGCTGGCCGTGGAGCTGGGCATCGTCGGCAAGCCGGTACTGGGCTTCATCGGTTCGTTCTACGCCTACGAAGGCCTGGACGTGCTGCTGCAGGCGCTGCCCGAGATGCTGAAGGTGAACCCGGACGTGCGCGTGCTGCTCGTTGGCGGCGGTCCGCAGGACGCCGCGCTGAAAGAGCAGGCGCGCACGCTGGGCGTGGCCGACAAGGTGATCTTCACCGGCCGCGTGCCGCACGACCAGGTGCAGCGCTACTACAACCTGGTCGACATCCTGGTGTACCCGCGCCTGAAGATGCGCCTGACCGACCTGGTCACGCCGCTCAAGCCGCTCGAAGCGATGGCCCAGGGCCGCCTGCTGGTGGCGTCCGACGTCGGCGGCCACAAGGAACTGATCGACGACGGCAAGACCGGCGTGCTGTTCGCCGCCGGCGACCCGAAGCAGCTGGCCGTCAAGGTGCTGGCGCTGTTGTCGGAGCCGCAGCGCTGGCCTGCGCTGCGCGCGGCTGGCCGCAACTTCGTCGAGCAGGAACGCAACTGGCGCGCCAGCGTCGCACGCTACCAGGCGGTGTACCGCGGCCTGGTCGGCAAGGAAATCGCAATTGGCTGAACATGCTTTAAAAATCGGCCTGGTCGGGCCGCTGCCGCCGCCGTCGGGCGGCATGGCAAACCAGACCGAACAACTTGCCCTGCTGCTGTCGGGCGAGGGCTGCACGGTCGACCTGATCCAGGTTAACGCGCCTTACCGCCCGGCCTGGGCCGGCCGCATCAAGGGCGTGCGCGCGCTGGCGCGCATGCTGCCGTACATCGCGACCCTGTGGCGCAGCGCCGGCCGGGTCGACCTGATCCATGTGATGGCCAATTCCGGCTGGTCGTGGCACCTGTTTGCCGCGCCGGCGATCTGGATCGGCGCCCTGCGCGGCTGCCCGGTGGTGGTCAACTACCGGGGCGGCGAAGCGGGCACCTTCCTGGCCAAGTCGCTGGCGTCGGTGCGTCCGAGCCTGCAGCGCGCATCGGCACTGGTGGTGCCGTCGGGCTTCCTCGAGTCGGTATTCGGCCAGCATGGCATCGGCACCATCGTGGTCCCGAACATCATCAATCTCGAGCGCTTCAACAGCGACCGCGCACCAGCCGAAACGCTGGATGCGCCGCGCCTGCTGGTGGCGCGCAACCTCGAACCGATCTACGACAACGGCACCGCGCTGCGCGCCTTCGCGCTGGTGCTGGCCAGGCATCCGGGCGCGCGCCTGGTGGTGGCAGGCTCCGGCCCGCAGCGCGCCGAACTCGAACAACTGGTCACCGACCTGGGCATGGGCCACGCGGTCAGCTTCACCGGCCGGGTCGACAATGCCGGCATGGCCGCGCTGTACCGCGACGCCGACATCATGCTCAACCCGAGCACGGTCGACAACATGCCGAACTCGGTGCTGGAAGCTCTGGCCAGCGGCGCGGTGGTGGTCAGCACCAATGTCGGCGGCGTGCCGTTTTTGGTCGATCACGACAAGACCGCCTTGCTGGTGCCGCCGCGCGATCCGCAGGCGATGGCCGACGCGGTGCTGCGCGTTACCGATGAACCCGGGCTGGCGGCGCGCCTGCGCGACTCCGGCCTGCGCTACGTGCAGCAGTACGCATGGGCCGGCGTCAAGCCGCGCCTGATGGCGGTGTACCGCTCCGTACTCAAACCCGGCACCCCGAAAATGGCGACCAACCCATGATGACCGCAAAACCTGGCAGCGCCAGTCCGTACACCCGCGTCGTCGCGGGCATGCTGTTCCCGCTGCACGAATTGATGAAACGCCACAGCACCGTGTCGGTGCGCCGCGCGATGGAAAAATCGCAGTGGTGGCCGGCCGCCCGCCTGCGCGAGCTACAGCTCAAGCGCCTGCGCGCGTTGCTGACGCGCGCGCAAACCAAGGTGCCGTACTACCGCGAGCTGTTCGAGCAGATCGGCTTCGACCCCGCGCGCGACCTGAAAACCATCGACGACCTGGCGCGTCTACCGCTTCTCGACAAGCCGATCATCCGCGCCAACAGCGACCGCATGCGCGCCGACGACGCGCGCGGCCTGGCACGCTTCAACACCGGCGGCTCCAGCGGCGAGCCGCTGGTGTTCTACATCGGCAAGGAGCGGGTCAGCCACGATGTCGCCGCCAAGTGGCGCGCCACGCGCTGGTGGAACGTCGATATCGGCGATCCCGAGATCGTGGTGTGGGGCTCGCCGATCGAGCTCGGCGCCCAGGACAGCGTGCGCGCGGCGCGCGACAAGATGCTGCGCACCTCGCTGCTGCCCGCGTTCGAGATGTCGGAAGCGAAGCTGGACGGCTTCCTGGACGAGATCCAGCGCCGCCGCCCGCGCATGCTGTTCGGTTATCCGTCGGCGCTGTCGCACATCGCGCGCCACGCCAAGGCGAAGGGCCGGCGCATGGACGACCTGGGCATCCGGGTCGCCTTCGTGACCTCCGAACGCCTCTACGACGAGCAGCGCGCGCAGATCTCCGGCACCTTCGGCTGCCCGGTGGCCAATGGCTACGGCGGGCGCGACGCCGGCTTCATCGCGCACCAGTGCCCGTCGGGCAGCATGCACATCACCGCCGAGGACATCGTGGTCGAGACCATCGACAGCGAAGGCCGCCCGGTCCCTGCCGGCAGCGCCGGCGAGATCGTGGTGACCCACCTGGCCACCGGCGACTATCCGTTCATCCGCTACCGCACCGGCGACGTCGGTGTGCTCGGCACCAAGCAGTGCAGCTGCGGGCGCGGCTTGCCGGTGCTGCAGGAGATCCAGGGCCGCAGCACCGACTTCCTGGTCACCCAGGACGGCGCGGTCATGCACGGGCTGGCGCTGGTCTACATCCTGCGCGACCTGCCGCAGGTGAAGTCCTTCAAGATCATCCAGGAGAGCGTCGATCACACGCGCGTGCAGGTGGTCAGCGACACGCCGCCCGACACGGCGCTGCGCGCCACCATCGAAGCGGGCTTCAAGAAGCGCCTCGGCGCGGGCGTACAAGTGGACATCGAACCGGTCGAAGCAATCCTGCCTGAAAAGTCGGGCAAATTCCGCTACGTGGTCAGCAAGGTCGACGCCACTGCGGCGCGGGCCTGAGCGGTGACGGCGTAAAAAAACCAGGCGATGCCTGGTTTTTTTACGCTATGCCCAGACGTCGTGCCCGCGCAGGCGGGCACCCATTCCGGCGATGCGGTGACCACGATAAGGCTATTCACCACTCGGCTACAGTATGGATTCCCGCATGCGCGGGAACGACGTATCGAATTCCACACTTAGGGGCGACATCGCCTGGAACATTAAGCCTGTTCGTGCTGCTTGAACCACTGCTCCATCATCATCAGCACCCAGACCATGGTGCCGTGGTAGCCGGCGTGCTCGGACAGGTGCTGTCCCACCAGCTGGTCGATGAAGGCAGGGCGCACGATGCCGCGCTGCTTCAGGTCGGTCAGGCTGTCCATCGCCAGCTGCTTGAGCGGCTGGTGATGCTGCAGCCAGACGCCGAACGGCAGGCCGAAGCCGTGCTTTTGCTTGTTGATGATTTCGTCCGGCAGGAAGTCGCGCAGCGCCTCCTTGAAGAAGTAGCGCAGCTTGGTGCCATTGAGCTTCTGCTTGGCGGTCAGGTGGCCGGAAAACGCCACCATGTCGTCCGACAGGAAAGGGAAGGCGACATCCATGCCGGCCAGCTCGCACGAGCGGATCACTTTCGGCAGGTCGTTGTCGGCCAGCGTGACCTTGAAGTCGAGCGCCAGCATGCGGTTGATCAGGCTTGCCGCCTCGTTGCCGCCGTAGTCGCGGCGCAGGCTCTCGAGCGGGCCGTTGGTATCGGCGTTCGCCAGGAAGGCGTCGGTGAACACCTGGCTCGGACCGTAGCGGCCAAGCAGGTTGTAGGTCTCGAGGCGCGCCGGCATCGGCACCGATGCCTGCTCGATGTAGCTGCGCGCCTTGCGGATCAGCTTGATGTGCTCGCCGCCCGGGAAGTTGAAGACGGCCGGTTCCAGTAGCGCACGGCGCAAGAGCCCGGGGACCTTTTCGTATTTCTCGAACACGTGCTGCTTCGAATAGCGCTCGTTGCCGCCGAACAGTTCATCGCCGCCGTCGCCGCCCAGCATGCGGGTGATGCCGTCGGCACGCGCCATGCGCGCGCAATAGAACGCCGGCAGCGCCGAAGCGTTGCCGAATGGCTGGTCGAATACCGCCGCCACCTTCGGGATCGCGTCGACGACGTCGTCGGGCGTCACATAGTATTCATGGTGGCTGGTGCCGAAATGGCGCGAGGCCAGGCGCGCGTACTCCATCTCGTCGTAGCCTTCGGCTTCGAAACCGATCGAGTAGGTGTTGGCCGGCTTGCCGCCCACTTTGGTCAGCACGCCCGCGATGGTGGAGCTGTCGGTGCCGCCGCTGAGGAAGGCGCCGGCCTCGCTGCCGGCCGCCGCGTCGCGCACGCCGCTCTCGAGCAGCCGCATGAATTCCTGTTTCAGGTCCGCGAACGGACGCTCAGGGCGCTCGTCGAACGTCATGCGCCAGTACTGGTGCTTCTCGACGCGGCCCTGGCGGTAGCGCAGGTATTCGCCAGGCACCAGCCGCTGCTGGTTCTGGAACACCGTGCCCGGACCCGGGATCATGTGGAAGTAGACGTAGTTGTACAGGCCCTGGTGGTCGAGCACCGATGGCGTGGCCGGATGGCGCACGATCGAGTCGGCCGAGGAGCCGAACACCAGCGCTTCGCCGGCGACCTGGTACGCCATGTTGCCGACGCCCATGCGGTCGATGGCCAGCAGCGCTTCGCCGGCGTCGTCGTCGACGATGCACAGCGAGAACGAGCCGTTCAGGCTGGCGCACAAGGCGTCCGGATCGCGCCGCCAGGCCTGGGCGATGCCCGCGGCGACGCTCTCGGCGCCCTGGCCGATGGCCTTGTTCGGAATGCCCCACAGGGCGACCATCAGGCCATCGCGCTGGAACACGTGGCTGGTCGCTTCGCTGGCGACGATGCCGACAGCGCTCTTGCGGCCTTGCATGCTCTGCAGCGGGGCGCCATGAAAGCGCGCCAAAGGCGCAGCCATCTTTTCAATGACCGCCCGGTTATCGGTGGCGCTGGCGCCGTATCCGATGAATCCACACAAGCCGCTCATTGCTGCAACCCCATCATTTTCGGCATGACTTACTCGCTAATTAATTCGTTAAACAAAAACCAATGACACACTCTGTACATTTTACCAATTAATTGCTAAAGCATAATTTCAATTGCGCTCGGGTGTCCCAGGAAGGCTACAGGACTGGCCGAAAGGCCGTAAGCGCCTGACTGAAATACAACAACCAGGTCGCCGGCGTCGGCTTTGGCCAGGTCCATCTGGTCGGCCAGCAGGTCGAGCGGGGTGCACAGCGGACCGACCACGCTGGCCGTTTCGCGCTCGCCGCCGGCCATGCGGTTGCCGATCGCGACCGGGTAATTCTTGCGGATCACCTGGCCGAAGTTGCCCGAGGCTGACAAATGGTGGTGCAGGCCGCCGTCGGTTACTAAATAGACCTGGCCGCGCGAGACCTTGCGCTCGATGACCCGGGTGACGTACACGCCGGCTTCGCCGACCAGGTAGCGCCCAAGCTCGATGACGACCTGGGCCTCCGGCAGCGCGGCTTTGGCCAGCGGCAGCAGGCGCGCCAGGTTGTCGCCCACCGGCGCCAGGTCGAGGCGCTGCTCGCCGGGGAAGTAGGGGATGCCGAAGCCGCCGCCGATGTTCAGGGTCAGCACCGGCGAGGGCGCGTCGGCGGCCAGCCGCTCGGCCAGCGCGAAGGTCTTGTCGTGCGCTTCGCAGATCGCCTCGGCCTTCAGGTTCTGCGAGCCCCAGAAGATGTGGAAGCCTTCGAAGCCCAGTCCGAGGCGGCCGATCTCGCCAAGCATGGCCGGCACCCGCTCGGCGTCGACGCCGAACTGCTTCGGTCCGCCGCCCATCTTCATGCCCGACGATTTGAGTTCGAAGTCCGGATTGACCCGCACCATCACCTTCGGGCGCAGGCCGAGGCGCGCGCCGATGGCGGCGATGCGCGCCATCTCGCCTTCCGACTCCATGTTCAGCACCACGCCCGAGGCGATCGCGCACGACAGGTCGGCGTCGCTCTTGCCCGGACCCGCAAAGCTGACGTGGTTCGGGTTGACCGGGGTGTCGAGGGCAGTGCGCAGCTCGCCGCCGGAGGCGACGTCGATGCCGTCGACCAGCGTGGCCATGTGCTGGACCACCGCCGGCATCGGGTTGGCCTTCATCGCGTAGTGCAGGTGGATGCCGGCCGGGAGCTGGGCGCGCAGTTCGGCCGCGCGCGCGGTCATCGCGGCGCGGTCGTAGGCATAGAAGGGCGTGCGGCCGGCGCGTTCGGCCAGGCGGGTCAGTGCGATGCCGCCGACCTGCAGGCAGTCGTCGACCACCGCGAACTGGGTCAGCGGCGCATGCGGGCGGCTCATGGCGTCCCTCCGGTGAAAGCGTTGGCGTGGTCGGTGGCGAGCTGCTTGCGGTCGAATTTGCCGTTCGGGTTACGCGGCAGCGCTTCCGTGGAGACCACAATCTTGGACGGCACCATATAGGCGGGCAGCTGGCGCTTGCAGTGCGCCAGCAGTTCGGCCTCGGTGATGCTGGCGCTGGCCACCAGCACGATGGCCTGGCCCAGCGCCGGGTGCGCGGCGCCGAACGCCACCACTTCCAGTACGCCGTCGATAGCGCAGGCCACTTCCTCGACCTCGGTCGGGCTGACCCGGTAGCCGGAGGTCTTGATCATCTCGTCGTTGCGGCTGATGAAGTACAGGTAGCCTTCCTCGTCGATCCGCACGGTGTCGCCCGACCACACCGCCAGTTCAGCCAGCGGCAGGCCGGCGTCGACCGGCCGCAATGGGCGGAAGCGTTCGGCGGTACGGGCCGGGTCGTTCCAGTAGCCCAGCGAGACCAGCGCGCCGCGGTGTACCAGTTCGCCCGGTTCGCCCGGCTCGCAGTGGCTGCCATCCGGGCGCAGCACCATCACCTGGGCATTCGGAATCGCCTTGCCGATCGAGTCGGGACGGCGGTCGAGCTGCTCGGGCGGCAGGTAGGTCGAGCGGAATGCTTCGGTCAGGCCGTACATTAAATAAGGCGTCGCCGCCGGCAGCACCTGGCGCAGCGCGTCGAGCGTCGGCCTTGGCATCGCGCCGCCGGAATTGGTCAGGTAGCGCAAGCTGCATCCGGCCGGCCACGGCAGGCGCGCCAGCTGCATCCACAGCGACGGTACGGCGGCCAGGCCGGTGATGCCTTCGGCCTGGACCGCGTCGAGTATGTCGCGTGGCAACAAATAATTGATCAAGACCGCGCTCGCGCCGACGCTGAACGCGGTGGTCAGCTGGCTCAGGCCATAGTCGAAACTGAGCGGCAGCACCGCCAGAATCCGGTCTGCCGCCGTATTGTGGAGGTAAGAGGCAACGCTTTCGGCGCCTGCGACCAGATTTCGGTGCGATAAAACAACGCCTTTCGGGCTGCCGGTGCTGCCCGATGTATACAAGATGGCGGCGATATCGGCGTCGATGCGCGCCGGGTGCGCCGCTGAGGCCGGGTGCGCGACAAAGTCGTCCCAGCCGATGACGGTGACGTGGGCGGGCAGGGCGGCGCGTTCGCCGGTGCCGGTGACGACCACCAGTGCCAGGTCCCCGCAACTACCAAGCGCCGCAGCCAGGGTGCGCAGGCGCGCGCTCGAGGTCACCAGCACGCGGGCCTGGCAATCGGCCAGGATGTGCGCCACTTGTGGCGGCTTTAGCTGGGGATTGAGGGGGACGAACACGCCGCCGGCGCGGCTGGCGCCAAACATCGCGCTGACGTTTTCCAGGTTTTTATCGAGGTAGACGGCGACCCGGCCGCCCGCCGGCAAGCCGTGCGCGGCCAAGCCGGCGGCGACCTGGTCCAGTTGCGCGGCCAGGCCCGCGTACGAAATCCGCGCGGCGCCGTCCACCAGCGCCTCCGCGCCGGGCGTCAGGCGCGCCGATCGCAGGATGAAATCGTGGATTAACTGGGTCATCAAATACCTTTTCCGTGGACACAGCCGCGTACGATTCTAACGTAGCGACGTTTCAAGAATGCTAAAAATGCGCTATTGTTCGGGACGGCATCCATTCTATCGGGAAATTTGATTTCGCCTGTGGAAGAATGCCAGAGCGTAAAGTATTTTGACTGTTGATTACCCCCCTGGATTTGTTATGAGAGACATTGTCCTCACCCTGATTATTGTCTCCCTGCTGCCCCTGATATTCAGGCGGCCCCATATCGGCATCATGATGTGGGTCTGGATCAGCGTGATGAACCCGCACCGCCTGACCTATGGCTTCGCTTTTTCCTTCCCGTGGGCGATGCTGATCGGCGGGATTACGCTGTTTTCGCTGGTGATGACGAAGCAGCCGAAGTCGCTGCCGATGACGCCCATCGTCAAGACGGTCATCGCCTTCGCGCTATGGATGTGCGTGACGACCGCGGCCGCCTTCTTGCCCGAGCAATCGCTGGAGATGCTCGAAAAGGTCATGAAGATCCTGCTGATGACGCTGGTGACCATCATGCTCGTACGCACCAAGGACCAGCTCCACATGCTGCTCTACGTCATGTGCGGCTCGCTCGCATTCTACGGCGTCAAAGGCGGATTGTTTACCATCCGCAGCGGCGGCGGCGAACGCGTGTGGGGACCGCCGGACAGTTTCATTTACGGTAATAACGAGGTCGCGCTGGCCTTCGTCACCATCATCCCGCTGATGTATTACATTCTGCGGCGCCAGACCAACGTCTGGCTGCGCTGGGGCGTGCTGATCGCCATGCTGCTGTGCGGCCTGTCGGCGCTCGGTTCGTATTCGCGCGGCGCCCTCATTGGCATTGCGGCGATGGTCATCGTGCTGTGGCTGCGCAGCCCGCGCAAACTGAAGTCGGGGCTGGTGATGGCAATCGCCATTCCGTTCGCAATCAATTTCATGCCGGCCAAATGGACCGAGCGGATGGACACGATCACGACCTACAAGGAAGATGCATCGGCCATGGGCCGGGTCAACGCATGGGTCATGGCGTTCAATGTCGCCAAGGATGACCCCCTGACCGGCGGCGGCTACATTACCTGGACTCCGGCCATTTTCGCAATGTATGCGCCCGATCCGACCGACGTCCACGTCGCCCACAGTATTTACTTCCAGGTCATGGGCGAACACGGCTTCGTCGGACTGGCGCTGTACCTGTTGCTCGCCTTCCTCACCTGGCGCCGCGCGGCGTGGATCCGGCGCACCTGCAAGCAGAGGGAGGACCTGGCATGGGCCGCCGAACTGGCGTCGATGATCCAGGTCAGCCTGATCGGCTTCGGGGTCGGCGGCGCGTTCCTGAGCCTGGCCTACTTCGACATCCCGTATTATGTGATGGCGATGGTTGTCATTCTCGGGCGTATCGTCGAGGAGACGATTGCCAAGGATGCGCCGGTCGTCAAGCGCGCCGGTGCGCCGCTGACGCCGCTGCGCAATCCAGTCCCAAATTACCACTGAACCGGATCTCACGAATGCCGTTTGCGGGATCAACTTCCATCGCCGTGCCAGGCCGCAGGGATTCCCTGCTTCACTCGCTCGCCAGCCGCCTGCTGATGCAGGCGGTGGTGGCGACCAGCCTGAGGAACCGGCTGTCGATCCTGATTTACCATCGCGTGCGTCCGGAAGCGGATCCGCTGTTCCCCAGCGAGCTCGATGCGGCGCGCTTCGATGAGCAGCTGACCCAGCTCGGCCAGGCGTTTACGATCATCTCGCTGAGCCAGGCCGTTGAAGGCCTGCGCAAGGGCACCCTGCCGCGCGGCGCAGCCTGCATCACGTTCGATGACGGCTACGCCGACAATGTCGAAGTGGCGCTGCCGATCCTGCTCAAGCACGGCATTTCAGCCACCTTCTTCCTGGCGACCGGTTTCCTGAATGGCGGGCGCATGTGGAACGACAAGGTCATCGAAGTGATCCGCACCGCGCCCGATTCGCTCGACCTGCGCAGCCTGGGCTACGGCCAGCTGACGCTCGACACGGTGAAGGCGCGCCAGGACGCGATCGACATGCTGCTCGAATCGCTCAAGTACCTGCCGTTGGCGGCGCGCGAAGCCCAGGTCGACCGCCTGTGCGGCATGCTGCCGGACGGCCCGCCGGGCGACCTGATGATGACTTCGGCCCAGGTACGTGCGCTGCACCAGGCAGGGATGGAAATCGGCGCGCACACGGTCAACCATCCTATCCTGTCGAACATGTCGCCCGACGCGGCGCGCGAGGAGATTGGCGGTTGCAAGCGCCAGCTCGAGGACATCACTGGCGCGCCGGTACGCTGGTTCGCTTACCCGAACGGCAAGCCGCACCGCGACTACCGCGCCGAGCATGTCGAGATGGTCAGGGCCGCCGGTTTCGAAGCGGCTGTGTCGACCGCCTGGGGCGCTGCCGCGCCGCGGGCCGACCTGTTCCAGCTGCCGCGCTTTACGCCGGAGGGCGCAGGCCAGCTGCGCTTCACCTTGCGCATGATCCAGAACCTGACCCGCACGGTCAACGCGGCCTGACCGGCCGGCGCCATGCCCAGCCACGCTCAACCCTTCCCGAGGGCGCAGGTGCCGGTGACGCCGGTGCTATCTTGCTCCGCACTGCTTGGCGCACGCGCGCCGCACATCAGCGCCATGACCGATACCGGCGCGGTGCGCCTTGTCACCAGCGGCCGCATCGCGCTGGCGCTGGCCATGCGCGCGATCGGCCTGAAGCCGGGCGAGCGCGTGCTGGTGCCGGCGTACCACAGCCTGTCGATGATTCCGCCGATCGTGGCCGCCGGCGCCGTGCCAGTGTTTTACCGGATACGCGCCGATGCCTCGGTTGATCTCGACGACATCGCCGGCAAGCTGGCCGGTGCGCGCGCACTGGTGGCGGTCAACTACTTCGGGTTTCCCCAGGACCTGGCGGCGATACGCGCATTCTGCGACCGCCATGCGCTGGCGATGGTCGAGGACTGCGCCCACAGCTTCTTTGGCGCCAGCGCCGGCCAGCCGCTCGGGTCGTTCGGCGACTACGCGATCGGCAGCAGCATGAAGTTTTTACCGATCTACGAGGGCGGCTGCCTGGTCTCGGCGCGCCACAGCCTGGACGCGGTGAGTCTTGATTCCGCCGGGCGCGGTTTCGAACTGAAGGCGGCGCTTGCCGCCGTCGAACGGGGCGTGGAATACGGCCGCCTGCCGCTCGCGCGCCTGCCGCTTGCCCTCAAGGCGCGGCTCTGGAACCTGCTCAAGCGCAGGAAGGACGGCGCCGCACCGGCTGCCGCCATCACGCCGTCATCGTCCGACAGCAGCTACGACTTCGATCCGCGCTGGTTGAACAAGCGCTCGGCGCTGTTTTCGCGGCTGGTGCTGCGGTTTGCCGCGCGCGGGCGCATTGCCCAGCGCCGGCGCGCCAATTACCTGGCACTTGAGGCGGCGCTGCGTGATGTGCCGGGCATGCCGCCGCTATTCGCCGAGCTGCCTGCCGACGTGTATCCGTGGGCGTTTCCGGTTATCGCGGCCGAACCTGAGCGGATGTTCGCGCCGCTGAAGATGGCTGGCGTTCCGGTAATCCGCTTCGCTGAAAAGCTATGGCCCGGGGTTGATTCCTCGGTGTGCCAGCATAGCGCCGACCTGTCGCGCCGCGTGTTCGGTTTCCCATGCCATCAGGAGCTGTCGAAGGCCGAGCTGGACTGGATGATTGCGACTATCCGTTCCGTGGTGGGCGCCAAATGAAATGGACCATCGCCCCGGCGGCGTCGTTCGCCCAGTATGCGTCGCAGTGGCGGGCGCTGAACGCGGCCACGCTGGCCACGCCGCTGCTGGAGCCGGAATTTGTCACGCCGCTGCTGGCGCATTTTGGCAAGGATGAAGTACTCGCGCATTGCGAGCACGGCGGCGAGACGGTCGCGATGGCGCTGCTGACGCGGCGCCGCGCTACGGCCTGGGAAACCTTCCAGCCGTCGCAGGCGCCGGTCGGCATGTGGCTGCAGCAGCCCGGCCTCGACACCGCCGCGCTGATGGCGGGACTGATGCGCGCCTTGCCCGGCGTTCCGCTGGTGGTGAGCCTGCTGCAGCGCGATCCAGCGCTGGAAACGCGGCCGGCGGGCGCTGGCGCGCTGTCGACGATGGACTATATCGCCACCGCGCGCGTGACGGTGGCGGGCAGTTTCGACGACTACTGGGCGGCGCGCGGCAAGAACCTGCGCGCCAACCTCAAAAAGCAGCGCACCCGTCTTGCGCGCGAAGGCATCGCCACCCGCATCGACGTGGTGACCGGGGCCAGTGACGCGGCGGCGGCGATCGACGATTACGCGCGGCTGGAGCAATCGGGCTGGAAGGCCGGCCAGGGCACCGCGGTGCATACATCGACCGCGCAGGGCCGCTTTTATCGCGCGCTGTTCGAGTCGGCCTGCGCGCGCGGCGAGGGCCGCATCTACCGTTACTGGTTTGGCGACCAGCTGGTGGCGATGGACTTGTGCCTGGCGGTGAACGGTACCGTGATCATCCTCAAGACCGCATATGACGCGGCCGCGCCGCAAGGCCTGTCGCCGACGCTGCTGATGCGCGAAGAGCAGTTCCGCGCGCTGTTCGACGGCGGCGCGGTGCGCGCGATCGAGTTCTATGGCAAGGTGATGGAGTGGCACACCCGCTGGACTGATGAGGTACGTACGATGTACCATGTCACCGCGTTCCGCTGGCCTGTCCTCGGCGCCCTCAAACAACTCCTGAAAGCCCGTCCGCGGCGCCAGGCAGCGCGGCCGGATACCGGCCCCGCTTCAGACTGAAGAAAATGATCATGTACCTCGACGACGTTAAACGACTCCTGATTGATGTGCTGTGCCTGTCCGGCGCGGAAGCCGAGATGGACGCCGACACACCGCTGCTGGGCAGCCTGCCCGAACTGGACTCGATGGCGGTGGTGAACGTCATCGGCGCTCTCGAAGAGCAGTTCGGCATCACCGTCGACGACGACGAGATCAGCGCGCGCACCTTCGCCACGCTGGGCAGCCTGGCGAATTTTGTCGCCGAAAAAGCCAAGTAAATGCGGGCGGAGAACGTGGCCGCCGAGCCGCTCTTCCTGGCAACGCCAGCTGGCCGGCGCTTCTGCGTTTTCCATCCACCGGCAGGTCAGTGCGGCGGCGCCGTGCTGATCGCGCCGCCGTTCGGCGACGAGATGAACAAGTCGCGCCGCATGGTCGCCCTGCAGGCGAGGCGGCTGGCGGCGCTTGGCTTCGGCGTGCTGCAGCTTGACCTGGAAGGCTGCGGCGACAGCGACGGCGACTTGCGCGACGTGCGCTGGGCCGGCTGGCAGGCCGACCTGGAAGCGGGCGCCGCCTGGCTGTCCGCGCGCCTCGATGCACCCCTGTATCTGCTCGGACTTCGCATGGGCGCCTTGCTGGCGCTGGACCTCGCGCGTAGCCGCGCCGGTATCGACGGCATCGTGCTGTGGCAGCCCTTGGCCAGCGGCGACGCTTTCATCACCCAATTGCTGCGCCTGAAACTGGCTGGCAGCATGGCGCTCGCCGACGGCGCGCCTGCGCCCGGCACCGCCGCCTTGCGCGCCGCGCTGGCGGCGGGCGAGACGCTGGAAATCGGCGGCTATGAAATTACCGGGGCTCTCGCGGGCGACCTGGCCGCGCTCGAATTGCGTGCGCTGGCGCCGGCGGTTCCGGTTCACTGGTTCGAGATGGTCGGCGACGCGGCGCGGCCACTGCCGCCTGCCGCCGCGCGTACCGTCGAGGCGTGGCGCGCGGATGGCGTCGCAGTGGCGGCGGCCGCTGTGGCCGGGCCGGCGTTCTGGTCAACCCAGGAAATCAGCGAGAGCGAGGCACTGCTCGACGCTACCTGCGCCGTGTTCGAGGGACTGCGCGGATGACGATCGAACAGCGCGCGCTGCGCTTCCAATGCCAGGGCGAGTGGCTGTTCGGCGTCGCGAGCCTGCCCGCGCAGCCGAACAAGCGTGGCGTGATCGTGGTTGTGGGCGGCCCGCAATACCGGGTCGGCAGCCACCGCCAGTTCACCTTGCTGGCGCGCGAACTGGCGATGCAGGGCACGCCGGTGCTGCGTTTCGACTACCGCGGCATGGGCGACAGCGCCGGCGCCCCCCAGCCGTTCGACGACATCGATGACGACCTGCGCGCCGCGATCGACCATTTCACTGGCGGCGGATATGGCGTCAGCGAAGTGGTTCTGTGGGGCCTGTGCGATGGCGCGTCGGCGGCTTTGTTCTACGCGCCGCAGGATCCGCGCGTGACCGGCGTGGTGCTGGCCAACCCTTGGGCGCGCAGCGCCGAGGGCATCGCGAAGACCACGCTGAAGCACTATTATCGGCGCCGCCTGCTGGAGCCGGCGTTCTGGAAGAAGATGTTCAGCGGGCGGTTCAACGCCGCCAGTGCACTCGGCTCGTTCGCGCGCTTGCTTGGCGCGGCGGCTGCAGCGCCGGCAACGGGCGGCGCGTGTGCTGCGCCGCCGCTGCGCGAGCGCATGCGTGGCGGGCTGGCGCAATTCAAGGGGCGGGTGCTGCTGCTGACCAGCGGCATCGACCTGACCGCACAGGAATTTCTGGAGATGGAAAAATCGTCGCCCGAATGGAAGTCGCTGCTGGCCCGGCCGCAGGTGAGCCGCCAGGTGCTGCCGGATGCCGATCACACATTCTCGCGGCGCGCCTGGCGCGACCAGGTCGCGCAGGTCACGGCGCAGTGGCTCGCTTGCTGGTGATGCTTCAGCGCTTGCAGGCCGCCAGCGATTCGAACGCGCCATACGTGGGCAGCGCCGGGCGCTGAACGCCGCACAGGTCGGGCGCCGGCTGCGAAGGCGCCTGCTTGCGGCGCGGCGCCGCGCCATCCCATGCCAGCGCGGCCACCGACACGCCGCTGAACATCTCGCGCACTGGATGGCGTCCCGCATACAGGGACGGGATGCTGGTGTCGAGATTATCGTTCGCGCGGACAACCCCGCCATCGCGGCTGCGGATCGCGCCGTCCACCAGGTTGCCTTCGACATCGGCGCTGCTGGTGGCAAAGCGCACCACGATACCGCCCGTATCGAGCACGGTGTTGTGGCTGACCACGCTGCGCGCCGCGCTGTTGAGATAGATCCCGTCGTCCGAGCACGAGGCGATCAGGTTGGCGCGGATTACGCTGTCTTCCTGTTCGGTGAGGCAGCGGGCGTCGCGGCAGTACTGCTTGCCGGTGCTGCCTCCGCCCAGCGACATGCCGACCCGCTGCCCCGGGCCGCGCAGCAGGTGCTCGCAGATGACGATGTTCTGTTCGAGGATATTGCGCGCACCGGCGCCCTTGGCGAATACGCCGTAGCTGATCCGGTCGCTGCCGCCCTTGATGAAATCGGTGATCACGTTGCCGCGGATGGTCCAGTCGCTGCCCGAGACCAGGTCAATCAGGGTCACCGAGGTACTGGTATCGCGGATCGTGGTGTTGGTGATGGTGTTGCCGATGATGGCGCCGTGATCGGGGAACTTGCCGCGCCGCGCATTGATCTTGAAGTGCGAATTGAAATCGACGACCGTATTGTTACGCGCCGTGAAATGGCCGGCATCGCCGACGACGTGGAAGGCGTGTTCGCAGAACAGCTGGAATTTGCAGACGCCGCGAATGGTCAGGTTCTCGAACGTCCAGTAGGGAGCCGTCACCTTGAAGCCTTCGGCGATGCCCATCGCGATGGTGACCGTCCCGGCCTGCTCGGCGCGCACCACGATCGGACTTCCCTCGGCGCCGGGGCGGCGTGCCGCCAGTTCGCCGCGCGGGACAGCGTAGTCGCCGGGCGCCAGCGTGATCACATCGCCCGGCAATGCCGCCGCCATCGCCGCGCGCAGCGCAGCCGTGTCGGCCACTGCCACCGCACGCAGCGCCTGGACCGGCGCCACCGGCGCAAGGCCGCCAGCGCGCAGCGTGAGCAGCGTGTCGTCGCCCGCGTACGGGCTGCCGCGGTCGAGCGCCATCAAGGTGCGCTGCATCCACCTGCCGGTTTGTTCAATCGCGTCGTTGTGCCCCGAGCTGCGCTTGGCGACGTACGGCGAGAGCGCGCGCGGCGTGATGCCGCGGCTGTCGAGGAACCACAGCGTGCCGGCTGCCGCGGCGCTCACGCCGGCCAGCGCCACCAAGCCCAGCACCACAAGGGTCCTGGTTTTAGGCACCCGTCTTGACGCCGTGCCGGCTCATCAGGTCGTACATCGTCGGACGGCTGATGCCAAGCAGTTCGGAGGCCTTGACGATGTTTCCGTCGACCCGGGCCAGCGCCTTGACGATGGCCTTGTGCTCGGCCTCGTCGCGCACCTGGCGCAGGTTCAGCGGCTCGTCCGGCAGCGCGGCGCCCGACAGGCCGAGGTCGTCGGCCATGATGTGCGGGCCATCGGCCATGATCACCGCGCGCTTGATGCAGTTTTCCATCTCGCGCACATTGCCCGGCCACTGGTAGCTTTCGATCGCATCCATCGCTTCGCTGGAGAAGTGCAGGCCGCTGCGCGATTCGGACGCGCAGAACTTGTTCTTGAAGTGGTGCGCCAGCAGCGCCGCGTCGCCCACGCGCGCGCGCAGCGGCGGGATGGTGACGACGATCTCGGACAGGCGGTAGTACAAGTCTTCGCGGAAGCGGCCGGTGGTGGCCAGTTCCTTTAGGTTCTGGTGGGTCGCGCAGACGATGCGCACGTCGACCGGAATCTCTTCGTGGCCGCCGACCCGCTCGATCACGCGCTCCTGCAGGAAGCGCAGCAGCTTGGCCTGCAGCGACATCGGCAGGTCCCCCACCTCATCGAGGAAGAAGGTGCCGCCGTGGGCCAGCTCGACCTTGCCCTTGGTCTGTTTGGCGGCGCCGGTGAAGGCGCCTTTTTCGTAGCCAAACAGCTCGCTCTCGAGCAGGTTCTCGGGAATCGCGGCGCAGTTGATCGCCATGAAGCGGTTGTTTGCGCGCGGCGACAGGTTGTGCAGCGCGCGCGCCAGCACTTCCTTGCCGGTGCCGCTCTCGCCCAGCACCATGACCGAGGCCGACGTCGGGGCGACTTTTTCCAAGTTGCGGCAAACCTTCATCATGCCGGCGTCGCGGGTGATGATGCCGGCGGTCGGCGAATCGGCCTGCGACTGCTGCATGCGGCGGTTTTCCTGCTGCAGTGCGTGCAGGAAGAAGGCGCGCTGCAGCACCAGGCCAAGCACTTCCTGGTCGCACGGCTTCTGGTGGAAGTCGTAGGCGCCCATCGCGATCGCCTTGACGGCGTTCTCGTGGTCCTGGTTGCCGGTCAGGACGATCACCCGCGTTTCCGGCGCCAGCGCCAGGATCTGCTGCAACGTGGCCAGGCCCTCGGTGGCGCCGTCCGGGTCGGGCGGCAGGCCCAGGTCCATCGTCACCACCGCCGGTTCATGGCGGCGGATCTGCGCCAGCGCCGCTTCGCGGTCGCCCGCCACCACCACGTCGTAGGCGTCAAAACTCCAGCGCAGCTGCTTTTGCAGGCCCGGGTCGTCTTCAATGATTAACAGCTTCTGTTTAGGTATGGTCACAACGATCCTCTTGCCTTACGCGGCGATATCGATGCTAGCCGCTTCAGCGCGGAACAGCGGCAGCAAAATCTTGAAAGTGGTTCCGCCGGGCTGGCTGCTCGTGACTTCCAGCTTGCCGCCCAGTTCGGAGATGTATTCGCGGCTTTCGAACACGCCAATGCCCATGCCGGCCGATTTGGTCGACTCGAATGGCTTGAACAGGCGCTCGCGGATGAATTCTTCGCTCATGCCTTCGCCGGTATCGCTGATCGATACCTGGGCGCCGTCGCCGCGGCGTTCGACCCGGATCGCGACCTGGCCATCGCGCGCGGTCGCTTCGATCGCGTTCTGGATCAAATGGCCAACCACCCGTTCGAGCCGCTCGCGGTCGGCCACCACGCGCAGCCCCGGGTCGGCGATGTCGAGCAGCGGCCGCGGCTCGAACGCGGCCTTGCCGGCCACCGCCTGGCGCAGCACCTGGTCGAGCTGCAGCGGCGACGGGTGTTCCGGCGACGCGCTGCGGCCAAGCTTTTGCAGCAGCAGGCGCATTTTCTGCACCGAGAAGTCGAGCGTTTCCAGCATGTCGCGCTGGAACTCGGGGTTGTCCTTGTGCTTCTCGGCGTTGGAGGTCAGCAGCGACAGTTGCGATACCAGGTTCTTCAGGTCATGCACCACGAAGGTCGACATGCGGTTGAATGACTCGAACTGGCGCGCCACCATCAGCGCGTTGGCCGCGTCTTCCTGGGCCAGGTAGCTGGCCGCCTGGCTGCCGGCGATCTTGAGCAGGTCGATCACTTCCCAGTTCAGGCTGATCTTGCTGCGCGGCTGTTGCAGCACCACGAAACCGAACAGCTTGCCCTGCAAGATCAGCGGCACCACCAGCCAGCCGCGCGGGAAACTGCGCAGCCAGGCGGGCAGGGCGACGCTGTCGTACATCTCGGGACTCTCGTCGTATTCATTGAGGTCGAACACCCATTCGCGCTCTTCCATGAAGACGCTGAACGGCGAATCGGCCGGCTCGGCCTCTTGCGGCAGCGGCACGTGCCAGCTGGCGGCCGCCACGCAAGCGCCGCCTTCGCGGCGCAGCCACAAGGCGCCGCCCGGGCTTTCGACCAGCGCGGCAACCGCCTGGATCGCGCGCTCGCCCAGCCCTGGACCGTGTTCCGACAGGGTGCGGGTAAAGCGCAGCCACTCTTCGCGGTAGTCGTAGTTGTAGCTGTAGAAGTGCTTGGAGATGAATACCTTGAGCCAGGCGCGGAAGGTGCCGGAGAACAGGATGCCGATCAGCAGGACGAGCGCGCCGAACAGGAACGACACCTGCATCACGCTGCCCCAGCTGCCGCCGAAATAGCGCAGGTAGTATCCCGCCGAGCCCATCGCCAGCAGGTAGATCGCGGAGCCGAACAGGGCGGCCGAGTGGAACATCACGCGGCGCGACACCGCCAGGTCGATCGACCATGAACTGCTGCGCGCGATCGAGATCGCCAGCAGCGGCACCGTGAGCGCGTTGACGATCCCGCGCGCGGCCCAGATGTCCGGGTTGATCTGCTGGAACAGCATGGTGTCGCTGTACAGGTAGAAATCGTAGGCGAAGATGGCGCCGATGCCCAGGCAGGCGAACTTGATGGCCCAGCGTTCCTGCACCGGCTTGTTGCGGTACAGCTGCTCGACCAGCAACATGCCCAGCACCGCCATGCCGACGCGCGCCGCCACCGCCGGCATGAAGCCGCCCTCGATGACCGAATTGATATCCCAGACACTGATCGCGGTGCCGACGGCGAACACCAGGTAGAAGCCGATGCCGGCCCACAGGGTTGGGGACAGGCCGAACGGCAGGCGGCTGTTTTCCTTGCGATAGTTACCAATCAGCAGGACGAGCACGGCCGACCAGCCGGCGCTGCGCAGGATGCCGAAGGTGTTGGCCCACTTGGCCAGGTCGGTAAAACCGGCGGCCTGGAAGGCGACGGTGGCGCTCCATGCGGCCGACAGCAGGCAGGCGGCGCCCAGCACCCGGCTTTGTGGGCGTGCGCGCCAGCGCGTGAGCAGCAGCAGGGCCAGCAACGCGAACGCCGCCGCGCACACGGCGTAGCTAATGATAGCGATGCTGGTCAACGTGAACCGTCCATCTCAACAGCCATTGTAGGCATTGGCTTTCTGGAAAAGTGGTTGACTGCCTCGCCTGCCCCGTTTTAGCGGCCGCTGCGGAACAGGACGACCTTGAGCGTATCGATCAGGATCAGGATGTCGAGGAACAAACTGTTGTTTTTCACATAATACAGGTCGTACTGCAATTTTTGCAATGCATCTTCTGCCGATGAACCGTAGCCGTAGCGGACCTGCGCCCAGCCGGTGATGCCTGGCTTGATGCTGTGGCGGACATTGTAATAGGGAACAACCTCGGCCAGCTGTTCGACAAAGTAAGGCCGCTCCGGGCGCGGGCCGACGAACGACATCTCGCCCTTGAACACGTTGAGGATCTGCGGCAGCTCGTCGATACGGGTCTTGCGGATGAAGTTGCCGACGCGGGTGACGCGCGGGTCGTTCTGGGCGGCCCACTGCGGCTGGCCGCCTTTTTCAGCGTGGATGCCCATGCTGCGGAACTTCAGCACGTTGAAGCTGTTGCCATCCTTGCCAACGCGTTCCTGCTGGTAAAAGATCGGGCCGCGGTCTTCGATGTAGATCAGCAGCGCGGTGATCATCATGACAGGGAAGGTCGCCAGCAGGATCGCGCCGGAGCAGATCAGGTCGAACGAGCGCTTCATGAAGGCGCGCACGAAGCTCTGGTCGAAGCCGCCGCCGAACACCAGCCAGCTTGGCTGCAGCGAGTCGACCCGGATCTGGCAGGTTTCGCGCTCGAAGAAGGTGGCCGCATCGGTCACCTTGATGCCTTGCAGTTTGCAGTCGAGCAGTTCCTGGATCGGGAAACCGGAGCGGCGGTTCTCGACCGACACCACGATTTCCTTGACGTTGTGCGACTGCGCCACCCATGCCAGCGAATGGCCTTCCTTCATTGTCATCAGGCGGTCGGCCGGCACCAGCAGGTCTTCTTGCGGCATCGGGATGAAGCCGGCGATGTCGTACTTGTGATAGCTGGTGTCCTGCATGGCCAGGTCGGCGCATTCCTTGGCCAGCGCGCCGCTGCCGATAAACAGGATGCGCGACTCGAGGAAACGCAGTTCCGAGGTCTTGAAGAAGATGGTGCGGGCGACCAGGATGCCGACGCCGGCGATCAGGAACACCACCAGCAGCAGGCCGCGGCCGATCTGGATTTCCGGGGCCACGTAGAACAGCAGGGTCAGCAGTACGAAACCGATCGCGAATGACGGCATCAGCTTGTTGAAGAACGGGTTGCGCAGGCCTTCCGAGAAGTTCAGCTGATACATTCCCATTGCGCTCATCGAGAAGATGATGGCAGCCGCGAAGGCCAGCGCCGACATGAAGAAATGGTCAATGCCAGGTACCGCGCCGCCATCCTCGAGGCCGAGGAAACGCACCGCCGCGCCCGCGTAGGCGGCGCCAACGAGCACCAGCACTTCGACGAACAGCAGGACGAATACGATCTTCGACACGTAGTGATTTGAGATTTTTAGCACTTTATCCTCCAGAATTTCTCTTGCTTTTACTGGTAACGGACGACGGCGTGGCCGGGACGCCGTCCAGAAAAACGGGTTACTTTGTTTGCGTCAGGTTGCGTACATACCAGGCCATGGCTTGCTGCAGGCCTTCGTCGATGCGGTGGGTCGGTGCGAAACCGAGCATGGTCTGGGCCTTCGAAATGTCGGCCTGCGAGTGGCGCACATCGCCGGCACGGAAATCGACGTAGTCAGGCTTGTGGTTTTCGAGGTGCGGGAACTGCACCACCAGGATCGCGCGCATCATCTCGTGCAGCTGGTTCAGGCTGGTGCGTTCATTGAGCGCCACGTTGTAGACCTGGTTGGCCGCTTCGCTTGCGCTGGTTGCCGCCAGCAGGTTGGCCTGGATGACATTGTCGATGAAGCAGAAGTCGCGGCTGGTCTCGCCGTCGCCGTTAATGCGCAAGGTACGTCCTTCGATCAGCGCGGCCACCCACTGCGGAATCACCGCGGCGTAGGCGCCATGCGGGTCCTGGCGCGGGCCGAACACGTTGAAGTAGCGCAGGCCGATCGCCTCGGTGCCGTAGGTACGCGCGAACACGTCGGCATACAGCTCGTTGACATATTTGGTGACCGCGTATGGCGACAGCGGATTGCCGATCGTGGTCTCCACCTTCGGCAGGGCCGGGTGGTCGCCGTAGGTCGAGCTGGACGCGGCGTAGACGAAGCGCTTCACCTTGGCGTCGCGCGCGGCGACCAGCATGTTCAGGAAACCGGTGACGTTGGTCTCATTGGTGGCGACCGGGTCGTCGATCGAGCGCGATACCGAGCCGAGGGCGGCCTGGTGCAGCACGTAATCCACGCCGGCGCAGGCGCGCGTGCAATCGGCGCCCTGGCGGATGTCGCCGTTGATGAAGCTGAAATTGGCCCATGCCTGCTCGCCCACCAGTTCGCGTACCTGGTCGAGGTTGTGCTGGTGGCCGGTGGCGAAGTTGTCCAGGCCGGTGACGCGCTGGCCCAGCTTGAGCAGGGCCTCGACCAGGTTCGAGCCGATGAAGCCGGCAGCGCCGGTCACCAGCCAGTGATGGCGGGTCTCGCGCAATTGTGCTTGAACGTCGTTAAACCTGTTCACAGTGTGATTCTTTCGTGATGTGCCGTACGTAGAGCGGACGACACCGCCGGCTCGTGGCCGGCAGTCTCGTTTGAACCATTAAAAGGATGCGCGGTTACAGGCGCCAGACGCTGTAGCCTGCTTCGACCAGCGCCTTCTTGTCGAACTGCGACTTGACGTCGATGAAGCAGCCGTCGACGTTGAGCTTGTCCTGCAGGTCGCCCAGCGGACGGGCCAGCAGTTCCTTGTGGCCGACCGCGGCGACAACAGCGTCGGCGCGCGGCAGGTCTTCCCACTTTTCCAGCTTGATGCCGTATTCGTGCATCGCTTCGTCGGCGTCGGCAACCGGGTCGTAGACGTGCACATCGCAGCCGTAGGACTTCAGTTCGTAGACGATGTCGGCCACTTTCGAGTTGCGCAGGTCAGGGCAGTTTTCCTTGAAGGTCAGGCCGATGACGTTGACTTTCGAACCCTTGACGTTGAAACCGGCGGCGATCATCGACTTGACGGTTTTCTCGGCAACGAACTTGGCCATGCCGTCGTTGATGCGGCGGCCGGCCAGGATCACTTGCGGGTGGTAGCCGACCATTTCGGCCTTGTGGGTCAGGTAGTAAGGATCGACGCCGATGCAGTGGCCGCCGACCAGGCCCGGGCGGAACGGCAGGAAGTTCCACTTGGTGCCGGCCGCTTTCAGGACTTCCAGCGTGTCGATGCCGATCTTGTCGAAGATGATCGCCAGCTCGTTCATCAGGGCGATGTTCAGGTCGCGCTGGGTGTTTTCGATGACCTTGGCCGCTTCGGCGACCTTGATGCTCGAGGCGCGGTAGACGCCGGCGGTGATCACCGATTCATACAGCTTGGCGATCTTGTCGAGCGTCTCGGCGTCGTCGCCGGAGACCACTTTCAGGATCGTCGTCAGGGTATGTTCCTTGTCGCCCGGGTTGATGCGCTCCGGCGAAAAGCCGACGTGGAAGTCTTCCTTCCACTTCAGGCCCGAGTGCTTTTCCAGGATAGGAATGCAGACTTCTTCGGTGGCGCCCGGGTACACAGTCGATTCGAAGATGACGATGGCGCCCTTCTTCATGTTCAGGCCAACGGTCTTGCTGGCGCCGGCGAGCGGGGTGAAGTCCGGGTTGTGGGCGATGTCGACCGGGGTCGGGACCGCGACGACGATATAGTCGGCGGTCTTGAGGACGGCCGGGTCGGTGCTGACGGTCAGGTGCTTCGCCGCCTGCAGGTGTTCCGTGTCCAGCTCGCCCGTCGGGTCGATATGCTTGCGGTAGCTTTCGATCTTGCTTTCCGAAAGGTCAAAGCCGACAGTCGCACTTTTTTTACCAAACTCAACTGCCAGTGGCAGCCCGACATATCCAAGTCCAACTACTGCGATGACGTCATCTGCGTTCATGATCGAATTCCGTTTTAAGATTAAATTTTGCAATTATGATAATTTCTACTGTAACACAAGCGCTATGCGGCCTCAACAAAAACAGCAAGCAATTTTGTCCCAAAGAAACAACAAATAATCATAAGTAATATTAAATTTGCATTTCCACGAATGGAACATGCGCGTTTGAGGCGGCGCGGGCAACAACCAAACGGTCGTGTGATGCGCGCAACAGCAGGTCCTGCAGCCCAGTCTCTACCGCAGCATCATGGATGCTGCAGCGGCTGGAAAAGCGTCAGCTGTACTGCCAAGTTCATATAATTTTAGCATTTCCAAATGTAAATTGTTTTGTATGCGCAATCGTGCGCAACACTCTGGCAACATTTTTTAACGGCGTCCGGAGCGGCGACAGCGGCGCCGCTTGTTGCTATTTATACCTTTTTAGCAATATAAAAATGCTATCATTCGAGTAGGCGGACCCGTCTATGATTGAGGGTCACCCGCAGGCCATCGGTCGTAACAATTTCCTAGAGCGAACATCATGAAAATTTCCTTCCGCAGCACAATTCCCGTCCTGTCGGCACTCATGCTCGCATCGGGCGGCGCCGCCTCGTTGTCGGCAATTGCAGCAGAGCCGGCCAAGGCGCCTTTGCGCACCGGCGGTACGGTTCATCAGCTGATCTCGAACTGGACCGGCAAGGGGTTCGAGCTCCTGTCGACCGCGCCGCCTGCGCCGGTGCATGGCAAGTCCTCCCATGCCGGCAGCGTCTGGGATGACGCGCGCCAGACCATGTGGATATTCGGCGCCGAAACCCACAAGACCGCGATGGACAATGCGGTGTATGGATGGCGCGCCAGCGATGGCTTGTTCATCAAGCAGTACGACGCCGATCCGAGCAGCGGCTACCGGATGGATGCGGCCGGCATCTACTGGTCGAGCGCCGACAAGATCCGCCCTTGGGCGATGCACACCTACCGCCGCATGCGGATGGTGCCGGGAACCGACGAGTTCGAGGTGGTGTACGACCCGTACGAGCACGCAGGGATGACGCCGCTGGTGTATGAAAACCCTGCGCACACCAGCGCCAACCGCGCCCCCGCGATGTGGTACTACAACGTGGTCACCGGCACCTGGCGTCACCAGAGCTTCGGAAGCTCGGTGAAAATGGTGCGCGCTTCCTACACCTACCCGGTCGGATTCGACCCGGTGCACGGATGGTTCACCGGCGACGGCTCGACCTGGAAGCGACTCAGCTTGAACGGTACCTACAGTACGGCCAGCGTGTCGGGCAAAAGCAATGGCCAGTATCACTCTTATATGTTCGTCAAGGACAGCATCGCGTACCGGGTAGGCGGAAACTCCAGCACCACGCTGTATTCGCGCCACCCGCTGAGTAATATCACGCTGAGCAAGAAGTTCCTGGTCGCCGATTTCCCGCAACTCGTGGGATACACGGTAGCCAATATGGCCTCGGCGATGATGCCGGACGGTCGCATCGTGATCTTCCCGGCCCGGGCCAGCGAAATGCACGCGATGATCCTTGATCCGGTCGCCAATACGCTGTCGCCAACCGGCCATTTCGTTACGGGCATGGACAAGCCGACATTGTATGAGCAGGCTGCTGAATGGTCGCCAGCGCACAATGCGGTCATCCTGCTATCGCGCAGGTTCAGCGCCAGCCGGGTCTATGCCTATCGTCCCTGACGGCGCAGGTCCTTGATGACGAGAGCACCGGAGTAGTAGAGCCGGTGCTTTTTTTATGCCTGGAATCTAATGTCAACAGAAACTTAACATTTCTATACGAAATTATTTTGTAACAGCAATCGTGCGCAACAGATCTCTGATATCTAAATGCTACTATTCTCGAAACCGAACTCCACAGTTGGAGATCTCCGCGGAGACCGTAGCGCCGCCGCACAACGTTTTTTAGAGCGACTAATCACATGAAAACAACACAACGAAGCGCCTTGTCACTGATCGCCGTCATGCTGCTCGCGTCCTGCGGCGGCGGCGGTGGATCCGATTCCGCGGTTGCCGCGCCTGCCCCAGGCCCGTCCCAGCCAGCGCCAACGACTCCGCCTACGACTCCGCCGACGACTCCGCCGACGACTCCGCCTACCACGCCGCCGACGACGCCGCCGACGGATCCAACGACGCCGACAACGCCGACAACGCCGCCACCGACGACGCCACCAACCACGCCTCCGACGACGACGCCTCCGACGGATCCAATTCCGTCGAATCCAGGCGGGCCGACGACCCCAACGACGCCGCCAACGACGCCGCCAACGACGCCGCCAACGACGCCGCCAACGACGCCGCCAACGACGCCACCTACGACGCCACCAACGACGCCGCCAACGACGCCACCTACGACGCCGCCAACGACGCCGCCAACGACGCCACCAACGACGCCGCCAACGACGCCACCGACGACGCCGCCGACGACGCCTCCAGTGACGGCGCCTGGCACGCCAGTTCCTGAAACCGGCGTTGCCGCCAAGACGCCAATCCGAGAGGGTGGCGAAGTTCGCATGCTGATGCACAATTGGAGTGCCAAGGGCTTCCAGTTGCTGTCAATCGCGCCGCAAGAGTCGGTCAGCGCGCCGGATACTTCGACCTTCCGCAAGTCGGCTCACGCTGGCACGGTGTGGGACGAGGCACGCCAGACCATGTGGGTTTTCGGTGCTGAGACGCACGTGACCAACATGGACAACGCCGTGTACGGCTGGCGCGCTCGCGATGGCAAGTTCGTCAAGCACTACGATGCGGACCCGGTTGCCGGCTATCGCATGGATGGCAATGGCGTCTACTGGTCGAGCGCCCTGAAAAATCGCCCATGGGCGATGCATACCTATCGCCGCATGCGCATGGTTCCGGGAACCGATGAGTTCGAGGTAATGTACGATGCCGACGACCACGCACTGATGGCGCCGAAGACGTTCGAAAACCCGTCGCAGACCGCTGCTAACCGCGTACCACCGGTTTGGTATTACAACGTGGTCACGGGTACCTGGCGCGCAGCGACGATTGGCGATTCGGCAAAAATGGTCGGCTCCCCGTACTACGCATTCCCGTTGGCTTTCAATCCGACCTATGGATGGATCAGCGGTGACGGCTCGTACATGGCCCGCCTGAGCCCTGGCGGCTCGTACACGCTGACCAATGTTTCGGGAAAGAGCAACGGACAGCAGCATTCCTTCATGTTCATGAACGGCGATGTGGCTTACCGGGTTGGCGGCGCTGGCGAGACAACCTTGTATTCGCGTCATCCACTGGCCAATGTCGGTCAGAGCTCCAAGCATCTGAAGGCCGATTTCCCGGCACTGGCCGGTTTCGATATCAAGAACATGGCGTCGGTGATGATGCCTAATGGCAAGATCGTGATCTTCCCAGTGAGCGGTACTGACATGCACGCAATGATCCTCGATCCGGAAGCGAACACCGTCACCACCACCGGGCACGTTGTGACCGGCTTGGACAAGCCAACCCTGTACGATCTGGCTGCGGAATGGTCGCAAGCGCACGGCGCAGTGATCCTGCTGAGCCGCCGCTTCACTGGAAGCAACGTATACGGCTATCGCCCTTAATTCGTAAGGCAGCAGCCGTGTCTGGCACCGCCGCCCTTCGGGGCGCCGGTGCTTTTTTTATTGTGGCCCAGCCCGGTTGAAACGAACGGCTGCCAGCGCGCCGTTGTGATAAAGTCATTTGAATGATTAACATGGCAATTAATTGGCAACCACAGTTTTCTGCCGAATAATATTCATGGTTTTATGGTTAATTTTCTGTTGCATTCGGTCGCAAATTGCGTTGTTTTTTGATTTTTTCCGTACGGAATCTATTCCCGCAGGGTAATCTTCAGGGTATCGGAACTCACCGCCCTGAACCCTTTTGCAGGAATAGCCATGCGAACCACTTATACGAACCAACCTTCCAAAATGTTGATTGCACTTATCGGCCTGGCCTCGCTGAGCGCTTGCGGCGGTGGATCCGACATGGAATCCGCCCCATCCGCACAAAGCGCACCCGCAGTCACGGCTGCGGCCACCCAGTCGGCGGTCCCGGCTACCGACACCGCGCCAGTCCCGGCCACCGATGCCGCGCCAGTCCCGGCGGCTGACAGTACCGCGCCAGCCGCCACCGCGGCGAGCGTCACCCAGGGTTCGCGCGCCGGCATCCTGCTGACGCCGACCACGCTGGTCCCGACCACCCCGTCGGCGACCCCGGGCACGGTCGTCACCGACGTCAAGTTCGACAGCACCAGTACCGTCACCCAGACCGGCGCGCCGGTCACCTTTGGCCAGGTATTCGTGCAGGGCGCGGTACCGCTGACCTCTACGCTGTCGGGCAAACTTGCCAACGGCACCATGGTGCCGCTGCAGCTGGACGTCAAGGCCAGGCACGCCGATGGCTCGGCGCGCCACGCAGTCATCTCCGCAGTACTGCCGTCGCTGACGGCAGGCCAGCCGCAGGTGATGTCGCTGGTCACCGCCGCACCGTATGCCGCCTCGACCGGCGCCACCCCGGCTGCGCTGCTGTCGTCCGGCTTTACCGCCGCCGCCCATCTGACGCTCGCCGGCAAGGCCTACAGCGTGTCCGCCGAGACCCTGCTCAAGGACGGCAAGTTCACCAACTGGCTGGCTGGCCCGATCGTCAACGAGTGGCACGTCACCGCGCCGATGAAGGCGGCCGACGGCACCTCGCACCCGCACCTGACCGCCCGTATCGCGATTCGTTCGTACACCGGCTCGAAGAAAACCCGCGTCGATTTCACCATCGAAAACAACTGGGCGCACGAGCCTGAGCCGCAGAACTTCCTGTATGACGCGCGCCTGGTGGTCGGCGGCCAGACCGTCTACACCAAGGACGCGCTGAATCACTTCCACCACGCGCGCTGGCGCAAGCTGGCGTGGTGGGGCGGCGAGCCGCAGGTCGACGTCAAGCACAACGGCGCCTACATGATGCAGACCCGCGCGGTGCCTAACTACGACCAGACGATCGTGTATCCGGAATCGGCGTTCACCGCCTACATGACGACCTATACCGGAACCCGTACCGAGCCAATGGGCGTGGGCCTGGCGCTGTTCGGCATGGGCGCCGCAGGCGGCCGCCAGGATATCGGCATTTTGCCGGGCTGGACGGTTACTTACCTGATGAGCCAGGACAAGCGCGCCAAATATGTCACGATGGGCACCGCCGACCTGGCCGGCAGCTGGCCGATCCACTACCGTAACAAGGCGACCGACCGTCCCGTCAGCCTGATCGACTTCCCGTACCTGACCATCTTGGGCGGCTCCGCTGGCACCCTGAACAAGGCGACCGGCAAGCTGGAAGCGTTCCCGTCGTGCCCGAAGAGCCTGTGCACGGTGAAGAACACCCCGGATACCTCGCACCAGCCGTCGTTCGCCTACGTGCCTTACATCGTCTCGGGTGACTACTACTACCTGGAAGAGCTGCAGTTCTGGGCCATGTACAGCACCTTCGTGAGCAACCCGAGCTACCGTGAACATGGCAAGGGCCTGGTCAAGTCTGACCAGGTGCGTGGCCAGGCCTGGACGCTGCGGACCTTGGCGCAAGCGGCCTGGATCTCGCCGGATACCGACCCGCTGAAAGCCCATTTCGAGTATTTCATGGGCACCAACCTGGACTGGTTCAACGAGAATTACACGAACGGCAACGGTGCGTTTGCAAATACGCTTGGTGTGATCACCAACGGCTACGCGGTGACGTACAAGAGTGGCCTGGGTATCGGCCCATGGATGGATGACTTCTTCACGTCGGCCATCGGCTACGCCTCGGAGATGGGGTTCACCAAGGCAACTCCGCTCCTCGCTTACAAGTCGAAGTTCCCTGTTGATCGTATGACCGCCGCTGGCAGCTGCTGGCAAGATGGTGCGGCGTACTCGATGCAGATTCGCGACACCACCACCGGCCCGTTCTACAGCACGTTCGCCCAGGTGTACAAGGCGACCCACACGCCGGAAGTCAATGCGATGGTATGCAACTCGCCGGCGATGGCGACGGCACTGAAGGTGAAAGTGGGCGAAATGCCTGGCTACTCCGGCGTCACCACCGGCTACCCGTCGAACATGCAGCCAGCGCTGGCGTACGCCGCCAACGTTCCTGGCCTGGAAGGCAAGACCGCATGGGCCAAGTTCATGGCGCGTACCGTCAAGCCGAACTATTCGAAGGGTCCGCAGTTCGCGATTGTCCCGCGGTAAGCTGTTCTGACAACAAAAACCCGGCTCGCGCCGGGTTTTTTTTTCGTCTCGAAAATGTCACGTTCCATAGTGCAAAAGGTGCGCACAGTTGGCCAAATTAAATATTCTTTTCCGCAAGAGTCTGCTAGAGTACGCAACAGTTAACTCATGTTAAATAGTTAATTCTTCGGGCGGTCGGCCATAGTTCGGCGTCCATGTTTCAGATGCTCAGCGTGCCCCAGAACGATGCTTTTCAATTCCTTCAGTTTCCTGCTCCTATACCTGCCGATCACCGCCGTCGGTTTCTTCCTGCTTGCGCGCAAGAGCCACATGATGGCCGCCGGCTGGCTGGCGCTGGCCTCGCTGTTCTTTTATGGCTGGTGGAGCCTGTCGTACATTCCACTGCTGCTGGCCTCGATCGTTTTCAATTACACGATCGGCTGGCAGATAGGGCACTCCACCGGCAGTATCCGCAAGAAGTGGCTGGTGTTCGGCGTCGTCGCCGACCTGGCGCTGCTGGCGTATTTCAAATATGCCGATTTCTTCATTCTGAGCGTCAACGCGGCCGCGAAAACCGATTTTCCGGCGCTGCACGTCATCCTTCCGGTCGGCATCTCGTTCTTCACCTTTACGCAGATCGCCTATCTGGTCGACACCTTCCAGGGCAAGGTCAAGGAATACCGCCCGGTACATTACCTGCTTTTCGTGACGTACTTCCCGCACCTGATCGCGGGACCGGTATTGCACCACAAGGAAATGATGCCGCAGTTCGACGATCCGCAGACGTACCGCCTGTCGGCCTCGAACATCGCCGTCGGCCTGGCGATCTTCGCCATCGGCCTGGCCAAGAAAGTGCTGATCGCCGACAACCTCGCGCCACACGCCAACTTCTTCTTCGACCAGGGCGAGTCGGCCACCATGCTGGTGGCGTGGGGAGGGGTGCTGGCGTACGCCTTCCAGCTGTACTTCGATTTCTCAGGCTACTCCGACATGGCAATCGGCCTGTCGCGTATCTTCGGCATCCGCCTGCCGCTCAATTTCAATTCGCCCTACAAGGCGACCAACATTATTGATTTCTGGCGCCGCTGGCACATGACCTTGTCGCGCTTCCTGCGCGACTACCTGTACATCGCGCTGGGCGGCAACCGCCACGGCCCGGCGCGCCGCTACGCCAACCTGATGACAACGATGGTGCTGGGCGGCCTGTGGCACGGGGCCGGCTGGAACTTCGTCATCTGGGGCTTCCTGCATGGCGCCTACCTGATGGTCAACCACGCCTGGGCTGCGCTGGCCGAACGCCTGCGCTTCCCGCGCGATGCGCGCGCCTGGAAGCTGTTCAGCATCCTGATCACGTTCGCAGCGGTTTGCTTCGCCTGGGTGTACTTCCGCGCGACCGACGTCGGCCGCGCCAATACCATCGTGCAGGCGATGGCTGGCCTGTATGGCATCGCGCTGCCGGACTCGATCGGCAACCAGCTGGGCAGCCTGCGCGCCGTGTTCGAACAGGCCGGCGTCAGCTTCTACCTGGGTGGCGGCTCGCGCTTCGTCGAGACCTGGAGCTGGGTCGTGATCGGCGCGCTGATCGCGTTCGTGTTCCCGAATACCCAGCAGATCATGGCCAACTTCGACCCCGCGCTCGACTTCGTGACCAACCGCATTTCCGCCGGGCCGCTGGCTCGGGTGCTGAGCTGGCGCCCGACTGCGGCATGGGCCTGCGCGATCGGCCTGATCACGGTGGGCAGCCTGCTGTCGCTGAGCCGGCCGGCCGAGTTCCTGTACTTTCAGTTTTAGAGGCAAAGCATGACGACTGAAAGCGATTTCAAGCGTTTCCTGACTATCGGAAGCATCGTGGTGGCCGCAGGCGTGATCGCATCGGTTGCGCTGGTATCGGTAATCGACCCTTACCGCTTGTACGGCATGAAGGAAGTGGCCGGCATCAACCAGGTCAAGCCGCTGCCGACCCGCTACCAGAACCAGATCAAGATGCATGGCGCGCTCAAGCAAGGCGCCGATACCTTTATCCTGGGCAATTCGCGCGCCGAACTCGGGCTCAATCCTGAACACCGCGCGCTGGGCACTTCAGCCTTCAACCTTGCGTTGGCCGGCACCAGCATGAATACCGGACGCGAACAGCTCGAACAGCTGCAGGCGGAGGGGATCAAGCCGAAGCGGTTGATCGTCGGCGTCGAATTCCTCGATTTCCTGGTCGATCCGAACCGGCCGCGCCCCTTGCGCGAGCCGAAGCCCAAAACCCCGTTCGACGAACTGGCGTGGCAGGCCGACAGTTTGTTCTCGATCGACTCGCTGGCCGATTCGCTGAAAACCCTGCGCCTGCAGCGCATTTCCGATCCCCAGTCGATCACCGGGCGCGGATTTAACCCTCTGCTGGAATACAACAAGTTTGCCCGCGACGACGGCTACTATTCGATCTTCCAGCAGCGCGCGGTCGAAAATGCCAAGCGCTTCGTGCGCCTGCCGCGCGGCCTGGTCAACCAGCAGAGCGGAAGCTCGCCCAATCTCGACGAGCTGCGCGCCGTCCTGGCACACGCGGTGCGCGACCAATCGGATGTGCATCTGGTGATCTATCCTTACCACGCGCAAATCCTGGCGATGTTCGACGCGGCGGGCCTGGCCAGCACCTTCGACAACTGGAAGGCGCTGCTGCTGGAGGAAGTTGAAAAGGTGCGGGCCGCCAACCCGGGCGCGCGCGTCACCCTGTGGGACTTCAGCGGCTATTCAAGCTACCAGTGCGAAGCGATTCCCGCCAAGGGCGACAAGAAGACCAAGACCAACTGGTACTGGGAAGCCGGGCACTTCAAGCCGGCGCTGGGCGACCTGATGCTCGCGCGGATCGCCGGCCAGTCAGGCGCGCCCGCATCGTTCGGTTTCGCCCTCGACCAGGCCAGCTTTGCCGATAACAACGCCCGCATCGCCCGCGAGCGCGCCAGCTGCGCCGCCGCCCAGCCCGACATCTTCGAGCATGCGCGCGCGCTGGTGGCGAAGGCGCGCGGCGCAACCGGGACCTGACCGGCTCAGCCGGGCTTGCGCAGGCGGCTCAGCAGTCCCTCGACGCCGTCGCTGACCGGCAAGCCATGGCGCCGCAGCAGCTGCACGTTGAGCACCAGGTTTTCCAGCACCAGTTTGGCCGACACCGCGAGCAATGTCAGCAGCTTGTCCTCGGTGCTGAACTTCTCCATCGCGGCAGCCATCTCACACAGGTGCGAGGCCACCAGCTGGCGCAGTTCGGCATCGTCGAAGGGCAGGTCGGCAAAGTCGATCGGGTCATCCTTTTCAACTTCCAGCATCAATGCGGCGAGTTCCTCAGGTTTGATGGGCATGCTTCACTCCACTGGTTGGCACGTCTCCATTCTAGGACAGCTGGCCGCTTGAAAGATGGCGACAGTGCAAGTAACTGGCGCTACAATCGGCTTTTCTGCACCACCCTTGTTCTTTGAGCGATGTCATGGCGCGACTTGTGTTCACCCAGCAGCTGGCGCGGTTTCTCGCCGTTCCCGAGGTCGAGACCGGCGCGACGCGGCTGCGCGCGGCGCTGGAGGGCGCATTTGAAAGCAATCCCCTGCTGCGAGGCTATGTCCTGAACGACCAGGGGCACCTGCGCGAGAACGTCGTCATTTTCGTCGACGGCCGCCGCAGTACGGACCGTAGCGGCCTGGACGACCCGCTGCAGCCCGACAGCAAAGTCTACGTCCTGCAAGCACTTTCCGGAGGCTGACATGAGTGAGCGCGCATTGGTCTCGACCCGCAAGGGCCTGTTCGAACTGCATCGCGGCAGCAGCGGCTGGGACATCGGCCCGGTCCACTTTCTCGGCGAGCCGGTCTCGATCGCGCTGGCCGACCCGCGCGATGGCGCGCTGTACGCGGCGCTGAACCTCGGCCACTTCGGCGTCAAGCTGCACCGCAAGGATGCCGGCAGCGATGCCTGGACCGAGATCGCCGCGCCGGCGTATCCGCCCAAGCCCGAGGGCAGCGCCGACACGGTCGAGTGGACCAATAAGCTGATCTGGTCGCTGGAGGCCGGCGGGGCGGATCAGCCGGGCGTGCTGTGGGCCGGCACCTTGCCGGGCGGGCTGTTCAAATCCGCCGACCGCGGCGCCTCGTGGCAGCTGGTGCGCTCGCTATGGGATGTGCCCGAACGCAGCAACTGGTTCGGCGGCGGCTACGACGTGCCCGGCATTCACAGCATCAGCGTCGATCCGCGCGACAGCAACCGGCTGCTGGTGGGCGTGTCGTGCGGCGGCGCGTGGCGCAGCGATGACGGCGGCGACAGCTGGACGGTGTCGTCGACCGGCATGCGTGCCGATTACATGCCGCCCGAAATGAACGAAAACGAAGCGGTGCAGGACCCGCACCGCATCACGCGTTCGCACGCGGCACCGGATGTGCTGTGGTGCCAGCACCACAACGGCATCTGGCGTTCCGCCAACGGCGGCCAGCGCTGGACCGAGATCACCGATGTGCCGGTATCGAACTTCGGCTTCGCCGTCGCCGCCCACCCGCGCGACGGCAATACCGCCTGGTTTGCGCCGGCCGAAGCCGACCAGCGCCGCGTGCCGGTTGGGGCCGCGATGGCCGTCACCCGCACCAGCGATGGCGGCAAAACCTTCACCGCGCTGCGCAATGGCCTGCCGCAGCAGCACTGTTATGACCTGGTATACCGGCACGGCCTGGCGGTCGACGACGATGGCGCCAGCCTGCTGATGGGCTCGACGAGCGGCGGCCTGTGGGCCACCAGCGATGCCGGCGACAGCTGGACGACGGTCTCGACCACGCTGCCGCCGATCTACGCGGTGCGCTTCGGATAAGGTATGTGAGTGCAAACTAACCGGCCCGGGCTAGCGCTTGATTTCTCGCTGTACCTCGACGCCGCCCGCTTTGGCGCGGCGGCGATGGTGGTCGTCGCCCACCTGTTGATGCTGCGCCTGATCGACGGACCGGTGGCGGCGTTTGTGCCCGACCTGGGGCGCGAGGCGGTGATCGTATTCTTTGTGCTGTCCGGCTTCGTGATCAAGTATTCGGTCGAGCAGAAACACGCCAGCCCGCGGGACTATGTGGTGGCGCGCTGCGCGCGCATCTATTCGGTGGCGCTGCCGGTGGTGACGCTGGCGTTCGTGCTGGTGGCGCTGGTGCTCACCTTTTCGGATGTCGCGGTGACCACCGGCTATCAGGTCGCCAAGGCCTACATTTACTTCCCGTTCCATATGCTGTTCGCCGGCGAGTTCTGGAACCTGGCCGAGACGCCGCCCTGGCTGCTGCCTTACTGGTCGCTGGGCTACGAGGTCTGGTACTACGCGCTGTTCGGGATCGCCTACTATTTGAGCGGCGCGAGGCGGCTGGTGCTGCTGGCCGCGGTGCTGCTGCTGGTGGGGTTCAAGCTGTGGATGCTGCTGCCGGTCTGGCTGAGCGGCGTGTGGCTGTACGAATGGTCGAAGTCGCACGCGGTGCCGCCGCGCTGGGCGAGCGCGGGATGGCTGCTGTCGCTGGCGGCGCTGTGCGTTTTCAAGCTGGTCGATGCCGACATTTACCTGCGCGCATACGGCAGCGCGATCTGGCCATTCCCTGGCCTGCGCCTGATCAGCGCCGACCGCTACCTGGCCGACTATGCCGTCTGTGCGCTGGTGCTGATCAATTTCGCCTGCGCGCGCAGCATGAGTTTTGCCTGGCTGCGCAAGGTGAAGCGGCCGGTGCGTGCGCTGGCTGGCCATACCTTCACGCTGTACCTGGTGCATAACCTGGTGCTGATGGCGTGGAAGGCCTTCTATCCGCACAATCCTGCGAACCCAGGCGACCTCGCGCTGCTGCTGTTTGCAGTCGGCGTGGCGACGTATGTGTTGGGGTTTGTGACCGAACGCCGCAAGGGCGCATTTGAACGGCTGTTTCGCGGCTTGAGCGAGCGCGCGAGCCGCCTGGTCGTTCCCGCGAAAGCGGGAACCCATACTTAGCGAGCGCTCTTGCCGGGGATGCGCTCCCGCTTTCGCGGGAGCGACGGGGACTCTACATATTGCGGCGGTACTGCCCGCCCACCTCGAACAGCGCGGTGGTGATCTGGCCCAGCGAGCATACGCGCACCGCATCCATCAACTTCTCGAACACGTTGGCGTTGTCGATGGCCGCCTGCTGCAGCGCCGCCAGTGCCTGCGGCGCCTCGGCCGCGTGACGCTGGTGGAACTCCTCGAGGCGGGTCAGCTGCGACTGCTTCTCGTCGTCGGTCGAGCGTGCCAGCTCGATCGTTGCCGGCGTCTCGGCCTGCTTTGGATTGCGGAAGGTGTTGACGCCGATGATCGGCAGCGAGCCGTCATGCTTCTTGTGCTCGTACAGCATCGACTCTTCCTGGATCTTGCCGCGCTGGTAGCCGGTTTCCATCGCACCGAGCACGCCGCCGCGTTCGGCGATGCGTTCGAACTCCTGCAGCACCGCTTCTTCAACCATGTCAGTCAGTTCGTCCATGATGAACGAGCCCTGGTTCGGGTTTTCGTTCTTGGCCAGGCCCCATTCGCGGTTGATGATCAGCTGGATTGCCAAAGCGCGGCGCACCGATTCGTCGGTCGGCGTGGTGATCGCCTCGTCATACGCATTGGTGTGCAGGCTGTTGCAGTTGTCGTAGATCGCGATCAGCGCCTGCAAGGTGGTGCGGATGTCGTTGAAGTCGATTTCCTGCGCGTGCAGCGAGCGGCCCGAGGTCTGGATGTGGTACTTCAGCTTCTGGCTGCGGTCGTTCGCGCCGTACTTGTCGCGCATCGTGATGGCCCAGATGCGGCGCGCCACGCGGCCCAGCACCGTGTATTCGGGGTCCATGCCGTTACTAAAGAAGAACGACAGGTTCGGCGCGAAGTCGTCGATGTGCATGCCGCGCGCGAGGTAGGCTTCGACAAACGTAAAGCCGTTCGACAGCGTGAAGGCCAGCTGCGAAATCGGGTTCGCACCAGCTTCGGCAATGTGGTATCCGGAGATCGACACCGAGTAGAAGTTGCGCACCTGGTGGTGCACAAAGTACTCCTGGATGTCGCCCATGACCTTCAGCGAGAACTCGGTCGAGAAGATGCAGGTGTTCTGACCCTGGTCTTCCTTCAGGATGTCCGCCTGCACGGTGCCGCGCACATTGGCCAGTACCCATTCGCGGATCTTGGCAGCTTCGTCGTCGGTCGGCTGGCGCTTGTTTTCAGCGATGAACTTGTCCATCTGCTGGTCGATCGCGGTGTTCATGAACATCGCCAGGATGGTCGGGGCAGGGCCATTGATCGTCATCGACACGCTGGTCGACGGGCTGCACAGGTTGAAGCCGTCGTACAGCACCTTCATGTCATCCAGCGTCGCGATCGACACGCCCGAGTTGCCGACCTTGCCGTAGATGTCGGGACGGATCGCCGGGTCGGCGCCGTACAACGTCACCGAGTCGAACGCGGTCGACAGGCGCTTGGCGTCCATGCCGGTCGAGACCAGCTTGAAGCGGCGGTTGGTGCGGAAGGCGTCGCCTTCGCCGGCGAACATGCGGGTCGGGTCTTCGCCCTCGCGCTTGAAAGCGAACACGCCGGCGGTGTACGGGAACGAGCCAGGCACGTTTTCCAGCATCAGGAAGCGCAGCACTTCGCCGTGGTCTTCGTACTTCGGCAGCGCGACCTTGCGGATCACGGTGCCCGACAGCGTGTGCTGGACCAGCTGGGTGCGGATCTCCTTGTCGCGGATCTTGACCACGTAGTTGTCGCCCGCGTAAGCGGCCTGCATGTCTGGCCACATCGCCAGCAGCTTCTTGCTTGGTGCGTCCATCGCGTGCTCACGCTCGGTGATCAGGTCGTCGAAGTCGGCGCCTTTACCGGCCGCTGACAGCATGCGCTTGGTCTCGCTCAGTTGCTGGCGCTCGCGCGCCAGTTTTACCTGCTTGACGGTGTTCTTGTGATAGCCGCGCACCGCATCGGCGATCTCGGCGAGGTAGCGCGCGCGTGCCGGCGGCACGATCACGTTCTTGCCGCTGGAGTGGCGCAGCGAAACCTGCGGCAGCTTGCCCTGCTTGACCGGCAGGCCGAACTCGGCCAGCTTCGGCAGCAGGCCCTGGTACAGCGCGGTGACGCCGTCGTCGTTGAAGCGCGACGCCTGGGTGCCGTAGACCGGCATCTCGTCCGGGCTCTTGGTCCACATTTCGCGGTTGCGCTGGTACTGCTTGGCGACGTCGCGCAGCGCGTCGAGCGCGCCCTTGCGGTCGAATTTGTTGATCGCGATGATGTCGGCGAAATCAAGCATGTCGATTTTTTCAAGCTGCGAGGCGGCGCCGAATTCCGGGGTCATCACGTACATCGAGGCGTCGACGTGCGGCACGATGGCGGCGTCGCCCTGGCCGATGCCGGAAGTCTCGACGATCACCAGGTCGAAGCCGGCGACCTTGCAGGCGGCGATTACATCAGGCAGCGCGTGCGAGATTTCGGAACCCGCTTCGCGCGTGGCCAACGAGCGCATGAACACGCGCGCCTGGCCGTTCCATGGGTTGATCGCGTTCATGCGGATGCGGTCGCCCAGCAGCGCGCCGCCGGATTTGCGGCGCGAGGGATCGATCGAGATCACGGCGATGTTGAGCGCGTCGCCCTGGTCCATGCGGATGCGGCGGATCAGTTCATCGGTCAGCGACGACTTGCCGGCGCCGCCGGTGCCGGTGATGCCAAGGGTCGGCACGCGCAGGCTTTCGGCGGCGTTATGCAGTTCGGTGCGCAGCGTTGCGGCGGCCTTGCCGTTTTCCAGCGCGGTGATCAGCTGGGCCAGCGGACGGTGGCGCTCGGCCATGTCGCCGGTTTGCAGCGGCGCCAGCGAGGGCGGCGAGTAGGTCGACAGGTCGATGTCGCAAGCCTGCACCATCGACTGGATCATCCCGACCAGGCCCATGCGCTGGCCGTCTTCCGGGCTGAAGATGCGGGTGACGCCGTAGGCGTGCAGCTCGGCGATTTCAGACGGGACGATCACGCCGCCGCCGCCGCCGAACACCTTGATGTGGGCGCCGCCGCGCTGCTTGAGCAGGTCGATCATGTACTTGAAGTATTCGACGTGGCCACCCTGGTAGCTGGAGATGGCGATGCCCTGCACGTCTTCGGCCAGCGCCGCGGTGACGACTTCGTCGACCGAGCGGTTGTGGCCGAGGTGGACCACTTCGACGCCGTTCGACTGGAGAATGCGGCGCATGATGTTGATCGACGCGTCATGGCCGTCGAACAGCGAGGCCGCCGTGACGAAGCGCACTTTGTTGGCCAGCTTTGGATGCTCCGGGACTTGGAGTTTGGCGGCAGGGGTCAGGTCGTTCATGATGTTCCTTGCGATATCGTTCTGGTACGGTATATGACGTTTACGTTAACGTCAAGCGCAGAAGACGTCGTTCCCGCGAAGGCGGGAACCTATGCCGAGCGTCAGCTTCAGCTCAGAATGGGTTCCCGCTTTCGCGGGAACGACGGTGGTATTTTTCTTATGCCGCTTTTGCGGTTGTGTTGCCAGCCAGCAAACGCGCCTTCTCGGTACGGAAGGTCGCAACATTCGCTTCCTTCACGTGGCCGAAGCCGCGCACCTGTTCCGGAAGATTCGCCAGAGCAACAGCGTTGGCGTGGTTGTCCGCATTCAGTCCAGCAATCAGGCCCTCAATCATCTCACGGTACTCCACAATCAGCGCGCGTTCCATCTTGCGCTCTTCAGTGTAGCCAAAGATATCCAGCGCGCCGCCGCGCAGGCCCTTGAATTTGGCCAGCAGCTTGAACGCGCTCCACATCCACGAGCCGAATTGCGCCTTGACCAGGTGGCCCTTGCCATCCTTCTTGGCCAGCAGCGGCGGGGCAAGGTGGAACTTGAGCGAGAAGTCGCCTTCGAACTGGGTCTTGAGCTGTTCGACGAAGCGGCCGTCGGTATACAGGCGCGCGACTTCGTATTCGTCCTTGTAGGCCATCAGCTTGAAGTAGTACTTGGCGACCGCGGTCGAGAGCTTGTTGCCCAGGCCCGCTGCCGTTTCGGCGCTGCGTACCTTTGCCACCAGCTGCTCGTACTGCGCCGCGTAGCCGCTGTCCTGGTACCCGGTCAGGAATTCGACGCGTTTCTTGATGACGTTTTCCAGGCTTTGCGGCATCTGCACGACGATCGCCTGGGTTGGCGTGGCGATGCGCTCGACCTTCTTCAGGTCGACGGCAGCGCGGCGGCCCCACAGGAAGCTGCGCTTGTTCGATTCTGCGGCGACGCCATTGAGTTCAATCGCGCGCAGCAACGACGCTTCGGTCAGTGGAATGCGGCCTTTCTGCCATGCGTAGCCGAGCATGAACAGGTTGGCGGCAATCGAGTCGCCCATCAGCGCGGTGGCCAGCTTGGTGGCGTCGATGAAGTCGGCCGCGTCGATCGCTGGCGCACCTACCGATTCGTTGATCAAGGCGCGCACCTGGTCGGTCGGGTACTGCCAGTCGGCGTTCTGGGCGAAGGTGCCAGGCGGCTGCTCGTGCAGGTTGATGACGGCCATGGTGCGGCCAGGACGCATCTTCGAGATCGCGTCCTGGGCGCCGGCGGTGAGCATGTCGCAGCCGAGGATCAGGTCCGCTTCGCCGGTGGCGATGCGCTGCGCGCGCAGGTGGGCCGGGGTCCTGGCGATCTTGACGTGCGAGGTGACCGAGCCGTTTTTCTGCGACATGCCGGTCATGTCGAGCACCGAGGCGCCCTTGCTTTCGAGGTGGGCGGCCATGCCCATCAGCGCGCCGACGGTGATCACGCCGGTGCCGCCGATGCCGTTGATCAGGATGTTATACGGCTGTTCGACCGATGGCAGCGTTGGCAGCGGCAGGTCGCCGAAGCCGTCGTCTTCGTTTTTCTTG
Organism: Massilia soli; assembly: GCF_016809835.1. GTDB lineage: Bacteria > Pseudomonadota > Gammaproteobacteria > Burkholderiales > Burkholderiaceae_D > Telluria_A > Telluria_A soli. The sequence goes on along the minus strand of NZ_JAFBIL020000001.1, from coordinate 482,031 downwards.
GCCACGCCGGTCTTCGACTTCTTCAGGGTGCCGCCTTCGACCGTGACGAAGCTCGGGCAGAAGCCCTTGGTGCACGAGAAGTCCTTGTTGCAGGACGACTGGTCGATCGCGCGCTTGCGCCCGAATTCGGTTTCCTTCGGCAGGATCGACACGCAGTTCGACTGCACGCCGCAGTCGCCGCAGCCTTCGCAGACCGCTTCGTTGATGACGACGCGCTGGTTAGGGTCGGGGAACTGGCCCTTCTTGCGGCGGCGGCGCTTTTCGGCGGCGCAGGTCTGGTCGTAGATGATGACCGAGACGCCGCTAAAGTCGCGCAGCTCGCGCTGGATCGCGTCCATCTCCTTGCGGTCGTGCAGCGAGACGATGGCCGGCAGGTTGGAGCGGTCGGCGTAGCGCGACAGGTCCTCGGTCACCAGCGCGATGCGCTTGATGCCTTCGGCGGCCATCTGCTGGGCGATCAGCGGCACCGAGGTGGTGCCGTCGACTGGCTGGCCGCCGGTCATCGCGACGGCGTCGTTGTAGAGGATCTTGTAGGTGATGTTGACGTTGGCCGCCACCGCCGCGCGGATCGCCAGGTAGCCGGAGTGGAAGTAGGTGCCGTCGCCGAGGTTCTGGAACACGTGCGGAATCTTGGAGAACGCGGCCTGGCCGATCCACGGCGCGCCTTCGCCGCCCATGTGGGTGGTCAGCTTGTTCATCTCCGGGTAGATCGAGGTGGCCATCACGTGGCAGCCGATGCCGGCCAGCGCCAGGCTGCCTTCCGGGACCTTGGTCGAGGTGTTGTGCGGGCAGCCGGAGCAGTAGAACGCCGGGCGGAACGGGGTGTTGTTGGCCTTTTTCAGGACCGCGTCCTTCGCATCGAGGAAGGCCAGGCGGTTGCGGATCTGGTCGCAGGTTTTCTCGTCCGAGATCAGGCGCGAGACGCGCGAGGCGATCACGCGCGCCACTTGCGATACCGAGAAGTCGGCCTTGGAGGTCAGCAGCCATTCGCCGCGCGGCGCGACCCATTCGCCTTTTTCGTCGAACTTGCCGATCACGCGCGGACGCACGTCGTCGCGCCAGTTGTACAGCTGTTCCTTGAGCTGGTATTCGACGATCTGGCGCTTCTCTTCGACCACCAGGATCTCGTCGAGGCCCTGGGCGAATTCGCGCACGCTGTCCGGCTCCAGCGGCCATGGCATCGCCACCTTGAACAGGCGCAGGCCGACCTCCTGGGCCATCTTCTCGTCGATGCCCAGGTCTTCGAGCGCTTCGAGCACGTCGAGGTAGGACTTGCCGGAGGCGATGATGCCGAGCTTGGCGTTGGGGCTGTCGATGGTGGTGTGATTGAGCTTGTTCTCGCGCGCATAGGCCAGCGCCGCATAGATCTTATAGTCCTGCATCAGCGCTTCCTGGTTGCGCGCCTGCTGGCCCAGCGGGATGCTGGACAGGCGTGCATTCAGGCCGCCTTCGGGCATCTGGAAGTCTTGCGGGATCTTGACGGTGACGCGGAACGGGTCGGCGTCGATCGAGGCCGACGATTCGACCGTGTCGGCCAGCGCCTTGAAGGCGACGGTGCAGCCGGAGAAGCGCGACATCGCCCAGCCGTGGATGCCAAGGTCGAGGTATTCCTGCACATTGCATGGGTACAGCACCGGGATCATCGAGGCCGAGAACAGGTGGTCGGACTGGTGCGGCAGGGTCGACGAGTACGCGCCATGGTCGTCGCCGGCCACCAGCAGCACGCCGCCGTGCTTCGAGGTGCCAGCGTGGTTCATGTGCTTGAAGACGTCGCCGCAGCGGTCCACGCCCGGGCCCTTGCCGTACCACATGGCGAACACGCCGTCGTATTTGGCCGGGCCGATCAGGTCGACCTGCTGCGAGCCCCACACCGCCGTCGCGGCCAGGTCTTCGTTGACGCCAGGGACAAACTGGACGTGGTGGGCTTCGAGGTGCTTCTTGGCCTTCCACAGGTTCTCATCCAGGCCGCCCAGCGGCGAGCCGCGGTAGCCCGATACGAAGCCGGCCGTGTTGAGGCCTTCGGCGGTGTCGCGCACGCGCTGCATCATCGGCAGGCGCACCAGCGCCTGGATACCCGACAGGAAGATATTGCCGCTGATGGCGGTGTACTTGTCGTCGAGGGTAACGGTGGTCAGGCGCGAAGGCACGTCCTGCGGTGCGGCAGGCATGATCGTATCAGGCATTGTGTTGCTCCAAAATGGTCATTCGGTGGCGCCCGGCAGCGGGTGGCGCCGGGTAGGCGCCGGTCACGGCCGGGGTGGGTGTCGCGATGGGCGACTTTTCTGGCGCGAGTGTATGGCCTTACCCGCAATAGGGGAAATAGGCTTTTGGGATAGGGGTATAAGAAATTCTGATGGCAGCGCGGCGCTGCCTTTTATTTGGGCAGATGCACGTGCGCACCGCGCCAGCCGCCGCTGTCGCACAGCTCGCGCGCCACCTGGTGGACCAGCTTGCCGACGGCCGCCGCGGCATTGGTCAGCGGGATATTCCTGGAGGCGCACAAGGTCACGCTGCGGCTCAGCGCCGGGTCGCGCAGGGGCCGGGCGACCAGCGCGCCGCTGTCGATCTGGTCCTGCAGCGGTGCGGCCGGCAGCAGCGTCGCGCCCATGTCGGCCAGCAGCGCCGACTTCAGGATGGCGATCGAATTGATCTCGATAACGTTGGCCAGCGCCAGGCCGGCTGCATGGGCGGCGTTTTCGATGCGCGGACGCACCCCTTGCTGCTGGGCGGGCAGGATCAGCGTCTGCCCGAGCGCGTCGGCAAGCGCCACGCTGGCGCCGCCCGGATCGAAGGCCGAGCCGGCGCGGCAAATGAACATCAGGTCTTCGTCGAGCAGCGGTGTGCTGCTAAATGCGCCCAGCAAGCCGTCATCGAACAGCACGGCCAGGTTGATGCGGCCGGATTTGAGCTGGTCGGCCAGGTTGCCGGACAGTTCTTCGGTCAGTTGCAGGCTGATTTCCGGATAGCGCGCGCGGATCGCCATCAGCAGGGGCAGGGCGAGGGCGCCGGAAATGCTGTGCGGCAGGCCCAGGGTGACGCTGCCGGACGGCCGGGTGGTCGACTGCACCACCGCCGAGCGCGCGTCGGCCACCTGCTTGAGGATCGCCTGCGCATGTTCGTAGAACACCTTGCCGGCGTCGGTGCAAAGCACGCCCTGGGCCGAGCGGTGCAGCAGTTGCGCGCCGAGCTCGTCTTCGAGCTGGCGCAGCTGCTGGGTCAGCGCCGGCTGGGCCACGTGCAGCACCAGCGCCGCGCGCGACAGGGCGCCATGGTCGACAATCGCGACGAAATAGCGGAGCTGGCGTAATTCCATGTTGCTTATTTCTCTAAATGTTGCACAAATAAAAATGTTGATAACGAAAAGAAATGTATTGCGGCAATGGAACAGTTATACTTGGCTAAAACCTCCGCGCGCTTCGCCCGCACATTACATCACACCGCCTCATCTATGCTAAAAAACATCGACGCATCCCAGCTGAAGGTTGGCATGTATATCCACAATCTGAGCTGCGACTGGATGACCCATCCGTTCGTGCGCAACCGCCTGCTGCTTAAAACCGAGGCAGAGATCCGCAAGATCGTCGATGCCGGCATCCATGATGTGGTGATCGATTGCGGTCGCGGCCTCGATGTGGACCATGCGCCGACCGTGGAAGAAACCCGCACCCGCACCGAGGAGGCGTTGATCGAGATCGCCGCGATGCCGGTGGCCCCTGCGCGCACGACGATGGCCGAGGAACTCAAGCGCGCCAGCCAGATCCGCCATCAGGCAACCGGGCTGGTGCGTACGGTGATGCAGGACGCCCGCCTCGGCAAGGCGATCGAGCTCGACCAGGTCGGGTCGGTGGTGGAAGACATTACCACGTCGATCCTGCGCAACCCCGGCGCGCTGATGGGGCTGCTACGCATCAAGACCAAGGATGACTACACCTTCCTGCATTCCGTGAGCGTGTGCACCCTGCTGGTGGCGTTCTGCCGCGCGCGCGGGCTGGACGGCGCGACCACGTACCAGGCCGGACTGGGCGGGCTGGTGCACGACGTCGGCAAGGCGCTGGTGCCGGACTCCGTGCTGAACAAGCCGGGCCGCCTGACCGAGGAAGAATTCGCCATCATCCGCAAGCACCCGCAGGACGGCTACGACATTTTGAAGCAGTCGCCGGGGATCGGCCAGATTCCGCTCGACATCACCTTGCACCACCACGAACGTTTCGACGGCAGCGGCTACCCCGGCAAGCAGGCCGGCGCCGGCATCAGTGAGCTGGCCCAGATGGCGGCGATTGTCGATGTGTACGATGCGATCACCGCCGACCGCTGCTACCACAAGGGCATGGCGGCGGCCGACGCGCTGCGCAAGCTCTACGAGTGGAGCAAGTTCCATTTCAATCCGCAGTTCGTGCAGGACTTCATGCGCTGCGTCGGCATCTACCCGGTCGGCACCTTGGTGCTGCTGGAATCCGGGCGGCTTGGGGTGGTGGTCGAGGCGCACGAGACCAACCTGCTCGCGCCCAAGGTCAACGTGTTCTTCCACACCAAGCGCGACACCTACATCAAGCCCGAAACGGTCGACCTGTCGCGCGCCTTGGGCATGGGCGGCGGCGACAAGATCGTGCGCCACGAAGCGCCTGAGAAATGGAAAGTCGACCCGATGCGCTTCATGGTGCTGGTCGATTAAGCGCCTGCCGCCCTCTTACTAGAAGAACTCGGCGGTGTCGTTGGCCGGCACCGCCTGCAGCAGCCCGCCCTCCACCAGCTGGTCGTAGTGGCAAGCCTGGTTGCGGCCGTGGCTCTTGGCGTAATACAGCGCCTGGTCCGCGTGCCCGAGAATGATCACCGGCGACTCGTAGGCGCAGATGCTGACGAAGCCGACACTGACCGTGACCTTGCCCACCTGGGGAAAATCGTGGCTTTCGACATTGATGCGGAAGCGGTCGATGATCTTTTGCGCGTTCTCCAGCGTGGCCGAGCGCAGCAGCACGACAAATTCCTCGCCGCCAAAGCGGAACACCCGGTCCTGCGAGCGGAACGACGACTGCAGCAGATTGGCGATCAGGATCAGCACTTCGTCGCCGTACAGGTGGCCGAACTTGTCGTTGACGAGTTTGAAGTGGTCGACATCGACCACTGCCAGCCATTGCTTTTCCTGGTTTGAGTGCTGGCGCCGCTCGGGCTGGCCCGGCAGCGGCGGGGCTTCCTCTTCCTCAACTTGCTCGCTGGAGCTTTGCAGCATCTTGGTGAGCTGGTGGTCGAAGGTCTTGCGGTTCAGCAGGCCGGTGAGCGAATCGCGTTCGCTGTAATCGAGCAGGTTCTGGAAGTTGCGGTAGACGCTGACGATGCCGCTGATGACGTGGATGGTGTCGGCGCTGTACGGCTCGAGGTGGACGATTTCCAGGCAGGTGTCGGCGCTGTCGCCCATCCAGATCGGCAGCCACAGCGTGCGGATGCCGTCCGGCGCGACGCGCTCGGCGTTGGTCTCGTGGCGTGCCAGGCAGGCGGCCAGTTCGGGATAGCTGGTGATCGCTTCGCCGGGGCTGTTGGTGTCGGCCGGTTCGACGATCGATGCCGGCCTGCCGGCGCCAATGATGGCGCGGGCGCGGACAAATTTCTGGGAGCGGACGCTGGCGATGCTGAGCACGCGCGTCTGGCGCGCGCCGGCCAGTTCCTGCACTGCCGAGATCACCGAGATGTCGAGCATCGTGTGATCGCGGTGGCCGGTCATGTCCACCATGTGTCTCAGAAGGGAATCCATGTCGTTCTCAGAAATGTAATCAAGCAACCACGCATCGCCCCGGAACCACGCCCACCTTTATTTTGCAAAGGCGCCGCGAGCAGCCCGGCACTGGGCAATTCCAAAGAACAGCCATCGAGCATAATGGTTTTTTGTACTTTAAGCAACTCCCTGCGTTGGGCTGCCTGTGCTCCAGTGGCCGATTCTACCGTTCCCTGCGGCTTTACGGATGTCCCAAGAGAAATTTATCCCCCATCAAGCCACAGCCGGCCGGACCTCGAAAAGCGCAAGCAAACAGCGGTGGGAAAAAATGCCGTGTGGAAAACTTGCGCACAGTCAACTTGCCGTACGGAATCGAAATGTATAGTGAACTCAATGGCGCAGGAATTCAAATCCAGCAGCAAGGAGGGCAGCAGATCGCGCTCCTCTGCGCCAGGGCATGTGTCTATTTTTCACTTACAAGGAGTCTGCCATGAACACCATTTCCACTGCACTGAAACAGTTCGTGAACGACGAAGACGGCGTGACCGCGATCGAGTACGGCATGATCGCGGCGTTGATTGCGACCGCACTGGCACTGGGTGTCGGCGCTGTGTCGGGCAAGCTGACGTCGGCGTTCGACTTCATCGCTAGCAAGATGACGACGCCAGCCGCCTAACGGCGAATTGCTTTCCGGGCTGGGCCCGGTCCGGAAAGCGTTTTTCCATCTTCAGTGAGTCTGCCATGAGCAATGCACTGTATCTCGATGGGTTCCTGATTGCGCTGGTGTTGGCCGCATGCCTGCAAGACCTTGCGGAGCGCAAGATTCCCAACCGGCTGGTCCTGTGCGGACTGTTTTGCGCCGGAGCACTCCACCTCAATTCCGCCACCCCCTTCAATATTGTCGCCGTCGGCCTGGCCGGCAGCGCGGTGGGCTTGATCGCCTTTCTACCGCTTTACCTGTTGCGTGGCATGGCCGCCGGCGACGTCAAGCTGATGGCGATGGTCGGCGCCTTCACCGGTGTCGAGCTGGCCATGGAAATCGCCATTGCCGCGTTTTGCGCCGGCGGGGTGATGGCGCTGGTGATGGTCGCCCAGAACGGACGCTGGCGCGACTTCGCCGCCAACATGCGCATCTTGTTGCGCCCTCTATATATGCGCGTGCTCGGCATGCCGTATGCCCGCGAGCAGCTGGCCGGCGGCAGCAGCGTCGGCGGCATGCCATATGGCGTGGCGATCGCCAGCGCCACCTGCCTGATGCTGTGGATTCGCCACGGCTGAACTTGCCACACGGCTTTGCTTGCTATTCGTCAATGGACCGATTGCCGTGCTCGTTAGAATCAATTGTGACTTTCAGAAACGTGCGGTGCTGAGGAGGACAACCATGATTGAAGCCGAACTGACCGCGGCGCGAACCGCCGAGGCCATACGTGGCCAGGCGGGACCGGTGGGCGATCAGCTTGCCACGCTGCCGCCGCAGCCCAAGACGGTGCGCGAAACCGGACTGGAGCTGTCGCTGCTGGTGGAACTGGCGTCGAAAGCAATGTACTCCGGCGCCAAGATCCCGCTCCCATTACTGGCCGGCAAGCTGCGCGTGTCGATCGGCGTGATGCGCGAAGTGCTCGAGGCGATGGTCGCCGACCAGATGACCGAAGCCGGCTGGGGCGGCGACACCGACCTCGACCTGCAATACCACCTGACCGCCATCGGCAAACAGCGCGCCGCCGAGTACCTGGCACGCTGCCGCTACGCCGGCCCGGCGCCGGTCACCTTGCAGGCTTACCGCGATGTCTGCCTGCGCCAGTCGACCCGCCAGGCCGATGCGCCGCGCATCGGCGCCGCCGAGATGGCCGCCGCGTTCGCCGATGACCACCTCGATGCGGCGGTCTGCGAGCAGCTCGGCGCGTCGCTGCAATCGAGCCGCTCGTTGCTGCTGTATGGCCCGTCCGGCAGCGGCAAGACCACGCTGGCGCGCAAAGTCGGCCAGCTCCAGCAGGGGCTGGTCGCGGTGCCGCATGCGATCCTGGTCGACCAGGACATCATCCAGTTTTACGATCCGCTGGTGCACCTGGCCCCGAGCCAGGCCGCGCGCCAGGGCGAAAACCAGCGCAGCGTCGATGCGCGCTGGTCGCTGTGCCAGCGTCCGGTGGTGCAGCTTGGCGCCGAACTGAGCCAGGAAATGCTCGACCTGCGCTACGACAGCGCCAACGGCGTCTACCAGGCGCCGCCGCATTTCATGGCCAACGGCGGCATGCTGGTGGTCGACGACCTCGGGCGCCAGCGGGTGGCGCCGGCCGACCTGCTGAACCGCTGGGCCACCCCGCTCGAGGCCGGCACCGACCAGCTGACGGTCGACGGCGGCCACAAGATCGGCGTGCCGTTCGACGCCACCCTGGTGTTCATCACGAATTACGCTCCGGCGCGCCTGCTCGACGACGCCTCGATGCGGCGGGTCGGCTACAAGATCCAGGTCGGCGCGCTGACCGAACAGAATTACCGCGCGCTGTTCCGCCACCAGTGCCGCCTGCTGCGCATCAGCCACGACGATGCGGTGGCGGAGCACTTGCTGACGCGGCTGCACGCACCGGCGGGCCGTCCGCTGCTGGCCAGCACTCCGCGCGAACTGCTGGGCAGGATCTGCGACTTCGCCAGCTTCTCCGGCATCGCGCCGCGGCTGACCGTCGCCACCCTCGAACAAGCCTGGGTCAGCATGTTTGCCGGCTGCGCCCATGGCCTCGTATCGCCTTCCTTGCCACCCGCCCCGTATAACACGTACGGCTCCGATCCCTTGCTCGAGAGAATCTGATGAAAAACAAGCGCGCGCTCATTATGATGGCCGTTGCGGTCCTGTTCGGGATTGCCGCGGTGGTCCTGGCCTCGCTCTGGCTGGCCAAGCAATCGGCGAAAAGTGCCCAGCGGGTGGTGGTGGCGGTGGCCGATGTCGGCCGCGGCCAGAAGCTGCTGCCGGAAATGCTGAAGCTGGAAGAAATCAGCGTCAAGAACCTGCCGAAGGACGCCTTCACCGACTTTTCCAAGCTGGCCGACCGTGTCCTCAAGAGCAACATCATGCGCGGTGAAGTCCTCAGCGAGGACAAGCTGGCGCCGCCCGGCACGGTGGGCGGGCTGTCGGCCATGATCACCGAAGGCAAGCGGGCGATCACGGTGCGCGTCAACGACGTGATCGGCGTGGCCGGCTTTGCGCTGCCGGGCAATTATGTCGATGTCATCGTGCACCTGGAACGCGACCCGGCCGAGAACGAGCGCAATGCCCGTCCCGCGCTGCATGTATCGAAAATCGTCCTCGAACGCATTTTGGTGCTGGCGGTGGCCCAGGAAGTCAGTCGCGACGACACCAAGCCGCGCGTGGTCAATGCGGTGACGCTCGAAGTCTCGCCGCAGGAGGCCGAACACCTCGACCTGGCACGCAGCGTGGGCACCTTGTCGTTGGCGCTGCGCAACCAGATCGATCCGAAATCGCCGGCCACCCCCGGCGCCACCAAACGCACCCTGCTCGACGACCTTGCTGCCTTGCCGGTGGCGGCTCCGGCCAAACCGCTCAAGCCTGCCGCGCCTGCCAAACCGCGCGTGCTGACGGTGGCGGCGCCGGTCAAGCGCGACTGCGTGCCGGTGATTATCGGCGGGCGAACCACGCAGGAATGCTTCTAGGCTGGGACAGCGGTTTTTTCCTTACTCACGACTTTTTCGGGATGAGCGATATGGACAAAGGCATAGGGCAGCACACCACGTGCGCAATGCGGCTCGGCGCAATGGCCGTCATGCTGGCGATGGCGCACGGCGCGGCGGCGGCCGCGGCGGCCCAGCCAGGGCCAGCGGCAAAGGGCCAATCCCCGCGCGCGGAAAGCAGTCCGCGTTGCAGCGGCGAAGCGGCGCGGCCAGGCAGCATGGCGCTGCAAGTGGGCAAATCGAACCTGATGCGCCTGCCCGAGCCGGTTAGCCACCGCAGCGTCGGCAATCCTGGCATCGTGCAGTCGATGCTGGTGGCGCCGGATACGCTGTACCTGGTCGGCGTCGATATCGGCACCACCAACATGATCATCCAGGGCAGGGGCGGCGCTTGCAGCGTGATCGACATTACGGTGTCGATGGACCCGACGGCGCTGCAGGCCACCTTGGCCAGCGTAATGCCGGACGAGAAAAACATTCGCGTGCAAGCGGCGGCCGATTCGCTGATCCTGACCGGCGACGTGTCCGATGGCGCTGCCGTGACGCGCGCCAATGAACTGGCGCAGGCCTTCGTGCGGCGGGCGCAGCGTCCGCTGGCGCAAAAGAGCGACGACAAGGATGCGCCGTCCGGCAGCAGCGCAGGCGGCGGTGGGGATTCGAACGCGCGTATCGTGAACATGTTGTCGGTCAGCGCACCCCAGCAAGTGATGTTGGAGGTGAAGATTGCCGAGGTCTCGAAGACCCTGCTCGAGCGCCTGGAAGCGGGCACCACCTTAAAGCTGAACCATGGCAGCTGGGCCACGACCTTGCTGTCGAACTTCCTGACCGGCACCGCGCGCGGCCTGCTGGACGCCCGCAAGACCAACGGCAACCAGCTGACCCTCGAGGCACACAAGCAGGACGGCCTGGTGCGCGTGCTGGCCGAGCCGACCGTGATGGCGATCAGCGGCCAGGAGGGCAGTTTCCTGGCTGGCGGCAAGATACTGATCCCGGTGGCGCAGGAAAACAACCGCATCACGCTGGAAGAGAAGGAATTCGGCGTCGGCCTGCGCTTCACGCCGACAGTCTTGTCGGGCGGCCGCATCAACCTGCGCGTGGCGCCTGAGGTATCGGAAATCTCGCGCGAAGGCGTCGGCATCAGTGCTGCCGGATTCACTGGCGGCTCGATCCTGCCTTTGATCACGACGCGCCGCGCCAGCACCACCGTCCAGCTGTACGACGGCCAGAGTTTCGCCATCGGCGGGCTGATCAAGAACAACCTGGTCAACAACCTCAAGGGATTGCCCGCGCTGGGTGAAGTGCCGGTGCTCGGCGCCTTATTCCGCAGCACCGACTACCAGCAGGACCGCACCGAACTGGTGTTCGTGGTCACGGCCCACCTGGTCAAGCCTTTGCCGCCTGACTACTCGTTGCCGACCGACAAACTGATTCCTGCCAGCCGCACCGAGCTCCTGCTGGGCGGAAAAATGGAAGGCAGCGTGCCGGCAGCGGAGACCACGCCGGCACGCCAGGCAGCGGCGCCGTCCGCCGAGGCAGCACGCGGGTTCGAACTCAAATAGGAGGCGTCATGGATAACCGACTTTGCAGCATCCCGCGCAGCTTGTCGCTGCTGGCGCTGGCCGCCACCCTGACTGCCTGCGCCGAAACCACGCCGCGCTGGGACAGCAGCTTTGGCAACTCGGTGCGCAGCACCTTTGCCGCCCAGGTCATCAACCCGGCCGCGGTGCGCAACGCCAACCCGGCCGGCGGCATCGATGGCCGCGCGGCGATGACGGCGCAGAAGAAATATGAGACCGGCGCCGGCGCCCAGGACACGTCCGTCTCGGCCACCTCGATGATTGGCGGCGCTTCAAAATGATCACCTCGCGCAGCATGCCTCGGGCGGCGCTTCGCCGGCGTGGATCGATATCGGTGATGTACGTCTCGTTGCTGATCCCGATCATCGGCTTCGCCGGACTGGCGCTCGACCTGTCGTTCGCCTACACCCGCCGCACCGAGCTGCAAAGCCTGGCCGACGCGGCGGCGATGGCGGCTGCGCGTGCCCTGGACGGTACGGAAGCCGGCATCACGGCCGCCAAGACCGCGGCGCGCACGATCGCCGAGCGCCAGCGCTACAGCTTCGGCAAGGCGGTGGTGTGGGACGACGACGCGCTGCGTTTCAGCGATTCGCCCGACAAGCCCGATGGCGACTGGCTGCCCGCCGCTGCAATCAACGCGACCCGGGCATCGAGCTATTTCTATGTGCGGGTCGACACCCGCGCGCTCCACCCGGACCACGGAATATCCGACGTTGTCTTCATGCGCGTGCTTGGCGGCGAGACACGATCGATGAGCATGGCGGCACGTGCGATTGCCGGGCGCACCGGCATCCAGGTGACCCCGTTGGCGGTGTGCGCGATCAAGAACACCGCGGTATCGACACACGACGTTAAAAAAGGCGCCACCGTATTGAAAGAGTTGGCGCAATACGGGTTCCGTCGCGGGGTCAGCTACAACCTGCTCAATATGAATCCGCACGGCACCACCGCTGTCAGCTACCTGGTCAACCCGCTCGACTTTCCGAACCAGCCAGAGACGGCCAGCCACCGCTCGCTGGCCATGGTGCGGCCGTTTGTCTGTAACGGATCAATAGCGGCGAGCAATTTGCGCAGCGGCGCAAAGGTGTACGTCGCCGACCCATTTCCAGCCACGCTCGCCACCGAGCTCAATTCGCGCTTTGGCAGTTTTTCAGGGTCGAGTTGCGATGCGATCGCCGCACCGTCCGATCGCAACATCAGGGAATTCAACAGCTGGTACTTCAACTGGTGGATGAATTCCACAGGCACCATCAACGGTAGTGCGCAGCCGCTCGAGATCGGCGGGGCGAAGCTGACGGTCGCCGAGCAGTCCGACCCGATCTTAGGCATTACCAGGACACACTATGGACCTTTGTGGTCGTTTTCAAAGGCCGTCTACTACGACAGTGGCGCTGCCGATGGGGTCGGCGCCCCGTTCTCCAAGGATGACTGGCCTAGCCTGTATCCGGTCGGTTCCGGCACGGCGCTGGCCAGCGCCTACTCCGACACCGCTGTCAGTCCGTACAGTGGCTTGCACTTGACGCTGGGGCCATCGCCGTTCCTTGCCCAGCGCCGGGTCCTGAATGTGCCGCTGCTGGCCTGTCCCGTGGCCGGCAGCACCGCCACGGTGCTCGCCATCGGCCGCTTCTTTATGAGTTCACGCGCTGATGCAGCTGCCCCGGCCGTTCACGGCGAGTTCGCCGGCCTGCTGCGCGATAACCAGTTGCCATCGACGGTGGGGTTATACAAATGAATGCGTACATTACCAGACAGCGCCAGCGCGGTATCGCTGCAGTCGAACTCGCGCTGATACTCCTGGCCACCTCCTTCCTTCTTCCCGCCATATTCCTTTTTGCCCGGGTGTTCTACCACTACAACGTACTCAAGCAGGCGACCCAGGACGCTGCCAACGCCATGGCGATGACGCCACGGATGGAAATGATATCGGCGTCCGGCATGAACGCGGCAAAGGCGCGTTCGACTCAGATGGTCATCAACGCGATTACGTCTGCCGGGATCAGGCCGCCGGAGGAGCTTTGGGTCATCATCTATTGCAACGGTGGCGTTGGCATGTGCATCCACTCGTCGGCAGTCGTGGAAATCAACGTGTCCGCCTCATTCACCCTATTCGATGAGTTTTACATCGAGACCGCGCCATGGCTACCCGACACATTTGGCGGCCCCAGCTGGACATTCATCGCGACCTCCAACGCGTCCTATCAAAACTAGGACGGCCGCCATGAATCCACTCCGTCTTCGTCATGTACGGCCTGTGCAGCAACGCGGCGCCACCGCCGTCGAATTCGTCCTGTGCGCGATGTTCGTATTCTTTCCTCTTGTGTTTGGCATGATCGAGCTGTCGCGCGCACTTTATCTGTGGAACACCATGACCGAGGTGACGCGCCGCGCCGCGCGTGCCGCCGCCGTCAGTGAATTCGACACGACCTCGAAGGCGGCGGTGCAGCGCTACGCGATGTTTGGCACCGACAAGCTTCCCCTGGCAGGCGACATCACGGACGCTCACGTCACCATCGACTACCTGCAGTCGGACGCCGCTACCCCGGTGGTCGCGATGCCGACGTGCCCCACCGCGAACCTGGTCAACTGCACGGCCAATCCGAACGGTCCAAGCTGCATCCGCTTTGTGCGCGTGCGCCTGTGCCTGGACGGCGCCGGCAGCTGCTCGCAAATCCCGTACAAGTCGATCAGCGGCTTCCACACTTTCGCCCCAGGCCGGCTCTCATTTCCCAGGTTTACCACCATTTCGCCGGTCGGTTCGCTAGGCCGCAGTCCCGCCATCACAACGACATGCCCATAGCGGGCGTCTGAAATTGAGCAGAGGAGTGACATGAAAGCGTTGATCATCACCCGCGACAGCGAGCTGCACGCGGAAATCGCGTCCCAGGGTACGGCGCGCGTACCGCCCATCAGCTTGGTGGCAAGCCGCGCCAGCCTGCGCGAGGCGCTCGACCGCCTGATGCCTGACAATCCGGGCGTCGTCATCATCGACGCCACCGATCCGGATATCCAGGAAGGCGATCTGCTCGAACGGCTGGCAAAGCACTACCAGTCGTCGTGCTTCATGCTGCTGACGCGCGACCACCAACAAGAGCTCCTGATCCGCGCGATGCGCGCCGGCGTGCGCGAAGTGCTGCAGCTGCCGCTGGTGCACCGCGCCTTCCATGAGGCGATGGACCGGGTTGCGCAGACCGTCGGCGTGCCCGACATGCGCGACGGTAAAGTACTTGCCTTCATCTCCTGCAAGGGCGGCAGCGGCGCCACCTTCATTTCCACCAACTTCGGCTACGCGCTGGCCGCGCTGGCGCAAAAGAAGGTGCTGCTGATCGACCTGCACGGCCAGTTCGGCGACGCCACGCTGTATGTCTCGGACCAGAAACCGGCCATGACGCTGTCGGACGTGTGCAGCCAGATCGCCCGCATCGACGGGCCGTTCCTCGATTCCTGCCTGGTGCACGTCACTCCCGGCTTCGGCATCCTCGCCGCCGCCGACGACCCGACCCATGCTGTAGACCTGAAACCCGAGCACATGGACACCATCCTGCGGGTGGCGCGCCAGCACTACGACTACATCGTGCTCGATGTCGGCCGCCAGATCGACGCCATCTCGCTGCGCGCGCTCGACAACGCCGATGCGATTCACCCGGTGCTGCAGCTGGCCTTGCCCGACATCCGCGACGGCCGCCGCCTGCTCGACATCTTCCGCTCGCTCGGCTACCCGGTCGATCAGACCCGCCTGATCGTCAACCGCTACGAGAAGGGCGGCAAGCTGCGCCTGCAGGACTTGCAGAACGCCCTCGGCGCGGACGTGATGCACACCATCCCGAACGACTACATCGCCGCCACCGACTCGGTGAACCAGGGCGTGCCCGCGCTCGAACTGTCGCGCTCGAGCGCGGTGGCGCGCAGCCTCGCCGACCTGGTCGAACTGGTGACCGCGCGGCGCGCGCCGGAGACCAACAAGGGCCTGTTCGACCGCCTGTTCGGCCGCGCCGACACCGACGCCTGATATCACGGAGACTGTTATGACGCTGCGCGAACGCCTGTCCTCCCCCGATGAAAGCAAGGCGCTGGCCGTGCCGCTGGCTGTCGAGCCAGCCAACCAGGCCTACCAGGAACTGAAGAAGTCGATGCACCAGATGATCCTCGACCGGATCGACCTGGAGCGCCTGAAGCGCCTGACCACCGAGCAGTTCAAGCACGAACTGGCGCTGCTGATCCAGCGCATCATCGAAGAAGAGCGGATCGTCCTGAACCAGAACGAGCGCAATAACCTGGTACTGGATATCCAGCACGAGATGCTCGGTTTCGGTCCGCTCGAACCGCTGCTCAACGACCCGACCATCTCTGACATCCTGGTCAACACCCACGCCAAAGTCTATATCGAACGGCGCGGCAAGCTGGAACTGACCGATGTGACCTTCCACGACAGCGCCCACCTGATGAAGATCATCGAGAAGATCGTCTCGCGGGTAGGCCGCCGGGTTGACGAATCGAGCCCGATGGTCGATGCGCGCCTGCCTGACGGCTCGCGCGTGAACGCAATCATTCCGCCGCTGGCGGTCGATGGGCCGATCCTGTCGATCCGGCGCTTCTCGTCGTCGCCGCTGACGGTGCAAAACCTGCTCGACTACAAAAGCTTGACTCCGCCGATGGTGCAGGTACTCGAGGCGCTTGGCCGCGCCAAGATCAATATCCTGATTTCGGGCGGCACCGGCAGCGGCAAGACCACGCTGCTGAACCTTATCTCCGGCTTCATCCCGGCCAATGAGCGCATCGTGACGATCGAAGACGCGGCCGAGCTGCAGATGCGCCAGCCGCACGTGGTGCGTCTCGAAACGCGGCCGCCCAACATCGAAGGCAAGGGCGAGGTGACGCAGCGCGCATTGGTGCGCAACGCGCTGCGCATGCGCCCCGACCGCATCATCCTGGGCGAGGTACGCGGCGCCGAGGCACTCGACATGCTGCAGGCGATGAACACCGGCCACGAAGGATCGCTCGCGACCATCCATTCGAACACCCCGCGCGACGCCCTGTCGCGGCTTGAAAACATGGTCGGCATGGCGGGCGTGACACTCACGCCGCGCGCGGTGCGCCAGCAGATTTGTTCGGCGGTCACGGTGGTGGTGCAGGTGACGCGCCTGACCGACGGCGCCCGCAAGCTGGTGAGCATGCAGGAGATCACCGGCATGGAAGGCGACATCCTGGCGATGCAGGAGATCTTCCGCTTCGAGCAGACCGGGGTCGGGACCGATGGCAAGGTGCTTGGACAATTTTCGGCCACCGGCGTGCGGCCGCGCTTCGCCGAACGCCTGCGCATGTTTGGCGCAGCGGTGCCGGACAGCGCGTTCGATCCCTCGCGCGTCTTCGAGTAACCTGGGGGAGCCGACATGGACGCTATCTATTACGGTTTCGCGGTTCTGCTGTTCGCCGCCGTCATCCTGCTGGTGGAGGGCGCCTATTTGTGGTGGAGCAGCACCCACGGCGGCGAGGCGCAGCGCATTTCGCGCCGGCTGCGTGTAATGTCGGGCGGTGTCGACGGCGGCCCCGGCGACGTATCGATCCTGAAGCAGCGCCGCTACAGCAAGAACGACGAGATCGACAAGCTGCTGCACAAGAGCCGCGCCGCGAACGCGATCGACCGGCTGATCATGCAGGCCGGCGTGCGCTGGTCGGTGGTGCAGTTTATTGGCGCCACCGCCGCCATGATGCTGTCCGGCTTCGTGATGGCACAGGCGTGGGAGGTGCCGCTGTTGGCGCAGCTGGTGATCGTCGCGTTGCTGACATCGGTGCCTTACCTGATGCTGCGGCGCGCGCGCCGCCAGCGGCTGATCAAGATCGAGCAGCAGCTACCTGAAGCGGCGGACTTTATCGCGCGCGCGCTGCGCTCGGGCCACTCGTTCACCAACGTGCTGCAGATGGTCGGCTCCGAACTGCCCGAGCCGCTGTGCGGCGAGTTTCGCGCCGCGCATGAAGAAATCAACTATGGCGTACCGCTCAACGAAGCGCTGCACAACCTGGCCGACCGCATTCCGCTGACCGACCTGCGCTACCTGGTGATCGCGGTGCTGATCCAGCGCGAGTCCGGCGGCAACCTGGCCGAGATCCTCCACAACATCAGCCACATCATCCGCGAGCGCCTCAAGCTGATCGCGCAGGTCAGGGTGCTGTCCGCCGAAGGCCGGATGTCTGCCTGGATCCTTGGCCTGCTGCCGTTTGCCGTCATCGTGATGATGTCGGTGACCAGCCATGGATATATCAGCCTGCTGTGGACCGATCCAATCGGCGTCCAGCTGCTCTGGCTCGGCGCCGGCATGATCCTGATCGGGGTCGTGTGGCTACGCCGCGTGATCCACATCCGCGTTTAAGGGGAACCACATGACCGGCCCGCAAATCATATTTCTCTGTATCGTTTTCTCCACCGTGTGCGGACTGGCGCTGCTCGCCATGGTGATCTTCTCGCCAGGGTACATGCGCATCCGGCTCGATACCTTCATGGGCAAGGCAGAGCCGAGCGCGCTGGAAACCGGCGGCTGGGTCGAGAAGGCGGCCAAGGTGGCGCAGCCCTTTTCGCGGCTGTCGCTGCCGGAGGAGGGCTGGGAACGGTCAAGCCTGCGCACGCGCTTCATGAATGCCGGCTGGCGCAATCCTGCCGCGGCAACCCTGTACTTCGCATCGAAGTCGCTGCTGGCGCTGCTGTTCCCGGGCGCACTGGCGCTGATGCTGGCCATTTCAGGGCCTCCGATGCCGGGCCAGCAGATGCTGATGCTGTTGCTGCTGTTCGCCGCGATGGGCTATTACCTGCCGAATGTGGTGCTGGGCCGGATCGCATCGCGCCGCCAGCGCGAAATCTTCGAAACCATTCCCGATGCGCTCGACCTGCTGACTGTCTGCGTCGAGGCGGGCCTGAGCCTGGAGCGCGCGCTGATCAAGGTGGCGGGCGAGATCCACATCAAGAGCCTCACGCTGGCGCAGGAGCTGCAGCTGGTGCTGATGGAGATGCGGGCTGGCTTCACCAAGGAGAAGGCACTGCGCAACTTCGCGCTGCGCAGTGGAGTGGAAGACGTCGACACGCTGGTCGCGATGCTGATCCAGTCCGAGCGCTTTGGCACCAGCATGGGCGACTCGCTGCGGGTTCATTCCGATAACCTGCGCACCAAGCGGCGCATGGCGGCGGAGGAGACGGCGGCCAAGATCGGCCTCAAGCTGCTGTTCCCGCTGATCTTCTTTATCTTCCCCACCTTGCTGATGGTCCTTCTCGGACCAGCCGGAATCCAGATTGCCCGCACCCTGCCGGCAATGACCGGTGGTACCTAACGCTGTCTGAGAGGAGAATCAAATGAACCTGAAACTGAAGCGTCTAACGACCGTATGCGCCGGCGCATTCCTGTTTACGGCGTGCGCCGACCTTGGACAGCGTCCCACCCCGAGCGCGGTGCCGCCGCCGGCGGCAGCAAGTGCCAGTGCCAACGCCAATGAGGCGTACGTGCTCGGTCGCAGCCTGCATATGGCGCGCCGCTTCGAAGCGGCCACCGCCGCATACCTGGCGGCGTTGGCGGCGCAGCCGCAGCATGTCAATGCGCGCAACGGCTTGGCAACGCTCTACGCCGAGCAGGGCGAGTTCGCCAAGGCGATCCCGATCTGGCAGCAGCTCACCGGCGAGTCGGACACCAAGGCCGGACCGGAGACCGCCTTCTTGTTCAGTAACCTCGGCTATGCGCATTTCCTCAACGGCGAATACGACAATGCCCTGGCTGCGCTTGAGAAAGCCTGCCTGCTCGATCCGCTCAACGACCGCGCCTGGGAGCATCTCGGCAGCGCGCTCGACAAGATGGGCCAGGCCGAGCGCGCCCAGTTGATGTACAAGCAGGCCGCCGCGCTGCGCCAACATGACTTCAAGGCTGACTACGCGTTGGCGCGGCAGCCGGTCGCGCCAGCGATTGAAAAGGCGGTCAACGCCGGTCCACGCGATGCCAATGCCTGGGCCACGACGGAAGTCCGCCAGCTCGCCAACGGCATGTTCGAACTGCACCGGATTCCGGCAGCCACGCAGGCGCAAGCGGGGCCGGAGCCGCTGCCTGCTCCTGTCCTTGTTCCGCACGAACTGCTGGCCGTGCTGCCGGCAGTTTCGCCGCCGGAGAAGGCGATGCTGGAAATCCGTAACGGTAACGGCGTCACGGGCATGGCGAAGGCCTTGTCGATGAAAATGGACCAAGAGAGCGTCCGGGTAGTGCGCCTGTCGAACCAGCGTCCGTTTGATGTACGGCAGACTCGTGTCGAATATCAGCCTGCGTTCCGCGAAGCTGCGGAAAGGCTGGCCGAGCGCTTTGACAATGCCGTTGTAATCGAGGCCGGCAGCGTGAAGCCGGCCAACCTTCGCCTGGTGATCGGACGCGACATCGTCAAGCGCGATTTCGCGATCAAACCTGTCCCCAGGGAGGTGCCAGCCACCTTTGTTCAACGTCAAACCCCTGCTCACGGCGCGCGCCACAATGAGGAAGACCCCCACCTCAAACCTGGAGCATAGCCATGACATTCGTACGCCGCCTCGCCGCTTTCCTGTCCGCCTTGTTGATCTTTGCCCTGGCCGGCTGCGCATCGACGGACAATCGCGCCTCCACCGGGCAGTACATTGACGACACCATGATCACCGCGAAGGTAAAAAGTGCGCTTGTCGCCGACCCTGAGTTAAAGGCAACCGAGATCCAGGTGGACACCTTCAAGGGAACGGTGCAGCTCAGTGGCTTTGTCGCGGCGCCCGAGCACGTGCAAATGGCGGAGCGGCTGGTGCGCGACATCGCTGGCGTAAAATCGGTAAAGAACGACATCGCGATCAAGCGCTAAGCCGCCGGACGCAAAAAAGGCCGCCTTCGTGGGAAGGCGGCCTTTACATTTGGCGCTGTTATTTGCTTGGAGTCTTTTATTTCCAGGACACGCTGCCCATGCCGCGCGATGTCGCGTTGCGGCTTGCCGGATTGCCGTACACGGTCGCCGAACCCAGTCCGCTCAGGCGCAGGTTCGCGGCAGTCTTCGCATAGACGGTTGCCCCGCCAAGACCGCTCAAGTCGAGATCGACCGTCTCGGACTGCAAGCCTTTCGCATCAAGGCTTCCCACGCCGCCCAGTTTTGCGCGCAACACTCGGCTATTGCCATTGACGGTAATACTGCCGGCGCCGCGCATGTTCAGCTCGACGGTTTCGCTCGCGTTCGCATTCAGGTTCATGCTGCCGACGCCGCCCAGGCGGGAGTCGATGTTCTTGTAATTGCTATCTACTTTGATCGAACCGGCGCCGTCCAGCGCAAGGGTGATCTTATCGCCAGTAAAGCCATTCACTTCCGTGGAGCCGACGCCTTCCGACGTGAATTCGCTCAGGTTCGGCAAGGTCAGTTCGGCGCGCACTTCACGCTTTTCGTTGGAAAACTTCCACGTGCTTTCATCGTTGTCGATGCGCAGCGTTTCGCCGCTCTGGGTGCTCTTCACCTTGGCCAACTGGCGCTTCTCGCCGTACAAGGTCAACGACGGGGTTGTACCTTGCTTCACACGTAGGTTGATCACGCCATCCAGCTTGACCTTCACGATGCGCGCATCGATGGCGCGTGTTTCGCTGACCACCTCATCGGCGCTTGCCGAGCCGGCCGGAAGGGAAAGGGCTGCGGCGGCAAGCGCCAGGCCGAGGAATTTGTTCATCTTCGTAATCTCCGTGCGTTATCGGTGCTGGCTTAGTTTGCCAATGCTGCTTTTTCGGCCGCGGTCAAACGCTTGCCGGTGATGGTGACCACGGTCATGGTGGTGTCATCGGCCGCCTGGGTGACTGCCGCAGGGGTGATGCGCTGCGCTGGATTCGAGGCCGTTGCGAACGAGGTGACCGATGCGAGGGCGACTGCTGCGAGGAAGATGGCTTCCATGTTTTTTGCGATGTTCATTTGAGGCTCCTGTGTGTTTAGTTCGTTGCGTTGAGTGAACTATAGACAGCGGGCCCTGCGTCAACTACCTGATTGCGATGAACTGCGCTTTTGGCGGAATGAAGTGCGCAAATGGGCACTTTTAGCGTTGCGCGATTTCGTGGCCCCGCCGTCGTTCCCGTGCAAACGGGAACCCATACAGGGCTGCTAGACACGCGAGGCGCCCTAGACGAGCGCACAGCCGTTAAGATGTTGACTACCCAGCCAACACCTTCGCGCCTCCGATGACTAACATCCCCAAATATCCGAAAGGACCCACCAGCATCCGCGCCCACGTCCTTGCGGTCCTGCTGTCGTCGGAAGACATGACCGGCTTCGAAAGCATCTTCGCCTATCGCAAGGCATCGCTGGCAACGGTCATCCGGGCCTTGATCAGAAAGTACCATTGGCCGATCAGCCGCGAAGATTTTCCGACGAATACGGCCGATGGCCGCGCGGCCTGGGCCACGGTGTATTCGATTCCGCAGGAGGAAATTGACGCCGCCTTCAGGCGTGGCGCTCAGGATTGGCTGGACGGCGTGAAAGCGGCGCGTAAAGTCCGCACATAGCGCACAAGGCGCCAGTGCGCATGTGTCAGTTTGAAAAACAAAAAGCCCAGCCGGTGAGGGCTGGGCTAAATGCTTTTTTCTGGTGCCGACTGCCGGTTTCGAACTGGCCACCTGATGATTACAAATCAACTGCTCTACCAAATGAGCTAAGCCGGCTAAACTTTTATACGGCGAGAATTATAGCCTATTTGATCCGCGTGAGCGTCGGACGGCCGCCTTTTTTAGGCGGATCGTTATTGTCGTCTGGATTCTGCGACACCGCTGAGCTTGAAGGTTCCGGCGCCGCGCTAGGCACCGACGCCAATGCCGGGCTGGCCTGCGTCAACGACGGCGCCGGCTCGGCTGGCGCGCTGGCCACTGGCGAACGGGCTTCCGCAGCCGTTTCCGCGACTTCAAACGCCATGCCCTGGCCGTTTTCGTTGGCGTAGATGGCCAGCACGTTGTGCACCGGCACGTAGATCTCGCGCGATACCCCGCCGAAACGCGCGCGGAACTGGATCGCTTCGTTGTCCATCTTCAGGCCGGACGTCGCGCCGTAGCTGATGTTGAGCACGATTTCGCCTTTTTTGACGTATTCCATCGGCACAGTGGTGGCAGCATCGACCTTGACCGCAAGGTAGGGCGTCAAGCCGCTATCAGTACACCATTCGTAGATGGCGCGCAGCATGTAAGGCTTTGTTGAGATTTCAGACATGTATTTGGGAATGGCTACGGGAAGCTACACGCCAGTGTACTGCGATCCGCCGGGAGGCGGCGCATGCTGGCGTGTAGGGTGCTGCAATTAACGGCGCATGACCTTTTCGGACGGCGTCAGCGCTTCGATGTAGGCTGGACGCGAGAAGATGCGCTCGGCATACTTCATCAGCGGCGCCGCGGTCTTCGACAGCTCAATGCCGTAGTGGTCGAGGCGCCACAGCAGCGGCGCGATCGCCACGTCGAGCATCGAGAACTCGTCGCCCAGCATGTACTTGTTCTTCAGGAACAGCGGCGCGAGCGTGGTCAGGCGGTCGCGGATTTCTGCGCGGGCCTTGTCGTGGCTCTTGTCGTTGGCCTTGGCGCGTTCGCTTTCCAGCACGTGCACGTGGACGAACAGTTCTTTTTCGAAATTGAACAGCATCAGGCGTGCGCGTGCGCGCATCAGCGGGTCGGCCGGCATCAGTTGCGGATGCGGGAAGCGCTCGTCGATGTATTCATTGATGATGTTCGATTCGTACAAGATCAGTTCGCGCTCAACCAGGATAGGCACCTGGCCGTACGGGTTCATCGTCGAAATATCTTCCGGCTTGTTGAACAGGTCGACATCGCGCACTTCAAAGTCCATGCCTTTTTCAAACAGGACCAGGCGGCAGCGTTGCGAGAATGGGCAGGTAGTGCCCGAGTAGAGAACCATCATGTTTATAGTTCCTTAGAAACAAAGGGGTGAAACGACTAGCGGATCACCCCGGAAAATGATTGCCCGCGAAACTGCGGGCAATGAGCGACTTACTTCACTTCTTTCCAGTACGACTTGGACAGCAGCCATGCCAGCAGGGCAAAGGTCGACATGAACAGCAGCACCCAGACGCCGAGGCGCTTGCGGGTGTTCTGTGCAGGCTCGGCCATCCAGCCCAGATAAGCCACCAGGTCGGCGGTCGCGGTGTCGAACTCGGTCGCGCTCATCGTGCCTGGGGTGACCTGCTCAAAACCGGCGAATTTGTGCACGGTCTTGCTTGGATCATGCGGATCTTTCTCATCAACCATCTTGACGGTGCGCACGCCTTGCTGCTGCCACATCACGTGTGGCATTGCAACGTTCGGCACCACCATGTTGTTCCAGCCAGTCGGACGGGTGTCGTCCTTGTAGAAGGTACGCAGGTAAGTGTAGAGATAGTCGCTGCCGGTGCCCGCTGGCGATGCCTTGGCACGGGCGATCACCGACAGGTCCGGCGGAACCACGCCGAACCATGCTTTCGCATCTTCCGGGCGCAGCGCCGTCGTCATCAGGGCGCCGACCTTGTCCTGCGAGAACAGCAGGTTGGCTTTGATCTGCTCTTCCGACAGGCCGAGATCGCGCAGGCGGTTGTAGCGCATCGACGAGGCCGAGTGGCAGTTCAGGCAATAGTTGACGAACAGCTTGGCGCCATTTTGCAGCGACGTCAGGCTGTTGCGTTCCGGCGCCTGATCGAGCGGAAACCCGCCCGCGGCTGCCAGTGCCAGGCCCGGCAGCAATGCCAGGATAGCGATCAGTTTCTTAGAAAAAATCATGTAATGTGTCCTTTGCGCTTTTCTGTGATGTCGTCAATTAATGCGGATGGAACGTCACACGGGAAGGCACGGTCTTGAACGTGCCCATCGTGCTCCACCATGGCATCAGCAGGAAGAAGCTGAAGTACAACAGCGTGCAAACTTGCGAAATCAGCGTGAAGATGTCGGTCGGCAGCTGGGTACCGAGGTAGCCCAGGATCACGAACGAGATACCGAACACGATGTACACATACTTGTGCCAGTCAGGACGATAGCGGATCGACTTGACCGGGGAGTGGTCCAGCCACGGCAGCGCGGCGATGATCATCACCGACGAACCGAACAGGACAACGCCCCAGAACTTCGCATCCAGCACCGCTGGCAGCATGCCGATGATCGCCACCAGCGCCACCACGGCGATGATCGCCTTGGTCTTGAACGACAGGCGCGATTTCAGCCAGATGAACACGACGTAGGCGGCAACAGCAGCCATCAGCACATACATGAAGTCGGCGGTCGTTGCACGCAGTACCGAGTAGAACGGCGTGAAGTACCAGGTCGGCGCGATGTGTGCCGGGGTCTTCAGCGAGTCAGCCGGGATGAAGTTGTTGTACTCGAGGAAGTAGCCGCCCATCTCAGGCGCAAAGAACACCACCGCGCTGAAGATCGTCAGGAACACCGAGACGCCGAACAGGTCATGCACGGTGTAGTAAGGGTGCGAAGGAATGCCGTCGACCGGATGGCCGTCAGGACCCAGGTTTTCCTTGATTTCGATACCGTCAGGATTGTTCGAGCCCACTTCGTGCAGCGCGATCAGGTGAGCGGCAACCAGGCCCAGCAGAACCAGCGGGATCGCGATCACGTGGAAGGCGAAGAAGCGGTTCAGGGTAGCGTCGGAAACAACGTAGTCGCCGCGGATCCACAGCGACAGGTCAGGCCCGATCAGCGGAATCGCGCCGAACAGGTTGACGATCACTTGTGCGCCCCAGTACGACATCTGGCCCCATGGCAGCAGGTAGCCGAAGAAGGCTTCCGCCATCAGCATCAGGAAGATCGCGAAGCCGAACAGCCAGACCAGCTCGCGCGGCTTGCGGTACGAACCGTACAGCAGGCCGCGGGTCATGTGCAGGTAGACGATGATGAAGAACGCCGACGCGCCGGTCGAGTGCATGTAGCGCACCAGCCAGCCCCACGGTACTTCGCGCATGATGTACTCGACCGAGCCGAAGGCCAGGTTGGCGTCAGGCTTGTAGTGCATCGTCAGGAAGATGCCGGTGACGATCTGCAGCACCAGCACCAGCATCGCCAGCGAGCCGAAGATGTACCAGAAGTTGAAGTTTTTCGGCGCGTAGTACTTGCCCCACTGGTCGTTCCACAGCTTGGTCAGCGGGAAGCGGTCATCCACCCAGCCCAGCGCTTTTTCGGCGGCTGGTGCATCGGCAGGGAATTTCGTTTCTTTAAAAGCCATGATTATGCGTCGCCTTTCGCGTCTTTACCGATGATCAGCTTGTCGCCGACGAACATGTGGCGCGGCACTTCGAGGTTGTCCGGTGCAGGCTTGTTCTTGAATACGCGGCCGGCCAGGTCGAAGGTCGAACCATGGCATGGGCAGATGAAGCCGCCCGCCCAGTTGTCCGGCAGGCTAGGCTGCGGGCCTTCGGTGAATTTCGACGTTGGCGAGCAGCCCAGGTGCGAGCAGATGCCGACCGCTACCAGGATTTCTGGCTGGATCGAGCGATGCTGGTTGCGAGCGTACTCAGGGGTCAGCGCGTCAGGCGTGCGTTCCGAGTTCGGGTCCGCCAGCTCGCCTTCGGTCTTCGCCAGCGATGCGACCATTTCTGGCGAACGCTTCAGAATCCAGACCGGCTTGCCGCGCCATTCCACGGTTTGCATCTGGCCAGGCTGCATGCCGGCCACGTCTACCTCTACCGGCGCACCGGCGGCTTTCGCACGTTCCGACGGCTGGAATGTGCTTACCAAGGCTCCCGCCGTGGCTAAACCGACAACACCGCCCGCCGCGCACGTAGCGACGAGCACGCCGCGTCGGCCCGGATCGACCTGCTTTTCGTTACTCATACCAACCCCAATCAGTCAAAATTCGAATCTTATAAAAAGCTACTTGGAACTTCTAGCAACCTTAAATTATAAGGGAAGCGGCTGGCGAATTGAAGAAAAATGCGCGTCGAGCAAGGCTGCAGCCTTCGTTAGCGTCGTTTTGGCGGCAAATGTGACCAGAAATCGGGCATTTTCGCGTAAAAGGGCTGATGACCACCTTGCCGCCTATTTCATCGTCCGACCGGGCGATGTATGATTGACATGTGAATTTTCACATATTGGGAGACCAGCAATGTCAATGATGAGCGAGTTCAAGCAGTTTGCAATGAAGGGCAATGTGATGGACCTGGCCGTGGGCGTGATTATTGGCAGCGCATTTGCCAAGATCGTCGATTCGCTGGTGCAGGACATCATCATGCCGCCGATCGGACGCCTGATCGGCGGCCTCGACTTCGCCAACTACTACCTGCCGCTGAATGGCCAGGCCATGGACCTGACCCTGGTCGAAGCCAAGAAGCTGGGCGCGGTCATTGCGTACGGCAACTTCCTGACCGTGCTGCTGAATTTTGCGATCCTGGCCTTCATCATCTTCCAGATGATCCGCATGATGAACAAGCTGCGCGCGCCCGAGCCGGTCGCCACGCCCGTCGAGGTGGAAGAAGTCTTGCTGCTGCGCGAGATTCGCGACTCGCTGAAACCATCGGGACGCACCACCATCTAATTGCAAAGAGGCGGGTCCTGATGCGTCGATTCTGGTTATTGTTTGCGCAGGCAGTCACGATAGCGCTCGCCGTCTATTTCGTGGTTGCCGCGATGCGCCCGGACTGGCTTGGCCGCACCGGCATCGGTACCCGCGTGCAGACCGTGGCCGATACCGCCTCGGTCCTGCAGGCGCCGGCGCTGCCGGCCTCGGGCAGCTACCGCAACGCCGCCGAGCGGGCGATGCCGGCCGTGGTCAACATCCTGACCACCAAGGCGCTGCGCCAGAACCATCCGCTGATGCGCGATCCGTTCTTCCGCCGTTTCTTCGGCGACCGCTTGCCTGAAGACGAGCCGCAGAGCAGCCTGGGTTCCGGCGTGATCGTCAGCCCCGACGGCTACATCCTCACCAACAACCATGTGATCGAGGCGGCCGACGAAATCCACGTGGTGCTGGCCGATGGCCGCAAGGCCGCCGCACGGGTCATCGGCACCGACCCGGAAACCGACCTGGCCGTGATCCGCATCGAGGCCAAAGACCTGCCGGTGATGGTGCTCGGGCACGCCGAGCAGGCCAAGGTTGGCGACGTCGTGCTGGCGATCGGCAATCCCTTCGGCGTCGGCCAGACCGTGACGATGGGGATCGTTTCGGCCGTCGGCCGCAACAACCTCAACATCAACCAGTTCGAAAACTTTATCCAGACCGACGCCGCGATCAATTTCGGCAACTCGGGCGGGGCGCTGGTCGATACCAACGGCAACTTGCTGGGCATTAACACCGCGATCTACTCGCAAACCGGCGGCTCGGTCGGCATCGGCTTCGCCATTCCCGTCACCACCGCCAAGGACGTGATGGAATCGATCATCAAGACCGGGCAGGTGGTGCGCGGCTGGATCGGCATCGAATCGCAGGACATCACGCCCGAACTGGCCGCCAGTTTCGGCCTGGCGCGCGACAGCGGGGCGATCATCGCCGGCGTCGTGCGGGGCGGGCCGGCCGACCGCGCGGGCATCAAGCCGGGCGACATCCTGCTGGGCGTGGAAGGCAAGCCGGTGGCCACCACCGCCGACATGCTGAACATGATTGCCAAGCTCGCTCCCGGCCAGAAGGCTAAAATGACGGTGATGCGCAAGGACCGCGAGGCGACGCTCGACGTCACCGTCGGCAAACGCCCGCGTGCGCAATAATCGCACTTTCACCTTCTTTCCGGACCAACGATGCACCTGCGCGACCTGACGCAATTCCTTACCGAGCTGAGCGAAAACAACAACCGTCCCTGGTTCATCATGAACAAGCCGCGCTACGACATCCTGCGCGCCGAGTTCCTCGATGTCGTCACCGAGCTGATCGGCGAACTGGGCAAGTTCGATCCGCTCGTTGCCGGCTGCAACCCGAAGAAGGCGATGTTCCGCATCAACCGCGACATCCGCTTCTCGCACGACCGCAGCCCCTACAAGACGCGTTTCTCGGCCGGCATCACCCCCAACGACAAGCGCCGCCCGAGCGCCGGCGGCGGCTCGACCTATTACTTCCAGATCGAAGGCAACGGCACGCTGGGCTTCGGCGTCGGCGAATACCTGCCGCCCGCGGACCGGCTGCGCGCGATCCGCGACGCCATCGTCAACGATGCGACAGGGTTTGCCAAATTGCTGAAGAATAAACAACTGCGCGCGACCTACGGCGACCTGCTCGACGAAGACAAACTGCAACGGCCGCCGAAAGGCTTCGACCCCGCGCACCAGCACGTCGAGTACCTGAAGCTGAAGAGTTTTTTCGTGTGGACAGAGATCAAACTGGACGTGAACGCACCAGAGAAACTGGTGCCGCAACTGGCGCGCGCGTTTAAGGATGCCTCCGCGCTCGTCAATTGGCTGCGCAGCGTGGCAATCGCGATCGAACCGGACTGACAGGAGCAACCATGGCCTTACAACATGCCGCCTCGGGCGAGCGCATCCCGCTCCAGCGGAGCGATGACGATATCGCTTACTTCACCTCGGTGGCGCTGGCCAAGACCGACAATATGGAATTGATCAGGCTGGTGCTGCCCAAGGCGCGCGCCATGCCTGAGCACAAGGTCGAGGGGGAGATGACGCTGCAATGCCTGGAAGGCGAGATCGTCTGCACTGCGCACGGGGGCAGCACGGTGCTCAAGCCGGGCGAGATGCTGTTCTTGCTGGGGGGGGTGCCGCACTCGGTGCAGGCGACGGTCGATTCGGTGGCCTTGCTGACCATCCTGCTCAAAAACGGTTCGACCGAATCGAAGGTGTTCAACCCCTAGGCGACGCAGGGAACAACGGCGGATGCGCTTTGCCTATCCGCCTGCGCAGTGGCAAGGTGCGAATGTCGTCAGGCGATCTCGACGCGCGGGTCGCGTGCCAGCAGCTTCGCCAGCGTATCGAGCGGCTTGGCGCCGTCGAACAGCACCTCCGCCACCGCATCGGTAATCGGCATCTCGACCCCCAGCTTGCCCGCCAGTTCGCGCACCGCCCTGGCACACGGCACGCCTTCGGCCACATGCCCCAACTCGGCGACGATCGCATCAAGCGCCTTGCCCTGCGCCAGCGCCAGGCCAACCCGGCGGTTGCGCGACAGGTCGCCAGTGCAGGTGAGAATCAAATCACCCATCCCCGTCAAGCCCATGAAGGTCGCGGCGTTGGCGCCCAGCGCAACCCCGAGCCGGGTAATCTCGGCCAGCCCGCGGGTAATCAATGCCGCACGCGCATTCAGGCCCAGCCCCAGGCCATCGGCGACGCCGGTGGCGATCGCCAGCACATTCTTGACCGCGCCGCCGACTTCCACGCCGATCAGGTCGTCGCAGGAATACACGCGGATGCTGCCGGCGTGCACCAGCGAGACCACCCGCTCGCGCAATTCGCGCGACTCGGACGCCACCGTCAGCGCGCATGGCAGCCCGCGCGCCACTTCCTGCGCAAACGATGGTCCGGACAAGGCCGCGCCGGCGACGCTGTCGCCCAGCACTTCTTGCATGACCTGGTGCGGCAGCAAGCCGGTGCCGCCTTCGAAGCCCTTGCACAGCCAGACGATATTCGGAATCGGCAACGGCTTGAGCTGCTCCAGCAGCGGACGCAGGCCAGCCACGGGGCAGGCCGCGATCAGCAGCGAATCGTCGGCCCCAGGGCCGCTGACGTGATCGATCGCCGCGTGCAGGTCGCTAGTAATGTTCAGTCCGGCAGGAAGGGGGCAGCCGGGCAGGTAGGCGGTGTTCTCGCCCGCGGCGCGGGTCGCGTCGACCATCGCCGGATTGCGCGCCCACAGCAGCACGTCGTGGCGCGCGGCCAGCGCGATGGCGACGGCGGTACCCCAGGCGCCGGCGCCAAGGATGGTGATTCTGCTGGAAGTTGTCGTAAGATTTTGCATGGGGCCGGAAAGTTGGTTGGGGTCAGATGCCCCAGACGTCGGCCATTTTTATGTAGCCGGAAATACCGTCGCGGTGGCGCACGCGGATCCAGCTTGACGGCTGCGGGTCGACCAGTTCGAGGATGACGCCCTTGTCGGCCGTCATCAGCAGGGGCGCGCCGTCGTCGGGCGCGCTGCGTACTTTTGCGTTGATGTTTCGTACCACGACGTTGCGGCGGACACTGAGCGAGCGCTGCTCCAGCCATGCCATGTCGCCGCTGGCGTCGCGCACCTTGGCCCAGTCGCCATAGGTCAGTACGACCTGGACCGGCATGCCGCGCGGCGCGACAAACAGCTTGCCGCCCTTGGTCGATGGCGCGTCGTACAGCACGACCGCGTTCGCGCCAACCGTCTTGAATTCGAACGCGTGCAGGTGTGCCGATGTCAGCAACAGCACTGCGCTTGCGATAAAACGGGAGATTGTCATGCTGGCCTTCGCCGACAGGTTGGGAGAGGGTGGCAGCCTGCGCCTTGCCGCGCAGCGCGCGGGCACAGGCCGCCTTTCCCGGTGTTGCGAACTGCTTAGTTGACTGCGCCGGCCGCTGGTGCGGCCGCTGCTGCTTCAGCCAGTGCCTGGCGGCGCTGCTGGTAGAACACTTCGAAGTTGATTTCCGCGAGGTGAACTGGCGGGAAGCCGGCACGGGTGATGATGTCGGCGATGTTGCCACGCAGGTAAGGGTAGACGATGTTCGGGCAACCGATTCCCAGCAGTGGGTCCATCTGGTCTTCTGGAATGTTGCGTGCTTCGAAGATACCAGCTTGCTTGCCTTCAACCAGGAAAGCGACTTTGTCCTTGACCTTGGCGGTCACGGTGATGGTCACGGTCGACTCGTAGATGCCGTCGGCGATCGATTCAGCGCCCACGTCCAGCGATACTTCGATCGATGGCGCTTCCTGCTCGAGGAAGATGGCTGGGGAGTTCGGCTGCTCCAGCGACATGTCTTTCAGGTAGACGCGTTGGATTTGGAATACAGGTTGCAGGTTTTCGTCAGACATGGAACGCTTTCGTGAGATGAAAAAAGAACGGCAGTCGCCGTTCCGGTTGTGCTGAAAGTAAACGCGACGGCAATTGTATCAAAACCGATTAGGTTGTAATAGTTTTACTGCCGTGCGCTTGATGCAGGACTGGGAATGCGCGAATCAGGCGCCGGCCAGCAGCGGATCGAGGCGGCCGGCCTGGTCCAGCGCGTACAGGTCGTCGAAGCCGCCAACATGGGTGTCGCCCACGTAGATTTGCGGCACGCTGCGGCGACCGGTCTTTTGCATCATGATGGTGCGCTGGTCCGGGTCGAGGTCGACGCGGATTTTTTCGATGTTGGTCACGCCTTTGGCTTCCAGCAGGCGCTCGGCGCGCACGCAGTAAGGGCACATTGCGGTATGGTAGAGCACGACTTGGGCTGTCATCGGGTTTCCCTCCTTGTTCAGAGATGGCTGTTTATTTGACGGTCGGCAGGCCAGCTGCCGTCCATGCGGTCAGGCCGCCATCGAGGCTGACCACGTCGTCGAATCCGGCTTTCTGCAGCATCTTGACGGCCTTCTCGGCGCGCGCGCCTTGCTGACACACGACGACGACGGCTTTGGTCTTTTGCTTGTCCAGTTCACCGATCCGGGACCCCAAGTCTGACAGCGGAATGTTTTTCGCGTCGCGCAAATGACCTGCGGCAAATTGTTCAGGCGTGCGCACGTCCAGGATCGTGGTCTTGTTGCGGTTGATCATCTGGGTCGCTTCGAGGATCGAAGCACGCTTGCCGCGCGGCTGCAGGGCTGGCAACAGCAGGGCCAGACCCGATGCGGCGGCGATGGAAACGAGAAAAATATGGTCAAGAATGAATTTCACAGGTGTTCCAATGGTTTAAGTCAATCCGAGCATTATAAAATAGAAGCTGGAACTGATTGAATATGCACCCCATTTCTCACTCTTTAAAGAATCCTCATGTATAAAATCGTCTTCATGCGCCATGGCGAGTCCACCTGGAACCTCGACAACCGTTTCACCGGCTGGACCGACGTCGACCTGACCGAGAAGGGCGTGCGCGAGGCGCGCAGCGCCGGCACCGTGCTCAAGGAAGCCGGCTTCAGCTTCGACCTGGCCTACACCTCGGTGCTCAAGCGCGCGATCCGCACCTTGTGGCTGACGCTCGACGAAATGGACATGATGTGGCTGCCAATCAAGAACGACTGGCGCCTGAACGAACGCCACTACGGCGCCCTGCAGGGCCTCGACAAGGCCGAGACCGCCGCGAAGTACGGCGACGCCCAGGTGCTGGTATGGCGCCGCAGCTACGACACCCCGCCGCCGCCGCTGGCAGCGGACGACCCGCGCAATTCCTTCAACGACCCGCGCTACGCCAACGTCGCGAAAGAAAGCATTCCGCTGACCGAATGCCTGAAAGACACCGTGGCGCGCGTGATGCCGGCCTGGGATGAAGAAATCGCCCCGGCCATCCGCGCCGGCAAGCAGATCCTGATCTCGGCCCACGGCAACAGCCTGCGCGCGCTGATCAAGATGCTCGACGGTATCAGCGACGAGGATATCGTCGGCCTGAACATTCCTAACGGCCAGCCGCTGGTGTACGAACTGGACGCCGAGCTCAAGCCGATCCGCCACTACTACCTGGGTGACCAGGAGGCGATCGCCGCTGCCGTGGCCGCGGTGGCCAATCAAGGGAAGGCCAGGTAAGTCTTGTTATTTGCTCAGATGTTTTACCGCAGGGCGGTCGCCATGGCGGCCCTGCTGGCCGTGGCGGCGAGCCTGCACGCGGCCCCCAAGCAGCCCACCAACCGCAGCAAGCAAAAGGCTGCGGCTGAGGCAACCCGCGCCGGCATCCAGAAGAAGCTGGCCACCCTCAAGCGCGACGTGGTGCGTACCGAGAGCGAGCGCGAACACGCCGCCGACGAGCTGGCCGCGTCCGAGGAAGCCATTTCCGACGCCAACCGCGTGCTGCGCGAGCTGAGCGAGGAGCAGCAGCAAACCAACCGCAAGCTGCAAGAGCTCGACGGCGCGCAGGAACGCCTCGCCGCCACCATCGACAAACAGAAAGTCCAGCTGTCCAAGCTGCTGCGCGAGCAGTACATGGCCGGCAACGAAGACCGGGTCAAGCTGCTGCTGTCCGGTGGAAACCCGAACGGCATCAGCCGCGACCTGCAGCTGATGGCCTTTGTGTCGAAGTCGCAGGCGCGCCTGATCGCCTCGCTGCGCAGCAACCTGGCGACGGTCGAACAGAACCAGCTCGAAGTGCAGAACGCCAAAGACGAGCTGGAAGAAATCGCGCTGGAGGAAACCCAGCAGAAATCAAAACTGGAAAAGGAAAAGCTGCACCGCAAGGCGCTGCTTGGCAACCTGTCGACCCGGCTGGCCGACCAGCGCAAGCAGATTGGCAACCTGGAGCGCGACGAACAGCGCATGAGCGGCCTGGTCGACCGGCTGTCGGCGCTGATCCAGCAACAGGCCGCCGCCGCCGCCGCCGAAAAACGCCGGCGCGAAGCGCTGGCCGCGGCGCGCGCAAAAGCCCGGGCCGAAGCACGCGCCGCCGCGCTGGCCAAGGCGCAGGCCGAACGCGAGCGGCTGGCGCGCGAAGCGGCCAAACCGGGCGCGAAACCTGTGCCAAGCCGCCCCGAGCCTGTCGCTGAGGAGCCAAGGGTGGCCCAGAAGCCGGCCGAGCCCGAGCCCGACCCGGACGAGGAAAAGCCGGAAAACATCGCGCTGGCCCCGGCCGCGCCGGACGGTGCGTTCGCCAGCATGAAGGGCAAGTTGCGCACGCCCGTCAGCGGCGCCGTGACGGCCAGCTTCGGCGCCAAGCGCGGCTCCGGCCCGAGCTGGAAAGGGGTGTTCATCAAGGCGCAAGAAGGCAGCGACGTGCGCGCCGTCGCCGCCGGCCGTGTGGTGTTCGCCAGCTGGCTGCGCGGCTTTGGCAACCTGATCATCGTCGACCACGGCAGCCAGTACCTGTCGATCTACGGCAACAACCAGTCGCTGCTGAAACGCGTCGGCGATGCCGTGCGCGCAGGCGACCAGATCGCCGCTGCGGGCAGCACCGGTGGAATTGAAGAATCGGGGCTATACTTTGAGCTCCGGCACCGGGGCAAGGCATTCAATCCGGCAGGCTGGGTCAATTTCTAGCGGCCACAAGCTGCGCTGGCGGGGAACACGATGAAAGCGAAGAGTATCGGTCTGATTGGTGTCGGCGTGGTGGCGGGCTTTGCGGCATCGCTGCAGCTGACCGCGCTGGCGCAGCGCGGCGGCGACCTGCAGCCGCTGCCGCTGGTCGAACTGCGCCAGTTCGCCGACGTCTACGGCCTGATCAAGACCGACTATGTCGAGCCGGTCGACGACAAGCAGCTGCTGTCGCAAGCCATCACCGGCATGGTCGCGGCGCTCGACCCGCACTCCGCCTATCTCGACAAAAAGTCGTATCGCGAGATGCAGGAAAGCATGCAAGGCCGCTTTGTCGGGCTCGGCATCGAAGTGGCGATGGAAAACGGCTACGTCAAGATCATCACGCCGATCGAAGGTTCGCCGGCCTTCCGTGCCGGCATCAAGCCGGGCGATGTCATCACCCGTATCGACAATGCGCCGGTCAGGGGCATGTCGCTCGACGACGCCATCAAGCGCATGCGCGGCGAACCGAAAAGCAAAGTGGTGCTGACGATCGCGCGCAAGGGCGACGACCAGCCTTGGGTGCTGCCGCTGTCGCGCGAAGAAATCCGCGTGCAAAGCGTCAAGTCGCGGATGGTCGAACCGGGCTACGCCTGGCTGCGCATCAGCCAGTTCCAGGAAAACACCGTCCCCGACATGGTCAAGCAGGTCAACGCGCTGTACGCGCAAGATCCGAAGCTCAAGGGCCTGGTGCTTGACCTGCGCAACGACCCCGGCGGCCTGCTGCCCGGCGCGATCGGCGTCTCGGCCGCCTTCCTGCCGGGCGACAAAAAAATCGTCTCCACCGTCGGCCAGCTGCCCGACTCGAACCAGGTGTTTTATGCGCGGCGCGAATTCTACGGCGCGCGGGCCTCTGGCGACCCGCTCGCCAAGCTGCCGGCGGCACTGAAAACCGTCCCGGTGATCGTGCTGGTCAATGGCGGCTCGGCGTCGGCGTCGGAAATCGTCGCCGGCGCCCTGCAAGACTACAAGCGCGCGACGATTCTCGGCAGCCAGACCTTCGGCAAGGGCTCGGTGCAAACGCTGCGCCCGCTGTCGGCCGACACCGCGGTCAAGCTCACCACCGCGCGCTACTTCACGCCGAACGGGCGCGCGATCCAGGCCAAGGGCATCGTGCCGGACGTGATGGTCGACGAAACTGCCGACGGCGACGGCCTGAACAGCCTGCGCGTGCGCGAATCGGACCTGGTCAAGCATCTCGCCAATGGCAGCGACAAGGACGCCAAGCCGGCCGCGCCGGCCATCAAGACCCCGGACGCGATGGACGCCGAACAGGCCGCCCGCAGCGCCGCCGCGCGCGACCGCAAGCCGCTCGACTTCGGCAGCAAGGACGACTTCCAGCTGCAGCAGGCGTTGAACCGCTTCAAAGGGCTGCCGGTCAAGCTGTCGGCGGCCGAACCGCGCGCCGAGAAGACCGAACCGGCGGCGCTGGCCAGGCCCGACGCAAAGCCAGCCGAGATCAAGGGCGAGCGCAAATGATGGCCGCATGAACGACGACCAGCTGCTGCGCTACTCGCGCCACATCCTGCTCGAAGACATCGGCATCGAAGGGCAAGAGCGGATCCTGGAAGCCAAGGTGCTGATCATCGGCGCGGGCGGGCTCGGCTCGCCGGCCGCGCTCTACCTTGCCTCGGCCGGCGCCGGCCACATCATGCTGGTCGACGACGACCAGGTCGACCTGACCAACCTGCAGCGCCAGATCATGCACACCACCGCGCGGGTGGGCAGCAACAAGGCCGAGTCCGGGCGCGACGCGCTACTGCAGATCAACCCCGGCATCGACGTCACGGCGGTGTGCGAGCGCGTCGGCGACCAGCGGCTTGCCGAGCTGGTGCGCGGCGCCACGGTCGTTCTCGATTGCACCGACAACTTCAAGACCCGCCACGCGGTCAACCGCGCCTGCTTCGCCGCCGGGGTGCCGCTGGTCTCGGGCGCGGTAATCCGCTTCGACGGCCAGATCAGCGTGTACGACCCGCGCGGCGCGGCGACGCCGTGCTACTCCTGCCTGTTCCCCGAAGGCCAGAACTTCGAAGACGCCGCCTGCAGCACGATGGGCGTATTCGCCCCGCTGGTCGGCGTGATCGGTGCGATGCAGGCGGCCGAAGCGCTCAAGCTCATCACGGGCATCGGCACCTCGCTCGCCGGGCGCCTGCTGCTGCTCGACGGCCGCGCCATGGAATGGACCAGCATCCGCGTCGGCAAGAACCCCGACTGCCCCATTTGCAACTAACATTGAGCATCATTCCAAAATCGGGGACAGACCGGGTCACGGTGACCACCATTTTGGAAGATAATCGTAAGTAATTAATAATAATTCCTGGAGATACTTTTTGATGAATCGCATTCTTGCACTTGCCGTCGCCGCCACCTTCGGCGTTTCCGCCCATGCGGCGACCACCACCACGCGGTACGACATCCATGTCGAGAACGGCAAACGCGCCGGCGAACAGGTCGTCGAGCGCGATGACGACGGCACCACCCGGGTGCGCTACATCTTCAAGGACAATGGCCGCGGCCCCGAGCTGACCGAGCAGTTCAAGGTCGCCGAGGATGGCACCATCTCCAACTATTCCGTCAAAGGCAATTCGACGTATGGCGCGGTCGTCGACGAGCAGTTCGACCGCGTCGGCGACCAGGCCAGCTGGCGCTCGACGTCCGAGAAGGGCAGCAAGGCCGTCAATGGCGCCGCGCTCTACGTTCCGCTGAACAGCTCGTTCGAGGTGGCCTCGGTCGCCATCAGCGCGCTGGCCGCGCGTCCCGGCGCCAGCCTGCCGCTGCTGCCGTCCGGCACGCTGTCGCACCGCAAGCTCGATGAAATCGATGTGAGCGCTGGCGGCAAGACCCAGAAGGTGCAGCTGCTGGCGCAGACCGGCATCGGCATGTCGCCGCAGTTCTTCTGGGCCACCACCGGCGAGAAGCCGCGCCTGTTCGCGGTCGTCATCCCAGGTTACATGACCATGACGGAGCAGGGCTGGAGCGACGTCGGCAAGACCCTGGCCGCGCGCCAGAAAGTCTCCGAAAGCAAGATGCTGGTGGACCTTGCCAAGCGTTTGCAGCATCCGCTCAATGGCCTGACCGTGGTGCGCAACGCGCGCGTGTTCGACAGCGCCAAGGCCACCGTCGGTGCGCCGTCCGATGTCTATGTGCTGCGCGGCCGCATCACCGCCGTGCTGCCGGCCGGCGCGCCGGTGCGCGGCGCGGTCAACGATATCGATGCGGGCGGGCGCATCATGCTGCCGGGCCTGTTCGACATGCACGGCCACGTCGGCCGCTGGGAAGGCGGCCTGAATCTCGCCGCCGGCGTCACCACCGTGCGCGACATGGGCAACGACAATGCGCAGGTCCAGCAGATCATCGACGAGACCAGCAACGGCATGCTGCTGGGTCCGCAGATCGTGCCGGCCGGCTTCCTGGAAGGCGAGAGCCCGTTCTCGTCGAATGGCGGCTTTGTGGTCAAGGACCTTGCCGCCGCCAGGAACGCGATCGACTGGTACGCCGAGCACGGCTACCCGCAGCTGAAGATCTACAACTCGTTCCCGAAGGCGATCCTGAAGGACACCGTTGCCTACGCCCACAGCCGCGGCATGCGCGTGGGCGGCCACATCCCGGCCGGCTTGCGCGCGCACGAGGCGCTGGACGCGGGCTACGATGAGATCCAGCACATCAACCAGGTGATGCTGAACTTCCTGGCCACGCCGCAGACGGAAACCCGCACGCTCGAGCGCTTTATTTTGCCGTCCGAAAAAGTCGCCGGCCTCGACTTCAATTCGCCGGCCGTCAAGAAATTCGTCGCGCGCCTGAAGGCCAAGCAGATCGTGGTCGACCCGACCCTGGCCACGTTTGCCTTCATGAAGCAGAAGGACGGCGACCTGAACGAGCCGTTCGTCGCCATCGCCGACCACATGCCGCCTGACGTCAAGCGCGGCTTCCACGTCGGTACGATGAAGATCGCCGATGATGCGACCCTGAAGCGCTACGAAAAGTCGTACGCCAAGATGGTCGACTTTGTTGGCATCCTGTACCGCGCCGGCGTGCCGATCGTGGCCGGTACCGACGAAATGGCCGGCTTCACCTTGCAGTCGGAACTGGCGATGCTGGTCAAGGCGGGGCTGACCCCGGCGCAAGCGATCCAGGTCGCCACCCGCAACGGCGCCAGGTACACCCGCACCAGCCACGAGCGCGGTTCGATCGAGCCGGGCAAGCTGGCCGACCTGGTGCTGGTGGATGGCGATCCGACCAAGGACATCAACGATATCCGCAAGGTTGCCGCGGTCATCACGCGTGGCCACGTGATCTTCCCGACCGAGATCGACAAGGAACTGGGAATTCTCCCGTTTGTGAAAGATACGCCAACTTTACGCGCACTTCCGCCGGTTTCGTCTAATATCGCGTCCGGCGGCAATGAAGGCGCCTTGAAGCAAATGGGCGGAACCGCGCGTCATCAGCATTGATCAAGCGCGTGGCCGTGATTTGACCAACGTGCCTACAATAAGCCCCCCGCCGTATGGTGGCGGGGGCGAAACCGTCTTATACTCATCTTTCGTTGTCATTACTGTGAGACCTGAACCAAATGCATAAAGCTCCAAACCGTCCGCGCCACCGCCTCGTCGCACGCGGCTTCACCCTGGTGGAAATCATGGTGGTTGTGGTTATTATCGGCATCCTCGGTGCGCTGGTCGTGCCGAAGCTGATGGGCCGTACCGGCGAATCGCGCGTGACCGCGGCGCGCGTCGATATCTCGACGCTGATGCAAGCGCTCAAGCTGTACAAACTCGACAACCAGCGCTATCCGACCACCGAACAGGGCCTGAAGTCGCTGATCGAAAAGCCAACCAGCGGCCCCTCGGCCAATGGCTGGAAATCCGGCGGCTATGTTGAAAAGCTGCCAAAAGACCCTTGGGGCAACCCTTACCAGTACCTGTCGCCCGGCGTCAAAGGCGAAGTCGACCTGTTCTCGTATGGCGCCGATGGCCAGCCAGGCGGAACCGGTGAAGACACCGACGTCGGTTCGTGGGATAACTAACCACCAAGGTTGACGCTCATGCAGCGCGCCCGGGGCGCACGCGGCTTTACGCTGGTCGAGGTGATGGTCGTCATGGTCATCATCGGGATCACGCTCGGCCTGGTGTCGCTGAACGCGATCCCGAGCCCGCGCCAGGACTTGCAGAAAGAGGCGCAGCGCATCGCGTTGCTGCTGCAGCTGGCGCGCGACGAAGCCATCGTGCGCAACCGCCTGATCGCCTTCGAAGCCAATAGCGACCGCTATCGCTTCCTGGTGCGCAATGAAACCAGCTGGGACCAGGTCATCAACGATGACTTGCTGCGGGAACGCACTTTCAAGAACGCGCCGATCACCTTGCGGCTCGATCCGCCCGCGCAGACCGGCGGCACCACCAACACCAATATGCGCATCACCTTCGGCCGCGAGCCGGTCGACCGTCCGTTCGTGCTGACCCTCAGCAATGGCGAAGACCAGGTTGCGGTGCGCGCCGATGGCGTCGGCCATTTCGTGGTCGAATAAGCGATGAACATGTTCCGCCTCCCACGCCGTTCGCGCGGCTTTACCCTGCTCGAAGTGCTGGTGGCGCTGGTCATCGTCGGCACCGCGCTGGGCGCCTCGCTGCGCGCGGTCGGCAGCCTGGCCCAGAATAGTTCGGGCCTGCGCGCCGCGATGATGGCGACCTGGTCAGCCGAGAACCGGCTGGTGCAGGTGCGCCTGTCGAAAGATTTCCCGGAGATTGGAAAGCAGTCATTCGAATGCCCGCAAGGCGACCTGCGCCTGATCTGCCAGGAAGAAGTGCTGGCAAGCCCCAACCCGCGCCTGCGCCGGGTCGAGGTCAGCGTCTACGACTCGGATAACCCTGAACGCCGCATCATCAAGCTGGTGCAACTGGTGCTGAGGGAACGATGAAGCGCGCAGCCGGATTTACCCTGATCGAACTACTGGTGGCAATCAGCATCCTCGCCATCGTGGCCGTGCTCGGCTGGCGCGGCCTGGATGGCATCGTGCGCGCCCGCGTCGCCTTGACCGACCAGATGGAAACGACGCGCGGCATGCAACTGGCCTTCGCGCAGATGCAGAGCGATGGCGAACACATCGTCGCCTCGAACGACTTGCAGGGACGCCCGAACCTGACCGCCGATGCCGGCGGCATGACACTGGTGCGTAACTGGCACAGCGAAAACGCGCCGTCGCAATTGCAGGTCATTTCCTACCGCATCATCGATGGCGTCTTGATCCGGCGCGAGTCGGCCGGCACCCGCGACCTGGTGCAACTGGACGTGTTCTGGCAGGCGGCGCTCAGCAACGCCGATACGACACCGCCGGTGATCCTTCAAACCGGCGTGCTGTCGATGCAAGTGGAAACCTGGGATAACAATATGTGGCGCATGGCTGGCGCGCCGCAGCAACAAGCGCAGCCGAGTACGCCGCAGTGGGCCGGCCTCCCCGTAGCCGGCCTGCGCGTGGCCTTGCAGGTGCAGGGCCAGCAGATCCCGATGAGCAAGGCATTCCTGTTGGGGGGCATGTGATGAGGCTGAACAAGCAGCGCGGCGTGGCCGTCATTACCGCCTTACTTTTGTGTACGCTCGCGGTGAGCATTGTCGCAAGCCTGTTCTGGCAGCAGCAGGTGCAGGTGCGTTCGATGGAAAACCAGCGGCTGCAGCTACAAACCAAATGGATCTTGCGCGGGGCGCTCGACTGGGCCCGGCTGGTGTTGCAGACAGCGGGCTCGCAGGGCGATGGCGTCACCTCGCTCAACGATGTCTGGAACACGCCACTGGCTGAAACCCGGCTCGACCAGTATATTGAGCGCGAGCGGATCGAAGGCGAAGTTTTTGATGCGACACTGTCTGGCCGGGTAATTGACGCCGCCTCACGCTACAATCTGCGCTTATTGGCCACTGGACCGCAGCTGGAGTCCGAGCAGATCCGGATTTACGGAAATCTGCTGCGAGTGCTGCAAGTGGATCCATTACTGGCCAAGCGTACCGCGGACTATATGGTTAGCACGCATACGCCGACGCCGGAAGTCGGCAAGACAACGCCTCCGGTCAAGTCGTTGCCGGTGGCGATCAGCCGGGTGGAAGATTTGCTCGCGATCCCAGGCTATACGCCGGAAATCGTTGCCAAGCTACGCGATTTTGTTATCGTGCTGCCTCTTGCGACAGGAACGGCGAACAAGCATGGTGTTAATGTGAACACAGCGTCCGCGGAAGTGTTGGCAGCCGTCATCGGAAACATGTCGCTGTCTGAAGCGCAGTCGCTGGTGGCGGCGCGCAAGACGGCTTACTTCCGCACGTTGCCGGCATTTACGGCGAAGCTCGACAGTATCGGCAAGAAGGCCATCGATCCGAACTCGCTGACGGTAGGCAGCCAGTTTTTCCTGGTGCAGAGCAGAATACGGCTTGATCGGGCGAACCTGGATACCGAGGCGTTGGTCGAACGCCTGGCCGCCTCAACAACGGTGTTAACCATTCGCCAAAACTAGAACGAAAGCGAGACGGTTTGAGTACTTTATATATCCGGCATCCTGCCCGCGGAGAGGGCGAGCATGCCTTGGCCCAGTACGCGCTGGTCGCCGACAGTGGCAAGATCGCGCAGCAGGGCGAGGGCGCCTTGCGCAACATGTCCGACGTCATGGCCTCCAGCCGCAAGGTGGTGGTCATGCTGGCCGCATCCGACGTCACCCTGCTGCAGGTCAAGGTACCGCCGCTGTCGACCGCGCGCCTGAAGGCGGCGCTGCCCGGCCTGGTCGAAGAGCACGTGCTGGGCGACCCATCCGATCTGGTGCTGGTGCCGGCCCCGGTGTCGGCGCCGGACGGCACCCGCACGGTCGCGGTGGTCCAGCGTTCGTGGCTCGAACCGATCGTCAAGCTGCTGCTGGCCCAGGGCGCGCACGGCGTGACCGCCTTGCCCGCCCAGCTGTGCCTGCCGCTGGAGCCGGGAACGGTGTCCGGCGCCATCCGCGGCGGCGAGATCACCTTGCGCTTCGCCCAGTTCCAGGGCCTTGGCCTCGACATGACCGGCGCCGAGCCGATGGTGGCGCTGCAAACCGCGCGCGCGCTGGCGGGCGACGCCCCACTGACCCTGTACGTGGCGCCGGCGCAACTGGGCGAATACCAGGCCATCGCCGCCGAAGCCGGTCCCGGCGTCAGCCTGGTGGCCGATGACTGGTTGCACTGGGTCGACGGCTCCCACACCACCAGCCTCGACCTGGTCCCGGGCCTCGGCTCGGCCGGCTCGCGCGCGGCCGACTGGAAGCGCTGGCGCTGGCCGATCGGGCTGGCGCTGCTGGCCTTCGTGGTCAACATCGCCGGCCTGAACATCGAGTGGCTGCGCATGAAGCGCGAAGCCGAGGCGCTGCGCCAGTCGATGACGACCACCTTCCGCGCCGCCTATCCGAACGAAACCGTGATCCTCGATCCGGCCGCCCAGATGCGCAAGAACATCGCGCTGGCGAAAGCGGCGCAGGGCGAAGTCAGCTCGGACGAGTTCGTCTACCTGGCCGCCGCCTTCGGCGAAGCCATGCGCGGCGCCGGGCGCGAAGCGGCCATCGGCTCGCTGGAGTTCCGCGAACGCGCGCTGAATGTCCGCCTGAAGCCGGAGGCGAACGACCCGGCCCTGGCCAACCAGGTGAAAAGCGCGCTGGCCGCGCGCGGCCTGTCCCTGACCGAAACCGCTGCCGGGGTCTGGCAGATCCGCAGCACTGGAGCACAATCATGAAGGCCATGCAATCGATCGGCCAGTTCAAGGAGCGCCTCGCCGTCTACTGGCTGGCGCGTACCGAGCAGGAACGCAAATACCTGACCGTGGGCGGCGGCGTCGTGTTCGCGGCATTGACCTACATGATCTTCATCGATCCGGCGCTGACTGGCCGCGCCGAACTGCGCCAGAAACTGCCCGAGATGCGCCAGCAGGCCGCCGAACTGCAGGCGATGGCGCTGGAGGCCAGCCAGCTGGCGTCCCGTCCGGTGCCGCAGCCGTCGCCGATGACGCGCGAGTCGCTCTCCGCCAGCCTGGCCACCCGCAGCATCGTCCCGCAGTCGCTGAGCATGACCGGCGAATTCGCGAAGTTGCAGGTTAGTAATGTTTCCTTTGCCAACCTGGTGATGTGGCTCGATGCGCAGCGGCGCGAGAACCGCATCGCGGTACAGGACATGACGGTCACGGCGCAAGGTGCGCCCGGCCAGGTCGATGCCAGTGTGACCTTGCAGCAGGCTACCGGCGCCGGGACACGATGAAGCGCGCCGCGTTGTGGCTGGCGGCCATCGGCCTTGCGGTCGGGGTGACAATATTGCTGTTCTTCCCCGCGACCTGGCTGGGGCCGATCGTTGAGAAGCAGACTGGTGCACGTTTGACTCTGGGGGATGCGCAAGGTACTCTTTGGCGCGGCTCAGCATTCATCGGCGGCGCGCCAGGCGAAGGCGGGGCGGTGACGCCGCTGTTGCCGGGACGTTTCTCGTGGCAGCTGTCGAAAATGGTGCTGCTGGGACGGGTGGAAATGACGCTGGAAAACCCGCAGGCGCTGACGCAGCCGGTATTGATTACGGGCAGCTGGTCGGAATGGCAGGTGAGTCCCGCGGCGATCCGCCTGCCGGCCGCTGGCCTGGCCGGCCTCGGCGCGCCGCTGAATACGCTGGCGCCAAGCGGCATGATGCAGCTGTCGTGGACCACGCTGGCGCTGGCGCGCGCCGGAAATGCCGTGTCCGTCAATGGGCGCACCTTGCTATCGATGCAGGATATGGGTTCGCGCATGTCGCCCATCAAGCCGCTGGGTAGCTACGAGCTTGCGTTCGACTGGCGTGGCCAGCAGGCGCAATTGAATTTGAGAACGGTGCGCGGCGCGCTGCTGTTGTCCGGAACGGGGGCCCTGAACAATGGGCGCCTGCAGTTTTCCGGCCAGGCAGAAGCCGGCCCCGGGTATGAAGACACGCTGGGC
The DNA here is from genome assembly GCF_016809835.1 of Massilia soli. Taxonomy (GTDB): domain Bacteria; phylum Pseudomonadota; class Gammaproteobacteria; order Burkholderiales; family Burkholderiaceae_D; genus Telluria_A; species Telluria_A soli. Next base: position 438,066 of record NZ_JAFBIL020000001.1, on the reverse strand, counting down.
AACCTCCTGAACTTGCTGGGCCAACGACGTATGGTGGACGGCAAGAAAATAATCGCGTTAGAGTTCAAATGATGAAAAAACTGTCTGGCAGCACCTTCCAATTCCCGGCACTGCGCCGCATCGCCGCCGGCGCCCTGCTGTGCTGCACGGTCGTCACCAGCGCCGGCCCGGCCTGGGCCCAGACCGAGAACCAGGCCGCGCTCAACTTCGTCGGCGCCGACATCGAATCGGTGATCAAGGCGGTCGGCCACTACACCGGCATGACCTTCGTCATCGACCCGCGCGTCAAGGGCACCTTGACGCTGGTGTCGGAAAAGTCGATCTCGAAGTCGCAGGCCTTTGCGCTGCTGACGTCCGCGCTGCGCCTGCAAGGCTACGCGGTGGTCACCGCCGACGGTTTCGCCAAGGTGGTGCCGGAAGCCGAAGCCAAGCTGCAGGCCTCGCCGACCCAGGTCGGCGTGGGCGGATCGCGCGCGCGCGGCGACCAGATCGCCACCCAGATCTACTACCTCAATTACGAATCGGCGGCCAACCTGACGGCGGTGCTGCGTCCGTTGATTTCGCCGAACAATTCGATCATGGCCAACCCGGGCAACAACAGCCTGGTGGTCACCGACTACGCCGACAACCTGCGCCGCCTGTCCAAGATCATCGCCGCGCTCGACGCGCCGGTGGCGGCGGGCGTCGACGTGATCCCGGTGCGCAACGGCATCGCCAGCGACATGGCGGCGATGGTCAACAAGCTGATGGAACCAGGCCCTGGCGGCGACTCCGGCCGCGTCTCGGTGGTGGCCGACCCGCGCACCAACTCGCTCATTTTGCGGGCGCCGTCGGAAGCGCGCGCGCGCCTGGCGCGCCAGCTGATCGCCAAACTCGATGCGCCGACCTCGCAGGCCGGTAACGTCCACGTGGTCTACCTGAAAAACGCCGACGCCACCAAGCTGGCGCAGACCCTGCGCGCGGTGGTGTCGGGCGACGTCTCGGCGGCATCGCAGCCGGGGCAGGGCACGCAAGGCGGCAGCATTCCTAGCGGCGGCGGCGCTGCCGGCGGCGGCTTCGGCGGCCAGGGGCAGGGCGGCGGCATGATGGGCAACCAGGTCAGTTCGCTCGGTGCGCAGTCGCCCGGCCAGCAGGTCGGCGAAGCCACCGGCGGCGGCGGCGCGGGCTTCATCCAGGCCGACGCCTCGACCAACACCCTGATCATCACCGCGCCGGACGCGGTCTACCGCAACCTGCGCTCGGTGATCGACATGCTCGACGTGCGCCGCGCCCAGGTCTATATCGAATCGCTGATCGTCGAAGTCAATTCGGCCAAGGCCGCCGAATTCGGCGTGCAGTGGCTCGGCTTGTCCGGCAACGAGAACAGCAGCTACCGGGTGGGCGGCCTGCAGGGCTTCACCAGCGGCGCCAATAACATCGGCACGATCGCCGCCGGCGCCCTGGCCAACCCGCCGGCGCTGCCGTCCGCGAAAGGCCTGACCATCGGCCTGTTCAAACAGATCAATGGCCAGCTTGGCCTGGGCGCGCTGGCGCATGCGCTCGAAACCGACGGCAACGCCAACATCCTGTCGACGCCGAACATGCTCACGCTCGACAACGAGCTGTCGACCATCAAGGTCGGACAGAACGTGCCGATCATCAGCGGCCAGTTCACCACCCCGGCCAGCGGCACCGCCAGCAACCCGTTCCAGACCATCGACCGGCGCGACGTCGGCATCACCCTCAAGGTGCGTCCGCAGATTTCCGAAGGCGGCACCATCAAGATGGCGATCTACAGCGAGAACTCGAACGTCGATCCGACCAGCCTTGCCGCCACCTCGGGCGTGACGACCAACATCCGCATCATCGAAAACAACGTGATCGCCGACGACGGCCAGATCATCGTGCTCGGTGGCCTGATCAAGGACGACACCAGCGACAGCGAAGAAAAAGTGCGCGGGCTGGGCGACATTCCGGTGCTGGGCAACCTGTTCAAGTACCGCAGCCGCCAGCGCACCAAGACCAACCTGATGATCTTCCTGCGCCCGGTCATCGTGCGCAGCAAGGAAGACAGCAACGTCATCGCCACCGACCGCTACGACTTCATGCGCTCGGCCGGCGTGCGTTCGCAGCCGGAAACCGGCTCGGTGGTGCTGCCCGACTATGGCACCCCGGTGCTGCCGGCGCTGGTCAAGGGCCAGCCGCCGCTGGGCGGCGCGATGGCGCCGGTGCCGGTGCGTCCGCCCGCGGCGCTGGTGCCGGTCCAGCCGCGCAGCACCCTCGCGCCAGTCGAACCGGATGCAAGCAAGTACCGCCCTGTGCAGAAATAGAGAACCGCGATGAACAATCTTTTGCCTTACGCTTTTGCCCGCGACTTTGGCGTGCTCGCGCGTACGGATGGCGATAACGACAACCCGGTCGAGGTCTGGATCTCCGGCGCGACCGCGCCGGCGGCGATCGCCGAGGTATCGCGCCGCTTCGGCCGCATCGCGCTGCGCTCGATGCCGCGCGCCGAACTGGAAGCGGCGATCGCCGGCGCTTACGCCAGCGCCGGCGGCGACGCTTCGCAGGTGGCCGACGAATTCGACGCCGACCTCGACCTCACCAAGCTGCTGCAGGACGTGCCGGCCATCGAAGACCTGCTCGAATCGTCCGACGACGCGCCGGTGATCCGCATGATCAATGCGCTGCTGACGCAGTCGCTGCGCGAAGGCGCCTCCGACATCCACATCGAGCCGTTCGAGCAGACCTCGGTGGTGCGCTTCCGGATCGACGGCGCGCTGCGCGACATCGTCCGCCCGCGCAAGGGCATCCATGCCTCGCTGATCTCGCGTATCAAGATCATGGCCCAGCTCGACATCGCCGAAAAACGCCTGCCGCAGGATGGCCGCATCACCTTGCGCGTCGGCGGCAAGCCGGTCGACGTGCGCGTCTCGACCCTGCCGACCGGGCACGGCGAACGCGCGGTGCTGCGACTGCTGGACAAGGAAGCCGGCCGCCTCGACCTGTCGCACCTGGGCATGAGCCCGGACCTGCTGCCGCAGTTCGATACCCTGATCAAGCAGCCGCACGGCATCGTGCTGGTGACCGGCCCGACCGGTTCCGGTAAAACCACCACCTTGTACGCGGCGCTGTCGCGCCTGAACGCCAGCACCACCAATATCCTGACCGTCGAAGACCCGATCGAGTACGACCTGATCGGCGTCGGCCAGACCCAGGTCAACGCCCGCATCGACATGAGCTTCGCCAAGGCCCTGCGCGCGATTTTGCGCCAGGACCCGGACGTGATCATGATCGGCGAGATCCGCGACCTGGAAACGGCGCAGATCGCGGTGCAGGCATCCCTGACCGGCCACCTGGTGCTGGCGACCCTGCACACCAACGATTCGGCAGCCGCCGTGACCCGCCTGCTCGACATGGGCATCGAGCCCTTCCTGCTGTCGTCGTCGCTGCTGGGCGTGATGGCGCAGCGCCTGGTGCGCAAGCTGTGCGTGCACTGCAAGGAGCCCGACGGCCAGTTCTACAAGGCGGTCGGCTGCGACAAGTGCGGCCAGACCGGCTACCAGGGCCGGGTCGGCGTCTACGAGCTGCTCGAGACCACCGACGAAATCCGCGCCCAGATCCACAACCGCGCGTCGGAGGCGGACATCAAGAACGCCGCCCAGCGCAGCGGCATGAAGACCATGCGCGAAGACGGCGAACGCTGGCTGCGCGACGGCACCACGACGCAGGCCGAACTGCTGCGCGTGACCAAGGACTAGGCCGACAACGATGCCAGCATTCCGCTACGAAGCCGTCGACGACGCCGGCGCCACCCGCAAGGGCGTGGTCAACGCCGACAGCCCGCGCTCGGCGCGCGCCGACCTGCGCCTGCAGGGCCTGACGCCGCTCAGCGTCGAAGCCATCACCGCGCAGCTGGACGCGGCCGGCGTGGCGAAAAGCCGCGGCATCGGCGAAAAGCTGTCGCAGGTCGAGCTGGCGCTGTTTACCCGCCAGCTGGCCAGCCTGCTGGAAGCGGGCCTGCCGCTCGAGCAGGCGTTTACCGCCTTGCTGGAACAGGCCGAACGCCCGTACGTGCGCGACCTGATCGCCTCGATCCGTTCCGAAGTCATGGGCGGGGCGCCGTTCTCCGACGCGCTGTCGCGCCATCCGCGCGACTTCGCCGAAATCTACCGCGCGCTGGTCGCCTCGGGCGAGCAGATCGGCCACCTGGCGCGGGTGCTGTCGCGCCTGGCCGACTATATCGAACGGCGCAACGCGCTGGTGCAGAAGGTGCGCCTGGCGTTCCTGTATCCGGCCATCGTCACCGTGCTGGCGTTCGCCATCGTCATCTTCCTGCTGACCTATGTGGTGCCGCAGATCGTGTCGGTGTTTGCCAACACCAAGCAAAAACTGCCGCTGCTGACGACAATGATGCTGGCGGTGTCGAACTTTGTGCGCGGTTATGGGATCTATGTTGCTGTGGGCTTGATCGGCGCGTTCTTCATGTGGCGCCGGGCACTGCAGAATCCGGACCTGAAGCGGCGCTGGCATACCTGGCTGCTGACCGCGCCAATTTATGGCAAGTTCGAGCGCAGCCTGAACACCGCGCGTTTCGCCAGTACGCTGGCGATCACCACCGGTTCGGGCGTACCGATTCTGCACGCGCTCGACACCAGCCGCGACACGCTGTCGAACGTCGCCATGAAGGAGCTGGTCGAGCAGGCCAGCGCCAGCGTGCGCGAAGGCGTCGGGCTGGCGCGCGCGCTGTCGGCGCAAAAGCATTTCCCGCCCATGCTGATCCACATGATCCGCGCGGGCGAAATCACCGGCGAACTGCCGGCCATGCTGGACCGCGCCGCGCTGTCGCAGCAGGCCGATGTCGAGCGGCGCACGCTGACCATCGCCGGCCTGCTGGAGCCGCTGCTGATCGTCGCGATGGGTATCGTGGTGCTGCTGATCGTGCTCGCGGTGCTGATGCCGATCATTGAAATCAACCAGCTGGTGCGGTAACGAAGGAATCTGATGAAGCGCATGCCTTTACTTTTAACCCTGCTCGCCCTCGTGGCCCTGTCGGCCTCGATCGCGTACTGGGTGCTGCAGCTGTACAAGCCGGACCAGCGCCCGCTGGCCGCGGTGCCGGTGGCCGCGCTGCCCGAGCCGGCGGTGGACGCCGCCGCCACCCTGTTCGGCGGCCAGGCGATGACGGCGGTGGTATCGAATTACCAGCTGACCGGCGTGGTCGCCGCTGGCCGCAACAGCGTGGCGATCCTGGTGGCCGATGGCCAGCCGGCCAAGGCCTTCCCGATCGGGAAAGAGCTCTCCGCCGGGGTGGTGGTCAAGGAAGTGCATCCGCGCTACGTGATGCTGTCGGAAGGCGGTGTGCTCAAGCGGATCGACCTGGCGGTCGACGCGCGCCCGGCCAGCGAGATGGCGGCGCCGCTGCCGATGGATGCGCCGGCGCCGCCGGCCTACCCGCAGCAGGGACAGCCGATGCCCCAGCAGCAGCAGATGCCGGCGCAGCCGCGCCCGATGCCGCAGTCGGCCGCGCCGGGCGAACAGCAGCAGGAACTAGACGAACAGAACGAGCCGCCGCAAGGGCCGGACCAGGAGCCGCCGCCGCCGGTGCCGATGGCGCGCCCGGTGGATGGGGTAACGACACCGCCGCCGCCCGCGCCACCGGTGCAGATGCCGCCGGCAACCCGCAATATCGGCGCGCCGCCGGTCACGCAGTAAGCCGGCGCGGACTTTACTCGTCGTCGGGTTTCAGCCTGGCTTTGGCCAGCGCGCGCTTGTCGGCCTGGCGCTGCGCCGATTTGCTCTTGATGTGGGCGCCCGCCGCGCGCTGCTTGGCCAGCACGGCGAGCGGGTTGCGCGGTTTGCCGAAGGTTTGCGAAGGTTCCAGGCGCAGCCGCATCTTCTGCCGCGTCGCCAATGCCTTGTTCGCCATGCCGCGCTCCCGGTCCCGGACGATTACAACACGTAGCGCGACAGGTCTTCGTCCTCGGCCAGCTTGTCGAGCCGCGCGTTGACGTAGCCCGCGTCGATGACCAGGACCTGCCCGCCGCTGTCGCTGGCGGTAAAGGAAATTTCTTCCAGCAACTTTTCCATGACGGTGTACAGGCGGCGCGCGCCGATGTTTTCGGTGCGCTCGTTAACCGAGTACGCAATCTCGGCCAGCCGCGTGATGCCGTCCGCCGCGAACTCGAGCTTGACGCCTTCGGTCGCCAGCAGCGCTTCGTACTGCGTCGTCAGGCAGGCGTCGGTGCTGGTCAGGATGCACTCGAAATCGGCGATCGACAGCGACTCGAGCTCGACCCGGATCGGGAAGCGGCCCTGCAGCTCGGGGATCAGGTCGGACGGCTTGGCAAGATGGAAGGCGCCCGACGCGATGAACAGGATGTGGTCGGTGCGGATCATGCCGTACTTGGTATTGACGGTGGTTCCTTCGACCAGCGGCAGCAGGTCGCGCTGCACGCCGGCGCGCGAGACGTCGGCGCCGCCGGCTTCCGAGCGCGAGGCGATCTTGTCGATCTCGTCGAGGAACACGATGCCGTTCTGCTCGACATTGGCGATCGCCTTCTGCTTCATCTCGTCTTCGTTGATCAGCTTGGCCGCTTCTTCCTCGGCCAGCAGCTTCATCGCTTCGGCGATCTTGACCTTGCGCGGCTTCTTGCGTGCCGCCCCCATGCCCGAGAACATCGTCTTGATCTGCTCGGTCATTTCTTCCATGCCCGGCGGCGCCATGATTTCCATCTGCGGCGCCGCTTCGGCCACCTCGACCTCGATTTCGCGGTCGTCCAGCGCACCTTCGCGCAGGCGCTTGCGGAAGGTCTGGCGCGTGTTGTCGCCTTCCCTCGGCTCGCTGCTGGCGGCGCCGGCGTTGAAGCCGAAGTCGCGCGGCGGCGGCACCAGGATGTCGAGCACGCGGTCTTCGGCAGCTTCCTCGGCGCGCTGGCGCACTTTTTTCATTTCGCTGGCGCGGGTCTGCTTGACGCCGATGTCGATCAGGTCGCGGATGATGGTGTCGACATCGCGCCCGACATAGCCGACCTCGGTGAACTTGGTCGCTTCGATCTTGATGAACGGCGCTTCGGCCAGGCGCGCCAGGCGGCGCGCGATTTCGGTTTTACCGACGCCGGTCGGGCCGATCATCAGGATGTTCTTCGGCGTGATCTCGTGGCGCAGCGGCTCGTCGACCTGCTGGCGGCGCCAGCGGTTGCGCAGCGCGATCGCGACAGCGCGCTTGGCCTTGCCCTGGCCGACCACGTGCTTGTCCAGTTCCGAGACGATTTCGGGGGGCGTCATGTTCATGATTGAATTAGGCACGATGGTTAGTCCAGGCTTTCCACGATGTGGTTCAGATTAGTGTAAATGCACAGCTGGCCGGCGATGGTCAGCGACTTGTGCACGATCTCGGCAGGCGACAGGTCGGTGTTCTCCTGCAGCGCCTTGGCGGCGGACTGGGCGTAGGTGCCGCCCGAGCCGATCGCGCCGACGCCGTCTTCCGGCTCGAGCACGTCGCCGTTACCCGTGATGACCAGGGTCGACTCGGCGTCCGCCACCAGCAGCATTGCCTCGAGGCGGCGCAGCACGCGGTCGGTGCGCCAGTCCTTGGCCAGTTCGACCGAGGCGCGCAGCAGGTTGCCCTGGTGCTTTTCGAGCTTGCCTTCGAAGCGGTCGAGCAAGGTGAAGGCGTCGGCGGTGCCGCCGGCGAAACCGCACAGGACCTTGCCCTGATACAGCTTGCGCACCTTGCGGGCCGTGCCCTTCATGATGATATTGCCGAGAGTCACCTGGCCATCGCCGCCGAGGGCAACTTGCTTGCCGCGCCGTACGCACAGGATGGTGGTGCCGTGATATTGTTCCATGTCAGCCTCTGAGTTATCTAGCCAACAAGAAGTGGGGATGCTCGGGCAAATTGCAAGATAGGGATAGGCCGTTCCCGCCGTCTTGGCAACGACGCTAGTACTTATGGGGGTACAGGCGCGCGACCCCGGCATAGCCCAGCAGTTTGAACAGCGCCGCGACCAGATGGTTCACATCGCGCAGCTCGATCTTCTTGCCGCTGCCCGCCAGCGCCCGCAGGCGGGCCTGCAAGGCCACCGCGGCGCCGTACTCGACCCGCGCCAGCCGCGCGCAGTCGAGCAGCACCACGTCGCTGTCTTGCGCATAGGCGTCGATCGCGTCGAACAGCGTGGCGGCCGCGCCTTCTATCACCGAGGGCAACATGAACCTTTCCACGCTGACGGGGCCGCTGGTGGCGGTGGCGACCTTTCCCGGCGCTTCAAATGACGGCGGCGAGACTTCAAAGGTGACGCAGTAATCCATTGCGGTTTCTTCGAAGTCCTTCTCGCGGTTGAGCAGCTGGAGCAGCGCGAGCAGCAGCAGCCATGGCGCCGGACTGCTGTCGCGCTCGCCGATGATGGTGCTCTGGCGTGCCAGCGCCGCCAGCTCGGCAGCGCCAGCGACCACCAGTTCGCTGCCGCCGGCGCGCAGGCCGGCCAGCGCGCGCGACAGCAGCTCGCAGCCTTCCGGCGTCAGCTGGGTGATGTGGCCCAGCTCAAGGCGCAGCAGCTTGCCGGGCGCCGCCAGGTCGGTCAGGCGTGCCAGCTGCGCTGCGCTGTGCGCGTCCAGCGTTCCCTTGAGTACCTCGGTTGGGGTGACGCCCGCGTATGCCGGCGCGCTGGCGCTGGGCGGCAATGGATTCCACGCCGGGGGCGAGGTTTCAAACCGGCTGGCGTAGTCGATCGCCAGGTTGTCGAAGTCCAGCGGGCGGTTGCCGGCCTGGTACAGGTCGAACAGCATCCACCACACCGTGCGGTCGTGCTGGCCGACGTCGGCCAGGCTGTCGGCCAGCATCGACTCGGCGGCCGCGGCCTGGCCGTTGGCATACAGGATGGCGCTTTCCTCGACGACCGGCGCGGCCTGGGCCTCGACCGGGGCATCGGGCAGCACGTCGTCGCCGAGCAGCTCGGTGGTGGGGATTTCCAGCATCGGCTGGGTGCCCGCACCGTTCTGCTCTTGCTGGAAGCTGGTCAGCGGACGGCGCGGGCCGCTGCCCCAGGCCGGCTCCGGCGTATTGAAAATGTCGTTGGCCATCGCCGTCTCGATGGCGTCGATCTTGGCCGCGGTGGCGCGGGCGATCTCGCGCAGGCGCGCACGTTCTGCCTCGGTCTCTTGCGCGGGGCGGCCTTCCGCCAGGCGCGACGGTTCGCCGCCGCCCAGGCGGCTGTCTGGCGGCGCAATGCCATCGCTGTCGTCGTTCTTGCGTCTGAACCTGGAGAAAATGCCCACGTTATTTCCTGTTACTTTTCACGCTGCGTTTGCCACGTTAGCACGGCGCGGCGCGCCCGTCCGGCACGACTCGTCCTGAAAGCAAAAAAGCATGCGGCGTGAGGCGCATGCTTTTTTGCGGGAAACAGCGACGTCAGTCGCCGTACAGCTTCTGCTTCAGTTCGCGGCGCTGCTGCGCTTCCAGCGACAAGGTCGCGGTCGGGCGCGCGATCAGGCGCGGGATGCCGATCGGCTCGCCGGTCTCTTCGCACCAGCCGTATTCGCCGGCATCGATCGAGGCGATCGACTGCTGCACTTTCTTGAGCAGCTTGCGCTCGCGATCGCGGGTACGCAGTTCGAGCGCATGTTCTTCTTCGATCGTGGCACGGTCGGCCGGGTCGGGGACCAGGACGGTTTCGCGCAGGTGCTCGGTGGTTTCGCCGGCATTCTTCAACAGGTCTTTTTCAAGTTGCTGCAAGCGTGCCTTGAAAAACGCCAACTGTTCCGCGTTCATGTAGTCCTTCTCGCCCATCGCCCGGATTTCATCTTCGGACAGGACGTGGCCTTCTGTGTTCACGGCGGAGTTCGATTTAGTTGTTTTAGTCATGACTTCACTTACCTTCGATACGACAGAGGTTTTCATTTTATCAGCTAACCCAGCAGTATTTTCGTCTGCCGGATCGCTTGCCTTGACGGAGGGCTGGCCGTCCGCCGCTTTACTGCCTGCCTTCGCAGTTGCTGCAATCTTGGTCTTGCTGGCCGCGGTGGCGCGCGAGGCCGGCCTGGCCGCGGCCGTTGTTTTTGCCGCACCGCCTGGCGCTGGCGCCACCGCCACGGCCTCGGCGGATCTGCTGGCCGGTTTCGTTTCGCTACCTTTCATGATGCCACCTCCGTGGAACTTCAATCTGAGCCGCTGGAACCGTTTTGTGCATACTGGAAACCGGGATAGTTTATACCAAACATTGTTCCAATCCGCGGATAAAGACGTCTTTCGGTAAATTTTTGCCAATAAAGACCATTTTGCTGCCGCGTTCCTCGTCGTCGCCCCATTTGCCGCCGATATCGCTGCCCATAATCTGGTGCACGCCCTGGAACACCACCTTGCGGTCGGCGCCATCCATCAGCAGCACGCCCTTGTAGCGCAGCATGCGCGGTCCGAACACATTGACCAGGCTGCCCAGGAATTCGTCGAGGCGGGCCGGGTCGAACGGGCGCGTGCTTTTGAACACGAAGGCGGCGATGTCGTCGCTGTGATGGCTGTGGTGATGGTCGTTGCTGTGGTCGCAGTTTTCCGTATGTACGTGCTCGTGCTCGCCATCATGGTCGTGCGCATGGTGGTGGCCGTGGTCGCTCGCTTCGTCGGCGGTCAGGAAGTCCGGATCGAGTTCGAGCTTGTCGTTCAGGTTGAAGCCGCGCAGGTCGAGCACCTCGGCCAGCGGGGCGCGCCCGAAGTCCGACTGGTTCATCGGGGCGCGCGGGTTGATCCGCTTCAGGCGCGTCTTCAGTTCGGCCAGCTGGGCCGCGTCGACCAGGTCGGTCTTGGAAATCAGGATCTTGTCGGCAAAGCCAACCTGGCGCTGGGCTTCTTCATGCTCGTCGAGCTGGGCCATCGCGTGGCGCGCGTCCACCACGGTGACCACCGCGTCGAGCAGGTAGTGGGCGCCGACTTCTTCGTCGACAAAGAAAGTTTGCGCCACCGGGCCCGGATTGGCCAGGCCGGTCGTTTCGATCACCACGCGGTCGAACTGGATTTCGCCGGCGTCGCGCTTTTGCGCCAGTTTCGTCAGCGCCACGATCAGGTCGCCGCGCACGGTGCAGCAGATGCAGCCGTTGTTCATCTCGACGATATGCTCGCTGCTGTCCTGCACCAGGATCTCGTTGTCGATGTTTTCTTCGCCAAACTCATTTTCGATGACGGCAATGCGCAGGCCGTGATCCTCTTGCAGGATGCGGTTGAGCAAGGTGGTTTTGCCGGCGCCCAGGAAGCCGGTCAGGATGGTGCTTGGAATTAATGCCATGTTGTTTTGCCGTTGTATTGGTAAAGCGGCCGCTTGGGCGGCAGGTAAGCGAGGGATTATGCCGGATTTCGCGATTTGCTTCCATCAACCGCGTTTGGGCTTGATACGGATCATGCCCTGACTGCCCAGTTACTTGGTTTTTGCCCGCGGATGGGCCTTGTCGTAGGCGGCGGCGAGGTGCTGGAAGTCGAGCGCCGTGTAGACCTGGGTCGAGGTGATGCTGGCGTGGCCGAGCATCTCCTGCACCGCGCGCAGGTCGCCCGACGACTGCAGCACGTGCGAGGCGAACGAGTGGCGCAGCACGTGCGGATGGACGTTGACCGAGGTGCCCACGCGCAGCGCGTGCTGCTTGAGGCGGCTCTGGATTACGCGCGGCGTGATGCGCGCGCCGCGCGCCGACACGAACAGCGCGGCGCTGCCGTCCGCCGGCGGCGGACGCACCGCCAGCCAGGCCTGCAGCGCGGCGATCGCGTGGGCGCCGGCCGGCACCTTGCGCATCTTGCCGCCCTTGCCGGTGACCACCACTTCCTGGGCGTCGAGATCGATCCAGCCCAGCGATGCGGCGCTGCCGGCCGCGCTGCCGGCCTTGCGGTAGGCGGCATCGAGCCCGGCCAGTTCGGATACCCGCAGGCCGCTCGAGTACATCAGCTCGAACATGGCGCGGTTGCACAGGTCGGCCGGCTCGGGATTGGCGTGGGCGTGGGACGGGCTCGACACCAGGTGGACCGCGTCATCGACCGACAGCGCCTTGGGCAGTGTGCGCGCGCGCCTGGGCGCGCGCACGCCATCGACCGGGTTGGCGGCCAGCTTGGCGCTGCGCGCCAGCCAGCCGAAAAAGCCGCGCCAGCACGACAGCTGGCGCGCGATCGAGCGCGGGTTCAGGTCCTGGGCATGCAGTTTCGAGGCCAGGCGCCGGATGTCGGCGTGGACCACCGTGTCCCAGCCCGATGCGCCGGTCAGGGCGGCCAAGCCGGTCAGGTCGCGCCGGTAGGCGAGGATGGTGTGGGGGGATAGCTGGCGCTGGGTGGCAAGTTCGAGCAGGTACTGTTCTACCGCGCCGAGCTTGCCGTCCGTGGCCATGATGCTCAGGCGCGCAGCGCTTCCAGCGCCGCGCTGGCAATGTCGCCAATGTGGGTGAGGAAATCGGTCGCCATCGCCGACGTGAAGCGATCCGGATCGGGCGACCCCATGATCAGCAGGCCGAACGCGCCGGCGCTGCTGCGCAGCGGCAGGATGACGGTCGATTGCACGGCATCGGCCTGGTCGAGCCAGCGCACCGCTTCGAAGTCGTGGTTGCTGCCGCAGTAAGGCGCCAGCAGGCTGTTGGCGAAGATGCGGGCGTCGTCCGAGACGCCTGCGGCGAACCACTCGGCCTGGTGCTGCGCATCGAGGTTCCACAGGCGCAAGGTGGCCTGCGGCACGCCGAAATGCTCCTTCAGGCCGTCGACCAGCACCCGCGGCAGGTCGGCGCCGGCGCGCGCGCGCAGCAGGGCCGCGGTCCAGCCATGGAAACGGTTGGCGATGGCGGCGTTTTCCTGGGCGGTACGGACCAGCTGGGACATGCTCAGCTCAAGCGTCTTGTACTTGTCGCGCATCACTTCCATCTGGCGTTCCTGCAAAGACACGGTCTTGCCGGTCAGCGGACTCGACAGTTTTACCTTGCCCAGCAAGGCAACGTGTTCTTCGAAGAAGTTGGGATTGTCGGCCAGAAAGCTGGCGACTGCTGCGGAGTCCAGTGAAGCGGTCATTGAGGTCATATGGTCAGGGGGAAGCGCAATTTTAACCGACAGCCGCGCAATGAAAGCGAAAACATTTCGGCAATAAAAAAAAGACGTCCGAAGACGTCTTTTCGTGGCGCTGATCGAACGATCAGAAGCGGTGACGGATGCCAACCTGAATTGCGTGGCTGTCTTCGCCTGGCACTTTGGTGAAGCCGCCTGGCGAACCGGACACGCCTGGCGTGTACTGGCCGTCGTTCTGGTTGTTCATGCGCGCGAACACGGTGTAGACGTCGGTGCGCTTGGACAGGTTGTAGTCGTAGCCGATGGCCATCAGGGTGGCATCGCTGTCCGACGAGGTGTGGTCGTTCTGGCGTGCTGCCGAGACCATCACGCGGCCTGCGCCCATCTTGTAGTGCGCGCCCAGCTGGTAGCTGGTGGCGTCAACCTGGCTGTTGCGGGTGATGTTGGTCACGAACACGTTACGCAGCGCGGTCGCGGTCGGCGCGCCCAGTGGCGCCAGGGTCGGAGCGACGCTGGCGTCCCATGCGCCGATGTAGTCGCGCAGCAGTGCCGAGTTGTGGTTTTCCTGGTCGTGCCAGCCGGCGAAGAACTTGAACGCGCCCATGGTGTAGGAGCCGCCGATGGTGGTGGTCACCAGCGACTTGCGGTCCATCCAGTCGTAGCCGCGGTTGTGGCCGATACCGACGTCGAAGCCGTTGGCCTTGTAGGTCACCGCTGCGCCGTAGAACTTGTTGTAGCGGCCCAGGTAACCGGACTGCTTGCCGCCGTACATGACCGAACCGCCGATGCCCGCTGGCGTCGCGATGCGGTACTGGACCGATTTCTGCGAGCGGATGTCCGCGCCCAGCGCGGTGAAGCCGGCGGTGCCGCCGGTGATGCCGCCCCAGGTGCCGGCAGTGCCGGTTTCGAACGCGTCAGCCGCGGCGAACACTTCGTAGCCAGGGGTGTACATGCGGCCCAGCAGGAAAGCGCCGACCGGGGTGATCAGGCCGACCATCGCGGTACGGTCGAACAGCGCCTTCTCAGGATTGACCGCGGCGCCGCCTTTTGGCTGCACTGCGTTGCGCAGGCCGGTGACGATCGCTGGCGGCAATGCCTGCATGCCGCGGGTCAGGTACAGGCCTGGGTTGTCGGTGATCAGGGTCGGGGTCTGGGTGCCGGTGTCGAGTTCGACACGCGCTTCCAGGTTGAAGATGCCCTTCCATCCACCGCCGATGTCTTCGGTACCTTTAAAGCCGATGCGCGAACCGTCAGCACCGCCACTGAAGATGCGTGCCGACTCTCCCTTGGTCTTCGTGATGCCAGCGTCGGCAATGCCATAGATCTGCACGCTGGACTGCGCCATGACGGGTGCTGCAAAACAGGTAGCGATAACACCAGCGATAAATTTTGTTTTCATTGCGTCTCCAAGAGGATATTTTAGTAAAACGAACGCGCGTACTAAATTCGTTTGATCCAATATGCCATCGTTCAACATTCTTGTACAGAACGTGAGGCCGGGCGTGGTTGCGGAAATGACACAGTTGACTTGCGGCGAATTTCTCATGGATATGCCAAGGGCGAAGCAGGTTGCCCTGGCTTCGCCCCCAAATTCGCGCTGGCAGGGCTTGCGCCCCGCCGGCCCGGCGCATCAGAATGCGTGGTTCACGCCCACTGCGTAGTGCTTGATGTTGATGGTGTTGGTCGCGGTGATGCCCGACTTCTTGTTCGATGCATCGAAGTACAGGTAGGTGCGCTTCGACAGGCTGTATTCGTAGCCGATCGAGAACTGCTTGGTCTTGGCGATGCCGTCAGGCGTCTTCTGGCCGTAACCGATCAGCACCTTGCCTGGGCCCATCGTGTAGTTCGCGCCGACGACCCACGAATCGGTCTCCGGGTTCAGCAGGCGGGTGTGTTCCTGGTCTTGCGCGGTGTACGACGCCATCAGTTTCAGCGCCGGGGTCGCCATGACCGAACCTGCGATCGACCACAGTTCCGACTCAACCGCGTTGCGCTCGGCGGCCAGCATCATCGCCACTGGACCGTTCTTGTAGGTTGCCGATACCGAGTACGGGTTGGCCGACGCTGCCGCGCTCGGGCCGTACTGCGGTGCCGCCGCGGTGCCGCGGCCGATGATCGCCACGCCCTGGTTGCTTTCTTTGGTGGCGACCGTGGTGTTGATCTGGAAGCCGCCGATTTCTGGCGAGTTGTAGAACAGCGCGTTCGAGAAGCGGTTGGTCGAGTTAGCGATCATGCCGAGCGGGTCGGAGGTGTAGCCAGCGACGGTCAGGTCGGTCTGGAAGCCGGCCGGGCTAGGAACGCCGTGGAATGGCTCGAACTGGGTGCTGGTTTCCTGGAACGCGGTCAGGCCGCGGCCGAGGCGGACCATACCGAAGCCGCCCTGCAGGCCGACCCGGCTCTGACCCTGGAACAGCGGACGCTGGATGCCGCCGGCGCCCTGCTCGATGGTGCCGGTATCCGGCTCATAACGAATTTCCAGCTGGAAAAGTGCCTTCAGGCCATTGCCCAAGTCTTCCGTACCCTTGAATCCGAGCGTATTGTTCGCGCGCTTGCCGATCGCCATCGACTGGTCGGTGCGCTTGATGAAGCCTGCGTCGACCGTACCGTAGATTTGAACCGAAGATTGAGCCTGTGCCACGCCGGCGAGCGAACCTAATATTGCCAGAGCCAAAAGTGATTTTTTCATGTAGCTGTCCTCAGAAATTGTAAAGCGCTTGGATTTGGGCAAGTGTCCGGAAAATCGTCGTTGATCAGGCGGCACCGCTTCGTAAATATTGTTGTTCAAATCAATTATGGGTCTCCTTTTGATTTGACGGCAATAATTTCATGGCCTTGTTGTATTTTTGAAACGGGGCAACTATGACAGTGCGTCATTGGCGTTTTCCCCTGTAAGCACCGCGTAAGTTTCATCGCGCCACAGGTTTGCGCAACATCAAACTCGATACCGTTTTGTCTATCCCGCATGAACTTGTGGCATAGACTTGCCTGCTCACGCCGCCTCGATTCCATGCCGGCGGGTCTGGTGCGGCGGCGCTGGCTTCGCCGCTGTTTTTCCAAGTCACCATGGATCGTCACCGATGGCAAATCGCGAAGAACTGGGCATCATACGGGCAGCGCGCAGCGGCAACGCCTCGGCTCAGCTCGAGCTTGGCAAGCGCTACCTGTTCGGCAGCACCGGCCTGCCCAGGAGCCTGCCGACCGCGCTGCACTGGCTCGACCGCGCGGCGCAGCAGGACTGCGCCGAGGCGGTCGACCTGATCGGCACCCACATCCCGGTCGAACTGGCCAGTGCCAGCCCGCGGCCGCTGCAGCACTGGTACGAGCGCGCCCACGATGGTGGCAGCGTGCGCGCCGGCATCGTGTTCGCCCAGCTGGCGCTGGCCGACCCGGACGCCGCGCAGCCGGTGCGCGCCAAGGCGCTGCGCGCACTCGAAGCCGGCGCGGCTGCCGGCTTTACCGACGCTGTGCTGCTGCTGGTGCAGCATCGCCGCGCCGGCGCCGGCCAGTGCGGACCGGCGCCCGCCACGCGCCAGCCGCCGGCGATGCCGGCGCCGCCCAGCCTGCCGCTGATCGATGCCGCCTGGCAGTCGCGCGACTGGCCAGCCTACCTGGCGCTGGCCTTGCCGCAGGCCCGTGCGCTGGTGGCGGCCAGCGCCGAACCGAACCGGCTGCGCGCGCGGCTCGCGCCCGGCGATGTCGTGCTGCTGTCGCGCTGCGCCCAACTGCTCGGCGGCGCCGCCGGCGATCCGGCGGACGCCGCCGAGAGCCGCCATTTCTGGGAGCTCGCCGCCGCCGAAAACGACCGCGACGCCCAGCTGGCGATGGGATTGTGGTGGGCGCGCATGCGGCTCGACGGCAGCCGCACCACGCCCGGCAATGGGTCCGCCAATTTCCGCAAGGCGATCCAATGGCTGGCGCTGGCGGGCGAGCAGGGCCTGGCCGAGGCCTGGTACGCCCTGTCGCGCATCTATATCAAACCCGAGTTCTCCCAGCGCAACGTCAATATGGCGCAGCGCTACCTGGAACGCGCTGCCGGCATGGGTTTCCGCGACGCCCAGCTCGAATGCGGCAATCACGCCTGGCGCGCGCGCCGTGAAAACGAAAGCAACGATGTGCGCGCCGTGTACTGGCTGCAGAAAGCGGCCGTGCAGGGTTGCGCCGAAGCGCGCCTGGCGCTCGGCCGGATCGCCCCGCGCGAACCGTTTGGCCTGCCGGCGCGGCTGGCCCTGTCGCGAGCCCACCCTTTGCTGGCGGCGCGCCTCGAACTGGCGCAGTTGTTCGGCTTGAGCCGCGCCGAGGCGCTGCTGCTCGATGTCGCGCGCGCCGACTGCGGGCATTGCCTGGTGATCGATATCCGCAGCAGTTACGGGCGCAGCAAGCGGCGCCTGGTGATGGTGGAGACGGCAGCCGAGCGCGAGGCGCTCGACCGGCTGGTCAGGGTGTTCGACGGCATCGACGGCGGGCCGGGCGGCCCTGAAGGAAATTACCGCCAGCGGCTATACCGTCTCAAGACGGTGGCGCCGGAGGCTTGCCTCGATGCCGAAGTGGAGTCATTCGACATGGCGGCATGAGCGGCGCGCCGCTTCAGATCTCGACTTCGCCTTCGAACACCGTCACGGCAGGGCCGGAAAGGAGCACCGGCTGGGCGCCGCCGTCCCAGGCGATCGACAACTCGCCGCCGGGCGCGCTGACCCGCACCGGCGAATCGAGCAGGCCGCGGCGGATGCCGGCCACCACCGCGGCACAGGCGCCGGTGCCGCACGCGAGGGTCTCGCCGGCGCCGCGTTCATAGACGCGCAGGCGGATGTGGTGGCGGTCCACCACTTGCATGAAACCCGCATTCACGCGCGCCGGGAAGCGCACATGGCGCTCGATCAGCGCGCCGGTTTCCGCGACCGGCGCGGTATCGACATTCTCGACCACTTGCACCGCGTGCGGATTGCCCATCGAGACCACCGACACGAACACCGTCTTGCTGGCGCCGGCCACCTTGATGGGCAGCGGCCAGGTGGTGTCCTCGCCCTCGGCCCAGCCGGCCAGGCCGGCGCTATCGAACGGCACCTCGGCCGGATCGAGGCGCGGCGCGCCCATGTCCACCGTGATGCTGCCGTCGGCTTCGAGGCGCGGGGCGATGATGCCCTTCATGGTCTCTACCCGGAGGCTGGTCTTGTCGGTCAGGCCTTTTTCAGTGACGAACTTGACGAAGGCGCGCGCGCCGTTGCCGCACTGTTCGACCTCGCCGCCGTCATTGTTGAAGATGCGGTAGCGGAAATCGCAGCCCTCGGTGGAGGGCGGCTGCACCACCAGGATCTGGTCGGCGCCGATGCCGAAGCGGCGGTCGGCCAGGCGCTGCCATTGGTCGGGACGCAGGTCGACCGGCGTGCGGGTGGCATCGATGACGATGAAGTCGTTGCCGGCGCCATGCATTTTGGTGAATGTCAGTTTCATGCGGATCAGTATAAACGGGCTAGGCGCGCGGCGCATACGGCGAGGCTTCGCCTTGCGGGCGCGTCTTGTAGCGCTTGTGGGTCCAGAAATATTCGGCCGGGGCTTCGCGTACGCGCTCTTCAATAAAGGCGTTCATGCGGCGCGCGGCGCTGACCATGTCGTCGCCGGGATAGTTTTCCCACGCTGGATAAAACGTCACCTTCCAGCCCTGGTAGTTCGGCAGGAAGGTTGCCACGACCGGAATGACGGCAGCGCCGGTGCTGGCCGCGATGCGTCCCGGCGCGGTCAGGGTGGCGGCCGGGGTGCCGAAGAAATCGACGAAGGTCGAATCCTTCTCGCCGAAATCCATGTCGGGCAGCATGAAGTAAGGCAGGTGGTCGCGCATCGCGCGGATGATCGGCTTCACGCCTTCCTTGCGCGAGAACAGCTGTACCGGGCGAAAGCGCGAACGGCCGGCGCGCAGCACGTCGTCGAAGGCCTGGTTTTTCTGCTGTACATAGATCGAGCACAGGCTGGTTTCCAGCATCACCGCCACGCCGGCCACGTCGAGGCAGACGAAGTGCGGGCACAGCAGGATGGTCGGGCCGGCCTGGATCTGCGCCAGCGGCACCTGCGGATCCACCTTGATCAGGCGGCGCAGGCGCTGCTCCGGCGCCCACCACAGGACCGCGCGCTCCCAGATGCTGCGCGAATAGGCCTGGAAATGCTGGCGCGCCAGCGCGACGCGTTGTTGCTCGGACAGTTCCGGCATCGCCATGCGCAGGTTGGTCAGCGTGATATGGCGGCGCTTGCCCAGCACCATGAACAGCACCGAGCCC
This sequence comes from Massilia soli, assembly GCF_016809835.1. Lineage (GTDB taxonomy): Bacteria > Pseudomonadota > Gammaproteobacteria > Burkholderiales > Burkholderiaceae_D > Telluria_A > Telluria_A soli. Next base: position 418,806 of record NZ_JAFBIL020000001.1, on the reverse strand, counting down.
ACGGCCTTGCCAATGCGGCCAAGAATCGGCAGCGGCAGCCAGTGGAGCAGCCACATCAAACCCAGCAACAACCTCATGCGGCCACCTGCGCATCCGGCGCGGGGACGCCGTCAGGCTGCTTGTAGCGGTTGTAGCTCCAGAAATACTGCGCCGGGCAGCGTGCGATCAGCTGCTCCATCGCCTGGTTGATCGCCTGTGCCTGGTCGGCAACGCTGCCCTCCAGCGAGCCGGTAAACGGCACGAAACGCACAATGTAGCCGAGGCCGCGCGGGCGCCGCTCGGCATAGACCAGGATCACTTCCGGGTCGCCGATCCGGGCCAGCTTGGCCGGCAGGGTCATGGTGTAGGCGGTGCGGCCGAAGAACGGCGCCCAGACGCCTTCGCCTTCCTGCGGCACCTGGTCGGGCAGGATGCCGATCGGCTCGCCGCGTTTGAGGCATTTGGCGAGGATCCGCACGCCCGACATATTGGCCGGCGCGAGGTGCAGGTTGTGGCGCGCGCGGGCGCCTTCGATCAGCGGCTTGAGCGCCGCCTTCTTGGGCGGGCGGTACATCACGGTCAGCGGCGTGCGCAGCGCGATCTGCTGCGCGGTGATTTCAAAGCAGCCCAGGTGGGGCGTCAGGAACACGATGCCGCGGCCGGCGGCGAGCACCGCTTCGACATACTCGAAGTTCTCGTTGGTGGCGTGAGAGGCGACACGCTCCGGCTTGGCGCACCAGACAAACGGCAATTCGACGATGGCCTTTCCGGACTCGGCAATTGCCTGGTTCAGGTGGCTGCCGAAACCGGCCGCCTCCAGGTTGCCGCGCAGGCGGCGGCGATATGACGGCGAGGTCAGATAGACGAGCCAACCCAACGCCGCACCGAGGAAATGCAAGACGGGAAGGGGGAGGGCGGACAGCAGGCGAAACAGGGGAACAAGCATGGAATATTGATCAAAATTCAAGAACGGTTGGTTGCCCAACCAAAAAAATCGCAAGCAGCGTAAAATACCACCTTCAGCAGGATCCGCCGAGTTAATAGACAACTTGCGAAGCGGAATATAAATGTCGCTAAAGCGTCGCAGGAGCATTGGTACTGCGACATGTTCAACAGTATCAGGAGCTTCCTTCATGTCTAACGACTACCTCTTTACCTCCGAATCCGTTTCGGAAGGCCATCCCGACAAAGTCGCGGACCAGATTTCCGACGCCATCCTCGACGCCATCCTCGAGCAGGATCCGGCCGCGCGCGTGGCTGCCGAGACCCTGTGCAACACCGGCCTGGTGGTGCTGGCAGGTGAAATCACCACCCACGCAAACGTGGATTATATTCAAGTTGCGCGCGAGACCATCAAGCGCATCGGTTACGACAACACCGAATACGGCATCGACTACAAGGGTTGCGCGGTGCTGGTCGCGTATGACAAGCAGTCGCCCGACATCGCCCAGGGCGTCGACGAAGGCGCAGGTATCGATCTCGACCAGGGCGCCGGCGACCAGGGCCTGATGTTCGGCTACGCCTGCGACGAAACCGCCGAACTGATGCCAGCGGCGATCCACTACGCGCACCGCCTGGTCGAGCGCCAGTCGCAGCTGCGCAAGGACGGCCGCCTGCCATGGCTGCGTCCGGATGCGAAGTCGCAGGTCACCTTGCGCTACGTCAACGGACGTCCGGTCGCGGTAGACACCGTCGTGTTGTCGACCCAGCACGCGCCGGAAGTGGCGCACTCGCAGATCGAAGAAGCGGTCATCGAAGAAATCATCAAGAAGGTGCTGCCGGCCGAATGGCTGAACGGCACCCGCTACCTGGTCAACCCGACCGGCCGCTTCGTCATCGGCGGCCCGCAGGGCGACTGCGGCCTGACCGGCCGCAAGATCATTGTCGACACCTACGGCGGGGCAGCCCCGCACGGCGGCGGCGCGTTCTCGGGCAAGGATCCATCGAAGGTCGACCGTTCGGCAGCCTACGCCGCGCGCTACGTCGCCAAGAACGTCGTCGCAGCAGGCCTGGCGCGCCAGTGCCAGGTGCAGGTCAGCTACGCGATCGGCGTGGCCCGCCCAATCAACATCACCGTCTACACCGAAGGCACCGGCGTGATCTCCGACGAGAAGATCGCCGCGCTGGTCATGGAGCACTTCGACCTGCGTCCGAAAGGCATCGTCCAGATGCTCGACCTGCTGCGCCCGATCTACCAGAAGAGCGCCGCCTACGGCCACTTCGGCCGCGAAGAGCCGGAGTTCACCTGGGAGCGCACCGACAAGGCCGCGCTGCTGCGGGCCGAAGCGGGTCTGTGATCCGCTGAGGTAGAAAACACCACGGGGCTTCGGCCCCGTTTTTTATTGTGCGTTGCCTGTTGCCCGCCCGCGGCGTCAGCACGCCCAGATCAAGGCGGTGATCTTGGCCGCGGCAAGCGCCGCCGTTGGCGACGAGAAGGAGCTCATCCATCGCGATGATCCAAAGATGACTGCTGTGATAAAGCCGTGTACCTGGCCCATTTCGTACTTTCGTTTGGAGCATCTCCTGGATTTCAGCATGCTTCCGAGGCCACTATTGCCTTTCCGGAGCCGTTGATCCGTTCGGTGCCGCGCACAGGCCCTTGTTACACTGCCCTCGGACAGATTGCGTTGCTGAGACGACACGCTCCGGGTCTGTATGTTCGCTTGCGTACAGATGAATTTCAAACGGCAGAGCATGATGCGCCTACAACGACAAATAAGGGAACACACCATGAACGGCGCAAAAATCCTCGGCATCATCCTCATCCTCGCTGGCGTGCTGGGCGTCGCCACTGGCGGTTTCAGCTTCACGCAAGAAACCCACAAAGCCAGCCTCGGACCGATCAACCTGTCGGTCGCCGAAGAGAAGAAAGTCAACATCCCGCTGTGGGCCAGCATTGCCGCGATCGTGGCAGGCGCCGCGGTTCTGGTGGTCGGCTCGAAACGCTAAGCGGCACGGTCGCAACGCAGGCCAATCGGCAGGCCGCTGGGCAAGCCCGCCGGTTTGCTGTTAAACTTCGGCATCCGAGGAGCGTTGCGACGAATTTATTTCGCCAGGCTCGGAGTCTTCAAACCGCGCTCACGTTACTTTTTTCTAACTGAAAGGAGGGCGTGATGAACGCCGTACTGAAAGATCTGCAGGACTACCACATCGCCGACATCTCCCTGGCCGCCTGGGGCGACAAGGAAATCAAGATCGCTGAAACCGAAATGCCTGGCCTGATGGCAATCCGTGAGGAATTCGCCGCCGCCCAGCCGCTCAAGGGCGCACGCATCACCGGTTCGCTGCACATGACCATCCAGACCGCCGTACTGATCCAGACGCTCGAAGCGCTGGGCGCCAAGGTACGCTGGGCGTCGTGCAACATCTACTCGACCCAGGACCACGCCGCCGCCGCCATCGCTGCCGCCGGCACCCCTGTGTTCGCCGTCAAGGGCGAGACGCTCGACGAATACTGGGATTACACCCACCGCATCTTCGACTGGCCAGCCGATGCATCGGGCCCGGTCTACTCGAACATGATCCTCGACGACGGCGGCGACGCCACCTTGCTGCTGCACCTCGGCGCGCGCGCCGAGACGGACATCTCGGTGCTGGACAACCCGGGTTCGGAAGAGGAAATCTGCCTGTTCAACTCGATCAAGCAGCACCTGGCGATCGATGCGCACTGGTACTCGAAGCGCCTGCCGCAAATCCTCGGCGTGACCGAAGAAACCACCACCGGCGTGCACCGCCTGTACCAGATGCACAAGGACGGCAAGCTGGCGTTCCCGGCAATTAACGTCAACGACTCGGTCACCAAGTCGAAGTTCGACAACCTGTACGGCTGCCGCGAGTCGCTGGTCGACGGCATCAAGCGCGCCACCGACGTGATGATCGCCGGTAAGGTCGCCGTCATCGCCGGTTACGGCGACGTCGGCAAGGGCTCGGCCCAGGCCATGCGCGCGCTGTCGGCCCAGGTATGGGTCACCGAAATCGACCCGATCTGCGCACTGCAGGCGGCGATGGAAGGCTACCGCGTCGTGACGATGGATTACGCAGCGGAACACGGCGACATCTTCGTCACCTGCACCGGCAACTATCACATCCTGACCGAGAAGCACATGCTGGCCATGAAGGACCAGGCCATCGTCTGCAACATCGGCCACTTCGACAACGAGATCGATGTCGCCGCACTGAAGAAGTATCAGTGGGACAACATCAAGCCGCAGGTCGACCATGTGATCTTCCCGTCGGGCAAGCGCATCATCCTGCTGGCCGAAGGCCGCCTGGTGAACCTTGGCTGCGGTACCGGCCACCCGTCGTACGTGATGAGCTCGTCGTTCGCGAACCAGACGATCGCCCAGATCGAGCTGTACGCCAACACCGACAAGTATCCGGTCGGCGTCTACGTGCTGCCGAAGCACCTCGACGAGAAAGTCGCGCGCCTGCAGCTCAAGAAGCTCAACGCCCAGCTGACCGAACTGACCGAAGAGCAAGCCGCGTACATCAACGTCAGCAAAGAAGGCCCTTACAAGCCTGAACACTACCGTTATTAAGCGGCCGTGGCCCGGTCCCGCCACCGCGGGGCCGGGTTGTTGTACAGTTATTCTTCCTAAACTCTTCGATACCGGGGCTTGCCCCGTCACTTCCCATGCGCCTATTGCTGACCTGGTTGATCAATGCTGCAGCCCTGTTTGCGCTGCCTTTCCTGATGAGCTCCGTAACCGTGACGAACATCGGCGCCGCGCTGGTCGCCGCCCTGGTGCTCGGGCTGGTGAATACGCTGGTGCGCCCTGTGCTGGTGCTGCTGACCCTGCCGGTGACCTTCCTGTCCCTCGGCTTGTTCCTGCTGGTTATTAACGCATTGCTGTTCTGGGGCGTATCGCGCCTGATCGACGGCTTCGATGTTGGCGGATTCTGGTCGGCATTCATCGCCGCCATCCTGTACAGCATCATCTCCTGGGCCTTATCCACCTTACTCCTCAAAAACAATGGAAACGGCTAATTTCAGTATCGAATTTTTTCCGCCAAAAACGGCGGAAGGCGCTGACAAGCTGCGCGTCGTGCGCGACAAGCTTGCGCTGCTGAAGCCGAAGTATTTCTCGGTGACCTTCGGCGCCGGCGGCAGCACCCAGCAGGGCACGCTCGATACCGTGCTCGAAATCAAGCAGGCCGGCCACGTGGCCGCGCCCCACCTGTCCTGCGTCGGCGGCACCCGCGAATCGATCCGCGCGATCCTCCAGCAGTTCAAGGACAACGGCATCGACCGCGTGGTGGCCTTGCGCGGCGATTTGCCGAGCGGCTACGGCGGCGCCGGCGAGTTCCGCTACGCCAACGAGCTGGTGGAATTCATCCGCGCCGAAACCGGCGACTGGTTCCACATCGAAGTGGCGGCATATCCCGAAGTGCACCCGCAGGCGCGTTCGCCGCAGGACGACCTGCAGGCTTTCGCGCGCAAGGTCAAGGCCGGCGCCAATGCCGCGATCACCCAGTATTTCTACAATGCCGATGCCTATTTCGCCTTCATGGACGAAACCCGCAAGCTTGGCGTGGAAGTGCCGGTGGTGGCGGGCATCATGCCGATCACCAACTACACGCAGCTGATGCGCTTCTCCGACATGTGCGGCGCCGAGATCCCGCGCTGGGTGCGCCTGAAGCTGGCCAGCTATGGCGACGACAGCGCCTCGATCAAGGCCTTCGGCCTCGATGTGGTCAGCGACATGTGCGAACGCCTGCTCAAGGGCGGCGCACCGGGCCTGCACTTCTACAGCATGAACCAGGCCGCGGCCACCACCGCGCTGTGGGAGCGCATCGCCAGCCGTTAAGACTGTTCGGTGATGATCAGGTCGAGCGCGACATCGTGCGGGTCGTCGGCGAAGCTGGCGGCGGCCAGCGCGTAGGCGATGCCGAGGGTCAGCGGGCGCGGATGCGGCGCCAGCGTGCGGTCGTAGTAGCCGCCCCCGTAGCCCAGCCGGTAGCCGTGCCGGTTGAAGCCAAGGCAGGGAATCATCAAGGTCTGCGGCCGCTCGACGGGCCGCAGCAATTGCGGCACCGCGACGCCCATCCGGTCGCGCACCATCGCTTCGCCCGGCTCCCAGTGCGCAAACCCGAGCGCCGCGTCTTTTTGATGCACGACCGGCAGCGCCAGCCGCACGCCCGCGCGCGCCAGCGCGGCATACGCCGGATGCAGGTCCGGCTCCCCGGCCAGCGGCCAGTAGACCCCGATGTGGCCAGGCTTGCCGGCATCCCACCACGCCAGCACATTGGCGCAAATGCGCGCATCCCATTGCTGTTTTTGTACCGGGTCCAGCGCCTTGCGGGCAGCGGCCAGCGTCTTGCGCAGCGCCGCTTTTTCGCCAGGTGAAATGACTGTTGTTTCCGCCGTCGTGCAGGGTGGCAAGTCTTTGCCCTCGCATGGTATTCTTGATTTGCCGGTCATGTGTTCACTGTAGTTTCGTCGAGAGTTAAGTTTGACATACCTACCGAAATTGTTCGCCGGCGCCTTTCTAGCCGCTTCCTGCCTTGCCTCAGCGCTCGCCCAGTCGACCGAGGGCGCCGCGGTCGCACGCGCCGACGAAGACATCTTCATGCTGCTGCGCGAAGCCTCGCGCCAGGGCGACGCCGCCAAGGCCACCGCCTACGCGTCGCGCCTGCCGAACCACGAGTTCGCCCCTTACGTTGACTATTATCGTCTGAAACCGGCGCTGCGCACCGCGGCAAGCAGCGAGGTGCTCGGCTTCCTCACCCGCCACGAGGGCAGCGCCATCGCCGAGCGCATGCGCATCGACTGGCTGCTTGAACTTGGCCGCGCGCGCGACTGGAACAACTTCGACCAGCAGCTGCCGCTGGTGGTGTCGGGCGACGACCTGCAGCTCAAATGCTACGCGCTGCTGTCGCGCCTGGCCAAAGGCGAGGACGTGGCGGCCGACGCGCGCCTGCTGCTGCTGCAGCCGCCAGCCTACGGCGACGCCTGCGCCGCGCTGATGTCGAGCCTGGCGCAAACCGGCCAGTTCAGCGCCGAGGACCTGCTGTTCCAGTTGCGCCTGGCCGGCGAGATGGACGCCACCGGACCGGCGCGCCGCGCCGCGCTGCTGCTTGGCGCATCGGACACCCGCGCCGCGCAGGCGGTCGACGTCCCGGCGCTGGCAATGGCACGCGGCATCGGCGACAACCGCGCCGAACGCGCCATCTACCTGGTCGCCGTGGCGCGCATGGCGCGCACTTCCTTGAAACTGGCGGTGGTTGCGCTGGAAAAGAACGCGCCCAAGCTTGACCGCACCGAGCTGGCCATCGGCTGGGCCGGCATTGCGCACGCCGCTTCGCTGGTGCTCGACCCGGACGCGCACATCTACTGGCAGAACGCCGCCGCGGCGCCGCTGACCATCGAACAGTTCCAGTGGAAGACCCGGATCGCGCTGCGCCGCCAGGACTGGAAGACCGTGGCCGAGACGATCAGCGCGATGTCCGCGCGCCTGCGCAGCGACCCGACCTGGACTTACTGGCTGGCCCGCGCCATGCAGGCCGGCGCGAATGGCGCCCAGAATCCTGAAGCGCTGGCGATGTACCAGCGCATCGCCGACCGCAACCACTTCTACGGCCAGCTGGCGCTCGAAGAGCTGGGCCAGAAGATCGCGGTCCCGCCGGCGGCGCCGGCGCTCACCGCGGCCGACATCGCCAGCGTCGAAGCCAACCAGGGGCTGCAGCGCGCGCTGCGCTTCTTCAACCTGCGCCTGCGCGCGGAGGGCTCGCGCGAATGGAACTGGGAGGTGCGCAAACTGAACGAGCGCGAGCTGCTGGCCGCTGCCGAATTCGCGCGCCGCCACGAGATCCTCGACCGCATGGTCTACACGTCCGAGCGCACCCGCACGGTGTTCGACTACACGCAGCGCTTCCCGGCCCCGCACCTCGAGATCCTGGCCCCGACCGCACAGGGACTGGGACTGGACAAGGCCTGGGTATATGGCCTGATCCGCCAGGAGTCGCGTTTCATCCTCGATGCGCGCTCCAACGTCGGCGCCTCCGGCCTGATGCAGGTGATGCCGGGCACCGGCGACTATGTCGCGCGCAAGATCGGACTGGCCGATTACGTCAAGGGCAAGCTGACCGACCTGCGCACCAATATCGTGCTGGGCGCGAACTACATGAACATGGTGCTCGAAGGCGCAGGCGGCTCGCAGCCGGTGGCCACCGCGGCCTACAACGCCGGCCCGGGGCGGCCGCGCCGCTGGCGCGCCAACCTGTCCGAACCGATGGAAGGCGCGGTGTTCGCCGAGTCGATCCCGTTTACCGAAACCCGCATCTACGTCAAGAACGTCATGGCCAACGCCACCAACTACGCCGCGCTGTTCGAGAACAAGCCGCAGTCGCTGAAGGCGCGCCTGGGCCAGGTCGCGCCGCCGCAAAAAGCCGGCGACACCCTGCCGTAATTTTGCCAAAGTGGTATTCTTGACCTAAGTTCAAGACTGCGGCTTAACCAACTTGGCGGACTCATGGCAGACATGGAAGACATGGCGGTAGTAGTATTCGGCGGCTCCGGCTTCATCGGCAGCCATCTGGTGGCGCGCCTGTCCGAGAAGGGCGTGCGGACCATCGTCCCGACCCGCCGCGCCGAGCGCGTGCGGCACCTCAGCTTCCTGCCGCGGGTGGAAGTGATCGAAGCGAACATCAGCGACGATGCCACCTTGCGCCGCCTGCTGGCCGGACGCGACGCGGCCATCAACCTGGTCGGCGTGCTGCACTCAAAGCGCGGCAATCCCTACGGTCCGCAATTCGCCCAGGCCCACGTCGAGCTGCCGCGCCGCATCGTGGCGGTGTGCGCCGAGATGGGCGTCAAGCGCTACCTGCACATGAGCGCACTGGGCGCCGACGCCGACGGCCCGTCGATGTACCAGCGCTCGAAAGCCGCCGGCGAAATGGCCGCGCGCGCCGAGCCTGACGTGGCGGCCACGATCTTCCGTCCATCGGTCGTGTTCGGGCCGGGCGACAACTTTCTCAACATGTTCGCGAAACTGCAGAAGTTTTTGCCGGTGATCCCGCTGGCCGGCGCCGATACCGATTTCCAGCCGGTGTATGTCGGCGACGTCGCCGCCGCCTTCGTGCATGCGCTGGCCGATCCGAAATCGCGCCATCTCGTGTATGAACTGGGCGGCCCGGACATTTACCCGCTGATCGACCTGGTGCGCCTGGCCGGCCGCTATTCGGGCCACCCGCGCCCGGTCATCCGCCTGCCCGACTGGCTGGCGCGCCTGCAGGCGATGTTCTTCGAGCTGTTGCCCGGGACCCCGTTGATCACGCGCGACAACCTCGATTCCATGAAGGTCGATAACGTCGTCGACCCGGCCATCCAGTCCCTGACGGCGGCCAACCTCGGCATCAAGCTCACCGCGCTGGAAGCGGTGGCGCCGCACTACCTGTCGCCGTCGGAACCGTTCGACCAGTTCCGCGCCCGTGCCGGACGCTAGGCACTCACTTCAACCACCATCGCAGACCCGCACATGCAAACGACCGAACTTGATCCTACCCTCTCGCAAACCCTCGACGACGCCCGCAAGGCCGGCCTGACGCTTGTCATCGGCAACAAGAACTATTCGTCATGGTCGATGCGCCCGTGGGTGGCGATGACGGCGTTCGGCATTCCGTTCAACGAAGTGCGCATCTTGCTCGACAAACCCGACACCGCCAACCGCATCGCCGACTACACGGCCTCGGGACGGGTGCCGGTGCTGGTGGCGGGCGAGATCTCGATCTGGGACAGCCTGGCGATCTGCGAATATCTCGCCGAGCAGTTCCAGGAAAAGCACATGTGGCCGCAAGACGTGGCCGCGCGCGCGATGGCCCGATCGGTCAGCGCCGAAATGCACTCCGGCTTCGCCGACCTGCGCAGCGCCATGTCGATGAACATCCGCCAGAACCTGCCTGGCCGCGGCCGCACCCCGGGCGCCCAGGGCGACATCGGGCGCATCTGCGAAATCTGGGAAGAATGCCTGTCGCGCTTCGGCCATCACCAGTTCCTGTTCGGCGAGTTTTCGATTGCCGACGCGTTCTACGCCCCGGTGGTGATGCGCTTCCGTACTTACGGCGTGTCCCTGGCGCCGGCGCTGCAGGCTTACTGCAACCGCGTCGCCGCCCATCCGGCGGTGGCGCGCTGGGTCAGCGAAGCGCTGGCCGAGACCGAGACCGCCGACCATCATGACCAGGACTTGCCGAAGTAAGCGCGATGAAGACATATATCGTCGGCGGTGCCGTACGCGACGACCTGCTCGGGTTTCCGGTCAAGGACCGCGACTGGGTGGTGGTTGGCGCGACGCCTGAAGACATGCTCGCCAAGGGCTTCCGCCCGGTCGGCAAGGACTTCCCGGTGTTCCTGCATCCCGATACCCAGGAGGAGTACGCGCTGGCGCGCACCGAGCGCAAGACCGCGCCCGGCTACCGCGGCTTCGTATTCCACACCTCGCCCGACGTCACGCTGGAAGACGACCTGGTACGGCGCGACCTGACCATCAACGCGATCGCGCGCTTTGAAGACGGCACCCTGACCGATCCGTTCAACGGCCAGGACGACATTCGCGACAAAGTATTCCGCCACGTCTCCGCTGCGTTTGCCGAAGACCCGGTGCGCATCCTGCGCGTGGCGCGCTTTGCCGCGCGCTTTCCGGACTTCCGCGTCGCGCCCGAAACCAATGACCTAATGCGCAAGATGGTCGACGAGGGCGAGGTCGATGCGCTGGTGCCTGAACGGGTCTGGCAGGAGATTTCGCGCGGCCTGATGGAGCACAAGCCGTCGCGCATGCTGGAAGTGCTGCGCGATTGCGGCGCGCTGGCGCGCATCATGCCGGAACTGGACAAGCTGTGGGGGGTGCCGCAGCCGCCGCTGCACCACCCGGAAGTCGACACCGGCGTGCACATGATGATGGTGGTCGATTACGCCGCCGATGCCGGCTACGAACTTGAAGTGCGCTTCGCCGCGCTGATGCACGACCTTGGCAAAGGCATCACGCCGCCGGAAGCGTGGCCGAGCCATCACGGCCACGAAGGCCTGGGCCTGAAGCTGATCGACGCTCTGTGCCGGCGCCTGAAGGTACCCAACGACTGCCGTGAACTGGCATTGATGACGGCGCGCGAACATGGCAATGTATCGCGCGCGCAGGCGCTGCGGCCCAGTACGCTTGTCACGCTGTTCGCGCGCTGCGACGCGTTCCGCAAGCCGCAGCGCTTCGAGCAGATGCTGCGCGCCGCCGAATGCGATTTCCGCGGCCGCGGCAACGCCGGCATCAGCTTCCGCGACAAGCCCTTTCCCCAGGCCGCTTACCTATTGCGCGCGTTGGCGGCCGCGCGCGGTGTCGATGCCGGCGCGGTCGCCGCGCGCTATGCCGAGCAAAAGCCGCGCATCCCCGAGGCCGTGCACGCAGCGCGCGTCCTGGCCGTTCGTGCCATGTTGCGATTGCCAAGCGGAAACTAATGCTTACAAAGTTGCGCGAAGCGTGACATTCAAAGCTGGTACGCTGTCAGCACGAGTAAACACACCGCGACGGAGGAAAAACCCATGCTGAGAACCTCGCGGCGCCGTCTTGCGGCCGCGGCGCTGCTGATCGCGCTGACGGCCATTCTCGGCTACCTGTACAACCGTACCCAAGCCGCTGACATCGACGCGCAAAACCGCGTGATGCTCAATCTGCGCGAGCTGGAAAAGCTCGATGCCGAGTGGACCGTCAACATCCTGCGCGCGCACATCGGCCTCGACACCGATTACGCGCCGCTGTCCGCGCCGCTGCCGCGCATGCGCCAACTGCAGGCGCAGCTGTCGTCGGCGCTGCCGATGGCGCCCGGGCCGCAAGCCGTGCGCGCGTATGGCGAAGTAGCGCGCACCCTGCACGAGAAGACCGCGCTGGTCGACCAGTTCAAGGCCCAAAACGCCGAGTTGCGCAAATCGCTGATCTACTTCCCGCCCGCCGTCACCGAACTGAAAAGCGAGGTCACCGGCATCGGTGGCGCCACGGTCGCGGCGCCCACGGTGCTCGCGCTGGACGCCGCGCTCAATGCGCTGCTCACTGATGTGTTGCGGTTCAACCTGGCGCCGGACGACGCGCTGGCGCGCCGCATCGAGAAGGACATCGCGCTGACGATGCAGTACAAGAACGCGTTCTCGCCGGCGCTGCGCGAGTCGGCCGAGGCCATCGTCGCACACGCGCGCGTCATCCTGCGCAACCGGGTGCTGGAAAACGCGCTCGAAACCCGCATCGCCGCGCTGGGCACGCCCGCCGCGCTGGACCGGCTCGGGCGCCTGTTCGACAAGGCGTTCGACCAGGGCCAGATCGAGATGCAGCGTTTCCGCACCTTCCTGGGGATTTACTCCAGCATCCTGCTGCTGATGCTGATCTACGTCGCCCGGCGCCTGCGTAGCAGCTACACCATCATCGGGGTCGTCAACCGGCACCTGCAGGCAGCCAACGAAAACCTTGAGCAGCGGGTTGCCCAGCGTACCGCCGAACTCGAAGCCCAATCGGCGCAGCTGCAGCAGCTCGCCTTGCACGACGGCCTGACTGGCCTGATCAACTATGCCCAGCTCACGCGCCTGCTCGACCACGCGCTGGCACGGGCGACCCGGCGCGGCACCGTCGTGGTGGTGATGTTCATCGACCTCGACGGATTCAAGGCAGTCAACGACACCTACGGCCACGCCGCCGGCGACCTGGTGCTCAAGGCGGTCGCCGACCAGGTCCAGTCGCGCCTGCGCAAGGAAGACGTGCTGGCACGCCTGGGCGGCGACGAATTCGTCATCCTACTCGAAGACGTCAGCGGCCGCGAAGGCGCCGAACTGGTCGCCCAGCTGGCGCTTGACGCGATCCGCGGGATCAAGGAAGCTGGCGGGCACCCGATCGAGATATCGGCATCGATCGGCATCAGCGCGCTGTGCGGCGACCGCGGCGAGGCCGGCGCCGCCAAGGCGCTGCTGGCAAAAGCCGACCAGGCCATGTACGTGTCCAAGCAAGGCGGCAAATCGCGCTGGTCGATCAGTCCCGACGCCGAATGGGACGCCTGTCCCGATCCGCGCAGCATCGCCCGCACCGGTGACGGGCGCGCTACAGCAGGGTAGAGTACGGTCTCAGCAAAGGCGCGCACCTTCGGCTACAATGTGTCGATTGGTGCAGTGCACAATAATTTGTCGAGCCGGGGGAAATGATGGTCAGCCTGTTCAAGAAACCGATAGAGCGTGAAGGCGGCGGCGCCGGGCCGGTTGTCCCGCCTCCGGGCGGCGAAGGCAAACGGAGCAAGAGCGCGGTCATGGTCAAGGAGCTGCAAGAGCGCGACCGCCGGCGCATGCGCAAGCACTTCCTCGCGCTTGACAACAGCGACCGCCTGCTGCGCTTCGGCACCACGCTGCCGGATGAATTGCTCGAATCCTACGTCGCCAAGATCGACTTCGAGCGCGACAAGGTGTATGGCGTCTACAACCGCGTGTTCAAGCTGGTGGCGGTCGGACACCTGGCGTTCGCGCCGAAAGAAAAATCGCCCGGCAAGGTCGTCACGACCAAGGAGCAGGTGGCCGAGTTTGGCGTATCGGTGTCGCGTTCAGCGCGCGGGCTGGGGATAGGCTCGAAGCTGTTCGAGCGCGCCGCGATCCACTGCCGCAACCAGGACGTCGACACCCTCTACATGCACTGCCTGTCGTCCAACCAGGTCATGATGCGCATCGCGCGCAAGGCCGGCATGGAAATCCAGCGCGAATACGGCGAAGCGGACGCCTACCTGCGGCTGCTGCCGGCGAACCCGGCCAGCATGCTGCAGGAAGCGTTGCAGGAGCAGTTCGCAACGATCGACTACACCTGGAAAGCCAACGCCCGCGCCGCAGTCAAGTGGTTCAGCCCGAAGAAATAGCAACATTCCAAAATCGGGGACAGACCGGGTCACGCAGACCACCATTTTGGAATCTTCCAAAATGGTGGTCTGTCCCCGATTTTGGAATAATGTTGCTAGACAATCGGTAGCGCAGTGGTGTCCTTGATGCGCTGCAGCGCGAAGCTTGATTTGACGTCGGCCACCGCCGGATGCGACAGCAGCGTTTTCATCATGAAGCGCGAGAAGTGGTCCATATCCTCGACGTGCACGCGCAGCAGATAGTCCATCTCGCCCGTCATCGCGTAACACGCCACCACTTCCGGCCAGTGCTCGACCGATTGCGCGAAGTCGGCATGCGGCGAACCGGTCGGCCGGCGCGCTCCCGCCGCATTGGCCGCGATCTCGCTATGCTTTTCCAGCCGCACATTGACGTACGCGAGCAGCCCCAGCCCGATCTTGCCCGGGTCGAGCAGCGCGACGTACTGCCGGATCACGCCGGTTTCCTCCAGCCGCTTGATGCGCCGCAGGCAGGGTGACGGCGACAGGCTGACCTGGTCCGCCACGTCCTGATTCGACAGCCGCCCGTCAGCTTGCAGAATGGCAAGAATTTTGCGATCTGTTTTATCCAGCTCAATTTTTGGCATGTATCCTCCACTTTTTCTATTTGCACGCAATATTATTGCGCAGATTGGCCCGTGGGGGATAGTGATTGAAATTTAATGCCGGGGGTGCCGGACTATACTTGTCGCCTAAATCGCCAGGAGACAAACATGCAATTTACGCCTTGGGAAAACCCAATGGGGACCGATGGTTTCGAGTTCGTCGAGTACGCCGCTCCGGACCCGAAAGCACTCGGTGCGCTGTTCGAGCAGATGGGCTTTACCGCCATCGCGCGCCACCGCCACAAGGACGTCACCCTGTACCGCCAGGGCGACATCAACTTCATCATCAATGCCGAGAAGGATTCGTTCGCGCAGCGTTTCGCGCGCAAGCACGGTCCTTCGGTGTGCGCGATCGCGATCCGCGTCAAGGACGCCGCTTTCGCCTACCGCCGCGCGCTCGAACTGGGCGCCTGGGGCTTCGATAACAAGACCGGCCCGATGGAGCTGAACATCCCCGCCATCAAGGGCGTGGGCGATTCGCTGATCTACTTCGTCGACCGCTGGCGCGGCAAAGGCGCCCCTGACGGCGTGCCGGCCAACGCGATCGGCGACATCAGCATCTACGACGTCGACTTCGTCGCCATTCCTGGCGCGGTCGCCAACCCGGTCGGCCATGGCCTGACTTATATCGACCACCTGACCCACAACGTGCACCGCGGCCGCATGAAGGAATGGGCTGAGTTCTACGAGCAGCTGTTCAACTTCCGCGAAGTGCGCTACTTCGACATCGAAGGCAAGCTGACCGGCCTGAAGTCGAAGGCGATGACTTCGCCGTGCGGCAAAATCCGCATCCCGATCAACGAGTCGTCGGACGACAAGTCGCAGATCGCCGAATACCTCGACGAGTACCACGGCGAGGGCATCCAGCACATCGCGCTGGGCACCGACGACGTGTACCACTCGGTGCAGGGCATGCGCGACACCGGCATCGTGTTCCAGGACACGATCGAGACCTACTATGAGCTGATCAACCGCCGCCTGCCGAACCACGGCGAAAACCTCGAAGAGCTGCGCCGCCTGCGCATCCTGGTCGATGGCCACAGCAACGAAACCGAACGCGAACTGCTGCTGCAGATCTTCACCCAGACCGTGATCGGTCCGATCTTCTTCGAGATCATCCAGCGCAAGGGCGACCAGGGCTTCGGCGAAGGTAACTTCCGCGCGCTGTTCGAGTCGATCGAACTCGATCAGATCAAACGCGGCGTACTGGTCGATTCGACCGACAAGACGGCTGCCTGATAAGCAAAGCCGCGCAAGCACCACATAACGGAGACACGCAATGAATGCACCACT
Organism: Massilia soli; assembly: GCF_016809835.1. GTDB lineage: Bacteria > Pseudomonadota > Gammaproteobacteria > Burkholderiales > Burkholderiaceae_D > Telluria_A > Telluria_A soli. The sequence goes on along the minus strand of NZ_JAFBIL020000001.1, from coordinate 403,054 downwards.
AGACCGCTCGGCCCTGGAACCCCAGCCGTCGCAGGAGATTTCCCTCGACGACAAATGGACGCTGGAGCGCGGCCGCGCCTTCATGACCGGCACCCAGGCCCTGATCCGCCTGCCGATGATGCAGCGCGAGCGCGACCTGAAGGCTGGCCTGAACACCGCCGGCTACATCACCGGCTACCGCGGTTCGCCAGTGACCAGCGTCGACATGACCGCCGTGAAGGCCAAGAAGCACCTCGACGCGCACCACGTCAAGTTCCATCCCGGGATGAACGAAGACCTGGCCGCAACGGCGGTGTGGGGCACGCAGCAGACCAACCTGTTCCAGGACGCGAAGTACGACGGCGTGTTCTCCATGTGGTACGGCAAAGGCCCAGGCGTCGACCGCTGCGGCGACGTCTTCAAGCACGCCAACAACGCCGGCTCGGCCAAGCACGGCGGCGTATTGGTGCTGGCCGGCGACGACCACGCGGCCAAGTCGTCGTCGACCGCGCACCAGTCGGACCACATCCTCAATGCCTGCGGCATCCCGGTGCTGTACCCGGCGTCGGTGCAGGAGTACATCGACTACGGCCTGCATGCATGGGCGATGAGCCGTTACACCGGCCTGTGGGTGTCGATGAAGTGCGTCACCGATATCATCGAGTCGGGTGCCGTGGTCGACTTCGACCCGGACCGCGTGCAGATCGTCACGCCGACCGACTTCGCCATGCCTGAAGGCGGCCTGAATATCCGCTGGCCGGACACCGTGCTCGATATGGAAGTGCGGATGAACACCTACAAGTGGTACGCCGCGCTGGCGTACGCACGCGCCAATAAGCTCAACAAGATCATCTGGGACAGCCCGAAACCGCGCATCGGCATCATCACCGCCGGCAAGTCCTACCTCGACACGCGCCAGGCGCTGGCCGACCTGGGCATCGACGAGCAGGCCGCGGCCGACATCGGCATCCGCCTGTACAAGATCGGCATGACCTGGCCGCTCGAAGCGGAAGGCGTGCAGGAATTCGCCAAGGGCCTCGACGAGATTTTGGTGGTGGAAGAGAAGCGCCAGATCCTCGAATACGCGCTGAAGGAAGCGCTGTACAACCTGCCGGACAGCGAGCGCCCGCGCGTGGTCGGCAAGTTCGACGACACCGGCGAGTGGGCCAACAAGAACGGCGCCGGCCACGGCGACTGGCTGCTGCCTGCGACCTATGAGCTGAACCCTGCGCTGATCGCCCGCGCGATCGCCAGCCGCATTTCGCACTATTGCGCCGGCCACCCGGTCGAGCAGCGCGTGCGCGAGCGCATCGCCTTCCTCGAAGCCAAAGAGCTGGTGCTCAAGAACGTGTCGACCAAGCCGAATCCGGACACCGACCGCACGCCGTATTTCTGCTCGGGCTGCCCGCACAACTCGTCGACCAAGGTGCCGGAAGGTTCGCGCGCACTGGCCGGCATCGGCTGCCACTACATGGTGCTGTGGATGGACCGCGAGACCTCGACCTTCACCCACATGGGCGCCGAAGGCGTCACCTGGGTGGGCCAGGCGCCGTTCACCAACGAGAAGCACGTGTTCACCAACCTCGGCGACGGCACCTACTTCCACTCCGGTATCCTGGCGATCCGCGCGGCGGTGTCGGCCAAGGTCAACATCACCTACAAGATCCTGTTCAACGACGCGGTCGCGATGACCGGCGGCCAGGAGTTCGACGGCCCGCTCGATCCTGGCATGATCTCGCGCCAGATCGCCGCTGAAGGCGTGGGCCCGATCATCGTCGTCACCGACGAACCAGAGAAGTACCCGGCCGATTACAAGTGGGCCGAGGGCGTCACCGTGCGCCACCGCTCCGAACTGATGGACGTGCAGCGCGAACTGCGCGACAAGCCGGGCGTGTCGGCCATGATCTACGACCAGACCTGCGCGTCCGAGAAGCGCCGCCGCAGGAAGCGCAATGAGTACCCGGATCCAGCCAAGCGCGCCGTGATCAACGAAGCGGTCTGCGAAGGCTGCGGCGACTGCTCGGTGCAGTCGAACTGCCTGTCGGTGGAACCGCTGGAAACGGAACTGGGCCGCAAGCGCCAGATCAACCAGTCGTCCTGCAACAAGGACTTCTCGTGCGTGACCGGTTTCTGCCCGAGCTTCGTGACGGTGGAAGGCGGCTCGCTGAAGAAGCCGAAGAAGGCTGCCGCCGGCGACGCCGCGCCGCCAGTGCTGCCAACGCCTGCGCTGCCGTCGATCGCCGAGCCATACGGCATCCTGATCACCGGTATCGGCGGCACCGGCGTGGTTACTGTCGGCCAGATCCTGGCAATGGCGGCCCACGTTGAAGGCAAGGGCGCGATTGTGCTCGACATGAGCGGACTGGCCCAAAAGGGCGGCCCGGTAATGTCGCACGTGCGCCTGGCCGACAACCAGGCCGACCTGCACTCGACCCGCGTCGGTACCGGCAGCGCCAACCTGGTCATCGGTTGCGACCTGATCGTCACCGCCAGCCGCGACGCCGTGTCGCGCATGGGCGAAGGCCGCACCTACGCCGCGATCAATTCGACCGGTTCGTCGACCGCCGCATTCGTCAAGAACCCGGACTGGCAGTTCCCGGCCGAGTCGTCGAAGAACCAGATCATCCAGGCATGCGGCGCAGACAAAGTGGACTTCGTCGACGCCGGCAAGATCGCCACCGCGCTGATGGGCGATTCGATCGCGACCAACATGTTCATGCTCGGCTACGCATGGCAAAAAGGCCAGGTGCCTTTGAGCGAAGCGTCGATCATCAAGGCCATCGAACTCAATGGCGTGGCGGTTGGCTTCAACAAGGCCGCGTTCACGTGGGGCCGCACGGCCGCGCACGATGTCGCATCGCTGGTGCGCATGACGACCCCGGCCCAGGTGATCGAGTTCAAGCGCACGCAAACGCTGGACGACGTCGTCAAGCGCCGCGTCGAGCTGCTGACCGCTTACCAGGACGCCGCCTACGCGCAGCAGTACAAGTCGTTTGTCGACCAGGTTCGCGCCACGGAAGAAGCGCTGGGCAAGGGCACGCGCCTGACCGAAGCGGTCGCGCGCTACTACTACAAGCTGATGGCGTACAAGGACGAGTATGAAGTCGCCCGCCTGTACACCGACGGCGCGTTCAAAGAAAAAATCGCCGGCATGTTCGAAGGCGACTACCAGCTCAAGTTCCACCTGGCGCCGCCGCTGCTGGCAAAGCACGACAGCAAAGGTCAGCTGATCAAGCAGGAATTCGGGCCGTGGATGATGAAGGCATTCGGCGTGCTGGCCAAGCTGAAGGGCCTGCGCGGCGGCATGTTCGACGTGTTCGGCTACACCGAAGAGCGCAAGATGGAACGCGCCCTGATCGCCGAGTACCGCAACACGGTGGGCGGCTTGCTGCCGAAGCTGAATGCGACCAACCTGGCGCAGGCGGTGGCGATTGCCAGCATCCCTGAAGACATCCGCGGCTACGGCCACGTCAAGGAGCGTCACCTGAAGGCGGCCAAGGAGAAGGAAGCAGCGCTGCTGGCGAACTTCGGCAAGGCGATCGAGATTACGCGCGTAGCGTAAAGTTACATGTAGGGCGGACCAGCGAAGCGCCTCCGCCGAATCCGATGCGTCACCGCGGCGCAACGAATTCGGCGGAGGCTTTGCTTTTGGAGTATCCACTTGCAAGCGGAAACCGCTCCGCAGGCGAACCGCATGCGGTTCGAAACCCCTGCTCCGCCGCTTCGCTGTCCGCCCTACGATAAACTAAAGGAGACATTCACCATGCAAGCCAAAGGCGCCTTCGAAGTCCAGCTCAAACCCGCTCCCGCAGAACCCGGCCGCGCCCGCGTCGGCCGCATGCTGATGGACAAGCAGTACTTCGGTGACCTGGTCGGCACTGCCCAGGGCGAGATGCTCTCGGCCGGCAACCCGGCCGCCGGCTCGGCCTCCTACGTCGCCATCGAACACGTCTCCGGCGCCCTCAACGGCAAGGTGGGCGACTTTGCGCTGGCGCACGCCGGCACCATGCACAACGGCGCCAACGACCTGACGATCACCATCGTTCCCGGTTCCGGCACCGGCGAGCTGGCCGGCATCTCCGGCAAGCTCACCCTGAGCATCACCGGCAACCAGCACTACTACGATATCGACTACCAGCTCGCCTGATCGCGACTATAATTTCCGGCTGCACACTTAAATCCTGTTGGAGCCCCGTCGATGATCCGCACCGCTTTGCTGCTTGCCCTCCTGTCCGTCATTCCCCTTGCGCACGCCGCGCCCGACCTGACCACCGTGTCGGAGCGCTCGGGCTTCCAGCGCACTGGCCGTTACGACGAAGTAATCAAGCTGTGCGCCGACTTCCAGCGCGCCTATCCGAAGCAGGTCAAGTGCATCGACTTCGGCACCACGCCGGAAGGCCGTCCGATGAAGGCGCTGATCGTCACGCGCACGGGCGTGTTTACGCCGCAGGCGGCAAAGCAGCGCGGCTTGCCGGTGGTACTGATCCAGGGCGGTATCCACGCCGGTGAAATCGACGGCAAGGACGCCGGCTTCCTGGCGCTGCGCGAAGTCCTCGACAACCAGGCGGCGCCTGGTTCGCTCGACAAGCAGGTGCTGCTGTTCGTCCCGGTCTTCAACGTCGACGGGCACGAACGCTTCAAGGAGTGGAACCGCCCGAACCAGCGCGGCCCGGTCGAAATGGGCTGGCGCACCACGGCGCAGAACTTCAACCTGAACCGCGACTACGTCAAGGCCGACGCCCCCGAAATGCAGGCGATGCTCAAGCTGGTCAACGCATGGGACCCGCTGGCGTATATCGACCTGCACGTGACCAATGGCGCCAAATTCGAACACGACATCTCGATCCAGGTCGAGCCGGTGCACTCGGCCGACGTCGAATTCCGCAAGGCCGGCCTGGGACTGCGCGACAACGTGCTGGCCGATATCGAGAAGCAGGGATCGCTGCCGCATGCGTTCTACATGTCGTTCGCCGACACCGACAACCCGCAGTCGGGCTTTGTCGACGGCGTGTCGGATCCACGCTTCTCGACCGGCTACTTCCCGCTGCGGAACCGCCTCGCGATGCTGGTGGAAACCCACTCGTGGAAGGACTATCCAACCCGCGTGCGCATTACCCGCAACACGGTGGTGTCGGTGCTGTCGCAGGTGGCGCAGCACGGCAAGGCGTGGCAGAAGGCCGCGTATGACGCCGATGCGCGCGCGTCGCAACTGGCCGGCGCCACCATCCCAATGACGTACAAGGCCAGCGACAAGGTCCGCATGATCGACTTCCGCGGCTATGCCTATACCCGCACGCCGTCGGAAGTGTCGGGCATCCTGATGACGCGCTACGACGAGACCAAGCCGCAGATCTGGACCGTGCCGCTGCGCGACGATATCGTGCCGGACATGATGGCGACGGCGCCGAAGGCTGGCTACATTGTCCCTGCCGCGTTCGCGGCGATGGTGGCGGCCAAACTGAAGCTGCATGACATCAGCTTCCGCACGCTCGACAAGGATGGCAAGGCGGACGTCGAGACCTTCCGCGCCGATAAGGCCACCTTTGGCGCCGGCTCGCTGGAGTCGCACCAGCGCCTGACCGTGGACGGCGCATGGAAGCCGGAAGCGCGCGCGCTTACCAAAGGCATGCTGTTCGTGCCGATCGCGCAGCCAAAAGCGCGCCTGGTGATGGCCTTGTTCGAGCCGAAGGCGCCGGACTCGCTGCTGGCGTGGGGCGACTTCAATAACGCGTTCGAGCGCAAGGAGTACATGGAAGAGTATGTGGCCGAGGATGTGGCGCGCGAGCAGATGGCGGCCGATCCGGCGGTAGCGGCGCAGTTCAAGAAGCGCCTTGAGAGCGATGCGGCGTTTGCCAAGAACGCGAATGCGCGGCTCGAGTTTTTTGCGCGCCGCCACTCGTCGTGGGATGAGCGTTACAACATGTACCCGGTATTGCGCGCAAACGTCGCGCCGTAGAGCGCCATCCCCGCCGCGGCGGGGATGGTCAGTTGCATCAGGTAGCCAGGGCGCGCAGCAGCAGGCCTGTGATGTAGGCGCCGTAGGTGCCAAGCGCGTATCCAAGTACCGCCAGCAGTACGCCGACCGGCGCCAGCGCCGGGTGGAAGGCCGAGGCCACTACCGGCGCCGATGCCGCGCCGCCGATATTGGCCTGCGATCCCACCGCCATGAAGAACAGTGGCGCGCGAATCAGCTTGGCGACCACCAGCATCAGCGCCGCGTGCACGCTGATCCAGATCAGGCCGAGCAGGAACAGCCAGGGCTTCTCAAGCAGCGCGGTCAGGTCCATGTGCATGCCGATGGTTGCCACCAGCACGTACAGCATTGCCGACCCGATGGTCGAGGCGCCCGCGCCCTCCATGCTGCGCGCACGGGTGAAGCTCAGCAGCAGGCCGAAGGTGGTGGCGTACACCACGATCCAGAAGAAATTCGACGTCAGGCTGTAGTCCTGCAGGCGCCATTCGGCCGGCAGCGACGCGATCCATGCGATCGTCGGCGCGGCCAGGAAGTGCGACAGGCCGGTCACGCCAAGGCCGATCGCGACAATCACCATCACGTCCGACAGGGTCGGAATGCGCGAGTGCTCTGCCTGGTATTTCTCGATGCTGTTCTTCAGCTCGTTAATGGCGCTGAGGTCGGCGCCGGTCCAGCGGTCGAAGGCTTGCGAACGGCTGGCAAGGAACAGCACCACGGCCATCCAGACGTTTGCCACCAGCACGTCGACGGCGACGAACTGGCCGAACATCGTCGCGTCGACTTCAAACACTTCCTTCATCGCAGCCTGGTTGGCGCCGCCTCCGATCCACGATCCGGCCACGGTGGTCATGCCGCGCCAGGTGTCGCCGGCCACGGTTTCAGGATGGATCACACTCATCGCCAGGTAGGCGACCAGCGCCCCGATCATTACGCCGGCGGTACCGGTCAGGAACATGATCACGGCTTTCGGTCCAAGCCGCATCACGGCGCCAAAGTCGATCGCGATGCACAGCAGCACCAGCGCGCTTGGCAGCAGGTAGTCGCGCGCCATCGGATACAGCTTGGAGGCGTTGCCGTCGATCAGGCCCATGGTATTGAACAGGGCAGGGATCAGGTAGCACAGCAATAGCGCCGGCACGTAGGTGTAGAATTTTTTCCAGAACCCCTCGGTCCGGGATGAGGACCAGAAGACGGCGCCGAGGGTGACGGCGAGCATGCCAAGGACGACAGCGTCATTGGTAATCAGGGCAGTTGTAGCGGGTGGCATCGATACTCCGGGACGGTTGGGCAGGGCCGGCTGGCTGGATCGCAACCAGGCACGGCAGTTCTAAAGTCGGGGTAGTATCGCTGGGGTGCGCCGCAGCGTCAACGGACAGTGTTTAGCGGCAGGGCGTCAATACGCGCATCGAGACCCGTTTCCGGATTTGTCCGGCCGTGGTCCAATTAATTTGATGCGAGGTTTAGTACCGCTTGAGGTGTGGAACCCAGACCGTCCTTCCCGCGCAGGCGGGAATCCATGCTGACCCCGAGCCGTGGACTGGATTCGCGCGGCACCTCACCGTTCAGATGGATGCCCGCCTGCGCGGGCACGACGTCGTGTTAACAGTTCCGCTCTCCGCTATTGATGAACACATCGCAGATAAAAACGTCGCCTTCAGGCGCCGTTTTTGTTACTCGCGTTGCAGGGTGATCGTCCCGATTCCCGTCGCCGGCGTCGAGCAAGGCTCTTCATCAAACGCAATATCGCCGAGCGGGTTGGCGATGCCGTCCGTTTTCAGGTTCGTGAAGCCAAACATCTCGCGGTCCATCAAATGCGACGGCACCACGGTCGACAGCGCCGAAAAGATATTCTCGCAGCGGCCCGGGGTCTTCTTGTCCCACTCGCGCATCATGTTCTTGATCTGCTTGCGCTGCAGGTTTTCCTGCGAACCGCACAGGTCGCACGGGATGATCGGGAAACCTTTCACCTCCGCATAGCGCATCGTGTCGGCTTCCTTCACATACGCCATCGGACGAATTACCATGTGCTTGCCGTCGTCCGATACCAGCTTGGCCGGCATGCCCTTCAGCTTGCCGCCGAAGAACATATTCAGGAAGAAGGTTTCCAGGATGTCGTCGCGGTGGTGGCCCAGCGCGATCTTGTTGCAGCCCAGTTCATCGGCCACGCGGTACAGGATGCCGCGACGCAGGCGCGAGCACAGCGAACACGTGGTTTTGCCTTCCGGGATCAGGCGCTTGACGATGCTGTAGGTGTCCTGGTTCTCGATGTGGAACGGGATGCCCAGCTTTTCCAGGTAGGCCGGCAGGATGTGCTCGGGGAAGTTCGGCTGCTTCTGGTCGAGGTTCACCGCGATCAGGTCGAACTTGATCGGCGCGCGTTCGCGCAAGGTCATCAAAATGTCGAGCAGCGCGTAGCTATCCTTACCGCCCGACAGGCACACCATCACCTTGTCGCCGTCTTCGATCATGTTGAAGTCGCCGATGGCCTGGCCGACCAGGCGGCACAGGCGCTTGTGCAGCTTGTTGTTCTCGTAGCCGACCTTGTCGGCCACCGCTTCCATCACCGCCGCGTTCATGCTTCCTCCTTGATCTGGAAGACTTCGACGCCGACGCCTTCGCAATCCGGATACACATCCGGCTTCATGGTCGATACGCGCACCGCGCGCACCTTCGGGTGCGCCAGCATCGCGCGCACCACGTCGTCGCACAGCGATTCCTGCAGGTGCACGTGGCCCTGCGCCATGCGGCGCGCGATGGTCTCGCGCATGAAGTCGTAGTCGACCACTTCATCGAGATGGTCTTCCGTTGGCGTCGACAGCGCCAGCGGGATGTACAGGTCAACGTTGATCAGGACGCGCTGCTCGCCCTTCTTTTCGAAATCGTGCACCCCGATGTTGATCATCACTTCGTAATTGCGCAGGAACAGCCGGCGGCAATCGCGCAGCGTTGGGTGGGAAAGGGCGGACAGCATGGGTTACCTCTATTTTTGTAAGAACATGACGTCGCGCGGCAGCTGCAGCAGGTGCTGGCCGCCGTCGACGAGTAAAGTGGTGCCGGTGACGGCGCGCGCCGACGCTGCGTAGCAGACCGCGTCGACGATGTCCTGCGGGGTGCTGGAGCGGCCCAGCGGCGTGGCCTGGTGCGCCTTGGCGAAGCCGCTGTCGGTCTGGTCGCCCGAGACCATCGTCAGGCCCGGCGCCACGCCGACCACGCGCACCGTCGGCGCCAGCGCTTGCGCCAGCATCGTGGTGGCGGTGTGCAGCGCCGATTTCGACAGCGTGTACGACAGATAATCCGGATTCAGATTGTACAGTTTCTGGTCCAGCAGGTTGATCACCACCGCTTCGCCATTGGCTGGCGTGGCCGCGTGCAGTGCCTGCGCCAGCAGCAGCGGGGCGGTCAGGTTGGCCTGCATGTGCGCGGCCAGCAGCGCGGGCGAAAAACTGGTCGGGTTATCGTATTCAAACAGCGAGGCGTTGTTAACCACGCAAGTGACCGGGCCCAGTTCTTCGAAGGCGCGCGCCAGCAGGCCGCGCACCTGGGCCTCGTCGGCGAGGTCGCATTGCAGCAGTGCCGCTTTGCGGCCGGCCGCGCGCACGGCATCGAAGGTGTCGCGCGCCTCGGTGTCCGAGCCGCGGTAGTGGACGGCCACGTCCCAGCCAGCGTTGGCCAGGCCGAGCGCGATGGCGCGCCCGATACGCTTGCCGGCGCCGGTCACCAGCGCGACTTTGCGCGTTGACGTGGTACTTCCAGTAGTTTGCATAAATTGTTGATCCAAGCTGTTATGGCTACAATGCCGGGATGACCTTACCCGCTCCCGACAGCGACGCGCTGGCCGCGTCCCACGCCCTGCAACACCAGATCGCCGCGCAGATCGCGGCAAATGACGGGGCGATTTCGTTCGCGCGCTTCATGGAACTGGCGCTGTATGCGCCCAATCTGGGCTATTACAGCGGCGGCGCGGCCAAGCTGGGCGAGGCGGGCGACTTTACCACCGCGCCCGAGATCACGCCGCTGTTCGGCGCCACGCTGGCGCAGGCGGCAGCCGCTATTATCGCCCAAAGCGCCCCCAATATCCTCGAAATCGGGGCCGGCACCGGCAAACTGGCGCGCGACGTGCTTACCGCGCTACAGCAGGCCGGGGTCGCGCTGGACCACTACTTCATCATCGAGTTGTCGGGCGAACTGCGCGCGCGCCAACAGGAAGCTCTGGCAGATTTCCCGCAGGTGCGCTGGTTGGACGGCTTTCCCGATTCGTTCAGCGGCGTGGTGCTGGCCAACGAAGTGCTCGACGCCATGCCGGTCGAACTGGTGAAAAAGACCGCGGCCGGCTGGCGCGAAGTGCTGGTCACCATCGACAACGGCGCCTTTGCGTATACCGAGCGCGAACCCGCGGCGGCGCTGGCGGCGCACATCGAGGCGCAGATTCCGGATGCCGACCTGCTGCCCGATGGCTACCTGACCGAAGTCCATCCGGTTGCCGCCGGCTTCATGGCGTCGCTGGCGCGCATGCTGGGCAAGGGCAGGGGCGCGGCCTTCCTGTTCGACTATGGCTTCCCGGCGCACGAGTATTACGTCGCCCAGCGCGAGACCGGCACCGTGATGTGCCACTACCGCCACCATTCGCACCCGGACCCGTTCTACCTGCCGGGCCTGCAGGACATCACGGCCCACGTCGACTTCACGGCGATGGCGCTGGCCGCCCAGGACAATGGCGTGGACGTGCTCGGCTACATGAACCAGGCCGCGTTCCTGCTCGGCGCCGGCATTGGCGAACTGCTGCTGCGCACCAGCCCGGACGACGCGCTGCGCTACCTGCCGCAGGCCGGCGCGGTGCAGAAGCTGGTATCGCCGGCTGAAATGGGCGAGCTGTTCAAGGTGCTGATCGTCGGCAAGGACGTCACCCTGCCCGAGGCAATCGCGCGCGCCGACCGCAGCCACCGGCTGTAGACTTTATGGCATCTTGCGCACAGGATACAATCGGGGCTATGCTCTCGGGCCGGGCAGGGTGCCGCATCGGCTATTATGAAGTGAACAGCATTGCCTGAACCTTAAGCCATGGCCAAGATCCACACACACTACGACAACCTGAAGGTGGCGCGCATGGCGCCGCAGGAAGTCATACGTGCGGCGTACAAGGCCCTGAGCCAGAAATACCATCCTGACAAGAATCCGGGCGACGAAAAGGCCGCCCGCATCATGGCGATCCTCAACAGCGCCTACACCATCCTGTCCGACCCGATACGCCGGCGCGAGCACGACGAGTGGATCGCGGCCGAGGAATGGGAAATCGAATGGCTGGAAAGCACCCGCTCGGACGACGGCCGCGAGCGTCACCGCCCGGACGGACCGGACAGCGCCTGGGAGCCCGAAGCGGTGGAAGCGCCGGCGCGGCCATACCGGATCTTGCGCGATCCGCGCTGGTGGCTGGGGCTGGGCGCGTTCTTCGTGGCCGGCTGCGCGGTCGGTGTGCTGCTGACCAGCCAGCCGCGGCTGATGCCGGTGGCGCTGGCCTCGAAACTGGTGCCGCCGCCGGAGATGCGGCTCGATCCCAAGCCGGAAAGCCTGGCTGCGCCGACCGTGGCGAAGGCTGAGGCCATACCGGACCCATGGGCATCGGCGCCGCCGCCGTCGCCCGAGGGCCCGATCCGCGCGCCCGACATCAAGGCGCTCGCCGTGGCCCAGCTGATCGTGCCGGCGCGCACGCCCGACTGCGAATCCGACCTGTACACGCTGATGGCGCCCAACGGCGAGCCATGGCCGAACGCCTCGGGCTATGTCGAAGGCTACCCGATGGGCAATCTTGGGGAAGAGATGCAACTGATGGTCGACAACACGGCGAACGGTTCGCCGGTATTCGTCAAGGTCTACGACCTGGACCGCCGCTCGAATGTGCGCCACATCTATGTGCTGGCGCACGAGACGATGACGATCGAAAAGCTAGCTGCAGGCAAATACGAAGTACGTTACCAGAACATCCAGGCCGGCGGCAGCCAGGCCGAATGCCTGGGCCGCAAGCGCGCCCAGCGCGACGCGGCCGCCGATCCCGAGATCTGATATCAAGAATTGTTCCAAAATCGGGGACAGACCGGGTCACGCAGACCACCATTTTAGAATTGTTCCAAAATCGGGGACAGACCACCATTTTAGAATCTTCTAAAATGGTGGTCTGTCCCCGATTTTGGAATGTTGCTGCTTAGGTAGCGAGGTTTTCGATCAGGCCCATCTCGCCCGAGGACATCAGCTTGTCGATGTCCATCAGGATCAGCATGCGCTCGTCGATCGTGCCGAGGCCGGTGATGTAGTCCGAGTTGAACGCGGTGCCCATCTCCGGCGCCGGCTTGACTTGCTCCGGGGTCAGCGTGGTCACGTCCGAGACGCTGTCAACCACCATGCCGACAATGCGGCCGTTGATGTTCAGGATGATGACGACCGTGAACTGGTCGTAGACCGGCTCGCCCAGCTTGAACTTGATGCGCATGTCCACCACCGGGATGATGATGCCGCGCAGGTTGATCACGCCCTTGATGAACTCCGGCGCGTTGGCGATGCGGGTCACCGCTTCGTAGCCGCGGATTTCCTGCACCTTCAGGATGTCGATGCCGTATTCCTCGTCGCCGAGCTTGAACGCCAGGAACTCGCGCACCGGCGCTTCCTTGGTTGACGTCGAATTTTCTTGCATTTTTGTGTTCCTCGTAGAGATTTGTGCCGCCAGTGTGGCTTGTATCCGTCAGCCGGCGGGCTTTTCACGCTGTTGCGGAGACGTAATTATAGTAATTTGCTTCCCCTGCCGTAATATACTCCGAAGCCGCGTTCCCCCCTACTGCCGGTCGCTAAAGAGTTGCTTGATGGATACAAAATGAACGAACTTGAAGGCTTGTCCGCCCTGATTGTCGAACCCCATGCCGGCATGCGGGCGAGTATTCACAATATGCTCAACCAGTGCGGGGTGACCCGCATCGACCACGCGGGCAGCTCGAATAATGCGGTCAAGCACCTCGGGCTGAAGAGTTTCGACATGGTGCTGTGCGAGTATGACCTCGAAGGCGGCCAGGATGGCCAGCAATTGCTGGAAGACTTGCGTCACCACAAGCTCATTTCGCTGGCGACGATGTTTTTCATGGTCACCGCCGAGGGCAATCACGGGAAGGTGGTCAGCGCCGCCGAGCTGGCGCCCACCGATTACATCCTGAAACCGTTCACCGCCGACCGCCTGCTCGACCGCATCCTGCGCGCGCTGGCCAAGCGCAATGTGTTCATGCCGGTGTACCAGCTGATGGAGGAGGGCGCCCAGCGCGAGGCGATCGAGGCCTGCATCGTCGGCGAGAAGGACCATCCGCGCCATGCCATCGATTTCCTGCGCCTGCGCGCCGAGCTGCACATGTTCCTCGGCGAGCCCGCCGAAGCTGCGCCGATCTACCAGCAACTGGTCGAGGCCAAGGCGATCGCCTGGGCCAGGCTCGGGCTGGCCAAGACGCTGTTCATGCGCGCGCGCCTGGACGAGGCCAAGGACATCCTCGAGAACCTGGTCGACACCAACAAGAGCTTCGTCGACGCCTACGACTGGCTGGCCAAGACCCATGCGGCGGCGGGAGCGCTGGCGCAGTCGCAGGCCGTGCTGGCCGACGCGGTGGCGGTGTCGCCGCATGCGGTGCGGCGCTTGCGCACGCTGGGCGACGTGGCGATGGAAACCGGCGACACCGGTACCGCCGAGAAGATTTTCAAGCAGGTGGTGGCCAAGGCCAAGTACTCCGAATTCCGCGATCCCGAAGATCATGTGAAGCTGGTGCAGGCGCTGGTCCAGCGCGGCGAGGCGGACCAGGCCTCGGCCGTGATCCGCGACCTTGACCGTTCGATGGGCGGGCGCAAGACGACGGCGGCATGCAGCGCGGTGGCATCGAGCCTGGTGCACGAGCTGACCGGCGACAGCAAGCGCCTGGGCGAGTCGCTCGATGCGGCGCTGGCCGCCGCCAGGGAAACGACGGGCGTGTCGGCCCACGTCAAGACGGCACTGGCGCGCAACTGCCTGGCGCACGACAGGGTCGATGGCGCGTCCGAGCTGATGCGCGACGTGATGCGCGATGCACCCGACCACGCGGCGATGGCGCGCGCGATGCAGGTGTTCGAGCAGGCCGGCTGCAGCGAGCTGGCCGAGTCAATCGCCCAGGAAGCGCGCCAGGAAGTGGTCGACCTGGTGGCCCAGGGCGCGCTGCGCGCGCAGCAGCGCGACTTCCGCGGCGCCGTCGAGATGATGACCGAAGCGGTCGAAAAGCTGCCCAACAATCCGCAAGTGGTGTTCAACGCCGCCGTCGCGGTGCTCAAGTGCCTCGATAACGAGGGCTGGGACGAGCGCCTTGGCAAGTCCGCGCAGCAGCTGATCGGTACCATGCGCCGGCTCGATCCAATCTACCCGAAACTGCCGGCACTGGCCGGCCTGCATCAGCAGATCCTGAAAAAATACGACAAGGGTGCGCGCCTCAAGGCGTAACCCGGTCCCACGATACTGGCATTCATGGCAAGTGCATTTCCTCCTCCTCCGTCGGCGAACGACACCCGCCGCGTGCGCGCCGCGCTGATGAACAAGGTGTGCGGCGACGAGAACATGTTCGCCCTCGGTACCTCGATCGCGCGGGTGGTGCAGATGGCCTCGTCCGACGACCATGGCGCCCACGATCTTGCGTACTATGTGCTGTCGGACGTCGCGCTGACCCAGCGCATCCTGCGCCTGTCGAACACCATCCCCTACCGCACCGCGTCGGGCACCGTCGTGACGACGGTGTCGCGCGCGATTTCGCTGCTCGGTTTCGACACCGTCAAAACCGCGGCGCTTGGCATGCTGCTGGTCGACGCGCTGTCCAACAGCGCCCATGCGCAAAGCGTGCGCATCGAGCTCGAAGCGTCGCTGTGCGCCAGCCTGGTGGGGCGCGAGATGGCGCGCCTAAGCGCCTACCAGGGCGCCGAGGAAGTCTCGATCGGCGCGCTGTTCAAGAACCTGGGCCCGCTGCTGGTGGCGTCGCATGAACATACCCGCTACCGCGACATCAATGGACTGGTCGCGGCCGGCAAGCACAGCATCGGCCAGGCCGCGCAAGAGGTGCTCGGCTGCAGCTACGACGCGCTGACCGAATCGGTGCTGGCCGAATGGAAGATCCCGGATGTGATCGTGCGTTCGCTGGCGCCGCTGCCGTCCGGCACCCAGAAGGCGCCAGCGAACCGGAGCGAGTGGATGCGCCAGGTGGCGTCGTTCAGCATGGAGGTGTCGCGCCTGATGGCCAGTACCTCGAACCCGGCCGGCACGGCCACCGCGCGTGCCATGCTGGTGCGGTTTGGCCCGGCGCTGAACCTGGACGCCAACCGGTTCGCCGAGCTGTTGACGACCGTCGACGGCCAGATGGCCAGCATGCTCGAAAGTATGAACCTGGAGCCGCAGCCCAAGCCGGAGCAGGAAACGGCGATGGGCCTGCCCAGCGTGCTGGCGCTGGCCAGCATGGATGCCGGCGAGGACGAGCCGCCCGGGCGCTATCCGAGCGGCAAGCCGTACAACGCGCGCGAGCTGCTGCTGGCCGGCGTGCAGGACGTGACGCAGATGCGCGCGTCCGGCCAGGCGCGCCTCAACGAGATGATCCTGGCGGTGCTGGAAACCCTGTACCGCAGCCTTGGCTTCCGCTTCGCCACCGTCTGCCTGAAGGATGCGCGCAGCAACCAGTACCGCGCGCGCGTAGCGTTCGGCGAGGACGACGAGGTGCGCAAGGCCGGCTTTGTATTTAGCGCCAACTCGGAGCGCGACGTGTTCCACCTGGCGATGGAGAACGGCGCCGACCTGGTGATCTCGGATGCCGCCGCGCCCAAGATCCGCGAGCTGCTGCCGGCCTGGCACCGCAAGCTGCTGCCCGATGCGCGCAGCTTCATCGTGCTGCCGCTGGTGGTCGGCAAGGCGCAGCTCGGCCTGTTCTACGCCGACCGCGCCGAGCCGGCGCCGGAAGGCGTGGCGCCGGACGAGACCGCCCTGATCAAGGCCCTCAAGGGACAACTGCTGGCCGCGCTCTCGCCGCCTGCATAAAGCTGCGGAACTCGGCGGCCGGCATCGGCCGCGCGAACAGGTAGCCCTGCGCCTCGTCGCACCCGCGCGAGCGCAGGAAGCTGCTCTGGTAGGCCGTCTCGACGCCTTCGGCCACCACCGTCAATCCGAGCGAATGGGCCAGGCTGACCGTGGCCGTGACGATCGCCGCGTCGTTGGCGTCGGTCTCGATGTCGGTGACGAAGCCGCGGTCGATCTTGATGCGGTCGATGGCGAACAGCTTCAGGTAGCTGAGCGAGGAATAGCCGGTGCCGAAATCGTCGATCGCCACGTGGATGCCGCGCTCGCGCAGCTCGCGCAGCAGGCCGCGGGTGGCTTCCGGGTCGCGCATCGCGGTCGATTCGGTGATCTCCAGTTCCAGCAGGGCCGGGTCGATGCCGGCGCGCGCGATCAGCTGGTCGAGGCGCGGCAGCAGCTCGCGGCCCTGGCACTGGCGCGCCGACAGATTGACCGCCAGGCGCAGCGTCTGCATGCCGTCGCGGCGCCATTCGGCCAGCACCTCGGTGGCGCGCACCAGCACCCAGTCGCCGAGCGCGAAGATCAGGTTCGATTCCTCGGCGATCGGGATCACGCGGCTGGGGGTGACCATACCCAGCTCGGGATGGTGCCAGCGCAGCAGCGCTTCGGCGCCGACCACGTCGCCGCTGCCGAGCGACACCTGCGGCTGCAGGTACAGCTCGAACTGGTTTTCGCCCAGCGCCTGCCACAGGCGGTTTTCCATCATCACCCGCTCATGGGTGGCGGCGTTCATCGCCTGCGAGAAGAACTGGAAATTGCCGCGCCCTTCGCTCTTGGCCGCGTACATGGCGGTGTCGGCGTGGCGCATCAGGGTCTCGGCGCTGTCGGCGTCGCCGGGGAACATGGCGCAGCCGACGCTGGCGCCGCTGTGCACGATCTTGCCGCCGATGTCGTACGGCGTCGACAGCGACTGCACGATGCGGATCGCCACCGTGCCCACCAGTTCGGGGGTGAGCGCGCCTTCCATCACGACGATGAATTCGTCGCCGCCCAGGCGCGCGATCACGTCGACATCGCGCAGCAGTTCGCGCAGCCGCTGCGCCACCGCGATCAGCAGCATGTCGCCGGCCTGGTGACCCATCGAGTCGTTGATCTTCTTGAAATGATCGAGGTCGAGGAACAGCAGCGCCACCGAGTGGCCGTTGCGGCGCGCCTGCGCCAGCAGCTGTTCGAGGTGCTGGGTCAGCGACAGCCGGTTCTCCAGCCCGGTCAGGGTGTCGTGGTGGGCAAGGCGGTGGATGTGTTCTTGCGCGCGGCGCTGCTCGGTCAGGTCGTGGATCACGCAGACGAACATGTCTTCGCCCGCCAGCGGCACTTCGCTGACGGAGATCGAGAGCGGGAAGCGGGCGCCGTTGCGCGCCACCCCGGCCAGTTCGCGCTCGCTGGCGTCGCTGCGCGCCAGGCGCGCCAGCACCCCGTGGATCTCGCCTTCGGGCAGGTCGAGCAGCTGGTCCAGGTGGATGCCCGGCAGCTGCTCGGGAGCATGGCCGAACAGCACCGCGGCGGCGGCGTTGGCCGATAGCAGCAATCCGGCATGGTCGACCGTGATGATGGCGTCGGCCGCGTTGTTGAGGATCGCTTCGAGGCGCGCTTCGCGTTCGCGCAGGCGCGCCGTGCTGTCGCGCACCTGGGCCTTGATCTGGGCGCGCTCGCCGCTGACCACCAGCAGCAGCGCGCCCAGCAGCCCGGTCAGCAGCAGGCCGCCGGTGAGCACGAACCAGCTTTGCCATCCGGCGTTCTCGTACAGGTAGGCCGGCGTGGGCGCCAGCCGCAGCTGGTAGGTGCGTCCGCCGAACGCCAGCTGGCGGGTGTAATCGACCTCGCGCCAGGAGCGTCCGATGTTGTCCAGCATCGGGATCGGCGCCGCATCCGGCGTGATATCGCTGAACGCCACCAGCAGGTCGGGGAACGCCGCCTGCTGCAGCGCCTGCGCCAGGTGGCGGTCGATTTCGACGGTCAGCACCAGCACCCCCGGTGGCGGCCCGGCCACGCCGGCACTGGTGGCGGCCTGCAACAGGTGGATTGCCAGGGTGCGCTCGCGGCTGACCCGCAGCGGCGCGGTGGCGACCGCCTTGCCGGTGGCCAGCGCCCGGCCCAGCGCATCGGCGCGCTTTGCCTCGGACATGAAATCGCGCCCGAGCACCAGGGTGCGGTCATCCGGCTCGACCAGCAGGGCCGGGTAGTAGACCGGGCGCCGCGCGGCTGGCTGCGGCAGGTTGTCGGGGCCGGCGTCGACGATCTGAAACGGCGAGCGGTAATAGCTGCTGGCCCAGCTCTCGAGCGCGTCGCGCTCGCGGTCGGGGACCCGCGGCAGCCAGCCCATTGCCAGCACTTCGGGGCGCTGCATCAGGTAGGCGCGCGCGGCCGGCGAGAAGCCGCGCGGCGCCATGCTGGCGCCGCCGGCATCGATCGCGCGCGCGATCGCGCCGAGGAAGCGTTCATGTTCGGACAGCGCCGACTGGGCAGCCCGAGCATGACCGCGGCCACGGCCAGCCCCGGCAGCAGGCGCCAGCCGAACGCGGCCAGCACGGCGATGCCGATGCCGGCCGCCGGCGACAGCGGCGAGGCGTAGCCGGGCGGCAACGCCAATAGCAGGCCGAGCCATCCGGCGGCCAGGCAGGCGATGGCGAACCACAGATTTGCGGCGATCAACGCGCGCCACGGTAGGACAGGTGGTTTCACTTGCGGTTCCTGCAACCCGGTGCTGTGGCCTTTGCGCCACGCCCGGTGGGCATTATTTTTTGCCGGTATAAAAATCGCCGGCGAGAAAAAAACATGCAACAACAAACTGCCCTTGCGCTCTTGCGGCGGGTGCGGGTACAATCACGCCCCGAAGCAAGACGACAGCAAAAGCACGGAAAAGACGCCGCAAATTTTGTTGACAATGTTTTGACCTTGCTTCATACTCTGCGGTTCCTCGCGGAGGGGTGGCCGAGTGGTTAAAGGCGACAGACTGTAAATCTGTTCTCTATGAGTACGCTGGTTCGAATCCAGCCCCCTCCACCAAGATATTGTAGGAAAATTGTTAGTGGTGTGAAGTACCTCGCGGGTGTAGCTCAATGGTAGAGCAGAAGCCTTCCAAGCTTACGACGAGGGTTCGATTCCCTTCACCCGCTCCATTGATTCTGCAATGCACGAGTTACATCGCAACAAATTAGCCCTTTTAGCTCAGTGGTAGAGCACTCCCTTGGTAAGGGAGAGGCCACGTGTTCAATCCACGTAAAGGGCACCAGAATTCAAGATTCAGGTAAGTCGCAGTAAATTCAAAATCGACAGTCGGGCTTGGCATCAGCGAGATGCCGGCCAATCTTAAAAATCGTTAGGAGTCTAAAATGGCAAAAGGTAAATTCGAACGGACCAAGCCGCACGTCAACGTCGGTACCATCGGACACGTTGATCACGGCAAGACCACCCTGACGGCAGCGATCGCTACTGTTCTGTCGAAGAAATTCGGCGGCGAAGCAAAAGCTTACGACCAGATCGATGCAGCACCAGAAGAAAAAGCGCGCGGCATTACCATCAACACCGCACACGTCGAGTACGAGACCGCAAACCGTCACTACGCTCACGTTGACTGCCCAGGCCACGCCGACTACATCAAGAACATGATTACCGGTGCAGCGCAGATGGACGGCGCGATCCTGGTTTGCTCGGCAGCTGACGGCCCAATGCCACAGACCCGCGAGCACATCCTGCTGGCACGCCAGGTTGGCGTTCCATACATCATCGTGTTCCTGAACAAGTGCGACCTGGTCGACGACGCAGAACTGCTGGAACTGGTCGAAATGGAAGTGCGCGAGCTTCTGTCGAAGTACGAATTCCCAGGCGACGACCTGCCAATCATCAAGGGTTCGGCACGTATGGCGCTGGACGGCGACACCGGCCCAATGGGCGAGCAGGCGATCATCGCCCTGGCTGAAGCCCTCGACACCTACATCCCTGAGCCAGAGCGCGCAGTCGATGGCGCCTTCCTGATGCCAGTGGAAGACGTGTTCTCGATCTCGGGCCGCGGCACCGTTGTTACCGGTCGTGTTGAGCGCGGTATCATCAAGGTCGGCGAAGAAATCGAAATCGTCGGCATCAAAGACACCGTCAAGACCACTTGCACCGGCGTGGAAATGTTCCGCAAGCTGCTGGACCAGGGTCAAGCTGGCGACAACGTCGGCCTGCTGCTGCGCGGTACCAAGCGTGAAGACGTCGAGCGTGGCCAGGTTCTGGCCAAGCCGGGTTCGATCAAGCCGCACAACCACTTCACCGGCGAGATCTATGTTCTGTCGAAGGATGAAGGCGGCCGTCACACCCCGTTCTTCAACAACTACCGTCCACAGTTCTACTTCCGTACCACCGACGTGACCGGCTCGATCGAGCTGCCAGCGGACAAGGAAATGGTCATGCCAGGCGATAACGTGTCGATCACCGTCAAGCTGATCAACCCGATCGCGATGGAAGAAGGCCTGCGCTTCGCAATCCGCGAAGGTGGCCGTACCGTTGGTGCAGGTGTTGTCGCTAAGATCCTCAGCGAAGGCAAGTAATTGTAGTAAAGCGGGGCTTCCGGGCCCCGTCTTCCGCGCCAGGTTTCATGCCAGGCGCAATCAGCGCCTTGCCATCAGCGGCCTTACGATGGTAAAATGCTTGATTCCACTGAAGTTTTACGTAGGGACGTAGCTCAATTGGCAGAGCGTCGGTCTCCAAAACCGAAGGTTGGGGGTTCGATGCCCTCCGTCCCTGCCACCGTTCTGGTGCAGGCACCGAAAGTACAAAAAGTATGTCTAATCAATCCGTGCAAACTGTCAGCACGTCGAACGACAAGTTCAAGGTCGCGCTGGCAGTTGTTGCGGCGATTGCAGGGGTCGTCGGGTTCTTTTACCTGAAAGGCTTGAACAAACCAGCTTTGATGTCCACTGGGGCACTCGTGGCTGGTTTGCTGTTGGCCGTCCTGATCCTGTGGATGTCGGCAACTGGCCGTGGCTTCCTGAATTTCGCCAAAGAAGCTGTTCGCGAGACCAAAAAAGTGGTCTGGCCGACCCGCAAGGAAGCCATGCAGATCACCGGCATCGTGTTTGCCTTCGTGGTCGTGATGGCGATGTTCCTGTGGGGCACCGACAAGATTCTGCAATTCCTGTTATACGACGTCATTCTGGGTTGGAAATAACATGAGCGAAAATGTGCAAGACACCGCGCCGGACGAAGTTCCGGCGATCGGCGCTCCAGCAGCCGACGCCCCGGCGCAAGATGCGCCCATGAGCGTCCCAGTCAGCAATAAGCGCTGGTACGTTGTGCACGCTTATTCCGGCATGGAAAAAAGCGTCATGCGCGCACTGACCGAGCGCATCGAACGCGCCGGCATGCAAGACAAGTTCGGCCAGATCCTGGTGCCGGTCGAGGAAGTTGTTGAAGTCAAGAATGGCCAGAAGTCGGTCACCGAGCGTCGTTTCTTCCCAGGCTATGTGCTGGTTGAGATGGAAATGACGGACGACACCTGGCACCTGGTCAAGAACACCGCCAAGGTTACGGGTTTCATCGGCGGCAAGTCGAACAAGCCGACGCCGATCCCGGCGCGCGAGATCGACAAGATCATGCAGCAGATGCAAGAGGGCGTCGAGAAGCCGCGTCCAAAAGTGCTGTACGAAGTGGGCGAGCAAGTGCGTATCAAGGATGGTCCGTTCACTGACTTCAACGGCAACGTCGAAGAAGTCAACTACGAGAAGTCCAAAGTGCGCGTATCGGTCACGATCTTCGGCCGCGCCACCCCGGTTGAGCTTGAGTTCGGCCAGGTAGAAAAGGTTTAAGCGTCGTCGTTCCCGTGAAAACGGGAACCCATGCTGAGTATAGGTTCCCGTTTTCACGGGAACGACGGTTTTAGCGCCGATTCAGAGCGTCGCCCAGTTGGCGGAATCTGAAAAGAGGAGCCCCGTCATGCAGTATCCGGCGGGGCGCTACTACTCATCCAAAGATAGGAGCCATCATGGCAAAGAAAATCATTGGTTTTATCAAGCTGCAAGTGCCAGCTGGTAAAGCAAACCCATCCCCACCGATCGGCCCAGCGCTGGGTCAGCGCGGCCTGAACATCATGGAATTCTGCAAGGCGTTCAACGCCCAGACCCAGGGTGTCGAGCCTGGCATGCCTATCCCTGTCGTGATCACGGCATTCGCGGACAAGTCGTTCACCTTCGTGATGAAGACGCCTCCAGCGACCTACCTGATCAAAAAGGCAGCTGGCATCACCAAAGGTTCGCCGAAGCCACATACCGACAAAGTCGGTACGCTGAGCCGCGCGCAAGCTGAAGAAATCGCAAAAACGAAACAGCCGGATCTGACCGCTGCCGACATGGATGCCGCAGTGCGCATCATCGCCGGTTCCGCGCGTTCGATGGGCATCACGGTGGAGGGTATCTAATGGCTAAGCTGTCCAAACGCGTCAAGGCCATGAAGGCCAAGGTTGACCGCAATAAATCGTACGAATTCGACAGCGCAGTTGCACTGATCAAGGAATTCGCAGTCGCCAAGTTCAACGAGTCGATCGATGTTGCGATCCAGCTCGGCGTGGACCCGAAGAAGTCGGACCAGGTTGTGCGCGGCTCCGTCGTGCTGCCAGCTGGCACCGGCAAGAGCGTTCGCGTCGCTGTGTTCGCTTCCGGCGAAAAGGCTGAGCAGGCTAAAGCAGCTGGTGCAGACGTTGTTGGTATGGAAGACCTGGCCGAGCGCGTCAAAGCCGGCGACATGCCTTTCGATATCGTCATCGCGTCGCCAGACACCATGCGTATCGTCGGTACCCTGGGCCAGATCCTGGGACCACGCGGCCTGATGCCTAACCCGAAAGTCGGCACCGTGACCGCCGACGTCGCTACCGCGGTGAAAAACGCGAAAGCCGGCCAGGTTCAGTACCGTACCGACAAGGCAGGTATCATCCACGCAACGATCGGCCGCAAGTCGTTCAGCGATGCAGACCTGAAGAGCAACCTGGTTGCCCTGGTCGAAGCACTGAACAAGGCCAAGCCAACGACCTCGAAGGGCGTGTACCTGCGCAAGGTCGCGATCTCGTCGACGATGGGTGCCGGCGTTCGCGTCGACCACAACTCGCTGGCTGCGTAATAAAGAATCAAGTCCTCATGCCAGTGGTGAACACCGCGGGCGCGAGGCACATCTTTGGGCTGCCGGAGGTCCGCAAGGACATCCGGCAGGCAATCAAAGACCGTTGGGCCAAAGGCAGCAGGCAGGCCGGAGGTTAATAGACCACCCAACGCAGATGGTGTACCCGAACAAGTTTTGTTAGTCCATGCTGCGTGAGTCACTCCGCTCAGTCTGAACTTCTTAACTTCGGACGCCGTTGTTCGAACCGATGCAAGGCGATTTTGCCGCGCATCATTTAAGGAGGTTGACCGTGGGTCTTAATCTGAATGACAAAAAGGCCGTCGTCGCCGAAGTTTCCGCAAAAGTAGCATCTGCGCAAACGATCGTCGTGGCCGAATATCGTGGCATCCAGGTTAGTCACTTGACTCAACTTCGTGCCAAGGCGCGTGCCCAGGGCGTATACCTGCGTGTTCTGAAGAACACGCTGGCTCGTCGCTCTGTGGAAGGTACGCAGTTCGCCAACCTGGCTGACGCAATGACCGGCCCGCTGATCTACTCGATCTCGGACGATGCAGTTGCAGCAGCTAAAGTCATCAACGACTTCGCCAAGACCAACGACAAGCTCGTGATCAAGGCGGGTAACTACGCAGGCAAGCAGCTGGATAAAGCAGCTGTAGCAGCGTTGGCAAGCATTCCTAGCCGTGAAATCCTCATCTCGCAGCTGTTGGGCGTGATGCTGGCACCGGTGTCGGGCTTTGCACGTGGTCTGGCTGCTCTGGCAGCACAGAAGAGCGAAGGTTCGGAAGCTGCTCCTGCAGCCGAAGAAACCGCAGCTGCTTAATAGCAGCGCGCTGTTCGTCAAGTTACTAAACTAAACATACAAATTTGGAGTTTCAAATGGCAATTAGCAAAGACGACATCCTGAACGCAGTTAGCGAAATGTCCGTAATGGACCTGAACGACCTGGTTAAGGCATTCGAAGAAAAGTTCGGCGTATCGGCAGCAGCAATGGCAGCTCCAGCAGCTGGCGGCGCAGCAGCAGGCGCAGCAGTTGAAGAGCAGACCGAGTTCAACGTGATTCTGGCCGACTTCGGCGCGAACAAAGTTGGCGTGATTAAGGCAGTTCGCGAAATCACCGGCCTGGGCCTGAAAGAAGCAAAAGACCTGGTTGACGGCGCACCTAAGACCGTTAAAGAAGCCCTGTCGAAAGCTGACGCTGAAGCTGCCAAGAAGAAGCTGGAAGACGCTGGCGCGAAAGCAGAAATCAAGTAATAGCACTACCGGCGGCAGGACAGCGCCACGAGTCAAAGCTTGCGCTCCTCTCCCGAAAGGGGGAGGATGCGGCTTTGGCTCTTTTGTCGTCCCTGTAACGGATGTCGCAGTAACTAGTTACCGGCGGCAAGTAGTAGGCAGTAACAGTAGCAGTTTTTCTCTTTTTCCTCTGGCACGAAGTTGCGAGACTTGAGGCCTTGCATGTGACTCTAACCGTTAATCGGCGTCACTGGCAATCCCTGAATTCTCATCCTTTCTGTCACTCACGGAGTGTCCATGCACTACTCATTTACTGAGAAGAAACGCATTCGCAAGTCATTCGCGAAGCGCGCCAACGTTCACAACGTTCCATTCCTTCTGGCTACCCAGCTTGAATCTTACGAGAACTTCCTGCAAGCTGACACAGCTGTGTCAACGCGCAAGAATGACGGCCTGCAATCGGCTTTCACCTCGATCTTCCCTATCGTGTCGCACAATGGTTTTGCGCGCCTCGAATTCCTGTCGTACGTGCTGGGCGAGCCTGCCTTTGACGTCAAGGAATGCCAACAGCGTGGCCTGACCTTTGCGTCGCCGCTGCGCGCCAAGGTTCGCCTGGTGATCCTGGACAAGGAATCGCCAACCAAGCCTGTCGTCAAGGAAATGAAAGAGCAAGAAGTCTACATGGGCGAACTGCCGCTCATGACGACCACCGGCTCGTTCGTGATCAACGGTACCGAGCGCGTCATCGTGTCGCAGCTGCACCGTTCGCCTGGCGTGTTCTTCGAGCATGACCGCGGCAAGACCCACTCTTCGGGCAAGCTGCTGTTCTCGGCACGTATCATTCCTTACCGCGGCTCGTGGCTGGACTTCGAGTTCGACCCGAAAGACATCCTGTTCTTCCGCGTCGACCGCCGCCGCAAGATGCCGGTGACGATCCTGCTGAAGGCAATCGGCATGTCGCACGAGCAGATCCTCGCGAACTTCTTCGTGTTCGACAATTTCAACCTGCGCTCGGAAGGCGCGGAGATGGAATTCGTCGCCGAGCGCCTGCGTGGCGAAGTGGCGCGTTTCGACATCGTCGACAAGTCGGGCAAGACCCTGGTGCTGAAAGACAAGCGTATCAACGCCAAGCACGTGCGCGACATCGAAGCGGCTGGCATCAAGCACATTTCGGTGCCTGAAGACTACCTGCTGGGCCGCGTGCTGGCCAAGAACGTCGTCGACGCCGACACCGGCGAAGTGATCGCATCGGCCAACGACGAGTTGACCGACGACCTGCTGTCGCGCCTGCGCGAAGCGGACATCAGCGAAATCCAGACCCTGTACACCAACGATCTGGACCAGGGCGCCTACATTTCGCAGACCCTGCGTATCGACGACACCGCCGACCAGATGGCCGCGCGCATCGCGATCTACCGCATGATGCGTCCAGGCGAGCCGCCAACCGAAGAATCGGTCGAAGCGCTGTTCAACGGCCTGTTCTACAGCCCTGAACGCTACGACCTGTCGG
This sequence comes from Massilia soli, assembly GCF_016809835.1. GTDB lineage: Bacteria > Pseudomonadota > Gammaproteobacteria > Burkholderiales > Burkholderiaceae_D > Telluria_A > Telluria_A soli. The sequence goes on along the minus strand of NZ_JAFBIL020000001.1, from coordinate 377,173 downwards.
CCGTCGGCCGCATGAAGTTCAACCGCCGCATCGGCCGCGATGAACTGACTGGCATGATGACCCTGTCGAACGAAGACGTTCTGGCAGTGATCAAGATCCTGGTGGAACTGCGCAATGGCCGCGGCGAAGTCGACGATATCGATCACCTGGGTAACCGCCGCGTACGTTGCGTGGGCGAACTGGCCGAAAACCAGTTCCGCGCCGGCCTCGTGCGTGTTGAGCGCGCCGTCAAGGAACGCCTCGGCCAGGCCGAAGCGGACAACCTGATGCCGCATGACCTGATCAACAGCAAGCCGATTTCGGCCGCGATCCGTGAGTTCTTCGGTTCGTCCCAGCTGTCGCAGTTCATGGACCAGACCAACCCGCTGTCGGAAATCACCCACAAGCGCCGTGTTTCGGCCCTTGGCCCTGGTGGTCTGACCCGCGAACGTGCAGGCTTCGAGGTGCGCGACGTGCACCCGACCCACTACGGCCGTGTGTGCCCGATCGAAACGCCTGAAGGCCCGAACATCGGCCTGATCAACTCGCTGGCACTGTTTGCCCGCCTGAACGAATACGGCTTCCTCGAGACGCCGTACCGCAAGGTCGAAAACAGCAAGGTCACCGACAAGATCGATTACCTGTCGGCAATCGAAGAAGGCCGCTACATCATCGCCCAGGCCAACGCCGGCATCGATGGTTCGGGCACCCTGTCGGACGAGCTGGTATCGGCCCGTGAAGCAGGCGAGACGATCCTGGTATCGCCAGAGCGCATCCAGTACATGGACGTGGCGCCTGGCCAGATCGTGTCGGTTGCAGCATCCTTGATTCCGTTCCTCGAGCACGATGACGCGAACCGCGCATTGATGGGTGCAAACATGCAGCGCCAGGCAGTACCTTGCCTGCGCCCTGAAAAAGCACTGGTCGGTACCGGTATCGAGCGCACCGTTGCGGTCGACTCGGGCACCACCGTGCAGGCACTGCGTGGCGGTGTGGTTGACTACGTCGATGCAGGCCGTGTGGTTATTCGCGTCAACGACGACGAAGCAACCGCTGGCGAAGTCGGTGTCGACATCTACAACCTGATCAAGTACACCCGTTCGAACCAGAACACCAACATCAACCAGCGTCCGATCGTCAAGGTCGGCGACCGCGTCGCCAAGCGCGACGTGATCGCCGATGGCGCATCGACCGACCTGGGCGAATTGGCACTGGGCCAGAACATGCTGGTGGCGTTCATGCCGTGGAACGGCCTGAACTTCGAGGATTCGATCCTGATCTCGGAAAACGTCGTCAAGGACGACCGCTACACCTCGATTCACATCGAAGAGCTGTCGGTTGTTGCACGCGACACCAAGCTGGGCGCGGAAGAAATCACCCGCGACATCTCGAACCTGGCGGAAAACCAGCTGGCACGCCTGGATGAATCGGGCATCGTCTACATCGGCGCTGAAGTGCAGGCTGGCGACACCCTGGTCGGTAAGGTAACGCCAAAAGGCGAAACCCAGCTGACCCCGGAAGAAAAGCTGCTGCGCGCGATCTTCGGCGAGAAGGCATCGGACGTCAAAGACACCTCGCTGCGCGTGCCTTCGGGCATGGTCGGCACCGTGATCGATGTCCAGGTCTTCACCCGCGAAGGCATCGTCCGCGACAAGCGCGCCCAGCAGATCATCGATGATGAACTCAAGCGCTTCCGCCTGGACCTGAACGACCAGATGCGTATTGTGGAGGGCGATGCCTTCCAGCGTCTGGAAAAAATGCTGATTGGTAAAGTCGTCAACGGCGGCCCTAAGAAGATGGCCAAGGGCGCCAAGATCACCAAGGAATACCTGGACGATCTGGACAAATACCACTGGTTCGACATCCGTCCGTCGGAAGACGACGCTGCCGTTGCTCTGGAAGCGATCAAGGAATCGATCGCCGAGAAGCGCCACCAGTTCGACCTGGCCTTCGAAGAGAAGCGCAAGAAGCTGACCCAGGGCGACGAGCTGCAGCCAGGCGTACAGAAGATGGTCAAGGTCTACCTGGCCGTCAAGCGCCGCCTGCAGTCGGGCGACAAGATGGCGGGCCGCCACGGTAACAAAGGTGTGGTATCGCGCATCGTTCCGGTCGAAGACATGCCATTCATGGCTGACGGCACCCCGGCTGACGTTGTACTGAACCCGCTGGGCGTTCCTTCGCGAATGAACGTTGGTCAGATCCTCGAAACCCACCTCGGTTGGGCGGCGAAGGGCCTGGGCCTGCGGATCGGCGAGATGATCGCTGCCAAGGCAAAAGTCGACGAACTGCGCAAGTTCCTGACCCAGATCTACAACGAGACCGGCAAGAAGGAAGACCTCGACAACTTCAGCGACGACGAAATCGTCTCGCTGGCGGACAACCTGAAGAAGGGTGTCCCGTTCGCAACGCCAGTGTTCGACGGTGCGCACGAGTCGGAGATCCGCCGCATGCTGGACCTGGCGTATCCGGATCCGGTTGCCAAGCTGCTGGGCATGACGCCTTCGAAGAACCAGGTCACGATGTTCGACGGTCGTACCGGCGAAGCATTCGAGCGCAAGGTTACCGTTGGCTACATGCACATGCTGAAGCTGCATCACCTGGTCGACGACAAGATGCACGCGCGTTCGACCGGTCCATACTCGCTCGTCACGCAGCAGCCACTGGGCGGTAAAGCCCAGTTCGGCGGCCAGCGCTTCGGTGAGATGGAGGTGTGGGCACTGGAAGCGTACGGCGCATCGTATGTGCTGCAGGAAATGCTGACCGTCAAGTCGGACGATGTGAACGGCCGTACGAAGGTGTACGAAAACCTGGTCAAGGGCGATCACGTGATCGACGCGGGCATGCCGGAATCGTTCAACGTGCTGGTGAAAGAGATCCGTTCCCTGGGTATCGATATCGACCTGGAACGCAACTAAGTTCGCCACCGTCGTTCCCGCGCAGGCGGGAACCCATGCTGAGCAAATGTGCACGCTCAGGATGGGCCACCGTGGGGCCGCCGAGGCTTTCGCGGGGGCGACGGCAGTGGTACCCGCCGGCGCAAGACGCAATATAGAAATTCAATCACCTGGAGTGATACATGAAAGCACTGCTCGATCTATTCAAGCAAGTTCAAACGAATGAGACGTTCGACGCCATCAAGATTGGCCTCGCGTCCCCTGAAAAAATCCGTTCGTGGTCCTACGGCGAAGTAAAAAAGCCGGAAACCATTAACTACCGTACCTTCAAGCCAGAGCGCGACGGCCTGTTCTGCGCCAAGATCTTTGGCCCGATCAAGGACTACGAGTGCCTGTGCGGCAAGTACAAGCGCCTCAAGCACCGCGGCGTGATCTGCGAGAAGTGCGGCGTTGAAGTCACCTTGGCCAAGGTGCGCCGTGAGCGCATGGGCCACATCGAACTGGCGTCGCCAACCGCGCACATCTGGTTCCTGAAGTCGCTGCCGTCGCGTCTGGGCATGGTCCTCGACATGACGCTGCGGGACATCGAACGCGTGCTGTACTTCGAAGCATATGTCGTGACCGATCCAGGCATGACCCCGCTGAAGAAGTGCCAGATCATGTCGGAAGACGACTACGCCGCCAAGTACGAAGAGTACGGCGACGACTTCACCGCATTCATGGGCGCCGAAGGCATCCGTGAACTGCTGCGCTCGATCGACATCCACCGCGATGCCGAAGCGCTGCGCGTGGAGCTGAAGGAATCGAAGTCGGAAGCGAAGATCAAGAAATACGCCAAGCGCCTGAAAGTGCTTGAGGCGTTCCAGCGTTCGGGCATCAAGCCTGACTGGATGATCATGGAAGTGCTGCCAGTACTGCCGCCGGAACTGCGTCCGCTGGTACCGCTGGACGGCGGCCGCTTTGCGACCTCCGACCTGAACGACCTGTATCGCCGCGTCATCAACCGTAATAACCGCCTGAAGCGCCTGATGGAACTGCGCGCGCCGGAAATCATTACGCGTAACGAAAAGCGCATGCTGCAAGAAGCGGTTGACTCGCTGCTGGACAACGGCCGTCGCGGCAAAGCGATGACCGGCGCCAACAAGCGTCCGCTGAAGTCGCTGGCTGAAATGATCAAGGGTAAGGGCGGTCGTTTCCGTCAGAACTTGCTGGGTAAGCGCGTCGACTACTCGGGCCGTTCGGTCATCGTGGTCGGTCCACAGCTGAAACTGCACCAGTGCGGCCTGCCGAAGCTGATGGCGCTTGAACTGTTCAAGCCATTCATCTTCAACAAGCTCGAACTGATGGGTCTGGCAACGACGATCAAGGCCGCCAAAAAGCTGGTCGAGATCCAGGAACCAGTGGTCTGGGACATCCTGGAAGACGTCATCAAAGAACACCCGGTCATGCTGAACCGTGCGCCTACGCTGCACCGTCTTGGTATCCAGGCGTTCGAGCCGGTTCTGATTGAAGGCAAGGCGATCCAGCTGCACCCACTCGTCTGCGCGGCGTTCAACGCCGACTTCGACGGTGACCAGATGGCTGTCCACGTCCCGCTGTCGATCGAAGCACAGATGGAAGCGCGTACGCTGATGCTGGCGTCGAACAACATCCTGTTCCCGTCGAACGGCGAACCGTCGATCGTTCCTTCGCAGGATATCGTGCTGGGTCTGTACTACGCGACCCGCGAAGCGATCAATGCCAAGAACGAAGGCATGCTGTTCCCTGACGTGTCGGAAGTCATCCGTGCCTACGACAACAAGGAAGTTGAACTGACCACCCGCATCACCGTGCGTATCGTCGAGTTCCCGAAGAACGCCGAAACCGACGAGTTCGAGCGCACCGTCACGCGCTACGAAACCACGGTTGGCCGTGCGATCCTGTCCGAAATCCTGCCGAAGGGCCTGCCGTTTGCCGTACTGAACCGCGCCCTGAAGAAGAAAGAGATTTCGAAGCTGATCAACACGTCGTTCCGCAAGTGCGGCCTGCGTGCCACGGTGGTGTTCGCCGACAAGCTGATGCAGTCCGGTTTCCGCCTGGCGACGCGCGCAGGTATTTCGATCTGCGTCGACGACATGCTGGTTCCTGACCAGAAAGCTGGCCTGATCGCCTCGGCCGAATCGGAAGTCAAGCAGATCGAGCAGCAGTACGCTTCGGGTCTGGTGACCGCCGGCGAGCGTTACAACAAGGTCGTCGACATCTGGGGCAAGACCTCGGACGAAGTCGGCAAGGCCATGATGGACCAGCTCAAAGTAGAAGACGTCGTCAAGCGCGACGGCACCAAGTCGACCCAGGAATCGTTCAACGCGATTTACATGATGGCCGACTCGGGCGCACGTGGCTCGGCAGCACAGATTCGCCAGTTGGCTGGTATGCGAGGCCTGATGGCCAAGCCGGACGGTTCGATTATCGAAACGCCGATTACCGCGAACTTCCGCGAAGGCCTGAACGTTCTGCAGTACTTCATCTCGACCCACGGCGCTCGTAAAGGTCTGGCCGATACGGCACTGAAGACGGCGAACTCGGGTTACCTGACCCGTCGTCTGGTCGACGTGACCCAGGATCTGGTTGTGATCGAGGACGATTGCGGCACCACCAACGGCACCGTCATGAAGGCGATGGTTGAAGGCGGTGAAGTCATTGAAGCACTGCGCGACCGTATCCTCGGCCGTGTCAACGTGCATGACATCGTCAATCCTGAAACCCAGGAAACCGTGTTCGAAGCCGGTACCCTGATGGACGAAGACATGGTCGAAGAAGTCGAGCGCCTGTCGATCGACGAAGTCAAGGTACGTACGCCACTGACTTGCGACACGCGCTTCGGCCTGTGCGCCAAGTGCTATGGCCGCGACCTCGGCCGCGGCATGCTGGTCAACTCCGGCGAAGCAGTCGGTGTTGTGGCAGCGCAGTCGATTGGTGAGCCGGGTACCCAGCTGACCATGCGTACCTTCCACATCGGTGGTGCGGCATCGCGTGCAGCAGTGGCGTCGTCGGTGGAAGCCAAGTCGAACGGTACCATCCGTTTCTCGGCAACCATGCGTTACGTCACCAACGGCAAGGGCGCCCAGATCGTCATTTCGCGTTCCGGCGAAGTGCTGATCACGGACGACCACGGCCGTGAGCGCGAGCGTCACAAGGTACCGTACGGCGCGACCCTGAACGTCAAGGACGGCATGGTCATCAAAGCCGGCCTGCCGCTGGCGACCTGGGATCCGCTGACCCGTCCGATCATTACGGAATATGCGGGTACCGTGCGCTTCGAGAACGTCGAAGAAGGCGTGACCGTTGCCCGTCAGGTCGATGAAGTGACCGGCCTGTCGACCCTGGTCGCGATCGATGCGAAGCGTCGTGGTTCGGTCGGCAAGACCCTGCGTCCGCAGGTCAAGCTGCTGAACGACGTCAACGAAGAAGTCAAGATCGCAGGCACCGAGCACTCGGTAGCGATCGGCTTCCAGGTTGGCGCGCTGATCATGGTCAAGGATGGTCAGTCGGTATCGGTGGGTGAAGTGCTGGCACGTATCCCGACTGAATCGCAGAAAACGCGAGACATTACCGGTGGTCTGCCACGCGTCGCCGAGCTGTTCGAAGCACGTTCGCCGAAAGACGCGGGCATGCTGGCTGAAGTGACCGGTACGGTTGCGTTCGGTAAAGAAACCAAGGGCAAGCAGCGTCTGGAAATCACGGACATGGACGGCAACAAGCACGAGTTCCTGATTACCAAGGACAAGCAAGTGCTGGTACACGACGGCCAGGTAGTGAACAAGGGCGAGATGATCGTGGACGGCCCGGCCGATCCGCAAGACATCCTGCGCCTGCTGGGTATCGAAGCGCTGGCGCGTTACATCGTTGACGAAGTGCAGGACGTGTACCGTCTGCAGGGCGTGAAGATTAACGACAAGCACATCGAAGTGATCGTGCGCCAGATGCTGCGCCGCGTGCAGATCCTGGAAGCCGGCGACACCGACTACATCGTCGGCGAGCAGGTGGAGCGTTCGGAACTGCTGGACGAGAACGACGCAATGAATGCTGCTGGCAAGATCCCTGCAACGTACGAAAACGTACTGCTGGGTATTACCAAGGCATCGCTGTCGACCGACTCCTTCATTTCGGCTGCATCGTTCCAGGAGACCACCCGTGTCCTGACCGAAGCGGCGATCATGGGCAAGCGCGACGGTCTGCGCGGCCTGAAGGAAAACGTCATCGTCGGCCGCCTGATTCCTGGCGGTACCGGCCTCGCGTTCCACCGCGCACGCAAAGAGAAGGAAGCGTGGGAAGTGGAAGAGCGCAAGGCGCTGCTGGATGCCGAAAAGGCAGCCATGTCGAGCGAACTGCAAGCGATCGAAGATACTGCGAACGCAGCACAGCACCACGGCGACGCCGAGTAATCGGTTTTACGCTGAACAAGAACGGCACCTTCGGGTGCCGTTTTTTTTTATCGGTCGCTCGTTCCAGCCGTCGTTTTAGAAGCTATAGCCGCAACGAAATCGGCAATGCCAGCCAACGTCGCCCCTGCGAAGGCAGGGGCCCATACTCATCGTGCCGAGTATGGACCCCTGCCTTCGCAGGGGCGACGTTAAGTCTTGCATCCCAAGTCTCGATGTCGCGATTTCTGGGGGCGCCCCGAACCCGATTGATGCAATGGCTTTGTCAACACGTGTAAGCGTACTCGGCGAAAACGCGAAGGGGTATAAGATTGTCGTTCACTTATTTTCAAGGAGGGTTCGATGAATCATCGATTGACGTACCTTTGCGGCGGCATCCTTCTGGCGGCTAGCTCCATTGCAACTGCGGCACCTGACACGACCGTGACGCTCAACGTACTGTCGGACGCGGGCCCAGGTGCAAGCGCTGGCACCGTCGTCATCAGCGAGAGCAAGCACGGCCTCGTGTTCACGCCGTCTTTGAAAGGCATCGCGCCAGGCCTGCATGGCTTCCATGTGCATGAGAACGGCAGCTGCGCCACTGCCGAGAAAGAAGGCAAGCGCGTCGTCGGTCAAGCTGCGGGCGGGCATTACGATCCGGATAAGACCGGCAAGCACGGAACGCCGTGGGGCGATGGCCATCGCGGCGATCTTCCTGCGCTTTACGCAGATGCGAAGGGTGATGCGTCCAATCCTGTATTGGCGCCACGCCTGAAAATGTCTGACGTTAAGGGCAAGGCGCTGATGGTGCACGCTGGCGGCGATAACCATGCGGATCATCCTGCACCGCTGGGCGGCGGCGGGGCCAGAATGGCATGCGGCGTCATTAAATAAAGAGGCAATGCGCGGCGAGAATAGCAAAATGCCGCTCCCTGACGGGGAGCGGCATTTTTTTTGAAGGTCAAAACGGTGGATGCGCTTCGCTTATCCACCCTACAACAGCAACGATTACTTCGCCGCGGCCCGTACCTTGCCGAACGCATCGCCCGGTTTCCACGCAGGCATTTTCGACGAGTTGGCAATCATGCGGCCCAGGTTCAGCGTGAACTGCGCCTGCTGCACCATGCCAGACAGATCCCAGCTTGGATCGTACTCATCCTTCACCTGGTGATAGCGCGGCGCGTAGGTCTTCTGCTTGGCCTTGGCCGCTTCCGGATCCTTGATGTAGTCGGTGCCGCCCGAGATCGAAAACGCCGGCACGCCCGCCTTGGCGAAGCTGAAGTGGTCGCTGCGGAAGTAGCCGCCGGCCAGGTCAGGCGTTGGCTTGCTGACGCTCAAGCCCATCGCCTTCGCGGTCGCCTCAGCCATCGCGCCCAGTTCGGTGCGCTCGCTGCCTTTGGTGCCGATGTCGCGCGCCGCGCCGATCCAGTTCAGGCTGTCCAGGTTGAGCGCTGCAGCGGTCTTGGCGACCGGCCACAGCGGGCTCGACGCGTACGCGGCGCTGCCCAGCAGGCCTTGCTCTTCCGCTGCTACCCACAGGAACATCTGGCTGCGCTTGGCTGGCTGGCGCGATGCCGCCTGTGCCATGGCCAGCAGGCCCGCGGTACCCGAGGCATTGTCGACCGCGCCGTTGTAGATGGTGTCGTCGCCGGTGCCTTGCTTGCCCAGGTGATCCCAGTGCGCGGAGTAGATGACGACTTCGTCCTTCAGCTTCGGATCGGTGCCGGGAATAACGCCCGCCACGTTGAACTGCTCGATGTTGCGGACCGCCGCCTTCATCTCGCCTTTGATCTTGATGCCCAGCGGTACTGCCTGGAAGTCTTTCTTCTCGGCTGCCGCGCGCAGGGAGTCGAGATCCTTGCCTGCCGCCTTGAAGATGGTACGGGCGACGTCTTCGGTCATCCAGCCTTCCATCGGCGCGCCCAGCGTGCCTTGGGCCAGCTGGAAGCGTTCCGCCATCCAGCTGTTCTGCACCACGCTCCAGCCGTACGATGCCGACGCATCGGTGTGGATCAGCAGCACGCCGGCAGCTCCCTGGCGCGCGGCTTCTTCGAATTTGTAGGTCCAGCGGCCGTAGTAGGTCAGGCCCTTGCCGTTGAAGCGTGCCGGCTCGGCCGCAGTTGGCATTGGGTCGTTGACCATCATGACGACGATCTTGCCCTTGACGTCCTGGCCCTTGTAATCGTTCCAGCCTTCTTCCGGCGCCGAAATGCCGTAGCCGACGAACACCATCTCGGCGTCCATTGCATGGACTGCCTTGGCGTCGCCCGGTCCCCACACCCAATCCTTGCCGAACGCAAACGCCTGCGGCTTGCCGCCGATATCGATGGCAACAGTGCTGTCCGTTGGCGATGCTTTAACGCCGGCAATCTTCACTGCCTGGCGATAGCTGTTGCCGTTGGCTGGCTTCAGGCCGGCGGCGATCGCGGCCGCTTCCAGGTATGCCACGGTCAGGTCGCCGCCGCGCTGGCCGGTACCGCGGCCTTCCATCAAATCGCTCGACAGGAAAGCCATGTGGCCGCGCAGTGGCGCTTCCTCGACCGTTGGTCCGGTGGCTGGCTTGGCTGCGTGAACGGGGAAAGCGAGGACGAGGCTGGCGGCCAGGGTAGTGGCCGTGAGGGAAAAGAGCTTCTTATGCATGGGTTCCTGACGCGAATAAGGGTGATTAGACACTGCACCCGCGTGGGGCGCGACAAACATTGTATGCCATTCTGAAACTGTTGCAGCGCAGCGATTCCCCACGCGCGCTGTCATTACAGTATGAAAAACGCCCCGCCGGGTCGGACCGGGCGGGGCGCGCTTGACGCATTGTTTCTTACTCGAGCTTCCAGACGTAGGCAATCTGCGCCCAGCCGGCTTCAGCGGCACCGCCAGCCATCGCCGGCTTGAAGCTGCACATGCTCAGCGCGCTGATCGCCGCCTTGTCCAGGTCGCGCGAGCCGCTCGACTTCTGGACCCGCGAATCGTTGACCTTGCCGTTGGCGCCAACCAGCAGCGCCAGCGTGACGGTGCCTTCTTCGCCATTGCGGGCGGCACGGGCGGGATAATCAGGCACGGCGCAGCCATCGTTCAGCACCGCGGTGCGCAGTGAGCCAGTGCCCGGGTCGGCAGGCGGCGCCACCTCGGTGGTCGTCGGGCCCGGCTCTGCTGGCGCAGGGTCCGGTACCGAAGAGGTTTCCATCACTTGCTCGGTCTGCGGCTGTTGCGGAACTTCAACTTCTACTTCCGGCACGAACGGCTTCGGCGTCGGTGCGACTTTCGGCACTGGCTTGGGCGGTTCTGGCGGAGGCGGTGGCGGTGGCACGATCTTCGGCAGGAAAACTTCGATCTCTTCCGCCAGCTTCGGCATCGAGATCGATACGCTGTTCATGCTGTTGATCAGTGCAGCGCCGACCGCCACGTGCAGTGCAGCAACAATACCAATCTTGACGAATTTGGTGCCGCCACTTTCCGGGATGTGTGAAAAATGCATGGCAATCTCCTTGTTGTTGTTTTGCTCATGGGCTGTATCGGTAGGCCTGAGCCGTTGACGCCGGGCTCAATCGACCTGATGTGCTAAGCGTTGGTATCAATATATGCCATCGAATAGCAATTGAAAAGCGTTTTGTTTGTATTTATTGTTGCTATTTGTTGCGAACATTTGATCGTCCGCAGTGCCGGCAAGGCAGGACGTGGAAAACTCGCGTGCGCCTTCGTTGTATGGAATAATCGCAGCGACGACGATATTCGTCAGTTAGGCCGCACACATTGATGCTATCCGTTGGTAAGCAGATGTAACGGACGCGGCCACGCAGAGGAGTAGTAAATGCAGAGTGAGCAGAACAAGATCCGCGTCTTGCTGGCGGACGATCACCCGATCGTGATGACCGGCTTCGCCATGTCGCTGTCCGGGCTGGGCATGGACGTGGTCGGCCAGGCCAAAACGCCGGACGAGGCAGCCGCCATGTACGCCGAGCTGCGGCCCGATGTGCTGGTGCTCGACATCCGCTTCGGCACCGAGCTGACCGGGCTGGACGCGGCGCGCGGTATCCTCGCGCAATTCCCGGCGGCGCGCATCGTCTTCCTGAGCCAGTTCGACCAGGATAGCCTGATCAAGGAAACCTACCGCATCGGCGCGCGTGCCTTCGTCACCAAGGATTGCGACCCCGCCGACCTGGCCACCGCGGTGCGCCACGCGCATGCGGACAAGCTGTACTTCCTGCCGCAGATCGCCGAGCGCCTCGCCAACCTGTCGGTGCGCGGCGATGTGTCGCCGCAGTCGCAGCTCGATGCGCGCGGGCTGGAGATTTTCAAGCTGATGGCCGAAGGCCTGACCAACGCGGAGATCGCCGAGAAGCTTAACCTGTCGGCCAAGACCATCAGCAATATCAGCCAGGCGGTGAAGGAGAAGCTCGGCGTGCACCGCCAGGCGTACATCACCCGGCTAGCCGTCAAGCACGGCCTGATCGAGCCGTAGTGCGCGCGCTCCTCGCCCTGGTGCTGGCCGGCGCTGCGTGCAGCGCGTGCGCCACCGATGGCGGGGCCGCGCGGTTCGAGATTGTCACCGGCGACACGTCCGACGTCACGCAGCGCATATCGACAGATCTCTGGCGCCGCCTTGCTCCGCTGTTCGACAGCGCGGCGCCCAATCGCCGCAAAAAGCTCTGCATCGCCGTCGGACCGTCGGCCTTGCGTGAGGCGGCCGCCCGCAACGCCGAGTGCGTCCTGCTCGCCGCGTATACCTCCAGCCCTGTGTGGCGCGCGTTGGCAGGGCACCTGCCGCCATCGCAGGCCACAGCCGTTTTTGCGGAGCCTTCGCCGGACGACCAGCTGCAGCTGGTGTCGCTGCTGTACCGCCGCCCGGCGCGCGTTGCCGCCATCGTCGGCCCTGGCACGGCATTCCTGCGGCCGTTATTGAGCGTGGGGGCCGAACTGTACGAGTTCGCGCCGGGCGACGACATCAATCGCGTGTTGAACCGCATGGCCCAGGCCGAGGTGCTGCTCGCGACGCCCGACAGCGCGGTCTACACGCCCGAGAACTTCCGCAATATCCTGCTATCGAGCTATCGCCACAACCAGGGCGTGATCGGCTTCTCGGCCGACATGGTGAAAGCCGGCGCCCTTGCATCGACCTATTCGGACATCGAGGACATCAACGCGCAGGTAGTCGAAGTGGCCGCCGCCTATGCCGCAAGCGGCGTGCTCGCGCCGGCGCAGTTTCCGCGCTACTTCCGCACCATCATTAACGAACCTGTGGCGCGTTCCCTGAACATCAGGCCTGACAGCGGCGCGCGCGGCTTTGCGCGCCGCCCCGCCAAGGTGGCGCCATGAAGCGCAACCTCGGCATCGGCACGCGCATGGTGGCCATCACCATGCTGCCGGTGCTATTCCTGTTCTCGTCCTTTGTCTGGTACTCGTGGTACTCGCACCGTACCCAGGTGGCCGAGGAGCTGGCCGAGCGTGGCCGCATCCTCGCCAAGGCGCTGGCCGAGACCAGCGAGTACAACGTCATCTCCGGTAACCTGTCCGACCTGCGCCTGACCATCAATGGCCTGGTCCAGTCCGACCGCAGCATCCACCGCATCGACGTGGTCGACGCCAGCCAGCGGCCGACCATCAGCGTCGCGTCAAGCACGGCCGCAGACGCCGAGCCGCGCTACTACGAAGCGCCGATCCGCAAGCAGCTCATCTGGATCAACCTGTTCTCCGATAACGGCGCGCCGCACGTGTCGGGTTCCAGCGACACCAAGCCGCCGACCCTGACCACCGAAACCGTCGGCTGGGTAAGGGTCACCATGTCGCCGTCGCACATGCTCGACAAGCAGGCGCGCCGCTTCCGGCTTGAGCTGGCGATGGCCGCACTGGCGCTGGGGATCAGTATCGCGCTGGCGATCGCCTTGGCGCGCAAGGTGGCCGAGCGCACCGGCGAGCTGGTCGACTCGCGCAACCAGGCGCTCAAGGCCGATGCGGACAAGCGCAAGCTGATCCAGAAGGTGAATTCGATCATCGAGGACGAACGCAAGAGCATCGCGGTAGAAATCCACGATGAGCTCAACGCCTCGCTGATCGCCGCGCGGCTCGAATCCCAAAGCATCTTCCATCTCGCCGACAAAGCGGGGCAGGGGCCGGCCATCGACGAGATCAAAGCCAAGTCGCAGGCGATCACCAAGCTGACGCTCGACCTCTACGCCAGCGGCCGCAGGCTGGTGCGGCGCCTGCGCCCGGAGGTGCTGGACATGCTCGGGCTGCACGGCGCGGTCGAAGAAATGATCCGCCATTACGACAGCAGCCCTGGCGGCGGCCGAATCGAATTCCGCTCCGAGGGCGACTTCTCGCAACTGGGGAATGATCTCGCCATCTCCGCCTACCGCATCGTGCAGGAGGCGCTGTCGAACGTGATGAAGCACGCCACCGCCACCCGTACCAAAGTCTCGCTGGTGCTGTCTGAAGAAGACGACACGCTGCACATCGAAGTGGCCGACAACGGCGCCGGGTTCGACATGGCCACTTCGTCGTCGGGCATCGGCATTATCGGCATGCGCGAACGGGTCTACGCGCTGGGAGGCACGATTTCGTTCGCCTCGGAGCCCGGCAGCGGCACCATCATCTCCATCTCCCTGCCGCTTGATGTATCGTAGCGGTCTGGCGCAACCACGCGCACATCTTTGACTTCACAAGACACCATCATGCTGAACGACCTGCAAACGCCCTACGAGAAGGGCAACAAGAACCAGACCACCACCTGGGCCGACTGCATCGCCTGGTACGAAGAACTCGCGCGCCGCTTCCCCAACGTGCTCCAGTTCAGCGCTGTTGGCGTCTCCGACGCCGGCGTGCCGATTCACGCTGGCGTGGTCTCGGCCGACGGGGTGTTCCACCGCGACCAGATCAAGAACGAAGGCCGCCCGGTCTTCTTCAACAACAACGGCATTCATCCGGGCGAACCGGAAGGCGTCGACGCCTGCATGGCGCTGGTGCGCGACTTCTGCCTGCAGCCCGATCGGCTTGCGGCGCTTGGCAAGACGGTGTTCCTGTTCGTCCCGATGTATAACGTCGACGGCAGCCTCAATCGCGCCAACACGTCGCGCGTCAACCAGGACGGGCCCGAGCAGTTCGGCTTCCGTGGCAATAGCCGCCACCTCGACCTGAACCGCGACTTCGTCAAATGCGACACGCTGACCGCGCAGGTCTTCAACAAGCTGTTCACCGCCTGGGATCCGGACGTGATGGTCGACACCCACACCTCCAACGGTGCCGACTACACCTACACCATGACCTTGATTCATACGCAAGCCGACAAGCTTGGCGGCGCCCTTGGCGAATTTTTACGCGACACCATGCTGCCGCATATGTTCAAGGAGATGGAGCAGCGTGGCTGGCCGACCTGCCCGTATGTCAACCCGGTCAAGGACAGCCCGGACCACGGCATCGCCGAATTCCTCGAAACGCCGCGCTTCTCGACCGGCTACGCGGCCCTGCACCACACCATCGGCTTCATGCCTGAGACGCACATGCTCAAGCGATTCGCCGACCGCTACGAATCGATGCGCGCGCTGGTTGAAACGGCGCTTGATTTCACGATTGCGAACGCCGCCCAGATCCAGTCGCTGCGCCGCGCCGCGAAGGACGAGGGCAAGACGCGCCGCGAATGGCCGATTCACTGGGCGATGGACGAAGAGAACACATCGACCTTCCGTTTCAAGGGCTACGAGGCGCAGTACTCGCCTAGCTTGCTGGGTAATTACACACGCCTGTCGTACGACCGCACCAAGCCGTGGGAACGCGATATCAAATACTTTAACCGCTTCCCGGCCGATATCACGGTTGCCGCGCCGCGCGCGTATGTGATTCCGCAGGCGTGGCGTGAAGCGATCGAACGCCTGGAATGGAACGGCGTGAAGGTCGAGCGTATCGACGCCGAGAAGACCGTCGATGTGCAGTGCTATCACATCAAGTCGGTGGCTTCGCGCCCGAACGCGTATGAAGGGCACATGTTCCATGACGACGTGCAGCTGGAGAAGCGCAATGCGCGCGTGACGCTGCGGCCGGGCGACGCGTGGGTGTCGCTGGACCAGGACAATGCGCGCTACGCGATCGAGACCCTGGAACCGCAAGCGCACGACAGCTTCTTCCGCTGGGGGTTCTTCAACAGTGTGCTGGAAAAGAAGGAAGCGTATTCGGACTACGTGTTCGAGGACCACGCGATGGAACTGCTACGCGATGAGCCGGAACTGAAGGCGAAGTTCGAAGCGTGGAAGGGAGAGAATCAGGGACTGCTGGGGAATCAGGAAGCGGTACTGGACTTCATCTTCGCCAGCTGCCAGCGCTATGTGGAACCGGAGTGGCGCCGGTATCCGGTGTACTCGGTCATGTAAGCTGCGGGATGGGCTCCCGCTTGCGCGGGAGCGACGGCGGTCCGTCGTTCCCGCGAACGCGGGAACCCATACATCTTCAATTACTTCGCGGCCGATTCCTGATCAATCCACCGCTGCACCTTCGCCTCCAACAACGACAACGGCACCGTGCCATCTTCAAGCACAATCTCATGGAACTTCGGCAGGCTGAATTTCGCACCTAGCGCCGCCGTCGCCTTCTGCCGCAACTCCGCGATCTTCAGCGAGCCGATCTTGTACCCCAGCGCCTGGCCCGGCCACACCATATACCGCTCGGTCTCGCTGCGCGCCACCGCCTCGGTGTACCCAAGGGTATCGCGCATGTACTGAATCGACTGCTCGCGCGTCCAGCCCTTCGCGTGCATGCCCGTGTCGACCACCAGCCGCACCGCGCGCAGCATCTCGTCGTTCAGGTGGCCGAAATAGTCTTCCGGCTTCTCGAACAAGCCCATCTCCTTGCCCAGCGTCTCCGCATACAGCGCCCAGCCCTCGGTAAACGCGTTATTCCCGCCGAACTTGCGGAACCTCGGCAGATCCATCTCCTGCAGCAGCGCGATGTGGAAGTGGTGCCCCGGCTGTCCCTCATGCAGGAACAGCGTCACCATGCCGGTGCTGCCGTAATCCTTCGGGTCGTTCACCACCGACCAGAACACGCCCGGCCGCGAGCCATCCGATGCCGGCGCGGTGTAATGGTCCGACGCCGTCGCGCGGCTCAGCTCAGGCTCCAGGCGCAGGTCGAGCGGCGCTTTCGGCATCAAGGTAAACAGCGCCGGCAGCTTCTCGCGCAGCACGCCATCGAGCTTGCGGTACACGTCGATGACTTCCTGTTCGGTCTTGAACGGACGGTACTTCTGCTGCGCCGCCACCCACGTCGGCAGGCCTGACGCCGGGCCGGTGTAGCCCATCTTCGGCCCGACAACGCCGTATTCCTGCTGGATGCGCGCGACTTCCTTCAGGCCAGTCGCGTGGATCTGCTCCGGCGTCAGCGTCGTCGTGGTCTGCGCCGCGACGTTCGCCTGATACCACTCCTTCCCGTTCGGAAGGCCGTCGATGCCGGTGCTGGTGCGCGTCGCAGGCAGGTATTCCTTCTCGAGGAAGGTGGTCAGCTTCGCCAGCGAAGGCATCAGCTTCTTCGCGACCGTGGCGCGGTATGCCGCCGTCAGTTCCTGCTTGTCCTTGGCGCTGAAAGTGGCCGGCATCCTGGCTACCGGCGTGTAGAAGATATTCGTCTCGGCCGTCTTGCTCGACAGCTTTTTGAACTGCGGCAGCGCCGATACCATCGCGGCGCGCTGCAGCACGACGCCGGTGCGCATCCCTTCGCGCATGTTGGCGATCGCCTGGTCGATCCAGGCTGGCAGCAGGTTCAGGCGGTTCAGGTAGGCGCGGTACTGCAGTGGCGTCGTCAGTGCCTGTGCGCCTTCGCCGCCGGCGAAGTTGGCGAGGGTGACTGGCATGCTGCTCATCTGGTCGATCGGCAGCAGGTGATCCGGGAAGCGCTTGAACGACAGCAGGGTCTTGAGCTCGTATTCCAGGATATCGTAGTTAATCTGCGCGCCGCGGTCGAGGTTGCCGCGCTTGATCGCGTGCAGGCGCTTGAGGAATGCCTCGTAGCGCGCAAACTGCTGCGCGCGCGCCTTCGGTGCGATCGTGATGCCAAGCTTGTCGTCGAAACGGTTGTCGCCATTTTGCGTGGCGCTTACCGGGTCGTGGCGCGCTTGCGCTTCGTAGTAGTCTTCCGCCAGCTTGTCGAGCTGCTTTTCGGCGGCATCGGCTACTGCGCCTGCGACCTTGCCGCCTGGTGCTTGCGCCGACGCGGTCATCGGCGCGAACGCCAGCGCCAGGGCTGCGCTGAGTGCGCAGAGGGTGAGGGTTTTCTTCATGTTGGTACTCGCTTGAATCAGTTATAGAAGCGCCAGGTCGGGCGGAAGTCGCGTGGGATCTTCTCGCCTTTCAGCCGAGCGCGTACCAGTTCGGCCGGGAGCATGCCGCCTTCGAGTATGCCGTCGTGGAAGCGCTTGAGACTCATCGCGCCGCCGCCGACCAGTTCCTTGTTAAGGGCGCGCAGCTGCAGCGCGCCGATCATGTAGCCGGCCTGGTACAGCGGCGAGTAGTCGCCGTTGAACGAGCGGCGTACTTCGGCGCGTGCGTTGTCCGGCTCATGGCCGACGCGCTTGATCAGCATGTCGACCGCTTGTTCGGGCGTGATCTTCCCGAGGTGGAAGCCGAGCGAGAACAAGATGCGCGCCGCGCGGTGGTTGCGCCAGAACATCATGCCGATGCGGTCTTCCGGCTTGACCGCGAACTTGCGGTCATACAGCAGCATCTCCCAGTACACGGCCCAGCCTTCGACGAAGAACGGCGAGTCGAACAGCTTGCGCTGCGGCTGGTAGCGGTCGGCCATGAACATCTGCAGGTGGTGGCCCGGTATCAGTTCGTGATGCACGACCGCGCGCGAGAAGTGTGGGTTATTGCCGCGCATCGTCATCAGCTTCTGCTCATGGTTCATCGCGTCGGTCGGATACGACACCTGGATCGTGTCGCCGCCCAGGAAGAACGGGCTGATCATCTGGCTCTCGGCCGACAGCATGTCCATGCGCCAGCTGCGCAGCGCCACTTCAGGGACGGTGACCATGTCGTTCTTGGTCACGTAGTCGATTGCTTCGCGTGCCAGCGCGCGCACCATCGCAGGCTGCTCGCCCGGCGCCACGTACATGTTCTTGACCTTCTCCATCGCGGCGCGCCAGTCGTCGCCGAACCCCATTTCCCTGGAAGCGACGCGCAGTTCCGCCTCGCCCCATGCGAGCTCCTTCTCCGCCAGCGCCATCAGTTCTTCCGGCGTATAGGGCAGCATCTCGCGCTTGAGCGCGCTGACCAGGCCTGTACGCCCGATCGGGTCGCCTGTCACGTTCAGCAGCTTGGCCGACTCCTTGCCCACCAGCCGCTCGTCGAGCAGCGCGGAGTAGTCGGCGATTGCCTTGTTCAAGGTGATGTAAGGCTGCTTGACCCACCACGTCAGCTGCGGATCGTAGCCGTCGTAATAGCCGTACCACTCCTTCAGGTCGGCGCTCAGGTCACCCAGCACCGATACCGCGCGGTTGGCGGTGCTGCGCGATGCCAGCGGCTTCGCGGATAACACGTCGCCGCCTGCCTTCAGGCGTTCGGTGGCGCGCTGCACTTCGCCCAGCGATTTTTGCAGTAACGCGGCGGTGGCGCGGCCGTCCTGCGCCTGCATCAGCCGGCGCGCTTCGGCCAGGTCGATCAGCGGCCGTGCGAACGGCACCAGCGGCTCGGCATCGCGGAAGCGGATCGCGACGTCGCCTTGCTCGCGCAACTCAAACTCGATCTGGTTGCGCAGCATGATCCAGTCGATCCGGTCCTCCACGCCGAGGGTGTCGAACGGCAGGCGGTCAAGGGCGGCAAGCCACTGGCGGTAGAAACGGTCAAATTCGGCGTCGCGCGCGACGCCATTGCGGACCGTGTAAAGGTGCGCGAGGCTGGCGTGATCGAGCTGGTAACGCTGGATCAGCGCCGGCATCGCCTGCTGCGAAGGACCGAACGACGCCATCGGCGGCGTCAGAGGCGATGGGGTAGCGGGAGCGGCGGCATGCGCCGCGCCGCAGGCCAGTGCCGCTGCGAGCAAAAGACCTGTGCGCATCAGTAGCTTGCCAGCGGTGCCAGCGCGCCTTTGCGGAAGGTGTAGATGGTGACGGTCGACTTCTTCATGTTGCCAGCCGGGTCATACGCGTAGGTGCCGACCACACCTTTGTAGGTAGTGGAATGCAGCGCCGCGCCAACCACCGACGGGTCGGTGGAGTTGGTGCTGCGGATCGCCTGGGCGATGAACATCATCTGGTCGTAGAACGATGGCGCGTACACGTCAGGGTCCTGCTTGAAGCGCTTCTTGTAGTTGGCCTTGAAGGCAGGGCCGCCGGCCTGCTTCTCGAGGATCGCGCCGCCTTGCGCGCACAGGACGTTTTCGCCGACGGCGTCGCCGCCCAGCTTGGCCATCTCGGGGCTGCACAGCGTGTCGCCGCCCAGCAGCTTGGCGTTCAGGCCCAGTTGACGCATCTGGCGCACCATCGGCGCGCCTTGCGGCGCGTAGCCGCCGAAGAAAATCGCATCGACCTTCTTGGCTTTCAGCGCGGTGAGGATCGCCGCGAAGTCGGTCGATTTGTCGGTCGTGAACTCGTGTCCCGCGATCTTGACGCCCGAGCGCTTGGCCTGCTTGATGAATTCCATCGCGATGCCCTGGCCGAACGCGGTGCGGTCGTCGATGACGCCAACCGTTTTAACCTTCAGCTGCCTGACCGCGTAATCGGCCACCGACGAACCAACCTGGGTGTCGCTGGCGACAATGCGGAACACGGTCCCGTAGCCCGATTGCGTAACCTTGGGATTGGTGCCTACCGTGGACATCAGGATGCCTGCGTCGTTGTACACGCGCGAGGCCGGAATCGCCACGCCGGAGTTGTAGGGGCCGAGCACGAACTTGACGCCGTTGTCGACGAACTTCTGCGCCACCGAGACGCCGGCTTTCGGATCGCCCTGGTCATCCTCCGAGCTGAGTACGAAAGTAACGGCTTTGCCGCCAACCTTGATCTTCTTGGCGTTCAATTCTTCGATCGCGAGGCGCACGCCGTTCTCGTTGTCCTTGCCCGCAAACGCGTTGGCGCCGGACAGCGGGCCGCTCACACCGATCTTGACGACTTCTTGCGCGCTCGCGGCCTGCGATGCGAACAACATGGCGGCGCCGGCAAGCGGCAGGATGTATGTACGTGACAGCATATGTTCTTGTCTCCTTCAATTTCTCAGAACGTCAATGATCGCACGATTCACGGGCTAAATGTAGAGGCCAGTCGTTACGCGGGAAGGCCGTGCGAGACCAGTTCGAGGGGAAGCGCGGTGCTGTATTTGATCTGCTCCATCGAGAAAGCCGACGACACGCCCGACAGGCGCGCAGCCTTGATCAGCTTCTTGTAGAACCGGTCGTAGCCGTCGATATCGGTGGTAACGACCTTGAGCAGGTAGTCGACGTCGCCGCTCATGCGATGAAACTCGAGCACCTCCGGCAGGCTGATCACCGCTGCGGCAAAATTCTTCAGCCATTTCTCGTCGTGGTCGCCGGTGCGCACGCTGACAAAGACCGTCACCGGCAGGCCAGCCTTGCGCCGGTTGACCAGGGTGACCCGGCTCTCTATGTAGCCTTCTTCCTCAAGCCGTTTCACGCGCTTCCAGCACGGTGTGCTGGACAGGCCGATTTTCTCGGCCAGTTGCGCGATCGACAGCGTTGCGTCGCTCTGCAGGGAGGAAAGTATCGCGTAATCGTACTTGTCTAGATCGTTCATGTTAATTGGCGCATCTTTGAGGAATGAATGTTCTTAATTCTAGCTAAAAACAGCGATTTATGGAAAGTATTTGCCCGCCCGGATCGCTAATATGGAGGGGATATCACTTAACCCGGTAACACCGCCATGACCCACGACATCTACCTCGACGCCAACGCCACCTCGCCTGTACTGCCAGCTGCCATCGCGGCGGCCGCCGACGCCATGGCCGCCTGCTATGGCAATCCAAGCAGCGGCCACGCGACCGGCTTGCACGCGAAGCTGCTGCTTGACGGCGTGCGCGAACGTACGCGCCGCATGATCGGCGCGGGCTCGGGGAGTGTGATCTTCACCAGCGGCGCCACCGAGGCGATCCAGACCGCCGTGCTGTCTGCCCTGTGCGCGGTGCGCGAGCGCCAGGCGTCAGGCGAGTCGACCGGCGATCTGCTGCTGTATGGCGCGACCGAGCACAAGGCCGTGCCGGAGGCGCTGGCGCACTGGAACCGCCTGCTTGGCACTGGCTTGACGCTGCGGGTACTGCCGGTTGACGGCGAAGGGCGCCACCGGCTTGACGTGCTGCGCCAGCTGGCGCCGCGCGCGGCCATGGTCTGCACCATGGCCGCCAACAACGAGACCGGCACCATCTCCGACCTGGCCGCGATTGAAAAAGCGCTGCTGGTCTCCACGAGCAAAGCCTTTTGGATGGTCGACAGCGTGCAGGCGCTCGGCAAGCTGCCGCTGGCGCTGGAGAGCACGCGCATCGATTACGCGCCTTTTTCAGGCCACAAGCTGTATGCGCCGAAAGGCATCGGCATGCTGTATGTGCGCGATGGCGCGCCGTTCACGGCCCTGATGGCGGGCGGTGGGCAGGAAAGCGGCCAGCGCGCCGGCACCGAGAACATGGCGGGAATCGCGGCCCTTGGCGCGGTACTGGCGGCGCTTGAAACCGGCGACACCTTCCGCACTCCGGCGCAGCTGCATGGTTACCGCAGTCGGCTGGTCGCCAGCTTGCGCGAAGCGCTGCCGGGCATCGTCTTTAACACGCCGCTGCATGCAGCGCTTCCCACCACCCTCAACTTTTCCGTTGCCGGCTTGTCGAGCTCTGATCTGCTGGACGTGTTCGACGCCGCAGGCCTGCGCGTCAGTGCGGGATCGGCCTGTTCGGCCGCCAAGGCGGCGCCGAGCTACGTGCTTGAAGCGATGGCCCTGGAAGGGTGGCGCTGCGCATCGGCGGTGCGCCTGTCGTTCGGGCCCGCTGTCGATGACGCGTTTATCGACGCGGCATGCGAGCGCATTGCGCACTGTGGCAGGGCGATGCGTACCGGCGGCCTGGGCCAGCCGCTGCTGCATGGCGGCGAAGACGTCATCCGTGTCGCTCGTGATGGCGCAAGCGCCTGGCTGGCGCTGGATGAAGCAAGCCGTACCTGTGTCGTCATCGACCCTGCCGGCCCGCTGGTGGAGACGATCGCGTCGATGATCCGCTCGCGCCACTACCGCGTGCGCGGCATCGTCGGCACCAGCAGCGGCGTCGACGCCCTTGCCGTCCGCGCCAAGCTGGCCGAGCTTCTGGATGGCCAGCTTGACTTTGCCGGAACCGGCGATCCATTCGGCTGGCCCGCCGGAAGCGCCAGCGTTGTCCTTGGCCTCGCCACCAGCAGCGTTGGCATCGCGCTGGGCGGCCAGGTGGTGGCGCGTATTTCGCATGACGGCGACACCTCGCGCAGCTACCTGATGGGGATGAGCACCGGCGGCGCCCTGGCGCCTGCCGATGTGCGTTTCGCGTTCACAAATATGGCGCCGGCGGATACCCACCGCGACCCATCCGAGCAAATGGGCGGGCTGCTGAACGGCGACACCGTGGTCTGTCCTGCGCACGACAGCGCGAACCTGATCTGCACCACGCCGGCGTCCAGCGCGCGCGCAGTGCCGCCGCCCGACTCGATGGAACTGGATCCGGCCGACCTGGACCGCTTCCTGCGCGAGCGTCCGGACGCGATCCTGGTCGACGTGCGCAACCCATGGGAGCACGAAGCTGGCCGTCCAGTGATCCAGGGCCGCACCGCATGCAACGTGCCGCTGTCGCGGCTGCCCTCGCAGCTGGCGCAGTGGCTGGGTGTCGAATCGCGTCCCCTGGTGTTCATCTGCCGGCTGGGTACGCGCAGCCAGCGCGCCGCGCAATGCCTGCATCGCGCCGGATACGCGCAAGCCTGGCATCTGGGCGGCGGACTCGCGACGCATTTTTCCGTACGGAAAAGCGAACTTTCCCACTCTTAACTTTTGTCAATCAGACACTAATTAATTGACTCGATTCAATTGTAGAGGTCATGTCCCCGCCGCGTGAAGTTGCGAATATGTTAATAACGCAACTAATCCGCGGGGAACGCCATGCAATCGAATCACATCCGCAACGTCTTGTGGGCGGTGGCGGCGCTGACCGGCGCAGCGCCGGCGCTGGGCTCCGTCGCCGACCATCGCGAGTTTGACGCCACCCTGCACGCGCCGTATCAAGGCGACAAGCCGGACAGTGACGCGCGCACCTTCACGCTCACCTTCGATTATCCGTTCTCGCAAACGGCGCTGCCGGTCAACTGGCGCGTTGAGCTGCTCTCGCCATCGGGGAAGGCGGTGCAGCAATGGCGCGGCGCGCTCACGCTGAAAGGCCAGCCGGCCACCGTCAACCTGAAGTGGGAAGGGCGGCGCCACGCGCGGGGCATGCCGGACGGCGTCTACCGTGTGCGCCTGCATGCGCAAGCGCATGGCGACGTGATCGAGCAAGGCTGGGACATCGCCGTTGGCAGGCTGGCGGCGGCGGCGATGCCGCCGTTCCGCGCGATGTCGACCGGACCTGCCTCGACCGCCGCGCGCGGGCCGCTGCCACCATCTGCGGCGCCGGCGGCTGCATCGCTGCCGTTCACCGTCTATTTCGCCAACCTGCACAGCCAGACCAACCACAGTGACGGCGGCGGAGACCTCGGCAACTGCAAAGGCGCGCAGGCGCCCCAGGCCGGGGCGCAAGGCCCGCTTGAAGCTTATGCCTACGCGCATGCGCACGGTCTGGACGTCTTGATGGCCTCGGAGCACAACCACATGTACGACGGCTCCGACGGATCCAATCCCGAAGCCAGCGCAGGCGCGGCCAGGGCGCTCTACCAGCGCGGCTTGAAAGAAGCGGCCAGCTTCAGCAAAACCAATCCCGGCTTTCTCGCCATGTACGGCATGGAGTGGGGCGTCATCAACAACGGCGGCCACCTGAACATCTTCAACGCGCCCGAACTGCTCGGGTGGGAGCGCGACGCCAAGGGCGAGCCGATTGGCGACACCATCACCGCCAAGGGCGACTACCGCGCGCTATACAGCCTGATGCGCGAGCGCGGCTGGGTTGGCCAGTTCAACCATCCGGCGCTGGGCGGACAGTTTCTGGTCGATGGCGTGGCGATGGGCTACACGAAGGATGGCGACGAGGCGATGGCACTGTGCGAGGTGCTGAACACCTCGGCGTTCTCCACCAAAACCGGCGAGGACGAAACGCGCCGCAGCAACTACGAAATCGCCTGCAACAAGGCGCTGGAAGCGGGCTACCACGTCGCCTTCAGCAGCAACCAGGACAACCACTGCGCCAACTGGGGCGCGTCGTACACCAACCGCACCGGCGTGCTGATCCCGAACGGAACGGCGCTGACGCAGGCCAGCTTCATCGACGCGCTCAAGGCACGGCGCGTATTTGCGACGATGGACAAGAACTCGCAGCTGGTTCTGACGGCGAACGGCCAGCCAATGGGATCGCGCATCGCCAACAGCGGCCCGCTGCGGTTGATCGCACACTACGCCAACACCGAAGGCCGTTCGGTGGCCAGCGTCTCGATCATCGAAGGCGTCCCGGGGCGCAACGGCACGGTCAGCGAAGCCGCGGCGACGGCGGAAGCGACGCTCACCCCTTCACCGGGCGAGCACTTCTACTACGCCCGCATCACTCAGGACGATGGCAAGATCCTATGGTCAGCCCCGATCTGGGTTACCCAAGTGCCCGACTAAAAACTTCCAAAATCGGGGACAAACTTCCAAAATCGGGGACAGACCACCATTTTGGAAGATTCCAAAATGGTGGTCTGTCCCCGATTTTGGAATGTTTTTCAATCAGAAGCCGAGGCTCTTGCCGGCGCCGAGGAGGGTGGCTACGCCGAGCGCCAGGAACAGCGCTGCAGCGATGCCGTGTACCAGCTTGAGCGAGATCTTGTTGGCGATCCGTTCGCCGAAATAGACCGCCGGTACGTTCGCGATCATCATGCCGACCGTCGTGCCGGCCACCACCGCGATCACCGCGTCGTAGCGCGCCGCCAGTGCCACCGTGGCGATCTGCGTCTTGTCGCCCATCTCGGCGATGAAGAACGCGACCAGGGTCGTGGCGAACACGCCGTACTTGCCGAGACTGCTTTCTTCTTCGTCGAGCTTGTCGGGAATGAGCGTCCAGCCAGCCATCGCGATGAACGAGATGCCGAGCACCCAGCGCATTACCTCCGGTCCGATCAGGGTGTTGATCCACGCGCCCAGCGCGGCGGCGAACGCGTGGTTGGCCAGCGTCGCTACCAGGATCCCAAGCACGATCGGTACCGGCTTGCGGAATCTGGCAGCCAGCAGGAATGCCAGCAGCTGGGTCTTGTCGCCGATTTCAGCCAGGGCGACGATACCGGTGGAGATGACGAATGCTTCCATTGTTGGGGCGTTGGGCAAAGGGCGAATCATAGCAGGACACCCGGTAAATACGGCACGCGCGGCCGTCGGAGATGCTTTCGCCGCGCTGGCGGAAGTGATATTCTCCTCCGGCCCGGGAGCGTGCCGCTTCCGCACCATCATAGAGACGTCCAATGACCAAGATGACCTTCCTGAGGGTGGCCGCCGCCGCCATCCTCGCCCAGTGCAGCGCGCTCGCGCTGGCGCTCGATCCCCTCAGCTACGCCCGCTACGACCAGGTGAAAACCAGCGCGCTGCACATGGACCTGAAGGCGGACTTCGCGAAGAAGACGCTGTCAGGCTTCGCCGAGCTGTCGCTGGACTGGATCGACAAGTCGGCACGCAGCCTGGACCTGGATACGCGCGACCTGTCGATTTCGAAGGTCGAGGCGCAGGATGCCAAGGGAACGTGGAAAGTGGTGCCTTACACGATCGGCAAGCGCGACGCCGAAAAAGGCCAGGCGATGCGCGTCAAGCTGCAGGGCCAGCCGCAGAAGGTGCGCATCCATTACCGCACCGCGCCAACGGCGACCGCGCTGCAGTGGCTTTCGCCAGTGCAGACGATGTCGGGCAAGCGCCCTTACATGTTCAGCCAGTCGCAGAACATCGAAGCGCGTTCGTGGGTGCCGCTGCAAGATACGCCTGCCGTTCGCTTCACCTACACCGCGCGCATCGAGGCGCCGCAAGACCTGCGCGTGGTCATGAGCGCGGATAACGATCCGAACGCCACCGGCAAGGGCGGCTGGCGCTTCACGATGCCGCAGGCGATTCCGTCCTACCTGCTGGCGATCGCCATCGGCGAGATCGATTCGCGCACACTCGGCCCGCGCACCGGCGTCTACGCCGAGCCAAAACGCATCGAGGCCGCCGCCTACGAGCTGGCCGATACCGAGAAGATGGTCGCCGCCGCCGAGGCGCTGTACGGCCCATATCGCTGGGGGCGCTACGACATGCTGGTGCTGCCGCCTTCGTTCCCGATCGGCGGCATGGAGAACCCGCGCCTGACCTTCCTGACCCCGACCATGATCGCGGGCGACCGCAGCCTGGTCGACCTGATCGCGCATGAACTGGCGCACAGCTGGTCGGGCAACCTGGTGACCAACGCTTCGTGGAAGCACTGGTGGCTCAACGAGGGCTTTACCACCTACGTCACCACCCGCATCCTCGAGAAGATCTATGGCGAGGAAGTCGCCACCATGAACCTGCAGCTGGAGCAGGAAGAGGCGCTGGCGTCGCTGGCCGAGATCGCCCCGGCGAAGCAGGCGCTGATCACCAGGCACCCGGACACTTCGTCGGAACATTACACCGACGATGCGCTGGCCTATCCAAAGGGCGCTTGGTTCCTGCGCACCCTGGAACAGCGCGCCGGCCGCGAAGTGTTCGATCCGTTCCTGCGCGGCTGGTTCGACCAGCACGCGTTCCAGAGCGTGACCACCGAGCAGTTCGTGAGCTACCTGCGCAAGAACCTGCTGGAGAAGCATCCGAAGGTGTTGAGCGAGGCCGAACTCGAAGAGTGGCTGTACGGCCCGGGCATCCCTGCCAGCGCCACGCGCGCCGTGTCCCAACGCCTGGCCGCATTGAACGCCACGCGCGACGCATGGCTCAAGGGCGACGTGAAGACCGCGCAGCTCAATACCAAGAGCTGGACCGCCACCGAGTGGATGAAGTTCCTGAACGATATCGACGAGAAGGCCAGTGCCGCCCAGCTCAAGGAACTGGACCAGGCGTTCGGCCTGTCCAGCACCGGCAACAACGAAGTCGCGTTCCGCTTCTATCGCGCCTCGGTCAATGCCGGCAACCGCGATGTGCGTCCAGCGATCGAGGCTTTCCTCATGAGCGTCGGGCGCCAGAAGTTCGTGGTGCCGCTGTACACGGCGCTGCGCAAGAACCCGCAGGACAAGGCGTGGGCCGAAGGCGTGTACAAGAAATCGCGCGAGCGCTACCACCCGGCCACGCAGAAGAGCGTCGACAAGCAGATGACCAGCAAATAGGAACAGATCAAGTGCACACCATGACCAGACTCGCGGCAGCAGTGCTGCTCGCAATCAGTAGCTCCGGCGCCTTTGCCCAGGCTCCGGCCACGCCGGCCGCAGCGCCTGCGGCCCAGGCCCCGGCCTTCGACCTGGCGGCCGACGTCAAGCGCACCATGGCCACGTTCGACGTGCCAGGCATCGCCATCGCCATCGTCAAGGACGGCAAGGTCGTCGCGGCCCAGGGCTTCGGCGTACGCAAGCTTGGCGAGCCGGCGCCTGTGGACGGCAAGACCATTTTCGAGATCGCGTCGAATTCGAAAGCATTTACGGCAGCGGCGCTGGCCATGCTGGTCGATGAGGGCAAGCTGGCGTGGGACGACCCGGTTACCAAGCACCTTCCGGACTTCCGCATGTACGACGCCTATGTCACCCAGGAGATGACGGTGCGCGATTTGCTGGTCCACCGCAGCGGCCTTGGCCTGGGCGCGGGCGACCTTCTGTGGTGGCCGACCACGCAATTCACGACCGATGAAATCATCGACCGCCTCAAGTTCATTCGTCCGGCTACCAGCTTCCGCAACAGCTACGCTTACGACAACCTGCTCTACATCGTGGCCGGAAAAATCATCGCGCAGAAGGCCGGCAAGCCGTGGGGCGATGCGGTGCGCGAGCGCATCCTCAAACCGGTCGGCATGAACACGACCACCACCAGCCTGGCGGAAAACGCCGGCATCGCCAACGTCTCGGCCCCGCACAGCAAGATCAACGGCAAGGCCGAGCCGGTGAAGCCGATGCCAGTGGCGAACGCGGTCGGCGCGGTCGGCATCAACACCAACGCCGAGGACATCGCGCGCTGGATGAATGTGCTGCTCGACCAGGGCCGGATCGGCAAGGACGCCGATGGCAAGGACGTGCGCCTGTTCAGCGAGAAGCAAAGCCGCGAGATGTGGACCGCGCAGACCCCGATGAAGATCTCGGAGCCGAAGCCGGCGCTGGCCGCCACCCGTCCAAACTTCTACGCCTATGGCCTCGGCTTCCAGCTGCGCGACTACAAGGGCCGCAAGCTCGCCATGCACGGCGGCGCGCTGCAGGGCTTCTATTCGCGCGTGTTGCTGGTACCTGAGGAAAAGCTGGGCATCGCGATCTTTACCAACGCTGAAAGTGGCGGCTCGCTGGGCGCGCTGCAGTATCGTCTCCTGGATCAGTACATGGGCATCGCCCCAACCGACTGGATCAAGATCATCGGCGACATGGAGAAGGAGGCCTACGAGAAGGACCAGGCCGCGCAGAAGAAGGCCAGCTCCACGCGCGCCGGCAAGTCGCAGCCGTCACTGCCGCTGTCGTCCTATGACGGCCAATACCAGGATGCCTGGTATGGCCTGGTGACGATCCGGCCGGAAGGCAAGAAGCGCATCATGAGTTTTTCGAAGACGCCAGACCTGAGCGGCGAACTCGAACACTTCCAGCACGATACCTTCATCGTGCGCTGGAAGGAGCGTAACTTCAACGCCGACGCCTACGTGACGTTCTCGCTGAACCCGGACGGCAGCATCGATCGCATGAAGATGGCGCCGGTGTCGTCGCAGACGGACTTCAGCTACGACTTCGCGGACCTGTCGTTCACGCCAGTGAAGAAGGACAAGGCGGAGTAATCAGGGCGGCGCCTGGCAGCAGCGGTCAGTGCGCAATGCCTGGTATGCCGCGGTAGTGCCGAAGTGCCGCACGTCGACCGTGACGTGCGGCGCCAGTTGCCCGAGCACCCGTGATGACATCGCGATGGCGTCGTGGCCGCGGTGCTTGCGCGATGGGTACAGCATGCCGTGCACGCGCCCCTCGCAGCCTGCGATGACCTGGTCGACCATGGCGCCAAACCACTGGCACCACTCGTGGTCGCAAGACGATATCTCGTCAAAAATCCCCAGTTTGCTCGACGCCAGTCCGTTCAGGTCCACCAGCTTGAGCGGCGTGCCGAATGCGAGCGTGGCGATCAGCGCTGTCCGGGCGCCGCGTTCGATGTAGAAGGTGCCGGGCTGCTCGGCGTCGTTCAGGCACAGGCCTGCTTCCCACGCCGCCGTGTAGACGTCGTCGGCCGCGTAAATCCAGTGGAACGGGTAGCTGCCGTCGGCGCCGCGCATCGCCGCAGGCGGGCCGAAACGGTAAGTGCGCTCGACCCGCGCGGGGAGGATGGAAGCGCTGTTCCACGCCGCTCGGGTGATGGGCGCGCGCGTCTCGATGGTGGCGACGTGGGCAAGCAGCGTGTCTTGCAGTAGCGCCAGCGGTGGCAGGCGTGCGGCGATATGGCCGGGTGGGGTGGGATTTCTGAGCATCCACTCAGCTTATGATGCCCGCCTTTCCGGCAGACTGTTGTTGCGCAAACTCGGAGACTTTTTGCTGGCGTACAACGGCGGGTTGGTCGAGCAGGAAACGCTGGGCCGGGTGCAGGGAGCCGGTTGTTGCAAATGGCAGCCCGGCTAACACTTCCGCAGGAGACAGCTCGTTCAGTTCATCGGCGCGGGTAACCCAGAACGCGTGAATCTGGGTGCCGGGCAGGGTGGATAATTGTTCCAGGACGCTGCCGATCAACTCGGGAACAGGCTCAACAAATTGCCATGCCGGAAATAGCCGGCCAATGGTTTTGCCGCGCGGCGTGGTGGTGTAGAAGCGCCGCTGTTCCAGCGCCCGGTACAGCGTGGCTTGCGACATGGCAACCAGTCCCTGCGCTACCACGTCGGCGGCGCGCAGCCGGGTCACGGGCAGGCTGGCGCTGGCCGACTGCGGATGATTAAGCGCAATAACAGTGGCATCGAATGCCTGCTGCGCCGCTGCGGCGAGGGCGTCGCGCCCCGCACCGGGCATCGATGGCGCCAGCCTTTCCTCTACTTCGTGCGTGAAACGCTCGACAAATTGCTCAGCCCAGCCAGCCATAAGTCCTCCCGGTCAGATAACCCCACCGTATCAGACTTTCGCAAGTTTATCAAGATTCGCGAGTTTATCGTTTGATCGGGGTTTTGCCGTTCCAGACATTCATCATGTCCTGGCTGCCCTGGGTGCGGATTCCATTGTCAGTCAGTACAGTTTCAGTCGCTTCCAGCATTTCCTTGCGCGGGAACACGATGGTTTCGCCGGCGCGCTGGTCGAAGTGGATCACGACCAGCTCATCTTTGAGATCGCGCAAGATGGCCACCAGGTGCGCCAGGCTGCGCACCGGCACCTTGTTGATCGAATAGATGACCGACGTGAAGCGGTTGCTGTACCCGGCGCTGAGCTTGTGCGGGAAGAAGGGTGCGCTGACCACGACCAGTTCTTCGCGCTGCGCATCGGGCTCGTCGCCGCGGCGCGTGATCAGGGGATTGCCCATGAAGCTCAGCGCGCTCAGGCCGGCGGCGTTGGCAGACAGCGCGCCGACGAATTCGGCGCTGGCGCGCGCGAACACCATCGGGCCGTAGATGAAGTACGACGGGTAGCCGCCGTCCAGGTCCTTGATCAGCATCTTGCGTTCGGATTCCAACGGCAGCTGCACCTGCATCGGCTTGCCCGCGCGGACCACGGTCAGCGGCACCTTGCCGTTCTTGGCCAGCCGCTGCACGTGGTACTGGAAGCGCACGCGCAGGTTTTGCCCAAGCTTGACCATCGCCTGGTTGTCGACCGGCGTCTCGCCGATGTGCGTGATGATGTCCCACTCCTTCAGCGGGCCGTCCTTCCGGTGCGGGCCCTGCACCACCGCGCCCTCGACCGATTTGTCGACCTTCAGGTAGCGGCGCAGGACCGGGTTCTCCAGTGTCTGGATGTAGTCGAGCATGACCGGCTTGCCGTCGTAGCGGCCGTCGGCGACGTCGGCCAGGAAGATCTCGATTTCCTCGTTCGGGATGATGAATCCCATGTTCTGGACATTGGTGCCGGTGGCGTAGGCCAGGCCGATCATCTTGTCGTCGCCGATGACCGGGCCGCCGCTGTTGCCCGGGTTGATCGCGGCATCGATCTGGATGCGCAGGCCGGAGGTGTTGAAGTTATAGTTGACGAATTCAATGCGCGAGACGATGCCCTTGGTGATCGACAGCGAGTTGCCGCCGGTCGGATAGCCGTAGGCGAACACCGCGTCGCGCACGGCTGGCAGCACGTTGGTGCGCGCCACCGGGGCGTGGGTGTCGAAGAACGATTCGTCGTCGAGCTTGAGCACCGCGAGGTCGATCCCGCGCGCGATCGCCACCACGGTGGCGCCGATCTTGTCGCCCGACTGGCTGGCCTGGATCTCGACGCGGCTGGCGTAGCCGACCACGTGCGCGTTGGTCAGGATGCGCTTGCCCTCGATGACCACGCCCGATCCGGTCGCCTCCTGCGGCGCCGCTTTGCTCCACGGCTTGAACAGGTCTGGGCGGCGCAGCGTGGTGAATACCTTGACCACCGAGTTCTCGAGGTTGGCGGGAATGACAGGGGCGGGTGCCGGGATGGCCGGGGCGACGGGCGCTTCTGGCGCTTGCGCGCGGGCGGCGAGGCTGGCGACGGCGAGGAAGGCGGCAGCGATAATGCGATTGATCGTCATGGTGTGGTTCAGGTGATGTCGGTGAACTGATTCTAGCGCGTCGGATACCGGTAGCCCGGAAACCGTCATTCCCGCGAAAGGGGGAATCCACGCCGAGCATCCAGTGCCCGGGCAGTATGGATTCCCGCCTGCGCGGGAAGTCATTTCAGGCAGTGCCGGGAATGACGGGGTTACGTGGCGCTTACTGCTTGACGAACTTGAGCGTCATGCGGTCGCTCTCGCCAATCGCCATGTACTTCTCGCGGTCGACTTCCTTGTTTGCCAGCGTTGGCGGCAGCGCCCATACACCCTTGTTATGGTCGGCCTTATCGTTCGGATTCGCGTTCACTTCCGACTTGGCAGCGAGCTTGAAGCCGACGCTCTCGGCCATCTTGATGACATAAGCCTCATGCACATAGCCGTTGTCCCCGGCCGCACGCGCTGCCGGCATGCGGTGATCGACCACGCCGAACACGCCGCCTGGCTTCAGCGTCTCGTGCACCTTGGTGAAGATCTCCTTGACCTTGTCGTCGCCGGCGCCAATCCAGTTGTGCAGGTTACGGAAGGTCAGCACCATATCGGCGCTGCCGGCCGGAGCGATGTTGTAGCTGGTCGGCGGTTCGAACAGGCCGCGCTGCACCTTGCCGAACACCGCTGCGTCGCTTTCCAGCTTCTTGGTGAAGTTCTCCGCATAGCGGCGCGCTCCCGGCTTGGCCGACTCCGGCGATTCGCCAGCGCTGATCAGCTTGCCTTTGTCGCGCAGGTAGGGCGCCAGGATCTCGGTGTACCAGCCGCCACCTGGAGACAGTTCAACCACCGTCATGGTCGGCTTGATGCCGAAGAAGGTCAGCGTCTCGTACGGATGGCGCGCCGCGTCGCGCGCGGAGTTCGCGGCCGAACGGTGCTTGCCTGCGATGGCTGCCTTCAGCTCGTCGTGTGCGTGCGCGGTACCTGCTGCTGCGGATGCTGCCAGCACGGCGGCCAGGATCAGTTTTTTCATGTCGTTGTGTCTCCCAAGATGGTTGAATGCCCGGCGATCATCGAACAAGGTCCGGCGCCGGTCAAGTGCATTCTAATATGCATACGTCTTTACCATCCGCGCCTGACCCGGCAATGCATGTACATACTGTCCGATCGCCCTGCCGGACAGTTGCGCGGACAGCGCGGACACCCAGCGGGCAACGGGGCCGTTTAAGAAATCAACAACTTAGCAATTGGCACAAACTTTGCGTGTTCAACTCACTGTTTTGCTGGTATGGTTTCTGCTGCTTTTAATCAGGCAATTGATCGCCAGAAGACTGTACTTACAACAAGAGCGGCCGGCATATGCATGGCGCGCCGCTTCCCTCGGGAGTATTTGGAGATACTATGGAACGACGCGCATTCCTCAACATCAGCGGATTAGCTCTCGGTACGATGCTTGTACCGATCTTCGGCAATGCTGTCGCAGCTGACGAACTACTCAACCCACTGGCAGACAAATTCAAGAAGGCGCTGGCCGATACGGCCCTCAACGCCGCCACCAGTGCCGGCGCGAGCTACTGCGACGTCCGCATCGGGCGCTACCTGAACCAGTTCATCACCACCCGCGACCTGAACGTTGAAAACATCACCAACACTGAATCTGTCGGTGTCGGCGTGCGCGTTGTCTGCAACGGCGCCTACGGCTTCGCGGCCACCAGCGACATGTCGCCCGATTCGGTCGCAGCCGCGGCGCGCCAGGCAGTGGCCATCGCCAAGGCCAACGCCAAGCTGCAGGTCGAGCCGGTGCGACTGGCGCCGCTCAAGGGCGTCGGTGAAGTGAAGTGGGCGACGCCGATCAAGAAGGACTGGCGCGCCGTTCCAATCAAAGAGAAAGCCGACCTGCTGATCGCAGCGAACAAGGCGGGCCTCGATGGCGGCGCCAACTTCATGCAGTCGCTGATGTTCCAGGTGAACCAGCAGAAGTACTTCGCATCGACCGAAGGCTCGTACATCGACCAGGACGTGCACCGCATGTGGATGCCGGTGTTTGCGACAGCAGTCGACAAGGCCACCAACAAATTCCGTTCGCGCCAGGGCCTGTCGTCGCCGGTTGGCATGGGCTACGAATACCTCGACGCGCGTCCGGAAGACAAGCTGAAGGCTGCCGGCGGCGTCTGCACGCTGTACAAGAATTCGTATGACCTGATCGAAGATGCGCGCGCCTGCGGCCGCCAGGCCAAGGAGAAGCTGACCGCCAAATCGGTTGTTCCGGGCAAGTACGACCTGGTGCTCTCGCCTGAGCACATGTACCTGACGATCCACGAGTCAGTGGGCCACCCGACCGAGCTCGATCGCGTGCTGGGCTATGAGGCAAACTACGCGGGTACCAGCTTCGCCACGCTCGACAAGTGGCAGTCGAAAAAATTCAAGTACGGCGCCGAGCGCGTCAACATCACCGCCGACAAGACCGTGCCTGGCTCGCTGGGCGCGGTTGGATACGACGATGAAGGCGTGCCGACCAAGAAGTGGGACATCATCCGCGACGGTATCCTGGTCAATTACCAGGCCACCCGCGACCAGGCCCACATCATCGGCGAAAAGGAATCGCATGGCTGTTCGTACGCAGACAGCTGGAGCAGCGTGCAGTTCCAGCGCATGCCGAACATCTCGCTGGAAGCAGGCAAGAAGAAGCTGACCCCGGACGAGATGGTCAAGGACATCAAGAAGGGCATCTACATTGTCGGCGCGGGTTCGTTCTCGATCGACCAGCAGCGCTACAACTTCCAGTTCGGCGGCCAGCTGTTCTATGAAATCAAGGACGGCAAGATCACCGCGCCGCTGGAAGACGTGGCGTACCAGTCGAACACCCAGGAGTTCTGGAGCGCGTGCTCGGCGATCTGCGATGAGCGCGACTGGCGCATGGGCGGTTCGTTCTTCGACGGTAAAGGCCAGCCTAGCCAGGTCAGCACCGTCTCGCACGGGTCGAGCACCACGCGCTTCAACGGCATCAACGTGATCAACACCGCTCGCAAGATCGGCTAAGGACCAACATGAAACTTCTCAATTCTGAAGAAACCAAGCGAATCTGCGACCGTGTCATGGCGCTGTCGAAAGCCGATGAATGCAGCGTGACCGTCAGCGGCAGCCGCACCGGTAACATCCGGTATGCACGCAATAACGTATCGACCGCCGGCCTGGTGGAAGACACCCAGCTGGTAGTGCAGGTCGCCTTCGGCAAAAAGCAGGGCACCGCGACCATTAATGAGTTCGACGACAAGTCGCTCGAAAAAGTGGTGCGCCGCGCTGAAGACCTGGCGCGCCTGGCGCCGGAAAATCCGGAATTCGTCGCCGCTGTCAGCAAGCAGGCATTCCGCCCGACCAGCACCTTCAGCGCCAAGACCGCTGCCATCGATCCTGATTTCCGCGCGCAGACAGCGGCGTACAGCATCGAAGAAAGCCGCAAGAACAAGCTGGTGGCGGCAGGCTTCTTTACCGACAATACGTCGTTCGAAGCGATCGCCAATTCCAACGGCGTGTTCGGCCACCAGGAAACCACCGGCCTCGATTTCACCTGCACCGTGCGTACCGAAGACGGCCGCGGGTCGGGTTGGGTCAAGCGCTCGGCCAACGACGTGTCGCGTTTTGACGCGCGTGAAGCGTCGAACGTGGCAATCGAAAAGGCGCTGCGCTCGGTTGACGCCAAAGCGCTGGAGCCAGGCCGCTACACCGTCATCCTGGAACCTGCCGCAACGTCGGACCTGATCGGCTACATGATGAACGGTTTCGACGCACGCCAGGCCGATGAAGGTCGCAGCTTCCTGTCGAAAAAAGGCGGCGGCACGCGCCTGGGCGAGAAGCTGTTCGACGAACAGGTCAACATCTGGGCCGACCCGTGGAATACCGACGTGCCGGTGCTGCCGTGGGACACCCAGACCATGCTGCCGCGCGAGCGCATGGCGCTGGTCAAGGACGGCCGCGTTTCGGCACTGGACTACTCGCTGTACTGGGCCAAGAAGCAGGGCGTGCGCGCGGTTGGCGCGCCGGGCAACTTGATCATGTCGGGCACCGACAAGACCACTGCGGAACTGATCGCCAGCACCAAGAAGGGCATCCTGGTCACCCGCACCTGGTACATCCGCCTGGTCGATCCGCAGTCGGTGCTTCTCACCGGCCTGACCCGCGATGGCACCTTCTACATCGAGAACGGCAAGATCAAGTATCCGGTCAAGAATTTCCGCTTCAATGAGAGCCCGGTGACGATGCTCAACAACATCGAGGAGATCGGCAAGCCGCAGATTATCGGCGGCGACGAAGTCCAGTATGCGATGGCGATTCCATCAATGAAGGTCCGCGACTTCAATTTCACGTCGCTGTCCGACGCAGTTTAAAAAGTTTGGAGTATTAGAGTGGAACGACGTACCTTCCTTAAAATTAGCAGCGGCGCCGCAGGCGCCCTGCTGATTCCCGTCTACGGCAACGCCATCGCTGCCGAAGAGTTGATGAACCCCGTTGCCGTCGCCTTCAAGAAGTCGCTGGCAGACGCCGCGATGAACACCGCCACCAAGGCCGGCGCAAGTTATTGCGACGTGCGTATCGGGCGCTACCTGAACCAGTTCGTCACCACGCGCGACCTGAACGTCGAAAACGTTGTCAACACCGAGTCGACCGGTGTCGGCGTGCGCGTGATCGCCGGCGGCGCTTACGGCTTCGCCGCGACCAACGACCTGTCGCTCGATGGCGTGGCCAACGCCGCACGCCAGGCGGTTGCCATCGCCAAGGCCAACGCCAAGCTGCAGGCCGAGCCTGTGCGCCTGGCGCCGGTCAAGGGCGTGGGCGAAGTGGCGTGGGTGACGCCATTCAAGAAGGACTGGCGCACCGTTCCGGTCAAGGAAAAAGCGGACATGCTGATCGCCGCCAACAAGGCCGGCATGGATGCGGGCGCAAACTTCATGACCTCGACCCTGTTCCAGGTCAACCAGCAGAAGTATTTTGCATCGACCGACGGTTCGTACATCGACCAGGACGTGCACCGCCTGTGGGCGCCGTTCACCGCCACCGCGGTCGACAAGGCCACCAACAAGTTCCGCACGCGCGACAGCCTGGCGGCGCCAGTGGGCATGGGCTACGAGTACTTTGACGCGCGCAAGGAAGACAAGGTCATGGCCGCCGGCGGCGTAACCACCCTGTACACCAAGTCGTACGACATCGTCGAGGATGCGCGCCTGGCCGGGCGCGATGCGCGCGCCAAGCTGACCGCCAAGAGCGTCGAGCCGGGCAAGTACGATCTGGTGCTCTCGCCTGAGCACCTGTTCCTGACCATCCACGAATCGGTCGGCCACCCGACCGAGCTCGATCGCGTGCTCGGCTACGAAGCCAACTACGCCGGCACCAGTTTCGCGACGCTCGACAAGTGGCAGACCAAGAAATTCAAGTTCGGCGCCGAGCGCGTCAACTTCTTCGCCGACAAAACCACCCCGGGCTCGCTCGGCGCGGTTGGGTATGACGACGAAGGCGTGGCATCGAAGCGCTGGGACATCATCAAGGACGGCGTGCTGGTCAACTACCAGGCCACGCGCGACCAGGCCCACATCATCGGCGAAAAAGAATCGCACGGCTGCTCGTATGCCGATAGCTGGGATAGCGTGCAGTTCCAGCGCATGCCGAACATCTCGCTGGCGCCGGGCAAGGCGCGCCTGACGCCGGACGAAATGGTCAAGGATGTCAAAAAGGGCATTTACATCCTGGGCCGCGGGTCGTACTCGATCGACCAGCAGCGCTACAACTTCCAGTTCGGCGGCCAGATGTACTACGAAATCAAGAACGGCAAGATCACCGGGCCGGTCGAAGACGTTGCGTACCAGTCGAACACCCAGGAGTTCTGGAACGCCTGCTCGGCGATCTGCGATGAGCGCGACTGGCGCATGGGCGGTTCGTTCTTCGACGGTAAAGGCCAGCCCAGCCAGGTCAGTGCGGTATCGCACGGCTCGTCGACGACGCGCTTCAACGGCGTCAATGTGATCAACACCGCGCGCAAGATCGGTTAAGGGAAAAACATGAAACAGCTGAACCAGGAAGAAGCAAAACGCATCTGTGACCGCGTGATCGGTTTTTCGAAAGCCGACGAATGCCGTGTGTCGATCAGCGGCGGGCGCACCGGTAATATCCGTTACGCGCAGAACAGCGTGTCGACCGCAGGTATCATCGAAAACACCGAGCTGACCGTCAGCGTCGCCTTCGGCAAGCGCCAGGGCACCGCCACCATCAACGAGTTCGACGAGAAGTCGCTGGAAAAGGCGGTACGCCGCGCCGAAGACGTCGCCCGCCTGGCGCCGGAGAACCCGGAGTTCATGCCGGCGGTAGCAAAGCAGGCATTCAAGCCGTCGAACACCTTCCGCGCCTCGACCGCCGCCATCGATGCGGACTACCGCGCCGACGTGGCATCGCACAGCATCGTCGCCGGCCGCAAGAACAAGCTGATGACGGCAGGGTTCTTCACTGACACCACCGGCTTTGAAACCGTCGCCAACTCGAAGGGCGTGTTCGGCCACCAGGAGTTCACCAACCTGAGCTTCACCTGCACCGCGCGTACGGAAGACGGCCGCGGTTCGGGCTGGGTGACGCGTTCGGTCAACGACGCCAGCAAGTTCGATCCGCGCGAAGCGTCGCAGGTTGCGATCGAGAAGGCGCTGCGCTCGGTCGATGCCAAGGCGCTTGAGCCGGGCCGCTACACCGTCATCCTCGAACCGGCGGCGACGTCGGACATCCTCCGGTTCATGTTCAACGCGTTTGACGCGCGCCAAGCCGACGAAGGCCGCAGCTTCCTGTCCAAAAAAGGCGGCGGCAATCGCCTCGGCGAAAAGCTGTTCGACGAGCAGGTCAACGTCTGGGCCGACCCGTGGGACAAAGACGTGCCGGTGCGCCCATGGGACAACGACTCGATGCTGCCGCGCGAACGCACGGACATCATCAAGAACGGCAAAATCGCCTCGCTCGACTACACCCGCTACTGGGCGCAGAAGCAGGGCATCGAAGCGAAGGGCCGTCATGGCAACATCATCATGGCTGGCGGCACCCGCTCGCTCGACGAGATCATCGCGTCGACCAAGAAGGGCATCCTCGTCACGCGCACCTGGTACATCCGCATGGTCGATCCGCAGTCGCTGCTGCTGACGGGCCTGACCCGCGACGGCACCTTCTACGTCGAGAACGGCAAGATCAAGCACCCGGTGAAGAACTTCCGCTTCAACGAGAGCCCGGTATCGATGCTCAACAACGTCGACGAGCTTGGCAAGCCGGTCGTGATGGGCGGCGAGGGACGCTTCCAGATGGTGCTGCCGCCGATGAAGCTGCGCGACTTTAACTTTACGTCGCTGTCGGACGCGGTTTAAACAGGATCCGGATGGCGAGCTACGATTTCTACTTCACGCGCCTGATGTACGACTCGGGCGACTGGGACGTGGATATCCGCATGCCCAGCAATGTGCTCAACTCGCTGGTGGAGTACACCACCTTGCGGGTTGACCCGGTCGAACGCGTGGTTGCCTTGTCGGACCCTAAGATGCTGGAAGCGCCGTTCTGCTACCTGGCCGGGCACAAGCTGGTGCAGTTCTCGCCGGCCGAGCGCAAGAACTTCGAGCGCTATGTACGCGGCGGCGGCTTTGTGTTCATCGACGACTGCAATCACGACATCGATGGCCTGTTCGCCAAGTCGCTTGAGGCCGAACTGGCGCGCATGTTCGGCCCCAAGGCGTTGCACAAGATCCCCAACAACCACCGCATCTATTCAAGTTTCTTTGAATTCGACGGCCCTCCGAACACCGGCGTGGAGCTCAATGGCTGGGGCGACGACCTGGTCCACGATTACCTGAAGGCGATCGAATTCAACGGCCGCGTTCGGGTTCTTTATTCGAACAAGGACTACGGTTGCGAGTGGGATTACGACTTTCGTAACAAGCGCTGGCTGGCGATCGACAACACGCGCTTTGCAGTCAATATTATTCAGTACGCATTGGGAGCATGAAAGTGTCGGAACGTGATGCAGTAGCATGGAATGAATCTGAAGTAGCCGACCTGACCGCGCGCGTGAAGGCGCTCACGGCCAGCATGTCGCGGGTGATCATCGGCCAGGACACTGTGATCGAGTCGCTGGTCATCTGCCTGCTCGCTGGCGGCCACGCGCTGGTCGAGGGCGTGCCGGGGCTGGGCAAGACGCTGCTGGTCAAGTCGCTTGCGCAGGCGACCGACATGCAGTTCCGCCGCGTGCAGTTCACGCCCGACCTGATGCCGTCGGATATCGTCGGCACCGAGATCCTCGAAGAAGACACCAGCACGAAGCAGCGTGTGTTCCGCTTCCAGAAGGGTCCTGTGTTCACGCAGGTGCTGCTGGCCGACGAGATCAACCGCGCGCCGCCCAAGACGCAGTCCGCGCTGCTTGAAGCGATGCAGGAGCGCTCGGTGACCTTCGCGGGACAGACCCACAAGCTGCCGCAGCCTTTCTTTGTGCTGGCGACCCAGAACCCGATCGAGCAAGCCGGCACCTACCCGCTGCCGGAAGCGCAGCTTGACCGATTTTTACTGCGCATCGACGTCGGCTACCCGACCGAAGACGAAGAAATGATGATGGTCTCGCGCACCACCCACGCCGGCCTGCAGGACGCGGTGCCGGCGATGGATGTGCAAACCCTGCTGCGCCTGCAGCAGCTGGTGCGCGATATCGAGATTGGCGAGCATCTGCTGCGCTACGCCACACGCCTGGTGCGCGCCACGCGTCCGCAGGATACCAAGGTGGCGAGCATCACCAAACACGTGGGCTGGGGCGCCGGTCCGCGCGCCGGACAGGCGCTGGTGCTGGCATCCAAGGCACGCGCATTGATGCATGGCCGGCTGGCTGTCACGCGCGAAGACATTGGCGAAATGCTGCTGCCAGTACTGGCGCACCGCGTGCTGCGCAACTTCGAGGCGGAAGCCGATGGCGTGGCGATCGCGGACATCCTGCAGTCGCTGCGCAACGAGATCAAGGTCGACTGAGCGATTCATGCTGGCCACGCCTGCGCTGCTTGCGCAAACCAATGACCTCGACCTGATCATCCGCTATGTCCTCGCGGGGCTCGGCCACGGCATCCACGCCGGGCGCGAACGCGGGGCGGGTGTCGAGTTCTCCGAATACCGGGCCTATGCGCCCGGGGACGAGTGGCGCCGCGTCGACTGGAAGCTGCTGGCGCGCGCCGACCGCTATTACGTGCGCGAAGCGGAGCGCGACAGCCAC
This sequence comes from Massilia soli, assembly GCF_016809835.1. GTDB lineage: Bacteria > Pseudomonadota > Gammaproteobacteria > Burkholderiales > Burkholderiaceae_D > Telluria_A > Telluria_A soli. Next base: position 335,755 of record NZ_JAFBIL020000001.1, on the reverse strand, counting down.
GTCGCCGTCTGGCTGTGGCTCGACGCGACCGCCAGCATGGCCGAGCCAAGCCTGGCGATGCCGAATGTCGACAAGCTGTGGTACGCCCGCACGGTGCTGGCCTGCCTGGCGGCGGTGGCCCAGCGCCAGGGCGATGCCTTCGGCCTGGTGGTGCTGTCCAATGGCCGCGTCAATTTCACGCCTGCCGCGCGCGGACCGCGCCAGATGCACCGGGTGCTGGCGCAGCTGTCGCGCGCCGAAGCATCCGGCGTTCTCCCACCGGCCGAAACGCTGCGCGCCAGCCTGCACTTTGCGCGCTCGCCCAGCCTGGTGTTTGCGGTCAGCGACTTCCTCGAGTTCCCCTCGCCGATGAGCGACGCGCTGCTGCGCCTGCGCCACATGCAGCACGACGTGCGCGCGCTGTGCCTGCAGACCCGCGCCGAAGTTGAGGCCAGCTTCCCGGCCGATAAGGCTTACCGCGATCCCGAGCAGGGCGATGGCGTGTTTCGCTTTGGTCCGGAAGCGCAGGCGGAATACCGCCAGCGCCGCGAGGCGCACTTCGCCGGCGTGGCTGCGGAATGGCGCAAGCACGATATCCGCGCGCAGTCGGCATGCATTGAAGATTCGGTCGCATCGGTCTTACGCGGATGGCTGCGGCAGGCGGGGCGCGCATGACGAGCCTGTGGTGGTTTGCACTGCCTGTCCTGCTGCTGCCGATCCTGTGGCACCGGCAGAAGCGCGAGCGGGTCACGGCTGTGCCGCTGGCCACGGCGCGCTTCCTGCCGCGCGCGCAACCGCAGCAGCGGCGCGTGTGGCAATGGGCTGAGCGCTTCCTGCTGCTCCTGCGCTGCCTGTTGCTGGCGTGCCTGATTACCTGGCTGGCCGACCCTATCGTGCCATGGCGCGGGAACAGCATCATTGTCGCTGACGGTAGCGATGCGCAAGCAGCCGGATTCGCGCGGATCGATGTCGCAGGCGACCCGCTGGCCTGGTTCGCCAGGCATGAACGCGAATGGCTCAGCGACGCAAAAGTGATTGTGGTTGGCGCCGTCGCGATGCCCGCCGAGAAGCCGCGCTTTCGCCATCAGGTCGAACTGCGCACCAAGCCTGCGCCGCTTGCGAAGTCCGAGCACCGCGTGGCATTGACCAGCAAACGTCCCGACGAGTGGCGTGCCATGTTTGCCGCACTCACTGGGCCGCAACGATACCTGTTCGACGGCGGGAAGCCGGAGCTGATTATCTGGGACGTGCCAGAAGCGCCGCCAGCGGACTTGCGTGCGCCGCTTTGGTGGATCGGCGACGCAGCGGCCTTCCCTGAACTGAAAAATGCGAAGCAGGTCGGCTCGCTGCGCTATGTGGACAGTCCGCGCGGACGGCTGTGGACCTCAGACGCGTGGCCACCCAAAGACGCCGCGTCGGCCCGGCGCCTGTTCGGAGACTGGCAGCGCCTGCATTACCCGCCGGTGCCCTACGTAGCGACATCGCAGCTGTTGGCGGCTGACCCGGCGGCGCCCCTCGGCCCCGGCACGCGCGCCCTGCGCGACATGCTGACCATGGCGCTGCTGGCGCTGTTTGCGCTTGAACGGATCGTGACGCATGCACGCAAACGCTGACATCTCGCGGCGCATCCTGCTGGCCGCCGTATGGCGGCGCGTTCCGTTATGGCTCGCGGTAGCCTTGCCGTGGGTGCTCTTGCGCACCTGGCCTGGCGTGCTCGCTTGCGCCGCGTGGGCGGCTTGGGACTTCATCCGCCTGCGCCAGCGCGTGTATGGGAACTGGACACGCTGGATCGATGGCGCGGTTCCTGAGCTGGAAGACAGCAGCGCCCTGCTAGTGCGCGCGGAAACGCCGGTTGGCAGGCTGCAGCAACAGCGCCTGCTGGCGCGCGTGTCATCGGCGATCGGCAAGGACCGGCTGCGTGCGATTGCGCGCGAGCGGGTACCGCTGGGCCTTCACTGGTTTGCAATCAGCGCCGTCGCGGCGCTTGGGTTCTGGGCGGCGCAGCTTACGGCCACTGACGGCGCGGTAGCAGCGCCCTCGCTTGCGCGCGCCGCCGCGGTGCAGAAATCCGAACTCGCCATGCGCATCACGCCGCCGAAGTACACGGGTGTCGCAGCTTCGCGCACTGCGCCGCGTGACTTGCTGGTGCCGGAGCAAACTATTGTTGAATGGTGTCTCAAGATGCCTCGCGAGGGCGAGCCGCCGATTGAACTGTCCGACGGACAGGTGCTCAAGATTGGCCAGCAGTGCGTGCGCTGGACCGCGACGGAGTCGGTGTTCTGGCGCTGGCGCGGTGCTCGCTACAACCTGAAAGTCGTGCCCGACAACGCGCCGCGCATCACCGTATCCATGCCGAAGCAGATGGTGCAGGTGCTTTCGCCTGATGCCACCAGTGCCCGTATCGCCGTGGAGGTAGTGGACGACTACGCCGTCACCCGCGCCACGATGCACCTGACCCTGGCGCGCGGCAGCGGCGAGAACGTCCGGTTCAGCGACCGCGAAGTTCCCTTGCCGGGATCGAAAGATCCGCGCGTGCGCAACTGGTCGAAGGACTGGTCGCTAGCCGACCTGGGCATGGAGCCGGGCGACGAGCTGTACTTCTTCATCCGCGCGTTCGACAACGCGGGACGCGCGCAGCAGTCGCAGTCGCCGACCTACACGCTGCGCCTGCCGGGGCCGGTCGAAGAGGGCGAGGAGAGCACGGCGCTGCCAATGCTGGTCAAGCCGGAGAACCTGCGCAGCCAGCGCCAGATCATCATCGACACCGAACAGCTGATCGCGGACATGAAGGCCAACCCGCGCTTGGCGGCGGCCACGCTGCAGGATCGCAGCCAGAAGATCGCCGGCGACCAGGCGATCCTGCGGCGGCGCTACGGCCAGTTCCTCGGCGAGGAATCGACCCTGTTCGGCGGCGAAGAAGAGCATAGCGAAGGCGACGGCCACGACCACGGCGGTGGTGGGGCAGGCGGCTCGTCTGCAGGGATGATCGCCGAATATGGCCACATGCACGACGAATCGGAGAACGCGACGATGTTCGACGAGGCGACCAAAAAGGTGCTGCGGCGGGCGCTGTCGGCGATGTGGGACGCCGAGAAGGCGCTGCGCGCGATTACGCCCAAGCCTGCGCTGGCACCCGAATACAAGGCGCTTGAAGCGATCAAGGAGCTGCAGCAGGCCGACCGTATCTACTTGCACAAGACCGCATTCGCGCCGCCCGCGATCAAGGAAGAGATTCGCATGACCGGCGACGTGGTCGGCGCCAAGAGCTACCGGCGCGAGCAGGCGGCGGCGGACCAGGCGATTCCTGCCGAAGTGCGCGCCCTGCTGCAGACGCTGGCCAGCGATGGCGCATTGCCGGCGCTGTGGACCCGCGATGCCCAGGACTGGATACGCGAACGTATCGCCAACGACGACCAGCGCCTGGCGGCGCAGCGCGCGGTCCAGGACGTGGCCGATGGATGCGTGCCGTGCCGGCCAGTGCTGCGCGCGTGGCTGCGCGGTGCGATTACCGAAGCACCGGTTGTGCTGCAGGCGAAGCCAGTGACCGAAACACCATTTACCCGCGCATGGCGCAGTGGAGCAAAGCCATGATGATGTTTGCGATAGCGCTGGCGATCGGTTGCGTCAGCGCTGTGGTCTACCTGCTGCGCAAGAAATGGCTGGACGCCGCGCTGGCGCTGGTGGCAGGCGCCGCGCTGGCCGGGCTTGTGGGTGAGTTCTCGCTGCCCGCGGAAGACGCCCAGAAGCCGATGAAGGTCGCTGGTGACGGCATGCGCGCCGCCCAATGGCACGACCTGCCTGCGCGTCCGATCGACTGGCAAACGCCATCGAGCGATGTGCTGCGACTCGATTTTCCGCGCCAGCTGACCTTGGGGCGCATGTTCACGCTGACGGTCCATCGCAGCAAGGCGGGCAGTGCGCGGCTCCAGCTGCTGGCCGAGAATGACCAGGTCATCGCCGAGGCTGTGGGCGCCGGCAAGGCCATCGCCGTCCAATGGCTGCCACCGGTGGTGGAAAGCCTGGTCCTGAAGGCGCGCCTGCTCGATGGCGCTGGCAAGGTGATCGCGCAGGGCCCAATTCCGTTCACCGTGCGTGAGAACGCCGCGCTGCAAGTGCAGGGCCGCTTCGCCGCGCCATCGTTCGATACGCGCGTGCTGAACGAACTGCTGTCCAACAGCAGCGCAGTACTCGACTGGCAGGTCACGCTCGGCAAGACCGTCACCCGTACCGAAACCGCACGCGAAGCGATGGCGGCACCCGGATTGATGGTGGTGGACGCGGCGTACTTCGAGCGCATTCCCGGCGCGGCACGAGGCGCCTTGCTGGAGCGGGTTGCCGGCGGCATGCCGTTGATCGTGCTGGCGTCAAACGCATCCGACACGAGCGTGTGGGCGCGTAGCCTGCAACTTAACCTGAAAGCGAGCGCCGACAAGGCCGTCGGCACGCCGCTGGCCATGGCGCCGGCGCCGTTCAACCCGACGGCGGGCGCATGGACGCCAGCTGGCAACCTGACGTGGACGCGCCAATGGCAGAACGGCCGCATCGTGTGGCTGGGCGCGGTCGACTGGCACCGCTATGCGATCAGCGAGCCGCGCGCGCTTGGCCTGTGGTGGCAGCGCGTGCTGGACGCGGCAGGCGTATCGAAGCCGCAGGAAGTGTCGTGGATCGACCCGGAGGAGATGCCGCTGGCGGGCCATCGGCTCGAAGTATGCGGCTACGGCGTGCGCGGCGATGCATGGCAGCGTCGTCCCGACAAGGCCGATGCGTCATGCATGGCAGTGTGGCCGGAAAAGGCGGGCTGGATGAAGGTCGATGCGAAGCACGCTGTGTATGTGTACGAGAACAGTGACTGGCCGCTGTGGCAGATGGCGCAGCGCCGGGATGCTACCGCACGTTATGCGGCGCGTACTCCGGCGCCGCAGGCAGCGGGATCGTCTCCGCTGCCTGCCTGGCCGTTCGCATTGCTGTTCACAATGGCGATGCTCGCGCTGTGGTGGCGCGAGCGGCGATAGTACTTAGAACGCCCAGTCAACCCGCGCGTACATCTGGCGGCCGTTGATGCCGATCGGGCAGGTTTCCCAGCAATGCGTGAAGCCCAGTTGCGGGAACGGTGCTGCCTTCACTTTGTCCCATTCGGTCGGGTAGGTGTCGAACAGGTTGTTCGCGCCGACCGACAGGCTGAGTTTCTTGGTGAACGCGTAACGCACGCTCATGTCGACCAGCCACTTCGATTCCCAGGTCTGGATGAACGGGGCGGTGAAGCCTTGTCCCTGCACTGCGCCGAAGAAGCTGGCGCGGGTGTTCACGTTCCAGGGACCAGTGGTGTAGTCCGCTGCGAACACGTGGTGCTGGCGCGGCTGACCGCGTTCGATCAGGGTCACCTGCGCATCGTCGAACAGCTGGGTACCGGTCAGCACCGGCGACTGCGAATTGCGGCTGTTGACTTCCGTCTTGGTGAAGCTCAGCTGGCCGGACAGCACCAGGGTCGAACCAGGCCACTTGGTGGTGTGTTCCGCCACCAGATCGAAGCCTTCGGTGGTGGTGTCGATCGCATTGGTGAAGAACTGCGCCTGGCCGACCTTCAGCGGATCGAGGATCGCCTTGATCGGGCAAGCTGCCGCGGTAAGGCAGGCACCCGATTCAGGAGCGATATTGCTCGAGAAGACAATGCGGTCGTCGATGTCGATGCGATACACGTCAGCCGTGACCGAGAAGTTGTTCAACGGGCGCAGCACCATGCCGAAGCTGGCGCTCTTCGAGGTCTCTTCCTTCAGCGGCGAGATGCCGAAGGCGCGCGTCACCGGGCTGCCTTCGCGGGCGGTCAGGGTCTCGGTCAGCACGCCGGCCGAATTCAGGTTGGTCGACACCGAGCTGTAGAACTTCTGCTGTACCGATGGCGCGCGGAAGCCGGTCGACACGCTGCCGCGGATGCCCAGCGTGCGCGATGGATCGTAGCGCATGCTCAGCTTGCCGGTGGTGGTGTTGCCGAAGTCGGAGTACTTCTCGGCGCGCATCGCCGCGGCGATCAGCAGCTTATCGGTCAGGTTGTGTTCCGCGTCGACGTACAGCGCGATGTTGTGGCGGCCATCGTCGACCTCAGTGCCTGGCGTGTAGCCCGGGAAGCCCTGCGCGCCGGAGGCGGCGATGCCGCCGTTCTGGTCGAAGATCTGGATGGCAGGATTGTTGGTGCGGCCGTACTGGTACGACACTGGGTCGCCAGCGACGATCTCGTAGTTGTCCTTGCGGTATTCGACACCGGTCGCCAGCGAGATCGTGCGGCCGCCAAGATCAACCGGGCCTCGCAGGTCAGCGTTGAAGGTGGTCTGGTTGAACTTTAGCGTGCCGGTATCGGCTTCGAGCGGCGATTCTGCGTAGATGCCGCCGCCTGGTTTCGGTTCGTACCAATAGCTGATGTTGATCGACTCGCGCTCATGGAATCCGAGTTCGCTGCGGCCGTGCACCATGCTCAGGTCGAATTTCCAGTCGTTGGCCATGTCGCGGCGGTAGCCGACGGCGAACGATGCGTCCTTCACGGTGGTCATGATGTTAGGCAGGAAGCCGTTCGGGTACACGGCCGGCACGCTGCGGCCATCGCCGGCGGAGCGGAAGAAGCCTGCCGAGTCGCCGGTGCGCTTCGACACGCCGCCGAAGGCATACAGCTCGCTGTCCTTGTCCATCGGGATCGCGGCATTCCACCACAGGTAAGCATCCTTGGCCAGGCTGTCGCCGATGCGCTGCGTGACGCGCGGTGGATTGACGCGCAGGGTGTCGACACCCGCGCGGTTGGTCTCGTCGCGGCGGCGTCCTTCGACCGACAGGTTCAGGTAGCCGCCATCGCCGATCGCGAAGCCGGTGTTGGCGCTGCCGGAGATCAGGTCGCCGTCGCCTTCCTTGGTGGTGCCGATCGAGCTGCTCAGCTGGGTCTCGTTGACCTGCGACTTCAGCACGATGTTGATCACGCCGGCAATCGCGTCGGAACCGTATTGCGCGGCCGCGCCATCGCGCAGCACCTCGATGTGGTGGATCGCCGACACCGGGATCGCATTGATGTCGGTACCGGCGGAGCCGCGGCCGATGGTCTGCTGCACGTTCACCAGCGCCTGCTGGTGGCGGCGCTTGCCGTTGACGAGCACCAGCAGCTGGTCAGGACCGAGGCCGCGCAGCGTCGCCGGACGGATGATGTCGGTGCCGTCGCTGATGAAGGTGGTCGAGAAGTTGAATGACGGGTCCAGCGTTTGCAGCAGTTTGCCCAGTTCGAGCGGGCCGGCGGTCTGCATGTCCTTGATGTTGATCAGGCCGACCGGCGAGGCGGTGTCGAGGGCCGTCTTGGCAGTCGAGCGCGAACCCAGGACTACGACGGTCGCCGGGGCGTTGTCGTCGGCGCGGGCAACCGCGGTGGTCTCGGGCGCCTGCTGCGCATACGCGGTGTTCAGCGCCGCCAGCATGGCGGTGGCGAGCAAGGTGCGTTGAAGGAGTGGTCGGCTGCTGGAATGTCTCATCATTGTGTTTCTCTCTTTTTATCGTTTGCAGATTGAATTGACTGGCGGGGCGCCAGGCGACCCGCTGCAAACGATACTAAGGGAAACAAAATGGTGCGACAACGCGTATCACGAGACTGTTGTGTTTACGTGGAAATCAGGCAATATTGCCTGCGAACTAGCGAGAAACGCGGTAAGCTGATGTAAATACCTGAGCTATTCCTGGCAGTCCTGCATCCACGATTTGAAGCCATTGACCCAGTTCTTGGCCGGCAGGTTCATGCGCCGCTTGATGTCGCCGGCGCGCTCGTACAGCACATTGAAGTCAACCTGCGGCGAGCGCTTGAAGGCGATGACGATGATATTTGCGTCGTGTACCTCGGGCAGCCACACCACCGCATCGAACACCAGCTCCATGTTCTGCAGGTTCTTGTCGTAATTCGAAAACTCCCCGAACACGTTGGTGGTCATGATGCCGTCGTCGGTCAGGCAGTCATGGCAGGCCTGGTAGAACTCCTGCGAATCGAGCACCGGCCCGCGCGCGTCTTCATCGTACAGGTCGACCTGCAGCACATCGATGCTGTTGTGGTTGGCCGGGTCGAGCACGAAATCCATCGCATCCATCTCGCGCACATTGAGGCGCTCGTCGTTGGACGGCAGGCCGAATTCGGCGTGGCAGATGTCGATCACGTTCGGATTGAGTTCGGCCACATCGACGCGCGCATGCGGAAAGCGCTGATAGCAGAACTTGGTCAGCGCGGCGCTGCCGAGGCCCAGCTGGGCGATGCGCTTCGGCTGGTCGTTGAACAGCATCCACATCATCATCATCTGGACGTATTCGAGCTCGATATTGTCGGGCTTATCGAGCCGCATCGCGCCCTGCACCCACGAGGTGCCGAGGTGCAGGAAGCGCACGCCGCGGAACTGTGTGGTGGTCGCGGGCGGATGGCCGGGCGCGGCAAAACGGGAGGTTGGAGTGGAAGCCATGACCGCGCATCTTACCACCGCATTACGCGGCGGGCAGGGCGGGGAGGATCAGCATGACAGCCAGGCCGCCGCCATCGCGGTTGCCCAGCGTGATGCGGCCGCCATGCGCTTCGGCGATTTCACGCGCCAGCGCAAGCCCCAGGCCGGTGCCGCTGCGCTTGGTGGAGTAGAACGGCACCAGCGCGTTAGTCAGTACGGCGTCGTTCATGCCGGTGCCGCGGTCGGCCACTTCGATCCGCACCACACCCTGGGCAGTGCGCACGTTCAGTTCAACGTCGCCAGCCAGCGAGCCGGATTCGTGGGCATTCTTCAGCAGGTTAAGCAAGGCTTGCTCCATCTGGGCAGTGTCGAACCAGGCGGATTCCTGCGGCAGATCGCCAGTGACTTTAAACGGCACCTGCGACGACAGGCGCTCGACAAAGCCATCCCAGTCGCACGGTTCGACCCGCGGCGACGGCAGCTTGGCGAAGCGCGCGTATCCGAGAATGAAACTCTCCAGGTGGCGGGTGCGCTCCTCGATGGTGGCGAGGATCTGTGGCAGCCGGTCGGTCTGGCCGCGCCGGACCAGCTCCGCGCCCGAATGGGCAAGCGATGTCAGCGGCGCCAGCGAATTGTTCAATTCGTGGCTGATCACGCGGATCACCTTTTTCCAGGTCTGCACTTCCTGGCGCCGCAGTTCCAGCGTCAGCTGGCGCAGCAGCAGCAGCTCGTGCCTGCGCCCGTTCAGCATGAAGGTGGTGCGCGCGAGGTGGTAGACCTCCTCGTCTTCGCTCTCGCCAGAGGTGAACAGCCCATCGCCGCCGCGACCGAGCGCTTCGACCAGCGCAGGCGTGGAGCGGGCCAGGAGCTCGGCCAGTTGGTGGCCTTCCAGCCTGCGGCCGTCGTTGAGCAGCTGGCGCGCCGCCACGTTGGCATAGACGATGGCGCCGGCGTCGGCCACCAGCAGCATCGCGACGGGCGTGTTCTGCACCATCGTGTCGAGCAGCAGTTCGCGCTGGACCAGGCCGAGGCGCTGGTCGCGCAGCACGTTGCCGAGTGCGTTGTGGGCGTCGATCAGGTCGGCCAGTTCATCGTTGTGGGGCCAGTGCAGGCTAAATGAGAAGTCGCCGTCCTTGTAGCTGGTGACCGTGCCTTCCAGCGCGCGGAACAACGACAGGATCGGCTGGATCTGCGAGCGCAGCGTGATGATCGAAATCGGCACCACGCAGGCCAGGCAGATGGCGAACACCAGCCCGGGCTGGCCGGGAATAAAGTGCGCCAGTACCAGCGCGATGATCACGCCGAGCGCCAGCAGCGTGCCGACCAGCGCCGACAGGCGCGTGACCAGCGACAGGCGGAAGCCGCGGCGCGCGCTCATCACGGACGGGCGATGCCCAGCCGTTCCATGCGCCGGTACAGCGCCTGGCGCGACAGGCCAAGTTCGGCGGCGGCCTGCGCCACCACGCCGTTGGCGCGCGCCAGCGCCTGGGCGATGGTGTCGCGGTCAGGTTCGTTCTCGACGGCGGGCAGGGCGGCCAGCGGCAGGCCCAGATCGTCGGCCTTGATGGTGCTGCCTTGCGCCAGCAGCGAGGCGCGCTGCATCACGTTTTTAAGCTCGCGCACGTTGCCCGGCCACGCGTGCGCCATCAGCGCGGCCTGCGCCGCCGGGTGCAGCGATTTTCCGGGCGCCAGGAACCCCGCCGCCAGCGGCAAAATATCGGCAGGGCGCGATGCCAGCGGCGGCAACCGCAGCTCGATCACGTTGAGGCGATAGAACAGGTCTTCGCGGAAGGTGCCGGCGCGGATCATCGATTGCAGGTCGGCGTTGGTGGCGCTGATGACGCGCACCTTGACCTGGCGCTCGCGGTTCGAGCCAAGACGCTCGAAGCGGCCGGTTTCGAGTACGCGCAGCAGCTTCATCTGGCCGGCCAGCGGCAGGTTGCCGATCTCGTCGAGGAACAGGGTGCCGCCATCGGCCGCTTCAAACTTGCCTTCGCGCGCGCGCGAGGCGCCGGTGTAGGCGCCGGCTTCAGCGCCAAACAGTTCGGCCTCGATCAGGTCGGCCGGCAGGGCGCCGCAATTGAGCACAACGAACGGCCCGTTTGCCACCTGCGAGTTGGCCTGGATGATCTCTGCGATGCGTTCCTTGCCGGTGCCGTTTGGCCCGGTGATCAAGACAGGCACATCGGCGCGCGCGACCTGGCAGGCCAGGTTCAGCACCCGTTCGGTGGCCGGGTCTGCCCATACCATGCCGCGCAAGTCGAACTTGTGTTCGAGGTCGCGCTTCTCGCGCCGCTCGCGCTGCACGCGCTGCTGCAAGGCGCGGTTGGCCTGGCCAAGTTCAATCAGGTTGGTGACGGTCGCCAGCAGGCGCTTGTCGTCCCACGGCTTGGAGAGATAGTCGGCGGCGCCGGACTTGACCAGGTCGACCGCCGCATCGAGGTGGGTCCATGCGGTGAGCAGGATGACCGGAAGGTCGGGATGGCGCCTGCGGATTTCGCGGAACAGGGCGGTGCCCTCTACGCCCGATGTGGTGTCGGCCGTGAAGTTCATGTCCTGGATCACCAGGTCCACATTGGCGCTCTCCAGCAGGGCCAGGCCTTCGCTTGGGGACGCCGCGCGCAGCGCGTCGATGTCATGCAGTGAAAACAGGACTTCGAGCGCGATGGCGACGGCGGCGTTGTCGTCGATGATGAGTACAGTTGGCATGGGCGCTAGGATACCACCGGAAAATCGCTATCAGGTACTTAAGCCTTCCAATAAACCGTCGTTCCCGCGAACGCGGGAACCTGTAGCACCGGTAATAGGGTGGGGCACTATGGATTCCCGCGTTCGCGGGAATGACGGGTACTTAGGTCAGGCACTGCGGGTTGCCATCGCTGGCGAGATCGTCGCAGCGCGCCACGCGGGACCGTACACCGCCGCCACGCCGAGCGCCCAGAACAGGCCTGCTCCCGCGATCAGGTAATGCACTGGCAGCCGGGTCATTTCAAGCTTGCTGACCAGGAGATGGTTCAGCCCGAGCGCCAGCATCACGCCGGCGAACACGCCGCAACTGGTGATCAGGAAGTTCTCGGTCAGGAAGTAGCGCAGGATGTCGACACGGCGCGCACCAAGCGCGCGGCGTACCCCGATCTGCTTGCGGCGCTGTGTCACCCACAGGCTGGCCATGCCGACAATGCCGCTGGCGGTGATCATCAAGAGCAGCACGCTAACGGTGATCAACATCCATGACAGCGCTTCGTCGGCGCGGTAGCGGTTCTTGCGATCGCTTTCAACGGTCTCGGAATCGAGCAGCACCGGACGTGGAGCAGCCTTGCGCAGGGCCTCCTCCGCTTCCTTCATGACGCGGTCCCGTTGCCCCGGTTCGGCGCGCACGGTGAAGATGGTGCCGAAGCCATTGGTCAGGCGCATTGGAACGATGGTGGAAAACTCGCCCTCTTCGTAGACCTGCGCCGATTGCGTCTGCAGGCGCTCGACCACACCGACGACGCGCGCCGCATTGGCGCTTTCGCCGGTACCGAAGAACAGGGTCTTGCCGAGTGGGCTGGCGTCGTTCGGCCAGACCTTTTTCGCCAGCGCGCGCGTGACGATCACCGACTTCGGGAAGCTGTCGCGGTCGGCGCTGGCGTCGATCTCGATGACTTCATCCGGTGTGAAATCGCGGCCTTCGACAATCTTCAGGCCCCAGGTCTTGACCAGCGACTCAGGGCTGAAGTAGAACGACGCACTGGCGCTTTCAGTAACCTGCTTGCGGTCGATCGCGACGCTGTTGGTGCTGCCCGAACGCGACATCGGCATCTGGTTGGTGAACGCCACCGAGGTGACGCCGCCGACGGCGCGCAGGGTAGCCGCTTCGGCCTTCTGCAGCGCGAGCTGGGCGTTGTGGTCCGACTCGTCGAGATGGCGCACGCGCAGGTAGAACACGTCGCTTTCTTCCTGGATGCCGCTAGGGCGTGCTGCCACACCCTGGCGTACTTCGACGATGTGCAGCGCATTGGATAAAATGGCCAGGCTGATTGCTACCTGCAAGGCCACCAGGATGGCGCCGGTTTTGCTGCGTAGCAGAGCTGACAGGATTGGACGGATTTCCATATTCTTACCTCACTGCGATTTAAGTTGGATGGCGGGCGTGACCTGGCAGGCGCGCCAGGTCGGCAGCAAGCCGGCGATGATCGCGGCCATCAGCGACATGACAAACGTCAGTCCCAGCATCTGCCAGTCCATCTTTGCCACCACCGACAGCTGCTCCGACTGCATGCCGATCAGTGCCAGCGCGCCGAACGACAGCAACAGGCCAAGGATGCCGCCAGCAAGGCCGACAACGGCGGTCTCCATCAGGAACTGCTGGAAGATCTCCCTGCGCGACGCGCCCAGCGCACGGCGGATGCCGACTTCGGAAGCGCGCACCGAGAATTTCGCCAGCAGCAGGCCGATGGTATTGACCAGGCACAGGACCAGGAAGCCGAATGCCAGCCACGCGGACAGGCGGCTGTCGTTGCCGACCACCTTGCGGCGTTCCAGCCATCCCATCACGTCGAACAGCTCGTTCTTGGCATTGCGCTTGAGCCGTCCCAGCTTGCGCTGTTCGTTGGCGTAGTTGTCGAGGTAGGCTTGCAGGTCGGCGCGCTCGCCGCTTGATGCGGTCTCGAACATGAACTGCAGCCAGGTGCACTCGGAGTCCAGCAAGCCTTGCCAGCCCGGCTCGCGGCGCGAACTGCAGCTCATGCTGCCGTTGTGGCCAGTCTCGTGGCGGATCGCCGACGCGAACGGGATCATGAATTCTTCTTCTTTGCCGAAGGCGCCATCCCCACCGACCAGGCGGTAGTACTTAGGCACCGGCACCCACGGCTTGGTGACGCCGACCACCTGGAAGTCGAACCCCATCATGCGCACGCGCTTGCCCACCGGATCGATTGCGCCGAACAGTTTTTCGGACAGCGCCTTGCTCAGCACGACGACGTCGGCGCCGGCCTTGTCGTCGGCTTCGCTCCACGGCTGGCCATACAGGAAAGGTGTCTCGACCATCGCGAAGAAGTCGCGCGTTGGCGCCAGGCCGTCGGCCGACATCACGGCCAGGTCCTTGCGTTCAGGCTGGATCGGGGCGCTGATTGCGTACATCGCGAAACGGCGCTCGCCGAAGCCGTCTTTGAGGAGGTTGGCTGCGTCGCGATAACTCATCATGTCGTGGCCCCGGTTGTCTTCCGCCGGGTTGTAGCCCTCAAGCGGGCCATTGTCGATTACCGGAACAAACAGGCGGTTGCTCTTGTGCGGAATCGGGTCGCCCGACATCACGTGCAGGATCGTCAGCGTGGACATGGTTGCTGCCACGCCGATTGCCAGAGTCAGTACCATCAGCGCGGTCAACGCGGGATTGCGGCGCAGGCTGTGGACGCCGAGCCGGAAATAATAGAGGAACATGGGGTCTCCTTATGCGCCGTGGCCGGCGGTGGCGACCAGCGACGGCGCCTTGCGCACCAGGTCGGACACCTGGCCGTCGATGATGTGCACGTTGCGCTGCGAGCGCACCGCCAGCTCGGGATCGTGGGTCACCATCAGGATGGTGGTGCCCTGCGAATTGATCTCTTCAAGCAGTTCCATCACGCCGCGCGCCATCTGGGTATCGAGGTTGCCGGTCGGTTCATCGGCCAGCAGCAGCTTCGGCGAGCCAGCCAGCGCGCGCGCGATCGCCACGCGCTGCTGCTGTCCGCCCGACAGTTCGGCAGGGTAGTGTTTCATGCGCGAGGCCAGGCCGACCTTGGCCAGCGCGTCTTCGATGCGCTCCTTGCGTTCGGCCGCGTTGAACCCGCGGTAGCGCAACGGGACGTCGACGTTATCGAACAGGTTCAGGTCGGGAATCAGGTTGAAGCCCTGGAAGATGAAGCCCAGCTTCTCGTTGCGCAGGCGCGAACGGGCGTTGTCGTCCATGCCCTTGACGTTGACGCCGTCGAGAACGTACTCGCCGTCGGTGAAGTCTTCCAGCAGGCCGGCGATGTTCAGGAAGCTGGTCTTGCCCGAACCCGAAGGGCCGGTGACGGTGACGAACTCGCCCTGCTTGACGTCGATCTCGAAGCCGCGCAGCGCGTGGGTTTCGATCATGTGGGTGCGGTACACCTTGCTCAGGTTTGTCATGCGCAGCATGGGATGTCCTTTCAGGTTCGGTTGATTGTTATTGATTGATTGAGACGCGGGCGGCGTTCTTGAATGTGTCGGTACCCGCGATGACCACCTTGTCGCCCGGCTTGAGGCCGGACAGAATTTCGACCGCGGAGATGCTGGTCGCACCCACGGTGATCGGGCGGCGCACGGCGACGCCGTCTTCCACCACGTAGGCGAAGCGTCCGCCCTCGCTTTCGACGAACGGGCCGCGCGGCACCATCAGCACGTTCGGCTTTTCTTCGATCAGGAGGCGCGCCGTGAGGCGCTGGCTTTGGCGCAGGCCTTTCGGCTGCTCGCCGTCGAAGCGCACGCGCGCCAGCACCTGGTTGCGCACCACTTCCGGCGACAGCGCGGACAGCTTGCCGGTGGCGGTGCCGGTTGGCAGGGCGATTTCGGCGGTCATGCCCAGGCCCATATCGGACACATAGGTCTCCGGTACTTCGAGTTCGACTTCAAGGCGCGACAGGTCGACCAGCGTCATGAGCGCGGCGTTGGCCGGCACCACGCTGCGGTTCTGCACCGACAGCGTGCCGATGAAGCCATCGACCGGCGCGCGCACCGTCAGTTCATCGACGCGGCGCTGGGCGTTGGCCATCGACAGGCGCTGGCGATCGAGTTCATTGACCTTGGTCTTGAGCGCGAGGCCGACATCGTCGCTTTCCAGCCCGGCGGCGTCGGCCGCATGCTTGGCGCGGATCTGCGCCGACTTCAGGGCGTCCTTGGCTTTCTGGTAGTCGATCTTGGCGATGATGCCCTCGTTGGCGACGCCTTCGTAACGCTCCAGTGTCCGCTGGGCGGACAGGCGGTCGATTTCGGCGGTGTCGGCCTCGCGCTGGGCCAGCAGCTTCTGCTTGCGGGCGAGGATGCGCTGGCGGGCGACTTCGGCTTCCAGCTGCGAGTAGCTGGATTGCTCGACCTTCAGCGCATCGGACAGGTCGGGCGATTCAAGCACCGCGAGCACCTGGCCGCGCTTGACGGTGTCGCCGGCAGCCACTTTGAGCGTGACGGTCGATGGCGCGGTGGAGTACAGGGTAGGGCTGACGGCGGCGACCACGCGGCCGTTGACCGAGGCGTCGCGCACCAGGGTGCCGCGGCCGACTTCAGCGATGCGGATGCGGTTGGCGTTGACGGAGTGCTCGCTGCTGCCCCATGCGGACAGCAGGTAGACAACGGCCGCTGCGCCAACTGCCACGCTGCCCGCGATGATCGCGCGGCGCTTGTTTTTCTGACCCTTTGGCGGGGCGACGACGGTGTCCTGATGTGAGGTATCGCGAATCATGGGCTGTTTCAGTTCGTGTAATGATGTAAATATCAACGCATGAACCGTGCCACCAGTTAAGTGTTTGAATCATATAAAGATTCTATCCTTGCGTCCGCTGTCCGCGCGTGTCCGGACGGCGCCGGATGGACACTTCGGACGGTGCTGGTTTCTGTTTGCTTTTTGTCATGATGTGCCCGTGGCTGACGTGTACGCTCGCTGTTCAGTTCCCCGTCCGGGAGAACCGCTATTTGGAAAGTGAGCGGCGATGCGTTTACTCTCAAGAATCATTACCATCAGTGCACTCGTTGCGGCGACAGGCCAGGCGGGGGCGCAGGAAACCACCGACTTCAAGGAGCAGTTCAAATTAATCAGAGGCGTCAACGCTGTCGCGTCCGTGGGAGCGGACCTGTTTGGCGACCGTGTGAACCTCTACACGGGCGGGCTGGAATTCGTTCAGACCGACGTATCCCTGCCGGGCAATAAAGACCTGCCTGTGACGCTGGGACGACGGCTTACCGCCGGCCAATACACCTTTGACGACCAGCCATTCGGCAAGTGGAGCCTGGACATTCCCCATTTGCACGGTATTTTCGCGCGCGGAAGTATCTCAACGTTGCCGGGCTGGGTCGGCACGGACGGAACGAATGCGCGATGCACCGCCTTTGGCGCCCCTGCCGATGCCTCGGGCTTGCAGGGATCGTCAACCTGGGCTGCGGGAGAGTTCTGGCGCGGCAATTTCATGTATATCCCGGGGCACGGTGACCAGGAAATGCTGCGCCGTGCACCCGACTACACCCGGACGCCCGACCCGATCACGATCGACGGCATTACCGTGGCGGAGTTTCCAGTGGTGACGTCCGAACGCTGGTCCATCCCCAGCCATGTCGAACGGCGCGACGCTGGGTCAAGGGTTCCTGGCGGTGTCGCCCGATGGGACCGCATATAAATTTGACTGGCTCGTCAGCTATTCGGCAACCACCATCACCAAGCCGTCTCCCGCACCGATACCCTCCGCAAGCCTTGCGTCCGATCCAGGCAGGGGCGATGGCACGCACTTCACACAGACGGTCGTGCGCAGCGCCGTCATCCAGCCAACCCTGCCGCGCACGGAAGTGTGGATATTGCCGTCGAAGATAGTGGATCGATTCGGCAACTGGGTGGCGTACACCTATGACCCGGCGCGGCCCAGGAACCTGATGCGAATTGAATCGAGCGACGGGCGATCGATCGATCTGACCTATGTGCCCGATGCAGCGGGAGCTCCTACCGCGCTGGTCGAATCGGTATTCGACGGCACCCGGCGCTGGACCTATGCTTATGACGTCGCAATCGGAAACAAGCAGCTGCGCGCTGTAATGCTGCCTGATGGCAGCAGCTGGCAACTGGGCCAGGCGCAGAATCTGCTGAACGATCCCCAGTATCCAAGAGAGCCCTGGTACTGCAGTGAAAAGATCGCAGCGTTCCCGACGGTGTTGCAGGCCACTCTCGAACATCCGTCAGGGGCATTTGGCACCTTTACACTGGAGCCGGTCGAGCATGGCCGTAGCAACGTCGTGTATTCCTGCGTCGACAGGATCATCACCACGCCCATTTTCTACACCACCAATTCGCTGACGAGCAAGATCATCACCGGCCCTGGCCTTGGGACAATGGCATGGTCATACCAGTACGATCCGGCCAATGGCGGTTTTACTTCGTGCGATGGGTGTCCGGGTACCGCCGGCGTCAACGTCACGGATCCCGAAGGAAGCGTCACCCGGCATGTATTCGGCAATCGTTACTTCATCGACGAGGGGCGCTTGCTTCAGACCTTTGTAGGCTGGGATGGCAGCGGTGCCGATCGTATCACCGCCTATGCTTACCAGCCCTCCAGCAGTGCGAATCCCTACCCGCCACAGTTCGGCCATTCGTAAGCGCTGCTGGGGGATAGCGGCAGCGACCTTCGCCTGATGCCGCTGCTGTCTCGTACCATTACCCAGCAGGGCGTTGACTTCGTCTGGCGCGCAGACACATTCGATAGCCTTGCGCGTCCGCTGCAGGTGACGAAGTACTCATCGCTCGGGATGGCGCGGACCGAAGCGACGACCTATGCTGATTACGACAGCAGGTGGGTAATCGGACAAGTCGGGCAAGTCGATAGCGCCGGCAAGACCATTGTCAAATTCGACTATGACCCGGTTACCTTGAAGCCTGTGCTGGTCACGCGCTTTGGCGTTGCGGACAGCGCGATGACGTACAACATGGATGGAACGCTGGCGTCGCACACAAAGGGCAGGCAAACCAGGCAGTTCGCGAATTACAAGCGCGGAATCGCCCAACACATTGCGTATGCCGGCACCACGATCACCGAGACGCGCCAAATCGATAACCTGGGCAATCCAGACTGGACCCGTGACGCAGCCCAGCACATCACCAGTTATGGCTATGATGCGATGGGAAGGTTGGCGCTGGTTCAGTATCCGGCCGGCGACACCACCGCATGGGCAGACACGTCGATCTCGTTTGCCAAGTCCGCCGTCAGCGCCTACGACCTGCCCGCTGGGCACTGGGTGCGCGCGATCCGCACCGGCAACGGAGTGACGGCCCAATACTTCGATGCGCTGCTGCGTCCTGTGTATTCCCAACAATGGGATGCCGCCAACCCCGCCGCGACGTTCAGAATGAGCAGGGCCGGATTTAACTCCGTGGGGCAGCAAACTTATCAGTCGTACCCAAAGCGCGCTTATAGTGAGCTAGGCGACGGCATTCATTCTGGCTTTGATGCCGTGGGCCGACCAACGGTGACCGGCACAATCAGTGAAATTGGTACGCTCTATTCCGGCTTCAACTACAGCCTCGGTGGTTTCGAGCGGCACTACTCGAACAATCGGCAGAACGCGTCGCTGATCCGCTATCAGGCATTCGACGACCCGGCGGAAGCTGCGGTTGTCAGCATTAGCGAGCCGGAAGGCGTCACCACCACGATCGCCCGCGATAATTTCGGCAAGCCGCTCTCGGTCACGCGCAGTGGCGGCGGCAAGACGGGCAACCCGGCGCTATGTCTACGATGCCAACGAGCGCTTGTGCAAGACAATCGAGCCGGAAAGCGGCGTTGTCATCGAAGAATATGACGCCAGCAATAACTTGGCGTGGCGCGCCGCTGGCCTGGCGTTGACGTCGACGACCTCATGCGATCGGGCTTCCGTTCCTGCGGCGAGCAAAACCAGTTTCATGTATGACGCGCTGAATCGCCTCACGGATACGACCTTTGGCGATGGCAGCCCCCCAATCAGGCGAACCTATACCTACGACAGCCTCCCGGAGACCACCGCATCCAACGGTACCGTGTGGACCAACTCGTACAACAAGCGCCGCCTGCTGACGCGCGAGAGCCTGGAGTATGGCGGTACGATGTACAACATCGATCACGGCTACGACGCCAACGCGGCGCGCAGTTCGCTGACGTATCCGGATGATTCAAAGATTGCGTACGCCCCGAATGCCTTAGGCGAAGCGACCCAGGTGGGGAGTTTCGCCAGCAACGTTAGCTATCACCCAAACGGCGCGGTTTCCGGGTTCAGGTATGGCAATGGCATCCACCACACCATGACGCAGAACGTGCGCGGGCTGCCAGAATGGTCGATCGACGGGGACGTGATGCGCGATAACTACGTCTACGACGGCAACGCGAATGTGGCGTTCATCCTCGACTACCACGAGGGTGTCAGCAACCGTGGCATGACCTATGACAACCTTGATCGCCTTATACGGGTTGATTCGGCGACCCAGTGGGGCGCGGCATCGTACGCGTACGATGCGCTCGACAATCTGACCAGCACCAACCTTGTCAGCGGGGCGACGGCGCGCGCGACCACGCATGCGTACGACACGGTCACCAACCTACTGACCGACATCGCCAGCAACAATGCCATCTATAACCTGGGTCTGGAATACGACACGCGCGGCAACGTGTCCAGGCGCGGCTCGCAACGGTTCGTGTTTGACCAGGGTAACCGGATGTCGAGCGCGGTCGGAAAGGGCACCTATGTCTATGATGGCGCCGGGCGGCGTGTCAGCACGGTGGGCACAGATGGCGTTAACCGGATTACTGTGTATAGCCAGCAAGGAAAGCTGCTGTTCTTCCGAGCCACATCGACGCCGATGGCTGCGGGGGTCAAGTACATTCACTTGGGTAACCACGTCATCGCGGAATCGAGCCCTGCTGGAACTGTCTATGCCCATACGGATGGGCTGGGAAGCCCCATTGCGACCACCGACGGCAACGGAGCGCTGGTCAGCCGGACGCGGTATGAGCCGTACGGTTTGACGTTCGCGGGGGCTTCGCCGACTATTGGATTCTCCGGGCATTTGAATGCTGCGGATATCGGGCTGGTGTATATGCAGCAGCGGTACTATGATCCGGTGGCGGGGAGGTTCTTGAGCGTTGATCCGGTTACCACCGATGCAAATACGGGGAGCAGCTTTAATCGATACGATTATGCGATCAACAATCCGTACAAATACATCGACCCGGATGGACGAATTGTTGAGACCCCTTGGGATGCCGCGAATGTCGCATGGGGTGTTGCCAGCCTCACTCGCAATATCATCATCGGGAATTATGTAGGCGCTGCATTTGACGTAGCCGGAATTGGTTATGACTCATTTGCGACTGCTGTGCCTGGCTTGCCTGGCGGTGCAGCGGCGGCGATTGGTGCCTCCCGAGCAGCGTCGACATTGGCAAACAATGCAAAAGTCGGTGCCGCTTTTCAGAGCAAAGTCGCTGCGAATGTTGCTGCGAAAAATGTTGACACTGCAACGGAGGTAACTATTAAGACTGCAAGTGGCGTTAAAACTCGGATGGATATCGTTGCGCGCGATGCGGCAGGGGCGGTTAAGTGTACCGAATGCAAGGCTACGCTATCAGCACCGCTGACCGCTAATCAAAAAATTGCGCATCCGGAGATTCTGCAGTCGGGCGGTGTCGTTGTTGGTGCAGGTAAGCCTGGCTTTCCGGGTGGAACGGTCATTCCGGCGCAAATAGTTGATGTTGTACGACCGTAGAGGGTGACATGACAGTAGAACAAACAAACAAAGTTGATCTGATCAGTGTTGATCCGAAAACTGATGAAGTCGTTATGACAATTTCTGACCATCTTGACTGGGCAGATAAAGCGACTCATTTGTTACTGTTGCAAGAAAAAATTAATAGTTATTTGGCGTTTATTGAAAGCGGTGAGATTCTCGATTCTTACCCCAATGCCAAGGGCAGACCGGTTGTGATTGATGTTGTGTTCAAACATGAGATTGACCCGGAAGCGGGCGATTTTCTAGCGATAGCTACTGAAATTGTTGAGGCTGCGGGTTTTCGCATGACCACACGGACTCTCGACTAAATCATCTGGTTTTATAACAAAAATGGCCACGCCCTCCTGTGCCCCGGATGTGAATGAGTTTCTTCGTTTAGCTGCCGCAGAAAGCGGGGTCAGGCCTGGTGAGGGGCACGGGGTCAGTGCCGACATTCGGATACTGGCTCATCCTCGCAAAGCGCCTGCATTAGGTTGCGGAACTCCTGGCTGGGCTGGAACAAGACGACTCACGAGCACGCACTATTGACCTGATCGGTGTCTTTGTTGCTACCCAAGTGTGACGATTGGTTGATGACGCGTCCTCTACGAATCGAATTCCCCGGTGCCCTGTACCACGTGACATCGCGCGGCGACCGGCGCCAAACCATCTTTGCCGACGGAATCCGACCGCGATTGCTGGCTTGAGGTGCTGCGCCTGGTTCGCAAACGCTTCAATTTCGTCATTCACGCCTATTGCCAGATGGGCAATCACTATCACGTGATGCTGGAGACTGTTGAAGAGAGGGGCACGGGGTCAGTGCCGACATTCGGATACTGGCTCATCCTCGCAAAGCGCCTGCATTAGGTTGCGGAACTCCTGGCTGGGCTGGAACAAGACGACTCACGAGCACGCACTATTGACCTGATCGGTGTCTTTGTTGCTACCCAAGTGTGACGATTGGTTGATGACGCGTCCTCTACGAATCGAATTCCCCGGTGTCCTGTACCACGTGACAGCGCGCGGCGACCGGCGCCAAACCATCTTTGCCGACGGAATCGACCGCGATTGCTGGCTTGAGGTGCTGTGCCTGGTTCGGAAACGCTTTAATTTTGTTATTCACGCCTATTGCTAGATGGGCAATCACGACCACGTGATGTTGGAGACTGTTGAAGGGAATCTGTCGCAGGGAATGCGTCAGCTAAATTCTCTATATTCGCAAGAGTTCAATCGCCGTCACAACTTGGTTGGGCATGTTTTTCAGGGCAGGTACAAGGCGATCCTCGTTCAGAAGGAATCGTATCTGCTGGAGCTGGCGCGATATATAGTGCTCAACCCAGTTTGCGCGGGGATGGTAACAACACCTGAGGATTGGCCGTGGAGCAGCTATAACGCCACCTTGGGCACGCGCCCTGCGCCGGCATGGTTGTGCATCGACTGGCTCTTGAGCCAGTTCGATCCATCGCGCGAGACGGCTAGAGAGAAATACCGGGATTTCGTTCTGGCAGAGCGTGGAAGCGGCAGTCCGCTTGCGCGGACGCAGCATCAAGTCATCCTGGGCGACGCACCATTCGTCGCACGGCATAGGCAAGACTTGGGCGGGAACGACTTCACCGCGATCACCAAGGAGCAGCGCCGCGTGGCAGCGAAGACGCTTGGCGAGTATCAGCTAACCAACCCGACTCGTGACGAAGCCATGTTTCAGGCTTACAGATCGGCGGCGTTTACGATGGCTGAGATTGGCGAACATTTTGGTGTCACGTACAAAACAGTGAGCCGTGCGATACGTCGCCGCGAAGAGCGCTAGGGTGCCGACGGTCGCGCATGACTAGCTGCTCGACGGCTTGTTGGTCCAATGGCTGCGCTGGTTAGCGAATGTCGGCACTGACCCCGTTCTCCCACTGACCCCGTTCTCCCAAAGTTGGAGGAAAACGCGGTCAAAGTGTTTGACTGGTTGAGCCGACACCAGGCCGAGCTAGCGGGAGGCGCGCTCCCGCTGCATTCCCGTTGACCGGCGTCACATGTCGTTTTTATTCGCCTAGTTACATGTTTGAGTTCGTGTGCCAATGTCGGCACTGACCCCATTTTCTTTCATGTTTGAGTTCGTGTGCCAATGTCGGCACTGACCCCATTTTCTCGCACGTGCCACAGCACGCCGGCGGGATCGCAAAATTGCATCATGATCCCGCCCTCCTGTGCATGTGGGGCGGCGAGAACCTTGGCGACACCTCCGTAGCCGTTGATCAGATCGAGGCTATCCAGATGCTTGGCCCATGCATCGATGTCTTCCACATATAAACATAACATGGCGTTCGCCGCCCATGCGTCAACATAATAATCCTGCAGCCAAAAGCCATAACCTTGCATGACGAACTGGGCCGACTTGTCGGTAGCAATGGCCTTTGTGAAGCCGAGATCCTCATAGAACCTGCTGCTTAACTGAAAATCCTTTGCCGGAACGAACGCCATCACATTCTTAATCTGCAGATTCTTCATTGTTAATGCACCCTATGAATTGTTTGCTGGCTTCATGAGAACTTTCGGAGTTGAACACTTTAACGGCTCGCAGTTGGTGCAGCACCTCACTTACTTTTCGCGCTTGAGCGGCGTGCCCTTGTCCATCACTTCGCGGCAGTCGCCTTTGAAGTTCGCGTTGTCGTAGTCGCTCCAGCCGTAGCTGTCCACGTAGCGCTTGTGTTCTTTGAATGCAGGATTGACGAAGCTGCGTTCCAGCCGCTCGCCCGAATAGCGAATGTCGCCAAGATCGAGCAGCGTATGGAACATGTTCTCGGTCGCGAGCTTGGCTCCGCGGTGCTTCGCCAGCTGATCCACCTTGTCAGGATAACGTCCACGATAGGCATCCGAATACCAGACAAAGGCCGGCACGTGGAAATCGTATTGCGTGTTGTGCCCGTGGAATCCGAGCTTGCAGCTGCCGTCATATAGGGATTGGCCATGATCGGCCACATACACCAGCGCGCTGCGATGCTCGGCGCCTTTCAGTTTGCCGATCACCTGCGCCAGGAACCAGTCGGTGTACAGAATGCTGCTGTCGTAGCTGTTGTTCAGGTGCGCCTTGAGCTTCACATCCGTGTAGACCGGCTTGTCCATGCCTTTCAGCGACGGCTGCCACTTGTCGAATGCCTGCGGATAGCGCTGGCTGTAATTCCAGTGGCTGCCCAGCGAGTGCAGCACGATGAGCTTTTTCGGCGATGTGTCTTCCAATGCAATGCGCAGCGGATCGAGCAGGATCTCGTCGAGATTGGAGTTATTGGTGAAGCCGCCCAGGTTCATGAATTGGATGACATCCGCCTCTTTCGCGAATACCGATACCGGCGTGTCGTACTCGCCAAACGAAATCTGGTTCGACAGCCAGTAGGTCTTGAAGCCGGCTTCCTTGTACGCCGTGATGAACGATTTCTCCGCGAATCCATCCTTCAGGCTTTTCATCGCTGGCTTGCGCGAGATGATCACCGGGACCGACAGGCGCGTGGCCGATACGGCCGTAATCACGTCCGGCAGCGTCACCAGGTTGGCTTCCTTGCGGAGCAGCGGGTTGGTGTCGCGCGCGTAGCCGTTCAGGCTCCAGCGGTCGTAGCGCGATGACTCGCCCAGCACCAGGACCACGGTTTCCGGGACCGCATCCGGCGCCGACTGGCGCGCGCCAAAGCGGAAGTTGCTGCTGCGCTTGCCCAGTTCGGCCAGGTGCTGGCGCTCTTTATAGTAGTCGGCGCCGCGCGCCATTAAGCCAAATGGCCAGGATTGCGCGAACGCCTCGAAGTCGAACGGTAGCTGCGCCCATCGGGGCAACGGTGGAAGGTTCAGCCCGGTGTGACCGGCGCCGATCACAGCTGCTGCCTCCTTGGCAGGCGCCGGCTTCGCCTTCGCCAGGTGCGCAAGCGGCGGCAGCGCTTTGGCCGCTGGCGCGTCCTGCGCCGACACGCCGAACTCGTGCCCATAGCCCCACACCAAAACGCCGCTCACGATCGCGGCCAGCGCCACCCACCGCGAACCGTCGTTCCAGTCCAGCTGCCGGGTCGAGCGCGCCGCACGCAGGGTGGTGAACCACCACGCCACGGCGCCGGCCAGCACGGCCAGCATCAGCCAGACCTTGCTCCCAAGGAACTCGATCGCTTCCATCGGGCTGGTTTCCGCGATGATGCCCAGGTGGTGGGTGGAAATGCCCTGGCCGTAGTAGGTCAGCAGGTAAAGTTCGGTCGGCAGCGCCAGGAAGGCCGGAATCAGCAGCCAGTGGAAGCGCGCCGGGCGGCGCAGCAGCGCCCACGCCGCCAGCCAGGCCAGCAGCTCGATGCCCAGCACCTGCCATGGGCGTGCCACCGGCTTGCCCAGCAATAGGGGCACGAACGGTACCGCCGACAGGCATATATGTGTCAGCAGCAGGTACAGGGTGGCGGGGCGCAGCAGGTGTCGCATGGCTTGGACGGAAGCGAAAAGTCGTCTATTATCATGGCGTTCCCTGCCAGAGTGCGAATTTTTGGCCTCAGCATGGGTTACCGCCTTCGCGGGAACGACGTTTTTGTGGCTCCCCGCCCCGCCAATGTCGCGAGATAACGACGCCAGGCCGCCGTTTACCGGCCAGTCGAGCCCGGCAAACCGGTAAACTGGTTGACCCTGCCCAGTATCAAGCCTATACTCGCGAGTTCTCGAATTTATTCTGCACACCGCGTGCGTTGCTCGGCCGCTCCTTCGCGAGTGGCTATTGTCGCCTCCGCTGTCAGTCGAAACCGGGACTCAGTTTTAGTCCCCGGGCACTTCGCCCGGGTTATTCACGTTGTATCTTTGTTGGATTAATAACGATGCCAACCATCAATCAACTGATTCGCAATCCACGTGTCGCTACGATCGTGAAGAGCAAATCGCCGGCGCTGGAAAATTGCCCGCAAAAACGTGGTGTTTGCACCCGTGTTTACACGACGACCCCAAAGAAGCCTAACTCGGCTCTGCGTAAAGTCGCCAAAGTTCGCCTGACCAACGGTTTCGAAGTCATTTCGTACATCGGCGGTGAAGGCCACAACCTGCAAGAACACAGTGTCGTGCTGCTGCGCGGCGGCCGTGTTAAAGACTTGCCGGGTGTGCGTTACCACATGGTTCGCGGTGCACTGGATACCCAGGGCGTTAAAGACCGTAAGCAAGCTCGCTCGAAGTACGGTACCAAGCGCGCTAAAGCCGGCAAGAAGTAATATTTTTGCCCATCTATTGAGTTGAACCGACCGAAAGGTCGAGTAAGTGGATGGCTATGATGGCCACCGCGAGTGCGCTCAGCGCGCTCAACTGAAGACTGAAAGGAATTGAAATGCCACGTCGTCGTGAAGTCCCCAAGCGCGAGATCCTGCCTGATCCAAAATTCGGTAACCAGGATGTCGCCAAATTCGTCAATATTCTGATGCTGTCCGGTAAAAAATCGGTCGCTGAAAACATCATCTACGGTGCGTTCGAACACATCAAGCAAAAGTCCGGCAAGGACCCGCTCGAAGTTTTCGCTGCAGCGATCAACAACGCCAAGCCAATGGTCGAGGTTAAGTCCCGCCGTGTCGGCGGCGCCAACTACCAGGTGCCAGTTGAAGTTCGCCCAGTTCGCCGTATGGCGCTGTCCATGCGTTGGTTGCGCGAAGCCGCAAACAAGCGCAGCGAGAAATCCATGCCACAACGCCTCGGCGGTGAGCTGATGGAAGCAGCTGAAATGCGCGGCGGCGCAATGAAGAAGCGTGACGAAGTTCACCGTATGGCTGAAGCGAACAAGGCGTTCTCGCACTTCCGCTTCTAATTTGCTGGCCCAGCCCTGCGAGGGGCGCGGCCATCCATCCGTTGTTCGAGGCCGGGCTCATTTTGTTGAAAAAATGTGGCTCGGTTTTGTTCATTAAAAGATTTAGGAATATTTATGGCACGCAAGACCCCCATTGAGCGCTACCGCAATATCGGTATTTCCGCTCACATCGATGCTGGTAAAACCACCACCACCGAGCGCGTCCTGTTCTACACGGGCGTAAACCACAAGATCGGTGAAGTGCATGATGGCGCGGCCACCATGGACTGGATGGAGCAAGAGCAAGAGCGCGGTATCACGATTACCTCGGCTGCGACGACCTGCTTCTGGAAGGGGATGGCTAACAATTTCCCTGAGCACCACATCAACATCATCGACACGCCGGGCCACGTTGACTTCACGATTGAAGTTGAACGCTCGATGCGCGTGCTCGACGGCGCCTGCATGGTTTACTGCGCAGTCGGCGGCGTGCAGCCACAGTCGGAAACCGTATGGCGCCAGGCTAACAAGTACAAGGTGCCACGTCTGGCGTTCGTCAACAAGATGGACCGTACCGGTGCGAACTTCTTCAAGGTCTACGACCAGATGCGCGCACGCCTGAAGGCGAACCCGATTCCACTGCAGATCCCGATCGGCGCGGAAGAGAACTTCCTCGGCGTGGTCGACCTGGTCAAGATGAAGGCGATCTACTGGGACGACGCGTCGCAGGGCATGAAGTTCGACTACCGCGATATCCCTGCTGAGCTGGCTGATCAAGCCGCTGAGTGGCGCGAGAAGCTGGTTGAGACCGCTGCTGAAGCGTCGGAAGACCTGATGAACAAGTACCTGGAAGAGGGCGATCTGTCGGAAGAAGACATCAAGGCCGCCCTGCGCCAGCGCACCATCGCTTCGGAAATCGTTCCGATGATGTGCGGTACCGCGTTCAAGAACAAGGGCGTTCAGGCGATGCTTGACGGCGTCATCGAATACCTGCCGTCGCCAGTGGACATCCCGCCTGTGACCGGTACCGATGAAGACGACGAGCCAACCAGCCGCCGCGCTGCCGACGACGAGAAGTTCGCTGCACTCGCGTTCAAGATCATGACCGACCCGTTCGTTGGCCAGCTGATCTTCTTCCGCGTGTACTCCGGAACGATCAACTCGGGCGACACCGTGTTCAATCCGATCAAGAACAAGAAAGAGCGTCTTGGCCGTATTCTGCAGATGCACGCTAACCAGCGTGAAGAAATCAAGGAAGTCCGCGCTGGCGATATCGCCGCTGCGGTCGGCCTGAAAGATGCGACCACGGGCGAAACCCTGTGCGACCCATCGGCAGTCATTACGCTGGAAAAGATGGTCTTCCCTGAGCCGGTGATCTCGCAGGCTGTCGAGCCTAAGACCAAGGCCGACCAGGAAAAAATGGGCCTGGCGCTGAACCGCCTGGCACAGGAAGATCCTTCGTTCCGCGTCAAGACCGACGAAGAGTCGGGCCAGACCATCATCGGTGGTATGGGCGAGCTGCACCTGGAAATTATCGTTGACCGCATGAAGCGCGAATTCGGCGTCGAAGCAACCGTCGGCAAGCCACAGGTTGCCTACCGCGAAACGATCCGCAAGACCTGCGAAGAATCCGAAGGCAAGTTCGTCAAGCAGTCGGGTGGTCGTGGTCAGTACGGTCACGTGGTTCTGAAGATCGAGCCGCAAGAGCCGGGCAAGGGCTTCGAATTCGTCGACGCGATCAAGGGCGGTACCGTGCCACGCGAATACATCCCTGCAGTTGAGAAGGGTGTTCGCGGCACGCTGGGCACTGGTGTCCTGGCTGGCTACCCAGTCGTTGACGTCAAGGTCACGCTGTTCTTCGGTTCGTACCACGATGTTGACTCGAACGAAAACGCGTTCCAGATGGCAGCTTCGATGGCGTTCAAAGACGGTTGCCGTCGCGCCGCTCCGGTTATCCTCGAGCCGATGATGTCGGTCGAAGTGGAAACCCCGGAAGACTACGCCGGTTCCGTGATGGGCGATCTGTCGTCCCGCCGCGGCATGGTGCAGGGCATGGACGAAATCCAGGGTGGTGGCGGCAAGATCATCAAAGCCGAAGTGCCACTGTCGGAAATGTTCGGTTACTCGACCTCGCTGCGTTCCGCAACGCAAGGCCGTGCAACGTACACGATGGAATTCAAGCACTACTCGGAAGCGCCTAAGCACGTCACCGACGCAATCGTTACTGCTAAAGCTAAATAAAAACAGTTTGGGCGACAGTGCGGGACATCGCGTAGCGAGGTTCCGCCCTGTTGCCAACTGACTGAAATTGGGCGGCAGTGCGGGACATCGCGCAGCGATGTTCTGCCCTGTTGCCAACTGACTAGAAAAAACTTAAAGGAAGATCAAAATGGCAAAAGGTAAATTCGAACGGACCAAGCCGCACGTCAACGTCGGCACCATCGGCCACGTCGACCACGGCAAGACCACCCTGACCGCAGCAATCGCTACCGTCCTGTCGAAGAAATTCGGCGGCGAAGCAAAAGCTTACGACCAGATCGATGCAGCACCAGAAGAAAAAGCGCGCGGCATTACCATCAACACCGCACACGTCGAGTACGAGACCGCAAACCGTCACTACGCTCACGTTGACTGCCCAGGCCACGCCGACTACATCAAGAACATGATTACCGGTGCAGCGCAGATGGACGGCGCGATCCTGGTTTGCTCGGCAGCTGACGGCCCAATGCCACAGACCCGCGAGCACATCCTGCTGGCACGCCAGGTTGGCGTTCCATACATCATCGTGTTCCTGAACAAGTGCGACCTGGTCGACGACGCAGAACTGCTGGAACTGGTTGAAATGGAAGTGCGCGAGCTTCTGTCGAAGTACGAATTCCCAGGCGACGACCTGCCAATCATCAAGGGTTCGGCACGTATGGCGCTGGACGGCGACACCGGCCCAATGGGCGAGCAGGCGATCATCGCCCTGGCTGAAGCACTCGACACCTACATCCCTGAGCCAGAGCGCGCAGTCGACGGCGCCTTCCTGATGCCAGTGGAAGACGTGTTCTCGATCTCGGGCCGCGGCACCGTTGTTACCGGTCGTGTTGAGCGCGGTATCATCAAGGTCGGCGAAGAAATCGAAATCGTCGGCATCAAAGACACCGTCAAGACCACTTGCACCGGCGTGGAAATGTTCCGCAAGCTGCTGGACCAGGGTCAAGCTGGCGACAACGTCGGCCTGCTGCTGCGCGGTACCAAGCGTGAAGACGTCGAGCGTGGCCAGGTTCTGGCCAAGCCGGGTTCGATCAAGCCGCACAACCACTTCACCGGCGAGATCTATGTTCTGTCGAAGGATGAAGGCGGCCGTCACACCCCGTTCTTCAACAACTACCGTCCACAGTTCTACTTCCGTACCACCGACGTGACCGGCTCGATCGAGCTGCCAGCGGACAAGGAAATGGTTATGCCAGGCGATAACGTGTCGATCACCGTCAAGCTGATCAACCCGATCGCGATGGAAGAAGGCCTGCGCTTCGCAATCCGCGAAGGTGGCCGTACCGTTGGTGCAGGTGTTGTTGCTAAGATCCTGAGCGAAGGCAAGTAATTGCCTTTGTCAGGCGGGCAGGGCGCAAGCCTTCCCGCCTGACTCAAGATTGCAACAGGGAGGAGCTTTCGGGTTCCTCCCTGTGTTTTCGTAGTAGAATGTCGGTCCCATATATTGCCGTGCACTCAGTACGGTTCGCTCTTTAAGGAAATAACATGTCCGCACCAAACCAGAAAATCCGTATTCGCCTGAAAGCGTTCGATTACAAGCTGATCGACCAGTCCGCACTGGAAATCGTTGACACCGCGAAGCGCACCGGCGCCGTTGTCAAGGGTCCAGTCCCACTGCCAACCCGTATCCAGCGTTTTGACGTCCTGCGTTCGCCGCACGTCAACAAGACCTCGCGCGACCAGTTCGAGATCCGCACCCACCAGCGCCTGATGGACATCGTCGACCCAACCGACAAGACCGTTGACGCACTGATGAAGCTGGACCTGCCAGCTGGTGTAGACGTCGAAATCAAACTGCAGTAATTTTTCTCGCGGCCGCAGGGCCGCCAGAACTGAAAGCCGGAGTCGCCGTGTGCGTCTCCGGCTTTTTTTATGTCGAGAACGGAATACAATCGCAGGGCGCATAAGACCACAGGCCGCATCCCGTCGGATGCGGCGCCCCGCCTTATCCTCCCAACGGCCACGATGGATTCCTCGACCTACCGCCTACTCGCCGATGCCGTGCTGATACTGCATGTGGGCGTCGTGCTGTTCAACGTCGGCGCCCTGGTGCTGGTGCTGGCGGGCCCCGGCCTGGGTTGGCAATGGGTCAGGAACCTGGCCTTCCGCCTGCTGCACCTGGCCGCGATTGCCTACGTGGTCATCACGACGTGGCTGGGAATCGACTGCGGGCTGACCGTGCTTGAGCAGTGGCTGAGAACGCGGGCAGGGCAGCTTGGCTACGACGACGGCTTCATCGCCCACTGGCTCAGCCGCGCGCTGTTTTTCGAGGCGCCGCCCTGGGTATTCATCGCGCTCTACAGCGCGTTCGGCTTGCTGGTTCTGTGGAGCTGGGTGCGGGTGCCGCCCACGCGTCCGGCCCGTTAGCGCTTGAGACAAAATGCCGACTTCACCGCCGCAAGAAATCCGTGGGCGTTACAAATAGTGCATTTATCCCGTGCGAATTGATGTAAAGTTCCTAGACTATTTCAAATGGGCAATGGGTAGTGAAGCGGGTCTGGCCACCTGGCCGCCTTCATCGCCCTCCGACGATGTCAAGCTCTACCAATCACGCGCTGACCAGCCTCCGGAATATCGCGATCACGATCGTGTCGATCATCGCGCTCAATTGGATCAATGAGCTCTTGTTCCATCGATTCGAGCACAGCGAAGGGATCAGCTGGGTATTCCTTCCGGCCGGAATCCGCCTGCTGGCGACGCTTTTTTTCGGATTTGCAGGATTTATCGGCCTGCTGCTCGCCAGCATTTACCTCAATTTCCAGCACTTCGCCTTCCAGGACGACACCCGGGCACTGTACGGCGCAGTGGCCGCGTCCGGAGGTCCCTACCTCGCCTATCTCTTCGCCAAGCATTGGTTTGACCTGCGCCCGCGCCTCGGCAACCTGACAGCGGGGCGCCTGTTCTTCACGGGGATATTGTGCGGGCTGGTGAGTCCAGCCTTCCATCATGCCTTCATCTGGGTCGAGACGGGGCTGGTCGACTGGCCGGCATTGGTGGCGATGATCACTGGCGATGTCCTTGGCATTCTGATCGTTCTTTTTTCGGTCAAGAGCCTGATCAAATTAACCGATCCCGCCGATGTCGATGCCCATCTCCGCTAGCCGATAAGAAACCCGGCGCACGCCACGATACTGGCACTTGCCGGATTCGCCACGGGGCGTTAAAATGCCGGTCCCCGGGCGGTTAGTTCAGCTGGTTAGAATACTTGGTCGACATCCAAGGGGTCGCAGATTCGAATTCTGCACCGCCCACCAGTTTCCTTGCAAAATCTCCAGATCCAGCCAGCGTTCATTCGCCAGCCGCGCCCGCCAGGCGCGCGCGCAGCGGCGACTCTGGCCGCGCTCTGACCGCCGAGTCGTCCTCTGCGCGCGCCTCCATTCCCACCACATGCAGCGTCTGCGTCGGAAACGCGAAGTCGGCGCCAAGTTCGCCGAAGCGGCGGTAGATCTGCAGGTAGATCTCCTGCTGCACATCCATGTAGACCGCGTACTCGGGACTGTTGACGATATACACCACCTCGATGTCCAGCGACGACGCGCCAAAGCCTTTGAAGTGGGCGCGGTCGAAGCTCACCCGCTCCTGCGCCTTGACGATCTGCGCAATCTCGCCGGGCAGCGCGCGCAGCAGTTCTTCGCTGGTGCTGTAGGTCACGCCGACTGAAAACACGACGCGCCGCGTCTCCATGCGGCGCAGGTTGTGGATCCGGCTGTTGAGCAGGTCGGCATTCGAGAAAATGATCTGCTCGCCCGACAGGCTGCGCACCCGGGTGGTCTTCAGGCCGACATACTCGACCGTGCCGAGCGAATCGCCCACCACGATGAAGTCGCCGATCACAAACGGCTTGTCGAGCACGATGGACAGGGAGGCGAACAGGTCGCCCAGGATGTTCTGCACCGCCAGCGCCACCGCGATGCCGCCAATGCCGAGGCTGGCGACGAGGGTGGTGATGTTGAAGCCGAGGTTGTCGAGGATCATCAGGACGAATACCGCCCATACCACCACCCGCACGATGAAGCCGAGCGCCGCCGTGGAAGTGGCGCGCCCGGGATCGACTTGCGGACCGGTACGGTATTGGGCCAGCCAGGCGCGTACCGCGCTGTCGGCCCAGATCGCCGCTTGCACCAGCGTCGCGCCCATCGCCACGCGGCTCAGGAACAACGCGGCCTTGTCGCCCAGGTCCAGCATGGTCGAGCCCGCGTACAGGCCGATGATCAGCATCACCGGGACGCGGGTCGACGCCAGCGCCGCCACCAGGATGTCGTCGTAGCGGGTATTGGTGCGTGCGGCGATCGCGCCAAGACGCCGCACCAGCAGCACCTTGGCGCCGTACAACGCCAGCACCACGCCCAAGGCGACGCCGGCGGCGGCCAGCCAGTCGAGGGTGGGATTGCCGAGGATGAGGTAATTCATGTGCTAATCCTTGTATCTGGTTAAACGGGTACGTTGAGGGGCTTGGCCCGCCAGTAGAACTCGCATGGCGCGCCGCCGTGCTGGTGTGCCAGGATGGCGCTGCGCATTTGTTCGTCGCTGCCGAACAGCACCGGCACCTGCGACGCGTAATGGCCGAGCAGGCGCATCTTCCCTTCGACATCGACCGGCACGATGAAGCGCTCGGCCGGCGCCAGCCGCAACCGCGCCAGCGCCTGGGCCGGCCCGTCGGCGTCGCCGCGCCCGCTGGCGGGGTCGGCCACGTACGGGAAGTCTTCGTAGAACAGCAGGCTGGCGCCGGCTTGCGCCAGCCGCAGCGCCACCCGGGCCGTGATCTGGTGGTCGACATGGTCGCCGATGCCCATCGGGCTCACCAGCAGGATGCTGCCCAGGTCGAGGCAGATGCGGCGCAGCAGCTGGTGCAGCTCTTCGATGTAGATGCTGTCGTCGGCGCGCGGCGCGACCCAGCGCTCGCGCTCGTTCCGGTAGATCAGCTTGCCGGCCTGGCTGCGCCGGTAGATGGCATCGGGAAAGCTCAGGTGGACGAATTCGGCGCGGATCGAGCGCATCGCGGCGATGTCTTCGCGGCGCCGGATGCGCGGGCTGACGTGGCCGCGCCGCGACGGCGCCTTGATGGTACCGTCGGCCGCCATCAAGGCCGGCGGGTTACCACTACACAGGGTCACCACCAGTGTCGACACCCCCTGCAGCGCGTGCAGCAGGCCGCCGCAGCTGAGCGCGGCGTCGTCGAGGTGGGGCGACAGGATCACCACCCGTTCGTAGGCGTCGACATCGAGCCCGTCGAGCAGGGCGCGGGTCATCATGCTTGCCACCTGATCAGGTCGCCGTAGGCCTGGCGCGCGCGCGCCAGCATGCGCCCGGCCAGCGCGGCGTCGCCGACCAGCGGGTTGGCCGCCAGCGCCGCGATGCGCGGCCCGTCGGCGCTGTCGGCAGCGGCGCGCGCGGCCAGCCGCTGGTAGCGCTCCAGCGCCATCGCCAGGTCGACGAAACTGTCCGGCAGCGGCGGCGCCGGAATCCGCTCGATGCCGTGGCGCGATACCCGCGCCCGCGTCTCAACCACGCAGTCGCTGTCGAACGCGCCGGTGGCGCCGCGGTTCGGCAAGTTCAGCACCAGCTCGCTCGGGGTGTCGGCCAGCAGCGCCCGGATCACATTGACCGCCATGTCGCCAAAGCCGGCCGAACCGCGGTATATGCTCAGCTGCGGCGCCGCCAGCCGGCCCTGCTCCTCGAAGTGGGCGTAGTAGCGCGGCAGCGAGGCGGCCACCACGTCGCTGCGCGGGCCGACCCGGCGCGCCTGCTCGACAAACGCCGCCGGATACAGGTAATACGGCAGGTAGGAATTGGGCCAGTAGCCCGGGTTGGCGCGCGCCAGCGCGAGCGAATAGGCGAAGCGCAGCTGGTGCTCTTCGTCGTAGCTGTCCGGCGGGGTCAGCTGGCCGGGCAGCTCGCCCAGCGGTTCGCCGCCGATGCTGACGTCGCTGAACCAGGTGGCGTGGTTCAGGCCATTGCAGCGGAATGCCGGGTGGCCGCTGCGCCCGAGCGCATGGGCCAGCGATTCGAGGTCTTCATCGGACTGGTCGCACATGCCGACCACGTTGACCTTGCCCTGGTCGGCCAGCGCCTGGGTCACGATGTTGCTGGGGTTGGTGTAATTGAGCAGCACGGCGCCGGGCGCCAGCGCCTGCATCGCGTCGGCTACCCGCAGCGCTTCGGGCACCGAGCGCAGCGCGTAGAAGAAGCCGCCCGGGCCGACCGTCTCCTGGCCCGGAATGTCGAATTCCAGCGGCAGGGTCTCGTCGATGCGGCGCGCGGCCAGCCCGCCCGGGCGGGTCGAGTTGAGCACCATGGCGGCGCCGCGCACCGCATCCTCGAGGGTGGCGGCAGTCTCGACCCGGAAGGCGCCGGCGGCCTGCGCCATCGCCGCGCCGAGCCGGCCGACGATCGCCAGCCGCTCGGCGTCGGTGTCGTACAGGCGCACGGTGTCGAGCCGCAGTTCGGCGGCGTGCGCAATCAGGGCCTTGAGCAGGCCGGGGGTGTAGGCGCTGCCGCCACCGAGTACAGTCAATATGGTCATGCGATCTCCCTGGCCAGTGCGGCCATGCGGTCGGGGGCGGCCAGCATGCCCCCGCGTTGTTCGAGGATGATGGCGGCGGCGCGCGCGGCCACCCGCAGCGCGGCGGCCGGCGCGGCCCCGCGCAGCAGGGCGGCCAGCAGGCCGCCGCAGAAGGCGTCGCCGGCGCCGGTGGTGTCGATCACGGCGGCCGGCGCGGCCGGGGCGCTGAAGTGGCTGCCGTCCAGGGTGCCGCGGGCGCCGTGCAGCCCCATCGTGACGATCACCGACGCGGCCACGCCGGCCAGTCGTTCGGGCGCGCCGTCGACCTGGCCGCAGGCCGCCTCGGCTTCCTTCTCATTGAGGACCAGCAGGTCCCATGGGGTGCCGCCGAGCGTGGCCAGCTGCGCCAGCCGCTGTTCGTTCCAGCTGGCGCTGACGGCCACCTTGGCGCCCTGGCGGCGCGCCCGCGCCAGCGGCGCCGCCAGGCGCGCCGCCTCTTCCAGGCCGGGCACGAAGATCCAGCCGCCCTCCGGCAGCTGCTCGACCTGGCCGAGCGCGTCGAAGTCGGCCGAGCTGACGAACGCGCGCTCGCTGGCGTCGGCAAATACCAGCGAGATGGCCGGGTCGTCGCGCGACGGCAGCGCCGCCAGCGTGATGCCCAGGCGCGCCGCCTGCGCCGCCAGCGCCAGGTCGGCGATGCCGTTGCCGGCCGGCGCACACAGGGTGACCGGCACGCCCAGCGCCGCGGCCACGCTGGCGGTGTTCAGGGCGCCGCCCAGGCCCAGCCCGATGCCGTCGATGAAGCGCTCGTGGCCGGGCGCCACCGGCGCGTGCGGCGGCACGTACACCTCGAGGTAGGCGAGGCCGGCCACCACCAGTGACGTCATGCCGCTTCCTTCGCCGGCGCCTCGCTGGCAGCGTGGCGCGCGACGGCGCCGAGGAAACCGTCGCCCCAGCGCCGGACGTCATGCTCGGTCACGATCGCGGCCAGCCGCCCGGTGCGGTAGACCGCCTCGTCGTGGCCCATCGTCAGCGCCTGGTACAGGGTGGCGGTCATGGCGTTGGCGTCGTATGGATTGGTCAGCAGCGCGCCGTGCAGTTCGACCGCGGCGCCGGCGAATTCGGACATGATCAGCACGCCCGGCTTGCCGACCGCCTTGCGGGTGGCGATGTATTCCTTGGCCACCAGGTTCAGCCCGTCGCGCAGCGGCGTGATCCAGGCCACGCCGCAGGCGGCGTAGTGGGCCACCACCTCGTCGAACGGCAGCGAGCGGTAGAAGTAGCGCACCGGCACCCAGTTCAGGGTCGAGAAGCGGCCATTGATGCGTCCGACTACGCGGTCGACCTCGACGCGCAGGCTTTCGTAGATTTCCATGCCGGGCGCGGCCGGGGTGATGATGTTGAGCAGGGTGACCTTGCCCAGCATCTCGGGATACTGTTCCAGCAGCCGCTCGAAGGCCTGCAGCTTTTCCAGCGAGCCCTTGACGTAGTCGAGCCGCTCGATCGAGACGATCCCGGTCACGCCGTCCAGGTAGGCGTCGATCGCGCCGATGTTCTGCTGCACCGGCTCGGTGTCGACCAGGCGGTTGATCAGCCCGACATCGGTGCCGACCGGGTGCGCGCCAAGCGCGACGGTGCGCCCGCCGACCTGGATCGCCGAGGCCATCGTGTCGACCCCGAGCGCGCAGCCGTAGGTCAGGTAGCGCGGCGCGCACGGCGTCGTGCCCAGCACCTCGACCGGCGCGAACGAGCGCACCGCGTCGACGAAGTTCTCGACATAGCGCGGGATATGGAAGCCGACGTAGTCGCACTGCAGCAGGCTGCCGATGATGTCGCGGCGCCACGGCAGGATATTAAAGACGTCGCTGGACGGGAACGCGGTGTGGTGGAAGAAGGCGATCTTCAGGTCCGGGCGCAGCGGGCGCAGGAAGGCCGGCACCATCCACAGGTTGTAGTCGTGGATCCAGGCCACCGCGCCTTCGGCCGCCTCGCGCGCGGTCTGCTCGGCGAACAGGCGGTTGACCTCAAGGAAGCGCTCCCAGTGGTCCTGGTGGAATTCGGCCTTGTCGGGGAACGAGAAGATGATCGGCCAGAACGCTTCCTTCGAGAATTTCTTGTAGAACAGGTCGACATCCTCGGCGGTGAGCGGGATGCGCGCCGCCTTCAGGCGCGGATAGCGCTCGGCATCGACCGTGACATGGCTTTCGAAGTCGTCCGGCTCGCGCGATTCCTGCTGCGACCACGCCACCCACGAGCCGGTCTGGCCGCCGCCGAAGAACGACAGCAGCGTCGGGATGATGCCGTTCGGGCTTTTCGGGCGGCGCTGGGTCATCACGCCGTCTTCGACCACTTCGTCGAACGGCAGGCGGTGGTAGACCATCACCAGGTCGGCTTCGCCGCGGCGCTCCGACCGCTGCTGGGCGGCGGCGCTCGGCTCGACCAGGGTGCCGTGGTGGGCCAGCCCTTCGAGGATGCCGCCGCAGCCTTCGCTGCGCGCCATGAAGGTGGCCGGCAGCTTGCGCACGCACTCGACCAGCGCCGGCTCGGCGCCGCCCACCACGATGCCGGCAAAGCCGGCCTCGAACATCGACAGGTCGTTCAGGGTGTCGCCGGCCACCACCACCTTGGACTCGGCCAGGCCTTCGGCGGCGACCAGGCGGCGCAGCGCGCTGCCCTTGCTGACGCCGCGCGGCAGCACGTCGAGGTAGCGTCCGGCCGAGAACAGCAGGTCGCAGTCGAGCGCCTCGACGGCCGCGCGCAGGGAGTCGCTGATGTCGCCTTCGGCCAGGAAGAACGAACAGCGGCGCTCTTGCGGCACGGTCTGGCGCTGCAGCTGGGGAAAGCCGGCCAGCGCGCGCAGCACCGCCTGGCTACCCGGCCAGTTGGCCGCCTGCGCATGGTGCAGCTGGCTGACCGGGCGCAGGTCGCCATGGACGATGGTGGCGCCGACGTCGGCGATGATGTAGTCGGGGGCCGGGATGGTCGGGTCGCTCAGCAGGGGAATGACCGATTCGAGTCCGCGTCCGGTGATGAAGACCAGCTTGGCGCCGGGCAAGCCGCCGCTGAACAGGTCGCGCACGCGGCGCCTGGCGTCGCTGGTAC
The DNA here is from genome assembly GCF_016809835.1 of Massilia soli. Taxonomy (GTDB): domain Bacteria; phylum Pseudomonadota; class Gammaproteobacteria; order Burkholderiales; family Burkholderiaceae_D; genus Telluria_A; species Telluria_A soli. The sequence continues at coordinate 297,239 of NZ_JAFBIL020000001.1, read as the reverse complement.
CGGCCAGCAGAGTGCCGTCGAGGTCGGTCGCGAGCAGGAGGTTGGAGGTGCCGGTGAGGCGTTCGGGGCGGACAGGCATGAGTGCGGTCATGGCGTTTCTTTCTTGTCGATGCGCCCGCAGCGATGCTCGCCAGCGGGCCGGGTCGGAGTACGATGCAACCAAACGGCCGTGGCGGCCGGTTCGTACCTGGAAAGGCAAAAGCGCGGCTACGCGCGAAGGCGCGCTGCGGATTTACCAGCGGGGGAGGGCAACTGCGGCCATACAGATGGCACGCCTGAAGATGGTGCTTGAGTGTTACGGTGGAACGGCGCTTAACCCTCATGAAGCGATGACAGTCTAACATCCATGGGACGTCGGGGCAACCCGCACACGTCGCCTCGGCCCGCTCATCCCATCCGTTGGCGGCGTTCCCGCGCAGGTGTGCTGCTGTCCGGAATGATCTTGTTGGCCGTGCCGTTGCAGCAATCGTCGCCAGGGCACGCGCAGAAATCGGGGCATGGAGACTTGGCGTGCAAGATGCAGCGTCGCCCAGGCGAAAGCAGGCTCGATATTCGGCATGTTGAGCATGGGCCCCTGCCTTCGCAGGGGCGACGCTGGACGGCATTGGCGATTTCGTTGTCGCTGTAGCTTCTAGAGCGACGCCTGGCTGCCGAGCGATTCGTGTCACGCATCAGCAGCGCGCGCAGGCGGGAGGGTGCCGGTTGGGCGCTGGCCGGCTTCACGGTCGGTCCCCGCTTGCGCGCGAATCACGTGCTGTTTTCCACTGCGCAAGACGGTGCACAGCCGGTGCAGAAAACCCGACATACCCCAAACTTTCTCGTTGCGTCAACCCCTTCTTCGCGTTATACTAGCCGGCTTCGGTATGGATTCATCTTTTTCGGATCCATGCTTTTACTTGGTAGTTAAACATCAGCCCCGCCCAATCGCAGGTGGGAATGGAGAAAAAATGAGCCTAGGCCTTCTCGGTCGCAAGGTTGGAATGATGCGCATCTTCACGGATGAAGGGGACTCGATCCCTGTCACCGTGCTGGACGTGTCGAACAACCGTGTTGCGCAAATCAAAACTCCTGAAACAGACGGTTACTCCGCTGTTCAGGTTGCATTCGGTCAACGTCGCGCTTCCCGCGTGAACAAGGCTGTTGCAGGTCACCACGCTAAAGCTGGCGTTGAAGCCGGTACGATGCTGAAGGAATTCCGCGTCGATGCCGCTAAAGCCGCTGAAATGAAGACTGGCGACGTCGTCGCTGCTTCCCTGTTCGAAGTTGGCCAGAAAATCGACGTGCAAGGCACCTCGATCGGTAAAGGCTACGCCGGTACCATCAAGCGTCACAACTTCGCATCGGGCCGCGCTACCCACGGTAACTCGCGTTCGCACAACGTACCAGGCTCGATCGGTATGGCGCAGGATCCAGGTCGCGTTTTCCCAGGCAAGCGCATGACCGGCCACATGGGTGACGTCACCGTGACCACCCAGAACCTCGAAATCGCCCGTATCGATGCCGACCGCCAGCTGCTGCTGGTCAAAGGCGCCGTACCAGGTGCGAAAAATGGCCAGGTTGTAGTTTCGCCTGCTATTAAAGTTAAAGCACAGAAGGGAGCTTAAACGATGGAACTCAAGCTTCTGAATGAGCAAGGCAAAGAAGGCTCCAACGTCGCCGCCGCCGATACCGTTTTCGGCCGTGAATACAATGAAGCCCTGATTCACCAGATCGTGGTTGCCTACGCTGCTAACGCACGTAGCGGTAACCGCAAGCAGAAGGATCGTGAAGAAGTTCACCACACGACCAAGAAGCCTTGGCGCCAGAAAGGCACCGGCCGCGCCCGTGCTGGTATGTCGTCGTCGCCTCTGTGGCGCGGTGGTGGTCGTATCTTCCCGAACTCGCCTGACGAGAACTTCAGCCACAAAGTCAACAAGAAGATGTATCGCGCAGGTATCTGCTCGATCCTGTCCCAGCTGGCCCGTGAAGGTCGCCTGAGCGTCATCGAAAACCTGAGCCTCGAAGCTCCTAAGACCAAGCTGCTGTCGCAAAAGCTGCAGTCGATGGGCCTGGAGTCGGTTCTGGTGATCACCGACACGCTCGAGGAAAACCTGCTGCTGGCATCGCGCAACCTGCCGAACGTGCTGGTTGTCGAGCCACGTCACGCTGACCCGATGTCGCTGGTGTTCTACAAAAAAGTTCTGGTCACCAAAGCAGCGCTGGCCAAGCTTGAGGAGATGTTCGCATGAGCGGCGTAATGAAATTCAGCGAAGAGCGCCTGATGAAGGTGCTCCAGGCGCCGGTCATTTCCGAGAAGGCCACCATGGTCGCGGAAAAGAACGAGCAGATCGTATTCCGCGTATTGCCGGATGCGACCAAGCCTGAAATCAAGGCAGCCGTTGAACTGTTGTTCAAGGTTGAAGTCCTGTCGGTGCAGACAGTCAATCGCGAAGGTAAGCAAAAGCGTTCGGGCCGTTTCAATGGCCGTCGCAACCATACCAAGCGTGCTTTCGTGTGCCTGAAGCCTGGCCAGGAAATCAATTTTGTCGAGGAGGCTAAATAATGGCACTCGTAAAGATGAAACCAACTTCGCCAGGCCGTCGCGGCATGGTGAAGGTTGTGAACCCGGACCTGTACAAAGGTCGTCCGTTCGCAGCCCTGGTAGAAAAGAAATCGAAGACGGCTGGCCGTAACAACAACGGTCACATCACCACCCGCCACATCGGCGGCGGTCACAAGCAGCACTATCGCCTGATCGACTTCAAGCGTCAGAAGGATGGTATTCCGGCAAAGGTCGAGCGTATTGAATACGATCCGAACCGCACCGCGAACATCGCCCTGCTGTGCTATGCAGACGGTGAGCGCCAGTACATCATCGCGACCAAAGGCATGGCCGTTGGCGACGCAGTGATGAACGGCTCGGAAGCGCCTATCAAGTCGGGCAACTGCCTGCCAATCCGTAACATCCCGGTTGGTACCGTGATGCATTGCGTCGAAATGCTGCCAGGTAAGGGTGCCCAGATGGCCCGTACCGCCGGCGCCGGCGTCGTGCTGATGGCACGTGAAGGCACCTACGCCCAGGTCCGCCTGCGCTCGGGCGAAGTTCGCCGCGTCCACATCGAATGCCGTGCAACGGTAGGCGAAGTTGGCAACGCCGAGCACAGCCTGCGCAAGATCGGTAAAGCTGGCGCGATGCGCTGGCGCGGTGTTCGTCCTACCGTTCGCGGTGTGGTCATGAACCCGGTCGATCACCCGCACGGTGGTGGTGAAGGTAAAACCGCAGCTGGTCGTCATCCAGTGTCGCCTTGGGGCCAGCAGACGAAGGGTAAGAAGACGCGCCGTAACAAGCGTACTTCTTCGATGATCGTTTCGCGCCGCGGCAAGAAATAAGGGATAAGAAATGACACGTTCATTGAAAAAAGGGCCGTTTCAAGACGCCCACCTGGTGAAAAAAGTCGAAGCCGCGCAAGCGAACAAAGACAAAAAGCCAGTCAAAACCTGGTCGCGCCGCTCGACGATCTCGCCTGACTTCATCGGCCTGACGATCGCGGTCCATAACGGCAAGCTGCACGTGCCGGTTTATGTGTCCGAAAACATGGTCGGCCACAAGCTTGGCGAATTCGCACTGACCCGTACGTTCAAGGGCCATGCCGCTGACAAGAAGGCGAAGAAATAATGGAAACCAAAGCTATCCTCAAAGGTGTGCGCCTGTCGGACCAAAAGGGCCGTCTGGTTGCTGATCTGATCCGCGGCAAGAAAGTTGACGCAGCACTCAACATTCTGCAATTCAGCCCGAAAAAAGGTGCAACGATCATCAAGAAAGTACTCGAGTCCGCAATCGCGAACGCCGAGCACAATGATGGCGCTGACATCGACGAGCTGAAGGTCGTTCAGATCTACGTAGAAAAGGGCCCGATCCTCAAGCGCTTCACTGCACGCGCTAAGGGCCGGGGCGATCGTATCTCGAAACAATCCTGTCACATCTACGTGACTGTCGGTAACTAAGGGGTCACGATGGGACAGAAGATTCATCCAACAGGCTTTCGCCTGTCAGTAACCCGTAACTGGGCGTCGCGTTGGTACGCGGGCAATGGTAACTTTGCCCAGATGCTCAACGAAGACCTCAAGGCACGCGCGTTCCTGAAAAAGAAACTGAAGAACGCATCGGTCGGCCGTATCGTCATCGAGCGTCCTGCAAAGAACGCACGCTTCACGATCTACAGCTCGCGCCCAGGCGTGGTCATTGGTAAAAAAGGCGAAGACATCGAAGTACTGAAGTCGGCGCTGACCAAGATCATGGGCGTACCTGTGCACGTGAACATCGAAGAGATCCGCAAGCCGGAAATCGACTCGCAGCTGATCGCCGATTCGATCTCGCAGCAGCTGGAAAAGCGTATTATGTTCCGCCGCGCAATGAAGCGCGCGATGCAGAACGCGATGCGCCTGGGCGCCCTCGGCATCAAGATCATGTCGTCGGGCCGTCTGAACGGTATCGAAATCGCACGTACCGAATGGTACCGTGAAGGCCGTGTGCCTCTGCACACCCTGCGCGCCGATATCGACTACGGTACCAGCGAAGCATCGACCACCTACGGCATCATCGGTGTCAAGGTCTGGGTCTACAAGGGCGACCGTTCGGTCACCGGCGAAGCGCCAGTCATCGATACCCCGGCTGACGAGAAGAAGACCCGCGGTCCGCGCCGTGACGATGGAAAGCCAGCCGGCCGCCCACGTCCAGCCGGTGCTAAAACCCCAGCTGCGCCGACCGTGCGTGCACGTCCGGCCGTCAAGCTGCCGACGGCAGCACCTGCCGCGGCCGCTGAACCAGCTGAGAAAGCAGGAGAATAATCATGCTGCAACCAGCACGCAGAAAGTATCGTAAAGAGCAGAAAGGCCGTAACACCGGCATTTCGCACACCCGCGGCACCGCTGTGTCGTTCGGTGAGTTCGGCCTGAAAGCGGTTGCCCGTGGTCGTATCACGGCACGCCAGATCGAAGCCGCTCGTCGCGCAATGACCCGTCACATCAAGCGTGGCGGCCGTATCTGGATCCGTATCTTCCCGGACAAGCCGATTTCGAACAAGCCGGCCGAAGTCCGTATGGGTAACGGTAAAGGTAACCCGGAGTACTACGTCGCTGAAATTCAGCCAGGCAAGGTACTGTACGAAATGGACGGCGTCGCAGAAGAACTGGCGCGTGAAGCATTCCGCCTGGCTGCCGCCAAACTGCCACTGGCCACGACCTTCGTCGTACGCCAGGTCGGCCAATAAAAGGAGTTGTAGATGAAAGCAACAGAACTCCGCGGCAAAGACCAGGACGCTCTGCAAAAAGAGCTGAATGAGTTGTTGAAGGCCCAGTTCGGCATGCGCATGCAAATCGCTACGCAACAGCTGAGCAACACTTCGCAGCTCAAGAAGGTGCGCCGCGACATCGCGCGTGTGAAGACGGTAATGAACTCGAAGGATGCAAAATGACTGAAACCACTAAAGTAGCGCTCAAGCGTACGCTGGTCGGTAAAGTTGTTTCCGACAAGATGGACAAGACGGTTACCGTCATGATCGAGCGTCACGTCAAGCACCCGCTGTACGGCAAGATCATCATGCGTTCGAACAAGTATCACGCGCATGACGAAACCAACCAGGCCAAGACCGGTGATACGGTCGAGATCCAGGAAGGTCGCCCGATCAGCAAGACCAAGGCATGGACTGTTACCCGCGTTGTGCAAGTAGCCCAGGTACTGTAAATGTTGTAGCAAGGGTGGCGTAAATGCCGCGCATGAGCGCCACCTGAAAGAATGTTCTTGCGGGCCCGCCAGTATTCTGCGATACTAGCGGGCTTCGTTCATGTATTGCCGCATTTTTTCACCCCGGTGTAAGCGGCCTGAACCGAAACGTTACTGGAAAGTCCATCACCCAATCAGCGGCGCCCAGCAGGGCAAAGTTGGCGGGACCAAGACTGACCGCAGGCCCACGCTGTGGGGTTTCTTCGGCTTAAGTTGGGAAAGAGAATACTATGATTCAAACTGAAAGCCGGCTCGAAGTGGCCGACAATACTGGTGCCAAAGAAGTTATGTGCATCAAGGTATTGGGCGGTTCCAAGCGCCGTTATGCTGGCATTGGCGATGTGATCAAGGTGACCATCAAGGTTGCTGCGCCACGCGGCCGTGTCAAAAAAGGTGAAATTTATAACGCCGTGGTTGTGCGCACTGCAAAAGGTGTTCGCCGCCAAGACGGTTCGCTGGTGAAGTTCGACAGCAATGCTGCTGTTCTGCTCAACGCCAAGCTCGAACCGATCGGTACCCGTATTTTTGGACCAGTCACGCGCGAACTGCGTACTGAGAAGTTCATGAAGATCGTGTCCCTGGCACCTGAAGTTCTGTAAGGAGTCGTAATGGATAAGATTCGTAAAAACGACGAAGTCATCGTTCTGACCGGCAAAGACAAGGGCAAGCGCGGTGTTGTTCAGCAGCGTATCGATGCTGAGCATGTCGTGGTTGAAGGCGTCAACATCGCTAAAAAAGCGACCAAGCCTAACCCAATGACCGGCGTAACTGGTGGTATCGTCGATAAGACTATGCCGATTCACGTGTCCAACGTTGCATTGTTTAATGCAGCGACTGGCAAGGCAGACCGCGTAGGCTTCAAAGACGTAGACGGCAAGAAAGTCCGCATCTTCAAGTCCTCCGGCGAAGTAGTGAAGGTTTAATCATGGCCCGTCTCCATCAAATCTACAAAGAAAAGGTCGTTGCTGACCTGGTAGCGAAATATGGCTACAAATCGGCAATGGAAGTGCCGCGCCTGACCAAGATCACCCTGAACATGGGTGTGGGTGAAGCGATCGCTGACAAGAAGGTTCTCGAGCACGCCGTTGGCGACCTGACCAAGATCGCCGGCCAAAAGCCAGTGACCACCAAGTCGCGCAAGGCAATCGCGGGCTTCAAGATCCGCGAAGGCTACCCGATCGGTACCATGGTCACCCTGCGTGGCGCTCGCATGTACGAGTTCCTGGATCGTCTGATCACCGTGGCCCTGCCGCGCGTGCGTGACTTCCGTGGTGTCAATGGCAAATCGTTCGACGGCCGTGGCAACTACAACATCGGTGTCAAGGAACAGATCATCTTCCCTGAGATCGAGTACGACAAGATCGACGCACTGCGTGGTATGAACATTTCGATCACCACGACCGCGAAGACCGACGACGAAGCGAAAGCTCTGCTCGCCGCCTTTAAATTCCCGTTCAGGAACTAATAGATCATGGCAAAACTCGCACTGATTAACCGTGAACAGAAGCGTGCAGACCTGGTGGAGAAATTCGCCGCAAAGCGTGCCGCTCTGAAGGCCATCATCGATGACCAGTCCAAGTCGGAAGAGGAGCGCTATGAAGCTCGTCTGAAGTTGCAGGCCCTGCCGCGCAACTCGGCCCCGACCCGCCAGCGTAACCGCTGCGCAGTGACAGGCCGTCCACGTGGCACGTTCCGTAAATTCGGTCTGGCCCGTATCAAGCTCCGTGAATTCGCTATGCGTGGCGAGATTCCGGGTATGACTAAAGCAAGCTGGTAATAGGAGAATATGCAATGAGTATGAGCGATCCTATCGCCGATATGCTGACCCGCATCCGCAATGCGCAAGGTGTTCAGAAGACGACCGTGGCCATGCCATCGTCGAAAGTGAAAATTGCCATCGCCAACGTCCTCAAGGACGAGGGTTACATTGAAGATTTCGCCGTCACCGAAGAAGGTGGCAAAGCGGAACTGAAAATCGGTTTGAAGTATTACGTAGGCCGTCCGGTCATCGAGCGCTTAGAGCGTGTATCCCGTCCAGGGCTGCGCGTCTACAAAGGCAAAGATGAAATCCCTAGCGTGATGAACGGTCTGGGCGTGGCGATTGTATCGACCCCGCAAGGCGTCATGACGGACCGCAAAGCGCGCGCCACCGGTGTCGGCGGCGAAGTAATTTGCTACGTGGCTTAAGGAGTAGACGATGTCTCGAGTAGCTAAGATGCCAATCGCTGTCCCAGCTGGCGCCGAAGTGGCGATCACTGCAGCAGCGATCACGGTCAAGGGCCCACTGGGCACCCTGACCCAGAGCCTGAATGGCCTGGTCAAAGTAGAAAACAAAGATGGCACCCTGACGTTCGACGTGATCGACGACAGCCGTGAATCGAATGCGATGTCCGGCACCCTGCGTGCCCTGGTCAACAATATGGTGACCGGTGTTACCAAGGGCTTCGAGAAGAAGCTGTCTCTGGTCGGCGTGGGCTACAAAGCCCAGGCCGCTGGTGACAAGCTGAACCTGTCGCTCGGTTTCTCGCATCCAGTCGCCCACGCGATGCCAGCTGGCGTCACCGCAACGACCCCAACCCCGACCGAAATCATCATCAAGGGTATCGATCGTCAACAGGTTGGCCAAGTTGCCGCTGAAGTGCGTGCTTACCGCTCCCCTGAGCCTTACAAAGGCAAGGGCGTCCGCTATGTGGACGAAGTGGTTAAGCTTAAAGAAACCAAGAAGAAATAATAGGGCTGACCATGGACAAGAAAGAATCACGTCTGCGTCGTGGACGCCAGACCCGCATCAAGATCGCGCAGCTGGGCGTGAACCGCTTGTCGGTACACCGCACCAACCTGCACATCTATGCGAACCTGATCTCGCCGGACGCAAAAGTGCTCGTTTCCGCTTCGACCCTCGAAGCAGAAGTGCGCGCCGAGCTGGCAGGCCAGAGCGGCAAGGGTGGCAATGCCGCCGCTGCCGCCCTGGTTGGCAAGCGCGTTGCAGAGAAGGCACTGAAAGCAGGAATCACCGAAGTTGCGTTCGATCGCTCGGGTTTCCGTTACCACGGCCGTGTCAAGGCGCTGGCGGAAGCCGCGCGTGAAGCCGGTCTGAAGTTCTAAGGAAGAATCGTCATGGCAAAAATGCAAGCAAAAATGCAAAGCGACAAGCCGGATGATGGCATGCGCGAAAAAATGATCGCGATCAACCGCGTGACCAAAGTGGTCAAGGGTGGTCGTATCATGGGCTTCGCCGCGCTGACCGTAGTTGGTGATGGCGATGGCCGCATCGGCATGGGCAAGGGCAAGTCGAAGGAAGTACCGGTTGGTGTGCAGAAGGCAATGGAAGAAGCCCGTCGCAACCTGATCAAGGTGCCTCTCAAGAACGGTACCCTGCACCACACCGTGACCGGCCGTCATGGCGCATCGAAAGTGATGATGTCGCCAGCCAAGCCAGGTACCGGCGTCATCGCCGGCGGTGCAATGCGCGCTATCTTCGAAGTGATGGGCGTGACCGACGTGGTCGCCAAGTCCACCGGTTCGTCGAATCCTTATAACCTCGTCCGCGCAACGCTGGACGGCCTGTCGAAGATGAGCACCGCTTCCGACATCGCCGCCAAGCGTGGCAAGTCGGTCGAAGAGATCATGGGCTAAGGTCAGACAATGGCAAACACCATCAAAGTACAATTGGTCAAGGGCTTGATCGGCACCAAGCAGGATCACCGTGCCACCGTACGCGGCCTGGGCCTGCGTCGTGTTAACTCCACTAAAGAGTTGCAGGACACCCCATCCGTGCGCGGCATGATCAACAAAGTGTCCTACCTCGTGAAAGTTGTCTCTTAAGCGCCTGGCGCTTGAGGGAACGGAGAAAACAATGGAATTGAATACGATTCAACCAGCTGACGGCGCCAAGCACTACAAGCGTCGCGTCGGCCGCGGTATCGGCTCCGGCATCGGCAAGACCGCCGGTCGTGGCCACAAGGGTCAGAAGTCGCGTTCGGGCGGTTTCCACAAGGTCGGCTTCGAAGGCGGTCAGATGCCTCTGCAGCGCCGTCTGCCTAAGCGTGGTTTCAAGTCGCTCAATGCAACCTTCAAAGCTGAAGTGCGCCTGTCGGACCTGAACAACCTGCCTGTTGGCGATGTCGACATTCTGGTTCTGAAGCAAGCAGGCATCCTGCCAGTGCTGGCGCGCGATGTGCGCGTGATTCTGTCCGGCGAAGTCACCAAAGCGGTGAACCTCAAAGGCCTGAAAGCAACTGCAGGCGCCAAAGCGGCAATCGAAGCAGCCGGCGGCTCGGTAGCTTAAGTTGCAGCCTAACAGCTTGATCGGAGCATAAAGTGGCGACTAATTCACAACTCGGTAAAAGTGCAGCGTCCGGATTCCCTTGGGGCCGGCTCTGGTTTTTGCTTGGCGCATTGGTCGTGTATCGCATCGGTGCCCACGTCCCTGTACCGGGCATCGATCCAGTACAGCTGGCGTCGCTGTTCAAGCAGAACGAGGGCGGCATCCTGGGCATGTTCAACATGTTCTCGGGTGGCGCGCTGGAACGTTTCACGGTATTTGCACTCGGCATCATGCCGTACATTTCGGCCTCGATCATCATGCAGCTGGCGTCCATCGTGTCGCCCCAGCTGGAAGCACTGAAGAAAGAGGGCGAAGCAGGACGCCGCAAGATCACCCAGTACACCCGCTACTTCACGGTGGCGCTGGCACTGTTCCAGGCCTTCGGCATTGCCGTCGCGCTTGAATCGCAGGCCGGTCTGGTGATTGATCCTGGCATGGCATTCCGCTTCGTGACCGTGGTGACCCTGTTGACGGGTACCATGTTCCTGATGTGGCTTGGCGAACAGATCACCGAGCGCGGTCTGGGCAACGGTATCTCGATCATTATTTTTGCCGGTATTGCAGCCGGTCTGCCGTCGGCGCTGGGTGGTTTGTTCTCCCTGGTGTCAAGCGGTTCGATCAGCAGCCTGGCAGCGATCTTCATCGTGATTCTGGTGGCATTGGTTACTTATCTCGTCGTGTTCGTTGAACGTGGCCAGCGCAAGATCCTGGTCAACTACGCGAAAAAGCAGGTAGGCAACAAAGTGTACGGCGGCCAAACCAGCCACCTGCCTTTGAAGCTGAACATGGCAGGCGTGATTCCGCCGATCTTTGCATCGTCGATCATCCTGTTCCCGGCGACGATCGTGGACTGGTTCACCCGTGGCAAGGATTCGTCCTCCCCGGTGATCGGCTTCCTGAAAGATCTGGCGGCATCGCTGTCGCCTGGCGAACCGATCCATGCGTTGCTGTATGCGGTGGCCATCGTGTTCTTCTGTTTCTTCTATACCGCGCTGGTGTTTAACAGCAAGGAAACAGCGGACAACTTGAAGAAGAGCGGCGCGTTTGTCCCGGGGATTCGTCCTGGTGACCAGACCGCACGCTACATCGACAAGATCTTGATGCGCCTGACCCTGGCTGGTGCCGTCTACATCACTGCAGTCTGCTTGTTGCCGGAATTTATGCAAGCCCAATGGAAAGTGCCATTCTACTTTGGCGGTACTTCCCTGTTGATTATTGTGGTTGTCACCATGGACTTCATGGCGCAAGTACAGAACTACGTCATGTCGCAGCAATATGAATCACTGCTGCGCAAGGCAAATTTCAAGGGCGGAATCCCGACGCGATAACCCTTGGGGTTACGCGAACCAGGAGTGCACAGACCGAATGGCAAAAGACGACGTCATCCAAATGCAGGGCGAGATTCTTGAGAATCTGCCGAATGCAACGTTTCGAGTGAAGCTGGAAAACGGGCACGTGGTGCTCGGACACATCTCCGGTAAAATGCGGATGAACTATATCCGCATTCTCCCCGGCGACAAGGTAACGGTGGAACTCACGCCGTATGACTTGTCCCGGGCCCGGATCGTGTTCCGGACCAAGTAAACAATTTAAGTAACTGAACCAATCCGAAAAAAGAGAGTGCAAAAATGAAAGTTCTCGCATCAGTCAAGCGGATCTGCCGCAACTGCAAAGTGATCAAGCGCAAAGGCGTCGTTCGCGTCATCTGCATCGAGCCGCGTCACAAGCAGCGTCAAGGTTAATTTAACGTTATTTATTGAGGAATAACGAATGGCACGTATTGCAGGGGTTAATATCCCAAATCATCAGCACACCGTAATCGGCCTCACCGCCATCTACGGGATCGGCCGTCCTCGTTCGCAGAAAATCTGCGCCGAGACCGGTGTACCGACCAACAAGAAGGTCAAGGACCTGGACGACTCCGAACTGGAAAAGCTGCGTGATGCAGTTGGCACGTTCGTAGTTGAAGGCGATCTGCGCCGTGAGCTCTCCATGAACATCAAGCGTTTGATGGACCTGGGTTGCTACCGCGGCATGCGTCACCGCAAGGGCCTGCCAGTGCGCGGTCAGCGTACCCGCACCAATGCTCGTACTCGCAAGGGTCCGCGCAAGGCCGCACAATCGCTCAAGAAATAATCTAGGAAACGACCATGGCTAAGCAACAAAGCAGCGCCGCAGCAGCGCGCGTACGCAAAAAAGTTAAAAAGAACGTCGCCGAAGGTATCGCACACGTGCACGCTTCGTTCAACAACACCATCATCACGATCACCGATCGCCAGGGCAATGCCCTGTCGTGGGCGACGTCCGGCGGTGCTGGCTTCAAGGGTTCGCGTAAATCGACCCCGTTCGCAGCGCAGGTTGCGGCTGAAGCAGCAGGCAAGGTCGCTGTTGAGTGCGGCGTGAAGAACCTGGAAGTGCGCATCAAGGGCCCAGGCCCAGGTCGCGAATCCGCGGTTCGCGCTTTGAACAACCTGGGTATCAAGATCACCGAGATCCAGGACGTGACGCCAGTGCCGCACAACGGCTGCCGTCCACCGAAGCGTCGTCGTATCTAAGTAACAGCCGGCGAGGGCAACCTCGTCCTGTTGCAGGATCGCCGCGCCTGTCGGCTGTTCGTTGAAAAAGATCGCCGGTGCAGTGTCCGAATAGGATATACTGCCCGGCTATTGTCGCCCGTGCTGCATCTGCGCGCGGGTTTAAGCCACGTCCGGGCCGTTTGGGTACCGGACTAGCGCCTGTCGCACGCAAGTGTGTCGGGGCGTCATTTATTGTGAAGGAAGTACTGTGGCACGTTATATCGGACCAAAAGCAAAACTGTCCCGCCGCGAAGGCACGGACCTGTTCCTCAAGAGCGCACGCCGCTCGCTCGACTCGAAGTGCAAACTCGACGTCAAGCCAGGCCAGCACGGTGTCAAGTCGGGTGCCCGCACCTCGGACTACGGCAACCAGCTGCGCGAAAAGCAGAAGGTCAAGCGCATGTACGGCATCCTCGAGCGCCAGTTCCGCCGCTACTTCGCAGAAGCGAACCGCCGCAAGGGCAACACCGGCGAGACCCTGCTGAAGCTGCTGGAATCGCGTCTCGACAACGTGGCATACCGCATGGGCTTTGGCTCGACCCGCGCCGAAGCGCGCCAGCTGGTCAGCCACAAGGCATTCACCGTCAACGGTAACGTCGTCAACATCGCGTCGTACGCGGTCAAGACCGGCGACGTCGTCGCTGTGCGCGAAAAGGCCAAGAAGCAGGTTCGTATCGTCGAAGCCCTGTCGCTGGCTGAGCAAGTTGGCATGCCAAGCTGGGTATCGGTCGACAGCAAGAAGATGGAAGGCACCTTCCGTTCGTTCCCAGAGCGTAACGAGATCGCCAACGACGTCAACGAAGCACTGATCGTCGAACTGTACTCGCGTTAATTGACGATGTCGCGGTCACCCGCGACACCGTCATTCCCGCGAAGGCGGGAACCCATGCTGACGCGGCAAGTTCAGCTCAGCATAGGTTCCCGCCGACGCGGGAACGACACCAGAATTCAGGTTTTTCCCCGCCTGCTCGTACGAGCGGGCGTTTTTACTAATGCCATCAGCCTTATCGGTGTAATGAGCCGAGGGTATTGAAAAGGACATTTCATGCAAAACAGTTTGTTGAAGCCACGTATTATCGATGTCGAAGCACTCGGTGCCGGTCACGCCAAAGTCGTGATGGAGCCGTTCGAGCGTGGCTATGGCCACACCCTGGGCAACGCACTGCGCCGCGTCCTGCTGTCGTCGATGATCGGCTACGCGCCAACCGAAGTGACCATCGCTGGTGTTGTCCATGAATACTCGTCGCTGGACGGCGTACAGGAAGACGTTGTCGACCTGCTGCTGAACCTGAAGGGCGTTGTCTTCAAAGTGCACAACCGCGATTCCGTCACCCTGACCTTGAAAAAGGAAGGCGAAGGCGCGATCCTGGCATCGGACATCGACCTGCCGCATGACGTCGAACTGATCAACCCGGACCACGTGATCGCTCACCTGACCGCCGGTGGCAAGCTGGACATGCAGATCAAAGTCGAGAAGGGCCGTGGCTACGTTCCTGGTAACGTGCGCCGCCTGTCGGAAGACACCAACAAGACCATCGGCCGCATCATCCTGGACGCTTCGTTCTCGCCAGTACGCCGCGTTTCGTACGCAGTGGAATCGGCGCGTGTCGAACAGCGTACCGACCTGGACAAGCTGATCATCAACATCGAAACCAATGGCGTGATCACGCCGGAAGAAGCGATCCGCCAATCGGCACGCGTACTGGTTGACCAGCTCAACGTATTCGCCGCGCTGGAAGGCACCGAAGCTGCGGCCGAAGCGCCATCGCGCGCACCGCTGGTCGATCCGATCCTGCTGCGTCCAGTCGACGACCTGGAACTGACCGTCCGCTCGGCCAACTGCCTGAAAGCAGAAAACATTTACTACATCGGCGACCTGATCCAGCGTTCGGAAAACGAACTGCTCAAGACGCCGAACCTGGGCCGCAAGTCGCTCAACGAGATCAAGGAAGTGCTGGCATCGCGCGGCCTGACCCTCGGCATGAAGCTGGAAAACTGGCCGCCTGCCGGCCTGGAAAAGTAAGAAGAATTCACCCGGAAGTGCGATTGTGCTTCCGGGTGCATGGCAGCACCGCAGTAAATTAACCTTATTCAACCGGCCCGCGTCTGAGACGATCGAAGAGCTGGAATTAAACAACCGAAAGGAACTACCATGCGTCACCGTCACGGCCTTCGCAAGCTGAATCGTACTTCGTCCCACCGTCTGGCAATGCTGCGCAACATGACCGTTTCCCTGCTGCGTCATGAAGCCATCAAAACCACCGTGCCAAAAGCCAAGGAACTGCGCCGCGTCATCGAGCCGATCCTGACCCTGGGCAAGACCGACACGCTGGCCAACAAGCGCCTGGCATTTGCCCGCCTGCGCGACCGCGAAATGGTTCTGAAGCTGTTCGCAGAACTCGGCCCACGCTACGCAAACCGCAACGGCGGCTACCTGCGTATCCTGAAAATGGGTTTCCGCGTTGGCGACAATGCACCGATGGCATACGTCGAACTGCTGGACCGTCCAGAAGTCAGCGATGCTGACGACGCTCCAACCGCTGAGTAATCAGCCGGTAGCGAAAAAAAAGCCAGGCTCAGCCTGGCTTTTTTTTCGCCCAAAAACAATTCCAAAATCGGGGACAGACCACCATTTTAGAAGATTCTAAAATGGTGGTCTGCGTGACCCGGTCTGTCCCCGATTTTGGAATGTTTGCGAGAAGTCAGCAATAAGCTTCGTCTAAGCATGGATGCGTTCCTCCGGTGTACTATTCTGCTGCGCGCTTGCGCGCGTTTGAATTGCAGAATAAAAAAGGAACTCATGTCCCGTTTGCCGTCCCTCCGTCCGCTCGCCGTCCAGGCCGTCGCGTTGTTGCTACTTACGTTGTCGGTGCTGTTTGGCGCCGCCAACGCCCGCGCGGAGGAGGAG
The DNA here is from genome assembly GCF_016809835.1 of Massilia soli. Lineage (GTDB taxonomy): Bacteria > Pseudomonadota > Gammaproteobacteria > Burkholderiales > Burkholderiaceae_D > Telluria_A > Telluria_A soli. The sequence goes on along the minus strand of NZ_JAFBIL020000001.1, from coordinate 281,667 downwards.
TTCCTCGATCCGAATGTCGCGTTCAAATTTTCGGCGCGTATGGCCGATCCGCAGACCATCGCCGTCACCTATGAGATCGCCGATAAGTACTATATGTATCGCGAGCGCTTTGCCTTCACGGCAACCGGCGCCACCCTCGGTACGCCCGAGCTGCCGGCCGGCAAGGTGAAGTACGACGAGACCTTCCAGAAGGAGGTCGAGACCTATCGCAAATTCATCACGATCATGATCCCGGTGCAGGGCAGCGGGATGTTCACCCTGAAGGCGGTCAGCCAGGGCTGCGCCGACGCCGGCTTGTGCTATTCGCCGCAGGAGGCGTCCACCCGCCTCGTTGCCGGCGGCAGCGGTCCGTCGATGAGCCTTCCCGGGGCGCCCGCGCCAGTGTCGCCAGCCACGCCAGCGGCGCCGGCGCCGGCGTCCGAACTGTCCGGCATCGCTTCGGTACTCGGCGGCGGCAAGCTGCTGGTGATTCTCCCTGCCTTCATGCTGCTCGGCCTCGGCCTTGCGTTTACGCCGTGCGTGTTGCCGATGGTGCCGATCCTGTCGTCGATTATCGTCGGCGAGGGCGCGCAGGCCAAGCGCTCGCGCGGCTTCATCCTCTCGCTCGCCTATTCGCTTGGCATGGCAATCGTCTACACAGCCCTCGGCGTCGCCGCCGGCCTGGCGGGCGAGGGCCTGGCTGCCACGCTGCAGAACCCGTGGGTCCTCGGCGCGGTCGCCGTGCTGATCGTCGTGATGGCGCTGTCGATGTTTGGCGTCTATAACCTGCAGCTGCCCGCAGCCCTGCAGACCCGCCTCGCCGGCGCATCGGGCCGCCAGTCGTCGGGCAAGCTGGCCGGGGTGTTCGCGATGGGCGCGATCTCGGCGCTGATCGTCGGGCCGTGCGTGGCCGCGCCGCTGGCCGGTGCGCTGGTCTACATCAGCCAGACCCGCGACGTGCTGATCGGTGGCGCGGCGCTGTTCGCGATGGCCGTCGGCATGAGCATCCCGTTGCTGCTGGTCGGCTTGTCGGCTGGATCGCTGCTGCCGCGCGCCGGCGCATGGATGGAGGCGGTCAAGAAATTCTTCGGCGTGCTGATGCTGGCAATGGCGCTGTGGCTGGTGTCGCCGGTTATCCCGGCCGCGGCCCAGATGGCCGGCTGGACCGTGCTGTTCCTCGGCTACGGCTTCTATCTGCTGCGATCGTCCCGTCATTTCGCGGCGATGGCGCTCGGCGCGGCATTCGCGATCCTGGGTGCGATCCAGCTGGTGGGCGTCGCCACCGGCGGGCGCGACGCGCTGGCGCCGCTGGCCCATCTCGGCGGCGGCCAGCAACACGGCCTGACCTTCCAGCGCATCAAGACCGTGGCGCAGCTCGATGCGGCCCTGGCGAATACCAACGGCAAGACGGTGATGCTCGATTTCTATGCGGACTGGTGCGTGTCGTGCATCGAAATGGAAAAGCTGACGTTCGTCGATGAACGCGTCCAGGCCAAGCTGAATAACACGCTGTTGCTGCAGGTTGACGTCACCGCCAACGATGAGGCCGACAAGGCGATGCTGAAACGCTTCACCCTGTTCGGCCCGCCGGCGATCATTCTGTTCGACAACAAGGGACAGGAGATCGCCGATAGCCGCGTGATTGGCTACCAGGCGCCCGACAAGTTCCTCAATTCGCTGGGCCGCCTGAACTAAACGGCGCTAGAGCACCCAAGGCTGCATCACTTCGCCAAGCCACAGCATGAACAGGCGCGCGCGCTTGGCCAGCTGGCGGCGGTTCGGATAAAGCAGCGTGACCGGCATCGGCGCCGCGCGGTACCCAGGCAGCACCTCGACCAGCCGGCCGTTGGCCAGCAGTTCGCCGAGCCCGCTCTCGGGTGCCTGGATGATGCCCAGGCCGGCAAGGCAGGCGCCCTGGTAGGCGTCGCTGTTGTTGACCGCCACCGCTGCCGGCATCTCCACCGAACGCACGACATCTCCGTCGACATACTCGAACAGCGCTGCCTGCGCGCCCAACGACGGCGCGTAGTCGACCAGCCGGTGTGCGGCGAGGTCGTCCAGCGACCGAGGCACTCCGTAACGCGCCAGGTACGCCGGGCTCGCACAGTTGACCAGCCGGAAATTGCCCAGCGGCCGTGCGACCAGGCTCGAATCGTCGAGCTTACCAACCCGCACGATGCAGTCGAAGCCCTCGGCGACGACGTCGACGCGCCGGTCGGTGCTGCTCAGTTCCACCTTGATCTGGGGATGCGCTTCCAGGAACGCGGCCAGCTTCGGCAACACGATATGGCGCGCCACGCCGAGCGGCATGTCGACCCGCAGTCGTCCGCTGATTTCCGCTTCGCCCTGGAACATGCCCCGCAAGTCTTCAATGTCGGCAAGCACCTGCTTGCTGCGCTCGTAGAAGCTGTGCCCGTCCTGCGTCATCTGCACCTTGCGGGTCGTCCGCTGCAGCAAGCGCGTGCCCACCGACGCTTCCAGCTGGCTGATCGCCACCGAGACACTGGCCTTCGACATTCCCAGGCTGTCGGCAGCCTTGGTAAAGCTGCCAAGCTCCGCGACCCGCACAAATACCTGTAGAAATTCAGATGTATCCAACAAAGATCCTCCAGCCAATTGTTCTTCACCAGCGAACAGTGTTATCGACTCTAGCATCTTTGTGTCATGGGTCTAAACAAATAAACTGCTTCCGTCACTTATCCAGCAGAAGGAGAACCACATGAGCAACAAGATCGCACTCATCACCGGCGGCAGCCGCGGACTCGGCAAAAGCGCAGCGATGCACCTTGCAGCCCAGGGCGTCGATATCGTCCTCACGTATCGCACCAAGGCGCAGGAAGCTGCCGACGTGGTTGCCGCCATCCAGGCGCGCGGCGGCCATGCGGCAGCGCTCCAGCTTGACGTCGGCGACGTGGGTTCCTTCGCCGCGTTCGCGGGGCAGCTGCAGGAACTCCTCGCCAGCAACTGGCAGCGTCACAGCATCGATTTTCTTGTCAATAACGCCGGCGTGGCCGGCCACGCCGCCTTCGCCGACACCAGCGAAGCGCTGTTCGACGAGCTGGTCAACGTCCACCTGAAGGGCGTGTTTTTCCTCACCCAGCAATTGGCGCCGATGATTGGCGACGGCGGCCGTATCCTGAACGTGTCCACCGGCCTGACCCGCTTTACGCTGCCGGGCTTCGCCGCCTACGCAGCGATGAAAGGCGCGGTCGAAGTGCTGACCAGCTACCTGGCGAAAGAGCTGGGCCAGCGCGGCATCGCCGTCAACGTCATCGCCCCTGGCGCGATCGAGACCGATTTCGGCGGCGGCAGCGTGCGCGACAACGCGGAACTGAACAGCTTCATCGCCGCGCAAACCGCGCTTGGCAGGGTGGGCCAGCCGGACGATATCGGCGGCGCGATTGCCGCGCTGCTCAGCGATAACAGCCGCTGGCTGAACGGGCAGCGCGTCGAAGCGTCGGGCGGCATGTTCCTCTGATTGTCAAAAAAAAGAGCGCATCGAGCGCTCCTTTTTACATTTCCACACAAGCGATCAGCTTGCCTTCGGGTGCATGTGCTCGCCATGACCCTTGTGCATGCCGCGGTGCTTCATGCGGTGGCCGCCGCGCTTGCTGTTCTCATCGAACAGTTTTTGCTGCTCAGGCGACAGTACCGCATACAGGCTCTTGGTGGCAGCCAGCCGCGCTTCCATGTGGGCAATGCGCTGCTTCGACATCTCGATCTTTTTCTCCATCCGCTGCGGCGCCGGCATCGCTTTCCAGTCGGCCCGGTCAGCGCGGGCCGCCATGCGTGGCTGGGGCTTGATGGCCGCCTGGTAGGCGGCCCAGGCAGGCTCCTGCGCCGGGGTCAGTTTCAGGGCATCATGCACCTTGGCCTGGCGCTTGGCAAAGTGTTCGCCGCGCTTGGCGCGCCACTCGGCGCGTTTGGCGTCGCGCTGCTCTTGTGTCATGGCGTGGCCCTGGCGGCCTTCTTCAGCCGCGTGCAGCGGCAGCACGGCGCTACCCATGCCAAGGACGGTGAGGCCGATGAGGATATTCTTGCGAAGTGCGTTCATGTTGGTTCCCTTTGTGGAGTGGTTGGACTACGGGATTCATCATGAGCCTCAGGTGTAACCGAGGCATGTCTTGTACCGAACACTTTGTATCAATATGTTTCGACTACCTGTCAATATACATGGCGATACAAATGCCCTGTGCAGGCTGGTCGTAAGTCGGGATAATTGCGAACATGGATACTCCCACCACCATTTTGATCGTCGACGACGACCGCGACATCCGCTCGCTGCTCGCCGATTATCTCGAATCGAACGGCTACCGCACGCTGGTGGCCGCTGATGGCACCGGCATGTGGAAAGTGCTGGACGAGGCGCGTCCCGAGCTGATCGTGCTTGACCTGAACATGCCCGGCGACGACGGCCTGACCCTGTGCCGCAAGCTGCGCGCCACCTCGACCCTGCCGGTGATCATGCTGACCGCGCGCAGCGAGCCGCTCGACCGCATCCTGGGCCTCGAAATGGGCGCCGACGACTACCTGCCAAAGCCGTTCGAGCCACGCGAACTGCTGGCGCGCATCCGCAGCGTGCTGCGCCGCAGCCATGCGATGCCATCCAACGCGCAGTCCGAGAACGCCCAGCGCATGCGCTTTTCCGGCTGGACGCTCGACCTGACCGCGCGCCACCTGATCAATCCCGACGGCCTGGTGATCATGCTGTCGGGCGCCGAGTTCCGCCTGCTGCGCGTGTTCCTCGAACATCCCAACCGCGTGCTCAACCGCGACCAGCTGCTGAACCTGACGCAGGGCCGCGACGCCGACCCGTTCGACCGCTCGATCGACATCCAGATCAGCCGCCTGCGCCAGAAGCTCGGCGAAGACGCGCGCCTGCCGCAGATCATCAAGACGGTGCGCAACGGCGGCTACGTGCTGGCCGGGCAGGTCACCGTGGAGCCAAGTCCATGAGGGCGTTCTTCGGATCGATGACCGGCAGGGTGTTCCTGACACTGCTGCTGGGTATCGTGTTTTCGTCCGTGATCACCCAGCTGCTGGCCGAGAACGAACGCCAGCGCGTGATCGAAGACTTCCGCACCAGCCATGCGCTTGACCGCGCCGAGCAGCTGATCACCGCCACCGAGATCGTCCCCGCATCGGCGCGCATGGCCTACCTGGGCGTGGCCAACCGTCCCGGCATCCGCATCGAAGAAATCACCCATGACCTGCCGGTCGCGCCGGTCGACTCGCCGTTTACCGCCGCGCTGACCAAGCGCATGGGCAGCGGCTACGAGTTCTCCACCATCGCGCTGCGCCCGAAGGAGTGCGACGTCCCGCGCATCCAGCAAAGCATGTTCGGCCCCAAGGAAGCGCTGTGGAAGGGCGTCTGCGAAAGCATCGACGTGCGCCTGCGCGACGGCGAGCTGCTGCGCCTGCAGATCCTGCCGCCGCCCGGTTCGGTGATCGCCGGCGCCACCGACTATTCGATGATCATCGCGCTGTTCCTGATCAGCATTGCCTTCCTCGCCTACCTGGTCGCGCGCATGACCACGCGGCCGCTCAACCAGCTGGCGCAGGCCGCCAAGGACCTTGGCAACGACATCAACCACCCGCCGCTGACACTGGCCGGCGCCAGTGAAATCCGCCAGGCCAGCGCCGCCTTCAACGCGATGCAGGCGCGCATCCGCCAGTACATCGCGCAGCGCACCCAGATGCTGGCCGCGATCACCCACGACCTGCAAACGCCGCTCACGCGGATGCGCCTGCGCCTTGAAAAAGTCGCCGACCACGAGCTGCAGGAGCGCCTGATCGGCGACCTCTCGGCGATGCAGGAGATGGTGCGCGAAGGCCTCGACCTGGCGCGCAGCACCGACAACACCGAAGACATGCAGGCGCTCGACGTCGACTCGCTGCTCGATAGCGTCTGTTCCGACGCCACCGACGCCAGCCAGAAGGTCACGCTGATCGGCCGCGCCGGCATGGCCGTGATGGGGCGCCCGATGGCGCTGCGCCGCTGCCTTGCCAACCTGATCGACAACGCAGTCAAGTACGGCCACCAGGCCGAACTGGTGGTCGAGCGCACCGCGGGCGCCGCGCGCATCCGCATTCGCGACCGCGGCCCCGGCATCGCGCACGAGGAACAGCCGCGCGTGTTCGAGCCGTTCTACCGTATCGAAAGCTCGCGTTCGCGCGAGTCGGGCGGCACCGGGCTCGGACTGCCGATCGCCCGCAACATCGCCGAACAGCACGGCGGCAGCGTCAGCCTCGCCAATCATCATGAAGGCGGCCTCGAAGTGACGCTGGTACTGCCCGAAGCCTACCGGGGCATATAACCCGGTCCTGCCCCATTCAGTTTGACGATTAATCAAGAGCCGCCGAGCGGCCAGGAAGAACCAATGAAGCAGAAAAATCTCGTACTCGTCATCGGCATCATTGCCATCGTTGGCGGATCGGCCTGGTACCTGAACAACGGCAAGGCTGAAAAGCCGGGCGCCAAGGGCGGCGGCCGCGGTAACGGCGAGCAGCCGCCGGCCACCGTCAATGTGGTGGCGCCGCTGCGCCAGGACGTGCCGATCACGCTGCAGGCCAACGGCACGGTCACCCCGATCAACTCGGTCGACCTGCGCCCGCAGACCACCAGTACGATCCGCAAGGTACACATCAAGGAGGGCCAGTCGGTCAAGGCAGGGGAGCTGATGTTCTCGCTGGACGACCGCAACGAGCAGGCCAACGTCAGCAAGGCGCAGGCGCAGATCGCGCGCGACCGCGCCACCCTGGCCGACCTGGAGCGCCAGTACAAGCGCAACCAGGAGCTGGTCGAGCAGAAGTTCCTGGCTCAGAGCGCGATCGACACCTTGCGCAGCCAGGTCGACGCCCAGCGCGCGCTGGTGGCGTCGAACCAGGCCGCCCTGCAGGGCGAGCGTGTCACCGCCAGCTTCGGCACCATCCGCGCGCCGATGTCGGGCCGGGTGGGCGCCATTTCGGTCTACCCCGGCAGCCTGGTGCAGCCGGCCACCTCGCTCACCACGATTACCCAGCTCGACCCGGTCGACGTCGCCTTCACCCTGCCGGAATCGTCGCTGCCTGATCTGCTGTCGGCGCAGCGCGCCGGCCAGGTGCCGGTCGAAGCGCAGCCGTCCGGCGGCAAGCCGGTGGTCGGCAAGCTGACCTTCATCGACAACGCGGTTGACGCGCAGGCCGGCACCATCAAGGCCAAGGCGCAGTTCGACAACCGCGACACCGGCCTGTGGCCGGGCCAGTACGTCACCACCCGCGTCACCCTGCGCACGCTGAAAAACGCGACCGTGATCCCGCAGGCGGCCATCATCATCAACACCCGCGGCACGTTCGTGTACGTGGTTGGCGAAGGCCAGACCGCCAGGGAAGTGCCGGTGCAGCGCGTCTACGCCTACGGCGACAGCGCCGCCGTCACCGGCCTGTCGGGCAGCGAGAAGGTGATCACCGAGGGCAAGCAGAACCTGCGCCCGGGCGGCAAGGTGCGCCTGGCCGGCGCCGCGCCTGACAGCGGCACCACGCTGGCACGCAAGGCAGCCACGCCATGAACATCTCCGAACTGTGCATCCGCCGTCCGGTGATGGTGGTGCTGCTGTCGCTGGCGCTGGTGCTGGTCGGCGTGCTTGCCTACGTCAACATCCCGGTCGCCGCGCTGCCGAGCTATAACACCCCGGTCATCAACGTCTCGGCCGACCTGTCCGGGGCCAGCCCTGAAACGATGGCGTCGTCGGTCGCGCTGCCGCTCGAAAAGCAGTTTTCGACGATCGCCGGCATCAAGCTGATCACCTCGACCAGTACCCAGGGCGACACCGATATCACGCTCGAATTCGATTCGAGCATCGACGTCAACGCCGCCGCGGTCGACGTCCAGGCGGCGCTGCTGCGGGCGCAGCGCCAGCTGCCGCAGGAGATGACGGAGCTGCCGTCGTACCGCAAGGTCAACCCCGCCGACGCGCCGATCCTGTTCATGGCGATGACGTCGCCGTCGATGAGCCTGTCGGACCTGAACGACTACGCCGAAAACCTGATCGCGCCTAGCCTGTCGACGCTGCCGGGCGTGGCGCAAGTGACGGTCAACGGCCAGAAGCGCTTCGCCGTGCGGGTGCGCGCCAAGGCCGACCTGATGAACGCGCGCGACCTGACCTACGACGAACTGGGCACCGCGCTGCGCGCCTCGAACTCGAACGCGCCGCTCGGCGTGCTCGATGGCCCCAACCAGACGCTGACGATCCAGGGCAACCCGCAGCTGATGAACGCCGCCGAATTTTCGGAAGTGATCGTCGCCATGCGCAACGGTGAACCGGTGCGCCTGAAGGATGTGGCCACGGTCGAAGACAGCTTCCAGTCGATCAAGGCCGCCGGCAGCTTCAACGGCGAACGCTCGATCGTGCTGATGGTGCAGCGCCAGCCCGATGCCAACACGGTGCAGGTGGTGGACTCGGTGCGCAAGCTGCTGCCGGGCTTCCAGGCCCAGGTGCCGGCCTCGATCAAGATCAGCCTCGTCAACGACCGCTCGGTATCGATCCGCGAAGCGATCCACGACGTCAACCTGACCCTGCTCGGTACCGTGCTGCTGGTGGTGCTGGTGATCTTCCTGTTCCTGCACCGCGCCTCGGCCACCTTCATTCCCGCCGTGACGCTGCCGATTTCGCTGCTTGGCGCGGTGGCGCTGCTGTACTGGTTCGGCTACAGCCTCGATAACGTCTCGCTGCTGGGCATTACGCTGGCCGTCGGCCTGGTGGTCGATGACGCCATCGTGGTCCTCGAAAATATCGTGCGCCACATCGAAATGGGCAAACGGCCGCTGGAAGCGGCGCTGGTCGGCTCGCGCGAAGTGGGCTTCACGATTGTCTCGATCTCGATTTCGCTGGTCGCCGTGTTCATTCCGATCTTCTTCATGCCGGGCGTAATCGGCCTGCTGTTCCATGAATTCGCGGTGGTTGTCGGCCTGGCGGTCTTGGTGTCGGCGGTGGTTTCGCTGACCCTGGTGCCGATGCTGGCCAGCCGCCTGCTGCCAGCCCATGACGTCAACAGCGGCGGCGAGAAAAGCTGGATCGGCCGCCATTTCGAAGCTGGCTTCGCCAAGGTCCTGCGCGGCTATGAAAAGACGCTCGACATGGCGCTGGCCAACCGGCCGATCATCTTGCTGGTCGCCTTCGCCACCTTTGCGCTGACGGTGATCATGTACACGACGATCCCGAAAGGCTTCTTCCCTGAAGAAGACCTGGGCCAGATCCGCATGAGCGTCGAAGCGTCCGAAGACACCTCGACCGACAAGATGTCGCTGCTGCAGGAGCAGGTCGTCAACAAGGTGCGCGCCCATCCGGCGGTCAAGGACGTGACCTCGTTTACTGGCGGCGGCAACACCGGCCGCGGTTTCATCGTGCTCAAGCCGCGCAGCGAGCGCGATGCCATGGCCGACGTCGTGAGCAGCCTGCGCCAGTCGACCCGCTCGGTTGCCGGCGTGACGGTGTTCCTCAGCCCGACCCAGAACCTGCAGCTGGGAGGACGCCCGAGCAAGAGCCGCTACCAGTACACCTTGCAGAGCGTGCGCGCAGACGATCTTGGGGTCTGGTCGAACCGCTTCCTCGAGCGCATGCGCACCACGCCGGGCTTCCTCGACGTAACCAGCGACTCGCAGGCCGGCGGCCTGCAGGCTACCTTGAAGGTCGACCGCGACAAGGCCAACAGCCTGGGCGTGCAGATGTCCGACGTGCGCACCGCGCTGTACGCGGCATTCGGCGAGCGCCAGGTATCGACCATCTACTCGCCGGCGGCGAGCTACAACGTGATCATGGAAGCAGCGCCGGAAGACCGCCACTTCGACGATGCGCTCACGCGCGTGTCGGTGCGCAGCAAGAACGGCCAGCTGGTGCAGATGTCGAGCATCGCGACGGTCGAGCGCACGGTCGGCCCGACCTCGGTCAACCACCAGGGCCAGCTGCAGGCGATCACCGTGTCGTTCAACCTTGCGCCGACCATGCCGCTTGGCGACGCCACGGCGGCGATCGACCGCATGGCCACCGAGATGAAGCTGCCGGCCTCGGTCATCACCCGCTACGGCGGCGACGCGGCCGTGTTCGAGCAATCGCAATCGAGCCAGCTGATCCTGATCATCGCCGCGCTGGGCGTGATCTACGTGTTGCTGGGCGTGCTCTACGAGAGCTACATCCACCCGCTGACGATCCTGGCCGGGCTGCCATCGGCGGCGGTTGGTGCGCTGCTGACGCTGGAAATATTCGGCATGGACCTGACGATGATTGCGATCATCGGCATCCTGATGCTGATCGGCATTGTGAAAAAGAACGCGATCATGATGATCGACTTCGCGTTGCACGCCCAGCGGGTGGAAGGCAAGACGCCCGAATTCGCGATCCGCGAAGCCTGCCTGTTGCGCTTCCGGCCGATCCTGATGACCACCCTGGCGGCAATGACGGGCGCGCTGCCGATCGCCATGGGCATTGGCGCCGGCGCCGAGCTGCGCCAGCCGCTCGGCCTGGCGGTGGTCGGCGGCCTGCTGTTCTCGCAGGTCATCACCTTGTACATCACGCCGGTGATCTACCTGTACCTCGACAAGTACAGCGGCAAGGGGCCGTTGTCGGACGAGCAACTGGCGGCGGCGGACGCTGCGCACTGAGGACATCGTTTTAGAAGGTATAGCCACAAGGACATCGGCAATGCAGGCCAACGTCGCCCCTGCCTTCGCAGGGGCGACGTTAAGTCTTGCATTCCAGGTCTTCATGTCGCGATTTCTGTGAGCGCCCTGAACCCGATTGCTGCAATCGCACTGTCAACTTCTTTGTTCCAGCCGCAGGCGCTGGATACAACTGGTAACAGCCGCGCCTGCCAGGGTGTTATAAGCTGTTCAAGGCGTCGTGCTGGTGCGCAATTTCGTCAAAACGTATAGACTGCGCCACTCGTCCCCCTTTTAGCTGAAGCTGCACCTGGAAAACCGTCATTATCTTGCGTGATCATTCCCACCATTCGCCGCAAAACACCGGGTACTGCGAGCATTGCGGTCAGCCGTTGCCAGCCACCACGCTGAGCTATGGGGCGTCGCCGCGCGTCAATCGGATCGGCCTGGCCGTCACGATCGGGCTGCACTTGCTGCTGGTGGCGATCTACGCGTTCAAGCCGGAAACCGAAACGGTGGCATTGCCGCCGTCGGGTGGGGAGATGGTGTACATCAAACCGGTGGCCGAGCAGCCCAAGCAGCAGCCCCAACAACCCGAGCAGCCGCGCAAGCAGGCCAGCAAGGCGGTCAAAAAATCTGCCACGCCGCCGCCGAAGATCGAACGCTTGCCCGATACGATCACGCTGCCGGACGAGCAGCCGGTGAAAATCGTCGAAGAGCCGCCGAAAAAGATGGAGCCTCCCGAGGAAGTCGACATGGCGGCCTATATCGCCAAGCGCCGGCAGGAGCGCGGGGCGGCGGCCGAGCAGCCGGCGGCCGAAAGCGAAGCCGCGCGCGGAACGCGCAATGCGCTGGCCAATATCGCGGCCGCCAATGGCCGCAGCAGGGGCGATGACCGCAATGAAACCGGCGGCGTATTCAGTGTGACCGATAAGTCGTTCTCCAGCGCCCAGCTGAAATTCCGCGGCTGGAACCCGAATTTCAAGCGCCGCTGGCTGCAGCAGGTGAATGTGGAGCTGGGCGGCGAAAAAGACATCGAAACGGCGATCGTCAAGAAGATGATCGAGTTGATCCGCAAGGAAAAGACCGGCGATTTCGACTGGGATTCGCAGCGTTTGCAGCGCGTGGTGAAAATGAGCGCGCGGGTGCAGGATACGGCGGAACTGGAAGCGTTCCTGTTTAAAGAGATGTTCCCGGAATATCGTACAGGGCGGTAATGCCGCGGCCCACACGCCACTTGAGGCGGTGACGGCAAGCCAGGTGCTTGACCAGATGACAAGCGTTTCCGGATGCGTTAGAGTCCTCGTCGGTCTTTGCCCTGCGTTCCGGAGAAAACATTCATGTCGCAAATCCTGACTCACACCCCGCCGTGGGTATTCGCCCTGTTTGCAGGATTGCTGGCTTTTGGCTTGCTCCAGACGCGCAGCCGCAACGTCAACCGGACCATGGCTTACCTGCTGCCGGCCGGGATGGTCGCCCTGTCCCTGTCGGGGGTGCAGTCGAGTTTTGGCCTGGCGCCGGTGCCGGTCGCACTATGGGCTACGGGACTGATCGTGGTCGCCTTCGCCGGCTACAAGCTTTTCCCGAACACCCGGCTCATCTTCGATCCAGCGACCAATTCCTTTTTCATCCCGGGTAGCTGGTATCCGCTGGCCGTGATCATGGCGATCTTTTTGACCAAATACGCGTTTGCCGTCATGACCGCCATGAAATTCGGCGCAGTCAATAGTCCGGCGTTTGCGATGGCATTCAGCCTGGCCTACGGCTGCTTCAGCGGGTATTTCGCGGCGCGCGCGGCAAACCTGGTGGCGCAGACCAAAGCGTCCGGCGCTGCGCTGAACCCGACCCCGGTGTAAAGGCAAAAAAAAGCGGCGGTTGGTCCGCCGCTTTCGCGTTGCCGGCCATGCGAAGCCTGCCTCAGGCACGGGCTTTCAGGATGCGCGCGATATCGCGTGCGAAATAGGTCAGCACGCCATCGGCGCCTGCGCGCTTGAACGCCATCATCGATTCCATCATTACCTTGTCGTGATCGAGCCAGCCGTTTTGCGCGGCGGCCTTGATCATCGCGTATTCACCGCTGACCTGGTAAGCAAAGGTCGGTACCTTGAACTCGTCCTTCACGCGGCGCACCACGTCGAGGTAGGGCATGCCTGGCTTGACCATGACCATGTCGGCGCCTTCGGCGATATCGAGCGCCACTTCGCGCAGCGCTTCATCGGTGTTGGCCGGATCCATCTGGTAGGTATTCTTGTCCGCCTTGCCGAGGTTCGCGCCCGAGCCAACCGCATCGCGGAATGGCCCGTAGAACGCCGAGGCGTACTTGGCCGAATACGCCATGATGCGCGTGTGGATGAACCCTTTGTCTTCGAGACCTTGGCGGATCGCGCCGATACGGCCGTCCATCATGTCCGACGGCGCCACCACGTCAACGCCGGCCTCAGCCTGCGTCAGCGCCTGGCGGATCAGCATTTCTATCGTTTCGTCGTTCAACACGTAGCCATCGTCGTTGATCAGGCCATCCTGGCCGTGGCTGGTATACGGGTCGAGCGCGATGTCGGTGATGATGCCCAACTCAGGGAAGCGGCGCTTGAGTTCGCGCACGGCGCGCGGCACCAGGCCATCCGGGTTGGTCGCTTCGATGCCGTCCGGCGTCTTGAACGAGGCGTCGATCACCGGGAACAGCGCCAGCGCGGGGATGCCCAGCTTGACGCACTCGTCCGCCACTTCCAGCAACAAATCGACCGACATGCGCTCGACGCCCGGCATCGAGCCAACCTGCTGGCGCTGGTTGGCGCCGTCGAGGATGAACACCGGGTAGATCAGGTCCGACGCAGTGATCGTGTTTTCGCGCATCAAGGCGCGCGAGAACGGGTCGCGGCGCATGCGGCGCATGCGGATTGCCGGGTAGGTGGCGGGTATCGTCATCTCAGGTTCCTGGGAGGAAGTAAAAATTAGTCGTCAGCGTCGTCGGTGAAGGGCGCGGCGCCTTGTTCGGGCGACGGCGCGGCGCCGCTATCGTCGTCGGCGATGCCGAGCAGTTCGAGGATCTTGTCGTTGGCTTCGTCGATGCCGACGCGCTTGAGCGCCGAGAACATCTGCACCGTGAACGGGAAACCTTCGCCGTCTTCATCGACATAGCTGTCGAGGGTGGCGCGGGCGCTGCGCAGCGCGTTGGTCGTCTCGTTGCGGTTGAGCTTGTCGGACTTGGTCAGGATGCAGTGGATCGGCTTGCCGGTCGGGGCGAACCATTCGAGCATCTGCACGTCCAGTTCGGTGAACGGACGGCGCGAGTCCATGATCAGGACCAGCGCGGCCAGCTGCTCGCGGCGCTGGACGTAGTCGCCCAGCAGCTTTTGCCAGTGCAGCTTGGCCGAGCCGGACACTTCCGCATAGCCGTAGCCCGGCAAGTCGACCAGCAGGCCTTCAATTTCCTCGACGATGGTGGGGTCCTTGCGGTGCTGGCCCACGTGGGCGCCGCCGATCGAGAAGTAGTTGATGTGCTGGGTGCGGCCTGGCGTCTTGGACGCGAAGGCGAGGCCCTTCTGGTTGGTCAGGATGTTGATTGCGGTCGATTTACCCGCATTGGAGCGTCCCGCAAACGCGATTTCGGGGACCTGCGTATCGGGCAGATCACGCAGTTGGTTGACGGTCGTAAAGAAGCGGGCTTGCCAGAGTTTGGACATGGAATGGGCAGAAAATGCAACAAAAGGGGGCGATGACCCGAGAAAGCTATTGTACAATAAGGGGTTGCGTATTGTTGCGATGCGGTAGTTCCAGCGTCATGCGACAAGCGGTTGCACTGCCATATTTTCAAATAGAACTCAATTTTTACAAGTCAGGGTGTGTGAATGAATCGTGCGTTTTTCCCGGCCGCCGGCGCGGCGTTTGTGAAGTCCTTATTGGTTGCAACCCTGGCTGTATCCGGCCTGGCGTCTGCCGCCGCACCCGCAGCTCCTGCCAAGGCTGATGCCGCCAAAGGCGCAACCCTGTACGACGCCGGCGATGCTGCCCGCGGCCTGCCAGCTTGCGCATCGTGCCACGGCGCCGCCGGCAATTCGACCATCAGCGCCAACCCGAAATTGTCCGCACAGTTCGAGGCTTACACCCACAAGCAACTGGTTGATTTCACCACCCCTGCGCGTAACCAGCCAGTCATGACGACTTACGCGAAGATGCTGTCGGATGCCGAAAAGCGCGACATCGCTGCCTTCCTGGCGATCCAGAAGCCAAAGCCAGGCGCGGCCAAGAACAAGGACACCGTCGAACTGGGCAAAAAGATCTACCGCGGCGGTATTGCTGAGCGTGGCGTCGCTGCCTGCGCCAGCTGCCACGGCGCCAACGCCAACGGTATTCCTGCCCAGTATCCACGCCTCGCAGGCCAGCACCAGGACTACACCGTAGCCCAGCTGCAGGCATTCAAGGGTGGTTCGCGCAGCAACAGTGCCCAGATGACCACCTTGGCGCAGCGCATGTCGGACCAGGAAATGAAGGCCGTTGCCGATTACATCGCCGGATTGAAGTAAAATTCGCGGCATCTTTCGATGCCTGCTGACTGCGAAGCGCGGCGCGATGCCGCGTAACGTTCGAGCAAGAAACCTTAAAGGGCGGCGGCGCGTAAGCGGGCTGCCCTTTTTGCTGAGCAGTATCGGACAAGAGCGGAGCCTTGCTTTTGTTTCACTTCTTTCGCGGCCGATGGCTGCCGCGCACTGGAATTAAAATGAGCACCACCGGAATTGAACTGAAGACGAACCGCCGCCGGCTTGCCGAAGCGGTCGAGCTGGTCTCGTCGATGCGTTTTGCCATCAGCCTGCTGACGGTCATTTCGATCGCTTCGATGATCGGCACCGTGATGAAACAGAATGAGCCGATGACGAACTATGTCAACCAGTTCGGCCCGTTCTGGTTCTCGGTGTTCGACAAGCTGGGCCTGTACACGGTGTACTCGGCCTGGTGGTTCCTGCTGATCCTGGCGTTCCTGCTGCTGTCGACCTCGCTGTGCATCGTACGCAGTACGCCGAAGATGATGAAGGATATGCGCAGCTGGCGCGAGAACGTGCGCGAGGTTTCGCTGCGCAATTTCCACCACAAGGCTGAATGGGTGGCCCCGCTGTCGCGCGCCGCGCTTGCCCAGCAAAGCGCCGCGCGCCTGGCCGACGCCGGCTACGGCACCAAGATCGTCGAGAAGCCCAACGCCACCCTGGTCACCGCCAAGAAGGGCGCCGGCACCCGCTTCGGCTATATCTTCGCGCACTCGGCCATCATCATCATCCTGGTTGGCGGCATGCTCGACTCCGACTTGCCTATCCGCTTCCAGCAATGGTTCTTCGGCAAAACCCCGTTCGCGGGCAGTGGCTTGATTTCGGCGATTCCTGAACAGCACCGGCTCGGCCTGGGCAACCCGACCTACCGGGGCAACACCATGATTCCGGAAGGCCAGTCGAGCGACGTCGCCCTGATCCCGCAAGCCAACGGCGTGCTGGTGCAGGACCTGCCGTTCACCATCAAGCTGGCCAAATTCCATATCGACTTCTACTCGACCGGCATGCCGAAGCTGTTTGCCAGCGATGTCATCGTGCGCGACCACGAGACCGGCAAGACCTTCCCGGCCACCATCAAGGTCAACGAGCCGCTGATCTACAAGGGCGTTGCCGTGTATCAGTCCAGCTTCGAGGACGGCGGCACCAAGCTGAAAATAACCGCCTTCCCGATGCAGGGCGTTGACGCGACATCGTTCGAGATGGCGGGCGCAATCGGCACCGCGTCCGAGCTCAAGCGCGGCGGCGAAGCCTACTCGGTCGAATGGACCGGCTTCCGTCCGTTCAACGTCGAAAACACCGGCACCACCCCGGACGTCCGCGCCGTCACCAAGGGCAAGTCGCTCAACGAAGAGTTCGCAGCTGGCTTGAACAAGCAGCTCGGTTCCGGCGCCAAGGCCGAGAACAAGGATCTGAAGAACGTCGGCCCGAGCGTCACCTACAAGCTGCGCGACAAGACCGGGCAGGCCCGCGAATACCAGAACTACATGCAGCCGGTCACCCTCGACGGCGCCCAGTTCTACCTGGCGGGCATGCGCGCGACGCCGTCCGAAGCGTTCAGCTACCTGCGCATTCCGGCCGATGATGAATACAGCGTGCGCGACTGGATGCGCCTGCGCGCCGCACTGGCCGACCCGGCAATGCGCCAGGCCGCCGCGGCCCGCTACGCCGAGCGCGCCATGCCGGCCACGGCGGGCGCGAATGCGGCCGGCATGGCCAAGCAGCTGGAAGACTCGGCCGCGCGCAGCCTGGGCATTTTCGCCGGCGCCAACTCGCAGGGCGGCTACCTGGCGGTATCGAAGTTCCTCGAGCAGATTCCCGCGGCCGAGCAGGAAAAGGCCGCAGGCATCTTCATGAAGATCCTCAACGGCACCATGTGGGAACTGTGGCAGGCCGCGCGCGCGAAAGACGGCCTGGCGCCGGCCGCCGTCGACGAGAAGCACGCGCGTTTCCTGCAGATGTCGACCAATGCGCTGTCCGATAGCTTCTTCTACGGCGCACCGGTGTTCCTGCAGATGGATGAATTTACCGAGGTCAAGGCATCGGTGCTGCAAGTGACGCGTTCGCCGGGCAAAGCCATCGTCTACACCGGCTGCCTGTTCCTGGTGATGGGCATCTTTGCCATGTTCTATATCCGCGAACGGCGCCTGTGGATCTGGGTGCGCGATGACGAGTCCGGCGGCGCCCACGCGCTGATGGCGATGAGCACCCAGCGCAAAACACTTGATTTCGAGCACGAATTTAACGACCTGAAAACGAAGCTGCCGCAATCGGCGTAAGCTGTATGCCGCCCCATGGCGGCGGTATTTGGAGAAAATGATGGAAATTTCGCAAACTCAAACAACGTACACCCAGACGCCGGGATTCTTCAAGCGCCTGACGATGTTCGACTGGCTGTTCGCGGCGGCCTTGATCGCCGGCGCGGTGTTTGGCCTGGCCCGCTACGGCGCGTACATGGACATCTATGAAAAGGTGATCCTGTTGCTGTCCGCGCCGACCTTCGCGCTGATCGGCTGGCAGTTCAAGGCGGTGCGCTGGCTGATGCCGCTGGTGTTCCTGCTGTCGCTGGCGGCCATCGGCATGTACGCGGGCGACCTGCAGAACGCCAATGAGAAATTCTTCCTGAAGTACATGCTGTCGTCGCAGTCCGCGATCTTGTGGATGAGCACGCTGTTCGTGTTCTCTACCGTGTTCTACTGGGTCGGATTGCTCAGCCGTAGCAACTTCGGCACCTC
Organism: Massilia soli; assembly: GCF_016809835.1. Lineage (GTDB taxonomy): Bacteria > Pseudomonadota > Gammaproteobacteria > Burkholderiales > Burkholderiaceae_D > Telluria_A > Telluria_A soli. The sequence continues at coordinate 263,785 of NZ_JAFBIL020000001.1, read as the reverse complement.
GGTCGGCTCCAAGCTGTGCTGGGCCGCGCTGGTGCTCGGCTGGACCGGCATGATGGTGCGCTGGTTCGAGTCTTACCTGATCGGCGCCGACGTCGGCCACATCCCGGTATCGAACCTGTACGAAGTGTTCATCCTGTTCGCGCTGATCACCGCCATGTTCTACCTGCACTACGAGCAGCACTACGCCACCCGCCAGCTGGGCGCGTTTGTCATGCTGATCATTGCCGCAGCGGTCGTGTTCCTGCTCTGGTACACCGTGTCGCGCGACGCCGCCGGCATCGAGCCGCTGGTGCCTGCGCTGCAAAGCTGGTGGATGAAGATCCACGTCCCGGCCAACTTCATCGGCTACGGCACGTTCGCACTGGCCGCGATGGTCGGCTCGGCCTACCTGCTCAAGTCGCACGGCATCCTGGCCGACCGCCTGCCGCCGCTGGAAGTGCTCGATGACGTGATGTACAAATCGATCTCGGTCGGCTTCGCGTTCTTCACCGTGGCCACCATCCTTGGCGCGCTGTGGGCGGCCGAAGCATGGGGCGGCTACTGGTCGTGGGATCCGAAAGAGACCTGGGCGCTGATCGTCTGGCTGAACTACGCGGCCTGGCTGCACATGCGTTTGATGACCGGCCTGCGCGGCCGGGTCGCTGCCTGGTGGGCGCTGGTCGGCTTGCTGGTCACCACGTTTGCCTTCATCGGCGTGAATATGTTTCTGTCGGGCCTACACTCGTACGGAACGTTGTAAAGACGGCGCGAGGGTGGCCGGCTAGCATCGGCAAAATGGTGTAATGTTAAGTCGTTACCTTCATTTTGCCGGAGCAAGCCATGCTGATCAAACGCAGTCCGAACCAGGCGGAGATCCCGTTCGGATCGGAAATCACGCCGCAAGAAGTCTATGAGTCGCGCCGCCGCTTCATCGCCAAGATGGCTGCCGGCGCCGTGGCCGGCAGCGCGCTGTGGGAAATGGCGAACCGCCAGGCGTTTGCCCAGCAGCCCGCCGCGCAAAAGCTGGCCGGCAAGGCCAACCCCGCCTACACCATCCTCGACAAGCCGACCCCGTTCAAGGATGCGTCGAGCTATAACAACTTCTATGAATTCGGGCTCGACAAGTCGGACCCGGCCGAGTACGCCCACACGCTGAAGACCCGGCCGTGGACCGTGTCGATCGAAGGCGAAGTCAAGAAGCCGATGACGCTCGACATCGACAGCCTGCTCAAGCTCGCGCCGCTGGAAGAGCGCGTCTACCGCCTGCGCTGCGTCGAGGGCTGGTCGATGGTGATTCCATGGGTTGGCTATTCGCTGTCGAACCTGATCAAGAAGGTCGAGCCGAACAGCAACGCCAAATTCGTCGAGTTCACCACCCTGGCCGACCGCAAGCAGATGCCGGGCATCGGCAGCCGCGTGCTCGACTGGCCGTATGTCGAAGGCTTGCGCATCGACGAAGCCAATCACCCGCTCACGCTGCTCACGCTTGGCATGTATGGCCAGACCTTGCCGAATCAAAACGGTGCGCCTGTGCGCCTTGTGGTGCCTTGGAAATACGGTTTCAAGTCGGCCAAGTCGATCGTCAAGATCCGTTTCGTGCGCGAACAGCCGAAAACGGCCTGGAATGTCTCGGCGCCATCGGAATACGGCTTCTTCTCGAACGTCAATCCGAACGTCGATCACCCGCGCTGGTCGCAGGCCACCGAACGCCGGATCGGCGAAGACGGCTTCTTCAAAGCCAAGCGCAAGACGCTGATGTTCAACGGCTATAACGATGTGGCATCGCTGTACACCGGACTGGACTTGAAGAAATACTTCTGATGGCGTTCATTCCGAGTCCAAAGCAGCTCACAGGCATCAAGGCGGCGATTTTCTTGCTGGCGCTGGTGCCGCTGGCGCGCATGGTGTGGCTGACCGTCAGCGGGCAGCTGGTCGAGCCGCTTGAATTCATCACGCGGGGCACCGGGGACTGGGTGCTGTACTTCCTGTGCATCACCCTGGCCGTGACGCCGCTGCGCCGGCTCACCAAAATGAACTGGCTGATCAAGCTGCGCCGGATGCTCGGGCTGTTTGCGTTCTTCTACGCGTTCCTGCACTTCATGACCTTCTTCTGGTTCGACCATTTCTTCGATGTCGAAACCATGTTCCGCGACGTCGCCAAGCGGCCGTTTATCCTGGTCGGGTTTATCGCTTTTGTGCTGCTGATACCGCTGGCGGTGACGAGCACGAACGCGATGATCAAGCGGCTGGGCGGCAAGCGCTGGATGTGGCTGCACCGGCTGATCTACCTGATCGCGCCGCTGGGTATCCTGCACTTCTGGTGGATGCGGGCGGGGAAGAGCAACTTCACCGAACCGTTTATCTTCGGGGTGATCGTGGCGGTGCTGCTGGGAGCGCGGGTGTACTGGAGCTGGTCGAAGCCGAAGGCGGTGGCGGCGGCCGGCGGGTGACGGGCTGCGGCCTGTTGTCCCCTGCGTCGCCTGGCCGCTCATGGCCGCTACGGCGGAAGCGGCCAGAGGCCGTCATCCGCCATGATCCGCCGCCGGCTTATTGAATCACCGACTCCAACGCAAACAGATCGGCCGGGTTTTCGCGCTGGCGAATCAAGTGCACCTTGTCGCCATCGACCATGACCTCGGCTGCGCGGCCGCGGGTATTGTAATTGGATGACATGGTCAGTCCATACGCGCCCGCCTGCATGATCGCCAGCAGATCGCCCGGATTGACTGCCAGTGCGCGATCGCGCGCCAGCCAGTCGCCCGACTCGCACACCGGTCCGACGATGTCGTAGGTCACCTTCTGGCCGGTTTGCGGCGCTACCGGCTGCACATCCATCCACGCCTGGTACAGGGCAGGGCGCATCAGGTCATTCATCGCCGCGTCGACGATGCAGAAATTCTTTTCCGCGCCCGGCTTCAGGTATTCGACCTTGGTCAGCAGCAGGCCGGTATCGCCGACGATCGAGCGGCCTGGTTCGAACGCCACCTTGATCGGCTTGCCGTCATATTTGCGCGCGCGCCAGGCGTCGATATGGGCGAACACGCGGCCCAGGTAATCGCCTACCGCGACCGGCTCGGCTTCGCCAGCTTCGCCATAGTTAATGCCGATACCGCCGCCCATATCCAGGTGATGGATCACGATGCCCTCGTCGGCCAGCGTATCGATCAATTCGATCAGTTTATTCAGCGCTTCCAGCAAGGGCGCGTCGTCCAGCAACTGCGAGCCGATATGGCAATCGATGCCTACCACTTGCAGGTGCGGCAAGGCCGCCGCGGTACGGTAGGTATCGAGCGCATCGTCAAAGGCCACGCCGAATTTATTCGCCTTCAGGCCGGTGGCGATATATGGATGGGTTTTCGCATCCACGTTCGGGTTCACGCGCAGCGAAACCGGCGCGGTTTTGCCCATGATGCCGGCGACTTCATTGATGCGGTGCAGTTCTGGAATCGACTCGACGTTAAAGCACAGGATATCGTGCGACAGCGCCAGCCGGATTTCGTCGGACGTCTTGCCGACGCCCGAGAAGATCACCTTGCGTGGATCGCCGCCGGCGGCCAGCACGCGCAGCAATTCGCCGCCCGACACGATATCGAAACCGGCGCCTTGGCGCGCCAGCAGATCGAGGATCGCGAGGTTGGAATTGGCCTTCATCGCATAGCAGACAAGCGCATCGCGCCCTTTGCACGCATCGAAATACGACGCGAAGTTTTTCAGCAGCGCCGCCTTCGAATACACGTAGGTCGGGGTGCCGAACTGCTCGGCGATGCTGGACAAGGAGGTGCTTTCGGCGAACAAGGCGCCGTCTTGGTAGGAGAATTGCGACATAGGGTAGCTTACTGGGCGACGGAAGAAGAAACTGGCGGCATTGCAGGCGGCACGGCGGGTGTTGGCTGCGGCTTGGCGGGCGGGGTAGGCATGTACAGCGGCCCGGTCTGTCCGCAACCGGCGAGCGCAACAAAGACCACGGCGGCAGCGCCGATATTCAGCGCAATAGAAGGCTTCACGATTAGAATCACGGTTTAATTAGAAGACCTTGGAGTGTAGCATGATGAGTGAAACCGAATTCCTGGACCTGGCCGACAGCACCCTGGGCACGATCGAAGCGGCGATGGACCGGCTCAACGACGACGACGTGATCGACGTCGAATGCAAGCGCAGCGGCAACGTGCTCGAAATCGAGTTCATCGACAACGGCAGCAAGATCATCGTCAACAGCCAGGCCCCGCTGCAAGAAATGTGGGTCGCCGCCAAATCCGGCGGCTTCCACTATAAGCGCGCCGACGGCCAGTGGATCAACACCCGCGACGGCTCCGAGCTCTACGCCGCGCTCTCCACACTTGCCAGCGAACAAGGCGGCACCGCCGTCACCGTCACCGGCTAGTTTCAGCCTTCCAACGTTCCAAAATCGGGGACAGACCACCATTTTAGAAGATTCTAAAATGGTGGTCTGTCCCCGATTTTGGAACGTTGCGATTCGCGTTTAGAACAGCTCGTTCTTGACCGCGTCTTTTACCGCTTCTTCGGCCGGCGTGCTGCGGGTGCCGACGTCGATGCTTTGGACGCCCGTGCCCGGCGGGTTCTCGGCGTAGTAGTACTCGCCGCCAACGTTGACCAGCCCGCCCGGCACCGCGCGCTCGGCCATCGGCTCGTCCTTGAGCGCCTTGCTCATGTAGCCGATCCAGATCGGCAGCGCGAGGCCGCCGCCGGTTTCCTTGTTGCCGAGGTTCTTGGGCTGGTCGTAGCCGATCCAGGCAATCCCCACCACGTTCGGGTTGTAGCCGGCGAACCAGGCGTCGATCGAGTCGTTGGTGGTGCCGGTCTTGCCGGAGATGTCGGTGCGCTTGAGCGACAGGGCCTTGGTCGCCGTGCCGTAGCGGACGACGTCCTTGAGCATGCTGTCGACCAGGTAGGCGTTGCGGGCGTCGATCACGCGGTTGCCTTCTTCTCCAGCACGGTCGGGCGAGGCTTGCGACAGGATGGTGCCGTTGCTGTCGGTGACCTTGGTGATCAGGTAGGGGCTGACGCGGTAGCCGCCGTTGGCGAAGACCGCATAGGCGCCAGCCAGCTGCAGCGGCGTGGTGGCGCCGGCGCCCAGCGCGAGCGTCAGGTAGGGCGGGTTCTTTTCGGCGTCGAAGCCGAAGCGGGTGGTGTATTCCTGGCCGTACTTGGCGCCGATGCGGTGCAGGATGCGGATCGAGACCATGTTCTTCGACTTGGTCAGCCCGCGCCGCATGCTCATCGGTCCTTCATACTTGGCGTCGTAGTTCTTCGGTTCCCATGCCTGGCCGCCGGTCTGCCCGGCGTCGAACGAGATCGGCGCGTCGTTGATCAGGGTCGATGGCGACAGGCCGCGCTCCAGCGAGGCCGAGTAGATGAACGGCTTGAACGCCGAACCCGGCTGGCGCCATGCCTGCGTCACGTGGTTGAACTTGTTCCGGTTGTAGTCGAAACCGCCCACCAGCGCGCGGATCGCGCCGTCGCGGGTGTCGGCGGCGATGAAGGCCGATTCGATTTCCGGCATCTGGGTGATGCTCCAGGTGGTGCCGCCGCCTTGCGTGACGCGGATCACCGCGCCGCGCTTGATCTTGCGGTTCGCCGGCGCTTTTTCCGACAGGCCGGCCTTGGCGAACGACAGCCCCGGCCCGCTGATCTTGATCTCTTCGCCCGATGCCGTCACCGCCGTCACCTGCTGCGGCGAGGCTTGCAGCACGATGGCGGCGATGATGTCGTCGCTGTCCGGGTGTTCGGCCAGCTCGGCTTCGATCGCTTCCTCGGCTTCTTCCTTCTTGCTCGGGATTTCGATGTACGACTTCGGCCCGCGGTAGGCCTGGCGCCGTTCGTAGTCCATCACGCCGCGGCGCAGCGCCAGGTAGGCGGCGTCCTGGTCGGCCTTGGTGATGGTGGTGAACACGTTCAGGCCGCGCGTGTAGGTCTCTTCCTTGAACTGTTCATACACCAACTGGCGCGCCATCTCGGCGACGTACTCGGCGTGCACGCCGAATTCATTGCTGTCGGTCTTGATCTTGAGCTGTTCTTCCTTGGCGGCCTGGAACTGGGCGGTGGTGATGTAGCCCAGATCGTGCATGCGCACCAGGATGTACTGCTGGCGGGTGCGCGCGCGCTTCGGATTGACCACCGGGTTGTAGGCCGACGGCGCTTTCGGCAGGCCGGCCAGCATTGCCGCTTCGGCAACGCTGATGTCCTTCAGGTCCTTGCCGAAGTAGATCTGGGCCGCCGACGAGAAGCCGTAGGCGCGCTGGCCCAGGTAGATCTGGTTCATGTAGACCTCGAGGATCTGGTCCTTGGTCAGGCTTTTCTCGATCTTCCAGGCCAGCAGGATCTCGTAGGCCTTGCGCTTGAGGGTCTGTTCGGACGACAGGAAGAAGTTGCGCGCCACCTGCTGGGTGATGGTCGATGCGCCCTGGCGTGCGCCGCCGCTGGCGTTGTTGAACGCCGCGCGCAGGATGCCCTTGTAATAAACGCCGCTGTGCTCGTAGAAGTTGTCGTCCTCGATCGCCAGCACGGCTTTTTTCATGACCGTAGGAATGTCCTTGATATGGACCAGCGTGCGGCGCTCTTCGCCAAATTCGCCGATCAGGACATTGTCAGCAGAAAAGATCCGCAGCGGCATCTTTGGCCGGTAGTCGGTCAGGCTGTCGAGCGGGGGCAGGTTGGGGTAGGCCATCGCCAGCGCAAACACGACAATCAGCAGCGCCGCCAGGCCGGTGCCGGTGATGACGCCGAGCGCAATGAGCAGCATCCGCTTGGGGCTGCGCTTGCCAGCGCCTTTTTTCTGCGCGGCTGGTGTATCCGATTTGGAAGTCATGCAGGTCAATCTCTCACATATTGATGTGCTTCATTATAAAGCACTGCATCGCGCACACCGATTTCGCTAAGGCAACCTAATGCGGGCTGTGAACCTGCCGACAACTATGATGTCACGGGGTTCACAGAGTGTGGTGAATCCGCCCGTACCCCGAAAGTTCCAATGCAGAAATACCTTTACACGGCCCAAGTGATGTTGCTACGATTTAATGTACTGTCTTATGTATGCCGTCTAAATAGCGGTTTTATATCAAATAACCCCATTAAGGCAAACAATATTATCTTTCTGAGAAGCAAGTTATTCAGAGGTTAATAGAAATTTGGTGATTGGGAGGAGTGGGCTCGTAAATGGTTAATCTAGGTTCCTTGTTCGGGCAATCCAGTCCCCCCTTGATCGGGTTGGACGTCAGTACGTCCACCGTTCGCCTGGTTGAGCTGACCCAGCTTGGCAAGGGCGAGCTGCGGCTGGAACGCTACGCGTCCGAGCCGCTGCCGCGCGGCGCCGTCGTCGATGGCAATATCGAAAACCTCGAGCAGGTCTCGGAGGCGGTGCGCCGGGTCTGGAAAAAGAGCGGCACCCGCGTCAAGCTGGCCGCGCTGGGCATGCCGCCGGCGTCGGTCATCACCAAAAAGATCATCCTGCCGGCCGGCCTGTCGGAAGACCAGCTGGAAGTGCAGGTCGAGTCCGAAGCGAGCCAGTACATCCCGTTCGCGCTCGACGAGGTCAGCCTCGATTTCGACGTGATCGGCCCGGCCGCCAATTCGCCCGACGACATCGAAGTCATGCTGGCTGCCTCGCGCAAGGAAAAAGTCGAGGACCGCGTGGCGCTGGCCGAAGCGGCGGGCCTGACCGCGGTTGTGATGGACATCGAATCGTACGCCGCCCGCGCCGCGCTCGACCGCGTGACGGCGATGATGCCGCAGGCTGGCGCCGGCATGATCGTCGCGCTGTTCCAGATCGGCGCCCAGGTCACCCATATTTCGGTCATGCTCGACGGCGACACCATTTACGAGCGCGAGCAGCCGTTCGGCGGCAACCAGCTTACCCAGGACATCGTGCGCGCCTACGGGCTGTCGTTCGAGGATGCCGAAGCGCGCAAGCGCGCCGGCGACCTGCCAGAAAACTACCAGGCCGAATTGCTGACCCCTTTCCTCGAGAACGCCGCCCTTGAAGTCACCCGCGCCGTTCAGTTCTTCTACACCTCGACACCGTACACCCGCATCGACCAGCTGTTCCTGGCCGGCGGCTGCGCGCTGATGCCGGGGCTGCTCGACATCGTCGCCAGCCGCACCCGCATCTCCAGCGCCGTGGTGTCGCCGTTCAAAGGCATGCAGCTGGCATCAAGCGTGCGCGAGTCGCAGCTGCGCACCGAAGCGCCGGCTTACCTGGTCGCTTGCGGGCTGGCGATGCGAAAGGCGGGCGCATGATCAAGATTAACCTGCTTCCCCATCGGGAAGCCAAACGCAAACAGAAGCAGGCCGCATTCATCGCATTGATGGTGCTGGGCGCGGTGCTCGGCGTGGTGGTGGTGCTGATGGTCGGCGCCTACAACGCCAGCCGCATCTCGATCCAGGAAGAGCGCAACCGCGTGATCGCCAACGCCAACGCGGAACTGGACGTCAAGATCGAGAAGATCGCCGGCCTGAAACAGGAAATCGAAGCGCTGAAGGCGCGCCAGCAGGCCGTTGAAGACCTGCAGGGCGACCGCAACCAGCCGGTCTACCTGCTCGATGAACTGGTCCGGCAGACCCCGGAGGGCGTCTACCTGAAGTCGTTCAAGCAGGAAGGCCAGCGCGTCACGGTGACCGGCTTCGCCCAGTCGCAGGAGCGCGTCGCTGAACTGCTGCGCAACCTGGCCGGCAATTCACAGTGGCTGGAGCGTCCTGACCTGACCGAGGTGCGTGCCGTCAGCCTGGATAAAAACAAGGCCGGCCGCAAGGTGGTCGAGTTCACGCTCGGCGTGAGCATCAAGCGTCCGCGCGATATCGATGCGGCAGCGGAAGCTGCGGCAGGCGCCGCCGCGGGCGCAGGCGGAGGCAAGCCATGAGCAAGAACATCGATTTGAAAGACCTGTCGCATTCGCTGCAGTCGCAGTTCCAGGGGCTGCAGGGGCGCCATCCGGGCCAGTGGCCGCTGGCCCCGCGCCTGCTGCTGGCGCTCGGCGTGATGGCGGTGGTGATCGTGCTTGGCTATTTCGCTTACTGGAGTTCGCAGTTCGACGAGCAGGAAGCCGGCGCCAAGCAGGAAGCCAAGCTGCGCGCCGAGTACACCACCAAGATCGCCCAGGCGATCAACCTGGAGGCGCTGGAAGCGCAGAAGCTGCAGGTCGACCAGTATGTCTCGCGCCTTGAGAAGCAGTTGCCAAGCAAGGCCGAAATGGCGGCGCTGCTGTCGGACATCAACCAGGCCGGCGTCGGCCGTGGGCTGCAGTTCGAGCTGTTCAAGCCTGGCCAGGTGGTGGTGCGCGATTATTACGCCGAACTGCCGATCAACATCAAGATCGCCGGCAGCTACCACGACCTCGGCTCTTTCGCCGGCGACATGGCCAACCTGCCGCGCATCGTCACACTCAACGACATGGCGCTGTCGACGTCGAAAGACGGCAGCCTGATGCTGGAGGCGGTGGTCAAGACGTTCCGCTACCTCGACGAGGAAGAAGCCGAGGCCCAGCGCGTGGCGCGCGTCGAGCGCGAGAAGCAGGATAAAAAAGGCAAGAAGGGCAAAGCCGCCAAGCCGACCAAGAAAAAGGGAGCGGGAAAATGACGCACCTGAACAAAGCCGCGCTGCTGGCGCTGGCCGTCATGCTGGGCGCGTGCAGCGACCGCGATGTACGCGAAGTCCAGCAGTGGATGGCCGACACCGAGAAAAAAACCAAGGTCACGGTCAAGCCGCTGGCCGAGCCGAAAACCTTCACGGCGTTTGCCTACCAGGCCGGCGACGCGATTGATCCGTTCAGCCAGAACAAGCTGCTGGCCGAACTGGCGCGCACCGACGCCGGTTCGACCAACCCGCTCAAGCCGGACACCGAGCGGCGCCGCGAGCTGCTCGAGACCTTCCCGCTCGACACGATGCGCATGGTCGGCTTGCTGCAAAAGGCCGGCAACAACCACGCGCTGGTGCAGATCGACCGCGCGGTGCATCAGGTGCGCTCGGGACAGCGCATCGGCCAGAATTTCGGCGTCGTCACCAGCGTGACGGAGCAGGAAGTGAATATCAGAGAAGTGGTTCAGGACGCCACCGGCGATTGGGTCGAGCGCATGTCGAAGTTGGAGTTGCAGGATAGTAAGGAGAGCACGAAATGATCGCATTACGAATGAATGGCGCCGCCTCGCTGACGGGGATCGCAGTACGCATGGGCGCATGGCTCGCTATGGTCGTCGCCAGTGGCGCGGCGCTGGCGCAGGAAAATGCGATCGAATCGATCACGGCCAACCAGCAAGGCGCCAACGTCATCGTCAACATCGCGATGAAAAATGCGCCGGCGCGCGCCCCGATCGGCTTCTCGATCACCAATCCGAGCCGCATCGCGCTGGACTTCGGCGCCACCGCCAACGCCACCGGCAAGAGCACCCAGGAAGTGAACCTTGGCGATGTCCGCAACGTCAATGTGGTGCAGGCCGGCGAACGTACGCGCCTGGTGCTGAACCTGAAACGCCCGCTGAACTACGCCACCGCGATCGACGGCAACTCCGTGATCCTGACGGTGGAAGGCAGCGGCGGCGTGGCCCAGGCAGTCGACCGCAGCGGCGTGCCCGTGGCGGCGCCGGTTGCCGCGGCGCCGGCGGTTCGCCCGCTGCTGCGCGACCTCGATTTCCGCCGCGGCGCCAACGGCGAAGGCCGTGTCGTGGTCGACCTGCCGAACAACCAGGTGGCGGTCGATGTGCGCCAGGTCGGCGGCAAGATCATCGTCGATTTCCTCAAGACCGGACTGCCTGAAACGCTGCGCCGGCGCCTCGACGTCACCGATTTCGGTACCCCGGTCGGCCTGATCACCACCGCCTCGCAAGGCGACAACGTGCGCATGACGATCGAGGCGAACGGCCTGTGGGAGCAAAGCGTCTACCAGAGCGAGACCCAGCTGGTGGTCGACGTCAAGCCGATCAAGGAAGACCCGAACCGCCTGACCCAGGGCACCCAGGGCTATCGCGGCGAAAAGCTGTCGTTCAACTTCCAGAACGTGGAAGTGCGCGCCGCACTGCAGGCGATCGCCGACATCTCGGGCCTGAACATCATCACCAGCGACTCGGTCACCGGCAACCTGACCCTGCGCCTGCGCGAAGTGCCGTGGGACCAGGCGCTCGACGTGGTCCTGCAGGCCAAGGGCCTGGACATGCGCAAGAACGGCAACGTGCTGTGGATCGCGCCAAAGGATGAACTGCTGACCAAGGAAAAGCTCGAACTCGAGCAGCGCGCGCAGATCGCCGACCTGGAGCCGCTGCGCTCGGAGATCTTCCAGCTGAACTACCAGAAGGCTGAGTCGTTCCGTACCGTGTTCGGCCTCGACGCCAACGGCGGCGCGGCTGCCGGCGGCGCCGAGAACAACCAGAACCGCGTGCTGTCCAAGCGCGGCAGTGCGATCATCGATCCGCGCACCAACCAGCTGTTCGTCACCGACATCCCGTCGAAGATCGAAGACATCCGCAAGCTGATTTTGAAAACCGACGTGGCCTCGCGCCAGGTGGTGATCGAAGCGCGCCTGGTGGAAGCGAGCGACGGCTTCTCGCGCAACCTCGGCGCCAAGCTTGGCTTTGCCGACCTGCGCGGCTTCCGCGGCGGCGACCCTGGCTACCAGGTCAAGGGCAACGAGCGGGTCGCCATCGGCGGCAACATCACCGGCGTGGGCCAGGTCACCGGCCAGACCCCGGACACCGGCGACGCTTATACCAATACCCAGTTCATCAACCTGCCGGCAGCGGGCATCGGCGGCCAGTCGCCGGCCACCGTGGCCTTCAGCCTGTTCTCGTCGGCGGCCAACCGCTTCCTGAACCTGGAGCTGTCGGCGCTGGAAGCTGACGGCAAGGGCAAGATCATCTCGAGCCCGCGCGTGGTCACCGAAGACAAGATGCTGGCCGTGATCGAGCAGGGTATCGAACTGCCTTACCAGGTCGCCACCAGCAGCGGCGCCACCTCGATCACCTTCAAGAAGGCCAACCTGCGCCTGGAAGTGACGCCGCAGATCACCCCGGACGGCAATGTGGTGCTCGACGTCGACGTCAACAAGGATTCGAAAGGCGAGGAAACCCGCGCCGGCTTCGCCATCAATACCCAGCACGTGAAGACCAAGGTGATGGTTGAAAACGGCGGCACCGTGGTCCTGGGCGGCATTTACCAGCAAACCGAATCGAACTCCGAAAACAAGGTGCCTTTCCTTGGCGACGTGCCGGTGCTGGGCTACCTGTTCAAGACCACCGGACGCACCACCAGCAAGACTGAACTGCTGGTCTTCATCACGCCGAAGATCGTTGCCGACCGCGTCACCGGCCGCTAAGTACAACCCAACACAATAAAAATCAGGATTCAACATGTCGCATACCGCCGCCGTCACTCCGGGTCTCCCGCCTCTTAAACTGCTTATCTGCGCCACCTTGGCGCTGGCGCTGGCCGCGTGCGGCGGCGGCGGCGGCAATCCCGGCGCGGTGGGCGGGGGCGGCGGCACCACCACTCCTGGCACCGGCACAGCAGTAGGCGAGCCGCGCTTGACCGTCAGCGTCGTCGATGGCAGCGGCGCCTCGGTCAACTCGCTGTCCGGCGGCCAGACCGGCCAGGTACGCGTCAAGCTGACCGACAGCACCGGCATCGCCGCTTCCAACGCGATCGTCAAGTTCACCGCGTCGGACGCCGCGCTGGTCGAGTTCACGCCATCCTCCGGCTCGGCCCTTACCGATGCCACCGGCACCGCCGTCATCAGCGTCAAGCCGACCAGCGTGACCGCGGCCGGCGCCGTGGCGATCACCGCCGAAGGCGTAGTCGCCGGCAAGACCGCCACGGGAAGCGTCAACCTCGCCGTCGGCGCGGCCCCGCTGACCGTTGGCGCGCTGACCCTCACGCCTGCGCCAGCGGGCAAGCTGCCGGCCTTCAGCACCGTGGCGATCAATATTCCTGTCACCAGCGGCGGCCAGCCTGCCACCAGCGTACCCGGTCTGACCCTGACCTCGCTGTGCGTGGGCGACGGCTCGGCCACCATCGTCATGGGCGCGCTCGCCAATGGCGTTCAGACCGCGACCTACACCAACAACGGCTGCCTGCGCGGCACCGACCGCATCACCGCCTCGATCGGCAACTCGTCGCAGAGCGTCAATATCGACGTCGACGCCGCCAACATCGGCACCATGCAGTTTATCGGCTCCGACCTGCAAGGCACCTCGATCGTGCTGAAGGGATCGGGCGGCCTGGGACGCAAGGAAGCGGCAGTGCTGACCTTCCGCGTGGTCGACCGCAACAACAACGGCCTGGCCGGCGTGGACGTCAACTTCCGCGCTACCACCAACACCGGCGGCCTGACCGTACTGCCAGCCAGCGCCACTACCGATGCGACCGGCCGCGTGACGACGACGGTGTCGTCGGGCACCATCCCGACCCCGGTGCGCGTGATCGCCGAAGCGACCCGCAATGGTTCGACCATCAGCGGCCTGTCCGACGCGCTGACGATTTCGACCGGCCTGCCGATCATGAAGGCGATGTCGATCAGCGCTTCGAGCCATAACATCGAAGGCGGCAACTACGACGGCGAAAAGTCGGAAATCAACATCAGGCTCGCCGACCAGTACGGCAATCCGATCTCCGATAACACCGCAGTCAACTTCATCACCGAAGGCGGCGCCGTTGGCACCGCGGCGCAGGGCGCCTGCACCACCAAGGATGGCGGCTGCAAGGTTGACCTGATCTCGCAGAACTTCCGCCCGGCCAACGGCCGCGTCACCGTGCTGGCCTTCGTCCAGGGCATCGAGAACTTCACCGACCTGAATGGTGACGGCCAGTACAGCTGCACCAGCTTCGTCGACGCCAACGGCGCTGTCCCAGCCGTCTACCGTCCGCTGGTCGACACCTGCCTGTCCGGCGGCGAGCCGTTTGCCGACCTGAGCGATCCGTTCCTCGACACGGGCGAAGACGGCGTCTATTCCGCCGCCTCAGGCGACCTGCCGATTCCGTATAACAGCACGGTGTACCGCGCTACCGGCAACGGCAAGTGGGGCATCAACTACATCAGCGCCTCGACCGTCATCGTGTTCAGCGAGTCGACCCCGTTCCTGAAGCGCCAGGTGTGCACCGGCGACGTCTGCCGCGACTGGGCGACAGCCGATGGCGCCGTCGATGAAATCGCTGGCGTGGCCGGCGCATCCTGCGGTGCCCGTACCCTGTATTTCCGCTTGCACGACAAGAACAACAATCCGTTGCCTGAGAACACTAGCATTTCCGGCATCGACCTGGTCAAGCTGAGCCTTGGGGAAGTGGTCCCCGCATCGGTTCCATCCTCGAACGCAATCGGCGGTACAATTCACGCGGTGACCGTCAAGCCCGATTCCGCATGTGCATCCGGAAGCCTGGTCGTGAAGGTCACGACTCCGAAAGGAACCGCTAAAACGTTTGCGTTCAAATCACAATAATTGAGTTCTGAAAATATCTTCCTGATAGGCCTGATGGGGGCCGGCAAGACCACCATCGGCCGCATCCTTGCCCGCAAGCTGGGCAAGCAGTTCATCGATTCCGACCACGAGATCGAGGCCCGCACCGGCGCATCGATTCCGTGGATCTTCGAGATCGAGGGAGAGCCGAGCTTTCGGCGCCGCGAGGCAGATGTGATTCGCGACCTCACCGCGCGCCAGGGCATCGTGCTGGCGACCGGCGGCGGCGCGGTGCTCAATCCGGAAACCCGCGCCCTGCTCAAGGCGCGCGGCACCGTCGTCTACCTGCGCGCGAACGTCAACAGCATCATGGCGCGCACCGCCCACGACAAGAACCGTCCGCTGCTGCAGACGGCCGACCCGCGCGGCCGGCTCGAAGAGCTCACCTCGCAGCGCGAGCCGCTGTACCGCGAAGTTGCGGACCTCGTCATCGACACCGGCCGCCCTAACGTACAATCGATGGTTCAGACCATCCTGAACCAGCTGGAGGCGCTCAACGCGCCGCATCCGCGGACAGGTGTGAAACCCGAACCGCGAGGCGCGATGAACGAAGCATCCAACACCACCCTGAACGTCAATCTCGGCGAGCGCAGCTACCCGATCGCGATCGGTTCCGGCCTGCTGCAAAACGCCGGGCTGCTGGTACGCCATGTCGAGGGCCGCCAGGTGGCCATCGTCACCAACACCACCGTCGCGCCGCTGTACCTCGAACAAGTCGCCGCGCCGCTGCGCGCAGCCGGCCGCGAAGTGATCGAGATCATCCTGCCCGACGGCGAGCAGTACAAGAACTGGGACTCGCTGATGCAGGTGTTCGACGCGCTGCTGGCCAGCAAATGCGACCGCAAGGTCACCATGGTGGCGCTGGGCGGCGGCGTGATCGGCGACCTGACCGGCTATGCCGCTTCGAGCTACATGCGCGGCGTGCCGTTCGTGCAGGTGCCGACGACCTTGCTGTCGCAGGTCGATTCCTCGGTCGGCGGCAAGACCGGCATCAATCATCCGCTTGGCAAGAACATGATCGGCGCCTTCTACCAGCCGCGCGCCGTGTTCGCCGACACCGGCACCCTGGCGACGCTGCCCGAGCGCGAGCTGTCGGCCGGCCTGGCCGAAGTGATCAAGCACGGCGCCATCATCGACACGCCGTTCTTCGACTGGATCGAACAAAACATCGGCAAGCTGCTGGCGCGCGACCAGACCGCGCTGGCCCACGCGATCGCGCGCTCGTGCGAGATCAAGGCCGACATCGTGCGCCAGGACGAACGCGAAAGCGGCCTGCGCGCGATCCTCAATTTCGGCCACACCTTCGGCCACGCGATTGAAAATGGCCTGGGCTACGGCAAATGGCTGCACGGCGAAGCGGTCGGCTGCGGCATGGTGATGGCGGCCGAGCTGTCTTGCCGCATGGGCTACATCGAGCGCGCCGCCGTCGAGCGGATGCGCGCGCTGGTCAACGCCGCCGGCCTGCCGGCCGACGCGCCCGACCTCGGCGCCGAACGCTGGCTCGAGCTGATGGAAGTGGACAAGAAGAATGAAGGCGGCGCGATCAGGTTCATCCTTCTGAAACCTCTCGGCAGCGCGGTCATCACGACGGTGCCGCACGAGACACTGCTGGCGACGATCGCCGCCTGCGTGAAGAGCAGTGGATGATGCGGCCATGACGCCCGAACAGTACCTGGCGCCGTATGCCGTGCAATCGGCCAGTGCGCGCGGGCGCCGCTTCGACGAGGCCGCGCACGCCTCGCGCAGCCAGTTCCAGCGCGACCGCGACCGCATCATCCACTGCTCGGCGTTCCGCCGGCTTGAATACAAGACCCAGGTATTCCTGAACCACGAAGGCGACATGTTCCGCACGCGGCTGACGCACAGCCTCGAAGTGGCGCAGATCGGCCGCTCGCTGGCGCGCAGCCTGCGCCTCAACGAAGACCTGGTCGAAGCGGTCTCGCTGGCGCACGACCTTGGCCACACGCCGTTCGGGCATGTGGGGCAGGACGTGCTCAATGAATGCATGAAGGAACACGGCGGGTTCGAACACAACCTGCAGAGCCTGCGCGTGGTCGACACGCTGGAGCAAAGCTATGGGGCGTTCGACGGCCTGAACCTGATGTTTGAAACGCGCGAGGGCATCCTCAAGCACTGCTCGCTGACCAACGCGAAGGCGCTTGGACCGGTGGCCCTGCGTTTCATCGACCGCACCCAGCCCTCGCTGGAAGCGCAGCTGACCAACCTGGCCGATGAAATCGCCTACAACAGCCACGACATCGATGACGGACTGCGCTCAGGGCTGATCACGATCGAGCAGCTTGAAGAGGTGGAATTCTTCGCGCGGCTGTGGCATGAGGTGCAGACCACGTTCCCCGGCGTGTCGGGGCGGCGCGCGATCTACGAGACGCTGCGGCGTTTGATTACCGCGCTGGCCGACGACTTGATCGCCACGTCCAGCGCCTTGCTGGCGGACGCGCAGCCGGGCAGTGTCGATGAGGTGCGCGCCAGCGCGCCGCTGATCCGTTTTTCGGATGGGATGCGCAAGGATGCGACGGAGCTCAAACGCTTCCTGCGCCAGAACCTGTACCGGCATTACCAGGTGAACCGGATGCGGGTAAAGGCCAGCAAGATCGTGCGCGAGCTGTATGAAGCCTTCAGCGCCGAGCCGGTGTTGCTGCCGCCGGATTATCAGGATGGTACGGGCGACCAAGCCAGGCAGGTGCGCATGATCGCCGATTACATCGCCGGCATGACCGACCGCTATGCGATTCGCGAGCATCGCAGGATTTTTTCGCTGGAAGAGCTGTAACTTCGTCGTTCCCGCGCAGGCGCGCTGCTGTCCGGAGTATTCTGCTTGAGACGAATCGCTTGGCAGCCAGGCGTCGTTTTAGAAGCTACAGCCACGACGAAATCGGCAATGCAGGCCAACGTCGCCCCTGCGAAGGCAGGGGTCAATACCGAACATGCCGAGTATGGACCCCTGCCTTCGCAGGGGCGACGTTGAATCTTGCATTCCAAGTCTCAACGTCGCGATTTCTGTGAGTGCCCCGACTCCGATTGACGCAACGGCACTGTCAACAGCGGCGCGCAGGCGGGAATCCATAGCGAGCAGGCGCTGATGGCTTGCATAGGTTTCCACTTGCGCGGAAACGACGGCTATTTGAACAGCGAGGGTGTCGCCAGCTGCGCCAGCAGCTTCTTCACCGGCGCAGGAAGCGGCGCTTGCTCAATCTTCGCCATATCCCACCACACGTAACGCGCGTCGAGTTCCGCGCGCTCTGCCAGCCCGATACGATACGGCGCAATATGCAGCTTGTAATGCGTGAACACGTGCACCAGCGGCAGCAGCGCCTCGGTCTCGACCACGTCGCCGAACGCCCCCGCGGCCAGCACCATATCCTCGATCGCGGCCGCGTCCAGCTCGCGCGCCTGATGCCCGTCGCGCTCCGGCAGCGACATCAGGCCGCCCCAGATGCCCGAATCGGGACGCTGCTCGAGCAGCACCTGGCCGCCATGCAGCACCACCATCAGCGCCGCCTGCTTTTCCGGCACGGTCTTCTTCGGTTTGCGCACCGGCAGTTCCGCCGTGCGCCCGGTCGCATAGGCCACGCAGCGCTGCTGCAGCGGACAACGCCCGCAATCGGGGCTGCTGCGCGTGCATAGCGTCGCTCCCAGGTCCATCAAGCCTTGCGTGTACGATTCGATGCCCTCGGCCGGCAGCAGCGCGTCGGCGCGGCGCCACAGTGCGTCCTCGACCGGCTTCAAGCCGGGGAACTGGTCGATGCCGAAGGTGCGTGCGAATACCCGTTTGACGTTGCCGTCCAGGATCGCGGCGCGCGTGCCGTTGGCGAACGCCGTGATCGCCGCGGCCGTCGAGCGGCCGATGCCGGGCAGGTCGGCGAGCAGCGCCGGGTCGCTCGGGAACACGCCGTCATATTCCGCCATCACGCGCCTGGCGCAGGCGTGCAGGTTGCGCGCGCGGGTGTAGTAGCCAAGGCCGCTCCACAGCGCCATCACGTCTTCGGACGGGGCGGATGCCAGGTCGGCGAGGGTAGGGAAGCGCTCGAGGAAGCGCGCGTAATAGCCAAGCACCGCGCTGACCTGGGTCTGCTGCAGCATGATCTCGGAGAGCCAGATGCGGTAGGCGTCGCGCGTGTTTTGCCACGGTAGCGCGTGGCGGCCGTGCGCCTTCTGCCAGCCGATGACGGCTGCCGAAAACGTCGGGTCGGCCAGGTCGTCGAATTCGGTCGCGCGTTTCACGCAGCCGCTTCCAGGAGGCGCAGTTCGGATTCGATCGCCCGGGTGACGCCGCCCGCCAGCTGGGCGATGCGCGCCTTGAGCCGGTCGAGTTCTTCCTGGGTGCTTTCGAACGAGGAGATCTTCTGTTCCAGGCTGTCGGTGGCGTCGTGAATGCGCTGGATCGAGGCGAGGCGGTGCTTGAGCTGGTCCTTGTGCTGCCTGATCTGCGATTCGAGCGGCGCCATCACGACCTTGAGCCACGCTTCGACATCGGCGTTGGCGGCGCGGTAGCTGCGCCGCACGCGCGAGGCGATCGAGTCGAAGAAGCGTTCCATGATCGCGTTTCGGCTGCTGATGATCAGGGTGGTGGTGCCGAACTGGCGCGCGTAGGCGTCTTCGATGGCGTCGATCTCGCGCTTGTACTTGTTGAGCGAGAAAGGCATCGGGATCGACAGCGAGAGGCCGTGTTCGACCGAGAATTTCCGGTACATCGATTCCATCATCGCGCTGATTTCACCGATCTTGATGTTGGACGAATCAAGGTTGCGGCGGGCCTGGTCGAAGAACTGGCGCACCGGGCCGCGCATGCCGGTGGCAAAGCGCGTGGCCGCCATCGCATCGCGCACGCCGTCGATTTCCTTCTGTACGACGTCCATGCCGAGCGTGGTGTACAGCTCCGTGGACAGGCGCGCGAACACCGAGCGGGTGCCTTGCAGCTTGATCAGGCTGGCGTCGAATTCTTTTTTCTCGACGTCGATGCGGCGCATCATGTGGGCCACGACGCTCTGGTTCTTGCCGCGCAGGCTTTTCAGTTCCTGCAGCTGTTCGACGATGTCGCGGGTGCGCGCGGTGACCATGCCTTGCTGCGCACCTACCACGCTGGCCATTTCCTCTGCCAGCTGGGTGCGGATGATGTCTTTCTTTGACGGGATCAGTTCGTGGAACAGCGCACTTTCGAGGGCGTTCAGGCGGCTTTTCTCCAGCAGCGCCATGTCGCCGTTGATTTTGCCGACCAGCGCCTTCTGCGCCGAGACCGGGTATACCTTGCCGGGGTCGAGCGCGAGCAGCTGGGCGACGCTGGCGCGCTGGCGCTCGATGTCGGCGTCGTTCTCGGCGTCGGTTTTCAGCTCGTCCCACATGGCGTCGATTTTATTGAGCACCGCGATGCGGCCCGGACCGGCGCCGATGTGGGTGCGCCAGACTTCGATGTCGCTCTTGGTGACGCCGGTTTCGGCGGCCAGGATGAACAGCACCGCGTGGGCGTTGGGGATCAGGTTCAAGGTCAGCTCAGGCTCGGTGCCGATGGCGTTCAGGCCGGGCGTGTCGAGGATGACCAGGCCCTGCTTGAGCAGCGGGTGCGGGAAGTTGATGATCGCGTGGCGCCACAGCGAGATCTCGACCTCGCCCTGGTCGTTCAGCGATGCCGCCGCATCCGGGTCGGTTTCGTCATACAGGCCGAAGCGGGTGGCTTCGGCCACGCTGACGTAGCGGGTCAGGCTGACCTGCTTGAAGGTGTCGATCATGCTGTCGGGCGCGTCCAGCGACAGCGGCAGCACCGTCCATGCGGAGGGGTCGTCGCGGTAGTCGCTGGTCGACAGCTGGGCGCCGCGCGTTTCGATCGGCAGCAGGCGCAGGCAGGGCGCATACGACGGGTCGTACATCAGCTCGGTCGGGCACATGGTGGTGCGGCCGGCCGACGATGGCAGGATGCGCTGGCCGTAGTCGGCGAAGAACAGGGCGTTGATCAGCTCGGACTTGCCGCGCGAAAATTCGGCGACGAAGGCGACCGACAGTTTGTCGTCGCGGATGCGGTCGAGCGCGCGGGCGACGCCCTGCTCGCTGGCGGCGTCGCCGAGTCCGGCCTGGCTGACGCCGGCCTGATACGCTTCAAGCGCCGCCGCCACGTTCTGGCGCCACGCGCTGTACTGCTCGAAATCCTGCACCATTTTGCTCACATTGCCCTCGTCATTTCTGACAATTTACACAATAAAAAGTCGACCGCTGACCCTGCTTGATCTGGCGTATCTCGGCCAAACAGTTTCTGCACGGCATCCCTGCACGATCATAGACGAAATATGTCTGCTGGAAATAGCCCGATTGTCCATTTACGGCAATAAAGTCACGCAAAGTGCTGCCTCCTTGCACAATCGCCTCGGCAAGGATCTCCTTGATGGCCAGCGCCAGGCGGTCATAGCGGGCGGCGCTGATGCGTCCTGCATGGATTTTCGGGTTGATCCCGGCCCGGAACAGGCTTTCGCAGGCGTAGATGTTGCCGACGCCGACCACGATGTCGCCGGCCAGCAGCACCTGCTTGACCGGCGCCTTGCGTCGGCGCGTGGCGCGAAACAGCGTCTCGCCGGAGAATCCATCTTCCAGCGGCTCGACGCCGAGGCCGCGCAGCAGCAGGTGCTCGTCGAGCGCGCCGTCCTCGTTGCCATGCCACAGCACCGCGCCGAAGCGGCGCGGGTCGTGCAGGCGCAGCACCTGGCGGCCATCCTGCCCGGCGACGATCAGGTCGAAATGATCATGTTTCTTGAATTCGGTGCCGTCGGGCAGTACGCGCAGATGGCCGGACATGCCCAGATGCACGATCAGGGTGCCGTGGCTGAAGTGAATCAGCAGATATTTGCCGCGGCGCCCGGTCGACAGCACGCGCTGGCCGGCCAGCAGCTTGTCGAGCCCGGCGGGGAAGGGCCAGCGCAGGCCGTCGCGGCGCAGCAGCACGCCTTCGACCATGCGTCCTTCGATATGCGGCGCGACGCCGCGGCGCGTCACTTCAACCTCTGGCAATTCTGGCATCTGGGTGGGCTTGGATCGTGTACATTGGGGCAGCGGGGGCGGGTGCGCACGCGACCGGGAGGTTAGGCGTAGAATCAGAAATCATCGATGTCATTCTGGAATTGCTTTGAAAAACGCTTTCGTCATTGTAACCCTCTCGGGTCTGTTAACGGCGTGCGCTGTGGCGCAACTGCCGCAGCCGGATGCCGTGCCGCCCGTGCAGGAAACACCTGCCGCGATTGCCGATGCAACCGCTGCCGCCGATGCCAGCGACGACGCCGATAATGCCGCCGCCGAGGAGGCCAGCGAGTTCGCCAAGTTGCCCAAAGTCGCGCTGACCGGCGACCTGCTGTACAAGCTCATGAAGGCTGAGCTCGACTTCCGCGAAGGTAACTGGCAGGCGCCGTACGCGGCGCTGCTCGAGGCCGCCAAGCTGACGCGCGACCCGCGCCTGCCGCGCCGCGCCGCCGAGATGGCGCTCAGCGTGAACGAGCACCAGAGCGCGATGGCGGCGGTCGGCGTCTGGCGCGAACTGGTGCCAGATTCCGAAGAAGCCGCGCGCGCCTACCTTGGGCTGGCGGTTCTCAACGACAAGCTGCCGGAAGCGGAAGCCATTCTCAGGCAACGCCTTGCCGAGGCCGCCATGGATGAACGCGGCGCTGCCATGTTCCAGACGCGCCAGTTCCTCAGCCGCGCCAAGGACAAGGCGGCCGCGGCAGCCATGTTCGAGCGCCTGCTGTCGCCATACCGCCACATGGTCGAGGCGCGTATTTTGCTCGCGCAAAGCGCGTTCGCCCGCGGCGACAAGCCGCAGGCCGAAACCGAGGCGCGCGCGGCACTGGCGCTCAAGCCCGATTCCGAAATCGCCATGCTGACGCTGGCGCAGGTCGCCGTCGACCAGGGCAGTGTCGAAGCGATGCTGGCCAAATTTATCGCCGCCAATCCGAAAGCGCGCGAGGTGCGCGCGGCGCACGCACGCTTGCTGGTAGACCAGAAACAGTTTGAGAAGGCGCGCGATTCGTTCGAGGTGCTGCTGAAGGATCAGCCGGAAGACCTCGGCACGCTGTATGCGCTGGGCATCCTGTCGATGCAGCTGGACGACCCGGCGTCCGCCGAGGAATACCTGATTCACTTCACCGAGGTACTGGCCGCGAGCCCGGAGGACGAGCGCGATCCGTCGCGCGTGCTGCTGATGCTGTCGCAGCTGGCCGAGCAGCGTGGCGACCTGGCTGGCGCGTTGAAATGGATCACCAGTATCGAAAGCGACGACCCGGCGCTGTACTTCGGCGCGCAGGTCAAGCGCGCGCAGCTGATGGCCAAGCAGGGTGAACTGGCGGGAGCGCGCAAAGTGCTGGCGGGGTTGTCGCCATCGGAGGCGGCGCAGCAGGCGCAGGTGGTACTGGCCGAGGGCCAGATTTTGCGCGACGCGGGGAAGGGCAAGGCGGCCTATCAGGTGCTGGAAGATGGCGCGCGCAAGTTCCCGAAAAATCCGGATTTGCTGTACGACTTCGCGCTGCAGGCTGAAAAAATCGGGCGCGTCGACGTGATGGAAAAAGCGCTGCGCGACGTGATGGCGCTCGCGCCGGACAATCACCATGCGTACAACGCGCTGGGGTATTCGCTGGCCGAGCGCAACGTGCGGCTCGATGAGGCGCTGGTGCTGATCGACAAGGCGCTGAAAATGGCGCCGGATGATCCGTTCATCATGGATAGCCTGGGCTGGGTGCATTACCGGATGGGCAACCTCGATGCCGCCGAGACCCAGCTGCGCAAGGCGTATGCGCTGCGCAAGGATGCCGAGATTGCGGTGCACCTGGGCGAGGTGCTGTGGCGTAAGGGCGCGCAGGAAGAGGCGCGCAAGCTGTTGCGCGAAGCGCGCGCGAAAGACCCCAAGAACGATACGCTCAGGAACACGCTGGCGCGGCTTCAGCTCAAGCTCTGAGATAATTGGCGACACGGTAAGCAATCGGCGGATGCGCTTACGCTGATCCGCCCTACGAATTCCAAAACTTTTCCGTCATTCCCGCGAAAACGGGAATCCATGCGCCGCGTGAGACACCGTCGCGGCATGGGTTCCCGCCTTGGCGCGAACGACGGGGCTTCTGAACTGGCTCGAATGAATAATCAACTGATCAAACTCGTCACCACAACGTGCGCGGCTATCCTGCTGACAGCCTGCGCCACCACCGCGCCAACGAGCATGTCGCATGCCCCGGTCGCCGCTTACCGCGACGCGATCGACCTGGCCGGCCGCCTGTCGGTCAACTACGAACGCGACGGCAAGCCGGAAACCTTGTCCGGCAAGTTCAATTGGTCGCAGAAAGGCGAGCGGATCGATGTCGCGCTGGCGTCCCCGCTCGGCCAGACGCTGGCGAAAATCATCGTCACGCCGGAATCGGCAACGCTGACCCAGACCGACCAGGCCCCGCGCGTGGCCAAAGACATCGACAGCCTCACCGCCCAGACGCTGGGCTGGTCGCTGCCGGTCTCGGGCTTGCGCGACTGGCTGCAGGGCTACGCCACCGGCCCCGGCGGCAAGCGCTTTACCGCCTCGCCGGCCAGCAATTCCGTCACCACCGCCGATGGCTGGCAACTGACCTTCGTGTCGTGGCAGGACGAGAACGCCGCCCAGCCAGCACCGAAGCGCATCGACGCCGTGCGCGCCGCGACTGCCACGTCCGAGCCGCTGGCATTGCGCATCGTTATCGACGCACAGGGCTGAACGATGGCGCTGCATGCCTTGCGCGATTGTCCCGCGCCGGCCAAGCTCAACCTGTTTTTGCACGTGTGCGGCCGCCGTCCTGACGGCTATCACCTGCTGCAAACGGTGTTCCAGATGGTCGACCATGGCGACACGCTGCATTTCGCCGCACGTGACGACGGGCAGATTCGCCGCCTGACCGAGGTGGCGGGCGTGCCGGAACAGCAAGATCTGATCGTGCGCGCCTTGCGCCTGCTGGCGGCTGAATTCGAGCGCCGCCATGGCCGCGCCGCGCCGGGGATCGATGTCGAGATCGACAAGATCCTGCCGATGGGAGGAGGGCTGGGCGGCGGTTCATCCGATGCGGCCACCGCGCTGATGGCGGCCAACCATTTGTGGCAGGCCGGTCTGGACCGCGAGGAACTGATGGCGCTGGGCTTGCCGCTGGGCGCCGACATTCCGTTTTTCATCTTCGGCCAGACCGCGTTTGCCGAAGGCGTGGGCGAGGCCCTGGTGCCGGTGGCGGTGCCGGCGTCCTGGTATGTGGTGATCGAACCGGGCATTTCTGTGCCTACTGCGGCAATTTTTTCGTCAGGGGATTTGACAAGGAACACGGAACCCGTCACAATAGCGGACTTTTCCAGATGCCTCGTGAGTCAAACGAATCCGGGCGGGTTTGGAAAGAACGACTTGCAAGCTGTAGCAGAGCGCTTGTTCCCGCCGGTAGCCGAGGCGGTCAAATGGCTCTCGCAGTTCGGCAAAGCCAGGATGACTGGCTCAGGGGCGTGCGTGTTTTGCGCGTTTTCCACCGAAAGCGAAGCCGACCGGGTGCTCAGTACTGTGCCTGCCGTCTGGACCGCGTGGAAAGCGAAATCGCTGGCACGACATCCACTGGCTGAGGTGTTGCAAGTTGGTGGAGTTTTAGACTAGAATTCGTTTGGCGTTTTGTTCGGCGTGAGTCACGTTGAATGGTACGACAAGCAGTCAGTTGCGTAGGGGAATCGCCAAGCTGGTTAAGGCACTGGATTTTGATTCCAGCATACCAAGGTTCGAATCCTTGTTCCCCTGCCATTCAATTTTGCCTGGTCTGTCGATGCGAAGTCAGCGTCCAGCAGGTAAAGTCGGTGGCCTCGCTCTCGCGAGTCACTTTTAACACAGCGCCGCGCGGTAACCCGGGCGGCGACATTCAAGATTCAACGCTTACCTCTTGGGACTCCCATGGCTTACGAAAACCTGATGGTTTTTACCGGCAACGCTAATCCTGCGTTGGCAGAAGGAGTCGTAAAAAATCTCAGCATCCCCCTCGGCAAGGCAGTCGTGTCCAAATTTTCGGACGGCGAAGTCATGGTCGAGATCAACGAGAATGTCCGCGGCAAAGATGTGTTCGTTCTGCAGTCGACGTGCTCGCCGACGAACGACAACCTGATGGAAATCATCCTGATGGTCGACGCGCTCAAGCGCGCTTCCGCAGGCCGGATTACCGCAGCGATCCCTTATTTCGGTTACGCCCGCCAAGACCGCCGTCCGCGTTCGGCGCGCGTGGCGATTTCGGCGAAAGTTGTCGCCAACATGCTGGAAGAAGCCGGCGTCGAGCGCGTCCTGATCATGGACTTGCACGCTGACCAGATCCAGGGCTTCTTCGATATTCCTGTAGATAACATCTACGCTTCCCCGATCCTGCTGGGCGACCTGCAAAAGCGCAACTACGACGACCTGCTGGTGGTCTCGCCGGACGTCGGCGGCGTGGTGCGTGCCCGTGCGCTGGCAAAGCGCCTCGGCTGCGACCTGGCCATCATCGACAAGCGCCGCCCGAAGGCGAACGTGTCGGAAGTGATGAACATCATCGGTGAAGTCGAAGGCCGCAACTGCGTGATCATGGATGACATGGTCGACACCGCGGGCACGCTGACCAAGGCTGCCGAAGTGCTCAAGGAGCGCGGCGCCAAGAAAGTGGTGGCTTACTGCACGCACCCGGTCCTGTCCGGCCCGGCGATCGACCGCATCAGCGCGTCGCCGCTGGACGAACTGGTGGTGACGGACACGATTCCGCTGTCGGCCGCGGCCCAGGCCTGCACCAAGATCCGCCAGCTGACCTGTGCACCGCTGCTGGCTGAAACGTTCAAGCGTATCAGCAAGGGCGACTCGGTCATGTCGCTGTTCATCGACTAAGCGGTCGAACCAATTAGCTGTATTCATGCGGCGCGCTGGCGAAAATGCCAGCGCGCCGTTGTGTCTTCAAGGTTTTAACCTTTCTTGGGTGCGAAGCTGCACCCATTCTTGAGCCTCCTGGTCGCGGGAGGTCTCACAACGCAGGGCGATCAAGCCCCGCATTTTTTGGAGTTTCACATGAAAGTTATCGCATTTAACCGCACTCTGCAGGGGACCGGAGCGAGCCGCCGCCTGCGCAATGCTGGCCAGACCCCAGGCATCATCTACGGTGGCGCAGAAGCCCCGGTACTGATCGCCCTGGATGGCAACGCCATGTGGCACGCGCTGAAGAAAGAAGCGTTCCACGGTTCGATCCTCGACCTCGAAATCGACGGCAAGACCCAGCAAGTTCTGCTGCGCGACTTCCAGATGCACGCATACAAGCAACTGGTTCTGCACGCTGACTTCCAGCGCGTTGACGCATCGAGCAAAGTGCACAAGAAAGTAGCACTGCACTTCATCAACGCTGACGTTTCGCCAGCGGTCAAGCTGCACGGCGCAACCGTGTCGCACGTCATGCAAGAAATCGAAATTTCGTGCATGCCAGCTGACCTGCCAGAGTTCATCAATGTTGACCTGGCAAACATCGATGTCGGCCATTCGATCCACGTCGCTGACCTGACGCTGCCAAAAGGCGTGACCGCAATCACCCACGGCACCAACCAGACCGTCGCTACCGCAGCTGTACCAGCAGGCCACGTTGCTGCTGAAGCTGCAGCAGCAGAGCCTGCAGCTGAAGAAAAGCCAAAAGCGAAGAAGTAATTCGCAACGCCGCAGCGATGCGGTGTGCCGGAAAACCCCGTAGGCCTTAGCGTGCTCAACATCGCGCTAAGTGCAAACGGGGTTTTTTTTGTCTGTTTTCACGGATAATAGTGTTTTTTGCATTTGGAACAACATGCCAATTCGCCTGATCGTCGGCCTGGGCAACCCCGGGCCCGAATATGAACTGACCCGCCACAACGCGGGCTTCTGGCTGGTCGACAACCTCGCCAACAGCCTGCCCGGCTGCCGCCTGCAGCGCGAATCGCGCTTTAACGCGCTGGTCGCCAAGACGGCGATCAAGGGCCAGGAAGTGTGGCTGCTGGAGCCGCAGACCTTCATGAACCGCTCCGGACAGTCGGTGGGCGGGCTGGCGCGCTTCTTCAAGATCAACCCGGATGAAGTGCTGGTCGTGCACGACGAGCTCGACCTGGCGCCTGGCGTGGTCAAGATGAAGAAGGGCGGATCGTCAGGCGGGCACAATGGCCTGAAGGACATCACCGCAGCGCTGGGCACCCAGGATTACTGGCGCCTGCGCATCGGCATCGGCCACCCGCGCAGCCTGAATTCGCAGCAGGCGGTGGCCGATTTCGTGCTGCACCGGCCGCGCAAGGAAGAGCAGGTGCTGATCGAGGAATCGATCGAGAAGAGCCTGCGCGTGCTGCCGCTGGCGATCGAAGGCAAGTTCGATATCGCGACGATGCAGCTGCATACCGCCTGACAGCAGCACCCACGCGCAGCCCTTCACCAGGTCAGCGCAGACGCTTTTTGCCAGCAAACAGCCCGGCCAGGCCCAAGCCCAACAGCGCCAGGCTACCTGGCTCGGGTACGTCGACTGGATCCGGCGTATCGTTCACAGTGATGTTGTCGATCAAGAAATAGTTGCCGAAGTCGAAGCTAAGTGTATCGATTTCCGCGAAATTGCCGGTGACCTGGGTCCATGCGCCGGAACTATTACTGGACACGTGGCCAACAGCGATGCCGTTGCGGTAGCCGTAGACGTTGCCGGTGCGGTCCGAGCCGCTGAACCAGTTTTTCACCCACAGGCTCTGAAACGAAAATGTGGAACCGTCGTCACGGGTCATCTGGCCGGCGGAGCCGTAATTGTTCAGGGCGGCGTAGTTGCCGCTGTACGCAGGCCCGGTGCCGCTCCAAGGGCTGTCGCTACCGATGTCGACGTTATCCATATTGAAGCTGAAGCGAAAACCGTCGATCGCGTAGCTCAAATCATTGACATTGCGTGGTGTGCCGGTGGCATCGAAGTCGATCACGGTTGCCATGGCGGGCGCGCTCAGAACGGCGCTCATCAAACATAATGCAATAATGCTTTTTTTCATTTTAATTTTCCTAGTTGAAAGACTAATTGCGTATGTAGCAATCATCATGCCAGGATGCAAAAGTTCTTAAAAACAAGCACTTACAGATGTCATCCGCCTTAGATGTAAAGATTTTCGACAACAGGGGGAATGCCGTGGGTGTGTGCGCGAGTGGTCACCCTTTCCCGGTGTACCGGACGGCACGTACAGGACGCCCAACGTACAGTGCCTCTGGACTGCAGCTAGAATAGGGGATCGAACCGGAAGGGAATGCCATGAAACGAATTGCTTTGGTAGCGGGTATTACTGGCATCGGGGGCAGCCAGGTCGCCCGCGAATTGCTGGGTCATGGATGGGATGTGATGGGACTGTCGCGCCGCGCACCGCTCGATCTGCCCGGGGTCCGGCACATATCGGCCGACTTGCTGGACCCGTCTGCCTTGAAGGCCGCGCTGGCCGATGTGGCGCCCACGCACCTGTTCATTACGACGTGGATGCGGCAGGAAACCGAAGCGGAAAATATCCGCGTCAATGCCGCGCTCGTGCGCAACCTGCTCGATGCGCTGTCGTCGAAAAAAAGCTTGCGCCACGTCGCCCTCGTTACCGGTCTGAAGCATTATCTCGGCCCCTTCGAGGCGTATGCCAGCTCCGGCACGCTGCCCGATACGCCGCTGCGCGAAAGCCAGCCGCGCCTGCCGCTGGATAATTTCTACTATGCGCAGGAAGACGAGGTGTATGCCGCTGCCGAACGCGACCGCTTCACCTGGAGCGTGCACCGCCCGCACTCGATCATTGGCCTGGCCGTCGGGAATGCGATGAACATGGGCACGACGCTGGCGGTATACGCGACGCTCTGCAAGGAAACCGGGCGGCCGTTCCAGTTTCCCGGATCGGAAGCGCAGTGGAAGGGGCTGACCGACGTAACCGACGCGCGCATGCTGGCCAGGCAGCTGGTCTGGGCGGCCGATACCGATGCGGCCAAGAACGAAGCCTTCAACATCGTCAATGGTGACGTGTTCCGCTGGAGCTGGCTGTGGCCGAAACTGGCCGGATGGTTTGGCGTCGAAGCGGCCGGCTACAGCGGCCGGATTCAAGCGCTGGAAGTGGCGATGGCGCAGGATGCGCCGCTGTGGCGCCAGATCGCTACCAGGCACGGCCTCGCAGAACCCGAGCTCGACCGCCTGGCATCGCCGTGGCACACCGACCTCGATTTGGGACGGCCGCTGGAAGTCATGACCGACATGGCAAATAGCCGCCGCCTCGGGTTTTCAGCCTACCAGGCGACCGATATGTCGTTCTTCGATCTGTTTGGGCGCTTGCGAGCCGAGCGCCTGATACCTTGAGCGTTTCTCACCGCATCCTCAACTAGCTGCGGCTCGTCGCCGCGGAACAAACAGCGAGGATTACGCCGGTCAGCAGAATCGGTATGGTAGCGCTGCCATCTCCGATAAGAACTGAAACGATCGCGCCTGCAACCGTCACGGCTAGCGCGCGCGGCCAGCGTTGTTTTGAGAAATGGAAGGCGAGATAGAGTGCAACGATCCCTGCCACTCCGAGTGCGCCAACCCACACCCAAAGATTATCCGTCATGTTGAAGTCCGTTTAAGTGAATGCGGTCTCACTGACCGGCCGCTCCGCTTAGCATAGCAGAATGCCTTGGTGGTAAAAGTCACCTACTGTCACGATTGACCATAAATAACTGCGTCAGGTTCCCCGGACAATAATCTGGCCTTTCAAGTCGCGCATGATGCGCTGGAGCGTCGGGTTGAAGCGCTCGAAATCGGCCGGCGTGCACACGGCCTTGTTGGTGTGGAACTTGAGCGCACGGCTGACCACGACTGAATTTCCTTTGCGGATATATCTTGCGTCATATGTGAAGTACGCATCCTCCAAGTGAAACGGCGCGGGCACGGCGAGTATCTCGATGCCGGTCGCGAATTCAAACGTCGTCTCGTCGCCCACGTCATAGCCGAAGCATGAAAAATTCTGGTGACGCTTGTTTTCGCTGGCAAGCTGGTAGGCCGCGTCGCCCAGGCCGCCCCAGAAGTTGATCGACGTCCGCACACCCGTCGGTCCCGGCAGGTTGATGAAATTGTCGCTGCTTCCCTTGAAGCCGAACGCATAGTCGCCGTCCGCGCCGTTAACGTTGCCGGGATCGAACACGCCGCTGCCTTGCTGGCCCATTTCCTTCAGCAGCCGTTCGACCAGCATGTCGCGATCGGCCTGGTCGGTATCGCGGACGATGCGGCGAAAGTGCTCGGCAATGGCACCGCCGGCGGTCTTGTGCACGCGTATGCCGGTCTTCCCGTCCGCCTGCACGCTGTAGGTGGCGATGTTGTGGTGCCGAATCGCCTGTGCATCCGGGGTTCTGCCGATCGTGCCGGTTTTGGTCAGCAGCACAGGTTTGCCAAGTTCGTCGTTGAGCAGGTAGCCAGCGGCGACATCGGCCGCCGTCGAATCGAGGTAGAGATCGAGGCCGGGAATGTAAGTGATCACATGATTGAAGACGCCCAGCGTCGGCACCGATGGGAGCCGGTAGGCGTTCCCGGAATTGATGAGCGCCGGGGTGCTCGCGATATCGACCGCGTTGAGCATCGCCTCAAGCAGGACCGCATGGTCCTTGCAGTCGCCATAGCGGTTATCGAGTACCGTCGAGGCGGCGTGCGGCACGACGCCGCCCGCGCCAACATACACAGCGACATAACGGATATTTTTACGCACCCAGTCGGACAAGGCGAGCGCCTTCGCGCGGGGTTGTGCGAGTCCCGACGTAACGCTGCGCGCCAGTGTCGCGATGGCCGGGGTGACTGCGGCCTTGTCGCCGGCGCGCGCGTGATAGGCAGTGGCGAAGGCCGGATAGTCGGCGAAGGTCGATACCGCGAGCCGCTTGCCGTAGTCAAAATAACTGACCGAATCTGCCTCCATGCGCTGGTTCGGGCCATCGACGAAACGCCACTGGTAACGCTTGCGGCCGGGAGCGCTGTCAATGTTCACTGTTTCGAAACCCACTGCATCGGCGTACAAAGGCATCGACGCAGGCATGTCGTAGATCAGCTCGAACTGTTTGGTGACGAAGAAATCGGCCGCCGACAAATCCTCGAAGTGCCCCGGCAGCAATGGCGTGTGGCGCTTGCGTACGAAGTGAAGCACCAGCTTGTCGCCCACGGCGACATCGGGAAACACCACCACCTTGACGCGCGTGTCGTGGAACATCGGCGCGTCGGCGGAGCTGGTTTCCTGCTGGTCTTTGATCTGCTCTTTCGTCACCTTGATGATGCGGCCATCGGGCTTGTGCGTATGCGCTTCGAGCGCGACAATTTCTTCCAGCGTGGCGTTGTAGGACACCGCGCGCTGGCTTGCCGCCGGCACGGCGCGAGGTTCGACGATGGTGGTCGTCATGTCCAGCGTGAACACAAAGCTGCCATCCGGATTGACGACAAAATGCTGGCGCTGCCTGTCCATCACCAGCGAGGAATCGGTCCCCGTGTCGGGCAGGGCCGCGAAGGAAGAGGGCGCCGTGAGTGCAAGGCACAGCATCGCAAGCAATCGCAGCATTGTGATTTCTCCGGCAAGACCAAAGAATCCATGCTACCGATGCCGTGCTGTTTCCGTTTGACACCTCGCAAGCTAAAGTGATCGGCGAAAAAAAGGGACCGCAGCGAACTGCGATCCCATTTTGGTCCGGCCAGTGCGTCGTTTAGTCGACAGTTGCGCCGCTTTCCTTGACGACCTTGCCCCAGCGCGCCGCTTCGGCCTGAACGAATTTGCTGAAGTTTTCCGGCGTGTCGCCAACGAAGTCCGAACCGGTTTCGCTACGAATCTTCGTGAACTCAGGCTGCTTCATGACCTTGACGGCTTCGGCGTTGATCTTGGCGATCACATCCTTTGGCGTATTGGCTGGCGCGAACAGGCCATACCAGGCGTACGATTCGATGCCCGCCACGCCCGCTTCGGCGAAGGTTGGCACGTCCGGCAGCAACGGCGAACGCTGTGCGCCCGAAATGGCGATTGGCCGGACCTTGCCGCTCTTAATGTGCGGCATGATCGCGATCGTGCTGTCGAACATCATCGGGATATGGCCACCCAGCACGTCGGCGATCGCCGGCGCGGAACCCTTGTACGGCACGTGGGTCATGTTCAGTTTCGTGACGCTGCTGAACAGTTCCGTGGTCAGGTGCTGTGGGGTGCCGTTGCCCGACGAGGCGTATGAGAACTTGCCGTTGCTTGCCTTGATGTGCGCCATCAGTTCCTTGAGGTTCTTGACGGGCAGCGTAGGGCTGACGACCAGCACGAGCGGCGCGCGCAGCAGGTTGGTGACAGGAACCAGGTCCTTCAAGGGATCGAAGGTCATTTTCTTGTACAGGCTTGGGTTGATGACGATCGGTGCGCTCGACGTGATCAGCAGGGTGTAGCCATCCGGTGCCGCGCGGGTCACGGCCGCAGTGCCGATGTTGCCGCCGCCGCCAGCACGGTTGTCGATGACGAACGACTCGCCGAGGTTTTCCGTCAGGCCCTTCGACAGCGGACGCGCCGCGATGTCGGACGGGCCGCCTGGCGGCCATGGCACGACCACGGTCACGGTCTTGGTCGGCCAGCCCTGGGCAAGTGCGCTGACGGACACGACCGACGCGGCGAAGGCGACGAGGAGAGATTTGTTCATTCTCGAGAGTACACGCATGTTTCACATCCTTTGGTTGGTTGTGCAGATAAACGGACAGATAATGCAAATATATCACCGATAACAGCGCGTGGCTCGACGTGACGCTCGCTGGACGATCTCGCTTTCAGCTACGATAATCGAACAATGAACGCACTTTCCTTCCATGCCGGCCCGCGCGCCCTTGCGCACATCCGCAAGCACGGCCTGCAAGCCAGAGATATTGCGGTCGTCCCCGCTGCTGCCGGCGGGCCGAAAGGCCTGATTTTCCAGGCCTTGGACCAGTGGGTGTTCGGCAGCTGGCTAGCCTCGGCGCCGCGCGAACGGACCCTGATCGGCTCGTCGATCGGCGCCTGGCGCATGGCTGCCGCTTGCCAGGCCGATCCGGTGAGCGCCTTCCAGCGGCTTGGCGACCTGTACTGCGATCAGCGCTACACGGCCAAGCCATCGCAGCAGGAGATCGACGGTGTCTGCCAGAACCTGCTGCGCGAATTTGTCGGCGGGCGCGAGGACGAAATCCTGAACCATCCGCATTACCGCCTCAACCTGCTGACGGTGCGCGGCTTGCGCGGCCTGGCCTCGCCCGCCCACCCGCGCGCCGAGATGCGCGGCTTTGCGACGGCGTCGCTGCTCAACCTGGCCTCGCGCAACCGGCTGGCCCACATGCTCGAACGCGTGGTGGTGGGCGACCGCCGCGACACCTCGCCATGGCTGCGCGAAAAGTTTGATTCCTTCACCACGCATTTTTCGCATCTTGACAGCGGCAACCTCGCATCGGCCTTGCTGGCGTCCGGAACCTTGCCGCTGATCATGAGGCCGGTGCGCGATATCGCCGGTGCGCCCGGCGGCGCCTACTGGGACGGCGGCATCATCGACTACCACCTCGCGCTGCCGTATTCGCGGTTGCCACATGGCGACGGCGACGGCTCGCTGGTGCTGTACCCGCACTTTACCGAACACATCGTGCCTGGCTGGCTCGACAAGGGCCTGCCGTGGCGCCGCACGGCGCGCGGCCCGAACCGCGGCTGGCTCGACAATGTCGTGATCGTGGCGCCGACGCCGGCATTCCTGCGCACGCTGCCACTTGGCAAGCTGCCCGATCGCAAGGACTTCAAGCATTACGGCCTCAACCATGATGAGCGGATCCGCAACTGGAAGATCGCGATGTCGCAGGGCCAACGCCTGCGCGACGAACTGGCCGCGTTCAGCGCACGGCCCGACACCGATCTGTTGCGCCCGATCTGACACGTCGCTGGTGCTGTCAAGCTGCCAACTCCGCGCTTTTTGGGGCTAAAAGGGCCTTCGCAGGGTACAATGTGGGGTTAAGGCGCACCTGCGTGCGGGGCGCCACCGTCAATCGAATTAGAAAGTCTTCCCATGAGTCTCAAATGCGGCATCGTCGGCCTGCCTAACGTCGGCAAGTCCACCCTGTTCAACGCCCTGACCAAGGCCGGCATTCCGGCTGAGAACTATCCGTTCTGCACGATCGAGCCGAACGTCGGCGTGGTCGAAGTGCCGGATCCGCGTCTCAAGCAGCTGTCGGAGATCGTCAAGCCTGAACGCATCGTCAACGCCATCGTCGAGTTCGTCGACATCGCGGGCCTGGTGGCCGGCGCGTCGCAGGGCGAGGGCCTGGGCAACCAGTTCCTGGCGCACATCCGCGAAACCGACGCGATCGTCAACGTCGTGCGTTGCTTCGAAGATGACAACGTCATCCACGTCGCCGGCAAGGTCAGCCCGCTGGACGACATCGCCGTCATCCAGACCGAGCTGGCGCTGGCCGACATGACCGCCGTCGAAAAGGCGATCCACCGCGAGCAGAAGAAAGCACGTTCGGGCGACAAGGACGCCGCCAAGCTGGTGTCGCTGCTTGAGCGCATCATGCCGCAACTGAACGACGCCCAGCCGGTGCGCGCGATGGGCCTGTCGGAAGACGAGATGGCCATCATCAAGCCGCTGTGCCTGATCACCGCCAAGCCGGCGATGTACGTGGCCAACGTGTCGGACACCGGCTTCAAGGACAACCCGCTGCTGGACCAGCTGACCGAATACGCCAAGGCGCAGAACGCGCCGATCGTCGCCATCTGCGCCGCGATCGAAGCGGAAATCGCCGACCTGGAAGACGAAGACAAGCACGCCTTCCTGGCCGACATGGGCATGGACGAGCCCGGCCTCGACCGCCTGATCCGCGGCGCGTTCAAGCTGCTGGGCCTGCAAACCTACTTCACCGCAGGCGTGAAGGAAGTGCGCGCATGGACCATCCACATCGGCGACACCGGCCCGCAAGCGGCTGGCGTCATCCACACCGACTTCGAGCGCGGCTTCATCCGTGCCCAGACCATCGCGTTCGACGACTTCATCACCTTCAAGGGCGAAGCCGGCGCGAAGGAAGCGGGCAAGATGCGCGCTGAAGGCAAGGAATACGTGGTCAAGGATGGCGACGTGCTGAACTTCCTGTTCAACGTGTAATTCGTCGAACAGCGTGCCGGGCTCAGCCCGTGCAACAAATAAGCCCCCGGCAGGAATCTTGCGACAGCAAGTTTCTCCGGGGGCTTTGTCGTTCTGACTATAATGCTGAAAAACAATGGAGATGACAAGATGACGAAAGCGGCGACCCTGGCACTGGCACTGGCATTCATGGTCAGCGGGACGGCATCGGCGGCATGGAACGATCCACAGAAGCCGTTCAATGTGTCCGGCAATACCTGGTATGTCGGCACCAAGGAACTGTCTGCCATCCTGATCACCAGCCCGCAAGGCCATGTCTTGCTCGACGGCGCGGTGCCGGCATCGGCGCCTTTCATTGAAAAGAACATCAGGGAGCTGGGCTTCAAGGTCGAAGACATCAAGCTGATCCTCAATTCCCACGCGCATATCGACCATGCGGGCGGCATCGCGGCGCTGCAGCGCGCCAGCGGCGCGCTGGTTGCGGCCAGCGCACACGGCGCACAGGTGCTGGGCGACGGCACCATCGGCAAGGACGATCCGCAATTCACCGCCGAGAACGCCGATCACTTCCCCAAGGTCGCGCACGTGAAAGTGCTGAGCGACGGCGAGGTGCTGACCGTCGGCCCGATTTCCGTTACCGCACACATGACGCCAGGCCACACGCCAGGCAGCGCTTCGTACAGCTGGACCTCGTGCGACGGCGCCAGGTGCCTCGACGTGGTCTACGCCGACAGCCTCACGGCAATTTCCCTAGGCGACTATCGCTACCTCGGCGGCAAGGGCGCGCCGGATGTATCGAAGCGCTTCCAGGCCAGCATCGACAAGATCGGCGCGCTGAAGTGCGACGTGCTGCTGACGACCCATCCTGGCGCATCGGGCATGATGGAAAAACTCGCGGCCAAAACGCCGGCGCAGAACACGTTCATCAACGACGCCGCTTGCCGGGAATTGGCCAGCCGCGCAAATGCCGGCCTTGCCACCCGCCTGGCGACTGAGCGCGGCGAAAAGCCAGCTCCGGTAAACTGACATCCTTACTAAAACGATCGCGCGCAATGGCTGTTATTTCTGAACTCGTCCTGTACCCGATCAAATCCTGCGCCGGCATTTCCGTGCGCCAGGCAACGCTGACGACGGCCGGCCTGTCGGTCGACAATGTCTACGACCGCGAATGGATGGTGGTGGACGAGCATGGCCAGTTCCTGACCCAGCGCGAGCATCCGCGGCTGGCGCTGGTGTCCCCGCGCATCAAGCTCGACACGATCGAGCTGCGCGCGCCCGGCATGCTGCGCCTGGAAATTCCGCTCGACTTGCCGGCGCCGGAGAACGAAGTGCTGCGCGACGTCAAACTGTGGGACGACACGGTGCTTGCCTACGATTGCGACGAAATCACCGCGACCTGGTTTTCGCAGGTGATCGGCACGCCATGCCGCCTGGTGCGCTTCCATGCCAGCGCGAAGCGCTTCGCCAGCACCAAGTGGACTGGCGGCGTCGCAGCGCCGACACTGTTCTCGGACGGTTACCCGGTTTTGCTGGTCGGCTCGGCTTCGCTGGCCGACCTGAACGACAAGCTCAAGGCCGCCGGCCGCGAGCCGCTGCCGATGGACCGCTTCCGTCCCAACGTCGTGGTCGACGGCATCGAGGCCTTTGAAGAGGACTACGCCGAGTCGTTCAGCGCTGGCGCGGCGGTGCTCAAGCCAGTCAAGCCGTGCCCGCGCTGCCCGATCCCGGCGGTCGACCAGGCCACCGGCGTGCCCGGCCCCGACCCGCTCGACATTCTGCAGGCTTATCGCAAGAAGCCGCAGCTTGATGACGCGGTCTGCTTCGGCATGAACTGCATCGTGACGGCAGGCGAGGGCGAGCGGCTGTTCGTCGGCCAGCAGGTCACCGCAGCCTTGTCATTCTGACCCGGCGATACCCCATTCAGGTAAGATGACGCGAGTTTAACTTTTGCCGGAAGGAGCGCCATGCACGATTCGGACCTGTCGACGAGCGAGCTGAAGACTGAAAACGAGTCACTGCGCGCACGCATGGCCTACCTGATGGAGCAAGCCGAGCGTAACCACGAGATCATGCGGCGCCACCAGGCGTTCGACCTCGAGATCGTCGGCTGCGACAACTTCCCCAAGCTGGTTACCGCGATCTTCCGCAGCCTGCCGGTCATCTCGGAGCTCGATATCGTCACCCTCAGCCTGGTCGACGAAGAAGCCGACATCCAGACCGTGATGAACGTGCTGGGCGTGGATTTTTCCGAGTTCCCGCAGCTGCATTTCGTCGCCGCCGAATCGGCGCTGGGCTTCGTGCCCTCGCGCAGTGCGGCGCTGACCGGGCCGCCCAAGCCGCTGCTCGGACCTTATTCGCCGGTGCTGCACCAGCCGATGTTCCCCAACCCGCCGGCCGGCCTGCAAAGCATCGCGCTGGTGCCGCTGCTGCGCAACCGCCGCCTGATCGGCAGCCTGAACCTGGGCAGCCTCGATCCGACCCGCTTTACACCATCGCTGGGCACCGACTTCGTCGAACACATGGCGTCGATCATCGCGATCTGCCTCGAGAACGTGATCAGCAACGAGATGTTGAAGTACATCGGCCTGACCGATTCGCTGACCGGCGTGTATAACCGCCGCTACATCGACCGCCGCCTGGTGGAAGAAATCGCGCGCGCGCGCCGCCAGGCGTACCGCATCTCGTGCATGTATATCGATATCGACCACTTCAAGCAGGTCAACGACAGCGTCGGCCACCAGGGCGGCGACGAAGTGCTGCGCGAAGTGGCCACCCGCATCAAGAACGAGCTGCGCATGTCGGACGCGCTGGGGCGCTTTGGCGGAGAAGAGTTTGTCGTGCTGCTGATCGACGCGGACCTGGAGAGCGCGGTGGCAGTGGCCCAGCGCATCCGCAGCAGCATCGCCAGCCATGCGTTCCACCTGTCGACCGGCGGCCAGCTGAATCTGTCGGTGTCGATCGGTGTCGCAACGCTCGAAGACTTCGAGCGCGACCATGCCATTGAAGGCGTGGCGCACCAGCTGGTGGCGCATGCCGATACCGCGCTGTACAAGGCCAAGGCGGACGGGCGCAACCGCGTGGTGTCGTTCGATTGATCGCGTCGACAAGGCTTTAGTATAGGTTCCCGCCTGCGCGGGAACGACGGGTTAATTCAGCAGCCGGCCTTCGGCGCGGGACACCGCTTCGGCAGAGCCGCGCAACACCACCACGTCGCCCGCTTCCAGCACCGACTCCAGGTTGGCGTCGACCCGCTGGCGGCCGCGCCGCAGCACCGATACCTCGGCGCCGACATCGTGCAGTTCAAGCTCGCCAATCGACTTGCCGATCGCGCCCGCGCCCTCCGGCAGCGGCACCGAATGCAGGCGCACGAACATATGCTCGGCATCTTCGTCGGCGTCCGACAGGCCGTGGAAAAAACCGCGCATCGAGGCGTAGCGTTCTTCGCGCACCGATTGCACCCGGTGCACCACGCGCCGCAGCGGCACGCCCATCATCACCATCGCGTGCGACGCCAGCATCAGGCTGGCCTCCAGCGACTCGGGCACCACTTCGGTGGCGCCGGCCTTTTTCAATGCGTCGAGCTCGGAGTCGTCGTGGCAGCGCACGATGACCGGCAGGTCAGGGGCCAGTTCGTGCACCTGGTGCAGGATCTTCAGCGCCGAGGCGGTATTGGCGTAGGTGATGACCATCGCGCTGGCGCGGTAGATGCCGGCGGCGACCAGGCTTTCGCGCCGCGCCGCGTCGCCGTACGACACGTTGGCGCCGGCGGCCTGTGCTTCGCGCACCCGCTCGGGGTCGAGGTCGAGCGCCTGGTAGGGCACTTTCTCGTCGGTCAGCAGGGTCGCCAGGCTCTGGCCGCTGCGCCCGAAACCGGCGATGATCACGTGCTTTTGCGCGGCCATCGTGCGGGTGGCGATCTGGGTCAGCTGGAGCGATTGCATCATCCACTCGTTGGAGGCGACTTTCATCACGATCTGGTCGGACTTCTCGATCAGGAAAGGCGCGATCAGCATCGACAGCACCATCGACGCCAGCACCAGCTGGATCAGGAATGGGTCGAGCAGCTTGGCGCCCGCGGCCAAGGTCAGCAACACGAAGCCGAATTCGCCCGCCTGCGCCAGGCCAAGGCCGGTGCGCATGGCGGTGCCGT
Organism: Massilia soli; assembly: GCF_016809835.1. Classification (GTDB taxonomy): domain Bacteria; phylum Pseudomonadota; class Gammaproteobacteria; order Burkholderiales; family Burkholderiaceae_D; genus Telluria_A; species Telluria_A soli. The sequence continues at coordinate 224,120 of NZ_JAFBIL020000001.1, read as the reverse complement.
CGGAGGCGCCGAACCATTTGGCCAGCAGCGCGATCAGGGCAAACTTGAGCAGGACCGGCATCACCGTCAGCAGCAGCACCAGCCACAGGTTATCCCACACCATCTGCACATTGAGCAGCATGCCGACGGTGATGAAGAACAGCCCAAGCAGCACATCGCGGAACGGTTTGATGTCTTCTTCCACCTGGTGCTTGTACTGGGTTTCGGAGATGAGCATGCCGGCCACAAAGGCGCCGAGCGCCAGCGACAAACCGGCTTGCTCGGTGATCCAGGCCGCGCCCAGCGTGATCAGCAGCAGGTTCAGCATGAACAGCTCCTGCGAGCGGCGCTTGACGACGATCGAGAACCAGCGCCGCATCAGCTTCTGGCCGAAGAACAGCAGCAGCACCAGCACGATCACGGCCTTGACGGCGGCCCAGGCCAGCGTCTCCACCATTTCCTCGGGCGGCTTGCCGAGCGACGGGATCAGGATCAGCAGCGGCACCACGGCCAGATCCTGGAACAGCAGGATGCCGATGATCTTGCGGCCGTGGGGGCTTTCCAGCTCAAGCCGTTCGGTCAGCATCTTGACGACGATGGCGGTCGACGACATCGCCAGCGCGCCGCCCAGCGCGAACGAGGCTTGCCAGCTGATGTTAAAGCGGGCCGGCAGCTGGCTCGACGCCAGCCAGCCGAACAGCATGGCGCCGAGGATCGTCAGCACGACCTGGGCCAGCCCGAGGCCGAATACCACCCGGCGCATGGCCATCAGCTGCGCCAGCGAGAATTCGAGGCCGATCGAAAACATCAGGAACACCACGCCGAATTCGGCCAGCGTATGGGTGGTGTGGTCGTTTTCGGCCAGGCCGAGGGCGTGCGGGCCGATCAGGATGCCGACGGCCAGGTAGCCCAGCATCGGGGGCAGGTGAAGCATGCGGAACGCGACCACGCCAAGAACGGCGCTGCCAAGCAAAATGAGGGTCAGTTCCAGTCCGGAATACATGCGTGCCTGTGTCCCGTCATGGGTAAATAGTGATTTGTTGCGTCTGGCAAGTTTTTTGCTTTCGCAATTCGTTTATACTTCCAGCATGAGTGTAACCGATGAAAAAACAATGCTGAAAGCTTTTGATAACACTGCCCTCGACCGCGCAATGCTGCTGGCCCGCGAGACCCTCGAGATCGAGGCGGACGCGATCCGCGCCGTGCTCGGGCGCCTGGCCAGCGACGACAGTGTTGGCCGCGCCGTCGGCATGCTGCTTGGCTGTAGCGGCCGGGTGGTGGTGTCCGGCATCGGCAAGTCGGGCCATATTGCCCGCAAGATCGCGGCCACGCTGTCCTCGACCGGCACCCCGGCGATGTTCGTGCACCCGGCCGAAGCGGCCCACGGCGACCTCGGCATGATTACCGCCGACGATGCTTTTATTGCAATTTCGTATTCCGGCGAAGCGGCCGAACTGCTGTCGATCTTGCCGATCGTCAAGCGCATGGGCGCGCCGCTGATCGCCATGACCGGCAAACCGCAGTCGAGCCTGGCCCAGCTGGCCGATGTGCACCTGAACATTGCCGTTGAAAAAGAAGCCTGCCCGCTGAACCTGGCGCCCACCGCCAGCACCACCGTCACGCTGGCGCTGGGCGACGCGCTGGCGGTGGCGCTGCTGGACGCGCGCGGCTTCCGCGAGGAAGACTTTGCCCGCTCGCATCCGGGCGGCGCGCTGGGCCGCCGCCTGCTGACCCACGTGCGCGACGTCATGCGCAGCGGCGACGCGGTGCCGATGGTGACGGCGGATGTGCCGCTGACCGAAGCGCTGCTTGAGATTACCCAGAAGGGCATGGGCATGACCGCCATCGTCGACGCATCCGGCCGCCCGGTCGGCGTGTTTACCGACGGCGACCTGCGCCGCATGCTCGACAAGGTGCAGGACTTCACCAAGGTGACGATCCGCGAAGTGATGCACGCGGGCCCGCGCACCGTGCATCCGGAGCAGCTGGCCGTGGACGCGGTCGCGGTCATGGAAGAATTCCGCATCAACCAGATGCTGGTGGTGGACGCCGACGGCAAGCTGGTGGGCGCGCTGCATATCCACGACCTGACCCGCGCGAAGGTGATCTGATGCGTGAACTCGACCACCTGCGCCGCGCCGCCAACGTCAAGGTCATGATCTTCGACGTCGACGGCGTGCTGACCGACGGCAGCCTGACGTACAACGCCGACGGCGAAATCACCAAGACCTTCTTCGTGCTCGACGGCCTCGGCATCCAGCTGCTGAACAAGACCGGCGTGAAGACGGCGATCATCAGCGCGCGCCAGTCGCCGATCGTGGTCAAGCGCGCGGCCGACCTGGGCATTACCCACGTCTACCAGGGCATCCACGACAAGCGCATCGCGTTCAAGTCGCTGCTCGAGGAAACCGGCGTCAGCGCCGACCAGTGCGGCTACATCGGCGACGACGTGATCGACCTGCCGCTGCTGCTGCAGGTGGGCTTTGCCGTCGCTGTCCCGAGCGGGCACGCGGAGGTGCAGCACCGCGCCCACTACGTCACGCGCGCCAATGGCGGCCGCGGCGCCGTGCGCGAAGTGTGCGACATGCTGATGCGCGCGCAGGGTACCTATGAACAGGCGCTCGCGCCTTACTTTGCCTAAGCTGCCGTGCCGCGCATACAACACAAGCGAACCGCCCACCGCTGGAGACTCACGGCCATCATGATGGCCGCGGCGTTCCTCGCCTTTGGCACGTTCTGGATGGCGCAGCTGATGGAGAGCGACACGGGCCTGGGCAGCGACGCGCTCAAGAACGAGCCTGACTACATCGTCGAGCACTTCAGCGTGGTGCGCATGTCGCCGAGCGGCCAGCCGCGCTACATCGTCTCGGGCGACAAGCTGACGCACCGGCCGGTCGACGACACTGCCGAGATTGAAAAGCCGCTGGTGCAGAGCATCGGCGAAGGTGTGGCGCCGACGACGATCAGCGCCAAGCGCGCGCGGGTCGACCACGGCAACACCCAGGTGCACCTGATGGGCGACGTGAATATCGACCGCAAGGCCACCGAGACCAGCCGGCCAATGCGCATGCGCACGCAGGCGCTGACTGTCTACACGGAAGATGACCAGATGAAGACCGACCAGCCGGTCGAGATAGTCTCCGACGGCGCCACGATGACCGGCACCGGCCTGTTCGTCGACAACACGACGCGCAAGGTCAACGTGACCAGCCGCGTGCGGATCGTGTATCCGCCGCGTCCGAAAACCGAATAAACAGAAGAATAGCGAGCAATCGACATGAAGAGAATCCTGCTGTTACTGGCCCTGTGCGGCATTGCCGCCGGCACTGCCTACGCCGAGAGGGCCGACTCGAACAAGCCGACCGAGATCCTCGCCGATGAAGCCGAGAACGACGATGTGAGGCAGATCCGCACGCTTACCGGAAACGTGATTCTGACGCGCGGCACGCTGGTGATGAAAGCCGGCAGCGCGGTCCTTCGCCAGGATCCGCAAGGCTACCAGTTCGTCACCTTCACCGCGGCGCCGGGTACGGTCGCCACCTTCCGCCAGAAGCGCGACGGCGGCGACTTGTGGATCGAGGGCGAGGCCGAACGCATCGAGTACGACAACAAGAGCGAAGTGGTGAAGCTGATCTCCAAGGCCAAGCTGCGCCAGCTCGAGGGAAAACGCGTGACCGACGAAGTCGACGGCGCCTTCATTTCCTACGACAGCCGCAGGGAAGTCTCGGCTGTGCGCAACATGGCATCGGGCGAGAGCAAGCCGGGAGGAGGCCGCGTTCGCATGGTGATCCAGCCATCGAACACGCAACCGGCACCGGCCGCGCCAGGAAAGTAGAGCAATGGCAGAAGAAAAATGTGGCAGCACGCTGATCGTCCGCGGGCTGCAAAAGAGTTACGGCAAGCGGCTGGTCGTGCGCGATGTGTCGCTGCAGGTCGAGTGCGGCGAAGTGGTCGGGCTGCTCGGTCCTAACGGCGCCGGCAAGACCACCTCGTTCTACATGATCGTCGGCCTGGTGCCGTCGGACGCCGGCTCGATCGACATCAGCGGCGTCGACATCTCCAGCCTGCCGATCCACCGGCGCGCCACGCTCGGCCTCTCGTACCTGCCGCAGGAAGCGTCGGTGTTCCGCAAGCTGACCGTGGAAGACAACATCCGCGCGGTGCTTGAGCTGCAGAAGGTCAATGGCAAGGCGCTGTCGAAGGACGAGATCGAATCGCGCCTCGATGCGCTGCTGGCCGACTTGCAGATCGAAAAGCTGCGTGAAAACCAGGCGATGTCGCTGTCGGGCGGTGAACGCCGCCGCGTCGAGATCGCGCGCGCGCTGGCGACCAACCCGCGCTTCGTGCTGCTCGACGAGCCGTTCGCCGGCGTCGATCCGATTGCCGTGATCGAAATCCAGCGCATCGTGCGCTTCCTGAAGGAGCGCAAGATCGGTGTGCTGATCACCGACCATAATGTCCGTGAAACCCTCGGCATTTGCGACCGCGCGTATATCATCAACCAGGGCGCGGTGCTGGCGTCGGGCCGGCCAGACGACATCATCGCTGACGAATCGGTGCGGCGCGTGTACCTGGGCGAACACTTCCGGATGTAAGTCATGAAACAATCCCTGCAATTACGAACGTCGCAGCACCTCGCGCTGACACCCCAGCTTCAACAGTCGATCCGGCTGCTGCAGCTGTCGACGCTCGAATTGCACCAGGAGATAGAACAGGCGCTGTCCGACAACCCGCTGCTCGAACGGCTCGACGATCCGCTCGACCACTCGGTGCGGCTGCTGGCCGACGGCGCCATCAACACCGCCAGCCCGGCCGAAGCGCCAACCGAGCCGGGAGCGCAGGACGCGGCGCCGGCAGCGGAGGGCGATAACTTCGACAGCCCCGAGGTGGCCAGCGTGGCCGGTGAAGGCGAGGGCGACGGCGACTGGGGCGATGTCGGCAGCGGCAAGGCGCCTGATGACGAGGATTCGCGCCCGCAGCTGGAAGCGAGCGCCATCACCTTGCGCGAACACCTGATGGAACAGGTGCGCGTCACCTGCCTGTCGGCGCGCGACTGCGTGCTGGTCGAACTGATCATCGACGCGCTTGACGACAACGGCTACCTCGACGAGCCGCTGGAGGAAATCCACGCGCGCATGCCCGCTGAACTCGACATCGAAATCGAGGAGCTCAACACGGCGCTGTCGCTGGTGCAGAGCCTTGATCCGATCGGCGTCGGCGCGCGCAGCGCCTCCGAATGCCTGGCGCTGCAGATCCGGCGCATGGCGGGCGTGCCGATGGTCACGCGCCGGATGGCGCTGGCGATCGTCGAAAAACACCTGACCTGGTTCGCCCAGCGCGAATTCACCAAGCTGAAAAAATCGCTGGACTGCGACGATGAAGACCTGCGCGAGGCGCAAGCGGTGATCCGCCAGTGCAACCCGCACCCGGGCGCCGCGTACGGGCGCGGGGTGTCCGATTTCGTGGTGCCGGACGTGGTCGTGCGGCGCGGGCGCAGCGGCTGGGTGGTCACCCTGAACAACGAGGTGATGCCGCGCCTGCGCGTCAACAGCATGTATGCCAACCTGCTACGCCAGGGCAAGGGCGAAGGGCAGCTCAATACGCAGCTGCAGGAAGCCAAATGGCTGATCAAGAACATGCGCCAGCGCTTCGACACCATCCTGCGCGTGTCGCAGGCCATCGTCGACCGCCAGCGCAACTTCTTCTCGCACGGTGCTGTCGCGATGCGCCCGCTGGTGCTGCGCGAAATCGCCGAGACGCTCGGCCTCCACGAAAGCACGATCTCGCGCGTGACGACGCAAAAGTACATGATGACGCCGCACGGCATGTTCGAGCTGAAGTACTTCTTCGGCAGCCACGTGGCCACCGACGCCGGCGGCGAAGCATCGTCCACCGCGATCCGCGCGCTGATCGTCCAGCTGACCAGCGCGGAAGATCCGAAGAGCCCACTCTCGGACAGCAAGATCGCCGACATGCTGGGCGAGCAGGGCATGGTCATTGCGCGGCGCACCGTGGCCAAGTACCGTGAAGCCCTCAAGATTCCGCCGGTGGCCCTGCGCAAGTCGCTTTAATCGGCTCCGAAATCCACCACGGCGCTCCCCATCGGGTATTCGCGCGAGCGCAGCTCCCAGGCGGCGCCGCCGGCTGACTGGACCCGATACCGGTCGAACAGATGCGGCAGGCCTTCGCTGGCCATGATGTCGGCGCTGTTCGTCAGCTGGAAGTGCAGGTGCGGCTGGCGCGCATCGCCCGAGTTGCCCACAGCGGCGAGCCACTGGCCGCGCCTGACCCGGTCTCCCGCCTTTACGCGCACGCTTCCTGGCTGTAGATGGGCGTAGTATGCAAACTGCCCGCCGCCGATATCCAGCACGACACGGTTGCCGGCGATCGATTCCATCGTGACTGGCACCGCCGGCTCGAAACCTGCCGCGGTGCGCGGGATATTATCCGGATAGCCGTCTTGCGCCGCGATGACGGTGCCGTCCGCGACTGCCACGGTTTTCTCGCCGTACGCGTGGTACGCGCGCACGTCGCGCTGGTCGCCTGACCATGGGTTGCCGTCCTTGCCGTACTTCTTCCAGTCGAAAGCGTAGCGGCGCGAGATCTGCGCGGCCCCGCCCGCGACCCATAAACCCATCCGGTGATGCGAGTGCAGGCTGGGATTATTGTCGGGGCTCCAGTTGGTTCCGACCACCGGGCGGCCCAGCACGCGCAGCGCCGTGGCGCGGGTGCCGATGACCGGGCCGTCGGCGATGCCGCCATCGAGCAGTATGCGGTGGCGCAGCCTGGCCGGCACCGGCGCGCCGCGGTCGAACGCCAGGCACAAAAATGCAACCGTACCCTGGCCGCTGGCCAGCTTGCGGGGATCGCCAGCGCTGTCGCCGATGGTGACCTTGCGCATGCGCTTATCGAGTTGCGCTTCCAGGATCTCGGCGACCGGTCCGGTGCCGGATTGGTCGGCGTCGAGGACCTGGATGCCGCGCAAGGACATGGCGCCGGCGGAGAAGTTATGCAGATGTAGTTCGTAGACCAGGTAGCTTTTGCCCGCGCTTGGCAGCACGGTCGGCTCGAGGGGTGTGCGCACCTGCAGCTGGATCGGCGGGAACGGCGCGCTGGCGCGCGCGTGCGCCGCCGCCGCGCCGGCGCGCGCCGGCTCGCATCCTTCGGGCAGCGCGCCAGCTGATGCGCTTGCGCCGGCAGCCAGTGCCAGCGCGGTGGTGAAAACAGTGGCAATGCAAATCGCGTGCGGCGACATCGTGCGTGGCATGGGGTGATCTTGAGTCGAATGGTCAGGACGGGTAGTTTAAGGCGCTGGCGATTGACAGGAATGACAGCGATGGTTGAATATCTGCCATGATGAAAGTACGACCTCCTTCCGCCATCGATATCTGGGTGCTGGTATTCCCGAACTTCCTGCTGCTCGATGCGACCGGGCCGGTGCAGGTTTTCTCGACCGCCAACGACGAGGCCCGCGATGCCGGCATGCCAGAGCCGTACCGCATCCGTTTCCTCGCCGCCGGCGGCGGCGCGGTCGCATCATCTTCAGGTGTGCGGATGCTGGCCGATCCGCTGCCGCGGCGTCACCCGGCCGGGGCGACGCTGATCGTTTCCGGCGGCCGTGTGGACGATTTGCCCTCGGCTGACAGGCCCGCGGACCGCGCCACGCTGCGCTGGGTAGGCAAGGCGGGACAGGCCGCCGCGCGCTGTTGCTCGGTCTGCACCGGCAGCTTCGTACTGGCGCGCGCGGGCTTGCTCAAGGGCCGGCGCGTGATCACGCATTGGGCCGATGTCGCCGCTTTGCGCAGCGAGCATCCGGACTTGCAGGTGCATGACGACGCGCTGCACATCCAGGACGGAAAGTTCTACACGTCCGCCGGCATCAGCGCAGGCATGGACCTGGCACTGAGCCTGGTCGAACAGGACCTGGGGCGCGAGAAGGCGCTGGCTGTGGCAAAGCGGATGGTGCTGTTTTTGAAGCGTTCGGGCGGCCAGCGCCAGTTCAGCTCCGAGCTGATGGCGCAATCGCAGGCCGAGGGCACCAGCGCCCAGCTGACCGCCTGGCTGCGACCGCGCCTGCACCAGCAGGTCGACGTGGCGCAGATGGCCGCGGCGTGCGCGCTCTCCGCACGTACCCTGCACCGCAAGCTGCGCGACGAAGTCGACCTGACACCGGGCGAACTGCTCGCGCGGCTGCGCATGGAGGTCGCGTGCGGCCTGCTCGAACAGCCAGGCATGACGGTCAAGCGCGCCGCCCGCCAGAGCGGCTACGGCAGCGAATACAATCTGCGCCGCGCGTTCTCGTTGCAGCTGGGCGTGCTGCCCAGCGAATACCAGGCGCGCTTCGCCTGACCGCGCTGGCTTGATGTTAGTTTAGACTTAAACTATTTAAAGATGTAACATAACGCTTATTCCCCGAACGAGTACGGAGCGGTCATGAAGATAGTCTGCATAGGCGGCGGCCCGGCCGGCCTGTATTTTGCGCTGCTGATGAAAAAGCAGGACCCATCGCACGACGTCACCGTGATCGAGCGGAACCGCCCCTACGACACCTTCGGCTGGGGCGTGGTGTTTTCGGACCAGACCCTGGGCAACCTGGTCGGCGCCGACGAACAGAGCGCGCGCTCGATCCTGCAATCGTTCAATCACTGGGACGACATCGATGTGCACTTCAAGGGCCGGACCGTCACCTCCGGCGGGCACGGGTTCTGCGGCATCGGCCGCAAGCGGCTGCTGAACATCCTGCAGGCGCGCTGCGAGGAACTGGGCGTGCGGCTGGTGTTCGAGTCGGAGGTCATCGACGACCAGCTCGCCGCGGTCCAGTACGGCGCCGACCTGGTGATCGGATGCGATGGCCTCAACAGCCGCATACGCACCCGCTACGCCGACACCTACCAGCCCGATATCGACACGCGCCACTGCCGCTTCGTCTGGCTTGGCACGAGAAAGAAGTTCGACGCGTTCACGTTCGCGTTCGAACAGACCGAGCATGGCTGGTTCCAGGCCCATTGCTACCAGTACGACGGCGATACCTCGACCTTCATCATCGAAACGCCGGAGGAGGTCTGGCGCAAGGCGGGCCTGGACGAGATGAGCCAGGAAGCGTGCATCGCCTTCTGCGAGAAGCTGTTCGCCAAGTATCTCGATGGCCATAGCCTGATGAGCAATGCCTCGCACCTGCGCGGCTCGGCGATGTGGATCAAGTTCCCGCGCATCGTCTGCAAGGAGTGGGTCCACTGGAACAGCATCGGCGACCGGCGGGTGCCGGTGGTGCTGATGGGCGACGCCGCGCACACCGCGCACTTTTCGATTGGCTCGGGCACCAAGCTGGCGCTGGAAGATGCGATCGAGCTGTCGCGCTGCTTCGAACGGCAGGGCGATGCCGGCATCGGCAAGGTGCTGGCCGACTATCAGCAAGTGCGGGCGATCGAAGTGCTGAAGATCCAGAGCGCGGCGCGCAATTCGATGGAGTGGTTCGAGAACGTCAACCGCTATACCGGAATGGAAGCCGAACAGTTTGCGTACTCGATGCTCACGCGCAGCCAGCGCCTGTCGCACGAGAACCTGCGGGTGCGCGACGCCGGCTACGTCAACCGCTTCGAGGAGTGGATTTCCGAGCGCGCGTTTGAACAGGCCGGCGTGCCGGTTCCCGCGGGAGCGTCCAGCGTGCCGCCGATGCTGACGCCGTTCCGGCTGCGCGGAACGACACTGAAGAACCGCATCGTGGTCTCGCCGATGGCGCAGTATTCGGCCGAGGACGGCGTGGCGGGCGACTTCCACCTGGTGCACCTTGGCAGTCGCGCGCTCGGCGGGGCAGGGCTGGTGTTCGCGGAGATGACGTGCGTGTCGGCCGACGCGCGCATCACGCCTGGCTGCCCCGGCCTGTACACGCCGGAGCACACAGCGGCCTGGAAGCGGATCGTCGATTTTTTCCATGCCAACGGCGACGCGAAAATCGCCATCCAGCTGGGCCACGCGGGAGCGAAGGGATCGACCCGGCGCGCCTGGGATGGCGCCGACCTGCCGCTGGTCGACGGCAACTGGGCGCTGGTGTCGGCGTCGCCGCAGCAGTACCTGGAGGGAGTGTCGCAGGTGGCGCGCGAGGCGACCCGCGACGACCTGGCGCGCATCAAGGCAGATTTTGTGCGCGCCACGCGCGAAGCGGCGAAGGCCGGCTTCGACTGGCTGGAACTGCATTGCGCGCATGGCTACTTCTTGTCGAGCTTTATCTCGCCGCTGACCAACCAGCGCAGCGACGAATACGGCGGCAGCCTGGACAACCGCTGCCGCTATCCGCTTGAGGTGTTTGCCGCAATCCGCGCCGCCTGGCCGGAGGACAAGCCGATCAGCGTGCGCCTGTCGGTCCACGACTGGGTCGAAGGCGGCCTGACACCGGACGATGCGGTGCAGGTGGCGCGCCTGTTCAAGGAGGCCGGCGCCGACATGATCGACGTGTCGTCCGGACAGGTCAGCAAGAAGGAAAAGCCGGTCTATGGCCGCATGTTCCAGACGCCGTTCGCCGACCGGATCCGCAACGAGGTGGGCATCCCGACCATTGCAGTGGGGGCGATCTTCGAAGCCGATCACGCCAACAGCATTATCGCGTCCGGACGGGCCGACCTGTGCGCCATCGCGCGGCCGCACCTGGCCGATCCGGCATGGACGCTGCACGAAACCGCGAAGCTCGGCTACACCGCCGTGCAGTGGCCGAGGCAGTACCACGCCGGCAAGATGCAGCTCGAGCGCAATCTCGCGCGTGAGCGCCAGATTGCCGCCGCCAACAGCGGGTTGACCCCGCAACAGGTCGCAGCCAAGCTGCTGGAGGGCTGAGATGAGCCACAGGATGCCGGATCGGCTCGATGGCCGCCACGCCTTGGTCACCGGCGGCGGGCGCGGGATCGGCGCAGCGATTGCGCGGGTACTGCTGGAGCGGGGCGCCAGGGTTACGATCACGGGCCGCAGCGAGGCGGCATTGGCCGCCACGGCAGCGCAGCTGTCTGCGCTGGGCGAGATCGCTTGGGTGCCGATGGACGTCGCCAGCGGCGCCTCGGTGGCGCAGGCATTTGCCGCGGCGCGGGCGCGCTTCGGGCCGGTCGCGGTGCTGGTGAATAACGCGGGGCAGGCGGCATCGGCGCCTTTCCTCAAAACCAGCGAAGCGCTGTGGCAGCAGATGCTGGCGGTGAACCTGACGGGCAGCTGGCACTGCATCGGCGAAGCGCTGCCGGCGATGCTGGAGGCGCGCTGGGGCAGGATCGTCAACGTCGCCAGCACGGCGGGGCTGACCGGCTACGGCTATGTGTCGGCCTACTGCGCCGCCAAGCATGGCCTGATCGGGCTGACCCGGTCGCTGGCGCTGGAGGTGGCGTCGAAGGGCGTGACCGTCAACGCGGTGTGCCCGGGCTATACCGAAACGGACATCGTGCGCGACGCGGTGGCGAACATCGTGGCCAAGACCGGGCGCAGCGAGGCCGAAGCGCTGGCCGAACTGGCGGCGGGCAATCCGCAAAAGCGCCTGGTGCAGCCGGATGAAGTGGCCAACGCCGTTGCCTGGCTGTGCATGCCGGGCGCCAGCGCGATGAATGGACAATCGGTCGCCGTCGCCGGCGGCGAAGTGATGTAGGGACCGCGCCATGGCAAGCAAACACTCACCCGATGCGGCAACCGCCAACAGCGCTCCAGCGGTGCTGGACGTGGAAACCCGGCTGACCGACGACCATCACCAGTCGCTCAAGCTGTGGCTGCGGATGCTCTCCTGCACGACCCTGATCGAGGCGGAGATCAGGACCCGCCTGCGCGCCGAATTCGGCATCACGCTGCCGCGCTTCGACCTGATGGCGCAGCTCGACCGCCATCCGGATGGCTTGCGCATGGGCGAGCTGTCGAAGCGCCTGATGGTCACCGGCGGTAACGTCACCGGCATTACCGACCAGCTGGAACAGGAAGGCCTGGTGGTGCGCGAAGCGGTGCCGGACGATCGGCGCGCCTACAGCGTCAGGCTGACGCCGTCAGGACGGCGCGCGTTCAACCGCATGGCGTCGGTGCACGAGGGATGGATCACGGAGCTGATGGACGGCCTGAATGGACAGGACAAGGCGGCGCTGATCGCGCTGCTGTCGACAATGAAGCGGGGCCTGAGCGCCCCCTACCAACCGGAAGAATAGGAGAACCCATGCGCTACCTCACAGGCGAACCGCACCAGCTGGCGGGCAACCGCAGCGATTTTGCCGGCTACCGCCCGCAGCACTTCCTGTTCAGCCTCGAGCAGGGCGTGGCCACGCTTACGCTCAACCGCGCGGAGCGCAAGAACCCGCTCACGTTCGATTCGTACGCCGAGCTGCGCGACCTGTTCCGCGCGCTGGCCTATGCCAGCGACGTCAAGGCGATCGTGGTGACCGGCGCCGGCGAGAATTTCTGTTCCGGCGGCGATGTGCACGACATTATCGGGCCGCTGACCAAACTCGATATGCCTGGCCTGCTGGCGTTCACGCGCATGACGGGCGACCTGGTGAAAGCCATGCGCGCCTGCCCGCAGCCAGTGGTGGCGGCAATCGACGGCATCTGCGCCGGCGCTGGCGCAATCCTCGCGCTGGCCTCGGACATCCGCTACGGCACGGCGCGCAGCAAGACCGCTTTCCTGTTCACCCGGGTCGGCCTGGCCGGCTGCGACATGGGCGCCTGCGCGCTGCTGCCGCGGGTGATCGGCCAGGGCCGTGCCGCCGAGCTGCTCTACACCGGGCGCAGCCTGGGCGGCGAGGAGGCGGAACGCTGGGGATTCTTCAACCGCGTGTGCGCGCCGGAAAGCGTGCTGGCCGAGGCGCAGGCATTCGCAGGGGCGCTGGCCGCGGGGCCAACCTTCGCACACGGCATGACCAAGAAGATGCTGCAGCAGGAATGGAACATGGGCGTCGACGAGGCCATCGAAGCCGAAGCGCAGGCGCAGGCGATCTGCATGGCCACGAACGACTTCCATCGCGCTTACCACGCGTTCGTGGCGAAGGAAAAACCGCAATTCGAGGGAGACTGAGAGCGCCATGGCTGATACCGATTACCTGAACTGGCCGTTTTTCGACGGCCGCCACGGCGAACTGGCGCGGCAGCTTGACGGCTGGGCCGCGCAGCACATCGCGCAGCAGCACGGGCAGGACGTCGATGCGGCTTGCCGCGCGCTGGTGCGCCAGCTGGGCGACGCCGGCTGGCTGAAGCATGCGATCGGCGGGACCGCCTACGGCGGCGTCAGCGACGCCATCGACACGCGCGCGGTCTGCCTGATCCGCGAAACGCTGGCGCGCCACTCAGGCCTGGCCGACTTCGCATTTGCGATGCAGGGCCTGGGCAGCGGCGCCATCACGCTGTTCGGCAGCGAAGAGAACAAGCAGGAGTACCTGACACGGGTCGGGCGCGGCGATGCGATCGCGGCATTTGCGCTGTCCGAGCCCGAGGCAGGTTCCGACGTGGCCGCGATGTCGTGCGCGGCGGTGCGCGATGGCGAGCACTATGTGCTCAATGGCGAGAAGACATGGATCTCCAACGGCGGCATCGCCGACATGTACGTGGTGTTCGCGCGCACCGGCGAGGCGCCCGGTGCGCGCGGCATCTCGGCGTTTATCGTCGATGCCGGTTTGCCGGGCTTCGAGATTGCCGAGCGCATCGACGTGATCGCGCCGCATCCGCTGGCACGCCTGCGCTTCACCGATTGCCGGGTGCCGGTATCGAAGCGCCTGGGCGAGGCAGGCAAGGGCTTCAAGGTGGCGATGGCGACGCTCGATATCTTCCGCACTTCGGTGGCAGCGGCCGCGCTGGGCTTCGCCCGGCGCGCGCTTGACGAGGCGCTGGCGCGCGCGACGTCGCGCAAGATGTTCGGCAAGACGCTGGCGGACTTCCAGCTGACGCAGGCGAAACTGGCGCAGATGGCGACCGGCATCGACGCCGCGGCGCTGCTTACCTACCGCGCCGCCTGGCAGCGCGACCAGGGACGGCGGGTGACCAAGGAAGCGGCGATGGCCAAGCTGACCGCCACCGAAACGGCGCAGCAGGTGATCGACGCCGCCGTGCAGATGTTCGGCGGCCTGGGCGTGGTCAGCGAGCAGCCGGTCGAGCGGCTGTACCGCGAGATCCGCTCGCTGCGCATCTACGAGGGCGCGACCGAAGTGCAGCAACTGATCATCGCGCGCGAACTGCTGGCCGAAGCGGACCAGCGGAACAACACCGTATAAACGAAAGGCAGACCATGGAATTTCTCCAACCAGAAGGCTGGCCGCGGCCAAAGGGCTACTCGAACGGGATCGCAGCATCGGGGCAGATGGTGTTCGTCAGCGGGATGGTGGGCTGGGACAAGGACGGCGTCTTCCGCACGGACGATTTCGCCGGCCAGGTGCGCCAGGCGCTGGCGAACATCGTTGCGGTGCTGGCCGAAGGCGGCGCGAAGCCGGAGCATATCGTGCGCATGACCTGGTATGTGCTCGACAAAAAAGAGTACGTGGCGGCGTATCCGGAGATCGGCGCTGCCTACCGCGAACTGATTGGCCGCCACTATCCGACCATGAGCGCCGTGCAGGTGGCAGGGCTGGTGGAAGACCGTGCAAAAGTAGAGATTGAAGTCACGGCAGTTGTCCCCAAGTAGGTTTCAAGAGGCCCCGTTCCGTTTGCTTTGCGCCTCTTGTTTTGCTGGGAATAGCTGATACACTAGTTCACATGAGAGCACTGTTTTCCAGCGCCAACTCATTCTCTTTTGCATCTTCATAGGAGCAGACGACCCTCAAAAATATTTTCCGACAGTAATACCGCCGGACATGCAGGAAGGGAAGTCAACGTTGTTGCATCGCACAACAGGCTACCGCGCCGTTCTTCCGCATCTCTGCAGCTATCGATTCCTCTACGCAGTTATTCTGCGCAAGAATTGGACGCAACGTCATCAAAGGAGTGTGTATGAATCTCACCATCAGTGGTCATCATCTCGAAGTTACCCCCGCCATCCGTGAATACGTTCAAACGAAGCTCGAGCGCATCAAGCGCCACTTCGACCAAGTGATCGATATCTCCGTCATTCTCACCGTCGACAATCTCACTGAAAAAGAAAAACGCCAGAAGGCCGAGATTAACCTGCATATGTCGGGAAAGACGGTCTTCGTCGAGAGTGTGGCGGCCGACCTGTACGCAGCGATTGATACATTGATCGACAAGCTTGACCGCCAGGTCATGAAATATAAAAATAAACTCCAGGACCACAATCGCGAGGCGATCAAGCGCATGCCTGAAGTGGAACTGCCGGCCGAGGCCTGAGCATCCCTTCCAACCCTCATGAAAGGCGTCCGCGGACGCCTTTTTTGCGTCTGGCGCGGACGGTTTGCCGATAAAATGGCGGTCTCACAATCCCACACACACTGTCATGAGCGAATTTGTCAAAACCCGCATCGCCAACCGTACCGGCATCATCACACTGGACCGCCCGAAGGCGCTGAACTCCCTGTCGCTTGGCATGGTGCGCGACCTGGCTGAGGCGCTTGAAGGCTGGCGCGACGACGCCGCGATCGACGCGGTAGTGATTGCCAGCAGCAGCGAGAAAGCCTTGTGCGCCGGCGGCGACATCCGCTTCTTCCATGAAGTCGGCCACGCCACTCCGATGGGCGGCAGCGCGCTGCTGGAAGACTTCTTCACCGAGGAATACGCGCTTAACCACCTGATTCATTATTACCCGAAGCCGTATGTGTCGTTGATGGAAGGCGTGGTGATGGGCGGCGGCATGGGCATCGCGCAAGGCGGGCCTGACAGCGGCATCCGCATCGTTACCGAAGGCACCAAGATGGCCATGCCCGAAGTGAATATTGGCCTGTTCCCGGATGTCGGCGGCTCGCACTTTTTGTCGCACGCGCCAGGGCAGCTGGGGAACTACCTGGGACTGACCGGACTCACAGTTGGAGCGGCCGATGCCTTGTACGTCGGGCTGGCGGATCTGTTTGTACCGCAGGCGCAAATGGCGGCGTTGAAGGCGCTGATCGAGGCGACGCCGGGTAGCGAACTGCGCGCGGCGATCGAGGGGTTCGCTGCACAGTTTGCAGGGCAGGCCGGCGCAAGCACGCTGGAAGCGCAGCGCGCGGGGATCGACAAGCATTTTGGCGCAGGCTCGGTGGCGGCGGTGATGGCGTCGCTGGAACAGGATGATGGCGCGTTCTTCCAGAAGGCGCTGGGCGCGATGCGCCAGCGCTCGCCGCTGATGATGTGCGTGACGCATGCATTGCTGGTGCGCGGCGCGGCGCTGGATGTGGCGGACTGCCTGCGCATGGAGCGCACCGTGGTGCGGCATAATTTCGAGCATGGCGAAGTGCTGGAGGGTGTGAGGGCGCTGGTGATCGACAAGGACAATGCACCGAAGTGGAATCCGGCTGGGCTGGAAGACGTGACGCAAGAGATGGTGGAGAAATTTTTTGCGCCGGTGTGGCCGGACAGGGCGCATCCGCTGCGGCATCTGTAATGATGGGTTCGCGGTTTTTCGGCATGTCATAACAGGAGCGCGACCAAGCGACGCGGGGCGCGGCACGGTTAAGGTTCCCGGTTTTTCTCTTCAGGAGGACAGCATGGAGGCAAGCGAAATTCACCGCGGCCGGCTGATCGATCACATACAGCTGGTGGTGCGCGATATCGATGTGTCGCGCAAATTTTATGGCGCGATTTTCAGCGTGCTTCAGGTGCCGATCGGCGGCGAGGCCGACGACTACTTCTGGGCCGATGAATTGTTCGTGTCCACTGCCGGCAGCGAGGCGGCACAGGGCTCGCTGACCGGTCGCCATCACCTGGCGTTCCAGGCGCAAGACGAAAAGATGGTGGAGGCGTTCTACAGGGCGGCGCTGGAAAATGGCGGCAAGGACAATGGCGCGCCAGGCGAGCGGGCTTATCATCCGGGCTATTACGCCGCGTTCGTGCTTGATCCGGATGGGAACAATATCGAGGCGGTGTATCACGGCAAAGCGACGCGCAGCGCCGCTTCGGTGACCGTCACCTTCTGATTACGATTGCTCGCGGTGCCTGAGCACCACGCGTTCGGTCGGGCTGAAATAGGCGGCGAGGCGTTCTGCCATATAGACCGAGCGGTGCTGGCCGCCCGTGCAGCCAAGGGCAACGGTCAGGTAGCTGCGGTTATCGGTCTTGAACGACGGCAGCCACTTCTCGATAAACGCACGGATGTCGTTCAGCAGCTCCGCCGCGCTTGGCTGCGCGTCGAGGAAGGCAATTACTGGCGCGTCCATGCCGGTCATCGGGCGCAGTGCGAGGTCGTAGTAGGGATTCGGCAGCGCGCGCACGTCAAACACGAAGTCGGCGTCGAGCGGCACGCCAAGCTTGAAGGCGAACGATTCGAAGAACAGCGTCAGCGGAGCGCGTTCTATCTCCGCCAGTTCCTTGATCCAGGCGCGCAGTTTGTTGGCTGACAGCTCGGACGTGTCGATCACGTGTCCGAGGTTTTCAATTGCCGACAGGCGTTCGCGTTCTTCGAGGATGCATTCGATCAGGGTGCGGCGCGATGCCGGATTTTCGTCCGGGCGCAACTGGTGCGAAAGAGGGTGGCTGCGACGGGTTTCGGAGAAACGCGCCACCAGCGAATGCGTGTTCGCAGTGAGGAACATCGGTTTGACATCGTGGCCGTCGTCTTTCAACTGGCGCACATTGGCCGGCAGCTCGACCAGCGACTGCGCGCTGCGCGCGTCAACGGCGACAGCGAGTTTGTCGGTACCGTCGGCAACCAGCGCCTTGACCAGGCTGGGCAACAGAGCCGGAGGCAGGTTGTCCACGCAGTAGTAGCCGGCGTCTTCAAGAACATTGAGGGCTACCGATTTGCCGGAGCCGGAAATTCCTGTGATGAGTACGATTCGCATGCCCCGATGATACCGCAACGGCATCGGTTTCGCTCAGCGATTGCCAGCGGGCATGGCAGATTCAGCAGACATTATCGTTGCATCAGCGGGCAGACCAGGAAGCGTTTGTCGTCGCAGTATTTACCACGGCATGCCATGCTGATCGCGCCGAAGCCGGGCGGAAATCGCAGGGTTGGTGTTTCCTCGGATACCCAGCTAGTCCATTGACAGCTCGGTCCGCCAAAGGTTGCGGGGAAGGCGTCCTTGAGGGCCACGCATTCCAGCGCGATATTGTCGCAGTACCGCCCCTTGCAGGAGAACCCGCTGATGAAGGCTGGTTCGCCTGCGGGCCAGTCACCGCGCTCGAAGGGGTTGGGAACGGTGCATTGGGCGACCGCGTCGCCTTCTTCGGAGACGAATGCCGACCAGCGGATGTCGTACAGGTCGCGCCTACCCACGCCGCATATCGCTTCGATGTTGTCGCAGTAGCGGCCGGTGCAGGTGATGCCGGCAACCAGCCGGTTGCCGCAGGTCGACGGGGGTGTTTCTTCGGAGATTGCCTGGGCGAGGGCGCTGGCGCACAAGCCCAGCCCTACCAGTGCCGCGGAGACGTGTCGAATGGTGTGCATGGCAGCCTCCGGGTTGAGGTGTATGCCGGTTCGACTCCATCGGCAGCCAGGAAGTTCTGGCCCGCGTTCCTGCTACCCAAGCAATATGGCTTCAGGCCTGCCACCACGCTGCAGGCGATGTCAGGGTTCCTCGCAAGTCTGTTGTCGCTGACTTTCAGCGCGCGCCCTGCAATCGGCGGCGCGGCGCCAGTTTTCGTCGCCCGGAAAACGGAGCCACACAAAGCGCCATGCGTTGCGGCCCTTCGCGTAAAGGTTGGCGAACTGCGACGGAGTCAGGCGCGCACCATTGTCAGAAACGATCCGGTCACCCATCACCTGTGCGAATTCGGTTGCGTCGCAGTAGGTCGTGCGCAGCTTCGTTCCGTCGGGGAGGAAGAGATTCTTCCATTGAAAGCCGCGCATTGGCCGGCCATTCTTGCGCAGTGCGAGCCGCTCGGTATCAATCATCAGCCAGCGCTGCACAAGGTCTGCCACGAAGGCATCGGGCCGAATGTTCGGACGGGTTTCCATTAAATGAAATTCCAATCTCAGGTAGTCGACGATCGGCAGGTTCACAGGCTGCTTCGCTTCATATTCCATGATCTCAGCCCTCTCTAAAGGTGTCTAAAGTTTGGACCGACGAAAACGGATATGGTTTACTTTAGATTTCTGCCGCATTCATTTGGATCGCATTAGACCGGGCGCGCGAATTTATCGACATCTTTAGATGAGCGCCTTGGGTTTTTAGTCCGAATCAGACTCGAATAGCCCCGATTGGACTGAACTAGACCAATGGCGAATCGACGCAGTGCGATGAACGCATTCAGGGAAGCGGTCGAGATTGCATTGCATACCGAGCAGAAGCCTGGCTGGTTGCGGGTAAGAGATCCGTTGCGCACTTGCGCCGGGCGTGGGACGGGAGGCGCCAGCATGGGTTCCCGCAGGCGCGGGAACGACGGTGCATTCATGGGTGGCGCGGTTTAATCGCCCGTCATGGCCTGGCGCTGGCGTTCCATGAACTCTTGCAGGGTGTCGATGCCGCGCAGTTGCAAGATGGTGTTGCGCACCGCGGCCTCAAGCAGAACCGCGATGTTGCGGCCGGCGGCGACCGGAATGACGACCTTGCGGATCGGCAGTCCCAGCACATCCTCGGTCGGGAAATTGAAAGGCAGGCGTTCGACTTCTTCTTCGGCGGCGCCGCGGCGCACCAGGTGCACGATCAGCTTCAGGCGCATCTTGCGGCGCACGGCGGTCTCGCCGAAGATCGCCTTGATGTCGAGCAGGCCGAGGCCGCGCACTTCGAGCAGGTTCTGCAGCAGCGGCGGGCAGCGGCCTTCGATCATGTTCGGGGCGATGCGCGAGAATTCGACGGCGTCGTCGGCGACCAGGCCATGGCTGCGTGAAATCAGTTCCAGGCCAAGCTCGCTCTTGCCCAGGCCCGAGTCGCCGGTGATCAGCACGCCAACCCCCAGCACGTCCATGAAGACGCCATGCATGATGATGCGCTGCGCCAGCTTTTTGGACAGGTAGACGCGCAGGTAGTCGATCACCTGCGCCGCTGGCAGCGGGGTGGAGAACAGCGGGATGTTTTGCTCGTCGCAGATGGCGAGAATGTCGGGTGGCGTGTCGAGGCCCTGCGCAATGATCAGCGCCGGCGGGCCGCCGCCGATCAGTTCGGCGATGACGTGCGCGCGCGAGCTCGATTTAAGGCGGTGGTAGTAGCCCAGTTCCTGATGGCCGAAGACCTGGATGCGTCCGGGGTGGATCAGGTTCAGGTGGCCGACCTGGTCGGCTGCGGATGCCACATCGCCCGAGATGAGGCGTTCGCCGCCGGGAAAGCCGGCGAACCAGCCAAGCTCCAAAGACTCGCGGTTGTCGTCGTACAGCCGTTGGATGGTCAGCGGAGTTTGCAGCATGAACAGGTCTTTGTAGTTGGGCGCGTGGCGCCCGGAACGCCAAGTTTAACCCAAGGCCTGCAGGCTTGGTTGCCAGCTGGTGATGCGCGCATGGACCGACTTCGGATCGGGGTCGGTCGACAGCGCGGTACGGAAAGCGTCGTCCGAGAACATCTCGGCGATTTCCGACAGGATTTCAAGGTGCTGCTGGGTGACGTGATCGGGAATCAGCAGGAAGAACAGCAGATTGACCGGCTGACCGTCGGGCGACTCGAAAGGGATCGGCTCGGCCAGGCGGACGAAGGCACCCAGCGGCGACTTCAGGCTCTTGCTGCCTTTGATGCGGCCGTGCGGGACGGCGACACCGTGGCCGAGGCCGGTTGAGCCGAGGCGCTCGCGGGCGAACAGGTTGTCCGAGACGGTCGAGCGTGCAATGCCGCAATTGTTTTCAAAAATCAGGCCGGCCTGCTCGAAGGCGCGCTTCTTGCTGGAGACTTCGAGATCGAGCAGCACGTTCTCGGGCGATAAGATTTTGCTAAGATTGGTCATGACACTGTTTTAATGTTGCAGTGCACAAAGGTGCTTGCGAGCCAGAATTATAGGCCTGTTTTGCGGCGCTGTAATTCGTTTTCGAATGGCACACTCAGCAATGCCGTTTTCAATGCCAGCCAAAACGGGAGATGGTGTTGTTTTGAGGATAATCAAGGCCGCCTTGGCTGTGGAAGCGGCATTGCATGTGATCAAGATATTCCCTTGCGGAAACTAGGTCAACCGCTGCGCGTGGCATGGATCGCAACTGTTGACCTTGATCAAGGCGTCACTGGCGCGCGCCGCGCAGGTTGGGCGGTCGGCTGGTGCTGAAGTTGGCGCGCCATGGATTGATGTCAAGGCCACCGCGGCGGGTGTAGCGGGCGTATACGGCCAGCTTCTGCGGCGCGCACTGGCGCATGATGTCGACGAAAATCCGCTCGACGCACTGTTCGTGGAACTCGTTGTGTTCGCGGAAGCCGATCAGGTACTTGAGCAGCCCTTCCTGGTCGATCTGCTGGCCGATGTAATGGATCTGCACGCTGCCCCAGTCGGGCTGGCCGGTCACCAGGCAGTTCGATTTGAGCAGGTGCGACACCAAGGTTTCTTCGACCGGCGGCTGGCCCCTGGTGGCCTTGAGCAGCGCCGGGGAGGGCGAGTAGTGATCGACCTCGATGTCGAGGCGGTCGAGCAGCAGTCCGTCAAGCTCGCCCATCTTGAGGCGGCCGAAGTCTTCCTGCATCGTCACCACGACGCTGACCGGCGCGCCGGCGGCGGCGGAGACATCTTCGCGCAGCAGCTCGACCAGCGCTTCCTGGTTGGCCAGGCGGGTCTGGTTGAACGAATTGAGGTACAGCTTGAACGATTTCGATTCGATGATGTTCGGCGAATCGGCCGGCACGGTGAAGGTCGCAATCGCGACCTGCGGCTTGCCGCGCATGTTCAGCCATGACAGCTCGTAGCCGTTCCAGATGTCGACGCCGAAGAACGGCAGCGCGCCGGTGAGCTGCAGTTCGTCGCGCTTTTGCTGGCGCGCGATCGGGAACAGCAGCTCGGGCGCGTACTGCGACTGGTAGGCGGAGGTTTTACCCAGCGGTGACTGGTCGGGGGTGTTGGTCATGTGCGATTAAAGGAAAAGCTTGTATACCGGGTTGGCACTCTCGTCCCAGTAGCGGTAGCCGAGGGTGGAAAGGAAAAGACGGAATTCTTCCATCTCGCCGGACGGGACTTGCAGGCCCACCAGAATGCGGCCGACATCGCCGCCCTGGTTGCGGTAATGGAACAGCGAGATGTTCCAGTTCGGGGCCATGCTGGCGAGGAAGCGCATCAAGGCGCCCGGGCGTTCGGGGAATTCAAAACGATACAGTAGCTCGTCTTGCGAGAGCGCGCTCTTGCCGCCGACGAGGTGGCGGATATGCAGCTTGGCCAGCTCGTCGTGGGTCAGGTCGAGCGTGCGGAAGTCGTTCTGTTCGAAGGTGCGCGCCAGTACGCCCGATTCGGCGCGGGTCGAGATCTGGACGCCGACGAAGACGTGCGCTTCGCTTGCGTCGCTGATGCGGTAACTGAATTCGGTGACGTTGCGCGGCCCGACCAGTTCGCAGAAGCGGCGGAAGCTGCCGCGCTGCTCGGGGATCGTTACCGCGAAGACCGCCTCGCGCGATTCGCCGACTTCGGCGCGTTCGGCGACGAAGCGCAAGCGGTCGAAGTTCATGTTGGCGCCGCAGGCAATCGCTACCAGCGACTCGTTGCGCACCGGGTCTTTCGACATCGCGCTGCGCTCGACGTAAGCCTTGGCGCCGGCAACGGCGAGGGCGCCAGCCGGTTCGAGGATGCTGCGGGTGTCCTGGAACACGTCCTTGATCGCGGCGCAGATGGCGTCGTTGTCGACGATGATGATCTCGTCGACGTACTTTTGCGCCAGGCGGAAGGTCTCTTCGCCGACCAGCCGCACCGCGGTGCCGTCCGAGAACAGGCCGACGTCGGACAGCGTCACGCGCTGGCCGGCCTTGAGGCTGCGCGCCATGGCGTCGGAGTCGAGCGTCTGCACGCCGATGATCTTGATGTCGGGGCGGACCTGCTTGACGTAGGCGGCCACGCCGGCGATCAGGCCGCCGCCGCCGATGGCGACGAATATCGCGTGGATCGGGCCCGAGTGCTGGCGCAGGATCTCCATGCCGATGGTGCCCTGGCCGGCGATGACGTCAGGGTCGTCGAACGGGTGCACGAAGGTCAGCTTCTGTTCTTTTTCGAGGGTCAGCGCGTGGTGGTAGGCGTCGGTGTAGGACTCGCCGTGCAGCACGACTTCAACGTTCGCGCCGCCGCGCGCCTTGACCGCTTCGATCTTCAACGGCGGGGTGGTGGTCGGCATGACGATCAGCGCGCGGCAGCCTAGCTTGCAGGCCGACAGGGCGACGCCCTGCGCGTGGTTGCCGGCCGAGGCGCAGATCACGCCGCGCTTCAACTGCGCCGCAGTCAGGTTGGCCATCTTGTTGTAGGCGCCGCGCAGCTTGAAGCTGAAGACGCTCTGCATGTCTTCGCGCTTGAAGTAAATGCGGTTCTCGAAGCGCTCGGACAGGGTCGGCGCCAGTTCCAGCGGGGTTTCATCGGCAACGTCGTAGACGCGGGCGGTCAGGATTTTCTTGAGATAGTCGATTGTCATGTTCTGCAAACAGTAGATTTCAAAGCCACCGACGTCGTTCCCGCGCATGCGGGAACCGATGCTGAACTCAAGCTTTCGGCGGCTTATGGGCTCCCGTTTTCACGGGAGCGACAAAATTCAAATGACTGTCCCGACCGGCGTGTAGCCGAGGCGTTCAGTGCGACAGGCGAGCGCGGTTGGCGGGCTCGGCCTATCGTGTCGGTGCGATAGGTATTCCTCATTATAATGGACGCTCAACCAGCCGTCCTCTACCCCCATGATCGAATCCGCAGTTCTCTGGCTGCTCAAAGTGCTGGCCGCTCCCGCGGTCGGCCTCAGTTCGGTCTTCATCATCTCGTTCGTCTCCGCCACGCTGGTGCCGCTGGGTTCCGAGCCGGCCGTGTTCGCGGTGGTGAAGGCCAATCCGGCCATGTTCTGGCCGGCGATCCTGGTCGCCACGGTCGGCAACACGCTGGGCGGCGCGGTCGACTACTTCATCGGCTACCGCGCCAAGGTGGCCTTCGCCAAGGAGCGCGAAACGGTGTGGTTCAAGTGGCTGGCGCGGTTTGGCCCGAAGGCGATGCTGCTGTCGTGGGTGCCGGCCGTCGGCGACCCGCTGTGCACGCTGGGCGGATGGCTGCACCTGCCGTTCTGGCCGAGCCTTGGCTACATGGCGATCGGTAAATTTGGACGCTACCTGACCATGACCGCGCTGCTGCTGTATGTGCCGGATGGCTTCTGGAAACAACTGGGCCAAATGCTCGCCTGAATATGCGGTTGGCGTAAAAATAGGCCGAATATCCGGGGCTTCAACTGCGGGTAATGCAAATTATATTTGCATGAAGATCAATTTTTGCAAACAAACGAAGCCGTCCGGCGCCCGGCAAGGTGTCGAAAATAGGCCCGCCCGGGGCGTTGTGCATCGCAATACGCTAGAATGTTCCTCCCTAGGGTCAGTCCGAGAAGCCACGCATACATGAACGCCCCCGCACAAATCCAGGCATTGCTGGCCGAGACGCCCAACGGTCCCGCCGCAACGCGCCTGCGCGAAATTCCGTACAACTACACCTCGTTTTCCGATCGGGAGATCGTGATCCGCCTGCTGGGCGAAGAAGCGTGGGAGCTGCTCGACGCCTTGCGCGGCGCGCGCCAGACCGGGCGATCGGCGCGCATGCTGTACGAAGTACTGGGGGATATCTGGGTGGTGCGGCGCAACCCCTACCTGCAGGATGACCTGCTGGACAACCCGACCCGGCGCCAGGAACTGATCGACGCGCTGCATCACCGCCTGGCCGAAGTCGACAAGCGCCGCCTGACGGTCGATTCGCTGGAAGCCGATGCCGCCGATACCGAACTGGCACGCAGCCGCAGCGCCGCCGTCGAAAAGCTGCTGGCTGCCGCGACGCGCGCGGTCGAGGACTTCGGCAACGAGTTCCGCGCCACCTACGACCTGCGCAAGCGGGCCACCAAGGTGCTGGGCCGCTACACGGAAAAGCACAACATCCGCTTCGACGGCATCAAGCGCGTATCGCACGTGACCGACGCGACCGACTGGCGGGTGGAGTATCCGTTCGTGGTGCTGACCCCGGACAGCGAAGACGAAATGGCCGGGCTGGTGAAAGGCTGTATCGAACTTGGCCTGACCATCATCCCGCGCGGCGGCGGCACCGGCTACACGGGCGGTGCGATTCCGCTGACGCCGATGTCGGCGGTGATCAACACGGAAAAACTGATTTCGCTGGGCGAAGTCGAGATGACGATGCTGCCTGGGGTGGAGCGCGAATACGCGACCATCTACTCGGGCGCTGGCGTGGTGACCAAGCGCGTGTCGGATGCGGCTGAACGGGCGGGCTTCGTGTTCGCGGTCGACCCGACGTCGGCCGAAGCGTCCTGCATCGGCGGTAACATCGCCATGAACGCGGGCGGCAAGAAGGCCGTGTTGTGGGGCACCGCGCTCGACAACCTGGCGTCGTGGCGCATGGTCGACCCGAACGGCGACTGGCTGGAAGTGACGCGCATCGACCATAACCTGTCGAAGATCCACGATGCGCCGGTCGCGCGCTTCAAGCTCGAATGGACGCATCCGTCCACGCGCGGTTCGGCCAGGGCCGAACCGTTCAAGACCGAGATGCTGGAAATCGAAGGCCGCCGCTTCCGCAAGGAAGGCCTGGGCAAGGACGTCACCGACAAGTTCCTGGCGGGCCTGCCGGGCATCCAGAAAGAAGGCTGCGATGGCCTGATCACATCGGCGCGCTGGATTTTGCACAAGCTGCCCAAGCACACGCGCACGGTCTGCCTGGAATTCTTCGGCCAGGCGCGCGACGCGATCCCGTCGATCGTCGAGATCAAGGACTACCTGGACGGCCTGCCGGCCAAAGGCGGCGAAGCGTTTGCGACGCTGCGCCTGGCTGGCCTCGAACACCTCGATGAGCGCTACCTGCGCGCGGTCGGCTACGCCACCAAATCCAAGCGCGGCGTGCTGCCGAAGATGGCGCTGTTCGGCGACATCGTCGGCGACGATGAAAACGCGGTCGCGATCGCCGCGTCGGAAGTCGTGCGCATCGCGAACACGCGCGTGGGCGAGGGCTTTGTCGCCGTCAGCCCCGAAGCGCGCAAGAAGTTCTGGCTGGACCGCGCACGCACCGCCGCCATCGCCAAGCACACCAACGCCTTCAAGATCAACGAAGACGTGGTGATTCCCTTGAACCGCATGGGCGAGTACACCGACGGGATCGAGCGCATCAACATCGAGCTGTCGATCAAGAACAAGCTGCAGCTGGTCGAGCAGCTGCGCGACTTCGTCGCGGCGGGCCACCTGCCGGTCGCGAAAGGCGATGACGCGGCACGCGAAGGCATCGGCGCCGACGAGATGCTGGGCGACCGCCCGCAGCAGGCGCTTGACCTGCTCGACGCGGCGCGGGTGCGCTGGACCTATGTGCTGGCGAACCTCGACCAGCCGCTCGCTGGCGTCACGGAGCGCCTGCTGGCGCTGGGCGTGCAGCAGCCGCTAGATGTGTACGAGAAGCGCCTGGCGCAGCAGCCTGGCGCCACCTTGTTCGACGTGGTGCAGGACCGCACCGTGCGGATCTCGTGGAAGCACGAGATTCGCGCCGAGCTGCGCCACATCTTCAACGGCGGCTCGTTCAAGCTGATCCTGGACGAAGCTGCCGCGATCCACCAGCGCGTGCTGCGCTCGCGCGTGTTCGTCGCGCTGCACATGCATGCAGGCGACGGCAACGTGCATACCAACCTGCCGGTCAACTCGGACGACTACGCGATGCTGCAGGACGCGCACGAGGCGGTCGGGCGCATCATGAAGCTGGCGCGTTCGCTGGACGGCGTGATCTCCGGCGAGCATGGCATCGGCATCACCAAGCTGGAGTTCCTGACCGAAGACGAAATGAAGGACTTCCGCGACTACAAGCTGCGGGTCGATCCGGAAGGGCGCTTCAACAAGGGCAAGCTGCTGAACAACCCGGAATTCAACGCCGACCTGCGCAACGCGTACACGCCGTCGTTCGGCCTGATGGGCCACGAATCGCTGATCATGCAGCAAAGCGATATCGGCGAGATCGCCAACAGCATCAAGGACTGCCTGCGCTGCGGCAAGTGCAAGCCGGTCTGCACCACGCACGTGCCGCGCGCGAACCTGCTGTATTCGCCGCGCGACAAGATCCTGGCGACGTCGGCGCTGATCGAAGCGTTCCTGTACGAAGAGCAGACCCGCCGCGGCGTGTCGATCCGCCACTGGGAAGAGTTCGAGGACGTGGCCGACCATTGCACCGTGTGCCACAAGTGCGTGACGCCATGCCCGGTCAACATCGACTTCGGCGACGTCTCGATGAACATGCGCAACCTGCTGCGCAAGATGGACAAGAAGAGCTTCAACCCGACCACCGCGGCCGGCATGTTCTTCCTGAACGCGACCGACCCGACCACGATCAATGCTACCCGCAAGGTGATGATCGACTGGGGCTACAAGGCTCAGCGCGCAGGCAACAGCCTGCTCAAGAAGTTCGCCAAGAAGCAGACCAAGGCGCCGCCGCCGAGCACCGGCAAGCCGCCGGTGCGCGAGCAGGTGATCCACTTCATCAACAAGAAAATGCCGGGCAACCTGCCGAAGAAGACCGCGCGCGCGCTGCTCGACATCGAAGACGACAAGGTCATTCCGATCATCCGCAATCCGAAGAGCACCACGGCCGACACCGAAGCGGTGTTCTACTTCCCGGGCTGCGGGTCGGAGCGATTGTTCTCGCAAGTGGGCCTGGCGACCCAGGCGATGCTGTGGGAAGTGGGCGTGCAGACCGTGCTGCCGCCGGGTTACCTGTGCTGCGGCTATCCGCAGCGCGGCGCCGGCCAGTACGACAAGGCCGACAAGATGATGACGGATAACCGCGTGCTGTTCCACCGCATGGCCAATACGCTGAACTACCTCGACATCAAGACGGTGCTGGTCTCCTGCGGTACCTGCTACGACCAGCTGGCCACCTACGAGTTCGAGAAGATCTTCCCTGGCTGCCGCATCATGGACATCCACGAGTACCTGCTGGAGAAGGACGTCAAGCTCGAAGGCGTCACCGGTACCCGCTACATGTACCACGAGCCTTGCCACAACCCGATGAAGCTGCAGGATTCGGTGAAGACGGTGAACGCGCTGGTGTCGACCATCGACAATGTGAAGATCGAGAAGAACGACCGCTGCTGCGGCGAGTCGGGCACGTTCGGCGTGTCGCGTCCGGACATCGCCACGCAGGTGCGCTTCCGCAAGGAGGACGAGATGGAGAAGGGCGCGGCCAAGCTGCGCACCGACGGTTTCGGCGGCGACGTCAAGATTCTCACCAGCTGCCCGTCCTGCCTGCAGGGCCTGTCGCGCTACAATGACGACTCGGGCACCACGGCGGACTACATCGTGGTTGAAATCGCGCGGCACAAGCTGGGCGAGAACTGGCTGCCCGAGTATGTGGCGCGCGCCAACAACGGCGGTATCGAGCGAGTGCTGGTATGAGCTGCGAATTGTGCGCGCTGGCGGCGCCGGCCGTTTACCGCGACGACAAGCTGTCGGTGATCATCGTCGACGACGCCGCGTATCCGGGCTTCTGCCGGGTGATCTGGAACGATCACGTCAAGGAGATGAGCGACCTGCCGCAGGCGGACCGCCTGCTGATCAACGAGGCGGTGTACCAGGTCGAGCTGGCGCTGGTAAGCATCATGGAGCCGGTCAAGGTGAACCTGGCCAGCCTCGGCAACATGGTGCCGCACCTGCACTGGCACCTGATTCCGCGCTATCAGGACGACGCGCAGTTCCCGAGCCCGGTGTGGGCGCCTGCCGTGCGCACCACCGCTGAACCTGTATTGGAAGCGCGCCGCGCGCTGTTGCCGCAACTGGCAGCGGAGATCGCGCGCCGCATGGAGAAAAAAGCATGACACCGACCGAACTGACTGTACGACAGAAATCGAAAGTACTGGATATCGCGTTTGATGACGGCAGCGCGTTTTCCCTGCCGTTCGAACTGCTGCGGGTGTATTCGCCGTCGGCCGAGGTGCGCGGCCATGGGACCGGGCAGGAGGTGCTGCAGGTTGGCAAGCGTGACGTGGGTGTGAGCGCGCTGGAGCCGGTAGGCAATTATGCGGTGCAGCCGACGTTTTCGGACGGGCACAATACCGGCTTGTTCACGTGGGAGTATTTGTACAAGCTGGGCAGCGAGCAGCAGGCGTTGTGGGCGGATTATATGCAGCGCTTGCATGCGGCGGGGTTCGAGGGCGACAGCGGGCGTGAGCCGGGCGCCGTGATCGCCGGCGCGCCGACCGCAGCAAAAGGGTGCGCCAGCCACAACCATTGATGTCAACCGTGCATGGGTTCCCGCGTTCGCGGGAACGACGGGGCCTGCTAACCCATCTGGCCCATCTTGAGCCCTTCGATGGCGTGGCCTTGCACAATCGGTTCGAGCCGATCGACCACCCGCCCCGCCAAATGCCGCCGCACTTCGGCCGGCAAACTCTCGTAATACCCCCGCGTTACCTGTAAATCATGCTTGTCGGCGTTGGTTCCATCCGGCGCGTCGACGCCCAGCACGAATACCGGCCGCGCTCTCTGCGACAGGTTGGCCGTCCCGCGGTGGATCGTCAGCGCCGACCGGGCCGAGATGTCGCCCATCTGCGCCAGCTTCTTCTGGGCCCGCGCTTCATACCTGTCACTCCACTCCGGTCCCGGGAACATCAGGTCGCCGCCAGTCAGGTCGTCCCACTGCGTTCCCGGGGCGATTTCGAATGGCCCCATCTCCTCGGTGACATCGACGGTGGTGATGTTGAATGCCAGCGAATTCAAGCGCCGCCCGAGCAATGTGGCTTCGGGCGACGGGAAGTCCCGGTGCCACGGCTGCTTCATCGCCCCGGGCCCCGGTATGTCGAATCCGGCCTCGACGATCCTGTAATCCGGGCCCAGCACCGCTGTACATACGGCCACCACCCACGGATGACTGATGATGTCGGCAAATCCGCTCAGCGTTTCCGGATGTATTTCGACGTAGTGGCGATTTGGCCCGCGCTCGAGCGCGCCGCCCGGCCTGCTGAGCGCTTCTTCGAACAGCATCGCGATGTCGGCGCCCAGTTCATAGACCCACGCGCGCGGAAACGCCCCCTTGCAGGCAATGAATCCGTCTCCGTATAGTCCGCCCATGATGCTCGCGACGTCGTATTTACTGTCCACTGGGAAAGTAGCGTTATTCATAGCAAGTCCCTCGCTTCCAAGCGGAATATTCTGCCACGCATCGGGCCGCGGTTCGTTTGAAACTTAAGCGGAACTTAGGGATGCGCCTTTGATGGGTACGCGCTTGTATAATGAGGGAAGATTAATCTTGCCTGTAAATATGACCAACACAACCCACTTCGGCTACAAGACCGTGTCGGAGGACGACAAGGTCCGCGAAGTCGCCAAGGTTTTCCATTCGGTTGCGTCGAAATACGACGTGATGAATGACCTGATGTCAGGCGGTCTGCACCGCATCTGGAAGGCGTTTACGATCGCCAACGCGGCGATCCGCCCAGGTTTCAAGGTGCTCGACCTGGCAGGCGGCACCGGCGACTTGTCGATGGCGTTCGCCAAAAAAGCGGGCCCGACGGGCGAGGTGTGGCACACCGATATCAACGAGTCGATGCTGCGCGTTGGCCGCGACAGGCTATTGAATAATGGGGTCGTCACCCCCACAATGCTGTGTGACGCCGAAAAATTGCCGTTCCCGGATAACTACTTTGACCGGGTCAGCGTGGCCTTCGGCCTGCGCAACATGACGCACAAGGACCAGGCGCTCAAGGAAATGCAGCGCGTCCTCAAACCAGGCGGCAAGTTGCTGGTGCTGGAATTTTCGAAGGTGGCGGCGCCACTGCAGAAACCGTATGACGTGTATTCCTTCTCGGTCCTGCCCTGGCTGGGCCAGAAGATCGCCGGCGATTCAGACAGCTACCGTTACCTTGCTGAGTCAATCCGCATGCATCCCGACCAGGAAACTCTCAAGTCGATGATGCAGGAAGCCGGGCTGGAACGGGTGGAATACTTCAATCTCACGGCAGGTGTGGCCGCTCTTCACACTGGAATTAAACTTTAGGATGACAAAGCAAATGAAAAAACTACTTGTGACCATGATGCTTGCGATCACGACGATGTCGATGGTTGTCGAAGCGACCGCGCGTCCGATGGGCGGCAAGAGATCGTTTGGCCGCCAGTCGCCTGCCGCGATGCAGAAGGCTAATACCCCGACGCCAGCGCAGGCACCAACGGCGGCGCAGCGTCCGGCAGCTGCCGGCGCAGCCGCCGCCGCACCTGCCGCAGCCGCGGCCAAGGGCGGCATGTGGAAGGGCATGCTGGGCGGCGCACTGCTGGGCCTCGGCCTGGGCGCGCTGCTGTCGTCGATGGGCCTGGGCGGCGCCATGGCCAGCATGATTTCGAGCATCCTGATGGTTGCGCTGCTGGCAATGGCTGGCCTCTTCATCTATCGCATGTTCAAGCGTAAAGATACCCCTGCCAACTCGCGTTTCGAAGGCTTCAACAAGCCGGTCGCAGCAGGTGCGGGTAGTGGCGGCGCGACGCCTGAAATCGGTTCGGCCCTGCCACGCGCTGCTTACCAGCCTGCGGCGCAGCCGACCGCTTTCCAGCCAGCCCAGCAGATGCCAGGCAGCGCAGGCGACAGCCAGCCGCACGTGACCACGCCGTATGGCGTGCCGTCGGACTTCGACAGCGCAACCTTCCTGCGTCATGCGAAATCGAGCTTCATCCGCATGCAAGCCGCATGGGACAAGGCCGACTTCAACGACCTGCGCGAATTCACCACGCCGGAAGTGTATGCAGAACTGAAGATGCAGATCCAGGAACGCGGCGACGTGGCCGACTTCACCGATGTGGTGTCGATCGACGCTGAACTGCTGGGCATCGAAACCACCGCGGCCGATTACCTGGCGAGCGTCAAGTTCGTTGGCAAGATCAAGACCGACCCGACCGCGCTGGCCGAGCCGTTCACCGAGGTATGGAACATGAGCAAGCCGGTCGACGGCAGCACCGGCTGGGTTCTCGCAGGTATCCAGCAACTTTCCTAATTATTATTTAGGAAATTAATTGTGCGGGCGGAATTGTGCCCGGCAAATGGTAAGATCAAGGCCGCCCGCTAACACCGGGCGGTTTTTGTTTTTCAGCCCTATGAAAACATGGCAATGTCACACTCCTCTCAAGCTGTTCTGATGGCTCCGGTCGTCAAGGCCATCAACCACTTGCTGGCGCAGGAAGCCTGGGCGCGCGATGCGCTGGCCCTGCACGCCGGCAAGGAAGCGTTGATCGACGCCTCCTCCGTTGCGTTGCACCTGCGCGTCACGCGCGACGGCATGGTCGAGGCCAGCGGCTCCGACGAGCCGGCCAATGTCACCATCCGCGTCAAGCTGGCCGACCTGCCGCTGATCGCGCAGAACCGCGAGCGCGCATTTTCGTATGTGAAGATCGAGGGCGACGCCGAGTTTGCCAACACCATCTCGCAGCTGTCGAAAGGCTTGCGCTGGGAAGCCGAGCATGACATCGAACGCCTGATGGGCCCGATTGCGGCGACCCGCATCGCCGATGGCGCCCGCGCGGCCTTCGCGCACGTGCGCAGCACCCACGCCAAGGTCAGCGAAAACCTCGCCGAATATTTTGTCGAAGAAAATCCGCTGCTGGTGCCGACGGTGGCGGCGCAGGAATTCGGCGACGACGTGACGCGCCTGCGCGACGATGTCGAGCGCGCCGCCAAGCGCATGGCGCGCCTGGAACAGAAGCTGGCGCAAGCCAAAGCCAAGAACGACACCCCGGCGTTAAACACCGGACAGAAATAAAGCCTTGCGGCACGTCATTCCCGCGCAAGCGGGAATCTATACTGAGCATGCGGTGCGGTGAAATTGCTTTGCCACATTTCGCCTGCAGCATCGGTTCCCGCGTTCGCGGGAGCGACGCACGTAGCTTACGAACAATAACCTGGATGATTGATTATCTTGAAATTTTTGCGCCTTCTTAAAATCATTCGCGTCGCGATCAAATACGGTCTCGACGAAATTGCATTCTCCGGATTTAAGGTGCCGCGCACGGCAAGGTTGATCAATGCAATGTTCTTCTGGCGTACCATCGACTTGCCGCGCGGCGTGCGCCTGCGCATGGCGCTCGAAGAGCTGGGCCCGATTTTCGTCAAGTTCGGCCAGGTGCTATCGACCCGCCGCGACCTGATGCCGTTCGACATTGCCGACGAGCTGGCGCTGCTGCAAGACCGGGTACCGCCGTTCCCGTCGGACCTGGCCATCGCCCAGATCACCCGCTCGCTGCGCGCCCACCCCGATCAATTGTTTGCCAGCTTCGAGCGCACGCCGGTGGCGTCGGCGTCGATTGCGCAGGTGCACTTCGCGACCTTGAAGAACGGCAAGGAAGTCGCCGTCAAGGTGCTGCGTCCCGGCATGAAACGCTTGATCGACGAAGACGTCGCGCTGATGCACGTGGCGGTCGACCTGATGTCGCGCGTGTGGTCCGAAAGCAAGCGCCTGAAGCCGAAAGAGGTTGTCGCCGAGTTCGACAAATACCTGCACGACGAGCTCGACCTGATGCGCGAGGCGGCCAACGCCAGCCAGCTGCGCCGCAACTTCGCCGACTCGACCTTGCTGATGGTGCCGGAAATGTACTGGGACTATTGCTCGACCGAAGTGATCGTCATGGAGCGCATGCACGGCATTCCGATTTCGCAGATCGACCGGCTGGCCGCGGAAGGCGTCGACCTGAAAAAACTGTCGAGCGACGGCGTGGAGATTTTCTTCACCCAGGTATTCCGCGACGGCTTCTTCCACGCCGATATGCACCCTGGCAACATCATGGTGTCGATCGATCCGCGGACCTTTGGCCGCTACATCGCGCTCGATTTCGGCATCGTCGGCACGCTCAACGACTTCGACAAGGATTACCTGTCGCAAAACTTCCTGGCGTTCTTCCGCCGCGATTACAAGCGCGTGGCCGAGGCGCACATCGAGTCGGGCTGGGCGCCGCGCGAAACCCGCGTGGACGAGCTGGAGTCGGCCGTGCGCGCGTGCTGCGAGCCGATCTTCGACCGGCCGCTGAAGGACATCTCGTTCGGCCAGATTTTGCTGCGCCTGTTCCAGACCTCGCGCCGCTTCAATGTCGAGGTGCAGCCGCAGCTGGTGCTGCTGCAAAAGACCCTGCTGAACATCGAAGGCCTCGGGCGCCAGCTCGACCCGGACCTGGACCTGTGGAAGACCGCCAAGCCTTATCTCGAGCGCTGGATGGCCGAGCAGGTAGGCGTGCAGGGCATGTGGGAGCGCCTGAAGGCCGAAGCGCCCGGCTACACGCATATCCTGCCGCAGCTGCCACGGCTGCTGCAGAAGGCGCTGGTACGCCAGGCCGAGCCGCGCGGGCCGGATAACGAACTGCTGCTGGCGCTGGTGATGGAGCAGCGCCGCACCAATCGCATGCTGGCTTTCATCGTCGTCTTTGCCGGCACGCTGGGGCTGGGACTGGCGGGCATCCAGTTATACCTGCGGCTGTACGCGGGGCAGTAAATGCCGGACTTCGAAAGCCGCGACCCGCGCACGCCGGCCTTCTGGGACGAGCGCTTTGAACGTGCATTCACGCCATGGGACCGGGGCGGGGTGCCGGAGCAGCTTGGTGCCTTTGTCGAGCGCGCGCAGCCCGGGGCGGTGCTGATTCCCGGCTGCGGCGCGGCGTACGAGCTGGTGTATTTTTCCGGCGCCGGTTGGGATGCGACGGCGATCGATTTTTCGCCGGCCGCCGTGGAACGGGCGCGCGCGATTACCGGGCAGTGGAGCGCCCGGGTGGTGGAGGCGGATTTCTTCGCTTACCAGCCGGCCGCCAGGCTCGACATGATTTACGAGCGGGCGTTCCTGTGCGCGCTGCCGCGGGCGATGTGGCCGGATGTGGCGAGGCGCTGGGCGCAACTGCTGCCGCCGGGCGCTGTGCTGGCTGGGTTCTTCTTTTTTGATGACGCGCCGAAGGGGCCGCCGTTCGGCATCAGCCGCGACGATCTCGATGGGTTGTTGCGTGGGGATTTTGAGTGCGTCGAGGACGCCGAGGTCGCCGATTCCATTCCCGTGTTCGCGGGGAAGGAGCGATGGATGGTGTGGCGGCGTAAATAAGTCGTCGTTCCCGTGCAGACGGGAACCCATGCGCAGCGAATTCTGACGCGTCCCATGGGCTCCCGCTTGCGCGGGAACGACGTGCTGCTTATTTGGCTACTGCAGGTGCCGCAGGTGCCGCAGGTGCGCCGGCGATTTCAATCTTCGCTTTTGCCTTCATGTCGTCGAACATCTTGGTCAGGTTGGTGCGCTGCACTTGCTGCTTGAGCTGCTCCTTGACCGTTTCAAACGGCGGCGCTTCGGCTTTCTTCGAGTCTTCCAGCAAAATCACGTGGTAGCCGAACTGGGTCTTGACCGGTTCAACGGTGAACTTGCCTTTCTCCAGCTTCGACACGGCCGCGCCGAATTCCGGCACCATGCTGCGCGGGTCGAACCAGCCCAGATCGCCGCCGTTGACCTTCGAGCCCGGGTCCATCGACTTTTCCTGGGCGATCGCGGCGAACTTGGTGGCGTCCTTCTGCAGCTCGGCGATGATCGCCTTCGCTTCGGCTTCTTCCTTGACCAGGATGTGGCGCGCCTTGTACTCGCCGGCCAGTGCCGCGACCTTGTCGTACTCGGCCTTGAGCATCTCGTCGGTCACCGGCGTGTTCTTGATGTAGTCGGCGACGAAGGCGTTGGCCAGAATCGACTGGCGTACCAGTTCCAGCTGGCGCTTGGTCTCAGGCTGCTTGTCGACGCCTTTCTTGACCGCTTCAGCGGCAACCAGCTGCTGCATCGCCAGGTTGTCGATGATCGCCTTGCGCAGTTCTGGCGTGTCCGGCTGGCCCTGGGCTGCACGCTCCTTGACCATCATGTCCACCGTGCTGGCAGGGATACCCACGCCGTTGACCGTCGCCGCCACCGGCTCTTTGCTCGGGGCAGTCTTGATCGCGTCCTTCGAATCACACGCACCCAGGGCCAGCACGGATGCCGCGCCAATGAGCAAAATACGGGACTTCTTCAACATCATTGCATTTCCTTTTTCAGTTCTGGCCCGGCGGATGCAGGGGAGCGCGCATATTACCATTCCGCCACGCGGCACTGCGCGTTGCGTGCAGGGAGCCGATCAGTTGACTTTCTGCTGGGAGAGGGCAAAAAGGCATATAATTCAGGGTTTTGACGATTTTTGCGGAGTAATAGATGCCGATTTACGCCTACCGCTGCGATGAATGCGGTTTTGCCAAGGATGTCTTGCAAAAGATCTCTGACCCGGTCCTGACCGTCTGCCCATCCTGCAGCAAGTCCGCTTTCAAGAAGCAATTAACTGCCGCCGGCTTCCAGCTCAAGGGCACCGGCTGGTATGCGACCGACTTCCGGGGCGGCGCCGCGCCATCGACGGGCACCGCGAGCGGGCCTGCGGAACCGGCTGCGCCTGCCGCCGCCGCGCCAGCACCGGCGGCGCCGGCTGCCAAGACCAGTAGCGACTGATGCGTAAATATTTTATTACCGGCTTGCTGATCCTGGTCCCGATCGCCATCACGGCGTGGGTCCTGAACGCGGTCATCAGTACCATGGACCAGTCGCTGCTGATCCTGCCGGCGCAGTGGCAGCCACGCGCCCTGGTCGGTTTCGACATTCCGGGCCTGGGCACGATCCTGACGATCGCGATCGTGTTCGTGACCGGCTTGCTGGCCAATAACCTGATCGGCAATTATTTCGTGCGCCTGTGGGAACGCCTGCTGCACCGCATTCCGGTGGTCAGCTCGCTGTACGGCAGCGTCAAGCAGGTGTCGGACACGCTGTTTTCGTCGTCGGGCAACGCGTTCCGCAAGGCGGTGCTGGTTCCTTACCCGCATGCCGACAGCTATACGATCGCCTTTTTGACCGGCACGCCTGGCGGCGACGTCAAGAACCATTTGCTGGGCGACTTTGTCAGTGTCTATGTACCGACCACGCCGAATCCGACCTCGGGCTTCTTCCTGATGATGGAGCGCTCCAAGGTCGTCGAGCTCGACATGAGTGTCGACGCGGCCCTGAAATACATCGTCTCGATGGGCGTTGTCGCCCCCGAGCATTCGCCAACCAAGATCTGAGGCGCGCTTGCTCCGCCTCCACCGAATAACCAACCTAGACTGAAAATCCTATGTCCACCATGCGTTCACACTACTGCGGCCTCACCACTGAAGCGCTGCTCGGCCAAACCGTCAACCTGTGCGGCTGGGTGCATCGTCGCCGCGATCACGGCGGCGTGATCTTCATCGACCTGCGCGACCGTGAAGGCCTGGTGCAGGTTGTCTGCCATCCCGACAACGCCGAGGTCTTCAAGGCGGCCGAACACGTGCGCAACGAGTACTGCCTGCGCATCACCGGCGTGGTCAACAAGCGCCTTGAGGGCACCGCCAACGCCAACCTGGCGTCGGGCACCATCGAGGTGGTCGCATCGCAGGTCGAAGTGCTGAACGCGTCGGTACCGGTACCGTTCCAGCTGGACGACGACAACCTGTCGGAAACCACCCGCCTGACCCACCGCGTGCTCGACCTGCGCCGTCCGCAGATGCAGAACAACCTGCGCCTGCGCTACAAGGTCACGATGGAAGTGCGCAAGTACCTCGACAACCTGGGCTTCATCGACATTGAAACCCCGATGCTGACCAAGTCGACGCCGGAAGGCGCGCGCGACTACCTGGTGCCGTCGCGCGTCAACGCCGGTAACTTCTTCGCGCTGCCGCAGTCGCCGCAGCTGTTCAAGCAGCTGTTGATGGTGTCGAACTTCGACCGCTACTACCAGATCACCAAGTGCTTCCGCGATGAAGACCTGCGCGCCGACCGCCAGCCGGAATTCACCCAGATCGACTGCGAGACCTCGTTCCTGACCGAGCAGGAAATCCGCGACCTGTTCGAGGACATGATCCGTATCGTCTTCAAGAACACCCTGGGCATCGAACTGCCTAACCCGTTCCCGGTCATGGACTTCGCCACCGCGATGGGCCTGTATGGTTCGGACAAGCCGGACATGCGCGTCAAGCTGGCGTTCACCGACCTGACCGAGATCATGAAGGACGTCGAGTTCAAGGTGTTCGCAGGCGCTGCGAACATGGAAGGCGGCCGCGTGGTCGGCCTGCGCGTACCGCAGGGCGGCTCGATGCCACGTTCGGAAATCGACGCGTACACCCAGTTCGTGGCGATCTACGGCGCCAAGGGCCTGGCCTACATCAAGGTCAACGAAAAAGCTAAGGGCCGTGACGGCCTGCAGTCGCCGATCGTCAAGAACCTGTCGGACGAAGCGCTGGCCAAGGTACTGGAGCTGACCGGCGCGGAAGACGGCGACCTGGTGTTCTTCGGCGCCGACAAGGCGAAGGTCGTCAACGACGCCATCGGCGCGCTGCGCGTGAAGATCGGCCACTCGGACTTCGGCAAGAAGGCCGGCCTGTTCGACGACGTCTGGAAGCCGCTGTGGGTTGTCGACTTCCCGATGTTCGACTACGACGAAGAGTCGGGCCGCTGGACCGCGACCCACCACCCGTTCACCGCGCCGAAAGACGGCCACGAAGACATGCTCGAGACGAACCCTGGCGCGTGTATCGCCAAGGCCTACGACATGGTCCTGAACGGCTGGGAGCTGGGCGGCGGTTCGATCCGTATCCACCGCGAAGAAGTCCAGAGCAAGGTGTTCCGCGCGCTGAAGATCGACGCGGAAGAAGCGCAGCTGAAGTTCGGCTTCCTGCTCGACGCGCTGCAGTACGGCGCGCCACCGCACGGCGGCCTGGCATTCGGCCTGGATCGTATCGTGACGATGATGACCGGTTCGGACTCGATCCGCGACGTGATCGCCTTCCCGAAAACCCAGCGCGCACAGTGCCTGCTGACCAACGC
Organism: Massilia soli; assembly: GCF_016809835.1. Lineage (GTDB taxonomy): Bacteria > Pseudomonadota > Gammaproteobacteria > Burkholderiales > Burkholderiaceae_D > Telluria_A > Telluria_A soli. The sequence goes on along the minus strand of NZ_JAFBIL020000001.1, from coordinate 185,179 downwards.
GCCTTCCGAGGTCGATGAGAAGCAACTGCGCGAACTGCACATCCGCCTGCGTAACACAGAGCCGAAGGTAGCGTAAGCTCAAACCCAGATCGGGTTCCCGCCTGCGCGGGAACGACGTTAGCGCGTCGTTCCCGTGACAACGGGAACCCATGCTGACGACGCGTGGACAAGCCCCACAAAATCCCCGAATCAGTCCTGGTCGTGATCCACACGTCCGACCTGGAAGTACTTCTCATCGAGCGCGCCGACCGGCCAGGCTTCTGGCAATCGGTGACCGGCTCGATCGATTTTCCCGGCGAAGCGTTGACCGACACCGCCGCGCGCGAGCTGTTCGAAGAAACCGGCATCGTCGCCGACGGCAGCAGCATCGTGCTGCGCGACTGGCACCTCTCCAACATCTACGAAATCTATCCGACCTGGCGGCACCGCTATGCGCCGGGCATCACGCACAACACCGAGCACGTGTTCAGCGTGTGCGTGCCGCGTGACATTCCGATACTTTTGAGCGAGCGCGAACACCTACAATACGCCTGGCTGCCTTTTCTCGAGGCGGCCGACCGCTGCTTCTCGGCGTCGAACGCCGAAGCAGTGCTGCAGCTACCGAGGCACCTCACAACCAGCTAAAGGAAACGCATGAAGCCAGCCGCGAAAGTCGTTCTCGCCGTTACAGGAATACTGATCGCGCTTCATGCGCCAGGCTATGCGCAGGGCCCCGGCCCCTATCCGTACATGGAGTCGCTGCGCAAGGCCGAGGCTGACGTTCCTGCCTACGCTTTCGGTGCGACCAGCGACAAACCAACAGAGCAACGCCGCGCAATGCTGCAGCGCATATCAAGCCCGTTGCAGGCAGTGGCCGTGGCCCGGGCCTTTGTCGGCGATACCGAGGGCGCGCAAGCCGCATTCGACCTGCCGGACCTGCAGGCAGGCGTTCGTGCTCAAGGCAAAGCCGATGATCTCAAGGCCATCGAAGACGCACCGGTTGAGGACGCGATCGAGGCCATCGTGGCGGCGGCGCGCACCAAACGGGTGGTCCTGATCAACGAGGCGCATCACGTGCCAATGCACCGGGCGTTCGCGCAAAAGCTGGCGATTGAGCTGCGCAAGATCGGCTACACCTACCTCGCAGCGGAGACCTTCCAGGAGCGCGACGAAGGCCGGACGATGAAGGGTTATGTCAACGCCGGTTTCGGGTTCTATACCCAGGATCCGGTGTACGCCGATTTCGTCAATCAAGCCATGGCCGATGGTTGGAACATCGTGTCGTATGAAGCGTCGCCCGAAAGTATGACCGGAACGCCAGCGGAGCAGATCGACGCGCGTGAGCGTGGACAGGCGAGGAATCTGGTCGAGCGCATTTTTGCGAAGGATAAAAAAGCGAAAGTGCTGATCTTCGTCGGCTACGGCCATTTGTACAAGTCGACCCTGCCGAACGGTATGGTGATGATGGGAACATACCTGCGCCAGATGACCGATCTCGACATGCTGCACGTCGACCAGACCGCCTTCTACGCGCACCCGGACCGCTCGGCCGAGCATCCGCTGTATGAGGCTTTGCTGTCGAAGCCGCACGCGCAAGCACCGTTCGTGTTGCGTACCGGGGACCGTGGCCATGTGATCCTGGGCGGCGCGAGGAACTACGTCGACATGCATGTGGTGTTTCCGCGCTATGCGCTGCGCCATGGCCGTCCCGAGTGGCTCGAGACGCTCGCCGAACGCAGGCCGCATGAGATTCCACCGGCCATGCTGCCAGTATCCGGCCGCCGACTAATACAGGCTTACCGTATCTCGGACGGGGCGGACGCGATACCTACGGACAACGTACTGGTCGAGGCCGGCAAACCGGTGCCCAAGTTGATGTTGCCTAAGGGGGAGTTCCGGTTCGCGTTTCAGGACTAGCTGATCGTCGCGGCGTCATTCGGTGCCCGGTTGGGGTCGAGCTTCGGGCGGATCAGCGCGGCGATCACGCACTTGGACGCAAGCCAAACATTCATCCTGCGCACGATAGAGTTACTTCTGAAAAACACGGACTGATGGGGTTAGAATGTTCCCATGAAAATCCGTGTAGCAACTTACAACATCCACAAAGGCGTGTCCTCCATCCGGACCCAGCCCCGCGTTCACGCGCTGAAGAAAGCCATTTCCCAGTTCGACGCGGATGTCGTCTTCCTGCAAGAGGTGCAAGGGCGGCATGACCGCCTGACCGCGCGCTACGGCGAGGAAAGCCGCGGCCACCGGAACTGGCCTGCACGCGCCCAGCATGAATTCTTTGCGGGGGATTCTCATCATTGCGCCTACGGGATGAACGCGGTCTACGACCACGGCCACCACGGCAACGCACTGCTCAGTGCGTTTGAAATCGAAAATTCGCGCAACCACGATGTTTCCGACCATTCTTACGAGCAGCGCGGCATCCTTCACTGCGTGCTCAAGACCGACAAGGGCCCGGTGCACTGCTATGTGGTCCACCTCGGCCTGTTCGAGTCGGGACGCGGGCGCCAGACCCAGGCACTGATCGACGCGGTGAACGACTCGGCGCCGAACGGCGAGCCGGTCATCATCGCCGGCGACTTCAACGACTGGCGCAATACCCTCAGCGACCGCCTGCGCAAGGAACTGGGCGTGGCCGAAGTGTTCGACGAGCTGGCCGGCACCAAGTCGCATTCCAAGATCCGTGCGCTGGTCAACAGCTTCTCGCGCAGCGTGCCTGCCATCACGCCGGCGCGCACTTTCCCTGCCGCATTGCCCTGGTTCCGGCTGGATCGCATTTATGTGCGCGGCTTCAAGGTGGACTCGGCGCTGGTGCTGCATGGTCCCTTATGGGCAAAGCTGTCGGACCACGCACCCATCGTGGCGGAACTGAAGCTGTCCTGATCCTGCACTACGACTGAACATGCGCCAGATACAATTCGTCTCCCATAACAATATTGAACTGCTGGAAAGCGGACAAGCGCTGTTCCCCGCCTTGCTGTCGGCAATCGATTCAGCCGAGCAGGACATCTATTTCGAGACCTACATCTGGGCCTGCGACGACTCCGGCAACGCCGTGCGCGACGCCCTGATCCGGGCCGCGCAGCGCGGCGTCAAGGTGCGCGTGGTGGCCGACTGGTGGGGCACCGGACACCGCGGCTGCAGCCGCCTTGGGCTGGCGTTCGCCGAAGCGGGCGTGCGCTACCGCGTGTTCAATCCGTGGTTCAAGCGCGGCGTTACCCGTACCCACCGCAAGATCGCCGTGATCGACCGCGCCGTCGCCTTTGTGGGCGGCATCAACGTCAACGACGACTGGTACTGCGACTACGACCCCGACACCCGCCTGCCCGCGCCGCGCTGGGACTTTGCGGCGGCGGTGCGCGGCCCGCTGGTCGAGGCGATTCATTTCGAGATGCAGGTGCAGTGGGCGAGGGTGGGGCACCTCGGCCTGATCCGGCGCATCGGCCTGTTTCGCGAGATGCGCAGGGCGTTGCCGCAGGATGACGGCAAGCCGATGCAGGCAGCTTTTGTGGTGCGCGACAACCTGCGAAACCGCCACACGATCCAGCGTTCCTACCTGCAGGCAATTGGCCGTGCCAAGACCAGCATCCTGCTCGCCAATCCCTACTTTGCGCCGGGCCACAAGTTCCGCAAGGCGCTCGCGGTGGCGGCCCAGCGCGGGGTCGAGGTCAAGCTGTTGATCGGCGTGGGCGAGATCTGGCTGCAGGACATGGTGGCGCGCTCGTTTTACCCGAAGCTGCTGGCCAGCGGCGTCCAGGTGATCGAGTACCGCAAGACGCAGCTGCACGCCAAGGTCGCAGTGATCGATGACGACTGGTCGACGGTCGGATCGAGCAACTGCGATGGCCTGTCGCTGTTCCTGAACCAGGAAGCGAACATCGTGGTGCGCGACGTGGACTTTGCCACCAGCATGCGCGCCCATATCGAGCGCGGCATGAAGGACGGCGTGCCGGTCTGCCGCGAAGCCTTCGCCAACGAAAGCTGGGTCAAGCGGACCGGATACGGCGTGGCCTATCTTTTCTATAAATTGACGATGCGGATCTTCGCAATCGGTTACGCTTGACGACACATGGATAACGTACGAATCGACAAATGGCTGTGGGCGGCGCGCTTCTTCAAAACGCGCTCGCTGGCGACGGACGCGGTGGACACCGGCCGGGTGAAGCTCGACGGCGACCGCATCAAGCCGGCGCGCGCGGTCAAGCTGGGCGACTTGCTTGCCATCGACAATGGCTCGGATGCCTGGGAAGTGGTGGTGCTGGGGATTTCGGACAAACGCGGCGCCGCGCCGGTGGCGCGCGCCTTGTACGAGGAGACCGAGGCAAGCATCGTCAAGCGCGAGAACGATTCGCAGGCGCGCCGCTTGTTCCCTGAGCCGGCAAGTACCATCAAGGGGCGGCCGACCAAGCGGGACCGCAGGCAGTTGGGGAGGGCGGGAGAGTAAAACGTTCGTGGCCGACCACGCAGATGCGGGCGTTGCCCGTCTCCGTGCACGGCGCCAATAGAACCTGCACTCTAAAGTTCGTGTTTGACATTTCACTTCTAGTGGATAATAGTACGAGCGTTCGGATTTTTTAATCCTCTGATAGGTCAAGCTATTAATACTTCAGTCAAATTCATGCGCAAGGGCGAACTTACCAGGGCCGCCATCCTTGACGTCGCGCTCGACCTCGCCAGCCGCGATGGCCTCGAGGGCATGACCATTGGCTTGCTCGCCGACAAGATGAACATGAGCAAGTCCGGCGTGTTCGCGCACTTCGGTTCGCGCGAGGACTTGCAGCTTGAAGTATTAAAGCTGTACCACCACCGCTTCGAGCAGGAGGTCTTCTACCCTGCGCTGCAGGAAGCGCGTGGCATTACCCGCCTGAAGGCGATGTACACGCGCTGGATCAAGCGCGTCAGTGTTGAAATCGCCTCCGGCTGCATCTACATCAGCGGCGCCGTCGAGTATGACGACCGTCCGGGCCCGATCCGCGAGGAACTCGTTGCGATGGTGCGTGCCTGGCAGGGAGCGCTGCTGCGCTGCGTCGAGCAGTGCATCGAAGTGGGCGACCTGAAAGCCGGCACCGACGCGCAGCAGCTGGTCTACGAGATGTACGGCCTGATCCTGGCCCTGCATCACGATGCGCGCTTCTTGCGCATGCCGGGCAGCGTCGACCGCGCTCGCGCGGGCTTCGAGCGCCTGATCCAGAATTACCAGAATCCGCAAAAACCTTAAGCGCAGCAGTTCGCTCGCTCAGTCATTCAATCATTGTTCGTCAGGAGAAAACCATGGGTCAGTACGTCGCGCCAATTCGGGATATGCAGTTCTTGCTGCACGAGTTCCTCAACGTCTCCGACGAGTTGAAGCAAATGCCGAAGTTCGAAGATGTCGACGCCGACATCATCAACCAGGTGCTGGAAGAAGGCGCCAAGTTCACGCAGGACGTGCTGTTCCCGCTGAACCATTCGGGCGACCGCGAAGGCTGCCACTTCGATAACGCCACCAAGAGCGTCACCACGCCAAAGGGCTTCAAGGAAGCGTACAAGCAGTACGTCGAAGGCGGCTGGGCCGCGCTGGCGTGCGACCCTGAATACGGCGGCCAGGGCCTGCCTATCGTGTTGAACAACTCGTTCTACGAGATGCTCAACTCGTCCAACCAGGCATGGTCGATGTACCCGGGCCTGTCGCACGGCGCCTACGAGTGCCTGCTGGAGCACGGCACCGACGAACAGAAGAAGAACTATCTGCCAAAGCTGGTTTCGGGCGAGTGGACCGGCACCATGTGCCTGACCGAAGCGCACTGCGGCACCGACCTCGGCATGCTGCGCACCAAGGCGATCCCGAACGATGACGGCTCGTGGGACATCACCGGCTCGAAGATCTTCATCTCGGCCGGCGAACACGATATGGCCGAAAACATCATTCACCTGGTGCTGGCACGCGTGCCGGACGCGCCGGAAGGATCGAAAGGCATTTCGCTGTTCCTGGTACCGAAGTTCCTGCCGAACGCGGACGGCAGCGTCGGCGAGCGCAACCCGATCGCCTGCGGCGCGATCGAAGAGAAGATGGGCATCCATGGTAACTCGACCTGCCAGATGAACCTGGACGGCGCCAAGGGCTGGATCATCGGCCAGCCGAACAAGGGCCTGAACGCGATGTTCGTCTTCATGAACGCAGCGCGCCTGGGCGTCGGCATGCAGTCGCTGGGCCTGACCGAAGTCGCGTACCAGAACGCGCTGGTGTACGCCAAGGACCGCCTGCAGATGCGCAGCCTGTCGGGCCCGAAAGCGCCAGAGAAGGCAGCCGACCCGATCATCGTTCACCCGGACGTACGCCGCATGCTGCTGACCGCGAAGGCCTACGCGGAAGGCGCGCGCGCATTCTCGTCGTACGTGGCGCTGCAGATCGACCGCGAACTGAACCACCCCGACGAAGAAGTACGCAAGGAAGCCGCCGACGAAGTCGCGCTGCTGACCCCTGTGATCAAGGCCTTCATCACCGACAACGCATGGATCGCTACCTCGGAAGCGATGCAGGTGTACGGCGGCCACGGCTACATCGCCGAGTGGGGCATGGAGCAGTACGTGCGCGACGCGCGCATCAACATGATCTACGAAGGCACCAACACGATCCAGTCGCTCGACCTGCTGGGCCGCAAGATCCTGATGGACAACGGCGCCAAGCTGCGCAAGTTCGGCGAGAAGATCAAGGCTTTCGTCGAAGAGAACGGCACCGACGAAGCACTGTCCGAGTTCATCACCCCGCTGGGCGACCTGGGCGACAAGGTCACCAAGCTGACCATGGAAATCGGCATGAAGGCGTTCCAGAATCCGGACGAAGTCGGCGCGGCAGCGGTTCCTTACCTGCGCGTCGTCGGCCACCTGGTGTACAGCTACTTCTTCGCGCAGATGGCGAAGATCGCGCTGGCCAAGGAAGATTCGGGCGATAACTTCTACAAAGCCAAGCTGGCGACCACGCGCTTCTACTTCGCGCGCCTGTATCCGGAAACCGCGATGCTGATCCGCCAGGCGCGTTCCGGCTCGGCGAACCTGATGGCTCTCGACGCAGACTTGTTCTAACACCCGCACGCTCGAAACGAAGATACCGTCGTTCCCGCGCACGCGGGAACCTATACTGAGCCTGATCATCACGCGACGCATGGGTTCCCGCTTTCGCGGGAACGACGGCTCCACTTAGGAATATATGATGACTAATTTCACCGTTAAAAAAGTAGCCGTGCTTGGCGCCGGCGTGATGGGTGCGCAGATCGCCGCCCACTGCGTGAATGCGAAAGTACCGGTCGTCCTGTTCGACCTGCCAGGCAAGGAAGGCACCCCGAAGAACGGCATCGTGCTGCGCGCGATCGAGAACCTGAAGAAGCTGTCGCCGGCGCCGTTCGGCGACAAGGAAGACGCAGCGCTGATCCAGGTCGCCAACTACGAAGACAATCTCGACCAGCTGGCCGACTGCGACCTGATCATCGAAGCGATCGCCGAGCGCATGGACTGGAAGCACGACCTGTACAAGAAGGTCGCTCCGCACATCGGCGCCAACGCGATCTTCGCGTCGAACACTTCTGGCCTGTCGATCAACAAGCTGGCCGAAGGCTTCGACGCCGGCCTGAAGGAACGCTTCTGCGGCGTTCACTTCTTCAACCCGCCGCGCTACATGCACCTGGTTGAACTGATCCCGACCGAAGCGACCCGTCCTGAAATCCTCGACCAGCTCGAGACCTTCCTGACGTCGGTGCTCGGCAAGGGCGTCGTGCGCGCCAAGGACACGCCGAACTTCATCGCCAACCGTGTCGGCATCTTCGGCATGCTGGCCACCATCCACGAAGCCGAGAAGTTCGGCCTGTCGGTGGACGTGGTCGACGACCTGACCGGCGCCAAGCTTGGCCGCGCCAAGTCCGGCACCTTCCGCACCGCGGACGTGGTCGGCCTGGACACGATGGGCCATGTGATCAAGACGATGCAGGACAACCTGGCCGACGACCCGTTCTTCGCGCTGTACAAAACCCCTGACGTACTGGCCAAGCTGGTCGAAAAGGGCGCGCTGGGCCAGAAGACCGGAGCAGGGTTCTACAAGAAGGTCGGCAAGGACATCCAGCGCCTCGACTTCGCTACCGGCGAATACGTCGCCGGCGGCGGCAAGGCAGCGGACATCATCGCCCGCATCCTGAAAGAGAAAGACCCGGTCAAGAAGTTCAAGGCGCTGCGCGAATCGACCAACCCGCAAGGCCAGTTCCTGTGGGCGATCTTCCGCGACGCTTTCCACTACATTGCTTACCACCTCGACACCATCGCCGACAACGCGCGCGACATCGACTTCGCGATGCGCTGGGGCTTCGGCTGGAGCGTCGGCCCGTTCGAAACGTGGCAGGCCGCAGGCTGGACCCAGATCGCTGAGTGGGTCAAGCAGGACATCGAAGAAGGCAAGGCGCTGACCAACGCACCGCTGCCAGCATGGGTGTTCGAAGGCCAGGTAGCCGAGAAGGGCGTACACACCGCTGAAGGCTCGTACTCGGCCAAATCGAACAGTTACGTGCCGCGTTCGACGCTGGACGTCTACAAGCGCCAGGAATTCCGCGCACCAGTGGTCGGCACCGGCGGTCTTGATGCCAAGACCGCGGGCACCACCGTGTTCGAAGACGAATCCGTGCGCCTGTGGCACTCGGGCGACGAAGTGCTGGTCCTGTCGCTCAAGACCAAGATGCACGTCATCGGCGGCGGCGTCATCAAGGGCCTGCAGCGCGGCCTGGAAGAAGCTGAAAAAGGCTACAAGGGCCTGGTCATCTGGAACACCGATGCAGCCGACGGCGGCGCATTCTCGGCAGGCGCCGACCTGCAGGAATCGCTCCCGCTGTTCATGCAAGGCGGCGCAAAAGCACTCGACCCGATCGTGGCCGAACTGCAGAACGCCTTCATGAAGCTGAAGTACTCGAACGTCCCTGTGGTGGCGGCGGTAGCTGGCCTGGCGCTGGGCGGCGGCTGCGAAATGATGCTGCATGCGTCCAAGCGCGTGGCGTCGATCGAATCGTACATCGGCCTGGTGGAAGTGGGCGTCGGCCTGATTCCTGCCGGCGGCGGCCTGAAAGAAGCGGCAGTGCGCGCAGCGCGTGATGCCAAGGGCAACGACATCCTGCAATTCCTGAAGAACAGCTTCACCAACGCGGCGATGGCCAATGTGTCGAAGTCGGCGCTGGAAGCCAAAGCGATGGGCTACCTGAAGGACGACGACATCATCGTCTTCAACCCGTACGAACTGCTTCACGTGGCGAAGGTCACCGCGCGCTCGATGTTCGAGGCAGGCTACCGCGCGCCGATCCAGCGCATGGTGCCGGTCACCGGCCGCTACGGCTGGGCGACGATCCGCGGCCAGCTGGTGAACATGCGCGACGGCGGCTTCATCTCGGCGCACGACTTCAAGCTGGCCGACATGATCGCCGAAATCGTCAGCGGCGGCGACATCGACCAGGGCAGCATGGTCAGCGAGCAGTGGCTGCTCGACATGGAGCGCAAGGCATTCCTTGAACTGCTGAACAACCCGAAATCGCAGGAACGGATTATGGGCATGCTTCAGACTGGCAAACCGGTCCGCAACTGATCGCCGCAGAATACTAAGGACGAAAATCATGAGCAAACAACTTCAAGACGCATACATTGTCGCCGCGACCCGTACCCCGATTGGCAAGGCGCCGCGCGGCATGTTCAACAAGACCCGCCCGGACGACCTGCTGGTGCACGCGATCCGCGGCGCGATGGCGGCCGTACCGAACCTCGACCCGGCCTTGATCGTCGACGCGATCATCGGCTGCTCGTTCCCGGAAGCGGAGCAGGGCTTCAACGTGGCGCGTAACGCGGTCATCCTGGCAGGCCTGCCGAACACCGTGGGCGGCGTCACCGTCAACCGCTACTGCGCATCGGGCATCACCGCGCTGGCGATGGCGGCGAACAGCATCCGTACTGGCGAAGCCGAGGTGATGATCGCCGGCGGCGTCGAATCGATGTCGATGGTGCCGATGATGGGCCACCACCCGTCGATCAACATGGAGACCTTCAAGGACGAAAACGTCGGCCTCGCGTACGGCATGGGCCTGACCGCTGAAAAAGTGGCGCAGCAGTGGAAAGTGTCGCGCGAAGACCAGGACGCATTCGGCCTGGAATCGCACCGCCGCGCCATCGCCGCGCAGCAGGCTGGCCATTTCAAGGACGAGATCACCCCGGTGGAGATCATCACCCGCACGCCGGACCTGTCCAGCGGCGAGATCAGGATCGGCAAGCGCACCGTCGACCTGGACGAAGGTCCGCGTTCGGACGCCAGCATGGAATCGATGGGCAAGCTGAAGCCGGTGTTCGCGGCCAAGGGTACGGTGACCGCCGCGACCTCGTCGCAGATGTCGGACGGCGCCGGTGCGCTGATCGTCGTCAGCGAGAGGATCCTGCGCGAGCACAACCTGACCCCGCTGGCGAAGTTCTCGTCGTTCGCGGTGCGCGGCGTGCCGCCTGAAATCATGGGCATCGGCCCGAAGTTCGCGATTCCCGCGGCGCTGGCCAACGCCGGCATCACCCAAGACCAGCTGGACTGGATCGAGCTGAACGAAGCGTTCGCAGCGCAGGCGCTGGCGGTGATCCGCGACCTGGGCCTGGATACGTCGAAGGTCAACCCGATGGGCGGCGCGATTGCGCTGGGCCATCCGCTGGGCGCAACCGGTGCGATCCGCGCCGCGACCGTCGTACACGCACTGCGCCGCAACAACCTGAAGTACGGCATGGTGACGATGTGCGTCGGCGCCGGCATGGGCGCGGCAGGTATCATCGAACGGGTTTAATCGCCGTTTAAGATTGAAGTCGAGAAGGGCGCTGCGGTAGATTACCCGGCGCCCTTTTTCTCACCACCACCGTCGTTCCCGCGCAAGCGGGAATCCATAGACCGCGAATAGAGACGCTAGGCATAGGTTCCCGCCTGCGCGGGAACGACGGGCTTACAAAGGGACAAGAGACACATGGACATCCTCACCAGCAAAGCCAACGGCATCCTGACCATCGAATTCAACCGCCCGGAGCGCAAGAACGCGATTACCGCGGTGATGTACCAGGCCATGGCCGACGCGATCAACGAAGCGGAATCCGACAGCGCCGTGCGCGCGATCCTCCTGGTCGGCAAGCCGGAAATTTTCACGGCCGGTAACGACCTGCCCGACTTCCTGCAGAATTCCAGGCCGGTTGAAGGCGTGCCTGCCGAAGCGCGTCCGGTATTCCAGTTCATGCGCGCGCTGTCCGGCAGCACCAAGCCAGTGGTGGCAGCGGTGTCCGGCGCGGCGGTTGGTATCGGCACCACGATGCTGATGCACTGCGACCTGGTCTACGCGGCCGACAACGCCAAGTTCTCGATGCCGTTCTCGCAGCTTGGCCTGTGCCCCGAATTCGCATCGAGCCTGCTGCTGCCGCAGCTGGCCGGCTATCCGCGCGCCGCCGAAAAGCTGCTGCTCGGCGAAGCGTTCCTGGCGCAGGAAGCGCTGGACATGGGACTGGTGTCGAAGGTTGTTCCGCTGGCCGACCTGCGCGCCTTTGCCGAAGGCCAGGCCGCCAAGCTGGCCGCGCTGCCTGCTGCATCGGTGCGCGCTACCAAGGCGCTGATGAAGCGTGCCCGCACGCCGGCCATCAACGACGCGATGGACGCCGAGAACAAGCTGTTCGCCGCGATGCTGCTGGCGCCTGAGGCCAAGGAAGCGATGACCGCGTTCATGGAAAAGCGCAAGCCGGATTTCTCGAAGTTCGCTTAAACCGGGATAGCGATCGTCAGGTTGGTGAGCGCTCGGCTGGCTCACCAAGGCATGCCTTGACGTGCGGAGAGGGATATTTAACGCAAACTTAACGTCACCTTAACAGGGCCGCAATGCGCGTTTTGTTAATGTCCGCCTGTTCGACGCGTCAGTTGGCGCCGTCACCGCTCAAGGCACCTCGACGACATGAATCACAGCAACGCTTGCACAGCAAGAGGCGAGTTGCCCTCGATGCAGCTTCACGCAGTTGGGTGGACTCGGCCAGGCCCGTATTTCAACCTGGTTCTGCTGCTGGTTTTTGGACTGCTCATGCTGTCCATCTCCCGTGTTGCTCTTGTCGTCTGGCAGCATGACCGGGTCCTGGCCGCCGGCATCATGGGCGACATATTCGTGCAGGGCATCCGCGCCGACCTGATTTTGCTCGGCTACTTCATCGTCATCCCGCTGGTCCTTGCGCCATTTCTCGCACACAGGCGCAGCGCGCAGCTGTGGAGCGCAATGACGCGGTGGTGGACCACCGGCGCGCTGGTGTTCATCGGATTCCTGGAACTGGCTTCGCCTCAGTTCATCCTGCAATACGATTCTCGGCCGAACCGGCTGTTCATCGAATACCTCGCCTACCCCGCCGAAGTGTTTGGGACGCTATGGCACGGTTACCGGCTGGCCCTGGTCGCAACGATTTTCGGTACCGCCGTGCTTGCCCTGGCCTTGCACCGCGCGCTCAAGCGGCTGTCCCCGCAGATGGCGACCTGGCCGGTGAAGAAGCTGCTCCTGACCTGGCCTGTCCTGATGCTGATGGTGCTGATGCAAATCCGCTCGACCACCGCGCACCGGCCAGCCAACACCGCGCTGTTCGCGCTCAGTGGCGATGCGCTGGTGAATTCGCTCGTCATCAATTCGGCCTGGTCGGTTCTTGATGCGGTCAATTCGCTGCGCAAGGAAGCGACTTCTTCGGAAATCTACGGCGCGATGGCCCGGGAGGACATATTGGCGGAAGTGTCTGCCGCGCCTTGGCTGCGCGACTACCGCTTTCCCGTGGCGGAACTGCCGACCCTGCATTTCCAGCAAGCGGCGATCACCCGCGAGCGGCCCCTCAACCTGGTCATCGTGCTGGAAGAAAGCCTGGGCGCGACCTTCGTGCAGTCACTGGGAGGGCTGGCCGTCACGCCCGAGCTGGAAAAGCTCAAGCATGAAGGCTGGTGGTTCGAGCAACTCTATGCAACCGGCACGCGCTCGGTGCGCGGCATCGAGGCTGTGGTGGCCGGCTATCCTCCGACCCCGGCGCGCAGCGTGGTCAAACTCTCGCTCGCGCAGCACAACTTCTACACGCTGGCACTCGGCCTGGGCAAGCAGGGCTATCAGACGGAATTCGTGTACGGCGGCGAAGCACATTTCGATAACATGCGCTCTTTTTTCACCGGCAACGGCTTTCAGCATGTCGTGGACCGGAAAAGCATGCAGCCGCGCTTTGTGGGCAGTTGGGGAGCTTCCGACGAAGACCTGTTCGATGCGGCACTGCAGCGGCTGAGCCACCTGCATGCGCAGAACAAGCCGTTCTTCAGCCTGATCTTCACTTCGTCCAACCACACGCCTTTTGAATTCCCGGACGGGAAGATTGCGCTGCACGATCCTGTCAAGCAGAGCGTCAACAACGCCGTCAAGTATGCGGATTATGCGCTGGGTAATTTTATTCGTTCAGCGAAGCAACAGGAGTACTGGCGCGATACCGTGTTCCTGATTGTGGCCGACCACGACAGCCGCGTGTACGGAGACAGCCTGGTGCCGATCAAGAAGTTTCATATTCCGGGCTTGATTCTCGGCGCCGACATCACGCCGCGGCTCATTCAGACGGTTGCCAGCCAGATCGACCTTGGCCCGACCTTGCTTTCCCTGATGGGCGTCTCCAGCCAGCACCCGATGATCGGGCGCGACCTGGTGCGCGACAGCACGTCGCCGGGCCGTGCGATGCTGCAGTTCGATAACAACTTTGCCTGGATCGAAGATGCTTCCGCCACCATCTTGCAGCCCGGACTGGCGCCCTTGTCGGGGCGCTATCAGGCGGACACCGGACAATTGACGCTCGACGCGACCGAGCCCGACCCGCGGCTTGTCCGGCGTGCGATGGCCCATGTCATGTTGCCGTCGCTGCTGTACCGGGAGCAGCGGTACCGGCTGGGGAACTAAATGCCGGCTTGACCTGCAGTGGATTTTGTCGACAGACCGGGCGTTGCTCTAGAATAGGCGAATGCGCATTCTCATCGTTGAAGACCACCCCGACATCCTGGCGAATCTCTACGGTTTCTTCGAGCCGAAGGGCCACCTGCTCGACTCCGCCCGTAACGGTTACGGCGGGCTTGCACTCGCGTCCGAACATGACTATGACGTCATCATCCTCGACGTCATGTTGCCCGGTTTGAACGGCCTGGAGCTGTGCCAAAAGCTTCGCACCGAGCTCGGCAAGACGACCCCGGTCCTGATGCTGACCGCGCGCGACAGCCTTCCCGACAAGGTAGCCGGCTTCGATAGCGGCGCCGACGACTACCTTGTCAAACCCTTTTCGCTGGTGGAACTGGAAGTGCGCCTGAAGGCGCTGGTCCGGCGCGCCGCGTCCGCCCATGCGGTGCACCCGACCATGCGCCTGGGCGAGCTAAGTTATGACCCTGAAACGCAGGAAGCCTGGCGTGCCGGGATTCCGGTGCAGTTGACCAAGACCGGTTATACGCTGCTGCGCTGCCTGCTGGCCAGTGCGCCCCGCATCGTCACCCGCGAGACGCTCGAACAAGCCGTGTGGGGCGAGGACCGTCCCGACAGCGATGCCCTGCGCACGCACATCCATGCGTTGCGCCAGGCGATCGACAAGCCGTTCGCCGCGCCGATGCTGCACACGGTCGCCGGTGTCGGCTACAAGCTGGTCCAGCCCGATCCCGGCGGCATCGCGCAGCGTGATGCGTCCCGCTGATTCCCTCAAGCGGCGCATCGTCGTCGCATTCGTCCTGTTCGGACTTGGCGCCTCGGCCTTCTTTGCGATCATCGCGGCGATCGCGGTGGAGGGCATCGAGGTGCAGTTGGTCGACAAGCGCCTGGAAGCCGCCGTCGCCTGGGCCGCGCCGCGCCACGCGGCCGGCCTCGAGGTCGACATGCCGGCCGGGCTACGCTTCCACCGCAACGAGGCAATTCCAGCCGCCGTGCGCGGCCTCCCGGCTGGCGTGCACAAGGTCGACGTCGGCGCCACGCGCCTGCATGTGCTGGCTGGGCGCGACGCGCGCGGCAGCTGGGTGCTGGTCGACCATGAGAGCGACTACGACAAGATCGAGCGCGTGGTGTACTCGATGTTCGGCGCGGTGTTCGCCGGCTTCTTGCTGCTGGCCTCCCTGCTCGGCGGGTTCCTGGGCAAGCGCGTCGTCACCCCGATCAGCGCGCTGGCGCAGGCGGTGCGCAGCGACGGTGTCCCGCCGGCGCTGACCGGGCGCAAGGATGAACTGGGCGTACTGGCGCGCGCGCTCGAAAGCCATACGGCCGAACTGCGCACCTTCCTCGACCGCGAACGCCACTTTACCGGCGACGTCAGCCATGAGCTGCGCAGCCCCCTCACCGTGATCATGGGCGCCGCCGAGATCCTGATGCAAGATGGCGCGGCACCGGCTGCGCGCGCCCCGGCCGAGCGCATCTACCGGGCGGCGCAGGAAGCGGCCGAATCGGTCACCGTGCTGCTGCTGCTGGCACGCGCTCCCGTCCTCAGCTCGCTACCGCCAGTCGAGATCGGCGCCGTGGCCGCGGAGGAGGTCGAGAAATACCGGCTGCTGGTCGGCGCCAAGCCGGTCACGCTCAGCTATCTGGGCGGCCCGGAACTGGCCGTTCGCGCGCCGCGCGAATTGTGCGCAGCGGCGATCGGCAACCTGGTGCGCAACGCCTGCCAATATACTGAACACGGCAGCATCGTCGTGCGCCTGCTGCCGGGCCGGATCATTGTCGAGGACACCGGGCCTGGCTTGCCGGCCGCGGTGGTGGCGACCCTGGGCAGCGGCGGGGCGCCGTCAAGCGGCTCGGGCGGGACTGGCCTGGGCCTCGCGCTGGCCCGGCGCATCTGTGATTTCCTGGGAGGCGGCTTTGCCTACCAACCGTGCGCCGGCGGCGGCAGCCGCTTCACCTTGAGCTTCCCGGCCGGGTAGTCCAGGCCAAGCACGCAACCGGTCAGGCGCCTGCGCCGGTGGCGCCCGTCGATTCGCGAGAACGGTGCTGGATCGTTTATGATGAGTTGCTAATTTATCAAACAGATGCCATGACCCAATACACGCTCCAGCAAAAAACCTTCCTCCTGCTCCTGGCGATCGTCACCATCGGCTTCGGCTGGATCCTGTGGCCGTTCTTCGGCGCGGTGTTCTGGGGCGTGGTGTTTGCGATTCTGTTTGCGCCGCTATACCGCCGCCTGCTCAAGGGCACGCGCCAGAAGCCCAATGCCGCCGCCCTGATTACCCTGCTGTCGATCCTGGTCATGGTGATCTTGCCGCTGTCGCTGATCGGTGTCTCGCTGATCGACCAGGCCACACGCGCCTATGAGCTGCTCAGTCCGGCGCGGCTCGACCTTGCCGCCACCTTCCAGAAAATCATCCAGGCGCTGCCGCAGTGGCTGATCAACCTGCTGGAACGCTTCGAACTGACCGACCTGGCCGCGTTGCAGCAGCGGCTCACCGAAGGCGCGTCGCAGGTCAGCCAGCTGATCGCCTCGCACGCCATCAGCATCGGACGCAATACCTTCGACTTCCTGGTCAGCCTGACCGTCATGCTGTACCTGCTGTTTTTCCTGCTGCGCGACGGCCAGAGCCTGGCCGGGCGTATCCGCCAGGCCGTGCCGATGAGCCGCAAGTACAAGCAGCGCCTGTTTGCCAACTTCACCACCGTGATCCGCGCCACCGTCAAAGGCAATGTGCTGGTGGCCGCGGCGCAGGGTGCGCTGGGCGGCCTCATCCTGTGGTTCCTCGGCGTCGAGGCGCCGCTGCTGTGGGGCGTGCTGATGGCTTTCCTGTCGCTGCTGCCGGCCGTCGGCGCGGCGCTGGTGTGGGCGCCCGTGGCGATCTATTTCCTGGTGATGGGCGTGATCTGGAAGGGCGTCGTGCTGATCGCTTTCGGCGTGCTGGTGATCGGCCTGGTCGACAACATCCTGCGGCCTATCCTTGTCGGCAAGGACACCAAGATGCCCGACTACGTGGTGCTGCTGTCGACCCTGGGCGGGATGGCGCTGTTCGGCCTGAACGGGTTCGTGATCGGCCCGGTGATCGCGGCGCTGTTCATCGCGACCTGGGATCTGTTCGCGTCGGCGGAGGAGTTCCACCCGGAATAAGGCCCTGTCCGAATCCGGACAGCGGGGCCGGTATCGGTAGGTCTTTCGGCACATGTGGCGTATATTTACAGCACATCTTGAACACCTCTCCGAAAGGATTCGCCTATGTCCCGCGTGCTGAAGGGTTGCCTGTTTGCCGTGCTGCTGGCCGCTAGCCAGGCTGGCGCTGTCACCACCGCCACGATTACCAGGCCGCTTGGCATTCCCGCCGGCGACGCCACCATCGCCTACGACGTCAATGCGCGCGGCCAGGTCGCCGCGGTGATCGAGGAGGAGGACGGCCGGCGGCGCGCGGTCCTGTTTGAAAACGGCGCGATCACCAACATGGGCACGCTTGGCGGCGAGTACAGCGAAGCACGCGCGATCAACCGGGCCGGCCAGGTGGCAGGCGCGGCCCAGGCCAAGGACGGCCGCTGGCGCGCCTTCATCTACGACCGCCCGGGCGGCATGCGCGACATCGGCACCTTGGGCGGGCCCGGCAGCTTTGGCACGGCCATCAACGACGCTGGCCATGTCGCCGGCTACGCCGACAATCTCGATGGCGATTACCGCGCCTTCCTCTACACCGGCAGCGCATTGATCGATCTTGGCACCCTTGGCGGAAAGATCAGTTATGCCGCGGGCGTGAACAACGCAGGGCAGGTGGCAGGCACCTCTGCACTGTCGAGCAACTATCGCCGGGCGTTCGTCTGGGATGCCGACCGCGGCATGGTCGATCTCGGCACGCTGGGAGGGCGCTCCAGCTCGGCCACGGCGATCAATGACGCGGGCGTGGTGGTGGGCGCCTCCGAAACCAGCGCGCGCCGCTGGAGCGCCTTCCTGCACGACGGCACCCGGATGGTCGACCTCGGCGCACTGATCGGCTACGGCGCCAGCTACGCGACGGACATCAATAGCGCCGGCCACGTCGTCGGCACCGTGCTGATCGGTGACGAGCGCCGCTCCTTCGTCTGGCGCGATGGCGTGATGACCGTGCACCGCGGCGGCAAGGGGCTGCATTTAATCCACAGCATCAATGACGTCGAACAGGTCATCGGTGCGACCTACACGCGCAAGCTGGAGGCCGCCACGATGCGTTCGACGGCGATCCCGGTGGCCGACCGGGGCGGCACGAAATTCTTGCTCGGCGTGCTCATTGCGCTGCTCGCGGCCGGCGTGCTGGTGCTCTACCGACAGCGCTTTCGCGGCATCGACATCAACAACGTGGCGATGGTTTAGCGATCCTCCAGCGCAGGTCCGGCATATTGCATCAGCAGCCCCTTGGGCCCGACCGCCCAGCCGATGCCGGGGCTGGCGAAACCAACGGTGTTGACCGGCGTGCGGTCGAGGACCTTCCAGCTCCGGCCGCCGTCCACCGAGTAGCCGGAACCGGCCAGCCCGCCGGCCACCAGGGCGCGCGTTGTGCCCGCTACCGGAACGACAACCGACATGTAGCCGGTCGGCAGCACCGTCACCGGCTGCCAGCTGGCGCCGCCGTCGCTGGTGCGTGCGCCATTGATGCCTTCGAGCAGGGGCTGTTTGTAGTCGCCGCCGACCGCCATGCCATGCTGCGCGTTAAAGAAGCCGACCGAGAAGATGCCTTTGCCCGGCGCGGCAGCTGGTATCGGCAGGCTCGCCGCCCGCCAGGTCATGCCGCGGTCGCTTGAGCGCAGCACGCGCGCGGTTCGCGCGCCGCCGGTGGCGATCCAGACGTCGTGCGATCCGTGCACCGTCAGCGCGGTGCCGCTGGCGGCGAACGCGCCTTCGTCGGGTTGCGCCTCCAGGCCGGCCGCCTTGAGCTCGCGCCAGGTGGCGCCGCCGTCCGCCGTCACATACACCTGGAACTTGCCGTCGACCGGGTCGCCAAACACGATGCCGTTGCTGGCGTCCCAGAACGCCATCGAATCCCAGAAGCCTTCCTTGTAGCGGTTCAGCGCCACCTCGCGCCAGCTGTCGCCGCCATCAATCGTGCGCAGGATGCGCGAGGCATCGCCCGGACCGGCACTCATCACCAGGGCGGTGTTGGCGTCGACCGCGTGGATGTCGCGGAAGTCGAGTTTCTCCGCGCCCGGCACGCTGATCGCCTGCCACCGTGCGCCATCGCTGGTGCGCAGCACGGTGCCCCTGGCGCCGCTGGCCCAGGCAAGCGCACGGGTGACCACCGACAGGCCGCGCAGCTCGGCAGTCGTGCCGCTCGGGACCGGCGTCCACGGCTGCTGGGCGAAGGCGGGCAGCGCTAACAGGTACAGCGGGAGCAGGGATGGACGCAACATCATGGATTCCTTTGTCTGGTTCAGGCAATCATACCTTGGAAATCTTGCTCAAAGTCCAGCCTGCATGGTCGCCTTGCGTGGGCCTGGCATCGATGTCTCAGGTATATTGCAGGCTGGAGGCTGCATGAGACAAGTTCGCAAAGACCGGCACACCGCCCTCAAAGTGGAGAGGGGACTGCTTATCCAGCGTTGCTCGACGACGCAGGATGCGGCCCAGTACCTGCTCGCGCGCGGCGTGCCGATGGATGTGTCGGTGCGGGTGCTCACCACCACGCGGCGGCGCGACATGAACCGGACCGGGGCGCTGCCCGAACAAGGCAGATAGTTTCCGTGTTTACATATTCGGGGTAGTATCGGCGTTCTTGACCTCAACAGGAGCCTGCCTTGCTACAACAGATCGCCCCCAACCTCTGGCATGTCCAGCACACGTTCTCCACGCTGGGTATCGGCATTTCCGCGCGCATGACGGTGGTGCGCTTCGCGGACGGGCGCCTGTGGCTGCATTCTCCTGTACCGATGAGCGCGCCGCTGCGCGAACAACTGGCCGCGCTGGGCGAGGTCGCCTTCATCGTCGCGCCCAACAAGGTGCACCACCTGTTTGCCGGCGACGCCGCCAAGGCGTTTCCGAACGCGGTGCTGTACGGTGCGCGCGGGCTGGCGAACAAGCGTCCGGGCCTGCGCAACCTGCAGACGCTGACCGATACCGTGCCGCCCGCGTGGGCGGCAGACCTTGACCTGGTGTTCGCCGAGGGCTTCCCCTTTGCCAATGAGACGGTGTTCTATCACAAGGCCTCGCGCACCGTCATCATGACCGACCTGTGCCAGTGGTGGACGGGCGACCTGAACCTGCCTGCGAAACTGTACGCGGGCGTCACCGGCGTGCGCGCCAGGCTCGGCGTGCCACGCACCATCCGCGCCGGCGTGCGCGATCCCGCCGCCTTCGCTGGCAGCGCCCGCAAGATCCTGGCGTGGCCGTTCGACCGCGTCATCGTCGCCCACGACGCCATCGTCGATAGCGGCGCGCACGCGCAGGTGGCACGGGCGTTCGCCTGCTTTACCGAGAAGTACTGAGCGAACTCGCAGGCCCGATCGGCGTCAAACCCGGATTGAAGCGGCGGCCGGTACTGGAGTAGCCACCGCGGATCTTCGGAGCAATGGCTATGCGTGTGGTATTCGGCGGCGATGTCATGCTTGGCCGCACCGTATCGGCGTGGATCAGGCGCTTTGGCCCGCAGTATCCGCTGCGCGGCGTCGCGCGCCAGCTGCGCGATGCCGAGCTGGCGATCGTCAACCTCGAATGCGCGATCACCGAGTCGGTCCGGCACTGGACGGGCGAGCCCAAGGCCTTCTATTTCGGCGCGCCGGCGGCGGCGGCCACCACCCTGTCCGACGCCGGCATCGACCTGGTCAGCCTGGCCAACAACCACATCCTCGACTACGATTTCAACGGCCTGGCCGATACGCTCTGGCACCTGCACGCCCACGGCATCGGCAACGCCGGGGCCGGGGAGCACCTTGGCCACGCGCTGGCGCCCGCGCTGGCCGAGCGCAACGGCACCCGCTTCGCCATGGTCGCCATGTGCGACCACCAGGCCGATTTCGGCGCCGCGCCAAACCGGCCCGGCATGGCGCATATCGATTTCGCCGACGAGCGCGAAGCACTTGACCTGATCGAGACGGCGCTGGTGCCGGTCCGGCAAGCCGGGGTGGACTGGCCGATCCTGTCGCTGCACTGGGGGCCGAACCTGGCGCAGGAACCGTCGCCGCTGTTTCGGCGCATCGCCCACGCGGCCATCGAGATGGGCTGGAAGATCTTGTTCGGCCACAGCCCGCACGTGTTCCATGGCGTCGAGCTGTACCGGGGCTGCCCGATCCTGTACGCCGCCGGCGACCTGGTCGATGACTACCTGGTCGATCCGGTGCTGCGCAACGACCACCAGCTGCTGTTCGAACTGGACATCGAGGGCAATGCGCTGCGGAAGGTGTTGCTGCATCCCGTGCTGATCGCCGATTGCCAGGCGCGGCCGGCCACGGGGGCGCAGTACGACTACATCGCCAGGCGCATCACGGGCTTGTGCGATGCCATGGGAACGCAGGTCAACCGCTTTCAGGAGCAGCTGTGGATCGACGCGGCCGCGGGAGTCGCGTCAACCGCGGCTTCTGCTGCGGCGCCAGTTTGAGCGGCCTCAAACCAGACATGGACGCCAGGCCTAACCTGAACGCCTCACGCAAAGGAAGGTGATCGAAATGAACCCGGTCGAGATCGTTTTGTGCAGTGCCGTGCGCACGCCCATCGGCGCCTACGGCGGCATCCTGAAGGACACGCCCGCGCCCGCGCTCGGCGCCGCCGCGCTGCGCGAAGTGCTGCGCCGCAGCGGCCTGGCGCCTGGCCTGGCGCAGTCTGTGGTGATGGGCAACGTCATCCAGGCCGGCAACGGCATGAACCCGGCGCGGCAGGCGGCGATTGCCGCCGGCATTCCGGTCGAGGTGCCGGCGCTGACCGTCAACCGCGTATGCGGCTCGGGCGCCCAGGCCATCGCCAGTGCCGCCACCGACATCCGCGCCGGCCTGATCGACTGCGCGCTGGCCGGCGGCATGGAAAACATGGACCGCGCGCCCTACCTGCTTCCCGAAGGCCGCTGGGGCGCCCGCATGGGCGACGTTACGTTGTGCGACGCGATGCTGCGCGACGGCCTGCACGACGCATTCAGCGGCCGCCACGCCGGCTGGCATACCGACGAGCTGGCGAAACAGCGCGGCATCTCGCGCGAAGAGCAAGACCGCTGGGCGCTGCGCTCGCAGCAGCGTTTCGCCGAGGCGCAACAGGCGGGCAAGTTCGACGCCGAGATGGTGGCGCTGGAAGTGGGTGCCCGCAAGGGCCCGGCCACCGTCGCGCGCGATGAGCAGAACCGTCCCGACACGACCGCCGACATGCTCGCCAGGCTCAAGCCCGCCTTCAGCAAGGATGGCACCATCACGGCCGGCAATGCGCCCGGGCTGAACTCGGGCGCCGCCGCGGTGCTGGTGGCGCGGCGCGGATGGGCCGAGAGCCATGGCGTGGCACCGATGGCGCGCCTGGCCGGCTTTGGCATCGCGGCGGTCGAGCCGGGCATGTTCGGGCTGGGCCCGGTGCCCGCCGTCCGGCAGGCGCTGTTGCGCGCCGACTGGGCGCTGGGCAGCGTCGACCGGGTCGAAATCAATGAAGCGTTCGCGGCCATCGCGCTGGTCTGCATGCGCGAACTGGGCTTTTCCGAAGAGATCGTCAATGTCGATGGCGGCGCGGTGGCGCACGGCCATCCGATCGGCGCCACCGGCGCGGTGCTCGCCACCCGGCTGATGCATTCGATGCAGCGCGATGGAGTCAGGCGCGGCATCGTCACGCTGTGCATTGGCGGCGGGCAGGGCATCGCGCTGGCGCTGGAGCGCATCTAGGCGAGTGGCGGCAGCTGGGCTGGGTTCCGGGCAAATCTATTGTAGAGTGTCGCTCGGAACTTACTTCACCTGCCCGCTCAATGAAAAAAACAGCCGTCGTCACGATCGTTTCGAACAATTACCTTCACTATGCCCGCACGCTGATGCAAAGCGTGGCGCTGCAGCATCCCGATGCCGAGCGCTACTGCGTGATCGTCGATGCCGACACGGCGCCGGCCACCGCGCTTGCCGGCGAGTTCGAGGCGATTTCGCTGCCGCAGCTGGGGCTGCCGTTCGGCGATGATTTCTATTTCCAGTACACCATCCTGGAACTCAATACCGCGGTCAAGCCATGGGCATTGGAGCACCTGCTCGACCGTGGCCACAGCGAGGTGATGTACATCGATCCGGACATCTACCTGTACCGTCCCCTCGAGGACGTGATGGCCCACCTGTCCAGCGGCGCGAGCATTGTCCTGACGCCGCACATGCTGGCGCCGTACGACGACGACCGCAGCCCGACCGAGGCCTCGATCCGCATGGCCGGCACCTACAACCTGGGTTTTTGCGCGATTGCCGAGCGGCTCGAAACGCGCGCCTTCCTGCGCTGGTGGCAGGGCAAGCTGGCGCGCGATTGCGTCGTCGACATGCCCAACGGCGTGTTTGTCGACCAGAGCTGGATCGACCTGGTGCCGGGCATGTTCGACAACGTGCGCATCTTGCGCCACCCGGGCTACAACGTGGCGTACTGGAACCTGGCGCAGCGCAATGTCACTGAAGGCGATAGCGGCGTGCTGGTCAACGGCGAGCCGCTGGTGTTCTTCCATTACAGCGGCATCGATCCGCAAAATCCGCAGAACCTGTCTAAGCACCAGGACCGCCACAATCTCGACAGCGTCGGGCCGGTCGTGCGCGGCCTGGTCGTCGCGTACTGCCAGCGCGTGGTCGGCAACGGCCAGGACAGCTACCGCAAGCTGCCCTATGGGTACGCAAAGTTCCGCGACGGCTCTCCCATCCCGGCCTCGTTGCGTACCGCCTACCGCGTCGATGCCAAGCTGCGCCAGATCGCCGCGGGGCGCCCGTTCGATCATCCGGGCCTGACCCGTAGCGGCGCGGTGACCGGGCCGGCGCGGCTGTCGGGCATCTACAAGTATTTCCTCAGCCGGCCGGCCGACCCCGGCGCGCTGAGGGACTTTTCGCACCGCTGCACCACGTTGCCGGGATACGTGCGCACCGCCATCGGCGTCGGCCGTTCGGCCGAAAGCCGGCGCGAGCCGGGCTGGCAGTGGCGCCTGCTCATGTGGCCGGTGGCCGGGATGCGGCTGGCCGCAGCCGGCGAGGCCCCGGCAACTGGCCCGGCGGCGGCCCCGGCCGGCCAGCCGGGCCGCGCGCGCGTCGGCGAGCCGGTGGCGGCGCCGGCCGCCGCGCCCGGCATCAACCTGGTTGGCTACATCGCCGCCGAGCTGGGGCTGGGCGAGGCCGCGCGGTCGCTGGCGCGCGCCTGCACTGCGGCCGGCGTGCCGTATTCGGTGACCGACGTCGGCTACCAGAGCGCCAACCTGCAGCGCGATACGCAGGCGCTGGCCAACGCCAGCGCACGGCGCTTCGACATCGATTTGCTGTACGTGAACGCCGACCAGACGCCGCGCACCGTGGTGCACCTGAAGGCGAAGGGCCTGGTGGCGAACTACCGCATCGGCTTCTGGCACTGGGAGCAGCCGCAGCTGCCGGACGCCCACCTGGGCGCTTTCAGCATGCTCGACGAAATCTGGGTGCCATCGAATTTCGTGCGCGACGCGGTGGCCGCGGTATCGCCGCTGCCGGTGGTGGTGATCCCGCACGCGCTGCAGTTCGCGCCGACCCCGGGCGTCAACCGCAGCGCCTTCGGCCTGCCTGACGACAAATTGCTGGCGCTGGTCATGTACGACTTCCACTCCTACCAGCAGCGCAAGAACCCGCAGGCGGCGATTGCCGCCTTCCGCAAGGCGATGGCTGGACGCAGCGACTGCGCGCTGGTGGTCAAGACGATCAATGGCGAGCACCATCCGGAAGCGCAGGCCGAGCTGCGCGCCAGCCTGGCCGACCTGCCGGGCACGGTGGTCATCGATCAATTCCTGACCCGGCAGCAAGTGTGGGACCTGCAATCGTGCTGCGACGTGCTGATCTCGCTGCACCGCGCCGAAGGCTTCGGGCTGGCGCCCGCCGAGATGATGTACCTCGGTAAGCCGGTGGTGGCAACGGGCTGGTCGGCCAACATGGACTTCATGAATGCCGAAAATTCCATGCCGGTCCACTACACGCTGGCGCCGCTGCGCGAGGACGTCGGCGCCTATCCGGCCGGCCCGCTGTGGGCCGAAGCCGATGTCGGCCATGCCGCCGCTTGCCTGCGCCGGCTGTTCGACGACGCCGGCCTGCGCGCCGCGATCGGCGAGCGCGCCGCCCGCGACGTCCGCCGCCAGCTGCATCCCGATGCGGTCGGAAAGCTGGTCGCCGACCGCCTGAAAGCGATTGCACGCTGGTATCCTGGACTTCTCAGAGCGTAAACATTGCCATTTCAGAAAATTATTCTTTCTGAATGAAAAGTTGTCTTTTGTTAATCGCCAGTTCGTGAAATAATCATATGTTTTGCCGCAGCCAAAACGGTGATTGAGGGACTTACGTGGTAGACATGTTTGCGTTGGACCGGGAACTCCTGCAATGGGAGGCAGAGCTGCCTTCCGTGCGCGGGGCTGCGCGCGTGCAGCTGGCGATCCGGCTGGCGTGGCACCAGCGCCAGCGCGACCCGCAGCGCGCCGCCGCGCTGGCCAGCGAAGTCTCCCCGCTGCTCGACATGCTGCCCGACGCGGCGCGGCGCGGCGCCCGGGCGCGCTTCATGCTGGTGGAAGGCGAGTCGCGCTGGCTCACCGGCGACCTCGATGGCGCCCGTGTACTGGCCGACCAGGCGTTCGCGCTGTTCGACGGCCTTGGCGACGCGGCCGGCCGCGCCGATGCGCGCTGGCTCAGCGCATGGATCGAATCGGACCGCGGCGATTCCGAAGCCTGCGACGTCGCACTGGCCGCCGGAGCGCTCGACGCCGCCGACGCTGGCGACGCCTTGCGCGCCGATGTGTTCCATGCCGCCGCCGCGCTGTTCGCGGTGTTCTGCGACCTTCACCAGGCCATGGCGCGCTGGGGCAAACGCTTCGACCCCGATGCTGACGGGTTGCATCCGGCAGCGAGCGGGTGGATCAATGACTTCCGCGGCATCGCCGCCTTCCACGCCAGCGACTACGGGCGCGCGGTCAGCTTGCTGACCAGGTCCTACCAGGCGGCGATGGAAACCGGCCAGCTGCGCCGCGCCACCAGCATCGCCACCAACATCGGCAACGCCTTCACCGGCCTGAACGCGCACCACGCGGCGCTTGAATGGATGCAGCGCGGGCTCGACCTCGCACGCCCGACCGGCTGGCCGATGTGCATCGGCCTGGGCCTGATGCAAAGCGCCGAGACGCTGCGCCAGCTGGGACAGCGCGACGCCGCCCGCGAACTGCTGGCCGAGGCGCTGGCGACCCTGGCGCCGCTGCCGCACTCGCGCGCCTACGCCATCACGCTTGAATACCAGGGCGACCTGGCGCTCGATGTCGGCGACTACGAAGCGGCACTGGCAAGCTTCCGCCAGCTCGAAGCGCGCGGCGATGCGCTGCGCCAGGCCGATTTCCGCAGCGGCGCGCGGCGCGGCCAGGCGCACGCGCTGTCGCACCTGAACCGTCCGCAAGAAGCGCTCGCGGTGGCGCAAGCGGCGCTGGCGCTGGCACGCGAGTACGGCGACGCCAGCAACCAGATTTCGGCGCTGCGGGTCCTGGCGGCGATCCACACGCGCCACGCGGTGCCCGCGCCTGCGTCGGCGACCTCGCCGAGTTGCGCGCTGCATTACCTGCAGCAGGCGCTCGACGTGGCTTCAAGCATCGAGGGCTATGCCGTGCCGGGTGAATTGCTCGACGCGGTGGCGCGCGAGTATGCCGGCATCGGCGACTACAGCCAGGCTTATGCGGTGGCCCTGCAGGCCAGCGCCGCGCGCGACCAGACCCACAGCCAGGAAGCGACCAACCGCGCCATCGCGATGCAGGTGCAGTACCAGACCGAGCGCGCCGAAACCGAAGGCGAGCATCATCGCGAGCTGGCCGCCGCCGAAGCGCAGCGCGCCGAGGTACTGCTGCAAACCAGCGCCACCCTCGAACACCTGTCGGCGATCGGGCAGGAAATCACCACCCACCTCGACGCCGCCGCGGTATTTCGCGCGCTCGACCGCCACGTCCACGGCCTGCTCGACGCGACCCACTTTTCGATCTTCATGATCGAGCCGGATGGCCGCTCGCTGCGCTGCGCGTTCGGCATCGAAGCGGGCCGCACGCTGCCGTCGACCCATCTGGCGCTGTCCGATACCCACGCCAATTCGGTTCGCTGCGTGCGCGAGCGGCGCGAAATCCTGGTTGAAATCGACGCCACCGACAGCACCCCGAACCTGATCCCGGGCACGCTGCAGACGCTGAGCCTGCTGTTTGCGCCGCTGCTGATCGGCGAGCGCGTGCTGGGCGTGATGACGGTCCAGTCGCTGGCGCCGCGCGCCTACGGCGAACGCGAACGGCTGATCTTCCGCACCCTGTGCGCCTACGGCGCGATCGCGCTCGACAACGCCGACGCCTACCGCCAGGTGGCGGCGACCCTGAAGGCGCTGCGCACGACCCAGGCGCAGCTGGTCGAAAAGAACCTCGAGCTCGAGGAAGCGTACAAGGCGCTGGAAGACGTCAGCCTGACCGACCAGCTGACCGGCCTGCGCAATCGACGCTTCTTCCTGCAGCATGTCGACGCCGACGTCGGCCTGAGCATGCGCAGCTACGACGAGACCAAGCGCCCGAACACGGCCGACCGCGATACGCCGCCGCGCGACCTGGTGTTCTTCATGGTCGACATCGATCATTTCAAGGAAGTGAACGACCAGCACGGCCACGCCAGCGGCGATGCGGTCCTGGTGCAAATGCAGGAACGCCTGCGCGAAGTGTTCCGTGAATCGGACTACGTGATCCGCTGGGGCGGCGAAGAGTTCCTGGTGCTGGCGCGCGCCACCTACCGCGACGACGCCCACCTGGTGGCCGAGCGCGTGCGCAGCGCGGTAGCCAACCGCGACTTCGAGCTGCCGGATGGCTCGCGCCTGAAGAAGACCTGCTCGATCGGCTTTGCCTGCTTCCCGTTCGTGCAGGCGCAGCCAGGGCTGCTGTCATGGTCCGAGGTGGTCGAGCTGGCCGACCAGGGCCTGTACCTTGCCAAGCGCTCGGGCCGCAATGCCTGGGCCGCGATCTACAGCACGCCCGAGACGCATCCCGATGGCCTGTTCCAGCGCCTGATCCACCACTTCGACGACGTGCTGGCCGATGGCGAAGTCAAGCTGGTGACGAACCTGGAAAGCCCGCTGGTGAGCGCGGGCCCGAAGAAGCGCCGCCTGGTGATGCCATCCGAGCTCAAGCCGTAGCGCGCGGCGGCCTGGCCTTCCACTTGCCTTCGATGCGGTCGATGCGGATCTCGATGCCGACGATGGCCGCCATCAGCTTGTCGATGTAGGCGCGCGGCGCGTCGCTGACCGCCCAGGGCGGCGCCTGTGCGGCTTCATGGCGATTGGTCAGGCGCTCCAGCAGCGCCGCCAGCCATGCCGGATCGTCCACCGTGCGCAAGCTGCCATGCACATGCACGACGGCGTAATCCCAGGTCGGCACAACCTTGCCGCTGATCGCCTTCTCTTCAAACTCCGACGGCGACACATACCGCTGCTCGCCCTGGAACACCGCCATGACGCCGGCGCCATCGCGCTGCCACACTGGATTGGCGCGCGCCACGTGCGCGCGCAGGATGCCCAGCGGCGCATCGATGGCCGGCGCCGACACCTCGAACGGAATGTGGTCGGCCGACAGCCCGTCCGGGCCATGCGTCACCAGCATCCCCAGCGGGTGGCTGGCGATCAGGCCGTGCAGCACTTCGGTGCGCGTCTCCGCGTATTTTGCCGGGATGTACATCGTCAGGGCGCCGCTTCGACGACGACGTCGGCCTTGATCGAATTGGCGATGTAGCATTTCGCATGCGCGGCATGATGCAGCGCGGCCAGTTCGGCGGCGGTGGGCGGCGTCAGCGAGAACGTGATGGCCGGGCGCAGCGCGATCCTGGTCATGGCGATCTGGCCTTCAGCGTTTTTTTCCATGGTGCCGACCGCGTGGTCGCGGTAATCGTCGACCACGAAGCCGCGCTGCGCCGCCAGCGACAGGAAAAACAGCATGTGGCAGCTCGAGGCGGCCGCCACCAGCGCTTCTTCCGGGTCGATGGCGGCCGGGTCGGACATCGGCAGCGGCACCGACAGCGGCGACGACGACGCCGGCACGCGCAGGCCGCCGTCGAACATCCATTCGTGCGCGCGGCTGTAGCGCTGGTCGGCGAACGACTGCGCACCGCGCTGCCATGCCAGCTTTGCCTCGAACTGCTTCATGCTTCGCTCCTGCATTGGTTGAAAAGTTGAGCTATCGTAGCGCTTAACTTGGCTTTCTTGAATGACCAATAACCTCGAATATTGAAATACCAATCCACCATGCATATTTCGGATGTTCTCGCGGCGCTGCCCCTGGACCGCGAGTCGGCGGAGCCGCTGTTCCGCCAGCTGTACGGGCAGGTGCGCGAGGCGATCTTGCGCGGGTCGCTCGGCCCCGGCATGCAGCTGCCGCCGACGCGCGCGTTCTGCCGGCTGCTTGGCGTCTCGCGCCAGACGGTCCTCAACGCTTACGACCAGCTGATGGCCGAGGGCTACCTGAGCGGCAGCGTCGGGAAGGGCACTTTTGTCAGCGTCCACCTGCCGGTTGCGGCGCGCGTGAACGCGCCGTCGAACGCCGGCCTGCTGCGGCCACTGTCGGCGCGCGGCGAGGACTATGCGGGGGCGATGGCGCTGGTGCGCTACCACGAGGGCAAGCTGCGCGCTTTCCGCGCCAGCATGCCGGGCATCGACCTGTTCCCGTTCGATATCTGGAGCCGCCTCGAGGCGCGCCGCTGGCGCCGGCCCGACTACCAGCTCGGATACAGCGACCCGGCCGGCTACCAGCCGCTGCGCGAGCTGCTGTGCGTGTACCTGCGCGCGGCGCGCGGCGTCAACTGCACGCCGGACCAGATCGTGATCACCTCAGGTTCGCAGCAGGCCCTGTTCCTGCTGTCGCAGCTGCTGCTGGCTCCGGGCGACGGCGTGTGGATCGAGTCGCCCGGCTACCAGGGCGCCAGCGCGCCGCTGTTTGCCGCGTCGGCGCGCGTGTGCACGGTGCCGGTCGATGCCGAGGGCATGGATGTCGGCTACGCCGCGCGCCACTACCCGGATGCGAAGATGGTGCTGGCGACGCCGTCGCACCAGTTGCCGCTGGGCGTGACCATGAGCCTGCAGCGCCGCCTCGCGCTGCTGCGCTGGGCCGAGGCCAACAAGGCATGGATCGTCGAGGATGACTATGACAGCGAATACCGTTACACCGGTCCGCCGCTGGCGTCTCTGCAAAGCCTCGACCGCGCCGGTACCACGATTTATGTCGGCACGCTGTCGAAGGTCCTGTTTCCTGGCCTGCGCATCGGTTACGTGGTGGCGCCGGCGGCGCTGGCCGAGCCGCTGGCGCGCGCCAAGGCCGTGGTCGACCGCCACAGTCCGATCGCGGCGCAGATGGTGATGGCGGACTTCATGGCGGCCGGTCATTTTGGCCGGCACATCAAGCGCACCCGTGAAGCCTATGCCGAGCGGCGCGCGGCACTGCTGTCGGCACTCGCGCGTGAGCTCGATGACGAACTTGTTTGCGGCCCCTCCGACGCGGGCCTCGACCTGTGCGTGCAGTTCCGCCAGGCGCGCGATGAAGCTGCCGTGGTGCGCGAAGCGCTCGCGAAAGGCATCGAGCTGCGCCCGCTGTCGTATTACGCCAACCGCGTCGCCACGCCGGCATGCGCTGTCGCACCGGGGCTGCTGCTCGGGTTTTCGGCGATTCCTCCGGCCGAAATCACGCACGGCGTCGCGGTGCTGGCCTCGGTGCTGCGCCAGGCGCGATGATTTATACTTGTCCCATGACCTCCACCAACATCCGCTGCACCTGGGCCAATATGGCCAACCCCCGCTACGTCCAGTATCACGACGAGGAGTGGGGCGTGCCTTGCCACGACGAGAACCGGCTGTTCGAAATGCTCAACCTGGAAGGCGCGCAGGCGGGCCTGAGCTGGGAGACCATCCTGAACAAGCGCGAGAATTACCGCCTCGCCTTCGACGGCTGGGACGCCGACAAGATCGCGCGCTACGGCGACGACAAGGTGGCCGAACTGCTGGGCAATGCCGGCATCGTGCGCAACCGCCTGAAGGTGGCGGCGGCCATCACCAACGCCCAGGCGTACCTGCGCCTGCGCGCCGAGGGCAGCTCGCTCGACCAGTACCTGTGGGACTTCGTCGGCGGCCAACCGATCGTCAACAATTTCCCCAACGGCGAGCGTCCGGCCAAGACCGAACTGTCCGACCGCATCTCGAAAGACCTGGCCAGGCGCGGCTTCAAGTTTGTCGGTTCGACCATCATCTACGCTTACATGCAGGGCATCGGCATGGTCAACGACCATGACATGACGTGCTTCTGCCGCACCGGGTGACGGCGGCGGAGCTGGCGCCGCACTGGCGCGGGCGCGAACGCTTCGTCATCCTGGATTCCGCATGGGGCGGCGGCGAGCGCTTCCGCGCGGTCGCCGCCGCCTGGCGCGCGGACGCGCAGCGCCCCGGACGGCTGCATTACATCGCCATCGCCGATACCGCACCGCCGGGATTCCGGCGCATTCCACAACCTGACGACAACCTGACGCTGGACTTGCTGCATGCGCCGATCGCGCTCGCGCTGACGCAGCTTGAGGCGCGGGCCGACGCGATCATCCTGCACGGACTGGCCGGTCTGGGCGATGGATTCGTGCGTCCGCTGTCGAAGCTGGCCGCGCCAGGCACCGTGCTGTTCGCCGAAGGCCTGGATCATCAACAGCAGGCGGCGCTGGCGAAAGCGGGGTTTGGCGCGGACGCCGCAGGGACCTCGATCTTCGCCAGCCGCAAGCCGTTCGCACCGCCAACCGTCCCCGCCGAACGGCGCGCGATCGTGGTGGGCGCCGGCCTTGCAGGCAGCGCCGCTTGCGAGCGGCTGTGCGCGCGCGGCTGGCAGGTGACGCTGGTGGAGCGCCATGCGCAGCCGGCGATGGAAGCGTCGGGCAACCTGGCGGGCATCTTCATGCCGCTGCTGTCCCGCGACGACAATATCCCGACGCGCCTGACCCGGGCCGCTTATTTGTATGCGCTCGATTACTGGGAAAAGCTGGGCGGCATTGGCCGCGCGATCGCGGGCGACGCGTGCGGAGTGATGCAGCTGGCACGCGATGCCGGGCATGCGCGGGTTCAGCGCAGCATCGCGCAGCTGCAGCCCTACCCGGCCGACTTCGCACGCTGGCTGGAAGCCGATCAAGCAAGCGCCATGCTTGGCAGCCCGGCGCCCGATGGCGCCTGGCTGTTTCCGCGCGGCGGATGGGCGCGGCCAGCGAGCGTCTGCGCCGCCATGCTCGCTGCCTGCGGGGACAGGCTGAACGCCATTTTCGGCGCGGGCAGTGTCGGCATCGAACGCCACGACGGACAATGGCGCGTCGTTGGCAGCAGCGGCGGCGTGATCGCGCAGGCCCCGGTCCTGGTGCTGGCCAATGGCAGCAGCGCCACCGAGATACCAGAAGCGGCGACGCTGCCGCTGGCGAAAGTGCGCGGGCAGGTGTCGCACCTCGACGAGGGCACGCTACCTGCGCTGCCGTTTGTGCTGTGCCGCGAAGCCTACCTGACGCCGGCGTCGAACGGCGTTCACAGCGCCGGCGCCACCTACGACCTGGGCGACGCCGACCCGCAGGTGCGCCAGTCGAGCCACGACGAGAACCTGGCCAAGGTCCGCTCGCTGCTGGCAGATCCCGGGGCGGCGCCTGATGCGCCGCTGCGCGGGCGCACGGGATTTCGCTGTGTCGCGCCGGACCGGCTGCCGCTGGCCGGCGCGCTGGCAGAGGCCACGCCAACCGGCCGCGCCGAGCGCCTGCGCGACCTGCCGCGCCATCCGGGCCTGTATGGGCTGCTCGGTTACGCATCGCGGGGCCTGATCTGGGCGCCGCTGGCCGCCGAACTGCTGGCCGCCCAGCTGGAGGGCGAGCCGGTTCCGCTCGAGCGGCCGCTGGCCGAGGCGCTGGACCCGGCCCGTTTCATGCTGGGCCGGGCTCGAAAACACGATATAGTGGCGGCTACCCCAAGCAGAGACATCGCCAATGAACGAAACGCCTGACGCCAACGAGCTATCGCTGTTCCTCGCCTCCACCGCGCACGACATGAAGAACTCGGTCAGCGTGCTGGCAGGGACGCTGGAGACGCTGTTGGCCGGCGCGTCGCCGCAGACCGAGGCGGCTTACCCGCAGATGGCGCACATGCTGTACCAGACCAGGCGCCTGAACGACAACCTGATCCAGCTGCTGGCGCTGTACAAGCAGGTCGGCAAGCCTGAGTACCCATTCGATGTCCAGCCGCTCGAAATCGGCGGCTTCGTTGAGCAGGTTGTCGCCAGCGTACGGGTGCTGCTCGACTCCCGCGGCATCACGCTCGAGACAGACTACGACCCGAAACTGATCTGGCATTTCGACGAAGACCTGGTGATTGGCGTGATCGGGCACGCGATCAACAACGCGGTGCACTACACCAACGACAAGATTCGCCTGGCGATCCAGGTGGTCGGCGAGTGCCTCGAAATCCGGGTTGAAGACAACGGCGGCGGCTACCCGCAGGCGATGCTCGACGCCGGGGTCTCGGCGATGAGCGGCGTGCATGCCGGCGTCAACTTCCTCACCAATAGCACCGGGCTGGGTCTTTACTTTTCAAGCGAGGTGGCGAAGATGCACAAGCACCGCCAGCGCAGCGGCGCGATCGCGCTGGAAAACGGCGGCGCCTACGGCGGCGGGTGCTTTGTCATGAGGCTGCCATGAGCGGCGCCAGCGCCGACGAGCGCGTGATCGACTGGGCCGGCAAAAACTACCTGGTGGTGGACGACTTTGTCGGCATCCGCCAGCTGCTGCGCGAAAGCCTGCGCAACCTCGGCGCCAAGAATATCGACCAGGCGTCGTCGGGCGGCGAAGCGATGGCGCTGCTGGCCAAGATCCGCTACGACGTGGTGCTGTGCGATTTCAACCTGGGCGAAGGCAAGAACGGCCAGCAGGTGCTGGAAGAGGCGCGCGTGCGCAACCTGCTGCTGCCGTCCAGCGTGTGGCTGATGGTGTCGGCCGAGAAGAGCGTGGAATCGGTGATGGGCGCGGCCGAGCACCAGCCGGACGCCTACCTGATCAAGCCGATCACCGAAGGGATGCTGCTCACGCGCCTGAACCGCGTGTGGCAAAAGAAGCAGGTGTTCCGCGCGATCGACCAGGCCTACGCCGAGAAGGATTACCTGCGCGCGGCCAGGCTGTGCGACGAGCAGATCGAGGCCAACAAGGTCCACGAAACGGAACTGCTGCGCATGAAGGCCTCGCTGATGCTCAAGAGCGGCGAGCCTGACAAGGCGCGCGACGCCTACGAGCGCGTGCTCAAGGAGCGCGAATACCAGTGGGCGAGGGCGGGGCTGGCGAAGATCCGCATGGCCAATGGCGAGTACGAACAGGCGCGCCAGATTTTCCAGGGCGTGATCGCCGATAACCGCAACTACATCGACGCCTACGACCAGACCGCGCTGGCGCTGCAGCACATGGGCCAGCCGGAAGCGGCCTGCGACGTGCTCGAACGCGCCGCCAAGCTGTCGCCCAATTCGGTGCAGCGGCAGCGCAGGCTGGGCGAGCTGTCGCTCAAGCTGGGCAACATCGGCGTGGCCGAACGGGCCTTCCGCAAGTGCATCGCGATCGGCGAGTACTCGGTGGCGAAAACCGTCGACGCCTATTTTGGCCTGGCGCGCGTGCATGGGCAAAAGAACGAAACCAAGGAAGCGCTGGCCTTGCTGGCGGCGGCGCGGCGCGACTTCCAGGAGCAGGACGTCGAACTGCGCGCCAAGATCACCGAAGGCCTGGTGTACCACGAGAGCGGCGATTTCCGCCGCGCGCGCAAGACCGGCGACGAGCTCGAGGAGCTGCTCAATGCCGACCCGGTGCGGCCCGACACGC
Organism: Massilia soli; assembly: GCF_016809835.1. Taxonomy (GTDB): domain Bacteria; phylum Pseudomonadota; class Gammaproteobacteria; order Burkholderiales; family Burkholderiaceae_D; genus Telluria_A; species Telluria_A soli. Next base: position 150,209 of record NZ_JAFBIL020000001.1, on the reverse strand, counting down.
CCACCTGCATCGAACTGGCGACCTTGCTGTTTGCGGTGGGCGTCAAGGACGCGCCGGCCGAGCTGCTGTGCTACGTCATCCGCAACAACCACGACAACGCATGGCTGCTCGATGAAGTGCAGCGCATCTTCGACAAGGCGCGCCTTGGCGAAGAGGGCCAGGCGCTGATCCGCAGATCGCGCAAGGAAGCGACCGACATGATGAACCAGGGCGTGCTGCTCTGGAAGACGGGTAAATTGGACGACGCGGTGGCATGGATGCGCGAGGCGCGCAAGTCGCTGCCGAACAACCTGCGCATCTTGTTCAACTCAGCGCAGATCCTGATCTCGCACATGGACAAGCAGGGCTACGACCTGGCACTGTCGAGCGAAACGAGCGATGTGCTGATGCACGTCGATAAAATTCAGCCGGGCCAGCAGCGCTTCGCGCAGTTGATGGAACAACTGGCGGCGCTGAGGCCCGCGGCGCGCGCGGATGACGCCGCGCACGCGGCCGAAGGCGAGGGCGGCGAGGCAGTGCGCGACTGAGCCGCGCCAGGGCTTACTCCGCCGATGTGCCCGGTTTCTGGGCGCGCGCCTTGCCCTGGTCTTTTTTGCCGGCGCCGCCGGATGCCGCCTTGGTCATCGAGTCCACCACCGCCTGGCCGATCTCGGCGCCTGGCATGCCCGCGGTCATCTTGCTCGCGGCGTCATGCGCGCGGGCCGTCGCTTCGGCCATTGCGTCCGGCGACATGGCCGAGCTGACCGCTTGCTTGAACTGATCCTGCAGCGTGTTCCACCAGGCGGCCGGGTCGGCAAACTGCGGCATGGCGGTTGCGCCCGGCGCGTCTTTGCCCGCGGCCGGCTGCGCCGCCGCCTTGGCGAACGCGTCGCCCATCGACTTGAGCGCCGCCAGCGTACCGCGCTGCACTTCAAGCGCCTGGATGGTTCCGCGCACCATCGACGTGTTGAGCGCCAGCCAGGCCTCGACCGCCTTCAGGTCGGTGATTTTCTTGTCGAGGTCGTCGACAGAGAGGGTGGGTGCGGTCATGCCAGGCACGCCCATGCCGCCCCACAGATTCTTGACGAACTCGAGTGTGTCGGTCACGGCGCCAACGCCGGACATGTTTGGCATCTGGGAATTTTGCATCATCTCTCTCCGACTAGTGAACCGTCAGCGTAGCAGATTATGCAAGCGGCGCTCAAACGAATCCTGCGATAAAGCCAAGCGCGCTCGACCCTGCGCAATCGTGCTCAGCGGAAATTCGGCATGGCGCGTTAAACTAGCGGCATGACCTTTGCTTTTTCTGCCTCCGATTTGCGCCTGCCGTTGCTGGCGGGCGCCACGCTGTTGTTGCACTACGCGGCGTTTGGCTGGGTTGAAGCCGGCATGGAAGCGCCGGGTCAGGCGACTGCGGCCGCGAAGCCGGCGCCGATCGTGGCGCAGCTGCGCGCGCCGCCGCCAGCGGTGCCGACGGTGGCCGCAGCGCCGCCAGCGCCAATGCCGCCGCCGAAGCGCAAGGTCGCCGCGCCCGTGAAGCAAGCGCCGCCGGCGCCGGCGCCGGCCGGGCAGGTGGCCGCCGCAGCGCCGGAAGCGGCGCCGGAGCCGGTGGCCGACATCCCGGCCGTGGCCGAAGCGACGCCAGCCGAGCAGCCAGCCGCGCCGCTGCCGCGCCAGTACAAGGCCAGCGTGCCGCCGTCATCGCGCCTGACGCTGGACCTTGACCGTATCGACGCCAAGGGCACGCACTGGCAGGGCGTGGCCGAGATGGCGTGGCAGGTGAGCGGCGACCGCTACACGATGGCGGTCGAAGCGGGGGTCAACATGGTGGTCACCAAATTTAACCTGCTGTCGATGTCCAGCGAAGGCAGCATCGGCGACAGCGGTTTCGCGCCGCGGCTGGCGACCGAGAAGCGGCGCGGCAGGTCGCAGACCGCGACCCACTTCAACAGCGAGCAGGCCAGCATCACGTTTTCGGCCTCGCAGGCGAGCGCGCCGCTGCCGGCGGGGGCGCAGGACAAGACCACCTTGCCGCTGCAGCTTGCGGCGATTGCGCGCGCCGATCCGGCGCAATTCGAGGGCGGCCTCGAAATTACTGTCGGCGAAGAACGCGGCGCAAGCGTTTACAGCTTTATGGTGGCCGGGCAGGAAGAGATCGAAACGGCACTGGGCAAGCTGCAGACATGGCGCCTGTCACGGCCGCCGAAGCCCGGTTCCTACAATTCACGCCTTGAGGTGTGGCTGGCGCCAGCGCTGGGATGGTATCCGGTCCGGATCCGTAACACCGAGGCCAATGGCGCGGTGACCACGCAAACGGTCACCAACATTGTCGTCAACGACACAGGAAATGTACATGCACAGTAAAGTTTTCAAGATGACCCTGGCGGGAACCGCGCTGGCGCTGACGCTGGCGGCAAGCCATGCCCTGGCGCAGGCGCGCGTCGACCCGCCGCCGCCGGCAGACCTGAAGTACGCCATCAAGGCCCAGCAAAAAGGCTTGACGCTGGAGGGCGAGGCTAACGTCAAGTGGCGTTCTGGCGATGGTAAGTACTCGCTTACCAGCGAATCGCGCGCCTCCATCCTCGGCCGCATCAACGAGAACCGCAGCGAAGGCCTGGTCGACGAGCGCGGCCTGGCGCCGGAAAAATTCACCGAGAAGCGCTTCCGCAAAGACCCGTACACGGTCACGTTCGACCGCGCCGAGCGCGCGATCCGTTTCACCGAAGGCAAGCAGAGCTACCCGATCAAGGGCGGCGAGCAGGACCGCGCCTCGGCGCCGTGGCAACTGGCCGCGATGGCCCGCGGCGCACCGGGCAAGTTCGTCGCCGGCTCCGAATGGCGCATGGTTGTCGCCGGCCGCCGCGACACTGAAACGTGGGTGTTCAAGGTCGCCAAGACCGAGAAACTGCGCACGCCAATGGGGCCGGTCGACGCCGTCCACGTCGTCAAGACGGCGGCGGGCGACGCCAAAGAGCAGCAGATCGACATCTGGCTGGCCCCGGCGCACGCGTGGTACCCGGTGAAAATACGCTTCAGCGACAATGACGGCGACGATACCGTCGAACAAACGATTGCTAAAATAACAACGCGCTAAATGCGTTTGCAGGCCCGCCAAGGGTGAACCTCCAGCGGCAGCTGTTGCTTTGGGGGATGGTTTTGGTTCGGGTTGCTCGGGCTTAACTGATATACTGACGCCCCGTGTATGAGTTAAAGAAACGCCCGAAACAATGATGGAAATAACGGCAGGTGCGGCCTCGGCCGCGGAAATACTGACAATCGGGCAAGTTGACGCGGATTCGCTGCAGGCGCATTTTCACGCCGGCATCGCCGCCGATGAGATCGAGCAGGTCTTCCACCTCAAGCGCGCCCAGCCGACCTTGCAGGCCTTCACGGCGCTGTTCCATGGCGGCTTCGATGGCGTCCTGATCCGCCTGCTGGTGCTGCGCGAGCTGGCCTCGGACACCGCCAGCGCCGGGTTCTCGCGCGCCGACATCAACCAGAAGCTCGCCTACCTGATCCCCGAAAGCCTCGAGACCGTATTGGGGCGCCTGCGCTCGCACGGGCTGCTGGCGTGGGATGCGTCGGCCGCCGTCTACCGCATCACGCCGATGGCGCGCAATGTCCTGTCCTCGCTCGACACCATGCTGTCGATGGGCCAGGCCGACGACGAGGCCGAGATGGGCTTTTTGCTGTCGCAGGTCGCCGGCGCGCAGGCGGTCGGCGGCGTCACCGTCGAACAGCTCAAGCACCTGCTCGGCCGCCTGGTCGACCTGACCGAGGAATTCCGCGACGCGATCGCCTCCGGCTCCGAATTCCGCCTGCGCACCTCGCAGGCGAAGTGGCACATGGCCTGCGACTGGGTCGAGAAGGGCTCGGAGATCCTGCGCGCGATCACCTCCGACGAGCGCGCCGATGCGGCCACCCACAAGGCGGCCCAGGCGATCGGCCGCGCCCAGAGCGCGCTGCTGAACATGCAGGGCATGTTCTCGCGCGCGCTGAACCAGATCGAGCGCCAGCGCGTGCACCTCGGCCAGTCCGGCTTGTCGACCACGGACATCAAGCGCTGGCTGCTGGCGCATGACGACCTGCCGTCGCTGGCCGAAGGCGCGATCGACCGCCCGGTGGTGCCGTTGTTCGGCACCCCGGCCGAGATGATCGACGTGGCCGAAACCGAACTGCTCACCGAGCGCAGCGCGACAGTCGGACCGGCCGGCCTGCCGGAAGGCCAGGACGCGCCGCTGACCATCAACGATGCGCCTGCCATCCAGGTCGAACTCGACGACTGGCTGGCGCGCCTGTCCGACTTTGCCAACCTGGGCAATTTTCCGAGCTTCTCGGAAGAGGGCCCGAAAACCATACCGATCCAGGATTCGCTGCTGCCGGCCAGCTTCGCGGTCGCGTCCTACCGCGCGTCGATGCTGCCGCTGCTGGGCGACGCCGCCGAGGCGAGCCTGCAGGGCGCCACCGCGCAGCTGGCGCGCCTGCCGGTGACCTTCAATCCGACCGACGAGATGGTGCAGCTGGACGATCCGCACGTCGCCGCCATCTCGATTGCGACCCTCTCACTCGACCTCGAAAGCGGCCCGCTCGATGAATGACGATTCCCAAATCCTGATTGCGCGCCTGCTGACGCACCAGACCCTGCGCCGCGACGACAAGATGGTCAAGCGCGTGCTGTCGGACGAGCAGTTCCGCGCCGAAGTCGACAAGCGCCTGCTCGAATCGGGCCTGAAGCTGCTCGACAACGTCTACGCCGACCACGTCACGCTGGCGCTGCACCGCGCGGTGGAGCCGAAGATCTTCGGCGCCAAGGACATCTGGCAGAACAACAACTTCGGCCTGACCCGCGACGGCGTGGCGCTGCTGGTGGTGCTGTGGGCGCAGATCATCCTGCCCAAGCGCGAACGCCAGGAGACCCACCAGAGCGCCGACGACGACCAGACCGACCTGTTCGGCAAGGACAAGCCGATGCCGCGCGCGGAAGATACCTCGATCGGTATTTCGTACACCGCGCTGCTGGCCGACTTCGGCGACAAGCTGGGCAAGAAGACGCGCATGGACATGAACCTCGGTACCTTGTCGAAGCTGGGCTTCATCGAACGGCGCGGCGACGTGATCCTCGAAGGCCCGCTGCTCGACCTGATGATGGACACCGACGTGCTCAAGGAGCGCATCATCAACGGCGCGCTGGCCGACGTGTTCAAGCGCGCGCCGCTGGCGGTGGCGCCGCCGCGCCGGATGGCCGCTGCCGCAGTCGAGGAGGCCGCGCCCGACGAAGCCGGCGACGCCGTGGCCGAACAAGACGCCATCGACGGCACGGCGGTCGACCTCGATGCCGATACCGATACCCCAACCTGAGGCTGAACCATGTTCCACATCAAATCACTCGAACTGGTCCATTGGGATTACTGGCAGCGGATCAAGAACATCCCGCTGGACGCGAAGATCATCACCATCGCCGGCCAGAACGGTTCGGGCAAGACCACCTTGCTGGACGCGCTGCGCACCCTGTTCGGCCTCGATTGCTCGATGGGCCGCACCTACAAGCACTACGCGCGCCACTCCGGCCAGCAGACCGCGTGGATTCGCTCGGTGGTCGACAACAAGGCCGTTGGCCGCCAGCTGTCGAACCGGCCGTTCCGCAGCTCGGGCTTCTTCAGCGACGATGAAGTCACGCTGTTCTGCCAGATCCAGAAGAACGGCGGCGACTGGAAGCGCCAGTACCTGATGCGCCCGGGGAACGTACAGATCGAGGAAGTCACCGAGGCGACCGACTGGCTCGGCGTCGAGAACTACCGCAAGCGCCTGGCCAACGCGGGCTTGTCGCCCGCGATGGCCAAGGTGCTGGCGCTAGAGCAGGGCGAAACCGACAAGCTGTGCGAGTACGCCCCGCGCCAGCTGCTCGACCTGGTGTTCCAGGTGTTCGGCGACAAGGAAGTGCTGGACGCGTACGACGAGGCCAAGCGCCACCAGCGCGACACCGAGACCGAACTGAAACGCTTCGAGACCGAGCTGGAAGCCTCGCGCACCAACCTCGAAGGCCTGCGCCTGCGCGTGGCCAACTACCATCAGTGGGAAGACCTGCACAAGGAACGCCGCAACCTGCTGGAAGAAGTGCTGCCAAGCCTGCAGTACCACGAGGCGCGCGAGAAGGCCGCCGCTGTCAGCAAGTCGCTGCGCGACGCCCGCCGTCCGCTGGCGCAGGCCGATTCGCAGCTGACCGAGAAGCGCAACGCGGTTGCCGCGCAGGCGCGCGCGCTGACCGACGCGCAGCAGCAGGAGACGCTGCTGGAGCAGGAGGCAGCCGCACTGGCCAGCCGCCTGACCCAGCTGAACGGCAAGCTCAAGCCGCTCGAAAGCCTGATCGAACAGCGCGACCGCCTGCAGAAGCTGGCGGCGGACGCCGGCTCGGACATCGCCGAAGTGGCGGTCCAGCTGGAGGCCAAGGAAGCCGAACTGGCACGCCAGAAGCAGGCGCGCGAAGCCATCAGCGCGCGCATCGCGAACGAGATGTCGACCATCTCTGCGTTGCAGGGCAAGACCGCGATGCCGGAGCCGGAAGCGGTGCGCGGCATGCGCCGCGCGCTGCGCGACGCGAACATCCCGCATGCGATGCTGTCCGATATCGTTGAAGTGACGGACGCGAAGTGGCAGGGCGCCGTCGAAGGTGTGCTCGGCGGCTACGCATCGGTGGTGCTGCTGGAACGCGCCAAGGATGCCGCCGCCGCTTACCGGCTGGCGGAAAAGGAACGCTATCGCCACTTCATCGTGCCCGAATGCGTCGAAGCGCCGCAATCGAAGGACGACAGCCTGCTGTCGGTGGTGCGCTTCTCGGCAGCCGCGCCATCGTGGCTGATCGACCAGCTCTCGCGCATCGCGCGCGTCGACTCGGTCGACCTAGGCTTGCGCCTGTCGAAAGACGAGGAATGGATCACGCCGGACGCCTACCACCGCGAACGCCGCGGCGGCCGCTCGCTGTTTGTGGAAGCGTCGCGCTACCGCTTCGGCCAGGCCGGCCGTACCCAGCGCATGGAAGCGATCCAGAAGTCGCTGCCGGCGCTGGAAGCGCAGGAAGACACGCTGACGCTGGCGATCAGCAAGCTGGCCTCGGAAGTGGGCGCCCTCAAGGGCCGCATCGCCGGCGTCGACGCCGCCAAGGAACTGGCGGCGCGCCAGGCCGAGTTCGAGGAAGCATTGCGCAGCATCGAACCGTTCAAGGCCGAGCGCCTCGAAGTCGGTTCGCGCCTTGGCGAGCTGCAGTCGCTGACCAAGGCCGCAACGGTCACGCGCACCCGCGCCGACACCACCTGGCAGAACGCGCGCATGGCGCTGTCGGAGGCGGAAGCGGGCCTGCGGCTTGGCCATCGGCGCCAGATCGAACAGCGCGCCGAGCACGCCCAGGCGCTGGTCGAACTGCGCCGCAACTGGCGCCACCTGCCCAAAAGCTGGCGCCGCAGCGCGCGCCGCGCGTCGCTGGTGTCGGAACACCAGAACTCGCACCAGGTCGACCTGCGGGTCACCTCGCTGCAGCATTCGCTGGCGCGCGACGACTGGGAGCTCGACGCCACAGTCATCGACCAGTACCAGCGCCTGAACGACCAGCTGCACGGGCGCCAGTCGGAGACCGACGAGCGGCGCTACCAGAACAACCGCGCGATCGAGGCGACCGCCAATGCGCGCGGCGCCTACATCGAGCGCTTGCGCTACACGATCAAGACCTACAGCAAGAACATCCGCGAACTGGGCGAGCTGGCCGGCATCGACGTGCATGCCGATCCGGTGCGGCTGGAGAACGACGACGTGCAGCTGGCGCAGGCTGGCCTGCACGTGCGCTTCAAGTTCGACGGCAAGGACCAGATCGGGATGAACGACGGCGAAGCGTCGGGCGGCCAGCAGGTGATGAAGTCGCTGGTGCTGCTGATTGGCTTGCTCAAGTCGGAGGAAGGCTCGGGCGGCTTCGTGTTCATCGATGAACCGTTCGCCCACCTGGACATCCGCAACATCCAGCTGGTCGGCGAGTTCCTGAAGAACACCGAGGCGCAGTACCTGATGACGACGCCGCTGACGCATAACACCGACGTCTACGATCCGTCCGAGCTCACCCTCATCACCAGCAAGAAGAAGAAGGACATGCCGTGGGCGCAGCCGATCTTCGTGCTGCAGCGCCGCACCCCGGACGCAAAAGCGGCTGCATAAAGCAGCCGCGGTGCCAGGCCAGGCCGTCGCCAGCTTACTCGCTGGCGGCGGCTTTTTTCATGGCGTAGCGCCAGCGCAGCATGCCGGCCGAATAGGCGCCGAAGTAGCCGGCGAAGACGCCGAGGCAGATCAGGGTCAGCGGGCTGTCGGTAAAGCGCGGCAGCGAGTTGGCGGTGCCCTGGTTGACGAAGATCTCGAGGCCGACGTAGATGATGCGGCCGACGAACAGCATCGCCACCAGCATGCCGAGGCGCGCGAACGGCGTGAAGAAGTAGCCTTCCGGCGTGACTTCGTAGCGCGTCTCGCGCAGGGCCCATACGGCGTAGCCGATGCCGGCAGCCGTGCCGACCGCGAGCCAGCCGAGCGACGCCAGCTGGCCTACCAGTTCCGAGCCGGGCACCAGCACCATCGCGGTGAACACGGCCAGGCCAGTCCAGTGGCGCGACATGACCGAGCGCTGGCGCGCCATCATGCGCTTGAGGCGCGCGTAGACGCGCCACATCAGCAGTGGAACGAGGACGAGCAGGGCGATGGTCTGAATGTTCATGGAGTCTGATACGTTGAAAGAGCGGCAATTGTAACGTCGTTCCGCGCAGGCGGGAACCTTTGCCGGCGCAATCGCATCGGCGACGCCGCCAGTCACTTAGGCGGGCGGCCTATGGGTTCCCGCCTGCGCGGGAACGACGTGCTGACGGTGGCTGGTGCAATGCGTACCGTACGCCCGCGCATGGCGGCTCATGGTAACGTCATTATTCAATGACAATCGAGGATCCGACCATGAACCACATCGCCATCGAAGCCCACCGCGCCCCGGACCCGCCCGGACCGATCGACGATCCGACACCGGACCCGTTCGACAATCCGCATCCGCACCATCCGCCGGTGCACACCCCGCAGAACGAAGACCCGGTCCCGGACCCGAACCCCAAGACCTGGCATTAATCGAAGGCCCACGAATACAGCACGTCGAGCGCGGTATTGGTGCCGGTCTGGAATTGCAGGGTGATCCTCGGGTTGAGCTTGTAGCGGATACGCACCAGGCTCGATGCCGAGGTGGCGCCCTGCTCGAAGCTCAGGTAGGCGCGCGAGGACAGCCGCTTGCCGATGGTGACCACGGTGCTTTCCAGCCCGCTGGCCTGCGACACGCCCAGTTCGTCGATGCCCAGCGAATTCTTCAGGCGCGACTGGAATCCGCCGCTGCCGCCCGAGCCGCCCAGCAGGGCGCCCGCCGCTGCGCTCAGCAGGCCGGCTTCATTGCCCGATACGCCTTCCATGCCATGCCCGAGCACCAGCCATGACAGCTTCTCGCTGTCCGGCACGCTCGGCGTCGAGACCAGTTTGGCCGCCGGCGACAGCGCCGTGCCGCGCACTTCGACACCCGCTTCGACATTGGTCTCGGAGAGCTGCTCGCCTTCCGGACGTTTGCGCACCGCGCGGATGTTCAGCGACGGATTGTCGTAACGCCCGCTGAAGGTCAGCACGCCGCGCTCGATCGCCAGCTTCTGGCCGTAGGCAGCATAGGTGCCATTGACGGCCCGGATGGTGCCGTTGACGCGCGGCGCGCGGTTGTCGCCGGTGCGCACGCGCACCGTGCCTGCCAGTTCGGTATCGGCGCCCATGCCGCGCAGCCGGAACGCGTCGCCCAGGTCGATCTCGACATCGGCTTCGAGCGGCATGCCGGCCTTTTCGCGCGCCTTGGCGGCAGCGCTGGTGCGGCCCAGTACGATCACGTCGTCCGACATGGTTGGCCGGCCCTGCGGCGCCAGCTCGACCAGCGCGCGGTCGACGCGGAACTTGCCGTCGACGTCGAAGCTGGTCGCGCTGCGGTTGACGGTGCCGGTGCCGCTGACGACGACGGTGCGGTCGGGCCGCGACAGCGCTTCGAGCTTGTTGGCCACCAGCTTGAGCTGCATGGTGGCTTCGCCGCCGGCAAAGCGGATGGTGCCGTCGGCCACCGCATTGCCTTGCACGCCATCGAAGCTGAGGCGCTGCAGCAGCAATTGGTCACCCGCCAGCTGCGCGCGCAGCTGGCCGTTGCGCAGCCTGACGCCTTGCTCGGGCCAGCGTACCGCAAGGCGGTCGCCGTTGACGGTGCCGTTCAGTGTCGGTGAGCCGATGGTGCCGCCGCCGGTGATCGCCAGCTTCAGCGCCCCGTCGAGCTCCAGCCCCGGCTGTCCCAACAGCGGGGCCATCCAGGCGATCGAGGCCATGTCGGCGTTGGCCGAGAGCCGCAGCGGGCTGGCGGTGCCGAGGCGTCCGTTGATCAGTTGGGTGGTGGCGTCGATGGTGGCGACGCCGGCGCGGGTGCCGTCGACGCTGACACGCGTGCGCAGCGCACCGTCCGCCACGTCGGCGCGCAGGTCGAGCGTGCGCAGGCCAAGCACCACCGGGACCTGGTCGCCGACGATCAGGTCACCCTTCTCGCGGAACACGTGGGCCATGCCGGCCAGTTGCGGCGCGCCGCCCGCAGCCGCCGCGGTCTGCAGGTCGAGCGCCCATTCGCCGCCGAGCGTCAGGTCGCCGCGCATGGTGTCACGCAGCGCCGGCGAGAACTGCGCGAGGTAATTGAGCGGCACGCCGGTGGCGGCGCCCTTGCTGCTCCAGCGCGGGCCATTCTTGGTGAGCGAGGCGATGTTGATGGTTCCCGCCGGCAGCGCGATGACGGCGCCGTTGAAGGCGACCTGCTGCGGCCGCAGCAGCCCCATGGCGCCTGCGCCCGGCGCGACCGCGAGGCGCAGCGGCACCGGCTTGGCCAGCGTCATGGCGTAGCGCCCGCGGTTTTGCAGGCTTGCGAGAACCCCGGTCCAGGCATCGCCATTCCAGCCGCCGTTGGCCTGCACGGAGGCGTCGAATGCGTCGCCGCGCGCCGCCAGGCTGATGGTATGGGCGGCGCGGGTGCCGGTCGTTTGCAGGCGCGCGCTGTCGATGCGGGTGTCGCCGCTGCTGTAGCCGGTAATCTCGACGTTCGACACCATCGGCGTCGATCCGCCCTGGCGTGCGCCGATGTTGGCGCTGGCGCGCAGCGATTTGATCTGGTGGGCTCCCATCAGCTTGAGGTTCTGGCCGTCCAGCGCGGCCGTCAGCGCGGGCGCTTGCTGGGTTCCCGACAGCGTGCCGGAACCGCGCAGTACGCCGCCGTAGTCGCCGCCGAGTACCGCCAGCTGCGGCGCATCGATGCGCCAGTCGAGGCGGTCGCCTGGCGCGCCGAACTTGCCGTTGGCCGCGATGACGTTCGGTCCGATGTGCAGGTCGATGTCGGCGCTGGAGATGCGCTGCGAGCTGCCGCCGACGCGCGCGTGCCCCCACAGCGGTGCGTTCGACAAGGTCGATGGTTCCAAAGTGACGCCGGCATTGCCGCTCCAGTCCTTGCCGAAGCGGCCGCTGGCGTCGAACTTGCCGTTGATGCTGCCGGCCAGCGGAGAGCCGAAGACGGCAGGATCGAATCCGCGCGCCGTGCCGCTGGTCTTGACGTTGATGTCGCCGGCCGCCAGCCAGGCTTCGCCGCTGGCGTGCAGCAGGCTGGTATTGGCCTTGCGCGCCTTTTGGGCCAGGCCGAGTCCGCGCGCGTCGGCCACGAACGTGGTGCGCGGCGCTTCCATGGTGCCGGTGATGACGCCATTGGCTGCCAGCGCGCCGGTCAGGTCGCCGCGCAGCGCCGACAGCTGGCGCGCATCGAGCTTCCACAGCAGCCGTTCGCCGGGCGCGCCGAAGCTGCCGCGCAGGTCGATATCGTTCGGGCCCATCGCCAGGCGCGCATCGACGCCGGTGACGTGGCTGGCGTCGGCGCTGAATTTCCCCTTGCCGGACACGGGCTGGCCGAACAGGCGGCTTGGACGCAGCGTGAAGTCGGTCGCCACTTTCCATTCCGGCGCCATGGCGCCGCTGGCATTGACCAGCGCGTTGATGTCGGCCGCCGGGAAGTCGCCCAGCTCCGCCGGGTTGAAGTGCACGGCGGTGGCGGCGATCTTGAATGCGCGCTTGTCTTCAAGGCTGGCGCTGCCGGCCAGGTCGACGTGGCCGCTGCCGGCCGTCAGGCGGGCGCGCTTGATGTCCACGATCTGGTTGGCGAGGGTGGCTTGCGCATCGAGGCGCATGCCGCGGTCGATCAGCTGGGCGCCGAGCGTCTGCACGTCGCCGGTGCTGGTGAGCTGGATGTCGCCGGCGATGGCGGTCGCCTTCATCGTGCTGTACAGCCCCTTGAGGTTGATGCGGCCGGTGTGCAGCTTGAACTGCGCGCTGCCGATGCCTTCTTCGTCGGGGCCGCGCTGGACCGCGCCGCCGCCGGAAAACTTGCCGGCGTCGCCCATGTCGACCAGCACGTCGTCGATCTTCATCGCGCTCAAGGTGCCGCCAAGGCGGCCTTTCATCGACAGCAGCGGCAGCAGCTCCTTGTCGAGCGGGCCGACCTTGCCGTCGTTGACGATATCGACCGTGCCCGCGATCGCCTTGGCCGGGTCGATGGTGGCATTGATGGACATCGACAGGTCGGCTGCGGGCAGGGCGGGGTTGAAGAAGCCCGGGTTGATGTTGCGGCCCTTGAGGTTCAGCGCGCGCAGCGGCACCGGGTCGAATGGCGCCAGGGTCAGCTTCATGTCGCCGACCGCCTTGCCGGCCTGGCCGGTGGCGTTGACGAGGGTGCTCGCAAGGTCGCCGCCGGCGCGTACCGACAGCCGCGCCGGGGTCTGGCCGGCCTTGACGCCGGTTTGCACCAGCGTCGCCGCGGCATCGAGCTTGAACGGCCGCGTGGAGGCGATGCTGCCGCTGGCGGCGGCCTTGCCCCACGGCGTGAGCGCGGTCGCCTCGCGCAGTTCCCATTCCTGCTTGTTGCCGTTTAATTTGAAGCGCACGTCGCCGATGACGGTCTTGGCGCCCGGGGTGGCGGCATTGGTCAGGGTCAGGCTGGCCACGCGGGCGTCGGCGATCGACAGGGTGAACGGCGGCGCCAGCGAGACCGGCATCTTGGCCGGTTCTGCGGTTTCGCGCAGCGTATCCATCTGCACGCTGCCGATGTGCAGCTTGCTGATCGCGATACCGCTCGACAGGTACTGCCACGGCGACCAGTCGATGTCGAGATTGCGCGCCGTGATCAGCTGCTCGGGGCTGCGGTAGACCAGGCTGTCCATGTGCATGGCGCCGTACAGCGAGCCGGTGACGCCGGTGACGACGATGCTGCCGCCGCTGGCGCGGGCGACCCGTTCGGCGATCATCTGCAAGGTGGTCTCGCGGCCGAGGTACCAGTAGGCGCCGGCCAGCAAGACGCCGGTGGCGCCCACGCCGATGGCGACGTAGCGCGGCCAGCGGCGCTGGTGCGGCATTGCCGCTGGTGGGGTGGTGTCTTCAGTAGTCATCAGAACGTGAACCCGACGGAGAAATGCAGGCGTGCTTCTTTGATCGCCTGGCCATACGCCAGGTCGACATTGATCGGGCCGACCGGGCTGCGCCAGCGGGCGCCGATGCCGTAGCCGAATTCGGGTTTCAGGTCCTCGATGCGGTCGGCGGCGTTGCCGGCGTCGACGAACACGGCCACGCCCCATGGCGGCTTGAACCAGTACTGGTACTCGACGCCGCCGGTCAGCAGGTAGCGCCCGCCGACCACCGCGTCGTTCTCGCGCACGCCCAGCTCCTGGTAGCCGTAGCCGCGCACCGACTGGTCGCCGCCGGCGCGGAACAGGAAGGTGCTTGGCACGCCGTCCTTTTCTTTCGAACCGAGCGCGCCGGCTTCGCCACGCAGGATCAGGGTGGAGTCGACCGAGATCGGGCGGTAGTTGACGAAGCGGGTGTAGGCGCGCACGAAGCGTTCATCGGTCAGCACCGGCAGCAGGGCGCCGCCGAGCTGGGCGTTGACGACGTAGCCGCGGGTCGGCTGGATCAGGTTGTCGAGCTGGCGCTTGGTGATGCTGTAGGTGAGCGGCAGGCTCTTGCTGTTGCGCGAGAGCTGGCCTTCGACGGTCTGCTTTTCCGACAGGTATTCGAACGTCAGGCTGCGTTCGAGCAGCGGCGTGCCCCAGGCGCGCCGCACGGCGACGGTGGCGACGTTGGTGATTTCGCCGCGCAGGTCGTTGCGCTCGAAGCCGGCGCCGAAGCTGTCGTTGTAGCCCCTGGCAGTGGTCGGGAAATAGAAGTCGGCGCGCGCCGCCTGGCGCTTGGTCTCGGCGATGACCTGGCTTTTCAGACGCAGGCCGCGCACGTTCAGGTCGTCGTAATTGACCTGGGCACGGGCGCCGGTGTTGGTGGAGTAACCGATACCGACCGACGCGTTGCGCTGCTTGTTTTCGTTGACCCGCACGACCACCGGCAAGGTCTGCGGCCCGCTGGGCGCCGCTTCCGGCGCGCCCTGCTGTTCAGCCTTCAGTTCGTCGATGTTGTCGTCGAGCGCGGCGGCCATGTCGGTCGACACTTCCACGGTGCTGAAGTAGCCGGTGTCCTGCAGGCGCGCCTGGAACGACTGCAGCGCCGCTTCGCTGTATTCAGCGCCCGGCTTGATCTGGTTCAGGTTGGTGATGATGTGGCGCGGGTAGCGCTTCAGGCCTTCGATGCGCAGCTCGCCGAGGCGGATTTCCGGGCCGCTGTCGACGACCACGCGCAGCAGCGCGCGCAGCGCGTCCGGGTCGACGGTGGCGCTGGTTTCGACCAGCTGGGCGCGCGGGTAACGGGTCTGCATCACCTGGCGCAGCAGGTTGCGCTTGGCCGCTTCCCAGTCGGCCTGGCGGAACTGCTCGCCGACGCCGAGGGTCCAGCTGCGGTACAGGGTGGCCTGGTCGAACGGTTTGCTGCCCTGCGACAGGGGCTCGAAGCCGCGCAGGATCAGGTCGACGTCGCCGACCAGTACCGGCGGGCCCGGGTCGACGATCACGCGCGCCACCGGCACCGCGCTGCTGGTGTCGAGGCCGGCGCTGACCTTGGGCGAGTAATAGCCTTCGGTGGCGATCAGGGTGCGGGCCTGCTCCGGCGCATCCTTGACCAGGCGCTGCAGCTGCTCGAGGTCGAGGCGCGGATTGCCGCGCCAGCGCACCAGGTCGAGGTTGTCTTCGAGAAGGTCATCGAGGCGGCCGGGCGCATCGATTTGGACGCTGTAGTCGATCGCCTGCGCACAGGCAGCGCCGGTGGCAGGAAGGGCGAACACGATGACGGCAATCTGTGCCAGAATTCGTGTTCGCCGCGCCTGCGCCGCGCTTATTGTTGGTCTTGCGAGAAACATGTCTCTCCGTCTGGGGGAATGTGGATTTCATATTACCGGATCGGCAAAAAACATGGCGAACGTCTAACATCTGGGAAATCGAATCATGCAACAATCCGACACCGCGCTGGTCCTGTTCAGCGGCGGGCAAGACTCCACTACCTGCCTGGCCTGGGCGCTCGAACGTTACCAGCGCGTCGAAACCATCGGTTTCGACTACGGCCAGCGGCACGCGATCGAGCTGGCGGTGCGCCCGGCGGTGCTGGCCGGCGTGCGCGCCATCGCGCCGGCGTGGGGCGCGCGCCTCGGAGACGACCACATGATCGACCTGTCCCTGCTCGGCAAGATCTCGGACACGGCGCTGACCAGCGACGTCGCCATCGCGATGCAGGCGAACGGCCTGCCGAATACCTTCGTCCCGGGCCGCAACCTGATGTTCATGATGGTGGCCGCGACGCTGGCCTACCGGCGCGGGCTGACGGTGCTGGTGGGCGGCATGTGCGAGACCGATTTTTCCGGCTACCCGGACTGCCGCGACGACACCATGAAGGCGCTGCAGGTGGCCCTCAACCTGGGCATGGCCACGCGCCTGAAGGTCGAAACGCCGCTGATGTGGATCGACAAGAACGAAACCTGGCAGCTGGCCGAGCGCACCGGCGGCGCGGCCCTGGTCGACCTGATCCGCACCGAGACCCACACCTGCTACCTGGGCGAGCGCGGCGCGCTGCACCCGTGGGGATACGGCTGCGGCAGCTGCCCGGCGTGCGAACTGCGCGCGCGCGGCTACCAGCAGTACCAGCAATCGAAAGACGTCCGCTAGGTGCGGATCGCGCTGCTGACCGACCTGCACGCGAACCGCCAGGCGCTTGACGCCTGCCTCGCGCATGCCGCCCGGATGAACGCCGACCAGTACGCGTTTACCGGCGACCTGGTCGGCTACGGCGGCGATCCGGCGGCGGTGCTCGACACGGTGATGGACTATGCGGCGCGCGGCGCCATCGTGGTCAAGGGCAACCATGACGAAGCCACGGTGAGCGGCCCCCGGCGCGGCATGCATGCCGAAGCGCGCGAGGCGATCGCCTGGACCCAGGGCCAGCTCAGCGCCGGGCAACTGGCCTTCCTCGATACGCTGCCCCTGACCGCCGAGCTTGGCAACATGCTGTTCGTCCATGCCAGCGCGCACCAGCCGCAGGCCTGGGAATACGTGACGGGCGTGGCGCAAGCGGAGCGCAGCCTGCGCGCGGCCGGCAGCCGGATGGTGTTTTCCGGCCATGTGCATGCGCCGTCGCTGTACCGGCGCGCCGACGATGGCAGCATGGGGCAGCACGCGCCGCGCCCGGGGGCGATCGTGCGGATCGCGCCGCAGCACCAGTACCTGGTGATTCCGGGATCGGTGGGCCAGCCGCGCGACGGCAACACCGCCGCGTGCTGCGCGATCTACGACGACGGCTTGCGCCAGCTGACTTACTACAGGGTGCCTTACGATCACGGCGCCGCGGCGCGGCGCGTGATCGCGGCGGGCTTGCCGATCGTGTTTGCGATGCGGCTGGTGGAAGGACTTTGACTCAGAGCGCCGGCGCTTGTTCCTTGATGCGGTTGCGGCGCGAGCGGCTGACGAAGAACCAGACGATCGCCAGCGGGATCAGGATCGGCAGCAGCAGCGGCGACACCGCCAGCAAGCCAAGGCAGGCGGCCAGCGCCAGCGCCCCGACCAGCAGCACGCCGACCCCGGCAAACACCACCACCAGCAAGGCGCCCACGCACAGCGCGACGATGGTGCCGATGATCAGTCCCAGGCTGCCAAACAGCAGCCCAAGCAGCGCACCCAGCGGGCCGTCGAATTCGTCGCCGTCGATGTCCATGTGGAAGGCGTGGGCATCGGCGAACATGTCCCAGGCGATCAGTGCGACCAGGAACAGGATGATGTAGGGAGCGTACTTTTTCATGGCGGGACCTCGTGGTGGTGTCGTTGGTATGGCTCCACTGTAGCCACGCGCATATGCACTGGCCACCGGATTGCGACAGACTGCATTTTTTGCGGGTCGGGCCAGCAAAAATGCCAGACGAAGAGTTGCAGCCAGGATCAAGCTTGTAAAACGCAGAACCTTTCCTATACTGAATTCCTGCTTTTGCCGGAGGATTACATGTTTGCCGCCACTTTTGGGGGGAAAGGCCCGCCGTCCGCGCCGCCGGCGGTACCCCCGATCATCATCGTTCCATTTAGCTATCACACCCCGCGCCCGGCGATCGATCCCGGCGTCACGCCCGACCGTCCGCCCCTGTTGCCGCCCAGCATGCCGGGGATGCGCGCCCGCGCATTTGCTTGGCCTTAGCCGATTTCGTCTATCATGCGTAACTTCGATGTTGATTAGTAAAGTTACCCAATGATTGATGAAGGTTCTGAAGTACCGGACGATGCACCAATCCAGCAGGCGCGCGTGTGGCAAGGCAACGGCTGGACCGCACGCGTGATCAAGAATGAAGACGATGAAGGCTGGGCGGTCGCCATGATCAAGGACGGCGAACCGGAGCCGGCGCTGGTGGGCCCGTGGACCATGGGCCGCGACAAGAAGAACCCCAAGCCGCTCGACGTCAACGCCTTCCATACCCTGGTCAAGACGGCGTCGGAAGTGCTGCGCCGCCATGAACAGCAGCTGCACGCGCAATTGCACAAGAGCACAGTCGTGTCGGTGGGCGATGCGCTCATCAAGGTGACGCTGGACATCATCCCGGATGACGACCATCCATACGCGGTGCTGACCGCGATCGATGAAATGGGCGAGCAAATGGCGAGCGAACGGGTCGCCGCCAGCTTCAAGCTGTCGCCGGCCAGCGCCTCGGCCTGGATCGAATCGGACTTCCGCGCACCGCGCTAGCGGCGACGATGCGACAGCAGGGCCGCGGCGCGACGATTCGCGGCGATCTTGCTTCGCTTTTCCCCCCTCTCCTGATAGTATTTCCCGAGTGCATTAGAAAAGGGAATATTGATGGAAAGCCGTCTTAAACGCCTCGAAGCGGTGCAAGCGATGGTGCTGGAAATCGGCCAGTTGTCGACCAGCTGCGTCGACATCACCGAATTCATCCGCGCCGTGCACCGCGCGCTCGGGCGCATCATGTACGCCGCGAACTTTTATGTGGCCTTGAGCGACCGCGAGGATGGCACGGTCCGGTTCGTCTACTTTGTCGACGAGCGCGACGAAACCCCCGACCCGGCCGAGCGCGTCACGCTGGCCTCGCCGGACCAGTCGCCGACCGCATGGGTCATCCTGAACCGCCGCAACATGGTGGTCACGGCCGACGAGTTCAACGCCCGCGGCGGCACCGACGGCTGGGGGCTGGGCAGCATGTCCGAGCACTGGATGGGCTGTCCGCTGCTCGACCAGCAACAGCAGGCGCTGGGCGCGATCGTGATCCAGAGCTACTCCCCCGAATACACCTACAGCGATGAAGACCAGGCGCTGTTCGCGCTGATCGCCGGCCACGTCTCGAACGCGCTGCAGGGCCTGCAAAGCATGGACCGCCTCGAGCGCGCCGTGCACGAACGCACCGCGCTGCTGGCGCACGAAGTGTCGGAACGGCGCCGCGCCGAGTCGGTGCAGCACGCGCTGTACGAAATCGCCAGCCTGTCGGCCGCCGCGATCGAGTCGGACAAGCTGTCGGCCAGCCTGCACCGCATCATCAGCGGCCTGGTGGTCGCCGAAAACTTCCTGATCGCGCTGTACCACCCGAATTCGCAGGAAATCAGCATTCCGTATTTCGTCGACCAGAAGCACGAGACGGCGCCTTTGGCGCGCTTCCGCTACGGCATTGGCATGAGCTCGTATGTATTGAACAGCAAGCAGGCCAGCCTGCATGACCGCGCCAGCTTCGAGAAGCTGGTCGCCGACGGTCTGGTCGAGCAGCCGCTCGGCTGCCCCGAGATCGCCAGCTGGATGGGTGCGCCGATGCTGCTGCACGACCAGGCGTACGGCGTGATCATTGTCCAGAGCTATGACCCGGCGATTATCTACACCCAGGCCGACCTCGACCTGCTGGCCTTCATGGCCAGCCACGTCGCGGTGGCGCTGGCGCGGATGCAGGCCGACCATGCGATCCGCAAGACCAAGGAGCGGCTGGAGAGCCAGAACGCCGCGCTGAACTCGGCGCTGACGGCGCTGCAGGAAGCGCAGTCGGAACTGGTGCGCCAGGAGAAGCTGGCCTCGCTGGGCCGGCTGGTGGCCGGCGTGGCCCACGAAATCAATACGCCGCTGGGCATCTGCGTGACGGCGACCAGCCACCTGGTGCAGGAGCTGAAGCTGACGCGCGAAGAGCTGGCAGCGGGCGAGATGACCGAAGACAGCCTGCAACAGTTCCTCGAGATCATCGACCAGTCGCTGCGCATCATGACCACCAATACCCAGCGGGCGGCGGCGCTGGTGCGCAGCTTCAAGCAGGTGGCGGTGGACCAGTCGTCGGACGATATCCGCACCTTCCGGCTCAAGAGCTACCTGGACGAAGTGCTGCTGTCGCTGCAGCCCAAGCTGAAGGGGCGGCCGGTGAAGGTGGAGGTGGCGTGTCCGGACGAGATCCACCTGGAAAGCTTCCCGGGCGCGGTGTCGCAGATCGTCACCAACATGGTGATGAACTCGCTGGTGCATGGCTTCGAGCGCGAGCAGGCCGGGAAGATACGGATCGCCGCGGCGCTGGAAGACGAGACCGTGGTGTTCGACTACAGCGACGACGGCGCGGGGATGGATGCGGAGATGCTGGGCAAGCTGTTCGATCCGTTCTTCACCACCAAGCGCGGGCAGGGCGGCAGCGGGCTGGGCGCGCACATCTTGTATAACCTGGCGACCGGGCCATTGGGCGGGACGGTCAAGGTCGACAGCGCGCCGGGGGAGGGATTGCGGTATTCGCTGCGCTTCCCGCGCAGCCGGCGCGACGTAAAGGCGGCGGCGTAACAGCCGTTCCCGCCTGGGCGCACTGCTGTCCGGAAGAATCTTGTTGACCGTGCCGTTGCATCAATCGGCGCCGGGGCACGCACAGAAATCGCGACATGGAGCCTTGGACTGCATTGCCCGATTTCGTTGTGGCTGTCGCTTTTAACACGACGCTTGGCCGCCGAGCAATTCATGTCCAGAAGAATATTCCGGACAGTAGTGCGCCTGGGCGGGAACGACGCTAGTCCGGCCAGTTGCGGTTGATTTCCTGCGCCTTGTCGATATTCTTGATCAACAGCTCGACGTACTGCGGGTCCAGGTGGTGGCCGGCCACTTCGCGCATGTGCCCGACGACCTGCTCGATCGGCCACGCATCCTTGTAGCAGCGCTTGTGGCTCAATGCGTCGAACACGTCGGCCACGGCGACAATCCGCGCGTACTTGTGGATGGCCTCGCCCTTCAAGCCTTGCGGATAGCCGGTGCCGTCGTATTTCTCATGGTGCTGGTGGGCGATCACCGCGGCCGCCTTCAGGATCGGCCGGGTCGAGCCGTCCAGGATCGACAGCCCCACGGTCGGGTGCTGCTTCATGATTTCCCATTCGTCCGGGGTCAGCTTGCCCGGCTTGAGCAGTACCGCGTCGGGCGTGGCGATCTTGCCGATGTCGTGCATCGGCGCGGCGTGCATCAGCACCGCCGTTTCGTCGTCCGGCAAGCCCGATGCCTGGGCCAGCAGGTGGCAGACCTGCGACATGCGGCGCACGTGGTTGCCCGCTTCGTTCGAGCGCGATTCAACCACGTCGCCCAGGCGCAGGATCAGCTCGGCCTGGGTGTCGGTGATTTCCTGGGTGAGCAGGATATTGTCGAAGGCGATCGCGACCCCGGAGCAGAACACTTCCAGCAGTTGCGCGTCGATTTCGGAAATTTCTTCGACGCCTTTGAGCACCAGCAGCGATGCCTTGCCGCTGTTGTTCGGGAAGTAGCCGACATAGGTGTCGCCCTGCAGCTTGGAAATGCGGTTGCTGCGCGCGTCGTCGAGCTGGGCCATCAGTTCCGGGCCGAGCATGTCGTCGCCGATGTCGCCGATCTGCGCCATGACTTCGTAAGCGGCGCCTTCGCCGGCCAGCACGCTGGCGCCGGATACCCGCAGCAGCATGCTTTGTTCGAGGCGCAGCAGGGCGACGACTTGCTGCAGCAGGCCGCTGGCGAAGTCTTTCAGGTTGCGCTGCTGGAAAATGTGGGCGGAAGCGGCGATCACGCGCTCGAGGCCTTCGCGGTAGGTCATCTGGACCCGGCGCGCGTCTTCCACCTTCATGATGTCGCGGTAGGCGCGCAGCGCGGCGAAGGTGGTGGTAAACAGCTTCGTGCGGTCGAGCTCGGTCTTTTCCTTGTAGTCGTTGATGTCGTAGTTGACGATCACGCGCTCTTCGGGCGCCTGGCCAGGCTGGCCGGTGCGCAGTACGATGCGGGTAAAGGTATTGTTCAGGTCTTCACGCATCCAGCGCGCCACTTCCAGGCCGCTGTCTTCGTTTTCCATCACCACGTCGAGGAACACCAGCGCTATATCGGTTTCGCGCGCCAGCACTTCCTTGGCTTCCACACCGCTGTAGGCATGCAGGAAAGTCAGGGCGCGGCCATCGAGCCGGAAACGATTCAGTGTCAGCTTGGTAATGTCATGGATATCGGGTTCGTCATCGACGAGCAGGACTTTCCAGGGCGCAAGCTTGGGCGTAGTTGAAGACAAAAATGACATGTGCGGTTCCGATACCGATGGTTTTTCGACTGAACGCTAGCGCCGCGGCGGGAGACCGGCGCGACTTCTCTCCGATTGTAGTATGGCGCAACTCTATTAACAACAGGCAATAAGGGCTGCTTACGTAGAATGAGACATATTGAATGAAGGAATTTCGCGTTCGTATTGACGAATCGCCCTTGCGGCGGCGCCAACGCGGGAAATCGCGGCGAGCCCGCGGCATATCTGGTCTTCCTGCCAACCCGCGCACGGGCCGTGCGGCGCCTAACATTTGGATACAAAACGCGACATTCCGGCGCTAACAGCAGGCCGTAAAACGGCGTATATTGAGTCAGGAAACAGGTGTTTTCTTGAAAGGATACCCGTATGAAAACCGCGTTGAAGGGCCTGGCCCTGGCCAGCATGCTGTTGATGTCGGCGGGCAGCGCAATGGCCGGCGTCACGGTGACGTTTGTCGAGTCCGACAAGTATTCGGACTTGCCGTTCTCCGCATGGGAGCGCAAGGAAGTGCTGGAGGAGTTCAGCGCGCACTTCGAGAAGCTGTCGAAGTCGCTGCCTGCGGGCGTCGACCTGAACGTCGAGATACTCGATATCGATCTGGCGGGCCGCATCCATCACCGGCGCGCCAATGAAATCCGGGTGCTGCGCGGCGGCGCCGACTGGCCCGTGATCCACTTGCGCTATTCGGTGGTGCAAAACGGCACCGTCGTTGCCAGCGGCGTCGAGCGGCTGCATGACATGATGTACCTCGACAGCATGCGCAACCGCTATTCGTCGGGCGATCCGCTGCGCTACGAAAAGCGCATGATCGACGAGTGGTTCAACAAGAAAATCGCGCCCAGGCGCGTAGGGTGAGTTCTCCGCCAACGGGTGCCCGCAGGCACCCGGTTGCCGTTTATTTCTTGAGTTCCTTGTACGCCTGCATGCGCGTGCGCACATCCTCGACCGTGTAGTCGGACGGCACCGTGAACAGCGCCGCCGCCGGTTCTTCGCGCTTCAGGTTGTCCAGCCGATAGGTGTTGTCGCCGGTGCGCGGGTCGCTGTGCCTGGTGTGCACCGTGATCTGCAAGTCCGGCGCGTACCAGGTCTCGTGCGTGACGACGATCGGGTTGCGGTTGCCCACTTCCCCCGCAGGAATTTCGTAGCTGCGCATTTTTCCTTCCGCCTTGACGCCGTTGAATTCGCGGGTACCGAGCTCGCGCGTGACCGCCTTGGACGACCATGCGCGGTCGCCGAACGCGCCGGCGATGCGGGCTTCGAGGGCGAGGCGATGGCCGGGGTTGGCGGCCATGCGCCCGGCGCGTTCGCCGGCCTGCTCGATTCGCTTGACGATGATGGCCTCGCGGCCGGCGGCGTCGGCCGGCAGCTTGCCTTCCTTGCGCAGCTGGTCGATGCGCTGGCGCGCCTGTTCGCGGGCGAGGCCCGCCATTTCGCGCGGCGCGGCGATGCGGGTGGCGGTCTTGTCGCGCGGACGCAGCAGGTGGGCGGTGCCGTCGGTGTCGCGGATCATGATGCTGCGCACCTCGCCATCGTCGCCGGTCATTTCGCGGCGCGTCCGGCCGGCGCTGTCGCGGTAGACCGTGGCGGTGTTGCTGACCGTGATCTGGTTGCCGTCCGGCAGCGACTGCACCTTTTCCGAGATCGCCTGGGCCGAGTAGGGCGCGTTTTTGACGATCTTGCCTTCGTGGGTCATCAACGGCGCGGCGAGCGCGACGGCGCGGGCATGGGCCACGGCGTGCGCGGCAACGGGGCCGCTATTGGCCAGCGCGGGCAGGCAGGCGGCCATCAGCATGGCCAGGACGAGCGGTTTGGTTTTCATGGGATTCCTCTTTCGGGTGGGTTATTCGGTCGGCTTATTCGGCCGAGGTGAGGCGCAGCGCGAGCGGCTCGCCGTCGGCGCTGACCAGCATTTCGGCCAGCACGGAGTCGCCGGCGTTTTCCGGCGTGACCGGCACGCCGAGGCTGGCCAGTTCCATGCGCGGCACTTCGGCGGCGATCATGCGGGTGTCCGGTTCGCCTTCGATGCGCTCGAGCGAGTCGAGCGCAATGAACACGCCGCCGTCGCCGCGCTGCAGCAGTGGCGGTCCGCCGGACGGCGCCTTGACGAGCACGGCCACGGCCAGCGCCGCCAGCGCGACGGCGCCGCCAGGCAGTGCCAGGCGCGGAAGGCGCTGGTACCAGCGGCGGCGCGCATGCTGCCGGGCGAATGCCGCCATCAGTTCCTGCTCGACGCAAGGCGGGGCGTTGAGCTGTTCGGTTTCCGAGCGCAGCGCCTTGAGGTGGCCGTCGAGGCCGTCATTGGGGAGGTGGGTATCCATGTATTTTCCGATCGGTCAGGCGTTGCTCAATGCGGGGCGGTGGGCGCCCAGGCGTTTTGCCAGCAGGGCGCGGCCGCGCGACAGGCGCGAGCGGACGGTGCCGAGATCGACCTGGCAGATGGCGGCGATTTCCTGGTAAGACAGGTCGTGCATTTCGTACAGGATCAGGGCGTCGCGGTAGTGCGGCGCCAGCAGGGCGAGCGCGCGGCGTACGTCGCCGGCCAGTTCGTCGCTGAGCATGCGGGCGAGCGGCTCGGTGCTGCTGTCGCAGTCCGCCTCGTCGTCGCCCTCGTCGCCCTCGGGCAGGCAGGCGGTGCGGCCGCGCGCCTGCTCATGCCGGAGGATCAGGTTGCGCGCCACGCCGAACAGGAAATGCTGCAGCTGGCCGCGCAGCGGGTCGAAGCGCAAGCTGTCCGTCAACAGGCCCATGAATACTTCCTGCACCACGTCGGCGGCGGTGTCGGGCGAGCCGCTGCGCAGCACGGCGAAGCGGTACAGCGGGCCCTGGTGGCGCCGGTACAGCGCCTGGAACGCGCACGCCGTCCCGCTGCGCATCTGGCGCAGCAGTTCGGTGTCGGGGAGGGGGGCGGGTGTCATGGTCATCGTCGTGTGCTTTGACTGTATTCCCGGCACGCGGCCGAAAAGTTCCAGTTATTTCGCGACGATGGCGTGCCAGGCTAGTCGATCCAGTTGACCTTGCCAAACTTGCTACGGAATTCTTCCGGCATGGCCACCACCTGGCTGCTCTTGTAGTTGAAGAAGACAAAGCCCGACTTGGCCATGGCGACCAGGGTCTTGTCCTTGGGGCGGGTGACGCGGAAGGTGATGTCGCCGCCGTATTTGTTGAAGTCCATGACGCCGACTTCGAACAGCAGCTGGTCGCGCGCATGCGCTTCAGCCCGGTAAGTGGTGGCCAGGTCGGTGACGATGATGCCGGTGCCGTCGCGTTCGGTCTCGGGCACGCCGAACTCGAACAGGAAGCGCGCGCGGGCTTCGGAAATCATCGAGATCATCGAATCGTTGCCGAGGTGATTGGCGGCGTTGATGTCGGTGACGCGGACGGTCAGTGGTGTCGTGTAGCAATACTGGTCTTCGGGAAAATCCAGGTGAAGGCGGGCCATGTCGGTCTCTCGCGAATGTGCGGAGTCAAATTTTAGCTTGCCGGGGCGGAAGTCCGGATTATTTTGTGAATCCGCCCGTCCGCGGCCACGATGTACAGCTCGCCATCGGCGTCGCGCCCGAAGGAGACGACGTTGCCGATATCGGGGATAGACCAGTCGGCTTGCTCGCGCACGCCGTTGCCGGCGCCGCTCGCCAGGAGGCTCTTCAGGTAGCCGCCGCAGAAGTCGGAGTAGAAGTAGCGCCCGGCCAGTTCGGGCACCGCCTTGCCGCGATACACATAGCCGCCGATGACCGAACAGCCGTTGACGTCGTTGGCGCCATGGTCGTACTCCAGCGCCGGCAGGGTCAGCCCGGCCTGGCCGCAGGCGGCGCTCACGTAGCACAGCGAGCCTTCCATGATGTTCCAGCCGTAGTTCAGGCCGCCTTGCCCCAGCGACGCCAGGTTGATCTCTTCGCGGCGGTCCTGGCCCGCGTCGGCAATGTACAGGCCGCTGGTGTCGAAGGCGAAGCGCCACGGGTTGCGCAGGCCGCTGGCCCAGATCTCGTTGCGGCGCGCGCTCATGCCGACAAAGGGATTGCTCGGGGGAATGTCGTAGCGCTTGGTGGCGCTGGCGTTGGCGACGTCCAGGCGCAGCATTTTGCCGAGCAGGGAGGTGAGGTCCTGGCCGCTGCGCAGCGGGTCGCCGGCGCCGCCGCCGTCGCCGGTGGCAAGGTAGAGGAAGCCGTCGGGGCCGAACGCGACCAGGCCGCCATAGTGGTTGGTGAAGGCCGAGTGCGCGATGCTGATGATCTGCAGCGCCGAGGTGGCGTTGGCGATGTCGGCGTTGCCCGACACCGTGTAGCGGTCGACGACGATATTGCGGTTGAAGTCGGTGTAATAGATGAAGAAGTGGCCGTTGCGCTCGAACTGCGGGTCGAAGGCCATCGACAGCAGCCCGCCTTCGCCCTGCGTGCTGATGCGCCCGGAAATGTCGAGGAAGGGCAGGGTCAGCATGCGGCCGTCGCGCATGATGCGGATGCGTCCGCCGCGCTCGACGATAAACAGGCGGGCGTCGCCGGCCGGCGCGGTGACGAACACGGCGCCGTCGACGTCGGCCACCTCGCGCAGTCCGAGCGTGAGCGCGATGGCGCTGTAATCGACGCTGGCGGAGGCGCTGGCGCCGGCGGCCACGGCGATGGTCTGCTGGGCCACGGCGGGCCGGTAGGTGGTGGCGCCGCTGACCACGCTCTGGGCGCTGACCGTGTAATTGCCGGCCACCAGGTTGGTCAGCGTGGTGCTCTGGGTGATGTCGCGGGTAAAACCGCCAGGACCGGCGATGTTGACCGGGCTGGTGACGCCGGCCGGCAAGCCCGCCAAGGTGACGGCCAGGCTGGCGTTGCCCGCTGGCGGCGGATTGCCCGGGTCACCACCGCCGCCGCCGCAGCCGGCCAGCAGCATGAACGCAAACGACAACAGGATGAAGCGCGCACGATCGATCAGCATCTGGTTCTCCGCAGGGCAGATTGGTGGCTGTGGCCAGGCGCCAGTCTACGCTTGTTTTCACACAGGGCGGCGCGGAAATGCCGCGCCCTGCGCTGCGTCATGCTTAGCGGGTAAGGCGGTAGATCAAGATCGCGGTGCGGATCGCGGCGCGCTCGATCGAGGCCAGTTCGAGGTCTTCGGCGGGCGAGTGGGCGCCGCTGCCGGTGGCGCCGATGCCGTCCAGGCTGTCGACATAGGGCGCGACGAACTGGATGTCGCCGGCGCCGCGCAAGCCGGCCGGCACCGCGGCGATCGCGCCGAGCCCGGCGTCCTGGCTGGCCTTCGAATACAGCGCGAGCACCTGCAGGTTGCCGGGCGTGACGGCCATCGGCGGATACGATTCTTCGAACGCGATGCTGGCGCTGGTGCCCGGCAGGTGCTGCGCGACGATCGCGCGCATCTTTTCGTGGGCCCGGTCGCGCTGGACCGTATCAAGGTAGCGCAGGTCGCCCTTGACGGTGACGGCGTTGGCGATCACGTTGGTCTTGCCGAACGCGGTGCCGCGCGAGCCCAGCTCGTCATAGCCGACCTGGGTGCCGCCGAGGATCACCCCGGGGTTGAAGGTCAGGTCGGGCTCGATGACATGCTGGCGGAAGCCGTCGAGGATGCGCGCCGCTTCATAGACCGCGCCGTAGCCGGCGCGCTCCCCGAAGATGCCCGAGGAATGCCCCTGCTTGCCCTTGACTTCGAGCGCGAAGCCGGACGATGAACGGCGCCCGACGGTTGCGGTGGCGCGTCCGTCCTGGTCAAGCACGGTGCCTTCGAAGGCCAGCGCGATGTCGCTGTTCTTGGCCAGCGCGACCATGTCGCGGCGCGAGATGTCTTTCGGATCGCCGGCGTCTTCCTCGTCGCCGGTGAACATGACGGCGATGCTGGTGTTGTCGAGCGCGCCGACCCGGTGCAGGGCGCGCAGCGCCTCGATCACCACGACGTTGCCGCCCTTCATGTCGGAGACGCCCTGGCCGCTGACCCGGTCGCCCTGGCGCTGCCATTTCTGCACCGGGCTGTCGAGCTCGAACACGGTGTCGAGATGGCCGAGCAGCAGCAGGCGCTTGCCCTGCTTGCCGGCGCGCGTGGCGAGCAGGTGGCCGGCGCGCTGCATGGCCGGCGGCATGTCGATCCAGCTGGTCTTGAATCCGAGCTGGTCGAGTTCACGGCGGAACAACTGGCCGACCTCGCGCACGCCGGCGTGGTTCATGGTGCCGCTGTTGATGTTGACGCTGCGTTCCAGCAGGCCGATCGCGGCCGGCGAGCGCGCCTTGACCTCGGCCACGATGCGTTCCTCGATCGGCGAGAGTTGCTGGGCGCCGGCGGCGCCGGCGGACAGGGCGGACAACAGGGCGAGGGCAAGGACGCAAGGCTTCATCGGCAAGGATTCCAGTCAGGTTGGGCGGGGAATATCGTGGGCAAGGCGGGGCGTGGTGCGCACCGCCATCAGGTAGCACAGCAGCGAAGCGACGGCGAACGCGAACAGGACGCCAAACAGCAGCGCCGGCGAGGGGTTGTACTGGATGATGGCGGCGACGGCCAGCGGGCCGGCCGCTTTCGACAGCATCGAGGGACCGGCCATCGCGCCGGAAATCGCGCCGTAATTCCTGGTGCCGAACATGGCTTGCGGAACCGTGCCGCGCACGATCGTCAAGATGCCGTTCGATAATCCATAGAGCGTGCAGAACAGCGCCATCGCCCATTGGCGGGTGCCGAAGAACAACAGGGCAAGCAGCGCGGCAGGCAACAGCGCGAAGGTGATCTTGCCGACGGTCTGCGGCGCCACGTTGCGGCCGAGCGTCATTTCGCCGATCCGTCCGGCCACCTGCATCGGCCCGATCAGCGCCGCCATGAACACCACGGTTTCGATCGGATGGCCGAAGCGGGTCAGGATCGGGATCAGGTGCACCGACAGCGCGGAAAAGATGAAGCTGTTGGCCGAAAACGCGAATGCCAGGGTCCAGAAGGCCGGGTGGCGCAGCGCCTCGTGCAGCGTGAAATCGCTGCGCACGCCGGCGGCGCCGGGCAGGTGCGGCGGACGCGGCGAATTGGCGCGCAGCATCAGGTGCAGCGGCAGGCAAACGCACAGCTGCAGGGCCGCGTACCAGAGGTAGGTGTCGCGCCAGCCGATCAGGTTGTTCAACTTGAGCGTCAACGGCCAGAACACGGTGCTGGCGAAGCCGCCGAACAGGGTCAGCGTGGAAATGGCCTTGCGCGCGGACAGGCCGTACTGGTGGTTGAGGGTGGCGAAGGCGGCTTCGTAGAGGGTGGCGGCGATGGCGACGCCAAGCAAGGTCCAGGCGGCATAGTAGGTCAGCACCTGCTGCGCCTGGCTGAGCAGGATGAAGCCCAGGCCGCACAGCAGCGAGCCCGCACCCATCACCAGGCGGCCGCCGAAGCGGTCGAGCAGCATGCCGACCGGCGCCGACGCCAGGCCGCCCACCAGCAGGCACCAGGAAAACGCGCCGAACACCGTCTCGGCGCGCCAGCCGAGTTCGCGCTGGATGTCGGCGGCCAAAATGGCGAAGGCGTAATACAGCGTGCCCCAGGCAACGACCTGGGTGACGGCGAGGATGGGGATGGTGTTACGGGCGGGCGCGGCGTTGGTCATGTCTTTACGGGCTGGTGCTTTCGCTCGCACCGATCGCCACAGAATAACATGCAACGGAGAAACTGCCGCGCGGCGCGCCCGCGCCGCGTCAGGGATCGCGCCTGCGGGTTTTCCTGACGATGCCATCGGGGCCGACCAGCACCACGAACTCGGTGTAGCGGCCGGAGCCGGCCGGCGACAGATACAGCCAGGTTTCATAGCCGCTGTCGAACACGATGGTGGTGGTGCTTCCCATCGCGGCTGCAAGCTGGGCCTTGGTGGTGACGCCGGGCACCACCGCCTGGGCGATGCTGGCCGGGTCGACCAGCGTGCCGGGCGGCGGCGGCGCGCTGGCGCAGCCCGCCAGCAGCAGCGCGCCCAGCAATGGCAGTGCGCCGCGGGCGTGCCGGCTCATGGAGGCGCTCCCGCTGGCTGTTCCATATAATCGAATTCGATCAGGGTGTCGTCGGGCCAGGACTTGTCCCACAGCGGCGCGTAGTAGCTGCGGTCGAGCAGGACCTGGCAATCGCAGTAGGGCAGTGACGCGCGCGTTTCGTTGCCGCCTGCATAGAGCATCTTGAAAGGCAGCGCTTCGCGGCGCTCGCCGTGGCGCAGGATCACGCTAAATACCGGGCGTTCGGCGAAGAACAGGTAATTGCCGTCTGGCGAAGAACAGGTTTCCTCGGTGTCGGTCAGCGCATTGGTCAGCCAGGCGAAGATCGGCGAGGTGTTCGAGATCAGGCCGGAATCCATGCCGACCCGGCATTCGAGACGCAGGTCGCCCAGGCGGCGGGTGCCCGGCGGCAAGCCCGGGGTCTGGACCCAGGCGCGCCAGGTCATGCTGGCCGATTTGCGGTTGGCCACCACGGCGGCATCCTGGCGCAGCGCCAGCTCGTTGCGTTCCAGCGTAAAGCTGTTGTCGGCGGCGAGGATGACCGGCAAGGTGATGGTGTCGCCCGCCACGCGCAGCGTGATGCCTTCCATCTTGGCGTTGGGCAGGCGCGGCAGCAGGCGGAAGCGCAACTGCGCGTCCGGGGCATAGGTGGCGCGGTCGCGCTGGAACCTGTCCATGCCCTGGATCATTTTGCGATACGACTTGTCGACCGGGTCGCGCACATAGGGCACGTGCACGGTGGCGACCGGCGCCGCGCCGGCTTTCGGCGGCGGCTCCTGGGCGGCCAGCGCCGGCGTGCCGGGCCAGGGGC
Source organism: Massilia soli (assembly GCF_016809835.1). Classification (GTDB taxonomy): domain Bacteria; phylum Pseudomonadota; class Gammaproteobacteria; order Burkholderiales; family Burkholderiaceae_D; genus Telluria_A; species Telluria_A soli. The sequence goes on along the minus strand of NZ_JAFBIL020000001.1, from coordinate 119,443 downwards.
ACAGCGCGGCGACGGCGACTGCGGCAAGCAACTGTTTAAACATTTGCCAAGTGTACGGCGATCACCCCGAAAGCCGGCGCACCGCTGCCGCGCGCGTGCTCAGGCGTGCGCGCTGGAATCCGGACGCCGTGGCGGCGCCTGCGTCAGCAGCTGCTCGAACTGGCCGGCCGAAATCGGCTGGCCGAACAGGTAGCCCTGGCCATAGTCGCAGCCGGCGCCGGCCAGCATGTCGCGCTGGCCCGGCGTTTCGATGCCTTCGGCGATCACTTTCAGGCCAAGCTTGTGGGCCATCACGATAATCGCTTCGCACAGCGCGCTGTTGGCGCTGTCGTGCTCCAGGTTGTGGACGAAGGACTGGTCGATCTTCAGGTAGTCGATGTTGAACTTGCGCAGGTAGGACAGCGACGAATAGCCGGTGCCGAAGTCGTCCAGCGAGATCTTGATGCCGGCGTTCTGGAAGGCGTTGAGCTTGTCGATCACGCTGTCGTCCGAGGTCATCATGAGGCTCTCGGTGATTTCGATGCTGACCGCCGGGCCGACCCCGGGCGCGCCGCCGATGCTCTTGCAATGGCTCAGCCACTCGCGGTAGTACGCCTCGTTGCTGCGGTAAAACTGGACCGGCGAGACATTGACGCTGACGCTGAAGCCCGGGTGGGCGGCGCGCCATGTGCTGGCCTGGTTGAGCGCTTGCTGGAACACCCAGTTGCCGATGCCGACAATCATGCCGGTGTGCTCGGCGATGGGGATGAAGTCGACCGGGCTGATGTCGCCGTTCTCGGGGTGCTGCCAGCGCAGTAGGGCTTCGGCCTTGACGATGCCGCCGGCGTGCAGGTCGACGATCGGCTGGTAGAACACGCTGAGCTGCTGCTTGTCGAGCGCGCTGCGCAGGTCGTTGCTCATGGCCATGCGCGCCTGGGCCGCTTCCTGCATGCTGTGGGTAAAGTAGCAAAAGCGGTTGCGGCCCATGGCTTTCGATTCGTACATCGCCTGGTCTGCGTTGCGCAGCAATTCACCGGTGCTGGTGGCGTCCTGGGGATACAGCGTGATGCCGATGCTGGCCGAAATGTAGGCGATCTCGTCGTCGAGCTGGAACGGGTGCGCCAGGTCTTCGAGGATTTTTTGGGCGACATCGGTGACGGTACCCAGGTTGTTCAGTTCAGCCAGCGTGATGGTGAACTCGTCGCCGCCGAGGCGGGTGACGGTATCGCTGGCGCGCACATACGAGGCCAGGCGCTGGCCGACCTGCTTGAGCAGCAGGTCGCCGGTGGCGTGCCCGAGGGTGTCGTTGATTTCCTTGAAATGGTCGAGGTCGATGAACAGCAGCGCCACCGGACGCTGGGTGCGGCGCGAGCGCTTGATGTCCATGTCCATGCGATCGTGGAACACGTTGCGGTTGGGAAGGCCGGTGAGCCGGTCGAAGTTGACTTCGCGCAGCGCGCGTTCAACCTGCTTGCGGTCGTACACCTCGGTCGACAACGCGTAGGCCTGCTGCTGCAGCAGGGCGATGGTACGGCGCAGCGTGTCGAGGTCGGCTTCCATGTCGAGGCTCTCGGCGGGCAGCACCCCGGTATGCAGGCGGCACACCTCGCCGAACATCGCGCGGTCGTCCTCGTGCGGAAAGGCGCTCAGCGGATAGGCGCACAGCAGGGTGAACGGGTAGTGCGCCTGCAGCTCGTTGAAGTAGTTTTCCACGTGGATCGCGGCCTGGTGCTTGCCGACCGTATGCACATGGCAGTGTTCGCCTGCGCACAGCAGGGCGACCATTTCGCCGAAGATGTAGACGTCGCCCTCATGCGCGTCGGCGGCGCGCGCCACGATGGTGCCGATGGCGTCGTGGAAGCGGGCCTTGTCGGGCAGGCCATTTGCCATGAACAGCGGCAGCATGCCATTGGCGTTGAGGGCAATGTAGTTACCGGCGCCGGCCGCGCCGGGCAAGCCGCGCCGGGCCAGCGCGGCGTCGAGCTGTTCAAGGTGCTCGTGGGTGGCGATCACGATGCCCTTGTCGCCGCCGCTCAGGGCTGCGCCGATGAAGTCGGCCAGGCCCTCGATGAGGAAACGGTCGTTTTCGTAGAATTGGACGAGATGCGCGTGGGACGCGTGGCTGTGCATCGTGCTAACCGGCGGTAAGCGAAGGGAAACCGGTTAGACACGGCGGCGGGGGCTGAGTTCAGCCCCCGATGTTTACCAGGTGCGCACGCGGCCGGTATCCATGTGCACGAATTGCGATTTTGCATAGTAGCCGACGCCGCCGCCGCGCGCGGCCAGGGCGGCCTTGTGCAGCTGGGTCAGATCGCGCCCCGGCATGCGGATGTCGATCGCCTTGCCGTCCAGGTGCATGCTGTGGCGGGCCACGCCGCCGCCGGCCGCCGCGAGCTTGCGGTTGGTTTCGGGCGAGCGGTAGCCGGAGATGACGTGCAGCACATCATTGCCGCCGAATTTGGACGACACCTTGTCGAGCAGCATGATCAGCTGCGGATCAATTTCCGCGATGGTGTTGCTGCGGTGATCGCGCAACAGCTTGTTGATGTCTTTGAGTGCGTCCGGCACGAACTGTCCCTCGGCCCAGAAAATACTGCGCAGGGTTTCACCGGTGTGCGTGTTGTACAAGCGCAAGGTGCGCTCGACAGGCTGGACTTTGGTGGTTTGTGCGGCGCGGGCATAGGCCGGGACGCTGAGGGCGGATGCCAGTACGACGGAGCTTTTCAGGAATGATCGGCGTTGGTTCATGGTGATCCTCCTCCATGTAAACAGACACTCCATGATACACGGACGAGCGAAACCGTGCATGCAACCGTGCGCATGACGCCGCCTTTATTGGCGGAGCTTGCCAAGCTGGCAAGCTATTGTGCGCTGACCCCGCGCTTGACGAGGACGCAGCGGTTGGCGACGCAGGTGGCGCCCGGATCCGGTTCCATCATGCAGTTCGACAGCATGCCGCTGCGTTCGTTCTCGGCCTTGCGCGCCGCCGCGTATTGTTCGGCGAGCGCCATCAGCTGCTTGGTATTGCCTGATTTGGTCGAATAGGCAAGATAGCCTTCCGGGCCGCCGCAGGATTTATGGCCAACTGGCAAGGTTTTGCACTGGCTTGCGTTGTCGCATTCGGCAGTGCCGATCTGTTCCTGGATTTTCTGCAGCAGTCCGGCAGCGGCGGCCTGGCCGCCCGGCGCGGGGGCTGGCGCGGGCGCCGGTGGCGGGGTCGGCGTGGCCGCGGCAGGCGGCGCGCCCGGCGCACCCGGCGCGGCCGGTGCGTTGCCGTTGGCGGAAACACCGCTGCAGGCGCCCAGTGCCAGCAGCAGGACAAGCGCGCTCAGGCGCGTAACATGGCGGGAGGTCAGTGTTTTCATGCCGCCTATCTTGTACCTGCAATACCAAAATGGCAAGCGCCGCACGTTAGCCGATACGTTGCAGTGCAGCACCACCTGCTCCGGGCATCTGCTAGAGTGGGCCTCCGATCCAAATACGATTACCCGAGGAATTACCGTGCTAAAACACCGACTGATCCTTGCCAGCGGCGTGCTCGCGCTGGCCGCCAGTTGCAGCGCCGGCGCCGCAGCCGTTGCCGACAAGAACATGATCCGCGCCCACCTGAGTTTCCTGGCCGACGACTTGCTGGAAGGGCGCGAGACCGGCAGCCGCGGCTACGACATCGCCGCCCGCTACGTGGCGTCGCAGTTCCAGCAGTACGGGGTCAAGCCGAAGGGCGACAAGGATGGCTATCTGCAACAGGTGCCGCTGCGCGCGACCCGCCTGGTGCAAGAGTCGCCGGTGGTCGAGCTGCGCAGCGCGCGCGGTACCGAGACCCTGGCCTACCTGGACGAGTATTCGGTCGGCGGCAGCCTGCTGGAAGCGCAGTCGGAAGTGACGGCGCCGCTGGTGTTCGTCGGCTACGGCATCCACGCCGAGCGCCTCGGCCACGACGATTACGCCGGCATCGACGTGAAAGGCAAGATCGTGGTGGTCTTGTCCGGCAAGCCGGGCACGTTCCCGACCGAAGAAGGCGCCCATTTCGCCAGCGGCGACCACAAGCGCACGCTGGCGCTGCAGCATGGCGCGGTCGGCATGGTCAGCCTGCAGACCCCGGTGGCCGAGAAGGCTTCGCCGTTCGCCAAGAACAAGGAGTACCGCTACATACCGTCGATGAGCTGGGTGCAGGCCGACGGCAAGCCGGCGCGCGAGGCGGCGGCGATGCAGAACCGGATCGGCCTGAGCATCCCCGCATCGAAGAAGCTGTTTTCCCAAGTCGGCGTGCGGCTCGACGATATCTATGCGCTGGCCGCCGCCAACCAGCCGCTGCCGCGCCTCGACCTGAAGATGTCGATGCGGATGTTCAAGAAGAGCGCGATCAGCGAGCTTGCCAGCAGCAACGTGATCGGCATGATCGAAGGCGCCGATCCGGCGCTCAAGCACGAGTACGTGGTGTTTTCCGCCCACCTCGACCACCTCGGGCAGGTGAAGGAGCGCAGCGGCGACAATATTTTCAATGGCGCGATGGACAACGCCACCGGCGTGGCCACCCTGATCGAAGCGGCGCGCCTGTTCACCCAGTCGGGCGTGGCGCCGAAGCGCTCGATCCTGTTCGTCGCCGTGACCGGTGAAGAGAAGGGCTTGCTGGGCGCCGACTACTTCGCCACCAACCCGACGGTGCCGCGCGGCAGCATCGTCGCCAACGTCAACCTCGACATGCCGCTGCTGGTGTACGACTTCAACAACGTGATGGCGTTCGGCGCCGAGCACTCGAGCCTGAAGGACACCGCCAGCCGCGCGCTGCAGAAGATGGGCATGGCGCTGATCCCCGACCCGTGGCCGGAACTGGGCCTGTTTACCCGCTCCGACCATTATATGTTCGTGCGCCAGGGGATCCCGTCGATTTTCCTGGCCACCGGCATGGGCTCGGCGCGCAAGGACGAAAACCCGGGCAAGCTGTGGAACGAGTTCCTGTCCAGGCGCTACCACCAGCCCAACGATGACCTGACCCAGCCGATCAACTACGACGCCGCCGCGCGCTTCGCCCAGCTCAATTACAACATCGCGCGCGAGATCGCCGATGCGCCGGTGCGCCCGGCCTGGAACAAGGACGACTTCTTCGGCGATACGTTCTCGAAATAAACGCGCTGCGCAGGCATGTTTGAGATGCCTCAAGCGCAGCACGGAATGGCAAAACGAAGCACCCGCAGGTCCATCTGACAGGGACCCTCGACGACCGCGCGTGCTTCCCCATGGCCAGACTTCCGCCCGATTTGCAAGCAGACCTCCACGCCGGCGCCGCCGCGCCGCGCGAGGTCATCGGGCTGGGCGAGGCGATCGCGCTGATCATCGGCGTGGTGATCGGCGCCGGCATCTTCAAGGCGCCTTCGCTGGTGGCCGGGCTCACCGGCGCGCCGGGCTGGATGTTCGCGGCCTGGGCGCTGGGCGGGCTGATGTCGGTGGCCGGCGCGCTCTGCTACGCTGAACTCAGCACCGCCTACGCCCATGTCGGCGGCGACTACCATTTCCTGCACCGCGCCTACGGGCGCCGCGTCTCCTTCCTGTTTGCCTGGGCGCGCTTTTCGGTCATCGCCACCGGCTCCATCGCGCTGCTCGGCTTCGTCTTCGGCGACTACATGCAGCGCGTGCTGCCGCTGGGCGACGCGGCCGCGCCATGGGGCGCCGCCGCGTACGCGGCGCTGGCCATCATCGCGCTGTCCTGGCTCAACCTGCGCAGCGTCAAGGCCGGCACCTTCGCCCAGGCCTGGCTGACCGCCATCGAAGTGGGCGGGCTGGTGCTGATCGTACTGGCCGCACTGTTCCTGGTGGCCGGCGGCGGCGCGCCGGCCGCCGCCGCGGCGCCCGCCGCCGGGCCGGCCTGGCCGGCCTCGTTCGGGCTGGCGATGGTGTTCGTGCTGCTCACTTACGGCGGCTGGAACGAGGCGGCGTATCTCAGCGCCGAACTGCTCGACGCGCGCCGCAACATGGTGCGCGCGCTGGTGCTGTCGCTGCTCATCATCACCGCGCTGTACCTGCTGGTCACCTGGGCCTACTGGAGAGGCCTCGGCATGGCCGCCATGAGCCGCTCCGACGCCGTCGCCGCCGACCTGCTGCGCGCAGCCTTCGGCGCGCCCGGCGCCGCCGTCATCTCGCTGGTCATCGCGATCGCCGCGCTCACCTCGATCAACGCCACCATCATCGTCGGCGCGCGCTGCAGCTACGCCGCCGGGCGCGACTGGCCGGTGCTGCGCCGGCTGGCCATCTGGGACCCGCGCCGCGGCACCCCGGCCAACGCGCTGCGGGTGCAGTGCGGCGCCGCGCTGCTGCTGGTGCTGGCCGGCGCCTGGACCGGCAGCGGCTTCAAGTCGATGGTCGAATTCACCGCCCCCGTGTTCTGGCTGTTCTTCCTGCTGGCCGGGCTGTCGCTGTTCGTGCTGCGAGTGCGCGAGCCGGCCACCGCACGGCCGTTCCGGGTGCCGCTGTTCCCGTTCGTGCCGCTGGCGTTCTGCGCCATGTGCGCCTACATGCTGTGGTCGAGCCTGTCGTATGTCTACAGCCAGCAGCTGGGCGGCTGGAACGCGGCCTGGGTCGGCGTGGCCGTGCTGGCGCTGGGCTGCGTGGTGCTGCTGTTCGCCAACCGCGTGCAGGCGCCAGGCTGAGCAATCCCATCGCCGTGTATTTCCTAAAGGAGTCAGACATGAGATATCCGCACCGCATCGCGCATAACGCCGGCCGCGCCGGCCTGCTGTCACGGCTGGCGCTGCTTTTGCTTTTGGTTGGGGCCGCCATGGGGCAGGCATGGAGCCAGTCGCCGCGGCTGGATGTGCCGTTCGTGCCCACCCCGCAGCCGGTCGTCGACCGCATGCTCGAACTGGCCAAGGTCGGGCCCGGCGACCTGATCTACGACCTCGGCAGCGGCGACGGGCGCATCGTCATCACCGCCGCCAAACGCTACGGCGCGCGCGGCATCGGCATCGACCTCGATCCGCAGCGCATCAGCGAGGCACGCGCGAATGCCCGCGAAGCCGGGGTCGACGGCAAGGTGCAGTTCGTCAATGGCGACCTGTTCAAGACCGACCTGTCGAAAGCCAGCGTGGTGACCCTGTATCTGCTCAACAGCGTCAACCGCGACCTGCGTCCCCAGCTGTGGAAACAGCTGAAGGTCGGCACGCGGGTGGTCTCGCATGCATTCGACATGGGCGAGGAGTGGCCGCCGCAGCGCACTGAAGAGGTCGATGGGCGCACGATCTACTACTGGACCATCACGGACGCCAACAAGAAAGCGGCGCAGCGTGCGGGCGGCGCCGGGCGGGCCGGGCGCTGAGCGGATCACCGCCGGCCGCGCGCGCCGGCCGGCGCGCCCTGCGGCGGCATGCCGGCCTTGACCTGGCGGCGCGAACTACTTATGCTTTTCGCATGCCGCCGTGTTCGCCAATTGGAGACGGCCATCATTCACCTGCCATGACCTGGATCCGCCGATGCCGACTTGCCAATGAGGTTGCCCTTCCGTGCCATTGCCATGACCGCCAGTGCCTGCATCGCCCTCAGTATGGCCGGCTGCGCCTGGAACCGGCCGCATCCGGCTACACTCGATTTCGCGCGCTTTGCCCGCATCGACGCGGCGATCGGCGGCGTGATCGCCGAGCGGCGCATGCCGGGCGCGGTATTCCACCTCGAGCGCGCCGGGATGGCCTACCAGAAGGCCTACGGCAACCACAGCTACGAGGCCGGCGCCGCCGCCGTGACGCCGGCCACGGTGTTCGACGCCGCTTCGCTGACCAAGGTCGTGGCCACCGCGCCCTCGGTGATGCTGTTGGCCGAGGACGGGCGCGTCGATCTCGATGCGCCGCTGGTACGCTACCTGCCCGAATGCGCCGGCCAGGGCCGCGACCCGATCACCGTGCGCCACCTGCTGACCCACACCTCGGGCCTGCCGGCCGGGTTGCCGGCCACGCCGGCCTGGCACGGCCTGACGCGCGCCCTCGCGCTGGCTTGCAGCCGCACCCCGACCGATGCGCCCGGCACGGCGTTCCGCTATTCGGACGTCAACTACATCCTGTTGGGCGAGCTGGTGCGGCGGGTGTCGGGCCAGCCGCTCGACCGCTTCGCCGATGAGCGCATCTTCGCGCCACTGGGCATGCGCGACAGCCGCTTCGTGCCGCTGCCGGCGATGGCGCCGGCGCGCATCGCGCCGACCCAGCGCTTGCCGGGCGAGGCACCGCGCCTGCTGCAGGGCGAGGTGCACGACCCGACTGCGCGCCGGATGGATGGCGTGGCCGGCTCGGCCGGCATGTTTACCACCGCGCGCGACTTGGCGCGGTTTGCCCGCATGCTGCTGGCCGGCGGCGAGCTCGACGGCGTGCGGGTGCTGTCGCGCGACAGCGTGCGCCTGATGACGACGGCGCAGTCGGGCCCGGCAATCGTGGCGCAGCGCGGCATGGGGATGGACATCGACTCGCCGTTCGCGCGCCCGCGCGGCACACTGTTCCCGGTGGGCAGCTACGGGCACACCGGGTTCACCGGCTGCATCCTGTGGATCGACCCGGCCTCGGGCACTTTCTATGTGTTGCTGTCGAACCGGGTCTATCCAGACGGCCAGAACAACATCCTCGACCTGTACGCCACGCTTGGCACGCTGGCCGCCGAAGCGGTGGCCGGCTTCGATTTCGCCGCGCTGCGCAATGCCAAAGCGCCCGAGTGAGCGCCGCGTCCAGGCGGCGCCGCCAGCGTCATCCGGGCCGCGCGGTTTGCCAAAAAATCTACTCCAACCGTCAATCGTGCGGGGTAGACAACGCATGCATACCCGCATAGACTCGGGTCTGTCTATTACGACAGGGGGTCCTTGTGAGGCAGTCGCCAACAGCTGGGCAGCTCGATGCAGGCGCAAGCGCCGGCATGGCGGTGGAGCCGGAAGAACAGGCTCGCGCCGACATGTACGCGCTACTTGCCCGCATGTGGCTTGCCGCGCCCGACGCCCCCATGCTGTCCACCCTGGCCGGCGCCGACGCCATCGTGGCGGGGCAGTCCGGCCATCCGCTCGACCGCGCCTGGGAACGCCTGGTGCTGGCCGCGGGCGTGATGGACGCCGCTGCGCCGGCGGCTGAATTCGACGCGCTGTTCATCAGTGTCGGCACCCCCAAGCTCAATCCCTACGCCTCGCTCTACCTGACCGGCTTCATCAACGAGAAGCCACTGGCCGCCTTGCGCGCCGACCTCGCGCGCCTGGGCCTCGGCCGCGCGCCCGGGCAGCGCGAGATGGAAGACCATCTCGCGGCCCTGTGCGAAGCGATGCGCCTGATGATCACCAATGCCACGCCGCTGGCGCGCCAGCGCCAGTTTTTCGAGACCCATCTGGCGCCATGGTACCGGCGCTGCCTGAACGATATCCGCGCGGCTCCCGAGGCAAACTTCTATCGCCTGGTGGCCGACCTTGCCGAAGCGTTTCTTGACGTCGAGGCCGCAGCATTCGCGCTCGACGACGCATGCGAAGCCGCCTAGGCGGCGCCAACGGAGCACACATGGACAAGCACGAGGACCCGCACGAGCACCCGCACGACAGCCACACGCCCGACCCGGCCAGGCGCGCATTCTTCAAAGGGGCGGGCGCGCTTGGCGTACTGGCGGCGGCCGCCGCCAGCGGGGCCGCCGAGGCTGCGCCGCAGCCGGCGCCTGGCGCCGCCGCGCCCGAGTCCAAAGGCTATCGCGTTACCGACCATATCCGGAAGTACTACAGTACCGCCCGTTACTGGTAGGGCGACAAGCACAGGAGCAATACTCCATGACGCTGGTAAAGACCGACAAGACTGCCGAACGCGGCGCGCTGCCCACGGGGATCACCCGCTCACCCGGGTCCACGCTGAGGCGCCGCACCTTCCTGGTCGGCGCCGGCGTCACCGCCGGCGCCGCCGCGCTGGCGCGCAAGCTGCCGCTCAACGTCATCCAGCCGGCCCAGGCCGCCGACCAGGTCAAACCGGCGGCGCCTCCCGAGATCAAGCACACCGTCTGCACCCACTGTTCGGTCGGCTGCTCGGTCGACGCGGTGGTCAGCAATGGCGTGTGGATCCGCCAGGAAGCCGCCTTCGATTCGCCCATCAACATGGGCGCGCACTGCGCCAAGGGGGCGTCGGTGCGCGAGCATGGCCATGGCGAGCACCGGCTGCGCTACCCGATGAAACTGGTCGGCGGAAAATACCAGCGCATCCCGTGGGACCAGGCCATCAATGAAATCGGCGACAAGCTGCTGGCGCTGCGCCAGCAGGCCGGCCCCGATGCGATGATGATCATCGGCGGCAGCAAGCACAACAATGAGCAGGCTTACCTGATGCGCAAGTTCTCCTCGATGTGGGGCTCGAACAACTGCGACCACCAGGCCCGCATCTGCCACTCGACCACGGTGGCGGGCGTCGCCCAGACCTTCGGCTACGGCGCGATGACCAACTCGTTCAACGACCTGCATTTCAGCAAGGCGGTGTTGTTCATCGGCTCCAATCCGGCCGAGGCCCACCCGATCTCGATGCTGCATTTCTTGCATGCCAAGGAACTGGGCGCGAAGATGATCGTCATCGATCCACGCTTCACGCGCACGGCGCGCTTTGCCGACCATTACGTGCGGGTGCGTCCCGGCACCGACATCCCGCTGGTGTGGGGCATCCTGTGGCACATTTTCCACAACGGCTGGGAAGACAAGGCCTTCATCGAGCAGCGCACCTACGGCATGGACGAGGTGCGCAAGGAAGTGGCCAAGTGGACCCCGGACAAGGTGTCGGATGTGACCGGCGTGCCGGAGTCGGCAGTGCACATGGCGGCCGAGATGCTGGCGAAGAACCGCCCCTCCTCGGTGGTCTGGTGCATGGGCATCACCCAGCACCACGTCGGCACCGCCAATGTGCGCGCGCTGTCGATCCTGCAGCTTGCGCTCGGCAACATCGGCGTGGCCGGCGGCGGCGCCAACATCTACCGCGGCCATGACAATGTGCAGGGCGCCACCGACGTCGGCCCCAATCCCGATTCGCTGCCCGGCTATTACGGCATCGCCGAGGGCGCGTGGAAGCATTTCGCCAACGCCTGGGGCGTCGACTACAACTGGCTGCTGTCGCGCTTCGGCTCGAAAGAGCTAATGGAAAAGCCCGGCCTGACGGTCTCGCGCTGGTTCGACGGCGTCCTCGAGCGCAACGATTATGTCGACCAGCCGACCAACCTGCGCGCCGTGCTGTACTGGGGCCACGCGCCCAACAGCCAGACCCGCCTGCCCGACATGAAAGAGGCGATGCAAAAGCTCGAGCTGCTGGTGGTCATCGATCCATACCCGACCGCCACCGCCTCCATGCATGGCCGCCAGGATGGCGTCTACCTGCTGCCGGCCACCACCCAGTTCGAAACCCAGGGCTCGGTGACGGCGTCGAACCGCAGCATCCAGTGGCGCGAGCGGGTCATCCAGCCGCTGTTCGAGTGCAAGACCGACCACGAGATCATGTACCTGTTCGCCAAGAAGTTTGGCTTCGCTAACGAACTGTGCAAGAACATCAAGGTGGTGCAGAACGAACCTGTGATCGAAGACATCCTGCGCGAGATCAACCGCTCGTGCTGGACCATCGGCTACACCGGCTGCTCGCCCGAGCGTCTCAAGCTGCACATGGAGAACAAGCACACCTTCGACCCGACCACGCTGCGCGCCGAGTCCGGACCGTGCAAGGGCGACTACTACGGCCTGCCGTGGCCGTGCTGGGGCACGCCCGAGATGAAGCACCCCGGCACGCCGATCCTGTACGACGAGTCGAAGTCGGTGGCCGAAGGCGGGCTGCCGTTCCGCGCCAACTGGGGTGTCGAGCACGACGGCAACACCCTGCTCGCGGCCGATGGCTCGGCCACCAGGGATAGCGAGCTCGACACCGGCTACCCGGAATTCGACCACGTGTTCCTGAAAAAGCTGGGCTGGTGGAACGAGCTGACCCCGGCCGAACAGGCCCAGGCCGAGGGCAAGAACTGGAAGACCGACGCCTCCGGCGGCATCATCCGCGTCGTCATCGGGCACGGCTGCGCGCCGTTCGGCAACGCCAGGGCCCGCTGCCACGTGTGGAACTTCCCCGACCCGGTGCCGGTGCACCGCGAGCCGCTGATGTCGCCGCGCCGCGACCTGGTCGCCAAGTACCCGACCTACGACGACAAGGCCAACTTCTGGCGCCTGCCGACCCTCTACAAGTCGGTGCAGGCGGTCGATTTTTCCAAGGACTATCCGCTGATCATGACGTCCGGCCGGCTGGTCGAATACGAAGGCGGCGGCGACGAAACGCGCTCCAATCCGTGGCTGGCCGAGCTACAGCAGAACATGTTTGTCGAGGTCAACCCGCACGACGCCAGCCAGGTCGGCGCGGTGACCGGGCGCTACCTGTGGGTCGAGACGCCCAGCGGGGTGCGCATGAAGATCATGGCGATGGTCACGCCACGGGTGCCCGCCGGCACGGTCTGGATGCCGTTCCATTTCGCCGGCTGGTGGATGGGCGAGGACCAGCTCGACAAGTATCCGGAAGGCGCGGCCCCGATTGCCCGCGGCGAGGCGGTCAACACCGGCTGGACCTATGGCTATGACGTGGTGACGATGATGCAGGAAACCAAGGTGTCGCTATGCAGGCTGGCGACCGCCTGACGGCTGACCTGAAAACAACAGGAGACAGAGATGGCAGCAAGGATGAAGTTCATTTGCGACACAGAGCGTTGCATCGACTGTAACGGCTGCGTGACCGCGTGCAAGAGCGAGAATGAGACGCCGTGGGGCGTCAACCGCAGGCGGGTCGTCACCATCAACGACGGCATACCGGGCGAGCGCTCGATCTCGGTCGCCTGCATGCACTGCACCGATGCGCCTTGCCTTGCCGTATGCCCGACCAATTGCATCTATCACACCGAGGACGGCATCGTCTTGCACAGCAAGGACCAGTGCATCGGCTGCGGCTATTGCTACTACGCCTGCCCGTTCGGCGCGCCGCAGTTCCCCGAGACCGGCATGTTCAACCACCGCGGCAAGATGGACAAGTGCACGTTCTGCGCCGGCGGCCCGGAAGTGGACACCTCCGAGGCCGAGTTCAAGAAGTACGGGCGCAACCGGATCGCCGAAGGCAAGCTGCCGGCCTGCGCCGAGCAGTGCGCGACCAAGGCGCTGCTGGCCGGTGACGCCGACGTGATCGCCGACATATACCGCCAGCGCGTCGAAATCCGCGGCTACGGCCCGGAACTGTGGGGCTGGAAGATCGCCTACGGCCGCAAGCCGCGCGACGAGTCCACCCGGGTGCGGCGCGAAAACCAGAAGATCGACGACGTCCAGAACAACCCGCGCAGGTTCCCCACATGAAGCCCGTCCGCATCGCAGCGCTGGCTGCACTGTGCGCCCTGCTCGGCGGCTGTCTCGAAGTCGAGCAGCACCCGGCATGGGTCCACGGCGAGATCGCGGGCAAGCCCGACAACCTGCCGTACCAGGTCTGGTTCCACAACGACAAGCTGGCGTGGTCCGCTGCCATCCAGAACCGTACGCTGAAACAGAACGAGTACCTTCGCGCCTTGCCATGAGGAAGGACACACCATGACTCCGATCAAGCCCCTGCGCCGGCTGCCCCGCGGCGCCCTGCTGGCGCTGTTGTGCGCGCTGTTTGTGCTGATGCTGCTGCCGTCGACCGGCCGGGCCGAGGTGCCGCACAAAGATGCGGTGCCCGCCTACGCCGAGGAACAAACCATCCTGCAAGCCGAACACGATTCGACCGCGCGCAGCCCCGGCTGGGGTTCGGCGGCGTCGGGCAAGGTGCATCTCGATCGCCACTTCCTCGGCCAGTACGGCGCCGGCGAAGCCAATGTGATCCTCCAGCGCGGCGGCAATACCTGGCGCGTGCTGCGCAACGGCCCGATGGCCACGGTCAGCGGCACGGTGCTGCTGGTGGTGCCGCTGCTGCTGCTGGGCTTTTACCTGGTGACGCGCCCGGCGCAGGCGCCGCCGCTGCGCGAGTCGGGACGCCGCATCACCCGCTTCACGGCCTGGGAGCGGCTGGTGCACTGGGCCACGGCGATCAGTTTCATCGTGCTGGCCATCACCGGATTGCTGCTCATGTTCGGCAAGCTGATCATCCCGCTGATCGGCCCTGACGCGTTCTCGTGGCTGGCGATCATTTCCAAGTACGTCCACAATTTCGTCGGGCCGCTGTTCATTGTGTGTTCGGTCATCATGTTCTTCACCTTCTTGCGGCGCAATTTCTTCCGCCGCTGGGACTGGAACTGGGTCAAGCAGGGTGGCGGACTGTTTGGTAAAAAGCATATCCCGGCAGACTACTTCAACGCCGGTGAAAAAATCTGGTTCTGGGGCGGCGTCGTCCTGCTCGGGCTGCTGATGTCGGTCACCGGGCTGATACTCGACTTCGTCACCGTTGGCCAGACCCGCTACGTGCTGCAGGTCGCTAACATCCTGCACATCGTCGGCGCCACCTTGTATATCGCCGCGTCGATCGGCCACATCTACATCGGTACGCTGGGCACGCCGGGCGCCTACGAAGGCATGCGCCACGGCACGGTCGATGAGGAATGGGCGCGCACCCATCACGAGATCTGGTACCACAAGGTCATCGATGGCACACCGGGCGCCGCGCCGCCCGGGTCCGCCCCCTATGCGCCCGAGCCCACCGGCCCGGGCCGCGCGAGCTGACCATGGAGAGACGGCAGATGAACTGCAACAACCACATTCTTGCAGCGCTGGCCGTGCTGGCCGCGGTCGCGGCGTGCGGCGAGCGCGATCTGGCAGGCACCAGCGCCAAGACCGGCGTGCACCAGACCAGCTTCCCCGGACAGATTACCGCCGGCGGCGGCAGCAGCGGCGCGGTGATGGCGCGCACGGCGCGGCCGGAAACCAACGCCACCTATGCCGGTGGCACGCCGGGCATTGCCGGCGGCAGCGGCGGCAACACCGGCGGCGCGGCGACGGCCGGTACCGTCGTCGAGGCCGGGCAGGGCCCGTCCAGCGGCACCACGCCGGTGACCGGCGCCGGCGCGACCGCGCCAGCGCCATCCGCGGCAGCCGCAACTCCCGCGCCTGCCGGCACGGCGCCGCCAGTGGGCGCGTCGCCGCGCGGCGGCACTGCTCCAACCAGCGGCGACATTCCGACGGCCGGCAGTCCGCAGCCATCCGGTCAGCCCAACCCTGAACGGCGGTGATGCCATGACCATGCTAAAAACCACGATCGCCTTGCTGTTGCTGGCCATTCCGGTGCTGGCGGTGGCGGAACTGCCGCCGCCGACACCGGCCCAGGCGCAGCTGGCTGCCGAGAAAAAGGCCAAGGCGCAGGCAGCGGCCGAGAAAGACAAGCAGGCACTGCTGGCCTCGATGGACGCGCTGACGGCGCGCTGGCGGGGCCGCGCCGCGACGGAAGGCTGGGAACTGAACCCGCCGGTCGCGGTGGCAGCTCCGCTGCCGGCGCTGGCGCAGCCGAACACCCAGACCAGCGCCGCTGGCCAGCCGGGCGGCGTGATGGGACCGGCGGCCAAGGACGCGCCGCTTACCAGCGAGAAAAGCGGCACCGCCGCGCCCAGCGAGGACGTCAAGACGCGGCCCACCCTGACTTATCCTCAAAAAAAATAAAGGATGCCCCATGCGCATGGCCAGCCTGCCGATTGCCGTCATCATGCAGCGGCGCTCATTGAACCACCGCTGGGCCTCGGAGTCGTGGTCGGCCGTCGGCGTCGTCGCCGACGGCGGCTTGCCGCCGTATCGCGTGCTCAGCCACGAGCCGGCGCGCGAAACCTATCTGGTCGGCGGCCTGACGCTCGACCTGTATCCCGATGAAAACGACGGCTACTTTGAAAACTGCGTTGCGCCGGAAGCCAAGGTCTTCATCAAATGGCGCATGACGGACGGCCGCGCGATGCCGGTGCAGGCATCGGTCAGTTACGCCGACGGCGCCCGCATGTTCGATTCGGGCGAGAGCGCCGACGGCGTCGCCATGCCGGCTGACATCCACGCGTGGCTGGCAGATTACCTGCGCACGCACTACGAGCCGCCTGCGCGGCGCGGCAAGGAGTACAAACAACGCAAGCAGGGCGAGCATGCCGGCTGAACGCTTTTTCCAGCGCTGGTCGCGGCTGAAAGCCGAACCTGCCGCGCCGGTGGCGCCCGGCACGCCGAGCGACCCGGCAGCCACGGCCCCCGCTGCGCAGGCGCCCATCCCACCAGGCGGGCAGCCGGCCCGGCAGGCGCACGCAGGCAGCGAAGCGGCGCACCAGCCCACCCTGGACGACGTGGCGCGGCTGCACGCCGGGTCCGACTATGCGGCATTCGTCGCACGCGGGGTCGACACGTCGGTCCGGCGCGGCGCATTGAAAAAGCTGTTCGCCGATCCGCATTTCAATATCGGCGATGGGCTCGACCTGTACATGGGTGACTACAACAAGCCCGATCCGATTCCCGCCGCCATGATGAGCGCACTGCGCCACACCCAGAGCTTCTTCGCCCAGGCCTACCCGGACAAGAAGGAAGGCGATGCTGCCGACGCGCCAGCGCTGGAGGCCGGCGACACAGGCGCGCCCGTGACACTGGCCCGGCAGCAAGCGCAGCGGCCCGACAGCGCCGGCGCCGCCTGTTCCACCGACGACGCATCTTCAACCGACGCCGCCGGTTCCACCGAAACCGCCTTTTCCACCGACGCCACCTGCGAGGTTCACCGATGAATGACCGGCCCGCCATCGACTGGGTGCAGGAACACCGCAACGCCGCCGCCCGCGCCGCCGCGCTGGCCATTGCGCTGCCGCCGCCATCGGACACCCTGCAGACGGTTACCTACACATCGGCCGGCACCACCCTGATCATCGGCAGCGCGGAACGCGCCCTGCCGTGCGCCGACCAGCTGTGCGGCGTGCTGGCCGTGACCGTGCTGCTGACCAGCCCGCCAAGCGCGGCCCCGCAACCGCTGCGCGCCTACAGCGTCATGCACTGCGCCGACATCCAGGTCAGCGGCTGGCTGGGCGCATTCGATGCCCGCTGGCGCGATGCCGGCCGCGGGGTAATGCGGCGCGAGGGCAAGTTCGACCTGGTGCTCGACCTGTCGCCCGAGCCGCTCATCGAGGCCCACCAGAAGCCGCATGGTTATGTTGCGCCAGGCGTCAGCGAAGCGGGCATCGCCGCGGCGATCGCGGACCTGGCCCAGATGATCGGCGAATTCGAAAAGCCGAAATATTTCAAGTACAAGGAAAGGCTGTGCGCGCACAGCCGCAACGGCCAGACCGGCTGTAACGCCTGCATCGACATCTGCTCGGCAAAGGCAATCGCCAGCGTGGGCGACCTGGTGCGCGTCAATCCTTACCTGTGCGCCGGCTGCGGCGCCTGCACCACCGTCTGCCCGACCGGCGCGCTGGCCTATGCCTATCCGGGCGCGCCCTACACCGGCGAGCGCCTGCGTACCGTGCTCGCGCACTACCGGCGTGAAGGCGGGCTCGATCCGGTGATCCTGTTCCATGGCGCCGGACAGGGCAGCGAGCTGGTGTCGATGCTCCACGCACACAGCGAAGGCGCGCCGCGCGGCCTGCCGGCGCGGGTCATTCCGATGGAACTGCATCACATGGCATCGGCCGGCATCGACGTCTGGCTGAGCGCGGTGGCGTACGGCGCCAGCGGCGTCGCCGTCGTCGTCACCGGCGCGGAAGCGGCGCAGTATGCCGACGCGCTGGAAGACCAGATGGGAATGGCGCAGGAAATCCTGTCCGGCCTCGGCTACGCCGGTGTGCATTTCCAGCTGGTGCGCGCCACCACCGCTGCCGGCCTGGGCGAGGCGCTGGCCGGCGCGCCGGCCGGCGTGGCGCCGCTGCAGCCTGCCACCTTCCACGTTGCCCAGGAAAAGCGCAACGCCCTCGACATGGCGCTCGACCACCTGTTCCGTCACGCCACGCTGAAACCGGCCCACGTGCCGCTGCCGCCGCGGTCGCCATTCGGCGCGATCACTGTCGACCAGGGCCGTTGCACGCTATGCATGTCGTGCGTTGGCGCCTGCCCGTCATCGGCCCTGATGGACAGCGACAACGCGCCACAACTGCGTTTCGTGGAAAAAAATTGCGTGCAATGCGGCTTGTGCGCCAACACCTGCCCCGAGGACGCCATCGCGCTGGTGCCGCGCATGTCGTTCGCCGGCAACGCAAACCAGGCCGTCCTGCTCAACGAAACCCAGCCGTTCTGCTGTATTCGTTGCAGCAAGCCCTTCGGCACCGTGCTGATGATCCAGAGCATGCTGGGCAAGCTGGCGCAGCACAGCGCCTTCCAGGGCAACCTCGACCGCATCCGCATGTGCGGCGACTGCCGCGTGATCGACATGCTGCAGTCCCAGGGGACGGGCGATGCCAGCAAGCTCCGGTAAGCGCCACTAACGGCGCGAAAAACAGCAGCAGCGAACGCGTGCGCACTGTATCTGCGCCCCGTAAAGCGTTATGATTTTCGTTTCGATCACAACGCCATGATGGTGCGAACCAGCAGGATTTTCGCCGGTGCAAACTGGTCTGCGGTCTCGCCCATGCGGAGGGGGAGAGATGTCGATCGCAACCCGGCAAGACGGCAACAAGGGCGCGCCATCGCGCGATCGGCGCGCCACTCACGATAGTTGCGTGGGCCCGGCGGGCGCCGATCCCGGCGCCGAATATGCCAGGCTGACGCATGAACTGCGCATCAGCGAGGAGCGCCTAGAGTTCGCGCTCGAGAGCACCGGCGAAGGCGTCTGGGACTGGAACATCGCTGCCGACACGGTGTTTTATTCGGCGCGCTTTCGCGCCATCCTCGGCCTGCCCGACGACGCGCGCGACGATACCGGCTACTGGTGGAGCCGCATCCATCCGGGCGACGTGGCCGATCCGGCCAAATTCGCCCACTACCTGCTTGGCCTGGAGCGGCGCCTGTTCGTTTGCGAACATCGGCTGCGGCATGCCGACGGCCATTGGGTTTGGGTGGAGACACGCGGCAACATCGTCGCGCGCGATGCCGATGGCAAGCCGCAGCGCATGGTCGGCACCATCACCGACATCACCGCCACAAGACTGCTGCGCGAAGAACTCGAAACCAGCCACCAACTACTTGCCAAGCTGACCAGCCAGGTGCCCGGCGCGCTGTTCGAGTTCGTCATGCAGCCGGACGGACAGCTGGTGTGCACCTACATCAGCGCGATGAGCGAAGAGATGTTCGAGCACACGCCGAAAGAAATCGAAGACGACATCAATTGCCTCAATAGCCGTATCTACCAGCCCGACCGTGCGCGCCTGCGCCAGTCGCTGCGCCTGGCGGCCGACAGCATGCAGGCCTGGCAGATTGATTACCGCGTGATGCTGCCAAGGAAAGGCCTGTGCTGGCGCGAGCTGTGCGCCAGGCCGACCCGCAACGGCGATGGCGCCATCACCTGGCATGGTTTCACCACCGACATTTCCGACCGCAAGCGCAACGAACACACGATCCGCCAGTTCAATGAAAAGCTGGAGCGCCGCGCCCACTACGATGCACTCACCGGGCTACCGAACCGCGTACTGTTCCGCGACCGGCTGGAGCAGGAGATGAAGCACGCGCAAGGCGCCGCCCACGCGATGGCGCTGCTGTTCATCGACCTCGACCGCTTCAAGGAAGTCAATGACCTGCTCGGGCACGATGCCGGCGACCAGTTGCTGACCGGCGCGGCGCGCCGCATCGAGCGCTGCCTGCGGCCCGGCGACACCGTGGCGCGGCTGGCCGGCGACGAATTCACCGTCATCCTCGCCGACATGGCCGAAACCTCGCACATCGAACAGACCGCGCAGGCGATCCTCGACGTGTTGCGCCAGCCATTCCAGCTGGGCATCGAGCAAGCGTACGTGTCGGCCAGCATCGGTGTGGCCGTGTATCCTGGCGACGGCAGCGAGCCGGAAGAACTGATGCGCCACGCCGACCATGCGATGTACCGCTCCAAGGGCAGGGGGCGCAACCAGCTGACCTTCTTCGAAGCGGGCATGCAGGAAGCGGCGATGCGGCGCCTCACGCTCAGCAGCGAACTGCGCCGCGCGCAAGAGGCTAAGCAGCTGGAGCTGCATTTCCAGCCGATCGTCGACGGCGCCAGCGGCGCCGTCTGCAAGGCCGAAGCCCTGCTGCGCTGGCGCAGGCCGAATGGCACGCTGGCGCTGCCGGCCGACTTCGTCTGGATCGCCGAAGAGACCGGACTCATTCACGAGATCGGCAACTGGGTCTTCCGCGAGGCCGCGCGCTGGTCGCAGCGCTGGAGCGGCATGCTCGGCAAGCCTTTCCAGGTCAGCATCAACAAGTCGCCTGTGCAATTCCAGCCGCACGCGCGCTCGATGAACTGGATCAGTTACCTCGACCAGTGTGACATGCCGCACAATAGCATCGCTGTCGAGATCACCGAAGGCGTGCTGCTGAACCTGACCGACGACGTGCACGAGCGGCTGGACGAATTGCAGCGCGCCGGCATGGAAGTGTCGATCGACGACTTCGGCACCGGCTATTCGTCGATGAACTACCTGAAGCGGCTCGACATCGATTACCTGAAGATCGACCGCTCCTTCGTCAGCGAAATGCTGCACGACCACACCAGCCGGACCATCACCGAAACCATCATCGTGATGGCCCATAAACTTGGCTTGAAAGTCATCGCCGAAGGCGTCGAATCGGCCGAGCAGCGCGACTGGCTCGCGGCCCAGCACTGCGATTACCTGCAAGGCTTCCTGTTCGGCCCGGCGGTGCCGCCGGAAGACTTTGAGCAGCTGCTGGCCGGCAAGCCATTGCTGGACGCGCCGCCGCATCGGCTACAATCCCCTTCCTGAATTACTCCACGATAAATCATTGGCTGCTTGCCAAAAGGGGATCGAATGAAGTTACGTTTGCTGTTGTTGGGAACGGCTGTCGCGGCCGGCAGCGCCATCGCTGCGCCGCGCGGCTTTACCGTCGAAGACCTGGTCGCGATGGAGCGGGTCGGCGCACCGGTGCTGTCGCCGGATGCCAGCCGCGCCGTGTACACCGTGCGCACTACCGAACTGGACAAGAACCGTGGCCATACCGAGCTGTGGATGGTGGACCTGCGCGCCGCCAAGCCGGTGCCGCAGCGCCTGACCAACCATGCCGCCAGCAGCAGCGACCCGCAATGGGCGCCGGCGGGCGACGCCGTCTACTTCCTGTCGGGCCGGTCCGGCTCGTCGCAGGTCTGGCGCCTGCCCCTTGGCGGCGGCGAAGCGGCGCGCGTGACCGATCTGCCGCTCGACATCGACAACTTCCGCCTGGCGCCGACTGGCGAGCGCATCGCCATGAGCGTGTCGGTGTTCCGCGACTGCGCCGACCTCGCATGCACCAAGACCCGCCTCGACCAGGCCAGCAAGAAAAAAGCCTCGGGCCGCGTGTACGACCGCATGTTCGTGCGCCATTGGGATACCTGGGCCGACGGCCGCAACGCCGTGCTGTACTCGGCCCCGATCGACAGCAGCGGCAAAGTCAGCGCCGCACCGGTCAGCCTGAGCGGCAGCCTGGACGGCGACGTGCCATCCAAGCCGTTCGGCGACCATGAGGAATACCGTTTCAGCCCGGACGGCAAGACCATCGTGTTCTCGGTGCGTATCGCCGGCAAGGAAGAATCGTGGTCGACCAACTTCGACCTGTACAGCGTGCCGGCCGCGGGCGGCGCGGCGCCGCGCAACCTGACGCCGGACAACCCGGCATGGGACGCCAAGGGGACGTTCTCGCCGGACGGCCGCACCTTGGCCTACCTGGCGATGGCGCGCCCTGGTTTTGAAGCCGACCGCTACCAGGTCATGCTGATGGATGTCGCGACCGGCAAGAAGCGCAAGCTGGCCGAGAACTGGGACCGCTCAGCAGGCGACCTGCGCTGGACCGCCGACGGCAAGACCCTGGTGGTCGATGCGCAGGACGTCGGCCATCACCGCCTGTTCGGCATCGATGTCGCCAGCGGCAAGGCGACTCCCCTGACGGGCGCCGGTTCGGTAGGCGGCTACGATGTGCGCGGCGATACCGTCGCGTATTCCCTGTCGACGCTGGAGTCGGGCGCGCAGCTGTTCAAGGCCAAGCTGGGCGGCAAGCCGGTCCAGCTGACCTGGCAGAACCGCGAAGCGCTGGCCGATGTCCGCTGGGGCCAGTACGAACAGTTCTCGTTCGCCGGCGCCAACGGCGCCACCGTCTACGGCCACGTGATGAAGCCATGGAACGCGGTGCCGGGCCAGAAATACCCGATCGCCTTCCTGGTGCACGGCGGCCCGCAAGGCAGCTTCGGCAATGGCTGGAGCTACCGCTGGAACCCGCAGGTGTACGCGGGCGCCGGCTACGCCACCGTGTTCATCGACTTCCACGGTTCGACCGGCTACGGCCAGGCGTTCACCGATTCGATCAGCAATGACTGGGGCGGCAAGCCGCTGGTCGATTTGCAGAAGGGCCTGGAAGCGGCAGTGGCCAAGTTCCCGTGGCTTGACCGCGAGCGCAGCTGCGCGCTGGGCGCGTCCTACGGCGGTTACATGATGAACTGGATCCAGGGTAACTGGTCCGACGGCTTCCGCTGCATCGTCAACCACGACGGCGTGTTCGACAACCGCGGCATGGCCTACGCCACCGAGGAACTCTGGTTCACCGAGTGGGAAAACGGCGGCACCTACTTCGCCAAGCCGGACAACTACGAGCGTTTCAATCCGGTGCACCACGTCGCCAAGTGGAAGACCCCGATGCTGGTAATCCAGGGTGAAAAGGATTACCGCATTCCGACCGAGCAGGCACTGGGCGCCTTCACTGCGCTGCAGCGCCGCGGCATCGAGAGCAAATTGCTGGTGTTCCCGGATGAGAATCACTGGGTGCTGAAACCGGCCAATTCACTGCTGTGGCATCACACCGTGATCGGCTGGCTCGACCAGTACCTGAAGCCGAAGAAATAAGCGCAAGCCACTTCGAAAACCCGCCTGATGGAGCGATCAGGCGGGTTTTTTTTCCCCCAGGCCACCCTATAATCGCGTCCGCCACGCGGCGTCAGTATGGAGTCCCGCGTGCGCGGCAATGACGTGCCTAGCGGGCGGCGCTGTTTCTGGCATGTCGCGGATCGGCGTTACAGGGTTTCAGCCTCGGCATCGTTGCGCAGCGCCTGTGTGACTTTCGCTTCGGTCAGCTCGGCCGCGCACAGCTCGATGAAGCGGTAGGCGTAGCGGCGCAGGTAGTGGCCGCGCCGCACCGCGATGCGCGCCACGTTCTCGGGGAACAGATGGGTGCTGTCGAGCTGGCGCAGGGCGCTGTCGCGCAGCGGATCCACCGCCATCGATGCGACGATGCCCACGCCGAGCCCCAGCTCGACATACGTCTTGATCACATCGGCGTCCAGCGCCGACATCACGATATCGGGCACCGCCCCGGCGGCCGCGAATGCCTGGTCCAGGTGGGTGCGGCCGGTAAAGCCTTCGTGGTAGGTAATGACGGGATAGTCGGCGATCGCGTCAAGCGTCAGCGGCCGCACGTCTTGCAGCGGATGGCCGGCCGGCACGATCACCGAATGGTGCCAGCGGTAGAAGGGGAAGGATGCGAACGCGGGCACATCGGCCAGCGCCTCGGTCGCCACGCCAATATCGGCCTCGCCATCGCGCAGCAGCTTGACGATCTCGCCCGGGCTGGCCTGGTGCAGCTTCAGGTGGACTTTTGGGTACGCCCGCTTGAACTCGGTGATCACGGCCGGCAAGGCATAGCGCGCCTGCGTGTGCGTGGTGGCCACGGTCAGCTGGCCGACGTCGCGCTGGCTGTACTGGTCGCCCAGACGCTTGATGTTGCCCGCCTCCAGCAGCATCCGCTCAACCATGACCAGCAGTTCGCGCCCCGGTTCGGTGAGCCCCAGCAACCGCTTGCCCTTGCGCGCGAACAGCTCGATGCCGAGCTCATCTTCGAGATCCTTGATGTGCTTGGACACCCCCGACTGCGATGTGAACAATGCCGCGGCCACGTCGGTCAGGTTGAAGCCGCAGCGCACGGTTTCGCGAATGATGCGCAATTGTTGGAAGTTCATGATGGTTCCGGAATGCTGGTCTGGCAGCCAGTCTATGCCGGGAGGCCCTGCATCCCGAAATACAGAATCCGCAACAATTTATTACTAAAAGAGCTAAGCGGGCGCGCCGCTGCCTTACTTCGACGCATAGATCTGGTCGAAGGTGCCGCCGTCGGCAAAGTGCGTCTTCTGCGCCTTCTGCCAGCCGCCGAAGGTGTCGTCCACGGTAAAGGTCTTGAGTTTCGGAAAGCGCGCCACATCCTTCGGATCGGCCAGTTCAGGCTTGACCGGACGGTAGTAATGCTTGGCGATCAGTTTCTGCCCGACCGGCGAGTACAGGTAGTCCAGGTAGGCGGAGGCCAGCCGGGTGGTGCCGCGGCGCTCGGTCACGCCTTGCACCACGGCCACAGGCGGCTCAGCCAGCACCGATACCGACGGCACCACGATCTCGAACTTGTCCGGCCCCAGTTCGTTCACCGACAGGAAGGCTTCGTTTTCCCATGCGAGCAGGACGTCGCCCAGGCCGCGCTGCACGAAGGTGTTGGTCGAGGCGCGCGCGCCCGAATCGAACACCGGCACGTGCTTGAACAGTTCCGCCACGAAGGCCTTGGCCTTGTCGTCGCTGCCGCCGGGGCGCTTCAGCGCGTAGCCCCAGGCCGCCAGGTAGTTCCAGCGCGCGCCGCCCGAGGTCTTCGGATTGGGCGTGATGACCTGGACGCCCGGCTTGACCAGGTCGCCCCAGTCCTTGATGCCCTTCGGGTTTCCCTTGCGAACCAGGAACACGATGGTCGAGGTATACGGCGAGCTGTTGTTGGCGCGGGCCTTTTGCCAGTCGGCCGGCAGGCGTTTGGTCTTTTCGGCGATGGCGTCGATGTCGTAGGCCAGCGCCAGCGTGACGACGTCGGCTTCCAGCCCGTCGATGACGGCGCGCGCCTGCTTGCCCGAACCGCCATGCGACTGGCGCACCGTCACGGTGTCGCCAGTCTTGTCCTTCCAGTATGTGGCGAACGCCTTGTCATAGTCGGCATACAGTTCCCGGGTCGGGTCGTAGGACACGTTCAGCAAGGTGGTTTGCGCCAGCGCGGCCCCGGCCAAGCCGGCGAGTCCGGAAAGCAGGGCGGCAACGATGACAGCACGGCGGGCAGGGCGAAGCATGGTTTCCTCGATGTGGTGGAGTGGGTATGGATCGAGTCTAACGGCCGGATTCGCGAAATCGAACCAAGAAATTCTGCATTGCTTATCAGTTAATTAGTAAATACGCAATTGCTATTTGGCGGCAGAGCGGCCGGCTTGGCGGTGCGCCGAGGGAATCAGGATCTGCGCTGGCGCCGCGTGTAGAATTAGCCCTTCATCGCAGCTAACTGCACATCGCACATGACCGTGTCCCACGATTCGACCGCTACCGCTGCCAAGGCCAGGCCGTACTCCCTCGGGCGCCTGGCTGGCGTGACCGCCTTGCTGATTGCGGTCCTGGGCGCGGCGACCGCGGCGATGTTGTATGTCAGTTACCACGACGCGGTGCGTGCCCAGCAGGCCAGCCTGCGCAACCTGGCCATCGCCTTCGCAGCCCAGACCCTGACCGTGGCACAGGCGGTCGACCAGGTCACGCTCCAGGTCGGACGTGCCTACCGCAACAACGGCGCCTTGCCGCCGCCGCTGGCGCCGTATTTCGACGGCAACGGGCCCGCCCAGCAGTACCTGCTCGGCGTGCACCTGTACGATGCCAGCGGGCAGCTGGTGGCCAGCGCGGCCCCCCCTGGCGCCGCCGGCGCCCGCCTGCCTTCCGCTGGCGCGCCCGCGCGCCCCCCGCTGCTGGACAGTTCGGAAAGTGTCAGCGTCACCATCAGCAATGTCGATCCCGGTAGCGGCCGCGGCGTCATCAATTTTGCCCGTGCCATCAGCGACTCCCGGGGCGAGCGTATCGGCACCATCCTGGCTCGGGTCGATTCCGAACGCTTCGAGCAGATCTACATGCTGCTCGACATGGGTCAGGGCGGCTCGGTCACGCTGCTCCAGCGCGACGGTACCATGCTGGTGCGCGGCCCGATCCTGCCGTGGGCCATCGGGCGCAGCTTCAGGAACACCATCTTATTCACCGACAAGCTGCCGGTGGCCGAACGCGGCGGCTTCCAGTCGGTGAGCCCGGTCGACGGCATCAACCGCCTGTACGGCTACGATTCGGTACCCGGCTTCCCGCTGGTGATCATCACCGGCATGGACCTGGGCGATGCGCTGGCCGACTGGTATGGCCGGCTCTGGACCGCGCTGGCTTTCTTTGGCCTGATCTCGCTGTCGCTGGCATTGCTCGCGCGCAGGGTGGCGCGTGAAGCCACGCGCAAGGCGGCACTGATCGACAAGCTCGCCGCCAGCGAAGCGCGGGCAGGCGCAAGCGCCGATTACCTGGCCAATATCCTCAACGCGGTCGGCACCCCGATCTGGGTACTCGACAGCGCGCGCCGCTTCGTCATGATGAACGAGGCGTTCAGCCGCTTCGTCGGGCGCCCGGCGGCCGAGCTGAACGGCCGTCCTGAACACGAGGTGCTCGATTCCAGCAACCTGGACGACCGTGAGCGCCGCTACCGCCACGTTCTGGACGGCGCGCCCGGCAGCGCGGCGGTGGCCCAGTTGCGCGACGGCAGCGGCGAAGCGCGGACGGTGATCCAGATGTCGTCCAGGCTGGTCGATGAAGCCGGCCACCCCCAGGTGGTCAGCGTGCTGACCGATATCACCGAGCGTCAGCGTGCCGAGCAGCGCCTGGCCTACCTGGCCGACTTCGATGCGCTGACCGGACTGCCGAACCAGAACCAGTTCCGCCGCGTGCTGGAAAACGCCGTCGCCGATGCCGCCGCTAACGGGCGCAGCATCGGCATCGTGGTCGTCTCGCTCAAACGGCTGCATGAAATCAGCGACCTGCTTGGACAAGACGCAGGCGAGCGTGCGTTGCGCCAGGTCGGCGAGGCCTTCCACACGCTGTCGCCGCAGGCAGTGGTGGTGGCGCGCATCAAAAGCGCCGAATTTGCTGTCGTGATCGCCGCCGACCGCGGCCGCCTGTCGATCGACGAATTCGTGCTCGGCCTCCAGCAACGGCTGTCGGGCCCGATGACGATCGGCGGACGCGACTTTTACCTCGGTCCGGTGATGGGGGTGTCGGTGTTCCCGGACGATGGCGCCAGCGCGGACGAGCTGTACCGGCGCGCCGAAAGCGCCCGCAACCGCGAGGGCGGCAGCGAGGAAGATACGATCCACTTCTTCTCCCCCAGCACCCATACCGACCTCGACGAACGGCTGGCGATCGAAGCGCAACTGCGCCGCGCGCTCGAGCGCAAAGAATTCCGCGTCGAGTACCAGCCCAAGGTCAGCATCCGTGACGGCCGCATCGTCGGCTTCGAAGCGCTGCTGCGCTGGTCCAACCCGGTGTTGGGCGAGGTTTCGCCAGTCCGCTTCATTCCGATTGCCGAGCGTACTGGCCTGATCATTGCGATCGGCGCCTGGGTGCTGGAGGAAACCTGCCGCCAGATGGGCAGCTGGGCGGCGGCGACCGGCGCGCCGGTCAAGGTCGCGGTAAACCTGTCGCCGCGCCAGTTCCATCAGAAGGACCTGCTGCCGAGCATCCGCGATTGCATCGCGCGCTGGGGCGTGGCAGCGGGATCGCTGGAGCTGGAGATTACCGAAACCGCGCTCGTCAGCCGCGAACAGGAAGTCGATGTGCTGATGCGCGGCATCCGCGCGCTCGGCGTCGAATTGTCGATCGATGATTTCGGCACCGGTTACTCCAGCCTGGCCTACCTGAAGCGTTTCCCGGTGCAGCGCCTGAAGGTCGACCGCGCCTTCATCCGCGACCTCGGCCAGGACGACGACAGCGCCGCCATCGTTCACTCCGTCATCAGCCTGGCGCGCAACCTGAAGCTGCTGGTGGTCGCCGAGGGCGTCGAGACCGAAGAGCAATTGTCGATGCTGCGCGAGATGCAATGCGACGAGTTCCAGGGTTACCTGTTCAGCCGGCCGATCGCGGCCGACCGGGTGCTTGAAATGCTGGAAGCGAACAAGTCGCTGGCCTGATGGCCGGCGTGAAGAAACATGTCAACGAGACAGTTCTGCCGCGCGTTTTCTTCTTGGCATTTCGCCATCTAACGAGGAAAACGCGATGAACAAATTCAGTATTGCAGTAGCCGGTCTGCTGTTGTCGGGCCTGGCCTTTGCCCAGGCACCCGTCGCCTCGGCGGTCACCGCTCCCGGCGCGCAGGGCTGCGAAATGCGCGCGATCGACAAAAACGGCAAGAACCTGGCCGGCGCGGCGAAGAAATCGTTCATGAAGAAGTGCGAAGCCGACGCCATGGGTCCGGCGGCGCAAGCCTGCGAAGCGAAGGCGATGGGCAAGAACGGCAAGGCGCTGG
This sequence comes from Massilia soli, assembly GCF_016809835.1. GTDB lineage: Bacteria > Pseudomonadota > Gammaproteobacteria > Burkholderiales > Burkholderiaceae_D > Telluria_A > Telluria_A soli. Next base: position 91,089 of record NZ_JAFBIL020000001.1, on the reverse strand, counting down.
CCGGCGCTGCGAAGGCGTCGTTCATGAAGAAATGCGTCGCTGACGCGCCGAAGTAACGCCACAGCGCCGAAGGCCGGGCGGAAGCGCGCAGCGTGATCCGCCGGGCTGGAGTCAGCGCGGCGGTCATGCGGCCAAGGACGCCGCGCTGTGCCGCCCTGCCAAGGGTGACAGCGCCGGCCGGTCGACCTTGCGTTCACAATAGCGCCAGGTCGGGCCCGCCCTTCTTGCCCAGCCACGTGGTGTCAAAGCGCTTGCGCACCGCCGCCAGCGCCGCGTCATCTCCGCGCTGGCGATACACCTCCATCAAGCCCCTGAGCGCCCATCCATTGCTGGGCGTGCGCGCCAGCGAGGCGCGAAATACTTGCTCTGCCTCATCAAGTTTGCCAGTGCGCAGCAAGGCTGCGCCGAGTGACTGGCGCACCGGGTAATACCAGTATGGCGGCTCGGTGTAGGGCAGGGCGTCCTGCACCGCGATGGCCTCCTGGTATGCCTTGATCGCGCCCGGCAGGTCGTTGCCGGCGTCGGCAAGCCGCCCGGTCGCGACGGCCCGCGCCGTCTGCACGATGGCTTGTGCCGGCACACCCCAGTCGGCGATCGGCTTGAAGTCGGCGGTGCGCTCCAGCTGGGCCAGCGCGTCGATTTCCTTGCGGCTCGCGGCCAGCGCCCCTTGGCGGGCAAAGCCGGTGGCGCGGGCGTAGTGCCACATCGCCTTGACCAGCACGAAATCCGGGCCCGGATCGGGCAGCGCCACCAGTACATCGGGGCTGCTGAACTGCACGTGCGAGAAATACGGCGCGGCCTTGACCGGCTGCATGCCGGAAAATTCCTTGACCAGTTCGGGCGGCAGCGACTTGTCCAGCTTGGCCGCCGCGTCGAGCGCGGTCTTGCCGTCGCCGCCCATCAGCGCCGAGACCATCACGAAGTGGATGTTGTGGGGATAGTAGGCGCCCCGGTAAACCGGGTCGCTGCCCGAACGGCGGAAGTAGCGCTCGTCCACCGCGATGGCGTCGAGGTTCGACTGCAGCGCCTCCTTGTACAGGCCGATCCGGTAATAGATATGCGAGGGCATGTGCACCACGTGTCCGGCGCCGGGGATCTGTTGCGCCAGCACCCGCGCGGGCGCCAGTGCTTTTTCGGGAGTGACCGACGCTTCCATCGCATGGATGTAATAGTGCGCGGCACCGGGGTGAGTGGGATTGCGTTCGAGCACGCGCTCAAGCGCGTCGACCAGCTCGGCGGTACGGTTCTTGGGCCTGCTGCCGCCGGCTTCCCAGTAGTCCCACGGCGACAGGTCCATCAGCGATTCGGCAAACAGGACCTGGATGGTGTCGTTGTTGGGAAATGCGCGGGCCGCGTCGGCCATGGCGTCGGCGTAGGCTTTGTCGAGCGCCGTGCGGTCTGCGCCCGGGGATGCGTCATAGCGGCGCGCCACGGCGCGGATCAGCGCCTGTTCCGGCGGCGTGGCGCCGGCAGCGAGCCGGACGGCGCTGGCTGCCGCTGCCACCGCCGGGGCAACCGCAGCCGGGAACATCGGCGCGTTGATGTTTGGCCCGAGCACCAGCGCCTCGCCCCAGAAGCACATCGCGCAATTGGGATCGAGCTGCTGGGCGGCACGGAAGGCGCGCGCAGCTTCGGCATGGTTGAATGCGAACGTCAGCCGGATCCCCTGGTTGAAATACGCCTGCGCAGCGGCACTGCGCGTGCTGACCGGGACATGCAGTTTGCCCAGGTCCTTGAACAGTGGCGGCTTCTCGACCGCGATGGGGGCCTGCGCTTGCTGGCTGGGCCTGAACGGCGCGGTTTCGGCCTGCGCCAGCACCAGTTGCTCGAGCAGCGGCGGGCGCCCCCCGCGGGCCGGTGCGCAGCGCGCGCCGTCGGCAAACAAGGGGTCGAAGGCCGCGTCAGGCTGACGTTCGGCCAGTGTCGGCGTGAACGACAGCCCCATGCACGCTGCGCCGGAAAGCGCAACTGCCAGCTTTATCTTTTTCATCATCGCCCCTTCTGCGGATGCATCCGCTGAACGTTGGTTAGAGCCGCGTCGTTTTTTCGAGTTCCACATTACCTGTATTTACCGGATGCCGGCACGATCATCGGCGCAACCGGCCGTGATTGCCTTGCGCGCATTCTTGTGCCAGCATGCATCGACTTAATATTCCGGACGATATCGATGCCTACGCCAATCCACACTTTCCTCGCCACCGCCTTGCTGGCACTGTCGATCAACGCCAGCGCCGACACCGCCGTCACGCTGGTCCACGCCGGCCACCTGCTGGACCGGCCCGGCCAGGCGCCGCGCGGCGCATCGACGCTGGTGCTCAGGGACGGCAAGGTGCTTGAGGTGCTCGATGGCTTCGTCAATCCCGAGCGCTACGCCGGCGCCGCCGTGATCGACCTGCGCAACCGCTACGTGCTGCCAGGCCTGATCGACAGCCATGTGCACCTGACCAGCGACCGCGCCGGTATCGAGGGCCAGCTGGCCGGCGTCACCGACAGCGTCGCGGCGGGCGCTTACGAGGCGCAGATGAACGCCAGGAAAACGCTGCAGGCCGGATTCACCACGGTGCGCAATCTTGGCGACGGCAACGGCATCACGCTGGCGCTGCGCGACGCTATCGCCAGGGGCTGGGTGCAGGGTCCGCGCATCATCGACGCCGGCACCTCGATTTCCACCACCTCTGGCCACATGGACGGCCGGCTCGGCTACTCCGACTGGGTCCAGCATGGCGTCGCCACCACCAACCTGTGCGACGGTCCGGAAAGCTGCCGCAAGGCGGTACGCATGCAGATCGGGCGCGGGGTCGATGTCATCAAGATCGCCACCACCGGCGGGGTCAACAGCGTGATCGGCGCCGGCGTCAACAAGCAGATGTTCGACGATGAGGCGAAGTCGCTGATCGAGGCGGCTCACCTGTATGGCAAGAAGGTTGCCGTGCACGCGCACGGCGCCTCCGGCATCAACCTGGCGCTGGCGGCCGGCGCCGACTCGATCGAGCATGGCACCCTGCTCGACGACGAAGGCGTCAAGCTGTTCCTGAAATCGGGCGCCTACTACGTGCCGACCCTGTCGACCATCAACGGCTACAAGGAGCGCATCGCCAACAACCCCGATGCCTACCCGCCAGCGGTGCGCGCCAAGATCGACTGGCGCATCGGCATCACCGGCAAGGCCTTGCGCCAGGCCCACGCGCGCGGCATCAAGATCGCGTTCGGCACCGATGCGGGCGTGTCGAAGCACGGCCGCAATGCCGATGAATTCGAATTGATGGTCCAGTTCGGCATGAAGCCGGCCGAAGCGATCAAGGCGGCCACGGTGAACGCCGCCGACCTGCTGGGCATCGGCGCCGTGGCCGGCTCGCTCGAAGCCGGCAAGAGTGCCGACCTGATCGCCGTTGGCGGCGATCCGCTGGCCGATGTCAGCGTGCTCAAGAGAGTCGCGTTCGTGATGAAGGCTGGCGAAGTGGTCAAGCACCAGCAGTAAATCCAGGGGAGGGGGAGAACTTGGCGCGCCGCGCTGCGTCAAATGGTATCAATCCCAAACAAGGAGAATGTGTCATGAGCACGCCCACTCCCTTCCCCACGTCAGGCCAGGCGCCGCGTCCGCCCGACGCGCCTGACTTCGACGCCATCAAACAGCGCCAGCAGGCAATTTGGGCCAGCGGCGACTTCGCCGTCATCGGCGTCACCTTGCAGATCATGGGTGAGTCGCTGGCCGAGGCGGCCGATATCCGCGCCAATGAAAAGGTGCTCGATATCGCCGCCGGCAACGGCAACGCCACGCTGGCGGCGGCGCGCCGCTTTGCCAAAGTCACTTCCACCGATTATGTGCCGGCGCTGCTTGAAAAAGGCCGCCGCCGCGCCGAGGCGGAAGGCCTGCAGGTCGACTTCCGCGAAGCCGACGCCGAAAACCTGCCGTTTCCCGATGCCAGCTTCGACGTCGCCATGTCCACCGTCGGCGTGATGTTCGCGCCCAACCACGCCCGCTGCGCCAGCGAAATGCTGCGGGTGGTGCGCGATGGCGGACGCATCGCCTTGGCGAACTGGACGCCAGAAGGCTTCGTCGGCCAGCTGTTCAAGGTCATCGGCGCCCACGTGCCGCCACCGGCCGGCGTCAAGTCGCCCGCGCTGTGGGGTACCGAAAGCTATCTGGCCGAGTTGTTCGGCGACCGCGCGGCCAACATCCAGGTCACGCGCAAGCTGTTCAATTTCCGCTACGCGTCGCCGCAACACTTTTTGCAGGTGTTCCGCGATTTCTACGGCCCCACCTGCAAGGCGTTCGCCGCGCTCGACCCGGCTGGCCAGCAGGCACTGGAGAAGGACATCCTCGCCGTGCTGGACCGCTGTAATATCGCCGGCCCATCATCGCTGGTGGTACCGGGCGAATACCTGGAAGTGGTCATCACGAAACGCAGCGGCTGACCAGTGCGCAGCGCGACGGCACTTACTGCTTGCCGTCGCCGAGCCGGATACGGTCTTGCTCGAACGAGCGGGCCAGTTCGTCGCGCGCCGCCTGTTCGATGGAGATCCGGGTCTTCTCGTCGCGGTAATGCGGGAAGATCGTATCGAGCGTCGACAGGTTGTGTGCGCGGAACTTGACCCTTGCGCGTTCGGCAAGCGCCGGTTCGATGCCCATGCGCTCGAGCGCTTGCTGGCCGATCAGCAAGGCCGACTCGAAGGTTTCGCGTTCGACCTGTTCGACGCCGCGGGTGCGCAGTTCGTACAGGTGGGTAAGGTTGCGCGCCCGGGCGATGATTTTCAGATCAGGAAAGTTTTCGCGGACGACATCGGTCAGTTTCAGGCTGGCATCCATGTCATCGATCGCGTTAACCAGCAGGTGCGCCTTGTCCGCCTGGGCGGCGCGCAGCAGGTCGAGGCGGGTGGCATCGCCGTAGAACACGCGCATGCCGAACTTGCGCACCAGTTCGATCAGGTCGGGGTCGTTGTCCAGAACCGTGACCTTGAAGCCCGACGCGATCAGCATGCGGGCGGTAATCTGTCCGACCCGGCCCATGCCCGCGACGATGACTCTTGCGCCATCCGGTTCGATCACGTCCGGTGCCTTGGCCGGTTTGGCGTGCAGGCGGGTGCCCAGCCAGTTGCCGGCCATGACCGCCAGCGGGGTCAGCGCCATCGACACGGCGACCACCACCACCAGCGTTTCGTTGATCGCCGGCGGCAGCACCTGCGCATCGCGCGCGACCGCGAACACCACGAAGGCGAATTCGCTGCCCTGCGCCAGCAAGCCGGCAAACTGCCAGCGCTGCACCGCCGGTATCGGCAGGGCGCGTGCGATCAGCGCCAGCAGCCCCATCTTCAACAGCATGTAGGCGAGCGTCAAACCCAGGATCGTGAGCGGACCGTCGGACAGCAAGCCGATGTTGACCGACATGCCGACCGAGGTGAAGAACAACCCCAGCAACAAACCCTTGAACGGCTCGAGGTCGGCCTCCAGCGCCCTGCGGTATTCCGAGCCGGCCAGCAGCACGCCGGCGAGGAATGCCCCCAGGCCCATCGACAGGTCGGCCAGGATCATCAGCTGGGCAATGCCCAGCACCAGCAGCAATGCGAACGCGGTAAAGATTTCGCGCAGGCCGGTCTTGGCGATCAGCCGCAACGCCAACGGCAGTGCGTAGCGGCCGATCACCAGCACGGCGGCGATCACGGCGGCGGCCAGCGGCCAGTTAAAGCCGGGACCGCTGGCGGCGGCCGTGCCGAGCAGGGGCGTGATGACCAGCAGCGGAATGGCCGCCATATCCTGGAACAGCAGGATGGCAAACGCCGCCCGGCCCGCCGGAGTATGGTCGAGGTGGCGCTCCTGCATGTTCTGCACCACGATGGCGGTCGACGACAGCGCCAGCGCGAAGCCGGCCACCAAGGCGGCGCCCCAGCGCAGGTCCATCAGCCAGGCCGCGGTGGCGAGCGCCATGCCGCACAGCGCCACCTGGAAGGCGCCGCCGCCCAGCACCAGCTTGCGCATGGCCAGCAGTTTTTTTGGCTGCAGCTCCAGGCCGATCAGGAACAGCATCAGCACCACGCCGATCTCGGCTATATGACTGATCAGCTCGACATTTTTCACCATCGCCAGGCCCCAGGGGCCGATGATGCAGCCGCCGATCAGGTAGCCGAGCACCGAGCCCAGTCCGAGCCGCTGGGCCAGCGGCACCAGCGTGACGGCGGCGATCAGGAAGACGATGGGGGTCAGGAGAAGTTCATGCATGGGGCGATGGGCAAGGATGGAGTTGTCCCGGGTTGCTGCGCCGGGCGCCTGGCCGCAAGGCCTTGGCAGGATTATATCGGCCCGCAAGATACCTGGTGTAAGTGCGCGGGAGCCCGGGGTGCGCTATGATCTTTCTTCATCTTATCCAACGACTAATTGCCCATTATGAAAACCAAAGCCGCAATCGCATGGAAGGCCGGCGCGCCGCTGACGATCGAAGAAGTGGACCTGGAAGGTCCGAAGGCCGGCGAAGTGCTGGTCGAGATCAAGGCCACCGGCATTTGCCACACAGATTACTACACCCTGTCGGGCGCCGATCCGGAAGGCATCTTCCCGGCGATTCTGGGACATGAGGGTGCCGGCGTGGTGGTCGATGTCGGACCGGGCGTAACGTCGGTGAAAAAAGACGATCACGTGATTCCGCTGTACACGCCGGAATGCCGCCAGTGCAAGTTCTGCCTGTCGCGCAAGACCAACCTGTGCCAGGCGATCCGCTCGACCCAGGGCCGCGGCCTGATGCCCGATGCGACCTCGCGCTTCTCGATCGACGGCAAGCCGCTGTTCCACTACATGGGCACGTCGACGTTTTCGAACTACATCGTGGTGCCGGAAATCGCGCTGGCCAACATCCGCAAGGACGCGCCGTTCGAGACCGCCTGCTACATCGGCTGCGGCGTGACCACCGGGGTCGGCGCGGTGGTGTTCTCGGCCAAGGTCGAAGCGGGCGCGAATGTGGTGGTGTTTGGGCTGGGCGGCATTGGCCTGAACGTGATCCAGGCGGCCAAGATGGTTGGCGCCAACAAGATCATCGGTGTCGACATCAACCCGGCGCGCATCGAGATGGCCAAATCCTTCGGCATGACCGATTTTATCAATCCAAAGGAAGTGGCGAATGTGGTTGACCACATCGTCCAGTTGACCGACGGCGGCGCCGATTACTCGTTCGAGTGCATCGGCAACACCACAACGATGCGCCAGGCGCTCGAATGCTGCCACAAGGGCTGGGGCCAGTCGTACATCATCGGCGTGGCGGCGGCGGGCGAAGAGATCAGCACCCGTCCGTTCCAGCTGGTGACCGGGCGCGAATGGAAGGGGTCGGCCTTTGGCGGCGCCCGCGGACGTACCGACGTACCGAAGATCGTCGACTGGTACATGGAACGCAAGATCCGTATTGACGAGCTGATCACCCACCGGTTGCCGCTCGAACGGATCAACGAAGGCTTCGACCTGATGAAGCGCGGCGAATCGATCCGTTCGATCGTCGTGTTCTAAATCGATCTGCAATATGAATAACGGCGCAGCGCGCCGTTATTGTCCTGATACGGCCAGACGCCGTTGTTAGCGTGATACTCACGCGCCCCCTATATAGAAGAATGTGACATGAGCGACAGAGAAAAAACGGCGATTGCCGAGTTGGTATTTGCACTTGGAAAAGCAACACGGCGCGCGAACGATAACGCGCGCGGCCAGGCCAGCGTCGCCGAGCTGACGGCGATGGCGAACAACTTGCTGGAAGCGGGACATGGGAAAATTGCCAACGACATACTGCTGGTGTTTGTCGCCGGTTTCGAAGAGGGTGATCCTCCCGAGCGGCGTATTGATCCGGAAAATCGCTGACCGGCACAGGCGATGAAGAGGGTCATCTTCCTTTGCCTCGTGTTATAGAATTTATTGGCTCGCTACTTCGGCGCAAGCCGATTCTTCGTGACCTTTGCCGATGCGCCGATGATAACGGCGCTCCCGCCAGCAGGACATCTTCACCATCAGGGAATGGAGGAGATGCGAGCTTTTCTCTTGCCGGGCCAGGCATGGCTGGCTGGGACGATGCTGATGGATTTATTGGCCGCCGGGATGGCGATTTTCGGCAAGCGGCGACATTGAGGCAGGAAAATCCCGGCTGTTTCAGGCGTCCTACGCCCTGTGAGGCCGGTCAGCCGAATCGCTTGGCTCGGACAGCGCGCGGTGCACCTGCGCCGTGATCTGGTACGAGCGCAGGCGTGCGGCATGGTCGTAGATCTGCGACGTGATCATCAGCTCGTCCGCACCGGTGCGGGCGATAAACTCCTGCATCTGGCGCTGAACGGTATCCGGCGCACCGATCGCCGAGCACGACAGCACCTGCTCCAGCATGGCACGGCCGGTCGGTCCGATCTGCTCCAGGTAGCCCGCCACCGGCGGCTGCAGGCGCGAAGCGCGGCCGCTGTGCAGGTTGACAAACGCTTGCTGCATCGAACTGGCCAGCAATTGGCCTTCAGCGTCCGTATCCGCCGCGAATACGTTATAGCCGAGCATCACATGTGGCTTGCCCAGCTGGGCCGATGGCCTGAAGTTGCTGCGGTAGAAGTCAATGGCTTGCATCATCATCGTCGGCGCGAAATGCGAGGCGAATGCGTACGGCAGGCCCAAATGTGCTGCCAGCTGCGCGCCGAACAGGCTCGATCCAAGAATCCAGATTGGCACCTCCAGCCCGGCGCCCGGCACCGCCTGTACCGAGCGGCGCGTCGAACCGGCGAAGTAATCCATCAGTTCGACGACATCTTGCGGGAACTCGTCCGCGTTCGACGCCAGGTTGCGCCGCATCGCGCGCGCGGCGGCGTGGTCGGAACCGGGCGCGCGTCCAAGGCCCAGGTCGATTCGGCCCGGGTACAGCGACTCGAGCGTGCCGAATTGCTCGGCGATGACGAGCGGGGAGTGGTTCGGCAGCATGATGCCGCCGGCGCCGACGCGAATCGTCGAGGTGCCGCCGGCGATGTAGCCCAGCAGCACAGCGGTAGCCGCGCTGGCAATGCCCGGCATGCCGTGATGTTCGGCCAGCCAGTAACGCTGGAAACCCCAGCGTTCCGCGCTCTGTGCCAGGTCCAGGGAGTTGTGAAACGAGGTGCGGGCGTCGCTGCCTTCGGTAATAGGGGAGAGATCGAGTACGGAAAACGGAATCATGACTTCTTTCGAGTGCGCAAATGAATGTTCTCTTAATTATGGGGGCGCCAGCGGCATTTGAAAGTGTTAGATTTTTTGCTCTTGCTGTTTCGATAACGGCTTTTTGAAACCGTTGCGTGCAAGCACCACTACGTATAATCCGCTCCCCAAAATAGTGCTCTGCAGAAAAAGTTACGGTATCGTCGAGTATTGCTCCGCGTCCATACATGACGATAGGTGGGCGACTTCACATACCGTCAATGAAAACCTCGATTGCAGCCAGCCGCCAGTTCATGGTTGGCACCAAGCTCACTGCCTTTACCCTCGGTTTGATCGCCAGCATTTTCTTGGCGTTCATCCTGTTCGTCGTGCACACGATGTCCGGTTCCATGGAACGCAGGAGTATTGAACTTGTCAATACGCAGGCGGACGGCGTCAAGACCATGATCGAGACCTTCAACCGCACCCAGCTTAATGCGGTCGAGAAGTTTTCGCGCGTCTTTGCCAGCTTGCTGCCGGGTACGTTCTCGGTGGACGCCAGCCGCACGCTCGATACCGGCGGCAAGGACTTGCCAGTGATGAAGCATGACGAGACCGACCTGAACCTCAATTTCGAGTCGGTCGACCGCTTCTCGGCCATGACCGGCGGGAACGCGACGATCTTCATCAAGCAGGGCGATGACTTCATCCGCGTGGCAACCTCCGTCAAGAAGGCCGATGGCAACCGCGCGGTCGGCACCAACCTGGGCAACAAGCACCCGGCTTATAGCAAGCTGATGCAGGGGGAGACATTCCGCGGCATGGCGGTGTTGTTCGGCAAGCCGCACGTGACCGAGTATGTGCCTATCAAGGATGCCAGCGGCCAGGTGCTGGGCATCCTCTATGTCGGCATCGACATTTCGAGCGAAGTGGCGGCACTGAAGACGCGGATCAAATCGCTGAAGGTCGGCGAGACTGGCTACTTCTTCGTGGTTGACGCGAAGGCGGGCGATACCTTCGGCACCTTCGTCGTCCATCCTGAACAGGAGGGCGAAAAGGGCCTGGAGCGCCGCGACGTCGCCGGCCGCGAATTCATCAAGGACATCCTGCAAACCGGCGAAGGCATGATGCGCGTCACCCCGCAGGACCAGCAAGGCGTCGCCGAGCGCGAGCGCATCGTTGTCTACCAGACCAATAAGGATTGGAACTGGACCATTGCCGGCATCGCCTTCGTCGACGAAATCAACTTTGAAGTGACCAGCCTGCGCAACCAGTTGCTGGCCATTGGCGTTCTCGCCTTGCTCGGTTTCGCCGCGGCGCTGGTATTCATCGTGCGCCACGTCGTGACCAAGCCGCTGCGCGTTGCCACCGACGCCGCTGAGCGCCTGGCGCATGGCGACCTGACCGTGCAGCTGGCCGCCGCCAGCCAGGACGAGATCGGTCAGCTGCTGACGGCCATGAATGGCATCAGTAGTGGCCTGGCCGGGGTTGTCGCGACCATTCGCGACGGCACTGAACAGGTTGCGACGGCGTCTGCGGAGATTGCGGCGGGTAACCAGGATCTGTCGTCGCGGACCGAACACCAGGCCGGTTCGCTTGAAGAAACGGCATCGTCGATGGAGCAGTTGACGGCAACGGTTCGCCAGAATGCCGACAACGCCCGCGAAGCGAACGACCTTGCGTCTTCGGCATCGTCGGTGGCCGTCAAGGGCGGCGACGTTGTGTCCCAGGTGGTCGCGACCATGGGCCAGATTAACGATTCATCCAAGAAAATTGTCGACATCATTGGCGTGATCGACAGCATTGCATTCCAGACCAATATCCTCGCGTTGAACGCGGCGGTGGAAGCGGCCCGCGCCGGCGAGCAGGGCCGTGGTTTTGCGGTGGTCGCTTCGGAAGTGCGTTCCCTGGCGCAGCGCTCAGCTGCGGCGGCGCACGAAATCAAGGCCCTGATCGGCGATTCGGTCGACAAGGTGGAGACTGGCAGCAAGCTGGTCGGCATCGCTGGACAGACCATGAACGACGTCGTGCTGAGTGTCAAGAAAGTCACTGACATCATGGGCGACATCATGGCCGCCACCAAGGAACAATCGGTTGGCATCGACGAGGTCAACCAGGCCATCGTGTCGATGGACAAGGTCACCCAGCAGAACGCGGCACTGGTCGAGGAAGCCTCGGCTGCTGCTCACGCGATGCAGGACATGGCCGCCACGCTGGCGCAGTCGGTCAGCGTGTTCAAGCTCGACGGCGCCAGCCAAGGCAAGCCGGTCGCGCTGCTCGGCCAGTACTAAGCATCAGCGCGGCGCCGCGAACACCTGGGTCCAGTAGATCCGTTCGCCGGTGCGGCTCTGGTTGATCGCATACGCGGCGCCCATCTCGGTAAAGCCGCCCTGCATGATGTTGGCGCAGTGGCCCGGGCTCGACAGCCAGCCCGCCACCACTTCGGCCGGCGAGTTCTGGCCGGCAGCGATATTCTCGCCGATCCGCAGCCAGCGGTAGCCGGCGCGCACTGCGCGCTCGGCGGCCCCCTGGCCATCGCGGCCCTTGTGGCTGAAGTAGCGGTGCGCGGCCATGTCGCGGCTGTGGCTCAGCGCCGCGTCGCCTAGCGTGCCGTTCCATGTCACCTGCCGGGCAGCCGGAAAACGTTGGGTGCCGCAGCTGCGCGCCTTGGCGCGCGCATCATTGACCGCGTCAAGAATGGCCTTTCCCGCGGTTTCCGAATCAGGTAGAAAATTGCTCGCCGGTGGGGGCGCCGGTTCGGCCAGCACGATCTGCCAGCTGTCGCCGCGGCGCGACGCGCCAATCTCGGAAAACGTTGGATTGAGCAGCGTGCTGCAGTACGGTGTTTCGATCGCGGCCATCGCCGCGCGCGCGTCGGGCGGGCCCGTCACGGAGATCGCCTCGGCCCGCGCCACCTTGTAGCCGGCCTGCTCGATCGCATGCTCGAGCAAGGTTCCCGTCGTGACCGCGACGCGGCCAAGCGCCGGATCCATCGCCAGCGGCGCCAGCGGCGCCGTGCGGCGGCCGTCGCAAGTGCGCGGCGAGGCGCGGTAGGCATTGATCAGGTCGACAAGTTGCGCGCTACCCTGGGCCTGCGCAGGGCAGGCCAGCAACACGCTGGCGGCGGCGAGCAGGCCGGCGGCGAGCTTGCTGGGCGTGAAGGGCGGGGGAGTGATGGTCAAATGATGGGCCTGTAATCTACTGACAGGAAAGGATACACCGCAAGCGGCCGCGCGCGATCAGGGCGCTGGGGTTTTTTGACTGCCGCAGCGCGCAGTTTGCTATGCTAACGCCTTTCCAGGGGCCGCGAACGCCGTCCGCCCTGGCGCCATTTCATTAGGGAGCAGCAAACATGGCCTCTTTGCAAGAGCAGTTTTTGAAAGCCGGACTGGTCGACAAAAACAAGGTCAAACTGGTCAACCAGGATAAGACCAAACAGAAGAAGGTCGAACGCCGCACCGGCACGGTGACGGTCGACGAAGCGCGGGTCGCCGCCCAGGAGCTGCAACGCAAGAACGCCGAGCGCGCGCGCGAACTGAACGCCCAGCGCGATGCGGCCGCGTCGCAGAAAGCCATCGCGGCGCAGATTGCCCAGATGGTCAAGCTGAACCGCCAGAGCAAGGGCAATGGCGATGTCGCCTACAACTTTACCCACGGCAGCAAGATCGACCGCATCTATGTCTCGGCAGCGGTGCAGGCGCACCTGATGGCCGGACGCCTGGTCATCGTCTGCCTTGCCGGCGCGACCGAACTGGTCCCGCGCGTCATTGCCGACAAAATCGCCGAACGCGATGCCTCGCTGGTGGTCCGGGTCAAGAAGGTCAGCAACGAGGTCGACGAGGACGATCCATACGCGGCCTTCCAGATCCCGGACGACCTGATGTGGTAATCGGCAAGCTACTGCCGCTGCGCTTGTAGCTGCTCGCGCAGCTGCTGCGCATTCGACTGCGTGTAATCTTTATCGAGCTCAAGGTTGACCAACTGCTTGAGTTCGGGATCGAGAACGCTGCGCAGCACGCCAAGGAACTTGGGCGCGGCGACCAGCGACAGTTTCTGGAACTGGCCTTCGCGCAAGCCTGCCACCAGGCGCGCCGACACATCCTTGGCAAACGCTTCGGCCTCGCGCTCATCCGGTGTCTGCTGCGGTTCGTACTGGGTGCTTGGCAGCGCGCCGCCGGTGTTGTGGCTGCTCTGGCCTGCCGCCAGCGGGCCGATCCGGTCGGTGTATTTTTCGTTGACGCGCATGCGCGCCGACGTGTTGACGAGGCTATCGACTTCCTGCAATGCGCCATCCGGCTTCGACTCGGCAAAAATCCGGGCCCGGCCAGCGTTGGCGGAAACAATCCAGACGGTATCCATTGGTATCCCTCCATGTCAAAAGAACGCATTGATATCGACAGGCCGGCGACCGCTTGCGTGTAGAGCGGTTGTGCAAGTCTATCGTATGCCGCTGTCGGCGGTGGCACGATTAGGCACGCGCTGGTGTTCAAAATTCGCGACGCGCCGGCAATTTTACGTGCGTGGATTTATGAATTAAGGTAAGTTTTCGTCAGGACATCATTTCGACCGCAGCATCTGTCTCTCTCCTTGACGCCAACATGAAAAATACCACGGCTGCGACCCCCTACAACGTTCCCGCCCGCCTTGGCGCAGTGGCGCCATGAGGGCGCTCTCAGCCCTCGATGTGCACCTGATGGACATGCGTGCGCGCGAGCTCTCCGGATGGCGCCGCGGCCTGGTCGAGTTCTGGTATTTCGGTATCAAAAATGCGCGCGCCTGCCTGTTCGTCGGGCTGTTTTTCATCGCCATGATGGTGATTCCGCGCGGCGGCATTGCGGGCATGCCGCGCTACGACGTGTTGCTGGCAGTGGCGCTGCTGATCCAGTTCTGGATGGTCTGTTCGCGGCTCGAAACCATGGACGAGCTCAAGGCGATTTGCTTGTTTCACATGGTCGGCTTCGCGCTGGAGGCGTTCAAGGTGTCGGACGGCATCAGGTCATGGAGTTATCCCGACTTCGGCCATACCAAGGTGCTCGACGTGCCGCTGTTTGCCGGCTTCATGTATGCGGCGGTGGGCAGTTACGTGGTCCAGGCCTGGCGCCTGTTCGACCTGCGCATCCGCCACCATCCGCCGTACTGGATGGCGGCCACGGTGGCCATCCTTATTTATGCCAACTTCTTCACCCACCATTACATCGGCGATTACCGCTGGTATCTTGCGGGCTGCGCGCTGCTGCTGTATCTGCGTACGTCGGTGGTGTACCGACCGCTGGACCGCGACCGCCAGATGCCGCTGATGCTGGGCTTCGTGCTGATCGGCTTCTTCGTCTGGCTGGCCGAAAACATCGGCACCTTCTGGGGCGTGTGGCGCTATCCGAACCAGCTCGGCGCGTGGTCGCTGGTTCATGTCAGCAAGTGGAGCTCGTGGTCGCTGATGGTGATCATGACGTTCACGATTGTGGCCAACCTCAAGCACGTGAAGTCGAAGATCCACGTGTCCGAGCGCAGCTGGCATGACGGCTGGCGCCGCGGCTCGTCCGGCAGCGTCGAGTAGCCGGCAATGCGCCACCGGAAGGCGGCGTTGTTGCTTACACGCGCAGTTGCCCTTCGATGGAGTCGTCGAGCGTGACGCCGATCGTTGCTCCAATCAGCATCTTGGCGCCGGCAATCGCCGTGCCGTGCTTGTTGTCCCAATAGTAGCCGTGCGTTGGCTCAACCTTGATGACCGTGATGCGCGCATCGTCCTCGCCCTCGGTGAACCAGGTCTTCAGAACGAAGTTCCACAGTTCCTTGATTTTGGTCTTGTCGCGCGAAATGCTGGCGCGGCCTTCCATGCTCAAAAATTCGGCGTGCTTCGAGCCCTGGAAGAACAGCTTCACCGACGGGTCGGCTTCAATTTCGGCGTTCTTGTGGCTGTCGCTGGCGCTGAGGAACCACAGGTTGCCCTGCTCATCGACCTGCTGAACGCTCATCGGGCGCACACCCGCGCTGCCGCCGAGGCCCGCCGTGGTGCAGAAGAAGCAGGTTTCCGCTTCCTTGGCCAGTTCCGTCAATTTCTCGATCGCCTTTGCACCGGAAAGATTTTCCATATTGTGTTCCGGCTGCTCTTTGTTGATTGAATCCATCTTGTTCCTCCTGTATGCGCTTGGACCATACCAACGCGTCTTTGAACCACATCGTACCCAGCCGGTGAGGCGGCAAGTGTTGGATGACTAACCGATGGCGCGCATTCGCGCCGTTGCAGGGTGAACATTTAAGGCGGACGCTGATCAGCGGTAACGCCATTGGCCGGGCAGGCGCGCCCGGCCATCCTGTTGAACTTACTTGGGCATCACGACCGTATCGATGACGTGAATCACGCCGTTGTCGGCGGCAATATCGGTCTGCGTCACGGTGGCCTTGTCGAGGCGAACCTTGTTGCCCATCATGCTGACGGTCAGGTTGCTGCCTTCGACCGACTTCACGGCGCCCGGCTTGACGTCCGCGGCCATGACCTTGCCTGGCACCACGTGGTAGGTCAGGACCTTGGTCAGTGCGGCCTTGTCCTTCAGCAGCGCATCGAGCTTGGCTTTCGGGATCTTGGCAAATGCCTTGTCCGTCGGCGCGAATACGGTGAACGGCCCCGGACCCTTGAGCGTATCGACCAGTCCTGCCGCTTCCACTGCTGCGATCAGGGTGTTGAAAGTGCCGGCCGACTTGGCGGTGTCGACGATATCGGCCGCTTGCGCTGCGCCGAAGGCGAGGGACATGGAAACTGCCATCAAAACTTTTTTCATCACAAGCTCCTGGTTGGTAAATTAAACGACATCGCTAAAAACGGTTTTGTACAGACTTTGAACCGTTGTGTGAGTAAAGTATGCGCCGAAACATCTTGGCGTTCGATTGATGACGCGATAATATTGGGGCATTAGCGGTTCAATATCGGGTCATTAGAATGAAAAATATTTCAAAACAAACCAGTGCCCCGGAGTCGCCGCCGGCCTACCGAAGCGGCGTGGCGGCACGACTGGCAGGTCTTCCGGTCGAAACCCTGCGTGTCTGGGAACGGCGTTACGGACTGTCCGACACCCACCGTTCGGAGCATGGACAGCGGCTCTATTCGGCCGAGCAGGTCAGGCGCCTGGGCCTGTTGAAACAGCTGGTGGACCAGGGCCATCCAATCGGCTCGATCGCCGGCTTGCCTGTCGAGCAGCTGGGCGCGCTGGTGGCGGCGCCAGCGGCGGGCAAGGCCCAGAACGCCGGGCCGGTGCGCGTCGCGGTCGTGGGCGAGGGCTTGCGCCGCCGCATCGCCGCTGAAGGCCAGCACGCCAGCCAGCTCGAGGTGCTGCGCGGCTGCGACACGCTGGACCAGGCGCCAGCCAGCCTGCGCGCTACCCGGCCTGACGTGTTGCTGATCGAAGTGTCGGAGCTCGATGCCCCGGCGGTGCCGCTGATCGCGGCCTTGCGCGATCACACGGGGGCCGGTGCCACGCTGGTGCTGTACCGCTTCTGCGCCAGCGCGACGATTCGCGAATTGCGCTCGCATGGTTGCCTGGTGGCGCGGGTCCCGGCGGAAATTGGCGAGCTGCTGATGCTGTGCCGCAGCGCATCGGCCGGCACCCAGCTGGCAGCAGCGCCAGTGCGCGAGGCGATTGCCCCGCGCCGTTTCGATGACGCCCGGCTCGCTGCGTACGCTGCCGCCGGCACCAGCCTGGAGTGCGAGTGCCCGCGCCACCTGTCCGATCTGCTGATGATGGTCGGCAGCTTTGAACGCTACAGCGCGCAGTGCGCGTCGCGCAACGAGGCCGATGCAAGGCTGCATGCGGAGCTGCAATACGCCGCTGGGGCCGCGCGCACGATCCTCGAGGGCGCGATGGAAAAGCTGGCGCTTGCCGAAGGCCTCGACAAGGATCGGCGTTACTGAATCAGCTGCTTCAGTTCGGCGGCGATCGTCTGCGCCAGTTGATGGATATGGTAGCCATCGACAAAGCCGTGATGCGCTTGCACCGAAAACGGCAGCTGCAGGCGGCCGTTGCCGCCGTACCGGAATTTGCCCCAGGCCAGTGAAGGAACGTCGGGGCAGCCGAGCGATGCCGCGGGATGCTGGATCGAGGTAAAGTCGAGCCAGGGAATGCAGGTGACAAACACCTGGTTCTTGCATTCGCGCGGCGACATGCCCTGGTAGGTGTCGTTCAGCGCAGCCATGTTGCTGGCCTGGTCGCGCGCCGCCAGGCTGCGCGCGACAAATTCGCGCAACTCATCGGACCAGGCGAACTGGGCGAAGTTCAGGTCGTGGTGCTGGTTGACCACGGTATAGGACGGGGTGAGCCGGTCGATGCGGATCACCTCCCCTTCAAAAATGCGGTAGCGGAAGTTTTCGACTTTCAGCACGGCGTTCAGCACGGCAAACAGCAGTACGTGAAACGGCGGCAAGCCTTGCGCCTTGCACCAGGGCCGAAAGTCCGGCAACTCCAAGGTGAAGCTCAGGTTGACGGCAGGGCTGTCCATGCTGTCGAACAATTCAAAGCGGTCGCGCCGGCGTTCAAAATTCATCATGCGGTCCTGCTCTTTCCAATCATGCTCAATGGCGTATTATCCAGCAATTCAAGATCGCTGTTGCCGAACAGCCATGCTTGCTCAGCATTCATTATGGTACTGTGCCATCTTGCGATTTTTACCCAATGGAGACCCGCATTGAAAAACGCCACCCTGGTCCTGCTGACCCTCGCCACCGCCTCCGCGCAAGCCGCCGATGCGCCGACATTCGATCCCCAGCGCTTGTCGCGCGACGTCAAGGTACTGTCCTCCGACGCATTTGAAGGCCGCGGACCGAATACCGCCGGCGAAACCAAGACCGTCAATTACCTGGTCGAACAGTTCAAGGCCGCCGGCATGCAGCCGGGCGGCGACCTGTCGGGCGGCAAGCGCAGCTGGACCCAGGACGTGCCGCTGGGCCGCTTCGAGATCAAGGGGCCGGTCAAGCTGACCCTGGCCGAGGGCAAGAACACGCGCCAGCTCGCGCAGGGCGACGACATGGCCGTGCGCGCCTCGATGAGCGGCGCCAAGCTGGTCGACTTCAAGAACGCGCCGCTGGTGTTCGTCGGCTACGGTGTCACCGCGCCCGAGCGCAAGTGGGATGACTTCAAGGGCATGGACCTGAAGGGCAAGCTGGCCGTGGTGCTGATCAACGACCCGGACTTTGAAACCGGCAAGGGCGAATTCGGCGGCAAGGCCATGACCTACTATGGCCGCTGGACCTACAAGTTTGAAGAAATGGCGCGCCGCGGCGCGCTCGGCACCATCATCGTGCATGAGACCGCGCCCGCGTCGTACGGCTGGCCGACGGTCAAGAACTCCAATACCAACGTCATGTACGACGTGGTGCGCAAGGAGCCGGCCAAGTCGCACGCGCCGATGGAAGCATGGATCCAGCGCGACCTCGCGGCCGCGATGTTCAAGGCCGCCGGCCTCGATTTCGAAGCGGCCAAGAAGCAGGCCCAGACGCGCGAATTCAGGCCCATGGAACTCAAGGGCGTGACCCTGTCGGCCAACTACGCCGTCGATGCGCAAGTGATCAAGTCGAAGAACGTGGTCGCGATCCGCGAAGGCAGCAAGTATCCGAAGCAGTACGTGATGTACAGCGGCCACTGGGATCACCTTGGCGTCGGCCAGCCGGACGCCAAGGGCGACAAGATCTATAACGGCGCGGTCGACAACGCCACCGGCATTGCCGCCATGCTTGAAATGGCGCGCGTCTACGCCCGGCAGCCCGCGCCGCAACGCAGCGTGGTGTTCCTCGCGGTGACGGCGGAAGAAAAAGGCCTGCTCGGTTCCGAGTACTACGCGTCGAACCCGCTGTACCCGCTGGCGTCGACGGTTGCGGTCATCAACATGGATGCGCTGAGCCCGTACGGACCTGCGCGTAACTTCAACATTTCGGGCAGCGCCAAAATGGACCTGGTCGACTTGCTCGTTGCCAAGGCCAAGAAGTGGAACATCGCCTACGCGCCGGACCCGAAACCTGAGGCAGGCTACTTCTTCCGCTCCGACCACTTCCCGTTCGCCAAGCGCGGCGTGCCGGCGATTTCTTTCGGTTCCGGCAATGACTGGATCGAGGGCGGCGTCAAAGCCGGCCAGGCGTCGGAAGCCGAGTACACCGAGAAGGCGTATCACCAGCCGGCCGATGAATTCAATCCGAAGTGGACCTTCACCGGCATGGCGCGCGACCTTGAAGTGCTGTATGGACTGGGAATGGACCTGGCCAACGGCACGACGTGGCCGAACTGGTCGGCCGATTCCGAGTTCCGCGCGGCGCGCGACAAGTCGGCAGCCGAGCGCAAGTAACCAGCCCGCTTAACACCAGACGCCACCTTCCAAGGTGGCGTTTGCATTCAGGGAGTGACGACGATGAAGCGATCCGCATTGTTACTGGTGCTGTCCATGCTGTTGGGTTGTGCGGGCACCGCCGGCACGGCGGCGCCGTTTAATCCGCGCATCGGCGTCCAGCTCTGGTCGGTCAAGGACGAAATCAAGCAAGACTTCGAGGGTACCCTGGCCAGGCTGGCCGCGCTCGGATTCCAGGGCGTCGAGTTCGCCGGCGAGTTCGGCCGCTACGGCGACGATCCCGCGGCGCTGCGCGCATTCCTCGACAAGGCCGGCTTGCGCTGCGCCAGTGCCCACGTCGGCCTCGCCCAGTTGAGCGGCGCCGGCTTCGGCACAACCACGCGCTTCTATCGAACCCTCGGCTGCAACGACCTGATCGTCCCCTGGGAGCGGCGCGCGCTGAGTGTCGAGGGCAGCCCGCAAGTGGCCGTTGAACTGAGCGCGCTGGCGGCGCGGCTGGCCGCGCTCGGCATGCGCATCGGCTACCATAACCATGCCGAAGAGATGGCGGGCAGCGTGGGAAACACCCCTTGGGATATCCTGGCCAGGGGCACGCCCGCGCAGGTGATCCTGCAGCAAGACGTCGGCTGGACGACGTTTGCGGGCAAGGACCCGGTGGCCTATGTCAGGCGCTACCCGGGCCGCTCGGTCAGCCTGCACTACAAGGCCAAGTTCGCAGCAGGCACCAGCGGCACCCCGATCATCGGCCAGGACCGTACCAACTGGGCCGGCCTGACGGCGGCGGCCACCAGCATCGGCGGCACCGCCTGGCTGATTATCGAGCAGGAGGAATACCCGGACGGGATGGGCCAGGTCGAGGCCGTGGGCGCCTCGCTGCGCGGCTTGCGTGCCGCGCTGGCGGCGCACTAGGTTACGGCCGGGCCGGGATGTTCAGGCCGCGCGCGACCGCGGGCCGCGCGGCAAATGCGGCCACCACGCGCTGCACGTTGGGGAACTTGTCGATGCCGACCAGCTCGCCTGCGCCGTAAAAACCCACAAGGTTGCGCACCCAGGGGAAGATGGCGATGTCGGCGATGGTGTACTGGTCGCCCATCATCCACTGGCGCCCTTCGAGGTGGCGCTCCAGCACGCCAAGCAGGCGCACCGTTTCGGCCAGGTAGCGGTCGCGCGGGCGCTTGTCGTCGTAGTCTTTGCCGGCAAACTTGTGGAAGAAGCCAAGCTGGCCGAACATCGGGCCTATGCCCCCCATCTGGAACATCACCCACTGCAGCGTCTGATAACGCTCGCCTGCGTCCTGCGGCAACAGCTTGCCGCTCTTCTCGGCCAAATACATCAGGATGGCGCCGGACTCGAACAGGGCCAGCGGTTTGCCGCCCGGGCCGTCGGGGTCGATCATCGCTGGAATCTTGTTGTTGGGGTTGAGCGAGATGAATTCCGGCGACAACTGATCGTTGGTGTCGAAGTTCACCAGGTGCGGTTCGTAGGCAAGGCCCGTCTCTTCGAGCATGATCGATGCCTTGACGCCATTTGGCGTTGGCAGCGAATACAGCTGGATGCGGTCGGGAAAACTGGCGGGCCATTTGGCATGAATCGGGAAGTCGGCGACACCGGTCATAGTCATTCTCCTGTGAGTAATGACAATGATTATCGTTGAATTGGCGCGCCCTCGCAGGCGACCGGAAAGTTACCGAAGGTGAGCGCGTCGTCTTGAGTGATGATTACAATTGGACGGATATCAGCTCAACATGCCGCCGGAACGCCACACTTGGCAACATAAAGTGTAACTGGGCAACACTCGGCTAACCCCCGATGCCACAATGTCCTTTCAGGACCGTTCGCCGCATGGTCCCTATCCACAGGATCCTCACTTGTCTTATCTCGCTGGCAACTATCATACTGGCTTCGTGCTGCTTTCCATCGTCGTCGCGATGCTGGCGTCGTATACCGCCTTGAACCTGACCGGCCGCGTTGCCGAGACCAAGGGCCTGGCCAGTTTGCTGTGGCTGGGCGGCGGCGCCGTCGCGATGGGTGGCGGCATCTGGTCGATGCATTTTATCGGCATGCTCGCCTATAACTTGCCGATCCGCATGAGCTACGATTTGTGGATCACCGCGCTGTCGTTGCTGGTAGCGATTTTGGTATCGGCCTTCGCGCTGCGCATCGTCACCCGGCCCACCGTCAGCCGTTCGCACTTCCTGATCGGCGGCTTGCTGATGGGTTTGGGCATAGGCGCGATGCACTATACCGGCATGCACGCCATGCAGATGAATCCGGCGATCGACTACGACTACCCGATCGTCGGCCTGTCGATCGTGATTGCGATTGTGGCATCCATTGCCGCGCTGTGGCTTGCGTTTACCTTGCGCACCGACCAGTCGATGCTGGGCCATACCAAGAAAGCCGGCGCCGCCGTGATCATGGGTATGGCGATCATCACCATGCACTACACCGGGATGGAGGCGGCGCGCTTCACCGCGGGCAGCATTTGCATGGCGGCGGGCGGCATCGACAACGACCTGCTGGGCGTACTGGTCGGCGCCGCCGCGCTGACCTTGCTGACAATTACCTTGCTGCTGTCGGTGGTCGATTCGCGCCTGGCTGCGCGCACCGCCAGGCTGGTGCATTCGCTCAGCCACGCCAACCGCCAGCTGCACCACCTTGCCCTGCATGACGCCCTGACCCGCTTGCCTAACCGCAGCCTGCTGGAAGACCGGATCGAACAGGCGATCGCCACGGGCGAGCGCAACAACAAGCGTTTTGCGCTGATGTTCCTCGACCTCGACCGCTTCAAAACGATCAACGATTCGCTCGGACACCATTACGGCGACAAGCTGCTGCAGGGCGTCGCCACGCGGCTGACCGGCTGCCTGCGCGCCGAAGATACCGTGGCGCGGCTCGGCGGCGACGAATTCGTGGTGCTGCTGGGCGAAGTGGCCGGTCCTACGGTCGCGGCCAACATTGCCCAGAAGTTGCTCGATACGCTAGCCCTGCCGATCGTGATCGAAGAGCAGCAGCAGAGCGTGTCGGTGAGCATCGGCATCAGCATGTTCCCGAACGACGGAACCACGCTGCGCGAGCTGATGAGCAATGCCGACAGCGCGATGTACCACGCCAAGAAAATGGGCCGCGCCAACCATCAGTTCTTTGCGCCGGAAATGAACGCCGCCGCCGGCGCGCGCCTGCTGCTCGAACAGCAACTGCGCCGCGCGCTGGAGAACGATGAATTCGAGTTGCATTACCAGCCGAAGATCAATGTGGCGAGCGGCGCGGTGATGGCGATGGAAGCGCTGGTGCGCTGGCGCAGCCCTGAGCGCGGCCTGGTCCCGCCCAACGAGTTCATCGCGGTCAGCGAAGAGATCGGCCTGATCATCCCGCTCGGCGCCTGGGTGCTGCGCGAAGCTTGCCGGCAGAACCGCGCCTGGCAACGCGATGGCTTGCCGCACCTGCGCGTCGCGGTCAACCTGTCGGCCTACCAGTTCCGCCAGAAGGACCTGCCCGAATTTGTCGCCGCCGTGCTGCTTGAAACCGGCCTCGATGGTGCCTGCCTGGAGCTGGAAGTGACCGAAAGCGTGGTCATGCACAATCCGGCCGAGGCGGCGCAGATCCTTGAGCGCCTGCATGCCCAGGGCATCCATATTTCGGTCGACGATTTTGGCACCGGCTATTCCAGCCTGGGCTACCTGAAACAGTTCCGTCTCGATACGCTCAAGATCGACCGCTCGTTCGTGCGTGACATCAGTTCGAACGCGGACGACGCCGCCATCGTGCGTTCGGTGATCGCGCTGGCGCACAGCCTGCGCCTGGAAGTGATCGCCGAAGGCGTGGAGACCAAGGAACAGCTGGACTACCTGCGCGAACTCGGCTGCGATCAATACCAGGGCTACCTGCGCAGCAAGCCACTGCCGGCCGGCGAGTTCGAGGCAATGCTGCGCGGCGCCATGTTGACCGAGGCGCCGTTGCTGCGCGCCGTCTAGCGTACGGCCATTCTCCGGGCCGCCGCGCCCGGAACCATCGCCTGTGGCGCCGGTCTCAATCCTTGTTGGTTCCTGCAAAAGCCAGGGAGGCGCGGCGCATGAATTCGGGCGGGCATGGCGACACCATTTCGGCAGAGCTGGAGAAATCCTGCGCCGACGAACCGATACAGCTGCTGGGTACGGTGCAGGCGTATGGTTTCCTGATGGTCGTCGACCTGGCCAGCCAACACATTGTGCAAGTGTCGGCCGGCATTGTGCGCCATTGGCCGGGCCTGGGCGACCCCGCCAGGCTCGTCAACGCAGCGCTGTCCGACTGGGTGGCGGGCCTGGAAGCCTCCGGCCCGCCCGACCTCGCCGCGCTGCCGACCTCGCATTGCGTCGGCCTGCGGCTGCGCCTGCGCATCGAACAGACCAGTCCGGCCGATGCGCAGCAGGTGGCCGCTCACTGGGAGTGTCTCGGCCACCGGCTCGGCGCGCTGGCGCTGCTTGAATGGCTGCCGGTGGCGGGCGACATCGACGATGCCGCCCGCCAGAGCCAGGCATTCGGCGATTTCGCCGACGTGGTGGCGCGCCTGCGGCACGCTGAAAGCCTCGGCGAGTTCCTGGACGAAGCGACCCAGGCGATCCAGCAATTCAGCGGTTTCGACCGCGTGATGATCTACCGCTTCCTGCCTGACGGCTGCGGCGAAGTCGTTGCCGAGCATACCTCGGCCGGTTACCAGACCAAGTACCTTGGCTTGCGCTTTCCGGCCTCGGACATCCCAAGCCAGGCGCGGGCGCTGTACCTGACCAACAAGCTGCGCTTGCTGGCCGATGTCGAGGCCGCGATGGATCCGCTGCTGCCCCCCACCTTGCCCGACGGCGCGCAGCTCGACCAGAGCCATTGCATACTGCGCGGCTTGTCGCCGGTGCATCTGGTTTACCTGCGCAACATGGGCGTGCGCGCCACCATGACCATGTCCATCGTCTGCGAGGGCACGCTGTGGGGGCTGATCGCCTGCCATCATCACCAGGCAATGACGCCGCCGCGCCATATCCGCTCAGGATTGCGCCAGGCTTGCGACCTGCTGGCGGAAATCGCCACCATGCGCATTGCCGCTTTCCTCAACCTGGAAAGCGTGCGCCGGCGCCTCGCGCTCGACCGCCTGCTCAACCATTTCAACCAGGTGCTGCTGCAGGACGGCGACATTCCCATCGTGCTCGACGTCTGGCTGCCGCATCTGCTGCGGGCCTTCGACGCGACCAACCTCGGCGTGCAGATCGGCTCGCTGGTGTATGTGGGCGGGGAGGGCCGGCACGGCTCGCCGCACCAGATCGTCGATGAGGTCCGGGCCACCCTCGACATGCAAGAGCGCACCCCGGACGTGCGCATGCGGGACGACCTGCTGACGGGAGAACGGCCGGCGCTGGCGTCTCTGCCGGACGCGGCCGGAATGCTGGTGGCGCACCGCTATGAAGAAGAAGGCATTTTCTGCTTCGTGACGCGGCGCGAGGTGGTGCAGCAAGTGCATTGGGGCGGCCAGCCCGCCAAGGAGAGGGTGACCTTGCCGGACGGCCGGGTTCGGCTCGAGCCGCGCCGCTCGTTCGCCATCTGGCAGCAGCAGGTCAAAGGGCATTCCGATCCGTGGTCGCCGATGGACGCGGAAGGTTTGCAAAGCCTGTTGCGCATCCTGAGCGAGGTGAACAAGCTGCAAGTGAACCGCAAGCTGCAGGAAACCCTGCACTGGCGCGCCCACCATGACCACCTGACCGGGCTGTACAACCGCCGGGCGATGGAGGACGAGGTCGCCCGGCGCCTCGAAGACGGCCAGTTCAATACCGCGCTGATGTTGCTGGACCTGGACCACTTCAAGAAAGTGAATGACACCTACGGCCATGAAACCGGCGACCAGGTGCTGCAGCAGCTCACCGCCAGGCTGAAGGCGGTGGTGCGCGAGTTCGACTTGCTGGCGCGGCTGGGTGGCGATGAATTCCTGCTGCTGTTGCAGATACCGCACCCCAGTGCCGCGATCGCCCTGACGTTTGCCGAGCGCTTGCACCAGGCGGTATCGGGCCCGTTCCACATCAATGGACAGGAACTGCGGCTCGGGATATCGGTGGGCATTGCGATTCCGCCTGGCCACGGCCGCACCGTCAGCGAGCTGCTGCGCCATGCCGACCTGGCCCTGTACCAGGCCAAGGCGCTGGGGCGCTCGCGCAGCGTGGTGTTCGAGCTGGCGATGGCATCGGACCAGCTGGCGTATTACCTGCTTGAGCGCGACCTGAACGAAGCGGTGGAGCGCGACCAGCTGTCGCTGGTGTTCCAGCCGAAGGTTGACCTCAACAGCCATAAAGTGGTCGGCCTCGAAGCGCTGGTGCGCTGGAACCACCCGACCCGCGGCCAGAACAGCCCGGCGGCCTTCATTCCGATTGCCGAGCATAGCGACCAGATCATCGCGATCGACCGCTGGGTGATGCGCAGCGCCATCGCCGAACAGGCGCGCTGGCGCACCGGCGACATGGCCCGGCTGCCGGTGTCGATCAACCTGTCGACGGTCGATATCCTGTCGCCGAACCTGGTCGTGTACCTGACGCAGTTGTTGCGCGACTACGGCGTGCCGCCCGACGCGCTCGAAATCGAGGTCACCGAGTCGTGCATCATGCGCGAGCTGGCGCCGACCCAGAGCGTGCTGCGCGACCTCAACGACAACGGCATCGCTACCGCGCTGGACGACTTCGGCACGGGCTTTTCCTCGCTCAGCTATTTGCGCCAGCTGCCGCTGCAGTGTCTCAAGATCGACCAATCCTTTACCCACAGCATGTTGCAGGATCCGAACGCCGAAACCCTGACCGAGGCCATCGTGGCCATGGGGCTGGCGCTGAAAATGGTGATCGTGGCCGAAGGCGTGGAAACCCGGGAGCAGATGAACTGGCTGCAGGCGCATGGCTGCCATATTGGCCAGGGGTATTTCTTCAGTCCGCCCGTGCCGCCGGAAGACGTGCGCCATGTCATCGACCGCATCGAGATGCGGCTGGCGCACTGACGCCGTCATGAACAGGAATTGAACCGCACCTGCCGCTGCACGGCCTGATCGCCGGCATCGCGCGCGCTATAATCGAACGCCATGTTCGAGAGGCGGTCCATGAAGGTTCACGTCGCGACAAAGCTGCTACGCAGCAAGTGGACGGCGGCCGTCCCGGTCAACAAGGAAAAGCATTTCATCGTTACCGCGCTGATCGCGCCGGAAGCGCCGGGCACGCAGGTCGACAGCATCACGATGGAAGCCGTGCTCAGCGGGCGCAGCTTCACCTTGCGCTGGCGCGAGCTGAACGACGCTGCCCAATGGCGGCGAGGCTGGCGCTAAACCGCGCGCTCAACACCACCCAGGACACGCATGACTTCTCCTCCCCACATCGCCGTCATTGGCGCCGGCATGGCTGGCTTGTCATGCGCCACCGCGCTGCAGCAGGCAGGTTTTCGCGTGAGCATCTTCGACAAGAGCCGCGGTCCTGCCGGCCGCATGAGCACGCGGCGCGGCGACGGCTGGCAATGCGACCACGGCGCCCAGTATTTCACCGCGCGCGATACCGGTTTCCGCGCCGAGGTGGCGCGCTGGGAGCAGGCTGGCGCGGCCGCGCAGTGGTTTCCCGCGCTGCGGCGCTTCGATGCCGACGGCAGCAGCGCAGTTGCCGACCCTGCCGAACGCTTCGTCGGCACGCCGCGCATGACCGCGCCGGCCGCCTTGCTGGCGTCGACGCTGGCGCTGCGCAGCGGTGCGGCGATCAGCGAACTGCAACGCGCGTCCACCGGCTGGCGCTTGCACGCGCAGGACATCGGCGCGTTTGGGGATGTCTACGATGCGGTGGTGCTGGCAGTGCCAGCGCCGCAAGCCGGGCCGTTGCTGCGCGCGGTGGCGCCGCGACAAGCCGCGCTGGCCGATGAAACCAGCATGCAAGGCTGCTGGGCCATGATGCTGCAGTACGCCGCGCCGCTGGCGCTTGGATTCGAGGCCGCCTTCGTCAACCGCGGCCCGCTGCGCTGGGTGGCCCGCGACAGTGCCAAGCCGGGCCGCGACGGCACCGAGAGCTGGCTGCTGCACGCCAGCGCCGCATGGAGCGAAGCGCACATGGCGCTTGATGCCGACGGCGTTGCCGCGCAGCTGCTGCCGGCATTTGCCGAACTGGGCGGTCCGGCGCCGCAGCACTGGAATGTGCATCGCTGGCGCTACGCCAGCACCGCCACCAGCCGTACCGAGGCATGCAGCTGGGACGCCGGGCTGGGCGTGGGCATGTGCGGCGACTGGCTCAACGGCGGAACCGTCGAGGCGGCCTGGTTGAGCGGACGCGCGTTGGCGCAGCGCATTGCCCAAGGGCCGGCATAGCTGCCCTACCAGGGCAGGTCGGCGCCGTTGTACGACTTGAACGAACCGCTGTCGGCCGGCGTGAGCGCATCGAGCACGTCCAGCATGTCGCTGGCGGCATCGTGGGCGCGGCGGCCGATGGATTCGCCGCGGAAGGGCTTCGACAGGCGGGAGTTGACCGTGCCCGGATGCAGCGCGACCAGCACGCTGTTCTTCTGGTTGCGGGCAACTTCGATGGCCGCGGTTTTTACCAGCATGTTCAGGGCGGCCTTGGAAGCGCGGTAGCTGTACCAGCCGCCCAGCCGGTTGTCGCCGATGCTGCCAACCTTCGCCGACAGCATCGCCATGATGGCGCGTTCACTGGCCAGCAGCGGCACGAAGTAGCGCAGCAACAGCGCGGGTCCGAAGGCATTGGCCTGGAAGGTTGCCTGCATTTGCCTGGCCGTCAGGTCGGCCAGGCGCTTTTCCGGCATGAATGCCTCGTTGTGCAGCATGCCGGCGGCGTTGATGATCAGGTCAAAGCGTGGTCCGGCCGCAAGCTGTTGCGCCGCTTCGGCGACGCTGTGTTCGTCGGCGAAGTCGATCCGGGGTATCGAATGGCGGTGCAGGCCGCACACCGATGCGCAGCGCGGCGACTGGTTCAGCAGGTCGACAAAGGCGGCGCCGATGGTGCCGGACGCGCCGATGACCAGCGCGTGATACTGGTCGGGAAGACTGCCCATCATGTGAATGGCTCCGGCATGCGATGCGATGCTTGAGTGTACAGGAGAGAAGATGACGACGACGACACCGACACCGGGACACACCCTCAGGCTGATCCTCGGTGACCAGCTTAATCTTCAGCACCGCTGGTTCAGCGAGATCGATGATGCGACTGTCTACGTGTTGATGGAAGTGCGCCAGGAGACCGATTACGTGCTCCACCACGCGCAAAAGATCCTGGCGATCTTCGCGGCGATGCGCGACCTGGCGCGCCAGCTGCGCCAGGCGGGCCACCGCGTACATTATGTGCAGATCGATGACCCGTCCAACCTGCAATCGATCCCCGCGAATATCGATGCGCTGGTGGCGCAGTACCAGGCCGCCGCTTTTGAATACCAGGCGCCGGATGAATGGCGCCTGGATGAACAGCTGTACCAGCATGGCCGCAAGTCGGCAGTTCCATGGCTGATGGTCGACAGCGAGCATTTTTATACCACCCGCAATGAGGCCGCGGATATCTTCGCGGACCGCAAGCAGTGGCTGATGGAGTTCTTTTATCGCCAGATGCGGGTAGCGCATCAGGTGTTAATGGCGGACGCCAAAAAGCCGGTTGGCGATCAATGGAATTTTGATGCCGAAAATCGCAAGCCGTGGCGCGGCGAGCCGGCCGAGCCAAGCGATCCGCGCACCGTGCACGACCATTCGCTGCTGTGGCGATCGATCGTCGATGCGGGCGTCAACAGCTTCGGCGATCCGAAAGCGGATCGGCTCGCGTGGGCCCTGAACCGGGAAGAGGCGCTGCAACAGCTCGATGCGTTCATCGCCAATGCCTTGCCCCGCTTCGGCGATTTCCAGGACGCGATGAGCAGCAAGGCGTGGCGCCTGTTTCATTCGCTTTTGTCGTTTGCGCTGAACGTCAAAATGCTTAATCCGCGCGAGGTCGTGGCAAAAGCCGAAGCGGCGTATCACGCCGGCCACGCGCCGCTCGCCGCGGTGGAAGGGTTTATCCGCCAGATACTGGGCTGGCGCGAATATGTGCGCGGCGTGTATTGGGCGAAAATGCCTGAATACGCCGGGAAGAATTTCTTCGGCCATCAGCGCGCGCTGCCCTCATGGTTCTGGGACGGTAACACCAGGATGAACTGCGTCTCGCATGCGATTACCCAGTCGCTGGAACAGGCGCACGCCCACCATATCCAGCGCCTGATGGTGATCGGGAATTTCGCGCTGCTGGCCGGCCTCGATCCGGTGCAAGTGCATCGCTGGTATCTCGGCATCTACATCGACGCCTTCGAATGGGTGGAACTTCCGAACACCGCAGGCATGAGCCAATTCGCCGACGGCGGGCTGCTGGCCACCAAACCGTATGTGTCCAGCGCCGCCTATATCGACCGGATGAGTGATTATTGCAAAGGTTGCAACTACGATAAAAAGCTGCGCGTTGGTCCAACTGCCTGTCCATTTAATGCGCTATATTGGGACTTCTTCCAGCGCAATAAGGCAACCCTGTCGCGCAATCCGCGCATTGGCATGGCCTATCGGCAGCTGGAAAAAATGGATTCGACAACCATTGCCGATTTCCAGCGGCAGGCGCAGACGATGTTATCGAATCTGGATGCGCTGTAGCCAACCCGGCACTAGCACCAAAGGTCAAGTTACACGGATGCGTTTCTTATCCATAGTGACGATTTACGTGGTTTTTAATGCGCAGGCATGCGAGGATAAAAATGAAAACTGTACAGCAGGAAGTGGACGAGCGTACCAATCTGACCGGCACCAATAAATTTGAACTGCTGCTGTTCCGCCTCGGCGTCAGCGGAAACGCAGAGCGAGCTGAGCTGTTCGGCATCAATGTGTTCAAGGTACGGGAAATTCTTGCCATGCCCGAGGTCACCGCGATCGCCGGCACGACGCCGCACATCATGGGCGTGGTCAATTTGCGCGGCCAGATCATCCAGGTCATCAACTTGCCCGCCGTGGTCGGCTGCACGCCGAAGAGCGGCTTGAACATCCTGCTGATCACCGAGTATGCCCGCACCACGCAGGCATTTGCGGTCGAGTCGGTGGAAGAAATCGTCCGGCTCGACTGGAGCGATGTGCTGTCGGCCGAAGCAAGTGCGGTGGGCGGATCGGTGACCAGCATCGCGCGTATCGATGGCAACACCGACGGCACACGCCTCGCGCAGGTACTCGACGTCGAGCAGATCCTGAGCGAACTGTCGCCACCGGTCGACGTGCCGGATGCCGGAACCGTTGGTCCAAAGATCGCGCTTGCCGAAGGCGCGGTCATCCTGGCGGCCGATGATTCCGGCGTTGCGCGTTCCTTGATCGAAGCTGGACTGACGGCGATGGGCGTGCCGTTCATCATGACGAAATCGGGCAAGGAAGCGTGGGAGAAATTGCAAGCGCTCACGGTGGCCGCTGGCAAAGAGGGCAAGGCGGTCAGCGACAAGGTTGCGCTGGTGCTGACGGATCTGGAAATGCCGGAGATGGATGGCTTCACCCTGACCCGCAACATCAAGCAGGATGCCCGCTTCAAGTCGATTCCCGTGGTGATACACTCGTCGCTGTCGGGCACAACCAACGAAGGCCACGTCAAGTCGGTTGGCGCCGATGCCTATGTGGCCAAGTTCAACGCCGAAGAACTGGCGGAGACACTGCGCAAGGTCTTGCGGCACTGACCGCCCAGGCAGGCATGCATTCCTGATTTAAAACTTACCGGCGCACCCATGGTCCCCCAAGATTTTGATTACGAAGCGGCGTTAAGTTCCTGCGCCCAAGGTAACCGGCAGGCGCTGAAAAGCATCTACCTGCAGGAAAGCCGCCATCTCCTTGGCGTTGCCATGCGTATCGTGCGGCGACGGCAAGCGGCGGAAGACGTGCTGCACGACGCCTTCCTCAAAATCTGGACCCGCGCCGCCAGCTTCGACGGCGCCCGTGGTTCGGGGCGCGGCTGGATCGTCAGCATCGTGCGCAACCAGGCCTTGAACCTGATCCGCGACGGCGAGCGCGAAGTCGACGTCAGCGACGAGCGGCTGGACGAACTGGTGTCCACTGAATCCTTGCAACGCTCCAGCCAGATGACCGATGCCTTCGAATTGCGCGCCGACCTTGGCCGCTTGCATGACTGCCTGTCCCACCTCGATATTCCAAAGCGCAACAGCATCCTGTACGCCTACGTGGATGGCTGCTCGCATTCTGAAATCGCAGAACGCCTGAAATCGCCGCTCGGCACCGTCAAGGCGTGGATCAAGCGCGGCATGAGCACGCTGAAGGAGTGCATGACATGACGCGCATCGACGACGACAACCTGCACGACCTGGCGGGCGAATACGTGCTGGGGACGTTGCCGGCGAGTGGACGCCGCGCCGTGGAACACGCGATGCCTGACAACACCGCGCTGCGCGCCGCGGTGGACGGCTGGCAGCAACGGCTGCTGCCGCTTGCCGCACTGGCCCCGCCGGTTGAGCCGGGCCCGGGCCTGTGGCAGCGCATCGAGACATCGCTGGCGCCAGCGCCGGTGCGCACGGCGGCGGCGCAGCCGGCTGCCGCGGCCGCCCAGTGGTGGAACAGCCTGAACCTGTGGCGCGGTCTGGCCGCAGGCGGCATGGCCGCAGCGGCGATCATGGCGGTCATCCTGACGCCAGGGCTTTCCCCCGCGCCAGAACAGAAATTGATGGTGGTGCTGGCCGCGCCGCAAAGCATGAAGCCAGGCTGGGTGATTGAGTCCAGCGACGGGCGCAACTTGCGCTTGGTACCGCTGGGCGATGTGGCGGTGCCGCAGCAGAAATCGCTGCAGTTCTGGACCAAGGCCGATGGTTGGAAGGGGCCGGTGTCGCTTGGGCTCGTCAAGCCTGGCCAGCCGCTTGAAGTATCGCTCGATAAGCTGCCGAAGATGGAAGCGAACCAGCTGTTCGAGATCACGCTCGAGCCCGAGAAGGGCTCGCCGATCGACCGCCCGACCGGGCCGATTCTGTTTATTGGCCGGGCAGTCGTGATCTAGGGCGCGTGCTTACTTGATCATGATGGCGATGTCGCGCAGGCCGGTGGCAGCAGTGCCCACCTGCGACAGCGCCGCGTTCGCCGTGCCATTGACGAGTACTGCCGCGCCGCTGGTCAGGTTGACGCGGTACAGCGCGCTTGCGCCGCCTGCCGACGTGCGCAGCGCCGCCAGGGCCAGGCCATTCGCGCCACCGGCGATATCGAAGCCCACATCACCCGCGACATTCACGCCGAGCGCGCCGACGACCGTCATGGTGCCGTCGTTTGGCGGGTTCTGCAGCGACAGCGTGTCGGCGCCAGCTTCGATGTTGAGCAGCATCGTTGTGGTGGTGCCGGCAAAGCTGTTGGTGTAGGCGCCCGCGGTGACCAGCGGAGTCAGGCCGACCGCGTTGAGCACGCCATCGGTCGTGGTCGCGCCGGTATCGGCATTGATCCGCAGGTTTTGGCCAGTATTGCTGACGACGCGAATGCGGTCGGCAACCGGGTTGAAGTCGACCGCGAACGCGGTGCCTGCAATGGCCGTGAACGGCAGTGTCGTATCGGCCGCGTCAGCAGCCAGCGTCGCCTTGGCGACCGCAGCGCCGGTGGCCGGATCGATCGTGTAGATCTTGCCGGTCGACGATACCGCATACAGGAGGCGGTCTTTCGGGCGGACATCGATACCCAGCAGCGTTTCGCCGGCGGCCAGGCCGGTGATGGCGACATTCGCGCTGAGCGTGTTAGGCGTCAGCGGCGCGAAAGTGACCAGGCGGGCGTCGTCGGTCAGGCCGACCACGGTCGGGGTACGGGCGGCGCGCACGGCAATGCCGCGGATGTCTTCGGTGACGCCAAGCGCGCCGATCAGGGTCGCCGCGCCGCTGGTGGCGGCCAGGTTGACGCTGTACAGGTTGCGCGCGCCACCGACCGTAAACACCGCATAGGCGGTGTTGCTGGCGGCGTCGATATCAAAACCGCTGACGCTGGCCGCGTCCACGCCCAGTGTCACCGGCACGCTGAGGGTGCCGTCGTTCGGCGGGTTCTGCGTGTACAGGGTGTCGGTGGCCGCGTCGAGGCTGAACAGGGTAGTGGTGCCGGTGTTGGCGAACGAGTTGGTGTAGGCCGAACCGGTCACCGACGAGGTGGCGGCGCCGCCGTTGATCGAACCGTCGGTGGTCACGGCGCCGGTGTCGACGTTAATGCGCAGGTTTTGGCCGCTGCTGCCGACGACGCGCAGGCGATCCGCAACCGGGTTGAAGTCGACGCCGAACTCGGTGCCGGCAAGCGCGGTGAACGGCGCGGTGGTGTCGGCCGCATCGGCGGCGAGCGTCGATTTCAGGGTCGCCACGCCGGTATCGGTATTGATGGTGTACAGGCGGCCGGCGCTGCCGACGCCATACAGGACGCCGTCAGCCGGGCGGAAGTCGATGCCGACCAGGTTTTCGCCGCTCGGCAGGCCGGTGATGGCAACGCTGGTACGCACGGCCGTGGCGGCATCGCGGTTGAACGAGATCAGTTTGTTGCTAGCTGTTAAGGCAAACACGTCGCCCGCGGTCATGACCGGCGGCGTTGGCGTTGGCGTTGGTGTCGGCATCGGGGTTGGGGTGGGGGTTGGAGCAGGCGTGACCATGTCGTCGTCGTCGTCACCGCCGCAGGCGGCGAGGGCCATCGTGATGGCTGAGGCTAGAACCAGTTTGGCGAATAGAGGTTTGTTCATGGTCGTTCTCCTAAGAAAGTGGGTAGGTACAGCAACACTTACCCCTGCAGTCAGGGGCGATGCAGGTAATACCCGCCAGAAGCGCGATTGGATGCAGCAAATACAAAATTATTTTTATTGCTTCACTTGCCGCTGAGCGCATGTCCGGCCGTTGGCCCCATCCTGCGGCCATCCGATGGGTTAATATTCTCACCATGCTTACCCGCCCCACGCCATGAAGCGTTCCCTCCTTGTTGTTGCGGCCGCCTGTATTGCCGTCGCCGCCTTGTCATGGCTGCTGCCAACAATCCGCGGCCCAGTGCTGGCCGGGTACCAGGTAAGCGCGCAGCCCCTGATACAAGTGGTCGTGGCGACGGGCCGGGTGGCGGCGGTTTCGCGGGCCCAGGTCGGCAGCCAGGTCACCGGGGTGGTCGTCGAGCGGCGCGTGCGCGAGGGCGACCTGGTGCGTCCGGGCGACGTGCTGGCGGTATTGCGTGCAGACGAGCTGGAGGCAGCAGTGCGCGAGGCAGAAGCCGCCCTGGCCCAGTTGCAGCAGTCGACACGTCCGCAGGCACAGGCCGCCTTGCGCGTGGCTGAAGCGAACTTGGCACAGGCCAGCCGCGAGGCCGAGCGCCGTCGCGCGCTGTTTCAGCGTCAAATGATCACCCGCGAATCGATGGAGCAGGCCAACCAGGCCGAGACGGTGGCGCGCGCCGCGCTGGAGCAGGCGCGCCTGACTGCGCGGTCGCTGGTGGCGGGCAATCCCGGCGAGGCTGGCGCGCGTGCCAGGTTGGCCAGTGCCCGGGCGCTGCTGGCCAAAACCACGATCCGTGCCGAAGTGGCCGGCACCGTGCTCACCCGCAACGCCGAGCCTGGCGACCTGGTGCAGCCTGGCCGGGTCCTGTTCGAGATTGCGCGCGAGGGCGACACCGAAATACTAGTGCCGCTGGATGAAAAAAACCTTGAAGTGCTGGCGGTCGGACAATCGGCCACCTGCATCGCCGACGCCTTTCCGCTCAGGCCATTTCCAGCCAGGGTCAGCTTCATCGCCCCGAGTGTCGATCCGCAGCGCGGCACGGTCGAGGTGCGCTTGAGCGTGTCGCCCGCGCCCGCATTTTTGCGTCAAGGCATGACCGTCTCGGTGAACGTCAAGACCGGCCGGCGCGAACGCGCCATCGTCGTCAATAACGATGCGTTGGGGGCGGCGGCGGCGGGCAGCAGCGCCCAGGTGTGGGTTGTCGCCGACGGCCGCGCC
The DNA here is from genome assembly GCF_016809835.1 of Massilia soli. Lineage (GTDB taxonomy): Bacteria > Pseudomonadota > Gammaproteobacteria > Burkholderiales > Burkholderiaceae_D > Telluria_A > Telluria_A soli. The sequence goes on along the minus strand of NZ_JAFBIL020000001.1, from coordinate 55,712 downwards.
GCGCGCCGCCAGGTACAGCTGGGATTGCGGGGCCTGACCCAGACCGAAGTGACGGCCGGCTTGCAGGCTGGCGACTGGGTGCTGGCCGATCCCGCTGCCGACCTGGCCCAGGGAGCGCGGGTGCGGGTGAAAGCTTCCGACCCGGTCGCGGCCACGGCAGGGCGCAACGAGCTGCCGGTCAAGCTGGACTGACAGCGATGTGGATCGAATGGACCATCGCCACCAGGTTCCTGCGTGAAGGCAAGGCGCAAAGTACCTTGATCCTGACCGGCATTGCCGTCGGCGTCGCCGTGATCGTGTTCCTTACCGCGCTGATCACGGGACTGCAGGCCAACATCATCAACCGTACCCTTGGCACGCAGGCGCACATCAAGGTGCAGCCGACCGAGGAGAGCAACCACATCCTGGCGCCACCGGACGGCACCGTGCAACTGCTGTTGGAGAGCAAACGCGCCCAGCGGCTGCGCTCGATCAACAACTGGCAACAGGTGCGCGACGTGCTCGACACGCTACCGCAAGTGATGGCCGTGTCGCCCCTGATTTCCGGTCCGGCGTTTGCGCGGCGCGGCGAGGCGTTGCAGTCGGTCGCGCTGGTGGGCATCGACCCGGACCGCTACCTGCGCATCATTCCGGTCCAGGACGATATCGTGGCCGGGGTCTTCCGCATCGGCTCCGGCGACGCCGTGATCGGCAAGCAGCTCGCGGCCGATCTCGGCATGCGCGTGGGCGACAAGCTGCGCCTCGACGGCGGCCAGGGAAGGGAAAGCGTGGTGAATGTCGCTGGCATCTTTGCGTTGGGTGTGCGCGAGCTGGATGCGCGCTACGTTTACCTGGACATGAAGCAAACCCAGTCCCTGCTCAACCTGCCAGGCGCCGCGACCCTGATCGACTTGACGGTGGACGATATCTTCGACGCCCAGGTGATCGCGCGGCGCATCGCCCGCCTCACCGGCCTGAAGGCGGAAAGCTGGATGGAGTCGAATGCCCAGCTGATGAATGCCTTGCGCTCGCAAAGCCTGTCAACACAGATGATCAGCGTGTTCGTTGCCCTCAGCGTGGCGCTGGGGATTGCCAGCGTGCTGTCGGTAAGCGTTGTCCAGCGCACCCGCGAGATCGGGATCTTGCGCGCGATGGGCACGACGCGCCAGCAAATGCTGCGCGTGTTCCTGGTCCAGGGCGCGCTGTTTGGCTTGACCGGTTCGCTGCTGGGCGCCCTGGCGGGCTACGGGCTGGTCGGCGCCTTCAACACCTTCGGCCCCAAGCTGTTCTACATCCCGGTGGCGCCATGGCTGCCGATGGCGGCCACGGCGCTGGCGACGGTCACCGGCCTCCTGGCGGCGGCGGTGCCGGCGCGGCGCGCCGCTTCGCTGGACCCGGTGGAGGCGATTCGCCATGTCTGACCACGACGCCGGGCAGGAGGTGTTGCGCCTGCAAGGCCTGCGCAAAAGCTACAACGTTGGCAAGCCCACCGAAGTCGAAGTGCTGCACGGGCTCGACCTGCGGCTGCAGCGGCGCGACTTTGCCGCGCTGGTCGGCGCATCCGGTTCGGGCAAGAGCACCTTGCTCAATCTGATTGGGCTGCTCGATCGGCCGACGGCCGGTGAGCTGTTTTTGCTCGGCGCGCCCACCAGCAGCATGGATGATGCCGGCCGCACCGCGCTGCGCGGCAGCGCGATCGGCTTCGTGTTCCAGTTTCATCACCTGATCCAGGCATTTAGTGCGCTCGAGAATGTGCTGATGCCGCTGATGGTGGCCACCGGCAAACCGACTGCCGCGCAAGTGCAGCACGCGCGCCTGCTGCTGGCGCAGGTCGGCCTCGCGGGGCTGGAACAGCGCAAGCCTGACCAGCTCTCGGGTGGCCAGCAGCAGCGCGTGGCGGTGGCCCGCGCCCTGGTGACCCGTCCGGCGCTGCTTCTGGCCGACGAGCCAACCGGCAACCTGGACACCAAATCGGCCGGCGAAGTGTTCGCGTTATTCCGTCAGTTCAACCGCGAGTTCGGTTGCGCGGTGTTGCTGGTGACGCACGATCCGCGCCTGTCGGCGCAGTGCGACCGCACCATCGCGCTGGTCGATGGCGTGATCGACAGCGATAGCGTGCGCGCTTAGGGCGCGGCAGCGCCGCTATTTCTTCCCGCTGCGGCGGTAGAACACCGCCAGATCGTCCATTGCCGGTACGATCGCCAGGGCACTCAACAGTACTGCAAGGGGCACCGTCGACAGATAACCGAGGTGTTTGAAGCCCACCGCGCCGGCCACGCCGCCGGCAAAAAAGCACAGCACCAGCATGCTGTGCAACCGCAGCCGCGTCGTGTTCACCGGCACGCGGGCGGGGTCGCCGCGGCTGCCGCTGCGATAGGCTAGTTTGCCCAGTTCGATGCCGATGTCGGTGATGGTGCCGGTCAGGTGGGTGGTACGGATCTCGGCCCGCGAAATTTTGGTGATCACGGCGTTTTGAAGCCCCATGATGAAACACAGAAGCATCACGGTGACCGGGACAAACACGCCGTCCATGCCCGACAGGCGCAGGCCAAGCAGTCCGAAGCACAGCAACAGGATTGCCTCGACCAGCAGCGGCAGCGCATAGGCGCTGACCAGGTGGCGCGCGCGCGCGACGTTGACCATCACGGCCGTGCAAGCGGCGCCCAGCATGAACGACAGCAGGGCGGCGAGGCCGGCCAGCACCAGGCCATAGTCGGCGAGCGCCATGTGATCGGCCATGCCGGAAACGATGCCCGTCATGTGGGAAGTGTATTGCTGGACCGCGAGGAAGCCACCGGCATTGGTGGCGCCGGCAATGAAGGCCAGCGCGAAGCCGAGATGGCGGTCGGCCGCTGCGCTGCGCCGGTGGCCGGTGAGGCGTCTTGCGAAATTAATCGGCACGGGCGCGCAGATCCCTTTGCAGGTTGATGGGAGCGAACGACTTCATCTTACCGTAATCTTGCCAGCCTGAATGTAGGCATCGGGATTTGTTGTTGGCTTAGATTGAGCCCTTCATGAAACCGACGCTCGAATGGCGGCACGACATTCTTCTGGACATCGATTTATTTCTTAGGCACCATATTTCGATCCTTATATTGATTTTTTGGGATCCTGTCCATGAAGTCGTCTTCAGTCGTCTGCTCTCTTGCGTTGCTTATCGGTGTTGCTCAACCCGCGTCGGCGGACACAGTACGTTATACCAATGGTCACTGGTTCGGTGGTGACACGTTCGTGAAGCGGGACGTTACGGTCCGCGACGGCAAGATCGTCGCTGGAGGGCCGGCAACAAAAACGGTCGACCTGCGCGGCGGCTATGTCATTCCGGGCCTGGCCGAAGCGCACAACCACAACCTGCAGAACTGCTACATGGCGGCGCAGATGGCGCAAGGCTACATCAAGCGCGGCGTCCTGTATTCCGCGCAGCTGTTCGCGACCGATCCCGCGTCGTTGCAGTGCTCGGCACTGTTCGACAGCCGCACGGCGCCGTCAACCGCGTTTGCCCGCATCGGCATCACCAGCACAACCGGACACCCGATCGGTATCGCCCGGGCCGGCGCCAAAGAGGCTGGCATGGCAATGAGCTTTGACGAACTCGTCGAAGGAATGTTGATTGCCGATAGCGCCTCGGATCTGCAGCGCAAATGGCCGCACTTCGCGACCACCAGGACAGACTTTGTGAAAGTGGTCCTGATCGATGCCGTGAATGGCATGCGCAACGCCAAACGGCCGGAACTCGATGGTTTCAATGGCGTCACGCCAGATGTGTTGTCGGCGCTTGTGCCGCTGGCCCGCAGCGCCGGACTGCGGGTCGTCGCACATGTCGACACGGCTGCCGATTTCCGGCTCGCCGTGGAAGCGGGCGTCGACACGATTGCGCATCTTCCCGGCTACCGTATCGCGAAAAACCAGCGCGTTGACGACTATCGCCTCTCCGACAAGGTTGTGAAGTCTGCTGCCGTCAAAGGCGTGACGGTGATCCCGACAATGGCTGCCTCGGCCTATCATTTGGCAGCGAAACCGGGCGATGGCCCGGCGGTTGCCGGGCTGTATGCAGAGAACCTGCGCATGCTGCGCAAACACAAGGTCAGGCTGTTGACGGGTTCGGACCGTTTCGAAGGCAGTGTCCTCGATGAAATCAATGCGCTGGCCGCGACAGGGCTGTTCCAGCCGGCCGAACTCATCAACATGTCCACCGTTGCGACGGCGCAGTGGATGTTCCCGCGCCGACGTGTCGGCTGCCTGGAACTAGGCTGTGAGGCGAGCTTCAATCTCTACGAGCAAAACCCGTTGCAGGACCTTGCCCGGCTATCGGCACCAGTCCTGGTTGTCAAACAGGGCGACATGGTGATAAACACCGGCAAGGTTTCCTCGCTCGATCATTGAGCGGCATCGCGCTGGAGGGGCGCCAGGGCAGGCGCCCCCTTCGCTTATGCCAGCAGCTTGAGCAGCGCTTTGGCGCCTTCCTCCGACGACGCCGGGTTCTGTCCGGTGATCAGCTTGCCGTCGGTGAGCACATACGATTGCCAGTCGGCGCCTTTCGAGTAGTTGCCGCCATTTTCCTTGAGCATGTCTTCGACCAGGAACGGCACCACGTCGGTCAGCCCCACGGCTTCTTCTTCCGTGTTGGTGAAGCCGGTGACTTTCTTGCCCTTGACCAGTGGGGCGCCGTCGGCGCCCTTGACATGGCGCAGCACGCCCGGGGCATGGCACACCGCGGCGACCGGTTTGCCCGCCGCGGCCATCGCTTCGATCAGGGCAATCGATGCCTTGTCTTCGGCCAGGTCCCATAGCGGGCCGTGTCCGCCAGGATAGAACACGGCGTCGAAGTCAGCCGCGTTGACCTCGGCCAGCTTGCCGGTGGAGGCCAGCGTCGCCTGCGCTGCGGCGTCTTCCTTGAAACGCCGGGTCGCGTCGGTTTGCGCGTCCGGCTCGTCGCTCTTGGGATCGAGCGGCGGCTGGCCGCCGAGCGGCGAGACCACGGTGACGTTGGCGCCGGCATCCTTCAGGGTGTAGTAGGGCGCGGCGAATTCTTCGAGCCAGAAGCCGGTCTTTTTGCCGGTGTCGCCGAGTTGGTCATGCGAGGTCATTACCATCAATACATTCATGTGAGTCTCCTGGTGAGTAAATCTGTCGTGCGTTTGTCGTGCGCTGGGCTGGCGTCCCCTGGCTTACAGGGCCGCTTCGAGAATCGTGCGGCTGACGGCGAGATCGACATCGCCATGCTCGCCGAGGCGGGTCATGCCGTGCTTGCCGAGCTGGCCGACGACCTCGTCGATTGCCGCCGCGCCAAGGCCATAGGCGGACAGGCGGGTCGGAATGCCAAGGTTCTCGAAGAAGTTGCGTGTCGCTTCCAGCGCGGCATCGATGCGCTGGTCTTCGCTACCTGACTTGATCCCCCACACGCGCTCTGCATATTGAAGCAGCTTTGCGCGCTTCTTGTCGCGCTGCACATCGAGCAGGGCCGGCAGCACGATCGCGAGCGTGCGCGCATGGTCGATGTCGTAGAGCGCCGTCAATTCATGGCCGATCATGTGGGTGGCCCAGTCCTGCGGCACCCCAGCGCCGATCAGGCCGTTGAGCGCCAGCGATGCGGTCCACATCAGGTTGCTGCGGGTGGCGTAGTCTTCAGGCTCGCTGATCGCGCGCGGGGCGATTTCCACCAGCGTTTGCAGCAGTCCTTCGGCGAACCGGTCCTGCGCCAGCGCCTGCACCGGGAAGGTCAGGTATTGCTCGGTAATGTGCACGAATGCGTCGACCAGGCCATTTGCCACCTGCTTCTCGGGCAGGGAGTAGGTCTTGGTGGGATCGAGCACCGAAAACTGCGGGAACACATGGATGCTGCGGAACGGCAGCTTGGTGTGGGTCGCCTTCAGGGTCACCACCGATCCGTTGTTCATTTCCGATCCGGTGGCAGGCAGCGTCAAGACGGTGCCGAAAGGCAATGCGCTGCCGATACTGGCGCCGCCCGTTTGCATGATTTCCCATGGATCGCCATCGTAATTGGCTGCCGCGGCGACGAACTTGGTGCCATCGATAACCGATCCACCGCCGACAGCAAGCAGGAAGTCGAGCTTGTCGCGCCGTACCTGTTCGACCGCGCGCATCAGCGTTTCAAAGCTGGGATTCGGTTCGATGCCGGCAAACACGTGGACGACGCGCTCGCCCAGCGCGGAGCGCACTTCGGCCAGCGTGCCGGTCTTTTCGGCGCTGGCGCCGCCAACCAGCACCAGCACGCGTGCCGTTGGCGGTACCAGCGTAGACAGCGATGCGACGGTGTCCTTGCCAAAGATGATCCGGGTGGGATTGTAAAAATTAAAATTCAGCATTCAAACTCCTATTAGACTGGTCGTCTAAATTGTCATGGAAAATCTGCGCCAGCGCCCGTGATCGGGCGTGGCGCGCGGGTGTCAGGCCAGGCCGGGGCCGGGCAGGTCGAGCAGTGCCCTGGTGGCGCGCATGGCGCCATCGAATGCGCTCGGTGCGCGCCGCAGCTTGGTTAGCAGGGCGGCGCCCAGCCACAGCTCGTAGAGCGCGAGCGCGGCGTGCTGCGGGTTGATTCTGGTTGGAATCGAGCCGTCGCCAGCCCCTTCCGCGATGCAGGCGGCGAGCCGCTGCACGATGTGATTCGTGCCGCGCAGCAGGGCGCCGCGCATCGACGGCGACAGGTCGGCCACCTCGCCGCTGAGCTTGACCACCAGGCACTTGCTGCCGGCGCATTCATCGGCGCACACGACCAGCCAGCTGTCCCAGTAGCGCATCAGGCGCGTGGCCGCTGGGCTGCCGTCGGCCGCGAGCATCGCATCGAGTTCCGTCAGGTAAGCGTCGACATAATCGTCGAGCAAGGCCTCGCCGAACTGCTCCTTCGACTTGAAGTAATGGTAGAACGAGCCTTTGGGCACCCCGGCGCCGGAGAGGATCTCGTTCAGGCCAACGGCGGAATAGCCCTTGCCCGCGATAATCGCCTTGCCGGTGTCAAGGATATGCTGGCGTACGCTGTGTTGGTCAGTGCTCATGTGGGGCAGTATAGCGCAAATTAGACCAGTCGTCTTGAATCGTGCGCGATCCGCTTCAAGCCGCTGCCGGCTCGACAGCCAGGCGCAGCACGCAGGCGCCCGCGCCGTGACCGGCTGGACAGGCGGGCGCGACCGGTGAAGCAGATCGCTTTTCAGGCTGGCACGACGGCATGCCCATGGCCGTGCCTGAAGCGTTATCATTGATGCAGAATGGCTAACATCGGCCATCGATGGATCGGCCAACCGCCGCGCAAGGCAGCGCCTGCCTTGCGATCGCATACCGGAGTGATGTATGAAAGAGAAGTTGATCCACGTCTGGCTACCAGCGGCAGCGGCGATGCTGGCGTTGATGCCGGCCCACGCGCAAACGCAGGCCCAGGCCGCCCCCCCCGCTATCGCGGTCGACTACGCCGAGGCGTTGCGCCAGGCCACGGCGAAGTCGGGCGCGATCAATGGCGCCAGACTTGATTTCCAGGCCAAACAATTGCAGGCCGAGGCGGTTCGCCGGATCGACGGGCCGGATGCGCGCCTGTCCGGATTCGCCGGGCGGGTGTCGACCACCCTGAGCGTCGACACCGGCAGTATCGCGCAACTGGCCAACCCCTTGCTCGACTCGCTACCGCCGCTGCCGGGCCTGACCCTGCCTGAGATCCCGCCTTCGCTGACGGTGGACCGGGTGTTCGACGTGCGCTCGCTTGGCGTGAGCTCGGTCTGGCCGATCTACACCGGCGGACGCCTCGATGCGCTCAAGCAGGTCGCGCAGGCGCGCGCCGACGAGGCCGGCGCCAGCGTGCAGGCGGCGCAGGATGACGCGGCGACCCAGCTGGCGCAGCGCTACTTCACGGTGCAGCTGGCGCGCAAGGCCTGGCAACTGCGCAGCTCTGCGGCAGCGCTCGCCAAAGAGCACCAGAGCGCGGCGCTGAAGATGGAGCGCACCGGCCTGATCGCCAAGGTCGAGCGCCTGAAAGCCGATGTCGCCGTCGACAATGCGCTCAGGGAAGCGGCGAAGGCTGGCAGCGACCTCGAGATTGCGCAGCTCGCCTTGCGCCGCCTGCTCGACGCGCCCGGCGCCGTGACCCCGACCACCGCCCTGTTCGTGCATGCCCAGCCGGTCGGATCGCTGGCCTCGTTCATCGATGCGGCGATGGCGTCGAACGCGGCGTGGAAACAAATTGACGGCAAGCGCAAGCAGGCCGCGGGTGCGCTGCAGATGCAAGGCAAACAATTTAGCCCGACCGTCCTCGGGATCGCCAACTACAACCTGAACCGCGGCAGCTCCTCGCGCGCCAACTGGCTGGTTGGCGTGTCCGTCAGCATCCCGCTGGTTGAACGGATCGACCGCGCGAAGATGATGTCCGCGGCGCGGCTCGAGCAGCAGCGCGTCGAGGTTGCCGCGGAACAGGCCGGACGCGATATTCCCACGCTGGCGGAAAGCCAGTGGCGCGCCATGGAGGACGCCCGCCAGCGCTATCTGTCGATGGCGTCGGCGATCGAACTGGCATTCGAGACGCGGCGCCTGGCGCAGGTCGCGTTCCAGAATGGCCAGGCCACCTCGACCGAGGTGGCCGACGCCTCGCTCAATTACACCAAGTCCTCGCTCGAGCGCGCACAGGCGGCGTACGAGTACGTCATGGCGCTGGCCAGGCTGCTCGCCACCGCTGGCGAGCCGGACCGGCTCGCTGCGCTGTCCAGGACCGCAACGCACACCGTCGACCTCACGAAAGAATAACCATGGCTGAACCTCGCACCAGGCGCCTGATCGGCGCCGTCGCCGCCGCCGCCGTCCTTGCCCTGCTCGGATGGGGCCTGTACAAGGCATTCCAGCCCCCGCGCGACCCGGTCCAGGGCCAGGTCGAAGCGCAGGAAACCAACGTCTCGTCGAAGGTGCCAGGGCGGGTCGGACGGGTTCATGTGCAGCTCGGGCAGACGGTCCGGCGCGGCGACCTGCTGTTCGAGCTCGACAGCCCGGAAGTGCGCGCCAAGGTGGCGCAGGCCGAGGCCGCGCGCGATGCCGCCCGCGCCGCCAGCGAGAAAGCGCTGGCCGGCGCGCGCCCCCAGGAAATCGTGGCCGCGCGCGCGAACTGGGAGCGTGCCGAAGCCGGCGCCAGGCTGGCCAGGCTGACCCACCAGCGGATCGCGGCGATGTATGCCGAAGGCGTGGTCGCGCGCCAGAAACGCGACGACGCCGAGACGCAGGCGCGCTCGGCCGGCGAACTGGCAACGGCGGCCAGGGCCCAATACGAGATGGCGCGCCAGGGCGCCCGCCCGGAAGACAAGCTGGCGGCCCAGGCGCAGTTGCGCCAGGTGGACGGCGTGGTGGCCGAGACCGGTGCAGCGCTCGGCGAGACGCGCATCACGGCGCCGGCCGCCGGCGAAGTCACCAGGGTCGCCATCCAGGCCGGTGAACTGGCGCCGCAGGGTTTCCCCGTCATGACCCTGGTCGACCTGTCCGATGTCTGGGCCGTGGTGGCCGTGCGCGAGGACCAGTTCAAGCCGTATGCCAAGGATTCCCTGCACCAGGGCACCATTCCCGCGCTGCAGGTCAAGGCCCAGTTCAGGGTCGCCACGGTGTCTGCGCTGCCGGCCTTCGCCACCTGGCGCGCGGCGCGCCCGGGCGGCACCGACTTGCGCACGTTTGAAGTCAGGCTGCGTCCGACCGCGCCGGTGCCTGGGCTGCGCCCGGGCATGACGGTTGTATTCGATCGCTGAGCATCCGCGATGACCCGCTCCGGCAATGCCATCCTGTCTTCCGTGCGGCGCGAGTGGCGGCGCCTGCGCGCCGATCCTTGGGATCTGGCGATGCTGACGGCAATCCCGCTGGCGCTGTACCTGATGACATGGTGGATATTTTCCGCCGGCGTCGCGCGCGACTTGCCGCTGGTGGTGCACGACCGCGACCAGTCGGCCATGTCGCGCAGCTTGATCCGCATGCTCGACGCGTCGCCCGGCTTGCAGGTGGTGCTGGCAGCAAACAATGAAGCGGAGGCCTTCCGCTTGATGCGCGCACGCGCGGCCTTCGGCCTGGTGTCGATTCCCTCCGGGTTGCAGGAAGCGCTGCAGGCCGGGAGGGGAGCCAGGGTGCAGTGGGCCTATAACGGCCAGTTCGCCTCGCACGCGGGAGTCATGACGCGCGATGTGCGGATGGTGGTGTCGACGCTGTCGGCGGCGATCGAGCTGGAAGGCCGGCTCCGGCGTGGCGCAGGCACGGTCCAGGCCAGCGCGCAGGTCGAGCCGGTGCGCATCCGCGCGGCGACGCTGTTCAATGAAAGCGGCAGCTACCTGCCGTCGCTGGCGATGCCGGTGGCATTTAGCCTGCTGCACATTTTTGTGGCGCTGGCCGCGGTAACGGCGCTGGGCCGCGAATTTCGCGCCGCCACGGTGGACGACTGGCTCGGCGCCGCCGATGGAAGGCTGGGTCCGGCATTGCTGGGCAAGCTGCTCATCCCGCTGGCCGCCTTCGTGGTGCATGCGCTGTTTTTGTTCGTGTTGTTCGGCGTGGTGCTCGGCTGGCCGATCGCGGGCAGCGCCACTGCCATGCTGGCCGGCACACTGCTGTTCATCACCGCCTACCTTGCGGCCGGCGCTTTCCTGGTCGCTTATACGTCCTCGCTGCGCGCGGCGCTGTCGGCCTGCGCGTTTCTGACGGCGCCCGCGTTTGCCTTCGCCGGCCAGGGATTTCCGCTGCTGGCCATGCCCACCAGCGCGCGCATCTGGGCCGAGTCGCTGCCGCTGACGCATTACTTGCAGCTGCTGAACAACACATGGATGGCCGGCGCGCCGCTGCATGCCGGCCTGGCGGCGCTTGCAATACTGCTGGGATTCACGCTTGCCCTGGGCGCAGCGGCGCACTGGCGCCTGGCCAGGCGGATGAACCAGCCCGCGACATGGGGCGCAGCATGAGCGCCGTGCGCGCGGCGTCGCGCGCCTTCTTGCTGACCTGGCAATCGATCTTCCGGGACAAGGCGGCGCTGCTGCTGTTCTTTATCTCCGGCATCGTATATTCATTCTTCTATCCGCTGCCGTATAGCGCCGAAACGGTGCGCCGGGTTCCCGTTGCGATCGTCGACCAGGACCAGTCGGCGCTGTCGCGCCAGTTGATTCGCTTCGCCGGGGCGCACCCGTCGATCCTGGTAGTGGGTGTCAGCACCCGGCCGGAGGCGGCGCAGGAGCTGGTCTGGCAGGGCGAGGCCGCCGGCGCGATGGTGATTCCCGCCGACTTCAGCCGCAAAGTGCTGGCCGGTCTGCAGCCAGAAATTGAAGTCAGCGGCCACGGCGCCTACCCCCTGCTGAACAAGGTGGTGTTAAATGGCCTGGCCGAGGTTGCCGGTACTGTGTCAGCCGGCATTGAACTGCGGCGCCTGGGCGCTACCACCGCATCGGCCATGCAGGCCGAAGCGTCGCGCCAGCCGCTGACCGTTGAGCCTTTGCCCTTGTTTAATGTGCGCGAAGGCTACGCATCGTATATTGTGCCGGGCGTGGTGGTCCTGATCATCCAGCAGACCTTCTTGCTCGGCATCGGACTGCTGTTCGGCAGCTGGCGCAGCGAGAAATCGTTCCCTTATGCGCCGGGTGCGGCCTCGTATTGCGGCGCACTGACGGCGTTCGCGCTGGTGGTCACCTTGAACGCGCTGTATTTTTTCGGCTTCGTTTTCTGGTGGCAGGACTATCCGCGCGGCGGCAACCTGATCGGCACCGCCGTGTTGACCGTGCTCTTCGCCTACAGCGTGGCGGCATTGGGGATGTTGATTGGAATGTTTTTCCGCACCCGGGAGCGCAGCATGCAGCTACTGGTCGCCACCTCGTTGCCGATCATGTTCTTGTCCGGCCTGGCCTGGCCAATGAGCGCGATTCCGGTCCCGCTGCAGGTCCTTGGCTGGAGCTTGCCCTCGACCGCAGCCATCCAGGGCTTCATCGCCACCAACCAGATGGGCGCGTCACTGCACGAGGTGCGCATGGAACTGGCCGGGCTGCTTGGCCTGATGGTCTTGTTCGTCGCGCTTGGCATGCGCAAGTGGCGTCGTTTTGTTCTGCCTGCCTGAACGGAATCAGGCAGGCATGCCGCGCGTGATGTCAGCCATATTGCAGGCAAGGCCTTGCACCTCGCTGGTCATGCGATACACCTACTGATGAGTTCCGAGTTGACAGCACGCTGCCGACTTTTTCGCTAACGCGGTACATTGCATCGGGCGTACCGTAAATGACCCGGGGACCAGCACGATCCGAACCACAAACAGGATCGGCTGCCATTGATGGCTGGCTTTTCTTGGGGTAAGGTCTGGCGACCCGGGGCGTAGTCATGCCACCGGCACAACGCGGTTCAGTTCCCGGGAGGTCCATATGCGCATGCGAAAAAAATCCGAGCTCCCGACCAAAACCTGTCAGCAATGCCAGCTCCCTTTTACATGGCGTAAAAAATGGGAAAAGGTCTGGGACGAGGTGAAGTACTGTTCAGATCGCTGTCGCCAGGATAGCAAGCGTCACTCATGATGACCGACCTCCCCGCAAGGTCGGCGCAAACGCGCATCTACTGGTTCCGCAATGATTTGCGGCTCATCGATAATCCGGCCTTGCGCCAGGCCTGCGCTCATGCCGGCCATCTGCTGCTGGTGTATTGTCATCGCAGCGCGCCCGTGCCGACGCGCTGGAACGTGCCGCGCACCAGCCGCCATCGCCAGCATTTCCTCACATCGGGCCTGGCGGACCTGGCCACGCAACTGGCCGCGCACGGCAGTCAGTTGCTCGAGGTCGAAGGTGATCCTGCCCAGGTGCTGCCGCTGCTCGCGCAAGCCATCGGCGCGACGACCATCCATTGCGAGGAGATTGCCGCGCCAGAAGAGGCAGGTGAACTTGCCGCACTGCGCGCCGCTGGCCTGACGGTGGAGTCGCTGTGGCAATCGAGTCTGCTCGATCCGGCCACGCTGCCCTTTGCGCGCGCGGACTTGCCCACAGTCTTCACCAGCTTTCGCACCCTGGTAGAAAGAGAACAGCTGGCGCCGCCAGCGCCGCGGGCAAGGCCGGCGGCGATCCCGCCGCTGCCGCCGGACTTTGCCGCATTGGCCGACATCTGGGCAATGGCGCCCGGCGCGCTCCCGGACCCGGATCCGGCCGCCGAATCATCGTCGTTCCCATACGCTTTACCGGCCTTTGACGGTGGCGCGAGTGCGGCCGCTGAACATCTGCGCCAGTACTTCAGCGGCGCGCTGGCGCACACCTACAAGCGCACGCGCAATGGCTTGACCGGCGTCGACTATTCAACCAAGTTTTCTCCGTGGCTTGCCTGCGGAGCGATGTCGGCGCGCGTGGCGTGCGCTGAGCTCAGGCAATTTGAAGCATCGCGCGGCGCCAACGACAGCACTTACTGGATCTGGTTCGAATTGCTGTGGCGTGACTATTTCCGCTTTCTGCACCTGCAGCACGGGGTCGCGCTGTACCGGGCGCAAGGCTTGAGCAGCCTGGGCCAACCCGCTCACGACACGCAGCGATTCGATGCGTGGTGCCAGGCACGCACCGGCGAACCGCTGGTGGACGCCGGCATGGCCGAGCTCAAGGCGACCGGATATCTCTCCAATCGGCTGCGCCAAATCGTTGCCAGCTACCTGGTCCATGATCTTGAGTGCGATTGGCGCGCAGGCGCCGCCTGGTTTGAAGCGCAACTGATCGATTATGATGTCTACAGCAATCAAGGCAACTGGTTATATGTTGCAGGCCGCGGGACAGATCCGCGCAGCGACCGGCGCTTCAACCTGCAAAAGCAAGCCCGCGAGCATGACCCGGACGGGAGTTATCGGCGCCTGTGGGCACAACGTTGACGCGGGGCGGGGTTTTGGCCTTCAGTGCCGACATGCAGGCCGATTAATATGACGTGCTCGTTGAAGTCCTGGAAGCGGTTCGAGAAAACCGCAAGATTGGATCAGCATCTCGGGCAGAAACATTGCTAAAATTTTTGAAAGTTGATCAACTTGTTGCGACTAGCGTCTCTTCTGCTGTCGAGTGCCCTTTGTCTGTGCACGCTGCCCGGCAGCGCTGCCACTTACACCTATCTGCGTCCTGAATGGGGCGATACTGAGCGCGATCCGTACGGGGTCGCCCTGTTGAAGTTGGCGTTCGCAAAAGCCGGGGTCTGCCATAACTTGATCTACAGTGAGCAGCGCATGAAACAAGTGCGTGCGGTGTACGAACTTGGGCGCGATTCCGGCAAGCTAGACATCATGATCACGATGACCTCGCCTGAACGCGAAGCTGCCTTGCTCGGCGTGCCGGTGCCGCTCACCAAGGGCTTGCTCGGCTGGCGCATCGCGCTGGTGCGCAAGGAGCGATTGCACCAGTTCGCCGAAGTGCGCGCAGCCGATCAGTTGAAGAAGTTCGTGGCGGGGCAAGGGCACGACTGGCCGGACACCGCGATCCTGCGCGCCAATGGCTTGCCGGTCGAGGTCTCGTCGACCTACGAGGGCATGTTCAAGATGCTCGAAGCAGGACGGATCGACTACTTCCCCCGCGCCATCCAGCAGGTATTTGCCGAACATGATGAGCATCCAGCCTTGGCGGTCGAACCGCATATCGTGTTGCGCTACCCGGCCGATGCCTATTTTTTCGTCAATCGCCGCAATAAGCGCTTGGCTGAGGAGGTGCGCCGCGGCCTGGAGAGCGCCATGGCCGATGGCTCGTTCGACCAGCTTTTCTATAGTTATTTCGCGGCCCAGATCGCCGCCGCCGGCCTCGATGGGCGCCGTATCATCGAGCTGCCCAATCCCGCGCGCTCTCCGTCGTTGCCGGTCGACCGCAGCAAACTATGGTTCTCGTTGTCGGAACTGCGCAGGCCGGCCTTTATTGAAGCCGCGAGCGGACGCACCCGGCCGCCTGTCACCGCGGATCCCTGCAAGGCTGCGGCACTGCCTGCCACCCAAACTGCGAGACGCCCGCCCGATTGACAGCACGTGCTTCCAGGGACGCCCCCCCAGGCCACGGAGTGGCGCTGTTATTCTTGCGCGGGGCGGAATCGAACCACCGAACCAAGATTTCAATCATGACATCGGAACAGTTTACGCTGGGTTAAACTTCCATCGATTCAGGTGGCGGGGTTTAAAATCCAAAGGCTTCCGATCCAATTACAGGAGTAAAAAAATCTTACGTTACCTACTCATGGCGGCGTGGCGAATGCCAAGGCTCACGATCGCAGTCGCCGTGCTGGCGCTGGCAATCTTGGCCAGCACGCTGACCTATACCGGCTTCCTTGTCGTCGGGGTTCTGGCCGAATATCTTGGCACGAGCCGGCTCGTGGCAGGATTACTCCTGGGCGCACTGTTTGCAAGATTTCCCTGGATTAGCAAGGGTAAGCTGCGTGTTGTTGGTTTGTTACCCAAGCCAGTCCGTCGGCCACTCATCGTCAGCTTGCTCGCACTCTGTTCGCTACACTTCCTGTTGCTAGCCGACTACGCGTCCGCGGCATTGACAGGTTTCGCGATGGGTTTTCTGCTCACCTTCCCGTTGTTGCGGCGCGCTATTTTCGATCGGATTCTATTGTCCGTCGCGAAATTCACCGGCAAGAATCCCCCCAACAGAACGGATGAGATGGTGATCGATGGAGAGTTTAGGGAAAGGAAGGAATAAGGCTTGGCCGAATAAGACTATTTGCTGCCCGGGATGGTGTGCGAACTGGTCTGCAATCGCCGTTCCTGATTCCTGTCAACATTGCGCAGCCATGCCGCGGCAAATGCCAGTCCGCCGATTAAGTAGCAGGCGCCCATTGGAATCCACATCAGCAGTCCCGCGAGCTGCTGGTCTTGTAGCGCCATGTCCACGCTGCCCTGCGTTTGCACGTAGGTGGCATAGAGGGGGCGTGGTGCAAAGGTGATCAATGCGCCTAGCAGGCCAGTATGCATCAGCGTGGCCAGCACCGACAGTGATGCCGATGCGTAGCCTTCGTTCTCGCCGTGTCGTATCAATACCGTCCAGTACCAGTAGCCGGCAAGCAGGAAACTCAGATGTTCCAGTGTGTGAATCCACTCGATCCGCAGTGCAAGCTCGAACAGCGACGGTGAATGCCAGGTCCAGATGGTTGCGCCATGCAGGATGAAAATAACGAACGGCATCAGCAACAGCCGGAGCCATTTGCGGGGATGCGACAGGGCGGTCGCCGCGGCAGGCGATACGGCAGCAAGCGCAGCATTCATGGGAATGCTGATTCTTGCCATCGCCAGTAGCGGGCCGGCAACCGCGATCAGCACCATATGTTGCGCCATGTGTACAGCAAAGCTGGACTCTGAAAAGGCGTCGAGCGGCCAGATCAGCGCGAAGAAAAGCGCCAGGCTTCCCAGTGCCGCACTCGACAGCGCCAAGGGTTGCATCGAAACGCCGGCGTGATTCCTCCGGCGCAGCCAAAGCAAGCCGCTGAGATAGAGCAAGCCAAGCAGGGACATCGGCGCGATAATCACCGGGTCCAGCGTCCACCAGCTATCGTGATCGCCCACGTGGGCGAAAGCCTGCGTCGGCAGCAGGGCCAGGGCGCCACAGCGGCCGACGAAGCAAGGCTTCAGGAAACGCATGCCGGCAGTATTAAAGTTGGAAAAGCTACCCATAGCATGGCCAGCACCGATATCGCGCACAGCAGTAAGGTGTTGACGGCAAAGAAGTTGCTGATCTCCACATCGGGCCCCGGAGGATTGCGCCACTGGCGAAAGCTGGCGACAGCGATACTGAGAATGAGCGCCCCGGCAACCAGGGTGGCAACGGCCACGCCGAATTGTGCAGCGTCAAGCCCCATGATGCGTTGTTCGCTCAGTTGCGACGCGCATATCAGCGCCACGATGGCATAACAGACGACGAAATGCACAATCCAGATCAGCGGCGCGCCTACCAGCGCGAGCAGCCGCCTCAGCGTAAGGGAGCCCATCAACTACCCCGCACCAGCAAAGGAAACACGTGGATGGTGGCGAAACCCAATAGCCATTGCAGCATCGTGTACTGCCAGAACAGTGACACCACCTTGCCTTCGCCCGGGCGGGTAGCATGCAGGTAGCCATGCCGCACCCGCAGCAAGGCAAACAATGCCATCACCGTCCCAATGCCGACATGCACAATCTGGAATCCACTGATGGTGTAAAGCAGCGCGCCATACGCATGTTGTTTCGCCGGCACGTCGCCACCCAGCAGCGTCAGCACCTGCAATGTGATGAACAGCGCGCCGAACACGGCGGCGGTGCCATAGAGCATCTGGCTCAAGCCGCTGCGCGCGGCGCGGTTGCAGACTTCGGCCAGGCTCGCCGCCAGTGCGCCCAGCAGCAGTGCCGCAAGCGCGGCAACCGGCAGGCCAAGGGCGATCTCGCGATATCCGGCTGGTGGCCACTGCGGCGACTTGGTCCACAGGAAATAGTAGGCAAACAGCAGTGAAATGAAGAGCGTGCCGTCAGCCAGCAGGGCGATCAGCGTACCCCACCATCCAGGCGTCAGCGACAGCTTGTAATGCACCGGAAGGGGACCGGCCGCGCCGCCGTCGATCTCGCCCAGGTCGTCACGCGATCCGTTTTGCCAGGCCCATACCAGCAGGGCGCCTAGCGATGTCGCCGCACCAATGCCGGCGAGCCAGTAGAGCTTCGCCAGAAAGCCGATGAAGAACAACGAGGTAAGGGCGGCGGCGATCAATGGCACAATGGTATTGCCAGGCAGGATTACTACCGCCTGCGGCCTGGCATGCGTGATACTGGTCATCAGGATCTCACGGCGGGTGACATCGGCATGGCCCAAGAGATGGCGTCCTTCCTGTATCTCTTGCGGCAGAGCGGGATTCTTCCACAGTGGCTCGCGGTCATCGACATGCGGCTGCGACGCGAAGTTGTAGGGTGGCACCGGTGTTGGAACCGCCCATTCGAGGGTGCCCGCATTCCAGACATTGGGTTTGACGCGCTTGCCGAACAAAAAATGCAGGATAACGTCGACCATCAGGATGGCCACGCCTATCGCGGTGACGAAACCACCCACGGTGGAGATGAGGTTCAGCCAGCCCCAGCCCAGCTCGGGCAAATAGGTGTACACGCGGCGCGGCATGCCGAGCAGCCCCGTCAGGTGCATCGGCAGGAAGGTGACGTTAAAGCCGATGAAGATGGTCCAGAAGGCAACGCGGCTCAGGTGACGAGATGGCTCGCGGCCGGACAGCAACGGCAGCCAGTAATAGAAGGCTGCAAACATTGGGAAAATCATCCCGCCGAACAAGACGTAGTGCATGTGGGCGACGACGAAATGCGTGTCGTGTACCTGCCAGTCGAACGGCACCAGTGCCAGCATGACGCCGGTCAGTCCGCCCAGCACGAAGATGAACAGGAACCCAAGAATGTACAGCATGGGCGTACCCATTACCGGCCTGCCGCTCCACAGCGTGGCGATCCACGCAAAGACTTGTATCCCGGTCGGCACGGCAACCGCCATGCTGGCGGCCGAGAAAAAGGCCAGCGACAACAATGGGATGCCGACTGCAAACATATGATGCACCCACAGGCCGAAACTGATGAAGCCAGTGGCAATCACGGCCATGACCACCCAGTTGTAGCCCACCATCGGGCGCCGTGCAAATGTGGGAAGTATGGTCGTGACCAGGCCGGCTGCAGGCAGGAAGATGATATAGACCTCGGGGTGGCCAAAGATCCAGAACAAGTGCTGCCACAGCAGCGGGTCGCCGCCCAGCGCGGTATCGTAAAAGGGCAGGCCGAAGGCGCGTTCTATTTCCAGCAGGATGGACCCCAGGATCAGCGGAGGAAATCCGAACACGATCATGAACGCCATCACCAGGATGTACCACGCGTAGAGCGGCATGCGATTGATGGCCATGCCGGAGGTGCGGGTTTTCAGTATGGCGACAATCAGTTCCACGCCGGCCGCCACTGCCGAAATCTCGGCGAAGGTCACGCCCAGCAGCCAGAAATCGACATTGGCGCCCGCCGAAAACTGGGCACTGTTCAGCGGCAGGTACATGAACCATCCGCCGTCCGGCACTGCGTCGAACAGGAAGCTTGAATACAGCAACAGGCCGCCGAACAGGTAACACCAATAACCAAAAGCCGACAGGCGCGGATAGATCAGGTCACGCGTGCCCAACATTTTGGGCAGCAGGTAGACCGCAATCCCTTCCATGATCGGCACCGCGAAAAAGAACATCATGGTGGTGCCGTGCATGGTGAACGCTTCGGCATACGCCTTATGGTCGAGCAGGTCGTTGCCAGCGAAGGTAAGCTGGCTGCGCATCCACATCGACAAGATGCCGCCGATCAGGAAGAAAATAAAGCCGGTGATAATGAAGCGCAAACCCACTGTCGTGTGATTGACCACCGTGAACATGCCGAGCCCGGAGGGGTTTCCCCAGATTGCCTGCAGGCGTGCCAGATAGGCGGCGCGGCCCGGTTCGGGCGTGGAAGGCGAAACTGGCGTTGTCATCAGCGCAAGCCCTCCAGGTAAGAGGCCACGGCCTCGAGTTCGTCGTCGCTGAGATGGGGATAAGAGGGCATGTAATTTCCAGGTTTCACGCCCTGGCTGTCGGCGATGATGCGTTTCAGGTTGGCGCGGTTATTCTTCAGCGTGCCGCCGGCCAGATGCGTGCGGCTCGCAATATGGGTCAGGTCCGGCCCATGACGCTGAACGATGGCCGTTGCGCCGATCCCGCGTACTGCATGGCATTCCAGGCAGCGATTGTTCCGCAAGATAGCCAGGCCGCTCCGGCTGATCTCCGTGGTGGGCGCTGCGGCCGGCGCGCGCTGCTCCGCCATCCAGGCATCGAATTGTTCCCGTGGCTGGGAAATGACGAAGAACGCCATGCGCGCATGCTGCGCACCGCAGAACTCGGCACACTGGCCCCGGAATGTCCCTTCCTTGTCAGCCTGGATCAACAGGGTATTGATATGGCCCGGTATCACATCCATCTTGCCGGCCAGGTTAGGCACCCAGAAGCTGTGTATGACGTCGTTTGAATGCAGCCTTAGCCGCACCTTGGCACCGACCGGAACGCGGATTTCGTTTGCCGTGGTGAAGCCCGCACCCGGCGTGTCGCGTTGGTATTGCACTTCCCACCACCACTGGTTGCCAATCACATCGATTGTCAGTTCGGGCTGAGGGTCAACGCGTATGGAACCCATCGACCACACGCCATAGACCAGCAGGGCGGTCAATGTGATAGTCGGAAAGGCGACGCCGCCTGCGAAAATCAACTTGCTTGCCGAGACAGCGATGCGCTTGTCCGGGTCGCGATACAGCGCATACAGGGCCAGCACCATCACGACCAGCAAGATCAACGCCGCGCCGATGAACATGATCCAGCTGATATGCGCGATTTCCGCTGCCGCCGGCCCACGCGGCGAAAGCGTGGACTGGATTCCCTCGCAGCCGGTCAATAGCAGTAACGCTGCTGTTACACAGGTTCGCTTTTTATTAAGTATTGAAATATCATCAAGCATGGCGCCGATTCTATTCTAAGGATGAGAATGTTGTAGCGCCATCTGCGCCGCGCTGGTCGCTGTCTACAGTACTGCTATGGGAATTACGCTAATGTCACTCATGCTTACCTTGCATATTGCCTTTCTTTTGCTGTGGTCCGGCACCTTGCTTTATTTCCCATATCTGCTGGCGCAGCAGGCGTCTGCCGTAGACGGCGAGGACCACCAACGTTTTCTCAAGATGCAACACACGCTGTACGCTTTCGTCATGACACCTTCGGGTTTGCTGACGATTGTGTTCGGGAGCTGGATGCTGTTCGAGCGCGGCTTTTCCGGCGGCTGGCTGCCTGTCAAGCTGACCTTGGTGCTGGCCATGGTGTTCTTCCATGTCTATTGTGGGAATGTGATGGAACAGCTTAAGGAAGAAGGTCCCGTGCATTCGAAGTGGTTCTATCGCATGCTGCTAGCGCCGCCGATACTGCTGATTCCAGCTGTAATCACCCTGGTAGTCCAAAAGCCATTCTGAGCCCGATTTACGTTTCTTCCAGGTCGGTGCCTATGCTGTGATGGAACACGAGCTTGCCGCCAAACCAGCCAACCACGCTCAACGATAGTGCACTGACCCCCGACATGAACAAACCCCAGGGCAGCACGGCTGCCTCGTGATCATTGACGCGAGACCACCAGTTCGCAGCGATCAGCGAGATCAGCATAACCGCGGCGATGAAGTGGCTCCAGCTCGCCACGTGCCGCCGTATCTTGTGCACGATCATGAAATCCAGCATGCCGGCCAGGCCGGCCAGGCTGCCCATGATGAAAGAGGCGCCTATCATCCATACCGAGACGCGCGACCAGAACACATCGCCGGTCCACCAATACGCCAGGTCAGTGGCCAGCCCGCCCAGTGTGAAGGCGACTGGGAAAGACACCAGCATCGCGTGAATCGGATGGCCTGCGATCGAGAACGCACTGTGCGTGCTGTCGGGAGCCGGTTTAAGCAGCGGGCTTTTGATGGTCATGAGCGGAGGATCAGAGTGGACATTAACTTAGGTATAGGCGGGTACGGGATAGATCTTTGGGTGATTGAAAGAATCGGCAACAGAGCAACAGCATATTGATGAGTACGGGAACTTGCGCGCCTTCAGGACGATCACACTGACTCCAGCAGTGCGTTTGGTCATCCGCACTTCCTGTACAGTGCATACTCGTCAACGCGTGCATTCCCCCAAGCTGACCAAATTGCCATGACAATCGAATTAATCGTGGCAGCGGCCAAGAGTTTCCTGTTTGTCCTCGCGACGATGCTACCTATTCTCAATCCCGCTGCCACTGCGCCGATCTTTTTGAGCATGACCGACGGCGCATCGTTCACCACCCGCGCGCTGCTGGCGCGTCGCATCGCGCGTAACATGTTCTGGCTGATGACCGGCTCGATGCTGGTTGGATCATATGTCCTCGATTTCTTTGGCATTTCGCTGCCCATCGTCCGCGTCGGCGGTGGCCTGATCCTCGCCTCCGTTGCATGGCGCCTGCTTGGAGCGACGCCGAGCACGCCGGACAGCAGGGCAGCCCTGGCAGAAGCGTTCACGCCAGATCACGCATATCGGCAGTCTTTTTATCCCCTTACCTTTCCGATCAGTTGCGGACCGGCTTCGATCTCCGTTGCCATCACGGTGGGCGTCGCCCTGCACGATGTCACGCTGGCGATATCGCTGGCACGCATGGGCGGCGCTTTGCTGGCGCTGGCGATCATTGGCATTTTATTATATCTTGCTTTTCGCTATGGGGAGCACCTGCTGCGCCTGATAGGCGAGGCTGGAACAGCTGTCTTCCTGCGCCTTACTGCCTTCATCCTGCTCTGTCTGGGCGTGCAGATTGTATGGGACGGGCTCAGCGAATTAATGCTTGAGTTTATGTCCGCACCCACGCACTTTGCCGGTATCGGGAAGCATTTTTAAGGCCGCATTGACGGAGACCGACTATGCTGAAGCTACCCCGGACGAAGCTTGGCTACTTGCTCGCAATAGCGAGTTCCATGGCCTGTGCCGACCTTGCTGCACAAAACGCTACCCCGCTCGACTTTTACGGGTCGCTGCGCACCCAGGTTGAGACGGTAAGTCCCGATCGCCAAGACCGCCTCGACTCGTACAGTTCCTTGCGGGACGCCTACTCGCGGCTGGGAGTCAATCTCGACCATGAACTTGGCGCCGAGCTGGCGCTGACCGGCCAGCTTGAACTTGCCGTCGATTCCGCCAACTTCAGGCTGCGCGATCCATACGACCAGGGTGATGCGATCCATCCTGGTGGGCAGCGGTTCAGGGTCGCGCGGATCGGATTGCGGAGCAACGCCGGATCGATCACCTACGGCCAGCAGTGGATGCCTTATTACAATGCGATCGCCGCGCCGGTGGACATGTTCAGCAGCTATTACAGCGGCTTTGCGACGTACACGGTGTTCCGCGTCGCCAATACTGTTGCCTATTCCTCGCCGGAATACAAAGGTGTCTCAGTGGCTGCCGCGTACGCCGGCAGCGGCGGAAACCGGCGTTCAACCTCGCGTATCGATGACCGGCGCTGGCAAACCACCGTTACCTATGCCGCTGGCAATACCCGCCTCGCCGCGGGCATCGATGACCGGGGCAATGCGGGCTATGGACGCAACCGGCTATATGGCCTGTCTGCCAGTCATCAGGCCGACAAGCTATCTCTTGCGATTAAATACGAGCTATTTGACACAGGAAACCGTCAAGTCGGCGCCTTCTCGACGGATGGCAATCAAGCAGTCAACTTGTTTGCCAGCTATGTGCTGGGCAAGAACACGATCAAGATGATGCTCGCGAAAGTGGAGAACTACGGCGACTATATTGTTCATCTCGGCATCGATCGTCCATTGTCGGACGACTTCAAGGTGTTCGTCGAATATTATCGCGAAGCCGAAACGGCCGCCATCTCTCCGCGCCGGGGCGGCTTGAGCGATTTCGATGCGCGCGTTAGCGGCGGCCATGCAGCGGTTGTCGGCATCCGCTACGATTTTTAAGCCTGTAGCGCCGGAAAGCCATTGAGGGATGGGGGCAGCGTGGCACTCGCCACGCCGGAAATCGATGGTCGGCGCCTTTCGTATACTGGCCGCCGCTTTCCTTAAGCATTTGCTCGACCCACGAAACGCCCTGCCGTTGCCAGGCCGTTCGCCTCATCTTTGGTGTTGCCTGCCGCGGCCATAGCCTCGACCAGGGCCGATGAACCGATCGGCGACCTAGACACCCGGTCCGCCGTCGATGTATCCCATCTGTTCGCAAATTCCACCGCCGATTCGGCTGCGCGGCTTGGATGCTGCGTTGCAGCTTGACGACCTCGGAGCATTGGAACAAGATGGCCCCACGTCGTTGGAATCGTTTCCAATTTTATCGGTTTCCGTTCCGCTCGATGTGAGGACGGCGGGTCAGGATCGACCAGCCAGTACGCCATCATTCAAAAACAAGGAGACGCGCATGTACCGATACACCCTTTCTTCCACCTGGGCACGCCTGTTGGCATGCACCCTCCTGGGCGCGGCGGCCGGCCCGGCGGCGGCCCAGCAGTGCCCCACCAGCGTGCCGCGCTTCGCGGACGAATTCAACGGCACCGCGGTCGATACCAGCAAATGGGAGTTCCAGAATGGCGATGGCTGCAGCTACGGCATCTGCGGATGGGGTAACAGTGAGTTGCAGTCCTACCAAACGGCCAATGCAAGCGTTGCCAATGGGGTCCTCACCATTACCGCCAAGAAGCAGCGCGTGGGCGCCAAGGCCTACACGTCGGCCCGCTTGCGGACGCTGAACAAGCTTGCCAGCGGCCAGTGGACGCATGGCCGGTTCGAAGCACGGATGAAGACGCCGAAAGGCAGCGGCATGTGGCCCGCCTTCTGGATGTTGCCCGCAAATACCAACGTCGCCTGGCCGGCCAGCGGCGAGATCGACGTGATGGAATCGACCGGGCAAAAGCACATGTTTGCGCTGGGGACCATCCATTACGGATCGTCCAACGCGAATCACCAATTCCTGAGCAGCTCTATCCTCAAGCAGCCGGACAGCTGGGCTGATGCCTTCCACACATATTCGGTAGTATGGACGCCGTACAAGATCAGCTGGTATATCGACGACCTGCTGTACGCCAGCAAGACGCCGGCCGACATGGCCAACCAGGCCGACTGGACGTTCGAGAACTACAAGTACTACCTGATCCTGAACCTGGCAGTGGGTGGCAACCTGGGCGGGACGGTCGACAACACCGCGCTGCCGCAAACCCTGCAGGTGGATTACGTTCGCGTCTACGATGGCACCCAGCCTTCGCTGAGCGGACCGCACATCGCCGAGCCGAACAGCACTGCCAGCTATACCGTCGTCGATGAAGCCGGCACAGGCTCCACGTATTCCTGGACCTCGCCAACCGGCCAGACGTCGACTGGCAAGTCGCTCAACGTCAATTGGGGCACCACCGGCGGCAACGTGTCGGTGGCGATGACCAACAGCTGCGGCTCCTTCACCAAGACGTTGCCGGTGACGGTGTCCCCGGTGCTGAGCCAGTCGGTGATGCTGGACGACTTCGAAGCCAATCGCAAGCTCAGCTATGTCAGCGTGACAGGTACGCTCAGCCAGGCCGCTGCCAATCCGGCGCCCGATGCGGTCAACGGTTCGCCCACCGTGGCCCGGTATGTGCGCAGCGCCGCCACCCAGTACGACCTGATTTCCGCCGCAACCAACCAGATACCGGACGCCGCGCCGTATGTCCGGGGCGACAAGGCCTTCTATCTGGACGTGCACAGCACGGCGCCGGTAGGGACATCGATGCTGATTCAACTGGAAAACGGGAGCACCGCCACGGCCAGCAACTTCCCGACCGGCCGGCATTCACGCTACATGGCACGCACCGTGACCCAGAACGGTTGGCAGCGCCTGAAGTTCGTGCTCGACGATCGGCTGGACGGCGCCACGGCCGATACCGCCGTCACCCGGATGGTGTTGCTGATCAACCCAAACAGCTTTACCGGCGACACCTATCATTTGGATAATTATGCAATCTATTCCCGCTGAGTACGGGCACTAGATTCCGGGTGGATGAGGCGTTTGCCGGCATCTGAAACAACAACGCCAAGCTGGAGTGCTTGGCGTTGTTGTCCCGGCCCGCAGCCATTCACGCTACATCGCGGGGAGAGAGACGCGTTTCTGATTCGATAAATACACGCTTGATGCGGCTGTAGCGCGATTTGATTTGTGCATCGATGAGATCGAAGATTTCGTGCGCCTGAGCACGGTCCAGTTTGGAGGACAGCATCAGGCTTATGTTGACCAGGACATAGTCCGGTCCAACGTGCATCGTTAAAATTTCATTGGTGCGGTCGACGCCAGGCATCTTTTCAACTAGTTCACGAATACCCTCTACGACTTCTTGACTGGCGCTCTCGCCGATCAGCAATCCTTTCGTCTCCCTGGCCAGTATCACAGCGGTTGAAGCCAGGATCAATCCGATCACGATCGACGCGCCACCGTCGAAGATCATGTTTCCAGTCAACTGACTCAATGCCAGTCCGGTCATGGCAACGAGTAGTCCCAGAAGTGCGGCGCTGTCTTCAAGCAGCACGGCGAATGCGGTTGGATCCTTTCCTGCCTCAACGGCTTCAAGATACCCTTGTTTGCCCTTCTGGAGCCTGAATTCCTTGAGCGCTACCAGCCAGGCACCGCCCTCGAACAGCATGCTTACTCCGAGCACAACGTAGTTCACCAGAGGATTGTCAATTTCGTTGGGTTCTTGCAGGTGACGGACGCCTTCGTAGATGGAAAAGCCAGCACCGAGCGAAAAGATAAGTAGTGCGACCACGAAGCTCCAGAAATAAATTTCTTTGCCATGGCCGAATGGAAAGCGTTTGTCTGGTGGACGCTTGGCGCGCCGCATGCCGTACAGCAGCAAGCCACCATTGCCGGTGTCTACCAGGGAATGTATGCCTTCCGAGAGCATGGCCGAACTGCCGGTATAAGCGGCCGCGACGAATTTGGTGATCGCAATGAGCAGGTTGCCCAGCAACGCAACGTAAATTACCTTCTTGCTTCCGGTCGCCATTGATTTCCTCGATTTGATGTGCGCTGACGGCACCGATTCGGCACGTGACTGATGCCAAGGTTACCATGCGCATCCCCGAGCTTGTGTCTTGGACAGGGTGAGTCGTGACCGGAAATGGACCGGCGCTGAGGACTTTGTATCCTCCAATGCAAAACGCCCACGTGCATGAGTGGGCGTCGCGTCAACGATGTTCTTGGTGGTCCGGGGCGGAATCGAACCACCGACACAAGGATTTTCAATCCCTGAACTTAATGATGTAGCCCTGTGGCGGTCGATGGCTGACCCAATTGCCCGGGCTGGAACGCTCGTTCGCTTGCCGCCGTGTCGTAATACGCCTCAAAGCGGGCCACCTTGCCTTCGCGCAAAGTGAGCACATGAACCCAGGGGCTGTCGTAGGTGCGGCCGCTTAACTTGGCTAGCCAGCTCGCATCGCCAGTGACGACCACTTTATCTCCCTCGGCGATGAACTGTTTTGGTTCAAACCGGATGGTCTGTACGGAGTCGTTGAACTTGGCGAAGAACTGGGCAATGCCTGACTTGCCGTGGAAGTTGCCGGAAAACGGTACTACGTCTGATTCTGGAGTGCTCCACTCGGCATCGTCGTGATAGCGGTCAAGCAGTTTCTGGATATGGCCGCTTTGGAAATCGCGGTAGCCTTCGACTACCACTTGCTTGTTTTGCTGTGTGTTGATGATGCCGTGGCCGGTAGCCGCCGACGGCGTAGCCGGGCGGATGTTCTGGTTGGTGCGGAACAGATTGTCGGGATCATATTGTTGCTTTATCTGCGACAGGCGCTGATAGTTGGCGCCATACGCATCGGCGGTGCGCTCGCTCTCATCTTGGGTCAGGAAATTGACATACACGCTGCCGGTGGCGTAGGGCGCGGTGGCCTTGAAAAAGTCACGTGCCCATTCGATGCAGCGGACGTCGTCGACCGGATCTTCCCAGCGCGTGTGCACGTTCAAGACGTACAGCGCATCGCGATGTGGATAGGCCATGTCGCCGGATGCCGGCCGGCCTGCCTGCCCGCCCAGCAGCCCGAGGAATATCTCGCATTGCGGTGTCGGTAGCTTGCCGGCGTAGTCGATGATGGTGTCGATGGCAGGATCGCTAATCTGCGTGAAATTATGCGATTTCCAATAGTTGCGTGCGCCTGGGGTGAGCAGCGGATCAAACATTTGTTGCCAGGCGAGATAGGGCATGGCGCCGACATGCATGCCCAGCGGCTTGCCGAAACCGGCGATGCGATCAATCGTAGCTTGCACGGCATCGGGTGGCATGCGCGAGAAGATGGGCAGTACCAGCACGTCCTGCCCATGCACCTCCGGCGGCAGGAAGGGGAGCGGCGGCGCCTTGCGCAAGACGGCCCAGACTGTCAGGTCATCCGGCATCTGGTCGACGAGAGCGCGGTACTGCGCCAACACCGTCTTGGCCTCGGCCGAAGGGAAAACGATCAGCCCGGCGGTGATGTTGGGGCCGACCGGATGCAGCTGGAATTCAAACCGGGTAACCACGCCGAAGTTGCCGCCACCGCCACGTATAGCCCAGAATAGCTCGGGGTGTTCGGTGGCGCTGACGTGCCGATGCCGGCCGTCGGCCGTGATCAGGTCTGCCGCCAGCAGATTGTCCACCGCCAGGCCCAGCGTTCGGCTGAGCCAACCGAACCCGCCGCCGAGTGTCAGCCCCGCAACGCCAGTGGTCGAGTTGATCCCCAGCGGCGTGGCCAGCCCGAAGGCCTGCGCTTCGTGATCGAAGTCGTGGAGCGTAGCCCCGCTTTCAACGTAGGCGCGGCGCTGCGCCGGATCAATCTGGACCGACTTCATGGCCGAGAGATCGATCACCAGTCCATCGTCGCACAGCGCGCTGCCGGCAATATTGTGGCCGCCGCTGCGCACAGCAAGGCGCAAGCCGTGGTCGCGCGCAAAAGCCAGCGCGGTGCGGACGTCGGCGGTGCCCGCGCAGCGAACGACAATGGCCGGTCGCCGGTCAATCATTCCATTCCAGATCGTGCGTGCAGCCTCATAGTCCGCATCGCCGGGTTGTATGAGTTGTCCCCTCAGCGAGGTCCGAAGCTCATCGAGCTGATCGTTCGTTACGGCATTCATAGGGCGTCTCCAAGTGACTGCTGACGATGACGATAACCGTTAGGGCCAGGCGTGGTTTTTGACGCGCAGCCAGCACTTAGACGATCGGGGGGCGCGTGATTCATCATAGGAGCCGATACGCGTTGACGCAAGCACAGGCGTCCGGAATGGAAGGAATCTTATTGAGGTAGCCGCCTTCTCTGCGGAAGGGAGCGGCTGCGCGGTGTCCGAGGGCGACTGTTGGTTCTGGTAACCCGAGGAAGTCGCAGCATGTGAGGCGCCGCCAGGCGAACCGGAGAAGGGACGGAGCCGAAGCCTGCGGACCCTAGAAACGACAACGCCCACTTGCATCGGCGCTATCGTCGGCTGGCGAATTGCGACAATTGTGCTCGCCGATTCGGCGCGGAGAGCAACAGCATGTTGAGTGGACGCATGTCCGCGTTAAGTTGGGTACCTGGTGCCGCGGGGGGAGCGAATCGCTTAATGCCTGCAGGGCAATCGTGTCGCCATTCGGTTTAGATCGTTTGCACCGGCAGCGGAATGAGCATATCCTGAAATGAATTAGTGCGCGGGGTGAGATCATGGCAAGCATGTTGACACCGAACCGGACGGCCAAACCAGGCGATTCCATAGGCTTTCAGCGCATGTTCGCGCCGGATCGGCTGACGCTCGGTGTGTTCTTCCCGATCGAGGCTTTCTCCGGCGACCAGCCGACGATGCGCGGCCAGGAACGCCTGGCCCGCCGCGCCGAAGAGCTTGGATACGCCGCGCTGTGGTGCCGCGACGTTCCGATGCGCGACCCCACCTTCGGCGACGTAGGCCAGGTCTACGATCCGTGGGTCTATCTCGGCTGGATCGCGGCGCAGACCAACGAGATCGCGCTGGCCACCGGCTCCCTGGTCCTCACCCTGCGCCACCCCTTGCATACCGCCAAGGGCATGGCATCGGTCGACCGACTGTCGGGCAACCGCCTGGTCCTCGGCATTGCCTCCGGCGACCGGCCGGTCGAGTTCCCGGCCTTCGGCGTCGACTTTGAACAGCGTTCCGCGCTGTTCCGCGACAACCTGCGCGTCGTGCGCACCGTCCTCGCCGAGGAATTCCCGACACTCCAGTCGTCCCACGGCACGCTGGACGGAACCGCAGATCTCGTGCCCAAGCCGATCACTCCCGTGCCGATGCTCGTTACCGGTCACAGCGGCCAGCCGCTGGAATGGATCGCGAAAAATGCGGACGGATGGATTACCTACCCGCGCGGACTCCAGCGCCAGGCCGAGGTCGCGGCGCAGTGGCGCGCCGCGGTGGCAACTGCGGTGCCCGGCGGTTTCAAGCCCTTCGTGCAATCGTTCTATGTCGACCTGAGCGACGATCCTGACGTGGCGCCCACGCCGATCCACCTGGGCTTTCGCGGCGGCCGCCATTTTGTCCTGCGCTTTCTCGAGGCGGTACGCTCGATCGGGGTCAATCACGTCATCCTTAACTTCAAGTACAGCAAGCGCAATGCCGGCGACGTGCTCGAAGAGATCGGCAAGGAGATACTGCCGCAGCTGGCGGCATCCGCGCCCTGAGCCAAACTGAGGGCAGGGTTGGCGTTGCCCGCACTACGACGTGGATTGGCGCCGAAAAGGCGGCGTCTCGGCACCTGCGCCGACACCGGCGGCCCGAGCGGGTAACCCTGGAACGCACGCCATCCGTACATGGCGAGAAAGTTGCACTGATCCACCGTTTCGCGCGGCACGCTGGCTACATCCGACCTTTTTCATGGGCAACTTCGTCAGGTACTACGACAATCAAACGATATGCACAATACAAAATATTTCGATCCCAATCGGCATGCCACCTAGCTCGAGTTGTTCTTCGACCTGATTTTTGTGGTGACGATCGGCGACGTAACGCATACCTTGAGCCACACGCACGAAGGTCATCTTGACCCACTCCAGTTCTGGAAATTCGTCCTGATTTTCATACCTTTATGGTGGATTTGGGCCAGCCACACGATGTACGCAAACCGGTTCGACGCGGATGACCGCAAGCATCGGCTGGCAACCCTGTTCATCATGTTCCTGCTGATTATCATCTCGGGCTTGATTGGCGATCGATTCGTGGCCAGCTTCGAGGTCATCGTCGTCTGCTACGCCGGTGCGAAATACATCATCGCCATGATGTATTTCATGTCGAAACAGCGGCACAAGGAAAGCGAGGAACTCACGACGGCAGCTGGCTGGGTAATCGTCGCCGGCGCCACCATTTGCCTTGCTGCGATCCTGTTCCCGGCGCCACAGCGCTATGGCGTGTTTTACCTTGGAATAGTGTTCGACCTGGTAGCGTTCCTCTTTTTTTGCCGCGTCCGCTCCAGCTCATCCCGGTGCATACCGAACACCTGATCGAGCGTACGGGACTGCTGACGATCATCATGCTGGGAGAGTCGATTATCAGCCTGTCCGTCGGACTGGCCGACATCAACTGGACTGTGGAGAGGCTGCTGACCGCCGCCACTGGCTTCGTGATGATATCGAGCATCTGGTGGGTCTACTTCGACAGTTTTCACCTGCTGTCGGAACAGAAGCTCACGACCGGCCATTCGATCGTGTACTCGCACTTGTTCGTCTTCATCGGCCTGTCGATCCTGTCCAGCCTGATCCGGCACGCGATCCTGGACGACATCGTGCTGTCCGATTTCCGGGTACTGTCGGTGATCGGCGCGGTCTGCTTTTTCATTGGCAAACAGTACGCCTATTTCATGGAGCGTCCCGAGCTGCGGCACCACCTGGTCGTCAACACCCTGGCCGTCTTCGTGTTGACCGGGTTTGCCCTGCTATTGCCCAGAACCGATTACATCCTGCTTGGCTTGACCGCCACCATGATTTGTTATGCTCTCCTCAGCTTCAGATACCAGAACGTCCCCCCCAAGCGTCACGACCACCGGCGCACCAAGGCGATCGCAGGCGAGCAGCCATGAGCGACACAATCAGGTGGCGCATGGAACACGCAGCGGCGAAGATATACGCCTACTGGTTCCGACCAAGCAGTCGTGGCTAGAAAGCGGCGCCGTGTACGGATATCGAAAGGTCAGCGAAGATCTACGCGAGCTTGGTGAGCTGTGCGGCATTAACCGCGTCTATCGTCTTATGCGATCTGCCGGGATCCGCTCACAGACTGGCTATGGAAAGCGCAAGTACAAGCGCGGCGGTGCGCCATCTCTCGTGGCTCCGAACCACCTGCAGCGGCAATTCGATGTTAAAGAACCGATGGCATTCCCCCAGCAGTCCGGACACTTCCGTTAGGCGCATTTTATCGTTGCGGATACAACCAAATGCCAGACCCGCTGGCGCCCCGGAGGCGCGGTCCTGCCTGCCGATCCGGTATTTTGGAGGCAACCATTAGCGTCCGGAGACAGTGCGCTCCACTGCCCAGGCTGCCGGTCGCGCGCATCGCCAGACGGCTTCGCCGGTGAGTGCGACCAGGCGAATCATGGCGCGGCCGAGAAGGAAGCGTGGGGTGGAAACTTTTTGTGCATCCACTCGCGGTTCAGCTGCAAAGCGGTGACGACATCTTGCGGCAAGCTCTCGAGAATGGCCGGATCGTCGCTCGGTGTGTCGGCCAGCAGGCTGGCCAGGTGGATGATCGCCCCGAGTTTGCTGAACGGGTGGGCGGCCATTGGATCGGATGAGTTCGTTAATGCGTTCACAATGACAACTGGAAAATTCCAGCGACGACAAAGTTCAGCGGTAATGTGCCCTTCCGAAAAGCCTAGCAGTCGCGTTTCGCGTTCCCACCGTCCGCCCGGCAGGTGCGGTTGCTCCTCGATCTGGGCAAAAGTTGCCGGTGCCGCCTGGTAGATTAGCAGTTCGCCCAGCCGCATCATCATGCCTGCGAGCCAGGCATCATGGCCATCGTCGCCCAGGCAGATGGCCAGCCACTTGGCGTAGCCGGCGCAGGCCGTGCTGCTTTTCCAGAACTCGTCGCTATCGAGGCCCGGCAGGTCCGGGAAGGTTTCGGCGAAGCAGGCAGCCAGGGCCAGGGTGCGCACGTGCGCAAGGCCCGCCATGGCGATGGCATCGTCCAGTGACGTCACACCACGTGCAGCGCCGAAGCGGGCGCTATTGGCCAAGCGCATTAGTTTGGCGGTGAGGGCGGGGTCGCGGGCGATGATCGTGCTGATTTGGGTGGCCGACGCATCCTCATCATCGAGCGTTTTGATTAATGCATGGGCGACTTCTGAAATGACGGGCAATTTTACGGCATGAAAAAAAGACGACAACTCGCTCATGACTATCCTCCAACGGAACGCCGGCGCTGCGACCGGTTGAGGGTCGCGCGATGTGATGAAATGGAAGTTCACGATAGCATAATTGTTGCACCCGGGAACTAGACAGGAAAATTATTTCCTGGACCGGACACGGGGATAGCGGATGCCGGAAAGCCCACTTGGTAAAGCCTGTGTGGCAAGGACTCTTGCGCCCGGCGTCGGCCCGCTAACGCGGACAATGGGCGCGATGGCAATGCAGGGCAAGTCACTCAGCGCGTGGCCAGATGCTGGCGCCTTGTGGATGACGTCGATCGATTTTCTGTTGGAAAATATTGGCAGGGTGTTGGATTGGACCGAGTCCGGAACGTCAAGTCGCTCCCGACTAGAGGCCGTCGACTGGAAATAGACCGGACGCGAATACTTCGACAGTCAGAAACAAAAACGCCCACTTCGATGAGTGAGCGTTGTGTGAACGATGTCTTGGTGGCCCGGGGCGGAATCGAACCACCGACACAAGGATTTTCAAGACTACGCTCTGCTACTCGGATAGTACGCCAGTGGGCTTCACCAGGCACGGAAGCCGGCTCGAGCAGCTTTTTCACCCAGCAGCGTGGTCAACCATCGCCGGGATCACGGCGCCAAGGCGCTCAGAATGAGTTGCGACGTTTCCGCCGGCGCGTCCCAGTGCGGAAAGTGACCGCATCGCTCGAACCAGTGCATGCGGGCATCGGGAAACAGTTCCATGGCACGCTGGGCTTCTCCTGGAAAGCACACCCGGTCCTGTCTTCCCCATCCGATCACGAGCGGGTGCGTGATTGCGTGTCGTGGCGCGCCTTGTTGCTCTTCACCGTATGCAAGCTGATTCAACAGTTCATCAAAAGCGGGAGAGGCGACATAACTGCACAGCTCATCGCGCGCGATGTTCGCCGGCACTCCGGTGGGCTTTGCGGAGAATTGTGCCAGCAACAGCGCACGGCCAACCGTATTGGCGGTGATGCGCGGCAGTGCCGGGCGCAGCAGCCGCAGCAACCGAATCGACAGGTAGATGGAGCTATAAAACGCGTGTCGTTGCCACCCTTGCCAAAACCCTCCGGGGTTAAGCGACACTACTCCGCCCACCACCCCGCCGCGTCGTGCTAGTTCAAGGACTAGCCGCGCGCCCATTGAACTGCCAACCACGTCGACTCCGGTGAGACCATTGGCATTAATAAATGCACTCGTTTCGTCGGCCAGCGTACGCATCGAAGTCTCTCCGGCCAGGCGCGGCGTCTGGCCGAAGCCGGGCAAGTCGACTGCGATGACTTCCCGGTGTGCAGCGAGATCGTCCAGGATGGGATGCCACGACTGCCATCTCCCCCCGAGACCGTGGATTAATAACAAAGGCTTTCCTGCGCCGCGCCTTATATGATGCATGTTTGCTTCTCCTACCTAGGATATATCGATTCGGCGATGTTGCCAGTGCCGGCCTTGTGAAACCCAACGCAGACGCACTCAATGCACCAGTGTGCGGGCAGCATTACGGGGTAAGCTGCGATCCCTGCTGTTCAGGCTGGAGCACCTATCTGACGGCTCGGCGTCGCTTCGGCGAACGCCGGATGGGCGTCGCAAGCGGCCATGATCCGGTCGATCGTCGGTATATCCGGAATCGTAATCTTAAAGATCCTCACCATCTCCACAATACTGGCCAGGCAAATGTCAGCCATTGTCGGCGTGTCGCCATGACAAAATACGCCTGTCAGCGGCTCCGCGACCAGGCGCTGCTCGAGGGCGGACAAGCCAGTCCCAAACCACTGGATCTGCCATGCACGCCAAGCCGTGTCGTCCATTCCAGTGGAGGCCGTCAGATATTTTTTGACGCGCCCCGTGATCAGCGGATGCGTATCAGAAGCGAGCATCGCGGCGATTGAACGGACTCGGGCGCGCCCATGCAAATCCTGCGGCAGCAACGGCGGGGCTGGCTGAAATTCCTCCAAAAATTCCAGGATCGCCAGCGACTGTGTCAGCGGCGCATGCCCGATCTCAACCAGGGCGGGGATCGCGCCGAGCGGATTGATCTTCAAAAACTCTTCGTCCCGCTGCTCCCCGGCATCGATGTTGACAATCCGTTCGTTCGCCTTCAGCCCCTTCAGATTGAGGGCGACGCGCACCCGGTAGGTGGCCGAGGTGCGCCAGTAAGCATACAGTTCGAACGACGGTTGCGTGGCCATGGCTGATTTCCTTTGGGGGTAAATGGACATCTGGACTGATTGATCTATAATTATAACCATGTCCAGACTTTTACACCGTCCCGCACCCGGGCACACTCCAGCGACCTCACCTGCCATGGGGCGGCCACGCCAATTCGTGCCGGCCGAAGCGCTCAGGGATGCACTAGCGGTGTTCTGGGAAAAAGGGTACCAGGCAACCTCGCTCGACGACCTGACTGCTGCCATGCACTTGAGCCGTTCGAGTTTCTATGCCTGCTTCGGCTCCAAGCACGCCGTGATGATGGCGGCAGTCGAACTCTATGCCAATGAGCTATTCGCGAGGCTCGAGGCCTTGGCAGCGTCGTCAATGCCTGCCATCGAGTCCATCCACGCCGTACTGGCGGCAATTGCAGAAGTCGATGCGGGCCCCCGTGGCTGTTTCTTCGTCAATAGCGTTACGGAACTTGCACCGCACGATGCGGCCCTCGCGGCCTTCGGTCAGCATCACGTGGCCCGCACCGGAGCGCTGGTCATTGGCTTGCTCGAGCGGGCTGGATTTGGCCCTGAGACGGCGCACGCGCGCGCCGCTGCCTTGCTGGCGCTGGTGATCGGCACGATCACGCTGCGCAAAGCCGGTCTGCCAGTAGCGGAACTCCAGGCAATACTAAGCCAGGCGCAGTTGCTGCTCGCCGACACCACTTCTGCTGCTTGACGGCGCCCCATGTCACCACGTCTGCCCACCGTA
The DNA here is from genome assembly GCF_016809835.1 of Massilia soli. Lineage (GTDB taxonomy): Bacteria > Pseudomonadota > Gammaproteobacteria > Burkholderiales > Burkholderiaceae_D > Telluria_A > Telluria_A soli. The sequence continues at coordinate 19,954 of NZ_JAFBIL020000001.1, read as the reverse complement.
TTCTTCTCCGACTTGATGTGCGACGAAATGCTGTACCGCGATGTCATCGCCGCGCTCGGCGACGCCAGCGAACCGTAAGTCTTGATCTCGCCGCGAGCGAGCCTGGCCGACAGCGCCGCCGATGTTCTCGCTGAAGAGGCCACGCGGTTCGCGCTGTCAATGCGTTCGATTGTTGTGTCAAGGCAGCGGCGTACAGGATGACGATCCAGCAGCGTGGCCAGGACATGCTGCGTTTCGTCTGCGAACACTGCGACCTGCCGGGACAGGACGACGACGATAGCGAACTGCAGTTTGATTACGTTGACGTCCTGTCGGCCAATGTATAGGCAGAAGCGTAAAGTGTGACCCAGCGCGGGTGAGGGGGGGCTGCTTGGGTCAGCCGCGGCCGGTGTCGCCTGGACGGGTCATGTGGAACAATTGCTCGGGGCCGATGGAGAAATAGTCGGCCGGACCGCCGCCACGCAAGACGTGGCCGGCAGACGCCGTGTCGTAGATACCATCGGTCAACAGCGTGTTGGCAATATGCACACCCACCACTTCGCCGAGGACGAGCCAGGTCGCCACTTTCTCGCCGCTGGCCGCCTCCAGCTGCACGATCTGGGTGCAGCGGCATTCGAACGAGACCGGACATTCAGCCACGCGCGGCACGGCAATGACGTGCGATGCCGCCGGCGTCAGGCCCGCCAGCGCGAATTCGCTGATGTCTGGCGGCACCGGCGCGCAGCTCAGGTTCATTGCCTCGGCCAGCGGCCGCGTAACCAGGTTCCATGCGAACTCGCCGGTCTGCTCGATATTGCGCAGCGTATCCTTGTAACCGATGCTGGCAAACCCAACGATCGGCGGCGTGTAGTTGAATGCGTTAAAAAAACTGTAGGGGGCGAGGTTGAGCACGCCAGCTTGGCTACGCGAAGAAATCCAGCCGATGGGGCGCGGCCCGACGATGGCGTTGAACGGATCGTGAGGCAGGCCGTGGCCGTTGCGGGGTTCGTAGAAGTGCGCTGGACCGGACATTGTCAATTCGATTGTCGAGGGAGTTGTACGATACAGCAGTTTGACCATGATAGCCTCGCCGGTACAGCGAGACGGACGACGCGGCCATCGCGATCTGTGTCGAGGACCGGACATGGACCGGACACGCGGACTACACGTTCCACAAACAAAAACGCCAACCGGTGATGGTTGGCGTTGCGTGGACGATGTTCTTGGTGGCCCGGGGCGGAATCGAACCACCGACACAAGGATTTTCAATCCTCTGCTCTACCAACTGAGCTACCAGGCCAAGAGGCATGATTATAGTCAGCCAGTTTGCGGATTGCAAGGGTAGGCGGGAGAATTTTTTCAAAATGCGGCCAGCCGTGCGCCGAAACGTTGCTTTTCCTACCCGCTATAATGGAATGCATGACTACTCCAACTTCTTCTATTGCGCCGATGGCGTGCGATATCTGCATCGTCGGCAATGGCGCCATCGCCAAAACGGCGGCGCTGGGCTTCTCCCAGGCCGGCCACAGCGTCACGCTGATCGCGCCTCCGGCCGGTCCGACCGCAGCGGCACCGCCAGCGGCGGGAGAACAGCCCTGGGACGTGCGCGTCTACGCGCTCAATCACACCGCCCACACGCTTCTGTCGTCGCTGAAGGTTTGGGGCGCGCTTGACCAGTCGCGGGTGCAGGCGGTCGATGCGATGGCGGTCAACGGCGACGGCGAAAAAGGCGGCGACATCGAATTCGACGCCTTCGGCGCCCATGTCGGCGCGTTGGCGTGGATCGTCGAAGACCGCAACCTGTGCCAGGCGCTCGACGCCGCGCTCAAGTTCGCCCCGAATGTCACGATCGTCAGCGGCAGCGCCGTGCGCATCGAGACCACCGACGACGGCGCCACCGTGCACCTCGATGGCGGCAAGTCGGTGGCATGCTCGCTGGTCGTCGGCGCCGACGGCGGCCACTCGTGGGTGCGCGGCCAGTGCGACATCGGCCTCGATTACCGCTCGTACAACCAGCGCGCCGTGGTCGCCAACTTCGCCTGCGAGAAGCCGCACCATGGCGTGGCTTACCAGTGGTTCACCGGCGCCGACGGCATCGTGGCGCTGCTGCCGCTGGCGGGCGAGCGCGTGTCGCTGGTGTGGTCGGCGCCCGATGCGCTGGCCGACACGCTGATGCGCGAGAGCCTCGGCGAGCTGGCCGTGCGCCTCGCGGAACTGGCCGAAGACAAGCTTGGGGTCCTGCGCCCGCTGCAGCCGGAAACGGCCAAGGACTTTCCGCTGGCGCTGATCCGCCCGCACGCCATTACCGCGCCGCGCGTGGCGCTGGTGGGCGATGCCGCCCATGTGGTCCATCCGCTGGCTGGCCACGGCATGAACCTCGGCTTCGCCGACGTCGCCGAACTGCTCAAGGCAGTGGCCGAACGCGAACCGCAGCGCGCCATCGGCGACGAGCGCGTGCTGGCCCGCTATGCGCGCGCCCGCAAGGAAGACATCTTCCTGATGCAGTTCGCCACCGACAGCCTGGCGCGACTTTTCAGCACCGATCTCGAGCCGGTTCGCATTGCGCGCAATTTGGGATTAAACTTGCTGGATAAGTTGCCGATGCTCAAGCGTCGGCTCATCACGCATGCGATGGGCAAGTAGTCGTAAGCGGCTCGCATTCATTCGCAGGACAACCGGAGAAGTCATGGTAATAAATAAACTCGCACTGTTGATGTTGACGGCGCTCGCTGCATCGTGCGGCAATGCCCAGTCGCCAGTGGAAGCAAACATCAAGAAAGTGATCGAGCCGCGCCTCGGCGGAGGCGTCAAGATCGAGTCGGTCAAGGCCACGCCTTATTCCGGCCTGTACGAAATCCGTGCCGGCGGCGATATCATCTACACCGACAAGAAGGGCGAGTACCTGTTTATCGGCCATGTCTACAACGCCAAGACGTCGGAAGACCTGACCAAGGCCAGGCTCGACGACATCAACAAGATCAACTTCAACGACCTGCCGTTCGAGCTGGCCCTCAAGATGGTCAAGGGCAATGGCAAGCGCGTGATGGCGATCTTCGAAGATCCTAACTGCGGCTACTGCAAGCGCTTCCGCCAGACCACGCTCAAGGAAATCGACAACGTCACGGTGTACACATTCATGTACAACATCCTGTCCGAGGACTCGATCGCCAAGTCGCGCAATATCTGGTGCGCCGCGGACCGTAACAAGGCGTGGGATGACTGGATGCTGAACGGTAAAGTCGCCGCAGCCGCGCCGGCCAAGTGCACCGACCCGCACGACCAGATCTTCGCGCTGGGCCGAAAGATGCGCATCGAAGGTACGCCGGCCATCTTCTTCACCGATGGCACCCGTATCCCGGGCTCGGTCGACCTGAAGACGCTCGAGACGAAGTTCGCTTCGATCAAATAAACGCACGCGGGCCTTCGGGCCCGTTTTTTACATCTGCGGCACCAATTAAAGGCTCCCATGACCGTTGTTGGCATACTGCTGGCCGCTGGCAAAGGGCGCCGCTTCGATCCGACGGGCGAGCGTAACAAGCTGCTGCAGCCATGGCCTGGCACCGGCACCGTCGTCGCGGGCAGTGCCGCGGCAATGCTGGCCGTGCTGCCGAGGGTAGTCGCGGTGGTGGGCCCGGAAGGAGAGGGCGTTGCGGCCGAGTTGCGTGCCCTCGGCTGCCAGGTGACCGAATGCGCAGCTGCCGCCGATGGCATGGGCGTGTCGCTTGCCCATGCAGTCAAGGTCGCGGCGGACGATGCCGACGGCTGGCTGATCGCGCTGGCAGACATGCCCGAGGTTCAATCGTCGACCATCAAGGCGCTGGCCGAGGCGATCAAGCAGGGCAGCGACATCGCGATACCGGTTATGCAGGGCCGGCGCGGCAATCCAGTGGCTTTTAGCCGGCTGCACCTGGCTGGCTTGCTGGCGCTGCACGGCGACCAGGGCGCGCGAAACATCGTGAGATCGCATCCGGTACTTGAAGTAGAGGTCAGCGATCCGGGCATATTCCAGGATATTGACACTGCTGCCGACCTGAGCGTGCAAAGGGTTTCAGGCTAAACTATATCGACAAAGTGACACACACAGGATCAGTATGAAAAAGACATCGGCAAAACGAGCGCCTGCCATCCAGTACACCATCATCCCGAAGAACCTCGCTGGGCATCTGTTCGACGTTAGTGTCACCGTTGCGGCGCCCGCGGACGCCGGCCAGGTATTCGCGCTGCCGGCATGGATCCCCGGCAGCTACATGATCCGCGAGTTCGCGCGCAACATCGTCCAGATCCGCGCCGAGTCGAATGGCAAACCGGTGGCACTCACCAAGGTCGACAAGCACACCTGGCGCGCCGCCCCGGTGTCCGGCGCGCTCACCGTGCAGTACGAAGTCTACGCATGGGACCTGTCGGTGCGCGCCGCCCACCTCGACCAGACCCACGGCTTTTTCAACGGCACCAGCGTTTTCCTGCGGGTGCTGGGGCAAGAAGACATGGCGCATGAAGTCGACATCCAGCGCCCGCTTGACCCGGCCGCCACTACCTGGCGCGTTGCGACCGCAATGGCCGAACTGGGCGCGAAGCGCTACGGTTTCGGCACCTACGTGGCGTCTAACTACGATGAACTGATCGACCACCCGGTCGAGATGGGCGACTTTGCCCTTGCCACCTTCAAGGCGCATGGCATCCCGCATGACATCGTGATCACCGGCCGGGTGCCGAACCTGGACATGTCGCGCCTGCAGGCAGACCTGAAAGCCGTCTGCGAAACTCAGATCGCTTTCTTCGAACCGCGTACCAGGCGCGCGCCGATGGACCGCTACGTGTTCCTGACGATGGCCGTCGGCGACGGCTACGGCGGCCTGGAACACCGCGCCTCCACTGCGCTGATCTGCAACCGCAACGACCTGCCAAGCACCAGCGCCGCCAAGTTTTCGGAACCGAGCGACGGCTATGTCAAGTTTCTCGGGCTGTGCAGCCACGAGTACTTCCACACCTGGAACGTCAAGCGCATCAAGCCTGCGGCGTTTGCGCCGTACGACCTGCAGAACGAGACCTACACTCCGCTTCTTTGGCTGTTCGAGGGTTTCACCAGCTACTACGACGACCTGCTGCTGGTGCGTAGTGGCCTCATTTCGGAAGCCTCGTACCTCAAGCTGCTTGGCAAGGCGATCGGCGGCGTCCTGCGCGGCAGCGGACGCACCAAGCAAAGTGTCGCCGATTCGAGCTTCGACGCATGGAGCAAGTACTATCGCCAGGACGAGAACGCGCCGAACGCGATTGTCAGCTACTACGGCAAGGGATCGCTGATCGCGTTGGCGTTCGACCTGACGATTCGGGCCAAGACCGAGGGACGCAAGTCGCTCGACGACGTCATGCTGGCGCTGTGGCAGCGCTTCGGACATGACTTCTATCCGACTGTTGGACGCGGCGTGACGGAGGCCGAGGTCGAAGCGCTGTTCGACGAAATTAGTGGACTCAAGCTCAAACCGATGTTCGAGCGCTATGTGCGCGGAACCGAAGACCTGCCGTTGGCGAAGCTGTATGCGCCATTTGGCGTCAAGCTGACCGACGAGCGCAAGAATGCAAAGCCTTCGCTGGATGTGAGCATCGGGCGCGAAGGGGCGGACTGTAAATTGAGCCAGGTGCACGAAAGCGGCGCAGCGCATGCGGCGGGCTTGTCGGCGGGGGATTTGCTGGTTGCTGTGGACGGGCTGCGGGTGATGGGCAATCCGAACAATCTTGAAGGACTGCTGTCGCGCTTCAAGGTTGGCGATACCGTGACGGTACACGCGTTCCGGCGCGATGAGTTGATGACGTTCGATGTGGTGCTGCAGGGTGACCGGGTGCCGGGCATTACGCTGGCCGCGCCGGAGAAGAAGGTCAAGGGATTCGCGAGGCCTAGCGCCGCGCGTTGAGGTCAATTCGGCGGATCGCAGTTTATCGTGATGCCGTCTTGACCGGAACTCGTAGGGCGGAAGAGCGCAACGCGCGTCATCCGCCGTTTTTATCCGAACAGCCGCTCAAGCTCGACGCCCGGATCCGGCGCGCGCATGAACGCTTCGCCAACCAAAAACGCGTGCACATTCGCGTCGCGCATGCGTTTCACGTCATCCGGCACCATGATTCCCGATTCAGTCACCACCAGCTTGTCGGCCGGTATGCGCGGCAGCAGGTCGATCGTGGTGTCCAGCGAGGTCTCGAAGGTGCGCAGGTTGCGGTTGTTGATGCCCACCAGCGGCGTGCGCAGCTTGAGCGCCGCGGTCAGCTCGTCGCCGTCGTGTACTTCCACCAGCACATCGAGTCCCAGTTCCAGCGCGCAGGCTTCCATCTCCGCCATCAGCCCGTGATCGAGCGCCGAGACGATCAGCAAGATCGCATCCGCACCCATCGCGCGGGCTTCGTACACCTGGTACAGGTCGATTAAAAAGTCCTTGCGGATCACCGGAATATCGACCGCGGCGCGCGCGGCTTTCAAATACTCGACCGAGCCTTGAAAAAAGTTCACATCGGTGAGCACCGACAAACACGCCGCACCATGGCGCGCATACGTCTCGGCGATATTCGCCGGGCGGAAGTCCTGGCGCAGCACGCCTTTCGACGGCGACGCCTTCTTAACTTCCGCGATCACGCCGGCTTTGCCCGCCGCGATGTGCTTGCGCATGCTCGCTTCAAACCCGCGCAGGTTGCGGCGGCCTTCAGCATCGGCTTCCACGTCGCGGCGCAGGCTGGCCAGGTCGCGGTGCTTTTTGGCGGCGGCGACTTCGTCTGCCTTTACCGAGAGGATCTTGTTGAGGATATCTGACATGGTCTGTTAGCTTCCGCCGAGCTGCTGGGTCACCTGGACGAACTGCTGCAGCTTCGCCTTGGCGGCCCCGGAGTTGATTGATTCGCGCGCCTTTACCAGACCATCTTCGATCGACGATGCGACACCTGCCGCGTACAGCGCGGTGGCGGCGTTCAGGCAGACGATGTCGTACGGTGCGCCCGGCTCGCCGCCAAGCGCTGCCATCATCATGGCCATCGACTCGGTCGAATTGGCCACCTTCAGGTTGCGGCTGGCGATCATCTGCATGCCGAAGTCTTCCGGATGGATTTCGTATTCGCGAATTTCGCCATTGACCAGTTCACCGACCATGGTCGATGCGCCAAGCGATACTTCGTCCATGTTGTCGCGGCCCCACACCACGATCGCGTGCTGTGCGCCGAGCCGCTGCAGTACGCGTACCTGGATGCCGACCAGGTCGGCATGGAACACGCCCATCAGGATATTCGGGGCGCCGGCTGGATTGGTCAGCGGCCCGAGGATGTTGAAGATGGTGCGCACGCCCAGTTCCTTGCGCACCGGCGCGGCGTGCTTCATCGCGGCGTGGTGGTTGGGGGCGAACATGAAGCCGATGCCGGTCTGCGCGATCGACTGGGCGATCTGCTCGGGCTTGAGGTTGATGTTGGCGCCCAGCGCTTCGATCACGTCGGCGCTGCCGGACGACGACGACACACTGCGGCCGCCGTGCTTGGCCACGCGCGCGCCGCCAGCGGCGGCGACGAACATCGACGCGGTCGAGATATTGAAGGTGTGCGCGCCGTCGCCGCCGGTGCCGACAATGTCGAGCAGGTTGGTGGTGTCGGCCATCGGCACCTTGGTCGAAAACTCGCGCATGACTTGCGCGGCGGCCGCGATCTCGCCGATGGTTTCCTTCTTGACGCGCAGTCCCATGGTCAGCGCAGCGACCATCGTCGGCGACATTTCGCCCGACATGATCTGGCGGAACAGGTGCAGCATCTCGTCGTGGAAAATCTCGCGGTGGTCGATACAGCGCAGCAGGGCTTCTTGTGGGGTGATAGGCATTCGGTAGCTCCTGGGTTATGGCGCTGTGCGCTCGAGGAAGTTCTTCAGCAGTGCGTGGCCGTGCTCGGACAAAATCGACTCGGGGTGGAACTGCACACCCTCGATATCGTAGTCCTTGTGGCGCACTCCCATGATCTCGCCGTCGTCGGTCCACGCGGTCACTTCCAGGCAGGCCGGCAGCGAACTACGTTCAATGGCCAGCGAGTGGTAGCGGATCACGGTGAACGGGCTTGGCAAATCCTTGAACACGCCTTCGCCGGTGTGGGCGATCAGCGAGGTTTTGCCGTGCATGACCTGCTTGGCGCGGATAACCTTGCCGCCGAACGCGGCGCCCATGGCCTGGTGGCCGAGGCATACGCCCAATATCGGCAGCTTGCCCTTGAAGTGTTCGAGGATCGCGATCGAAATGCCCGCTTCGGCCGGCGTTTTCGGGCCCGGCGAAATGCAGATGCGGTCGGGCTTCATCGCTTCGATCTCTTCGATCGTGATTTCATCGTTGCGCACGGTGCGCACTTCCTCGCCCAACTCGCCGAAGTACTGCACCAGGTTGTAGGTGAACGAGTCGTAGTTATCGATCATCAGCAGCATGTCAGAGCTCCCCATCCAGGCCGTCTTGCACCTGTTCCGCCGCGCGCAGCACGGCGCGTGCCTTGTTTTCGGTTTCTTGCCATTCCATCTCAGGAATCGAGTCGGCCACGATCCCGGCCGCGGCTTGGACGTACAGCATGCCGTCCTTGATGACGCCGGTGCGGATCGCGATCGCCACATCCATCTCGCCGCCGAAACTCAGGTAGCCGCAGGCGCCGCCGTAGATGCCGCGCTTGGTCGGCTCCAGCTCGTCGATGACCTCCATGGCGCGCACTTTCGGCGCGCCGGTCAGGGTCCCGGCAGGGAAGGTGGCGCGCAGCACGTCGAGGTTCGACATGCCTTTTTTCAGCCTGCCTTCGACGTTCGAGACGATGTGCTGAACGTGCGAGTATTTTTCGATGACCATGCGGTCGGTGACGGCGACGCTGCCGATCTCCGAGATCCGGCCCAGGTCATTGCGCGCCAGGTCGATCAGCATCACGTGCTCGGCGACTTCTTTCGGGTCGGCCAGCAGTTCTTCGGCCAGCTGGGCGTCGCGCTCCGGGGTGGCGCCGCGCGAACGGGTGCCGGCGATCGGGCGCAGCGTGACCTTGCGGCCGCCGTCGGGCAGGGTTTCGTTGCGGACCAGGATCTCCGGCGAGGCGCCGACGATCTGCATGTCGCCGAAATTGTAGTAGTACATATACGGCGACGGGTTCAGCGAACGCAGCGCGCGGTACAGGGTCAGCGGGTTGTCGACATACGGCTTGCGGATGCGCTGGCCGATCTGCACTTGCATCAGGTCGCCGGCCATCACGTATTCATGCGCGCGCGCGACCGCCTTCAGATAGTCTTCCTTGCTGAAGTCGCGGATCGCCTCGGTGCGTACCGAGCTCGAGGTAACCGGCGCGTCGACGCCGCGGCGCAGCATCATGCGCAGGTCTTTCAGGCGCTGGCGCGCTTTCGAGAACGACTCAGGCTGGGTGGTGTCGGCGTAGACGATCAGGTACAGCTTGCCGGACAGGTTGTCGATGACCGCCAGTTCCTCGGTCACCATCAGCTGGATGTCGGGCAGGCCCAGGTCGTCCTTGGGCGCGCCGTCGGCCAGCTTGCGCTCGATGTGGCGCACGGTGTCGTAGCCGAAGTAGCCGGCCAGGCCGCCGCAGAAGCGCGGCATGCCAGGGCGCAGCGCGACCTTGAAGCGGGCCTGATATTGTTCGATGAAGTCGAGCGGATTGCCGTCGTGGGTTTCGATGACGCTGCCGTTCTTGACGATCTCGGTGCGGCTTCCAAACGTGCGCAGCACGGTCGTCGCCGGCAGGCCGATGAAGGAGTAGCGGCCGAAGCGCTCGCCGCCGACCACCGATTCGAGCAGGAAGGTGTTCTTGCCTGCGTTCTGGGTCTGGGCCAGCTTGAGGTAGAGCGTGAGCGGGGTTTCGAGATCGGCGAAGGCTTCCGCGATCAATGGAATACGGTTGTAGCCTTCAGCGGCCAGCGATTGGAATTCGAGTTCGGTCATGCTTTTCTCCAGGCCGCCAGGCATAGTTGTAGATGGCGGTGGGTTTCAAAAAACCTGTCGGCGTGCGCAGGCACGCGACAGCAATCAGTACGGGTTACTTAGCCCAGGATTGCCAGCGTCGCCAAAGCCAGGCCTCAATCGAGCCGGCTTGCGTGACATTGTGTTTTTTGATGAAAAACATGCGATTTTTGTCTAGTGTGCGCTGTGGTTATGCGTTTGAATCAGGGTTGCTGCCTGGAGCAACGATTCAACTATACCATCGGAATCCGTTTCGTGTATAGACCGTCCGTGGTTATAACCATATGGCACAGTGAGTACATAGCAGCCGGCCGCGCGCGCCGCTTCGGCGTCGTTGGACGAGTCGCCGATGGCCACGACTTGCCGCGGATCGAGGTCGAAATCGCTGCAGACCTGCAGCAGCGGCATCGGGTCGGGCTTCTTGCGCGGGAAGGAGTCGCCGCCGTAGACGATCTCGAAGTAGGGCGCCAGGCCCTTCTGCGCCAGCAGCGGCAGCGCGAACGCCAGCGGCTTGTTGGTCACGCACGCCAGGCGCAGGCCTTGCGCGCGCAGCGCCTTCAGGCCCGCTTCGACGTCGATGTACAGGGTGCTGTGCTGGCCGTTGATGTCGAGGTAGTGGCGCTGGTAGGCGTCCATCGCTTCCCCGATGCGCTGTTCGACGCCGGCGCTGTCGAAGTCCTGCGCCAGCACGCCGCGGATCAGGTTCTCCGAGCCTTTGCCGACCATCAGCGCAATGGCTTCCTGGGTGATGGCGGCCAGGTCGAACTCGGCGCGCATGCGGTTGATTGCGACGTGGAAGTCGGGGATCGTGTCGAGCATCGTGCCGTCAAGGTCGATGATCGCCGCACGGATCGGGGAGGCGCCTGGCTTCATTATTTGCCGGTGGTTGCCAGCTGCGCGCGCATCGCGTCGATCACGCCCTTGTAGTCTGGCTGGCCGAAGATGGCCGAGCCGGCGACGAAGGTGTCGGCGCCTGCTGCGGCTGCGGCGGCGATGTTGTCGATCTTGATGCCGCCGTCGACTTCCAGCATGATGTCGCGGCCCGATTCGTCGATCTTCTTGCGCGCGTAGGCGATCTTGGTGAGGGCTTCAGGGATGAACGACTGGCCGCCGAAGCCCGGGTTGACCGACATGATCAGGATCATGTCGATCTTGTCCATCACGTGGTCGAGGTAGTGCATCGGGGTGCCCGGGTTGAACACCAGGCCGGCCTTGCAGCCGTTGTCGCGGATCAGCTGCAGCGTGCGGTCGATGTGCTCGGACGCTTCCGGGTGGAAGGTGATGATGTTGGCGCCTGCCTTGGCAAAGTCGGGAATCAGGCGGTCGACCGGCTTGACCATCAGGTGCACGTCGATCGGCACTTGCACGTGCGGGCGGATCGCGGCGCAGACCAGCGGTCCGATCGTCAGGTTGGGAACATAATGATTGTCCATCACATCGAAGTGAATGATGTCGGCGCCGGCGGCGACAACATTGCGGACTTCCTCGCCCAGGCGGGCGAAGTCGGCGGACAGGATGCTGGGAGCGATGCGGAATGTGGTCATGACGGGTTCTGGCAAAAATGAAAGATGCGCTATTTTACGCTGTTCGCTACCTGCCATTGCGCTACGCCACCATTTCGCAGCCCGTTGTATCATGGGCAAACCACCCGCGCCGCGGTAATTTCGTTCAGTCTGCTTCGTCGTTCCCGCGAAGGCGGGAATCCATAGCGCGCTCACTCATGCGAACTATAGGTTCCCGCTTTCGCGGGAACGACGGCCGCTGCCAACTGAGCGCCATGACCGCGCTGCGGGCACCTTTAGTTCACAAAAGCAATACAAACAGCATTACGCGAGGGGCACCGATGGCCGTTTATGACTTCGCTGTAACCGTCAGGACCCAGTACCTGGCCGAGCAGTCCGATCCAAGCAACAGCAACTATTTTTTCACCTACACGATTACGATCAAGAATACCGGCACGGTGCCGGCCCAGCTGATTTCACGGCACTGGGTGATCACCGATGGAAACAACGACGTGCAGGAAGTGCGCGGCCTGGGCGTGGTCGGCCATCAGCCGCTGCTGAAGCCGGACGAACAGTTCGAATACACCAGCGGCACGTCGATGTCGACGCCGCAGGGCTCGATGCACGGTGAATACTTCTGCGTCGCGGAGGACGGCCATCAGTTCGAGGTCAAGATTCCCGAATTCGTGCTGTCGCTGCCGCGCACACTGCATTAATTAGCGGTCCTGCTCGCCCGGCGCCTTGTCGTCGGCGGGCGCGGGCGGCGTGCCGGGCTGCTGGTCGTCGTTGGGTTTGGCGCCGGAAAACATGGTCCACCATACGATAAACACCAGCAAAAACAGCGCGATACCCGCTTCAATCATCAGCAACCACATATCATTCCTTATGTTATCTACACGCAGCAGTTTACTCGTTTCGCTGGCAGTCGTCGGATTGGCGCTGACAGCCTGCACCACCACGCCACCGCCGCCGCCGATCGTGATGCCGCCGCCGGTGAAGGTGGTTTCGCCGCCGGTCGTCGCGCCGGTGCCGCCTCCGGTCGAGGTGCCGCCACCGAAACCGGCGCCGGCGCCACTGATGACGCCGACCACGTTCAGCGCCTTGCCGGGCTGGGATCGCGACGACGTGCGCGAAGCACTGCCGTCGTTCCTGAATTCGTGCATCGTCCTGATTCGCAGGCCCGACTGGAGCCAGGCCTGCGCGGCGGCGCGCGCGCTGAATCCGAATGACGGCGCAGCGGTGCGCGCGTTTTTTGAAAACAATTTCGTGCCGAACCTGATCCGCGCCGAGGATGGCTCGGACACCGGCTTGATCACCGGCTACTACGAGCCATTGCTGCGCGGCGCCCGCACGCGCGGCGGTGAATTCCAGACGCCCCTGTATAAAGTGCCGGATGATTTGCTGACGGTGGACCTGGCCAGTGTGTACCCGAGCCTGAAAGGCATGCGCCTGCGCGGTCGCGTGGTCGGCAAGAAAGTCATCCCGTACAGCACCCGCGCCGAGATCGACCGGGCCGAGGTCAATGGCAAGGAACTGTTATGGGTCGACAGCGCAGTCGATGCCTTCTTCCTCGAAGTGCAGGGATCGGGCCGCGTTGCGCTGGCCGACACCGGCGAGACGGTGCGCGTGGCCTTCGCCGACCAGAACGGCCATCCGTACAAAGCCATCGGCCGCTGGCTGGTCGAGCAGGGCGAGCTGACCGTCGAGCAGGCGACGATGCAGGGCATCAAGGGCTGGATCGAGGCGAACCCGGCGCGCCGCCAGGAACTGTTCAATGCCAACCCGAGCTATATCTTCTTCAAGGAAGAGCGCCTGCCTGACCCGCGCGTAGGGCCGAAGGGGGCGATGGGCGTGCCGCTGACGCCGGCTCGGTCGGTGGCGATCGATCCTAAATTCATTCCGCTTGGCGCGCCAATTTACTTGTCGACGACCGAAGCGGCCAGCGAAGTGCCGATGCAGCGCCTGATGATGGCGCAGGACACCGGCGGCGCGATCCGCGGCGCGGTGCGGGCCGACTTCTTCTACGGCTTTGGCAACGAAGCGGGCGACAAGGCCGGCCGCATGAAGCAGCGCGGCCAGGTGTGGGTGCTGATGCCGAAGCCGGCCGCACGGTAAACCCGCGTCGCTCCGTCATTCCCGCGAAAGCGGGAATCGATCGGCGTCATCGACAGGCTCACGATGGATTCCCGCCTGCGCCGGAATGACGATTGCGATGTCATGATCGCGTCATATGGCGTTGCAATAATGTCTAGCTTCCATGTCCTTTCAAGGTATCCGATGCTAGTCCGTCCGCGCCGCCACCTGCTGGCACTCCTGACCCTTCCTTTTGCGTTGTTGACCGCCTGCGGCGGTGACAATCCCGAGCCCGAGCGCACGCCGGTCGCGCTGACGCTGCAGAAAATCGGCGCGTTCAATGGCGCGGTGACCGGGGCGGCTGAGATCACTGCCTACGATGCTGCGAGCAAGCGCTTGTTCGTCGTGAATGGCGCGAACGGTTCGGTCGATGTGCTCGATATCAGCAATCCCGCCGCGCCTGCGCGGGTCGGCACGATCCAGGCGACCGCGCTGGGCGCCGGCGTGAACAGTGTCGCGGTGCATGACGGACTGGTCGCGCTGGCGATCGAAGGCAAGGTCAAGACCTCGCCCGGCGTGGTCGGCTTCTACAATGCCGCCGACCTGAAATTGCTGCATTCGGTTAGCGTCGGCGCCTTGCCTGACATGGTCGTTTTCACCCCGGACGGCAAAACCCTGCTGGTCGCCAACGAAGGCGAGCCGAACAGCTACGGACTGGCCGATTCGGTCGACCCTGAGGGTTCGGTCAGCGTCATCACCGTCAACCGCACTGGCACCTCGACCGTGACTACCGCCGATTTCAAGTCCTTCATCGGCAAGGAAAGCGAACTGCGCAACGCTGGCGTGCGCATTTATGGCCCGGGCGCCAATGCGGCGCAGGACCTGGAGCCGGAATACATCGCGGTCAGCGCCGACGGCAAGACCGCTTACGTGACGCTGCAGGAAAACAATGCGATTGCGGTCGTCGACATCGCCACGGCGAAAGTGAGTTCGGTCAAGCCGCTTGGCTTCAAGAACCACAACGCGGCAGGCGCGGGCATGGATGCCAGCGATGAGGACGGCGGCGTCAACACCAACAGCGGCACGCCTGCCATCAAGATCGCACCGCAACCGGTCAAGGGGATGTACCTTCCCGATGCGATCGCCAGCTTCACGGTGAACAATACCCGCTACCTGGTCACCGCCAACGAAGGCGATGCACGCGCCGACTGGCCAGGCTTTAACGAAGAAACCCGGGTGCGCGCGCATTGCCCGCAAGGACTCGATCCGGCGGTGTTCGGCGCCGACGCTGCCAACTTGCTGTTCGATTCGAGCCTGGGACGCTTGCGCGTGACCACCGCGCCAAACGGTGGCAAGACCGGAAAGAATGCGGCGGGGCAGTGCACCGAGCTGTATTCGTTCGGCGCGCGGTCGTTCTCGATCTGGTCGGCGGATGTGGCGCTGGTGTTCGATTCGGGCGATGACCTGGAGCAGCGCACCAAGGCGCTGGCCAATGTCAACTTTAACGCCGGTCACGAAGACAATAACCTTGACGCCCGCAGCGCCAACAAGGGACCAGAGCCTGAAGGCGTGGTCGTTGGCACCTTTGGCGCCAAGACATTTGCCTTCATTGGCCTGGAGCGCGTAGGCGGCGTGATGGTGTACGACGTCAGCATTCCAACGGCGCCCGTGTTCGTCACCTACCTGAACACCCGCACCGGCACCACGGGCGACCTGGGGCCGGAGGGGCTGGCGTTGATCCTGGCCGATAAATCGCCTAACGGCAAGCCACTGCTTGTCGTCGGCAATGAAATCAGCGGAACCACAGTCATCTTCCAGCTTAATCTGACCTACTAGGCAGCAGGCATTTCGTCCGGGATCTGAGTAAGGCGATACAATCGGCGATACAAGTTCATTAATATATGGAGAGCCCGATGCAGTACGCAGACCTGATTATCGAAACCCACGGCCGCGTGGCCGTGATTCGCCTGAACCGCCCTAAGGCGCTGAATGCGCTTAACGACAACATGATGAACGAGCTGGGCGACGCGCTCTACAAGTTCGATGCCGACAGCAATATCGGCTGCATCATCCTGACCGGCAGCGAGAAGGCATTTGCTGCCGGCGCCGATATCGCGGCGATGGCGAAGTACGATTACACCGATACGTACGGCGGCAATTACATCGGCCGCAACTGGGAACACATCCTCAACGTGCGCAAGCCGGTGATCGGCGCGGTCGCCGGTTATGTCCTGGGTGGCGGCTGCGAACTGGCAATGATGTGCGACTTCCTGATCGCCGCCGACAGCGCCAAGTTTGGCCAGCCTGAAATCAAGGTCGGCGTCACTCCGGGCGCCGGTGGCACCCAGCGCCTGCCGCGCACCATCGGCAAATCGAAGGCCATGGACATGCTGTTGACTACGCGCATGATCGATGCCGCCGAAGCCGAGCGCACCGGCCTGGTGTCGCGCGTTGTTGCTGCTGACAAGCTGATGGAAGAGGCGATTGCAGTTGCCACGACCATCTCGGCGATGCCGTTGTCGGTGGCGATGCAGATCAAGGACAGCGTCAACCGCGCGTTCGAGACCACGCTGACCGAAGGCGTGCGCTACGAACGCCGCTACTTCCACGCCGGTTTCGGCACGCCTGCGCAAAAAGAAGGCATGAGCGCCTTCCTCGAAAAGCGCGCGCCGAAGTTCGACGGCCTGTAAGCACGGCCACCCGCCTCGCGCCATCCGGCGGCGCGGCGGCGGGTGTTGCTTATTTGTCTTGATCGTCTGTAAACACCGTGCTACTGTCGCGTCATTATTGTGGTTGCATATGACAGGCAGGACGGGAGCGCGGCGTGGGTTACAAGATGATCGACTGGCAGGACGCGCACCTGCAAGCATTTCTTTCCGCACAAAACGAGATTGAGTTTTTTGCCAGCCTGTCCAAGGCCGTGAAGGAGCTCGGGTTCGACTACTGTGCCTACGGCATGCGCAAGCCGCTGCCGTTCTCCAATCCCAAGACCTTCATGCTCAATAACTACGCACCCGCGTGGCAAGAGCGTTATGCCGCCGAAAATTACCTGTCGATCGACCCGACTGTCGCCCACGGGATGAAATCCGTGTTGCCGCTGGTCTGGTCGGATAACGTGTTCCAGGATTGCCGCGATTTTTGGGAAGACGCCAACTCGCACGGCGTGCGCGTCGGCTGGGCCCAGTCGTCGTTCGACGCCAGGGGCGTGGCCGGATTGCTGTCGCTGGCGCGTTCCGACGATCCATTGTCCGAGGCCGAGCTGCGCCACAACGCGCCGCGCATGGCGTGGCTGGTCCAGCTTGCTCATGAGCGCATGACGTCGCTGCTGTCGGCCAAGGGTTACAGCGACGAGCCAGTGGTGCTGACCGGGCGCGAGGCCGAGGTGTTGCGCTGGACCGCGGACGGCAAGACGTCGAGCGAGGTTGGCGAAATCATGAATATCGCCGAGCGCACCGTCAACTTCCACGTCAACAACGCCATCGCCAAGCTTGGCACGACCAATAAAACCGCCGCCGTCATCAAGGCGGCAATGCTGCGCCTGCTCTGACCCGCGCTGCGTCTGTCACTAATGACAGTACCGCAACGGGCGCGCCTGACTTCTAATACAGCCTTGTACCTGCACGCGCGATGGCGCACCCGTGCAGCAATCACTTCTGGAGACGATGATGGCACCACTGGACCAAACCCTGGCTGCGGCAGGCGAATCGCGGCTTGCCGCAGGCGAGCTGCTGCGCCTTGAAGGCGTCACCTTCACGTATCGGGGCGGCCAGGCCGCGGTCGATGATGTGAGCCTGTCGCTCGGCCCTGGGATTCTTGGGCTGCTTGGGCCCAATGGTGCCGGCAAGTCGACCATGATGCGGATGCTGGCGACACTGACCCAGCCCACCGGAGGGCGGATTATCTGGAAGGGTGTCGATATCTCGCGCGATCCCGACGCGCTGCGCGTGTCGCTCGGTTATCTGCCGCAGGATTTCGGCGTCTACCCGGCACTGAGCGCGCGCGAGTTCCTGCGCTATCTCGCCGCGGTCAAGGGCCTGCCGCAAGCGCTGGCGCGCCGCCGCGTCAATGAATGCATCGAGCAGGTCGGACTCACGGCGGATGCCGATCGCCGCCTTGGGGACTTTTCAGGCGGCATGCGCCAGCGCGTCGGCATCGCCCAGGCCTTGCTGAATGATCCGCAGCTGCTGATCGCCGACGAGCCGACGGTAGGCCTGGATCCTGGCGAGCGCTTGCGCTTCCGGCACCTGCTCACCGAACTGGCCGGCCAGCGCCTTGTAATACTATGTACCCACATTGTGTCCGACGTTGAGGCCAGCGCTACTGCGCTGGCGGTCATGCGCAAGGGACGGCTGGTGTTCTCCGGGAGCCCCGACGCCTTGCTCGGTCGTGCCGTGGGCAAGGTGTGGGACTGGACGGTGGCGCCGGAGCGTCTCGACGAAATTCGCGCCGCCTACCATGTCAGCAACAGCCTGCGCAGGGCAGACGGTGTACGCGTGCGCCTGATGTCGCCAGTCTCGCCGGGCCCTGGCGCGGAAGCGGTGCAGCCGTCCCTTGAAGACGCCTACGTGTCGCTGCTGGCCGCCAGCGAGGAGCGCTGAAATGGAAGCGCTGCGCCGTTTTGGCGCGATTGTCGGCGCCGACCTGCTGGAACGCACCCGGTCGACGAGGTTCTGGGTCATCCAGGCCCTGATCTGCGTCGCCAGCTGGTGGAGCTTTCCCACCATGGACAAAAGCTACGTGGTGCTTGCGATAAATGGCCACCTGCGCGGCGAATACACCAGCGCATGGATCGGCATGGTCGTGGCCATGCTGTCGGTCTGGCTCACGCTGGTTGGCTTCTATCTGGTGCGCGGCACGCTGGTGCGCGATTTTGAAACCCGCGTCTGGCAACTGCTGGTGGCCACACCGCTGACCAGGTCGGCGTACCTGCTGGCCAAGTGGTGCAGCAACATGGCCGTCCTGTTGCTGGTGTTGGCAGGTGCGCTGGCTGTTGGCCTGATCGCGCAGATGGTGCGCGGCGAGAGCCAGACTATCGACCTGGTAGAGCTTCTCAAGCCGGCGCTGTTCCTGGCAATTCCATCGCTCGCCGTCACGTCGCTGCTGGCGCTGGTGTTCGACCTGGTGCCGTGGCTGCGGCGCACGGCGGGTAACGTGACCTTTTTCATCATTTGGCTGTTCTCGCTCGCCGCTACCGTCCCTGCGATGAATGCTGCGGCGGCGGGCGATGGCGCCGGCCCGTGGCTTGGCGATCCGCGCGGCATGGTCGTATTCCAGCATTCGCTGGTCCGCCAGGTGGCGCCCCAGTTGGCCGACGAAAAGCTCAAAACGGGGTTTTGCATGGTCTGTGTGGTGAAAACCGAGCGCAGGGGAACGTTTGTCTGGAACGAGTGGCAACAAGACGCGGCGATGATGGCCGGGCGCCTGGTGTGGCTGTTGCTGGCGATTGGCGGCGTCTTCCTGTGCGCTCCCTGGCTCGACCGGGCCGCTGCAAGCTGCCAAGTGGCTCGCGTGGCGTCGGCCAGCGGCAGCGGGCGAACACTGCGCATCCTTGATGTGTTGCTGGCGCCGCTGCAGAACTCCCAGCTGGGCGCGCTGGTAGCCGCCGAGACGCAACTGACCTTGCGTCAGCGGCCGGTATGGTGGTGGCTGGCGCTGCTGGGGACCGCCGGCGCCGGGCTGCTGGCGCCGATGCCTGCTGCCGCGTTCGCGGTGGTTGGCGGTTGGGCCCTGCTGCTCGACAAGTACGGCCAGGCAGCCCTGCATGAACGTACGACCAGGACCGGGCCGATGATCTTTAGTGCTACCGGGGGAGGCAAACGTGTTCTGCAAGCACGCTGGATCGTTCTGTTTGCGCTCGGCCTGCTGGTCAACCTCCCTGCGGTGCTGCGGTTTGGCGTGACCCAGCCCTTGATTGCCTTGGCCATCGTCAGTGTCGCGGCATCGCTTCCTGCATGGGCGCTGGCAGCCGGGGCACTAACGGGCAACTCGCGCACATTTGAGTTGTTGGCCTGTGTTTTCGGCTATCTCGCCCTGAATGGGGTGGCGGTATTGCACGTCGGCACCGATCCGGCGTGGACTTCGTTCATCCATATAGCTGCTTTTCCGGTCGCGTTTGTTGTCGCATTGTCAGCATGGGCGCGGATGAGCAAGTAAGAAAACAAAATACTTGCGCGGTTCCTGCAACGTTTGCTATAGTTCGCCTCCCGCAGATTTAAGCGTACGAAATCAAGTAGTTGCGAAAGATTCATCGGGCGTCTTCTGAAGAGGCGGTAGTAAAAAAGAAGTTGACGAATATCGCGAAACACTGCATAATCTCGCTTCTCTGTTGCTGACAAACACAACGCTTTGTCGACAAGCAGCAAGCAAGCTTTACCGAATAAAGTTCTTTAAAAATTAACAGTCGATAAGTGTGGGCGTTTGATGAAGGTGCCAGTGACTTCGGTCACTGATTACTTA
>NZ_JAFBIL020000019.1 GCF_016809835.1 Massilia soli | reverse complement strand
GTGTGAAAGTAGGTTATCGTCAGGCTAGTTATAAGAAAGAAACCCGTTGACTGATGTCAGCGGGTTTTTTTTCGTCCAATGATTTTCGATTTACTCCCCCGGCGTCACTGAGCGAGCGTGAGGCTTGCCTTTTTATTATCGAACATTGGATTAAGCAGATCGATGACGGCATGATCGATCAGTCGACCTCGCGATCTCATGCCAGGCAGGTATAGGGAATCGGTAACTTAGCTTAAGGAATTAAATTCATTCCTTACAGCGGCCCCCTGCCATTCTCTAAACAATTCCCCAGACGGCTGGACCAGCACTGGCGCGCCGCGCGCTTCCCCGATTTTCACGCCCGGTTCCAGTGCTGGCCCATCGGTCCGACTAGCGCAGATCTCGCGCAATACTAATTACCCGCAGCAAAGCGGGCTCCTCTGTTCGAAAACGCACGTTCGCGCCCACCACGTGTGATCCACCCCTTCCGATGTCGTGCCTTTACCCATCGTTGAGAGCTATCAACTGACGAGGACGTTTCTCCGGCGATCATGATTGATGGCATTCCTCCGTGATTGCCGTCCTCACTTTACTTGCGAATGGAGAAGCCAAGATGGGATACATATTGTCGAGAGGCGCGCTGCCAGGGCTTGGCGGCTGCGTTGCAGTTGGGATGGCCCTGGTGCTTGGCGCCTGTGGGAAGAGCGGGCGCGATCCGGCGCCGCCGGTGCCGCAACCGAAGCCCCAGTTTCATGCAGAGGTGACACGGACATCGTTCGGGATCGCCCACATTCGCGCTGACAATTTCAAGAGTCTCGGCTATGGCTTGGCCTATGCCTACGCCCAGGACAACGTCTGCATGTTCGCCGACAGCCTTCTCACCGCGCGCGGCGAGCGCTCGCGCTTCTTCGGCGGCGATCTCCCCGCTACCGCCGCCAAAAATGGCGAATACGGCGCGGCCAGCGACTTCATGGACTTGAAGAACGAGGACAGCGACTTCTTCTTTAAAGGTTATCTCGATCCGGAGCAGCTACGCGCTGGATACGCAACTGGCTCGCGCGAGGCAAACGATTTGCTGGCGGGCTATGCCGCGGGTTACAACCGCTACCTGAAGGATTACGCCGGCAAGCTTCCGGCCGCCTGCAACAACGCAGCCTGGGTGCGGCCCATCTCGCTTGAAGACATGTACTTGGTTCTCGCTGAGAAAGCGCTGCATGCCTCAGGCCAGGTGTTTGCAAAAGAAATCGTCGACGGCGCCCGTGATCCCCAGGCGCCAGTCACTTTCGGCCCATCGACTCAGGTCGACAAGTTGAATCCTTCGTTCGTGCGGGAGCGGCTGGCCAAACTGACTGCCGAACAATTGGGAAGCAATGCGCTGGGCGTCGGCAAGGACCTATCCCTCGACGGCCGGGGCATCCTGCTGGGCAGTCCGCATTATCCGTGGACCAGCACCGACCGCTTCTGGCAAGCGCACCTGACCGTGCCCGGCCGCTACGATGCGATGGGTGTCATCCTCGGCGGTATTCCGGCTGTCGTGATCGGCTTCAACCGCGACATCGCCTGGACTCACACAGTGACCACCGCGGCGCACTTCACGACATTCCGGCTTGCGCTCGATACGCGCGATTCATCGGGCACTACTTACCTGGCCGACGGTATCCCGCAGAAGATGACGTCACGGGATGTCCGGGTCGAGATGCTGCAGCCCGACGGCAGCCTCCGATCGAAGAGCAAGACCTTCTATTTCAGCAAGCACGGTGCCGTGATGGTGAAGGCCGACGCGGGACTGACCTGGTCACCGAGTTCGGTGTACGTGCTGGCCGATCCCAATCGCAACAACACGAGGCTGATCGAACAGTGGATCGGCATCGGCAGCGCGCGCAACGTGGCCGAGCTCAAAGCGTCGCTCGACAAGACGGTCGGCCTGCCGTGGGTGAACACGATCGCTGCCGACCGCGACGGCCAGACCCTGTACGCCGATGCAAGCGTGGTGCCGAATGTCAGCGTTGAAAAGTTTGTGTCCGATTGCATGATGTTGGCGCCACTGCTGATGCTCAACGGTGCGCGTTCGGATTGCGACTGGGGCGTGAGTCAGCAGGCGCCTGCCGGCATCATCGCGCCGGCAAATGGTCCGTGGATGGTGCGCGCCGACTACGTCGGCAACTCGAATGACAGTTACTGGCTTACAAATGCGCGATCCCTGATGACCGGGCCCGCTCCCTACGGCTTCTCGCCATTGTATGGGCGCGTCGGCATCGAACAGAAGATGCGAACCAGGATCGGGTTCAAGCAATTTGAAGAAACGTTGGCCCGCAAAGCGAGGGTTGGCATCGACGATCTCCAGCAACTGGCGTTCGCCAACCGCGTGCATGCGGCCGAGCTGGTATTGCCGGAATTACTCCCCGCTTGCCATGCGGCGAATGACGCGGCGTTGAACGGCGCATGCAACGCATTATCAGGATGGGATCGCCGCGCCGATTTGGATAGCCGAGGCGCCGTGCTGTTCCGCGAATTCTGGAACCAGGCTGTGCAGCTAACAGACAAATGGGATGTGCCATTCAGCCCGCAGGATCCGGTGAACACGCCGCGCGGCGTGAAGCCGGCCGCGATCGGCCCGATGTTGAGTATCCTGAAAGGCGCGGCGCAGAAGCTCGCGCGCCTGAATGTTCCGCTAGATGGCCGGCTGGGCGATTATCAGGGGGAGACCCGCAACGGTGTGCGGGTTCCGATCCATGGCGCGATTGGCGATATCGATGGTTCGTACAACTCAATTCACATGCGCTCGGAGTTGACGTCCCAGGGCTACCGCGATGTCGAATGGGGCACAAGTTATGTACAGGCGGTCACGTTCGACGATGCCGGCCCGGTCGCGCGAGGGATGCTGCTGTACGGCCAGTCGGTCGATCCGGCATCTCCGCATTACGCGGACCAGCTGGCAGTCTATTCGCAGAAGCAGTGGCCGGCGTTGCCGTTCGCAGCGGAGAAAATCCGGTCCGACCCGAACTATCGGACGACAACGTTGTCTGAATAACCGACGATTTTTTTACGAACACCCTTGTCAACCTCGGCAAGGGTTGCTATAGTTCGCCTCCCCACTGAAACGGCGCAGTTACCGGCGAGTGGGGATCACCAGAAAAACGGTGGTGCAGAAAAAAAAGAGGTTGACGTAATTTAGCGAAAGCTTCATAATCTCATCTCTCTGCTGCTGACAAACACAACGCTTTGTCGACAAGTAGCAAGTAAGAAATACAGAACAAGTTC
>NZ_JAFBIL020000018.1 GCF_016809835.1 Massilia soli | reverse complement strand
CTTCAAACTGGTTGTGTGCAAACTCCAGTTTAGGCACCACGGTGCCCGTTGGGGAGGAGGAGTCCATCCCATTGCTTCTGGCCGGTTGCAGACCCCCGGTAGCGTTCATTTTCAGAGCGATGTCGTCTACGCGATTTACCATCTAGGATTAGCTAGCAATCCAAATATCGGAATCGATGAGCCAACCGACGTTTGCGAGCTGTTCCCCGACCAAGATACCTATTTGCAGGACATCGCTACGATACATGTTGAAGTATTCGACTCTGATGGCAGTCGCTGAGTGAAGGGCTCCACCCTTAGTGACCAAGGTAAAGTTCTGCTGCTTATGGATAACAGGGCCTTCTCCTTCGGCTAACCCAACAAGCATTTGTCCGCGGCCGCGCTCCTCAATGCACTCGTGAACTGTGAGGAGCTTCCTCATGTTTGGGAGATTGTGGGAATGTTCGCTGCTGTCGTGTTCATTTTCAGGCAAGAACGGAAGCACTTGTTCGATATCGATTTTCGTTGCGTTGAGAGAAATATCACCAAAGTCGCCCTCGAGGACTAGCCGGTCCTCGTCCCGGCCTATGCTCTCGAGTTCTCCCAAGCTTCGTATGTTGTCCCGACTGTTGAAATTACTTACGACGCGCAATCCTCCGATTGCCACCTCCATCGGAGATCCATCTTCGTTGCTGGCCTGTAGTTTGAACTTTTTCCCTGTTGGAGTAAGGACTTCCATGAAGAAAAGGCGATGATCTTGCTCCAAATAGATGGTAAGGACATCAGAATCTTCTAGGTTGTGGAAACTTATCATTATCGGTGGCTGGTTCGCTTCGTGAAATAATACGGGCATTGTGTATGTTCTTCTCCGTCAGCAATACTCGGCAAACGCAAACTAGTTAGAGTCTGCTCGTGGCCGATTTCAGCCGTCGGCCTCGGCAGCTTCCGACCATAGCGGACCATCGAAAATGGCAGAATTCGCGCTACGCCCCTTCATCCGGGTCTATGCCGCCAGCCTTTAGTACACACCGGCCTGCCAGGACGCCAGGTAGCGCTGAAACGAGCCACGCGCTCCCAAATGCCAAGAAAGCCACATCGTCGAGCCGTCCATAGCTTAGACGGACGAATAGCTCGGTTAACGGCGGCGCTATCGCGAGAAATAGCAATCCGAGGAAACTCAAGATCCGCAGTCCTGCGCCAAACTGTAAGCGATCAGTGAGCGCGGCAACCCGTCGTTTAGCGACCGATCGGGAATAGTGCCAGAAAGCGAAACCATAAACGACGAAAAACACGCCGTAGTACAGAAAATCCATGTTGCCCCATCTAGCTAGTTGCTGTGCATCTGCAGTGCTGTTAATCGGTCGTCTGCTCTGGCCGATTGAAGCCATTTTGTAGCGTCCGCACCCGAACCAAAGCGGATGACTACAATTTCTCGGAGCCCCCGCACTGCTTTTTGGTAAGTTCCGTCGACAAGGTGCTCTTGGTAGAGACGATCAGCGTTCGCGTGTCCTGTCGGGCTGACGCTTTTTGCTCCGCGATTTGCATTGCGACCGCGCGGCCGTCGACGACCGGACGTGGGTGAAGAAAGTTGAACATTAAATCCTTCAGATGTGAGCGCTAATCAAATGAATATTTCTGAAGCCGATAGGTGAGCGCCAGTGCCAAGCAAATGGCGGAGGCCGCACGAAGGTCCGGAATTGCCCGAACGCAGCCTTTGGCAACAGCGTAGCAGCTTTACGAGCGGAAAAATCCGCGGAATGTCACGAAGGACCGGAACCGACCCGAAGCGGACCTACACGCCGCGCCACCAGGAGATTCGCTCTCACATCAGTCGCACGCCTCATTCAATCGACTCGACCCGAAAATCGCTGCTCCCATTCTGCGAGGCTTTACGTTCAACGGTAACTCGTACCGAAGATCGTTCTCCGCGTACGCTCACGCGATAAAGGTCATAGCCCGGGGTTAATTTTTCATCGTTACTTATGGCGCTCTGGACGGACGTAATACCGACAAGTTTTGCAGAACTAACCGGCCCTACCTGATTGATGACCTGCTGATTGCCTTTTACGAATTTCAGCACTTCTGCATGGTATGGATCATTCTGCATCCGCACGCTGACTGCCCATCCAGTCAACACGCCTGCAACTAGAAAGAATGCGACCTTCTTTACTGTGATCTTCATCTGATGTGAGTTTTTCTGGTTGTGATGCAGTACTGATAAGGGCTGCTTCTGGCCGATTGCGGTCGTCTAAACTTCGTGCCCACAAACAACCCGCCGTAGGCTTTTCACTCAAGGCGACCGCTAGAGAAATTACGCCAGAATTAGCGCCGCGCCGCTGAAAACTGGGCCGCGGTCGAAGTCGCGATAGCCTTGCCAAGTTCGGTAACGTCCGAAGGAATGATCAACCTCGCAGCCCCCAGATACAAGCAGCAATCCAATGTCCGTGCAAGTTCCACAACGCTCGCGCACATTCGCGCGGTGTCGGTTCGGGTGTCGATACGCGCTATCACCGACTCCACCTGCGTCCCTGCATACGAGACGTGAATATCGCTTCCAGTCTCATCGCCCCAGATTTTGAGATCCTCGTGCCAAGACGCAGACGGGGGCAGAATTTTCGATATTAACGAGACGATCATCGCGTCAGGTTGATACTGTTGCCAGGCAGAGCTTAGGTCGCCGTACCCGTCGCGGTCGACCAATTGGGCCGTGCCGTTCCCTGCTATGCCGCACCATCGGGACGGGATCAAGCTAACAACAAACTGCCAAGTTGCCATGGTGATTCCTCTCATAGCCGATTACACGATTGTTCCCTAACGGGGCCTAAGAATTGGAGGGCCGTTGTACGCCTGCTTCTGGCCGACAGCAGTCTATTACCATGGACCACTATCGTCCCAAAGACGATGTTCTCACTCAGCATATGCCGCAAGTCGTTGAGCCTATGAAAGCCAAGCGTTTATCTCGTTAGTCACGACAGACCAATTTCAATGGCAGCCCGTCCTTATAAGCAAAGTATTCCGTGCAGTACCGCCCACGGTCCATGACTCTCCGTGTCCCGAATGTGGATGCATAGTCCGCTTCACTGAAGCTCACCCTGCCGTCGTGATTGAAATCCATTGATTTATATGCAAGCGGCGACTGATGAACCTTCCAGCCAAAGAAAATACAGTACGCAGCGACTGCCAACCCAGCGACTGTGGTAGTTACTCTCGCAGCGTTTCGCATATGTGTACTGTGCGGTGAGGTAGTGATGGCGCGGCTCCGAATTTCTTGAATAACCGCTCTTGGCCGATCTCGACCGTTCGAAGCTGCATAGCAGGTTGTCGAACCGAAAAAGTCACCACTGTCACAACAGGCAGCTGTCGACCCATTGCGGACCTTCCACGACCGATCAGACGGGAGGAAAATCCTCATAGGATTTCGGCAGGTAACCCCAGATTCTTAGTACGTCGCCGCGAACTTCAAATTCGAAACCAATCTCCTCAACAACTTTCGAAATTTCGTCGGTGTGGTCGATAGTGGTAGGCGGAAGCAGTCTGCCTTTCGGGCGAACATTCTGCTGCAGACCGATATCGAACCACTCCACTAGCGCAAACGGAAATGGCAAGTGGTAGAACCACTCGACGTCCCACCCGGAGATATCTCCTGTAACCAACTTGGTTCGGTAAGACGGACGCCATTCCGTCTGATGGCGAAAGTAATTGATCAGTGCATCCCAACGAGTATTGTTCGACGCACGTGCCAGATTTCTAGCAGTCACAGCAAAGTCAATTTTTTTGCGCATCACATCATAGTGGCCTGCTCCGGCGCTCGGCAATTCATTCATGCTAGCCCTAAATATAGTTTGGTGCGACCGTCCGCTCTTGGCCGATCTCGGCCGTTCGAAGCAGCATAGCAGGTTGCCGAGCCGGAAAAGTCACCGACTGTCACGACAGGCAGCTGTCGCCCCCCAGCGGACGTCGTCAGTAACGGACATCCTCGGGATTGACTTCCCAAAATGTACTGTTCGAGTGACTGCGATCAATGAAGTAATGGTGATTTTTACGGCGTATGGCATCGATCGCGGCTCGCGCATCGTCCACCGTTTTCTCGTCTGCGTGGTCCAAGAGGCGCTCCAGATGTGGAATCGCGTCTTTTCTCAGAGAGTAGGCACAGAGACCGCATGCTCGATAACGAACCAACGTTGCCTTGTCAGTCAGGGCAAGAAGTCCTAGTTTAAAGGCGGCCTCCGATTCGCGCGCGAATCGGACAGCGTGGAAAATCAAAGCGACTCGGCCTTGAGCCTTCTTCGTATGAGGGAAATACTCTGCCAGGAAAGGAACTACGCTGACGCCTAGGGAAGCGCTGATCAATTGATGATTTCAGCGGTTTCCCGATTTTTGGCGGAAGCGGCATCGTCGAAAAAACGG
>NZ_JAFBIL020000017.1 GCF_016809835.1 Massilia soli | reverse complement strand
GACCGTGAAACGACTTTGCGCCGATGATAGTGCTGCAACCAGTGTGAAAGTAGGTTATCGTCAGGCTAGTTATAAGAAAGAAACCCGTTGACTGATGTCAGCGGGTTTTTTTTCGTCCCGAGAAAAGCGAACATCGTAGGCGGATAAGGCAAAGCCGCATCCGCCGAAGGCGTGAACACCACCGCCGCTATTCTTGCCTTCAGCGGATGCGGCCCCCGGCTTATCCGCCCTGCAAATACGATGGCTGCCCGGACGCCCTCGTAGCCACCCTTGCGCGCTTCGCGCAGCAAATGCAGCTGCTTACCTTAAAGGGTGATCGTCACGCCTCCGGCGGAAAGGGGGCGCCGAGTCACCTCCGGTCTTATCCACCCTGCGCCGCAACATCCCAGGCCCTGGCTTCAACTTCCGCACCTCGACCCATTAATCAGCAGACGTAAAAAAGCCGCCCGGCTTTCGCCAGGCGGCTCGCACTACCAATTGCGCTTACTTGGCAGGGCTACGCGTACCAACCACTTCAACCGATACACGACGGTTCTTCGCACGTCCGGCCGAATTGGCGTTGTCAGCCACTGGCTGGGTTTCGCCCTTGCCTTCGGTATAGACACGGCTCGGGGTCAGCCCCTTCGACACGATGTACGCCTTGACTGCCTCAGCGCGGCTCAGCGACAGCTTGTCGTTGTAGGCGTCGGTGCCAACCGAGTCCGTGTGGCCGACTGCGATCATCACTTCGGTTTGCATGCCTTCCAGCTTGCCAACCAGCGCGTCCAGCGCTTGCTTGCCCTCTGGCTTGACGATCGATTTGTCGAAATCGAACAGCGCTTCAGCCGCGAAGGTGACTTTTTCCGACACGGCGACTGGCGCTTCTGCAACGACTGGCGTCGGCTCGGCGACAGGCGCCGCAACCGGTGCCGGAACCGATGCGGCAACCGGGCGTGCTGCCGGGCGGCCAAGCTTGAAGACCAGGCCGAACGAGACCAGGTCGACATCGCCACGGTTGCCGATCGCGTCGTTCACGCGGTAGCGCTCGACTTCGACGCGGCCCGCGAGGGCTTCGCTGAACTTGTACTCGGCGCCCAGCCCGACTTTCGCGTTGAGCTTGCGCTCGCTGGCGTTTGGACTGGTGATTGCTGCCAGACGATTACCCGAAAAATGGGTGCTGGCCTTGGCGTAGTTGGCGCCGGCACGGGCCAGCAGCGACAGGCGCTCGGTCAGTGGCAGTTGGCCGACCAGATCCACATTCACCCCGCGGAAACCAGCTTCGCCGCGCAAGGCGCCGTTACCGCTGGTACGTGCATCGAATTCAAATTTGCCCAGATCGAAATATCCAGCCTCAACCGCGAAGTAGCGGTTGAGCTGCTTGCCGACGAACAGCTTCATGCCTGCGTCGCGTTCATCGGCGTCGAACGAGCTGATGGCCGCGCCATTGGCCGACAGGGCGGCGCGGATGCGCTGCTCATCGATGGTTGCGCGCGACTGGCCGAGGCCGGCGCCGATGTACACGGCGCTGTTTGCCCAGTCCGGATTGATGAATGGTTCGTCAGCCTTGGCCGCTTGCGCGGCCATCATCGAAAATGCCAGGCACGTCAGTGCGATTGTTTTAGTCAGTTTCATGTCGTTCCCGAATTATTTGGTGATCTGGTTGTTGCTGAGCGTGACCGCTGCGGCAGTCAGCACGCGGCCGTTAAGCAGGGTGGTGTTGTCGCCGACCGTGATCGCCGCTGCCTGGCCAAGGATCGAGCCCTTGAACACGCTGTTGGCGCCGAGGGTGGTAGGACCGACTGGCACCCAGGTGAGGTTGCCGGCGGTAGCGCCGTTGGTCAGCTCGACGATCGAGTTGGCTGCGGTGTTGAGCGTCATTGCGGTGCGGAAGATGTAGACACCGGGGCCGTTCAGTTTGAGCGTACCGGTCAGGCTGATTGCGCCAGCGTAGCAGTAGACGCCTGGCGTCAGCGTCAGGCCACCGAGGTTGACGCCGCTGGCGGAGCTGACGGTGCAAGTGCGGCTGTTGGCATCGCTGATCGCAACCTGGAGGTCAGACATTGCCTGGGCCAGGATCGCGCCGGACTTGTAGTTGGTGAAACCAGCAGCCAGGGTCGGGTCGGTGGTCTGCGACGGTGCGCCAACATTGCCGGTGATCAGCGTGGTACCGCCCGCGTTGTTGGTGATCGACGTCCCTGCCAGCACCGCGAAGTTCGCCGCGCTGCCCAGGTTGACGCCAGCCAGTACCGGAGGTTCCGGGTTTGGCGTCGGCTCTGGCAGGACAACCGCAACAACATTCATCGATGCATTCGCGGTCTGGCCGTTGAGATTGGCAGTGATCGTCGTGGTACCGACGCTGACGCCGGTTGCGACACCGGTGTTGAGTATGGTGGCGACACCCGTTACCGACGACGACAGGGCAGCGCTCGAGGTCACGATGGCGGTCGAGTTATCCGAATAACGTGCGGTAACGACATAGGTTTGCGTCGCACCGAGGTTGACGGTGGCCGATGCAGGCGAAATGGAGATGCTCGACAGGGTAGCCGCCGCGGTGGTTGCGGTGGAGTTCGCGATCTTGCCGCCGAAGGCGGCGCTGATGATCGACGAGCCTTCCGCCACGCCGCGCAGGAGGCCCGGCGTAGTCGTACTCACTGCCGCAGTATTTGCGGAAGTAAATTGCGACTGCGTGGTGACGTCGACGGCGGTGCCATCGGAGTAGGTCGCGGTGGCGGTGAGCTGGCGCGTTTCGCCGGCAAACAGGGTGACTGCCGCTGGCGTAATTTGCAGCGACATCAGCGCCGCTGGCGCTACCGTCAGGACGGCAGTGCCGGTCTTGCCGTTGAAGGTGGCGCTAATGGCTGCGCTGCCCTGGCTCAGGCCAGTGGCATTGCCGCTCGCCGCGGTAACCGTAGCGACTGCAGGGGTTGCCGTTGTCCATGCGGATTTGGTGCTGACGTCCTGGGCCGAGCCGTCCGAGTAGACCGCGGTAGCAACGAATTGCTGCGAGGTGCCGAGTGCAATGCTGGCCGTGGCCGGGGTCACCGCGATGCTGACCAGGCTGGCGCCCGGCAAGCCGAGGATTGGATCGCGTCCCTGGTCGCCGCCGCCGCCGCAACCGGCGACAAGTGCGGCGGCCAGCAGGCCTGCCGAGCAAAATAGAATCTTGGTGTAGCGCTTGAATGCGTTCATGCTGTTGTTCCTTGTAAGTGGCCGTCGGTCATGTGCTGCCCGACGTGCGACCTCCACTATTGCCTTTAGGAATGCCCCACTCCGTTCGGTACCGCGCATAGGAATGAAAGATAAATTAAGTTGATTCAAATAAACAACGGCGGATGCTTGCCGGCCGAGGTTGTGGACGCCCTGCTGAGAGCGCGGTTGCCCCTCGCTTCGCGCTTGCGCAAGCAAAAATTGTCAAAAATATAAAAATCTGCGCGCGCTTGCGCCGTGCTACCCTGACCAGTCACTACCCCCATGCCGGCGAGAAAACGCACTAATGCAACCTAAGCACGACCCGAACCAAAATTTCCTCCTTGCGGCGCTGCTCGACGCGGAATTCAACCGTCTGTCTCCGCACCTCGAGCTGGTTGCCCTGAAGCTCGGGGACGTACTTGCCGAATCCGGCAGCAAGACCGAATACCTGTATTTCCCGACCACGGCGATCATTTCGCTGCACTATTTGCTCGAGAATGGCGGCTCG
Source organism: Massilia soli (assembly GCF_016809835.1). Classification (GTDB taxonomy): domain Bacteria; phylum Pseudomonadota; class Gammaproteobacteria; order Burkholderiales; family Burkholderiaceae_D; genus Telluria_A; species Telluria_A soli. The sequence goes on along the minus strand of NZ_JAFBIL020000017.1, from coordinate 5,383 downwards.
TCCGAGATCGCCGGCGTCGGCAACGAAGGCGTGCTTGGCATTTCCCTGTTCATGGGCGGCGACACGACCCCGAGCCGCGCGGTGGTGCAGACCGGCGGCTTCGGCTACCGCATTCCCGCGCGCATCCTGATGGAAGAGTTCGATCGGGCCGGCCCGGTGCTGCGCCTGCTGCTGCGCTACACCCAGGCGCTGATTACCCAGATGTCGCAGACCGCCGTGTGCAACCGCCACCACAGTGTCGAACAGCAGTTGTGCCGCTGGCTATTGCTGACGCTCGACCGCCTCGGCCCAGCCGAGTTGACCATGACTCAAGAATTGATTTCCAACATGCTCGGCGTGCGCCGCGAAGGCGTGACCGAAGCGGCCGGCCGTTTGCAGGCGAGCGGCTTCATCAGCTACAGGCGCGGCCACATCACGGTGACCGATCGAAGCGGACTGGAGCGCAACGTCTGCGAATGCTACGGCGTCGTCAAGAAGGAATTCGCGCGGCTGCTGTCGGACACGCGCAACCGCCAAGCCCCCGGGGTGGCCACCAAACCTGGCTGACGACTCAGTTACGCCGTCACCTTTTTGAGCCAGGTTGAGCGCTCGACGTCAGGCAATACAGGATTACCAATGAAAACGATTATGAACTCCGCGGTGGAACGATTGATGGCAATCGCCTTCGTCGCCACGTTCGCCATGCTGCTGCTGGTCGGCGGCATTGCATTCAACCAGCTTCTCGACCCGGCGATGTCGCGCGACCTCATCATGGCGAGCGTTACCGCGCTGGTGTTCTTGCTGATACTGCTGTTTATCCAGCTGCGCCGGGAACTGCGCGTGCGCGCCACTGAGCAACTGGCGGTGCGGGTGGCGCCATTGATCAAGGCTGGTGCGTTGCAAGACGCTATTTTCAATAGCGCCAATTTTTCCAGTATCGCCACCGATGCCCAGGGGGTGATTCAGATCTTTAACGTCGGCGCTGAACGAATGCTTGGCTTTGCGGCGGCCGATGTCGTCGACAAGCGCACGCCGGCCATGATCTCCGATCCGCAGGAGCTGATCATCCGCGCTGCGGAATTGAGCGCCGAGTTTGGCACCGCGATCCAGCCGGGCTTTGAGGCGATGGTCTACAAGGCGCTGCGCGGCATTGAAGATATTTATGAACTGACTTATATTCGCGCCGATGGACGGCGTTTCCCGGCGCTGTTGTCGGTAACAGCGCTGCACGACGCGGTGGGCAAGGTGATCGGCTTCCTGCTGATCGGCACCGACAACACTGCCCGCAAGCAGGTCGAAGAAGAGCAGGCGCTGCTGGACCAGCGGCTGCGCGACCAGCAGTTCTACACGCGCTCGCTGATCGAATCCAACATCGACCCGCTGATTACGACCGACCTGCGCGGCATCATCAGCGACGTCAACCACCAGATGGAATTGCTCACGGGCCGTACCCGCGACGAGCTGATCGGTGCTCCGTTCAAGAACTGCTTTACCGAGCCGCTGCGCGCCGACGAGGCGATCACACGCGTGCTGCGCGAAAGCAAAGTGAAGAACTACGAGTTGACCGCCCTGGCGCGCGATAACAAGCAGACCGTTGTCTCGTTCAACGCTACCACGTTCCACGACCGCGACCGCCGCGTGCAGGGCGTGTTTGCCGCAGCGCGCGACGTCACCGAGCGCAAGCAATTCGAATACGCGCTGCAGGAAACCAACGTCGCGTTGCAATTGGCGCGCGAGGCCGCCGAGAAAGCCAACCGCGCCAAGTCGGAATTCCTGTCGAGCATGAGCCATGAACTGCGCACCCCGCTCAATGCGGTGCTGGGCTTCGCGCAACTGATGGCGTCGGAGGTGCCGCCGCCTGCCGCGCACCAGCAGCGTTCGATCGACCAGATCCTCAAGGGCGGCTGGTATCTGCTGCGCTTGATTAACGAGATCCTCGACCTGGCGATGATTGAATCGGGCAAGGTCACGCTGTCGCAGGAATCGATGTCGATGACCGATGTGCTGCAAGATTGCAAGGGCATGATCGAGCCGCAGGCTACCAAGCGCGGCATTGCGCTGACCTTCCCGACCTTCGATAATATAATTTACGTTCATGCCGACCGCACGCGCGTCAAGCAGGTCATGATCAACCTGCTGTCGAATGCCATCAAGTACAACGGCAGCGGCGGCAGCGTCATCGTCCAGTGCGTGGTCAGCGGCAAGGACCGTATCCGGATCAGCGTCAAGGACACCGGCGCCGGCCTGTCCTCGGAGCAGCTCGATCAGTTGTTCCAGCCATTCAACCGCCTCGGCCAGCAGGACGGCGCTGAAGAGGGCACGGGCATCGGCCTGGTCGTCACCAAGCAGCTCGTTGAGCTGATGGGCGGCTTGATCGGGGTGGAAAGCGCCGTCGGCGTCGGTACCGTATTCTGGGTCGAACTGGCCGCGGCCACCGCGCCTGAACTGGCGCTGGAAAATATCGACGAGGTATCGCTTGAACGCCGGCCTACTGGCGCGCGGGAACTGTGTGACCAGCCGACCCTGCTGTATGTGGAAGACAACCCGGCCAACCTGGCCCTGGTCGAACAACTGATCGCACGCCGCGGCGACGTCAAGCTGCTCACCGCCATCGACGGCCGCCTCGGCGTCGAACTGGCGCGCACGTACCAGCCGGACGCTATCCTGATGGACATCAACCTGCCGGGCATCAGCGGATACGGCGCGCTGAAGCTACTGCAAGAAGATCCGCTGACTTCGCATATTCCGGTGCTGGCGCTTTCCGCCAACGCAGTGCCGCGCGATATCGAGAAAGGTCTGGAAGCGGGCTTCTTCCGCTACCTGACCAAACCAATCCGAGTACGTGAATTCATGGAGGCGCTGGACGTCGCATTGGAACACGCAGCCCAACATCCAATGCACCAGCCAGTCGAACCGGGACAATAATGAATACGATTAAACCAGCAGCTGACGTGGTGCTTCACGCCTCCGAAATACTCAACGCGAGCATTCTGGTCGTCGACGACCAGGAAGCGAATGTGATGCTGCTCGAGCAAATGCTGCGCAATGAGGGGTATACCAATATCACCACCACGCAGCTTCCGCGCGAAGTGGAGGCGCTGCATCGGGCCAACCGCTTCGACCTGATTCTGCTCGACTTGCAAATGCCGGAGATGGATGGCTTCGAGGTGATCGACATGCTGAAGGGGATTGAAACGGGCGGCTATCTGCCGGTGCTGGTGATTACTGCGCAACCTGGGCACAAGCTGCGCGCGCTGAAAGCCGGCGCCAAGGATTTCGTCAGCAAGCCGTTCGACCTGGTCGAGGTCCAGACCCGCATCCATAACATGCTTGAAGTTCGCCTGCTGTACCGCAAGCTGGCGGACCACAACCGCGTGCTGGAGCAGACGGTGCTCGACCGGACTGCCGAATTGCGCCAGAGCGAAGCGCGCTTCCAGCGCTTTACCGAATTGTCGTCCGACTGGTACTGGGAGCAAGATGCGGAAGGCCAGCTCACCCAGTTTTCCGGACCGGTTCATGAAATGCTTGGGATTGGCGCCGATAGCGCGCAAGGCGCCGGATGGAATGCGAATGAGCGTGCCGCGCTCGACGCAAAGATCGCCGACCGCCTGCCGTTTCTCGATTTTATTTACACACGCACCGCCCCCAACGGCAACGTGCAGTACCTGAGCGTGAGCGGCGAGCCTATGTTCGATGCGGCCAGCCGCTTTACCGGCTATCGCGGCGTCGGGGTCGATGTCACCGACCGGATGAAGCGCAGCTGATCATGCGGTGACGACGCCGCGACTAATACTTTCGCCGTCGTTGGGTTTCAGGCGCCAGAACAGCAGCGATGACGCGGCGGTGATCGCGCCCAGGGTCAGGAACGCATGATGCAGCGCGTTCGTGACCAGCGCTGCATCTGCCTGAACGACATTGCCCAGATACCAGCCGGCGACCAGCGACCCGGTGGCCAGGCCGAAGCTCATCGATAGCTGCTGGAACGAGCTGGACATCGTGCTGGCCATGCTGGAGTCGTTCGCATCGATATCGGCATACGCCAGCGAATTCATGCTCGAAAACTGCATCGACGCAAAGAATCCCTGCATCAATCCAAGGCACGCGATGACTGCCAGCGGCGTTGAGGCATCGACCAGTGAAAAGGTCGCAATGGCCAGTCCGATGAACACGGTGTTCACGATCAGGATTTGGCGATAGCCAAAGCGCTTGAGTAATCGCTGGGAAAACAGTTTCATCCCCATCGCCGCGATTGCCGACGGCATCATCAACAAACCCGACTTCCACGCCGGCAGCCCCATACCCACTTGATACAGCAACGGCAACAGGAAGGGCAGGCCGCCAAACCCCATCCGCGTCACAAAGCCGCCCAGCACCGAGATGCGGAAGGTGCGAATGCGGAACAGTCCAAGACGCAGCAACGGGAACTGGGCATCGCTCGCATGGATGGCATAGGCAACCAGCAGGCCGAGCGACACGCTCAGCACGGCCAGCGCAGTGAGCGGCGCCAGGGTATGTTCACCAAACACTTCCAGCAGCCAGGACAGCAGCGCTGTTCCCGAGCTGAACAGGATCAGCCCAAGCACGTCCAGCGGACGCTTTTGCTCGCTCGCATGGTCGGGCATGTACTTGTAGACCAGGAACAGCGCAATGATGCCGACGGGAACATTGATAAAGAAGATGTAGCGCCATGAAAACCAGTGAACGATGAGTCCGCCGATCGTCGGCCCGAGCAGGGGGCCGATCAGGGCGGGAATAATCACGAAGTTCATCGCTCCCAGCAGCTCTGATTTGGGGAAGGTACGGATGATGGCGAGCCGTCCGACCGGCATCATCATGGCGCCGCCAAATCCCTGGAGCATGCGCGCGGCCACCATCATCTCCGGGTTGACGGCCAGCCCGCACAGGACGGACGCAGCGGTGAACACGATGATCGCCGATGAAAACACGCGGCGCGTGCCGAAGCGGTCCGCCATCCATCCGCTGACGGGAATGCCCACCGCCAGGCTCAGGATATAGCTGCTCACCACCGACTTCAGGCTGAGCGGTGTGACGCCGAAACTGGCTGCAATGCTTGGAATGGCGGTGTTGAGGATGGTGGCGTCGAGCTGCTCCATGAAGAGTGCCGCCGCGACCACCCAGGGCAAATAGCGCTTGGTGACGGAGATGTTCATATTGATGACTATAGCCGGGCGCCAGAAATCGCACACGCACCGCACAAATAGTCCTTGTCAGTCCACGGTGCCTTTGCTATAGTTCGCCTCCCCGCAGAAATGGTTAACGAAATCAAGTAGTTGCCGAGTTGTGAGGGGCGCCGGAAACGGCGGTGTAGTAAAAAAAGAGGTTGACGAGCAACGCAAATTACCGCATAATCTCATCTCTCTGCTGCTGACAAACACAACGCTTT
>NZ_JAFBIL020000016.1 GCF_016809835.1 Massilia soli | reverse complement strand
ACCGAATATACGTGAGCAGTCGTACCTAACAGCCAAAGACGGAATGTTTGCAAACAAGGAGGAGTCCATATACGGTCGTTGGACTAACGGAGATGCTGAATGGGTCTACTAGGAAAATTGCTGCGATGGGTGGGGTCAGCGCGCGTTCCTGATGACTGGACGAGGCCACGTATCGGCGCATGTGAAACCCATACAAAGGTATCAGATGTGTCGTTCACTTGGGATGAGGTCAACGCCATCAAGGCATACAAGATCGATCTTTTAACTTGGGATGAAATTCGCGTTGTAGTGAGCTTCGGTAGACCCGAAACAGTGATTGAACTATCAGAAGAACAAGAGGGTTTCGAGGCATTCATCCGAACTGCTGAACAAAAACTTTCTTTTCCTAAAGGATGGTGGGAACGGTTGGCCAAGCCGGCCTTCGAGACATGTGAGACCACACTGTTTCGTCGCTAAGCGCCACGCCCGCTTGGGATCGTAAGCAGACCCAACCGGAAGGCCTGAATCCGCAGGCGGTAGCGGTCCTGCGGTGCTGGACTGCTCTTCGGCCAAGAGCAGGCATTCAAAGATTCTTGTCAGGGGTGTGATGATTCAGATGGAAGAAACGCGTCGGCTACTCTGCCGCGCCTATCCGGGCTTACGCGACCGCGTTGCTGCAACTGCCAACGATTGGATCAGTAACGATGGTGAATTCATAGCTAATGTCTGGATGCTCCAGCTGAGCCAGCTAGTACGAGAACGCCTCAGCGAGGGAAATTACGAACAGTCTGAAGTGCTTTTCTGTCTCGTGGAACGGCTTACGGTATCAAATCATAGGTCCGCTTCGGGTTGCGGATGCAACCAGTCGAACGTCGTGTGTCAGGTCAAGTCTGAGCTAATACACCTTATCCGCCCTACAGCATGTGTTTTGTCGCAGGGCGGATAAGGCGGAACGCCGCATCCGCGTGCACGCATCAAGGCAGCGCCAGCTTTACGGCGCGCAAAAAAACGTAGGGCGGAAAAGCATCGCTGTTCCGCCCTATCTCCGCATGATCCCGGATCATACCTAAAACGAATTACTTCTCGCTCAGCGCCTTGTACGCGGCCACGCCAGCGACAATCTCCGCCTTTGCTTCATCCGGGCCCGCCCAGCCGTCGATCTTGACCCACTTGCCTGGCTCGAGGTCTTTGTAGTGCTCGAAGAAGTGCTGGATCTGCTGCAGGCGCAGGTCTTGCATGTCTTCCGGCTTTTGCCAGTGGCTGTAGATCGGCAGGATCTTGTCAACCGGAACGGCCAGGATCTTGGCGTCGCCGCCGGCTTCGTCAGTCATCTTCAGCACGCCAATCGCGCGGCAGCGAACCACAACGCCAGGAATCAGCGCGAACGGGGTGATGACCAGCACGTCGCATGGGTCGCCGTCGTCCGAGATGGTGTTCGGCACGTAGCCGTAGTTGCACGGATAGTGCATCGCGGTGCTCATGAAACGGTCGACGAAGATCGCGCCGCTCTCCTTGTCCACTTCATACTTCACCGGATCGGCATTCATCGGAATTTCGATGATGACGTTGAAATCGTTCGGCACGTCGCGGCCTGAAGACACTTTATTCAAACTCATGGTATTTCCTTAGATTGCGTACAGTAAATTAGGCCGCCATTATATCGAACATTGCATACTTCTTGTGCAATGCAACAAGGGCGACCGGGGATTTAAATTAGAGAATCGACGCCAGTGCGCACTGGCGATAATGGGCGGCCGCTTCGGCGTCCTGGCCCAGCGCTTCATGCATCTGCGCCAGTTTCAGGTGCGCTTCACGCACCATGCGGCCTTCGGTCGCGTCCGACAGCGCCTGTTCCAGGTAGCGTTGGGCTTTGCCCCACAGCTTTTGCTTGAGGCACAGCGCGCCGAGCGTCAGCGCCAGTTCGGCGTCGTTCGGACGCTGGCGGATCCAGTCTTCACAATGTTCGATCTGCGCCAGCAAGGTCGGCGAGCCAGGTGCGCCGGCCGCTTCGCGGTAGGCACGCACCACGCGGTCGTCCCACTCCACCTTCAGCGATTCTTCGGCCGTGATGCGCGCCTCGTCGTGCAGGCCGCGCGCGTTCAGCGCCTGTGCCGCGTGCGCCGCGATATACGGCTTGACCCGCTCCGCCGTCGGCACCGTGGCCCACACCCGCTTGATCGATTCAGCGTCATGCGCGCCGTCGGTAAGCAGCGCGTCATAGGCCAGCTCGCGCAGGCGCGACGACAGCGCCGGATGCAGCGCCTTGTGCTTGTCCAGCGAGCGCACCAGGCGCAGCACCTCAGGCCAGTTGCGCGCCTGCTGGTTGGCCTTCATCGCCCACTTGAGCGCGTGGATGTGGCGCGTGCCGCTGGCGTTCAGCTCGGCCACCGCTTCCAGCGCGGCCTCGGGCTGGTGGTCGTCGACCAGCAGTTCGGTGACCGTCATCAGGCGTGCGGTTTTGAGGTTGCCGTCATGCGCGATACCGGCAAGCCAGGCATCGCGGCGCGCCGCCTGGCGCATCCGGTGCGCGGCGCGCGCGCCGATCAGCGCGGCAAGACCGGCGTTTTCAGGCAGTTCAGCAGCGCGTGCTGCGGCTTTTTCAGCGTGGCCGAAACGGCCTTCGAAAAGCGCCTTGAGCGCGTCGCGCAGGCCCTTGTTGCCGTCGCGTTCACGCTTGCGCTGCCGATAGGCGGCGACCTTGGCCGGCATCGACACGGTGGCGCGGAACGCGCGCACCGCAAAGTACAGGAAGGCGAACAGCAGCGCCAGCAGCACCACGAAGAAGTTCAGCGATACGTCGATCCGGTGCGGCGGGTAGAAGAACACCACATTGCCCGGATTGAAGCGCGCCGTGACGGCGATACCGATGGCCGCGGCCATCAATGCGACTAACCAGAGAAGAAGTCGCATGGCTTATGGCTTCGCTTTGTAGTTGCGCACAGCGTTCAGGCTGTCGGACAGCGTCGGCATCTCGATCGCGAGATTGTTGGCCTGCACCTGGCGCAGCTGCGCCTGGGCGGTCTGGGTCGAACGCACGCGGGTATCGAAATACTTGAGCAGCGCTTCCTGGGCCGCATCGAGATCGGCGCGGAAGGCCGCCTCGTTACGCGACAGCAGGGCCAGGCGGGCATTGAGCAGGCGCAGTTTCAGATTCTCGCGCAGGAAGTAAGCCTGGCTCGGCGACACCATCAAGGCCGCCGGTTCTTCGACGCTGCGCACACGGATCAGCTGGCGCACCTCGGTCCACATCTCGTCGCTCCAGTTGCGCCAGGTCTGCTGGGCGCGTTCGGCAAGGCCCATTGGCGCAGGCGGCAGCGCGGGCGCCGCCTTGCCGCCCTTGTTGACGGCCACGGCCGGTTCCGGCCGGTCCGGACGCGACGGCAGCGCCGGCTTCTCGTCGGCCAGCAGCGGCAGCGTGTCGACCTGGGCGATCACGTTATCGAGGCGCAGTGCGACGCCAGCCATGTCCAGGCTTGGCAACGCGCGCAGTTTTTCGATGTCGCGCGCGATGGCGCGGCGGATCGTGATGAATTGCGGCTTGTCCGAGCGCGACAGCGAACGGTCGGCATTGCCCAGCGCGATCAGGGCGCCCTGCACGTTGCCGGCCAGTTGCAGCTGCTGGCTTGCGGTCGACAGTACCTGCTCGACCTCGGACAGCGCCCATTCGTCGCGGCTCTTCGACAGGTCCTGGTACAGCTGTTCCAGCGCCAGTTGCTGGCTTTGCGCTTCGACCTGGCGGTTTTCCAGCACGCCGACCTTGGCCTGCAGGTCGCGCAACTGGTCCTGCACGCCGCGCGCCAGCGTGCTGGTCTCGGTCGTGGTCAGCTCGTTGCGCTGCAGGCTTTTGGCCATCTCCTGGCGCAGCTTGTAGATGCTGTTGCGGCTCGACCAGGCTTGCGCGGCGAGCAGCAGCCCCAGCACGATCACCAGAATCGTCATCGGACGCAGGAAGAACTCGCGCACGCTGTCGTCGGACGACCTGCGGCTGTGCGACTCGTGCATGGCTGGGGAAGGCGGCGCGCCAGGCGCGGCGTTCTGATCGGGTAATGTAGGCAAATCGTTCATCTTTGAGATTGTAACGCGGCAAGCATTCGTTCGTCGCCCGATCCTGTGAGCGTGAGGCGGGTTAATCCAAGAGTGTTCGCGGTTTCGGCGATGCGCGCGTGCGGCACGATCAAGTGCTGTTGTTGCATTTTTGCCACAGCAGCCTCGGAATCAAGCTCGCGCACCAGCACCATCAACCCGCGCAGCGCCTCCGAACTGGTGATTATCCAGTCGTTCGGCGCGGCGAGCAAGGCAGTCAGCTTCTCCGCCATCTCGGCGCTCAACGGCGGCACGCTGCGGCGGTAGGCCGCCACCGTCGCCACCTCGGCGCCTGCCGCGCGCAGGCCATCGGCCATCAGTTCGCGCCCGCTCTGGCCGCGCACGATCAGCACCCGCTTGCCCGCGAGCGCGGCCAGGTCGATCGATTGCAGCAGGTTTTCCGAGTCGCTGCGCGACGGATCGCGCGGGCTGACGATGACCGCGTTGGCGTCGGTGACGCCGTGCCTGGCAAGCGCTGCGCGGCTGCCCTCGCCCACCACGGCGATGGCCACCCCCGCCGGCCACTGGTCGATATGCGCAAACGCCGCGTCGATCGCATTGGGCGACACGAAGGCCACCATCGCAAATGACGGCAGCTGCGCCAGTTCGGCCTCGAGCGCGGCGGTGTCTTCCAGCGGCGCGATCTCCAGCAGCGGCAGCAGCACCGGCTTGCGGCCCAGCGCTTCGAGCGCGCGCGCCAGATCGTCGCACTGGGCGCGCGGACGGGTGATGACGACGGTGTCAGACATCCGGTGCGGCGTCGGCCTGCGCCTTGCACTCGGCCAGGATCGCATGCGCATCCTGCTGTCCGAGCAGGTCCGAGACCTGCTGGCCCAGCGCTTCCGGCGCGTGCGCCGGGCCGCTCAGCTCGGCGCGCGCGGTGCGCTGGCCGTCCGGCGTGGCGACCATCGCGGTCAGGTGCATGCTGTCGCCGACCACGGTGGCAAACGCCGCCAGAGGAATCTGGCAACTGCCGCCGAACACCTTGGATACCTTGCGCTCGGCGCGCACCGCCTGTTCGGTGGCCGCGTGGTTCAGCGGCGCGAGCACGGCGCGCAGGTCGATGTCGGTACGGCCGGAGACGATTTCGATCGCCATCGCGCCCTGCCCGGCAGCCGGCAGGCTTTCGTCCGGGGTGAGCGTGCAGCGGATGCGTTGCGGCAGGCCGAGGCGCTTGAGGCCGGCGGCGGCGAGGATGATCGCCGCGTAATCGCCGCGATCGAGCTTGCCCAGGCGGGTATCGAGATTGCCGCGCAGCGGCTTGATCACCAGGTGCGGATAGCGCGCCGCGATCAGCGATTGGCGGCGCAGGCTGCTGGTGCCGACGATCGCGCCCGGCGGCAGCGCGTCAAGGCTGGCGTAGTCGTTCGAGACGAAGGCGTCGCGCGGATCTTCGCGCTCGAGCACGGCGGCCAGCTCGAAACCGTCCGGCAGGTCCATCGGCACATCCTTGAGCGAATGCACGGCCAGGTCGGCGCGCCCTTCGGCCATCGCCACTTCGAGTTCCTTGACAAACAGGCCCTTGCCGCCCACCTTGGATAAGGCGCGATCGAGGATCTGGTCGCCGCGTGTTGTCATGCCAAGGATCTCGATGCTGCACTGCGGATATAATAGTGACAACTGCGCGCGCACGTGCTCGGCCTGCCACATGGCAAGTCGGCTCTCGCGCGAAGCGATGATTAACCTGGAAGGCTGCTGTGGCGTCAATTCAGTTGCTCTCAAAACGATTTCTTTCACTGTCGTTGCCCTAACCGGCGAATACCAGTTACCGGCGCATGCATAAGATCACAAATTTTATCATGCGCCTCCTTTGCAGACCGGGGCCAAAAGCCTTTGCACCAACATTTCATTCTGTGGTCCAACATGGTAAACCTAGCTTCTGCTCAAGAAAACGAACCCGGCGCCGATAAAGACGCGCCTTTAAAGGAAGACATCCGCCTGCTCGGCCGCCTGCTTGGCGACGTGCTGCGCGACCAGGAAGGCGAAGCTGTGTTCGACATCGTCGAAACCATCCGCCAGACCGCGGTGCGCTTCCGCCGCGAAGCCGACCCGGTGGCCGGCGAAGAGCTCAACGCCCTGCTGCACAAGCTGACCCGCGACCAGACCATTTCGGTGGTGCGCGCGTTCTCGTACTTCTCGCACCTGGCCAACATCGCCGAAGACCAGCACCACATCCGGCGCCGCCGCGCCCACCTGCTGGCCGGCTCGGCGCCGCAGCGCGGCAGCGTCAGCTTTGCGCTGTCGCGCCTGAAGGAAGCGGGTGTCACGGGCGACACCGTGCAAGGCTTCCTGCGCGACGCCCTGATCGCGCCGGTACTGACCGCGCACCCGACTGAAGTGCAGCGCAAGAGCATCCTCGACGCCGAGCACGATATCGCCCACCTGCTGGCCGCACGCGACCTGCCGCTGACGCCGCGCGAGCGCGCCTCCAACCTGCAGCTGCTGCACTCGCGCGTGGCGACCCTGTGGCAGACGCGCATGCTGCGCTACTCGAAGCTGACGGTGGCCGACGAGATCGACAACGCGCTGTCGTACTACCGCATCACCTTCCTGCGCGAGCTGCCCGGCCTGTACGACGACATCGCCGAAGAAATCGCCGCGGCATACGACCAGCCCGACAACGAGTGCATGCGTCCCGACGCGTCCTACGTCCAGATGGGCAGCTGGATCGGCGGCGACCGCGACGGCAACCCGAACGTCAACGCCGGCACCATGCGCCACGCGCTGGTGCGTCACGCCACCACCATCCTCGACTTCTACCTCGACGAAGTCCATGCGCTGGGCGCCGAATTGTCGGTGTCGACCTTGATGGTCAAGGTCTCTCCCGAACTGCAGGCGCTGGCCGACGCATCGACCGACGCCTCGCCGCACCGTGGCGACGAGCCGTACCGCCGCGCGCTGATCGGCATGTACGCGCGCCTGGCCGCCAGTGCGCGCGAACTGGGCGCCGCCCACGTGCTGCGCAAGGAAGTCGGCGCCGCCGCGCCGTATGCCGACGCCAATGAATTCGGCGCCAACCTCGGCGTGCTGGCGGACTCGCTGCGCGCCAACCACGGCGAGCTCCTGATCGCACCGCGCCTGGCAAGGCTGCAGCGCGCCGCCGCCATCTTCGGCTTCCACCTCGCCTCGCTCGACATGCGCCAAACCTCGGACGTGCACGAGCGCGTGCTGGCCGAGCTGTTCGCCGGCGCCGGTGTTGCCGCTGACTACGCGGGCCTCGACGAAGGGCGCAAGGTCGAACTGCTGCTGGCCGAACTCGAACAGCCTCGCCTTCTGTATTCGCCGTACAACGAATATTCGGAGGAAGCCAACTCCGAGCTGGCGATCCTGCGCGCGGCCAAGGAGATCCGCAGCCGCTACGGCGTGCGCGCGATCCGCAACTACATCATCTCGCACACCGAGACCGTCTCGGACCTGCTCGAAGTGCTGCTGCTGCAAAAGGAAACCGGCCTGCTGCGCGCCCACGCCGGCCAGCTCGACGTGATGGTGATCCCGCTGTTCGAGACCATCCCCGACCTGCAGTTCGCGCCCGACATCATGCGCCAGTGGATGGCGCTGCCGTTCGTGCAGCAGCTGATCGAGCACCAGGGCCGCCTGCAGGAAGTCATGCTCGGCTACTCCGACTCCAACAAGGACGGCGGCTTCCTGACCTCGAACTGGGAACTGTACAAGGCCGAAGTCCAGCTGGTACGCGTGTTCGCCGACGCCGACGTCAAGCTGCGCCTGTTCCATGGCCGCGGCGGCACCGTTGGCCGCGGCGGCGGCCCGAGCTACGACGCGATCCTGGCGCAGCCGCCGGGCACCGTCAACGGCCAGATCCGCCTGACCGAACAGGGCGAGATCATCGCCTCCAAGTTCTCGAACGCCGACATCGGCCGCCGCAACCTCGAGCTGCTGGTTGCCGCGACCCTGGAAGCGAGCCTGATGCCGCACGCCGAAGAAGGCTCGCACGCCGAACGCCTGGCCGGCTTCGAAGCGGTGATGGCAGACCTGTCCGGACGCGCCTACAAGGCGTACCGCAACCTGGTCTACGAGACTCCGGGCTTCACCGACTACTTCTTCTCGGCCACGCCGATCGCCGAAATCGCCGAACTCAATCTCGGTTCGCGTCCGGCCTCGCGCAAGTCGACCCGGCGCATCGAAGATTTGCGCGCCATCCCGTGGGGCTTCTCGTGGGGCCAGTGCCGCCTGCTGCTGCCGGGCTGGTACGGCTTCGGTTCGGCCATCGGCGAATGGCTGGCCGACGGCGACAACCAGCAAGAACGCCTGGCGACGCTGCGCGCCATGTACCAGGAATGGCCGTTCTTCGCCACGCTGCTGTCGAACATGGACATGGTGCTGGCCAAGACCGACCTCGCCATCGCCTCGCGCTATGCCGAACTGGTGGCCGACGTCGAACTGCGCGAGCGGATCTTCCAGCGCATCTCCGCCGAGCATGCGGGCACCCTGCGCTGCCTCGAAGAGATCACCGGAACCGGCGAGCGGCTGGCCAAGAACCCGCTGCTGGCGCGCTCGATCCAGAACCGCTTCGCCTACCTCGACCCGCTCAATCACCTGCAGGTCGAGCTGATCCACCGCCACCGTTCGGCCGGCGGCGATCCGGAGCGCACCGACCCGCGCGTCCACCGCGGCATCCACCTGTCGATCAACGGCGTCGCGGCCGGCTTGCGCAACACCGGCTAAGGCGGGAACGGCGGGCGAAAAAAATGGCGATGTCACCGTTGAGTGTTGAATCCAACACGTCGTTCCCGCGAAAGCGGGAACCCATACCGAGAACGATCAGTAGTGACACGGTTCGTTCCGAACTCCTGTCAATATGGATACCCGCCTTCGCGGGTACGACGCACTGGTGGCCAACACGTCGTTCCCGCGAAAGCGGGAACCCATACCGAGAACGATCAGTAGTGACACGGTTCGTTCCGAACTCCTGTCAATATGGATACCCGCCTTCGCGGGTACGACGCACTGGTGGCCAACACGTCGTTCCCGCGAAAGCGGGAACCCATACCGAGAACGATCAGTAGTGACACGGTTCGTTCCGAACTCCTGTCAATATGGATACCCGCCTTCGCGGGTACGACGCACTGGTGGCCAACACGTCGTTCCCGCGAAAGCGGGAACCCATACCGAGAACGACCAGTAGTGACACGGTTCGTTCCGAAAGCCTGTCAATATGGATACCCGCCTTCGCGGGTACGACGCACTGGTGGCCAACACGTCGCTCCCGCGAAAGCGGGAACCCATACCGAGAACGATCAGTAGTGACACGGTTTGTTCCGAAAGCCTGTCAATATGGATA
>NZ_JAFBIL020000015.1 GCF_016809835.1 Massilia soli | reverse complement strand
ATTGAACGACTGAATTTGACCTGACAATCGCAGGCTACAAACCGGGCAACTGTCAGATCAGGTCGCGTTTACTACAGATTAAGGCACCAATGCGATCATTGGGACGCCCTCCTATGCATAGCGATATGACTAGTCCTAAAAGCGAGGTATCTTACCGCTCCCGCCGTGCGGCGACCGCTATCAATCATTACTGTCGCCGTTAGGTTTTGAAGGTATAGGAACTGGTGCCGTGAAATTCCTCAGATCTAGACTAGTGAGTAAAAAGTTCCTATGGCATTGCCGCGCCAATGATCGTTTATTTGCGCGTTCGTTTGCAGCAGTGCGGCTACCGAGCCTGCGATCGGGAATGACCGTGGCTTTTCTGAGAACGCGGCAAATAAGTTCAAGCAGTACCGTGGTCCCTAACATTTTCTCGCGCCGGCTTCGCGCTCGAGTGGCTCTGTGTAAGAAATTGCTGACTGAGATTAACCACTTAGAGCGCCGCGTTCACGCGCTTGAGGCTTTCTTCAACAATTAGCTATCGTTTTGCAGTTGCCAGGGCTGGCGGGGCCCAGGCGAAACGCCGCGAACCCGCAATAGCGCAAAACAGCGGAACAGGATCTGGCTACGCGCTTCCATGGTGCGGAACGCCACCAGCTTGGCACGGGTGGCGTGCTGGCTGTCGTGGATGGCGATTATTTCCTGCAACTGCTGTTTCCAGTCGCGATGGCTGACCATCACCTTCTCCCGATGACAATAAACGTGAACTGGCATGGCTGCGCCAGCCGCGCGGCGCCAGCGAAGGCGCGCGGCCGGTGGACGGTACTGCCGGCCTCGCGCGGTCCGGGCGCGTGCCGTGGTGGATAGAGTTCCGCCGCGAGCGGCGTGGTAGCGTAAAAATGCTCGATTGGCGGCGCGCCGGATTTCGCCGGAAACGCCGTCCCCGCCGTAGCGGGACGCCATGCGCAAGGCATGGCCGCTTTCCCGAAGGCAAGCGCACTGCTGGATAGATGTGATCGATCTCCCGCCGCGCTATCCAGGACCCTACCACCAGGTCCGCGCAAGCTGCCAAGCCAACTGCAGGGAGCGGCGCCTCGAGGGCGACGACACCATGCAGGACCGCAAGCGGTCGATGCCAGGCTGGGAGAAACGTTTCCTCAAAGGGCCAACTTGAAACACCGGTCGAGCCGGTGGGCGCGCAGTCGAGCCGCGCGCGGTGTGGCAGGTCCTGTCGGGCAGGAACGGCCAGGATGCGGGCCAAGCAGCAACGGGTTGTCCCGTGCTGCACGAGTCGCCGCGCATCCTGGCTTGCAGGATGGCGGCGGGCCGGTTCACTCAGGGCGGGCCGGCTGGCCAGGTAACGTCACGGTGCCGCGCGGGCGGCGCGTGCTTGCCGGTGAAGCAGGGCGGGGCACGTGATTTGGGCAGGACCGGCTCGAGGCCGTCCCGCCGGCGCTGAGTAGCGCTTGGTCGTAGTGGGGCGCGCAACCGGTCGGGCCGGGTGCGGCGGGGAGAGTTGGACGCGCACAGCGTCGTGCCTTGCTGTTAATGCGGGTATCGACCGCAACGCCCACCTGTTGGTCCGTCGAACGGACCGGTGCAGGGGGACACCTTGAAGCAGGGTCAAGAGTAGGCAAATGCGCGCCCGCTGTCAAGCACCCGGTTGTCCGCGCCAAAAATGCTGAATGCACCCCTGAATTTTTGGTAATGCACGCGCTTTGACGCGGGCCCCCTAGACAGGGCGCGAAAGTAAAGTACCTCTGTTTGTGATCGTGATTGCGGGCTGTGGCTGTCCAGGCTCCATTCTCCGAATCGATCACGATCTGAGCACGGGTATGGTCCGACTTACCGCCAGGCTAGATTTCTATCCCGATCTCACTCGGACCATGGACCGATTCCAGTCCGAGAACAAGCGTCACGCTGAACAAAAATTGCCCCTGGATGTCGCATGCCCGCTCGGCAAAATCCTGATCCGACACGGCTTTCCTTCGCGATCAACGCTGGGAATATGCGGGGTTCATCATGCACTCAATCCAAAGTCCGGTCCGATCGGGGTAACTTTCCCCTCTGCGAACAGGTCGGCTTCTCCACGCCAATTTCAGCCTGCCATTCCGCCGATTGATATTTCTCAAAGCCGCAACAAAAGTTGAATGGGAGCATATTGATTGGGATAAATAATAGGAGGGTTTCCTCGTGGATGATCTATTGCCGTACTACGAGCGAGAACTCGGCATTTTTCGACAATATACCCGCCAGTTCTCGGAGCGATTTCCTAAAACCGCTGGCAAGCTACTCATCGCGGGCGAAAATTCCGAAGATCCCCACGTCGAACGGATGATCCAATCCTTCGCGCTGTTGACCGCACGGGTTTCGAAGCGGCTCGACAGCGACTACCCAAAGTTTACCGAAGCGATGCTGGAGAGCCTGTATCCCCATTTTCTTCGGCCATTGCCTTCCTACTCGATCGTCGAAATCGGCGGGCGTGACAATGAGCAGCCCGAATCAATCGCTGTCCTGCCGCGCGGGAGCACGCTGCAATCCGATTCGGTGCAAGGGGTAACGTGTCTGTTCACTACAGCCTACGACGTGACCCTTGCGCCTCTCGTGATCCCCAAGGTCACGTTCATGCCGGTAATCGATGATACGTTGCGCGCGATGAGACTGCCTCCTACTGTGACCGCAAGCATAAGCATCACGATCGATAGCATCGCGCATGGGCTTGGCGCTTTCGCCGCGCGCCTGAAGAAGATCCGCGTCTTTATAGACGCAGAGCCATCTCTGCGTGCCTCCCTGATCGACACGCTACTGATCCGCTCGGCGGGCGCCTACCTCCAGGACGGAAGCACGGGTGCGTGGAATGCGCTCAAGCGTGTGCCTCTGGACGTTGCTGGCTTTGGTGACGATGACACGATGATTCCTTTCACAGCCCGATCGCATCCGGCTTTTCGGCTTTTGACGGAGTACTTTTCGTATCCCGAAAAATTCAACTTTATCGACATCGACCTCAGCGAGATTGCACCACTGCTCTCAGAAAAGTGCTCACGCATGACGCTGCAATTCACCATCGCCGGCCTGTCGAGCGACTCGAACGAGGCGCGGCTACTGGCGGCGCTATCAAACAAGAATTTTAAATTAAGCTGTACGCCAGTCGTGAACCTGTTTGAAAAGCGCGGTATACCGGTTCAGCAGGATCACACCAGTGCTGACTATCCGCTGCTTGCCGATGCCACGCACGCTTCAGGGTATGAGATCCATTCTGTGAACTCGGTTCGGCTCGTCCGTGAGTCATCGGCCGGCAACACGGTAACGGACTTCACGCCGCTATATGCTGCTCGCCCTGACGGCGCGGCCGACGGCAAGGGCAACTATTGGATGGCCCGCCGTGACGAAACGATCGCTGCGATCAGTCCAGGTCATGAACTCCGGATTACGCTCGTTGATTCGGACTTCAACCCTAGCAGCGGCGAGACAGCGACGCTGTCGACGGAGCTTAGTTGCACCAATCGCGACCTACCATCCCAGCTGCGCTACGGTCATGTCAGTGGCGACCTCACTTGCGATGCCGTCGCTACTACGATGCCGATCCGGCTATTACGCAAGCCGTCCTCTCCGTACCGCTTCGCATCCGACAAGGGGTCCCATTGGCGCCTGATCTCGCACCTCACGTTGAACTATTCGACCTTGACGAACGCCGGTCTGTCTGACCTTCGAAAAATGCTTTCGCTGTACGACCTGCCGCGGTCGGCAATTTCACAACGGCAGATTGGCGGCATCGTGGGGCTTGAGCACGGAACGGTACGCGCATGGATGCCAACCTTGCCGGTAGCTTCGCTTATGCCTGGCATCGGCATTCGAATGACGGTCGACGAGCAGGCCTTTGTCGGCAGCGCGCTCTACATCTTTGCGCGCGTCATGGACCGCTACTTCGCACTTAACCGCCAGCTCAACTGCTTCACCCAGCTCGAGATCGTCTCGGAACAATCAGGGAAGGAGATACTGAGATGTCAGCCTCGCTGCGCCGAAAAAGCGTAATCCAGCGCCTACTGGATGAACCGTATCGATTTGAGTTCGGCCAGGCTGTCAATCTGATCGTCCTATGGCTGGGTAGTCAGGGCGTGCCACGGGAGAGGGCGCTCCTTGATCACTTGAGGTTTGAAAATAGCCTGTCCTTGGCATTCCCGCCCAGCCAGATTGAGAGTATGGCCGCGATTTGCGACGACGATATCGTTAGTGAGAATGACCTCGCCCAGAAGCTGAATGAAGACCGAGTGCTGCAGTTCACGTTGACGCCCACCTTTATGGGCTTCCTTGGCGAGAATGGCGCACTGCCTCATCACTATACCGAGCGGATCGCAGCCCATCAGTTGCTCGGGAAGGACGAGGCGCCGCGTGCCTTCCTGGATCTGTTTTCAAACCGCGCACTGGCGCTTTTCTATGAAGCCTGGCGAAAGAACCGTGTTGAGCAGTCGATTGGCGACGGCAAGGATAACTACCTGCCGCTTCTTCTCAGCCTGGCAGGCTTCCAGCCCCGAGCATCGAAAGATAACGCCGAGGGCATCAGCGACGAGACAATTGCGTTGTTCGCCGGGGTGCTGCAGCAGCGCCCAGTCTCACCTGTGATTCTCGCCCGCGTGCTTGCCTGTGTTCTTGAGGTATCGATCGAGGTGGAAGAGTCGGTCGGGTTCTGGAGCGTACTGGAATCGCATGAACAATGCGCGCCTGGCCTTATGAACGCCACTCTCGGATACAACACAATTCTTGGCGAGCGCACCTGGCGCCCGGACCTTGGGGCACGGTTGTCCGTTGGGCCGATGCATAGGGAGCAGTTCGAAAGCTTCCTTCCAGGTGGGGGCGCTGCAATGTCGCTGGCGAAGATGCTGACGCTGTTCGGCGATCACACGGTCGTTTATGAGACCAGGCTCATCCTCCATGCTGACGATATCCGGCCGATCGTTCTCGGAGGCTCAGTCGCCATGGGCGCACGCTTGGGTCAGGACAGCTTCCTCATCAGTGAGTCGAGTTCGAGCGACCGAGACGACGTGTTCTATCACATCGCTCCGATGGCGCCGTTGCCACCACGGGTCCCCATACGCACGCATCCGCTGAGCTAGGTCTTCCTAAACTTGACGGCAGTCAACAACCCGACGAGTGTAATCGGTAGAGTCTGCCAGATCGTATTCGACAACTGCGCCCCAGTATTTCTGCCACGGACATAAAACCATGAATCAATTTAAAGGCGACGCGGCCGCGCTTGAAGCCCTGGCCAATGACCGGCAAGGCAAGCGCATACTGCGCCTGCGGTTTCCAAAAGACGATGCGCCGGCTAACGCTTTCATGCTGGCCAATCGTCTTGATGCAAGTGAGGGGCTGGGGCAAGATTACGCTTTCACAGTTGAGGTCCTATCGGACAACGCAGCAATTCCGCACGATGACGTGCTCGGCAAGATGGTGACTATCGAACTGGTGCGCGAGGACGGCACGCTCCGCTTTTTCAACGGCTACGTGTTCGATTTCAGCTTCCTCAAAACCGACGGCGGCTTTGCGTACTACCAGCTTGTACTCGAACCATGGCTGTCCTATCTTCGACTGCGCCAGGACAACGTGGCGTTCCACGACATGAGCGTCATCGACATGACGACGAAGATATGCGACGAGTACATCAAGCGCGACTGGCGGCATCGCGTCGTCGCCGCCGATCCGCCAATTACCTATAGCTGCCAGCACAACGAAAGCGAACATAACTTCCTGCACAGGCACTGGGAGGCGAGGGGCTGGCACTATTATTACGAGCATCGCGCTGATGGACATTCGCTGGTACTTTGCGACGATAGCACCCGATGCGCGCTACCCATAGCCGGCGAACGGACCGACATGCCATACCAGGACAAGGCCGGCGCAGCGGAAGACGATGGGATCCACCGGTGGAGCCCCGGGCGCCGTATCGGATCCGATAAGGTGACTGCGGTGAGCTTCAACTTCAAGCACCCCAGGCCCAAGCGCGTCGAAAGGACATCGGCGCAGAGCCGAAGCGCCGAACCGCAGCTGGAAGTGTATGAGAACACCGGTACCTACGGGTTCAAGGACTTCGACGACGGGCAGGCACTTGCGCAGCTGCGGATTGAAGAGCTGGACGCTCGGCGCAGCGAGTATCGCGCCAAGGGTAACGATCGCACCGCGGAGCCGGGGAGATGGTTCACCTTGAGCGGGTATCCCGAATCAGGCAATGCGAAGGCGGCGGCCGAGCAAAAATATCTCATTACGTCGGTGCGCCACGAGGCCACGAACAACTACCAGGATGGACGCGGTGCGGTCTCGAGTTACAGCAAGGAGATGACATGCATCGCGCACAACCTGCCATGGCGCCCTGGACGCGGCTTCAACAGCGAGGAGCCGAAGATCTTCGGGGTTCAAACTGCGGTCGTCGTTGGTCCTCCTGGAGAGGAAATTTACACAGACGGCTACGGACGGGTGAAGGTGCAGTTTCACTGGGATCGTAAAGGCGAGTTTGATGATAAGAGCTCACCATGGGTTCGCGTCCTTACGACATGGGCGGGTCCGCAATTCGGTCAGATCAGTCTTCCCCGCGTTGGCATGGAAGTGGCATTGCACTTCTTGGATGGGAACATTAGCCATCCGCTGATCATTGGTTGTGTCTTCAACGCGAACAACATGCCGCCGTGGGAACTTCCGCTTAATAAGACGCAGAGCGGGATCCTGACCAGGTCCACGAAAGAGGGTAGAAGCGCGCATGCCAACGCCCTCAGATTCGAAGACAAGCGCGGCGAGGAAGAGTTGTGGCTGCACGCGGAGAAGGATCAGCGGATTGAAGTTGAGCACGACGAATCGCACTGGGTAGGCAACGATCGTAGGAAGACCGTTGACCACAATGAAATGGTTGAGGTCAAGAACGACCAACAGATAACAGTTCACAACAACCGCTCAGAGCGGGTCGATCACGAAGAGAAGATCAGCATAGGTGACAATCGCTCTGAGGATGTGGGCAAAAACGAGACGATCAGCATCGGAGGAAATCGTACCAAGTCAGTCACCAAAAACGAGAAGGACAGTATTGGAAAGAACTGGTCCATCAACGTCACCAAGGTGAAGACCGAGACGATCGGTATGGCGTACATGCAAAACGTCGGAATGGGGCGTATGGAAAACGTCGGCCTCGGTTACGACTTAAACGTCGGCCTTGTCATGGCAACCGTTGTCGGCGCTAGCCAATTTACGAAGGTCGGCAAGACAGTTTCCATTTCCGCTGGCGACAAAATTCAGCTTATTTGCGGGCAATCGAAACTGGTGCTCACGCCAACTGCCATCTACATAGAGGGCAACGATGTTCATATCAAGAGCAGCAGCAAGGTTCAAGTTGATGGGCCCGCTGACGTATTGCTGAACTCCGGAGGTGCGCAGAGCGCTCCCCTGGGCCCAAAGAGTAAAGACGAATGAACGCTACAGCGTCGTTGCAATTTAATGCGTGGACGCATGGGGGAACTCATGACCACTATTGAGAACAGCACCGGGGTTCCACATTTCTGGTTCGAACAAACCGGGCCGGACGGCGAACAGCTTGATGTGCTAGTTGTACGCGCCACGTTCGCCTTCGGAGTCGATGGCCAGCCGATGACGCTGTCGCCTAATCAACAGCCAATTGCCTTCGGCGATGCCTATTCGGATTCCGCCGAAAGCGACCCGCTGCGCGCCGTCATCACGGAGGACGGGGATCTACTCCCATACAAACCTGGCACTGATGTCCTGATTGTTGGCCACGCGGTCGCACCGGCCGGCATTACTCAGCCATCTTGGCTCGCCAGCGTCGGGATCGGGCAGATGCGCAAAAGTTTACGTCTGCACGGACCGAGAAATTTTTACAAAAGCTTTTTTGGCTGGCGCCTCGGACCTAGCGAGCCAGTTGCATACGTGCCGCTCGACTACCGGCTCGCGTACGGGGGATGCATCGAAGTTCCGGCGGCCCTTACGGCAGATGGTATCGCCGACACGATCAAGCATTCCGGCAACCCGGCAGGATGCGGCTGGCTCCCGAAGCCAAGTGCGTATAAGCACCTGCCTAGGTCCGCACGTAGGCATGTCGAGGATTTGATCAAGGGGAAGAAAGTTCTGCCCGCACCCCAAATTGAATCAGCGGAAGCGCCTGTCCGGCATCCGTTTCAAAACGTGGCTGCACAAGGTTTGAGCCCTATCGCGCGCTGGTGTGAACCGAGATTGTCGTGGCAAGGGACGTACGACGATGAGTGGCATGCGACTAGGAATTCCGTGTTGCCAATAGATTTCGATTCGCGCTACTACCAAAGTGCTGCTGCAGACCAGGTGTGTTATCCGCATCTGAACGGTGACGAGCGGGTCGTACTGACGGGCCTATTATCCGACGATCGAGAAATGCGCCTGCCGGGGTGGCGCATGGTTGCTGTGGTCACACGCGCTAGTGGTGAGAGCACGGTAAGCGTTTTGAACCTCGATACTGTTCGTTTCGATCTGGAATCGGGTGAGGCCTCGCTGGTGTGGCGCGCACACTTCGATTTTGACGATCCGGTCGTTGAAATTGCTTTAGCCGCTACCACGGATGGCGTCAACAGCGATAGCTCGTCAATGACGACGATGCCGAGCGGTGAGAGTACCCGATGAGTTCGTCACGCGATAAGTTGAGATTATCGGATCCGATGGGATCTGCTCCCAAGGGGGATGTCGTCCTGGACCGAAGATCGATTGAAGATCAGCTCGCCGAGCGTGCACAATGGATTGAGAACGAGAAGCGTATAGCTCAGCTTGAGCGCAGTAACGCGAAGCTCGAAGCGCAACTCTCCCAAATCGAACCGGCAGTCCCCAATGCCAACGCTACCGGCCAGGGGAAGGTGAGTCATATTGCGCATTCCGAAGGATGGCAAGCGATCTGTACTGCTCCTGATTTCTGCAAGGTCGGCAACGCCGTGGTGGCGTTCAATAGTTTTGCGACGTTGGACATGCAGCAGACTGCGTCGCCAAATGTTAAGGCGAGAGGTACTGCGGTGTACCGCAAAGGCGACATGATTAAGCAGGTCCAGGGAGATGCCGGCAAACACATTGTTTCCGGCACCTCTCTCGGCAGCGGACATGTCAAGATTCTGGACGGCCACGATAACGTCAAAGTGAACGGAATTCCGGTCGCGCGCCACGACAGCCGCTGCCTGATCAACTGTGACGCTTCGGGTGTCGGTGGCGCGCAAGGAAAGCTCGTTACTGAGCGAAAGAGTGTCACAGAGGGCAAATTCCCATCGCATGGCACAGCGCCGTCGGGTGAGCGCTCCAGCGAAAAGCTCGACGCACTCAATAAGGTTAGGGCTCAACTCGTTGACGGGATGCTAAATCTGAATGCGAGCGACAAGTACATCAACTTCGACCAATCAAACGAAGTGCTCAGTGACCTAATCGGGCAGATCAGGGGAAACCGGGGTACAGCACTCGGCTATGCAGCCCAAGTAGCGCGCGGGGTGCTTGGATTCGGCAAAGACATCGTGCTAGGGACGGGCGAAATACTTTACGAGGGTATCAAGGCCGTGCCGAAAGTTGTTCAACTCAGTCAGACTGAAAGCGGCCGATTACTTGCCCAGCTAGACGCACAAATCCTTGCCGAAGATATAAAACTGGGTAACATTACTCCTGGCACGGTCGGGCAGGGCGCGCTGCAGCTTGGCAAAGCAATTATTAAACCAGTAACCGATCCTTGGGCCAAGGGAGATTACGTTGAAGCTGTAGCGCGCGGCGCCGCAGAAATCGGCACGTTAGCACTGGGATGGTTGAAAGGTAACAAGGCGGCGCGCGTTGCGAAGGGGGCGAATGCAAGCAAGACGGCGGGTACAGCGGGAGTAGCAGCCGTGGCGAATTCCGTTGATGCTGCGGCAGCACAGACGGCGCGTACCTCTGGCGGACACGTAAATAGTGGGGTCCATGTAAAGGTTGGCTCGAAGCCGGAGTTCAGCGGGGATTGGAACAAGTATCAAACCCATGGAATTAAAGCTGACCCGATGAAGTCGGCCGAAGGCCGGAGATTAGTTAGGCAGTTTGAAGAGCAGGGCATGAGTGAAAGGACGGCGATTAAGGAGGCGCGGGAGTTGATTAAGACTGGTTCATCGCCGCCAATGGCGAATCCCATAGAGGTCGGCGACAAGTTGTTTAAGGTGATTCCTGAGGGACGCTCCGTTAGCCAAAGTAGCGCTTTTTGGGCGACCGATGCCGAGCTGCGTACGTTGAAAGGGCTGACTTACGATCAAATTGCCGATAAACTGGGTGTGCCCTTGGCATCTCAGCAGGGAACAAAATTTCACGTAATGGAAATAACCGCATTTCGTAACGGAACGTCTTTTACGTCCGTTATTGCGCCCACCACCGAAGTGGGAGCGAATGGCGTGATTTGGTCGCAACGCGGTGGGGGATTGCAAACACTGTTGACTGACCGAAGTATATTTACCCAGCCAAAGCTTACCGCGATAAAATTTCCATAGGATAAAGTATGTATAGAAAATTGGTACGGTATGACCAGTGGCATTTTGCTGAGGTGGATCCCGTGTGCCTCAGAAGAATGGCGATTCGCCTACGCGATTTAATTGTTCAAAAGGTCGATAGGTCTAACGACATTTACGGGTTCTATTCGAGTACGATGCCTGTTATAGAAGCGGCGATTAGAGGCGAGATAACCGAATCGATGGACGAGGATGAGAGTCACTTTATCAGCAGGAATTATTATCACGATAAAAGCGAAGGTTCGCTGCCGCCCGAGTATGATCAAGACTTCATGACTGCCGTTGCAGAGTTTTCAGTTACCGCCGAGGCACTATCGTTGGAGGATTTCGATGAGGTTCTCCTTGACGGTGTCACTTACGGCTGGGTGGATTTTGAAGAACCCGGCGATTGGCCCGATAAAGTGAAACATTCTTAGCGGTTCTGTTTAAAATATTGGTGGTACTAAAGCAGTACAATATTTTCAATTTCGACGAACGCTTTAGGTAACTGCTTGAGTCCATGACGGCTATAGATCTCTATTCTATGCATAAGAAACTGGTCAAGTACGATGAATGGCATTGGGCCGAGGTCGACCCCATCTGCCTAAAGCGAAACGCGATAACGCTTCGCGATGAAATCGAGAAAAAAATTTCACCGGATGATGATCCGTATCAGTTTTATAGCAGAACGTACCCCGTAGTCCAGGCGGCGATAAGGGGCGACATTGTTAAATCTCTGGATGAAAATGTTTCGCGATTTGTTAGTGGAAACTTTAAGCGAGACAATAGCGAGGGGACCTTGCCGCCGGAATACGATCATGATTTCAGAAAGGCTGTAGCTGGATTTTCTGTTACTGTTCAGGGGCTCTCACTGGAGCAAATTCAGACGCACGAAATCGATGGCACGACCTATGGTTGGCTTGACTTTGAAGATGAGGGCGATTGGCCCGACAAGGTAAAGTTCCCTTAGAGTCGATGCCAACATTTACAAATCCTGTTAAGTATACAATAGGTGAGCATTATTCGGATCCCTAGGAACTGTAACGCTTTAGAGAAGCAGAAATTGGGCATGTCATGGCAGCAACATAATGAACCATGAGTGCCGCGCAAGAGAAAGACTTACTGCGCTGTCGAGGCCACCGTACCCGAGATTCCAGTAGGGTTGCTTGACCAGTTTTTGACGGGACGAATGCAGGCCGAATCTGTCGAAGCCGTGATGTGCAAGTTAATGCGCTCTACTCGAACGGGCCTTCGGGGCCGAGATGACCCACTACCGAGGCTATTCGTCAGCGCCGCCGCCCCGCTGCTGACCTGCATGTCGCACCTGACTCGCAAAGGCTAGACTACGCCAGTTGAAGGGACCGCAAGACCATAGCGCCAGCAATCGTGCCTATCCACACGCGAACTGAATTTCCTTAAGGAAGAGCATGAAAAGGAGGTTGGTGAGAGTCTGCCCGTTGACCGGAGATTACGCGGAAGTTGATGGCGTGCGCCTAAAGCGTGAAGCTCAGGAATTGTTGAATTATGTTCGGCAACACATTGATGCAAACAACGATGATTTGGAAATTTGGAAATGGATCGGTCCAATTTGCGATGCTGTATTAAATGATTCCATCGCCGTTCCAGTCAAATTCTCGGAATTGCCATTGCAGTATGCGTCGCGCGAAGGACTCTTGCCGAAAAAATTCTGTGAGTTATATTCTGCGTTTTCATTAACTATCTCGGGCACGGCCCGCGAAATTCTAGGAAACGTGGATGTAGATGGTGTGTTGTATACATATGCCGATTTTGAGGCGTGAAAGCGTCCATAGCCGGCGACAATGGTTCATACTCTTGAAACCACCCTGACCTATAATGGGGGCGCCACGATGTGGGACATTGGCTATGACCAGATAGCCAGCAGGTTTGAGGCCCTTGAGTCAAGGCGGCCAGGTAGGCCAGGCATAGAAACGTGAAATGATATCGATTGTCAAAATAACGCCGAGTTCAATCACCTTACGGGTCGACCATAAGACGGTCAAAGTATCGGGTGAGTCGTTTCTACGCGGGCATGGGTCATCTGATTTCGTCATCAATATTGCGAGCATAAGTTGTGGGAACAACCCTTTGATACTGTTGTCATAACCGACGCTGAACGCGTATTCATTGTTGCCTATCTGCTGGAAGAGCTGGCTGTTCGCAGGTGGAACGTTACTGCAGAGTAGCCTACCTCTGCGGTTCGGTCCTCAACCCAGCATTCGGGGCTGCTTGAAACTCCATTCCTCCGCGCCGACAAACGTTCGCCAACGGCCGCTAAGGAAGCGCTGATCAATTGATGATTTCAGCGGTTTCCCGATTTTTGGCGGAAGCGGCATCGTCGAAAAAACGGAATGC
>NZ_JAFBIL020000014.1 GCF_016809835.1 Massilia soli | reverse complement strand
TATCGTTTGCCACTCATACTCACTCCTTTAGCCCAGAATTATGGCTCAAGAGTGTCTGCAGAAGTCGTGGCGATTCATTTCGACTGGCCCACTAAACGGTCGACGTGCCAAAATTGCTTTCACATCGCGCTGCGACACCGCAGTTGTCACCGCTTTCATAAATGTTGGGTCGAGCGATTCTAAAGGCGGGGGCGTTAAATTCCGTCTCGTGACTCCGACACCTATTGCAAGCACACTGATGACGGTCAACGTAAGCAAGCCGCGGCTTGCACCTAAACAATTGAAGCCACCAAAACCTAGCCGTTTTTCCATGTGCCTGGCTCCAAATTGCGTGTGCAACGTTTATAGAGACCATATAAGGATGTGTCGACCGACCCAGTGCCTCAACAGTGCAGCTATAACAATGCCTTAGTGAGCGTCCGACTACAATTGTCGTATATTTTCATTTCTGGTGTGTGACGACACGGTAGACATAGACGACCAATATTGATGCCACGATGGTCTCTGCCGTGGGATCGATGTACTTTCCAACGGTTGTGTAGTTCTTCTCCAACAAATAGCCAGCCGAGGCCAACACGCTTGCCCATACCAACGAGCCGGCGGTTGTATACGCCAAAAAAGTCGAGAGGTTCATCTCCACGATTCCGGCGGGAACGGAAATAAGCGTGCGTACTGCAGGAATGAGCCGACCAAACAGAACAGCTTTTTTGCCATGGCGGTTAAACGCATTGACAGATTTCTCGATTTCTTCCGGCGAAACGGTAAGCCAACGCCCGTGCTTTTTTGCGAGTCTTTGCAGCCTTTCTGTGCCCAGCCACTTCCCTGCGAAGTACCACGGTAATGCCCCAGCGACGGAGCCCGCAGCCCCAGCCAAGAGCACCAATCCAAAGTTCAACTTCCCTTGGGAAACAACGAAGCCTGCGAACGGCATAATGACTTCGGACGGTATAGGAGGAAAAATGTTCTCCAGAGCCATCAAAAGGAAAATACCGAAGTATCCAATTCGGGAGATAAGATCGATAACGAAATTAACCATTGATGTTCCGTAGACAAGGTGGTGCTTGGGAGTTTGCAAGCGTGACTTTAAAGCTGTCGCCGTGGCCAGCGATCGAGGCAGGTCGTGACAAGAAAAACGATGAACAGTGCGATCCATGCTGACCATAAAGTGTGGGTAAGGAAATGTGCCCCGCGCAGCTGCTGCAGCCACCCAACACCGACTCCCAAAACTAGTAGAAGCATCAGCACGATTGAGGCGTGAAGCAACCTATGTGGAATAAATAGGACAGACAGCGAGATCATCCACAAAGCGCTCGATGCATGGCCGGCTGGCATGCAGTGTCCCGCGCTTACGCCAGGGGGCATCAGTTCAAACAACTTGATGTACGGTTCAGATCCGCCGTAGCGTTGCAGGTCCCACGGGCAATGGGAATTGCTGACCTGCTTGAGGAGACTGATCGTTGTCGGTACCAGCAAGGCGGAGAAAGCGACGATGCGCAGTTGGAATCGCCGTAGCCAACTCCAGGGGAGTGGCGAACACAAGTCCCACGAAACGGCAATCAGAATTAAGAGAGCCAGGGCAGTTAATGCCCGCTTTAGAATTACATGGTTAAACGTAGCGGTTATCCATGCATCGCGTAGGGGGAATATTCCAGCTCCGGCGTTAAAGGTGCGGTCTGCCAGCCAAAGGTCCACGTCGGTCCACAACGTAATTGCCATCAGGGAAAGTGCCGCAAGCAGTAGGAGCAGCGCAACTGCCGCGTTGGCGCGCGCCCACCGTTCACGCTGTACTGAGGTTGTGGTGGAGTGGGTTGCAAGACGGGAGGCATAGGACCACTGCCTTTGCGGTTGTCGATCACGGTGCATGGCGGCACGCATTGAAGATGTCCAGTCGGGGGTTATACACAGCCGTGCTAACGTTCAGCATTCCCAGTGTCGAGTGGAAAAGGTTGTCATGGCTGAAGGGCTGATCGACCCGCGCGGCCAGGCACCGCTGGTCTAGTTTGAACCGCTCGCGAAATCCAGCAGACAGCCAAAGCATAAAGGGCACGGCGCGTTGTTCTGGAGGGGAAATCACGTAAGGAGCACCGTGTAGGTAGAAGTTATTTTCGCCCAGCGATTCACCGTGATCGGAAAAATACATGAGAGCGGTGTCTACGCCGTCATCGCGCGCCGCTTGCGCGAGTAGGTCAATAGCTTGCTTCAAGACGTGATCCGTGTATCGGATCGTATTGTCGTAAGCATCGACGATGGATTGCCGTGTGCACTTGCCGAGCTCAATCGTGGTGCACACAGGACCGAAGACATTAAATTGCTGCGGATAACGCTTCGAGTAAGCGGGGCCGTGACTTCCTTTCTGGTGCAGCACGATCACCATGTTACCGGTGCCGTTTCGGATCTGCTCGGGAAGGCCACGAAGCAGCCGCTCGTCGTAACACTCTTCGTTATTGCAAAAGGGATCGCCGGCGACGGGTTGCGACACGTCTTCGTAAGGGACGCGGTCGCAAACGCCTTTGCAGCCAGAATTATTATCGCGCCACAGCAGCTTGAAACCGGCGTGCTGCAGAACGTCGAGTAGCCCCTCCTGGGACTGCGCCCTGGACGCACTGTAATTCTCGCGCCCAAGCGGCGAAAAGAGACATGGAAGTGAAATACCCGTGGCGGTGCCACACGACTGCATGTTCTTGAAGTTGACTAAATCGGGCACTTGAGACAGTTCCGGATTGGTGAGCCGACTATAACCGTTCAAGGAGAAGTTAGCGGCGCGGGCCGTCTCGCCCACCACGACGACGGTAACCGTGCGGCGGGTATTCCCGCGCCAAAGAACCCCTTTCGTCGCGTCCCTGCCCAACGGTGCTACCACCACAGGTACCTTCCACTTGCGCTTGAAGTAGCCGTTTAAGGCCTGAATGTAGTTGGTCGGCGTCAGCAAAAACCGCAGTTCACGGTGTTCGCGCAGTGCCGGAGCAAGGACTTTGAACATCAGCATTAGTAAAATACCAGCGCCGACTACAGCAACGCCGGCGGTCGCAAAATTGACGCTTAGTTGACGCCGGCCAGGCTGGAAACGCGGCTTTAGCCACGCGATGATTGCAGCTGGGATAACCCCCGTTATCAGAAAGGAAAAGGCCATCCCAACGGTGAATAATTCAGTGCTTTCACGCGAGTCGGTCTCAGCAATATTCTGAACCATGGACCAATCGATCGCAACACCGTAGTGGTTCATGAAGTAGCTCGCCAGCGATGTGACCAGGAATAATCCGATCAGCAGTGGCTTAATGCTGAAACGAAAATTCAAGGTCGCCAGCGACGCTGTAAAGGTCAACACAAGCAGCAGGAACATACCTGCCTGAACTGGGAACGCTGCAAGTGTTAGCCCGCCAGTCGCGCTTGAAAAGCTCTTCCAGAATGCTTGGTTGTAAACGCCAACAATGAATGCCGACGCCAGCAAGGGGAGCAACGCCGCATTCGGCCGCTTGAACGAATCTAGTTTCACCATCGGGTACCTATCGTCGCGGGCAGCGCAACGACGGTTGTCGCTACACCCCTGTATCGTGCCGTTAGGCTACATGCGACGACATGACGCTGACGTTAGGTGCGGGTGAAGGGAACGTTAAAGTCCCGGAAAAGTGACAGTGACAATGGTTCCTCCGCTCGACGGGGAGGCCAAATCAAGCGTGGCGCCGAGTTGGCGACATATCCGTTTAACTAGGGCCAAGCCGAGGCCGGTGCCGTCCGACCCTTTCAGCGGCGCACCTATGATCTCGTCTGCAAGCAATGCAAGAACCGCCGTAGGCAGGCCCCGTCCGCTATCGCATACCAGGATGCTGCGCTCGGCGAGCTCTACTCTCACTGCCCCATGGTCCGTGTAAAGGCAGGCATTTCGGATCAGATTGCCAATGATCGCCGTAACAAGGCGCGGATGAGCCCGCACGACAAAGTCGCTGCCGCCAATAAAATCCAGCCGCACGGGCTTATTTGCCACCAAAAATTGGTATCGTCGCACCTCTTCCTGGACCATCGGCTCGATAGGGAACATGTCGTATTCAATCAGTTCCGGTGCCCGTGCCAGTTGGAGTAAGGTGTCGACGCTTTCAGCGGCCTCACGCGCGGCGCGGCTGATTCGCTCGCTCGCAGCACGCGACGCGGGGCTGATGTGCTCATCAAGCTCTAGTAGTTCGGCCGCTCCTGAAATGACAGTCAGCGCAGTGCGCAATTCATGACTAACATCGCCAGTAAAAGCACGTTCACGTTCAAGAAAAACTTTCTGTTCGCCAGTGTGTTCGGCAAACGCGCGTGCAAGTATTCCCAGCTCATCACGACTGTCCAAGTGCGGCCATTCATCCTTGCGCGCGACCACTGCCTTCGACAATTCCACAATGGGATCAACAAACCGTCGTGCCATGTAGCGTCCCAGGACAACGGACATGGCCAGAAAACCGAGCAAACTCAGCAAGAGCATTGAGTACACGAGACGCTCGACCCGTTCGTAATCGCTTTTGTGATCAACCACAACATAGGGCCCGCCGCTGTCGCGCCCACTATATACATGCAGGCCAATCCCATCGGCTTCGACATCGTTGATCCCGGCTGGCAGATTGCGCAAAGATCGCGGTATATCCTCGCCATGGTGATAGCTGATACTTGTTGGCATCTCAACGGGCAGGCCGCCCGCATGGCGTGGCGAAGCCCACGACGCAACCTCTTCGAGACGGCGTTCCACCATGTGCACCTCAATGCCTTCGACGACCACGATTGCCACCGCCATAAAGAATATCGAAAAGGTCAAGGCGAACAGCAGATAGGCCTTGACGATGCGCTTACCTATCGATTCAAAGCGCGTCATGAGGCGTCACCAACTGAAAGCCAATTCCCGGCACAGTGCGAAGCATCGGATAACGCTCGTCTTTATCCAGCGTCTGGCGCAATGAGTGAATATGAGTGCGAAGGGCGTCGCTATCAGGGCGGTCATCACCCCAGATCTCATGCTCAAGCGTCTCACGTGTCGCAACATGGGGGGCGTGCTGCATGAGCACTTTCAACAAAACGAAACCAGTTTTCGTCAGATTCAGACTGCGGCCGCCGCGCGCCGCGCGATAGGTCGCCGTGTTGAATGCCAACTCCCCCACGCGCATGGTCGTGCTCGACAAAACGTTGTTGCGCGAGCGGCGGACCAGCGCTTGCAATCGCACATCCAATTCGGCCAGCGAGTACGGCTTCACCAGGTAGTCATCGGCGCCGCTGTCGAATCCGGAGAGCTTATCTTGCAGCGTGTCGCGCGCTGTCAGCATCAACACCGGTGTCGAATTGAGCAACTCGTTGCGCAGTTTTCGACACATCTCCATCCCGTTCATTCCGGGCATCATGATGTCCAACACGATCACATCGTAGGACTGGGCGCCCGCCAACGCCAGCCCGGCATAGGCGTTGGCAGCGGAGTCCACTTGATGCCCGCGCGGTTCCAGATAACCGTACAGGTTGGCGACAATGTCGGCATTGTCTTCGATTACGAGAATCCGCATCGTGAGTGCTGCGGGGACAGCATTAGAGTGTAGGACAGTCATGAAAACCGATCATAGCGTGACAAAAACTTGTCAGATATTTATGGGGGCAGCCTGTAGCGCTGCTCGCGATATAGCAAGGACGGTAGTATCACATGAGCCATTGCACGGTCGACCTGCGCCGAGGTTGGCGCGGCCGCTCCGAACCGCAAATTGCCGTTCCCAGCGTCATACTCCCCGAGAAGCGCTGGCTGACCTGGCCGCAGAATGACGGCTCCGCCATCATCAACCCAAGCGAAGTAGTTGTCGAACTGCAGAAGCGCGCGCCCCGGACTGCTGCTGTCGGATGCAAGGTCTCGGCCAATCATAGGGTGTTCACTGGTTACCCCCATCAGCGAAAGCAGAGTGGGCCCGAGATCGATCTGACTCGCAATGGTGGTAATCCTTTGTTGCTTCATGTCTGCCCCCAGAATCAGACCCGGAATATGAAATTTCTTTATCGGCACCAACGAGTCGCCATAGACCCGATTATCATGGTCCGCTACGATCAAGAACAGCGTGTCGTTCCAGTAAGCCTGCTTTTTCGCGGCCTGGATGAATTTTCCCAGGGCATAGTCAGCATATTTCACGGCATTGTTTACCGTTTTTTTGTTCGGTTCGTGCAATGTGATTTTGCCATCAGGGAACTCAAACGGCTCATGGTTTGACGAAGTAAAAATCAGACTGAAAAACGGTTTGCCCTCGCTGTGCAAATGTTGAAGTCGTTCCAGAGATTTATCAAACAGGTCTTCGTCCGAAGCGCCCCAGCTTCCTTCGAAACGGGGACGCATGTCGCGCCGGTCAACGACCTTCTGGAAGCCATTGCCGGTGAAAAAGCTACGCATGTTATCGAAATGCGCTTCGCCGCCATAAACGAATTCGGTGTGGTATCCCTGTTTCCCCAGTCCTAACGCCAAGGTGTAAAAGTTTTGCTGGGCGAGCGATAGCTTAACAACACTGCGCGCCGGCGTGGGCGGATATCCGGCGATTACCGCCTCAATGCCGCGCACAGACCTGGTACCTGTGGCATACAGGTTCTCAAACCACCAGCCGTCTTGCTTGAGCTTTTCCAGTTCAGGTGTTACTGGCACACCGCCCAGCGATTCGACGAACGTCGCACCCATGCTCTCTTCCAGTACGATCACCAGGTTAAGCGGTCGCGCACGCTGTCGCGCTGGGGTCTGCCTGTGCAATGTCGGCAGTTCGCTCGATAGGAATTGGTACGATTTGAGCCACGGTGCTGCTTTAACATGGGTAAACACCTGATCGTGTGGAAATTTTCCGTAGATCTCAGACGAGTTTGCTTCTTTGCGTAGTGAATACACCGCATCAAGTACTGACCAGGGCGAATTGATGATCAGCGAGTTGACCAATGCGTCACCGCTGAGAGCGAACATCGCTGGGTTGGCTGGCCGGTGCGCCATGGTGGAACGTATTTGAAAAGCGACTAACAACACGACCAGCGGCCAGCTGAGCAGCAGGCGTTTAGCTGGCCAACGTGTCGCATATGCGGATGAGACCACGAATAACCTGTGAAACGTCAGTCCCAAAACTACTGTTCCGAACAGACTCAACAGCGTTGCCAACCGAAAGCCGTTCCAAAGGGTGGCGAACACCTCGGCGGGGTAAGACAAGTAATCAATGAAAAGGCGGTTTGGCCGCACGTCAAATTGCATGATGAATTGCGGGGTAGCCAGCTCCATGAACACGATAAAGATCAAGGCACCGCTGGCCCACCATGCAACCCCAAGATGCCACCACTTTTCCAGTCTGCGAAACGCTGACAGTGGCGCGAATGCTAAGGGAATGACCAGAAGATACCCCAACAAAATCAGGTCGGCGCGTATGCCCTGGACGAAAGTGCTAACGAGGATCCCCGCCGCGGAGACGCGGTCCAATTGCCAAATCACGAGCCCAAGCCGGGAAGCTGACAGTACCGCTAGACCTGCCAGTAAGAGGTGAAAAAGGGGCAGGTACTGCCCTGTCCAACTAAAGCGTTGCGCAAACCATTTTGCGTAGGTATCGACCGCTCCGGAAATCGAAAATCTCGTCATATTTAAGTCTGATAGATAATTTGCCCTGAATCTCTGGACAGTGAAAGTAGCGGACGAGATTACGTGACAAGGCGTTAGGCCCTCGTTAAGATCGCGTTAAATCTTGTTAAGTTGATAGTGACAGTACCCTGAGGTACTACTGCGGCGCAGCAGTGGGAACAGGCGAAGTCCTCGGCTGGTCCGATCAGATAATTTACCTCTTGGTAAGAATGAATGAGTCTGCCGAGTTTAGGCCAGCGCGGGCGTTTCACGCAAAAATGAGCGGCAAAACGATAACTCCCCATACGAGAACCGCTACCACGATCGTTACGAGCACTGCAGCGCTTCCTAGGTCTTTGGCGTTCTTCGAACCATGGTGCCACTCCAGGGATATTCTATCTACGACAGCCTCAATTGCAGAGTTAAGAAGTTCGACAATCAAAACTCCGGCTAGGGCGCTGATGAGCATAACTCGCTCAACAGTCGAAACCGGAAGCACTATCGCAATGCAGACTGCAGGAACGACAATCAACAGCTCCTGGCGGAACGCGTGTTCGTTGGTCCAAGCGAACTTTAGTCCCTCGATGGAGTAGCGGTAGGCGCCGCGTAGCCGCGTTATCCCATTTTTACTCTTAAACTCGCTCCGCGGGGTTGGCGATGTGGACATGGTGTGTTCTTTCGGGGTGACTCGATGGGTTGTTCAACTGCACAATGCGGCTGAAGAACTGGTCATCGCCGGCAATCAATTGTTGGCCACAGTACCGCGTTATTGAAAGAATCGATGATTAGAGCGACGAGTCTGTGGATGGGTTTCCGCACGATATAGGTGTCGAAGTTACACTGGCGTGAGGGGAGCGTTAAAATTTCGTTACAACCGAAAGCGAGTCGTTCGTATGGTGACCTGCACATGAGAAAAACACTGGCGTGCCGCTCGATCTGCCGTATAGACTACGGCTCGCTTCGGGGAACGTGCAACCGTCGAGGCTTTGCGCAACTGACCGATGTCACCACTAACACTTCTATTCATTAACCGTAATACGCAGACCGGCTAAACGGCTTCCTTCGTGGCGGCACCAGTCTGGTATTTTGTCAGTCCGACGAGCGCAATTACGCAGAAGACCGCACCGGAATAGAATGTGAACGAAGCCCCAAATCGATCCCAGAGCAGACCCGCCAGTACGCTCGCGAACAGCATGGCGATTCCACTCATCAGGTTAAACACGCCGTAGGCCGTGCCCCGGAGATCGGCCGGTGCGGTATCCGCTACCATAGTCGCCAGTAACCCCTGCGTGATCCCCATGTGCACGCCCCATAGCGCGACACCGGCCAACACGACAGCCCAGTGGTCATCAAGGGCCAAAACCAAGTCGGCGGCAATTAAGACGATAAGGCCCAGCGCGAGCAGCTTGGAATGGCTCATGCGGTCCGAAAGTTTCCCGAAGGGATATGCCGACATCGCGTAAACCAAATTCATCGCAACCATTACCAGTGGCACCAGTGCAATAGGGATGCCGCCTTGTTGAGCGCGCAGGACCAGAAACGCCTCGCTGAACCGGGCCAACGTAAAGACCGCGCCAATTCCGACGACCCACCAATATGGTGCGCTAAGGCGTTTAAGATTTTCTCGGCGAATCGGATTGGTGCGTTTGCCGTTCCGGTGCTGCCGCGGCTCGCGCACGCCGAATAGAAGTAGAACAACGGCCAATACACCAGGGATCACAGCGACCCAGAATACCATTCTGAAATCGTTAGCCCAAAGAAGCATCAAGCCGACCGCCAGCAGCGGGCCGAGGAATGCACCTACAGTATCGAGGGACTGACGCAGGCCAAAAGCCGCGCCGCGCAAGGTGGGCGGTGCGAGGTCGGCGACCAGGGCATCACGTGGTGCGCCCCGGACTCCTTTGCCAATCCGGTCAAGCACTCTGGCCGTCAGCACAATGCCGGTCGTATTCGCCACCGCAAAGAGGGGTTTGGTCAAGGCACCCAGTGCGTAGCCGAATACTGCCAGTCCTTTGCGTTTCCCGAGATAGTCGCTCAGCGTCCCTGAAAACACTTTGACGATCATAGCGGTCGATTCGGCCAGACCTTCGACTATGCCAACCGTAAGGGCGCTCGCCCCGAGCACGCTGACCATGAACAGGGGCAGCAGGCTATGCACCATTTCCGAGGAAATGTCCATTAACATGCTTACGAACCCGAGCATCCAAATACCAACAGGGATTTGCCTGAGTGTACTGCCAAGTTTTGTCGTTGTCATTGCATTACTCACCCAGTATTCGGCGAGTGCAAGGCCTCCGCCGCACGGTTTTTCGGTTGCGGCATGACAGTTCCATTTTTAATGAATCCGCAGACCCTTGGGCTGGCCGCTCGCGCGCTTCCACACAGGCGCTCACCCGTTCAATGCCGGCTCAACCGCAATCGCGTCTGGCGCGGTCCGCTCCAGAGCCCGGACCAGGTCAAGCGCATCCTGATCCGTATAGATCATGGTGGTATCGACACTGGCGTGGCCGAGCAGACTTGCCACCTCACGCATCGACTGCCCCTTCAATAAAGCCGCTTTAGCGAATGTGTGACGCAGCCAGTGCGGCGATGCATGCTCCAGCTCAGCAGCAAGCTCAACCTGTCCCGATTGGAGCAGCAAGGCGTTGGCCAAGGCAAGGCGCTCCTTGACGATTTTGTAAAGCCCCTGCCTGGTGCCGATGGTACGCCAGGCGCCGAAGAACCGTCTGTCGTTAACCTGCCTAATCGTCTTCTCGCCGATCTGCACCGCTTTGGTCCGGGACGAGAGAAGCAGGGGCGTCTCGTCGCCATGCGCAGGCAAGGGCTGGAGGCCGAACGCCTGCCGATACACCATTAAACTTGACAAAAGCGAGCGGGTTACAGGCACCCGTCGCTCTTTGGCGCCTTTACCAGTTTCTGCCGTAACCAAAAAAATCCAGTATCGATTTCTTGTTGCGGGGTCGGTCAGCTGGTAAAAAGCCCCCATCCTCGCCCCGACCAGTTCGCTTGCCCGCAATCCGAGTTCCTTGAAGGCAGACAGGATGAACATGTCGCGCACCTGTCTCTGGCGTTCGGCAAACGAGATGACGTCGCTGCTGGCCAAGGTAGTGAGGACAATTTCAAAAACAGTCTCACTGATCGAGCGCCCGGTTTTGATTTTGCGCGCACTCATCGTTCCGGTCAGAGCCATCGGATTGATCCGGATATAGCCCATGCTGTGCCAGGCCTTGAACATGGCATGGACGAAACGTCGGATATCCGATTGGCTGCTGCGGGCCGGCTGTTTGCGGAACGGACTGTATCCAGGCTCGCCGGGCAGGGCGTATTGCCCCTCGCCCGGGGCGCACAGCGCGTAGTCGGGCAAGTCTTCCAGGAACCTGTAGAAACGCTCGACGTCCTGCATGCTCCAGCGCGAAGGCGTCACGCGGCCCACGTTCTCGCAATACCAGCGCAGTTTGGCGAGATGAAAACCGTACGTCGCCCGCGTAGCGACCGAGCCGTTTTGCGACTTGCGCGCGACGGCGTCGAGCCAGACCGCCGCGGCATCCCAGTCGCTGGCGACGTCGCCTAACGCATGGCCTTGCGGAGGGATCGCCACCATCAAATCGTGGGACGGGGAGATGTCAAGGACGGCATTCATGTTGGCTTGGCCTGGAGGGAAGGGGGGATGTCGGCGCCTTGGCGATAGGCCAGGCGACGGAACGTCTCGGTGATCGAGACCTGCGCTTTGAGCTGAGCTTCGCTTGCATTGCAACGCTCGCGCCAAGCGCGTGTTTCGCCGCGCGATTCGTCAATGGCAAGCAGGGCGAACTGGCGCGCCTCGTCGATTGCTCGGGTGAGCATTGCAAGCTGGTCCTGCATCGTGGTGCCGCTCGACTGCAACGTCTCGACTTGGCTTCTCGCCTCGCGCAACTGCGCCTCAAGCACCTGGCGCTGCGTGTCCAGGGCACTGGTAGCCGCCTTCGCATCAGCGATCTGTTTCTCGCTTTGCGATAGCCGCTGTTGCAAAAAGTCGCATTGCGCTTGGAGGTAGCTGTCGGGCGGGCCAGCCCCACGCAATGTAGGACGTGCCATCAAGTCTTCGAGCATCTGCCGAATGTCATCGAGCTCAGCATTACCTTCGACTTGATTTCCCGCCTGCGGATCCGCCGCTGCTGCCCGGCGGTCCAGCTGCTTGACGAAACGCTCCTTCTCGATGGCCAAGGTAGCGGTCGACGGCTTTCGGTCGGGCGCATATGCGGACAGCAAGCGGCGGTAAATCGCGGGGCTGTAGGCTTTGCCGGTGATGAGATAGATGACGCCGATGAATTCCCGGACGAACAGCCGGTGGTCGCGCGGGTTCAATGGGTGACGTTGTTCGAGCCCGATCATTTCGGCCACCAGTTGGCGCGCTTCATCGTCGGACAGGGAAAAGGAGGGCCGGGCCATGGTGGAAGGAGAATGATGAGATGAGGTACATTAACATTGTTTAATATACCTGTCAAAACCTTGTGGTTTACTTAGCCAGCATTAAGTAAACTACACTGGCCGAAGGTCAGTGTGTTCCACGGCGGCGATTACGAGGCGGATTTTGCCTGTCTGACCGAAGATTCGACCATTCGTGGCTTTCCAACGAAAAAAACTTGCCTTCTGCAAACCACTAGCTATAGTGTTGTGATGCCGGTTGAATCAACCGATAGTGGTTGGTGCAAATTCTTTAAGGAGGTTTGAATGGGCGGTAAATCTACTGGTGGAAAAGTCGCGTCTTCGGCAGGGCGGACTTTGGGAAGCCCCAATGCGTCGGCGTTGCAAAAAAGCCTGGCGGGAAGTGCGTTAGCACAGGCGGGCACCAATAAGACGACGGGCAAGGCAATGGAGGCGAAGGCCTCTGCTGCCCTACAAAGCGGCAGTTCGGCGGCAAACACCAAGGCACTAGCTGGGTCATTGGTGTCGCAGTCGAAGAAGTAGCGATGGCGCCGCAAGCCTGAAGGTGCCTGGACTGGTCCCGACAAGCACTACCGTCGGGACCAGATGGGATTACAGCTCGCCTGACCAGCCCTTGACGAAGCGGCGCTCAACACCGGACATGCATTGAGCAGGTCGACGATCAATGCCAGCGATGGCGGACTACACCACGTCACTAGCCGGGTTCCATCCTCTGCGGTGGCAACAAGGTGGCCATCGACAAACGTCCAGATTGTGTTCATATCGTTCTCCGTTGATACCGAACCATTCCGGTAGCTGAAGAGTCCTGTCACGACGAGCTGGCGTAAATAGAAATCGGAGTACTGTTTTCCATCTTCGCGCATTTAGCCGCCGGAAGCCCGACGGAGATCTGAGTCTCAGCGAGCTGGAACCTCGCGTTCGGGCGGTGACGGCGTCCCTAGGGCTACTTCCACTGAGTCTCCTGACGTCGGGGCGTAAGCTTTCAGGTCCTTAAACTGTCTTTCGAAAGCGGTCGCCACGAACATCGAAAATGGACCATACGTGGTCACAAACATTCGGGTGTTTTGGTCGATGGTTCCAACGACTTCGAATTTGCGTCGCATCTCAACTCCCAACATAGTGGGGTCAGCATCTATCGGATTGTCGACCCAATCTACATAAGTACGTTCTCGTACCGCACGCGCTCGAAGGCCGCCAGAATTGTCTCGTTAGTCCAGCAGACGCTGGCCGACGTGTTCGCGCCACAGCCGAATACGTTCCGGCTCGCTCAACAAGCCAGTGTACGGAGGCGATTGCCGAAGGCGATTCGAGTTTTCGCTCTCACCAATCATTGCCTCACGGATTTCTGCATCGCTTCCATCGCTAAGCAAATTCAACCATTCGCCGTATGCGCTGCACCACACGCCGGAATCGCGCCAACGTTGTAGGTTGGAAATGCCGTGTTGACGGAGGCTCGCCATATCGACCCTATCCAGAACGGCTTTAGCAGCCGCTAGTTTAAAACTGTCGAGTCGATCGTGCGTTATATCCATGTACGTCCTAAATAACCACCTAAGTGCGCGCTAGGCAAGAACTCCTGAGGGTGCGATGAAGGCAGCCGCGGCTCGGCAGGAAATGAGGTTTCCTGATTTCCTGAAGCCTCTAACAAAAGAAGAAGCTCTATCGTCACTTCGCCGTATACCGACCACGGACACATCTTATGGCAGCTCAGACCTGGAGGAGCTATAACGCCTCGGTTTGTTCACTGTATGCCATCGAAACCTGCGCACTGTACAGACATACAGGTATAATCAATCGTCAAGTCGACATGGCAACTGTGGAGTCCGGCACGACATCTTCGGTCCTCCCCGAAGTTCAACTTTGTACAAGCGGATTGAAACTATGAACTTTCAACAATTATTATCCGATACCATTACCGTTGTGAAACGCAACGGTGGCGCCAGATTTGAAGGAATAAAGGCAGCGGTACAAAGTGAAGAGATATCGATCTTGCAATCCCAGCCTTTTATCGAGCCCAACGACCTAATTCTACGATCAATGTCCAACGGCGGCGAAGAAACGTTTGTCGTATTAGATCCGGGGTTCCATGAGGGGCTCGGCCGCATCCCTGCCGGTTACCGGGCGAGGGTAAGGAAAATGGGGCTGCCGGAGGCACAAAGCGCCGTGCAGTCGATCATTTATAACGTCACCGGCAGCAACGCTCGGATCAATAATCATTCGGTCGATAACTCGATCAATCTTGTGCAAGACAACAGTGGCGAAGTCGCACAGTTACTGGCCGAATTGCGCAGGTCAATGAATGCAGCTCAACTACCGCCCGCAGATCGAGATGAAGCGTTGGAAATCATCGACGGCGTTGAGTCCCAGTTCACCAATGAGAAGCCAAAGCGTTCAATAGTACGGGCAATGCTAAACGCGCTGCCCCACGTCGCAAACGTCGCGACTACTATCGGGGCCTTAGTATCGTTAGCAGGTTGAAACCCTGCGCCGATCTTGTCACCATCGAAAGTCTAAAGAATGACTATTGAAGGCTACACCGAAGAAGAATTCGGAACCAAGTTGGGAGTACTCCTGTCCCCAGCGAGGCCAATACATGACGTTGAATACCTGAAGGGCCGCGACAAAGAGCTCGATACCATAAAGAGATGTCTGTATGCCCCAGGGCGACACGTCTTTATCTACGGTGACCGAGGTGTCGGGAAAAGTTCACTTGGCCAGACAGCAGCGTATCAGTATCAAACTGCTGGAACAAAGCCGATTTTTTCTTCTGGCTCTCCTAACGACACTTTCAATACCATCGTCGGAAACATTGTCAGTCAAGCGATCGGGCAGCGACGGACCGAAGCGATAGACCGTTTTGAGCAGCAATCCGTCGAGTTGAACGGCATGAGGTTTTCTGAGGGCCACGAAGCCACTGGTATCGATCTCGCCGCCGCAATTCGATCTGTCGGGGACGCCGTCGAGCTCCTGAGTCAGGTTGCTGAGCAGTCGGTTAAACGCTGTGTTGTGATTGATGAGTTTGACACCATTGCAGATCCGGTTGAACGCAACAAATTCGCTGCGTTACTTAAGCAAATGGGTGACCGTTCAATAGAAATAAAATTCATTTTCACCGGCATCGGCCGTTCGCTCGATGAACTTCTAGGTGCCCACCAGTCAGCGTATCGTCAGCTCGAAACAGTTGAGCTACTCCGACTTGGATGGGATGCGCGCCGAGAGATCGTGCGCTCAGCCGTTGAGTCGTTTGGAATCGGTCTGAACGCCGACGTAAATTGGCGCATCGCCATGGTAAGTGACGGGTATCCCTATTACGTCCACTTAGTAACCGAAAAAATTCTATGGGCCGCCTACTCTGCTAGTACGTCGGCAGACGAAATTGGTTGGGACCTGTTCAATCAGGGCCTGGCCGATGCCATCGTTTCCACTACGGCGGAACTCAAGCGTCCCTATGAGAGCGCGGTGCTGCACCGCGGCCAAGAGTTCGAAGATATAGTCTGGGCGACAGCAGATCACGATGATCTTCGTAGATCAACGAACGACATGTACGAGTCATACAAAGTGATTGTTGGCAAACGTCGAGACGGGCGCGCAGCAATTGATCGAGCTCGTTTCAGCACGCAGCTCCGAAAACTCAAAACACTATCGTACGGTGCGGTTCTTCAGCAAGAAGAGGGGAG
The DNA here is from genome assembly GCF_016809835.1 of Massilia soli. GTDB lineage: Bacteria > Pseudomonadota > Gammaproteobacteria > Burkholderiales > Burkholderiaceae_D > Telluria_A > Telluria_A soli. Next base: position 6,121 of record NZ_JAFBIL020000014.1, on the reverse strand, counting down.
GCCCGGGTGGTATTCATACCGGGAAAAAATGTTGCGTGGCTTCGCGAGGATGCAAGCTCAAGCCAACGGGATCGAGCTCACCGGAGAGCGCGCGGGTCCGAGACAGCAGATGCATGTGGGGAACGTTCGCATCGGTTATCACGGCCCGTCAATCCCAGTCGGCGTTAGGTCGGGAAAGACCATCTCGGAATGGGAAGACGGTAAAGAATAGCCGGGCCGGGGTGCCGGCGTCTGAAGTTGCTGCACGGGCAGACCGGAGCGTATTCATAGAAGTTTCTGGCGTTACTGCCGCCATGCGGCTTCTAATCCCTTAAGTATTTTATATGACCAACAAAACCTTCTGTGTGGTTTGCAAACGCGACGACGCGAGCGTAATTGACATGCAACCTCATCTCGTACGATGCCTGCAGTGCGGTGCGTATGAAATCATGGCCATCGAATACCTTCAGATGACGAACCAAGAGCAAGACCCCTTACTCTCAGCTTGGATCAGGAATCGAACTGAGGAACAAGCCTCCCCGCCACTCTTGACCAGTTCGACTTGGATAAGTTTACGCGCGTCGCTGCGAATTCCCAATCTCAGAGAAAAGCAGGCCGCGCTGATGAAAGCTTTTGCCCGCCGCTCTATGTTTCCTGGCACCGTCGGACGTTATAACCCGGTTGCAGACTTTCCCCTTGCGTGGGCAGCAAATGAGGGAGAGTTGCGATTTCTAAAACAAGATCTGATCGCGCGTCAGTTGCTCGACAATGAATACACGATGGGGGGATCATTCCTGATCACAGCGAAAGGGTGGGACTATCTTGACAGCATTCCAGCAGGAGGTGTGTTCTCAGATCAAGTGTTTGTTGCGATGTCCTTTTCCGACACGATGCGCACGGCCTGGACATCAGCGATCATACCCGCTGTGCGCCAGGCCGGGTATACGCCATACCGAGTTGATGCGGCTCCGCACATAGATAGGATCGATCACAAGATTATGGTCGAGATTAAGGCCTCACGCTTTCTAATTGCCGACGTCACCGAGCAGCGAGCGGGTGTTTATTTTGAGGCCGGCTACGCTTTGGGACAAGAACTGCCTGTTATCTGGGCTGTACGTGAGGATGATTTGAAAAACGTGCATTTCGACACTCGTCAATACGCCCACATTGTATGGAAGAATGAACGCGAACTCGAAAAAGGCATATACGAGACGATTGTTGCGGTTATCGGCCGAGGAAAATCTCATTAGTGTTGGGAAGAAGTAGGGCCTAAGACCGTCATTTTTGCAACCTTGCTCAGCAAAGTTCAACGCTCGGTCTCAATGTTCGCGTGTCAACCTTGGGATGCTTGTGCAGAGGGGTTCCGGAGCAAGAGCGATTGAAGATGAAATGACGCAACGATATGCAGAGACCGCGAAGATGCTATCAGGGCTTAACCTTTTGAGAGCCTGGCCTGTACGATGTTTGGCAGTCGCGTCAGGTCGCGTATGCCTCCAGTGATCGCTGCGAGGGGAGAAATGAAGGACCTGGTAAGAGTTATTTCCGCGCGCAGGGCGGGCTGCCTTAGCGAGAACGGCGCCGACGAAATTGGGTTCTTTTGGCTAACGGTCATGGTCGCAACGCTTCAGCCGATGCCGGCTGCGTGCGACGCAAGTCTAAGACTATGGGCCGGCATATCTTTTTCGCGCCCCACGGAACAAAGTCCTCATCGTTAGCTGGGCCTCATTCTGGAAGTGGCAATTTTGCTTCAGAAGCGGTGGCATTATTGCTTCAACGGACGAACAGTATGAAACCGGCCATACGTGGGGATAAAATTTGACATAATATAAATTATGCGAACTTTGTGTATCAAGGCGCGAGTGGCGCCGCTGGCCGGTCCGGCGGAAATTAATGATGGGATATTACGCCATATTGGCAATATTTCAATACCGGACGGAAACTGTTAAGTGGGTTATTGTTCGACTTGAGCCAGACGGTCAACTGTGAGATGGAGTGCGCCGAATCGGCGCCTCTCCTATGAGATGGACGCAGACGTCTCTAACATCATTACTTCCGAGAGCTAATTCGGCGTCGGAAAAACTCGTTTGCTTCATCGTCGGAGAGATGGGAGGCGCCATTGTGCCAGCTACGCGCACCGCCGGGGTAACTCGGCGATTAAATCAGCGGTTTCCTTACCGCACAGTTTGCGTTGTTATTCCTTGAAGAGTTTGCGCACATCAAGCGGAAAATTTGCCGTTGAGGAAATCGCTGCGTAATATGCATGGCTTGTCTACTTCCCGGCGAAAAACATCGTGCGAAGCGAAACCTTGCTGATCGAACTGCGTACAGAGCTGATCCATTTGAAGGATCACGTCACTGCCGCCGCGAAAAGCCATCTGTATAACACGCACAGCCTCGGCGAGCGTGTGATCTTGCCGGTCTTCCAGAAAATCTGGGGCTACGCCGACATGCGTAACCTGAACGATCAGGATCGCACGAATTTCCCCGCGATCGACCTCGCCGACGATACGAAATTCGTCGCGGTGCAGGTTTCGGGCACCGAAACGCTTAAGAAAGTCAAAGGCCTGCTTACGACCTTCCTAAAACACGGTTTGGAGGCAAAATACAAGACGGTTTTTCTGTATGTGCTGACCGAAAAACAGGAAAGCTATTTCCAGGAAGCGATCGACGAAATCACAAAGGGCCGTGTCCAGTTCGACGCCAAGCAACACATCTTGGACTATACGGATGTCTGCAACCGCGCCCAAAATGCGAGCCCGGAAGCCATCAGCGAATGCATTGCCATTCTCCGCAGCTATCTCCGTTCGGTCGACCCGGCGCACCGGCCCGCGTGGCTGACGTTCACGCCCCACTCGGCCGTCGAACCTACGCCGTTCAGCCCTGTCTGGTTCCTCTACACCGAACGCCGGGTCCGGCTGGCGGGCCGTGAAGATGAGCTCAAACAACTTCGCGCCTTTGCCGACGCCGAGGACAAGTTTGCATGGTGGACGATCACTGGGCCGGCGGGTATCGGCAAGAGCCGCGTCGCGCACGAATTCATTTTCAGCCTTACCGGCGATTGGGATACCGGCTTCACCATGCCCGATTCGATACCGGGCGTCGAAAAATTGCGCCAACTGGATATGCCCACGTTGATCGTCATCGATTACGCGGCACGCGATATCGATCGGGTGCGCGGATTGCTGTACAGCTGCGCCGCTAACGCCGCGCATTTTCAGAACAAGGTCCGCGTGCTGCTTCTGGAACGCGAAGCCGGGCCCGGCGTCGATTGGTGGGACAAACTGTTAAAAACCAATTCCCAACTGACACGCATCCTTCAGTCTCGCTATAAAGATCCGCTCGCGCTGGCGCGCCTGAATGCGCTCGGCATGCAGATCATGCAAGCCTGGCTCGAGGCCGGGGCGCCGGACGTGGTCGGCATGTTGCCTGCTGCGGGAGATGCCTACTGGCAAAAGCTCGACGAGGTCACGGAAGGCCGCCCTCTGCTGCTGGGCATCGCGGCGGCGGCATTCGCGCGGGCGCCAAACGATCTATCCGTGCGATCGATGAAAGAGATGCTGAGCGCCGTGCTCGAGCGTGAACTGGATCGCTGGCGCGACCACTGCAATTCGCCGGCATTGTTCGACGCCGTCATCAAACTCGTTTGCGTGGGTACGCTCTTGCGCGGATTGCCCTTGCTGACTGCGCACGATAGCATTTTGGTGAGAAGCCCGGACAATGAAAAAGTACTGATCATCGAGGACACGGCGACCGGTGCCCAGCGGATCCCAACCGTCGAGTGGCTGGAGCGTCATGGGCATGTGCCTGAGCAACTGCGCTCGCATAACGAGTGCGTGTTCCAGGCGCTTGAGCCCCTGATCGGTTCCGGTTTGCGCCCTCAAGCGCTCATGGCCGCGCGCGTGCTTTGTCCCCAACGCTGGACCTTGCAGCCCGACCTGCTGGGCGAATTCCTCATCGAAGAATTGTGGAACGCCCCGCCTTACTTCGACCTTTCGCGCACGCTGCCGCTCCTCGACGACGCTTCGCTCGACCAGTTGCTGCGCGCGGCATGGGCAATTTCCGCCGCCGAATGCATCTCGACCCTGGTCGATCTCAAAACCACGTGCCACCTGCCGGCTGCATTCCAACGCGCGCTGACGCGGCTGACCACAGTCGCCATCGCCAGCGAAACCAGCGGCTCCGTCAAACTCGAAGCGCTCGCCTCGCTGCTCTTCAATTCGACGATCAAGGTGGGCAAGGAGAAACCTGCCCCGAAAACGCGAAACGCCTTCGTGGACGCCGTTCGTCAACTGCATGCAAGCTTCCCTGGTGACGTGAAAATCGAGTATCGCTGGTTGAAACTGGAATTGACGCAGTTTGGCGAAAACAAGGACCAGGATGCTTCGCTGGCTCGTAGACGGCAGGTGCTGACCGACGGCTGCGCGCTACTCGGGCAACTCGGCGATCTGGAACCCGAACCCTTCTTGTACCTCAGCCTGGTGGACCAACTTGCCATTCTGGCGTCGGCCGCATGGACGCAACGTAGTGCATCGGACCTGATTGAAATCATCGCCGCGGCGCGTACGATGCAAGGCTCGTTCTTGCAGAATGCAGACTTGAGCGAGGTATTGGTCGGCTTCTACCGGGTGCAGGCGCAAGCCGTAGCCGGATTGGAGTCGGACCTCGACGTCCAGGATCCCGCGATACGTTCCGTGGTGGAGGCGGCGGTGCCGGCACTCGAGGCAGGGCTGCTCGCCCTCATCGCCTCGGGAAGGAAATATCCGGATGGCGGACAAAGGTCGCTGGCCTGGGCCGTCCTGAACCTCAGCCTTGCGCGTTCGTCGACCGGCACGACGGCCGATGTAGCTGCATTAAAGGCGTGCATCGAACGTGCTGCACAGTGGCTTCGCCCTGACGAGGCGCTCGAGATCAGGCTGCGATACCTCTTCAACTTGCATACGGCATGGCTACGCGAGGGCGATTTCGCCCAGGCGACCGCCGTGTTCATCGAGGCGAAGAAGCGTCTGGAAAAGCAACCGAACGCGCCCGAAGCCAGCCCATTTATCGCCATGGCCGTACAGGGCCTGAGGGCTGCCGCGCATGCCGGGAACTGGCCACACTTCGAAAAGCATTGCGAAGGCTTGATGGCGTGTATCCGGCATCTTCCCGACGATGAGCAGAACCACCATATGCTGACGACAGCGCTGCATACGCTGGTCGATTCTTCGTGTCCGTCGAAAATCCGTCGACACGTATCGGACCTGCTCGCAATGGCTGCCAACGGCCCCCGGAACGTGGCTGGCTTGCAGGGTTTGTGCCGGATTGCGCTCGAGGTGTCGAAGCTGCGTAACGCCAAGGACCGCGACTCGGCATCTAATGCGCTCCAGACCGTGCTCACGCTCGCGCGCGCGCGTGCCGACGATTGGGCGTTCAAGGAGTTTGCCACCGAAGCCTGCCTCCAATACTGGGCCGATCATACTGACGGAAATCGTGGCAAGGTCGGGAACGACTTCGAGATTGTCTCGCTTGAAGACGGCCTGCTTCTGACCGTGTGGGCTGCGCCCGGCCGCCCTCTCGCGAGTACCAAAGTCGAGATGAAGCCTTTGCCGGACGTGGCGTGACGAGGGCGAGTGCGAGCCGCTCTCAGGTACGCAGATGCAGGAAGAACAGGCCCGCCCCGAACACCACGTACGGCAAGCCGAAGCGCGCGAACAGGTTCGGCGTCAGCTTGCCCCGCTGCATCAGCAGGTAAAGCCCGCGGATCGACGCCATCGTCACTAGGCCGGCCGACAGCAGCGCGCGGTCGAGCAGCCAAGCCGTGAAGAACATGCCGAGCGCGGTCGGGATGATCGCCTGGATCATCATCGCGCCGCTAATGTTGGCCAGCGCCACGTCGGGCTTGCGCTGGCGCACCCAGATCACCGCATTCAGCGTTTCCGGCAATTTGGTCGCGATCGGGCAGAGCCTACTTTCCCCACGGCCGAGTGCCGGCGAACTTCCTCATCAGTTTCGTCGCTACGTTATTCGTCTGGCGACGTGTAACTCAAGTGGCGATAAGGGCTTGTTACGACGAGGCCACCGCACACTCTGAATCGCCACGAGTTTGCTAGACACTCGCGAGCCTCTCAAAGTACCGCTTCTCAAAATTGACCGGCGAAAGCTT
>NZ_JAFBIL020000013.1 GCF_016809835.1 Massilia soli | reverse complement strand
TGAAACGACTTTGCGCCGATGATAGTGCTGCAACCAGTGTGAAAGTAGGTTATCGTCAGGCTAGTTATAAGAGAAAACCCCCGTAAGCCTTAGCGCGCACAAGTTCGCGCTAAGTGCAAACGGGGGTTTTTTTTCGTCCCGAGAAAAGCGGACATTCGTGAATGGTAGGGCGGAAGAGCGCAGCGTCATCCGCCGAATTGGCCGCAATACCGTCAACGCACATCATGCCTTCGGCGGATGACGGCCTTCGGCCTCTTCCGCCCTACGCGTACTAATAGCTATTTATTCACAGCAATCCTGAATACAATGATCCCTCATGCTCTTACCGAGGAATTCAGAATGCTGATGACGAATATCGAAACTATCCCTGGCAAAACCATCACCATCTGCCATGGCGTGGTGTCCGGAAGTACCGTGCGCGCGAAACACGTGGGCCGCGACATCATGGCGGGCCTGAAAAATATCGTCGGCGGCGAGCTGCGCGGCTATACCGAATTGCTGAACGAATCGCGCGACCACGCGATCGAACGGATGAAATCCCAGGCTGCGCAGCTCGGCGCGAACGCCATCGTCAACGTGCGCTTCGCGACGTCGTCCGTTGCCGCCGGCGCCGCCGAGATCTATGTGTACGGCACCGCGGTCACCGTGGGTTAAGCGCCATGATCGAGATAGCGATCACGCTCACGTTCTGGCTGGTGCCCATTTTGCTCGGCTATATTTTCGGCCGCGCCGCCGAGGCCAGCCACTTCCGTTCCATCATCGCGCGGGAACAAACCGCCGTGCACTTGCCGACCACGTCCTCGAAGGCGCCGATCGGCGACGCGCCAATCCAGCGCAGCGAACTTGTCTACGGCAGCGTCGTCATTTCCATCGACTACTTCAAGCGCGCGCTCGCGGTCTTGCACAGTATTATCGGCGGCCCGGTCAAATCGCACGAAAGCCTGCTCGACCGCGCGCGGCGTGAAGCCGTGCTGCGCATGAAGGAAAGCTGCCCCGGCGCGCACGAGATCGTCAACTTGCGACTCGAAACCTGCACGCTCGCGAACAATGTCGCGGGAGATATCGGATCGGTGGAAGTGCTGGCGTATGGCACCGCTGTCTACTTTGAGCGTCGATAGCCGATGAAATACCAGGCGTCGCTTCCGCAACACAATGACAACGTGTCGCATGAGCATCCGCTCAAGGATTTTCTGCTGATCCTGGCCGGGTTGGTCGCCATCGGCGCGTTGGCGTTCTGGTTGCTGGGGCATGCGGTGGACTGGGCGGTCGACAGCCTCAGCCCGGAAGCGGAGGCAAGGCTCAACCGGATGGCGGCAATGAAGCTGCCGGATTCACCGAAGCAAGAAGCCAAACGCGCCGCGCGCGTGCAAGCGTTGGTCGACAGCATGCAACAATGCGCCGGATTGAACTTCCGGCCCGAGCTGAGGATGCACGCGTCGGATGTGCCGAACGCTGCCGTTTTCCCCGGCGGCACCATCATCGTGTTCACTGGCCTGCTCGAGCGCGTTCAGTCGGAAAATGGCCTGTCGTTCGTGCTTGCCCACGAGCTGTCGCATATCGCGAACCGCGATCATCTGCGCGCGCTGGGGCGTGGCATCGTGCTGTTCGGTATTTCAGCGATCCTGACCGGCAGCGATTCCGGATTGAGCGGACTAGTCGCACCGGCCGCGCACCTTGGCACGGCCAACTATTCGCGCGAGCGCGAGGCGCTTGCCGATGGACGTGCACTGCAGATTCTGAACTGTCGATATGGCCACGTGGGCGGCGCCACCGAACTGTTCGAGGCATTGCAGAAGGACGACGCCGAGGCCGACAAGTTGCCGCATTATCTTTCATCGCACCCAGCAATGCAGTCGCGGATCGACGCCCTCAGGCAGGCGGCCAGCGCGCAGAAAATGCACGCCAAGCCTGTGCTACCGCTGTGAATCGACGCTGACTGTTTGCCCTTGCTCATACCGTCGTGGCGCAGCCAGGGAGACAATCGGTCATCTTCAACTTTCCGAGAGGAAATGATCATGACCAACCCGGATGAGCAAGCGAAGCTGGCGTCGAAGCTGATGGAGCCGGTCAGCCGCATCGTCGGCAAGCACGCGGTCGTACTGGCGCCGATGCTCAACAATGGCACCGCGATGACGCAGTCCGCGCTCAGCAACGACGCCGCGGTGACGACGGTGGCAAGCTACTGCTACGCATTACTGCCGGGCCTGGTACGCATGGCCGTCAAGGAGCCGGCGTTCATTTCGTTCGTGCTGGCCAATCGCGTCAAACTGCTTGGCAAGCTGGCGCCCGGGCATGCCGGCGCGGCTGGCTAGCAGGGCGTCGGTCGTTCGATTGCCGTTCAAACAACCGCACGGTGGAAAAGTGCGTCACAATTGGCATCTCAAAGTTGCCAATTCATCTAAACGGACAAAATGAACGAACAGGTCGCAAGGGACGTGGTGCTGGTACGCGCTATCGAGACGGTAGACATCAAGAGCGAGATCCTCAGCCAGGAAGACCGCATGTACGCCAGCCGCAGTGCGAAGGAGCTGGCCCAGTGGCAGGCGGCAGACAGCAAGTCGCCGGTCACTGGAGAACACTTTCTCCAGCAGCGCTCCGAGTTGATACTCAAAAGGCTGTCGGAACGCACGCCGGCGTTTGCCGCGTTCGCCCAGCGCCGACCGGGCTTGAAAGGCTTCTCGATCGCGCTGCCGGTCGCCGGCCTGATCGTCGGCGCGGGGCTCGACCGCATCACCGACCCGCACCGCGTCGACCTGCTGTCGGCGCCGCTGCTGGCCATCATCGGCTGGAACCTGCTGGTGTATGTCGTGTTGATCGCGTGGCTGTTCGTCCCGTCGAAGAATACCGGGTGGGCCAGTAAAAAACTGCTACGCAAAGCCAGCGCGGGCAAGTCGGCCATCAAGCGCAAGCTGCCGCAGGTTTTGTCGGTGGCGCTGCTGTCGTTCATGTCCGAGTGGGCCGCGCTGCGCGACCGCCTTACGCGCGCGCGCCTTAGCCGCACCTTCCACCTGACCGCGGCGATGTTCGGCGTGGGCGCCATGCTGTCGCTGTACGCGCGCGGCTTCCTGTCGCAGTACGTGGCCGGTTGGGAGAGCACCTTCCTCGACGCTTCGCAGGTGCACGCGATCTTGTCGGTCCTGTTCGCGCCCGCGACGGCGATCTTCAACATCCCCGGATTCTCCATCGCCGACATTGAAGCACTGCGCTTTACTCGCCCGCAGCCTGCCGATGCCGGGGCGCGCTGGGTGCACCTGTATGCGGGAACGCTGTTGCTGCTGGTGGTTGTTCCGCGGCTGGTACTCGCATTCATCGCGCACTGGCGTGCCAGCGCGCTGGCGCGCAATTTCCCGCTCGACCTCGACCAGCCATACTTCCGCAAGCTGACCGCGCAAGCCGGCGCCAACGAGCCAGGCGTGCTGCGCGTGCTGCCATACAGCTTCAGCATCGACGAAGCGCGAGACCGCGGCCTGGCGGCTGTCGCCGCGATGCTGCTAGGCGAACAGGCCCGCGTCATGCTGCGGCCATCGAGCGCCTACGGTGAAGAGCTGGGCGACCCGGTGAAGGACGGCGACGCAACGCTGACCGCGGTCCTGTTCAGCCTTGCGGCCACGCCCGAAAAGGAAAACCACGGCGCCTTCCTCGAGCACGTGCTGCGCCATTCGCCGCGCGGTATCGCCGTGCTGATCGACGAGTCGGCATTCGCTGAACGCCTGGGCGGGCCGGACGGCCAGCAGCGCCTGGCCGAGCGCATCGCGCTGTGGCAGCAATTCTGCAGCTTCCACCATGCGCCTGCCACGATCGTCAACCTGCTCGATCCCGCGCGCCGTCCGATCGATGCCGACGCTACACCAATCGCATCGGCGGCGCCATGAGCGACCCGGTCCAGATCCAGTTTGCGCTAATCTCGCACACCAACAACGGCAAAACCACGCTGGCCCGCACGCTGGTCGGTGTTGACGTCGGCGAGGTGCGCGACGCGGCCCACGTGACGGTGTTCGCCGAATCGCATCCGCTGTTGACCACCGATGCGGGCGACACGCTGCACCTGTGGGATACCCCGGGCTTTGGCGATTCGGTCAGGCTGCTCAAGCGCCTGGCGATGTCGGGCAATCCGATCGGCTGGTTCCTGCGCGAGGTGATTGACCGCTACCGCGACCGGCCGTTCTGGCTTAGCCAGCAGGCGCTGCGCACCGCCAAGGATAACGCCGACGTGGTGCTCTACCTGGTCAATTCGTCGGAGAATCCGAGCGATGCGGGCTACCTGCCGGCCGAGATGAAGATCCTCGAGTGGCTGGGCAAGCCGGTCGTGGTGCTGCTCAACCAGCTCGGGCCTCCGCGTCCGGCGTCGGATGAACAGGCGGAGCAGGCACGCTGGAAGCAGCATCTGGACCAGTTCACCATCGTGCGCGACGTGCTGGCGATGGATGCCTTCGCGCGCTGCTGGGTCCATGAGCGGGTGTTCTACGAGGCGGTCGGCAAGCTGGTCGACGAATCCAAGCGTGCCGGCTACGCGCGCCTGTTCGCGGCGTGGGAAGCCAACAACCAGCATCGCTTCCACGAAGCGATGCGGCTGACGGCGGCGCAACTGGCCGCTGCCGCGCAGGACAGCCAGCCGATCGAGGAAGAAGAAAAGAGCCTGGTCAAATCGGCGATGAAGGCCGTCGGGCTGGCAAAGACCGACCGCCAGCGCCAGGAAAAAGCGATGGCGCAGCTGGTCGAGCGCCTCAACATCAATATCACCGCCACCACGACGCAACTGCTGAAGCTGCATCATCTTGACCCGTCGTCCGCGGCCAAGGTCAATGCACGCGTGCTGGAGAATTTTTCGATCCGCGCGCCGGTCGACAAGGCCCAGGCGGGCTTGCTTGGCGCAGTCGTGTCGGGCGCCGCCACCGGGCTGTCGGCCGACCTGATGGCGGGCGGCCTGACCTTCGGCGCCGGCGCCATCCTGGGAGGCCTGGTTGGTGCGCTGACGATGGCCGGCGCGGCCTGGGGCTTCAACACCACGACTGATCGCAACCGGACCACGATGCAGTTTGCCGATGAATTCCTGCGCTCGCTGCTGGTGACCAGCGTGCTGCGCTACCTCGCCGTCGCGCACTTCGGCCGTGGGCGCGGTAACTTCGTTGAAAGCGAGGCGCCGCCGTTCTGGCAGCAGGAGGTCGAGCGCGCCGTGGCCGAGCAGGGTGATCTTGCCGGAGCCTGGCAGGCACTGCGCGATGCCGGCGATGCGCAAGCGGGGCGCGCACGCCTCGACGCGGTAGTCCTTGGGGCGACCGCCAGCACACTCACGCGCCTTTATCCGGGCCATCCATTGGCACTGTCACAGCCGCCTGTGTGACAGCTGTTCCATTTTGTGACAGCGCATGCACCTGTGCGCGCGCTGCAGGCATGGCATGGCAATTGCTCACTACTGATTATCCAAAACCAGAAATCAGTAGGAGACACCATGAAGCACCGCATCGCCAAGCTCGCCGCCATCGCGGCCGTCAGCACCACCGCTTTTGTTTCGCTATTCGCTCAAGCGCACGGCCCCGTCACGCCGCAGGGCGTCGACTCGACCGGCCTGCCTGCGCTCGGCGAAAAATGGCGTGCCGAGAATCCGTTCCGCACCGATAAGCTGGCCATCAAGATTGGCGCTTCCGCATACAACCAGAATTGCGCGCGCTGTCATGGACTGGAAGCGGTCAGTGGCGGGATCGCCCCCGACCTGCGCCAGCTTGATCGCGATTGCACCGGCATCAAGGCCGAACCGAAAAAGCAGGCGTGCTACAAGGAGACCGACGGCTACTACCTGTCGATAGTCAGGGCCGGCAAGGTGAGGAATGGCGCCGTCTACATGCCGCCGTTCGAAGGCGTGTTCAATCAGGAAGCGATGTGGGCCATCAAGTCCTACCTCGAGACCCGCCGCGAGACCAATTGAGAGGCCCGCCATGCGCATCCTTCGTTCTGGCGCCCTGCGCGCCGTGGTAGCGTTCTCCTTGTCCGTCATGGCATGCATTCCGGCCCATGCCGACTGGGAAAAGATCAAGCAGTCCGGCGCCCTCAAGGTCGCGGTCTACAATGACTTCGCTCCGTACTCCAACAGCGGCGCGGGCATCGATATCGACCTGGCGCAGGCGCTCGCCAAAAAGCTTGGCCTCCGGCTGACGCTGCTGCCGTTTCCAGCCGGTGAGAACCTCGATGACGACCTGCGCAATATGGTCTGGAAGGGCCACTACCTCGGCTACGGCCCGGCCGACCTGATGCTGCACGTCCCGGTGGACAACCGGCTGATGGCACAGAACGAACAGGTCCGGATCTTCGCGCCCTACCATGTCGAGACGGTCCGGCTGGTGCGCAACGTGGACAGGATTCCCCAGTTCGACAGCATCGACGCCCTGGCTGGCAAGACTGTCGGGGTCGAGAAGGTGTCGATTTCCGGCATGGTGCTGCTCGGCGAAGGCAATGGCAAGTTCCGTGACGGCGTGCGCATTTACCCCACCGCGATCGATGCCCTGCAAAAGCTGAAGGCCGGCGAGCTCGATGCGGTACTGGCCAACCGCTCGGAGATCGAGTCGGTGTTCCGGGGCGATCCGGGATTCCCGCTGCAGGACGTGGCCTTCGAGCGGCTGCCGCGGTCGGGCTGGGCGGTCGGCCTGGCAGTGCGCAAGGACGATACAGAGATGGGCCGCCTGCTGCAGGCAGCCATGAATGAGCTGTCCGACAGCGGCGAGCTGAAAGCCATCTTCGCACGCCATGGCGTGCAGGTGGTCAAGCCATGATGCCAGTACCGCGCATTCGGCGCCTGAGCCAGTTGCTGGCGGCCGCGTTGCTGGTGCACCAGGGGGCCGCTGCCGACGACAATGCTGCGGCGGTGCTGATCAGCATCGAGATTATCGGCGTCGCGCCATTACCCGGGCAGGGGATCGAGCGCGCCCTGCTGCCGTATCCGATACAGGCCGCCAGTGACAGCGTGATACGCAAGGCCGGCGGCGACAACCTGTCGGAATTCATGGCGCGGCACCTCGCTGGCGTCAATGTCAACGAGGTGTCGGGCAGCCCGTTCCAGAACGACCTGACCTACCGCGGGTTCCGCGCCTCGCCGGTACTGGGCTCGGCACAGGGGATCTCCGTGTATCTGGACGGGGTCCGGGTCAATGAACCGTTTGGCGACGTCGTTAACTGGGACATGATTCCCGAAGCGGCGATCGGCAGCCTGCTGCTGGTGCCCGGCTCCAATCCTCTGTACGGCCTGAACACGCTGGGCGGCGCGCTCGCCCTTGAAACGCGCTCGGGGAAAAGCCATCCCGGGCTCGATGCCGAACTGTCCATCGCCAGTGGCGGCCGGCGCCGCGCCGACCTTGCCTATGGCCTGCGCGGGAACGACGGGTGGCACAGCTTCGTCGGCGCTACCGTATTCGACGACGCCGGATGGCGCGACCATTCGGCGGGCCAGATGGCAAACGCCTTGATCAAGGTGGGCCACGGCAGGGGGGCGACGCAGTGGAGCGCCACACTGACCGGAGGCCGCAGCCGGCTGCTTGGCAATGGCTTGCTGCCCGACAGCCTGTATCAATCAAGCCGCCGCGCCGCCTACACCTTTCCCGACCAGACCCGCAACCGCCTGCTGCAAGGAACACTGCGCGCCACTCATCAGGTCGACGCGGCCAGCGAGATCGCCGCCACCATCTATGCGCGCGACAGCCGGCGCGACACCGTCAACGGAGACATCGGGGAAGACTACGACGACTACGTCGAGGCATGCGAAGATGGCTTCGATGCCGACGGCCGCGCCGCCGAGCCGTCGTCATGCGGGTTGACGCAAGCGCAAGGCGCGGCCTTGCATCCGGGCGTATTGAACACCACTGCCACACGCCAGGACAGCCAGGGACTGGCTGCCAACTACAGCGTGCGCCGCGGCGCGCACCGCATCGATGCCGGCCTCACCTTCGACCAGAGCGATGTCCGCTACGCCCAGTTCGAGCAGCCCGCTGCCATCACCCCGTGGCGTGAAGTGATCGGTGATGACGAGGAGGGCAGCGAGCCTTCTTCATCGGTCACTGGCAGTTCGCGCGCGGCAGGGATCTACCTTGCCGACACCTGGACCTGGTCTGCCACAACCCACGTCACCGCGTCAGCACGCCTGAACCGTGCGCGCGTTAGCAATACCCTGACCAACGAGCGCGGGCCCCAGCCACATGAAAGCTTCACCTACACCCGTTTCAATCCGTCGCTCGGTGTGACCCATGCGCTGGGCAGCGGCGTGACGCTGTTTGCCAGCGCCGGGCAGGGCAACCGCGTGCCGACCGTGATCGAGCTTGGCTGCGCCGATCCGGAGAATCCGTGCCGGCTGCCGGTCGGACTGCAGGCCGATCCCTACCTGAAGCAGGTAGTCGCGCGTACGTTCGAGGCGGGAATGCGCGGCACGCTCGATCGCGGCGCATATTCGGTGTCGCTGTACCGTACCGCGAACCGCGACGACATCCTGTTCCTCAGTTCCGGGCCGTCGCGCCAGGGATATTTTTCGAACTTCAAACGGACCCGGCACCAGGGCATCGACCTGACAGTCACGCGCAGCGCCGGCGTCCTCGATCTGCGCGGCAGCTACAGCTATCTGGATGCGGCCTACGACGCCGCCGGCGAACTGTTTACCGGCGCCCGCAACGTGCAGGTCGCGCGCGGCACGCGGCTGGCGGGGCTGCCGCGCCACACCGCGAAACTGGGATTGGACTGGCAAGCCGCGCCCGGACTGGAATTGGGCGCCGACCTGCTGGCGGTATCGAGCCTGGTCACCCAGGGCAATGAAGATGGACTGGTCGCCGATGCGGAAGAGGGTGAGGCCGAGCAGCGCGGCGACTGGCGCGTGCCCGGCTACGCACTGGTCAGCCTGCGTGCCAGTGTCCGGCACGGTCCGCGCTGGCAGATCTACGCCCGGATCACCAACCTGTTCGACCGCCGCCATGAGACGTTCGGCGCGATCGCTCCCGACCTGTTCCCCGCCGGCCGCCAGCTCAAGCCGCATGACGGACCAGTGGAAGCGGCGCATGCGCGCTTCGTGGCACCGGGCGCCGGCCGGACATTCATCGCCGGCGCCCGGTATTCCTTCTGATCAGAAGGTGTACTGCGCGCTGACGCCTGCCATCCAGTTGCGGCCGGGGGCTGCCTCGTAGTACCGCTTGTTGGCGTCGCCAACGATCAGCGAGCCCACATAGTCACGGTCGAGCAGGTTATTGACGCGCACAAACTGCTTCAGTTCCCAGGCGCCGGCTTTCTGGCGCGCCTGGACGCGCGCATTGACGATCGCATAGCCCGGGGCCGGCGTTTCGGCGTTGCTGTCTTCCGCATAAACCTTGCTGCTCGCGATGGTTTCAAGGGCGGCGCCAAACCGGCCGGCCTTCTCGTTCCAGGCCAGCTCGGCGAACGCGTTGGCGCTCGGGACACCTGGCAGGCGCCGGCCGGGTGTCACCGCGCCGAATGGCGTTTCGTAGGTGGCGCGCAGGGCCGTCAACGCCAGGCGCGCACTGAAGCCGGCGCCGAACGTTGTGCCGACCGATACCTCGGCCCCGCGGCGCAGCGTCTCGCTGGCGTTGCGGTAGCTGGTACGTCCGCCCACCGCGCTGTCCACCACCAGCTCATCGTCCGTGCGTACTTCAAAGACCGCGGCGTCGATGCGCGTATTACTGCCGACGATCGTCTTGATCCCGGCTTCCAGGTGTTTGCTTTTCGCCGGGTTGAGCGCGAAGTTGAAGCCGGCGCCAGCGTTGGAATAAAACAGCTCGTTCAGGGTAGGGGCTTCGAAGCCACGCGCGGCGCTGGCGTAGACATTCAATGTGGGCGAGACTTTGTACAGCACGCCCACCACCGGCGTGGTGTTGCTGTAGTCGACAGCGCCGCTGTCGTCACCGTTGGCTGTGAACTTGTCGTCCACCTCGACCTTCAGCGTGGTGCGGCGCAGGCCTGCCGTCAGTACCCACGGACCGCCCTGCCATTCGGCCTGGATGTAGGGATCGGCGCTGGAGAGCACATTGGTTTCGTCGCGCCGCAGCGCGCCGCGCAGGCCGAATTGCTGCCCCACGAAGTTTTCGAAACCCTTGCGCGCATCCGTCGAGCGGCCGTAGTCGATGCCGATGGTGGTACTGAGCGTGCCGCCGCCGAGCTGGCGCTGCGCTACCCAGTTGATGTCGGCGCCATAGAAGTCGCGATCAAAATCGACCACGCCGCCCGACTGGCTCGGCGCGGACTGGAAAAAGCGCGAGAAAGACTGGTACTGGATCACCTTGCGGTTGCCGCCGTAGGCCATCACGCGCAGGCGGTCCTCGCCAAACCGCTGTTCGAAGGACACGCCCAGCTGCTGGTGGTCGATGCTCTTGCGGGTGTTGTAGCGCTCTGCGAAAGTCCGCTTCGGCAGCGCCGTGTCGGACGCGTCGATTTCGCCGGCGCGCCGATCGCGCTGGTAGGTCGCCCAGGTCACGCCCAGCGGATCCTGGGTATCGTCCTGGGTCAGCGTGCTGGCCGTGACGACCAGCCGGCTGGTCTCGCTGGGCCGGGTGGTCAGCTTGGCAAAGGCCTGGTCGCGCCGCGCGGCGCTGTGGTCGCGGTAGCCGTCGGTCTCGAAACGCGATGCGTCGACGATGTAGCCGATGCCCGCAGTTTCGCCCTGTGCGTTGACGTCGACCTTGCGCGCGCCGTCGCTGCCGCCGGAGACGCTGGTCTCGAGCGCTGGCCGGCCCTTGCCGTCGCGCGTGAACAGTTGCACGACGCCGCCGGAATGGTTGCCATAGATGGCCGAGAATGGCCCGCGCAGGACTTCGATGCGCTCAGCCATGTCGAGGTTGAAGGTGGCGGCCTGGCCTTGCCCGTCCGGCATCGAGGCCGGAATGCCGTCGGCGATCAGGCGCACGCCGCGCACACCGAAGGCGGAGCGGGCGCCAAAGCCGCGCGACGAAATCTGCAGGTCCTGCGCGTAATTCTGGCGATTCTGGGCCACCAGGCCGGGTACCGCCGACAGCGCCTCGGACGCGTTGACCCGCATCTGCGTGTCGCGGATCCGTTCGGCATCGACGACGTCGATCGCGGCCGGCAGGTCGAAGCTGTTGCGTTCGACACGGCTGCCGCTGACGACCACCACGCCGGCATTCTGCAGCGCTGCGCCAGCGTCGCCGGCGTACGCCGGGATGGAAAAGACGGCGCCGCCAGCGGCGAACAGGGCGGCGATGGCGTTGAGCCTGAGGGGGACATTCTGCTGCATGGGATCTCCGTTGTTTTGATGGCCGGACCCGTTGCGCGCATCGCTGCGGCGGCCGGCACTTCAGTGGTAAGCAATATACCTGCCAGCGTGCCGTTCCGCTTGAATGGCACGCCATTTGCATAGGAGGACACACGCGCGCGTTTGCCGCGCCCACATCAAAAGGACTTCCCATGAATGATTCGACCCGCAAGCGCCTGCGCGCAGGCCTGGTGCTGATGCTCGCGCTACCGTACGCGGCGCTGGCCGCGCCCTTCGCGTATGTACCGAACGAAAAATCCGGCACCATCAGCGTCATCGATACGGCCAGCGACAAGCTGGTTGGCGAGATCGCCGCTGGAAAGCGTCCGCGCGGCATCGCCATCGATCCGGCGGGCCGCCGCCTCTACATCAGCGACGCGGCCAGCAGCGCCTTGCTGGTGCTCGATACCGCCGGCCGGCAGCCCGCGCGCCAGGCGCCGCTGGGCAAGTCGCCCGAAGGCGTCAGCTTGTCCGCCGACGGCAGGCTGGTCGCGGTGGCGGTCGAAGAGAGCAATACCGTGACGCTGTTTGACGCCGCCACCTTGGAGCAGCTGGCCGACATCAAAGTGGAGGGGAAAAATCCGGAACACGCCGTCTTCAGCCCCGATGGCCGCTGGCTGCTGGTCAGCGCCGAAGATGCCGAGCAGGTCGATGTGATCGACGTCGCCGCGCGCCGCCAGGTCGGCTCGGTCGCCGTGGGACTACGGCCGCGCGGCATCGGCTTTTCGGCCGATTCCGCTACCGCCTGGGTGGCCTGCGAGCTGGTCAATACGGTGTACCGCATCGACCTGGCGTCGCGCAAGGCGGTCGCGCGGATTCCGGCAGGTAAGAACGCCAACGGCATCGCCATGCATCCCGACGGCAGCAAGGTGTACGTCTCCAACGGCACCGATGGGACGGTGATGGCGATCGATACCGCCAGCAACCAGGTCAGCGCCACCATCGCCGTGGGCAAGCGCCCTTGGAACATGGCGTTGACGGCGGACGGCGCCCGGCTCTACGTGGCCAACGGCCGCTCCAACAGCGTCTCGGTGATCGACACGGCCAGCAACACCAAGCTGGCCGACATCGCGGTGGGCGAATTGCCCTGGGGCGTCGCGATACGTTAAGCGATGGGACACCTGTTGCAACTTGGTACAGCCGGTGCGCGCCGCGCGCCCGTGCCAGCCCGGCAAACCAGCGCTGGCACGGCCTTTGCGATGACAAAGGCTGTGCACGACACGCACCGTTGCGTGCAACGGTCCAACAACTACTTCAGACAGAAAGAGGATGACATGAATCTCGCGGACATCAGCAAACTCGGCGTGGCCAACCCGTTCAAGAAGCGCTACGACAACTACATCGGCGGCAAGTTTGTCGCGCCGGCCAAGGGCGAGTATTTCTCGAACATTACCCCGATCACGGGCGAGGCGTTTTGCGAGATCGCCCGCTCCAGCGCCGAGGACATCGAAACGGCGCTGGACGCCGCCCACGCCGCCAAGGATGCGTGGGGCAAGACGTCCCAGGCCGAGCGCGCCAACATCCTGAACAAGATCGCCGACCGGATGGAACAGAACCTGAAGCTGATCGCCACCGCCGAGACCATCGACAACGGCAAGCCGATCCGCGAGACCATGCTGGCCGACATTCCGCTGGCGATCGACCACTTCCGCTATTTCGCCGGCTGCATCCGCGCCCAGGAAGGCTCGGTCGCGCAGATCGACCACGAAACCTATGCGTACCACTTCCACGAACCGCTCGGCGTGGTCGGCCAGATCATTCCGTGGAACTTCCCGATCCTGATGGCGGTGTGGAAGCTGGCCCCGGCGCTGGCCGCGGGCAACTGCGTGGTGCTCAAGCCTGCCGAACAAACCCCGGCCTCGATCATGGTGCTGTTCGAGCTGATCGGCGACCTGCTGCCGCCGGGCGTGGTCAACATCGTCAATGGGTTCGGCCTGGAAGCGGGCAAGCCGCTGGCCAGCAACAAGCGCATCGCCAAGATCGCCTTTACCGGCGAAACCGGCACCGGCCGCCTGATCATGCAGTACGCCGCGCAGAACCTGATCCCGGTCACGCTGGAGCTGGGCGGCAAGTCGCCGAACATCTTCTTCGAAGACGTGATGGACGCCGACGACGATTACTTCGACAAGTGCCTGGAAGGCTTCGCGATGTTCGCGCTGAACCAGGGCGAGGTGTGCACCTGCCCGTCGCGCGTGCTGATCCAGGAATCGATCTACGAGCGCTTCATCGAGCGCGCGCTGGCGCGCGTGGCCGCGATCAAGCAGGGCAACCCGCTCGACGAATCGACGATGATCGGTGCCCAGGCATCGCAGGAGCAGTTGGAAAAGATCCTTTCCTACATGGACATCGGCAAGCAGGAAGGCGCCGAGCTGCTGGCAGGCGGCGCGCGCGCCATGCAGGCCGGCGACATGGCTGGCGGCTACTACGTCACGCCGACCGTGTTCAAGGGCCACAACAAGATGCGCATCTTCCAGGAAGAGATCTTCGGGCCGGTGGTGTCGGTTACCACGTTCAAGGATGAAGCCGACGCGCTGGCGATCGCCAACGACACGCTGTACGGACTGGGCGCCGGCCTGTGGACGCGCGACGCATCGCGCGCCTTCCGCGTCGGCCGCGCTATCCAGGCCGGCCGCGTCTGGACCAACTGCTACCACTTGTATCCGGCGCACGCCGCATTCGGCGGCTACAAGCAGTCGGGCATCGGCCGTGAAAACCACAAGATGATGCTCGACCACTACCAGCAGACCAAGAACCTGCTGGTGAGCTACAGCCCGAAGGCGCTGGGCTTCTTTTGATCGGAACCGGCAAGGAGCGCGCCATGAATCACGCTATTGAACGGGTGGTCGCCACCGGCGCGGCCCTTGCCATGATCGCCGAACTGCGGGCGCGCCATGGTCCGTTGATGTTCTTCCAGTCGGGCGGTTGCTGCGATGGCAGTGCGCCGATGTGCTATCCGGCCGGGGATTTCAATGTCAGCGATACCGACGTCTACCTGGGCAACCTGGATGGCGCCCCGTTCTACATCGGCATGGAGCAATTCGAGTATTGGGAGCATACCCAGCTCATCATCGATGTGGTGAACGGGAATGGCGGCATGTTCTCGCTGGACAACGGAACCGGCCGGCGTTTCCTGACCCGCTCGCGCTTGTTCGACGATGCGGAGATCGCGGTACTCAAGGCAAGCGCAGCAGGCAATGACTGAATTTAACGATAACAACAGGAGATGATTGTGAACGGAAAATTACTAGGGATTCTGATCGGCATGACTGCAGCGACCTCGCTGCAGGCTGCCGACGTTACCAGCGCGATGCTGGCCAACACGGCCAAGGATCCGAGCAGCGTGCTGTCGTTCGGCATCGGCAGCGAAGGCCAGCGGTATTCGCCGCTGACGCAGATCAACACCAAAACCGTGGGCAAGCTGATTCCGGCTTGGTCATTCTCGTTTGGTGGTGAAAAGCAGCGCGGCCAGGAGTCGCAGCCGCTGATTCACAACGGCAAGATGTTCGTGACGGGCTCGTACTCGCGCATTTTCGCGATCGACCTGAAAAACGGCGCCAAGCTGTGGAAGTACGAGCACCGGCTGCCGGACGGCATCATGCCGTGCTGCGATGTGGTCAACCGCGGCGCCGCCCTGTATGGCAACCTGGTCATCTTCGGCACGCTCGACGCTCAGCTGGTGGCGCTCGACCAGGATACCGGCAAGGTGGTCTGGAAGGAGAAGGTCGACGACTACGCGGCCGGCTACTCGATGACCTCGGCGCCGCTGATCGCCAAGGGCCTGCTGCTGACCGGCGTGTCGGGCGGCGAGTTCGGCATCGTCGGCCGCGTGGAAGCGCGCGATCCGATGACCGGCCAACTGGTGTGGACCCGGCCGACGGTCGAAGGCCACATGGGCTACAAGTACGACAAGGCCGGCAAGGCCATCGAGAACGGCATTTCCGGCACCACCAACAAGAGCTGGCCGGGCGAGTTGTGGAAGACCGGCGGCGCTGCCACCTGGATGGGCGGCACGTATGACAACAGCACTGGCCTGGCGTACTTCGGCACCGGCAACCCGGCCCCGTGGAACAGCCACCTGCGCCCCGGCGACAACCTGTTTTCCTCGTCGACCGTGGCGCTCGATGTGACGACCGGCCAGATCAAGTGGGCATACCAGAATACGCCAAACGACGCGTGGGACTTCGATGGCGCCAATGAGTTCGTGACCTTCGACATGGACGGCAAGCGTTACGGCGGCAAGGCCGACCGCAACGGCTTCTTCTACGTGATCGACGCCAAGGACGGCAAGCTGCAGAACGCTTTCCCGTTCGTGAAAAAAATCACCTGGGCCACCAGCATCGATCTCAAGACGGGACGGCCGAATTTTGTCGCGGCCAATCGGCCAGGCGATCCGACCAAGGGTGCGGACGGCAAGAAGGGAAGCACCGTGTTTTCGGCGCCGGCCTTCCTCGGCGCCAAGAACCAGATGCCGATGGCCTACAGCCCGCAGACCAAGCTGTTCTACGTTCCGGCCAACGAGTGGGGCATGGATATCTGGAATGAACCGATCAGCTACAAAAAGGGCGGAGCATTCCTCGGCGCCGGCTTCACGATCCGGCCGATCTTCGACGACTACATCGGCGCGATGCGCGCGGTTGACCCGAAGACCGGCAAGATCGTCTGGGAGATCAAGAACAATGCGCCGCTGTGGGGCGGGGTGATGAGCACTGCCGGCGGCCTGGTCTTCTATGGCACGCCTGAAGGTTACCTGAAGGCGGTCGACGCCAAAAACGGCAAGGAACTCTGGAAGTTCCAGACCGGCTCGGGCGTGGTGGCGCCGCCAGTGACGTGGCTGGAAGGCGGCACGCAGTACGTGGCCGTGGTGTCCGGTTGGGGTGGCGCGGTCCCGCTGTGGGGCGGCGAAGTGGCCAAGAAGGTTAGCTTCCTTGAGCAGGGCGGATCGGTCTGGGTCTTCAAGCTGATCAAGGGCTGATGCGCATGGTACGAACACGGTAGTACATCACTGTGTCTCCACGCCCTCCGTGGGCGGCTTTGACTGACGGCCCTGGCCGTCAGTTTTTTTTTATTGGAAGGCGCGCTTCCACCCGGATGCGTGCTGGCGGTCAGAAACAGAACAGCCGCTGCCCGGACTTGATCCGATACAGCACAGCAAGCGGCGCGATGGGTGCGGTTCTCCCCGGCAGACACGCTGGGCACGCTTATTGCCAATCAAAGGGAACATCAGTCATCGATGTATCCACCAAAAAAATTGAAAGAGTGAGGAGAACCCCATGAGAAAAGTGATCGTGTTGAGCGCCATTGCAGCGTCCAGTATCGCGTCTGCGCATGCCGTCGAGATCAAGGCCGGCGACTGGAATGTCAATGTCGGCGGTATCGTCAATGCCTACTACACCGCGGTGTCGTGTTCCGGCGCCAGCGTGGGCGGGCTGGCGCTGGGCGGCCAGGGGTTGGGTTGCGGCGGCCAGGAAGATCGCACGACGATCGGCAACGGCTTGCTGCCGAACGGCCTGGTGACATCGGCGTCGACCAGCAGCGGCGGCTACGACGTCAAGGCGCTGATCGGCATCTATCACTCCACCGCCACCGACAGCGCCATCGCGCAGAACAGCGTCGTCGATGTGCGCCAGGCCTACTTCACCTTCGGCAGCGCCGCGATGGGTACGGTGAAAATCGGACGCGACTACGGCATCTTCGGTTCGAATGCCATCCTCAGCGACATGACGCTGGTGGGTGCCGGCGCGCCGGTGCAAGCGACCCAGCGCGGACGCGTCGCGCTGGGCCACATCGGCGCCGGCTACACCTATCTCGGTAACTACGGGCAGCTGGCATACAGCACGCCGAAGTCGGCGTCCGGCATCGGCTTCGATATCGCGCTGATGGATCCGGTATCGGATACGCCGATCCTGGCCGGTCCGTCCTATACCGGCAAGAGCATGCCGCAGGTGCAGGCGCAGCTGACGTTCGGCCAGCAGGGCCTCAAGGCGTGGGTCGGCGCCAAGGCGCAGAAGTTCGAATCGCTGGCCGCCGGCGCCGCCGACATGACGATGAGCGCTTTCGAAGCGGGCGCCTCGTACAACGCCGGCAACCTCGGCTTGCTCGCCAACGTGCAGGGCGGCAGTGGACTGGGCATCCTGTCCGATGCCGACCAGGGCGACACCGATTCGGTCAACTACTTCGCGCAGGCCACCTACAAGATGGACAAGCTGAAGCTCGGCGTTGGCTACGGCGTGAGCGAGAACGATGACAACACGCCCGGCACGCGCGGTCTGAAGTCAAATGCCAACCTGACCGTCGGCGCCTACTACACGCTCAACAGCCTCATCACGCTGGTGGCGGAAGTGGGACAGACACGCTCGAAATCGTTCAGCGGCGCCACCGGGCGGATGAACGGCGTGGCCGTTGGCGGCATCATCTTCTTCTGATGCCGCAAGCCGTGCGAGCCATCCTGCTGTTCATGGTGTTCCTGCTCGCCTGCGCCACGGCGCGGGCGGGAACGCTGACGCAGGCCGACCTCGCGCGGCGGTTCCCGGCGCCGCTGATGATCGGGGCGAAGGATGCCGAGATTCCGGTGTGGCCGGTGTTCAAGCAGAACGCGACCGCGGTGGAGCTGGTCGGCTACGTGTTCGAGTCGATCGATCTGGCGCCAATCGCCGGCTTTGCCGGCGTTCCGGTCAACCTGCTGATCGCGATCGATCCGAAGGGGACGTTCATCGACGTGGCGGTGCTGTCGCACCATGAACCGGTTTTCCTCGACGGCCTGGGGGAAGCGCCACTGTTCCAGTTCGTCGCGCAGTACCAGGGGCTGTCGCTGAAACAGAGCGTCAGCGTGGGAACCCAGGCGCCGCAGGGCCAGGCTGCCGACAGCAGCCGCGCCTACCTGGACGGCGTCTCGAAGGCGACCGCCTCGGTACGCATCATCAATCAAAGCGTGCTGTCGGCGGCGCTGAAGGTGTCGCGCAAAAAACTGGGCTTCGGCGCGGGGCGAGATCCAAGCCAGTTGGGCCGTATCGACATGACACGCGTCGACCGCATGAGTCCCGCCCAGCTGATCGACGCCGGACTGGTGCGTTGCATCGAGCTGGGCAACCGCGAGCTTGAAGCGCTGTACGGCAGAAGCGCGGGGGCCGGACTGGACGCCGAGGCGCTGGCCCGGCCAGATGCCTTGTTTATAGAGGTGTGCGTGGCGTGGGTCTCGGTGCCATCGGTGGGCCGCAGCTTGCTGCAGGAAGCGAGCTGGAACAAACTCAGCGCCCGGCTCGATGAGGGCGACCATGCGTTCCTGGTGATGTCGCGCGGGCGCTTTAGTGTGCTGGGCGACGATTTCATACGCGGCACCGTGCCTGAACGCCTGGTGCTGCAGCAGGATAAACTGCCGGTGGAAATGCGCGACCTCGATATGGCGATGATGCTGGCCGCACCCGCGTCGCTGCCGTCTGAGCATGTGGATGTGTTCCGGGTCATCGGGCAGGCCGGGCTCGACCCGGCCGGACAACTCGATTTCGCGCTGCGCGTCACCCGCGACAAAGGCATCGTCTACCCCGAGCGCATCGTGCGCGAGATTGCGCTTCCGTACCGTTTGCCGCCAGCGTACTTCAGCGCACCCGCGGCGGGCGATAAAACGTGGCGCGCCGCCTGGTCGGACCGCACGGGCGAACTGATACTGACGGTGGCGGCGCTGGCGCTGCTTGGCGCTGCGCTGGCGATGCAGAAGCGGCTCACCGCCGGCGCCACCATGTTCGCCTGGTTCCGGCGCGCCTTCCTGTTGTTTACCGTTGTATTTATCGGCTACTACGCTCAGGGCCAGCTATCGATCGTCAATGTCACCGGCCTGCTGCAGGCGCTGCTGGCCGGGCGCAGCCTGGAGTTCTTCATGTATGACCCCATGACGGTGGTGCTATGGGCCTTCGTGCTGGTGTCGCTGGCCGTGTGGGGGCGAGGCACCTTCTGCGGCTGGCTGTGTCCATTCGGGGCCTTGCAGGAACTGACCGGCAAGCTGGGGCGGTGGTGCAAGCTGCCGCAGCTCCGGTTCCACAGCCGTACCGACAAGCGACTCAAGCTGCTGAAGTACGCCTTGCTGGCCGCGATCCTGGCCAGTATCGTGCTGGCGCCAGCGCTGACCGACGGGCTGGTAGAAATCGAGCCGTTCAAGACCGCAATCACGCTCGGCTTCGACCGCTCCTGGCCATTCGTGGCCTACGCGGCCTCGCTGCTGGCGCTGAGCGCAGTGTCATACAAATTCTTTTGCCGTTACCTGTGTCCCTTCGGAGCAGCGCTTGCGCTGCTTGGCCGTTTGCGCCTGTATGACTGGATCGCCCGGCGCGCCGAATGCGGCACGCCATGCCAGACCTGTCGTCATGCGTGCGACTACCAGGCGATCGCGCCAACCGGGAAGATCAGCTACGACGAGTGCTTCCAGTGCATGGACTGCGTGGTGATCCACGCAAGCGAAACGAAGTGTGCGCCGCTGATCATGGAGCGCAAGCGGCATCGGACCATTCCGATTTCGGCCGCAGTTAATCAATGACGAGGAGAGAATGATGCGGCGACGTGCGTTCATAGCAGCGACTTTCGGAACCATTGCAGGCGGCGTTGCGCCGAGCGCCTTGGGAGGCGCGCGCGGCCGGCTGTACACCGGCGCTGCGATTGCGTTCGGGACAACGGTTACCGTCAGTGTCGTGCATGTCGACGCGCTGCAGGCCGAACTGGCGATCAGCGACGCGCTGGCCGAGGTGCGCAAGGTCGATACGCTGATGAGCGTCCAGCGCGAGTCGAGCCAGGTCTATGCGCTCAACCGCGACGGGTTCCTTCATCGCCCCGATCCGCACCTGCTAGCGGTACTGTCGCGCGCGCAGGACCTTTCGCGCCTGACACGCGGAGCATTCGACATCACCGTGCAGCCGCTGTGGCGCAGCTTCCAGCAGGCAGCCCAGGGAGGCTTCCTGCCGCCGCCGGAGATGAAGCGGCAAGCGATGGCATGCCTGGGCTGGAACCGCATTGAGGCCAGCGCCGAGGAAGTCAGGTTCGGCGCTGCCGGCATGGCGATTACACTCAATGGCCTGGCGCAGGGCTACGCTGCCGACCTGGCGCTGGCTGCGTTGCGAACCCATGGAATCCGTCATGCGCTGCTCGACACGGGTGAATTTATCGGGAACGGCCGCAGGAGCGCCCTGCGGCCGTGGATGCTCGGCGTGCCCGACCCCCGCGACGAGGGGAGGGTAGCTGCGACCTTTCCGGTGGAAGGGCGCAGCGTGGCAACGTCGGGAGACTATCAATCGACCTTTACGCCCGACTTCGTGCATCACCACATCCTTGACCCGGCCACCGGGGATTCGCCTCAGGAGCTGGCGAGCGTCACGGTGCTGGCGCCGACCGGTATCGGGGCGGACGGATTGTCGACCGCATTCATGGTGATGGGCGCACGGAAGGCCCACACGCTCGCATCGCGCCTGCCCGGCGTCGACCTGATGACCATCAACAAGCGTGGCATCGTATGGAAATCGCCGCAGTTTCCGTCGCTGTAGCGACGCGCTTACTTCAGGTTGGGCAGTTTGCGGTAGATCGTATTGCGCGATACGCCGAGTGCGCGCGCGGTCGCCGACACATTGCCGCCGTGGGCTTCCAGCGACTTGAGGATGACGGTGTGCTCCATCTCTTCCAGGTTGGCGCCAGCGGCGATCAACTTGTCGGTGCTGACGACGGACTGCTGGGCTTCGGCTGCGCCAACGTCGTCCAGGAAGTCGTCTGGCATGTGGCGCAGGCCGATTTCGTGTTCGTCGCCTGCCATGATGACTGCCGTCCGCAGCAAGTTGGTCAACTGGCGGAAGTTGCCGGGCCACTTATGCTGCTGGAACAGGCGCATGACCTCCGGCGCCATGGTGTACTGTCCGCGGGGCGACTCAGTGCAGAGGATCTTCTTGACGATGACCTCAAGGTCGGTTCGATCTCGCAGCGGCGGCAACTTCACCACCAGGCCATTGAGCCGGTAATACAGGTCTTCGCGGAACAGTCCGCGCGCGATGCGGTCGCGCAGGTTGTGATTGGTGGCGCAGATCAGTTCCACGTTGACTGTGATGGACTTCGAACCGCCAAGCGGTGTCACCATGCGCTCCTGCAGGACCCGTAGCAGCCGCGCTTGCAGCCCGAACGGCATGTCGCCGATCTCGTCGAGAAAGAGGGTGCCGCCATTGGCCTGCAGGATGCGGCCTGAGGCGCCCTTCTTGCGTGCCCCCGTGAATGCGCCATCCTCATAGCCAAACAGCTCGGATTCGATCAGCGTTTCGGGAATCGACGCGCAGTTCACCGCGACAAACGGGCCCGCGGCGCGCGGCGAATCGTTGTGAATCGCCTGCGCGAGCAGCTCCTTGCCGGTACCCGTTTCGCCCATGATCATGATTGGGATGTCGCGCCCGAGTACCTTATTGACCTTCTCGATGACCCGCTCGAGTTGCGGGTCGCCGGTGTTCAGGTATCGCAGGCCGGACAGGCGCCGCGCCGCCAGGAACGCGGCATTGCCCGACGCGGCAGGCGCGGATATCGGGGGGGCGTCGTCGCCGCCGTTCAGCGCGTGGGCCCCGTTCGACAGGCGCAGCTGCGCCCTTCCGTATACCCGGACACCGCTGTGCATGCACAAGTTGAGCAGACCGGGTGCGGCGGTGCGGTAGTGGTCGAACAGCGACGACACCGGAATGCCGAACAAGGAACTGAAGGTGTGCGACTGCAGGGAGGCGAAAGTCAGGCCGAGTTGGAACAGGCCATTGCGGTTGGCCGACAGGAAGCGCCCCCCAGGGGTGAACGAGGCAATGCCTTCCATCAGGGTGCCGATAAACTCTGGGCGCGCATGAAAGTGCAGGGTGATGGCGTTTTCAAAGGTGGCGGAAAACAGCTGGTTCTCGATCATCAGCGCGGACATACGCACCAGACCCATGGTGTGCTTGTGGAAGCTGCGCTGGTCCCCGGATACATCGAGCACCCCGATGACATTACCCATGTGATCCGTGATCGGGGCCGCTGAACAGGTAAGGAAGTGGTTCGCCGCGAGGTAGTGCTGGTCAGCGTGGACCAGCGCTGGCACTTTTTCGGCGATGGCGGTGCCGATCGCGTTGGTGCCCTTGCTCTGCTCTGACCAAGTCACGCCCGGCCGCAACGCGACGCGGTTTGCCTTTTCAAGGAAGTCGTCGTCACCCAGCGAATGCACGATTACGCCGTGCGCGTCGGTGAGGATGACCATGTTGTGCGTGTTGATGATCTGCTGGTACAGCGTCTCCATCGCTGGCACCGCATGGGTGTGGAGCAGCAGGTTTTTCTCGATCAGGACGGAAAGGTCGCTTCGTTCAACAGGAGAGAAGTCTGGGCGGGCGCCTGGACACAGGCCGTAGGATGCCGAGCGCTGGTGGGAGGTTTCGATTATGGCAGGCATGCCCTCATCCCACCTCGAACTAATTGATTGGACTGCGTTACCCTGCCCAGCTGACGGCTCGCGAAGCATACTTGTCTCCTGTTGGGTCCTTAGAAGGACTCTCTGGCGGAACGGACTGTTCCAGAATGTAGCACGTGTACCAGTACGGAGCAAAAGAATGCTGCGGCGATGCTCAGCGCTGGATCCACACAGACCTCATAAGCAAGCATGGTGCCAGCGCGATGTTTAAGGCAGCGAAAAATACTTGCCAACCTCAAGCGCCCTTTGCTATAGTTCGCCTCCCCGCAGAAATGGTTAACGAAATCAAGTAGTTGCCGAGCTGTGAGGATCGCCGGAAACGGCGACGCAGTAAAAAAAGAGGTTGACGAGCAACGCAAATTACCGCATAATCTCATCTCTCTGCTGCTGACAAACACAACGCTTTGTCGACAAGTAGCAAGTAAGAAATACCGAATAAGTTCTTTAAAAATTAACAGTCGATAAGTGTGGGCGTTTGATGAAGGTGCCAAGAACTTCGGTTCTTGATTACTTAAATTATCAAATGTTCACAAAAAAGAAATACGTTGTCTCAGCAATGAGATAACGGTCAGTATTTTGAGTGAGCGACCCGCTAGCAATAGCGGTGGCAGAAATGCCAACAAGCAGAGATTAAACTGAAGAGTTTGATCCTGGCTCAGATTGAACGCTGGCGGCATGCTTTACACATGCAAGTCGAACGG
>NZ_JAFBIL020000012.1 GCF_016809835.1 Massilia soli | reverse complement strand
ATTACGCCAAAACAGAAATTGGCCCTTGCCGCTTAACCTCTACTTTTAGCATGCTCTAAAAATGGGGGGATTACCACTCGTCATTCATTGAACATTGACTTTGAGGGAGGGGGGCAATAGTGTAAGTAAAAATTCCGCAGTGATTTTAACGGATCATTGTCAGGGCGGAAATGCAATCGACCTAAATATCCGAGGTGATGAAATGATTCGAGAAAGACTTCGCAAATCGCGGCCGTTGATCATGGTTTTTCTATTTGGCGCAGCGATCATACTCAGCATGACAACAGCTTCCCGAGAGTCCTCGATTGGCTTGACGTTGGAATGGGAATCTATTGGGAGCGATGTTGAAATTAACTATGTCAGAACCGAGGGTGGACAGAACGAAAGAAAGGTTCACACTCACATTTCGAAAAGCTCTCCTGCGCATTACGCTTTGATGCCTGGTGATGTGGATGGCATCCCGAAATGGATGGAAATTGAATGGCAATATGGAATTATTGATGGGAAAACATACGAAGAGGCCCACAGATTTGCCAAATATGCAAAGGCTCATATTGACCTGAAAGCCTTGATTCCAATGGAGTACATAGAAGAGGTGGCACGGGACCGGAACCGCAAGCAGTTAAAACTGACCGGGACGTTCAATGATGACAAGCTTAGTGTCCGCGCCGAGGTCTATCAATGGCGAGATTAGTTTTATAACGTGTCCCAATTGTTCAAAACGGTTTTCAGCGAGTCAAGCGGTGCCCGGCAACACCGACCGCGGCCCCATTACCCGGCGCTACGACGCAGCTGACCGGCTTGTGCAAAGCACCGACGCGAATGGCAGCTGGGCCAGCTACGAGTACGACGCGGTTGGGCGGATTGTCGGCAGACCCTGACCGATCCACGCGCACGAATCGGTCAGCGGCAAAGCGTGACGACCTGGATCTACACGGGAGCCTGCTGACCGGGATCGATCACCCTGGTCAGCAGGAGCGCTACACCCACGATCCCACCGGGCGCGTTACCACCAAAACCGTGACGCTGTCGCCAGCTGGCGGCAAGGCTGTCACCAGCCTGACTGAATACACCTACTACCGGAGCGGGCGATTGTCCGGCATCTCCCTTCCCGACGGCAGCATGCTCGAATACCGCCGCAATGGCCAGGGCCAGGTCGTTGCGCTCGAGCGCCACCGTATACGTACGTCCTGGCTGCGCTGGCTGGAAGCGCCCGATGTCATCGTCAAGGACCTGGAGCGCGACATTGTCGGTTTGCGTAGCGCTTCTTATGGCAATGGGGTGCGTGCGCGCTACCAGCGCAGCGCGCAAGGCATGCTGGCCAGGGTCGACTATCGCGCACCTCCGCGCACGTCCCCGTCCGCCGGAATGACGCTGGCCCTGTCCGCCCTGACCGGCGCCGGGCCAGCCGCTGCGGCTCCTGCGCGCGGGGTGGACACGTCGGCCCAGTCAACGCCGGCGCTGCCGGGTGCGCTCGGCCACAAGCGCGACCCGAACGCCCTGCTCGATCATCGCTATTTGTGGGACCTTGAGGGCAACCTGCTCCTGCAGGTAGCAAACGACGGGACGAGCACCTACGCCTACGATGCACAGAACCGCCTGATCGTCAGCGCCACAGCGCTCAAGGCAAACAGGACGCCACCCGTCCTGAGTGTCAGCCGCTATGCGTATGACGGCGCAGGCAACCGCCTGCTGTCTCAGCAGGACATCGGCAGTCAGGATGAGCTCACGGTCGCGACGCACGCCGCGCGCTACGCGCCAGGCAGCCAGCGCTGGCTTGGCGACACGGCTACTACATCCCCCGTGTACGACTCGACCGGCCAGCCTATCGCAGCCGGGACGAAGCACTACCGCTGGGACGCCGCGGGCCAACTGCGCGAGGTTCACGTGGGAAATAAGGTCCTCGCACGTTACCGCTACGACCATCGTGGCCTGCGGGTGAGCAAGGAGACCGGCGGCGCGCTTCGCCACTACCTGTACGAAGACCGCAAACTGCGCGCGGAGCTCACTGCCGACGGTAAGATCACCCGCCAATATGTGTACCTGGCCGATCAGGTGGTGGCGGTGATCGATTGCGATGGCGCCCTTCCGGCCGATCGTTCGCGCTCTCCGTTCGCCCAGGCCGTTGCCGACCTGGGGACGGTCGTCGCCGGCTGGTTCTCGAGGCCGGACGCGACGGCCTATCTGCATACCAACTACCTGGGCGCGGTGGAAGCGGCTACCGACCGCGAAGGAAAACTGCTATGGCGGGCGGCTTATCATCCCTACGGCAAGCTCGCCCGCCTGAGCGCACAGCCGGGTTTTCAGCTCAACCTGCGTCTGCCTGGCCAATACCTCGATGCCGAAACCGGCCTGCACTACAACGACCGCCGCTACTACGACCCAGAGCTGGGGCGTTACCTCACGCCTGACCCGATTGGGTTGCAAGGCGGTGTCAACAGCTATGCCTACGTGGACGGCAACCCGCTGAAATATGTGGACCCGAGCGGACTAATTCTCTTTGCTTTCGACGGCACGAACAATTCCAACCCGGCGCCAGATAAAGACCAGTTGTCGAACGTGTGGAAATTTGCAGATGCTTACAACGATGGAAGAATGTGGTACATGAACGGTGTCGGTCGGCCAGACCAGGAGAGTGGAATTGGAACGAACTGGCGCGACGAAATCAATGCAAACACAGCCCGGTCCCGGGTGAGTTATATGCTAAAGCAACTTGATAGCTATCTTCAGAATGGGAAATTCGCAAAGGGCGAGATGGTCAATATCGACATTGTCGGGTTCAGCCGCGGCGCTGCGATGGCCCGGGACTTCTCCAACAAGGTGGCAGACCGTCTTCGAAAAAATGCGTATGCGAAAAGCGGCGCCTGTGTCTCGATCAGATTCATGGGGTTGTGGGACACTGTTGCTCAGTTTGGGGTAGGCGGGAACGAGAATGATGAATGGCAACTCAGTGTCCCAGGAGAGGTCAACAATGCGTTTCAAGCGGTCGCGCTGAACGAGTACCGGTTCGCATTTCCTGGTGAATCAATTTTGGGCGGTGACGGTTGGGGAGTCCGAGTCGAAATGGGATTTATCGGGAGTCATGCCGACATCGGGGGCGGGTATGCCGAAGGTGATTTGTCCGATATTTCACTGAACTGGATCTACCTTCAGGCATCTAGATTAGGAATAAAAATGATGCCGTTGGACCATGCGGACACAGTGCTCACCAATCCGGTTCTTCACAATAAAGAACTGCCAGATAGCTCCCCAATCACGACTGAGCGTACTTGGAGAACGAGATCGAATAACGGGAAAATCATTTCCGAGCCAACACAGAAAAAAGCCGTTATCGACGGAATGAGTTATCAAGGCTCTCTCGATTTCATAAGCTATTACCGTGGGACGACCTATGTCGACCCAGTCGATGGGATAACGAAAACCATCTCGGGCGCCAAGAAGGACGCGTACGGGCACCCTAATATCGTTGGCACTGTCGACATGGCGGAATATTCTAAATGGCTAGGAACGTACTATGGACTCGTCATTCGTTGAACATTGATTTTCCGGCACCAATAGTTACGTAAAAATCTTGCGGTGATATTCCAGGTTCAATGTTAGCTTTGAAGAGAAATCGGCCTAAACGTCAGGAGTGATGAAAATGATTCGAGAAAGACTTCGCAAATCGCGGCCATTGATCGTGGTTCTTCTATTTTCCGCAGCGATCATATTCAGCATGACATCAGCTTCGCGAGAGCCCTCGATTGGCTTGACATTGGAATGGGAATCGATAGGGAGCGATGTTGAAATTAACTATATCAGAACCGAGGGTGGACAGAACGAAAGAAGGGTTCACACCCACATTTCGAAACGTTCTCCAAAGAGCTATGCTTTGATGCCTGGCGACGTGGATGGCATCGCAAAATGGATGGAAATCGAGTGGCAATATGGGATTGTTGATGGAAAAACATACGAAGAGGCCCACAGGTTTGCCAAGCATGCTAAGGCTTATATTGACCTGAAAGCACTGATTCCACCCGAGTATATAGAAGAGGTGGCACGGGACCGGAACCGCAAACAGTTAAAACTTACCGGAACGTTCAATGATAACAAGCTTAGCGTCCGTGCCGAGGTGTATCAATGGCGAGATTAGTTTTATAAGTGTCCCTTGGGCATGACCGCTTTCAGGAAGCCGGCGGTGTCCGGTGACACCGCCTGCGGCTCGATAACCCGGCGCTACGACGCAGCCGACCGGCTGGTGCACAGCACCGACGCGAATGGCAGCTGGGCCAGCTACGAGTACCACGCGGCCGGACGTTTCGTCCGACAGACCCTGACCGATCCGCGCGCACCAATCGGTCAGCGGCAAGGCGTGACGACCTGGATCTACACGGGAGCGCTGCTGACCGGGATCGATCACCCAGGTCAGCAGGAGCGCCACACCCACGATGCCGCCGGGCGCGTAACCACCAAAACCGTAACACTGTCGCCGACTGGCGGCAAGGCTGTCACCAGCGTGACTCAATACGCCTACGACCGGAGCGGACGATTGTCCGGCATCTCCCTTCCCGACGGCAGCATGGTCGAATACCGGCGCAATGACCAAGGCCAGGTCGTTGCGCTCGAGCGCCACCGTATCCGTACGTCCTGGCTGCTCGGGCTGGAAGCGCCCGAGGTCATCGTCAAAAACCTGGAGCGCGACCTTGTCGGTTTGCGTAGCGCTTCTTATGGCAACAGGGGGCGTGCGCGCTATCAGCGCAGCGCGCACGGCCCCTTCCCCGGAATGACGCTGGCCCTGTCCGCCCTGACCGGCGCCGGTCCAGCCGCTGCGGCACGTGCGCTTTGGGGTGGACGCGTCGGCCCCGTCAACGCCGGCATTGCCGGGCGCGCTCGGGCACAGGCGAGACCCGGACGCCCTGCTCGATCACCGCTATTTGTGGGACCTTGAGGGCAACCTGCTCCTGCAGGTAGCAAACGACGGGACGAGCACCTACCCCTACGATACACAGAACCGTCAGATCGTCAGCGCCGCCCTTTCCGCTTCAAATTCAGGGACTTACTTGAATTCGATACCATGATTGGTGACTCCTTGGCATCATGGTACTGATGGCGCGATAGTATCCGCCAAATATCGATACCATGTCCGATACCATCAAATTTTGTTGCTTGTCCTTGCCAGGCATTGCCTGATATTGCCGAGCCAAATAAGAAAAAGCCCCTAAAAATCAGGGGCTTCCGTTACTTCAAATGCCTGAGCTTGCCAGCTCTTGCCGAGTCAGGAATTATTCCCACTCGATTATCAGGGGCCGAGCTAAGTCATTGATAAACTGACGATAAATCTGTAACAGACTCTTCGGTACCATAACAAATACCATGTCTCGGTAACCACCGTGCGCCCGGCATCCAGTTCGATAGGCATGCTCGTACAGTGGTTTGGTTTCCCTAGGTCGCACTGGAAGGTGAGAATTTATTGATGCGCTTCGCGACCGAGCGATGCGCTGCCCGCTCGTGTGAGCATTACAAGCGGATGGCATGAAGACGGCGGCCTCGCCTACGTGATTGCGGCAATTCAGCCCTTGTAAGAACTCCTCAAACACCTCGGCGTGCGGGGTTCGTTGCATCGCGCCTCGCGCGAATCCCTCACTCACGGCACCTCGCAAGAAAGGCAGTCACCGCCTGCAAGGTCAACTCCGGGTGTTCCTCATGCGGCACATGTCGACAGTCTTCAAGCACCAACAATTCGGCGTGGGGAACCCGGCGCTGTATTTCACGTAACTGTTCCAACGATCCGAACTGATCCCCCCTGCCCTGTATCACCAGCAACGGGCTCGCGATGGTTTCAATCGCCGCTGTCACGTTCCAGGCACCGAAGGCGGGCGAAAGCCAGCACTTGCTCCAGCCGTCGAATACGCCGCCCGAATCCTCGTGCAGGCGTGCGAGGCGGCTGGCGAGGCGCCCGTCCTCCCAATTCGCCCGCATCTGCCCAATCCGCTCACGCGCGACTTGCTCGGTAAATACGTGCGGTGCCACGGCAACGATGGCGCAGGCATGCTGCGGGAATGCCGCGGCATACAGCAGCGCAATGGTGGCGCCATCGCTGTGGCCAAAAATAATCAAACGCTCTCGCTTGGCATCGATGCCGAGCGCGTCAAGCAGGGCCGGCAGGAGTTCGCACGCCTCGCGCTCCATATAGTCCACCGGCCACGCTTGCCCGGATGTGGGGCGAGCCTGCGAGTGCCCGTAGCCGTAGCGCGAGAAAACCAGCCCGCGGCAACCGGCTGCCGAACATAGGGTGCCCGGCCATTCGTTCCATATTGCGGCCGAGCCGAGGCCTTCGTGCAGGAACACGATCAGCGGCGCATGGTGCAGCTCGCGGCCGATCCATCCGTATTCCAGCGTAATGGGGCTTCCGTCAACGCAGATAGCGATGTGCTGCAAGGCGGTTCCTTTCTCAATGGCGCGGCGTGGCGAGGAAGTCGGCGAACGTGCTGCGGGTCTGGCGGCCGGGATGCACGATGCGGTCACAAGGCGCAGCGCCGCCCGTCGCCAGCCAGTCATGCCGGTTAATCAAGATGCTGTCGCTGCACAGTGCGTGCGCCAGCCGCTCTCCACGGGCCGCGTCGCCGGTCCATACGCTGACCGAGCGCGCCACCCGCATCGCATTGGCATAGGCAGTTGCTTCATCATCGGTTTCGAATTGGCCGATCGAGAGGAACGGTCCGTAAACTTCCTCGATGCTGGACGCGCCGGCACAATCGCGCTCGACCACCAGGGTCGGCGAAAGAAAGTAGCCGCCGGCGAGCTCCCCGCCAGCGCGACGGCCATGCAATACCACTTCGTCGCAGTGCTCGAGCGCCCGTTCCGTGCGCACGCCGGCCGCGACCAGCGCTGGCGCATCGATCAGCGGCCCCAGGCCGCAGTCGGCGCGGTCGCCGGCGCCGAGGATCACCTGCCCCAACGCCCGTTTCAGCGCCGCCTTGACCGTGTCGAAACAAGAGGCATGAACGAGGATCCGGCGCGGCGCGCTGCTGTGCTGGCCGGCGGCGATCAGCGCCGCGGCCGCCAGCTGCCGGGCCACGGCCTGGACGTCGATGTCCGAAAACACAAGGCTGCACGACTTCCCTGTCAGGTCCAACAACAGCCGCTTGCCGCTGGGCGCGGCGGCCTGCGCCATCTTGCGCCCGGTCTCCTGCAAGCCGGTGAAACACAAGATGTCCACATGGTGCGAGGCGACCAGTTCACGCGCCACCTCCTGCCCCGTCTCCGACACCAGATTGACCACGCCCGGGGGCAGCTCCTCGAGCGCCGCCAGTTCGCCAATGACTGCGGCGGTGATCTGCGCGCATTGCCGCGCCGGCTTGACGACGGCGCTGCATCCGGCCGCCAGCGCCGGGGCCAGTGACGCTACCAGCAGCGCAACCGGCGCCTGCCATGCAACCAGGATCGCCACTACGCCGGCCGGCTGCGCTGCCGCCAGCCCGGCGTCGCCGGCGGCTGCCGCCTGCAGCAGCACCCCGGCGTCCTGGCGCAAGCGAGCGATGGCGCTCGAAATCTCGCGGCGCGACTGCGCCAGCACCTTGCCGTTTTCAAGGGTCAGCAGCTGCGCCAGGTCGGCGCGGCCTGCCAACCGATCGGCCCAGCGCAGCAGCAGCCGTGCGCGCTGGGCCGGGTCGCGCGCGAGGCCGCCGCATTCAAAGGCGCGCCGGGCCGCATCGATCGCCCGCCGCCCATCGGCCGCCGCGCTGGCCGCGAAACTGCCGATCTCGCGGCCGTTGGCCGGGTTAATACTGTCGCCCGCGCGCGCGCTGCCCGCCAGCTGCCATTGGCCGGCGATCAGGTTCAGCGCATGCAAGGGCTGCGCGCTACTCCCTGTCGTTCTTGCTCCCATGGCAGAATCCACCCCTCGATTTCATTCCGGATGCGCGTCAGCCTGATGCTGCCTTGCTCAGCTTCCCTTGAAATCTGGTTTGCGCTTCTGGTGGAACGCCTCGACGCCCTCGCGGAAGTCGTCCGACCCGCGCAAGCGGCTGTAGCAATGGCCTTCGAGCTCGATGGCGATGCCCAGGGTTGAGTCTTCGGTGTCGTTGAGCAGTTTTTTCGCGGTCCGTTGGGCGATGGGCGAAAACGCGCGCAGCTCGTCCACCAGCGCATCGGTAGCCTTTTCCAGATCCGCATCCGGCACGCACATGGTGGCGATGCCCCAGTCGTAAGCCTGCTGGCCCGGCACCCGGCGCGAACGCATCACGACGTCCTTGGTGCGGCTGATGCCGACCATTTTCTGCAGGCGCGCGGAACCGCCCGAACCGGGGATCTGGCCCAGCTTCTGTTCCGGCAGCGCGTACTGCGAGGTCTCGGAGACGATCCGGAAATCGCAGGCCAGCGAGATTTCAAAGCCGACCCCGAAGCAAAAACCGCGGTTGGCCGCAATCACCGGCTTGCTGCAACGCGCAGGCGCGGCGATGTTCCACGCCAGTTTCGACACGTGCTCGGGCGTCGCATCGAGAAATCCGCGGATATCGCCGCCGCTGGAGAAGTGCTCGCCGACCGAACGCAGCACGATCACCCGCACTGCCGGGTTTTCGTCGAGCGACTCGAACACCAGGCGCAGCTGGTCGCGCTGGGCCATCGAGATGATGTTGAAGGGCGGGCGTTCCAGCACGATGTCGGCGCGTTCGCGCTCGGCGTCGATGATCACGGAAAAGCCGTCGAGCGTTTCGAGCAGGGTCTGTGCGGGATGGGACAATTGGGACATGTTGTTTCCTTCTGGATGAGTTGCAAAAGTTAAACCGCGATCGCTTCTTGCAGGCTGCTGCGGGCGCTGCTCGATGCGGCATCGCCGGACAGGATCACCTGCCCGCGTTCGAGCGCATAGAAACGCTTGGCGACATCGAGTGCCCGGTGGACGTTCTGCTCCACCAGCAGGATCGGGATGCCGTCATCGCGCAGGCGTTCGATGATGGCGAATATTTCATCGACGATGATCGGGGCCAAACCTTCGGTCGGCTCGTCGATCAGCAGCAGCTTGGGCGCGCCCACCAGCACGCGGGCCATGGCCAGCATCTGCTGCTCCCCGCCCGAGAGCGATGTGCCGAGCTGCGGCCGGCGCTCCTTCAGACGCGGAAAGCGCTCGTAGGCCTGTTCCAGCACCGCGCGCGATTCGGCCTTGGCGCGGCCCGGGCACTGTAGCAATCCCAGCTTCAGGTTCTCCTCGACCGTCAGGCCGGGAAAGATGCGGCGGTCCTCCGGCACCAGGCCCAGGCCCATGCGGCAGATACGGTCCGGCGCCAGCGGGCCGATCTCGGTGCCGTTGAAGCGCACCGACCCGGCACTCGGCTTGACCCAGCCGGCGATGGTTTTCATCACGGTGGTCTTGCCGACACCGTTTCGACCGCACAGCACCACCACCTCGCCGGCGCCCACTGTCAGCGACACGCCTTGCAGCACATGGCTCAGGCCATAGTGGGTGTGGACGTTTTCCAGTTCAAGCATGGTGAGCTCCCTGTCCAAAATACGCGGCCTGCACCGCCGGGTTAGCGCGCACCGCGGCGGGCAGGCCCTCAGCCAGCTTGGCGCCCTGGGTCATCACGACCACGTGGTCGGACAGCTTCATCACCAGTCCCACGTCGTGCTCGACCAGCAGGATTGACAGCTCGCCCGCGAGCGACTTGATCATGTCGCCGGTCTCCTCCGTGTCGGCGTGCGACATGCCCTGGGTCGGCTCGTCCAGCAACAGCATCTTGGGCTTGCAGGCCAGCGCCACCGCAATTTCGAGCCGGCGCTGTTCGCCGTGCGACAGGTAGCCGGCCAGCTCGTGCGCCTTGGACGACAGCCCGAACTGGGCGATCAGTTCCTCGGCGCGCTGCAGCGCAAAGGTGCTGCGGCGTACCGGCAGCAGCGCGCGCGCTGCCGGCTCGAGCGCCTGCGCCGCCAGCCGCAAGTTCTCGAACACCGACAGTTCGAAGAACAGGTTGGTGATCTGGAATGAGCGCGCCAGACCGGCTTTCATCAGCTGGTCCGGTGCGCGCGCGGTGACGTCCTGGCCGTTAAAGCTGACGGCGCCGCCGCTCGGGCGGATGGCTCCGCTGATCAGGTTGAACAAGGTGCTCTTGCCGGCCCCGTTGGGCCCTATGACCGACGTGATGTGGCCGCGCCTGGCATCGAAACTGACGTTGTTGACCGCGGTCAGCGCGCCGAAGCGCACCGACAGGCCACGTACCGACAGCACATTCTGGTCCGGCTGGGTCATGACTGCTCCTTTCGCGAGAGCCACGCTTCGAGGCGTGGCCGCATGTAGCCGATCAGGCCCTTGGGGAAAAAGATCACCGAAATCATGAACAGCACCCCGATCACGATCAGGTGGTGCTCGGTGTACGAACCCACCACCGACTTTAGGGCGCTCAAGATCACGCTGCCGTACAGCGGACCGATCAGGGTACCGACGCCGCCCAGGATCACCGTGATGACCGCGTTGCCGGAGGCCTGGAAGAACATCAGCTCGGGCGACACAAAGCCGCGCAGCATCGGGTACAGCGCGCCGGCCATGGCGGTCACGTTGGCGGCCAGGATGAAGGCCAGCAGCTTGTAGCGCTGGGCGCTGAACCCGAGGAACGGTACGCGGTGCTCGTTGGCCTTGATCGCCACCACCAGGCGCCCGGCCGGTGTCTGCAACAGCGCCTCCAACGCGAAGTACATGGCCATGACCAGCACCAGCACCAGCAGGAAGAAGCTGCCGGCATGACTGCTGTCGACCGTGAACAGCAGGAAGTTGGCCTGCACCACCGGGATCCCGATGATGCCGTCCGAGCCACCCAGTTCGCGTGTGTTGAACACCACCTTGGATACCACCTCGGCCAGGCCGAAGGTAATCAGCGCAAAATACACGCCGCGCGCCCGGATCGCGATGATACCGGCGACGGCGCCGGCCACGGTCGACGCAAGCAGCGTCACCGCCAGCGCCAGCCAGAAAGAGGCGCTCCATTCCTTCAGCACCAGCCCCGAGACATACGCGCCGAGCCCGAAGAACAGGGCGTGACCGAGCGACAGCAGGCCGGCAAAGCCGAGCAGCAGGTCGACTCCCATGGCGAAGCCGCCGTAAATCAGCGCCTCGGTGGCGAGGCGGAAGAAGAACACATCGTCGAGCGCCGCGGCAATCACCGCGAACAGCAGCGCCAGCGCGATGAACAGGAAGGCGAAGTAGCGCACCGCGTTGCGGGCAATGCGCTCGCGCCGCGCAACCGAGCCCAGCACCGGTGCCGGCGCGGCTGCCGCAGCCGGGAGGTGAATCAATTTGTCAAGCATGGCCGAGCCTCCCGAACAGTCCTTGCGGCCGCACCATCAGCACCGCCACCATGATGGCGAATACCAGCGGGTCGGTCCACGACGGCGACATGTACAAACTGGCGATGGCCTGAATCTGGGTCAACACCAGCCCGGCGATCACCGCGCCCTTGATGCTGCCAAGGCCGCCGACGATGACAACGCTGAACGCCAGCAGGATGAAGTCCTTACCCATGGTCGGGAACACCGAGTACACCGGGGCCAGCAGTACGCCGGCCAGCGCCGCCAGCGCCACGCCAAAGGCGAAGGTGCCGGCGTAGACGTGCGATACCGGCACTCCCAGCGACGACGCCATGTTCTTGTCGAAGGCGGCGGCGCGCACCATCGCGCCCAGGCTGGTACGGTAGACCACCAGCCACACAGCGACGATGATCGCGCTGCCGATCGCCATCAGGAACAGGCGGTAGTTGGGGAAGAACATGCCGGCGATCTCGCTGGCGCCCTCGATCGGGGTTGCCGCGGTCAGCGCCTGCGGACCGTAGAACACCTTGAACAGGTCTTCCATGACGATCGCCAGGCCGAAGGTCAGCAGC
Source organism: Massilia soli (assembly GCF_016809835.1). GTDB lineage: Bacteria > Pseudomonadota > Gammaproteobacteria > Burkholderiales > Burkholderiaceae_D > Telluria_A > Telluria_A soli. Next base: position 14,647 of record NZ_JAFBIL020000012.1, on the reverse strand, counting down.
AGGGTCAGGATGTGCCGGTCCTTCTGGTGAAACACACGCTGGATCAGCATCCGCTCGAAGGCATAGCCGAGCGGCGCCATGATCAGCGGCACCAGCAGCAGCATCAGCCAGAAATTGACGCCGGCGGCGGCCAGGGTGACGCCGAGGTAAGCGCCGAGGGCGTAGAACTCGCCGTGCGCCATGTTGATGACGTCGAGCAGACCGAAGATGATCGTCAGCCCGAGCGCCATCAGGATCACAGCCACGCCGATCGACAGGCCGTTGACGACCTGTGGAGCCAGCACGAACTGCAGCGTGTCGATAAAACCATCCATGACCGCTGTCCTCAGAACCGGCTGCAGGTGTCGGGGCCGATCGCGGCCGCGCCAGGCACTTTGCTCATGACCTTGAATTTACCGTTGGTCATCTGGGTCGCGTACATGTCCTGGATTGCCTGGTGGTCGCCCGCGCGCATGGTCTTCTTGCCCTGCGGGGTCATCCACTCCAGCCCCCGCATCGCGGCGCGGACCTTGTCGGTGTCGGTACTTTTCGCCTTCTCGACCGCCGCCTTGTAGAAGAACATCACGCCATACGAGTCGGCCCCGTACAGGTCGGGCGCTGCCTTGGCGAACTCCTGGAACGCCTTGACGAATTTCTGGTTCTCGGGCAGGTCGATCTCGACCGAGTAGCCGACGCCGGTGACGAAGCCTTCGCCGGCCTTGCCGACGGCCGCCAGGTTCTGCGACGTCAGCGTGCCGGATGCGCCCACCACGGTCAGGTTCTTCAGCAGGCCGTATTGCGCCATCTGGTTGAACAGGCGCACAGTGTCGTTGCCGGCCACCGAGGTGTACATCACATCCGGACGCGCTGCGCGCACCTGGCCAAAGAACGGCGAGTAGTCCTTGTTGTCGAGCGGTGCAAACACCTCGCCGACGGTCTTGGCGCCCTTCTTTTCGGCCGCGCTCTTGAAGGCGGCTACGGTGCTGCGGCCCATTTCGTAATCTGGGCCGAGGTAGAACACCTTGGCGTTCGGCTTGGCCTTGCTCAGCCACTCGGCCAGCGCGGCCGACTGCTGGCCGGCCTTAGCGTTCACCCGGAATACGTTGGGCGAACATTTTTCACCGGTGATGGTGTCCGAGAACGAGACGGTGGTGGCGATCAGGCGCCCGTTGCGCTCGGCCAGCTGGCCGACCGCCAGCGTCGATGCCGAATTCACGGTGCCTGTCAGAAAATCGACTTTCGACACCTGGAACAGCTTTTCGGCTTTCGGCGCGGCGACCGATGGATTGGCTTCCTCATCCTCGAACAGCAGTTCGACCTTGCGGCCCATGATGCCGCCGCCGGCGTTGATCTCCCGCGTCGCCAGCTCGATGCCCCACTTGACCTGCTGGCCCAGCGCTGAATAGGTTCCCGACAGCGGGGTCACCACGCCGATCCGGATCGGGCCGGACTGGGCCGCCGCGCCGGTGGCAAAACCCGCGCTCAAGGCTGCGGCCATTAACTTGATTGCAAATGCTGTTTTCATGTCTGTCTCCTGTACTTTCTTGGGATGGGTTGAATTACTGCTGTGCTTCTTCTTCGTATTCGTTGGCGACCAGCTTGCGGCGCAACAGCTTGCCGACCGGAGAGCGCGGTACTTCGGCCACGAAAATGTAAGAGCGCGGCCGCTTGAAGTTGGCCAGGCCCGAGGTGCGGCAGTGGGCGTCGAGTTCTTCGCCGGTCACCGGCGCGCTGCGCTTGACGAAGGCGGTGACACACTGACCCCAGCGTGCGTCGGCCAGGCCGACAACCGCCACTTCGTCGACCGCCGGATGGAGCGACAGCAGGCTCTCGATTTCGACCGGCGAGATGTTCTCGCCGCCGCTGATGATCATGTCGTCGGTACGTCCCGAAACGAACAGGTCGCCGTCGCGGTCCAGGTAGCCGGTGTCGCCGGTGAAGTACCAGCCGCCGCGCAGCGCCTTGGCGTTGGCGTCGGGCCGGTTCCAGTAACCTTCGAAGGCTTCGTCGCCGGCCAGGTCGACGATGATTTCGCCCTCCTCGTAGCGCGCGGCCGCCGTGTCGGGATTGCCGCTGTCGAGCCGCACCACGCGCAGGCGCTGGTTGATGCCGGCCCGCCCGGCGCTGCCGGGCTTTTTCACCGCCGCCGAGTCGATGCTGAAGGTGTACACCTCCGACGAGCCGTAGTGATTGACGAATAGCTCGGGCCGGAACAGGGCATCCAGTTTCTTGAGCAGGGCCTCGTTCATTGATGCACCGGCGAAGCCGAGCTTGCGCACCGAGGACAGGTCGGTGGTGGCGCAGCTCGGATGTGCGATGACGTCGTGGTACAGGGTCGGCACCAGGTACAGGTTGGTGATGCGCTCGGCCTCGATTGCGGCCAGCACCGCCACCGGGTCGAACTTCGGCACGCACACGAAGCAGCCGTCGACCAGCGCCATCGCCAGCAGCGAACGCACGCCCATGGTGTGATAAAGCGGCATCACGCCGAGGGTGCGCTCATGGCGGCCATACTGGTTCTGGGCGACGTGGGCGAGCGCGGCGGCACGCTCTTGGCGGTGGCGCCGCGGCACACCCTTCGGCTTGCCGGTGGTGCCGGAGGTGTACAGCATCAGCGACCAGTCCTCGGCGCCTGCGCCCAGCAACTGCGCCGGCTGAGCCGCCGCCAGCAGCTGGTCGAACTGCAGCGTGCCGCCGTCGGCGAAGCCGACCGCGATGCGCGGCAGGCGCTGGGCCACCGCCGAGTCGCGCACGGCGTCGGCCGACACGTCCTGGAATACGACGGCGCGCGCATTGGCGTCGCCGGCGCAGTAGTCGATTTCGTCCGGCTTGGCGCGCCAGTTGAGCGGCGTGACGATGATGCCGGCGAACTGGCAGGCCCAGTGCAGCGTCGCCATCTCCCAGCGGTTCTGCAGCAGCGCGACCAGGTGGTCGCCGCGCTGCAGCCCGATCTCCTGCAAGCCGCCGGCCACGGCGGCCACGTGGCCAAACCATTCGCTGTAAGTCAGGCGCAGCGCGCCGTCCACCAGGGCCAGCTGGTCGGGACTGCGTTCTGCCGATGCGAGGAAACTGCGGCCCAGATCAAGCATGTTGTGTACTCCCTTGGAGAGCGGCCTGGCGTTGCGCTGCAACGTCGAGCACCGCGTTGACGATATTCGTGTAGCCGGTACAGCGGCACAGGTGGCCGGACAACATGTCGCGCACCTGCGCTTCGGTGGGAGCGGGAACACGCTCGAGGAAATGACTGCATGACATCAGGATGCCGGCGGTGCAGAAACCGCACTGCAGCGCGTGGTGGCGCTTGAAGGCGGCCTGCAGGTCGCCCAGCTCGGCACCCGCGCCATGGTTGAGTCCCTCGACCGTGTCGACCTTGCGGCCGTCGGCCTGCACCGCCAGTTGCATGCAGGCGCGCTGGGCCACGCCGTCAACCCGCACCGTGCAGGCGCCGCAGATGCCGTGTTCGCAGCCGACGTGGGTGCCGGTGGCGCCCAGCTTGTGGCGCAGGAAGTCCGACAGCAGCATGCGCGCTTCGGCCGGGGCGCTGCGCGCCACGCCGTTGAGCGTGATGGTCACCGGATACTCCATGTTTTTTTCGTAGTGTTTCATGTGCTTGCCTTCACTATTAATTGACGGCCCAGCTGGCGCACCAGGTGGCGCCGGTATTCGGCGCTGGCGTGTGCGTCGCTTTGGGCTTCCAGTTCCCATGCGAAGTCGTTGAGTGCGGTATCGAGGTCGCCGCCGCTGATCCGGCCCCAGCGCTTGCGGATCGGGCGGTCGGCCACACCGCCGGCGGTCAACTCGATGGCACCGTCGGTGACGACCGCAGCCAGCGCCACGATGGCGAAATCGCCATGCCGCATCGATACCTCGCGGAAGGCGTAGCGCGCACCCTGCTGCTGCAGCGGGAACCGCACTTCCTCGACGATCTCGCCGGGGCGCAGTGCGGTCATCAGCATCCCCTGGAAGAACTCGTCGGCCTTGAGCACGCGCCGGCCGGACTGCGAACGCAGCACCACTTCGCCTTGCAGCGCCGTCAGGCACAGCGGCAGTTCGGCGCTCGGGTCGGCATGTGCGACCGAGCCGCAAACTGTGCCGCGGTTACGGATCTGGAAGTGCGAAATCCAAGGAAACGCCATGCCGAGCAGCGGCACTTCCGCCGCCAGCGAAGAGCGCGTTTCGACGCTGGCCTGGGTGGCCGCGGCGCCCACCGCCAGCTTGCCGTCTTCGACCCGCACGTAGTCGAGGTCCTGGCAGCGCGAGATATCGACCAGCATGGCCGGTTGCGCCAGGCGGATGTTCAGCATCGCCATCAGCGACTGGCCACCGGCCAGGATCTTGGCGTCCTCCCCGTGGCGGGCCAGCAGGGCCACTGTTTCCTGGGCGCTGTCGGCCCGGATGTAGTCGAATGCTGCGGGCTTCATTTGGAGACTCCCAGCGCACTCAGGATGCGCTGCCACAGCGAGCGCGCGGGCGCTGTGGCGCTGCCGCCGCCAGCCTGGCGCCCGAGTTGTTCGAACAGCTGGCGCAGCACGATTTTCGCGGCGCCCTCCAGCATGCGGCCGCCCACCGCGGCCACCTTGCCGCTGACGGCGGCGCTGTAGTCGTAGCTCAGCAAGGTACCCGCGCCGGCCGCCTCGAGGCGAATCCGGCCGGCGCCTTCGGCCGAACCGAGCGAACTGACGCCCTTGCCGCCCAGTGCCAGGCCGTGCGGCGGATCGAGTTCGGACAGGTGGATCTCGGCCGCGTAGCGCGCCTTGACCAAGGCGATGCCGATGGTAACGTCGGCGCGATAGTGGTTCTCGCCGACCTTCTCCAGCGCGTGGCAACCCGGGATCACCTTGGCCAGCGCGGCCGGGTCGAGCAGCACCGCATACACCTGATCCGGTGTTGCCGGCAGTTCGACCGAACCCGACATCGACAGCGCATGGCCGCCGTGCGGCGCCTTGACCGGGGCTGCGCTGCGCGGCTTGCTCGGCGCCGGGTCGTCGATGCCAAGCAGGGCATGAATCTTCGATGGCGTCAGCGGCAGCCGCAGGTCGGACACGCCGAGCGCATCGGCCACCGCGTTGGCGATGCACACCGGGGTGCTCATGTTGTTGCCCTCGCCCAGTCCCTTGGCGCCCAGCGGCGTGAATGGCGACAGCGTCTCGCTATGGACGATCACAGGCTCCGGCACTTCGCAGGCGGTCGGCACCAGGTAGTCGGCGAAGGTGCCGGACTTGAAGCTGCCGTCGCTGCCATAGTCGAACTCCTCCATTAGCGCCGCGCCCAGCCCCTGCGCGAAGGCGCCGCGGATCTGGCCGTCGGCCAGTGCCGGATTCAGGATGCGGCCGGCGTCGTGCGAGGTGACGTAGCGGTCGATGCGCACCTGGCCGGTGAGCTGGTCGACTTCGACCGCGCAGATGTCGAACAGGAAGCCGTAGGCGGCCGAGCTGTTGATGACGTCGTGCTGGTCCGGTGCAAGCAGTTGCGGCGGGGTCCAGAACACGGTTTCGCGCACGCCCGAGGCCATCCCTTGCGGCAGGCTGGCCGGCGACCAGTGGGCGCCGCCGGCCACGCGGTGGAACGGCAGCCGATTGCCCGGATCCGTGCGCGCGAACACCTTGCGTCCCTCGAACACGATATCAGCGACCGGCACCTCGAGGATCGCCGCGGCGATCAGCGCAAGTTTGTCGCGCACCTTGAGCGCGGTCAGGTGGACGGTGCCGGCCACCGCGCCGGCGAAGCGGCTCGAGTAATTGCCGGCAGCGATGGACCAGCCGTCCTTTTGCGTATCGAGTTCGGCGTTGACCAGCACGTCCGCGGGCTCCAGGCCGAGCACGTCGGCCACCACCTGCGCCACCACCGTGCGGTGGCCCTGCCCTTGCGGCACCGAGTCGATCATGACGCTGACGCTGCCGAGCGCGTCGACCGCCACGGTGGCGCTGGTGTTGGCGCCGTTCTTGGGGCCGGCCCTGGCGCGTTCGGCCGGGGTCAGCGCGGTCGTGATGTAACCCATGTTGGAAATCGACGGCTCGACCACGGCGGCGTAACCAATGCCGTACAGCCGCCCCTCGGCGCGGGCCTGCTCGCGGCGCACCTTGAGTTCGGCCAGGCCGCCGCGTTCGATCGCCATCGCCATCGACAGCTGGTAGTTACCGGAGTCGTAGAGCGAGCCGGCCGGCGCGCGGTACGGGAAGGCGTCCGGGGTAATCATGTTGCGGGCGATGACGTCGAGTGGATCGAGGCCGAGTTCAACCGCGATCCGCTGCATCAGGCGCTCGAGCGCGAAATACACCTGCGGGCCGCCGAAGCCGCGCACCAGGCCGGACGGGGTCTTGTTGGTCAGGACCACCTGGTTATGTACCGCGAGATGGCGCACCTTGTAGGCGCCGGTCAGCATGCCGTGCATGCGGTAGAAGGTGGCAGGTTCCGGCGCCCGCAGGTAGGCGCCGCAGTCGTCGATCTGGTGGTAACGCAGGGCTGTCATCTCGCCCTCGGGCGTCAGCGCCGCTTCGATGGTGGTGACGCGGTTGGTCGACGAGACCGACCCCTGCAGGTGTTCGAGCCGGTCTTCGATCCACTTGACGGGCGCCCCCGCCTTGCGCGACGCAAGGCACAGCAGCACGATGTAGGTCGATACCGCCTGCTTGGTGCCGAAGCTGCCGCCGGAGTCGCGCGGGGCGCGCAGACGCAGTTTGGTGCCGCTCACCTTGAGCGAGCGCGCCATCACCGGGTGCAGCGCGAACGGCCCCTGGAAATTCGACAGCACATCGTAGCCTTCGTCCCCCGCCAGGTGCTCTGCGACAACGGCGAAGCATTCGATCGGGGTGCAGGAGTTGCGCGGGTAATGCACCTTGATCTTGACGGTGCGCGCGGCGGCGGCGAAAGCGGCTTCGGGCTCGCCATACGAGAAATGTCGGTCGTTGACCAGGTTGGCACCGACCGCCTGATGCAGCACCGGTGCACCGGGTTCCAGCGCGGCCTCGGGATCAACCACCGCCTTCAGCTGGCGGTACTCGACCTTGATCAGTTCCAGTGCGTCTTCGGCCAGGTAGCGGCTCTCGGCCATTACCACCGCCACCGGCTCGCCGACATACCGGGCGCGCTCGATGGCGATCGACCAGTGCTCCATCGGCTGCTTGACGCCGACCGCGAACGGAGTCGACCAGGCGGCGACGTCGGCGCCGGTCAGCACCGCGCGCACGCCGGGCAGCGCCAAGGCGGCGGCGCTGTCGATGGCGATGATGTCGGCGTGGCCGTGCGGCGACCGGAGGACGGCAGCGTGCAGGGTGCCCGGCTTGACGCCAATGTCGTCGGTGTAGCTGCCGCGCCCCGTGAGCAGGGCTGCGTCTTCGAAGCGGGGCAGCGCCTTGCCGACATGGGTGCCCGGCGCGGCGCCGGCTGCGGCGAAACCCTCGGCAGGCAATGGGAAAATCTGATTCACTGTGAGTCCCTTTTCGCAGCATTACTGATGCAAAAAGTGTAGGCCTCTGTGTGCCGAAAACTGTTACCCGTGGGTGTCTTGATTTACCTTACAGTCTCTTTTTTCTTTCGCGCCGCGCGCCTCAATGATGGTCGTACACATCGACCACCTTGCGGTACTGGCTCGGCATTGCGCCCAGATGCTGCTGGAAGAAGCGGGTGAAGTGGCTCTGGGCGCTGAAGCCAAGGCCCTCCGACAGGCTGACCAGCGGCACCCGGCTTTGGGTCAGGCCTTCGATCGCTTTTTCCATGCGCAGCACATTGACGTACAGGTTGGGCGTCAGGCTGGTGTCGTGCTGAAACAGCTTGAAGAAGTGGGCGCGCGACAGGCAAGCTTCGGACGCCATCTTGTCGATATCGAGTTCGGCGCCAACGTTGGCGCGCATGTAGGCGAGCGCGCGGCGGATGCGCGGATCAGGAATGCGCGACAGGTCGGCCTTGCGCAGGTCATTGAAGTTGCGCCATTCCGAGAACGCGTCGATCACGGCGATCATCAGGTTCGACAGCTGGATCTCGAGCTGCTGGGCGCTCAGCTGATCGCCATACAGCATCTGCATCGCGAGCTGGTTCGACAGGTTGCGGATCGGCTTGGAGATCTCGACGCAAGGCTGCGGGAAGAAGCCCGGCTGGCCGCTCGCAATCAAGGCTTTTTCTATTTCGCCCAGCCACAGCGGTTCGATGTACAGCGCCAGGATGATGGTGCCGGGAGCGTCGGGATCGTGGTGGGTATACGCGTGCGGCTCCCACGAATTGACCAGCACCGCGGTCTGGTCGGTCAGCGGATAGGACTTGTCGCGCACATTGAAGAACGTGTCTTCGCCGCTGACCTTGATCAGCACGTGACACTGCGAATGGCCATGAGTGACCAGTGGGCGATCCATGTCCAGCAGGCAGACTCGACCGAACTTCCCTTGTAAAACACGTACGGCAGCTGACATGCCAATCTCCTGCGGGGTGGGCGCCTTCCTGAGCGCCGGATCGGGGTCCGGGTCGTGGCGCACTCTTTTCGGTTATTGATTCTGGACTGCCTGCGTGCGACGAATACATGCATGCTGCATGACCCGGCGGGCGGCAAAATTACTTAATAATGCACCAAAAATCGGCAACGCGCACGCTCCGAAGGCAGTTTTTGGGCATGCAGGCTCGATCACCGGTGCCAGCGACGCGATCTACGGAGTGCGCCTGCGGGAACCGCTGCGCGCCAGTCGCGCCTGCGAATCGCACTTGGTGATGTCGGCCTCCGGCGCGCTGACGGCATTGCAACAGCTCGACTTGAAGCGTGGCGATATCGAAGGCCGGGCCGATCTGGGCCACAACGTCAAGGACATCAGCGCCACCATCGCCAGCGGATCGTTCCACTCGCTGGTGGTCGCGCCCTGTTCCATGCAAACCCTGACCAGCACCGCGCTCGGGCTGGCCGACAACCTGGTCAGCCGTGCGACCGACGTCATGCTCAAGGAAAGGCGCCTGCTGGTGCTGATGGCGCGCCAAACGCGGCTCTACTTGAGGAGGATCTGGGCCTTGAGGATGGCGACGAAGGCGGCGCTGGGTGCGCTGAGTGGAAGCGCATAAGAAAACCCGCCGAAGCGGGTTTCTTATTTCAATTATTTCCTAAGAGAAATTCACTCCCACTCGATGATCAATGGTTGAGCTAACCTTTTGATTTCGCTGGCACTTCGAGCGCGGATGCTGAGGAATACCATGCACGATGCCATGTCAAGGTCATTCGTCCTTGTCCAAGCAAGTACGGGCATTACCTCGACCTTACTTACCGCGACCATCGTTCCCGCCAATGAAACTACGTGCATGGTATCGCGAATAATCTGCTACCGACCAGGCTCAAAACGAACTGCCCTCCATAGAGCCTGGGCGATCACCTTCGCAGCGAAGCAACTGCGGTTTCATGAGTCGAAGCCTGATGATTCCAAGCCACGCAGAGCCCGGCTAGCGCCTTCCCTGATGTCCAACTCCCTATCTGTCAGCAACCGATTGCCCTCTTCGCGCACTTGGTCCGGCTGGAGATACCTCACGTCAAGGATAGGCAACGCCGCATAGCGAAGGCGAGCGTCATCATTATGTAGCAAGCGGACGACTGCGACCGCCCCGTCTCCAAGGTACAAGCCTTTGGAGACAGCTGTGCGAAGAAGCTCTGGCCGCAACTGATTGTTCAGAATGCCTTCCAAGAGTCTTGAACGCAAGAGGGCTGAGCCCGCCGCTTCAGTTAGAGCATGCTCACATGCAGCACTTCGCACGTCAGGTCGATCGTCGGCGAGGAGTGCAAGGAGGAAGTCATGCTCTGGCGCGAACGCCGGAGCCAGAATCTTGGCTAGCTCGTCGCGAGGACTGTCCGGAATAACGCCCCCCTTCCTCGGATACGGCTCTTCTTTGGTCCGCCATTGATCAAAGAAGGCCCGCAACTCGCCGGCCAATACTCGGTTCAAGGAAAAGTCTTTGACCAACTCGGCAGCTGCCTTGGCAGCGTAGGCTGAATTCCCGCTCAGGCCCCTTCGGACAGCTTCGATGTGATCGGCGCCATAAGGAGGCTCCAGGCTTTGGTACAAGTAGCGGCAGCCTGGAGTGCTTTCTCCATGGAGTAGGCGATCTAATAGAAGGCGTTGCCCCGTCCCATCTGGCAAATGACTAGCCAGCGCGGCGGATATCCGAAGGGACTCACCCCGACCACGCGTGAGCAGATTTTTGATTGTCTCTGGATATTCCGGGCAACCATTCAGGGAATAAAGTACCTGAGCAGCGTTTAACGCAAAAAAGTGAGAGGAGTCGACAATCAGGTCTTCGAGTTCGTGGATCGATCCGCTGTCGACAATCGGGTGCTCTAAGTCAGCCTTCGCGTCAACGCTTGGTAGGTCAAAAAGCCTGAGTCTTTGGTCCTCAACGTCGTCTAGGATGTTCCTTTTCATCGAACGCGCCTGCCGCACTAGCTGGGCGTGGTCTATGCCGGCGTCCCGCGCAAGCGCGTGAATGACCAGACGCCTGGCCGCATCTGCCGGCGCCGACGCTGTCCTGCTGGGGTTGTCCCCCACAGGCGTATCCCAATAGGAGATTACCGTTATGCAGGCGCCAAGTTCAAGGCTGTGACTCGGATCTCTCCGGTCGGCTTCGTCACTCGGGACTAACGGATCGTCGATGAGCTCAAGCAAGTAAACGGCCTCACGGTTCCAGTCTTCGCGGTCCGACATTAGGCCAGCCATGTTTTGTGACCATGTTTCGCTCAACATCCTGCTCAGCTCCAGTCCGGATTGCTTAAACAGCGTCTCTAACTCACCGATGGTGCTTATATTCAGGCCCTTGGCATCGCCAATAAGCTCATGGAGTACTTGCAGTGCCTTTGGCTCTGGTGGGGTGATGAGGATGCGCCGCGCCGCGCCGCGCACAAGGTGCTGCCATACGGCGTTCCCAGTCGGCCGGACAAAGAGCCCGCCTAGGTGGGAATCGATTGGCCGAGAATCTGCCAACGTAGATAGCGCTTCAGTGAGCGTTGAAATCGTCAGCCCTTGGTAAGTGCTGACGCATAGGCAGGCCCAGGCGACCAGCCGGCTCCACCCATCTGATGACTCGGTCCGGCCCAGCGCCCCTCCCTCGATCATGCCCCAATGGTCTTGAGACACCAGGCAAAGAGCTTCTCCGGCGACATAGCGCATCCGTGACGCGGTGTTCTCCACGGCATGCCAACAACACTGCACGAAGCATGCAAGGGCATCACTCTCCAAGGGCACCCCCGCCTGGACCACTAGCTCGACCGCGTCGTCAAGCCTGTTGCCAGCCTCGGTGTCGCCACCTTCCGCGAGTTCAGCCCAGACTTGCAGGATCAGCGACGTGAGGCCGAGGTGGCTGGCGAACGACAAGGTTTCCTTCCAGTCTGGCGTCCCAATCGCGCGCGCGACGATCCCTCGTTGCGCTTCGGGAGCGCACCTGGACATGTACCGCGCAGCTGCAAACTCTCCGAAGGTCTTGTGGACGAAGGTAATTGCCTCTTGGGTTTGCGTACGTACCCGTTCGATGACGCCCAAACACTCCCAGTAGTCTCGGCACTCACTGATCTTCATCTCGCTGACGAGAAAAGATAGTCCCGTCTCCTCGCGCCACCACCGTGCGCATCGCGACACGGTTTGTTCGGCCGGTTCGTTGCCCTCGGATAGAAGGCACCACCCAAGCAGCTCCAAGAACCTGTTCCTTTCCGGCTCGCTTGGCGGGCGTTCGGTAAGGCGGAGGGGCGGGTGGTCCTGCAGCAACTGGAAAAGCTTGCGATACAATGTCCCCTTGCCGAGCCCTGGCTCAATGCCTTTGGTCACAAGGGCAGCGACCAGCGTGATCATCAGGGGGCTCCTCGCGGCGGCCCCTTTGATGGTCTTCGCACTCAGTTGGGCGATGGCTTGCTTCACCGCTCGTGACCGTAGCGCTGCATCAGCAAAAGGGATCGCCTCAAGTACCTTGGTGACCGCCTTCTCGGCCGCGGTGTCGTTCAGTGGTTGGAGCTCATAGTGTCGCCATCCCACTATTTCTCCCGGGCGGTAACCAATAGGGCGGCTCGTTACCACAACGCGGGCGCGTGGATGTGCCACGGAGAAAGCGTGCAGGTTCGCAGTCACCAGGGACTGCTGACTTCCGCACTCGTCCAACCCATCGCACAGGATGACAGCCCCTTCGAGTGAAACGACTGGTGTCCGAAGACCCGAGCCGCTGAGCGCCACGTCCATCAAACTTTCTTCGAAACGTCGACCTTCGCGGACGAGAAGCGCAACCACCTGTGGCAAGCGCACATGGAGCGTTAGGAATCCGTCAGCCGAATAGTCCAAAGCCAGCTTCTTGAGTAGCGTCGACTTGCCCATGCCAGGGCCGCCCACGACCACGCATTTCCTGACGAAGCGGGCGATGGTCCGCGAATCAAAAGAAGGCCCGTTCCTGCGACCGCCACCATACTCATGGTAACGGCGAAGCGCCTTGTCGAGATCCTCCTGGTCGGTCCAAGCATTGTCCATCGCCTGTGCATCCAACTCGAGCCAACACGCTTCGAAGGAGACTTCGCTATGTACGCCGACGACGGTCATGTTGGCGTAGGTACGATGCAGCCATTGCCGCGTGGCTGCGACCAACTGGACGCGCGTGTCGACTTCGGTCGTCTTTAGCTTGACCCGGGCGAGCGACAAGGTCCGGTAGATGTCTTCTGGTGTCGACCGTTCCCTTCTTCGTATCAAGCGCCGCCCATATTCCACAAGCACCGGCCAGGCGGCCTCTGGATCCTGGACGATGCGGCTAAGGCGCTCGCTAGCCATGACCTCTGCTTCGCGGTTCCCATCAATTGCGCTGACCACGACGATGCGCAAGTGCCTGCATACCAGGGTCGCATCCAAGGACGATGACGACATCAGCTCCGCCCACGCTCGGCCGATATCGCGCAGTCCGTCGGTTCGCCCAGCGCCCAGGCGAACAATGTCCTCGGCCAAGGCTTCGCGGATCGTCCCGCTGCAGTTCGGACACACAGCCAAGACCCCCGCGTCGATCGTGCCGTCGGAAATGCCCCTTGACAGGCCCATCAGGGCGTCCCAGAGATCATCCCCGCGCTGCAGCCCGCGCTTGGCCTGAAGTTCTACCTGTTTTCCGCCCTTTGTCGCGAAGCGGACGTCGTCGCCAGGACCGCCCGTCTCAGCGTGCAGCTCTAGCGGTGTGTCGTCCAATGCCCCTTCAAGCCATCCTATGGGCCGTTCCACCAGCAGGTGTGCCATGACAACAGCAGTGATTCGCGCCTGGAAATCCAATCCCCTTTCAGCGGCGCTACCACCTGTCAACCGTTTTCCGGTCTTCTCGTTGCCCATCATTTCATCTCATGCGTGTGGCGTTAGTAGCTTACTTATCACGAGGCTTTGGTAAGACTCCTGGCGCGATAATCCCGATCCTGACTTCTTCGCCATCATCATATCGTAATGCGGCAAATGTTCGGCCCGCTCGAAGATCTTCTTGAAGATGGCAAGCTGGTCGTCGATCGCGTCCGGACCGAACGCGCGGCACGAGGCCATTGAGTTCGGCTTCGATATCTTCCTGCGAGGTAGGTTCAAGCTGCACGGCAAAGCGCTTAACAAGCAACAGATCCAGCGCCGCCCATACCGACACCTCGCATTGACAAAGCCACCGATCTATCGACGGTTTGCCTGTTGCATCGTCCTTATTTCGGTTTACTACCCGTTCTCTGATTACCAGCCGATACCCAAGCGATGGGGCGTCATTCCGTCGTTTACGATAGGTCAACGCTCCAGCGCTACGAAATGCGTGAAGACGTATAGCGGCTCGGGTTGAATTAAAAGCGAGAGTATCCTCTATTGCCGGGTCTGCTCCCTTGATGGGAGATCGGCCAATGTAGGATAACCCGGCACGCATCGACTAGGCGGGTCTCGCTACGAGGGCTGCGACTTCAACCCTCGTTCCTACCCTTAGTAGCTGTGACAATGGGAGAGATTCCCGACAGACGTTTTAAGCGATAATGTAGGAACACTCTTACAGACTGCCATTTTGTGATGGTTCAACTTGGCAGCCCCCTATGGACCGACCATAACTTTACCCTTCCATGCATCTGCAAACAATCTCCGTCCAGAACTTTAAGGGACTCCGAGAAGCTTCGTTCACACCCACACAATTTGGTTGCTTGGTTGGAGAAAATAACGCAGGGAAGTCATCCGTAATGCAGGCGATTGTTACGGCGCTCAACAGGCCAAGCCAGCTGTCACTTAATTTATTTTATGACCACACATTGCCGGTCCGCTTCACACTCAACTACTCCGACCAATACCAGACACCCTTTTCTTCGCGAAGCTGACCAATATTGATTCCGATATTGCTCAGCGCCGAAACGGTTTCAAACCGATCGTTAGGGTCAAATACGACCCAGTTAGTGCAGGTGTAATTTTTCGGGTCGAGGTTTGCCGCAGCAGCGTAGATTGAACTTACTCCCCGATAAACTGGCCTTGAGAGAACGCGTTTAACATTAACTTTATCGTTGCCTGTCCTGACTTGCCACAGTTCCGAGCCGTTATACCAATACTGAACAGTCTCCCTCGGATATTTCGAAAGATCGTTCTCACCACAATTCGAGTCCTCGCCATTGTCAAAAAAAATCACTAGGGAAGCGCTGATCAATTGATGATTTCAGCGGTTTCCCGATTTTTGGCGGAAGCGGCATCGTCGAAAAAACGGA
>NZ_JAFBIL020000011.1 GCF_016809835.1 Massilia soli | reverse complement strand
TATCGTTTGCCACTCATACTCACTCCTTTAGCCCAGAATTATGGCTCAAGAGTGTCTGCAGAAGTCGTGGCGATTCACCCTACCATTCAGGGTATATGGCCGGAGAAACCGAACGGAATAATCGCCGTTATGCCAATAGCGTATTAGTTCGTGGCGCACCCGCCAACGCGCAAAATGCCTGTAAAGCGCGTGGCGATGATTACTGGCGCGTTCCGGCTGGTAGCACAGTTCCGGTCAGCGTGTTCGGCTATGGACAAGGCAACTATGAAGTCGTGGTGGCTACGGGCCATCGCCGTGCAAGTTGTTCGGTGAATGCCTCCGGTCAAGTCAATGACTTTCAACCGCAATAAGGCGGCGTGGCGGCGACACCAACCCGTGGTATGGGTGGAGACATGATCAACCTTGGGAGAAGTCCAATGGAAACCAAACACCTTGCCCGCCGCTTCTGGATTCTGGCTGGCGCGCTGCTTGTCATGGGTTCGGGCTTTGCTGCTGACCAAACGCGTACCGAGAGAGTGCAGTTTAAGCGGGGCAGCAACAGTGCCACGGTGGAATCCCGCATCAAGGGCTACGAGAGCGTGGACTACTTGCTCGGGGCACGCGCTGGCCAGCACATGAACGTCAGCATGACTACCAAGCACGGAGCTACCTACTTCAACATCCTGGCCCCTGGTGAAACTGAAGTGGCCATGTTCAATGGCTCGATGAACGACAACCGGTTCGAAGGTACGTTGCCTGCAAACGGTGACTACAAAATCCGCGTCTACATGATGCGTTCGGCTGCACGCCGCAATGAAGTGGCCCCTTTCCGGTTGAAGATGGCCATAGGCAGCCCTGGACAGCAAACGCAGCGCCCTCCCAGTGGCGATGTCCTGGTGCCCGGAACCAACTTCCATGCCACCGGACAACTCCCCTGCTCCGCAGGTGGTGGTCAGCCCACGGGACAGTGCAACTTCGGCGTCCGGCGTGAGGGCGGCGGCAATGCCAATGTCACCATCACCGGCCCGGATGGGCGGCAGCGTGTCATCTTCTTCAAGAACGGGAACCCCGTGGGGTATGACAAGAGCCAGGCTGATCGCAGCCCGCTCCAGGCACACAAGCAAAGTGACCTGAATATCATTCGTATCGGTGAAGAGCGATACGAGGTCTCGGACGCCATTGTTCAGGGCGGCTGACGCTCAGATCGACTTGGTGATTCTTAATGGAGACCATTGCGGCCCTGTTGATCGGTAAGCCCTGGCGCAGTGCGTTGGTGGCAATGCTATTTCTGGTGTTGTACCTCTGGCGCAGAAGCCAGGCGGCAGACGTAAGCCGACGATCACACATGCCGTTGCTGGCTGCTTTGGCTTGGGCAAGCTACGCGGTGTGGGAATGGGTGATTCTCCTGCGGACGCCTGAGGCCAACATACGGGTCGATCTGCTGCTGATATACCCACTGCTGGCTGTGCTGTCGCTGTGGGGCTCATACCGCGCGTTACGGGCTTAGTAACTTCGCATCCGAGCTCGGCCAATTCTCTACCCAGCTTGGTAATTTCCGCTTCAAGTTCCGGAACGGGGGGGGCCGGCGATCACGAAGCAATGTTTGATCTGTCGGTTGTCTCGTGTCGCGTATTCATGAGACCAAGTATCAATCTTAGCGTAGCTGTACGTGAGTGCGTCACTGCAGACGGTGGCCATCTCGCGACTCGTGTCGTCAAATGCAACGATCAAGGAGGCATTCAAGATATGATCGGCCGCCCCGCAGCGCGACGAGCGCATCGCCCGCGACCTGTCCTATGTGCGTTATTTTTGCCCGCTATCCGGCCGCTGCCGCAAAATCGTCCAGCGCTCTTTTCAGCGCACCGATTTCGTACGGCTTGAGCAGCATCGTCGAGTCTGCCAGCGAGGTGTTGGTATTGCGTCCCGAGGCAAACAGCACTTTCAACTGCGGCGACAATGCGCGTGCCTGACCAGCAAGATCCTCGCCCGACATCCCAGGCAGTTCCAGGTCGGTCATCAGAACGTCGGCCAACGCCAGTTCAGGCAGCGCCAACGCATCTTCACCAGTAGCCGCGCTGGTCACGGCATGCCCGAACAGTTGCAGCAGCTCCGTCGTCGTTGCCCGCAGCGAGTCGTCGTCTTCGACCAGCACGATTTTCAGCGCGGCCGGCTCCCTGACCGCCAATCTGGTCTGCGCCCTGGCTTGGGTCAAGTCGCGTGTTGCTCCCATGCGCTGATTGCGGTTGGCCAGTACATGGCGGATCTTGGCCGCAAGCGATGAACGCGTGTACGGCTTGCCCAATAAATCGACACCGGCGTCCAGCCGGCCGCCATGCACGATCGCATTCTCCGTGTAACCCGAGGTGAACAGCACCGCCAGGTTGGGAATGGCTTCGCGCGCCTTGCGTGCCAGGTCTGGACTGCGCAGCGGCCCCGGCATGACCACGTCCGTGAACAGCAGGTCGATCGGAATGCCGCTTGAGATGATCGCCATCGCGCTGGTAGCGTCCGGCGCCTTCAGCACACGGTAGCCCAGCTCGCCGAGCATTTCGACGACGGTTTCGCGCACACCTTCATCATCTTCGGCCACCAGAATCGTTTCGCTGCCGCCGGTCGGTTCGCGCAGGTCGACCGGCTCAAGGGCGTCTTCGGCTTCGAGCGATCGCGGCAGGTACAGTTTCACGGTCGTGCCGTGCCCGACCTCGCTGTAGATCTTGACGTGGCCGCCCGACTGCTTGGCAAAGCCATACACCATCGACAAGCCGAGGCCACTGCCCTTCCCTTCGGGCTTGGTCGAGAAAAACGGCTCGAACGCCTGCGCGATCACCTCAGGCGGCATGCCCGATCCGGTATCGCTGACGGCAATCATCACATACTGGCCCGGGGTCACATCCGGATGGGCAGTCGCATAATCATCGTCCAGCTTGGCGTTGCCAACCTCGACGGTCAACTTGCCGACGCCGGCCATCGCGTCGCGCGCGTTGATGCACAGGTTGAGGACTGCGTTCTCGACCTGCGAAATATCGACGAAAGCATTCCAGAGCCCGGCCTGGATGATGGTTTCGGTCTCGATCGCCTCGCCCAGCGCACGCCGCAGCATGTCGTCCATGGCAGCCACGTTGCGTCCAAGGCGTACCACCTTTGGTTCGAGCGCCTGGCGACGCCCGAAAGCGAGCAGCTGGCTGGACAGCTTGGCGCCGCGCAGCACGCCGTCCATGGCGTTCTCGATGCGGCGCTGCGCACGCGGGTTGTTGGCGACGTCGGTACCGAGCAGTTGCAGGTTTCCCGCGATCACTTGTAGCAAATTATTGAAATCGTGGGCCACACCACCAGTCAGCTTGCCGATAGTCTCCATTTTTTGCGACTGCTGCAGCGCCTGTTCGGTGCGCTTCATGGCTGCCGCGGCTTCGCGCTCGGCGGTGACGTCGCGCGCCACTGCATGGATAAAGCCGGCGTCCGGCGTGGCCGACCATGCCAGGGTACGGTAGCTGCCATCGCGGTGGCGATAACGATTCTCAAAACTGAAGGTCGTGCGGCCTTCGCTCAAGCCACCGACCTCGCGCATGGTCGAGGCGACGTCTTCGGGATGCACGAGGTCAAGAAACGCCGTACCGATCAACTGCTCTTCGGCCCAGCCGAGAACGGTTGTGAACGCGGGGTTGACGGCAACAATTTGCGAACCAAAGTCGGCCACCAGCATCAGTTCCGTCGACAGCAGCCAGATGCGGTCACGCTCCGCGGTCCGCTGGCTGACCTGTTCGGCCAATTTGTCGTTCAGCGTGAGGAGCGCTTCGGCAGCGCGCTTCTGGTCCTGGATGTCGGTATTGGTGCCGACCCAGCGCGTGATCGCGCCGCTGTCGTCGCGCACTGGCATGCCGCGGCCCAGGTGCCAGCGATAATTGCCCATGTGGTCCCGCAAGCGAAATTCGATTTCGTAGGTGTTGCCGGTGGCGAGCGCGTGGCTCCACGCCGACACCGCGGCATCGATGTCGTCGGGATGTACGATATTTGCCCAGCGGCCTTCGCCCAGATCGCCGGCCTGATGGCCGGAGTAGCTATAGACGCGATCGTTGAACCAGTCCAGCATGCCGTCCGGCGGCGCCGACCAGACCTGATTGGGCAAGGCCTGCGCCAAGGTGCGGAACAATTTCTCGCTGGCGCGCATCGACTGCTCTGCGGTCACGCGTGCTGTGACGTCCGCGCCCTGGACAAAAATGCCGTACACGGCGCCGTGCTGGTCGCGTACCGGTTGATACACGAAGTCGACGAAACGCGCTGCGGCTGGAGCTTTTGCCGTTTCAACGGTCGAAAACGGCACGGCGACACCGGAATACACCTCGCCGCTGGCATACAGCTTGTCCAGCAGGGCCCCAAAGCCTTGCTCGACCGCCTCGGGTAAGGCATCGGCGATGGTTTTGCCGATGAGATCGCGGTAGCCAACCAGCTCGAGGTAGGCTTCGTTGACCTGGACGAAGCGGTGCTCCGGCCCCTCCAGCATCGCCATGAAACCGGGCGCCTGATTAAACATTTGTTGCAGGCGTGTCCGTTCACCCTGCAGGAAACGCTCGACACGTACCTCATTGGTCGTGTCGGCCACCATCGCCATCACACCGACCGGCACATGGTCTTCGCCGAGGATCGGGGAATAGTCCAGATTGAACCAGATCTGCTCCTCGCGACCGTTGCGGTGCAGCGTCAATTCCTGGCCGGCGTAATGCAGCGTTTGCCCAGCCATGCAGACCCGCATGACGTTGTCATTGAACTCATGCGCCTCCGGCCAGGCAGCGCGCACCGCCATGCCGAGCACGCCGGGGTGCTTGTCCTGCGCCACTTCGGCGTAGCCACTGTTGTAGATCATCACCCCCTCGTCGCCCCACATCGTCGTGATCGGGAATGGCGAATGCAGAATCAGCGAGACCGTGCTTTTGACACTCTGAGGCCAGGCGCTGATCGGCCCGAGGGAAGTCTGAGACCAGTCGAAGCGGGCGATCAGATCGCCCATTTCACCAGTGTTATCGAGGAACGACATTGAGACGGGCAACGACGCGGCACCGGACTGTTTCATTGATTTTGCATGAGTGGGAAACGATCTTCGATTATACGTTATTGCTATGCCTGCAATTATTCGGTTGGCGGCGTGTGTGCCCGCGCCGCGTGCAGTTTCTTGTAGCTGTCGATCAGGCGCGCGTGGCGATCGAGTCCTTCGAGCTTCATGCTCGTCTCGGTCAAGCCGTGGAAGCGCACGCTGCCGTCCACCGAGCCCATTACCGCGTCCATCCGCTGGTCGCCAAACATGCGGCGGAAATTGACAGCGTAATCGTCCAGTTCCAGGTCGGCATCGAGCAGCACTTCAAGCACCACATTCAGCGCCTGGTAGAACAATCCGCGCTCCACCGTGTTGTCGTTGTATTGCAGGAAGGCCTGCACCAGCTCTTGTGCCGGCTCGAATTGCTCCAGCGCGAGATTGATCAGCAACTTGAGCTCCAGCACGGTCAGCTGGCCCCAGTCGGTGTTCTCGTCGAATTCCACCCCGATCAGTGTGGCGATATCGGAGTAGTCATCCAGTTCGTTGTTCTCCAGGCGATCCAGCAAGGCCTCGAGCGCGTCGTCGTCGAGACGGTGCAGGTTCAGGATATCTTCGCGGAACAGCAGCGCTTTGTTGGTGTTATCCCACACCAGGTCTTCAATTGGATAGATTTCAGAGTACCCCGGCACCAGGATGCGGCATGCAGTGGCGCCAAAATGCTCGTACACCGCCATGTACGCCTCTTTGCCCATGTCCTTGAGAATCCCGAACAAGGCTGCCGCTTCGTCGGCATTCGAGTTCTCGCCGTGGCCGGAGAAATCCCATTCCACGAAATCGAAATCGGCCTTGGCGCTGAAGAAGCGCCACGACACGACGCCGCTGGAGTCGATAAAGTGTTCGACAAAATTGTTCGGCTCAGTCACTGCCTCGCTGGCGAAGGTCGGACGCGGAAGGTCGTTCAGGCCTTCAAAACTGCGCCCCTGCAGCAATTCGGTCAGGCTGCGCTCAAGCGCCACTTCAAAGCTCGGGTGCGCGCCAAATGAGGCAAACACGCCGCCGGTGCGCGGGTTCATCAGCGTTACGCACATCACCGGGTAGACCCCGCCCAGCGACGCGTCCTTGACCAGCACCGGGAAACCCTGCTCTTCCAAGCCCTTGATGCCGGCGAGAATGCCCGGATACTTGGCCAGCACTTCCTGCGGAACGTCCGGCAACGCCATCTCGCCTTCGATAATCTCGCGTTTGACCGCCCTTTCGAAAATCTCGGACAGGCATTGCACCTGGGCCTCAACCAGCGTATTGCCGGCACTCATGCCGTTGCTGCCGTACAGGTTCTCAACCAGATTCGACGGGAAATAGACGACCTCGTCGTCGGATTGGCGGACAAAGGGCAGCGCGCAGATGCCGCGCGCCATGTTGCCGGAGTTGGTGTCGTACAGGTGCGTGCCGCTTAATTCCTCATCCGGGTTGTAGATGTCCAGGCAGTAGTCGTCGAGAATGTCAGCCGGGATCGCGCCTTTCGGGCCAGGCTTGAACCAGCGCTCGTTCGGGTAATGGACAAACGCGGCGTTCGCGATGTCTTCGCCCCAGAACGAGCCGGCGTAGAAATGGTTGCAGTTGATTCGCTCGATGTACTCGCCGAGCGCCGATGCCAGCGCGCTTTCCTTGGTCGCGCCTTTGCCGTTGGTGAAACACATTGGCGAGTGGGCGTCGCGGATATGCAGCGACCACACGTTGGGTACGATATTGCGCCACGATGCGATCTCGATCTTGATGCCCAGGCCGGCCAGCACTTCGGACATGTTGGCGATCGTCTGCTCCAGCGGCAGGTCCTTGCCGACGATATAGGTGCTGGCGTCGGCTGCCGGCTTTAGCGTCAGCAGTGCCTGCGCATCGGCATCGAGGTTCTCGACCTCTTCGATGACGAACTCGGGGCCGGCTTGAACCACTTTCTTCACGGTGCAACGGTCGATCGAGCGCAGGATGCCTTCGCGGTCCTTGGCCGAGATATCAGCCGGCAGTTCGACCTGGATCTTGAAGATTTGCTGGTACCGGTTTTCCGGGTCAACAATGTTGTTCTGCGATAGACGGATATTCTCCGTCGGGATATTGCGCGTCGAGCAGTACAACTTCACGAAATAAGCCGCGCACAGGGCCGACGACGCCAGGAAGTAATCGAAAGGACCGGGCGCGGAGCCATCGCCTTTGTAGCGAATCGGCTGGTCGGCAATGACCGTGAAATCATCGAACTTGGCTTCAAGGCGAAGCTTGTCGAGAAAGTTGACCTTAATTTCCATGGGGGATATCCAAAATAGTGTTCAACATGAGTTGGGCACCATTATCCGTTGTTTTGCCCGTGCGGCATAGGACGCCGACGGGCAAACACCGGCCGGGCAATGCATGCTACTTTGCACACGTTATCCGGATCGAGGCGAATTCATCAAAGAATCCCAGCTTGCGGCTGATGTCGGGCACTTTCTGGCCTCCCTTGAACATCGCTACCTGGTCGCGGAATCCTTCATTGTCGTACACCGTCATCATCGCCTTCGGGCCCAGTTCGATGCTGTTGACCCGGTCGTCCCAGTTCAGGCCAAACGGGCCGCTCATATCCGCCAGCGAAATCGGACCGGTCAGGGTCAAGGTGTCGCCCATGTAATTTTCGCCATCGTAAATCTTGGCCCAGCAGCCGCTTTTGGTCGATGCTTCGCGTGCGGCCAGGTCGACCGGAATCAGCACAAATACGTGTGGCGTCGTGCCCGCCGCGCGGTCCTTGGAAGGCTGGCCCTTTTGTGCGGATTGCCCGGTGCCGGACTCCGTGCGGGACGTTCCGGTCCCGCCTTGCGCGGTCTGGCCCGGGGTGGCCGGGCTGGCCTGGTCCGTCCCGTTGGCCTCGGTTTTTGCTTGTTCGGACTGGGCCGATGCGGGTGCAGCGACACCGGCCAGTGCCAGTGCCAGTGCGAAGCACAAGGCCAGTTGGCTGCTGCCATTGTTCATGTAGCTCATGACGATCTCCCTGAGAATGTGTTGGAAACGGCTGAAGCCCGGCCCGCATGTGCGCTCCGTGTCCAGCTCCAACCTGATTGACAAGCCATCACGACAATCAGTTCATCGCAGGCTGCGATCGGTCAGTAAATTCAGAGTAATCCGTCAGTGCCGGCGCCCCGGCGCCTGCGTAGCCGCCTGGCTTCCCAGGATCGGCAAACGGCCGCCGTCGGCAGTGACCACGGTTCCGGAGATAAAGCTCGATCGGTGCGAAGCGAGAAACAGCGCGACTTCGGCGACCTCGGCCGGCTTGCCAACCTCGTGCGCGTCGATGCTTTCCTCGCCTGACTTCACGTGCGGATTATTCCAGAGCATGTCGGTATCGACCGCGCCGAGGCGCAAGGCATTGACCCGGATGCGCCGCTCATAGCATTCCAGGGCAAGTCCGCGCGTGAATGCTTCGAGCCAGCCTTTGCTCGCCGAATAGGCCGTGCTGTGGGTGTCGGTCGCCACCGCGTGCACCGATGAGATGTTCAGGATGACACCCTGTTCCGGCATGTGCGGGATCGCGTACTTGCTCATCAGGAAAGGCCCGCGCATGTTGACCGCGGCGGTCTGGTCCCATTCCGCCTCCGGCATGTCGATCAGGGGCCCGGTCGCCATGACGGCGGCATTGTTGACCAGCACGTGGATCGCCCGCCATTGCTGGACAATGGCCGCAATGGCCGCCCTCACCTCGCCGCTGTTGCCGACATCGGCATGGAAATAGCTGCAGTCTCCGGTCCCGAGGCGCCCTGCCAGCGCCTTCAATTCGGCTTCTACCTTGCGCCCGGCGTCATCGCTGTGGCCAATGATTGCCGTCAGCGCGCCCTCTTCGACAAACTTGCGCGCGATCGCCGCACCGATACCGCCTGTCCCTCCTGTAATTACCGCCACCCGATCGCGCAGTTCCATTGGACCGTCACTTACGCAGGCACATCAGCCCGCTGTTGACCTGTCCGGACCATGTCTTGATCAGTTCGCGGTACGCCTCGCCGACCGGCCTGATGCGGCGCTCGAGGTCGAACAG
Organism: Massilia soli; assembly: GCF_016809835.1. GTDB lineage: Bacteria > Pseudomonadota > Gammaproteobacteria > Burkholderiales > Burkholderiaceae_D > Telluria_A > Telluria_A soli. The sequence goes on along the minus strand of NZ_JAFBIL020000011.1, from coordinate 102,381 downwards.
TCCGTAATGGTTGACGTGCCCGGCATTGACTGCCAGCAGGCCGTCCCAATCGACCTGGTCAATCAGGCTGTACCAGGTAAATCCAATGATCGGCACGCCGTCATTCTTGAGCCGCAACACGTTTGCCCATTGCTGCTCCAGCCACAAGCGCCCGTCCTTCTCGTTGCGCCCGTCGGCGCGGTTATTGGTTTCCGTATGCATGACCGGCAGCCGGTAACGGTCATAGTACTGCTTGGTAATGACGTAATAGCCGAACATTTCGCAGACGAACATGCTGCCATCGGGATACACGATATGTTCGTTGGTCGCATAGTAGTCGTTGCCCATGATGCAAACGGCGCGGACGTTCCGGTCGAGGAAGAAATGGTACTCCTCGCGTGTCATGCCGTTGTCCATCAGGTATTCGTACATGGTGCCGCACACGTCGTAGCCGTAATTCAGGTCCAGCGCCAGGAACCGCAGCTCGTTGAGGTGGTCGGTCACGTGGGTCGCGGCGGGCTCGGCGGCGTGGAAATATTCCGACGACTCGCTCTGGATAAACCTGCTGTCGGGCTGTACCTGTTCGATCGCTTCGGTTGCCAGGATGTTGGCCTTGACTAGGTGTTTGGTGGCCGTGACGAAACCGCTGTCGGATGACAGGCACTCGTTCCACAGGCCGCGGCGCGCGGAGAAATTGGCCGCGACAAACATTTCGTTTACCGGCGTGTACAGCGTAATCCACGGGAAGCGTTCGGCGAAGGCCTTTGCGTACTCGGCAAACAGCATGGGGAAGTCGGGGTTCTGGAAGTTCCCCAGCCAGTCGGGAACGCCGAAATGGCACAGGTCGACGATGGGTTCGATGCCGAGGCGACGCATTTCGCCGAAGACCTGGTCGGTGAATTCCCAGTCATAGCGGCCGGGACCGAGGTGGGTGCGGTGATACGGCGGACCGTAGCGGAGCACCTCGATGCCGAGCTCCTTGACCAGCCCCAGGTCTTCGCGCCAGCGCGCATAGTGGCCGGTTTTCTCCATCTCGTCGACGCGATGGCGAGAGCCATCCGGCAAGGTGATGACCGGATAGCTATTCTCAATGCCAGTCGCAAAAAGGAACGGTTGCATAGCTCCCTGCTTTAACCTGTGCTGCTGGCGGGCATTGCCCTGCCCGTCTACTGCCGGCTTGCGGCCTGGTAGAGCGGCATGACAGCTGCCTGCATGCGGGTCAATTCCGCGATGCGCGATTCATTGGCCGGATGGGTCGACAGGAATTCCGGTGGACGCGCTCCGCTGCTGGCGCTGCCCATCTTTTGCCAGACGCTCATGGCCGCTGCCGGGTTGTACCCGGCGCGCGCGGCGATTTCCAGGCCAATCTTGTCCGCTTCGATTTCATTCTTGCGGGAATTTGGCAAGGTCAGCATCACATCCGTTACCTGGCCAGCCATCTTGGCCTGCGCTTCGGAGGTCTGCAGTGCGCCCATCACGACCGAGCCGATCAGGTTTTGCGCCATCGCCTGGGACACGCGTTCGCGGCCGTGCTCGCGCAGCGCATGCGCTATTTCGTGGCCTAGCACCATCGCAAGTTCGTCGTCGGTCAGCTGCAGCTTGTCGATGATGCCGGTGTAGACGGTGATCTTGCCACCGGGCGCCACCGATGCGTTCAGTTCAGGGGAATTGATCAGCGCCACTTCCCAGTTCCAGTTGGCCGCGTCGGGACGGAACACCGGCGCCTGCTGCTGCAAGCGCGCGGCAACGCGCCGCACACGGTCGTATGCGGCGCCCTGCGTAACGAGCTTGCCTGCCGCTCGTGCTTTTTCATTTTGCTCGTTGAAACTTACCTGCGCCATTTGTTCGAGCTGTTGGGCCGGAACAATCAGCAGCTGCCTGCGATCAACGTCGACTGCGCCGGGACTGGTGGTCGAGGAACAGCCCGCGAGGGTTGCAATAACGGAAACGACGACAGCTTGTTTAATGAGGGTAAGTTTCATGGCGGGAGTGATTAGTGGACGGAGGAAGTAACAGCGTAGCCTTTTTCAGACAGCTGCTCGGAGAGTTTCTCGATGTCGTAGTCCGGCATCTGGGTCGCGTCGTCATCGACCTCGATCGCCCTCGCCTCGACCTGCCAGTCGGTATTGGTCGCTTCTTCGGGAATGTTGCGGCTCTCGGGAACTGCGAGATACTGGAATTTGCCGTCGTTCTCGGCCCTGCGGTAGATATCCAAGCGCATGCTGAACTCCTATGAAAAGAAAGGCGGACCACGCCATCGATGTGCGGATCCGTAGCCTTACTTTGAAGAAGCGCGGCAGTTCTGTCTGTTAAGTCCCCCACATTGACCGGTTATCGGCCTGGACCGGACCCAAGGATACGGGCAGGCAGCATGACGATGGCGCGCAGCAATTCGAACACCGCTTCGACGCCAATCCCGATCAGGCGGAACGGCAGCGTCAGCAGCCAGGCTACCGGCCACAATACAAGTGCAAGCAGCGCCAGCGGCCAGCACAGGAACAACACAAGCAACCACACCAGGAAACTAAGCATCGTACACTCCGCTTGAATAGAGAATCAGTGTGCGTACAGTAACCAAGCGCGCAGCGCAGGGCAACCGCCATGCGACCGATTGCATGTGGGAGCGACAAGCCGTAAAAACCGGGGATAAACGGACAGCCGGGCTTACTGGCCCAGGCAGATGATCTTGGTGGTGTACTCGTGTGCATTGGGCTTGCGCTTGGTCGCCCAGTCGATTGCCTCCTGCGCCTCGGCAACGGTGAGCACGGTGGCTTTCTCCTTGTTCTTGATAAAGGAAACGCCTTCGAACTTTCCTTCCTTGCTGCGCATTACCTTCGCAAACACAGGCGGCTTGGTGTCGCCATCGCTGATTTTGTTTTGCTGGACGAGGTAACGCTGGTCATTGTTTTCCATAGGGAAGTTTCGCTGGTGATCGGACAAGCCGCTATTTTACGGGTTGGCGATGACGCTTGCCATGAAAACCAATGGGAGGTGAAAACCGCCCGGCCCTGGCGGCCGGGCGTTCGCCGCGGGCTTAAGCGCGGACGGCGTTGTGCTGCGCCGTGGTGGCGACCATGTCGTGGGCCACCGAGACGCGCATTGTCGCTTCCAGCGATGGCAGCGAGCCGCCGGCCCGGTACGAGAAGCTCACTTGCACCACGTCGCCGGCCTTGACCGCCACGGCCGTGGGAACCGGCAGGCTCATGTAATGGTTGAGCCAGTCGATCGTGCTGCCCTCTTCCTGCACGACGGCGAGGATGTTCTTGGTGATGAAGCGCAGCGAATTGAAGGTGCCGCTGCGTTCGGCCACGAATTCGCCTTCCCAGGATATCTGCGGGTCGGTGGGCTGGCTGAAGTCGATGATGCTGTAGACGGCCGGCTGCGCCAGCGCGATGGTGCCCGGGTGGATCACGTTGGTTTCATGGAACTGAACGATAGGCGCGTAAAAGCCTTCGAAGTCGTACTCGACCTGCATCGGCTGGACCGCCATGATGGCAGCTTCCGGCAGGAACACCGGCAACGGCCCGCCAAAACGCTCGAGGTAGCGGATCTTGAAGGCTTCGATGACCTGGACCTGCTTCTCGCGCAGCATGCCAACATGGATCATTTCGCAGATCACGACGTCGACCGGCTCCGGCGGCAGGTAATTGAAGGCATCGGCGTGGATCACTTCGACCTTGTGGCCATTCGGGTTCAGCGCCAGCATCTTGCGCGCTTCCTTGACCATGTCGGGGTTGAACTCGACGCAGTAGACCTTGTCGGCCTTGGCCGCCGCGAACCACGACAGCACGCCGGTGCCGCCGCCCAGTTCCAGCACCTTGTGACCGGGACGCACGGCATAGTGAATGGCGGCCTTAAACCCGTGCATGCGGTTTTGGTCCATCAACATATTGTGGTGGTAATGGACGGGGATGAACTGCCCCAAATAGCAACTTTCGATTTCGCTTTCGTTCCGCATGGTTTCCCTTTTCGCTCCTGCGGCTAAGCCCTGCCCTACGCCGGCTTGCCTGTTGTGGTTCTAACAGAGCAATTATCGGCAACAACGGCCTCGGCCCATGCGGCGAGGTGGGCGGTGTTTCCATGCCAGTTCGGGAATTGCCTGAACGAACTATCGGGTGCGGCGGCCTTGCGGGCGATGCGCCTTGATGAGCTTGACGATGCGCGGCCTGTCCATGCGCTCGGCCAGCTGGGCGGCGGTCAGGCCGTCGGCGCCTTTCAGGCCGGTGTCGGCGCCCGCGTCCAGCAGCACGGCCACCGCCGGCTCCTGGCCTTCGCGCGCCGCCATCATCAACGGTGTCAGCCCGCCGGGCGCGCGCGCGTTGAGGGCCGCGCCGCGCTCGACCAGGATGCGGGCGATGTCGGCTGAACCACCGGCCGCCGCATAGTGCAGCGGACTCCAGCCGGACCGGTTGACCGATGCGCCGCGTTCCAGCAATGCCACAGCGGCTGGCTTGTTGCCCTTGAATGCCGCCATCATCAATGCCGTATTGCCGTTCGGCGCCGCAAGTTCGAGTTCTACGCGAGGATCTGCCACCAAGGTATTGAAAACGCCGTGGGAATCTTCACGCAGTGCGATGATCAGCGCGGTCTCGCCACTGCGCGGATCGCGCGCATTGGCGCTGACGCCCTTGGCCAGCATCGCGCTCACGGCGTTGGCGTTATCGACTTGCACCACCCGGAAGAACTCGGTCAGGTCATCTGCGCTGGCACTGCGTATTGCGCCGAAGCACAACATGAGAAACAACATGAAGCAGGTCGGGCGGCGCAGTATCAACATGAAGTCCTCAGCGTACGACGTTGAATAGATTGAAAAAATTACTTGTCGTCTGCTCCGCGACCTGGCTGAGCGGGACGTCCTTCAGCGTTGCCAGGTACTCGGCGACGTGGCAAACGAAACCAGGCTCGTTCATTCGGCCGCGGTGCGGCACCGGGGCCAGGTACGGCGAGTCGGTTTCGATCAGGATGCGCTCCATTGGGACCGCGCGGGCCACCGCCTGCAGGTCTTTGGCACTCTTGAAGGTGACGATGCCGGAGAACGAGATGTAAAAGCCCATCTCCAGCGCCGCTTCCGCCACTTCGAGCGATTCCGTGAAGCAGTGCATGACGCCGGCGACGCCGCCCTTGTCGGTGCCGGCGCCTTCTTCGCGCATGATGCGAATGGTGTCTTCGCTCGCCGCGCGAGTGTGGATAATCAAAGGCTTACGGGTGATTCTTGAAGCTTTGATGTGAGTGCGAAAACGCTCGCGCTGCCACTCCAGGTCGCCTTCGAGCCGATAATAATCGAGGCCGGTCTCGCCGATGGCGATGATTTTTGGATGGTTTGCCAGTTCGACCAGCTGGTCGACGCTTGGTTCGGGGGTGTCTTCGTAGTCCGGGTGCACGCCGACCGAGGCGTAAATATGCGGGTACTGTTCGGCCAGCGCGAGTACTTGCGGAAAGTCAGGCAGGTCGACGGACACGCAGAGCGCGTGGGTGACCCTGTTTTCGGCCATCTTGGCAAGGATCTCGGGCATCCGGGCAGCCAGCTCCGGGAAGTTGATGTGGCAGTGGGAATCGATATACATGGCGTCATTGTACGCGGCAACCGCCCCGGTCGCCGGGCGCAGGGCGGAAAAGCGTCGCGCCGGCGCCGAACCGCAAGCGGGTATCAGGCGACGCGCTTGCCCATGATGGTCAGGTCGCGTTCGACGCCGTCCAGGTTGGCAACGCGCGGCAAGTTCGCCCAGGTCTCGAAGCCATACTTCTTGAACAAGCCCAGGCTTGGCGCATTGTGCCCAAAAATGAAACCAAGCAAGGTGTGCACGGCAATTTTCGGCGCATGGGCGATCGCTTGCTCCAGGCAATACCGCCCCAGCCCCTTGCCGCGCCAGTCTTCGGCGATATAGATCGACACCTCGGCCGTGCCGGAATACGCCGGACGCCCGTAAAAGTTCGAGTAAGACATCCAGCCTATCACTGGGCCGCTGTGATTCGTTTCGTGAATCACCCACAGTGGCCGCCGTGCCGGGTCGTGGTCATCGAACCACTGCTGGCGCGAGGCCACCGTAACCGGCTCGGTATCGGCGGTCACCTCGCGCGAGGCGATGGTGGAGTTGTAAATGTCTACGATGACAGGCAAGTCTTCAGGGCGTGCGACGCGATGGACGAAAAACGGCATAAAAGCGGAGGTGGGATTAAAGGGTATGGGTGGCGCGCGATGAACGCAGTGCGGCGCCGAGGATTTCTTCGATGCGCAGCTTGGCGCGCTGGCCAGCTTCGTCGTCCGGGAAATGCACGCCGATGCCTTGCGCCTTGTTGTTGTTGGCGCCAGCAGGCGTGATCCAGGCGACTTTGCCGGCGATCGGGTATTTGTTCGGGTCTTCCATCAGCGCCAGGATCAGGTAGATCTCGTCGCCGAGTTTGTAGGGCTTGGCCGTCGGCACGAAGATGCCGCCGTTCTTCAGGAACGGCATATAGGCGGCATACAGTGCCGCCTTTTCCTTGATGGCAAGCGACAGCACCGATGGCCGCGGGATCAGCGGAGCGTTCGGGTCAGTTGGGTTGCCACTCATTCAAATCCTTTCAAGCACAACATGCAGTGTAATCAAGCAGCATGTCCTCGACAAACAGTTTCGGCGACAAGGGGTGGTCGGCGACCGCCCGGCGGTCGTTTGCACCCTTGATGGCGCGCATCAGATTCGCAGTGTGCACCTTGCCTGCCAGTACTGCAAGTTCCTTCTCGTAACGGGGGAAGTAGCGAATCTTGCCGGATAACTTATATGACAACAGATCGTACAGCCAGCGCTGTTGCCAGAAAACCAATGATGCCAGCGGCGCCTTGCTGAGCTTGTCGGCCGCTTTCAGCGCGCCCTCCACGCCAGGGCGTGCCAGCACCTGCAGCAGCGCCTCCATGTCTTCGCGGCTGCCCGATTCCGATTGTGCCAGCGCGGCCAGCGGCGCCCCGCCCTGCTCGCGCAGCCAGCTGTCGGCGTCGGCCAGGCCTTGCTGGTTCAGCCAGGCCAGCGCGGCCGCAGTGTCGGGCATCGGCAAGGCGAACTTGCGGCAGCGCGACAGGATGGTCGGCAGCAGCCGGTCCAGGCTGTTGGATGCGAGCAGGAACACGGTGCCGGGCGGCGGCTCTTCCAGCGTCTTGAGCAGCGCGTTCGACGCCGGCGTGTTGAGCGCCTCGGCCGGGTACACCACCACCACCCGCAGGCCTTGGCGGTGGGTCGAGATGTTCATGAAGTCGGCCAGGTTCCGGATCTGCTCGATCTTGATTTCCTTCGACGGCGCCTTGGTCGATTTGGATTTCTTGCCGGTGTCGCCGTCCGCGCCCTCGTCGCCGTCCGAACCAGGCTCGTCCTCCAGCGCTTCCGGGCGTACGCGCCGGTAGTCGGGGTGGTTGTTCTGCTCGAACCAGCCGCACGATCCGCAGGCGCCGCAGGCGTGGCCGTCGGCGCGCACGTTTTCACACAGCAGCGATTGGGCGAAGGTTTCGATGAAGCCGGACTTGCCGGTGCCTTCCGCGCCGTAGAACAAGATGGCGTGCGGCAGGCGCTCGCGCAGCAGCTGCAACTGCTCCCACGCCTGCGCGTGCCAGGGGTACAGTGGCTTGACCATCAGGCGACCAGCTTTCCGAGCACGCCAGCGAGGAAGGCGCGGGTCTCGTCGATGCTGCGGGTCGAGTCGACGACGACAATGCGCTCGGGGAACTGCGCCGCGCGGCGCAGGTACTCGTTGCGGCATGCGGCGAAGAACGCGGCCTGCTCGCGCTCGAACTTGTCCAGCGTGCGCGTCGCGTCCAGGCGCGTGCGGGCAACTTCCAGCGGCACGTCGAACAGCAGCGTCAGGTCAGGCTGAAGGTGCGGGTGCACCCAGTTTTCCAGCGCTTCGAGCTTGGCGCGGTCAAGGCCGCGGCCGCCACCCTGATAGGCGAAACTGGCGTCGGTAAAGCGGTCCGACAGCACCCAGTCGCCGCGCGCCAGGCCCGGCGCGATCACCTGGGCGATGTGTTCGCGGCGGCTGGCAAACATCAGCAAGGCTTCCGTTTCCAGGTCCATCTTTTCGTGCAGCAGCAGCTCGCGCAGCTTCTCGCCTACCCCGGTGCCGCCCGGCTCGCGCGACGACACCACGGTCTTGCCGCGCGAGGCGAGGTAATCGGCCACGAAGCCGATATGGGTGGACTTGCCGGCGCCGTCGATGCCTTCAAAGCTGATGAACTTGCCCGGTGCCGCTGTACTTTGTTTCATGAAACGCAAGGCCTATCGTTGGAATTTATTCACTGCGCGATTGTGGTCAGGCAGGTTGTCGGAGAACTGGCTGCTGCCATCCCCGCGCGAGACGAAATACAGCGCCTCGGTGGTGGCCGGGCCCATCGCCGCGGCCAGCGACTGCTCGCCCGGCAGTGCGATCGGCGTCGGCGGCAAGCCGGAGCGCGTATAGGTATTGTAAGGGGTATCGGTCTCCAGATCCTTCTTGCGGATGTTGCCGTCAAACTTGGGGCCGATGCCGTAAATGACGGTCGGGTCGGTCTGCAGCATCATGCCGCGCTTGAGGCGGTTGACGAACACCGCGGCAATCATCGGGCGCTCCGATTCCTTGCCGGTTTCCTTTTCGACGATCGAGGCCATCACCAGCGCCTGGTAAGGCGTGGTGTAAGGTAAGTCTTGCGCACGCTTTTCCCAGGCGGCATTCAACTTGGCCAGCAACACGCTGTGCGCCTGCTTGTAGATGGTCAGGTCGCTGGCGCCTTTGGCGAACAGGTAGGTATCCGGGAAGAACAGGCCTTCCGGTGCCGTGTACTCCTTTGAAATCTTCTGCATCAGCTCAGTGTCCGACAGCTTGGCGGTGTCGTGGCGCAAGCCCTTGTTGGCCGCGACCGCTTCGCGCATCTGGCGGAAGGTCCAACCCTCGATGATGGTCAGCGATTCCTGGGCGAACTCGCCGCGCACCATCAGGTCGATCAGGCCGCGCGGCGTGGTATTCGGTTTCAGCTCGTAGGAACCGGCTTTGATCTTGCCGCTTTTCTGCGTCACCCGCGCCAGTGTCGACAGCAGGAACGGGTTGACCGGCACCCCGGCAGCCGATATTTCCTTGGCGGCGGCGCCGACGCCGCTGCCTGGCAGCACCGTAAACGAAATCGGCTCCCCCTGCGTGGTGATGGCTTGCTTGGCCCAGTAGCTGAAACCGCCGACGGTGGCCGCGGTGACGAGGATCGCTGCGACAGCTATTTTTTTAATGAACGACATACCCGATCCCTTGGTTTTGCGCGGCTTCCGGCGCGATTTTCTCGACATCTTTATAATGAGCCCGTAATGATAAAGCTTTAATCGGCAAATAAATGAATAATATAAACAGTTGGAACGACTATCTCGCTGCTGCCGGCGCCCCTGTCCTTACACCGGACCAGCTCGCCGACGGCTTTGTTGCCGCAATCACCGGCCAGGACATTATCGCCGTCACCGGTGAAGAAGCCGCCAGTTTTTTGCATGGGCAGCTGACCAATGACGTCGAGCACCTCGGCAACGCCGAAGTGCGTCTCGCCGGCTACTGCACCCCCAAGGGCCGCTTGCTCGCAAGTTTCCTCATGTGGCGCAATGCCGAGTCGGTGTTTTTGCAGCTCCCCGCCGAACTTCGTGCTGCACTGCAAAAACGCTTGTCGATGTTTGTGCTGCGTGCGAAAGCCAGATTATCCGATGTGTCCGCAGATACTGCAAACTCGGTAACGATCGGCATCGGCGGCGCCCGTGGCCAGGCGGCCCTGCAGGCTGTGCTGGGCGACTTGCCGCCCGCGCCATACACCCGCATCGACCACGCGCTTGGCACCGTGATGCGCCTGGCGGACGCCTTCGGCGCGGCACGCTATCAATGGCTGACGACGCCTGAGTCCGCGCTCGCCGTGTTGCCCTCCCTGCGCTCGACACTCGCACTGGGCGGAAGTGACGCCTGGCGGCTATCGGAAATTCACGCCGGCATCCCGCAGATCACGCTCAAGACGCAGGAGCAGTTTGTTCCGCAAATGATCAACTACGAGCTGATCGGCGGCGTCAACTTCAAGAAGGGTTGCTATCCGGGCCAGGAAATCGTCGCGCGCAGCCAGTACCTCGGCAAGCTCAAGCGCCGCACCGCCCTCGCCAGCATCGCTGCGCGCGGCGTCGCCGCTGGCGACGAAGTGTTCGACGTGGCCGACCCCGACCAGCCCTGCGGCATGATCGTCAACGCCGCTCCCAACGGCGCCGGTGGCGTGGACGCGCTGGTCGAGCTGAAGCTTGCATCGCTGGAGCAAGGCGATATCCGCCTCGGCTCCGCATCCGGCGCCGCGCTGGCCTTCAAGTCGATGCCGTACGCGCTCGACGCACTCGAACTGTAGCCGCCATGCGCGATCTCTATATCTATTACAAGGTAAGCGACCGGCACGCCGACGCGCTGGAACTGCGCCTGCGCATGATGCAGGCTGAACTGGGCGCGCTGACCGGCGTGTATGGCGACATCAAGCGCCGCCCCGACAGCCGCGACGGCCTGCAGACCTGGATGGAAATCTACCTGGCAACCGGCGACGGCTTTGATGCAGCACTGGCCGCCGCCGAACGCGATGCGTCACTATCGGAGCTGATCGAAGGCGACCGCCGCGTCGAAGTGTTTATGGACCTGAGCCCATGTGCCTGATTGTTTTCGCCTGGCAAGTGATCCCTGGCGTGCCATTGATCGCCGCCGCCAACCGCGACGAATTCTACGACCGCCCGGCCAGTGCCGCCGATAGCTGGCCCGAGGCCCCGAACGTCATCGCCGGCCGCGACCTGAAGGCGGGCGGCACCTGGATGGGCATCACCCAGCAAGGCCCGGACGGCGCGCGCTTCGCCGCCATCACCAATATCCGCGGCCCGCAGGAACGGCGCGCCGATGCCCCGTCGCGCGGCGCGCTGGTCGCCGATTACCTGGCGGGCGACCTCCCTGCCGAGGCGTATATCGCGCGCATTGCCGCCGCCAGCGGCCAGTACAACGGGTTCAACCTGGTACTGGGCGACCGTGGCGGCCTGTACTGGTTCTCGAATCGTGGCGCCGGCGATCCGCGCAACGGCAAGCTGCTCGCGCCGGGCATATACGGCGTCTCGAACGGTTTGCTCGATGCGCCCTGGCCAAAGGTGGTGCGCACCAAGGCCCAGTTCGCAAGCCTGCTGTGCCAGGGCGCGCCGGAGGATGCCTATTTCGAAATGCTGGCCGACACCACGCGGGCGCCGGACGCGCGCCTGCCCGATACCGGCGTCGCGATCGAAATCGAGCGTCAGCTATCGGCCGTGTGCATCGAAACGCCGGGGTACGGCACGCGCACCTCGACGGTCGTCAAGCTGTATGCGGACGCTCCGGCGCAATTGCACGAACGCCTGGTCCAGTAGCGGCTACAGCTTCGAGCGCAAAAATTCGCGCACGTGCGGCGTTGCCGCATACGGGTCGCCTGGATTGCGCTGCTCGACAATCGCCGCCATCCGCTCGGCCACGTTGCCGAGCGCGCCCGGGTGCGAATAAATATAGAACTGGCCGTCGCGCACCGCATCGAAGGTCATCTGCGCAACCTGCGCGGCGGTGACCTTTCCCGACTCCACCGCTTTCACGGTCATCGCCTGGGCCGCCATCTGGCTCGCGGTTGGCGCCGCATCCATTCTCACGTCATCGGGACGGTTGCGATGCGACTGGCTGATGCCGGTCGGTACAAAGTACGGGCACAGCACCGAGGCGCCGACCGGCGCCCCAACCAGCTGCAGGTCGTGGTACAGCGTTTCCGACAGCGACACCACCGCGTGCTTGGACACGTTATACACCCCCATCGCCGGCGCGTTCAGCAGCCCCGCCATCGACGCGGTATTCACGATATGGCCCTCGAACTGCGGATCGCGGGCCGCGCAGTCGAGCATCAGCCGGGTGAAGATGCGCACCCCGTGAATCACACCCCACAGGTTGACGCCAAGCACCCACTCCCAGTCGGCCTCGCTGTTCTCCCAGATTAGTCCGCCCGATCCAACGCCGGCGTTGTTGAACACCAGGTGCACCGCGCCGAACCTCGCCATGGCCGCATCGGCCAGCGCTTGCACCTGTTCGCCCTTGCGCACGTCGCAGGCCATCGCCAGCACCTCGGCGCCCTGCTCTTCGAGCGCGCGGCGCGCGTCGTCGAGCGCATCTTGCTGGACGTCGGCCAGCACGAGCTTCATGCCGAGACCGGCCGCGACGGTGGCGAACTCACGCCCCAGCCCACCCGCGCCGCCGGTGATGACGGCCACCCTGCCGGCGAAGTGCTTCATCAGATCAGCTTGACGAGTTGCTTGCCGAAGTTACGCCCTTGCAGCAGCCCGATGAACGCCTCCGGCGCCGCGGCCAGGTTGGGCGCCACCGATTCGCGGTACTTCAGCTTGCCGGTACCGACCAGCATGCCCAGTTCACCGAGGCCTTGCGGCCAGAATTCCATGTGCTCGGTCACGATGAAGCCGCGCAGGCTGATGCGGTTGGTCAGCAGGAAGCGCGCGTTGCGCAGCGGTGTTTCCTCGCCGTTGTAGCCGGAGATCAGGCCGCACAGCGCGATCCGTGCAAAGGCATTGGTCTGCGACAGCGCGCGGTCGAACACTTCGCCGCCGACGTTTTCAAAGATGCCGTCGATGCCGTTCGGCGCAGCAGCCAGCAAGTCGGCCTTCAGGTTGCCCGCCTTGTAATCGACGCAGGCATCAAAGCCGAGCTCGTCGACCACGTAAGCGCATTTCTCCGGTCCGCCGGCAATGCCGACCGCGCGGCAGCCATGCTGCTTGGCCAGCTGGCCGACCACGCTGCCGACCGCGCCGCTGGCGGCCGTCACCACCACGGTTTCGCCGGCTTTCGGGGCGATGATCTGGTTCAGGCCGTACCAGGCGGTCATGCCGGGCATGCCCACGGCGCCGAGGTAGGCCGACAGCGGCACGTGGGTGGTGTCGACCTTGCGCAGGTTGCGGCCATCGTCGACGCCCATCTCCGCCCAGCCCATCATGCCGACGACCATGTCGCCGACCGCGAATTTCGGATTGTTGGACGCCACCACTTCGCCGGCGGTGCCGCCGATCATGGTCTCGTCGAGCGGCTGCGAGGCCGCATAGCTTTTCGCTTCGCTCATGCGCCCGCGCATGTACGGATCGAGCGACAGGTAATGATTGCGTACCAGGACCTCGCCACTTTTCAGTTCAGGAACCGCCGCGGTCTCGAGGCGGAAATTTTCTGGCAGTACCGAACGGTGAGGCCGCGACGCCAGGACGATGCGTTGGAATTGTGTAGTCATGATTTATACCGCTGAGACACCGCCATCGACCGCGAGGGTCTGGCCGGTGATATGTTTGCCAGCATCGGATGCGAACAGCACCGTTGCGCCTTTGAGATCTTCGTCGTCGCCAATCCGGCCGAGCGGCGCGCCGCGCGACAGCTTGTCGACACCGATCGCGTCGAGCACGCCCTTGGTCATCTTCGAAGGGAAGAAGCCCGGTGCGATCGAGTTGACGGTAATGTTGTAGCGTCCCCATTCCCCGGCCAGGGTGCGCGTGAAGTTGATGACCGCGGCCTTGGACGTGTTGTAGGCCAGGGTCTGCATGGTGCCGGCCGGGTTGCCGGCCAGGCCGGCAATCGACGAAATATTGATGATGCGGCCGTATTTGCGCGGGATCATCGACAGCTTGCCGACCGCCTGGCTGACCAGGAAGATGCCGCGGATGTTCAGGTTCATCACCTTGTCCCAGGCTTCGACCGGGTGGTCCTCGGCCGGCGCCCCCCAGCTTGCGCCGGCGTTATTGACCAAAATATCGATATGGCCGAGGTGCGCGATGGCGCCGCCGACCAGCGCCTGCACCTGCTGATCCTGCGACAGGTCGGCCGCGATGGCGAACGCGTCAATGCCGCGCGAGGCCAGGTGGGCGCAGGCTTCGTCCAGCTCCGATTGCTTGCGCGAGGAAATCACCACCTTCGCGCCCTGCTCGCCCAGCGCTTCGGCCATTTGCAGGCCGAGCCCGCGTGAGCCGCCGGTGACGAGCGCGGTCTTGCCCGCCAGTGAAAATAGTTCTTGTGTCGTTCGCATCGATGCTTGTCCTTGTATCAGGCGTGGTAGTCCATGCACTGGCGCTCCGAGCGCACCGCGCCGATGAACGGCTTGACCGCGACATGCACCGGATGGTCGGCGTAGGCGTCGAGCGACTCCTTGCTGTCGAACTCCGAATACAGCACGATGTCGTAGGTCGCTTCCAATCCCGGCTCGGGCAGCTTCACTTCAAATTTCAGCGTCCCCGGCACCAGCTGCGCGCAGGATTCCAGCTTCTGCTTCATCTTCAACGCGTTGGCCGCCTTGTCGGCGCCTTCGGCGAAGTCCTTCAGTTTCCACATGACGATGTGCTTGACCATGATTGCTCTCTTTCTCAGACGACTTCGAACAGGCCAGCGGCGCCCTGCCCGCCGCCGATGCACATCGTGACCACGACATACTTGACGCCGCGCCGCTTGCCTTCGATCAGCGCATGGCCGACCAGGCGCGCGCCGGAGACCCCGTACGGGTGGCCGACCGCGATCGCGCCGCCATTCACGTTCAGGCGGTCCATCGGGATGCCCAGGCGGTCGGCGCAGTACAGCACCTGCACCGCGAATGCCTCGTTCAGTTCCCACAGGCCGATGTCGGCAACCGACAGGCCGGCTTTTTGCAGCAGCTTCGGCACCGCGAACACCGGGCCGATGCCCATTTCGTCCGGCTCGCACCCGGCCACCGCGAAGCCGCGGAAGATGCCCAGCGGGGTCAAGCCCTTGACCTCGGCGGCGCGGCTGCTCATCACCACGGCAACCGATGCGCCATCGGAAAACTGGCTGGCATTGCCGGCGCTGATCACGCCGCCAGGCAGGGCCGTCCGGATCTTCGACACCGCTTCGAGCGTGGTGTCGGCACGGATGCCTTCATCGGCCAAGATGGTCACTTCGCGGGTCAGCAGCATGCCCGATTCCTTGTCGGCCACACCCATCACGGTGGTCATCGGCACGATCTCGGCGTCGAACTTGCCGGCCGCCTGGGCATTGGCGGCGCGCTGCTGGCTCTGGACGCCATACTCGTCCTGGCGATCGCGCCCGATGTTGTAGCGCCTGGCGACCGTCTCGGCCGTCTGCAGCATTGGCCAGTACAGTTCAGGCTTGTGCTGCTTGAGCCAGGTGTCAGCCAGCATGTGGGTATTCATTTCCTGCTGCACGCAGGAGATCGACTCGACGCCGCCGGCCGCGTAGATGTCGCCCTCGCCCGCAATGATGCGCTGCGCGGCCGATGCGATCGTCTGCAGGCCCGACGAGCAGAACCGGTTGATTGTCATGCCGCCGGTGGTGACCGGGCAGCCGCCGCGGATGGCGATCTGGCGCGCGATGTTGGCGCCGGTCGCGCCCTCCGGGTTGGCGCAGCCGATCAGCACATCCTCGACCTCGCCGGGCTCGATGCCGGCGCGCGCGATGGCAGCCTGCAGCGCATGGCCGCCGAGGGTGGCGCCGTGGGTCATGTTGAATGCCCCTTTCCACGATTTGGCCAGGCCGGTGCGGGCGGTCGATACGATGACTGCATCTAACATTGATGTCTCCTGAAGGAAGTTGGGAACGCCTTCGCGGCGCGCTGATCGATACGAGAATAGCACAATATAGTACGGTCGTTCGCAAATTATTCTCGCCCCGCACCGCGTGAAACAGGCTTGTAAGCTTTGCGTAAGTTTGAAGCAAGAATGACGTAAGTTTAACGGTCCACACTCCGTCACAGCTGAAGATGTATCGGCTAATCCGATGACACTAAATATATACACGGAGACAAACATGGCAATAACCCCAGGCATGACCGCCGACGGACGCAAGGTTCCAGCTGCGTCGTCGCCGATGACCAAGGAAGAACGCAAGGTCATCTTTGCATCATCCCTCGGTACCGTTTTCGAATGGTACGACTTTTACCTGTACGGCGCGCTCGCCAGCATTATCGCGAAGCAGTTCTTTATCGGCGATCCAACCACCACCTTCATCTTTGCGCTGCTGGCGTTTGCCGCGGGCTTCATCGTGCGTCCATTCGGCGCACTGGTGTTCGGCCGCCTCGGCGACATGATTGGCCGCAAGTACACCTTCCTGATCACCATCCTGATCATGGGCGCCTCGACCTTCCTGGTCGGCCTGCTGCCTAGCTACGCGACGATCGGCATCGCCGCGCCTATCCTGCTGGTGACCTTGCGCATCCTGCAGGGCCTGGCATTGGGCGGCGAATACGGCGGTGCTGCAACCTACGTGGCCGAACACGCTCCCGAAGGCAAACGCGGCCTGTTTACCTCCTTCATCCAGACCACCGCGACCATGGGCCTGTTCCTGTCGCTGCTCGTCATTCTCGGTGTCCGCACCGCGCTGGGCGAAGAAGAGTTCGGCGCATGGGGCTGGCGCATTCCGTTCCTGGTATCGGTCCTGCTGCTCGGCATCTCCGTGTGGATCCGCCTGTCGATGAACGAATCGCCGGCATTCACCAAAATGAAGGCAGAAGGCAAGACGTCGAAAGCACCACTGAGCGAAGCATTCCTGAAGCCTAAGAACGCCAAGATCGTCTTCCTCGCGCTGGTCGGCCTGACCATGGGCCAGGCTGTCGTTTGGTACACGGGCCAGTTCTACGCCCTGTTCTTCCTCGAGAAAACGCTGAAGGTCGATGGCGCGCTGGCCAACATCCTGATCGCCATTTCGCTGCTGCTGGCAACCCCGTTCTTCGTCGTGTTCGGCATGCTGTCGGATAAAATCGGCCGCAAGTGGATCATCCTGGGCGGTTGCCTGATTGCCGCAGTGACCTACTTCCCGATCTTCGGCGCGCTGACCCACTACGCCAACCCGGCCCTGGAAACCGCACTGAAAACCTCGCCAGTTGTGGTGGTTGCCGATCCGGCCACCTGCCACTTCCAGTTCAACCCGACCGGCACCTCCAAGTTCCCGTCATCCTGCGACATTGCCACTGGCATGCTGACCGCCGCGTCGGTCAGCTATACCAAGGTCGACGCGCCGGCTGGCACGGTAGCCAAGGTCAAGGTTGGCGACAAGGAATACACTTCGTTTAATGCCACCATGGATGCGGCTGGCCTGAATTTCGATGCGGACAGCAAGGCGAAAGAAGCTGCGCTGAAGACCGAAATCGGCGGCGCGATCAAGGCCGCGGGTTATCCAGCCAAGGCTGACCCAGCCCAGATCAACAAGCCGATGGTTGTCGCGCTGCTGTTCCTGCTGGTGCTGTATGTAACGATGGTGTACGGCCCGATCGCGGCGATGCTGGTGGAAATGTTCCCAACCCGTATCCGCTACACCTCGATGTCGCTGCCATACCATATCGGTAACGGCTGGTTCGGCGGCCTGCTGCCAACCACCGCGTTCGCGCTGGTGGCGTTCAAAGGCGACATCTACTACGGCCTGTGGTATCCGATCGTCATCGCACTGATCACCGTGGTCATCGGCGCGCTGTTCGTGAAGGAAACCAAGGACAACGACATTTACGCTAACGATTAAGCGTTTCAGCGTCTCACCCGGAATGCCGCTAGCAATAGCGGCATTTTTTTTGCCCTATCACTGCATCGATCCGTTCATCCATACCGCAATGAAGCTCCTGTTCAGCCCCCAAAGTCCGCGACCTTGTCGGCGATTTGAGTTTCCCCCTCACAGCCGATATAATCCGGGGGCTTTACTTGCTGGAAATAAGGTAACAGCCCCGCGCTAGCGTCTGCACCCGGACAACTGCCTTCGTTTCAATTCTCACTCCTGCGGCATGACGCGCGTCCTTCCTCGTACAAATTTCCATAGTTCCCAACTCATCCGCTGCCTTGCTGAGCTCGACCTTTTGGAAGGCGCCGAGCCTGCGGGTGACTTTGCGGACGATCTGGGCCAGTGGCTGCACTTCACCGACGCGATCACCTTGTCAACCGTGCTCGACAGCGGCATGGCCAACATGCCAGCACAGAGCCCGGTGCTGCATCAAGCGACCGGGGTGCGCCTGGGTGCTGAATTTGAGCGGACCCGCACATTGATGGTCAATTCGATCACGAAAAGCTGCGCGGGGGGTTCTTCGGCAATCAAGCTACCGCTGCCGCCCGACCTGGAAGCAACGTATTCGCCTTACCGGCGATTCTATGAAGCGCACCAGCGCGACATGGCGCTGAGCGTCGAACCGCTGCGCGTTAACCTGCGCAACGCGCTGGCCAAGGCCTCGCCCTCACTCAGGAAACTGGCTGAGCTTGACGTCATGATGGACAAGTTTTTGCGCGAGCGGGAGAACCGGCTGCTGGCCAGGGTGCCGCTGCTGCTGCAAAAGCGTTTCGATACCCTGACCGCCGCGCATCAGGATCAGCTTGCAAGGAGCGCCCAGCCCGACAGCCAGGCCGCCTGGATACACCCTGACGGCTGGCTGACCCGCTTCTGCCAGACCCTGCAAACGCTGCTGCTGGCCGAAGCTGAGCTGCGCCTGCAGCCAAGCGCAGGACTGCTTGAAGCATTCAACCAACAAAAAGCCCATGAATAAACATCTTTTCAACCTAGCCTTCTTCACAGGCGCGCTCTCGATCATCTGGGTCGGCCTGGGCTTCATCGATTCCGGCGCCCTGGCGATGGCGATGACGGCGCTGATCTTCATCGTGTATCTTGCTGGCGCCGTGGAACTGCACCGCTTCCGCCAGGCAACCGCCAGCCTCACGATGGCCTTGCACGCGATACCGGACGACCTGCCTGACTTAAGCCGCTTTCTGGCGAGTCTCGATGGTTCGCTGCAGCATCCTGTGCGCCTGCGTATCGAGGGCGAGCGAACCGGCCTGCCCGGCCCTTCGCTCACGCCCTATCTGGTCGGCTTGCTGGTCATGCTGGGTATGCTCGGCACCTTCCTCGGCATGGTCGTCACGCTCAAGGGTGCAGTCTTTACCCTCGAAAAAACTGCCGACCTGGAAGCCATGCGCTCGGCGCTGGCCGTTCCGGTAAAAGGCCTCGGCCTGGCTTTCGGCACCTCGGTCGCCGGTGTCGCCGCCTCGGCGGTGCTGGGCCTGATGTCTGCGCTGTGCCGTCGCGAGCGGATGCAGGCAGGCCAGCTTCTTGACGCCAAGGCCGCCTCGGTACTGAGCGGCTTCTCGCACGCCCGCCAGCGCGAGCGAACTTTCACGGCGCTGCAGTTGCAGTCTGAAGCCCTGCCGCAAGTAGTCGACAAGCTGCAAGCAATGATGCTGCAAATGGAAGCGATAAGCGGACAGTTGAACCAGCGCCTGCTCGCCAACCAGGAACAATTTCACAGTAGTGCAAGCGAGACTTACACGGCGCTGGCGCGGTCGGTCGACACATCGCTGCGTGAAAGCCTGGCCGGTAGCGCGCAGGCGGCCGGCGACAGCATCAGGCCGGTTTTTGAAGCAGCAATGCACGGCATGGTTCAGGAAGCAATCGCCATGCATGAACGCACTGCCGGCACCGTGCAGCAGCAGCTCGACGGGCTGGCCGATCGCTTCAGCGTCGCCACCACCAGCATCGCCCAGACCTGGAACGCCGCACTCGAGAGCCAGAAGCAGGCCAACCAGAGCCTCTCCGCCGACATCGGGTGTTCGCTAAAGGCTGTCAGCACCGCATTCGACCAACGCGCCAGCGCACTGGTTGTCACGATGGGGGACGCCTACACGGGCCTGCAAGCCGGACAGGCTGCGCAGGATGCGCAGCGCCAGCAGGCCTGGACGCAGTCGCTTGAAGCAATGGCCGCCACGCTCACGCGCCAATTGCAGGATAGCGGCGCCCAGGTGCTGTCGCAGCAGCAGGAAATCTGCACCGCTGTCACGCACGCGGTGCGAGGCCTTGCCGACCAGGTTCAGGCCGACGCGGGCACGTCGCGGGCCGAGACCGCGCGCCTGGTCGCCACGGCCGAAGAGTTAATTCGCTCCCGCATTGCCTCGGAAGCGCAGTGGCTGGACCAGCACCGCGAGCGCATGGACCAGCTGGCCCGTGTGCTTCAGGCCGAGCTGGGCGCGCTGCGCGAGCAGGAGGCCGCGCGTGGCGATGCCGCAGTGGCGCACCTGGCTGACCTGCAGTGCGCAGTCACCACGCATCTGACCACGCTCGGCACTGCGCTGGAAGAACCGATCACGCGCCTGATCGAGACCGCCGCGGAGGCGCCACGCGCGGCTGCCGACGTGATTGGCCAGCTACGCCAGGAAATATCCCACAGTGTGGCGCGCGACAATGCGCTGCTGGAAGAGCGCAGCCGCATCATGGAGACGCTGAACACACTTCTGGACGGCATCAACCATGCATCGCACGAACAGCGCACCGTGATCGATGCGCTGGTGGCGTCGTCGTCGGTAAAGCTCGATGCGGCCAGCAGCGCGTTCTCCGCCAACATCGCCACCGAAGCAGGCAAGCTTTCCGAGATTGCCGCCAGTGTGACCAGCAGCGCCGTGGATGTGGCCAGCCTGGCGGACGCCTTTGGCGTCGCGGTGCGCTCCTTCAATGCCGCAAATGAAAAACTCGCATCCAACCTAGACCGCATTGAGGTCGCGCTGGACAAGTCCATGACGCGCAGTGACGGGCAACTGGCCTACTACGTCGCACAGGCGCGTGAGATTATCGACCTCTCCATGAGTTCGCAGAAATCAATCGTTGAAGAGTTGCGTCAGCTGCCGGCCATGCTGGCCGATGAAGGCAGATGATGGACGAACTGGACGCATCCGAAACCAGTACGCCAGTCTGGGCCGTCTTTGGCGACCTGATGTCCGGCCTGCTGGGCGCTTTCGTGCTGCTGCTGGTGGCGGTGGTTGGCGTGCAGATGGAGCTGGCATCGAGCCTGCAGGAAGAGGTGAAGAAGCGTCACGCCGAAGAGCAGCGCCGCTTGACGCTGGAGAAGGCGTTGGCGATTCCGCTGGCGAGCGGGCGCATTACCCTCAACAATGGCCGCATCGGCATCAGTGGCCAGGTACTGTTTGCCCAGAATTCGGATCAGTTGCAGCCGGACGGCCGTCAGTTGCTCAACACCCTGGTGGGGCCGCTGCGCACCTATCTCGCTGCGCGCGGCGAGATGCTGATGGTAAGCGGCTTTACTGACGACAATGCGATCCGCAACGGGCCGTTCAAGGACAACTGGGAACTGTCGGCGCAGCGCGCACTGACGGTGACGCGCACGCTGGTTGAGCAGGGAATGCCATCATCAATGGTGTTCGCCGCTGCCTTCGGTGCCGAGCAGCCAGTCAAGCCGAACCTGGATGAGGCCGCGCGTGCGCAGAACCGGCGCGTGGAAATGGCGCCAGTACCAAAGTCTGCATCAGCCAAAGCGTCTTCCGATGGGTGACGTTGTTGTCGACCTGCTTGCCGGATTGAAGGATCAGGGTGCAGCACACTTTGACCCTGCAGGATGGCACTATCTCGACACGCTGGCACGCCACGCGGAGGCGCATGAGGGAAGTGTGCGGCGCCTGCTGGAGGCGAAACTTGAACGGGCGGTTGCTGCATTTTCCGAGCGCTTGGAGACGGCGCGCTCTGCCGCGGCAGAGCTTCTCGATGCTGCTTGCCGGAGGCATCCGCAAGCCGCCGCCGAGCTGCAGCAGCTGTTTGCCGCGAGCGATTTCAAGGGGTTGCGTTACTGCCTGGCCACGCTGGAAGCGCGTGAGCACTGCGCGGCGTTGACTGGGCTGGTATCGCAGCTGGAACCGGGACAATCGCCTGGAGCGCAGGCGCTGTCGCGCGCAACCGCGGCCGATTCGCCCGCCCTCGACCTGAAGACAGTGCGCGAATCACGCGCAACCTGGGCCAGGATAAGCGTTGACAGGCAGCTGTCATTGGCCATGAAACAGGCGCCGGCAAATGCGGGGCCGATCAATTCGCATATGCTGGTACTACGTTCGCTGGCAATGATGCAGGCAATTTCGCCGGATTACCTGAATCACTTCGTGTCGTATGTTGATACGCTGCTTTCATTGGGGCCGGTCGAGACGGAGGTGCCGGCCAGGCGGAAGAAGGCAGCGCCTGCGAAGGCAGCCAAATCGGCGAAGGTTGTGAAAACCTCACCTCGCCGTCAATGAACATGCATACCCAGCGCGTCTAGCGGTCGATGGCGACCACAGGTACCGGGCCGAAGTCTCATGAAGCAGTACTGCGGCCACCCTGAACCGCCACCGCCTCCGCATGGCGAGCGGGCGTGCCGGGCACCGCGAAATGCTGCCATGCGCGACGCAGCTGGGTGTCCGAGCTGAAGCCGGCCGCCGCTGCCGCGTCAGTCACGCTGCGGCCCGACGCCAGCGCCGTCTGGGCCACAGCCAGCCGGATCCGGCGCAGATACTGCAGCGGCGCGATCTGCGCGTACTCGAGGAACAATCGCGTCAGGTGGCGTGGCGACGTATGGGCCACCGCCGCCATGCCAGGCACCGACCAATCCGACTGAGGCGACTGGCTCACCGCGTCCTGCACCCGGTGCAGTGCCGGATGGACATGGTTTCGATAGGCCAGAAAGGGCGACAGCTCGGGGTCGTGCGGGCCGCGCCGCAGCGCCACCACCATGGTCTGCGCCACCTGGGCCGCGAGGGCCGGGCCGCAGATGGCGTCGATGCGGTGCAGGATCAGGTCGATCCCGGTGGTGACACCTGCGCTGCTGTACACCGGGCCATCTTCGACGAACACCCGGTTGCGCACCACGTCACAGGCCGGCGCCACGCTGTGCAGCTCATCGAGGTGGTGATGATGGGTGGTGGCACGGCGTCCCGCCAGCAAGCCCGCATGGGCGGCGAGTACGGCGCCGGCGCAAACGGTGACAAGCTCCAGCCGGCCAGCTGCCAGCGGCAGGGGGCGCAGCCAGTCGAGCAGCGCACGGGTATCGGGCGAGTCGACGCTGACGTGCGCCCCGGCCTGTCCCACCAGCACTACCCAGCTGTGCGGCGCAAGCGATGCGGGAAGCGCTTCCAGGCCGGCCAACTGCACGCCAACCGAACTGGTCGATTCGGGACGCTGCGCACAAAAGCGCAGCGCGAACGGCGCCGCCCTGCCCTGCCTGCGCATCAGTTCATTGGCGATGCGCAGGGCCTCGGCCGGACCTGCCCAGTCAAGGATCAGGCTGCCCGGCAAAAGCAGGAACAGCACATCGATCATGCGGCCCGAGCCAGTGCTTGTTCAACCGTGCACAGGGTGGCGAAACGCCCACTCAGCACCGTGGCCGTGCGCGATTTGATGTCTGCCGCGCTCAAGGGGCTGCCGTCTGGCTGCAACATGTCGAACGTTAGGGTGGCGTCGGTGACGTAATCGATGTCCCAGCCCAGGTCAGAGGCATGGCGGGTTGTTGTCTCGCAGCACTGCTCGGTGCGGATGCCTGAGATGATCAGGCGGCCGATCCCCTGTTCAGTGAGCCAAACGTCAAGCCCTGTGCCGACCAGCGCGCTGTGGCGACGCTTGAGAAAGCTGGCAGCAGGAGTGAATTCGCGCAAGCCACGCATCGGCACGACATGGCCGGATGCGAGCGAAAACGGGTTATCCGCCTGGTCTGGATCGTCCGCGTGCAGGACCCGGACGATGGGGATGCCGCGTTCTTCGCAGCCAGCGATCAAGGCATTCTGGAACTGCAGGTAGGCCACCGTCCCGCTTTCGGTGAAATAAGGGCGGTGGCGGAACGATTCCTGGACATCGATCACAATCAGACACGTTTTCATCGGAGGCTCTCTCTTGATGATTAATGATAAGCCTCTATTTTGATGGTGCCTTGCCTACCATGCCGCTCGCTGGGGGACCAGTTTCGATCATTTTAGGACATTATCGCATGGGCCATGCCTGGCTTGCGCGCTTCCTGATGCCTTGACGGCGATAGCCGACACCCGGCGCGCGCGCCGGGCTGGCGTCAAGCCTGGCTGTTGAAGCCCTTCCCCTCGGCCGCCAGCCTGGTCATCAGCGGTGCCGGCGTCCACGCCTCGCCATGCAGGCCGGCGGCGTACTTTTCCATCGCCATCAGCACATTCGACAGCCCGACCTGGTCGGCGTAGAACATCGGGCCGCCGCGGAACAGCGGGAAGCCGTAGCCGGTCAGGTAGATCATGTCGATATCCGAGGCGCGCAATGCAATGCCTTCGTCCAGGATCTGCGCGCCTTCATTCACCAGCGAATACACCAGGCGCTCGACAATTTCCTGGTCGCTGATCTTGCGGCGCTCGACGCCCAGGTCGGCCGAGTGCTTGACGATCATCTCGTTGACCGCCTGCGATGGGTATGCCTTGCGGTCGCCGGCCTTGTAGTCGTACCAGCCGCCGCCAGTCTTTTGTCCGAAGCGGCCCATCTCGCACAGCAGGTCGGCGTTCTTCGAGTACGAAATCTGCGGCGACTCGACATAGCGGCGCTTGCGGATCGCCCAGCCAATGTCATTGCCCGCCAGGTCGCCCATGCGGAACGGTCCCATCGCAAAGCCGAACTTTTCGATCGCCTTGTCGACCTGTTCCGGCAGGCAGCCTTCGTCGAGCAGGAATCCTGCCTGGCGGCTGTACTGCTCGATCATGCGGTTGCCGATGAAACCGTCGCAGACGCCCGACACCACCCCGGTCTTGCGCAGCTTCTTCGACAACGCCATCGTGGTCGCCAGCACATCCTTGCCGGTCTTCTCGCCGCGCACCACTTCGAGCAGTTTCATCACATTGGCAGGACTGAAGAAGTGCGTACCGATCACATCCTGCGGGCGGCTGGTGAAGCCGGCGATCTTGTTCAGGTCCAGCGTCGAGGTGTTCGACGCCAGGATCGCGCCCGGCTTCATCACCGCATCGAGCTTTCGGAATACCGTTTCCTTGACGCCCATGTCCTCGAACACGGCTTCGATGACGATATCGGCATCGGCGATGTCGTCGTACGACAGGGTGCCGCTGATCAGCCCGACGCGCTGCTCGAATTTCTCCGGCGTCAGCTTGCCCTTCTTCATGGTGTTTTCGTAGTTCTTGCGGATCGTCGCCAGGCCTTTGTCGAGCGCCTCCTGCTTCGTTTCGACCAGCACGACCGGAATGCCGGCGTTGGCGAAATTCATCGCAATGCCGCCGCCCATCGTGCCCGCGCCGATGATCGCCGCTTTCTTGATGGCGCGCACCGGCGTATCGGCCGGAACGTCCGGGATCTTGCTGGCGACACGTTCAGCAAAGAATGCGTGGCGCAGCGCCTTCGACTCCGGCGTCTGGATCAGGTGGAGGAAGCGCTCGCGTTCGAACTTCAGGCCATCCTCAAACTTTTTGGTGACCGACGCGGCGACCGTTTCGACGCATTCGAGCGGCGCCGGGAACGGGCCTGCCATCGCCTTGACGGTATTGCGCGAGAACTGGAGGAAGGCTTCGTGGTTCGGATAATCGACACTGCGGTCGCGCACGCGCGGCAGCGGCCGGACGTCGGCAACCTTGTTGGCGAAAGCGACTGCCGCGTCGACCAGGTTGGCGTCGGCTGCGAATACCTCGCTGAACATCGCGGTCCCGGCCAGCTTGTCCGACATCACCGGCGTGCCGGAGACAATCATGTTCAGCGCCATCTCGAGGCCGAGCACGCGCGGCAGGCGCTGGGTGCCGCCTGCGCCCGGCAGCAGGCCAAGCTTGACTTCAGGCAGCGCTATCTGCGCACCCGGCATGGCCACGCGGTAGTTGCAGCCGAGCGCCAGTTCGAGTCCGCCGCCCATGCAGACGCTGTGGATCGCGGCAACGACCGGCTTGGTCGAGCCCTCTGCCACATTGATCAGGGTATGCAAGGTCGGTTCGGTGAGCGCCTTCGGCGAATTGAATTCCTTGATGTCGGCGCCGCCCGAGAACGCCTTGCCGGCGCCGGTGATCACGATCGCCTTGACGCTGTCGTCAGCCAGGGCCTTGCGGATCCCGTCCACTGCCGCCGTACGGGTCGCCAGTCCGAGACCGTTGACTGGTGGATTATTCAATGTGATGACGGCTACGCTGCCATTGACCTGGTATTCGGCGCTCATGTCTCTTCCTTTATTAGTTGAACCAGTAAGCTCTCAACTATACATCAAAAAAGTACGGTCGTATTATTTGGCGATGTCACCGTGAAGTGTGGAATTGACTCCGTCCTTCCGGCGCAGGCGGGACGGTGGCCGATCCCTTTTTCACATGCAATGGTGACATAGCTAATATTATCCGTACGGCGTACTCAGGCGGTCGGAAGCTGATGTTCGCGGAACTGCTCACGCAACTTGTTCTTCTGAATCTTGCCCGTCGCTCCCATCGGCAAGGCGTCGATGAACGCGACGTCGTCAGGCATCCAGAATTTCGCGACTTTCCCCTCGAAGAACTGCAGCAAGTCTTCGCGCGAGACCTCCTGGCCCGGCCGCTTCACCACCAGCAGCAACGGCCGTTCATCCCATTTCGGGTGCGCCACGCCGATGCAGGCCGCCTGCAGCACGGCCGGATGCGCCATGGCGATATTTTCCAGGTCGATGGTGCCGATCCATTCGCCGCCGGACTTGATGACGTCCTTGCTGCGGTCGGTGATCTGCATGTAGCCGTCGGCGTCGATGGTGGCCACGTCGCCGGTCGGGAACCAGCCATCCTGCAGCACATCGCCGCCCTCGTTCTTGAAGTAGCTCGAAATGATCCACGGGCCTTTCACCAGAAGGTGGCCATAGGTGCTGCCATCCCATTCCAGTTCCTTGCCATCGTCATCGACGATCTTCATGTCGACGCCGAACACCGCGTGGCCCTGCTTCTGCAGGATCTTGCGCTGTTCATCCTGCGGCAGCAGCTTGTGCTTGCCCTGCAGGGTGCCGGTGGTGCCCAGAGGCGACATCTCCGTCATTCCCCAAGCGTGGATGACCTGGACGCCGAATTTGTCGATCAGCGTGTCCATCATGGACGGGGGGCAGGCCGAGCCGCCGATCACGGTGCGGCGGAAGGTCGAGAACGTCAGGTCGTTTTGCAGCGCATGGTTGATCAGGCCCAGCCAGACCGTCGGCACGCCGGCCGAGAATGTCACGCCTTCGGCCTCAAACAGTTCGTACAGCGATTTGCCATCCAGCGCCGCGCCCGGATACACCATCTTCGCGCCCGACAGCAGCACCGAGTACGGCAGGCCCCAGGCGTTGACGTGAAACATCGGCACGACCGGCAGCACTGTGTCGGCGGACGACACGTTCAGGGCGTTCGGCATGGCCGAGCCGTAGGCGTGCAGCACCGTCGAGCGGTGCGAGTACAGCGCGCCCTTCGGATTGCCGGTGGTGCCGGACGTGTAGCACAGCGAGGCGGCCGAATTCTCGTCGAACTGCGGCCAGGCAAAGTCGTCCGAGCTGCTCGCCA
Organism: Massilia soli; assembly: GCF_016809835.1. Taxonomy (GTDB): domain Bacteria; phylum Pseudomonadota; class Gammaproteobacteria; order Burkholderiales; family Burkholderiaceae_D; genus Telluria_A; species Telluria_A soli. The sequence goes on along the minus strand of NZ_JAFBIL020000011.1, from coordinate 75,151 downwards.
TCAAATCTTCGTAGCACAGCAGGTTGGCGATCCTGGTTTCCTTCGGCATGCGGTCGCGGTCGGCCATCAGCACGAAGCCCTTGACCGTCTTGCAGTGGGCCGCGACCGCTTCAATCAGCGGCAGGAAGGTGAGGTCGAAGAACAGGTATTGGTCTTCGGCATGGTTGGCGATGTAGGCAAGCTGCTCCGGATGCAGGCGCGGATTCATTGTGTGCAGCACCGCGCCCGAGCCCGATACCGCGTAATACAGTTCCATGTGGCGGTAGCCATTCCACGCCAGCGTCGCGATCCGGTCGCCCATCTGCACCCCGAGCCCCTTGAGCACATTGGCCAGGCGGCGCGAACGCTGGTGCAGCTCGCGGTAGGTGTAGCGGTGCATGTCGCCTTCGACCCTGCGCGAGACAATTTCGGCACTGCCATAGTGGCGGGCGGCGTATTCGATAATGCTGGAAACAAGCAGGGGCTGGCTCATCATCTGGCCCGCGACGGGGCTCATCGGGTACGACGTCATCGACTCTCCTGGATGTTAAGTAAAAAGCATGGAAAACCAGTTTCGACCGATCGTGCTAAAACAGTCAATGAAATTCGATGCTGCGCCGCAGCACCAACCCCCGATGCATGGCGCGGCCGCTGGCGGCGCGATTCAGTATCGGGGGACGCGCGAAGAAAATCGGCCGGGTACGGTAAAATTCTGCCATTGCCTCGGCTAACGATACCATTGGAACTGCCATCACTTCCGACGACCTGCCCTTCTTTAATTCGTTCGCCGAATTGCCGCCCGCGTTCTACACGCGCTTGATGCCCACCCCGCTGCCGGCGCCCTACTTCGTCGCCGCCAGCGCCAAGGCGGCACAACTGGTTGGCCTGAATGCGGACGACCTGGCGAACGACGATTTCGTTGCCTTATTTACCGGCAACAAGGTGCCGCCGCGCGCCAAGCCCTTGTCGGCCGTGTATTCGGGCCACCAGTTCGGCGTCTGGGCCGGCCAGCTTGGCGATGGCCGCGCCATCCTGCTGGGCGAGCTGAAGGGGCCGTCGGGGCCGATGGAACTGCAACTCAAGGGCGCCGGCATGACGCCGTACTCGCGCATGGGCGATGGCCGCGCGGTGCTGCGTTCATCGATCCGCGAATTCCTGTGCTCCGAGGCAATGGCCGCCCTCGGCGTGCCGACCACGCGCGGGCTGATCATTACCGGCTCGGAACAGGGTGTGATCCGCGAGACCGTCGAAAGCGCCGCGGTAGTCACCCGGATGGCGCCAAGTTTCGTGCGCTTCGGATCCTTCGAGCACTGGTTCTATCGCGACAAGCCGGAACAGCTGCGCACGCTGGCCGATTACGTCATCCAGACGTTCTACCCAGAGCTTGCCGGCGATCCCAACCCGTACAAGGCGCTGCTGACCGAAGTCACCCGGCGCACCGCGCATCTGATGGCGCATTGGCAGGCAGTCGGCTTCATGCATGGCGTGATGAACACCGACAATATGTCTATCCTGGGCCTGACCCTCGACTACGGCCCGTTCGGCTTCATGGAAGCGTTCGACTCCGGGCACATCTGCAACCATACCGACCAGCAAGGGCGCTACTCGTATGCGAACCAGCCGCAGATCGGCCACTGGAACTGCTTTGCGCTGGGGCAGGCGCTGTTGCCGCTGATCGGCTCCGTTGACGATACCGAGGAAGCGCTGGAAATCTACCGTCCCGAATTTGGCCAGCGCATGGACGCCCTGCTGCACGCCAAGCTCGGCCTGGCCACGGTGCAAGAGGACGACAGCGGCCTATTCGATGCAATGTTCAAGCTCATGCAGGACAGCCACGTCGATTTCACGCAGTTCTTCCGCCAGTTGGGCAACTTGCGGGTTGACGATGCCGCTGCCGACACGGTCATCCGCGACCTGTTTATCGACCGCGGCGCCTTCGATGCCTGGGCCCTCACCTACCGCACCCGGCTGCGGCTGGAAAACAGCCACGACGGGGAACGCAAGGCATCGATGGACCGCACCAATCCAAAATACGTCCTGCGCAACTACCTGGCGCAGGTTGCCATCGAAAAGGCGCAGCAGAAGGACTTTTCCGAAGTGTCGCGCCTGCTGGCGGTACTGGAAAAGCCGTTCGACGAACAGCCCGGCAACGAACACTACGCCGCATTGCCGCCCGATTGGGCGAGCCATCTTGAAGTCAGCTGCTCATCTTAAGGAACCATCATGGATACCAAAGTCACCAAAACCGATGCAGAATGGCGCGACATGCTCGAGCCGATCGAATACCAGGTCACCCGCCACGCCGCCACCGAGCGCGCATTTACCGGCAAGTACTGGGATCACCACGAGCACGGCATTTACACTTGCGTTTGCTGCAACACGCCGCTGTTCGAATCGGACACCAAGTTCGATTCCGGCTGCGGCTGGCCGAGTTATTTCAAGGCGCTCGATCCGGCCAATGTGATTGAAAAAGTCGACCGTACCCATGGTATGCTGCGCACCGAAATTATCTGCGCCGTGTGCGACGCCCACCTGGGGCATGTGTTCCCCGATGGTCCGCCACCAACCGGCTTGCGTTATTGTATTAATTCGGCATCATTGAAATTCGAACCTAAATAAGAACTGCTCATGAAATTCCTGTTCGACTTCTTTCCGATCCTGCTGTTCTTCGGCGTGTTCAAGCTGGGCGAACGCGATCCCGACGTTGCCCACGGCATCGTGACGGAGTATTTGTCCGCACTGATTTCCGGCGGTTCAATTTCTCCGGAGCAAGGTCCGATCATCCTGGCAACGGTGGTCGTGATTCTGGCGACCTTCGCGCAGATCGCTTATGTCAAGCTGCGCGGCCGGAAGGTCGATGGCATGCTGTGGATCTCGCTGGCTGTCATTACCGTCTTCGGCGGCGCGACCATTTACTTCCACGATGACACGTTCATCAAGTGGAAGCCGACGATCTTGTACTGGGTATTCGCGTTTGCGCTGGCGCTGGCGCAGTTCGGCTTTAGGAAAAACCTGATTCGACAGGTCATGGAGCAGAATATCAAGCTGCCAGATCCCGTATGGGCGAAACTCAGCCTTTCGTGGATGGTATTCTTCTTCCTGATCGGCGTCCTGAATGTCTTCGTCGCGTTTGTTGTCTTCAAGACCGACACGAGCGCCTGGGTCAGCTTCAAGCTGTTCGGTATTACAGGCATCTTTTTTGCCTTTGTTATCGGACAGACGATGCTCTTGTCTAAATACATTGAAGAAGAAGAAAAAGCATGAGCACACCAGCAACCCGCATGGACCGTATCCGTACCTCGCTGGAGCAGTCGCTGGCGCCAAGCGTCCTTGAGCTTGCCGACGAATCCGCTTTGCACGCAGGCCATGCCGGCGCCGCTTCCGGCGGCGGCCATTACCGGCTTCGGATCGTCTCGGACAAGTTCGATGGTCTCAAACTCGTCATGCGCCATCGTCTGGTGTATGATGCCGTGCACCCAATGATGCACACTGAAATCCATGCACTTGCGATCACTGCCCTGGCACCATCAGAAGTGTGAGCAAGCGTAACTCTTCAGTAAGTCTTAAGAAATCTGTTCGACAATTGAATCGCTAAGTAAAATAATTAATCCAATCTTTGTCCGTAACTTTCCCCAACAGGAATTAATAATGACTTTCAAGCCTGCCCTGCTGTCCGCCCTTATCGCCGTCGTTGCCGTCCCAGCGTTTGCGCAAAACATCGCTGTCGTTAATGGCAAGGCCATTCCATCGTCCCGCGCTGACGCGGTGGTCAAGCAGGTCGTTGCGCAAGGCCAGCAGCCGGACACCCCGCAGCTGCGCGAAATGGTCAAGAAAGACCTGATCGCACGCGAAGTAATGATGCAGGAAGCCATCAAGCGCGGTTTCGACAAAGACGCGACCGTCAAGGCACAGCTGGAAAACGTACGCCAGAGCCTGGTCGTCAACGCGCTGGCCAAGGAATACATCACCAAGAATCCAATCTCGGATGCCGACATGAAGGCGGAGTACGACCGCTTCAAGGCACAGGCCGGCGACAAGGAATACCATGTCCGCCACATCCTGCTGGAAACCGAAGCCGACGCAAAAGCGGCGATCGCCAAGCTCAAGGGCGGCGCCAAGTTTGAAGACCTGGCCAAGACCTCGAAAGACGCTGGCACTGCCAACAACGGTGGCGACCTTGACTGGGCAACCCCAAGCTCGTTCCCGAAGCCTTTCAGCGACGCTTTCGTCGGCCTGAAAAAGGGTGAAGTTGCTTCCGCACCAGTGCAGACGCCAAACGGCTTCCACGTGATCAAGCTCGATGACACCCGCGCTGCCAAGCTGCCAACGTTCGAAGAAGTCAAACCGCAGATTGCTGAAGCCATGGCTCAGAAGAAGCTGATGGCTTATCAGGACGCGATGGTCAAGAAAGCTAAAGTACAATAATCCGCTTGCGCCGGCGCTCTGCGCCGGCAGCAGTTCGAATTGATTAACGTATTGAAATTGATAGGATCTGAATGATGATGTTGAAACCAGCCCGCCTGTTGTTAGTACTCCTCGCGGCGGCTGCGGCTCCTGCCTTCGCGCAGAACGTCGCTACCGTGAACGGTAAACCAATTCCAGCTGCCAAGGTCGAGCAGATCGTCAAGCAGGTCGCTGCCCAGGGCAAGCAGACCGATTCGCCGCAACTGCGCGAAGCCATCAAGAAAGACCTGATCGCGCGCGAAGTCATGATCCAGGAAGCCGACAAGCAAGGCTTCGGCACCCGTGCCGAAGTCAAGCAAGCGCTGGAAAATGCACGCCAGAGCATCGTCATCAACGCGATGCTGGCTGACTACGTGCGCAAGAACCCGGTCAGCGACGCTGAAGCCAAGTCGGAATACGACAAGTACAAGGCACAGCTGGGCGACAAGGAATATCGTGCGCGCCATATCCTGGTGCCTACCGAGGACGAAGCCAAGGCGATCATCACCAAGCTCAAGGGCGGTGCCAAGTTTGAAGAACTGGCCAAGGCGCAGTCGAAGGACGGCTCGGCAGCCAATGGCGGCGACCTTGACTGGGCAAGCCCGGCCAACTACGTGCCTGAGTTCTCGAAGGTTATGGTCGCCCTGCAAAAAGGCGCCATCACCGACACCCCGGTCAAGACGCAATACGGCTACCACGTGATCAAGCTGGAAGACACCCGCGCCGCTAAAATTCCTCCGTTTGAGGAAGTCAAGCAGCAGGTCACCGAGTCGCTGCAACAGCGCAAGCTGCAGGCATTCCGTGAAGAGCTGATGAAAAAAGCAAAAATCCAGTAAGCTGGGTTTTGCATGACAAGAGGCGCTTCCACGGAAGCGCTTTTTTTACGCCTGTTGAAAGTGAGCGATGATCCGAGCGACGACGGAACAAGACTGGGAAATACTGCGCGAGATTCGGATGGCGTCGCTGCTGGACGCACCGACCGCGTTTGGGACGACCTACGCGGCCGCGGCGGCCAACACCGAGGCGCAGTGGCGTGAGCGGGCTGCTGGGCGTGGGCCGGGGCGATTTGTGCTGGCGTTTGCCGATCGCGCCGCGGTCGGCCTGGCAGGCGCGGTGGTCAATGCTGCCGGCGAGTTTGGGCTGATTGCGATGTGGGTCAGGCCGGAATATCGTGGCGCCGGCGTGGCCGCGAATCTGGTTGAATCGATCAAGCAGAATGCGATCGACCGCGGCTATTCGCGCGTGGCGCTGGATGTGGCAGTCGAAAACAAGCGCGCAACCGCGTTCTATAAAAAGCTGGGGTTCGAGTTTTTACCGGTCTGGGAGGCGTTGGAAAGCCACCCTCAGATCACCGTGCAGAAGATGGAGTGGATCGCTCAGGGTGGTGCCGGACTGGCTCTGGCGTGACCTGACAGTGGCTGCCGGTTGCCGGTTGCAGCTTGAATGCGCAGCCGATGACTGGCAGAACCCGAAAAAACGCCAACCGGCGGTTGGCGTTCAAGCCTCGGCGCCCGATACGCACCGCTCAGCGCCTGGCTTTCTGCGCCGGTATCGACACCATCGATGGCTTGCTGGGGTCGGGCACATAACTCAGCTTCATGTCGTCGCCCGTGCGTTGGTTGAATTCCATGATCACGTTGCCGTCGCCGGAGACGAACTTGTTTTTCGACACTGCTTTGAGCCGCATCGGCTTTTCGGTGTCGATCGTCGCGTCGATGAATTCTGGTCTGCCGCGCACTTCCAGTCGCCAGCCGTTGGCCATGTCGTAGGTTCCGGCTATCTGCCTTACTTCGTCAGGCCTGAGCCGGACTGGCCTTTCTGGAGCCGTCACCGTCACACTTGTAAGCGGTGCCGTATCGGGCCGTGGATAGGGTTGGGTCTGTGCGCTTGCGCCAGCGGCAAGCACGAGCAGGGATGTGGAAATCAGGAAAGATAGTGGTCGCATGATCGTTCCTTCACAAAGCAGAAACCTTTGGACAGGCGTCACGCCGGATAAGCCTCGTGGCGGGCGTCGCATACCGCAAAGCCGCCATAGGCTTGCGGTACTTTTAGTGTAGGTCAGCTCCCGTCGGAACAATGGGTACAAACGCGCACATCACGAAACTGTCTCGAAATGGGGAAAGTCATTTCTATCTGTGGTTATGGACAGGAATGTCCAGAGTGGATTGCGTTCTCCAGCATCCCTTTGCGCTATGCTTAGAGCGAACTCAACAAGAGCACGGGCACGACAATGCAAAACCCCATCCGTCATCCATTGCTTGCAGCGGGCTTTCTTTGCATGATCGGCGTGTCGTCATATGCAGCCGACAGAACGCATCCGGAATTGCGAGGAGAACTGCTTACAATGGCAGCGCGCGACCAGGAGGTTCGTCGCGCCTCAAAACGAGGAGACTTCAGCAAATGGCAAGAGGTCGATCACGCTAACCAGGCGCGCTTGAAACAAATCGTCGATCAATTTGGCTGGCCGACATATAAGATGGTCGGGGTTGATGGCGCTCGTGCCGCATGGCTGCTGGCGCAGCATGCCGACTCCGACGAGGCGTTCCAGCGAAAGGTACTTGCCATGATGGCGCCGCTGGTAGCGCGCCAGCAGGCCTCGGGAACGGATTATGCCTATCTGTATGACCGCACCCACTATCCACAGCGCTTCGGCACGCAGGGCAACTGCGTCAGCAGGCAGGAATGGCAACCCTTCAAGATAGAAGATATCGATAAGGTGGATGAGCGCCGCCGTGCTGTCAATCTGCCTCCGCTTGCCAAGTATGCGAAGGTTTTCGACTGTGCCAATCCAAATATCGCGTTGCACAGTGCAGCGGATTCGCGCAAGACAGTACCTGTCCCCCGCCCGGACCTGAGGTGACGGTTATGGCGTGCTCCTTAGTTGCTGCTGCCACGATGGTTTTGGCGGCACGATAGGCGACGACTCGGCCATCCGGTTCGAACGGATGCTGGCGTCATCGGACGCCATGTGTCAGCTTTAGTCTGAGCTAGCAAAGAAAAAGCGCTTGCGCGTGCCCACCGAATTGGCGCCAACGCGACGCCAATTCGGCGGATGCGCGCAAGCGCTTATCCGCCCTACGTTTAATGGTTTAACCGACCCACTTCCGCGCGTTGCGGAACATGCGCATCCACGGCGAATCCTCGCCCCACGCTTCCGGATGCCACGACTGCTGCACCGAGCGGAACACGCGCTCGGCGTGCGGCATCATCACCGTGAAGCGGCCGTCGGCCGTCGTTACCGCCGTCAAACCTGCCGGCGATCCATTCGGATTGAACGGATACGTTTCAGTCGCATCGCCGCGGTTGTCGACAAAGCGCATCGACTTCACGACCTGCCCAATATCGCCGGTCTGCGAGAAGTCCGCGAAGCCTTCGCCATGCGCCACCGCGATCGGCGTCATCGTGCCCGCCATCCCGCTGAAGAACATCGACGGCGACTCCAGCACCTCGACCATCGCAAAGCGCGCTTCGAACTGCTCGGACTTGTTACGCGTGAACTTGGGCCATGCCTGCGCACCAGGGATGATCGACTTCAGGTTGCTCATCATCTGGCAGCCGTTGCAGACGCCCAGGCCGAAGCTGTCGCCGCGTGCGAAGAAGCGCGCGAACTGGTCGGCCAGCTTGTCGTTGAACAGGATCGTCTTGGCCCAGCCTTCGCCGGCGCCCAGCACGTCGCCGTACGAGAAGCCGCCCACCGCGATCACGCCCTGGAAATCGTCCAGCTTGACGCGCCCTGCAATGAGGTCGCTCATGTGGACGTCGACCGCGGCGAAACCTGCCTGGTGCATTACCCACGCGGTTTCAATGTGCGAATTGACGCCCTGCTCTCGCAGGATCGCCACGCGCGGGCGCACGCCGGTCGCCAGGAACGGCGCCGCGATGTTTTCGCTCGGGTCGAAGGTCAGGCGTGGCGAGATGCCAGGATCGGTTTCGTCCAGCAGACGGTCGTATTCGGCGTCCGCGCAGGCCGGGTTGTCGCGCAGGCGCGCGATGCGCCAACTGGTGTCGCTCCACAGGCGGTGCAGCGCGCTGCGTGCCTGGCTGTAGATGATCTTGGCGTCGCGGGTGAACTCGATCACGCCGCGGTCGTTCGGCTTGCCGATGATATGGCTGCAGGCGCCAAGGTTATGCTCGCGCAGCACATTCATTACCTCGCTGCGCTCGTCGGCACGCACCTGGATCACTGCGCCCAGCTCCTCGTTGAACAGCGCGCGCAAGGTCAGTTCGTTACGGCGTTCAGCCACCTGCCCTGCCCAGTTCTTGGCGTCGCCCCAGTCGGACGAGTGCTCGCCTTCGTGCGCGAGGATGTCGAGGTTGATCGACAGGCCGCTGCGGCCGGCAAACGCCATCTCGCACAGGGTCGCAAACAGGCCGCCGTCGGAACGGTCATGGTAAGCCAGCAGCTTGCCTTCTGCATTGAGCTGCTGGATCGCCTTGAAGAAGCCCTTCAGGTCTTCCGCGCTGTCGACGTCAGGCACGTCGTTACCGAGTTGCTGGGTCACCTGGGCCAGCGCCGAAGCGCCGAGGCGGTTCTTGCCGCGCCCGAGGTCGACCAGGATCATGGCGGTATCGCCTGCGTCCATGCGGATCTGCGGCGTGAGCGCCTTGCGTACGTCGTACACCGGCGCGAACGACGAGACGATCAGCGAGACCGGCGACATCACCGACTTCTGCGCATCTTCGTCGCGCCAGGTGGTGCGCATCGACAGCGAGTCTTTGCCGACCGGGATGCTGATGCCGAGCGCCGGGCACAGGTCCATGCCCACTGCCTTGACGGTGTCGAACAGCGCCGCGTCCTGGCCAGGCTGGCCGCATGCAGCCATCCAGTTGGCCGACAGCTTGATGTCCGAGATATCCTTGATCGGTGCGGCGGCGATGTTGGTGACCGCCTCGCCGACCGCCATGCGGCCCGATGCGGCGGCGTTGATGACTGCCAGCGGCGTACGCTCGCCCATCGCCATCGCTTCGCCCAGGTAGCCCTCGAAGCTCATCGCGGTGACCGCGCAGTCCGACACCGGCACCTGCCACGGCCCAACCATCTGGTCGCGCACGGTGGTCCCGCCGACGGTACGGTCGCCGATGGTGATCAGGAAGGACTTGTCGGCCACCGAAGGCAGCAGCAGCACGCGCTCGGCCACATCGGCCAGGTCAAGTCCGGTGACGTCAACCGGCGGGTAGTCGTTCGATACATGCTTCACGTCGCGCAGCATCTTTGGCGGCTTGCCCAGCAAGACATCCATCGGCATGTCGACCGGCGAGTTGCCCAGTTCCGGATCGATCAGCTTGAGCTGGCGTTCTTCGGTGGCGACGCCGACGGCGGCAAACGGGCAGCGCTCGCGCTCGCACATGGCGGCAAACAGCGCCAGGTTGTCCGGCGAGATCGCCAGCACATAGCGTTCCTGCGACTCGTTGCTCCAGATTTCCTTCGGCGCCATGCCGCTTTCTTCGAGCGGCACCTTGCGCAGGTCGAAGATCGCGCCACGCCCGGCGTCATTGGTAATTTCAGGGAAAGCGTTCGACAGGCCGCCCGCACCCACGTCGTGGATCGAGATGATCGGATTGTCCGCGCCCATCTGCCAGCACGCGTTGATCACTTCCTGCGCGCGCCGTTCCATCTCCGGATTGCCGCGCTGGACCGAGTCGAAGTCCAGGTCGGCGGTGTTGGTACCAGTGGCCATCGACGAGGCGGCACTGCCGCCCATACCGATGCGCATGCCAGGGCCGCCCAGCTGCACCAGCAGGCTGCCGACCGGGATATCGTTCTTGTGGGTGTGCGCGGCCGAGATGCTGCCGATGCCGCCGGCGATCATGATCGGCTTGTGATAGCCATACACGGTGTCGCCGACATTCTGCTCGTAGGTACGGAAGTAACCGCCCAGGACCGGGCGGCCGAATTCATTGCTGAAGGCTGCGCCGCCGATCGGGCCGTCGATCATGATCTGCAGCGGCGAGGCGATGCGGTCAGGCTTGCCGTACACGCCCGCTTCGGCGCGCTGGCCGAATGGCGCGGTGACGCTGGCGGCGTTTTCCCATTTGCGCTCGGCGCCGGGGATAACCAGGTTCGATACGGTGAAGCCGGTCAGGCCTGCCTTCGGCTTGGCGCCGCGGCCGGTCGCGCCTTCGTCGCGGATCTCGCCGCCGGCGCCGGTGGAGGCGCCCGGAAATGGCGAAATCGCGGTCGGGTGATTGTGCGTCTCGACCTTCATCAGGATGTGGGTCAGCTCGGTCGACGCCGCATACTCGTGGTTCTCGCCGCGCGGGTAGAAGCGCGTGACGGTGCCGCCTTCGATGATCGACGAGTTGTCGCTGTAGGCAACGACGGTGCCGCGCGGGTTCAGCTGGTGGGTGTTCTTGATCATCTGGAACAGCGACTTTGGCTGCTGCTCGCCATCGATGATCCAGTCGGCGTTGAAGATCTTGTGGCGGCAATGCTCGCTGTTCGCCTGCGCAAACATCATCAGCTCGACGTCGGTCGGGTTGCGCCCGGCCTTGGTGAACGCCTCGTGCAGGTAGTCGATTTCATCGTCCGACATAGCCAGGCCAAGCTCGGTGTTCGCCGTTTCCAGCGCGGCCTTGCCGGCGCCGAGCACGTCGATCGACTCGAGCGGACGCGCTTCCAGTTCGCTGAACAGGTTGGCCGCTTCATCCGCGTGCCGCAGCACGCTCTCGGTCATGCGGTCGTGCAGCAGGCCGGCGACGGCGCTTGCTTCGTCCGCGGCCAGCTTCTTGACCGCGCCGATTCCCAAAACACCCTGCTTCAGCGAGACCGTGTAGGCGATGCCGCGCTCGATGCGGTGCACATGCGTCATGCCGCAGTTGTGCGCGATGTCGGTTGCTTTGGACGCCCACGGCGAAATGGTGCCGAGCCGCGGGATCACGAAGAACTCTTCGCTCGCGCCGTCCTGCCCTGCTGCTGCCGGTTCGCCATACGTAAGCATGGCGCTGAGACGCTCAGTATCTTGCGCCGTTAGCGGCGCACTGGTGTCGATGAAGTGGTAGAACCTGCCGGCAATGGCCGTGATCGCGGGCGCGACGGCTTGAAGTTGGCTCAGGAGGCGTTGTGTGCGGAAGACAGACAGGGCATTGGAACCCGGCAGAATCAACATGTTTGGACGATGGTTGATGCAGCGTGGCTGCGGGTTAAAGGTAGATGAGACACTGGTACGTGATGCAGAATTCCTTTAGGCCGCTATTATACCGCGTCGCACCATCCCTTGGCATCTTGACCTCTGGAAGCGATAAGCAACACTTTGCCTGCCAATATGCAATCCCTGTTGCCGGGAACATAACAATCGCGTATCTTTCAGTTTCAAGAATTACCATAAACGATTAAGATTCAACGAGACCCTTGTTCATAGGGCGAAAGTGAGACCATGGAAGACAACGGCAACCTGACCGTATTGGTGATCGACCCCAATCCCGGGATGCGCGGCAGCCTGCAGAACATGCTGAACATGTCGAACATCAGCAAGATCGAATTCGCCGTCAGTTCGGGCACCGCCATCCGCGCGCTGTCGCGCAGGGCGTTCGACATCATCCTGTGCGAGTACGACCTCGATAGCGGCGGCGAGCAAGGGCAGGACGGCCAGCAGCTGCTCGAAGACCTGCGCCATCACAAGCTGATTGGCATGGGCGCCATCTTCATCATGCTCACGTCCGAAGGCGTCTACAGCAAGGTCGTCAGCGCGGCCGAGCTCACGCCAACCGATTACATCCTCAAGCCATTTACCGTCGATGTGCTGATGCAGCGGATTACCCGCGCAGTCGAGCGCCGCAGAGTGTTCCTGCCGACGTACAAACTGATCGACCAGGGCAGCGTGCGCGACGCGATTCGCTCCGCCGCCGATGCCGAAACCGCCAATCCGCGCTATGCCGCCGATTTCGTGCGCCTGCGCGCCGAGCTGCACGCCAGCCTGGGCGAGCATCCGCAAGCCGAACACCTGTACACCGCGATGCTCGGCGTGAAGCAGATCGGCTGGGCGTCGCTCGGCCTGGCGCGTTCCTTGTTTGCGCAAGGCCGCATCGACGATGCCGAAGCCGTGCTGACCCAGCTCGTCGCCGTCAATCCCAAGCTGATGGCCGCCTACGACATGCTTGCCAAGTGCCACGAGTCGAACGGCGCTTCAGCACGCGCGCAGCAGGTGCTGGAAGACGCGGTGGCGATTTCGCCGCACATGGTGCGCCGCCTGCGCCACCTGGGCGAAGTGGCGCTCGACGCGGGCGACATGTCGGCGGCCGAGAAGTCATTCAAACAGGTGGTGTCGAAGGCCAAGTACTCCGAATTCCGCGATCCCGAAGACCATGTCAACCTGGTCAAGACCCTGGTGCAGAGAGGCGACGCCACGCAGGCCAGCGGCGTCATTCGCGACCTTGAACGCTCATTGCGCGGCAATCCCAATGTCGACGCGTGCAAGGCGATATCGGTCGCGATGCTGCACGACGCGGCAGGCAACAGCGACGCCGCGGCGACCGAACTGGCCAACGCGGTCGGCGCCGTGCGCGCCAGCAGCGGCTTGTCGACCAAGCTGCGCATCGGCCTGGCCGAGAGCTGCCTCGCCCACAAGCTTGACCAGGGCGCCTCGGAAGTCATGCTGTCGGTGATGAACGATACCAAGAGCGGCGTGTCGACCCAGCAAGCCATGAGCGTGTTCGTCAAGGCCGGCCGGCGCGACCTGGCCGACGGCATGGGCGCGCAGCTCAAGGCGCAGGCCCAGATAATGCTCGGGGTCGCAGCCGAAAAAGCCAACATGGGTGACTTCAAGGGCGCGGTGCAGTCGCTGCTCGAAGCGATGCACATGTCGCCGGGGAACCAGCAGGTGATGATCGCCGTCGCCAAAGGCATCCTCCGCCAGCTGGACGAACTGGGCTGGGACAACCCGCTGGCGGAAATCTGCCACGCGCAAATGGAAGCAATCCACCGGGACGATCCGGGGCATCCGCAGCTGGACCTGATCAATCGCGAGTACATCGCGCTCCAGCGCAAGTACGGTATCGCGGCGGCCTGACCCGGTCAGTGCGCCCGGCCCAGGCACTGGCTGGCATTACAAATGCCGGCCTAACGACCGTCTCGCCCTTTCTTCTTCATCCGATACATCGCATCGTCTGCGTACCTGAGTAGCTGTTGCGCGTTCTCGCCGTTGTCGGGATAGACCGCGATTCCGATACTGGGCGTGATGACCAGATCAAGGTCGCGGATCCGGATGCCGGCGCACTCAGCGCGTATTTTCTCGGCGACCCGTTCCGCGTCGCCCTGTTCGCAGTCGCCGTCGAGCAGCACCACGAACTCGTCGCCCCCGACCCTGGCCACGGTGTCGGCATCGCGCAGGCAGCCGTTGATCCGGCGTGCCACCTCCTTCAGCAGCTTGTCGCCGGTCTCATGGCCATGAAGGTCGTTGATCGACTTGAACCTGTCGAGGTCGATGTACAACAGCGAAATGCCGCGATTGTTGCGGCGCGCGTGCGCGAGCGACGTATTGAGGCGATCGTGCAGCACAGTCCGGTTTGGCAGCCCGGTCAATGCATCGTGCTGGGCCATGTGGCGCAATTCCGAGTCGAGCTGCTTGCGCTCGATCGCGGTTGCGATCTGGGCCGACACGAACTGCATCAGCTCCTGATCGCGCTCGCTGTAGCACGGCGAATCGGCCATCTCCATCACAGCCAGTGCGCCAATGACGCCTTTGCCCGAGACCAGCGGCAGGCCAAGCCAGCACGGGGCCACTTGCGCAGCCGCATCGCTGAGCCAGTCGGGCAAGCGTTCCGTGCCCGTGCGCCTCAGCAGGAGCGGCTCGCCGGTTTTGCTGACGTACTCGCACAGTGCATGATGGGCCGCAGCTGCCCTGGCCGATTCATCGTCGGCTCCGTGGGCGTGATAAGGGAAGTCAAGCTGCTGGCAGGCCGGGTCGAACAGCGCAATCGTCAGGCCAGTCGCCGGCAGCAGCGTATTGATGATGCGGTGAATGTGCGGGAACAGCGCCGACAGGTCGCCGGCTGTATGAACTGCCTCTGAAATCGCGTACAGCGCCTTCTGGACGGCTTCGGCCCGTTTGCGCTCGGTGATGTCATGCGCTACTGCGATGCGCACCTGGTCTGGCGCCGACCATCGCGCCGACCACAGGATGTGCACCCTGCTGCCGTCTTTGCGCAGATAGCAGTTTTCAAAACCTGGCTTGGCATCGCCGCCCATGATCTGGCGCGCCGCTTCGAGGGTGCGCCCGCGGTCCTCCGGCGCGACCATGTCGATCATCAGGGTGCCGACCATTTCGTCCGGCCGATAGCCAAAGATCCGCTCGCAAGCAGCGCTGGCGAACAGGAATCGGCCGTCCGAATCGACAACGCATACCGCGTCGAGCAGCAGGTCGACAAATCCTGGAGGGGGCGTGAACGCTCTGATAGTCATTGCCAGCTATTCTATCCCCATGCGCATTGCATAAGCCAGCACAATCACTCGGCTTTCCCGTAGCCTCCGCCTCCTGGGGTCTCGATGATGAACATGTCGCCCGCCTCCATGCTGGTTTTTCCGATGTGGGCCAGCTGCTCGACCTTGCCGTCGGCCCGCACGACCGCATTGATACCCTTTGCGCCCTCGCCTCCGCCGGCCATGCCAAACGGCGCGTGCAGGCGGTTATTCGACAGGATCGCCGCCGTCATCGGTTCCAGGAAGCGCACCTTGCGTACGCCGCCATTGCCGCCATGCCAGCGCCCTGCTCCGCCCGACCCATGCCGGATCTCGTAGCTTTCGAGCCGCACCGGGAAACGGAATTCGAGGATCTCCGGGTCGGTCAGGCGCGAGTTGGTCATATTGGTCTGGACCACGTCGGTGCCGTCAAAGCCGTCGCCGGCGCCCGAACCGCCCGAAATGGTCTCGTAATACTGGTACTTCGCATTGCCGAAGGTGAAGTTGTTCATCGTTCCCTGCGAGGCGGCCAGTACGCCGAGCGCGCCGTACAAGGCATTGGTGATGCAGGTCGAGGTCTCGACGTTGCCCGACACGACCGAGGCCGGATAGCGCGGGTTCAGCATCGAACCGGGCGGGATGATCACGTTCAGCGGCTTGAGGCAGCCGGCGTTGAGCGGAATCTCATCGTCCACCAGCGTGCGGAACACGTACAGCACGGCGGCCATGCAGACAGCCGACGGCGCATTGAAGTTGTTTTCAAGCTGGCCGGAGGTGCCGCTGAAATCGATGGTCGCGCTGCGCGCCTTGTGATCGACCTTGATCGCCACCTGGATCTGCGCGCCATTATCGAGCTGGCAGGTGTAGTCGCCGTCCTTGAGCGCCGTGATCACGCGGCGCACCGCCTCTTCCGCGTTGTCCTGAACGTGGCCCATGTACGCCTGCACGACCTCGAGGCCGAAGTGGGCGACCATCTTGTGCAGTTCATCGACGCCCTTCTGGTTCGCCGCGACCTGCGCGCGCAAGTCCGCCATGTTCTGGTCCGGGTTGCGCGCCGGGTAGCGCGCACCGGCCAGCAAGGCGCGCGTTTCGGCGTCGCGCAGCAAGCCGTCGGCGCCGTCGACCAGTTTGAAGTTGTTGATCAAGACGCCTTCCTGGTCGATGGTGACCGAGTCGGGCGGCATCGATCCCGGCGTGGTGCCGCCGATGTCCGCGTGGTGGCCGCGCGAGCCGACGTAGAACAGGATCGCCTGGCCGGCTTGGTCGAACACTGGCGAGATGACCGTCACGTCCGGCAGGTGGGTGCCGCCGTTGTACGGGTCGTTGAGCATGAAGACGTCGCCCGGACGCATCGCCCCCGCGTTCTCGCGCATCACGGTCTTGATGCTCTCGCCCATCGAGCCAAGGTGCACCGGCATGTGCGGCGCGTTGGCGATCAGGTTGCCGCGCGCGTCGAACAGCGCGCAGCTGAAATCGAGGCGTTCCTTTATATTGACCGAGTAGGCGGTGTTCTGCAGGCGCAGTCCCATCTGTTCGGCGATCGACATGAACAGGTTGTTAAAGATCTCCAGCATCACCGGGTCTGCCGTGGTGCCGATGGCTCGGCGCTCCGGCAGCGCCTCGATTCGGGTCAGCACCAGGTGGTTGAAGCCGGTAACCCGGGCCTGCCAGCCCGGTTCCACGACCGTCGTCGAATTATCCTCGGCGATGATCGCCGGGCCGTCGATCACATCGCCTGGCCGCATTCCTGCGCGCTTGAACAGCCCGGTTTCGTGCCATGCCCCGCCGCCGAACATGCGCACCTGCTCGTGCGGCGCCAGCGCGGCGCCGCGTTCGGCAATACCCTGGGCGAAGCTCTCTTCCGGCGCGTCGGATTTGCCGATCGCTTCCACCGAGACGGCTTCCACCACCAGCGCTTTCGACGGCATCAGGAACGAGAAGCGCTTCTTGTACGCGGTTTCAAACTGGGCTTTCATGGCGGCCGGCTGGTCGGCCAGCACGATGATGGCCGAATCGGTGCCTTCGTAACGCAGATGGACGCGCCGTACCAGCGCGATGCGCTGGCGCGCCACGCCCTGCTTCACGAGTTCGTCGGTGACGCCCTGTCCGAGCTGCGCCAATCTGGCGCCAAGCTCCTGCGGCGCGAGGTCGTCAAGCCGCTGTTCGACGGCGGCTTCGCGCATCGATGTCTGGTCGGCGAGCCCCATGCCATACGCGGACATCACGCCGGCCAGTGTATGGATGAACACCGTTTTCATACCTAACGCGTCCGCAACTAGGCAGGCATGCTGGCCGCCAGCGCCGCCAAAGCTGGTCAGCGCATAGTCGGTCACGTCGTGGCCGCGCTGCACCGAGATCTGCTTGATCGCGTTGGCCATGTTACCGACCGCAATCTGGATAAAGCCTTCAGCCACCTGCTCGGGTGCAGGCATGGTGCCGGTCGCGTCGCCGATCGTGCGCGCCATCGCGGAGAACGCGCTGCGAACGGCATCGGCATCGAGCGGCTGGTCGGCAGCGGGACCGAAAACTTTCGGGAAATGCGCTGGCTGGATTTTGCCAAGCATGACATTGCAGTCGGTGACCGCGAGCGGGCCGCCGCGGCGATAGCTGGCAGGCCCGGGATTGGCGCCGGCGCTGTCAGGGCCGACGCGATAGCGGCTGCCGTCGAAATGCAGGATCGAGCCGCCGCCGGCCGCCACCGTGTGGATGCTCATCATCGGCGCGCGCATGCGCACACCGGCCACCTGGGTCTCGAACACGCGCTCGAACTCGCCCGAGTAGTGCGACACGTCGGTCGACGTGCCGCCCATGTCGAAGCCTATCACGCGGTCGAAGCCGGCCAGCTGGCTGGCACGCACCATGCCGACGATACCGCCGGCCGGGCCGGACAGGATGCTGTCCTTGCCCTGGAAGGCGCGCGCGTCGGTCAGGCCGCCGTTCGACTGCATGAATTGCAGGTTCACATCGGGCATCTGGGCCGCAACCTGATCGACATAGCGGCGCAGGATCGGCGACAGGTAGGCATCGACAACGGTGGTGTCGCCGCGCGCGACCAGCTTCATCATCGGGCTCACTTCGTGCGAGACCGAAACCTGGGTAAAGCCGATGTCGCGCGCGATGCGGGCCGTGACTGCCTCGTGCCCGGTGAAACGGTAGCCGTGCATGAACACGATGGCGAGCGAACGCAGGCCGCTGTCGTAGGCGGCCTGCAGAGCCTTGCGCGTGGCTGCTTCATCGATCGGGCGCACCACGTCGCCGTGGGCGCCCATGCGCTCGTCAATCTCGATCACGTGGCTGTACAGCAGTTCGGGCAGGACGATGTGGCGGTCGAACAGGCGCGGACGGTTCTGATAGGCGATGCGCAGCGCGTCGCGGAAGCCGCGCGTGATGGCCAACGCGGTGCGCTCGCCTTTGCGTTCCAGCAGCGCGTTGGTGGCGACGGTGGTGCCCATCTTGACCGCTTCGATCACGGCGACGGGTACCGCTTCTCCTTCGGCCACGCCGAGCAGGTGGCGGATACCGGCCACTGCCGCATCGCGATACTGTTCGGGATTCTCCGACAGCAGCTTGTGCGTCACGATGCGTCCGTCGGGCTGGCGCGCGACGATATCCGTGAATGTTCCGCCCCGGTCGATCCAGAATTGCCAATCCATGCGTGTCCCCTGCAAATGCGTTTGGACGTATATTGTAGTGCGCCCGCCTGTAATTTTATGGAAAATACAGCTTTGACGTTTCAGCAAGCATCGGAGGCAGCATGGGAGCACTTTACAGCGTCGCGGAAATTCGCCAGGCCGAACGCGCGGCTGCGGCGCAGCTACCGCCGGGCACCTTGATGCAGCGGGCAGGACGCGCCGCCGCCCGCATCGCCCTCGGCATCATCGGCGCCGAACCGGTCGCGCACCAGGCGCTGGTGCTCGCGGGTCCGGGCAACAATGGCGGCGATGCGCTTGAGGTAGCGGCCAGCCTGGCGCAGTCGGGGGTGGGTGTCACGCTGGTGCAGCTGGGCCGTGCCGACGCCGCTGGCGCCTTGAACCACATACCGGCAGGCCGCCAGTGGGCGCTGGTTGTCGACGGGCTGTTTGGCATTGGACTGGCACGGCCCGTCGAAGGTGCGGCGCGCGCCATGATCGACACGGTCAACGCGCTGGCGTGCCCGGTGCTGGCGCTCGACGTACCCAGCGGGCTCGATGCCGACAGCGGCGCCGTGATCGGGCCGGACGGCGTGGCGGTTCGCGCCACGCACACCATCACCTTCATCGGCGACAAGCCGGGCCTGCACACGCTCGCCGGCCGCGATCACGCCGGTCACGTGATCGTCGACCGGATCGGTATCGATGAGGCGCTGCTGCCCGGTGCGAGCGTCCACATGAACGAGCCGGCGATGTTCGGCCTGGCGTTCGCACCACGCCTGCACGATTCGCACAAAGGCACCTTCGGCGACGTTGCGGTGGTGGGCGGCGCGCATGGCATGGCCGGCGCTCCGATACTGGCGGCGAGGGCCGCGCTGCTGTCAGGCGCCGGCCGGGTCTTCGTGGCGTCGGTCGATCACGGGCCTGCCTTCGACAGCGGCCAGCCCGAACTGATGTTCCGCGATGCGGCCAGCTTCAACTTCGCCGGCAGCACCATCGTCGCCGGGCCCGGCATGGGCGATTCGGCCACGGCGATCCGCTTGCTCGGCAAGGCGCTGGACGGCGACAACCCGCTGGTGCTCGACGCCGACGCAATTAACCTGATCGCCGCCAGTCCCGACCTGCAGGCGCGCCTGGCGGCCCGCACCGCTCATACAATACTGACGCCGCATCCACTGGAAGCTGCGCGCCTTCTCGGCGTCACGGCGGGCGTCGTGCAGGGCGACCGGCTGGAAGCGGCGCGCGAGATCGCGGCGCGCTTCGATGCCTGCGTGGTGCTGAAGGGATCGGGCACAGTGATAGCGATGGCCGACGGCGAAGCGCTCATCAACCCGACCGGGAATCCGGGGCTGGCCAGTGCAGGAACCGGGGACGTGCTGGCCGGATTGTGCGGCAGCCTGCTGGCGCAAGGCTGGCCGGCGCGCGATGCGGCGCTGGCGGCGGTATGGATGCATGGAGAAGCCGCCGACCGCCTGGTGGCGGAAGGCTGCGGGCCGATCGGCCTGACCGCCAGCGAGCTGCCGGCGGCAATCCGGCGGGTGTTAAACCGGATGGTGGCGGAACGGCCTAAACCAGCCGGCCAGCCGCAATCGTAATGGTGCGTCCACAGCGCGCCGCGATCGACGGGTCGTGCGTGACCAGCACCAGGGTCGAGCCGCGCTCGCGGTTCAACTCGAACATCAGCTGGATCACCGCCTCGCCGGTGGCAGCGTCGAGGCTACCGGTCGGCTCATCGGCAAACAGCAGCGGCGGCTCGGTCACGAATGCACGCGCCAGCGCCACGCGCTGCTGTTCGCCACCCGACAGGTATTTCGGATAATGCTTCAGGCGGCTCGACAGCCCGACCCTGCCCAGCATCGCGGTCGCTTTTTCCTTCGCGTCGGCCTCGCCGCGCAGTTCCATCGGCAGCATGACGTTTTCCAGCGCATTCAAATGCGCCAGCAACTGGAAAGATTGGAACACGAAACCCAGCTTGGCCTTGCGCAGCGATGCGCGGCCATCCTCGTCGAGGGCGAAGATATCGCTGCCATCGAGAATGACTTTGCCGGTCGACGGGGTGTCCAGGCCAGCCAGCAGGCCGAGCAAAGTTGACTTGCCGGAACCGGACGCGCCGACAATCGCGAGCGTCTCGGCCGGTTGCACTGTAAAATCAACGCTGTGCAAGATGGTGAGCTCGCCGCTGGCGTCAGCCACCCGCTTTGATAAATTAATGACTTCAATCGCCGCCGTCGATCCGGCAACGTTGTTCACGACACTATGGGAAGCTTCTGGAATGTCACGCATGCTTGTTAGTCTCAATAAACTGTTGGTCAGCGGCCTGTTGATGCTTGCCGCTTCGGCGAGCGCCTATTCTGCACCAAAAACCGTGCTTGTGCTTGGCGACAGCTTATCTGCCGAATATGGCCTGAACCGCGGTAGCGGCTGGGTGGCCCTGCTCGAGAAGAAGCTGAAGGCCGAGCGTATTGACGCAAAAATCATCAACGCCAGCATCAGCGGCGAAACCACCAGCGGCGGGCGCGCCCGGCTACCTGCGCTGCTCCGGCAGCACAAGCCGTCGGTCGTCGTGATCGAACTGGGCGCCAATGACGGCCTGCGCGGGCTGCCGGTCGCCTCGGCGGAAGACAACCTGCGCGCGATGGTCGATCTGTCGAAGAAGAACGACGCCGAGGTGCTGCTGGTCGGCATGCGCATGCCGCCGAATTACGGCCGTACCTATACCGAGCAATTCTTCAATATGTACGCCAAGCTGTCGGTCAAATACAAGGCGCCGCTGGTGCCGTTCATGCTTGAAGGCGTGGCCGAGCAGCCGAAGCTGTTCCAGGCCGACCGCCTGCACCCGAATGCCGATGCGCATCCGATCATCCTGGCTAACATCTGGCCAAAATTCAAGCCACTCGTAAAGGCCCAATGAAGTATCCCGCCTTACTTAACTTTCGCGACATCCTGCCCCAGCTGGGCGAATTCGACACCATCATCGACGCCCGCAGCGAGAGCGAATATGCGCTCGACCATATTCCCGGCGCGATCAACTGCCCGGTGCTGAACGACGAAGAGCGCATACGGGTCGGCACGATGTACAAGCAAGTCAATGCGTTCGAAGCGAAGAAGGTTGGCGCAGCGCTGGTCGCGCGCAATATCGGGCGCCACCTCGAACAACACTTCGCCGGCAAGCCGCGTGAATGGAAGCCGCTGGTGTACTGCTGGCGCGGCGGCAATCGCAGCGGCTCGATGGCCCACGTGCTGGCGCGTATCGGCTGGCCGGTCATCCAGCTCGATGGCGGCTACAAGGCGTACCGCGCGCACGTCAGCGAGAAGCTGGCGGAGACGCCGCCGCACACTTTCAAGGTGATCTGCGGGACCACGGGAAGCGGCAAGAGCCGCCTGCTGGAACTGATGTCGCGGATTGGCGCGCAGGTGCTCGACCTGGAGCAGCTGGCGGCGCACCGCGGTTCAGTGCTGGGCAATTTGCCAAGCCAGCCGCAGCCATCGCAAAAGATGTTCGAGTCGATGATCTGGCAAAAGCTGCGCGAGTTCGATCCGGCGCTGCCGGTCTTCGTTGAATCCGAAAGCAAGAAGGTCGGGCAGCTGCGGGTGCCCGACGCGGTGATGGAGAAGATGCGCCAGTCGCCGTGCGTGTCGCTGACCTTGTCGCGGCCTGACCGTGTGCGCCTGCTGATGGAAGACTACGAGCATTTTACGCAGAGCCCTGACACGCTCAACGCGCAGCTCGATTGCCTGGTCAAGCTGCACGGGCGCGAAAAGATCGACAGCTGGCACCAGCTGGCCAATACCGGGCGGATGCCGGAACTGGTCGACGAACTGCTGGTGGAGCACTACGACCCGGCTTACCTGCGCTCGATTGACCGCAACTTCGTGCAGTTCAAAGAGGCTGAGGTGGTGGAGTTGCCGGATATTTCGGTTGAACAGTTTCTGATCGCGGCCAGGCGCTTGCGCGGCTAAGGCAGGCGCTGCGGCGGATGACGCCGAGCGTTCAAACCACCAGACGAAAAAAAAGACCCGGCAGCTTGCGCTGACCGGGTCTTTTCATGTGCGTGCCAGCTTAGTTGGCTGCCGCGGCCTTGGCCGGCTGCTCCACCGTGATCTTCGCCTTGGCCTTCTGCTTCAGCGCTTCGATAAAGCCGAACATCTCCTGCTGGCCAACCACGCCCGCGAGCTGCTCGGCTTCGGCTGCGCGGCGTGTCGCGTCAGGCGCCGCCGGCATCGAGACCTTGCCGATGCGGTACACGCCGTAACCTGCGCCTGGGACTTCAACGCCTACATATGCCGGCAGCTTGCTGACATCGGCCTTCAACACTGCCAGTGCGGCGGTCGGGTTGATGGTCGGCTGCTTGGTGCGCGAAACAACGACTGGCGCTGCGAATCCTGCCGTGTCGCCCGTCGTCTTGGCGGCAGCCAGCTTCGCTTCACCCGCTTTGCGCGCCAGGCTGACTGCTTCTTCAACCGTTACGCGCTGGCGGATCGCCGCGGCGACTTCTTCCAGCGGGCGCTTCGACGCAGGCTTGAACTCGACCACGCGGCCGGCGATCAGCGTACTTGGCGCCGCCTCGATGGCTTCCGTATTGCGCTTGTTCTTCAGCGAGTCGTCTGCGAACACCGCCTGCAGGAACTTGGCGTTGTTGTATGGCGCGTCAGCCAGCTCCGCCACCGGTGTGCGTGCCAGGTTGTCGACGGTTTGCACGGTCAGCTTCAGCTTGTCGGCGACCGGCTTCAGGCTGTCCGATTGCTCGTAGACGGTGTCGGTGAACACTTCCGCCAGTTCCGAGAACTTCTTCGACATCTTGCCGGCCTTCAGTTCAGCCGTGATCTCGCCTTTAACTTCGTCCAGCGACTTGATGGCGGCCGGTACGACGTTGGTGACGGTAATGATGTGGAAGCCGTACTCGGATTCCACCACGCCGCTGATCTCGCCTTTCTTGAGCTTGGCGATCGCGTCTTCTACCGATGGCACGAACGCGCCCTTCTCTACCACGCCCAGGTCGCCGCCCATTTCGGCCGAACCCGGATCCTGCGACTTGGCCTTGGCGATCGCTGCGAAGTTGGCCGGATTGGCGCGCACTTCGGCCAGGATGGCTTCGGCCTTCTGCTTGGCGGCAGCCTTGTCGGCAGCGCTGGCGCTCTTTGGCGCATTGATCAGGATGTGGCTGGCGGTACGGCGCTCGGGCGAGCCGAAGCGCTTCTGGTTCTTGCTATAGAAGTCGGACACTTCAGCGTCGCTGACCGTGACCTGGCTTTCAACCGCAGCCGCGTCCAGCACGACGTATTCGACCTTGGCGCGCTCAGGAACGGCAAACAGCGCGGCGTTCTTGTCGTAGTAGGCCTTGACCATCTCGTCGGTGACCTTGACCTGGGCGACGAAGTCGGACACCGGGAAGATCATTTCCTGCACTTCGCGTTCCTGGTCGTTGACGTCGGACAGGCGCTTGGCGACGGTGCGCGGCACGAAGGCGCTGCCGGCCACTGCGTTGTTGAGCTGCTGCAGCGCCATGTCGCGGCGCATGCGCGCGTCGAACATCGCCGGCGACATGCCCTGCGCGGCCAGCACGGCCTTGTACTGCTCCATGTCGAAGCTGCCGTCCGGCTTTTTGAAAGCGTCGATGCCGGCGATGGTCTGGGCCAGCGTGGCGTCGTTGACGGTCAGGTGGCTGCGTTTGATTTCCGCTTCGAGTGCGCGTTCGGCAACCAGGTTATCGAGGACAGCCTGGCGTGCTTCAGGCGTGTCGAACAGCTTCTGGTCGAACTGGTCGCCCATTTGCTGGCGATATCGGTCGATCTGCTGGCGCTGCGCCTCTTCCCATTCCTGCTGTGTGATCTTGCGGCCATCGACCATGGCAACTGCCGTCGCGGCATCGCCGCTTTGATAACTGCTGACGCCGACCAGTACGAACGATGGGACGATCAGCAGCATCAGGAAGACCTGCATCAAGCGCTTGTGGGTGCGGATAAATTCAAACATGGATCAGCCACTTCGAAATTAAGTTAAATGCAACGAGCACATAGAAAAAAAGGCGAACTCTCGTTCGCCTTCTTCTTTGTTCTTGGCGGAGCGGACGGGACTCGAACCCGCGACCCCCGGCGTGACAGGCCGGTATTCTAACCAACTGAACTACCGCTCCTAATACGGTGCGTTTAATCCTGGCGGAGCGGACGGGACTCGCCGACGTTCCGCCGGCCGCGGATTCCCTTGCAAGGGAATCCCTTCGAGATCCAAACCGCGTTTCCCGCAGGGGAAACACACTTACTACTCTAATCCTGGCGGAGCGGACGGGACTCGAACCCGCGACCCCCGGCGTGACAGGCCGGTATTCTAACCAACTGAACTACCGCTCCAGGAAAACACGATACAACTTGTACTTGATGGTGGGCGGTGAGAGGCTCGAACTCCCGACCTAAGCCTTGTAAGGGCTCCGCTCTACCAACTGAGCTAACCGCCCGCGCACTACCAAATACATCCGGCGTTTGTCACAACGCCGAAGGCCATTAGTTTACTGCATCTTTCAAAGCTTTGCCAGCTTTAAATTTAGGAACGCGCTGCGCGGCGATTTTGATGGCTTCCTTGGTGCGCGGATTGCGGCCGACGCGCTCTGCGCGCTCGCCTACCGAGAAGGTGCCGAAGCCGACCAGCGTGACCGTGTCGTTCTTCTGCAGGCTGGCGGTGACTGCTTCAATCATTGCATCGAGTGCACGTGTGGCCGAGGCCTTGGTGATGTCCGCGGACTTGGCGATTTCTTCAATCAGTTCTGTTTTGTTCACATGTGCCTCATTACTTGAAAAGTGCGCCAAAAATTGCGCAGCGCGTATTAGACAAGCTGGCCCTCCGCCGTGTCAAGCCAAAATGAAACAAGCGCCACGAGGGCGCTTGCTTTACCAGCCGGAGGAAGCCGGCTTAGTGCTTGACGACGTCGGCCTGGCCATCGGCTGCCGGCGCCGCGGTCACGGCGACGGGCGCCACTTCCACGATCGCCTGCGGCTGGCGTTCCAGCGCAACTTCAAGAACCTTGTCGATCCAGCGCACCGGAACGATTTCAAGCTTGTTCTTGACGTTGTCAGGAATGTCCGCCAGATCCTTCACGTTCTGCTCAGGAATGATCACGGTCTTGATGCCGCCGCGATGCGCCGCCAGAAGCTTTTCCTTCAAGCCACCGATCGGCAGTACTTCGCCACGCAGCGTGATCTCGCCGGTCATGGCCACGTCGGCGCGGACCGGAATGCCGGTGAAGACCGAGACCAGCGCGGTCGTCATGGCGATACCCGCGGAAGGACCATCCTTCGGCGTCGCGCCTTCCGGCACGTGGATGTGGATGTCGCTCTTCTCGAACACGTCGCTCTTGATGCCGAGACGGTTCGAACGCGAACGCACCACCGTGCGGGCCGCTTCGATCGATTCCTTCATCACGTCGCCCAGCGTACCGGTGCGCACCACAACGCCCTTGCCCGGCATCGTCACGGCTTCAATGGTCAGCAGATCGCCGCCCACTTCGGTCCATGCAAGGCCGACCACCTGGCCGATCTGGTTTTCTTTCTCAGCCACACCGAAGTCATAGCGGCGCACGCCCAGGAACTTGTCCAGGTTCTTGCCGTTGATAATGACCTTCTTCTCCGACGCCTTGAGCAGCAGCATCTTGACCACCTTGCGGCAGATCTTCGAGATTTCGCGCTCGAGCGAACGGACGCCGGCTTCGCGGGTGTAGTAGCGGATGATGTCGCGCACTGCCGACTCTTCAACCTTGATCTCTTCTTCGCGCAGGCCGTTGGCCTTGATCTGCTTCGGCAGCAGGTAACGCTGGGCGATGCTGGTCTTCTCGTCCTCGGTGTAACCCGACAGGCGGATCACTTCCATGCGGTCGAGCAGCGCCGGCGGAATGTTGTACGAGTTCGAGGTCGCCACGAACATCACGTCCGACAGGTCGAAGTCGACTTCGATGTAGTGGTCCGAGAACGTGTGGTTCTGTTCCGGATCCAGCACCTCGAGCAGGGCCGACGACGGATCGCCGCGGAAGTCCGCGCCCATCTTGTCGATTTCGTCGAGCAGGAATAGCGGGTTGCGCACGCCGACTTTCGACAGCGACTGCAGCACCTTGCCCGGCATCGAGCCGATGTAGGTACGGCGGTGGCCGCGGATTTCAGCCTCGTCCCGGACGCCGCCGAGGGCCATGCGCACGAACTTGCGGTTCGTGGCCTTGGCGATCGACTGGCCCAGCGAGGTTTTACCCACGCCCGGAGGACCCACGAAGCACAGGATCGGGGCCTTCAGCTTGTCGACGCGTTGCTGGACCGCGAGGTATTCCAGGATGCGTTCTTTCACCTTGTCGAGGCCGTAGTGGTCGCCCTCAAGCACCTTCTCGGCGTTGACCAGGTCGTTGTTGACCTTGGACTTTTTCTTCCACGGCAGGTTGACCAGCGTGTCGATATAGTTGCGCACGACGGTCGCCTCGGCGGACATCGGCGACATCAGCTTGAGCTTCTTGATCTCGTTGGTGGCCTTGTCGAGTGCCTCTTTCGGCATCTTGGCGGCGATCACCTTCTTCTCGAGCTCGTCGATGTCGGCGCCGTCTTCGCCCTCGCCCAGTTCTTTCTGGATGGCTTTGACCTGTTCGTTCAGGTAGTACTCGCGCTGCGACTTTTCCATCTGGCGCTTGACGCGGCCACGGATGCGCTTTTCGACCTGCAGGATGTCGAGTTCGCCTTCCAGTTGGCCGAGCAGGTGCTCGAGGCGCTTGGCGACGTTGAAGATCTCGAGGATGACCTGCTTCTGCTCGAGCTTGAGCGGCAGGTGGGCAGCGACGGTATCGGCCAGGCGGCCGGCGTCGTCGATCCCTGCCAGCGAAGCGAGGATCTCAGGGGGAATCTTTTTGTTCAGTTTGACGTACTGGTCGAACTGCTGGACGATCGCGCGGCGCATCGCTTCAACTTCGGAGTCGTCGCCGACTTCGGAAGAAAGCGGGGTCAGATCCGCGACAAAGTGCGTCGGCGCATCGCTGACGTGATTGATGCGCGCACGCTGGGAACCCTCGACCAGGACCTTGACGGTACCGTCGGGGAGCTTAAGCATCTGCAGGATGTTGGCCACACAACCGATTTCATAAATGTCGGACGCGGATGGCTCGTCCTTGGCGGCAGCCTTTTGAGCGGCGAGCATGATGCTCTTGCCCTGCTCCATCGCGGCCTCGAGCGCCTTGATGGACTTCGGCCGGCCCACGAACAGCGGGATCACCATGTGCGGGAACACGACTACATCGCGCAACGGCAACAATGGCAGCGTCGTTTGCTCGGTTAGTTTAGAAGTTGTCATGGCATACCTTATAAAAAGCGTCTCACACAATATTGGCACAGTGTCGCCAAAACACAAGACCGGACAATTAATATTACAAAAAAATGATTTGATTAATTAATCAACTATTTGCAAACAGCCGGCAATGCCATAAAAGAATTTATCGGTTCAATAATTAAAAAAGCCACCGCGCAGCAAGCTGGCTGCGAGTGGCTTTTCGATTGAAGCCTGCTTCTTTTATTGAGGTAAATTGTACCGCCAAGAATTAGAAGATCAAACCCTTTTTGTTGCGTGCACGCCCTGTTTTATCAATTTTCGCCCGAAGCTTTAGGCGTTTCGCTATAAATCAGTAATGGTTTGGCACCGTTCGTGATCGTATTTTCATCAATCACGACCTTCACGACATTTTGCTGATTTGGCAGGTCGTACATAACATCGAGCAAAGCGTGTTCGAGAATGGAACGCAATCCGCGCGCACCGGTTTTACGCGCCAGTGCTTTACGTGCAATTGCATGCAACGCCGCCGGACGGATCTCCAGTTCCGCGCCTTCCATTTCCAGCAACTTGGTGTATTGCTTGATAAGCGCGTTCTTAGGCTCGATCAGAATCTGGATCAGCGCTTCCTCGGTCAGCTCGGACAAGGTGGCCACGACCGGCAGGCGGCCGACCAGTTCAGGGATCAGCCCGAACTTGATCAGGTCTTCCGGTTCGGCTTCCAGCAGCACTTCGCTGCTGGCGCGCTGGGTCTGGCTCTTGACGCTGGCCGAGAAGCCGATGCCGCTCTTTTCGGAGCGGTTCTGGATGATCTTGACCAGGCCGTCGAACGCGCCGCCGCAGATGAACATGATGTTGGTCGTGTCGATCTGGACGAAGTCCTGGTTCGGGTGCTTGCGCCCGCCTTGCGGCGGCACCGATGCCATGGTGCCTTCGATCAGCTTGAGCAGCGCCTGTTGCACGCCCTCGCCCGAGACATCGCGGGTAATCGACGGATTGTCCGACTTGCGCGAAATCTTGTCGATCTCATCGATGTAGACGATGCCGCGCTGGGCCTTGTCGACTTCGTAGTTGCAGCTTTGCAGCAGCTTCTGGATGATGTTCTCGACGTCTTCGCCCACGTAGCCCGCTTCGGTCAAGGTCGTCGCGTCAGCGATGACGAACGGCACGTTGAGCATGCGCGCCAGGGTCTGTGCCAGCAGGGTCTTGCCCGAGCCGGTAGGACCGACCAGCAAGATGTTGCTCTTTGCCAGTTCGACGTCGTCTTTCTTGCCCAGGTGCTTGAGGCGCTTGTAATGGTTGTAGACCGCCACCGACAGGATGCGCTTGGCGGTTTGCTGGCCAATGACGTACTGGTCCAGCAACTCGGCGATCTCGTGCGGGGTCGGCAGGTCGCTCTTGGCGCCCGCTACCGTCTCCACATTCGAGGTCTCGTCGCGGATGATGTCATTGCACAGGTCGATGCACTCGTCGCAGATGAACACGGATGGTCCTGCAATGAGTTTCTTCACCTCGTGCTGGCTCTTGCCGCAGAACGAGCAGTAGAGGAGTTTTTCGCCGCTGGATGATTTTTTGTCTGACATGGGGCAGATTTCTATTCGATTGCTAAAAGGTAACTCTAATACGAGTGCGCAACAAGTACGCGGTTAACTGCCATGCTACCCGAAATAAAAACGAAACGCCCGAACGTTGTGGCGCCCGGGCGTTTTTTCAGCAACAGCGTGGCAGAGAACCTTCCCGCATTACGCTCGGCTGCTCAACACTTTGTCGATCAGGCCATACTCGGCAGCTTCGTCGCTCGACATGAAACGGTCGCGGTCGGTGTCCTTGTGGATCTGTTCCACGCTCTGGCCGGTGTTCTCGGCCATGATGCGGGCCAGGCGCTCGCGCAGGTACAGGATTTCCTTGGCCTGGATTTCGATGTCCGACGCCATGCCCTGCGAACCACCGGACGGCTGGTGAATCATGATGCGCGAGTTAGGCAGCGAAAAACGCTTGCCCTTGGTGCCGGCTGCCAGCAGGAACGCGCCCATCGAGGCCGCCAGGCCGGTGCACAGCGTGGAGACGTCCGGCTTGATGAAGTTCATCGTGTCGAAAATCGCCAGGCCGGCCGAGACCGAGCCGCCAGGAGAGTTGATGTAGAGCGAAATATCCTTGTCCGGATTCTCGCTCTCCAGGAACAGCATCTGGGCCACGATCAGGTTGGCCATTTGGTCGTTGACAGGGCCGACCAGGAAAATCACGCGCTCCTTCAGCAGGCGCGAGTAGATATCGTAGGCGCGCTCGCCGCGGCCGCTCTGCTCCACGACCATCGGCACGAGGCCGAGTGCTTGTGTATCCAATGCCGGATTATGATTCATACCTGTCTTTTCCTCTGTGTTAGGGGAGCTTAAAACAATTCTTAAGCCTGGGTGTTGCTTCCCATCAATTCGTCAAAGGCAACGTCCTTGCTGACGACTTTTGCCTTGCCGAGCACATAGTTGACGACGTTTTCTTCTAATACAAGAGCTTCGATGTCGGCCAGGCGGCGGCGATCGCTGTAGTAGTACTTGAGCACTTCTTTTGGATCTTCGTAGCTCTGTGCGAAATCTTCGATCTGCGACTTGACTTGCTCAGGCTTGGCCTGCAGGTCGTTGTCGCCGACCAGTTGCGACAGGATCAGGCCCAGCTTGACGCGGCGCTCTGCCTTTTCAGCGAACAGCTCGGTCGGGAAAGGCATGTTCTTGACGTCCATGCCGCGCTGCGCCATGTCGTTGCGGGTCATTTCGGCCAGGCGCTCGGAATCCTGCTGGATCATCACGGTTGGCACGTCCAGTTCGGTAACCTTCAGCAGCGCGTCCATGACGGCTTCCTTGTTGCGTGCCTTGATGCGGCCAGCAACTTCACGCTCCAGGTTGACCTTGATGTCCGAACGCATTTTTTCCAGGTCGCCGTCTTCCATGCCCAGCGACTTCGCGAATTCTTCGTCGACTGCCGGCAGGTGCGCCCATTCCAGGTTCTTCAGGGTGATCGTGAACTCGGCGGTTTTGCCGGCCACATCTTTGCCGTGGTAGTCCTCTGGGAATGCCAGCGGGAAGGTCTTGCTCTCGCCAGCCTTGAGGCCGATGGTCGCCGCTTCGAATTCCGGCAGCATGCGGCCTTCGCCGAGCACGAAGGTGTAGTCGTCCGCTTTACCGCCTGGGAACTCAACGCCGTCGATCTTGCCGACGAAGTCGACGGTGACGCGGTCGCCGTTTTCAGCAACGGCCTTGCCGCCGTCGCCGTGCGGGCCAGCTTCGCCCTTGACGTGGTAGTGCACGCGCTGCTTGCGCAGGATGTCGATGGTCTTGTCGATCTCGGCATCGGTCACGTCGGACTTGATGGTTTCGACTTCAACCTTGTCGAGGTCGCCGACGACGACTTCCGGATAGACTTCGAACGTCGCGTCGAAGCTCAGCGTGCCTTCCGGGCTGTCTTCTTTCGGCTCGATTTTCGGGAAGCCAGCGACGCGCAGCTGGTTCTCGTTGGCAGCTTCATTGAAAGCGCGGCCGACTTTGTCGTTCAGCACGTCCGATTCGATCTGGTAGCCGTACTGAGCGGCGACCATTTTCATCGGAACCTTGCCTGGACGGAAGCCAGGGGCTTTGGCCGTCTTGGCCTGCTTCTTCAAGCGCTTTTCAACTTCCGTACGGACGTCAGTCAGCGGAAAAGAGATCGTCATGCGACGTTCGAGTTTACCCAGGGTTTCGACTGCAGTTGCCATTGTTAAAATCGTCCAAAAAATAATTATTCGTGTGGTGCGAGGAGGGGGACTCGAACCCCCACACCATTGCTGGCGTCAGGACCTAAACCTGGTGCGTCTACCAATTTCGCCATCCTCGCGGGATCGTTGGCCGCACCGACAAAAACAAAGGGCGTCCGAAGGTCAAACCGGCCGCCCTGCACTGCCTTTGTTAGGGGCTACAACATCAACCCGGTATTTTACTGGATTTTCTGACACCACAGGGCGAATTTTGAATCGCCCCTGGAAACGTCGTTCCCGCGGGTCCGCCGAGGATGCGCGGGAACGACGCTAGATTGGCTTCCTGACCCGGAACCACGCCGCGTACAAGGCCGGCAGGAACAGCAAGGTCAGCGCCGTCGCCACCACCAGCCCGCCCATGATCGCCACCGCCATCGGGCCCCAGAACACCGAGCGCGTCAGTGGAATCATCGCCAGCGCCGCGGCGGCGGCCGTCAGCACGATAGGCCGCGCGCGCCGCACCGCCGAATCGATCACCGCATTCCACGGCTCGGCCCCATTGGCGATATCGCGCTCGATCTGGTCGACCAGGATGATCGAATTCCGGATGATCATGCCGAACAGCGCGATCACGCCGAGGTTCGCGACAAAGCCGAACGGGCGTCCAAGCAGCAGCAGCGCCATCGCCGCGCCCGCGATTCCCAGCGGTCCGGTCAGGAACACCATCACCGAGCGCGAGAAGCTATGCAGCTGCAGCATCAGCAGGGTGAACACGATGAACAGCACCAGCGGCACGTTCGCCGCGATCGACGCTTCCGCCGCCGCGCTGTCGGCCGCCGCGCCTGCGACCAGGATGGTGTAACCCGGCGGCAGCTTGGCGCGCAGGTCGGCCAGCGCCTTCGATACCTGGTCCGACACCGTCGGCCCCTGGATGCCGTCGACGACGTCCGATTGCACGGTGATGGCCCACTCGCGGCCTTCGCGCCAGACCACGCCCGGCTCCCACACAAAGGCCACGCGCGCCACCTGAGAGATCGTCACCGAACGACCCGATGCCGTCGGCACGTTGGTCTCGTTGAGGGCCGACAGCGTGGCGCGTTCCTCCACCGGCTGGCGGATCACGATGTCGATCAGCTTGTTGTCTTCCCTGAACTGCCCTACCGGCGTGCCTGACAAGATCGTGTTCGCCACCCGCATCACCGCCTGCGATGTCACGCCCAGCGCGCGCATCTTGGCCTGGTCGAGGTCGAGGCGCAGCACCTTGACCGACTCGTTCCAGTTGTCGTTTACGCCCAGCGCGTTCGGATTGGCGCGCATGATTTCCTTGACCTGGTCGGCCAGCGCGCGCGTGGTGGCGATGTCAGGCCCACCGACGCGGAACTGCACCGGGTACGGCACCGGCGGCCCGTTCGGCAGCAGGCGCACGCGTCCGCGCACTTCCGGGAAGTCGTTCTCGAATACCTCGACGATCTTCAGGCGCAGCTCTTCGCGCGCCTTCAGGTTGGCCGGCAGCACCACCAGCTGGGCCACGTTCGACTGCGGGAAGATCTGGTCGAGCGGCAGGTAGAAGCGCGGGCTGCCGGTGCCGACATAGCTGGTCACGCTCTCGACATCCTTCTGCTTGGCGATGAAGGCCTCGAATTTCTTGACCTGCGCTTCGGTGGCGCTGAACGCGGTGCCTTCCGGCAGCCACATCTCGACCATCAGCTCCGGGCGGCTCGAATCGGGGAAGAACTGCTTTTCGATGAACTTGAAACCGAACACGCCAAGCCCGAACACCGCCAGGGTCATCGCAATGGTCGCGAAGCGCCACTCGACGCACCACGCCACCACCCGGCGAAAACGCAGGTAGGCCGGCGTATTGAATACGTCATGCTCGCTCTCGCCCGCCGTCGCCGCGTGCGGCTTCACCTTGAGCAGCAGGAAGCCGATGTAGGGCGTGAACACGACCGCCACCAGCCACGACACCAGCAGCGCGATCGCGTTCACCGAGAACATCGAGAACGTGTACTCGCCGGCGGCCGACTTGGCCAGGCCGATCGGCAGGAAGCCCGCTGCCGTGATCAGGGTCCCGGTCAGCATCGGCATCGCCGTCGACGTGTAGGCGAAGGTGGCCGCGTCGAAGCGCGACATGCCCTCCTCCATTTTGCGGACCATCATTTCGACCGCGATGATGGCGTCATCGACCAGCAAGCCAAGGGCGATGATTAGCGCGCCGAGCGAAATCTTGTGCAGGTCGATGCTGAACACGCTCATGAGCAGGAAGGTAATCGCCAGCACCAGCGGAATGGTCAGCGCCACCACCAGGCCGGGACGCGGGTCGATCCGCAACGGCTTGGTATGCAGGCCAAGCGCGATGAAGCTCACGGCCAGCACGATCAGCACCGCCTCGATCAGCACCTTGATGAATTCACCGACCGACGCCGTGACCGCGCGCGGCTGGTCGGACACGCGCTCAAGCTCGATCCCGACCGGCAGCTGCGACTTGATGCGCGCGACCGTCTCTTCGAGCCCCTTGCCCATGTTGATGATGTTGCCGCCCTTTTCCATCGACACGCCAAGGCCGATCACCTCCTGGCCATTGAAGCGCATCTTGTCCTGCGGCGGGTCCTTGTATTCGCGCTTGACCTTGGCGAAATCGCCGAGGCGGAACGTGGCGCCATTGGCGCGCAGCTGCAGCGATTCGAGGTCCTGGACGTTTTGCAGCGCTCCGGTCACGCGCACCTGCAGGTTGTCGGTCGGCGTCACCATCACGCCGCTGGCCTCGATCGCGTTCTGGGTGGCGATCTGGTTGACGATCGCCTCGAACGGCACGCCCAGCTGAGAGAACTTCTTGTGCGAGAACTCGATCGTGATCTTCTCGTCCTGCACGCCAAACTGTTCGACCTTGGCCACCAGCGGCACCCGCAGCAGCTGCTGGCGCACGAAGTCGGCGTAGTCCTTCATCTCGGCGTAGTTGAAGCCGTCGCCGCTCAGGGCGAAAATCGAGCCGTAGGTGTCGCCAAATTCGTCATTGAAGAACGGGCCGACCACGCCGGCGGGCAAGGTGCCGCGGATATCGCCGATCTTCTTGCGGACCTGGTACCACGACGCGCTGGTCTCGCCCGGCGGCGTCGATTCGCGCAGCTGCACGATGATGAAGGTCTCTCCCGGCTTCGAATAGCTCTTGATCTTGTCGACGTACGGGGTTTCCTGGAGCTTGCGCTCCAGCTTGTCGGTGACCTGCTCGGCCATCTGTACCGCGGTCGCGCCAGGCCAGATGGCCCGCACCACCATCACGCGGAAGGTGAACGGCGGATCTTCGTCCTGGCCGAGATTGCTGTAGCTGAGGATACCGCCGATCAGCAGCGCGCCGATCAGGTAGCGGATCAGCGGGATGTGCTCGAGCGCCCAGCGTGACAGATTAAAGCCTCTCATTTGGCTGCCCCGCCAGCTGCGCCAGGTACCATGCCGGCGGCCAGCAGTTTGACTTTCTGCCCGTTCTTCAGCTTATTCACGCCGGCGGTAACCACGGTCTGCCCTGGCGTAATGCCGCTGGCAATCACCACGTCGTTGCCCGAGGTGCCGCCAACCTGCACCGGCACCAGCCTGACGGCGCCCTTCTCGACGACCCATACGGCGGTCGACGACTTCTCGTTGAACAGGGCTGTCAGCGGCAGGCGCATTTGCGGCGTAGCCGACCTTGAGGCGAACTGCACGCGCGCCGTCATGCCCAGTTTGACGTCGCTGCCGGCGCCCGGAATCGATACGCGCACCGGGTAAGTACGGGTGGCCGGGTCGGCCACCGGCGAGACTTCGCGGATTTTGCCCGGAATGGCGACCGCGGGATTGGCCCACATCCGTACCGTCACGTTGCTCACCTTGCGCATCGCGTCGACCTTGTCCTCGGGCAGCGAGATGACGATTTCCTTGTCGTTGGTGTTGGCAACGCTGACCACCGGCGTGCCGGGCGACACCACCTGCCCGACTTCCGCGCTGATGGCGGTGACGACGCCGTCGGTATCGGACACCAGGGTCGAGTAGCCCGCCTGGTTCGACTGCACCGAGAACCCGGCGCGCGCCGCATCGACGTTTGCCTGCGCCGCCGCGAACGCCGTCTTGCGCGCATCGAGCACGGCCTGGCTGACGAAATTCTGCTTGCGCAGCTCTGCGTAGCGCTTCAACTCGTCGCGCGCCAGGTCGCGCTGGGTTTCGGCGGCGCGCAAGGTGGCGCGGGCTTGCGCCTGGGTCAGCTGCAGGTCTTGCGGATCGAGCTGCATCAGCACCTGGCCGCGCTTGACGACCGTGCCGACATCAACCTTGCGCGCGATGATCTTGCCGCCGACCCGGAAGCCGAGCCGCGACTCGACCCGCGGACGCACTTCGCCGGCAAATTCGGCGCTGACGTCGATGTCGCTGCTGCCGACCACGATTGCCCGTACCGGCCGCACGTCTTCCTGTTTCGGCTCATCCTTCGAACACGCCCCCAGCAACAGCAGCAAGGAGGTGGAGAGCAAAGCGCCGAATACGGCGGAGACTGTCGGGCGCAGGTTTTTCGGGGCGAACACGGTAATTTCCTTTACTATGCGGTGGCGCTTGGCCACCAATTGCTGAAGCGACAAGATAGTACTACTTTTATACCCGAACAGCTAACTGACTTTCTGGTTATTAAGTATGACTTTGCAAGATTCTAATTGCTAATGACTTTCGCGTCACTTAATTTTTCATGCCTGTAGATCATTACGAGAACTTTCCGGTCGCCTCGATCCTGATGCCAAAAAGGCTGGTCCCGGCGGTGGAGGCGATCTACGCCTTCGCCCGCAGCGCCGACGACCTCGCCGACGAAGGCGATGCGACCCCAGCCGAACGCCTGGCGTCGCTGGCGGCCTATAAACGGGCGCTGGACGGCATCGAGGTCGGCGAACTGCAAAGCGACCCGATGTTCGCGCGGCTGGCGCGCACCATCGACCATTACAAGCTGCCGCTGCAGCCGTTTCGCGACCTGCTGTCGGCGTTCCGGCAAGACATCGTCACGACCCGCTACGCCGGCTTCGAGGCCCTGCTCGACTATTGCAGCCGCTCGGCCAATCCGGTCGGTTTGCTGATGCTGTACCTGTATGGCCAGGCCGGCGCGCGCAACGTACGCGACTCCGACGCCATCTGCTCGGCGCTCCAGCTGATCAACTTCCTGCAGGACGTCGCCATTGACCGCAAGAAAGACCGTATATATATCCCGCTCGATGACCTCGCGGCGCACGGGGTCGCGCCGGCCCAGCTCGACCAGCAGCTGGCCGACCAGCGCTGGCGCGCGCTGATGGCGTTCGAGGTCGCGCGCGCGCGCGCCCTGATGGACAGCGGCGCGCCGCTCGCCAAACGCCTGCCCGGCCGCATCGGCTGGGAGCTGCGGCTGGTGGTCCAGGGCGGGCTGCGCATCCTCGACAAGATCGAACACGCCGGCTATGACGTATTTACCCGCAGGCCGACGCTGAAACCGGCCGATTGGGCGCTGATGCTGTGGCGTGCGCTGCGGATGTAAGGAAATATCAAGCACAGGCGGTTTCGCTAACACCCATCGGCTAGAATAGCGGCTTCCTGTCGCGCTCCCTTGCTTTTTTGACCATGTCTCCCGACGAATACTGCCACCAAAAAACCGTTCAAAGCGGTTCGAGTTTTTACTACAGCTTCCTGTTCCTGCCGCAGGAGCGCCGCCGCGCGATCACCGCGCTGTACGCGTTCTGCCGCGAGGTCGACGACACCGTCGACGAATGCACCGACCAGTCGATCGCGCGCATCAAGCTGGCATGGTGGCGCACCGAAGTATCGAAGATGTACGAGGGCACGCCGACCCATCCGGTGATGCTGGCGCTGCAGCCGCACCTGGCGGTCTACCAGCTCGAGCAGAAACACCTCCAGGCCATCGTCGACGGCATGGAGATGGACCTCGACCAGAGCCGCTACCTCGACTACCCCGCCATGCAGCGCTACTGCTGGCACGTGGCAAGCGTGGTGGGCATCCTGTCGGCCAGCATCTTCGGCGTGACCAATCCGCGCACCCTGGAATATGCCGAGAAGCTCGGCCTCGCCTTCCAGCTGACCAATATCATCCGCGACGTCGGCGAAGACGCGCGCAAGGGCCGCATCTACCTGCCGATCAACGAACTGCAGCAGTTCGGCGTGACCGCGGCGGACCTGCTCAACGCGCGCCACAGCGACAAGTTCGAGGCGCTGATGCGCTTCCAGGTCGCGCGCGCCTACCGGATGTATGACGAGGCGATGGCGTTGCTGCCGAAGGAAGACCGGCGCGCGCAGCGCCCTGGCCTGATGATGGCGGCCATTTACCGCACTGTCCTCGACGAGATCGAACGCGACAACTACCACGTGCTGAACCAGCGGATCTCGCTCACGCCGATCCGGAAGCTCTGGCTGGCGTGGAAGACCTATGTCCGCAGCTAAGACGCCGGGCCGGGTCGCCGTCATCGGCGGCGGCTGGGCCGGATGCGCCGCCGCCGTCGAACTGGCGCACGCCGGCTGCGAGGTCACGCTGTTCGAAGCGGCCCGCATGCTCGGCGGGCGCGCCCGCAGCGTCGAGGTGAACGGCAAACTGCTCGACAACGGCCAGCACATCATGCTGGGCGCGTACAAGGAAACCCTGCGCCTGCTGCGGCTTGTCGGCATCAAGCCGGCCGACGCCCTGCTCCACCTGCCCCTGCAAATGCGCTACCCGCCCGGATCGGGAATGGACTTTGTGGCGCCGCGCCTGCCCGCCCCGCTGCACCTGGTGATCGCCCTGCTGCGCGCCAAGGGACTGGCGCGCGAGGACAAGATGGCGCTGGCGCGCTTTACCACCAGCGCGCGCTGGATGGAGTGGACCTTGTACAACGACTGCAGCGTCAGCGAGCTGCTGGAACGCTTCGACCAGACCGAACGCCTGACCGCGCTGATGTGGCGCCCCTTGTGCCTCGCCGCGCTCAACACGCCGCCCGAGCGCGCGTCGGCGCAGGTTTTCCTGAACGTTTTGCGCGACAGCCTGGGCGCGCACCGCGCGGCATCCGACATGCTGGTGCCGCGCCTTGCGCTCAGCGCGCTGTTCCCCGCCGCGGCAGCCAGCTTTATCGAAGCGCGCGGCGGACATGTGCATACAGGCGTGCGCGTCGAATCGCTGCAATCTGGCGGCGGCCGGTGGCAGCTGCGCGCCGGCGCCGAATCGCCGCACTTCGATGCGGTGGTCATCGCCACAGCGCCGCCGGCGGCCGCCGCCCTGCTTGACGGACATGGCGCGGCGCCGATCCCCGAGTTCGACTACGAACCGATCACCACCTGCTACCTGCAATACGACGCCGGCGTGCGCCTTGGACTGCCGTTCTACGCGCTGGAAGAGTTTCCGGAATCGCAAGCATTCGGCCAGTTTGTCTTCGACCGGGGCCAGCTCGACCACTGCCAGGCAGGATTGCTGGCGGTCGTTATCAGCGCCTCTGGCGGCGCCGTCGAACTCGGCCAGGAAGCGCTCGGCGCGGCGCTGGCCCAGCAGCTGGCGAGCGCCCTGCAGCGCGCGGAGCTGGCGGCGCCGTCATGGACCAAGGTCATCACGGAAAAGCGCGCCACCTTCGCCTGCACCCCGGGCCTGGTTCGCCCGGGCAACGAAACCGGGTTGCCAGGCGTGTATCTCGCCGGGGATTACACCGCTGGCGCCTATCCGGCAACCCTGGAAGGCGCGGTCCGCAGCGGCTCGGCGGCTGTGCTCGCTGTGCTGCAGCGCACAGCCATCGCCTGATATGGCCTCCTGCCCCGCGAAATATGCAGCCTGTCGCACATCCATGGCGGGTGGCGGGCCATTTGCGTAAAGTCACATCATCGACACAGGCATTCCATGATGGATTTACAAATGAACATCACACTCGTCTTTCGCGCACTGGCACTGCTGGCATTCATCGCCGCAAGCACAGCCGTGATCGTCGCACCGGAACTCATCGGCGGGGCACGGTCACCGCTGACCCATCACGCCGTCGTGGCCTTTGCCCACGGCTGACGGCAACAGATTGGAGCAACTCATGGGCAAACTTGAATATCTCGACGCGCTCAAGCGCGCCATGGCAGGGCTGCCGGTCGAGGCGCAAGCCAAGACGCTGGCCTACTACGAGCAGCGTTTCGTCGACGGCGTGGCCGCCGGCCTGTCCGAAGAAGAGGTTGCAAAAGGCCTCGACGATCCGAAAAAGATCGCGATGACGCTGCGCGCCAACACCCACATGCGCGCCTTCGAAGAAAAGAAGAACCCCGCCAACCTGGTGCGCCTGATGGTCGCGGTGCTGGGGCTGGCGATCTTCAACCTGTTCATGGTGGTGCCGGCGATTGTCTATGCGTCGCTGCTGGCGACGCTGTATGCCTGCGGCCTGGCGCTGTATCTCGGCGGCGTGGCGGTGACGGCCAGCGGCCTGGCTGGCGCCAGCGAACTGGTACTGGACGGCCCGCTGCGCCACTTCGTCATCAGCGGCCGCGGCGACGACGGCGAACGGCGCCAGGCCAAGGTCACCATCGACTCGATGGGCGTGCACGTCGACGAGAACTACCAGGCCGACGGCCCTGACGCCGACGCCTCGGTCGATGTGGATGTATCGGACGATATCAACCGCTCCGAACGCGTGATCCGCGGCGCCGAATCCGTGGCCGAGCGCGGCATCAAGGTCTACACCGGGATGGACCCCGACTCGCGCGCCACCCAGACCGCGGTCGGCCTGGCGATGGTGATCGGCGGGATCGTGCTGTTCCTGCTCAGCCTCGTCGTGACCCGCTACACCTTCATCGGCATCCGGCGCTACATCGAGATGAACCTGTCCCTGCTCAAGGGCGCCTGACCAGATCGGAATCGCTATGCGTACATTATTAAAAGTCGGATTCGGCATGCTGGTACTGGCATTCGCCCTGATCGCCATGTCCTACACCATGCTGCGCGCCCAGGGCACCGCAGGGTCTTCGAACCCTGCGGGCCGCGAGCTCCACACCGAAACCCGCCCGGTCGCTGCCAACATCACCCTCGTCGACCTGACCGGGCCGATCGACCTGACCTTGCGCCAGGGCGCCGTGCCATCGCTGACGGTGCGCGGCGAGAAGCGCCTGCTCGGCAACGTCGAAACCGAGCAATCGGGCAATACGCTTGAAATCGCCACCAAGGGCATGCTGCTGCACCATCGCAACCCGCTGCAAGTGACGCTGGTGCTGCCTTCGCTCGAAAGCATCAGCATCAACGGCAGCGGCGCCAGCACCGTCAACGGCTTCATCGGCGACAAGGCCAACGTCGAGCTGCACGGATCGGGCAACCTCAAGTTCAATGGCCGCTATCGCGAAGTCACCGCCGGCATCCACGGCAGCGGCGAAGTCGAAGTCAACGGCGGCGCCAGCGAGAAGGTGGCTGTCGAAGTGGTTGGCTCGGGGCAGATGACCGTGGTCGGCTCGACCGACGACTTCAAGGTCGAACAGACCGGATCGGGCGACCTGAATGCGCGCCACCTGGCGGCCAGGGAAGCCAATATCGAGTTGATGGGCTCGGGAACATCGATCGTCCAGGCGCGCGAAACGGCGGCGGTGAGCCTGCGCGGCAGCGGCGACGTGACGGTCTACGGCAACCCTGGCAACCGCAGCATCAGCAAGACCGGCTCCGGCGACGTCAGCTTCCGTTAGTATCCAGCCAGGCCAGCGCGCCGTTCGCAGCGGCGCGCGCGCTGCCGAAGCAGGCGGTCAGGAGGTATCCCCCGGTCGGCGCTTCCCAGTCGACCATTTCTCCCGCAACGAATACACCCGGCAGCGCGCGCAGCATGCCGCTTTGCCCATCCAGCGCATCGAAACGCACGCCGCCGGCGCTGCTGATCGCCTCGTCGATCGGGCGTGGGCGGCGCAGTGTCAGCGGCAGGTGCTTGATGGCGGCCGCCAGCGCGGCTGGATCTGCAAAGGCCTGCTTCGGCAGGCACTCATGCAGCAGGCCCGATTTGACGCCCTTGATGCCCAGGCGGCTTTGCAAGTGGCTCGACATGGAGCGCGCCCCGCGCGGACGCGAAACCTCGGCGAGCACCCGCTCGGCGGCCAGGTCGGGAAGCAGGTCGAGCCAGATGGTGGTACTGCCCTGAACCTCGATCTGATCGCGCAAGGGTGCCGACAGCGCGTAGATCAAGCTGCCCTCGACGCCCGTCCCGGTGACCACGAACTGTCCCTGCCTGCGCACGACCTGGCCATCGGGGCCGCGTGCGCTGACTGCGACCGTGATCAACGGCTCGCCCGCGTGGCGGCTGCTGAAATGCTCGCTCCAGTCCACATCGAATCCGCAGTTGGCGGGGCGCAGCGGCGCGACGCCGACTGACCGCGCCTGCAGCAGCGGCACCCATGCGCCGTCCGACCCGAGGCGCGCCCAGCTTGCGCCGCCGAGCGCGAGGACCACGGCGTCGGCCTCAACTTCGATTTCGCCTTCAGGGGCTGCGATCAGCAGTTTATCGCCGCGCCACCCGAGCCAGCGATGGCGCATGTGGAAGCGCACGCCCGCTTCGCGCAAACGATGCAGCCACGCGCGCAGCAGCGGCGCGGCCTTCATATCGGTGGGGAACACGCGGCCGGAACTGCCGACGAAGGTCTCCACGCCGAGGCCATGGATCCAGTCGCGCACCGCCGCGGCATCGAAGCCTTCGAGCCAGCTCGCCACCTGCTCGGCGCGTGCGCCATAGCGCGATACGAACGCCTGGTAGGGTTCGGAGTGCGTGATGTTCATGCCACCCTTGCCCGCCAGCAAAAACTTGCGGCCCACCGACGGCATCGCATCGTACAAGTCGACCTGCACCCCGCGCGCACCGAGTACTTCGGCCGCCATCAGGCCTGCTGGTCCGCCGCCGATGATGGCGACGCGTTTGGTGCGGGTGGACGTGGTTGGCATCTGAACGGCTTGAGATCGAAGGAGCGCCATTTTAGTCCAGAACCATTCGATCAAGGAGATGTAAAGGATGCTTGACAAC
Source organism: Massilia soli (assembly GCF_016809835.1). Taxonomy (GTDB): domain Bacteria; phylum Pseudomonadota; class Gammaproteobacteria; order Burkholderiales; family Burkholderiaceae_D; genus Telluria_A; species Telluria_A soli. The sequence continues at coordinate 32,736 of NZ_JAFBIL020000011.1, read as the reverse complement.
CGAAAAAGCCCTGGCTAATATGTAAAGCATACTTTACAAAGGAGAGATGCCATGCATGAGAAGCGGATCAATCGTGTTTATCTTCGTGAATTCTTCGGCGCGATGTTCGTGTATATGCTGCTGCTGGTGGCAGCGAGCAAACTCGGGCGCCCGATGGCCGAGGGCCTGGCGCGCACCCTGGCGCTGGCCAGTCCCATGGTCGGCGTGCTGCTGGTGATCTGGGCGATCGCGCGCCACTTCGGCCGCGTCGACGAATTCATCCGCCTTCACACGCTGGAGAACATGGCCATCGCCGCCGCCGTCACCAGCGGCCTGACCTTCACCTACGGCTTCCTCGAAAACGCGGGCTATCCGAGGCTCTCCATGTTCATGGTCCTTCCCGTCATGTTTGGCCTATGGGGGCTGGTCACCTGCATTCGGGGGCTGGCAAACCGATGAACAACAAGATACGCGCCTTGCGGGCCGACTGCGGCTGGAGCCAGGCGCACCTGGCCGACCTGCTGCAGGTGTCGCGCCAGACCGTGAACGCCATCGAGACCGGGCGCTACGACCCCAGCCTGCCGCTCGCGTTTGCGATTGCCAAACTATTCTCACAACCGATTGAAGCCATCTTCACCCCAGACCAGGAGCCAGCATGAAACTCGCCGCCTTACTTCTCGCATCGATGCTCTCAGCCGGCGCCGCGGCGCAGGACGCAGTGCCGGAACCGCGCAACCGCTTCGCCGCCACCGAAGCGGCCGTCGAACGCTTCGAGGTCGGCGCGCTGGCCGTCGAGCGCCACGGCAAGCGCGGACGGCCGCTGATCCTGATCCCGGGCCTGGCCAGTGGAAGCTGGGTGTGGCAGGACGCGATCCGCACGTTCCGCGATGATCATGTGCTGTACGTGGTAACGCTGCCGGGCTTCGATGGCCGCGCGCCAGCCCCCGGCAACCAGCTCGAAGCGACGCAAGCGGCGCTCGCGCAGCTGATCTCAAGCCGCAAGCTTGGCAAGCCCGTGCTGGTCGGGCACAGCATGGGCGGCACCATCGCGCTGGAACTGGCGCAGAATCATCCGGACCTGATCGGCGGCGTGGTCACCATCGATGGCCTGCCGGTCTTCCCGGGCACCGAGGACATGCCGGCCGAGCAGCGCCCGGCGCTGGCGGACGGCATCATCCGGCGCATGTCCGGACTGACCCCGGCGGCATTCGCCATGCAGCAGCGGCAATACATGCGCAGCATCGACGTGGTCGACATGGCCCGTGCCGATGAACTGGCCAAGCTGACCTCGCGCAGCGACCCGGCAGCGACTGTCCAATACATGGCGGCCGTGATGTCGCAGGACCTGCGTCCGGGGCTCGGAAAAATCAAGGCGCCTGTGCTGGTCATGGCGCCGTTCTTCGAGCTCGATGCCAATGACCCGAACGCGGGCCTGGACAACAAAGTGGCTTACTACGCGCAGCTGCTGTCCGGTGCGCCGACAGTGAACGTGGTCGGCATCCCGGGCGCCCGTCACTTCGCGATGATCGACCAGCCGCAGCGCGTCACCGACGCGATCCGCAGTTTCCTGAAATCTCTGTAGGGAGCGTTCGATGAAAAGCACCGCGTTCTGGATCAGGCGCTACTTCGTGGTCGCCGGCGCGTCATTCGTCCTGCTGGTGGCGGTTGGATTGCTCAAGGGCCGCGAGGCCGGCCGGGTGTTGACCGAGTCGTTGCTGTGGGCCGTGGTGACCGCTGCGGTTTTCACCGCGGCACGCTATCGCAGTGCGCGCAAGGGCCAAGCCGGCGCGCTGTGCCGCGACACGCCCGACGATTAGCCGCCGGTCACGGGTGGGAAGAATGCGACTTCGCCACCGGCTTCCAGCGGCGTATCGGCAGGGCACATCACATGGTTGAAGGCGGTGCGCAGCGGGCGCTCGGCGCCAAGCGCCTGTTCCCATGCGCCGCCGCGCGCCATCAGGTATTCGCGTACCGCGCCGACCGTGGCCACGCCGGGTGGCAGCGTCACAGTCTCTTCCGCGGTGCCGAGTGCTTCACGCACGCTGGCAAAAAATCGCAGCGTAATTTCCATAGTATTTCCTAGTGCAGTAATTCGCTAAATGGGATGAATCGTACCGTGTCGCCAGCGGCGATCGGGTTCGACGGCGGGTTGTCGACGAGGCCATCGCCCCACACCGTCGAGGTCAGGACGCCCGATCCCTGGTTGGGGAACAGGTCAAGCCCGCCGCTGGCATTGACGCGCGCGCGGAGGAATTCGTTGCGGCGGTCGGCCTTGGTCCAGTTGAAATCGGCGCGCATGCTGAAAGCGCGTGGCGCGACATCGCCCTGCACGCCTTGCAGGCGCAGGATAAACGGACGCACGAACAGTAAAAAGGTGATAAAGCTCGACACCGGATTACCGGGCAGGCCAAGGAAGAAGGCGGTGCCTTCGTCCCGCCGAACCTCGCCAAACGCCAGCGGCTTGCCTGGCTTGACGGCGATCTGCCACATGTTCAGGCGCCCTTCCGCCTCGACCGCCGGCTTGATGTGATCCTCCTCGCCCACCGATACGCCGCCGGACGTGATGATCAGGTCATGATCCCGGGCGGCGCTGCGCAAGGTGTCGCGGGTCGCAGCCAAGGTATCGGGAACGATGCCGAAGTCGGTGATCGCGCAGCCAAGATTCTCAAGCAGTGCCCGCAGCGTGAAGCGGTTCGAGTTGTAAATGGCGCCCGGCGCCAGCGGCTCGCCGGGCATGGCCAGCTCGTCGCCGGTGAAGAAGACGGCGACCCGCAACTTGCGCACGACCGTCACGCCGGCCAGGCCGACCGATGCCGCAAGGCCCAGCTCCTGGCTGCGCAGGCGGGTGCCGGCGGGCAGGATTTCGCAGCCGGCGGTGATGTCTTCGCCGGCCCGGCGGATCCACTCGCCCGAGGTTGGCGTGTGGCGGATGATGACCCGGTCGGGCGCCACGGCTTCGCACTGCTCCTGCATCACGACCGCATCGGCGCCGTCCGGAATCATCGCGCCGGTGAAGATGCGTGCTGCCTGGCCTGGCGCGAGAAACGCCCCAACCTGCCCGGCCGGAATGCGCTGGCTCACGGTCAACGTGGCCTCGCCGCTTTCGCAATCGGCGGCGCGCACGGCATAGCCGTCCATCTGCGTGTTGTCCGCCGAAGGTACGTTGAGGGTGGACACCTGCGCCTCTGCCAGCACGCGGCCGTTCGCCTCAAGCGTCGGCACCACCTCGGTATCGGCGACCGGACGCGCCGCCGCCATCAGGAAGTCGAGGGCTTCGCTTACCGCCAGCATGGGCTTTGGGGAAGGCTTCATGCTTACAGTCCTGTGTGTTGCGCGATGTAGGCCTTCATCTTCTCTACATCCGGCGGCATGACGATGAATTTCTGCGGCAGCGATTCGATGTCCTCGAAACCAGCCGGGCGCTCCGCGTCCATGCCGACCGCTTCCAGGATCGTCTCGTTGAACTTGGCCGCCAGCGCGGTTTCCAGCACGATCATCGGCACGCCAGGCGCGATATAGTCGCGCGCAACCTTGATGCCGTCGGCGGTGTGGGTGTCGATGGTGATGCCGTAGTCGTCCAGCACTTCGCGGATCGTATCGATCCGGTTCGCGTGGCTCGAGCAGCCCGAGACAAATCCGTAGTTCGATACGAGCTTGAATTCGTCGCCATCGCTGCCCGGCTTGCCCGACAGGTCGAAGCCGCCGTCGACTTCCACCTTGTGGAACAGCGCGCGAACACGCCCGGCGTCGCGGCCGACCAGGTCATAGATGAAGCGCTCGAAGTTCGACGCCTTGGAGATATCCATCGACGGGCTGCTGGTGTGATAGGTCTCGGACGCCTTGCGCACGCGATAGACGCCGGTGCGGAAGAACTCGTCGAGCACGTTGTTCTCGTTGGTCGCGACGACCAGCCTGTCGATCGGCAGGCCCATCATGCGCGCGATGTGGCCGGCGCAGATGTTCCCGAAATTACCCGATGGGACAGTGAACGACACCTTCTGCTCATTGCTGTCAGTGGCGGCGAGGTAGCCGCGGAAGTAGTACACGACCTGGGCGACGACGCGCGCCCAGTTGATCGAATTGACGGTGCCGATCTTTTGACGGGCTTTGAAATCGAGATCGTTGGAGACCGCCTTGACCATATCCTGGCAATCGTCGAACACGCCTTCGACGGCGATGTTGAAGATATTCGGATCCTGGAGGCTGAACATCTGCGCGGTCTGGAAAGCGCTCATTTTCTTGTGCGGCGAGAGCATGAAGACGCGGATGCCTTTCTTGCCGCGCATGGCGTATTCGGCCGCGCTGCCGGTGTCGCCCGAGGTCGCGCCGAAAATGTTCAGCTCCGCGTTGTTCTGCGCCAGCGTGTACTCGAACAGGTTGCCGAGCAGCTGCATCGCCATGTCCTTGAAGGCCAGCGTCGGGCCGTTCGACAGCGCTTGCAGGATCAAGGTCTTGTCGCCCTCCTGCTCAAGGATGCGCAGCGGCGTGATGTCGCGCGCGGCTTCTCCTTCGCGGGCATTGCGGTAGACCTTTGCCGTGTAAGTCTTGGCGGTCAGCGCCTTCAATTCGGCGTCGGGAATATCGGTCGCGAACTTCTTGAGGATCTCGTAGGCCAGGTCGGCATACGTCAGCTTGCGCCACGCATCGAGCTCGGCGCCGCTGACCTGCGGGTACTCGGAAGGGAGATACAGGCCGCCGTCCGGGGCCAGGCCGCCCAGCAGGATGTCGGAGAACTGCTGGGGAGCTTGCGATTCGGCCGCTGACGCAGCGCGGGTAGACACGTAATGCATAGGTGGGAACGTCCGTATGGGCTAACGCTGGATGACAAAGCACTGCAATCGAACGTTTATTATAGCCCGGTGACGCAATGTGGGTTCCCACCCAACTCGCAACGGCCCTAGCAGGCCGGGTGGTTCACGGTCACGACGTGGATGGCCAGGCCGCCCAGCGAGGTTTCCTTGTACTTGTCCTGCATGTCGGCGCCGGTCTGGCGCATCGTTTCGATGACCGAATCGAGGCTGACGAAGTGGGTGCCGTCGCCCTTGAGCGCGAGCGACGCCGCGGTAATGGCCTTGATCGCGCCCATGCCGTTGCGCTCGATGCACGGGATCTGAACCAGTCCGCCAATCGGGTCGCAAGTCATGCCGAGGTGGTGCTCGATGCCGATTTCGGCGGCGTTTTCGATCTGCTCGTTGCTGCCGCCCAGGGCCGCCACCAGTCCGGCCGCGGCCATCGCACAGGCCACGCCCACTTCGCCCTGGCAGCCCACTTCAGCGCCGGAGATCGATGCGTTTTTCTTGCACAGCATGCCGATCGCGGCCGACGTCAGCATGAAGTCGCGGATGCCTTTGACCGGATCGGTCGGGCGGCAGTCCTCGGCGTAGTAGCGCAAAACGGCCGGGATGATGCCGGCGGCCCCATTGGTCGGCGCCGTGACGACACGGCCGCCCGCAGCGTTTTCTTCATTGACCGCCATCGCGTACAGGCTGACGCAGTGCAGCGCATCGTGCGGCAGGTCGTTGGTGCGGTCGCCGCCCTTGTCTTCCGACTGTTTCCACAACGTGGCCGCGCGCCGCTTGACGTTCAGTCCTCCCGGCAGCTGGCCGCCGGTAACCAGTCCGTGCGCGATACAGTCGCGCATCACGTGCCAGATCTTGTCGATGCCGGCATCGAGTTCTTCGTCGGACAGGTGCACGCGCTCGTTCGCGCGCAGCATCTGCGGGATCGACAGCCCGGCGCTTTTACCCAGCGCGAGCAGCTGTTCCATCGTGTCGAACGGGAACGGCACCGGGGCCGCCGGGGCAGCATCCGGGCGTCCTTCCGCCTCGCCGGCGGCGTGAATGAAACCGCCGCCAACCGAGTAAAACACTTTTTCGACCTGGCTGCCGTCGGCGAATTTCAGCGTGAAGCGCATGCCGTTCGGGTGCTCTGGCAGGCTTGTGCGCTTGTGGAATACCAAGTCGGTGGCGCGGTTGAACGGCACCTCGCGCTTGCCCAGCAGGCTTAGCTTGCCATCGAGTTCCACTTCCGCCAGCTGGTCTTCGACCGCGTCGGGATCGACATCCTGCGGGGTTTCGCCCATCAGGCCGAGGATGACGGCTTTGTCGGTGGCGTGTCCGACGCCAGTCAGCGCGAGCGATCCGTACAGGGCCGCTTCAACGCCAACCGCATTGTCCAGCGAACCGCATTCGACCAGGAAGCGGCGTGCGGCGACCATCGGTCCCACGGTGTGGGAGCTCGAAGGCCCGATGCCGATCTTGAATAGGTCGAATACGCTCATGTCCATTGGTTTGTCTCTTTATGTCTTGTCGTTTTGGGTGATGCAGGTCAGGCAGCTTTGGTCAGGCCGACGTCGATATTGTCGAGCATGTCGGCGACCATCTGTTCGAGGCCGATGCTGGCTTTCCAGCCCCAGTCGCTGCTGGCGCGGCTGTCGTCCAGGCTCTTTGGCCAGGTGTCGGCAATCGCCTGGCGGCTGTCGGGCGCGTAGGCGATGGTGAATTCAGGGAGCGCGCGCGTGATCGCGGTGGCCAGTTCGGCTGGATTGAACGACAGGCCTGCCACGTTGTACGACGAACGGATCTGAACTTTTTCCGCCGGTGCGTCCATCAGCTCGATGGTTGCGCGGATCGCGTCGGGCATGTAGATCATCGGCAGCGTGGTCTCAGGACCGAGGAAGCAGTCGTAACGCTCGCCGCGCAGCGCCGAGTGGAAGATCGCGATGGCGTAGTCGGTGGTGCCGCCGCCCGGTGGCGACTTGAAGCTGATGATGCCAGGGTAGCGGATGCTGCGCACATCGACGCCGTACTTGGTGAAGTAGTACTCGCACAGGCGCTCGCCGGCCAGCTTGCTGATGCCGTAGATCGTGGTCGGGTCCATCACCGTGTACTGCGGCGTATTGTCGGCTGGCGTATTCGGGCCGAAGGCGGCAATCGACGACGGCCAGAAGACGCGCAGCGGCTTGCCGGCTTCGCCGCGCTCGCGCGCCACTTCGAGGATGTTGAGCAGGCCGTCCATGTTCAGGGTCCACGCCTTCAGCGGGGCCTGTTCGCCGGTGGCCGACAGCAGCGCCGCCAGCTGGTACACCTGGGTGATCGCTTCGTCGGCGACGAACTTCGCCAGGCCTGCCTTGTCGAGCACGTCGAGCTGGGTGTAGCGCGCCGCCTTGTAGACGTTGGTCGCGCCGATGTCCGAAGCGATGACGTTCTGTGCGCCGTGCTGCAAGGCCAGCGCCTCGACCAGTTCACTGCCGATCTGGCCGTTGGCGCCGATGATGAGAATGCGTTCCATGATAATCCTGTTGTTCTTAGTTCTTGAGAATGCCCAGCTCGCGCCCGGCTTGTTCGAAGGCCTTGAGTACCGTTTCAAGCTGCTCGCGGGTATGCGCCGCCGACAGCTGGACGCGCACGCGCGCCTGGCCCATCGGCACAACCGGGTAGAAGAAGCCCGACAGCAGCACGCCCAGCTCATACATCCGGGCGGCGAATTTTTGCGCCACCGGCGCCTCGAACAGCATCACCGGCACCACCGGGTGGGTGCCCGGCTTGATGGTGAAGCCGATGCGCTCGATCTCGGCGCGGAAGAAGGCGGTGTTCTCGTGCAGGCGGTCGCGCAGTTCGGTCGACTTCGACAGGCGATCGAGCACCGACAGCGAGGCGCCGGCGATCGATGGCGCCAGCGTGTTCGAGAACAGGTAGGGACGCGACTTCTGGCGCAGCGTGTCGATCACTTCCTTGCGCGCAGCGGTGAAGCCGCCCATCGCGCCGCCCAGCGCCTTGCCGAGGGTGCCGGTGATGATGTCGATGCGGCCGATCACGTTGTGGTGTTCGTGGGTGCCGCGGCCGGTCTTGCCCATGAAGCCGGAAGCGTGGCATTCATCGATCATGGTCAGCGCGCCGTACTTGTCGGCCAGGTCGCAGATCTTGTCCAGCTGGGCGATGGTGCCATCCATCGAGAACACGCCATCGGTCACGATGACCTTGTGGCGCTTGCCGGCGGCGGTCGCTGCCTGCAGCTGCGCTTCGAGGTCGGCCATGTCGTTGTGGGCGTAGCGGTAGCGGCCCGCCTTGCACAGGCGGATGCCATCGATGATCGAAGCGTGGTTCAGCGCGTCCGAGATGATCGCATCGTTCTCGTCGAACAGCGGCTCGAACACCCCGCCGTTGGCGTCGAACGCGGCGGCGTACAGGATGGTGTCTTCGGTGCCGAGGAAATCGGACAGCGCTTTTTCCAGCTGCTTGTGCACGGTCTGGGTGCCGCAGATGAAGCGCACCGACGACAGGCCGTAGCCGTACTTTTCGGTCGCCTCGATCGATGCCTGCTGGGTCTGCAGGTCGCCCGACAAGCCGAGGTAGTTATTAGCGCACATGTTGATCAGGGTGCGGCCATCGTCGGCCACCACTTCGGCGCCCTGGCGCGAGGCCAGCACACGCTCAGGCTTGTACAGACCCTGCTCGCGCAGCGTGTCCAGGTTCTGCTGCAGGCCGCTGAAAAACGCGTTTTTGGCTTGTTCGCTCATCATTATCCTCGTCGTGGTGGTGCCGGTCGCTTGACCGACTGTTGCACAATGCTGTACCGTGGGTCCAGATTTTGCACCTGTTCGATCATTTGGCATTAATCCGATATGTCGAACTCAAATTCAATATAATGGATATTACCCAAGCTGCCTGAAGTTGGCAAGCAACAGTTTGGGCAATCCATCAACTTGCAACTTACATAAGTGTGCTGATGAATACATCCCTGTCGACCAATTCCCCTCCTGAAGTGGGGGCGACCTTGCAGCGGCTGCGCCTTGCGCGCGGCCTGACGCTGGAGGACCTGTCGCGGATAGCGGGGGTGTCGAAGTCGATGTTATCGCAGATCGAACGCGAGAAGGCGAATCCGACCATTGCGATCACGTGGCGCCTTGCCAACGCGTTGGGTGTGCCGATTGGCGATTTGCTGGCATCGGACACCCGCGAAGTCGAAACGATCCGCGTGCTGGACGCCCACGAGACCCCCACCCTGCCCGGCGCGCACGCCGGCTACACGCTGCGCATCCTGGGGCCGATGGAAATGGCCGGCAAGTACGAATGGTACGAGCTGACCCTGGCGCCGGGCGGCGAGCTGGCCTCGCAGGCGCACGATCCGGGCACCAACGAGCACCTGACGGTCACGCACGGTTCGGTCGAAGTCGAAGTCGGCACCAGCAAGCGCAAGCTCAAGCTCGGCGGCACGGCGCGCTACCCGGCGGACCAGAACCACGTCATCCGCAACACCAGCAAAACCGAGGCCAAAGCCTTGCTAGTCGTAGTCCACAGGTAATCTTCCAAAATCGGGGACAGACCACCATTTTAGAAGATTCTAAAATGGTGGTCTGTCCCCGATTTTGGAACTTTGCCGTTGCCGTTGATCTCGGGAGGCTGTTTCTATACCGTGAGCTGCGCGAGGGTGTCGGCGGCGCCCATCGTCGCGGCCAGCGATTGCGCTGTCATGCCGCGGCTGTCGACCGCTTGCGCCGAGGCGCCGCGCGCGAGCAGCAGCTCGACGATGGCGGTGCGGTTGAACATCGCCGCCATCATCAAAGGCGTTTTACCGTCGGGACTGGCGCCTTCGATGTTGGCCCCGTGCGCCAGCAGCAGCTCCGCAATCTCGAGGTAGCCCTTGTAGGCGGCGCCCGCCAGCGGCGTCTGCCCCTGGTCGTTGGCGACATTCGGGTCCGCCCCTGCGTCGAGCAGCACCCTGCAGGTGTCCAGGTGCCCGTGGTAACTCGCCAGCATGATCAGGCTGTCGCCTTTTTCGTTTCGGAAGTTGACTGGCAGGCCTTTTTCAACCATGGCGCGCAAGGAAGCGTCGTCCCCCGACCGCACCAGCCCGAACACGCTGCGGATGAAATCGAGTGCGTCCTGGTCCATTACGCCGCCCGGGGTTCCTGTGCTGCTTTGCATGGCTTGCTCCCTCCTGATTGTTGAAGCAATAGTATGCCGTCAAGCAGCAAAACGAGGTCGTCGGTTTCCGTGCGGCATTGGACGACCTGCGAGGAATGCTAGGGCTTGACCGTCGCGCCACTCAGCTGCGCCACACCGGCCAGCGTGGTCTGGGCCGCATTTAGCCCCAGCATGAAGTCCTTGTCCGAGTAAGTGCTGAAGACGTCGCTCGGCTGGTGCCAGTTGGGATTCCACCCGGCGCCGATGTGCATGCCGCGCTCGTTTTCGCGCAGCGAGACCGCCGGTACCAGGTCCATGAACGGCACCGAATCGGTATTGGTCATGTGCGGGCCTACCATCGCCGGATAGGGGCTGGCGTACTTGCCATTAGCCGCGTGCAGGACCCATGCCAGTTTCGATGACGCCTCGGCCTGCTTCGACGCCGACTGGAATTCGATATTGACGTCCGCTTCGGCGCGCTGCTCCTCGGGCGACACGTAGATCGGCTGTCCCTTGTCGTCGAGCACCGCCTTGCCCTTGGCGTCGAGCTTGGGAATCGGCATGCCGTGATCCCACAGCATCATGTCGTGCTGGATCACGCCCAGCCAGGTCGGTTCGGGAAACTTGCCCGACCCTTTCGGCGATTCAATCCCCTGCAAGTCCTTGCGCTGCTCGACATAGGCGCGGGCGCCATTCAGGCCTGTTTCCTCGTTGTTCCAGATCGCAAAGCGAATCGAACGCCCGGTGTGCACGCCCGGGGCGTTCAGGATGCGCGCCAGCTCCATCACCAGCGCGGTGCCAGAGCCATCGTCGTTGGCGGCCTCACCGTAGCCGAGGCCGTCCATGTGCGCGCTGACGATGTACATTTCGTGCGGATGGGTTGTGCCAACCTTGGTGCAGTAGATGTTCTCGCGCCTGGACGTCCCCACCGGCGGCTGCTCGGCATTGAGCGCGCGCAGCCGGGCGTCGGCCTGCAGCATCGGATCGGAATTGACCCCGGTCGGCGCGCGGTTGCCGAACAGCGTACTGCCGCCTTGCCCCGGAGGACCGCCACGCCCGCCGCCCGTCTTCGGCGCCGGGCGCGGCGGCGCTGGCGTGCCGGCCGGGCGCGGCGCCGCTTCGGTGTACTCGTATTGCAGGCGTTCGGTCTTGCAGCCGTACGCGTTGAGCTGCGCCTCGATCCAGTCCAGCGCCTGGCGATTGCGCTCGGTGCCCTGGCGGCGGTCGCCGAACCGGGTCAGGCCCTTGATCGTCGCCTTGTACTTCTCCAGGTCGAGCTGGCCCACCAGTGCGGCGACCGGATCGGCTTCCGCAGTTACAGGCGTTGAAGGCGACTGGGCCCAGGCGAGCGGCGCCGCCAGCGCGAGCGTGAGGCCAACAACGGCCAGGGGTGATGTCGGTGTCATGAAGGTCCTTGAAGCGGTCAACCGGCGCCTCGTACGTACAGGCATGGCCGTACACGGGCGGGCGCCGCGGGACCATGAATATACACCGCCCGTTCTCCAGAAACTGAAAAAGCGCACGGGCCGGAGCCGCGTGCGCTTTTTTTACCCGACGGGTCGCCGATTACTTGGCGGCGACTTGCGCCGGCTCGTTCATCTTCAACGCGCGCGCCAGGAAGCCCCAGCGGTCGGCCACTTCTTCAATCACTTTCGCGGTCGGCTTGCCAGCGCCGTGGCCGGCCTTGGTGTCGATGCGGATCAGGATCGGCGCGGCGCCGCCCTGCGCGGCTTGCGCAGCGGCGGCAAACTTGAAGCTGTGGGCCGGCACCACGCGGTCGTCGTGGTCAGCCGTCGTGACCATCGTCGCCGGGTAGCAGCTGCCCGCCTTCAGGTTGTGCAGTGGCGAGTACTTGACCAGCGCCTTGAACTCGTCCGCGTTATCCGCCGAGCCGTAGTCCGAGGTCCAGGCCCAGCCGATGGTGAACTTGTGGAAGCGCAGCATGTCCATCACGCCCACTTGCGGGATCGCCGCGCCGAACAGTTCCGGACGCTGCGTCATCGCCGCGCCGACCAGCAGGCCGCCGTTGCTGCCGCCGCCAATCGCCAGTTTCGCTGGCGAGGTCACCTTGTTGGCGATCAGCCATTCGGCCGCGCCGATGAAGTCGTCGAACACGTTTTGCTTTTGCAGCTTGGTGCCGGCAACGTGCCATTGCTCGCCGTATTCACCGCCGCCGCGCAGGTTGGCCACCACGTAGACGCCGCCCATTTCCATCCAGGCCAGGTTGGCTGGCGAGAACGCCGGGGTCAGCGAGATGTTGAAGCCGCCGTAGCCGTACAGGTAGGTCGGGTTGCTGCCGTCCATCTTCAGGCCTTTTTTGGACACGATGAACATCGGTACCTTGGTGCCGTCGCGGCTGGTGTAGAACTGCTGGCGCGTTTCGTACTGGCTTGGGTCGAAGTCGACCTTCGGCTGGCGGAATACCGTGCTTTTGCCGTTCTTCAGGTCGAGGCGGTAGATGGTGGTCGGGTTGGTGAAGCCGGTGAACGAGTAGAACGTTTCGTTGTCCTTGCGCTTGCCATTGAAGCCCGATGCCGAACCAATCCCCGGCAGCGCGATTTCACGCACCGCCTTGCCCTTGAGGTCGAACACTTTGACCATGCTGCGCGCATCGGCCAGGTATTCGGTGACCAGCTGGTTGTTCAGCAGGCTGCCGCCCATCAGGGTTTCTTTCGCTTCCGGGACGATCTGCTTCCAGTTGGCCGCTTCGGGCTTGCGGACGTCGATGGCGACGATACGCTTGCGCGGCGCGTTCTTGTCGGTGACGAAGTACATCACCGGACCATCGTTGTCGATGAAGTCGTACGATGCTTCGAACTCGTCGACCAGCGCGACCACTTTCGAATCGGCCTGGCTCAGGTCCTTGTAGAACACGCGGTACTTCGGCGCGGTGCCCTTGGTGGCGGTGATCAACAGGTACTTGCCGTCGTCGGTGACTTCGGCGCGGAAGCCCCATTCCTTCTGGTCGGGACGGTCGTACACCAGCGTATCGGCGCTCTGCGGGGTGCCGACCTTGTGGTAGTACAGCTTCTGGAAGTAATTCACGCCGGTCAGCCTGGTCGCTTCCTTCGGCTCGTCGTAGCGGCTGTAGAAGAAGCCCTTGCCATCCTTGGTCCAGGCGGTGGCCGAGAACTTGACCCACTTCAGGTGGTCGGTCAGGTCCTTGCCGGTCTCGATGTCGCGCACTTTCCATTCGTTCCAGTCGGAGCCGGAAGCGGCGGTGCCGTAGGCCAACAGCTTGCCGTCCGGGCTGACTGCGGCGCCTGCCAGCGCGACGGTGCCGTCGGCTGCGAGTGTGTTCGGGTCGAGCAGCACGCGTGGCGTGTCACCCAGGGTTTTCATGGTGTAGAGCACCGACTGCGGTTGCAGGCCGTCGTTGCGCGTGTAGAAGTAGCGGCCGCCTTCCTTGTACGGCACGCTGAAGCGCTCGTAGTTCCACAGCTTGGTCAGGCGCTGGCGGATGTTTTCACGCTCCGGAATCTGGCCGAGGTAGGCCTGGGTGACCTTGTTCTGCGCGTCGACCCATTCCTTGGTTTCTGCGCTGTTGTCGTCTTCCAGCCAGCGGTACGGATCGGCGATGGTGGTGCCGTGGTAGTTGTCCTGCTGGTCGACCTTTTTGGTCACCGGGTAGGCGATCGGTACGCCTGCAGGGGCGCAGACTTGCGCCATGGCTGGTCCGCCGAATGCGGCGAGCAGGCCAACAAGAATGGATGCGTGTCTCATTTGCATAGGTAGTGGCATCTTTCGGTGAAGAGTCTTAAGGCTGGGATTTGCCGACAAGATGATAGCGCGAATTGCCGCCTCTGGCGACCTCCGGCGTTGCACCGGCGGCGGATGGAATTCGAAGCGTGGCGCGTACTTACAGGCCGCGTTCGAGGTGCGTGAGCCGGCCGTGCTCCATTACCCAGCGGCGCGACATGTCGAGGGCCGAGCCGATTTCGGCCGGTGTGAGGCGGCGCGCGACGATGCTTTTGTTGGCGCTGGCGGTCTGGTCGCCCGCATCGGCGGCCAGCAGCATCCACATGTACTGGCGCACCGCGTCGCGCGCGACGCCGCGGCCGCTGCCGTACATGCCGGCCAGGTTGTACTGGGCCAGCGCGTGGCCCTGCTCGGCCGCCTGGCCGTACCAGAACACCGCCAGGTGGTCGTCCTGCGGCACGCCCTGGCCGTTGGCGTACATGACGCCAAGGTTGTTCTGCGCGCTGGGGTCGCCCTGCTCGGCGGCGATCCGGTACCACTGGGCCGCCTTGACTTCGTCCTTGGACACGCCCTGCCCGGTGGCGTAAATGACCCCGAGGTTGAACTGGGCGTTCGGCGCGCCCTGTTCGGCGGCGCGGCGGTACCAGTCAAGGGCTTTCTGCTCGTCGCGTTCGGTGCCGCGGCCGTTGGCGTACATGCTGCCCAGGTTGTACTGGGCCATCAGGTGGCCCTGCTCGGCGGCGCGCTGGTACCACACCAGCGCGCGCGCTTCGTCTTGCTCGACGCCCTGGCCGTTGGCCAGCATCGTGCCCAGCTTGTACTGCGCCTCCTTGTCGCCCTGGTCGCCGGCGCGCTGCAGCCAGGCGCAGGCACGCAGCGGATCGGCCCGCACGCCAAGTCCGTCGGCATAGGCGAGCCCAAGCTCGCGCTGGGCGCCGGCGGTGCCTTGCGCGGCGGCCTGGCGGAACCAGCACAGCGCCTGCGCGGCGCTTGCGTCGACGCCAAGCCCGCGCTTGTACATCATGCCCAGGTGCAGCTGGGCGATCGGGTCGCCCTGCACGGCGGCCTTGCGGAACCAGGCCATCGCGAGCGGATAATTGATGGCCGCGCCGCGGCCATACAGATAGCACTCGGCGAGCAGGCTCTGCGCGCTGGCGACGCCCTGCTCGGCCGCCCGGTAAAACCAGGCCAGCGCCAGTTCGTGGCTTTGCTCGACGCCACAGCCTTTCTTGTACATCTGGCCGAGGTTTTGCTGGGCCGAGGCGTCGCCCTGTTCGGCCGCGTGGCGAAACCAGTAGACTGCCTCGACATCGCTTTTCTGGACGCCGCGGCCGTTGTAATACAGCGCGCCCAGGTGGTTCTGGGCGAACGCCAGCCCCTGCAGGGCGGCCTGGCGCAGCCAGCGGAAGGCGCGCGCGTAGTCGCGCTCGATGCCATCGCCTTTTTTGTACATGAGTCCCAGGTTGAACTGCGCATAGGCGTCGCCGGCCTCGGCTGCATGCCTGAACCACACATAGGTTTGGTAGTTCTCACGGGAGATATTCTGGCGGTTCATTCGCATCCTCCGGCACGTGGCCGTGAACTTGCAGGATTGGGCGGCGGCAGTCGCCAGGCGATACAGATAACTATTGATAAAATCTTAATTCGTGAAGAATGCGCCGGTTTGACTGCGCACAAGCGTGCTATCGGCGTGACGCGATATGCGGACGTAAAAAAACCCCGGAATGATCTCTCACAACGGGGTTGGTTTCGGCAAGCAACGCTTTGCGGCGTTGCGGGCCGTGCGGCGCGTTTAGAAGCGCGTGCGCACGCCGAACACGAAGTTGCGTCCCGGGAGCGGCGACAGGTCCTTCAACAGCGAGGTCGACAGGCGGATGTCATCGTCCAGCAAGTTCTTCGCCAGCAGGAACCAGGTCAGGTCGTGGTTGCGGTATTTCTGCGTGTACGACAAGTTGGCGCCGACCTGCGTGTAAGCCGGGGTCGCGGTCGCTTCGAAGCTGGCCAGGCGGTCCTGCTCCATCGCGCGCATCACCGACAGGCCAGTGCGGATCGTGCCCTTCTTGTAGCCAATGTCGAAGCCGACGCGCTTGGCAGGCTGCAGCGGCAGGCTGCCGCCGCGTTCGAGCTTGCCGCGCGAGGTGTCGGCGAAGGCGCGCATCGACAGGCCCTGGCCCAGTTGGTTGTAGCCGATTTCGGCTTCGGCGCCGCGGATACGGGCGTCGGCTTGCTCGAACAGGCGCTCGCGCAGCGCTTCGCCGTCTTCCTCGACCAGCACGCCGGTCACGCGCCCGTAGACAAAATCGTTGACCTTGTTTTCGAACAGGTTGGCTTTCCAGCGCACCAGGCCAGTGGTCTTCTGCACGGTCAGCTCGATGTTGTGCGAGGTTTCCTTTTTCAGGTTCGGATTGCCGATGTCGAAGGTTTCGGTGGCGTGGTGCGGGCCTTCCGAGTACAGCTCCTCCGTTGCCGGCGCGCGCTGGGCCACCGACAGGGTCAGGCCGGCGCTGTAGCCAGGCGCAACGGGGTACATGCCGCCCACCGAGTACGACGTCAGGTTGAAGTCGCGCTTCAGCAAGCCGTCGGGACGGCGCTTGACCGATTCCAGGCGCAGGCCCGCGCTCATGCGCAACTTGCCGAACTCGCGCTCTTCCACCAGGAAGCCCGCGACCGAGGTCGAGTGGGTGGCCGGCACCGTCACGTGGCTGCCGTGCTCTTCCTCGGCGGCTCCGTCCTCGTGCTCTTCATGGCCGCCGTCGGCGCCGATGGCGGCGAAATGGCTGTTCTCGGTCTGGACGCCGAAGGTGCCATGCCATCCGGACACAGGCTTGTGGGTCAGCTCCAGGCGCGACTCCAGCGAACGGTTGGTGAACTTCACTTCCGGATCGCTGTCGGCATCGAGCTCGGTATGCTCGTAGTCGGTGAAGCCGAGCTTGAACTTGACGCTTTCCATCCCGCTGAAAGGCGATTTCACCATGCTGTCGATGTCATAGCGGGTCTGCGACTGGTCGATGCGCGCGCCTTCGCCGCTTGGAATGCCGTACAGGCTGTCCAGCAGCGAGACCGATGCGCCGACATGGCCCCAGGCGCCGACCAGCGAGGCGCCGGCGCCGCCGGTTTCCTGGCGGGTGAAGGAATTGCCCAGCCGGCGGCGCGGCGGCGCGTCTTCGCCCAGCGCGGCCGGACCCGGAATCGTGTAATCGTGCGCGCGGCGCACGTTGCCGTCGACGTGGAAGCCGATCGCACCGGCCGAGCCATCGACCGAACCGGACGCGTTGCGCGAATCATCGACCGTGCCGTAGCGTAGTTCGGCCTGTCCCGCCAGTTTCTCTTCCAGGTGCGTCGGGATCCGTTCATTGACGACGTTCACCAGGCCGCCAATCGCGCCCGAGCCGTACAGCAAGGAAGCCGGGCCGCGCAGGATTTCAATCTGGCGCGCGGTGGCGCCTTCGGCGGCCACCGCGTGATCATTCGACAAGCCCGACACGTCGGACACCGCCATGCCGTTTTCCAGCATCTTGACGCGCGAACCTTCGAGCCCGCGGATGATCGGGCGCGACGCGCCGGGTCCGAAGCCGGACGCCGACACGCCCAGTTCCTGCGACAAGGTCTCGCCCAGCGAGCTGCCGACCTTGTCGCGCAGTTCGTCACCGGCCAGGATCTTTGCCGGCGTCAGGATCTGGTCGCCTTCAGCGGCACGGAATGGCGTGGCCGTGACGACGACCTTCGGGATGGCCGCTTGTTCGCCTTGCGGCATGGTCTGGGCG
The DNA here is from genome assembly GCF_016809835.1 of Massilia soli. GTDB lineage: Bacteria > Pseudomonadota > Gammaproteobacteria > Burkholderiales > Burkholderiaceae_D > Telluria_A > Telluria_A soli. The sequence goes on along the minus strand of NZ_JAFBIL020000011.1, from coordinate 15,389 downwards.
TGGGACAGCGACGATATAGCGGACAGGACCGCAGCGGCGGCCAGCGTACGTTGGAATTTCATGGATTACCTCAAGCAAAACAATATGACAGGCGAGCGCCGGGCGGGCCGATGCGGCCGCCGGGCGCTGTGAAGGGGCAACGCTGTCAGGCTTGAGGTGGGGCGCGCGGGTTGAACCCGCAGACGACCCGGGCGCCATGGGTGCCGGTGTCGGTGGAGATAAATGCGGTGACGCCATTGCCGCCGGCAACGAAGGTGCGCGGCGCGGCGCCCAGCGGCGCGGCCAGCTGGGCCAGCGCAAGGCAATGGTCGCAGGTCTGGTCCTTGGCCACCGCCGACGACAGCTTGCTGTCGCCGTCGTAGGCATGGCGCTCGGCGCTGGCGACATCGAGCGTGCCGGTCCAGTGCGACAAGGCATGCGCGAACGCCATCTGCTGCGACAGCAGCAGCAACAACGACAGCAGGATGCGATTGACCAGTTGGCGACTCATATTGCCGACATTGTAATGCGACTCAGGATACGTGGGGAGCAGTATTTTCCTGCGCGTATTTATGTAAGTACGCCTGCACCTTGGCGGCGGCGAGCTTGTTGACTGACACCAGCAGCTGCGGCTCGACCGACGGCAGGCGGTAAGTCGCCCCCAGGTGGCTGCCGATGTGGCTCAGCACTTCCGCGGCGACTTCGGCGTCCGATTCGGCGCGGTGGGCGGCGCTGCGGAAGCGGATGCCGAGCTGGCCTGACAGCTGCCCCAGCTTGTAGCTCGGCATGCCGGGAAAGATGCGGCGCGACAGTTTCAGCGAGCAGACCAGGCCGCTGTGCGCCGTGGCCAGGCCAAGCCGCTCGCTCTCCGCTTTCAGGAACTTCTCGTCGAAACTGGCATTGTGGGCCGACAGCATGTCGTTGCCGATGAAGTCCAGCAGATCGGGGATGACGCGCGCCACCGGCGGCGCATTGTCGACCATGTCCTGGCTGATCCCGGTGAGCGCCGTGATAAACGATGGGATGCGCGCGCCGCAATTGATCAGCGACACATAGCGCTCGGTGACACGGCCGCCGACGATGCGCAGCGCCGCCACCTCGGTGATCCGGTCGCCCATCGCCGGCGACAGCCCGGTGGTTTCGAAGTCGATCATGACGATCGGTTTTTGTATCATCGTCTATCCAAACTTGCGTACTGCATCGAGGGCCAGCCCTGCGCCAATGCTGCCGAACAGGTCGCCTTCGACCTTGCGGGCCTTCGGCAACAGCGCACCCAGGCGCGCGCGCAGCATCGGTACGCCGCTGGAGCCGCCCGTGAAGAAGACGGTGTCGACCGCTTCCGGCGCCACGCCCGCCTGCGCCAGCATCGTGGTCACGGCCTGTTCGCAAGACAATACCAGATGGCCGGTCGCCGCTTCAAAGCGGTCGCGCTGCACGGTCAGCATGTCGGGCGGCGACAGGCGGTCGAGTTCGAGCGTCGCGGTGGCGGCGCCGGACAATGCGATCTTGCCCTCTTCCATCTTCATCGCCAGCCAGTGGCCCGAGCGGTCTTCGATCAGGTTTTGCAGCCGCACCAGCCGGGCCGGCTCCTGCGCATCGCGCACCAGGTCTTCCAGCTGGGCGGCAGCCTTGCGCGTGTAGGCCTGGTTGATGGTGTGCCAGGTGGCCAGGTTGAAGTAGTAGCTGGACGGGATTTCGCTGTTGTTCTTCAGCAGGCTCTTGTAGCCGAGCAGCGGCATCGCCGCGTCCAGGCTCAGGTATTTGTCGAAGTCGGTACCGCCGATGTGCACGCCGCCGGTGGCGAGAATGTCGTCGCGGCGGTCGGCCTTCAGCGCGCGCTGGGGCGACAGGCGCACCAGCGAAAAGTCCGAGGTTCCGCCGCCGATGTCGGCGATCAGCACCAGTTCTTCCTGGCTGATCTGGGATTCGTAATCGAAGGCGGCGGCGATCGGCTCGTACTGGAAAGCGACGTGCTGGAAACCCACCGAGCGGGCGACTTCGGCCAGCGTGTCTTCCGCCAGCTGGTCGGCTACCGGGTTGTCATCGATGAAATACACCGGCCGGCCAAATACGGCGCAGGTGAATTCGCGCCCTGCTGCCAGTTCCGCCCGGCGCTTGACCTCGCCGATAAACTGCGCCAGCAGCATGCGGAACGGCAGCGAGCGCCCCGCCACTTCGGTCTGGCCGTCGATCAGGCTGGTGCCGAGCAGGCTCTTGAGCGAGCGCATCAGGCGCCCTTCATAGCCGGCGAGGTAGCCGGCCAGCGCGGCGCGGCCGTAGCTGACCTCTTCATCCTCGGCATTGAAGAACACCACCGACGGCAAAGTTGGCTTGCCGTCTTCCAGCATCAGCAGCGCCGATGCCGGGCCGGCGGGCGATGGCGCGGGCGCGCGCTCGCCAATCCAGCCGACGGTGGAATTGGAGGTGCCGAAGTCGACTCCGCAAGCAATTGCCATGTGACCCTTCCTGTTCAAGAGGGGCGGTATGTTACCAGATTTGTTGCGCGGCGAGCCAGCCATTTTACTGCCGCGCGAGAAGATTGCTTCGGATCAAAAAGTTTCCACGGTTAAAAAGCTACGCTTCCAGACTGGTAGCCACCATTGAACAGGGGAACATTGTGAGGACACACCACTATAGCGCCTGCATCTTGCTGGCCGGACTTATGCTCGCTGGCTGCGGCGGCGGCGGCACCGCCGGCCCGAATACTTGCTCCCTTTCCAATCCCGCTGGCTGCGGCGGCACTGCCCAGCCGGAACCGGCGCCAACCCCGCCGCCGCCGCCCGACCCGGCCAGCAAGGCCGCCTCGATCAGCCTGGTGTTCAGTAACAGCGAACTCGGTTCGGCCGGCTTGCCTGAGGACGAGGTCAAGGTGACGGCGCTGGTCAAGACCGCGGACAATACCGCGGTTGCCGATGCGCCAATCACTTTCGCCGCCGATTCCGGCTTCCTGGCCGTCGGCGCCGTCAAGACCGACAGCAGCGGCAAGGCCAGCGCGGTGCTCGGCACCGGCGGCTCGCGCCTGAACCGGGCGATCAAGGTGACGGCGAAAGTCGGCGCCCAGAGCACCACAGCGCTGGTGACCGTGGTTGGCACCCGCCTGTCGATGGCCGGGCCGAGCCACCTGAACCTCGGCGAATCGGCCGAGCTGGTCGCCACCCTGGTCGATTCGGCCAGCCGCCCGATCGGCGGCGAGACCGTCACCGCCAGCGTCAAGAACGGCAACCTGCTGGCCAATACCAGCGCCGTCAGCGACAGCCGCGGCCAGGTGCGGATGAAACTGCAGGCATCGCAACGCGGCGACGAGCAAGTGACGGTATCGGCGCTCGGCGCCAGCATGGCCAAGCCGGTGCGCGTGTCGGGCAGCGAACTGGTGCTCTTGCCATCGGTGAGCGTTGGCGACAGCGGCGTCGAAACGCTCAAGGAAATCCAGGTCGGCATCTGCTCGCCGCTGGACGGCCGCTACATGACGTCGCAGGCCGGCAGCGTGACCTTGACCGCCTCGCGCGGCGCGCTGTTCAGCGACCCTGGCTGTACCCAGGCATTGACCGGCATGCTGGCCATCAACGGCGGCAGCATGACGCGCACCTACATCCGCTCCGACAACGCCGGCATCAGCACGGTCGATGCCGTGGTGTCGGGCGGCGCGGCAGCATCGACCCGGCTGGAATTCGTCGCGCCGCTGGCCGCCTCGTCGAAGGTCAACCTGCAAACCGATGTCGCCGTCATCGGCAGCGGCGAGCGCAGCAGCTTGATTGCGGTGGTGCGCGACGGCACGCCGGCAAATAACCTGGTCAAGGGCGCGCTGGTGCAATTCTCGATCGTGGCCGATCCGAGCGGCGGCAACCTGTTGTCGCCTTTCACCGCCATCACCGGCAGCGACGGCATCGCCCGCGCGACCTTCGTGGCCGGCCCCGCTGACGGCGGCAAGGACGGCACGCTGATCCAGGCCCGCCTGGCAGCCTTGCCAGCGGCGACCGCGACGACCGCCGTGACCGTCAACAAGAAGGCGCTGTCGATCCAGTTTGGCACCGGCAACACCTTGGTCGAGTACTCGCCCGCGGTGCTGCAGAAGGATTTCTCGGTGTTCGTGTCCGACAGCGCCGGTAGCCCGGTCAAGGATGTGGTCATCTCGGTGGCGGCCTGGCCGACCATGTACCGCAAGGGTAATTATGCCTGGCAGCAGTACAACCCGCCGCTGCAGGAACCGGGAATGTGGGTGCTCAACAATCCGATCACCGATTGCGCGAATGAAGACGTGGCGCGCCGCGGGCTGTACGACGGGGCCTTCGACAGCAACGGCAATGGCGTGCTGGAACCCGGCATTCCCTTGTCGGTGGTTAGCAACGGCAAGACCGATGCGTTCGGCATGACCACGGTGTCGCTGCGCTACCCGCGCGACCGCGCCAACTGGGTCCGGGTCGAGCTGACGGTTTCCGGCACCGTGGCCGGGACCGAGTCGCGCGCACGAAACGCCTTCTGGCTGCCGGCACTGGCCAAGGACCTGGACAAGTATGGGGTGTCGCCGCCGGGAGCGGAGAGTCCTTACGGTACGTATCCATCTTGCAACATCAGCTTGTAAGAACGCACCAAGACGGAACGGTAATTTATTGCGCTACGGCAAGTTCTTGCGCTACACTGGGTCACCCGGAGCCCCGGGTTGACCCAGCAGCCAGCCCCTGATGACGACTTTGACAGCAACGCCCAGCCATACCATCGCCGACATCAAGGCCATCATCCTGCGCGAAGCGCGCCGGGTGACGTCCTACGACGTGGCAAGCCTGGCAGGGGTGTCGCAGTCGGCGGTATCGCGCTGCTTCAAACCCGGCGCCAGCGTGTCCAAAGCGACCTACGCGCGCGTCATGCAGGCAGCCCAAGACCTCGACTACACGCCGAACGCCGCCGCCCGCAGCCTGATCACCCGGCGCAGCAACCTGGTGGCGGTGATCGTCCCGAGCGCCATTTCCCAGCATTATTCGGATGTCCTTGCCGAACTGAGCCGCCAATTCAGCCTGCGCGGCATGCATATCATCCTGTTCAACCTGCAATCCGAAAGCGAGATCGACCTCACCCTGGCCGAAGTCTGGCTACACCAGGTCGACGGCGCGGTGGTCGCGGCGCGGCTGACGGCTGAGCAGGTGGCCGAATTCGAACGGCGCCGCGTACCCATCGTGCTGTTCAACCGCAGCGTGGCCGGGTGCGACGTCAACAGCGTGGTCTGCGACCAGGAAGAAGCGGCGCGCGCAATGGTTACCCGTCTGGCTGCCGCCGGACACAAGCGCTTTGCCATGATCGACGGCCCGGCGCAGTCGCCCATCGCCCAGCAACGCAAGCGCGGCATGGCCGGACGGCTGGCCGAACTGGGCCTGGCCGCGCCGATGGCCGTCGCTGGCGGCCTCGACTACAACGGCGGCGCACGCGGCCTGCGCGAGATCCTCGACCGCTTCGGCGGCATACCCGATGTCGTCGTGTGCGGCAACGACCTGACCGCCATCGGCTGCCTCGACACGGCGCGGCATGACTTCCGCATCGATGTGCCTGGGCACATGTCGGTCACCGGCTTCGACGGTATCGCCGCCTCCGGCTGGATCAGCTATAACCTGACCACGATGAGCCAGCCGCTGCTGAGCATGGCGCAGACGGCGGCGGAGATGCTGTTCGGGCTGGTCGCAGGTACCGGCGGCGCGCGCCAGCAGCGCAGCTATTCGGCCACCTTCGTCGACGGCGCCACCGCCCGGCTCGGTCCGGCCTGAGGGATTCGGAGGGCGGCGGTGTGCGCGCCGGGTTCCCGGGCGCGCGATTATACTGGCCTCAGGTCATCTTGTTGCTCCATCCTCTCCCATGGCTCGCTTACAGCACGAATGGTTTTTGAAGCGCAACTGTTCGATGTCGCCGCGCCAGGTCGCCATCGCCTACGGTACGCTATGCCTGTTTACCTTCACCATCGCCAGCGCGTTCGCCGCGCGCGGCATGTGGATGGTGCTCGCTTACGCGGTCCTTGAATCCGGCGGCCTGGCCGTCGCCCTGCTGTACTACGCGCGCCACGCGCTCGATCACGAACATATCGCACTCAGCGATGGCTGCCTGCTGGTCGAGCGGGTGCAGGCAGGCGCCTGCGAACAGGTGCGGCTCGACCCCTACTTCACCCGCATCAGCCTGCCGAGCCGGCAACAGCGCCTGATCCGGATCGAGTCGCGCGGGGTCAGCCTGGAGGTGGGCTGTTACGTCTCCGATGACATGCGCAGAAAGGTGGCCGGCGAACTGCGCGCGCAGCTGCGCGCATCGTCGTACGGCAGCCAGTGGCGTTAGCGCGGCGGCTTGACCGCGGCGTAGCGCTTCCATAATGCGCGCAGCCGTCTGTCACCGCCCACTGCCCGTTCCGCCAGCGCGCCGCGTACCCGGGCGATTGCTCCCGCAAGGTCTTGCCGCTGGTTTTCCATGTGGCCAAGCAGGCGCTCGGCCACCGCCGCATCGTTGGCCTTGCCGAGTTCATCCTGCAAGGCGGTGAGCGCCTTAAGAAATGGCCGCAGCTGTTTGCCGCGGTACAGCGAGGCAAACAATTCCGTTGCGTATCGCGCTTTCTTGGCCGCGATGCGGGCCCGGTGGCGGGTTTCCGGATCGCCTTGCGCCAGCGCGCGGCCGCGCCGCTTCAGGCGCTTGTGTGCGCGGCGCAAGACCTTGCTGGCAAATGCAGGCACCGGCGCGTCGAGCCGGCCTTTGCCTTTGCCCTTGCCGGGGTCGCGCCATCCGTTGCCGAACATCCAGCGCCCGAGCGAAAGCATCATCCGTGTGTAGCGCGGCGAATTGACCGCGGCCGCGGCGCCAAGGTGGGCGTCGCGCGCGATGTCGAGCGCCGCGTGGGTCACGTCCAGCAATGGCCCGGCCGCCTGCACATCGTTCGACAACAGCGGCAAGGTTGATCCGGCCAGCACATCCCAGTCGCGCGCATTGCCAAGCTCGTTTGCCAGCCAGTCAAGATCCAGCTGCAGGTCGGCAGGCAACTGCACGATGTCCTTGAACACATCCAGCGCCGCGCGCAGGCGCCGCAGCCCGACCCGCAACTGGTGCAGGCTTTCGGCATTGTAGCCGCGCACGACCCCCTCGGCGTTGGCCTGGACCTGGGTGAGGCAGCCGAACGCAATCGCTTTGAAGGCCTGCTCGACATTGCTGCGCTTTGCCATTTGCACCGGCAGCGCGCCGGTGGCCATTGCCGGGTGCGGGTGGCACAGCGCATAACCGCGCTCCGCCTTGCTCAAGGTGCCGATCTGCATCGGCGTGGTCTCGTGAATGGCGAGTGCCAGGTCGAACAGGTGGATGGCGTTGCCCGAGACCAGTTCGAGTTCGAGCTCGCTGACCGGCACTGCCTCGTCGCCGCATTCCAGCTTGCCAACATCGAGGGCAAACTCGATGCGGTCGCCGCCGGGCAGGCGCAAGTCCCACAGGGTGCGGGTGACCTTGCTCTGAAAGATGGGCGCGAGGCTGCTGGCGATCGACGATGTGCGCAGCAACTTGCTCCACGGCGCCTTGCGGTCGACCAGAGCGCGCAGCGCCGCCAGGTCCGGTTGTTCGCCGGGAACGCTGGATTCCCATTCATAGCGCCGGTGCAGGCCCGCACTGGCATCGCCGCCGGCCTTCAGCGTCTGGACATGGTTGCCGTCGACCCGGCGCACGCGCAGGCCCGCGCCCGCCGCCTTCAACTGGTGGCCCGCCGTGTCGAAATAGGTATCGAACATCTGCAATTCGCGCACCGGCCCCGCAGCGTACTGCTGCAGCAAGGGCAGTTCGCGCAAGAGGGCCACGTCCTGCGGCCTGACCAGCAGTTTCAGTTCGATTTCCATTGAGGGACCTGATAAATATGCCCAGCCATTCTACGGCGCGCTCGCTCAAGCAGGCATGCTTGCTCTCAGCGCGTGACGGATGCCGTGGTTGGTAAAAGTCTAACCGAAAGCAATGCCGAGTTCGCGCGCGGTCGACACGGTGTCGCCCTCGACCGGCACGCACTTGGTATGGCCGGCCACATCTGCCAGTGCGACCAGCTTGATCGAGCTGTAGTCGAGCGAGACCATCACGCCGCCGTGGCCATCGACGATGGCGCGCACCGCGGCCGCGCCGAAGCGCGACGCGCAGACGCGGTCGAATGCCGATGGGCTGCCGCCGCGCAACAGGTGCCCGAGCACCAGCGAGCGGCATTCCTTGCCGGTGCGCCGTTCCAGCAGCGCCGCGACCTGCGCGCCGATGCCGCCGAGGCGCTCCGAATGTCCGTCGGTAGCCGGCGCGAGCAAGGCCCTTTCGCCGCCGATCGGCTGGGCGCCTTCGGCCACGACGACGATCGAATGATGCTTGCCGCCGCCCTCGCGCTCGAGGATCGCATCGGCCACCTTATCGATGTCGAAGGGAATTTCCGGGATCAGGATGGCGTGCGCGCCCGCCGCCATGCCGGCATGCAGGGCGATCCACCCGGCGTAGCGGCCCATGACTTCGACCACCATCACGCGATGATGGCTCTGCGCGGTGCTGTGCAGGCGGTCGATGCACTCGGTGGCGAAACCAACGGCGGTGTCGAAGCCGAAGGTCGAAAATGTACGGTCCAGGTCGTTGTCGATGGTTTTAGGCACGCCGATCACCCGCAAGCCCTTCTGGTGCAGCTGGTTGGCGATGCCCATCGACCCATCGCCGCCGACGATCACCAGGGCGTCGAAGCCAAGCTGTTTGCACAGCGCGAGCACGTCATCGGAGCGGTCAAGCTCGCTGACCTTGCCATCGGCGCCACGCACCGGAAAGCGCAGGGGGTTGCCGCGGTTTGAGCTGCCGAGGATGGTACCGCCCAGGTGGCCAATCCCATGGACGTCGCCGGCAGTGAGCCGGCGTACTGGCTGGCCGCTGCAGTGCTCGGGAGCAAGCAGCCCGTTGAAACCATCGTGGATGCCGAAGCACTCCCACCCGCGCCGTTCGGCCGACAACACGACGGCGCGGATGACCGCGTTTAAACCGGGCGCGTCGCCGCCGCCGGTTAACAATCCGATACGCTTGCGTTCCATGTTGTCTCCTCCAGCTAGGCCACTGGCGGTTCCGGCCCGGCAACCTCGGCCAGCTTCCGGCGGCGGCCGCGATTGGCCGCCACCACGCCGACACCCAGCAATGCCAGGCCAAGCATAGCCCCAACGGACGGGGTCGACAACCAGTGCAGTGTTTGGCCCGGCGTTCCGGACGGCTCTTCCAGCGGTGGATCGGACAGGGCTTTTTCGGACGCCACGGTGGGCGCCTGCGCACCCTCGAAGAAGGGAATCAGCTCCCGGATGCAGGCGTCGATATCCTGCGGTCCGCGGCTCGTGAGCCAGGCGCCGTCGCGAACGACGGGTTCATTAAGCCAGATCGCGCCTGCATTGACGAGGTCGTCGCGCATGCCGGGCGACGCGGTCAAGCGGCGGCTCGGGGCCAGGCCGGACGACGTGAGTACCGACGGCGCTTGCGACAGCAGCGCCACCGGCTTGCCAAGCGCGCTCATCGCGCGCATGAATGCGCGCACCAGCGCTGATTGCCTCAGCAGGTCGGGACTGATGTAGCCGCCCGGGATCAGCAAGCCGTCATAGTCGGTGGCGCTCACCTCGTTGACGGTCTTGTCGACTTGCACCAGATCGGCGGGCTGGTGCACGTTCATGCCGCGGATCCGGCCAGGATGCAAGGCAACAATATCAACCTGCGCGCCCGCCTGCTTCAACGCGTCGACAGATGCAGTGAGTTCGACCTTCTCGAACCCGTCGGTTGCCATCACGGCAATCCGCTTTCCATCGAGCTTGCGAGGGCCGTTCATGATCCACTCCGGAAGTACGCCACCCTAGACAGAGTTGGCGAACCTGGCTTTAGTTCCCGAGTTCGTGCAGCAGCGAACGGCGGCGTGCATAGCCGAAATAGATGACCAGGCCAATAAACAGCCAGATGCCGAACGCGATCCAGGTGGTCACGCTCAGGAACGCCATGAGGACGAGGCAGAACGCGATGGCCAGCAGCGGCACCACCGGCACCCATGGGCAGCGGAACGCCCGGGGCAAGTCCGGACGCTTGACGCGCAGCACCATCACCGCAATCGATACCAGGGTGAACGCGGCCAGCGTGCCAATGTTGATCAATTCGGCCAGCACACCGAGCGGGACCAGGGCCGCGATCAGGCCGAACACAATCCCCACGACCCAGGTTGCGAAGAATGGCGTGCCGTATTTCGGATGCAGGCTCGACAGTTTCTTCGGCAGCAATCCATCGCGCGACATCGCAAACAGCACGCGAGTCTGGCCATAGGCCATCACCAGGATGACGGTGGTCATGCCGAGGATGGCGCCCATGTCGACGAAGCCGGCCACCCAGTTTTCGCCGGCGTATTGCAGCGCGAGCGAGACCGGGTGGTCAATGCCAAGATACTGCTTGAACGGAACGATACCGGTCATGATGGCGGACACCACGACGTACAGGATCGCGCAGGCCGCCAGCGAGCCGATGATGCCGATCGGCAGATCGCGCTCCGGGCGTTTGACTTCCTCGGCGGCGGAGGTCACCGCGTCGAAGCCGATGAACGCGAAGAACACCAGTGCGGCGGCGCTCATCACGCCGTTCATCCCGTAAGGCATGAATGGCTGCCAGTTGGCAGGCTGGACGTGGCGCGCGCCGACCAGGATGAACAGCAGCACCACGCCAACCTTGATCAGCACCATGACGTTGTTGAGCCGCGCCGACTCGCGCACGCCCCACGACAGCATGGTCGTCAGCACCAGCATGATCACCAGTGCCGGCAAGTTGAACCAGGTTTCCACGCCGGGCACAGCGCCTGGCGCGGCGGTGAGCACGGTCGGCAGCGCAATCCCGAAGCCTGACAGCAACGACTGGAAATAGCCGGACCAGCCGACCGAGACCGCGGAAGTGGCCAGGCCGTATTCCAGCAGCAGGTCCCAGCCGATCATCCAGGCGACCAGCTCGCCCATGGTGGCGTAAGTGTAGGTGTAGATCGAGCCGGCTACCGGGACGGTCGAGGCGAATTCTGCATAGCAGAGCGCGGCGAAGCCGCATGCCAGCGCCGCGATGACGAATGACAAGGTGAGCGCTGGGCCGGCCGCGACCGCGCCGGTGCCGGTGAGCACGAAGATGCCGGTGCCGACGATCGCGCCGATGCCCATTAATACCAGGTCGATGGGCCCGAGGACCTTCTTGAGTCCGCCTGGGACCTTGCTGGCCGCCACCATTTTGTCTAGGTTCTTTGTTCTGAAAATGCTCACTACCTTGCCTCCAAAAGCTGAATCGCGGGTCGATGCCTGCCCCCTATTGCTGGGGACTGGGCATCGCCGGCTTACTGCCATGCTATAAAAATGAAAAGGCCTGCAGTCCGAAGATGCAAGCCTTAAATCGAAACCTGATGGGAAGTACACGCTTCGAACTCGCGTCCCCTGCACTAGCGATATCGGAAACGGGGACGGTCTAGTATAGCACTTGCAATTTCCTGGCTGACACGGTGCTGGCTCAGCTTGAACAACACGTACATGATCCAGAAACAGAAATGGCCTGCCACGAATGTGACAAGCCATTGAACGGAACGCGAATTTTGGTGGGAAGTGAATCGCCCCGGGTTTGAAGGGGTCAAAGGCAATTCTAAGGCGACGAGTGACATACTTTTTCCTCTAGTCGGTAATTGCGCGCAAGCGAGCCAGCGCATCTTCAACCACATACTCCGGTACAGTCTCAACTCGCTTTGCCTTCCTTGCTTCCAAGTCCAACATGCGAATCTGGTTGACCAACGCTACACCTTGCGTCTTTGTGCCTGCACCGCTCAAGGATGCTGCGAAGCCTGCATGTCGGGCGAAGTCGCCGCCTTGCGTTACCGGTGCAACCAGTACCACGCCCAGCGCGTTGAACGCGCTTGTAGACAGCACCAGCGCAGGCCGCATGCCCCTTTGCTCGTGCCCTTCAGTCGGATCGAGCTTGACCATCACAATGTCGCCGCGCCCAAATTTACTACGGCTCACCACGCTTCACGTCCCACAGGCTTGACGCGGGACCACGCCGCCAAATCGGCTGGCTCCGGCGCGGAAAGATCACATTGCGCCACCAGATCAGCCAGCGAATACGATGGGCGCGCGGCTTTCAGCAGCACTCCATCAGGCTGCACATTGACGCTAAGCTTATCGCCCAAAGTTACCTTGAGCATGCCCAGCAACTCAGTGGGCAAACGCACCGCTGCGCTATTGCCCCATTTCTGAACCGATAATTCCATAAAACCTCCAAATGTTGATACATTGTAGATTCATCCAAAGTGCCATGTCAAGCGCATTGTTTATACAATGTATCACCAAAATTCCCTCACAATACGTCCGCGAATGCTTGGCGTAGCCTTTTCTTGTCTACCTCAAGATAGGGGTCAACATGGTCCAGTTCAGCGTGGCCGATCATCAGCTGCACTGTGCCCAATCCGTGTCCCTGCGCGAGCAGCCTTGAGGCCATTGTGCGCCGGCCTGAGTGACTGCTGCCACCACGAATGCCCGCGTCCTTGCAGAGTTTCGAGATGTGGGCTTGCAGTGACTCGCAGGCCAGGTAATCAACCTGTGAGCCAGACTGGTTGATCCGACGCTTGCAGTTCAGCGAGAACTTGTAACCCTTGAACGTGAGGATCAGCTTGCTATCTGGCCGCAGACCACGGTAGCGCTTCGGGTCATCGCTCATCCGCCATCGTCGCTCTATGCGAAGGGATAGTTATGCATCCGGGGCGGCCACTAGATCGCGGTTGATGGGGTACACACCGCTGGCGACAGCCCTTCGTAATCGCGGCCCTCAATGAAACCTCGAGCCGGATCAGGCCAGAGGGAAAGACAAAAATCGCCTACCTCTACCTGAGCGATCTCGCTCACACGGAGACCCGTATGGATACCCAACAGCAGGACGAGAACGTCCCGTTCGGGATCGCGACTAACGGCGTTGGTTACACGGATAAGATGCCGGTACTGGCCTTTAATACGGTGGCTTGCGCCATTGAACACCTCTGACTTAAGTTGAACCGTCCTATTCAGAGTGAGAAGCGGTCGGCCTCTTTTTCGAGAGTACCACCGCATGTTTCCTTAAGTCCTCGGAAAAGCCAGTGCTGGCCCGTCGTAGCCGAGCGAGTAGCGCTCGGCGTCCCGTTGGGGGCAGCCTTGCGCGTAGCTTAGGGCGTGCCGTTGGGGCAGCCTTCCGCGCAGCGCCGGGCGTGCGGTTGGGGTCAGCCTTGCGCGCAGCGCTGGGAGTGCCGTTGGGTCGGCCTTGCGCGCAGCGCTGGGCGAGACCAGAGTAACGCTGCGAAAACGCAGTCTGGTACTTATCCACTTGATACTACTCAGGGCACAGCCGAGCAGTTGAGTCATGCTGTTCGCATGTCGAACAATCTTCCCGCTACGATCATGCAAAATGTCCGCCGGTCTGGTATCGATCGCCGGACAACGTCGGCCGCCTAACGCCATTCTAGTTCCATCATGAACTTCGCGCCGCGGTCGATGGTGCCGCTCGACCACCCAGATTGTCCGCTTACGTCCGTCGAAGTTTTCCGTACTTTTTCCGTACTTCGTCCTAAAATGTAAAAAAGGCCTGCGACGTGAGTGGCAAGCCTTTGATCTCAAACGAATTTTGGTGGGAAGTACAAGTTTCGAACTTGTGACCCCTGCAGTGTGAATGCAGTGCTCTACCCCTGAGCTAACCTCCCGGGTGGCCCGTATTATGGCACAGTCTTCACGAAGCGTCACTTCTTCGTCAGATCCGCCCTAATGACCGTCGATCAGAGGTCACTTCGCCACTTGCAAATCTGACGTAGCTGGGACATGACGTCTCAGCCCGTTGGAAAATCGCAATAATCTTATAAATTCAATTTATAAAGAACTCATTTGTATGTAACCTTAGCGCCCAATCGCTTTCTTCTTCAAAGTCAATCAGGACATACGCAATGCCGTCTTTCATAATCATTTCCGTCTGTTCCAACGAGAGCCTTTGAAGGGTTGCTGAAATATCAGCAACCGCTCTTGCAATCTGAATCATAGGCAGTATCCAGCAATCCCTCACGCTTATGGTGATAGTAAATGGCGTCACGTCCAGGTCCATGGATTCGTTGATTTCAACGCGAATCGGCGAATCAACTACAGGCGTAGTGTTTGCGTAAAAGGAATGCGTATTATTCGCTCTATTTATCTTGTCGATGATCTGGGCTTTCAGAGCAATGCGGTGTTTCGATTGCTTTATGCTCTAAGGTTGATCATCAAATTTTTGCCTCTGGAGCGATTCTTGCCGCTTAGCGAGTTCAACCATCCGATCTATTCCGCAGTTACGTACCACTGGCGTGCTGTCAACTCCTTAAGCAAATAATCGACAATGACCGCGCGTTCACTCTCAGTGATGGCAACCATGTCAAACGGGGCATCCCACTTTTTGATGCTACCGATATCGATGATAAAGTCAGGTGACCCGTGACCGCGCAGAAACGATTCACCGGATACTTTGACCGTCTTGTTGTCAACTAGCACGGTAATCGAACTCGGCGTTGCTTTAGTGATTGATATCATTTAATTTATCAAGGGAAAACTACAGTTTTAATGCCAGTCACTGGATCTATTGTCGTTATTTTTGTCACGTTGGGATTTTTAATAAGTGCCGGCAATTCCTTGTTCATCCGATTGCCAGGACGCAGGTCATTTCCAATCACAGCTGACACTTCGCCAGATACTCCGGTGGCGTACTCGGCTGATATATCCTCTCATTGCTTTACAGCAACCGGATTATTTGGGTCCCAGTTTGACATTTCAATTTTTCGTTCTTCAATCAACGTCTCGAGTGTAATCCCCTTGTTGTCGCGGGCAATCTCGGCAGCCCGTTCGGCGCCGCCAACCTTGTTACCTGCTAAATCTTCACTTCTGCCAGACCAAAAAAAAGCAGTATTCGGTTTCGTAGACACACGACTCTTCGCGCGTGCGATGTGAACGCCATCGAAGTAGCTGGACAGAGTCTGGGCAGGTCGTGCGGCGTCGGCAACACTTGCAGCTTTCGCCCCCGCTGCAGCACTGGCTCTTCCTGTTTTCGCCGCCTCAGCTGCCTTCTTTGCTTTCGCAGCGTTGCTACTATTTATCCACCCTAAGCCAATGGTGCCGACCTCGGTAGCACCGCGGGTGATCGATTCGACGTAGTCCCCCTTTGCCCAGGGGGCGGTCACTGGTCTGACAATCGCTTTTCCAACATCCCACGCGCGCCGCGCAACGGCTTCCGGTGTGATGTTACCTAATTTAATATGCTCGCCGAGGATTTTTGCATCGAGCTGGGCAAGGGCTTCGCCCCTTTGTGTCTGGGTGGTAATCCCCCCATTTTTAGAGCATGCTAAAAGTAGAGGTTAAGCGGCAAGGGCCAATTTCTGTTTTGGCGTAATT
>NZ_JAFBIL020000010.1 GCF_016809835.1 Massilia soli | reverse complement strand
CGGTTCCCGCTTACGCGGGAACGACCCGTCGATTCCAGGTTCTGAACCTGCTCGCGCATTGAGGCGCTTGCCGGCCTTGCCGCCTTTCAGGATATGGCGGGTCTCGCAACGATGATCTTTTTGCCGCTGTTCAAAGACCGTCGTCGTTCCCGCGAAAGCGGGAACCCATGCGGCTCATCCGGGTTGGCGAAGTATCGGTTCCCGCTTACGCGGGAACGACCCGTCATTCCAGGTTCTGAACCTGCTCGCGCATCTGCTCGATGAGCAGCTTGAGTTCCATCGACGCATCGGCCAGTTCCTTCACCGATGCTTTGGCGCCAAGCGTATTGGCTTCGCGGTTCAGCTCCTGCATCATGAAATCGAGACGCTTGCCGACCTGGCCGCCTTTTTTCAGGATGTGGCGGGTCTCGGTCAGGTGCGCGGACAGGCGCGACAGTTCTTCGGAGACGTCAATACGGATGCCGTACAAAGTCACTTCCTGGCGGATGCGCTCGAACACCTCCTGGCGCGTCAGCGTCGATGGGTTGCCGTGTCCGGCCATGCCCAATGCATCCTGCATGCGCTCGACCGCCTTTTGCTGGAACTGCGAAATCACTTGCGGGATCAGCGGCGTGATGCGCTTGACGATGGCGTCCATCGCGTCGATGCGCGAGACCAGCATCGCTTCGAGCGCGGCGCCTTCGCGGCGGCGGCTGTCGACGAACGCGGCGACCGTCTTGACGGTCAGTGCGGCGACGTCGGCCTGCAGCGATTCCTGGCCGACCTGGGCTTCTTCGATCACGCCCGGCCAACGCAGCAGCTCGGCCACCGTCATCTGCGGCGCCGACGAAAAATGCTGGCCCACTTCCGACTGCAGCCGCGCCAGGTCTGCCAGCAGCGAGGCATTGAGCACCTGCGAGCCGCCGGCGACCTTGCGGCCGAACGACAGCCGCGCCTCGACTTTACCGCGCGTGATGGCGGCCATGATCGCGGCGCGCAAATCCGGCTCGAGCGCGCGCAGCTCGTCGTTAATGCGGAATTGAAGATCAAGGAAGCGTGAGTTGACGCTTTTGATTTCGATCGTCAGCGTGCCTGCAGCGCACTCGCTGGTAGCGACCGCATAACCTGTCATGCTTGAAATGCTCAATGGAGTCCCCGTTTTTTTATCTTTTCTTTACAAAGCAGTGATTTATCCACACAATCGCCGTGTTAAGCAAGGAACCCTATGGCTGCACAAAATAACGCACCCTTGCCGGAAGGGATGGAAATTGCCGGATATCGCATTGTAAAGAAAATTGCGTCCGGTGGGTTCAGTATTGTTTACCTTGCCTACGACGCCGATGGCAGTGCCGTCGCCATCAAGGAATACCTCCCCAGCGCCCTCGCGCTGCGCCAGCCAGGCGAACTGATTCCCGTCATTTCCCCGCCCAACCTGCCTGTGTTCCGCATTGGCCTCAAGTGCTTTTTCGAGGAAGGACGGGCGCTGGCGCTGATTTCCCATCCCAACGTCGTGCGCGTGCTGAATTTTTTCAGGGCCAACGAGACCGTCTACATGGTGATGGGCTACGAGTCCGGCCAGTCGCTGCAGGAGCACATCGCGCGCCTGAACAACAAGGGCAGCCGCCTGAGCGAAGCGTCAATCCGCCAGATCTTCAGCGGCGTGTGCGGCGGGCTGCGCGAGGTCCACGCCAACAAGCTGCTGCACCTGGATATGAAGCCGGCCAATATCTACCTGCGCACCGACGGCACGCCGATCCTGCTCGACTTCGGCGCCGCGCGCCAGACCATTAATAATGACGTGCCCAAGCTGACGCCGATGTACACCCCTGGTTTTGCGCCGCCCGACCTGTATTCGAAGACGGCAACCCTGGGGCCATGGTCCGATATCTACAGCATCGGCGCCAGCATCTACGCCTGCATGGCCGGATCGCCGCCGCAGCCTGCCGACCAGCGCCGTGCCGAAGACAAGATGGAGAACCAGTTCGCCAGGCTGGGCGAGTATTCGCCGCAGCTGGTCAACCTGGTGCGCTGGTGCCTGGAGCTCGACCCGCTGGCCAGGCCGCAAAGCGTGTTCGCGGTGCAGAAGGAGCTGCAGTCGCCGATGCCCGCGGCAGCGGCGGCGGAACCGGCAGGCTTGACCGACACGTTGCGTGGACTGGTCGGGCGCCTCGGCGGCCTTGGCCGCAAAAAATCGACCGTCAAGCGTTGACAGGAGCAGGGCATGCAATTTTCGGTGTATCAGGAGAGCCAGATTGGCGGTCGCAAGGTCAACCAGGACCGCATGGGCTACAGCTTCACGCGCGACGCGCTGTTGCTGGTGCTGGCCGACGGCATGGGCGGCCACCTGCGCGGAGAAGTCGCCTCGTCGATCACCCTGCAGACCATGTCGACCTTGTTCCAGCAGCAGGCCACGCCGTACGTCAGGAAGCCGGAACGCTTCCTGCAAGAGGCGCTGCTGGCCGCGCACGAGGAGATCCATGTCTACAGCGCCGCCAACAACCTGCCTGAAACGCCGCGCACCACCGTCGTCGCCTGCCTGATCCAGCACAACACCGCGATCTGGGCGCACTGCGGCGACTCGCGCCTGTACTGGCTGCGCCGCGGCCAGATCCTGGCGCGCACGCGCGACCACTCGCATATCGAGCACCTGATCGCCAAAGGCCTGGCCGACCCGTCCGAGCGCACCACCCATCCAGACCGCAACAAGCTGTATAACTGCCTGGGCGCCGCGTCGCTGCCGCGGGTCGAAGTATCGCGCCAGGTCGGCCTGCAGTCGGGCGACGTGGTGATGCTCTGTTCGGACGGCCTGTGGTCGATGCTGCCCGATGAAGAGATCGCGCAGCGCCTGTCGACCCAGACCGTGGTCAGCGCGGTGCCGGACATGATCGCGATGGCCACCGAAATCGGCGGCCCGGGGTGCGACAACACCACGGCGCTGGCGATCATGTGGCAAGGGTCGAACGACGGCCCAGGCAATGACGACGCGATGATCTCGACCATGATGCTGCCCGAGAACGTCATCAGCACCACCATCCTGGCCCTGCCGGAACCGGAATCGGTGCACGAGGTCGATGCCTTCAGCGAAGACGAAATTGAAAAAGCGATCGCCGAGATTCGCGGCGCGATCGAGAAATCATCCCAAATACTCAAATAGAGGACACCCATGACATTTGAATCCCGCCCAAGCGGCCGTGCCGTCGACCAGTTGCGCAACATCGTCCTGGTGCGCGAGTACACCAAGCATGCCGAGGGTTCGGTGCTGATCGAATGCGGCGACACCAAGGTGATCTGCACGGCCAGCATCGAAGACAAGGTGCCGGGCTTCTTGAAGGGCAAAGGGCAGGGCTGGATGACGGCCGAATACGGCATGCTGCCGCGTTCGACCCATACGCGCATGGACCGCGAGGCGGCGCGCGGCAAGCAGTCCGGCCGCACGCAGGAAATCCAGCGCCTGA
Source organism: Massilia soli (assembly GCF_016809835.1). Classification (GTDB taxonomy): domain Bacteria; phylum Pseudomonadota; class Gammaproteobacteria; order Burkholderiales; family Burkholderiaceae_D; genus Telluria_A; species Telluria_A soli. Next base: position 129,493 of record NZ_JAFBIL020000010.1, on the reverse strand, counting down.
TCGGCCGTTCGCTGCGCGCCGCGTTCGACCTTGAGGCCTTTGGCGAGCGCACCCTGAACATCGACTGCGACGTAATCCAGGCCGACGGCGGCACCCGTACCGCGTCGATCACCGGCGCGATGGTTGCCGCTTACGATGCGTTTGCAAAGCTGGTGGCGCGCGGCGACATCGGCGCGGTGCCGGTCAGGCACTTCGTCGCGGCGATTTCGGTCGGCGTGTACAAGGGCATGCCGGTACTCGACCTCGACTACGTGGAAGACTCGGGCTGCGACACCGACATGAATGTGGTGATGACCGATGCCGGTCACTTCATCGAAGTGCAGGGGACCGCCGAAGGCGCGGCCTTCGACCGCGACGGCATGAACCGCCTGCTCGATCTGGCGCAGGCAGGCATCAATGACCTGGTCATGTTGCAGAAGAAGGCGCTCGGGCTGATCTGAGTTCCGCTGCCACGTGACGCGGGTAGCTTGACTTACTTGCGTGATATATCTCTTGCCAATATGCAAAGGATGGTTGAACATCCAACCCTTGATTGAAGGGGCCTGCGATGCGATTTGAATGTTCTCCTGTCCGGGCATTGTCCCTGGCAATGTGTGCGGCAATGCTGTCGGTGCTGGGCAGCGCTGCGCTTGCAGGCGCGGGCGACATTGCAGCACCGTCTCCCGCCGCCCCGGCGGCCGACTGCGCGACACGGGGTGCAGCCTGGACGAGTAATGGCGCCTGAAACGGGTACGGTTACGGCCATATTTGCCGGCTGATCGCCTTACCAAAAGTCTTCACGGCGCTTTTTGAGCGGCCTGCATGAGTGTAAAATCAAAGACGAGAAAAATTCCCTGGGGGAAAGAAGGTGCGAGATGGGCTGGATAGGTAAATTAATGGGCGGCGACGCGGACAAGGCAGCGCCGGCGAAGTCCGCGGCTGCGGCTGCCGCGGTCGAGGATCACGATATCGCCAGCGGCGCCGAAGTCGACGCGGCGTTCTACCGCTGGCTGACCAACGCCGCGCAACCGCATGCGACGGCGGAGGTCGAGCAGCAGATCCTCGCCGAGCTGACGCGGCTGGCGCAGTCGGCGGTCGACGGCGCCGCGCTGGTGCCGCGCGTCCCTGCGATCATTCCGCAACTGATGCGCACGCTGCGCGACGACGACATGAACGCGGCCGACTTGTCGCGCCAGCTGCAGCAAGACCTGGTGCTGGTGGCCGAGGTCTATCGCGAAGCGAACCGCCCTTGCTACCGGCCGCGCTACCATTCGAGCCCGCCAGTGAACACGATTGAAGGCGCCATCATGCTGCTGGGGCAGAACGGCATGCGCATGCTGCTGGCGCGCGTTGCGTTCCGCCCGATCATCAGCATGCAGAGTGGCCTGCTGGCCAAGAAGACCGCGCCACTGATCTGGCGCCAGTCGGAAAAGTGCGCGCAGGCCGCCAGCCTGCTGGCGCCGTCGCTGCGCGCCAATGCGTTCGAGGCCTACCTCGCCGGACTGATGGCCAACGTCGGCATCGTCGTCGCGTTCCGCCTGATCGACCAGATGCACAAGGATGGCGCGGTGCCGCAATCCGATGAATTCATCGACGAGCTGTTCGCGCAGGGGCGCATCCTGTCGGCCCGTATCGCAGCCCTGTGGGAATTTCCTGAGACGGTCACGTCCGCCATCGAGCAATCCGGCCAGGACGACGCGCCCGCCATGGCGCAAACGCTTGCGCTGAGCGATCGTGTCAGCAAGCTGCGCATGCTGGTCGACGCCAACAAGTTCGTTCCCGACGATCCGTTCGTCGTCAATGGCCTGGGCAAGGCCGCGCTGGCCTGCTTCGGGAAGCTCGAGGACGAAGAGGACGAGTGATTGGGCCTGGGGCGGGGGTTCAAGTAAAATGAACGCCTTCTCCGCATTCTTCACCGCTCCCCATGACCCAACGCCTCGTCCTCGCGTCCAATAACGCGGGCAAACTCAAAGAATTCAGCGAAATCCTCGGGCCGGTCGGCTTCACCCTGCATGCGCAGGGCGAGTTCGATGTTCCCGAAGCCGATGAGCCGCACGCCACGTTTGTCGAGAACGCGCTTGAGAAAGCGCGCCATGCGTCGCGCCTGACCGGTTTGCCGGCGCTGGCCGACGACTCCGGCGTGTGCGTCAATGCCCTCGGCGGTGCGCCCGGCGTCTGGTCGGCGCGCTTCGCCGGCGAACCGAAATCGGACGCGCGCAACAACGAAAAACTGGTCGCCGACCTGGCGGCGCATACCGACAAATCGGCCTACTATTACTGTGTGCTGGTCTACGTGCGCCATGCCGACGATCCGCAGCCGGTGATCGCCGACGGCGTCTGGGCCGGTGAAATCGTCGCCGAAGCGCGTGGCAACGGCGGCTTCGGCTACGATCCGCACTTCTGGATTCCGTCGCTGGGCAAGTGCACGGCCGAGCTGTCGCCGTCCGAGAAAAACGCCTTGTCGCACCGCGGCCAGGCCTTGCGTGCATTGGTAGAGAAACTGAAATGATCCCGATTAAAGTCGTCAGCGGCGATGTGCCTGCGGCGCCGCGTTCACCCGCCGCCAGCGCGCTGCAATACCTGCAGCCGGGCGCGCTGAACCTGGCCGCGCTGCCGCCGCTGTCGCTGTACATCCATTATCCGTGGTGCGTGCGCAAGTGCCCTTACTGCGACTTCAACTCGCATGAGGCGAAGGGCGAACTGCCGGAAGAAGAATACCTGGCCGCGGTGCGGCTCGACCTGGAACAATCGCTGCCGCTGATCTGGGGCCGCAAGATCTACACCATCTTCATCGGCGGCGGCACGCCGAGCCTGATGTCGGCCAAGGGGCTCGACCGCCTGATGTCCGACCTGCGTTCGCTGCTGCCGCTCGACGGCGACTGCGAGATCACGATGGAAGCCAATCCCGGCACGTTCGAGGCGGAGAAGTTCAGGTCCTACCGCGAGAGCGGCATCAACCGGCTGTCGATCGGCATCCAGAGCTTCAACGCGCAGCACCTGAAGGCGCTCGGACGGATTCACGACGACGGCGAAGCGCGCCGCGCGGTGGAGATCGCGCACGCCAATTTCGACAACTTCAACCTTGACCTGATGTACGCGCTGCCGACGCAGACGCTGGCCGAGGCGAAGCAGGACCTCGACACCGCGCTGTCGTTCGCGCCGCCGCACCTGTCGCTGTACCACCTGACGATGGAGCCGAACACGGTGTTCGCGAAGTATCCGCCGGTGCTGCCGGACGACGACGCCAGCGCGGACATGCAGGACATGATCGCGCAGGCGATGCCGGCGGCGGGGTATCAGCATTATGAAGTGTCGGCCTATGCGCAGCCGGGCCGCAAGGCGCGCCACAACCTCAATTATTGGGAGTTTGGCGATTACCTGGGCATCGGTGCCGGTGCGCACTCGAAGATATCGTTCCCGCACCGGGTGCTGCGCCAGGCGCGCTTCAAGCAGCCGAAGTCGTTCATGGAAGCGGCGCTCAAGGGCAATCCGGTGCAGGAAGAATACGAGATCGCGCGCGAAGACATGGGATTTGAATTCATGCTCAACACGCTCCGGCTGACCGGCGGGTTTGCACCGAACCTGTTTGGCGAGCGGACCGGGATGGGGATCAACGCGATTGAGAAGCAGCTCAATGCCGCCGAAGCCAAGGGGCTGATCTACCGGGATCACAAGCTGATCAAGCCGACCGAATTGGGAATGCGCTTTTTGAACGACTTGCAGCAGATGTTCTTGTGAGAGCGGCGGGTGCGCTTCGCTTACCCGCCCTACGGCTTTGTGGCAAATCGTAGGGCGGATAAGCGCGAAGCGCGCATCCGCCGAATTGACTTTTACTGGACGTCGGTCCAGCCGCCACCCAGCACGCGATACAAGGTCACCTGATTCTGCAGGCGCTGCAAGTTCGCCTGTATCGCGGCCTGCTGCGCCGCGAACAGCGAGCGCTGGGCATCGAGCAAATCGAGATAGCTCGACGCGCCCTCGCGGTAACGCAGGTCCGACAAATTGAAGCGCTCGGCTTCCGCCGCCGCCACCGCACGCTGCGCGCGCAGCTGCTCGGTGAAGGTCGCCTGTCCGGCCAACCCGTCGGCCACTTCGCGGAACGCCGTCTGCACCGACTTCTCGTACTGTGCCACCGCGATGTCGCGGCCCGCCTTGGCGCTGCCCAGTGCCGCGCTGTTGCGGCCGTAGTCGAAGATCGGCAGCACCATCTGCGGCGCGAACGACCAGCCGAACGAACCGCTCTTGAACAAGCCGCTCAGCTCCGTGCTCACGCTGCCGGCGCTGCCGGTGAGCGAGATGCGCGGGAAGAAGTTGGCGCGCGCCGCGCCGATGTTGGCGTTCGCCGCGATCAGCTGCTGCTCGGCGGCGCGGATGTCGGGGCGCACCGCCAGCAGGTCGGACGGCAGTCCGGCCGGCAGTTCGATCAGCATCGTCTCGGCCAGGGTGGCGCCAGGGGCGAGCGTTTCGGGCAACGTCTGCCCGACCAGCAGGGTCAGGAGGTTGATGTCCTGCGCGCGCAGGCGCGTCTGCTGCGCCAGCGTCACGCGGGCGTTGTCGACCAGCGACAGCGACTGCTGCAGGTCGAGCTTGGACACCACGCCGTTGTCGTACTTGAGCTGCACCAGCTTGAGCGACTCCAGGCGCGCATCGAGCGTCTTCTGCGTCAGCGCCAGCAGTTCCTCGTCGGCCAGCATTTGCAGGTAGGCGTTGGCGACCGAGGCCACCAGGCTGATATGGGTGGCTTTGCGCGCTTCCTCGGTGGCGAGGAACTGCGCCAGCGCCGCTTGCGACAGGTTGCGCACGCGGCCAAACAGGTCAAGCTCGAAGGCCGACACGGCCAGGCCGGCGGAGTAGGTGCTGCGGATGCTGTCTTCGCTTTCCGTGGCGCGGTTGGCGCTCACACCCAGGCCGACGGTTGGCAGCGTGTCGGCACGGCGGATCTGGTACTGCGCGCGCGCCTGCTCGATGTTCAGGATGGCGACGCGCAGGTCGCGGTTGTTGACCAGCGCCAGCTCGATCAGCTGCTTGAGGCGCGCGTCGGCGAAGAACTGCTGCCAGGCGATGCTCGACGCCGCGGCGCCGCTTGCCGCGCTTGGCGCCAGTTGCGGGAAGCTTGCGGCCACCGGCGCCGCCGGACGCTCGTAGTTCGGCGCCAGCGACATGCAGCCTGCCAGCGCAAGGGCGAGCGCCAGCGGGGTGGTGGTTCGTGTGAATCGTTTAATCATGTTTTACCTCGATTGCTGCAGGAGGCGCGTCGTCTTCATGCGCATATTTCCTGCGCTGGCGCTCGCTGCCTCCGAATAGTTTGCGTACCACGACAAAGAACACAGGCACGAAGAACACGCCCAGTACCGTGGCGAAGATCATCCCGCCCATCACGCCGGTACCGATGGCGCGCTGGCTGGCCGAACCCGCGCCGGAGGCGATCACCAGCGGCAGCACGCCGAGGATGAAGGCGAGCGAGGTCATGATGATCGGGCGGAAGCGCAGGTGCGCCGCTTCCAGCGCAGCTTCAACCAGCGGCCGGCCCTTTGCCTGCAAGTCCTTGGCGAATTCAATGATCAGGACCGCGTTCTTCGCGCCCAGGCCGATGATCGTAATGATGCCGACCTTGAAGTAGACGTCGTTTTCCAGCCCGCGCAGCGACGCTGCGATCAGCGAGCCGAGCACGCCAAGCGGCACCACCAGCAGCACGGCGACCGGAATCGACCAGCTTTCGTACAGCGCCGCCAGCGACAGGAACACCGCCAGCAGTGCGAACGCCAGCAGGATGCCCACGGTCGAGCCGGACAGCTTTTCTTCGCGCGACTGGCCGGTCCACTCGAACGCGAAACCAGGCGGCAGCTGGCCGGCCAGGCGTTCCATCTCGTCCAGCGCTTCGCCGGTACTGTGGCCAGGCGAGGCATCGCCCGAGATACGGATGGTCGGATAGCCGTTGTAGCGCACCGTCTGCATAGGACCTGTGATCCAGCGGGTGCTGGCGAAGGCCGACAGCGGCACTTGCTGGCCCCTGCTGTTGGTCGCGTTCAGCTTGAGCAGGTCTTCCGGCTGCATGCGCGACGGCGCATCGGCCTGGACCACCACACGCTGCAGGCGGCCGGCGTTCGGGAAGTCGTTGATGTACGCCGAACCAAGCGAGGTCGAAATCGCCGTGTTGATCGCGTCGAAGCTCACCCCGAGGGCGTTGGCCTTGTCGCGGTCGATCTGCAGCTCTACCTGGGGTGCGTCTTCCAGGCCTTCCGGACGGACGCCGGCCAGGATCTTGCTCTGCGAGGCCATGCCGAGCAGCTGGTTGCGCGCCGCCAGCAGGGCATCGCGGCCGTTGCCGCCACGGTCTTGCAGGCGGAACGAGAAACCGGTGCCGCGGCCCAGCTCCGGAATCGGAGGAGGGCTGATCACGAAGATGAACGCATCGCGGATCTGCGACAGCTGTCCGGTAAGCCGGCCCGCCAGGTCTGCCGCGCCTTGTCCGTCGCCTTTGCGCTCGTCCCACGGCTTGAGGGTGATGAAGCCGAGCGCCATGTTCTGGCCCTGGCCCGAGAAGCTGAAGCCCTGTACGCCGACCATGCTGGCCACTTCCGGCTGCTTGAGGATCACGTCTTCGGCTTGTTTCAGCGCCGCGCCGGTGCGTTCCAGCGTGGCGCCAGGCGGCAGCTGGAAGTTGGCGATGATCGAACCCTGGTCTTCGTTCGGCAGGAAAGAACTTGGCATGCGGAAGAAGAACAGCGCGACGACAGCGATCAGCGCGACGAACACGACCAGCGCGCGGCCGGTGCGCTTGAGGATGCGTGCGACCCAGCCTTCGTAGTTCTTGGCGGTCTTGGTGAAGCCGCGGTTGAACCAGCCGAAGAAGCCGGTCTTGGCATGGTGGTGGCCCGCTTCGACAGGCTTGAGCAGGTGCGCGCACAGCGCCGGCGTGAGCGACAGCGCCATGAATGCGGAGAAGAAGATCGACGACACCATCACCGCCGAGAACTGGCGGTAGATGTTGCCGACCGCGCCGGCGAAGAACGCCAGCGGCACGAACACCGAGATCAGGACCACGGTCACGCCGACGATCGCGCCCGAGATCTGGCCCATCGCCTTGCGCGTGGCTTCGAGCGGCGGCAAGCCTTCCTCGCTCATGATGCGCTCGACGTTTTCAACCACCACGATCGCATCGTCGACGACGATACCGATCACCAGCACCATGCCGAACATGGTCAGCACGTTGATCGAGAAGCCCAGCGCGAGCAGCGTGCCGAGGGAACCAAGCAGCGCGACCGGCACCACGATGGTCGGGATGATCGTGTAGCGGAAGTTCTGGAGGAACAGGTACATCACCAGGAACACCAGGATCACAGCCTCGATCAGCGTCGTCACAACCTGCTTGATCGAGATGTCGATGAAGGCCGAGCTGTCGTAAGGGATCGCGTACTTGGTCCCGGGCGGGAAGTAGGGCTTCAGTTCGTCCATGCGCTGGCGCACCAGCTTGGCCGTTTCAAGGGCGTTGCCGGTGGCGGACAGCTGGACGCCGATACCGGTCGACGGCTTGCCGTTAAGGCGCGCCGAGGTGGAGTAGCTCTGGCCGCCGATTTCGATGCGCGCCACGTCCTTCAGGCGCACGGTCGAGCCATCCGGGTTCGCACGCAGCACGATGTTGCCGAACTGCTCGACGCTGCTCAGCTGGCCGGAGACCACCACGGTGGCCGTGATGGCGGTGCCGCCGACGTTCGGCAGGTCGCCGATGGTACCCGATGCGACCTGCGCGTTTTGCGAACGGATCGCGCTGTTGACGTCGGCCGGCGACAGGTTGAAACCCACCAGCTTGGCCGGGTCGATCCAGATCCGCATCGCCTTCTCGGTGCCGAACAACTGCGCCTGGCCGACGCCGGGGACGCGCTGGATTTCAGGCAGGATGGTGCGCGAGGCGTAGTCGCCCAGCGCGATCGGATCCCACTTGGGGTCATCCGACGACAGGATGGCAAACATCAGGAAGTTGGAACGCGCCTGGTCGACCCGCACGCCCTGCTGCACCACCGCCTGCGGCAGGCGCGGGGTGGCGCGGCCAAGGCGGTTCTGCACGTCGACCTGGGCAAGCGCCGGGTCGGTGCCGGTTTCAAAGGTCAGCGTCAGCGAGCCGGTGCCGTTGGCCTGGCTGACCGACTCCATGTAGATCAGGCCGGGGGAGCCGTTCATCTCGCGTTCGATCACGCTGATGACGCTGTCCTCCAGCGTTTGTGCCGACGCGCCTGGATAGGCGGCGTTGATGACGATGGCAGGCGGCGCGACGGCCGGATATTGGGCGATCGGCAACTGGGTAATTGCCACCGCACCGATCACCATGATGAACAGGGCGATCACCCACGCAAAAATGGGGCGGTCAATGAAAAAACGAGCCATGAATTATTCCTGTTTCTATTAGCGGCTGGCGGCAGGCGCAGCAGCGCCCGCAACAGGAGCGGCGCCAGCATTGGCGGCCTTGAACGGCACCGGCTTGACCGGCGCGCCCGGCACCATCATTTTCTGGAAGCCGTCGACGACGACCTGTTCACCTTCTTTCAAGCCGTCGAGGACAATCCAGTTGCCGTCTTGCTGCGAGCCGATCTTCACCGGGCGCGGCGCCGGCTTGCCGTCGGCGCCGACCACGATCACGGTGTCGCCCTGGGTGCCGCGGGTGACTGCCTGTTGCGGCAGCAGGATACCGGCCGGCAGTTGGGCCTGCGACAGGCGCACGCGCACGTACTGGCCCGGCAGCAGGGAATTGTCCGGGTTCGGCACCAGCGCGCGCAGCGTGACCTGGCCCGAGGTCGGGTCGACCGTCACGTCCGAGAACAGCAGCTTGCCCTTTTGCGGCAGTTCGGAGCCGTCGTCCAGCATCACGGTGACCGGCACGGCGCCGTTGGCGCCGGCCTTGCCGCCGGCCGTCTTGCGCAGGCGTTGCAGCTCGGTGGCGGACTGGGTGAAGTTGACGTAGACGGTGCTGGTCTGCTGGATCACGGCCAGCTGGGTCGCCTCGGCGGCTGACACCAGCGCGCCCTCGGTGACCAGTGCGCGGCCGATGCGGCCGGCGATCGGCGCGGCCACGTTGGCGTAGCCGGAATTGATCTGGGCGACCTGCAGCGAGGCGCGGGCTGCGGCGACGTCGGCTTCGGCCTGCTTCTGGGCTGCCACCACGTTGACGTATTCCTGTTTGCTGACCGCGTTGGCTTCCACCAGCGGCTTGTAGCGCTCGGCCTGGGTGCTGGCCTGGGTCAGGTTGGCCTGGGCCTTGCCGAGCGCCGCGCGGGCGCTGTTGAGCGCGGCTTGGTAGGGCGCCGGGTCGATGCGGAACAGGACCTGGCCGGCCTTGACTTCACTGCCTTCGGTAAATTCGCGCTTGAGCACCACGCCGTTGACGCGCGCGCGCACCTGGGCAACGCGCACCGGCTCGACCCGCCCCGGCAGCTCGGTCTGCAGAGCGATCGGCTGGAATTTGGCGACGATGACGCCGACTTCCGGCGGCGGCCGCGCGCCCGGTGCGGCGCCTGCGGCAGGCGCTGCGTCCTTGTCGCCACAAGCTGACAGCAAGGTCAGCGCGGCAAGGGTGCAGAGGGTGATCCGCTTCACGGACGGGGCAAATGACTGGGTGTGGCGCATGCGTGTACATCCTTAAAATTAAGCGCGGCGTAGCAAAGATAGATTTAATATATTTGTTCGGCAGAGCCCGGGCTACGAGATTTTCGACTATACTATCATGAATGTATGTTTAAAGTCTGTCACCCTCAAATTTGGAGTAACCATGGTCCGCAAGACTAAGGAAGACGCGCTCGCCACCCGCGACAGCATCCTGGACGCCGCCGAACTCCTGTTCGTCGCCCAGGGCATGTCGGGCACCACGCTGCAGCATATTGCCAGCGCGGCCGGCCTGACGCGCGGCGCCATCTACTGGCACTTTGAAGACAAGGCGGCGCTGTTCAACGCGCTGATGGAGCGCGCCAAAATGCCGCTGGAGTCGGCGCTGCAGCTGCTTGAAAAGGAAGACCCGACCGATCCGCTGGGCGACATCCGGGAATACATCGTGTGCGTGTTCCGCCTGACGGTCGATGACCTGCGCGCGCGCCGCGCGTTCGAGATTGCAACGCTGAAGATGGAGTTTGTCGAAGAGATGAACGCGGTGCGCCGGCGCCGCGCCGAAATGACCGGGCAGTGGATGCTCAAGCTGGAAGGCAGGGTCAGGATCGGTATCGAACATGGCTTGTTAAAACCGGATGTTGATGCGAAGGTTGTGGCATTGGGACTGTTCGCGCTGCTCGACGGCCTGCTGCGGGCGTGGCTGCTCGACCCGCAGTCGTTCGACCTGGTGAAGGTGGGGGAACAGATCATCGATACACACCTCGAATGCCTCCGAGCGGTTAAATAATCAGTACTGGCAGGACTTCACGTTCGTCGTTTGCGGCCGCGTGTTTTGGGTCGTCGCGCCGACCTGTCAGGGTGTTCGCCGCCAGGCGGAGAACACCCTTGTGATCCCAGGCGGGTTAGCGCATGCCTGCGATCATCTGCTTCAGCTTGCCCGAGTCCACGCAGAACGCGCGGATGCCTTCGGCCAGCTTCTCGGTCGCCATCGCGTCTTCATTGAGCATGAAGCGGAAGGTCTTCTCGTCCATCGACAGCTTTTCCATGTCCACCGTTGCCGCGTCGGCGCTGAGCTTGCGCTCAACCGCGCCTTCGGCGTCGGCCAGCTTTTGCAGCAGGTCCGGGCTGATGGTCAGGAGGTCGCAGCCGGCCAGTTCGAGGATCTGCGAGGTGTTGCGGAAGCTCGCACCCATTACCTCGGTCTTGTAGCCGAACTTGCGGTAGTAGTTATAGATGCCCTTGACCGACTGCACGCCCGGGTCGTCCGCACCGGTGTACTCCTGGCCGGTCGACTTTTTGTACCAGTCGTAGATGCGGCCGACGAACGGCGAAATCAGCTGCGAACCCGCTTCGGCGCAGGCGATCGCCTGGCACAGCGAGAACAGCAGGGTCATGTTGGTGCGGATGCCTTCCTTCTCGAGCAGTTCCGAGGCGCGGATGCCTTCCCAGGTCGAGGCGATCTTGATCAGGACGCGCTCGCGCGATACGCCGGCCGCCTCGTACAGGGCGATCAGCTCGCGTCCCTTGGCCACGGTGGCTTCGGTGTCGAACGACAGGGCGGCATCGATTTCGGTCGATACGCGGCCGGGAACGAACTTCAGGATCTCGGTGCCGAAAGCGATCAGCAGGCGGTCGACCACTGCGTCGATCGACAGGCCAGGGTTATCCTGGACAGCCTTGTCGAGCAGCGGACGATATTCCGGCTTCTGGACCGCCTTGAGGATCAGCGACGGGTTGGTGGTGGCGTCGAGCGGCGTGTACTGCTTGATCGACTGGAAGTCGCCGGTATCGGCGACGACCTTGGTGAATTGCTTGAGTTGTTCGAGTTGATTCATGGCTGGCCAATTGTGAAGAAAATCATCCTCTATTGTACAACCACCCTCGATCGGCGGCTTAGACGCAATCGGTTGCGGCGAGGAAGGCCGCGACCATCGCTTCGAGCCCGGCGCGGTCTTCTTCCGAAAAGCGGTTCAGGGCAGGGCTGTCGATATCGAACACGCCAATCAGCTTGTCGTCCTTGATCAGCGGGATCACGATTTCGGCGTTGGATGCCGAGTCGCAGGCGATATGGCCCGGGAATGCGTGCACGTCCGGCACCAGGATCGTGCGGCGCTCCTGGGCGCTGGCGCCGCAGACGCCGCGGCCGAACGGAATGCGCGCGCAAGCGACCTTGCCCTGGAACGGACCGACCAGCAGGTCCTGGCCTTCGCCTTTTTTCGACGGCACGGTCAGGTAAAAGCCGGCCCAGTTCAATTCCGCGATGGTGTCGTACACAAAGGCGGAAAACTGCGCCGCGTTGGCGGTCAGGTCACGTTCGCCTTCGAGGATACTGGCGACCTGGCGCGTGAGCATGGCGTAGTCAGGGCGGTTGCTGGCTTCTGGTGTGATGTACATGGCGGGTAGCTTCGGCAGTCGGAAACGTCGATTTTAGCCGATGAACGAGTCGAACTGCATGTCGAACTCCTGCAGCGCCTTCTGGGCGTTCTGCATCTTGCGGCGGAACTCGGGGCCGCGCTGCAGCGCCAGGCCGACTGCCAGCACGTCGATCACGACAAGGTAAGCCAGCCGCGCCGAGATCGGCGTGTACGGATCGATGTTGAAAACCAGGTCGATCGGGATCAGCACCGTGGCCATGTCGGCCAGCGGGGTGCCCGACGGCGCCAGCACGATCACGTCGGCGCCGCCGCGGCGCGCCAGCTTGGCCGAGCGTACCAGCGCCGAGTTGTTGCCGCGCTGCGAGATCGCCACCACCGCGTCGCCCGCATGCAGCAGCGAGGCCGCGATGCTGTGGATCGCCGGGTCGGCATACGCCACCGTCGGCACGCCCGAACGGAAGAACTTGTGCTGGGCGTCGGTGGCCACGATGCCCGACGTGCCCTGGCCATAGAACTCGATTTTTTTGGCGCGCGAGAGGATATCGAGCGCGCGCTGGATCGCTTCGGGATTGAGGTTGTTGCGCAGGTCGAGCAGGGTGTTGATCGAGCGGCTGCAGATCTTGTTGACCAGGTCCGCGGCCAGGTCGTCCTGGGCCGGCTGCTCGTTCGCGCCCGGCAGTGCCAGCGCGAGGCCCTGCGCCAGCTTCAGCTTGAACTCGTGCCAGCCGTCGTAGCCCAGGGTGCGGCAAAAACGCACCACGGTCGGCTCGGACACCTGCGCCGCCCTGGCCAGCGCGGTGATGTTCTGGCTGACGGTGCCGCCCGGGTTGTCGAGGACGGCCAGCGCCACTTTGCGCTCGGAGCGCGACAGTGAGTCAAGCTGGGTGCGGATGGAATCGAGCAGCATGATTAATCTTCTGGCAGCGGTGGAGCAGGGTCTCGTAGCGCGGAGCGCTGCGCCTGCGGAACGGCCTGGCCATGCGTGGCCAGGCTCCTTGCGTTGTCACTTCAGTCCTCAGGCAGCGCTTCTTCGCGCCACTGGAGTCCATCGCGGCCGATCAGCGCCGACGAGGCGGCAGGGCCCCAGGTGCCGGCGGTGTACGGTACCGGCATGCTGTCTTCCTGCTCCCAGTGGTTCAGGATCGGCTCGACCCATTCCCATGCCGCTTCCAGTTCGTCGCCGCGCATGAACAGCGTAAGCTGGCCGCGCAGGACGTCGAGCAGCAGGCGCTCGTACGCTTCCATGCGCGGCGCCTTGAACTGCTCCTTGAAATCGAGTTCGAGTTCGGCCTGCTTGAGGCGCATGCCGTCGCCCGGCGTCTTGGCCATCAGGTTCATGCGCAGGCCTTCGTCGGGCTGCAGGCGGATGACCAGGCTGTTGGGCTGGAAGCTGTTGGTCGGCTGGTTGAAGATCGAATGCGGGATCGGCTTGAAGCGCACCACGATTTCAGCCAGCCGGTCGGCCATGCGCTTGCCGGTACGCAGGTAGAACGGCACGCCGGCCCAGCGCCAGGTATCGATTTCGGCCTTGAGCGCGACGAAGGTCTCGGTGCGCGACTGCTCCGGCGCTTCCGGCTCGTCGCGGTAGCTCGGCACGGCGACGCCTTCGACGTGGCCGGCGCGGTACTGGCCGCGCACGATGTTCTGCGACAGCGTGGTCGGGGTGAAGCGCTTGAGCGAGCGCAGGACCTGCAGCTTGGCGTCGCGCACGGCGTCAGGCGCGATCGAGGTCGGCGGCTCCATCGCGACGATGCACAGCAACTGCAGCAGGTGATTTTGCAGCATGTCGCGCAGCGCGCCGGACGTGTCGTAATAGCCCATGCGGTTGCCGACGCCGATCTTCTCGGCGATGGTGATCTGCACGTCGGAGATCCATTCGCGGCGCCACAGCGGCTCGAACAGGATATTCCCGAAGCGCAGGGCCAGCAGGTTCTGCACGGTCTCCTTGCCGAGGTAATGGTCGATACGGTAGATCTGGTTTTCGGCGAACACCTTGCCGACGTCGAGATTGATCTGCTTGGCGCTGGCGAGGTCGCGGCCAAGCGGCTTCTCCAGCACCACGCGCGAATTCGGGGTCGCCAGGCCGGTGGCGGCGAGGTTGTCGCAGATGCGCGCGAACAGGTGCGGCGGGGTCGCGAGGTAGTAGACGCGGGTCAGCGACTGGTCGGCGCGCAGCGCATCGACCAGCGGCGCGTAGGTCGCCGATTCAGTCGCGTTCAGCGACACGTAGACAATGCGCTTGATGAACTTGGCCCACACCGTTTCATCGACCTGTTTCAGGTGCGGCTTCGACGTGCTCTCCACTGCCGCCATGAACTCGTCCTGCGACCATTCGTGGCGACCGACGCAGATGATGCGCGCGGTGGCCGGCAGGTCGTTGCAGACATCGCGGGAGTACATTGCCGGCAGCAGCTTGCGCATTGCCAGATCGCCACTGCCACCAAAGAGAACGAGGTCGAAATCGGAAAGAGCCATAGTAATTGATCGCAGAAAGTGATTGCCGAGGGAAGATGATGCAGCGTTCAAGCCTGCGTGGGCGCACGCAAACGCAGGTTGACGCAGTATGTATGTAAATTTACTACATAGATATCTGCTTTGCAAGAAAATCTACTACATTTTTGTCCGGGGTCGCCGCGACCCCGAACGTGAGAGCAGGCAGTCCTGCTGTGGATCAGTCGTCTTTGGCGGCAAGCGACATCGAATCGATGCGCCCGCCGGTGCTGGCGATGTACAGGGTGCGGTTTTCGCAGGTCAGCTCAAGGCGCGTCGGCAGTGGCTGCGGCAGGTTCAGTTGCTGGGCCACGCTCTCTTGCGACCAGCCGCGCGAGGCGAGGTGCGAGCGCTCCATGATCGAGCTCACTACCCACGGACGCCCGTCCGCCGTCACGCGATAGTCGATTTGCGCGTCGCGCCCCTCAAAGCGGTAGGTCGATCCTTTGCCTCCCTTGCCGACAAACCTGTCCGGCGGTGCGCCGGTACGGCCTTCGACTTGTGCTGCAAGGTGCGCGTCTTCTTTCTGGATAAAGGCGCAGATGCCTTTGTGGCTTTCAGTCGCCGCGCTGGCGTGCGCGCTGATGAACAGGATGCCGGCGGCTGCCAGCATGCGGAAGGGGAGGTGTGGGTTTGTCATGGCTGATAGGCATTCTCTACGCGGCCTGCGACATCGACGCGCAACGACAACAGGCGGCCGGTTAGTGGGAACTGCGCGATTTCATCTGCTGGACGGTTGCCCAGGCTGGTAATAAACAGGGTACGCATGTCGTCGCCGCCGAAGGCCATCATGGTCGGGCAGTTGACTGGAAGATGGACCTCGTCGAGCAGTTCGCCGTCAGCCGAAAAACGCAGCAGGCGCGCGCCTTCGATCATCGCGACCCAGTAAGCGCCCTCGCTGTCGACCGCGGCGCCGTCGGGACGGCCGCCGTAGTTGCGTGTTTTGTCGGTCGAGAACTGCTGGAAGCGCGATGGGTGCGAGACCTCGCCGGTCGCGCTGTCGAACTGGTAGCGGTCGACACGGTGGGTGGTGGTGTCGGCGTGGTACATCGCGGTGGCGTCGAGCGAGAAGGCGAGGCCGTTCGACACGGTCATCCCGCCCGACCACTTGAGTTTGATCTCGCCCTTCTCAAGGCAGAACATCTGCGCAGCCTGCTGGTCGCGCGGCTCGTAGATCGTGCCGACCCAGAACCTGCCGGCCGCGTCGACGCGGCCGTCGTTGAAGCGCGTGGTCGTCATGTCGTACGGGGCGGGCGCGATTTCGGCGATGCTGCCATCTTGCGGATTGAACGTGTAGAAGCCGGCGCGCATCGCGACCACCAGGCCGCCGGTGGCGTTGAGCGCGAGCGTCGACGGCTCGGTCGGCATGCGCCATTCATCGTGCGCGCCGGTCAGCGTGTTAAAGCGGTGGATCGTGAAGCCGCCGATGTCGACCCAGTACAGGCACGATTCGGTCGGGTGCCACAGCGGGCTTTCGCCCGTATGCATCGGAGCGTCGTAGGCGACCTTGATGTCGCCGCTGGTGATGGTCGCCATGTCAGGTAGCAGCCTTGGCCATTGCGATCAGGCCGTTGGTCGAGCTGTCGTGCCGTTCTGGTTTGGCTTCGCCGGTCAGCTCGGACTCGATGTTCTTGGCCAGTACCTTGCCAAGTTCGACGCCCCACTGGTCGAAGCTGTTCACGTCCCACAGCACGCCTTGCACGAACGTCTTGTGCTCGTACAGGGCGATCAGGGCGCCCAGCGTGTAAGGGTTCAGGTATTCCATCAGGATGGTGTTGCTGGGACGGTTGCCAGGGAAGGTCTTGTGCGGCGCCAGGCGCTCGACTTCGGCCGGCGCCAGGCCTTGCTGCTGCAGGTCGGCGCGCACTTCGTCGAGCGTTTTGCCGCGCATGAAGGCTTCCGACTGGGCGAAGCAGTTGGCCAGCAGCGCGGCATGGTGGTTCTCGAATTCGTGGGCTGGACGCAGCGCGGCGATGAAATCGATCGGCATCACGTCGGTGCCCTGGTGGAGCAGCTGGAAATAGGCGTGCTGGCCGTTGGTGCCGCAGTCGCCCCAGATCACCGGGCAGGTCGGCACGTCGAGCGGCTGGCCGTCGCGGGTGACGCGCTTGCCATTGCTTTCCATGTCCAGCTGCTGCAGGTAGGCCGGGAAGCGGTTCAGGTCCTGGTGGTACGGCGCGATCGACACCGACGGGCAGCCGAGGAACTGGCGGTTCCAGAAGCCGATCAGGCCAAGCAGCACCGGCATGTTCTTGTCCAGCGGCGTTTCCTTGAAGTGCACGTCCATCGCATGCGCGCCCGCCAGCAGGTCGTTGAAGTAGCCGAAGCCCACTGCCAGCGCGACCGGCAGGCCGATCGCCGACCACACCGAATAGCGCCCGCCGACCCAGTCCCAGAACGGGAACATGTTGGCCGGGTCGATGCCGAAGGTCTTGATCGCCTCAAGGTTGGTCGAGACGGCGACGAAATGGCGCGACAGTTCCGATTCCTTCGCGTGCTGCAGGAACCACGCCCGCGCGGTCTGCGCGTTCATCATGGTTTCGGCGGTGGTGAAGGTTTTCGACGCGATGATGAACAGCGTGGTCTCCGGGTTTACCTTGGCCAGCGCGGCGTCGATGTCGTGGCCGTCGACGTTCGAGACGAAATGCATGGACAGGCGCGGATGCGCGTACTGGCGCAGCGCCAGGCAGATCATCTTCGGGCCAAGGTCGGAGCCGCCGATGCCGATGTTGACGATATCGGTGATCGGCTTGCCGGTGTAGCCCAGCCAGGTGCCGGCGCGGACGGTATCGGAGAACGCGCGCACCCGGTCCAGTACCGCGTGCACATCGGCGATCACGTCCTGGCCGTCGACGGTCAGCTCGGCGCTGCGCGGGGCCCGCAGCGCGGTGTGCAGCACGGCGCGGCCCTCGGTCAGATTGATCTTTTCGCCGGCGAACATGGCGTCGCGGCGGGCCTCGAGTCCACGCTCGCGCGCCAGCTCGGCCAGCAGTTCAAGCGTGCGCCCGTCCACACGGTTTTTTGAATAGTCTAAGAACAGGCCGGCGGCATCGACGGTCAGTTTCGGAAAGCGCTGCTCATCGGCGGCGAACAGCCCGCGCAGCTGCCAGTCTTTGGCATCGCTTGCGTGGGTTTCGAGGGCCTTGAAGCTGGCGGTTTGGGTGAGGGCAGGCTGGCGCATAATTCGGTACATTCGTGGGTTAAGGACGATCCGCGCATCGCGCGTAAGATTATCGAATAATACATGATGGGCACGTAAATTCACTACAAATTGTAGGGCGCGAGTAGGCGTGGGGCGGCGTAAGCGCGCAGCGCGCACCCGCCCAGTTCGGCGTCAACGCGGCGACGGCGGATGCGCGCGAGCGCTTATCCGCCCTACGGAACGCAGTCCGCAGGCGGGCAGTGGTAAACCGCCAAAATGCGCATCCGCCGTCTTTTTGTAGTAAAATTTCACAAAACTAATTCAAAAGGAAAGACCATGGCCTTGCATCCTGTAGTTGACGCGGTAACCCAGCGGATTATCAAGCGCAGCAAACCTTCACGTGCCGCCTACCTCGCGCACCTGGATGCGGCGCGCATGCAGGGCGTGCAGCGCGGCGCGCTGTCTTGCACCAACCTGGCCCACGGCTTTGCCGCTTTCCCGGCCAACGACAAGCTCAAGCTCAAAGAATTCAAGAAGCCGTCGGTCGCCATCGTCTCGTCGTACAACGACATGCTGTCGGCGCACCAGCCGTTCGAGTCCTTCCCGGCGATTATCAAGGACGCCGTGCGCAAGGTCGATGCCGTCGCCCAGTACGCCGGCGGCGTGCCTGCGATGTGCGACGGCGTGACCCAGGGCCAGCCTGGCATGGAGCTGTCGCTGTTCTCGCGCGACGCCATTGCCATGGCGACCGCCATCGCGCTGTCGCACAACATGTTCGACTCGGCGCTGTATCTCGGCGTCTGCGACAAGATCGTTCCGGGCCTGCTGATCGGCGCGCTGCACTTCGGCCACCTTCCTGCGGTATTCGTTCCGGCCGGGCCGATGACGACCGGTATCTCCAACAAGGAAAAGGCCCGCATCCGCCAGCTGTACGCGCAGGGCAAGGCCACCCGCGAAGAGCTGCTGGAAAACGAAGCGGCCTCGTATCACAGCGCCGGCACCTGCACCTTCTACGGCACCGCCAACAGCAACCAGATGCTGATGGAGATCATGGGCCTGCACCTGCCTGGCGCGGCCTTCATCACGCCGGGCACGCCTTTGCGCGACGCGCTGACCGCAGCCGCCGCCCAGCGCGCGGTCGCCATCAGCGAGCAGGGCAACTACATCCCGGTAGGCCATGTGGTCGACGAAAAATGCATGGTCAACGGCATCATCGGCTTGCTGGCCACCGGCGGGTCAACCAACCACACGCTGCACCTGGTGGCAATCGCGCGCGCGGCCGGCATCATCGTCGACTGGGACGACTTCAACGAACTGTCGGCCATCATCCCGATGCTGACCCGTATCTACCCGAACGGCGACGCCGACGTGAACCACTTCCAGGCCGCCGGCGGTCCTGGTTTCGTGATCCGCGAGCTGCTCGACGCCGGCCTGCTGCATGACGACGTCAACACCATCCTCGGCAAAGGCCTGCGCGCCCACTGCGCCGAGCCGTTCCTCGATGGCGACCAGGTCGTCTGGAAGCCGGTTACGGAAACCACCGGCGACGACAGCGTGCTGCGTCCAGCCAGCGCACCGTTCTCGCCGGACGGCGGCATGGTGCTCGTGCACGGGAACCTCGGCCGCGCGGTGATGAAGGTCTCGGCGGTAAAGATCGAACACCGCGTGGTGGAAGCGCCAGCGCTGACCTTCGATTCGCAGGAAGACTTCATGCACGCCTACAAAGCCGGCCGCCTGGACCGCGATTTCGTCGCGGTGCTGCGCTTCCAGGGTCCGCGCGCCAACGGCATGCCCGAGCTGCACGCGCTGACCCCGGCGCTGGCCAACCTGCAGGATGCCGGCCGCAAGGTCGCGCTGGTCACTGACGGCCGCATGTCCGGCGCGTCGGGCAAGGTGCCGGCGGCGATCCACGTGTCGCCCGAGATTCTCGCCGGCGGCCCGCTTGGCCTGGTGCGCGACGGCGATATCATCCGCGTCGACGCTGGCACCGGTACGCTCGAAGCGCTGGTGCCGGCCGAAGTCTGGGCGGCGCGCACCCAGGCCACCGCCAACCTCGGTTCGAACCAGGTCGGCATGGGCCGCGAGTTGTTTGCGATGTTCCGCAGTACCACCAGCCCGGCAGAACAGGGAGCGGCGACTTTCCCGTTGCCGACGGCGATTCCAAGTACCCTCAACGTGCATGAAGGCGCCGACATCGGCAACACGGTGCCGGGCTCCGATGAAGACTTTTTGATCAAGACTGCAAAATGACCATGACCCTACTCGACATCATGCGCTCGGCGAGCGTTATTCCGGTAATCGCCATCGACGATCCTGAGCACGCCGTGCCGCTGGCGCAGGCGCTGGTCGCGGGCGGCATCCGTGTGCTGGAAGTGACGCTGCGTACCGAGCATGGCCTCGGCGCGATCCGCGCGATGGCCCAGGTGCCGGGCGCGATCGTCGGCGTGGGCACGCTGACCCAGGGCGATGAATTCGCCGCCGCGCGCGACGCGGGCGCGGTGTTCGGCGTGTCGCCGGGCCTGACC
Source organism: Massilia soli (assembly GCF_016809835.1). Taxonomy (GTDB): domain Bacteria; phylum Pseudomonadota; class Gammaproteobacteria; order Burkholderiales; family Burkholderiaceae_D; genus Telluria_A; species Telluria_A soli. Next base: position 109,388 of record NZ_JAFBIL020000010.1, on the reverse strand, counting down.
CCGGCGCTGATCGAAGCCTCGCGCAAAAGCGGCCTGCCGCTGCTGCCGGGCGTGATGACGCCGTCGGAAGTGATGGCCGCGCGTGAGGCGGGCTTCCGCCAGCTCAAGCTGTTCCCGGCGGTGCCGGCGGGCGGCGTGGGCATGCTCAACGCGATCGGCGGCCCGTTGCCCGACGTGACGTTCTGCCCAACCGGCGGCATCTCGATCGACACGGCGCCGCAGTTCCTCGCATGCAAGAACGTCGCCTGCGTGGGTGGTTCGTGGCTGACGCCGAAAGACGCGATCAAGGCCGGAAACTGGGCCTTGATTACCGAACTGGCGCGCGCGGCCGCCGCCCTGCGCTGACGCAAATGAACGCGGCGCGTGCGCACCGCGCGCCGCGCTAGAATGGGCTCATGTCATCCCATGAGCCTCCGCACATCCTGGTTTCGCCGACCGCACGCCCTGCGGCGCGGCCTCACCGTCCCATGACGGACGGCGAGGTGCGCATGGCCTCGGCCCTGTTCGGCGACGCCATCGACTACGCGCGCGTGCGCATTTTTGGCCGCCGCTACCTGCCCTTCGGCCTACAGCCGCGCAACTGCGCAATGTCGCCCAATGGCAGCATCTACTTCCACCGTTCCTGCTGCCTGTCGGATTTCTCGCGCGGCGACGACCATGCGCGTCATTGGTTCATGCACGAGATGGTCCATGTGTGGCAACACCAGCTCGGGTATCCGGTACGCCTGCGCGGTGCGATTCGCATCGGGCTGGGTTACCGCTACGAGCTCGCGGCCGGCAAAACGCTTGCCGACTACAACATGGAAGCGCAGGGCGACCTGCTGGCAGATTACTTCGTGCTGACGCACTTGCGTGCTCCGCGCACGATGCGCCAGCCGCGCTATGCGGACAGCCGCGCCCTGTTTGAGCAAGTGCTGGCAGGCTTCCTTGCCAACCCGTCTAGCCGGGCCAACTTGCCGCGCCGGCTTCTGCGCGGCTGACAATCGCCGTTATTCGTAGCGCAGGGCATCGATTGGATCGAGTTTTGCCGCTTTGCTGGCCGGGAAGACGCCGAAGATGACGCCGACGCCGCCCGAGAACAGCAGCGACACCACGATCGCCCACCACGGGACGAAGGCGGTCGGGAAGTTCGGAATCAGCGCTGCCACGCCCATGCCGATCGCGTAGCCCAGCGCCACGCCAATCAAGCCGCCGAACATCGCCAGGATCACCGCTTCGATCAGGAACTGCAGCATGATGTCGCGGCTGCGCGCGCCGATCGCCTTGCAGATGCCGATCTCGCGGGTACGCTCGGTGACCGATACCAGCATGATGTTCATGATGCCGATGCCGCCGACCAGCAGCGCGATGCCGACGATGCCGCCCATGACCATCGTCACCATGGTGCTGATCTCGCCGAAGCTCTTGGATAGCTGGTCGGCAGCGACCAGCTCGAAGTCGTCCTTGTCGCCGGCCTTGAGCTTGTGCGAGCCGCGCATCGCGGCCGTGAGCTGGCGCTTTACCTCTTCCGGTGCGGTGGCGCTGTCGCTGCTGACGTTGATCCGCATGTTTGGCTTCTGGTTATTGCCGATCATGCTGCGGCCAGTCTTGAACGGGATGATCAGGTAATCGTCCTGCGACATCCCGAACAGCTCGCCGCGCGTCTCCATCACGCCAATCACCTTGAACCATTCGCCCGAGTACTGGATGAACTGCCCGAGCGGGTTGCCTCTCAGGTGCAGTTCGTCGATCAGCTTCGACCCGATGACCGCGACACGGCGCGCGTTGGTCTCGTCGGCGTTACTGAGAAAGCGGCCGGACTGCACATACCGCTGGTGGACGTCCTGGTAGCTCGGCGTGGTCGCGAGCACGTGCGCGAACGCCTTGTTGTTGGCGACGCGGACGTCGCCACCGCCGGGCGAGAACACCGGGCACAGGTCGCGGATGCCGTCGACGTGGGCGCGCAGCTGTTCGACGTCCTCGAAGCGCAAGGTATTGATCTTGCCTCGCAAGACATCCTTGAAGTCGTTCTTTGCGCTGATCGTGATGGCGTTGCTGCCAAGGCCTTCGAACTGCTTGCTGATGCTTTGGGACATACCCTGGATCAGCGACACGACCGCGATGACCGAGGCCACGCCGATGATGACGCCGAGCGAGGTCAGGAAGCTGCGCAGCCGGTGCGCGCGAATGGCGCCGAGCGCGGAGCGCAACGCCTCGATGAATACGTACATGCTGGTTCTTCCGCGCTTAGTTGAGGATGTCGCTGACGACTGCGCCGTCGTGCAGTCGCACCACGCGCTGGCACTCCGCCGCGATCTCGGGTTCGTGCGTGACCATGACAACGGTCTGCCCGGCCGCGTGCACCTCGCGGATCAGCGCCAGGATGTCGCGGCTGGTGGCCGAATCGAGGTTCCCGGTCGGTTCGTCGGCCAGCAGGATCGAGGGCTTGCCCACCAGCGCGCGCGCGATCGCCACGCGCTGGCGCTGGCCGCCCGACAGTTCGTTGGGACGATGGTGCATGCGTTCGCCCAGGCCGACGTGGCGCAGCGCTTCTTCGGCCATGCGCACGCGTTCCTTCAGGCCGATGCCGCGGTAGATCAACGGCTGGGCGACGTTGGCCAGCGCGGTGGAGCGCGGCAGCAAATGAAAGCTCTGGAAGATGAAGCCGATTTCGGCGTTGCGCACCTGCGCCAGTTCGTCGCTTGCCATCGTCGCCACGTCGCGCCCGTTGAGCAGGTAGGTGCCCGAGGAAGGGCGGTCGAGGCAGCCGAGGATGCTCATCATCGTCGATTTCCCCGAGCCGGAGGCACCGATGAAGGCGATGTATTCGTTGCGTTCGATGTGCAGGTCGACGCCTTGCAGCGCGCGCACTTCCTGGTCGCCCATCCGGTAGGTTTTAGTCAAGCCGGACAATTCGATCACAGGCTGTCCCTGGCCGCCGGCGCCTTGACGCTGGCGTTCCGCTTGGCGTCCGGCTTGAGCGCGCCGACCGCTTCGCCGTCGCGCAGTTCGCGCAACAGGCGCGCCGGGCCAATCGCCACGGTGTCGCCCCTGACCACGCCTTTGAGTACTTCCTGGTTGTTGTCGTCGGCCAGCCCGAGTTCAACCGTCCTCTTTTGCACGGTTCCATCGACCACCGCCATCACATAGCTGCTGGTCTTTTCCCTGGCGCCGCCGGCCTGCTCGGTCAGCACCGCCTGCAGCGGAACGGCCGGGCGCGCGATGCCGCCGCCCAGCACGATCTCGACGCGCGCGGTCATCCCGGTGCGCAGCGACAGCGGGCTGTCGTCGAGCCGCACCTTGACGATGTAGTTGCGGCCCTGGGTGCTGACCTTCGGCGTCAGCGACACGCTTTCGACCTTGCCGGCGACAGGCTTGTCGGCATACGCGGAAGGGAACACCCGCGCGCTCTGGCCCGCGACCACGCCGGCGATGTCGGCTTCGTCCACGCTGACCTCGGCCATGATCCCCGATACGTCGGCAATCGTCATCAGGCTCGAGCCGGCGATGCCGGTGGCGCTGGCAACGGCGGTTTCGCCGACCTTGATCTGGACCGAGGTGGCGGTTCCGCTGATCGGCGCGCGCACTTCGGTTTTGGCCAGCCGCTCCTGGGACAGCGACAGCACGGCCTCGGCCTGTTGCAGCGCTTCGCGGCTGGCGCGCAGTTCCACCGACGCCAGGTCGGCCTTGTGGCGCGCATCTTCGTGTGCACTGGCGCCGATGAATTTGGCGTTGGCGAGGCTGGCACTGCGCTCAAGGTTGCGCTTCTGGTTGGCCAGATTGAGCTGGGCGCGTTCGATCGCAATGGCGGCGCTGCGGCGGTTGGCGTGCTGCTGGGCCACTTCGGCGCGGTAGGTGGTCGGATCGAGCCTGAGCAGAACCTGCCCGCGCACGATCTTGTCGCCCTCCTTGACCAGCACCTCGCTCACCTTGCCGATAACTTCGCTGGAGAGCTGCACTTCCTGGCGAAACACCAGGTTGCCCGAGGCGAGGATGGTCGGCTGGATCTGGCGCAGTTCGACCGTGGCCAGTTCGGCCTCCTTGACCGTCTTGTTCCTGGAGAGCTTGACGGCGACCGGCACGCCGATGAAGGCCAGCACGACGGCCGCCGCAATGAGTTGACGTTTCATCGACTCTCTGCTGTCACGCGAACAGCACGATCTTGGCGGCCCACAGGCCGAAGATGATGGCCACCGGGAGCACGCTGATGGTGATGCAGGTTGCCAGGCTGCGGCCGGTCCAGACCCGCAGGCCGATCACCGTCAGCGCGACTGACCACAGCAGCGGCAGATCCAGGCTGTTGAAGAAACTTGCCCAAGGGTGGCCGGCCGGAAGATTCAGCAGCAGGAAGTTCAGCGAAACCATCGACAGGTCTTCCAGCGCGACGCGGCCGCCCGACGTCATGATCTGCATTGCCATCAAAGGCAGCACCAGCAGGCGCGGAAGCGAAGTCCACGCGGTCAGCGCAAACCATTTTCCGTAGCTGATATCGCTGCCGATGAATTTGCCGGCGAGCAGATAGTACAGGGCGTACAGCGCGTAGACGATCGGTGTTCCGAGCAGGACGCCGCCCAGCGCCGACCATGTCATCAAGGTCGGCGACATTACCTTGTGCATCGCTTCTCGCTGTTCGGCCGTCATGTCCGGCGTGGCGGCGGCGGTCTGGTCGAGCATCCAGGCAAAATCGACGGTCTGGAAATACCAGTAAATCATGGCCGCTGTGCCGGCCATGATGGCCAGCAGCGGCAGCCAGGTGTGGGATTTTGCGCGCAGCGCCGCGAAGGCCTTGCCTGGTTCGTAGAACATTTGAAGTGAAATCGCCGCCGCGTTTGTCGACATGTCAGGTATCCCGTTTTCTTGATAGCTGCACAATATCCTTTGCCGATCTGCGCGTCCATGCGACGTGGGTAAGCCGGCGATTATTCGATGCGCTCGATGACCAGGCGGTTGCGCCCGGCGCGCTTGGCCGCATACAGCGCGCGGTCGGCGGTCCCGATCAGGACCGCCGTTTCGGCGCTGTTTCGTGCCGTGCGCGTGGCCATGCCGATGCTGACCGTGACCTGCGCGAAGTCGCTAGAGGGCGCATGGGGAATAGCCAGCTGTTCGACGCGCGCGCGCATCGCCTCGGCCAGCTGGCGCGCCTGGTCCTCGCCGATGTCGGGCAGGATCACCGCGAACTCCTCGCCGCCGTAGCGCGCGATCAGGTCGAGCGGCCGATGCAGCATGCCGGCCAGCGCATGCGCCACGCGGGCCAGGGTCTCGTCGCCTTGCTGGTGTCCGAAGTAGTCGTTGTACGGCTTGAAGAAGTCGATGTCGATCATCAGCAGCGACAGCGGGCTGCCGGAGCGCTTGGTGCGGCGGATCTCGTTGTCCATCGCGGCGTCGAAGTGGCGGCGGTTGGCGATCCCGGTGAGGCCGTCCGAGTAGCTTTGCAGGCGCAGATCGAGCGCCTGTTCGCGCAGCAGGCGCTCGCGGTGGACCGCGTAGCTGACGTCGCTGACCTGGATCAGGCAGTGGCGCCGTTCGCCCGGCATGTCGAGCGGCGTCACGGCGACCGCCTGCTGCAGCCGTTCGCCGCGCTGGCGCGCTTCGGCGTCGACGTACAACGGGAACGGCGCCTTGTGCAGCGTTTGCGACAGGATCGCCGGGAAGTTATCGTACAGGGCGTGGTGCACGGCGCCGTCGATGCGCCTGCCGCGCATGCCGTCGAACACATCGAGGAAGTCGCGGCCCAGCACCTCGCTGGCGTGTTGGCCGGAGTGCTGCGCCATCCAGCGGTTCCACAGGACCACCTTGCGGGCGTGATCGAGCACGATCACGCCGAGGTTCATGGCGCCTAGCGCGCATTCGAGCAGGGCGGGGCGGGTCATGCTAGGCGCCGCCTGTGATCTTGGCGAGGTAGCGGTCGACCTGCTCCTGCAGGTCGTTCAGCGCCGACAGGTCGAGCACGAACGCGACATAGCCGTGGATCTGGTGCTTCTCGAGGATGAAATCGATGTGCAGCATCAGCACCACCGTGTCGACCGCGGTGCCCGTCGCGGCCAGGATGTCGTCGCTGGTGCCGACGTGATAGCGCGGCAGCGAGCCGCATAGCTCCTGCGAGAAGATGTTGGCCAGGGTGCCGACGCAGGAGTTGAGGATGATGTTGCCGATCTCGCTCATGGCCTCCTGCTCCATTTCGCTCAGCTCCGTCAGCGCGATCGCGTCGCCGACCATCAGCCGCACGATGTCGAGGCTTTTCTCCTCGGGGAACATCAGGATCGCTTCGGTGGTGAACGCGCCTTCGTAGCGCTGGCTGACGCCGCACACGCGGCGCTGTTCGCCGTTGCACAGCAGGGCAGCGGCCTCGGTCCGGTTCAGGAACGAGATCGACGGCACCGACATCGTCACTTCCTCGTTGACGATTTCGCTCATCGCGCCGGCGGCGTGGCCGACGCCGATGTTGAAGATCTCGACCAGCGCGTCGTGCTGGAGGTCCGTGAGATTGAACATCGCGCTAGTCCAGCGCGCCCAGCAGCGAGTGGATGCGCGCTTCGGTGATCGGCTTTTCCATAAAGCCGATCCCCAGTTCGTTGGCGCGGTTGCGGGTGGCATGCTGGACGTTGGCGGTGACCAGCGAAATGTGCGTGCCCGGACATGCCGCGCGCAGCTGTTCGGCCGCCGCCAGGCCGCCCATGCCTGGCATGTTGACATCGATCAGAATCAACAGGGGCGACAGGCCGCTCGCCTTGATCAGGGCGTCTTCGCCTGTGACAGCCTCGATCACGGTCCAGCCGGGCTGTTTGCTCAAGATAAACTGGCGTGCCATCAGGCGCGAAACGCGGCTATCGTCGACGACGAGGACTGTCTTGGTGGCGGTCATGTTGGCTTCCCTGAGATGTTTCGCACCAACTATTCTGGCACCAAGTCATCCATGGAAATTGCCAAACAGCACGTTCTTTGCGCTGCGTCTTTGTTGCCACGGCGGCAAGGCGGCGGAAATTGCCCGGCCCCGGAACAGTACGATCCGTTAAAATGGCATATTCCTCATTTTTACGCACATCATGACTCAAGACGAACTCAAGCAAGCGGTGGCACGTGCCGCCATCGACTACGTGGTTGACGGCGAAATCATCGGCGTGGGCACCGGCTCGACGGCCAATTTCTTCATCGATGAACTGGCCCTGATCAAGCACCGCATCAAGGGCACGGTGGCCTCGTCGGAGGCGACTGCCGCGCGCCTGCGCGGCCACGGCATCGACGTGTTCGACCTCAATGACGTGACCTCGATCGCCGTGTACATCGACGGCGCCGATGAAATCAACGCCGGCGGGGCGATGATCAAGGGCGGCGGCGCCGCGCTGACGCGCGAAAAGATCGTCGCGTCGGTATCGAAGCAGTTCGTCTGCATCGCCGACGGCTCCAAGCTGGTCGACGTGCTGGGCAAGTTCGCGTTGCCGGTTGAAGTGCTGCCGATGGCGCGCAACGCCGTCATGCGCAAGCTGGCGCAACTGGGCGGCCAGCCGCGCCTGCGCACCAAGCCGGGCACGGACGAGGCGTTCATCACCGACAACGGTGGCGAGCTGATCGACGTGGCGGGCCTGCAGATCACCGATCCGGCCGCGCTTGAAACCCAGATCAACCAGATCGTCGGCGTCGTGGCGGTCGGGCTGTTCGCCCAGCGCGGCGCGGACGTCTGCCTGCTGGGCACCAGCGAAGGCGTCAAGAAACTGACGTTCTGAACGGGCGCTGCCGGCCCACCACCTACCTCGGGGGATCCATGAAGCTGATTGTGTTGACCATGTGCGCGCTGCTTGCCAGCGGCTGTTCGATGTTCAAGGGCGCGCCGGTGGCTGAGAAGCCAATGACGCCGCGGGTGGTGCCGGCGCCGCCGCTGGTCGATGCGAATGGCGCGCCGATCGAGCGCCTGCCGTTCGTGCCTGGCCGCTCGTCGGTGACGGTGGAGCGGATGGCGAAGCAGAAGGGATGTACCGGAGGACTGGGGGCCGGGCTGGTGACGCCGGAAGGGCCGGTGGAGGTGTACCGCATGCGCTGCCAGGAGGGCAAGACCTTCATGGCGCGCTGCGATTTACGGCAGTGCAAGGCGATGTAAAGCCAAGGTCCTCACGTAGGGCGGATAAGCGAAAGCGCATCCGCCATTGCAAGCGTCAACGCGACGCAGGCAGTGGCGGATGCGCTTTGCTTATCCGCCCTACGGTTCTCGGAAGGAATTACTCCGCTGGCGGCACGTAACCCATCGCGGCGTCGGCGCCTTCGCCAAAGAAATGCTTTTCCATCTGCGTCGCCAGGTACTTGCGCGCGCGCTGGTCCGCCAGGTTCAGGCGATTCTCATTGACCAGCATGGTCTGGTGCTTCAGCCAGGCCGCCCAGGCTTCCTTCGAGACCGATTCGTAAATCTTCTTGCCCAGCTCGCCAGGATACGGCGGGAAATCCAGCCCTTCGGCTTCTTTGTTGAGTTTAATGCAATGGACGGTGCGGGCCATTTCTGCTCCTGATGCGTGTGTGAAAGTACGATTATAGGGATTTGACCAGCACCTGCGACTTGCGTTGCCAGTTGTACATGCGCTGGCGGTCTTTTGGCAGCGCATCGACGGTCGCCGGCTTGAAGCCGCGTTTCTGGAACCAGTGCGAGGTGCGGGTGGTCAGGACGAACAATTGTTTGAGTCCGGCGGCACGCGCGCGGTTCTCCATGTGCCGCAGGATACGCTCGCCGTCGCCCTGGGTCTGCACCTCGGGGTTGACGGTCAGGCATGCCATTTCGGCCATCTTTTCTTCGGGGAACGGATACAGCGCCGCGCAGCCGAAAATCACGCCGTCGTGCTCGATGACCGAAAACTGGTCGATTTCGCGTTCGATCAGCTCGCGTCCGCGCTTGACCAGGGTGCCGTCGGCTTCCAGCGGCTCAATCAGCTTGATAATGCCGCCAACGTCCTCAATTGTGGCCTTGCGCAGGCTTTCGAGGTTCTCGTGGCTGATCATGGTACCCACGCCGTCGTGGGTAAACAGTTCGAGCAGCGCCGAACCGTCCATCTGGAACGGCACGATGTGCGCGCGCGGCACGCCGCTGTTGCAGGCCTTGATGGCGTGCTGCAGGTAGAACGAGGAGTCGGTCGGCAGGAAGCCCGCTTCCAGCACGGCTTCGGCCTGGTGCGAGGACAGTTCGCGAATTTCAGCGCCGCCTTCGTCGAGCATCATCTCGGTTTCGGTGATGAAGACGATTTTATCGGCGTGCAGCGCGATGGCGGCCGACACGGCGACATCTTCCATCGTCAGGTTGAACGCTTCGCCGGTCGGCGAGAAGCCGAGCGGGGAGAGCAGCACCAGGCTGTCGGTGCCGAGGATCGCGTGGATTCGCTCGGCGTCGACCTTGCGGGTGATGCCGGTGAGCTCGAGGTCGACGCCGTCGATCACGCCAAGCGGACGCGCGGTGACGAAGTTACCTGAGATGATGCGGATCGCGGCATGCGCCATCGGCGTGTTCGGCAAGCCCTGGCTGAACGCGGCTTCGATATCGAGCCGCAGCTCGCCCGCGGCTTCCTTGGCGCATTCGAGGGCGGCGGTGTCGGTGATGCGAATGCCGTTGTGGAAGCGGCCTTCGACGTTACGCAGCGCCAGCTGTTCGGCCACCTGCGGGCGCGAGCCGTAGACGATGACGACGCGGATGCCGAGTGCCACCAGCAGCGACAGGTCTTGCGCCAGGACGGACAGTGCGCCGGCTGCGACAAGTTCGCCCGGGAATGCGACGACGAAGGTCTTGCCACGGAAAGCGTGGATGTATGGCGCGACTGAACGCAGCCACTGGACGAATTGGGTAGGAGTTTCCATTTGCCGCATTATAATTCGCTGCGCGACTTGCGCGCCAAATTCATGCAAAAAACGATGTCCGAACAGAGTAACAAGCCCGAAGCCCCCGCAGCACAGGCGCAGCAACCCCGCAACCCGGCCCCAAAGGCGCGCGACCAGCGTCAGGGACAGCCGCGTCCTGCGCGCGAGGTGGTGCGCAATCCGCTGCCCCCGATTACCTTTCCGGAAGACCTGCCGGTGTCCGGCCGCCGCGCCGATATCGCCAAGGCGCTCACCGAGAACCAGGTCATCATCGTGTCGGGCGAGACCGGCTCGGGTAAAACCACGCAGTTGCCGAAGATCTGCCTTGAACTTGGCCGCGGCCAGAAGGCCCTGATCGGCCACACCCAGCCGCGCCGGATCGCCGCCTCGTCGACCGCCAAGCGCATTGCGCAGGAACTCGGCTCGCCACTGGGCGAGCACGTGGGCTTCAAGGTCCGCTTCAACGACACGCTTAGCAAGGGCGCGTCGGTCAAGCTGATGACCGACGGTATCCTGCTGGCCGAGACCCAGACCGACCCGCTGCTCAAGGCCTACGACACCATCATCATCGATGAGGCCCACGAGCGCAGCCTGAACATCGACTTTTTGCTTGGCTACCTGAAGCAGCTGCTGCCGCGCCGGCCCGACCTGAAGGTGATCATCACGTCGGCGACCATCGACGCAGAGCGCTTCTCGCGCCACTTCGGCCAGCCTGGCAAGCCGGCGCCGGTGATCGAAGTATCGGGCCGCCTGTACAAGGTGGAGGTGCGCTATCGCCCGGTTGACCGCGACCCGGTCACCGGCTCCCCGGCGCCGGAAGGCAAGCCGCAGCCGAAGGCCCAGGCGGCGCGCGAGAAGCGCGACCTGATGGACGGCGTGATCGACGCGGTCGATGAACTGAGCCGCATCGGTTCCGGCGACGTGCTGGTGTTCCTGCCCGGCGAGCGCGAGATCCGCGACTGCGCCGAAGCGCTGCGCAAGCACCATCCGCCGCATGTCGAGATCCTGCCGCTGTTCGCCCGCCTGTCGGTCGAAGAGCAGGACCGGGTCTTCAAGATCACCAATGCGCGCCGCATCGTATTGGCCACCAACGTGGCCGAGACCTCGCTGACGGTGCCTGGCATCCGCTTCGTGGTCGATGCCGGCCTGGCCCGCGTGAAGCGCTACAGCTTCCGCAACAAGGTCGAACAGCTGCAGGTAGAGCCGATCGCGCAGTCGGCGGCCAACCAGCGCGCCGGCCGTTGCGGCCGTGTCGCCGATGGCGTCTGCATCCGCCTGTACGAGGAAGACGACTTCCTGCAGCGGCCTAAATTTACCGAGCCGGAGATTTTGCGCTCGTCGCTGGCCGCGGTCATCCTGCGGATGAAGTCCCTGCACCTGACCGACGTCGAGACCTTCCCGTTCATCGAGCCGCCGCAGGGCCGCGCCATCGCCGACGGCTACCAGCTGCTGCAGGAGGTTGGCGCGGTCGATGAAGCCAACCAGCTGACTCAGCTGGGACACAAGCTGGCCAAGCTGCCGCTCGATCCACGGGTGGGCCGCATGATCCTTGCGGCGCTCGACAACGCCTGCCTGACCGAGATGCTGGTGGTGGCCTCCGCACTGTCGGTGCAGGACCCGCGCGACCGTCCGATGGAGCATCAGCAGGCGGCCGATGAAGCGCACAAGAAGTTCGCCGACGAGAAGTCCGAGTTCCTGTCCTTTATAAAAATCTGGAGCTGGTTCGAGCAAGCCATCGAGCATAAAAAGTCGAACCGCCTGCTGCAGGAATCGTGCCGCAGCAATTTCCTGTCGCAGGTTCGCCTGCGCGAGTGGCGCGACGTGCATTCGCAGCTGCTGACGATCGTGCGCGAGCAGGGCTGGCGCCTGAACGATGCGCCGGCCACGTATGAGAACCTGCACACCGCGCTGCTGACCGGCTTGCTCGGCAACGTCGGCTTCAAGGCCGAAGATGAACCGGGCGGCGCCTACCTCGGCGCGCGCGGCATCAAGTTCCACATCTGGCCAGGATCGTCGCTGCTCAAAAAACCGGGCAAGTGGGTGATGGCGGCCGAACTGGTGGACACCACGCGCCTGTACGCGCGCTGCGTCGCCCAGATCCAGCCCGAGTGGGTGGAGCGGGTCGGCAGCCACCTGCTGAAAAAATCGTGGGGCGAGCCGCGCTGGGAAAAGCGTTCGGCACAGGTGACCGCGTCGGAGAAGGCCACCCTGTACGGGCTGACGGTGTACAGCCAGCGTCGCATCAACTACGGCCAGAAGAATCCGGCCGAAGCGCGCGAGATCTTCATCCGCGACGGCCTGGTGGCGGGCGACTATGAAACGCGCGCGCCGTTCTTCGCGCACAACCAGAAGCTGATCCGCGAGATCGAAAACCTCGAACACAAGTCGCGCCGCCTCGACGTGCTGGTCGATGACCACCTGATCGCGGCCTTCTACGAGAAGATCATCCCGCTCGACGTGGTCAATGGCGCCGGCTTCGAGAAGTGGCACAAGGATGCGACGTTCGATAATCCGAAGCTGCTGTTCCTGAACCGCGAAGAGCTGATGCGGCACGAAGCGGCTGGCGTGACGACCGAGCTGTTCCCGAAAATGATGTCGGTGACCGGCATCGAGATGCAGCTTGGCTACCACTTCGAGCCGGGCAGCCCGCGCGATGGCGTCACCCTGTCGGTGCCGCTGTTTGCGCTGAACCAGCTGCCGCGCGAGCGCGCCGGCTGGCTGGTGCCGGGCATGCTGAAGGAAAAGGTGCATCTGCTGCTGAAATCGCTGCCGCAAAAGCTGCGCCGCCACTGCGTGCCGCTGCCGGACTTCGCGGCGCGTTTCTGCGAGCGCGTGCAGGACGCGGGCAGGTTCGGCCGCGGCGACCTGGTCGAGGCGCTCATCGCCGACATCCGCGCCCAGACCGGCATCGCCGTGCTGACCACCGACTTCAAGGTCGAAACCCTGCCGGCGCACCACTTCATGAACTTCAAGGTGGTCGACGAGCACGGACGCCAGCTCGACATGGGCCGCAACCTGTCGGCGCTGCAGGACGAATTCGGCCGGCTGGCACGCGAGAGCTTCCAAAAAATGGCGGAAGGAAAGGCGCAGGCGGCGCCCTTGTCGGCGGCCTCGGTTCAGCAGCTGTCGGGCGGGAAGAAGAGTGCGCCGCTGACGCCGAAAGGGGCGGCGCCGGTACAGGCCGCAGCGGCGACCGCGCCGTCCGCCCCGGCGGTTAGCCAGCACATCGGACTGACCAGCTGGACCTTTGGCGAATTGCCGGAACTGCTGGAGATCGTGCAGGGCAAGCTGACCCTGATCGGCTTCCCGGCGCTGGTCGATAAGGGAAGCCATTGCGACCTGGAGGTGTTCGACGATCCTGCGGTTGCTGCGCGCACACATCGCATCGGCCTGCGCCGCTTGTTCGCGCTGCAATTCCGCGACCAGCTCAAGTTTGCGGAAAAGAATATTCCGGGTATGCAGCAGATGGGCATGCAATTCATGGCGCTGGGGTCGCAGGAAGAGTTGCGCGACCAGATCATCCAGAAGGCGATCGATATCGCGTGCCTGCAGGACCCTCTGCCCACCGATGCCGCGTCATTCAACAAGCGCAAGGACGAGGGCAAGTCGCGGCTTGGCTTGCTGGTCAACGAGATTGCGCGGCTGGTCGGGCAGGTGCTGGCCGAGTATCACGGCCTGCCGAAGAAATTGCAGAACGTCCCGCAGCCGGTCGCCACGGATATCCTGGGGCAATTGCAAGGGCTGGTGCACAAGCGCTTTGTTGCCGATACCGACTACGCGCAGCTGGCGCATTTCCCGCGCTATCTGAAGGCGGTCAATGTGCGCCTTGAGAAGCTGCGCGGCGACCCGACCCGTGACGCCAGGCTGATGGCGGAGTGGAGCCAGTCGGCCAGCCATTTCGTGCGCGCGGCCAAGGACAGGCTCGCGGGCAAGAACACCGATCCGAAAATGGTCGAGTTCCGCTGGATGCTGGAAGAACTGAGGGTGTCGCTGTATGCCCAGGAACTGCGCACGCCAATGCCGGTGTCGGCCAAGCGCCTGCAGAAGGTGTGGGAATCGATGCAGCGCTAACGCGGTTTGGGCGGATGACGCACTACGTGCTCTTCCGCCCCTTGATAGGATGATCGCGAACGGCTTCCACAGGCCCATCGCGGACGCTTCGGCGTTGCTGCTTCATCGTCACCGGCCGGTTCACGCAGTGAAGTCGTCGCGCACCCTGCGCGTTTAATGCTGCGCGCCGCTGCCCGCGCCGCCGGTCCGCCTGGAGGTCATGCCTGGATGCCAGGCTTCGCCAACGCCGCTGACGGTCCGGTCGGTTCCGTAGAAGGCGTCGATCTGGTCGGCCCAGCGCGCCTCGCTCATGTCGGGCCAGGCGTCAGGGTCGAAGCCTGGGGCGTTGGACAGCCTTTGCTTGTCGACATTGAGTACGAAGCGCTTGTTGACGGTATCGAGGTGCAGTGCCTGCCAGGGTACGGCAAACAATTTTTCGCCCATGCCGAGGAAGCCGCCAAATGCCAGCACCGCATACGCCACTTGCCCGTTACGCATATCAAGCATGATTTCCTTGATGTCGCCCAGCTTTTCTTCCTGCCCATTGACTACACTGTCACCGATGAGGGTGTCGGCGCCCATCAGCGCGGGGCCGGGGCCGGAGCTGCTCTTATAGATACCGTACTTGTCGCGATCTGCGTAGCTCATCTGTTTTCTCCCGTTTAGCGTCGTCAGTTGCCACTCCCGCCAGGAGTGGGGTTCGAGTGTGAGTTGTCTCCTCACCTGTTCCAGCGTAAGGCTTGGGAAGGGTCTGCTTTTGGCGTGTGTCAATCGTGCGGAAGCGGTCAGCGCGCGCGTTATTGTTGTGTTTTTGCCATATGAGCGATAACGCACAGAACGCCTGTTTCCTGATTGCTACTCTAGTGAAAACTTGGAGGCATTACATGATGTTCATTAGCGCACGCTGCAACAACGCCGGCCCACTGGGCAAACCTATTCCAACCCGCTCGCTCGCCGCGACCCTGCTGGCGCGCCTGCCGGTACTGTCAAGGCTTCGATGGTAAAACTGGTTCAGCCGTGGTTGCGCAGCCTGCTGCGAACTGCGAAAAAACAGCAGCGCTCCACTGCTCGCGCCGTAAAGACGCTGCTGGCTGTTCCAAAAGTAAAAGCTAAACCTGCTGTAAAAGCGAAAGCGGCTGTAAAAAAAGCGAAGCCTGCTGCCAAGCCGGCGGTTCGCAAGACGCGCTCGCTTACCCCTGCTGGCCCCAAGGCCGTTCCTGTGCTATCCGGGCAGTGGCTGAGCGACCGTTACACCGGGCTCGGCCCCCACGGCGTGCTGCGCACGATGCTGTATTGGCTATATTTGCCGCCAGTCGCGCCAGCGCCGGGCGGCATGCCGCTGGTGATCATGCTGCATGGCTGCGACCAGAACGCGAACAAGTTTGCGCAGGGCACGCGCATGAACCTGCTGGCTGAAAAGCAGGGTGTTGCCGTCGTTTATCCGCAGCAGTCCGTGACGAGCCATCCCCAGGCTTGCTGGAAATGGTATGACCGCGCGACCCAGGAGGGCGGCGGCGACGTCAGCCTCATTGTCGGCATCATCAATACAGTCACCGCTTCGCATCCCATCGACCGTTCGCGCATTTATATCTGCGGCTTTTCCGCCGGCGGCGCCATGGCGCATATCGTCGCGCTCAATCATCCAGGCCTGATTGCCGCGGTTGGCGTGCATTCCTCGCCGCTGTTCGGCGCGGCGCGCGGCGCGGTGGCCGCCATCAAGGTGATGCTCCAGGGCGATGCCCGCCGCGCTGGGCCAGCGATCCAGGAAGTACTCGACCGTCAGCCCGGCTTTCCCCTGATGCCAACCATCTTGCTGCACGGCGAATCGGACCGGGTGGTCCGTCCGATCAACCAGGCGCATCTGGAAGAGCAGTCCCTGCTGCTCAATCGGGTGCCTGACGGCACACCGGTCGATATCACCACGCGCGAACGCACCAGCCGCACGTTTGCGTACCGCTTGCGCGACGTCAGCCTGCGGCGCAAACTTCTGCTGCGGGTGGTGCAAATTTCGGAACTCCAGCATGCCTGGAGCGGTGGCGACGCCAGCCTGGCGTTCAATTCCGGTCCCGGGCCAACCTCCAGCAAACTCCTGCTCGACTTCTTTTCCCGCCACAGCAGGGCAGGTAACGTCTGAATCCAAAGTCAAGGCCACACCGCAAAAAGATAGGTCTTGCCAAAGCCGCTTTCGACTAGTACTGTACATCCATACAGTACTTTCTGGCAGTTTGATCATGACTTCTCTACACTCTATTCCCGCGCCGGAGGCCTTGCATCCTTCCTTGTGGCTGGCTTCCCAGCTGGCGCAGTCGCACGCCCGTTGCGTCGATACGGGGCATCCCACCTTGTCGGCGCAGTTGCCCGGCGGGGGCTGGCCGACCGGCACGCTCAACGAATTATTGCTCCAGCAATCGGGCATCGGCGAGATGCGCCTGTTGCGTCCTTCCTTGCAAACTGTGGCCAGGCGCCGCATCGTGCTGCTGCAGCCGCCGCATCCGCCCCAGGCGCTGGCGCTGGCCGCCCTGGGCATCCAGCCATCGCAGCTGCTGTGGGTGCGGTCCAGCCGCAGCGCAGACGCGCTGTGGGCGGCCGAACAGGTGTTGCGCAGCGGTAGCTGCGGTGCGCTGCTGTTCTGGCACAGCCATGCGCGCGGCGAAGCGCTGCGCCGGCTGAACCTGGCCGCGCAAAGCGGCGAAACCCTGTTCTTCATGCTGCGTCCGCTGGCTGCCGCGCAAGACGCCTCGCCCGCGCCGTTGCGCCTGAGCCTGCGTCCAGCCGCAGGCGGCATGGAAATCGGTTTCGTCAAACGCCGGGGGCCGCAGCGTGATGCGCCGCTGTTCCTCCCACTCACACCTTCTTTACTGCAACGCCATGCGCCTCTGGATCGGCCTCTACCTGCCCCAGCTACCGCTCGAGGTCTTCTGCCCGAACTGGTCCAGTGACGACGCCGGCAGCGTCGTCCTGGAGCAGGAGCGCGTGCTGGCGGTCTCGCCGCTGGCGCGCGCGGCCGGAGTGCAGCCGGGCATGCGCCGCGGCGGCGTGCTCATGCTCATGCCCGAAGCGCGCCTGTACGAACGCACTGCCGAGCGCGAGGCCGATGCCTTGCATGCCGTCGCGATGGCCCTGCTGCAGTACACGCCACTGGTGGCGCAGGCGGAAGAATCGACGCTGCTGATCGACATCGGCGCCAGCCTGAGCCTGTTTGGCGGCATCCGCGCGCTGCGGCGGCGCATCCGCGACAACATGCGCGCGCTCGGCTTTACCGCCGTGCTCAGTTGCGCGCCGACGGCACGCGGCGCCTGGCTGCTGGCGCGCCACCAAGGGGGCAGGGCGCTTGGCATGCCGTCGCTGGTGCGCCAGCTCGACCGGCTGCCGTGCGCCTTGCTGCCGCCGGCGCGTCCATTCGCTGCCTGGATCGAGGGTATCGGCTGCTTCAGCCTGGGTGAAATGCGGCGCCTGCCGCGCCCTGGCCTGCAGCGCCGCTGCGGCCGCGCGCTGCTCGACATGTTCGACGCCGCCTACGGCATGACACCTGAATTATTCGACTGGATCGAAGCGCCCACCACGTTCCGCGCCCATCTTGAATTATTCGACCGCGTCGAGAATGCCGAAGCGCTGCTGTTCGGCGCCCACCGCTTGCTGCTGCAATTGACAGGCTGGCTGTGCGCGCGCCAGCTCGCCGTCGAGCGCATCACCTTGCAGCTGGAGCACGAGCGCGGCAAGGTGGCGCGTCCGCCCACCCTGATTGAAATCGTGCTGGCTGAACCGACATGGCGCGACGAGCACCTGGTGCGGCTGCTGAAGGAAAGGCTGGGCAAGCAGGAGCTGGTGGCGCACGTGATCGGCCTGTGCCTTGAAGCGTTGCAGGTGCAGCCGATGGCGCCGCCAAGCGAGTCGCTGTTTCCCGAACCGGGCGGCAGCGAGGAAGACCAGCTGCGCATGCTCGAGCTGCTGGTCGCGCGACTGGGTCCGGACAACGTGTTGCAGGCGGCGCCGCAGGCCGATTATCGGCCCGAGCTGGCCAATGCCTGGGTGCCGGTGCAGAAGAAAATCAGGCAGGCGGTGCTGGATGCGCAGATGCCGCCCGACGTGCTCAGCCTGCCGCGGCCGGTGTGGCTGCTGGCCAAGCCGATCGCGCTGCTGATGCGCAATCACCGGCCGTTTTATGGCTCGCCGCTGAAGATGGCATCAACCCCGGAACGCATCGAGGCAGGGTGGTGGAGCCAGGCCCACGCGCGCGATTATTTTATCGCCGAGGGGCTGGACCATGCGCATTACTGGGTGTATCGCGAACGCATCGCGGGCATGGCCGGGGACGCCGAGCCGCGGTGGTATTTGCATGGATTGTTTGCGTGACTTGCTGGGCCGCATGCCCAATTCCGCGGATGCGGGGGGCGAGTCCCTCCCGCATCCGCCCAGCGGTTCCAGATCAGCCCTCAAGAGAGGGCCGGTTTATTCCTCGTCGAATTCCTCGGCCAGGTTTTTCCAGCCTTTGCTCTTGGCAAACGCGCTGAATTCTTCCGGCGCTTCGAGCACGATCAGCTTGCGGTCCTGCAAGCCCGGATCGCTGGGGCCGAAGTCCGGACCCTTGTAGCCCATGGTGCGCAACTGGTCGATGACCTTGCTGGCCAATACCTTGTCCTTGTACAGGCCGGGTTCGACCGGCGCGGCGAAGTCAACGTACACGTCAATGATTCCGTAGCCCTCGTCGAAGATGCGAATGCCCTTGACGTCGTGGGAACGGCCGGTGCTGTCCACGGCCTTGAATGGTCCGCTCAGCTGGATGTCGGTATCTGTAGTCATGGAACAAGCATACACCATCGATGCGCGCCGCATGCCGCCGGCGCTTGCGTGCGCGGGTCGGCGCGGGCCGAATTTTTTTCGGCAGGCGGCCTCGAAAATCATATTTTTTTTGCCCTTGAAAAGAGCGAACGCTGCCATTAGATGGGGAGCAACGGATGCTCCACGGAGGTCCGTCAACTTATCGCTTAACTTTGACAAGGATATTTATCATGCGTACTTTCGACCTTACTCCTCTTTATCGTTCCGCTATCGGCTTCGATCGCCTGGCCCAGCTGCTTGAGCAGCGCGCCGACGCCCAGCCTAGCTATCCTCCATACAACATCGAACTGGTCAGCGAAGACAAGTACCGCATCGTGATGGCACTTGCCGGCTTCGACCGTTCGGAAGTCGAGATCGTCGCCGAGCGTGACACCTTGCATGTCACCGGCCGCAAGCAGAAGGATGACGCCCAGCGCACCTACCTGCACCGCGGCATCGCGGCGCGCGATTTCGAGCAGCGCTTCCAGCTCGCCAATCACGTCAAGGTCACCACGGCATCGTTCGACAACGGCATGCTGACCATTGAACTGGTGCGCGAAGTACCGGAAGCGCTCAAGCCACGCAAGATCACCATCGGCGGCGGCGACGCCATCGGCGGCGGTGACAACGTGCAGGCACTGGAGCAGCGCCAGGCCGCGTAATCACGGCGCGAACTGAGTAGGACCAGGGGGGCGCTCGCGGTTGGGGTGCCCCTTTCTACGACCGGCTTTAAGGAAACATTAAGTCTGGTGCTGCACACTGAACCCATCGGTAAACCTTTTCCATCCCAGGAGTACGTTAAATGCAAAACGTAGTTGCTACTACTGCCATCAGCGCGAAGCGACTCACTCTGGCACTTGTCGCCGCAGGCGCCATCGGCGGAGCGGTTGGCGCGGTCGCGGTCAATCACAACAATGCGGTGGCGTCCGGCGCCGTCAGCGCCGCGGCGCCCCTTGCAGCCCCGGTTCCGCCCGCTGCCATCGGCGCGCCCACGCAGGTTGCCGCAGGCGTCGTCTTGCCTGACTTCACCCAGATCGTCTCGCGCATGGGACCGGCGGTTGTCAACATCCAGGTGACCGGCAGCACCAAGACCAGCGCCGGGCCGAATGCCCGCCTGCCGCGCGGTAACGAAAACGATCCATTCTTTGAATTTTTCCGTCGCTTCCAGGACCCGCGCGCGCAGCGCGGCCAGCGCGAGGTTCCCGTTTTTGGCGCCGGTTCCGGGTTCATTATCAGCCCGGACGGTGTCATCCTGACCAATGCGCACGTGGTGCGCGACGCTTCCGAGGTCACGGTCAAGCTGCAGGACCGGCGCGAATACCGCGCCAAGGTGCTGGGCTCCGACCCGAAGACCGACGTTGCGGTACTCAAGATCGAGGCCAAGAACCTGCCAGTGGTCCCGATCGGCAAATCGACCGACCTGAAGGTTGGCGAGTGGGTCATCGCGATCGGCTCGCCGTTCGGCCTCGAGAGCAGCGTGACCGCCGGTGTGGTCAGCGCCAAGGGCCGTTCCATCGATGACGGCCACGTGCCGTTCATCCAGACCGACGTGGCGGTGAACCCGGGTAATTCGGGCGGCCCGCTGTTTAACACGCGCGGCGAAGTCATCGGCATCAACTCGCAGATCTACAGCCAGACCGGCGGCTACCAGGGCCTGTCGTTCGCCATTCCGATCGACGTGGCCAACCGCATCAAGGACCAGATCGTCACAACCGGCAAGGTGCAGCATGCCAAGCTGGGCGTGACGATCCAGGAAGTGAACCAGGCGTTCGCCGATTCGTTCAACCTGGCGTCGCCCGAAGGCGCGCTGGTGTCGAACATCGAACGCGGCGGCGCGGCCGACAAGGCCGGCCTGAAATCCGGCGACGTGATCCGCAAGCTCAACGGCCAGCCGATCATCGCCTCGGGCGACCTGCCTGCGATGATGAGCACGTCCAAGCCGGGCGACCGGGTGGTGCTCGACGTCTGGCGCGATGGCAAGATCGTGCAGATCCCGGCCAAGCTCGGCAACGCCAGCGACAAGGTCGCCGCCGCCGAACCGGAGGCGGTCGACGCCGCCGAGCCGGGCGGCAAGCTGGGCCTGTCGCTGCGTCCGCTCGAGCCGATCGAAAAGCGCCAGTCGGGCATCGCGTCCGGCCTGGTCATTGAAGATGCCGGCGGCGCCTCCGCCAGCGCGGGTGTGCAGGCCGGTGACGTACTGCTGTCGATAAATGGTCGTCCGGTAAGCTCGGTCGCCCAGGTACGCGACGTGGTGGGCAAGTCGACCAAATCGGTCGCCTTGCTGATTCAGCGCGGGAATGACAGAATATTCATTCCTGTGCGGATCGGGTAAGTTCGTTCTCGTCCACCGCATTAATCGAGAAACGGGGAAGTGATGCGGCTACTGCTGGTGGAAGACGATACGATGATCGGCGAAGTAGTGCTCGACCTGCTCAGGGCCGAGCACTACGCCGTCGACTGGGTCAAGGATGGCGAAATGGCCGACACGGCGCTGCTGCAATCGCAGGCCTACGACCTGGTGCTGCTCGATCTTGGCCTGCCGCGCAAGGACGGCATTGAAGTATTGCGCTCGATGCGCTCGCGCAAGGACCAGACGCCGGTGCTGGTCGCCACCGCGCGCGACTCGGTCGAACAGCGCATCGCCGGGCTCGACGCCGGCGCCGACGACTACGTCCTCAAACCCTACGACCTCGATGAACTGCTGGCGCGGATTCGCGCCTTGCTGCGCCGCTCGGCCGGCCGCGGCGAACCGGTGTTCGAATACAAGAACATCAGCATCAATCCGGCCACCCGCGAAGTGCAGGTCGACGGCGCGATGGTCACCTTGTCGGCGCGCGAATGGGCCGTGCTCGAAGCGCTGATTGCGCGCCCCGGCGTGGTGCTGTCGCGGCCGCAGCTGGAAGAAAAGCTGTACAGCTGGCGCGATGAAGTCAGCAGCAATGCGGTTGAAGTGTATATCCACGGCCTGCGCAAGAAACTGGGCAGCGAATTGATCCAGAACGTGCGCGGGGTCGGCTACATGGTCCCGAAACAATGAAGGTTTCCCACTCGCTGCGCGGGCGCCTGCTGTGGTTCCTGCTGGCCGCCATCTCGATCGCCACCCTGGCGCAAGGCTCGATCGCCTACCGCACCTCGCTGAGCGACGCCGACCAGATCTTCGACTACCACATGCAGCAGATGGCGCTGTCGCTGCGCTCGGGCGCGCCGCTGTCAAGCGCCCAGGCGCGCGAATCGACCGAGGCCGCCGCCGAGAACAACGACCTGATGGTGCAGGTCTGGACGCCGGACGGCGTGCAGGTGTTCCGCACCTACTCGCGCGCGCGCCTGCCGCAACGCGCGGTACTGGGCTTCTCGAACGTCAAGGCCAACGGCACCACCTACCGCATCTTCTCGGTCCAGACGCGCAACCAGACCGTCCAGGTGGCGCAGGACATGGCGGTGCGCCGCAAGATCGCCGGCAACCTCGCGCTGCGCACGGTGGGGCCGATCGCGGTGATGATGCCGATCCTGATGCTGGTGGTCTGGTGGGTCGTCAGCGGTTCGCTGGAGCCGGTCGCGCGGGTGCGCAAGCAGGTCGCGGCGCGCCAGGCCGATGACCTGTCGCCGGTGTCCGAATCCGGTTTGCCCGATGAAGTACTGCCGCTGGTGCAGGAACTGAACCTGCTGTTCGGCAGGGTCAAAACCGCCTTCGACGCCCAGCAGCACTTTGTCGCCGACGCCGCCCACGAGCTGCGTACGCCGCTGGCCGCACTCAAACTGCAGGCGCAAAGCCTGGAACGCGCCGACTCGGAAGAAGCGCGCGGCGTCGCCGTGGGACGCCTCACGGCCGGCATCGAACGGGCCACGCGGCTGGTCGAGCAGCTGCTGGTGCTGGCGCGGCAGGAAGCCAGCGCGGCCAGCGGCGTCAAGGTCCAGCACGTGCAGCTGGCTGACCTGGCGCGCCGCATCCTGGGCGACCTGGCGGGGCCGGCCCAGGCGAAGGGCATCGATGTGGGCCTGGAACGCGCTGACAGCGTCAGCATCCAGGGCCAGCCTGACGGCTTGGCGATCCTGATGCGCAACCTGATCGACAACGCGATCAAATACACGCCAGCCGACGGCAAGGTCGATGTCGAAGTGCGCGCCAGCGGCGACGGCGCCGTGCTGACCGTCGAGGACAGCGGTCCGGGCGTGGCCCCGGAAGAGCGCGACAGGGTGTTCGACCGCTTCTACCGCATCGCCGGCAGCGAAGCTGGCGGCAGCGGCATCGGCATGGCGATCGTCAAGGCCATCGCCGACCGCCACGGCGCCAAGCTGGTGCTGGACCAGTCGGAGCGATTGGGCGGCTTGCGCGTGCGGGTGGAATTCCCCGGGCCTAGCGCTGCTGGCCGAGGAACCGCCTGACTTCGGACTGGAACTGCTCCGACTGGTCCCACATGATGAAGTGAGCGCTCGATGGAATGCGCTTGAGGGTGGCGCCTTTCAGGGGCGCATACGCGGCCTTGTAGGCGGCGTCCATCGCGGCGTCGGTCATGCCCGGGGTCTTCGTCACCACGTACAGCACCGTGGCCGGTACAGTTACCTTTTCAAGTTCCGGCCGCAGATCGGTCACGATCAATTCATGGAACGCCTGCGCAACCACGTCCGGGTCGCTCTTGATCGAATCGTCCACCGCCCCCTCGCGCATGGCGACGGTATCGACCATGCTGGCGATGGTCGCGGTGGCGCGGGCCTGGCGCGCCGCCGGATCGGCGCTGCGCAACTGCGCGACGACGGCGTCGGCGGTCGGCTTGACGCTTTCCGAGGTCGTCCCAGGAGGCCCGAACATCGCGCCCAGGAACGGCAGCATGTCCACCACCATCAATTTCGACAGCGCGTTCGGATGGCGGCTGGCCACCATCATGCCCACCGTGCCGCCCATCGAGTGGCCGATCACCGCAGGCCGTTCAAGGCTGTTGACCATGATGTAGCGCGCGATCTCGTCGGCCACCGGCGCGGCCACCTTGCCTTGCGCGTTCAGGCCGCGTGCGTGGCCCGCGAAACCCGACACCTGCACCAGGTGGTAGCGGTAGCCCGGCACCGCGCGCACCAGTTCGCGCCACACGCGCGGCGACGACCCCAGACCGGGAATCAGGATGACATCTTTCCCTTTGCCTTCGGTGGTGACTGCGATGCGGTCGGATTCGAATTCGGCCGCGGTGGCCGGTAGCAGTGCTGACGATGCGATGGCAAACAACAGCGACGCCAGTAACAGGCGACGGGTAAGGGTGGAACGCGGCATGGATGGTCTCCTCAGTGGAGAAGAGATACTCATCAATCTGTCCAATGTTGTCAAGTAGATACCGGCACGATTTATCGCTTGACTCGCTTTCACGTGTCAGATAATCTTTACACGTGAAAGAGAAAAACCAATTATTTGAAGGAGACGTGCTGCTGGCGATGCTGTCGGCCCTGTCCAATCCCCACCGCCTGCGGATTATCGCGTCGCTGGAGGCGGGCGGCCGCAATTACGTCAGCCAGCTGGCGCGGGAAATCGGCATCAGCCGTCCGCTGCTCCACCTGCACCTTCAAAAGCTGGAAAGCGCCGGGCTGGTCACCAGCCAGATGGAAGTGTCTGGCGATGGCAAGGCGCTCAACTACTTTGAAGTCACCCGTTTCAACATTGCACTCACGCCGGACGCGATCGCACAAGCCGTGAAGACCCTGACAACCAACCTTGAGAAATAGAGAACGAAATGGCCGAACACGTTTACTTGTTGACGCTCTTCCTGCCGCTTGGAACGGTACTGCTGATTTTCGGCATGAAGTACTACGCCGCGGTCCAGCAGGCCAAGGCGCGCCTCGCCAGCGATGACGCGTACCGCCAGGTGGCGGAACAGGCGGTAGCGGCGCAGGCGGAAACGGCGGCCGCGCTCGCCGACTTGAAGATCCGCCTGGCGACGATCGAAAAAATTTTGAGGGAAGTCGAGTAAAGCAGTCCAACCAACCGTGAAGGAATTGCGATGTCTGAAGTCAGCACAGTAAGGCTGTACCTGCTAAGGGCGATGTACCTGTTGATTGCCGTCGGCATGGGGATGAACGTCTGGCCATTGATCGTCTCGCCGCCGACGCTGATCGCGAATTCAAGTACCGTCATCTGGGCGCTGTTTGGCGGGCTAACGCTGATGTGCATGCTTGGCGTACGCTACCCGCTGCAGATGCTGCCGGTGCTGATGTTCGAACTGGCGTGGAAAGTCATCTGGGTGGTCGCATTTGCCCTGCCGATGTGGATGGGGCCAGGGCTGGACGCGTATGCCGCCGAGACGCTGTTCGCTACCGGGCTGGGGGTTGTGCTGGTGCCGCTGGTGCTGCCTTGGGGGTATGTGGTGAGGCACTACATCAAGGCGCCGGCGGCGCCTTGGGGGAAAGCTAGCGTCGGAACCGTAAAGCACGCGACCTGAAAACGTAGGGCGGAAGAGCGAAGCGTCATCCGCCGAACATGCGTCACGTTGACGCTCATTCGGCGGATGACGCTCCGCTCTTCCGCCCTACGTTTGGACGAGCTTACTTCTTCTTGGCTTCGTCTTTCGGCCACGGCATTCCCAGCCACGCCGCGTTCAAGGCCTTCTGCTCCGCGGTCGGCTTGTCCAGCGCCTTGACCTTGGCTTTGCCCTTCGGCTGCAGCACAGGCGTCAGCTGAACTTCGCGCAGTTCGTCGCGGCGGAACATGTGCAGCTTGAATGGCGCCGCCTTCGACAGGTACAGCTTCTCCGACAGGTCCTTGGCCGATACCTTCAGGCCGTTCACCGCCACCAGCACGTCGCCGGACACGATCCCGGCCTTCCACGCCGGGCCGTCGCGCTCGACTTCCGTCACCACCGCCGGGTCGCTGCCTTCGCGCATCTTCCAGCCGGCCCACCATTCTTCCTTCTGCTCTTCGTCCTTCGGCACGTCGATCATGTACTGCAGGCCGACCGTCTTGAGCAGGTCGGCGAACGGAATCTCGGCGGTGCCGTCGACGTACTGCGCCCACCAGCCGCTCCAGTCGTTGCCGCTGACCTGGCGCAGCGCTGCCTTGACCGCCATCGGGTCGTAGCCGCCCTGTGCCACCGAGTGCTTGTCGAACAACACGCGGTGCATGTCTTCGAGGCCTTTGGCGCCCTTGGTCTGGCGGCGCAGCTCGATGTCCATCATCAGCGCCAGGACCTGGCCCTTCGAGTAGATGTTCACCGACGCGTTGCGGGCGCGTTCGCCGCCCACCGAGATCCATTCGTCGAAGCTCGATTCGGCTGCGCTCTGGTGGAACCGGCCCGGCTGGTGCAGGTAGTCGTCGATGGTCTTCGCGTACTCCTCCATGAACTCTTCGCGCTTCTGCAGGCCCGCGCGCAGCACGATCAGTTCATCGTAGTACGAGGTGTGGCCTTCGGCGATCCACAGCAGCGTGTTGTAGTTCTCCTTCTGGTATTCGTAAGGGACCATCTCCTTCGGACGGTACGCCTTGACGTTCCAGGTGTGGAAAAACTCGTGCGCCGCGGTGCGCAGGAAACCGAGGTAGTCCTTGCGCTTGGCGAACATCCAGCGCGGACGCTGGATCACGGTGGAGTTCAGGTGCTCGGTGGCGCCGCCGGCGCCGTCGGTCGCGTGGACGATGAACAGGTAGCGCTGGAACGGCCATTTACCGCCATACAGCTTGCCGCCTTCGACCACGATCTTCTTCAGGTCCTCGGTCATCTTCTTGCCGTCGTAGTTGCCGCGGCCCCAGATCGCCACCTCGATGGTGCGGCCGTCGACGGTCGTGGTGTGGAACTCGTGGATCCCGGTCTCGATCGGCGAATCGACCAGCACATCGTAGTTCGGCGCCACGAAGCAGTGGCCGCATGCGCCCGAGTCCATGCCCGAACGCGATTGCCAGCCTGCCGGCACGTCCAGCTTGACCTTGACCGGTTCGTTGCGGAACGGCTGCGCGTAGACGAACACGCCGCTGGCGTCGAGGTAGGCGTGGGTGTCGTCGATGTGGCGGGTGCGCTCGCCCAGTACATTGGCATACACCTCGTAGCTGACAGTGACGGCGTCGCCAGGCTTGGTCTGGACCTGCCAGGTGCCCTTGTCGGTCTTGGCCACTTGCAGTGCCTCGCCGTTGGCGTTGACCGCCTTGAAGGTGCGCACGCCGTTGGCGAGGTTGAGAATCTGGTAGCGGCCGGTGCGCCAGTTCGGCATCTGCACGTCGAGCGTGGCGCCGCTCACCGCAGGGAAGGTGGCGCGCACTTCGGCCAGGTGCTGGGCGGCGTCGCTGATGCGCAGCTGGTAATCGACATCGGCGCGCGCCGCGGGTGCGGCGGCGAGCAGGAACAGGGGCAGGGCGTAGGCGAGGAGATTTGGTTTCATATCCGGCTGGGTGGATGGCGTAACGCGCAAGTGTATATCAGGCGAACAAGGCAGGCTAGGGCGATGTTCGGCTGTATTTATGCTGGCCCCGAATGAAAAACGGCGCCCTGTGCCGCGAGGCAGAGGGCGCCGTCGTTACGCGAGAGCGTTTAGAACTTGTGCCACAGGCGCGCGAAGTAGGACGCGCCGTTCAGGCCAAACTGCACCGACTCGTACTTGAAGCCGTTGTCGGTTTCGTTCTCGTCCTGCACCGTCGGCTTGACGTTGAAGATGTTGGCGCCGCCCACGGTCAGCTTGGTCTTGTCGCTGAAGCTGTAGGTCAGGCTCAGGTCTGCCGATGTCTTTGGCTTGTAGTGCTGGTTCGGTACCGATTCGCTGCCCGACCACGTGCCCAGCGTCTGCGAGCCGAAGTGGATGATCTTGAATTCGGTGCCGACTTTGCCGAGCAGGTATTCGAACGCCAGCGTCGCCTTGCGGCGCGGGCCGCCCTGCTCGATGAACAGGCGCTCGCGCTCGGACAGCAGCACGTCTTCAAAGCCCTGGAACACCGCAGGCGCATTCACGCCGGTGACTTCGGTCTTGCTCAGGTTCATGGCGAGATAGGTATTGAGCTTGCCCGGTCCGACGTCGGCGCGATGCGACACCGTCAGGTCGAGGCCCTGGGTCCTGGTGTCGATCGAGTTGACGAAGAACTGCGCAGCGCCGACGCCGAGCGTGTTCAGCAGCGGGACGATCGGCGCGAAGTTGTCGGCGTCGAAGCGGCCCGAGAACACGATGCGGTCGTCGATGGCGATGCGATACAGGTCGGCCGTGACCGAGGTCGCTTGGGTCGGGGTCCAGGTCGCGCCCAGCGTGAAGCTGGTCGATTCCTCTTCCTTCAGCTTCGGAATGCCGATCGCATTGGCCACTGCGCCGCCGTTCGGTGCGAACACCGAGTCGATCGGACTGCCGTTGACGAATTCCGTGAAGGTCGACGAGAAGTAAGCCTGCTGCAGCGACGGTGCGCGGAAGCCGGTGCTGGCCGAGCCGCGCAGCAGCACGCCGTCGGCAAGCTTGTAGGCCGCGGCAAGCTTGCCGGTGACGCTGTTGCCGAAGTCGCTGAACTTCTCGTAGCGTACCGCGCTCAATACTTTCAGGCGGTCGGTTACATCGGTTTCGACGTCGATGTAGGCAGCCACGCTGTGGCGGTCGCGGTTGGTCACGTCGGCTGGACGGAAGCCCGGGAAACCCTGGCTTCCTGGGTCGCCGCCAAAGCCTGGGCCGTCGGCATCGATGTAGGAGCCAGGCTCGCCGGCGAAGATCTCGTAGTTCTCGGTGCGGTACTCGGCGCCGAACGCGAGGTTCAGGCCATTCATGATGCCTGGGTAGAAGCGCGCGATGTCCACGTTGGTGGTCATCTGCTCGGCGGAGAAGCCACCGGCGTCAAACTCGGAGGCGCTCTTGCCAGGGCGGCCGGCCAGCAGTTCGGCATTGGCGATCGACGCGTTGAGCGTGTTGCGGATCGTGTAATGCATCTTGTTGTAGCCGTAGGTCTGCGACAGGTCGGCAGTCCAGTCGCCCAGGTTGGTGCGATAGCCGATGGTGCCGTACTGGTCGTCGATGATCGCGTCGATGTACGGGGCGAAGCCGTTCGGGTACATCGCCTGTGCGTTGCGGGTCGGGATCTGGTCCGGGCCGCGGCCGAAGGCGGCCGACGATGCGTCGCGCTTCTGCAGGCCGGCGGTGAAGTACATTTTGCCAGGGCCGGCAGGGATTTCGCCGTTCAGGTAGACAGTCTGGTTCTCGACCTTGGAGTCGCCGATGGTACGCAGGCTGCCAGGGTCGGCGCGGTTGGAGCGGTCGCGGTCGAGGTATTCGGCGGTGATGCCGACAACGCCGCCGGCGACAGGCACGCCGCAGTAGCCCGAGGCCAGCAAGTTCTCGCCGTCGCCCTTGGAGTACTGGCCGTAGCCGAAGATGGTTTCGCAGCCGAGCGATTTTTTCAGCTCGACGTTGATGACGCCGGCGATCGCGTCGGAGCCGTACTGCGCGGCCGCGCCGTCGCGCAGCACCTGGATGTTCTTTACCGCCAGCAGCGGGATCGCGTTCATGTCGGTGCCGGTGTTGCCGCGGTTGCGCGCACCGAAGATGTTCACCAGCGAGGTGCTGTGGCGGCGCTTGCCGTTCATGAGCACCAGGGTCTGGTCCGAACCGAGGCCGCGCAGCGCTGCCGAGTCAACCAGGTCGGCGCCGTCCGCGCCGGTCTGGCGGGTCGAGTTGAACGATGGCGAAATATAGGTCAGGGTCTGGGCGAGGTCGAACTGGCTGCCTTGTTCGGCAAGCTTGGTCATCGGGATGAAGTCGACCGGCACGGCGGTTTCGGTGGCCGAGGTGGTGGCGGCGCGGCGCGAGCCGACAATGCTAACGGTTGGCACCACGTCGCTGGACTGCGCTTGCGGCGCGGCCGGTGCCTGGGCGAAGGCGGCTGGCGCGATGGCAGCCAGGGCGACACTGCCGTACAGGCTGATGAGCACCGAACGGCGAAGGGTGGTGAGTTTGAACACGCGGCATTCCTCCAAGACAAAAAATTCATTCTAAACACTTATCACACCATTAAGTGTGGTTATGGGACAACAGCGTAAATATTGCAACGCACTAGCACCAGCGACTGCCCAGGCATGGTAGACGTGCTGCATTGCGGGGAACGGACTTTGTCGGGCAACGCAGCATCGTCTATACTGTGTTTTTATACAGTACTATTTCGACCGCTTGGCGGCACCATTCCATGTTTCCTGTCCCCACAGCGCAGAGCCTGCCCGACTACGCCGAGCTATTCTGCCTGACCAATTTCACCTTCCTGCATGGCGCTTCGCATGCCGAGGAGCTGGTCGCGCGCGCCGTGCAGCTCGGCTATTCGGCGCTGGCGATCACCGACGAGTGCTCGCTGGCCGGGGTGGTGCGGGCGCATGGCGTGGCCAAGCGCGAAGGGCTGCCGCTGCTGGTCGGCGCCCATTTCCATTTGCAGAATCGCGATGGCAGCCCGGCGCTGTCGCTGGTGGTGCTGGCGCAGAACCGCAACGGCTATGGCAACCTGTCGGAGCTGATCACGCTGGGGCGCACGCGCAGCGACAAGGGCAGCTACCTGCTCACGCCCTTCGACTTCGCAGAGCCGGCGCCCGAACAGGCGCACCTGCAAGGGCTGCCCGACTGCCTGGCGATCCTGCTGCCGGCCTACCCCGGGCACGACGCGGCCGACGTCGACCGACTGCACCGGCAGTGCGCATGGATGGCGGCCACCTTCCCGGGCCGCGCGTGGGTCGGCCTGAACCTGCTGCACCGCGCCTTCGACGACGCCCATCGCAGCACCATCGAAGAGGTGGCGTGGCAGCACCGCTTGCCGATTACCGCGCTCGGCCACGTCTGCATGCACGTCCGCTCGCGCAAGCCGTTGCACGACACGCTGTGCGCGATCCGGCTTGGCAAGGCGCTGTCCGAGTGCGGCTACTCGCTGTCGCAGAACGCCGAACAGCACCTGCGCGCGCGGCTGCGGCTGGCCAACATCTACACGCCGGACGTGCTGGCCGAGACGCTGCGCATCGCGCGCCTGTGCACCTTTTCGCTCGACGAACTGCGCTACGAGTATCCCGACGAACTGGTGCCGCCCGGGCAGACCGCGGCGGCCTACCTGCGCAGCGAAACCTACATCGGCGCGCACCACCGCTTCCCGCAAGGGATACCGGCCAAGGTGCAGGCCCAGGTCGAATATGAGCTCGACCTGATCGGGCAGCTGAACTACGAGCCCTACTTTTTGACCGTGTACGACATCGTGCGCTATGCGCGCTCGGTCGGCATTCTGTGCCAGGGCAGGGGATCGGCCGCCAACTCCGCGGTGTGCTACTGCCTGAGCATCACCGAGGTCGACCCGGCGCGCGGCAACCTGCTGTTCGAGCGCTTCATCTCGAAGGAACGCAACGAGCCGCCCGACATCGACGTCGACTTCGAACACCAGCGCCGCGAAGAAGTCATCCAGTACATCTACCAGAAGTACGGGCGCCACCGCGCGGCGCTGGCCGCGGTGGTGATTTCGTACCGGCCCAAGAGCGCGCTGCGCGACAGTGGCAAGGCGCTCGGCATCGACCTGGCGATTGTCGAAAAGGTCGCCAAGAACCACCACTGGTTCGACAGCAAGGAAGACCTGCTCAACCGGCTGGCCGAAAGCGGGCTCGATCCGCAGTCCGACCTGGCGCAGCAATGGGCCACGCTGGCCCAGCGCCTGCTTGGCTTCCCGCGCCACCTGTCGCAGCACCCGGGCGGCTTCGTCATCGCGCAAGGCAAGCTGTCGCGCCTGGTCCCGATCGAGAACGCGGCGATGGCCGACCGCAGCGTGATCCAGTGGGACAAGGACGATCTCGAAGAACTTGGCCTGCTCAAGGTCGACATCCTCGCGCTGGGCATGCTGTCGGCGCTGCGCCGCACGCTCGACCTGGTTGGGCAGCAGCGCGGCATGATCTTCTCGATGCAGGACATACCCGCGGAAGACCCGGCCACCTACGACATGATCTGCGCCGCCGACACCATCGGCGTGTTCCAGATCGAATCGCGCGCGCAAATGAGCATGCTGCCGCGGATGCTGCCACGCACCTTCTACGACCTGGTGATCGAGGTGGCGGTAGTGCGCCCGGGTCCTATCCAGGGCGGCATGGTGCACCCGTATTTGCGGCGCCGGCAGGGCCTTGAGCCGGTCAATTACCCGAAGCCGGAAATGAAGGTTGCGCTGGAGCGGACGCTGGGCGTGCCGATCTTCCAGGAGCAGGTGATGCAGGTGGCGATGCTGGCGGCGGGGTTCACGCCCGGCGAAGCCGACCAGCTGCGGCGCGCGATGGCGGCGTGGAAGCGCAAGGGCGGGCTTGAAAAATACTACGACCGGATTGTCGGCGGCATGCTCGAACGCGGCTATGAACGCGAGTTCGCCGAATCGATCTTCAGCCAGATCCAGGGTTTCGGCGAATACGGCTTCCCCGAGTCGCACGCCGCCAGCTTCGCGCTGCTGGCGTATGCCAGCTCCTGGCTCAAGTGCCACGAACCGGCGGCCTTCATGTGCGCGCTGCTCAACAGCCAGCCGATGGGCTTCTACAGCCCCTCGCAACTGGTGCAGGACGCGCAGCGCCACGGCATCGAAGTGCGGCCGGTGGACATCGCCATCAGCGGCTGGGACAGCGCGCTGGAACCCGCCGCGGCGCCCGGCGCGGGCGAGCGGCCGCAAGCCGCGGTGCGCCTCGGGCTGTCGCTCCAGCGCGGCATGCGCAAGGAAGCCGCGGCGCGCATTGAAGAGGCGCGCGCGATCCGGCCATTTGCCAGCGTCAGCGACCTGGCGCGCCGCGCGCATCTGGACCGTCACGACCTGCAGGTGCTGGCCGGCGCCAACGCGCTGCGGTCGCTGGCCGGCAACCGGCGCCAGGCCCTCTGGCAGGCGGTCGGCGCGGTGCCCGACAAGGACCTGCTGCGTCCAACCTCGCTGGCCGAAGACACGCCAACGCTACGCGCGCCGAGCGAAGGCGACGAAATCGTCGGCGACTACCGCGCGCAAGGGCTGACACTGGGTCGGCATCCGCTGGCGCTGCTGCGCGAACGCCTGCTGGCGCAGCGCTTCATGCCCGCCTCGACCCTGGCCGATTACCAGGACGGCCAGCTGGCGCGCGCTTGCGGCCTGGTCACGGTTAGGCAGCGACCGGCCACTGCGAAGGGGGTGTTGTTTGTGACTTTGGAAGACGAGACCGGCAACGTCAATGTGATTGTCTGGCCGTCGCTGGTGGAGCAGCAGCGGCGCGAAGTGCTTGGTGCGCCGCTGCTTGGCGTGTATGGCGTGTGGCAAAGCCAGGGCAAGGTCAAGCACCTGGTGGCCAAGCGGCTGGTTGACATGTCGCACCTGCTCGGCCGGCTCGACACCTCCAGCCGCAACTTCTGCTAAACATAATGCCAAAATCGGATAGTTCCAAAATCGGGGACAGACCACCATTTTAGAATCTTCTAAAATGGTGGTCTGTCCCCGATTTTGGAACTATGTGATCAGAAAGGTACTATTTTAAGTACTTTCAGGAGTGCCGCACCTGATCAGGTGGGTGGGACGGTTATTGCCGTTGCTGCTGGGTGCCGTAGTAGCTGTGGATCTGGTGCGCCCATTGCTGTTCAGCCATGTCGGGCCAATGGTCAGTGTCGAAACCCGGAGCGTTTTCGATCAGCGACTTGTCGACGTCCATCGTGAAGCGCTTGTGCACGGTGTCGAGCGTGAGCGCTTCCCACGGTACCGCGAACAGTTTTTCGCCGATCGACAGCACGCCGCCGCTCGACATCACCGCGTACGCCACCTGGCCGGTGCGCATGTCGAGCATGATTTCCTTGATCTCGCCAAGGTGCTCGTTTTTCAGGTTGTGCACGTGGTTGCCGATCAGTGTCTCGGCGCCCATCAGTTCCGGGCCCGGGCCCTTGTGGCCCTTGTCGGCATACATGCCGTAAGCATCGCGTTGTTCGTAGGACATATCAGCCTCCGTGGTGGTAGGAAAAATCCCAGCATGGGCGTTGGAGGTTGGCAAGTCTGTACGGTGCTTCACTCAGCTAGCGATCGGCGCCGCGTATCGCTGCGCTGCGCTCTTTGGTGGCGGGATGGCTGCCGAAGTAGTTGCCAGCCTGTTGCATCCAGCGCGGCAGCATGCTTTCCCCAGGGGAAGCGGCGTCGAGCGATTCGAACAGTTGCGCCAGGGCGGCCGGCGGCAGGCCCAGTTGTTTCATGCGCGCTACCGCGTAGGCGTCGGCCTGGGTTTCCATGTCGCGCGAGTATTCCATGTTGAGCAGGAGGACTGGCGCGCCGGCAACCACGGCGCTGAAGTCGCCGAACAGCGTTGCCGACAGCGCCGCCAGCATCGATGAGCGTGCCAGCGTTTGCATCGAATGGCGATGGTGGAGGTGGGCAACTTCATGGGCGAGCACGCCGGTCAGCATCGCGCGCGCGTCGTCGTCGAAATCGGCCTCGCCGCCGAGGATGTGCAGGATCATGCTGTCCGTAACGACGATCTGCCCGTTCGGGAAGGCCAGCGCGTTCGGGGGCAGTGTCGCGGCGTTCATCACGTGCAGCTGCATCGGCAGCCGTGGCCGCGCTGGCGCTACCGCCTGGAACATCGCCTGCACTTCGGCGATCCGCTGGTCGCTCAGGCGGCTGTCGTCGAACCATTCTTCGGACACGGCCTCGAACGCGGCATCGCCAACTTGCTGGTCGACTGAATCCGGTAACGCCGCCACCATGCGGCTGGTCAACGCCGGCACGCCCCACTGTACGGCGGCAAACAGCGTCGCAACGAGTAAAACCAAGGCCAGCAGGGCGGCATGCCAGCGGTCCTGCCACCGCACCACGCGCGACTTGCGGTAGCCCAGCGCGGCGGCAATCGCGGCGGTGGCGGCGGGGTCGCCGATCTCGCAGCGCGCGCCGTCAGCGAAATCGAGCACGCCAACGGCGCGCGCGAAGGGTTCGGCCAGTGTCGTCTCCGAGAACGCATAGGACCGTACCAGGTCGGGACCTGCGAGACTGATGGCGCCACCGGCCAGGTCGAGGTGGACCAGGTGCAGGCGGGCGCTGAGGCCGTCGAAATAGTGTGCCAGAATCATTTGCGGCCCTTACCAGGAAAGATCGACGCCGAGGAAGTCGGCAACACCGTCGCTGCTGGCAGCGCGCGATGACTGGGTGACGCCGGCTGCGATGCGTTCAAAATTGTCGTGCGTTTGCACCGTCATGTGGGCCAGCCGGTATTCGTAGGCGCGCACGACCGCGAAAGGGCGGTACAGCCCAACACTGAGCACCGTGAGCAGGGCGTTGACCGATTG
The DNA here is from genome assembly GCF_016809835.1 of Massilia soli. GTDB lineage: Bacteria > Pseudomonadota > Gammaproteobacteria > Burkholderiales > Burkholderiaceae_D > Telluria_A > Telluria_A soli. The sequence continues at coordinate 74,522 of NZ_JAFBIL020000010.1, read as the reverse complement.
CAGCCGCACGTAGCCGCGCGCTTTCAGGTGCGACGAGATCGTGATGCCGGGAAAGCTGGTGCCCGACCAGACCATGTTGCCGACCCGGACCTGCACGTATGGTCCGGCTACCAGATAGAACACGTAGATCAACGCAAGGGCTGCAGCCAACTGCGCGTAGGCAGCCAGTTCAGGTCCGGAGCCGGACGCGATGGCGAACGTGGCGCCGGTAACGGCGAGCGAGATGATGATCACCGCGGCAATCCACAGGCCGACCACCGCGAGGTAGGGCCGGAAGAATTTGCGCTTCTTGATGTCGAACGACGCCCGCTGCGACCCGAATTCCAGGTGGCGATGCTGGTAGCGCTTCATTGCCCCATGCATCAGCGGCCAGGCCAGGTACCCGAGTAAGAACACCCCGACCACTGCGCCTGTCGGGTCGATCGCCAGCAGCGCGGCTGGCGCAAAGAACAGCAGCACCGGTGGCAGGTAGGCGGCATACGCGCCGCGCCCGGATCCGGAGAAATTGAAGCGTAGTCCGCGGTAGCGGGTATTCCGGAGGCGGAAACGCAACGCGCCGCGCATCATGAAGGGCAGCGCGATCAACAGCAGCGTCACCACCGCAAGGCCAACCGCCAGCGAGAAGCCGAACGCGTAGTGGTAGGCCGCCAGCAGCGCCACCGCCAGCACCCGTCCGCGCAAGATCGCCTTGGGGTCGCCGTCGAAATCGAAGCTGGCGCCGGCCAGCTGGGTGTTGCGGTCGAAGTATTGCAGGCGCCTCACCTTGGCCCAGGCCGAGTACACGCCCAATGTCACCACCGACAGGAACAGATTGACGATCCAGATCCTGAAGTATTCCGACCCGCTGCCCGTGAAGCTGAAAGCATGGGTCTGCGGCTCGGCGATGGCGTCGTTGGCGGCGTCGGACGACAGGCCGGCGGTGTCGCCGTCCGGGGGCGGGCCGACGCTGGGATCTGTGGAGTGCATGGCAACTCTCATTGACAAAGGTGCACGATCATATAACCTCCCGTTACAGCGAGCCAGCCTTTTGGTCAAACTAACCGCATGCCATTCACGGTGCATGGCGGGCGCAGGTTCACCAGCCCGGGAGTTGAGGATTTTTGCCTTGTCCTGCGGCAGTATCAGCCGGTTTAGGGTATAATTTCAATTTCCCGCGCGTGCCGTTCGGCACCATTCTGCAATGACCAAATTTGTCTTCGTCACCGGTGGCGTTGTGTCTTCCCTTGGTAAAGGGATTGCCGCCGCCTCCCTCGCCGCGATCCTCGAATCGCGCGGCCTCAAAGTCACCATGCTCAAGCTCGACCCGTACATCAACGTCGATCCGGGCACGATGAGCCCTCTGCAGCACGGTGAGGTATTCGTTACCGACGACGGGGCCGAGACCGACCTCGACCTCGGCCACTACGAGCGATTCATCAGCACCCGCATGCGCAAGGTGAACAATTTCACGACCGGCCAGATCTACGAATCGGTGATCCGCAAGGAACGCCGCGGCGAGTACCTCGGCAAGACCGTGCAGGTCATCCCGCACATCACCAACGAGATCCAGGATTACATCTACCGCGGCGCCGAAGGCGTGGATATCGCGCTGGTGGAAATCGGCGGTACCGTGGGCGACATCGAATCGCTGCCGTTCCTGGAAGCGGCGCGCCAGCTGTCGCTGCGCGCCGGCCGCAAGTCGGCCGCTTTCGTTCACCTGACCCTGGTGCCGTACATCGCATCGGCCGGCGAACTGAAAACCAAGCCTACCCAGCACAGCGTGCAAAAGCTGCGCGAGATCGGCATCTCGCCGAACGCGCTGCTGTGCCGCGCCGACCGCCCGATCCCGGAGGACGAACGCGCCAAGATTTCGCTGTTCTCGAACGTTGAACAGCAGGCCGTGATTTCGGTCTGGGACGTGGACACCATTTACAAAGTGCCGCAGGTGCTGCACGACCAGGGCCTCGACGAGATCATCCTCGAAGCACTCGGCATCGAAGCGCCGCCGGCCGACCTGTCGGTATGGACCAAGCTGATTCACGCGCTGGAGCATCCGAAGGCATCGGTCACCATCGGCATGGTCGGCAAGTACGTCGACCTGACCGAATCGTACAAGTCGCTGACCGAAGCGCTGCGCCACGCCGGCATCCACACCGAAAGCCGCGTCAACATCGAATACCTCGACTCGGAAGACATCGAGACGCGCGGCTGCGCCCACCTGGCCAAGTACGACGCCATCCTGGTACCGGGCGGCTTCGGCAAGCGCGGCGTGGAAGGCAAGATCATGGCGGCGCGCTATGCCCGTGAAAACAAGATCCCTTACCTGGGCATCTGCCTCGGCATGCAAGTTGCGCTGATCGAATACGCCCGCCACATGGCAGGACTGACCAACGCCAACTCGACCGAGTTCGATACCGATACCGACCAGCCGGTCGTCGCCCTCATCAACGAGTGGCAGAACCACGATGGCAAGGTCGAAAAGCGCGACGAAAATTCCGACCTGGGCGGCACCATGCGCCTTGGCGCGCAGACCTGCGCGGTCAATCCGGGCACGCTGGCAGCGGAAATCTACGGCAGCGTGGTGACCGAGCGTCACCGTCACCGCTACGAGGCGAACAACCATTACCTCGGACGCGTCGAAGCGGCGGGCCTGGTGGTGTCGGCGCGTACCCCGACCGAAGACCTGTGCGAAATCATGGAACTGCCGCGCAGCGGCGACAACTCGCACCCGTGGTACATGGGCGTCCAGTATCACCCGGAGTTCAAGTCGACCCCGCGCACCGGCCACCCGCTGTTCACGTCATTCATCAAGGCTGCGCTGGCACACCAGGCAGCCAACAGCCAGGCCGCCAACAACGGCGCGCCGGCTTTGCAAGGAGATGCAGCATGAAGCTCTGTGGATTCGATGTCGGCCAGGACCAGCCGTTCTTCCTGATTTCGGGCACCTGCGTGATCGAGTCGCGCCAGATGGCGATGGACACCGCCGGCACGCTGAAGGAAATCACGTCGGCGCTGGGCATCCCGTTCATCTACAAGTCGTCCTTCGACAAGGCCAACCGCTCGTCGGGTACGACCTTCCGCGGTCCGGGCATGGAGAAGGGCCTGGAGATCCTGGCCGACGTCAAGCGCGAGATCGGCGTGCCGGTCCTCACCGACGTGCACACGGTGGAAGAAATCCCGATGGTCGCCAGCGTCGTCGACGTGCTGCAGACCCCGGCCTTCCTGTGCCGCCAGACCGATTTCATCATCGCCTGCGCGCAGTCCGGCCTGCCGGTGAATATCAAGAAGGGCCAGTTCCTGGCACCGGGCGACATGAAGAACGTCATCGACAAGGCCCGCGCTGCAGCACGCGCGGCTGGCCTGAATGAAGACAACTTCATGGCCTGCGAGCGCGGCGCTTCGTTCGGCTACAACAACCTGGTGTCGGACATGCGTTCGCTCGCCATCATGCGCGAATCGAACTGCCCGGTCGTCTTCGACGCCACCCACTCGGTGCAGCTGCCTGGCGGGCAGGGTACCTCGTCGGGCGGCCAGCGCGAACACATCCCGGTGCTCTCGCGCGCCGCGGTGGCGGTCGGCGTGGCCGGCCTGTTCATGGAAACCCACCCGAACCCTGCGCAAGCGATGTCGGACGGCCCCAACGCGGTGCCGCTGGGCCGGATGAAGGAGCTGCTGTCGACCCTGATCGAGATCGACCGGGTGGTCAAGAAGACCGCCTTCCTGGAAAACAGCTTCAATTGATGTAAATAACACCCTGCACCCGAGCGCCCCATGTGGGCGTTCGGCTTTTGCACGCGACGAATTTTTTACCTTTCCGGAGACTGAAACATGAGTGCTATCGTTGATATTATCGGCCGTGAGATCATTGACTCGCGCGGCAATCCGACCGTGGAATGCGACGTGCTGCTGGAGTCGGGCGTGATGGGCCGCGCTGCGGTGCCTTCAGGCGCTTCTACCGGTTCGCGCGAAGCGATCGAGCTGCGCGACGGCGACATGAAGCGCTATTTCGGCAAGGGCGTGCTGCAGGCCTGCGAGAATATCAACACCGAGATCTCCGAAGCGATCATGGGCCTGGACGCGAACGAGCAAGCGTTCCTCGACCGCACGCTGATCGACCTCGATGGTACCGAGAACAAGAGCCGCCTGGGCGCCAACGCCATGCTGGCGGTGTCGATGGCAGTGGCCAAGGCCGCCGCCGAAGAAGCCGGCCTGCCGCTGTACCGCTACTTCGGCGGTTCGGGCGCGATGCAGATGCCGGTACCGATGATGAACGTCATCAACGGCGGCGCACACGCCGACAACAACCTGGACATCCAGGAATTCATGATCATCCCGGTTGGCGCGCCAAGCTTCAAGGAAGCGGTTCGCTACGGCGCGGAAGTATTCCACACGCTGAAGAAGATCCTGCACGCCAAAGGCATGGCGACCTCGGTCGGCGACGAAGGCGGCTTCGCACCGAACGTGGCCAACCACGAAGAAGCGATCAAGCTGATCATGCAGGCGATCGAAGAAGCCGGCTACGAGCCAGGCACCCAGATCGCACTGGGCCTCGATTGCGCGGCCAGCGAATTCCACAAGGACGGCAAGTATGTGCTGTCGGGCGAAGGCCTGTCGCTCACCGCGACCGAATTTACCAACATGCTCGCGACCTGGTGCGACAAGTACCCGATCATCTCGATCGAAGACGCAATGGCGGAAAACGACTGGGACGGCTGGGCGATCCTGACCCAGGCGCTGGGCAAGAAGGTGCAGCTGGTCGGCGACGACCTGTATGTCACCAACACCAAGATCCTGAAAGAGGGCATCTCGAAGGGCATCGCCAATTCGATCCTCATCAAGATCAACCAGATCGGCACCCTGACCGAGACCTTCGCAGCGATCGAGATGGCCAAGCGCGCCGGCTACACCGCCGTGATCTCGCACCGCTCGGGCGAAACCGAAGACTCGACCATCGCCGATATCGCGGTTGGCTGCAACGCCTTGCAGATCAAGACCGGCTCGCTGTCGCGTTCGGACCGCATGGCCAAGTACAACCAGCTGCTGCGCATTGAAGAAGACCTGGGCGACATCGCCAGCTATCCTGGCCGCGACGCGTTCTACAACCTGAAGTAACACTAAGGCCGGACGCTTGATGCGCCTGATTACGCTCGCACTCGCAGCACTGCTGCTGTTGATCCAGTACCCGCTTTGGCTGGGCAAGGGCGGCTGGCTGCGCGTGTACGACCTGGAAAGCCAGGTCGCCGACGCGCAGCAAAGCGCGGCGGACCGCAAGGCGCGCAACGCCAAGCTGGAATCGGAGGTCGTTGACCTGAAGACCGGTACCGGGGCGGTCGAGGAGCGCGCGCGTTTCGAGCTGGGCATGATCAAGCAGAACGAGATCTTCGTGCAGGTGCTCGGCAAGAACGGCAAGCCGGTCGAATCGGCCACGCCGCCACCGCCTCCGCCGGCGCCGAAAGGCGAGAAGCCGACGCATTGAACGTCAGGGCCACACCAGAAAAAACCGCACCGTAAATACGGCGCGGTTTTTTTTCGCCATGTCACCGTTACATGTGGACAGCGGAGTGGACGCCGTCACGTCGTGCCCGCTCAGGCGGGCACCCATACCGGCTGTAAACGCGAGACGCCGGTCGGCTACCCGGCTTGAGTATGGATTCCCGCCTGCAACGTCGCCCCTGCGCAGGCAGGGGTCCATACAAATCGTGCCGAGCATGGACCCCTGCCTTCGCAGGGGCGACGTTAGGTCTTGCATTTCTAGTCTCAATGTCGTGATTTCTGTGAGCGCCCCGAACCCGATTGATGCAATCGGACTGTCAACAAGAATATTCCGGACACCAGTGCGCCTGCGCGGGAAGGAAGAATGAATTCCACACTTAACGTCAACATCACCTTTTTCCTCTGAGGTTGACCTCTCTCCGCTGATACCTCGCGTAACACTTCTTACTGGTAAACGGTAGAACTGTACATTTGGATGGGGTTTAATGGATTCATGGGCGAAGGAACTGTACTAGCTCATCTCCCGCAGAGGATGTTTTTGCAGGAGCCCAGGCAGACAACTGGTTTCACTTCACTCAGGAGCTCACATGAATACGAAAGCCCTCATCTTTGCCGCAATTGCAGCTACCTTTACTTCCGGCGCGGCGCTCGCGCAATCGTACGAGCGCGATAACCGCAACGACCGTCACGGCCGATACGAGCAGGGCGACCGCAACGACAACCGCTATCGCGGCGAGCGTTATGACAGCAACCAGCGTGCGCACTACGGCAATGATGGCCGTTACGACCGCAATGACCGCTACGACCGCACTGACCGCTACGACGGCCGCCGCAGTGTCCAGCGCCGCCATTACACCACCGGCTCGAACTACCGGGTCTATCGCGGCGGATACATGGCACACGAGTACCGCGGTTCGCGCTATGTGGTCAACGACTGGCGCCAGCGCCGCCTGTATGCGCCGCCGCGCGGTTATCACTGGGTCCAGGCAGGCAATGACTATGCGCTGGTAGCGCTGGCCACCGGTTTGATTGCTCAGGTATTGCTGAATAATTGATGCATCATCTGCTGCCAACGAAAGCAGTCCCGCGAGGGGCTGCTTTTTTTATGGGTTACCAGTCCAGCGTGGCCAGGCGTTCGGCCATCCGTGGCCAGCATAGCCTGGCCACTTCATCGCGCGATGCCCAACGGAAGCCATCGGCTTCCGGTGTCGGCTTGCCGGTGAACTGGTGCGGGAAGAAGCTGGTGCATTCGAGATGATCGAGGCAGTCCAGGTCAGCCGGCGCGCGAACCAGAAACAGGTGAAGGCGCTTGTCCTTGCGGTAGTCGAAACATCCGAGGTCGGTAAATTCGGTTTCCTCGAACACCAGTCCGGCTTCTTCCTTCAGCTCGCGCATCGCTGTTTCGATCGGCGTCTCGCCGGGATCCTGCATCCCTTTCGGGATATCCCACTTCGCGGTGCCGGTGACGTGGCACAGCAACAGCTGGCCTGCGCCGTTGACGATGAGGGTGCCGCATGAAACTGGAAGTGTCATCTCGGGAGCGTGGGTCTGAAAAATACGATTGTGGCACATCCTCCAGGGTCCACGTCAATCAGAGCGTTTGCGGAACTGTGGTCAGCTTGTCCGGATTGCGCATGATGAAGACGGCGGAAATCAGCCCGTCCTCGATGATGAACGATTGTGCCGATTCGATTTTTCCGCCGACATAGCGCAGCAGGCCTGGCTCGCCGTTGATCAGCGCCGTGCGGTAATCGACTTGCAACGGGTTCTGGTGTTCCAGTGACCAGTACACGCCAGCGACCCGGCCGGCACCGTGCAGGATATGCCGGAACGAGTTGACCTTGCCGCCGCCGTCGGCCACCAGTTGCACGTCGTCCGACATCATCGCCTTCATCGCCGCCCGGTTGCCGTCGCCCGCGGCCAGCATGAACTTCGCCAGCAGGTCGCGGTGCGAATCCTTCGGTACCTCGAAGCGTGGCCGTTCCTGTTGCACCCGCGCCTGCGCCCGATGCACCAGCTGGCGGCAGCTCGCTTCGGATTTACCCAGCATGGCCGCGATGTCGGCGTAATCCTGGTCGAACACCTGGCGCATCAGGAAGGCGGCGCGTTCTTCCGGCGCCAGCCGCTCCAGCACCCACATGAACGCCACCGACACGTCGCTCGCCAGTTCGGCCGCGCTCTCCGGCGTGCGCTCGTCCAGCTCCACCAGCGGCTCCGGCAGCCACCAGCCGCTGTAGGATTCGCGCTCCGACTTGCGGGTGCGCAGGCGGTCGAGCGCAAGGCGCGTTGTCGCCGTCACCAGCCACGCTTCGGCCGACTGGATCGCGGCATGCTCCGCGCCATCCCAGCGCAGCCAGGCATCCTGCACCACGTCCTCGGCGTCGGCGCGCATGCCGAGCATCCGGTACGCGATCGAAAACAGGCGCGGACGCAGGGCGGCGAACGCGGTAAGCGGGTCGGCGTGATTGTGCTCGGTCATGATCAGGCAGTGTAACCCCATGCGTTTAAAAGCCCGGCGCCGGCACTTCAGGGATCTGGTTGCGCAGGCTGAGGTTCAGCAGGTTCCAACCCTTGATGACGGCTACCGCGTAGCTCAGTTCAGCGACCTCGGTCGGGTCGAAGTGCTGCGCCAGTTCGGTGTAGGCCGCGTCGGTGTCGTCGCGATGCGGCAGGGCGTTGACGGCTTCGGCCCAGCCCAGGGCGGCGCGTTCGCGCGGGCTGAAGAACGGGGCTTCGCGCCAGCCCGGCAGGGCGTTCAGGTGGCGCGGCTGCGCGCCTTGCTTGATCAATTCCCGCCAGTGCATGTCGACGCACACGCCGCAGCCATTGATTTGCGAAACGCGCAGGTTGAGCAGTTCGACCAGCGGTTCGCCGATCGAGCTTTTCTTGACCGATGTGGACAGGTTGATCATGGCCTTCAGGTTGGCCGGAGCGAGGGTGAAGAAGGGAATGCGAGCGACGTGCGACATGGTGGGCCTTTCAATCAGGGCGGAGCGGCACCCCTTGTGCCCTCCATACCTGTAAGACGTGCATGCCGGCCGGCTTGTGACAGGATTCGCGAAAAAAACCGATTAATCCTGGTCTGGGGCCCCCAGCGGGAACAAATGCCGGTACGGCCGGGCTTCCTCGACTGCCCGGGCGAACGACGGACGCGCCAGCAAACGCGCCCGGTAGGCGCGCAGTACCGGATACGCGTCGGGGATCGGCACAGTCCAGTCGGCGTAGAACAGGGAAGGGGCCGCGGCGCAGTCGGCCAGCGTGAACTCCCCGCCAGTTGCCCAGTTCCTCCCAGCAAGTTCATGCTCCAGCCATGCATAGGCCAGTTCGAGCTTTTCCTGTGCGAACACCATGCCCTCGGCCCGTTTCACCGGGTCGCCGGTGATTGCAGCGCCGACGGCGTGCTGGACAGGGCTCATCACGTGCAGGTCGAAGAAACGGTCGAGGAAGCGGACGTCCAGCGCGGCCACCGGGTTTTCGGGCAGCAGCGATACCGTTCCCGGATGGGCGAGCTGCAGATACTCGATGATGATGCTGGTCTCGGCCACGTCGCGCTCGCCGTCCACAAGGACCGGAAACTTGCGCAGCGGCCAGCGCTGCAGCCATGCCTGCGCATGCTGCGGCGTATCCGGCCCGATACAACGGAACTCGAACGGCAGGCCGTTCTCATATAGCGCGATGAGCACTTTCTGGGTGTACGAAGAAAAGGGATGGCCGTATAGCGCTAACGACATCGCGGGGTCTCCTGTTGGTTTTTCGGTTTTAAGGTCTCGTCCATATTACCGCCTTTGGCTTTGCCGAAGGTTGGCGACGATATAATCTTTGCATGCACATCCTGATCATTGAAGACGACCTTGACCTTGGCTTCGCACTCCAGCAGGCGCTGAAGGCGGACGGCATCACCAGCGCATGGCTGCGCCGTATCGCCGACGCGCCGACCCTGGCGGTCGATCTGCCCTACGATTGCGCGCTGCTCGACATTTCGCTGCCCGACGGCAGTGGCCTCGACCTGCTCAAACGTTGGCGCGCCAGCGGACTGGCCCTGCCGATCATCATGATTACCGCGCGCTCCGCACTGGACGACCGGCTCTCGGGGCTGGACGGTGGCGCGGACGATTTCATCATCAAGCCGTTTGCCATGGCCGAACTGGTGTCGCGCCTGCGCGCGGTATTGCGACGCTCGGCGCAGCAGGCCAGCCAGTTGTGGCGCATCGGCGACCTGCAGATCGAGCCGCGAAGCTACACAGCGAGGCTCGACGGCGAGGCGCTGGATCTATCGCCGCGCGAATTCCACCTGATGCTGGAATTGGCGCGCGAGCCAGGCGTGGTTGTACCAAAGGGTGTGCTGGCCCAGCGCATGGAGCCGCTGGGCGATGCACTCGACTTCAGCGCGCTCGAGGTGCACGTCTCGAACCTGCGGCGCAAGATCGGCGCCGAACGCATCCGCACCGTGCGCGGTGTCGGCTACATGCTCGACGCATGATGCCGTTCGCTGATCTTGTGCGCCCGACGCTGGCGCGGCGGCTGGTGCTGACGCTGCTGATGGCGTTCGGCGCGGTCTGGGTGGTCCTGGTTAGTTTTTACTATTGGCAGGAGACCGGGCAAGCCACCATCGATCGCGCGCAGCGCATCCGCGGCGAAATCGTGACCACCGCGCTGGCGAAATTCGACCAGCCGGACCAGGCGCGCGCCGCCATCGCGATCTATTCCGATTTCTTCAATACCGGCCTGCGCCACGAAGGCGTGCCGGGCTACTTCCTGCTGCAGCTGGAAGACCGGCAGGGGCGGCGCCTGTACATGTCGCCCGAAGGCGGCGCGGCCAGCCTGCGCGGGGTTGCAGGGAGGTTCACCGAGCAGACCGTGAATGGTGAACGCTACCACGTGTTCCGTGGCGACACGGCGCGCTGGATAGTGCTGATTGGCCAACCGCGCCTGGATAGCGGCTGGTTGCTGGCGCGTTTGGGCAGCAACCTGGCGATGTCGATTTTCATCGCGTTTCCATTCGTGCTGCTGCCGGTGTGGCTTGCCGTCGCGCGCGGCCTGCGCCCGCTGCGCCGCTTGTCCGATACCATCGCCGCGCGCGGGCCGGACGATCTTTCACCGCTAGGCTGCGACGCCAGGTACGCGGAGCTCAAGCCCGTCGCCGACGCCCTCGATCATCTGCTCGCCAAACTGCGCAGCAAGATCGCGCGGGAACATGCCTTCGTCGAGGATGCGGCGCACGAACTGAGGACGCCGATGGCCGTGATCGCGGCCCAGGTCCATGTGCTGGAAATGGCCGCCGGTCCCGACGAACGGCGCATGGCGGCGCGGCGCCTGGAACATGCGATCGCGCGCGCTTCCCACCTGGTTCAGCAACTGCTCGATCTCGCGCGCATCGACAGCGCCGCGACATCCGCCGCCGCCGCGGTGGATGTGGCCCAGCTGCTGCGGCACGAGATGGCCGTCGCCGCACCCGCGGCCATGGGCAGGGACATCGACCTGTCGCTCGAGGCGCCCGACATGCTGCTGCACCGGCTGGAGCCGCACGCCTTCCAGTCCATCGTGCAGAACCTGCTCGACAACGCGTCGCGGTATGTGCAGCGCGGCGGGCAGATCGTGGTTGGTCTGGGCGAGCGGCATGGCATGCTGGTACTGACGGTGGCCGACGATGGCCCGGGTATCGCGGCAAGCGAACAGGCCCTGGTTTTCGAGCGTTTTTACCGTGTCGCCGGAAATGACGCCTCCGGTTCCGGGCTTGGCCTGGCGATTGTCGCGCAGGCCGTGAAGCGACTGCATGGCACGGTGCGCCTTGAGACCGGCCTCGGTGGCCGTGGCTGCCGGTTTATTGTCGAACTTTGCACACCCGCTCTCTCACTGAAGGAGGCATCATGAAATGGATTCGCCGCTTGCTCATCGCGATCGCGGTTCTTGCCGCCGGCGTGGGGGTGTTCGTGTTTTCGACCGCGCTCACGACGGAGCGCCCGGTGGGTTTCCAGGCCACCCGTGCAACCGGCGCGGATGGAAAACCGTTCGTCATCGGCGTCTGGTATCCGACCGATGCGCGCCCGTGGCCAACCGTGAGCGGCTTTGCATTCGCGACGGTGGCGCGCGACGCCGCGATTGCCGGGCGCGGCTTGCCGCTGGTGATCATCTCGCACGGTAACGGCGGCGCGCCAATGGGCCATGTCGACCTGGCGCTGGCGCTGGCCAGCGCTGGCTACATCGTCGCCGCGCCAATGCATGGCGGCGACAACTACGAGGACCAGAGCGCGGTCGGCTCGGCAGCGTTTTTCAGTGGGCGTACCCGGCAGTTGCGCGCGACCGTCGACCATATGCTGGCGCGCTGGCCGGGCCACGACCGGATCGATCCTGATCGCATCGGCGCCTTTGGATTCTCGATGGGCGGATTCACGGTACTTACCGCGGTCGGCGCGACACCTGATTTGGGCATGGTTCCGACACATTGTGCCAGGTCGCCGGAGTTTGCCTGCGAGGTGTTGCGCCGCGCAGGATCGCCGTTGATGACCGTTGGCGCGTCCGCCATGGAGCAAAATTTTGTGGCGGACCCGCGCATCAAGGCGGCGGTAGTGGCGGCGCCAGGCTTCGGATTCGCGCTGGCGTCGCCGACGGGCGGCGGCGTGCGGGTACCGGTGCAGTTATGGAGCGCGGAAAAGGATGCCAGCGTTCCCTACGCAAGCAATGCCGGGCCGCTGCGACAATGGCTCGGCGCCGGGGTGGAGTTCCACTCCGTTCCCGGCGCCGGTCACTTATCGTTCCTGGCCCCGTGCACCGTGCTGGCGCGCCAGCTGGAGTTTTGTGCGGAGCAGGGCAAGTTCGATCGCGCCGCCTTCCATGAGGCGATGAACGCCAGCGTGGTCCGGTTCTTTGAACAGCACATCAAGCAACCGTGACGCGCGGGCAGGCGCGCACGGTGGCGATCCCGTCGCCGTGCGCGGCTCAGTGCTTGATGTCGCCGGCCGGGATCAAGGTTTCGACCGGGGTGTCGGTGGCAAACAGTTGCGCGCAATCGACCTTGTCGAACGCGTAGTGCTTGCCGCAGAAATCGCAATTGATCTCCAGCGCGCCCAGGTCGTCGAGCGCAGCGTTGACTTCTTCCGTGCCCAGCATCTTGAGCATGTTGCCGACCTTTTCACGGGTGCAGCTGCAGTGGAAGCGCGGGTGCGCCGGATCGAACACGCGGATCGTCTCTTCCCAGAACAGGCGGTTCATCAGGGTCTGGATGTCGGCTGACAGCAGTTCTTCCTGCTTCAGGGTCGAGGCCAGCATCACCGCGCGGTTCCAGGTCTCGAGTTCTTCCGCTTCGGTCGCCTGCTTGGTCTGGTCGTCCTTGCCGCTGTGGCGCGGCAGCTTTTGCAGCAGCAGGCCGCGCGAGACGGTGGCGTCGGCGGCGATCCACAGGCGCGTGTCGAGCTGCTCCGAACGCAGCATGTAGTTTTCAATCACGGTCGCCATGTCGTCGCCATCGAGCGGCACGATGCCCTGGTAAGGCTGCTGGCCCGGCATCTTGTCGTTCGGATCGAGCGTAATCACGAAGCGGCCCTTGCCGCTCTGGTTCAGCAGGTCCGTCAGGGTCGCGTCCTCGGCCACGTGGGCGCCTTCGGCCAGCTTGGCGGTGGCGCGCAGGCGCAGGTCGGAATCGCATTCAACCACCATCAGCTTGACCGGGCCGTCGCCATGGATCTGCATGATGATCGAGCCGTTGAACTTCAGGTTGGCCGACAGCAGGGCGGCAGCGGCCAGCATTTCGCCCAGCACCGTCTTGACCGCGGGCGGGTAGCTGTGGCGGGCCTGGACTTCGCGCCAGGTATCCGAGATTTCAACGAACTCGCCACGTACCGCGGCGTTATCGAAGATGAATTTTTGCAGGGTGTCTTTGGTATCTGTCGTCATGTCTTATCCAATTTTCTTGAGTTCTGCCTTGAACAGCTGGCCGCGCTTCACATAGCTGGCGGCGCTCGCTTGCAGGCGCGCGACGTCTTCTTCGCCGAGGGTGCGCACTGCCTTGGCCGGGGCGCCGATAATCAGCGAGTAATCCGGGAATTCCTTGCCCTCCGTGACCAGCGCGCCGGCGCCGACCAGGCAGCCCTTGCCGATCTTCGCGCCGTTCAGGATCACCGCCTGGATGCCGATCAGCGAGCCATCGCCGACCGTGCAGCCATGCAGCATCGCCTGGTGGCCGATCGTGACGCCTTTGCCGATGTCGAGCGGGTAGCCCATGTCGGTGTGCATGACGGTGCCTTCCTGGACATTGCTGTCCGCGCCGATGGTGATGCGTTCGTTGTCGCCGCGGATCGTGACGCCGAACCACACCGAGGCGTTGGCTTCGAGCGTGACCTTGCCAATCACGTTGGCGGAGTCGGCAACGAATGCCGATGCGTCGATCTCGGGAGCGTGCTCGCCCAGCTGGAAGATGGCCATAGTAGTAGTCTTATTGGAAACGTGGGGAAGGCGCTATTTTACGCCCGGGGGCCGGTTTGCCGGCCGAATGCGAGCAAATGGGGCCGCCTGACGGAAAATCAACAGCAGCGTATAATTCGAACGGTCGTTCTTTTATTTTTGAGGCAAGTATGAAACCGTCCCGTTCCGAGTTCCTGGCCATCCGTGGCCTGCGCAGCCATATCCGCCATTGGGGCAGGGAAGGGGCGCCGAAACTGTTCATGGTGCACGGTTGGATGGACGTGTCGGCCTCGTTCCAGTTCGTGGTCGACTGCCTGCAGCAAGACTGGCACGTGATCGCGCCGGACTGGCGCGGTTTCGGACTGTCCGAACGCACCCAGTCGGATACCTACTGGTTTCCCGACTATGTGGCCGATCTCGACGCCATCCTCGAGCACTACGCGCCGGGCGAGGCCGTCAACCTGCTGGGACACAGCATGGGCGGCAACATCGTCAACATCTATGCCGGCGTGCGGCCGGACCGTGTCAGCCGGCTGATCAACCTGGAAGGGTTTGGCCTGCCTGCCACCAAGCCGGAAGATTCGCCCAAGCGCTACGCCAAGTGGCTCGACGAGTTGCGCGAGCCGCCGGTGCTGCGTGCGTATCCGACCCGCCAGGCCGTTGCCGCGCGGCTGCAGAAGACCAATCCGCGCCTGTCCGACGAGCGCGCCGATTTCCTGTCGCAGCATTGGGCCGCGCCGAACCAGGCAGGCGAGTGGGAGATTCTCGGCGACCCGCAGCACAAGAAGCCGAGCCCGCTGCTGTACCACGTTGAGGAAGTGCTTGCATGCTCGCGCGCAATCACGGCGCCGGTGCTGTGGGTCGAGGCCGAAGACACCAATATGTGGCAGTGGATGGGCCCGAAGGAAGAGGCGCGGATCGAAGTCGACCGCCGCCTGTCGCACCTGGCCAACGTCAGCGCGCATATGATGCCGGACGCCGGCCACATGCTGCACCACGACCAGCCTGAAAAACTGGCACGCATGATCGAGGATTTCATTGCGGCATGAGCGGCAATTGAGCGTCGCCACGGAGCAACCCGCCCAGTCCGCGTACAATAAAGCCTTCGCGACCATCTTCCTGCGCCAAGGCTTGTTTTCAGTATGCTGAAAGTCGATCTTCATTGCCATTCCAACGTTTCCGACGGCGTGCTCGCGCCAGAGGCGGTGGCGAAGTACGCGCACGGTTCCGGCGTCGATGTGTGGGCGCTGACCGACCACGATGAGGTCGGCGGCATCGCCCGCGCGCGCGCCGCCGCGCAGGAGTTGGGCATGCGCTTCGTCGCCGGGGTCGAAATTTCGATTACCTGGGCAAACGCCACCGTGCATATCGTGGGCTTGCAGATCGATGAGCATCACCCGACGTTGGTACAAGGCCTGGCCGATACCCGCAGCGGCCGCGATGCGCGCGGGCGCGAGATTGCGGCCCAGCTGGACAAGGCCGGGATCCCCGGCGCCTACGAAGGCGCACTGAAATACGTTGGGAATCCGGACCTGATGTCGCGCACCCACTTCGCCCGCTATCTGGTGGAGTGCGGTGTTGCCAACAACACGCCGGATGTATTCCGTAAATACCTCACCGAAGGAAAGCCTGGCTATGTGCCGCATCGCTGGGCCAGCCTGGAGCAGGCGGTGGGCTGGATCAAGGCGGCCGGCGGCGTGGCGGTGATTGCGCATCCGGGGCGTTACAAATTCAGCGCGACGGCGCAGGGCGCGCTGTTCGACGAATTCAAGGCGCTTGGCGGCGCGGCCATCGAGGTGGTGACCGGCAGCCATACGCCCGACCAGTATCCCGAGTACGCGGAGCTGGCGCGGCGGTATGGGTTCCTGGCCTCGCGCGGGACCGACTTCCACGCGCCGGGCGAAAACCGGATCGAGTTTGCGCAGTTGCCGCCATTGCCGGGGAACCTGACGCCGGTGTGGCACGATTGGTTTTGAGCCGATTCTGCGGAGGAGCGGGTAGCCACAAAATACCCGTCAAATTCAGCCTTAAGCCCCAGTTAAGTATCCCGACTTGAATTTTCCGCTGAGCACCCTTATCTTATCGGCCTGTCAACCACATTCCAAGCCGGGAGGCTTTCCATGAAGCGCATTGTTCTATTTCTCGCCACCAACCTCGCCGTGATGCTGGTGTTGTCGCTGGTGCTCAACGTTCTGGGCATCGGCCGCGGCGTGAGCGCGTCCGGCATCAATGTCGGCGAACTGCTGATCTTCTCGGCAGTGGTGGGCTTCACCGGTTCGATCTTCTCCTTGCTGATCAGTAAGCCGATGGCCAAATGGTCGACTGGCGCGCGCGTCATCGAGAACCCGGCCAACTCGACCGAGCAGTGGCTGGTCGCCACCGTGCGCCAGTTGTCCGAGCGCGCCGGCATCGGCATGCCTGAAGTGGCCGTGTACGACGGCGAGCCCAACGCGTTCGCCACCGGCGCCTTCAAGAATTCGGCGCTGGTCGCCGTATCCACCGGCCTGCTGCAAAGCATGAGCCGCGAAGAAGTCGAAGCGGTGCTGGGCCACGAGGTGGCGCACATCGCCAATGGCGACATGGTCACGCTGACCCTGATCCAGGGCGTCGTCAATACCTTCGTGGTGTTCCTGGCGCGCGTGGTCGGCTATTTCGTCGATAAAGTATTGCTCAAAGGCGACTCGGACCGTGGCCCCGGCATCGGCTACATGGTCACCGTGTTCGTGTGCGAAATCATCTTCGGCCTGCTGGCCTCGATCATCGTGGCCTGGTTCTCGCGCCAGCGCGAATTCCGTGCCGACGCCGGTTCCGCCAAGCTGATGGGCTCGCCACTGCCGATGCAGAACGCGCTGGCCCGCCTTGGCGGCCTGGCCCCTGGCGCCTTGCCGCAGTCGATGGCCGCGTCCGGTATCTCGGGCGGCGGTGGCGGCTGGGGTGCGCTGTTCTCGACCCACCCGCCGATGGAGCAGCGTATCGCTGCCCTGTCGCAATTGCGCTAAGCAAGCCGCCGCGGCCTTATGAGTCAATTTTTCCAGATCCACCCGGACAATCCGCAGCTACGCCTGATCAAGCAGGCGGCGCAGATCATCCACGGCGGGGGCGTGGTTGCGCTCCCGACCGACTCCAGCTATGCGCTGGTGTGCCATCTGGATGACAAGGCGGCGGTGGAAAAGTTGCGCCGCATCCGCGGCATCGACGAGAAGCACCACCTGACCCTGCTGTGCCGCGACCTGTCGGAGATTGCCGAGTATGCCCGCGTGGACAACAAGCAGTTCCGGCTGCTGAAGGCGACCACGCCGGGTCCGTTCACGGTGATTCTGGAGGCCACGCGCGCAGTGCCGCGCCGGCTGTCGCACCCGTCGCGCAAGACCATCGGCCTGCGGGTGCCGGAGCATCCAATCGCCAGCGCGCTGCTGGAAGAGCTGGGCCAGCCTTTGATCAGCGCCACCTTGATCTGCCGCGACGACGGCGAAGTCATGAATGACGCCGACACCATCCGCGACCGGATGGAAAAGCAGCTCGACCTGATCATCGACGGCGGCGCTTGCTCGCTGGAACCGACCACGGTGATCGACCTGACCGGCGCCGAACCGGTGCTGATGCGTCAGGGACGCGGCAATCCGGCCCTGTTTGGCATCTGACGGGCTCGTCCCACCTCCATCCACCGCCTGCCGGCCGCCCCGGCGTGCTCTGTTAGAATCTACCCATGAATGAAATTATCCAGGCGATCGCCGTCTACGCACTACCGGTGATCTTCGCGATTACCCTGCACGAAGCGGCCCACGCCTACGCGGCAAAATATTTTGGCGACAACACCGCCTACGCCGCCGGCCGCATGAGTGTCAATCCACTGCGCCACATCGACCCGATCGGCACCATCGCGCTGCCGGTGCTGATGTACATCTTTACCCCATTCGTGTTCGGCTACGCCAAGCCGGTGCCGATCGATTTCGGCAAGCTGCGCAATCCAAAGAAACAGATGGCATGGGTGGCGTTCGCCGGGCCGCTGGCGAACTTCATCATGGCCTTTGGCTGGTCGGTGTTCGCGTTGCTGATGGCGGCCTTCGGGGTGGCCGAGGCGTTTCCGTACAAGGTGGCCCAGGCCGGCGTGTTCGTCAACATCCTGATGTTTGTGTTTAACATGCTGCCAATTCCACCGCTCGATGGCGGCCGCATCATGACCAGCGTGCTGCCGCACAAGCTTGCCTACACGTACTCGCGCATCGAGCCGTATGGCTTCTTCATCGTGATTGGACTGCTGGTGTTCAGGCTGATGGACTATTGGTTCGGGCCGATGGGCAAGCTGACCGGCATCGTGCTGAACCTGTTTGTGGCCCCATTCAGATTTCTTTTAGGTTAATCCCGCCATGTATCCCGACCGCGTTGTCTCCGGCATGCGTCCCACTGGGACGATGCACCTTGGCCACTTTCACGGTGCGCTGAAGAACTGGGTCAACATGCAGTCGGAACAGCCTTGCCTGTTCTTTGTCGCCGACTGGCACGCGCTGACCACCCATTACGACGACCCGAGCATCATCGAGCGCAGTACCTGGGACATGCTGGTCGACTGGCTGGCGGCTGGCGTCGACCCGTCGCAGGCGACCTTGTTCATCCAGTCGCGCGTGCCCGAGCATGCCGAGCTGCACTTGCTGCTGTCGATGGCGACCCCGCTCGGCTGGCTCGAACGGGTGCCGACCTACAAGGACCAGATCGACAACCTGTCGAGCAAGGACCTGGCCACCTACGGTTTCCTCGGCTACCCGCTGTTGCAGGCGGCCGACGTGCTGATCTACCGCGCCAGCGAAGTGCCGGTCGGCGACGACCAGGTGCCGCACATTGAAATGATGCGCGAAATCGCACGCCGCTTTAACCACCTGTACGGCAAGGAGCGCGGCTTCGAAGAAAAGGCGATGGACGCCGTCAAGAAGCTCGGCACCAAGCGCGCGCGCCTGTACCTGCAGCTGCGCACCGAATACCAGCAAGAAGGCAAGGATGAGGCGCTGGCGCAGGCGCAAGCGATGCTTGACGATGCCCAGAGCCTGTCGATGATCGACC
The DNA here is from genome assembly GCF_016809835.1 of Massilia soli. Classification (GTDB taxonomy): domain Bacteria; phylum Pseudomonadota; class Gammaproteobacteria; order Burkholderiales; family Burkholderiaceae_D; genus Telluria_A; species Telluria_A soli. The sequence continues at coordinate 55,598 of NZ_JAFBIL020000010.1, read as the reverse complement.
GCGAGCGCCTGTTCGGCTACCTCGAAGGCAGCCGCAAGCTGATCCTGGTGGAACCGCAGGCCAAGCTGACGGTCGCCTCGCGCCTGCCCGGCCTGGACGGCCGCAAGATGTCCAAGAGCTACGGCAATGCCATCGCGCTGCGCGAAGACAAGGACTCGGTCACCAAAAAGGTCCGCACGATGCCGACCGATCCGGCGCGCATCCGCCGCGCCGACCCAGGCGACCCACGCAAATGCCCGGTGTGGCAATTGCATGAAGTCTATTCCGACGAGGCGACGCGCGACTGGGTGGTCAAGGGTTGCACCACGGCTGGCATTGGCTGCCTGGAATGCAAGCAGCCGGTGATCGACGCCATCATCAAGGAGCAGGAACCGATGCACGAGCGCGCCCAGCAATACCTGGATGATCCGTCGCTGGTACGCGCCATTGTGGCCGACGGCTGCGACGTCGCGCGCAAGCTGGCCCAGGAGACCATGCGCGACGTGCGCGAAGCCATGGGCCTGTCCTACAGCTGATGAACAGCCACGCCGCCGCTCCTGTTTCGGCCTGGGTTGCCCGCTTTGCGCCGCTGGCGCCGCCAGGCGAGGTGCTCGACCTTGCCTGCGGCAGCGGCCGCCACGCGCGCCATTTCGCCGCCCTCGGGCATCCGGTGCTGGCGCTTGACCGCGATGCCGCCGCGCTGGCCGAGGCCGCAGCCGAAGGCGTCGCGACGATGGCCTGGGACCTCGAAGACCCGGCGCTGGCATGGCCATTCGAAGCAGGGCGGTTTGCCGCCATCGTGGTCACCAATTACCTGCACCGCCCGCTGTTCGCGCAGCTGGCCGCCAGCCTGCGCGACGATGGCTTGCTGATCTACGAAACCTTTGCGCTAGGAAACGAAGCATTCGGCAAACCGACGAATCCGGCCTTTTTGCTGGCGCACGGCGAGTTGCTGGTACATGCCGCCGCCCACGGGCTCGCGCCGGTGGCCTTCGAAGACGGTGTGGTGGAGCGGCCGAAAGCGGCGATGGTGCAGCGGCTGTGCGCGGTGAAGCAAGGTTTTGCCTGGACCAGCGCCCGGCTGGACCAGGGCGAAGGGGCCGGTTGGAGCGGCAAATCTAGACAAGATTGAACCAATTGTGCGGGCTATCCGCTACAATCAGGTTTTTATTGACCAGCATATTCTCATTTATATGATCAAGGGCAGCATAGTAGCAATCGTTACCCCGATGCACGACGACGGTAGCCTGGATATTCCCGGCCTGCGCAAGCTGATCGACTGGCATATCGCGGAAGGAACCGACAGCATCGTCATCGTCGGCACCACCGGCGAATCGGCCACCGTGAGCGTCGAAGAGCACTGCGAACTGATCCGCGTAGCGGTCGAGCACGCGGCCAAGCGCATTCCGGTGATCGCCGGCGCGGGCGGCAATTCAACCGCCGAAGCCATCAAGCTGACCGAAGCGGCCAAGCAGGCCGGCGCCGACGCTACCCTGCAGGTGGTCCCTTACTACAACCGTCCTACCCAGGAAGGCATGTACCGCCACTTCAAGGCGATCGCCGAAGCGGTCGACCTGCCGGTGATCCTCTACAACGTTCCGGGCCGTACAGTTGCCGACATGTCGAACGAGACCATTGCACGGCTGGCATCGATCCCGAACATCGTTGGCGTGAAAGACGCCACCGGCAACATCGGCCGCGGCCTTGAGCTGCTGCGCATGGTGCCGTCGTCGTTCGCCGTGTATTCCGGCGACGACCCGACCGCGATCGCGCTGATGCTGTGCGGCGGCGCTGGCAACATCTCCGTGACCGCCAACGTCGCGCCGCGCGCCATGCACGACTTGTGCGTTGCCGCCATGAGCGGCGATATCGCCCGTGCTGTCGAGATCAACAATAAAATCATGCCGCTGCACCATAAGCTCTTCGTTGAGCCGAACCCGGTTCCGGTCAAATGGGCCCTGGCGGAAATGGGCATGATGCCAGCGGGCATACGCCTGCCGCTGGTCCCGCTCGCCGACAATTGCCACGACACCGTCCGCGCTGCCATGCGCGAAGCGGGCGTCCTTCCCCAGCCCTGACCCGCAAGGGCCGGAATCATCCCTGACACCAGCTTTTCAACCAGTTACGACATGACTATTCGCAAGACAACTCGCTCCGCCTTGACGACATCCGCGACCCGCGGCCTGGTACTTACCGCGCTGATGGCCAGCCTGACCGGCTGCGGCATGATCAGCTCGGTGATCGAACCCGACAAGGTCGACTACCGCGGCGCCAAGAAAGCCCAGCCGCTCGACGTACCGCCGGACCTGACCCAGCTGCAGAAGGACAACCGCTACGCCATCCCTGACGGCCGTGGCGTAGCCACCGCCTCCGGTTTCCAGCAGCAGCGCGGCGTTCCAGGCGCGGCCATGCCGGTGGCCAGCGGCGAGCAGGTCGGCCCGCTCAATACCAGCGACATGCGGGTTGAACGCATCGGCAGCCAGCGCTGGCTGGTGGTCAAGCAGACGCCTGAACAATTGTGGCCACAGCTCAAGCAGTTCTGGGCCGACAACGGCTTTACCGTGGTCAGCGAATCGGCTGCCGGCGGCACCATGGAAACGGACTGGGTCGAGAACAACGCCAAGATCCCGCAAGGCATCATCCGCGACACCTTGGGCCGCGTCTTCAAGTCGCTCTACTCGACCGGCGAGCGCGACAAGTTCCGCACCCGCCTCGAGCGCGCCGCCGACGGCTCGACCGAGATCTACATCAGCCACCGCGGCATGGAAGAAGTGTTTGTCGGTTCGCAGAAGGAAACCACGACCTGGACCGGCCGTCCGAACGACCCGGGCCTGGAAGCCCAGTTCCTCGGCAAGCTGATGGCCACGCTGTCGGGCACCCCTGACGCCAAGCAGGCCGAGACGGCAGTGCAGAACGCCGTAGTCGCGCCGCAGCACGCCAAGCTGGTGGGCGATGCGGTGGAAGTGGACGAAGGCTTCGACCGCGCCTGGCGCCGTGTCGGCCTGGCGCTCGACCGCGTCGGCTTCACGGTAGAAGACCGCGACCGCGTGCAGGGTGTCTACTTCGTGCGCTACGTCGATCCAGACCTGGAAGTCAAACGCGGCTTCCTCAGCAAGCTGCTGAGCTTTGGCTCCTCCGACGACAAGGCCAAGGAAGCCCAGCGCTACCGCATCCTGGTCAAGAGCGAGCAGGGCGCCAGCGTCAGCATGGTGACGGTGCAGAACAACGACGGCCAGGCCGACACCTCGCCAACGGCTGCCAAGATCCTGAAGCTGCTGAGCGAAGAACTCAAGTAAGCGTTTGCAGCGTCATTAAAAAACCGGCCAGTTGGCCGGTTTTTTTTCGATATGTCACCGTTACATGTGGAAAGCGGCGTGGCGTCACGTCGTGCCCGCGCACGCAATCACGTCGTGCCCAGGCACGCAATCACGTCGTGCCCGCGCACGCGGGCACCCATACCAATGATGCCGTAACCGCGAGGCTCCGGTCCGCTACCCGGCTTCAGTATGGATTCCCGCCTGCGCGGGAAGGACGGACTCAACGGTGACCTCGACTTTTTTACGCCCGAACATTCTCCGGTTTAGGATTCTTCAATGCAACTTGCAGTTCGGGGGCCGTTACAGGGTATAGGCCGGGCGGGACCGGCAGCGCACCGCGAAGGCATCGCCGCAAGCGAGCTCATCAACTTGATGCAACGATGTTAAATAACTGCTCTGGCCCTGAAGAAATTCGTAACATTTGGTAAAAACTTGGCGCCAAGCATTTAATCGGCGGCAGACGGGCGCTTATCGCCGTCCGTCCAGAATCGATAGCGAAACTTATCGGACCAGTTAATCCCGGCGGCAGCCGTCAATACGGCTGAGTTACAAAGGTGCAGGCGAAAAAAAACCGGCCCGAAGGCCGGTTTCTTTTAAATCTGGCTGATTACTTAGCAGCGTCAGCAGCAACCGAAGCGGCTTCCGAAGCAGCGGTCGATGCAGCAGCAGCAGCATCAGCAGCGGTCGAAGCAGCCGAAGCAGCCATTGCAGCAGCAGCAGCAGCGTCAGCAGCAGGTGCGTCAGCAGGAGCAACAACGGTGGTGTCAGCAGGAACAGCGGTTGCGTCAGCTGGTACGGTTACTTCAGCAGCTGGAGTAACGACGGTCTCTTCTTTTTTCGAGCAAGCAGCCAGAGCAACAGCCATCAGGGAGACGATCAGCAAAGATTTTTTCATGGGTTTTCCTTAGATTAATTCAAAGTGTAAAACAACTCGTATTGCGATGAATAATTACCGGTAATTATCGCTCGTTAGAAAATTCTCGTCAGCTTTCATTACCTGTGATGGTGCCTGACAGACAACGGAAACTTCCTAGCCGGATATTATAGCTAAATATCATATTTCGCAATAGCGCGATGATGCCGCAGTGAAAGATTGAGCAAAAAATCAAGCTTCATTTTGTGGCAAACGACACAATTACAACAAAGTTGTCAAACTGTTTGGCAGATGCCGAATAATATTCGCCACATCGCGAGATTTGACTTACAAGCCTGTCGTCGTTGCGTGCAGTCCCGGAAGCGACTCGGCCCAGATTGCCCTGAATCTTTCGGCACTGATTTCCGACGACTGTGGCGTATCGAACGCCGCTTCTCCGCGCATATGGTCGCTGTGGAAGCGGCGAACGATCGAAACCTCGTCGCCGATACAGAACGAATCGGTCAGCTGGTGCAGGTTGCGGCCGGTGACGCGGCACTCGATGCGGTGGCTGTAGTCTTTCAGCAGGCGCATGAAGCGCGGGCAGTTGCGTTCGATATGATCGGTCCGGTGCGCCGCGAGGTACAGGTGGCCTCCCTTACGGAGGAAGGCGCGCAGCAAGGCGTCGAAGTCGCTCGCGCCGAGCGGAAACACGGAAAAGTCAGGGTCGAACATGCGCAGGGTCGCCACCGACCGTTCCACGCATGCTCGCAGGTGCGCGCCAAACTCCTGGCGGCTCGCGAACGGGACTACGCCTGCCTGTTCCATGCCCACTCCTTGTCAGCCCAGTTCGATCCAGCCGTCCTGATACCAGGTGTACAGCGCTTCCATCACATCGTCCGATGCACCGGCCAGCGACGCGCCATCGCATCTGCGCTCGTTGGCCAGCACGTCAAGCACGGCCTTGTCGGCGCGGCTGACCGAGAACGATTCGCCGTTGATGAACACGTTCTTGCCGCGATACAGCATCTGCGTCTTGAGCGACAGCGCCACGCCGCGCTTGGCGATCGCTTCGGCGAAGCGGCCGAAGGTCAGCGGCTTGGCCGGTCCCTTGAAGAACACATTGTGCTTCGGCTCCGACAAGTGTTCGCCCAGGAAGATCGTCACGTCGTCCTCGGTGAAACGGACCTTGTTCAATTCATCGGCGATGGTCGAGAGCATGTGCTTCGGAATCTCGGCCGGATGCTTGCCGACGTCGAGGTCCGGATCGGCGTAACGGCCGGGCAGGTCGATCGAATCTGCCATGAACTGCAGGAACGCCTCGCCCAGCTCCTGGTACGACGGCGAACGGAAGCCGATCGAGTATGTCATGCAATCGCCCTCGGCAATGCCGTCGTGGGCGTAGTGCGGCGGCAGGTACAGCATGTCGCCCGGTTCGAGCACGAACTCTTCCTGCGGCTTGAAATTGGCCAGGATCTTGAGCGGCAACCCGTCGACCAGCGACAGGTCCTTTTGCGGGCCGATGCGCCAGCGGCGCTTGCCCTGCGCCTGCAGCAGGAATACATCGTACGAATCGAAGTGCGGGCCGACGCCGCCGCCGTCGGTGGCGAAGCTGATCATCAGATCGTCGAGGCGGGCATCCGGAATGAAGCGGAACTGGCGCAGCAGCGCGTCGGCATCGGCGTTGTACAGGTTCACGCCCTGGACCAGCATGGTCCACTCGCCGCTGTCGTGCGGCGGCAATTCTTCGATCGGGCCATGCTGCATGTCCCAGTTGCCGTCGACCTTGGAGATCAGGCGCGACTCGACGTGGTTGAGCTTGGCCAGTTCGACCAGGGCCTCAAGTTTGACGAGCGGCTTGAAGCCCGGGATCGCATTGCGGATCAGGAGCGGTTTTTTGTGCCAGTAGTCGCGTAAGAACTGGGCCGGCGTGATGTCGCCGAGGAGCTGTATTTTTTTCATGCGCCATTATAACCATCAACGAAACAGGTACAGCCAGCACCAGAGGTATAATCTGACTGATAACACTGAAAGGAAGTACGATGAAGATTGCAAAGAATACGGTCGTGACGGTTAACTACAAACTGTCGGATGCACAGAACAACCTGATCGAAGATGGCCGCCAGCCGATGGTGTACCTGCACGGCGGTTACGAGAACACGCTGCCGAAGATCGAAGAAGAGCTCGAAGGCAAGGAAGCCGGCTACTCATCGACCATCCAGATCGAGCCGGAAGACGCATTTGGCGACTACGACCCGGAGCTGGTCAAGATCGAAGACCGCAAGCGCCTGCCTGAGCCACTTGAAGTCGGCATGCAGTTCGAAGGCATGCCGGACAATCCGGAAAGCGCCGAAGAGCCGATGATCTTCACGGTCACCGAAATCGCCGACGACAAGGTCGTCCTCGACGGCAACCACCCGCTTGCCGGCATGGCGCTGCGTTTTGAACTGTCGGTCACCGAAGTGCGCGCGGCCAGCGAAGAAGAGATCCAGCACGAGCACGTGCACGGCGCCCATGGCCACCACCACGGCGATGAGGATGACGAAGGCGATGAAGGCGACGAGTTCCGCTCGCGTCCAATTCACTAAGCCTTAGCAACAACGCGCGGTTCGCCAGGACACGGCCGGGGCAAGCCCCGGTCCTGGCGATGTGCCGCGTGAATGATTGGGCGGGTTCACTCGCCGTTATCGGCGTTCTTCAAGGTGAACTGGACGTCCTCGTCCTTGGATACATGCACTTCCAGCGCGCGCGACCCGGCGCTGACATGGCCGATGTTGCGCTGCCACTCGATCGCCGGCTCGGCCTTGCTGCCTGGCGCCGCGACGGTATCGACCAGCAGCACCTTCCCCGCGAACTTGCGCGCCAGTTGCGCCACCTGCCTGCGCGGGGCATCGAAGCCATCTTGCGGCTGCCGGCTACGCGCCAGCAGCGCCCGGAAACCCTTCTCCTGTACCAGCGGCCTGATCTCGCCTTCCGAAAACAGCACCACGGCGTCATGCTTTTTGGCCCGCGCCAGCGCAAACACGCGGTTGAGCCAGTAGCGGTTGGCGACCAGCCGGTCTTCGAACTCGCTGTTGCGCCCCGCCTCCGGCAGATAGTGGTTGTTGTTCGCCGGGATATCGATGGTTGCGTACAGCACGTTCCCTTCGACCCAATACATGTTCTCGGAATAGGCGCGGAATTTTTTATTCGCCGATTGCCGCGTGACCTCGATTTTGCGCCGGCCCAGCGACTCCGGCACGGGGTAATACAGCTCGCGCAAGCGGTTCAGGCGCTCAATGGCGGCGGTACGTCCAGCCGAGTTGCGGCAGCCGCTCCAGTCGGTCGCCGACGGCATCACGATCATCGGCCGGCGCGCGTTCTCGATCAGCTTGCGGCGCGCGAGGTACACCTTGTCGCTGCACGGCTCCTTCTGCGCCTTGATCCCGGTTAGGACCACGAAGGCCAGCGCAGACTCGCTCGAATCGATGATCGACTGCTTCAGCTGTTCCTCATCGCCGCCGTTGGTAAAGCTATGCCCGATCACGCCGAAGGAGTGCATGTGCCGCTCTGCCGGTGGTCCTGCCATGGCGGCTGAGGCCGCAAGCAGGACGGCGCTGAACAACCCGGCGAGTGACGCGCGCCGCATCATTGTGCGGACAACCTTTTGAGCAGGTACAGCTGTTCGAGCGCCTCGCGCGGGCTCAGGGCATCGGGGTCGATGCCGGCCAACGCGGTCAGCACGCCGCCGCCTTCCGGCGCTGCCGCTTCCGGCTCGTCGTCCGGTTCGACGCAGGGCAGGGCGAACAGGTCAAGCTGGGTGGTGCGCTCAAGCGCCTGCGATTCAAGGCGCGCCAGGTGCTTGCGGGCGGCCTTGATGACGGGCTGCGGCACGCCGGCCAGCTGCGCCACCTGCAAGCCGTAGCTCTGCGACGCGGGACCGGCTTGCACCGCGTGCAGGAACACGATGCTGTCCTTGTGCTCGACGGCCGACAAATGCACGTTGGCCGCAGTTGGATGCGAATCGGGAAGCTGGGTCAGCTCGAAGTAATGGGTGGCGAACAGCGTGAAGCTGCGGCTGGTATCGATCAGGTGGCGCGCGATCGCCCACGCCAGCGCAAGGCCGTCGAAGGTCGAGGTACCGCGGCCCACTTCATCCATCAGCACCAGCGAATGCTCCGTGGCGCCGTTAAGGATCGCCGCCGATTCGGTCATCTCGACCATGAAGGTGGAGCGCCCGCCGGCCAGGTCGTCGGTGGCGCCGATGCGCGTGAAGATGCGGTCGATCGGGCCGATGGTGGCGCTGGCGGCCGGCACATAGCTGCCGATGTAGGCCAGCAGCGTGATCAAGGCCACCTGGCGCATGAAGGTCGATTTACCGCCCATGTTCGGGCCGGTGATCAACAGCAGCCTGCGTTCGTCCTGCAGCTGGCAGTCGTTGGCGATGAAGCGCTCGATCTGGTTTTCGACGACCGGGTGGCGGCCTTCGCGGATGTCGAGGCAGGGTGACGCCACCAGCATCGGCGCGACCCAGTTGTGCTGCAGCGCGTGCACCGCCAGCGCGGTCAGCGTGTCGAGCTGGGCCAGGCCCTGCGCGACGGTCTGCAGCACGCCGATGTGCGGCGCCAGGTCGCCCAGCAGCTGGTCGTACAGCAGCTTCTCGCGCACCAGCGCCTTGTCCTGCGCCGACAGGGCCTTGTCCTCGAATACTTTCAGCTCCGGCGTGATGTAGCGCTCGGCGTTCTTCAGCGTCTGGCGGCGGCGGTAATCTTCCGGCACCTTGTCGGTCTGGCCGTGGGTGACCTCGATGTAGAAGCCGTGAACCTTGTTGTACTCGACGCGCAGGTTGGCGATGCCGGTACGAGCGCGCTCGCGCGTTTCAAGGTCGACCAGGAACTGGCCGGCGTTCTCGGAAAGGCCGCGCAGCTCGTCGAGCTCCGCATCGAAGCCGCGCGCGAACACGCCGCCGTCGCGCACCATTGCCGCCGGCTCTTCGGCGACCGCCCGGGTAAGCAGATCGAGGCAGACGCCGGGCGTCGCGATGGCGCTGTGGATTGCCGCCAGCAGGCTGTCTTCGCCCGCCGTGAAGCTGCGCTGCATCGCATGGCGCAAGGCCGGCAGCTGTTTCAGGCCATCGCGCAGGCTGGCCAGGTCGCGCGGGCGCGCGGTCAGCAGCGCGATGCGCGTGGTGATGCGTTCGATGTCCGGCACTTGCGCCAGCGTCTGCGACAGCGAGCCGCTGGCGTCGGTCTCGGCCAGCGCGCCGATGGCGGCATGGCGCGCGCGCGCGACGTTCTGGTCGCGCCGCGCGTGGTGCAGCCAATGGCGCAGCATGCGCGAACCCATCGCCGTACGGCAGTGGTCGAGCAGCGAAAACAGCGTTGGCGACTCCTGGCCGCGGATCGTCTCGGTCAGTTCGAGGTTGCGGCGGGTGGCGGCGTCGAGGCCGATGAATTCAGTTTCGGTTTCGGTCGACAAGCTGCGCACGTGCTGCAGGCCGCGCCCCTGCGTCGCCTGTGCGTAGCGCAGCAGCGCGCCGGCGGCGCCGAATGCGGCACCCAGGCCGTCCGCGCCGAAGCCGGTGAGGGTGGCGACGGCCAGCTGGTCGAGCAGCGCCTTGTGGCCGCCGACGACGTCGAAGTGCCAGTCCGGCACGCGCTGGGTATGCGCGATCTCGTGTTCAGGCGACAGTTCGGCGCCGTCGCCGCACAGGATTTCTGCAGGCGCGATGCGCTCCAGTTCCTGCTGCAGGCGCGCGCCGACCGTGCGGGCGTCGCCCGAAAACTCCATTAGCTTGACGGCGCCGCTGGCCAGCGACATCCACGCAAGGCCGGTGGTGACGACCTTGCGCTGGCTGATCATGCACAGCGCGAGCAGCGGGCGCTCCGATTTTTCAGGCAGCAGGTCGGAATCGGTCAGGGTGCCCGGCGTGACGACGCGCAGCACCTTGCGTTCGACCGGGCCCTTGCTGGTGGCCGGGTCGCCGATCTGCTCGCAGATCGCGCACGATTCGCCCAGCTTGACCAGCTTGGCCAGGTAGCCGTCGAGCGAGTGGAAAGGCACGCCGCACATCTTGATCGGATTGCCGTTCGATGCGCCGCGCGCGGTCAGGGTGATGCCGAGGATGCGCGCCGCTTTTTCCGCGTCTTCGTGGAACAGCTCGTAGAAGTCCCCCATGCGGTAAAACACCAGCATGGTCGGGTAATCGGCCTTGATGCGCAGGTACTGCTGCATCATTGGGGTGATTTTTTCAGTCGGGCCGTTCTTGGCGGCGGCAGCGTTGATTTCCGAGGGTACAGTCGTCATTTCTTCTTCGTTGTGAGGCGGACAAGGCGCGGCGCAATGTCAAGGCCACCATTTTACCGCTTTCGAGGGATCGAATTCCCGAAAAGGGACTATGCGAAGAAGTTTTCGATTGAAGCTGCTGCACGTAAAGGTTTTCCTGGTCCGAGACGAGAGGGGATGTTCGAGGTTGGCAAACACTGCCCTGGGCTCGTGACGGACTCGACGTTCGACTATTTCGGCAGTGGTTGGGTTGCTCGATTCGGATCGTAGCAAAGCGCCGTGGCGTTCCGATAATCAGGCAGCCCAGGTAGGGGGGGGCTAATGTCGGCACTGACCCTGTGCCCGCTACGTCAGGTTCATAATTCGCCCAATAAAAAATGCCGCTCAGTCAGACTGAGCGGCATCGAGCGATTGAACTGGCTGCGCTGCGAAGGCAGCGCACTGTCTTACGCTTTTTTCTTGCTACGGGCGAATGCCAGACCGGCCAGTGCCAGGCCGAACAGGGCCAGGCTGGTTGGCTCAGGTACTGGAACCGGGGTCGGCTCGAACGAGGTGTTGCCCGAACCGTCGATGGTGATGTCGGTTGTGTTCGCGAACGGGTTAGTCTTAGGGATGCCTTTGATGATCGAGTTCACGCCGTTGATGTCGGTGAACGCTTCGCCGCTGGCGAATGCGTCGCCGCCGAAGAAGCCGTTCAGCGCGATCGCGGTGGCGATTGCGTTGAAGTCGCCGTTAGCCAGGCCTTGGGCAATGTGGAATCCGCCCTGGACCAGAGTCCCGGTCAACACGGCCACGTCATCTGCAAAGCCGCCGCTTACGCCGATCGACTGGTCTGCACCGCCCGCTTGCGCGTTGCTCAGGGTGGTGTTCATGTTGCGGTCAACATACATGGTGTAGTTGAAGGTGTTAAACGTACCGTCGATCGTGGTCCCACTCAATGCGGTGGTGCCCGTTGCGGTGAACACGAAGTACATACTGTAGTTGTTGTTCAGGCCCGTGCCGCCGACAACCGGACCGCCCAGCGAGGTGCGGAAGGTGCCGAAGTAGCCGCCGCCGGTTTCGTCGAACGACGCGGTGGTTGCGCCGGTCCGAACCTGGTCAACTTCCGCTTTGTAGCTGAAATCCAGGAAGCTGGCCTTGCAGGTGCCGCCGCCGCATCCGGCTTCGCCAATCGCGCCTGGATTGATGGTGAAGGTCTTTTCGGTGAAGCCGATGCCTGGAACGTGGTCAGCTAGTGCTACCGAGCTTGCCATTGCGAGTACTGCGCCAGCGACCAGCTTGCCAATCTTGCTAAATTCAATCATTTGTAGCTCCGATGTTAATTAGTACTTCCTATAAGCAAGTATAAGCACGTTCCATGCCAGCTAACAAAATTCCGTTTGTTTCCAAGGGCTTAGCGCATTCTCAGCAGATCAAGGAACTTAATTGAATGACAATGTGTAAGGTTTGCCGACAGGAAAACTCGCGACAAGCCTTGCCGGGGTCAGCTCGCCGAGGAAATGCTAGGGCCATAGTCAGCGGATCATTTCCGCGCCGAATCACCGGCGTCGAGCGTTGTTCTGGGCTAGCCAGCAATGCTACAGGCGAGGGAGGTGTTGTCGGCGCGCTAGTGCGTGTGCGGTTCGATCCCGTTCAAGACAGGACGAACTCCGTGTCGAGCAGCTGTTCCTTCGAATACGGATTGGTCTGGGGAAAGGCAGCGCGCGGAATGCCGGTCTCGGCACCTGCGCGTTCAAATGCCGCCTTGTAGACATGGTCCGCATACTCGGCCACGACCGCGTCGAGGCTGGGACTCTGCTCCAGGATGCGGTGAATTTCAGAGCGTTGCTCGCGTACCGCGCCCAGCCAGGCGCGCGACTTCGGTTCCGGCTGGAACTGGCATTTGAGCAAGTTCATCATCAGCGTTTCCAGCCGTGATTTCAGTTCACGCCGTTCATTGCCACCCATCGCGTCGAGCTCCTTGACCAGCCTGTCGAGGTCGAGTTGATCAAACTGCTTGTTTTGGAGAAAGGCGCACTGGCGCTCGACCCAGAGGACGAAATCCGGGACGGCGCAATCAGGTGTGAGGTGGTCCATGCGATCCTCCGTTCTGCCAAGTTAGCATTCAACGAAGGACAGGTAAAGCGACGCACGCAGTGCTTTGCGCACTGCGTGGAGCGGGTCAGCCTGCCGCGACGCGGCCTGCGATGTGGGCCAGGGCTTCGTCGACCTGGTCGATCAGGATCAGGCAGAGGTCGCCTTCGGTCAGCCGCGCAAGCGCCTTGTCAATGGCGACGAATTCGCCATTGATTTCGTCAACGTGCGTGGTGCGGCTGGCGCCGACCAGACCCTGGCGCAGCAGCGCCACGACCTCGCCGTCGCCGCGTCCGCGTTGGCACTGGTCCTGGTACAGCAACACGTCGTCGAACGCGCCGCCAAGAATTTCGGTCTGCTGGCGGATGTCTTCATCGCGCCGGTCACCGGCGCCGCTGATCACCACCGAACGGCGCTTGGCCGGCATGCCATCGACCGCGCGCACCAGTGCGAGGATCGCATCCGGGTTGTGGCCGTAGTCGGCGATGACGGTGGCGCCGCGGTAGCCGAATACATTGAAGCGGCCAGGCGCGTTGTCGCTCTCGTTGGCGAACGACTTCAGGCCCGCGCAGATGCGGTCCCATTCCACGCCCGCCGCCCATGCCGCGGCTACCGACGCCATCACGTTCTCGACCTGGAAACCGACCGTGCCATTGCGGGTGATCGGCACTTCAGACAGCGCGACCTGTTGCACCATCTTGCCCTGCGCCGCGACCAGCACGCCGCCCTCGACATACACCACGCTGTTGCCTTGCGCGCGGTGGGCCGACATCACCGGGTGGTTCACATCGGCCGCAAAGAAGGTCACGCTGCCGCGGCAGTTGTGCGCCATCGCAGCGACGATCGGATCGGCGGCGTTGAGTACGGCGACGCCGTCGTCGGCCACGTTCTGCACGATCACGCGCTTGAGGACCGCCAGGTCTTCCAGCGTGGTGATGTAGTTCAGGCCGAGGTGGTCGCCCGAACCGATGTTGGTCACCACCGCCACCTTGCAGCGGTCGAAGGCGAGGCCTTCGCGCAGCAAGCCGCCGCGCGCAGTTTCGAATACCGCGGCGTCGACGTCCGGATGCATCAGCACATTGCGCGCGCTGCGCGGTCCGCTGCAGTCGCCGCTGTCGATGCGGCGGCCTTCGATGTAGACACCGTCGGTGTTGGTCATGCCGGTGCGCAGGCCGCCTGCGGTCAGCAGGTGGGCGATCAGGCGTACCGTGGTGGTCTTGCCGTTGGTGCCGGTAACGGCCACCACCGGAATGCGGCCGTCGTCGCCGGCGGCGAACATGGTCGATACAATCGCTTCGCCCACCGCGCGGCCTTTGCCGAACGATGGTGACAGGTGCATGCGCAGGCCAGGGGCCGCGTTCACTTCGACGATGCCGCCGTTCTGCTCTTCGATCGGTTTAAGCACGCTGTCGCATACCAGGTCGACGCCGCAGATGTCGAGGCCCACCATGTGGGCAGCGGCAATGGCGCGCTCGGCGACTTCGGGATGCACGTCGTCGGTAACGTCGGTGGCGGCGCCGCCGGTCGACAGGTTGGCGTTATTGCGCAGGATGACGCGCTGGCCGTTGGTCGGAACCGAGTCGGCCTGGAGGCCTTGCTTGGCCAGGCTGGCCAGCGCGATGTCGTCGAAGCGGATCTTGGTCAGCGAGGTCGAGTGGCCGTTGCCGCGGCGCGGGTCGAGGTTGACCTGGTCGACCAGCTCGCGCACGGTGTGCACGCCATCGCCCACCACTTGCGGCGGGTCGCGGCGCGCGGCGGCGATCAGCTTGTCGCCGATGACCAGCAGGCGGAAGTCGTTACCCGGCAGGTAGCGCTCGACCATGACGTCGTCGCGGAACTCGGCGGCGGCGGCAAAGCCTCCGGCCAGCTGTTCGCGCGTGGTCACGTTGACGGTGACGCCTTTGCCCTGGTTGCCATCCTTCGGCTTGATCACGACCGGCAGGCCGATTTCCAGCGCGGCCGCCCATGCGTCGTCGGCATCGCTGACGACGCGGCCCATTGGCACCGGCACGCCGGCCGCATGCAGCAGCTTCTTGGTCAGCTCCTTGTCCTGCGCGATGGTCTCGGCGATCGCGCCGGTGGTGTCGATTTCGGCGGCCTGGATGCGGCGCTGGCGGCTGCCCCAGCCGAACATCACCAGGCTGCCTTCGGTCAGGCGGCGGAACGGAATGTTGCGCGCGACCGCGGCGTCGACGATCGAGCCGGTCGACGGGCCGAGACGCACGTCCTCGTCGAGGTCGCGCAGTTCGGTCAGTGCGGCGTCCAGGTCGAACGGGGTGTCGTTCTGGGCGGCGCTGCACAGCTGCTGCGCCAGTTCCAGCGCGCGGCGGCCAACGTCTTCCTCGGAATACTCGACGACCACCTGGTAGATGCCCGGCTCCAGCGTCGCCGTGGTGCGGCTGAAGGTGACCGGGCAGCCGGCTTGCGCCTGCAGGTCGAGCGCTGCCACTTCAAGCACGTGCGCCATCGGGATCACGTCATGGTGGCCGCTCGGCTGCAGCGGCGTAATCGCCGGGAAGCGTGCGCGCAGGCGCGCTTCGAAGCCGGGCAGGCTGGCCAGCGATTGCTCGCTGCTGTCGCATGCGACGATCGCTTCCACCGATGTGTGGTGGCTCCAGAGGTTAGGGCCACGCAGGGCCCGTACGCGAGATACTTCCATAAACCGTCATCCTAATGTCGTCGATTTGCCCGTGCGCGTCAGACGCGTCGGCGGGCCCAGGGCCGGCGGCAAGCCGCCATGCCCATTCTATTTAGTGGCCCGCCGGGCTGGCGTCGAAATTGCGGAGGCCCGCTGCGATCAGCTCGGGTTCCATGCCCACCGCCCAGCTGGCGGCAACCGCAGCCAGCACGGCGCCTGGGTAGGTCGCCGTCGCCGGCTTGAGCGCGGACAGCGCGAGCAGCACCGTTTCGTCGCCGCCTTCGGCCAGCACGATGGCGCCGTCGCGCGCGAATACCGCGCGGTGGCCGCCGGCGCGGTGCTCGGAGATGCACGGCAGCGCGTGGTCTTCGGCGTAGAAGATCACCTCGCCGTCGCACAGCGGGGCCAGGTCGGCGACTTCCTGCACGGCGGCGTTGAGCACCGCCGCACCGTCCGACATGACGACGTCGACCTGCGCGCGAATGATGTTGGCCATCGCGTCCATGTCGTCGATGTAGAACTCGCCCAGCGCTTCGTGGCCGTCCATGTCGGTGACGATGCCGACCTTGCAGCGGTCGTAGGCCAGGCCTTCGGACAGGATCATGCGCGCATCGCTTTCAAACACCGCAGCCTGCACGGTGCGGTTGATCAGCAGGCGCTCGCCGGCGTCGAAGGTCATGCTGTTGGCGCTGCTGACCTTGCGCTCGTCGAGGTACAAGCCGTTGGCGTTGACCACGCCGGTGTGCACGCCGGTCAGGCGCAGCATGCAGCCGACCATGCGCGCGATCAGGCTGGTGCCGCGCGTCCCGGTCACGCCAATGATCGGGATGCGGCCGCTTTCGTCAGGCCCGAACAGATTGCCGACGATCGCCGAGCCAATCGCGCGCGGCTTGCCGATCGCCGGTTTCAGGTGCGCCAGCAAGCCGGGGCTGGCGTTGACTTCGATGATCGCGCCACCTTGTTCTTCCAGCGGCCGCGAGATGTCTTCCATAACGATGTCGATGCCGGCGATATCCAGGCCCACCACGCGCGCAGCCAGCGTGGCGGCAGCGGCCACCGATGGATGCACGTCGTCGGTGACGTCGATGGCGACGTTGCCGTTCGGCTGGATCAGCACCTTCTGGCCGGCCAGCGGCACCGACTGCGCGTCCATGCCCTGGCGCGCCAGTTCAAGGATGATTTCGGCGCTGACGTCAGGACGGATCAGGCCGAGCGGATGGTCTTCGGTGTCGCCGCGGCGCGGATCGGTGTTGATGTCACGGTCGCATAGCGCGATCAGATTCAGTTTTCCGTCGCCGGTGACCCACAGCGACTCGCCCTTCGCCGCCGCGACCAGCTGCTTGCCAACCACCAGCAGGCGGTGCTCGTCGCCGGTGACGAAGCGCTCGACGATCACGCTCTTGCTGCCGCCCTTGCGGGCGGCCAGCGCGTAGGCCGCTTCAACGGCGGCCTGCGTCATCAGGTTCAGCGACACGCCGCGCCCGTGGTTGCCGTCGTACGGTTTGACCACGACCGGCAGGCCGATGTCCTGGGCTTCTTCCCATGCTTCTTCGGCGCTGCGAACCAGGCTGCCTTCCGGTACCGGCAGGCCGCAGGCCTTGAGCAGGGTCTTGGTCAGGTCCTTGTCGCTGGAGATGCCTTCGGCGATGGCGCTGGTGCGGTCGGTTTCGGCGGTCCAGATGCGCCGCTGCGCGGCGCCATGGCCAAGCTGCACCAGGTTGCCGTCGGTGAGGCGGATCGACGGAATGCGGCGCTCGGTGGCCGCTTCGACAATGTGGCCGGTGCTCGGGCCGAGGCAGTAGTCGTCGACCATTTCCTGCAGCTTGCCCACCACCGTGGCGAGGTCGAAGGGCTGGTCTTCAATCGCGGCCATCAGCAGGTCGCGGCCGGCCACCAGGGCGGCGCGGCCGACCTTTTCCTGGCGCGTGCGGAAGGCCATCTTGTAAATGCCGACGCTGCTGGTCGAACGCGTTTTGCCGAAGCCGGTACGCATGCCGGCCAGGTTTTGCAGTTCCAGTACCACGTGTTCGAGGATGTGGCCGGACCAGGTGCCTTCGCGCAGGCGTTCCAGGAAGCCGCCGCGTTCACCAACGCCGCAGCGGTGCTCGACCAGGCCAGGGAGCAGGGCCACCAGGCGCTCGTACAGGCCTGGCAGCAGGTTCGATGGGAAGTCCTCAAGCGCGCCGATATCAAGCCAGGTTTCGATCACCGGGCGATAAGTCCAGATATTCGGCCCGCGCAGATGCGTCACACGGAGAAATTCGATTTCTTTCTTCTTAGTCATGTAGTTTGTTTCTTAATAACAGGCTGTTGTTCTTGTCGCCGAACAGCCTGTAGTGAAGCTTCTTGATACGCATCATGTTGTATACTTGCCAGAGACGAAGCTTACCGCGCTGAATCATTTTCTGCCAGTGTGGTTTACCGAGCCAACAGTCTAGCCCTCCCCGATTTTCCAAACCCTGCTGGTCAGGCGTGGCCTTGAAGCCGGAATACGCAATACGATGACAACTGAACAACAAATTCCCCCCGCCTTCCTGGTGCCGGCGCCGATTTTCATTCCTGACGCCTGGCAAAGTGAAGTCGAGAAAAAACTTTCATCTGGGGAAAACGCACTGAGTGCCCTGGAGGTTGACCTCGACACGCGATTGCGTTTTGGGAGGGGGCTGGTGGTCGTCACCAACCGGCGCCTGCTGGCGCGCGCGGCCGGCGAAACCAGCTGGAACGAGTGGCAATTCCGCGACGGTCTGTCGCTGCTGCACCACGATCACGCCGGTGTCGGCCATCTTGAATTAGTCGATCGGCAAGGGCGGCTGGCGGCCTGGCGTTTTACGCTGGGCCAGAACCTGCAGGCGATCCGCGTGGTCGACCAGTTCCGCGAGCAGCTCGAAAGCCACCTGAGCGGCCAGCCGGTCAAGGTCGCCGAACAGAACATCTGCCCAAGCTGCAAAGCGCCTTTGGAGCCGGATGAAGAAGAGTGCCCGATCTGCACCAAGGTCCTGCACACGCCGCCCTCGACCTGGACCCTGTTCCGCCTGTGGCGTTTCGCCCGGCCTTACCAGTGGCAACTGGGGCTTGGCTTCTTCCTGATGCTGGCAAGTACCGCGGCGCACATGATCCCGCCGTACCTGACCATGCCGCTGATGGACAACGTGCTGATCCCGTACCAGAACGGCGAAAAGATCGATAACGACCTGGTGATCCTGTACATGAGCGGCCTGCTGGCGTCGGCGGTGCTGGCATGGGCGCTCGGATGGGGCAAGACCTACGTGCTGGCGCTGGTGTCCGAACGGGTTGCCGCCGACCTGCGCTCGACCACCTACGAACACCTGCTCAAGCTGTCGCTTGAATTCTTCGGCGGCAAACGCACCGGCGACCTGATGTCGCGCATCGGCAGCGGCAGCGACCGGATTTCCGTGTTCCTGTCGCTGCACCTGCTCGATTTCGTCTCCGACGTCCTGATGATCACGATGACCGGCGTGATCCTGTTCTCGATTAACCCGTGGCTGGCGATCATCACGCTGGTGCCGCTGCCGTTCATCGCCTGGATGATCCACGTGGTGCGCGACCGCCTGCGCACCGGCTTCGAAAAAATCGACCGCGTGTGGGGCGAAGTGACCAACGTGCTGGCCGATACGATTCCCGGCATCCGCGTGGTCAAGGCGTTTGCCCAGGAAAAGCGCGAAGCGGCGCGCTTCCGCGAGGCGAATAAACATAACCTCGCCGTCAACGACAAGCTTAATCGGGTCTGGTCGCTGTTCTCGCCGACCGTGTCGTTCCTGACCGAGCTTGGCCTGCTGGTGATCTGGGTGTTCGGTATCTGGCAGGTCTCCAAAGGCGATATCACGGTCGGCGTGCTGACGGCCTTCATCGCCTACAGCTCGCGCTTTTACGGCAGGCTCGATTCGATGAGCCGCATCGTCTCGGTCACGCAGAAGTCGGCGTCCGCCGCCAAGCGCATCTTCGACATTCTCGACCACGTCTCCAGCGTGGCCGAGCCGGCCAACCCGGTCAAGCTGGACAAGGTGGAAGGCCGCATCGACCTGCGCGAAGTGGGCTTCCGCTACGGTAACCGCGCCGTCAACCGCGGCGTCACGCTCAATATCAAGGCCGGTGAATTCGTCGGCCTGGTAGGGCACAGCGGTTCGGGCAAGAGCACCCTGGTCAACCTGATCTGCCGCTTCTATGACGTCTCGGAAGGCGCGATCCTGCTCGACGGCGTCGACATCCGCTCGTTCCCGGTCGCCGAATACCGCAGCCATATCGGCCTGGTGCTGCAGGAGCCGTTCCTGTTCTTCGGCACCATCGCCGAGAACATCGCCTACGGCAAGCCGAACGCCACGCGCCAGCAGATCATCGCCGCCGCGCGTGCCGCCCACGCGCACGAATTCATCCTGCGCCTGCCGCAAGGCTACGATTCGATGGTGGGCGAACGCGGCCAGGGCCTGTCGGGGGGCGAACGCCAGCGCATCTCGATCGCGCGCGCGCTGCTGATCGACCCGCGCATCCTGATCATGGACGAAGCAACGTCGTCGGTCGACTCGGAAACCGAGAAGGAAATCCAGAAAGCGCTCGACAACCTGGTGCAAGGCCGCACCACGATCGCAATCGCGCACCGCCTGTCGACCTTGCACCGGGCCGACCGCCTGGTGGTCATGGACCGCGGCGTGGTGGTGGAGCAGGGCAGCCACGACGAACTGATGGCGCGCGGCGGCGCTTACTTCCGCCTCTACGAAGCGCAGGCGCGCAACGTCGACACGGACATGGACGACAAGGACGGGCAATAAGATGGCGTTTCAACTGACCCGCAACAGCTTCGGCAAGCTGGTGCTGACCGCCGAAGACGGCCAGGTGCACGAAGGCGTGCTGCCGGTGCGCGCGTTCCCGATCCAGGCCCCCGACGAAGGCATCTCGATGGTGCTCACCGACGGCAAGGAAGTGGCGTGGATCGACGCGCTGGCCGACCTGCCGGGCGAGGTGCGCCAGCTGGTGCATGACGAGCTGGAAGGGCGCGAGTTCATGCCCGAGATCCTGCGCATCATCGACGTCACCAGTTTCGCCACGCCGTGCACCTGGACCGTGGCGACCGACCGCGGCGACACCGAATTTTTGCTCAAGGGCGAAGAAGACATCCGCCGCATCGGCGCCACCTCGCTGCTGGTGGCGGACAACCACGGCATCCACTTCCTGATCCGTGATATGTTCACGATCGACAGGAACAGCCGCCGAATCCTCGACCGCTTCCTCTAAAGGGAAAACCATGCACTACCTGCTGATGTACGAACTGGCCGCCGACTACCTCGAACGCCGCGGCGAATACCGCACCGAGCACCTGCAAATGGCGTGGGACGCGCAAGAGCGCGGCGAGATCGTCGTTGCCGGCGCGCTGTCCGACCCGGCCGACATGGCGGTGCTGATGTTCCAGGCCGAGTCGCCGGACGTGGTCGAGCGTTTCGCCAAGGCCGACCCGTACGTGATTCACGGGCTGGTCACCGGATACCGTATCCGCCAGTGGAACACGGTCGTCGGCGAGGCCGCCTCGACTCCGGTGCGAATCTGAAGCCGCTGGTGCTAGGCACATCCATCTTGCCGGCAGGCCACGTACGACCGCAGTAGTTCGTTGCGCTGCCGCGTCAGCTTCGCCTGGCACAATGCCGCCTGCATCGGCCAGATCGATCCGGATTCGGCGCGCGGGCCGTTTTCGTACAGGCAGGTGCTGTCGCGGTACTTCAGCCAGGCCCGCTGCGACGCCTGCAGGCGCTGCCTGCGCTGCGCATCCAGATAGGCCATCTGTTCCCGGTACAGCCGGTTCATCTCAGCATCGGCCTTGGCCAGTGCGGCCAGCGCACACCGGTTCAGCGCGAGCTGGGTCGCCGCCGCCGCGCACGCGCCGTCATCGCGCGCAAGCGCGGACGACATGATTGCCGCGCCAATGATGGCAAATGCAAGCGTTCTCAGTTTTGCAGCCATGGTTTTCCCATTTGTCAGACCGGTGCGTAGCTTTTTCCCAATCATTGCTAAGATTGCGTAGCTGGCCCCCGGATCCCGCCGACGCCGGCAGCCACAAGGGGGCAACATGCAACTCATACTAACAGCCGGATTCATTTTTCTCATTGTTGTGTGGGGTATCGTCTCGCCGGTGACGATGGCCTCGGTGTTCGACACCGCATTGGCCAGCATTACGCGCAACTTCGGCTGGCTGTACCTGTGGATCGTCCTCGGGCTGGTGATTTTCGCCTTCTTCGTCGCGGTGACCCGGTACGGCGACCTGAAGCTGGGCGGGGAAGACGACGAACCGGACTTTTCGGTCGGCAGCTGGTTTGCGATGCTGTTCGCGGCCGGCATGGGTATCGGCCTGGTGTTCTGGGGCGTCGCCGAGCCGATCTCGCATTTCGTCGACGCGCCCCCTGGCGTCGTCCCCGGCACGCCCGAAGCGGCCAACGCCGGCATGCGCTATGCGTTTTTCCATTGGGGCCTGCATCCATGGGCCGTGTACAGCGTGGTGGCGCTGTCGATCGCCTTCTTCCAGTACCGCCGCGAGGGCGTCGCCCTGATCAGCACCGTCACCAGTGCGCTGCCATGGAAACCGGTGCAGCGCATGTCGGGCTTGTTCAACGGCCTGGCCGTCATCGCCACCGCGTTCGGGGTGGCGGCGTCGCTGGGCATGGGCGCCCTGCAGATCAACAGCGGCCTCGGCTCGCTGTTCGGCCTCGAAGTCAGCGAGCGCATGCAGGTGGTGATCATCACCGTCACGGCGGTCCTGTTCATGGTCTCCGCGGTAACCGGTGTCGAACGCGGCATCAAGTACCTGTCCACCTTTAACATGGGCCTGGCCGTCGTGCTGACCGCGGCCGTGTTCATCCTCGGCCCCACAGTCGCGATCATCGATACCTTTACCAATACCCTGGGCAGCTATCTGAGCGAATTGGTGCGGATGAGCCTGCGCGCCACGCCATTCCGCGACAGCCAATGGGTTGGCGGCTGGACCATTTTCTATTGGGCGTGGTGGATTTCCTGGTCGCCTTTCGTGGGCCTGTTCATTGCCCGGGTGTCGCGCGGGCGGACGATACGGGAATTCATTTTCGGCACCATGCTGGCGCCGACGATGGCTGCGTTCATCTGGTTCTCGGTCTTCGGCGGCAGCGCGCTGTACATGGAAATCTGGCAGAACGTGCCGATTGCCGAAGCGGTCAAGGCCGATGTCTCGACCGCGCTGTTCGCGATGTTCGACGCCATGCCGCTGGGCGGGCTGATGTCGTTCGCGGCCACGCTCGTGGTGCTGGTGTTCTTCGTGACCTCGGGGGATTCGGCGGTATTGGTGCTTGGCATGATGAGCACGGGCGGGGATCCGAATCCGCGCGCCCGCATCAAGCTGATCTGGGGGACACTGGTGGCCGGCATTGCCATCAGCCTGTTGCTGGCCGGCGGGCTGAAGGCGGTGCAGACAGCCACCATCGTCTTCGCGCTGCCGTTTTCGCTGGTGATCGTGCTGATGGTGGTGGCGCTGTGGCGCGGGCTCCGGCACGACCGCAAGGAGGAGGACCAGCGCGAGCGCGAGCTGCGCCGCCGCATCCGCCAGATGACGCAGCGCTAGCCCGGCGATGCCCATACTGTGGAGCTACCTGCGTCCGCACTGGCGCCTGGCCGGCCTGGCGCTGCTGCTGGCGACGGTCAGTCAGGTGCTGGCGCTGGTCGACCCCATCATCTTCGGCAAAATAGTCGACGAATACGCGATCAACCGCTCCGGCAAGACCGAACAGGCCTTGATCTCCGGCGTTTCGCGGCTGCTGGCTTTGGCCGTGCTGGTCGCGGTGCTGTCGCGGGCCGCCAAGGCGCTGCAGGAATACGTCACGCGCCTGGTCGTGCAAAAGCTCGGTACGCGCATGTTCAACGACGGCCTCAAACAGCTGCTGCGCCTGAAATTCCAGGAATTCGAAGACATGCGCAGCGGCGAATCGCTGTCGCTGCTGCAGAAGGTGCGCGCCGACAGCGAGCGCTTCATCAACGCCTTCATCAATACCCTGTTCGCGTCACTGGTCGGGGTCAGCTTCCTGGTGTGGTATTCGGTTGCCAGGCATTGGCTGCTGGTGCCGGTGTTCCTGATCGGCGTGCTGGTGATGGGCGGGCTCACCGGCCTGCTGAGCCGTGAAATCAAGAGCCAGCAGCGCTCGATCACGCGCGAGACCAACCGCAACTCGGGCTTCATCACCGAGTCGCTGCGCAATATCGAATTGATCAAGAGCCTGGGCCTGACCTTCCCTGAAATCCGCCGCCTGCACGCGCAGACCGAAGCGATCTTCGCGCTCGAGATGACCAAGGTGAAGCGCATCCGCCTGCTGTCGTTCCTCCAGGGGACGACCTTGAGCGTGCTGAAGCTGTCGATCCTGTTCGCGCTGCTGTGGCTGATCTTCCGCGACGTGCTCACCACCGGCGAGCTGATTGCGATGCAGTTCATCTCGGTGGCGATCTTCGCGCCGCTGCAGGAACTGGGGAACATCATCGTCGCCTGGCGCGAGGCCGATGCCTCGCTGCTGAACTTCGCCGCGCTGATGCAAAAGCCGGTCGAGCGCCGGCCCGAATCGCCGGTCGATATCGGGCCGGTCACGCATGTGCGGTTCTCCAACGTCTCGTTCCGCCACAAGGATGCGCTCGACGATGCGGTCAGCGGCGTGTCGTTCGAGGCGGCGCTGGGCGACACGGTGGCGTTCGTCGGCCCGTCGGGCTCCGGCAAGTCGACGCTGGTCAAGCTGCTGGTCGGCCTGTACGCGCCCACCAGCGGCGGTGTGTTCTACAACGACATCTCGACCAATGATTTTCGCTACAACATGGTGCGCCGCCAGATCGGCCTGGTGACCCAGGAGACCCACCTGTTCGCCGGCTCGATCCGCGACAACATCCGCTACGTGAAGGCGGATGCGACCGACGCCGAGATCGTGACGGCGATGGAGCAGGCCGCATGCACTTACCTGATCGACAAATCGGCGCAGGGCCTGGACACGGTCATTGGCGAAATGGGCGTGAAGCTGTCCGGCGGGGAAAGGCAGCGCCTGGCGATTGCGCGGGCGCTGATCCGCAAGCCGCCGCTGCTGATTTTCGACGAGGCGACCTCCGCCCTCGATTCGCTGACCGAAGAACAGGTCAGCAACACGGTGCGCAGCATCTCGGCGCAGCGCACCCAGATCACGATGCTGATCGCGCACCGGCTCTCGACGATCATGCACGCCGATACGATCGTGGTACTGGAGAAGGGGAGTATCGTGGAGCAGGGTACGCATGCCGACTTGCTCGAACGGCGCGGCCTGTATTACGCGATGTGGCGGCAGCAGGTGGGGGAGCGGCCTTCGCTGGCGCCGCACCAGGGCGTGCTGTAAAACGCCGGGGCGCGGATCGCTCCGCGCCCCGGCCTTGCCAGATTACTTGTACAGCAGCTCCGGCAGCCACAAACCAATCGCCGGGAAGGTGTACAGCATGATGATGCCCACCACCTGGATTGCCATGAACGGCAGCATGCCCATGAAGATCTGGTTCAGCGTGACATGCGGCGGCGCCACGCCCTTCAGGTAGAAGGCCGACATCGCAACCGGCGGCGACAGGAAGGCGGTTTGCAGGTTCATCGCAACGAGCAGCCCGAAGAACAGCGGGTCGATGTTGAAGTGCCCCAGCAGCGGGACGAAGATCGGCATGAAGATCACGATGATCTCGGTCCACTCCAGCGGCCAGCCAAGCAGGAAGATGATCACCTGCGCCAGCAGCATGAACTGCACCGGCGTCAGGTCCATCGACAGCACCCACTCGTTGATGATCTCTTGCCCGCCCAGCAGCGCGAACGCGGCCGAGAAGATGCTCGAACCGACGAACAGCCAGCACACCATCGCGCTGGTCTTGGTCGCCAGGTGGGCCGATTCCTTCAGCATGGGGAAGTTGAAGCGCCGGTAGGCGATCGCCAGCAGGATGCCGCCGAAGGCGCCCATCGCAGCGGCCTCGGTTGGCGTTGCCAGGCCGAACACGATACTGCCAAGGACCGCAAGGATCATGAAGGCCAGCGGGAACAGCGAGCCAAGCAGCATCTTGAAGATCTCCAGCCGCGCAAAGCTGAAGTAGGCGTAGAAGATCGCTGCCAGCGCCAGGCAGACCGCCATCGCGATCCAGTAGGTACGCGGCGCATCCTGCGATTGCGGCTGCGCCGCCGTGCTGTTGGCTTCCGTCGCCGGCATGGGCATGGTGGCGGCGGGAGGCATCGCCGCCGCAGGCGCCTCGGCACTGGTCGGCTCGGCCAGGCCTTCTTCCGCGGGTGGCTCTTCGAGTCCGCCTTCGACCGGGGGCTCTTCCAGCCCGCCTTCGAGCGGCGGCTCCTGCAGCCCGCCGCTATAGGCGGTCTCGGGTTGCACGTTTTGCGCCGCGCCCATTTCAACCATCTCGGTCGGCGCTTCGGCCGGCGCCGTGAATGCGCGGTAGCCAAGGCCCAGGAACAGCGCCAGCGCGAGCGCTGGCAGCAGCGCGACGAACAGCTGCGTCACCACGGTGCGTTTCGGTACGCCGGCGCCGCGCGAGCCTTTCAGCGCGCCGAACAGGCCGGGCAGTGCGCCGGTCGGGCCCCCTGCGAGGATCAGGGTGGCATGCTCCGGGAGGGCGACGCGGCGGTCTTCCTCGGACAGTGGCGGGGCCACGCTCGGCTTGAGCTTGGCCAGTATCATCACGTAGCCGACATACAGCACCGCCAGCATGATCCCGGGGAGCAGCGCGCCGGCGTACAGCTTGACCACCGAGACACCGGCCGTGGCGCCGTAGACGATCAGCAGCACCGACGGCGGAATCAGGATGCCGAGGCAGCCGCCTGCGGTGATCGCGCCGGCCGACAGTTGCGTGCTGTAGCCTGCCTTGAGCATGGCCGGCAATGCCAGCAGTCCCATCAAGGTGACGACCGCACCGACGATGCCGGTGGCGGTGGCGAAGACCGCGCAGGTGAGGATGGTGGCCACCGCCAGCGACCCGGGCACGCGCGCCATGGCGATGTGCAGGCTTTTGAACAGCCGTTCGATCAGGTTGGCGCGTTCGACCAGATAGCCCATGAAGATGAACAGCGGGATCGAAATGAGCACGTCGTTGGCCATCACCGAATAGGCGCGCTGCACCATCAGGTCAAGCGTCTGCTGCCACGCCTGCCCGGGGTCGCGCGTGTAGAACGCGTAAAACGCGAACATCACGCCCATGCCCATCAGGGTAAACGCGGTCGGGAAGCCGAGCATGATGGCGATCACGACCAGGGCCAGCATCAGCAGGCCGACGTGGCCGTTGGTCATGTCGGCAGGCGCCGGCATGAAGGCGAACAGCGTGATGACGAGGGCGACCAGGATGGATAGCCCGAACCAGATTTCCTTTTTCATCGCTGGCCCTCCGGATGCTTGTCGTCGGCCCTGACCTGGACCATTTCACGCAGCTGGTCGACATCGACCTCTTCGACGTCGCGCTCGCGCGGCGGCCAGGCGCCGTCGCGCAGGCAGGCGATGCAGCGGATGATTTCGGCAAAGCCCTGCAACAGCAGCAGCGCGCCGGAAATCGGGATCACCATCTTGAACGGATACAGCGGCGGGCCGTTGGCGGTCAGCGTCGAGTGTTCATTGATGGCCAGTGATTCGGCCGCGTAGGTGTACCCGGCCCATACCAGCGCAACCACGCCGGGGATGAAGAAGACGATGTACAGCACCAGGTCCAGCCCGGCCTGGAGGCGCGGCGGGAAGAAGCCGTACAGGACGTCGCCGCGCACGTGGCCGCTTTTGGCCAGGGTGTAGGCGCCGGCCATCATGAAGGCGCTGCCGTAAGCCATGATCATCAGGTCGAAGGCCCACGGGTTGGGGCTGTTCAGCACGTAGCGCGCGAATACCTCCCAGGTGATTAAAAAAGTCAGTGCGACAATCAGCCACGAAAAGGCCTGGCCGACCCAGCTGCTAATCCGGTCGACGAAAAATAAAACGTTCTGCATGCGGTACTCCAAAAGCCGGGCGGCGGGCTAGGGAAAAAAAACACCATCCGATATTCTGGATGGTGTGCAGGACAGGTCCTGGCCGGGTTAGCCCTTCTTCGGCGCCGCCCTGCGGGCGAAGTAGTGGTTGTAGGCCATGCGGCGCGGGGCATTGGTATCCATGTCCCACTTCATGGCGCGGTCGGCGAACGCGCGCTGCGACGCCTCGACTTCGCGGAACAGCGGATTGTCCGCGCCCTTTTTCTTCACCACTTCATCCCACACCGCCAGCTGCGCTTGCAGCACCGCATCGGGAGTCTTGTAGAACTTGACGCCGTCCTTGGCCTGCATGTCGCGGTAGTCCTTGGAGTAGCGGTCGATCGCCTTCCACGACATGTCGGCCGACGAGGCTTCGACGGCGTTGTCGATAATCGCGCGCATCTTGGCCGGCAGGGCGTTGAACTTGGTCTTGTTGAAGGAGATCTCGAACTGCTCCGACATCTGGTGGAAGCTTTGCAGCATGCAGACCTTGGAGACGTCCGGGAAGCCGAGGATGCGGTCGGAGGTGGCGTTGTTGAATTCAGCGCCATCGAGCAGGCCGCGGTCCATCGCCGGCACGATCTCGCCGCCAGGCAGCGCGTTGACGGCGGCGCCCATCGAGGTGAACAAGTCGATCGCCAGGCCGTTGGTGCGGAACTTCATGCCCTTCAGGTCGGCGACCTTGGTGATCGGCTTCTTGAACCAGCCCAGGGGCTGGGTCGGCATCGGGCCGGTCAGGTAAGACACCACGTTGGCGCCGATCGAGTTGTACAGCTTGGCCAGCAGCTCCTTGCCGCCGCCGTATTTGTGCCATGCCAGCACCATGTTCGCGTCCATGCCGAACACCGGACCCGAGGTCCACAGTGCGATCGCGCTTTGCTTGCCATAGTTGTAGCCCATGACGCCGTGGCCGCCGTCGAGCGTGCCCTTGGAAACCGCATCGAGCAGGCCGAAGGCGGGAACCACCGCGCCGGCCGGCAGCACCTCGATTTTCAGGTCGCCGCCGGTCATGTCATTGACCTTCTTGGCGAAATCGAGCGCGTACTCGTGGAAGATGTCCTTGCTCGGCCAGGTGCTCTGGAAGCGCAGCTGGGTCGGGGTCTGGGCGGTGGCGATCATTGGGACGGCGAGGGCAGTGCCCGCGGCGGCGCCAATGAACGTACGGCGGTTAGAAACGGCTTGCTGCAACTTGGTATCGCTCTTCTTCATCGTGTGTCTCCTGTGTTTTAGTTTTACATGGATCTGAACCGATAAATCTCGACGCTTGCGACTGGGGCACCCTCCTGTTTTATCTTGTATGCATGGCAAATCGCCCGCTAAGAATGTTCTAGGATGCTTACAGTTTGCTTACGTCGAGCTTACAAAGCGAAGATCAGTCAGGAGATTAGCGCGATATCAAGTGCCCGTTCGGCAAACCAGACGAGCGCGACCACAGCAATCAGCGCCGAGCCGCCCGCCAGGATCGCCTTCCGGTAGAACGCGGTATGGCGCGCCAGGAAGGCCAGCGGCAGGAATGCGGCGACGATGGCGATCTGGCCCAGTTCGACACCGACGTTGAACCCCACCAGCGACAGCATCAGCGACCCCTTGGGCAGGCCGAGGTCGATCAGCACGCCGGCAAAGCCAAACCCGTGGAGCAGGCCGAATCCAAAGGCGACCAGCGCGCGCTGGCGCTGGAACATCGGCCAGATATTGTTCAGTGCAGCAAGAACAACCGAGGCGGCGATCGTTGCTTCAACCAGCCGCGACGGCAACGACAGCATGCCCAGGGTGGCCAGCGACAGCGTGATCGAATGGGCCAGCGTGAAGGCGGTAACGATCTTGACGACGTCGATTGCTGCAATGCGGAAGGTGGGGGCGCCGGACCATGCGCGGTTGCTGTACACCAGCACGGCCGGCAGCATCAGCGCCAGCAGGAACAGGATATGGTCGAAGCCGATCCAGATATGCCAGACGCCGTGGCGCACATAATCGGCGAACTGGCGCCATTTGGACGCGCCGGCGAGCTGCAGCTGCTGGCGCGGCGCATCCGGGGTGAAGATCGCGGTGCTGGTATTCGCGCCATGGGCGAGCTTGAGCAGGCCCTTGTGCTGCGGGTCGATATCGAACAGCAGGCCGTAGTCGACATCGAGGGTCGCGACGTCGGCAGGGCAGTCGGCGCGCAGGCGCATGACGGCGTAGGTGCCGTCGGTATGGTCGTCGAGCAGGTGGTGCGTCACCTGCAGCGGGCAAGCCGCGCCGCCGCTGGCCAGCTTCAGGCGCGATAGGGCATAGGCGGCGATGGCGTCGTGGCGCAGGCGTACCTCGTCCCAGGTCAGCTCGCCGTTGCCGTCGGCGTCCAGGCCGATGGCCATGTCCAGGTCGCGCAGCGCGATGTCCCACTGGCCGTCGACGCGGGCGCCGGCCACGCTCAGGCTCAGGTAGCTGTCGCTCGGCTTGTGGGCCGACGCCGGCAGGGCCGTCAGGAAGGCGCATGCGCCCAGGCACGCCAACCACAGGCGCCGCATCATGCCGCGGCTTTCAGTTTGGCGAGCGCCGCCTGGAGCGTGCGGTCTTCGATCTTCGACGACGTGAGCCAGTCGCGCACCAGCCGCGTGGCCTCGGCGTCGCCGCTGGCGGCGGCCGCTTCGGCGAGGATGCGCAGGTCGGCCGGTTCCTTCTGTACCGCCCAGTTCAGCTTTGCCAGGCGCACCGCCGCCGCCGGGTCGTCGCGCAGGCCGAGTTCAAAGCGCGACTGCTCGCGCTGGTGCACGGTGTCGGCGCGCAGCATGGCCGCTTCAAAGCGGCTGCGCAGCACATTGATGTGGCGTGCGGCGTCGGGCGAACCGGTGCTCCGGAGCGCCAGCGCGTAGCGCAGCAGCAGGGCGTCGGCGCGGGTTTTGTCCTTGAGCAGGGTGACCACCTCGGGAGCGCGCTGGTGGTCGAGCAGGAAGTCGGCGTACGCGCCGAGCAGGTAGCTGTCGCTGCCGTCATAGGTCAGCGCCTCGCGAAAATACGCTTCGGCCGCCGCGTCCTTGCCAAGGCGGGCTGCCATTTCGGCCAGCAGCGTCACGACCCAGATGCGGATCTCGGGCGCCGCGCCTGGGGCGTGCGCGAGCGCTTGCTGCAGCTCGGCGTAGCTGGCCTGGGCGGCGCCGCTGACGCTGCCCACGCTTGACAGGCAGGTCTGGACCACCAGCGCCGGCGCGCGCGAATGAAGGCGCATGCAGCTGGCCCTGGCGGCGGCAAAGTCGCCGGTGATCGATTGCACGGTCGCCTGGGTCAGCCAGGCTTGCGGATTCTCGGGGTCCTGGCGCAGCACCGCCGCGAGGTCGGCGAGGGCCGCGTCAAACTGGTGGGTGCTCTGGCGCAGCGTGGCGCGCAGCACCAGCACCTCGGCCGGTGGCTGCTGCTGCTTCCACCAGGGCGCCAGTGCTGCTTGTGCGTAGCCCAGGTAGCGCGGATCGCCATCGCCGCGCGCCAGTTCGATATAGCGGCGCGCCAGCGACGCCGCCAGCGCCAGGTCGGACGGGTTCTTGTTCAGTGCCGCGCGCAGGCTGGCAAGCTCGCGCTGCTTGGGATCGCTACGCGAAGGCAGGCGTTCGACGACCTTGCTGCCGTCCGATGGAATGTAGGGTGCTGCATAGGCGCTGATAGACAGCGCGTGCGCCAACAGGATCAGCGCAAGAAGACGTTGTACGGTCGTCATGGGAGTTCGTTATTTTTTTTATGGGAAAGGGAGGAACAGCGTATGCCGCTCCTCCCGCTTGATGCTTACTGCACCGGTTCAGGCTCGGTGGTTTCCGGCGTGGTGACCGCCACAGTATCGATGGCGATCGGCTCCGTGGTGTCGAGCAGCGAGGCTACCTGCGCCGATACGAAGGCGAAGAAGGCATCGACCGCGGCCACCGGAGGCGGCACTGGCGTCGGGGCCGGCGCCGGCGCAGGGCCTGGCGCCGGCTCGTGGTCGTCGTTGTCGCTGCCGCAGGCGGTCAGCAGCAAGGCCGCCGCCAGTGCCGCGGTGGCGAAGCCGAGGCGCTTGCGCGCGCCTGATGGTTGTGTGCGCATAGTCCGTCTCCCTTATTGGTTGCCTGGCAGCGGCGTGTTCAGGTAAGGGAAGGCTGGCTTGAACGAGGCGGCCGTCTTGCGCACGCCGTCGGTCAATGGCGCAGCGCCCGCTGGCGCATCGGAAGGCTTGCAGCCTACCTGCAGCGTATCGGCAGTGCCGGTCAGCACGCACAGTGCGCCCATCGCCACGCGCATCGACACGTCGACGATGTCATCGGCGGGACGGCGGCCGTTCGGGAAGCCGGCATTGTCGCCGCCTGCCACGCCCAGCACGTTTTGCGATGCCAGCGGCGTCGCGGCGATGCTGGTATTGAGGCGCATCATTTCCGAAGCGACGACATTCTTAGGCTGGTTGACGCCGTTGATGCCCTTCAGGAACACGGTGACCAGGTCGTTACGCGGGAAGTTGGTTGGCGCCTTGGCGATCGGGAACAGGGTCTCGACCACGGCTGGCAGCACCGGATTGGTGACGTAGTTGATGAATTGCGCGTCATCCTTCGGCTTGGAGGTGTTGAAGCGGTCCTTGTCGTCCATGCCGATGATCACTTCGTTCACCAGAGGCATGCCGATGCGCGACACCTGGCTCCAGGCGCCGCCTTCCTTGACGGCGGTGTTGATGCCCGACGCTGGCGCCGGGTTCAGCAGGCGGCCCTGGCGCATGCTGGCGGTGGCGTAGGCGCCGATGACTGGCTCGCCGGCGACGGTCAGGCAGGAGATCGGAATTTCCATCGCGATCGAGCTGACGTTCTTGTTTTCCAGATCGTTCTTGTTGCCGTTGGTTTCGGCGCCGAGCGGGTTCAGGTTAAACAAGTCGAAGATCTTGCCGACCGCGATGTAGAACGGCTCCTTGCGCTGGCCGACGAACACCCGTCCCGTTCCGCAGCCAGGAATGGCGATGTCGTACATGTGCAGGTTGGCGTAGGTTTCGTAGCCGGTGGTGCCGCCGAAGACCTTGTCGCCGATATTGTCGACTGGCTTGTCGAATTCCGTCGCGCCGCCGCTCGCTGCCGCCAGGCGCGTGCGGGTGCCGCCGCGGCGGTCGCCCTTGACCATGTCGATGGTGTAGGTTTCGCGCACATTCAGCGAGGCTGGATTGACGCCGCTGATGGTCGAGGAGTTGATCAACGGAATCAGCACTTGCTTGCCGCCGATGTTGAGGGCGGTGCGCTTGGAGGTGTTCTTGAAGCGCAGCTGGAAGGTGATGTCTTCCTTGGCGTCGCCGTTGTTATCGATGTGGATTTCGTACATGGCGTTCTGGTCGAACTGGTAGAAGTTCGGGCCGCCCTGCGGATCCTGGAATGGAATGAAGTTGGCGATCATCGTCACATAGTCCTGGCGGCCAGCGGCGTAGCTGCGGAACATGTAAAAGTCGGTGCCATCGACCTTCGGGGCATTTGTCAGGAACGGCGCTTCGCGGTGGCTCGATGCGCTGGCCGGGGCGATGGCGCCCGCTAACGCCGTGCCGGTGATGATGGCGGCAATCCACATATTCTTTCGCTGCTTTGCTTGCATGATCGACTTCTCCTCAGATGTATTAGCCCGCCGTTGCGGGAATCATTGTCAGTGTTTCTACGACACTTATACGGTGGTTGAGGTCGTTTGAATGTGAAATACCGAACACATGTAAGCAAAGACTACAGTTGTAACAACTTGTTTCATCCGTTTCATTCCCGTATGAAACGTCGGGCATATTTGTTTATCCAGTTACCTGTAGTGCGGCACGCAAGTTAACAATCTTATACTCTTTGCAATATCTTTTGGTCATGCTGTGCGCGGGCAATCCAATTCGTTTGCGCCGCCGTATATGCCTGGGGAAGAACAGCAATCGTCATCGACGCGGATAAAACGGAAAAATGAACATGACAAGAAAATGGCCATATCTCGCAGCCCTCGTGTGTGCGGGCGGAGTCGCAGCAGAGGAGCCGGTAGCGGCGGCGGTCACCGTGGTGACCGTGGCGGGCCACTATAACAACGCGATCGGCAGTTCGGACGCCGCCAGCGAGGGCACGGTGAATGCCGAGCTGATCCGCAACCGGCCAGCGCTGCGCACGGGCGAACTGCTGGAATTTGTCCCTGGAATGATCGTCACCCAGCACAGCGGCGACGGCAAGGCCAATCAATACTTCCTGCGCGGCTTCAATCTCGATCACGGCACCGACTTCGCCACCCATGTGGACGGCATGCCGGTGAACATGCGCTCGCACGCCCACGGTCAGGGCTATACGGATCTGGGCTTCCTGATCCCCGAGCTGGTGCAGCGCATCGACTACAAGAAGGGACCTTACTTCGCCAGCGAGGGCGATTTCTCGTCGGCCGGTTCGGCGCGCATGCGCCTGGCCGACAGCCTGCCCAATGGCACCGCCACGCTGTCGGTGGGCGAAAACGGGTATCGCCGCATGGTCGTGACCGACTCTGTCGCGACCGCCGGCGGCAATCTGGTGGCCGGGCTCGAGGTCCATCGCAACAACGGCCCTTGGGAAACCCCGGAAGACCTGCGCAAATACAGCGCCACCGTGCGCTATGTGCAGGGCGCCGGCAACGACGGCTATTCCGTCACCGCCATGGCGTACCGGAATACCTGGAACGCCACCGACCAGGTTCCGCTGCGCGCCGTCGAGGGCGGCACGCTCGACCGGTTTGGCAGCATCGACGCCAGCGATGGCGGTGTCAGCTCGCGCTACAGCCTGTCCTGGGCGATGAAAAAGCGCGGCCAGGACAGGCTGACCGAAGTGGATGCCTACGCCGTGGCCTCGGCGCTGGACTTGTACAGCAACTTCACCTACTTCCTTGACAATCCGGACACGGGCGACCAGTTCCGCCAAAGCGAGCGGCGCCGCATGGGCGGCCTGAACGCGGCGCATAGCTGGACCGGCACCGTCAACGGATTAGCGATGCGCAACAAGGTCGGCGTGCAGGCGCGCGTTGACCGGCTCGCTCCGGTGGGCCTGTACCGCAGCGTGCGGCGCGAAACGGACGAGACGGTACGCGAAGACCGCCTGACCGAGTCAAGCGCGGGCGTGTACCTCGAAAACACCATTGCGTGGCTGCCGGCGTTTCGCAGCATCGCCGGGGTGCGCTACGATGCCTACCGCTTCCGTGTCGACAGCAACATCGAAGGCAATTCCGGCAAGGCATCCGACGCCATCGCCTCGCCCAAGCTGTCGCTGGTGTTCGGGCCGTGGCGCAAATCCGAGCTGTTCATCAATTACGGCAAGGGCTTCCACAGCAACGACGCGCGCGGCACCACGCAGACGCGCCTGGTCGACGGCGGCGCGGCCAGCCCGGTAACCCCGCTGGTGGCCACGCGCGGCATGGAGCTGGGCGCGCGCACCGAGATCGTGCCCGGCCTGCAAAGCTCGCTCGCGCTATGGCGGCTGGATATCGATTCCGAACTGCTGTTCATCGGCGACGCCGGCGATACCGAGGCGAGCCGCGCCAGCCGCCGCCGCGGCATCGAATGGAACAACCATCTGATCGCCACGCCATGGCTGCTGTTCGATGTCGACCTGGCGGTGTCGCGCGCGCGCTTCGCCGAACCGGACCCGGCAGGGGATCGGATTCCCGGATCGCTGGGCAAGGTGGCCTCGTTCGGGGCGACCGTCACCGGACTTGGGCGCTGGTCGGGCGGCGTGCAGGCCAGGTACTTCGGCCCGCGGCCATTGATCGAGGACGGCTCGATGACGTCGCGCTCGACGGCGCTGCTGTACGGGCGAATCGGCTACGCGCTGTCGAGCAAGACGCGGCTCTCGCTCGACGTGTTCAACCTGCTGGACCGCAAGGCCAGCGACGTCGACTACCTGTATGAGTCGCGCTTGCGGGGGGAAGCGGCGGGTGTGGAAGACATCCATTTCCATCCGGTTGAACCGCGCAGCGTACGCCTGACGCTGGCCCACAATTTCTGAGTGGCGCACGTGCCGTGGGCGTGAAAAAGCGCATGCTGGTGTACCATTCGCCGAGCTACTTCATGCGAGGAATTTGGTGCAAGCGAACATTACGCGGAGCGACTTCGGCACCCTGCCAGATGGCAGGCGCGCCTCCTTATACACCTTGGTCAACCCGAACGGCCTGATCGTCAAGATCAGCGACTTCGGCGGCGTCATCACGGAAATCCACACGCCTGACCGCCACGGCAAATTTTCCGATATCAACCTGGGCTTCGACCATGTCTTGCCCTATCTGGAAGATTCGCCTTATTTCGGCGCGCTGATCGGTCGCCACGGCAACCGCATCGCGAAAGGACGGCTGGTGCTCAACGGCCAGCTGGTCCAGCTGCCGGTCAACAATGGCGAACATCACCTGCACGGCGGGCCGGGCGGCTTCCACCGCGTGTTCTGGCAGGTGGAGCCGTTCGAGCGCGGCGACAGCGTCGGCCTCACGCTGAGCTACCGCAGTGCCGATGGCGAGCAGGGCTATCCCGGAAACCTCGACGTCACCGTGGTCTACGAACTGACCCCGGCCAACGAATTATGGGTGCGCTTCCATGCCGTGACCGACAAGGTCACGCCGGTCAACCTGACCCAGCACGCTTATTTCAACCTGGCGGGGAAAGGCGACATTCTCGGGCATCGCCTGATGATCGACGCCGATGCGTTCACACCGGTGGACAGCACGCTGATTCCGACCGGGCGCCTGCAGCCCGTGGAAGGCACGCCGTTCGACTTCCGCGCGCCGCACGCCATCGGTTCGCGCATTCTGGCGCAGGACCAGCAACTGGCCTACGGCGGCGGCTACGACCATAACTTTGTGCTCAACAAGACCGGCAGCGGCTGCCAGCTGGCCGCGCGCGTCGTCGAGCCGGTGTCGGGGCGGGTACTGGAAATGCACACCGAGGAACCCGGTGTCCAGTTTTACAGCGGTAACTTCCTCGATGGCAGCCTGACAGGAAAAGGCTGGAATTACCGCCATCGCGGCGGCTTTTGCCTGGAACCCCAGCATTTCCCCGATGCGCCCAACCAGCCAACGTTCCCGAGTACGCTACTGCGGCCGGGTCAGGAATACCGCACCCAGTCGAAGTTCGTCTTTTTGGTGGAACAATAGAACGGTCGTGCGCGAGGGTTTAATCCCTGCGCTTGCGCTCACTGCGGCGCAGCAGCGACAGAATGATCAGCGCCAGCATCGCGCTCAGCACTGCCGTCGCCTCGCGGCCCATGCCGGCCGCGATGCCGACCGCGGCGGTCAGCCACACGCTCGCCGCCGTGGTCAGGCCGTGGATTTCGCCTTCCTTCTGGGACTTCAGGATGGCCCCGGCGCCGAGGAAGCCCACCCCTGCGGTGACCCCCTGCAGCACGCGCGACACGTCGGCGATGACCATGCCAGCCTGCAGCGGAATCAGCACAAACAGCGCCGAACCGAGCGACACCAGCATGTGCGTGCGCAGGCCGGCGGAGGCGCCGATCGACTCACGCTCGTAGCCCAGCAGCGCGCCCAGAGCGACTGCAACGAGCAGCCGCAACACGACCCGGGTGATATCCGACACATCGCCGAGATCGGAAAATTCCTGCTGAATCGTTACCCAAATTTCATGCCACCACACGTTGATTTCTCCACTTGATTCGATTTAATCCGCGCAGGATACACGGATGGGTATTATCAGAGCGCCAAGTTGGCAAGGGGCACAGCGGACACGGCAGGCAAGGCTGGAAAGCGGATGGGCAAAACAGCAACAAAGCGCGTTGCCTTGCATCGAATGTTTACGTCGGCGCAGGTGAAACCGTTGTATTTTTGCGACTTTTGTTATACCTTCAACTCTAATGTTCGCTACCGTACGGAGCGGCAGTTGGTGATGGGTAATAGTTCAGTCACAGCAGCGCAACTGCGCGAGCCTGCACCAAATTAAGCAACCGTGGATATCACTATCCCCTAACACGAAAGAAAAATATGAAATCAGCTAAAAACATGTTCAAACTGACCGCGATCGCCGCTGCAATCCTGGCAAGCCAGGTAGTCATGGCACAGAGCACCACGACGACGACGACGACGGACATGGGCACGGGTAACACCTCGGTTCAGACCACGACGATGCAGGACGGCTCGATGGCGCCAGCCGCGCCAGACGCGATGATCACCACCGAAAGCAACCTGGAAGCGTGGAACAACAGCGCCGCCTACATCGGTGCAGCAATCGGCCGTTCGCGCGTTGACATCGACGACAAGGCAGCTGCCCGCATGCTGACCACCCCATCCCAGACCGTCAATGCATGGTCGAGCGACGAGCGCGATGTCGGTTTCAAGCTGTTCGCTGGTAAGCACATCAACCGTTACCTGGCAGTTGAAGGCGGTTACTTCGACCTGGGCGATTTCTCGTACACCACCCGCACCGTTCAAGGCGGCAACCTGACCGGCAACCTGCGCATCCGCGGCGTGAACGCTGACCTGATCGGCAAACTGCCAGTATCGCAGCGCTTCATGCTGTTCGCACGTGCCGGTATGGCATACGTCAAGGCTGACACCGATTTCTCGGGTTCGCGCGTCAATGAAGCAGCACCTGCAGAACACAACGAAGGCAAGTGGAAGCCGCACTTCGGCGTTGGCGCTGAGATGAGCCTGAGCCAGAAGCTGTCGCTGCGTCTGGAAGCAGAGCGCGTCCGCACCCGCGACTTCCTGTCGACCAACGGCAAAGCTGACCTGTACTCGCTGGCCCTGGTATACAAGCTCGGCAACCCAGCACCGGCACCTGTCTACGTCGCTCCAGCTGCACCAGCACCTGTAGAAGCTGCGCCAGCACCAGCACCAGTTGTTGAGGCAGCACCAGTTCCTACCTCGGAAAAAGTATCGTTCGCTGCTGAAGCGCTGTTCGACTTCGACAAAGCAATCGTCAAGCCAGAAGGCAAGGCTGCTCTGGACGACCTGCTGAACAAGCTGCAAGGCATGAACACCGAAGTCATGGTTACCGTTGGTCACACCGATTCGATCGGCACCGATGCTTACAACCAGAAGCTGTCGCTGCGCCGCGCTGAAGCTGTCAAGGCTTACATCGTGTCGAAAGGTGTTGAGCAGAGCCGTGTGTACACCGAAGGCAAGGGCGAGACCCAGCCAGTTGCTGACAACAGCACCTCGGAAGGCCGCGCAAAGAACCGTCGCGTGACCGTTGAAGTTGTCGGTACCCGTACCGTCACCAAGTAATTAAGGACTGCGGCGCGCCTGGTGCGCGCCAAATCCTGAAAAGCCGCCCGGCGCAAGCCCGGCGGCTTTTTTTTTACGTCGGCGGTCCGTGCGCAGCGGCAGCGGGCAGTCCCGCCTGTTGCACCCAGCGTGTGACACCGTACAGTGGCCCAGCCCGGCTCTGGGTCTAATAGGGGCAGGTCAATTTTTGGCGGATCAAGATCAATGGACAGGAATAATCAGCCGCGCGCCGGCTTCGTGCGGGTGCGCGGGGCGCGCGAACACAATCTGAAGAACGTCAGCCTCGAGATTCCGCGCGATGCGCTGGTGGTGTTTACCGGCGTGTCGGGCTCGGGCAAGTCATCGCTCGCCTTCGGCACCCTGTACGCGGAGGCGCAGCGGCGCTACCTGGAGTCGGTGTCGCCGTATGCGCGCCGCCTGTTCCACCAGATGCCGGTGCCCGAGGTGGACCACATCGACGGCTTGCCGCCGGCGGTGGCGCTGCAGCAGCAGCGCGGCTCGCCCACCGCGCGCTCGTCGGTCGGCAGCGTCAGCACCTTGTCCAATTCCTTGCGCATGCTCTATTCTCGCGCCGGCGACTATCCGCGCGGGCAGGAGCTGTTGTACGCCGAGTCGTTTTCGCCCAATACGCCGGAGGGCGCCTGTCCGCAGTGCCATGGCCTTGGGCGGGTATATGAGGTGACCGAGCAGTCGATGGTGCCCGACGATACGCTGACCATCCGCGAACGGGCAGTGGCCGCGTGGCCGACCGCCTGGCACGGCCAGAACCTGCGCGACATCCTGGTCACGCTGGGCTACGACGTCGATACGCCCTGGCGCGAGCTGCCGAAAAAGGTGCGCAACTGGATCCTGTTTACCGACGAGCAGCCCACCGTTCCGGTCTACGCCGGCTTCACGCCCGAGGAAACCCGGCGCGCGCTCAAGCGCAAGGAGACCCCGAGCTACCAGGGCACCTTTACCGGCGCGCGCCGCTACGTGCTGCAGACCTTCGCCAACACCGAGAGCGCGTCGATGAAGAAGCGCGCGGCGCGCTACATGGTCAGCAGCGCTTGTCCGCTGTGCGAGGGCAAGCGGCTGCGGCCCGAGTCGCTGTCGGTCACCTTCGAGGGCCATGACATCGCCGACATCTCGCGCTTGCCGCTGGAACGGCTGGCGGCCCTGCTGCGGCCGCACGCCGATGGCAGCGCGAAGAAGAATGCGAAGACCGCCGCCGAGCATCCTGAAAAGCTGATCGTCATGCAGCGCATCGCCGCCGACCTGTCGGCCCGGCTCGATGTCCTGCTCGACCTGGGGCTTGGCTACCTCGCGCTGGAGCGCGGTACGCCGACCCTGTCGCCGGGCGAGCTGCAGCGCCTGCGCCTTGCGACCCAGGTGCGCTCGAACCTGTTTGGCGTCGTGTACGTACTCGATGAGCCGTCGGCCGGGCTGCATCCGGCCGACACCGAGGCTTTGCTGAGCGCGCTGGGCCAGTTGAAGGCATCGGGCAATTCGCTGTTCGTGGTCGAGCATGCGCTGGACGTGATCCGCCACGCCGACTGGATCGTCGACGTCGGCCCGTTCGCAGGCGAGCAGGGCGGCCAGGTGCTGTACAGCGGACCGCCCCCGGGCTTGCAGGCGGTCGAGGATTCGCAGACCCGCCGCTACCTGTTCCCCACCCAGGCGCCAGCGGTCCGCACCCCGCGCACCCCGCAGGGCTGGCTGAAGCTCGAAGGCGTCACCCGCAACAACCTGGACCGGCTCAGCGCCGAATTCCCGCTTGGCGTGATGACCAGCGTGACCGGCGTGTCGGGCTCGGGCAAATCGAGCTTGGTCAGCCAGGTGCTGGTCGAACTGGCCGCGGCCGAACTCGGGCACGATGTTCCGGCCGAGGTGGAGGAGGGTAGCGAGCTGGAAGCGGCGGCCGAGATGCCGCTGGAAGGCCGCATCGTGCATGGCATGGCCGGCATCAAGCGCATGGTGCGTGTCGACCAGAAGCCGATCGGGCGCACGCCGCGCTCCAACCTGGCCACCTACACCGGCCTGTTCGACCATGTGCGCAAGCTGTTCGCCGCAACCAGGCAAGCCCGCGCGCGCCGCTATGATGCCGGGCGCTTTTCGTTCAACGTCGCCAAGGGCCGCTGCGACCACTGCGCCGGCGAGGGCTTCGTGATGGTCGAGCTGCTGTTTTTGCCGAGCGTGTATGCGCCATGCCCGACCTGTTCGGGGGCGCGCTACAACGCCAAGACCCTGGAGATCGCCTACAACGGCAAGAACATCGCCGAGGTGCTGGCGCTGACCGTCGACGCCGCCGCCGAATTCTTCGCCGGCGATGCGGCGGTCAAGCGCTCGCTCGAGGTGCTGCGCGAAGTTGGCCTGGGCTACCTGCGGCTCGGCCAGCCGGCCACCGAACTGTCCGGCGGCGAGGCCCAGCGCATCAAGCTGGCCACCGAACTGCAGCGCGCCGGGCGCGGCAACACCTTGTATATCCTGGACGAGCCGACCACGGGCCTGCACCCGGCCGACGTCGAGCGCCTGATCACCCAGCTCGACGCGCTGGTCGAAGCAGGCAATACGGTGATCCTGGTAGAACACAACATGCGCGTGGCCGCCGCCAGCGACTGGGTCATCGACATCGGCCCGGGCGCCGGGGACGCGGGCGGCAAGGTGGTGGCCGCCGGCCCGCCGCGCGAGGTGGCAAGCCACAAGAGTAGCCGGACCGCGCCCTACCTGGCGAAGTTATTGCCTTAAGGTATTTTTTACTGGCGGCTGAGCTGTGCGCCGGTTTCGTTGACAATAAGATACACTTCCCGCATTCTCATCATTGGGTTTCCCATGCCAGGCACCATCGACTCGACGCAATTCCGGCGAATTCTTTCACGTAACATTGCTCTTCCATTGGCAGTCGGCGCTCTCAGCGCGGCCGTTTTTGTCGGCATTATCGTGTACCTTGTTACCGTGATGGGCCTGGTGGAGCATTCCGAGCGCGTCATCGGCAATGCCAACGAAACCAGCAAGCTGTCGGTCGACATGGAGACCGGCATGCGCGGTTTCCTGATCTCGGGCGACGAGACCTTCCTGGCGCCTTACCTCACCGCCAGGCCGAAGATCGCCGCCGAAATCGCCGCCCTGTCGGAACTGGTCGCCGACAACGGCATGCAGGTCGACCGCCTGCGCCGCATCACCACCGCGCAAAAGCAGTGGGAGGCGTTCGCCAACGAAATGATCGACTTGCGGCGCGCGAATGGCGATGTCGTCGCGCCGGTACGCAGCGGCCGCGGCAAGATGCTGACCGACGACGTGCGGCGCGAATTTGCCAACTTCATCGAAGCCGAAGAGACCCTGCGCCAGCAGCGCAACGACAGCGCGCGCAGCGTGATCACCTGGTCGGTCATCTGCTACCTGGTGTTCAGCGCACTGGTCGCAGCGGGGCTGGCGGTATATGGCCGCCGCGCGCTGATGCGCCTGTCGACGACCTACAGCAAGGCGCTCGAACAACAGACCGAACACAACGAATCGATGCAGCGCCAGGCCTGGTTGCGCACCGGCCAGACCGAACTGGCGGTGCAGGCGGCCGGGCAGGAATCGCTCGGCCAGCTGGCGCGCGCGGTGCTGGCCTATATCACGCGCTACCTCGATGGCGCGGTGGCGGCGATGTATGTGCGCGATGAAGGCGGCGCCCTGCGCCGCGTGGCTACCTATGGCTTCGACCGCGAAAGCGAGCAGCGCGCGCAGGTCTTCGGCAAGCACGAAACACTGGTTGGCCAGGCCGCCAGCGAAAACCGCATGCTCACCCTCGACAATGTTCCGGGCGACTACGTCAAGATTGCTTCGGGCCTCGGCTCAGGCGCGCCGCGCTACCTGATAGTGGCGCCGTTTGCCAACGAGGGCGTGGTCAACGGCGTCATCGAAATCGGCTTCCTGCACAAGGCGCGCCGCCGCGACAGTGAGTTCCTGGAACTCGCTGGCGAGGGTGTCGGCGCGGCAGTGGCGGCCGCGCTGTACCGCCAGCGCCTGCAGGATGCGCTGGCCGAGACCCAGCAGCTCAATGAAGAGCTCCAGGTCCAGCAGGAAGAACTGCGCACCGCCAACGAGGAGCTGGAAGAGCAGTCGCGCGTGCTGGAAGAGTCGCAGACCAACCTGGAAAACCAGCAGGCCGAACTCGAACAGACCAACGACCAGCTGGCCGAGCAGGCGCTCAACCTCGACCAGAAAAATTCGGCGCTGACGCTGGCGCAGGAAGAGCTGCGCGCACGCGCGCTGGAGCTGGAACGCGCCAGCCGCTACAAGTCCGAGTTCCTGGCCAATATGTCGCACGAGCTGCGCACGCCGCTCAATAGCTCGCTGATCCTGGCCAAGCTGCTGTCCGATAACACCCAGGGCAACCTGAACGATGAACAGGTACGCTTCGCCAAAACGATCTATTCCGCCGGTAACGACCTGCTTCAGCTGATTAACGACATCCTCGATATTTCGAAAGTCGAAGCGGGCAAGCTTGACCTGGTGCCCGAAGAGGTGCCGCTGCGGCGCACGGTGGAGGCGCTGGCGATGGTATTCGAACCGCTGGCGCTGCAGAAGAAGCTGGCGTTCCGCGTCGATATCGACCAGTCGGTGCCTGGCTCCCTGCATACCGACCGCCAGCGCCTCGCGCAGATCCTGAAAAATCTGCTGTCGAACGCGGTGAAGTTTACCGACAGCGGCGAAGTGTCGCTGAAGGTGACGGGCGGTGCCGACGGCACGGTGCGCTTCATCGTCGCCGATTCGGGGATCGGCATCGCGCAAGACCAGCATGACCGTATTTTCGACGCGTTCCACCAGGCCGACGGCACCACCAGCCGCCGCTTCGGCGGCACCGGCCTCGGGTTGTCGATCTCGCGCGACCTGACCGGCTTGTTGGGCGGCACCCTGACCGTGGACAGCAAGCCGGGCGTGGGCAGCACGTTCACCCTGTGCCTGCCGCGGCACCTGATGGTGGCGCCGGAGCCTGCGCCGCTGGCGCAGCAGAGCGCCGCCAGCATGGCGCCGGTGGCACCGGCGGCGGCCCAGGCGGAAGCGCCGGTCGCCGAGCCGACCTTCTCCGACGACCGCGACCAGCCGCAGGCGCCGGGCGGACGCACCGTGCTGGTGATCGAGGACGATCCCGAGTTCGCGCGCATTTTGTACCAGCTGGCGCGCGACATGGATTACCGCTGCCTGGTGGCGCTGACCGCGGACCAGGGCCTGCGCCTGGCGACCCAGCAAGCGCCCCATGCGATCCTGCTCGACATGCGCCTGCCGGACCGTTCCGGCCTGTCGGTCCTGCAGACCTTGAAGGAGCTCCCGGAAACGCGCCACATTCCGGTCCACGTGGTATCAAGCCAGGACAACGGCGGCGAGGCGCTGCACCTTGGCGCGATCGGCTACGCGCTCAAGCCGACCACGCGCGAGCAGCTCGAGCAGGTGTTCCACAAGCTGGAAGAAAAATTCACCCAGAAGATCAAGCGCGTGCTGCTGGTCGAGGACGACGAGCGCCAGCGCGACAGCGTGGTCTCGCTGATCGCCGACGATGACGTGCGCATCGATGCGGTCGGCTCGGGCCAGGAGGCGATGGCGCTGCTGCGCGAGGAGATTTTCGACTGCATGATCATCGACCTGAAGCTGCCCGACATGCAGGGCAACGAGCTGCTCGAACAGATGTCGAAGGAAGACATCTGCTCGTTCCCGCCGGTGATTGTCTACACCGGCCGCAACCTGACGCGCGCCGAAGAAGCGGACCTGATGAAGTATTCGCGCTCGATCATCATCAAGGGCGCCCGCTCGCCCGAACGCCTGCTCGATGAAGTGACCTTGTTCCTGCACCGCGTCGAGTCGCAGCTGTCGAGCGAGCGCCAGAGCATGCTGCGC
The DNA here is from genome assembly GCF_016809835.1 of Massilia soli. Taxonomy (GTDB): domain Bacteria; phylum Pseudomonadota; class Gammaproteobacteria; order Burkholderiales; family Burkholderiaceae_D; genus Telluria_A; species Telluria_A soli. The sequence goes on along the minus strand of NZ_JAFBIL020000010.1, from coordinate 11,451 downwards.
ACGGTGCGCAGCCGCGACCGCGTGTTCGAGGGCCGCACCATCCTGCTGGTGGACGACGATGTGCGCAACGTGTTCGCGCTCACCAGCGCGCTGGAGCAGCGCGGCGCGATTGTCGAAATCGGCCGCAATGGGTTCGAGGCCTTGTCCAAGCTCGATGAAGTGCCGGGTATCGACCTGGTCCTGATGGACATCATGATGCCGGGGATGGACGGGCTCGAAGCGACCCGCCGCATCCGCGCCGACGGCCGCTTCGACCGCCTGCCGATCATCGCCGTCACCGCCAAGGCGATGAAGGACGACCAGGAGCAGTGCATCGCCGCCGGCGCCAACGATTACCTGGCCAAGCCGATCGACCTGACGCGCCTGTATTCGCTGCTGCGGGTCTGGATGCCGAGCCTGGAGCGCACCTGATGCCCTCGAAGGACATCGACATCGAGGTGCGGCTGCTGATGGAAGCGGTGTACCTCAAATATAACTACGATTTCCGCGACTACACCGGGGCGTCGCAGAAGCGCCGCGTGCTGCACGCGCTGCACGAGATGGGCTGCGACACCGTCTCCGGCCTGCAGGAACGCGTGATGCACGACCCGTCGGCGTTCTCGCAGCTGCTGCAGTACCTGACGATTCCGGTCAGCGAGATGTTCCGCGACCCGTCCTTCTACGCCGCGCTGCGCGAGCAGGTGGTGCCGTTCCTGCAGACCTATCCGTCGCTGAAGGTGTGGGTCGCCGGCTGCAGCACCGGCGAAGAGGTGTACTCGATGGCGATCCTGCTCAAGGAAGAGGGGTTGCTGGAACGCACCATCATCTACGCCACCGATATCAATCCGCAGTCGCTGGAGGCGGCGCGGCGCGGCGTGTTTGCGCTGCGCGACATGCGCAAGTTTACCGAAAACTACCAGCGCGCCGGCGGCAAGGCGGCGTTCTCCGACTATTACACGGCCGCTTACGACGGCGCCCTGTTCGACCGCTCGCTGGTCGAGAACGTGACGTTCGCCGACCATAGCCTGGCCACCGACAGCGTGTTCTCCGAAACCCAGCTGATCTCGTGCCGCAACGTGATGATCTATTTCAACAAGAAACTCCAGGACCGCGTGCTCGGCCTGTTCCATGAATCGCTGTGCCACCGCGGCTTCCTGGCGCTCGGCAGCAAGGAAAGCCTGGAGTTTTCCTCCTATGCCGGACGCTTCGAGCCCTTGGTCAAGCGCGAGCGCCTGTATCGGAAGCTGGGCCAATGAAGGCGGCCCAGCTGACCGACGCGCTGGCCGGCCGCGATATCCGCGCGCTGGTGATCGCCGGTTCGGCGGGCGGCGTCGATGCGCTCTTGAAACTCCTGCCATTGCTGCCATCTGGCTATAGTTTGCCGGTCATTGTGATGCTGCACGTTCCGGAGCACCGCGACAGTCGGCTGGCCGAGCTGTTTTCGTCGCGCATCTCGGTGCCGGCACGCGAAGCGGCCGACAAGGAGGACATTGCAGCGGGAACCGTCTACTTCGCCGGTTCTGGTTACCATTTATCGATTGAGAACGATCACCGTTTTTCGCTGAGCAACGAGCCTCCCGTCCATTTCGCCCGGCCGGCGATCGATGTACTGATGGTGTCGGCGGCGGAAGCCTACGGTCCGCACCTGGCCGCAGTGTTGCTGACCGGCGCGAACCAGGATGGCGCAGATGGCATGCGCATCATTAAAGCGTGCGGCGGCTTGACCGTCGTGCAAGATCCAGCCGAGGCGCAAGTGGCGACCATGCCGGAGCAGGCGATTAAAAAGCAGGCCCCGGACCTGATACTGAACTTGTCGGAAATCGGCGACCTGCTGTTGCAGTTGGAGAGAAAATGAGGGTAAACGACCCCACCAAAGTCCTGATCGTCGACGATCTGGCGGAAAACCTGCAAGCCCTCGACGCGTTGTTGCGCGACGAGCACCGGATCGTGCTGCACGCGCGATCCGGCGACGAGGCGTTGGACTTGCTGCTTGAACACGAATTCGCGCTGGCGATTCTCGACGTCCAGATGCCGGGCATGAATGGTTTCGAACTGGCCGAGTTGATGCGCGGAACAGACCGCACGCGGAATATTCCGATTGTGTTTGTCAGTGCCGCCGGGCGCGAGCTGAACTACGCCTTCAAGGGCTACGAGTCCGGCGCGGTCGACTTCATGTACAAGCCGCTCGACCCGGAGGCGGTGCGCAGCAAGGTCAACGTGTTCGTCGCGCTATATCAGCAGCGCAACGAAACACGGCGCCAGGTGGCGGCGCTGGAACAAAGCCGCAAGGAGCAGGAAATCTTGCTGGCCGAGTTGTCGGCCACCCAGATGGAGCTTGAGCGTTCGCTGCGGATGCGCGACGATTTCATGTCGCTGGTCGCGCATGAACTGCGCACGCCGCTCAATACGCTGTTCCTGGAAACCCAGATGCGCACGCTGCAGCTCAAGCGCGGCAATCTTGCCGCCTTCGGCCCCGAGCAGATGCACAAGATGATCGCGCGCGACGAGCGCCAGATCCAGGCGATGATCCGCCTGATTGATGACATGCTCGACGTGTCGCGGATGCGCAGCGGCACCTTGTCGATCCGGCCGGCGCCGGTTGAATTGATGGGTTTGATTGAACGGATCGTCAGCGACCTGTCGCTGCAGGTGGCCGGGTCGGGCAGTTCGCTGACCCTGGTGCCGCACGACCCGGTACACGGGCAGTGGGACGAGTTCAGGGTCGAGCAGGTGATCGTCAACCTGTTGACCAATGCGCTGCGCTATGGCTGCAGCATGCCGGTCGAAGTCAGCGTCATCCTGGAAGGCGATGCCGTGCGGATCGATGTCAGCGACCAGGGCAAGGGGATTGCGGAAACTGAACAGCAGCGCATCTTCGAGCCATTCGAGCGCGGCAGCGGCAACCGCGACGTCAAGGGCCTGGGGCTGGGCTTGTATATCTCGCGCCAACTGGCCGAATCGCATGGCGGCCAGCTGTCGGTGGTCCCGGGCGCGGAGTGCGGCTCGGTGTTCAGCTTGACGCTGCCGCTCAGCACGTCCGGCTAGGGACGTTTAATGGATCAGCAAGGCAGCGTGGGGGCCGTGCAGCAGGTCGGTCGAGCACACCAGCAAGGTTGCTGCGGTTGCCAGTGCAACGTGAAGGGCTGCCCAGGTCATTGGTAAGAATCGGTTCATGCTGTCCTCCGGTTGCTTTGTCGTTTGTATGACGCTATCTTATGACTTGTACCGTGTGGCAACCATCGGTCAACCGTCCGAGGGTCTGTAGGAGCTTGGCTAACGACGCTGTATGATTGACCGGGTGCCCGTCTAGGGCCGCTCCTACGCCGGGTGTAGGTTGCGTCCTATGGCGAACGCATCGCGTGCGAATTACAGTTGGGTTTATGACGACATATAACCGACAACTGATGCATAACGGGGCGAAGGCAGTACGCCGCAACGCCATTTCGACGCTCCTGAAAAATGTGTTCGGGATCGAGCGCCTGCGCGATGGCCAGCGCCGCGTCATCGATGGCGTGCTCGACGGCCTCGACACGCTGGCGATCATGCCAACCGGCAGCGGAAAATCGCTGTGTTATCAGATTCCCGCACGAATCTTCCCAGGGACCACCGTAGTGGTTTCGCCGCTGATCTCCCTCATGAAAGACCAGCTCGAACGACTGATCGAGCTCGGCATCGGCGCGACCCAGGTTAACAGCAGCCTGACCCGCGAGGAAGAGAACGACGCGCTCGAAGGCATCAGCAGCGGACGCTACCGGATCGTGTTCTGCACGCCGGAACGGCTGGCAACCCCTGAATTCGTGGCCACGTTCAAGCCGGTCGAGGTGTCGCTGGTGGTGATCGACGAGGCGCACTGCATTTCCAAATGGGGCCACGACTTCCGCCCGGCCTACCTCGACCTGTCCGCATCGATCGACGCGCTTGGCCATCCGCCGGTGCTGGCGCTCACCGCCACCGCCACCGACGACGTGGTGAAGGACATCGGCAAGCAGCTGGGGCGGCCGAAGATCAACGTCATCAATACCGGCATCTACCGGCCCAACCTGCACTACCGGGTAGTGCAGGCGACCAACCACGACGAGAAGTACCAGAAGGCGCTGGCGCTGGTGCAGCAAACCGGGGGCGTGGGCATCGTCTATGCGGCGACCGTCAAGGTGGCCGAAGAGATGTATGCCATCCTCGAGGAGGCCGGCGAGAGCGTCACCATCTACCATGGCAAGCTGCCGGCCGCCGAACGCAAGGACCACCAGGACATGTTCATGGATGGCGAACGGCGCGTCATGGTCGCCACCAACGCCTTCGGCATGGGCATCGACAAGAGCGACACGCGCTTCGTGATCCACCTGCAGGTGCCGGCCAACCTCGAAGCCTATTACCAGGAGTCGGGCCGCGCGGGCCGCGACGGCCAGGACGCCGAGTGCATCCTGCTGTACTTGCAGGACGATAAACGGGTGCAGCAATTCTTCCTGGCCAAGCACTATCCGCACGCGGCCGAGCTGCGCGCGCTGTACGAAGCGGTAAAGGAGCTGGCCGCATCGGGGCCGGTGCCGTTCGGGCGCATCTGCGAGGTCGACGAGGACGTCGCTGCCAGCAAGGTCAAGGTTTGCCTGAAACTGCTCAAGGAAGGCAAGCTGCTGCGCCAGAACCGCGCGCTCGACTACGCGCCGACGACGGCCAGGCCGACACAGGAAACCTTCGACAAGCTGGCCGACGTGTATTCGCTCAAGCAGGAGCGCGACCGCGAGGCGCTCGAACAGATGGTGGCTTACGCGGTCAGCGGTTTTTGCCGCTGGAAGGTGCTGCTCGATTATTTCGGCGACGAGGTCGAAGGGTTCCAGAAGTGCTGCCGCTGCGATAACTGCCTCAATCCGCCGGTCCTGCTGGACGCCATCGAGATCCGCGACGACGAGTTCGACAAGGAGCCCGAGGAACAACCTGCCGGCCCGGTATTCGAGCCAGGCGCGCAGGTGCGGGTGCCGAAGTACGATGTCGGCACGGTGGAGTCGAGCGCCGGCGACGAGATCACCATCGCCTTCCCCGATGGCGAGAGGCGCACCTTCATGGCCGGCTTCGTGATGCCGGCGTAGGGTGGGGAGGCATATGGGTGACATGGTCGTCGTCCGCAAGGAGGGCTTGTACTGCGTGCCGGGCGATTTCTACATCGACCCGTGGCGGCCGGTGGACCGGGCCGTGATCACGCACGCCCATGGCGACCATGCGCGGGTCGGTCACGGCCACTACCTGTCGAGCGTCAGCGGGGTGGACATCCTCAAGTCGCGCCTCGGCGATATCCACATCGACGGCATCGAGTACGGCGCCACCGTGGTGCATAACGGCGTCACGGTGTCGCTGCATCCGGCGGGGCACGTCCTCGGTTCGGCGCAGGTGCGGATGGAGCACAAGGGCGAAGTGTGGGTGGCCTCGGGCGACTACAAGGTCGAGCCGGACCGCACCTGCGTACCGTTCGAGCCGGTGCGCTGCGATACCTTCATCACCGAATCGACGTTCGGGCTGCCGATCTACCGCTGGCAACCGCAGCAGGATATTTTCGACGACATCAACCAGTGGTGGCGCAACAACGCCGAGGCGGGCCGCTGCAGCGTGGTGTTTGCCTATGCGTTCGGCAAGGCGCAGCGCATCTTGTCGGGCCTCGACCCGAGCATCGGGCCGATCGTCTGCCACGGTGCGGCCGAACCGCTGAACAAGGTGTACCGCGCCAGCGGCGTCGACCTGCCGCCCACGGTGATGGTGACCGATGTCGACAAGCAGGCGCTCAAGCGCGCCATCGTGATCGCGCCGCCCTCGGCAGCCGGCTCGTCGTGGATGAAACGCTTCGGCGACTACAGCGACGCCTTTGCCAGTGGCTGGATGCAGCTGCGCGGCGCGCGCCGCCGGCGCGGGGTGGACCGCGGCTTCATCCTGTCGGATCACGCCGACTGGCCTGGCTTGATGACCGCCGTGCGCGCCACCGAAGCCGAACGGGTCATCGTCACGCATGGCTCGATCGGCGTGATGGTGCGCTGGCTGTGCCAGCAGGGCCTGGACGCCGCCGGCTTCGATACCGAATACGGCGACGACGACGCCGAGGAAAGCGCCAGCACCGCCGTCGCAGGGGCCGCGAATGCGTGAATTCGCGCGCCTCTACGCCGAGCTGGATGAAACCACCGCCACCAACCGCAAGCTCGACGCTTTGCAGAACTACTTCAGCACGGCCGCGCCCGAGAACGCCGCATGGGCGGTCTACTTCCTCGCCGGCGGCAAGCCGCGCCAGGCGGTGCCGAGCAAGCTGCTGCGCCAGTACGCGATCGAATACGCGGGGCTCGACGAGTGGCTGTTCGACGAATCGTACAACGCTGTCGGCGACATGGCCGAGACCATCGCCCACATCCTGCCGCCGCCATCGAAGCACAGTGATGTCGGGCTGGCCGAATGGATGCAGGAGCGGATCGGTCCCCTGCGCGGCGCCGACCCGGCCGCGATCCGCGAAGCGCTGTATGGCTTCTGGGACGAACTTGACTGGCGCGAGCGCTTTTTGCTGGTCAAGCTGATCGGCGGCGGTTTCCGGGTCGGCGTGTCGAAGCTGCTGGTCACGCGCGCCCTGGCGGCCATCGCCGCCGTCGACAGCAAGCTGATTGCCCAGCGCCTGATGGGCTGGACCGACGGTTCGGTCAGGCCGACGGCGGCAGGCTTCCTGCAACTCATCGCCGAGCAATCAGATGACGAGCACAAGCTGCGCGGCGGCCAGCCATACCCGTTTTTCCTGGCGCACCAGCTGCAGGGCGAGCCGGCCGCGCTGGGCGACCTGGCCGAATGGCAGGCAGAGTGGAAGTACGACGGCATCCGCGCGCAGCTGGTGCGGCGCGGCGGCCAGAACTACCTGTGGTCGCGCGGTGAAGACCTGATCACCGAGCGCTTTCCGGAACTGGCCGCGGTGCGCCTGCCGGAAGGGACCGTGGTCGATGGCGAAGTGCTGATCTGGAGCGCCGGCGATGGACCGGCGCCCTTCGCGGACCTGCAAAAGCGCATCGGCCGCAAGACCTTATCAGCCAAGCTGCTGGGGGAGTTGCCGGCGGTGCTGGTGTGCTACGACCTGCTCGAGGAAAACGGCATCGACCTGCGCACGCTGCCGCAGCGCGAACGGCGCACCCTGCTCGAAACGCTGGTGCGGGAGGTCGGCCAGCCGCAGCTGAAAATTTCGCCGCTGGTGCGGGCGGCCGGCTGGGACGAGCTGGCGGCGCTGCGCACCGAATCGCGCAGCCGCGGCGTCGAGGGCATGATGCTCAAGGCGGCGCAGGCGCAGTATGGCGTGGGCCGCACCAAAGATGTCGGCACCTGGTGGAAATGGAAGGTCGAGCCGTATTCGATCGACGCGGTGCTGATCTACGCGCAGGCCGGGCACGGGCGCCGTGCTTCGCTGTACACCGACTACACGTTCGCGGTCTGGGACCTTGACCCGGGCGGCGAGCGCAAGCTGGTGCCGTTTGCGAAAGCCTATTCGGGACTGACCGACGCCGAGATCGCGGTGGTCGACAACGCCATCCGCAAGACCACCGTCGAAAAATTCGGCCCGGTGCGCTCGGTGAAACCGACGATGGTGTTCGAGATCGGCTTCGAGGGCATCGCTTTGTCGACCCGGCACAAGGCCGGCATCGCGGTGCGCTTCCCGCGCATCCTGCGCAAGCGCGACGACAAGCCGGTCGAGGATGCGGACACGCTCGACACGCTCAAGGGCCTGCTGGCGGCGGCCGGCGCGCCATGAGCAAGAGCCAGGCGGCGCTGGCCGTCGACGGCTGGTTCGCGGCGCGCGGCTGGAAGGTGTTCCCGTTCCAGCGCGCGGTGTGGAAGGCGGCGCTGGCCGGAGAGTCCGGGCTGCTGCACGCCAATACCGGTTCCGGCAAAACTTACGCGGTGTGGTTCGCGGCGCTTCAGCGCGGCATGCGTTCGGCCGGCCGCAAGAAGGGCGGCTTGCGGGTGCTGTGGATTACGCCGATGCGGGCACTGGCGGCCGATACCCAGCGCGCGCTGGAAGAAAGCGCGGCCGGCCTGGCGCCCGGCTGGACCATTGGGGCACGCACCGGCGACACCAGTTCGGCCGAGCGCGCGCGCCAGTCGAAAGGACTGCCCGCGACCCTGATCACCACGCCCGAAAGCCTGTCGCTGCTGCTGAGCCACGCGCAGGCCGCCACCCAGTTCGCCTCGCTCGACATGATCATCATCGACGAGTGGCATGAGCTGATGGGGACCAAGCGCGGGGTGCAGGTGCAGCTGGCGCTGGCGCGCCTGCGCGGCTGGAATCCGCAGCTGGTCGTGTGGGGCCTGTCGGCGACGATGGGCAACCTGCCCGAGGCGCGCGCCGTGCTGCTGGGCGAGGGCAAGGGCGTGCTGGTCGAGGGCGAGATGCGCAAGGAGCTGCTGGTCGATTCGCTGATTCCCGAGAACGTGTCGCGCTTCCCGTGGGGCGGCCACCTCGGCATCCAGATGCTCAACCCGGTGATCGAGGAAATCGACAAGTTCGATGCGACCCTGGTATTTACCAATACCCGTTCGCAGTCCGAACTGTGGTACCAGAACATCCTGGAGGCGCGGCCCGACTGGGCCGGCGTCATCGCGCTGCATCACGGCTCGCTCGACCGCGAAGTGCGCGAGTGGGTCGAGCTGGGGCTGAAGAAGGGCGAGTTGAAGGCCGTGATCTGCACCGCCAGCCTTGACCTGGGGGTGGATTTCCTGCCGGTCGAGCGGGTACTGCAGATCGGCTCGGCCAAAGGCATCGCGCGCCTGCTGCAGCGCGCCGGGCGCAGCGGCCACGCGCCGGGGCGGGTCTCGCGCGTGACGCTGGTGCCGACCAACAGCCTTGAAATCCTCGAAGCGGCTGGCGCGAAGCAGGCGGTGGCGGCGCGCCGCATCGAAGCGCGACTGGTGCCGAACAAGCCGCTCGACGTGCTGGTGCAGCACCTAGTGACGGTGGCGCTGGGCGGCGGCTTTGAATCGAAGGCGCTGTACGACGAGGTGCGCGGCGCGTGGTCGTACCGCGCGCTGACCGAGGAGGAGTGGCAGTGGGCGCTGGACTTTGTCGCGCGCGGGGGCCAGAGCCTGGTCGCGTATCCCGAATACCAGCGCGTGGTGCCCGACGAGCATGGCGTGTACCGGGTGCCGAATCTGGCGCTGGGGCGGCGCCACCGCATGGGCATCGGCACCATCGTGTCCGATTCATCGATGCAGGTGAAGTACATGACGGGCGGGCGCATCGGCACCGTGGAAGAGTCGTTCATCTCGCGCCTGAAGGCGGGTGACCATTTCCTGTTCGGCGGACGGGTCCTCGAATTCGTCCGGGTCCATGAGATGACGGCATTCGTCAAGCGCGCCACCGGCAAGAACCGCGGCACCGTCACGCGCTGGATGGGCGCCAAGATGCCGATGTCGTCCGAGCTGGCGCACGCCGCGCTGGAACAGTTGCGCCAGGCCGAGGCGGGGGTGTTCAACGGTCCCGAAATGCAGGCCATCAAACCGCTGCTGGAAATCCAGCAGCGCTGGTCGGCCCTGCCGACGATCGACACGCTGGTCGTCGAAAGCATGAAGAGCCGCGAAGGCTACCACCTGTTCATGTATCCGTTCGCCGGCCGCTCCGTGCACATGGGGCTGGCCTCGCTGTTCGCCTACCGGATCGGCAAGCTGCAGCCGGCCACCTTCTCGATCGCGATCAACGACTATGGCTTCGAGCTGCTCTCGCCCGTTGCGGTGGACTGGAAAACGGTGTTCAGCGGCCCCACCGGGCGCGAGGTCGGCCTGTTCGACACCACGATGCTGCTGGAGGACGTGCTCGAGAGCCTGAACGCGACCCAGCTGGCGCAGCAGCGGTTTCGTGAAGTGGCGCGCATCGCTGGCCTGGTGTTCCAGGGCTACCCGGGCCAGCCGAAAAGCACGCGCCAGATCCAGGCGTCGTCGTCGCTGTTCTTCGAGGTGTTCCGCAAACACGATAGCGGCAACCTGCTGCTGACACAGGCGCAGCGCGAAGTGATGGAGCAGGAGCTGGAACTGACGCGCCTGCGCGACACGCTCACCGAGCTGCATGCGCGCGCGGTGGCGCACTGCGAGGTCAAGCGCGCCACGCCGTTAGGCTTCGCGCTGATGGTGGAGCGCTTCCGCGAGAAGCTGACCACCGAGAAGCTGTCGGACCGCATCGGGCGCATCCTGCGCGAACTGGAAAAGGCGGCCGAACCGTGAGCTCGCGCGAACTGCTGGTGGCTGGCGAGCTGCTGCTCCTGCTGGCGCAAAAGGCGCTGTACTGGCCGAGCCAGAAAACCCTGATCATCGCCGATATCCACTTCGGCAAAGCAGCGTCGTTCCGTGCCCAGGGCATCCCTGTGCCGCGCGGGACGACCACCCAGAACCTGCTCGCGCTCGACGAGCTGATCGCCGCGCACGAGGTCAATCGCATTGTCTTCCTTGGCGACTTCCTGCACGCGCGCGCCGCGCATGCCTCGGCGACGCTGGAGCGCATGCTGGAGTGGCGCAGGCAGCACCCGGCCCTGGCGCTGACGCTGGTGCGGGGCAACCACGACCGCCACGCGGGCGACCCGGCCGCCAGCCTCGGCATCGAGATGGTCGATGAACCGTACACGCTGGCGCCGTTCTCGTTCTGCCACCATCCCGACCTCGACACGCCCGGCTATGCGCTGGCCGGCCATATCCACCCGGTGTTCGTGCTAAGCACGCGTTTCGAATCGCTGCGCCTGCCATGCTTCGTGGTCGGTACGAAGCGCATGATCGTGCCATCGTTCGGCGCGTTTACTGGTGGTTTTGCCATTGCACCGGAAGCAGGCGACCGCATCTTCGTGACATCGGGCGACGCCGTCCACTTCGTTCGCTGACGCACCGACGCGCGCCAGCCGGGCGCTTACCTTGACCCCACAGGAGGCAATCCATATGAACCGATCAGGAATTTTTGCCGTGCTGGCCGCGGCGCTGCTTCCCGCGCTGGCGCCGGCACAAGACAAACCGCAGCAGAATGCGCCGCGCGAGGTTCGCTATTGCACCAACTGCGCGACCGTGGAAGCGCTCAATCCGGTGCCGGCCGGTGGCGGCGCGCACCGTTACGAGATGGTGCTGCGCTACACCGACGGCAAGGTCAAGACCTTCAGGTACGACAACGACCCGGGATTGCGGGTCGGTGAAAAGGTGAAGGACAACAATGGGGTAGTGGTGCGCGAGGCGCCCGCCAAGCCTTGACCGCACGGCGGGCGAACCCGGATTCCGGGCCGCCGCCGGCGTGGCGTGGCGCGCATGCCAGCTTAGGCCACGGTCAGTACCGGGGTGCCTCCGGCCGCCTGTTCCTGTTCCGCCTTTTGTTTGGCGGCTAGGTTTTGCTTGGCGCGCGAGCGCGATGGCGGCAGCCGGCGCAAGGTTTTCAGGGCTTCGGCGTCCTTGATGCCAATGGTGCGCTGGTCGACCGTGATCAGGCCGATTTCATTAAATGCC